>NZ_RFFK01000009.1 GCF_003696305.1 Pseudomonas sp. AOB-7 | reverse complement strand
CGCGTCGGCAACGAACGCCACGACACCGTGGAGAAGAACAGCTACACCGAACTGCTGGCCGAGGAGCACCTCACCGTCACCGCCGACCGCAAGGTCGAGGTCAAGCCCCAGGACCACCTGACGGTGGCCACCGACCAACACATCAAGCTGGGCACCGCACAACTGACCAAGGCCGGCCGCGAGATTCACCTCAAAGCCGGGCAGAAAATGGTCATCGAAGCCGGCATCGAACTGACCATCAAGGCCGGTGGCAGCTTCATCAAACTCGACCCCGGCGGCATCACCATCTCCGGCCCGCTAGCCCGCCTCAACGCCGGAGGCGCGCCGGGCAAGGGCTCGGGGCTTAAGATCAAGCCGCCGGTGCTACCGGGCATGGCCGATAGCGACAAGGCGGGGAGTTTGTTGGAGCAGGCGCAGCCGGGTGAGTTGGTCAAGGTGCCGAGCAAGCGTAAACGCTCGCTCAATTTCTCCGGTTAAGACAGGGATAAAAGCCGGGCGTTAGAGAGCCGGCAGTCAAGGTACAGGACACAGTGAAGATGGCCGAAAACAAACCGATCAATTGGGCGTATCCATTCCCCTGCAAGGAAACGAACAGTAATTCGCTGCAGCTTCTAACCCACATGGCCAAGGCCAGGGGCGGCTACTACCCAACCGGCGAGAATGGCCTATGGCATGGCGGCGTGCATTTCGACGATGGAACTGCAGCCGTATTCGATCAATCGAGCGTGCGCTGCATCGCCGACGGTGAGGTGATCGCCTACCGTATCGACGAGCGCTATCCGGTCAGCGAGTTCACCGATGAAATTCCAAGAATCAAGCGAGCGCCCTTTTCCACGGGGTTCGTTCTGGTCAAACACACTCTGCAGCCGCCACAGCCCAAGAAAGCCGAGGGCGACGCAGCCGATGAGCAAATGCCTCCGAGTCTGACCCTCTACAGCCTGTATATGCATTTACAGGATTGGGCCGGCTATCAGGCCAAGGCAGATCTGCCACGGCCTGCGTTCTGGGAGGTCAAGAGTCATATCGTCAATACCCAAAGTGGAGGCTTGGGCGTCCGTGCGAATCCTGATGTCAACTCCCCTAGATTATCTGAACTGTCTAAGGGGGCAGAAATCACGGTGAGCGCGGCAGAAGGTGAGTTCGTTAAGCTCGCCAGCCTTATCAACGGCACGGCAAATCCACCCCTCACGGCCGATAGCGAAGGCAATCTTCCCGGCTACATTTCCTCCAAGTTTTTGCAAGCTCGGAGTGAACCCAAAGAGCTGGGCCAGGTAGTGGTTCTGGATGCAGGTATTCCGATCAAGGCAGGTGAGCTGATTGGTCACCCCGGGACTTATCAGAACCACAACAGCTCCGCTCATCCTCTCGTTCATCTGGAGGTCTTCAGTTGCGACGATGTGCCCGGTTTTATCGCGCAGAGCCGCGCCTGGGCCAATCGCTTGCCCGACGAGCAGAAAACCCTGCTCAAGGTCTATAAGGGCGCGAGCAAACTGATTGCCCATCGCGATGATATCAATGCGAACAATCCGCCCAAGCTAAGCGACAGCGGCAGCCAGATCGGCGTCGACCTGATCGTTCCCCAGGCGCTGCTGGATGGCCTTCCAGCGGCGAATAAGATCCAAGTCAAAACCCTTGTGGAAGGTAGCCCCACGCCCAACACAACCTACTGGTGGCGGCTGGAGGGATTGTTCGCTGACGAAAACGGCAACCCTATCGACGGTTGGCTCGCCGAGCAGGAACTGATCACCACCCGGCATAGCCCCTGGGAATGGCAGGACTTCCAATGGCTTGAGGACACTGGAACGCCCCTGGAGAAACTGGCCTACACCTTCAACGCCAGAGGCATGCTGAGCGAGGACGAACAGCACAACTATCGCGCCCAGATCAGCAAGGGCGATGGCGGTCCCATCGTAACGCTCGCTCGACTCTACGATATCGTCGATACCGATAAAGATGGCGTACTGACCAGCGATGAAATCCGAGCGGCGCTGGTCAAGCCCTGGCACGCCCAAGTGTTCGGGCAGTTGATCACCAAGTACGAAAGCGAGTGGTTCTGGAACAAGGGCAAATGGGATGAGCTAGATCCATTGCTGGCGGAAGAGCTAGGTAAGCCGAATCCGATCTGGGAAGTTGAAAAGCAGAGGATCGAAGAGCTGAGCTGGTGGAAAGAGCTGGCGGGGCGCCATGGGATTAGTGGAGATGGGAAGGCGTGGCATTTTCAGGCCTTGGGGTTGGTCGGGGGGCTTCGTGCATTAGAGGATGAAAATGATCTGAAATGGCTCCAAGTCCCACATGGTCAATTAACCTTCGATGTCGAAGGGAATGATATTGAAGACTCTCGATTTTTCAGTAGGGTTCCCCACTGGCCTCCGGTTGGCGCTTCCGGGGTAACCATAGGTCGGGGGTATGATGTCGGTCATCAGCCAAATGTGAGAGATGATTTAGAAAGTGTTGGTATTTCAGAACCGCTACTATCTTGGCTGTCTGGCGGCAAAGGGCTTACTAAAAATAATGCGAGAGATTATTTAAATGCCGCAAGCGCAGAAATTAGATCTGCACAGATCACAAGAAAGCAGCAGCATGAATTGTTTATTTTTGTATATGAATTTATGGAGAGGGATGTCAGAAGGATATGTGAAAAGAGAGATGTTATTGAAGTGTACGGGGTTACGAATTGGGATGCGCTTCACTCCAAGATAAAGGATATGTTGGTTGACCTGCGTTACCGAGGGGATTACACGCCGAATATCCGCGCTCTGCTTCAGGAATATGTGGCGAATAATGATCTTGCACGATTTAGTGAAGTGATAAAAACCCGATCAAATTGGCCAGAAAGCCTACCCAGTGATCGTTTCTTAAGAAGGTCAAGGTATTTAGATGAATAGAATACGTCGGAATATTCTGCTTGCAGCATTATTACTAGGTGTTTTGCCAATTTATTCCATTGCCGATACGGATGTGTATCGGTATGCGGTAGAGGTTAATGTTAAGAGAGTTGAAGGTTTTGTATTTAGATATACTCGATTCAATTCGGAGTCGCCATTTCCATGCCTTAGACTTGAATTGGTAAGCCCTAGGGATGACTGGGCTGTTGTTGAGCGAAAGGATATTTGTGAAATGAATGGCCTGTCTCTGGCGGAGGGTTTTTCATATGCAGGTTTTTCAAAAATAGTATTTCATGGTAGTGCCGTCAGTTTTGAGTTTAACTATCTTCTGAATGAAGAACCTGGGGAGTATGTTCAGAGTTGTACTGTCGAGGCTAAGGGTGGGGCGTTGTCAGACATGATATGTACGGATCCTCAACGTACTGATTGACTTAAGTGCAGCTTTTAGAGAAAGAGGTGGTGTTGGCCTGATGATGTGGTTGGATAAATAAAAATTCTCCTCTCTGGAGTGGTCTTCAAAGTTGCGCGCTAAATGAAATTTATTAATTTGGTTTTAGCTTTTACTGTGTGCCTTCCTGTAGTGTCAGGTGGCGCGGAAAGCCATGCGCCCGTATTTATGTGCGAAACAAAAAATAATAAGAATATTGAGGTGTACAAAGATAGAGGCATGGTGACGTACTCATTTGGTAGGAGCGGTTATCCGCCAGAACTTAAGTTGACACGATCAATGGCAGATGTAGAGATCGCCATAGGCAGTGTTTCTGGGAATGAGCTTTCGAATTCTATAACTTTTTCAAATGGCGCCTATACGTACGGAGTGATGACAAAGATTAATAGAGTGGCAGCGACGCAGGAGCCCAAGCATGGGGTCTTGGTTAAAAAAAAATCTAAGTACTTAACCTATATAGCCTGCATTCCAGAAACTGTTCAGGGAAGTTTGCTTGACTTGGAATGAGCAATACGGGGCAGGCATTATGGATGGCAATGTACTCCGTGCCGCTAGATAGACTCAGCTAGAGAAAGGAGTGTGCATGTGGTTGGTAGGGCTATAGTCGTTGCGTTACTTTTCATTGGATTGGCTCATGCTGGACTAGAAGAGGAGTTAGAACAACAGCAAGAGATAGAGGCGCGACTACAGTTTGAGCTAGAGATGCAGCGAGAATTATCTGCACTGACCTACAGTGATGCCGTTGAGTTTGCGCAGGGGGCGATAATAAACCGTGAAGAGCAGATGGAGCGACTGGAGGCAGCCGATATCATATGGGATGAATTTATCGAAAGGATTTGTCGCGCTGAAACTCTGGAATCTATAGGTACCAGAGCAGAACGTGCAAATAATCTACAGTGCATGATAAAAAAGTATAAAGAGAAGGAAATATTTTTTAAGGCTATTATCTAGGTGCTGGAGGTTATGTTTGGCTGATTTACGGCTCTTAGGCAAAAAATGATCCAAAAGGGTATATATTTTACTTTAGGAGTAGTAGCGATCAGTGAGCCTTATCGCAGGGGGCACAGAAATTCGAAGCCGTTCTCAAAGAGGTATCTGCAGCCCAGGAACCTTCGCCCATGAAGCAAATTCTACCCGCCACGCTATTGTTAACACTTGCGCTGGCTACTGCCGTACAAGCGCAGAGGAACACCCTCACCTTTTTTAGAAAAGGCGTTACGGAAACCTACCAGGCGAATATATGCACTAGTGAGTTGACGATCAGTTTGGAAAATGACGTCAAAGTACTCACCGATATAGTGGGCTACGCAGGACAGACCTCCAGAATGCTAGTCTCGTTCAATAATGAGCCCGCGCTAGCTTACGAAAACGCCGGATCAAATACCTATTTCGAAGTATTTTATACCCTCACCCTGAAGGGAAAAGACCCATTCATTAACTGCGTGTACGGCAATATCCGCAATGGGCAGAATGGCATGTCCATTCGCAAGGCTGTGTGCAATTTGGATAAACCACTGACGAGCAAGTACGAAGATCTGATTTTCGCCTACTCGGATAAGTGGATCGAAGCATCCAATACAGTATCCCTACAGTCCGTGATGGCCGAGCCCCCTCAAACGGTCGAAGCGCGCCTCGATCGACTGGGCGAGGTTGATGTGGCACTGCGCTACAGCTCGGTCGAGGAGCTGATGTCTGCGACCCCAAAGACCATAGCGACTGCAGGTGCGAAAACCTATGAGATGAGCAGCGGCAACGCCTATTTGGTGTATGACGCGGATGGCATCACGCCACTGGCACTGGATGTGGAGATGGATCCTGTCACGCATACACTGAAACGCCTGACACCCACGGATCTGTTGCTAGGCATTGAGGCCAACTGAAACGACCCTCCAGAAAGGAGGACGGGTAAAAGGGATCAGGCCAAAGGCATGGCCAAGGAGTTAGCTGGCTAACTCAGATGGTAGCGGAGCATTGATGCTCCGCTGCATCCGACTCGATTACTCATCTATTAGCCGCCTTCAGCGTCCTATCCAACGCCCCCGCCTCCCTGAACACGTTCTGCCCCACCAACCGCCCATCCTCCAACTGCAACCACAGCACCTCCCCTTCACCACTCGGATAGCGTGGGGCGATGCGGGCGTCGCGGTCGAGAAGGATGCAGTAGTGGTAATCGCGCATCTTGGGCAGAGCGAAGAGGGTGGCGATCACGCCGGGCATGCGGCTGATGTCGGCGAGGAAGACTGCCTGGAGAAAAAAGGACGCCCATTAGCCGGTCTGGCGTCAGTAGAGGGCAAATGGTCCTCCGTGAATCGAAAAGGCCAGACACGTCCCCCGGCCTTTTCTCTGCCGCCGGCCCCGTTCAGCGATGCTGGCGATCGATACGGAACAAACTGGTGGTGCCGCTGACTTCGTTGCCCACCACCAGCAGCGGCACGCCGATCGGGCTGTGCTCGGCTTCGATCACCATCAGCCCCTCGGGACCCAGGTCGCCCGCGGTGGCGCTGCCCGGGGTGGTGGCGAAGTCGCGATTGTTGAAGTACTGCACGAACTGCGGCGCCTGCGGCTGGCTGATGTCGTAGACCATCACTCCACCGATGCGCTCCAGGCCGATGAAGGCGTGGGTCTTGCCCCACAGCTTGGCCAGGGTCACCCCCTCCGGCTCCGGGCCCTTGTTGTCGCTGCGGTTGTCGAAGCTGTTGCTGGCGTGGTCGGAGTTGAAGAACTGCGGATTGGCCGCGGCGGTGATGCGCTCGAAGTCGGCGCCGCTGTCGTAGACCTGGGTGAGGTCTTCGCTCCAGATCGAGAAGGAACGTCCACCGAAGGCGTGGATGGCTTCGTAGTAGCCGCTGGCCGGGTTGTAGCCGCTGGCGCTGGAAACGGTCAGGCGGCCAAGGTTGGCGTTCTGCTTGAGGCTGGCGGCATCCGGGAAGTGCAGCGGGCTGAGCGGGTAGTTGGCACTGCCCAGGCGCACCTCTTCGCTGAATCCGGGGTAGTCGCGCGCGTCGCCCTCGTTGGCGGTGACCAGGTAGGTGCGCCCGCGGTACTGGTAGCTGGCGATGGCGTCGGGTTGGTACATGCCCAGCACCGGCCAGTTGCGGATATTGATCTGGTTGTCGCGGTCGCTGGCGTCCAGTTCGTTGCCGGCCAGGCTGTGGTCCTTGAAGCCGAGCCCGCGGATGGCCCTGAACTGGCCGCGCTTGATACCCAGCACGGCCACCGCGTTGTTTTCCTGCAGGGTCACCCAGGCGGTTCTGGAGTCGTGGGCGACGCTGATGTACTCCGGTTCCAGGTCCTGGGCGACACTGGCATTGGGGCCGAAGATGCGCACCGACGGGTCCAGGTCGGCGCGGGAGAAGGCGCGGAAGTCGGCAGTGCGGACCTGGGCCTGGGTCAGTTTGGCGATGTCCTTCGGCAGCTCGACGATGCTCACCGAGCCTTCCGGATCGGTCAGGTAGTCGTCGCTCGGTTCGCCCTCGTTGGCTACCAGCAGGTGTTTGCCGTCCGGAGTGAAGACGAGCATGTCCGGCAGGGCACCGACCTGCACCGAGGCCAGTACCTGGCCGTCGCGATCGAGGAACACGGCGCGACCGGGCTCGGTCTTCACCCGGTTCTCCACCGCTGCGGCGATCAGCCCGTCGCGCACCGCGACGCTGTTCACCGCCCCGCCATGGGCAGACAGGTCGAGGTTGAACAGTAGCGTGGGTCGGCTCGGCTCGCGGATATCCAGCACGTCGATCAGGCCGCTGGCGGCGTTGACCACGAACAGCCGCTGGCTGACCGGGTCGTGGGCGACGATCTCCGCTGCCGACTGGCCGAACAGGCCGCTGGTGTAACTGCCGAGCGGCGTCAGCTGGATGGCTTTGGGCGAGGCGGCGGCTTGGGCCAGGCCGCAGGCGAGCAGGCCGGCGGCGAGAACTGACTTGTGCATGGAAGGCTCCCTGTCTGGTTGGAGGGAGCAGGATGGGACAGGCGTATGTCGGCAGGATGACCGAGTGATGGCGGTTGCATGGCGAATCGACGACGCGCAACGGAGGCCGAGCCGCATGGGAGGCCGACACCCTGTCCGTGACAGTCAGGCGAGCCCACTGCGCGGTTTGCGACGGCTCGCATGCGCGGGCTCCGGGGCGATCAGTAGAGGTCTTCGTCGGTCACCAGGCGTACTTCGCCCGCGTCCATGGCGTAGGCCGCGTCGGCCAGGTCGTTGCTGACCTGTTCCACCTTCAGCGTGCCGCTGACCCACAGCGGGGCGTAGATGTCCTCGAGCGGGATGCCCTTGGGGTAGCGCACCAGCACCAGCTGGTTGGGCGGCGGTGGCGGGACATGGATGCAGGCGCCGGGGTAGGGCACGAGGAAGAACAGGGTGCTGTTGCCCTGCTCGTCGTTTTCCAGCGGCACCGGGTAGCCGCCCAGGCGCAGGGCCTTGCCGTCCAGCTCGGCCACGGTTTTGCTCGAGTACATCACCGCCGGCAGGTTCTGCTCCTGCTGGCGCAGGCCGCCCGGGGCGTAGAAGGTGCTGTCGCCCTCCGGGCCCTGGTGCTGAAGTTCGGGCATTTCTTCGAGAGCCTGGCGGTCCTCGGGAGGCATCAGGTCGAGCCAGTCGGTTTCCGGCAGTTCGGCGTGGGCCAGGCCGGTGAACAGCAGCAGGGCGAGCAGCAGGTGGCGCATGGTGGGTGGAGTCTCGTGACGGCGGAAAAGCCAGAGCCGGCCAAGCGGGCGATTGTTGACGGCAACATCGCCGGCCAACCGGCTCCTGCAGAGGAGCGCTTAGCCCTTCTTGATGGCGCCGTAGATTATCAGCAGAACGACGGCGCCGATCACCGCGCCGACGAAACCGGCCGCCTGGCCGGCCTGGTAAATGCCCAGCGCCTGGCCGCCGTAGGTGGCGGCGATGGAGCCGCCGATGCCGAGCAGGATGGTCATGATCCAGCCCATGCTGTCGTCGCCCGGCTTGAGGAAGCGGGCGATCAGGCCGACGATCAGGCCGATGAAGATGGTGCCGATGATACCCATGTGGCGTTTCTCCTTGAGGGGCGCCGCGCGTGCGGCAGACGGTGCATGAGACAGGCGCGAGGCGCTGTCAGTTCGCCATGTCCGGCGCCGGTACGCCGTAACGGTGGTAGATCAGGCTGACTTCGCCCTGGTCGCGCATGCGCTGGAGTTCCTCGCCCAGGCGTTCGTAGAGGGCGCGGTGGTCGCTGTGGTAGCGCTTGAGCGAGGCACCGAAGTGGTTGCCGAGCAGCTGTTCGTGGGCGTACTGCGCGTAGCTGTAGTCGCGAAACTTCATCGCGGCGAACTGCGCCTCGATGGCCGCCGGGTCGAGAATGGCCAGGGCGTCCAGGCGGCCGGCGCGGAACATCGCCGCGAGCTGCGCGTCGTCGCTGGCGTAGACGCGACCGAGTCGGTCGTCGCTGTCGAACGGCTCGAAATAGGCGGTGCCGCGTTTGACCCCCAGGTTCTGCTGGTACAGGTCGGCGTAGCGCGCCAGTTCGGCTTCGCGTCCCGGGCGGACGATAAAGCGCACGTTCAGGCGCTGGCTGCCAATGCTCGGCAGGTAGTGGATATAGGCGCGGCGCTGCTCGGTGAGCAGCACCCGCGGTACCAGGTCGACGCGCCCCGAGCGCAGGTCGTCGAGGCTGCGCAGGAAGGGCGCCTGGCGCCAGTGCAGGCGCACGCCGAGGCGTTGTGCGGCGGTTTCCAGCACGCTGATCAGCGGGCCGCTGGGCAGGCCGTCGACGGCGCGCATCTCCGGCGGGCGTTCGCGGAAATCGACGCGCAGCACCTCCTGTGCAGCGACGCCGGTCATGGCGAACAGCAGGGGCAGCAGGGCGAGCAGGCGCTTCATGGAGGGGGCTCTTGGACGACGGCCGTCGTCCAAGAGCTTAGTCGCCAATCGCCGTTTCAGCCCTTGGCGATCAGCGCTTCGACGGCCGCGATGCCGGTGTCGAGACTGGCGCGGTCGGCGCTGCGCAGGGTGGCGTGGCCAACCTTGCGGCCGACCTTGAACGCCTTGCCGTAGTGGTGCAGATGGCAGTCCTTGATCGCCACCACGTCGCTTACCGCCGGTACCGTGCCGATGAAGTTGAGCATGGCGCTCTCGCCCAGCTTGGCGGTGGAGCCCAGCGGCAGGCCGGCGACGGCACGCAGGTGGTTCTCGAACTGGCTGCACTCGGCGCCTTCGATGGTCCAGTGCCCGGAGTTGTGCACGCGCGGGGCGATCTCGTTGGCCTTGAGGCCGCCGTCCACCTCGAAGAACTCGAAGGCCAGCACGCCGACGTAGTCGAGCTTGGTCAGCACGCGGCCGACATAGTCCTCGGCCAGCGCCTGCAGCGGGTGTGCGCTGCTGGCCACCGAGAGGGCGAGGATGCCGCTGTCGTGGCGGTTGTGCACCAGCGGGTAGAAGCGCGTCTCGCCGTCGCGGGCGCGCACGGCGATCAGCGACACCTCGCCGGTGAAGGGCACGAAGCCCTCGAGGATGCACGGCACGCTGCCCAGTTCGGCGAAGGCGCCAGTCACGTCCTCGGGCTTGCGCAGGACCTTCTGGCCCTTGCCGTCGTAGCCCAGGGTGCGGGTCTTGAGCACCGCCGGCAGACCGATGGCGGCCACCGCGGCATCGAGGTCGGCCTGCGACTGGATGTCGGCGAAGTCCGGCGTGGGGATGCCCAGGTCCTTGAACATGGATTTTTCGAACCAGCGGTCGCGGGCGATGCGCAGCGCCTCGGCCGAGGGGTAGACCGGCACGAACTGGGAGAGGAAGGCCACGGTCTCGGCCGGCACGCTCTCGAACTCGAAGGTGACCAGGTCGACCTCGTCGGCCAGCTGGCGCAGATGATCCTGGTCGCCGTAGTCGGCGCGGATATGTTCGCCGAGGGCCTGGGCGCAGGCGTCCGGCGCCGGGTCGAGGAAGGCGAAGTTCATCCCCAGCGGGGTGCCGGCCAGGGCCAGCATGCGGCCCAGCTGGCCGCCGCCTATTACTCCGATCTTCATCGCATCAGGCCTCGCGCGGGTCCGGGTTGCTCAGCACGGTCTCGGTCTGCTCGTCGCGGAACTGCTTGAGCGCCGCGTGGAACTGCGGGTGCTGGTGGCCGAGGATGCTGGCGGCGAGCAGGGCGGCATTGACCGCGCCGGCCTTGCCGATGGCCAGGGTGGCGACCGGGATGCCGGCCGGCATCTGCACGATCGACAGCAGCGAGTCGACGCCCGAGAGCATCGACGACTGCACCGGCACGCCGAGCACCGGCAGGTGGGTCTTGGCCGCGCACATGCCCGGCAGGTGGGCGGCGCCGCCGGCGCCGGCGATGATCACCTGGATGCCGCGTTCCTCGGCCTGTTCGGCATACTGGAACAGCAGGTCCGGGGTGCGGTGGGCGGAGACCACCTTGACCTCGTAGGGGATGCCCAGCTTGTCCAGCATCTCGGCGGTGTGGCTAAGGGTGGACCAATCGGACTTGGAGCCCATGATCACGCCAACCAGTGCGCTCATCGTCGTGCCTCTCTATCGGGCGCCTTGCGGCGCGGCAAATATCGGCGCCTTGCGGCGCGTTAACTATCGGCGCCGGTCGGCGCGTCAAAAACCAACAAGCCACGCGGGAGAACCGGCGTGGCTTGTGAGCGACAGGTGGCCGGGTGCAGCCGGCCGAAGGCCGCGCAGTATAACGCAAAGCCGCGGCTGGCGGGCACTGGCCATGACCGTTTGTCATGCAAGCTGTGGCAGCGGGGGAAAGCCACCCGAACCTTGCTCTGCAGCAATGCCGGCGTGCCCCGCCGGGCGACTTCCCCGCGCCGATCTTTCTCGTGGTGCTCAAGGCCATCGGCATCACTGGCTCCATCGTCGGCACCCGGGCCAATCTGCAGGAGGCGCTGGACTTCGCCGGCGAGGGCCTGGTCAAGGCCACGGTGCAGGCTGACAGGCTGGACGATATCAACGCCATCTTCGCGCGCATGCGCGGCGACCAGATCGGGGCGGTTGGTGCTGCAGTTCTAGCCTGCGCCGACCGCGGCGGCGCCGCGGTCTATACTGCGCACTCTGCACCCGTACAAGGACGTATCGCCATGAAGCAGCCTGTTTCGTTCGTTGCCCTGTGCCTGCTGTCGCTGCAGGTCGCCGCCCTGGACCTGGCCAAGCACCCGCAGGCGTTCGACGCCGGCCAGGGCGTCAGCCTGATCCTTGCCCCGACCGCTGACGGCAAGCAGGCTCTGGTGCAGGTCAAGGGCATCAACCATCCGCTCGACGAGGTGGTGTTCCTCACCCAGGTGCGCGAGCTGGGCCACGAGCAGCGCGACTACGGCATTCGCCTCGACGGCCGCGACTACAACCTGCTCAACCGCCGCCGTGCCTGGGGCGGCGAGAGCTACCAGCTCAACCTGCCGGACACCCCGGGTTTCGAGCTGGGCTACGACCAGGCGCAGACCCAGGCGCTGAACCTCGACGAGCTGCTGGCGCTCTACCAGCGCCAGGAAAGGGCCGGACTGCAGGCGCGCTTCGCCGCCTTCGACCGCAAGAAGCGCCTGCAGGACTACAGCCAGCGCCTGCAGCAGATGGACCGCGAGGCCTCGCAGGCCTGCGACACGCCGCTGGCGACCCGGGTGGACTGGAACGCTATCGACGACGAGCGGCTGATGAGCCTGAGCGTGCCGCACTTCTGCGGCGAGGTGGTCAGGCAGATCGCCTACCTGTGCGAGCGTGCCGCGCCGTATAAGGCCGAGGCGCGCAGTATCAAGGGCGTCGAATGCCGCTTCGGCGAGGCGATGAAGCTGCGCGAGGAAAACGGCCAGCTGCTGTTCACCACGCGCAAGGACGAGCCGAACCAGGGCGACTTCATCAACGCGATTCTGCGCAACCGCTGATCGCCACTGGCGGGCAGGGCCCGCCGTACCGCGGCATGCTTCTTGCGTTCTTTCGCTGACCTGCGAAGACGGAAACCCCCATGCTGCACGCCCACCTGACCACCCTGCACGTGGTCGCCCTGATCCTGCAACGCTTCGCCGCGCAGCCCGAGCTGATCCCCCGGCTGCTCGCAGGCAGCGGCATCGCCGCGGACGAGCCGGGCAATGGCGGGGCGCGCATCACCCGGGTGCAGGAGCTGCAGGTGTGCGCCAATGCCCTGGCCCTGCGCGCCGACCTCGGCCTGGAGCTGGGGCGCAGCCTGCATGTGTCGTCCTACGGCCTGCTCGGTTACGCCGCGCTCTCGGCTGCCACCTTTGGTGACGCCTGGCGCCTGCTGCTGCAGTACCCGGCGCTGCTCGGCACCTACTTCGACCTGCAACTGCAAGTGGCGGACGGCCTGGCCTGGGTCAGCGCCGGCGACTACCGCGACGCCGCCGAACTGGAGGTGTTCAACGTGGAGATGTGCCTGGCCTCGCTCAAGCTGATCGGCGACGAGCTGCTCGGCCGGCCGCTGCCGCTGGCCCGCGCCGAGTTCCGCCATGCCCGCCCGGCCTATGTGGCGCGCTACGGGCTGAGCTTCGACTGCCCGCTGGGCTTCGACGCCGCGCGCAATGCCTTCGCCTTTCCCGCCGAACTGCTGACTCGGCGCCTGCCGCTGGCCGACCCGGTGACCCACTGCGAGGTGGTCGAGCGCTGCCGCCGGCAGAACGCCGAATTCACCAGCCGTCAGGCCTGGCTGGAGCGGGTGCGCCAGGCGCTCGCCGCGCAGTTGGCCACGCCGCCGGGGTTGGAGGCGCTGGCGCAGCAGCTGCACTGCTCGCCACGCACCCTGCGCCGCCACCTGCAGGAGCTGGGTACCAGCTACCAGGGCCTGCTCGACGAACTGCGCTTCGAGCGCGCCAAGGCCCTGCTCGGCCAGCAGGACTGGCCGGTGTACCGCATCGCCGAGGCGCTCGGCTTCAGCGAGACCGCCAGCTTTCGTCATGCCTTCCAGCGCTGGAGCGGCGTGCCGCCGAGTCGCTTTCGCGCGTAGGGTGGATGGCGCTTTATCCATCCACCAGGGCCATGTGAAGGAAGGTGGATGAGAAGAGCGTCATCCACCTGGAACCAATCGGCGCGCATGGCGCACCCTGGCCGCAATCCGGGGACAGGGTGTCAGGCATTCCCGGATTGCATCCGGGCTACGACGGCAGGGCCAGCGCAGTTTGGCCATTTCGATCCCCTTTTGGCCGTTGCCAGCGTTTTCCGCCGGGGCGCGGCGGGCGAACAATTGCGGCACAACAACAAGCCCGGAGCCGCCTCGCATGCTCACCTACTACAGCGACGACCACCACCTGCACCACGGCAAGTGCGAGCTGATCGACGGCCAGCTGATGCCCTGCTTCGAGAAGCCGCAGCGCGCCGACCACATTCTGGCCCGCGTGAAGAATCGCCAGCTCGGCGACGTCCGCGCGCCCAAGGACTTCGGCCTGGCGCCCATCGAGCGCATCCACAGCAAGGCCTACCTGGAGTTCTTCCAGGGTGCCTGGGCGCGCTGGCAGGAACAGGGCGGCCAGGGCGACCTGCTGCCCTTCACCTGGCCGGCGCGCACCCTGCGCCGGATCATCCCCAACGACCTGCACGGCCAGCTCGGCTACTACAGCTTCGACGGTGGCGCGCCGATCACCGCCGGCACCTGGCAGGCCGCCTACAGCGCCGCGCAGGTGGCGCTCAGTGCCCAGGCCGAGATCGCCAATGGCGCGCGCAGCGCCTTCGCCCTGTGCCGGCCGCCGGGCCACCACGCCGCCGGCGATCTGATGGGCGGCTACTGTTACCTGAACAACGCCGCCATCGCCGCCCAGGCCTTTATCGACCAGGGCCGCAGCAAGGTGGCCATCCTCGACGTCGACTACCACCATGGCAACGGTACCCAGGACATCTTCTACCGCCGCGGCGACGTGCTGTTCGCCTCGATCCACGGCGACCCGGCCGAGGAGTTCCCGTTTTTCCTCGGTTACGCCGACGAGCACGGCGAGGGCGCCGGCGAGGGCTGCAACCACAACTACCCGCTGCCCATGGGCAGTTCCTGGGAGGTGTGGAACCAGGCGCTGGAGCAGGCCTGCCGGCGCATCGCCGAGTACGGTGCCGAGGTGCTGGTGGTGTCGCTCGGCGTCGACACCTACCTGGAAGACCCGATCTCGCAGTTCAAGCTCGACAGCCCGGACTACCTGGCCATGGGCCGGCGCATCGCCGCGCTCGGTCTGCCCACACTGTTCGTCATGGAGGGTGGCTACGCGGTGGAGGCCATCGGGGTCAACGCAGTCAACGTGCTGGAAGGCTTCGAGGGCGCCTGAATGGCGCCTCGTCAGCGATCAAGAACCTGCCAAACAAGAGCAACATTTCAGGGGTGAGAATCGATGAAAACCATCAAACACCTGCTCGGCGCGGCCCTGTGCGGCGCCACCCTGCTCAGCGGCGCGCTGCAGGCCAAGGAGCTGCGCGTGTACAACTGGGCCGACTACATCCTGCCGTCGGTGCCCAAGGACTTCCAGAAAGCGTCCGGCATCCAGCTGACCTGGGACACCTTCGAGACCAACGAGGCGCTGGAGGCCAAGCTGCTCACCGGCAACTCCGGCTACGACCTGGTGATCCCCTCCAACCAGTTCCTCGAAACCCAGATCAGGGCCGGCGTGTTCATGCCGCTGGACAAGTCCAAGCTGCCCAACTGGAAGAACCTCGACCCGGTGCTGCTTGGCCTGCTGGAGAAGAACGACCCGGGCAACCAGTACGGCGTGCCTTACATGTACGGCACCGTGCTGCTCGGCTACAACCCGGACAAGGTCAAGGCCGCGCTCGGCGAAGACGCCCCGGTCAACAGCTGGGACCTGGTGTTCAAGCCCGAGTACATGGAGAAGCTGAAATCCTGCGGCGTGGCCATGCTCGACTCGCCCACCGAGATCATCCCCATCGCCCTGCACTACCTGGGCCTCGACCCCAACAGCAGCAACCCGGCCGACTACGACAAGGTCACCGAGCTGCTGCTCAAGGTGCGCCCCTACGTGGCCTACTTCCATTCGGCCAAGTACATGACCGACATCGCCAACGGCGACATCTGCGTGGCCATCGGCTACTCCGGCAGCTTCTACCAGTTCGCCAACCGCGCCAAGGAAGCCGGCAACGGCGTGGTGATCAACTGGCGCCTGCCCAAGGAAGGCGCGCCGATCTGGTTCGACACCTGGGCCATTCCCAAGAGCGCGCAGAACGTCGACGAGGCCCATGCCTTCATCAACCACCTGCTCGAACCCCAGGTGATCGCGCCGATCAGCGATTTTCTCGGCTACCCCAACCCCAACGTGCCGGGCATGCAGCTGGTGGGCAAGGCGATTGCCGCCGACGCCGACCTGACGCCGACGCCCGAGCTGCAGAAGTCGCTGTACGTGGTGCAGCCGCTGCCGCAGAAGATCGAGCGGGTGCGTACGCGGGCCTGGACCTCGATCAAGTCCGGCAAGTGAGCGGCGACCGGGCGCCCCGCTGGCGGGGCGTTCAGGCCGGCCGGTTGAAGCGTCGCCGGTAGGCGCCCGGCGACAGGCCGACGCGCTCCTTGAACAGACGGCGGAAGGAACTGCCGTCCTCGTAGCCGACCTGCTGGGTGATGCGCTCGAAGTGCTCCTGGCTGGCCTCCAGCAGGTGCTTTGCCCGCTCCAGCCGCAGGCTCTGCAGGTACTGCACCGGCGTCTGCCCGGTGGCGTCCTTGAAGCGGCGGATCAGATTGCGCGGGCTCAGGGCGAAGCGCGCGGCGACCTCGTCGAGGACGATGCGCTCGGCGCTGTGCTTCTCCAGCCAGATCTGCACCCTGAGCACCTCTGCGTCCTGGTGCGCCTTGTTGAACGAGGCGCTCATGTAGGGCGTTTGCAGGCGCTCGGCGCTGTCGACCAGGAGCTTCTTCGAACACTCGATGGCCAGCTGCGGTGAGGCGAAGCGGCGGATGATGTGCAGCAGCAGGTCGCTGCCGGTGGTCGAGCCGGCCGAGCACAGCAGCTGGCCGTCGTCGGTGACGCTGCGTTCGGCCTGCAGCAGCACCCGCGGAAAACGCCGGGCGAACTGCTCGCTGAAGATCCAGTGGGTGGTGGCGCGGCGACCGTCGAGCAGGCCGGCCTGGGCGGTGACGAAGGCGCCGGTGCACATGCTGGCGATGTAGCTGCCCTGCGCATGGCGCTCGCGCAGCCAGGCGCTCAGCGGCTCCAGGGCCGGCAGCACGGCGAGGATGTTGAACATGAAGCCGGGCACTATCACCAGATCGCTGTGCGGCACCTCGCTCAGCGCCCGCTGCGGGGTCAGGCGCAGGCCGCCGGTGCACTCGACCGGGGCGCCGTCGAGGGAGGCGCTGTGCACCTCGAACGGGGTCGCCGCCGGGGCGCCGGTGAGAAAGCGCTGCAGCACGTTGGCGCATTCGAGAAACTCCAGCGCCGCCGAGACGCTGGTGGCCGAGCAGCGCTCGGCCATCAACACCGTGACCTTCATCCTTCCCGCCCCGCTGGCGGAATTATCCGCCTGTTATTGGTCGTTTTTGCCCATGGTGAGGCGCCGCTGCGCTTCCTAGCATGGCCTCACCCGGGCGCCACTGGCGGCCCGCGACCCATCAGGCAGGAGAACAGCGGCGATGAAACATACAGCCTACCGGCTCTTCAAAAAACCCTTTTTCGGGCGCTTCATGAAGCCCTGGCGCTGGCCCGAGCAGGTCGATGCCGCGCGCTGGCAGCGCCTGGCGCTGGCCAGCGAATCGGGTGCCAGCCTGGCCGCGCTGCTGGGCGAGGCGCGCGCGGGGCAGGTGCGCGGCGCGGTGCTGCTGTGTCACCCGATGGGCACCGCGGCCAAGGGCTTCTGGCTCAAGCACGGGCACGCCGAACTGCTGCGCGCGGCCGGTTATCACGTGATGCTGTTCGACCTCAACGGCTTCGGCGAGAGCAGTTCCACCACCATGGACTACCCGCTCGATGTGCTCGCCGCCGGGCAGGCGCTGCAGGCGCGCTACCCGGACCTGCCGGTGGCGCTGCTCGGCGCCTCGATGGGCGCGGCCATGGGCTTGTGCGCCCTGGCGCTGGCGCGGCATCCGTTCAAGGCGGCGGTGCTGGAGTCGGCCTTCCCCACCCTGCTGCACTTCTGGCGGCCCTATCCGCTGCCGCGCCTGGGCATCCAGCTCAGCCGCCTGCTCTATCCGGCCGGCGAACGTCGCCTGCGCCCGCTGCATGCCGCGCAGCGCCTGGTCGGCCGCCCGCCGCTGCTGCTGATCTACGGCGAGGAGGATCGCCACACCCCGCTCGAGGACGGCCAGCAACTGCACGCGGCGCTGACCGCCGCCACCCAGTGCGAGTTCTGGCAGGTGCCGGGTGCCGACCATACCCTGGCCTATGTCGCCCAGCCGGAGGCCTATGCGCGGCGGGTGCTGGAGTTTCTGGATGGCCAACTGGGCGCCGCGGCAAGCCCGAGCTGCACGGCGGCGTAGGGTGCGCCGCGCGCACCCCCGAACACCTACATGGCCAGGCCACCCTCCAGCTTGCGCCACAGCAGGCGCACCGCGGCCTTGCGCACCAGGGCGCAGCGGTACAGGCGGATTTCCAGCGGGATCTGCCAGTGCTCGCCGCCGCAGATCGCCAGTTCGCCACGGGCCAGTTCGGCGGTGACCGACAGCCGTGGCACCCAGGCCACGCCCATGCCCTGCAGGGCCATGCTCTTGAGGCTGTCGGCCATGGCGGTCTCGTACACCGTGGTCGAGCGCAGCGCGCGCTGGCGCAGCAGCAGGTTGACCGAGCGACCGAGGAAGGCACCGGCGCTGTAGGCCAGCAGAGGCACGCTCTGCCCGCCGTCGAGGTCGAACAGCGGCGCGCCGGCCTCGCCGACCGCGCACACCGGCAGCATGGAGGTGGTGCCCAGGTGCAGCGAGGGGAAGATCTCCGGGTCCATCTGCAGTGCGGCGTCCGGGTCGTAGTAGGCGAGGATCAGGTCGCAGGCGCCTTCACGCAGCGAGTGCACCGCTTCGCCGACGTTGGTCGCCACCAGTCGGGTGGTCAGTGGCAGGCCTTCGCGGCGCAGGCGGGCGATCCATTCGGGGAAGAAGCCCAGGGTCAGCGAGTGGGCGGCGGCAATCGACAGCATCTCGCCCTGCTGACCTTCCAGGTTGTGCAGGTGGCGCACCACTTCGCCGAGCTGTTCGACCAGGCTGCGCGCGGTGACCAGAAACAGCCGGCCGGCTTCGGTGAGTTCGACGGGCGTGCAGGAGCGGTCGACCAGGGTCAGGCCGAGCATGCCTTCCAGGCTGCGGATACGTCGGCTGAAGGCCGGTTGGGTGACGAAGCGCTTTTCCGCGGCCTGGGAGAAGCTGCGGGTGGCGGCCAGGACGATAAAGTCCTCCAGCCATTTGGTTTCCAGGTTCATCGTAGGCTTCCGAGGCTTGCACGAGGCGTAGGGTGGGTTAGCGACGCTGAACGCGGTTCGGCAGACGCAGCTGCCGTGGTGCCTCGCGTAACCCACCAGGCGATGGATCACGTTGCGCCGATGGTGGGTTACGCCGCGTTTCGAACGAGGTGATGTTCGCCAATGGCAGCATGCGGCTAACCCACCCTACGTTTGTCGCCATCCCGCAGTCACACCGACATTATGCCGATTGTGCATAGGGCAGCAAGCAACGGCATTGGCCGAGCTAGTGGCTGAGCCCATATTCTATGGGCATCGCGGCACTCGCCGCATTTCCCAAGAGCCATCCCCATCATGTCCTCTGCTGCATCTGTTCGCGTCGAAAAAGACCTGCTCGGCACCCTCGAAGTCCCCGCCGATGCCTATTACGGCATCCAGACCCTGCGCGCCGTGCAGAACTTCCGCCTGTCCGGCGTGCCGCTGTCGCATTACCCGAAGCTGGTGATCGGCCTGGCCATGGTCAAGCAGGCTTCGGCTGACGCCAACCGCGAACTGGGTCATCTGTCCGCCGCCAAGCACACGGCGATCAGCACCGCCTGCGCACGCATCATCCAGGGCGAGTTCCACGAGCAGTTCGTGGTCGACATGATTCAGGGCGGCGCCGGCACCTCGACCAACATGAACGCCAACGAGGTCATCGCCAACATCGCGTTGGAGGCCATGGGCTTTGAGAAGGGCCAGTACCAGCACCTGCACCCGAACAACGACGTGAACATGGCGCAGTCGACCAACGACGCCTACCCGACCGCCATCCGCCTCGGCCTGCTGCTCGGCCACGACAGCCTGCTCGGTGCGCTGGACAAGCTGATCCAGTCGTTCGCCGCCAAGGGTCTGGAGTTTGGCCACGTGCTGAAGATGGGTCGCACCCAGCTGCAGGACGCCGTGCCGATGACCCTCGGCCAGGAATTCCGCGCCTTCGCCACCACCCTCGGTGAAGACCTGCAGCACTTGAAACTGCTGGCGCCGACCCTGCTCACCGAAGTCAACCTGGGCGGTACCGCGATCGGCACCGGCATCAACGCCGACCCGAAATACCAGGCCCTGGCGGTCAAGCGCCTGGCCATCATCAGCGGCCACCCGGTGGTGCCGGCGGCCGACCTGATCGAGGCCACCAGCGACATGGGCGCCTTCGTGCTGTTCTCCGGCATGCTCAAGCGCACCGCGGTCAAGCTGTCGAAGATCTGCAACGACCTGCGCCTGCTGTCCAGCGGCCCGCGCACCGGGATCAACGAGATCAACCTGCCGCCGCGTCAGCCGGGCAGCTCGATCATGCCGGGCAAGGTCAACCCGGTGATCCCCGAGGCGGTCAACCAGGTGGCCTTCGAAGTGATCGGCAACGACCTGGCGCTGACCATGGCGGCCGAGGGCGGCCAGCTGCAGCTCAACGTGATGGAGCCCTTGATCGCCTACAAGATCTTCGACTCGATCCGCCTGCTGACCCGCGCCATGGACATGCTGCGCGAGCTGTGCATCGACGGCATCACCGCCAACGAGGCGCATTGCCGTGCGCTGATGGAGAACTCCATCGGCCTGATCACCGCGCTCAACCCCTACATCGGCTACGAGAACGCCACCCGCATCGCCAAGGTCGCCCTGGACAGCGGGCGCGGCGTGCTGGAGCTGGTGCGCGAGGAGCAGCTGCTGGACGAGGCCACCCTGGCCGACATCCTGCGCCCCGAGAACATGATCGCCCCGCGCCTGGTTCCGCTGCAGGGCTGATCTTCCTGGCAACACCCGCGCCGCCCTCGTTCGAGTGCGGCGCGTTGCTTTCCGCCCTAGCCTGCCGGGCGGCACCGCTCAAGGCCGCACAGACGGCCCCACAACAACGACAATCCGGGTGATAACCATGAGTCAGAGCAATACCGCTTCCCTCTCCCTCCTTGCGCGCGTGCCGCTGTGGCAGCAGATCCTCGTCGGTCTGGCCCTCGGTGTCGCCGTCGGCATGCTGTTCAAGAGCGGCGCCCAGGCGCTGGCGCCAATCGGCGCGCTGTTCCTCAATGCGATCAAGATGCTGATCGTGCCGCTGGTGTTCGTCTCCCTGGTGGCGGGCATCACCGCCATGAGCGACAGCGCCAAGCTCGGCCGCATCAGCGTCAAGACCATCGCCATCTACCTGATCACCACCGCCTTCGCGGTGAGCATCGGCCTGGCGTTCGGCGCCCTGTTCAGCCCCGGCGAGGGCATGCACATGGTCGCCAGCGGCAGCGAAGAGGCCAAGCAGGCGCCCTCGCTGGTGCAGATCCTGGTGGGCCTGGTGCCGACCAACCCGGTCACCGCCTTCGCCGAGGGCAACATCCTGCAGATCATCGTGTTCGCCATCGCCCTGGGCGTGAGCATGAACCTGATCGGCGACAAGGCGGCGCCGGCGGTCAAGCTGTTCGACAGCCTGGCCGAGGTGTTCTACAAGCTCACCGACCTGGTGATGCGCCTGGCGCCCATCGGCGTGTTCGCGCTGATCGCCGGCGTGGTCGCCGCCCACGGCATCGAGGTGCTGCTGCCGCTGGCGAGCGTGATCGGGGTGATCTACCTGGCCAGCATCGCCCATATGCTGCTGGTCTACGGAGGCCTGATCGGCGGCCTGGCGCGCCTCAGCCCGCTGCGCTTCTTCCAGGGCATCGCCCCGGCGCTGGCGGTGGCCTTCAGCACCTCGAGCAGCGCCGGCACCCTGCCGGTGTCCATCGAATGCGCGCGCAAGAACCTCGGTGTGTCGCAGGGCGTGGCCGGCTTCGTGCTGCCGGTGGGTGCCACCATCAACATGGACGGCACCGCCATCTACCAGGGCGTGCTGGCGCTGTTCATCGCCCAGGCCTTCGGCGTCGACCTGAATGCCGGTCAGTACCTGATGATCATCCTCACCGCCACCCTGGCCTCGATCG
The DNA here is from genome assembly GCF_003696305.1 of Pseudomonas sp. AOB-7. GTDB lineage: Bacteria > Pseudomonadota > Gammaproteobacteria > Pseudomonadales > Pseudomonadaceae > Aquipseudomonas. The sequence continues at coordinate 165,589 of NZ_RFFK01000009.1, read as the reverse complement.
GCACCGCCGGCGTGCCCGGCGCGGGCCTGATCATGCTCGGCCTGGTGCTGACCTCGGTCGGCCTGCCGCTGGAAGGCGTGGCGCTGATCGCCGGCATCGACCGCATCCTCGACATGGCGCGCACCACGGTCAACGTCGCCGGCGACCTGATGACCACCACCCTGGTGGGCAGCAGCGAGCAGGAGCTGGATCGCGACGTCTACAACAGCGACAACGCGGCCTGAACGACGATTTTCATAGGAGGCCTCACCAGCCTCGCTCCTCAGGGATGGCCTCGGCCATCCCTTTTTTTTGCCGGCGCATTGCAGGGTGTGGCGTGCGCACCCCTTATCCACGCCAGCTGGCCACTGCCCTGGCTGATCCTGGCCATCACCGCATGGCGCCGTGTTATTCCAGCACGAACAGGCCGTCGTGCAGCTGGGTGCCGGACAGGCGCTGGCGGATATCATCGTCGATCCGCGCGTCGTCCGGGGCGTAGAGCATCAGCTGGCGGTAGGCGTTGACCCGGTTGATCTCGTTGCCCAGGTATTGCCAGACCACCCGGGTGCAGGCCGGGGTGCGCCGGTCGCCGCTGGACACCCCGGTCTTGATGCCGTTGAGGCGGGTGATGCGGCTCTTGAAGCTGGGGATGAGGATGGTCTGGCTGATCTCGTTGCCGGTCAGCGACTCGTAGTCGATGAGGAACAGCCGGTCCTGCAGGTAGAAGGCCGCGCCCAGGTAGCGGCAGCGCACCCAGTCCTCGGCGCCGCCGCGGGTGCGTTCCTGACGCTCCTGGCGTTCCTGGCGCTCGAACAGGTAGTTGCCGCGCTCCTCGCGCAGGTGCACCAGCGACAGCAGCACCTGGCCCGGCACCGACATGCAGTTGGAGTACTCGAAGTAGTAGCCGCAGTAGCGGCCCATCGGGCTGGCCTGCTGGCGCAGCGGCTCGAACAGTTCCAGCAGCGGGTCGCTGCCGGCCTGCGCCTGAGCGTCGGGGCTGCGTGCACCGACCAGGCGGGCGAACTGCTCGCTCGGCATGGCCAGCTCGAAGGGTTCGACGCCGAAGAAGTCGCAGATGCGCTTGAGGTTGTGCGCGGTCGGCCGGCTCTGCCCGGCCAGGTAGCGGTTGAACTGGGCGCGGTTGAGCGACAGTTTGCGGCACACCTCGGCGATCGAGCGGTAGTGGCTGCACAGCAGTTTCAGGTTGGCGCCGAGGGCATCGGACATGGGGGCGTACCGGCTGATGCAAGTGACGCGATTCTAGCATCAACTCGCGTCAGGTTGCCGCGACCCGCGAAATTGTCTGGCAAGGCCCCTATCGCCAACCATTCGCCAGCCGCCCGGCGGGGCTGCATTCCCATTCAGAACAACAAGAGAGAAAGCCTCCCATGCTCGATCTTCTCAACGACCTTATCTGGAGCAAGCTGCTGATCGTGATGCTGATCGGTCTCGGCCTGTACTTCACCGTCGCCTCGCGTTTCGTCCAGTTCCGCTACTTCAGCAGCATGTTCCGCATCTTCGCCGAGGCCTTCCAGCGTCAGCCCGGCCAGCTCAGCTCGTTCCAGGCACTGATGCTCTCGGTGGCCGGCCGCGTCGGCGCCGGCAACATCGCCGGCGTGTCGGTGGCGATCATGCTCGGCGGCCCCGGCGCGATCTTCTGGATGTGGGTCGTGGCCCTGGTCGGCATGGCCACCAGCTACTTCGAGTGCTCCCTGGCGCAGCTGTACAAGCGCCGCGAAGCCGACGGCAGCTACCGCGGCGGCCCGGCCTTCTACATCCAGCACGGCCTCGGCCAGCGCTGGCTGGGCATCGTGGTGTCGATCCTGTTGCTGGTGACCTTCGGCTTCGGCTTCAACGCCGTGCAGTCCTTCACCGTGGCCAGCTCGCTGCACGACACCTTCGGCCTGCCCACCATCGTCAGCGGCCTGATCCTGACCGCGGTGATCGGCCTGATCATCTTCGGCGGCATCAAGCGCATCGCCAGCATGGCCGACGTGCTGGTGCCGGTGATGGCCTTCTCCTACATCGGCATGGCGCTGGTGGTGATCGGCCTGAACCTGCCCGAGGTGCCGGCGGTATTCGCCCTGATCGTCAAGAGCGCCTTCGGCCTGGAGCCGGCCTTCGCCGGCGGCATCGGCGCGGCGATCATGATGGGCGTCAAGCGCGGCCTGTTCTCCAACGAAGCGGGCCTCGGCAGCGCGCCGAACGTGGCCGCGGTGGCCGAGGTCAAGCACCCGGCCGCGCAGGGCATCGTGCAGTCGCTCAGCGTGTTCATCGACACCCTGCTGGTGTGCACCAGCACCGCGCTGATCATCCTGCTCTCCGGCGTCTATCAGCCGGGCGGCGAAATGGCCGGCGTGGTCCTGACCCAGACCGCCCTGGCGGCCGTGGTCGGCGAGTGGGGCCGGGTGTTCGTCAGCCTGGCGCTGCTGCTGTTCGTCTTCACCACTCTGATCTACAACTACTACCTCGGCGAGAACGCCCTCGGCTTCTTCAGCCAGAAGCGCACGCCGGTCATCGTCTACCGCGTGCTGGTGGTGTGCCTGGTGCTGTGGGGCTCGGTGCAGGACCTGGGCACCGTGTTCGCCTTCGCCGACGTCACCATGGGCCTGCTGGCCATCTGCAACCTGGTGGCCCTGGCGCTGCTGTTCAAGGTCGGCCTGCGCCTGATGCGCGACTACGACAGCCAGATCAAGGCTGGTGTAGAGTCGCCGGTATTCGACGCCAAGCAGTTCGCCGACCTGGACCTCGACCCGGCGGTGTGGACCGGCCAGGCGGCCAAGCCCGTCGTCGCCGCGGACCCGGCCGAGATCGGCGACCGGGTGCACCAGCGTTGAGTTGACCCAAGCAAGGAAGGAGGGGGCCAAGGCCCCCTTTCTTTTGCCCGTGATTTGCGAGGAGAGTCCATGGCGACCCCTGAGAAACTGCTGGTGCTGTACACCGGCGGCACCATTGGCATGCAGATGAGCGAAGCGGGCCTGGCGCCGGCCTCCGGCTTCGAGGCGCGGATGCGTGCGCAGCAGGCCGAGGAGGCGCAGGGCGAGCTGCCGCAGTGGCAGTTTCGCGAGCTGCTGCCGCTGATCGACAGCGCCAACATGAACCCGGGCCACTGGCTGGCCCTGCGCGACGCCATAGTCGCCGCCGTCGAGGTCGACGGCCATGATGCCGTGCTGGTGCTGCACGGCACCGACACCCTGGCCTACAGCGCCGCGGCGCTGAGCTTCTTGCTGCTCGGCCTGGGCGTGCCGGTGCTGCTGACCGGCGCCATGCAGCCGGCCGGCGTGGCCGGTGGCGACGCCTGGCCCAACCTGTTCGGTGCCATGCGCGCGTTGCGGCGCGGTGTGGCGCCGGGCGTGCACCTGTACTTCAACGGCCAGCTGCTGCACGGCGCGCGCTGCTCCAAGCTGCGCAGCGACGCCTTCGACGCCTTCCAGGTGCTGCCGCGTCGGCGCCAGGCCGAGCGCGCCGCCATCGACGCACGCATCGACTATCGCCAGCCGCGGTGGGCGACCAATCTGGCCGTGCTGCCGCTGCACCCGGCGCTGCAGGCCGCCCATCTGCGCGCCCTGTTGGGCAGCGGTGTGCAGGGGCTGCTGCTGGAATGCTACGGCAGCGGCACCGGCCCGGCCGGCGACGCCGAGCTGCTGGCGGTCCTGGACGAGGCGCACGCCCGCGGCGTGGTGCTGGCGGCGATCAGCCAGTGCCCGCAGGGGCATGTCGAGTTCGGCGTGTACGCCGCCGGCAGCCGCCTGGCCGAGGCCGGTCTGGTGTCCTGCGGCGGCATGACCCGCGAGGCGGCGCTGGGCAAGCTGTTCGCCCTGCTCGGCGCCGGGCTGGCGCCGGCCGAGGTGGAGCACTGGCTGGCGCGCGATCTCTGTGGTGAGATGAGCGACTGACGCCTCACGCCAACCAGGAGGGAAGCCATGAGCCTCGAGATCCGTCCCGTCAGCGCCGCCGACCACGCCGCCTGGCTGCCGCTGTGGCAGGGCTACCAGCGTTTCTACATGACCGAGATCGCCGCCGAGACCAGCGCCGTGACCTGGCAGCGCTTTCTCGATCCGGCCGAGCCGATGGGCGCGGCGCTGGCCTGGCAGGGCGATGAGGCGGTCGGCCTGGTGCACTGGGTGATCCACCGTTCGACCTGGACGGTCGGTGACTACTGCTACCTGCAGGACCTGTTCGTCGCCAAGGGCCAGCGCAGCGGCGGCATCGGCCGCCAGCTGATCCAGCACGTCTACCAGCAGGCGCGCGAAGCCGGCTGCTCGCGGGTGCACTGGCTGACCCACGAGAGCAACAGCCAGGCCATGCTGCTCTACGAACGCATCGGCGAGCGCTCCGGTTTCGTCCAGTACCGCAAGCTGCTGTAGCGCGCCGTGGCGACGCGCGGCCGCAGGGTGCGCCGCGCGCACCAGGGCGCCTTGGTGCAGTAAGGCTTAGAACACCGACCAGCCGATGCGCTGGCTGAGCAGCTCCAGGGCTTTCATCCCGGCCAGCGAGTTGCCGGCGGCGTTGAGTTCCGGCGACCACACGCAGACGCTGAAACGCCCCGGCACCACCGCGACTATGCCGCCGCCGACCCCGCTCTTGCCCGGCAGGCCGACCCGGTAGGCGAAGTTGCCGGCCTCGTCGTACAGCCCGCTGGTGGCCATGATGGCGTTGATCTGCTTGCTCTGCCGCGGCGACAGCACCTGCTCGCCACTGTGCCGGCAGAAGCCCTGGTTGGCCAGGAAGCCGAAGGCGCGGGCCAGGTCGACGCAGCTCATGCGCAGCGCGCAGCAGCTGAAATAGCTGCGCAGCACCGCCTCCACCTCGTTGTGGAAATTGCCGAACGACTGCATCAGGTAGGCCGCCGCGGCATTGCGCGCGCGGTGCTGGTATTCCGACTCGGCGACCTGGTTGTCCACCGTCACCTCGGGGTTGCCCGACAGGCGCCGGACGAAGTCGCGCATCGACAGCGCCGGCGCGGCGAAGCGCGACTGGTTGATGTCGCAGATCACCAGCGCGCCGGCGTTGATAAAGGGGTTGCGCGGCTTGCCGCGCTCGAACTCGAGCTGCACCAGCGAGTTGAACGGCTGCCCGGACGGCTCGTGGCCGAGGCGCTGCCAGATGGCTTCGCCGCTGTGGCCGATGGCCTGCACCAGGCTGAACACCTTGGAGATGCTCTGGATCGAGAACGGCGTGCGCGCCTCGCCGGCCACGTGCAGCTGACCGTCGTTGCCGTACACGGCGATGCCCAGCTGGTTGGCCGGCACCCCGGCCAGGGCGGGAATGTAGTCGGCCACTTTGCCCTGGCCGATCAGCGGGCGGACTTCATCGAGTATCTCGTTCAACAGCGCTTGCATGCTCGGGCTCGCGGCAGGGCCGGGCGAGGCCCGGCGTACCGCAGCTAGACGCCCGCCGGCGGCCGGGAATCACAGGCGCTCAGCGCTCCTGCGGCAGCCGCAACTCGACGCCCAGTCGCTGCGACAGGCAGGGCCAGCGTTGCCAGGCGGCGACCGTACCCGGCGCGGCGAGGCGCTCGCGGTAGGCCTGCACCGAGGGCTGGGCGAAGCTGGCGTCGTCGAGCAGGCCGGCCAGGGCGTGGTGCACCGCCTCGTCCAGCTGGTTGGCGAAGGGCTCGCCGATCAACTGATGGGCGATCAGGTTGGCGCGGGTGGTGTCCAGCGGGATCAGCGGCTGGCCGAGGTGGCCGATGTAGCGGTCGTTGACCTCCTCGACCAGGCGGTGGGCCAGGTAGGCCTCGTCGAGCAGACCTTCGAGGCCGTTGTGCCCGGCCATCAGCGCCGGCGGCTGCAGGAAGAACTGCTCGGCCACCTGCAGCACCGGCTGGATCACGCGCTCGATACCGGCTTCGCTGGCCACCGTGGCGGCGGCGTCGAGCACGTCCGGCACCTGCTCGATATAGGCGACGACAAAGGCATTCAGAGTGGCGCCGGCGTTCTCGGCGGGCAGGCGGATGGCTGGGTGCAGGCGCTCCAGCTGGGTCTGCAGGAACTGCGCGAGGGCCTGGGTGCCGGCCTCGTGCTGGCGGGCCCGGTCGATCAGTTGGCGGATGGCGGCGGTGTTCATGACTGCTCCTACGATTTGAGGACATGGACGTGAACCTTAGCCGGCGCGTGTGGCTGGCTAAGACGCGATTGTCATAATTTTTTAATACTTATGCGAGCGCGCTATATGGGGCTCGCCGATCTTTCTCCAGCCCGCTCCGGCCGGGGCGTTTAGGACAAGGCTTGCGTGGCTTCGGCCATTTTCGCGGTGACGTTGCGAGCTGAAAGTCGCCGTCTATACTCGAGTTCGAAAGGCAGTACCTGATGGAACCGGACGGGCTTAGGCACGGAGAGGTTTCGACAGCAGTCGCCAGCAGTCAGGGGCACCAGCGCGGGCAGTGAGCGCCGGCATGGTCGCCCCGTACGGCAGTCGATCCCTTAGCCGCAGGCTCCGCCGGCGGGATAACAAGAATCATAAGGGGAACCCGCAATGATGCGACATCCACGAGTCTGGATGGGCCTCCTGCTGTGGCTGGCATTGGGCTCGGCGCACGCCGAGTGGGCGGTCAACATGGCGCCCGGTGTCACCGAGGTCAGCCGCTCGGTCTTCGACCTGCACATGACCATCTTCTGGATCTGCGTCGTGATCGGCGTGGTGGTGTTCGGCGCCATGTTCTGGTCGATGATCGTCCACCGCCGCGCCACCGGCCAGGAGCCCGCGCACTTCCACGAAAGCACCACGGTCGAGATCCTCTGGACCGTGGTGCCGCTGGCGATCCTGGTGCTGATGGCGATTCCGGCGACCAAGACCCTGATCGAGATCTACGACACCTCCGAGTCGGAACTGGATATCCAGGTCACCGGCTACCAGTGGAAGTGGCACTACAAGTACCTGGGCCAGGACGTCGAGTTCTTCAGCAACCTGGCCACGCCCAAGGCGCAGATCGACAACCGCGCGGCCAAGGGCGAGCACTACCTGCTGGAGGTGGACGAGCCGCTGGTGGTGCCGGTGGGCACCAAGGTGCGCTTCCTGATCACCGCCGCCGACGTCATCCACTCCTGGTGGGTGCCGGCGCTGGCGGTGAAGAAGGACGCCATCCCCGGCTTCATCAACGAATCCTGGACGCGCATCGACGAGCCCGGCATCTACCGCGGCCAGTGCACCGAGCTGTGCGGCAAGGATCACGGCTTCATGCCGGTGGTGGTCGAGGCCAAGTCCAAGGAGGACTTCGCCGCCTGGCTGGCCGAGCGCAAGGCGGCGGCTGCCGCTGAACGCGAGCTGACCAGCAAGGAATGGACCCTGGACGAGCTGATGGCGCGCGGCGAGAAGGCCTACGGCACCGCCTGCGCCGCCTGCCACCAGGCCGGTGGCGAGGGCCTGCCGCCGATGTTCCCGGCGCTCAAGGGCTCGGCCATCGCCACCGGGCCGGCCGCAGGCCATATCGACATAGTGGTCAACGGCAAGCCGGGCACCTCCATGGCCGCCTTCGGCAAGCAACTATCGGAGGTCGATCTGGCCGCCATCATCACTTACGAGCGCAACGCCTGGGGCAACAAGGTCGGCGACATGGTCACGCCCAAGGACATCCTCGACTTCAAGAAGGCTCAGGAGTAAGGACATGAGTGCAGTGATCGATTCCCATGGCCATGCCGCGCATGACCATCACCACGGTCCGGCCAAGGGCCTGATGCGCTGGGTGCTGACCACCAACCACAAGGACATCGGCACCATGTACCTGTGGTTCAGCTTCGCCATGTTCCTGCTCGGCGGGACCATGGCCATGGTGATCCGCGCCGAGCTGTTCCAGCCCGGCCTGCAGATCGTGCAGCCGGAATTCTTCAACCAGATGACCACCATGCACGGCCTGATCATGGTGTTCGGTGCGGTGATGCCGGCCTTCGTCGGCCTGGCCAACTGGATGATCCCGCTGATGGTCGGCGCCCCGGATATGGCCCTGCCAAGGATGAACAACTTCAGCTTCTGGCTGCTGCCGGCGGCCTTCGGCCTGCTGATCAGCACGCTGTTCATGGAGGGCGGCGGGCCCAACTTCGGCTGGACCTTCTACGCGCCGCTGTCGACCACCTACGCGCCGGAGTCGGTGACTTTCTTCATCTTCGCCGTGCACCTGATGGGCATCAGCTCGATCATGGGCGCGATCAACGTGATCGCCACCATCCTCAACCTGCGCGCCCCCGGCATGACCCTGATGAAGATGCCGCTGTTCGTCTGGACCTGGCTGATCACCGCCTTCCTGCTGATCGCGGTGATGCCGGTACTGGCCGGCTGCGTGACCATGATGCTGATGGACGTGCACTTCGGCACCAGCTTCTTCAACGCCGCCGGCGGCGGCGACCCGGTGCTGTTCCAGCACGTGTTCTGGTTCTTCGGCCACCCCGAGGTGTACATCATGATCCTGCCGGCGTTCGGCGCGGTCAGCTCGATCATCCCGGCCTTCGCCCGCAAGCCGCTGTTCGGCTACACCTCGATGGTCTACGCCACCGCCTCCATCGCCTTCCTGTCGTTCATCGTCTGGGCCCACCATATGTTCACCGTCGGCATCCCGCTGACCGGCGAACTGTTCTTCATGTACGCCACCATGCTGATCGCCGTGCCCACCGGGGTGAAGGTGTTCAACTGGGCCAGCACCATGTGGCAGGGCTCGATGACCTTCGAAGCGCCGATGCTGTTCTCGGTGGCCTTCGTCATCCTGTTCACCATCGGCGGCTTCTCCGGGCTGATGCTGGCCATCGCCCCGGCGGACTTCCAGTACCACGACACCTACTTCGTGGTGGCGCACTTCCACTACGTGCTGGTGCCCGGGGCGATCTTCGGCATCTTCGCCTCGGCCTACTACTGGCTGCCGAAGTGGACCGGGCACATGTACGACGAGACCCTGGCCAAGCTGCATTTCTGGATGAGCTTCGTCGGCATGAACCTGGCGTTTTTCCCCATGCACTTCGTCGGCCTGGCCGGCATGCCGCGGCGCATTCCTGACTACAACATGATGTTCGCCAACTTCAACATGGTCTCGTCCATCGGTGCCTTCATGTTCGGCGCCACCCAGTTGCTGTTCCTGTTCATTGTCATCAAGTGCATCCGCGGCGGCAAACCGGCCCCGGCCAAGCCCTGGGACGGCGCCGAGGGGCTGGAGTGGACGGTGCCCTCGCCGGCGCCCTATCACACCTTCAGCACGCCGCCCGACGTGAAGTAGGAGGCCGGCCGTGAGCGAAGTGATCGGCACCCGTCGTCTGGTCGTACGCCTGCTGCTGGTGGTGGTGGCGATGTTCTGCTTCGGCGTGTTCGTCCTGCCGCCGTTCTACGACGCCATGTGCAAGGTGTTCGGCATCAACGGCAAGACCGCCGGCGCCTACCAGGGCGAGCAGCGGGTGGACGCGGCGCGCCAGGTGCGCGTGCAGTTCCTCGCCACCAACGCCGCCGGCATGGTCTGGGAGTTCGGCCCGCAGGCCGATGAGATCCTGGTGCACCCCGGCGAGCCGCGCGACATGCTGTTCGTCGCCTACAACCCGAGCAGCGAGCCGATGACCGCGCAGGCCATTCCCAGCGTGTCGCCGTCCAAGGCGGCGGCCTTCTTCCACAAGACCGAATGCTTCTGCTTCACCCAGCAGGTGCTGCAGCCGGGCGAGCGCATCGAGATGCCGGTGCGCTTTATCGTCGATAGAGATTTGCCGCAGGACGTCAAGCACCTGACCCTGGGCTACACCCTGTTCGATATCACCGCGCGCAAGCCGCCCGTGGCGCAGGCTCCATAAGGAGAACAACAATGTCGAGTCACGAGAATCACGAAAACTACTACGTCCCCGCGCAGAGCAAGTGGCCGATCATCGCCACCCTCGGCATGCTGGTCAGCGTCTACGGCGTGGGCACCTGGTTCAACGACATGAGCGCCGGCCGCGACGGCTCCAATGGCCCGCTGATCTTCTTCGTCGGCGGCCTGATCCTGGCCTGGATGCTGTTCGGCTGGTTCGGCAACGTGATCAAGGAGAGCCGCGGCGGCCTGTACAGCGCGCAGATGGATCGCTCGTTCCGCTGGGGCATGAGCTGGTTCATCTTCTCCGAGGTGATGTTCTTCGCCGCCTTCTTCGGCGCCCTGTTCTATATCCGCACCTTCGCCGGGCCCTGGCTCGGCGGCGAGGGCGACAAGGGCGTGACCAACATGCTCTGGGAAGGCTTCGAGTACAGCTGGCCGCTGCTGCAGAACCCCGACTCCAAGCTGTTCCCGCCGCCGACGGCGGTGATCGACCCCTGGCACCTGCCGCTGATCAACACCATCTTGCTGGTGAGCTCCAGCTTCACCGTGACCTTCGCCCACCACGCGCTGAAGAAGAACCGGCGCGGCCCGCTCAAGGCCTGGCTGGCGGCCACCATTCTGCTCGGCGCGGTGTTCCTGTTCTTCCAGATCGAGGAATACATCGAGGCCTACACCGAGTTGGGCCTGACCCTCGGCTCGGGCATCTACGGCGCCACCTTCTTCATGCTCACCGGCTTCCACGGCGCCCATGTGACCCTCGGCGCGATCATCCTCACGGTGATGCTGGTGCGCATCCTGCGCGGGCACTTCGACGCCGACCAGCACTTCGGCTTCGAGGCCGCCGCCTGGTACTGGCACTTCGTCGATGTGGTCTGGCTGGGGCTGTTCGTCTTCGTCTATGTGCTTTGAGGCAGCAGCACGCCACAGGTTTCAAGCGGCAGCTAGAGGCTGCCGCTACCAGCTGACATGAGACACCAGTTGCCCCGAGTAGAAGCCCCAGGCGACCAGGGCGACGGTGATGGCGGTCAGCCCGACACGGACGGTCAGGGCGTTGACTACGCGGGAACCACGGCCCTCGTCCTTGACCAGGAAGACCAGGCCGCTGAACAGGCTGACCAGGGTGGCCAGCAGCATGAGGACGATCGCGGCCTTGAGCATGCGAGACTCCGGGGGAGTGGGCGATGTATTGCAGTATAGCCAGCCAGCATCTTGTCCGTGGGGAGGCCGCATGAGCGCCTTCCGTCCCGGCTGGCTGCCCAGCCTGCTGGTGGCCCTGCTGCTACCCGGGTTGCTCGGCCTGGGCACCTGGCAGTTGCAGCGCGCCGAGGACAAGCGCGCCCTGCTGGCCAGCTTCGAGGACCGCCGCCAGGCCACGCCGCTCGGCCTCGATCGGCTCGAGCGCAGCCGCGACCCGGCCTACCGGCGCGTGCGCCTGTACGGCCAGTTCGACGCCGCGCACAGCCTGCTGCTGGACAACCGCATGCGCGACGGCCGCGTCGGCGTGGAGCTGCTGCAACCCTTCTACGACCAAGCCAGCGGCCTCTGGGTGCTGCTCAACCGCGGCTGGCTGCCCTGGCCGGATCGGCGCCGGCCGCCGCAGTTCGCCACCCCCGAGGATGCCTTGGCCCTGACCGCCTGGGTCTACCTGCCACCGGGCGGCGGCCTGCAGCTGGCGGACGCGGCGCCGGCGCAAGGCTGGCCGCGGCTGATCGGCGCGGTCGAGGTCGATGCGCTGTGGCGCCAGCTCGGTCGCGGCGGCCTGCCCTTCGAGGCACGCCTGGAACCGGGCCCGGCCAGCTACCGGGTGGACTGGCCGGTGGTGGCCATGAGCCCGGACAAGCACACCGGCTACGCCGTGCAATGGTTCGCCCTGGCCGCGGCGTTGCTCGGCCTGTTCATCTATCTTGGATTACACAATGCACGGGAGAGTCGTCATGAACCCAGCCATCGCCCTGCCTGAGACGCCGCGCAAGGGGCGCGGCCGCTGGCAACTGCTGTTGCTGCTGGCCATCGCCATCGGCCCCATGCTGCTGGCCAGTGCCATGTACCAGTGGCGCTTCTGGGTGCCGGAGACGCGCAGCTACCATGGCGTGCTGGTCGGCACCGGGCAGACCCTCGCCGACCTCGGCGTGCAGGGCGAGCTGGCGCCGCGCTGGCAGATCCTGGTCACCGCCCCCGATGCCTGCGCCGCCGACTGCCAGCAACTGGTCTACCTGGCGCGGCAGATCCAGATCGGCCTCAACCGCGAAACCCTCCGCGCCAGCCATGGTCTGGCGGCGGGCGAAGCGCTGACGGCCGACTACGTCGCGCTGCTCGACCGCGAGTACCCGCAACTGGGCCGCTACGGCCTGGATCGCCAGGCCTACCAGCGGGCCACCGAGGCCCTGCCAGGCGCCTGGCTGTGGCTGGTCGACCCGCACGGCAACCTGGTCCTGCGTTACCCGGCCGGCAGCGACGGCAAGGCGATTCTCGACGACCTGCGCTACCTGCTGAAGATTTCCCAAATCGGTTGAGGCTGACCCGCAGGCGGCTGCCTGCTAAGGATCGACGATGCGCAAACCCGGTTACCGCCTCGCCCTGTGCGCCACCCTGCTGGCCGCCGTGGTGGTGCTGCTCGGCGCCTATACCCGGCTGACCCACGCCGGCCTGGGCTGCCCGGACTGGCCCGGCTGCTACGGCTTCCTCGGCGTGCCGATGAGCGAGCACAAGCTGGCCCTGGCCGAGGCGCGGTTCCCCGAGGCGCCGGTGGAGGTGGCCAAGGGCTGGTACGAGATGATCCACCGCTACTTCGCCGGCGCCCTCGGCCTGGTCATCCTCGGCCTGGCGGTGCAGGCGCTGCGCCGCCGCGGCGAGCCGGGCCAGCCGCTGAAGCTGCCGCTGGCGCTGCTGGCGCTGGTGATACTGCAGGGCGCCTTCGGCATGTGGACGGTGACCCTCAAGCTCTGGCCGCAGGTGGTCACCGCGCACCTGCTCGGCGGTTTCGCCACCCTCAGTCTGCTGGCGCTGCTGTGCCTGCACCTGTCCGGGCGCTTCGCCCCGCTGCAGCTACCGGCGCGTCTGCGGGCCCTGGCGGCGGCCTGCCTGCTGCTGGTGATCGGGCAGATCGCCCTGGGCGGCTGGGTCAGCTCCAACTATGCGGCGGTGGCCTGCGTCGACCTGCCCACCTGCCACGGCGAGTGGTGGCCGGCGATGGATTTTGCCAACGGTTTTCACCTGACCCAGCATATCGGCCCCAACTACCTGGGCGGGCAGCTCGACAGCGACGCGCGCACCGCCATCCATATGAGCCACCGCATTGGCGCACTGATCGTCAGCCTGGCCCTGCTGCTGCTGGCCTGGCGGCTCAAGGCCGCCGGCCTGCCGCGCCTGGCCGGGCTGCTGCTGCTGGCGCTGGCGCTGCAGGTCGGCCTGGGCATCAGCAACGTGATCTTCCACCTGCCGCTGCTGGTGGCCGTGGCGCACAACGCCGGCGGTGCGGCCCTGCTGCTGAGCCTGGTGCTGGTCAACTACCGCCTGCGGGCGAGTGCCCGTGGCAGCCAGCGCGCTGGCGAGTCTTGCGCGACGGCGGCGGCGCGCAGCGAGCTGGCGCCCACGTTCGGCAAATAACGACAAAGAGGAGAAACGCCATGGCTACTGCGCTGCGAGCCCACTCCGAACACGCCAGCTGGCGCGACTACCTGGAGCTGACCAAGCCCAAGGTGGTGCTGCTGATGCTGATCACCTCGCTGGTCGGCATGTTCCTCGCCACCCGCGCCGGCGTGCCCTGGACCGTGCTGGTGTTCGGCAACCTCGGCATCGGCCTGTGCGCCGGGGCCGCGGCGGCGGTCAACCATGTGGTGGACCGGCGCATCGACTCGATCATGGCGCGTACGCACAAGCGCCCGGTCACCGCCGGGCGGGTCTCGCCGGTGGCGGCGCTGAGCTTCGCCCTGCTCCTGGCCGTGGCCGGCATGGCCCTGCTGCTGCTGTTCACCAACGCCCTGGCGGCCTGGCTGACCCTGGCCTCCCTGCTCGGCTACGCGGTGATCTACACCGGCTTTCTCAAGCGCGCCACGCCGCAGAACATCGTCATCGGCGGCCTGGCCGGCGCCGCGCCGCCGCTGCTGGGCTGGGTGGCGGTGACCGGGCATATGTCCGCCGAGCCGCTGCTGCTGGTGCTGATCATCTTCGCCTGGACCCCGCCGCACTTCTGGGCCCTGGCCATCCACCGCAAGGCCGAATATGCCAAGGCGGATATCCCCATGCTGCCGGTGACCCACGGCGAGCACTACACCAAGGTGCATATCCTGCTCTACACCCTGGTGATGTTCGCGGTGACCCTGCTGCCCTACGCCATCCACATGAGCGGGCCGCTCTACCTGGTCTGCGCGCTGCTGCTGGGCGGGCGCTTCCTGCACTGGGCCTGGGTGCTGTACCGTGACAGCAAACCGCACGCGGCGATCAACACCTTCAAGTACAGTATCTGGTACCTGTTCCTGCTGTTCATCGCCCTGCTGGCGGACCACTACCTGCTGCTGAACATCTAAAGGCTGTCATGACCCGCACCCAGATCACCGTCTTCGTCCTCGTCGCCATCGTCGCCCTGGTGCTGGGGCTCACCGTCAACAAGGTGCTGACCGCCAAGGGTCAGGGCGACCCCACCGCGCTGCTCGACGCCGGCATCGTGCTGCTGCCGCAGAGCCGCAGCCTGCCGACGCTGACCCTGACCGACCAGGACGGCGCCGAGGTGGCGGTGGATCAGCTCAAGGAGCAGTGGAGCCTGCTGTTCTTCGGCTACACCTTCTGCCCGGACATCTGCCCGGCCACCCTCGCCCAGCTGCGCCAGCTGCAGGGTCAGTTGCCCGAGGAAACCCGCGCGCGGCTGCGCCTGGTGCTGGTCAGCGTCGACCCCAAGCGCGACACCCCGGAGCAGCTGAAGAAGTACCTGGCCTATTTCGATGCCGGCTTCGTCGGCCTGACCGGCGAGGAAGCGACGTTGCAGAAGTTCGCCAACGCGGTGAGCATCCCCTATATCCCCGCCGACACCAGCAAGGACAACTACACCGTCGATCACAGCGGCAACCTGGTGATCATCGGCCCGGACGGCACCCAGCGCGGCTTTGTCCGCGCGCCGATCAACAACGCCAAGCTGGCCGAGCAGCTGCCGGGGCTGGTGTCCGGCAGTTAACGGTACGCCCGTGTCTGCGTAGGGTGGATGAGGCTTTTGCATCCACCACTTCGGCGCCAGAGGGGGCTATAGCCGATAACGTTCTGGTGGATCGGTGAAGCGTGATCCACTCTACAAGGCGAACGGCAGCGCCAGCTCGACCCGCTGGCGCTGCGCCAGGCGGCGCCGGAACTCGCCCGGATCGTGGATCAACACCTCCTGCCCGGCGAAGGACTCGGCGGCGATCAGCCGCGACAGCCAGAAGCGTACGCAGGCGATGCGCAGCATGGCCGGCCACAGCTCGGCCTCGGCAGCCGTGAAAGGCCGCAGCGTGGCATAGGCGCCGAGCAGGGCGCGGGCACGGGCGCCGTCCAGGCTGCCGTCCTCGTGCGAGCACCAGTCGTTCAGGCAGATCGCCAGGTCGTAGAGCATCGGCCCCGAGCAGGCGTTGTAGAAGTCGATCACCCCGGCCAGGTGGTTGCCGTCGAACAGCACATTGTCGCGGAACAGGTCGGCATGCAGGTTGGCCCGCGGCAGGGCGAGGATGCGGGCTTTCAGCGCGGCGATCTCGGCCAGCGCGTCGCGCAGCAGCGGCAGCTCGGCTTCCGGCAGCCTGAGCGCCAGGCTCGGGCCCTCGGCCAGCATCCAGTCCAGGCCGCGGTCGCTGCGCCGCTCCAGCGGCCGCTCGCGGGTGGCCAGGTGGATACGCGCCAGCAGGCTGCCGACCTCCTGGCAATGGTGGGCGTTGGCCGCGTGCACGTGCTTGCCGGCCAGGCGCGGCTGCAGCAGCGCGGGTTTTTCCGCCAGGCTGCGCAGCGCCTGGCCATCTTCCGTGCGCAGGGCGTAGGGCACCGGCAGACCGGCGTCGTGGAGCACGTCGAGCAGTTCGATGAAGAACGGCAGGTCGGCCGCCGGGCCGCGCTCGACCAGGGTCAGGACGTACTCGCCCTGCTCCAGGCTGACGAAGAAGTTGCTGTTTTCGCTACCCGCGGCGATGCCCTGGAAGTCGCGCAACCGGCCGAGCCCGTAGGGCGCCAGGAAGACTTCGAGCTCGTGACGCTCCAGGGGGGTGAATACCGACATATCAGACCTTAATTGCCTTACCAGCTAAAGATTTCCCAGGAAGGGATCAGCATGTCCGGATCGTCCGAACGTATGAAGTTGCCGTCGCTGCCGTCGGCGCGAACCAGGAAGTAGGGTTTGCCGTTTTTCGGAATGACCTTGATCGCGTAGAGAAAACCGTTGACCCGGTATTCCTGGATGGTGCGGTCGCCGTCCTGGCGGATGGTCACATCCGGGTCGCCGGAAACCGGATCTTCGGCATGCGCGGCGAGGGGGGCGCAAGCCAGCAGGCCGACCAGCAAAAGGCGTTTGACTGTACCCATGGTAACCTTGCTCCTTGATTTCAATGATGCGGTCATTCTAGCGCCGCACCCGCCGAAAAGGTTGATCCCGCTCATGAGCCAAGCCCCGCTGATCCTGGTCGACGGTTCCTCCTACCTGTACCGCGCCTTCCACGCCCTGCCGCCGCTGACCACCTCCAAGGGCCTGCCCACCGGGGCGGTCAAGGGCGTGCTGAACATGCTCAAGAGCCTGCGCAAGCAGTATCCGAACAGCCCCTTCGCCGTGGTCTTCGACGCCAAGGGCGGCACCTTCCGCGACGAGCTGTTCGCCGAATACAAGGCCAACCGCCCGTCCATGCCGGACGAGCTGCGTGTGCAGGTCGAGCCGCTGCACGCCAGCGTGCGCGCCCTCGGCCTGCCGCTGCTGTGCGTGGAAGGGGTGGAGGCCGACGACGTGATCGGCACCCTGGCCCGTCAGGCCGCCGGCGAGAAACGCGACGTGGTGATCTCCACCGGCGACAAGGACATGGCCCAGCTGGTCTGCCCGCACGTTACGCTGGTCAATACCATGACCGGAAGCGTCTACGATGCCGATGGCGTGAAAGAGAAATTCGGTGTCGGTCCCGAGCTGATCATCGACTACCTGGCGCTGATGGGCGACAAGGTCGACAACATCCCCGGCGTGCCCGGGGTCGGCGAGAAGACTGCCCTCGGCCTGCTGGTCGGCGTTGGTGGCGGCCTCGACGTGCTCTACGCCAACCTCGACAAGGTGCCCGAGCTGCCGATTCGCGGTGCCAAGAGCCTGCCGGCCAAGCTCGAGGAACACCGCGATATGGCCTATCTGTCCTACCAGCTGGCCACCATCAAGACCGACGTCGAACTGAACATCGCCATCGACGACCTGCACCCGGGCGAGCCGGATCAGGCGGCGCTGGTCGAGCTGTACGGCGAGCTGGAATTCAAGAGCTGGCTCGACGAGCTGCTGCGGCAGAACAAGCACCTGGCGGTCAAGGCCGCGGCCCCGGCCGGCGACCTGTTCGCCGAGCCGGCCAGCGACGGCGCCGAGGACGTCGCCGAAGCGCTGCCGCCGAGTGCCGGCGACTACCAGCTGGTGCTGGAACAGGCGCAGTTCGACGCCTGGCTGCAGAAGCTCGAGCAGGCCGAGCTGATCGCCTTCGACAGCGAGACCACCAGCGTCGACGCTCAGCAGGCGCAACTGGTCGGCCTGTCCTTCGCGGTCAAGGCCGGCGAGGCCGCCTATATCCCGCTGGCGCACAGCTATATGGGCGTGCCGCAGCAGCTCGACCGCGACCAGGTCTTGAACGCGCTCAAGCCGATCCTCGAAGACCCGGCCAAGGCCAAGGTCGGCCAGCACGCCAAGTACGACATCAATGTCCTGGCCAACGCGACGCCGCCGATTGCCGTTCAGGGCGTGGCCTTCGACACCATGCTCGAATCCTACGTGCTGGATTCCACCGCCACCCGCCACGACATGGACAGCCTGGCGCTGAAGTACCTCAATCACAGCACCATCCGTTTCGAGGACATCGCCGGCAAGGGCGCCAAGCAGCTGACCTTCGACCAGATCGCCTTGGAACAGGCCGGCCCCTACGCCGCCGAGGATGCCGACGTCACCCTGCGCCTGCACCAGGAACTGTGGCGCCGGCTCGAAGCCGTGCCGTCCTTGGCCAAGGTGCTGCGCGAAATCGAGATGCCGCTGGTGCCGGTGCTGGCGCGCATCGAGCGCAACGGCGCACTGGTCGACGCCAAGCTGCTCGGCGAGCAGAGCGTCGAGCTGGGCGACAAGCTGGTGGAACTGGAGCGCGAGGCGTTCGCCATCGCCGGCGAGGAATTCAACCTGGCCTCGCCCAAGCAGCTCGGCGTGATCCTCTATGAAAAGCTCGGCTACCCGGTGCTCAGCAAGACCGCCAAGGGCCAGCCGTCCACCGCCGAGGCGGTGCTCGCGGAACTGGCCGAACAGGATTTCGAGTTGCCCAAGGTGCTGATGCAGTACCGTAGCTTAAGCAAGCTCAAGAGCACCTACACCGACAAGCTGCCGGACCAGATCAACCCGCGCACCGGGCGCATCCACACCAGCTACCACCAGGCGGTGGCGGCCACCGGTCGGCTGTCGTCGAGCGATCCGAACCTGCAGAACATCCCGATCCGCACCGCCGAAGGGCGGCGTATCCGCCAGGCCTTCGTCGCGCCCAAGGGCTACCGGCTGCTGGCGGCCGACTACTCGCAGATCGAGCTGCGCATCATGGCCCACCTGGCCAAGGACGAAGGCCTGCTGGATGCCTTCCGCCACGACCGCGACGTGCACAAGGCCACTGCCGCCGAAGTGTTCGGCGTGGCGCTGGAGGAGGTGAGCAGCGATCAGCGGCGCAAGGCCAAGGCGATCAACTTCGGCCTGATCTACGGCATGAGCGCCTTCGGTCTGGCCAAGCAGATCGACGTCGACCGCAAGCAGGCGCAGGCCTATATCGACCGTTACTTCGCCCGCTATCCCGGCGTGCTGAGCTATATGGAACGCACCCGCGCGCAGGCCGCCGAGCAGGGTTATGTGGAAACCGTCTTCGGCCGCCGCCTGTACCTGCCGGAAATCCACGCGCAGAACCAGGCCATGCGCAAGGGTGCCGAGCGCGCGGCGATCAACGCGCCGATGCAGGGCACCGCGGCGGACATCATCAAGCGCGCGATGATCGCCGTGGACGCCTGGCTGCAGGATAGTCGCATCGACGCGCGGATCATCCTCCAGGTGCACGACGAGCTGGTGCTGGAAGTGCGCGAGGAACTGGTCGAGGAGGTCGGCGCGCAGATCAAGGCGCTGATGGGCGGCGCGGCGGAACTGGACGTGCCGCTGCTGGTGGAAGTGGGCGTCGGCGCCAACTGGGACGAGGCGCACTGAGGGGCGCCTCCGACCGGGCGTGGGTGGGGCGCTGCGTACCGGCGAGGGGCGGTCGGCGCCCCCACGAATAAGGCTTCAGGGAATCAGCAGGCCGCTGGTTATTGCGAATGGTTTTTAAAATAGGGATGAACTTTCCGCGAAGACGCCCGGTCAGAGTTCTTGAATGGCCGTTAAGCCTTTCAATGCTCCTATGTTGTGTTAAGTGTTGGCAGACATCTGAACCCCGCCCTAGCGGTTCAGACCTTAAACCCCGAACTTCTCCCTCCCCATACGAAGCTCGGGGTTTTTTTTGCCTGTAGAAAAGTGCGCGCTTGCGGCCTGCTCTCCGGGAGACGACTGCAGGGAGGCAGGAGTTGGAGCGACGCAGGATGCCCAAGTCGAGGGTGCCCGAAGGACGGAAGAGGGAGCTTGCGCGCTCATGACGACTCGTCTCTCGGTGCGCCTGGCGCACCCTAAGCGTCAGGCCTCCTCGGCGCCTTCCTCGTCCTCTTCCGGCAGCAGATCCAGCCAGCCGGCCAGCACCAGCTGCGCCTCTTCCACGCCCATGCGCTTGGGCGCCGAGAACAGCTGGATGCCGATGCCATCGCCCCACTGCTTGCGGATTTCCTGCTGCACCTTGAGCAGGGCGTTCTTCGCCGCGCCGAAGGCCAGCTTGTCGGCCTTGGTCAGCAGGATGTGCAGGGGCATGCCGCTTGCCACCGACCAGTCCAGCATCATGCGGTCGAATTCGGTCAGCGGGTGGCGGATGTCCATCATCAGCACCAGGCCGCAGAGGCTCTCGCGGCTGCCCAGGTAGGCCTCCAGGTGCTTCTGCCAGTGCTGCTTGAGCGGGATCGGCACCTTGGCGTAGCCGTAGCCGGGCAGGTCGACCAGGCGGCGCTCGTCGTCCAGGCGGAAGAAGTTGAGCAGCTGGGTGCGCCCCGGGGTCTTCGAGGTGCGCGCCAGGCTGGCGTGGGTCAGGGTGTTCAGCGCGCTCGACTTGCCGGCGTTGGAGCGGCCGGCGAAGGCCACTTCCAGGCCGCTGTCCTCGGGGCACTGGTCGACCTTGGCGGCACTGATGAGGAAGCTGGCCTGCTGGCACAGACCGATGATGGGGTTCTTCGGGAGCATGGGGGTATCCGGTGGGCGCCCCGCACTCGCCAGCTGGCGTTCGGGGACTTGCGACATTTCCGCGCACCTGCGGCACGCCAGGTGGCGCGGCAAGCGGCGTCGTTTCCGTTTCAGCGTTGCCAGTATATAATGCCGCAGATTTTGTGTGCGCTTTGTCCCACCCGCAGGAACCCGATTGCCGGGAACGATTAACCAGGCTGCTCGCTAGAAAGCAGAACGTTCCCCTCCCTGATGAGGTAGATCTGATGAAGAAAATGCTGCTCGCGGCTGCCGTAACTCTGCTGTCCTTCAACGGCTACGCTGCCCAAGATCCGCAAGCTGTATACGACCGTGCCTGTGGCGTTTGCCATAACGGCCAGATTCCCACGGCCCCGCAGAAAGGCGACAAGGCCGCCTGGGAGCCGCGTCTGGCCAAGGGCATGGACGCACTGGTACAGAGCGTCACCAATGGTTTGAATGCCATGCCGCCCCGCGGGTTGTGCATGGACTGCACGGCGGAGGACTACCAGGCGGTCATCAAGCTGATGACCGAATGAGTGGGCCCGGCCGATAACCCTTATCTCTCTTAGCCGTAGTTGGATTAGCTGATGAACAAAGTACTCGTGAGTCTGCTGTTGACCCTGGGCCTCACCGGCCTGGCACAGGCTGCCGGCGATGCCGCAGCCGGTCAGGGCAAAGTCGCCGTCTGTGGCGCCTGCCATGGCGCCGATGGCAACAGCCCCGCGCCAAACTTCCCCAAGCTGGCCGGTCAGGGCGAGCGCTACTTGCTCAAGCAGCTGCACGACATCAAGTCCGGCAACCGCCAGGTGGTCGAGATGACCGGCATGCTGGATAACCTCAGCGACCAGGACATGGCCGACATCGCCGCCTACTTCGCCAGCCAGCAGATGAGCGTCGGCGCCGCCGATCCTAAGCTGGTCGAGCGCGGCGAAGCGCTGTTCCGCGGCGGCAAGCTGGAAGAAGGCATGCCGGCCTGCACCGGTTGCCACTCGCCGAACGGCGCCGGCCTGGATGCCGCGGGCTTCCCGCAGCTGGGCGGCCAGCATGCCACCTACGTGGCCAAGCAGCTGACCGACTTCCGCGAAGGCAACCGCACCAACGACGGCGACGCGATGATCATGCGCGCCATCGCGGCCAAGCTGAGCAACAAGGATATCGAGGCGGTTTCCAGCTTTATCCAGGGTCTACACTAAGCCGACTACCGTCGTAGTTGATAAGACAAAGGGTGGCTGCGGCCACCCTTTTTCGTCTGCGCCGCGGCTACAATGGCCGGAACCTGCCCGGTGGCGGTCGGTCTTAGTAGCTATTCGCCACGAGGCGATGCCTACCTCCAAGGAGTACTCCATGCGTAATCTGATTTTCGGCGCCGCTCTGGCCCTCAGCAGCCTGTTCGGCGTCGCCGCCCATGCCGAGCCCGTCGCCGGCCAGCACTATGTCGAGCTGAAGAGCCCGGTGCCGGTGTCCAACCCCGGCCAGATTGAGGTGGTGGAGCTGTTCTGGTACGGCTGCCCGCACTGCTACCAGTTCGAGCCGACCCTCAATCCCTGGGTCGAGCAGCTGCCCGACGACGTCAACTTCGTGCGTATCCCGGCCCTGTTCGGCGGCGTGTGGGACAAGCACGGGCAGATGTTCATCACCCTGGAAAGCATGAAGGTGGAGCAGAAGGTGCACGACGCCGTGTTCGCCGCCATCCACCAGGACAGGAAGAAGCTGGCCAGCCCCGAGGAAATGGCCGAGTTCCTCGCTACCCAGGGTGTGGACCAGGACGCCTTCCTCAAGACCTACAAGTCCTTCGCCGTCAAAGGCCAGATGGAAAAGGCCAAGAAGCTGGCCATGGCCTATCAGGTCACCGGCGTGCCGGTGATGATAGTCAACGGCAAGTACCGCTTCGACATCACCTCCGCCGGCGGTCCGCAGCAGGCCCTGAAGCTGGCCGACCACCTGATCGCCAAGGAGCGCGCCGCGCTCTGAGCGGCCGCTGGCGCCGACCATGCTGCGCCGCTGGCGACAGACCCGCGCGGTTGGCCTGTGCGATCCACAGGTCAACCCGCATTGCGCCGCTGATGCCCAATGGCCCGCCGACGGCCTGCTGCGCCTGCTCAGCTTCAACGTCCAGGTCGGCATCAACACCCAGCGTTACCATCACTACCTGACCCGCAGTTGGCAGCACCTGCTGCCGCATGCCGGGCGCAGCGGCAACCTGCAGCGCATCGGCGACCTGCTCGCCGATTTCGACCTGGTGGCATTGCAGGAGGTCGACGGCGGCAGCCTGCGTTCCGGCTACGTCAATCAGGTCGAGTACCTGGCCCAGCAGGGCGCGTTTCCCTACTGGTACCAGCAGCTCAACCGCAACCTCGGGCGTCTCGCCCAGCACAGCAACGGCGTGCTCAGCCGTCTGCGTCCGACCCTGCTGGAGGATCATCCGCTGCCCGGCCCACCGGGGCGCGGGGCGATCTTCCTGCGCCTGGGCGAGGGCGAGCAGGCGCTGGGGGTGGTGATGATGCACCTGGCCCTCGGCCCGCGTACCCGTACCCGCCAGCTCGCCTACATCCGCGAGCGGGTCGGCGAGTTCCGCCATCTGGTGCTGATGGGTGACATGAACACCCACGCCAGCGACCTGCTGGAGAACTCGCCACTGCGCGACCTCGGCCTGATCGCGCCGCAGGTTCAGGCGACCTTCCCCAGCTGGCGGCCGCAGCGCTGCCTCGACCATATCCTGCTCAGCCCGGGGCTCGAACTGGGGCGGGTCGACGTGCTCAGCCAGCCGATCTCCGACCACCTGCCGGTGGCCGTGGAAATCCGTTTGCCGCGCGCTCAGAGTAGTGGCCAAACGCCTATGCTGAAGGCGCCCTCCCGTGGATAAGCAGGCCGTATGAGCGATGACGCGCAACGCTGGAAAGACAAGTACCTGAGCAGCCTGGAGCAACAGGAAAGGCTCGAACGGCGCTGGGAGTTGCGCCTCGACCTGCTGCGCCGCGGCCTGGTGCGCAGCAGCCTGGCCGCCGAGGGGGCGGACAAGGCGGTCGACCAGTGCATGCAGGAGATGCGCGACATCCTCCGCCGCGACGACATGGACGCGGCGCTCGGCGGCCTGATCCCGCGCCTGGAGAAGGCCGTGCTGGATTCCGAGCTGCGTCGCCAGCAGCGCGCCGGCGAGGCCACCGCGGCGCTGACCCGACTGGTCGAACAGTTGCAGCAGCTGCAACCGCCGCGCGAGGTACGCAAGGCACTGAAGACGCTGGCCAAGCAGTTGCACGAGGCCAGCGGCCAGACGCATCAGCTGCCGGCGCTGCTCAGCCAGCTGAGCAGCCTGCAGGGGCAGGCGCTGGAGGTGCTGCGCACGCCGGCGGCCGAGCAGCCCGGCCTGCTGCAGCGGCTGTTCGGCAGCCGCGGCGAGGCGGTTGGTGTCGGCGCAGCGGCCGAGCCGGCGCACGCACCTGGCGCCAGCGCGCCTTCTGCGCCGCCGACCGCGGCGCCGCTGCCGGCGCTGGACAGCCTGCCGCTGCCGCCGGGGTTGCTGGCGCAGGGCGAGGACGAGACGCAGCGTTTCGCCCTGCCCGGCAGCGAGCCCGGCTACAGCGCGGTGGCGCCGCATATCGCCGAGAGCCTGCTGGGCCTGCTCGCCGAGCTGGAGCTGCCGGCGCGTCACCAGCCGCAGGGCGAGGCACTGCGCCAACGGGTGCAGGGTGGGCTCAACTGGTACGAGCTGGTGCCGGTGCTGGACGACCTGGCGGTGCTGGTGTTGGCGGTGAGCGACAGCGGCCAGCGCGAATTCGCCGGTTACCTCAAGCAGCTCAACGAGCGCCTGGCGGCCTTTATCGGCACCCTGAGCGAGGCGCACGAGGGCTACAGCGAATCGGTCGAGAGCGCGCGCGACTTCGACCGGCAATTGCGCGAGCAGGTCAGCGGCCTGCAGCACAGCGTGCAGAGCGCGGCGGATCTGGATGCGCTCAAGCAGGCCCTGGAGCAGCGTCTGGACGGTCTGCTGCAGACCGTCAGCAGCCACCAGCGCCAGCGCGACGGCCGCGAGGCCGAGGTGGCTCAACGCCTGCAGAGCCTGGTGCAGCGGGTCGCCGAGATGGAGCGCGAGGCCCAGCAGTTTCGCGAGCACATCGAGGAGCAGCGGCAGAAGTCCCTGCTCGACCCGCTGACCGGCCTGCCCAACCGCGCCGCCTGGAGCGAGCGCCTGGAGCTGGAGACGGCGCGCCGCCTGCGCTACGGCGGCGAGCTGCTGCTGGCGGTGCTCGACGTCGACCATTTCAAGCGGATCAACGACAGCTACGGTCACCTGGCCGGCGACCGGGTGCTGAAGATCATCGCCGGCGAACTGCACAAGCGCCTGCGCAAGACCGACTTCATCGCCCGTTACGGCGGTGAGGAGTTCGTCCTGCTGATCCCGGCGACGCCGCTGGACGGCGGCGTGCAGCTGCTGGAGACCCTGCGCACGGCCATTGAGGCCTGCCCCTTTCACTTCAAGGGCGAGCCGGTGACCATCACCCTCTCCGCCGGGCTCGCCGAATTCCGTGGCGAGGAAACCGCCGAGGCGGCGTTCGAGCGCGCCGACCAGGCCCTGTATCGAGCCAAGGCCGGCGGGCGCAACCGCATCGAACTGGGCTGAGCCGCGTTGCCCCTCAGTGCTCCGCCAACGCCGCCTGGCGCCGGGGCTGCGGCTGGCCGTGCGCGTCCTCTTCTTCCAGCAGCGGCACTTCCTGGCCCTGCGCGTCGTACAGCTTGCCACCGACGAAATGGTCGCCGTCGTGCAGGGCGGCGATGTCGCGGTAGCGCAGGCTGCGCTCGGTGCCGGCGACGAACACCGACTGCTGGTCCGAGTTGCCGACGGTGAAGTGGTTGAACAGCAGGTTGAGCAGGATCGCCATGATCGCCGCGGAGCTGATGCCGGAGTGGAAGATGGTCTCGAACCAGGCCGGGAAGTGGTGGTAGAAGCTCGGCATGGCGATCGGGATCATGCCGAAGCCGATCGAGGTGGCGACTATCACCAGGTTCATGTTGTTGCGGTAGTCGACCTTGGCCAGGGTGCGGATGCCGCTGGCAGCCACGGTGCCGAACAGCACCACGCCGGCGCCGCCGAGCACCGAGGTGGGCACTGCGGCGATGATTCGGCCCATGATCGGCAGCAGGCCGAGGGTGACCAGGATCAGCCCGCCGGTGGCCACCACGTAGCGGCTCTTGACCCCGGTGACGGCGACCAGGCCGACGTTCTGGGCGAAGGCGCTCTGGGTGAAGGAGCCGAACAGCGGCGCCACCGCGCTGGCGATCATGTCCGCACGCAGGCCGTTGCCGAGGCGCTTGGAGTCGACCTTGGTGTCGATGATGTCGCCGACGGCGAGGATGTCGGCCGAGGTTTCCACCAGGATCACCATCACCACGATCAACATCGAAATGATCGCCGCCAGCTCGAACACCGGCATGCCGAAATGCAGCGGCGTGGGGAAGGCCAGTACAGGGCCGGCGCCGACCTTGGAGAAGTCGGCCATGCCGAAGGCCAGGGCCACCAGGGTGCCGATCACCATGGCCAGCAGGATCGACAGGCGCGAGATGGTGGCGCTGCCGACCTTGCTCAGCAGCAGCACGGTGGCCAGGGTGAAGGCAGCCAGGCCGATATTGGCCATGCTGCCGAAGTCCGCGGCCTGGCTGTTGCCGCCCATGGCCCAGCGCGCGGCCACCGGCATCAGGGTCAGGCCGATGGTGGTGATGACGATGCCGGTCACCAGTGGCGGGAAGAACTTGGTGATCTTGGAGAAGATCGGCGTGATCAGCAGGCCGATCAGCGCCGCGCCTATCACCGCGCCGAACACCACCGGCAGGCCGCCTTCGCCGCCATTGGCGCCGACTATGGCGACTATGGTGGCGACGCTGGCGAAGGACACGCCCTGCACCAGCGGCAGCTGACAGCCGAAGAACGGCAGGCCGAGGGTCTGCAGCAGGGTGGCGGCGCCGCCGACGAACAGTGAGGCGGCGATCAGCAGGCCGATGTCGGCGGGCGACAGCCCGGCCGCTTGGCCGACGATCAGCGGCACCGCGACGATGCCGCCATACATGGTCAGCACGTGTTGCAAGCCATAGAGGAGATTGGCGCCGATGCCGAGATTCTCGTCCTCGGGACGCGGGGCAGGAGCGCTGGTGGGGGTGGACGTCATGGTGAGGCTACTCGCTGTTGTTCTTGTCCGGTCAATGTAGACAAATTTTTATTATTTTGGCTACTACTTTGTATACATTCTTACGAGTGGTGTTTCTCGATACGATTTCGATAGTTCCGGTCACAAAGGCATCGCCTGCGTCCGCTTAGCTGCAATCTGACTGCCGCGCCGGCTCGCGGCGAAGCCCAGCCAGGCCCTAGACTATCTGCCTGACTCACTGGAGACGCCCATGGATATCTTCAGCATCGCCGTGCTGATCTTTCTGGTCACCGACCCCTTCGGCAATATCGCCATCTACATCGCCGCGCTGAAGAACGTCGAGCCGCGCCGCCGGATCTGGATCGCCGCGCGCGAGCTGCTGTTCGCCCTGGCCCTGCTGCTGCTGTTTCTCACCTTTGGTGACAAAGTCCTCAGCAGCCTGGGCCTGTCGCGCGAGGCAACCGCCATCGCCGGCGGTATCATCCTGTTCGTCATCGCCATGCGCCTGATCTTCCCCAGTCCGCAGGGCCTGCTCGGCGACGTGCCGGACGGCGAGCCGATGCTGGTGCCGCTGGCCACCCCGGCGGTGGCCGGGCCCTCGGCCCTGGCGGTGCTGATGACCCTGCGCAACACCCATACTGGGCCGCTCTGGGAGCTCTACCTGGCGCTGCTTCTGGCCTGGGCGGCGACGGCATTCATTCTGCTGCAGGCCTCGTTCCTGCAGCGGTTTCTCGGAACCCGCGGGTTGACGGCGGTGGAACGACTGATGGGCATGCTGCTGATCATGCTCAGCGTCGACATGTTGCTGGACAACCTGCAAAGCGTATTCGGTCACGCATGAAGTCTCTCTGCCTTAGTCTCGTTCTTGCCTTGCTCGCCGGTTGCAGCGCTGGGCTGCGCATCGACGACAGCCACACTGCAACGGGGCAGAACAGCCGCGTGCAGTACGTGGTGCTGCACTACACCTCCACCGATCTGGCGCGCTCGCTCAAGCTGCTCACCGAGACCGAGGTGAGCAGCCATTACCTGATCGGCGACGCGCCGCCGACCATCTACCGTCTGGTGGATGAGAATCGCCGGGCCTGGCACGTCGGCGTCAGCGAGTGGCAGGGGCGGACCTGGCTCAACGCCTCGACCATCGGCATCGAGCTGGTCAACCAGGGCTACTACGAGACCCCGGCCGGTCGCTATTGGCAGCCCTTCGCCCCGCAGCAGATCGACAGGCTGATCGTGCTGCTCAAGGACATCGTGCAGCGTCACCAGCTGCCGCCGGGCGCGATCATCGCCCACAGCGACGTGGCGCCGCAGCGCAAGGTCGACCCGGGCCCGCTGTTCCCCTGGAAGCGCCTGGCCGACGAGGGCCTGCTGCCCTGGCCGGACGAAGCGGCGGTGGCGCGCCAGCAGGCGCTGTTCGCCGCCAGCCCGCCCAGCGTGCAGTGGTTCCAGGAGCAGCTGGCGCGCCAGGGCTACGCGGTGCCGCAGCACGGCGAGCTGGACCAGGCCACGCGCAACGTCATCGCCGCCTTCCAGATGAAGTACCGCCCGGCCGACTACGCCGGCCAGCCGGATGCGGAAACCGCCGCGCGCCTGCTGGTGCTCAACCAGCAGACGGCCGGGTAGCGGGCGCCATGCACGGCGCTGCCGGTGTGCGCGGCGCCCCCTGCGGCGAGGGCGGCTACAGCGGCAGGGCCAGGTAGAAGCGGCTGCCGCGCCCCGGTTGCGACTGCACGGCGATCTGCCCGCCGTGCAGCTGGACGATCTCCTTGCACAGCGCCAGGCCCAGGCCGGCGCCGCCCTTGCGCCGGCCGACCTGGACGAAGGGCTCGAAGATGCGCGTCTGCTGGCCGTAGGCGATGCCTTCGCCGTCGTCCTCGACGCCGAGAATCAGGCGTTCGTCCCGGCGCCGCGCCTGCAGGCGGATCTGCCCGCCCGGGTGGCTGTGGCGCAGGGCGTTGCCGAGCAGGTTGTCCAGCACCCGCTCCAGCTGCAGGCGGTCGGCGCGCAGGCGCGGCAGCGGCTCGTGCAGCTCCAGGCCCAGGTCGATCTCGCGTTCGGCGGCCTGGGCGGCGAAGCGCTGCTGCGCCTGGCGCAGCAGTTCGGCGGCGTCGCAGGGCGCCAGTTCCAGCTGCTGCAGGCCGTTCCGGTAGCGGGAGAAATTCAGCAGGTCGTTGATCAGGCGCAGCAGGCGCTGCATCTCCTCGTCGACGGTGCGCAGCAGGTCGGCCTCGCGGCTGCCTGCGGCGAAGTGCAGGCGTTCCTGCAGCAGGGCGAAGGCCATGTGCATGCCGGTGACCGGGGTGCGCAGCTCGTGCGAGGCGCGCAGGACGAACTCGCGGCGCACGCGCTCGAAGGCGCGCTGCTCGGTGACGTCGCGCAGCACCATCACCGCACCGAGCAGCGGCCCCTGCTCGTGGCACACCGGGGTCAGGCTGTAGGCCAGCAGGCGGGTCTCGCCGGCGGCCTCGATGGCCAGGTCGTCCGGCGCCCGCTGCGGGCTGACCCCGTCCAGCACCAGCTGCAGCTGCTCGTCCAGGTCCGCCCGTTGCAGCGCCTGGCCGAGCGACTGGCCCCTGGGCACCGCGTCCCAGCCCAGCTGACGCTGCGCCACCGGGTTGCCGTGCTCCAGGCGGCCCTGGCGGTCGAGGATCAGCAGGCCGTCATCGATGCTGTCGAGCACCGCCTGCAGGCGCCGCTGCTGGCCCACCAGGGCCTCGACGTTGGTCGCCTGGAACTGGCGCAGCGCCTCGGCCATCAGGCCGAAGCGGCGGCTCAGGGCGGCCATTTCCGGCAGCGGCGAGAGCGGCAGGGTGACCTGGAAGTCGCCCTGGCCGATCTGGTCGGCGGCGCGCGCCAGCGCCTCGATCGGCCGGCCGAAGCGCTGCGCCAGGCTGTGCGCGGTGACGAAGCCGATCAGCAGCACGGCCAGGCCGATCAGGCCGAGCAGGCCGGCGATCAGCCAGGCGCGCTGGCGGGTGCTCGCCTCGGCCTCGTCGACGGCGGCGACGTAGCGGTTCTGCAGGGCGTTGATGCGTTCGCGCAGGGCCTCCTCGGCCTGGCCGAGGGCGTCGCTCTTGAGCAGCTCGCGGCGCACCGTCAGCGGCTTGGCCAGCAGCGCGTCGAAGCGCGCGTAGGCGCGCTCCACCTCGGCCAGGGCCTGGTGGTCGCCGGCGGCGCGGGCGTTGGCGTTGGCCTGCTGCAGCCATTGGCGCAAACGCGCGTCGGCGGCCTGCAGCGCCTCGCGGTCGAGCTGCTCGGCGAGCAGCAGGCCGACCTGCTTGCCCAGCTCCTGACGCATGCCCAGGCTGGCGTCGATGATCTGCAGGTTGCGGGTCATCGCCTGGCTCTGCTGCTGGGTCAGCTGCAGCACGCTGAACATGCCCAGCAGCAGGCCGAGCAGGGCCACGGTGAGCAGCGCGCTGCCGCTGAGGAACAGCCGGGTGCGCAGCTTCACAGGCCGAACTGCTTGCGCTTGCGGTACAGCGTCGAGGCGTCGATGCCGAGGGTGCGCGCGGCCTGGTCGAGGGTCTCGCTGGTCGCCAGCACCGCGG
Source organism: Pseudomonas sp. AOB-7 (assembly GCF_003696305.1). GTDB lineage: Bacteria > Pseudomonadota > Gammaproteobacteria > Pseudomonadales > Pseudomonadaceae > Aquipseudomonas. The sequence goes on along the minus strand of NZ_RFFK01000009.1, from coordinate 135,658 downwards.
TGATATGGGCCTTCTCCAGCTGTTCCAGGCTCAGCGCGGCGCCGATGCGCGGCGCGCCGTTCTCGACCGGCTCGCCCAGGCCGAGGTGCTCGGGTTCGATCAGCTCGGCGTTGCAGATGATGCTGGCGCGTTCGATGACGTTGCGCAGCTCGCGGATGTTGCCGGGCCAGGCGTAGCCCTGCAGCGCTTCGCGCGCGGCGTCGCTGAAGCCGTGCACGGGGCGGGCGTATTCCCTGACGAAGCGGGCGAGGAAGCCTTCGGCCAGCTGCAGCACGTCCTCGCTGCGCTCGCGCAGCGGCGGCAGGGTCAGGGTGATGACGTTGAGGCGATACAGCAGGTCTTCGCGAAAGCGCCCCTCGCCCACCATCTGTTCGAGGTCGAGGTTGGTCGCGGCGAGGATGCGCACGTCGGCGCGGCGCGTCACCGGGTCGCCGACCCGCTCGTACTCCTTGTCCTGGATGAAGCGCAGCAGCTTGGGTTGCAGGGGCAGCGGGAAGTCGCCGATCTCGTCGAGAAACAGGCTGCCGCCGTCGGCCTGGTTGACCCGGCCCAGGGTGCTCTCGCTGGCGCCGGTGAAGGCGCCGCGGCTGTGGCCGAACAGCTCGCTTTCCATCAGCTCGGCGGTCAGCGAGGGGCAGTTGATGGTCACGCAGGCCTTCTTCGCCCGCTTGCTCCAGCCGTGGATGGCGCGCGCCAGCTCGCCCTTGCCGGTGCCGGATTCGCCGAGGATGAGGATATTGGCGTCGGTGCCGGCCACCTGCCGCGCGGTTTCCAGCACCGCCATCAGCGCGGGGCTGCGGCTGTCCAAGTGGGCGCCGGGTTGGCGCACCTGGTCTTCCAGGGCTTCCAGGCGCGCCGCCAGCTGGTGCACCTCCAGCTGCTTGGCGGCAGCCAGGCGCAGCTGTTCCGGGCTGCACGGCTTGACCAGGTAATCGGCGGCGCCGGCCTGCATGGCATCCACCGCGGTGTCCACCGCCGAGTGCGCGGTGACTATCACCACGCGCATCCAGGGCGCCTGCACGCGCATCTGCGCCAGCAGGTCGAGGCCGTTGTCGTCGCCCAGGCGCAGGTCGAGGAAGCACAGGTCGAACACCTGACGCTGCAGCAGCGCCTCGGCCTGCGCCGCGCTGCTGGCGCCGGCGACCTCGTAACCCTGGTCCTCCAGGCAGTAGCGGAAGGTGCGCAGGATCGCCGCCTCGTCGTCGACCAGGAGGATGCGCCCGCTGTGTCCTGAATCTGCCATCGTCGTGCTCCATCTGACTGGGTGTGTGGCATTAGTCAGGGAAATATCATGCAAGTTGCACGGCGATTTCGCCGCGACCCTGCAGCCTGCATGCCGAGGAGATTTTTCGATATGGCATAAGTATTTGTTTTTATTGATTTTATTTGGGGTGAGAACGCTGGCATAGCGCTTGCGAAAGTCTAGGTAACTATCGACTTGCCGAGGACCCCCGCCATGCCCCCGTTCAAGACTCTGATGCTGGCCGGCAGTACCGCCCTGCTGCTGAGCCTGACCCCGCTGGCCAGCCATGCCGCCGAGACCGAGCTGAGCCAGCAGCTCGCGGCGGCGCGTCAGGAAGGCTCGATCTGGACCGCCTTCGCCCTCAATCGTCACCTCAACCCGTTCCGCCTCGACATCGCCGTGGAAGACGGTCGGGCCCGCCTCGAGGGTCGGGTGGAGAGCGCGGTGCAGAAGGAACTGGCCGAGCAGGTGGCGCTGAGCGTCGAGGGAATCGAGGCGGTGGACAACCGCATCGAGGTCGACGCCGCTACCGCCGAGGGCGAGCCGCCGGGCCTGGTGCAGCGCCTGGAGGACGCTAGCCTGGCGGCCACGGTGAAGTCCAAGCTGTTGTGGAACAGCAATACCCGCGGCCTGGACATCCAGGTCAAGAGCCAGAACGGCGCGATCACCCTCAGCGGCCACGCGCAGGCCCCGGCGGCCAAGGAGCTGGCCGGCCAGCTGGCGGGCAATACCGACGGCGTGCGCGAGGTGTTCAACCACCTCAGCATCAGCACCGCCGACAGCAGCGCCAGCGAGATCGAAGTGGCCGCCGAGGAGGCGCGCGAGGCGATCAGCGACGGCTGGATTACCAGCAAGGTCATGGCCAGCTTCGTCTACAGCCGCAACCTGGATGCGCTGAACATCGCGGTGAGCACCGAGGACGGTTTCGTCAGCCTGCGCGGCAGCGTGCTGAGCAGCGCCGAGAAGCGCCTGGCGGTGGACATCGCCCGCAATATCCGCGGCGTGCGCGGCGTCGATGCCGATGCCCTGCGCATCGACGGCTGAACGCCGGACGCCGCATTCGCCAGTCCCATAGCCGAGGAGAACCGCCATGAGCAGCAAGACCGCACAACTCAACGAACTGATCGAGATCACCCGCGACGGCCAGCGCTTCTACGAGCACGCCCACGACGAGGTCAAGGACATCCGTCTGCAGGCGCTGTTTCGCGACATGGCGCGGGCCAAGACCGAGGTGATCGACGCCTTGGCGCGCAGCGTGGCGGCCAACCACAGCCAGCCGGCCAGCGGCGGCACCCTGCTGGGCAAGCTGCGCCAGCTCTACGCCGATACCCGCGCCACCCTGGCCAAGGATGAGGACGCCACCTACGTGGCGCAGCTGGAGGAGAGCGAGGACCGCATCCTGCAAGCCTTCGAGGACGCCCTGGAGGGCGCGGACCAGGATCTGCGCGTACTGCTGGCGATGGAGATGCCCAAGGTGCGCGCCTGTCACGAGCGCATGCGCGCACTCAAGCACAGCCTGCAGTAGGCGCGTCGCTACGTCCTGCCAGGCCCCGTGCGCGCTGCGTGCGGGGGCCTGGGCGGTGGCGCGCACAAATTCGGCGACGTTCACGCAACTGTCATATTCGCTTCATAGAGTGTTCACGTGGCCTGCAGATACTTGGGCCCGTTCCATCCAACACTAATCCTGCTAGGAGCAAGGCATGAAACTGAAGCGTTTGATGGCGGCCCTGACTTTCGCCGCCGCTGGCGTAAGCGCCGTATCTGCTGTAGCCGCCGTCGACCCGGCTCTGCCGACCTACGAAAAGACTTCCGGCGTATCGGGCAACCTGTCCAGCGTCGGTTCCGACTCGCTGGCCAACCTGATGACCCTGTGGGCCGAAGAGTTCAAGAAGCAGTACCCCAACGTCAACATCCAGATCCAGGCCGCCGGTTCCTCCACCGCGCCGCCCGCTCTGACCGAAGGCACCGCCAGCATGGGCCCGATGAGCCGTGCGATGAAGGATGCCGAGATCCAGGCGTTCGAAGAGAAGTACGGCTACAAGCCGACCGCCGTGCCGGTGGCCATCGACGCCCTGGCCGTGTTCGTGCACAAGGACAACCCGATCAAGAGCCTGGACATCGCTCAGGTCGACGCGATCTTCTCCAGCACCCGCCTGTGCGGTGGTGCGACCGATATCAAAACCTGGGGCGACGTCGGCCTGACCGGCGAGTGGGCGACCAAGCCGATCCAGCTGTTCGGCCGTAACTCGGTCTCCGGCACCTACGGCTACTTCAAGGAAGAAGCCCTGTGCAAAGGCGACTTCAAGGCCAACGTCAACGAGCAGCCGGGTTCGGCCTCGGTGGTGCAGTCGATCTCCAGCACCCTCAACGCCATCGGTTACTCGGGCATCGGCTACAAGACTTCCAGCGTGAAGACCGTACCGCTGTCGAAGAAAGGCGGCGAGGCCTTTGACGCCAACGAAGAAAACGCCCTGGCTGGCAAGTTCCCGCTGGCCCGCTTCTTCTACGTCTATGTCAACAAGGCGCCGAACAAGCCGCTGAGCCCGCTGGATGCCGAGTTCGTCAAGCTGGTGCTGTCCAAGCAGGGCCAGGAAGTCGTGGTCAAGGACGGCTACATCCCGCTGCCGGCCAAGGTGGTCGAGAAGACCATGAAGGAACTGGGTCTGTAATCCTGGCCTCGCGCTAGGCGCTGTAAGCGGCGCGGCCCGCCACTCTTCGGAGTGGCGGGCTTCGTCATGTCAGCTGGCTGTAACCTTTCTGTCATACAAGCCCGCTAGATTGGCAAGCCTGGGCAGCCGCATGCGCTGCAAACAAGCTCGCGCAGAGATTTCTCGCATGAATGACTTGGCAAACGACACCGTGAACCGCTCACCGAATCAGGGGGTCGAGAATCCCCTGGGGATCGACTTCAATACCCCCTCCCTGCAGCGCAAGCGCCGCCTGCGCGCGCTGAAGGATCGCTTCGCCCGCTGGGCGGTTTCCGTCGGCGGCATGGCGGTGCTCGGTGCCATCACCCTGATCTTCTTCTACCTGGCCTATGTGGTGCTGCCGATGTTCCAGGGCGCCGACCTGGACAGCCGCAAGCCGGTGCAGGCCGCCTGGCTGGGCGAAGCCGGCGCGCCGCTGCTGCTGACCCTGGAAGAGCAGAACCAGATGGCCATGCGCCTGGACCAGAGCGGTCAGGTGCAGTTCTTCGATGCCAAGCAGATGCAGCCGCTGAGCCGCGTGCAGCTGCCGATTCCGGCGGATGCGCGCATCGTGTCGGTCGGCCAGGACCAGCCGGGCAGCAACCGCGTGGCCCTGGGCCTGTCCAACGGCCAGGTGCTGGTGTTCCGGCATGTCTACAAGCTCAGCTACCCCAACGATGTGCAGACCATCACGCCGAGCATCGAATACCCCTTCGGCGCCGCGCCGATCGAGCTCGATGCCCAGGGCCGCGAGCTGGATCACGTCGGCCTGAGCCTGAACGGCGGCACCCTGATGCTGGCCGGTTCCACCGGTACCGAACTGCACGTGCTGAACCTGGGCCGCGAAGAGAACCTGATGACCGGCGAGGTCACCCTCAGTGAGGAGCGCGTCGCCCTGCCGCAGATCGCCGAGCCGATCAAGGCACTGATCATCGACCCGCGCCACCTGTGGCTGTACGTGGTCAACGGGCGCGCCACCGCCGATGTCTTCGACCTGCGCAGCAACAGCCTCAACGGCCGCTACAAGCTGCTGGAGAACGGCAAGCTGGAGGTCAGTCAGGCCACCTCGCTGCTCGGCGGCATCTCGCTGCTGATCGGCGACAGCAGCGGCGCTATCGCCCAGTGGTTCATGGTGCGCGAAGCAGACGGCAAGGCCGTGTTGAAGTCGATCCGCAGCTTCCAGCTGGGCGACAGCCCGATCGTGCAGATTCTCCCGGAAGAGCGCCGCAAGGGCTTCCTGGCGCTGGACGAGCAGGGCAACCTGGGCATCTTCCACAGCACCGCGCACCGGACCCTGCTGGTCGACCAGGTCGCCGAAGGTCAGGTGCTGGCCGCCCTGTCGCCGCGCGCCAACCGCGTGCTGGTGGAGCGCGAGGGCCAGCTGCAACGTTGGATCATCGACAACCCGCACCCGGAGATTTCCTGGAGTTCGCTGTGGGGCAAGGTGTGGTACGAGAACTACGACGCGCCCGGCTACGTCTGGCAATCGACCTCCGCCAGCACCGACGCCGAACCCAAGCTGAGCCTCGCACCGCTGGCCTTCGGTACGCTCAAGGCGGCGTTCTACGCCATGCTCCTGGCTGCGCCGCTGGCGATTGCCGCCGCGATCTACACCGCCTACTTCATGGCCCCGGCCATGCGCCGCAAGGTCAAGCCGGTGATCGAGCTGATGGAGGCGCTGCCGACGGTGATTCTCGGCTTCTTCGCCGGCCTGTTCCTCGCGCCCTACGTGGAAGGCCATCTGCCGGGCATCTTCAGCCTGCTGATCTTTACCCCGATAGGCATTCTGCTGGCCGGCTACCTGTGGAGCCGCCTGCCGGAGTCGATTCGCCTGAGCGTGCCAGATGGCTGGGAATCGGCGCTGCTGATCCCGGTGATCCTGCTGGTGGGCTACGTCTCGCTGGCCATGAGCGGGCACCTGGAGAACTGGCTGTTCGACGGCGACATGCGCATGTGGCTGAGCAATGACCTGGGCATCCCGTTCGACCAGCGCAACGCCCTGGTGGTCGGCCTGGCCATGGGCTTCGCGGTGATCCCGAACATCTACTCGATCGCCGAAGACGCCGTGTTCAGCGTGCCCAAGAGCCTGACCTTCGGCTCCCTGGCCCTGGGCGCCACGCCCTGGCAGACCCTGACCCGGGTGGTGATCCTCACCGCCAGCCCGGGCATCTTCTCGGCGGTGATGATCGGCATGGGCCGCGCCGTCGGCGAGACCATGATCGTGCTGATGGCCACCGGCAACACCGCGATCATGGACATGAACATCTTCGAAGGCCTGCGCACCCTGGCCGCCAACGTGGCGGTGGAAATGCCCGAGTCGGAAGTCGGCGGTACCCACTACCGCGTGCTGTTCCTCTCGGCGTTGGTGCTGCTCGGCTTCACCTTTGTCATGAACACCCTGGCGGAGCTGGTGCGCCAGCGTCTGCGCGTCAAGTACGCCTCGCTCTAAGGTTTGGGAAGGTATATGGCCGTGAAACAGAACAACCTGAAAACCTGGTTCAAGAGCGGTACGCCGTGGATCTGGATGAATGCCGGCGCGGTATCGATCGCGGTGATCATGACCCTCGGCCTGCTGCTGGTGATCGCCGTACGCGGCCTCGGCCACTTCTGGCCGGCGAATATCGTCGAAGCCGACTACCAGGTGCCGGGTCAGGAAGCCCGGGTGATGGCCGGCGAAATCACCCAGATCGAGGAAGTGCCGCGCGCGCGTCTGGCCGCCTCCGGCTTGCCGGTGGATGTCGAGGGCGGCGAGTTCATGACCCGCGAGCTGTTCAAGGTGGGTAACCGCGACGTGTATGGCGCGGACTTCACCTGGGTGGTCGGCGAATGGCTGAGCAATCCGCGCACCCCGGAAAACCTCACGGCGCTGGAGCGCCGCGAGTGGGGCAACTTCTACGGCTACCTGGTCAACGTCAAGGAAGCTGGCGAGCTGGTGGCCGAAGGCGATGCCAGCTGGCCCGCGCTGCAGGAACGCATCGCCCGCGTCGAGAAGCTGCACAAGCAGCTGGTGCGCCTGGAGAAGAAGGACATCGGACGGATCAACGCCGGGCTCGAACGCGTGCGGCTGCAAACCCGCAAGCTGGAGTTGCAAGGCCGGCTGGATGACGTCGCCCGCGCCGAGCTGGACGCCGAGCGGGCGCAGTGGGATGCCGAGTACAAGGTGCTGGAAACCGAGCTGATCGCCCTCAACCAGGCGTTCAACCGCGACAGCGTCACGCTCAAGACCGTCGATGGCCGCGAAGTCACCATCAGCCTGGGCAAGGTGGTGCGGGCCTTCCAGCCCAATGCCATGGGCCTGGGCGAGAAAATCGCCTTCTACTTGGCCAAGCTGTGGGAATTCGTCAGCGACGACCCGCGCGAGGCCAACACCGAAGGCGGCATCTTCCCGGCGATCTTCGGCACCATCATGATGACCCTGATCATGGCCGTGATCGTCACCCCGTTCGGCGTGGTGGCGGCCATCTACCTGCGCGAGTACGCCAAGCAGGGCCCGCTGACCCGGGTGATCCGCATCGCGGTGAACAACCTGGCCGGCGTACCGGCGATCGTCTACGGCGTGTTCGGCCTGGGCTTCTTCGTCTACGTGCTGGGCGGCTCGCTGGACCGCCTGTTCTTCCCGGAAGCCGCCCCGGCGCCGACCTTCGGCACCCCGGGCCTGCTGTGGGCCTCGCTGACCCTGGCGATCCTCACCCTGCCGGTGGTCATCGTCGCCACCGAGGAAGGCCTGGCACGGATTCCGCGGGCGGTGCGCGAAGGCTCCCTGGCCCTCGGCGCGACCAAGGTGGAGACCCTCTGGCGCGTGGTGCTGCCGATGGCCAGCCCGGCGATGATGACCGGCCTGATTCTCGCCGTGGCCCGCGCCGCCGGCGAGGTGGCGCCGCTGATGCTGGTGGGCGTGGTCAAGCTGGCGCCTTCGCTGCCGGTAGACGGCAACTACCCCTACCTGCACCTGGACCAGAAGATCATGCACCTGGGCTTCCACATCTACGACGTCGGCTTCCAGAGCCCCAACGTCGAGGCCGCGCGGCCGCTGGTGTACGCCACCGCGTTGCTGCTGGTGCTGGTCATCATCCTGCTGAACTTCAGTGCGGTGTATATCCGCAACCACCTGCGCGAGAAGTACAAGGCGCTGGATCACTAATTCTGCGGCAGGCGGCAAGCTGCAGGCACCGGGCGAGAGCCGGCCTGCGGCCTGTAGCTTGAAGCCTATAGCCTCCGAAGGAGACTGTTATGCAACACGAAGCCCATACCCACGGTATCGACCTGGCCGCCCTCGGCCGCGACAAGCAGAGCCTCAACCTGGCCAGCGAGACCACGGCCATCGCCGTGCCGGGGCTGAACCTCTACTACGGCGAGAAGCAGGCACTGTTCGACGTCAAGATGGAGATCCCGCGCCAGCGCGTCACCGCCTTCATCGGCCCGTCGGGTTGCGGCAAGTCGACCCTGCTGCGCACCTTCAACCGGATGAACGACCTGGTCGACGGCTGCCGCGTGGAAGGCGAGATCAACCTCGACGGGCGCAACATCTACCGCAAGGGCGAGGACGTCGCCGAGCTGCGTCGCCGCGTCGGCATGGTGTTCCAGAAGCCCAACCCCTTCCCCAAGAGCATCTACGAGAACGTGGTGTACGGCCTGCGCATCCAGGGCATCAACCAGAAGCGCGTGCTCGACGAGGCGGTGGAGTGGGCGCTGAAGAGCGCGGCGCTGTGGGACGAGGTCAAGGATCGCCTGCACGAATCGGCCCTCGGCCTGTCCGGCGGTCAGCAGCAGCGCCTGGTGATCGCCCGCACCGTGGCGGTACAGCCGGAAGTGCTGCTGCTCGACGAACCCTGCTCGGCGCTCGACCCGATTTCCACGCTCAAGGTCGAAGAGCTGATCTACGAACTCAAGAGCAAGTACACCATCGTCATCGTCACCCACAACATGCAGCAGGCGGCGCGGGTGTCCGATTACACGGCGTTCATGTACATGGGCAAGCTGATCGAGTTCGGCGACACCGACACCCTGTTCACCAACCCGGCCAAGAAGCAGACCGAGGACTACATCACCGGTCGTTACGGCTAAGGCCATGGCAAATACTCCCTGGCTTTGTCGGGCGCGCTTGCCGTACTCATCGTACTGTCAGCGCACGCCCTTCGGGCCAGAGAGCATTTTCCAAGGGCCTTGATACTTAATGCAGGGTGCGCCGCGCGCACCATGGTCACCCAAGCCGGCAGCTTTCGCGGAGCGAAACATGATCAACAAAGACAACCTCACCCAGCACATCTCCCAGCAGTTCAACGCCGAACTGGAAGAAGTGCGCAGCCACCTGCTGGCCATGGGCGGCCTGGTGGAGAAGCAGGTCAACGACGCCGTCACCGCGCTGATCGAGGCCGACTCCGGCCTGGCCCAGCAGGTGCGCGACATCGACGACCAGATCAACCAGATGGAGCGCAACATCGACGAGGAGTGCGTGCGCATCCTCGCCCGGCGCCAGCCGGCGGCCTCCGACCTGCGCCTGATCATCAGCATCTCCAAGTCGGTGATCGACCTCGAGCGCATCGGCGACGAGTCGACCAAGATCGCCAAGCGCGCCATCCAGCTGTGCGAGGAAGGCGAGTCGCCCAAGGGCTACGTCGAGGTGCGGCATATCGGCGACCAGGTGCGACGCATGGTGCAGGAGGCCCTCGACGCCTTCGCCCGCTTCGATGCCGACCTGGCGCTGTCGGTGGCGCAGTACGACAAGACCGTCGACCGCGAGTACAAGACCGCGCTGCGCGAACTGGTCACCTACATGATGGAAGACCCGCGCTCGATCTCCCGCGTGCTCAACGTGATCTGGGCGCTGCGTTCGCTGGAGCGCATCGGCGACCACGCGCGCAACATCGCCGAACTGGTGATCTACCTGGTGCGCGGCACCGACGTACGGCATATCGGCCTGACGCGCATGCGCGAAGAGGTCGAGGGCAAGCCCGGCGCCTGAGCCGGCGCTGGTTGTCGCACGGCATGGCGTCGCGGTGCGCCCTAGCGCCGGGGGTTATGCGCTTTTCCGTTGGCCTTTGGCCACTGGCCATGACTATGCTTAACGCCATTCGTACAGGAGAGGCCGATGAGCAAAGTCAGTGTGCTGGTGGTGGACGACGCGACCTTTATCCGTGATCTGGTCAAGAAAGGGCTGCGCGATCACTTCCCCGGCGTACAGATCGAAGAGGCGGTCAACGGGCGCAAGGCCCAGCAGCTGCTGGGCCGCCAGACGGTCGACCTGATCCTCTGCGACTGGGAGATGCCGGAGATGTCCGGCCTCGAGCTGCTGACCTGGTGCCGCGAGCAGGACAGCCTGAAGACCACCCCCTTCATCATGGTCACCAGCCGCGGCGACAAGGAGAACGTGGTGCAGGCGATCCAGGCCGGCGTCTCCGACTACATCGGCAAGCCCTTCTCCAACGAGCAGCTGGTGACCAAGGTGAAGAAGGCGCTGAGCCGCGCCGGCAAGCTGCAGGCCCTCGCCGCCAGCGCCCCGCCGAAGATGCTCAGCAGCGGCGCCTTCGCCAACGACTCGCTGGCCGCCCTGACCGGCGGCAAGGCCGAGGTGGTCAAGCCCAGCGCGCCGGCTGCCGCACCGCTTGCGGCGGCTGCCCCGGCCGCCTCGCCTGTGGCCGCGAGCAAGGCGCCGGCCGGCCGCGGCCAGGGCCAGCTGCGCCTGCCGGGCGGCAGCATGGCCTGCGTGATCAAGGCGCTGAGCCTCAAGGAGGCGCTGCTGGTGGTCAAGCGCACCGAACAGCTGCCGCAGGTGCTGGAGAGCGCGGTGCTCGACCTGGAGCAGGGCGAGGCGGCCGAGACCGCGCGGCTCAACGGCTACCTGCACGCCGTGGCGGCGCTGGAGCCTTCGCCTGCCAGCGAGTGGCTGCAGCTGAGCTTCCGCTTCGTCGACCGCGACCCGCAGAAACTCGACTACCTGTCGCGCCTGATCGCCCGCGGCACCGCGCAGAAGCATTTCGTCCCCGGCGCCTGAACCCGCCGCCCCTAGCCCGGATGCGATCCGGGGAAAGATGCAGCGCTTGCCCCGAAACGCCCCGCCCCCGGCCGACCGACGGCGGTGAGCCGGTTCACAGCCTGAGGCTCGGCGCCTGGCACGGCCGCGCAGGCGCTGCTAGCCTTGCTAACCCAGATATCGAAAAGCCATAAGACCCGAGTCGTTATGCTAGGGCGTCTGATTTTCCTCTGCAGCCTGCTGGTCCTCAGCGGCCAGGCCGCTGCCCTGACCATCTACAAGTACGTCGACCAGAACGGCGTGGTGACCTATAGCGACCAGGCGGCGCCAGGCGCCCAGGTGTTCGTGTTCCGCGACCGCATGGTCGAGCGCCTGGACAACCAGGTGAAGCTGGAGACCCAGCAGCACGAGGCCGGCGAGACCCTGCTGGTGCGCAACGACCTGTACGCCCCGGTGGAGATCGAGCTGCGCCTGGAACAGGTGGAGAACGCCGTCGGTGCGCCGGACAAGCCGATCCGCTGGGTGCTGCCGCCGCGCAGCAAGATCCGCCTGGCCACCCTGGCGCCGCGCGAGGCCGGCCTGCCGCTGCGCTATAAGCCCAGGCTGCGCTATGCCCTCGGCGACCCGCGCCTGCAACCGAGCATCCACCGCTACCCGCTGCCCTGGCGCGGCGGCCCGTTCCGCCTGACCCAGGGCGCCGGCGGCAAGTACAGCCATTTCACCCCCAAGGGCCGCTACGCCATGGACATCGCCATGCCCGAAGGCACGCCGATCGTCGCCGCGCGCGGCGGCGTGGTGGTCAAGACCGAGAACCAGCAGAGCGGGCGCGGCAACAACCCGGCCGGCAACTTCGTGCGCATCCTCCACGACGACGGCACCATGGGCGTCTACCTGCACCTGATGAAGGGCTCGGTGGCCGTGCGCGAGGGCCAGCGGGTGGAGACCGGCAGCCTGCTGGCGCGCTCCGGCAACACCGGCAACAGCACCGGCCCGCACCTGCACTTCGTGGTGCAGCGCAACGTCGGCCTAGCGGTGGAGTCGATTCCCTTCAGCTTCCGCCAGCCGGTGGACAGCCTGCCCAACTTCGCCGTCGGCGGCGAATAGCGCCGAGCCAATAAAAACGGCGACCCGAGGGTCGCCGTTGCGGTGAAAACGAAGCGCGCTCAGCCGATCTCGATCATCTCGAAATCCATCTTGCCGACGCCGCAGTCGGGGCACAGCCAGTCTTCCGGCACGTCTTCCCAGCGGGTGCCGGCGGCGATGCCCTCGTCAGGCCAGCCCTGGCTCTCGTCGTATACCAGTCCACAGACCACGCATTGCCACTTCTTCATATAAACCTCAGGCGAATCTCAGTTGCGCGAGGCACGCTACCGCAATTGCCGACAGGCGCCAAGCGGCGGGGCGACGAATGCCGCCCCGCGCGGGCCAACCAAAGTCGGGTCTCAGCCGGCCAGATGCAGCGGGTCGCTGATCAGCATGAGGTACATGGCGATCAGCGCGATGGACCCGGCGGCCAGCAGGTAGTAGAGGGTCGGCAGGATGGTCTTGCGCAGGGTGATGCCCTCGCGCCCGAGCAGGCCGACGGTGGCCGAGGCCGCCACCACGTTGTGGATGGCGATCATGTTGCCGGCCGCCGCGCCCACCGACTGCAGCGCCACCATCATCGCCCCGGATACCCCGATCAGCCCAGCGGTGTTGAACTGGAACTGCGCCAGCATCAGGTTCGACACCGTGTTGGAGCCGGCGATGAAGGCGCCCAGCGCGCCCACGGCCGGGGCGAAGAAGGGATAGACGCCGCCGACGCTATCGGCCACCAGTTGCGCCATGGCCACCGGCATCGACATCAGGTCGCTGCCATTGACCCCCGAGTTGATCAGGATGCGCACCATGGGGATGGTGAAGATCAGCACGAAGCCGGCGCCGAGCAGGGTCTTGCTCGATTCGCCCACCGCCGCCCTGAGCTCGGCGAAACGCATGCGATGGAGCAAGAAGGTGGCCAGCACCACCATGCACAGGATGCCGCCGGGCAGGTACAGCGGCTCGATGGTGCCGGACACGCCGGTCTCGCCGAGGATGTCCTTCCAGCCGAAGCTCAGGCTCATCATGGCCGCCTTCACTTCAGGGAAAGTACGCGAGATCACCAGGAACACCGCCAGCAGCAGGTAGGGCGCCCAGGCCATGGGCACCGAGATCGGCGTCTTGCCGGCGATGTCGTCCAGCTTCATCTCGATCTTGCCCATCCACTCGCTCGGCCAGTCCTTGGGGTCGGCGAAGTCCCACTGCTCCTTGGGCAGCAGGAAGCCGGCCTTGGCCGCCGGCACCACAATGGCCAGGCCGACCAGGGCGCCGATCATCGACGGGAACTCGGGGCCGAGGAACACCCCGGCGGCCATATACGGCAGGGAGAAGGCGAAGGCGGTGAAGATGGCGAACGGCGCTACCGCCAGGCCTTCCTTCCAGCTCTGATTCTTGCCGAAGAAGCGGGTCATGATCATCACCATGACCAGCGGCATCAGCAGGCCGATCAGGCCGTGGGTGATCGCCACCCGCGAGTAGATCAGGTGGAAGAAGGTCTCCCAGTCGCTGCCGTTGGCCACCAGCTGGGCGCTGATGCCGGTCTTGTCCAGGCCGGCGCCGACGCCCACCAGGATCGGCGTACCCACTGCACCGAAGGACACCGGGGTGGACTGCACCATCATCCCCAGCACCACCGCGGCCAGCGCCGGGAAGCCCAGCGCCACCAGCAGCGGCGCGGCCACCGCGGCCGGGGTGCCGAAGCCGGAGGCGCCCTCGATGAAGCAGCCGAACAGCCAGGCGACGATCAGCGCCTGCACCCGGCGATCCGGGGTGATGTTGGAGAAGCCGCGGCGGATCGCGCTGATGCCCCCCGAATGCTTGAGGGTGTTGAGCAGCAGGATGGCGCCGAAGATGATCCACAGGATCGAGGCGGTGAGGATCAGCCCCTGCAGGCTGGAGGCGACGACCCGGTTGAGGGACATGTCCCAGGCCGTCAGGCCGATCAGGGCGGTGAGGACGAACACCAGCGGCATCGCGTACTTGGCCGGCCAGCGAAAGCCGATCAGCAGTACCCCCGCCAGCACCAGCGGCACGAATGCCAGGATGGACAGCAGCGTTTGACTCATGGGTTGGTTCCTTCTTTTTCTTGTGAACCACAGTTTTCCGGGGATGACCCGGCGCCACGCATCTGGAACGGCCGGGCGCCACGGCACCGACCCTTCCGGGAGCTGCGGCGAGGGGGATCGCCCGCCGCCGCGCTCATGCTCGAAAGCCCCGACGGCCAGGAGCCGTCAGGGCTTGCTACTGCTCCGTGGAGGCGTCAAGAGCCATCCACGGTTGTTAACCCGCTTGTGTAGGAGCCCCGCCCCGGGGGCGAAGCTTTTCTCCAGCTTCGCGGCGGGGCGCCGCTCCTACATGATCGATGAGATGCTCAAACCTCCTCTTTAAAGCGCAGGCGCCAGGCATGCAGCAGCGGCTCGGTGTAGCCGGACGGCTGCTCGCGGCCCTTGAACACCAGGTCGCAGGCGGCGCGGAAGGCGTGGGAGCGGTCGAAGTTCGGCGCCATCGGCCGGTAGGCGGCGTCGCCGGCGTTCTGCCCGTCGACCACCTGGGCCATGCGCTGCAGCGCCTCGCGCACCTGGGCTTCGCCGACCACGCCGTGGTGTAGCCAGTTGGCGATGTGCTGAGCCGAGATGCGCAGGGTGGCGCGGTCTTCCATCAGGCCGACGTTGTGGATATCCGGCACCTTGGAGCAGCCGACGCCCTGCTCGACCCAGCGCACCACGTAACCGAGGATGCCCTGGCAGTTGTTGTCCAGTTCCTGCTGGATGTCGCTGGCGCTCCACGGCCGCTCGGCGCTGACCGGCACGCTGAGCAGGTCGTTCAGCAGGCCGTCGCGCTGCTCGGCCAGGTCGATCAGCTCCAGCTCGCGTTGCACCGCCTGCACGTCCACCTGGTGGTAGTGCAGGGCGTGCAGCACGGCGGCGGTCGGCGACGGCACCCAGGCGGTGTTGGCGCCGGCCTTGGGGTGGCCGATCTTCTGCTCGAGCATGGCCGCCATCAGGTCCGGCATGGCCCACATGCCCTTGCCGATCTGCGCCTTGCCGCGCAGCCCGCAGGCCAGGCCGACCAGCACGTTGTTGCGCTCGTAGGCGGCGATCCAGGCGCTGGATTTCATGTCGCCCTTGCGCAGCATGGCGCCGGCCTCCATCGCCGTATGCATCTCGTCGCCGGTGCGGTCGAGGAAGCCGGTGTTGATAAAGGCCACCCGTGCGCTGGCGGCTTCGATGCAGGCCTTGAGGTTGACGCTGGTACGCCGCTCCTCGTCCATGATGCCCATCTTCAGGGTATCGACCGGCATGCCCAGCAACTGCTCGACGCGGCCGAACAGCTCGTTGGCGAAGGCCACCTCGAACGGGCCGTGCATCTTCGGCTTGACGATATAGACGCTGCCGCTGCGCGAGTTGCCGCGGCGCTGCAGGTCGTGCAGGGCGATCAGGCTGGTGACCACCGCGTCGAGAATGCCCTCGGGGATCTCCTGGCCTTCGCCATCGAGGATCGCCGGGTTGCTCATCAGGTGGCCGACGTTGCGCACGAACAGCAGCGAGCGGCCGTGCAGGCACAGCTCGCTGCCGTCGGCGGCGGTATAGACCCGATCCGGGTTGAGGCGACGGACGATGCGCTTGCCGCCCTTGTCCAGCTCCTCGGCCAGGTCGCCCTTCATCAGGCCCAGCCAGTTGCGGTAGACCAGCACCTTGTCGGCGGCGTCGACGGCGGCCACCGAGTCCTCGCAGTCCATGATGGTCGACAGCGCCGCTTCCATCAGCACGTCCTTGACCCCGGCGGCGTCGCTGCGGCCGATGGGGCTGCTGGCGTCGATCTGGATCTCGAAATGCAGGCCGTGATTCTTCAGCAGCACGGCGCTCGGCGTGGCCGCCTCGCCCTGGTAGCCGACGAACTTCTCCGGCTGGGCCAGGGCGCTCTGCGCGCCGCTGCCGAGGGTCACCTGCAACTGGCCGGCAACCACGGCATAGGCGCGGGCGTCGGCGTGCGAGCCCTTGGCCAGCGGCGCCGCCTGGTCGAGGAAGGCGCGGGCGAAGGCGATCACCTTGGCGCCGCGCACTTCGTTGTAGCCCGGGCCCTTGCTGGCGCCACCCGCTTCACTGATCGCATCGGTGCCGTACAGCGCGTCGTACAGCGAGCCCCAGCGGGCGTTGGCGGCATTCAGCGCGTAGCGCGCGTTCATCACCGGCACCACCAGCTGCGGGCCGGCCTGGCTGGCGATCTCGCTGTCGACCTTGGCGGTACTGACCTTGACCTTCTCCGGCTGCGGCAGCAGGTAGCCGATGGACTCGAGGAAGGCGCGGTAGGCGGCCATGTCGCGGATCGGGCCGGGGTTGGCGCGATGCCAGGTATCCAGCTCGGTCTGCAGGCGGTCGCGTTCGGCCAGCAGCGCGCGGTTACGCGGCGCCAGGTCGTGCACCAGGGCGTCGAAGCCGCTCCAGAAGGCCGCTGCTTCGATACCGCTGCCGGGCAGCACTTCGCTTTCGATGAACTGCTTGAGTTCGGCGGCCACCTGCAGGCGCTGACATTGCACGCGTTCGGTCATTTTGCTGTTCTCCTGTCTGCATCCGGGTTGTCTGGGATGCCTGTGAAATTCGTCTGGCGGGAAGAAACGGCGCGCGGCTTACAGCGCCGCGATACCCGCCTTGGCCACCTGCGCGTCCTGTTCGGCCTTGACCCCCGACACGCCGACGGCGCCGACTACCTGGCCGTCCACCAGCACCGGCACGCCGCCTTCCAGCGAGGTGATCAGCGGTGCGCTGAGGAAGGCGCTGCGGCCGCCGTTGACCATGTCCTCGTAGCCCTTGGTTTCGCGGCGGCCGAGGGCGGCGCTGCGCGCCTTTTCGGTGGCGATGTAGGCGCCGATCGGCGCGCAGCCGTCGAGGCGTTCCAGCGCCAGCGGGTGGCCGCCGTCGTCGACCACGGCGATGGCCACGGCCCAGCCCTGTTGCTGCGCTTCGCTGCGGGCCGCCTGGATGATCAGGGCGACTTCGTTCTGGCTGAGTACGGCTTTGTGTTGCATGGCATACCTCGTATTCGTGGTTTCGTAGCCCGGAGGCAATCCGGGATTTGCGGCGTTCGTTGTCCCGGATTGCATCCGGGCTACGGCGATCAGTGCATGGCCTCTTCGACCAGCTCGATCCAGTGCCGCACTGGCGTGCGCCCGGCGCCGTCCAGGTGGGTCTGGCAGCCTATATTGGCGGTGACGATGGCATCGGGCTGACCGCTCTCCAGGGCGTTGAGCTTGTTGTCGCGCAGCTGCCGCGACAGCTCCGGCTGGGTCAGCGAATAGGTGCCGGCCGAGCCGCAGCACAGGTGGCCGTCCGGCACGGCGGTGAGGCCGAAGCCGAGGCGGCTCAGCACACCTTCCACGGCGCCGCCGAGCTTCTGCGCATGCTGCAGGGTGCAGGGGCAGTGGAAGGCCAGGCGCTGCTGCGCGCGTACCTGCAGCTTTTCCAGTGCTTCGCCCTGCAGCACCTCGACCAGATCCTTGGCCAGGGCGCTGACCCGCGCCGCCTTGGTCGCATAGGCCGGATCGCCGGCGAGCAGATGGCCGTAGTCCTTGACGAAGGCGCCGCAGCCGCTGGCGGTCTGTACTATGGCTTCGGCGCCGGCTTCGATGGCCGGCCACCAGGCGTCGATGTTCTGCCGCGCGCGCTGCAGGCCCGCCTCCTGGGCGTTGAGGTGGTAGTCCACGGCGCCGCAGCAGCCGGCCTCGCGGATCGGCGTGACGCTGATGCCGAGGCGATCGAGCACGCGCGCGGTGGCGGCGTTGGTGTTGGGCGACAGCCCCGGTTGCACGCAGCCTTCGAGCATCAGTACGCGGCGCGCATGCTGCACGGTCGGCCGTGGCTTGGCCGGGCGAATCTGGCGTGGCAGCTTGGCCTTGAGCGTGGTCGGCAGCAGCGGGCGCAGGGCCAGGCCGGTCTGGGTCAGCGCCTTGAACAGCGTCGGGCGCGGCACCACGGCGCGCAGGCCCTGGCGCAGCAGGCGCTCGCTCAGCGGGCGCGGCACCGCCTGTTCGACCAGTTCGCGGCCGATATCCAGCAGGTTGTGGTACTGCACGCCGGACGGGCAGGTGGTTTCGCAGTTGCGGCAGGTCAGGCAGCGGTCCAGATGCTGCTGGGTCTTGGCGGTCACTTCGCCGCCTTCGAGCATCTGCTTGATCAGGTAGATACGCCCGCGCGGGCCGTCCAGCTCGTCGCCGAGCAGCTGGTAGGTCGGGCAGGTGGCGTTGCAGAAACCGCAATGCACGCAGGAGCGCAGCACCCGCTCGGCTTCCTCGGCGCGCGGCAGACGCTTGGCTTGTTCACTCAGGTTGGTCTGCACGGCTTATACCTCGGCGTACATGCGGCCAGGGTTGAAGATGCCCTGGGGGTCGAGCTGTTGCTTGAGCTGACGCTGGTAGCGCAGCAGCGGCGCGGCCAGCGGCTGGAAGGGTTGTTCGGCTCCTGCGGCGAAGCAGGTGGCGTGGCCGCCGAGCTTGGCCAGCACGCGCTGGATCAGCGCGCCATCGGCGTCGGACTTGAGCCAGCGCTGGGCGCCGCCCCAGTCGATCAGCTGGCGCCCGGGCAGGTCGAGCAGGCCGCTGTTGGCCGGCAGCGACAGGCGCCACAGGGTGCCTTCGCCGGCGAAGAACGGCAGGCGCTGTTCGCGCAGCTGCTGCCAGTAGCCGTTGTCGATTTCCTCGCCGCCGAGGCGCTGGCGCGCAGCCTGCACCGAGCCCTCGCCGCCTTCCAGGCGCAGGTGCAGCGCCGCACCGTCGTGGCTGGCGGCGCTGATCGGCAGCGGCTGCTGGCCCCATTCGGCGAGCTTGTTCAGCGCGTGCAGGGCGTCCACTTCCAGGCGCAGGCTGAGCGCCTGGCGCGGCTTGGGCAGCACCTTGAGCGACACCTCGGTGAGCAGGCCGAGGCAGCCGAAGCTGCCGGCCAGCAGGCGCGACAGGTCGTAGCCGGCGACGTTCTTCATCACCTCGCCGCCGAAGCGCAGCAGCTTGCCCTGACCGGTGATCACCCGGGTGCCGAGCACCTGGTCGCGCACCGAACCGGCCCAGGGCCGGCGCGGGCCGGACAGCCCGGCGGCGACCATGCCGCCCAGGGTGGCGCCATCGCCCAGGTGCGGCGGTTCGCACGGCAGCATCTGGTTGTTGGCCTCCAGCGCCGCCTCGATCTCGGCGAGCGGGGTGCCGGCGCGGGCGGTGAGCACCAGCTCGGTCGGGTCGTAGCTGACGATGCCGCGATGGCTGCGGGTATCCAGCACCTCGCCGGCGGTGGCGCGGCCGAGATGGGCCTTGCTGGCGCTGCCCTGGATGCGCAGCACGGTGGCGCTGTTCAGCGCGTGGTTGACCTGTTCCAGCAGCGCGGCGCTGGCGTCGAAATCATGCGACATCAGAAACGCTCCAGTTCCGGGAAGGGCAGTTGGCCGTGGTGCACGTGCATGGCGCCGAACTCGGCGCAGCGGTGCAGGGTGGGAATGTTCTTGCCCGGGTTGAGCAGGCCGGCCGGGTCGAACGCCGCCTTCACCGCATGGAACAGGGTGATTTCGTCGCTGTTGAACTGCGCGCACATCTGGTTGATCTTCTCGCGGCCGACACCGTGCTCACCGGTGATGCTGCCGCCGACCTTGACGCAGAGTTCGAGGATCTTGCCGCCGATGGCCTCGGCCCGCTCCAGCTCGCCGGGCACGTTGGCATCGAAGAGGATCAGGGGGTGCATGTTGCCGTCGCCGGCGTGGAACACGTTGGCCACGCGCAGGCCGTACTCTTCGGACAGTTCGGCGATGCCGCGCAGCACCCCGGGCAGCTCGCGGCGCGGGATGGTGCCGTCCATGCAGTAGTAGTCCGGCGAGATGCGCCCGACCGCGGGGAAGGCGTTCTTGCGCCCGGCCCAGAACTTCACCCGCTCGGCCTCGTCGCGGGCCTGGCGCACTTCGGTGGCGCCGGCCTTCGTCAGCACCGCGCGCACCCGCTCGCAGTCGTCGGCCACGTCGGCTTCGACGCCATCCAGCTCGCACAGCAGGATGGCCTCGGCCTCCACCGGGTAGCCGGCGTGGATAAAGTCTTCCGCGGCGCGGATCGCCAGGTTGTCCATCATCTCCAGGCCGCCGGGAATGATGCCGGCGGCGATGATGTCGCCCACTGCGCGGCCGGCCTTTTCCACCGAGTCGAAGGCCGCCAGCAGCACCTTGGCCACCTGCGGCTTGGGCAGCAGCTTGACGGTGACTTCGGTGACGATGCCGAGCATGCCCTCGGAGCCGGTGAACAGCGCCAGCAGGTCGAAACCGGGGGCGTCCAGGGCGTCGCTGCCGAGGGTCATGAACTCGCCCTCGACGGTGAGAATCTCGACCTTGAGCAGGTTGTGCACGGTCAGGCCGTACTTCAGGCAGTGCACGCCGCCGGCGTTCTCGGCGACGTTGCCGCCGATGGAGCAGGCGATCTGCGACGAGGGGTCCGGCGCGTAGTACAGATCGAAGGGCGCCGCCGCCTGGGAGATCGCCAGGTTACGCACGCCCGGCTGCACGCGGGCGAAGCGGCCTTCGCGGTTGATCTCGAGAATCTGGTTGAAGCGCGCCATCACCAGCAGGATGCCCTGCTCCAGCGGCAGCGCGCCGCCGGACAGGCCGGTGCCGGCGCCGCGTGCCACCACCGGCACGCCGCGGGCGTGGCAGAGCTGCAGCAGCTGCTGCACCTGCTCGATGCGTTCGGGCAGCACCACCAGCATGGGCGTGGTGCGGTAGGCGGACAGGCCGTCGCACTCGTAGGGCGTGAGGTCTTCGGTGGTGTGCAGGATGTCGAGGTCGGGCAGGCGCTGGCGCAATTCCGCCAGCAGGGCGGCCTTGTCGACCTTGGGCAGCGCGCCGTCGATGCGCTCGTCGTACAGAATGCTCATGGCAGGCTCGATTCGGGAACGTAATTGTTATCAAGGGTCAGGCTGCGACCATGGGCCGCATGTTTAGGTCGGCCTTGTCCCTGCGTCCATCTTCTTGGGCGCTGGTAGGACCAGTTTCTTGCGCCAGGCCTTTGCCCTGGATTGGCCTAAGGTCTTATCCATCGCGGCTTGCCTCTGGGCGGGCGCGCGATCTAAGGTGGCCCTTAGAAATTGGTACGACCAGTGTGGTGGAGGTGGCGAATGGACGGGCAACAGGGCGCGGCGCGGCGCCAGGTCAGCGACGTGGTGGCCGAGCGCATCGAGCGGCTGATCGTCGACGGCGTGCTCAAGGTGGGCCAGCCGCTGCCGTCGGAGCGGCGCCTGTGCGAGAAGCTGGGCATCTCCCGTTCGGCGCTGCGCGAGGGGCTCAAGGTGCTGCGCGGGCGCGGCATCATCGACACCGCCCAGGGCCGCGACTCGCGGGTGGCCAAGCTCAGCGGCGAGCGCGACGCCAGCCCGCTGATGCACCTGTTCAACTCGCAGCCGCGCACCCTCTACGATCTGCTGGAAGTGCGCGGCCTGCTCGAGGGCGAGTCGGCGCGCCTGGCGGCGCTGCGCGGCACCGAGGCGGATTTCGTGTTGCTGACCCGGCGTTACGAGGAAATGCTCGCCGCCCATACCCAGGACAGCCCGGTCGATCCGCGCGAGCACGCGCGCCTCGACCACGCCTTCCACCTGGCCATCTGCGAGGCCTCGCACAACCCGGTGCTGGTGCACACCCTGCAGTCGTTGACCGACCTGATGCTCAGCACGGTGTTCGCCTCGGTGAACAACCTCTACCACCGCCCGGCGCAGAAACGGCAGATCGACCGCCAGCACTCGCGGCTGTATCACGCGGTGATCGAGCGCCTGCCGGAACAGGCGCAGCGCGCCGCGCGCGACCATATCCACAGCATCCGCGACAACCTGCAGGAGATCGAGCAGGAAGAGCAGCGCCTGGTGCGCGCCACCATGCGCCTGGAGGGGTGGGGCTAGCTCGGTTCTGCGCGACCTGGCGCAGCGGCTGGACCCTGGCGCTTGTCGTGAGTAACGTCGCCTGGTGTATAAGGAACGGGCAGCCGTATCCGCCGCTGGAGGATTGCCCGTGAACCAAGCCATCGAGACCGACAGTGCGGTCTACAAGGCCCTGCTCGAATCGACCAAGGCGATCCCCTGGAAGATCGACTGGAAGACCATGACCTTCGCCTACATCGGCCCGCAGATCGAAAGCCTGCTGGGCTGGGCGCAGTCCAGCTGGGTCAGCGCCGAGGACTGGGCGGCGCGCATGCACCCGGAGGACCGCGAGCAGGTGGTGGCCTTCTGCGTGTCGCAGTCGCAGAACGGCGTCGACCACGAGGCCGACTACCGTGCGCTGACCGCCGCAGGCGATTACGTGTGGATCCGCGACGTGGTGCACGTGGTGCGCGACGACAAGGGCGAGGTGGATTCGCTGATCGGCTTCATGTTCGACATCAGCGAGCGCAAGCAGACCGAGCAGCAGCTGCTCAGCCTGCAGCAGCAGCTCGAAGAGCTCTCCTACAAGGACGGCCTGACCGGCGTGGCCAACCGGCGCATGTTCGACTCGGTGCTGGCCAGCGAATGGGCCAATGCCCAGCGTACCCGCCAGCCGCTGTCGCTGATCCTGCTGGATATCGACCACTTCAAGCAGTACAACGACCACTACGGGCATATCCAGGGCGACGACTGCCTGAAGAGCGTCGGCCAGGCGCTGAGCGGCGCCGCCAGCCGGCCGCGGGATTTCGTCGGGCGTTTCGGCGGCGAGGAATTCGTCCTGGTGCTGCCGGAAACCGACGCCGCCGCCGCCCGTCATATCGCCGAACGCTGCCGCCAGCTGGTGCGCCAGCGGCGCATCCCCCACGAGAAATCCACGGTGGCGCCGCTGCTGACCATCAGCCTCGGCGTCGGCACCACGGTGCCCGAGGCCCAGGACCGCGCGGTGGACTTCCTCAACGCGGTGGACAAGCTGCTCTACCGCGCCAAGCAGCGCGGCCGCGATCGCCTGGAAATGGCGCCGGTGCAGGGCCAATCGTTGCCCGAGCAGGTGCCTGGTTCCGGCTAGAGCTCGCCGTCAGATGTGCCGAGTCCCATGAGGAGAGTAGAAACATGCAACTGATCTATGCCGCCGCCTCCCCCTTCGCCCGCAAGGTTCGCGTGCTGGCCTTCGAGACCGGGCTGCTGGCGCGCATCGAGCTGCTCGACACCGCCGTGCTGCCGACCACCCTCAACGAGCGGGTCAACGCGCTCAACCCGCTGGGCAAGATCCCGGTGCTGCTGAGCGACGACGGCGAGGCGTTGTACGACAGCCGGGTGATCTGCGAGTACCTCGACACCCTGCACGGCGGCGCCCGGCTGCTGCCGCAGGACGATACGCGCTGGCCAGTGCTGCGCCTGGCGGCGCTGGCCGACGGGCTGATGGACGCCGCGCTGCTGGCGCGTTACGAAAAGGCCGTGCGCCAAGCCGAGCAGCAGTCGCAGGCCTGGCTGGAGGGGCAACTGGGCAAGGTGCAGCGCGCCCTGGCCGAGCTGGAGCGCCAGGCCGACCGGCTGCAGGGCCCCGTCGATCTGGCGCAGATCGGCGTGGCCTGCGCCCTGGGCTATCTGGATTTCCGTTTCGCCGATCTCGACTGGCGCGCCGCGCATCCGGCGCTGAGCCGGTTCCAGCAGGCCTTTGCCCAACGTCCCTCGATGCTGGCCAGCGCGCCGGCCTGATCGAGATACGCCGCTGCGCGGAGGCTAGTCGCCCCCAGGCATGGGCAAGGCGCGCGCCATCGCTGGCGCGCGTCCTGCCCGTTGCGGCAGGTGTTACTTGCCGGCTCGCGCCTGGCTCTCCTGCACCGCCTGGAGTATCACCTTGGCCACGTCCTCGGGGCGCGATTGCTGCGGTACGTGGCTGGCGGCGAGCTCGGTGGTCTGAGCGCCGATCTTTTTGGCGAAGTCGCGCTGCATCTGCGGCACGATCATGCGGTCGTCGCTGGCGACGATGTACCAGGACGGCTTCTGCTGCCAGGCGGCGACGCTGGTGCGCTCCTCGAAGGCGGCGGCGCGGATCGGGCCCTGGGTGGCGCTCATCACCGCGGTCTGTTCGCGTGGCAGATCCTGGGCGAAATCGTTGGCCATGCCCTGCGCGGTCAGGTACAGATAGCCGTTCTTGTCGGCGGCGATCTGGCTGGAACCCGGCGCGGTGGGATAGCCACCATAGAGCTCTCCGCTGGACTGGCCGGGATTGGGTGCGAAGGCGGCGACGTAGACCAGCCCGCGCACCTTGTCGTCGGTGCCGGCCTGGCTGATTACCGTGCCGCCCCAGGAGTGGCCGACCAGCACCACGTCGCCGTCCTGATTGTTCAGCACGCGTTGGGTGGCGGCGACGTCGTCGGCCAGCGAGGTCAGCGGGTTCTGCACCACGGTGACGGCGATCCCCCGGTTCTGCAGCAGCGGCACGACCTTGGCCCAGTCGGAGCCGTCGGCGAAGGCGCCGTGGACGATGACCACCGCGGGCTGGGCGGTGGCGGCCTGGCTGGCGGCGCTCAGCAGCGTGGCGGATAGGGCCAGGGCCAGGGCGAGGGGCTTGGGTAGGTGCATGGCGGATTCTCCTGAGTAGTGGGAGACGCCAGTGTCGGGCGGGCTCGTCGGCCCCGGTATCGGTCGTTTATCCGAGGGCGGCGCGAAAATGAGCAGAGCGGGAGTGGGGAACCAAGATGCAGGAGACTGAGGGCGTCGCGCTGCAGGACGCCATGCTGGCGCTGGCCATGGTCGGCGATCTGAGCATGGGCCAGCCCATCGACCAGTCGCGCCGCACCGCACGCCTGGCGCAATGGCTGGTGCAGGCCTGCGGTGGCGATCGGGCGCAGGCGGATGCCGCCCGCCAGGTGGCATTGCTGCGCTGGTCGGGCTGCACGGCCAACGCCGAGGGCTTCATGCATTTGCTCGGCGACGACGTTGGCGGGCGCCGCGCCATGCTCGCGCAAACCCTGGATGCGGCGGGGCAACGCGCCATGCTGCGCACCACGCCGCTGGCCCAGGTGCACTGCGAGGTCGCCGGCGATATCGCCCGCACCCTCGGCCTCGACACGGCCGTGGAGCAGGGCCTGCGCCACGTGTTCGAACAGTTCGACGGCCAGGGCCGCCCCGCCGGCTTGCGCCATCCCGAGGTGCCGGAGGTGGTCTATCAGGTGGTGTTGGCCGGCGACCTGGAGATCCTCTCCCGCGTGCACGGACTGGACGCCGCGCTTGAGTGGATCGACGGCCAGGGTGATCGCCTCTACCCGGCCGCGCTGGCCGGCGAACTCACGCGTCATGCGCGGGACTGGCTTGAGGCGCTGCGCGAGCCCGAGGCCGTGGCGCCCGACAGCGGGCCGCAGGTCTCGCTGACCCTGGTGGGCGACGTGATCGACCTCAAGTTGCCCTGGCTGGCCGGCTACTCGCGCCAGGCCGCCGAACTGGCGCGTGCGGCGGCGCGGCTCTGGGGGCTGGCGGAGGCGGGCGTCGAGCGCCTGGGCCGGGCGGCGCTGCTCCACGGCATCGGCCGCGCCTCGGTGGCCAACCGCATCTGGAACCTGCCGGGGCCGCTGCTCGCCGGTGACCTGGAGCAGGTACGCCTGGTGCCCTACTGGACCCAGCGCGCCTGCGCCCAGACTGGCGGCCTGGGCGAAGCGGGCCAGTTGGCCGCGCATGCCTACGAGCGGCTCGATGGCAGCGGCTATTTTCGCGCCCTCGCCGGCGATGCCCTGCAGGCCGAGCACCGCCTGCTGGCCGCCAGCCTGGCCTGGCAGGCGCTGCGTGGCGCACGCCCCTGGCGCCCGGCGTTCAGCGAGGAACAGGCCGCGCGGTTGTTGCAGGACGAGGCGCAGCGGGGCCGCTTCGACCCGCTTGCCTGCCAGGCGGTGATCGCCGCGGCGCGTGGCGAGCAACGGCCAATGGCTGCCAGGGCGGGCAACGGCCTCTTGAGCGAACGCGAGACGCAAATTCTGCGGCGCATCAGCGCCGGGGCGAGCAACAAGGAAGTGGCGCGCGACCTGGGCATCAGCCCGAGCACGGTGCGCACCCACGTCGAGAGCCTGTTCCGCAAGCTGCAGTGCTCGACCCGCGCCGCCGCGACGCTGAAGGCGCTGACCCTGGGAGTGATCTGAGCCCCTGTGGAGCCGCCGCCCGAACAAAAGAAAAGGCCCCAGGTTTGCACCTGGGGCCTTTGGTATCTGGCGCATCCGGCGGGATTCGAACCCACGACCCCTGCCTTCGGAGGGCAGTACTCTATCCAGCTGAGCTACGGATGCGTTGCGGGGCGCAATCATACGCATCTCGGCCTTGGGCGTCCATGCCCGCCCCGTTCGCGATATCGAACGCAGGTGCAGAAGCCGTCGGTGCCTGTGCCGGCGCATCATGGCGTTGAATATTTCGTTAATTTTTTCGAACAGGCTCTTGCCCTTTACCCCCTTCGACCCTAGGATTCGTTTGAGATTTCAAACGGGCTGCTGGCTTATCCGGAACAACCGGCCTGGCGGCGGCTCTGAATCCTTGCGACAGGCGCCTGCGGCGCTTTCCGGGCCTTGCCCACGACTCCAACGAGCACACGCCGACGCCTGGGTGTCGGGACTGAAGGAGACTGCCATGCAACTGAAAGACACCCAGCTGTTCCGCCAGCAGGCCTATATCGACGGCCAGTGGCTGGACGCCGACAGCGGCCAGACCATCGCGGTGAACAACCCTGCCACCGGCGAGATCATCGGCCACGTGCCGAAGATGGGCCGCGCCGAGACCCGTCGCGCCGTCGAGGCCGCCGAGAAGGCGCTGCCGGCCTGGCGCGCGCTGACCGCCAAGGAGCGGGCGAACAAGCTGCGCCGCTGGTTCGAGTTGCTGATGGAGAACCAGGATGACCTCGGTCGCCTGATGACCCTGGAGCAGGGCAAGCCGCTGGCCGAGGCCAAGGGCGAGATCGCCTATGCCGCCTCCTTTATCGAGTGGTTCGCCGAGGAAGCCAAGCGTGTCTACGGCGATGTGATCCCCGGCCACCAGCCGGACAAGCGCCTGATCGTGATCAAGCAGCCGATCGGCGTCACCGCGGCCATCACCCCGTGGAACTTCCCCGCCGCGATGATCACCCGCAAGGCCGGCCCGGCCCTGGCCGCCGGCTGCACCATGGTGATCAAGCCGGCCTCGCAGACGCCGTTCTCCGCCCTGGCCCTGGTCGAGCTGGCCGAGCGCGCCGGCATCCCGAAAGGTGTGCTCAGCGTGGTCACCGGCAGCGCCGGCGAAGTGGGTGGCGAGCTGACCAGCAACCCCATCGTGCGCAAGCTCTCCTTCACCGGCTCGACCGAGATCGGTCGCCAGCTGATGGCCGAATGCGCCCAGGACATCAAGAAGGTGTCGCTGGAGCTGGGCGGCAACGCGCCGTTCATCGTCTTCGACGACGCCGACCTGGACGCCGCGGTGGAAGGCGCGCTGATCTCCAAGTACCGCAACAACGGCCAGACCTGCGTCTGCGCCAACCGCATCTATGTGCAGGACGGCGTCTACGATGCCTTCGCCGAGAAGCTGATCACCGCCGTGGGCAAACTGAAGATCGGCAACGGTCTGGAAGACGGCACCACCACCGGCCCGCTGATCGACGGCAAGGCCGTGGCCAAGGTGCAGGAACACATCGAGGACGCCGTAGGCAAAGGCGCCAAGCTGGCCCTGGGCGGCAAGCCGCACGCACTCGGTGGCACCTTCTTCGAGCCGACCATCCTGCTCGACGTGCCGAAGACCGCCGCGGTGGCCAAGGAAGAGACCTTCGGCCCGCTGGCGCCGCTGTTCCGCTTCAAGGACGAGGTCGAGGTGATCGCCATGGCCAACGATACCGAGTTCGGCCTGGCCTCCTACTTCTATGCCCGCGACCTGGGCCGCGTGTTCCGCGTGGCCGAGGCGCTGGAGTACGGCATGGTCGGCATCAACACCGGGCTGATCTCCAACGAAGTGGCGCCGTTCGGCGGGGTCAAGGCCTCGGGACTGGGCCGCGAAGGCTCCAAGTACGGGATCGAGGATTACCTCGAGATCAAATATATGTGCCTGGGCGGCATCTAATCGCTGCTGCGCTCGGCCGGGCCAGACGGCGGAACCGGGAAAATGCTCGTTGGCCACGGCCAACTGCACTTTCCCGGTTCCGCCGTCTGGCCCGGCCATCGCTCGCTACGCGCCTAGCGCTTTGCTCTAGGCTGTAACGGGCCCGAATTCACCGAGCCCCCGCGGCCGCGGCAGTCGATCATCGCATGCTGCCCTGGCCAACCCGGGGGCGTTTCATCCTTCACCTGCGCCGCGATGACGGCCATGAGGACACCATGAGCAAGACCAACGAATCCCTTATGCAACGCCGCACCGCCGCCGTTCCGCGTGGCGTGGGGCAGATCCACCCGATCTTCGCCGCCAAGGCGGAAAACGCCACCGTGACCGACGTCGAGGGTCGCGAATTCATCGACTTCGCCGGCGGCATCGCCGTGCTCAACACCGGTCACCTGCACCCGAAGATCATCGCCGCGGTGCAGGAGCAGCTGACCAAGCTGACCCACACCTGCTTCCAGGTGCTGGCCTACGAACCCTACGTGGAAGTGGCGGAGAAGGTCGCCGCGCGGGTGCCGGGCGACTTCGCCAAGAAGACCCTGCTGGTCACCACCGGCTCCGAGGCGGTGGAGAACGCGGTGAAGATCGCCCGCGCCGCCACTGGCCGCGCCGGGGTGATCGCCTTCACCGGTGGCTACCACGGCCGCACCATGATGACCCTGAGCCTGACCGGCAAGGTCAACCCCTACTCAGCCGGCATGGGCCTGATGCCCGGCGGCGTGTTCCGCGCCCAGTATCCCTGCGCGCTGCACGGCGTCAGTGTCGACGACGCCATGGCCAGCATCGAGCGCGTCTTCAAGAACGATGCCGAGCCGCGCGACATCGCCGCGATCATCATCGAGCCGGTGCAGGGCGAGGGCGGTTTCTACGTCGCGCCGAAGGAATTTATGCAGCGCCTCAGGGCCCTTTGTGATCAGCACGGCATCCTCTTGATCGCCGACGAGGTGCAGACCGGCGCCGGGCGTACCGGCACCTTCTTCGCCATGGAGCAGATGGGCGTGGCCGCCGACCTGACCACCTTCGCCAAGTCCATCGCCGGCGGCTTCCCGCTGGCTGGGGTGTGCGGCAAGGCCGAGTACATGGACGCCATCGCCCCGGGCGGCCTGGGCGGCACCTATGCCGGCAGCCCGATCGCCTGCGCCGCGGCCCTGGCGGTGATGGAGGTGTTCGAGGAGGAGAAGCTGCTGGATCGCTCCAAGGCGGTCGGCGAACGCCTGGTCACCGGACTCAAGGCCATCGCCGCCAAGCACAAGGCCATCGGCGACGTGCGCGCGCTGGGTTCGATGATCGCCGTCGAGCTGTTCGAGAACGGCGACCTCGCCAAGCCGAACGCCGCGCTGACCGGGCAGGTGGTCGCCAAGGCCCGCGAGAAGGGCCTGATCCTGCTGTCCTGCGGCACCTACGGCAACGTGCTGCGCGTGCTGGTGCCGGTGACCGCGCCGGACGCCCAGCTGGACAAGGGCCTGGCGATCATCGCCGAGTGCTTCGACGAGCTGGCCTGACGTTTCCACGCCGTCCGGATGCTGTACCCAAGACCCGCGCAAGCGGGTCTTCTTGTTTGGGGCTCCCGCAACCCCTGGGGAAGTTCTGAAAAAGCCATTTATCGTCACTCCCGCGCAGGCGGGAGCCCAGGGACTGCAGGTTCTGGGTTATTCCCCTTCGGGCCAGCGCAAGCGCTGTTCAGCGATAAAGCTGCTGTCCCGCCTGCGCGGGAATGACGGCTATTGCAGCGCTTCCCCAGGCCCGGTGCCTGGCGCGGGGGCGTTCCCGGATTGCATCCGGCTGCAGGTCCCTCGGCTCCGCAAGCATCGCGGCTAAAGCCCCTCGCACGATCCGGGGCATTTTCTCCACGGATAAAAAAGCCCGCACGAGGCGGGCCAAAGGGTGACAAGCAACAGGAATCCTTACTTGGCCTGCTCGAAGATCACGTAGACCTTGCGGCAGGTTTCCAGCACTTCCCAGGTGCCGGAGAAGCCGGCGGGAATGACGAAGCGGTCGCCGGCGCGCACGGTCTTGGCGTTGCCCTCGGCGTCGCGCAGTACCGACACGCCCTGGAGAATCTCGCAGTATTCGTGCTCGGTGTAGTTCACCGTCCACTGGCCCACCGCGCCCTCCCAGATGCCGGCGTTGAACTGGCCGCAGGGGCTGGCGTAGTGGTTGCGCACGCTCTGCTCGGGGTCGCCCTTGAGCACTTTCTCCGGCGCCGGGCGGTAGTGTTCGGCGGCGGTGGCGGCCTGGGCGAAGTCGAGGATCTGCTCGATTTTCATCTTCTGCTTTCCGTGGGTGGGGGTCAGTGGGCGGCCTGGCGGATGGCGTCGGCGAGCTTCTCCACCAGGCTGTCGATATGCGCCTTCTCGACGATCAGCGGCGGCGACAGGGCGATGGTGTCGCCGGTCACCCGCACCAGCAGGTCGTCCTGGTAGCAGCGCTCGAACACCTGGTAGCCGCGCTTGCCGGCACCGGCCTCGCTCGGCGCCAGCTGCACGCCGCCGACCAGGCCGACGGCGCGGATGTCGATGACGTTGGGCAGCTCGCGCAGGCTGTGCAGGCCGTCCTGCCAGTAGCCTTCCAGCTCGATGGCCTGTTCGAACAGACGCTCGTTCTGGTAGATCTCCAGGGTCGCCAGGGCGGCGGCGCAGGCCACCGGATGGCCGGAGTAGGTGTAGCCGTGGAACAGCTCGATGCCGTCCGGGCCCTGCATGAAGGCGTCATGGATTTTTTCATCGACCAGCACCGCGCCCATGGGGATGGCGCCGTTGGTCAGGCCCTTGGCGCAGGTGATGATGTCCGGGGTGACGCCCCAGCGCTGCGCGGCGAAGGCCTGGCCGACGCGGCCGAAACCGGTGATCACCTCGTCGAAGATCAGCAGGATGCCGTGCTTGCGGGTGATCTCGCGCAGGCGCTGCAGGTAGCCCACCGGCGGCAGCACCACGCCGGCCGAGCCGGACATCGGCTCGACTATCACCGCGGCGATGTTCTCCGCGCCGTGCAGGGTCACCAGGCGCTCCAGCTCCTCGGCCTTGTCCACGCCGAACTCGGGCAGGCCGCGGCTGAAGGCGTTGCGGGCGAGGTCCAGGGTGTGCGGCAGGTGGTCGACGCCCGGCAGCTGCAGGGGGAAGGCGCGGCGGTTGTTGACCATGCCGCCGACCGAGATGCCGCCGAAGCCGACGCCGTGATAGCCCAGCTCGCGGCCGATCAGGCGGGTGCGGCTGCTCTGGCCGATGGCGCGCTGGTAGGCCAGGGCGATTTTCAGCGCGGTGTCGGCCGACTCGGAGCCGGAGTTGGTGAAGAACACCTTGTTCAGCCCGGCCGGGGCGATCGCCGCCAGGCGGCTGGCCAGCTCGAACGGCAGCGGGTGGCCCATCTGGAAGGTCGGGGCGAAATCCAGCTTGGCGATCTGCCGGCTCACCGCCTCGGTGATCTCGCGCCGGCCATGGCCGGCGTTGCAGCACCACAGCCCGGCGGTGCCGTCCAGAACCTGGCGCCCGTCGCTGGCGGTGAAGTACATGCCCTCGGCGCTTTCCAGCAGGCGCGGCTTGGCCTTGAACTGGCGATTGGCGGTAAAGGGCATCCAGAAATCGTCGAGCCGGGTGTTGTCTATTGTCATGTCAGCTACCGAAGCGCGAGGTGAGGAGGGTGCGCGTGGCGGCAGTCTATGTTTAATAAAACGAACATGACAAGGGGGTTTTCCTGGCCTTTGTCAAAAATATTGAAAAGGTGCAGCCCTCTGGTTTAGTGTGGCGCACAGGATTTGGCCACTTCGCTGGCCTTGCAGAATTATTTACAGTGCGCGCCTCGGCGAGGCGCCACCTTCACCCCTAGAGGATGCCGGAATGACTAGCCTGACTCGTGCCGACTGGGAACAGCGCGCCAAGACCCTGACCATCGAAACCCGCGCCTTCGTCCACGGCCAATACCGCCCGGCGGAGTCCGGCGCCACCTTCGAGTGCATCAGCCCGGTGGACGGCCGTCTGCTCGGCCTGGTCGCCAGCTGCGACGCCGCCGACGCCGAGATCGCCGTGCGTGATGCCCGTGCCGCCTTCGACTCCGGCGCCTGGTCGCGCCTGGCGCCGGCCAAGCGCAAGCAGGTGATGATCCGCTTCGCCGAGCTGATCGAGCAGCACGGCGAGGAGCTGGCCCTGCTGGAAACCCTGGACATGGGCAAGCCGATCAGCGACTCGCTGAGCATCGACGTCGCCAGCGCCGCCAACGCCCTGCGCTGGAGCGGCGAGGCGATCGACAAGATCTACGACGAAGTGGCCGCCACCAGCCACGACCAGCTGGGCCTGGTGACCCGCGAGCCGGTCGGCGTGGTCGCCGCCATCGTGCCGTGGAACTTTCCCCTGCTGATGACCTGCTGGAAGCTCGGCCCGGCGCTGTCCACCGGCAACTCGGTGGTGCTCAAGCCGTCGGAAAAATCGCCGCTGACCGCCATCCGCATCGCCCAGCTGGCCATCGAGGCCGGCATCCCGGCCGGGGTGTTCAACGTGCTGCCGGGCTTCGGCCACACGGTCGGTAAAGCGCTCGCCCTGCACATGGACGTCGACACCCTGGTATTCACCGGTTCGACCAAGATCGCCAAGCAGCTGATGATCTACGCCGGCGAGTCGAACATGAAGCGCGTCTGGCTGGAGGCCGGCGGCAAGAGCCCGAACATCGTCTTCGCCGACGCCCCGGACCTGCAGGCCGCCGCCGAGGCCGCCGCCAGCGCCATCGCCTTCAACCAGGGCGAGGTGTGCACCGCCGGCTCGCGCCTGCTGGTGGAGAACTCGATCAAGGACAGGTTCGTGCCCATGGTGGTCGAGGCGATCAAGGCCTGGAAGCCGGGCAACCCGCTGGACCCGGCGACCAACGTCGGCGCCCTGGTCGACACCACCCAGCTGAACAACGTGCTGGGCTACATCCAGGCCGGCCACGACGACGGCGCCAAGCTGGTGGCCGGCGGCAAGCGGGTGATGGAAGAAACCGGCGGCACCTACGTCGAGCCGACCATCTTCGACGGCGTGAGCAACGCCATGCGCATCGCCAAGGAGGAAATCTTCGGCCCGGTGCTGTCGGTGATCGGCTTCGACAGCGAGGAGGAAGCGGTGGCCATCGCCAACGACACCGTTTACGGCCTGGCCGCGGCGGTGTGGACCAGCAGCCTGTCGCGCGCCCACCTGGTGGGCAAGGCCCTGCGCGCCGGCAGCGTGTGGATCAACCAGTACGACGGCGGCGACATGACTGCGCCGTTCGGCGGCTTCAAGCAGTCCGGCAACGGCCGCGACAAGTCGCTGCACGCCTTCGACAAGTACACCGAGCTGAAGGCCACCTGGATCAAACTCTAACGGTAGCGGGACGATCTCCTGGTCGTCGGCCATACGGCGTTGCGTCCTCGCTTTTAATGCTCACGTACTGCAGTACGCTGCGCTTAAAAGCTCCGGGGCGCCTGATTCGCTGACGCTCACCCTTCGGGCCAGCCTTCGGCTGTTACTCCCGTTGGTCGTTGGTTCTGGCCTTAGCCCAGAAGATCTTTTTCGGCGCTGGATTTGGCCGAAAATCTGTTTGTGGGGAGAGCGTTTCTGTTCTCCCTTTAGGTCAGCCCCCGAACTGAGGGGCCGGCTCCCTGCGAGCCACACCTGCGGCCGGGTTCCCCTGGAACCCGGCCGCCTTGCATTTGCGCGCCGGGCACTGCGACCGGCGCCGCGCGCGCCATGGACTGGAGTGGAACGATGAACTGGATGACCTATTTCGCCGTCAGTGCGGCGGTGGTGATAGTCGGCCTGGCGCTGGGGGTGACCCTGCCGCTGGTGTCCCTGCGTCTCGAGGCCTGGGGCTACGGGCCCTTCGCCATCGGCGTGATGGCGGCGATGCCGGCCATCGGCGTGCTGCTCGGCGCGCGCCTGACCGGCCGCCTGGCCGGCTGGTTTGGCTCGCCGCAGACGCTGCGCCTGTGCCTGCTGGCCAGCGCGGTGTCGGTCAGCCTGCTGGCGGTGTGGCCGAGCTACCCGCTGTGGCTGCTGCTGCGCCTGCTGATCGGCGTGTCGCTGACCGTGGTCTTCGTGCTCGGCGAGAGCTGGATCAACCAACTGGTGGAAGATCGCCTGCGCGGCCGCCTGGTGGCGCTGTACGGCACCGGCTTCGCCTTGAGCCAGCTGTGCGGGCCGCTGCTGCTGACCGCCCTGGGCACCGCCAGCGACCGCGGCTTCTGGGTCTCCGCCAGCCTGCTGGTGGCCGGCAGCCTGCTGCTGATCGGCCGCACGGGAGCGCCGGCGGTGGATGCCCACAGCGCCTCGGGCAAGGGCCTGGGGCTGTTCTGCCGCAAGTTGCCGGCGATTGCCTGGGCGGTGGTGCTGTTCGCCGCGTTCGAGGCCATGGTGCTGACCCTGCTGCCGGTCTACCTGCTGCGCGAGGGCTTCGCCCAGCAGATGGCGCTGATCATGGTCAGCACCGTGGTGGTGGGCGACGCCGCGCTGCAGCTGCCGATCGGCTGGCTGGCCGACCGCGTGCCGCGGCAGGCGCTGATGCGCGCCTGCGGGGTGATACTGCTCGGCTCCAGCCTGTGCATCCCGGCGGCGCTGCACACGCCGCTGATCTGGCCGCTGCTGCTCAGCTTCGGCGCCAGCGCCGGCGGCCTCTACACCCTGTCGCTGATCCTGGTCGGCCAGCGCTACCGCGACGATGCGCTGGTGCGCGCCAATGCCCATATCGCCCTGCTGTGGGGCGTCGGCTGCCTGCTCGGGCCGCTGTCCACCGGCGCCGCCAGCCAGTGGCTGAGCGGCCACGCGCTGCCGCTGCTGATGGCCCTCGGCGCGCTGGTGTTCATCGTCCTGGCCTGGCGCCGCGGTGCCTTCAGCGAGGTCGAAACGGGCAACGAGGCCATGCCGGGGGCCGCCCCGCGCTGATTCAGGGGGCTTCGGCGAGCAGCTCGGCGATGGTCGCGCCGACCTGGCGCACGGCCGCCTCGATGGCCACGCTGGGCGGCTCGGCGTAGTTCAGGCGGATGCAGTTGCGGTACTTGCCGGCGGCGGAAAAGATGCTGCCCGGCGCCACCTGGATCTTGTGCGGCAGCAGCGCGCGGTTGAGCCGCTGGCTGTCGAAGCCGCTGGGCATCTCCACCCACAGCATGAAGCTGCCCTGCGGCCGGCTGGCGCGGGTGCCGGCCGGAAAGTAGCGGCACACCCCGTCCACCATCAGGTCGCGGCTGCGCAGGTACTGGGCGCGCATGCGCCGCAGGTGCGGCTCGTAGTGGCCGGCCTCGAGGAACTCGGCCAGCGCCAGCTGCGGCAGCTGGGCGGTACTGCCGGTGCCCAGGTACTTCATGTGCAGCACCTGCTCCAGGTAGCGCCCGGGGGCGATCCAACCGACCCGCAGGCCCGGCGCCAGGGTCTTGGAGAAGGAGCTGCAGAGCAGCACGCGACCGTCCTCGTCATAGGACTTGATGGTGCGCGGGCGCGGGTAGGCGTAGGCCAGCTCGCCGTACACGTCGTCCTCGATGATCGCCACGTCGTGGCGCTGCGCCAGCTGCAGCAGGGCACGCTTGTTGGCCTCGGGCATGATGTAGCCGAGCGGGTTGTTGCAGTTCGGGGTCAGCTGGATGGCCTTGATCGGCCACTGCTCCAGGGCCATCTCCAGGGCCTCGAGGTTGATCCCGGTGAGCGGGTCGGTGGGCAGCTCCAGGGCCTTCATGCCGAAGCCCTTGAGCGCCTGCATCACCCCGTGGAAGCTCGGCGAGTCCACCGCGACTATGTCGCCGGGCTGGCAGATGGCGCGGATCGCCGCCGACAGCGCCTCGTGGCAGCCGGTGGTGATCACCAGGTCCTCGGCGGGGATGCGGCAGCCGGAATCGAGCAGCAGCCGCGCGATCTGCTCGCGCAGGCGCAGATCGCCACGGATGTCGCCGTAGGTCAGCACCTCCGGGTCCTGGCGCCGGGCCTGGCGCGCCAGCATGCGCAGCAGCGGTTTCAGCGTCGGGCTGCCGATATCCGGACGGCCACGGCCGAGCTGCAGCAGCTCGCGCTGCGGCGAGCTGCTGATCAGCGCCAGCACGTGATCCCACTGCGACACCTCCACCGGCCGCTGCGCCGCCCGGCTGACCTGCGGCAGCGCCGGCACCTGGCGCTCGGCCGGGACGAAGTAGCCGGACTTCGGCCGCGGCGTGGCCAGGCCCTGATCCTCCAGATGGCGGTAGGCCTGCTGCACAGTGCTCAGGCTGACGCCGTGCTCCTGGCTGAGGCTGCGTACCGAGGGCAGGCGGTCGCCGGGACGGTACAGGCCCTGCTCGATGCGCGCGCCGAGCAGTTCGGCCAGATTGAGGTAGAGGGTCATGACAGTTGCCTCGTTCAGGAATGCAGCGACCGGTACAGATGCCGGCGAAAATTCCGATTCAGCCGGGATTCGGCGAAAACTGTATGGAGTAAATAAGGTTTTATTGAATCTGTCATGGCTTTTCTCCCCGGGTCATCCTGAGCTCCCATGGGCACTGGCTGCAGGAGAAGGCGATGAACGGCTTCAGCGAGATAGGTATCGACAGGGCGCGGCGGGCTGCGCCGCCACAGGCGACGGGCGCGCTGCGTCATTTCGGCCGCGACTGGCCGGCGTTCTGGCGCCGCCTGCAAACCCGCCGCGCCCTGCTGCGGCTGAACGAGCGCCAGCTCGCCGATATCGGCCTGAGCCGCGCCGAGGCCGAGCGCGAGGCGCGCCTGCCGTTCTGGCGGCTGTAGCGCCTCAGGCCGCGGCATGCTCCTTGCGCCAGCTACCGGGCGGCTGCCCGTAGTGCTGGCGGAAGGCGCGGTTGAGCGCGGCCTCCGAACCGTAGCCGATGTCGTAGGCGATCTGCGCCAGGCTGCGCCCTTCGCGCAGCTGGGCGGCGGCCAGTTGCAGGCGCCAGTGCGCCAGGTAGCGGATCGGCGGCTGGCCGATCAGGCGGCTGAAGCGTTCGGCGAAGGCCGAGCGCGACAGGCCCACGGCGCGGGCCAGGGCCTCGGTGGTCCAGTGTTCGGCCGGTTGCCGGTGCAGCAGCGCCAGGGCCTTGCCCACCTGCGGGTCGCACAGGCCGGCGAGCCAGCCGTGGCGGTCGCTCGGCAGCGCTTCCAGGTAACGCCGCACCGCCTCGATAAACAGCAGCTCGGCCAGCTTGTTCAGTGCCGTGCCGGCGCCCTGGCGCTGGCCGGCGCTTTCCACCGCGGCGAGGCGGAAGGCCTGCTCGATCCAGGCGCCACCGGGGCTGTTGCCGACCTGCAGCTTGAGCACGCTGGGCAGGGTCTGCACCAGCGGGTTGTCCGGCACCGCGCAGCCGAGGAAGCCGCAGATCAGGTGGGTCCTGGCGCCACCGCCGCCGTGACGCAGGCTGGCCAGGCCGTTGCCCTGAGCAGGCGACTGGATCAGGTGGTCGATCACCCGCGCCGGCAGCCCGCTGGCACTGGCCAGCAGGTGTGGGTCGTTGCGCGGCAGCAGGACGATCTCGCCGGCTTCCAGCGGCAGCAGCGGGGCGTCGTCTATCCCCAGCAGCAACCGTCCGTCGAGCACGTAGTGATAGGCCATCAGGTGCGCCGGCTGGGTGCCGGCCAGGCGGCAGTCCTCGGCGTTGACCTGGGCGCGGATGCACCAGGGCGCGCTGAATTCGGCGTGCAGGAAGGCCCCGGCCGACAGGTGGACGGCGGCGAGCACGTGAGAGAGTGCGTCCATTGATCCTCCGGGCGGCGGCTGGATCAAGAATGACGGCGGCCGGGCTATATCCGTCCCTCCCGGTCCCTCTTACCGTAGCACCGGTGTGAAGCCGCAGCCCGGCAGTCGGCGGCGTCCGCGATGACCGGTACACAACCAGCAGAGGACAGCCATGAACAGCCTGCGCGACAACCTGGGCCTGAGCCTGAGCGGCGCCGACCCGCACAGCCTGGAACACTACGAAAGGGGGCTGGCCCAGTTCCAGTGCTATGCCGGCGATCCGCTCGCCGCGGTCGAGGCGGCCCTGGCGCTGCGTCCGGACTTCGTCATGGCCCATGTCCTGCGTGCCTACCTGCACCTGCTGGGCACCGAGCCCGAGGGCCTGGCGGTGGCGCGGCAGTGCCTGCAGCAGGCCCAGGGCCTGCCGGCCGATGCCCGCGAGCGCGGCCACCTGGCCGCCATCGCGGCGCTGCTCGACGGCCACTGGAGCCGCGCCGGGCTGATCCTCGAAGACGTCGCCATCGAGGCGCCGCAGGACATCCTGGCCCTGCAGGCCGGGCACCAGGTGGACTTCTTCAGCGGCCACTCGCGCATGCTGCGCGACCGCATCGCCCGTGCCCTGCCGCACTGGCGGATGGGCATGCCCGGCTACCACGCGCTGCTCGGCATGTACGCCTTCGGCCTGGAGGAGAACGGCGACTACGCCGCGGCCGAGGCCACCGGGCGCAGCGCGGTGGAGCTGCAGCCGCGCGACGGCTGGGCGCAGCACGCCGTGGCCCATGTGCTGGAGATGCAGAACCGCCAGCGCGAGGGCATCGCCTGGATGCGCGGCAACCAGCAGCACTGGACCGGCGACAGTTTCTTCCAGGGCCACAACTGGTGGCATCTGGCGCTCTACTACCTGGATCTGGGCGAGGTCGACGAGGCGCTGGCGCTGTTCGACGGGCCGATCTTCGGCGCCCGTTCGAGCCTGGTGCTGGATCTGGTGGACGCCGCCGCGCTGCTCTGGCGCCTGCACCTGCAGGGCGTCGAGCTGGGCTCGCGCTGGCAGGCGGTGGCCGACGGCTGGGCGCCGCTGGCCACGGCCGGCCAGTACGCCTTTAACGATGCCCACGCGATGATGGCCTTCGTCGGTGCCGGCCGCGACGAGGCCGCCGCGGCGCTGCTCGCCGCGCAGCACCGGGCCCTGCACGGCGATGCCGACAACCGGCGTTTCACCGCCGAGGTCGGTCAGCCGCTGTGCCTGGCGCTGCAGGCGTTCGGCCAGGGCGAGTACCGCCGCTGCGTCGAGCTGCTGCGGCCGATCCGCTCCATCGCCCAGCGCTTCGGCGGCAGCCACGCGCAGCGTGACCTGCTCGACCTGACCCTGCTGGAGGCGGCCCTGCGCGGCGGCCAGCTGGCCCTGGGTCGGGCGCTGGCGGCCGAACGCCTGCAGGCCAAGCCGCACAACGGCGTGGCCCGGCGCTACAGCCAGCGCGCCGCCGAGCTGGCGGCCTAGGGGGCGAGCCGGGCCTAATGTCGTGCACAGAAGAATCGGCCTCGTCACCCCTCTCCGCTTACGGGAGAGGGGATGGGGCAGAGGGTGGGCAATGAGCACAAAGCTCGTTGGCTCCCCCTCCCTGAGGCTATGTCTGCGTTAAGTGTTGGTGGGCAGAGGCCGTAGGGTGGGCTTTAGCCCACCAGCGGTGGTTGGCCTGGGCTAAAGCGGATCGCCGTCCGGCGCATCCTACGCCGGCCAGCCGGCGCTTCCAGCGCGCCCCTGTAGCCCGGCTGCAATCCGGGGACATCCTCGGCCGTCCCGGATGGCATCCGGGCCAGGCGCCGACCTACAGCAATTCCTTCAACCGATGCCAGGCCATGCCGAGGGCCAGCAGCGGCGAGCGCAGGTACTTGCCGCCGGGGAAGGTCATGTGCGGCACCTTGGCGAACAGCTCGAAGCCGCGGCTCTCCTGGCCGGCGATGGCCTCGGCGAGCAGCTTGCCGGCCAGGTGGGTGGCGTTGACCCCGTGGCCGGCGTAGGCCTGGGCGTGGAACACGTTGGCCTGATCCTTGAGCCGGCCGATCTGCGGCAGGCGGTTGGCGCCGATGCCGATCATGCCGCCCCACTGGTAGTCGATGCGCACGTCGGTCAGCTGCGGGAAGACCTTGAGCATCTTCGGCCGCATATAGGCGGCGATGTCCGCCGGATCGCGCCCGGAATAGTGGCAGGCACCGCCGAACAGCAGGCGCCGGTCGGCCGAGAGGCGGTAGTAGTCCAGCGCCACGCGCTGGTCGCACAGGGCCATGTTCTGCGGAATGATCGAACGCGCCTGGGCCTCGGACAGCGGCTCGGTGGCGATCACGTAGCTGCCGGCCGGCAGCACCTTGCCGCTCAGGGTCGGTTCCAGGCCGTTGATATAGGCGTTGCAGGCCAGCACCAGGTACTTGGCGCGCACCTGGCCGCGGGCGGTGTGCACGCGCAGCTCGCGGCCGTAGTCGATGCGCGTCACCGGCGAGTCCTCGAACAGCTGCACGCCCAGGCTCGCGGCCGCCGCCGCTTCGCCCAGGGCCAGGTTGAGCGGGTGCAGGTGACCCGAGCCCATGTCGATCATGCCGCCGACATAGTTGTCGGAGCCGACCACCTCGTGCATCTGCTCCGGCTGCAGCAGGCGCAGCTGGTGGCGGTAGCCGAGGCTCTCCAGCTCGGCCTTGTCCTCGGCGAAACCGGCCAGGTGCTCGGGCTTGTTGGCCAGGTCGCAGTAGCCCCAGGTCAGGTCGCAGTCGATCTGGAACTCTTCGACGCGCCGGCGCACCAGCTCCACCGCCTCCAGGCCCATCAGCTTGAGCTCACGCACCCCATCCCGGCCGATCACGTTCGCGAACTGCTCGACGCCGTGGCCGACGCCGCGGATCAGCTGGCCGCCGTTGCGCCCGCTGGCGCCCCAGCCGATCTTGCGCGCCTCCAGCAGCGCCACCGTCAGGCCCTTGCGCGCCAGCTCGATGGCGGTGTTCAGGCCGGAATAGCCGCCGCCGACTATGCACACGTCCACCTGCAGCTCGCCGCCCAAAGGCGGGTAGGCGAGCTGGCGATTGACGCTGGCGGCGTAGTAGGAGGCGGCGTGCTGGGGGCCGTGAACCGGCTGGTGAACGCGGGCGTTCATGTGTGAAATCCTGATTTTTGTGTGTGGAAAATTCAACGCAGCATAAGCGCGGAATCTGCATGACGCCAAGGGGGCCGCCGGAAAAATCAATGCAGGAGCGGCCTTAGCCGCTACCATGACGCGCCGATTCGCGGCTGCAGTCGCTCCTGCAGCACCGGCCCGCGCGGCGCAGTACACTGCCGGCATCGTTTTCCGGATGCCCGAGCATGAGCTGCACCGACCGCAAGATCGACCACCTGCGCCGGCAGATCCCGCGCTTCGCCTGCGTGCCCGGCTGCCACGACTGCTGCGGGCCGGTCACCGCCTCCTCGGAGGAACTGGCGCGGCTGCCGGTGAAGAGCGAGGCCGAACACGACGCGGCGCTGGCCGCCTACAACTGCGTGCATCTGGGGCCGCAGGGCTGCCAGGTCTACGAGCAACGCCCGCTGATCTGCCGGTTGTTCGGCACCACGCCGAACCTGCCCTGTCCGCACGGTCGCGGCCCCGAGCAGCCGATCGAGCCGGCGGTGGAGCGCCAGGTGCACCGGCTGATCGCCAGCACTCGCCAGCGGCTGGTGTAGAGCCAGGTGCACCACCTGATCGCCACGACCCGCCAGAGGCTCTTGTAGGGTGGGCTTTAGCCCACGCTGACCGTCGTTGGTGGGCTAAAGCCCACCCTACGGGCCTTTGCACCAGCTAGTAGGGTGGATAACGCGAAGCTTATCCACCAATAGGGGCTCTAACGTGTTGCACGACCATGGTGGAAAACGCTTCGCGGTTTTCCATCCAGCTTGTTTTTCAACTTGGGGCTTGTCGCTTGCAGCTTGTCGCCGCCTTATTCCGGCACAGGCAGCGCCAGCGACTCCTTCACCTCTTCCATGACGATATAGCTCTTCGACTCGCGCACGTGCGGCAGCTTGAGCAGGATGTCGCCGAGCAGCTTGCGGTAGCTGGCCATCTCGTTGATCCGCGCCTTGACCAGGTAATCGAAGTCGCCGGACACCAGGTGGCATTCGAGCACGTGCGGCAGCTTGAGCACGGCGCGGCGGAATTCCTCGAAGGTGTCGCCGGACTTGTAGTCCAGGCTGATCTCGACGAACACCAGCAGGTTGGCCTTGAGGTGCTGCGGATTGAGCCGGGCGTGGTAGCCCATGATGATCCCCTCGCGCTCCAGGCGGCGTACGCGCTCGGTGCAGGGGGTGGTGGACAGGCCCACCCGCTCGCCCAGTTCGGTGAAGCTGATGCGCCCGTCCTCCTGCAGGATGCGGAGGATGTTGCGGTCGATCTTGTCCAGTTCGCGACGACTCTGATGCTGGGTTCTCATGGAGAATCCGCCTCTGTAAAAGCGATTTTTGCCAAGAATTCTCGCCAAATATAGCTGTGTATATGGTGAAAAGCACTGCACGGCTCTCCCTATACTGCGCCCCAACGACAACTCTGGTCTTGGACGTCCGTGCCCTGGCGCGGCGGGGAGAAAAGCATGCGTGTTCTGGTTCTCGGCAGTGGTGTGATCGGTACCGCCAGTGCGTACTACCTGGCCCGTCAGGGCTTCGAGGTGGTGGTGGTCGACCGCCAGAACGGCCCGGCCCTGGAAACCAGCTTCGCCAACGCCGGCCAGGTCTCCCCCGGCTACGCCTCGCCCTGGGCCGCCCCGGGCATCCCGCTCAAGGCCATCAAGTGGCTGCTGCAGAAGCACGCCCCGCTGGCGATCAAGGCCACCGGCGATATCGACCAGTACCTGTGGATGGCGCAGATGCTGCGCAACTGCACCGCCAGCCGCTATGCGGTGAACAAGGAGCGCATGGTGCGCCTGTCCGAGTACAGCCGCGACTGCCTCGACGAGCTGCGCGCCGAGACCGGCATCGCCTACGAAGGTCGCCAGCTCGGCACCACCCAGCTGTTCCGCACCCAGGCCCAGGTCGATGCCGCGGCCAAGGACATCGCCGTGCTGGAAGCCTCCGGCGTGCCCTTCGAGCTGCTCGACCGCGACGCCATCGCCCGCGTCGAACCGGCCCTGGCCGGGGTCAAGCACAAGCTGGCCGGCGCCCTGCGCCTGCCCAACGACCAGACCGGCGACTGCCAGATGTTCACCACCAAGCTGGCCGAAATGTGCATCAAGCTGGGGGTGGAATTCCGCTTCGGGCAGAACATCCAGCGCCTGGACGCCGTCGGCGACCGCATCAACGGCGTGTGGATCGACGGCAAGCTGGAAACCGCCGACCGTTATGTCCTGGCGCTGGGCAGCTACAGCCCGCAGCTGCTCAAACCGCTGGGCGTGCGCGCGCCGGTCTACCCGCTCAAGGGCTACTCGCTGACCGTGCCGATCACCAACGCCGAGATGGCGCCGACCTCGACCATCCTCGACGAGACCTACAAGGTGGCGATCACCCGTTTCGACGGCCGCATCCGCGTTGGCGGCATGGCCGAGATCGCCGGGTTCGACCTGAGCCTCAACCCCAAGCGTCGCGCCACCCTGGAAATGATCACCGCCGACCTCTACCCCGAGGGCGGCGACCTCAAGCAGGCCGAGTTCTGGACCGGTCTGCGCCCGGCCACCCCGGACGGCACGCCGATCGTCGGCGCCAGCGCCTACCGCAACCTGTTCCTTAATACCGGCCACGGCACCCTGGGCTGGACCATGGCCTGCGGCTCCGGTCGCCTGCTGGCGGATCTGATCGGCAACAAGCGCCCGCAGATCAGCGCCGAAGGCCTGGATATCTCGCGTTACTCGGGCAAGGCCCGCGAGCTCGAGGCCGCGCCGCAGCCGCTGCGCACCTGATAGCCTGCGCGTCCCGTAATCCAAGGAGCTTTACCCCTATGTCGATCCAGCGCCTGCATGTGGAAAAACGCTACAGCGAAGTGGTGATCCACAACGGCACCGTCTACCTCGCCGGCCAGCTGGCCGACGACTACAGCGGCGACATCCGCCAGCAGACCCGCGAGACCCTGGCCAATATCGACCGCATGCTGGCCGAGGCCGGCAGCGACAAGAGCAAGATTCTCTCCGTGACCATCTACCTCAAGGACATGGACGCCCACTACGACGGCCTCAACGCCGAGTACGACGCCTGGGTCGCCGAAGGTGCCGCGCCGGCGCGCGCGTGCGTTGAGGCGAGGATGTACAAGCCCGAGGTGCTAGTGGAGATGATGGTGGTGGCGGCCCTCTAAGGCGGCCACCCTCCGGACCGTCGTGGAGCGACGTCAAAAATTTCTCCCGGAATTTTTTGTGTTGGCTTTTCGCCCGGCTGTCCCGCCGGGCTTTTTTTGACTGGTAGCGCGTAGCCCGGATGGCATCCGGGCTGCGCCAAACACCTCGCCTCGGCGAAGCATCGAGAGACCGCGAACCATGCGTCCCGCCCGTGCCCTGATCGACCTCGACGCCCTGCGTCACAATTACCAACTGGCCCGCGAACTGAGCGGCGGCGCCCGCGCCCTCGCCGTGGTCAAGGCCGATGCCTACGGGCACGGTGCGGTGCGCTGCGCCCAGGCCCTGGAGCGCGAGGCCGACGGCTTCGCCGTGGCCTGCATCGAGGA
This sequence comes from Pseudomonas sp. AOB-7, assembly GCF_003696305.1. GTDB lineage: Bacteria > Pseudomonadota > Gammaproteobacteria > Pseudomonadales > Pseudomonadaceae > Aquipseudomonas. The sequence continues at coordinate 91,364 of NZ_RFFK01000009.1, read as the reverse complement.
GGCGCTGGCCCTGCGCGAGGCCGGCATCCGCGCGCCGATCCTGCTGCTGGAGGGCTTCTTCGAGGCGGCCGAGCTGGCGCTGATCGAGCAGCACCAGCTGTGGTGCGTGGTCCACGCGCTGTGGCAGGTCGAGGCCATCGAGCAGGCGAGTCTGGGCACGCCATTGAATGTCTGGCTCAAGCTGGACTCGGGCATGCACCGCGTCGGCCTGCACCCGGCCGACTACCAGGCGGCCTACCGCCGGCTGCTGGCCAGCGGCAAGGTGAGCAAGATCGTGCTGATGAGCCACTTCGCCCGTGCCGACGAGCCCGACTGCCCGCGCACCGCCGAACAGCTGGCGCTGTTCCAGCAGGCCCGCGAGGGCCTGGCCGCCGAGGTCAGCCTGCGCAACTCGCCGGCCGTGCTCGGCTGGCCACAGGTGCCCAGCGACTGGGTGCGCCCCGGCATCATGCTGTACGGCGCCACCCCCTTCGAGCAGGCCCAGGCGCAGGCGGCGCGGCTCAAGCCGGTGATGACCCTGGAGTCGAAGGTCATCAGCCTGCGCGAACTGCCGGCCGGCGAGCCGGTGGGTTACGGCGCGCGCTTCGTCAGCGAGCGACCGACCCGCGTCGGCGTGGTCGCCATGGGCTATGCCGACGGCTATCCGCGCCACGCGCCGACCGGCACGCCGGTGGCGGTGGACGGCCAGCTGACCCGGCTGATCGGCCGGGTGTCGATGGACATGCTCACCGTCGATCTCACCGACCTGCCGCAAGCCGGCCTCGGCAGCCGCGTGGAGCTGTGGGGCAAGCAGGTGCTGGCCAGCGACGTGGCCCTGGCCGCCGGCAGCATTCCCTACCAGCTGTTCTGCAATGTGCGCCGGGCGCCGCTGCTTTATCTCGGCGGCTGAGAGCCTGTTCAAAGGCTGCTGCGCGTCGGCCCTGCTGCGTTAAAAACAGGCTCGGAATGCTCATTTACAACTCGTAAACTCCGCTTCCTCGCCTGTTTATGCCTTGCATGGCTCTAGCTCGCGAGCCTTTGCATAGGCTCTAACGGGGGCGGTGTAGGCGAGCGCGAACGCCAGTGTTGTAAATTCCGAACGCTGTGCCATGATACGGACACTTTTTCCGCATCTGCCCCAGGGGGGACACCAGCATTGGACGTCGGCGTTCGACTGCAATCGATTCGTAAGCTCAAAGGCCTTTCCCAACGTGAACTCGCCAAGCGTGCGGGGGTCACCAACAGCACCATCTCGATGATCGAGAAGAACAGCGTGAGCCCTTCGATCAGCTCGCTGAAGAAGGTGCTCGGCGGCATCCCCATGTCGCTGGTGGAGTTCTTCTCCCTCGACCTGGAGCAGGAGAACCAGGCCCAGGTGGTCTACCGGGCCTCCGAACTGACCGATATCTGCAGCGGCGCCATCACCATGAAGCTGATCGGCAAGGCCCATCCGAGCCGTGCCATCGCCTTCCTCGACGAGACCTACCCGGTCGGCGCCGACACCGGCGACGAGATGTACGCCCACGAGGGCGAGGAGGCCGGCATGCTGGTGGAAGGCAAGCTGGAACTGACCGTGGGCAGCGAGGTGTTCATCCTCGAGCCGGGCGACAGCTACTACTTCGAGAGCAGCAAGCCGCACCGCTTCCGCAACCCCTTCGACGCGCCGGCGCGGCTGATCAGCGCCACCACACCGGCGAATTTCTGATCAATAACCCTGCGACAATCTGGGTTGTTTCGGCCCGGGCGGCTTGCCGTTATACTGTCGCCCGCTCGCGAAACCGTGGCCGCGGGCGTGACTAGCCACGAAGAGGGTGTACCGTGAATCTGATGAAGAAAATGCTGGTGGCACCGGCTGCCGTATTGGCCCTGTGGGCAGTGACTGCTCAGGCCACGACCGATGAAGCCATCGCCGAACGCCTCAAGCCGGTCGGCGAAGTGTGCATCATGGGCGAAGAATGCAAGGGCGTCGGCGCCGTTGCGGTGGCCGCCGGCGGCGCGCGCAGCACCGACGACATCATCGCCAAGCATTGCAACGCCTGCCATGGCGCCGGCGTGCTGGGCGCGCCGAAGATCGGCGACACCGCCGCCTGGAAAGAGCGCGCCGACCACCAGGGCGGCCTCGACGGCATCCTGGCCAAGGCCATCTCCGGCATCAACGCCATGCCGCCGAAAGGCACCTGCGCCGACTGCTCCGACGACGAGCTGCGCGACGCGATCAAGAAGATGTCCGGTCTGTAAGACCCGGCGCTCGATAAAAAACCGCCTCTTGCAGGCGGTTTTTTTATGTCCGCAGGCTAGGCCGTGCGCACCGCTGGCGCTCGGTTGCCGGGTGCGCACCCTACGGTTTAGTCGAGAAAGCGTACCTGGCCGTTTTCCAGGGCGGCGACGCGCGCCAGCGACTCGACCCGGTAGCCTTCGCTCTCCAGCAGCGTGCGGCCTTCCTGGAACGACTTCTCGATGACGATGCCGATGCCGGCGATCCGCGCGCCGGCCTGCTGGATCAGGTCGATCAGCGCCTTGGCGGCGTGGCCGTTGGCGAGGAAGTCGTCGATCACCAGCACGGTGTCGGCGGCGGTCAGGTGGCGCGAGGAGATGGCGATGGTGCTCTCGGTCTGCTTGGTGAAGGAGAACACCTTGGAGATCAGCAGGTCGTCCTTGAGCGTCAGCGACTGGAACTTGCGCGCGAAGATCACCGGAATGCCCAGCTCCAGGCCGGCCATGATCGCCGGGGCGATGCCGGAGGCCTCGATGGTGACGATCTTGCTGATGCCCTGGCCGGCGAAGCGCTGGGCGAACTCGTGGCCGATCTGCTGCATCAGCGCCGGGTCGATCTGGTGGTTGAGAAAGGCGTCGACCTTGAGCACCTGCTCGGACAGTACGATGCCTTCTTCGCGAATCTTCTGTTTTAGCGCTTCCACGCGGTTGTCCTCATGCTGAACGTAGCCCGGATGCAATCCGGGACGGTTTCCCCGGATTGCATCCGGGCTACGAAGTAACTCTATTTGATGACCTTGCGGGCCGTCGCCGCGCGCCGGTCATTTTCTAAGCAGCGCGCGCATATTGGCTAGCGCGTCGTTGCCGCGCGCGGTCTTGATCTCCACCGGCGCCTCCTCCTGGCCTTCCCAGACCAGATCCTCGGGCGGCAGTTCGTCGAGGAAGCGACTCGGCGAGCAGTCGATCACCTCGCCGTACTGCTTGCGCTTGGCGGCGAAGGTCAGCGCCAGGTTGCGCTTGGCACGGGTGATGCCGACGTAGGCCAGGCGTCGCTCCTCCTCGATGGTGTCGGCCTCGATGCTGGAGCGGTGCGGGAGGATCTCCTCCTCGAAGCCGATGATGTACACCGAGGGGAATTCCAGGCCCTTGGAGGCGTGCATGGTCATCATCTGCACGCCCTCGGCGCCTTCTTCCTCTTCCTGCTGGCGCTCGAGCATGTCGCGCAGCACCAGCTTGCCGATGGCGTCCTCGATGGTCATGTCGCCGTCTTCGTCGCGCTCCAGGGTGTTCTTCAGCGCATCGACGAGGAACCAGACGTTGCCCATGCGCGCGTCGGTCACCTTGTCGCTGGAGGCGTTCTGCCGCAGCCAGTTCTCGTAGTCGATGTCCATCACCATGCTGCGGATCGCGGCGATCGGGTCGTTCTGCGCGCACTGCTGGCGCACACCGTCCATCCAGCGCTTGAAGCGTGCCAGGCGCTCGGTGTAGCGGCTGTCGAGCTGTTCGCCCAGGCCGATCTCGTCGGCGGCGGCGTACATGCTGATGCCGCGCTGGCTGGCGTAGTTGCCGAGCTTTTCCAGGGTGGTCGAGCCGATCTCGCGGCGCGGCACGTTGATCACCCGCAGGAAGGCGTTGTCGTCGTCCGGGTTGACCAGCAGGCGGAAGTAGCTCATCAGGTCCTTCACCTCCTGGCGGGCGAAGAAGCTGGTGCCGCCGGACAGGCGGTAGGGAATCTGGTGGTGCTGCAGCTTCAGCTCCATCAGCTTGGCCTGGTAGTTGCCGCGGTAGAGGATGGCGAAGTCGCTGTAGGGGCGCTGGGTGCGCAGGTGCTCGGTGAGGATCTCCAGCGCCACCCGCTCGCACTCGGCGTCCTCGTTGCGCGTGCGGATCACGCGGATCTCGTCGCCCACGCCCATCTCCGACCACAGCTGTTTCTCGAACACGTGCGGGTTGTTGGCAATCAGCACGTTGGCGCATTTGAGGATGCGGCTGGTGGAGCGGTAGTTCTGCTCCAGCATCACCACCTTCAGCGAGGGGTAGTCCTCCTTGAGCAGCATCAGGTTTTCCGGGCGCGCGCCGCGCCAGGCGTAGATCGACTGGTCGTCGTCGCCGACCACGGTGAACTGGTTGCGCATGCCCACCAGCAGCTTGACCAGCAGGTACTGGCTGGCGTTGGTGTCCTGGTATTCGTCCACCAGCAGGTAGCGGATGCGGTTCTGCCATTTTTCCAGGATGTCGGCGTGCTCCTGAAAGAGCTTGACCGGCAGCAGGATCAGGTCGTTGAAGTCCACGGCGTTGTACGCCTTGAGCGTGCGCTGGTAGTGCAGGTAGACGATGGCGGCGGTCTGCTCCTTGGGCCCGCGCGCCTTGGCCAGGGCCTCGTCGGGCAGGATCAGGTCGTTCTTCCAGCTGTCGATGAGGTTCTTCACCTCGTCGGCGCCGTCGTCGCCGGCGTACTCCTTCTGCATGATGTCCGACAGCAGCGCCTTGATGTCGCCGTCGTCGAAGATCGAGAAGCCGGGCTTGTAGCCCAGGCGCGCATATTCCTTGCGGATGATGTTCATGCCCAGGTTGTGGAAGGTGGACACGGTCAGGCCGCGCGCCTCGGCGCCCTTGAGCAGGCTGCCGACGCGCTCCTTCATCTCGCGCGCGGCCTTGTTGGTGAAGGTCATGGCGACGATATGACGGGCCTGGATGCCGCAGTTCTGCACCAGGTGGGCGATCTTGCGCGTGATCACGCTGGTCTTGCCGGAACCGGCACCGGCGAGCACCAGAAGCGGGCCGCCGACGTAGTTCACGGCCTCTTGTTGCCGGGGGTTCAGTCGGGACATGGGGGTACGGGGCAGCGGATGAATGGCCGGCGATTCTAGCAGGATGCACCCGGCTTGACCGCGGCGCCGCCGAGCGGCCTTGCAGCGTTGCAAATAGGTGAGTAGATTCTTGCGCCTAATTAGCGAAATGCGGCTATAAGTTAAAGTGGTTTATTAAAAGCGTGCTGCGGAGGTATCGTGTCCTGCCAAAGCGAGTTCAGGCGGCTGCTGGTGCTGACGACGGACGACCATTGGGTCGCTCTGCTCGATGCCTTGCTGGGCGAGTTGCCCGAGCCGGTCTGGTTGTTCGCCGCCAGCAGTTGGCACGACGCCGAGCGCCTGTACCGCCAGCACCTGCCGGATCTGCTGTTCTGCACGCCGCAGTGCCAGCCCGCCGCCGAGCATTGCCCGCTCCCCCCCATCCTGCTGCTCGACCGCCCGCCGCTCGAGGCGCCGCGTGACGCCCAGGACTGGCTGGCCCGCGACAGCCTGACCGGCGAGGTGTTGCGCCGCTGTCTGGAGTACAGCCGACAGCGTCAGGCTCTGCAAACCCTGGCCGAGCGCGATCCGCTCACCGGCATCGCCAATCGCCAGGGTTTCCAGAGCCTGCTGCGCAAACGTCTGCAGTACAACCGTGGCCGCGGTCTGTTGCTCGGCTATCTGGATCTGGACAACTTCAGCCATGCCAACGATAGCCTCGGTCACCAGGCCGGCGACCAGCTGATCCAGCAGGTCACCGAGCGCATCAAGTTGCTGCTCGAGCCCGGTGACGGCCTGGCGCGGGTGGGCAGCGACGAATTCGCTCTGCTGCTGGACGTTAGCCGCTCGGCCAAGCGCGTCGAACCCATGGCCCAGGCGCTGATGGAGTCGCTGGCCGAGCCCTACTGGATCAACGGCGAGAGCCTGACCCTGGGCTGCAGCCTGGGCCTGGCCTACTGCCGTGCAGGCGAGGACGCCGACCCGCTGCTGTGGCACGCGCACATGGCCATGCAGCAGGCCAAGGGGCGCGAGGGCTGCACCTACCACCTGTACGACGAACGCACCTCGAGCGACGCGCGCAATATCGCCGACCTCGAGGCGGAGTTGCGCCAGGCGCTGCGCCGCGACGAGCTGGAGCTGCATTATCAGCCGCGGATGAACCTGGCCAGTGGCGCCATCGTCGGCCTCGAGGCGCTGGTGCGCTGGCGCCACCCGAGTCGCGGCCTGCTCTACCCGCAGCACTTCATTCCCCTGGCGGAGCAGAGCGGCCTGATCATTCCGCTCGGCTACTGGGTGGTGGCGCGGGCCCTGCGCGATCTGGAGTGGCTGATGCAGGAGCGCCTGCCGGTGCACATGGCGGTCAACCTGTCGTTCAGCCAGTTCCAGGACAGCCAGCTGCTGCCCACGGTGCAGCGACTGATCGAGCGCTGCGGGGTGGATGGCGGCTGGCTCGAGTTCGAGCTGACCGAGACCGCGGTGATGCGTCGCAGCGACTACGTGCTGGACACTATGCGCACGCTGGGCGAGCTTGGCGTGCGTTTCTCCCTCGACGACTTCGGCACCGGCTTCTCCTCCTTCGTCCACCTGGCCAGCCTGCCGATCACCCTGCTCAAGCTGGACAAGAGCTTCGTTTCCGGCATGGCCGTACGCGGCGAGCAGTGCCGGCTGGTCAACGCCATGATCAACCTGGCGCGCAACCTGGGCCTGGAAGTGGTCGCCGAGGGCGTGGAGACCGAGGCCGAACTGGAGCTGTTGCGCCAGTTCGGCTGCGACCAGGGCCAGGGCTACCTGATCAGCAAGGCGCTGCCGCTGGCCGAGCTGCGGCAGTTCCTGCTCGGTCGCATCGCCCGCGCCAGCCGTCCTCAGTCGATTTCCGCCTGAGCCCCAGCACGGGCTCTAGCGCGCACTCCAGCGCCAGAATCTGAACTCACTCACAGTTCCGCGTGAGGCGCTGGTGAGCGGGCGCGTACTTGGTTAGCTTGTCGGCACAGTGTCGGTGTCTTGACCGCACATCGGCGCGGGATGCGTCGAGACAATCAGCGCCGGGATCTGGCGCGGCAGTGACCGCCGCCGGCGGCACGCCACTGTCCGGGGAAGCCCAGTGTCCGATTCCGTCGAGCCCATGCGACTGTTACTGCTGACCGCCTCAGGTGAGTGGTCGGCGCGTCTGCGCCGGACCATCGACGCTCTGGGCACCGTCCCGGGGCTGATCACCGCGCCGTCCTGGGCGGCGGCCAGCAACCTGTTCGAGGACGGCGGCCAGGGCCTGGTGTTCTGCACCCCCGACTGCCGACCGCCCGCCGACAGTTGCAGCGTGCCGCTCGTGCTGCTGCTGGAGGCCGAGCCGGCCGAGGAGCCCGTCGGGGTCTGCGACTGGCTGGTGGCCGGCGCCTTCAGTGTCGACGTGCTGCGCCGCTGCCTGCGTTACGTGCGCGAGCAGGGCAACCTCAAGCAGACCCTGCAGCGCCTGGCCGAGCAGGACCCGCTGACCGGCATCGCCAACCGCCAGGGCTTCCAGACCCTGCTCGCCGCGCGCCTGGCCGAGTGCGGCGGACGCGGCCTGGTGCTCGGCCATCTCGACCTGGACAACTTCCGCCACGCCAACGACGCCCTCGGCTACCAGGCCGGCGACCGCCTGATCCTGCAGGTGGTGGCGCGCCTGAAGAGCCTGCTGCAGCCCTGCGACCAGCTTGCGCGCCTGGGCAGCGACGAGTTCGCCCTGCTCCTCGACACCCGCCGCGACCCGCAGCGCGCCGAGCGCCTGGCCGAGCGCATCACCGAGGTGCTGGCCGAACCCTACTGGGTCGACGGCGAGAGCCTGCTGATCGGCTGCAGCCTGGGCCTGGCCCATGCCCGCGCCGGAGAGGGCGCCGACCCGCTGCTGTGGCACGCGCACATCGCCATGCAGCAGGCCAAGAGTCAGCAGGGCTGCGTGTTCCACGTCTACGACGAGCGCATCAACCGCAGCGCGCGCAGCCAGGCCGATCTGGAAGGCGAGCTGCGCCGCGCCCTGCGCCGCGACGAGCTGGAGCTGCACTACCAGCCGCGGCTGTGCCTGCAGAGCGGGCGCATCGTCGGCCTGGAGGCGCTGGTGCGCTGGCAGCACGGCGAGCGCGGCCTGCTGGCGCCCAACGAGTTCGTGCCGCTGGCCGAGGAAACCGGGCTGATCGTGCCGCTCGGCTACTGGGTGATCTCCCGCGCCCTGCGCGACATGCAGTGGCTGCGCGGGCGCGGCCTGCCGGCGCTGCACATGGCGATCAACCTGTCGTTCCGCCAGTTCCAGGACAGCCAGCTGCTGCCGACCCTCAGCCGGCTGATCGAGGAGCGCGGGGTGGACGCGCAGTGGCTGGAGTTCGAGCTGACCGAGACCGCGGTGATGCGCCGCAGCGACCAGGTGCAGCAGACCATGCTGGCCCTGGGGCGGCTCGGCGTGCGCTTCTCGCTGGACGACTTCGGTACCGGCTTCTCCTCCTTCGTTCACCTCAACAACCTGCCGATCACCCTGCTGAAGATCGACAAGAGCTTCGTCGGCGGCATGGGTGAGCGCGCCGAGAATCGCCAGCTGGTGCGGGCGATGATCAACCTGGCGCACAACCTCAACCTCGAGGTGGTCGCCGAAGGGGTGGAGAACATCGAACAGCTGGACATGCTGCGCCAGTTCGGTTGCGACCAGGTGCAGGGCTACCTGATCAGCAAGGCCGTGCCGCTGGCCGAGCTGGCACGCTTTCTGGTGTTCGGTCAGCGCCAGCCGCTGTTGTCGGTAACGCCGTCCTAACGCGCAGGCTGCGCCATTACGACAGGCAGGCTTCGCCTGTTACCCGGTCCGCCTGCTGCAAGCGTGCCGTCTTCCACTGAAAGCCCAGCACCAGGCCGCTCGCCGTCACCGCCAGGCCGGCCGCGAGGCCCCACCAGACGCCGGCGGCGCCCCAGCCGAGCACGAAGGCCAGCAGCCAGGCCAGCGGCGCCCCGACGCACCAGTAGCCACTCAGACCGATCAGCAAGGTGGTGCGGCCGTCGTTCAGCCCGCGGATCGCGCCCATGGCGATGCTCTGCAAACCGTCGAACAGTTCGAACCAGGCGGCAATCGCCAGCAGGCTCACCGCCAGGGTGACGATCTCGGCGAAGGCCGGGTCGTGGCGGTCGAGGAACAGACCGATGATCCATTCCGGCAGCAGCCAGAACAGCAGGGCGAACAGCAGCATCAACGCCGCCCCCAGGGCCATGCCCAGATGGCCGCTGAGGCGCGACAGCGGCAGGCGCCCGGCGCCGTAGTGCAGGCCGACGCGGAAGGTCACCGCGTAGGACAGCCCCTGCGGCACGATAAAGGCCAGTGCCACGGTCTGCATGGCGATCTGGTGCGCCGCCAGCTGCACGCTGCCCAGCGCGCCCATGCACAGGGTGGCGAAGGTGAACAGGCCCTGCTCGGCGGCGTAGGTGCCGCCGATGGGCAGGCCCAGGCGCAGCAGGGCGCGCATCTCCGCGCGCTGCGGACGGCCCAGGCCGCTGCGCAGCTTGTACAGGCGGTAGTGGGGCGCGAGCAGGATATACAGCGCCAACGCCAGGGCCATGCCGCTGCTGACCAGCGCGGTGGTCATGCCGATACCGCCCAGGCCCAGGCTGGGCAGGCCGAACCAGCCCTGGATCAGCGCATAGTTGATGACGAAGTTGGCCGCCGTGCCGACGATGCTGATGGCCATCACCGGGCCGGGATGGCCGATGGCACTGGTGAAACCGCGCAAGGCCATGAAGCACAGGTAGCCGGGCAGGGCCAGCGACAACGGGCGCAGAAACTCCATGGCCAGGCCCGCGGCGTCAGGCGCCTGGCCCAGGTGCGGCAGCAGCGGGCCCAGGCCGTTGAGGCACAGCGCGCTGACCATGCCCAGCAGCAGGGCCAGCCACAGGCCGTTGTGCAGCAGGCGGGCGACGCCGCTCGGGTCGCCGGCGCCGTGGCGGATGGCGACCAAGCTGCCCACCGCGGCGATCACCCCGGTGCAGAAGATCGAGAAGATGAAGTAGCAGGTAGCGCCCAGCGCGCCGCCGGCTAGTTGCTGCGGGCCGAGCATCGCCATCATCAGCGTGTCGGTGAAGATCATCAGCGCGTGGGCCAGCTGGGCGGAGATCAGTGGGCCGGCCAGGCGCAGCAGCGCGCCTAGCTCATGGCCAAGGGAATTCTTCATGATGAGTAAAACTTCGGCAGGATAGGCCTCCCCAGACTGTCTGAGGATAAGCAATGACAGTTATTCTCTGGGTTGAGCGAGTTGCCCACAAAAGGAAAATAGCCATGCCAGGCATGATTAAAAATCATGGTTTGACGCGATGAACCGGCGTCTGCCGCCGCTCTACGCCCTGCGCGCCTTCGAGGCGGCGGCGCGGCATGCCTCCTTTACCCGCGCCGCCGAGGAACTGGCCATTACCCAGAGTGCGGTGAGCCGGCATATCCGTACCCTCGAGGAACATTTCGCCTGCCGGCTGTTCGAGCGCCGTGGTCGCAGCCTGCAGCTGACCGACCCGGCGCGCGCCCTGCTGCCCGGCCTGCGCGACGGCTTCGATGCGCTGGAGCGGGCCTGCTCCGCGCTGCGTGCCGACGACAGCGTGCTGCGCCTGAAGGCGCCCTCGACCCTGACCATGCGCTGGCTGCTGGCGCGCCTGTCGCACTTTCGCCTGGCCTACCCGGACAGCGAGGTGCAGCTGACCAGCGCCTGGATGGACGTGGACAAGGTGGATTTTCGCCACGAACCCTTCGACTGCGCGGTGCTGCTGGCCGACGGCCAGTTCCCGGAGGAGTGGGACAGCGTGCTGCTGTTCGAGGAATGGCTGATCCCGGTCTGCGCCGCCGCCGATGTCGCCGCCGGCCCCTGGCCGCTGGCGCGGCTGCAGGCCGCCGAACAATTGCACCCGACCCCGGACCGGCGCGACTGGCGCCAATGGCTGCAGGTCACCGGGCTGGCCGAGCGGATTCCGCTGAAGAGCGGCCAGCTGTTCGACATGCTCGAACTGGGCATAGTCGCGGCGGCGCGCGGCTATGGGGTGTCCATCGGCGATCTGCTGCTGATGGCCGAGGACGTGAATGCCGGCCGCCTCGGCCTGCCCTGGCGGCAGGCGGTCTACAGCGGCTCCAGCTACTATCTGGTGTGGCCCAAGGCGCACCGCGCCCAGGCGCGCCTGCAACGGCTGCGCGACTACCTGCTGGCAGAGGTGGCGGCGATGCGCCTGCCCGAGGTGGAGCGGTTGTAGCGACGGTGTCTCAGCCCATCCCCGGTCGATACTGCAGCGCCTCGGCCAGGTGGCCGCGGGCGATCCGCTCCTCGTCCGCCAGGTCGGCCAGGGTGCGTGCCACCTTGAGTACCCGGTGCGCGGCGCGCAGCGACAGGCCGAGGCGCTCGCAGGCATTCTCCAGCCAGTGGCGATCCGTTTCGCTCAGGGCGCAGTGCCGACGCAGCCCGGGCAGGTCGAGAAAGGCGTTGGCCACGCCCTGGCGCCGCAGCTGGCGCTGACGCGCGGCGGCGACCTTGGCCGCGGCTTCAGCGGTGCTTTCGCCATCCTGTGCCGGGACCTCCAGCGCCGTGCTTTCGCGCGCCACGGTCAGGTGCAGGTCGATGCGGTCGAGCAGCGGCCCGGACAGCTTGGCGCGGTAGCGCTGGATCTGCTCCGGGGTGCAGCGGCAGCGGTTGCTCGCATCGCCCAGGTAGCCGCAGGGGCAGGGATTCATCGCCGCCACCAGCTGGAAGCGCGCCGGGAAACGCACCTTGTCGCGCGCCCGGGCAATGACGATATGGCCGCTCTCCAGCGGTTCGCGCAGCACCTCCAGGACCTTCCTGTCGAACTCCGGCAGCTCGTCGAGGAACAGCACGCCCTGATGCGCCAGGGTGATCTCGCCGGGCTGCGGACGACTGCCGCCGCCGACCAGCGCCGGCCCCGAGGCACTATGGTGCGGCGTGCGAAAGGGGCGCTGCGGCCAGTGCTGCAACGGCGTATGACTGGCCACCGAGTGGATCGCCGCCACCTGCAGCGCCTCGCTTTCGTCCAGCGGCGGCAGCAGGCCGGGCAGGCGGCTGGCGAGCAGGGTCTTGCCGGTGCCGGGCGGGCCGCTGAGCAGCAGGTTGTGCGAGCCGGCGGCCGCCACCAGCAGGGCGCGCTTGGCCGCCAATTGGCCCTGCACTTCGGCCAGGTCGGGGTAGGGCAGGCTCTGCCGGAGCAGGCCCCGGGCGGCATAGGGTTCGATCGGGACCGTACCGTTGAGGTGCGCGGCGATCTGCAGCAGGTGGTCGACGGCGATCACCCTGAGCCCGGAGGCGAGGCTGGCCTCTTCGGCATTGGCCGCCGGCACCAGCAGGGTGCGTCCGGCTTCGCGGGCGGCCAGCGCCGCCGGCAACACGCCCTGCACCGGACGCACGGCGCCGGACAGCGCCAGTTCGCCCAGGCACTCGTATGCTTCGAGAGATGGGGCCGGTACCTGACCGCTGGCGGCGAGAATGCCCAGGGCGATGGCCAGATCGAAGCGACCGCCGTCCTTCGGCAAATCGGCGGGGGCCAGATTGAGGGTGATGCGTTTGCTGGGAAATTCGAAGGCGGCGTTGAGAATGGCGCTGCGCACGCGGTCCTTGCTTTCCTTGACCGCGGTCTCCGGCAGGCCGACCAGGGTCAGGGATGGCAGACCGTTGGCCAGGTGCGCCTCGACGGTGACGGTGGGCGCTTCGACGCCGACCTGGGCGCGGCTGTGGACGAGGGCCAGGGACATGATCGCTCCTTGATCGGTCCCACCTTCTGTTGGATCAGTCGGTGGGTGGGTTCAGCTTGGCTTCCAGCTCGGCAACCTTGGCTTCCAGCGCCTCCAGGCGCGCGCGGGTGCGGGCCAATACCACCATCTGGCTGTCGAACTCCTCGCGGCTGACCAGCTCGAGCTTGCCGAAGCCGCTCTGCAGCAGGGCCTTGAACTGGGCCTCCAGCTCCGCGCGCGGTAGCGGGCTGTCGCCGCTGAACAGACGCGAGGCGTGGCTACTGAGGGTGTCGAGCAGGGCTTTGGGCGGCAGCATGGGCGGGTTCCGAGTACAGACGGCGGGCAGTGTAGCACGCGGTCGACGGCGGGACGTCGTCCCGTCAGCTGCACGATTTTTGCGCACGGCCGGCGCGCATGGCGCACCAATATTGTGCGTAAGTGCCGCCGCGGCCTCGCCCCGGTTGCATCAGGCTGCAGGTAAAACCCTGAATCACGGCGCTTTTATGGGAGCTGGCAAGCTTTCTGCTTAGGGCCTAGCGACTCATGCACCGATGCAGTACCGGTGCGTCGGACGGAGCGGGGGAGTGTTTCGTCGGGAGCGGTTGGTGGGTATCGGCCACGCCAGGCTGGGCGGTCGGTGCATTACAAAAGCCAGACACTGCGCTTAGACTTGAGCCGGGTTCGCAATTCCTGGGGCAAGTCCACCTTACACGGGAGAAAGTTTCATGAAGCTAGTCACTGCCATCATCAAGCCGTTCAAGTTGGACGATGTGCGCGAGTCGCTGTCGGAGATCGGCGTGCAGGGCATTACCGTCACCGAGGTCAAGGGCTTCGGCCGCCAGAAGGGTCACACCGAGCTGTATCGCGGCGCCGAGTACGTGGTCGACTTCCTGCCCAAGGTGAAGATCGACGTGGCCATCGCCGACGATCAGCTCGATCGCGTCATCGAGGCCATCACCAAGGCGGCCAACACCGGCAAGATCGGCGACGGCAAGATCTTCGTGGTCAATCTGGAACAGGCGATCCGCATCCGTACCGGCGAAACCGATACCGACGCGATCTAAAACCTCCGAACCCCACGCCCCAGGAGTAAACCCATGACTCTGCGAACTTTCGCAGGGCTAGGAGCCCTTTTGCCCTCGATTGGCGGTCCCGCGCCGCTGTCGACGACGAATGCCGGAGTCGGCGAAGTCCTCGCCGCCCCGCTGTGCCTGACCCTCGCAGGTTTCGCGCTCCGTGATGGGAACGCCTGGTCGCCTTGCGGTGCAGGGGGTTCAGCGATCCAGATAGAGCGTGGCAACTACCTGTAAAGCATACGGAACGCGTCCGGAGCCAACCCGGGCGTCTTAACCGAACAGCGCACAATAAGCGCCGGCAAGAGGTGAAAAATGGACAACACAGCATTGACTGCATTGCAGTACGGCTTCGATACCTTCTACTTTCTGATCTGCGGTGCCCTGGTGATGTGGATGGCGGCAGGCTTCGCCATGCTCGAATCCGGCCTGGTCCGCGCCAAGAACACCACCGAGATCCTCACCAAGAACATCGCCCTGTACGCGGTGGCCAGCGTGATGTACCTGGTGATCGGCTACCACATCATGTACTCCAGCCCGGAAGGCGGCATCCTGCCGAGCCTGGGCTTTTTGATCGGCGACGAGAACAGCGTCGACTCGGTACTCGCCGGTGGCGACGATGCGCCTTACTACTCGGCCCGTTCCGACTTCTTCTTCCAGGTGGTGTTCGCCGCGACCTGCATGTCGATCGTCTCCGGTGCGGTGGCCGAGCGCATGAAGCTGTGGGCCTTCCTCGCCTTCGCGGTGGTCATGACCGGTTTCATCTACCCGGTGCAGGGCTTCTGGAAGTGGGGCTCGGGCTTCCTCAACGAAGCCGGCTTCCTCGACTTCGCCGGCTCCGGCGTGGTGCACATGGCCGGCGCTTCGGCGGCCCTGGCTGGCGTGCTGCTGCTCGGTGCGCGTAAGGGCAAGTACGGCTCGGGTGGCCAGGTCAACGCCATCCCCGGCTGCAACCTGCCGCTGGCCACCCTCGGCACCTTCATCCTGTGGATGGGCTGGTTCGGCTTCAACGGCGGCTCGCAGCTGAAGATGAGCACCATCGAAGACGCCAACGCCGTGGCCCAGGTGTTCGTCAACACCAACATGGCCGCCGCCGGTGGCCTGATCGCGGCGATGATCGTGGCGCGCATCCTGTTCGGCAAGTCCGACTTGACCATGGCGCTGAACGGCGCCCTGGCCGGCCTGGTGGCCATCACCGCCGAACCCCTGACCCCGAGCGGTCTGCAGGCGACCCTGATCGGCGGCGTCGGCGGCGTGCTGGTGGTGTTCTCCATCCTCGGCCTGGACAAGCTGAAGATCGACGACCCGGTCGGCGCCATCTCGGTGCACGGCGTGGTCGGCATCTGGGGCCTATTGGCGGTGTGCCTGACCAACGGCGACGCCTCGCTGGGCGCCCAGCTGCTGGGTATCGCCAGCATCTTCGCCTGGGTCTTCATCGCCAGCCTGATCGTCTGGAGCATCATCAAGGCGGTGATCGGCCTGCGCGTCAGCGAAGAGGAAGAGTACGAGGGCGTGGATATCGCCGAGTGCGGTATGGAGGCCTACCCGGAATTCACCAACAAGTGATTTTCCCGGTAATCGCAAAGGGCGCCTTCGGGCGCCCTTTGTTTTTTCTGACGGCGCGCTAGAATGCGCGCGCTGAAGCCATCGGGAGCGAGAGTCGGATGTGGCAGCAACGCACCGTCAGCCTGCGTCCGCGCAGTCGCGGTTTCCACCTGGTGACCGACGAACTGCTGGCCGCCTTGCCGGAACTGGCGCAGCTGCGCGTCGGTCTGTTGCATCTGTGGCTGCAGCACACCTCGGCGTCGCTGAGCGTCAACGAGAACGCCGACCCCGCGGTGCGCCGCGATTTCGAGCGTTTCTTCAACCGCCTGGTGCCGCAGGGTGAGGGCGGCTACGAACACGACGACGAAGGCCCGGACGACCTGCCGGCGCACTTCAAGGCCAGCCTGCTGGGCTGTCAGCTGCAGCTGCCGATACAGAACGGGCGCCTAGCGCTGGGCAGCTGGCAGGGCATCTACCTCGGCGAGCACCGCGACCATGGCGGCGCCCGGCGGGTGCTGGCGACCTGGCAAGGCGAGGTCATTTGAATTTTTTCCGGTCGGGCAGTGAAGCCTGCGCGACTGGGCTATAACTAACCTGCTTTTCGCAAGTCATGAGGTTGAACATGAGCGACGAAGACCTGGAACAAGACGACCTGGAAGGGGCCGACGAGGACGACGGTGAGGAGCTGGCGGCTGCCGACGACGGCGACAGCGGCGACGAGGGCGACGGCGAAGTCGTAGCCGGCGGCAAGAAGAGCAAGGCCAAGGCCGTCGAAGTCGACGAGCTGCCGAGCATCGAAGCCAAGCAGAAAGAGCGCGACGCGTTGGCCAAGGCGATGGAAGATTTCCTCGCCCGTGGCGGCAAGGTGCAGGAGGTGGAGCCCAACGTGGTCGCCGACCCGCCCAAGAAGCCCGACAGCAAATATGGCAGCCGCCCTATCTGAGGACGGCACGCTGCACGAAACCCGCCCCTGTGGCGGGTTTTTTGTGCCCGGCCCGGGCTACGGCTTACCAGCTAGCGAGCAGCGCCGGCAGTTCGGCCAGGCTGGCGATCTGCGCGTCCGGCGTGGTCTCGGCCTGCCAGCTCAGCCCCTGCGGGTTGAACCAGATCGCACGCAGGCCGGCAGCCTGGGCGCCGGCGATATCGTCGCTGGGGTGGTCGCCGATATGCACCGCCCGCTCGGCCGCCACCCCGGCGCGCCTGAGCGCCTCGCGGAAGGGTTTGGGGTCGGGCTTGCCCACCCCCAGCTCCTCGGCGCAGAGGGCGAAGCGGAAGTATTCCGATAGCCCCAGGCGGCGCACGTCGGCGTTGCCGTTGGTGATCACACCGAGCTGGTAACGCTCGGCCAGGGCTTCCAGCGTGGGGTGCACCTCGGCGAACAGTTCGACCTGGTGGCGCGCGTTGAGAAACACCTGGAACCCCGCCTCGGCCAGCGCCAGGGCTTCGCCATGGCTGTAGCCGGCGCCTTCCAGGGCATGCAGGAGGATGCGCCGGCGCAGTTCGCTGAGGCGGTGCTTGAGCATCGGCTCGGCGCTCAGCAGGCCGCTGCGGATCTGCCACAGGTGTTCCACCGGCACTGCGCCCAGGCGCGGCGCGTGCAGCGCCAGCCAGTTGCGCAGGGCGGCCTCGGCGTCCTGCATCACCGGGGTCACGTCCCACAGGGTGTCGTCGAGGTCGAAGGTGATCAGCTCAATGCTCATGCGGAACCGCCTTTGCGCTTGGCGCGCGGATGGGCCTGGTCGTAGACCTTGGCCAGGTGCTGGAAGTCCAGGTGGGTGTAGATCTGCGTGGTGGCGATATCGGCGTGGCCGAGCAGCTCCTGCACCGCGCGCAGGTCCTGCGACGACTCCAGCATATGGCTGGCGAAGCTGTGGCGCAGCATGTGCGGGTGCAGGTGCTGGCCCAGCTCGCGCACGCCGGCCTGGCGCACCCGTAGCTGCACCGCGCGAGCGCCGAGGCGGCGGCCCTGCTGGCTGACGAACACCGCGCCGTCGCCGGGATTCGCCAGTTTGCGCAGCGCCAGCCACTGCTCCAGCGCCTGGCGCGCCATACGGCCGACCGGCAGCTCGCGCACCTTGTTGCCCTTGCCGCGCACCCGCACCAGGCCGGCGGCCAGGTCGAGGCCGTCGAGGTCCAGGCCGACCAGCTCGGACAGGCGCAGGCCGGAGGAATAGAACAGCTCGAGCATGGCCTGGTCGCGGCGGGCGATGAAGTCGTCCTCCACCGCGCCGTCGAGCAGCTGGGCGCTGCGGTCGGCATCGAGGGTGCGCGGCAGGCGCCGTTCGCGCTTGGGCGGGCTGAGGCCGGCGGCCGGGTCGTGACGGCACAGGCCTTCGCGCAGCAGGTACTGGTACAGGCCGCGGGTGGCCGAGAGCAGGCGCGCCAGGCTGCGGCTGGCCAGGCCCTGCTGGTGCAGGCGAGCGACCAGGCGGCGCAGCTCGCGGGTATCCAGCGCGGCCCAGTCGGCCAACCCCTCCGCCTCGCAGAAGGCCTGCACCTTGCCGAGGTCGCGGCGGTAGCCGTCGAGGGTGTGCAGCGACACCTGGCGCTCGCGACGCAGGTATTCGAGGTAGGCGTCAAGGTCAGCTGCAAGCTTCAAGCTTCAAGCCTCGTAGGATGGGTTCGCGGCGCCAGACACCAGAGTTGAGGGCGTGGCGCCACTCGCGCGGCGCGTAACCATCGGGCGATCTATCGAGCCATGATGGATAGTGCGCCGCTCAACCCATCCGACGACAGTCGTTAGCGTACCGAGCGCAGCGGCGTGGCGAAGCCGGGCAGCACGCGCGCCAGCACTTCGGCGATATAGCCGAGGAACAGGGTGCCGAGCGAGCTTTTGTAGTGTTGCGGATCGACACTGCCGATGGCCAGCACGCCGTGCAGCCCCTGATGGCTGAGCGAAACCACGGCGGCCGAGCCGACCCGGGCAGCGTCGTCCTTGCCGAAGAGGAACTCCAGCTCGTGCGGACGCAGCACGCCGCAGACGGTCTTGCCGCCGCTGAGCAGGCCGCCGATCTGCGCATGCGCTTCGGCCAGGGTGGCCGAGCGGCCTACCGGCAGCTTGTTGTCGCTGAACAGGATCAGGCCGACGAATGGCACCTGAAACTCGTGGCGCAGGCTGTCTTCCACCGCGCCGACCACCTCTTCCAGGCTGCCGGCGTCGAGCAGGTCGAGCACCAGGCGGCGGGTCTTGTCGAACAGGCGGTCGTTGTCGCGCGCCACGTCCATCAGCTGGCCGAGGCGGTGGCGCATCTCGATGTTGCGTTCGCGCAGCAGCTTGACCTGGCGTTCGACCAGCGACACGGCGTTGCCGGGCTGGTGCGGAATACGCAGCTCGGGAATGAGTTCCTCATGGTCGATGAAGAACTCCGGATGCAGGCGCAGGTAGGCGGCGACCGTTTCCGAGTCGAGCGGCTTGGGGCAATCCTGCTGGTCTGTCATAGGCGAACCTGTCCTTCGTATACGCGCGCAGCGGGCCCGGTCATCATAACCGGCTGCCCTTCGCCTGCCCACTCGATGGACAGCTTGCCGCCCGGCAGTTCCAGCTGCAGCGGCGAATCCATCCAGCCCTGGCGGATCGCCGCGACCGCCGCGGCGCAGGCGCCGGTGCCGCAGGCCAGGGTCTCTCCGGCGCCGCGTTCCCACACGCGCAGGCGCGCATGCTGGCGGTCCTGCACCTGGAGGAAGCCGACGTTGACCCGCTGCGGGAAGCGCGAGTGATGTTCCAGCTTCGGCCCCAGCTCACGCACCGGCGCGTCGTCGACGCTGTCGACGCGCAACACGGCGTGCGGGTTGCCCATGGACAATGCGGCCAGCTCGACCGTCTCGCCGTCCACCTCGACCTTGTAGTTCAGCGCCGCCTGTTCGGCCTGGAACGGCACCTGCGCCGGCTCCAGGCGCGGCGCGCCCATGTTGACGCAGACCTGGCCGTCGTTCTGTACGCGCAGCTCGATCACGCCGCTCTTGGTCTCGACGCGGATCACCTTCTTGGTGGTCAGGCGCTTGTCCAGCACGAAGCGGGCGAAGCAGCGCGCGCCGTTGCCGCACTGCTCCACTTCCGAGCCGTCGGAGTTGAAAATGCGATAACGGAAGTCGACGTCCGGGTGGCTCGGCGGCTCGACGATCAGCAACTGATCGAAGCCGACGCCGGTGTGGCGGTCGCCCCATTGCTTGGCGTGCTTGGGCTGCACGTGGGCGTGCTGACTGATCAGGTCGAGGACCATGAAGTCGTTGCCCAGGCCGTGCATCTTGGTAAAGCGCAATAGCATGGCGTCGCCCTCAGGCCGGCAGCAGGCTTTCGCCGGCATAGAGCTCTTGGACGGTCTCGCGCCGACGCACTTCATAGGCCTGCTCGCCATCCACCAGCACCTCGGCGGCGCGGCCGCGGGTGTTGTAGTTGGAGCTCATGACGAAGCCGTAGGCACCGGCCGAACGCACCGCCAGCAGGTCGCCTTCGGCCAGCACCAGCTGGCGATCCTTGGCGAGGAAGTCGCCGGTCTCGCAGATCGGCCCGACCAGGTCGTAGTTGCGCGGCTCACCGGCGCGCGGCTGCACCGGCGAGACGTCCATCCAGGCCTGGTACAGCGCCGGGCGAATCAGGTCGTTCATCGCCGCATCGACGATGGCGAAGTCCTTGTGCTCGGTGTGCTTGAGGTATTCCACCTGGGTCAGCAGCACGCCGGCGTTGGCCACGATGAAACGGCCCGGCTCGAACACCAGGGCCTGGTCGCGGCCCTTGATGCGTTCGCGCACGGCCTTGATGTAGTCGCCGGCCAGCGGCGGCTGCTCGTCGCGGTACTGCACGCCGAGGCCGCCGCCCAGGTCCAGGTGACGGATGTGGATGCCGCGGTCGGCCAGCTTGTCGACCAGCAGCAGCAGGCGATCCAGGGCATCGAGGAAGGGCTCGAGGGTGGTCAGCTGCGAGCCGATATGGCAGTCGACGCCGATCACTTCCAGGTTCGCCAGTTCGGCGGCGCGGGCGTAGACCACCTCGGCCTGCTCGATGTCGATGCCGAACTTGTTTTCCTTGAGGCCGGTGGAGATGTAGGGGTGAGTGCCGGCGTCCACGTCCGGGTTGACCCTCAGCGACACCGGCGCCTTGACGCCCAGTTCGGACGCCACCTTGTGCAGGCGTTCCAGCTCGACGCTGGATTCGACGTTGAAGCAGTGCACGCCCACTTCCAGGGCGCGGCGCATGTCGTCGCGGCTCTTGCCGACGCCGGAGAAGACGATGCGGCTGGGTTCGCCGCCGGCGGCCAGGACGCGCTCCAGTTCACCGCTGGAGACGATGTCGAAACCGGCGCCGAGGCGCGCCAGCACGTTCAGCACGCCGAGGTTGGAGTTGGCCTTGACGGCGAAGCAGACCAGGTGCGGCAGGCCGGCCAGGGCATCGGCATAGGCGCGGTACTGCGCCTCGATATGGGCGCGCGAGTAGACGTAGGTCGGTGTGCCGAAGCGCTGGGCCAGCGCGGACAGGGCGACACCTTCCGCGAACAGCTCGCCGTCGCGGTAGGTAAAGGCTTCCATGGGGTGCTCCTTCAGAGTTCGAAACGGTCTCGGCTGTTACCGGCGTTTTCGTCGCCCGGCAGGTACAGCGGGCCTTTCTGTCCGCAGCCGGCCAGCAGGCAGACGGCGGCGAGGAGCGCGAGGGTCAGTCGCTTCATGGGGCGGTCCTTGAAATAAGCGTGAATTGCGCCGGAGTATACCGACCCCCCGCCCCCTTGCCTATGCGCCAGGCGCCCGCCTGGCGGGGGCTGGCTCAATCTGCGCGTGGCCCTGGCGCCAGCTTGCGCGGCGTTTGCCGACGCCTGGGTTAGCATGGGGCAAGCCCAAGGAGCCTCGATGGACAATCCCGCCCCACTGGCCAGTTCGGTCTCGGTCGCCTACCTGCAGGGCCTGGTCGATCACCTGCAACGCCAGGGCATAGCCCCTGCGGCGCTGCTCGCCCATGCCCAGCTGGCCCCCGAAGTGCTCGGCCAGCGCGACCAGCGCATCGCCGCCAGCGCCTACCTGAACCTGCTCGGCGAAGGCGTGCGGCTAAGCGGCGACGACTGCCTCGGCCTGCACCTGGGCGAGGCGGTGCGGCCCGGCTACTACGGCGTGCTCGGCTACCTGATCATGAGTTGCGCGACCCTGGCCGATGCCCTGCATCGCCAGGCGCGTTATGCCGCTCTAGTCGGCAACCTGGGCCTGGTCGGCCTCGACGACGAGCCGCCGCGCCCCGGTGGCGAGCCGTTGGTGGCGCACAGCTGGCAGCCGCTGCTGGCGCAGCAGCAACGCCAGCTCAGCGAGGAGACCCTGGCCGGTTGGGTCAGCTTCGGCCGCTGGATCAGCGGCCTGGACATCCCGCCCAGCGAGGTGCGCTTCCAGCACCCGGCGCCGGCCGATACCTCCGAGCACGAGCGGATCTTCCGTTGCCCGGTGCTGTTCGGCCAGGCCGACAACGCCCTGGTGTTCCCCAAGCGCCTGCTGGCGGTGCCGCTGGGCCAGGCCGACGCCCAGGTGCGGCTGATGCTCGACGCCTACGCCGACCGCCTGCTCGGCGAGTTGCGCCAGGGTCACAGCGTGCTGGATCGGGCGCGCCTGGAGCTGGCGCGCCAGCTGCCCGAGCAGGGGCCGGATCTGGAGGCCATCGCCAGCGCCCTGGCGCTCAGCCCGCGCACCCTGCAGCGGCGCCTGCGCGAAGGCGGCCTGTCGTTCAGTCAGCTGGTCGACGAGACGCGCCAGCAACTGGCGCTGCACTACCTGCGCGACCCGGCGCTGGGGCTGGCGGAAATCGCCTTCCTGGTCGGCTTCAGCGAGCCCGGTTCGCTGGCGCGCGCCTTTCGCCGCTGGACGGGAGGGAGTCCGGGCGAGTACCGTCGCCACCTTCTTGGCTAGGCCGGCTACCCCGGTCTGGCGTTTTCGCCTATTTTTCTGCAGTCGCTGCACCTTGTGAGGACACCCCGATGAGCCTGAGCGAAGCCCGCTTCCACGACCTGGTCGATGCCACCCAGCAGGCGGTGGAAGACATCTTTGACGACAGCGGTCTGGACGTCGACCTGGAGAACAGCGGCGGCGTGCTCACCGTGCGTTTCGACAACGGCAGCCAACTGATCTTCAGCCGTCAGGAGCCGATCCGTCAGCTGTGGCTGGCGGCGCGTTCCGGCGGCTTCCACTTCGACTTCGATGAAGCCAGCGAGCGCTGGATCTGCGACAGCAGCGACGAGCAGCTGGGCGAGATGCTGGTGCGCATCACCCTCGAGCAGTGCGGCACCGAGCTG
The DNA here is from genome assembly GCF_003696305.1 of Pseudomonas sp. AOB-7. Taxonomy (GTDB): domain Bacteria; phylum Pseudomonadota; class Gammaproteobacteria; order Pseudomonadales; family Pseudomonadaceae; genus Aquipseudomonas. Next base: position 68,788 of record NZ_RFFK01000009.1, on the reverse strand, counting down.
GAGTTCGATGAGCTCTGAGCCCGGCTCGCGCGACACCGCGCCGTTGGCCTCGCCCTGCCGGCGCCAGTGTTGCCTGGACGGCGGCGACGTCTGCCTCGGCTGCGGTCGCACCCTGCAGGACATCCTCGACTGGGGCGCGGCCGACGACGCCCGGCGCCGGCAGATCTGCCGCGAGGCCGAACAGCGCCTGCGCCAGCGCAAGGCGGCGCCCTGACCGGGCGGTCTTGTTTATTTGCCCGGCTGTGTTAGGGTCGGTCTAAGGTTTCGCAAAACCCCGCCTTCGGGCGGGGTTTTGCTTTTTCTGCGCCCAGCACGAGGAGTCAGGCCGCCATCATGAGCAACACGCCCGCTATCACCATTACCCGTCTCGACCTGCAGCGCCTCGAGCGTCTGCTCGACAGCCTGGAGGATTTCGGCCCCGGCGCCACCGCGCTGCAGGCCGAGCTGGATCGTGCCGAGGTGGTCGGGCACGACGAGGTGCCGGCCGGCGTGGTGACCATGAACTCGCGCGTGCACTGCCGCGAGGAGAGCAGCGGCAAGGATTACCACCTGACCCTGGTCTACCCGCAGGACGCCGGCGGCGAGGGCACCGTCAGCATCCTCGCGCCGATCGGCTGCGCCCTGCTCGGCCTGTCCGTCGGGCAGCATATCGACTGGCCGGCGCCTGGCGGCAAGCTGCTCAAGCTGACCCTGCTGGCGGTGGAATACCAGCCGGAGGCCGCGGGCGAATACGCCCAGGCGCCGGCCTCGGCCTCCTGACGCCGGCTCAGGCGCTCTGCAGCGCCGCGTTCAGCGCATCCTCCAGTTCGCTCTTGTAGCGCAGGTAGTGCACGGTCTGCGCCTGCTGGCTGGCGAGCAGGGCGGACAGGTCGAGGTCGGTGATGTAGCAGGGGTAGCGCTCGCCGCCGGCGCGCTGGGCGAGGATATGCCGGGCCACGGCGCGGTACAGCTCGCGGCCGTACTCCAGCTCGGAAAACTCGCGGTGGTTGCAGTACAGGGTGACGTGCGGCTGGCGGCCGTCGCCCGGCTCGAGGATCGCCTGCACGTCGTAGAACGGGTGGCTGACCGGCGCCTGCGGCGGCGGCCGGCGTTCCAGGCGCTGGGCGCGCAGCGGCGCGGCGGGCAGCAGCTGGTAGTAGAGGATTTCCAGCGCCGGCCCGGCATCGCCACTGTCCAGCGGCAGCATGGCGTTGCGCCGGTACAGCAGCGACTGCAGGAAGCGCTGCAGCGGGGTGAGCAGGCTCTGTTCGTCGCGAAACGGCAGGCGCCGGCGCCACAGCGCGTTGTATTCGTCGAGCAGGGTCAGCTCGGCGTCGCCGGTGCTCTCGTGCAGGCGATAGAACAGCTGGATGCACTGCGGCCGGCCCATCGGCAGGATCAGCGCCAGGTCATCGCCGTCCAGCGCGTGGCGGTCCAGGTGCAGCGGGCTGTACAGCTCCTGCTCGCCGCCGAGGTGGTCGAGCAGCGCCGGCAAATCGCCCAGCACGGCATGGCTGACCTGGCCCGGGGTCAGCTGCAGCACGTGGTAGTGCTGGCGGATCTGCACCAGGTAGCGCGCCTGGCGGCCCTCGGCGTAGGTGGCGAGCAGGTCGCGCAGCAGCTCCTCGACCCGCTCGGCGATGGCCGTCGCGCGGTTGCGGCAGAAGCAGCGCACCTGCACCTGGGGCTGCGCGCCGTCCGACGGCAGGCTGTTGAGCAGGTCGCGCAGGCAGTCGAGCAGGGCGTCGGCGCCGTCGTAGCGGCTGACCTGCAACTCGTTCCAGCTGTTGAGCACGATCTGGTCGAGGGTCAGTACCAGGTTCTCGCGCACCCCGGAATAACCCAGGGCGTCGGTGCGCCCGCTGGTCATGTGCACGTTCATCTGGCTGTGCTGCGGCAGCGGGTCGACGCCGACGTTGACCAGCAGCAGCACCTGGCTGGGGCGGCTGGCGCGCAGCAGGGCGGCCTCCGGCACGCTGGGCAGCGGCAGGGGGAAGGCCTGCTGCAGGCTGGTGATCAGGTTGGACAGCTCGAACTCGCTGAGATCGCTGTTGCCCGGGTGCAGCGACAGCCGCGTGCTGGCGTCGATCACGCCGTTGCGGTGGCACCAGGCGAGCAGTTCGATCAGCTCGCGGGCGCGCTTCAGCGGGGCGAAGTCGGGCCATTCCTGGGTGCCCAGGCTGCCGTTGAACAGCGCCCACTGATGTTCCTCGGGCGATTCCGGGCTGGGGTGGCGCACCAGGGTCAGGGTGTCCTCGGCCAGGTCCGGGGCGATGCCCGGGTTGATGAACTCGACCTTGCCGGCCTTGCGCTCGAAGGCGGCGTACAGGCGTCGGCCGAGCACGTTGAGGTCGCGGTTGTTCAGCGAGCTGCCGGTCTGTGCGCTGCGGGCGAACTGGGAGAGGAAGCGGTAGCTGTAGGTCAGTTCGTTGACCAGCACGCGCCGCTCGGCGCCGACCTGGCGCACCTTCCACTGGCTGCGGCTGTCGAGCAGGCTGAGCTGGCGCGCATCCCAGCCCCACTCGCCGGTCAGGCGTTCGAGCAGCAGGCGCTGCCAGCTCTTGGTGCGGCCGCGGGTCGGCGGCCGGCTGATCTTTTTGTTCACCTTCAGGTACAGGCAGCGGCGAATCAGCTCCAGGCGCTCGCGGTCACCGCGCGCGCCGAGGTACTCCTCCAGGCGCCGGTAGACGACGATATAGGGGTCGAGCTCGTCGAGGTCGAGGCGGCCCTCGAACACCGCCTGCTTGAAGCGCAGCGACAGGCACTCTACCCTGGGGTGCTCGCTGGCGTAGACCTCGGTGAGCAGCAGCTTGAGCACCGACTTGTAGGGCGACTCGATGCCCTTGTACAGCTGCCACATGCCGGCGCCGATGAACTCCTCCGGCGGGATGTACGCCAGGTGGCCGAGGTCGAGCACGTCCTCGGCGCGCACGAAGCGCTTGCTCAGCAGGGTGCGGCAGTAGTCGTGGTAGCGCGGCTCTTCGTAGACCGGCACCAGCCACCAGATCGGCGTGCGTCCGCCGAGCCAGATCGCCGTGCGGTAGAACTCGTCGAGCAGCAGGTAGTGCTGGGTGGTGCCGCAGTCGTCGGAGCTCAGCTGCGCCTCGCGCGCGCCCTGGGCGAAGCGCTGCGGGTCGACCAGGAACAGGTGCACCTCGGCGCCCTGGGTGGCGGCCCAGCTCTCCAGCTGGTCGCACTTCTTGCGCAGGTCCTGCAGTTCCCGGGCGCTGAGGGTCGGCGCGTGGCACAGCCACAGGTCCATGTCGCTCTGCTCGGCCTGCGCCACTGTGCCCAGGCTGCCCATTAGGAACAGGCCGTGCAGCGGCGCGGCGCCCTGGCCACGGCGCGGCTTGTAGACGAAGGAGCGGGTCAGGCGCTGGACTTCGGCGAGCACCTCGTCGTCCGGCTCGAAGCCGCTCAGGCCGGCCGGCGTGCTGGCGCAGACATAGCCCGGCAGCAGCGGATGGTTGACGTGCAGCAGCAGCGGCAGCAGCTTGAGCACCAGCTGCTGGCGCGTCGACAGGCCCTGCCGCGCGCGCTGCAGGCGGCCCTGGTTGATCTGCAGGAAGCGCGCGCGCAGCTGCGCCAGCACCTTGCGGTCGATGCCGTCGTCGATGTCCGGGCGAATTTCCAGGGTGCGCGTCATGCTCGAGCTCTACGGGGAATGGTGCAAGCCTATCAGCGGCGCGCATCCACTGCAGTGCCTGACGCTATATCGCCCGCCGGGGCCGATAGTGTAGGGCGGCGGGCGAAGGATCTTGCTTAAGCGGGCGTCTTGCTGGTGCTGAGAATGGTCAGCAGGCTCTGCGCGTGTTCGGCGGCATCGATGCCCAGGCTGGTCAGGTAGCCACCGTCGGCCTGGCTGACCAGGCCCTTCTCATGCAGGCGGGTGATGGCGCCCTGGGCCTTGAACGAGGCGTTGTTGTGCACCTTGAGCCCCTCCTGGTGATTGTCCAGGTTGTACAGGGCGAGGATTTCCAGCTCGTCGATCAGTTCGGGGGTAAAGGATTTCATGGCGACTCCGCTCTTGTTGTTATAAGGCCGACGCGACTGCCGGGCTTGGGTCTGTGCAGTGTAGTGAGGGTTTTGCGCGCTCGCCTGTGCGACCTTCGCCGCATTCAGTCCTGCTGCTCGGGCAGCTCCGGCAGGGCGCGCAGGGCCTGCTCGTACCAGGCGGCATCGAACGGGCGGTCGTCGCGCAGCATGGCGTCGACCTCGTGGGCCAGCACCAGGGCCATCAGCTGGAGGATTTCCTCGCGCGCATAGCCGACCAGGCTGAGCTTGTTGTACACCGCCTGCGCGGCGGCCGGCTCGCCGGCTTCCAACTGGTTCTCGATAGCCTGGACCAGGGTGGCTTCGGCGAAGTCTTCTTCGTTGTCGTCGTGGTCGCTCATGCGAGGGATTCTCCGCTAGGTGTTGCGTGCCGCCTGCCTTTCTCTGCTGGAGAAAAGGCAGGCTCGTTGCGCTGCTCGTTCAGCGTGCCGCCAGCAGCTCGCGGCCACGCACCACGGCGGCGCGCACCTGGTTCGGCGCGGTGCCGCCGATATGGTCGCGGGCATTGACCGAGCCTTCCAGGGTCAGCACGGCGAACACGTCCTGCTCGATCTCGCCGCTGAACTGGCGCAGCTCGTCCAGGCTCATCTCGGCCAGGTCCTTGCCGCTGTCCACGCCGTATTTCACCGCATGCCCGACGATCTCGTGGCAGTCGCGGAACGGCAGGCCCTTGCGCACCAGGTAGTCGGCCAGGTCGGTGGCGGTGGAGAAGCCGCGCAGCGCCGCCTCGCGCATGATCGCGCGCTTGGGTTTGATCGCCGGGACCATGTCGGCGAAGGCTCGCAGCGAATCGCGCAGGGTGTCGGCGGCGTCGAACAGCGGTTCCTTGTCTTCCTGGTTGTCCTTGTTGTAGGCCAGCGGCTGGCCTTTCATCAGGGTCAGCAGGCCCATCAGCGCGCCGAACACCCGGCCGCTCTTGCCGCGTACCAGCTCCGGTACGTCGGGGTTTTTCTTCTGCGGCATGATCGAGCTGCCAGTGCAGAAACGGTCCGGCAGGTCGATGAACTGGAACTGCGCGCTGGTCCACAGCACCAGCTCTTCGGAGAAGCGCGACAGGTGCATCATCGCCAGGGAGGCGGCGGCACAGAATTCGATGGCGAAGTCGCGATCCGACACGCCGTCCAGGGAGTTGCCGCCAACGGCGTCGAAACCCAGCAACTGTGCGGTGATCTCGCGCTGGATCGGGTAGGTGGTGCCGGCCAGCGCGGCGCTGCCCAGGGGCATGCGGTTGGTGCGCTTGCGGCAGTCCACCAGGCGCTCGTAGTCGCGCGACAGCATCTCGAACCAGGCCAGCAGGTGGTGGCCGAAGGTCACCGGCTGGGCGGTCTGCAGGTGGGTGAAGCCGGGCATGATGGTGTCCGCCTCGGCTTCGGCCAGACCCAGCAGGCCCCGCTGCAGGCGGGTGATCTCGGCGAGGATCAGGTCGATCTCGTCGCGCAGCCACAGGCGGATATCGGTGGCCACCTGGTCGTTGCGCGAGCGCCCGGTGTGCAGCTTCTTGCCGGTGACGCCGATGCGGTCGGTCAGGCGCGCCTCGATATTCATGTGCACGTCTTCCAGGTCGACGCGCCAGTCGAACTGGCCGGCCTCGATCTCGGCCTGGATCTGCTTCAGGCCGTCGATGATCGCATCGCGCTCGGCATCGGTGAGCACGCCGACCTTGGCCAGCATGCTGGCGTGGGCGATGGAGCCCATGATGTCGTGGCGATACAGGCGCTTGTCGAATTCGACCGAGGCGGTGAAGCGGGCGACGAAGGCGTCGACGGGCTCGCTGAAGCGGCCGCCCCAGGATTGGTTGGTTTTTTCGCTGCTCATGGCACGTGCTCTGGTTCGGGCTCTGGATCGGGCGGGCCGCGTGCGGCGGCCGGCATGGCGGACAAAGTGCGCCGATAATAACAGGGTCGGCGGCCCTTTCGCCGCGCCGCGTTTGCCGCCCGGCAGGCGTCGGCGCTGTCGGCTGCTTCACAATTTTGTCGCGGCGGCGGCATTTCGGTGCTTTATTTTGCCCGGCCGGAGCCGTCTGGCTTGCCGGCCCGCCGGGCGACACGGAAACTGCGTCGATGCCAAAACAAGTCCCTGCCAAGAACAACCACAACGCGTCTGCCGACGACTTCTTCGTTCCCGAACTGTGCCAGCCGGAAGCGCTGCTGAGCATGGTGCTGCTGGCCGAGCTGCTGGTGCTGGTGCTGGTGCTGTCCGAGCCGATGCTGCCCGGCTTCGACTGGGTGCGCCTGGCGCTGACCTCGCTGTTCGTGCAGTGGATCGTGCTGCTTTCGGCGGCGCTGCTGTGCCGCCTGCGGCCGCTGCTGGCGCGCAGGCGTCCGGCGCTGGCCGGCGGCCTGTGCTGCGCCCTGGTGGTGCTGCTGACCCTGGGCTGCACGGCGGTGGCCGACTACTACGAGCTGGGCGGGCCGCTGCCGCGCAGCGGCGAGGTCAACCTTTATCTGCGCCATGCATTGATCGGCCTGATCATGTCCGCGCTGCTGCTACGCTATTTCTACCTGCAGAGCCAATGGCGGCGGCAGGAGCAGGCCGAGCTGCGCGCGCGCATCGAATCGCTGCAGGCGCGCATCCGCCCGCATTTTCTGTTCAACAGCCTGAACAGCATCGCCAGCCTGGTGGCGGTCGACCCGCTCAAGGCCGAACAGGCGGTGCTGGATCTGTCCGACCTGTTTCGCGCCAGCCTGGCCAAGCCCGGCAGTCTGGTGCCCTGGAAGGAGGAACTGGAACTGGCGAAACGATATCTGTCGATCGAGCACTATCGGCTCGGCGAACGGCTACAGTTGCAGTGGGAGGTCGAGGGTGTGCCGGAGGATCTGCCGATTCCCCAGCTGACCCTGCAACCGCTGTTGGAAAATGCGTTGATCTACGGCATTCAGCCGCGCATCGAGGGCGGCTTGGTGCGGATCGAGGCGGACTACCAGGATGGTGTGTTCAGCTTGTGTGTCAGCAATCCGTATGAAGAGCGGGGCGAGCAGCACCCGTCGCGGGGAACGCACCAAGCGCTGAGCAATATCGACGCGCGCCTGGCGGCACTTTTCGGGCCGCGCGCCAGTCTCAGCGTGGAGCGCCGTGACGGCCGCCATTACAGCTGTCTACGCTATCCTTGTGCGAGACTCACGCAGGAAGCCAGAGCAATATGAATGTCCTGATCGTCGACGACGAACCCCTCGCCCGCGAGCGCCTCAGCCGCATGGTCGGCGAACTCGAGGGCTACCGGGTCCTGGAGCCCGCTGCCAGCAATGGCGAGGAGGCCCTGACCCTGATTGACAGCCTCAAGCCGGACGTGGTCCTGCTGGATATCCGCATGCCCGGGCTGGACGGTCTGCAGGTCGCCGCCAAGCTGTGCGAGCGCGAGGCGCCGCCGGCGGTGATCTTCTGCACGGCGCACGACGAGTTCGCCCTGGAAGCCTTCCAGGTCAGCGCGGTCGGCTATCTGGTCAAGCCGGTGCGCGCCGAGAGCCTCAGCGAGGCGCTGAAGAAGGCCGAGCGGCCCAACCGGGTGCAGCTGGCGGCGCTGACCCGGCCGGCCGCCGAGAGCGGCAGCGGCCCGCGCAGCCATATCAGCGCCCGTACGCGCAAGGGCATCGAGCTGATCCCGCTGGATCACGTAGTCTATTTCATCGCCGATCACAAGTACGTGACCCTGCGCCACGAGGGTGGCGAGGTGCTGCTGGACGAGCCGCTGAAGGCCTTGGAAGACGAGTTCGGCGAGCGCTTCGTGCGCATCCACCGCAACGCCCTGGTCGCCCGCGAGCGCATCGAGCGCCTGCAGCGCACGCCGCTGGGGCACTTCCAGCTGTTCCTCAAGGGGCTGGAGGGCGATTCGCTGGTGGTCAGCCGGCGCCATGTGGCCGGGGTGCGCAAGCTGATGCAGTCGCTGTAGCGCCGGGTGCCGGCTGCGGCCGATAGCCGCCGCCCATCAGCTGGCGCCGGGCGAGCCTGTTATGATTCGCGGCAATCCGTTTTCTGGAATTTGCCCCATGTCCCGCGAAATCCGTATCGCCACCCGTAAGAGCGCCCTGGCCCTGTGGCAGGCCGAGCACGTCAAAACCCGTCTCGAAGCGGCCCACCCTGGCCTCAAGGTCAGCCTGGTGCCCATGGTCAGCCGCGGCGACAAACTGCTCGACGCGCCGCTGGCGAAGATCGGCGGCAAGGGCCTGTTCGTCAAGGAGCTGGAAACCGCGCTGCTGGAGAACCAGGCCGACATCGCCGTGCACTCGATGAAGGACGTGCCGATGGACTTCCCCGAAGGCCTGGGCCTGTACTGCATCTGCGAGCGCGAAGACCCGCGCGACGCCTTCGTTTCCAACCGCTACGCCAGCCTCGATGCGCTGCCGGCCGGCAGCGTGGTCGGCACCTCCAGCCTGCGCCGCCAGGCCCAGCTGCTGGCGCGCCGGCCCGACCTGAAGATCCAGTTCCTGCGCGGCAACGTCAACACCCGCCTGGCCAAGCTGGATGCCGGCGAGTACGACGCCATCATTCTCGCCGCCGCCGGGCTGATCCGCCTCGGCTTCGAGGAGCGCATCCGCAGCTCGCTCAGCGCCGAGGACAGCCTGCCGGCCGGCGGCCAGGGCGCCGTCGGCATCGAGTGCCGCAGCGTCGACGCCGAGATCCACGCCCTGCTGGCGCCGTTGCACCACCGCGAGACCGCGCTGCGGGTCACCGCCGAGCGTGCGCTGAACAAGCGCCTCAACGGCGGCTGCCAGGTGCCCATCGCCTGCTACGCCCTGCTCGAAGGCGAGCAGCTGTGGCTGCGCGGCCTGGTCGGCCAGCCCGATGGAGGCCAGCTGCTGCGCGCCGAGGCGCGTGCCGCCGCCGCCGATGCCGAAGCGCTCGGCGTGCGGGTGGCCGAAGCACTGCTGGCGCAGGGCGCCGAGGCCATCCTCAAGGCGGTCTACGGCGAGGCCGGCCATCCGTGAGCGCCTGGCGCCTGCTGCTGACGCGGCCGGCCGAGGAGTGCGCGGCGTTGGCGCAGACCCTGGCCGAGCGCGGCATCGCCAGTCACAGCCTGCCGTTGCTGGTCATCGAGCCGCTGGCGGAAACGCCCGCGCAGCGCGCCGCCATCCTCGAGCTGGCGCACTACAGCGCGGTGATCGCGGTGAGCAAGCCGGCCGCGCGCCTGGGCCTGGCCCTGCTTGAACGCCACCGCGTGCCGGCGCCGGCCGAGCAGCCCTGGTTCGCGGTCGGCGCGGCGACCGCCGCGGTGCTCGCCGAGCATGGCCTCAACGCCCACTGCCCGGACGACGGCGACGACAGCGAGGCGCTGCTGGCCCTGCCGCGCCTGCAGCAGGCGCTGGCCGCCGCGCCGGCGCCGCGGGTGCTGATCCTGCGCGGCGAGGGTGGCCGAGAATTCCTCGCCGAACGCTTGCGCGGCCAAGGTGCGACGGTCGACTATCTGCCACTGTACCGCCGCCTGCTGCCCAGCTACGCGCCGGGCGAACTGGCCGCACGGGTGCGTGCGGAACGCCTGAACGCCCTGGTGGTCAGCAGTGGGCAGGGGCTCGAACACCTGATCGAACTGGCCGCTGCCGACTGGCCCGAACTGGCTCGGCTACCCTTGTTCCTGCCCAGCCCGCGGGTCGCCGAGCAGGCACGCCGCGCGGGTGCACAGATCGTTGTGGATTGTCGCGGCGCCAGCGCCGCGGCCTTGCTGGCAGCGCTGGAACGATACCCGGCCGCTGCCCTCTAGAAAGGATGGATACGTGAGCGAAGCAGCCACCCCGCAAGACCAGACGCCGGCCAGCGAGGCCACCGCCACTCCCCCCGCAGCTCCCGCCAAGGCCCCGCGCAGCGCCGGCCGCGGCCTCGCCGCGTTCGCCCTGCTGGTCGGCCTGGGCGGCGCCGGTGCCGGTGGCTGGAGCCTGTGGCAGCTGCAGCAGTTGCAGCAGCAGGATCAGCAGCAGCGCGATCAGCTGCAGAGCGCGCGCGCCGAGAGCGGCAAGGTCGGCGAGCTGATCGGGCAACTCGAACGCCGTCTGAACCAGCTGCCCAGCGCCGATGAGCTGGACGAGCGCCGGCGTCTGCTGGCCAATCTGCAGGGCGATCAGCAGCGCCTCAGCCAGCGCCTGGAAAGCGTGCTCGACGGCAGCCGCCAGGACTGGCGCCTGGACGAGGCCGAGCACCTGCTGCGCCTGGCCACCCTGCGCCTGTCCGCGCTGCAGGACGTGGCCAGCGCCGAAGCCCTGGTGCTGGCCGCCGACGAGATCCTCCGCGAGCAGGACGACCCCGCCGCCTTCGCCGCCCGCGAGCAGCTCAGCCGCAGCCTGGAAGCGCTGCGCACCACCCAGCGGCCGGATCGCGTCGGCCTGTTCCTGCAACTGGCCGCGCTGCGCGAGCAGGCCGCCAGCCTCAACCCGCTGGCGCCGAGTTTCGCGGGGCAGGGCGACGTGCTCGCCGACCTGGCCGCCGAGGGCGATGGCCGCGCCTGGTGGAGCGAATGGCTGGCGACCCTGGCGCAGTACTTCCGCATCGAGTTCGACGCCGACCGCAATATCCGTCCGCTGCTCTCCGGGCAGAGCCTGAGCCAGGTGCGCCTGAGCCTGTCGCTGGCCCTGGAGCAGGCGCAGTGGGCCGCGCTGCATGGCCAGAGCGGGGTCTATCGGCAGGCACTGAAGCAGGCCGGGGAGATCCTCGACGCCCATTTCAATCTGGACAACCCCGATAGTCGCGCCCTGCGTCAGCGCTTCGCCGAGCTGGCCGACGAGCGGGTCGAGGTGCAGGTGCCGGATCTGAGCGAGTCGCTCGAGGCGCTGCAGGCCTACCTGCAGCGCAAGCAGGCGCAGCGCCGGCAGGGGGCCGCCGCGGCCGGGGAGGCGCCATGAAGCGCCTGCTCTGGTTGCTGCTCCTGCTCGCCGTCGGCGGCCTGCTGTATCTGCTCGGCCTGGCGATCCAGGCCGACCGCGGCTACGTGCTGTTCGCCTACCAGGGCTTCCGCTACCAGTCCGGGCTGTGGGCCTTCCTCGCCCTGGTGCTGGTGGTGGTGCTGCTGCTCTACCTGCTGCGCGCCAGCCTGCGCCTGTTGCTCGCCTCGACGCGCCTGGCCAACCCCTGGTCGCGTCTGCATCGTCACCGCCGGGCACGGCTGGCCTCGCAGCAGGGCCTGCTCGACCTGGCCGAGGGCCGTTGGGCGCGCGCGCTGCGCCAGCTGAGTCGGGCCGCCGAAGACGAACCCCAGCCGCTGATGTACTACCTCGGCGCCGCCCGCGCGGCGCACAAGCTGGGCCAGCACGAGCAGAGCGACGCCATGCTCGAGCGCGCCCTGGCGCGTCAGCCGCAGGCCGAACTGGCCATCGCCCTGGCCCATGCCGAACTGCAGCAGAGCCGCGGCGAGAGCGACGCGGCGCTGGAGACCCTGCAAGCGATGCGCGAGCGTCATCCCGGCCATCACCTGGTGTTGCGCCAGCTGCAGCGCCTGTACCTGCAGCGCCAGGACTGGTCGGCGCTGCTCGGCCTGCTGCCGGAGCTGCGCAAGGAGAAGGCCCTGCCGGCCGCCGAGCTGGACGAGCTGGAGCGCGCGACCTGGCGCGGTCGCCTGGGCGATGCCGGGCAGGCCGGTCTGGGCGATGGCGAAACCGCCCTGCAGCCGCTGACCCAGGCCTGGCAGCAGCTCTCCGCGCCGCTGCGCCAGGAGCCCGAGCTGATCGCCGCCTACGTCGAGCAACTGCGTCGCCTGGGTGCCCAGGAGGAGGCCGAACAGGTGCTGCGCAGCGCCCTCAAGCGCGCCTACGACAGCCGCCTGGCGCGCTTCTACGGCGTGCTGCGCGGCGCCGATCCGGCGCAGCAGCTGCACACCGCCGAGCTCTGGCTCAAGCAGCACCCGCAGGACCCGGCGCTGCTGCTGACCCTCGGTCGCCTGTGCCTGCAGAACCAGCTGTGGGGCAAGGCGCGCGACTACTTCGAGACCAGCCTGAAGCTGGAGCGCCACCCGGAAACCTGCGCCGAGCTGGCGCGCCTGCTGGCCCAGCTGGGCGAGCTGGAGCGCAGCAACCAGCTGCTACAGGAGAGCCTCGGCCTGCTCCATCAGGGCCTGCCGGCGCTGCCGCAGCCGCAGGGCGTGCGCGCCTGAGCCGCTGCGGCCGATCGTCACGCAGCGGACGAAGGGGCGCGCTGGGTGGACGAACAGCGCGCGGCAGTGCGTGAGGCGCCTTGAAAGGCGCCCGCGCTTTCCTCTACCGTAACTGCCCTCGATTTCTCTCCCCCGGAGCCTCCATGTACCTGGCCAGTCCGCGTCCCCTGTTCTTCCTGGCATTCGTCGGCAGTCTGCTGCTGATGGCGGCGGCCCTGTACCTGGAACACGTGGTCGGCCTGGAGCCCTGCCCGATGTGCGTGCTGCAGCGCATCTGCGTGATCGCCTTCGGCCTGGTCTGCCTGGTGGCCGCCGTACACGGCCCGGCGCGCTTCGGCCGGCGGGTCTATGCGTTGCTGGCGCTGCTGTTCGCCGGCGCCGGCGCCGCCACGGCCGGTCGGCAGATCTGGCTGCAGAGCGTGCCGGCCGACCAGTTGGAGGCCTGCCTGCCGAGCCTGGAATTCATGATGCAGGCCCTGCCGATGCAGGACATCGTGCGCCTGGTGTTCCAGGGCAGCGCCGACTGCGCCGAGGTCAAGTGGAGCCTGTTCGGCATGAGCATTCCCGAGTGGAGTCTGCTCGGTTTCGTCGCCATGCTCGGTTTCTGCCTGTTCCAGTTGCTGCGCCGCAGCTGATCGCGGCCCATCGCCCAGGCCACGGCTGTCGCGGGTCGTCGATTAAACGCTCGTATGAAATTATCTCCCGGCGGTGCCTTGATGGCGCCTGCCCACGGGCATAATCTGGCTCGCACGCACCGCCGGAAAAACGCCGTTTCGCGGTTGCCTTCCCAAAGCCAAGCACCGATTGACAAAAAAGCGTCGGGAGCGATTTGTGGCGTCGAGTGCGATGCCCCGCAGGCTGGCCGCCCGGGATGGTAGGCCACAGAAAAATCGTCTCGGGAGCGGACGCATAACAGGCATTAGCGATAAGGGAAGCGAGGTCCATCATGCTCGAAAGTTGCCAGAACGCACAGGAACGCTGGGGTGGGGTCCACCAACTGATCGATCGCTGGCTGGGCGAGCGCCATGAACTGGTGCAGGCCTACAGCGCCCTGGTCGAGTCGCCACAGGCGCCGGCGGCCAACGGCGAAGCCCTGCAGGGCTTCTGCGAAATCCTGGTGGATTACGTCTCGGCCGGTCACTTCGAGGTCTACGAGCAGCTCACCAGCGAGGCCAAGGCGTTCAACGACCAGCGCGGCCTGGAACTGGCCAAGCAGATCTACCCGCGCATCGAAGCCATCACCGAGGTGGCGCTGGCCTTCAACGATCACTGCGACAACGGCGACTGCCGCGACAGCGTGTCGCTGGTGGCCGAGCTGGGTCGCCTGGGGCAGTTGCTGCACGAACGTTTCGAGCTGGAAGACTGCCTGATCGAGGTGCTGCACAACGCCCACCAGGAGCAGGCCGCGCCGGCGCTCTGAGCCTGCGACGGCCGCTTAGCCCGGATGCATTCCGGGCAACAGGTCGGCGGCCCTGGCTTGCATCCGGGCCAGAAGCTGTCTGCCGGGCCGACCTTCAGTCGGCCACGTCGAGCAGTTCCAGATCGAATACCAGCGGCGCATGGGGCGGAATCAGATCGCCCGCGCCCTCTTCCCCGTAAGCCTGATCCGACGGTACCACCAGGCGCCAGCGTGCCCCGCTGGGCATCTGCAGCAGCGCGCTGCGCCAGCCGGCGATCAGGCTGTCCAGGCGAAACCACTGCGGTTCGCTGCTCTCGTCGAACGGGCTGCCGTCGGCCAGGGTGCCGCGGTAACGTACCTGCACCCGGCTGCCGGGACCGGGCTTGGCGCCGCTGCCGGCGCGCAGCTCGCTGACCAGCACGCCGCCCTCGATCACCCGCACATTGGGGCGGATTCGCTGCTCGGCGAGAAAGCGTCGCTGCGCGGCGATGGCCTGGGCATGGCGCTGCGGGTCGGCGGCGATGCGCGCCTCGTGCTGGTCGAGCAACTCTTCGATGCGCGCCTCTTCCAGGCGCAGCGGCTGGCCGGCGTAGGCCTGGCGCAGACCTTCCAGCAGGTCGCTCAGCGGCAGTTGCGGCACCTCCTCGCGCAGGCGTTCGCCCAGGCGTGCACCGAGGCTGTAGGCCAGATCCTGCTGGTGACTGTCGGCCTGTGCCGCGAGGCTCGCGCAGAGAACGAAGAGGGCGAAGGCGGCGCGGCTCATGGCGATGTCTCCCGATCAAGATGGCGGCGATTATGCCAGCCCGCGCGGCTGCCTGCCCGGGTCGCCAAAAGGCCTATGGCAGGGTCGGGCGCGGGCGTCTAGTATGGGCGCATCCACATCCGCCAGGAGGCGCGCCATGTCGGCCAAGAAGAAGACCATCAGTACCCCTTTGCACCTGCTGCACCAACTCTCCACCAGCCTGCTCGAGCACCTGGAAAACGCCTGCTCGCAAGCGCTGGTCGATGCCGAGAAACTGCTCGCCAAGCTGGAGAAGCAGCGCGGCAAGGCCCAGGAAAAACTGCACAAGGCACGCAGCAAGCTGCAGGACGCCGCCGTCGCCGGCAAGGCCAAGGCGCAGGCCAAGGCCAAGGACGCGGTGGCCGAGCTGGAAGAGCTGCTCGACGCTCTCAAGGCCCGTCAGAGCGAGACCCGCGCCTATATCCTGCAGCTCAAGCGCGACGCCCAGGAGAGCCTGAAGCTGGCCCAGGGCGTGGGCAAGGTCAAGGAAGCCGCCGGCAAGGCGCTCGATGGTCGCGAGGCCAAGGCGGCCGCCCCGGCCGCGAAACCGGCCGGCAAAGCCGTGGCGGCGAAGAAACCCGCTGCCGCGAAGGCGCCGGCGAAGAAGGCCACCGCCAAGCCTGCCGCGGCCAAGCCCGCCGCAGCAAGCAAGTCCGCCGCCAAGCCGGTGGCCAGCAAGGCGGCCGCCAGCAAAGCGGTTGCGAGCAAAGCCGTGGCAACTAAGGCCGCGGCGAAGCCTGTGGCCGCCAAAGCCGCTGCCAAGCCTACTGCCGGTAAGCCCGCCGCCAAAGCACCGGCCAAGCCAGCGGCGGCCAAGCCTGTCGCTAAACCTGCTGCCGCCAAGCCGGCTGCCGCCAAACCGGCGACCAAGACCGCACCTGCCAAACCGGCAGCCAAGGCCGCCAGCAAGCCGGTTGCGGTGAAGAAGCCGGCGGCGCCCAAGGCCGCTGTGAAGAAGGCCCCGGCCAAGCCCGCGGCGAAACCGGCCCCCGCCCCCGCTGCTGCGCCGGCCAAGCCCGAGGTCCCGGCAGCCGCCGTGGCGCCCGTCGCCAGCAATGGTGCGACGGCGCCGAGCGCCTCTTAAGAATCGGCGGCGCCGCGCAGCACCTGCAGCGCGGCGCTGTCGTCTCCCGCCAGGCGACTCAGCCAGTCGTCTTCGCCGCCCTCGCGCGGCCAGTTCTCCACCAGCGTCTCGATCCGCTGCAACAGCATCCGTTCGGCTTCCAGTTCCAGTTGCTTGATCCGTTCACGCAGCGTCGCCAGCTCGGCGTCCGCGGCGGCGGCCGTGCGCCAGTCGCGCCGCAGTTGGCGCAGCGGCGCGACCACCTCGCGCTGCCAGGGTTCGGCCAGCGCCTGCAGCGCCTCGAGGTAGGGCGCGCGACAGGGCACGCCGCGGCGTTGTAGCCAGGCGCCGGCGAGCAACAGGCAGACGTCGCCGCCGGCCTCCTGCAGCTGCAGGCAGGCGTCTTCCACGCCCGGTCGGGCATAGAGCCGTACGGCGAAATTCCACAGATCCTGCACGCGGCCTCCAGGGCGATTTGGTAGACTCCGCCGCCATTATGATCCGACTCCAGAACCTCACTCTACAGCGTGGTCCGCAGCGCCTGCTCGAAGGCGCCGAGCTGACCCTGCACGCCGGCCAGAAGGTCGGCCTGATCGGTGCCAACGGCGCCGGCAAGTCCAGCCTGTTCGCCCTGCTGCGCGGCGAACTCGGCCCCGACGCCGGCGACTGCCGGCTGCCTCCGGACTGGCGCATCGCCCATATGCGCCAGGAGGTGGACAACCTCGAGCGCCTGGCGGTGGACTACGTGCTCGACGGCGACCTGCACCTGCGCGCGATCCAGGCCGAGCTGGCCCGAGCCGAGGCGGCCCACGACGGCGCCGCCATCGCCCGCCTGCACAGCGAACTGGACAACGCCCAGGGCTACACGGCCGACGCCCGCGCGCGCAAGCTGCTGGCCGGCCTCGGCTTCACCGGCGAGCAGATGGACAGGCGCGTCGGCGACTTCTCCGGCGGCTGGCGCATGCGCCTGAACCTGGCCCAGGCGCTGATGTGCCCGTCCGAGCTGCTGCTGCTCGACGAGCCGACCAACCACCTGGATCTCGATGCCATCCTCTGGCTGGAAGAGTGGCTCAAGGGCTATCCCGGCACCCTGCTGCTGATCTCCCACGACCGCGACTTCCTCGACGCCGTGGTCGACCATGTGGCGCATCTGGAGCAGCAGAAGCTGACCCTCTACCGCGGCGGCTACTCGGCCTTCGAGCGCACCCGCGCCGAGCGCCTGGCGCAGCAGCAGCAGGCCTACGAGAAGCAGCAGGCGCAGCGCGCGCACATGGAAAAGTACATCGCCCGCTTCAAGGCCCAGGCGACCAAGGCGCGCCAGGCGCAGAGCCGGATCAAGGCCCTGGAACGCCTGGAGGAGCTGGCCCCGGCGCATGTCGACTCGCCCTTCGACTTCGTCTTCCGTGAAGCGGACAAGGTCTCCAGTCCGCTGCTCAACCTGTCCGAGGCGCGCCTCGGCTACGGCGACAAGGTGGTGCTGGACAAGGTCAAGCTGAGCCTGGCGCCCGGCGCGCGTATCGGCCTGCTGGGGCCCAACGGCGCCGGCAAGTCGACCCTGATCAAGACCCTGGCCGGCGACCTCGCCGCGCTCGGCGGCGAACTGGCCCGCGGCGAGAACCTGGCCATCGGCTACTTCGCCCAGCACCAGCTCGATGCGCTGGACCCCAAGGCCAGCCCGCTGCTGCACGTGCAGCGCCTGGCGCCGAGCGAGCGCGAGCAGACCCTGCGCGACTTCCTCGGCGGCTTCGATTTCCGCGGCGAGCGCTGCGACGAGCCGGTGCTGAATTTCTCCGGTGGCGAGAAGGCGCGCCTGGCCCTGGCCCTGATCGCCTGGCAGAAGCCCAACCTGCTGCTGCTCGACGAACCGACCAACCACCTCGACCTGGAAATGCGCCTGGCCCTGACCATGGCGTTGCAGGAGTTCGCCGGCGCCGTGCTGGTGGTGTCGCACGACCGCCACCTGCTGAAAAGCACCACCGACGAATTCCTCCTGGTGGCCGACGGCCGCATCCAGCCGTTCGAGGGCGATCTCGACGACTACGCGCGCTGGCTGATCGACTTCCGCGCCCGCCAGCAGCCGCCGAGCGCGGCGACCCCGGCGGCGGACAAGACCGACAAGCGCGCCCAGCGCCAGGCCGCCGCCGCCCTGCGCCAGCAGCTGGCGCCGCACAAGAAGCAGGCCGACAAGCTCGAGCAGGAGCTGAACAAGCTGCACCAGGCCCTGGCCAAGGTGGAAGCGCAGCTGGCCGATAGCGGCCTGTACGAGGCGGCGCGCAAGGACGAGCTGCGCGAACGCCTGGCCGAGCAGGCGACGCTCAAGGCGCGCGAGGCCGAGCTGGAGGAAAGCTGGCTGCTGGCTCTGGAGACGCTCGAAGCGCTGCAGCAGCAACTGGAGGAGACCGAGTGATGGAATCGCTGGAACTGCTCACGGCCTGGCGCGAACCGCTGATCCGCGCCGGCCAGGTGCTGCTGATCCTGCTGCTGGCGTGGCTCGCCCAGCGCATCCTGACCCGCGCCATCAGCCGCCTCGGCGCGCGCTACAGCCTGCTGCCGCAGGAGGTGCTGCTGCCGCTGCGCGGCCTGCTGCGCTGGTTGATCCTGGGCAGCGCCTTCATGCTGGTGCTCGAGCGCCTGGGCGTGTCGGCCACGGTGCTGTGGACCGCCATCACCGGCTTCACCGCCGTGGCGGCGGTGGCCTTCTTCGCCATCTGGAGCGTGCTGTCGAACATGTTCTGCGCGCTGCTGATCTTCGCCATGGGGCCGTTCCGCCTGGGCGATACCGTGGAGGTGATCGAGAGCGCCGACAAACCCGGCGTGAAGGGGCGGGTGCTGGCCATCAACCTGTTCTACACCACGCTGCAGGATGTCAGCGAAGAGGCCGCCGGCGCGCTGCTGCAGGTGCCCAACAGCCTGTTCTTCCAGAAATCCGTGCGCCGCTGGCGCTAGGTTTTGCACGAAAGCTGCCCCATATGCGGCACCTTTCCTACACAACCTGAACTCATTGGAGCATCCCTGAATGGAATGGCTGAGCAACCCGGAAATCTGGGTCGCGTTTCTGACCCTGACCGCCCTGGAAATCGTCCTCGGCATCGACAACATCATCTTCATCTCGATCCTGGTCAGCCGCCTGCCGGTTGAGCAGCAGCCGAAGGCGCGCTTCTTCGGCCTGGCCCTGGCCATGGGCACGCGCATCCTGCTGCTGCTGTCGATCACCTGGGTGATGCGCCTGACCGACGACCTGTTCCACGTCTTCGAGCAGGGGATTTCCGGGCGCGACCTGATCCTGTTCTTCGGCGGCCTGTTCCTGCTGTTCAAGAGCACCGCGGAGATCTACCACAGCCTGGAAGGCGCCGAGGAGGCCGCGCAGGGCGGGTCGAAGAAGAGCTACGGCTTCATGGGCATCATCATCCAGATCGCCATCATCGACATCGTCTTCAGCCTCGACTCGGTGATCACCGCCGTCGGCCTGGTGCAGCACGTGCCGGTGATGGTGGCAGCCATCGTCATCTCGGTGATCGTCATGATGCTGTCGGCCGGCACCATCAGCGCCTTTATCGACAAGCACCCGAGCCTGAAGATGCTGGCGCTGTCGTTCCTCATCGTGGTCGGCACCGTGCTGATCGCCGAAAGCTTCGGCGTGCACGTGCCCAAGGGCTACGTCTACTTCGCCATGGCCTTCTCGCTGGCCGTGGAGGCGATCAACATCCGCCTGCGCAGCGCCCAGGCGCGGGCGCGCAAGGAGGAGCTGGAGCCGGTGCAGCTGCGCAAGGGCTCGCCGGATTGAGCGGCCGGGAGTAGGCTGTAGGGCCTGCTCCCGTTCTTCCCTCCCGAGGTAATCCGCCATGGCCCTGGAAACCTGGCTCGCTTTCTTCGTCGCCTGCTGGGTGATCAGCCTGTCGCCCGGCGCCGGTGCCGTGGCCTCCATGTCCGCCGGCCTGCAATACGGTTTCTGGCGCGGCTACTGGAACGCGCTCGGCCTGCAACTGGGCCTGGCCCTGCAGATCGCCATAGTCGCCGCCGGTGTCGGCGCCATCCTCGCCGCCTCGGCGCTGGCCTTCAGCCTGATCAAGTGGTTCGGCGTCGCCTACCTGGTGTACCTGGCCTACCGGCAGTGGATCGCGCTGCCCAGCGACCTCGCCACCGGCGCCGCCGAGCGCCCTAGCGGGCGGCCGCTGACCCTGGTGCTGCGTGGCTTTTTGGTCAACGCCAGCAACCCCAAGGCGATCGTCTTCATGCTCGCCGTGCTGCCGCAGTTCATCGCTCCGCAGCAGCCGCTGCTGCCGCAGTACCTGCTGATGGGCGCGACCATGATAGTGGTCGACCTGATCGTCATGGCCGGCTACACCGGCCTCGCCTCGCGGGTGCTGCGGGTGCTGCGCACGCCGCGTCAGCAGCGCCTGATGAACCGCAGCTTCGCCGCGCTGTTCGTCGCCGCCGCCGGGCTGCTGGCCACGGTCAAGCGCGCCGCGGTGTGACGCCTGCCCCCCCTTCGGCCGCCGCAATGGCGGCCGAGGTGCGGGATGCCGGCGCATCTTCGAACAGTCCGTTCGCCTGATTGTTACCAGATGTGTCAGATTGTCCTTGTGCGGGATCCTTAGGACGGCAACAATTTAATGCCACCCATTCTCGTTTGTGAAGCATTGATGAGTCGTTCTCGATCCCTGTTGGCCTGGCTGCTGCTGCCGCTGCTGGCCAGTCTCAGTTTTCTCGCCCTCGGCGAACCCCTCGACGGCGCCGCCCAGGCCCTGCACCTGCTCGGCTATATCGGCGCCGACTACCCAGCCAGCGTGGCCGCCGGCCAGGTGGTCGACCCCGCGGAATACCAGGAACAGCTGGAGTTTCTCGATGTGCTGCAGGGGCTGATCCTCGCCCTGCCGGCCCAGGCCGAGCGCGCCGAGCTGGAGCAGGGGGCCGCCGCCCTGCGCCAGGCCGTCGCCCGGCGCCAACCCGGCGAGCAGGTGGCCGGCGCGGCGCGGCGGCTCGCCGCGCGTCTGGCCGAGCTGTACCGGGTCGCGCAGACGCCGGCGCTGACCCCCTACCCCGCGCGCGGCGCGCCGCTCTACGCCCAGCACTGCGCGGTCTGCCACGGCGACCACGGCGCCGGCGACGGCCCGGCCGGGCTCGGCCTCGAGCCGCCGCCGGCCAACCTGGGCGATGCCGCGCGGCTGGATCGACTGAGTCTGTACGACCTGTTCAACACCCTCGGCCTGGGCATCGACGGCACCGATATGCCGGCCTTCGCCGATCAGCTGGATGAACGCCAGCGCTGGGACCTGGTCAGCTATATCGCCGGCTTCAGCGCGCCGCCGCAGGCGGCCGGGCCGGCCGGCTTCAGCCTGGCGCAACTGGCCGCGCGCACGCCCGCCGAGGTGGCGGCCGACGGCGGTGATGCGGCCGCCTTCCGCGCCCAGCGCAGCCATCCGCCGCTGCAGCAGCGCGGCCCGCAGGCGCTGATCGACTACAGCCGCAGCACCCTGCAGAGCAGCCTGGCGGCCTATCGCGCGGGCGACCGGGAGCAAGCCTACGACCTCTCCGTCGGCGCCTATCTGGAGGGCTTCGAGCTGGTGGAAAGCGCCCTCGACAACCTCGATGCGGTCCAGCGCAAGACCACCGAGCGTGCCTTGATGGCCTACCGCCAGGCGCTGCAGGACGGCGCCAGCGTGGCGCAGGCGGCGCAGGCGCTGGAGCAGGCGAGGGTAGAGCTGGACAAGTCCGCCGCGCTGCTGGCCGATGGCACCATGGACGGCAGCCTGAGCTTCTTCGCCAGCCTGCTGATCCTACTGCGCGAAGGCCTGGAGGCGATCCTGGTGCTGGCGGCGATCCTCGCCTTCCTGCGCAACACCGGCCAGCCGCAGGCGCTGCGCAGCGTGCATGTCGGCTGGGGCCTGGCACTGCTGGCCGGCCTCGCCACCTGGGCAGTGGCGGCCTACCTGATCGGCATCAGCGGCGCCCAGCGCGAACTGCTGGAAGGCGCCACGGCGCTGTTTGCCAGTGCGGTGCTGCTGTGGGTCGGGGTGTGGATGCACGACCGCCGGCATGCCGCGGCCTGGCAGGATTACATCAACAGCAGCCTGGTCGGCGGCGGCGGCCGTTTCGGCTTCGCCGTGCTGGCGTTCTTCTCGGTCTATCGCGAGCTGTTCGAGGTCATCCTGTTCTACGAGACCCTCTGGCTGCAGGCCGGGCCGCAGGGCCACGGCGCGGTGCTGGCCGGTGCGGCGGCGGCGCTGGTGCTGCTGCTCGGCCTGGCCTGGGCGATCCTGCGCGGCTCACGCCAACTGCCGCTGGCGACCTTCTTCGGCGTCAACGCGGTGCTGCTGTGTCTGCTCTCGGTGGTGTTCGCCGGCCATGGCGTGGCGGCGCTGCAGGAGGCCGGGGTGCTCGGCACGCGGCCGGTGGCCTTCTTCGAGTTCGACTGGCTGGGCATCCACGCCGACGCCTGGAGCCTGTCGGCCCAGGGCCTGGCGCTGGCAGCCATCGCCCTGCTGTATGGGCGTAGCCGGCTGGCCGAGCGGCATCGGGTAGCGGCGCTGGATTGAGGCGGGCCAGTGCAGGCGGCCGTGCGTCGCCTGCGCATGCCGAGAGCGTGAACCGCCGCCACGACAGCCGGTCTCAGTGCGCCTAGGCTGATCCGATTTCCCTCTGGCGAGTGCGCGCATGTCTTCCACCATTAACTCCACCCATTACGCCGACAGTCCCGACCTGGCCCTGGCGGCGTTGCGTCATCCGCCGCTGGAGCAGGCGCTGTCTGCCGCCTGTGCCGAGCTGGCGGTGCGGCAGGCTTATCTGGCGGCGCTGCGCGACCCGGCCATCGGCCCGCAGCCGCGCCTGCTGCTGGCGGTGGCCGGAGCCGACGTGCGGGTGCAGCGGCGCCTGGCGGCGCTGGTGGCCGAGCTGCTGCCGGACGAGGTCGAGCTGGACCTGATCGAGCTGGCCGACGACAACCTGTCGCGTGCGGTGCGCGAGCGTTGCCAGGCTTTCTACCCGGCCTGAGTCACCAGGGAATCGGCTGGCCGTCCCAGGCCCAGAAGCTGCCGCTCTGTTCCGGGCCCTGGCCTTCCAGCACGGCGAGCAGGCATTCGGCGGCAAAGGCCGGGGTGAACAGCTGGTCCGCCGGCACGTTGGCCTGGAACGGCCGCGACAGCTCGGTGTCGGTGGTGCCCGGGTGCAGTGCCAGCACGCAGCTCTGCGGGTTGAGCCGGCGCAGTTCGATGCTGGCGCTGCGCAGCAGCTGGTTCAGCGCCGCCTTGCTGGCACGGTAGCTGTACCAGCCGCCGAGGCGGTTGTCGCCGATCGAGCCGACCCGCGCCGACAGCGCCGCCACGGTGCAGGGGTGCTGGCCGCGCAGCAGCGGCAGCAGGTGCTTGAGCAGCAGGATGGGGGCGAAGGTGTTGCGCTCGAAGGTCGCCTGCAGGCCGGCCAGGTCGAGCTGGGCGAGGGACTTCTCGGCGCGGCTGGCGCCTTCCTGCAGGGTGCCGACGCTGCACAGCAGCAGGTTCAGGCGCACCTCGGCGTTCTGCAGGTGGCGGCTCAGGCTGTGCAGTTCGCGTTCGTCGCAGGCGTCCACGTCCAGGCATTGCAGGCGTTCGCCGTGGCGCCCGGCGAGGTCGTCGAGCGGCGCCGACTGGCTGGCATGGCGCGCCAGCGCCCACACCCGGGCGACGTCGTCGCGCGCCAGCAAGCGCTCGGTCAGGGCCAGGCCGATGCCGCGGCTGGCGCCGCAGATCAGCACTTCGGCGGGGGCGGACAGGCGCTGCCAGAACGTCATGGGGTGCTCCTGCTGGTGGGGGCGCAGCTGGCATACTGGCCGCTGGCTTGTTCAGGATAGTGCAGCATGCGCGTGTGGATCGATGCCGACGCCTGCCCTCGGGCGGCGCGGGACCAGGTGGTGAAGTTCGCCCTCAAGCGGGGGTTCGAGGTGGTGCTGGTGGCCGGCCAGGCGGTGGTGCGGCCGAATTTCGCCTGCGTCAAACTGGTCGTGGTGCCCAGCGGCCCGGACGCCGCCGACGATCATCTGGTCGAACACGCCCAGCCCGGCGAGTTGGTGATATGCAGCGACGTGCCGCTGGCCGACCGCCTGGTGAAGAAGGGCGTGGCGGCGCTCGATCCGCGCGGCCGCGAGTTCGACGAGCGCAACATGGGCGAGCGCCTGGCGGTGCGCAACCTGTTCACCGACCTGCGCGAGCAGGGCCAGGTCGGCGGCGGCCAGGCGCCTTACGCGGAAAAGGATCGGCAGGCCTTCGCCAATGCGCTGGACCGGATCCTGACCCGCTTGAGCCGGTAACTCGTCCTGGATTGCATCCGGGCTACGGACTGCTCCGGCGGGAGGCTCTTTAGCGGCGATCGAGGTGGAGCCAGTCGCGGCTAAAGCCCCTCCCACGATGCTTGGACATCGCTACCCACACAGATAGGTACCGGTGCCCACCGCCACCAGGGTGCCGTCGTCGCTGTGCAGCTCCATGCGCACCACCGCCACCTTGTTGCCGGCGCGCAGCGCTACCGCGGTGGCGGTGAAGCGCTGGCCGCGGCCGGGGCGCAGGTAGTCGATGCGCAGGTCGATGGTGCCCAGCTTGGACAGCTTGGCCATGCGCTCGGCGGCCGGCAGGTGCTGGTGGTTGGCGAAGGCGCCGATCAACGCCATGGCGCCACCACAGACGTCGAGCAGCGAGGAGATCACCCCGCCGTGGAGGATGCCGTGGACGAAGTTGCCGATCAGCTCGGGCTTCATCGGCAGGTGCATGGTCACCCGCTCCAGGCTGAGCTCGTCCAGCTCGATGCCGAGCACCTGGTTGAAGGGAATGCGCTGGAAGAAACTGGCCACCGCCTGTTGCAGGTCGGGGCTGAGGACGAAGGGCTGGGACATGGCAGGGGCTCCGGGAAATCCTGTCGCCACGCTGCCGCAGCGCGCCAGACTTGGCCAGAGGCCATGCAGGAGTACCCTGAGCATTGGCCGGATCGGCCTCGGCTGGCAGCCTGTAGGGTGGGTCGGGCGGCGTTCCGCTTTAGCCCCCCAATGGTACTCAATGTGGGCTAAAGCCCACCCTACAGGGCCCGGCTTGGCGTTGTCGCCAAGTAAAGCGTAACGCCACCTGCGCGCTCCAACCCGTCAGTGGTGCGCCAGCTCCAGCACCCGGTCGACCAGCTTGTTGATGCCCGACGCCGCCTCGGCGATGGACTGGGCGAGCATGTACGCGGGGGTGGTGACCAGCTTGTGCGCGTGGTCCTCGACGATTTCGCTGACTTCGCATTCATGGTGCTCGGCGCCCATCTGGGTCAGCGCGGCGGCGGTGTCGTGGTCGGTGCCGATGGTGCAGATCACCCCGGCGCCGAAGATCTTCGCCGCCAGGGCCGGGGCGATGCAGATCAGGCCGAGCGGCTTGCCGGCGCTGGCGAAGGCCTTGCACGCGGCCAGCACGTCGGGCTGCACGCTGCAGGCGGCGCCGCTGATGGCGAAGTCGGAGAGGTTCTTCGCCACGCCGAAGCCGCCGGGCAGGATCAGTGCGTCGAAGTCGGCCACGTGCAGCTCCTTGACGTCCTTGATCTTGCCGCGGGCGATGCGCGCGGACTCCACCAGCACGTTGCGCGTCTCGTCCATCTCGTCGCCGCTGTAGTGATCGACCACGTGCAGCTGCGTCACGTTGGGGGCGAAGCACTGCACCGTGGCGCCGCGCTGGTCGAGGCGCAGCAGGGTGATCACGCTTTCATGGATTTCGGCGCCGTCGTAGACGCCGCAGCCGGACAGAATCACTGCGACTTTTTTGTTCATGCTCGACTCCTGGTGAGGGTAAAGGTCGCCCGCGCCGGCACCTGGGTGCGGCGGGCGGCGGCTGTTGCCGATGCGGGGTGGCGGCGAGGCGTGCGCATGCTGTCGTCAAATGCCGCTCAGACTGTCATTTGCCGCCGCGAGCCGCGGCGGTCCGAGGACTAGGATGAATAACAGACTAGCCCCAAGACAAGCACAACGATACGGCTCGGCCATGAATTACGTCCTCTATGCGGTGCCCTTCTTCTTTCTCCTGATCGGCCTCGAACTGCTCGCCGATCACTGGCGCGGCATGCGCAGCTATCGCCTGGCCGATGCCGTCAGCAGCCTCAGCACCGGGGTGCTGTCGCAGGCCACCGGGCTGCTGACCAAGGCGGTCGGCCTGCTCACCTACACCTTCGCCTGGCAACAGCTGGCGTTGTTCGAGCTTTCCGCCGATAGCCTGTGGGTGTGGCTGCTGGCCTTCGTCTTCTACGACTTCTGCTACTACTGGAACCATCGCCTGGGCCACGAACGCAACGTGCTCTGGGCGGCCCATGCGGTGCACCACCAGAGCGAGGACTACAACCTCTCCACCGCGCTGCGCCAGACCAGCACCGGCTTCGTCTTCGGCTGGCTGTTCTACCTGCCGATGGCGGTGGCCGGTGTGCCGCCGCTGGTGTTCCTCACGGTGGCGGCGCTCAACCTGCTCTATCAGTTCTGGGTGCATACCCGGCATATCCCCAAGCTGGGCTGGTTCGAGTGGCTGTTCATCACGCCCTCCAACCACCGCGTGCATCATGCGCAGAACCCTGTGTACATGGATCGCAATTACGGCGGCGTGTTCATTGTCTGGGATCGAATGTTCGCCACCTTCCAGGAGGAGCTGGACGACGAACCGGTGATCTTCGGCGTGACCACGCCGCTGGCCAGCTGGAACCCGCTATGGGCCAACCTGCAGGTGTATGCCGGGCTGTGGCGCGATGCGCGGCGCGCGGCGTCCTGGTGGGACCGCTTGCGCATCTGGTTTATGCCCACCGGCTGGCGCCCGGCCGACGTGGCGGCGCGCTACCCGCAGGAGAAGCCGGACCTGAGCCGCTTTCGCCAGTTCGAGGTGGCGCTGGGGCGCGGTGCGCGGCTCTATGCCTTGCTGCAGTTCGTCTGCTACCTGCTGGCCGGGGTGTGGCTGCTGGCGCGGGGCGATTCGTTGGCAGTGGGCGGCGTGCTGCTGGCGTGCCTGTGGCTGGGCCTGGGTCTGTCCAGCATCGGCCTGTGGCTGGAGAATCGCGCTGGCGCCGTGCGCCTGGAGTGTCTGCGGTTGGGCTTGAATCTGCCGGCGTTCTGGCTTGCCGAGGTGCTCGGTCTGCTGAGCATGGACCTGGCCGCCTGGTGCGCGCTGGCCGCCTACAGCCTGGCCAGCCTGCTGGCAATGTGGCTGGCGCGCTCGCGCGGCTCAGCCACTGCGGCCCTGGCGCCGCCGGTATAGCCAGGTCAGCGTCAGCAGCAGGGCCAGGCCGCCGAGCAGGTACAGCTGGTAGCGGCGCAGCTCGTCGAGTAGACCTT
The DNA here is from genome assembly GCF_003696305.1 of Pseudomonas sp. AOB-7. Lineage (GTDB taxonomy): Bacteria > Pseudomonadota > Gammaproteobacteria > Pseudomonadales > Pseudomonadaceae > Aquipseudomonas. Next base: position 42,143 of record NZ_RFFK01000009.1, on the reverse strand, counting down.
CCATGGCGTGGCCCAGGCTGTAGGCCAGCAGGCTCAAACCGCCGGCCCAGAGCCCGGCGCCGATGGCGTCGAGCAGCAGGTAGCGGCGCCAGGAATAACCGGACAGGCCGATGGCCAGCGGCATCACCGTGCGCAGCCCGTAGAGGAAGCGAAAGCCCAGCACCCACAGGTCCGGGTGGCGCCTGAGCAGGGCGCTGGCGCGCTCGCCCAGCGGTTGCCAGCGCGGGCGCCGGGCGAGCAGCGCGCGGCCGTGATGGCGGCCGAGGTGGAACCACAGCTGGTCGCTGGCGAAGGTGCCGAGGAAGGCACACAGCGCCACCCATTCGATCTGCAGCAGGTCGCGCACCGCCAGGTAGGCGGCCAGCAGCAGCGATACCTCGCCTTCGAGGAAGGTGCCGAGGATCAGCGCCGGGTAGCCGAACTGGCGGATCAGGTCGTGCAGCATGGACGGTCTGCGCCTATGGGAAAGGCGCTCAGCCTACTCCTGCCGCGGTGCGCCCGAAAAGCGCCGGCGCATGCCACAATGCCCGGCAAAGCGTGCGACCCGCCGTCGCATCCGGTCATTCAGCTGTCATCATTTGGTCATAATGGCCGCTTATAACCGTCACACTGGCCCGCCCGTGCGGGCTCTGGAGTCTGCCGTGAGCGTTACCCCCGCCAATCGCCTGTTCCCCGCCACCCGCCTGCGCCGCAACCGCCGCGACGAATTCTCCCGCCGCCTGGTGCGCGAGCATCGTCTGAGCGTCGACGACCTGATCCTGCCGGTGTTCGTCCTCGATGGCGACAACCGCCGCGAGGTCGTGCCGTCGATGCCGGGCGTCGAGCGGCTGTCCATCGACCTGCTGCTGCAAGAGGCCGAGCACTGGGTGGCGCTGGGCATTCCGGCGCTGGCGCTGTTCCCGGTCACGCCGCTGGAGAAGAAGTCCCTCGACGGCGCCGAGGCCTGGAATCCGGACGGCATCGCCCAGCGTGCGATTCGCGCCCTGCGGGCGAAATTCCCCGAGCTGGGGGTGATCAGCGACGTGGCCCTGGACCCCTTCACCACCCACGGTCAGGACGGCATCCTCGACGAGTCCGGCTACGTGCAGAACGACATCACCGTCGATGCCCTGGTCAAGCAGGCGCTGTCGCACGCCGAGGCCGGCGCCCAGGTGGTCGCCCCCTCGGACATGATGGACGGCCGCGTGCAGGCGATCCGCGAGGCGCTGGAGCTGGCCGATCACCCCAACGTGCGCATCATGGCCTACTCGGCCAAGTACGCCAGCGCCTACTACGGCCCGTTCCGCGACGCGGTGGGCTCGGCCGCCAACCTCGGCAAGGGCAACAAGCTCGGCTACCAGATGGACCCGGCCAACGGCGACGAGGCCCTGCACGAAGTGGCCGCCGACCTGGCCGAAGGCGCCGACATGGTCATGGTCAAGCCCGGCATGCCCTACCTGGACATCCTCTGGCGGGTGAAGGATGCCTACAAGGTGCCGACCTTCGTCTACCAGGTCAGCGGCGAGTACGCCATGCACATGGCGGCGATCCAGAACGGCTGGCTGTCCGAGGCGGTCATACTGGAATCGCTGACCGCCTTCAAACGCGCCGGCGCCGATGGCATCCTCACCTACTTCGCCGTACGTGCGGCAGAACTCTTGCAACAGGGGCGCTGACGCCCCCAGGAACCCAGCAATGAACACCGAAGGACTCAGTAGCGAATTGCTCGATGCACCCCTGGTGCCGGCGGAGGTGGCGGTCGATCCGCCCGTGGTGGAAAGCCCGCCGCCGGCACCGGTGGCGGTGCCCAGCCTGGACGACAGCAGCCTGTACATCCACCGCGAGCTGTCGCAGCTGCAATTCAATATCCGCGTGCTGGAGCAGGCGCTGGACGAGTCCTACCCGCTGCTGGAGCGGCTGAAGTTCCTCTTGATCTTCTCCAGCAACCTTGACGAGTTCTTCGAGATTCGCGTCGCCGGCCTGAAGAAGCAGATCAACTTCGCCCGCGAGCAGGCCGGCGCCGACGGCCTGCAGCCGCACCAGGCGCTGGCGCGCATCAGCGAGCTGGTGCACGAACAGGTCGAGCGGCAGTACGCCATCCTCAACGACACCCTGTTCCCGGCCCTGGCCAAGCACAATATCAACTTCATCCGCCGGCGCTTCTGGACCACCAAGCTCAAGGCCTGGGTGCGCCGGTATTTCCGTGACGAGATCGCGCCGATCATCACCCCCATCGGCCTCGACCCGACCCACCCCTTCCCGCTGCTGGTGAACAAGAGCCTGAACTTCATCGTCGAGCTGGAAGGCGTCGATGCTTTCGGTCGCGATTCCGGTCTGGCGATCATCCCGGCGCCGCGCCTGCTGCCGCGGATCATCCGCGTGCCGGAGGAGGTCGGTGGTGCCGGCGACAACTACGTGTTCCTCTCCTCGATGATCCATGCCCACGCCGACGACCTGTTCCAGGGCATGAAGGTCAAGGGTTGCTACCAGTTCCGCCTGACCCGCAACGCCGACCTGTCGGTGGACACCGAGGACGTCGAGGACCTGGCCCGTGCCCTGCGCGGCGAGCTGTTTTCCCGCCGCTACGGCGATGCGGTGCGCCTGGAGGTGGTCGACACCTGCCCGAAGCACCTGCGCGACCACCTGCTCAAGCAGTTCGGCCTGACCGAGCACGAGCTGTACCAGGTCAACGGCCCGGTCAACCTGACCCGGCTGTTCAGCATCACCGGCCTGGACAGCCACCCGGAGCTGCAGTACACGCCGTTCACCCCGGTGATCCCCAAACTGCTGCAGAACGCCGAGAACATCTTCAGCGTGGTCAGCAAGCAGGACATCCTCCTGCTGCACCCCTTCGAGTCCTTCACCCCGGTGGTCGATCTGCTGCGCCAGGCCGCCAAGGACCCGCACGTGCTGGCGATCAAGCAGACCCTGTACCGCTCCGGGGCCAACTCGGAGATAGTCGATGCCCTGGTGGAAGCGGCGCGTAACGGCAAGGAGGTCACCGCGGTGATCGAGCTGCGCGCGCGCTTCGACGAGGAGTCCAACCTGCAGCTGGCCAGCCGCCTGCAGCAGGCCGGCGCGGTGGTGATCTACGGCGTGGTCGGCTTCAAGACCCACGCCAAGATGATGCTGATCCTGCGCCGCGAGAACGGCGAGATCGTCCGCTACGCCCACCTCGGCACCGGCAACTACCACGCCGGCAACGCCCGCCTGTACACCGACTACAGCCTGCTGACCGCCGACGTGGCGCTGGGTGAGGACGTGGCCAAGCTGTTCAGCCAGCTGATCGGCATGGGCAAGACCCTGCGCATGAAGAAGCTGCTGCACGCACCCTTCACCCTGAAGAAGACCCTGCTCGAGCTGATCGCCAAGGAAACCGCGGCGGCCGCCGAGGGCAAGCCGGCGCAGATCATCGCCAAGTTCAACTCGCTGACCGACCCCAAGGTGATCCGCGCGCTGTACAAGGCCAGCCAGACCGGGGTGAAGATCGACCTGGTGGTGCGCGGCATGTGCTGCCTGCGCCCGGGCATCGCCGGGGTGTCGCACAACATCCAGGTGCGCTCGATCATCGGCCGCTTCCTCGAGCACACCCGGGTGTTCTACTTCCTCAACGGTGGCGACGAGAAGATCTACCTGTCCAGCGCCGACTGGATGGAGCGCAACCTCGACAAGCGCGTCGAGACCTGCTTCCCGGTGGAGGGCAAGAAGCTGATCCTGCGGGTGAAGAAGGAGCTGGAGGCCTACCTGACCGACAACACCCAGGCCTGGGTGCTGCAGCCCGACGGCCGCTACCTGCGCCTGCAGCCCACCGGCAACCAGAACCCGCGCAGTGCGCAGTCCGGCTTGCTGGAGAAGCTCACCGCACCGCTGATCAGCGCTCGATAAAAAAGGCCGCAGGCCGGGAGAGGGCTTCGTGGCCCTGTTTCACGGTGTTTGTGGCCCTCTCCCCCAGCCCCTCTCCCGTAAACGGGAGAGGGGTGACGAATCCTGCTGGCTCAAGTGATCAGCTGACGCTCAGATCCAGGTCGATGCGCTTGAGCCAGGCCGCTTCGGCCTCGAAGTCGGCCTGGGTCAGCGGGTTGGCCGCCAGCCAGCCATCCGGGAAGTGAATCTCCAGGCTGTTGTCGCCGGCCTTGAGCTGCACCTGCGGCATGTCCTGGCTGCCGCGGATATGGTGGAAGAGGATGGCGAAGCGCAGCAGCACGCACAGGCGCATCAGCTTGACGCCTTCCTCGCCGAACTCGGCGAACTTGTCCTTGGGGATGTTGCGCCGGTGGCCGCGCACCAGCAGGGCGAGCATCTGCTGATCCTGGCGGGAGAAGCCGGACAGGTCGGAGTGCTCGATCAGGTAGGCGCCGTGCTTGTGGTACTGGTAGTGGGCGATGTCCAGGCCCACCTCGTGCACCTTGGCGCCCCAGCTCAGCAGTTCGCGGTGCCAGTCGTCGTTCAGCCCCCAGTCGTCGGCCACCTTGTCCAGCGCCGAGAGCGCCTTGGCCTCGACCCGTGCGGCCTGATCCACATCGACGTGGTAGCGCTCCATAAAGGCCGACAGGGTGCGTTCGCGCACGTCCTCGTGCTGGTGACGACCGAGCAGGTCGTAGAGCACGCCCTCGCGCAGCGCGCCTTCGGAGTGGCTCATGCGCTGGATCTCGCAGGCGTCGAAGATCGCCTCGAGGATCGCCAGGCCGGCGGGGAAGATGCTGCGCCGGTCCGGCTTGATGCCGTCGAGTTCGAGCTTGTCCACCTCGCCCAGCTTGAACACCTTGCGCTTGAGCCAGGCCAGGCCCTCGGCGTTGACCTCGCCGTTGCCCAGGCCGGCGCCCTTGATGGTCAGGCCGATGGCCTTGATGGTGCCGGAGGCGCCGACGGCGTCCTCCCAGCCGAGCCGGCGCAGGCCCTGCTCGATGCCCATCAGTTCCAGGCGCGCCGCGGTATAGGCCTGGGCGTAGCGCGCCGGGGTGATCTTGCCGTCCTTGAAATAGCGTTGGGTGTAGCTGACGCAGCCCATCTGCAGGCTCTCGCGCAGCAGCGGCTCGAAGCGCTGGCCGATGATGAACTCGGTGCTGCCGCCGCCGATATCGGCGACCAGGCGCCTGCCGGGGGTGTCGGCGATGCTGTGCGACACGCCGAGGTAGATCAGCCGCGCTTCCTCGCGGCCGGAGATCACCTCCACCTGGTGGCCGAGAATCTCCTCGGCGCGACGGATAAACACCGCGCGGTTGCGCGCCTCGCGCAGGGCGTTGGTGCCGACGATGCGCACCGCGCCTTCCGGCAGGCTGGCGGTGAGCTGGGCGAAGCGGCGCAGGCAGTCGAGCCCGCGTTGCATGGCTTCTTCGCTGAGCTGGCGCTCGTCGTCGATGCCGGCGGCCAGCTGCACCTTGTCGCCGAGGCGCTCGAGGATGCGGATCTCGCCATGGTCGGCCTTGGCCAGCACCATATGGAAGCTGTTCGAGCCCAGGTCGATGGCGGCGATCAGGGGATAACTCTCGGCGGGGGCTTGGGGCATGGTGGCGGCATCTCGGTCGATATCCGCGCCATCGTGCCACGACTGAGCGGATGAGCCAACGCATACGGATGTCGCATGAAACTGGTCTAGACCGCTGGCGCCCCGAGCGCCAGCGCCAGCAAGGGCTGCCGCAGGCGCTGCTCGTCGCAGTTGGACCCGGCGCCACCGCGATCCACCACCAGGAAGCGCCCGGGGCGCTCCAGGCACAGCAGCGGGTGGTGCCAGGTGCCGCGGGCATAGTTGACGCCCTGATCCGGTGCGCTGACGAAGGCGCGGATCTTCGACTCGTCCAGCGCGCCGGGCGGGGCGACGACTATCAGCATGCGCGCGCCGTCCACCGGGTAGAAGGCCTGGCTGCCCAGCGGGTGGCGTTCGAGCATGCGGATCTCGATGGGCGCGTGCCAGGCCTGGCCCTCGAACAGGCTCAGCAGCACCCGTGATGCGCTCCCGGCCGTCTCGATGCGGGCCAGGTCGTGGTAGCGGGTGGTGGTGCCGGCGTTGATCGCAAAGGATGTGGCGCCGGCCGCTTCGATCACCTCGCCGAAGGCGGCGAAGGCTTCGCGGCTCAGCGGCTCGATGCGCAGCGCCAGGGGCGCCGGCGCGTTCACAGGTTCACCGAGCCGATAAAGTTGCGCAGCTCCTCGGTCTGCGGCGCGGCGAACAGCGCCCTGGGGTCGCCGATCTCGTGCACCTTGCCCTGGTGCATGAACACCAGCTTGTCGCCGACCTCGCGGGCAAAACGCATCTCGTGGGTGACCATGATCAGGGTCATGCCCTCGCTGGCCAGCTGCTTGACCACCGCCAGCACCTCGTTGACCAGCTCCGGGTCGAGCGCCGAGGTGATCTCGTCGCACAGCAGCACCTTCGGCGACATCGCCAGGGCGCGGGCGATGGCCACGCGCTGCTGCTGGCCGCCGGACAGGCGCTCGGGGTAGGCGTCGAACTTCTCCGCCAGGCCGACCCGTTCGAGCATCTGCCGCGCGACTCGCTCGGCTTCGGCGCGCGGGATCTTCTTCACCACCTGCGGCGCCAGCATGACGTTCTCGCCGACCGTCAGGTGGGGAAACAGGTTGAACTGCTGGAACACCATGCCGACCTTCTGCCGCAGGCTACGCAGGTCGGCGCGGGCGGCGTCGATGTAGTCGCCGTCCACTTCGATCACGCCGTCGTTGATCGATTCCAGGCCGTTCAGGGTGCGCAGGAAGGTGCTCTTGCCCGAGCCGCTGCGACCGATGATGGCGACCACTTCGCCTTCCTCGACCGCCAGGTCGATGCCCTTGAGCACGTGGTTGTCGCCGTAATACTTGTGCAGGGCGGTGACGTTAAGCAGTGACATTCAGCCTCCTTTCCAGGCGGTATGCGGCGAGCGAGAGCGGGTAGCAGAGCAGGAAGTAGCCGAGGGCGACGAAGCCGTAGACCATGAAGGGCTCGAAGGTGGCGTTGGCCAGCATGCTGCCGGTCTTGGTCAGCTCGGTGAAGCCGATGATCGAGGTCACCGCGGTGCCCTTGACCACCTGCACCGAGAAACCCACGGTGGGCGCCACGGCGATGCGCAGCGCCTGCGGCAGCACCACATGGCGCAAGGTTTCCAGGCGGCTCATGGCCAGGCTCTCGGCGGCCTCCCACTGGCCGCGGCCGATGGCCTCGACGCAGCCGCGCCAGATCTCGGCGAGAAAGGCGCTGGTGAACAGGGTCAGGGCACAGGCGGCGGCCAGCCAGGGCGACACGTCGATGCCGAGCAGGGCGATGCCGAAGAACACCAGGAACAGCTGCATCAGCAGCGGCGTGCCCTGGAACAGTTCGATATAGCCCTTGGCCAACAGGCGCGGCACCCGTAGCGGGGCGATACGCGCCAGCAGCACCAGCAGGCCGGCGATGCCGCCGCAGACGAAGGCCACCAGCGACAGCAACAGCGTCCATTGCAGACCGGTGAGCAGGTTGCGCAGGATGTCCCAGAGGGTGAAGTCCATCAGCGCTCTCCCATGACGAAGCGCCGGCCGACCCAGGCCAGTAGCTGGCGAATCAGGATGGCCATGAGCAGGTACAGCGCGGTGGTCAGCAGGTAGGTCTCGAAGGCGCGGAAGTTGCGCGACTGGATGAAGTTGGCGGCGAACGACAGCTCCTCGGTGGAGATCTGCGAGCACACCGCCGAACCCAGCATGACGATGATGATCTGGCTCGACAGCGCCGGCCACACCTTGCCCAGCGCCGGGCGCAGCACCACGTGGCGGAAGCTCTCGAAGCGGCTCATGGCCAGCGCCGCGGCCGCCTCGATCTGGCCATGCGGAATGGCCTGGATGCCGGCGCGGATGATCTCGGTGGAGTAGGCGCCGAGGTTGATCACCATAGCCAGCACCGCGGCTTCCCATTCGCTCAGGCGTACGCCGAGCGAGGGCAGGCCGAAGAAGATGAAGAACAGCTGGACGATGAAGGGCGTGTTGCGGATCAGCTCCACGTAGACGCCGAACAGGCGGTCGAACGGACGGATGCGCCAGGCGCGCAGTATCGCCCCGACTATGCCCAGGCCGACGCCGAGCACTGTGCCGACGGCGGTCAGGCCGAGGGTGAAGGCCGCGCCCTGCAGCAGCAGGTCGGCCTGCTGCAGGACGGCGGCGAAGTCGAACTGGTAGGCCATGGCTCAGCGCTCCGCGCGGCTCAGAGGTCGGCCGGCAGCGGCTGCTTCAGCCACTTCTGGCTGATCGCCTCGAGGCTGCCGTCAGCTTTGGCGGCGGCGATGACGGCATTGACCTTGTCCAGCAACGCGGTCTGGTTCTTGTTCACACCGACGTAGACCGGCGAGTCCTTGAGCTTGAGTTTCATGCTCGGAATGCGCTTGGGATTGCGTTCGGCGATGGCCACCATCACCACGTTGCCGCTGGCGATCAGCTCGACCTGGCCGGACAGGTAGGCGGCGATGGTCGAGTTGTTGTCCTCGAAGCGCTTGATGGTGGCGTCTTGCGGCGCGACCTTGCTCAGTTCGATGTCCTCGATGGAGCCGCGGGTGACGCTGATGGTCTTGCCGGCCAGGTCGTCGAGGCTGGCGATGGCGGCGTCCTCCGGGCCGAACACGCCGAGGTAGAAGGGCGCATAGGCGGCGGAGAAGTCGATCACCGCTTCACGCTCGGGGTTCTTGCCGAGGCTGGAGATCACCAGGTCGACCTTGCCGGTGGTGAGGAAGGGAATGCGGTTGGTGCTGTTGACCGGGGTCAGCTCCAGCTTCACCGCCAGCTTGTCGGCCAAGAGCTGCGCGGTGTCGATATCCAGGCCGCGCGGCTGCAGGTCCGGGCCGACCGAGCCGAACGGCGGGAAATCCTGCGGCACGGCGACTTTCAGCACGCCGGCCTTGCTGATGTCGTCGAGCGCATCGGCGTGAACGGTGCTGGCGCCGAAGGCCAGGGCGGCGAACAGGGTACCCAGCAGGGTGCGGTGAAATGTGCGCATGTCGAACTCCCGATGAATAAACGAAAACTGCAGCGTTTTGCCTGGCTCGTGCAGTGCATTGCCTGTGCCAAATTCAATGAAATCAGGGCTTGCATCGCTGCAGGCGAGTGGAAACAAGGTCTTACTGGTCTGAACAGTTGGCGTAGCTGACCAGTTGGTCAGGGAGGGGCCTGTACCATCTCGGTGCGTTCGCGCGGAGTGCTGTTCCACAAGGGGGCGTCGCTTGCCTGGAGTGGGCGTCTGGCCGTACAAAGGCGGCTTCACTGGACTGACCGGCCCGAACAGTCATGCACGCCACCGCTCCCCGCGCCGTACCCGAATACGCCCTGCAGGCGATCCGTCAGCTGATCGAGAGCGAGGGCTATCGCCCGGGCGATGCGCTGCCGTCGCAGCGCGACCTGGCCGAGCGCCTGGGCGTCAGCCGTGCGTCATTGCGCGAGGCGTTGTCGTCGCTCAGCGCGCTGGGCCTGGTCAGCGTGCAGGCCGGCAAGGGCGTGTTCGTCCAGGAGCCAGCCAAGGGCGAGGCGGCCGGCGCTTTCGTCTGGCCCTTCGCCGCGCAGGTGTCGGCGGCCGATACCTTCCAGCTGCGCTTCGCTCTGGAGGGCTTCGCCTGCGGCCTGGCGGCCGGGGTGCTGACCGCGCAGGAGCTGGACCTGCTCGAAGACAACGTCGAGCAGATGCGCCGCGAGCTGCGCGCCGGCGACTTCGAACGGGCGGCGCGGCTGGATTTCGAGTTCCACCAGCGCATCCTCGCCGCCAGCGGCAACCAGGCGATGTTCGCCCTGGTGGCCTCCAGCGCCGAGATTTTCCTGGAGAGCCAGAAGCTGCCGTTCATCCGCCCGGAGCGGGCCATGGAAACCTGGCAGGAGCACCGCAAGATCCTCAAGGCCCTGGCCCGGCATGCCGCGGGCCCGGCGCAGAAGGCCATGCAGCAGCACATTCGCGCCGCCGCGCTGCGCACTGGAATAGCCTTCATCACGCTTGGTGATTGAAACTATTGAGTGGCTCAATCGCCAGTGCCTTTCGGTGTCAGGCAAGCCGGGCTATGATGGCGCCACTTTTTGCTTCCGATCACGGAGACCCCCCATGAGCGAATTCATCACCAACGTCAGCGATGCCAGCTTCGACCAGGACGTCCTCCAGGCCGAGGGTCCGGTTCTGGTCGACTACTGGGCTGAGTGGTGCGGCCCGTGCAAGATGATCGCGCCGGTGCTCGACGAGATCGCCAAGGACTACCAAGGTAAGCTCAAGGTGTGCAAGCTGAACATCGACGAGAATCAGGAAACCCCGCCGAAGTTCGGCGTACGCGGCATCCCGACCCTGATGCTGTTCAAGAACGGCAACGTCGAGGCGACCAAGGTCGGCGCGCTGTCCAAGTCGCAACTGGCGGCCTTCCTCGACAGCAATATCTGAGTTTCGTCGCTCGTGAAGAAGCCCCGCCTGGTGCGGGGTTTTTTCGTTTTCGGGCTAGACGCTGATTTTTCACGGTGTTAAATTCGGCCTCGCTGCATTTCCTATGCAGCCCTCTGCATGCCGTCGCCGACTCATTCCTATACGAACTCGTTCGCGATCCTGTCGCCTTCCCTGCGGCGCGGCCTCTCAAGCTAACAGCTTTCTTCTCCTCTCGATGATCACGTCATTCCTATGAATCTGACCGAACTCAAGCAAAAGCCGATTGCCGAACTGCTGGACATGGCCGAACAGATGGGCCTGGAAAACATGGCCCGTTCGCGCAAGCAGGACATCATCTTCGCCCTGCTGAAAAAGCATGCCAAAAGCGGCGAGGAAATTTCCGGTGACGGCGTGCTGGAGATTCTCCAGGACGGTTTCGGCTTCCTCCGTAGCGCCGACTCCTCCTACCTGGCCGGCCCCGACGATATCTACGTCTCGCCCAGCCAGATCCGCCGTTTCAACCTGCGTACCGGTGACACCATAGTCGGCAAGATCCGTCCGCCGAAGGAAGGCGAGCGTTATTTCGCCCTGCTCAAGGTCGACAGCATCAACTTCGACCGTCCGGAAAACGCCAAGAACAAGATCCTGTTCGAGAACCTGACGCCGCTGTTTCCGACCAAGCGCCTGACCATGGAGGCCGGCAACGGCTCCACCGAGGACATCACCGGCCGGGTGATCGACCTCTGCGCGCCGATCGGCAAGGGCCAGCGCGGCCTGATCGTCGCCCCGCCGAAGGCGGGCAAGACCATCATGCTGCAGAACATCGCCTCGAACATCACCCGCAACAACCCCGAGTGCCACCTGATCGTTCTGCTGATCGACGAGCGCCCGGAAGAAGTGACCGAAATGCAGCGCACCGTGCGTGGCGAAGTGGTCGCCTCCACCTTCGACGAACCGCCGACCCGCCACGTGCAGGTCGCCGAGATGGTGATCGAGAAGGCCAAGCGCCTGGTCGAGCACAAGAAGGACGTGGTCATCCTGCTCGACTCCATCACCCGCCTGGCGCGCGCCTACAACACCGTGATCCCCAGCTCCGGCAAGGTACTCACCGGTGGTGTCGATGCCCATGCCCTGGAGAAGCCCAAGCGCTTCTTCGGCGCCGCGCGCAACATCGAAGAAGGCGGCTCGCTGACCATCATCGCCACCGCGCTGGTGGAAACCGGCTCGAAGATGGACGAGGTGATCTACGAGGAATTCAAGGGCACCGGCAACATGGAGCTGATCCTCGACCGCCGCGTCTCCGAGAAGCGCGTGTTCCCGGCGATCAACATCAACAAGTCCGGCACCCGTCGCGAAGAGCTGCTGACCGGCGAGGAAGAGCTGTCGCGCATGTGGATCCTGCGCAAGCTGCTGCACCCGATGGACGAAATCGCCGCCATCGAGTTCCTCATCGACAAGCTCAAGGCGACCAAGACCAACGACGAGTTCTTCCTGTCGATGAAGCGCAAGTAAGCGTCGCGTCTTGTCACCAGGCCGGGGAAACCCGGCCTTTTGCTATCTGCGCTCCCGCCGCGCCTTCTGAAAGCCCGACTTCGGCGCTAAACTTTGCGCCCGACTCCAGCCAGCCCGACACGAGGCTCCTGTATGCAGTATCGCGACCTACGCGACTTCATCCGCGAACTTGAACAGCGCGGCGAACTCAAGCGCATCCAGACCCCGGTTTCGCCCATTCTGGAAATGACCGAAATCTGCGACCGCACCTTGCGCAAGGGTGGTCCGGCGCTGCTGTTCGAGCAGCCCACCGGCTTCGACGTGCCGGTGCTCGGCAACCTGTTCGGCACGCCCAAGCGCGTGGCCCTGGGCATGGGCGCCGAGGATGTGAGCGAGCTGCGCGAGATCGGCAAGCTGCTGGCCTTTCTCAAGGAGCCGGAGCCGCCCAAGGGTCTCAAGGACGCCTGGAGCAAGCTGCCGATCTTCAAGAAGGTCATTTCCATGGCACCCAAGGTGGTCAAGGACGCGCCCTGCCACGAAGTGATCGAGGAGGGCGACGAGGTCGACCTGAGCCAGCTGCCGATCCAGCACTGCTGGCCGGGCGACGTGGCGCCGCTGATCACCTGGGGCCTGACCATCACCAAGGGGCCGAACAAGGAGCGGCAGAACCTCGGCATCTACCGCCAGCAGGTGATCGGCCGCAATAAGGTGATCATGCGCTGGCTCAGCCACCGTGGCGGCGCGCTGGATTACCGCGAGTGGTGCCAGAAGCACCCGGACCAGCCCTACCCGGTGTGCGTGGCCCTCGGCGCCGACCCGGCGACCATTCTCGGCGCCGTCACCCCGGTGCCGGATACCCTGTCCGAATACGCCTTCGCCGGCCTGTTGCGCGGGCATCGCACCGAACTGATCAAGGCGCGTGGCAGCGACCTGCAGGTGCCGGCCAGTGCCGAGATCGTGCTCGAGGGCGTGATCCATCCGGGCGAGACCGCACCGGAAGGCCCCTACGGCGATCACACCGGCTACTACAACGAGGTCGACAGCTTCCCGGTGTTCACCGTCGAGCGCATCACCCGCAGAAAGCAGCCGATCTACCACAGCACCTACACCGGCCGTCCGCCGGACGAGCCGGCGATCCTCGGCGTGGCGCTGAACGAGGTGTTCGTGCCGATCCTGCAGAAGCAGTTCCCCGAGATCACCGACTTCTACCTGCCGCCCGAAGGCTGTTCCTACCGCATGGCGGTGGTGACCATGAAGAAGCAGTACCCGGGCCACGCCAAGCGCGTCATGCTCGGTGTGTGGTCGTTCCTCAGGCAGTTCATGTACACCAAGTTCGTTATCGTCACCGACGACGACATCGACGCACGGGACTGGAACGACGTGATCTGGGCGATTACCACGCGCATGGACCCCAAGCGCGACACGGTGATGATCGACAACACGCCGATCGACTACCTCGACTTCGCCTCGCCGATCTCCGGCCTCGGCTCGAAGATGGGCCTGGACGCCACCCACAAGTGGCCGGGCGAGACCAGTCGCGAATGGGGGCGCGCCATCGAGAAGGATGCGGCCGTGGTGGCACGTATCGATGCACTCTGGGGCGAGCTGGGAATCGATTGATGAACGTCACCCTGCAACCCTCCGGCGTCACCCTCGCCCTGCAGCCGGGCGAACGCATCCTCGATGGCGCCCGCCGCCTCGGCTACGACTGCCCGCAGAGCTGCCGCAACGGCAACTGCCACATCTGCGCCGCCTTGCTGGTGGAAGGGCGGGTGCGGCAGAACGGCGCCGAGCTGGATCACGGCGAGCTGTTCACCTGCCTGGCCGAGCCATTGGAAGACTGCGTGCTGCACTGGGATGGCGTGCTGGCGCCCGGCGAGCTGCCGGTGCGCGAACTGAGCTGCCAGCTGATCGAATGCCAGGACGTCGGTGGCGACGTGTTCCGCGTGCGCCTGCGCGCGCCGGCCGGCAAGGCGCCGCGCTACCACGCCGGGCAATACCTGCTGCTGCAGCGGCACGACGGCGAGATGGCGGCCTTCTCCCTGGCCTCGGCACCGCACTGCGGGCGCGAGCTGGAGCTGCATATCCTGGCGCGCGACGACAATACCCGGGCATTGCTCGTCTATCTGCGTGAGCAGGGGCTGGCCCGCGTGCAGCTGCCGTTCGGCGACACCCACCTGGCCGAGTTGCCGGACGGGCCGCTGGTGCTGATCGCCGCCGGCACCGGCATGGCGCAGATGCACAGCCTGATCGAACACTGCCGCGCCGCCGGCTTCGCCCATCCGGTGCACCTGTACTGGGGCGCGCGACGCCCCGAGGACTTCTACGCCCTGCCGCACTGGAGCGACTGGCAGCGCCTGGACAACCTGCACCTGCACCAGGTGGTCAGCGATTCGGGCGTCTGGCCGGGCCGTTGCGGCCTGTTGCACGAGGCGGTACGCGAGGATTTTCCCGACCTCAAGGCGCTGCACGTCTACGCCAGCGGCTCGCCGGCGATGGTCTACGCCACGCTGGATGCGCTGGTCGAAGCCGGCATGGACGCCCACCAGATGCGCGCCGACGTATTCGCCTACGCGCCAAGAGGCTGAATTGAAAAAGCCGCCCCAGGGCGGCTTTGCTCATGCCGGCGTGCGCACCGATTCGGGCTCGGTGCGCATAGCGCACCCTATCGAACCTGCACCACCACCTTGCCCACCGCCTTGCGCTGGCCGAGGGCGTCGATCGCTTCGCCACCCCGCGCCAACGGGAAGCTCTGCGACACCAGCGGTTTGAGTTTGCCTTCGGCATGCCAGGCGAACAGCTGCTGGAAGTTGGCGGCGTTGTCCTGCGGCTGGCGCTGGGCGAAGGAGCCCCAGAACACGCCCACCAGCGACGCACCCTTGAGCAGCGGCAGGTTGGCCGGCAGCGCCGGGATGCCGCCGCCGGCGGCGAAGCCGACCACCAGGAAGCGGCCGTTCCAGGCGATGCTGCGAAAGGCTTCCTCGAACAGCGCGCCGCCCACCGGGTCGTAGATCACGTCGACGCCCTGGCCATTGGTGAGCTTCTTCACCTCGTCCTTCAGGCTCTGCTCGCTGTAGTTGATCAGCTCGTCGGCGCCGGCCTGGCGCGCCACCTCCAGTTTCTCCGCCGTGCTGGCCGCGGCGATCACCTTGGCGCCCATGGCCTTGCCGATTTCCACCGCCGCCAGGCCGACGCCGCCGGAGGCGCCGAGCACCAGCAGGGTCTCGCCCGGCTGCAGATTGGCGCGCTGCTTGAGCGCGTGCATCGAGGTACCGTAGGTCATGCCGAAGGCGGCCGCGGTGGTCAGGTCCATGCTCTTGGGCACCGGCAGCACGTTGTAGGCCGGCACCGCCACTTCCTCGGCGAAGCCGCCCCAGCCGGTCAGCGCCATCACCCGATCACCGGCGCGCAGGTGGCTGACCTTCTCGCCCACCGCCTTGACCACGCCGGCCGCCTCGCCGCCCGGGGCGAAGGGGAAGGGCGGCTTGAACTGGTACTTGCCCTCGATGATCAGGGTGTCGGGAAAGTTGACCCCGGCGGCGTGAACCTCGATCAGCACTTCGTTCTTTTTCGGCTCGGGGCTGGCGATGTCTTCCAGCACCAGGGTTTCGGCGGGGCCGAAGGCTTTGCACAGCAGGGCTTTCATCGGATGGCTTCCTCCACAAAGGTGGCTTGCAGTGTAGGAGGGCGCCCGGGGCGGTCAACGAGCATGCCCGGCCCTGATAGCTCGGCATAAGCCTTGGGGTTGCGCGCGGATGGCTATGCCCGCAGGCTGTTGAAAAACTACCTGCGTTGGCAATCCTGCGTTAAAAACAGCCTCAAAATGCTCATTTACAACAGGTAAACTCCGCTTTCTCGGCTGTTTTTGCCTTGTCTTGCCTGCCTCGCCTACGTTTTTCAACGGCCTGCTAGGCGCAACCCCGATGGAGTGATTGCCCGTGAAAGTGATGAGCGCCCTGTTGCTGAGCCTGTCGTTGTGCCTGCCCGCCCTGGCCGAGGAGGAGCAGAAGGAAGAAGCGCCGCAGACGCTCTATTACAACCTGGTGCCGGCACTGATCGGCAACCTCGGCGACGGCGGCAATCGGCTGAAGTTCTTCAAGGCCGACGTGGCCCTGCGCGTCAGCGGCGCCGAGGCCGAGGCGCGGATAAAGCACCACGACCCGCTGATCCGCCATCAACTGGTGCTGTTGTTCTCCGCCCAGACCAGCGAAACCATCAACGCCCCCGACGGCCGCGAGAAGCTGCGTCAGGAAGCGCTCAAGCAGGTGCAGCAGGCGCTCGAGGCGGAGGAGGGCAAGCCGGTGGTGGAAGACTTGCTGTTCAACAATCTGATCATCCAGTAGCGCTCATTCCGGCGTCGCCGCGGGCTGCCACAGGCAGGTGCGGTTGCGTCCCTCGTGCTTGGCTCGGTACAGCGCCTGGTCGCCCTGGGCGAGCAGTTCGCCGGGCGCCTCGTCGCTGACCGGGTCGACCACGGTCAGACCGATGCTCAGGCTCAGGCGCCCCAGCGGGCTGGCCGGATGGGCGATGTCGAGGTGGGCGATGGCCGCGTGGATGCGCGCGGCGACGTGCTCGCCACCCTCCAGGCCGGTGTTGGCGAGGATGATGGCGAACTCCTCGCCGCCGTAGCGGCAGGCCACGTCGCCTTCGCGCTGCAGGCTCTCCTGCAACACCGTGCTGACCTTGCGCAGGGCGTCGTCGCCGGCCAGGTGGCCGAGCGCGTCGTTGTAGGCCTTGAAGTGATCGATATCCAGCATCAGCAGCGCCAGCGGCGCGCCGATCCGTCGCAGGCGACGCCACTCGGCCTGCAGCTGCTGGTCGAAGTAGCGCCGGTTGTACAGCCCGGTCAGGCCGTCGAGCTGCGACAGGCGCTGCAGCTGGGCCTCCAGTTGCAGGCGCTCGCTGTTGTCGCGCGACACCGCGATCAGGTACTCGCGGCCGTGCAGCTGCACCAGCTGGGTGTTGATCTCGGCCGGCTGGCGGCTGCCGTCGCGGCGGATCAGCTCGCGCTGGAAGATTCGCGAGAGGTTGTCGCGCTGCGCCTGGCGCGCCTGCTCCAGCCAGCGGTGAAAGCCGGGCAGGAGTTTTTCCGGGTCGTCGCGCAGCAGCTGGGCGAACTGCTCGGGGCGATAGCCGAGGCTGGCGTAGGTGGCCTGATTCATGTGCAGCAGCTCGCGGCTGGCGCTGTCGAAGATGAACAGGCCGTCATGGCTGGAGTCGGTCAGGTCGAGCACCAGCTGCAGGCGTTCGCGGTTCTCCGACAGGCGCTGCTCGGTTTCCTCGCGGCGCGTTGCCTCCACCTTGAAGCGCCGGTTGGCCACCTGCAGGGCGTGGGCGCGCCGGCTGTTCTCCAGGGCCAGGGCCAGGGCGGCGACCAGCAGCAGGCTGATCGCCAGGCCGGCGCCCAGCACCACGCCGGGCAGCGGCGTGTTCAGCTGCGCCAGCAGTTGCGCGGTGGGGCTCAGGCGCAAGCTGAAGCCGCGGTTGTTGAGCAGTTGCAGGTCGACTCGCTGGCTTAACTCCGGTGCGCCGTCGACCTGGCCGTGGCGAAACAGGCTGTGGCCGTTCTCCAGCAGCTCCAGGTTGAAGGCGTCGCGGTCGATCTGGCCGAGCAGCTGCTGCATCAGCGGCTCGACGCGAAACACCCCCTGGATGAAGCCGTCGAACACCCGCGCGCCGCCCTCGTCGCGGTACAGCGGGGTGTAGAGGACGAAGCCGCGACCGCCCTGGACCAGCTCGAAGCTGTTGGAGAAACGCTGCTCGCCGCTGTCGCGCGCCTGCATGGCCAGCGGGTAGTTGGGGTGATCGGCGGTGAGGCGAAAGTTCAGCGCCGCCTCGTTGCCGGCCAGCGGCAGCAGCCAGCGCATGCGCAGGTCCTCGCCGACCCACTGGATCGATTGATAGGCAGGGAAACCGCGCAGCGCGTGGGCCACCTCCTCCTCCCAGCTGGCCCGCGGCAGCCGGCCCAGGCTGTTCCACAGACGGGCGATGCGTTCGAGGCTGGCGACCTCCAGGTGCAGGGTGCTTTCCAGCTGGCGGGCCAGGCTGCGCGCCTGGTAGCCGAGGCGCTCCTCCAGGCGCTGCTGCCGCTCGCCTTCGAGCTGACGCCAGAGCAGCACGCTGGCACTGCTCAGCACCACGAGGAGGAGGGCCAGCGCCAGGCGCGCCGGCCAGGCGGAAAGTGCCGGCATGGGCGGACTCCGAAGGCTTCCCCGTGGTGATAGCACAGTGCCGGCTGCGACTCAACGCATGGCGAGAATCGCCGCCCATTCGGCCGCGCCCACCGGCATCACCGACAGCCGGCTGCCGCGCTGCACCAGCGCCAGTTCGGCCAGCAGTGGATTGTTCTTCAGCTGCGGCAGCGGCAGCACCTCGGCGAAGGCCTCGACGAACTCCACGTCCAGTGCGCTCCAGGGATTCCTCTCGGCGCTGGCCTTGGCGTCGAAGTAGTGGCTGTGCGGCTCCAGCGCGGTGGGGTCGGGGTAGGCCGGCCCGGCGATGCGGCCGATGCCGGCGATACCCGGCTGCGGGCAGCTGGAGTGGTAGAAGAAGAACAGCTCGCCCGGCGCCATGGCGCGCAGGAAGTTGCGCGCCTGGTAGTTGCGCACGCCGTCCCAGCGCGCACGGCCCAGGCGCTGCAGGTCGTGGATGGATAATTCGTCGGGTTCGGATTTCATCAGCCAATAAGGCATGAACTTTGCTCCTGCAGACCGGTCCGTACGCGGACGCTCGTTTGAGTGGAGATCTCCGACGGCCGGTTGGCGCCGGAAATTGCACAGTGCTCGGCACTGGCGGAAAATGCCCGGCTTAACGCTTGGCGACGTCGGATTGCATAAAACAATAACGCCGCGATCAACGTGCGCAGTTGCCTTGAAGGGGGAGGCAATAGATGAAACGCAAGCCAGATCTTTTGTGGGTTCTCGTAGTACTGTTCAGCCTGGGCGTGGTTACCACGGGTTACACCCAGAGCCTTTGGGAGCGTCAGCAGGACGTCCCGGTCAATGTAACGCAGCAGCCCTGAGTTTCGGGTCGCCAGCTTCCAGCGCCGCAGGGAACGCGGTGCCACCTCCCCGTCTTCAGTACCAAGCCCTGTCCGTTACCGTCGCCTGCAAGGGCACGTCCCAGCTGGCCAGCGCCAGTTCGTCCACCCGCTGACATTCGTGCGCCAGGCCCAATAGCGTCGGCTTGTGCCAATTTTTGCGCCTGTGCAGGTAGGCCAGGCTGCGGTCGTAGAAACCGCCGCCCATGCCCAGGCGACCGCCGCGCGCGTCGAAGCCCACCAGCGGCAGCAGTACCAGGTCCAGCGCCCAGACCTTGCGCTGGCGCGCCGGCTGCGGGCGCGGCTCGAGGATGCGGAAGCGATTGCCGGCCAGTTTCTCGTGCCGGGTGACGCGCTGGAACACCATCTTGGTGCGCGGCCAGGCGCTGAGCACCGGCAGGTAGGTGCGCTTGCCGCGCTTCTGCGCCGCGGCCAGCAGCGGCCGTGGATCGATCTCGCCGTCGGTGGGCAGGTACAGGGCGATATCGCGGGCGCGGCGAAAGCGCGGGTGTTGCGCCAGCTGGCGATACAGGCCACAGGCGGCGCGACGTTGCTGGCTGCGGTTGAGGCTGCGGCGGCGCTGACGCAGCAGACGGCGTAATTGCGGGCGACTGGGGGCGGCGCTGGCGGTCATGAATGGAGGCTGCAGAACGATGCACAACGGCCCGGGTGGGCGCTGGCTGAAAGGATGACTTCCCGGCGTGCCGCTGTCGGTTTAGCCCTTGAACCCGAAAGTTCAAGGTGGAGGATGCAGGAGGCGTTAAGGCTTTCCGTCAGGCGGACATGCACACCGGCCCCAACATGCAACCCCCGTGGTTGTGCGTATCGGCTCAGGGACATCCCCAACTGGCGCACACCCCAGGAAGTGGCGGCCAGTATACCCGAACCCCGCAGCCGAGGGGCGGCCTGCGACGAAGTGGCAGGCATGGCGGCTCAGGAGGCCTGGTCGTCGGCCAGTGCCTGGTCGACGCGATCGAGCAGGTCGCGCACCTGCTGGCGCGTCGAACTGGCGTCCTGATCCAGGCGTTGCTGCTTGTGCAGCAGGTCGTGGGTGATGTTCAGCGCGGCCATCACCGCCACGCGGTCGGCGCCGATCACCTTGCCGCTGGTGCGGATCTCGCGCATCTTGCCGTCGAGATAACGGGCGGCGCTTTCCAGGTTGGCGCGTTCGTCCTGCGGGCAGGCGATGCAATATTCTTTGTCCAGGATATGGACGGTCACGGTGTTCGACTGGGTCATGTGTCCCGCTCCAGGGCTTTGAGGCGCGAAATCATCGATTCGACCTTGTGCCGGGCCAATTCGTTCTTTTCGATCAGATGTGCGCGTTCCTCGCGCCAGGCCTGTTCATTCGCCAGCAGGAGTCGGTTGTGAGCCTTGAGCTGCTCGACGCGCTGGATCAGCAGTTCCAGCTTGGCGGTCAATACGTGCAGATCGGCGTCTTCCATGGGCTCTCGCTTCGGGAGGGAATGGCTGGACTATATAGGCGTGTCACGGCGGCGGGTCAAACCCTGGCGGCCGCGGCGTGACGAACACGTCGCGGGCGCCCCGGCGGCCTCGGATGGTCTTGGCGCGCCTGCCGGTGCTAGGATACGAGGCCTCCATTCTAGAGATTGCGCCGCCTGGCGCCTAGCTATCTATGTCGACTCCCAGCTCCCCCTACGCCGCCTTCGCCGCCCTGCTGAGCAGCGCCGGGCATTCCGTTTCCCCTGCCGAACTGCACGGCCTGCTGCTCGGCCGCAGTTGCGCCGGCGCCGGCTTCGAGGCCGAGGCCTGGCTGCTCGACGCCGCCGAGCTGCTCGGCAGCGAGCCGCAGGACAACGTGCGCCAGGCGCTGATCGGCCTGCAGGAGATGGTCAAGGGCGAGCTGTGCAGCGAAGACGTCACCGTGGTCCTGCTGCTGCCGGACGACGAGGCGCCGCTGGCGCAGCGCGCCGTCGCCCTCGGCCAGTGGTGCCAGGGCTTTCTCGGCGGCTTCGGCCTGACCGCCCGCGACGGCGCGCTGAGTGGCGAGGCCATGGAAGTGTTGCAGGACCTGTCCGCCATCGCCCAGGTGCAGAGCGCCCTGGAGGAATCCGAGGACGGCGAGAGCGATTACATGGAAGTCATGGAATACCTGCGCGTGGCGCCGCTGCTGCTGTTCGCCGAATGCGCCAAGCCCGCGGCGCCTGCGGCCAAACCCTCCCTGCACTGAGTTCTTCCGGAGCCCGTCTTGATCAGCATCCCCAAGTCCGAGTATGCCCGCCGGCGCAAGGCGCTGATGGCGCAGATGGAGCCCAACAGCATCGCCATCCTGCCGGCGGCGCCGGTGTATATCCGCAACCGCGACGTCGAGCACGTCTACCGCCAGGACAGTGACTTCCAGTACCTCACCGGCTTCCCCGAGCCGGAAGCGGTGATGGCGCTGATCCCCGGGCGCGAGCATGGCGAGTACGTGCTGTTCTGCCGCGAGCGCGACCCCGAGCGCGAGTTGTGGGACGGCCTGCGCGCCGGCCAGGACGGGGCGATCGCCAACTACGGTGCCGACGACGCCTTCCCCATCGGCGACATCGACGACATCCTGCCCGGCCTGATTGAGGGGCGCGAGCGCGTCTACTACGCCATCGGCTGCAACCAGGAGTTCGATCACCGGCTGATGGAGTGGATCAACCATATCCGCGCCAAGGCCCGCCAGGGCGCCACGCCGCCCAACGAGTTCGTCGCCCTCGACCACCTGCTGCACGACATGCGCCTGTACAAGTCGGCCGCCGAAGTGAAGGTGATGAAGGAGGCCGCCGAGATCAGCGCGCGCGCCCACGTGCGTGCCATGCAGGCCAGCCGCGCCGGGCTGTTCGAGTACCACCTGGAAGCCGAACTGGATTACGAGTTCCGCAAGGGCGGGGCGAAGATGCCGGCCTACGGCAGCATCGTCGCCGCCGGCAAGAACGCCTGCATCCTGCACTACCGCGAGAACGACGCGGCGCTCAAGGACGGCGATCTGGTGCTGATCGACGCCGGCTGCGAGATCGACTGCTACGCCAGCGACATCACCCGTACCTTCCCGGTCGGCGGCAAGTTCTCCGCCGAGCAGAAGGCCATCTACGAGCTGGTGCTGGCCGCGCAGGAGGCTGCCTTCAAGGAGATCGCCCCGGGCAAGCACTGGAACGAGGCGCACGAGGCCACCGTGCGGGTGATCACCGCCGGCCTGGTCGAACTCGGCCTGCTCGAGGGCGAGGTCGAGGCGCTGATCGCCAGCGAGGCCTACAAGGCCTTCTACATGCACCGCGCCGGTCACTGGCTGGGTATGGACGTGCACGACGTCGGCGACTACAAGGTCGGCGGCGAGTGGCGCGTGCTCGAGCCGGGCATGGCGATGACCGTGGAGCCGGGCATCTATATCGCCGTGGACAATGAAAAGGTCGCCAAGAAGTGGCGCGGCATCGGCGTGCGCCTCGAGGACGACGTGGTGGTGACCAAGAGCGGCTGCGAGATTCTCACCAACGGCGTGCCCAAGACCGTCGCCGAGATCGAGGCGCTGATGGCCGCCGCGCGCAGTCAGGCCGCCTGAGCCGATGAATCGCGTGCAGTTGGCGATTATCGGTGGCGGGGCTGTTGGGAGACGGCTCGGTGCCAGCCTGGCCCTGACGGCGGGACTGCGTTGATGGCGCGGGTACAGCTGGCCATTATCGGCGGCGGCCTGGTCGGCGCGAGCCTGGCCCTGGCGCTGCAGGACACGGCGCGCCAGCGCGGCTGGCGCATCGCCCTGATCGAACCCTTCGCCCCCGGCAGCAGCTATCAGCCCAGCTACGACGCGCGTTCCACCGCGCTGTCCTACGGCAGCCGGCTGATCTACGAACGCCTGGGCCTGTGGCAGGCCATCGCCCAGCGCGCCGAGGCGATCCTGCAGATTCACGTCTCCGACCGTGGCCGTTTCGGCGCCGCGCGCCTGCAAGCCATCGAGGAAGGGGTGCCGGCGCTCGGCTACGTGGTGGAGAACGCCTGGATCGGCCATTGCCTGTGGCAGGCGCTCGATGCCGAGGTGGTGCAGTGGTACTGCCCGGCCGAGGTCACCGGGTTGCAGCGTCTGGACGACGGCTACCGCCTGAGTCTGAGCGACGAGCGCCAGCTCGACTGCGACCTGGCCGTGCTGGCCGACGGCGGCCGTTCCGGCCTGCGCGAGCAACTGGGCATCGGCGTCAGTCAGCGGCCCTACGGGCAGAGCGCGCTGATCGCCAATGTCACTCCGCTGGAGGCCCACCGCGGTCAGGCCTTCGAGCGCTTCACCGACGACGGGCCGATGGCCCTGCTGCCGCTCACCGACAACCGCTGCGCGCTGGTCTGGACCCGCGCCGCCGCCGATGCCGAGCGCCTGCTCAGGCTGAACGACGCGGCCTTTCTCGCCGAGCTGCAGCAGGCCTTCGGTTACCGCCTGGGCGCCTTGCGCCAGGTCGGCGCACGCCATCTCTATCCGCTGAGCCTGGTCGAGGCGCAGGAGCAGGTGCGGCCGCACCTGGTGGTGCTGGGCAACGCGGCGCACAGCCTGCACCCCATCGCCGGGCAGGGCTACAACCTGTCGCTGCGCGACACCCTGGCGCTGGCCGAGGTGCTGCAGGCCGCCACCGCGCCGCTCGGCGACTTCGCCACCCTGCAGGGCTACCTGCAGCGTCAGCAACTGGACCAGCAACTGACCCTGGGCTTCTCCGACCGGGTCACCCGGCTGTTCAGCAATGCCCAGCCGCTGCTGACCGCCGGACGCAACCTCGGGTTGCTCGGCCTCGACCTGCTGCCGCCGGCCAAGCGCTGGTTCGCTCGCCAGGCCATGGGCCTGGGGACGCGCAATCTGTGACTGGCCCCGCGACACCCTACTCATGATTGACGCAGGAAT
Source organism: Pseudomonas sp. AOB-7 (assembly GCF_003696305.1). Classification (GTDB taxonomy): domain Bacteria; phylum Pseudomonadota; class Gammaproteobacteria; order Pseudomonadales; family Pseudomonadaceae; genus Aquipseudomonas. The sequence goes on along the minus strand of NZ_RFFK01000009.1, from coordinate 18,434 downwards.
GGATATGCGCGCGGATCTGATCATCGTCGGTGCCGGTATGGTCGGCAGCGCCCTGGCGCTGGCCCTGGAGCACAGCGGCCTGGAAATTCTGGTGGTGGACGGCAGCCCGCTGCGCCTGGCGCCGTTCGATCCGGCTGCCGCCTTCGAGCCTCGGGTCAGCGCCCTGTCCATGGCCAGCCAGCGCATCCTTGCACGCCTCGGCGCCTGGGACGGCATCGCCGCGCGGCGCGCCTGCGCCTATGGCGAGATGCGCGTGTGGGACGGCAGCGGTACCGGCAGCATCCATTTCGCCGCGGCCAGCGTGCATGCCGAAACCCTCGGCCACATAGTCGAGAACCGCGTGGTGCAGGACGCCCTGCTCGAGCGTTTGCACGACAGCCAGCTCGGCCTGCTGCCCGGCGCGCGCCTGGAGCAGTTGCGCCGCAGCGGCGACGACTGGCTGCTGACCCTGGAGGGCGGCCGCCAGCTGCGCGCGCCGCTGTTGGTGGCCGCCGATGGCGCCAACTCCGCGGTGCGCCGCCTGGCCGGCTGCGCCAGCCGCGAGTGGGATTACCTGCACCACGCCATCGTCACCAGCGTGCGGGTCGAGCGCCCGCACCAGGCCACCGCCTGGCAGCGCTTCACCGACGACGGCCCGCTGGCCTTCCTGCCGCTGCCCGGCGCGGCGGGCGAGCACTGGTGCTCGATCGTCTGGTCGACCGTGCCGAGCGAGGCCGAGCGGTTGATGGCACTGGACGATGAAGCCTTCTGCATCGAGCTGGGCAAGGCCTTCGAGCACCGCCTCGGCCAGGTGCTGCATGCCGACCGTCGCCTGTGCATCCCGCTGCGTCAGCGTCATGCCAAGCGTTACGTCGAGCCGGGGCTGGCGCTGATCGGCGACGCCGCGCATACCATCCACCCGCTGGCGGGGCAGGGGGTCAACCTGGGCTTTCTCGACGCCGCGGTGCTGGCCGAGGTGCTGCTGCATGCCGCCGGGCGTGGCGAGAACCTGAGTGAGGAGCGCGTGCTGAGCCGCTTCGAGCGCCGGCGCATGCCGCACAACCTGGCGATGATGGCGGCGATGGAGGGCTTCCAGCGCCTGTTCCAGGCCGACCCCTTGCCGGTGCGGCTGCTGCGCAACGTCGGCCTCGATCTGGTCGATGGCCAGGCCGAGGCCAAGGCGCTGTTCGTGCGTCAGGCGCTGGGGCTGAGCGGCGACCTACCGGAGCTGGCGCGCGCCTTGTAACACTCGTTGACTTTTGTTGACGTATTTACGTTGAGAAGGCAAATAACATTCACTACTATTCAGCCACTTTTTTCATCCACAAGAGGCTGGTCCCATGAAGGCTCGCAACGCGCTGCTCGCTGCATTCACCCTCGGCACCCTGGCAACCGCCGTCCAGGCCGCCGATGAGGTGGTGGTCTACTCCGCCCGTATCGACGAGCTGATCAAGCCGGTATTCGATCTCTACACCGAAAAGACCGGGGTCAAGGTGAAGTTCATCACCGACAAGGAAGCCCCGCTGATCGCCCGCCTCAAGGCCGAAGGCGCCAACACCCCGGCCGACCTGCTGATCACCGTCGACGCCGGCAACCTCTGGCAGGCCGAGCAGGAAGGCGTGCTGCAGCCGACCAAGTCGGACCTGATCGCCGCCAATATCCCCGCCCAGTACCGTTCCAGCAGCGACAGCTGGACCGGCCTGTCGCTGCGCGCGCGGACCATCTTCTACTCCACCGAGCGGGTCAAGCCGGAAGAGCTGTCCACCTACGAAGCCCTGGCCGACAAGAACTGGGAAGGCCGCCTGTGCCTGCGCACCAGCAAGAAGGTGTACAACCAGTCGCTGACCGCCACCCTGATCGAGACCCACGGCGCCGAGAAGACCGAGCAGATCGTCAAGGGCTGGGTGAACAACCTGGCCACCGACGTGTTCGCCGACGACACCGCGCTGCTGCAGGCCATCGACGCCGGCCAGTGCGACGTTGGCATCACCAACACCTACTACTACGGCCGTCTGCACAAGCAGCAGCCGGATCTGAAGGTCAAGCCGTTCTGGCCGAACCAGAACGACCGTGGCGTGCACGTCAACCTGGCCGGCGCCGGCGTGACCAAGCACGCGCCGCACCCGGAGCAGGCGCGCAAGCTGCTGGAGTGGATGACCACCCCGGAAGCGCAGAGCATCTTCGCCGGCGTCAACCAGGAATTCCCGGCCAACCCGGCAGTTGCGCCGTCCGAGGAAGTGGCCGCCTGGGGCAGCTTCAAGGCCGACTCCATCGCCACCGAAGTGGCCGGCAAGCGCCAGGCCGAAGCGACCATGCTGATGGATCGCGCCGGCTGGCAGTAAGAGGCAGCCGCAAGCTTCAAGTAAGAGGCTCCAGGATGGGTTGAGCGCAGCGATACCCATCGAGCTCTGGGTAGCGCCCGCGCTTGCAGCCTGAAGCTTGCAGCTGTTTTACTTCGACGCCCCGCCCAGCCGGGGCGTCGTCTTTTCCGCCGTCGAGGAATCCGCGTGCCGCATCCCGTCCAGCGTCGCTGGTACCCCATCGTCTTCGCCGTTGCCCTGCTGGTGCTGTTGCCGCTGTCGGTGCTGCTGCTCAGCTGGCACGAGGTGGACACGCAGATCTGGGCGCACCTGTGGCAGACGCAGATGGCGCGGCTGATCGGCAATACCCTGACCCTGGTACTCGGCGTCGGCATCGGCGTGACCCTGCTCGGCGTCAGCCTGGCCTGGCTCACCAGCCTCTGCGAGTTTCCCGGGCGGCGCTGGCTAGACTGGGCGCTGATGCTGCCCTTCGCCATTCCCGCCTATGTGCTGGCCTTCGTCTTCGTCGGCCTGCTGGATTTCGCCGGGCCGCTGCAGAGCCTGCTGCGCGAGTGGTTCGGCAGCGGCCTGCGCCTGCCGCGGGTGCGCTCCACCGGCGGGGTGATCATCGTCCTGGTGCTGGTGTTCTACCCCTACGTCTACCTGCTCGCCCGCGGCGCCTTCCTGGCCCAGGGCAAGGGCCTGATGGAGGCCGCGCGGGTGCTCGGGCAGAGTCCCTGGCAGGCCTTCTGGCGCGTCGCCCTGCCCATGGCGCGGCCGGCCATCGGCGCTGGCCTGGCCCTGGCGATCATGGAGACCCTGGCCGATTTCGGCGCGGTGTCGGTGTTCAACTTCGACACCTTCACCACCGCCATCTACAAGACCTGGTACAGCTTCTACAGCCTGACCAGCGCCACCCAGCTGGCCAGCCTGCTGCTGCTGGCCGTGGCCCTGGTGCTCTATGGCGAGCGCCGCGCCCGCGGTGCCGCGCGGCCGGCCAACGAACGCCCGCGCGGCCAGGCGCTGTACCAGCTGCACGGCTGGCAGGCGTTCGCCGCCAGCGCCTGGTGCGGCCTGGTGTTCGCCTGCGCCTTCGTCATTCCGCTGCTGCAGCTGCTGGTGTGGTTCTGGCAGCGCGGCCGCTTCGACCTCGACGAGCGCTACGCCGGGCTGATCCTGCACAGCCTCTACCTGGGCGGCATGGCGGCGCTGATCACGGTCGCGGTGGCCATGCTGCTGGCCTTCGCCCGGCGCCAGGCGCCGACCCGCGGGGTGCGCGTCGGCGTGGCCCTGGGCAATATCGGCTACGCCCTGCCGGGCTCGGTGCTGGCGGTGGCGATCATGCTGGCGTTCAGCTTCCTCGACCGCGAACTGGTGATTCCGCTGTCCGGCGCCCTGGGCGGCGCCGGCAAGCCGCTGTTGCTGGGCAGCCTGGCGGCGCTGCTGGTGGCCTACCTGATCCGCTTCATGGCGGTGGCCTTCGGCCCGCTGGAAACCAGCCTGGCGCGCATCCGCCCGTCGCTGCCGGAGGCCTCGCGCAGCCTCGGCGTCGGCGGCGTCGGCCTGTTCTTGCGGGTCTATCTGCCGCTGCTGCTGCCGGGCACCCTGTCCGCTGCGCTGCTGGTGTTCGTCGACGTGCTCAAGGAAATGCCGGCCACCCTGCTGATGCGCCCCTTCGGCTGGGACACCCTGTCGGTGCGGGTATTCGAGATGACCAGCGAAGGCGAATGGGCGCGCGCAGCGTTGCCGGCGCTGACCCTGATACTGGTCGGCCTGCTGCCGGTGATCCTGCTGATCCGCCGTTCGGCGCGGCGGATCGGCTAACCGAGGGCGACCTTCGGTCAGGATGACCCCTGCCGACCTTGCGGCTACAATGCGCGCCATTCGCGAGCCGGGTAACCCGGCAAGATTCGTCTAGAAGCGTAGCCGAGGCCGCCAGTGCAAGGCGCAACGACCAGCGGGAGTAACAGCCGTAAGGCTGGCCCGAAGGGCGAGCACCAGTGAGTAAAGCGGGAGAGAAAGCGGAATGTACTTTTGTACATGAGCATTTCGAACCTGCTTTCAACGCAGCAATGGCAACGCAGGTAGCTTCTAGGTGCTCTGAATCGCTTCGCCAAGCCCGGAAGGAGACACCCATGGGACAGCGTACCCCCCTCTATGACCTGCATCTGGCGCTAGGCGCCAAGATGGTCGATTTCGGCGGCTGGGACATGCCGCTGCACTACGGCTCGCAGGTGGAGGAGCATCATCAGGTGCGCCGCGAGTGCGGCGTGTTCGACGTCTCGCACATGTGCGTGGTGGACGTCGCCGGCAGCCAGGCGCAGGCCTATCTGCAGCGCCTGCTGGCCAACGACGTGGCGCGCCTGGAGGGCGCCGGCAAGGCGCTGTACAGCGCCATGCTCAACGAGCAGGGCGGGGTGATCGACGACCTGATCGTCTACCTCACCAGCTCTGCTTCCCAGGAGCAGGGCTATCGCCTGGTGGTCAACGCCGGCACCCGCGACAAGGACCTGGCCTGGATGCACGCCCAGGCCGGCGATTTCGCCGTCGAGCTGCGCGAGCGCCGCGACCTGGCCATGCTCGCCATCCAGGGCCCGCGCGCCCGCGCCCGCGTCGCCGAGCTGGTGACCCAGGCGCGCGCTGCGCTGATCCACGAACTCAAGCCGTTCCAGGGCCTGCCCGAGGGCGACTGGTTTATCGCCCGCACCGGCTACACCGGCGAGGACGGCCTGGAGATCATCCTGCCGGCCAGCGAAGTCGTCGCCTTCCTCAACGAACTGGTCGGCGCCGGCATCGCCCCCATCGGCCTCGGCGCGCGCGACACCCTGCGCCTGGAGGCGGGAATGAACCTCTACGGCCAGGACATGGACGAGAGCGTCTCGCCGCTGGCCGCCAACCTGGCCTGGACCATCGCCTGGGAGCCGGCCGCGCGCGACTTCATCGGCCGCGCCGCACTGGAGGCGCAGCGCGCCGCCGGTTGCCCGAGCAAGCTGGTCGGCCTGGTGCTGGAGGAGCGCGGTGTGCTGCGCGCGCATCAGGTGGTGCGCGTCGAGGGCATCGGCGACGGCGAGATCACCAGCGGCAGCTTCTCGCCGACGCTGAACAAGTCCATCGCCCTGGCCCGCGTGCCGGCGGCCACCGGCGAGCGCGCCGAAGTGGAAATCCGTGGTAAGTGGTACCCGGTGCGGGTGGTCAAGCCGAGCTTTGTACGTAACGGCAAAACCCTGATCTGATTCATCGGGCCACGGCGCCGGCTTTCGCTCCCGCCGCGGCCTGCTAAATTGTCCTGACGGCCCGCTTGCCGTCATCGCTTACGAGGAACGACACATGAGCAATATTCCCGCCGATCTGCGTTACGCCGCCAGCCACGAGTGGGCGCGCCTGGAGGCCGACGGCAGCGTGACCGTGGGCATTTCCGACCACGCCCAGGAAGCCCTCGGTGATGTGGTGTTCATCGAGCTGCCGGAGCTCGGCAAGCAGCTGGACGCCGGCCAGGAAGCCGGGGTGGTGGAGTCGGTCAAGGCCGCCTCCGACATCTACGCGCCGATCGGCGGCGAGGTGATCGCGATCAACGAGGCGCTGGCCGACAGCCCCGAGAGCGTCAACAGCGACCCCTACGGCAGCTGGTTCTTCAAGCTCAAGCCGAGCGATGCCGGCGAGCTGAACAAGCTGCTCGACGCCGCCGCCTACCAGGCCGCTGCCGACGCCGATTCCTGATCGGCGGCAACGCCCAGAGAACCCGCTTCGGCGGGTTTTTGCGTTTATGGCGGTACATCCAGGCTGCGTCTTGACCGTTGGTCGCCTTGGCTAACACTCTTCAAAAATACAATATATAAAAATACATATTGTATTTGTCTAAGGTGTAGCCATGACCGACGCCCTCGATATCCAGCAGCTGCGCGCCAATGCCGACGCCGCCGGCCAGCTGCTCAAGGCCCTGGCCAACCCGGACCGCCTGCTGCTGCTGTGCCAGCTGGCCCAGGGCGAGCGCAACGTCAGCGAGCTGGAGGCGCTGCTCGGCATCCAGCAGCCGACCCTGTCGCAGCAGCTGGCCGTGCTGCGCCGCGAAGGCCTAGTGGCAACCCGCCGCGACGGCAAGCAGATCCATTACCGCATCAGCAGCCCGGCGGCGCTGGCGGTGATCGAGACGCTGTACCGGCTGTTCTGCGAGGGCCAGGAGCAATGAGCATCGACTGGAACGCCTTCACACCCTGGAGCGCGCTGGCCGGCGGCGCGCTGATCGGCCTGGCGGCGGCCATCTTCGCCCTGGCCAACGGCCGCATCGCCGGCATCAGCGGCCTGCTCGGCAGCCTGCTGCAGCCGGGCGCGCAGGGCCGTGGCGAGGCGGCGCTGTTTCTCCTCGGGCTGCTGGTCGCGCCCGTGCTGTGGGGCCTGTTCGCCGCCCTGCCGGCGATCGAGTTCGACAGCGGCGCCCTCGGGCTGATCGGCGCCGGCCTGCTGGTGGGGATTGGCACCCGCTACGCCAGCGGTTGCACCAGCGGCCATGGCGTATGCGGGATTGCCCGCCTGTCGCCGCGCTCGCTGGTGGCGACCCTGTGCTTCATGGCCGCGGGTTTCGCCACGGTGTTTGTCCTGCGTCATCTGTTGGGGGGCTGAACATGGCCAGACTCAGTGCATTCGCCTGCGGCCTGCTGTTCGGCCTGGGGTTGTTGCTGGCCGGCATGGCCAACCCGGCCAAGGTGCTGGCCTTCCTCGACCTGGCCGGCGCCTGGGACCCCTCGCTGGCGCTGGTGATGGCCGGCGCCATCGCCGTCGCGGCCCTGCCCCTGCACCTGGCGGGCAGGCGTTCCCGCGCGCTGCTGGGCGGCGCCATGCAATTGCCGAGGCGGCGCGAGCTGGATGTCCGGTTGGTCGGCGGCAGCCTGCTGTTCGGCCTCGGCTGGGGCATCGCCGGCATTTGCCCGGGGCCGGCCGTGGCCATCCTGCTCAGCGGGCACTGGCAGGCACCGCTGTTCGTCGCCGCGCTGCTCGCCGGGATGCTGATCTTTGCCGCGCTGGAGGGCCGGCGCGGCCACTGACCGAGGAGGTCATCATGCAACGCAACGTAGGGAACCTCGACCGCAGCCTACGCATCGCCGCCGGGCTGATCCTGATCGGCCTCAGCCTGTCCGGCGTGATCGGCCTGTGGGGCTGGATCGGCCTGCTGCCGCTGGCCAGCGGAATCTTCCGCTTCTGTCCGGCCTATCCGCTGTTAGGCGTCAATACTTGTAAATCCAAATCCTGAATCGCAGGGGGCGGGCGACTCGCCGTCGTCCGCCCGGGAGCCGGCATGTCGCCCGTCATCACCCCCTTCTTCGATCCCGCCACCTTCACCTACAGCTACGTGGTCGCCGACCCGTCCAGCCGCCGCTGCGCCATCGTCGATTCGGTGCTGGACTACGACCCGGCCGCCGGGCGTACCTCGCATGCCGGCGCCGCCCGCATCGTCGCCCATGTGCGCGAGCAGGGCCTGACGGTGGACTGGCTGCTGGAAACCCATGTGCACGCCGACCATCTGTCGGCCGCGCCCTACCTGCAGCGCGAGCTGGGCGGCCGGCTGGCCATCGGCGAGCGCATCACCCAGGTGCAGAGCACCTTCGGCCAGCTGTTCAACGCCGGCCGCGAATTCGCCACCGACGGTTCCCAGTTCGACCGCCTGCTGCGCGACGGCGAGCGCTTCCAGATCGGCGCCATCGAGGCCTTCGCCCTGCACACCCCGGGGCACACGCCGGCCTGCATGAGCTACGTGATCGGCGACGCCGTCTTCGTCGGCGACACCCTGTTCATGCCGGACTACGGCACGGCGCGCTGCGATTTTCCCGGCGGCGATGCACGCACCCTGTACCGTTCGATCCGCCGCCTGTTCGAACTGCCGGACGCCACCCGCCTGTTTCTCTGCCACGACTACAAGGCGCCGGGGCGCGCCGATTTCTGCTGCGAGACCACGGTGGCCGAGCAGCGCGCGCACAACCTGCACGTGCACGAGGGCATCGGCGAGGACGCCTTCGTCGCCATGCGCCAGGCGCGCGATGCCACGCTGGAGGTGCCGACCCTGATGCTGCCGGCGGTGCAGGTCAATATGCGCGCCGGGCAGCTGCCGCCGGCCGAGGACAACGGCGTGCGCTACCTGAAGATTCCCCTGGACCGCCTATGAAAGCCTCGTCGCTGCGCCGTTGGCTGCCCTGGCTGGAGTGGGGCCGGCACTACGATCGGCAGACCGCGGCCGGCGATGCCCTGGCGGCGCTGATCGTCACCCTGCTGCTGATCCCGCAGAGCCTGGCCTACGCCATGCTCGCCGGCCTGCCACCGGCTGCCGGGCTCTACGCCAGCATGCTGCCGTTGCTGGCCTATGCCCTGTTCGGCAGCAGCCGCACCCTGGCCGTGGGCCCGGTGGCGGTGGTCTCGCTGATGACCGCGGCGGCCCTGCAGCCGCTGTTTCCCGCCGGCAGCGCCGAGTACGCCGGCGCCGCCCTGCTGCTGGCGCTGCTGTCCGGCGGGCTGCTCTGTGGCATGGCGCTGCTGCGCCTGGGCTTTATCGCCAACTTTCTCAGCCATCCGGTGATCTCCGGCTTTATCAGCGGCGCCGCCCTGCTGATCGTCCTCGGCCAGCTGGCGCCGCTGCTCGGCATCGCCGCCGCCGGCGCGACCCTGGGCCAACTGCTGCCGGCGCTGGCGCGGGGCCTGCCGGTCAGTCACGGGCCGACCCTGCTGCTCGGCGTCGGCTGCCTGGTGCTGCTGTTCTGGGCGCGGCGCGGCTTGCCGCCGCTGTTGCAACGCTGCGGCCTGGACCAGGCCTGGGCCGGCAACCTGAGCCGGGCGGCGCCGGTGCTGGCGATGATCCTGGCCACCGGCGCGGTCTGGCTGTGGCAACTGGATGAGCGCGGCGTGCGGGTGGTCGGCAGCATCGCCGCCGGCCTGCCGGCACCGAGCCTGCCGTCGCTGGATCTCGAGCTGGCGCGGCAGCTGCTGCCGGCGGCGCTGCTGATCAGCCTGGTGGGCTTCGTCGAGTCGATGGCGGTGGCGCAGACCCTGGCGGCCAGGCGGCGCCAGCGTATCGAGCCGGACAGCGAGCTGCTCGGCCTCGGCGCGGCCAACCTGGCGGCGGCCTTCAGCGGCGGCCTGCCGGTGACCGGCGGCATCGCCCGTTCCCAGGTCAACTTCGAGGCCGGCGCGCGGACGCCCATGGCCGGGGTGTTCAGCGCCGTCGGCATCGCCCTCGGCGCGCTGCTGCTGGCGCCGCTGCTGCAGCGGCTGCCGCAGGCGGCGCTGGCGGCGATCATCGTCGTCGCGGTGTGGGGGCTGATCGACCTGCGCGGGCTGGCGCGCACCTGGCGCTATTCGCGGCAGGACGGCGCGGCGCAGGCGGCGACCCTGGCCGCGGTGCTGCTGCTCGGCGTCGAGACCGGCATCGTCCTCGGCGTCGGCCTGTCGCTGCTGCTGTTTCTCTGGCGCACCAGCCGCCCGCATATCGCGGTGGTCGGCCAGGTGCCGGGCAGCGAGCACTTTCGCAACGTCGAGCGCTTCCAGGTGATCGAGAGCCCCAGCGTGCTGTCGCTGCGGGTCGACGAGAGCCTGTATTTTCCCAATGCGCGTTATCTCGAGGACCGCGTCGCCGCGCTGGTCGCCGCGCGGCCGCAGGTGCGTCACCTGGTGCTGATGTGCCCGGGGATCAACCTGATCGACGCCAGCGCCCTGGAGTCGCTGGAGGCCATCGCCGAGCGCCTGCGCGCCGCCGGGGTGCAGCTGCACCTGTCGGAGGTCAAGGGGCCGGTGATGGACCAGCTCGGCCGCTCGGACTTTCTCCAGCGTTTCGGCGGCCAGGTGTTCGTCAGCCACTACCAGGCGCTGCGCCAGCTGGATCCGCTGAGTACCAGGCGGGCGTTGCAGGCGGGCCGCTGAGCGCGGCCCGCCCGACGCTTCAGCGCCCTTGCGGCGCCGGCTGCTGCTGAGTGATGCAGTGGATATTGCCGCCGCCGAGGAGGATCTCGCGGCCGGGCACCATCACCACGCGGTGCGCGGGGAAGACCTGCTCGAGGATGGCGCGGGCCTCGGCGTCCTTGGCGTCGTCGAAGCTCGGCGCGACGATGCCGCCGTTGACGATGAGGAAGTTGACGTAGGAGCCGGCCAGGCGGATCGACGGATCGCGTGCCTGGCTGCCTTCGGCGGCGTCGACGCCGGCGCACTCTTCCTCAGTGGCGTGGATCGGCCCGGGGATCGGCATCTTGTGCACGATCAGCTGGCGACCCTTGGCGTCGCGCGCGCTTTCCAGCACGCGCATGGCGGCCTGGCAGCGCGGGTAGTTGGGATCGTTCTGATCCTCGGTCCAGGCCAGCAGCACCTCGCCGGGGCGCACGTAGCAGCAGAAGTTGTCGACGTGGCCGTCGGTCTCGTCGTTGTACAGGCCGTCCGGCAGCCAGATCACCGTATCGATGGCCAGCTGCTCCGCTAGCTGCGCCTCGATCTGTTCGCGGGAGAGGTGCGGGTTGCGGTTCTGGTTGAGCAGGCATTCCTCTGTGGTGATCAGGGTGCCTTCGCCGTCGACGTGGATCGAGCCGCCCTCGAGCACGAAACCCTCGGTGCGATAGCGCTTGCAGCCTTCGATCTCGAGGATCTTGCGCGCCACCTGGTCGTCGCGCTGCCAGGGCCAGTACAGGCCGCCGTCGAAGCCGCCCCAGGCGTTGAAGGTCCAGTCCACGCCGCGCACTTCGCCGCTGGCGTTGGTGACGAAGGTCGGCCCGGTGTCGCGCACCCAGGCGTCGTCGGTGGTGATTTCCACCAGGCGGATGCGCGCGTGATCCAGGCGCGCGCGGGCGTTCTCGTACTGCGCGGCGGACACGCAGACGGTCACCGGTTCGAACTCGGCGATGGCGCGGGCCACCGCGGCGAAGGCGGCCTGCGCCGGCTTGCCGCCGAGGCGCCAGTTGTCCGGGCGTTCGGGCCAGACCATCCAGGTCTGGCTGTGGGGTTCCCATTCCGCCGGCATGCGGAAACCGTCGGCGCGAGGAGTGCTGTTCAGGGTGGTCATGGTTCGATCCGTAGGGTGCGTCGTGCGCACCGGCGAAGGTATGGGGGTTACTCGGAGAGGCTCTCGCCGTCGAGGGTCGCCAGCGGCCAGTATAGGTTCGGCCGGCGGTCGCGGAATATGCCCCAGGCGCTGCGCACCTTCTCCAGCTCGGTCAGATCGAAGCTGTGCACCAGCACGCCTTCCTCGCTCTGATCCAGCTCCTCGACCTTCTCGCCGAACTGGTTGGCGATAAAGGAGCTGCCGTAGAAGCTGATGGCATAGCCGTCCTGCTCCTCGCGGCCGATGCGGTTGCTGGCCACCAGCGGCATCAGGTTGGCGCCGGCGTGGCCCTGCTGCACGCGCTGCCAGTGCTCGCGCGAGTTGATGGCGGGATCGTGCGGCTCGCTGCCGATGGCGGTGGGGTAGAACAGGATCTCCGCGCCCAGCAGCGCCATGCTGCGCGCGCATTCGGGGAACCACTGGTCCCAGCAGATGCCGACGCCGATCCTGGCGTAGGCGGTGTCCCACACCTTGAAGCCGCTATCGCCCGGGTTGAAGTAGTACTTCTCGTGGTAGCCGGGGCCGTCCGGGATATGGCTTTTCCGATAAATCCCGAGGTTGCTGCCGTCGGCGTCGATGATCGCGATGCTGTTGAAGCGGGCGCGGCCGGCGCGCTCGAAGAAGCTGATCGGCAGCACCACTCGCAGTTCGGCGGCGACCTTCTGGAAGTGCAGGATCGCCGGGTTTTCCTCTGCCGGGGTGGCCAGCTGGGTGTAGTCGGCATTGGGCTTCTGGCAGAAGTAGGGGGTCTCGAACAGCTCCTGGATCAGGATGATCTGCGCACCCCGGGCGGCGGCCTGGCGCACCAGCTTCTCGGCGTTGGCGATATTGCCGGCGACATCCCAGGAACAGGCCATCTGGGTCGCGGCGACGGTGACGATACGGGACATACAGCACCTCTTGGACTTGTGGGCAGGCGGCTCCGGGCTAGCGGAGGCCTGCTCGGGAAGCCATGGCAGAACATCGATCATGGCGAGATGCTCGATTTATATCCGATAAAAATCGAATTTAGAAGATTGATAAGGCAGGAAAGGCAAAATATTTCGGATTTTTATCGGATTAGTATCCGTCAATCTGGTTCCTGGCCGAGCCCGCTTGGGGAGACGCGGAGTAATCCGCGAACAGGGCCGCGCGCCGGGCCAAGGTCGTGCGTGAACAAATGCGCCCCTGCAGGGCTATGGCGCGCCGTGCGCAGCAGGTCAATTGTCAGCGGTGGCGCGGCCTAGGCGGCCCCGCGACACCCTAGGTAAGCGGCGCGGGGCGTTTCGGCAGGGCGGCGGGCAGGTAGAGGCCGAGGTAGGCGTCGAACACGCGCATGCCTTCCTCGGCCAGGCGCGGGGTGATGGCGCCGTGCAGCTGCACCGAGCGGGCGTAGACGCGGTCGCCCAGCTCCATGGCCAGGGCGAACACCTCGATATCGCTCGGCAGTTGCGGCAGGGGGAAGTGGCGCTCGAACAGCGCCTGCATCAGTCGCCCCAGTTCCACGTCGTGCTGGCGGTCGGCCTGGGTCACCTCGGCCAGGCCGTGCTGGGCGAGGATCAGCTGACGCGCAGCGGCGTCGGCGGCGTAGATCGCCAGCATGCGCTGCTCGACGAGGCGCGACAGGTCGTGCCAGCTGCGCAGCGCGGCGTGTTCCACCGGCTGCTGCAGGCAGGCGCGGAAGGCGGCGTGGACGTCGGCGGTGAGGCCTTCGAGCAGCGCCGGCACGCTGGCGAAGAAGTGGTAGACCGAGGACGGCGGAATCGCCGCACGCTCGGCCACGGCATAGATCGACAGGTTGGCCACGCCCTGTTCGGCCAGCAGCGCGCGTGCGGCCTGGAGGATCACGGCGATCCGCGCCTGGCTGCTGGCGCGCGGTTTGCGGGGGCTGGCGGGGCGCGACATGGCGAACTCCTGGGGCAAGGAGGCGCTATTGGATGCCAGGCGGCGCTGCCGAGGCAAGTCGTTCGCCACCGCAATGCGCCTTGGCCGCGCCTGGCTTCAGCGCCAGCCCTTCAGCCGCCGGCGCGAAAGCGCTGCCAGACCCGGTCGCGCACTTCGGCGTGTTTCTCCGGCAGCACCTCCAGGGCGTGCAGGCGGCGCTTGGTGTCCTGGTCCGGATAGAGCCCGGGCTGGTTGAGCAGGGCGGCGTCGAGGAACTGCGCGGAATCGGCGTTGCCGTTGGGGTAGAGGGTCTCGGCGGTGATCAGCGCGGCCACCTGCGGCTGCATCAGGTAGTCGATGAAACGATGGGCCAGGTCGGCGCGCCGCGCGCTGGCAGGGATCACCAGGTTGTCGATAAACAGCACCGAGCCTTCCTCTGGCACCAGGAAGCGCACCGGCTGGCCGGCGTCGGCGGCGGCCAGGGCGTCGCCGACCCAGGCCATGGCCAGGCACAGGCGGCCGTGGCTGAGGTCGTCGATATAGCGTTCGCTGTCAACGTAGCGCAGGTGCGGGCGCAGACCGTCGAGCAGGTTGCCGGCGCGCTCGATGCGGCTCGGCGCGCTGCGCGCCAGGCTGCGGCCCTGGTAGTTGAGCAGCAGCGCCAGGGTCTCGTCCGGGGCGTCCAGCACGCTGACGCCGCAGCTGGCCAGGCGCGCGCTCTGCGCGGGGTCGAACAGCAGGCTCCAGCTGTCCGGCAGCGGCCCGCCGTAGGCGGCCTCGGCCTGCGGCACGTTGATCGCCAGGCCCACCGCGCCCCACAGGTAGGGCACGGCGTGGCGGTTCTGCGGGTCGACCGCGGCCAGCTTGCTCAGCAGCTGCTTGTCCAGGTGTCTGCGGTTGGGCAGCAGGCGCAGGTCCAGCGGCTGGATGCCGCCGGCGGCAATCAGCGCCGGCAGGTCGTTGTGCGAGGGCACCGCGACGTCGATGGACTCGCCGCTGGCCAGGGCGTTGGCCAGTTCCTCGGCGCTGCTGAAGGTGCGGTACTCCACGGCGATGCCGGTGTCACGGGTGAAACTCTCCAGCACCTGCGGGGCGATGTAGTCGTTCCAGTTGTAGACGCGGATGCTGTCGGCGGCGGCCGTCAGTCCGGGAGCCAGGGCCAGCAGTAGCGGAGCGAGAACGCGAAACATGACGACCTCCTCGAGGCATGGCTTCGCCGCTGCGCATGGCGCGGGCGGTTCGGCAGAGCGTGGGTGGCAGACAAAACAACGCCGGCACTAGGGCCGGCGTCGGGCATTGCATCAGACGGTATGCAGGTACCAGTTGTACTCGAGGTCGGAGATGGTGGTCTCGAACTCCTGCAGCTCGGCTTCCTTGCAGGCGACGAAGATGTCGATGTAGTCCGGGCTGATGTACTTGTTCAGCACCTCGCTGTCGTCCAGCTCGCGCAGCGCGTCGCGCAGGTTGTTCGGCAGGCTCTGCTCGAGCTGCTCGTAGGAGTTGCCTTCGATCGGCTCGCCCGGGTCGATCTGGTTGGTCAGGCCGTGGTGGATGCCGGCGAGGATCGAGGCCAGCATCAGGTAGGGGTTGGCGTCGGCGCCGGCCACCCGGTGTTCGATGCGCACGGCGTCGGCGCTGCCGGTGGGCACGCGCACGGCCACGGTGCGGTTGTCCAGCGCCCAGCTCGGCGCGTTGGGCACGTAGAACTGCGCGCCGAAGCGGCGGTAGGAGTTCACGTTGGGGCAGAGGAAGGCCATGCTCGCGGCCATGGTGTCGAGAATGCCGCCGATGGCGTGGCGCAGCGGCTGGTTCTGCAGCGGGTCGTCGGCGGCGAAGATGTTCTTGCCGGTCTTCTTGTCCAGCAGCGAGATGTGTACGTGCAGGCCGTTGCCGGCCTGGCCCGGGTAGGGCTTGGCCATAAAGGTGCTGTCCATCTCGTGGTCGTAGGCGATGTTCTTGATCAGGCGCTTGAGCAGCAGCGCGTAGTCGCAGGCCTTGATGGCGTCCTCGACGTGGTGCAGGTTGACCTCGAACTGCGCCGGGGCGCTTTCCTTGACGATGGCGTCGGCCGGGATGCCCTGCTCCTTGGCGGCTTCGAGCATGTCCTGCAGGCAGTCGACGTATTCGTCGAGGTCGTCGATCAGGTACACCTGGGTCGAATGCGGGCGCTTGCCGGAGATCGGCGAGCGCGGCGGCTGCGGCCGGCCGTTCACGTTCTCCTGGTCGATCAGGTAGAACTCCAGCTCGAAGGCGGCGCAGATCTTCAGGCCCATGTCGTCGAACTTCTGCACCACCTGGCGCAGCACTTCGCGCGGGTCGGCGAAGAAGGGGGTGCCATCCAGTTCGTGCATGGTCATCAGCAGCTGCGCGGTGGGGCGCTTCTGCCAGGGTTCGTTGCACAGGGTATTGGGGATGGGGAAGCAGATGCGGTCGGCATCGCCGATGTCCAGGCCCAGGCCGGTGCTTTCCACGGTGGCGCCATTGATGTCGAGGGCGAACAGCGACGCCGGCAGGTTGATGCCTTTCTCGTACACCTTGTGCAGGGCGTTACGGTCGATGCGCTTGCCGCGCACCACGCCGTTCATATCTGCAATAAGAAGGTCGACGAACAGGACCTCAGGATGTTCCTTAAGGAACGCGTTCGCTTCGTTAAGCTGAACGGCACGCGGGGGTACCGACATGATGCAACACCTTTATTGTTAAAAATATCAATCATGCAACTGCATGGGTGTGAGTCAATCGGAAACACCCATGGCTGTCAAGAGAGCCCTATGATGCCCTAAAAGAGGGCTGCACGGCCAGTTTTGGGGCGTTTCAGGGCATTGCTCCTGGCTGAAACGCCTGGCCGGCCGGGGTGCTCAGTCGGGTGTGTTCAATTTTTTACAGGGCTATTGTGTAAAAAAATGAACAAGGCTAAGCTCGGCTCAAACCCATAACAGCAATAAAACGGGTGTCTCATGTCTCGCCTGCCGATAGTCGGCGTCAGTGCCTGCACCAAGCAGATCGGTCACAACCTCTATCACACTGCTGGCGACAAGTATTTGCGCGCGGTAGTGGTCGGCGCCGGTGGCATGCCGCTGATCGTGCCGGCACTCGGCGAGCTGCTGGCGCTGCCGCAGCTGCTCGAACAGCTCGACGGCCTGCTGTTCACCGGCTCGCCGTCCAACGTCGAACCTCATCATTACGCTGGCGCCGCCAGCGCACCCGGTACCTTGCACGATAGCGCACGCGATGCCACCACGCTGCCGCTGATCCGCGCGGCGCTCGACGCCGGCGTGCCGCTGCTGGGCATCTGCCGCGGCTTCCAGGAAATCAACGTGGCCTTCGGCGGCACCTTGCACCAGCGCGTGCACGAGATCCCAGGGCTGCTGGATCACCGCGAGCCGAAGGAGCAGCCGGTCGAGGTGCAGTACGGCCCGCGCCATGCACTGCAGGTGCAGCCCGGCGGGCTGCTCGACGGCATCGGCTTGCCGCGCGAGTTCCAGATCAATTCCATTCATGGCCAGGGCGTTGCACGTCTGGCGCCGGGCCTTCGCGTAGAAGCTCTGGCGCCCGACGGGTTGGTCGAAGCTTTTTCCGTCGAAGGTGCAAAAAGCTTCGCGCTGGGGGTGCAATGGCACCCCGAGTGGCAGGTAGCATCCAATCCGAATTATCTCGCCATCTTCCAGGCCTTTGGTGAGGCTTGCAGGGAGAGGGCGGGGCAACGCTGAACCGACTATACCTAGTCGGATTCTCCAACCCTGAGGTCTCTATGAGTACCAAGCTAGACCAGCTCACGAGCTGGCTGAAAGAACGCAAAATCACCGAAGTCGAATGCCTGGTCAGCGACCTGACCGGCATTGCCCGCGGCAAGATCTCGCCGACCAACAAGTTCCTCGACGAGAAGGGCATGCGCCTCCCCGAGAGCGTGCTGCTGCAGACCGTGACCGGCGACTACGTCGAGGACGACATCTATTACGAGCTGCTCGACGAGGCGGACATCGATATGTTCTGCCGCCCCGACGAGAACGCCGTGTTCCTCGTGCCCTGGGCCATCGAGCCGACCGCGATGGTGATCCACGACACCTTCGACAAGCAGGGCAACCCGATCGAGCTGTCGCCGCGCAACATCCTCAAGAACGTGCTCAAGCTCTACGCCGACAAGGGCTGGCGGCCGATCGTCGCGCCGGAGATGGAGTTCTACCTGACCAAGCGCAACAGCGACCCGGACTTCCCGCTGGTGGCGCCGATGGGCCGCTCCGGGCGCCCGGAAGTGGGCCGGCAGTCGTTCTCCATCGACGCCGCCAACGAATTCGATCCGCTGTTCGAGGACGTCTACGACTGGTGCGAGCTGCAGGATCTGGACCTCGACACGCTGATCCACGAAGACGGCCCGGCGCAGATGGAAATCAACTTCCGTCACGGCGAGGCCCTGCACCTGGCCGACCAGATCACCGTGTTCAAGCGCACCATGCGCGAGGCCGCGCTCAAGCACGACGTGGCGGCGACCTTCATGGCCAAGCCGATCACCGACCAGCCGGGCAGCGCCATGCACATCCACCAGAGCGTGGTGGACATCAAGACCGGCAAGAACATCTTCTCCAACGACGACGGCACCATGAGCGAGCTGTTCATGCATCACATCGGCGGCCTGCAGAAGTACATCCCCGAGGTGCTGCCGCTGTTCGCGCCGAACGTCAACTCGTTCCGCCGCTTCCTGCCCGACACCTCGGCGCCGGTGAACGTTGAGTGGGGCGAGGAGAACCGCACCGTGGGCCTGCGCGTGCCGGAAGCCGGGCCGCAGAACCGCCGGGTGGAGAACCGCCTGGCCGGCGCCGACGCCAACCCCTACCTGGTGCTGGCCGCCTCCCTGCTGTGCGGCTACATCGGCATGGTCGAGGGCATCAAGCCCAGCGCGCCGGTCAAGGGCCGCGGCTACGAGCGGCGCAACCTGCGTCTGCCGTTGACCATCGAGGCGGCGCTGGAGCGCATGGAGGCGTGCAAGGCCGCCGAGAAGTACCTGGGCGAGAAGTTCATGCGCGGCTATGTCGCGGTGAAACGCGCCGAGCACGAGAACTTCAAGCGCGTGATCAGCTCCTGGGAGCGCGAGTTCCTGCTGCTGTCGGTGTGACCGGGGCGGGCGCGGCTGGCCGCGCCCGTTGCCATCGATTTCATCGGGCCGCCGCCGGCGACCCGCGTAATAAAAGGTGTTGTCATGACCAACCCGAAAACCGCCCAGTGGCAGGCCA
>NZ_RFFK01000008.1 GCF_003696305.1 Pseudomonas sp. AOB-7 | reverse complement strand
GTCATGGCGTTGGGGTGGTAGGGCAGGTTTTCCTCCAGCAGGCGCATGTCGCGCGCCCAGTCGAAGGCGACCGGCAGGCGGCCGTCGAGCAGCAGCTCGCCGCGCTCGAGCAGCGTGGCGATGCGCGGGGCGATCTGCGCCGGGTCGATGCGATCCGGCCACTCGCCCATCAGGCCCATGATCACCGCACGGTCGCTGCCGTGGCCGACGCCGGTGGCCGACAGCGAGCCGTACAGGCGCACTTCGATGCGCCGCACCCGCGCCAGCAGCTGGCGCTCGCGCAGCGCCTCGACGAACAGCGCGGCGGCGCGCATCGGCCCCACGGTGTGCGAGCTGGACGGCCCGATGCCGATCTTGAACAGGTCGAATACGCTGATGGCCACGGCGGCAACCTCGTTGGATTGAGTCGGCGCCCATGATCGGGGTTTCGGCGCCCCGACCACGCCTGACACCGACTCGGGCTTGTCCAAACGCGTCGTCGTCGCCGACTGCATGGATACAGGAAGTAGAGCGAGGCCGGTCTGTTTTCGGCATGTCGAGGTCGCATTGCGCCCTCCTCGGCGGCGCGGCTTGCGCTGTACTGGCGTGCACGCCCGCCAGGCCAAGCCGCTCCCCAACCAGGCAAGGACGATCCATGAACAGACTCGCACACTGGCTGCTCGCGCTCACCCTGCTCGGCTCCAGCAGCCTGCACGCCACCGAGGCCGCTCGCTGCGAGCTGGTGCGCCTGCCCGACGTCGGCTGGACCGACATCACCATGACCACCGCGGTGGCCCGCCTGGTGCTCGGCGAACTCGGCTACCGCACCCAGATCAAGCGCCTGTCGCTGCCGGAGACCTACCGCGCCCTCGCCGAAGGCCGGATGGACGTGTTCCTCGGCAACTGGATGCCGGCACAAGCCGAACTGATCCAGGCACACCTGGACAGCGGCCGGATCGAGCTGCTGCACACCAACCTGCCGGCCGTGCGCTACACCCTGGCGGTGCTGGCCCCCGGCTACGAGGCCGGGTTGCAGGATTTCGCCGATATCCACAAGTTCAAGGAGCAGCTCGGCGGGCAGATCTTCGGCATCGAGCCCGGCAACGAGGGCAACGAGATGGTCAAGGCGATGATCCGCGACGACCGCTTCGGCCTGCGCGGCTTCAGCCTGGTGGAGTCCAGCGAGAGCGGCATGCTCAATCACGTCGAACGCGCCCAGCGCCTGGGCAAGTGGGCGGTGTTCCTCGGCTGGGAACCGCACCCGATGAACGAGCGCCTGCGCATGCACTACCTGGCCGGCGGCGACGAGTATTTCGGCCCCGACTTCGGCGCGGCGCAGGTCAATACCGTGGCGCGCGGCGGCTTCAGCGCCGAATGCCCGAACCTGACGCGGCTGCTGCGCAACATGACCTTCACCATCGCCGCGGAGAACCAGCTGATGAGCGCGGTGCTGGAGGGCAATACCAACCGCCGCCGGGTGGCCAAGGCCTGGATCGAGAACAACCCGCAGACCATCGCCGCCTGGCTCGCGGGCGTGACCCACCAGCGCGGCACACCCAGCGGCGGCCTCTTCGGCCTGTCGCCGGGGCACTGAAGCGCCCGGCGCGCCGAGCGCGGCGCAGCAGCCGTTGGCCGCTCGTGCGGCAAGGCCGCTTGGCCCAGGCAACGCTCCGATCGCCTCGTCCATTGCCCTCGCGGCATTTTTTTTCGATGGCGCCGCAGCCCCCGCGATACGCCGCCTGAAGCCTTCTCGCCGGGCCGCGAATCAGGCCCGGCGCGGCCTGCAGCCTTGGCCAAGGGCTAAAAAAGTCTGTTAAGGTTTTTTAAGGCTGCAGCTTGCAGTCAACGGCCACAGGCGCAGCGAACCGGCGGCGAATGCACGACAACCGGCGGCGGACGACGGCATGTCGTGGCGCAACACGTCAGAGTCGCAAATCGACAATTGCCGGGCCTCCAAGGCTATATCGTTGAGTCAGCCGATAACGTCGCTGCCGCCACTGCCCAGCAGGGCGGCAGACCAGAGCCCACACCTCTGGACCGAAGAACAGACAGCGCCGGCGCCCTCCCGACGGGCGCCGGACCAACAAGAAATTTCGGATGCACGCATGCGCCAGGACGGCGTATGAACCCCCAAGGGACTGGGTTTCGAAACACTGCCAGAGGGTTTGGAAAGCGGTTTGCAACACGGCAAGGCATGGGACACTCATCTGCACGATCGGGCAACGCACAGGGCGCACCGCGTCCATCCTGCGTGCGCTGCGGCGTGCCCGAGCGCCCCTGCCGCATCCCGGCGCAACTCGCTCGCCAACCCCCCGACATTCAGCACACACCCACACAGGCATCGGAAGTCTGACGCACCTGACGAACGCCCCGACGGCGCGCGCCAGCTTGTGCCAGTCTGAACAGGATGCCGATTGAAGGGGAAACGTCCCATGCAGTCTGGAAAGATCGTGGTCGAGCACCTGTACAAGGTCTTCGGCCCCAACCCACAAGAAGCCATCGAGCTGCTCAAGGAAGGTTGGAGCAAGGAGAAGATCCTCGCCGAGAAAGGCGCGGTGATCGGCGTCAGCGATGTCTCGTTCAGCGTCGAGGAGGGCGAGATCTTCGTCCTCATGGGCCTGTCCGGCTCCGGCAAGTCCACCCTGATCCGCCTGATCAACCGCCTGGTCGAACCCAGCGGCGGCGACGTCTACATCGACGGACAGAACGTCGCCAAGCTGCCGCAGTCGCAGCTGATCGACCTGCGTCGGCGCGACATGAGCATGGTCTTCCAGTCCTTCGCCCTGATGCCCTCGCGCAGCGTGCTGGACAACGCCGCGTTCGGCCTGGAAGTGGCCGGCGTCGGCCGCAAGGAACGCGAGCAGCGCGCCATGAACGTGCTCAAGCAGGTCGGCCTCGACACCTTCGCCCACAAGTACCCGCACGAGCTGTCCGGCGGCATGCAGCAGCGCGTCGGCCTGGCCCGCGCGCTGGCGGTGAACCCCTCGATGATCATCATGGACGAGGCCTTCTCCGCCCTCGACCCGCTCAAGCGTCGCGAGATGCAGGACGTGCTGCTGGAGCTGCAGAAGACCCACCGACGCACCATCATCTTCGTCTCCCACGACATCGAGGAGGCCATGCGCATCGGTAGCCGCATCGGCATCATGGAAGGCGGCAAGCTGATCCAGGTCGGCACCCCGCAGGAGCTGATCGACAAGCCGGCCAACGACTACGTGCGCAACTTCTTCGACACCGTCGACACCAGCCGCTACCTCACCGCCGGCCAGCTCAAGGCCGACAGCGTGCCTACCTACGTCTACAACGGCAAGGCGCCGGATGCGGCGAAGATCTGCAAGGAACTGCAGGCGCTGGACAAGCACTACGCCTTTATCGTCGACGAGCAACGCAATTTCTGCGGTTCCATCAGCCTGGAGAAGATCGCCCTGATGGTCGACGGCGACACGCCGCGGCCGCTGGAGACCACGGCCCTCAAGCAGGTGGTGCCGGTGCCGGAAAACATGCCGCTGGACAAGGTCATCGACCGCCTGGTGGACAACGAAGGGCCGATCCCGGTGGTCGACGCCGAGGGCCATTACTGCGGCGCCATCAGCAAGGGCCGGCTGTTGACCCGCCTGCAGGGGGAATCCCATGAGTGAGAAGAAACTCGACCTGGGCAGCTGGGTCAACGACGTCGTCCAGCACCTGCTGGACAACTACAGCGGCGCCTTCGACAGCGTCGGCAGCCTGGTCAGCGGCTTCTCCGAAGGCATCGAGCAGCTGCTGATGCTGCCGCCGGCCTGGCTGCTCATCGCCATCTTCGTCGGCCTCGGCCTGTGGCGCATCGGCGCGCGCTTCGCCGCCTTCACCGCGGTGTCGTTCATCCTCATCGTCATGACCGGCTTCTGGGAACAGACCGTGGTGACCCTCGGCCTGACCTTCTCCGCCACCCTGATCAGCCTGCTGCTGGGCATCCCGCTGGGCATCTGGGCGGCCAGGAGCGAGCGGGTGGCGCTGGTGATCCGGCCGATCCTCGACTTCATGCAGACCATGCCGGCGTTCGTCTACCTGATCCCGGCGGCCATGCTGTTCGGCCTCGGCCGCGTGCCGGGGATCATCGCCACGGTGATCTTCGCCATGCCGCCGGCGGTGCGCCTGACCAGCCTGGGGATTCGCCAGGTCAACAAGGAAATCATCGAGGCCGGCCAGTCGTTCGGCTGCAACGGCCGCCAGCTGCTGTTCAAGGTGCAACT
This sequence comes from Pseudomonas sp. AOB-7, assembly GCF_003696305.1. Taxonomy (GTDB): domain Bacteria; phylum Pseudomonadota; class Gammaproteobacteria; order Pseudomonadales; family Pseudomonadaceae; genus Aquipseudomonas. The sequence goes on along the minus strand of NZ_RFFK01000008.1, from coordinate 202,965 downwards.
GCCCAACGCCATGCCGTCGATCATGGCCGGGGTCAACCAGACCATCATGATGGCGCTGTCGATGGTGATCATCGCCTCCATGGTCGGCGCCGGCGGCCTGGGCAACGACGTGCTGGCGAGCATCCAGCGTCTCGACATCGGTCTAGGCTTCGAGAGCGGCATGGCCGTGGTGCTGCTGGCGATCATCCTCGACCGCATCACCGAGAGCTTCGGCACCAAGCAGACCGCCCGCGGCGGCATCTTTGCCTGGTTCAGCGGCAAGCTGCAGCGCCAGTAAACGTCATTTCACCTCACAGGGAACCGCAGATGAACACGATCAAGACCTCCGCCGCCCTCGCCCTGCTGACCTGCGCCCTGGCGCAGGGCGCCTGGGCCGCCGAGCCGGAAAGTTGCAAGCAGGTGCGTTTCGCCGAAATCGGCTGGGCCGACATCGCCGCCACCACCGGCGTGGCCATGACCCTGGTCGAAGGCCTGGGCTACCAGCCGCGCAAGATCATGGCCTCGGTGCCGATCGCCTTCACCGGGGTGAAGAACGGCCAGGTCGACGTGTTCCTCGGCTACTGGGCGCCGTCGATGGACGCGGTGATCGAGCCCTTCCGCAAGGACGGCGGGGTCAAGGTGCTGGAAAAACCCAACCTCGAAGGCGCCAAGTACACCCTGGCGGTGCCGACCTACGCCGCCGAGGCGGGGCTGAAAAGCTTCCAGGACATCGCCAAGTTCAAGGACCAGCTCGGCGGCAAGATCTACGGCATCGAGCCGGGTAACGACGGCAACCTGCTGATCGACGGCATGATCAAGGGCGACCAGTTCGGCCTCGGCGGCTTCCGCATGGTCGAGTCCAGCGAGGCCGGCATGCTGGTGCAGGTGTCGCGGGCGATCAAGAAGCAGGAGCCGGTGGTATTCCTCGGCTGGGCACCGCACCCGATGAACACCCAGTTCGACATCACCTACCTGGCCGGCGGCGACGAGGTGTTCGGCCCCGACTACGGCGCGGCCAAGGTTTACACCGTGGTGCCGCCGGACTACGAAGCGCGCTGCGCCAACGTCGGCAAGCTGCTCAACAACCTGCAGTTCAGCGTCGAGATCGAAAGCCAGCTGATGGAAAAGGTGCTGGAGAAGGAAAACCCGCAGGACGTCGCCAAGGCCTGGATCAAGGCCAACCCGGCGATCCTCGACCAGTGGCTGAGCGGCGTGACCACCTTCGACGGCCAGGACGGCGCGGCCGCGGTGAAGAAACACGTCGGCCTCTGACGCCACCCCGTATTCGGGCCCGGACGCGCATCCTCCGGGCCTGGAAACCTCCTCATCGATGCACGCGCGGTCGCGGCCAGACCGCGATGGGGAGGGCTTTGCCCGCGAACCGGCGGCCAGCAGCGACGGCCGGCGCGCCAGGCCCGCAATCAGAACGAGCCAGTCAACACCTTTGCAACTGCCACTCAACTGACGGAGCACCAAGATATGCGCGTACTCAAGCAACTCTGCCTCGGCGCCGCCGCCCTGGCACTCGGCCTGGGCAGCGCCCTCGCCGCCGACAAACCCACCCTGAAGATCGGCTACGTCAACGGCTGGGACGACAGCGTTGCCGCCACCCATGTCGCCGGCGAGATCCTGCAGAGCAAGCTCGGCTACCCGGTGGAACTCAAGCCGGTCGAACCCGCCATCATGTGGCAGGGCGTGGCCCGTGGCGACCTCGACGCCACCCTCTCGGCCTGGCTGCCGGCCACCCACGGCGAGTACTACGCCAAGCTCAAGGACAAGGTGGTGGTGCTCGGCGCCAACTACCAGGGCGCCAAGATCGGCCTGATCGTGCCCGACTACGTCGAGGCCAAGAGCATCGCCGACCTGGAGAAGTACGCCAAGGACTTCGACGGCAAGATCACCGGCATCGACGCCGGCGCCGGCGTGATGCGCCGCACCGAAGACGCCATCAAGCAGTACGAACTGACCAGCATCAAGCTGATGCCCAGCTCCGGCCCGGCCATGGCCACCGCCCTGACCCGCGCCGAGAAGGCGGGCAAACCGATCGTGGTGACCGGCTGGATTCCGCACTGGATGTTCGCCAAGTGGAAACTGCGCTTCCTCGAAGACCCGAAGAAGGTCTACGGCGATGACGAGCACGTCGACACCGTGGTCAACCCGGGCCTCGAGGCCAAGGCTGCCGACGCCACCGCCTTCCTCAAGAAGTTCTCCTGGAGCGGCGAGGAAGTCGGCGCGGTGATGCTGGCCATCCGCGACGGCGCCAAGCCGGAGCAGGCCGCCAAGGACTGGATCGCCGCCAACCCCGAGCGCGTCGCGGGCTGGTTGCAGTAAGGCTCAGACTGGCGTGAACACGAAGCGGGCTCAGGCCCGCTTCGTCGTTTCTGGCGAAAGGGATTAATAACACAAACATAGCTAAGCTACTTTTCAGAAAACACACCCAAGGTAGCCATATGTCTTTTGCAAAGCATGGTATAGCAGTACACAGCATGGAGCTTGGCAAAGCCACGCTGGCACTATCAACACTAGGGCTATTCACCAAACTACTTAACATCGACCTCAGTCAAATTGAAGTAATTGGACTTTCCATGAGCCAACATAGCACTGAACTCATTCCCGGCTTTATCGGACTTGCTCTAATCTACACATTTATTGCATTTGTAGTTGCCCGCCTAGAGTCGAGCATTGAGCAGCAGCTTGATGAGCAAACTGTGACCCACCTAGAAACGATAAAAAATTCCAAGCCACTGTTAATTATCAGCGCACTCACAATGCCTCTCGCGTTAATTGTTTATTCTCTTCCCTATGCCCTTGGAGTTTTCTCTATTGTGCTTCTTTGGCCTGACAGCACGGCTGTTCTAGCCGAGCTCTGGACTATTGCATCGGCATAGTTTCAAGGGAAATAACGTCCGAGCGACTCAACCTCAGCCCATCCGGCAAGCGGTGCGCACGGCGCACCCTACAGAATCGCCCCCTCACTCGCCTGCCCTGCGTTGATTGATCGAACGATCAAAATCCGCCTAGACTCCGGCCCTACTTCCCCCGCTGGAGAGACCCATGCCCAAGGTCGGCATGCAGCCCATCCGTCGTTCGCAACTGATCGCCGCCACCCTGGAGGCCGTCGACCAGGTCGGCATGGCCGATGCCAGCATCGCCTATATCGCCCGCCTGGCCGGGGTGTCCAACGGCATCATCAGTCACTACTTCAACGACAAGAACGGCCTGCTCGAAGCGACCATGCGCCACCTGATGCAGGCGCTCAGCGAGGCGGTGGGCGAACGTCGCCGCGCGCTGCGCGAGGACGGTCCGCGCGCTCACCTGAAGGCGATGATCGACGGCAACTTCGACGACAGCCAGGTCAGCGGCCCGGCGATGAAGACCTGGCTGGCATTCTGGGCCAGCAGCATGCACCAGCCGGCGCTGCGCCGCCTGCAGCGGGTCAACGACCACCGCCTGTATTCCAACCTGTGCGGCCAGTTCCGCCGCGTGCTGCCGGCCGACGAGGCGCGCGCCGCCGCGCGCGGGCTCGCCGCCCTGATCGACGGCCTGTGGCTGCGCGGCGCGCTGTCCGGCAAAGCCTTCGACACCGAGCAGGCGCGCCGTATCGCCTACGACTACCTCGATCTGCAACTGGGCAAGGCCTGCTAGGCGGTCGCGGGGCCACTAGGCTGCGCGCACCGCCTGCAAAGCCGGTCGCCGACTCGAATCAGCGCCGCTGCAATGCCGCTAAGTCAGGCGGCTGCAGGGTTTATCGAATCCCCCCGAGATCGCGCGGCGCGCATGGCGCCCCCGACTCCTGCATGTCGCGATTAGCTGCGCACTGTCGTTTTTATTGATTGATCGTTCAATCTAAATAAAATAGGCTGTTTTCTAGCCAATTCATTCGCGCCCAGAGGACAGCCCATGCCCCGCTTCGACCAGCAGCAGCTCTATATCGGTGGCCGTTACGTCGCCGCCAGCAGTGGCCAGACCTTCGACAGCATCAACCCGGCCACCGGCGAGGTGCTCGCCACCCTGCAGCGCGCCAGCCAGGCCGATGTCGAGCGTGCGGTGGCCAGCGCCAAGCAGGGGCAGAAGGTCTGGGCGGCGATGACCGCCATGCAGCGCTCGCGCATCCTGCGCAAGGCGGTGGACATCCTCCGCGCGCGCAACGACGAGCTGGCCGAGCTGGAGACCCTGGACACCGGCAAGCCGCTTTCCGAAACCCGCAACGTCGACATCGTCACCGGCGCCGACGTGCTGGAGTACTACGCCGGGCTGATCCCGGCCATCGAGGGCGAGCAGATCCCGCTGCGCGAATCCTCCTTCGTCTACACCCGCCGCGAGCCGCTGGGCGTGGTCGCCGGCATCGGCGCCTGGAACTACCCGATCCAGATCGCCCTGTGGAAATCCGCGCCGGCCCTGGCCGCCGGCAACGCGATGATCTTCAAGCCCAGCGAAGTCACCTCGCTGACCGCGCTGAAGCTGGCCGAGATCTACACCGAGGCCGGCCTGCCCGACGGCGTGTTCAACGTGCTCACCGGCAGCGGCCGCGAGCTCGGCCAGTGGCTGACCGAGCACCCCGGCATCGAGAAGATCTCCTTCACCGGCGGCACCAGCACCGGCAAGAAGGTGATGGCCAGCGCCTCCAGCTCCACCCTCAAGGAAGTGACCATGGAGCTGGGCGGCAAGTCGCCGCTGATCGTGTTCGAGGACGCCGATCTGGACCGCGCCGCCGACATCGCGGTGATGGCCAACTTCTACAGCTCCGGCCAGGTCTGCACCAACGGCACCCGGGTGTTCGTGCCGCGCATGCTGCAGGCGCGCTTCGAGGCCAAGGTGCTCGAGCGGGTCAAGCGCATCCGCCTGGGCAGCCCGCTGGATGAGGCCACCAACTTCGGCCCACTGGTCAGCGCGGCGCATATGGACAGCGTGCTCGGCTACATCGAGAAGGGCCGCGCCGAGGGCGCGCGCCTGCTGATCGGCGGCGCGCGCGTCACCGACGGCGACTACGCCAAGGGCGCTTACGTGGCGCCGACCGTGTTCACCGACTGCACCGACGCCATGACCATAGTGCGCGAGGAAATCTTCGGCCCGGTGATGAGCATCCTCATCTACGACAGCGAAGAGGAGGCGATCCGCCGCGCCAACGACACCGACTACGGCCTGGCCGCCGGCGTGGTGACCCGCGACCTCAATCGCGCGCACCGGGTCATCCACCAGCTGGAAGCCGGCATCTGCTGGATCAACACCTGGGGCGAGTCGCCGGCGGAGATGCCGGTGGGCGGCTACAAGCAGTCCGGCGTCGGCCGCGAGAACGGCCTGACCACCCTCGGCCACTACACCCGGATCAAGTCGGTGCAGGTGGAACTGGGCGGCTACGCCTCGGTGTTCTGAATAGCCGCCCCTAGGGTGGGTTAGCGGCGCGAACCGCAACGCCTGCGCTCCACAGGCAGTGAGCGCCGCGTAACCCACCAGTTCGCCAATCCGATCAACCCGGTGGGTTACGGCGCACCGACATCGGATGCAGACCAAGCCCGGTCTTGCGCCTAACCCACCCTCGGGGCTACGCAGACCCGTCATACAGGTGACGCCCATGTCGCAAGAATTCGACTACATCATCATCGGCGCCGGCTCGGCCGGTAACGTGCTGGCCACCCGCCTGAGCGAGGACGCAGACGTCAGCGTGCTGCTGCTGGAAGCCGGCGGCCCCGACTACCGCCTCGACTTTCGCACCCAGATGCCCGCCGCCCTGGCCTTCCCGCTGCAGGGCCGGCGCTACAACTGGGCCTACGAGACCGAGCCGGAGCCCTTCATGAACAACCGGCGCATGGAATGCGGGCGCGGCAAGGGCCTGGGCGGCTCCTCGCTGATCAACGGCATGTGTTACATCCGCGGCAACGCCCTGGACTTCGACAACTGGGCCAAGCTGCCGGGCCTGGAAGACTGGACCTACCTGGACTGCCTGCCCTATTTCCGCAAGGCGGAAACCCGCGACATCGGCGCCAACGACTACCACGGCGGCGACGGCCCGGTGTCGGTGACCACGCCGAAGGCCGGCAACAACCCGCTGTTCCATGCCATGGTCGAGGCCGGCGTGCAGGCCGGCTACCCGCGTACCGACGACCTCAACGGCTACCAGCAGGAAGGCTTCGGCCCCATGGACCGCACCGTCACCGCGCAGGGCCGCCGCTCCAGCACCGCCCGCGGCTACCTCGACCAGGCCCGCGGCCGGCCCAACCTGCGCATCGTCACCCACGCCCTGACCGACCGCATCCTGTTCGACGGCAAGCGCGCCAGCGGCGTCGCCTACCTGCACGGCGAGGGCGACACGCCGGTGATCGTCCGCGCCCGCCGCGAGGTGCTGCTGTGCTCCGGCGCCATCGCCTCGCCGCAGATCCTGCAGCGCTCCGGGGTCGGCCCCGCCGCCCTGCTGCGCGAACTGGACATCCCCCTGGTGCACGAGCTGCCCGGCGTCGGCCAGAACCTGCAGGACCACCTGGAGATGTACCTGCAGTACGCCTGCAAGGAGCCGGTGTCGATCTACCCGGCGCTGAAGTGGTGGAACCAGCCGGCCATCGGCGCCCACTGGCTGCTGCGCGGCAAGGGCCTGGGCGCCAGCAACCAGTTCGAGGCCGGCGGTTTCATCCGCACCCGTCCGGAATTCGCCTGGCCCAACATCCAGTTCCACTTCCTGCCGGTGGCGATCAACTACAACGGCAGCAACGCGGTGAAGGAACACGGCTTCCAGGCCCACGTCGGCTCCATGCGCTCGCCCAGCCGCGGCCGCGTGCAGCTCAAATCCAGGGACCCGCGCCAGCACCCGAGCATCCTGTTCAACTACATGAGCCACGAACAGGACTGGCAGGAGTTCCGCGACGCCATCCGCATCACCCGCGAGATCATGGCCCAGCCGGCGCTGGACGCCTTCCGCGGGCGCGAGATCAGCCCCGGCCCGGACTGCCAGAGCGACGCCGAACTGGACGCCTTCGTCCGCGAACATGCCGAGACCGCCTTCCATCCCTCGTGCTCGTGCAAGATGGGCGAGGACGCCATGGCGGTGGTCGACGGCCAGGGCCGGGTGCACGGCGTGCAGGGCCTGCGGGTGGTGGACGCGTCGATCATGCCGGAGATCATCACCGGCAACCTCAACGCCACCACCATCATGCTCGCCGAGAAGATCGCCGACCGGATTCGCGGCCGCGCGCCGCTGCCGCGCAGCACCGCCAGGTACTTCGTCGCCGGCGACACGCCGGTACGCGGCCAGCCGCAGCGGCCGGTGTCGGCGGCCTGACGGCGCGCCAGCGGCCGCTACTGCGGCAGCTCCTGGCGAATCATCCAGTGGCCCTCGGGCGGCATCAGCCGGCCGATGTCGAAACGCGCCAGGCTCGCGCGGTCGAGCATCTCGATGCGCGGGCCGACCCGCGCCGGCAGCGCCTCGCCCTGCAGGCCGCGCACCGCCAGGTCGAGGGCGATGCGCGCCTGGATCACCGGCGAATCGGTCGGCGCCGCCAGCATCTGCCCTTCGCCGATCTGCTCCAGCACCCGCTCGGTGGCGTAGAAGGCCAGCACCTCGGCGCGCACGCCGAGGTTGTGCACCAGCTGCGCGGCGAACGCCGCCGCCTCGGCGTTGCCGATCAGGTAGTCGAGGTCGGGGTTGGCCTTGAGCAGCGCCCGTACCAGCTGCGCCTGGCTGCTGCGGTCCACCGGGCCGTAACCGCCGTGCACCAGGGTCGCCGCGCTGCCGACCAGGGCGGCCTGCAGGCCGCGCTCGGCATCCTGCACCCAGCCGGCGTCGGCCGGGCCCGGTAACCAGCCGATGCGCAGCGGCCGGCCGCCGCCGTGCTGCACCGCGTAGGCCAGGGTGGCCGCGGCCATGTCGGCGAAATCCACCCGCGAGCGCGCGCTGAGGTCAGTGCAGTCGAGGCGATTGACCAGGTCGATCACCGGCCGCCCGGCGGCGCGCTGCTCGGCCACCGCCGGGCACAGGTCGAGGGTATTGATGCTGGCCAGCAGGAAGGCCTCGGCGCCCAGCGCCACGCAATTCTCGAACTGCTCCAGCTGCACCGGCCCGTGCTCGTAGCCACCGGCCTCGTAGATGCCCAGCTGCACGCCGAGACGCCGCGCCTCCTGGTCCAGGCCCCAGGCCACGCCCCACCAGTAGCGATCCTTGCCGTGCGGCAACAGGGCGCAGATGCGCCACGCCCGCTCGGCTTTCGCCAGCGCCCGGTACTCGCGCGCCTGGCCGTCGACCTGTACCGGATAGGGAAACCAGGGCGCCGCCAGCAGGGCGGGAGCGACCAGAGCGAGCCATAGTGGAACCCAGCGCATGCCGCCGTCCTTACCCCGAGCCGGGGAGCCTTGTTTAGCGACAAGCCTAGCAGCGCCCTGGCCGGATGCGCCGCCAGGCTCTACAGTGCCGGCTGCCACCTGCGAGGAGCCCATGACCGACCCCGCCCCGCTCGACCCACGCACCGCCCGCCTGCTGCCCTGGATAGTCGCCATCGCCTTCTTCATGCAGACGCTGGACGGCACCATCCTCAACACCGCGCTGCCGGCCATGGCCGCCGACCTGGCCGAAGACCCGCTGCGCATGCAGTCGGTGGTGATCGCCTACATGCTCACCGTGGCCCTGCTGATCCCCGCCTCGGGCTGGATCGCCGACCGCTTCGGCACGCGGCGCATCTTCTTCGGCGCCATCGCCCTGTTCAGCCTCGGTTCGCTGCTGTGCGCCCTGTCCACCTCCCTGCCCATGCTGGTCGGCGCGCGCATCGTGCAGGGCCTCGGCGGCGCGCTGATGATGCCGGTCGGGCGCCTGGTGGTGCTGCGCGCCTACCCGCGCTCGGAGCTGGTGCGGATCATGAGCTTCGTCACCCTGCCCGGCCTGCTCGGCCCGCTGCTCGGCCCAAGCCTGGGCGGCTGGCTGGTGGAGGTGGCCAGCTGGCACTGGATCTTCCTGATCAACCTGCCGGTCGGCCTGCTCGGCTGCTGGGCGGCGCTGCGGCATATGCCGGACCTGCGCGGACCGAGCCGCAGCCGCTTCGACACCCCGGGCTTTGTGCTGTTTGGCGCCGCCATGCTGCTGATCACCGTGGCCCTGGAAGGCCTGGGCGAGCTGCACCTGCCGACCATGCGGGTGATGCTCCTGCTGCTCGGCGGCCTGGCCTGCCTGGCCGCCTACTGGCTGCGCGCCGGGCGCATCGAGCAGCCGCTGTTCGCCCCCAGCCTGTTCCGTACCCGCGGCTTCGCCGTGGGCATCATCGGCAACCTGTTCGCCCGCCTCGGCAGCGGCGCCCTGCCCTTTCTCACCCCGCTGCTGCTGCAACTGGCGATGGGCTACTCGCCGGCGCAGGCCGGCATGAGCCTGATCCCCCTGGCGCTGGCGGCGATGGCGGTCAAACCCCTGGCCAAGCCACTGATCGAGCGCCTCGGCTACCGCCGCATCCTCACCGGCAACACCCTGCTGCTCGGCGTGCTGATCGCCAGCCTGGCCCTGGTCGATGCGGACACCCCGCTGCTGCAGCTGATCGTCCAGCTGGGCCTGATCGGCGCGGTCAACTCGCTGCAGTTCACCGCGATGAACACCGTCACCCTGATCGACCTGGACAACCGCGACGCCAGCAGCGGCAACAGCCTGCTGTCGGTGGTGGTGCAGCTGGCCATGGGCCTGGGGGTGGCGGCTTCGGCGGCGCTGCTGGGCGGCTTCAGCCGCGAGTTCGGCGGCGAGGGCCAGCTGCTGCAGGCGTTCCAGGCCACCTACCTGTGCGTCGGCCTGCTGTCGATGCTGGCCGCGGCGATCTTCCTCCAGCTCGACCCGGCCGACGGCCGCCGCGCGCGGCGCCTCGAGGTGTCAGCGGAAGACTAGGCCGGCCTGCTACACTGCCGGCCTGTTTCGCCAGCCCCGAGCCCTTGCCGTGACCGCCACCGCCTTCGCCAGCCTGCCCCTGTCCGCCGCCATGCAGGCCAACCTCGCCGCCATCGGCTACGCGCAGATGACGCCGATCCAGGCCGCCAGCCTGCCGCTGATCCTCAAGGGCCGCGACCTGATCGCCCAGGCCAAGACCGGCAGCGGCAAGACCGCGGCCTTCGCCCTCGGCCTGCTGCACCCGCTCAACCCGCGCTACTTCGGCTGCCAGGCGCTGGTGCTGTGCCCCACGCGCGAGCTGGCCGACCAGGTGGCCAAGGAAATCCGCCGCCTGGCCCGCGCCGCCGACAACGTCAAGGTGCTGACCCTCTGTGGCGGCGTGCCCTTCGGCCCGCAGATCGGCTCGCTGGAGCACGGCGCCCACGTCATAGTCGGCACCCCGGGGCGGGTGCAGGAGCACCTGCGCAAGGGCACGCTGAAGGTCGACGGCCTCAATACCCTGGTGCTCGACGAGGCCGACCGCATGCTCGACATGGGCTTTATCGACAGCATCGCCGAGATCATCGAGCAGACCCCGGCGCGGCGCCAGACCCTGCTGTTCTCCGCCACCTACCCGGCCGGCATCGAGCAGCTCGCCGCGCGCTTTCTGCGCAGCCCGGAGCGGGTCGAAGTCGAGGCCCAGCACGACGACGGGCAGATCGAGCAGCGTTTCTACGAGATCGCCCCGGGCGAGCGCCTGGAAGCGGTGAGCACCCTGCTGCGGCATTTTCGCAAGCAGCCGGCGGTGGCCTTCTGCGCCACCCGCCAGCAGTGCGACGAGCTGGCCGCGCAGCTGGAGGCGGAAAAGATCTCCGCCGCCGCCCTGCACGGTGATCTGGAGCAACGCGAGCGCGACCAGATCCTGGCACTGTTCGCCAATCGCAGCCTCAGCGTGCTGGTGGCCACCGACGTGGCCGCCCGCGGCCTGGACATCGCCGGCCTGGAGCTGGTGATCAACGTCGAGCTGAGCCGCGATGCCGAGGTGCATATCCACCGCATCGGCCGCAGCGGCCGGGCCGGCGAGAAGGGCCTGGCGCTGAGCCTGGTGGCCCCGGCCGAAGCCGGCCGCGCGCAGGCCATCGAGGCGCTGCAGGGCAAGGCGCTGGCCTGGTACCCGCTGCCCGCGGCCAAGGCCGGCGGCGAGCCGCTGCTGCCGCCGATGCACACGCTGTGCATCGGCGCCGGGCGCAAGGACAAACTGCGCCCCGGCGACATCCTCGGCGCACTGACCGGCGATGCCGGGCTGCCCGGCAGCCAGGTCGGCAAGATCGCCCTGTTCGACTACCAGGCCTTCGTCGCGGTCGAGCGCGACGTGGCCAGACAGGCCCTCAAACGCCTCACCGAAGGCAAGATCAAGGGGCGCACGTTACGCGTACGCCTGCTCTAGCAGGCCCGCCAGGAGAGGAATAGGGATGCGCAATATCCTGGTCATCGAAGACAGTCCGCTGGTGCTGAAGATTCTCGAGCACCTGTTCCGCCAGGAGCCGACGCTGCAGCCGGTGTTCTGCGCCTCGCTGGCCGAGGCCGAGGTGATGCTGGAGACCTCCGCCGGGCTGTTCTTCGCCGCCATCGTCGACCTGCACCTGCCGGATGCGCCCAACGGCGAGAGCGTCGACCTGGTGATGCGCTACCGCCTGCCGTGCATCGTGCTCAGCGGCAGCTACAACGAGCAGCGCCGCGACGAGCTGCTGATGAAGGGCGTGGTCGACTACGTGCTCAAGGAGAGCCAGCACTCCTACGAGTACGCCTTCCGCCTGCTGCACCGCCTGGAGCACAACGCGAAGATCAAGATCCTCATCGCCGAGGACTCCGAGGCCACCCGCCACTACATCCGCCACGTGCTCACCCCGCACCGCTACCAGATCCTCGAGGCCCGCGACGGCGAGGAGACCCTGCGCCTGCTCGCCGAGCAGCCGGACATCGACCTGCTGGTGCTGGACCACGCCATGCCCGGCATCAGCGGCTTCGAGCTGGTCAAGCTGCTGCGGCAGAAGATGAAACGCCACGAGCTGATCATCATCGGCCTGTCCGCCGACGCCAAGGGCTCGCTCAGCGCGCTGTTCATCAAGCACGGCGCCGACGACTTCCTGCGCAAGCCGTTCTGCCCCGAGGAACTCAACTGCCGGGTGATGTCCACCCTGGAGCGCCGCGACCTGCTGCGCGCACTGAAGCAGGCGGCGCAGTTCGACGCGCTGACCGGGCTGAACAACCGCCGCGCCTTCTACGAGCAGGGCCTGCAGCTATTGCAGCAGGCGCGCCGCGACGGCCACGAACTGAGCGTGGCGATGCTCGACCTCGACCACTTCAAGCAGATCAACGACGGTTTCGGCCATGCCAGCGGCGACAGCGCCCTGGTGGTGTTCGCCCGCGCCCTGGCCGGCGCCTTCCCCGACGCCCTGCTCGGTCGCCTCGGCGGCGAGGAGTTCGCCCTGGTCAGCGCGCAGCAGGCCGACGACCTGGCGCAGGCCCTCGACCGCTTGCGCCGCCAGTGCGCCGGCCTGCACTACGCCGCCGGCGCGCCGCCGCTGTCGTTCAGCGCCGGGCTCTATCGCGGCGAACCGGACGATCTGGAAAGCCTGCTGCACGAGGCCGACATGCGCCTGTACCAGGCCAAGCAGCAGGGCCGTGCGCGCACGGTGCTGGCCTAGCCGCGCTCAGTGCACCGCGTAGGAGCCCGCTGGCGGGCGATCCAAACCGCCGGCGAACGGGGCCACGCGAGCTCAGAGCCCATGCCGCCGAAAGGTGGCGGCATAGCTGCCGTCGTCGCTCATCGCCTGGATCGCCCGGTCGAAGCGCCTGGCGATCTCGCGGTGTTCGGGGTGGCTGCGGCGCACCAGGATATGCAGGCCGTTCTCGCTCAACGGCAGCGGCAGAAACTCCAGCTCGTCGCGCATGGCGCGCAGCTCGCGACCGAGGTGATAGCGCGCCACCAGCTCGTCCTCCAGGGTCAGCTGCACGCGCCCGGCGTGCAGCATGCGCGCGGCGGTGGCGAAACCGCCGACGCCGACCTTGCGCAGCCGCTCGTCACCGTCGAACTCGGCGGAATAGGCGTAGCCACGCACCACGGCGATGCTGTGCGGATACAGATCGGCCAGGCTGTCGAAGCGGATGCCGGCACCCTTGCGCTGCAGAAAGCGGATGCGGTTGACCAGATAGGGCTGCGAGTAGTGGCCGAACTCGGCGCGTTCGGGGCTGTACCAGGCGTTGATCAGCACGTCGTAGTCGCCGCGCTTGAGCCCCAGCACCGCCCGCTGCCAGGGCACCTCGACGTAGCTGGTGCGGTAGCCGGCGCGCTGCAGCGCCTGCTCCACCAGCTCGCTGGCCAGGCCGTTGCCGGGCAGGCGGCGGTCGTTGAACGGCGGCCAGGGGTCCGCCACCAGGCGCAACGATTCGCCCGCCGCCAGAGCCGGCGACAGCAGCAAGAGCAACAGCCAGGCGCGCACTGCGGGCATCGGCGGCGATCCGTGGGGAATGATCAATGCTAGTGATAGCAGGCGCGAAAGCCCTCGTCACTGTCTCATTTTTGATACAGGTGCTGGCCAGGGCGGCCGTCCATCCGCCCTGCCGCGCCAGGATCGGCGGGCCAGAGCGGCTTCGGGTAAGATGCGCGGGTTTTCGCGCAGCCTCCGCCTGTGCGCTCGAATCGCTGGGGAACTCTCGTGTTGCACACTGAGGTAGTGATAGTCGGTGCCGGCGCCGCCGGCCTGATGTGCGCCGCCAACGCCGCCGCGCGCGGCCGCCGCGTGCTGGTGCTGGACCATGCCAACAAGGCCGGCAAGAAGATCCTCATGTCCGGCGGCGGGCGCTGCAATTTCACCAACCTGTACTGCGAGCCGGGCAACTTCCTCTCGGAAAATCCGCACTTCTGCAAGTCCGCCCTGGCGCGCTACAGCCAGTGGGACTTCATCGGCCTGGTGGCCAAGCACGGCGTGCCCTATCACGAGAAGAAGCTCGGCCAGCTGTTCTGCGACCACAAGGCCAATGCCATCCTCGATCTGCTGCTGGCCGAGTGCGCCGAGGCCGGCGCCGAGATCCGCCTGAACACCGCGGTGCAGAGCATCGCCAAGACCGACGGCGGCTTCCTGCTGCACAGCGACCTCGGCGCGATCGCCTGCCAGTCGCTGGTGATCGCCAGCGGCGGGCTGTCCATCCCCACCCTCGGCGCCACGGGGTTCGGCTACCAGGTGGCCCGCCAGTTCGGCCATCAGGTGCTGCCGACCCGCGCCGGCCTGGTGCCCTTCACCATTACCGACCCGCAGCTCAAGACGCTGTGCACGGAGCTGTCCGGCACTTCGGTGGAGGACTGCCTGGTGAGCTGCAACGGGCAGAGCTTCAAGGAGAACATCCTGTTCACCCACCGCGGCCTGTCCGGCCCGGCGATTCTGCAGATTTCCTCCTACTGGCAGCCGGGCGACACCCTGCATATCGACCTGCTGCCGCATATCGACCTGCCCGAGTGGCTGGCGACCCAGCAGCGCGAACGCGGCAGCAGCGAGCTGAAGACCCTGCTGGCCGAGCTGTTCACCAAGAAGATGGCGACCCTGCTGGTGGACAACTGGTTCGCCAACAAGCCGCTGAAGCAGTACAGCCCGGGCGAGCTGAAGGCGATTGCCGAGCGTCTGTCCGACTGGCAGCTGGTGCCGGCCGGCACCGAGGGCTACCGCACCGCCGAGGTCACCCTGGGCGGCGTCGACACCCGCGAGGTGTCGTCCAAGACCCTGGAATCGCTCAGGGTGCCGGGGCTGTACTTCATCGGCGAGGTGCTCGACGTCACCGGCCACCTCGGCGGCTTCAACTTCCAGTGGGCCTGGGCCTCGGGCTACGCCGCCGCGCAGTACGTCTGAGGCATCCGCCAACGCGGTTTGCCGCCCTAGGGTGCGCCCTGCGCACCAATGCCCCAACGAGCGGGGAACCGCCGCGGCGGCACGGACTCTGCTACAACAAGCACCTGCGCCCCTCGCACAAGGACAGTCCGCCCCATGACCCTCGACCAAGGCCTGATCTTCGCCATTCTCGTCGCCAGCATGGGGCTGTTCATCTGGGGCCGCTGGCGGCATGACGTGGTCGCCCTCGGCGCCCTGCTGGCCTGCGTGATCGCCGGTCTGGTGCCGGAGCGCGAGGCCTTCGTCGGTTTCGGCCACCCGGCGGTGATCACCGTGGCCTGCGTGCTGGTGCTCAGCTACGGCCTGCAGAGCAGCGGCGCGGTCAACCGCCTGGCCCAGCGCCTGCTGCCCGGCAACGCCGGGGTGCTGGCGTCGATCGCCGCACTGACCGGGCTCGGCGCCCTGCTCTCGGCCTTCATGAACAACGTCGGCGCCCTCGCCCTGCTGATGCCCATCGCCCTGCAGATCGCCGCGCGCCTGGAGCTGCCGCCCGGCCGGGTGCTGATGCCGCTGGCCTTCGGCACCATTCTCGGCGGCATGACCACGCTGATCGGCACGCCGCCCAACCTGATCGTCTCCAGCTTCCGCGCGCAGCACGGCGCCGGCCCCTTCGCCATGTTCGACTTCAGCCCGGTGGGCGTGGCGGTGGCGCTGGCCGGCGTGCTGTTCATCACCCTGCTCGGCTGGCGCCTGGTGCCCAGGCGCGAAGTGGGCAACGCCGCCAGTTTCGACACCGGCCGCTACCTCACCGAGGCGCGCGTCAAGGACGGCGGCAAGGCCCAGGGCAAGACCCTGCGCGAGATCGAGCAACTGCTCGACGAGGCCGACGCCCAGGTGGTGGCCATGGTGCGCAACAAGCTGCGCCTGAGCGCGCCCAACCCGCGCCGCGTGCTGCAGGCCGACGACGTGCTGGTGATCGAGGCCGAGCCCGAGGAACTGGGCGAGGTGCTGGGCCAGCTGGACCTGCTGCTGGAAGCCGAGCGCGAGGCCAAGGAGGCCGAGCAGCAGCGCCAGGAGGATGGCGCCGAGCCGGAGAAGAAGGAGGGCAATGGCGACGAGCGCGCGCTGCAGGAGCTGCTGGTCAAGCCCGACTCGCAACTGATCGGCCGTTCCGCCAGCAGCACCCGCCTGCGCAGCCGCTACGGCATCAACCTGCTGGCCATCTCGCGGCAGAGCCACCGCTCGATCAAGCGCCTGCGCTCGACCCTGATCCAGAGCGGCGACGTGCTGCTGATGCAGGGCGGCACCGAGGACATCGGCGAATTCGCCAACGACTACGGCTGCGTGCCGCTGGCCGCGCGCGCCATCAACATTCCCGACCCGCGCCAGGCCAACCTGGCCCTGGGGGTGATGCTGCTGGCCATCGCCGCGGCCGCCTTCGGCCTGCTCTCGGCGGCGGTGGCCTTCGCCGCCGGGGTACTGGCCTACATGCTGCTGCGCCTGATCCCGCTGCGCGCGGTATACGAGGCCGTCGACTGGCCGGTGATCGTGCTGCTCGGCGCGCTGATTCCGGTGGCCGGGGCCATGTCGGAAAGTGGCGCCGCCGACCTGCTGGCGCGCCTGCTGATGGAGCACCTGGCGCAGGGCAACGCCATCGTCACCCTGACCCTGCTGCTGGTGGTGACCATGACCCTGTCGGACTTCATGAACAACGCCGCCACCGCCGCGGTGATGTGCCCCATCGCCCTCAGCGCGGCCAGCCAGCTCGGGGTCAGCCCGGATTCGCTGCTGATGGCGGTGGCCATCGGCGCCTCCTGCTCCTTCCTCACCCCCATCGGCCACCAGAACAACACCCTGATCCTCAGCCCCGGCGGCTTCCGTTTCGGCGACTACTGGCGCCTCGGCCTGCCCCTGGAGATTCTCGTGGTGCTGGTCAGCGTGCCGCTGCTGTTGTGGGTCTGGCCGCTGTAGGCGCTTGTGCAAAGGGCGATCATGAAGCCGGGGTAGCGCCCAGCACCACGTCGAAACGCGCCACCTGCTCGTCGACCTGCCCGGTCACCGGCACGAAGGGCACGATCAGCAGTTCGCGCAGCTGTGGGTCGCGGATCGCGTTGAGCAGGCCGTCGCGCGCGTTCCGCGGCTCGCCGCGGATATAGCACTGGGTGGCGAAGCGCGGCAGCCCCGGCAGGGTCACCGCCAGGTGGATATGCGGGGTGCGCCCGGGATAGGCCACCGGGCGAATGGTGCGAAAGCGATAGCGGCCGTCGGCGCCGGTGGTGAAGCGGCCGTAGCCCTGGAAGCCGGGGTCGCGGCGCTGGCGGTCGCCGCCGCGACTGTGCAGGTAGATGCCGTTGGCATCGACCTGCCAGATTTCCACCAGCGCGCCCGCCAGCGGCTGGCCGCGGCCATCGAGGATCAGCCCGTGCAGCTGCACGCGGGTGCCGCGCGCTGGCTCGGCCTGGCCCTCGACCTGCACCAGGTCGTTGTCGCGATCCAGCGGCAGCTGGTCGGGGTAGAAGGGCCCGAGGGTCTGCGCCGGTGTCAGCAGACGCTCGGCCAGCACCAGCGCCGGGCTGGCCAGCAGGGCGCCGCCGGCGGCGAGCAGCAGATGGCGACGGCTGATCTCAGACATGGCGCGCCCCTCTATGGCAAGCCCTGTCATGCAGTGTAGTGCGCTCTGCCAGGTGCGCCGCCTCCGGCCTAAACCAACGGGCGCCAGGGCATGCCAGCCCAAGGCGCCAAACAGACAATCAATCGGCAAAACGAGGCTTGGGGGGCAGGCGTTCCGTCCAGGCGAAGCCCTGCAGGAACCCCGTATAGGGCTTGGCCAACGGATAGTCCAAATCACCCCGTTTGCTGGTACTCAGCTTGAGTTCGCCGAGCAACTCCACCATTTTCAGGCCGGCGCCCACGCCGTCGATCACGGGCACGCCAAGCGCCTGACTGAGCGGTTCGGCCAAGTGGCTCATGCCGGCGCAACCGAGGACGATAGCGGCGGACTCATCACGTTCCAAGGCCTCGAGGCAGGCGGCGTGCATCAGAGATTGCAGGCCTTGCGGCTGTCCATCCAGAGCCAGCACCGGGATGTTCACCGCATGAATGCCCCGGCAATGCTGCGCGAAGCCATAACGCTCGACGAGATGGCGAGCAATGACCTTGGTACGGCTCAAGGTCGTCACGATGCTGAACCCGGTCGCGACCCAGGCTGCCAAGTGCATCGCCGCCTCGGCCATGCCGATCACCGGATAGCGGGCGACTTCCCGCGCAGCGAGCAGGCCCGGGTCGCCAAAGCAGGCGATTACATGCCCTTCGGCACCCTCGCGCTCACCGTCACGAATGGCCTGGAGCAAGCCTGGCAGGCAAAGCGCCTCGTCGTAGTGGCTCTCGATGGAGCTCGGTCCCGCGCCATTGGTCACGGCCAGCAACTGGTTGCCGGGGTGCAGCAGATCTCGAGCGACCTCGGCCAGGCGGGCAGTGATGGCGGCACTGGTGTTCGGGTTGATCAACTGGATCTTCATCGCTGCGCTCAGCTCTCGATCAGGTGCTTCAGCGGGTGGTAGCCGGTCTTGAGCTTGTCGGCCGATTCGAGGATGGCGTTCTGGATAGCGGCCAGGTGGAAACAGGTCAACTCGATGGCGGCGTTCTGGTTGCCGGCCTCGATGAACTCGATCAGCCGCAGGTGCTCGTCGTCACGACAGGCGTCATGGCGTTCGTCGTCCAGCGCCGCGGCGTAGAGAGAGGCACGGGAGATGAGCTTGCGGAACCAGTCCAGCAGCACCGGGTTGTGCAGCGCCATGGCCAGCTTGATGTGGAATTCGCCCAGCAGGTGGATGAGCCGCTCATGGTCATGCTCGCGCCGCGCCGCCTCCTCCAGCAGCAGATGCTCACGCAGATTGCGCATGGCCGCCGCGTCACGCCGCCGACACAGCTCGGTGACGATGCCGATCTCGATCAGCCTCCGGGTCTCGAACAGTGAGCGGATCTCCTCGTCGCTGGGCAGCGAGACCCAACAGCCCTTGTTCGGCTCGGAGCTCACCAGTCCATCGGCTTCCAGTTGCTTGAGCGCCGCCCGCACCGAAGTGCGGCTGACGCCGAACAACCCCGCCAGGGAAGCCTCGCCCAGTTTCATGCCGGGTCGCAGCGAGCGCTTGCTGATGGCCCGGTAAACCCCCTGATAGACCCGGTCCACCATGGTTTCCAGCTTCTTGTCGGTCATGGTCACTCCATTGTTGCGCTGAACGGCCTGCTTCGGAGGGAGAGATTCCGCCAGAAAAAGCCTGTTGCGCAATCAGCTTAAACGGGCTATTTGTAGATTGCATTCAATTTTTGCATACAAAAACAAAAGGTGACGCACCAAAATGAAGCGCGAATCGTCCATCGAAGTGCAACGCGTCAGCAAGCGCTATATCGACGACCCTGAAGTGGCCCCGGCGCTTGACGACGTTACGGTGAGCATCCGCCCCAACGAGTTCTTCACCCTGCTCGGCCCCTCGGGCTGTGGCAAGACCACACTGTTGCGCAGCATCGCCGGCTTCGAACAACTCAGCTCCGGCAGCATCCATATCGGCGGACAACGGGTGGACGAGCTGCCGCCGTACCAGCGCCGGATCAATACCGTGTTCCAGAACTATGCGCTGTTCCCTCATATGACGGTGGCCGAGAATGTCGCCTTCGGCCTGGAGATGCAGGGCCTGGCGCGCGCTGCCATTCCCGTGCGGGTGCGGGAGATGCTGGCACTGGTACAGATGGAACACCTGGCCCGCCGCCGCCCCGCCGAACTCTCCGGCGGCCAGCAGCAACGCGTGGCCCTGGCCCGTGCGCTGGCACCGCGCCCGGACGTGCTGCTGCTGGACGAACCCCTCTCCGCGCTAGACCTCAAGCTGCGCAAGGAAATGCAGGTGGAGCTCAAGCGTGTGCAACAGGAGGCGGGCATCACTTTCATCTTCGTCACCCACGACCAGGAGGAGGCGCTAACCCTGTCGGATCGCATCGCCGTGATGGCCAGCGGCAAGATCCTGCAGATCGGCACCCCCAGCGAGGTCTACGAGCGACCGCAGCACCCCTTCGTCGCCCACTTCATCGGTGACATCAACTTCCTCCCCGGCCAGCTGCGCCAGTGCCCGCAGAACGGTCGCCTGTTCCGCCCCGATGGGCTTGCGGTGGACATTCCCTGCACCAACGACGGCGACTCCCTGGCCGGCCGCGCGCAACTGGCGTTCCGTCCGGAGCGGTCGAAGCTGGTGGCTCCGTCAGAACCGCACCACCTGCGCGGCGTGGTCGAGGCCGTGCTCTACATTGGCACGGCCACGCTCTACCAGTGCCGGCTGGCCAATGACGTGAAAGTGATGCTGCGCGAAAGTAACGAAGGCGCCACCGGCGCCCGTCCCGTGGGCTCGCCCGTGGCGGTGCATCTGCCGCCCCACGCCTGCCTGCTGATGGAGGCCTGAGATGAGCGTCAGCGCCACCTCCCCCAGCCTCAACCGACTATTGTTGCTGTCGCCGGTGCTACTCACCCTGCTCTGCCTGATCGCCATTCCGCTGGGCATCATGGGCTACATCAGCTTGCTGCCGCGCAACCTCTATGGCGGCGTGGACTGGAGTGCCGACTGGCAGTGGCACAGCTACACGCAGCTGTTCTTCCAGGAAGACTTCGACGGCAACCTCGAACTGAACTGGGTCTACGCCCAGGCACTGCTGCGCTCGGTGCTGCAGGCCGGTGGCACCACGCTGCTGTGCTTCCTCGTGGGCTTTCCCGTGGCCCTGTGGATGACCAGCCTCAGCGAACGTTCGCGCAACATCATGGTGCTGCTGATCACCATCCCGTTCTGGACCAACCTGCTGATTCGCAACTACGCCTGGCTGATCATCCTGCGCGAGCACGGCTGGCTGGCACAGAGCCTCAATGCGCTGTTCCCGCAGGCCGGCGGCATCACCCTGCTGTACAACGATTTCGCCGTGGTCGTCGGGCTGGTCTACAGCTTCCTGCCGTTCATGATCCTGCCGATCTACTCCACCCTGGAGAAGCTCGACTGGCGCCTGGTGGAAGCCGCCTACGACCTCGGCGCCAACCGCTTCAAGGCACTGCGCCGGGTGATCCTGCCGCTGTCCATGCCCGGTGTGGTGGCCGGTGCGCTGCTGGTGTTCGTGCCGAGCCTGGGCGCCTTTATCACCCCTGCCATCCTCGGCGGCGGCAAGACGCTGATGATCGGCAACCTGATCCAGCAGCAGTTCGGCACCGCGCGCAACTGGCCGCTGGGCAGTTCGCTGTCCTTCCTTCTGCTCGGGCTGATGCTGCTGACTCTGGTGCTCTACGCCCTCTACGCCAAGAAAGCCGCAAAGGCCGTCCGCCAGGGAGCCCGCTGATGATTGCCTCTCACCTGAAGAAGTTGCCGCTGACCCGCGAAACCAGCCTGCTGGTGCTGGCCTACCTGTATCTACCGATCCTGGTGCTGATCGCCTACAGCTTCAACGCCAACCGCACCGCCACGGTGTGGACCGAGTTCTCCTTCGCCTGGTATGGGCGCATTCTCGCCAACCCGTCGATCCAGGCGGCGGCGCTGAACTCGGTGATAGTCGCCAGTATCGCCACCGTCTGCGCCACCACCATCGCCCTGCTCGCGGCGCTGGCCACCTACCGGCCCTTCTACGGGCAGAAGATGGTGGAAGGCGGCATCAACCTGCCGCTGATCCTGCCGGAGATCGTCACGGCGGTGGCCACCCTGCTGCTATTCATGGCGCTCGGCATCAAGCTCGGCCTGCTGACGGTGATCATCGCCCACATCGGCTTTTGCATTCCGTTCGCCTACCTGCCGATTCGCGCGCGCCTGAACGACCTGGACAAGAGCCTGCTGGAAGCGGCGGGCGACCTCTACGCCAACCCCTTCCACACTTTCCGCCGGGTGACCTTGCCGTTGCTGTTCCCGGCGGTGCTGTCCGGCGCAGTACTGGCGTTCGTGGTCAGCCTGGACGACTTCATCATGACCTTCTTCGTCGCCGGCCCCGGTGCGACCACGCTGCCGGTGTACATCTTCTCGGCCATCAAGGCCGGGGTAACTCCCGAGATCAACGCAATCTCGACCCTGATGCTGGTGATTTCCATCGTCCTGGTGGTGCTCTCCTTCTGGCTCGGCCAGCGAGGCAAACCCACCGCCTGATCCTTTGCTCCATCTCTGCCCAACCTGTTCTTCAACCGGAGAAAAAACAATGAAGTTGAAAGCATTGCGTCATGGGGTAACCGGTCTGACCCTCGGCTGTTTCGCCGCCGCCTGCGCCCAGGCGGACGAACCCAAGGAACTGTTCTTCTACAACTGGACCGACTACTACCCGGTGGAACTGCTGGCCAAGTTCGAGAAGGAGACCGGCATCAAGGTCACCATGGACGGTTACGACAGCAACGAAACCCTGCTGGCCAAACTGCAGGCCGGCGGCGCCGCCTACGACGTGATCGTGCCGTCGCACTCGATCATGCGCACCCTTATCGAGCAGGGCTACCTGCAGGAAATCGA
Source organism: Pseudomonas sp. AOB-7 (assembly GCF_003696305.1). Classification (GTDB taxonomy): domain Bacteria; phylum Pseudomonadota; class Gammaproteobacteria; order Pseudomonadales; family Pseudomonadaceae; genus Aquipseudomonas. The sequence continues at coordinate 180,778 of NZ_RFFK01000008.1, read as the reverse complement.
CGCGCCGAGCCTGCCGAACTTCACCCATGTGAAGCCGGCCTTCCGTGATCCCGAGTTCGACCCCGGCCGCAAGTTCTCGGCGCCCTACCTCTGGGGCACCACTGGCTTCTCCTACGACAGCGCACGGGTGCCGGGCGGCAAGCTGGACGACTCCTGGAAAGAATTCTTCGAGCCGCGTCCCGAACTGCAAGGCCAACTCGCTGCGCTGGATACGCCGAGCAGCCTGATCAACGCCGCCAGCCATTACCTGGGCGTGGATGAATGCAGCGAAAACCCGCAGGACGCCAAGCGCATCCTCGAGCTGCTGCAGAAGCAGAAACCCTTCCTGAAGATGTACAGCTCCGACAATACCGTGGACCGCATGGCCTCGGGCGAGGTGATCATGATGCAGAACTGGAACGGCTCCACTGCCCGCGCCACGCTGCAGAAGAACAGCATCAAGTACGTCTACCCGCGTGAAGGCGTGGCCATGTTTCAGGACAACTTCGCCGTGCCCAAGAGCGCGCCGCACCCAGGCAACGCCAAGGTCTTCATCGACTGGATGATGAAGCCGGAAAACGCTGCTGCCGTGTCCAACGCCATCGCCTATGCCAACGGCATCGACAGCGACGCGCTGCTGGACCAGAAGTGGCGCGTGATGGACGCCATCAACATGCCCGACGCCTACGCCGAGCGCCTGCGCCCCGAGAAGGAGTGCAGCAACCAGGCCCGCGAGCTGCAGGACCGTATCTGGTCCAAGCTCAAGGACTGACGCCTTTGGGCCTTTGTAGGATGCGGTAGAGCGCAGCGAAACCCATCCTACGTTTGTCCACCTTCATGCGTTGAGATGCCCCCATGACCGACACTTACTGGCTGCGCAACGTCCGCCCCTTCGGCGGCGCGGCTGAAGACTTCCTCATCCAGAACGGGCGCTTCGCCGAGCGCCGCCCGGCCAGCGCTGCACCGTGTGCCGACGGTGATATCGATGGCGCCGGCCAACTAATGACCTGCGCCCTGGTGGAAAGCCACATCCACCTGGACAAGACCCTCTGGGGCCAACCCTGGCGCCCCAACAGCGCCGGCCCGACGCTCAAGGACTACATCGCCAACGAGCGCCGCGTGCTGCGCGAGGTCACCGCGCCCATCGCCGAGCGCGCCGGCGCGCTGCTGGAAAACTGCATCGCCCGTGGTTCGCTGACCATGCGCTGCCATGTGGATATCGACCCCGAATTCGGCCTGCGCCATGTGGAGGCCATGCAGGCCCTGCGCGAGCGCTACCGCGACCTGATCGACCTGGAGCTGGTGGTGTTCCCGCAGACCGGGCTGGTCAGCCGCCCCGGCACCGCCGAGCTGATGCGCCAGGCCATGGGCCTGGGCGTGGAAAACGTCGGCGGACTCGACCCCTGCGGCATCGACAATGACCCCGTCGCCCAGTTGGACATCGTCTTCGGCCTGGCCGCCGAGTTCGACCGGGGCGTGGACATCCACCTGCACGACAAGGGCGAACTGGGCCTCTGGCAGATCGCCCGCATCGCCGACTACACCGAGCGATTCAACCGCCAGGGCCGGGTGATGATCAGCCACGCCTATTGCCTGGGCATGGCGCCCTGGAGCCAGGTCAAGCCGCTGGCCGAGCGTCTGGCTGCACTGGATATTTCGCTGATGAGCTCGGCACCGGCCGACTGCTCAGTGCCGCCCTTCCTCGCCCTGCGCGAAACCGGCGTGAACCTCTGCCTGGGCTCTGACGGCATCCGCGACGCCTGGTCGCCCATGGGCAACGGCGACATGCTGGAGCGCGCCATGCTGCTGGCCTTCCGCTTCGATCTGGCCAAGGACGACGAGCTGGCCGCCGCCTTCGATGCCGCCAGCCAGAATGGCGCCAAGGCCCTCAGCCTGTCGGAACACGGCCTCACCCTCGGTGCCCGCGCCGACTTCCTGCTGATGGATGCACAAAGCCTCGGAGAAGCCGTGGTGGCGCGGCCGACGCGCCAGGTGTATCGCGCCGGCAAGCTGATAGCAGCCAAGGGCCGCCTACTGGAGCGCCGTCTGTGAATACGCCGCGCATCGGCCTCAAGGCCAGTTGCGTGGTGGGCTTCGATGGCACTCGCCACGTGCTCTGGCGCGATGGCGAGGTGATCATCGAAGGCGCCCGCATCCTCTTCGTCGGCCGGGGCTTTCCCGGCCCGGTGGATCAGTGGATCGACTACGGCAACGCCCTGCTCGGCCCCGGCTTCATCGACCTCGACGCCCTGGGCGATCTCGACTCCACGGTGCTGTGTCTCGACAACGGCGACGAGGCCGCCATGGGCCGCATGTGGTCGGCGGACTACCTCGCCCATGGGCCGAAGGAGAGCTACCGCTTCGAAGAGGAAGTCTTCAAGTACCGCTACGCCTTCACCCAACTGATCCGCAACGGCATCACCACCGCCATGCCGATCACCTCCATGTACTACCGCGAGTGGGCCGAAACCTACGACGAATTCGCGGCGGTCGCCGGTGTTGCCGGCGAGCTTGGCCTGCGCACCTACCTCGGCCCCTGCTACATGAGCGGCATGCAGTACCTGCGCGCCGACGGCAGTCTCGCCGAGCATTGGGACGAACCCCGTGGCCTGGCCGGGCTGGACGCCGCCGAGCGTTTCTTCCGCGACTTCGACGGCGCTCACAACGGGTTGATTCGCGGCGCCCTGCTGCCGGACCGCATCCAGACCTGCACCCCAGCGCTGCTGCAACGCACAGTTACCCTCAGCCGCGAATTGACCGCTCCGGTGCGTCTGCACTGCTGCCAGGGGGCTGGCGAAGTGGCGCTGGTGAAAGCGCTGCGAGGCAAGGCGCCGCTGGCCTGGCTGGAGGAGCTGGACCTGCTCGGCCCACGAACGCTGCTGCCCCATGGCATCTACATCGAAGGCGACGACGACCTCGCGCGCCTGGCCAACAGCGGCAGCAGCCTGGTGCACTGCCCCGTGGTGTTCGCCCGCGACGGCGAGGCGCTGGACTCCTTCGGCCGCTACCGGGCCCACGGGGTGAACTTCGCCCTCGGCACCGACACCTGGCCGGCAGACCTGCTGGAGAACATGCGCCAGGGCCTGAACATCGCCCGCCTCAAGGAAGGTGGCAGCGCGCAGACCAGCGCCCTCGACCTCTACAACGCCGCCACCCTGGGCGGTGCCCGGGCACTCGGCCGCGACGACCTGGGCCGGCTGGCACCGGGCGCCTGCGCCGATATCACCGTGTTCAGCCTCGACGGCCTGCACCTGGGGCCGCTGTTCGACCCACTGAAGAACCTCGTCCTCGCCGGCCGCGGCGACGACTGCATCGCCAGCTGGATCGGCGGCCGCTGCGTGATGGACGGCGGCCAGGTCAACGGCGTCGATTATCGCGACCTGCAGCGTCAGGCCCAGCGCCAGTACCACAGGTTGATGCGGAGCCATGCCGACCGCGCCTTCGGCCGGCCCGACTGGCGCGACCTGTTCCAGCCGGCCATTCCCTTCGCCGATGCCTGGAGCGCAGAACACCCGCTGTGCGCCTTCGCCAGCGAACCCGACCGATAACAAGAGATAACGCCATGCTGAGCTTCGACTTCGCCCAACTGAGCCCGCGCGAGAAATACAAGATCCTCATCGGCAGCGTGGTGCCCCGGCCCATCGCGCTGGTCACCACAGTGGACGGCGAAGGCCGCGCCAACGCCGCGCCCTTCAGCTTCTTCAACGCCCTGTCCGCCGACCCGCCGATCCTCGCCCTGGGCGTGGAGAATCACGCCGACCTGACCCCGAAGGACACCACCCGCAACATCCTGCTCAACCAGGAGTTCACCGTGAACATCGTTTCCGACGCGCTGGTGGAGGCCATGAACGTCTGCGCGGTGCCCTTCGAACCCGGCTTCGACGAACTGCTCGCCGCCGGGCTCACCGCACTGCCCGGCAGCCGCGTCGGCTGCCCGTACATTGCCGAAGCGCCGGTCGCCCTGGAGTGCCGGCGAATGATGGGCCTGTCCATCGGCCAGTCGCGGGAAATCATCCTTGGCGAAGTATTGATGGTGCATGTACGCGACGAGCTGATCGACCCGAAGACGCTCTATATCGACCAGCTCGGTCTGGACGCCATCGGCCGCATGGGCGGCCACGGCTATGCCCGCACGCGGGACTACTTCGATCTGCCGACCCGCTCGTTGCAGGCCTGGCGGGAACGGCCGGGCGGTGGAGAGCGGCTCTGGCCGGGAGCCGAGCCAGCGCCATAGCGGCCAGCGCCACGAGCACGCCCCGCTACAGGTGCTCCAGCACCCCGGCCGCCGACTGGAACGGCAGGCCGTGGGCCTCGGCGACGCTGCCGCAGGTGATCACGCCCTTGGCCACGTTGAGCCCACTGAGCAGGTGCGGGTCTTCCTCCAGGGCCCGCCGCGTGCCCTTCTCGGCGAGGGCGACGACGAACGGCAGGGTGGCGTTGTTCAGCGCCAGGGTCGAGGTGCGCGCCACCGCGCCGGGCATGTTGGCCACGCAGTAGTGCACCACCTCGTCGACCACATAGGTGGGCTCGGCATGGGTGGTGGCGCGCGAGGTCTCGGCGCAGCCGCCCTGGTCGATGGCCACGTCCACCAGCACCGCGCCGGGGCGCATGTGCCGCACCATCTCGGCGCTGATCAGCTTGGGCGCGGCGGCCCCGGGGATCAGCACGCCGCCGATCACCAGATCGGCGGCCAGCACCTGTTCGCGCAGCGCGGCGCGGGTCGAGTAGAGCGTGGTGATGCGGTTGCCGTACAGCGCATCGAGCCGGCGCAGGGCGTCGACGCTCTTGTCCAGCACCGTGACGTCGGCGCCCAGGCCCACCGCCATGGCCAGCGCATGGCTGCCGACCACGCCGCCGCCGAGTATCACCACCTTGCCCGGGGCCACCCCGGGCACCCCGCCGAGCAGCACGCCGCGGCCGCCGCGGGCCTTCTCCAGGCAGCTGGCGCCGGCCTGGATCGACATGCGCCCGGCCACCTCGGACATCGGCGCCAGCAGCGGCAGGCGCCCCTGGCCGTCGGTCACCGTCTCGTAGGCGATGCAGGTGGCACCGCCGGCCATCAGCTCGTCGGTCTGCGGACGGTCCGGGGCCAGGTGCAGGTAGGTGAACAGGGTGTGGTGCGGGCGCAGCTTGGCCCGTTCCACCGCCAGCGGCTCCTTGACCTTGACGATCAGCCGCGCCTCCTGGAACACCTCGCCGGCGCCCTGGGCGATCTGCGCGCCGGCCTGGCGGTAGTCGTCGTCGGAGAAGCCGATGGCGGCGCCGGCCTGGGTCTCGACCCAGACCTCGTGGCCCAGCGCGGCGAGCTCGGCCACCGATTGCGGGGTGAGGCCGACGCGGTACTCGTGGTTCTTGATTTCCTTGGGCACACCGATGCGCATAGCGACCTCCGCTGGAAGGACCCGTTGCCTTCTCGAAGTCTAGAAAAGACCTGGCAGTCGGCCATCTGTTTTCGCCAGGTTTTTCAGGGAATAGTCCCGCGCCAGGCGGCTATTTCTTCACCTCGGCGATGCCCTGCAGCAGCTCCACCGGCAGCGGGAAGACGATGGTCGAACTCTTGTCGCCGGCGATATTGCTCAGCGTCTGCATGTAGCGCAGCTGCATGGCGCCAGGCTGGCGACCGAGCATCTCGGCGGCCTGCATGAGCTTTTCCGAGGCCTGCAGCTCGCCCTCGGCGTGGATCACCTTGGCCCGCCGTTCGCGCTCGGCCTCGGCCTGCTTGGCGATGGCGCGCACCATGGACTCGTCGAGGTCGACGTGCTTGATCTCGACGTTGGCCACCTTGATGCCCCAGGCGTCGGTCTGCGCATCGAGCACCTGCTGGATGTCGACGTTGAGCCGCTCACGCTCGGCGAGCATCTCGTCCAGCTCGTGCTTGCCGAGCACCGCGCGCAGGGTGGTCTGCGCCAGCTGGCTGGTGGCGATGTGGTAGTCCTCGACCTGGATGATCGCCTTCTGCGCGTCGAGCACGCGGAAGTAGACCACCGCGTTGACCTTGACCGAGACGTTGTCGCGGGAGATCACGTCCTGGGTCGGCACGTCCAGCACTATGGTGCGCAGGTCCACCCGCACCATCTGCTGCAAGCCGGGGATGACCAGGATCAGGCCCGGGCCCTTGACCCGCCAGAAGCGGCCGAGCTGGAACACCACGCCGCGCTCGTACTCGCGCAGGATGCGAAAGGCCGAGGCGAGCAGGGCCAGGACGATGATCGTCAGCGAGAGAAAACTCAGTTCGAAACCCATCAGTGACCTCCTTGGGGCGGCGGTTCATCCACCGCGCTGACCTGCAGTTGCACGCCCTGGCGCGCCGTCACCCGCACCCGCTGTCCGGGCCGCAGCGGTTCGCTGCCCTGCACCTGCCAGCGCTCGCCCTGCAGCGCCACCCAGCCGCTGCAAGGATCCTCGGCCTGCACCGCGGCGACCGCCACCAGGCTGCCGACCAGGCCGCTGTCGCCGGCCACCTGCTGGCGCCGCCTGGCCTTCAGCGCCATGCCGAGGATGGCCAGGATCAGCCCGGCGCTGACCAGCGCCAGGGTGACGATCAGCGCCAGCGGGATGCCGAAGCCCGGCACGTCGGTATCGATCAGGATCAGTGCGCCGAAGACGAAGGCCACCACGCCGCCGATGCCGAGCACGCCGAAGCTGGGCAGGAAGGCCTCGGCGGCGATGAAGGCGATGCCGAGCAGGATCAGCGCCACCCCGGCGTAGTTCACCGGCAGCAGCTGCAGGGCGTAGAGCGCGAGGATCAGGCTGATGCCGCCGAGCACGCCGCCGACGCCGCTGCCGGGGTTGGAGAACTCGAAGAACAGGCCGTAGACGCCGATCATCATCAAAATCAGCGCCACGCTGGGGTTGGTGATCACCGCCAGCAGGCGGGTGCGCCAGTCCGGCGCATGGCTGATCAGGGGCGCGCCGGCGGTGGCCAGGGTCTGGTCGACGCCGCCGGCCTGCAGGGTCTTGCCGTCGAGCTGGCGCAGCAGGTCGGCCAGGTCCGTGGCCAGGTAGTCGATCACCTTCTGCGCCAGCGCCTCCTCGGCGGCCAGGCTGACCGCCTCGCGCACCGCGCGCTCGGCCCATTCGGCGTTGCGCCCGCGCATCGTCGCCAGGCCGCGGATATAGGCGGCGGCGTCGTTGACCTGCTTGGCGGTCATGGCATCGCCGGGGCTCTTGTCCGCCTCGCCGTCCTTGCCCTTGCCCTCGTCTTTGCCCTCGCCCGGCGGTTTGCTCGGCGTGCCGGGCATGCCGATGGCCACCGGGGTGGCAGCGCCGAGATTGGTGCCCGGCGCCATGGCGGCGACGTGGCTGGCGTAGAGGATATAGGTACCGGCGCTGGCTGCCCGCGCGCCGCCGGGGGCGACGTAGCTGGCCACCGGAATCGGGCTGGCGAGGATCGCCTTGATGATCGCGCGCATGGAGGTGTCCAGGCCCCCGGGGGTGTCGATCTGGATCAGCACCAGCTGCGCGCCCTCGTCCACCGCCTTGGCCAGGCCGCGCACAAGGTAGTCGGCGCTGGCCGGGCCGATCACCCCGTCCACCTGCAGTTGCACCACCGCACCCGGCGCCGCACTCGCACCCAGCGAGCCGCCGAGAATCAGGGCACCCAGGCACAGACGCAGCCACGCAGCAAACACCTTCGCCTCCCGGGAGTCGCGCGGATGCCGGTCAGCTGGCGGCGCTCCCTCACTGAGCATAGTCCATGGCCTCGGCGCCCCCGACAGGTCGCGGATGGATACCCAGCGACCGGCCAGTTCCGGTAGGCTGCTCGCATCTTTCCCGACCAGGCCGCCCATGCCCCGTCCCCGCCTTCGCCAATCGCTGCGCCGCCTGTGGGCGCTGGACAAGTTCAGCGCCAGCCTGCGGGTATTTATCGCCCTGGCCGGAGCTTTGGCGCTGTGCTGGTGGCAGGGCTGGATGCACGCCCTGATCCCGCTGTTTCTCGGCATCATCGCCAGCGCCCTGACCGAGACCGACGACAGCTGGCAGGGTCGCCTGGGCACCGTGCTGGTCACCCTCTGCTGCTTCAGCGCGGCGGCCTACGCGGTCGAGTGGCTGTTCCCCTATCCCTGGCTGTTCGTCGTCGCCCTGGCGCTGTCGGCCTTCTGCCTGACCATGCTCGGCGCCCTCGGCGAGCGCTTCGCCACCCTCGGCTCGGGCACCCTGATCCTCGCCGTGTACAGCATGATCGGCGTCGAGCAGCGCGGCGGCGTCGCCGGCCTGTGGCTGGAGCCGCTGCTGCTGGTGGCTGGTGCCGCCTGGTACGGCCTGCTGTCGGTGATCTGGCACGCGCTGTTCGCCCAGCAGCCGCTGCAGCACAGCCTGGCCCGGCTGTTTCGCGAACTGGGCAAGTACCTCAAGCTCAAGGCAGCGCTGTTCGAGCCGCTGCGCCAGCTGGATGTGGAGCAACGCCGTCTGGAGTTGGCCAAGCAAAACGGCCGGGTGGTGTCGGCGCTCAACGCGGCCAAGGAGATCATCCTCCACCGGGTCGGCGACGGCCGTCCGGGGCCCAAGGTCAGCCGCTACCTCAAGCTGTATTTCCTCGCCCAGGACATTCACGAGCGCGCCAGTTCCTCGCACTACCCCTACAACGAGCTGGCCGAGGCCTTCTTCCACAGCGACGTGCTGTTTCGCTGCCAGCGCTTGCTGCGCCTGCACGGCGAGGCCTGCCAGCGCCTGGGCAGCGCCATCGAGCTGCGCCAGCCGTTCGAGTACCGCGAGCTGTGCAGCCAGGCCCTGGAGGACCTGCACGCCTCGCTCGATCACCTGCACCTGCAGAGCAATCCGGCCTGGCGCCGCCTGCTGCGCTCGCTCGGCGCCCTGGCCGGCAACCTGGCCAGCCTCGACCAGCTGCTGAGCAACGCCAGCAACCCCGACGCCCTGGCCGAGGAACAGGACAGCAGCCTGCTCGACCGCGAACCGCACTCCTTGAGGGAGGTGGCCGAACGTATCGGCCAGCAGCTGACGCCCACCTCGCTGCTGTTTCGTCACGCCCTGCGCCTGTCCGTCGCCCTGGCCGCCGGCTATGGCCTGCTGCACCTGATCCACCCGACCCAGGGCTACTGGATCCTGCTCACCACCCTGTTCGTCTGCCAGCCGAACTACGGCGCCACCCGCCTCAAGCTGGTGCAGCGCATCGCCGGCACCCTGCTCGGCCTGGGGCTCGGCTGGGCGCTGATCGACCTGTTCCCCGACCCGCGTATCCAGGCGCTGTTCGCCGTGGTCGCCGGGGTGGCCTTCTTCGCCACCCGCAGTACGCGCTACACCCTGGCCACCGCGGCGATCACATTGCTGGTGCTGTTCTGCTTCAACCAGATCGGCGACGGCTACGGCCTGTTCCTGCCGCGCCTGATCGACACCCTGCTCGGCGGCCTGATCGCCGGTCTGGCGGTGTTCCTGATCCTGCCGGACTGGCAGGGCCGGCGCCTGGGGCGCATGCTCGCCGGCACCCTGAGCTGCAACAGCGCCTACCTGCGCCAGATCATCGCCCAGTACGCCCACGGCAAGCGCGACGACCTCGGCTACCGCCTGGCCCGGCGCAACGCGCACAACGCCGACGCGGCGCTGTCCACCACCCTCGGCAACATGCTGATGGAGCCGGGGCACTTCCGCAAAGACGCGGACCTGGGCTTTCGCTTCCTGGTGCTCTCGCACACCCTGCTCAGCTACCTCTCCGCACTCGGCGCGCACCGCGGCGAACAGCTGCCGCAGGCGGCCCAGGCGCGCCTGCTGGAGCAGGCCGAGGCCATCGCGCAAAGCCTCGACGAGATCGCCGCCGGCCTGCGCGGCGAACGCCCGCTGGCGATCCACAGCGACGCCGAACAGGCGCTGGCGCAGGAACTGGAGCAGATCGCCGAGGACACCGACGAACGCCAGCGCCTGGTGCAGACCCAGCTGGCGTTGATCTGCCGCCAGCTGGCGCCGCTGCGCACCCTGGGCGCCCATCTATTGCAGGGCACAGCCTGACATTAGCTCTCGCTCAACGAGGTCGGGAAATCAGCCGATGAAGGTCGTTTACAAAATCACCTATCCGAACGGCAAGATCTACGTCGGGAAGGATCTGACGGGAACACTCAATTACTTCGGTAGCGCCAACAGCAAACTGATCGAGTCTGATTTCAGCAAAGAAGAGATGCGCGATTTCACCGTGCGCAAGCAGATCCTCTGGGAATCTGATACTGCGACAGACCAGGAGGTGAACATGAAGGAAGTGGAATGGATCAAGGCGCTGCAATCGAATAATCCTGCCATCGGATATAACCGATGGCCAAAGCTTGCCAGTGGCAACGACGACTCGCCCACCTTTGCACCTTGAATCCCACCATGGACAAAAACCTCCTAGTACAGCAGGTGCTGGCGCAGCTGCAGGCCGACCTGCTGCAGGCCCAGCACGCCGTGCAGACCGCCCACGAAGCGGCCACCCACGAAGAGAACGTGGCCGAGAACAAGTACGACACCCTCGGCCTGGAGGCCGCCTACCTGGCCAGCGGCCAGGCGCGCCGGGTGGAAGAGCTGCGCCAGACCCTGATCACCTGGCGCCAGCTGCGCCCGCGGCCGTTCGACGCGGCGCAGGGCATCGCCCTCGGCGCGCTGGTGCTGCTGGTCGACGCGCAGGAGCGCGAACGCTGGCTGTTTCTCGGCCCGCAGGGGGCGAGCATGAAGCTGCAGCAGCAGGGCCTGGAGATCCAGGTGCTGGGCAGCGCCGCGCCGCTGGGTCGCGCCCTGCTCGGCAAGGGCCCGGGCGACGAGGTGCGTCTGGCGGCAGCCGGCGGCGTGCAGTCGTTCGAGGTACTGGCGGTCGAGTGAGCGGGGGCTATCTGGGCTAGGGTTGCTAGACGAGCCGACACTCGCCAGAGGAAACCGCCATGGAAAACCCGATCCACGACCTGCCCGCGCTGTTCAAGCAACTCGGCCTGGCCAACGATGCGGCCAGCATCGAGACCTTTATCCGGACCCACGCGCCGCTGCCGGCAGAGCGCAAGCTGGCCGACGCCGCGTTCTGGAGCCCGGCGCAGGCGGCCTTCCTGCGCGAGGAAATCCTCGAAGACGCCGATTGGGCCGAGGTGGTCGACCAGCTCAATGTGCTGCTGCGCGGCTGAAGCGGATTGCCAGGCTCCGTTGCCCCGGATGGCATCCGGGCTATGCCGAAGACGCGTCGCCGCGTAGGTTGGGCTGAGGAGCCTGCGACGAAGCCCAACGGCTGCGGCGGATCGCCGGGCGACGTGCCGTGCACTCCCCATTGGCTTTCGCTGCGCTCGGCGCCAACCTACGCCCCCGAACCGCTCATCTCGCGCCATGTCAGGTACAGGCGCAGGTCGAACTCGATCTGCGCGTAGCCCGGCAGCATGTAGTCGCACAGCTTGTAGAAGGCCTTGTTGTGCTCGGCCTCCTTCAGGTGCGCCAGCTCGTGCACCACGATCATCTGCAGGAACAGCGGCGCGGCGTCGCGAAACAGCGCGGCGACACGGATCTCCTTCTTCGCCTTGAGCCGGCCGCCCTGCACCCGCGAGATCGCCGTGTGCAGGCCCAGGGCGCGGTGGGTCAGATCGAGGCGGTTGTCGTAGAGCACCTTGTCGATGGCCGGGGCGTTCTTCAGGTGCTCCTGCTTGAGCTCCATCACGTAGCCGTACAGCGCCTTGTCGCTCTGCACCTGGTGGCGGCCGGGGTAGCGCTGGGCCAGATAGTCGCCCAGACGGTCGTCGGCGATCAGCTGGCGCACCTGCTGCTGGACGGCGGCGGGGTAGCCCTGGAGGTATTTCAACGGCGAGGTCCTGCGCGGCAAAGGGTCGTCAGTGTAACCCGCCTCACTCGCTCGGCAGCACCCGCAGCAGCCGGCCGTCGGCATTGTCGGTGAGCAGGTAGAGCGCGCCGTCGGGGCCGACGCGCACGTCGCGGATACGCTCGCCGAGTTCCTCGAACAGGCTCTCCTCGCCGGCCAGCATGCCGTCGTGCAGGCGGATGCGGCGCACGCTGCGCTCGACCAGGGTGGCGGCGAACAGGTCGCCCTGCCATTCCGGAAACAGCGCGCCGCGATATTGGGTCAGGCTCGACGGCGCCACCGAGGGCGTCCAGTGCAGCAGCGGCGGGGTCAGCCCCGGCAGCTCGGTGTAGGGGCTGATGCGCGCGCCGGTGTAGTCGATGCCGAAGGTCGCCAGCGGCCAGCCGTAGTTGCGCCCGGGCTCGATCAGGTTGAGCTCGTCGCCGCCGCGCGGGCCGTGTTCGTGGCTGTACAGGCGGCCGCTCTCGGCATCGAAGACGATGCCCTGCACGTTGCGGTGGCCGAGGCTGTAGATCTCCGCCGCGGCGCCGGCCTGCCCCACCAGCGGGTTGTCCTGCGGCACGCTGCCGTCGCGGTTCAGGCGCACGATCTTGCCCAGGTGGTTGGCCGGGTTCTGCGCCTGTTCGCGCCAGTCGAAACCGTCGCCCAGGGTCAGCACCAGGCTCTGGTCGGCGAGAAAGGCGATGCGCCCGCCGTAGTGGGCGGCACCGGCCTTGAGCGGCGCGGCGGTGAACAGCACCTCGAAGTCGTGCAGCTCGTCGTCCACCAGGCGGGCTCGGGCCAGGCGGGTGTTGTTGGCCTCCAGCGAGCCGTGCGCGTAGCTCAGGTAGAGCCAACGGTTATCGGCGTAGTCCGGGTCGAGCGCCACCTCCATGAGCCCGGCCTGGGCGGCGACGAAGATCTCCGGCAGCCCCGCCACCGGCTGCGGATCAAGGCTGCCGTCGGCCTCGACGATACGCAGGCGGCCGACCCGCTCGGTCACCAGCAGGCGCCCGTCCGGCAGGAAGGCCAGCGACCAGGGATGCTCTAGGCCTTCGCCGAAGGTCTCGATGCGGTAGTCCTGAGCCAGCACCGGGGCGCCGACGAGCAGGGCGCCGAGCAGCAGCGCGCGAAGGGGTCTCAACATGGGCTGGGCCTTGTCACGGGGAATCGGATGGGGTCGGTTGCGTGCGGTAGCGCACGCGCCGACCGAGCAGGCCGAACAGCAGTGCACCGGCGCTGCCGCAGGCCATCAAGCCGAGGGTGCCGAGCGGGTCGCGGTCGGCGGCGATCAGCGTCGGCATCGGCGCCAGGGCATTGGCCAGGGCCAGCGCCAGCCAGATCGCCGCGGCGCCGGCACCGACGAAGATCGCCCAGCGCAGCCGCGGCAGGCGCCGCGCGCTCCACTGCGCCAGCGGCAGGGCGAAGGCAAAGCCCAGGGCGGCGAGCAGGGCGAAGGTCGGGGCGAAGCCGAACAGGTCGAGGCAGGTGGTGCCCAGGCGCACGTCCAATGGCATCGGCGCACCGAGCGCCTGCAGGGCGGCGAGGTTGGACTGGGTCTGGAAGATCGAAGCGAGCAGCGAGGCCAGTGCCACGGCGACAACGAAGGCGAACAACAGGCGCGGCGTGCTGGACATGGGCAGGGGGGTTCCCGGAACTACAGTGCAGGAATTATGGCGCAGCCCGCCGGCCGCCACGGCGCCGGTGTTTTACAGGGTTTTACCTGCGCCGCCCATGCGCCGAGGCATCTCGTCGCGCGTGGAGGTCTGGAGCCGAGGCCGGCTCATGTCGACCATATATTGACGCCAATAATACGACGAGCGGCTCTCAGCTATTCGCCGCGACTGCCGTTACAAAGCGTGCCGCCAGAGCATTCCGCCCTGCGGCACGGGCAGCCCTGCCCTCCTTCTAGTTCGCGTGTGTCACCCGCTGGAACGCCAAGTAAGCCGTTACTGACTCCTGGATGAGATGTGCCCTCGACTGAAGTTTCTGTTTTTTCAGGAGCATCGAGCATGATCGAACTCGCCATGTGGAATCTCAGCGTTCCAGTCGGCGTTCCCGCCACCACCATCGAAACCCCAGTGCTGGCCGGCGGCTATCAGGATCACTATTTCCAATCCAGGGACGGCGCCATCTTCTTCTGGGCCCCGGTCAACGGCACCACGACCGAGAGCGCGAGCTACCCGCGCAGCGAGCTGCGCGAAACCCATGCCGACGGTCGCCTGCGCAACTGGACCTATCCGGAGGCCGACAATTTCCTGCACGCCGGGCTGCGCGTCAGCCAGGTGCCGTCCACCGGCAAGATCGTCATCGGCCAGATCCACGCCTACAAGAGCTCGATGCCGCTGCTCAAGCTGGAGTACCAGTACAAGGCCTACGCCGCCAGCGGCAATATCGTCGCCAAGGTGCGCCTGGCGCCCGAGTCGGCGATCCAGACCGTGACCCTGGCCAGCGGCATCGCCCTAAACCAGCGCTTCACCTATGTCGTGCACCTGACGCCCAAGGGCACGCTGGGCATCAACGTCAACGGGGTCAAATGGAGTACCCGCCTCGACTCGAGCTGGGCGCCCAAGCCGCTGTACTTCAAGGCCGGGGTCTACACCCAGGACAACACCGGCTACGAAACCGAAGCCGGCGCGGCGCGCTTCGACAAGCTTGGCATCGAGCACCGCCCGCTAATCGGCGCCGTGCAATAAGGCTCGCCGGGGGCAGCAGGCGATAAAAAACGCCGCGACTCCGTGAGGAGCCGCGGCGTTTGCTTGGGCGAGCCGCGCAGGCGGTCGCGACGGGGTCAGTTGACCTTGGCGGCCAGCTCGCCACTGGCGTAACGCTGGTACATGCCTTCCAGGGAGATCGGCTTGATCTTGGAGGCGTTGCCGGCAGTGCCGAAGGCTTCGTAGCGGGCGATGCAGATGTCGCGCATGGCGACTATGGTCTTGGCGAAGAACTTGCGCGGGTCGAACTCGCTCGGGTGCTCGGCCATCATGCGGCGAATGGCACCGGTGGAAGCCAGGCGCAGGTCGGTGTCGATGTTGACCTTGCGCACGCCGTGCTTGATGCCTTCGACGATTTCCTCGACCGGCACGCCGTAGGTTTCCTTGATGTCGCCGCCGAACTCGTTGATCACCTTCAGCCACTCCTGCGGTACCGAGGAGGAGCCGTGCATCACCAGGTGGGTATTGGGGATGCGCTTGTGGATTTCCTTGATGCGCTCGATCGACAGCACGTCGCCGGTCGGCGGCTTGGTGAACTTGTAGGCGCCGTGGCTGGTGCCGATGGCGATGGCCAGGGCATCGACCTGGGTGCGCTTGACGAAGTCGGCGGCCTCTTCCGGGTCGGTGAGCAGCTGGCTGTGATCGAGCACGCCTTCGGCGCCGACGCCGTCTTCCTCACCGGCCATGCCGGTTTCCAGGCTGCCCAGGCAGCCCAGCTCGCCTTCCACGGACACGCCGCAGGCGTGGGCGAAGGCCACGGTCTGCTGGGTCACGCGCACGTTGTAGTCGTAGTCGGCCGGGGTCTTGCCGTCTTCCTTCAGCGAGCCGTCCATCATCACCGAGGAAAAACCCAGCTGGATCGAGCGCTGGCACACGTCCGGGCTGGTGCCGTGGTCCTGGTGCATGCACACCGGGATGTGCGGGAATTCTTCGATGGCGGCGAGGATCAGGTGACGCAGGAAGGGCGCACCGGCGTACTTGCGGGCACCAGCGGAGGCCTGGACGATGACCGGCGAATCGGTCTTGTCGGCGGCTTCCATGATGGCGCGCATCTGCTCGAGGTTGTTGACGTTGAAGGCCGGCACGCCGTAGCCGAATTCGGCGGCGTGGTCGAGCATCTGGCGCATGCTGATAAGTGCCATGGTGTTCCTGTCTCCCGGTTTGGAGGTCGTTAATCGTGCAAGCCTGCCGCAGGGGCCGGCGTTGTTCAAGTTTCGCGGGACAGGGGGTCGTCCCCGGCTCCGCCCCCGGCTCTGCCGGGGCTAGTCATTTCCATGCCCCGGATTGTATCCGGGCTATACCTCAGGGCGCCTTGCAGCCGCGGCCGATCAGGTCGTCGGTCGCGGTCCAGTAGACCAGGCCTTCCTCGCCCTTGGTGTGGAAGGACAGCCGCCCGTCGCTGTACAAGGCGCCCGAGGCCGCCGGTTCCTGAGTCAGGCGGTAGACGATATCGTCGCCGCCCAGGCGCAGGTCGATCTGATCGTAGCCGCCATCGGCGAAGCGCCACTGCAGCTCGGCCTGGCTGTCGCAGACCCAGCGGGTCCACTGATCCGGCGCCTGCGACTGGCTGCTGCACCCCGCCAGTGCCACGGCCGCCAGCGCGGCAAGAATCCTCGTATCCATTTATCGCTCCCTGTCAGCAGCGCTGCTCCGGCACCGTGCCGGTAGGGTCGCCACTGCTTTGCCCTTCGATGCGCCGATCGTCCTGGGTGGTCGGCAGGTCGATCGGCGCCGGGCTGAACACCTCGCAGGCCTGCTCCCGTCCACCGGCACAGCCGGCCAGGAAAATCCCGATGATGCCCAACGCGGCTAGCTTGACCATGGCGTGACTCCTTGTGCGCTTGTTCCAGTTGTAACAGACCGCCCGATCACGCCAGGGTTTAATTCGGTTTACTCCGCGCGCTGCTCCAGCACTTCCACGGCCGGCAGCACCTTGCCCTCGACGAATTCGAGGAAGGCACCGCCGCCGGTGGAGATGTAGGAGATCTGCTCGGCCACGCCGTACTTGTCGATGGCCGCCAGGGTGTCGCCGCCGCCGGCGATGGAGAACGCCGGGCTCTCGGCGATGGCCAGGGCCAGGGCCTTGGTACCGTTGCCGAACTGGTCGAACTCGAACACGCCGACCGGGCCGTTCCACAGGATGGTCTGCGAGGCCTTGAGCATCTCGGCGAACATCGCCGCGGTCTGCGGGCCGATGTCGAGGATCATGTCGTCCTCCGCCACGTCCTTGACCGCCTTGACGGTGGCGGAGGCCGATTCGGCGAATTCCTTGGCCACCACCACGTCCACCGGCAGCGGCACGCTGACCTTGGCGGCGATGGCGCGGGCGGTGTCGACCAGGTCGGCCTCGTACAGCGACTTGCCCACCGGCAGGCCGGCCGCGGCGAGGAAGGTGTTGGCGATGCCGCCGCCGACGATCAGCGAGTCGCAGATGTCGGCCAGGGAGTTGAGCACGTCCAGCTTGGTCGACACCTTGGAGCCGGCGACGATGGCCAGCATTGGGCGGGCCGGCTTGTCCAGGGCCTTGCCCAGGGCGTCCAGCTCGGCGGCCAGCAGGGGGCCGGCGCAGGCGACCTTGGCGAACTTGGCCACGCCGTGGGTCGAGCCCTGGGCGCGGTGGGCGGTGCCGAAGGCGTCCATCACGAACACGTCGCACAGCGCCGCGTACTGCTGCGCCAGCTCGTCGCTGCTCTTCTTCTCGCCCTTGTTGAAGCGCACGTTCTCCAGCAGCACCAGCTCACCGGCCTTGACCTCGACACCGCCGAGGTAGTCCTTGACCAGCGGCACTTCGCGGCCGAGCGCCTGGCTCAGGTAGGCGGCGACCGGCGCCAGGCTGTCTTGCTCGCTGTACACGCCCTCTTCCGGCCGGCCCAGGTGCGAGCAGACCAGCACCGCCGCGCCCTTTTCCAGCGCCAGCTTGATGGTCGGCAGGGCGGCGAGGATGCGCGCATCGCTCTTGACCACGCCGTCCTTCACCGGGACGTTGAGGTCTTCGCGGATCAGCACGCGCTTACCGGCGAGGTCGAGGTCGGTCATCTTCAGAACGGTCATGGCATCAGTCCTTCACGGGGGCTGGTTGTACGGAGGAAGTGGATACAGCGAGAAAATGTTCGGCGACATCGAGCATGCGGTTGGCGAAGCCCCACTCGTTGTCGAACCAGGCCAGCAGGTTGACCAGGCGCGGGCCGGACACACGGGTCTGGCTGCCGTCGACTATGGCCGAGTGCGGGTCGTGGTTGA
Organism: Pseudomonas sp. AOB-7; assembly: GCF_003696305.1. Taxonomy (GTDB): domain Bacteria; phylum Pseudomonadota; class Gammaproteobacteria; order Pseudomonadales; family Pseudomonadaceae; genus Aquipseudomonas. Next base: position 163,093 of record NZ_RFFK01000008.1, on the reverse strand, counting down.
AATCGCAGCTGGCGTGCGGCAGCTCGGTGTAGGCCAGCAGCCCCTTGAGCGGGCCACTTTCCGCCGCCTGACGCAGCACCCGGTTGATCTCGGCGGCACTGGTATCGCGGGCGGTCTGCAGGGTGATGTCGAGGCAGGAGACGTTGACCGTCGGCACCCGGATGGCCTTGGCCTGGATACGCCCGCTCAGCTCCGGCAGCAGACGCTCGATGCCTCGCGCCAGCCCGGTGGACACCGGGATCACCGACTGGAAGGCCGAGCGCGTGCGGCGCAGGTCTTCGTGGTGGTAGGCGTCGATCACCGGTTGGTCGTTCATCGCCGAGTGGATGGTGGTGATGGAGACGTACTCCAGCCCCACCGCCTCGTTCAACAACTTGAGCAGCGGCACGCCGCAGTTGGTGGTGCAGGAGGCGTTGGACACCAGTCGCTCGGCGCCCGTCAGGCAGGCCTGGTTGACCCCGTAGACCACGGTGGCGTCGATATCGGCCTCGCCGGCCATGGGCTGGGAGAACAGCACCCGCGGCGCGCCGGCGTCGAGGAAGCGCTGGCCGTCGGCGCGGCTGTGGTAGGCGCCGGAGCACTCCAGCAGCAGGTCGATATCCAGCGCCGCCCAGTCGACGGCCTCGGGCTCGCTCTGGCGCAGCACCTTCACGCAGTCGCCGTTGATATGCAGGCAGTCACCGTCGACCCTGACCTCGCCGGGAAAACGCCCGTGGGTGGAGTCGAAGCGGGTCAGGTATTCGATGCTGGCCTGATCGGCCAGGTCGTTCAGCGCGACTATCTCCAGGCCCGCCCCGGCGCCGCGCTCGTGCAAGGCGCGCAGCACGCAGCGGCCGATGCGGCCATAGCCATTGAGGGCGACGCGGTAGGGGCGATGGGACATGGCGATCTCGAATGGATGGCGACCGCAGGAAGGGTTGAGCCTGCGATACCCATCACGGCAGATCGATGGGTATCGCGTCGCTCAAGCCATCCTACGCGTCCAGCAGCTCGTCGGCGGTGGCGAGGATGTTCTCGACGGTGAAGCCGAAGTGCTCGAACAGCGCCGGCGCCGGCGCCGACTCGCCGAAGCTGGCCATGCCGATGATGCGACCTTCCAGGCCGACGTACTTGTACCAGTAGTCGGCGTGCGAGGCCTCGATGGCGATGCGCGCGCCGACCTGCAGCGGCAGCACGGCCTGCTTGTAGGCGGCGTCCTGCTGGTCGAACACGCTGGTCGACGGCATCGACACCACGCGCACCTGGCGGCCCTGCTCCTGCAGCTTGGCCGCGGCCTGCATGGCCAGGCCAACCTCGGAGCCGGTGGCGATCAGGATCAGTTCCGGCTCGCCGCTGCAGTCTTTCAGCACGTAGCCACCACGGGCGATATCGCCCAGCTGCTGGGCATCGCGCGCCTGGTGCGGCAGGTTCTGGCGGCTGAAGATCAGCGCGGACGGGCCGTCATTACGCTCGATGGCGTGCTTCCAGGCCACGGCGGATTCCACCGCGTCGCAGGGGCGCCAGGTGTCCAGGTTCGGCGTGCCACGCAGGCTGGCCAGCTGCTCGATCGGCTGGTGAGTCGGGCCGTCTTCGCCCAGGCCGATGGAGTCGTGGGTAAAGACATAGAGCACGCGCTGCTTCATCAGCGCCGACATGCGCACGGCGTTACGGGCGTATTCCATGAAGATCAGGAAGGTCGCGCCGTAGGGCACGAAGCCGCCGTGCAGGGCGATGCCGTTCATGATCGCGCTCATGCCGAACTCGCGCACGCCGTAGAACAGGTAGTTGCCCGAAGCGTCCTCGGCGGTGACGCCCTTGCAGCCCTTCCACAGGGTCAGGTTGGAGCCGGCCAGGTCGGCCGAGCCGCCGAGAAATTCCGGCAGCAGCGGGCCGAAGGCGTTCAGCGCGTTCTGACTGGCCTTGCGGCTGGCGATGGTCTCGCCCTTCTCGGCGACGTCCTTGATATAGGCGGCGGCTTTGGCGGCGAAATCGGCCGGCAGCTCGCCAGCGATGCGGCGCTTGAACTCGGCAGCCAGCTCAGGATGGGCGGCGGCGTAGGCCGCGAACTTCTCGTTCCAGGCGGCCTCGGCGGCGGCGCCGGCTTCCTTGGCGTCCCACTCGGCATAGATCTCCGCCGGGATTTCGAAGGGGCCATGGTTCCAGCCCAGGGCGGCGCGGGTCAGGGCGATCTCGTCATTGCCCAGCGGCGCGCCGTGGCACTCCTCCTTGCCCTGCTTGTTCGGCGAGCCGAAGCCGATGGTGGTCTTGCAGCAGATCAGGGTCGGCTGGTCCGCGCTCTTGCGCGCGGTGTCGATGGCCATCTTGATCTCTTCGGCGTCGTGGCCGTCGACGTTGCGGATCACCTGCCAGCCGTAGGCCTCGAAGCGCTTGGGCGTGTCGTCGGTGAACCAGCCCTCGACCTCGCCGTCGATGGAGATGCCGTTGTCGTCGTAGAAGGCGATCAGCTTGCCCAGGCCCAGGGTGCCGGCCAGCGAGCAGACTTCATGGCTGATGCCTTCCATCATGCAGCCGTCGCCGAGGAAGGCGTAGGTGAAGTGGTCGACGATCTGGTGGCCGTCGCGGTTGAACTGCGCGCCCAGCACCTTCTCGGCGATGGCGAAGCCGACGGCGTTGGCGATGCCCTGGCCGAGCGGGCCGGTGGTGGTTTCCACGCCCGGGGTGTAGCCGTATTCCGGGTGGCCCGGGGTGCGGCTGTGCAGCTGGCGGAACTGCTTGAGGTCCTCGATGCCGAGGTCGTAGCCGGTCAGGTGCAGCAGCGAGTAGATCAGCATCGAACCATGGCCGTTGGACAGCACGAAGCGGTCGCGGTCGGCGAAATTCGGGTTGCTCGGGTTGTGCTTGAGGTAGTCGCGCCACAGCACTTCGGCGATGTCCGCCATGCCCATGGGGGCACCGGGGTGGCCGCTGTTGGCTTTCTGCACGGCATCCATGCTCAGGGCACGGATGGCATTGGCTCGCTCACGACGGCTGGGCATCGCTCAAATCTCCTACGGGGGGGCTGCTTCTTGATGAAGGGGCGAAAAAGGCGGCCATTTTCGCCCAGCCGGCCCCCGCGGGGCAATGACAGATGGTCGCAGATCGCGCCGAATCAGCCCGCCTGCTCGCTCAATACGCTCACCGCCGGGCTGCCCGGACCACTCAGACAGGGCGCCTGGAACAGTTCGCCGTGCCAGACGCCGGCCAGGGTGCGACTCAACACCAGCGACCAGACCGCGCTCAGTTGCACCGTCAGCACCAGGCCGATCAGGGCGAAAAAGGCCAGGCCGGTCAGCGCCTGCAGCTCGAAGGTGGCCAGGGTGAACACCCCCAACGGGAAGGTGAAGCCCCACCAGCCGAGGTTGAACGGCATGTTGTCGCGGATGTAGTGACGGGTGAACAGGCTGGCGATCACCAGCCACCAGAGCCCGGCGCCCCACAGCGCCAGGCCGCCGAGCAGGCCGAGGTCGCGCGCCAGCTCGGCGGCGCCGGCCAGCGGCGTGCCGGCGAAGGCCGCCGGCGCCGCCTGGCCCATGCTCAGCAGACCGAGGCAGCCGGTGGCCAGCGGCCCCAGCGGCAGCCAGCTGGTGGCGGCGAAATCGGTGTCCGGCAGCTTGTGCAGGGCCAGGCGCAGCAGCACCAGGGTGATCAGCGAGAAGGCCAGCGACAGCGACAGCCCCCAGAGCACGAAGCCGGCCACCAGCAGTTGCTGCGCGTCCGCGGCAGAGAGGTGCGGCGCCAGCGAGCCGGTGGTGCTGGCGGCCACCTCCGGCGCGACTATGGGCAGCAGCCAGACGGCGGTGAGTTTCTCCAGCGCGTGGTTCTGCCGGGTGAACATCAGGTAGGGCACCAGCAGCGCGCCGAGCAGCGCCAACGCGGCGTCCAGCCACCACAGGGCATGCGCCAGCGCATAGACGGCCTCGCCCCAGCGCGGCACGCCGAACAGCAGCAGGCCCTTGAGCAGCACCGCCAGGCCCATGGGAATGGCGCCGAGGAACATCGACTGCACCGGGTGCAGCAGCATCGGCCAGAGCGTCTCGCGAAACAGCGCCAGGCGCAGCACAAACAGCAGGCTAAACAGCGCGAACAGCGCCACGCCGAATAGCCACAACCCTTCGGCCAGCGCATACAGGCCCGGCAGCTGCCACGGCAGATGGGCCAGCACCAGCGCCAGCACGCCGGTGCCCATGGTCATGGCGAACCAGTTGGGGGTGAAGTGGCGGATAAAGGCGAGCGGTTCGGGCAGACGACTGAAGGGGCGCGGCATGAATCGGGTGATCCCGTGGCATGGCTGAAGGGGTGGTCAGCCTAGGGCCGCAGCTGCCATATTAAAAATACATATTCAGCATCTTTTGCATGCCTTCCATTTATAGGTAGACCGCGTGAACCTGCATCACCTCAAGGTCTTTCTCGTCGTGGCCGAGGCCGGCAGCATCAGCGCCGGCGCCGCGCGCCTGCATATCAGCCAGCCGGCGGTGACCCGCGAGATCCGCGACCTGGAGGCCAGCCTCGAGCTGCGCCTGTTCGACCGCCAGGCCCGCGGCGTGCGCCTGACCGAAGGCGGCCGGCGCCTGCACGACTACGCGCGGCGCATCTTCGCCCTGGAGCAGGCGGCCGAGCGCGACCTGCGCGACTTCGCCCAGCTGGAACAGGGCGAGCTGCACCTGGGCGCCAGCGCCACCCTCGGCGCCTACCTGCTACCGCCGTTGATCAACCGCTTCCGCGCGCTGCACCCGCAGATCTTCGTCGGCCTGGAGGTGAGCAACACCGAGGCGGTGACCCGCCAGCTCGACGAGGGCCGGATCAGCCTGGGCTTCGTCGAAGGCCCCTTCGCCCGAGCCGATTACGATCACCGCCTGCTGGCGCGCGACGCGCTGTTGCCGGTGGTGGCACCGCGGCATCCACTGGCCGGGGTCGAGCGGCTGCAGGCGGCGGACCTGCAGGCCTACCCGCTGTATATGCGCGAACCCGGCTCGGGCGCGCGCGCCAGCGTCGAGCAGGCCTACCGGGCCCACGGTCTGGAACCGCGCGCCGGCATGGCCATCGGCAGCACCGAGGCGCTCAAGCGCCTGCTCGCCGACGGTCAGGGCATCGCCTGGCTGTCGCAACGGGTGGTCGAACGCGAGCTGGCCAGCGGCGAGCTGCGCCGCCTGGCGGTAGCCGACCTGCAGATCGAGCGCGAGCTGCATGTGCTGTGGCGTCCCGGCGCCAGCCTGAGCCCGGCGCCGGCGGCCTTCCTGGCGCTGAGCGAAGCGCCGGAATGAGCCCTCGAGCAATATCAAAACTTTTTGATATTGCTGTTGCTGGATGAAAAATGACCGACTAGACTGCGCCACCATGACCCTGCGTGCCTCCCAGCTGGACTTCGACCCCTGCGACGAGCTCGCCGCCCTGTGCAAGGCCGGCGGCGATGCGCTGCGCCTGAACGTGCTGCGCGCGCTGAGCAACGACTCGTTCGGCGTGCTGGAGCTGGCGCAGATCTTCGCCATCGGCCAGTCGGGCATGAGCCACCACCTCAAGGTGCTGGCCCAGGCCGGCCTGGTGGCCACGCGCCGCGAAGGCAACGCGATCTTCTACCGCCGTGCGCTGCCGGGCGGCCGCCTGCATGCAGCGCTGCTGGAAGACATCGACGAGCTGCCGCTGCCAGGCGAAGTGCAGGCACGCATCGCCACCGTGCACCAGCAGCGCGCCACCGTCAGCCGCGACTTCTTCGCGCGCATGGCGGCGAGCTTCCAGGCCCAGCAGGACCTGATCGCGAGCCTTGCGCAGTACCGCGACAGCCTGCTGGCGCTGCTCGATGCGCTGCACTTCGCGCCGACCGCCAGCGCGCTGGAAATCGGCCCCGGCGACGGCGCCTTCCTGCCCGAGCTGGCGCGCCGCTTCGCCCGTGTCACGGCGCTGGACAACAGCCCGGCGATGCTCGAACTGGCGCGTCAGCGCTGCGTCGGCGAAGGCCTGGACAACGTCGAGCTGCGCCTGGCCGACGCCCTGCAGGACGAGCAAGCGGCCGCCGATTGCGTGGTGCTGAACATGGTGCTGCACCACTTCGCCACCCCGGCCGAGGCCTTCCGCCAGCTGGCGCGGCTGGTCGCGCCCGGCGGCAGCCTGCTGCTCAGCGAGCTGTGCAGCCACGACCAGAGCTGGGCCAGGGAGGCCTGCGGCGATCTCTGGCTCGGCTTCGAACAGGACGACCTGGCCCGCTGGGCCAGCGCTGCCGGCCTGGTTGCCGGCGAGAGCCTCTACATTGGCCTGAAGAACGGCTTTCAAATTCAGTTACGGCACTTCGCCAAACCCGATGCGCGCAGCGCCCTCAGCCTCCGGCAAGAAAGGAACCGATAGATGAGCGAATATTCCCTGTTTACCTCCGAGTCCGTGTCCGAGGGGCATCCGGACAAGATCGCCGACCAGATTTCCGATGCTGTGCTCGACGCCATCATCGCCCAGGACAAGCACGCCCGCGTGGCCGTGGAAACCCTGGTCAAGACCGGCGTGGCCATCGTCGCCGGCGAAGTCACCACCAGCGCCTGGGTCGATCTGGAGCAGATCGTCCGCGACGTGATCTGCAACATCGGCTACACCAGCAGCGACGTCGGCTTCGACGGCGCCACCTGCGGCGTGCTCAACATCATCGGCAAGCAATCCCCGGACATCAACCAGGGTGTCGACCGCGCCAAGCCGGAAGACCAGGGCGCGGGCGATCAGGGCCTGATGTTCGGCTACGCCAGCAACGAGACCGACGTGCTGATGCCGGCGCCGATCCGCCTGTCCCACGCCCTGGTCGAGCGCCAGGCCGAGGCGCGCAAGTCCGGCCTGCTGCCCTGGCTGCGCCCGGACGCGAAATCCCAGGTCACCTGCCGCTACGAGAACGGCAAGGTGGTCGGCATCGACGCCGTGGTGCTGTCCACCCAGCACAACCCGGAAATCAGCCAGAACGACCTGCAGGAAGCGGTGATGGAGCTGATCGTCAAGCACAGCCTGCCGGCCGAACTGCTGCATAAAGACACCCAGTACCACATCAACCCGACCGGCAAGTTCGTCATCGGCGGCCCGGTGGGCGACTGCGGCCTGACCGGGCGCAAGATCATCGTCGACAGCTACGGCGGCATGGCCCGTCACGGCGGCGGCGCCTTCTCCGGCAAGGACCCGTCCAAGGTCGACCGCAGCGCCGCCTACGCCGGCCGCTACGTGGCCAAGAACATCGTCGCCGCCGGCCTGGCCGAGCGCTGCGAGATCCAGGTGTCCTACGCCATCGGCGTGGCCCAGCCGACCTCGATTTCGGTCAACACCTTCGGCACCCACAAGATCGCCGAAGACAAGATCATCCAGCTGGTGCGCGAAGTGTTCGACCTGCGGCCCTACGCCATCACCCGCATGCTCGACCTGCTCCACCCGATGTACCAGGACACTGCCGCCTACGGCCACTTCGGCCGCACCCCGCAGCAGAAGACGGTGGGCGACGACAGCTTCACCACCTTCACCTGGGAACGCACCGACAAGGCCGCCGACCTGCGCGCCGCCGCCGGTCTGTAAGCCCCCAGCGCAACAGCCGAAGCCCCGCCATCGTGCGGGGCTTTTTGTTGGCCGCTCGTAGCCCGGATGCCACCCGGGAAACGCTGGCTGCACCCGAGCTACGCGCCGCAGCAGCGGCGTCATTCGCGCACCGGCATGCGCTCGACTAGGCTCAAGCCTTCCCCCCAAGCACGGACGCTTGCCATGAAGGCCTGGATCGCCCTGCTCCTCTTGCCCCTGGCCGCCCAGGCCGAGCCCTGCCCGCACTGGCCCGCCGGGCGCGCCAGCGCCGAACTCGATGCCCTCGCCGAGCAGATCGCCCGCTGGGACGACGCCTACCACAACCAGGGCCGCTCACTGGTCGCCGACGAGCTCTACGACCAGGCGCGCGAGCGTCTGCAGCACTGGCGCGCCTGCTTCCCCGACGCCGCCCCGGCGCTGGCCGAGCCGCTGGCCGGCGCCGCCACCCGGCTCGACCATCCGATACCACAGACCGGTCTGCGCAAGCTCGGCGATGCGGCGATAGGCGAATGGATGGCCAGCCGCGAGGAGCTGTGGATTCAACCCAAGGTCGACGGTGTGGCGGTCACCCTGGTCTACCGCGGCGGCACGCTGCAGCAGGCGATCAGCCGCGGCGACGGCCGCCAGGGCCAGGACTGGACGGCGCGGGCGCGGCAGTTGCCGGCCATTCCCAGGCGCCTGCGCGAGCCGCTCGATGCGGTGCTGCAGGGCGAGCTGTACTGGCGCCTGGACGGCCATGTGCAGGCGCTCGCCGGCGGCGCCGGGGCACGCGGCAAGGTAGCCGGACTGATGGCGCGGCAGACCCTGGACGAGCGCGAGGCGGCCGCTGTCGGCCTGTTCGTCTGGGACTGGCCGGACGGCCCGGCGGATATGCGCGCACGCCTGGAGGGCCTGCAGGCGCTGGGTTTCGTCGACAGCGCGGATTACACCCAGCCGCTGCACACGCCGGAGCAAGCCCGCCATTGGCGCCAGCACTGGTATCGCCAGGCCCTGCCCTTCGCCAGCGACGGCGTGGTGCTGCGCCAGGGCGCGCGGCCGCCCGGCCGGCGCTGGCAGGCCGAGGCGCCGCACTGGGCGGTGGCCTGGAAATACCCGCCGAGCCAGGCGCTGGCGGTGGTGCAGGCGGTGGACTTCAGCATCGGCCGCAGCGGGCGCATCACCCCTATCCTGCGCCTGCAGCCGGTCGACCTCGACGAGCGGCGCATCAGCCGCGTCGCCCTGGGTTCGCTGCAGGGCTGGCGCACGCTGGACGTGCGGCCCGGCGACCAGGTGGCCATCCGCCTGGCCGGGCTGACCATCCCGCGCCTGGACGGGGTGATCTGGCGAAGCCCGCAGCGCGCCCCGGTGCAGGCCCCCAATCCGGCCGACTACCACGCGCTGAGCTGCTGGCGCCTCAGCGCGAACTGCCGCCAGCAGTTCCAGGCGCGCCTGGGCTGGCTCGGCGGCAAAGGGGGCCTGGCCCTGCCCGGCGTCGGCCCGGGCACCTGGCACAGCCTGGTGGCGAACGCCCAGCTGGAGGGCCTGCTCGACTGGCTGGAACTGGACGCCGCCCAGCTGCAGGCCCTGCCGGGCATCGGTGCGCGCCGCGCGGCGCAGTTGCAGCAGGCCTTCGCCCTGGCCCACCAGCGCCCGCTCGAGCAATGGCTGCGCGCCCTCGGCGCCCCACCCGGTTTCGCCGCCGAGCCGACGCCGGACTGGCCCAGCCTGCTCGCCCGCGGCCGCGCCGACTGGCAACGCCAGCGCGGCGTCGGCGTGCAGGGCGCCGAGCGGCTGCTGGCGTTCTTCCAGCACCCGGAGGTGCGGCGCCTCGGCGCGCAGTTGCAGCAGGCCGGCATTGCCGCCTTTCAACCGCGCCTGCAGGCCGCCGCGCAGTAGCGCGCGCAACCTTGACCCAGATCATGGTCAGCGCCTTCCTGGCTCGGCCGCAGCGAACCCCGGCGCCGCGACGCGGTCTTCCTCCAAACCCCAGCCATAAGGACAAGCCCATGATTCGTCAGCTCAGCCTGCTCGCCCTGCTGGTCGCCAGCACCGCCTTCAGCTTCGCCGACAGCGGCGTCAGCGGCTGCGCGGCCAAGCGCCAAACCCTGCAGGAGAAGATCGAGATCGCCCGTCAGCACCACAACCCTGACCAGGTGGCCGGCCTGCAACAGGCCCTGGCGCAGGTCGAAGCGCATTGCCACGACGGCGCCCTGCAGGCCGAGCGCCAGGCCGAGATCGACGAGGCGCGGCAGGAGATCGAGCAGCGCGAGATGGACCTGCGCGATGCGCTGAGCAAGGGCGATCCGGACAAGATCGCCAAGCGCCAGGCCAAGCTGGCCGAGGCGCGCGCCGAACTGGAACAGGCCGAGGCCGAACTCGCGCGCTGATCAGTAGGCGCGAAACGCCTGGTGACAGGCCTCGCAACTGTCCTCGACCTGCTGCACCGCCGGCTCCAGCGCGGCGCGGCGCAGCGGCGGCGCAGCGGTGGCCTGCACCAGGGCGGCGGTGGCCTGCTCCAGCTCGCGCGCCAGCTGCTGGAACTGCGCCTGCCGCTGCCAGACCTCGTCTGTGGCCTTGCTGCGCTCGTCGTCGCGGACCTGCGGAAAGTGCTGCCAGGGCTGGCGCGACAGGCGCTCCAGCTCGGCGGCGCCAGCGATAAAGCCGGCCTCGTCGTAGGCAATGCGCCCGCGCAGCATGCCGCCGAGGTCCTCGCTGACCTTGAGCATCTGCTTGAACAGCGCCTGGCGCTGGCCCAGCGGCGAATCGGGATCGACGCCGCCGCAGGCGACCAGGGTCAGGCAGGCGCAGGCCAGCAGCAGGGCTTTGAGCTTCATCGCGATGCCTTCCGGAAAAAAACGGGCGGCCAGTATCGCCACTCGGCCCGATCAGGCCAAGCGCGGTGTTTTACCGCAGTTGTCGCGCCGCCCGCCGTCCGACGGCGGCAGGCGGCGCCGTGCGCACCAGCTACTCAGGTACGGAAACGATCCAGCTGCTGGTTGAGCTGGCGCACCTCGCCGTGAATCTGCGCGCTGACCTGCACCACGCTTGCGGTCTCCCCCTGGCTGCGTTCGGCCAGGCTGGAGATATGGGTCACGCGCTGGTCGATCTCCTGCGCCACCTGGCTCTGTTGCTCGGCGGCGGTGGCGATCTGCGCGTTCAGCGCGTTGATGCCGTCCACCGCGCCGACTATGGCGTCGAGCACCTCGCTGGCCTGGCGGATATGACTGAGGTTGTCCTCGGCCAGCTGCGCGCTCTGCTGCATCGCCGTCACCGCATCGCGGGCGCCGCTCTGCAGGCGCTGGATCATCGCCTGGATCTCGCCGGTGGACTGCTGGGTGCGACTGGCCAGGGTGCGCACCTCGTCGGCGACCACGGCGAAACCACGCCCGGCCTCGCCGGCGCGCGCCGCCTCGATGGCGGCGTTGAGCGCCAGCAGGTTGGTCTGTTCGGCGATCGACCTGATCACCTCGAGCACCTTGCCCACCCCGGTGGTTTCCGCCTCCAGGCGCTGCACCTGGGCGCCGCTGCGTTGCAGCTGGGCGCTCAGCTCGGCGATCTGCGCGGCGCTGCGCTGCACCACCTGCTGGCCGCTCTGCGCGCAGTCGTCGGCGCTGCGCGCCGATTCGGCGGCGTGCGCGGCATGCCGGGCCACCTCGGCCACGGTGGCGCTCATCTCGTTCATCGCCGTGGCCACCTGGTCGAGGTCCTCGTACTGGCGGCGCACGCCGTCGCCGGCCGCCTGCGCCGCGCCGACCACGCTGCCGACGTGTTCGCCGGTGCGCTCGCCGCTGCGCTTGACCTCCGCCAGCAGGCCGCGCACCTGCTCCTGCATGCGGTTGTAGCCGGCGAAGATGCGGCCGATCTCGTTGTCACCCTGGCGCCCGTCCAGGCCGCGGGTGAAGTCGCCGGAGCCGACCCGGGTCAGCGCGCCCTCCACCGCATTGAGGTTGTGCATCAGCGGGCGCAGGCCGAACTGGCGGCCAAGCACCACCAGGGCGAGGATGCCCAGCACGCAGCCGAAGGCCAGCCACATCTGCCGCCGCTGGCTACCCTCGGCGTGCGCCGCCATCAGCCCGACGGCCTGGTTCATCTCGCGCAGCAGCTGCACCGACTGCTGCTCCAGGGCCGCGAGGTCGACCGCCGTGTCGCCGCCGACCAGGCGCTGCAGCTCGCCGCGAAAGCCCTGCCAGAGAACGCCGACCTTGTTCATCTGCGCCTGCACGTTGGGCTCGGCGATGGCGCTGATATTGCGCGCCGGGTTGCCGGCCAGCAGGTCGCGGTGAGCGCCGTCGAACTGCGCCATGGTCGCTTCCAAGGCGGTCGCCGGCAGCACGCCTTCGCGCAGCAGCAGCGCCTCCTTGGTCATCTTCTGGCTGAGCATGCGCTGCGCACCGGCGACGTTGATGGTCTCCGGCGACACCGACATGCTCAGGTACAGCGCCACCGAGGCGATCACCGCCAGGAGGAACATCAGCGCGTAGGAAAACAGGAACTGCTGATTCAGCGTGCGCAGGCCGATGGCGCAGAGCAGGCGGTCGAACAAGGCGGTGGCGGACATGAGAGTCTCCCTGGCAGACGGCGGGAACCCCCGCCAAATAATCGGGAGCAAGCAAGAAAGTGGCCAGCCGCCAGCAGCCTGGCGTCCTGTTTAACGCGGCAAAATGCACCAGAACGGCGCGCCGACCGAGCGGTCACGCGCCGTTTCGGCTCAGGCCGAGACCACGAACAGGGCGACGATCAGGCCCATGCCGGCGAACCACACCAGCGTACGGATCGGTCCCCAGTCGGCCAGGTAGCAAAGCAAGTACAGCACCCGGCTGAGCACGAAGGCGATCGCCAGTTGATCCAGCAGCCCCTGCGCGGCACCGCCGGCCTGGTGGGCGATGATCACCGCCGCGGCGAACGCCGGGGTCACCTCGAAGCCGTTGAGCTGGGCGTTGTGGGCACGCCTGCGCCAGCCCTGCAGAGCGGCGAGGAAGGCGCGCGGGTCGCTGTTGGCGCGCGGCCCGTAGCCGGCGCCGAGGAACTTGGCGCTGGCGGTGGCCAGGTAGGGCAGGACGATGGCGATCAGGACGCACCAGTAGGCGAGGGTCATGCAGGCTCCGCAGTTCGCTGAGGGAGTGCGCAGCTTGAGCCGCCCGCGGGCCGGGCGTCCATGACCCGGCCGGGACAAGTCGACGGCGATCCGGCCAATGCGTCGGCGGCAACGGCCAGCGGCGCCGCGCAAAGACCGACGGAAAGCCTTGGGCTGCACGCCGCACGCGGCTATAATCCGCCAGCTTCACGCAGCCGGCACCGCTCCGGCCGCTCCCGCCACCCGTCCGAGGGGCGCTGCAGCAAATCCGCCAGGTGCGGACTTTGTCAGGCTCGGATGGGGCGTTAACCATACGCATCAACGGCGCCCATTCGCAGACAACGAATGGAGAACTCATCATGAGCGCTGTACTGACGCCTGCCGGTTTTACCGACTACAAGGTCGCCGACATTTCCCTGGCCGACTGGGGCCGCAAAGAGCTGATCATCGCCGAATCCGAGATGCCGGCGCTGATGGGCCTGCGCCGCAAGTACGCCGCCAGCCAGCCGCTCAAGGGCGCGAAGATCATCGGCTGCATCCACATGACCATCCAGACCGGCGTGCTGATCGAGACCCTGATCGCCCTCGGTGCCGAGGTGCGCTGGTCGAGCTGCAACATCTTCTCCACCCAGGACCAGGCCGCTGCCGCCATCGCCGCCGCCGGCATCCCGGTGTTCGCCTGGAAGGGCGAGACCGAGCAGGAGTACGAGTGGTGCATCGAGCAGACCATCCTCAAGGACGGTAAGCCGTGGGACGCCAACATGGTGCTGGACGACGGCGGCGACCTGACCGAGATCCTGCACAAGAAGTACCCGCAGATGCTCGAGCGCATCCACGGCGTCACCGAGGAAACCACCACCGGCGTGCACCGCCTGCTCGACATGCTCAAGGCCGGCACCCTGAAAGTCCCGGCGATCAACGTCAACGACGCGGTGACCAAGAGCAAGAACGACAACAAGTACGGCTGCCGCCACAGCCTCAACGACGCCATCAAGCGCGGCACCGACCATCTGCTGTCGGGCAAGCAGGCGCTGGTGATCGGCTACGGCGACGTGGGCAAGGGCTCGGCGCAGTCGCTGCGTCAGGAAGGCATGATCGTCAAGGTCTCCGAGATCGATCCGATCTGCGCCATGCAGGCCTGCATGGACGGCTTCGAGCTGGTCTCGCCGTACAAGAACGGCCTCAACGACGGCACCGAGGCCAGCGTCGACGCCGCGCTGCTGGGCAAGATCGATCTGATCGTCACCACCACCGGCAACGTCAACGTGTGCGACGCGGGCATGCTCAAGGCGCTGAAGAAGCGCGCCGTGGTGTGCAACATCGGCCACTTCGATAATGAAATTGATACGGCCTTCATGCGCAAGAATTGGGCGTGGGAAGAGGTCAAACCGCAGGTGCACAAGATCCACCGCACCGGCGCCGGCACTTTCGATCCGGCCAACGACGACTACCTGATCCTGCTGGCCGAAGGCCGCCTGGTGAACCTGGGCAATGCCACCGGCCACCCGAGCCGGATCATGGACGGCTCCTTCGCCAACCAGGTGCTGGCGCAGATCTTCCTGTTCGAGCAGAAGTTCGCCGACCTGCCGGCCGAGAAGAAGGCCGAGCGCCTGACCGTGGAAGTGCTGCCGAAGAAGCTCGACGAAGAAGTGGCGCTGGAGATGGTCAAGGGCTTCGGCGGCGTGGTCACCCGCCTGACCCCGCAGCAGGCCGAGTACATCGGCGTCACCGTGGAAGGCCCGTTCAAGCCGGACGCCTACCGCTACTAAGCAGCACCAGGCGTAGGGTGGGCAGGCCGGCGAGCGGCCTGCCCACCTGCTCGAGCATGTCGGTGGACAAGCTGCGCCTGTCCACCCTACACACGTGGAAACTCCGTATGAGCCAAGAACGCCGCTACAGCTTCGAGTTCTTCCCCACCAAGACCGAAGCCGGGCACGAAAAACTGATGAACGTGGCGCGCCAGCTGGCCAGCTACAACCCCGACTTCTTCTCCTGCACCTACGGCGCCGGCGGCTCCACCCGCGACCGCACGCTGAACACCGTGCTGCAGCTCGACGGCGAGGTGAAGGTGCCCACCGCACCGCACCTGTCCTGCGTCGGCGACAGCAAGGCCGAGCTGCGCGAGCTGCTGACCCTGTACAAGAACGCCGGGATCAAGCGCATCGTCGCCCTGCGCGGCGATCTGCCGTCGGGCATGGGCATGGCCAGCGGCGAGCTGCGCTACGCCAACGAGCTGGTCGGCTTCATCCGCGAGGAAACCGGCGAGCACTTCCATATCGAGATCGCCGCCTACCCGGAGATGCACCCGCAGGCGCGCAATTTCGAGGACGATATCGCCAACTTCGTGCGCAAGGCCAAGGCCGGCGCCGACAGCGCGATCACCCAGTACTTCTTCAACGCCGACAGCTACTTCTACTTCGTCGAGCGCGTGCAGAAACTGGGCGTGGATATCCCGGTGGTGCCGGGCATCATGCCGATCACCAACTACAGCAAGCTGGCGCGCTTCTCCGACGCCTGCGGCGCGGAGATCCCACGCTGGGTGCGCAAGCAGCTGGAAGCCTACGGCGACGACATCGAGAGCATCCAGGCCTTCGGCGAACAGGTGATCAGCGAGATGTGCGAACGCCTGCTGCAAGGCGGCGCACCGGGGCTGCACTTCTACACCCTGAACCAGGCCGACCCCAGCCTGGCGATCTGGAACAACCTCAAGCTACCACGCTGAGGCCCGCCGCCCGAGCCGGCGCCGTTGCTGGGCGCCGGCTTGCCGGCGATACGCCGTTCGCCGGCGCCTCCACGACGCTCTTTGCGCGCCACACCCCGCTTTCCGAAGGACCGCCCCGCCATGCAGAAACGCCCGAGAATCAACGCCTCCGTCAGCCCCAAGGGCAGCCTGGAAACCCTGTCGCAGCGCGAAGTGCAGCAGCTGCGCGAGACCGGCTCCGGCAGTGTCTACCGCCTGTTCCGCCAGTGCGCGCTGGCGATCCTCAACACCGGCTCGCACAGCGACAACGCCAAGACCATCCTCGAGGCCTACCCGGACTTCGAGGTGCATATCCACCAGCAGGATCGCGGCATCCGCCTGGAACTGGTCAACGCCCCGGCGGACGCCTTCGTCGACGGCGAGATGATCGCCAGCACCCGCGAGATGCTGTTCAGCGCCCTGCGCGACATCGTCTACACGCAGAGCGAGCTGGAGAACAAGCGCATCGACCTGGACAGCTCCGAAGGCATCACCGACTACGTCTTCCACCTGCTGCGCAATGCGCGCACCCTGCGCAGCGGCGTCGGGCCGAAGATGGTGGTGTGCTGGGGCGGCCACTCGATCAGCACCGACGAGTACAAGTACACCAAGAAGGTCGGCCACGAGCTGGGCCTGCGCGGCCTGGACATCTGCACCGGCTGCGGCCCGGGGGTGATGAAGGGGCCGATGAAGGGCGCCACCATCAGCCACGCCAAGCAGCGCAACCTGGGCGGGCGCTATCTGGGCCTGACCGAGCCGGGGATCATCGCCGCCGAGGCACCCAACCCCATCGTCAACGAACTGGTGATCCTGCCGGACATCGAGAAGCGCCTGGAGGCCTTCGTCCGCGTCGGCCACGGCATCATCATCTTCCCCGGCGGCGCCGGCACCGCCGAAGAGCTTCTCTATCTGCTCGGCATCCTCACTCATCCGGACAACCGCGACCTGCCCTTCCCGGTGATCATCACCGGGCCGAAGACCGCCGCCACCTATCTGCAGCAGCTGCACGAGTTCATCGGCGAGACCCTCGGCGAAGCCGCCCAGCAGCGCTACCGGATGATCTTCAACGACCCCGCCGAGGTGGCCCGCGAGATGGCTGCCGGGATCAAGGCGGTGCGCCAGTTCCGCCGCGAGCGCAACGACGCCTTCCACTTCAACTGGCTGCTGAAGATCGACGAAAGCTTCCAGCGCCCGTTCGAACCGACTCACGCCAACATGGCCGGACTCAAGCTGACCCGCCAGCAGCCACTGCACGAACTGGCGGCCAACCTGCGCCGCGCCTTCTCCGGCATAGTCGCCGGCAACGTCAAAGAGAACGGCATCCGCCTGATCGAACAGCACGGCCCCTACGAGATCCGTGGCGAGACCAGCATCATGCGCCCGCTGGATCGCCTGCTGCAGGCCTTCGTCGAGCAGCACCGGATGAAGCTGCCGGGCGGCAGCGCCTATGAGCCCTGCTACCGGGTGGTCGACTGACCCGCGCCGCCGGCGCTTTCGCGGCGCCGGCAAAATCGTTAATCTGGCGCAATGCCATTATTCCAGCGCCAGATTATCGCCATTCTCCTGCTGTGCGGCCTCGCCTTCGAGGCTCGCGGCGAGACGCTGCGCCTGGTCACCGAGGCCTGGGCGCCCTACGTCTACCAGGAGGACGACCAACCCGCCGGCCTCGACTACGAGATCAGCCGCGAGGTGCTGCGCCGCCTGGGCGTCGAGCTGGAGCTGCAGTTCATGCCCTGGAAGCGCTGCCTGCTGGCGCTGGAGCAGGGCCAGGCCGACGGCATCCTCGACATCTTCCATCTGCCCGAGCGCGAGGCGCAGATGCTGTTCGTCGACGAGACGCTGAGCGAGGTCGAGCTGGTGCTGTTCTTCGCCCGCAAACGCCCCTACCCCTACCGGCGTCTGGAGGATCTGCAGGACCTGGTGATCGGCATCTCGCCGGGCTACTGGTACAACGACGAGGCCTTTCGCAGCTCGCCGCTGTTCAGCCGCGAAGAGGCGCCGACCCACGAGGCCAACCTCGGCAAGCTGGTGCGCCAGCGCGTCGATCTGGTGGTCAACGACCGCCGCGCCGGCCTCTACCTGACCGCCCAGCTGGGCCTGCAGGCGCAGGTCGACTACCACCGCAAGCCCATCGGCCACGACCGCCTGTACCTGGCCCTGCGCCGCGACCCGGCGCTGCAGCGCCTGGCCGCCGAGTTCGCCGGCGAACTGCGCCGCTTCAAGCGCGAGCCCGCCTACGCCCGCCTGCAGGCACGCTACGCCACCCCCACACCGTCCAGGCCGTGAACCAACCGACAGGCTGGTGACTACGCAAACCGCTCGCTCTGTTATACTCGGGCCTTCCCGCCAGGCTTGCGCCCGGATGCTAGCCACCTAGAGGCCAGCAGTACCGGACGGGATCATGCTTCCCACGCGTGATTCAAGCCAGGCTCTACACCCCCAGGGCCACGCCCTCACTTAGTACAGGATTGCTCATGTCCTTTGCCTCCCTCGGTCTCTCCGAGGCTCTAGTCCGTGCGGTCGAGTCCGCCGGCTACACCCAGCCCACTCCGGTGCAACAGCGGGCCATTCCCGCCGTGTTGCAAGGTCGCGATCTCATGGTGGCGGCCCAGACGGGTACAGGTAAGACGGGCGGTTTCGCCCTGCCGATCCTCGAACGCCTGTTTCCGGGCGGTCATCCGGATCGCGAACAACGTCACGGCCCGAAACAGCCGCGCGTGCTGGTGCTGACCCCCACCCGCGAACTGGCCGCCCAGGTGCATGACAGCTTCAAGGTCTATGCCCGCGATTTGAAATTCGTCAGCGCCTGCATCTTCGGCGGCGTTGGCATGAACCCGCAGGTCCAGGCCCTGGCCAAGGGGGTCGACGTGCTGGTGGCCTGCCCCGGTCGCCTGCTCGACCTGGCCAATCAGAAAGCCATCGACCTGTCTCATGTCGAAATCCTCGTGCTCGATGAAGCCGACCGCATGCTCGACATGGGTTTCATCCACGACGTGAAGAAGGTGCTGGCCAAGCTGCCGGCGCAGCGCCAGAACCTGCTGTTCTCGGCGACCTTCTCCAAGGACATCACCGACCTGGCCGGCAAGCTGCTGCACAACCCCGAGCGCATCGAGGTGACGCCGCCGAACACCACGGTCGAGCGCATCGAACAGCGCGTGTTCCATCTGCCCTCCAGCCACAAGCGCGCCCTGCTCGCCCACCTGATCACCCAGGGCGCCTGGGAACAGGTGCTGGTGTTCACCCGCACCAAGCACGGCGCCAACCGCCTGGCCGAGTACCTCGACAAGCACGGCCTGCCGGCCGCCGCGATCCACGGCAACAAGAGCCAGAACGCGCGCACCAAGGCCCTGGCCGACTTCAAGGCCAACCAGGTACGCATCCTGGTGGCCACCGATATCGCCGCCCGCGGCCTGGATATCGACCAACTGCCGCACGTGGTCAACTTCGAGCTGCCCAACGTCGAGGAAGATTACGTGCACCGCATCGGCCGCACCGGCCGCGCCGGGCGTAGCGGCGAGGCGATCTCGCTGGTGGCGCCGGACGAGGAGAAGCTGCTCAAGAGCATCGAGCGGATGACCAAGCAGAAGATCCCCGACGGCGACCTGATGGGCTTCGATGCCAGCACCGTCGAGGCCGAGCGCCCGGAAACCCGCGAACCGCGCCAGCCGCGCGGGCAGAAGCAGCCCAAGGCGCAGAACGCCCAGGGCGGCGACAAGCCCAAGGGCGAGCGCCATGGCGTCGGCCGCAAGGACAAGGGCAAGGACAGCGGCAAGGAGCACAAGAGCAAGCCGCAGCAGCAAGGCCAGAACCGTCGCGGCCAGGCGCCGCGGGGCAGCAGCCAGGCGGCCGCCGCCCCGGCCATTCCGCCGTTGCCTCCGGACCGCGCGCCGGACGAGTTCCGCGACGACGAGATCGACAACTTCGGCAACCGCGTCGACTACGTCAGCCCGATCCAGAACAAACCCCAGGGCCGCGGCCGTCGCTCCGGCGGCGGCGCTCCCGGCAACGGCGCGCCCCAGGGCCAGCGTCCGGCCAACAAGGGCCCGCGTAGCAACGCCAATGGCGCCGGCGGCGCCGGCAAGGGCCGTCGCCAGGGCGGCGGTCAGGCGGCACAGGGCCGCAATGGTGCGGGCCGTGGTCGCCCGGCGCACGACGGCCGCATCACCTCGCTCGATCGCGACGAACTGCCGCGTTCGGAAGCCCTGGTGCGCAACCCGCGCGAGAAGCAACCGGTGATCGTGCACAAGGGCTCGCGCCTGGATCGCTTCCCGACCCCGGAGCAACTCGACGAGCTGGCCAACAGCAGCCGCCCGCGTGGCGAGAAGCCGGCCCTGCTGACGCGCAACCGCGAAGAGTAGGCCAAGGCCGCCAACAAAAACGCCGCCCCATGGGGCGGCGTTTTTGTTTCTGCCAGAACGTACCCCGGATGCAATCCGGGGTACACCCTGCGGTTACTGGCGGATACCTTCGATGGAGAGGATCAGCTCGACGGTCTCGGACGCCGGGCCGAGGTCCATGGCGATATCGAAGTCCTTCAGCTTCAGCGTGGTGCTGCCCTCGAAACCGGCGCGGTAGCCGCCCCAGGGGTCGGAGCCTTCGCCGATGAACTTGGCGGCGATCACCACCGGCTTGGTCACGCCGTTGAGGGTCAGGTTGCCGCTGATGTCGGCGGTGCCTTCGCCGGTGGACTTCACCGAGGTGGACTCGAACGTCGCGGTCGGGTGCTTGCCGACACTGAGGAAGTCGTCGCTGCGGATATGCTTGTCGCGCTCGGCATGGTTGGTGTCGACGCTGGCGGTATTGAGGGTGACGCTGACGGTGCTCGCCTCGGGATTGGCGGCGTCGAAGCTGAACTTGCCGTCGAAATCCTTGAAGGTGCCGTACAGCCAGCTGTAGCCCAGGTGGCTGATCTTGAAGTTGACGAAGGCGTGCTGGCCTTTCTTGTCGATGGCGTAGTCGGCGGCCAGGGCCTGGCCACCGATCAGGGCGCTGCCCAGGGCCAGGGCGACGAGGGTTTTCTTCAACATGGGTGAATCTCCTGCTGAGGTTGAGCGAAGGGCGCGGCTCGAGGCCCACGCCGGAAGGAACGACGAATCAACGGCCGAACATGCGCAGCAAGGTGCTGTCACGGTCGATGAAATGGTGTTTCAGCGCGGCCAGGGCATGCACCCCGGCGAACAGCACCAGGCCCCAGGCCAGGTACTCGTGCACCAGGCCGGCGACGTCCTCCTGCTGCGGCAGGCCGGTAAGCGTCGCCGGCACCGCGAACAGGCCGAACACCTCGATGGCGCGACCGTCGGCGGTGGAAATCAGGTAGCCGGAAAGCATCAGCACGAACAAGCCGAGGTAGAGCAGGCGGTGACCCAGCTTGGAGGCCAGGCGGGTAGCCCGGCCGTGGCTGGCCAGGGCCGCCGGCGGCGGGCTCAGCCAACGCCACAGCATGCGCAGCAGCATCAGCGCGAACAGCGTGATGCCGATGCTCTTGTGCAGCTCGGGGGCGCGCTGGCGCCAGGGGTCGTAGTAACCCAGCTCCATCATCCACAGGCCCAGGCCGAACAGGCCGAAGACGGCCAGGGCCACCAGCCAGTGCAGCAGCACGCTGACCAGGCCGTAACGGGAGGGGGTGTTGCGCCACTGCATGGGAAGGCTTCCGTAGACGAGAGGTTGAGCAAGACTAGCGACAAAACTATCGATTTAAAGCGGAAAATTTCGCTATGAAATATCGAGAAATACGATATCTGCACGGTGGATTTCCGACCAGCCAGCTTAGTCCAACGCCGCCACCGCGAAGTTCGTCGGCTGGCGCCAAGCGGCAGCTGGGGGCGGATCGACGGCTGCGCCTTCTGGTAGGCTGTGCCGCTGAAGATTGGGAGATGCGCCATGAGCTTGAACGACCAGTGGATGCAGCGCGACCTTAACGTGCTGTGGCACCCCTGCACCCAGATGAAGGACCACGAGCGCCTGCCGCTGATTCCGATCCGCTCTGGCTCCGGGGTCTGGCTGGAGGATTTCGACGGCAAACGCTACCTGGACGCGGTCAGCTCCTGGTGGGTCAACGTGTTCGGCCACCGCAACCCGCGGATCAACGCGCGCATCCGCGAGCAGCTGGACAGCCTCGAACACGTGATGCTCGCCGGTTTCACCCACCAGCCTGTGGTCGAGCTGTCCGAGCGTCTGGTGCAGATCACCCCACCCGGCCTGGCCAAGGTGTTCTACGCCGACAACGGCTCCTCGGGCATCGAGGTGGCGCTGAAGATGAGCCACCACTACTGGATCAACAACGGCCAGCCCGGCAAGAAACGCTTCGTCACCCTGACCAACAGCTACCACGGCGAGACGGTGGCGGCGATGTCGGTGGGCGACGTGGCGCTGTTCACCGACACCTACAAGGCGCTGCTGCTCGACACCCTCAAGGTGCCCAGCCCGGACTGCTACCTGCGCCCCGAGGGCATGGGCTGGGAAGAACATTCGCGGACTATGTTCGCGGCCATGGAGCAGACCCTGGCCGAGCATGCCCACGAGGTCGCCGCGGTGATAGTCGAGCCGCTGATCCAGGGCGCCGGCGGCATGCGCATGTACCACCCGGTCTACCTCAAGCTGCTGCGCGAGGCCTGCGACCGTTACGGCGTGCACCTGATCCACGACGAGATCGCCGTCGGCTTCGGCCGCACCGGCACGATGTTCGCCTGCGAACAGGCCGGCATCACCCCGGACTTCCTGGTGCTGTCCAAGGCGCTGACCGGCGGCTACCTGCCGATGGCCGCGGTGCTCACCAGCAACGAGGTCTACGCCGCCTTCTACGACGACTACGCCACCCTGCGCGCCTTCCTTCACTCGCACACCTACACCGGCAACCCGCTGGCCTGTGCCGCGGCCCTGGCGACCCTGGATATCTTCCGCGATGACGATGTCATCGAGAAGAACAAGGCCCTGGCCGCGCGCATGGCCAGTGCCACCGAGCATCTCAAGGATCATCCGCATGTCGCCGAGGTGCGCCAGACCGGCATGGCCCTGGCCATCGAGATGGTCGCCGACAAGGCGAGCAAGACCGCCTACCCCTGGCAGCAGCGCCGCGGCCTGGCGGTGTACCAGCACGCCCTGAGTCGCGGTGCCCTGCTGCGCCCGCTGGGCAGCGTGGTGTACTTCCTCCCGCCCTACGTGATCAGCCCGGAGCAGATCGACTTTCTCGCCGAGGTGGCCAGCGAGGGCATCGATATCGCCACCCGCGAAACCGTCAGCGTGGCGGTGGACAACCGCTATCCCGGGCATCGCGATCCGGGCTGAAAGCGGCGGCAAGCTGCACGCGACGAGCCACAACTAAAAGCTGCGAGGGCAAGGACCGGTGCTTTAAGCTTGCAGCTTTCCACTTGTCGCCTGCAGCTGCCCCTATGCGCCTATCCCGCTTCTTTATCGATGCCCCTCTGTCCCTCGGCCAGCACGAGCTGCCCGAGGCCCAGGCCCACTATATCGCCCGCGTGCTGCGGCATACCGCGGGCGACGCGGTGCAACTGTTCGACGGCAGCGGCCGCGAGTACCAGGGCGAACTGATCGAGGTGGGCAAGAAGGTGGTGCGCGTGGAGCTGCGCGAGGCGTTCGACGGCCTGGCCGAATCGCCGCTGCGCATCCACCTGGGCCAAGGGCTGTCGCGCGGCGAACGCATGGACTGGGCGATCCAGAAGGCCACCGAACTGGGCGCGACGGAGATCACCCCGATCGTCTCGGAGCGCTGCGAGGTGCGCCTGAAGGACGAACGCGCCGACAAGCGCCTGGCCCACTGGCGCCAGGTGGCGATCAGCGCCTGCGAGCAGTGCGGCCGCTCGGTGCTGCCGGTGATTCATGCGCCGCAGGAGCTGGGCGCCTGGCTCGGCGCGGTCGAAGCCGAACTCAAGCTGGTGCTGCACCCGGTGGCCGAGCCCTGGGCCGGCCACGCGCCGCCGCGCTCGCTGGCGTTTCTGATCGGTCCGGAAGGCGGCCTCGGCGAGGCGGAGGTGGCCCAGGCCAAGGCGGCCGACTTCCACGCCGCGCGTCTCGGTCCACGGGTACTGCGCACCGAGACCGCGCCCGTGGTGGCGCTGGCCGTGGCGCAGCAGCTGTGGGGGGATCTGTAGGGCGGATGCAGTGCGGGGCATCCTGGCACGCCTGCACTGCTACAGGCGTGGCCGCAGCTAGGTAGGTTGGCGCTGAGCGCAGCGAAGCCCAACAGGAAACCCGAAAGGCTGCGCTCGGCAATCCCTGGCGTTCCCCAATCCGCCGTCGGGGCTCAGGCGCAAGCGTCTCAACCCAACCTACAGCAGCCCGGCGTCTTCCAGCAGTTGCTCCAGGCCGACCAGATCGGGGATGCGCACCACGTCCTCGCCGACCCGCGCCGCGCCCAGTTCAAGCGGCGCCAGCACGACATCGGCGGCCGCCAGGTCGCTGGCGACCTTCAGCGAGCGCGGGATGCCCTGCACCAGCAGGGCGATGAACTTGACCTTGGGCCGGCCGCCCAGGGCGTTGAGCACCGCCACCCGCGCGCCGCCGGCAATCTGCGCCTGGCCGCCGCTGGCGGCCTCGAAGGACAGCAGCGGCAGGCGCAGGTCGCGCCAGGCGATCTGGCCGAGGAACCAGGCCGGCATGCCTTCGCTGACCTGCGGCGCGCGATAGGGAATCAACTCGGCCACCGCCACGTTGGGCAGCAGCAGGGTGCGGTCGGCCAGGGGCACCAGCAGACCGGTCAGGTTGGCGGCGCTGTTCTGGGCGGCGACGGCTTGGCTCATTGAAAGGTCCTCAACTGCAGTGTTCGGCGAGGTGGTTGACCAGCGCCACGGCCAGCTCGCGCGGGTCGGCGCTGAAGCTGCTATAGCCGCCCTCGCGCAGGCTGTCGGGCATGCTCGGGCTGGCGCAGCTGTCGCCGCGCTGGGTCCAGATCAGGCCGCCCTGGCGCTTGACGTAGGCCGCCGCGGCGCTGCCGTCGCTGCCCATGCCGCTGAAGGCGATCACCCCGCACTGGGCGCCGAACTGCTGCGCCAGGTTGAGCATCATCTGGTCGATGGACGGGCTGTAGGGCTCGGGCCAGCCGCGTTCGGCGATCTGCATCGCGCCGTCCTCGGCGAAACCCAGCTCGTGCTGGATCGGCGCCACCACCACCTCGCCGCAGCGCACCGGGTCGCCCTGGCGCGCCGGGTTGACGTGCCACTGGCTGTGCCGGCCGACCGCCTGCGGCAACGCGGTTTCGAAGCTGGCATCGATATGCTGGGCATAGACGAAGCCGATCGGCAGGCCGCCGGGCAACGCATCGAGGAACGCCTTGACCGCCGCCGGGCCGCCCAGCGAGGCCGCCAGCAGCCAGACCTGGCGCGCCGGCTCGCCAGCCTTGAACGGCGTGTCGGCCAAGGCCTGCGGCAATTCCAGGCGCGCTGGACGCTGCGTTTCGTCGAGCAGCGCCTGCAGGCTCGGGCCCACCGCCTGGGTCGGATCACCGACCAGGCGCTTGAGCTTGCCGAACAGGCTGCGCTCCCAACGCGGGTAGTTCTCCGAATGGCGTTCGGGGGCGTGCCCCTCGCCGAACAGCACCGGCGCGCTGGCGCGCTCCAGCAGGCTGTCGACCAGCGGCGAGTCTTCCGACTGGGCCAGGTCCACCAGCCACAGGTCGGTGTCGCAGGCGGCCAGCGCCGCCTCGTCGAGGCGTGCCGGGTCGCTGTTGAGCACCACCTGGTAGCCGCCACCGGCCAGCGCCTGCTGCAGCACGTGGCGCTGCAAGGAGGTGTCGGCGATCACTGCAATACGTGCCGCGGATTTGTCTGTCATGTCCGTTTGATCCGGTGGCTATCCACCAACTGAGCGATGGTGTCGAGCAGCAAGGACTCCTGATAGGGCTTGCCGAGGTACTGGTTGACGCCGATGGCCATGGCCCGCTCGCGGTGCTTCTCGCCGGTACGCGAGGTGATCATGATGATCGGCAGGTCCTTCAGGCGCTCGTCGTGGCGCACCAGGGTGGCCACCTCGAAGCCGTCCATGCGCGGCATCTCGATGTCCAGCAGCATGATGTCGGGCTTGTGCTCCTGCAGCTGGGCGATCGCGTCCACGCCGTCCTTGGCGGTCATCACGTTCATGCCGTTGCGTTCGAGCAGGCGGCTGGTGACCTTGCGCACGGTGACCGAATCGTCCACCACCATCACCAGCGGCGGCCGGTCGACTTCCACTTCCTCGCTGATCACCACCTGGCGCGAGGCCAGGCGCGGGGTCAGCTGGCTCTGCAGGTGCGCATGCAGCACGCGGATGGTCGCCAGCAGGTCGAGAATCACCACCACCCGGCCGTCGCCGAGGATGGTCGCGCCGGAGATGCCGTGTACGCCGGCGAACTGTGGGCCGAGGCTCTTCACCACGATTTCGCGCGAGCCGGCCAGGCTGTCCACCTGCACCGCAACCGCGTGCTCGCTGGAGCGCACCAGGATCACCGGCAACGGCAGGCTCTGGCCCACCAGTTTGGGCTGCTGACCGTTGTTCAGCAGGTCGCCCAGGTACTTCAGTTCGTAGGCCTGCCCGGCGTACTCGAAGCGCGGCGCATCCGGCGCGTAGTAGGCCTCCAGCTCGTAGGGCGAAACCCGCACGATGCCTTCGATGGTGTTCAGCGGGATGGCGTACAGGTCCTCGCCGGAGAGCACCATCAGCGCGCGGTTGACCGACACGGTGAACGGCAGGCGGATGGTGAAACGGGTGCCCTGGCCGACGACCGAGTCGATGCTCATCGAGCCGCCGAGCTGCTTGACCTCCGAATGCACCACGTCCATGCCGACGCCGCGGCCGGAAATCTGGGTGACCTTCTCGGCGGTGGAGAAACCGGCCTCGAGGATGAACTGGAGGATCTCGTGGTCGGTCAGGTCGCTGTCGGCATCCATCATGCCGCGTTCGATGGCCTTGCGCCGCACCGCGTCGAGGCGGATGCCGCCGCCGTCGTCGTCGAGGGTGAGGACGATGTCGCCGCCCTCGCGGCCGAGGTTGAGGCGGATGGTGCCGGTTTCCGGCTTGCCGACGTCGCGGCGCACGGCAGTGGGCTCGATGCCATGGTCGACGGCGTTGCGCAGCATGTGCTCCAGCGGCGCGACGATGCGTTCGAGCACGGTGCGGTCCATTTCCCCTTCGGCGTTGCCGACGACGAACTCGACCTGCTTGCCCAGCTCGCCGGCCACCTGGCGGACGATGCGGCGCAGTCGCGGCACCAGGCGGTCGAACGGCACCATGCGGGTGCGCATCAGGCCTTCCTGGAGCTCGGTATTGACCCGCGCCTGCTGGAGCAGCAGGGTCTCGGCGTCTCGGTTCTTCGCCGCCAGGGTTTCCTTCAGGTCGAGCAGGTCGGAGGCCGACTCGAACAGCGCCCGCGACAGCTGCTGCAGCTGCGAGTGGCGATCCATCTCCAGCGGATCGAAGTCCTCGTAACCGGCACGCTCGGCCTCGGCCTGGTAGCGGCTGAGGATCTGCGCCTGGGTCTCGGTATCGAGGCGGCGCAGCTGGTCGCGCACGCGGTCGATGGTGGCTTCCATCTCGCTCAGGGTGAAACTGACGTCGCTGACCTGCTGTTCGACCCGACCGCGGAAGATCGAGGTCTCGCCGGCCAGGTTGACCAGGCCTTCGAGCAGGTCGGCCGGCACCTTGACCAGCTCCTGCGGGGCGCGACGGGAGGCGGCCTCGGCCGCCGCCTCGGCGGCGCGGCGCACGAACGGCAGCACCTTGGGCGCCTGCACCTGGCTCGGTAACTCGCTGGCGGCGACTATCGGGACGACCAGTTGGGCGCCCAGCTTAGGGACGACCAGTTGGCCGGCCGGTTGCGGCGCGCGCGGGCTCGGCGCTGCCGGCTCGGGCTGGGCGACCAGCGGCGGCTCGGCCAGGCTGGCGCTTAGGCGCTGGCGCAACAGATCGAGTTCCTTCTGCAGCCCCTCGAAACCGGACTGCAGGTCGATCAGCAGGCTCTCGGGCCAGGGTGCGCCCTGCTGCAGCGCCTCGCTCAGGTGCTGCTCGAGATCGTGGCTCATGTCGCCCAGGCGCTTCTGTCCGGCCAGCCGCGCACCGCCCTTGAGGGTGTGCAGGATGCGCAGCATCTCGTCGATGGCGGCGCCGTCGTCGCGCTGTTCTTCCCAGCGGCCGATGGCCGCCTCCATCGCCTCGAGCAGGTCGTCGCCCTCTTCGAGGAAGATGTCGAGGATGTCGCTGTCGGCCTCCTCGCCGTCGTCGCTCTCGACGAAGGCCTTGAGCTGGACCGCAGACGGCATGCTCAGTTGCTCGTCGGGGTTGGCGCGAAAGCGCTTGATGGTCTCGATCAGGGCGTCGCCCGGCGGCACCGCACGCTGGCCGCGCACCGCCTCGAGCATCTCGGCCAGGCGGTCATGACAGGCCTGCAGCAGGCCGAACAGCTCGGGGCTGGCACGCAGACGACCGCCGCCCAAGCCTTCGTAGAGAAATTCCAGTTCGTGGGCCAGGTCGCCGATCTCGCGGATTTCGGCCATGCGCGCACCGCCCTTGAGGGTGTGCAGGTCGCGCTGCAGGGCTTCCAGCTCCAGGCTGTTGTCGACGTCGGCCATCCAGCGCTGCAGGGCGGCGCCGGCGCTGTCGATGATGTCGAAGCCTTCCTCGAGGAAGATTTCCACCAGCTCCGGGTCGCGCTCCTCGTGCCAGCTGGTCGGCGCCGCAGCCTGCGGCTCGGGGTCGGCCGCCACCGGCAGCTCCGGCGTGGGCTCGTCGACTGCCGGCGACGCCTGATCGAGCGACGCCTCGGCGGGATCGTCGAGCACCAGCAAGTCTTCGTCCTCGACCAGGGCCAGCGGCGGCAGCTCGCCGACATCCAGATCCAGTTCGAGCGGTTCGGCGGCCTGAGCCGCCTCCTCGTCCAGGGCCGGATCGGCCAGGGTCGCCGCGGCCGACAGGCTCTGCGCGCCGCCCTGGCGGAACTGGCGGATGGCCTGGATCAGGTCTTCGCCGGCCGCCAGCGGCTGGCGCGCCTGCAGCTGATCGAGCATCAGCGCCAGGCGGTCGTGGCTCTGCTGCAGCAGGCCGCCCAGGGCCGCGCCGTAGTTGTAGCGGCGGTCGACCAGGCCTTCGTAGAGCGATTCCAGCTCGTGGCCGAGGTCGCCGATCGGGCGGATCGCGGCCATCCGCGCGCCGCCCTTGAGGGTGTGCAGGTCGCGCTGCAGGGACGACAGCGGCAGGGTGTTGTCCGGCTCGCCCAGCCAGCGCTCCAGGGCCTGGCCGGCGCTTTCGAGGATATCCACCGCCTCTTCGAGGAAGATTTCCACCATCTCCTCGTCGAGGTCGGCATCGGCCGGGCTGAAGCTGGCTTCGGCTTCGGGCTCGGGCTCGGGCTCGGGCTCGGGCTCGGCAATGCTGTCCTCGGGCACCTCGAACGCGGCGAACTCCGCGCCCGACGCCTGCGGCTCCGGCTCCGGCTCCGGCTCCGGCTGTTCCTCAGCCTGCAGCAGTTCGGCCGTGGCCTGGTCCAGCTCGATGACTTCGAAACCCTCGGCGCCGGGGGCGAGCAGGGCCAGGGTGGCTGGGTCGATGGCTTCGCCGAGCAGGTCGCGCAGCGCCTGCACACGCTCGGGCTGGGCGCTGACCTGCAGCGCCGCGGCAACCTGATCCATCATGCCGATCAGCGCTTCGTGGGCCTTTTCCGCCTCGTCGAAGAAGCGTTCGCTGACCGCCAGGCTGCCCTCCTCGACCGCGCCATAGAGGTCCAGCAGGGCCTCGCACAGCTCGTCGATCTGCGGCAGCTCGGCCATCTCGGCGCCTCGGCCGAGAGTGGTCAGCTCTTCCAGCAGGGCGGACAGCTCCTGGCGCTCGGAGGGATGCTCGCGCCACTTGCGCAGCAGGTCCTCGGCGTCCAGCAGGATATCCATGCCTTCGGCCAGGAAGATGCCGATCAGCTGCGGGTCGCGACTTTCGCCACTCTGCCCGAGGCGTTCGCCTTCGGCAGCGTCGAGGCGCTCCTGATGCAGCTTGTGGACCCGGGCGAGGAAGTCCTCGGCACCGGCAATCGGCGCCAGCGGCTGGCTTTCCAGCTGCTCCAGGGCGGCGCGGAACAGCTTCTCGGCGCGGCTGAGCAGCTCGGCCTCGGCCATGTCGACGCGGATCAGGTTGGTCTTGAATTCCTTGACCAACTTCTCCAGCGGCGCGGCGATCTCCGCCACCGGCAGGATGCCGGCCATATAGGCGCTGCCCTTGAGGGTGTGCAGGGCGCGCTGCAGGTCGTCGGTCACCGGCTGCGGCAGCTCCTGCGCGCAGTCGGCGAGAAAGCCGACCAGGGTGTCCAGATGGGTTTCTGCCTCGTTGCGGAAGATTTCCAGCAACTGCGGGTCGAGGGGCTCGCCATCGAGCGGCTCGCTCTCCTCCACGGCGGCGGTAGCCTCGACAGCGCCCGCGGGCTCGGCTACCTGCTCGGCGGCCGGGGCGTCAGATTTTGGGAGGCTGTGGCCCTTGGCCAGGGCATGCGCGGTGGCGGCCAGCCGGTCGACGTCGTCGCGCTGGCGCTGCGCCTTGGCGGCGAACTCCTCGACCAGCGCCGGCATCAGCGCCACTACGTCGAGCACCACCTGCTGCACCGGCTCGCTCGGCGCAATGCTGCGATCCAGCACACGGTTGAGCAGGTTCTCGATGGACCAGCCCAGCTCGCCGATGATCAGCGCGCGGACCATGCGCCCGCTGCCCTTGAGGGTGTGGAAGGCACGCCGCACTTCGATCAGGGCGTCCTTGTTCTCGGTATCGGCCTGCCACTGCGGCAGGTATTCGGCGATGGTTTCCAGCACCTCGCCGACTTCTTCGATAAAGACTTCCAGCAGCTCTTCGTCCACCGGCTCCTCGTCGGCCGGCGGCGGCAGCAGGCTCGGCGGCACCTCGGCGGCCGGCGGGTTGATCGCCTGCACCGGCGCGGCCATCACGTCGGCCATCGACAGCGGCTTGGCAAGGTCCTCCACCTCGATCAGCGGCGCCGGCGCGGGGGCGCTGGGCAGCTCGACCTCGGGCAGTTCCAGTTCGGCCAGTTCCAGCTCGTCCCACTGCTGCGGGGCGGACAGCTGCTCCAGGCTCAGCTCTTCCAGTTCCAGCTCGTGCTCGGGCTCGGGCTCGGGCTCGGGCTCGGCGGCGAGGCCCTGCGGGCCGTCGTCCAGTTCGAAGGCGAAATCGTTGAGCGGCTGCAGCTCCTCCAGTTGCGCCTCGGCCGCGGCCTCGAAGGGCTGCTGGTCGGCGTCGGCCTGCTCGGCCAGGTCGACCCCCGGCGCGAAGGACGACTCCTGCGCGGCGGCGACCGGCTCGCTATCGGCCAGGGGTTGCTCCAGCTGGCTGTCCTCGGCGCCGAGCAGCTCGATTTCCTGCAACGGGTCGGCCAGCGGCGCCAGCGACTCCCCCAGCGGCTCGACACGATCGAGGATCGACGGCTTTTCCTTGAGCGGATAGCCCAGCGCTTCCAGGCTCTCCTCGGCCACGTCGAGAATCAGGTCGCCCTGGCTGCCGTGGTCCTCGGACAGGCGCTCGAGGTAGTACTCGACGCTGGTGATGGCGTCGGCCAGGGTGTCCAGGCTCTGCCAGTTGGGCACGGCCTTGCGCGCCAGCAGCTGTTCCTGGATATAGCGGTTGCAGGCGTTGAGCAGGTCGGCGGCGCGCTGCAGCGGGATCATCGCCAGGCCGCCACGGACCTGGGTGAGCAGCTCGGGCACGCGCGCCAGGTGCTCGTGGTTCCACTGCGAGGCGATGAACTCGATGATCGCGTCCTTGGCCTGTTCCAGGCCGTTGCGCGCCTCTTTAATGACAAGCTGATGGATCTGCGCCACGTCGGTGGTGGGCAGGTGGCTCTGTTCGCTCTGCCCGTCGTCGCTCGGGCCGACCATGCCGGCCAGGGTCGCCTCGACGTACAGCAGGGCGCCGGCGACGTCCATCAGCACCGCGTCGCTGGGCTCGCGCTGGCCGAGGGAGAGGCCGTGGATCACGTCGATCTGATCGAGGATGACCTTGCGCGGCTGGCCGAAGCCGAGCACCGCCAGGGTGTCGGCGATCTGCTTGAGCGGCGCCAGCAGGCCGTCCAGCTCGCCGGCCTGGCTGCGGTCGCTGCGCACGAACAGGTCGAGGCTGTCCTTGACCCGCACCAGCTCCTCGCACAGGGCGGCGACCACCGAGCGCATGGCGTCGCGGTCGGGGCCGGCCAGGCGGGCGCGTTCCTCGTCCACCACCTCGTTGTCGGGCAGGGCTTCGTCGAGGCGGTACTGTTCCTTGAGCGCGCGGATGCGCGGCGACTGCGCCGGTGCCTTGGCCACGTAGAACAGCAGGTTCTTGGTCAGCTCGTCCGGCGCGGCCTGGTTGATGCCGTCGGCGCCCTGCTCGACCAGGCGCTTGAGCTCCTTGTCGACCTGGCGCAGCAGGGTGCGCACCGAGGTGCCGTTGACCACGCTGCCGTTGGCCAGGCCCTCGACCATGCCGGAGGCGATCTGCCACAGGCCGCCCAGCGGGGCGTCCTTGCACAGGGTTTCCAGGCGGGCGAACACGCGCGCCATGTAGCCGAGGTTGGTGGCCAGGTCCTGGCCGCGGATCACCCCGACCAGGGCCATCTGCAGCATCTGCCGCAGCTTGCGCAGCAGCACCGGCAGCTCGGCGGTGCGCAGCCGCGCCAGACTGTCGGATGGCAGCGCCGGCTGACGCACCGACATGTCCGGGGCGAACAGGCTGGTTTCCGACAGCAGCTTCTCGCCGCGCGCGGCGCGCAGGTCGTTGAGCAGCGGCAACACCACCATCGGCAGGTCGCGGCGGGCGGTCTGGATGCGGTCGAGGTACACCGGCAGCTGCAGGATGGCCTGCATCAGCACTTCCAGGGCTTCGCCCTGGTTGGCCACGCGGCCTTCCATCAGCGCCTTGGCCAGCTGCTCCATTTCCTCGGCGAGCAGCGCGGCGCCGTAGAACTCGACCATCTGCAAGGTGCCGTGGACCTGGTGCACATAGGTCAGGCAGAAACGCATGCGCGTGGGGTCCTGCGGGTTCTCGACGAACGCCTCCAGGGCCTGCCGCGCCTGCTTCAGGGTTTCCGCGATCTCGCCTTTGACCCACTCCAGGGCGACATAGTCATGCCGATCACCCATAGCCACTCCACTCATAAACTTGGCCTTATCCCTTGCGGGTAAACGCCAGGACTCGCTCGTCGGCCACCGGCACCAGCGCCGGATGCTGCCAACCGGCTACTTCGCCCACGCCCACCACCAGCAGCCCCCCGGGCGCCAGGCTCTCGGCCAGGCGGTTGAGGATGTCGCGGCGACGCCAGCGGCGGAAATAGATCAGCAAGTTCTGACAGAAAATCACGTCCATGCCGGACATCGGCGCCTTGGCCAGTTCCAGCACATTGAGCTTGGCGCAGCACACGCGCGCCGCCAGACTCGGCACCACCTTGAAACGTCCGTCGGCCTGGGCGAGGAAATAACGCTCGCGCAGGTCGCCGTTCACCTGTTCCAGACGCCGCGCCGAGTAACTGCCCTCGCGGGCCTTGCTCAGCGCGCCCTGGCTGATATCCGTGCCGGTCACGGCGAAGTGCTCGGGCGACTCGCTGCCCTGCAGCGCTTCGGCCGCCAGGATCGCCAGCGAATAAGGCTCCTCGCCGCTGGAACAACCCACGCTCCACAGCTCCCAGGGCCGCGTCAGGCCGGCGGCCAGTCGCTCCTGCAGGTATTGCGCCAGCACCTCGAAGGACGGCGGGTGGCGGAAGAAGCGGGTTTCCTGCACGGTCAAACGATCCAGCAGGGTCGACCACTCCACCGCGCCACGCGGGCCATCGGTGACCTGGCGGTAATAGCTGGCGTAGTCCGTGACGCCCAGTTCGCGCATGCGCGCACTCAGGTTGGTTTGCAGGAAGGCGCGCCGCTGCTCGCTGATCACCACGCCGGTGCGCGCTTCGAGCAGCGCCTGCCAGTCGTGGAAGTCGGCTTGCGACATATCGGCCACCGGGCGCAAGGCCCACACGCCGCTTGACTGCATACCTTCGCCCTGAGTCATGGCTGTCGTGCGGCGACTGCAAGCAGCCGCCGCCCTCCCTTATCAGGCGTCCGGGAGGGTGAAGCCGGACACCGACTTGCGCATCTCACTGGCCATCTTGGCCAGGTTACCGATGCTCTTGGCGGTGGCGGTGGTACCCGAGGACGTCTGCGAGGTGATTTCCTGGATCACGTTCATGGTGTTGGAAATATGGCCGGCCGAAGAGGCCTGCTGACGAGCGGCGTTGGAGATGTTCTGGATCAGCGCCGCGAGGGTCTTGGATACCTTCTCGATCTCTTCCAGGGCCACTCCGGCGTCCTGCGCCAGGCGGGCACCGCGCACCACTTCGGAGGTCGTCTGCTCCATGGAGATAACGGCCTCGTTGGTGTCGGTCTGAATGGTCTTGACCAGCGCCTCGATCTGCTTGGTCGCCGCCGAGGAACGTTCTGCGAGGCGTTGTACCTCGTCCGCTACCACGGCGAAGCCGCGGCCCGCATCACCGGCCATGGACGCCTGGATCGCGGCGTTCAGGGCGAGGATGTTGGTCTGGTCGGCAATGTCGTTGATCAGGCTGACGATGTCACCGATCTCCTGGGACGATTCACCGAGGCGCTTGATCCGCTTCGAGGTGTCCTGGATCTGCTCACGGATGTTATCCATGCCGGTGATGGTGTTGTGTACGACTTCGTTGCCCTTGTTGGCGATGGCTACGGAACGTTCCGCTACCGCGGAGGATTCCGAGGCGTTCGCCGATACCTGGTCGATCGACACGGCCATTTCGTTGATCGCCGCGGAAGCGCCGGCGATTTCCTGGGCCTGGTGCTCGGACGCCTCGGCCAGGTGCATCGCCGTGGCCTGGGTTTCCTGGGCCGCACCGGCGACCTGAACGGCGGTCAGGTTGATGGTGGCCACCAGGTCGCGCAGCTGGTCGATGGAGTAGTTGATGGAGTCGGCGATGGCACCGGTGAAGTCCTCGGTTACCGTCGCGGCCACGGTCAGGTCACCGTCGGCGAGGTCGGCGATTTCGTCGAGCAGACGCAGAATCGCCGCCTGGTTACGTTCGTTCTTCTCCGCGGTCTCGGCCAGTCGGCGGTTGGTCTCGCGCACCATCACCAGGCCGATGAGGATGATCGAACCCAGCGCCAGGGCGCCCAGCACATAGCCGAACAGGGTGTTGATGGCACGGCCCGAGGCCAGGTCTTCGAAGCCGCCGGCCAGCTCGGACGCCTTGTCCAGCAGGGTCTGCGACACGCTGAAGATGGCGTTCGCCGACTCACGCACCTGGAACAGTTCCGGCGAGGTCTCGAGAATCTCGTCCACCGAACCGGAAACGAATTCGAACAGCTCGGAAATCTCGGCCAGACGCTCGAGGGCTTCCTCGTCGGTCACCTGGCTGATTTCCATCGCCGCGTTGCCTTCGAGCATGGCGGCCAGTACCCGGCCGAACAGGCTGGCGTCGCGACCGAACATGTCGGCGGCCTGCACCGAGTCTTCGTCACCGGCCAGCACCTTGTTCACCGAGCCGAGGATACGTTCGGCCAGCAGCGACTGGCGCTGAGCCACCGAGACCTGGGCCGCCGGCGCGCCGCTTTCCAGCAGGATGTCGACCACTTCCTCGTACTCGACCTGCAGCTGCGGAATGGTTTCCGCCAGGGTGGCGGCTACCTGGTGCAGCGACAGTACGGTCTGCTCGCTGGCGAGAATGGCGTCGGTATTCTGCCGCAGGCTGTCCCAGTCCTGCTGCACCGCGGCCATCTGCGCCTGCACCGCTTCCGGTGCCGGCGGCAGGCCGGTGCTGGCGTCGCCGTCGGTCAGATAACCCCAACGCTGCTGGAAGTCGTTGCGCGCGTCGCGCAGCAGGCCGAAGGCCTCGGCGGTACCCGCCGCCGCTTCCGTGGCGTTCTTGGCGATACGCTGGGACAGTACGCGCAGCTCACCGGAGTGGCTGATGTACTCGGTATCGTAGTTGGACTGGGTGTTGATGTAGGCGAAGTTCGCGAACAACAGCACGATGGAGACGATCAGCACGACGAACAGCGCCGCGATCAGCGTGCTGCTGCGTGCCCCGACCAACAAATTGCCTGCATTGAGTTTTTTCATTATCTGGCCCCCGCCTGGACCGACCGCACTACGGTTCCCATGTAACGCCAAAGGGTCGGCAGAACCGACCCAACCGATTTTTTTCTAATAAGCGACATCGAGAAAGCCCGGATCGGTGGCCAGCGCGTGAGGGCTGAACACCAACCAGGGCTGTTCCCGTTGAAAGACACCGTGGATAAAGGGCGCGATGCTCGCCTCGAGGGGCGGCAACTGCTCGGAGAAGGCATCCACGGGAAAATGTTGCATGCCGAACACCTCGTCGACCGTGAGGCCGGCGAAGATTTCCTGGTGATCGACCACCAGCACCCGCCGCAGCTTGCGCAGCGGCGACAGTTCGTTGCCGAAGAAGCCGCACAGGTCCATCACCGGCAGCAGGCGACCGCGCACGTTGGCGACGCCCTTGACCCAGCTCTTCACACCCGGCAGCAGGGTGTGACGCGGCTCGTGCAACACCTCGCCGACTTCCCCCATCGGCGCGACGAACAGCCGTTCGCCCATGCGAAAGCCGATACCGCTCCAGGTCTGCACGGCCGCCTGCTGCGACGGCAGGCCGGCCGCCAGGGCGCGGCAACGCTGGTCGATGTCGAGGAGAATCTGGAAAGGGGTCTGCACGTCCGACATGCCAGCCTTGGCCTTCTTCTTATTTAATACGCGGACGACACGGCATCAGCCGGCCAGCACCGCATTGAGGGTTTTCAGCAAGGTGTCTTCGTCGACCGGCTTGGTCAGGTAGTCCTTGGCGCCCTGGCGCTTGCCCCAGACCTTGTCGGTCTCCTGGTCCTTGGTGGTGACGATGATCACCGGAATATGGCTGGTCTCGGCGTCCTTGGTCAGCTGACGGGTGGCCTGGAAGCCGTTGAGGCCCGGCATGACGATGTCCATCAGTACGGCGTCGGGCTTCTCCTGGCGCGCCAGGGCGACGCCGTCGGCGCCGTTTTCCGCCTTGAGCACCTGATGGCCGTGCTTTTCCAGCATGGCGGTCAGCTTGTACATCTCGGTCGGGGAGTCATCAACAATCAGAATTCGAGCCATGGTGTTTCCCAATACAGAAGAGGCGTACGGCCCTGCAGGCCGCGGCGTCAGGAGGCTTGTTCCACCGGGATGAAGTCCGGCACGTGGGCCTTGATCGCCCCGAGCAGCTCTTCCTTGCTGAAGGGCTTGGTCAGGTACTGATCGGAGCCGACGATGCGCCCCTTGGCCTTGTCGAACAGGCCGTCCTTGGAGGACAGCATGATCACCGGGGTGGATTTGAAAGCACTGTTGTTCTTGATCAGGGCACAGGTCTGATACCCATCGAGACGCGGCATCATGATGTCGACAAAGATGATGCTGGGATGGGTGTCGGCAATCTTGGCCAGGGCATCGAAGCCATCGACCGCGGTGATGACCTCGCAACCCACCTTTTTCAGCAGAGTTTCCGCGGTGCGACGAATCGTTTTCGAATCGTCGATCACCATTACTTTCAAACCCTCGGAATGCTGTTCCATTTTCGCCCTACCATCGCCTCGGTGAGTCGTTATATTCGCGTTATCAGTGTGCCTGAGGCCCTGTCACCGATGGGGCTTGACCCAATCGTCGGGCCTTTTTAGCACACTCTCCCCATGCAAGCTATAAGCCCGCCGGGGCGGTTCCTGCCCTTGACCAGGGACCCGGCCGACGCCACCCTGACAGCCTGTGCTCGGCGCGGCCAACCCGGCCGCCGCCCCATTTCTCGCGGAGAGTTACCCCCATGAGCCTTCGTCTCGGGATCGTCATGGATCCGATTGCCAGCATTTCCTTCAAGAAGGACAGCTCGCTGGCCATGCTGCTGGCCGCTCAGGCGCGCGGCTGGTCGCTGTTCTATATGGAACAGCAGGATCTCTACCAGGCCCGCGGCCAGGCCCGTGCCCGCCTGCGCCCCCTGGAAGTGTTCAACGACGCCCAGCGCTGGTTCGCCCTGGGCGCCGAACAGGATGCCGCCCTCGCCGAGCTGGACGTGATCCTGATGCGCAAGGACCCGCCCTTCGATAACGAATTCCTCTATTCCACCCACCTGCTGGAGCAGGCGGAACGCGACGGCGTACTGGTGGTCAATCGGCCGCAGAGCCTGCGCGACTGCAATGAAAAGCTGTTCGCCACCCAGTTCTCCCAATACACGCCGCCGACCCTGGTCAGTCGGCGTCCTGACATTCTGCGCCAGTTTGCCGATGAGCACCGTGACATCATTCTCAAACCCCTGGACGGCATGGGCGGTTCGCAGATATTCCGCCACCGCGAAGGCGACCCCAACCTCTCGGTGATCCTCGAGGCGCTGACCCGGCATGGCCAGCAGCAGATCATGGCGCAAGGCTACCTGTCGGCGATCAAGGACGGCGACAAGCGCATCCTGATGATCGATGGCGAAGCGGTGCCCTACTGCCTGGCGCGCATCCCGGCCGCCGGCGAGACCCGCGGCAACCTGGCCGCCGGCGGCCGCGGCGAGGCCCGCCCACTGACCGCGCGCGACCACGAGATCGCCGCCGCGGTCGGCCCGACCCTGCGCGAGAAGGGGCTGCTGTTCGTCGGCCTGGACGTGATCGGCGAGCACCTCACCGAGATCAACGTCACCAGCCCCACCTGCATCCGCGAGATCGACGCCGCCTTCGACACCCGCATCGGCGAGCGCCTGATGGACTGCATCGCGGCCAAGCACGCGGCAAAAGCTTGACGCAGGTGGCAGCCTGGCGCTTCAGGCTTGCAGCCTGAAGCGTCGCGCCGCAGACTGCGCGACATCCGCCAGCAGACCCGATATGCGATGAACGCAGCAGCCACCCCACCCGCCGTTTCCACCGCCGCCGTCCGTCCGGCGGATCGCCTGGGGTTCACCCTGTTCCTCGCCGCGGCCCTGCACGTGGCGCTGATCCTCGGCGTCGGCTTCGGCCTGGAGCCACCGAGCCAGATCAGCAAGACCCTGGAAATCACCCTGTCCACCTTCAAGAGCGAGGAGAAGCCCAAGCAGGCCGACTTCCTCGCCCAGGACAACCAGCAGGGCAGCGGCACCCTGGAACACGCCGCCGCACCGAAGACCACCGAACAGGCGCCGTTCCAGGACAGCGAGGTGCGCAAGGTCACCCCGCCGGCCACCCCGCAGCAGCCGGCTACCCGCCAGGAAGCGCCCAAGGCCGCGGTCGCCACCCGCGCCCCGCAGCAGCAGAAGACCCCGGTCAAACGCGAGGAAGCCAAGCCGGTGCCGCAGACCCGCCCGGCGCCGGTATTCGATGCCGCCCAGCTGTCGGCGGAAATCGCCAGCCTGGAGGCCGAGCTGGCCCAGGAAGTCCAGGCCTATGCCAAACGGCCGAAGATCCACCGCCTCAACGCCGCCTCGACCATGCGCGACAAGGGCGCCTGGTACAAGGACGAATGGCGCAAGAAGGTCGAGCGCATCGGCAACCTCAACTACCCCGACGACGCCCGCCGCCAGCGCATCTACGGCAGCCTGCGCCTGCTGGTCTCGATCAACCGCGACGGCTCGCTGTACGAGGTGCAGGTGCTGGAATCCTCCGGCCAGGCCGTGCTCGACCAGGCGGCCCAGCGCATCGTGCGCCTGGCCGCGCCCTACGCCCCCTTCACCGGCGACCTGGCCGATATCGACCGCCTGGAAATCATCCGCACCTGGCGCTTCGAGCGCGGCGACCGGCTGTCGAGCAACTGACAGATCGGCGTACACGCGGTAAGCGCAGTCGCAGGTAGGACGCACTCGCGGAGCAGTAAGCCGGGCGATCTTGTAGTCAACGCCGATGGCGGACAGCTAGCCTCACTACGAGCGGCCGGCGATCCGGTCCGCCCTACAGCTTGAAGCCTGCCCGCTTAAGGCCGAAACTAGCGCCATGAAGATTTCAGCCCCCACCTCACTCAAGCACCACTTCCTGATCGCCATGCCGCACATGGCCGATCCGCATTTCGCGCACACCGTCACCTACCTGGTCGAACACAACGAACAGGGCGCCATGGGCCTGGTGATCAACAAGCCCAACGGCCTCAACCTGGCCGACGTGCTGGAACAGCTGCGCCCCGAGGAGGAGCCGGCGGCGCTGTGCCACAGCCTGCCGATCTTCGCCGGCGGCCCGGTGCAGACCGACCGCGGCTTCGTCCTGCACCCGGCCGGCCCGCAGTTCCAGGCCACCCTGGAGCTAGGCGAGCTGGGCCTGTCCACCTCGCAGGACGTGCTATTCGCCATCGCCGACGGCACGGGCCCGGACAAGTACCTGATCACCCTCGGCTACGCCGGCTGGGAGGCCGGGCAACTGGAAGCGGAGCTGGCCGACAACGCCTGGCTGACCTGCCCGGCCGACAGCAGCATTCTCTTCGACCTGCCCTTCGACCAGCGCCTCAATGCCGCCGCCGCACGCCTGGGGGTCAACCTCAGCCTGCTCACCTCGCAAGCCGGGCACGCCTGATGGCCGAGGGCAAGCCGCTGCGCCTGCTGCTGGGCTTCGACTACGGCACCAAGCAGATCGGCGTCGCCGTCGGCCAGGTGATCACCGGCCAGGCCCGCGAGCTGTGCGTGCTCAAGGCGCAGAACGGCGTGCCGGACTGGAGCCGGGTCGAAGCCTTGATCAAGGAATGGCAGCCGGACGCCGTGGTGGTCGGCCTGCCACTGAACATGGACGGCACGCCCAGCGAGATGAGCGCCCGCGCGGAGAAATTCGCCCGCCGCCTCAATGGCCGCTTCAACCTGCCCGCCTACACCCACGACGAACGCCTGACCACCTTCGAGGCCAAGGGCCAGCGCCTGCGCGAAGGCCAGAGCGGCGGCTACCGCGAGCGCCCGGTGGATGCCATTGCCGCCGCCCTGCTGCTGCAGGGCTGGCTCGAGGAAAACTGTCCGGGCTGAGCGACTCGGCCCGCCACATGGAGTTTCGCCATGCTACCGAACCCCAACGACCTGCTGCCGGCCATGGCCAGCGCCCTGACCCAGCACCTGAACCAGCGGCAGATCGCCGAGCCGCGCTTTATCGGCATCCGCACCGGCGGCGTCTGGGTCGCCCAGGCCCTGCTCGCCGCCTTGGGGCGCGACGACGCGCTGGGCGTGCTCGACGTGTCCTTCTACCGCGACGACTTCACCCAGAACGGCCTGCACCCGCAGGTGCAACCGTCCGAACTGCCGTTCGAGATCGAAGGCCAGCACCTGGTGCTGATCGACGACGTGCTGATGAGCGGGCGCACCATCCGCGCCGCGCTGAACGAGCTGTTCGACTACGGCCGTCCGGCCAGCGTGACCCTGGTCAGCCTGCTCGACCTGGGCGCCCGCGAGCTGCCGATCCGCCCCGACGTGGTCGGCGCCAGCCTGTCGCTGGCGGCCAACGAGCGGGTAAAATTGTCCGGCCCCACGCCGCTGACCCTCGAACTCCAGACGCTCGCCAACTGAGACTCCCGCGATGACGCCACTCGCCGCCAAGCGCCCGCTGCAGCTGAACGACCAAGGCCAGCTGCGCCATTTCCTCTCCCTCGACGGCCTGCCCCGCGAGCTGTTGACCGAAATCCTCGACACCGCCGACTCCTTCCTCGAGGTCGGTGCGCGCGCGGTGAAGAAGGTGCCGCTGCTGCGCGGCAAGACCGTGTGCAACGTGTTCTTCGAGAACTCCACGCGCACCCGCACCACCTTCGAACTGGCCGCCCAGCGGCTGTCGGCCGACGTCATCAGCCTCAACGTGTCGACCAGCTCCACCAGCAAGGGCGAGACCCTGTTCGACACCCTGCGCAACCTCGAGGCCATGGCCGCCGACATCTTCGTCGTGCGCCATGCCGACTCCGGCGCCGCGCACTTCATCGCCGAGCACGTCTGCCCGAACCTGGCGATCATCAACGGCGGCGACGGCCGCCACGCCCACCCGACCCAGGGCATGCTCGACATGCTCACCATCCGCCGGCACAAGGGCGACTTCGAGAATCTCTCGGTGGCCATAGTCGGCGACATCCTGCACTCGCGGGTGGCGCGCTCCAACATGCTGGCGTTGAAGACCCTGGGCTGCCCGGACATCCGCGTGATCGCGCCGAAGACCCTGCTACCCATAGGCCTCGAACAAAGCTACGGCGTGCGCGTGTTCAGCGACGCCAACGAGGGCCTCAAGGACGTCGACGTGGTGATCATGCTGCGCCTGCAGCGCGAGCGCATGCAGGGTGGCCTGCTGCCCAGCGAAGGCGAGTTCTACCGCCTGTTCGGCCTCAGCGAGCAGCGCCTGGCGCTGGCCAAGCCCGATGCCCTGGTGATGCACCCGGGGCCGATCAACCGCGGCGTGGAGATCGAGTCGGCGGTGGCCGACGGCCCGCAATCGGTGATCCTCAACCAGGTCACCTACGGCATCGCCATCCGCATGGCGGTGCTGTCGATGGCCATGAGCGGGCAGAACGCCCAACGTCAACTCAATGCCGAGGAGGCCAACTGATGCGTACCGCAATCCTCGGCGCCCGCGTGATCGATCCCAGCAGCGGCCTGGATCGGGTCGGCGATATCTATATCGACGGCGGCAAGCTGGTCGCCATCGGCCAGGCGCCGGCCGGCTTCGTCGCCGAGCAGACGCTCGCCGCCCAGGGCCTGATCGCCGCCCCCGGCCTGGTCGACCTTTCGGTGGCCCTGCGCGAACCGGGCTACAGCCGCAAGGGCAGCATCGCCAGCGAAACCCTGGCCGCCGCGGCCGGCGGCGTCACCAGCCTGTGCTGCCCGCCAATTACCAAGCCAGTGCTGGACACCCCGGCGGTGGCCGAGCTGATCCTCGACCGCGCCCGCGAGGCCGGGCACACCAAGGTCTTCCCCATCGGCGCACTGAGCAAGGGCCTGGCCGGCGAACAACTGGCCGAGCTGGTCGCCCTGCGCGATGCCGGTTGCGTCGCCTTCGGCAACGGCCTGGACAACTTCCGCAGCAGCCGCACCCTGCGCCGCGCGCTGGAATACGCGGCCACCTTCGACCTGCAGGTGATCTTCCACTCGCAGGACGCCGATCTGGCCGAAGGCGGCCTGGCCCATGAAGGCCCGACCGCCAGCTTCCTCGGCCTGGCCGGCATCCCGGAAACCGCCGAGACCGTGGCCCTGGCCCGTGACCTGCTACTGGTGGAACAGAGTGGCGTGCGCGCGCACTTCAGCCAGATCACCAGCGCCCGCGGCGCCGAGCTGATCGCCGCCGCCCAGGCACGCGGTTTGCCGGTGACGGCGGACGTGGCGCTGTACCAGCTGATCCTCACCGACGAGGCGCTGATCGACTTCTCCAGCCTCTACCATGTGCAGCCGCCGCTGCGCTCGCGGGCCGACCGCGACGGCCTGCGCGAGGCGGTGAAGGCCGGGGTGATCTCCGCCATCGCCAGCCACCACCAGCCGCACGAGCGCGACGCCAAGCTGGCGCCCTTCGCCGCCACCGAGCCGGGCATCAGCAGCGTGCAGCTGCTGCTGCCGCTGGCCCTGAGCCTGGTGCAGGACGGCCTGCTGGACCTGCCGACGCTGCTGGCGCGTCTGTCCAGCGGCCCGGCCGACGCGCTGCGCCTGCCGGCCGGTCGTCTGGCCGTCGGCGCCGCAGCCGACCTGGTGCTGTTCGATCCGCAGGCCTCCACCCTGGCCGGCGAACGCTGGTACTCCAAGGGCGGCAACTGCCCCTTTATCGACCATTGCCTGCCCGGCGCGGTGCGCTACACCCTGGTGGATGGTCATATCAGCTACCAGGCCTGATGCGACCAGCAGTGCACGAGCCCGCCATCCGGCGGGCTTGTTGTTAGTGCGCATCCACCTGGAAAACCCTTGCTGCGCGCGGCGCCCCCCCGGATCCGCCCCTGGGATTAACGACGCCCACGACGAGCTGTCCTGCCCGCGGCATGCTTTTCGCTCGCCACGACATTGGTCGGATGAGTGACTCGACAGTCATGATCCACGTCAGGATAGGCAGCCGAATCTTTGCATACGCCACCGCTTTGGGATCCGCGCCCGCGCCGCAAGGCGTCGGCTCGGCGTCGCGCTGGCCCAGTTCAGGAGCTTTTGAGTTATGTCGCGCTTACCTGTGATCGTGGGTTTTGGGGGGTACAACGCAGCCGGGCGCAGCTCCTTCCACCATGGCTTTCGCCGCACCGTGATCGAGACCCTGGACGCCCGCGCGCGCCAGGAGATGCTGGCCGGGCTGGCGCAGATGATGAAACTGGTGCGCGTGGTCGACGGCCAGTACCGCGATCAGGACGGCCAGCCGCTAAGCCTG
Organism: Pseudomonas sp. AOB-7; assembly: GCF_003696305.1. Lineage (GTDB taxonomy): Bacteria > Pseudomonadota > Gammaproteobacteria > Pseudomonadales > Pseudomonadaceae > Aquipseudomonas. Next base: position 119,532 of record NZ_RFFK01000008.1, on the reverse strand, counting down.
GGGGAAATCGAGAGCCGCTACGCCGAGCAGATTCTCGCCGGCACCCTGGTGCGCCGCATCGAGAAGCAGCATCTCGACCCGGACGCCGCCCACTGGCAGAAGAGCATCGGCCTGGCCCCCGGCCATAGCGGCAGCCTCAGCTTCCTCACCCTGCGCAAGCAGCTGCCCGAACCGCTGCCGGCCAACTGGTCGGTGCAGGAGCTCAACGCCAGCGAGGTGCAGGTCACCCTGCACGACAGCTGCGAGTTCAAGGTCGACAGCTACCGCCCGCTGGCGGTGAAGTCCGCCGGCCAGCTGCCCACCGGCTTCGAGCCGAGCGAGCTGTACAACTCGCGCTTCCACCCGCGCGGCCTGGCCATGACCGTGGTCGGCGTCACCGACGCGCTGCGCTCGGTGGGCATCGACTGGCAGCGCATCGTTCAACATGTCGCCCCGGACGAGATCGCCGTGTTCGCCAGCTGCATCATGAGCCAGCTCGACGAGAACGGCTTCGGCGGCATGATGCAGTCGCGCCTGAAAGGCGGCCGGGTCACCGCCAAGCAGCTGGCCCTGGGCCTGAACACCATGCCGGCCGACTTCATCAACGCCTACGTGCTCGGCAGCGTCGGCACCACCGGCAGCATCACCGGCGCCTGCGCCACCTTCCTCTACAACCTGCAGAAGGGCATCGAGCAGATCGCCTCGGGCAAGGCGCGCGTGGTCATCGTCGGCAGCAGCGAGGCGCCGATCAACCAGGAGTGCATCGAGGGCTACGGCGCCATGGGCGCGCTGGCCACCGAGGAAGGCCTGCGTCAGATCGAGGGCAAGCAGGACGTGGATTTCCGCCGCGCCAGCCGCCCGTTCGGCGACAACTGCGGCTTCACCCTGGCCGAAGCCTGCCAGTTCGTGGTGCTGATGGACGACGAGCTGGCCCTGGAGCTGGGTGCCGACGTCCACGGCGCGGTGCCAGACGTGTTCATCAACGCCGACGGCTTCAAGAAATCCATCTCCGCCCCCGGTCCGGGCAACTACCTGACCGTGGCCAAGGCCGTGGCCAGCGCCGTGCAGCTGCTCGGCCTGGACGCCGTACGCAGCCGCAGTTTCGTCCACGCCCACGGCTCCAGCACCCCGGCCAACCGGGTGACCGAGTCAGAGATTCTCGACCGCGTCGCGGCCGCCTTCGGCATCGAGCAGTGGCCGATCACCGCGGTCAAGGCGTTCGTCGGTCACTCCCTGGCCACCGCCAGCGGCGACCAGGTGATCGCCGCCCTCGGCGCCTTCAAGTACGGCATCCTGCCCGGCCTGAAGACCATCGACGCGGTGGCCGGCGACGTGCACCAGCAGCACCTGAGCCTGTCCACCGTCGATCGCAAGCTGGGTGAGCAGGCGCTGGACGTGGCCTTCATCAACTCCAAGGGCTTCGGCGGCAACAACGCCAGCGCCCTGGTGCTGGCCCCGCATGTGGTCGAGCGCATGCTGCGCAAGCGCCACGGCCAGGCCGCCTTCGACGCCTACCTGGCCCGCCGCGAAGCCACCCGCACCGCCGCGGCGGCCTACGACAGCCAGGCGCTGCTGGGCCAGCTGGACATCATCTACAACTTCGGCAACGACATGATCGACGACCAGGCGATCTCCATCACCACCGAAGAAGTGAAGGTGCCCGGCTTCGACCAGCCGCTGGTGTTCAAGAAGGACGAGCGCTACCGCGATATGCTCGATTGAGCGTGTTGTGCTGTGGGAGGGGCTTCAGCCGCGACAATCGCCGCTGAAGCCCCTCCCACCTCGCCTATGCCAACCCGCGCGCCAGCTCGATCAGCTCGCCACGCCATTCGGCGGCGGCCGGCAAGGCCAGGAACGACGGATTGAGAAAGGATTCGCGCGCCTGGTAAGCCAGCGGCGCGCCGGCAAGATCCAGCACTTCGCCGCCCGCCCCTTCCAGCACGCCCTGCGCCGCCGCGGTGTCCCACTGCGACGTAGGCGCCAGGCGCGGGTAGCAGTCGGCATTGCCCTCGGCCAGAAGGCAAAATTTCAGCGAACTGCCGATATTGGCCAGCGCCGGCTCGCCGAAGCGCGCGGCCAGGCCGCCGAGCAGGCGCTCCTGGGCCGGGCTCGAATGGCGCTTGCTGGCCACCAGGGTAAAGCCCTGCGCCGGCGCCAGACGCACGCCGATCGGCTGCTCGTCACCCGGCACTTCGCTGCGCCAGGCACCCAGACCAGCGCCACCGTAATAGCAGCGCCCATTGGCCGGAATGCCGACCACGCCGAACACCACGCGGCCGTGCTCGATCAGCGCGACATTGACGGTGAACTCCTCGGAGCCGGCGATAAATTCCTTGGTGCCATCGAGCGGGTCGACCAGCCACCAGCGCGTCCAGGCGGCGCGCTCGGCCAGGGGAATGTCGGCGGCCTCCTCGGACAGCACCGGCACCGCCGGTGCCAGCGCGCGCAGGCCATCGAGCAGGATATGGTGGGCGGCCAGGTCGGCGGCGGTGACCGGCGAGGCATCGGCCTTCTCCGTCACCGCCAGGTCGCTGCGCCAGTACGGCAGGGTCGCCGCACCGGCGGCGCGTACCAATTCGATCACCTGGGGAATATAGGGATGACTCACTGCACGAACTCCCCACGCTGACTCAGCAGGTCGCGCACCAGGTACAGCGCGGCCAGGGCGCGGCCCTCGCTGAACTGGGCGTGCTGGGCCAGGCTGGACAGCTCGCGCAGGTTGATCCGGTCGACCCGCATCGGCTCCGGCTCGTCGCCCGGCAGGCGCTCCTCGTACAGGTCGCGCGCCAGCACCACCTGGATCTTCTGGCTCATATAGCCCGGCGACAGGCTCAGCTCGGTGATGTATTCCAGCTCGTGCGCCCCAAAACCCGCCTCCTCCTTGAGCTCGCGGTTGGCCGCCACCAGCACGTCCTCGCCCGGCTCGATCAGGCCCTTGGGCAGCGACAGCTGGTAGTCGTCGGTGCCGCCGCAGTATTCCTCGACCAGCACCGCATGCTCGGCATCGAGCATCGCCACCACCATCACCGCGCCGTAGCCGACGCCCTTGCCCACCAGACGCTCGTAGGTCCGCTCGACGCCATTGGAAAAGCGCAGCTGCAGCTCCTCGACGCGGAACAGGCGGCTGCTGGCGACTATTTCACGGGCGAGTACCGTGGGCTTCTGACGCATGGGACGACTCCTTGGCGTGACCTGGCGGGTTATCATACCGCGGCTTTTCCGATTATCCCCGGCGCAGATTGCACGTTCGCGACGCAGGCCGGCAGATTCACGACCTTCGAGCGCAAGACGTCCCCATGCTTCCACTGCCCTGGCACCAGATCGACACCGTCCTGCTGGATATGGACGGCACCCTGCTCGACCTGCACTTCGACAACCACTTCTGGCTCAAGCACCTGCCGCAGCGCTACGCCGAGCACCACGGCCTCAGCCTGGCGCTGGCCGAGGCCGAGCTACTGCCACTGTTTCGCCAGCACGCCGGCACGCTGAACTGGTACTGCACGGATTTCTGGAGCCGCGAGCTGAACCTCTCGATCCGCGATCTCAAGCGCGAGGTGGCCGATCTGATCGCTCTGCGTGCGGATGCCGAGCTGTTCCTGCGCGCCCTGCGCGAGGCCGGCAAGCGCGTGGTGCTGATCACCAACGCGCACCGCGATTCGCTGTCGCTGAAGCTCGAACGCGTGGAGCTGGCGCCCTGGTTCGAGCGGCTGATCAGCTCCCACGACTACGGCTTTCCCAAGGAGGACCAGCAGTTCTGGTTCGCCCTGCGCCAGGACGTCGAGTTCGATCCGGCGCGCAGCCTGTTCATCGACGACAGCCTGCCGATCCTGCGCAGTGCCGGGCGCTTTGGCGTCGCCCAGCTGCTCGCCGTACGCCAGCCGGACAGCCAGGCCGGTCCCAAGGACACCGAGGAGTTCGCCGCGGTGGAGGATTATCGGGCGCTGTTGCAGGGGCTAGCCGGGATGCGCTTGTCGTAGGCGCCGGCAGACCGCCCCCTGCAGGGGAGGCGTGTTTATTCGGGAATGCGCAATACCTGCCCCGGGTAGATCTTGTCCGGGTGGCCGAGCATCGGTTTGTTGGCCTCGAAGATCTTCATATAGGCATTGGCGTTGCCGTATTCGATCTTGGCGATGGCGCTCAGGGTGTCGCCCTTCTTCACCGTGACGAAGCGCGCCGCCAGCGCCGGCGTGACGACGCCGATCTGGTCGTCCACCTCGCCGACCCCGGCGACGTTGCCCAAGACCAGGAGGATCTTCTCCTTCTCTTCCTGGCTGGCCACCTCGCCGCGGGCGGTTACCTTGTCGCCCTCGACACTGACCTCGATATTCGGGTTGCCCAGGCCGACCTTGGCCACGTGCTCCTTGAGCGATTCGGCGGCCTGCGCCTCCTGCCCCACCAGCGACTCCCACAGCTTGACCCCGGCTTCTTTGACAAAGGCGAAGATACTCATGGCGATTCCTCTCGTGCCTTGTGGATGGCCGGGCAGGCAGCGCCCGGAAGCGCAAGTCTAGATGCTGCAGGGCGGGTGGGCGCGCCGCTGGTCTCAGAGCCTGTTCAAAGGCTCGCGAGCTAGAGCAATGCAATACCGATGGCGGCCCCGCAAAAACAGGCGAGGAACGGTCGGAGTCGCGGGCGACTTTACGAGTTGTAAATGAGCATTCCGACCGGGCTGGCGCTCCAGCCTGTTTTTAACGCAGCAGTGCCGACGCGCAGCAGCCTTTGAACAGGCTCTCAGGACGGCGCCGGACTGTAGACCCTCGGCGCGCTATGGTGCGGCAGGTGGATCAGGTTGAGGCGGTGCTGGCGCGCCCAGCGCACGCACAGGTCGGTGGGCGCGGAGAGGCTGACCAGGCTGGCGAAGCCGGCGCGCACCGCCTTGTGGATCAGCTCCAGGCTGCAGCGGCTGGTGACCACGGCGAAACCGCGGCGGCCGTCGCGGCCCTCGCGGCGCAGCGCGCCGATCAGCTTGTCCAGGGCGTTGTGGCGGCCGATATCCTCGCGGCACAGGACGATCTCGCCCTGTTCGTCGACGAACAGCGCGGCGTGCAGCGCGCCGCTGTGGCGCGCCAGGCGCTGCACCGCGGCGATGCGTGCGCGCAGCTCATGCAGGTGCGCGGCCGGCGGCAGGGGGCTGTCGGCCAGCTCGATCAGTTGCGGCAGCGCCTGCTCCAGCGCCGCCACCCCGCACAGGCCGCAGCCGCTGGTGCCGGCCAGATTGCGCCGCTGCTGCTTGAGCGCCCAGAAGGCGCGGTTGGCGATCTGCACCTCGGCGTGGAAGGCCTCGCCCTGACGGCCGATCTGGATGTCGTAGATTTCCTCGACGCCCTCGACCAGCGCGCCGCTCAGGCTGAAGCCGACCACGAAATCCTCCAACGCGCTGGGCGAGACCATCATCACCGCATGACTGATGCCGTTGTAGGCGATCACCAGGGCGCACTCCTCGGCCAACACCGCATGGCCGCTGCGCGCCGCCTGGTCCAGCTCGACATAGGCGTAGCCGTCCCGCGCCGGGTGGGCGGTGCGATCATCGGCGAGCGGGTCGACGGTACGGCGTGACATGGGATGCTGGCTCCTCGCGAGGATCGTAGGATGGATCACGCTTTACCGATCCACCGTGGTGCTGCAATGGTGGATGAAAAGAGCGTCATCCACCCTACGCCGAACCGAGACTTTAGGTTATCCGACACTTGCGGCTGTCTGCTGCGCACAGCCTGGGCGGCCCCGCGACACCCTACAGGGCTCGCGCGGCCTGCGGCTCGATCTGCCCGCGCAAATCACGCAGCACCTGCAGCACGAACTCGCTCAAGCCCTCACCGCCGCTGGCGTCCAGGTGAGCGTAGAGCGCCGTGCGCATCTGCGGGTCCCACTGCCGCTTGAGGTGCTGGGCGTACTCCGTGCGCGCCTGGCCGGGATCGGGCTGGGAGGCGAAGAAGGCGCCGATCTGGTTAGCCATCTTGATCAGTTGCGTGGCGTTCATGCCCATCGAAAAGTTCCCCTGGGTAGGATGGGTCGGGCCGCATAGGTCGAGCGCAGCGATACCCGGGCCGCCGGGCAGGTGCCCCGCACGCCGGTCATAGCTGCACCACCTTGATCTGCGGCAGCAGGTTGACCTGCTCGCGGGTGAAGGTATCGAACTCCTGCTGCCAGTCTGACGGTGCCTCGACTTTGCGCACCTGTACCGCGGTGACCTTGTACTCCGGGCAGTTGGTGGCCCAGTCGGAGTTGTCGGTGGTGATCACGTTGGCCCCGGATTCCGGGTGGTGGAAGGTGGTGTACACCACGCCCGGCTGCATGCGCTCGGTGACCCTGGCGCGCAGCACCGTCTCGCCGGCGCGGCTGTCGATGCCGACCCAGTCGCCGTCCTTGATGCCACGGTCCTCGGCGTCCACCGGGTGCAGTTCCAGCACGTCCTCGGGGTGCCAGGCCGTGTTGGCGGTGCGTCGGGTCTGCGCGCCGACGTTGTACTGCGAGAGGATGCGCCCGGTGGTCAGCACCAGCGGCCGCTTGCGCGAGGTGCGCTCGTCGGTGGGGATGTACTCAGTGACCATGAAGCGCCCCTTGCCGCGCACGAAGGCGTCCTCGTGCATGATCGGCGTGCCTTGCGGCGCCTCGTCGTTGCACGGCCACTGGATGCTGCCCAGGCGCTCGAGCTTGGCATAGCTGACGCCGCTGAAGGTCGGCGTCAGCGCGGCGATCTCGTCCATGATCTCGGACGGATGGCGGTAGTGCATCGGGTAGCCGAGGGCGTTGGACAGCGCCACTGTCACTTCCCAGTCTTCCTTGCCGGCCAGCGCCGGCATCACCTTGCGCACCGGCGAGATGCGCCGCTCGGCGTTGGTGAAGGTGCCGTTCTTCTCCAGGAAGGAGGCGCCGGGCAGGAACACGTGGGCGTACTTGGCGGTTTCGTTGAGGAACAGGTCCTGCACCACCACGCACTCCATGGCCTTGAGCGCATCGGTGACGTGCTGGGTGTCGGGGTCGGACTGCGCCGGGTCCTCGCCCTGGATGTAAATGCCCTTGAAGGTGCCGGCATGGGCCGCAGCGAACATGTTGGGGATGCGCAGGCCCGGCTCGTCGAGCAGCTTGACGCCCCAGGCGGCCTCGAACTGCGGCCGCGCCACCGGGTCGGAGACGTGGCGGTAGCCCGGCAGTTCGTGGGGGAAGGAACCCATGTCGCAGGAGCCCTGCACGTTGTTCTGTCCGCGCAGCGGGTTCACCCCCACCCCAGGCCGGCCGATATTGCCGGTGGCCATGGCCAGGTTGGCGATCGCCATCACGGTGGACGAGCCCTGGCTGTGCTCGGTGACGCCCAGGCCGTAGTAGATCGCCGCGTTGCCGCCGGTGGCATACAGGCGGGCGGCGGCGCGCACCGAGGCGGCCGGCACGCCGGTCAGGGCTTCCATGGCCTCGGGGCTGTTGCGCGGTTCGCTGACGAAGGCGCGCCACTGCGCGAAGGCTTCGGCCTCGCAGCGCTCGGCGACAAAGGCCTCGTTGATCAGGCCCTCGGTGGCGATCACGTGGCCCAGGCTATTGAGCAGGGCGACGTTGCTGCCCGGACGCAGCTGCAGGTGATGCTCGGCGCGGATGTGCGGGCTGCGCACCAGGTCGATGCCGCGCGGGTCGGCGACGATCAGCTTGGCGCCCTCGCGCAGGCGGCGCTTGAGCTGCGAGCCGAACACCGGGTGGCCGTCGGTGGGGTTGGCACCGATCACCAGCACCACGTCGGCGGCCAGCACCGAGTCGAAATCCTGGGTACCGGCCGATTCGCCGAGGGTGACCTTGAGGCCGTAGCCGGTCGGCGAATGGCAGACCCGCGCGCAGGTGTCGACGTTGTTGTTGCCGAAGGCGGCGCGCACCAGTTTCTGCACCAGGTAGGTTTCCTCGTTGGTGCAACGCGAGGAGGTCAGCCCGCCGACCGCGTGGCTGCCGTACTGCGCCTGGATCTCCTTGAAGCGCCGGGCGGCGTGGCCGATGGCCTCGTCCCAGCTCACCGGGCGCCAGGGCTGATGGATGCTGTCGCGGATCATCGGCGTCTTGATGCGGTCCGGGTGGGTCGCGTAACCCCAGGCGAAGCGGCCCTTGACGCAGGCGTGGCCGTGGTTGGCGTGGCCGTTCTTGTTCGGCACCATGCGCACCACGGTGTTGCCCTTGACCTCGGCGTTGAACGAGCAGCCGACGCCGCAGTAGGCGCAGGTGGTGGTCACGCTGCGCTCGGCCTGGCCCAGCTCGATCACCGACTTTTCCATCAGGGTAGCGGTCGGACAGGCGTTGACGCAGGCGCCGCAGGACACGCACTCGGAGTCGAGGAAGTCCTCGTCCTGGCCGGCGGCCACGCGCGAATCGAAGCCACGGCCGTCGATGGTCAGGGCGAAGGTGCCCTGCACTTCCTCGCAGGCGCGCACGCAGCGGTTGCAGACGATGCACTTGGCCGGGTCGTAGCTGAAATAGGGGTTGGACTCGTCCTTGGCCTCGGCCAGGTGGGTCTTCACCGGGTCGTAGCGCACCTCGCGCAGGCCGACCACGCCGGCCATGTCCTGCAGCTCGCAGTTGCCGTTGGCCGAGCAGGTCAGGCAGTCCAGCGGGTGGTCGGAGATGTACAGCTCCATGGTACCGCGACGCAGTTCGGCCAGTTTCGGGCTCTGCGTGCGCACCACCATGCCCGGCTCCACCGGGGTGGTGCAGGACGCCGGGAAGCCGCGGCGGCCTTCGATTTCCACCATGCACAGGCGGCACGAGCCGAAGGGTTCCAGGCTGTCGCTGGCGCACAGCTTGGGCACGGCGATGCCGGCCTCCTGAGCCGCACGCATCAGCGAGGTGCCGGCCGGCACGGTGATGGCGTTGCCGTCGATTTCCAGGGTTACCGGGGCGCCGCTGCGAGCAGGGGTGCCATAGTCGAGTTCACGATACAGGGCCATGGGGACGCCTCCGGATCAGCGGGCTTCGGCGCTGTCTTGCGACACGCCGAAGTCCTCGGGAAAGTGGTTGATGGCGCTCATCACCGGATAGGGGGTCATGCCGCCGAGGGCACAGAGCGAGGCGCCGAGCATGGTGTCGCAGAGGCTCTTGAGCAGCTCGATACGGCCCGGCTGCGGGCCTTCGGAGCGGGCGACTATGATCTGCGCCAGCAGCTCCTCGCCGCGGGTCGAGCCGATGCGGCAGGGTGTGCACTTGCCGCAGGACTCCACCGCGCAGAACTCCATGGCGTAACGGGCCATGTCGGCCATGTCCACCGTGTCGTCGAACACCACGATGCCGCCGTGGCCGAGCACCGCGCCGAGGGCGGCGAAGGCCTCGTAGTCCAGCGGCGTGTCGAACTGCGACTCGGGCAGGTAGGCGCCGAGCGGGCCGCCGACCTGTACCGCGCGGATCGGCCGGCCGCTGGCCGAGCCGCCGCCGTACTCGTAGAGCAGCTCGCGCAGGGTGATGCCGAAAGCCTTCTCGATCAGGCCGCCACGGGCGATGTTGCCAGTCAGCTGGATCGGCAGGGTGCCGAGCGAGCGGCCCATGCCGTAATCCCTGTAATAGGCGCCGCCCTTGTCGAGGATGATCGGCACCGAGGCCAGCGAGATCACGTTGTTGATCACCGTCGGCTGGCCGAACAGGCCCTCGATGGCCGGCAGCGGCGGCTTCGGCCGCACGGTGCCGCGCTTGCCCTCGATGCTTTCCAGCAGCGCGGTTTCCTCGCCGCAGATATAGGCCCCGGCGCCGCGGCGCAGCTCCAGATGGAAGGCCTTGCCGCTGCCGAGCAGGTCGTCGCCCAGGTAGCCGGCGGCCGTGGCGCGGGCGATGGCCTCGAGCAGCACTGCCTCGGCGTGCGGGTATTCCGAGCGCAGGTAGATGTAGCCCTTGGTAGCCCCAACGGCCAGGCCGGCGATGCACATGCCCTCGATCAGCACGTAGGGGTCGTCTTCCATCACCATGCGGTCGGAAAAGGTGCCCGAGTCGCCTTCGTCGGCGTTGCAGACGATGTACTTCTGCTGGGCCTGGCAGCCGAGCACGGTGCGCCACTTGATGCCGGTGGGGAAGGCCGCGCCGCCACGGCCGCGCAGGCCGGACTCGGTGACCTCGGCGACTATCGCCTCGGGCGTCATGCCGAGGGCGCGTTTGAGGCCACGGTAGCCATCGTGGGCAATGTAGTCCTCCAGCGACAGCGGGTCGGTGATGCCGATGCGGGCGAAGGTCAGGCGCTCCTGGCGCTTGAGGTAGTCGATTTCCTCGGTCAAGCCCTGGCCCAGCGCATGCGCCTTGCCTTCGAGGAAACCGGCGTCGAACAGCCCGGCGACGTCGCGGGCCTTGACCGGCCCATAAGCGACGCGGCCGGCCGGGGTGGCGACCTCGACCAGCGGCTCGAGCCAGAACAGCCCGCGCGAGCCGTTGCGCACCAGTTGCACCTCGATACCCCGCGCCGCGGCCTCGGCGACTATGGCCTGGGCCACCTTGTCGGCGCCCAGGCTGAGCGCGGTGGCGTCGCGCGGGACGAAGACCTTGATCGACTCGCTCATGCGCGTGCCTCCTGTTCGGCCAGCAGCGCCAGCAGTTCATCGGCATCGACACGGCCGTGCAGCTCGCCGCCCAGCATGGCGTTCGGCGCACAGGCGCAGTTGCCCAGGCAGTACACCGGCTCGAAGCTGAGGCTGCCGTCCGCGCGGGTCTCGCCCAGCGGCAGGCCGAGTTTCTCCTCGAGCTCGGCGGTCAGCGCCTTGACCCCCATCGACTGGCAGGCCTCGGCCTGGCACAGCTTGAGCACCTGGCGACCGGGCGGCGTGGCGCGAAAATCGTGGTAGAAGCTGACCACCCCATGTACCTCGGCGCGCGACAGGCAGAGGTCCTCGGCGATCAGCGGCAGCAGCTCGGGCGGTACGGCGCCGAGGCGGTCCTGGATGTCGTGGAGGATCGGCAACAGGGCGCCGGGCTGGCCGCGGTGGGCGGCCAGCACCTCGCGGGCGACGGCCTGGCACTGCTCGGGGGCGAAGCGCTGGGGAAGAACAGCCATATTCGATGCTCCAGCCGGCGGAGGTCGCCGGTACTGTCGGGGAGATAATCCGCGCCAGTCACGGCTGCTGGTCGGCTTATCCCAAGCGAAGCCTTTTGGCTCGCCATATATGAAGTAAAGTTCTTATACTCGGACGCAAAACGCCCATGCACGGCAAACTAACATGGGAAATTGGCCACACAAATATGAAGTATTGAACATATGATCCGTATCGATATCCAGCCGCGCTGGCGTTTCCACCAGCGCGACGGCAGCAGCCTCGACCCGCAGGGGCTGGAATTGCTGCAGGCGGTACACGACACCGGCAAGCTGACCGAGGCCGCCGCCCGCGTCGGCTATTCCTACCGCCATGCCTGGAACCTCTTGGGCAAGTGGCAGGCGTTCTTCGGCAGCCCGCTGATCGAGCTGGAACGCGGCAAGGGCGCGCGCCTGGCGCCGCTGGGGGAGAAGCTGCTGTGGGCCGACCAGCGCATCCGCGCGCGGCTGTCGCCGCAGCTGGACAACCTGGCCGGCGAGCTGGAGCTGGAGCTGAACCGGGTGCTGCAGGCCAGCAACCCCGGCCTGCGCATCCATGCCAGCCACGGTTTCGCCGTGGCGGCGCTGCGCGAGTGGCTGGAGCGCGACCCCAGCTGGCAGTGGGAGGTGCAGTTTCGCAGCGGCAGCGAGGCGATCATCGCCCTGCATCGCCACGACTGCGAGGTGGCCGGCCTGCACGTGCCGGCCGGGCCGCTCGGCGCGCTGAGCATGGCCCGCATCCAGCCCTGGCTGCGCCCCGACCAGCGGGTGATCACCTTCGTCGTGCGCACCCAGGGGCTGATGCTCGCCCCCGGCAACCCGCACGGCGTGCGCGGCCTGGCGGACCTGGCGCGCGGCGAGCTGCGCTTCGTCAACCGCGAGCCCGGTTCGGGCACCCGCCTGCTGCTGCAGGACCTGCTGCAGCGCGACGGCCTGGACAGCGCGGCGATCAGCGGTTTTCACAACGAGGAGTTCACCCACGCGGCGGTGGCCGCCTACGTCGCCAGCGGCATGGCCGACGCCGGCTTCGGCGTCGAGGCGGCGGCGCGCCGCTTCGGCCTGGATTTCATCCCCATGGCCCGCGAGCACTATTGCCTGCTGTGCCGCGAGGACAGCCTCGAGCTGCCGGCCATGGCCGCCCTGCTGCGGGTGCTGCAGAACCCGGAGTTCCAGGCGCGCATCGGCCAACTGCCCGGCTACGCCCTCAGCCGCCCCGGCGAGGTGCTGCCGCTGACCCAGGCGCTGGAGCAGTGGGGCCGCGAGAGCCTGCTGTGAGCGCCACCCCTGCGCCCGTTTGGCGAAACCGTGAACCAGTTCCACAACCAGACCAGTGGCCGACGGGAGGTCGGGAACCCGGCATGGGCGCCGCAGGTCAATGGAGCAACTCTCGCCGCAAGGCGGCTCTGTCATCGAGGTGTTCATGAAGTCACTGCAGTTGCTCCTCCTCTCCCTCGGCCTGACCAGCGGCAGTTTCGCCCTAGCCGGCAATACCGAAGCTGGTATTGGCGGCGCACTGGGCGGCGTCGTAGGTGCCATGGTCGGCCAACAGGTCGGCGGCAGCACCGGCGCGGCGGTCGGCGCCGGTATCGGCGGCGCGGCCGGCAGCGCGGTCGGCGCGGATCGGCGCAGCCGCACCGAAGCCGCCATCGGTGGCGCCCTGGGCGCGGCCGGCGGCAACGTGATCGGCCAGCAGGTCGGCGGCAACACCGGCGGCCTGGTCGGCGCGGCGGTGGGCGGCGGCGCCGGCGGCGCGCTGGGCAACCATTTGGGCAACACCAGCTACCGCGACGACCGCCACGGCTATCGCGACGTGCATCATCACCACCACTACCACGGCAAGCGGAAGCACAAGAAGCACTGGCATCGTCATCACTGACGAACGCTGAGCACCCAGGGCTCATGGCGACGGCCGAAGGCGACTTCGACCTGCACCTTGGGCCCTGTTTCGTCATGGCCCCGCGGCCAGCCGCGAAACAGCTCGCGGTAGGCGCGGGGCAGGCTCAAGCGAGCGCCGTCCAGGCGGATACTGGCACCGTAATCCGCCTGCGCGCCGTGCCGATAGGGCTCGATCCGCCCGGACAGCAGCACCAGGCGTCGCCGATCTGGCCAGCGCCGACGCAGCGCCTCGGCATCCACGCCCGCATCCACCAGCATCAGCCGACTGGCCTGCTGCTCCTCGTATTGCAGCTGGCGGCGGCGTTCGTCGCGCTGGCGCTGCAGCTCCTGGTTGTCCGGTGCCGCCTGCAGGGCGCTTTCGGCGGCCTGCAGGGCCTGGCGCGCGCCGTCCAGCTGGCGGCGATAAGCCGGGCCGTCCAACTCCAGCACCAGCCAGACCCTGCGCGGCAACTGACGGCTTAGCGGCCGCTCGAGGTCCTCGGCACTGAAGCCCAGTTCGTCCAGCTTGGCCGCGTCCAGCCAGGGCAGCCGCGCATTGCCGGCCGCATGGCGCCAGCTCAGCCGCAGACGCAGCCCGCTGTTCTCCTCGCCGCGCAACAGGGCATCGGACACCGGCTCCAGCTCGCGCGGGCTCAGCGTCAGGCGCGCCTCGGGCTCGCCGCTGCGGTTGTACCAGACGCCGCCGAGGGCGACCGCGTTGCTCAGCAGGATCAAGCCCAGGCCCAGCCACAGCGCGCGGTTCATGCCGCACCGTCCTGGGCGCTACGCCGCCAGCGTTGCAGCAGCACCAGCAACAGCAGGGCGATCAGCCCGAGCAGGAGGAAGAACAGGTAGCGCGGCAGCAGCTGCCACCACCAGTCGAACAGCTTGGCGAACAGCATGAGCAGGGCGAAGACCAGGCCGCCGTTGACCACCTCGCCCCAGCCGCGGCGGATGCCGAGCCAGACCGCCAGGCCCGCCAGGACGAAGCCCAGCACCTGGTAAAAGGCCTCGACGCCACGCACCGGCCAGTCGAGGTAGCTGGCCTCGCCCCAGTAGGACAGCAGCAATACCGGGCCGAGCAGGTAAAGCAGGCCCAGCGCCCGATAACAGGCGGCAAACCCCGGGTAGCGGCGCTGGTCGAGCCATTGCGGCAGCAACAGCAGCAGCGCCAGCGGCATGAAGTGCTCCGGCCGCTGGCCCAGCGCCCACCAGTGCCAGCCGGCCCAGTCGCTCAGCCGCGCGGCGACGAACAGCCCCAGGCACAGCAGCGCCGCCACCAGCAGCAGGCGCTGGCGCACCGAGTAGGCCAGCAGCAGGGCCAGCGCAGCCCAGGGCAGCAGGACATTGGGCGAGGGGGTGATATTGAAGATCTGCCCGAGCAGCGTCAGGTTGAGCACGAAGCAGACGAACGCCAGCACGGCCGCCAGTTTGGCGTAGTAACCCGAGGCGTCGCGGCGCTGCAGCCAGAAGCACAGCGCCAGGCTGCCCAGGCTGCTGCCGAGCAGGATGGCGACCTGGGCCGCGGCGTCGAACAGGCCCCAGAACTGGTAGAACAAAAAGAACAATCCGGCCGCCAGAGCCAGCGCGCCGAACAGCGAGGCCAGGCGCATGCCCAGCGACAGCTGGCGGGCGCGGACATCGGCGTCGATATCCAGGGTCTGCCGGTAATGCGTCAGCAATTGCCGATGATGGGCGGCGACCGCCTGTTCCTGCACCTCGCTCAGCTGCAGCACTTGCTCGCGACGCAGCTCGGCCAGCTCCTCGGCGAAGGCGGCGATGCGCGCGGCGCGTTGCTGCGCCTGCTCGCGCTCGAGATCGGACATGGACACTACCTGGCAGATGACTGCCCACAGCCTAGCAGGCTGCTCGATCCTGGCGAACCCGGACTAGGCCACCAGCAGGCGTTCCAGCGCCGCGCGCAGGGCCGGCGGAATCGGTACTGGGCGATTGCTCGCACGGTCGACGAACACATGGACGAAGCGCCCGGCGGCGCACGCCTGCTCCTCGCCAGCCTTGAAGATCGCCAACTCGTACTGCACCGAGCTGTTGCCCACCTTGCCGACGCGCAGGCCGACCTCGATGGCGTCGGGGAAGGCGATGGAGGCGAAGTAGTCGCAGCTGGAGCTGACAACGAAGCCCACCACCTCGCCGTCATGAATATCCAGGCCACCTTCGGCGATCAGGTAGGCATTCACCGCGCTGTCGAAGTAGCTGTAGTAGGTCACGTTGTTGACGTGGCCGTAGATGTCGTTGTCGTGCCAGCGCGTGGTGATCGGCTGGAAGTGGCGGTAGTCGCCACGCAGGTGTTGGGGTTGGTTCATCGATGATCCTTGGGTTGGAATCTCGGCTTAAGCCCCTCCCACAAAGCTTGCGGATCTGTGCGAGGGGCTTTAGCCGCGACCTGAATCAGTAAGCAGCCTGATAAATGGCCAGCGCCTGCTGCTCGTTCATCTCGCGCGGATTGTTCACCAGCAGACGCTGCTGCAGCATGGCGTCCGCCGCCAGCGTGGGCAACATGGCCTCGCTCACTCCGGCGTCGCGCAACCGGGTCGGCAGGCCGCTGCGCTGACTGAAGCCGGCCAGGGCCTCGATCAACTGCTCGGTCTGCGCCGCCGCACTGCCGGCCCGCAACTGCTCGCCCAGTACCAGCGGCGCCAGCTCGGCGTAAAGCGGCGCAGCCACCGGCGCATTGAAAGTCAGCACCTGCGGCAGCACCAGGGCATTGGACAGCCCATGAGGAATGTGGAAATGCCCGCCCAGGGGATAGGCCAGCGCATGCACCGCCGCCACCGGCGCGTTGGCGAAGGCCTGTCCGGCCAGGCAGGCGCCGAGCAGCATGGCCTGACGCGCCTCGCGGTTGCTGCCGTTGCGCACTACCTCATCGAGATTGGCTGCCAGCAGACGCAGGGCTTCGCGCGCCAGCAGGTCGGAAAGCGGGTTCTTCTTCAGCGCGCTGGTGTAGGCCTCGATGGCATGCACCATGGCGTCGATGCCGGTGGCGGCGGTGACCGCCGCTGGCAGACCAAGGGTCAGGTCGGCATCGAGCAAAGCCAGATCCGGCAGCAGCAGCGGCGAAACCACGCCCATCTTGGTGGTCTCGCCGGTGGTGACGATGGCGATCGGCGTCACCTCGGAGCCGGTTCCGGCGGTGGTCGGCACCTGGATCAGCGGCAAACGCCGACCGCGGGCATTGCCCACGCCATAGATCTCGTTCAGCGCCTGGCCGCAGTCGGGATGCGCCAACAAGGCCACCAGCTTGGCCACGTCCATCGAGCTGCCGCCGCCGAAACCGACCACCAGCTCCGCCTGCAGCTCACGGGCCTGGGCCACGGCGGCCAGCACCACGGCCTCGGGCGGGTCGGCCAGCACCTGGTCGAACACCTGCACGCCCATGCCGGCGCGGGCGAAGCCCGGCAGCAAGGGTTCCAGCATGCCGAGACGGGTGATGCCGGGATCGGTGACGATCAGCACGCGCTGTGCGCCGCGCTCGCGGCACAGTTCGGCCAGACGCAGGCTGGCGCCGGATTCGCAGAGGATCTGCGCGGTGGTGGCGAAGCTGAAGGGATGCATGGGGTGCTCCTCTTGTTGTAGCCCGGATCAAATCCGGGACCGGTCAGGCAAATTTCCCGGATTGCATCCGGGCTACGCCGCTGCGCCCGTAGGAGCCGGCTTGCCGGCGATCACAACCGGCATCGCCGGCAAGCCGGCTCCCACGGACGTCTGCGCTAAAAGGCGAAACTGCCTTCATCCATGGCCATCAAACAATCCGCCCCGCCCAGCAAAGCCTCGCGATGCGCACTGGCGCGCGGCAGCACACGGCGCAGATAGAAATCGGCGCTGTGCAGCTTGGCCTGGTAGAACGCCGCCTCGCCGCTGCCCGCCTCCAGCGCATCCTGCGCCCGCGCCGCGGCTTGCAGCCAGAAACCGGCGAGCAGCACATAAGCCGAGTACTGGAGGAAATCCACCGAAGTGGCGCCGATCTCCTGCGGGTCGCGCTGACAGGCGGCAATCACTTCTGTGCTTAGCTCGCGCCATTCGCCCAGGCGGGCCTGCACCACGCTAGCCATCTGAGCCAGGGCCGGTCGATCCGCCCCGGCATCGCACAGCTGGCTGAACTCGGCCTGCAGTGCGGACAACTCCGCACCACCGTCGCCGAGCAATTTACGGCGGATATAGTCCAGCGCCTGAATGCCGTTGGTGCCTTCATAGAGCTGGGTGATGCGACTGTCGCGCATCAGTTGCTCCATGCCCCACTCGCGGATGAAGCCATGCCCGCCATAGACCTGTACGCCATGGCTGGCCACTTCCTGGCCCATGTCGGTGAAGAACGCCTTGACGATAGGGATCAGCAGCGCCGCGCGCTTGCCGGCCGCCTGGCGCGCCTCGGCCGACTCGGCGCCATGCTCCAGGTCGAGCTGGCGCGCGGTGTAGGCGGCGAGCATGCGGCTGCCCTCGACCAGGGTCTTCTGCGTCAGCAGCATGCGCCGCACATCGGGGTGAACGATGATCGGATCGGCCACCTTGTCCGGCGCCTGCGCGCCCGCCAGACCACGCGACTGCAGGCGTTCACGGGCGTAGCGCAGCGCACCCTGGAAGGCTGCCTCGCCTATCCCCAAGCCCTGCAGGCCGACCTGAAAGCGCGCGTCGTTCATCATGGTGAACATGCAGGCCAGGCCCTGGTTGGCTTCGCCTACCAACCAGCCGGTGGCGCCGTCGAAGTTCATCACGCAGGTGGAGGCACCCCTGATGCCCATCTTGTGCTCGATAGCGCCACACGACAGCGTGTTGCGTTCACCCGGTGTGCCGTCGGCGGCAGCGATAAATTTCGGCACCAGCAGCAATGAAATGCCCTTCACGCCAGCAGGCGCATCCGGCAGGCGCGCCAGCACCAGATGGATGATGTTTTCGGAGATGTCCTGCTCGCCGCCGCTGATAAAGATCTTGCTGCCGCTGACGCGGTAGCTACCGTCGGCCTGCGGCTCGGCGCGGGTGCGCAGCAGCGCCAGGTCGGTGCCGGCCTGCGGCTCGGTCAGACACATGGTGCCAGTCCACTGGCCACTGACCAGCTTGCCCAGGTACTGCTGCTTCAGCGTTTCGCTGCCGTGCTTGTGCAGCGCCAGCACGGCGCCCTCGGTAAGCCCGGAGTAGACGCGGAAGGATAGCGAGGCGCCCATCAGCATTTCGTGGAAGGCAAAGGCCACCAGCTGCGGGAAGCCCTGGCCGCCATATTCCACCGGCCCGGTCATGCTCGCCCAGCCGTTGTCCACGTATTGCCGGTAGGCCTCGGCAAAGCCCTTGGGCGTGCTGACCTGGCCATTCTCCAGGTGGCAGCCCTCCTCATCGCTGTTGCGATTGAGCGGCGCGACCTCGCCTGCGGCGAAGGCCGCAGCTTCCTCCAGCACGCCGTCGATCAGCTCGCGATCCAGGCCGCTGCCCAGGCGCCCGCAGTGGCCGGCGGCGTCGAACAGTTCGTGCAGCACGAAGCGCATATCGCGCAATGGCGCCTGATAGCTCATACCCGGCCCTCCTGTACGTCGGAGAATCGCTTGTTCTGACTGACCAGCCGCTCGATCAGCGCCGCCGGCTGCCAGTGCGCGCCGAAACGCTCGGTCAGTTGCAGCAGGCGCCGATGAATCGCCGCGACACCCTCGCCGTCGGCCCACGCCATGGGGCCGCCGCGCTCGTCGGGAAAGCCGTAGCCGTTGAGGTACACCAGATCGATGTCGCGGCTGTTGGCGGCGATGTTCTCCTCGAGAATCTTCGCCCCCTCGTTGACCAGCGCCAGCAGGCAGCGCTCGAGAATTTCCTCGGTGCCGATATCGCGGCGGGTGAAGCCCAGGCGTACGGCCTCGGCCTGCACCAGCGCGTCCACCTCGGGATCGTGCTCGGCCTGGCGGCTGCCGGGTGCATAGCGGTAATAACCCTGGCCGCTCTTCTGGCCGAAGCGACCCAGCTCGCACAGGCGGTTGTCCACCTGCACCGCCGGGTCGTCCTGGCCCTGGCCGGCCAGCTCGCGGGCGCGCCATTCCAGGTCGATGCCGACCACGTCGTACATGCGAAACGGCCCCATGGCGAGGCCGAAGCCCTGCAGCGCCGCATCCACCTGCTGCGGCCAGGCGCCCTCGAGCAGCAGCATGCGCGCCTCGCGCACGTAGGTATGCAGCATGCGGTTGCCGATAAAGCCGTGGCAGTTGCCGGCCACCACCGCCACCTTGCCCATGCGCTCGCCCAGCTCCTGCGCGGCCTGCAGCACGGCCGGCGCGGTCTTGCCGCCACGCACGATCTCCAGCAGCTTCATGATGTGCGCCGGGCTGAAGAAGTGCAGGCCCAGCACGGCTTCCGGCCGCGCGGTGACGGCGGCGATGGCATCGATATCCAGCGCCGAGGTATTGCTGGCGAGGATGGCGCCGGGCTTCATCACCGCGTCCAGCTCGCGGAAAATGCGTTGCTTGAGCTCGAGATTCTCGTACACCGCCTCGATCACCAGATCGGCGTCGGCCAGCGCCGCGTAGCCGTCCACCGCCTCGACCCGCGCCCGCCGCGCTGCGGCCTCGGCCGCATCGATACGGCCCTTGGCGACGTTGTGCGCCCAGGTGTCCGCGGCCATCGCCAGGCCCTGCTCGACCATCTGCGGGTTGTTGTCCAGCCACAGCACACGCAGGCCGGCATTGGCCAGGCTGATGACGATGCCGCGGCCCATGGTGCCGGCGCCGATCACGGCGGCACAGCGAAGCGGCGAGACGACTTGAGTCATTGTTGTTCCTCTCGGGTACGCAGGAAAAAGCTTGGGTCACCATAAGCAAGCCGCTACTATTTTTGAAATTTAGTCTTGTGATACGACGTATTCAGTAGATGAATTTCACCAACTTCGATCTCAACCTGCTGCGCGTGCTCGACGCCCTGCTGCGCGAGCAGAACGTCTCGCGCGCCGCCGAACGCCTGGCGCTGAGCCAGCCGGCGGTGAGCAATGCCCTGGGGCGTCTGCGCGAACTGCTCGGCGACCCGCTGCTGGTGCGCGTCGGCCGGCGCATGCAGCCCACACCGCGGGCGCTGGCGCTGGAGGCGCCGATCCGCAGCGCACTGCGTCAGCTGGAGCAGAGCCTGAGCGCCGGCGAGACCTTCGAGCCAGGCGAGAGCCGCCAGCGCTTTCGCATTGCCGTCACCGATTACGTCGAGCTGGTGTGCATGCCGCGCCTGCTCGACCGCCTCAGCCAGAAGGCGCCGGGCATCGGCATCGACATCCGCCACCTCAGCCCCAGCCTGCCGATGGAGGCGTTGGACAAGGGCGAGCTGGACCTGGTGCTGGGCCGTTTCGACGAGATGCCGGCGCGTTTCGCCCGTCGCCACTGGATGAGCGAGACGCTCAAGCTGGCGGTGCGCCGCGAGCATCCGCGGCTGCGCCAGGGCAGCCTGGATCTGGAGACCTTCCTGCGCCTGCGCCACCTCTGGGTGCACGGCGGGCAGACCCGCGGCATGGTCGATCAGTGGCTGGGCGAGCAGGGCCTGTCGCGGCAGATCTTCTACACCACGCCGAACTACCTGCAGGCGGCGCACATAGTTGCCGGCAGCGAGCTGGCGGCGGTGCTGCCCACCGCCCTGGCCCGGCATTTCGCCACCCTGCTGCCGCTTGAGCTGTTCGACCTGCCCTTCGCCTTGGGCCCCTTCCACCTGGAGATCGTCAGCCTGGCGCAACGTCAGCGCGACGCCGCGCTGCAGTGGCTGATCGGGGAAATCCTCGCGGTGGCCGAGTAGGTTGGGCTGAGGAACCCGCGACCAAGCCCAACGGCGCCGGCGCCATCACCACCGCCCGCTGTGCTCGGCACCAACCTGGCGATCCGCGCGGCTGCCCAGGTACCAGCCGAGCGCGCTCCATAGCGCCGCACAGAGTGCGCCGACCAGCGCCACCAGCCAGGCGCCGTGGCCGAGCAGGTCCAGCCCGGCCTTGGCCCAGCCGCTCAGCGCATCGCCGCCGCGATAGACCACTGTGTCGATAAAGTTCTTCGCCTTGTACTTGCTCTCGGCGTCCAGCGGGGCGAAGAGCATCTCGCGCCCCGGCCGGACGAAGGCGTATTCGCCGATGCGCCGCACTATCATCAGCGCCGCCAGCACGGCGAAGGTCGGCACCAGCGCCAGGCCGAGAAAACCCAGGCAGACCAGCGCCGGCACGGCGGACAGCAGCACGCGCACGCCGAGCCGCTGCGCCACCCGCCCGGTGACGAACAGCTGCGCGGTC
Organism: Pseudomonas sp. AOB-7; assembly: GCF_003696305.1. Classification (GTDB taxonomy): domain Bacteria; phylum Pseudomonadota; class Gammaproteobacteria; order Pseudomonadales; family Pseudomonadaceae; genus Aquipseudomonas. Next base: position 98,434 of record NZ_RFFK01000008.1, on the reverse strand, counting down.
AGCGCGCCGGCCTGCACGAGGAAATCGATCACGCCGAATACCCGCACCTGCGCGGCGCGATCCGGGAACAATTCGGCCACCAGACGCGCCTGCTCGAAGTAGAGGAAGGTGCTGACCGAGGTCAGCAGCAGGACGAAGGCGGCGATGCCCAGCAGATAGCGCGAGCCCAGCACCCGGGTCAGACCGCTGAAGGGATTGCCCGGCACCGGCCGCCGCGGGCTTTCGCTGGGCGTCGCGCCGGGGCGGCCGGCGCCGGCGCGTGCGCGCCAGGCCATCAGGTAGCGCTTGAGCGCCATGGCCGCGCCGAGCAGCAGCGCGGCCAGCAGCATCAGCCCGGCCTCACCCAGCGCGCCGATCAGCAGCGCGCTCAGCAAAGGGCCGCACAGCCCGCCGACGCTGGCCCCGGCGGCGATAAAGGCGAACAGCCGGCGCGCCTGGGCGCCGTCGAACACGTCGGCCATCAGGCTCCAGGCCACCGAGATGACGAACAGGTTGTAGACCGAGATCCACACATAGAACACCCGCGCCAGCCAGACGCTGCCGTGATCGAGGCGAAACAGCAGGACGAAAACCAGCAGGTTGAGGCCGAAGAAGCCGTACACCCAGTCGATGAAATGGATGCGCGGCACCCTGGAGTTGAGCCAGGCCAGCAGCGGCACCGCCAGCAGCATGGCGACGAAGGTGGCGCTGAACAGCCACTGCAGGTTCTCTACCCCGCCGGCGATGCCCATGGCCTCGCGAATCGGCCGCAACATGAAGTAGCCGGCGAACAGGCAGAAGAACAAGGCGAAGCCGGCCAGCACCGCGACCAGCTCCTGCGCCTCGGCATTGATCGCCCGCGCCAGGCGCCGCTCGAGCGCCGTCATCTCAGGCGAACAGCTCGGCGATGCGCTTACGCTGCGCCGCGTCGGGCAGGCGGCCCTGGCCGGCCAGCAGGTTGTCGGCCATGTAGCGCGGGTTGGAGGTGGCCGGAATCACCGCGGTCACCGCCGGGTGGGCGAGGATGTACTTGAGCATCAGCTGCGCCCAGGAGCTGGCGTCCAGCTCCACCGCGGCCCAGTCCGGCAGCGCCTGGCCGCGCACCCGGTCGAACAGGGCGGCGCGCTGGAACGGCCGGTTGATCAGGGTGGCGATGCCCTTGTCGGCGCAGTAGGGCAGCAGCTCGCGCTCGGCGTTGCGCTCGCCGATGGAGTAGTTGAACTGAACGAAATCCACCGGTTCGCGGCGCAGCACCTCGAGCAGGCGCTCGTGGGCCGAGTCGAGATAGTGGGTGATGCCGATATAGCGCACCCGCCCCTGTTGCTTCAGCTCGCGCAGCAGGCCGAGCTGGGTGGCGGTGTCCTGCAGGTTGTGCACCTGCACCAGGTCGAGGATGTCGGTCTTGAGCGCGGCAAAGCTCTCCGCCAGCTGGCGCTCGCCGGCCGCGCGACCGCTCGACGATACCTTGGTGGCGAGAAACAGCTTGCTGCGCAGCTCGTCCTCGGCCGCCAGCGCGCCGCACACCGCCTCGGCGCGGCCGTAGCTGGGCGCGGTGTCGATCAGGCTGGCGCCGCCGTTGACCAGGGTTCGTAGCACCTCGCGCAGCGGCGCCAGCGCCGCCTCGTTCAGGGCCACGTCGTGGGTGCGCGAAGTGCCCAGGCCGATCACCGGCAGCAGCTCGCCGCTGCTGGGAATCTGGCGCTGCAACAGGCTGCCGGCGGCGAATGCACCGGCGGGCAGCCAGGGCGTCAACGCGGTCAGCGCGGCGAGGCTGGCGCTGTGCTGGAGAAAGCGGCGGCGACTGGGCATGGCGTGGCTCCTCTGTGACGGGACGAACGCAGTCCGTTCGTTATAGGCACAGACGCCGCGCAGACCAAGGCGTTGCCGGGCGCGGGAGGGCAGGTGCAGGGAAACGCAAAAGGGCTACAGGCCCCTGTTCAGGGAGGCGCAGAGGCGAACGGGCGGGCAGCGGATGCAATATCCGGTAACCAAAAGCCCCGCCGCGCCAAGGGGGGAAAGGCGGCGCAGCGGTTGGGAAAAATGCGCGGGACGGCTCAGGCGGCCCGGCTGGTGGACTCGCTGATCAGCATGCCGTGGGATACCGGGTAGCAGCGGTGACCGTTCTGCAGGGTCAGCGGGCTGCGGCTGGCAATGACCCAGCCCTTGTTCAGCAGTTGCTCGATATGGGCCCGCAGGGCGGGCAGGTGACGCTGTTCCTTCATGGCCGAGTCCTTCTCAGGCGGGTTTGGCGCAAGGCAAAGTGCCATGACGCCAAGGGATTCATCCGTGACACAGTCGGCAAAAGTGTAGTGGCGCAGTGCCAGGCCGTTAAGCCGCGAAACGGCGTCAATCGCTGTAGGAAAATCGCCATGGACGGCGCCGTTCAGGAGGTCGCCAGCGCCTCGTCCTGCGCGGCGCTCGGCTGGGAAAACTGCAGGTAGCCGTCCTCCAGCTTGCCGTAGCGCAGCAGCGCCTGGCTCGCGAAGCCATCGCCGGGGAAGCGCGCAAGCGCGCCTGAACCTGGTCGGCCAGCGCGGGCGAGGCCCGGGCCGGCGTCCCCAGCGCATCGACCCGCCCGCGCCTGCCTAATCCGGCTGTCCCGGCTGCAGCGGGCCGATGCGGTAGGGGCGCATCATCTCGTTGTCCTCGTGTTCGACGATGTGGCAGTGCCAGACGAACTGGCCCGGCGTGTTGAACTGCGCCCGCAGGCGGGTGACCTGGCCGGGATAGGCAATCACGGTGTCCTTGAAACCGGTCTCCCAGGGCTCGGCCGGGGTCGGCAGCGAGCCGGGGGCGAGCTGGATCGTCTCGGCCTGCTCGTCGACGAAGATATCCTGCCGATCGATGACTTCGAACGCGACCTCGTGGATATGCATCGGGTGGGCGTCGCCGGTGGCGTTGTACAGCTCCCAGACCTCGGTCGCGCCCAGGGCCGGGTTCTCGCTGACCGGCTCCATCCACAGGCGCTTGTTCCAGGCGGCCGGGGCCTCGCCCGGATCGCCCGCCAGGGTGCCGAGCAACGCTTCGGCCGGCGCGTCGGCGAAGAACGCCGACATCTCCTCGAGCAGCACCAGTGGGCGGGTGACGCTTGCCTCTGGCAGCGGCATGATCGCCGGCAACTGCAGGAACTGCGGTGGCGTGCTCGGATCGACCGCCAGCGCCGGCACCACGCGCAACTGCATGATCTGGCCGGTGCTGTCCGGGTCGGCGATATCGAAGTCGACATCCGGCTCGCCGCCGCCGAAGGGCTCGTCCGGACCGACATTGGCCAGCACATAGTTGCCCGGCGGCACCTGGCTGAAATCGACAATCAGGTCGACCCGCTCGGCCAGGCCCATCAGCAGGCGATTGCCGTGGTCGGCCGTGAGATTGACCGGCGCGGCGAGGAAGCCGCCCTCGTTGCCTATCTGCCAGACCTCCACCCCGGGGATGGCGTTGAAGTCGAGGATCAGGAAGCGCGACTGGCAGCCGTTGAGCAGGCGCAGGCGGTAGCGCACCTGTTCGACGGTGTGGAAGGGCCAGGTACTGCCGTTGACCATCAGCATGTTGCCAAAGAACTCGGGGTTCCACAGCGGCGCGATGTCGCTGTCGGGAATGAAGGGGCCGGCGATCTCGTCGAAGAAGGCGCGGGAATCCGGGTAGAACAGCGAGCCGTCGGCGTTGAAGGAACGGTCCTGGATCGCCAGGGGGATCTCGTAGTAGGTCTTGTTCGGCGGAAACTTGTCGTTCTCCCTGGGGGCCGGCCCCGGCAGCAGCGCCGGCGTGCCGAAGCGCGTGTCGAGCAGCGCGGCGTCGCCGGCAGGGCCGCCACGGATGATGTAAAACCCGGCCGGCCCGGCATAGACGTTCAGCCGGGTCATGCCCAGGCTGTGGTCGTGGTACCAGAGGGTCGAGGCGCGGTTGAGGTTGGGGTACTGGCAGGTGGCGAAGCCCGGCCCCCAGGTCGCGCCAAATTTCTGCTGCGCCTTGCCGGCGAAGAACTGGTACCAACGGCCTTCGCGGGCGTAATCGGCGGGGATGTCGCTGGCATCGGGCAGGTACCAGGCCTCGGCATAACCGTCGCTCTCGTCGCCGACGCCGACCGCGCCGTGCACGTGGGTGACCATGGGCACCGGCCCGGTGTAGGGCGCGGGCGTGCTGCCGAAACTCGGGCGCGTGTCGCGGCCGGCGCTGCCTCCGGGCGGGTTGGCCCAGTGCAGGGTCGGGTCGACCGGCAGCAGGTGCGGGAGGAAGTTGCCAGCGTCATCCTTGAGGTCATTGATCCACTTGACCCGCACCGGGGTGTTCCAGCTGGCTTCGATGGTCAGCGAGGGGGCGTTGTGCAGCAGCAAGCCTCTTCTGCCGGCGGCCGCGACCGCGCCATAGCCCCAGACCTTGGTGGCGGGCAGGCCCGCGGGGAGTATCTGCTGGCTGAACTGCCTCAGCGCGACCTCGTAGTAGTCGACCCGCTTGCCGCCCATCTGGATGAATCGCGCCGCCTTGGGCATCACCGGCGGAATCAGCAGCGGCGTCTGGAACTTGGCGACCAGGGCCGGATCCAGCGAGCCGCCGGGAATCTGCGCGATCGCCACCGGCACGCCGAAGCGGTTGACCGCGAACAGGGTGAGGACGGTACCGCCGGTGTATTTCAGGAACGTACGTCGTGTGAACATGATGCGAACCTCTACCCGTCAAATTGCCTGAACTGCCGCTTGGGCCGTCCATCAATTCGTCGAAGGCATCCACCCGATCAGGTTGCACACGACACACTGCTGCACGACGTCCCTTGTCCCACTTGAGCCACCGCCTTACCTGAAGACCACCCGCATGAACGCGATGCTGTTCGAGAAGTACTGCGACATGGACGACAAATCGGCTGGCTGAAATCACTTCGCCAGCAAATGAAGCTTAGCTACGCCGTTACACAGCGGCGTTCCGCTGGTCGCCTGCAACCGCCAGGCAAAGCCCCAGGCCGATTTGCGCCAGAATGATCCTTGCCTGCTCTGCCAACCGTGGCGCAAGGGTGTCGATATGCTGCTGGAAACCTGGGAACTGCTGTCCTACATCGTCACCGTGGTGGCCCTGCCGTTCACGATCGCGGTGTTTCTTCTTCGAGCAGCGCAAGGAGCGAAGACACCTGGCAGCAGATCTCCGACGCCTACCTCGACTTTCTCGAGGTGGTGCTGGCCAACCCGGATCTGAAGCTGCGCAGCCAACCGGCCACCCCCGACCTGAGCGACGAGCAACGCGAGCGCATGCTGCTGATCTTCGACATGCTCATCCCGCTGTTCGAGCGCGCCTACCTGCTGGTGTACGACCAGCGCATGGACGCGAAGAGGCGCCGGCGCTGGCATTCCTGGGACGACTACATGCGCGAGTGGAGTCAGCGGGAGGACTTCCGCGCACGCCTGCCGGAACTGCTGCGCGGCGAGGATCCGGACTTTGCCGCCTACCTCCGGTGCAGGAGGCCGACGCCGGGCATTAGCCCGGGCAGAACTGACGACTGGCAGTGCGAGCCTTCACCGATCAGCATGCCGTGCATGACCAGGCAGGTGTGCGGCCGCTGCGCAACTTGAGAGGGTTGCGATCGATGATCTCCCAGCCCTCGCGGAGCATCTGGTCGATGTGCGCCCGCAGCGCGGGGAGTTTTCGCTGTTCCTTTCTGGCTATTCATGGTCGAGTCCTTTCGTCCGGTGGCAGCACCCATGCGATGGGGCTGTCAGGTCCCATCCGTGCTGTGCGTCGCAGACGCATAACAGGCTATCTGCCAGCACGTCAGCCGGGTCGCAGGCTTTTCCCTGCGACCGGAGGCCGCGCTGTGCGGGTTCCCATGTCCGCGGGCGCCAGGCCGACGCGAGGAGCCTGTCGGACTTAACGCTGTTCTACTGCGAAAAAGCCCTTCTTCATGGGTAGATGGGCCATTTTTGCTGCTCTTTCTCGTTAATGGGCATGCCGCGAGAGGCCCCCCGAATGATCAAAGCCTTCGCGGCATTCCCGCCTCCCTCATCCGGCGCTGCGCGCCACCCGCATTCGCCACATCCCTGTACCTCACCCTGCGGGCGGCTTGCGCCGTGCCAATCGGCGATACTGCCGATTGGTCTCCCGGGGAGAGAAGGAAAAGGAGGGCGTCGCTGGGCGACTTTCACGCTAAATAGCTAGCCATTCGCGGGGTGGCCCCCGCCTCGAAAGACCAACAAAACTGCACGGGGGGTCACCCCCGCAAACCGAAATGTCGGACCACGGCCTTTCCCTCGCTACGAACGGTCAAGTCCGACAGGCGCCTGGGCATCACTCCCGGCCGCGGGCTTCCTGCCTGGCCAGGAACTCTTCCTGGAGCAAGGCCTCGGTGATATGGGCGGGCTCTTCGCTGAAACGCGGATCGTCGAGATGCCCGGTCGACACGGCCTTGACCTCGAGTCGGCCGACCAGGTGCTCGAGGGCGTGCCGCATCTTCTCGGCGGCGCCGTCCACGGCGAGGTCCAGCGATGCCGCCCTGTGGGTGACCGAGATGGCTTGATGGCCCTTGGGGCGCGCCTCGATGTGGCAACGCTTGTCGTCGACACCGGCCTTGCTGCCGTTCTCGTCGGTGAGGTGAACCTCGATGCGGGTGAGGAACTCGTCGAAGCGCTCCAGGCGCTCCGTCAAGGTCGCACTGACCCAATCCTGCAGCCGGGCACTTCCTTCGATATGGTTGCTGTTCACTTGAACCTGCATAAGGTGCCTCACTTCTTCCGGTCTAGAACTTCCTGAGGGCATAGATCGCAGAGACGGGGCGATTTGTCGATGCCTGGACGAGAAACAATCGGCTCCTCGTGCAGCTCGCCGACGCCGCGCTGCGGGTCTGCATCGACGCCGGCGCGCCAGGACGCGCGCACGCGAAGAGCCCGCCGGGCGCAGTGCTCAGGCAAACACGAAGTATTTGCGCACCGTCTCCACCACCTCCCAGGTGCCGCACATGCCCGGCTCGACGATGAAGATGTCGCCGGCGCGCAGGTGGATCGGCTCCTGACCGTCCGGGGTGATGATGCAGTAGCCCTCCTGGAAGTGGCAGTACTCCCACTTGTCGTAGGCCACCCGCCACTTGCCCGGGGTGCAGATCCAGGTGCCCATGATCTTCTTGCCGTCTTCCGAGGTGTAGGCGTTGAGGTTGACGGTGTGCGGCTCGCCGTCCAGACGCTGCCACTTGCAGGCGTCGAGCACGGGAACGGGCTGGGTGTTGCGCAATACGGTGATAGGTTGCATAGGAGCTCCTTGAGACGGATGACAAAGCCCGCCCAGCCTAGGGCCGCAACCCGCAGCGCGATTGTCTGAACTCGACCTGCAACTGCCTGTAAGCGCGCTCGCCGCGCGCCACTGGCCGGGCGAGCCCGGGCAAGGCTAAGCTGTGGGCCATGACCCGGCCCTACCTAACCCCGTCCCAGAGCAGCCCCACGGATGCCGCCACCGGTCTGCGCATCGGCGGCGACTGGACGCTGGCCCACTACAGCCACCTCGAACCCCAGGTGCTGGCGCTGCGCGAGCGCCTGGCGGCCGAGACGCCCGTTGACCTGGGCGAGCTGGCGGCGCTGGACACCGCCGGCGCCGCGCTGCTGCTGGAGCTGCTCGGCAGCGCGCGTCTGCGCCAGCTGGCGCAGCAGGCCGAACTCAGCGCGCAGCGCCGCGCCCTGCTGCTGGCGGTGGCCGATGCCATGGCCGGCAGCCGCCAGACGCAACCGCCGCCGGCGCCCTCGGTGCTGCGCGAGGTGCTCGGGCATATCGGCGAGGTGGTCGAGGGCCTGTGGCACCAGGGCCGGGCGCTGCTCGGCTTTATGGGCCTGACCCTGGCCAGCATGCTCGCCATCGCCCTGCGCCCGACGCGCTGGCGCCTGACCTCGCTGGCCGCGAACCTGGAGCAGTGCGGCCTCAACGCGGTGCCCATAGTCGCCCTGCTGACCTTCCTGGTCGGCGCCGTGGTGGCCTTTCTCGGCGCCACCATCCTCGCCGAGTTCGGCGCCAGCATCTACACGGTCAACCTGGTGGCCTACTCCTTCCTCCGCGAGTTCGGCGTGCTGCTTACCGCCATCCTCATGGCCGGGCGCACCGCCAGCGCCTTCACCGCGCAGATCGGCTCGATGAAGGCCAACGAGGAGATCGACGCCATCCGCACCCTGGGCCTGAGCCCGGTGGAGCTGCTGGTGCTGCCACGGGTGTTCGCCATGCTCATCGCCCTGCCGATTCTGACCTTTATCGCCATGCTCAGCGGCATGTTCGGCGGCGCCCTGGTCTGCGCCCTGAGCCTGGACATCTCGCCGACCATGTACCTGTCGATCCTGCACGACAGCGACCTGCTGCGGCACTTTCTGGTCGGCCTGCTGAAGGCGCCGATCTTCGCCTTTCTGATCGCCCTGATCGGTTGCCTGGAAGGCTTCAAGGTCAGCGGCAGCGCGCAGTCGGTGGGCGAGCACACCACCTCGGCGGTGGTTCAGTCGATCTTCGTGGTGATCCTGCTCGACGCCCTCGCCGCGCTGTTTCTGATGGAGATGGGCTGGTGAGCCGCGAGACCGTCATCGAGGTGCGCGAGCTGTGCAACAGGTTCGGCAGCCAGGTGGTGCACCAGCACCTGGATTTCGACCTCTATCGCGGCGAGATCCTCGGCGTGGTCGGCGGCTCGGGCACCGGCAAGTCGGTGCTGCTGCGCAGCATCGTCGGCCTGCGCCAGCCCGATGCCGGCACCGTGCGGGTGTTCGGCGAAGAGCTGCTGAGCCTGCCGGCCGAGCGCCGCTCGCAGCTGGAACGGCGCTTCGGCGTGCTCTACCAGCGCGGCGCGCTGTTCTCCTCGTTGACCGTCGGCGAGAACATCGCCCTGCCGCTGATCGAGCACGCCGGCCTGTCGCGCGCCGCCGCCGAGCGCCTGGCGCGGGTCAAGATCGCCCTCGCCGGCCTGCCGCAGGACGCCGCCGACAAATACCCCAGTTCGCTGTCCGGCGGCATGGTCAAGCGCGCCGCCCTGGCCCGCGCCCTGGCGCTGGACCCGGACATCCTGTTTCTCGACGAGCCCACCGCCGGCCTCGATCCCATCGGCGCGGCGGCCTTCGACCAGCTGATCCGCACCCTCTGCGACAGCCTGGGCCTGAGCGTGTTTCTGGTCACCCATGATCTGGATACGCTGTACAGCATCTGCGATCGGGTCGCCGTGCTGGCGCAGAAGAAGGTGCTGGTGGCCGACCGCCTGGAGGTGGTGGCCGCCACCGACGACGCCTGGATTCAGCAATATTTTCACGGCCCGCGTGGACGCGCGGCCGCACAGGCCGCCACCGCGGCAGGGAGTGGATAAATGGAACCCAGAGCCCATCACGTACTGATCGGCCTGTTCACCGTGCTCACGCTGGGCGCCGCGCTGCTGTTCGCCCTGTGGCTGAACAAGGCCGGCGCCGAGCGCGCCTTCACCGATTACGAGGTTATCTTCAACGAGGCGGTCAGCGGCCTGTCGCAGGGCAGCGCGGTGCAGTACAGCGGGATCAAGGTCGGCGACGTGATCAGCCTCGGCCTCGACCCGGACGACCCGCGCACCGTGCGCGCACGCATCCGCATCGTCGGCCACACGCCGATCAAGCAGGACACCCGCGCGCGCCTGTCGATCACCGGCATCACCGGCCTGGCGGTGATCCAGCTGCACGGCGGCAGCCCGGAGAGCCCGCCGCTGCGAGGCGAGGACGGCCAACCGGGCATCATCATCGCCGACCGCTCGCCGCTGTCCCGGCTGATGGCCAACGGCGAGGACCTGGTGGTCAACATCACCCGCCTGCTCAACCGCGCCAACCGCATGCTCTCGCGCGAGAACGCCGAGCGCGTGGCACGCACCCTGGACAACCTGGAACGGGCCAGCGCCGGCCTCGCCGGCCAGCGCGACGAACTCAGCGCCGCCCTGCAGCAGGCTGGCGCCGCCACCCGCGAGGCGGCCGAACTGATGCGCACCGCCAACCGCCTGCTCGACGGCCAGGGCAGCCAGGCCCTGGACAACGCCGAGCGCCTGATGGCCTCGCTGGAGCGCAGCAGCCGCAGCATCGAGCAGTTGCTGGAAAGCAACCGCAGCGCGCTGGACAGCGGCCTGCAGGGCCTCGGCGAACTGGGCCCGGCGATCGGCGAGCTGCGCGACACCCTCGGCGCCCTGCGCAGCTTCTCCCAGCGCCTGGAACGGGACCCCACCGGCTACCTGCTGCGCAACGACAGCATCAAGGAGTTCCAACCATGAAGCCTCTGCCCCTGCTGCTGGCCGCCGGCCTGCTCGGCGCCTGCTCGATCCTGCCGCAGAGTGAGCCGCTGGACGTCTACCTGCTGCCGGCGGCGCAACTGCCGGCCCAGACTCAACGGGTCGACTGGGCGCTGCGGATCAATAGTCCCAGCAGCAATCAGCTGCTCGACGGCACGCGCATCGTCGTGCTGCCCGAGCCGGAGCGGGTCAACACCTACCAGGGCGTGCGCTGGAGCGAACGCACCCCACAGCTGCTGCAGGCGCGCCTGCTCGACGCCTTCCACGACGACGGCCGCATCCGCGCGCTGAGCAGCGACGCGCAGCGCCTGCAGGCCGACTTGGAACTGGTCAGCGAGCTGCGCGCCTTCCACAGCCAGTACCAGGGCGAGCGGCCCGAGGCGCTGATCCAGCTCGACGTGCGCCTGGTCGATGCGCGCGACCAGCGCATCCTCGCCAGCCGCCGCTTCAGCGCGACCCAGCCGGCCAGCGATAGCTCGGTACCGGCGGTGGTCGCCGCCTTCGGCCAGGCCGGCGATCGCCTGGCCCAGGAGCTGGTGGACTGGACGGTGGCCGAAGGGCAACGCCGCCGCTAAGCGCGATCCCATGGGGTGGTGCAGGACCGCTCAGGTCGTACGCAGCAGCCGGTATCGCTGCGCGCGGCGCACCCTACGAACGGGCCGCCAGCCAATCGCGCACTTCGCCGTAGGGGTAGTCCTCCAGCGCGGCGAAGCCGGCCAGCTGGCGCGCCTTGAGCTTGGTGAACAGCGGCGTGGTCACGCCGCAGAGAAAGCGCGTCAGGCATTCGCGGCTCGGCATCTGTCCAGCGTGCTGCAGGTGCGTTTCGCTAAAGGCCGCACACAGCGCCTGCGCATCGCGCCCGCTTAGCGGCGGCCGGTCTGGCGGCGCCGGCAAGGTGGCGACACGCCCCAGGCACACCGAACAATGCCCGCAGCGCTCGGGCGCCTGGGTATCGCCGAAGTACAGCGCCAGGCGCCGGCTTAGACAATCGCGGCTCTCGAACAGGGCGAGCATGGCCTGGATACGGGCGATCTCGCTGGCCTCGTGGGCGCGGAAATGGCCGTGCAGCTGCTCGGCCAGGACGACGGGGTCGAATTCGGCGTCCAGCAGGGCATAGACCTCGGTCATCTGCTTGCTTTCCAGCTCGACCCAGCCCTTCTCCTGGAAGTAGTCCAGCGCCTTGATCACCCGCGCACGCTCGGCGTCGTGGTCGCGATTCAGCGCATCGAAATCCAGGGTGCTCCAGGTGCGCGCCCGGCGCGAGCTGGAGAGAATCGCCTCGACGAACCGGCGTCGTTCGCCCTCGAACTGCGCCAGCAGCGCCGCTTCGTCCAGCAGCAGCTTGAAGCGGTATTCGGCGAAGTAGGCGTAGCGCGGCGCGATGATGCCGCGCAGCTCCAGCTGCACCAGCAGGGTCTTGAGCGGCAGCGCGCGGATATTGCTCTGTTCGGCCAGCTGGCCCAGCATCAGCTCCCACTGCCCGCCCACGCCGACCGCGTGCAGCTCGTCGAGCACGGCGCGAATGCCGCTGAGCTCCGGTGTGTCGCCATAGACGAAGTTCTCCAGCACGCTGAGGCTGTCGCGGTTGGCCAGCACCAGGCAATCCGAGGCCTGGCCGTCGCGGCCGGCGCGGCCGATCTCCTGGCTGTAGTTCTCGATGGATTTCGGCAGGTCGAAATGCACCACGTTGCGGATATCGCGCTTGTCGATGCCCATGCCGAAGGCGATGGTGGCGACGATGCACTGCAGTTCGCCGGCCATGAAGCGGCGCTGGATCGACTCGCGTACCTCGTGCGCCATGCCGGCGTGGTAGGCGCTGACCGCCAGACCGTCGCGCGCCAGGCGCTCGGCGACCTGCTCGGCGGTCTTCTGCTGGGTGACGTAGACGATGCTGGCCTGCTCGCGCCGCGGCGTCAGCCAGTCCTGCAGACGGCGCAGCTTGGCGCTGCCTGCCACCGGCTCGACCAGCAGGTTGAGGTTGGGCCGGTAGAAGCCGGTGGTGACCACGTCCGCTTCGGCGATGGCGAATTTCTCGCGCATGTCGGCGATCACCTTGGGCGTCGCCGTGGCGGTGAGCAGCAGCACCTGGGCGATGCCGAACTGGCGCTGGTAGTCGGGCAGCTTGAGGTAGTCGGGGCGAAAGTTGTGGCCCCATTCGGAGATGCAGTGGGCCTCGTCGACCACCAGCAGGGAGATCGGCACCTGGGCGATGAAATGGCGGAAGCGCTCGTTCTTCAGGCGCTCCACCGAGATCATCAGAATCTTCAGCTCGCCAGCCTTGGCCCTGGCCATGACCGCACTGGCCTGTTCGCGGCTTTGCGCCGAATCGATGCTGGCCGCCGCGATGCCGCGGGCGTGGAGGAAGGCCAGCTGATCCTGCATCAGCGCCAGCAGCGGCGAGATCACCAGGGTGAGATGGGGCAGGTGCAATGCCGGCAGCTGGTAGCACAGCGACTTGCCCGAGCCGGTGGGAAAGATCGCCGCCGCCGAGCGACCGGCGAGCACGGCGCTGACCACCTGCTCCTGGCCGGGGCGCAGCTGATCGAAACCGAAGACGCGTTTGAGGGTGGACATAAGCCGTCACTCCATTGACCGCCGAATGGCCCATGACCATAACGCGGTTCGGTAGGGTGCGCCATGCGCACCGGCAGAGTCCCGTGGAGAACGCGCGGCGCACCCTACCCGGAAATGACAAAGCCGCCCGAAGGCGGCCTTGTCGTAGCGCGCGGCGCGAGCTTAGAGCTGCGGGCCGGCGTTCTTGATGGCGTCGCTGACGTCGAACTTCTGGAAGTTGTCGATGAACAGCTTGGCCAGGGCCTTGGCGGCTTCGTCGTAGGCGTTCTGGTCTGCCCAGGTGTTGCGCGGGTTGAGCAGGTTGGTCTCGACGCCCGGTACCGACTTCGGCACGTTGAGGTTGATGATCGGCAGTTGCTCGGTCTCGGTGCCGATCAGCGCACCGCTCTGGATCGCGGCGATCACACCACGGGTGGTGGGGATGCTGAAACGCTTGCCGACGCCGTAGCCGCCGCCGGTCCAGCCGGTGTTGACCAGGTAGACCTTGGAGCCGAAGGCCTTGATCCGCTTGATCAGCAGCTCGGCGTAGACGCCGGCCGGGCGCGGGAAGAACGGTGCGCCAAAGCAGGTGGAGAAGGTCGACTTGATGCCGGCGCCCGAACCCATTTCGGTGGAACCGACCAGCGCGGTGTAGCCGGAGAGGAAGTGGTAGGCGGCCTGTTCCTCGTTGAGGATCGACACCGGCGGCAGTACGCCGGTCAGGTCGCAGGTGAGGAAGATCACCGCGTTCGGCTCGCCGCCGAGGTTCCGCTCGCTGCGCTTCTCGACGTGGGTCAGCGGGTAGGCCGCGCGGCTGTTCTGGGTCAGGCTGTCGTCGGCGTAATCCGGGATACGGTTCTCGTCGAGCACCACGTTTTCCAGCACGGCGCCGAACTGGATGGCCTTCCAGATCACCGGCTCGTTCTTCTCCGACAGGTCGATGCACTTGGCGTAGCAGCCACCCTCGATGTTGAACACCACGCCCTCGCCCCAGCCGTGCTCGTCGTCGCCGATCAGGTAGCGCGACTCGTCGGCCGACAGGGTGGTCTTGCCGGTGCCGGACAGGCCGAAGAACAGGGTGACGTCGCCTTCCTCGCCGATGTTGGCGGCGCAGTGCATCGGCAGCACGTCGGCTTCCGGCAGCAGGAAGTTCTGCACGCTGAACATGGCCTTCTTCATCTCGCCGGCGTAGCGCATGCCGGCGATCAGTACCTTCTTGGCGGCGAAGTTGATGATCACGCAGCCGTCGGAGTTGGTGCCGTCACGCTCAGGCACGCACTCGAAGTTGGCGACGTTGAGGATCTGCCACTCGGTCTTGCCCGCCGGGTTGTAGGTTTCCGGCTCGATGAACAGGCAGCGGCCGAACAGGTTCTGCCAGGCGGTGGCGGTGGTCATCTTGACCGCCAGGTAGTGCGCTTCGGCGGAGCCGACGTGCACGTGGGAAACGAAATGATCCTGGGCGTTGTTGAACGCCTCGACGCGGTCCCACAGGGCATCGAACTTGTCGGCCGGGAACGGACGGTTGATCGCGCCCCAGGCGATCTGCGCCTCGCTGCTCGGCTCCTGAACGATGAAACGGTCAGCCGGCGAGCGACCGGTACGGTGGCCGGTGCGGACCACCAGCGAGCCGTTGGCGGCCAGTTCGCCTTCGCCACGGCGGATGGCTTCTTCGACCAGTTGCGCGGCGCTGATGTCGGTGTACACGGCGGTGTTGGCTTGCGTCATGAGGGTCCCCGTCGGCCGCTGGCCGAGTCTTCCGAACGTTGTGTAGTACAGGGGCAACTGCACTACAGCGGTAAAAAAGTCGCGGGAGTATGCCAGAAAAGCGAACTGCTTGGCAGCCTCCGATCCGATAGAGAGCGGCTATCGCCCAGAAAAGTTCATCAATGACGGGTCTGCGACGGCGCCTCGCTGCCGCCACCGGCGAACAGCTGGGCGATGTCGGCGGCGTCGAAGGCGTAACGCTCGTTGCAGAACTGGCAGTCGATCACCACCTTGCCGCCCTGCTCGCCGAGCAGCAGCTCGGCATCGCTCTGACCGAGGCTGACCAGGGCGCTGGCCGAGCGCTCGCGCGAGCAGCTGCAGCGGAACTGCAGCGCCTGCTCGTCGAACAGACGCACGGTCTCCTGGTGGTAGAGACGGTGCAGCAGGGTCGGGTTGTCCAGGCCGAGCAGCTCCTCGGCGGACAGGGTGTCGGCCAGGGTCAGCAGGTGGTTCCAGCTTTCCTGACGCGCCTCCGGCTCGGTCTGCTGATGCGGCGGCAGCTGCTGCAGCAGCAGGCCACGAGCGCGCTGGCCGTCGGCCTTGAGCCAGAAGCGGGTGGGCAGCTGCTCGGAACTGGCGAAGTAGTTGGACAGGCACTCGGCCAGGTCGACGCCGTCGAGGGCGACGATGCCCTGGTAGCGCTGGCCCTTGGCCGGGTCGATGGTGATCGCCAGCACGCCGTCGGGCATCAGGTCGTGCAGGTCGGCGTCGGCCGTGACCCGCTCGCCGTCGTAACGGGCGATGCCGCGCAGTTCGCGGGCGCTTGAGCATTCCACCATCAGCAGCGACACGGGCCCCTCGGAGCGCGCCTGCAGCACCAGCAGGCCGTCGAACTTGAGGGTGCCGACCAGCAGGGCGGCGGCGGCCATCAGTTCGCCGAGCAGTTGCGCCACCGGCTGCGGGTAGGCGTGCTTGGCCAGCACATGGGCGTAGCTCTCGCGCAGGGCAACCATCTCGCCGCGCACGTCGGTGTCGTCGAAGAGAAAGCGTTGGCTGAAATCGGTCATAGCGGGCTGGCCTGCCTGGGTCTGCAAAAAAGGCTGGCGATTTTATGCACAAATGCCCGGACAACCAAGGCCCGGGTGTCGCGCAAGGGCGATAAGGGCCGAGCAACAGCGACGGGCGCCCACATCTACCGTGGGGCGGACATGCCGCAGGCTTGTCCGCCATCGCGCCGCCTGACCGGGCGGAGGACAAGGCTGCGCCATATCGACCCTACGCCCCTACTCCTCGTCCGCCCATGGATGGCGCAGGCCGCCGCCCTGCTGTTCGTTGAAGTGCTGGATCTGCCGGCGCTGTTTCTTGCTCGGCCGACCGTCGGTCTGCACGCCGAGGGCGCCGGCCTTGCGCAGCGCCGCGGCCTGCTCGCGGCGGGCGATGCTCGCCTCGGTCTCGCGATACAGCAGCTGCGCCTCCGGCGCGCCGCGGCGCACCGCCGACAGCGCCAGCACCACCACGGTGCGTTCGTCGAAGCCGGTGCGCAGCACGTATTCGTCGCCCACCCTGGGCTCCTTGCCCGGCTTGCAGCGCTCGCCGCGGTGGTGCACCTTGCCGCCCTCGATGGCCGCCTTGGCCAGCGCGCGGGTCTTGTAGAAGCGTGCCGCCCACAGCCATTTGTCCAGGCGCACCTTGTCGTCGTCTTTGTCGCTCATCTCACCTCTGCTGGGTTTGCCAGCCGGCAGAAACTGCCTGATGCAGTTGTCACACGGCGCTACTAGAATGCGCGAAATCATATCAGTCCGTTGAAAAACGTAGGCGAGGCAGCCAGTGCAAGGCAAAAACAGGCGAGGACGCGGAGTTTACGGGCTGTAAATGAGCAGTCCGAGCCTGTTTTTAACGCAGCAATGGCAACGCAGGTAGTTTTTCAACTGCCTGATAGGCCTTGTCGGCCGCTGGGGAATACCACCACCTTGAAGACCTTCGACCAGCTCAGCGTGATCGGCCTGCGCGAGTGGATCAACCTGCCCGAGCTCGGCATCATCGGCCTGCGCGCCAAGATCGACACCGGCGCCAGCACCTCGAGCCTGCACGCCAGCGATATCCAGCCGTTCCAGCGCGATGGCGAGGACTGGGTGCGCTTCACCGCCTACCTTGGCACCCAGGTGCAGCGCCGCCACCGCTGCGAGGCGCAGATGGTCTCGGTCAAACGCATCAAGAGTTCCAACGGCCTGGCGCAGAGCCGCTACGTGATCCGCACCCACCTGGCCCTGGGCGATCGCCTGTGGCCGGTGGAGTTCACCCTGGCCTGCCGCAAGACCATGCGCTACCGCGTGCTGCTCGGTTCCAAGGCGCTGATCGCCGGGCAACTGGTGGTCAACCCGGCGCTCAGCTACGTGCAAGACAAACCCACCCTGCCCTCCTCCGTTCCAGGTGCCCAATGAAGATCGCCGTGCTGTCGCGCAACCCGCGTCTGTATTCCACCCGCCGTCTGGTGGAGGCCGGGCAACAGCGCGGCCACGAGATGCAGGTGATCGACACCCTGCGCGCCTATATGAACATCGCCAGCCACAAGCCGCAGATCCACTACCGCGGCCAGGCGCTGGAAGGCTTCGACGCGGTGATCCCGCGCATCGGCGCCTCGGTGACCTTCTATGGCTGCGCGGTGCTGCGCCAGTTCGAGATGATGGGCGTCTACCCGCTCAACGAATCGGTCGCCATCAGCCGCTCGCGCGACAAGCTGCGCGCCCTGCAGCTGCTGTCGCGCAAGGGCATCGGCCTGCCGGTGACCGGCTTCGCCCACTCCCCCGACGACATCCCCGACCTGATCCAGATGGTCGGCGGCGCGCCGCTGGTGATCAAGGTGCTGGAAGGCACCCAGGGCAAGGGCGTGGTGCTGGCCGAGACGCACAAGGCGGCCGAGTCGGTGCTCGAAGCCTTCTTCGGCCTCAAGCAGGACATCATGGTCCAGGAGTACATCCAGGAGGCCGGCGGCGCCGATATCCGCTGCTTCGTGGTCGGCGACAAGGTGATCGCCTCGATGAAGCGCCAGGCCAAGGCCGGCGAGTTCCGCTCCAACCTGCACCGCGGCGGCACCGCCAGCCTGATCAAGATCACCCCCGAGGAGCGCATGACCGCGGTGCGCGCCGCCCGGGTGATGGGGCTGAACGTCGCCGGGGTGGACATCCTGCGCTCCAATCACGGCCCGCTGGTGATGGAGGTGAACTCCTCGCCGGGCCTGGAAGGCATCGAGACCACCACCGGCAAGGACGTCGCCGGGATCATCGTCGAACACCTGGAAAAGTACGCCGAACCCGGGCAGACCCGCACCAAGGGGCGTGGCTGAGCCGCGCTACGCCGGGTCGGTCGCAAACGCCCCTTATCCCCACACGGCCTGGGCGGTACCGCGCCACTCTAGCGGTGGTGCGCCTCCAGCCAGGCGAGAAACTCCGCTTCCGCCAGCGGCCGGCTGAGCAGGTAGCCCTGGCCCAGCGAGCAGCCGTGCTCGCGCAGCAGCTCCAGCTGGGCGGCGCGTTCGATGCCTTCGGCCACGCACTCCAGGTCGAGGTTGCGGGCGATCACCAGGATGGTCTGCACCAGCAGGCGGCCGCTCTCCTCGCCGTCGAGGTCGGCGACGAAGCTGCGGTCGATCTTCAATCGGTCCAACGGCAGGCGCTTGAGGTAGGTCAGCGACGAGTAGCCGGTGCCGAAATCGTCGATGGCGAAGCGCACGCCGAGGGCCTTGAGCCGCTGCATGGTGGCGATGCACTGGTCGACGTCCTCCAGCAGCACCCCTTCGGTGATCTCCAGCTCCAGCGAGGCCGGCGCCACGCCATGGCGCTGCAGGCAGGCCTGGATACGCGCCACGCAATCGGCCTGGCGCAGCTCGCGCGGGCTGAGGTTGACCGCCAGCACCAGCTGCGGCCACTGCCGATGCCAGCGCGTCAGCGCCGCGCAGGCCTGCTCCAGCACCCAGTGGCCGACGTCCTGGATCAGCCCGGTTTCCTCGGCCAGGGGGATGAACTGATCCGGGGCGATCTCGCCGCGCTCCGGGTGACGCCAGCGCAGCAGCACCTCGGCGCCGGCCACCTTGCCGGTGGCCAGCGCCAGCTGCGGCTGGAACACCAGGTGCAGTTGCTCGCGGGCGATGGCCTGGCGCAGCTCGCTCTGCAGCTGCAGGCGCTGGTCGATGGCCGCCTGCATTTCCGGGGCGAAGAAGTGCAGGGCGTTGCGCCCGGCGTGCTTGGCCCGGTACATCGCGGTGTCGGCCTGCTTGAGCACGTCGGCGGCGTTCTGCCGCTCCAGCGGGTGCAGGGCGATGCCGATGCTGGCGCTGATCGACAGCTCGTGGCCGTCGATGGTGCAGCTGCCGAGCAGGCCGCGCAGCAGCTTGTCGCCCACCGCCGCGGCGTGTTCGGCGACCACCCGCGGGTCGTCGCCGAGCGCCTCCAGCAGCACCACGAACTCGTCGCCGCCGAGCCGCGCCAGGGTGTCCTCGGCGCGCAGCTCGCGCGCCAGGCGGCTGGTCACCTCGCGCAGCAGGCCATCGCCGATCAGGTGGCCAAGGCTGTCGTTGACCGTCTTGAAGTGATCCAGGTCGATGAACAGCAGCGCACCCAGGCGGCCCTCGCGCGCCTCGCGGTCCATGGCGTGCTGCAGGCGGTCGAGCAGCAGGCGGCGATTGGGCAGCCCGGTCAGTTCGTCGCTGTAGGCCAGGCGCTCGATCTCGCGCTGGTAGCGCTGGCGCTCGGAGATATCGGTGACGCTGCCGCGGATCAGCAGCTGCTCGCCGGGCATGCGCACCAGGCGCACCTCGCAGGGCAGCTGGCGGCCGGCGCTGTCGCGGTGCAACCATTCGAACACCGGCGCCTCGCCGGCGATGGCGCGCTTGAGATGCACCTTGCCGATCTCCGCCGAGAGCTGGCCGTCGGCCTGGCGCAGCGGGCTGATCTCCAGCACCGTCTTGCCCAGCAGTTCCTCGCGGCGGTAGCGGAACAGGCGCAGGGCGTTCTCGTTGAAATCGACCATGCCGCCCTTGGGGGTGAACAGCATGATCGCCTCGGGCGCGTGCTCGACCAGGGTGCGATAGCGCGCCTCGGCCTCGCGACGGGCGCTGACGTCCTCCACCAGCAGCAGGAACATGCCCGGGCGGCCCTGGCCGTTGCGCACCGCGCGCAGGCTGAGGCGGGTATGCACCTGCTGGCCGTCGGCGCGCAGGAAGCGCTTGTCCAGCTCGAAGCCGTCGCTGCTGCCGCCCAGCACCGCATCCAGTTGCTGCTGCTCGGCGGCCAGGTCGTCCGGATGCGACAGCTCGTCCCAGGTGCAGCGCAGCAGCTCCTCGCGCGAGCGGCCGAGGATGGCGCACAGCTTGTGGTTGACCTCCTCCCAGCCGAAGGTCGGCGTGGTCAGGGCCATGCCGATCAGCGGCGCCTCGAAGAACAGGCGCAGGCGTTCGTCGCGCTCGCGCAGCTGCTGCTCGGCGCGCTTGCGCTCGCTGATGTCCTGGATCGCGCCGTAGACCCGCACCAGCGTCGTGCCGTCGCGCTCGGCCACCCCGCGCAGGCGCACCCAGCCGTTGCGCGCCGCCAGGCGCGCCTCCAGGTCGAAGTGGTTGCGCCCGGCCAGCGCCTCGGCCAGGTTGGCGCGGATCAGCGCCTGGCTGGCGCCGTCGTAGTAGTCCAGCGCCTGCTCCAGCAGCGGTGCGCCGAGCGCCAGGTCGCGGCCGACGATGCGGTAGCAGCCCTCGCTCCAGAACATGCTCAGGTCGGTCAGCTCCAGCACCCAGCCGCCGATGTCGGCGATGCTCTCGGTCTGGCTGAACAGGTGGCTCTGGCGCAGCATGGCCAGGCGCTGCTGCTCGACCTTGGCGGCCAGCTCCTCGCGCTCGGTGACGTCGTGCTGCAGGCCGACGAAGTGGCTGATGCCCTGCTCGTCGCGCATCGGCGCCAGCACCACCTCGTTCCAGAACGGGCTGCCGTCCTTGCGGTAGTTGCGCAGCACCGCATGGCCGCTGCGCCCCTCGCGCAGCGCCGCGCGCAGCTGTTTCAGGTCGCGCTGGTTGCGGTCGTCGCCGGCGAGGAAGCGGCAGTTGCGCCCCAGCACCTCCTCGACGGTGTAGCCGGTGATGCGGCTGAACGCCGGGTTGCAGTAGATCAGCGGCAGGTCGGGCTGGCGCGCGTCGGCGATGGTCACCCCCAACGGGCTGGCCTCCATGGCCAGGTTGGCGCGCGCCAGTTGCTGCTGCATCTGCGCGCTACGCGCCAGTGCCTGGCGCAGGTCGCCGAGGGCGCGGCCGACCAGCAGCGCGGCGCTCATCAGCAACAGCACGGTGAGTTGCAGCTGGCTGCGTTGCAGATCCGGAGCACCGAGGCCGAGGCCATCGCGCAGCAGCGGCAGCAGCAGGGTCGCGGCGAAGGCCAGGACCACGCCGTACAACGCCCCGGCGAAGGCGTGCCGCAGGGCCAGCACCAGCATGCAGATGCCCAGCAGTGGCAGGCCGAGCAGCGTCGGCAGGCTGCCGAGCAGCGCCGCCAAGAGCAGCAGGGCGCCGCCGGCGAACAACCAGCCCAGCGGCGAGCGGCTGAGGCTCAGCGCCGGCGCGGCGTCCGTCACGTCCTTATGCAACCAGCCACGCACGCGCAGCAGCGGGCTGGCGTAGGCCAGCAGCAGCGGCGCCAGCGCCAGCAGGCCGATGCCGTCGCTCAGCCACACCCCCAGCACGGCCAGCGCCCACTGCTCGCCGCCCTGCAGGCCGGTGAGCCACAGGTTGCCCTGCAGACCGAAGGCCACCAGGGTGGTCGGCAGCAGCACGCCGAAGGCGAGAAAGCGCAGCAGATCGGCCAGGCGGCCGAGCGCGGGGTCGAACGGCTGGCGCCGCAACAGCCACCAGCCCAGCGCCACCGCGGCGGTTTCCGGCAAGGCATAGAGCGGCGCCCACTGCCAGGGCAGGCCCCACAACGGCGTGCTGAGCAGGGCGTTGAGGTACAGCGCCGGCAGCACCCGCGGCCCCCACCACAGGCACAGCACCAGGCCGAGCAGCAGCGGCAGGTAGCACAGCGCTACCCCGTCATCCAGGCGGGTGGTCAGGGATAACCAGGTTCCCAGGTGGAAAAGCGGCAGCGGCAGCCACCAAGTCCATTTGGGCAGGCGGTCGGATAAGGCGGCGGGCATGCGGGCCTCGAGTGGGTACGCTGGCACAGCATAGCCCAGCGCCAGAGCCTCTGACCGCAGATTGCCAGCATGCCTCGGACGGCTGGTCGCCCGAGTCGCTCAGACCGCGTCGCGCGGCAGCAGCAGCCCCAGCGGCAGGCGCACGCGCGCCTCCAGGCCGCCGCCGGAGCGGTTGCGCAGCTCCACGCTGCCGCCGTGCAGGGCGGCGATGCGTTTGACGATGGCCAGGCCGAGGCCGGTGCCGCGCCCGCCGCGGGCGCGGTCGCCGCGAATGAAGGGGTTGAAGATGCTGTCCAGCTCGGCCGGGTCGATGCCGTTGCCGCGGTCCAGCACGCTGAGCACCACATAGGGCGCGTTGTGGTCGCCGGCCAGGCTGGCGACCACTTCCACGGCGTCGCCGCCGCCATGGTTGAGGGCGTTCTCCACCAGGTTGGTGAGCAGGCGCTTGATCGACACCCGGCGCAGCGGGAAGGGCGGAATGGCCTCCAGGCACAGGCGCACGCGCTCGCCGTTCTGGTTGTAGGGCGCCAGCGTCTCGCGCACCAGCTCGGCGAAGTCGGCCTGCTCCACCGGCTCGTCGCGGCCGTCGCGGATAAAGGCGAGGAACTGGTCGAGGATGGCGTCCATGTCCTCGATGTCGCGCACCATGTCCTCGGTCAGTTCGGAATCGCTCTGCATGAATTCCAGCGCCAGGCGCAGGCGAGTCAGCGGCGTGCGCAGGTCGTGGGACACCCCGGCCAGCATCAGCTCGCGCTCGCGCGCCGCCTGCTCGACGTCCTCGGCCATCTGGTTGAAAGCGCGGTAGACCTCGGCCATCTCGCTCGGCGTGTCGCTGATCGGCAGGCGCACGCTGCGCCCCTGACCCAGCTGGCGGGCGGCGAACACCAGGCGCTTGAGCGGCGCGCTGAGCTGACGGACGAAGATCCAGGCCGCCGCGGTGGACAGCAGGCCGATGCCGAGGAACCAGCCGAGCACGCTCCAGATGCGCTGGCCGCGCAGCGGGTGCGGGTACATCGGCACCCGCAGCCACTCGTCGCCCAGGCTCGGCGCGCGTACCCAGAGCGCCGGCGGCGTGGTGGCGCGCACCCGCACCTCGGTGTCCGGCCCCAGCTCGGTCTGCATCTGGCGCTGGAAGATCTCGCTGTAGGGCCAGTGCTGCTCGCTGGCCGGCACCTTGTCGCGGGGGATGCGCTTGAGCCCGGCGGCCTGGGCGATGTGTTCGCGCTCCGCGGGGTTGGCCGCCCAGTAGGCGCGCAGGGTCAGCGCCGCACCGTGGCTGTACTGGCGGTCGACCAGCACGTCCTCGTTCATCATCAGATAGACCAGGGTCAGCGCCTTGGAGAACAGCACGACGATCAGCACCAGCCAGAGGGTGCGGGCGAAGAAGCTTTGCGGGAACCAGAGCGGGGTTTTCATAACGCTTCGATGTAGGTTGGGTTGAGGCGCGCAGCGCTGGAGTCCGACGCCGGGCTATCGGACAGGACGCAGTGGGCGTTGGGCTTAGCTCCGCGCAGCGCCAACCCAGGAATCACTTATTGCCGTCCGGCACGAACACATAGCCCACGCCCCAGACCGTCTGGATATAGCGTGGCTTGGACGGATCCGGCTCGATCAGCCGGCGCAGGCGGCTGATCTGCACGTCGATGGAGCGCTCCAGGGCGTCCCACTCGCGGCCGCGGGCCAGGTTCATCAGCTTGTCGCGGGTCAGCGGCTCGCGCGCATGCTGCACCAGCGCCTTGAGCACGGCGAACTCGCCGGTGGTGAGCATGTGCACCTGCTCGCCGCGCTTCAGCTCGCGGGTGGCCAGCGACAGCTCGTACTCGCCGAAGCTGACGCTCTCGTCCTCGCTGCCCGGCGCGCCCGGCACCACCGGCGCCTGGCGGCGCAGCACGGCCTTGATCCGCGCCAGCAGCTCGCGCGGATTGAACGGCTTGGCCAGGTAGTCGTCGGCGCCCAGCTCCAGGCCCTGAATGCGGCTGGACTCGTCGCCCTTGGCGGTGAGCATGATGATCGGGATCTGGTTGTTCGCCTCGCGCAGGCGGCGGCAGGCGGACAGGCCGTCCTCGCCGGGCAGCATCAGGTCGAGCACCACCAGGTTGAACAGCTCGCGGGCCAGCAGGCGATCCATCTGCTCGACGTTCTCCACGGCACGCACGCGATATCCCTGTTCGTCGAAGAAACGCTCGAGCAGGCGACGCAGACGGGCGTCGTCGTCGACGATCAGGATCTTCTCGCCTTCGGCGGCGGGGGCGCTGTGGCTCATGGCAACTCCTTGGCTGAAGCCCGCTCGCGCGCCGCGCGGCCAGGCTGGAATGGCGGCATTATGGCTCAGGCGCCCTGGCGGGCGCTCCAGCCATTGTTAGCAGATTTTTCCCCGAACGGTTCCCAGCGCCGGCGGATGCGGTGTTTATAATGCGCCGCCGCCTCGACCTGGCAGTCGCGCAGCGCCCCTCCTCCGCCCCTCTGCCGCCATGGCATGGACGCGGGCCAGGGCGCTCACGGCCAAGTCGACTCAATTGATTCGCGCGCGCCGTGCCGCCGGCATGGCCGCCCTGTGGGTAGCTTTTTTATGGACAGCATCAACAACCGCATCGCCGAAGAACTGGGCGTGCGCCCGCAACAGGTCGCCGCCGCCGTGGCCCTGCTCGACGAAGGTTCCACCGTGCCCTTTATCGCCCGTTACCGCAAAGAGGTGACCGGCAGCCTCGACGACACCCAGCTGCGCCACCTGGAAGAGCGCCTGCGCTACCTGCGCGAACTGGACGAGCGCCGCCTGGCGATCCTCGCCAGCATCGAGGAACAGGGCAAGCTCACTCCAGAACTCAAGCGCGAGATCGCCCTGGCCGACACCAAGACGCGCCTGGAAGACCTGTATCTGCCGTACAAGCAGAAGCGCCGCACCAAGGGCCAGATCGCCCTGGAAGCCGGCCTCGGCGAGCTGGCCGATGCGCTGTTCGGCAACCCAGAGCTGAGCCCGGAAAGCGAAGCCGAACGCTTTATCGACGCCGACAAGGGCTTCGCCGATGTGAAGGCCGTGCTCGAGGGCGCCAAGTACATCCTGATGGAGCGCTTCGCCGAGGATGCGGGCCTGCTCGACAAGCTGCGCAGCTTCCTCAAGGACCACGCCACCCTCAGCGCCCGCCTGGTGCCGGGCAAGGAACACGAAGGGGCCAAGTTCAGCGACTACTTCGAGCACGACGAAGCGCTCAAGGGCGTGCCGTCGCACCGCGCGCTGGCGATCTTCCGCGGCCGCAACGAGGGCATCCTCAGCGCCAGCCTGAAGGTCGGCGAGGAGCTGCCGGGTACCCTGCACCCCTGCGAGCTGATGATCGGCGAGCGCTTCGGCATCAGCGCGCAAGGCCGCGCCGCCGACAAGTGGCTGGCCGAGGTGGTGCGCTGGACCTGGAAGGTCAAGCTGTACAACCACCTGGAAACCGACCTGCTCGGCGAGCTGCGCGAGAAGGCCGAGGACGAGGCCATCGCCGTGTTTGCGCGCAACCTGCACGACCTGCTGCTGGCCGCGCCGGCCGGCCCGCGCGCCACCCTGGCGCTCGACCCTGGCCTGCGCACCGGCTGCAAGGTGGCGGTGGTCGATGCCACCGGCAAGGTGCTGGACACCGCCACCGTCTACCCGCACGCGCCGCGCAACGACTGGGACGGCACCCTGGCGGTCCTCGCCAAGCTGTGCGCCAAGCATGGCGTCGACCTGATCTCGATCGGCAACGGCACCGCCAGCCGCGAGACCGACAAGCTGGCCGCCGAGCTGATCAAGAAGGTGCCGGGCCTCAAGCTGACCAAGGTGATGGTCTCCGAGGCCGGCGCCTCGGTGTACTCGGCCTCAGAGCTGGCCGCGCGCGAATTCCCCGATCTCGACGTGTCGCTGCGCGGCGCCGTGAGCATCGCCCGCCGCCTGCAGGACCCGCTGGCCGAGCTGGTGAAGATCGACCCGAAATCCATCGGCGTCGGCCAGTACCAGCACGACGTGTCGCAGCTCAAGCTGGCGCGCTCGCTCGATGCCGTGGTCGAGGACTGCGTGAACGCCGTCGGCGTGGATGTGAACACCGCCTCCGCCGCGCTGCTGGCGCGCATCTCCGGGCTGAATGCGACCCTGGCGCAGAATATCGTCGCCCATCGCGACCAGAACGGCGCGTTCAAGACCCGCGCCGAGCTGAAGAAGGTGCCGCGCCTGGGCGAGAAGACCTTCGAGCAGGCCGCCGGCTTCCTCCGCGTGATGAACGGCGACAACCCGCTGGACGCCTCCGCGGTGCACCCGGAAACCTACCCGCTGGTCGAGCGCATTGCCCAGGACACCGGCCGCGACATCCGCTCGCTGATCGGCGACTCGGGCTTTCTCAAGCGCCTCGACCCGGCCAAGTTCACCGACGAGCGCTTCGGCCTGGTCACCGTCGGCGACATCCTCAAGGAACTGGACAAGCCCGGCCGCGACCCGCGTCCGGAGTTCAAGACCGCCGAGTTCCAGGAAGGCGTGGAAACCCTCAAGGACCTCGAGCTGGGCATGGTGCTCGAGGGTGTGGTGACCAACGTCACCAACTTCGGCGCCTTCGTCGACATCGGCGTGCATCAGGACGGTCTGGTGCACATCAGCGCGCTGTCGGAGAAGTTCATCAAGGACCCGCACGAGGCGGTCAAGGCCGGCGACGTGGTCAAGGTCAAGGTGATGGAGGTGGATATCCCGCGCAACCGCATCGCCCTGTCCATGCGCATGGGCGATACCCCCGGCGAGAAGGTCGACGGCCAACGCGGCGGACAATCGCGCGCTGGCAACCGTGGCGGCAACGCGCCGCGCAGCGAGCGTCATTCCAGCCAGGACAAACCGGCCCCCGCCAGCGGCGGTATGGCCGCCCTGTTCGCCAACGCCAAGCAGTTGAAGAAATGAGCACGACCGACAAGGTCGGCGCCAGCAGCGCCTTTTCCCGCCTGCTCGGCCTGGAGATTCTCCAGGTCGGCGGCGGCGAGGCGCGTGTGCGCCTGAGCCTCACCGACGAGCTGCGCAACCTGCACGGCAAGCTGCACGGCGGCGCACTGTTCTCGCTGATCGACACCGCCATGGGCCAGGCCAGCCACAGCCTCGGCGATGGCGGGCCGAGCAGCGTGACCCTGGAGTGCAAGATCAACTACATCCGCCCGGTGTCCGAAGGCAGCGTGCTGTGCCACGCTAAGGTGCTGCACGCCGGGCGCCGTACCCAGGTGGTGGAAGCGGAAGTGCTGCAGGGCGACAAGCTGGTCGCCAAGGCACAAGGCACCTTCGCCTGCGTGTAATCGGCGCCGCTCGGGCTGGTCTAACCTGGGTAACCGTTCGCCCCTTGCAGAGTGCCGGGGCGATCCCCATATTGTGGCGACTGCCCAGTTAGGAAGTGCATCTTGAGCGACCTTCTCTCCCGCCGCCTGGCCCTGCTCGGCGAGCCGGCCCACCTGTCCCTGCTGGGCCAGTGCCTGCACGGCATCGAACGCGAATGCCTGCGCATCGACCAGGACGGCCAGCTGGCCCTGACCCCGCATCCGCAGGGGCTGGGCTCGGCGCTGACCCATGCGCAGATCACCACCGACTATTCCGAATCGCTGCTGGAATTCATCACCGGCACCGCCACCGACCCGGCGGCCACCCTCGACGAGCTGGAACGCATCCACCGCTTCGCCTACGCCAAGCTGGGCGACGAGCTGCTGTGGAGCCCGTCGATGCCCTGCGCCTTGCCGGATGAAGAAACTATCCCTATCGCCCGCTACGGCAGCTCCAATATCGGCCGGCTCAAGTACGTCTACCGCAAGGGCCTGGCGCTGCGCTACGGCAAGACCATGCAGTGCATCGCCGGCATTCACTACAACTTCTCCCTGCCCGAGGGCCTGTGGCAGCTGCAGCAGCAGGCCGAAGGCGACACGCAGAGCGCGCGCGACTACCAGTCGGCGCGCTATATCGCGCTGATCCGCAACTTCCGCCGCTACAGCTGGCTCTTGATGTACCTGTTCGGTGCCTCGCCGGCGCTGGACAAGGGCTTCATGCGCGGCCGCCCGCACCAGTTGCAGGAACTGGACGCCAGCACCCTGTACCTGCCCCATGCCACCAGCCTGCGCATGAGCGATCTGGGCTACCAGAGCAGCGCCCAGTCCGGCCTGACCCCCTGCTACAACGACCTGGCCAGCTACACCGACAGCCTGCGCCTGGCCGTGGCCACGCCCTATCCGGCCTATGTCGAGGCCGGCATCAAACGCGACGGCGAGTGGCTGCAGCTGAACACCAACATCCTGCAGATCGAGAACGAGTACTACTCCAGCATCCGCCCCAAGCGCGTCACCCGCAGCGGCGAACGGCCGATCCAGGCGCTGATGAGCCGCGGCGTGCAGTACGTGGAAGTGCGCTGCCTGGACATCAACCCCTACCTGCCGCTGGGCATTGACCTCAGCGAATCGCGCTTTATCGACGCCTTCCTGCTGTTCTGCGCGCTGGCGGACAGCCCGCTGCTGGAAGGCGGCGAGTGCCGCAGCTGCACCGACAACTTCCTCAAGGTGGTCAAGGAAGGCCGCCGTCCCGGCCTGCACCTGCAGCGTGACGGCCGCCCGGTGGAACTCAAGACCTGGGCCCTGGAGCTGATCGAGCAGATCCGCCCGCTGGCCGAGCTGCTCGACCGCAGCCAGGGCGGCGCGGCGCACGGCGAGGCCCTGGCGGCGCAACAGGCCAAGGTCGAGGACGCCGACCTGACGCCCTCGGCGCAGGTGCTGGCGGCGCTGCGCCAGGGCACCAGCTTCGCCGACTTCGCCCTGCAGCAGAGCCGGCGCCACGCCGAGTACCTGCGCAGCCGGCCGCTCGACACCGAGCAGCAGGCCGCCTTCGAGCAGGCCGCGCAGCGCTCGCTGGCCGAACAGGCCGAGCTGGAAGCCCAGCCGCAAGGCGACTTCGATGCCTTCGTCGCCGCCTACCAGGCCAGTATCCTGGCCCTGGCGGTGTAAGGGGGCTACCCAGCCCCCTGCAAATCGACGGCCGCACGCCCTGTGGGGCGGGCCGCAGCCCACCGCTTGCGCCCCTGACGCCCCACTCCGCGGGAGCAACGGCCGCTGGCCGGCGCCGAGCAAGATTCGTCGACTGCATCACAAAGGCCGCCAACGGAGCAAAAGCCGGGATGGGCGGCCGCGTCGCGGCGCGCCCGGGCGGCTAGCATGGCGGGTAACGGATGCAGACGAGCAGCGCCCATGGCCGACGACGCCACGCCGCAATGGAGCCTGGAGAGCCTGACCAAGGCCTACCAGCAAGGCTATATGGCCGGCCTCACCGGCCAGGCCAAAGACCGCCAACCCTACCCCGACGAAGTCCCCGCCGCGGCCTGGGAGGCCGGCTGGGACGACGGCTTCGAGCAGCTGCGCCTGCAGCAGCACAGCGCCTGACGTTCTGCACGCATCGTGGGAGGGGCTTTAGCCGCGACCGGTCAACCAAGTCGCGGCTAAAGCCATTCCCAGCGCATTCGCCCCTCTACAAGGTCTTCTCGAACACCTTGGAATTGCGCTGGTAGTTGTACAGCGAGGCGCGCGCCGCCGGCATGCGTTCGACGCTGCTCGGCTCGAAGCCGCGCTCGCGGAACCAGTGGGCAGTGCGCGTGGTGAGCACGAACAGGGTCTTGAGCCCCTGCGCCCGCGCCCGCGCCTCGATCCGCGCCAGCAGCTCGTCGCCGCGGCCGCCGTGGCGATAATCCGGGTTGACCGCCAAACAGGCCAGCTCGCCGCAGTCGGAGTCGGCCAGCGGATAGAGCGCGGCGCAGGCGATGATCAGCCCCTCGCGCTCGACGACGCTGAACTGCTCGATCTCGCGCTCCAGCACCTCGCGCGAACGGCGCACCAGGATGCCCTGCTCCTCCAGCGGGCTGATCAGCTCGATCAGCCCGCCGACGTCCTCGATGGTCGCCTCGCGCAACGACTCGAACTGCTCCTGGGCCACCAGGGTGCCGTTGCCGGTGCGGGTGAACAGCTCGCTGAGCAACGCGCCGTCGGTGGCGTAGCTGACGATATGGCTGCGCTTGACGCCGCCACGGCAGGCCTCGGCCGCGGCATCGAGCAGCTCGCCCTGGTAGTTGCTGCCCAGGCGCGCCAGGTGCGCCGGCACCTGCTGCGGGCGCAATTCGCGCACCAGCTGACCGTGCTCGTCGAGCAGGCCGTCCTCGGCGCCGAACAGCAGCAGCTTGTCCGCCCCCAGGTCGATGGCGGCGCGGGTGGCAACGTCTTCGCAGGCCAGGTTGAAGATTTCCCCGGTGGGCGAGTAGCCGAGCGGCGACAGCAGCACGATGCTGCGCTCGTCGAGCTGGCGGTTGATGCCCTTGCGGTCGATGCGGCGCACCTCGCCGGTGTGGTGGTAATCCACGCCGTCGAGCACGCCGATCGGCCGCGCGGTGACGAAGTTGCCGCTGGTCAGGCGCAGGCGCGAGCCCTGCATCGGCGAGGCGGCCATGTCCATCGACAGGCGCGCCTCGATGGCGATGCGCAGCTGGCCGACGGCGTCGATCACGCACTCCAGGGTCGGCCCGTCGGTGATGCGCAGGTCGCGGTGATAATGCGGGGTCAGCCCGCGGGCGGCCAGGCGCGCCTCGATCTGCGGGCGCGAGCCGTGCACCAGCACCAGGCGCACGCCGAGGCTGTGCAGCAGCACCAGGTCGTGGACGATATTGGCGAAGTTCGGGTGGGCGATGCCCTCGCCGGGCAGCATGACCACGAAGGTGCAGTCGCGGTGGGCGTTGATGTAGGGCGAAGCGTGGCGTAACCAGTTGACGTAGTCGTGCATGAAAGATCCGTGTGAGCGTCGAGACAGGGGGCGGGTCAAGCCGCCATGGCAGGTTCGAAGGCTTCTCTCATCGTCGCAGCACGTCTTCGCTCCGACTCAGGCAATAGTGTTGGATCAGTTGGCGCAGCAGCTGCACGGTCGGCTCGATCCGCGCCAGTTCCAGGTGCTCGCCGGGCTGGTGGGCGCAGTCGATGTCGCCGGGGCCGAGCACCAGGGTCTCGCAGCCCAGCTGCTGCAGATAAGGCGCCTCGGTGCCGAACCCCACCGCCTGCGCCGCGTGCCCGGTGAGGCGTTCGGCCAGACGCACCAGTTCGGCGTCGGCGGCCTGCTCGAACGGCGGCACCGCCGGGAACAGCGGGCCGTAGTCGATGCGCACCTGGTGCTTGAGCGCCAACGGCTGCAGCTTGCCGCGAATCGCCGCGCGCAGCTGCTCCGGGTCCATCCCCGGCAGCGGGCGCAGGTCGAACTCCAGCGCGCACTGGCCGCAGATGCGGTTGGGGTTGTCGCCGCCATGGATGCAGCCGAGGTTCAGGGTCGGTTGCGGCACGCCGAACTGCGGGTTGTTGAACTCGCGCTGCCACTGCGCGCGCAGGCCGCGCAGCTCGCCCATGACGTCCTGCATCGCCTCCAGCGCGCTATGGCCGAGACTGGGGTCGGAGGAATGGCCGCTCTGGCCGAGGATATCGATGCGCTCCATCATCACCCCCTTGTGCAGGCGGATGGGCTTGAGGCCGGTCGGCTCGCCGATCACCGCGGCGCGCCCCAGCGGCCGCCCAGCCTCGGCCAGGGCGCGGGCGCCGGCCATCGAGCTTTCTTCGTCGCAGGTGGCGAGAATCAGCAGCGGTTGCTGGAAGGGCCGATCGAGCAAGGGCCGCACGGCCTCGATGGCCAGGGCGAAGAAGCCCTTCATGTCGCAACTGCCGAGGCCGACCCAGCGTCCGTCGACCTCGGTCAGCTTGAGCGGGTCGCTCTGCCACAGGGCGGCGTCGAACGGCACGGTGTCGCTGTGGCCGGCCAGCACCAGGCCGCCGGGGCCGCTGCCGTAGCTGGCCAGCAGGTTGAACTTGCCGGGGGCGATCTGCTGGGTTTCGCAGGCGAAGCCGAGGTCGCCGAGCCAGGCGGCGAGCAGCTCGATCACCGGCCGGTTGCTCTGATCCCAGTGCGGCTGGGTGCAGCTCACCGACGGCGCGGCGATCAGCGCGGCGAATTGCTCTTGGAAGGACGGCAGCGGCATCGGTGCTCTCCTTGGACGGTGTCCCAATCATAGGGGCATCGTCGGCCAGGGGCACCTCTAAAAACTACCTGCGTTGTCATCGCTGCGTTGAAAGCAGGCTCAGAATGCTCATTTACAGCTCGTAAACCCGAATGCGGGCCCAGTGCGTTCTTCGCCTGCTTTCGCCTTGCGCTGACTGCCTCGCCTACGTTTTTAGAGGCCCCCTAACGGGAACCGTCAGACGCCGCCGAATAGCCCGCGCAGGATAAAGAAGAACAGGATCGACAGCGCCGCACCCACCGGCAGCGTGATGATCCAGGACAGGAAGATCTTGCCGATCATGCCCAGGTTCAGCGCACCGATACCGCGCGCCAGGCCGACGCCGAGAATGGCGCCGACTAGGGTGTGGGTGGTGGACACCGGCAGGCCCAGGCCGGAGGCGCTGACCACGGTGGTGGCGGCGGCCAGCTCGGCGGCGAAACCGCGGCTGGGGGTCAGCTCGGTGATTTCCTTGCCGATGGTGGCGATCACCTTGTAGCCGTAGGTGGCCAGGCCGACCACGATGCCCACCGCGCCGAGCAGCAGAATCCAGCCCGGCACCAGAGACTTCTCGCCGACGGCCAGGTCGCCGCCGCTCTGGATCACGCCGACGATGGCCGCCAGCGGACCGACCGCGTTGGCCACGTCGTTGGAGCCGTGGGCGAAGGCCATGGCGCAGGCGGTGAAGATCATCAGCACGGCGAACACCTTCTCCACGCTGGCGAAGTGGAAGGCCTTGTCGGCTTCGGCGTCGACATGAATGCGGCTGAGCAGGGCGATGCCGAGCAGCATGACGGCAGCGCCGATGCCCAGCGAGAGCATGAAGCCTTCACTGCTGGAGAGGTTCAGGCCGACGTGCTTGAGGCCCTTGGTCATGGTCATCAGCGAGATCATGAAACCGGTGAGGAACATGTACAGCGGCACATAGCGCTTGGCATTGAGGAAGGGGTTGTCGGTGTCGATGATCAGCTTCTGCACGCTGACGAACAGGCAGAAGGAGATGATCCCGGCGAGCAGCGGGGTGACCACCCAGCTGGCGACGATGGGGCCGACGCCGCTCCAGTGCACCGCATCCACCGACACGCCGACCGCGGCGAAACCGATCACCGCGCCGACGATGGTATGGGTGGTGGATACCGGCCAGCCCTTGGTCGAGGCCACCAGCAGCCAGCTGCCGGCCGCCAGCAACGCCGACATCATGCCCAGCACCATCAGGTTGGGGCTGATCAGCGAAGCATCGACGATGCCGTTCTTGATGGTTTCGGTGACTTCGCCGCCGGCCAGGTAGGCGCCGCAGAACTCGAAGACCATGGCGATGATGATCGCCTGTTTGATAGTCAGTGCGCGCGAGCCAACGGATGTACCCATAGCATTGGCTACATCGTTGGCCCCAACACCCCAGGCCATGAAAAAACCGAAAAGGCAGGCAAGAACGAGCAGAATCAGCCCGTAGTCCGCAATCAGAGACATAAGTTAGTTTTCCGTAGATCCCAGAAAGGACACTGGCGCTTAGCGCGCCAGCAGTTGTTCCAGTCGGTTGCCCACACGTTGGGCGCGGTCGGCGACATCGCCGATCCAGTCGATGATCTGATAGAGGAACATTACATCGACCGGGGGAAGGTCCTTCTCCAGCTTGAACAGGTTGCGGCGCACCTCGATCTGCAGGCGATCGGTGTCCTGCTCGATCACGCCCAGCTCCTCGATCAGGGTCTCCACCAGCACCGCCTCGCGGCCGGCGAAGCCGGTTTCCAGCAGCTCGTCCAGCTCGTTCATCGCCTTCAGCGCCTGGGCGCTGGCATCCACGCTGCGCTGCACGTAGGTGCGCATCAACGGCTGCAGCGCCTGCGGAATGGCCATCTGGCGGCCGAGCATCAGCCCGGCGATGTCCTTGGCACGGTTGGCGACTTTGTCCTGTACACTGAGCAGCTCCAGCAGGTCCGAGCGCGGCACCGGCAGGAACAGACTCTTGGGCAGGTGCAGGCGCACGCTTTTCTTCAGCTTGTCGGCCTCGTGCTCGAGCCGGGACATCTCCTGTTGCACCTGTTCCACCCGATCCCAGTCCTCGGCCATCACGGCCTCGAAGAAGGGCACCAGGTTCGCCGCGCACTCATTGGCCTTGGCGATATGCTGTTGCATGGGGCCGATGGGTGAACGACCGAACAGGCTGACAAAGGGATTGATAGGCATAGGGTAAGCCCCCGTTTTGAGAAGGCGGCAAGTATAGGGATCGCCTTCGTCTATCGCCAGCGCGCGTCATCGGACTGTCATATTTTCATACAAGGCACCTCGCTTCCGACCATGGTCAAAGAAACCGAAATCAAACTGCGCGCCAGCCGTGCCACCCTGGCCGCCCTGCGCGAACACCCGCTGCTGAAGAAGCGCAACAAGAGCGGCTGGCAGCGCGCCGAGTTGTTCAACCAGTACTACGACACCCCGGCCCGCGAGCTGGCCGGGGCCCGCGTCGCGCTGCGCCTGCGCCGCGACGGCGAGCAATATATCCAGACCCTGAAGACCCGCGGCCAGAGCGTCGCCGGCCTGTCCGAACGCAACGAATGGGACTGGTACCTGGCCAAACCCAAGCTGGACCTGAAGAAGCTCGATGACAGCTGCTGGCCGGCCAGCCTGGCCGAGTTGGACAAGAAGACCCTGCAGCCGCTGTTCACCACCGATTTCGTTCGCGAGAAGGCCAAGATCGCCTGGGGCCGCGGCAAGGCCAAGGTGGTCATCGAGGCCGCCCTGGACCTGGGCAAGGTGATCGCTGGCGAGGGCGAGGAAGAAATCTGCGAGCTGGAGCTGGAACTGCGCCAGGGCGAACCGACGGCGCTGCTGGAGCTGGCCTGCGAACTGGCCGCCGAGCTGCCGCTGATGCCCTGCGACATCAGCAAGGCCGAGCGTGGCTACCGTCTGTTCGACGCCGGCAGCTACAGCCTGAGTCTGCCGGCGCCGCAGCCGAGCGCCGAGACAACCCTGGACGATGCCTTTGCCGCCCTCGCCTGGCACCTGCTCGGCGCCAGCCAGCGCCTGGCCGAGCAATACCGCTTCAACGGACACTGGAGCCTGCTGCAGGACTGGCTGCAGCAACTGGTCGACCTGCGCGCGCTGCTCGCCAGCCTCGGCCAGGCCGCGCCGCGCGCCAGCTCGCGGGAACTGCGCGAGCAGCTCGACGCCCTGCTGGCCGACTGGCGCCCGCGCCTGGCCGCCGGCCAGCTGGACGACAGCATGCGGCGCAACGCCCCGGCGCTGTTCGCCGCCGAGCTGGACGGCTGCCGCTGGGGCCTGCTGTCGCTGCAGCTGTCGCACTGGCTGCTGAACCGCGGCTGGACCGCCGCGCGCAACAACCGCGGCAACCGCCAGGGCGGCGCGGCGCTGGGCAACTGGCTGCCGACCCTGCTCGCCGAGGAAGGCGCGGCGCTGCAACTGCGCCGCTACCAGCAGCAACCGGAAGACCTGGCCGAGCAGCTGCCGCGCCTGGAGCGCCTGCTGGTCTGGCTGCGCCTGGCCCGCGGCGTGCTCGAGGTGGCCGAGGTCGACCGCCTGTACGGCGAGCTGAACAAGTTCCAGCTGCTGGCCCAGCAGCCGCTCGACGACGAGCAGCGCCAGCTGCGCGCCAGCCAGGCGCAGATCCTGCAAAGCCTGAAGCCCTGGAAGGCGCTGGTGAAGTAAGCCGCGGATCGCATCCGGGCCGCCTCCGGGCGCCCGGATCAGGCGGCCGCGCAGCGCCGCCTAAGCCAACGGCAAGCTGGTGGTGGACTTGATCTCCGACAGGGCGACGATGGAGTTGACCTCCTGGATGCCCGGCACCAGCGACAGCTTCTCGAAGAAGAAGCGCTCGTAGGCCTCGATGTCGCGGGTGACGATACGCAGCATGAAGTCCACCGCGCCCATCAGCACGTGACACTCCAGCACCTCGGGAAACTCGCGCATGGCCTCGGCGAACTCGGTGAGGTTGGAGCGGCCGTGGGCGTTGAGCTTGACCTGGGCGAACACCTGGGTGTGCAGGCCGACCTTCTTGCGCTCGAGCAGGGTCACCTGGCGGCGGATCACCCCCTCCTCCTTGAGCCGCTGGATGCGCCGCCAGCAGGGCGATTGCGACAGGCCGACGCGCTCGGCGATCTCGGCGGTGGAGAGGCCGGCGTCCTCCTGCAGCAGGGCGAGAATGCGCTGGTCGTAAACATCCAGGGCGACGGACATAAAAATTCCTCGATAACGGCAGTCAACGGCAAGACTATCCACAAAATCCGGGTTTTCACAGAAATCCAGGCAGAACTTTCGCCGCGCGAAGGGCGAAACTGGAGCAAATCCACCGCGAGATGCCGCCATGCCCGACGCCACGCCCTTCCCCGCTCCGCACAGCCGCCGCGATCCCTGGCAGGATCGCCCCGAGTCGGCCGTCGAATACCGCCTGCGCACCGAGGCCGAGGCCGACGTGCTGTGTCGCCTGCTCGGCCTGTTCGCCCAGTTGCAGCTGCTGCCGCAACAGCTGCAGGTGCAGCGCCAGGACGGCGACCTGCAGGTGCGGCTGCAGCTGCAAGGTCTGTCGCTGCATCGCGCCAGGGTGCTGGCGGAGAAACTGCGCGGCCTGGTGTGCGTCTGGCAGGTCGACTGGCGGCAGCTGGATCACAGCCCGGAGCAGGCGGCGCTGCGCACTGGGTAATGGGTCACGCCGGGGCCTTAGCCCCGTCCGCGCTTTTCGGGCATCCTAGCGGCTACGCTTGTTCAGGCCGAACCACCGAGGAGCCCGCATGTCCGCCTTCGCCACCACCGCCCAAGACCGCGTACTGGATCTCGGCGACCTGCTGCGCGAGCTGGTCGCCCAGGGCCGGGTCGGTCAGGACGCGGCCGAGCAGTGCCTGGCGATTCGCCGCAGTTCGCTGAACCACCAGCAGCACCCACTGGAGTTTCTCGCCGCGCAGCAGGTCGACGACCTCAGCCGCCCGGGCAAGAAGCTCGACCTGGAGAGCCTCACCGTCTGGCTGGCACAGTTCGTCGGCCAGCCCTACCTGCGCATCGACCCGCTGAAGATCGACGTGCCGGCCATCACCCCGCTGATGTCCTACGCCTTCGCCCAACGGCACAAGATTCTAGCCGTGGCGGTGGATGCCGAGAGCGTGACCATCGCCAGCAGCCAGCCGCTGGTGCACAGCTGGGAAGCCAACCTGGTGCACGTGCTCAAGCGCCCGATCAAGCGGGTGGTGGCCAACCCGGCGGACATCCAGCGCTTTACCGTGGAGTTCTACCGCCTGGCCCGCTCGGTCAGCGGCGCCACCTCGGTGGATCAGAAGATCAGCGGCGTCGGCAACTTCGAGCAACTGCTCAGCCTCGGCGCCCAGGACCAGGAGCCGGACGCCAACGACGCGCATATCGTCAATATCGTCGACTGGCTGTTCCAGTACGCCTTCCAGCAGCGTGCCAGCGATATCCATATCGAGCCGCGCCGCGAACAGGGCAGCGTGCGCTTTCGCATCGACGGCGTGCTGCACACCGTCTACCAGTTCCCGCCGCAGGTGACCATGGCGGTGGTCAGCCGCCTCAAGTCCCTCGGGCGGATGAACGTGGCGGAGAAACGCAAGCCGCAGGACGGCCGGGTCAAGACCAAGACCCCGGACGGCGGCGAGGTGGAGCTGCGCCTGTCGACCCTGCCCACTGCCTTCGGCGAGAAGATGGTGATGCGTATCTTCGACCCCGAGGTGCTGCTGAAAAGCCCGGACCAGCTGGGTTTCTCCGCCGACGACCTGCGCCGCTGGGAGAGCATGACCCGCCAGCCCAACGGCATCATCCTGGTCACCGGGCCGACCGGCTCGGGCAAGACCACCACGCTGTACACCACGCTCAAGCAGCTGGCCACCGCCGAGGTCAACGTCTGCACCATCGAGGACCCGATCGAGATGATCGAGGGCGCCTTCAACCAGATGCAGGTGCAACACAATATCGACCTGACCTTCGCCAGCGGCGTGCGCGCGCTGATGCGCCAGGACCCAGACATCATCATGGTCGGCGAGATCCGCGACCTGGAGACCGCGGAAATGGCGATCCAGGCGGCGCTCACCGGCCACCTGGTGCTGTCGACCCTGCACACCAACGACGCGCCGAGCGCCATCAGCCGCCTGCTCGAACTGGGCGTGCCGCACTACCTGCTCAAGGCCACCGTGCTCGGCGTCATGGCCCAGCGCCTGGTGCGCACCCTGTGCCCGCACTGCAAGGCGCCGCTGCAACTGGATGAGGACGGCTGGCAGAGCCTGACCAAACCCTGGAGCGCGCCCCTGCCGACCAGCGCGCAGCAGGCCGTGGGCTGCCTGGAATGCCGCGACACCGGCTACCGCGGCCGCGCCGGGGTGTACGAGATCATGCTGCTCAACGATGCGATCAAGCCGCTGATCACTGCCGACACCGACCTCGTCGCCCTGCGCCGCGCGGCGTTCAAGGAAGGCATGCGCAGCCTGCGCCTGTCCGGCGCGCAGAAGGTCGCCGCCGGCCTGACCACCATCGAGGAAGTGCTGCGGGTGACCCCGCAGAGCGAGCAGAAGTGACGCATCCGGGGCGCAACGCTCGGCTGGCGGCTCGATACCGCCGTTTGCGGCGGCTTGAACGGGTGCATGGCCTGCGCTTAGCCCAACGGGCGATGCTCGACGTAACGCCGAAACCGGGCTAGGCAGGGGTGCTGGCGGACGCCGGGCGGAGTGCTGCGCACTCCCCGTTGGGCTTCGCTACGCTCAGCGCCAACCTACCCCTCGCCGGCGCGGCTCAATGCCGCCATCTGCTGCGGCTTGCACGCCAGGTAGGCCGAGCCCGCCAGCCAGCGCGGGTCGGAATGCCAGGCGAAGAGGAACTGGCCGCCCTTGAGCTGATCGACCACCAGCCGCGCCACCTCGCGGCGCACCGCCGGACAACCCAGGCTGCGGCCGATGCGGCCATGCTGTTGCACCCAGCGCGGGTTCACGTAGTCGGCGCCGTGGATGACGATCGCGCGTTCGCGCGCCAGGTCGTTGAGGCCGGGCTCCAGGCCATCCATGCGCAGCGAATAGCCATGCTTGCCGCGGTAGCTCTCGGCGGTGCGGAACAGGCCGAGGCTGGTCTGGTGGCTGCCCAGGTCGTTGGAGAAGGCCTCGGCGAAGTTCTCCCCGGAGCGCCGGCCATGGGCGACGAAGTCGCGCAGCAGCAGGCGCTTGCGCTGCAGGTCGAAGATCCACAGGCGGCGCTCGGTCGACGGCCGCGAATAGTCGATCACCGCCAGGCGCCGGGCATCGCCGGCCCCATGGTTGACCGCGCACTGCATGGCCGCCAGGGCGTGGCGCAGCGCCTGCGGCTCGAGCCCGGGAGCCTGCCGCGCCAGCTCGGCGAACAGCCCATCCTGCGCCGCGCTCGCCCACAGCGGCGCACCGAGCAACCACAAACCCGCCAACCAGCACCGGCCGATACGTCCAAACATCTGCGTAATCACCTCTGCGCACAGACTCCGGGACGTCCTGTCGCTGAATCCCATGGCGGCCCGCCTATACTGGACGCGCGGCGCCGACCCGGGTAGCGCCTTTTCTGAGCCAAGGACTGGAGCAGTATGTTGTTCAAAAAACGTGCATCTTACCTGAGCGGCCTGCTGCTCACCCTGCCACTGGTCGCCGCCACGGATGCCGCCACCAGCGCCGACCTGCGCCCGTTGCTGGAGCAGCTGCCGCAGCACTGCGCGCCCTTACCGACAAATCTAGACGATAACGCGCGCCAGCAACTGCGCGACTTCTACGCCCAGCGCGAGAACCAGCCGGCCTGGGCCGACGCCAGCCGGCGCCGCCAGCTCGCGGCGCAGCTCGCCGACCTCGCCGACGACGGCCTGGAGCCCGACGAATACGCCCTGCCCGCGTACGACGGCCCGTGCAGCGAGCTGCTGCACAGCCACAGCTACCTGCAGGCGCTGCTCCATCTGCGTCGCGGGCGCCTGCCGCCGCCGCCTCAGGAAAGCCTGTGGCATTCGCCCGCCAACCCGCTGCCGGACCTGCGCCTGGCCACCCTGTCGCTCGCCCTGCTGCACCTACAGGCACCGGCCGAGGCCTTCGCCGCGGCGCGCCCGGACGGCATCGCCTACCGCCGCCTGCGCGCCGCCTACGCCGAATTGCGCCAGCGGCCGCTGGCCGACTGGCAGCCCCTGGCCGACGGCCCCCTACTCAAGGCGCAGCACCGCGATGCACGGGTGCCGGGGCTGCGCGAACGCCTGCGCGCCGAGGGCTACCTGAGCGTGACGACGGTTGCCGGCGAAGCCTTCGACCCGGCCACGGTCCTGGCCCTGCAGGCCTTCCAGGACGACCACGGGTTGAATCCCGATGGCATCCTCGGCCCGGCCAGCCTGGCCGAACTGAACGTCGCCGCGCCGATGCGCCGCGCCCAGCTGCGCATCAACCTGGAGCGCCTGCGCTGGCTGGCCGACGACCTGGCCGCGACCGAGGTGCTGATCAACGTCGCCGCCGCCGAGCTGCTGGTGCTGCGCCAGCAACGGGTGCTGTGGCGCACCCGCACCCAGGTCGGCCGCGCCGGCCGCGAAACGCCGCTGCTGGCCTCGCGCATCCAGCGTCTGACGCTCAACCCGACCTGGACGGTGCCGCCGACCATCCTGCGCGAGGACAAGCTGCCGGCGATCCGCGACGACCTCGCCTACCTCGCCCAGCAGGAGCTCAGCGTGCTCGATCGCGACGGCCAGCCGCTCGACCCGGAGCTGGTGGACTGGGACAACCCCGGCGCCATCGTCCTGCGCCAGGCCGCCGGCACGCGCAACCCGCTGGGCCGGGTGGCGCTGCGCTTCGCCAACCCCTTCGCGGTGTACCTGCACGACACCCCCAGCCAGCGCCTGTTCGACAAGTCGCCGCGGGTGTTCAGCTCCGGCTGCGTGCGCGTCGAGGCGGTGGGCACCCTGCTGGCCTGGCTGCTCCGGCCGCAGGAGCTGGAGCCGGTGCAGCAGCGCATCGCCAGCGGCAAGACCCAGGAATACCGCCTGCAGCAGCCCGTGCCGCTGCTGATCGCCTACTGGACGGTGGAGGCGCGCAGCGACGGCACCCTGCGCTACGCCCCCGACATCTATGCCCGCGACGCCCAGCTGATCGCCGCCCTGGCCCGCGCGCAAGGCCTGAGCGCTGCATCTCAGCCCGATATGCAGCGCGCCATCGCCGCCGGGCAGTGAGAAGGGGTCGGCGGCAATTGGCCAGCGGCTATGCTTAGATGCCGACAAGGCCGTTCGTCACGTCGCGACGGTCAACTGCACGCACGCAAGAGGGAGATCGCTTTATGGAAATCGGTGGCGTCCTGCTGCTGTTCGTCGGCCTGGCTCTGGCCATCGTCTACATGGGCTTCAAGGTGGTGCCGCAGGGCTCGGAGTGGACGGTGGAGCGCTTCGGCCGCT
Source organism: Pseudomonas sp. AOB-7 (assembly GCF_003696305.1). Taxonomy (GTDB): domain Bacteria; phylum Pseudomonadota; class Gammaproteobacteria; order Pseudomonadales; family Pseudomonadaceae; genus Aquipseudomonas. The sequence continues at coordinate 57,393 of NZ_RFFK01000008.1, read as the reverse complement.
ACACCACCACGCTCAAGCCCGGGCTCAACATCATAGTGCCGGTGATGGACCGCATCGGCCGCAGGCTCAACGTCATGGAAAGCGTGCTGGACATCCCGCCGCAGGAAGTGATCAGCGCCGACAACGCCATAGTGCAGATCGACGCGGTGTGCTTCTTCCAGGTGATCAACGCCGCCCAGGCCGCCTACGAGGTGAACAACCTGGAGCACGCCATCCGCAACCTGGTGATGACCAATATCCGCACCGTGCTCGGCTCCATGGAGCTGGACGCCATGCTCAGCCAGCGCGACGCGATCAACGAACGGCTGCTCAAGACGGTCGACGAAGCCACCGCGCCCTGGGGCATCAAGATCACCCGCATCGAGATCAAGGACATCAGCCCGCCCGCCGACCTGGTCGAAGCCATGGCCAGCCAGATGAAGGCCGAACGCCTCAAGCGCGCGCAGATCCTCGAGGCCGAGGGCTCGCGCTCGGCCGCCATCCTCACCGCCGAAGGCCACAAGCAGGCCGAGATCCTGCGTGCCGAGGGCGAACGCCAGGCCGCCTTCCTCGAGGCCGAGGCGCGCGAACGGGCGGCCCAGGCCGAAGCCGAGGCGACCCGCGTGGTGTCCCAGGCCATCGCCAGCGGCAACGTGCAGGCGGTCAACTACTTCGTCGCGCAGAAGTACATCGAAGCGCTCGGCCAGCTGGCGGCGGCCGACAACAGCAAGGTGGTGCTGATGCCGCTGGAGGCCAGCCAGGTGATCGGCGCGGTCGGCGGCATCGGCGAAATCGTCAAGGCCACTTTCGGTGCCGGCGGCCCAGGCGAGAAGCAGGGCTGACGTCATGATCTATTACCTGCAACACCTATCGTTCTGGGACTGGCTGGCACTGGCCACCGTCCTGCTGATCCTCGAAGTCTTCGGCGCCGGCGGCTACCTGCTGTGGATCGGCCTGGCCGCCGCCTGCGTCGGCGTGCTCACCTACCTGTTTCCGGAGCTGCCCTGGGTCTGGCAATTCTTCCTGTTCGGCCTGCTGGCGATCCTCACCGCCGTGCTCTGGTGGCGCCGCCAGCGCAGCGCCACGCGCCCCAGCGACCAGCCGGGGCTGAACCAGCGCGGCAGCGAACTGCTCGGCCGTCGTTTCGCCCTGCACGAGGCGATAGTCGGCGGCCGCGGCAAGATCAAGGCCGGCGACAGCCTGTGGCTGGTCAGCGGCCCCGACCTGCCGGCCGGCAGCTCGGTCAAGGTGGTGGCCCAGGATGGCGTGATTCTGCGGGTCGAACGCGACGCATGAGCGAGGTGCGCCTGGCGCCGCTGCCGGCGGCGCAGGCCGACGCGACCCTGGCGCTGCTCGATGCGGCCTTCGCCGACGACCCGAGCCTAGGCTGGTACCTGATGCGCGAGCGCCCCGGCTTCGGCGCTAGACGCCGCGCGTACCTGCAGGCCTACCTGGCGTTTCATCGTGACAATCGCCTACCGGTTCTCGCCGCCTGGCGCGGCTCGGTGCTGTGCGGCCTGAGCCTCTTTGATCTGGCCCAGACACCCAGCAGCGATAGCGTGCATGAGCTGGGCCGACGCATCGCCGACACCTGCGGTGCGGACTGCCTGGCGCGTCTGGATCGCCTGCTCGCCGCCTTCGACCAGCAACTGCCGGAGGGTTGCGCCCGCCTGGAGTTTCTCGCCGTGGCCCCGCACAGCCAGGGACAGGGCCTCGGCGGCGCCCTGCTGCAGGCGACGCTGCAAGCGATGGCCGCCGCCGGCTGCAGCGCCGCAGCCCTGGAAACCGGCGTCGAACGCAACCTGGCGCTGTACCGGCGCCATGGCTTCGAGCTGCTGGGTCGCGCGGATTCCGACGCGCTGCGCCAGTACAGCCTGTGGCGACCAACCATCGCTCAGGTGGAACCCGGGGCAGCCACCGGTACTCCTATCAGGTGAGTAAACCCACAGGAGTACCACCCCATGCGTGTATCGAGCCGAGCAGCCCTGGCATTGGCCGCCTGCCTGATCGCCCAAACCGCCGCAGCCGACAGCCTGCTGCGCGACATCCTTTCCTCCGGGGCGACCACCGCCTCCACCTACCTGACCTTCAAGGACAAGAAGCTGGTCGTCGCCGCCGAGGAAGACGCCAGCAGCTTCGTCGCCAGCGCCGGCGAGATACGCGGCCCGCACCTGGAGGCGGCGCTGCAGCGGCTACGCAGTGAAAACCCCGAGCTGCAGGGCGCCGACGATATGGAACTGGCCAGCGCCATTCTCGCCGCCTCGGCCGGCCCGCTCGAGGCCAGCGACGCCCGCTAAGCCCAACGCGCGCATAAAAAATGCCCGCATCCGGAAGGATGCGGGCATTTTTCTTATCGCGCTCGGGACGACAGGCCTGATGAGCCTGTCGAACCTCCGTCGGCTGATTACATCAGCGGCAGGGTGTAGCTGACGATCAGACGGTTCTCGTCGATGTCGTTGGCGAAGTTCGAACGCACACTCGCATTGCGCCAGCGTACGCCGAGGTTCTTCAGCGCGCCTTCCTGGAACACGTACATCAGCTCGGTGTTGCGCTCCCACTCGCGGCCTTCGGATACGCCAGCACCGCGGTCGACGTTGTCGCCGGTCAGGTAGCGGGTCATGAAGGTCAGGCCCGGGATGCCGATGGAGGCAAAGTTGAAGTCGTAGCGCGCCTGCCAGGACTTCTCGTCCTTGTTGGCGAAGTCGCTGATCTGCACGTAGTTGACCAGGAACGGGTCGGTACCGTTGATGTAGGCGAAGCCGGTGTCGCCGCTCATCTTCTGGTAGCCCAGGCCGAAGGCGTGGCCGTCCAGGCCGTAGGTGACCATGGCGCCGAAGGCATTGTTGTCGACGTTGCTGCGGTTGCCGTCGTCGGTGGAACGGGCATAGCGGACGTCGGTCTTCAGGCTCTGCTTGTCGCCCAGCGGCAGCACGTGCACGGCGTTGAAGGAGTGCTGCTTGTACAGCTCGTCCAGGTTGGAATAGTAGTAACCGGCGGTCAGGTCATTGGTCAGCTTGTAGGTGCCGCCGATAAAGTCGAACGAATCGGCGGTGGCGCCGCCAGAAGTGGCGATGCCGCGACGGCCGCCGCTGGTGATGGCGATATCTTCGTAGTCGCCGGAGTCACGATGGTTCACCTCGCGCACGTGCGCGGCTTCCAGCATCAGGCCGTCGATTTCCTGGGATACCAGGTGACCGGCTTCGAACACCTGCGGCAGCAGGCGGGCGTCGCTGGAGGCGATGGCGGCGTTCTTGAACTGCATCTGGCCGACACGCAGGGTGCTGTTGGAAATCTTGGCCTTGGCCGCTACGGCCAGATCCGAGTAGTTGTCCTGCGAACCGCCCGAGGAACGATCCGGGACCAGCAGACCGCTGCCGGCGGTGCCGTCGCCGGAATCCAGCTTGAAGCCGAACATGCCGATGGCGTCGGCGCCGAAGCCCACGGTGCCCTCGGTGAAGCCGGAGTTCATGCGCAGGATAAAGCCCTGGGCCCACTCTTCGGACTTGGAACGAGTGGGGGTTGGCGTATCGTTGTGCCCCTGACGGAAATCACGGTTGAAGTAGAAATTGCGGGCTTCCAGGCTGACCTTGGTGTCGCCGATCAAATCGGCAGAGGCCACTTGGCTCAGGCCCAGGGTGCTGGCGGCTACGGCCAGTGCCAGGGAGGTCTTTCTCATTATGTTTCTCTCCAGTGTGTTTAAGGTGACGCATCGCCCGAACACCGACTTCGGCACGAAGAGGCAGGCTCGGGACGAATCAGGCGAACGCAGGCGCGCGCGGGCACGGCAGGGCCCTCGCTGGCGCGGGTGCGTGGCAAACTCAGGAAGAACGGGACAACGGCGGACGCAACGGGGCCAACGGACGGGAACGGGCAGGACGACTCATGGGAGGGCTCTCGCGTCGTTGTTATTGTGCGCCGGCATCCGGGCCGGCATCTTGACGTGAGTTCAGGCAGATAGCGTGCCAGCTCTTCCAGAGCGCCGTGCAACGCCTCTAGAACGGGAGGTTAACGCTTTTTGGCAGGGGCGTTACCGCTCTATTACGCTACGCGACCGGCAATTTTCCGCTTATGCGACGCGTCGCTCAGGCGGAAAATCGCCAACGCCTCAACCCAGCACGATCTGGTTCTTGCCCTGGCGCTTGGCCAGGTACATGGCCGCGTCGGCACGGGCGTACAGCGCCTCCAGGTTGGCGTCGGCGGCGCGCAGGCTGGTCAGCCCCTGGCTGACGGTGATGCCGAAGCTTGCGCCGTCGTGCTGGAAGTTCAGGCGCTGCACCTCGCGCTGCAGACGCTCGGCCACCTGCAGGGCGATATCCGGCTCGCAGCCGGGGAACAGCGCAGCGAACTCCTCGCCGCCGATGCGGCCGAACAGGTCGCCACGGCGCAACGCGTTGGCACCGCACTGGGCCAGGCGCTGCAGCACCTGGTCGCCGAGCTGGTGACCGTACTGGTCGTTGATCTTCTTGAAGTCGTCGAGGTCGAGCAGGAGGAAGGCCAGCGGGCTGCCGTACTGCCGCGCATGCTCGAACTCGCGGCGGGCGCACTCGAAAAAGTGCCGGCGGTTGCTGCTCTGGGTCAGCACATCGGTGGTGGCCAGGCGATGCAGCTCGCCCTCCAGGCGTTTCTTCTCAGTGATGTCCTCGGCGATACCGACTATCACCTTGCCCTGAGCCGAGCCGGGCCGCGGGCTGACGAAGCACTTGTCGCTGAGCCAGCGCAGCTGGCCGTCGGCGCGGATGATGCGGTACTCGCGAAACTCCACCGCACCGGTTTCCAGCACCTTGGCCAGGCTTTCCGCGGCGTACTCCACATCGTCGGGGTAGATGCTGTTGCGCCACTCGCCGTAATCGGCCAGCAGCAGCGCGGCGGAGCGGCCGAAGATGCGCTCGTAGGCCGGGCTGACGTAGATCACCCGTTGTTCGTCCCAGTCGAACGCCCAGAGCGCGGCGTTGACGCTGCCCAGCAGGCTGCTGAACAGCTGCTCGCGCTCGCGCAGGCGCTCCACCTCGGCCCGGCTGTGCAGCAGGGCCAGGGTCAGTTCTTCCAACTCGGAAACGGCGTTGCCTTGATCGTCCATTACAGCGGCCATCCAATCCCTCGCATCAGCATTGCAATGAGCATAGTGCGAGCTGTTGGACAAACACAAAGGCCCGCCGTTCGGCGGGCCTTTGCAGGAAACGCGCGGCGATCAGGCAGCGGTTGCGGCAGGGCGCAGCGAGTAGGTCTTGAGCTGCTCGGCGAACTCGCGCAGCGACTGGATGCCGCTGGCCTCGGCCTCGTGCACCCACTGCTTCATCGCCTCGAGCATGTCGTGGCCGTTGCTGCTGGTCTTGACCCAGATCTGTTGCAGCGCCAGGCGCTTCTCGTAGATCACCTTGAGCGCCTGGCTCTGCGCCAGCAGCTCGCTGATGCGTGCCTGGTGCTGCTCTTCCAGCAGGCTCGGCTCGCGCGACAGCAGGCGCTTGGCGCGGCGGAACAGGTGGCGCACCGACTCGTCGGCCTTGGCCACTTCCTGCTTGACCAGCGGCGCGATCACCAGCTTGCGGTACTGCGCCATGATCTGGAAGCGGTTGTTGAGGATGGCCATGGCGGTGTCCATGTCCAGGCTGCGCTTGCCCTCGACCCGGTGGGCGATGGGCGCGACGCGCTGCACCTGGGCCAGGCCGAGGAAGCTGAACAGCTTGATCCAGGCCCAGCCCATGTCGAATTCCCACTTCTTCACCGACAGTTTGGCGCTGTTGGGGTAGGTGTGGTGGTTGTTGTGCAGCTCCTCGCCGCCGATCAGGATGCCCCAGGGCACCAAGTTGGTGGCGGCGTCGCGGCACTCGAAATTGCGGTAGCCGACGGCATGGCCGAGGCCATTGATGACGCCGGCGGCCCACACCGGAATCCACATCATCTGGATCGCCCAGACGGTGATGCCGAGCACGCCGAACAGGGCCAGGTCGATGATCGCCATCAGCGTCACGCCGCCAATCGGATAGCGGCTATAAACATTGCGTTCGATCCAGTCATCCGGGCAGTTCTTGCCGTAGATGCGCAGGGTTTCCTGGTTCTTCGCCTCTTCCTGATAGAGTTCGGCGCCCTTGCGCAGCACGGTGCCCAGGCCCTTGACCACCGGGCTGTGGGGGTCGTCGACGGTTTCGCACTTGGCGTGGTGCTTGCGGTGGATGGCGGTCCACTCGCGGGTGTTCTGGCCAGTGGTCAGCCACAGCCAGAAGCGGAAGAAATGCTTGAGCGCCGGGTGCAGTTCCAGTGCACGGTGCGCGGAGTAGCGGTGCAGATAGACGGTGACGCTGACGATGGTCACGTGCGTCATCAGCAGGGTCGCAGCCACCAGCTGCCAGACCGACAGGTCGAGTAAACCGTTGTACCACATGGACACTGTTGCCTCTTGAAAGGAAAACGCGGCCTGTCCTACAAGGACGAGCCTGGGCGCATTATCCCTGACCCAAGGCAGAAAACCAGTTGGTCTTTTAGATAAGAATGTTTCAGCCTCTAAGGCATCTATACTGCCCAGCATTTACAGGGAGCGTAGCCGCTTGCCCATGCGTATCGACACCGCCGCCTTGCGCCTGACCCTGGGCTATCTGCTGCTCGCCGCCTCGTGGATTCTCCTCAGCGACCAGCTGCTGGCCGCCCTCGGCCTGTCCGCGGCCCAGCAGGACCACCTGCAGTCGTTCAAGGGTCTGCTGTTCGTCGCCCTCACCGGCGCCCTGCTGTACCTGGTGCTGCAGCGCCACGCCCGGCACCATCGGCGCGCGCGGCTGCAGCTGGCGGACAACGAGGAACGCCTGCGCCTGGCCCTGGACGCCACCCGCGACGGCCTGTGGGACTGGGACTTCGCCAGCCAGCGGGTGTTCTTCTCCGACGGCTACGCCGCCCTGCTAGGCCTCACCCCGCAGGCCCTCGGCGATACCCGCGAGGCCTGGGTCGCGCGCCTGCACCCGGAGGATAGCGAACGCGCGCTGCAGGCGCTCGACGCGGAAATGAGCGGCGCGCAGTACGAGAACATCTACCGCATGCGCCACGCCGACGGCAGCTACCGCTGGCTGCACTCGCGCGGCCGCCTGCTGCGCGACGAGGCCGGTCAGCCGCAGCGCTTCATCGGCGTGGCCAGCGACATCACCCAGCGCCGCGCCGACGAGGACAGCCTGCGCCAGGCCGCCGCGGTGTTCGACGCCACCCAGGAAGGCGTGCTGGTCACCGACCCCGAGCAGCGCATCGTCCACGTCAACCCGGCGTTCAGCCGCATCACCGGCTACGCCGCCGAGGAAATCCTCGGCCAGCAGCCCAGCCTGCTCAAGTCCGGCCGTCACGACGCGGCCTTCTACCACAGCCTGTGGCACGCCCTGCAGAGCCGCGGCGCCTGGAGCGGCGAGGTGTGGAACCGGCGCAAGAGCGGCGAGATCTACCCGCAGTGGCAGTGCATCCGCGTCATCCACGACGAGCAGGGGCGCATCAGCCACTATGTCGCGGTGTTTTCCGACATCACCGCGCTCAAGCGCTCGCAGCGCGAGCTGGACTACCTGGCCCACCACGACCCGCTGAGCAACCTGCCCAACCGCCTGCTGTTCACCGAGCGGGTCGCCCATGCCCTGGAGCGCAGCGCCGGCGAACAGCTGTGCGGCGCGGTGCTGCTGATCGACCTGGACCACTTCAAGCACATCAACGAAAGCCTCGGCCACAACGTCGGCGACCTGCTGCTCAAGGAGGTCGGCGAGCGCCTGCTGGCGGCGGTGCCGGCCGGCAGCACCCTGGCGCGCCTGGGCGGCGACGAGTTCGGCCTGCTCTGCGAGCACTGCGCCGAGGCGACCCAGGCCGCGGAGCTGGCGCAGCGCCTGCTGCGCTGCCTGGATGCGCCGTTCCGCCTGCACGGCCACGAGCTGTACATCGGCGCCAGCATCGGCATCAGCCTGTTCCCGGACGACGCCGCCAGCGTCGAACAGGTGCTGCGCAACGCCGACTCGGCGCTGTTCAAGGCCAAAAGCAGCGGCCGCGAGGGCTACGCCTTCTACGTCCAGGAGCTGACCGACTACGCCCGCCAGCGCGTGGAGCTGGCCAGCAGCCTGCGCCACGCCCTCGACAACCAGGAGCTGCGCGTTTACTACCAGCCGCTGCACGATTTGCAGGACGGCAGCGCGGTCGGCATGGAGGCGCTGGTGCGCTGGCAGCACCCGCAGCGCGGCCTGGTGTCGCCCGCCGAGTTCATCCCGATCGCCGAGGACAACGGCCTGATCGGCGCCATCGACGCCTGGGTGCTGGAGCAGGCCTGTCGCCAGATGGTGCGCTGGCACGCCGCCGGCAGCGCGCTGCGCTTCGTCGCGGTGAACGTCTCCAGCCGTCTGTTCGGCCGCGGCGAACTGGAGCAGCGCGTCGCCCAGGTGCTGGCCGACACCGGCCTGGCGCCGGCGCAACTGGAGTTGGAAGTGACCGAGAGCGCGATCATGGAAGACCCCGACGCCGCCCTGCTGCTGCTCACCCGCCTGCGCGGGCTCGGCGTGCGCCTGGCCATCGACGACTTCGGCACCGGCTACAGCTCGCTGGCGCGCCTCAAGCGCCTGCCGGTGGACAAGCTCAAGCTCGACCAGAGCTTCGTCCGCGGCCTGCCCGACGACGCCGAGGACGCCGCCATCGCCCGCGCGGTGATCGCCCTCGGCCACAGCCTGGGGATCAAGGTGCTGGCCGAAGGCATCGAGCAGGCCGCGCAGGCCGATTTCCTCCGAGAACTCGGCTGCCACTACGGCCAGGGCTACCATTTCGGCCGCCCGCAGCCGGTGCCCAGCCAGCCCATCGGCGTGCCCGAAGCCACCCAGGCTGAGCGGGCCAGCACGGGAGACTGAACATGCGCGTGCTGATCCTCGAAGACGATCCCTGGATCGCCGACCTGCTCAGGCAGATCGTCCTCAGCCTGCGCCCGGGGGCGCGGGTCGACTGCCGCACGCGGGTCGCCGACGCCCTCGCCGCCTGGCAGCAGGAGGCGGCGCAGCTGGTGATCTGCGACTGGAACCTGCCCGACGGCAGCGGCACCCGTCTGCTCGAGGCGGTGCGCCGCAGCGACCGCGCGGTGCCACTGCTGATGGTGACCTCGCGCGCCGACCGCGACAGCGTGCTGGAAGTGCGTCCGCTGGGCATCAGCGCCTTTATCAGCAAGCCGTTCCAGGTGCCCAAGGTGCTCGACTGCCTGCAGCGCCTGCTGCCCGCCGACGACGCCGCGCCGGCGGCGTCACACAGCGACGACGACTTCGTTCGCCACCTCGGCGAGCTGCCGGCCGAGGCCCTCGACCTGCCGCTGCGCGACGAGCTGTACCAGCAGCTGCACGGCGCCGCAGGCGCGCCGAGCAGCCTGCAGCAGCTCGGCGAGCACTGGCAGCAGGACCCGGCGGTGCAGGCGCGGCTGATCGCCGCGGCCAACAGCACCGTCTACAACAGCGCCGGGCAGCCCTGTATCAGCCTGCCAGAAGCCGTCCAGCGCCTCGGTACGGCCACCGCGCTGAATCTGATCCAGGGCCTGGCGCTGCGCCCGGCGGCGCGCCTGCAGGACGCCGCGCTCCAGGCCCTCGGCCAGGCCCAGGTGCAGGCGCTGCTGCACCTGCACCAGCGCGTCGGCGAACTGGCCGGCGCCTGCCGCCTCGCCCCGGCGCCGCTGCAAAGCGCCGCCCTGCTGCAGCGCATGGGTGAGCTGGCCGTGCTGCAGCAGGCGCAACTGTGGCGCCAGCGCGACCTGGCGCTGAGCGACGAACAGCTGCAGCAGGCGCTGCGCCAGCACAGCGGCGAACTGGCCAACCGGCTCAAGGCGCACTGGCGCCTGCCCATAGCGCTGCGCGAGCTGATCGGCGCCTGCTACGGCCTGGCGCCCGGCAACACCCGCCGCGAGCCGATCCTGATGCGCCTGGCCAGCGCCGAACTGCAGGGCGCCGACGACCAGGAACTGCAACGCCTGCGCCGCCTCGCCGGGCTGGCCTGAGCCGTGCGGATGAGACGCCTGGCCCTGCTCCGCCACCGGCTTGCCAGCCGCTGGAATGCCAGCCACTGGGACGCCAGCCGCTGGGTAGTGATCGGCGGCAGCCTGTGCCTGGCGCTGTTCTTCGCCTTTCTCGGGCGCCAGGCGCTGGACGAGCGCGAGACCCTCTGGCAACTGCAGATGAACAAGCAGGCGGAAGTCCAGCGCATGGCCCTGCACAGCACCCAGCACGGCCTGCAGGAACGCGCCCAGCTGCTCGCCGAAACCATCGCCGCCGACGCCTGGGTGGTGGAGCTGGTGCGCCAGGCCCACGCCCTGCCGGCCACCGAACTGGACGCCCTGGCCAGTATCCGCAGCCAGCTCTACACCCGCCTGGCGCCGCGCTGGCGCAACCTGCAGGCGCACCAGGCGTTTCGCCTCTACGTGCACCTGGCGCCGGACATCAAGGTGCTGCTGCGGGTGCACGAACCCGAACATTTCGGCGACCTGCAGATCGGCTGGCGGCCGATGGTGCTGGAAGCGCTGCGCAGCGCCACCAGCCAGGCCGGCCTGGGCCTGAGCCGCGGCAGCATCGGCATGCGCGCCATCGCCCCGCTGCTGGTCGAGGGCGCAGACACGCCGCTGCAGGTCGGCGCCATCGAGGTGGCCATGGGCGTGCTCGACGACCTCGCCCAGCTCGACCGCGACCTCGGCAGCGGCGTCGCCCTGCTGCTGCGCGAGGAGCTGCTGCTGGGCACCGACAGCGGCGAGGAGCTGCGCAGCCTGGCCAGCGACCCGCAGCGCTGGCGGCTGATGGGCGCTTCGCGGCCGCAGGTGCGGACCTGGCAACGCCAGCAGGCGCTGCCGCCGCCGGCCGCCGGCGATGCGGTGCGCCTGCTGGCCGACGGCGAACGCCACTACCTGCTCAACCAGATCGTCCTGACCAGCTACCGCCAGCGGCACGACCCGACCGCCGCGCCGCAGGCCGTGGCCCTGGTGTGGCGCGACGTCAGCGAGCAGTTCGACCTGCACCGCAGCGACAAGCGCTGGCTGGTGGTTAAGTGGCTGCTCGCCTGGTGCGGCGCCGAGGCCCTGCTGCTGGTGCTGCTGCGCACCACCAAGCGCAGCACCCAGCGCCTGATGCAGCGCCAGCAGGCGGCGGTGCGCGAGGCGCGCGCCTACCTGCAGGCGCTGCTCGATTCGGCCACCGGGGTGTCGATCATCGCCACCGATCCGCAGGGCCGCATCAACCTGTTCAATTCCGGCGCCGAACGCCTGCTCGGCTATAGCGCCGCGCAGATGATCGGCAAGCACACGCCTGCGCTTATTCACCTCGAGGAAGAAATTCAGGCGCGCGCCGCCGAACTGAGCGCGCAGGCCGGCCGCCCCGTCGAAGGTTTCGAGGTGTTCGTGCACAACGCCCGCGGCGGCGAGCCGGAAACCCGCCAATGGACCTACCGCTGCCAGGACGGCAGCCTGCGCCCGGTCAACCTGACCGTCAGCGCCATGTTCGACGGCAGCGGCCGGATCACCGGCTTCCTCGGCATCGCCAGCGACATCGGCGAACTGCAGCAGGCCACCCGCGCGCTGCAGAAGAGCGAGAGCCGCTTCCGCGGCCTGGTCGCCAACCTGCCCGGGGTGGTCTACCGCTGCGCCAACGACGCCGACTGGAGCATGCGCTACGTCAGCGAGGAGATCCTCAGCCTCAGCGGCTACCCGCCCAGCGACTTCATCGACAACCGCGTGCGCAGCTTCTCCAGCATCGTCCATCCCGACGACCTGGCCATCACCTACCGCGCCGGCGAGGCCATCGAGCGCCAGGAAATCTTCGAACTGACCTACCGCCTGCGCCACGCCGACGGCCACAACGTCTGGGTGCGCGAGAAGGGCCGCGGCGAGTACGACAGCCAGGGCCGGCTGCTGTGGGTCGACGGCTTCCTCTGGGACATCAGCGAGCGCCAGGCCATCGAGGACGAGCTGCGCCTGAGTCAGCAGCGCTTTCGCAATGCCTTCACCACCGCACCGCAGGGCATGGCCCTGGTCGCCCCGGACGGCCGCTGGCTGGAGGTCAATGACGCGCTGTGCCAGATGCTCGGCTACCCGCGCGAGGAACTGCTGGCCACCTCCTACCAGTCCGTGACCCATCCCGAGGACCTCGAGGCCGACCTGGAGAACGCCCAAGACCTGCTGGCCGGACGGATCAATGCCTACCAGATGGAGAAGCGCTACCTGGACAAGCAGGGTCAGGTGCTCTGGGTGCTGCTCAGCGTGTCGCTGGTGCGCGACGGCGAGGGCCGGCCGGTGCACTTCGTCGCGCAGATCCAGGACTTCAGCGACCGCGTCGCCGCCGAACGCGCGGTACGCGAGCGCGAGCACTACCTGCGCACCCTGCTCGACAACGTCATCGACGCCATCGTCACCATCGACGAGGCGGGCCGCATCGAGACCTTCAACCACGCCGCCGAGCACATCTTCGGCTACCGCCACGCCGAGGTGGCCGGGTGTAACGTCAGCCTGCTGATGCCCGAGCCCTACCGCAGCGCCCACGACGGCTACATCCAGCGCTACCTGCGTACCGGCGAGGCCTGGGTGGTCGGCCAGAGCCGCGAGCTGGAGGGCCTGCGGCGCAGCGGCGAGCGCTTCGCCATGGAGCTGGCGGTGTCGCAGATCAGCCACCAGGGCCAGCGCCGCTTCATCGCGGTGATCCGCGACATCGCCGAGCGCAAGCGCATCGAGCAGATGAAGAACGAATTCGTCTCCACCGTCAGTCACGAACTGCGCACCCCGCTGACCGCCATCGCCGGCTCGCTCGGCCTGATCAACGGCGGCGCCCTCGGCGCGGTGCCGGACACCATGCAGCAGATGCTGGCCATCGCGCAGAGCAACAGCCAGCGCCTCAACGAGCTGATCAACGACCTGCTCGACATGGACAAGCTGGTGGCCGGCAAGATGCACTTCGAGCTGCAGGCGCAACCGCTGCAGCCGCTGCTGGAGCAGGCGCTGCTGCACAACCAGCCCTACGCCGACCAGCACCGGGTACGCCTGCGGCTGCAGGTCGAAGGCGACGCGGCGGTACGCGTCGACGCCCAGCGCCTGGCCCAGGTGATGGCCAACCTGCTGTCCAACGCGGCGAAGTTCTCGCCGCCGGGCGGCCAGGTCGAGGTGCGCCTGCAGCGCTGCGCCGAGGTGCTGCGGGTCGCCGTCACCGACCACGGCCCGGGCATCCCCGACGCCTTCAAGCCGCGCATCTTCAGCAAGTTCTCCCAGGCCGACGCCGGCGACACCCGGCAAATGGGCGGCACCGGCCTGGGCCTGGCAATCTGCAAGGAAATCGTCGAACGCATGGGCGGGCATATCGGCTTCGACTCGCGCGAAGGCCGGGGCGCCTGTTTCTGGTTCGAACTGCCCATCACCGGGAGCGAGACATGAGCCAAGCGCCGATACCCCACAACGAGCAGCAGCGGCTGGCCGCGCTGCAGGCCCTGGAGCTGCTCGACACCCCGGCCGAGACGCTGTTCGACCACATCACCGCGCTGGCCGCGCAGATCTGCGCCACCCCCATCGCGCTGATCTCGCTGATCGACGCCGAGCGCCAGTGGTTCAAGAGCCGGGTCGGCCTGGACACCGAGCAGACCGCGCGCGAACTGGCCTTCTGCGCCCACGCCGTGGCCGCCGACGCGCCGCTGGAAGTGGACAACGCCCTGGAGGATGCGCGCTTTCGCGACAATCCGCTGGTCACCGCCGCGCCGCATATCCGCTTCTACGCCGGCATGCCGCTGCACGACCGCCACGGCCTGGCCCTCGGCACCCTGTGCGTGATCGACCGCCAGCCGCGCCACCTCGATGCGCACCAGCGCCAGCAGCTGCAGCACCTGGCGCGACTCACCGGCGAGCTGTTCGAGCTGCGCCTGCAGGCGCGCCGCCAGGCCGAGCAGAGCGCCATGCACCAGGCCATGCTGGACAACGCCGGCAGCGCGGTGCTGGTGCTCGACCCGCAGGGCCGGGTGCTGCGCAGCAACCCCGAGGCGCAGCAGCTGCTGGAGCATTCGGCCGCGGCCCTGAGCGGCCAGCACATGCCGCGCCTGCTGGTCGAGGCCGGCCAGTTCGAGCGCCTCTGCGCCGCCTGCGCCAACGGCCCGCAGAGCGCCGAGGGGCGCCTGCGCACACGCGGCGGGCAGAGCCTGCCGGTACGCCTGAACCTGTCGCCGATCCGCGCCGAGGAGCAGGCGCTGCAAGGCTACCTGCTGGTGGCCAACGACCTCAGCCAGCGCGACGAGGCGCGCCTGCGCCTGCAGCGCATCGCCGCGCAGCTGCCGGGAATGGTCTACCAGTACCTGCTGCGCGCCGACGGCAGCAGCTGCTTTCCCTATGCCAGCGCCGGCATCCTGGATATCTACGGCTGCGCCCCCGAGGAGGTCGCCGAGGACGCCGCGCCGGCCCTCGCCCGCCTGCACCCGGACGACGCGCCGCAGGTGCGCGCGGCCATCGCCCGCTCGGCGCAAGACCTGAGCACCTGGCACCAGGAATACCGCGTGCTGCACCCGCTGCACGGCCCGCTGTGGGTCGAGGGGCGCGCCGCGCCGCAGCGCCTGCCCGGCGGCGACGTCCTCTGGCACGGTTTCATCAGCGACATCAGCGAACGCAAGCGCGGCGAGCAGCTGCAGAACGAGTTCGTCTCCACCGTCAGCCACGAGCTACGCACCCCGCTGACCGCCATCGCCGGCTCGCTCGGCCTGATCAACGGCGGCGCCCTTGGCGCGGTGCCGGAGGCCATGCGGCAGATGCTGGAGATCGCCCAGAGCAACAGCCAGCGCCTGCGCAAGCTGATCGACGATTTGCTCGACATCGACAAGCTGGTCGCCGGCAAGATGCGCCTCGAGCTGCAGCCGCTGGCCCTGCGCGCGCTGCTGGCGCAGGCGCTGCAGAGCAACCAGCCCTATGCCGAGCACCATCGGGTGCAGCTGCGCCTGCTGCCCGGCGCCGACTGCCAGGTGCTGGCCGATGCCCAGCGCCTGGAGCAGGTGCTGGCCAACCTGCTGGCCAACGCCGCCAAGTTCTCCGCCGCCGGCCAACGTGTGGAGCTGAGTGCCGCGCCGCGTCAGGGCTGGGTGCGGATCAGCGTGCGCGACCATGGCCAGGGCATCGCCGAGAGCTTCCAGCCGCGCATCTTCAGCAAGTTCGCCCAGGCCGATGCCGGCGACACCCGCCAGCAGGGCGGCACCGGCCTCGGTCTGGCGATCAGCAAGGAGCTGGTCGAACGCATGGGCGGGCAGATCGGCTTCGACTCGACGCCGGGCCAGGGCAGCACCTTCTGGATCGACCTGCCGCTGGCTGGGGGCAGCCATGAGTAACGCCAACGGGCTGCGTCTGCAACTGCTCGGCCAGCTGTTCGGCCGCGCCAATCTGCTGGCCTGGGGCGTGCTGGCGCTGGCCCTCGGCGCCACGCTGCTGGCCTGGCACAACCTGCGCCAGAGCCAGAGCGAAGCGGCCGCGCGCCAGCTCGAGCTGCTCGCCGACGAGCTGAGCGAAGCCATAGTCCAGCGCATGCAGAATCAGGAAAGCATCCTGCTCGGCGCCGCCGCCTTGCTCGACACCAGCGACGAGGTCAGCCGCGACGATTGGCGTCGCTATGCCGAGCGCCTGCGCCTGGGCGAGCGCTACCCGGGCATCCAGGGCCTGGGTTTCAGCCAGGTGCTGCGCGCCGAGCAGTTGCCCGCCTTCGAAACCGCGCTGCGCACCGAGGGCTTTATCAACTTCCGCGTGCGCCCGTTCGGCCAGCGCCCGCTGTACAGCGCCATCCGCTATATCGAGCCGTTCGCCGGGCGCAACCTGGTCGCCTTCGGCTTCGACATGCTGTCTGAGCCGGTGCGCCGGGCCGCCATGCTGGATGCCGCGCGCAGCGGCCAGAGCCGCCTGTCCGGGCGGGTCACCCTGGTTCAGGAAACCCACGGCCGGGTGCAGCCGGGCCTGCTGCTGTACGTGCCGGTGTACTGGCCGGGGCAGCCGCTGGACAGCCCCGAGCAACGCCTGGCCGCCCTGCGCGGCTTCGCCTACAGCCCCTACCGGGTGCACGACCTGATGCACGGCATCCTCGGCGGCCGCCAGCGCGAGCTGGACTTCGAGCTCTACGCCAGCCCCGCCGCCGCGGCCGGCGAGCTGCTCTACAGCAGCCGCGGCGATACCCCGGCCAGCACACCGGCCGCCGCCCAGCGCCAGCTGGAGCTGTTCGGCCAAAGCTGGCGCCTGCACTTTCACCATGCCCCGGGCTTTCTCGCCGACGCCCACCGCGGCGAGAGCTCGCTGCTGGCGCTCGGCGGCTGCATCGGCCTGCTGCTGTTCTTCCTGGTCAGCAGCCTCAGCCAGCGCCGCGCGCAGGTGCAGCAACTGGCCGACCGCATCACCGAGCAGCTGCGCCTGAGCGAGGAACGCCTGGCCCTGGCGCTCAAGGGGAGCAACGACGGCTGGTGGGACATCGACCTCAAGGCCGGCAGCTTCTTCGCCTCGGCGCGCGGCTGGCAGATGCTCGGCCACCCCGAACAGGGCCCGCCTGGCTTCGCCGACGACCCGCTGGGCTGGGAGCGCCTGGTGCACCCGGACGACCTGGCGGCGGCGCGTACCAGCCTGATGCAGGCGCTGCGCCAGGGTGCCACCTACTTCACCATCGACTGCCGCCTGCTGTGCGTCGACGGCACGCCGCTGCCGGTGCTGTTGCGCGGCTATATCCAGCGCGGTGCCGACGGCTATCCGCTGCGCATCACCGGTACCACCATGGACCAGAGCGAGGCCAAGCGCATCGAACGGCTGAAAAGCGAGTTCGTCTCCACCGTCAGCCACGAGCTGCGCACCCCGCTGACCGCCATCGCCGGCTCGCTCGGCCTGATCAACGGCGGCGCCCTCGGCGCGGTGCCGGCGGGCATGCAGCAGATGCTCGGCATCGCCCAGGCCAACAGCCAGCGCCTCAGCCACCTGATCAACGACCTGCTGGACATGGACAAGCTGGAAGCCGGCAAGATGCAGTTCGACCTGCAGCCCTGCGCGCTCGACGAGCAGCTGGCGGAGGCCCTGGCCAGCAACCAGGCCTATGCCGCCCAGCACCAGGTGCAGCTGCGCCTGGCCGAGTGCCCGCCGCTGCGGGTGCGGGTCGACGCCATGCGCCTGCAGCAGGTGCTGGCCAACTTCCTCTCCAACGCGGTGAAGTACTCGCCGCCCGGCGCCGAGGTGCTGCTGCACGCCGAGCGCCGCGGCGCGCGGGTACGGGTTGCGGTCAGCGACAGCGGCCCGGGCATCGCCGCGGCCTTCCGCGAGCGCGTCTTCGCCAAGTTCTCCCAGGCCGACGCCAGCGACAGCCGCAAGAAGGGCGGTACCGGCCTCGGCCTGGCGATCAGCAAGGAGCTGATCGAGCGCATGGGCGGGCAGATCGGCTTCGACTCCGTCGAGGGCCAGGGTGCCAGCTTCTGGTTCGAGCTGGCCCTGCTCGCCGATCCGCCTACAGCGGCCACCGATGGCGCGCATCCCGGCCTGCTGGTGGTCGAGGACGAACCGGACATCGCCGCGCTGCTGCGTCAGCTGCTGGAGCATGCCGGCTACCGCGTGCGCCTGGCGCACAGCCTGGCCGAGGCACGCCGCGCCCTGGCCGCCGAGCGTCCGGCGGCGATCAGCCTCGACCTCAAGCTGCCGGACGGCGACGGCCTGCAGCTGGTGCGCGAGCTGCGCGCCGATGCGCGCTACCGCGAGCTGCCGATCCTGGTAGTCTCGGCCGCCTGCGAACAGGGCCGCCTGGCACTCGGCGGCGGCGTGCCGGCGCTGGACTGGCTGAGCAAGCCGATCGACCCGCAGCGCCTGCTCGACAGCCTGGCGCGCGCCCTGCGCGGCCTGCCGGAAAGACCGCGGGTGTTGCACGTCGAGGACGACCACGACCTGCGCCAGGTGGTCGCCGAACAGGGCCGCGAACTGGCCGAGTTCGTCGCCGCCGAGAACCTCGCCCAGGCCCGCCGCCTGCTCGCCGGCCCACCCTTCGACCTGGTCCTGCTCGACCTCGGCCTGCCCGACGGCAACGGTCTGGAGCTGGTCGAGGAACTGCGCCGCAGCCAGCCGCAACTGCCGGTGGTGGTGCTCTCGGCCAGCGAGCTGGATGGCGCCCAGCTGGCCAAGGTACGCGCCGCGCTGGCCAAATCGCGCAACGATGGACAACACTTGCTGCAGCTGCTCACCCGCCTGCTACCCGCCAAGGAGACCGGCCATGACTGAACTCAAGCGCATCCTCCACGTCGAGGACGACCCGTCGATCCAGGCCGTGGCCAAGGTCGCCCTGGAGGCCGTCGGCGGCTTCCAGGTGCTCAGCTGCGCCAGCGGTCAGGAGGCCCTCGACCAGGTACAGGGCTTCGCCCCCGACTTCATCCTGCTCGACGTGATGATGCCCGGCATGGACGGCCCGCAGACCCTGGAGCGGCTGCGCGCGCTGGTCGACATCGGCGAGATCCCGGTGGCCTTCATGACCGCCAAGGTGCAGCCCGGCGAAGTGGCGCATTACCGCAGCCTGGGCGCGCGCGACGTGATAGTGAAACCCTTCGACCCCATGCAGCTCGCCGCCCAGGTGCGCCAGATCTGGAGCCAGCGCCATGGATAAGCACGAAGGCAACGTCATTCCGCAGGCCCTGCAGCAGCACCTGCAGCAGCTCGGCCAGCAATTCGCCGAGCGCCTGCGCCAGGAGCTGCCGCAACTGGCGCAGCAGGCCGGACAGTTGCTCGACGCCGCCGGCAACGAGCGCCAGCGCCTGCTGCAGGCCCTGCGCGACCAGCTGCACCGCCTGGCCGGCAGCGCCGGCACCTTCGGTTTCGTCCAGCTCGGCCAGCAGGCGCGCGAGCTGGAGCAGCAGGCCGAGCGCTGGCTGGAACGCCTGCAGCGCCAGCAGCAGGGCCTCGGCGAGTTCGTCGCGGCGCTGCAGCAGCTGGGCAGCCAGCCGCTGGCCGCGACCGCCGTCGGCGAAGCGCCGCGCCCGACGCGCAAGGCGGTGCGCAGCGATGACGGCAGCCGGTACATCTACATCCTCGAGGAAGAGGCCGCGGCAGGCGAAAGCATGCGCCTGACGCTGAACAACTTCGGCTACCGGGCCGAGCACTTCAACTCCATCGCCGGCCTCGACGCCGCCCTGCAGCAGCACCTGCCGGATGCGCTGATCGTCGACGTCAACCTGCCCGGGGAAAGCTGCAGTGGCCTGGACTACGCCGCGCACCTGCAGCAGCGCCTGGACGCGCCGCTGCCGCTGCTGGTGCTGACCCAGCAGGACGACTTCGCCACCCAGCTGCAGGCAGTGCGCGCCGGCGCTCTGGGCTTCTTCGCCAAGCCGGTGGACATCCCGCAGCTGGAGAGCCGCCTGGAGCGCTGCTTCGCCCAGCAGCACGGCGAGCCCTACCGGGTGCTGATCGTCGACGACGACCAGGACCTGGCCAGCCGCTACAGCCTGGTGCTGCGCGGCGCCGGCATGCTGGTGGAGGTGCTGCGCGAGCCGGCGCAGATCTTCGCCCACCTGCGCGACTTCAACCCCGAGGTGGTGCTGCTCGACGTCAACATGCCCGACTGCACCGGCCCGGAGCTGGCGCAGATCATCCGCTGCAACGACGACTGGCTGCGCATCCCGATCATCTACCTGTCGGCGGAAACCGACATCGCCAAGCAGATGAGCGCCCTGATCAAGGCCGGCGACGACTTCGTCACCAAGCCCATTTCCGACAACGCCCTGGTCGCCACGGTGTTCTCCCGCGCCCAGCGCGCCCGCCTGCTGTCCAACGCCCTGGCCCGCGACAGCCTGACCGGCCTGCTCAAGCACGGCGACATCAAGGAACAGGTGGCCATCGAACTGGAGCGCGCGCTGCGCAGCGGCGACCGCGCCAGCGTGGCGATGCTCGACATCGACCACTTCAAGCGGGTCAACGACAGCCACGGCCACGCCGCCGGCGACAACGTCATCCGCGCCCTGGCCAACTTGCTGCGCCAGCGCCTGCGGCGCATCGACAGCCTGGGGCGCTACGGCGGCGAGGAGTTCCTCGCGGTGCTGCCGGACTGCCCGCCGGAGCAGGCCAGGCTGATCCTCGACGAGATCCGCCAGCGCTTCGCCGAGCTGCGCTTTATCGCCGAGGGCGGCGAATTCTCCTGCACCCTCAGCGCCGGCATCGCCGGCACCGACGTGCACAGCGACGCCGAGCAACTGCGCGAACGCGCCGACAAGGCGCTGTACGCGGCCAAGCACGGCGGCCGCAACCAGGTGCGCCTGGCCGAATGAGCCGCGCCCGACACGGGCCCTCAGAGCTTGGCGATGGACACCTCGGTGGACTTGACGAAGGCGATCACCTCGCTGCCCACCTGCAGTTCCAGCTCGCGCACCGAGCGGGTGGTGATCACCGAGGTGACGATGCCGGCGGCGGTCTGCACGTCGATCTCCGACAGCACGTCGCCGATGACGATTTCCTTGATGCTGCCCTTGAACTGGTTACGCACGTTGATGGCTTTGATGGTCATGGTGTTGCTCCTGATGGTCGACTGATGTAGCCCGGATGGAATCCGGGGGAGTCTTGGGGCCGCCCCGGACAGAGTCCGGGCTACGGGTTTAAAGCGCCCAGCGCAATTGCGTGGGCAGGGGTGATAGGGGGTCGGGCGGCGTCGGCAGCTCCGGCTGCGCCAGTACCCGGTCGAGCACGCGCGCTTCCAGCGCGGCCAGCAGCGGCGAGCCGTGCGGGCGCGGACGCAGCAGTTGCACATCCAGATCGAGGCCGATCTGGCCGTCCTCGATCAGGATCACCCGATCCGCCACGGCCACCGCCTCGGCGACGTCGTGGGTGACCAGCAGCACGGTGAAGCCATGCTGCTGCCACAGGCGCTCGATCAGTTGCTGCATCTCGATGCGGGTCAGCGCATCCAGCGCGCCCAGCGGCTCGTCGAGCAGCAGCAGGCGCGGGCGATGGATCAGCGCCCGGGCCAGCGCCACGCGCTGCTTCTGCCCACCGGACAGCGCCGCCGGCCACTCACCCGCGCGGTCGGCCAGGCCGACCGCGTCCAGGGCTTCCTCGGCCTGCTGACGCCAGTTGCCGGAAAGGCCCAGACCGACGTTGTCGATCACCCGCTTCCAGGGCAGCAGGCGGGCGTCCTGGAACATCAGGCGAATGTCCTCGCGCACCGCGTTGAGCGCACCGCTGCCGGCCAGCAACTGGCCGCCGCTGGGCTGATCCAGCCCGGCCAGCAGGCGCAGCAAGGTGCTCTTGCCGCAACCACTGCGGCCGACCACGGCGACGAACTGGCCGGCCGGGATATGCAGGTCGATGCCCTTGAGCACCCGGCGCTCGCCGAAGGATTTCTCGATCTTCTCGATCGCCAGGGGAATGCCCTGACGAATGCTGTGCAGTGCGGTCATTGCCCACCTGCCTTGGCCTGGTAGGCCGGGTGCCAACGCAGCCACACGCGCTCCAGGCCCCTGGCCGCGACGTCGGCCAGCTTGCCGAGCAGCGCATAAAGCAGGATCGCCAGCACCACCACGTCGGTCTGCAGGAACTCGCGGGCGTTCATCGCCAGGTAGCCGATGCCGCTGCTGGCGGAGATGGTTTCCGCCACGATCAGCGTGAGCCACATAAAGCCCAGGGCGAAGCGCACGCCGACCAGGATCGAGGGCAGCGCACCGGGCAGGATCACCTGGCGGAACAGGGCGAAGCCGGACAGGCCATAGCTGCGCGCCATCTCCACCAGCGCCGGGTCGACGTTGCGGATGCCGTGGTAGGTGTTGAGGTAGATGGGGAACAGGGTGCCGAGCGCGACCAGGAACACCTTGGCCGCCTCGTCGATGCCGAACCACAGGATCACCAGCGGGATCAGCGCCAGGTGCGGCACGTTGCGGATCATCTGCACCGAGCTGTCGAGAAAGCGCTCGCCCCATTTCGACAGGCCGGTGATAAAGCCCAGCAGCAGGCCGATGCCGCCGCCGATGGCGAAGCCGATGCCGGCGCGCTGGCCGCTGATCGCCAGGTGCTGCCAGATTTCGCCGGAGGCCAGCAGCTGCCAGCCGGCGGCGAGCACCGCGCTGGGCGCCGGCAGGATGCGGCTGGACAGCCAGCCGCTGGCCACCGCCAGCTGCCAGGCGGCCAGCAGCCCCAGGGGCAAGGCCCAGGGCGCGGCGCGCAGGGCCAATGTGTTAAGGGTCGTGTTGCTCATGGTTGCCTCGAAGAATCCTGTGTTTCTGTTCCCGGATTGCATTTGCGGACCGCCGTGGGAGCGAGCGGGATGCTTTCAGCTCGCCGAAGCCGCCTTCGGCAAAATGTCGCTGGAGATCATTTCGCCGAACGGGCTGACGTAGCCGCGACTCTCCGGACGCGCAGGCGCGGCCACGTCCAGGTGCGGGAACAGCAGCTCGGCGACGCGGTACGACTCCTCCAGATGCGGGTAGCCGGAGAAGATGAAGGTGTCGATGCCGAGCTCGGCATACTCCTTCACCCGCGCCGCCACGGTCGGGCCGTCGCCGACCAGCGCGGTGCCGGCGCCGCCGCGCACCAGGCCGACACCGGCCCAGAGGTTCGGCGACACTTCCAGGTTGTCCGTCTTGCCGCCGTGCAGGGCGGCCATGCGCTGCTGGCCGACCGAGTCGAAACGCGCCAGCGAGGCCTGGGCGCGGTCGATGGTGTCCTGATCCAGATGGCTGATCAGACGATCCGCCGCGGCCCAGGCTTCCTCGTTGGTCTCACGCACTATCACGTGCAGGCGAATGCCGAAGCGCACTTCACGGCCCTGCCTGGCCGCCTTCTCGCGCACCTGGGCGATCTTCTCGGCCACCGCGGCCGGCGGCTCGCCCCAGGTCAGGTATAGCTCGACCTGCTCGGCGGCCAGGTCCTGCGCCGCGTCGGAGGAACCGCCGAAATAAAGCGGCGGACGCGGCTGCTGGATTGGCGGGTAAAGCAGCTTGGCGCCCTTGACCTGGATGTGCTTGCCCGCGTAGTCGACGGTTTCGCCTTCCAGCACGCGGCGCCAGATACGGGTGAATTCGACCGACGCCTCGTAACGCTCGGCATGCGACAGGTGCAGACCGTCGCCGGCCAGCTCGTCCGGGTCGCCGCCGGTCACCAGGTTGAACAGCGCACGGCCGTTCGACAGGCGATCCAGGGTCGCCGCCTGGCGCGCGGCCACGGTCGGCGAAATGATCCCCGGGCGCAGCGCGACGAGAAACTTCAGGTGCTGCGTCACCGGGATCAGCGAGGCCGCCACCAGCCAGGAGTCCTCGCAGGAACGCCCGGTGGGGATCAGCACACCGCCGTAGCCGAGGCGGTCGGCGGCCTGGGCGATCTGCGCCAGGTAGCCGTGGTCGACGGCGCGCGCGCCTTCGGCGGTGCCCAGGTACTTGCCATCACCATGGGTAGGCAGGAACCAGAAGATATTGAGGCTCATGGAGGGGTCTCCTTGGATTCGCTCCCCTCTCCCGCCGGGAGAGGGGCTGGGGGTGAGGGTTCTATTGCGCCTGGGCGACCTTGGCCGGCTGCCGCCAGATCACCTCGGCAATGCTCAGGCGCTTGGGGATCAGCTTCAGCTCGCTGAAGGTGTCGGCGATCCTCTGCTGCGCACTCACCACCTCGGCGGTGATCAGCTGCGCGCCGTAACTCTGCCGCTGCACCGCAGTACGGGTGATCTCGGGGGACAGGCCCAGCAGCGGTGCAACCTGGGCGGTGGCCTGGTCGACGTTGGCGCGGGTCCACTCGCCGGTCTTGCGGATTTCGTCCACCAGGGCGACCACCACCTCGGGATGCTTTTCGGCGAAGGGACGCGCGGCCAGGTAGAACTGGTGGTTGCTCACCAGGCCCCGACCGTCGCGCAGGGTACGGGCCTGCAGCTGCTGTTCGGCGGCTGCCTGGAAGGGGTCCCAGATCACCCAGGCATCGACGCTGCCACGCTCGAACGCGGCGCGAGCATCGGCCGGCGGCAGGTACACGGGGGTGATATCGGTGATGCTCAGACCGGCTTCCTCCAGTGCGCGCACCAGCAGGTAATGCACGTTGGAGCCCTTGTTCAGGGCGACCTTCTTGCCCTTGAGCTCGGCCACCGTTTTGATCGGCGAATCCTTGGGCAGCAGAATCGCCTCGCTGAGCGGCGCCGGCGGCTCGAACGCCACGTAGAGCAGGTCGGCACCGGCGGCCTGGGCGAATACCGGCGGCGTCTCGCCCGTGGTGCCGAAGTCGATGGAGCCCACGTTGAGCCCTTCGAGCAGCTGCGGGCCGGCCGGGAACTCGGTCCACTGCACCTTGACGCCCTGTGCGGCCAGGCGTTTTTCCAGCGCACCGCTGGATTTGAGCAGCACCAGGGTGCCGTATTTCTGATAACCGATCCGCAGCGTCTCGGCTTGAGCTTGAGTGATGGCGCCGAAGGAAATGGCCGCGGCAAACAGGGCGACCAGACTCCGACGCAAAGTGTTGGCGCCCATGGCGACCTCCTTTGCAAGTTGAGTGTGGGCCTGCTTGCCCGTTGGCGGGCGAGTAAGGCGGGGTATTACGGGTGGATCAAATACTCCAGCGGGCGTTTACCAGCCGGTCGTTCAACAGCTTCGGATCGATCGGTTGCGGCCGCCGCGCCAGTGCGGCGAGCAGCTGTTCGACCGACTCGTCGAGGCGTTCGCGCAGCTCCTCGTCGAGCTGCGCAGGCTCGCCGCCTTCCGGGTAGGCGATCTGCTGGTCCACGGCGAACACGCCGGAGAGCATTTCCTGCGCCTTGAGCGCGGCCAGCACCGGCTTGAGGGCGTAATCCACCGCCAGCAGGTGCGCCGGGCTGCCGCCACTGGCCAGGGGCAAGACCACCTTGTGCGCCAGGGCCCGCTCGGGCAGCAGGTCCAGCAGCACCTTCAGCGCACCGGTGAAGGACGCCTTGTACACCGGCGTGCCGACCACCAGGCCATCGGCGCTGGCCACCACGGCCTGCAGCTGCTGCACCGCCGGGCTGCCTGCGCGCGCATGCAGCAGGTCCTCGGCGGGGAAATCGCGCACCCGCAGCAGGCTCACCTCCACCTGCTGCGCCTCCAGCCGCCGGCGCACATGGTCCAGCAGCACTTCGGTGCGCGAACGCGCCGCGGGACTGCCGGACAGCAACACGACATGCATGGTCAGTCCTTAGCGATTCGGCTGCGGGGTCAGGCGCAGGTAGGGTTTGACCGCGCGATAGCCCTTGGGGAAGCGCTCGGCGATCTCGGCCTCGTCCTTGAGCGATGGCACTATCACCACCTCGTCACCGTCCTGCCAGTTGGCCGGGGTGGCCACCTTGTAGTTGTCGGTCAGCTGCAGCGAATCGACCACGCGCAGGATCTCGTGGAAGTTGCGCCCGGTGCTGGCCGGATAGGTGATGGTCAGGCGCACCTTCTTGTGCGGGTCGATGACGAACAGCGAACGCACGGTCAGGGTGTCGTTGGCGTTCGGGTGGATCAGGTCGTAGAGGCCCGAGACCTTGCGGTCGGCATCGGCGATGATCGGGAAGTCGACCGCGGTGTGCTGCGTCTCGTTGATGTCGTCGATCCATTTGAGGTGCGAATCCACCGGGTCGACCGACAGGGCGATGGCCTTGACCCCGCGCTGGGCGAATTCGTCCTTGAGCTTGGCGGTAAAGCCCAGTTCGGTGGTGCACACCGGGGTGAAGTCGGCCGGGTGGGAGAAGAGGATGCCCCAGCTATCGCCCAGCCACTCGTGGAAACGAATGCGGCCTGCGCTGGAATCCTGTTCGAAGTCGGGGGCGATGTCGCCCAGACGAATGCTCATGGTGGCGCTCCTGTGCCAGTGGCTTGCGTGGGGCTCACTATGCTGAGGAACGCAGAGAAACAAAAAGAATAAATAAAAATTTATTTATAACTTAAAGCTATTTAAACGAAACGGATGGAACCGCCCCATGCCCAACCCGAGCCTGCACAGCGTCCCCGGGGACCAGGCGCCGATGCACCTTTTGCTGGAAGCCGATCCCAGCGCTGAGGCGATCGCCGGCTATCTGCACGACTGCCACTGCGTAGTGGCACGCCTGGGCCGAACAACCGTCGGCGTCTACCTGCTCAAAGCGCTGACGCCCGACACCTGGGAGCTGATGAACATCGCCGTGGCGCCCGAGCACCAGGGCCAGGGCATCGGCCGCCTGCTGCTGGACCACGCCATCACCCAGTCCCGACTACTGGGCGCGCGGCGCCTGGAGCTGGGCACCGGCAGTTTCGGCCACCAGCTGACCTTCTACCAGCGCGCCGGCTTTCGCGTGGTGGCGGTGGAGCCGGATTACTTCCTCACCCACTACCCCGAGCCGCTGTTCGAGCACGGCCTGCAGCACAGGGACCGGCTGCGCCTGGCATTGACCCTATAGCAGCAGATGCACCGCCAGCCCGACCAGGGCGCAACCGGCGATGGTCTCGATCACCCCGCGCTTGAACATGAACAGGGCCAGCGCCGCGCCCAGGGCGATCAGCGCCGAAGGCCAGTCGAAGCGGCCGGCGAAGCCCTCCGGCCAGAGCACGTGGTAACCGAAGAACAGCGCCAGGTTGAGGACCACCCCGACCACCGCCGCGGTGATGCCGGTCAGCGGCGCGGTGAACTTCAGCTCGCCATGGGTCGACTCCACCAGCGGCCCGCCGGCGAGGATGAACAGAAACGACGGCAGGAAGGTGAACCAGGTGACCAGGCAGGCCGCCAGCGCGCCACTGGCGAACGCCGAATCGGCGCCGAACACCGGCTGCCCATAGGCGCCGACGAAGGCGACGAAGGCCACCACCATGATCAGCGGCCCCGGTGTGGTCTCGCCCAGGGCCAGGCCGTCGATCATCTGCGTCGGCGTCACCCAGCCGTAATGGCCGATGGCGCCCTGGTAGACGTAGGGCAGCACCGCGTAGGCGCCGCCGAAGGTGAGCAGCGCGGCCTTGGTGAAGAACCAGCCCATCTGCGTCAGGCTGCCGTCCCAGCCGAACAGCGCGGTGAGCAGGCCCATGGGTAGCAGCCACAGCGCAGCGCCCACCAGCAGGATCAGCGCCAGGCGCGGCCAACGAAAGCGGGTATGCGCCGGCGGTGGCGTGTCGTCGTCGATCAGCGCCGCGCCGTAGGACTTGTCCGCCGCGCCGTGGCCGCCGCCGACGGCGAAATGCTGCGGCGCCAGGCGCCCGCCGAGATAACCGAGCAGCGCGGCGCCGAGCACGATCAGCGGGAACGGCAGCTGCAACACGAAGATGGCGACGAAGGCCGCCGCGGCAATCGCCCACAGCCAGCGATTCTTCAGCGCCCGGCCGCCGATGCGCCAGGCCGCCTGCACCACGATGGCGGTCACCGCCGGCTTGATGCCGTAGAAAATCCCGGCCACCAGCGGCACGTCGCCGAAGGCGATATAGACCCAGGACAGGACGATCAGGATCAGCAGCGACGGCAGCACGAACAGCACCCCGGCGATCACCCCGCCCCAGGTGCGGTGCAGCAGCCAGCCGATATAGGTGGCCAACTGCTGCGCCTCCGGCCCGGGCAGCAACATGCAGTAGTTCAGCGCATGCAGAAAACGCCGCTCGGAGAGCCAGCGGCGCTTCTCCACCAGCTCCTGGTGCATGATCGCGATCTGCCCGGCCGGCCCGCCGAAGCTGATCAGCCCCAGCTTGAGCCAGAACCAGAAGGCCTGCAGCAGACTGACGGGGGCGGGTCGCTCACCAGCATCGGACATCGAATGCACTCCACGGGGTAAAAATCGGCCGATCACTATAGCCGCTCGCTATGCCACAAGCATGACCCTGCACGGAAAATCACCAGCGCCGCGCAGCCCCGATGCCGCCTGGCCCGGCGCGGTTTTCCCGCATCTTATCCACAGCGCTTTCCCCAGATTCTGTGCATGAGCGCGCGGACCGCCTCATGGCCACCCGCCACTGTTGAAAACTCGGGGCAAGGCATTGATCCACAAGGATATAGCGCCTGGCGATAACCCTTATGAGGCGCCCTTGAACAAAAACTGCACGGCCCCCGCCAGCCCGCCTGAGCGCTGGCCGGCAGCGGCTTTTGCGCAGTTTATCCACAGCTCTGCCAACAGATTCTGTGGGTGGTAAGGGATGCCTCGATCCCTGCCCTTCCAGGCAGATACCGATAGTGACGCAGGCGCAATGGCATTTCGCCCACCCGGCATGGACAGGCTCGCCCTGGATGGACTAGTTTCGGGCGTGAATCTGCTGGCGCAGTCGATCCAGCAGCTTGGGCTTGCCGTCATCCCTGTCGCGTTTCTCCCTGAGTGCTGTCGCGTTTGCCGCGACCATCTTCAGGCCAGACAAGGACTTGCAGGACGACAAGGAAGGTTATGCGACAGCTGTCGTGGGCAAACGCGGCAGCCGTGTCGTCTAATTAATAGTTAGAGGCAAACATGGAAAAGCAATGGATGCCGCCTCTTGTTGGTGGATTCTCTGATGGAAAGGTTACATGGCAGCGTTTAGAGGAAATTGATTACGATCTTTTAGGCTTCTTACTGAGCTGCCACCTAATTATTGAGCATTACCTAGAGCACTTCATAGCTACTTATACCCGAGCACCTTTTCAATGGGAGGGTGCCAAGCTTACCTTTGGGCAAAAAATAACGCTCATATCAAAGCTTCCCTTTAAAGACCCATACAACTTACCTCCCACCATTAAGCACCTGAACACCTTAAGAAATAAATTTAGCCACAACATTAATACAACGCTGACCGAGCAAGACTTGTTGCCATTCAGGCAATTTCTCGAAAAGTGCACAGAAGATAAAAGCAAAGTGCCTAGCGAGCCAAAAGAGCTACTTAGCATGTACATGAGTATTGTTTGCGCATATTTTGCAAGTTCAATTTCACATGCGGCGCAGTTTATTAGCAGCCCAACCGACGGCGCAGCCTCTAACTAGTGGTTCAAATCGTTCGCTTCGCTCACTGGGACGGGCTAAAGCCCGCCCCTTAACCAAACGTTGGGCGGCAAAAATCCTTCGCCCTGCAAACGATTGCCAGCTTTCTAATGCACCGCATAGATAATTGCCCTTGAAAATGCTAACTGAAACCGAGCTTCGGATACGATACGCAGAGCTATCTTGGGATTACGAATTCCCTGAGTATGTGGAGGATGCGCTAGAGGCAGACTTTATCTCAAGCCCAGAGATGTATAGCGAATCAACAATGAAAAGCATCTTGGCCTTACTACTCATAGACCCGAACCCGGAAATATCCGACCTACTTTCCTTGGTGCGGAAAAATAAAATTTAAGCCTAGACTCTAAAAAGACACCCATTATGATAAAGAAAATCTTAACCAGCTTTACCTTGCTGCTAACCGTGACCGTCACAACGTCCGAAGCCGCACGACTTACTGATTCGGAGTTGGCCGAATTACCAGCTAGCGCCAAGAAGCTTGTCTTATTTAATCGAGACATCATAGATAGAGGCGGGAAAGGCACTAAATCTATTTCTTTCAAAGACACAAACTACCAATTTTCGATTACTGCCATCTACGACGCAAAAAACAATGAACCTCCAATGCACATAGTCGTCGTTTCGTCTGACGGAAATGAAGCCAACATAGGCTTCAAAATAGTTAGAAAGTGCACCCTCACAGAACAGGGAGACCCACTGATCAATCGCGTAATTCGTGTTGATGGGACTAATATCTCTGCAGCAATGGGCTGCGGTAAAGATCCCAGCAATCAAGGTGTGACTCAGGAAGTTTTCGTGCTCAAAACGCAAGCTGGAAAAGCTTACGTTCAAAAGCAGTTCTCTGAGAATCCCTACGTTTTTGTCGACTTTGGTAGTGGTGAAGTGCCCTTCGCCACTGATGGATTTAATGCACTGTGGCAGCGCACAGATGAGCCGGCATTGTAGCCCCCCTATAGCGCGTGCAATTGCCGCCCAACAAATGGTTCAAGCCGTTCGCTACGCTCACTGGGACGGGCTAAAGCCCGCCCCTTAACCAAACGTTAGGTTTCAGGAAGCGCCAATGACACCTGTTGACATTGCATCAATCGCTAGCGCGATCTTTGCCGGTATGTCCGCACTTGTAGCCGCTGCGGCAATTTACTTTCCTTGGCGGTCGCAACAAAGCCAAGAAATATTAAATCAAGCTGTTCACTCGTTAGAGCGTGCATATGAATCGCTTTCTAACAGCGGGGAACAAGTTAGCCCTCCAGCACCTAGCCGTCTTAACTGGTTAACAGCTGCTCGACATATTGAACAGTACAAAGCACTAAAGAAAAAAATTACCTCCAAAACACATTCCATCGTATGCGAGGAGCACGAGGAGTACTGGCGGCATCGATTTTATCTATGTCTAGACATACCAAACATACAGCAACCCAGTTACTACGCAGAAAGACACGAACCTCAACGTCAACTTGGCATAGAGCCAAGATCAGCAATTATTATTTATCACTTTGCTAGTTGGCCCGATGGAAGACCAGACCCCATTGGCTCTGCAAATATCGAAGAAATGCTTCAAGATGGTCGCCTCTTAAACGGAAATCCTGGTTTGAGACACTACCTCAACGGTTTTCAACAATATCGAACTGAAACCTAACCAGTGGTTCAAACCGTTCTCTTCGCTCACTGGGACGGACTAAAGCCCGCCCCTTAACCAAACGTTAGCAACCAACTGGGGATTCCGAGATGGACCTTAGAATTTATGCCAAAGGCACCTCATTTCCTGAGGATGGAATTTATGACCTTCGGCATCTTGAGAGTCTAATCAGCAGTCAGCGGAAAATTCTAGACAAGCTGACCTTTATCTCGCTCGGAATAAGCGAATCAAACAAAAAATTCAAAGAAGAGCTAGATTACCGGGTTAAAGTAAACCCCGGCTCTATTGAACTACTAATTGACTTCGCTTTAAATCACAAAGAATTATTCGCCACATTATCAATTGATGGAGGCCAGTCACTAGCAAAGATCGTTGTTGATCTCTGGAGAGATGCGGTATCTCTGAGAGAAAAAGCAGCCCAAGCGCTAGAAAAAGGCCTAAAAATAAATATTGCAATAAACGCAAATATTGGCTCAGGCACGCAAATAATTAACGCTTCAAATGTCGTCGCTGACGAGAGTTCTGGAAATATCCAGATATCAAGTCCAAAAATCTACATGGCTGCACTTGCAACCCGCCCTTCAGTAAATCAAACCATTCAAATGATTGATGGCAAGGCTGTAGAGTTTATGGAAATTCAAAGCCTTAACTCTGAGCTAAAGTTAACGCCTGAGCATCGCGCAATTTTAGGGCGGCACCGTGAGGAGTTATTAGTCTCCATGGAGATAATCGGCCGATTAGACATGGTCGCATTCTCATCCCACAAGGGAGTAATAATATCTTCAGGGCAACGATATCAGTTGTCTTGGGATGAAGAACAAAGACAAAAAATGCAAAAATACGTTGACACTGAGGGCGTCATTTTCAAAGTCAGGCCAATTATCGACCATGCCCGCCTCACTCAAGATGCAATCGCTTTTCGCTTGGTTGATTGCTACGAACCACAAAATAAATTGCTGTAGGTTGCTAACAACTGGTTCAAGCCGTTCGCTCCGCTCACTAGGGACCGGCTAAAGCCGGCCCCTTAACCAAACGTTACAAGGCATAAGGACGTACCGTGTTCGAAATTGGAAAAGAGTACAACCGTAAGTCCGACATACACGAGATATACAAAGGACAGGCTCAGGGTGGGATAGCTACACCAAAAGATTTTCCAGTAGTTTTTATATTCACATCAGATACTGGCGAGCAGCATGGATATAGAGACGAATACCGGGATGATGGTGTCTTTTGGTATACCGGTGAAGGTCAAGTCGGCGACATGAAAATGGAGGCCGGTAACAAAGCCATCCTGAAGCATGTCAAAAGCAAGAAAATAATCCACGTTTTCGAGTACACAAGAAAGGCGCATGTTCGCTTTCTCGGCACTGCGGAATGTCTTGGTTATCACGAAGAAACCAGACCTGATCGAGATGGCCAAGATCGTAAAGTATTTGTATTTCATCTCGACATAGATTCCGCTCCTGGAAATATTCAAGTTTCAGAATACAAAGCAGTCTACGGGTCAAATAAGCTAAAAGATTTACGAAATAAAACCATAGAAGAACTGAGGGATGCAGCTTTAAGCAAAGCCCCGCTCACCGCAAGTGCAAAGGAAAAACGAGAGGCTGCATATTATCGTTCTGAAGCACTTAAAATTTACGTCATAGTACGATCCAAAGGCTTGTGTGAAGGTTGTAGCTCCGAGGCTCCGTTCCAAACAAAAAAAGGCCCCTTCTTGGAGTGCCACCACGTGCATCGTCTTGCCGATGGCGGCCCAGATCATCCACAGAATGTTGTTGCACTTTGCCCAAACTGCCATCGCCGTGCGCACTACGCAAAAGACTCTGCTGAATTCAATAACAAATTAAAAGCAGTAGCCGTCACGGCCGAGAAAAATGCCGTGTAACTAGTGCTTCAAGCCGTTCGCTTCGCTCACTCGGGACCGGCTAAAGCCGGCTCCTTAACCAAACGTTAGGCCTTTTATTGGAGTGCGTCGCACATGAACAAAATCGTATTGTTGTTGGCCCTTTGCTTTACCGGGTTTGCGCACTCAGCTGCGGATAGTCCTGGAAATTATTTCGCTTCAGCCGATAGCTTGAAAGAACTACTTGCACCTGCCGCAAATGCAGCAGTAACAAATACCATCTACAAGGGGCAATCTGTCGAAGTTTTTGAAGTAAAGAATGGGTGGGCTAGGGTTTCAAAATACTATGACGGCGCTATTGAGGGAACATCTGGTCAAGTTGCGCGATGGGTGTCCGCTCAATACCTGAGCGATGAAAAGCCCACTCCCGCTTCTGTGGCAGTTGACAACAAACTTGAGCAAGCCATCAAAGGGTCGGATGATTTTTCTAAATACCGCCCGGGGCTCGTAAAGGGGTCGCAAGAGCTAATAAGTTCCGGCAAATGCACCTTGGCGGATTTCACAGAAATGGGTGGCTGGATGCGTTCCGTGAACCACAAGCCTAAGCCTGTATATTTCACTTACTGTGGTGGAATGAAGCTGTCCAATAAAATTTATCTGAATGTACAGACAACTGAGATATTTAAGTAACTCGGCAGAAAAGGCCTAACAACTGGTATATGGACTCACCCCGCAAGTTGCGAGCAAAACTTTGCTTTTGCACCTGTCGTCATCGCGGCTGCATTCGTATATCCGGCCTTGAGTCGGGCATCGCCCTGGCCATTCGGTAATTCGCGCAGCGGGAGCCAAGCGTTCAATCGATCACGCAGATCATGATGGTTATCGGCCTTGTTCCGCTGCAGGACTCGTTTGTTTCGACAGCGCGTAGGCTGGGTTGAGCAGCGTAGCGACGAAGCCCAACGCCTTCCGCCCACCCCTTCCGGCCCTGTTGGGCTTCGCTGCGCTCAGCCCAACCTACGCGCCTGAAAGACGCCAAAAAAAATCGGGCCATCGGGCCCGAAAAGTACTCCACCTTGAAGAGTTCGTTGCCGGCCCGTTGGCGGGCCGGTCAGGAGATGTCGCAGCTGGGTTACAGCAGGGTCAGGGTGTAGCTCAGGATCAGGCGGTTCTCGTCGGCATCGGTGGTGACGTTGCCGCGCTGGGTTGCGTTGCGCCAGGACAGGCCGAGCCCCTTGAGCGGGCCGTCCTGCAGGGCGTAGTCGAGACGGAAATCGCGCTCCCATTCCTTCAGATCGCCCGTGGCGGAATCGACGTTGTCGCCCTTGAGGTAGGCGACGCTGGCCTTGAGGCCCGGCACGCCGAGCTTGGCGAAGTCGTAACCGTACTCGGCCAGCCAGGTACGCTCGCCGGCGTTCTGGAACTTGCCGATCTGGCGGTCGGTGATCAGGTAGGACGAAGAGCCGCCACCCTGGTTGAGGAAGGGGAAGGCGCTGTCGCCTTCGACCTGCTGGTAACCCAGACTGGCGAAGTGACTGCCCAGGCTGTAGGTGAACAGGGCGCTCCAGGTCTGGTTGTCGACCTCGCCGGTGCTGCTGTCGCCGGCACGCCAGAAGCCGGCGCTGCGGTAGCCGTCGGCGCGACCGGCGGCGCTGCCGTTCTTGCCGTCGGAGCCGCTGTCGAAGTAGCGCAGGTCGGTCTTCAGCGCGCCCGGGCCGATGGCCCAGCTGTGCACCAGGCCGAGGAAGTGCTGTTGGTAGAAGTCTTCCAGGTTGCCGTAGTAGTACTGCAGCGTCAGGTCCTTGCTCAGCTTGTAGTCGCCGCCGGCGAAGTAGAACTTGTTGCTGTCGGCGTCGCCGCTGGCCCCGGCGATACGCAGGGCGATGTCGTCGGTGGAGCTGCGGGTCTTGGTGCTTTCCAGCTGGCCGGCGGTCAGGGTCAGGCCGTCGATCTCGTTGGAGGTGATCTGCCCGCCTTCGAAGGTCTGCGGCAGCAGGCGACCGTCGTTGAAGGTCACCACCGGCAGCTTCGGCAGCAGGGTGCCGAGGCGTGCCTCGGTCTTGGACAGGCGCACCTTGGCGGTCACCCCGGCCTTGCTGTAGTCGTCCACGGCGCTGCCGTCGCTATCGAGCGGGAACAGCTGGCCGGGGGTGCGCTCGCGGCCGGCCTTGCTCGCGGTGCCGCCGGAGTCCAGCTTCACCCCCAGCAGGCCGATGGCATCGAGGCCGAAGCCGAGGGTGCCCTCGGTGAAGCCGGAGCTGTAGTTGAAGATAAAGCCCTGGCCCCACTCGCTGGCCTCGCCGTTGTTGTTGGCGGTGTTCTTGGTATTGAGGTCGTAATAGAAATTGCGCAGACCGATGCTGGCCTTGCTGTCTTCGATGAAACCGGCGGCGGTCGCTTCACTGGCCAGTGCGGCCAGGGCGACGGCCAGCGCCAGATTGGACTTGTTCATGCTCGATGCTCCAGGTGCTGTGTGTGCTGTTATGGGTTTGGCACTGCACAGGGGCTCGGCAGGACAGCGTACTTGGCGCAGGCCTCGGCGGGTTGGCATTAGAGCCCCTGATTCGGGCCCGATGCGGTGGTCCGCTGTCGGCTGGTGGCTAATCTACGAGACGATTGCTAATCCCTAAAAAGAATTATTTTTTACTTTGTAATTCCAAAAATGCATATAAGTTCACGAGATGCGGGTAGGGCGTACCGGGTGGCGATCCGTTCGCATAGCAGTACGCCGTGAATGCTTCGCGGCATCGGGGAAAAACCTGCAGCCAGCAAAAGGCGGACTACTGGCTGCACTACGAGCAGCTGGCGTCCCGGGCCG
Source organism: Pseudomonas sp. AOB-7 (assembly GCF_003696305.1). Lineage (GTDB taxonomy): Bacteria > Pseudomonadota > Gammaproteobacteria > Pseudomonadales > Pseudomonadaceae > Aquipseudomonas. Next base: position 22,285 of record NZ_RFFK01000008.1, on the reverse strand, counting down.
GCCTGCGCGCTGCTCCTAAGCTAATTCCTAAAAATTATTTATTGCTGGTTTTTTAGATCGTCTAGCTTCTCCTCACCGGATCACCGGACTTCTTTCCCTAAAACTGAAGTACGCGTGATCCGCCGCCCCCCATGGCCGGCACGTGTTCGTAGCGAGAGCCGCCATGTCCAACACCCATTCCAAACGCAGCACACTGATCGCCGCCTCCCTGGCCATCGGCCTGCTTGCCGCGCCACTGGCCGATGCCGCCGAGCAACTGCGCATCGGCTACCAGAAATCCTCCACGCTGATCAGCCTGCTGAAGAGCCAGGGCACCCTGGAAAAGGCGCTGGCCGATCAGGACATTGCCGTCAGCTGGCATGAATTCCCCAACGGCCAGCCGCTGCTGGAGGCGCTCAACGTCGGCAATATCGACCTGTCCGCCGATGTCGCCGACACCGTGCCGGTGTTCGCCCAGGCGGCCGGCGCCGACCTCGCCTACTTCGCCCAGGAAGCGCCCTCGCCCCGCGCGCAGGCGATCATCGTGCGCGAGGACTCGCCGATCAAAACCCTGGCCGACCTCAAGGGCAAGAAGGTCGCCGTGACCAAGGCCGCCGGCGTGCATTACCTGCTGATCGCCGCGCTGGCCCAGGCCGGGCTGAAATTCAGCGATATCGAGCCGGCCTACCTGACCCCGGCCGACGGCCGCGCCGCCTTCGAGAACCGCAAGGTGGACGCCTGGGTCACCTGGGAGCCCTTCCTCAGCGGCGCCCAGCAGCAGCTGCCGACGCGCATCCTCGCCGACGGCCAGGGCCTGGCCGACTACCAGCGCTATTACCTGACCAGCGCCACCTTCGCCAAGCGCCACCCGCAGGTGCTGCAGACCGTGTTCGCCGAGCTGGTGAAGAGCGGCGACTGGCTGCGCGCCAACCCGCGCCAGGCGGCTGAAATCCTCGGCCCGCTGTGGGGCAACCTCGACCCGGCCATCGTCGAACAGGCCAACGCCAAGCGCAGCTACCGAGTGCGCCTGGTGCAGCCGGGCAGCCTCGCCGAGCAGCAGAAGATCGCCGATGCCTTCTTCAATGCCAGCCTGCTGCCCAAGTCGGTGGATGCCCGCGACGTGAGCATCTGGAGCCCCAAATGAGCGCCCAGGCCCGCCTGCATCCCAGCCTGCGCGACGAGCCACTGTTCGCCGCGCACCTGTTCCCCGTGGATTTCGGCAGTCGCACGGCCAAGGTCGAGCGCCTAGCCCGGCGTCTGGCCGCCAGCGCGGTGGAGCGGGATCGCGCCGGTGGCAGCGCGCCAGCCGAGCGCGAGCTGCTGCGCGACAGCGGCCTGCTGAGCCTGGCCGTGCCGCAGCAGTACGGCGGCCAGGGCCTGGTGTGGCCGGAGATCTACCGCATCGTGCGCTACCTGGCGGCGGTGGACAGTTCGCTGGCCCACCTGTTCGCCTTCCAGCACCTGCAGGTGGCGACCATTCTGCTGTTCGGCAGCCCCGAGCAGCAGCGCCACTGGCTGACCCGCACGGTGCAGCAGCGCTGGTTCTGGGGCAACGCCACCAACGGCCGCGACACTGGCCTGACGCTCAGCCGGCGCGAGGAGCATTACGAGCTCAACGGCAGCAAGTCGTTCTGCTCCGGCGCGCTCGGCGCCGATGCCCTGGTGGTCAGCGCGCCACGCGGCAAGAACCCGGAGGATCGGGTGTTCATCGTCCTGCCCAGCCAGCGCGACGGCCTGGCGATCAACGCCGACTGGGACGGTTTCGGCCAGCGCCAGACCGACAGCGGCACGGTGCAGTTCGAGCAGGTGTTCGTCGACGCCAGCGAGCTGCTCGGCCCGGTCGGCGCCAGCCCGCGTACCACCCTGCGCGCCTGCCTGTCGCAGCTGATCCTCACCCAGCTCTACCTAGGCAACGCCCAGGGCGCGCTGGACGCGGCGCTGCGCTACACCCGCGAACACAGCCGCGCCTGGCCGGCCTCGGGGGTGGCGCAGGCCAGCGACGATCCCTTTATCCAGCAGCGTTACGGCGAGCTATGGCTGCGCTACCGCAGCGCCCTGCCCTTGGCCGAGCAGGCCGCCCAGCGCCTGCAGAGCGCCTGGGAAAAGCCGGCGCTGACCGCCGCCGAGCGCGCCGAGGTGGCGCTGGCCATCAGCGAGGCCAAGGTGCTGGCGGTGCGCGCCGCGCTGGAGATCACCAGTCAGGTCTTCGAGGCCATGGGCGCCCGCGCCACCAGCTCGCGCTACGGCTTCGACCGCTTCTGGCGCAACGTGCGGGTGCACAGCCTGCACGACCCCGTCGACTACAAGGTGCGCGACCTCGGCCACTGGCTGCTCAGCGGCCAGGGCCCGCGGCCGTCGCTGTACGGCTGAGCAGGAGGTGCGAACCACAGGGAATATGCATAGGAAAAAGCGTTATCTCGCATCGAACAGGGCTAACTAGCCTGAAAACTGCCCCCTCAAGAGGTCATGCACCATGAAGATCAAGTCCCTCCTCGGCGTCGGCCTGCTCGCCGTCGCCGCCCTGCTGCAGGCGCTACCGACGCAGGCCGCCAGCGAATACCTGGTCAGCACCGACTGGCTGGAGCAGAACCTGAACGATCCCAAGCTGCGCATCGTCGAGGTCAGCGTGGTGCCCGGCGTCTACGAGCGCGGGCACATTCCCGGCGCGGTCAATTTCGCCTGGCACAGCGACCTGGTCGACCCGGTGCGCCGCGACATCGCCAGCCAGGAGGCCTTCCAGGCCCTGCTGCGCAAGGCCGGGGTGAACGACGACAGCACCACCATCCTCTACGGCGACAACAACAACTGGTTCGCCGCCTGGGGCGCCTGGGTGTTCGACGTGTATGGCGTCGATAACGTCAAGCTGCTCGACGGCGGCCGCGCCAAGTGGGAGGCCGAGGGCCGCGCCCTGGACAGCCGCGCCAGCACGCCGAGTGCCGGCAATGTCACGGTGAAGGCCGCCAACAAGGAGCTGCGCGCCTTCCTCCCCGACGTGCTGGCCGCCGCCGAGAAACGCAGCGACGTGCAGCTGGTGGATATCCGCTCGCCGGACGAGTACAGCGGCAAGGTGTTCGCCCCGCAGGGCGTGCAGGAGCTGGCGGTGCGCGCCGGCCACGTGCCCGGCGCGGTGAACGTGCCCTGGGGCCAGGCGGTGGCCGCCGACGGCACCTTCAAGTCGGCCGAGGAGTTGAAGAAGGTCTACGCCGCGGTGGGCATCGACGGCAGCAAGCCGATCATCACCTACTGCCGCATCGGCGAGCGCTCCAGCCACAGCTGGTTCGCCCTGAAGAAGATCCTCGGCTACGAGGTGCGCAACTACGACGGTTCCTGGACCGAGTACGGCAACGCCGTGGGCGTGCCGGTGACCAACCTGGCCGGCACGGTCTGGGGCGGCCAGTAAGCGCGCCGCCGGCCGAGCTCAGCCTGGGGTGGATCACGCCGCACCGATCCACCCTAGGGAAGCGCTGAGAAAGCCGTCATTACTCGCTGCGCTCGCCTGTTCGGGCCGCACTGAAGTGCGTTCAGCGCAAGCGCTGTCCCGCGCAGGCGGGACAGCAGCTTTATCACTGAACAGCGCTTGCGCTGGGCCGAAGGGGGATAATCCAGAACCTGCGAATTTCCTGGGCTCCCGCCTTCGCGGGAATGACGATAAATGGCTTTTTCAGATGACCCCTAAGGCTCGGGCGGCAACTTCGGCGTAGACAGTGGCCCTGGTCTGAAGCCCAGGGCCGCTCCCGTCATTAGGGTCGGCAAGGACAACCCATGACCGCCAGCCTTTCCTCCCCTCGCGCAACGCTACCCATCGCCCTGTCAGGCCTGCTCGCCCTCGCCCTGCTCGCCGCCGCCTGGCAACTGGCCGACGGCAGCAACCAGGGCCGCGCCTTCAGCTTCTCGCTGCTCGGCGGCGCGCTGTTCGGCCTGCTGCTGCAGCGTTCGCGCTTCTGCTTCTTCTGCATCAGCCGCGACTTTATCGAACGGCGCATACCGGACGGCCTGCTCGGCCTGCTCGCCGCCCTGGCCGTCGGCACCCTGGGCTATCACGCGGTGTTCGGCGCCTTCCTGCCCGATCCCTTCTCCGGCCGCCTGCCGCCGGACGCCCATATCGGCCCGCTGAGCTGGGTGCTGGCGCTGGCGGCGACGGTGTTCGGCCTCGGCATGGCGATTTCCGGCTCGTGCCTCAGCGCCCACCTGTATCGCCTCGGCGAGGGCAATTTCACCTCGCTGGCGGCGCTGGCCGGCGCGCTGCTCGGCTTCGCCCTGGGTTTTCTCAGCTGGAACCCGCTGTACCTGGCCGCGCTGCAGCAGGCGCCGGTGCTCTGGCTGCCCGGCAAGCTCGGCTACGGCGGCTCGCTGCTGCTGCAACTGGCGCTGCTCGGCGCCCTGGCCACCTGGCTGCTGCGTTATCGCCAGGCGGGCAGGCCGGCCGAGGCGCAGGGATTGTGGGCGCTGCTGTTCGGCGCGCGCTGGCCGACCTGGGTCGGCGGCGTGCTGATCGGCAGCCTGGCGGTGCTGGCCTATTTCCGCGTCGGCCCGCTGGGGGTGACGGCCGAGCTGGGCAGCCTGGCGCGCACCGGTGCCGACGGCCTGGGCTGGCTGCCGGCGCGTCTGGAGGGGCTGGACGGTTTCGCCGGCTGCGCCACGGCGGTCAAGCAAACGCTGCTGTCGAACAACGGCCTGTTCGTCGGCGGCCTGGTGCTCGCCGCCTGGGCCAGCGCCCTGGCCGCGGGCGATTTTCGCCCCAGCGGCGGCGCGCCCCGCGACTGGCTGCGCGGCCTGCTCGGCGGCGTGCTGCTGGGCTGGGGCAGCCTGCTGGCGCTGGGCTGCACGGTGGGCACGCTGCTCTCCGGGATCATGGCTGGCGCGGCGTCGGGCTGGCTGTTCGGCCTGTTCTGCCTGCTCGGTATCGTCCTCGGGCTGAAGCTGCGGCCGTTGTTGCGGTTGGGATAAGGCGCTCGCGCTACGCCGTCTTGCCCGGCGAGGCATCCTCGAAGCGGTCGACCTGGCGCAGGCTCTTGAAGCCGAGCAGCCAGCCGCCGGTGACGGTCAGGGTGCAGGCGCAGCCGATCAGCGCCGCCGGCACCACGCCGAACCAGGCGGCGCTGGTGCCGGCGCGGAATTCGCCGAGCTCGTTGGACGAGCCGATAAACAGCATATTCACCGCGTTGACCCGGCCGCGCATGGCGTCCGGGGTGGAGAACTGCACCAGCGAGGAGCGGATGTACATGCTCACCATGTCCGCACCGCCGGCCACCACCAGCGCGGCGAACGACAGCCAGAACAGGCTGGACAGGGCGAACACCAGGTTGGCCACACCGAACAGCGCCACCGCGGCGAACATGGTCAGGCCGACCCGGCGGTTGAACGGCTTCATGCTCAGGTACAGGCCCACCGTGACCTCGCCGATGGCCATGGCGCTGCGCAGCAGACCGAGGCCGGTGGGCCCGACTTCCAGCACCTCCTGGGCGTAGATCGGCAGCAGCGCCACCACACCGCCGAGCAGCACGGCGAACAGGTCCAGGGAGATGGTGCCGAGGATGATCGGCCGCGAACGGATAAAGCCGATGCCGGCGGTGAAGCGCGCCCAGGCCGTGGATTCCAGCGCCTGCATCTTCTCCGCATAGCGCACCGGCACCAGCGGCAGCAACGCGGCGCCGGCGAGGAAGCCGAGCAGGCACACCGAGTAGGTCAGCCCGCCACCGCCGATGGCGTACAGGCCGCCGCCCAGCACCGGCCCGGAGATGGTCGCGCCGCGCATGATCATGCTGTTGGCGGCAATCGCCGCGGCCAGGCGCTCGCGCGGCACGATCTGCGGCAGCAGGCTGGACAGCGCCGGCCCGGTGAAGGCGCGGGCACTGCCGTAGAGCACCAGCACGGCGTAGTACCAGCTCACCGGCGCCTCGCTCAGCGACAGCCAGAGCAGCGCGGCGGCGCACAGGCCTTCCACCAGCCAGCTGAGCAGGAGGATCAGCTTGCGGTCGAAGCGGTCGATCAGGTCGCCCGCCGGCATCAACAGCAGCAGCATCGGCACGAACTGCGCCAGGCCGACGTAGGCCAGCGACAGCGGGTCGCGGGTGATGTCGTAGACCTGCCAGGCGACCACTATGGCCTGGATCTGCATGGCGAACATCGCCAGCAGGCGCGCGGCGAGAAAGGGCAGGAAACCGGGGAGGCGGTAAACGGAAACGGCAGCGGACACGGTGCGAGCCTCGGGGCATGACCGGCGGGTGCCGGTCGAGGTGAGCCGGGCAATCTAAGACAAAGCGCAGCAGCGGGGCAAACGGGCGAACAGGCTGTTGCGCAGGTTGCGCCGTGCAGCGGCGAGGTGGCTTCACCCTGGTCGCGGCTGAGGCCGCTCCCGCAGCGCCAGCCATGGGAGGCGCTTTCGACCCTGGCATCCTTGCCTCCCTGCAGTCGCAGCGGCGAGGCACGCGCGGCTACCCCGGCCGGCCGGGAGCGGGTTTAATGCCTGTATTTGCCGGATCATCACCATGCCCCTGAGCCCCGCCGAACTCGCCCGGATCAGCGCCCTGACCCTGGCCCATTACCAGGACTGCGCCGAGGATTTTCGCGAGGGCACCCGCGATCACGACGTCAGCCAGAACGTCGCCGCGCTGCTCGCGCATATCCAGGCCGAGCCGCCCTACCGGATTCTCGACTTCGGCTGCGGCCCGGGGCGCGACCTGCGCACCTTCGCCGCCCTCGGCCACCAGCCGGTCGGCCTCGACGGCTGCCCGCGCTTCGTCGAGATGGCGCGGGTGGACAGCGGCTGCGAGGTCTGGCTGCAGGACTTTCTCGCCCTCGACCTGCCCAGCGCGCGCTTCGACGGCATCTTCGCCAACGCCAGCCTGTTCCACGTGCCGGACCAGCAGTTGCCGCAGGTGCTCGGCCAGTTGCATGCCGCGCTGAAACCCGGCGGCGTGCTGTTCAGCTCCAACCCGCGCGGCGACAACCAGGAAGGCTGGAACGGCCCGCGCTACGGCGCTTACCACGACCTGGCGCACTGGCGCGCACGGCTCGAGGCCGCCGGCTTCGTCGAACTGGAGCACTACTACCGCCCCGCCGGCCTGCCGCGCGAGCAGCAGCCCTGGCTGGCCAGCGTCTGGCGGCGGCGCTGACACGGGCTTGACTTGCCGGTCAGCTATTGCCCAAGATGCCGCCTCCCCCTCAGCCAGCGCACCAGGGCCGATAGCCCTTGGCGGCGTCGCAGGCCACGCGCTATATAGAAAACTAAACAACGCCACGGAGGCGCCATGTTCAGCTCCCGCCATCTGCTGTTCGTCCTGCTGCTCGCCGGCGCCGGCCCGGCCCTCGCCGCCGAGGTGCAGGTGGCCGTGGCCGCCAACTTCACCGCGCCGCTGCAGGCCATCGCGCCCAGGTTCGAGCAGGCCACCGGGCACAAGCTGGTCGCCTCCTTCGGCGCCACCGGGCAGTTCTATGCGCAGATCAAGCATGGCGCGCCCTTCGATGTGCTGCTGGCCGCCGACGACAGCACCCCGGCCAGGCTGGAGAGCGAGGGCGATGCCGTGCCCGGCTCGCGTTTCACCTACGCCATCGGCAGCCTGGTGCTGTGGTCGGCCGACGTCGACACCCTCGACGGCAGCCCCGCCGCCCTGCACGCCGGCGCGTTCACCCACCTGGCCATCGCCAACCCGCAGGCCGCGCCCTACGGCCTGGCCGCCATCCAGGTGCTGGAAAAACTGGGCCTGCACGAGACGCTGCGGCCCAAGCTGGTGGAAGGCCAGAGCATCGCCAAAGCCCTGCACTTCGTCGCCACCGGCAACGCCGAGCTGGGCTTCGTCGCCCTGTCCCAGGTGTACCGGAACGGCCAGCTCAGCAGCGGCTCGGCCTGGATGGTGCCGCAGGCGCTGTACGATCCGATCAAGCAGGACGCGGTGCTCCTCAAGCAGGGCGCGAACAACCCGGCCGCCGCCGCGCTGCTGGAATACCTCAGGGGCCCGGAAGCGGCCGCGATCATCGAATCCTTCGGCTATAAGCTGTAATCGGAACCCCGCATGCCGCTGTCCAAGCACGACCTCGACGCGATCTGGCTGACCCTGCAGCTGGCCTCGCTGACCACCCTGCTGCTGCTGCTGATCGGCACGCCCATCGCCTGGTGGCTGGCGCGCACCCGCTCGCGGCTGAAGCAGCCGATCGGCGCCATAGTCGCCTTGCCGCTGGTGCTGCCGCCGACGGTGATCGGCTTCTACCTGCTGGTGAGCATGGGGCCCAACGGTTTCATCGGTCAGCTGACCCAGAGCCTCGGCCTGGGCACCTTCACCTTCAGCTTCACCGGCCTGGTGATCGCCTCGGTGTTCTACTCGCTGCCCTTCGTCGTGCAGCCGCTGCAGAACGCCTTCGAGGCCATCGGCCGCGCCCCGCTGGAGGCCGCCGCGACCCTGCGCGCGGGGCCCTGGGACGCCTTCTTCAGCGTGGTGCTGCCGCTGGCCCGCCCCGGCCTGATGACCGCCGCGGTGCTCGGCTTCGCCCATACCGTCGGCGAGTTCGGCGTGGTGCTGATGATCGGCGGCAATATCCCCGGCAAGACCCAGGTGGCCTCGGTGCAGATCTACAACCACGTGGAAACCATGAACTACGCCCAGGCCCACTGGCTGGCCGGCGGCATGGTGCTGTTCTCCTTTATCGTGCTGCTCGCGCTCTACTCCGGGCGCGCCGGCAAAGCGAGGCTGTGGTGATGTTCGCTTTCGCCAGACCCGCGGCCCCCGCCGTGACGGACGACGGGCGCATTCGCGCGCGCTTCGTGGTGCAGCACCCGGGCTTTCGCCTGGACGTCGACCTCGACCTGCCGGGCCGCGGCGTCAGCGCCCTGTTCGGCCATTCCGGTTCGGGTAAGACCAGTTGCCTGCGCTGCTTCGCCGGCCTGGATCGCCCGCAGCAGGGCTATCTGCAGGTGGCCGGCGAGCTGTGGCAGGACAGCGCCAGCGGCCATTTCCTGCCGGCGCACCGGCGCGCCATCGGCTACGTGTTCCAGGACGCCAACCTGTTCCCCCACCTCAGCGTGCGGCGCAACCTGGAGTACGGCCAACGCCGCATCCCCGCCGCGCAGCGCCAGGTGGCGCTGGAGCAGGCGCTGGAGCTGCTCGGCATCGGTCATCTGCTCGAGCGTTTGCCGGCCGGCCTGTCCGGCGGCGAACGCCAGCGCGTCGGCATCGCCCGCGCCCTGCTGACCAGCCCGCGCCTGCTGCTGATGGACGAGCCGCTGGCCTCGCTCGATCTCAAGCGCAAGCTGGAGGTGCTGCCGTATCTGGAGCGCCTGCACCAGGAGCTGGAGATTCCGGTGCTCTACGTCAGCCACGCGCCGGACGAGGTGGCGCGCCTGGCCGACCACCTGGTGCTGCTCGACGAAGGCCAGGTGCGCGCCAGCGGCCCGCTCAAGGAAACCCTGCTGCGCGCCGACCTGCCCTTCGCCCTGGAAGACGACGCCGAGGCGGTGATCGACGGCCGGGTGGCGGGCCACGACGCCGCCTACCAGTTGCTGGAGCTGCATCTGCCCGGCAGCGAGGCGCGCCTGCGCCTGCCGCATGCGGCGCTGCCGGTCGGCCATGGGGTGCGGGTGAAGATCAAGGCGCGCGACGTCAGCCTCGGCCTGCAACGCGCCGAGGGCAGCAGCCTGCTCAACCTGCTGCCGGTGACGGTGGACGACTGGCGCGCCCTCGACGCCCAGGTGCTGCTGACCCTGCGCCTGGGCGAGCAGCGCCTGCTGGCGCGGATCACCCGCTACTCCTTCGACCAGCTCGGCATCCAGGCCGGCCAGGCGCTGTGGGCGCAGGTGAAATCGGTGTCGCTGCTCGCGCCGTAGCCCGGATGCAATCCGGGGGCGTTCGAAGGATTTCCCGGATTGCATCCGGGCTACGGCGAGCGTCGCCAGTTACGGCGTGCCGGGCAGCTGCAGGTGCTCGGCGCCGATCTCGGCGCTGCCGGCCAGCAGCAGGGCGAAGTGGATGACGTTCTCCAGCTCGCGGGTGTTGCCCGGCCAGGGATGCGCCTCCAGCACGCTCTGCGCTGCGGAGCTGATCGGCGGGATGGCCAGGCCCAGGCGCTGGGCATGGCTGCCGAGGAAATACTCGGCCAGCGGCAGGATGTCGCCGACCCGCTGGCGCAGCGCCGGCAGCTCGAGCAGGCCGTCGCCCAGGTAGGCGTACAGGCGCTCGTCGAAGGTGCCGGCGGCCACCGCGCGGGCCAGATCGATGCTGCTGGCCGCCACCAGCCTGACGTCCACCGGCAACGCCTGACCGGCGCCGACGCGGTACAGCTCGCGGGTTTCCAGCGCGGCGAGCAGCTTGCCCTGCAGCGGCCGCGGCAGGTCGGCGATCTCGTCCAGGTAGAGCGTGCCGCCGTTGGCCGAGCCGAACCAGCCGGCGCGGCTGCTGGCGCCACCGACATGGGCGCCGGCGACGTGACCGAACAGCTCGGCCTCGCCCCATTGCGGGCTGATGGCGCCGCTGCTCACCGCCACGAACAGCCCGCCGCGCTCGCTGTGGCGGTGGATGTAGCGGGCCAGCAGCTCCTTGCCGGTGCCGGTCTCGCCGCGGATCAGCAGCGCCTGATTGCCCGGCGCCAGGGCCTCGGCGCGCTCGCGCAGCTGGCGCGAGCGCGGGTCGACGAACACCAGCGCCTTGGCGCGGATGCTCAGCGGGCTCTTGTCCGACTCGGCAAAGGTCAGCGGCGGTGAGAGGTTCGGTGGAAAACTCATAACGTGCAGCTCCAAAGCCGCACCTCACTCGGCGCAGCCTGTACGCGAATAAAAATGAGGCGGGCGGCTGCCTGGCCCGATCCCGCCTCGAAGAGTGTCTAGGGCTGACCAATCAGGCGCGCAACCGCGCCTGCTGCTCGATCCGCCCCTGCAGGCGATACAGATAGCCGAAGCCCTGCTCCCAGTGGCGATGCCCGGACTTGACGTTGATATGCCCGGCACCGCGCAGGATCGCCGCTTCGCTGCCCCACTGCCGGGCCAGCTCGAGGGCCCGCGCGGCGCTGGCCGCGGCGTCGTTGTCGGAGCCGATCAGCAGGCTGGGAAATGGCAGCAGATCGCGCGCAATGGGCGCGAAGTTCCGCAGCGCTTCGGGGCAATCGGGCCGCTCGACATCGGCCGGCGCCACCAGCAAGGCGCCACGCACCCGGCGCAGCAGCTCGAGCGGTGCCTGCGCCGCCCAATGCGCCACGGTGACGCACCCCAGGCTGTGGGCGATGAGGATGGTCGGGCGCGGATCGGCCGCCACGGCCAGGCTCAGCGCCGCCACCCAATCGCCACGTCGGGGGTTGAGCCAGTCGGCCTGCTCTACTCGCGCGCTGTTCGGCAGGCTGCGCTGCCAATGGCTCTGCCAGTGCTCCTCGGGCGAGCCCTGCCAGCCCGGCAGGATCAGATAACGGATTGCTTCGCTGCCCATGACGGCACCTCCTGAAGTCGAATGGCGCCAGTCTAGGCAGCATGGATCAACTCTAAAAAGAATAAGAATTTATTTGCTTATTCCATTAAGTCGGAAATCTAAATATTCCAAAAAGATCTATAAATGTTCTTAAACAATATTTTTAAGAATATTTCGGCCTCTCTACTATCCGCTCCACGCCAGCCAGACGCTGCGGCGCCCGACAACCTAGGAACCTGGAAATGACCGCGACGCTGAGAAACCTCGAAGGCCAGGACGAAGCCGTGATCCTCCGCGAGATCCAGACTGCCCTGCAGGGCCTGAAATTCGGCTCGGTGGAAATCACCGTGCACAACGGCCAGGTGGTGCAGATCGAACGCAAGGAAAAGTTTCGCCTGCAGCCGCCCGGCAGCAAGAACGCCTGAACCAAGCAAGCAGCCCGACTGGACCACCGGAGGGCGTGACCATGAAAAGCGCCCAGCCATGAACACGCACCGCCACCGTTGCTGTCGCCCGCGAATGTGCGACTGACCGCCACGAACCAGAACCAAGATAAAAATCCAGTTAGGAGCTGCACCATGTCCATTCGTCGTTTTGCCCTGGCCGCGCTGGCCAGTGCCCTGATCGCCGGCCCGGCCGCCGCCGCCCAGACCCTGCTCAACGTGTCCTACGACCCGACGCGCGAGCTCTACAGCGAATTCAACGCCGCCTTCAACCAGCACTGGCAGGCCCAGGGCAACGAGGCGGTGACCATCCAGCAGTCCCATGGCGGCTCGGGCAAGCAGGCCCGCGCGGTGATCGACGGCCTGCGCGCCGACGTGGTGACCCTGGCCCTGGCCGGCGACATCGACGAGCTGTACAAGCTCGGCAAGCTGATCCCGGAGAACTGGCAGGAGCGCCTGCCGGACGCCAGCACCCCCTACACCTCGACCATCGTGTTCCTGGTGCGCAAGGGCAACCCCGAAGGCATCAAGGACTGGGACGACCTGGTCAAGCCGGGCGTGGAAGTGATCACCCCCAACCCGAAGACCTCCGGCGGCGCGCGCTGGAACTTCCTCGCCGCCTGGGCCTACGCCCAGCAGAAGTACGGCAGCGAAGCCGAGGCCAAGGCCTTCACCGAGAAGCTCTACAAGAACGTGCCGGTGCTGGATACCGGGGCGCGCGGCTCGACCATCACCTTCGTCAACAACGGCATCGGCGACGTGCTGCTGGCCTGGGAGAACGAGGCCTTCCTGGCGCTCAAGGAAGAAGGCGGGGAGAACTTCGAGATCGTCGCGCCGTCGCTGTCGATCCTCGCCGAACCGCCAGTGAGCGTGGTCGATGCGAACGTCGACAAGAAGGGCACGCGCCAGGTCGCCGAGGCTTACCTGAACTACCTGTACAGCGAGCAAGGCCAGCGCATCGCCGCCAAGCACTTCTACCGCCCGCGCAACCAGGCGATTGCCGCCGAGTTCGCCCAGCAGTTCCCGCAGCTCAAGCTGGTGACCATCGACGGTGACTTCGGCGGCTGGAAAACCGCGCAGCCGAAGTTCTTCAACGACGGCGGCGTGTTCGACCAGATCTACCAGGCCCAGTGATGCGCAAGGGTGGGTGGGGCTGAAGCCTGCCCACCCTTGGTTTGTTAGAGCGTTCCAACGCCAACCGATTTAAGGACAGGCCATGTCTCGCCGTACTTCCCCCGTCATACCCGGCTTCGGGCTGACGCTGGGTTACACCCTGGTGTACCTCAGCCTGTTGGTGCTGATTCCCCTGGGTGCCATGTTCGTCCACGCCGCCCAGCTCACCTGGGAACAGTTCTGGGCAATCATTTCCTCGCCACGCGTGCTGGCCGCCTTGAAGCTCAGCTTCGGCACCGCCTTGCTCGCCGCCGTGATCAACGGTGTGATCGGCACCCTGCTGGCCTGGGTGCTGGTGCGTTACACCTTCCCCGGCCGCAAGATCATCGAGGCGATGATCGACCTGCCGTTCGCCCTGCCCACCGCGGTGGCCGGTATCGCCCTGACCGCGCTCTATGCGCCCAACGGTTTGATCGGCCAGTTCGCCACGTCCCTGGGTTTCAAGATCGCCTACACCCCGCTGGGCATCACCCTGGCGCTGACCTTCGTCACCCTGCCCTTCGTCGTGCGCACCATCCAGCCGGTGCTGGCCGACATCCCCCGCGAGGTCGAGGAAGCCGCCGCCTGCCTGGGCGCCAAGCCGCTGCAGGTGGCTCGCCACGTGCTGCTGCCGGCACTGCTGCCGGCCTGGCTGACCGGCTTCGCCCTGGCCTTCGCCCGCGGCGTCGGCGAGTACGGCTCGGTGATCTTCATCGCCGGCAACATGCCGATGAAGACCGAGATTCTGCCGCTGCTGATCATGGTGCAACTGGACCAGTACAACTACGCCGGCGCCACCGCCATTGGCGTGCTGATGCTGGTGGTGTCGTTCATCCTGCTGCTGCTGATCAACCTGCTGCAGCGCCGCATCAGCCGTTCCTGAGGAGCCGGGCATGACTTCCACGACCCTGACGGCCAGTGCCGTCAACAACGCCGCCCGTCGCGGCAACGCCCTGGGCCGGCGCCTGCTGATCCTGGCGGCCTGGCTGGTGTTCGCCTTCTTCCTGCTGCTGCCGCTGTTGGTGGTGGCGAGCGAGGCGCTCAAGCAGGGCGCAGGCACCTTCGTCGCCGCGATCCTCGAGCCCGATGCGCTCAGCGCGCTGAAACTGACCCTGCTCGCCGTCGGCATCGCCGTGCCGCTCAACCTGGTGTTCGGCGTGGCCGCCGCCTGGTGCGTGAGCAAGTACGAGTTCCGCGGCAAGAGCCTGCTGGTGACCCTGATCGACCTGCCGTTCTCGGTGTCGCCGGTGATCGCCGGGCTGATCTACGTGCTGCTGTTCGGCGCCCAGGGCTTCTTCGGCCCCTGGCTGCGAGAGCACGACATCCAGATCATCTTCGCCCTGCCGGGCATCGTTCTCGCCACCATCTTCGTCACCGTGCCCTTCGTCGCCCGCGAGCTGATCCCGCTGATGCAGGAGCAGGGCACGCAGGAGGAAGAGGCCGCGCGCCTGCTCGGTGCCAACGGCTGGCAGATGTTCTGGCACGTGACCCTGCCCAACATCAAATGGGGCCTGATCTACGGCGTGGTGCTGTGCACCGCGCGGGCCATGGGCGAGTTCGGCGCGGTGTCGGTGGTGTCCGGGCATATCCGCGGCTACACCAACACCTTGCCGCTGCACGTCGAGATTCTCTACAACGAATACAACCACGTCGCCGCCTTCAGCGTGGCCAGCCTGCTGCTGCTGCTGGCGCTGCTGATCCTGCTGCTCAAGCAGTGGAGCGAGTCCCGTATCAACCGCCTGAAAGCCAGCGCCGGCGAGGAATAAGCCATGAGCATCGAAATCCGCAACGTCAGCAAGAACTTCAATGCGTTCAAGGCGCTGAGCGACATCAACCTGAACATCCAGAGCGGCGAGCTGGTCGCCCTGCTCGGCCCCTCCGGCTGCGGCAAGACCACCCTGCTGCGCATCATCGCCGGCCTGGAAACCCCGGACAGCGGCAGCATCCAGTTCCATGGCGAGGACGTGTCGAACCACGACGTGCGCGATCGCAACGTCGGCTTCGTGTTCCAGCACTACGCGCTGTTCCGCCATATGACGGTGTTCGACAACGTCGCCTTCGGCCTGCGCATGAAGCCCAAGGGCCAGCGCCCGAGCGAAGAGGTGATCAAGCGCAAGGTGCACGAACTGCTCGACCTGGTGCAGCTCGACTGGCTCGGCGACCGCTACCCCGAGCAACTCTCCGGCGGCCAGCGCCAGCGCATCGCCCTGGCCCGCGCCCTGGCGGTGGAACCGCGCGTGCTGCTGCTCGACGAGCCGTTCGGCGCCCTCGACGCCAAGGTGCGCAAGGAGCTGCGCCGCTGGCTGGCGCGCCTGCACGAGGACGTGCACCTGACCAGCGTGTTCGTCACCCACGACCAGGAAGAAGCCATGGAAGTGGCCGACCGCATCGTGGTGATGAACAAGGGCGTGATCGAACAGATCGGCTCGCCGGCCGAGGTCTACGAGCACCCGGCCAGCGACTTCGTCTACCACTTCCTCGGCGACGCCAACCGCCTCTATGTCGGCGAGGGCGACCATCATGTGCTGTTCCGCCCGCACGAGATCCACCTCTCGCGCCAGGCCGAGGAAGGCCACCAGGCCGGCGAGGTACGCGACATCCGCCCGCTCGGCGCCATCACCCGGGTGACCCTCAAGGTTGCCGGCCAAGCGGAGCCGATCGAAGCGGAAGTGGCCAAGGACCACCTCAGCCTGGCCGGCCTGAGCCGCGGCGAGACGCTGTACTTCAAGCCCAAGGCCGGGCAGCCGACGGCCTAAGGCCGGGCGGCTACCGCGCAGCCTGGGCTTCGCGGTGGCCGCCGGGCTCTCAGAGCGTCGCCGCCCGCGAATACTTCAGCCCATACCACTGCAGCTCGGCGAGCAGCGCCACCGCCACCGCCTGGGCGACGACGAAGGCGTAGCCGAACAGGTTCGGCGAGACCCAGCCGATCACCAGCAACAGCAGGCTGTCGATCACCCAGACGACATTGACCGCGAGCACCGCCCACACCGCCGGGCGGCTCAGTTCGGCGCGGTTGGCCAGCCATACCAGCATGGCGGCAAACGGCAGCAGCGCGCTGCCGGCGACCAGCAGGAGCATACGCGGCAGTTCGAGAAAGGCGCCCAGCCAGCCGGCGGCCAGGACCAGCAGCAGGCCGGTGACGCCGCTAAGCAGGCCGTCGACCAGCAGGGCATTGCGCAGCAGCGGAGAAGGTTGCAGTGCGTTCATGGCGAATCCTCCAGAAGGCGGCACCGGAGCGGTGCCTGGCGCACAGATTTCGCCGAATCGTGCCGGGCGTCGATTACCTGCCAGGTAATGGCCGGCATGACGCCGCTGGACTATCGTGCTGACCATGAACGATTCCCAGACCGCCGGCGCCCTGCTGCGCCAATGGCGCCAGCGGCGCCGCCTCAGCCAGCTCGACCTCGCCTGCGAGGCGGAGATTTCCACCCGCCACCTGAGCTTCGTCGAAACCGGCCGCGCCCAGCCCAGCCGCGACATGCTGCTGCACCTGGCCGAGCAGCTGGAGATTCCCCTGCGCGAACGCAACCGCCTGCTCGGCGCCGCCGGCTACGCGCCGCTGTACAGCCAGCACGACCTGGCCGACCCGGCGCTGGCGCCGGCGCGCCAGGCCATCGAGCAGTTGCTCAAGGCCCACGAACCCTACCCGGCGCTGGCCATCGACCGGCAGTGGAATCTGCTGGCGGCCAATGCCGCCGTGGGCGCCTTCCTCGCCGGCATGCCGGCGTTCCTGCTCGGCCCGCCGCTCAACGTGATGCGCCTGTCGCTGCACCCCGAGGGCCTGGCGCCGCGCATCGCCAACCTGGCGCTGTGGCGCGCGCACCTGCTGATGCGCCTGCAGCGCGATGCCGAAATCAGCGGCGACGACAGCCTGTTTGCCCTGCTCGAAGAGCTGCGCGGCTACCCCGCGCCGGCGGAAGTCGCCGCGCCGCCGAGCGACGCCGTACTGGTGCCCCTGCAGCTGCACAGCGAACGCGGCGTGCTGAGCCTGATCAGCACCATCACGGTGTTCGGCACGCCCAACGACGTGACCCTGGCCGAGCTGGCGCTGGAAACCTTCTTCCCCGCCGACGCCTTCACCGCGGCCTATCTGCGCGAACTGGCCGGGCGGCCGTAGCGGCCACCGGCGCACGGGCTTCTGCAACGGCCGCTCTGCCGCGCCGCCGGCCTTTTTCCGACGAAATCACACTTTCGGGTCATGCTTCGCGGCCTGCGACGCAGTAGTCTTGACGCTGCGCCTTTGACGCCGCCCGCTCACAACAATAACAAGGAGCACCCCGGATGCGCTGTAAAGCATTGTTGCGCCACGTTTTTCTCTGGACGCTCGGGCTCTTCGCCGGGCTCTCGCCACTGGCCTTCGCCGAAGCGGTCAGCCCCCAGGAACAGATTCAGGTGCATGCCAGCCGTGCTACCAGCAGCCTCATGCTGTTACGCGGCGAAGGCTTCCAGAAGGTTCATCAGCAACGCCTGGAAGCCGACCTGGCCGCTCTGGCCGGGGCCATGCAGAGCCTGCCGCAGGGCAGCGCCGAACTCTCCAACGCCCACCAGACCCTTGTTACCCAACTGCGCGCCGGTGTTTCCTATGGCCCCGGCGAGGAGAACGTGCCCTGGCGTTTCCCGGAAGACCTCAGCCGCGCCCTGCGCGATTTCCTCAGCGCCGCCCGCGCCCTGCCGGGCGGCGAGGGGCAGAGCGAGCTGGCGGCCAAGGTCGAGTACCTCGGCGTGCAGTACCTCAGCCGTGCCTACCTGGGCACCTTCGAGATCGCCCGCGAGCAACCCGATACCTACCTGGGCCAGGACGAACGCCTGCTGCTGCCGGCCATCGATGCCGAGCTGGGGGCCCTGGACAAGAAGGCCAACCCGCAGCTGAGCAAGCTGCAGACCCGCTGGAGTTACCTGCGCGCCGCCCTGGCCGACATGAACAGCCAGAGCAATGCCCTGGAAAGCGTCTCCGGCCGGCCCTTCGCGCCGATCACCGTGGATCGCCACGCGCGCTCGCTGACCGCGCAGTGGATGGCGATGTTCTAGAGCCTTAGGCTGCGCCGTGCGCACCGCCTGGAGGGTACGCACGGCGCAGCCTGAGATCAGGCCAGCGACTTCTTCTCGCGGATGCAGGTCGGCCCGGCGATGTCCACCACCGCCCGCTCCACCTCCTTGCGCAGGCCGAGCAGGAAGGCCGCCTCGGCGGCGACGAACAGCGGGCCGATCACCAGCCCCGTGATATCGTCGACGAAGGCCGGCTTGCGCCCCTCGTAGTAATGACCGACGAACTGGATGATCCAGCCGACCACGAACAGGCCGATGCCCGCGCTCAGCCACAGCGCGGTGGAGGCCGCCGCCAGGGCCGCGCCGGCCCACAGGCAGAGCCCCAGCAGCAGGCTCATGAGCAGGCCGAAGCGGGTGTCCAGGCGCAGGTAGAACAGGGCCGAGGCCAGTGCCAGCAGCGTCGCCGGCGCCAGCCACAGGCCGAGCAGCTCGAAGCCGGGGCGCGACAGCAGCACCGCCACCGCCAGCACTATCATGGGAATACCGATGAAATGACTGGCGATATTGCGCCGGTCACGGTGGTAGGCCGCATATTGGGCCAGGTGATCGACTAGGGTTTTCATGTGGTTGCGGTCCTTTTTCACGACAGGCCCTGGCATCATCGCGCCCCGCTCGTCCGCCACTCTGTCAGCTAGGCGACAAAGCCCAAGGAGCCTCGATGCACGACCCCCACTCCTTCCTCGCCCGCCTGCAGCAGGGCCACTGGTTCGCCGGCCTGCCCGGCGAGCTGCAGGGCGCGCTGCTGGACATGGCCCAGGTGCTGCAGCTGCAACCCGGCCAGCGCCTGTTCCGCCGCGGCGACAAGCCCAGCGGGCTGTATGCGGTGGTCGAGGGGGCGATGCGCATCGGCGCGGTCAGCGAGAGCGGCAAGGAGGCGCTGCTGACCCTGGTCGAGCCGCCCTACTGGTTCGGCGAGATCTCCCTGTTCGATGGCCTGCCGCGCACCCACGACGCCTTCGCCGAAAGCGCCAGCAGCCTGCTGCTGCTGCCCCAGGCCGAGCTGCTCGCCCTGCTCGAGGCGCAGCCGCGCTACTGGCGCGACTTCGCCCTGCTGATGAGCCAGAAGCTGCGCCTGGCGTTTATCGCCCTGGAGGAGATGAGCCTGCTGCCGGCCGCGCCGCGCCTGGCCCGGCGCCTGCTGCTGATCGCCGAGAACTACGGCGAGGGCGAGCCGCGGCGGGTGCTGCATCTGGCCCAGGAACAGCTGGCGCTGATGCTGGCGGTGTCCCGGCAGACCACCAACCAGATTCTCAAGGAGCTGGAGGCCCAGGGCATCGTGCGCCTGAGCTACGGCGAGATCGAAGTGCTCGACCTCGAACGCCTGCGCCGGGTCGCCGGCTGAACCGCTGGCGCTGTGCCACTGTCGATAACCTGTCCACTTGACCGAGTCTGCCGTCCGATGCCGTCCACCGCCGCCTCCACCCTCCCCGAGATACTCGCCGGCCCGCTGCTGCGCCGCCTGGAACCCGGCCGCCTGGTGCTGTGGCTGGTGGCCAGCCGACCGCTGAGGCTGCAGCTGTGCCTGCAGCCCGAGGGCGAGGCCGAGCAGCGGCACGCCCTCGACGAGCATTGCCGGCAGCTGCCGCTGGGCCGCCACGCCGTGCTGCACCTGATCGACCTGGCGCTGACGCAGCCCCTGCCGCAGGACGTGCGCATCGCCTACGACCTGCAAATTCTCGGCGACCCGGCGCCGCGCGGCCTGGCCGACTGGGCGCCGCATCTGCTGTACGACGGCCGCAGCCGCGCCGACTTCGTGCTCAAGGCGCGCATCGACCAGCTGCTCCACGGCTCCTGCCGCAAGCCGCACCACAGCGCGGCCGACGGCCTGCTCTGCGCCGACCGCCTGCTGGCCGCGCAGCCCGAGGCGGCGCAGCGCCCGGCGCTGCTGCTGATGAGCGGCGACCAGGTCTACGTCGACGATGTCGCCGGGCCGATGCTGTGCGCCATCCACCAGCTGATCGCCCGCCTCGGCCTGTTCGACGAGCGCCTCGAGGGCGCGGTGGTCACAGGCAGCCAGGCGCTGTACGCCGACCCGGTCGGCTACTACCGGCGCGCCGAGCTGCTGCCGGCGCTGAAGAGCAACCAGACCCTGCGCGACAAGTTCTTCGGCGGGGTGGAGAAGCCGATCTTCACCAGCAGCAACGCCGACAACCACCTGGTGACCTTCGCCGAGATGATCGCCATGTACCTGCTGGTCTGGTCGCCCGTGCCCTGGAGCCTGATCGAGGAAGAGCAGCCGCCGCTGGACGCCGAGCAGCAGCGCCGCTACGCCGAGCAGCGGCCGTGTATCGCGGCCTTCCGCCAGTCGCTCGGCCAGGTGGCGCGGGTGCTGGCGCACCTGCCGACGCTGATGATCTTCGACGACCACGACGTCACCGACGACTGGAACCTTTCCGCGCGCTGGGAGCAGACCGCCTACGGTCACCCCTTCTCCAAGCGCATCATCGGCAACGCCCTGCTCGCCTACCTGCTGTGCCAGGGCTGGGGCAACGACCCGGATGCCTTCGCGGAGCCGCTGCACGCCTGCGGCGAGCTGCTGCAGCAGCGCCAGGACGACCAGCTCGACGCCCGGGCGCAGGACGCGCTGATCGACGCCCTGCTGCAGTTCCAGCACTGGCACTACGTGCTGCCGACCACCCCGGCGCTGCTGGTGCTGGACACCCGCACCCGCCGCTGGCGCAGCGAGGGCCGCCTGTCGCGGCCGTCCGGGCTGATGGACTGGGAGGCGCTGTGCGAATTCCAGCAGGCGCTGCTCGATCACCCGGCCTGCATCATCGTCTCGCCGGCGCCGATGTTCGGGGTCAAGCTGATCGAGGGCATCCAGAAGCTGTTCACCTACGCCGGCCACCCGCTGCTGGTCGACGCGGAGAACTGGATGGCCCACCGCGGCGCGGCCAGCGTGATGCTCAACATCTTCCGCCACTCGCGCACGCCGGGGGATTTCGTCGTGCTCTCCGGCGACGTGCACTACTCCTTCGTCTACCGCGTGAGCATCCGCCACAAGCGCGCCAGCCCGACCATCTGGCAGATCACCAGCAGCGGCATCAAGAACGAGTTCCCGCCGCGCCTGCTGGACTGGTTCGACCGCCTCAACCGCTGGCTCTACGCGCCCTGGTCGCCGCTGAACTGGCTGACCAAGCGCCGGCGCATGCGCGTCAGCCCGCTGATCCCCGAGCGCAGCCGCGCCGGCGAACGCCTGTGGAACGGCGCCGGCCTCGGCCAGGTGTTCTTCGACGAGCAGGGCCGGCCCGAGCGCATTCTCCAGCTCAATGCCGACGGCTCAAAGCCGGTGGCCTTCGTCGCCGAACGCGACGAGCCTCAGCCGCGCGAGATTCCCGCCAGCCCGTAGCGTCTCACTGCGCCAGCCAGCCGCCGTCGATGTTCCAGGCCGCGCCGCGCACCTGCTGCGCCGCCGGGCTGCAGAGGAACAGCGCCAGCTCGCCCAGCTGCTGCGGGGTGACGAAAGCCTGCGACGGCTGCTTCTCCGCCAGCAGCGCCGTGCGTGCCTGCTCGGGTGACTCGCCGGCGGCGATGCGCGCGTCGATCTGCCGCTGCACCAGCGGGGTGAGCACCCAGCCGGGGCAGATGGCATTGCAGGTGACGCCGCTCAGGGCGGTTTCCAGCGCCACCACCTTGGTCAGGCCGAGCACGCCGTGCTTGGCCGCGACGTAGGCCGCCTTGCCGAGGGAGCCGACGCTGCCGTGCACCGAGGCGATGTTGACGATGCGCCCCCAGTCCTGCGCGCGCATGTCGGGCAGGGCCAGGCGCGTGCAATGAAATACCGCGCTGAGGTTGAGCGCGAGGATCGCGTCCCAGCGCTCGGCCGGGAAGTCCTGCAGCGGCGCGACGTGCTGGATGCCGGCGTTGTTGACCAGGATATCGACCCGGCCGAACTCGCGGTGGGCGTAGTCGAACAGCGCCTCGATCTGCACCGGGTCGGCGAGGTCGGCGGCGTGGTAGCCGATGCGCCCGTCGTGGCGGGCCAGCTGCTCGGCCGCGGCCTGCCAGTCGCCGAAGCCGTTGAGAATCACGTTGGCGCCGTTGCGCGCCAGCACCTCGGCGATGCCGAGGCCGATGCCGCTGGTCGAGCCGGTGATCAGGGCGGTCTTTCCACTGAGCATCTTGGGGTTCCTTGTCGTTTGAGATGAAGGTGCAGCGGCCACGGCGCACCGCTCTCGCTTGCCGGGAAAAAGGCCGGGCCACGCTGGCCCGGCAAGGCTTTCACGAGGAGTAAGCGCAATGCGTGGGCGCGGCCTTACCAGAGCGGCAGGCTGTAGCTGA
>NZ_RFFK01000007.1 GCF_003696305.1 Pseudomonas sp. AOB-7 | reverse complement strand
ATGCACGACAAGTACAAGGAAACCTCGCGTGGCGGCCTGGCGGTCAGCGCCATCGAATGCTGAACCGTGCTGGTGCGCCGGCCAGGGGTTGGCGAGTCGCGGTGCCGGCTTTTGGTGCGAACGGTAATTGCGGAAATGGCTGAAAAGTGACCTACTGGTCTCTGCTGTTACCGCCTGGCCGTTACACCGGCCAGGGCCTGGCGTAGCGCTCGCCACGCAGAGTGCTACCGAAATGCTCAAGGCCCCGTGCCAAGGGGCCTGCGAGCCTGTTCAGGAGGTTCGTCGACAGCCTGGAAAAGCCCGCCGGATGCGCCCTGCATCGACGGCGATATTTTTATTGAACGCTCAATCAATTTAGGCATGCTCTTTGCCTAAGCATGGATAGCTGACTGGTTCCTACGACCAGCGTCATAACAACAATGGAAGCTCGCTCAGTCGGGCTTCTCACCGTGCTTAGCGTGAGGGTTTCATCGATGTCGCAGTTCGCCCCAGGGGCCCAGCCCCAGAACCGTGTCGCCCAGTCCATCGGCTTCCTGCTGCTGGACAACTTCACCCTGATCTCCCTCGCCTCGGCAGTGGAACCCCTGCGCATGGCCAACCAGCTGTCCGGCAAGGAGCTGTACCGCTGGCACACCCTGACCCACGACGGCCAGCCGGTCAGCGCCAGCGACGGCCTGAAGATCACCCCGGACGCGGCGCTGGACAACGCGCCGGCGCTGGACGCGGTGATCGTCTGCGGCGGCATCGACATCCAGCACAGCGTCAGGCGCGAGCACATCTGCTGGCTGCAGAAGCAGGCGCGCCAGGGCCGCCAGCTCGGCGCGGTGTGCACCGGCAGCTGGGCGCTGGCCAAGGCCGGTCTGCTCGACGGCTATGACTGCAGCGTGCACTGGGAATGCCTGGCCTCGATGCAGGAAGCCTTCCCCCGCGCCGCCATCACCACCCGCCTGTTCTCCATCGACCGCAACCGCAATACCTCGTCCGGCGGCACCGCGCCGATGGACATGATGCTGCACCTGATCGGCCAGCAGCATGGCCGCGAACTGGCGGCTGGCATCTCCGAGATGTTCATCTACGAGCGCATCCGCAACGAGCAGGATCACCAGCGCGTGCCGCTCAAGCACATGCTCGGCAGCAACCAGCCCAAGCTGCAGGAAATCGTCGCGCTGATGGAGGCCAACCTGGAGGAGCCCATCGACCTCGACGAACTGGCCTGCTTCGTCGACATCTCGCGGCGTCAGCTCGAGCGCCTGTTCCAGAAGTACCTGCACTGCTCGCCGTCGCGCTATTACCTCAAGCTGCGCCTGATCCGTGCGCGCCAGCTGCTCAAGCAGACCAGCATGTCGATCATCGAGGTGGCCTCGGTGTGCGGCTTCGTCTCCACCCCGCACTTCTCCAAGTGTTACCGCGAATACTTCGGCATTCCGCCGCGCGACGAGCGTGCCGGCCAGCAGGGCGCCAACCTGGTGATGCTGCTGCCGATCCCCGAGCAGCAGGGCAATTCCAGCGCCGGGCTGGCGCTCAACCGCGCCCAGGGCGAGTCGACCTTCGCCAGCGTGCGCCTGCTGTAAGACGGTGCGGCAAGGTCAACGGGGCGCCAGTGGCGCCCCGTTTTATTTGGCGTCGCGGCTAAAGCCGTCTGCGCCGGGTGTAGGGTGGGCTTTAGCCCACCACTCTGTGGCCCTCTGGCTTCACCGTCACCCTTGTGGATTTTGGTTGACCCCATCCACATATGCCTTGGTGGGCTGAAGCCCACCCTACGGCGCGGGATCGATCAAGCCGAAGCCGGCTTCGGCACCAGCGCCGGCAGCAGATGGCGGCTGATCGCCTCGCGCACGTTGGGCAGCAGGGTGGCGCTGCCGCCGAGCAGCTCCTCCACCAGGCGGCGCAGGGCCACGGCGCGTTCCGGGCTGAGGCCGCTGACGGCCAGCTCGCAGGCCTGCTCGGCGCTGGCGCCGGCGGGAATGCTCAGGCCCAGGGCCACCAGGCGTTCGCGGAAGTCTTCCTGGTCGATCAGGTCGGCATGCATCATGGTCGTGGCTCCTGGGCTTGGGGCGTCAACGTAGGACGCCTTCCTCGATAAGTAGTTTGAAGATAGCCTCGGCGCCGTCCTGCGGCGAGACATCCTTGAGCACCTGGCCGCCACCGCCGCTGGCCTTGGCGGTGGCCGCCTTCATCCGCTCGGCGCCGCTCTTGGCCTTGATCACCTTGAGCCGCTTCGGGCGCGGCTTGGCCGGCAGCAGGCTGGCTTCGGCCAGCAGCGGGTCGTCCACCACCGCGACTTCATGGGCTTCGATCAGGCCGCGCCGGGCCGGGCCGAAGGCGCTCTGCCGGGCCACCGGGGCGGCGTTGTCGACGCTGGCGACGCAGGGCAGGCGCACCTTGAGCCGGCGCCGCTGGCCGCGTGGCAGGGCTTGCAGCACCTGGGCCACGCCGTTCTCGACCTTTTCCACCTCGGCCAGGCCGACCAGCATCGGCCAGCCCAGGCGCTCGGCCAGGAGGAATGGCAGCATGCCCGAGCCCTCGCCGGTTTCCGCCTGGCTGCCGGTGAGTACCAGCTGCACGCGGCTGCCCTGCAGGTAATCCACCAGCAGCGGCAGGGCGTCGGCGCCGTCGGGCTGCTCGAGCACGTCGAGCTGCTCCAGGCCCATGCCCAGGTAGCCGCGTAGCGCCTCGGCCTGCGGGTCGCCGGCATGCAGCAGCTGCAGCTGCTGCCCGGCCAGGCGCAGGCCCAGTTCCACCGCGCGGGAATCCTGTTCGGCGCGGCGCGGGCGACCGGAGGTCGGGTGGGCGCCGAGCGAGACCAGGGCGACGATATTCAGATCAGTCATGTTGTCCCCGTAGCCCGGATGCAATCCGGGAAAGATGGTGGTGACCCCGGATGTCATCCGGGCTACGCCGCATCACGTTTGCCTTCCTGACGCCAGGCGGCGACCCGCTCGAGCAGCGCCTTGAGAATCGCCGCCGAATCGCCGATCACCGACAGGTCGGCGCGCTTGATCATGTCGCAGCCGGGGTCCAGGTTCACCGCCACCACCTTGTCGCAGGCGCCGATGCCCTGCAGGTGCTGGATGGCCCCGGAGATGCCCACGGCCATATAGACCCGCGCGGTGACCCAGGTGCCGGTGGCGCCGACCTGGCGGTTGCGCGGCATAAAGCCGTCGTCCACCGCCACCCGCGAGGCGCCTTCGGTGGCGCCGAGGGCGACGGCGGCCTGGTGGAACAGCTCCCAGTCCTTCACCCCGTTGCCGCCGGAGAGGATGAACTCGGCCTCGGCCATGGGGATCTGCGCCGGGTCCACGGCCACCGGGCCGAGGTCCTGCAGGCGCGTCAGGCTGTGTGCGACCGGCGCGGCCAGTTCCACCGGGCGCGCCTCGTGACGGGTCTCGCTGACCGGTTCGGCGCACTCGGCGGCGGCCAGGATCAGCCGCGGCAGGGCGCGTTGGATGTCCTGCTGGCCGGCGCCGGCGCGGCCGATGCACTGCTCGTTCGCCACCTGCCAGACGCGGGTGGCCGGGCGCTCGCCGAGCTTGGCGGCCAGGCGCCGGCCCAGTTCGCCGCCGCCGGTGCGGCTGTCCGGCAGCAGCCAGTGGCGCGGGGCGAACTGGCCGTCCACTGCGCTCAGCGCCAGCACCCGGGCTTCCGGGGCGTAACCGTCGAAGGTCTCGCCTGCGATGCGCAGCAGCCGGTCGACGCCGGCGCTGTCGAAGGCGCTTTCCTTGTCCTCGCCGAACAGCACGGCGAGCACCGCACCGCTATCGCCGGCCAGTTGCCGGGCCAGGCCGAGCAGGTCCTTGTCGTGGCTGGACAGGCGGCCGCCGACCATGTCCGGCACCACGGCGATGATATGGCTCGGCTGCTCGACCAGGTGCAGCGGCAGCTGCACCGCGGCGCTGGCCGCGCCGCGCTTCTGCCCGCCGCCCTGCTGGGCGCCGGAGCGGTCGATGCGCTTGATCCCGGCCGGGCCGATAAAGCCGGCGGCGATGGCATGGGGGTTCTTGCGCATCAGGCCGTTGGGGCCCATCCAGCTGGTCTGGTTCTGGCTCTGCATGGCCGCATGCAGCGGGTGCAGGCGGTTGCGCGCGATCCATTCGGCGCGCGGGTCGCGGCGGATTATGTCGCTCATGCCTGGGCCTCCTGGATGCACTGGGATTGTCGTTTCATCACTGCACCTCCGCCAGTTCACGCCTGGCTGCCGGCTTTTTTGCCGCCACCTCGGTGGGCTCGATCAGCACCTCGGCGACCAGTTCGGCGATGTCCTTGATTTCCGGACGCGGGGCGACCACGCCTTCGAGCATCGCGGTGCACTGCGGGCAGCCGACGGCCACCAGTTCGGCGCCGGTCTCCTTGATGTCGACCATGCGCATGTCGGGGATGCGCTGCTTGCCGGGGATGTCGGTGATCGGCGCGCCGCCGCCGCCGCCGCAGCAGCGCGAACGGAAGCCGGAGCGTTCCATCTCCTTCACCTCGATACCGATGGCCTTGAGCACGGCGCGCGGCGCCTCGTACTCGCCGTTGTAGCGGCCCAGGTAGCAGGGGTCGTGATAGGTCACGCTGCTGGCCTTGCTCTGGCCGAGGTTGAGCGAACCCTTGCGCACCAGCTCGTCGATAAAGGTGCTGTGGTGCAGCACCTGGTAATGGCCGCCGAGGGCGCCGTATTCGTTCTTCAGCACATGGAAGCTGTGCGGGTCGCAGCTGACGATGCGCTTGAAGCGGTACTTGCTCAGGGTGGCGATATTGCGCTTGGCCAGGCTCTGGAAGGTCGCCTCGTCGCCCAGACGACGGGCCACGTCGCCGCTGTCGCGTTCCTCCAGGCCGAGCACGGCGAAGTCGACGTCGGCGGCCTTGAGCACCTTGACGAAGGCGCGCAGGGTGCGCTGATTGCGCATATCGAAGGCGCCGTCGCCGACCCAGAACAGCACGTCGGTTTCGCCCTTGTCGGCAAGCAGCGGCAGGTTGAGGTCGGCCGCCCAGTTCAGCCGGCCGCCGGGGGCGAAACCGCCGGGGTTGTCGGTGGCGATCAGGTTGTCCAGCACCTCGGCGCCCTTGTTCGGCGTGGCGCCCTTCTCGAGCGTGAGATGACGGCGCATATCGACGATGGCATCGACGTGCTCGATCATCATCGGGCATTCCTCGACGCAGGCGCGGCAGGTGGTGCAGGACCACAGGGTCTCGGCATCGACCAGCGCCTTGCCGTTGAGGTCGACGATGGGTTGGTGCGGGCCGCCGCTGTGCTCGCCGAGCGGAATGCCCGGGTAGGGGCTGCCGGCGAACTGGGCGTCGTTGCCACCGGCCAGGCCGATGACCATGTCCTGGATCAGCTTCTTCGGGTTCAGCGGCTGGCCGGCGGCGAAGGCCGGGCAGGCCGCCTCGCACTTGCCGCATTGCACGCAGGCATCGAAGCCGAGCAGCTGGTTCCAGGTGAAATCGGTGGGTTTTTCCACCCCCAGCGGCGCCTTGGGGTCGTCCAGATCCAGCGCCTTGAGGCCGGTGGAACGGCCGCCGCCGAAGCGTTCGGCGCGGCGGTGCCAGGCCAGGTGCAGGGCACCGGCGAAGGCGTGCTTCATCGGCCCGCCCCAGGTCATGCCGAAGAACAGCTCGGACACGCCCCAGGCCACGCCGACGGCCAGCACGGCGGCCAGAATCCAGCCGCCGAAATTCTCGGGCAGAATCCCGGCGACCGGCAGGGTGGCGATAAAGAAGCTCGCCGCGAACATCAGCAGGCTCTTCGGCAGGCGCATCCAGGGGCCCTTCGACAGCCGGCTCGGCGGGTTGCGCCGGCGCTTGGCGACGAACAGGGCGCCGACGAACATCAGCACCGTGGCCGCCAGCAGGGCGAAACCGAGGATGCGGTTATGCAGGCCGAAACCGTGCACGAGGATCGCCAGCACGGCGGCCAGGACGAAGCCGCCGGCGGTGGCGACATGGGTCTTGGACATGTACTTGTCGCGCTCGACCACATGGTGCAGGTCCACCAGGTAGCGGCGCGGCATCTTCAGCAGGCCACCGATCCAGTCGACCTGGGCCGGTCGGCCGCGGCGCCACATGAAGAAGCGCTTGCCGGCACCGAGCACGGCCAGGCCGAGGGCGGCGAACAGCAGGATGGGCAGTAGGGTGTTCAACATCTCGTGGTCTCCTTCGCGGGACCGGAAAACAATGCGACCTGTAGGTTGGCGCTGAGCTGGCAAAGCCCAACGGGGAGCGCGTAGCGCTCCCCGTGTTCGGTCAATGCCGCAGGCCGGTTCTGCGAACCGGATCTTGGGCTTCGTTCCTCAGCGCCAACCTACGTCCGTCCAACCACCGAAGGCGTTGGCTTAAAAGTCCTTGCACAGCCGCAGCGCGTCGTAGATCGCCGCGTGGGTGTTGCGCTGGGCCACGCAGTCGCCGATGCGGAACAGCAGGTAGCCGTCGCCCGTCTCGGCCAGGCAGGGCTGCGGCTTGATCGCGAACAGCGCCTCGACGTCGATCTGGCCCTTGTTGCGCGAGCCTTCCTTCAGCGCGTAGTACAGCGACTCGTCCGGACGCACGCCGTTCTCCACCACCACCTGGTCGACCACGCGCTCTTCCTTGGCGCCGGTGTATTCGTTCTCCAGCACCGCCACCAGCTTGTCGCCCTCGCGGTAGACCTTTTCCAGCATCATGTCGCCGGTCATGATCACTTCCTTGGGGTAGATGCTGCGGTAGTAGGTCGGGAAGCTGGTGCCGCCCATGGCCACGCCCGGCTTGATGTCGTCGGTGACGATCTCGACCTGCGAGCCCTTGTCGGCCATGAAGTCGGCCACCGACATGCCGGTGAATTCGCAGATGGTGTCGTAGACCAGCACGTTCTTGCCCGGCGCCACCTTGCCGTCGAGCACGTCCCAGCTGCTCACCACCAGGCCTTCGGCCGCGCCCCAGTGCTCGTTCTGCTCCAGGTACGGATGGCCGCCGTTGGCCAGCACGATGATGTCGGCGCGCAGGTCCTGAATGGTCGCCACGTCGGCGGCGGTGCCCAGGCGCAGGTCGACGTTTAGGCGCGCCAGCTCCAGCTGGTACCAGCGGGTGATGCCGGCGATCTGGTCGCGCTGCGGGGCCTTGGAAGCGGTGGTGATCTGGCCGCCCAGGGCATCCTTCTTCTCGAACAGGGTGACGTCGTGGCCGCGCTCGGCGGCGACGCGCGCCGCTTCCATCCCGGCCGGGCCGCCACCGACGATCACCACCTTGCGCTTGGGCCCGGTGGATTTCTCGATGATGTGCGGCACGCCCATGTATTCACGGGAAGTCGCGGCGTTCTGGATGCACAGCACGTCCAGGCCCTGGTACTGGCGGTCGATGCAGTAGTTGGCGCCGACGCACTGCTTGATCTGGTCGACCTGGCCCATCTTGATCTTGGCGATCAGGTGCGGGTCGGCGATGTGCGCGCGGGTCATGCCGACCATGTCCACGTAGCCGCCTTCGAGGATACGGGTGGCCTGGTTCGGGTCCTTGATGTTCTGCGCGTGCAGCACCGGCACCTTGACCACTTCCTTGATGCCGGCCGCCAGGTGCAGGAAGGGCTCCGGCGGGTAGCTCATATTGGGGATGACGTTGGCCAGGGTGTTGTGGGTGTCGCAGCCCGAACCCACCACGCCGATAAAGTCGATCATGCCGGTGGCGTCGTAGTAGGCGGCGATCTGCTTCATGTCCTCGTGGGACAGGCCATCCGGGTGGAATTCGTCGCCGCAGATACGCATGCCGACGCAGAAGTCCGGGCCCACCTCGGCGCGCACCGCCTTGAGCACCTCCAGGCCGAACTTCATGCGGCCCTCGAAAGTGCCGCCCCATTCGTCGGTGCGCTTGTTGACCCGCGGGCTCCAGAACTGGTCGATCATGTGCTGGTGCACGGCGGACAGCTCGACGCCGTCCAGGCCGCCTTCCTTGGCCCGACGGGCGGCCTGGGCGTAGTTGCCGATCACCCGCCAGATCTCTTCCGGCTCGATGGTCTTGCAGGTGGCGCGGTGCACCGGCTCGCGGATGCCGGAGGGCGACATCAGGGTCGGCCAGTTGAAGCCGTCCCAGCGCGAGCGGCGACCCATGTGGGTAATCTGGATCATGATCTTGGCGCCGTGCTTGTGCATGGCGTCGGCCAGATTCTGGAAGTGCGGGATGATGCGGTCGGTGGACAGGTTGACCGAGCTCCACCACTCCTGCGGGCTGTCGATGGCCACCACCGAGGAACCGCCGCAGATGGCCAGGCCGATGCCGCCCTTGGCCTTCTCTTCGTAGTACTTGACGTAGCGCTCGGTGGTCATGCCGCCGTCGGTGGCGTAGACCTCGGCGTGCGCGGTGGACAGCACGCGGTTGCGGATGGTCAGCTTGCCGATCTGGATCGGCTGGAACATTGCTTCGAAGGCCATTACGGCATCCTCACGGTAAGCGCTCTAGCGGTGTGGGAGGCGCTCTAGCGGCTCTCCCACGCATTTCTTATGGGTGACTCAGAGTGGCCGGGTGACGAACAGGCCGTCGTCGTGGCCTTCCTCGGCACCGCTGTATTCCTGCACGGTAACGGTGCGGATCGGGCTGCCCTTGGCGGCGAGGATCTGGTCGATGGCGCCGGAGAACCAGCCGGTGAACATGTAGTCGACCTTGCGGTTCACCTTGCCGTACACGTAGACGAAGGCCGAGTGCTTGAGCTTGACCTCGGCGTAGCCGGTTTCCAGGTCGAGCTTCTGCGTTTCGAACAGGCCCCAGCCGCGCTGCGACAGGCGCTTCATGTAGTGCTCGAACACCGCGGCGCCCTCGATGCCGTGGCACTCGGCTTCCTTCTCGCACCAATGCCAGGCGGACTTGTAGCCGGCCTTGTAGAGGATCTCGGCGTACTTCTCGGCGCCGAGCACTTCCTCGATGCCCATGTGGTTGTTGACGAAGAAATGCCGCGGCACGTAGAGCATCGGCAGGGCGTCGGTGGTCCAGACGCCGGTTTCGTCGTCGACGGCGATGGGCATTTCGGGGGCGTGGGTGGCCATGTGGATAACTCCGATTTCAAGTCAGGTGTAGGGTGGATCGGGGCGCGTAGCTGGCGCTTTATCCATCCACCGCAGAGGTGAGCCACCGTGCGGTGGACTGGTGGATGAAAAGAGCGTCATCCACCCTACGGGTCGTATTCGTTTGCGAGTGGGGCGCTTATTCGCCCCAGACGTCTTTCAGCACGCGCACCCAGTTCTCGCCCATCACCTTGCGCACCACGCGCTCGGGCATGCCGCGCTTGAGCAGGGTCTCGGTGAGGTTGGGGAATTCGCCCACGGTGCGGATGCCCAGCGGGTTGACGATCTTGCCGAAGTTGGTCAGGCGGCGGGCGTAGCCCTTGTCGTGGGTCAGGTACTCGAAGAAGTCCTGGCCGTGGCCCTGGGTGAAGTCGGTGCCGATGCCGATGGCGTCTTCGCCGACCAGGTTCATCACGTACTCGATGGCCTCGGCGTAGTCGTCGATGGTCGAGTCGATGCCCTTGGCCAGGAAGGGGGCGAACATGGTCACGCCGACGAAGCCGCCGTGGTCGGCGATGAACTTCAGCTCCTCGTCGGACTTGTTGCGCGGGTGCTCCTTCAGGCCGGACGGCAGGCAGTGCGAGTAGCACACCGGCTTCTTCGACTCGAGGATGACTTCCTCGGAAGTCTTGGAGCCGACGTGGGACAGGTCGCACATGATGCCGACGCGGTTCATCTCGGCGACGACCTCGCGACCGAAGCCGGACAGGCCGCCGTCGCGCTCGTAGCAGCCGGTGCCGATCAGGTTCTGGGTGTTGTAGCACATCTGCACGATGCCCACGCCGAGCTGCTTGAACACCTCGACGTAGCCGATCTGGTCCTCGAACGCATGGGCGTTCTGGAAGCCGTAGAGGATGCCGGTCTTGCCCTGCTCCTTGGCCTTGCGGATATCGGCGGTGGTGCGCACCGGCATGACCAGGTCGCTGTTATCGCGAATCAGGTTGTTGCTGGCGACTATGTTGTTGACCGTGGCCTGGAACCCTTCCCACACGGACACGGTGCAGTTGGCGGCGGTCAGGCCGCCCTTGCGCATGTCCTCGAACAGTTCGCGGTTCCACTTGGCGATGATCAGACCGTCGATGACGATGCTGTCGGCGTGCAATTCGGCTGGGCTCATCAGGCTTGTCCCCTGGGCGTATGACCGATCCGGAGCGTCGGTGCTTTGGACAGAGCTTATCCCTGGGGGGCGGGGCGACCCGGTGCAAAAACGACTGGGGGTTTGCCGAAAGCGTCAAGCCGAGGTCGCGAACGGATAAGCCGTCGCTCCGCCCGTTACCGCTTGGCCGGATGCAATCCGGGGAATCCGCGGCGCCTGGCCCCGGATTGCATCCGGTCTACGTCGGGTCTAGCCGACCGGCCGCTCATGGCGATCCTGGCTGGGGCTGGCGGCGAAGTGCTGGCGGTAGCAGCGCGAGAAATACGACGCCGAGTCGAAGCCGCAGGCCAGGCCCACCTCCAGCACGCTGAGATCGCTCTGGCGCAGCAGCTGGCGCGCCTTGTCCAGGCGCAAACCGAGGTAGAAGGCCGAAGGCGTGGTGTGCAGGTGGTGGCGGAACAGCCGCTCCAGCTGGCGCACGCTGACCCCGACCTGCTCGGCCAGCTCCTCGCAGGGCAGCGGCTGCTCGCAGTGGCGCTCCATCTCGCCGATCACCCGCACCAGTTTCTTGTTGTGCAGGTCGTAGCGGCTGGCGATCTGCATGCGCTGGTGATCCTGGCGGGTGCGGATGCGGCCGAGCACGAACTGCTCGGAGACCTGCACCGCCAGCGGTTCGCCGTGATCGCGGCCGATCAGCCCGAGCATCAGGTCGAGGCTGCTGGTGCCGCCGGCGCTGGTGATGCGCCGGCCATCGATCTCGAACAGCTCCTGGGTCACCTGCAGCTGCGGGTAGCGCTCGCAGAAGGCGTCGATCGCCTCCCAGTGCAGGGTCAGGCGCTGCTGCTCGAACAGCCCGGCCTCGGCCAGCACGAAGCTGCCGGTGTCGATGGCGCCGAGCACCTTGACCTCGCGTTCGCGGCGTTGCAGCCAATGGGCCAGGCGTTTGTCGTAGTACGCCAGGGGCTCGAAACCGGCGACCACGAACAGCGCCTGGACCTCTTCCGGCAACTCCAGGCCGGCCTCGACGTTGAGCGACATGCCGTTGCTCGCCGCCACCGCCTCGCCGTCCAGGCTGAGCAGGCGCCAGCGGTACAGCTCGCCGCGAAAGCGGTTGGCCACGCGCAGCGGCTCGATGGCCGACATCAGGCCTATCATCGAGAAACCGGGCAGCAGCAGGAAGGCGAAGGTTTGGGTCATGGGCAATCCGCCAGTAGGGTGCCCTCCATTAAGAAGCCAGGCGCCAGCGCCGCGCAAGATAAGGTCGCCATAGGTCAAGCAATGGTCGGCTAAGTGGGAATTTTCCGGCGCAGCGGCGCGTAAGGTGGCTCCATCGGGACCAATCGATCCCGCAACACGGTGGGGGCCGACCGGCCTCTAGAAGAACGAAAGCAAACCGCTGTGACACGATGAGGAGCACCCAGATGAAAGGTCTTACCGCGCTGGCCGCATGCTGCACCCTGAGCTTGTTCAGTTCCTCCCTGCTGGCCGCCGAAGATGCCAGTTGTCAGAAGGCACGTATCGGTCTGGTCGGCTGGACCGACGTGGTCGCCACCACGGCCGTGGCTGCAACCCTGCTCGAAGGCCTGGGCTATCAAACCACCCAGACCCAGGCCTCGCAGCAGATCATCTTTTCCGGCATCGGCAAGAAGCAGGTCGACTTCTTCCTCGGCTACTGGAAGCCGCTGATGGACGACAACATCAAGCCGTTCCAGGACAAGGGCGAAGTCAAGGTGCTCGCCGAGCCGGGCCTGAGCGACGGCATCTCCAGCCTGGCGGTGCCTACCTACCTGGCCGAGGCGGGCCTGAGAACCTATGCCGACATCGCCAAGTTCCGTGACCAGCTGGACGGCAAGATCTATGGTATCGACCCGGGCACCGGGGCCAACACCACCATCCAGAAGATGATCGACACCAACCAGTTCGGCCTCGGCGGCTTCAAGCTGGTGGAATCCAGCGAGGCGGCCATGCTCGCGGCGGTCAGTCGCGCGGTCAAGGCCAAGAAGCCGGTGGTGTTCTTCGGCTGGAAGCCGCACCCGATGAACATCAAGATGGACCTGACCTACCTCACCGGCAGCGAGGACGTGTTCGGCGCCGATGAAGGCCTGGCCACGGTATGGACCGTGGTCGCCCCGGACTATGCCCAGCGCTGCCCCAACGTCGACCGCCTGCTCCATAACCTGACCTTCAGCGCCGCCCAGGAAAGTGAGCTGATGGAGCCGATCATGGCCCGCGAGGAGGCCAAGGCCGTGGCCCGTCGCTGGCTCAAGGACAATCCGCAGGACCTCGACCGCCTGCTGGCCGGGGTGACCACCTTCGACGGCCAGGACGGCGTGACGGCAGTACGGGCCGCCCTCGACTGAGACGCGCCGCGGCGCCGCCTCCCTCTTCAACCATCATCTGCCGTGCGTGCGCCTCTGGCGGCGTACGGCACCCTTTCGCCTCGAATAAGGATGGAGATTCCATGAACTACGAAGTCATCGTCACCTGCGCGGTGACCGGCGCCGGCGACACCGTCGGCAAGCACCCGGCCATCCCGGTCACGCCCAAGGAAATCGCCGCCGCCGCCATCGAGGCAGCCAAGGCCGGCGCCACCGTTGCCCACTGCCATGTGCGCGATCCGCAAACCGGCAAGCCGAGCCGCAACGTGGCGCTGTACCGCGAGGTGGTCGAGCGCATCCGCGAGAGCGACACCGACGTGATCATCAACCTCACCGCCGGCATGGGCGGCGACCTGGAAATCGGCCGCGGCGAGCAGCCGCTGGAGTTCGGCGCCGGCACCGACCTGGTCGGTCCGCTGGAGCGTCTGGCGCATGTCGAGGAACTGCTGCCGGAGATCTGCACCCTGGACTGCGGCACCCTGAATTTCGGCGACGGCGACTTCATCTATGTCTCCACCCCGGCGCAGCTGCGTGCCGGCGCCAAACGCATCACCGAGCTGGGGGTGAAGGCCGAGCTGGAAATCTTCGACACCGGCCACCTGTGGTTCGCCAAGCAGCTGCTCAAGGAGGGCTTGCTGGAAGACCCGCTGATCCAGCTGTGCCTGGGCATTCCCTGGGGCGCGCCGGCCGACACCACGACCATGAAGGCCATGGCCGACAACCTGCCGCCGGGCATCACCTGGGCCGGCTTCGGCATCGGCCGCATGCAGATGCCCATGGTCGCTCAGGCCATGCTGCTCGGCGGCAACGTGCGGGTCGGCCTGGAAGACAACATCTGGCTGGATCGCGGCGTGCACGCCAGCAACGGCCAGCTGGTCGAGCGCGCCATCGAGATCATCGAACGCCTCGGCGGCCGCGCCCTGACCCCGGCCGAAGGCCGCGAGAAGATGAAGCTCAAGCGCCGTTAACGATTTTCTCCCCTCTCCCACTGGGAGAGGGGCCGGGGGAGAGGGCCTGTGGGCATCCCCCGTAGCCCGGAGGCAATCCGGGAAAATTTCATCTGCCATGCCCCGGATCGCATCCGGGCTACCGGAGTTCACCATGACCTTCGTTACCCATATCAAGACCTTCGCCGCCCTCGGCACCGGCGTTATCGGCGCCGGCTGGATCGCCCGCGCCCTGGCCCGCGGCCTCGACGTGATCGCCTGGGACCCGGCGCCCGGCGCCGAGGCCGCGCTGCGCACGCGCCTGGCCAATGCCTGGCCGGCGCTGCAGCAGCAGGGCCTGGCCCCCGGCGCCTCGCTGGATCGCCTGCGCTTCGTGAACACCATCGAAGACTGCGTACGCGATGCCGACTTTATCCAGGAGAGCGCCCCCGAGCGCCTCGAGCTCAAGTGCGAGCTGCACGCCAAGATCAGCGCCGCCGCGCGCACGGATGTGTTGATCGGCTCCAGCACCTCGGGCCTGCTGCCCAGCGAATTCTATGCAGACGCCAAGCATCCCGAGCGCTGCGTGGTCGGCCACCCGTTCAACCCGGTCTATCTGCTGCCGCTGGTGGAGGTGGTGGGCGGCGCGAAGACCGCCCCGGAGGCGGTGCAGGCCGCCATCGAGGTCTACCAATCGCTGGGCATGCGCCCGCTGCATGTGCGCAAGGAGGTGCCGGGCTTTATCGCCGACCGCCTGCTCGAGGCGCTGTGGCGCGAGGCGCTGCACCTGGTCAACGATGGCGTGGCGAGCACCGGCGAGATCGACGATGCGATCCGTTTCGGCGCCGGCCTGCGCTGGTCGTTCATGGGCAGCTTCCTGACCTATACCCTGGCCGGCGGCCCGGCCGGCATGCGCCACTTCATGGCCCAGTTCGGCCCGGCGCTGAAGCTGCCCTGGACGTACCTCGAGGCGCCGGAGCTGACCGAGGGGCTGATCGACGCGGTGGTCGAGGGCACTGCCGAGCAGCAGGGCGAACGCAGCCTGGATGCCCTGGAGCGCTACCGCGACGATTGCCTGCTGGCGGTGCTGGAGGCGATCCGCCAGACCAAGGCCAGGCATGGTTTCGAGTTCGCCGAGTAACCGCGTCTTTCCGGTGCGTGCGGCGCACCCTACGCGCGCTCCCGCCTGCGGGGGCCCGCCCTGTCGGAGCGAGTCCATCCATGTCTGCCCAAGCGCTGAGTACCTACCGTAGCGCCATTCCCCCCGAGTGGGTGGATTACAACGGCCATCTGCGCGATGCCTTCTACCTGCTGATCTTCAGCTACGCCACCGACGCGCTCATGGACCACCTGGGTCTGGACGAGGCGGGGCGTGCCCGCAGCGGCCACACCCTGTACACCCTGGAGTGCCACCTCAACTACCTGGCGGAGATCAAGCTCGGCGCCGAGGTAGA
This sequence comes from Pseudomonas sp. AOB-7, assembly GCF_003696305.1. Classification (GTDB taxonomy): domain Bacteria; phylum Pseudomonadota; class Gammaproteobacteria; order Pseudomonadales; family Pseudomonadaceae; genus Aquipseudomonas. The sequence goes on along the minus strand of NZ_RFFK01000007.1, from coordinate 249,849 downwards.
GGTGCGCACCCAGTTGTTGGCGCATGACGGCAAGCGCCTGCACATCCACCACGGCCTCTACTACCCGGAGGGCGAGGAACTGCTCGCCGCCAGCGAGCAGATGCTGATGAACATCGACACTGCCGGCGGCCGCTCGGCCGCGTTCGACGAGCAGGTGCGGCAACGGCTGCTGGCGTTGGCGCAGGCCCATCGGAGCCTGCCCAGACCGCTGCATGTCGGCCGGGTCATAGCCTTGCCCCCGGCCAGGGCCTAGTGCCCGGCCGGCAGGCCAGGATGGCCTGGTGTGCGTCCCCCCATCCCTGACAACAATTTCGCGGGCCAGCATCCCGCAAGGAGACCGCCATGAATGCCGTAGACCCCTCGCTCCAGGCCGCACCCATCGCCGATTGGCGCACCTACCCGATCAGTGCCGATCTGGTCGGCCTCGACGCCACCCGCGACAGCCTGCAGGTCACCTGGAGCGATGGCCGGGTCAGTCCCTTCCACTACCAGTGGCTGCGCGACAACTGCCCCTGCAGCCAGTGCGTCTACGGCGTGACCCGGGAACAGCTGCTGGAGATCGTCGACGTGGCGGAGGAGCTGGCTCCGCAGCGGACCCGCATCGACGAGCAGGGCCATCTGCTGATCGACTGGCTGGGCGGTCACCACAGCCGCTTCCACCCCGGCTGGCTGCGGGCTCACGCCTATGATTCGGCATCGCGCGAAGAGCGCCAGGCGCAGCGTCCGCAACCGCAGCTGTGGGGCGCCGAACTGGCCGAGCAGTTGCCGCGCTTCGACTACCAGGCGGTGCTCGAGGATGACGCCACCCTGTTGCGCTGGTTGCTGGCGGTGCGCGATCTGGGCCTGACCCAGCTGGTGGCGGTGCCGGCCAGCGAGGGCGTCCTGCTCCGGCTCGCCAAGCGCATTTCCTTCATTCGCGAGAGCAACTTCGGCGTGCTGTTCGACGTGCAGTCCAAGGCCGATGCCGACAGCAACGCCTACACCGCCTTCAACCTGCCGCTGCACACCGACCTGCCGACCCGCGAGCTGCAGCCGGGCCTGCAGTTCCTGCATTGCCTGGTCAACGACGCGACGGGCGGCGAGAGCGTGTTCGTCGACGGTTTCGCCATCGCCGAGGCGCTGCACCAGGAGGCGCCCGAGCTGTTCGACATCCTGTGCACGACGCCGGTGGAGTTCCGCAACAAGAGCCGCACCAGCGATTACCGCTGCCTGGCACCGATCATCGCCCTGGATGCCGAGGGGCGGATCGGCGAGGTGCGCATGGCCAACTTCCTGCGCGGCCCGTTCGACGCGCCGGTCGAGCGCATGCCGGCGCTGTATCGTGCCTACCGGCGCTTCATCGCCCTGACCCGCGAGCCACGCTTTCGCTTGCAGCGCCGGCTCGAGGCCGGGCAGCTGTGGTGCTTCGACAATCGGCGGGTGATGCACGCGCGCACCGAGTTCGACCCGGCCAGCGGCGCGCGGCATTTTCAGGGCTGCTATGTCGACCGTGACGAGCTGCTGTCGCGGATCCGCGTGCTGCAGCGCTGATATACCCGAAATGCGTGGCGCTGTAGCGCGCCGCGCATGTCCGGCCTACTTCGGTCTGTAAGCGCAATACCCCGGCCGCGGGCCGACCTTGGGATGATGGCGGCAGGTGTCCGGGCGCTTGTCGTAGACGGTGCACAGGCGCGTCTTGCGATCGAGGAACAGGCAGTCGTTGTTGGACATGCGGGTCAGGGTGAAGATGCCCGACTTCTGGTTGAAGCGCTCGACCACGCCGTCCTTCTGCAGACGTTTGGCGATGTTCTTCGGTGGCTCGCTGCGCTCGAACTCGTCCACCAGTTCCAGGCGGATCAGGTCGTTCAGGCGTACTTCCACGGGCAGGGTGCAGCAGCTGGACATGCAGCTGTGGCACATGTCGCTGCTGTATTTGGCCCAGGTTTCCAGGCGGTCGAGTTCGGCGGCGGCGATCAGGCGGGGCTTCATCATGGTCGGGTCGTGGGCGGTCTGCGCCGCGCGGGTTGGGGGCGGCGATGATAGCGGGCGCGCCGCGTTTGTGAAGCACCGGCTGGCAGTTGGCTACTTTGCGTTGTGCCTGTGACTGCTGTGGCAGTCGTCTCCCTGGGTGTTGGCGAGCGCGCCTCCTATACTGGGCGCACCTCGGCCTGCCAGGGATGCGAGGCGACTTCCTTATCGGAGCGGGACACACTGCATGCAATGGATCTTCATGCTGGTCGGCTTGGTACTCGGCGCTGGGGTCAGCGAATCCGTCACCGGCGCCATTCTCGGCGGCTTGCTCGGCCTGAGTCTGGGCCAGGCGCTGCGCCTGCACGGCCTGGAGCAGCGCAACGGGCAACTGGCCGCCCAGCTCAAGGACTTCGCCGAACGCTTCGAACGCGGCACCAGCGCCATCCACGAGCGCCTGCTCAGGGTGGAGCAGGGCGAGCGGGGCGAACCGCAGATGCCGCCACCGGCCGAGCAGGCCTCACCCGTCGCGGCCGAGCTCAAGCCCGAACCGCCGCTCGAGCCGGTTGTGGCCGAGGCCACCACCACCGAGCAGGCGCCAGAGGCGGAGCTGGACTGGACGCTGGAGCCGGAAATCGAAGCGGCGCCGCCACAACCCGCCGAAGCGCCAGCGCCCGTAGCCGCGCAGGTCGCCCAGGAGCCGCCATCGGCGCCCCAGGCTGGCCCCTGGAAACCCCGCGAGCCGCGTGAGCCCAACCTGCTCGAACGTGGCTTCGCCGCCGCCAAGGCCTGGCTGCTGGGTGGCAACACCGTATTGCGGGTCGGTGTGGTGCTGCTGTTCCTCGGCCTGGCCTTCCTGCTGCGCTACGCCACCGAAGGCGTCGAGGTACCGGTCGAGCTGCGTTACATGGGCGTGGCGGCCAGCGCGCTGGCCCTGCTCGGCCTGGGCTGGTGGCTGCGCCTGCGCAATCCCGGCTACGCCCTGGTGCTGCAGGGCACCGGCATCGCCGTGCTGTACCTGACGGTATTCGCCGCCATGCGCCTGCATCCGCTGCTCGACCCCGGCATGGCGCTGGGGCTGCTGGTGGCGGTCACGCTGTGCTCGGCGATTCTGGCCGTGCGGCAGAACGCCCTCGGCCTGGCCGCCGCGGCGGCGCTCGGTGGTTTCGCCGCACCGATCCTGACCTCCACCGGCAGCGGCAACCATGTCGCGCTGTTCTCCTATTTCGCCCTGCTCAATGCCGGCATCTTCGTCATCGCCTGGTTCAAGGCCTGGCGCCTGCTCAACCTGATCGGCTTCGTCGGCACCTTCGGCATCGGTTTCGCCTGGGGCCTGCGCTCCTACACGCCGGAGCTGTTGTGGAGCACCCAGCCGTTCCTGGTCCTGTTCTTTTTGATGTACCTGGCCATCGGCCTGCTGTTCGCCCGGCGCAAGCTGCGCGAGGCGAGCGACGCCCCCGAGGAGCGCGACGCGCTGCTGCACTGGTCGGCGCGACGCGGCGACTATGTCGACGGCACCGCGCTGTTCGGCCCGCCGCTGATCGGCTTCGGCCTGCAGCTGGCGCTGGTGCGCCATATCGAGTTCGCTGCCGCGTTCAGCGCCCTCGGCCTAGGCCTGTTCTACCTGCTGCTGGCGCACCTGCTCAAGGCGCGTGCCGGGCATCGCGCGCTGCTACTGGTGGAGACCTGCCTGGCGCTCGGTGTGGTGTTCGCCAGCCTGGCCATTCCCCTGGGCCTGGACGCGCGCTGGACCTCTGCGGCCTGGGCGGTGGAGGGCGCCGGTATCTTCTGGCTGGGGCTGCGCCAGGGGCGGCCGCTGGCCCGCGCCTTCGCCCTGCTGCTGCAACTCGGCGCGGCGCTGGCCTTCCTCCATGGCCTGGATGCCGGCTACGGCCGCCTGCTGGACGGCTCGCCGCTGGGCGCTTTGATGCTGGCTGCGGCGCTGCTGTTCAGCTACTGGCAGCTGCGCCGGACACCGCAGGCCGCCAGCCGCTGGGAAAACCGCCTGCTGCCCTGGCTGGGCGTCGCCGGGCTGGCCTTCGTCTACCTGATCGCGCCGCTGCTGCTGGCCGCGCCGGGTACGGCCATCGCCTGGGCGCTGGCGGGGCTGGCCACCTTGCTGGTGGGGCTGCGTATCGGTGCGCGCAGCTTCGTGTTCAGCGCCTTCGCCATTCAACTGCTGGGCGGTCTGCTGTTTGTCGGCCAGATGGCGCTGGATGCGGCCTTCGGTCGCGGCGGTTTCGCCGCCGGCTGGCTGGGTCTGCTGGCGGCGTCTCTGCTCGGCTTCGGCCTGATCGCCGGCATGCTGCTGGCGGCGCGCGATCCGCAGATACGTGCCAGCCGCCGGCTGCTGACCGGGCTGTCGCTGGTGCTGCTGGCGGGGCTGGCATTCGTCAACCTGGCGGTGCTGTTCGTCCTGCCCTGGGTCGCCGCTGCGGCGGTGTGGGGCGGTACGGGCCTGCTGATCCTCTGGCTGGCGCTGTACCTGCAGCAGCGCGTGGCCTTCTACTTCAGCCTGGCGTTGCAGCTATTCGCCGGCCTGGCCTTTCTCGCCGCCGGGCCGCTGCTGCTGGCGGGGCTGAGCGGCGCGGGGCTGACGCCGCTGGCGCATACCGGCTTCTGGACGCCGGCGGTGCTCGGCCTGGCCGCGCAGGTCGGCGCCTGGCGCCTGCAGGCCCTGGCGCGGCGCGAGGGTGCCGGCGGCATGAACGGCGTCAGCCTGCTGCGCCTGGGCCAGCTGCTGCTGGTCTGGGGCGCGGCCTGGTGGGCCCTGGCGCTGGCCAGCGAGGTGCTACGCTTCGCCGCACCGGCGTTGCAGACGACCCTGTTGCTCGGCGCCGCAACCCTCAGCGTGGCCCTCTGGGGGCTGGTCGCCGCGCGCAGCCAGTGGCGCGAGCTGGCGCTGCTGTGCAGCCTGCTGGCGCCGCTGGGCGGGTTGATCCTGCTGCACGCCTGGCACGGCTGGTATCACCCGGCGGCGAACTTCGCCTGGCTGGCCTGGTTGGCTCTGTTAGCCGTGCATTTCCTCGTCCTGCGCCGGCTCGGCTCCCTGTTGCCAAGCCGGGCGGCGAGCGCGGCGCACGTGCTCGGCTGCTGGCTGCTGCTCGGGGTGCTGGCGCTGGAGCTGCGCTACCTGCTGCTGAGCCTGTCCGAGCACTACAACGCCTGGCGCTGGCTGGGCTGGGCGCTGCTGCCCACCGCCTACCTGTGGGCGATGGCGCTGCCGCGCGCCTGGCCCTGGCCGCTGTCGGTGCATGCCCGCGAGTACCGCCTGCTGGCCGCCGCGCCGCTGGCGCTGCTGATGCTGGCCTGGTTCTGGCTGGCCAATGCGCTCAGCGCCGGCGACGCCGAGCCGCTGGCCTACCTGCCGCTGCTCAATCCGCTGGAGCTGGGCCTGCTGCTGGGCCTGGGCGCTCTGTTTGCCTGGGGCCGCTTCGCCCTGCCGCGTCTCGGCCTGGAGCCGGCGCGGGCGCTGCAGCTGACCCAGGGCGTGGGGGGGCTGTCGCTGTTCGCCCTGTTGACGGTGATGGTGATGCGTAGCGCCCATCACTGGGGCGGCGTGCCCTGGCACAGCGCGGCGCTGCTGGATTCGATGCTGGTGCAGGCCGGGCTGTCCATCGTCTGGACCCTGATCGCCCTGGCGCTGATGCTCTTCGGTCATCTGCGGGTACGCCGCGAACTGTGGCTGGTCGGCGCGGCGCTGATCGCCGTGGTGGTGGCCAAGCTGCTGTTCGTCGAGCTGGGCAACCGCGGCGGCCTGGAGCGCATCGTGTCCTTTATCGGGGTCGGCGTGCTGCTGCTGGTGGTGGGCTATTTCGCCCCCTTGCCGCCGCGCCAGGCCGAACCACCTTCCAGCAACGAGCAACCAGCCTCGGCCCACAAGGAGCCCGCCGCGTGATGCGCATCCGTCCGTTTCTACTGCTGGCCCTGCTGCTGCTGGGCGGCGCCGTACAGGCCGCCGAGCGCCCGCAGGACTTCCGCCAGACGCTGCCGCTGCAGCTGTCCGGCGAGGGCCCCTGGTATCGCCTCGAGCTGCCCATCGCCGCGCACCTGGCCGCGCGCCACGGCGACCTGCGCGATCTGCGGGTGTTCGACGCCGGCGGCCAGGCGCAGGCCTATGCGCTGATTCCCGGGCGCAGCGAGACCCTGGAGCACGAGCAGGAACACGGCGTGCGCTGGTTCCCCCTGCACGGCCGGGCCGATGCCGCACAGGCGCCGGCGCTGCGGGTCGAGCGCAGCACCACGGGCACCCTGATCGAGCTGCGCGGCGAGTCCGCTGGCGAACCGGACCAGCAACTGCGCGGCTGGCTGCTCGACGCCAGCGCCATCGACGCCCCATTGGTGCGCCTGACCCTGGACTGGAGCGGCGGCGAGGAGGGCTTTCAGCGCTTCGCCATCGAGGCCAGCGACGACCTGCAGCACTGGCGCGACTGGGGCGAGGGGCAGCTGGCGCGGCTGAGTTTCGCCGCCGAGCGCATCGACCAGCGCCAGGTCGAGCTGCCGGGCCAGCGCGCGCGCTACCTGCGCCTGCTCTGGCGCAGCCCGCAGCAGGCGCCGCAGCTGGAGGCGGTGACCCTGCGCAGCCGCCGGCAGGACCATCAGCCGGCGCCGCTGGTGTGGTCCGAGCCGCTGCCGGCGCAGCGCGCTGGCGACGGTCAGTACCAGTGGCAGCTGCCGCTGGCCCTGCCGCTGGAGCGTCTGCGCCTGCCGCTGGAACAGGCCAATACCCTGGCGCCGCTGCGCTTCGAGGCGCGCGCGAGCGAGCAGGGGCCCTGGCGCCCGCTGGTCAGCGGCCTGCTCTACCGCCTGCCGGAGAACGGCCGCGAGGTGCGTCACGAGGAACTGGCGCTGCCGGGCTGGCCGGTGCAGCAGTTGCGCCTGCACCTGGATGCCCGCGGCGGCGGCCTGGGCGAGGCGGCGCCACGTTTGCAGCTGGCGCTGCGCGCGACCCAGCTGGTGTTCCTCGCCCGCGGCGAGCCGCCGTACCGGCTGGCGCTGGGCCACGCCGGCGCGCAGTCGGCGGCGCTGCCGCTGGCCAGCCTGATCCCCGGCTACAAGCCCGAGCGTCTGGCCGGATTGGGACGTGCCGAGCTGGGCGAGCTGGCCAGTCAGGCGCAGCCGGCGAGCGGCGAGCCGCCACGCGACTGGCAGCGCTTCGGACTTTGGGCTGTACTGCTGCTGGGAGTTGGGTTGCTGGCGGCGATGGCCGCCAGCCTGCTGCGTCGTCCGCCAAACGCCTGAGAGTGCGTGCGGAGCGAACAAACCCCTGTTGCAGCAGGGGTTTTGCAGTATCTTAGGCGCCCTGCGCCGAACCAGGAGTTGAGGTCAGGAAGGCCCTTGCGTATTTCGATTCGCGTCATCGCCCCGTTGTCACATGCCGTCGCCCCAGCGCGCGGCGAGGCGCTCGTTTCCCCGCGGCAGCCGCTGTGGAGAGCGTGCTGATGCAGGCCTGCCTGGCCTCCGCTTGGAGCCTGTCGCCGCCGGTGCTGATGACCCTGCTGGTGTGCTTCGGGGTGATCCTGCTGGCGCACTGGGTGACCCGCCAGCGCGACTTTCCCGGACGCGACAGCTTTATCCTGCTGCACTTGGCCAGCCTCTGGTGGATGGCCGCCGCGGCGCTGGAGATGAGCTTTTTCGCCGCCGAATGCAAGATGTTCTGGGCCAGCATGGCCTGGCCGGGCATCGTCTCCACGCCGACCTTCTGGGCGGTGTTCCTCTGGCAGTACGTCAACAGCATGCGCACGCCGCTGGCGCGCAGCAGCATCCTCGGCCTCAGCCTGGTGCCGCTGCTGGTCTGGGCCCTGGCCCTGAGCAATCCCTGGCACGGCCTGTTCTACGGCGCCGGCAGCGCGCCGATCGACGCCAGCCCGGGGGCGCCGGTGCGCTATCAGCACGGGCCGCTGTTCTACGCCACGGCGGTCTACGTCTACCTGTTCATGGCCTTCTGCATGGGCGTGGTGACCCGCGCCGCGGCGCTCAGCCAGGGGCTGCACCGCCGTCACTACCTGGCGTTCGTGCTGGTCACCGCGGTGCCCTGGGTGGCCAACGTCGGCTACGTGGTGTTCGGCTGGACCCTGTTCGGCTTCGATCCCACCCCCTTCAGCTTCGCCTTCACCCTGGGGGCTTTCTCCTGGCTGATCGTCGGCGTGCGCCTGTTCGACCTGCTGCCGGTGGCCCGTCACCTGCTGCTCGAGGCGCTGCTCGACCAGGTGCTGGTGGTCGACCCGCGCGGGCGGGTGATCGAGGCCAATCCGGCGGCGCTCAAGCTGGCCGGCCTGCAGCAGGGCTGGCAGGGGCGCGAGCTGGGCGACTGGCCGGTGTTCGGCGCCGACCTGCAGCAGCTGCTCGATGAACAGGCCGGCGCCGACCCGAGCCTGCCGCTGACCCTGACCAGCGCGGCGCGCTACTACGAGGTGCGCGTGCGCGCCATCGAGCGCGCCACGCGCCACGGCCCGGTGCTGCTCGGCCATATGCTCTACGTGCGCGACGTCACCCAGCGCCAGCTCAGCGAACTCAAGCTGGCCGAGGCCCTGGCCCTCAGCGAGGAGCGCCTGCGCACCATCAGCAGCCTGCACGAGCAATTGCGCGAGCAGGCCCTGTGCGATCCGCTCACCGGGCTGTACAACCGTCGCTACCTGGACGAGTTCTTCGCCCGCGAACTGTCCCGCGCCCAGCGCGAGCAGGTGCCGCTGGCCGTGGCACTGATCGACCTCGACCACTTCAAGCGGCTCAACGACGAATGCGGCCACCTGGTCGGCGACGACGTGCTCAAGTCGGTGGCCCAGCACCTGCTGGACAACCTGCGCAGCACCGACGCGGTGTTCCGCATCGGCGGCGAGGAGTTCCTGCTGATTCTGCCGGGGCTGGATGCGGCGGCCGCGACCAGCCGGATGGAGTCGCTGCGCGCGCAACTGGCGCAGATCGGTCAACCGACGCGCATCGGCGCGCTGCCGGTGACCCTGTCCGCCGGCATCGCCCTGTGGCCGGACCATGGCGAAGGGCTCGATGGCCTGCTGCAGGCCGCCGACGTGGCGCTCTACACGGCCAAGCGCAACGGCCGCAACCGGGTGCAGCTGGCCGCCACCGGCTGAGTGCAATCGCCGCCGGATAGGTGTTTTTCGCCGCAACAGTCGCTACATTTGCTGGGCAGTTCATACCAACAACAATAAGGACTCGCCATGAAACGCCTTCTAACCCCGCTGGCGGCCGCCTGCCTGCTGGCCAGTGCCACCCCGCTTTGTGCCGCACCCTACAGCGCTTTCCATGTGTTCGGCGACAGCCTCAGCGACGCCGGCTGGTTCGCCGACCCCGATGGCCCCGCGGGCGCCACCACCCGTTTCACCAACCGCGTCGGGCCGACTTATCAGGATGGCAGCGGCGAAATCTTCGGCCCAGTGGCGCCCATGCTGCTGGGCGATGCGCTCGGTCTCGGCGCCCTCGGCCCGGCCAACTCGGCCGAGGGCGGCAACAACTGGGCGGTCGGCGGTTACCGCACCGACGAGATTCTCGGCACCATCAGCGGCCCCGGCGGTTATCTGGCCTCCACCGGCGGGCGTGCCGACCCCAACGCGCTGTACTACCTGACCGGCGGCGGCAACGACTTCCTCCAGTTCCGCGTGGTCGACACCGCCAGCGCCCAGGCTGCCGCGGGGCGTCTGGTCGACAGCGTGGAAACGCTGCAGCAGGCCGGGGCGCGCTACATCATGGTCTGGTTGCTGCCGGACATCGGCCTGACGCCGAACTTCTTCGGCGGCGGCCTGCAGGATCTGGTGACCTCGCTCGGCGCCGACTTCAACGACGAGCTGGTGCTGCAGCTGGCCACGGTCGATGCCAACGTGATTCCGCTGAACATCCCGCTCAATCTCGCCGAGATCCTCAGCGATCCGGGGCGTTACGGCCTGGTCGCCGATCGCGACACGGTGATCGGCACCTGCTTCGACGGTTGCAGCAATCCCAACCCGATCTATGGCCTCAACGGCAGCAATCCCGATCCGACCAAGCTGCTGTTCAACGACAGCGTGCACCCGACCATCGCCGGCCAGCGGCTGATCGCCGACTACGCCTATTCGCTGCTCGCCGCGCCCTGGGAGCTGACCCTGCTGCCGGAGATGGCCCTGGGCACCCTGCGCGGCCATCAGGATCAGCTGCGCGCCCAGTGGTTGGCCGACTGGGAGGCCTGGCAAGGCGTCGGCCAGTGGCGCACCTTCGTCAACGGCGGCGGCCAGCGCCTGGATTACGACCTGCACGGCGGCGATGCCGACGGCAACGGCTACAGCCTCAACTTCGGCGCCAGCTACCGCCTCGACGAGGCCTGGCGCCTGGGCCTGGCAGCCGGGCTCTACCAGCAGAGCCTGGAGGCCGGCGCGGCGGATTCCGACTACGACCTGCGCAGCTACATCGGCACCGCGTTCGCCCAGTACCAGCACAACCGCTGGTGGGGCGATCTGGCCGCCAGCGCCGGTCACCTGGATTACCACGACCTCAAGCGCCAGTTCGCCATCGGGCCGTCCACCAACTCGGAGAAGGGCGATACCGAGGGCCAACTCTGGGCCTTCAGCGGCCGTTTCGGCTACGACATCGCCCAGCCGGGCAGCCAGTGGCACCTGAGCCCCTTCGTCAGCGCCGACTACGTGCATATCGACCTGGACGGCTATGCCGAGGACGGCCAGCGCTCCACGGCACTGAGTTATGACGACCAGGAGCGCAAGTCCCGGCGCCTCGGCTTCGGCTTCCAGGGGCTGTACGACCTGACGCCGCAGACCCGCCTGTTCGGCGAGTTGGCGATGGAGCGCGAATACGAGGACGACGCCAGCGAGGTGCGCATGAGCCTCAACAGTCTGCCGGGCATCGACTTCGAGCTGCCCGGTTACCAGCCGGACGATCGCAGCCTGCGCGGTCACCTGGGCGTCAGCCAAAGCCTGGGCAATGGCCTGTCGTTACGCGGCAGCTACAGCTACCGGCATGCCGACGACGAAGTCCAGCACGGCCTGAACCTGGCGCTGTCGCTGGACCTCTAGTCGCTCCCGCCGCTGCCCGCGCGCGCCGGCGGCGCGCGCGGGCATATGGCCAGCTGGACGTTCCGTCAGTTTCTCGGCTTTCGCCGCGGCCGCGGGGAGGCGGCCGCGCCGCGAACGGGTTAAACTGCGCGCGATTTTTTCCCTTTCCGGAGCCGTCCATGTCCCGCGTCACCCTGAGCCGCTACCTGATCGAGCAGACTCGCAGCCACAACACCCCGGCCGATCTGCGCTTCCTCATCGAAGTCGTGGCGCGTGCCTGCAAGGCGATCAGCCATCAGGTGTCCAAGGGCGCCCTTGGCGGCGTGTTGGGTAGCCTCGACAGCGAGAACGTGCAGGGCGAGGTGCAGAAGAAGCTCGACGTGCTGTCCAACGAGATCCTCCTGGAAGCCAACGAGTGGGGCGGCCACCTGGCCGGCATGGCCTCCGAGGAAATGGACAACGCCTACCAGATTCCCGGCAAGTACCCCAAGGGCGCCTACCTGCTGGTGTTCGACCCGCTGGACGGCTCCAGCAACATCGATGTCAACGTCTCGGTCGGCACCATCTTCTCGGTGCTGCGCTGCCCGGATCGCAACGGCGACACCGGCGACCTCGGCGAGGATGCCTTCCTCCAGCCTGGCACCCAGCAGGTGGCCGCCGGCTACGCCATCTACGGCCCGCAGACCATGCTGATGCTGACCCTGGGCGACGGCGTCAAGGGCTTCACCCTGGACCGCGAGCTGGGCTCCTTCGTGCTCACCCACGACAACATCCGGGTGCCGGAGGCGACCAAGGAGTTCGCCATCAACATGTCCAACCAGCGCCACTGGGAAGCCCCGGTGCAGCGTTACGTGTCCGAGCTGCTGGCCGGCGAGACCGGGCCGCTGGGCAAGAACTACAACATGCGCTGGATCGCCTCGATGGTGGCCGACGTGCACCGCATCCTCACCCGCGGCGGCGTATTCATGTACCCGCGCGACGCCCGCGAGCCGGAAAAGCCCGGCAAGCTGCGCCTGATGTACGAGGCCAACCCGATGTCGATGATCATCGAGCAGGCCGGCGGCGCTGCCACCAACGGCACCCAGCGCATCCTCGACATCCAGCCGGAATCCCTGCACCAGCGCGTGGCGGTGTTCCTCGGCTCGAAGGAAGAAGTGCTGCGCGTCACCGCCTACCACCGCGGCTGATCCCGTGCAGCCCTGGCAGCCCTTGCTCGACTGGTGGTTCGGCGCCGCCCCCGGCAGCGCCGGCGAGGTGGCGGCAGCGCGCCAGGGGCTGTGGTTCGGCAAGCGTGACAGCCAGGACGAAGAGGCCCGCGAGCGCTTCGCCGCGCTGGTCGAACAGGCCCTGGCCGGCGAGCTGCAGGGCTGGCAGGCCACGGCGCCGGGCTGGCTGGCCAGGCTGATCCTGCTCGATCAGCTGCCGCGGATGATCTTCCGCGACACCCCGCGCGCCTTCGCCGGCGACCCGCTGGCCCGGGCGCTGCTGCAGCAAGGGCTTGAACAGGGCCTGGATCGCCAGTTGACGCTTATCGAGCGGGTCTTTGCCTATATCGTCTTCGAACATGCCGAGGACCTGGCCCTGCAGGATCGCGCCGTCGAGCTGTTTCGCGGCTTGCACGAGCAGGCGGCTGTGGACGAGCGCAGCCTGTTCGCCGGCTTTCTCGACTTCGCCGAGCGCCATCGGCGGGTAATCGCCCGCTTCGGCCGCTTCCCCCATCGCAACCTCATCCTCGGCCGCGTTTCGAGCGACGAAGAGCAGGCCTTCCTGCGGGAACCCGGCTCACGTTTCTGAACTCCAATCGGGCACGTTGCGGCCTGCTATGCCAAGCTTGTCGCGTCCATGTCCTCCAGGAGTTTCATCCATGTCGATGCGTGTCGTCGCGCTGCTCGCCTGCTGCCTGCTGGCCGCCTGCAGCAAGGTCAACCAGGAAAACTACGCCAAGCTCAAGGCCGGCATGAGCAAGGACGAGGTGGAAAGCCTGCTCGGCGCGCCGGGCGAGTGCGCCGGTGCCCTGGGCATGTCCAGCTGCACCTGGGGCGACGACAAGAGCTTCATCAGCGTGCAGTACGCCGGCGACAAGGTGCTGATGTTCTCCGGCAAGGGCCTCAAGTAAAGGGAGTCAGCATGCGTTCGATCATGCTTGCCAGCGCGCTGCTCGCGCTCGTCGGTTGTGCCAACTCGGGCACCGGCCACATTCCTCCGGAGCCGCCGCAAACCATGCAGGTCGACCTGCAGCGCTACCAGGGCACCTGGTACGAGCTGGCGCGGCTGCCGATGTTCTTCCAGCGCAACTGCGTGCAGTCCGAGGCGCATTACCGCCTGCGTGACGACGGCCGTATCGAGGTGACCAACCGCTGCCGTGACGACGACGGCGAGTGGCAGGAGGTTCGGGGCGTTGCCGAAGCGCAGGTCGAGGGCCGTACCGACAAGCTCTGGGTGCGCTTCGACAACTGGGCCAGCAAGCTGCTGCCGATCAAGGGCGACTACTGGGTGCTGTACCGCGATGACGACTACCGCGTCGCGCTGGTCGGTCATCCCGAGCGCGACTACCTCTGGCTGCTGTCGCGCACCCCGCAAGTGGACGCCGCCACCCGCGACAAGCTGCTCGCCGTGGCGCGCGAGCAGGGTTACGACACCGCCGAGCTGATCTGGCGCCAGGCCGACTAGGGGCCTGGCGGGCTACTCCCAGTCCAGCCGCGCCAGCCTCCATTGGTCATCTTCCAGCCACCATTCCAGCTGCACCGCATAGTGCCGCGCGCTGTCGGGGATCAAGCCCTCGGCGCCGCTCAGGCCGACCTGGGCCTGGGTATGACCCTTGCTGGTGATCGCGGCATCGATCCAGCTGTTCTTACCCAGGGCGATCACCTGGATGTTCTTGTGGCGCAGGAACAGCAGGGTCATGGTGCGCTTGGCCCACTCGCGGTCCAGTTCCTGGCGGGCGAGAAAGTCGGGGTGCAGCTGCGCCATCACCGCGCCGGTGTCCTTGGCTTCGATATTGTCCTGCAACTGCTGCACGGCCGCTTCCAGCGCCGCCTGCGGGTCGTCCTTGCCGCCACAACCGCCCAGCAGCAGGGCGAAAAACAGCGCCAGGGGCCAGGTCGGAAAGCGTATCGGCATGCTGAAACTCCTTTTTCATGGTTATGATGCCCGGCAGAGCGGAACACGGCAGTTGTAGCCCATCGAGCCAGGAGCCCCACCATGCAGACTTTGTATCCGGAGATCAAACCCTACGCCCGCCACGAGCTGGCGGTCGAGCCGCCTCATGTCCTCTACGTGGACGAGAGCGGGTCGGCGGACGGGTTGCCGGTGCTGTTCATCCATGGCGGGCCCGGCGCCGGTTGCGATGCTGCCAGCCGCCGCTACTTCGATCCCAATCACTACCGCATCGTCACCTTCGACCAGCGCGGCTGCGGCCGCTCGACGCCGCACGCGAGTCTGGAGGGCAACAGCACCCAGGCGCTGATCGGCGATATCGAACGTATCCGCGAGCACCTGGGGATAGACAAGTTCGTGCTGTTCGGCGGCTCCTGGGGCTCGACCCTGGCGCTGGCCTACGCCCAGGCGCATCCGCAGCGGGTGCACGGGCTGATCCTGCGCGGCATCTTCCTGTGCCGGCCGCAGGAGTTCCACTGGTTCTATCAGGAGGGCGCCAGCCGCCTGTTCCCCGACTACTGGGAGGACTACCTCGCGCCGATCCCGGCGGAGGAGCGCGGCGATCTGATGCAGGCCTTCTACAAGCGCCTCACCGGCGCCGACCAGATCGCCCAGATGCACGCGGCCAAGGCCTGGTCGACCTGGGAGGGGCGCACCGCTACCCTGCGCCCCAACCCGCAGGTGGTCGAGCGCTTCAGCGAGGCCCACCGCGCGCTGTCGATCGCCCGCATCGAGTGCCATTACTTCGTCAACCAGGCCTTCCTCGAACCCGATCAGCTGCTGCGCGACATGCCGAAGATCGCCCACCTGCCGGGCATCATCGTGCACGGTCGCTACGATGCCATCTGCCCGCTGGACAACGCCTGGGCGCTGCACCAGGCCTGGCCCAACAGCGAGCTGCAGATCATCCGCGACGCCGGCCACTCGGCGGCCGAGCCGGGCATCACCGACGCCCTGGTGCGCGCCGCCGAGCAGATGGCCCGGCGCCTGCTCGACCTGGCCCCGGACGAAGCATGAAGGCGCTGATCCAGCGCGTCAGCGCCGCGCGGGTGGAAGTGGCGGGCGAGGTGGTCGGCGCCATCGGCCGGGGCCTGCTGGCGCTGGTCGGCGTCGAGCCGCAGGACGATGCCGCCAGCGTCGCCAAGCTGTTGCACAAGCTGCTCAACTACCGGGTGTTCGGCGACGAGGCCGGCAAGATGAACCTGTCGCTGACCGACGTGCAGGGCGGCCTGCTGCTGGTCTCGCAGTTCACCCTGGCCGCCGACACCAAGAGCGGCCTGCGCCCGAGTTTCTCCAGCGCCGCAGCGCCGGCCCAGGGCCAGGCCCTGTTCGAGCTGCTGCTCGAACAGGCGCGGGCGCAGCATGCGCAGGTCGCCAGCGGCCGCTTCGGCGCTGAGATGCAGGTGCACCTGGTCAACGATGGGCCGGTGACCTTTCTCCTCGAGAGCTGAACGGATGCGGCCAGTGCAGCCATTCGGCGGCATACAGCGTCCAGAGGATGATCAGCGGCTGGAACGGCAGGCGCAGCCAGTAGTACCACTGCACGCTGGGCAGGCCGTCGACCTGCGGGCCATGCAGGGCGTTGTGCAGGTTGGCCGGAAACACGCAGACGAAGTACAGCGCCAGCAGTCCCCCCGCCAGCCTGCGTGTGCGCGGCCAGAGCAGGCCGAGTGCGCCAGCGATCTCGCAGGCGCCAGTCAGCAGTACCAGCTCCAGGTGCCAGGGCAGGTAAGGCGGCATCATCGCCAGGTAGCGTGCCGGAGTCAGCCAGTGATCCACGCCGATCAGCAGCAGGGCCAATGCCAGGGCCAGGTGCATTCGCGTCGGCCAGCTTGTCGGTCCGGGGAGACCCAGGCGCACGGGCACCGCGGCGAGCAGGCTGAAAACCAGCAACAGGGCAACGAATAGCATGAGGGTTCCTCCGAGCGGAGCTGGTGCCCATTACCCGCTGCGGGCATGATGTGGGCGTTGTCAACATATTAGAGGGGATGTTGCTGGTGTCAACATGTGAGGACGAGTGCGTTCGCGCCTACCACCATGGCGATTTGCGCTGCGCTCTGCTGGTGGCGGCCGGCGAGCTGCTGGACGAGGGTGGCGCGGCTGCGATCAGCTTGCGCGAGGTGGCGCGCCGGGCCGGGGTTTCGCATAACGCGCCCTATCGGCATTTTGCCGATCGCGATGCCTTGCTGGCGGCGCTGGCCGCCGAGGGGTTCGCCGAACTGAGTCGGCGCATGGCGCTGCTGCCGGCGTCGCGCCTGCAGGCATTGGGGCAGTGCTACGTGGCCTTCGCCCTGGAGCAGCCGGGGCGTTTCGCCCTGATGTTCGGCGGCGTGGCAGACAAACAGCGCTACCCGCAGTTGCAGCAGGCGGCGCAAGCCCTCTACCGCCAGCTTGGGGCCAGCGTGCAGGCCGTGGCGCCAGGCCAGGATCTGACGACCGCCAGCCTGGCGGCCTGGAGCCTGGTGCATGGGCTGGCGCAACTGCTGCTGGACGACCAGCTACCCGGACAGGACGCAGAGGCCGCCGCCCAGGCGGTGACCGGGTTGTTCGTCGCCGGACTGGGGGACGCCTAGCCCGTCGCGGTCATTCGGGACGGGCGCGGGTTTAGAACAGCCGCGCCAGCAGCGCCGGTACCGCCGTCTCCACCCGCAGGATGCGCTCGCCGAGTTGCACCGGTTGCAGGCCCGCGGCCTGGCCCAGCAGCGCCACCTCGTAGGGGATCCAGCCGCCTTCCGGGCCTATGGCCAGGGTCACCGGGCCTGAAACCGCGCGCGGGCAGGGCGGATGGTCGCCGGGATGGCCGACCAGGCCGAGCGTGCCGGCGGCAAGCAGAGGCAGACGATCCTCGACGAAGGGCTTGAAGCGCTTTTCGATCAGCACCTCGGGCAGCAGGGTATCGCGCGCCTGCTCCAGGCCGAGGATCAGTTGCTCGCGGATGGCTTCGGGTTCGAGGAAGGGGGTTTGCCAGAAACTCTTTTCCACCCGGTAGCTGTTGACCAGCACCAGGCGCGGCACGCCCATGGCGGCAATGGTCTGTAGCACGCGCTTGAGCATCTTCGGCCTGGGCAGGGCCAGTACCAGAGTCAGCGGCAGCTTGGCCGGCGGCGCCTGGGTGAGGGCAACCTGCAGTTCGGCGTGCTCATCGTCCAGGGCCAGAAGCCGGCCCTCGCCCATCTGCCCGCCGAGGCGGCCGACGCGCAGGCGGTCGCCAGCGGCGGCGCGGTGTACTTCGTGCAGGTGCTTGAGACGGCGGCCGGTCAGGCGGGCACGGTCGGCGCCGATGAAGTCGGCGTCCTCCAGCAGCAGCAGGTTCACGGCAGCGGCGCGGGCGGCTGGTCTTCGGGCTTGGCCTCGTCCTCGGCGTCGGCCTGGGCTTCGCTGCGCTGCTTGACCAGGCTGCCGGCCAGCACGCCGGCCTCGAACAGCAGCCACATCGGCACCGCCAGCAGGGTCTGCGAGAACACGTCCGGCGGGGTCAGCACCATGCCGACCACGAAGCAGCCGACTATCACATAGGGGCGGCTCTTGCGCAGGGTGGCGACGTCGACGATGCCGACCCAGATCACCAGGAAGGTGGCGATGGGGATCTCGAAGGCCACGCCGAAGGCGAAGAACAGGGTGAGCACGAAGTCCAGGTACTGGCCGATGTCGGTCATCATCGCCACCCCTTCCGGGGTCACGCTGGCGAAGAAGCCGAACATGATCGGGAACACCACGAAGTAGGCGAAGGCCATGCCGGCGTAGAACAGCAGGATGCTGGAAATCAGCAGCGGCACGGCGATGCGCTTCTCGTGGCTGTACAGCCCCGGCGCGATGAAGCCCCAGGCCTGATGCAGGATCACCGGCATGCCGAGAAACAGCGCGCACATCAGGGTCAGCTTGAACGGCGTGAGGAAGGGCGAGGCGACGCCGGTGGCGATCATCGTCGCGCCTTCCGGCAGGTAGGCGCGCAGGGGCGCGGCCACCAGGGCGTAGATGTCCTGGGCGAAGTAGAACAGTCCGGCGAAGATCAGCAGGATGATCACCACGCAGCGCAACAGGCGCGCGCGCAGCTCGGTCAGGTGCGAGACCAGGGGCATTTCCTGGTCGGCGTCCGGGTGTCGGCTCATGGCTGGCGTGGGGTGTCCTGGCTGGTGGGCGCCGGCTCGGCCTTGGCGGGCTCGCTGGCAGGCTTGGCGGCAGGGTCGAGGATCTCCTGCTTCATCGCCTTCATTTCCCGCTCCAGTTCGAGGATCTGCTCGTTATGCAGCTGGCGGCGGATTTCGTCGGCGCCGATCTCGCGTTCCACCTCCGCCTTGATCGCGCTGAAGCTGCGCTTGATCCGGCCGATCCACAGGCCGGCCGTGCGCACCGCGCCGGGCAGGCGCTCGGGGCCGAGCACCACCAGGGCGACCAGGGCCACCAGCAGCAGTTCGCTGAAACCGACGTCGAACATGGCTCAGTCTTTCTTCGCCGGCTCTTCGACCTTGCGCGCCTGGGCGTCGATGGTCTGCCCCTTGGGCTCTTCCACCGCCGGTTTCTCGGCTTCGCCGTTGTCCATCGACTTGCGGAAGCCCTTGATCGCGTCGCCCAGGTCCGAGCCCAGGCTCTTCAGGCGCTTGGTGCCGAACAGCATGACCACGATGAGCAGGATGATCAGGAGTTGCCAGATGCTGATGCCACCGAATCCCATGATGCGTTCTCCGTTGTGAGAGGTTGTTCAGTTTTGCGGTCGCGCGGCTTTTTCCGCGTGGCCGGAGAGGCCGAAGCGCCGCTCCAGTTCGTCCAGCACGGCCTGCGGGTGCTGGCCGAGGGCGGCGAGCACCACCAGGCTGTGGAACCACAGGTCGGCGGTTTCGTAGATCAGGTCGCTGCAGTCGCCGCTGGCGGCGGCGTCCTTGGCGGCGAGGATGGTTTCCACCGACTCCTCGCCGAGCTTCTCGAGAATCTTGTTCAGGCCCTTGTGATACAGGCTGGCGACGTAGGAGCTGTCGGGGGCGGCGCCCTTGCGCGCCTCCAGCACCTCGGCCAGGCGGCTCAGGGTGTCACTCATGGCGGTGTCCTGCGTGATAGATGGCGTGCGGGTCTTTGCGCACGGCGTCGACGATTTTCCAGCCGCCGTTGTCATAGACGCGGTAGAAGCAGCTCTCGCGCCCGGTGTGGCAGGCGATGCCGCCGAGCTGTTCGACCATCAGCACGATTACGTCGGCGTCGCAGTCCAGGCGCAGCTCGTGCAGCTTCTGCACGTGGCCGGATTCCTCGCCCTTGCGCCACAGCTTGCCGCGCGAACGTGACCAGTAGATGGCGCGCTGCTCACTCACGGTCAGGCTTAGGGATTCGCGGTTCATCCAGGCCATCATCAGGATGCGGCCGCTCTGGTGATCCTGGGCGATGGCCGGGACCAGGCCGTCTTCGTTCCAGTGGATTTCGTCGAGCCAATCGTTCATCGGGATTCCGTGTCTGCTGCGCCGGGCCGCGGCCCGTCAATACGCCAAGTGTGCCAGTGCGGCGGCCGACTGGCTATCGGCGCAGCACCAGATAGAGCCCGCCGCCGAGCATCAACCAGGCCGGCCAGGCCGCCAGCAGCGGCGCCAGGCCCTGCACCGCGCCGGCGCCGATCAGCGCCGCGCCGAGCAGGCGCAGCGGCCACTGCCCGTTGGTCGGTTGTGCTGCCGGCGGCGCCGGCTGTTGCAGGCGCTCCAGGGCGTCGCGGGCGATCTGCGACAGGTGCGGCACCTGCTCGGCCTGCTGCTGCAGGTTGCGCAGCAGGTGCAGCGGGCTGACCCGCTCGCGCATCCAGCGTTCGAGGAAGGGCTGCGCGGTGCTCCACAGGTCCAGGTCCGGGTACAGCTGGCGACCCAGGCCCTCGATGTTCAGCAGGGTCTTCTGCAGCAGCACCAGCTGCGGCTGCACTTCCATGTTGAAGCGGCGCGCGGTCTGGAACAGGCGCAGCAGCAGCTGACCGAAGGAAATTTCCTTCAGCGGCCTCTCGAAGATCGGCTCGCACACGGTGCGGATCGCCGCCTCGAATTCGTTGACCTTGGTATCGGCCGGCACCCAGCCGGAATCGATGTGCAGCTGCGCCACCTTGCGGTAGTCGCGTTTGAAGAAGGCGATCAGGTTGCGCGCCAGGTAGTCCTGGTCCTCGTCGGTGAGGCTGCCGATGATGCCGCAGTCGATGGCGATGTACTGCGGACTCCAGGGCGTGCGGGTGCTGACGAAGATGTTGCCGGGGTGCATGTCGGCGTGGAAGAAGCTGTCGCGAAACACCTGGGTGAAGAAGATTTCCACGCCCCGCTCGGCCAAGAGCTTCATGTCGGTGCGCTGGTCGGCCAGGGTCGCCAGGTCGGTCACCGGGATGCCGTAGATGCGCTCCATCACCAGCACCTGCGGGCGGCACAGGTCCCAGTACACCTGTGGCACGTAGAGCAGCGGCGAGCCGTCGAAGTTGCGCTTGAGCTGGCTGGCATTGGCCGCTTCGCGCAGCAGGTCGAGTTCGTCGTAGATGGTCTTCTCGTAGTCGCCGACCACCTCCACCGGGCGCAGGCGGCGGGCGTCGGCCGAGGCCTGCTCGGCGATGCGGGCGAGCAGGAACAGCCAGGCCAGGTCCTGGCGGATCACCGGCCTTAAGCCCGGGCGGATCACCTTGACCACCACCTCTTCACCGCTTTTCAGCTGCGCGGCGTGCACCTGGGCCACCGAGGCGGAGGCCAGCGGCTGGCTATCGAAGCGGGCGAACAGCTCGCCCACCGGCGCGCCGAGCTGGCCTTCGATCAGGGCGATGGCCTGGGCTTCGGGGAAGGGCGGCACCTGATCCTGCAGGCGCGCCAGCTCGTCGGCGATGTCCGGCGGCAGCAGGTCGCGGCGGGTGGAGAGCAGCTGGCCGAACTTGATAAAGATCGGCCCCAAATCTTCCAGAGCCAGGCGCAGGCGCGCGCCGCGCGACAGTTGCAGCGGCTTGCGCGGCAGCCAGCGCCAGGGCAGCAGCCAGCCCAGGGCGCGCAGCCACACCGGCAGCGGCAGTGCCAGCAGCAGCTCGTCCAGCTGGTAGCGGACGATCACGCGCTGGATGCGCAGCAGGCGGCGAACGGCGAGTAGTTTCATGCGTCGGGCTTAGGTCGTGAGGCGAGGCGCTCGATGCGCGCCTCGAGGCGGTCGAGGGCGAGCTTGAGCTGGTCCAGTTCGGCGAAGCGCACCTCGGCCTCGCGCTGGCCGACCAGGCTGCGCGATTCTTCGGCGAGGTAGTCGGCCAGGTCCTGCTTGAGGCTGGCGGCGCCATTCGCCGCGAGGTTCACCCGGCTGCGCAGATGGCCGGCGAGCAGGGGGCTGGCGACTGGGCCGAGCCAGCGCGACAGTTCGTATTCCCAGTCCAGCTCCAGGTCCTGGAGGATGCCGGCCAGCTCCAGCAGCACCGCGCTGTCGCCGTCCAGCGACACTTCCGGGCGGTGCAGCACGGCGGTCTTGTCGCGGCTCAGGGCCAGGCGCGCCAGGCTGGCGGCGGGGGCGGTGAGGCTGCAGTCGGCGGGCGCCTGCCACTGCCCGGCCAGCTGCAGGCCGTCGCCGCTGGGCAGGATGAACAGCTCCAGCGCCGGGCTCTGGCAGTGCACAGCGATCACCTTGCCGGCCAGCTTGTGCAGGCGCGGCAGGGCGGTGCCGTCCAGGCGCAGGACGCGATTGAGGCCCGCCTCGACGCCGGCCAGCAGCCCGCTCAGCAGCATCAGGGCTTGATGCCGCGGTGCAGGGCGACGATGCCGCCGGTCATGTTGTGGTAGGTGACGCGCTCGAAGCCGGCCTCGACCATCATCGCCTTGAGGGTCTCCTGATCCGGGTGCATGCGGATCGACTCGGCGAGGTAGCGGTAGCTGTCGGCGTCGTTGCTGATCAGCTTGCCGGCCAGCGGCATGAAACTGAACGAGTAGGTGTCGTAGGCCTTGGCCAGCAGCGGGTTGCCGGGCTTGGAGAACTCCAGCACCAGCAGGCGCCCGCCGGGCTTGAGCACGCGCAGCATGGAGCGCAGGGCGTCTTCCTTGTGCGTCACGTTGCGCAGGCCGAAGGCGATGCTGACCACGTCGAAGTGGTTGTCGGGAAATGGCAGCTTCTCGGCATCGGCCTGGACGAACACCACGTTGCCGGCCACGCCCTTGTCCAGCAGGCGGTCGCGGCCGACCTTGAGCATGGAGTCGTTGATGTCGGCCAGCACCACCTGGCCGCTCGGGCCGACCAGGCTGGAAAACTTGCGGGTCAGATCGCCGGTGCCGCCGGCGATATCCAGCACGCGGTTGCCCGCGCGCACGCCGGACAGCTCGATGGTGAAGCGCTTCCACAGGCGATGCAGGCCGCCGGACAGCACGTCGTTCATCAGGTCGTACTTGGCGGCCACCGAGTGGAACACCTCGGCCACTTTTTCCGCCTTCTGGCTTTCCGGCACGTCCTGGAAACCGAAGTGGGTGGTGGGTTCCTGCTCCTGGGCCTTGCGTGGATCGCTCATATCGCTCTACCGGCTAAAGATCGCCGCTCATTCTAAAGGCGCCCGGCGCCTTTGTCTTGCCCGGGTGCCCGGCCGCGCGGCGGGCTGGTAGAGTGATGTGACCCCATGCCGCAGGCCACGGCCGCCGCGGCGCCCGGCAGTCAGTCGAAGGAGTTGCCATGTCCCGTATTCGCGTCGAACGTCCCCACCAGCTCGGCCGCGCCGCTGCGCGCGAGAAGGCCGAGCAACTGGCCGAGCGCCTGGCCCGCGAGTACGACGTGCGCTACCGCTGGAATGGCGACACCCTGGAGTTCAAGCGCAGCGGCGCCGACGGCAGCATCGAGGTGGGCGAGGACCGGGTGTGCGTCGAGCTCAAGCTGGGCCTGCTGCTGTCGGCCATGGGCGGCAGCATCAAGCGCGAGATCGAGCAGGTGCTGGACAAGTCGTTGGCGTAGGTTGGCGCTAAGCGCAGCGAAGCCCAACAGGGAGCGCGCAGTGCTCCGCCCGACGATCTCGGCGCCTGGCGCGCCGCCGCCCGGCTGCAATCCGGGGGATCCACCATGGTGGAGCGGTGACGCGCGACCCACCCTGCCGCGCGCCTAGTATGCGATTTCTAATTTTTCTCCCTAGGGTGTACCCAAGCCTGCATTCCGTGGGCGTTTCCGCTAACTGTCAAAGCGCGTGAGGTGCACCATGTCGAAAGTTGCCGTGAAGAAGAAAGTCGAAGCCGTGGCCGAGGACAAAGCCGGTCTGCTCGATGACGTCAAGGGCTATGCCCGCAAGATCTACCTGGCGGGCCTGGGTGCCTACGCCAAGGCCGGTGCCGAGGGTGTCGAGTACTTCAAGGAGCTGGTCAAGAGCGGCGAGAGCCTCGAGAGCAAGGGCAAGCAGCTGGTCGACGAACAGGTCGAAGCCGCCAACAGCCAGATCGAATCGGTAAAGAAAACCGTCAACTCCAACGTCACCAGCGTCAAGGGCAAGGTCGAAGTGCAGCTCGACAAGATCGAGAAGGCCTTCGACACCCGTGTCGCCGCCGCCCTGAACCGTATCGGCATTCCCTCCAAGCAGGATGTTGAGGCACTCTCTGCTAAGCTGGATGAGCTGAGCGCGTTGCTCGAGCACGTCGCGCGTACCAAATAAGGAGATCAGGATGGCTGTTAAGAAGAAAACCGAGAAACAGACCAGCTCCTGGATCGGCGAGGTCGAGAAATACTCGCGCCAGATCTGGTTGGCAGGCTTGGGCGCTTACTCCAAGGTCAGCAAGGACGGCACCAAGCTGTTCGATACCCTGGTCAAGGACGGCGAGAAGGCTGAGAAACTGGCCAAGAGCGAAGTCGACAAGCAGGTCGATGCGGTGAAAGCCGGCGTCGGCTCCAAGGTCGGTTCCGCCAAGTCCAAGGTCGATGAGGTCAAGGACAAGGCGATCGGCAAGTGGAGCGAGCTGGAAGAGGCTTTCGACAAGCGTCTGAACAATGCCATCTCGCGGCTGGGCGTGCCCAGCCGCAACGAGGTGAAGGCATTGAACGACAAGGTCGACAGCCTGACCAAGCAGCTGGAGAAGATCGCTGGCGTGTCGGCCAAGTCGGTGGCCAAGCCGGCGGCGAAAGCGGCTGCCAAGCCGGCACCGAAAGCCGCGGCGAAACCGGCCGCCAAGCCGGTGGCCAAGGCTGCCGCCAAGCCGGCTGCAAAACCTGCGGCCAAACCGGCAGCGGCCAAGCCTGCGGCCGCCGCCAAGCCCGCTGCCAAACCTGCAGCCAAGGCCGCGGCGAAACCTGCTGCCAAGCCGGCGGCGAAACCGGCAGCGGCGAAGAAGCCGGCGGCGAAGAAGCCTGCCGCGCCCAAGGCCACTGCAGCGAAACCGGCTGCTGCGGCCCCCGTCGCGGCTCCCGCGGCGACGCCTGCAGCTCCGGCACCGGCCCCGGCTGCCGTTGCGGCGACGCCTGCCAACCCGTCCTGAGTTTCTCGGGATCACAAGCGCCCGGCCTAGTGCCGGGCGTTTGCGTTTCTGCGCGGCTCAGGCGTCCAGGTAGCGCTGCGCCATTTGCTCGGCGGCGAAGCGCGAAGGCGCAGCCAGGTGCGGCGCCACCAGCATCATCACCTGATAGACCACCAGGCGACTCTCGCCGTCGCTGCCGAGGATGCGCTGGTAGTCGAGGGAGAACAGCAGGGTGAGGGTGATCTGCTCCACCAGCTGGCCGAGGGCGCGGGTGTCGCTGACCAGTTGTCCCTCGGCCATCAGTCGCGCCAGCAGGGCGGCCAGGGTGCGCTTGAGCGAGTTCAGCCAGTGGCGGATGCCGCGCGCCAGCTTGGGCAGGCGCCCGGCCAGGTTGGACAAATCCTGGAACAGGAAGCGGTACTGCGCCAGGCGCTCGACGATCAGGTGCAGGAACAGCCAGTAGTCCTCGACGTCCAGTTGCGCCTCGGCGGGCGGATCGAGCAGCGGCGCCATCTCGGCCTGGAAACGCTCGAACAGCTCCAGCACCAGCGGCTCCTTGCCGTGGAAGTGGTAGTAGAGATTGCCCGGGCTGATGTCCAGCTCGTTGGCGATCTCCAGGGTGGAGACGTTGGGCTCGCCCTGCTGGTTGAACAGCTGCAGGGCGGTGTGCAGGATGCGCTCGCGGGTTTTCATCCGGTCTTCTTGTCGGTGGCGCGGAGGCGTTGACGATAACGCGGCCGGCGCGGCGCCGGCCAGCCCTTCAACGGATATGCACGTAGGTGCCGGGCGCGGCCTCCATCGGCGGATGCTTCTGGTCGCCCAGCGCCAGCAGGGTCTCGCGCTGCTCGCCGGAGCGTGCCTGAATCCATTCCAGCCACTGCGGCCACCAGCTGCCCTGCACGTGCCGGGCATCGTGGTACCAGGCGCGCGGGTCCGAGGTCAGCTTGCCGTTCTCGTAGTAGTTGGCCTTGGGGTTGCCCGGCGGATTGAGGATGCTCTGGATATGCCCGCTGTTGGACAGGATGAAGCGGCGGTTGCCGCCGAGCAGCAGGGCCGAGCGGTACACCGCGTCCCAGGGCGTGATGTGGTCGTTGATGCCGGCCACGCTGAAGCTGTCCACCGTGACCTTGGCCAGGTCCACCGGGGTGCCGCAGACCTCCAGGCCGCCGGCGCGGCTGAGCGGATTGTGCTTGAAGAAGTCGATCAGGTCGCCGTGCAGCGCCGCCGGCAGGCGGGTGTTGTCGTTGTTCCAGTAGAGGATGTCGAAGGCCGGCGGCTGCTTGCCGAGCAGGTAGTTGTTGACCCAGTAGTTCCAGATCAGGTCGTTGGGGCGNTCCAGTAGAGGATGTCGAAGGCCGGCGGCTGCTTGCCGAGCAGGTAGTTGTTGACCCAGTAGTTCCAGATCAGGTCGTTGGGGCGCATCCAGGCGAACACCTTGGCCATGTCGCGGCCGTCCAGCACGCCCTGCTGGTAGGAGCGGCGCTTGGCCGATTCCAGGGTCTGCTCGTCGGCGAACAGCATGGCCGGGCTGTCGATCTGGCTGTCCAGCAGGCTGACCATGTAGGTGGCGCTGGCCACCTTGCGCAGCTGCCGCTTGGCCTGCAGGTGGCCCTGCAGGGCGGCGATGGTCAGGCCGCCGGCGCAGGCGCCGAGCAGGTTGACCTCCTTGCTGCCGGTGATCGCGCGGCAGGCGTCGACGGCTTCCTCGACCGCCTGCACGTAGCTCGACAGGCCCCATTCGCGGTGCCGCGCGTCCGGGTTGCGCCAGCTGATCATGAAGGTCTGCAGGCCGTTCTTCAGCGCGTACTGGACGAAGCTCTTGTCGGTGGACAGATCGAAGATGTAGTACTTGTTGATCTGCGGCGGCACGATCAGCAGCGGCTTGGCGTACTGTTTCTCGCTCATCGGCCGGTACTGGATCAGCTCCAGCAGCTCGTTGCGAAACACCACCGAGCCGGGGGTGCAGGCCAGGTTGCGGCCGACTTCGAAGGCATGCTTGCTGACCTGGCTGGGCAGGCCGTCGTTGTGCAGCAGGTCGTCGAGCAGATGGCGCATGCCCTTGAACAGGCTGCTGCCGCCACTGTTGAACAGCTCCTTGAGCGCCAGCGGGTTGAGCAGGCTGTTGGACGGCGCCAGGGCGTCGCTGAGGATCGCCGCGAGAAAGCGCGCGCGGGCGCGGTCGTCGGCCGACAGCTCGCTGTCGTCGATCCAGGCGCCCAGCTGCTTCTGCCAGGCCAGGTAGGCCTGCAGGCTGCGCCGGTAGAAGGGGTTGAGCTGCCAGGTGGGGTCGGCGAAGCGCGCGTCCTGCGGGTTGGTCTTGTGCAGCGTATCGCCGAGCAGCACGCGGCCGAGCTGGCCGCCGAAGGCGAGCAGGTGGCGGCTGCTGCGCACTGGATGCTTGAGCCCCTGCACGGCGAGCAGGCGCACGGTGGAGAGCAGGTCGCGGCCGCGCACGCCGACCACGGCGCTCTGGGCGTTCATGAAAGTAGCAGGCGTTGGCAGGGCGCCGCTATTGGGCTTGTCTCGCATGGGGCAACACTCCGTCGTCAATCCTTGTAGAGACTTTCAAGGTACGAGGCTGCGCAGCAAGCCTTGTACCAAGCGCGCCGGAAGGGCATTCCAGACAGCCGCGCGCATCAGGCGGAGGCGCCTCGGCGGCCTCCTTGTCGAGCAATCTGACAGCCTTGCACTACAGTTGTGCGCTCAATGCTGGCGTGCCGGGGTTGGCTGCGGGTGCATCACCGCGCGCTGCCGTTCCTCCTCGAGAAACTTCATGATGATCGGCGCCACCGCCTCGGCACGGGTCACCAGGAACAGGTGGCCGTCGTCGATCACGTGCAGTTCGGCGTTGGGGATGCGCCAGGCCAGCAGGCGCATGTTGATCAGCGGGATCAGCGGGTCGTCGTCGCCGGCCATCACCAGGGTCGGCTGACGGATCTTGTGCAGCCAGTGGATGCTGGTCCAGCCGAGGCCGGCGAACAGCTGCCAGTAGTAGCCCATCTTGCCGCCGGAGCGCACCTTGCTGGCGTGCGCCATGGCCAGCTTGGGATCGCGGCGGAAGGCGCCGCCGTAGATGTCCGGGGCGATGCGCACGCCGTAGGACGGCTGCACGTAGCGCCGCGGGCTGGCCATGCGCCAGAGCACCTTGGGCTTGCCCGGCACCATCACCGCGCCGGCCGAGGTGGCGGCGAGGATCAGCTTCTTGCAGCGCTCCGGGTAGTCGTGGGCGAATTGCTGCGCCAGGGCGCCGCCCCAGGACACGCCGATGGCGTTGACCTGGCCATAGTCGAGGTAGTCGAGCATGCGCGCCGCCAGCCTGGCCAGGCCGGGGAAGCGGTAGGGCGTGGCCGGGGTCGACGAGCCGCCGACGCCGGGCACATCGAAGGCGATCACCTCCAGGTCCGGGTCGAGGGCCTGGACGAAGGGCATCACCAGCTCCAGGTTGGCGCCGATGCCGTTGAAGATCAGCAGCGGCACCAACTGGCCGTTACCGGGGCGCACCGCGGTGCGGATGGTCTGACCATCGAGGTCGATGGTGCGAAATACGAAAGGTGACGGCATGCGCGCGGGCCCTATCAGTTGAAACGCTGGGGGCGACCGTCCCGGCCACTCCCAGATTCACCAGGGCGAGCCTGGTTCGCCGGCGTCGCGGCGAGCGGCACCTCCCAGTGCCGCAGGCAGTGTGGCGCAAACTGCGCCGAATCAGCGTTCGTGCACATAGGTGCCCGGGGCGGCTTCAGCGGCCGGATGTTTCTTGTTGCCCAGCGCGGTGGGCGCGTTCTTGGTCTTGCCCGAGCGCTCGGCCAGCCAGCTCTGCCAGTGCAGCCACCAGGAGTCAGCGTGCTTGGTCGAGCCTTCCTGCCAGGCCTTGGGGTCGGCCGGCATCTCGCTGTTGGTCATGTAGCGCGCCTTGGGGTTGCCCGGCGGGTTGAGGATGCTCTGGATATGGCCGCTGTTGGACAGCACGAACTCGCACTTGCCGCCGAACAGGTGGGCCGACTTGTAGCAGGAGTCCCAGGGGGTGATGTGGTCGGTGGTGCCGGCGACGCAGAAGAAGTCGCAGGTGACCTGCTTGAGGTCGATCGGCGTACCGCAGACCTCCAGCGCGCCCGCACGGGTCAGCGGGTTGGTCTGGAACATGTCGATGAATTCGCCGTGCAGGGCGGCGGGCAGGCGCGTGGTGTCGTTGTTCCAGTAGAGGATGTCGAACACCGGCGGCTCGTTGCCGAGCAGGTAGTTGTTGACCCAGTAGTTCCAGATCAGGTCGTTGGGACGCATCCAGGCGAACACCTTGGCCATGTCGCTGCCTTCGAGCACGCCGGCCTGGTAGGAGCGGCGCTTGGCGGCTTCCAGGGTCTTCTCGTCGGCGAACAGCGCCACCTGGGTGTCGAGCTGGGTGTCGAGCACGCTGACCAGCAGGGTCAGGGCATGCACCTTTTGCTCGCCGAGGGCGGCGTAGTGGCCGAGCAGGGAGGCGGTGGTCAGGCCGCCGGAGCAGGCGCCGAGCATGTTGACGTCCTTGCTGCCGGTGATGGCGCAGATGACCTCGATGGCTTCCTTGAGCGCCTGGATATAAGTGGACAGGCCCCACTCGCGCTGCGCCTTGGTCGGGTTGCGCCAGCTGACCACGAAGGTCTGCACCTGGCTGCGCAACAGGAAGCGCGCCAGGCTCTTGTCCGGCGACAGGTCGAACACGTAGAACTTGTTGATCTGCGGCGGCACCACCAGCAGCGGGCGCTCGTGCACGCTCTCGGTGATCGGCTTGTACTGGATCAGCTCCAGCACGTCGTTGCGAAACACCACGGCACCCTCGGTGGTGGCCAGGTTCTTGCCGACCTCGAAGGCCGCCATGTTCACCTGGCTGGGCATGCCGCCGTTGTTGACCATGTCCTTGGCCAGGTGCGACATGCCGTCGAGCAGGCTCTTGCCGCCGGTCTCGAAGAAGCGTTTGAGCGCGGCCGGGTTGGCCATGCTGTTGGACGGTGCCATGGCCTCGGTCATCAGGTTGATCACGAAGTGGCCGCGGCTGGCGTCCTGCTCGGACAGCGAGCTGTGCTCGATCCAGTCGTGCAGTTCCTTGCGCCAGGCCAGGTAGGTCTGCAGGTAGCGGCGGTACAGCGGGTTCTGGCTCCAGGCCGGGTCGGCGAAGCGGCGGTCGCCGTCCTCGGGCTTGAGCTCGGACTTGCCGAGCATGACGTTCTTCAGCTCCAGGCCGAAGTGGGCGACGTGCTTGGCGCTGTGGAAGGGTTGCTTGAGCGCCTGGGCCAGCACCATGCGGGCAGAGGTCAGGAGGTCCTTGCCGCGAATGCCGACCACCGGGTTGAGTCCCAGGGTGTTTTCCGAGGCCTGGCGTTTCAGGTCTTCGTTGTTCTTGTCACTCATCTACGACGCTCCATTGTCCTGAGACGAATACCGGCGTGTTGGCGCGCGCGGCGACACAGGGCCTGGTACTGCTCGGGTTACCGGGGGCGGATCGAGTCCGCATCTTTCGTTGCACCTGGCGCAGCCAAATGCAGGGAACCTGCCAGTTCCTTGGTTACCCGAGTTTGTGAAGTTAAGCAAGCCGGTCAATGGCGCGGGAGTATGCCGCGATAGATTAGAAAACGCGCCCTAACTCCGCCGAACCTGAGCCGCGGGCGCAGGGCCGCACGCTCTGCGGCGAGGCTTTGCCCGAAGGCTCAGAGCATCAGACGGACGACCGATTCGTCGGGGTCGCGGGATTTGCCGGCGGCGCTGAGCTGGGCCAGGTAGTCGGCCCACAGCTGCTCCTGGCGGGTGGCCAGTTCGAACAGGTAGTCCCAGGTGAACAGGCCGCTGTCGTGGCCGTCGTCGAAGCACAGTTTCAGTGCATAGTTGCCGGCCGGCTCGATGCGTTCGAGCCCGACATTGAGCTTGCCGGTCTGCAGGATGGGTTTGCCATGGCCCTGCACCTCGGCCGAGGGCGAGTGCACGCGGAGGAACTCGGCGCTGAGCGAATAGCTCTGCTCGCCGTAGCGCAGCTCCAGGGTCCTGGAGGCCTTGTGCAGTTTGATCGCGCTGGGGATGGGCATGCTGGATGTCCGTTGTCGGTAGCCCGGATGCCATCCGGGGGCTTTCAGGGGCCCCGGATTTCACCCGGGCTACGGGGCTTACAGAATATAGCGCGACAGGTCTTCGTCCTGCGCCAGCTCGCCGAGGTGGCCGTTGACGTAGGCCGCGTCGATGCGGATTGGCGTAGCGCTGTGCTGCGCGGCCAGGTCGCCGGCGCTGAAGGAGACTTCCTCGAGCAGACGTTCGAGCAGCGTGTGCAGGCGCCGTGCGCCGATGTTCTCGGTCTTCTCGTTGACCTGCCAGGCGATCTCCGCCAGGCGCTGGATGCCGTCTTCGGCGAACTCGATGTCCAGGCCCTCGGTCTTCAGCAGCGCGGCGTACTGTTCGGTCAGCGAGGCGTGCGGCTCGCAGAGGATGCGCTGGAAGTCCTGCGGGCTGAGCGCCTTGAGCTCGACGCGGATCGGCAGACGACCCTGCAGCTCGGGCACCAGATCGCTGGGCTTGGCCAGGTGGAAGGCGCCCGAGGCGATGAACAGGATGTGGTCGGTCTTGACCATGCCCAGCTTGGTGTTGACCGTGCAGCCCTCGATCAGCGGCAGCAGGTCGCGCTGCACGCCCTCGCGGGAGACGTCGGCGCCGCCGGTGTTGCCGCGCTTGGCCACCTTGTCGATCTCGTCGATGAAGACGATGCCGTGCTGCTCCACCGCCTCCAGGGCGCGGGCCTTGAGTTCCTCCTCGTTGACCAGGCGCGCGGCTTCCTCGTCGCGCACCAGCTTCAGCGCATCGGCGACCTTGAGCTTGCGGCTCTTCTTCTTGCCCTTGCCGAGGCCGGCGAACAGGTTCTGCAGCTGGTTGGTCATTTCCTCCATGCCCGGCGGGGTCATGATCTCCACGCCCATGGGCGACTCGGCCACCTCGATGTCGATTTCCTTGTCGTCCAGCTGGCCTTCGCGCAGGCGCTTGCGGAACAGCTGGCGGGTGTTGGAATCCTCGCTGCGCACCGGTTCGTCGCCGAAACCCTGGCGCGCCGGCGGCAGCAGGGCGTCGAGGATGCGTTCCTCGGCGGCGTCCTCGGCGCGGTGGCGGACCTTGGTGATCTCCTGCTCGCGCAGCATTTTCACCGCGGCGTCGGCCAGGTCGCGGATGATCGACTCGACGTCGCGGCCGACGTAGCCGACCTCGGTGAACTTGGTCGCTTCCACCTTGAGGAAGGGCGCATTGGCCAGCTTGGCCAGGCGCCGGGCGATCTCGGTCTTACCGACCCCGGTGGGGCCGATCATCAGGATGTTCTTCGGCGTCACTTCCTGGCGCAGCTCGGCCGGCAGCTGCATGCGCCGCCAGCGGTTGCGCAGGGCGATGGCCACGGCGCGCTTGGCGTCGTCCTGGCCGATGATGTGGCGGTTGAGTTCGTGGACGATCTCGCGGGGCGTCATGGACATGGAATCGGGCTCGCTATCGAATCGGGATGAACAACCGGACGCTATTCGGCGGCGTCCAGTTCCTCGAGGGTCTGGTGGTGGTTGGTGAACACGCAGATATCGCCGGCGATGCCAAGCGCGGTCTCGGCCACCTCGCGGGCGCTCAGCTCGGTCTTCATCAGCAGGGCGCGTGCCGCGGCCTGGGCGAAGGCGCCGCCGGAACCCATGGCGATAAGGCCTTCCTCGGGTTCGACCACGTCGCCGTTGCCGGTGATGATCAAGGAGGCGTCCTTGTTGGCCACCGCCAGCATGGCTTCCAGGCGGCTCAGGCTGCGGTCGGTGCGCCAGTCCTTGGCCAGCTCGACGGCGGCGCGCACCAGGTGGCCCTGGTGTTTTTCCAGCTGGCCCTCGAAGCGCTCGAACAGGGTGAAGGCGTCGGCGGTGGCGCCGGCGAAACCGGCCAGCACCTGGCCGTGGTAGAGGCGGCGGACCTTCTTGGCATTGCCCTTCATCACGGTGTTGCCGAGGGATACCTGGCCGTCGCCGGCCATCACGACCTTGCCGTGGCGGCGCACTGAAACGATGGTGGTCAAGGGGAGAGTCTCCACGCAGCGGGGCGAATTGCCCGGATGCAGACTCAAATGGGGGGGCCGCCGCGGCTTTTCAACCGACGGCGGACAAAAGGCGGATCAACGGACCTGGCGCTGCTGTAACAGCAGATTGCCGAAGCCGCTGGCGGCCAGGGTCTTCTGCGCGCCGGCCAGCTGTTCGCGGTTGGCGAAGGGGCCGACCAGCACGCGGTGCCAGGTTTCCTCGCGCACCTTGCCGGTTTCCACCCGCACGTTCTGGCCGAGCAGGATGATCTGCGCGCGCAGGCTGTCGGCATCGTCACGGCGGCGGAACGAGCCGGCCTGGAGGAAGAACTGGGTGGTCAGCGGCGCGGCGGCGATCACCGGCGGCGGGGGCGGCGGCACCTGGCCGTTGAGCGCGGCCTCGGCGCGGGCGGCGTCGATCTTCGCCGCTTCCTCCGGGGTCACCGGTTTCTGCGCCGGAGCCGGCGGCGGGGTCTCTTCCAGCGCCTGCGGCAGGATCACCTCGGACTCCGGCAGCAGGGTGTAGAAGTCGTACTTGGGCTTGCTCGGTTCGCTCGGCGCCGGCTTGGGGGCCGGTTTGGCGGTGCGCGGCGGCTCGCCCTTGTCGCGCTGGATCTCGTCGCGACCCGGCTCGAGGCTGAACAGGAACATGAAGAAACCGCCGACCAGCAGGCCGCAGGCCAGCCAGATCCAGCCCGGCACCGGCTTCTTCGCCGGCGCCTGGTAGCGGCTGGCGCCGCGCTTGGGGGCGGGTTTCTTGCGCGCGGCCATTTACATGCGCTCCAGGGTTTCCAGGCCGAGCAGCTCCAGGCCCTGCTTGAGCGTGCGGCCGGTCAGGGCGGTCAGGCGCAGGCGGCTGTGCTGGGTGGCTTGGTCCTCGGCGGTGAGGATCGGGCAGTTCTCGTAGAAGCTGGAGAACAGCCCGGCCAGGTCGTACAGGTAGCTGCACAGCATGTGCGGCGTGCCCTTGTCGGCGACGCTGGCGAGCAGCTCGCCAAACTGCGCCAGCTTGGCACCGAGCGCCTGTTCCTGCTCGGCGACCAGGGTGATCTGCCCGCCGATCTCCTCGATGCCCTTGCCCAGCTTGCGGAACACGCCGGCCACGCGGGTATAGGCATACAGCAGGTAGGGCGCGGTGTTGCCCTCGAAGCTCAGCATCAGCTCGAAGTTGAAGCTGTAGTCACTGGTGCGGTGCTTGGACAGGTCGGCGTACTTCACCGAGGCGATGCCGACCACGCGGGCGATGCGGCGCAGCTCGTCTTCGGCCAGCTCCGGGTTCTTGCTCTTGACCAGCTCATAGGCGCGCTGCTCGGCCTCGTCGAGCAGCTCCACCAGCTTCACCGTGCCGCCGTCGCGGGTCTTGAACGGGCGGCCGTCCGGACCGTTCATGGTGCCGAAGCCCATATGCTCCAGCTCCATGCTGGGCGGCACGAAACCGGCCAGGCGCGCGCAGGCGAAGACCATCTGGAAGTGCAGGGCCTGGCGCTGGTCGACGAAGTACAGCACGCGGTCGGCCTTGAGCACGCCTGCGCGGTAGCGGGTGGCGGCCAGGTCGGTGGTGGCGTACAGGTAGCCGCCGCCGGCCTTCTGCACGATCAGCGGCAGCGGGTTGCCCTCGGCGTTCTTGAACTCGTCCATGAACACGCACTGGGCGCCGTTGTCCTCGGTCAGCAGGCCCTTGGCCGCCAGATCGGCGACCACCTGCGGCAGGTCGTCGTTGTAGGCGCTCTCGCCCTTGACGTCGGCCATGGAGAGCTTGACGCCGAGGCGGTCGTAGATGGCCTGGCAGTGGCTCAGGGAGATATCGTTGAAGCGGTGCCACAGGCGCAGGCATTCGGCGTCGCCGGCCTGCAGCTGCACCACCAGCTGGCGGGCGCGGTCGGCGAACTCGGGGGATTCGTCGAAGCGCTTCTTCGCCGCGCGGTAGAAGCCTTCCAGGTCGGCCAGCTCGCTTTCGGCGGCGGCCGGGTTTTCCTGCATGTAGGCCAGCAGCATGCCGAACTGGGTGCCCCAGTCGCCGACGTGGTTCTGCCGGATCACGGTGTCGCCGAGAAACTCCAGCACCCGCGCCACGCCGTCGCCGATGATGGTCGAGCGCAGGTGGCCGACGTGCATCTCCTTGGCCAGGTTGGGCGCCGACAGGTCGACCACCACGCGCTGCGCCGGGCCGTTCTTGCGCACGCCGAGACGCTCATCGGCCAGTGCCGCCTCCAGGCGCTGGGCCAGGGCGTCGCTGTTCTGGAAGAAGTTGAGAAAACCCGGGCCGGCGATTTCCACCTTGGCGACGCCGGCGTCGGCCGGCAGGGCTGCGATCAGCTTCTCGGCCAGCTCGCGCGGCTTCATCCCGGCCGGCTTGGCCAGCATCATGGCGATATTGCTGGCGAAGTCGCCGTGGCTCTTGTCCTTGGTGTTCTCCACCTGGATGGCCGGGCTCAGGCCCTCGGGCAGCACGCCGTCGGCAGTGAGGCGGTCGAGGGCTTGCTGGATCAGGTGGCGAATGCTGTCTTTCATGGTCGGCTCGGGTCGCCCGGGGGCATTGGTCGAAAACTGCGCATTATAAAAG
The DNA here is from genome assembly GCF_003696305.1 of Pseudomonas sp. AOB-7. Taxonomy (GTDB): domain Bacteria; phylum Pseudomonadota; class Gammaproteobacteria; order Pseudomonadales; family Pseudomonadaceae; genus Aquipseudomonas. Next base: position 214,764 of record NZ_RFFK01000007.1, on the reverse strand, counting down.
CAGCCGCAAGCGGCAGGCCATCACTTGTAGGGTGCGCCGTGCGCACCAAGGGTTGTCTGGTCGCGAATCGAGAAGCTGGAGCGCACGGCGCCCCCACGGCTGGGCGAATCGCTGGTGCGTTCAAAACAGATCGATCGGATCGACGTCCAGCGACCAGCGCACCGCGCGGCCACTGGGCATCTGCTCCAGCGCCTGCAGCCAGGGCGTGAGCAGGCGGTGCAAGGGGGCGCGGGCGTTGCCCTGCAGCAGCAGCTGGGCGCGGTAGCGGCCGGCGCGGCGTTCCATCGGCGCCGGCACCGGGCCGAGCAGTTCGATGCCGGAAAGGCCCAGTTCGTTCAGCAGCAGCTCGGCTTCGCTGCAGGCTTCGTCGAGAAAACCCTCGGCCTGCCCCGGTTTGTGCGCCTCGGCGCGCAGCAGCGCCAGGTGGCAGAAGGGCGGCAGGCCGGCGCCGCGGCGCTCGGCCAGGGCCTGTTCGGCGAAGGCGAAGTAGCCCTGCTCGGTCAGCTGCACCAGTAGCGGGTGGTCGGCCAGGTGGCTCTGGATGATCACCTTGCCCGGCTCCTCGGCACGTCCGGCGCGGCCGGCGACCTGGACGATCATCTGCGCCATGCGCTCGCTGGCGCGGAAATCGGCGGAGAACAGGCCGCCGTCGGCATCGAGGATCGACACCAGGGTCACCCGCGGGAAATGGTGACCCTTGGCGAGCATCTGGGTGCCGATCAGGATGCACGGCTCGCCCTTGTTGATGGTGGTCAGCAGCTTGGCCATGGCGTCCTTGCGCGCGGTGCTGTCGCGGTCGATGCGCAGCACCGGGTAGTCGGGAAACAGCAGCGCCAGGCGTTCCTCGGCGCGCTCGGTGCCGGCGCCCACCGGGCGCAGGTCGACGTGCTGGCACTTGGGGCAATTGCTCGGTCGGCGCTCGACGTGGCCGCAGTGGTGACAGCGCAGCTCGCCGTGGCGCTGGTGCACGGTCATCCGCGCGTCGCAGCGCGGGCATTCCGACAGCCAGCCGCAGTCGTGGCAGAGCAGGGTCGGGGCGAAGCCGCGGCGGTTGAGGAACACCAGCACCTGCTGGCCGGCGGCCAGGGTCTGGCCGATGGCCTGCTGCATCGGTCCGCTGATGCCGGAATCCAGCGGCCGGCTCTTCACGTCCAGGCGCAAAAAGCGCGGGGCGATGGCGCCGCCGGCGCGCTGGGTCAGCCTGAGCAGGGCGTAGCGGCCGCTGTGGGCGTTGTGCAGGCTCTCCAGCGACGGGGTGGCCGAGCCCAGCACTATGGGGACGTTCTCCTGGCGGGCGCGCACCAGGGCCAGGTCGCGGGCGTGGTAGCGCAGGCCTTCCTGCTGTTTATAGGAGGCGTCGTGCTCCTCGTCGACGATGATCAGCCCCGGGTTGTGCAGCGGGGTGAACAGCGCCGAGCGGGTGCCGATGACGATGTCGGCCTCGCCGTCGCGCGCCGCCAGCCAGGCGTCGAGGCGCTCGCGGTCGCTCACCGCCGAGTGCAGCAGGGCGATGCGTGCGTTGAAGCGGCGGGCGAAGCGGTCCAGGGTCTGCGGCCCCAGGTTGATCTCGGGAATCAGCACCAGCGCCTGCTTGCCGGCCTCCAGGCACTGGCGGATCAGCTGCAGGTAGACCTCGGTCTTGCCGCTGCCGGTGATGCCGGCCAGCAGGTAGGCATTGAACTGGCCCCAGCCGGAGGCCACGGCATTCACCGCCGCGCGCTGCTCGGCATTCAGCGGCAGCTCCGGCTGCGCCAGCCAGTGCGCCGGCTTGGCGTGCGGCTGGGTGCGGCGCACCTCGACCCGCACCAGGCCTTTTTCATGCAGCAGCTGCAGGCTGTCGCGGTTGAGCTGCAGCTGGCTGAGCAGGCCGTGGGCGACGCCGTGCGGATGCTGCGCCAGCGCCTTGAGCGCCTCGCGCTGGCGCGGCGCGCGGGCCAGGCGCAGATCCTCGACGCTGGCGCCGCTGTTGGCCAGCCAGTAGCGCTCCTGGCGCGTCTCCGCCGGCTCGCCCTGACGCAGCAGCACCGGCAGCGCCCAGCTCAGGGTATCGCCGAGGCTGTGCTGGTAGTACTGCGCGGTCCACAGGCACAGCTTGAACAGCGCCGCCGGCAGTGGCGGGCGGGCATCGAGCAGTTGCAGGGCGGGCTTGAGCTTGTCCGCCGGCACTTCGCTCTGGCTGTCGACCTCCACCAGAATGCCGATCATCTCGCGCCGGCCGAACGGCACGCGCAGGCGCAGGCCGGGCTGCAGCGCGCTGCGCGGCACACCGGCGGGGGCGCGGTAGTCGAACAGGCGGCGCAGCGGCGAGGGCAGGGCGAGGCGCAGGATCAGGTCGGGCACACGAGCCTCCATGGACAGGCCGGCGATCTTAGCACGCGACGGTCGGCACCCCGCGCGGCTTGCATCGACTGGCGGCTCTGGTATGATCCGCGGCCTATTTCTGTGCGGTGCCTGACGTTGGGTCGGGTGGCGGCACAAACACCCCGAGGAAACCCCCATGAAAGCCGATATCCACCCGAATTACGTCGAGATCGACGCCACCTGCTCCTGCGGCAACGTGATCAAGACCCGCTCCACCCTGGGCAAGAACCTGAGCCTCGACGTTTGCTCCGAGTGCCACCCGTTCTACACCGGTAAGCAGAAAGTGCTGGACACCGGCGGCCGTATCGATCGCTTCAAGCAGCGCTTCGGCGTGTTCGGCGCTACCAAGTAAGCGACCGCGCGATTGCGGAACGGCCCATGGTCTTGTCCGTGAAGCTTAAAAAGGCGTCCCTGGTGGGCGCCTTTTTCGTTTCTGTCGCCTGGGCAGGGCTCGCCCAGGCCTTCTGCCCGTTGCAGGCGGATCTGCCGCAGCTGGCGGTCAAGCAGGTGGTGGACGGCGATACCCTGCGCCTGGTCGATGGTCGCAGCGTGCGCCTGATCGGCCTCAACGCGCCGGAACTGGGGCGCCAGGGGCGTAGCGACGAACCCTTCGCGGTGCAGGCCCAGCGCCGTCTGCAGGCGCTGGTGGCGGCCAACGACGGCCGTGTCGGCCTGCGCCCGGGGCGCGAGGGCAAGGATCGCTACGGCCGCACCCTGGCCCATCTCTATGACCGCCAAGGGCGCAATCTGGAGGCGCAGCTGCTGGCCGAGGGGCTCGGTTTCATGGTCGCGGTGGCGCCCAACGTCGCCTTGGTGAGCTGCCAGCAGGCGGCCGAGCGTCAGGCGCGCCAGCAGCGCCTGGGGCTATGGCGCAAGGAGCAGGTGCAGGCAGCCGGCCAGTTGCGCAGCGGCGGCTTCGCCCTGCTCGGCGGGCGCGTGAGCCAGGTGCAGCGTAATCGTGGCGGCCTGTGGCTGGAACTGGACGGCGGGCGGGTGCTGCGGGTGGCGCCGGCGCTGCTTGAGCAGTTCGATGTGCACGCGCTGCAGCGCCTCGAGGGCGCGCGGGTGGAGGCGCGCGGCTGGGTGATCGACCGCCAGTCCCGCGGCGGCTTGAAATCCGCCCAGGCGCGGTGGATGCTGCCACTGACCCACCCGGCGATGCTGGAGGTGTTGCCATGATGCGAACCGTGCTTGTCTGTCTGGCCTGTGCCTGGCTGGCCGGTTGCGCGGTCAACCCGGCCACCGGGCGCAACGACTTCGTGATGATGAGCGAGCGCCAGGAACTGGATCTCGGCGCGCGCTACAACCAGGAAATCCTCAAGCAGTACCCGCGTTACGACGACGCCAGGCTGCAGGCCTATATCCAGCGGGTCGGCGAGCGGGTGGCGCGCAACAGTCATCGCAGCCAGCTCAACTATGTCTTCACCCTGGTCGACAGCCCCGACATCAACGCCTTCGCCTTGCCCGGCGGCTATATCTACATCCACCGCGGCTTGCTCGCCTACCTCAATTCCGAGGCCGAGCTGGCCGCGGTGCTCGGTCACGAGGTCGGCCACGTCACCGCGCGGCACAGCGTGCGCCAGCAGAGCCAGTCCACCGCCTGGGGTCTGCTCGGCCAGGCCGCGGCCATCGGCACCGGCATCGGCGCGGTGGGCGACCTGACCGGCGTGATGGGCAACGCCTTCGTGCGTGGCTACGGCCGCGACATGGAGCTGGAGGCCGACGGCCTCGGCGCCCAGTACCTGGCGCGCAGCGGTTACGACCCGCAGGCGATGATCGAGGTGGTCAAGGTGCTGAAGAACCAGGAGGACTTCGCCCGTGCCCAGGCGGCCAAGCGCGGCGAAGCGGTAGCCGCCGGCGGTTATCACGGCCTGTTCGATACCCACCCGGACAACGAGCGGCGCCTGCAGCAGGTGGTCGGCCCGGCCCGCGCCCTGGTCGGCGAGTCTCAGGAAGTGGGGCGCGATACCTTCTTGCAGATGCTCGACGGCCTGGTGTTCGGCGACTCGGCCGCCAGCGGCATTCGTCGCGGGCGGCACTTCTATCACGGCGAACTGGATTTCACCCTGAGCTATCCGGCCGGCTGGCAGCTGGTCAACCGCCCCGACGTGCTGATCGGCCACAGCGCCGATCAGCAGGCCTTCGTCGCCATGACCCTGGAGGCGGCAGACACGCGCCTGACGCCGGCCGAATTTCTTCGCCAGCGGGTCGGCAATCAGCGCCTGGCCGCCGGCGAAGAGCTGCGCCTGGGCGCGCTGCAGGGCTACACCGCGGTGCTGCCGGGGCAGCCGGCGCGGCGCGTGGCGGCGATCTACCGCGGCGAGCGGGCCTATCTGTTCATCGGCGTGGTGAAGGGGCGCGCCTCCCTGGAAAGCCAGGACCAGCACTTCCTCGAGGTGATCCGCAGCTACCGCCCGCTCAAGGCCGAGGAGCGCAAGCTGGCCGAGCCGGTGCGCCTGCGCCTGGCCCGCGCCAAGGCCGGGCAGAGCCTGGCGGCGCTGGCCAAGGACAGCCCGCTGCCGGGTGACGGCGAAGCCCAGCTGCGCCTGCTCAACGGGCTCTATCCCGGCGGTGAGCCGCGTCCCGGCGACTGGCTGAAAACCCTGCGCTAGCCGGTCGATTCAATAGCGACCGAACGGTCTTGTGCAGCTGTATACAACTTGCGTATCCTCGGCCGCCTGCCCGTTCAACAGCCAACAAAAGCGGAAATGCCACTATGTCAGATCTCAAAACTGCCGCTCTCGAATATCACGCTCAACCCCGCCCGGGTAAGCTGAGCGTCGAGTTGACCAAAGCCACCGCCACCGCCCGCGACCTGTCGCTGGCCTACAGCCCGGGTGTCGCCGAGCCGGTCCGCGAAATCGCCCGCGACGCCGAGCTGGCCTACCGCTACACCGGTAAAGGCAACCTGGTGGCAGTGATTTCCGACGGCACCGCGATCCTCGGTCTGGGTAACCTCGGCCCGCTGGCCTCCAAGCCGGTGATGGAAGGCAAAGGCGTGCTGTTCAAGCGTTTCGCCGGCATCGACGTGTTCGACATCGAAGTCGACTCTGAGAGCCCGCAGGCCTTCATCGACACCGTGAAACGCATCTCCATCACCTTCGGCGGCATCAACTTGGAAGATATCAAGGCCCCCGAGTGCTTCGAGATCGAGCGCGCGCTGATCGAGCAGTGCGACATTCCGGTGTTCCACGACGACCAGCACGGCACTGCCATCGTCACCGCCGCCGGCATGCTCAACGCCCTGGAAATCGCCGGCAAGACCCTGGAAGAGGCGAAGATCGTCTGCCTCGGCGCCGGCGCCGCCGCCATCTCCTGCATGAAGCTGCTGGTGAGCATGGGCGCCAAGGTCGAGAACATCTATATGCTCGACCGCAAGGGCGTGATCCACGCCGGTCGCGACGACCTCAACCAGTACAAGGCGGTGTTCGCCACCGAGACCGACAAGCGCACCCTGGCCGATGCCCTCGATGGCGCCGACGTGTTCGTCGGCCTGTCCGGCGCCAACCTGCTGAGTCCGGAAGACCTCAAGCGCATGGCGGCCAACCCGATCGTCTTCGCCTGCTCCAACCCGGATCCGGAAATCAAGCCGGAGCTGGCGCACGAGACCCGCAACGACGTGATCATGGCCACCGGTCGTTCCGACTACCCGAACCAGGTCAACAACGTGCTGGGCTTCCCCTTCATCTTCCGCGGTGCCCTGGACGTACGCGCCACCCGCATCAACGAGGAAATGAAGATCGCTGCCGCCCTGGCCCTGCGCGACCTGGCCAAGCTGCCGGTGCCGCAGGACGTGTGCGACGCCTATGGCGGTATCAAGCTGGAGTTCGGCCGCGAGTACATCATTCCCAAGCCGATGGACCGCCGCCTGATTACCGTGGTCTGCGATGCCGTGGCCAAGGCCGCCATCGAGTCCGGCGTGGCCACGCTGCCCTATCCGAAGCACTATCCGCTGAACTCGGTGGACGAAGTGTTCAACGGCTAAGGCCAGGCAATAAAAAACCCGCTTCGGCGGGTTTTTTATTGCCTGCAGAAAGGCCTCGCCTTGGCCGAAGGCGTGATCCGTGAGTGCCCGTCGGATCAGGCTTCGTCGGTCTAGCCTGGGGTCGTTCTAGAACAGATCGATCGGCGCCATTTCGTCGGCCGGCAGCGGGCTGCCGGGAACGCCCATGCCGGGCTCGAACTCGCTCATCGGCGGCGGCGAATCCTCGCTCTTGAACAGCTCGAAGTAGGCATCCGGCGTACCGGGCGCCGCGGCGCGGCCGCTGAGCGGGTCGACGCGCAGGGTGAGCAGGCCCTTGGGTTCCTTGGGCCGGTGGCTGGGGCGATCCTTGAGCACGGCGCCCATGTAGCTCATCCAGATCGGCAGCGCCACGGTGCCGCCGTATTCGTGGCGGCCGAGGCTTTCCGGCTGGTCGAAACCGGCCCAGACGGTGGTCACGTAGTCGGCGTTGTAGCCGGAGAACCAGCTGTCCTTGGATTCGTTGGTGGTGCCGGTCTTGCCCGCCAGGTCGTCGCGCCCCAGGGCTAGGGCGCGGCGGCCGGTGCCGCGCTTGATCACGTCCTGCAGCATGCTGGTCATGATGTAGGCGGTGCGTTCATCGATGATCTGCTCGGCGACCTTGGGTTCCTCCAGCGGCAGCTCGGCCGCAGCGTTCACCGTCAGCGTGGCGCTGCCCGTGGCCGGCGCGCTGCTAGGCACTCGCGCCGGATTGGCGTGGAACAGCGGTTTGCCGTTGCGGTCGTCGATGCGCTCGATCAGGTAGGGCTCGACCTTGTAGCCGCCGTTGGCGAAGGTGGCCCAGCCCTCGGCGATTTCCAGCGGGGTCAGGCTGGCGGTGCCGAGCGCCAGCGACAGGTTGCGCGGCAGGTCCTGCGGCTCGAAGCCGAAGCGCTCGATGTAGCGCAGGCTGCGGTCGATGCCTATGCCCTGCAGCAGACGGATGGAAACCAGGTTGCGTGACTTGTACAGCGCCTCGCGCAGGCGGATCGGGCCGAGGAAGGTGTTGTTGTCGTTCTTCGGCCGCCATTTCTGCGACAGGTAGTCGTCGGAGAGGATGATCGGCGCGTCGTTGACCAGGGTGGCGGCGGTGTAGCCGCTGTCCAGCGCCGCGCTGTAGATGAAGGGCTTGAAGCTGGAGCCGGGCTGACGCTTGGCCTGCACGGCGCGGTTGTAGTTGCTCTGGTCGAAGGAGAAGCCGCCGACCAGGGCCTGGATGGCGCCGCTGTAGGGGTCGAGCGACACCAGCGCGCTCTGCGCCGCCGGAATCTGCAGGAAGCGCAGGCTGCCGTCAGTCTGGCGCTGCACGCGCACGATGTCACCGACCTGGGCGACGTCCGCCGGCTGTTGAGGGCGCGGGCCGAGGCTGTTGGTGCTGAGGAAGGGGCGCGCCCATTTCATGCTGTCCCAGGACACCGCCTGCTCCTCGCCGCCGCGGGTCAGCACCAGAATGCCGCTCTTCTCCACCTGGGTCACCACGGCCGGCTCCAGGCCGCCGATGCTGCGGAACTTGCCCAGCTCGGCGAGCCAGGTCTCGCGGGTCATGCCCGGCAGGCGGCTTTCCGGGCCGCGATAGCCGTGGCGCTGGTCGTAGTCGATCAGGCCTTCGCGCAGCGCGCTGTTGGCCACTTCCTGCAGCTGGCTGGGCACCGTGGTGGTGACGTTGAAGCCCTCGGTGTAGGCCTCGCTGCCGTAGCGGCCGACCATCTCCGCGCGGGCCATCTCGGCGATGTAGGGGGCGCTGAGTTCGGGGGTGGGGACGTGGTAACGGGCATCGACCTCTTCGGCCAGGGCGGTCTCGTAAGTGGCCTGGTCGATACGGCCGAGGCGGTAGAGGCGGCCGAGAATCCAGTCGCGACGCTCCTTGGCGCGGGTTGGATTGACCAGTGGGTTGTAGCGCGAAGGCGCCTTGGGCAGGCCGGCGATCATGGCCATCTGCGCCAGGTTCAGCTCGCGCATCGACTTGCCGTAGTAGACGTGCGCCGCCGCCTCGATGCCGTAGGCGCGATTGCCCAGATAGATCTTGTTGACGTAGAGCTCGAGGATCTCGTCCTTGCTCAGCTCGCGCTCGATCTGCAGGGCCAGGAGGATCTCGGTGATCTTGCGCGAGAAGCTGCGCTCGCTGGTGAGGAAGAAGTTCTTCGCCACCTGCATGGTGATGGTGCTGCCGCCAGTCTGGATCTGCCCGCTTTTCAATAATTGCGTGGCAGCGCGCATCAGGCTGGTCACGTCGACGCCATAATGATTGGCGAAATTATCGTCCTCGGCGGCCAGCAGGGCGCTGATGAATTCCTTGGGAATTTCGTCGAAACGAATCGGCGAGCGGCGCATCTCGCCGAACTCGGCGATCAGCTTGGCATCGCTGCTGTAGACGCGCAGGGGGATCTGCAGCTGCACCTGGCGCAGCGACTCGACGGAGGGAAGGGTCGGACTAAGATAAAGAAACGCGCCGCTGAAACTGAGCAACAGCCCACAGAAAACGGCAACGCAAGACCACCAGAAGAACTTCAGCAGGCGTATCAAAATGTTCGGAATTCCAAGTAAAAGAATGAGTTAAGCGGGAGCTGAGGCTAAAAGGGAAAAGCTGATCACATTATAAGCGTTTTTTTTCCCGGGTAGCCATTTGCGCTTCTGTCAAGACTGATATTTAATGTGGAAAAACATAAATAGTCCGTAAGTCGCGGATGCCAATAGGAAAACGGTCGTGCTAGGGCTCTTCAATAAGAAAGCGAATACGCTGCTGGGGATCGATATCAGCTCGACCTCGGTCAAGCTCCTCGAATTGAGTCGCTCGGGAAGCCGCTACAAGGTAGAGGCTTACGCAGTCGAGCCGCTCCCTCCAAACGCTGTGGTGGAGAAGAACATCGCCGAGCTGGAGGGGGTCGGTCAGGCCTTGTCGCGGGTGCTGGCCAAGGCCAAGACCGGCGTCAAGACGGCCGCCGTGGCGGTTGCCGGTTCGGCGGTCATCACCAAGACCATCGAGATGGAGGCCGGGCTTTCCGACGACGAGCTGGAAAACCAGCTGAAGATCGAGGCCGACCAGTACATTCCCTATCCGCTCGAAGAAGTCGCCATCGATTTCGAAGTGCAGGGCCCTGCCGCGCGCAACCCGGAACGGGTCGAGGTGCTGCTGGCGGCCTGTCGCAAGGAGAACGTCGAAGTGCGCGAAGCCGCCCTGGCGCTTGCCGGTCTGACCGCTAAGGTGGTGGATGTCGAGGCCTACGCGCTCGAGCGCGCCTACGGCCTGCTCGAAGCCCAGCTGGGTGGCGGCCATGACGAGCTGACGGTGGCCGTGGTCGATATCGGCGCCACCATGACCACCCTCAGCGTGCTGCACAATGGGCGCACCATCTATACCCGCGAGCAACTGTTCGGCGGCAAGCAGCTGACCGAGGAAGTGCAGCGCCGCTACGGCCTGTCGGTCGAAGAGGCCGGTCTGGCCAAGAAGCAGGGCGGTCTGCCCGACGACTACGAAAGCGAGGTGCTGCAGCCCTTCAAGGAGGCCGTGGTCCAGCAGGTGTCGCGCTCCCTGCAATTCTTCTTCGCCGCCGGCCAGTTCAACGATGTCGACTACATCCTCCTGGCGGGCGGTACCGCCTCCATCCCCGACCTCGACCGCCTGATCCAGCAGAAGATCGGCACGCAAACTCTCGTGGCCAATCCCTTCGCCGACATGGCGCTGAGTAGCAAGGTCAATGCTGGCGCACTGGCCAGTGACGCGCCGGCACTGATGATTGCCTGTGGTCTGGCGATGAGGAGTTTCGACTGATGGCACGGATCAACTTACTTCCCTGGCGCGAACAGCTGCGCGAAGAGCGCAAGCAGCGTTTCCTGGTGACCCTGGTGGGTGTGCTCGTCATGGCCGCCGGCGTGGTTTTCCTTGGCGATCAACTGCTCAACGCCGCCATCGAACAGCAGAATGCGCGCAACAACTTCATCAAGAAGGAAATCGCCGTTCTGGACGCGCGGATCAAGGAAATCAGCGAGCTGAAGACCCGCCGTCAGCAGCTGCTGGAGCGGATGAAGATCATTCAGGATCTACAGGGTAATCGCCCGATCACGGCGCGGGTGTTCGATCAGTTGGTGAGAACCCTGCCCGATGGCGTGTATTTCACCAGCGTCAAGATGAGCGGTAAGAGCATCGCTATTGTCGGTGCGGCGGAGTCGAACAATCGCGTTTCCAATCTGATGCGCAACCTGGATGGTTCCGATTGGTTGCAAGCGCCTAACTTGACCGAGGTCAAGGCTGTTACTGCAGGGGCCGTGGATCAGGCCAACGTGTTTCAGCTGACTGTTCAGCAAACCCAGCCGCAGCTGGAAGAAACGGAGGCTGGGAAATGAGTGTGCGCGAGTCGCTCGAAGGTCTGCGCAATATTGATTTCAATGACCTTGACTTTAACAACGTTGGGTCATGGCCGGCAGCGGTTAAATTCATTGCGGGTTTTTTGCTGCTGGCTGTTGTACTGGCACTGGGTTACAACCTCCATTTGAAAGAGCTGCGAGAGCTGTTGGAGAGGCAGGAGCGTGAAGAGGTTACGCTGAAAGAGCAGTTTTCCAGCAAGGCTTTCCAGGCCGCAAACCTGGAGGCTTACAAGGAACAGATGAAAGAAATGGAAGTCTCGTTTGGCGCGCTGCTGAGGCAGTTGCCAAGTGATACCGAAGTGCCTGGTTTGCTGGAAGATATCACGCGCACCGGGCTGGGGAGTGGTCTGGAGTTTTCCGAGATCAAGTTGCTGCCGGAAGTGGCGCAGCAGTTCTATATAGAACTGCCCATCGAGATCAAGGTGGTCGGCGGCTATCACGATCTCGCGACCTTCGTCAGCGGCGTGGCCAGCTTGCCGCGTATCGTGACGTTGCATGACTTCGAATTGCTTCCGGAAAGTAAGGAAAGTTCCAGCAGGTTGAGTATGCGGATACTGGCCAAGACCTATCGTTACAATGACAAGGGGGTACAGTGATGCGCCTTTCTCGTTTAGCTCTGGTCTTGGCTTTGTCTGTACTGGTTGGTTGTGGTTCGGGTGGCGACTTTGCCGATCTGCGCGCTTATATGGATGAGGTGCGCGCGCGCCCCAAGGGTGCGATTGAGCCGTTGCCCAAGTTTCAACCCTATGAAAGCTTCACTTATCGTGCCGCCTCATTGCGAAGCCCCTTTCAGCCCCCTGTCAGGGTGGATGTGGTTAGCCGTCAAAAGGGAACTCAGGAAATTAAGCCTGATGAGGCGCGCGCCAAGCAATTTCTCGAGGGCTTTAACATAGAAACTTTCGTGATGGTCGGGACACTCGAAAATGCGACGGGTTTCTATGCTCTGGTTAGCGGTGCTGGTGGCGTGCACCGAGTAAAAGTAGGCGACTACCTCGGGCGTAATCACGGAAAAATTCTCGCGATCGATGAGTCCAAGGTGGATGTGATGGAAATCGTTCCGGATGGCGAGGGCGGTTGGTTGGAGCGGCCACGTAGCCTTTCCTTAAAGGAGCGCTCTTAAGGGAGCGAAGCGAGTATGAAAATAAATAATCTGTCTGCCCAACGGAATATGAATATGAACGGCTCCTTGTCGCGTATAAGCGTTGCCTTGCTGGCGACCATGCTTTCATCCGCCACGCTGGCGGCTAACCTGCAGGCGCTGGATGTGGCCAGCCTTCCAGGCGACCGCGTTGAACTCAAACTGTCGTTCGACGAACCTGTCGTGGCGCCGCGTGGCTATACCATCGAGCAGCCAGCACGAATTGCATTGGATTTGCCGGGGGTGGCCAACAAGCTTGGTGCGAAGAATAAGGAGCTTGGTGTTGGTAATGCTCGCAGTGTGACCATTGTCGAGGCTAAGGATCGCACGCGTCTCATTGTTAATCTTACTTCGTTGGCGCCTTACAGTACTCGCGTGGATGGTAACAACCTCTTCGTGCTGGTTGGCGAAGGCTCCTCTGGCGCTACGGTCTCGACGCCTCCTGTTGCACAGGCTGTCCCTGTTACCTCGCCCAAGGCATATGGGCCACAAGCAAAATCGATAAGTAATATCGATTTCCAGCGTGGCGAGCAGGGTGAGGGTAATGTGGTGATTACGCTTTCCGATGCTTCGGTGAGCCCCGATATTCAGGAGCAGAGTGGGAAGATCCGCTTGGATTTCGCCAAGACTCAACTACCGGAGTCTTTGCGCGTGCGCCTGGATGTGAAGGATTTCGCAACGCCAGTGCAGTTCGTCAGCGCCACTGGCAGTTCCGACAAGACCAGTATCCTCATCGAGCCGACGGGGCTGTATGACTATCTTGCCTATCAGACCGACAACAAGCTAACCATCAGCATCAAGCCGCTGACCCAGGATGACGCCGAGCGCCGCAAGGCCGAGCGTTTTGCCTACAGCGGCGAGAAGCTGTCGCTTAACTTCCAGGACATCGACGTGCGTTCGGTGCTGCAGCTGATCGCCGATTTCACCGACCTGAACCTGGTGGCCAGCGATACGGTCACCGGCAATATCACCCTGCGTCTGCAGAACGTGCCCTGGGACCAGGCGCTGGATCTGGTGCTCAAGACCAAGGGTTTGGACAAGCGCAAGGTGGGCAACGTGCTGCTGGTCGCTCCGGCCGACGAGATCGCGGCGCGCGAGCGCCAGGAGCTCGAGGCACAGAAGCAGATCGCCGAACTGGCACCGCTGCGTCGCGAGCTGATTCAAGTCAACTACGCCAAAGCCTCCGACATGGCCAAGCTGTTCCAGTCGGTGACCGGGGCTGAGGGGGCGGCCGATACCCGCGGCTCGATTACCGTCGACGACCGTACAAACAGCATCATTGCCTACCAGACTCAGGAGCGTCTGGACGAATTGCGCCGTATCGTCGCCCAGCTCGATATCCCTGTGCGTCAGGTGATGATCGAGGCGCGCATCGTCGAGGCCAACGTGGACTACGACAAGGCCTTGGGTGTGCGTTGGGGCGGAGCGCATACTCGTGGGAACTGGAGCGTTTACGGCAAGGATGGCGCTACCTCGTTCGACGATGGGCAGGCATTCCTGCCAGGAACCGATACGGTGGGTGACTTCACGCTGGAGGACGGTGTTTCGCCTGTGCCCTTCGTCGACATGGGTGTGGTCGGCAGTACCTCGGGTATCGGCATCGGCTTCCTGACGGACAATGTGACTTTGGACCTGCAACTCTCGGCCATGGAAAAAACCGGTAATGGTGAGATTGTCTCCCAGCCAAAGGTCGTGACCTCGGACAAGGAAACGGCCAAGATTCTGAAGGGGCAGGAGGTTCCCTACCAGGAGGCGAGCTCCAGCGGCGCCACTAGCACATCCTTCAAGGAGGCTGCTCTGTCGCTGGAGGTGACGCCGCAGATCACCCCGGACAACCGCATCATCATGGAGGTCAAGGTCACCAAGGATGCGCCCGACTTTGCTCGCGCCCTGAATGGCGTGCCACCGATCAACAAGAACGAGGTCAATGCCAAGGTGCTGGTCAACGATGGCGAGACCATCGTGCTCGGTGGCGTGTTCTCCAATACCCAGACCAAGGCGGTCGAGAAGGTTCCTTTCCTCGGCGACCTGCCTTATCTGGGGCGGTTGTTCCGCCGCGATATCGTCACCGACAACAAGGCCGAGTTGCTGGTTTTCCTCACTCCGCGCATCATGAACAACCAAGCCATTGCCGTGAACCGATGACCTAAGTGCGGAATGTAATCCTCGTTGGCCCGATGGGAGCTGGAAAGAGCACCATCGGGCGTTTGCTTGCTAAAGAACTGCGTTTGCCTTTCAAGGACTCCGACAAGGAGATCGAGCAGCGCACCGGTGCTGATATTCCCTGGATCTTCGATGTCGAGGGGGAGCAGGGTTTTCGTGAGCGAGAGCAGGCGGTGATCGCCGAGCTGTCGCTGCAGGATGGCCTGGTGCTCGCCACCGGCGGCGGCGCGGTGATGCGTCCGGAGAATCGCCAGGCGCTGCATGCCGGGGGGCGGGTGGTGTACCTGCATACCTCGGTGGAGCAGCAGATCGACCGCACTTCGCGCGATCGCAATCGTCCCCTGTTGCGTACGGCCAACCCGGCCCAGGTGCTGCGGGATTTGATGGCGGTGCGCGATCCGTTGTACCGGGAGGTCGCCGATATCGTCATCGAAACGGACGAGCGTCCACCGCGCATGGTGGTGCAGGAAATCCTGGCGCGCCTGGAAGCCTTGTCGCCCCGTTAAAGCGCGGGGCGAACTGCGCTATCCTAGAGCCCTTTTGATTCTGGGGGCCTCATGCAGACTCTTCACGTTGAACTCGGCGAGCGCAGCTATCCCATCTATATCGGCAGTGGTCTGCTGTCCCAGTCCGAGCTGCTGGCACGGCATATAGGCGGGCGGCAGGTGGCGGTGGTGACCAATGAAACCGTCGCGCCGCTCTATCTGCAGGGCCTGCTGCAGTCCTTGGCGGGGTTCAATGTGGCCTCGGTGGTGTTGTCGGACGGCGAGGCGTTCAAGAACTGGGAGACCCTGCAGCTGATCTTCGACGGCCTGCTGACGGCGCGCCACGACCGGCGTACCACCGTGGTGGCTCTGGGCGGCGGGGTGATCGGCGACATGGCCGGTTTTGCTGCGGCCTGTTATCAGCGCGGTGTGGATTTCATTCAGGTGCCGACCACCCTGCTGTCGCAGGTCGATTCCTCGGTCGGCGGCAAGACCGGGATCAACCACCCGCTGGGCAAGAACATGGTCGGCGCCTTCTACCAGCCCAAGGCGGTGCTGATCGACACGGCAAGCCTGAACACCTTGCCCGCACGTGAGCTCTCTGCCGGACTGGCGGAGGTGATCAAGTACGGACTGATCTGCGACGAGCCCTTCCTCGGCTGGCTCGAGGCCAATATGCCGGCGCTGCGCAGTCTGGATCAGGCGGCGCTGACCTATGCCATCGAGCGCTCCTGTGCGGCCAAGGCGCGGGTGGTCGGTGCCGACGAGCGCGAGTCCGGCGTGCGGGCGACGCTGAACCTCGGCCATACCTTCGGTCATGCCATCGAGACCGAGCAGGGTTATGGCGTGTGGCTGCACGGCGAGGCGGTGTCCGCGGGCACCGTGATGGCGCTGGAGATGTCCCATCGCCTGGGCTGGTTGTCGGTGGCCGAGCGCGATCGCGGCGTCCGTCTGCTGCAGGCGGCGGGTTTGCCGGTGGTGCCGCCGCGGGACATGACCCCGGCGCAGTTTCTCGAACATATGGCGGTGGACAAGAAGGTGCTCGATGGCCAGTTGCGCCTGGTGCTGCTCAAGCGCCTGGGCGAGGCCGTGGTCACCGCCGACTACCCGCGTGAAATTCTCGACGCCACGCTGCGCAGCGACTACGCCGCGTTGGCTCAGTCGTTCAACTCTTGAAGAGTGATCCATGACCAGTCTGCATGCTGACGAAGCTTTCCTGGCGCATTACCAGTTCAGTCACGACCCCTTCGCGCCGCGGGTGCCCGGCTTCAAGTTTTTTCCGGCGCAGCGCAAGCCGGTGCTGGGCCAGTTGCACCATCTGGCGCGCTATAGCCAGCTGCTGCTGGCGGTAGTCGGCCCGCAAGGCAGTGGCAAGACCCTGCTGCGCCAGGCGCTGGTCGCCAGTACCAACAAACAGGCGGTGCAGAGCATCGTGCTGGCCCAGGGTGTGGGCGGCAGCGACGCTCTGCTGCGCCAGGTCGCCCAGGGGTTGTCCGTGGCCCAGGCCGACCTGCGCTCGATCCTGGCGCAGGTCGCGCAGTTGGCGCTGACCGGCCAGGAGGTCTATCTGCTGATCGACGATGCCGATCAGCTCGACGATGCTGCGCTGAAGACCGTGCTGGCGCTGGCGGCGGGTAATGGCGAGGGGCGCCCGCATGTGTTCCTGTTCGCCGAGCCCGAGCTGCTGGGGCGGCTCGAGGCCCTGGCTGGCGGCGAGGAGTGCTACCACGCTATCGAACTGCAGCCCTACAACGAGGAGGAGACGCGCGATTATCTGGCGCAGCGCCTCGACGGTGCTGGGCAGGGTATCGAGGTGCTGAACGAGGAGCAGATCGAGGAGATTCATCTGCGTTCCCAGGGCTGGCCGGGGGCGATCAACCAGGAGGTGCGCGAGCTGCTGGTGGAGCAGATGCTGGCGCAGCGCGCCGCCGGGCGGGGGGCGAGTGCCGGCTTCGCCTTGCCGAAGAAGCATCTGCTGGCGCTGGCCGTGGTGCTGGTCGGCGTCGCTGCGGCCTGGCTGATGCAAGGGCGCGAGGCGCCGGCACCGGCAACGGCGGAGATCACGGCGCCGCTGTCGCTGCAGCCTGCCGCTCCGGCGCCGGTAGTCGAGGCGCCTGCCGAGGCGCCGGTGGTCGAGAGCAAGGCGCCGGCCATCGAGTTCGCCGGCGCCAGTCAGCCGCTGCCTCTGCCGTTGGTGGGGGAATCGCAGGCAGTGA
This sequence comes from Pseudomonas sp. AOB-7, assembly GCF_003696305.1. Lineage (GTDB taxonomy): Bacteria > Pseudomonadota > Gammaproteobacteria > Pseudomonadales > Pseudomonadaceae > Aquipseudomonas. Next base: position 198,039 of record NZ_RFFK01000007.1, on the reverse strand, counting down.
TTCGTCAGCCTCTGGCGGAAGCGGCAGGCGAGGAGCTGGATGGCTTCGAGCCGCCGGCCGCGCCCGTCGTGCCGGCGCCCTCGACAGTCGTGGCGCCGGCCGCTCCAATCGTTGCTGCACCTGCACCTGCACCTGCACCTGCACCGGCATCTGCGGTGCCCAAGCCGGCGGAGGTGGCGGTCGCCAAGCCTGCTGCGCCGGCCCCTACGCCTGCTCCGGTCAAGCCCGCCCAGGGCGCTACGGCAACGGGCGACTGGTATGCCCAGCAGCCGGCTTCGCGTTACGCCCTGCAGATTCTCGGCTCGCGCTCGGAGGCCAATATCCAGGCGCTGGTGCGCGAAGGTGGCGGCGAATACCGCTACTTCAAGAAAGTGCACCAGGGGCAGCCGCTGTTCGTGCTGACCTATGGTAGTTTCGCCAGCCGCGATGCCGCCCAGGCGGCGGTCAAGACGCTGCCGGCCAAGTTGCAGGCGGGCAAGCCCTGGCCGCGCACCCTGGGCAGCATTCAGCAGGAAATGCGCCGCTAGCCCGCTGCTTCGGAGTGACCGCTGGGTCGTTAGCACGACCTGGCGGTCTTATCCTTCGTTTTCGCGACATAAGTTTTCATCGCCTCGTCACGAAGATTTGTGACGGCCTAGGCGGATATGTACAATGACCTCCCTTTTGCCTGCGCAAAGCTGGTGCATGCCCGTGCGTGCAAGGTAAGTGGTTGAATTAGAAAGCAATTTGCCTGAAGTCTAGGCAGCCTGGTGAGAGTTTCCCCTATGAAAGCAGGTTTGTACCGTCCTGATGAGTTCAAGGATAACTGCGGCTTCGGCTTGATCGCCCATATGCAAGGTGAGGCGAGCCATCACCTGCTGCAGACCGCCATTGAGGCCCTTACCTGCATGACCCACCGCGGCGGCATCAACGCCGACGGCAAGACCGGTGACGGCTGTGGTCTGCTGATCCAGAAACCGGATCTGTTCCTGCGCGCCGTGGCCCAGGAGTCTTTCGGCGTCGCACTGCCGACGCAGTATGCCGTGGGCATGGTGTTCTTCAACCAGGACCCGGCCAAGGCCGAGGCCGCTCGCGAGAACATGAACCGCGAGATCCTCGCGGCCGGCCTGCAGCTGATCGGCTGGCGCAAGGTGCCGATCGATACCTGCGTGCTCGGCCAGCTGGCACTGGAGCGTCTGCCGATCATCGAGCAGGTGTTCGTCGGCGGCGAAGGGCTGTCCGATCAGCAGTTCGCCATCAAGCTGTTCAGCGCCCGTCGCCGTTCCTCGGTGGCCAACGCCGCCGACGCCGATCACTACATTTGCAGCTTCTCGCACAAGACCATCATCTACAAAGGCCTGATGATGCCGGCGGACCTGCAGCAGTTCTACCCGGATCTGGGCGACGAGCGCCTGCAGACCGCGATCTGCGTGTTCCACCAGCGCTTCTCCACCAACACCCTGCCGAAATGGCCGCTGGCGCAGCCGTTCCGCTTCCTCGCCCACAACGGTGAGATCAACACCATCACCGGCAACCGCAACTGGGCTCAGGCCCGTCGCCTGAAGTTCGCCAACGAGTTGATCCCCGATCTGGAAGAGCTCGGCCCGCTGGTCAACCGCGTCGGCTCCGACTCCTCGAGCATGGACAACATGCTCGAGCTGATGGTCACCGGCGGCATCGACCTGTTCCGCGGCGTGCGCATGATCATTCCGCCGGCCTGGCAGAACGTCGAGACCATGGACGCCGACCTGCGCGCGTTCTACGAATACAACTCCATGCACATGGAGCCCTGGGACGGTCCGGCCGGCGTGGTGCTGACCGACGGTCGCCATGCCGTGTGCCTGCTCGACCGCAACGGCCTGCGTCCGGCGCGCTGGGTCACCACCAGCAACGGCTACATCACCCTGGCGTCGGAAATCGGCGTGTGGGACTACAAGCCGGAAGACGTCATCGCCAAGGGCCGCGTCGGCCCGGGGCAGATCCTCGCCGTCGATACCGAGACCGGCCAGGTGCTGTCCACCGACGACATCGACAACCGCCTGAAATCGCGCCACCCCTACAAGCAGTGGCTGCGCAAGCACGCCCAGCGCATCCAGGCCACCCTGGAAGACCGCGACCACGGCTCGCCCTTCTACGACCCGGACCAGCTCAAGCAGTACATGAAGATGTTCCAGGTCACCTTCGAGGAGCGTGACCAGGTGCTGCGCCCGCTCGGCGAGCAGGGCCAGGAGGCGGTCGGCTCGATGGGCGACGACACCCCGATGGCGGTGCTCAGCCAGCGCGTGCGTTCGCCCTACGACTATTTCCGCCAGCAGTTCGCCCAGGTCACCAACCCGCCGATCGACCCGCTGCGCGAAGCCATCGTCATGTCCCTGGAGATCTGCCTCGGCGCCGAGCGCAACATCTTCCAGGAGTCGCCCGAGCATGCCGCCCGCGTGATCCTCAGCAGCCCGGTGATCTCGCCGGCCAAGTGGCGCGCGCTGATGAACCTGGATCGCCCGGGCTTCGAGCGCCAGCTGATCGACATGAACTACGACGAGTCGATCGGTCTGGAAGCGGCCGTACGCAACATGGCTGACCAGGCCGAGGAGGCGGTACGCAGTGGCAAGGTGCTGCTGGTGCTGTCCGACCGCCACATCGCCCCGGGCAAGCTGCCGGCGCATGCCGCGCTGGTCACCGGCGCCGTGCATCACCGCCTGACCGAGAAGGGCCTGCGCTGCGACTGCAACATCCTGGTCGAGACCGCCACCGCGCGCGATCCGCACCACTATGCGGTGCTGCTGGGCTTCGGCGCCTCGGCGGTGTATCCGTTCCTGGCCTGTGAAGTGCTGGGCGACCTGATCCGCACCGGCGAAGTGCTGGGCGATCTGTACGAGGTGTTCAAGCATTACCGCAAGGGCATCTCCAAGGGCCTGCTGAAGATCCTGTCGAAGATGGGCATCTCCACCGTCGCCTCCTACCGCGGCGCCCAGCTGTTTGAGGCCGTCGGCCTGGCCGACGAGGTCACCGAGCTGTGCTTCCGTGGCGTCGCCAGCCGCATCCAGGGCGCGCGCTTCGTCGACATCGAGAGCGAGCAGAAGCTGCTGTCGGCCGAGGCGTGGAACAACCGCAAGGCCATCCAGCAGGGCGGTCTGCTCAAGTTCGTCTACGGCGGCGAGTACCACGCCTACAACCCGGACGTGGTCAGCACCCTGCAGGCCGCCGTGCAGCAGGGCAGCTACGCCAAGTACAAGGAATACTCGGCGCTGGTGGACAACCGCCCGGTGTCGATGATCCGCGACCTGCTCAAGGTCAAGACCGCCGAGCAGCCGCTGGCGCTGGACCAGGTCGAGCCGCTGGAGGCCATCCTCAAGCGCTTCGACTCCGCCGGCATCTCCCTCGGCGCGCTGTCGCCGGAGGCCCACGAGGCCATCGCCGAGGCGATGAACCGCCTCGGTGCACGCTCCAACTCCGGCGAGGGCGGCGAAGACCCGGCCCGCTACGGCACCGTGCGCAGCTCGAAGATCAAGCAGGTGGCCACCGGCCGCTTCGGCGTCACCCCCGAGTACCTGGTCAACGCCGAAGTGCTGCAGATCAAGGTGGCCCAGGGCGCCAAGCCCGGCGAGGGCGGCCAGCTGCCGGGCGGCAAGGTCAACGGGCTGATCGCCCGCCTGCGCTACGCGGTGCCGGGCGTGACCCTGATCTCGCCGCCGCCGCACCACGACATCTACTCGATCGAGGACCTGGCGCAGCTGATCTATGACCTCAAGCAGGTCAACCCGGCCGCGCTGGTGTCGGTCAAGCTGGTGGCCGAGGCCGGTGTCGGCACCATCGCCGCCGGCGTGGCCAAGGCCTATGCCGACCTGATCACCATCTCCGGCTACGACGGCGGCACCGGCGCCTCGCCGCTGACCTCCATCCGCTACGCCGGCGCGCCCTGGGAACTGGGCCTGGCCGAGACCCACCAGACCCTGCGCGGCAACGACCTGCGCGGCAAGGTGCGGGTGCAGACCGACGGCGGCCTGAAGACCGGCCTCGACGTGATCAAGGCGGCCATCCTCGGCGCCGAGAGCTTCGGCTTCGGCACCGCGCCGATGATCGCCCTGGGCTGCAAGTACCTGCGCATCTGCCACCTGAACAACTGCGCCACCGGCGTGGCCACGCAGAACGACAAGCTGCGCAAGGACCACTTCATCGGTACCGTCGAGATGGTGATGAACTTCTTCACCTACGTCGCCGAGGAAACCCGCGAGTGGCTGGCCAAGCTCGGCGTGTCGAGCCTGGAGCAGTTGATCGGGCGCACCGATCTGCTCGAGATGCTGCCGGGCCAGACCGCCAAGCAGGGCAACCTGGACCTGTCGCCGCTGCTCGCCAGCGCGCATATACCGGCCGACAAGCCGCAGTTCTGCCAGGTTGAGAAGAACCCGCCGTTCGACAAGGGTGAGCTGGCCGAGAAGATGGTCGAGCTGGCCAGGTCGGCGATCGACGGCCGCAGCGGCGGCGAGTTCGAGCTGGACATCTGCAACTGCGACCGCTCCATCGGCGCACGCGTGTCCGGCGAGATCGCCAAGCTGCACGGCAACCAGGGCATGAACGACGCGCCGATCACCTTCCGCTTCAAGGGTACTGCGGGGCAGAGCTTCGGCGTGTGGAACGCCGGTGGCCTCAACCTGCACCTGGAAGGCGACGCCAACGACTACGTCGGCAAGGGCATGACCGCCGGCAAGCTGGTGATAGTGCCGCCCAAGGGCAGCCCGTTCGCCACCCAGGACTCGGCCATCATCGGCAACACCTGCCTGTACGGCGCCACCGGCGGCAAGCTGTTCGCCGCCGGCACCGCCGGCGAGCGTTTCGCCGTGCGCAACTCCGGCGCCCATGCGGTGGTGGAAGGTGTGGGCGACCACTGCTGCGAGTACATGACCGGCGGCTTCGTCTGCGTGCTGGGCAAGACCGGCTACAACTTCGGTTCCGGCATGACCGGCGGCTTCGCCTACGTGCTCGACCTGGACAACGGCTTCTACGACCGCGTCAACCACGAGCTGGTGGAAATCCAGCGCATCAACAGCGAAGCCATGGAGGCCTACCGTAGCCACCTGCAGCGCGTCCTCGCCGAATACGTCGAGGAAACCGCCAGCGAATGGGGTCGCAACCTGCTGGAAAACCTGGACGACTATCTGCGCAAGTTCTGGCTGGTCAAGCCGAAAGCCGCGAGCCTGAAGTCGCTGCTGTCCAGCACCCGTGCCAACCCGCAATAAGAATGCGCCTGAAGTGGTTTGATGAGGTAATGCAATGACTGAACGTCTGAATAACGACTTCCAGTTCATCGAAGTCGGGCGCAAAGACCCGAAGAAGAAACTGCTGCGTCAGCGCAAGAAGGAATTCGTCGAGATCTACGACAACTTCAAGCCGGCGCAAGCTGCAGACCAGGCGCACCGCTGCCTGGGCTGCGGCAACCCGTATTGCGAGTGGAAGTGCCCGGTGCACAACTTCATTCCCAACTGGCTCAAGCTGGTGTCCGAGGGCAACATCCTGGCCGCCGCCGAGCTCTCGCACCAGACCAACACCCTGCCGGAAGTCTGCGGCCGGGTGTGCCCGCAGGATCGGCTGTGCGAGGGTGCCTGCACCCTTAACGACGGCTTCGGGGCGGTGACCATCGGTTCGGTGGAGAAGTACATCACCGACACCGCCTTCGCCATGGGCTGGCGCCCGGACATGTCCAAGGTCAAACCGACCGGCAAGCGTGTCGCGGTGATCGGTGCCGGCCCTGCCGGCCTGGGCTGTGCCGATGTGCTGGTGCGCAACGGCGTGACCCCGGTGGTGTTCGACAAGAACCCGGAAATCGGCGGCCTGCTGACCTTCGGCATTCCCGAGTTCAAGCTGGAAAAGACCGTGCTCAGCCGCCGCCGTGAAGTGTTCACCGGCATGGGCATCGAGTTCCGCCTGAATACCGAGATCGGCAAGGACATCGGCATGGATGAATTGCTCGCCGAATTCGATGCCGTATTTATGGGCATGGGCACCTACACCTACATGAAGGGCGGCTTCCCCGGTGAAGACCTGCCGGGCGTCTATGACGCGCTGGACTTCCTCATCGCCAACGTCAATCGCAACCTCGGTTTCGAGAAGGCGCCGGAAGACTTCATCGACATGAAGGGCAAGCGCGTCGTGGTGCTCGGCGGCGGCGACACCGCGATGGACTGCAACCGCACCTCGATCCGTCAGGGTGCCAAGGCGGTGACCTGTGCCTACCGCCGCGACGAAGAGAACATGCCGGGCTCGCGCAAGGAAGTGAAGAACGCCAAGGAAGAGGGCGTGAAGTTCCTGTTCAACCGCCAGCCTATTGCGATTGTGGGTGAGGATAAGGTGGAAGGCGTCAAGGTGGTCGAGACCCGTCTCGGCGAGCCGGATGCCCGCGGCCGCCGCAGCCCCGAGCCGATCCCGGGCTCCGAGGAGATCATTCCGGCCGAGGCCGTGCTGATCGCCTTCGGTTTCCGTCCGAGCCCGGCGCCCTGGTTCGAGCAGTTCGAGATCCAGACCGACAGCCAGGGCCGCGTGGTGGCGCCGGAGCAGAACCAGTTCAAGCACCAGACCAGCAACCCGAAGATCTTCGCCGGCGGCGACATGGTGCGCGGCTCGGACCTGGTGGTGACGGCGATCTTCGAGGGGCGCAACGCCGCCGAAGGCATCCTCGACTACCTGGGCGTCTGATCGATTGCGTCAGGGCCTGCCCGCGACAAATTGACCCGATGGACAAAAGGCACGGCACTCGCCGTGCCTTTTGTTTGGCGCTCTGCGAAAATGCCCGCACTTTTTTCTAGGACTCTGCCATGACCGCCCTGAAGAACGATCGCTTCCTTCGCGCCCTGCTCAAGCAACCCGTGGACGTCACGCCGGTGTGGATGATGCGCCAGGCCGGTCGTTACCTGCCGGAATACCGCGCCACCCGCGCCAAGGCGGGCAACTTCGTCAACCTGATGAAGAACCCGGAACTGGCCTGCGAAGTCACCATCCAGCCGCTGGACCGCTACCCGCAGCTGGATGCGGCGATCCTCTTCTCTGACATCCTCACCATTCCCGATGCCATGGGCCAGGGCCTGTATTTCGAGACCGGCGAAGGCCCGCGGTTCAAGAAGGTGATCAGCAGCCTGGCCGATATCGAGGCGCTGCCGATCCCGGATGCCGAGCAGGACCTGGGCTACGTGATGGACGCGGTGCGCGGCATCCGCCGCGAGCTGAACGGCCGCGTGCCGCTGATCGGCTTCTCCGGCAGCCCCTGGACCCTGGCCACCTATATGGTCGAAGGCGGCTCCAGCAAGGATTTTCGCAAGTCCAAGGCGATGCTCTACGACAACCCCCAGGCCATGCACGCGCTGCTCGACAAGCTGGCCCAGGCGGTCACCGCCTACCTCAACGGGCAGATCAAGGCCGGCGCCCAGGCGGTGCAGATCTTCGATTCCTGGGGCGGTTCGCTGTCGGCGGCGGCCTATCAGGAATTCTCCCTGGCCTATATGTGGAAGATAGTCGACGGCCTGATCCGCGAACACGACGGCCGCCGGGTGCCGGTGATTCTGTTCACCAAGGGCGGCGGTCTGTGGCTGGAATCCATGGCCGATAGCGGCGCCGAGGCCCTGGGTCTGGACTGGACCTGCGATATCGGCAGCGCCCGCGCTCGCGTCGGCGCCAAGGTGGCGCTGCAGGGCAATATGGACCCGAGCGTGCTGTACGCCAACCCGGCGGCGATCCGTGCCGAGGTGGCGCGCATCCTCGCCGCCTATGGGCAGGGCAGCGGCCATGTGTTCAACCTCGGCCACGGCATCACCCCGGAGGTCGATCCGGCCCATGCCGGCGCCTTCTTCGAGGCGGTGCACGAGCTGTCGGCGCAGTACCACCAGTAAGCAGAACAGGGGCCGCGCAAGCGGCCTCTTTGCTATCGGCCGGGCAAGCTCCTCGCGCTTGTCACGGGCTTTGCATAGAATCCAAGGCCATCTGAGGCTCAGGGAGGTGTGAGATGCGGCGTGTGGTGTTCAACCAGAAAGGCGGTGTGGGCAAGTCCAGCATCGCCTGCAACCTGGCGGCAGTGAGCGCGTCTCAGGGCTATCGCACCCTGCTGATCGACCTCGACAGCCAGGCCAACTCGACCCATTACCTCACCGGCCTGACCGGCGAGGACATTCCCATGGGCATCGCCGACTTCTTCAAGCAGACCCTGGCCAGCGGTCCCTTCGCCAAGAAGGGCAAGGTGGACATCTACGAGACGCCGTTCGACAACCTGCACGTGGTCACCGCCACCGCCGAGTTGGCCGAGCTGCAGCCCAAGCTGGAGCAGAAGCACAAGATCAACAAGCTGCGCAAACTGCTCGACGAGCTGGCCGAGGACTACGACCAGATCTACCTGGACACCCCGCCGGCGCTGAATTTCTACACGGTTTCCGCGCTGATCGCGGCCGATCGCGTGCTGATCCCCTTCGATTGCGACAGCTTCTCGCGTAATGCCCTGTACGGCCTGCTGGCTGAGATCGAGGAGCTCAAGGACGATCACAACGACGGCCTGGAGGTGGAGGGCATAGTGGTCAACCAGTTCCAGCCGCGTGCGACCCTGCCGCAGCAGCTGCTTGACGAGCTGATCGCCGAGGGCCTGCCGGTGCTGCCGGTGAACCTGATGAGCTCGGTGAAGATGCGCGAATCGCACCAGGTATGCACACCGCTGATCCATCTGGATGCGCGGCACAAGCTGACCCAGCAGTTCGTCGAACTACACGACCTGCTCAACGCCGGTTGAGAATGAAAAAGGCGCCTGGAGGCGCCTTTTTCGTTTGTCGCTGGCCTTAACGCACCACAAATACGTCGCACGGCGCCTTGTGCAGAAAATGCTGCGCCAGGCTGCCGAGCAGGGCCTGGGACAGCGCGCTGCGGCCGTGGCTGCCGAGCACCAGCAGCTCGCTGCGGCGGGTTTTGATCTGCTCCTGCAGGCAGCGCAGGATGCCGCCCTGGATCACCTCGTGAGTCAGCGTCGGGCCGCCGGGCGGCAGGTTCTGCGCCTCGTCCTGCAGCAGTTGGTCGATCAGCCCCTGCTGGGTCTGCAGTTGCAGCTGCACCTCCTTGGGCGTGCCCTTGTCCGGCTCGAACACATGCAGGGCGTGCAGCTCGGCGTCGCCCGGCAGCAGGCGATAGGCCTGGCCGAGGGCGCTGCAGGCGCACAGGGAGAAGTCGATGGCGGCCAGGGCGTGCCGGTAGGGGGCGAAGTCGTTGCGCGCCACCAGCAGCAGCGGCACCGTACAACGGCGGGCGATGCGATCCAGGCTGGTGCCGGAGAAGAAATCGTGGCGCTGGTGGTGGCCGCCGAGCACCAGCAGGTCGCAGCCGCTGTCCTGCACCTCCTGCAGCACCACCTCCGAGGGCTTGCCGCTGAGCATGCGCAGCTCGCTGCCGGGTGGGGCGTACTGGGTCAGGCTGCGGTCCAGCGCCTGGCGCGCCTTCTCATGCTGCTCGCTGCTCTGGCTGGGGTCGAGCACGTGCAGCAGGGTCAGGCGGGCACCGTGCTGGCGGGCGAGTTGGGTGGCGCGGCACAGGGCCATGTCGGCGGTGTCGCGCAGGTCGTGGGCGATAAGAATGTGATGGAACATGGCGACGGCTCTCCTGCCGATACCAGTCGGCAATTTTATTGTGCCTGTTCAATTAGCCGTTCTTTTGACTTATGGCAAGGTCGAGGCTCAGCGTAACCGCAATTGGTAATGCCCGCGACTCTCGGCGACCACCTCGCCGGCGCCGTCGGTCAGCTTCAGGTCGAGCTGGTACTCGGCCTTGCCCAGGCGTCCGGCCTCGTCCTCCAGGCGGGTGATCTCGGCCGCGCTCAGGCGCGCCTCGACCCGGATGTCGCCGCTGGCCGGGCGACGGAATCTCAGGTTCATCTCCTTGACCAGTGGGTAGAAGCGTTCCACGTCGAAGCTGGTGAGAAACAGCGCGCCGCCGGGAATCTCCGCCAGGGTGAACAGCGCACCGGCGTACATGCTGCCGATATGGTTCTGGTTGCCGGCCAGCGGCATGCGCAGGCGCACGAAGCCGGGTTCGAGCACCTCGGCCTTGAGGCCGCTGCGCTGGACGAAGGCGATCTGCTTTTCGGTGAGCTGGCGGGCGAGTTCCACGGACAGGGGCATGGCGCGACTCCTTGGCGACGGTCTGCCCAGACTAAGGCTTGGTGCGGCCCGTGCAATTGACCGCAGCGCCCCGGCGGACTGACCGAACCGCTCAGGCCCTGTCAGTGATCGCTCGCGGATATGCGCTAACCGCATTGTGGAAGGCTGCTCCGTAGCCCGGGTGAAACCCGGGGGGCTCGCTCAGATGCCCTGCTGGCGCAGCCAGCTCAGCAGCTGTGGCAGCGGCAGGGCGCCGCTCTGCCGCGCCACCTCCACGCCGCCCTTGAACAGCAGCAGGCTGGGAATCGAGCGGATGCCCAGTTGCCCGGCCAGCTGCGGGTTGCCCTCGCTGTCCAGCTTGCCCAGGCGGCAGCGGCCCTGCAGCTGGCTGGCGGCCAGGGCGAAGGTCGGCGCGAAGGCCTGGCAGGGCCCGCACCAGGCGGCCCAGACGTCCACCAACAGCGGCAGCTCGCCCTTGAGCTGGCCGGCGAAGTTGCTTTGCGTCAGTTCGATGGGCGCGGCCGGCAGCAGCTCGGCTTTGCAGCGCCCGCAGCGCGGGGCGTCGCCCAGGCGCGCGGCGGGGATGCGGTTGAGGCCGTTGCAGTGCGGGCAGGGAATCAGCAGGGGATCGGACATGACAGCGAGCTCCGTGGGACATGTCCGCTAGATGGAGCCGCCGCCGCTCGATATCAAGTCACACCGGCGTCAGCGGCCAGAACAGCGGGATAACGAAGCTGGCCACCACCCAGAGAATCAGGTTGAGCGGGATGCCGATGCGCATGAAGTCGGTGAAGCGGTAGCCGCCGGCGTTGTAGACGAAGGTGTTGGTCTGGTAGCCGATGGGCGTGGCGAAGCTGGCGCTGGCGGCGAACATCACCGCCACCACGAAGGCACGCGGGTCGACGCCCAGGTGCTGGGCCATGCCGATGGCGATGGGGGTCACCAGCACCGCCACGGCGTTGTTTGACAGCAGCTCGGTGAGGATCGAGGTGAACAGGTAGATGAAGCTCAGCATCAGCAGCGGCCCGGCCCAGGGCAGCCAGCCCATGACGTTCTGCACCAGCAGGCTGACCAGGCCGACCTTGTCCATGGCGATGCTGATGGCCAGCATGCCGAAGATCAGGCTGAGAATCTTCCAGTCCACCGCCTTGTAGGCGTCTTCCACGTCCAGGCAGCGGGTCGCCAGCACGCTCACCGCGCCGATGATCGCCAGGCCCTCGATGGGCATCAGGCCGAAGGCGGCCAGCAGCATCACCGCCAGGGTGGCGCCGATGGCGATCGGCGCCTTGTCGCGGCGGAAGGCGCGTTCCTGCACGGCGTTGAGGCTGATCAGCTCGCCGTTGTCGGCGAAGCGTTTGATCTGCGCCGGGGTGCCTTCGACCAGCATCACGTCGCCGAACTGCAGCTCGAACTCGTCGAGGTTGCCCTGCACGTTCTCGTCCTGGCGGTGCACGGCGAGCACGGCGATGCCGTAACGCGCGGTGAGGTCGAGATCGCGCATCGGCCGGTGACTGTAGCGCGAGTTACGCCCGACTATGGCCTCGGCGAGGATCACGTCGTGGCTGCTGATGGTCTCGAAGGCGTCGCCGCGGTTGAACGACAGGTGGCCGCTCTCGCGCAGCTCGACCACGTCCTTGACCTGGCCGTGCAGCACCAGGCGGTCGCCGCTGGCCAGCAGGGTGCCCCCGCCCGGCTCGGTGAGTTCCTGCTCCTCGCGAAACAGCTTGAGCACCTGCAGGCCGCTGCCACCGTTGAGGTTGGCCTCGTGCAGGGTCTTGCCGATCATCGGCGAGTCGTGCGGCACCAGCAGCTCGGTCATGAAGGTGCGGTCCAGGTCCGGGCGCAGCTGCTTGGACAGGGTTTCGCGATCGGGCAGCAGGCGGTGGCCGACGGTCAGCAGGTAGAGCATGCCGACCGCGGCCAGGATCAGCCCGGCGCCGGTGATCTCGAAGATGCCGAAGGGCTCCAGGCCGGCCTTGCGCGCCACGCCGTCGACCAGGATGTTGGTCGAGGTGCCGATCATGGTCAGGGTGCCGCCGAGGATGGTGGCATAGGACAGCGGGATCAGCAGCTTCGACGGCAGGGTGCCGGCGCGCCGCGCCAGGGCGATGGCCACCGGGGTGAGAATGGCCACCACCGGGGTGTTGTTGAGGCAGGCGGAGATCACCAGGGCGGTGACGGTCAGGCCGGTCAGCACGCGGATCGGGCTGGTGCCCACCAGCTCGCCCAGCCAGTTGCCCAGAGCGTCGATGCAGCCGGTGCGCTCCAGCGCGGCGGACAGCACGAACATGCAGGCGATGGTCACCGGCGCCGAGTTCGACAGCACGCTGAGCACCTCGCCCGGGGTCAGCAGCTGGCTGACCAGCAGCGCCGCCACGGCGATGGCGGCGACTATGTCCGGGCTCCATTTCTCGCGCACGAAGGCATACAGCACCCAGATCAGCAGGGCGCCGACGAACAACAGGGGCAGGGAGTCCCAGGGCATGAAAATCCTTAGCGTCGAATCTCGTGTGAGGTATCGGGCCCGCGCTGGGCGGCCGCACAAGGTCGCCACGATAGTGGGCTTCGCTTAGATAGTCTAAGAATGTTTGAGAAGGTTTATATGCCTTTTCGATTTATTGGATAAGGGCACGGAGGAGCACGTCGCCGCCCCCAACATAAGCGTGACGAAGCTTACGCATAGCCGGGGGGGCGCTCCCTGTCGAGTGCCGGCTCAAGCCAACCTAGGACGAGCAGCTGATCTGCAGATGCTTGCCCCAGTCCGGCGGGCGCTGGGCGTAGCGCTCCATCCCCGGCTGCTCGTCGAAGGGCCGCGCCAGCACCGCGTGCAGCTCGCGCACCGGGCCATAGTCGCCGGCCTCGGCCGCTTCGATGGCCTGCTGCGCCAGGTAGTTGCGCAGGATGTAGCGCGGATTGACCGCGTGCATGCGCGCCTGGCGTTCGGCCTGTTCGCCCCCCTCGCGGGTGCAGCGGGCCAGGTAGTCGCGGCCCCAGGCGTCGAAGCCGGCCAGGTCGACGAAGTCCTCGCGCACCACCTGCAGCGCATCGAAGGGCGCCTGTTCGCCGAGCCGGCGGAAGAACAGCGTGTAGTCGCTCGCCTTACCCTGCTGCATCAGCTGCAGCAGGCGCTGCACCAGCTCCTCGTCGCCGTCCTCGGCGCCCTGCAGGCCCAGGCGGCGACGCATCAGGTCGAGGTAGTGGGTCTGGTACAGCGGCAGGAACAGCTCCAGGGTTGCGCGCAGCTTGTCCACTTCGATCATGGGCGTCAGCGCTTGGGCCAGCGCCGCCAGGTTCCAGTGGGCGATCGGCACCTGGTTGCTGAAGCTGTAGCGGCCGGTGTCGTCGGAATGGTTGCAGATGTGCCCGGCGTCGAAGTCGTCGAGGAAGGCGTAGGGCCCGTAGTCGAAGGTGATGCCGAGGATCGACATGTTGTCGGTGTTCATCACCCCGTGGCAGAAACCGTAGGCCTGCCAGTGGGCGATCATGCCGGCGGTGCGCTCCAGCACCTCGCGGAACATCGCCAGCCAGGGTTCGTCCTGCGTCAGGCAGGCGGGGAAATGACAGGCCAGCACATGCTCGCCGAGGATCTTCAGCTGCTCGTGCTGGCGGGTGTAATAGAAGTACTCGAAGTGGCCGAAGCGCACGTGGCTGGGCGCCAGGCGCAGCAGCATGGCGGCGCGCTCCTGACGCTCGCGCCACACCGGGGTTTCCGAGGCGGTGACGCACAGCGCCCGCGAGCTGGGGATGCCGAGGGCGTGCAGGTGTTCGCTGGCGAGGAACTCGCGGATCGACGAGCGCAGCACCGCGCGGCCGTCGCCCATGCGCGAGTAGGGGGTCTGCCCGGCGCCCTTGAGGTGCAGGTCCCAGTGTTCGCCGGCGGCGTTGACCACTTCGCCCAGCAGCACGCCGCGGCCGTCGCCCAGGCGCGGGGTGTAGCCGCCGAACTGGTGCCCGGCGTAGACCATGGCGCGCGGCTCGGCCTCGCTCCATAGCTTGTGTCCGGCGAACAGTTCGGCGAACTCCGCGCGCTGCGCCTCCTCCGGCGCCAGGTCGAGCAGGGCCATGGCCGCGGCGCTGGCCACCACCAGGCGCGGCTGCTCGATGGGCTCGGGCAGCACCTCGGTGGAGAAGGCGTCGCCGAGGCGGGCGAAGCGGTTGTCGAAGCTCAGCTGGTCGAGGCGTTTCACCGCGTACTCCGCCATGGCTCAGGTCGCCGCCGGCGGGGGCGGCGTCTGCACGTTGGCCGCACCGGCTGCGGCGGCCTTGATCAGGTCCTTCTGTTCGAGCTGGTGTTCGCCGCGTTCGAGGTTCTTCACATACACCTCGACCTGGCGGAAGGCGATGTTGATGCCGTGCTTGGGGAATTCGCGGTCGATGAAGCGGTTGATCTCGTCGGTGGCCGGGTTGCGGTCGCCGAGGTCGCGCACGTGGATGCGCAGCTCGTGATCCAGGGTGCTTTCGCCGAAGTTGAGGAAGTACACCAGCGGCGCCGGCTCCTTGAGCACCCGCGCGTTCTCCTGGGCGGCCTGCAGCAGCAGCTTGCGCACCAGGTCGAGGTCCGAACCGTAGCCGACGCCGACCTTGAGGGTGACGCGGGTGACCGTGTCGCTCAGCGACCAGTTGATCAACTGGCCGGTGATGAAGGTCTTGTTCGGCACGATGATTTCCTTGTGGTCGAAATCGGTGATGGTGGTGGCGCGGATGCGGATCTTGCTCACCGTGCCGGACAGGTTGCCGATGGTCACCACGTCACCGATGCGCACCGGGCGCTCGAACAGGATGATCAGGCCGGAGATGAAGTTGGCGAAGATCTCCTGCAGGCCGAAACCGAGGCCCACCGACAGCGCCGCCACCAGCCACTGCAGCTTGTCCCAGCTGACGCCGAGGGTGGACAGGGTGGTGACGATGCCGATGCCGACCAGCGCATAGGACAGCAGGGTGGTGGTGGCGTAGGCGCTGCCCTGGGCCAGTTTCAGGCGCGACAGCACCAGCACCTCGAGCAGGCCGGGCAGGTTGCGCGCCAGGGCCACGGTGATGGCGACGATGATCAGTGCGCCGAGCACGTCCATCAGGCTGATCGGCACCAGAGTGGCGGCCTCGCCGCTGCCGCTGCTGTATTCGTAGAGGGTCACGGTGTCGAGGTAGGTGAATACCCCGATCAGCTCGGCCCAGACCCAGTACAGGCAGACCAGGAAGCCGCCGAGCAGGGCCAGGCGGATCAGCCGCAACGACTGCTGGTTGACCTGCTCGATGTCCAGGGTCGGCTCCTCGACCACCGTCTCGCCTTCGCTGCCGTCCTTGCTTTGCGCCTGGCGCTTGCTCAGGGCGCGCTGGTAGGCCAGGCGCCGGGCGGCGACGCCGAGGCCGCGGATGAAGGCGGCTTCCAGCACCAGCCAGAGGATCAGCAGGTAGAGGGTGTCGATCAGGCGGTCGGTGAGCTTCAGCGCGGTGTAGTAGTAGCCGAACGCCACGGCGGCGATCAGCGCCAGCGGCAGCAGGCTGAACAGCAGGCCGACGCTCGAACGTAGCGCCGAGGTGTGCTCCCGCAGCGGCGCGCCGAGCAGCAGGCGGAACAGCAGCCAGGCCATCAGCGCGTAGCAGGTCAGCACCACGCCGATGCCGATCACGTCGCCGGCCAGGCTGGCCGGCTGGTGCTCGGCGACGCTGGTCACCGCGACCAGGGCCATCACCACCAGGCCCAGGCTGCGGATATGGTGGCGGAAGAAGGCGACGTTGGCCGGCGGCCAATGGAAGTGCAGCACGGCCACGCCATTCGGCGAGAGGATGCGGTAGAGGGTGTAGAACACCAGCCAGGCCTGGGCCATCTCGTACAGCGCGGCGCCGAGGTAGAGGTTCTGCCCGCGCGCGTCCATCAGCAGGGCGTAGCCGCACAGGGCGAGGAACAGCGCGCCGGGCAGCGCCAGGGCCAGGTTCAGGGCCAGCGCCAGCGGCGTGTGCAGCTGGCTGTCGCGCTTGTAGTGGCCGATGTCGTCGTGCAGGCCGCCGAGCTTGGCGAACAGGTACTGGCGGCGCCAGAGAATGAAGGCGCAGAGCAGCAGCAACGGCAGGAACACCAGCGGCCGCTCCAGCAGGGCGGCGCCCAGCTCCTTCAGCGCCACGCCCCAGGGCAGGCTTTCCAGCTGCTGCTGCAGGCGCCGCGGCGCGCCCTTCAGCCACTCGAGGTCGAGCGGCTTGTTGCTGGGAATCCAGAACATCTGCTCGTCGATGGTGGCGCGCAGGCTGCTGGCGGTGCTGTGCAGCTCCTTCTGGTTGAGCTGCAGGGTGATCGATTCGTTGAGCAGGGCGTTGAGCTCGCGGTTGAGCCGGTCGAGCAGTTCACGGCGGGTGCTCAGCAACTCGCGCAGGGTGGCGCGCAGCTCGGCGGTGACCTCCTCGGCGGGCTGGCCGGCGAGCAACTGGTCGATATAGGCCTCGGGATTGCCGATCTCCTCGCGCTGCTTGCCCAGCTCGAACTGGTACAGGCGGATATCGGCGATCTCGTCGGCCAGTTTGCTGTCTTCCAACGTCAGGCTGGGCAGCGCCTGCTTCTGCTGGTAGAGGATCTTCGACAGCAGCAGGCTGCCCTGCAGCACGCCGATCTGCTCGTCGAGGGCCTGGTCGGCCTGCACCAGGTTGTCCAGCTGCTGCTTGGTCTGCAGGTTTTCCTCGGTCAACTGGTTGAGGCGCTCGGTGGCGCGCAGCAGGTAGTCGGAAAGCTTGAGGTTGCGCGTGCTCTCGCGTGCCAGCAGCTTGTCCGAGCCGGCGCGCTCGGCCTCGCGCGACTGCTCGGCGACGGTCTGCTCGGATTCGGCGCGGCGCCTTTCGTTGATCAGGCTCTGCAGCTCCAGGCGTTCCTGCTCGGCGCGCTTGATGCGCTCCTCGAGCAGCTCGCGCTGGGCGTTGCCCAGGTCCTGCAGCAGGCTGTTGCCGGCCAGCTCCTGGCGGCGCAGCTGGGTCTGCGCGGTGAGCAGGGCCAGTTCCGCGGCGAGCTGGTCGCGGCGCTCGGCGCTCAGCGGTTTGCCGTTGTCGCGGTCGCTCTTCAGGCTGTTGTTGATCTGCTGGCTGCGCGCCTGGTTCTGGCTGATCTCGGCCTGGGCGCGCTCGGGGCGGGTCTGCGCGGTGATCACCAGGCTGTTGGCCTCGATGATCGCCTTGTTCCACTCGCTGAGCTGGCTGGAGCGTTCGCCGAGCAGCTGCTCCAGCTGCGCCAGGGCGGTGCGCGCGTGGCGCTCGGCCAGCGGCGCCGGCTGGCTGGCCTTGAGCTGGGCGAGTTCGCGCTGGGCTTCGGCGATCAGCCGCGGGGCGTTTTCCAGCTGGGTGCGCAGGTCGGCCAGACGCTGCTCGCTGGCCTCGCGGTCCTTGAGCAGGCGCAGGGTCTGCTCCAGGGTCTGCTTGAGCGCCAGCTGCTCGGCTTCCGGCAACTTGCGATCAGCCAGGCCGTCGAGGCTCTGCTGCACGCTCTCGGCCTTGGGCGGCTCCTGGGCGAGAACCGGGGGAATGCTCAGGCACAGGGCGAGCAGGGCGGCGACGAACGGGAGGCGCAACAGGGACATGGTCGTGGGATCTGCTGAATGGGACGATGACAGTGTAGGACGGCCGCCGCAGGCGCCGCCGCGCCGGCCCTCGCGGGAGGGGCGTGCGCAGCTGCGATGCTAGCAGAGTCCGGCGCGCTCGCGGCTGCGACGCTGGTGCGACGAGCCTGTTACAGGAACAGCCCGGGGCCCGGGCGGCTGCCTTCGGGGAATTTGACGCCGACCTTGCGCACCTTGTTCCCGTCCATCGCCGCCACCGTCCAGGTCAGGCCCTGCCATTCCACCTGGTCGCCGACGATCGGTTCGCCGCCCACCTTGTGCGCGATAAAGCGGCCCAGGTGCAACTGGCCTTCGGCGCCTTCCAGCTTGAGGCCGTAGAGCGCGGCCACCGCGCCCAGCTCGGCGTCGCCTTCGAGGACGAAGTCGCCGAAGAAGCGCAGGTCCTGACCGCGCTTGGGCGCCTGGCTGAACAGCTTGCCGAGTGCCGGCAGATCGGCCTCGTGGCCGATCACGCAGAGCAGGTCGCCGGCCTCCAGGCGCGTGCTGCCGGACGGGTGAAGCAGCTCGCGACCGCGAAACAGCGCAGCGATGCGTGTGCCCTCGGGCATGTTCAGCTCGCGCAGGGCGGCGCCGATGCACCACTTCTCCGCGCCCAGGCGGTAGACGAACAGCTCCCACTGGCTGGTGGGGTGCACCTCCAGGCCGGCGCGCGACACCGGCGCCGGCTCCGGCGGCACGGTCACGCGCATCAGCCGGGCGGCCAGCGGCAGGCTGGTGCCCTGCAGCAGCAGCGAGACCAGGACGATGAAGAAGGCCACGTTGAAGAACAGCTGGGCATTGGGCAGCCCGGCCATCAGCGGGAACACCGCGAGGATGATCGGCACCGCGCCGCGCAGGCCGACCCAGGCGATGAAGACTTTCTCGCGGTCGTGGAAGGCCGGAAATGGCAGCAGGCCGAGCAGCACTGACAGCGGTCGGGCGAAGAGGATCATCCACAGCGCCAGACCCAGCGCCGGCAAGGCGATGGGCAGCAGCTCGTGGGGGGTGACCAGCATGCCGAGGACCAGGAACATGCCGATCTGCGCCAGCCAGGTGAGGCCGTCGAGCATGTGCAGGATGCCGTGGCGCGAACGGATCGGCCGGTTACCCAGCAGCAGGCCGCACAGGTAGATGGCGAGGATGCCGCTGCCGCCCACCGCGGTGGTGATGGCGAAGATGATCAGGCCGCCGCTGACTACCAATAACGGGTACAGGCCGCTGGCCAGCTCCATGCGGTTGATCAGCTTGAGCAGCAGCCAGCCGCCGCCGAGGCCGAGCACGGCGCCGAGGCCGAACTGCTGCAGCAGCTGGATCGGCAGGTCCCAGCTGAAGCCGGTCTGGCCGCTGGCGAGCATGGCGATCAGGGTGACGGTGAGGAAGACCGCCATCGGGTCGTTGCTGCCGGATTCGATTTCCAGGGTCGAGCTGACCCGTTCGTTGAGGCCGCGGCCGCCGAGCAGGGAGAACACCGCCGCGGCGTCGGTGGAGCCGACGATGGCGCCGATCAGCAGGCCCTCCAGCAGGCTCAGGTCGAACAGCCAGGCGGCGGCCAGGCCGGTCAGCCCGGCGGTGATCACCACCCCCAGGGTGGCCAGCGACAGTGACGGCCACAGCGCCACGCGGAAGCTGGAGACGCGGGTACGCATGCCGCCGTCGAGTAGGATCACGGCCAGCGCCAGGTTGCCCACCAGGTAGGCCAGCGGGTAGTTGTCGAAGACGATGCCGCCGGGGCCGTCGACGCCGGCGAGCATGCCGACGGCGAGGAAGATCACCAGGATGGGGATGCCGAAACGGGTGCCGAAGGCACTGACCAGGATGCTGGCCGCCACCAGCAGGGCGCCGATCAAGAACAGATTGTTGATGGCGCTGGCGTCCAACGGCGTACTCCTGGCCTGGTGGTGAGTGCGCCGTTATGCATGGCGCGTGCCAGGGATTCTAACCGCTGCCTTCGCCCCGCTGTCAAAAAGGTTATTACATTTTTCCAGCCGGCCGCGGCCCGCCGGGGCGGGCCGCCGACGGCATCTAGAACCAGGCGTCGCGCATGCCCAGGCAGGTGTCGTCGCGCGCCTCGAGGATGGCCAGCTCATGCTGGCAGCCCGGCACTTCCCAGGTCAGGAAGTAGCGCGCAGCCTGCAGCTTGCCCCGGTAGAAGTCGGCGTCGCCGCCATCGCCCCTGGCCAGGCCCTGCTCGGCGCGGATCGCCTGCTCCAGCCAGCGCCAGCCGATCACCGCGTGGCCGAACACCTTGAGGTACAGCGCCGAGTTGGCCAGGCCCTGGTTGACCTGGCCGGCCATCAGGTCGCCGAGCAGGGCCAGGGTCACCGCCTGCAGGCGCGCCAGCAGTTGTTCCAGCGGCTGGCGTAGGGCGGTGAGCGACTCGTACTCGGCGGCGCGCTGGCAGGTGCCGTGGATCAGCCTGAGCAGCTGCTTGAGCGCGGCGCCGCCGTTCATCGCCACCTTGCGCCCGAGCAGGTCGAGCGACTGGATGCCGTGGGTGCCTTCGTGGATGGGGTTGAGACGGTTGTCGCGGTAGTACTGTTCCACCGGGTATTCGCGGGTGTAGCCGTGGCCGCCGAGGATCTGGATCGCCAGTTCGTTGGCCTTGAGGCAGAACTCCGAGGGCCAGGACTTGACGATGGGGGTGAGCAGATCGAGCAGCTGCAGCGCCTCGGCGCGCTCCTCGGCGGTTGCCAGGGTGTGGGTGTCGTCGAACAGGCGCGCGGCATACAGGCCGAGGTCGAAGGCGCCTTCGACGTAGGCCTTCTGCGCCAGCAGCATGCGCCGCACGTCGGTGTGCTCGACTATGGCTACCTGCGGGCTGCTCGGGTCCTTGCCGTCCGGCTGGCGGCCCTGCGGGCGGTTGCGCGCGTAGTCCAGCGAATAGAGGTAGCCGGCGTAGCCGAGCATGATCGCGCCCATGCCGACGCCGATGCGCGCCTCGTTCATCATCTGGAACATGTAGGAAAGGCCCTGGTGCGGCTTGCCCACCAGGTAGCCGACGCACTCGCCGCTGTCGCCGAAGTTCAGCGCGGTGGAGGTGGTGCCGCGCCAGCCCATCTTGTGGAACAGCCCGGCCAGGGTCACGTCGTTGCGCTTGCCCAGGCTGCCGTCGGCGCCCACGTGGAACTTGGGCACGATAAACAGGCTGATGCCCTTCACCCCGGGCGGCGCGTCCGGCAGCTTGGCCAGCACCATGTGCACGATGTTTTCGGAGATCGGCTGGTCGCCGCCGGAGATGAAGATCTTGTTGCCCTTGATCCGGTAGCTGCCGTCCGCGGCGGGTTCGGCCTTGGTGCGGATGTCCGACAGCGACGAGCCGGCATGCGGTTCGGTCAGCGCCATGGTGCCGAAGAAGCGGCCCTCGATCATCGGCGTGAGAAAGCGCGCTTTCTGCTCGTCGCTGCCGAAACTCTCGATCAGGTTGCTGGCGCCCATGGTCAGCATGGCGTAGGAGGCGGTGGCGCAGTTGGCCGACTGGAAGTGGGCGAAGCAGGCCTGCGACAGCAGGTTGGGCAGCTGCATGCCGCCATGCTCGAAGTCGCGGGTGGCGTTGAGGAAACCCGCCTCGTGGAAGGCGCGCAGGGCCGGTTCGACCTCGGGGATCAGCACCGCCGCGCCGTCGACGTACTGCGGCTCGTGCTCGTCGCCCTTGCGGTTGTGCGGGGCGAACAGCTCCTCGGCGATGCTGCGTGCGGTGGCGATCGCGGCGTCGAAGGTCTCGCGGTTGTGCTCGGCGAAGCGTTCGCGCTGGGTCAGGGCTTCGGCGTCGAGCACCTCGTAGAGTTCGAACGCCAGGTTGCGGGAGCTGAGTAGGGTCTCGGACATGGAACGGGCCTCCAGATGATCGATCGAGTCTAGGCAGCCAGTTGCCTGGCTGCCCAGCATCATCATCGGCCGTGATAATCGCTCGTTGGCGCACGGGGGTAGGGCGGGTGCAACCCGCTATTGCCGAAGTGGCGGGTTGAACCCGACCTGCGGAGCCAGTTAACCGTCGTTTCCGCGCAGGCGGGAGTGACGCTTCGTCATATCGAGTGAGCGAAGCCGCGCGCCAGTTCGCGGGTCAGCTCGGCCGCCGGCAGGGGCCGGCAACTGGCGACGTTCTGCCCGGCCCACAGCGGCGAGAAATCGCCGCTACCCCGGGCTTCGGCCGCCGCGCGCAAGGGCGCGATGGCCGCGGTGGCCAGGGGGAAGGCCGGCGCCCGTTCGCTCAGCGGCCCCAGCTCGCGCATCAGGCGGTTGACGATGCCGCGCGCCGGGCGCCCGCTGAACAGGTTGGTCAGCGCCGTATGGCGCGCCGCCGGGCTCTGCAGGGCGGCGCGGTGGATGGCGCTGGTGCTCGCCTCCGGGCACAGCAGGTAGGCGCTGCCGACCTGCACCCCGGCCGCACCCAGGGCCATGGCTGCGGCTACGCCGCGGGCGTCGCCGATGCCGCCGGCGGCGATCACCGGCACCGACAGTGCATCGACCAGCTGCGGCAGCAGGGCGAAGGTGCCGAGCTGGCGGCTCAGGTCGAAGTCGAGAAAGTGTCCGCGATGGCCGCCGGCCTCCAGGCCCTGGGCAATCACCGCATCGACGCCGCGCGCTTGCAGCCACAGCGCCTCGTCCAGGGTGGTGGCGCTGGAGAGGATCTTCGCCCCGCTGCGCCGTACCCGCTGCAGCAAGGCCTCCTCCGGCAGACCGAAGTGGAAGCTGACCACCGCGGGGCGGAACTCCTCCACCAGTGCCGCCGCCTCTTCGTTGAACGGCAGGCGCCCCGGGCCGCCGGCGATGGCGGCCGGATCCAGGCCCAGCTCGTCATAGTAGGGCGCCAGCGCTTCACGCCAGCCTGCCTCGCGGGCCGCGTCCGGCGCGGGCGGCACATGGCTGAAGAAGTTCAGGTTGAACGGCCGCTCGGTCAGCTCGCGCAGCGCCTGCAGCTCCTGACGCAGGGCGGCAGGCGTGAGCATGGCGCAGGGAATCGAGCCGAGGCCTCCGGCCTGGCACACGGCGGCGGTCAGGCGATGGTTCTGCGAGCCGGCCATCGGCGCCTGGATCAGGGGCAGGTCAGTGTCGAGCAGGGCGGTGAGAGACATGGGATGGCTCCATTTCAGCGAGGGATCGTGGTTCGGACACCTGCCAGGCCCACAATAGGGCCCAGAGCAATGCCGCCGTGCCGATAAGGAAGCTGCTGGTGAGGCTATGGCCAGCGGCAGTCCAGTGCTGCACCAGCCAGGGGCCGAGCAACTGGCTGCCGCTGTACAGACTGATCAGCAGGGCGGCCAGGCGCAAGCCCTGGTCCGGGTTGAGGGCGCGGGCCAGACGCTGGGTCAGCAATACGGTGCCGAGGAAGGTGCCGCCCACCAGCAGGGCGCAGGCCAGCACGCCGACGGGGCCGGGCAGCAGGATCGGCATGGCCACACCGAGCAGTTGCAGCAGGTAGTTGGCCAGCAGGGCGCGGCGGTCGCCCAGCCAGGCACCGGCCTGGTTCCACAGGCTCGCCGAGATCAGGCAGGCGAGCGCCGTCCACCACCAGTTGCCGACCAGTAGCGGATGACCGGCGGGCAGCTGTTCGCGAGCCAGGGCCGGCAGAAAGGTCAGCGGCAGGATGTAACCCAGGCCTGCCCCCAGATAGGCCATCAGCAACGCCAGATTGTGGCTGCCGAACAGTGCGCCACGGGCGGTCGCGGGGGGCTTGTCGGGCAGGTCCCGCGCCAGGCGCCTTAGCATCGGGGCGCAGAGCAGCGCCAGAGGCAGGGCGCACAGGGCGATCGGCAGCCAGCGTAGCGGCCCGTGCCAGGGCGTGATGGCCACCAGCAGGCCGCACAGCAACATGCCGCCGCCCAAGCCCAGATAGACCAGACCGCTGAGCGCCGTGGCCTGGCGCAGGGCCAGCCATTCCAGCACCAGCGCCGGGGCGAGGACGAACACCACGCCGTTGCTGATGCCATTGGTCAGGCGCAGGGCAGCCAGCAGGGCGATGTCCTGCGTGAAGACCTGGGCCAGGGTCAGGCCGGCATTGATCAGTAGGGCCGCCGGCAGGCCGAGGCGCAAGCCGCGCGGGTTGGCCATGGGCAGCGCGAGCAGGGCGCCGAGCAGGTAGCCGAGGTAGTTCCAGGTCGCCAGTTGGGCGCCTTGGCTCAGGTCGAACAGGCCATCGTCGAGCAGCAGGGGCAGCAGCGGGGTATAGGCGAAGCGGCCGAGCGCATGCACGACCACCAGCGCCAGGGCGGCGGCGAGCAACGCAGTAAGGTGGGCGCGGTCACATCTGGGCATAGGGCCTCCGGTCGTGCTGCGCACCTTAGTCGTTGTCGTTGACCGATCGTTAGTGAAAAATACTGCTTTCATCTTTCACTTTTGGTGATGTTCATGGGCGCCTGGCAGCGACTCAATCCGCAGTTGTTCCGCTATTTTCTCGCCGTGGCGCGCGAGGGCTCGCTGAGCGCCGCCGGTCTGCGCCTGAGCTGCGTGCCGTCGAACGTCTCGGCGCGTCTGCGCCAGCTGGAGCAGCAACTCGACACCCGGTTGTTCCTGCGTCAGGGCCAGCGCCTGCGTCTGACCCCGGCCGGCGAGCGCCTGCTGCCCCACGCCGAGCATCTGGAACAGCTCTGCCAGACGGCCTGGCGCAGCGTGCAGGAGGATATCTGGAGTGGTGACCTGCGCCTGGGCTCGATGGAAACCACCGCGGCCGTGCGTCTGCCGGAGCTGCTCGCGGCTTTCCACCAGCGGGCGCCGCGGGTCAACCTGCAGCTCAGCACCGGGCCGAGCCGGCGCCTGGTCGAGGGCGTGCTGGCCGGGGAGCTGGACGCCGGATTGATCGGCGGGCCGTTCGAGCATCCGCAGCTCGAGTGCCTGCCGATCTGGCACGAGGAACTGATGCTGGTGCTGCCGCCGACGCAGGATGCCGACAGTCTGGAGGCGCGGCCGCAGACCCTGCTGGGCTTCCCCGAGGGCTGTCACTATCGCGAGCGCCTGGAGCGCTGGGTGGTCGGCCGCGGGTTGCAGGTGGCGGCGCGGCAGAGCTACGGCTCGATCGACGCGATCTTCGCCGGCATCGCCGCCGGCATGGGCATCGGCCTGCTGCCGCGCAGCCTGCTCGAGCGCCACCCACGTGTGCACCTGGTGCAGTACCAGGCCATCGCCGCGGAGTTCGGGGCGACCACCACGCTGCTGGCGCGCCGCCGCGATGCCGGCGAGCACCCGCCGCTGGCGCTGCTGCTGGAGCTGATGCGCGCGCAAAGCTCGCTCAGCGGGTAAACTTGGCGACCGCTTCGGAGACATCCATGAACTACCGCCACGCCTTCCACGCCGGCAACCACGCCGACGTGCTCAAGCACCTGGTGCTGACCCGCCTGATCGCCCTGCTGTCGCGCAAGGAGGCGCCCTTTGCCTACCTCGACAGCCACGCCGGCATCGGCCTGTACGACCTGCGCGGCGATCAGGCCAGCCGCACCGGCGAATGGCTGGAGGGCGTCGGCCGCCTGTGGCAGGCCACGCAGCTGCCGGATGCGGTGGAGGCCTACCTGGAAGTGGTGCGGGCGATGAACCCGGACGGCGAGCTGCGCTACTACCCCGGCTCGCCGGAGTTGGCGCGCCTGCTCAGCCGCGAGCAGGATCGTCTGCAGCTCAACGAGAAGCACCCGGAAGACGGCCGCCTGCTCAAGGACAACATGCGCGGCGACCGCCGCGTAGCGGTGCACCTGGGCGAGGGCTGGCATGTGCCGCGGGCGCTGCTGCCGACCCGCGAGAAGCGCGTGCTGCTGCTGATCGACCCGCCGTTCGAGCAGGCCGACGAGCTGCAGCGCTGCGTCGAGGCGCTGAACGAGGCGCACGGGCGCATGCGCCAGGCCATAGTCGTGATCTGGTATCCGATCAAGGACGAGCGTCAACTGGCGCGTTTCTACCGGGATCTGCAAAAGAGCGCCGCGCCCAAGCTGCTGCGCGCCGAGCTGTACGTGCACGCGCCGGACGATGCCAGCCGGCTGACCGGCTCGGGCCTGGTGATCAGCAACCCGCCCTGGGGCCTGGAAGACGAGCTCAGGCAGCTGCTGCCCTGGCTGGCCGATGCGCTCGGCCAGAGCCTGGGCGGCTGGCGCCTGGA
The DNA here is from genome assembly GCF_003696305.1 of Pseudomonas sp. AOB-7. Lineage (GTDB taxonomy): Bacteria > Pseudomonadota > Gammaproteobacteria > Pseudomonadales > Pseudomonadaceae > Aquipseudomonas. Next base: position 172,300 of record NZ_RFFK01000007.1, on the reverse strand, counting down.
CTGGCTGATCGAGGAAAAACCGGCCGCTTGAGCGAGCCTGGGGACGCTGCGCATGGCGCACCCGGCGGGGCCGCTTCGGCGCCGCGTCTCAGGCCATCACGTCGATGCTGTTGCCCAGGTGCGGCGGGTTGCTCGGCGCACTGACCGGGGCGGCCGCCTGCACCAGGCTGGCGACGCCGGACGCCTGCAGCTCCAGGGTCTTGCGCAGCAGCAGGAGCGACATCTGCGCCGAGAATTGCGCCGACGCCTGGCTGGAAACCTGGCTGGCGAGGCTGCTCAGTTCCATGGCGATCGCCCCTCCTTCAGGCCTTGGGTTCAGGCGGTAGGCATACGCCCGTTCCGCCCAGGCCGCAATAACCGTTCGGGTTCTTCGCCAGGTACTGCTGGTGATAGGCCTCGGCGTAGTAGAACGGCGGCGCCTCGCGGATCTCGGTGGTGATGGCGCCGAGCCCGGCCTTGTCCAGCTCGGCCTGGAAGCGCGCCTGACTGGCGCGGGCGGCGGCCAGTTGCGCCGCGTCCTGGCAATAGATGGCCGAGCGATACTGGCTGCCGCGGTCATTGCCCTGGCGCATGCCTTGGGTGGGATCGTGCGCCTCCCAGAACACCTTGAGCAGGGCCTCGAAGCTGGTCTGCCGCGGGTCGAACACCACCAGCACCGCCTCGGTATGCCCGGTCAGCCCGGAGCAGGTTTCCTCGTAGGTCGGGTTCGGCGTATGGCCGCCGGCGTAACCCACTGCCGTGCTGTACACCCCGGGTTGTTGCCAGAAGCGCCGCTCGGCGCCCCAGAAGCAGCCGAGGCCGAATACCGCCTGCTGCAGGCCGGCGGGGAAGGGCGGCTGCAGCGGATGGCCGTTGACATGGTGCGCCGCCGGCACCGGCAGGGCTTCGCTGCGGCCGGGCAGGGCCTGCTCGGCGCTGGGCAGCTCGAGTTTGTGGGCGAGTATCTGGGAACGCAGAACCATGGCGATCTCCTGAGAAGTGGGCAAGCAGTGGACCAGGCGCGGCGTGGCGCGTTACGTCCGTTGGTCGGATGTGGGCGCCGGGCGGCAGGGGTAGCGGCGCAGGCTGTCGATCAGCTCGCGGCCGGGAATCGGCTTGTCGAACAGGTAGCCCTGGCCGACGTCGCACTGCTGGCGGCGGAGGAAGCCGAGTTGGGCGGCGGTCTCGATGCCTTCGGCGACCACCTTGAGCTTGAGGTTATGGGCCATGGCGATCACCGCCGAGGTGATCTCCATGTCGTCCTGGTTGTCGGGAATGTCCTTGATAAAGCTGCGATCGATCTTGATCACGTCGATGGGGAATTTCTTCAGGTAACTGAGCGAGGAGTAGCCGGTGCCGAAGTCGTCCATCGCCAGGGTCAGGCCCAGGCTCTTGAGGCGGCCGAGCTGGTGGCGGGTGTCGTCGGTGGCCTCCAGCAGCAGGCTTTCGGTCAGTTCCAGCTCCAGCCGCCGGGGTTCGAGCTGCTCCTCGTGGAGGATGGCGGCGATGGAGCCGACCAGGTCCGGGTCGGAGAACTGCTTGGGCGACAGGTTGATCGCCACCTGCAGCTCGCCCAGGCCGATGGCGCTGAGCTGCTTGCTCATGCGGCAGGCCTGGCGCACCACCCACTTGCCGATGGGGATGATTAGCCCGGTCTCCTCGGCCACGCTGATGAACTGGTCGGGGCGGATCATGCCCTTTTCCGGATGGTGCCAGCGCAGCAGCGCTTCCATGCCCAGCAGTTGGCCGCTCTTGAGGCACAGCTTGGGCTGGTAGAACACCTCCAGCTCGCTCTGGGTCAGGGCGCGGCGCAGGTTGTTCTCGACGAACAGCTTGTAGTTGGCCTCGGCGTTGAGTGCCTCGGTGAACAGCTGCACCTGGTGCTTGCCGTTGGCCTTGGCCTTGTGCAGGGCGAGGCCGGCGTGCTTCATCAGGGTCTGCGGGTCCTCGCCGTGCTGCGGCGCCAGGGCCAGGCCGACCGAGCCGGTGATGCTGATCAGCTGGTTGTCGACGAACAGCGGCTTGTCCAGGGTCTGCAGCACCTGCTGGGCGACGCGCTGGGCGGCCTCCTGGTCGCCGCCGTCGAGGAGGATGGCGAACTCGTTGCTGGCGAAGCGCGCCAGGCTGCCCTTGGCGCCGAGGCTGTTGCGCAGGCGCCGGGCCAGGGCCGAGAGCAGCTTGTCGCCGGTCTGGTGGCCGAGGCTGTCGTTGATCCGCTTGAAGTTGTCGATGTCCACCAGCAGCAGCCCCAGCGGCGGCTGCGGGCTGCGCGCGAAGCGCTCCTCGAGACTGCGGATGAAGGCCAGGCGGTTGCCCAGGTTGGTCAGGTTGTCGGTGTAGGCCAGGCGCTCGATGCGCTGCTGGGCCAGCTTGGCCTCGGTGATGTCCTCGTAGATGCCGATGTAGTGGGTCAGCTCGCCGTCGTCGCCGTACACCTTGGAGATCGACAACTGGCCCCAGTAGGGCTCCTGGTTCTTGCGCCGGCTTCGGAACTCGCCCTGCCAGCTGTTGTGTTCGGCCAGGCTGGAGCGGGCGTCGAACAGCAGGTCGCTAAGGTTGGCCAGCGCCGGCAGCTCGGACAGGCGCCGGCCGCAGACCTCGTCGCCGCTGTACAGGGTGATGGCGGTGAAGCTGGGGTTGACGTATTCCACCCGGCCGTCGCGGTCGACCAGCAGGAAGGCGCTGGCGCTCTGCTCCACCGCGCGCTGGAACAGGTGCAGGGCGTGGGTGGCGCTGCGCCTCTGCTGGCCGATCAGCACCTGGGCATACTGGTCGGCCAGCTCGCCGGCGAAGGCGATCTCGTCGGCCTGCCAGGTGCGCGGGCCGCCGCTGTGTTCCAGGCACAGCACGCCGACCACCTCGCCGTCGACGCGCACGCCGGCGTCGAGCATGGCGCCGATGCCCAGCGGCTGCAGGTAGCTGGCGCTCAGCTCGGCGGTGCGCGGGTCGTGCAGGGCGTCGTGGGCGTCGATGGCGCGGCCGCTGTGCAGTGCCTCCAGATAGCGCGGGAAGGCGCGCGCGTCGATATCGGCCAGGCGTTCGTGGCGATCCAGGTCGCGGCGGTACAGGGTCACCGACTCCAGGCTATGGCTGCCGAGCTTCCATAGGCCGGCGCGGGCTACGCCGTAGACCTCGCAGGCGGCCTGGGTGATCAGCTCGGCAGCCTCCAGCAGCGGGTCGCTGGAGACGTAGCGCTGGCGCGCCAGGCGCACGATCAGGCTCTGCTGGGTGCGCGAACGCACCAGGTGTTGCAGGTGGTCGTCCTGGGCGCGCTGGTACTGCTGCAGCGAGCTGCGCAGCTGCTGGTTCTGTGCCTGCAGTGCCTGCTCGGGCGGGCTGTACTGGCTCAGGCTCTCGTCCGCCACCAGCAGGTAGCCGCGCAGCAGTTGGCGGTTGCGCTGCTTGAAGGGTTCGCCCACCTCCAGCAGGTTGAGCGCGCCCTGCGGCGTGTGCAGGCGGTAGCGCACCAGATAATGCGGGCCCTGCAGCAGCTGCTGCTGGATGGCGTCGTGCAGGCGGTAGCGCGCCTCGGGCTCCATCAGGCTGGCGTAGGGCGCATCGACCAGGGCGCACAGGTCGCTGGCACTGATGCCGAGCTGGCGTTCGCAGGCGGGATCGAGAAACAGCAGGGCCCAGCTCGGCTCGTTCAAGCGCTCGAAACGCAACATGCCGAGCCGCGAGGGCACTGGCAACTGCGTCACAACCTCGGCTGCCGAGCGGGTGCCGGCATCGGGATGGCTTTTCATTGGGCGGCGGGCTTCCAGTATGCTGACCAGGCGAGGCATCCGTTCTCGGTACGGGGCCGCCGCTGCCCGGGGCAGTGGCGGTACGGACGGAGGCTCGGGCTCAGGCCTACTTCACTATAGCGTTCGGCAAGGGTGCATCATGCAATCGATACTGACAAGAAAACTGATGGCCCTGGCCCTGTTGGGCGCGCTGTTCGCTGCCGCGCCGGCGACTGCCGCCGACGCCGAAGCGGCCGCCGGGTTGCAGGGCGACGAGCAGACCGCCTACCTGGACGGGCTCAAGCGCCTGTACCTGACCGCCGACGAGCGCCAGGCGCTGCTCGCCCACAGCAACGCGCTGCTCGACACCTATGCGCTGCGCGCCGCTTACCAGGTCGGCCAGGCGCAGCGTCAGGATCTGCTCTACCGCATCGGCATCGGCGCGCCCGGCGAACTGATCCTGCGCGAGGAAAGTCGCGGCGCCCAGGGTACCGATATCGCCGTGCGCAACCAGCGCGTGTCGGTGTTCGGCGTCGATCCCTTCATTCGCTACGAATGCCCGGCCGGCGGCATCCGCTGCGTGCTGATCAACCCCGGCGACGGCAGCCCGCTGCTGAGCATCCTGCGCGATCACCAGGGCGCGGCCGAGCTGGCCAAGGCGCTGAGCTTTCTGATTCGCAACGTGCAGAAGGGCTGAACGGCGGCGTTGCCGGGCGCGCGCAGGCCGCGTCGCACGCAACGGGAAGCCGCCTGTGTTGCGCCCCTGGTGGCTGGAACATAGTCAAAAAAAACCCCGCCTGAACGAGCGGGGTTGAGGATACGAGCGTGGCGTGCTCGAAAGGTGGTGCGCGGCCTTACAGCAGCATGGTGCGGATATCCGCCAGCAGCTGCGACAGGCGCTGGGTGAAGCGCGCGGCGGCGGCGCCGTTGATCACCCGGTGGTCGTAGGACAGCGACAGCGGCAGCATCAGGCGCGGCTGGAAGGCCTTGCCGTCCCACACCGGCTGCATGCTCGCCTTGCTCACGCCGAGGATCGCCACCTCGGGTGCGTTGACGATCGGGGTGAAGCCGGTGCCGCCGATATGGCCGAGGCTGGAGATGGTGAAGCAGGCGCCCTGCATGTCGTCGGCCGACAGCTTCTTGTTGCGCGCCTTCTCCGCCAGCGCGGCGGCTTCGCCAGCCAGCTGCAGCAGGCTCTTCTGGTCGACGTTCTTGATCACCGGCACCAGCAGGCCGTCCGGGGTATCGACGGCGAAGCCGATATGCACGTACTTCTTGCGGATGATCGCCTTGCCGCTGGGGGCCAGCGAGCTGTTGAAGTCCGGCAGCTCCTTGAGCAGGTGGGCGCAGGCCTTGAGCAGCAGCGGCAGTACGGTCAGCTTGACCCCGGCCTTCTCGGCCACCGCCTTCTGCGCGACGCGGAAGGCTTCCAGCTCGGTGATGTCGGCCGATTCGAACTGGGTCACGTGCGGCACGTTGAGCCAGCTGCGGTGCAGGTTGGCGGCGCCGACCTGCATCAGGCGGGTCATCGCCACTTCTTCGATTTCGCCGAACTTGCTGAAGTCCACCGCCGGGATCGGCGGAATGCCGGCGCCGCCGGTGGCGGCACCCGCCTCGGGAGCGGCCTTGGCCTTGTTCATCATGGCCTTGACGTAGGCCTGCACGTCTTCCTTGAGGATGCGGCCTTTAGGGCCGGTGCCGGCGATGTCGGCCAGGTCGACGCCGAAGTCGCGCGCGGTCATGCGCACGGCGGGGCCGGCGTGCACCTTGGCAGCGTCGCGCTTGGGCGCGGCGGCGGCTTCGGCGGCGGCGGCCGACAGCGCGGCAATGGCACGCACTTCGGCGGCCACCTCGGGCGCGGCGCCTTCCGGTACGCGGTGCACTTCCTGGCTGGCCGGTGCGGCGGCGGGCGCCGCGGCCGGGGTGGCCGGCGCGCTACCGGCCACCTTGAGCCTGATGATCAGGTCGCCGGTGCCGACTTCGGCGTCCAGCTTGACCAGCACTTCTTCCACCACGCCGGCGGCCGGCGAGGGGATTTCCATGCTGGCCTTGTCGGACTCCAGGGTGATCAGCGACTGGTCGGCCTCGATGCTGTCACCAGCCTTGACCATGACCTCGATGACCTTGACCTTGCCGTCGGTGCCGATGTCCGGCACGTGCACGTCCTGCACGCTGCTGGCGGCAGCGGCGGCCGGCGCCGCAGCAGCGGCCGGAGCCGGGGCGGCGGCAGCCTTTGGGGCCTCGGCGGGGGCGGCTTCGGCCTGGGCCGCAGGCGCTGCCTCGGCGGCACCTTCGACTTCCAGTACCAGCAGCTCGTCGCCCTCTTTCAGGCGGTCGCCGAGCTTGACCTTCAGCTCCTTGACCACGCCGGCCTTGGGCGCCGGGATTTCCATGCTGGCCTTGTCCGACTCGAGGGTCAGCAGGCTCTGGTCGGCTTCGATACGGTCGCCGACCTTGACGAACAACTCGATAACTTCACCCTCACCGCTGCCGATGTCGGGTACGCGAATCAATTCACTCATCGCTACGCTCCTTAGCAGTCCAGGGGGTTTGCTTTATCGGGATCGATGCCGAACTTGGCGATGGCGTCGGCCAGCACCTTGGCTTCGATCTCGCCGCGATCCACCAGGGCTTCCAGGGCGGCCAGGACGACCCAGTGGCGGTCTACCTCGAAGAAGTGGCGCAGTTTCTTGCGGCTGTCGCTGCGGCCGAAGCCGTCGGTGCCCAGTACCTTGTACTCCTTGCTCGGCACCCACTGGCGCACCTGCTCGGCGAACAGCTTCATATAGTCGGTGCTGGCCACCACCGGGCCCTTGCGCCCGGACAGGCACTGCTCGATGTAGGTCTGCTTGGGCTTCTGCCCCGGGTGCAGACGGTTGATGCGCTCCACGGCCAGGCCGTCGCGGCGCAGCTCGTTGAAGCTGGTGACGCTCCACACGTCGGCGCCGATGTTGAACTCCTCGCGCAGGATCTTCGCCGCCTCGCGCACTTCGCGCAGGATGGTGCCGCTGCCCAGCAGCTGCACGTGATGGGCGGCTTCCTTCTTGTCTTCCTCGAGCAGGTACATGCCCTTGATGATGCCGTCCTCGACGCCCTCCGGCATGGCCGGCTGCTGGTAGGACTCGTTCATCACGGTGATGTAGTAGAAGACGTCCTGCTGCTCCTCGATCATCTGCCGGGTACCTTCGCGGATGATCACCGCCAGCTCGTAGCCGTAGGTCGGGTCGTAGGTGCGGCAGTTGGGGATGGTCGCGGCCATCAGGTGGCTGTGGCCGTCCTCGTGCTGCAGGCCCTCGCCGTTGAGCGTGGTACGCCCGGCGGTGCCGCCGATTAGGAAGCCGCGGGTACGGCTGTCGCCGGCCGCCCAGGCCAGGTCGCCGATGCGCTGGAAGCCGAACATCGAGTAGAAGATGTAGAACGGCAGCATCGGCTGGTTGTGGTTGGAGTAGGAGGTACCGGCGGCGATGAAGGAACTCATGGCGCCGGCCTCGTTGATGCCTTCCTCGAGGATCTGGCCCTTCTTGTCCTCGCGGTAGAACATCACCTGGTCTTTATCCACCGGCTCGTACAGCTGGCCGACCGAGGAGTAGATGCCGAGCTGGCGGAACATGCCTTCCATGCCGAAGGTACGCGCCTCGTCCGGGATGATCGGCACGATGCGCTGACCCAGCTCCTTGTCCTTGACCAGCTGCGCGAGGATGCGCACGAAGGCCATGGTGGTGGAGATTTCGCGGTCGCCGGAGCCGTCGAGGATGGCCTTGAGGGTATCCAGCGGCGGGGTCGGGATGCTGAAGCTGTTGGGCCGGCGCTGCGGCACGTAGCCACCGAGGGCGGCGCGGCGCTCGTGCAGGTACTTGTACTCGGGGCTGCCCGGCTCCGGCTTGACGAAGGGCAGGTTCTCCAGCTCCTCGTCCTTGACCGGGATGTCGAAGCGGTCGCGGAACTGGCGCAGGCTGTCGACGTCGACCTTCTTGGTGTTGTGCGCGGTGTTCTTCGCTTCACCGGCGCCGGTACCGTAGCCCTTGATGGTCTTGGCCAGGATCACGGTGGGCTGGCCGCTGTGGTTGACCGCCTGGTGGTAGGCCGCATAGACCTTGTACGGGTCGTGGCCGCCACGGTTGAGCTTCCAGATCTCGTCGTCGGACAGGTCTTTGACCATCTCCTTGAGTTCCGGGGTATTGAAGAAGTTCTCGCGCACGTAGGCGCCGTCTTTGGCCTTGTAGTTCTGGTACTCGCCGTCGACCACCTCGTCCATGCGACGCTGCAGGGCGCCGTCCTTGTCCTTGGCGAATAGCGGGTCCCAGAAGCGGCCCCAGACCACCTTGTTGACGTTCCAGCCGCCACCGCGGAACACGCCTTCGAGTTCCTGGATGATCTTGCCGTTGCCGCGTACCGGGCCGTCGAGGCGCTGCAGGTTGCAGTTGATGACGAAGATCAGGTTGTCCAGCTTCTCGCGGCCGGCCAGGGAGATGGCACCGAGGGATTCCGGCTCGTCGCACTCGCCGTCACCCATGAAGCACCAGACCTTCTGCTTGCCGGCGGGGATGAAACCGCGCGCTTCCAGGTACTTCATGAAACGCGCCTGGTAGATCGCCTGGATCGGGCCTAAGCCCATCGATACGGTGGGGAACTGCCAGAAGTCCGGCATCAGCCAGGGGTGCGGGTAGGAGGACAGGCCCTTGCCGTCCACCTCGCGGCGGAAGTTCTGCATCTGCTCTTCGCTGATGCGCCCTTCCATGAAGGCGCGGGCGTAGACGCCGGGCGAAGCGTGGCCCTGATAGAACACCAGGTCGCCGCCGTGTTCGTCGGTCGGGGCCTGGAAGAAGTAGTTGAAGCCGATGTCGTACAGGGTCGCCGAGGAGGCGAAGCTGGAAATGTGGCCGCCCAGATCCGGATCGTCCAGGTTGGTGCGCATCACCATGGCCAGCGCGTTCCAGCGCACCAGCGAGCGGATACGGCGCTCCATGAACAGGTCGCCCGGCATACGCGCTTCGTGGGTGACCGGGATGGTGTTGCGGTAGGGCGTGGTGATCGCGTAGGGCAGTTGCGCACCGCTGCGGGTGGCCAGCTCGCCCATACGGGTCATCAGGTAATGGGCACGGTCTTCACCCTCACGGTCGAGGACGGATTCAAGGGCGTCCAGCCATTCCTGGGTTTCGATCGGATCGAGGTCTTGCATGGCTTGCTCCAGGGCGGAAAGGCTTCCAGAATCGGAGGCCAGTTGGGTCTCGCCGGCTTTTTGGGCGGGCGAGTTGAATTCTTGGATTTACCGGGGGTAGGACCGGCCGCTTGTAGTTTTACTACATTTCGACGGCGGATTCAGCCCTCTGGATACAATTCTTTAGTAGTAAAACTACAATCCGCGCCACCGCCGGCCGTGCGCGCCCCGCAGGAGCGGGGTTCCGGGCGAACCCGCCAGGCGACCGGCAGTCCGCCAAAAGGATAGACCATGAGCCTGCCGTTGCCGGTCGAGTTGCCCCCCTCCCTGACCCCCCTGGCCGAGCGCGCCGAGCAGTCGCTGCGGGCGGCGCTGGCCGAGCATGAGGGCCTGCCCGCGCAGTTGGCCGCCTGGCCGGCGCCGCGTCGCGAGGCCTGGCGACGAGTGGCGGCGCTCAGCGATTTCGTCGCCGAGCAGGCGCTGCGCGATCCGGCGATGTTCCTCGCCCTGGGCGCGTCCGGCGAACTGGAGCGCAGCCTGGCGCCGGGCGAGCTGCGCGAGCAGCTGGCGGCGCAACTGGCCGATTGCGCCGACGAGGAGGCGCTGGGCCGCTGCCTGCGGCGTTTCCGCAACCGCCAGCAGCTGCGCATCATCTGGCGCGACATCAGCCGCCAGGCGCCGCTGAGCGAAACCTGCCGCGACCTCTCCGACCTGGCCGACGCCAGCATCGACCTGGCCTACCACTGGCTCTACCCGCGCCACAGCGCGCAGTTTGGCACGCCCATCGGCCGACGCAGCGGCCAGGCGCAGCACATGGTGATCCTCGGCATGGGCAAGCTCGGCGCCTTCGAGCTCAACCTGTCCTCGGACATCGACCTGATCTTCGGTTACCCGGAGGGCGGCGAGACCGAGGGGGTCAAGCGGCCGCTGGACAACCAGGAGTTCTTTATCCGTCTCGGGCAAAAACTCATCAAGGCGCTGGATGCCATCACCGTCGACGGCTTCGTCTTTCGCACCGACATGCGCCTGCGCCCCTATGGCTCGAGCGGCGCGCTGGTGTTCAGCTTCAACGCGCTGGAGCAGTACTACCAGGACCAGGGCCGCGACTGGGAGCGCTACGCCATGATCAAGGCGCGCGTGGTCGGCGGCGACCAGGCCGCCGGCGCCGAGCTGCTGGAGATGCTGCGGCCCTTCGTCTACCGGCGCTACCTGGATTTCTCCGCCATCGAGGCGCTGCGCGCGATGAAGCTGCTGATCCAGCAGGAGGTGCGGCGCAAGGGCATGAGCGAGAACATCAAGCTCGGCGCCGGCGGCATCCGCGAGATCGAGTTCATCGCCCAGGCCTTCCAGCTGATCCACGGCGGGCGCGACCTCAGCCTGCAGCAGCGGCCGCTGCTCAAGGTGCTGGCGACCCTGGAGGGCCAGGGCTATCTGCCGCCGGCGGTGGTGGCGGAGATGCGCGAGGGCTACGAGTTCCTGCGCTACACCGAGCACGCCCTGCAGGGCATCGGCGACCGGCAGACGCAGATGCTGCCGGCCGATGCGCGCGACCAGGCGCGGGTGGCGACCATCATGGGCTTCGCCGACTGGGCGAGTTTCCATGAGCGCCTGATGCACTGGCGCGGACGCATCGAATGGCACTTCCAGCAGGTGATCGCCGACCCCGACGAGGACGAGGCGCAGGGCGGCGAGGCCTGCGTCGGCGCCGAATGGCTGCCGCTGTGGGAGGAGGCGCTGGACGAGGAGGGTGCCTGCCGCCAGCTGCAGGAGGCGGGTTTTGCCGAGCCGGCCACCGCGCTCAAGCGCCTCGGCGACCTGCGCAACGGCCCACAGGTGCGCGCCATGCAGCGCCTCGGTCGCGAGCGCCTGGATGCCTTCGTGCCGCGCCTGCTGGCGCAGACCGTGGAGCACGAGGCGCCGGACCTGGTGCTGGAGCGGGTGCTGCCGCTGGTGGAAAAGGTCGCGCGACGCTCGGCCTACCTGGTGCTGCTCTCCGAGAACCCTGGCGCGCTGCAGCGGCTGATCGCCCTGTGCGCGGCCAGCCCGTGGATCGCCGAGCAGATCGCGCGTTTCCCGCTGCTGCTCGACGAGCTGCTCAACGAAGGTCGCCTGTATCACCCGCCGCTGGCGCCGGAGCTGGCGGCCGAGCTGCGCGAGCGGCTGATCCGCATTCCCGAGGACGACCTGGAGCAGCAGATGGAGGCGCTGCGTCACTTCAAGCTGGCCCACAGCCTGCGCGTGGCGGCTTCGGAGATCGCCGGCACGCTGCCGCTGATGAAGGTCTCGGACTACCTGACCTGGCTGGCCGAGGCCATTCTTGACCAGGTGCTGGCGCTGGCCTGGCAGCACACGGTGCAGCGCCACGGCCGGCCGCGGCGCGCCGACGGCAGCTTCTGCGACCCGGACTTCATCATCGTCGGCTACGGCAAGGTCGGCGGCCTGGAGTTTGGCCACGGCTCGGATCTCGACTTGGTGTTTATCCACGATGGCGATCCGCAGGCCGAGACCGATGGCGCCAAGCCCATCGATGGCGCGCAGTTCTTCACCCGCCTGGGCCAGCGCATCATTCACCTGCTGACCACCCAGACCACCTCCGGCGCGCTCTACGAGGTGGACATGCGCCTGCGGCCTTCGGGGGCGGCGGGGCTCTTGGTCAGTTCGCTCGGCGCGTTCCAGCGCTACCAGGAGAGCGAGGCCTGGACCTGGGAGCACCAGGCGCTGGTGCGCGCGCGGGTGCTGGTGGGCTGCCCGCGCCTGGCCGGCGAGTTCGCCCGGGTACGTGGCGAGGTGCTCGGCCGCCGGCGCGATATCGCCGCGCTACGCAGCGAGGTCAGCGAGATGCGGGCGAAGATGCGCGACAACCTCGGCACCCGCGCCACCGCCGCCGGCACCGCGGAGAATGCCTTCGAGGCCACGGCCTCCTTCGATCTGAAGCAGGATGCCGGTGGTATCGTCGATATCGAATTTATGGTGCAATACGCGGCCCTGGCCTGGTCGTGGCAACACCCGCAGCTGCTCGAGTTCACCGACAATATCCGCATTCTGGAAGGGCTGGAGCGGGTCGGTCTGATGTCCCCCGAGGATGCCGGTCTGCTGCGCGAGGTCTACAAGGTTTACCGCTCGGCCGCCCACCGCCAGGCGCTGCAGAAGCAGCCCGGGGTGGTGCCGGGCGATCAGTTCCAGGCCGAACGCCGCGCCGTTATGCGCCTGTGGCGGCAGCTGGAACTGAGCTGAATAACGGGGGCGATGGCCCCGAGCATGATTGAACCGCGAAGCGAATTGAGGAGCAGGCAAGATGTCGATGTCCGACCGTGATGGCGTGATCTGGTACGACGGCGAGCTGGTGCCGTGGCGCGAAGCCAACACCCATGTGCTGACCCACACCCTGCACTACGGCATGGGCGTGTTCGAGGGCGTGCGCGCCTACAACACCCCGGACGGCACCGCGATCTTCCGCCTGCAGGCGCACACCGATCGCCTGTTCGACTCGGCGCACATCTTCAACATGCAGATCCCCTTCTCCAAGGAAGAGATCAACCAGGCGCAGCGCGCCGCGGTGCGCGAGAACGGCCTGGAAAGCGCCTACCTGCGCCCGATGGTGTTCTTCGGCAGCGAAGGCATGGGCCTGCGCGCCTCCGGCCTCAAGGTGCACGTGATAGTCGCCGCCTGGCACTGGGGCGCCTACATGGGCGAAGAGGCGCTGGTCAACGGCATCAAGGTGCGCACCAGCTCCTACACCCGCCACCATGTCAACATCTCCATGACCCGCGCCAAGGCCAACGGCAACTACATCAACTCGATGCTGGCGCTGCAGGAGGCCATCTCCGGCGGCGCCGACGAGGCCATGCTGCTGGATCCGGAAGGCTACGTGGCCGAGGGTTCGGGCGAGAACATCTTCCTGGTCAAGGACGGCGTGGTGTACACCCCGGAAGTCACGTCCTGCCTCAACGGCATCACCCGCAGCACCATCCTGACCCTGGCCGGCGAGCTGGGCATCAAGGTGGTGGAGAAGCGCATCACCCGCGACGAGGTGTACATCGCCGACGAGGCCTTCTTCACCGGCACCGCCGCCGAAGTCACGCCGATCCGCGAAGTCGACGGCCGGCAGATCGGCATCGGCCGCCGCGGCCCGGTCACCGAGAAGCTGCAGAAAGCCTACTTCGACCTGGTCACCGGCAAGACCAGTGCTCACGCCGAGTGGCGCACTCTGGTTAAATAACCGGTCGTCAAGGGTATGACGGGGAGGCGCGAGAGCCTCCCCGGTCGTTTCTGGATAAAGAATGAAAATACTCATCGTTGGCCCCAGTTGGGTCGGTGACATGGTAATGGCGCAGACCCTGTTCCAGTGTCTGAAACGGCGCCATCCCGACTGCGAGATCGACGTGCTGGCGCCCGACTGGAGCCGGCCGATTCTCGAGCGCATGCCCGAGGTGCGCGCCGCCCTGAGCCTGCCGCTCGGCCATGGCGTGCTCGAGCTGGCCACCCGCCGGCGCATCGGCAAGTCGCTGGCCGGTCAGTACGACCAGGCGATCCTGCTGCCCAATTCGCTGAAATCCGCGCTGGTGCCCTGGTTCGCCGGCATCCCCCAGCGCACCGGCTGGAAGGGCGAGCTGCGCTACGGCCTGCTCAACGATATCCGCACGCTGGACAAAGACCGCTATCCGCTGATGATCGAGCGCTTTATGGCGCTGGCCTATGAAGATGGCGCCGAGATTCCTCAGCCTTATCCGCAGCCGCGTCTGCGAATCGATGAGGGCAGTCGTCAGGCGGCGCTGGCCAAGTTCGAGCTGCAGTTGGATCGCCCGGTGCTGGCGCTGTGCTCCGGCGCCGAGTTCGGCGAGGCCAAGCGCTGGCCGGCCGAGCACTACGCCAAGGTGGCCGAGATCAAGATCCGCGCCGGCTGGCAGGTGTGGCTGTTCGGCTCGAAGAACGACCACGCCGGCGGCGAGGACATCCGCATGCGCCTGATTCCCGGGCTGCGCGAGGAGGTGGTCAACCTCTCCGGGCAGACCAGCCTGGCCGAGGCCATCGACCTGATGTCGGCGGCCGGCGCGGTGGTGTCCAACGATTCCGGGCTGATGCACGTGGCGGCGGCGCTCAACCGGCCGCTGGTGGCGGTGTACGGCTCCACCTCGCCGGGCTTCACCCCGGCCCTGGCCGACCAGGTCGAGATCGTCCGCCTGGGTCTGGACTGCAGCCCCTGCTTCGACCGCACCTGCCGCTTCGGCCACTATAACTGCCTGCGCGAACTCAAGCCGCGGCCGGTGATCGAGGCCCTCGATCGCCTGGTGGGCGACCCGGTCGAGGTCGAGTAGTGCGGGTACTGATCGTCAAGACCTCGTCGCTGGGCGACGTGGTGCATACCCTGCCGGCGCTCACCGATGCGGCGCGGGCGATTCCCGGCATCCGCTTCGACTGGGTGGTGGAGGAGGGCTTCGCCGAGATCCCCGCCTGGCACCCGGCCGTGGCCCAGGTGATTCCGGTGGCCATCCGCCGCTGGCGCCAGCATCCGCTGCGCACCTGGCGCAGCGGTGAGTGGAAACGCTTCAAGCAGCGCCTGGGCGAGACCCGCTACGACCTGGTGATCGACGCCCAGGGCCTGCTTAAAAGCGCCTGGCTGACCCGTTACGTCAAGGCGCCGGTGGCCGGGCTGGATCGCGATTCGGCGCGCGAGCCGCTGGCCAGCCGTTTCTACGACCGCCGTTACGCGGTGGCCAAGGATCAGCACGCGCTGGAGCGGGTGCGCCAGCTGTTCGCCCAGGCGCTGGATTACCCGTTGCCGGCCGGCACCGGCGATTACGGGCTGAACCGCGCGGCGATGGCGGACGGCGCCGCGCAGCCCTATCTGCTGTTTCTGCACGGCACCACCTGGGCCAGCAAGCACTGGCCGGAGGCCAACTGGCGCGCCCTGGCCGAGCGCATGGACGCCCTCGGCTGGGCGGTGCGCCTGCCCTGGGGCAACGAGACGGAGAAGGCGCGCGCCGAGCGCATCGCCGCCGGCCTGACCCATGCCGCCGTGCTGCCGAAGTTGAACCTGGCCGGGGTGGCCAAGGTGATCGCCGGCGCCAGCGCCTGCGTGGCGGTGGACACCGGCCTCGGCCACCTGGCCGCGGCGCTGGATGTGCCGAGCATCTCGCTGTACGGCCCGACGCTGCCGGGCAAGGTCGGCGCCTACGGCCGCAGCCAGGTTCACCTGTGCGCCAGCGGCCCCGGCGCCGGCAGCGGCGATCGCCATACACCCTGTTTCGACGGCCTGGACGCCGAGCGCGTGGGCACCGAACTGGAGGCGCTGTTGCTGGCGCCGGAGACCCTCTGATGCCGTCATGCAATCGCAGGTTGCCGAGCGCGGCGACGCCCGAATCGGCCTATCGTTGGACTTCGCACGCTCGGCGCCAACCTACCCTCAGGGAACATCACTGATGCAACTGGCCTTCGTCCTCTACAAGTACTTCCCGTTTGGCGGCTTACAGCGCGACTTCATGCGCATCGCCCTGGAGTGCCAGTCCCGTGGCCACGCCATCCGCGTCTACACGCCGATCTGGGAAGGCGACAACCCGGGCGGCTTCGACGTGCGCGTGGCGCCGGTCAGGGCGCTGTTCAACCACCGCCGCAACGAGAAGTTCAGCGCCTGGCTGCAGGCCGATCTGAAACGCGACCCGGTCGACCGGGTTATCGGCTTCAACAAGATGCCGGGCCTGGACGTCTACTACGCCGCCGACGGCTGCTTCGAGGACAAGGCACAGACCCTGCGCAACCCGCTCTACCGGCGCTGGGGGCGCTACAGGCACTTCGCCGACTACGAGCGTGCGGTGTTCGCGCCGGAGTCCAGGACCGAGATCCTGATGATCTCCGAGGTGCAGCAGCCGCTGTTCGTCAAGCACTACAAGACCCCGCTGCAGCGCTTCCACCTGCTGCCGCCGGGCATTGCCCAGGATCGTCGTGCGCCGGCCAATGCCGCCGAGATCCGCGCCGAGTTCCGCCGCGAGTTCGAGCTGGCCGACGACGAGCTGCTGCTGGTGCAGATCGGCTCCGGCTTCAAGACCAAGGGCCTGGATCGCAGCCTCAAGGCGCTGGCCTCGCTGCCGCGCGAGCTGAGGCAGCGCACCCGTCTGATCGCCATTGGCCAGGACGACCCCAAGCCCTTCCTGCTGCAGATCAAGGCGCTGGGCCTGTCCGATCGGGTGCAGATCCTCAAGGGCCGCAGCGATATCCCGCGCTTTCTGCTCGGCGCCGACCTGCTGATCCACCCGGCGTACAACGAGAACACCGGCACCGTGCTGCTGGAGGCGCTGGTGTCCGGCCTGCCGGTGCTGGTCAGCGACGTCTGCGGCTACGCCCACTACATCGCCGACGCCGACTGCGGCCGCGTGCTACCCAGCCCGTTCCGCCAGGAGCAGCTCAACCAGACCCTCGCCGACATGCTCGCCGACCCCGAGCGCCGCGCGTTCTGGGGGCGCAACGGCCTGGCCTACGCCGACAGCGCCGACCTGTACTCCATGCCGCAGAAGGCCGCCGACGTGATCCTGGCGGAGCGCCGCGCGTGAAGCTGATCCTCGCCGAGCCGTTCAAGCGCCTGTGGGCCGGGCAGGACGCCTTCGCCGCGGTCGAGGCGCTGCAGGGGCAGGTCTACCGCGAGCTGGAAGGGCGCCGCACGCTGCGCACCGAGGTCGAGGGACGCGGCTATTTCGTCAAGATCCACCGCGGCGTCGGCTGGGGCGAGATCGCCAAGAACCTGCTCAGCGCCAAGGCCCCGGTGCTCGGCGCCGGCCAGGAGTGGCGGGCGATCCAGCGTCTGACCGAGGCCGGCGTGGCGACCATGACCGCGGTGGCCTACGGCGAGCGCGGCGCCAACCCGGCCAGGCAGCACTCCTTCATCGTCACCGAGGAGCTGGCGCCGACCGTCGACCTGGAGCAGTTCAGCCTGCACTGGCGCGAGCGGCCGCCGGCGCCGCAGCTGAAATGGGCGCTGATCCGCGAGGTGGCGCAGATGACCGGCACCATGCACCGCGCCGGGGTCAATCACCGCGACTGCTATATCTGCCACTTCCTGCTGCATACCGACCGGCCGCCGACGGCCGACGCCCTGCGCCTGTCGCTGATCGACCTGCACCGTGCCCAGGTGCGCGTCGCCACGCCACGGCGCTGGCGCGACAAGGACCTGGCCGGGCTGTATTTCTCCGCCCTGGACATCGGCCTGACCCGCCGCGACAAGCTGCGTTTCCTGCGCGGCTACTTCCAACGGCCGCTGCGTCAGGTGCTGCAGGAGGAGGCGCGCCTGCTCGCCTGGCTGGAAGGCAAGGCGCAGCGCCTGCGCGGCCGCTATGAGCGCAAGTACGCATCGGGGGCCGGGCAATGAGCGAATGGCGCCTGGCGGACGACCTGCCCGCCGCCCTGGCCGTGGAGTTCGCCAGCCTGCAGGCGGTGTTCGCCCTCGAAGGCGAGCGTCTGACCAGGGATCCGCTGTCCGAGGTGATCCGCCTCGAGCGCGGCGGCGTGCGCTACTACGTCAAGCGCTACTGGGGCGCCGGCAAGGGCTTGCGCCGCTTCGTCGGCCGGCCGCGGGTCAAGGCCGAGTGGCAGAACCTCAAGCACTTCGCCAAGTGGGGCATCCCCACCGCGCCCATCGTCGCCCATGGCCTGGAACGCAAGGCCGGCGCCTTCGTCCGCGGCGCGTTGATCACCCGCGAGCTGGAAGGCACCCTGGACCTGGCGGCGCTGGCCCATGCCCAGGATGCGCGCTTGCGCGACCCGGCCTGGGTCGACGGCATCAGTCGGCAACTGGCCCGCGCCACCCGCCTGATGCACGATCACCACTTCACCCACAACGACCTGAAGTGGCGCAACCTGCTGGTCAATCAGGCCGGCGAGCTGTTCTTCATCGACTGCCCCACCGGCAGTTTCTGGTGGGGGCCGCTGCTGCGCTATCGCATCGTCAAGGACCTGGCCTGCCTGGACAAGGTGGCCAAGTACCAGCTGTCGCGCACCCAGCGACTGCGTTTCTACCTGCAGTATCGTGGCCGCACGCGGCTGACGCCCGGCGACAAGCGGCGTCTGCGGCAGATACTGGCGTTTTTCGAGGGCAGGGAATGAAGGACTTTATCGCCGCGCAGGAACGCGCCTTGTTGGAGCAGCACGGCCTGGCCAGTTTCGAGGCATTGTGGGCGCTCAGGCTGGAGGCGGTGGACGAGCCCAACACCGAGCGCGGCGGCTGGAGCAGCGTCTATCGGCTGGAGCTGGGCGACTCGGCGTTCTACCTCAAGCGGCAGAGCAACCACCTGAGGCGCAGCCTGCGCCAGCCGTTCGGCGAGCCCACCTTCGCCCGCGAGTTCCGCAATATCCGCCGCTATGGCGAACTGGGCATCCCCGCGCTGCAGGCGGTGTTCTTCGCCCAGCGCCGTGCGCCCGGCGAGCAGCGCGCGGTGCTGCTGACCCGCGCCCTGGACGGCTGGCAGGACCTGGAGCAGTGGCTGGCGCGCTGGCCCGAGCTGGCCCGCTGCCTGCACCAGGCCGGCCAGGTGCACGGCTGCTTCTACCCCAAACACATCTTCCTGCGCGAGGGCGCGCAGGGCTTCGCCGCGCAGCTGATCGACCTGGAGAAGACCCGCCCGCTGCTGCTCGGCCGGCGCGACCGGATCAAGGACCTCGAGCCGCTGCTGCGCCGTGCCAGCGCCTGGGGCGAGGCGGAGATGCGCAAGCTGCTGGCCGCCTACCTGGGCGGCGAGGCCGGCCTCGAACGCTGGTTCGCCCGCCTGGGCGCCCGTCGCCTGCACAAGGAATCGCGCTGATGCGGCTCGAGCAACTGGCCGGCAGCGGCCGTGCACCGATCCTGCCGCTGAACCTGACGCTGGCGGGCGACGAGCTGCGTGTCGAGCGCTGGCTGCGGGTGCTGCCGGGGCAGCGTTACGTCGGCCTGGCGCAGTGGCGAGGGCGGGCGGTGCTGGCCAAGTTGCTGGTCGGCGGCAAGGCCGAGCGGCATTTTCGCCGCGAGCTGGATGGCGCCCGGCTGCTGGCCGAGCAGGCCTTGCTCACCCCCGAGCTGCTGGCCGAGGGCTTTGTCCAGGGCCAGGGCGGCTGGCTGCTGTTCGACTACCTCGATGGCGCACGCAGCCTCTGGGATGCCTGGCGCGAGGTGGCCGGCGAGGCGCCGCTGTCCGTCGCCCAGCAGGCGGTGCTGGGCGAGGCCCTGACGGCCATCGCGCAGATGCACGGCAAGGGCCTGTGGCAGGCCGACCTGCACCTGGACAACCTGCTGCGGCATGACGGTCGCCTGTATCTGATCGACGGTGGCGGCGTCCGGGGCGAGACCCCGGGGCAACCGTTGTCGCGAGCCAGGGTGCTGGAGAACCTCGGGGTGTTCTTCGCCCAGCTGCCGGCCGAGCTTGCGCCCTTCACCGAGGAGCTGCTGATCCACTACCTGCTGGCCAACGGCGAGCACGCGCTGCCACTGGAGGCGCTGCTCAAGGAAGTGGAAAAAGTGCGACGCTGGCGCCTGCGCGACTACCTGCGCAAGGTCGGTCGCGACTGCAGCCTGTTCGCCGCGAAGGTCGGTGCCTTCGGCCTGCGCGTGGTGCGCCGCGAGTGCGCCGCCGAGCTGCAGCCCCTGCTCGACGCCCCGGATGCCGTGCTGGCGGACGGCCAGGCGCTCAAGCGCGGCGGCAGCGCCACCGTCGCGCGCATCGAGCTGGGCGGCCGCGCCCTGGTGGTCAAGCGCTACAACCTCAAGGGGCTGGGGCACTGGCTGCGGCGCTTCTGGCGGCCCAGCCGGGCCTGGCACAGCTGGCGCGAAGGCCATCGCCTGGAACTGCTCGGCATCGCCACGCCGCGCCCGCTGGCAGTGCTGGAACGACGCTGGTGCTGGCTGCGCGGGCGCGCCTACCTGATTACCGAATATTGCGGCGGGCAGGATATAATCGCGCGTTTTCAGGCGCATCTGCAGGGATCGCCCCCGGAAAACGAGCTGCTGGCGCTGGATCGCCTGTTCGCCGCCTTGTTGCGCGAGCGCATCAGCCACGGTGATTTCAAGGGGCACAACCTGTTCTGGGACGATGAGCGCGGCGCCTGGTCGCTGATCGACCTGGACGCCATGCAGCAGCACCGCAGTGCGCGCGGTTTCGCCCGGGCCTACGCCCGCGACCGTGCCCGATTTTTGCGCAACTGGCCGGCGGACTGCGCCTTGCACCAGTTGCTCGACCAACGTTTACCGCAGGTGCCCGGCACCTGCCCGAATTAGAGGCTTAAACCTGTGGCACTGACCATTCTCGGCCTGTCCGGCGCCCTCAGTCACGATCCGTCCGCCGCGCTGTACATCGACGGCAAGCTGATCGCGGCGGTGGAAGAGGAGCGCTTCGTGCGCGACAAGCACGCGAAGAACCGCATGCCCTACGAATCGGCCAAGTTCTGCCTGGAACAAGCCGGGATCAAGCCGTCCGACGTTGACGTGGTGGCGATTCCCTTCGCCCCCATCAGCATCTTCGAGAAGGCCCGCTGGCAGTACGCCAAGCGCTACGCCTACGCACCTGATCGCGCCCTCGATGCGATCCTGTTCGGCAACCGTCGTTACCATCGCTACAAGAAGCGCATCGAGTGGTGCCTGGTGCAGCTGGGCTTCGACCTGAAGAAGGTGAAGATCGAACCGGTCGAACACCACCTGGCCCACGCCTCCAGCGCCTACCACTGCTCGGGCTTCAAGGAGAAGACCGCGATCCTTGGCATCGACGGCAAGGGCGAGTACGCCACCACCTTCTTCGGCTGGGGCGAGAACGGCAAGATCCACAAGATCAAGGAGTTCTTTGACCCGGATTCGCTCGGTGGCCTGTACGGCGCGATCACCGAGTTCCTCGGCTTCGAGATGCTCGAC
The DNA here is from genome assembly GCF_003696305.1 of Pseudomonas sp. AOB-7. Classification (GTDB taxonomy): domain Bacteria; phylum Pseudomonadota; class Gammaproteobacteria; order Pseudomonadales; family Pseudomonadaceae; genus Aquipseudomonas. Next base: position 151,581 of record NZ_RFFK01000007.1, on the reverse strand, counting down.
GGCGAGTTCAAGGTCATGGGCATGGCGCCCTATGGTGACGCCGCCAAGTACGACTTCTCGCGCCTGGCCAAGTTCGAGAACGGCGAGCTGATCATCAACACCGAGTACGCCAACGTCATCGGTTTCCGTCGCTACAAGGAAAACGGCAAGGGCTACTACTTCTCGCCCAAGCTGATCGAGTGGCTGGGCCCCAAACGCCAGGGCGACATCGCCGACGACCCCTACATCCATTACGCGGCCAGCATGCAGGCGCTGTTCGAGAAGCTGGCGCTGCAGATGATGGAGTACTACCTCGGCGACATCCTCAAGGAAACCGGCAAGATCGCCTTCGCCGGCGGCTGCGCGCTGAACGTCAAGCTGAACCAGAAGATCATCGCCCGCGACGACGTCAAGGAACTGTTCGTCCAGCCGGCCTCCGGCGATGCCGGCACCGCGGTCGGCGCCGCCGCCTACGTTTCGCACCAGCGCGGCGTGCCGGTGGAGAAGATGGAGCACGTCTACCTCGGCCCGGCCTACTCCAACGAGGACGTGATCGCCGCCTGCGCGCGGCATCCGAGCAAGCCGGTATTCAAGCAGATCGACAACGTGCCCGAGCGCATCGCCAGGATCATGGTCGACGGCAACCCGGTGGCCTGGTTCCAGGGCCGTATGGAGTTCGGTCCGCGCGCCCTCGGCGGCCGCTCCATCATCGGCTGCCCGAGCGTGCCGGGGGTGGCCGACCGCATCAACGAACAGATCAAGTTCCGCGAGCGCTGGCGCCCCTTCTGCCCGTCGATGCTCGACACCGTCGCGCCGCAGATGCTCAAGGTCGACCATCCGAGCCCGTTCATGACCTTCACCTTCGAGGTCAACGAGGGCTGGAAGGAGCGCGTCGGCGAAGTGGTGCACGAGGACGGCACCTCGCGCGCCCAGGTGCTCAAGCGCGAGTACAACCCGCGCTGGTACGACCTGATGCTGCAGCTGGAGCAGCTCACCGGCAACGGCGTGTCGCTGAACACCTCGCTCAACCGCCGCGGCGAGCCGATGATCTGCTCGCCGACCGACGCGTTGAACATGTTCTACGGCTCGGACCTGCAGTACCTGATCATGGAAGACGTCTTGGTGGTCAAGGATGGCAAGGACTGGTACGACAATGTCGGCTGAGCCGCTGCTTAGCGTCGTCATCCCCAGTTACAACTATGCCGGCGTGCTGTCGCGCGCCGTCGACTCGGTGCTGTCCCAGGCCACCCCCGAGGTCGAACTCTGGGTGGTGGACGATGGCTCCAGCGACGACACGCCGGCGCTGTTCGCCAGCCTGAGCCAGCGCCATGGCGCCGCCTTTCAGGGCGTGCGCCAGGACAACGCCGGCCCCTCCGCGGCCCGCAACAAGGGCGTGCAACTGGCGCGGGGGCGCCATGTGCTGCTGCTCGACGCCGACGACGAGCTAGCGCCCGGGGTACTGCCTGGCCTCTGCGAACGCCTGCGCGCCCAGCCCGAGGTGGACCTGTGGCTGGCCGGGCATGTGGCGGTGCAGCCCGATGGCCGCGAGCGCGAGCATCCTGCCAGTGCCGTTCCCGCCGATGTCTTGCCGCGCTTGCGGGGCTACCTGCTGGACAAGCGCATCGCCCTCAGTCACGGCGCCTGCCTGTTCCGCCGCGAGTTGCTGCTGCAGCGGCCGTACCCCGAGCACCTGCGGCACAGCGAGGACATCCCGGTGTTCGCCTACTGCCTGAGCCAGCCTCGGGTGGCGGTGCTCGACCTGATGCTGGCGCGCATCCACAAGCATCCCGACAGCCTGCGGCATAACGCCGAGGCGGCACGCCGCGTCGGCCTGGCCCTGGTGGACGAGGTCTTCCGTCAGCTGCCGGCCGACCTGCAAGCGCTCAAGCCCGCCTACCGCGCCCAGCGTTGCCTGTCGCTGTTTCGCACCTGCTTGTTGGCCGGCGACCGCGAGCAGGCGCGCGGCTACTACCGCGAGGCGCTGCGCACGGATTGGCGGGTGGCGTTGAAGTGGTCCTACACCCGCAAGGCCATCCGTCTGTGGTTGAGCCGAACCCCATGAAGGTGCTGGCGCTCAGCAGTGCGGGGCGCGAGCCGGATCTGTCCTGCGTCCATGAACGGCTCGGGCAACTGGTCGACCTCGACTTGCGCATCCTCGGCAAGGACGAGCAACGCGACCTGCGCCGCTATCTGCGCGGCCTCGATCTGGGGCGTTATGACCGCGTGTTGCTGGACCTGCACTTCAAGAACATCCGCCGCCAGACCGCCTTCTTGCGGCAGATCCCCGGGCTGTTGATCTACGAGGAAGACGCCTGCCAGAACTACCTGGCCGCTTCCCGTTGGCGCGGGCGCTTCAGTCGCTTCTACCGCGCCCTGCCCAACGCCCGCATCGTGGTGACCGGCGCCAGCGTCGCCGAACGCCTGCGCGGCGAGGGGTTCAACGTGCATTTTCTCGCCAAGGGCTACGATCCGCGCACCATCTACTGCGAGGGGCGCGCGCGGGATATCGAGCTGGGTTTCGTCGGGCGTACCGCCAGCGCCGCTTACGGCGAGCGCAAGGAACTGCTGGAGCGGCTGGCGGCGCAAGAGCCGCTGCAGCTGCTGCGCACCGCGCCGGGACAGCCCTATCGCGAGATGCTCAACCGCATCCGCTACTTCGTCAGCGCCGATGTCGGGCTCGGCGAGTACATGGCCAAGAACTTCGAGGCGATGGCCTGCGGCTGCGTGCTCCTGGCCTGGCGCCAGGGTAGCGAGGAGGCGGCCATCGGCCTGCAGGATGGCGTCCACCTGCTGTTGTATTCCGACCTCGACGAGTTGCGCGGGCACCTCGCCGAGCTGCGTGGCGATCCGGTGCGGGCCGAGGCGATCGCCGAGCAGGGACGCCGCTTCGTCGAGGCGCATATGAGCCATGTGCACCTGGCCGAGCACCTGTTCGACGTGTTGCAGCAAGCCTGGCCCGAGGCGGGCAAAGTCTCCGCCTGGCAGGCCTTGCGCGCGCGCTTCAATTTCTTTTGAGTAGCCACCATGACGTCCACGAGTGATTCCTCGCAGCCGCTGGTCAGCGTGATCATCGCCTCATACAACCATGCCCCCTATATCCAGGCGAGCATCGAGAGCGTGCTGCAGCAGAGCTACCCGAACATCGAGCTGCTGGTGGTGGACGACGGCTCCCGCGACGACAGCGTGGCGCGCATCGAGGCGCTGCAGAAGGTGCATGGCTTCGACTTTCGCGTGCAGGCCAACAAGGGCCTCTCGCGCACCCTGAACGAGACCATCGAGCGGGCCAGGGGCAGCCTGATCGCCCCCTTCGGCTCTGACGACATCATGTTGCCGCAGCGTATCGCCACCCAGGTGGCCTATATGGCCGACAAGCCCGAAGTGGGCATTTGCGCCGGCGCTATCCAGACCATCGACGCCGATGGCAGGCCCGGCGCCAAGCCGCGCGCGCTGCCGCTGCGGCGGCTGGACTTCGAGGATGTGTTCATGGACCGCAAGCCGGGCGCGCCGGCGCCCACCTTGCTGTTCCGTCGTGAGGCGCTGGAGCGGGTCGGCGGCTTCGAGCCCGAGGTGCGTCTCGAGGACCTGATGATCGAGCTGAAGATCACCCATGCCGGCTACTTCATCGATATTCTCGGCGAGCCCCTGGCGCTCTACCGGGTGCATGACAGCAACACCTACAAGAACTACCGCTTCATGGTCGACAACGTGCTGAAGACCTATGCCCGTTTCAGCGACCACCCGGCCTACCCGGAGGTCTGCGCACGTTTTCGCAACTCGATGCTGCTCAAGTGCGCACGCAGCGACCGCGCCCTGGCCTGGGCCCTGTTGCGCGAGATTCCGCCGCGCTTCTGGCGCTGGAAAACGCTGCGTGGCCTGGCGCGGATGCTCCATGGTCGCGGCTGACGTGGGGTCGGGAGGGGCGCCGAAGGTTTCGGTGGTCATTCCGAGCTACAACTACGCGCGCTTTCTGGGGCAGACGATTGCCAGTCTGCAGGCGCAATCCTGGGCGGACTGGGAAGCCATAATCGTCGACGACGGCTCGACGGACGACACGGAAAAAGTCGCGGCGCAACTGCTGGGTGAGGATTCGAGGATCGTCTACGTCCGCCAGCCGAACGGCGGCACCTCGGCGGCCAAAAATACCGGAATCCGCCATGCCCGCGGCGAGTACCTGCTGTTCCTCGACGCCGACGACCTGCTCACGGCGAACAAGCTGGCAGCTCATGTCGAGCATTTCCAGAACAGCCCGCATGTCGATATTTCTTACTCGCGCTTCCGCTATTTCCTGGATGGCGATGAGAACCGCCTGTTCACCAAGCTCGATCTCTCCTCGGAGCAGGAGTGGGCGGTGGCGATCAATGGCCGATACGATGTCGCGCTCCCGGTGTTCCTCAGGGGCAACAACATGGCCATTCACGCGGCGATGGTGCGCAGGTCTCTGGTTGATCGAGTCGGCGACTTCGACACCGAGATGCGTGCGCTCGAGGATTGGGATTACTGGTTGCGCTGCATCCTGCGCGGCGCCCACCTGGCATTTCTGGACGATCCGCAGGTGCTGGCGCTGACCCGGGTCCATAAAGGCAGCGCCACCCAGACGCTGGATTTTTCCGACTACAAGCGCAGGGTCTACGAAAGGGTTCGCCAGGAGGCGCAGGGGCTGCGCGGAGAAGGCGACGAGCGCTTGCAGGTGCTGCTCGATAAGGAGCTGCAACGCCTGGCACGGCGGGAGCGCAAGCGCCTGCTCAAGGCTCAGCGCAAGGCGCTGCAGGCGCGCATCCGCGGCGCGGGGTTGCTGGATTTTCGTGAGTTGTCGCTTATCGCCGAGCAGTTCGGCCGAATGAATTGCCTCGCGGCGTATCTGCGGGTGTTGCTCAAGTACTTGTCTGTATGGCGGTGATGTTTGTTTTCCATGAGTAGAGAGCGTCTGGGCATCTGGCTTGCCTGGTTGACCACCCTCGGTCTGGCTTGCTTCCTGTGCGGGCCGTGGCTGTTGCCCAGCAATTCCTATTACCACCGGCTGATCATCCTGTTGCTCTGGGTGCCGGCGTTCGTTCATTTTCTGGTCCTGAGAAAGCAGTACCCGCCAGTCCCTGGCACGTTCGTCTGGCTGTATCTGGCGCTGTCCGTCTGGTACTGGCTCGTCGTGGCGCTGACGCTCGAAGGGCAGGATGACCTTCGCGAACTCAAGTTGCCCTTCTATATAGCTTTCAGCCTGCTGGGCGTCGTGCTCTGTGCCCTGCACCTGAAGGCGCGCTTTGCCGACTTCCTGCTGCTGTGCGGCCTGCTCGGAGGGTTGGGGGCTGGCTGGTCGTGGATCGACTTCTACTGGATCGACGGCCACCGCTATGGCGAGCGGGTGGTGTCGATGGGGCTTTGGCGGGTGGTGATTCCGGCCGCGCAAGCCTGCGGCGCGCTGGTGATCCTGACCGCCATGCTGGGGCTGGCGGGCAGGCGCACGCCGTGGAAACTGGGTGCGGTGCTGCTGGCCTTGGCCTGCTATGGCCTGTTCCTGTATTTCAACCAGAGCCGCTGGGTCTGGCTCTGTCTGGCGATGGCCTTCGTCGGCGCCAGTGTCCTCTCGCGCAACCGCACCGTGTATGCGATGGCCCTGGTCTCCATCGTACTGCTCGCCGTCGTGCTATGGCTCAAGCCCACTTTCCTGCTGAGTCGGGGCTTGTCGTACCGGCCCGAGCTCTGGTGGGAGGGTTTCAACCTGCTGCTCTCGAACTGGGAGCATGGCTTGGGTTTCAAGGAGTACTGGGTCAAGGCCGCTACGCTGAAGTTCAGTTCCCGCCACCCGCATAACATGTTCCTCGACGTCGGCATTCGTTTCGGTCTGCTGGGCTTGCTGCTGTGGGCGGGGCTCTGGCTCTGGGCCGGATGGCGGGCGTTCAGGGCGCGTCAAACGGCTCTCGGCAGTGCGCTCGTGACCCTGTGGTTGTACTCGGGACTGGTGGTGCTGACGGACGGTACGGCGCCTTGGGTGAAGCCGGCGCCCATCTGGTTCGTGACCTGGCTGCCCATCGCGCTGGCGCTGGCGATCGACCTGCGGGCCAGGTCGGCCGAGCAGTCACCGGCGCCTTAGCGCCATCAACCTTTGGTGTCGGCTGCGAGCTGTTGCCCGTAGGCCTGCAGCAGGCGCTGCCAGGGGAAGTCTTCGATGTGGTTGCGCCGCAGGTAGCCTCTGAGGTGTTCCAGGTTGCGTCGCGCCAGTCGGCTGCTCAGCGGCCCGCGCTTGAAGCGCATGTCCAGAAAGTCGATCAGGCCGAAGCCGCCATCGGGCAACTGCAGGATGTTGCCCAGATGCAGCGAGCGGAAGTAGATGCCGCGCCGGTGCAGGTCGTGGATGAATTCGGCCAGGGCCGGCAGCAGCGCATCGAACTCCTGGCGTTGCTGGCGGTACAGCTGGTCCAGCGAGCGCCCGGGCAGGGGCGAATAGAGGCAGGCGCTGACGGCCTGGTCGCGGTCGAGCCACAGGCATTCGCTGATCTCGGGGGCCGCGATCTGGCAGCCACTCAGGCGCTCGGCGTTGCTGGCGAAGCGCTGCGCCGCGGGACGTAGGCGGGCAAACCACAGGCGACGGCGCGGCCGGAAGATCTTCAGCAGGCGTCCATCCGGTTGGCGCAGCACCTTGGGCCCGCGGCCGTCCTGCTCCAGCACCGCGCCCTGTTCGAGCCACTGCTGTAATTCGTTCGCTGGTACAATCCGCATCAATTTTCTCTGATTATCTAAAGGGATCGAGAGTGGCCAATTCTAACCGGCAATCGGATCTTCTGGTTTATCTGCGGTTGCTGCGCTATGTCAGGCCCTACTTGGGGTTCTTCCTGCTCAGTATTCTGGGTTTTCTGATCTTCGCCTCGACCCAGCCCATGCTGGGTTACATCCTCAAGTACTTCGTCGACGGTCTGTCGAATCCCGAGGCCAGCTTTTTCGCCAGCGTCCCCTACCTGTCGGAGATTCCCTTCCTCGCCCACTTGAAGCTGCTGCAGACGGTGCCGCTGCTGATCGTGCTGATCGCGCTGTGGCAGGGCATCGGTTCCTACCTGGGCAACTATTTCCTGGCCAAGGTCTCCCTGGGGCTGGTGCATGACCTGCGCGTGGAGCTGTTCGACAAGTTGCTGGTGCTGCCCAACCGCTACTTCGACAACCACAACTCCGGGCATCTGATCTCGCGCATCACCTTCAACGTGACCATGGTCACCGGCGCGGCCACCGACGCGATCAAGGTGGTGATCCGCGAAGGCATGACGGTGGTGTTCCTGTTCACCACCCTGCTGCTGATGAACTGGAAGCTGACCCTGGTGATGCTGGCGATCCTGCCGGTGATCGGCCTGATGGTCAGCAGCGCCAGCAAGAAATTTCGCAAGCAGAGCAAGAAGATCCAGGTGGCCATGGGCGACGTCACTCACGTCGCCTCCGAGACCATCCAGGGTTATCGCGTGGTGCGCAGCTTCGGTGGCGAGCCCTACGAGTCGCAGCGCTTTCGCTTCGCCTCCAGCGACAACACCCGCAAGCAGTTGCGCATGACCAAGACCGGTGCCATCTACACGCCGATGCTGCAACTGGTGATCTACAGCGCCATGGCGGTGCTGATGTTCCTGGTGCTGTTCATGCGCGGCGATGCCTCGGCCGGCGATCTGGTGGCCTACATCACCCTGGCCGGCCTGCTGCCCAAGCCGATCCGTCAGCTTTCGGAGGTCAGCTCGACCATCCAGAAGGGCCTGGCCGGCGCCGAGAGCATCTTTCAGCAGCTCGACGAGGCGCCCGAGGTGGATCGCGGCAGTGTCGAGCGCGAGCGGGTCGGTGGCCGTCTCGAGGTGCGCAACCTGAGCTTCAGCTATCCCGGCAGCGAAAAGGCCGTGCTCGTCGACGTCAGTTTCACGGCCGAGCCGGGACAGATGATCGCCCTGGTCGGGCGCTCCGGCAGCGGCAAGTCGACCCTGGCCAACCTGATTCCGCGCTTCTACCACCATGAGCAGGGGCAGATCCTCCTCGACGGGGTCGATGTCGAGGACTACAGCCTGCGCAACCTGCGCCGGCATATCGCTCTGGTGACCCAGCACGTCACCCTGTTCAACGACACGGTGCGCAACAACATCGCCTATGGCGACCTGGCCGGGGCGCCGCTGGAGGCGGTCAAGCAGGCCGCCGCCGATGCCTACGCCGCCGAGTTCATCGAGAAGATGCCGCAGGGCTACGACACCCTGGTCGGCGAGAACGGCGTGCTGCTTTCCGGCGGCCAGCGCCAGCGCCTGGCCATCGCCCGCGCCTTGCTCAAGGACGCGCCGCTGCTGGTGCTCGACGAGGCCACCTCGGCACTCGACACCGAGTCCGAGCGGCATATCCAGGCCGCGCTGGATAAGGTGATGCAGGGCCGCACCACCCTGGTGATCGCCCACCGCCTGTCCACCATCGAGAAGGCCGACCTGATCCTGGTGATGGACCAGGGGCAGATCGTCGAGCGCGGCAGCCACGCGGAGCTGCTGGCGCGCAATGGCTACTATGCGCGCCTGCACGCCCGTCAGTTCGAGGAGGGGGGCGAGGTCGTCGCCGAACAGGACGCCTGATGCTCAACCATTTGCGCAGCTGGCGCGAGCGCGGTTGGACGCCCATCGATGCGGCCGGCTATGCCGAGACCTGGGCCCGTTTCGGCGGCAGCGTCATCACCCAGCCGCAGGTCGTCGCCCGCCTGGCCGGGCTGGCGGGCGTGCCGGTGCGCTACCTCGGGCATTGCGTTGACGGCGAGCTCAGGGCGGCGATCCCCACCTGGGGGCGGCACCTGGCGTTGTCGCGGCGAGTGTTGAAGCGCCGGGGGCTGCGCAATCTCTTCGACCTGGGCAATGCCGAGGTGATCCTGCCGGTCGCGCCGAACGCGGGGGTGCCGTTGCGGCATGAGGTCGCCTACCTTTCCGAGTTGAACCGGCATGGCTTCAGTGGCCTGCGGCCGCAGCAGGAGCAGCTGGCCATGGCGCGGGCGCCGGAGGAGTGGTCGAAGAAGTTTCGTTACAACCAGCGGCGCGAATTGCGCCTGTTCGAGGAGGCGGGCGGCGTGGTGCGGGCGGTGGCGGAGTTCACCCCCGCCGAGCTGGCGGCCATCTACGGCGAGCTGTTCGAGCGCCGCTGGGGCTTCGAGGTGCCGGGCAAGCCGAGGCTGGCCGAGGTCTTCGGCCTGATGCGGGAATTCCTCCAGGGATCGCTGTTGATGCTGGACGGTTTTCCGGTGGCCGTTCAGGTGCTGTACAGGGCCGAATCGGCAGACTGGATCAGCTACGAGTACATCAATGGCGGTGTCGACCCTCGGGCTCAGCACCTCAGTCCCGGCAGCGTCCTCAGCTTCATCAACACCCAGGCTGCCTGGGCGGACGCGCGGGCGCGGGGCAAGGTATTGCGTTACTCGTTCGGGCGGGCCGATCGGGACTACAAGGATCGTTGGTGCAACAGGGTTGCCACCTTTAGGGTGTGAGTGAATGGATACACGCAAACAACAACTGCTGCGCCGTCACCGGCGCGGCAAGCGCCTGTTCATGGTCGCGGCGCTGCTGGTGCTGGTGGCGCTGGACTGGTTTGCCGGCTGGAACAGCCTGCCGGTGTTTCTGGTGCTGGCCTGGATCGCCCACGAGGCCTGGTTCGCCGACCACCTCTTCTATTCGCCGCGCGAGGACTATCGCTACGCCTTCCCCGACCCGGCGCCGCAGTTGGCCGGCCGCCTGGAAAAGGGGTGGCTGCAGCTGGACGTCGACCAGCTGCCGGCCGAGGCCGACACCCTGATCCTCGCGGTGCAGGTGCGCAGCACCTGGCTGGGGCGCTGGCTGGATCCCCATGTGCTGATTCGCGACGGCCAGCCCTGCGATCGTCAGGACTTCGAGCGCGGCGTGCGAGGCTGCCGCTACCTCAACCTGTCCGGTCTGCTGCCGGCTCTCCGGGAGGGGCGCGTGCAGTTGCGCGGACGCTTCTGCCGACTGGGCGCGGAGGTCAGCCTGTATGCCTTCAGCAATCCGGACTATGCCGCGCGTCGCCTGATGATCATCGCCCCCCCATGCCGACGATGCCGAGCTCGCCGCCTTCGGCCTCTACAGCCGCAGTGCGGAGGTCAGCATCGTCACCCTCACCCAGGGCGAGGTCGAGGCCCAGCATTATCGCCGCATGGGGCTCGACAAGGCGGCTGCCGCTCGCCTCAAGGGCCGTCTGCGCAGCTGGAGCAGCCTCAGCGTGCCGCTCTGGGGCGGCGTGCCGGCGAGCCGCTGCGTGCAGCTGGGGTATTACTGCCTGCAACTGACGGCCATGCGCGCCGAGCCGCACCGGGCCTTCCCGTCGCTGGAGTCCGGCGAGTCGGACATCCGCAGCGTGCGCCGGTTCAACCCCCTGGCGCTGCCGGGCGATGTCGACGGCATGCCCAGCTGGCACAACCTGGTGGGCGACCTCGCGGCGTTGCTCAAGCGCTTTCGCCCCGAGGTGGTGGTGCTGCCCCACCCGGAACTGGATCCCCATCCCGACCATATCCAGGCCAGCCGGGCGCTGGACGAAGCCGTCGCGCTCGCCGGCTGGTGCCCCGAGGTGCGCCTGCTGTACGCCAATCACCTCTATGACAACGATCGCTGGCCCATGGGCCCGGTCGGCGCCGGCGTGGCGCTGCCGCCGCGTCAGCAACCCCTGCCGGCGGACGGCCTGTGGAGCCCGCTGCTGGATGCGGGGGCACGGCTGGACAAGACCCAGGCCCTGGCCATGCAGCACGACCTGCAGACCCCCCTGCCGCTGAAGAAGCGCCTGCGCCGGCTCATCCAGTGGCTGCTGGTCGGGCGGCGCTGGCCGGAGGTGGGGCAGGACGATTTCTTCCGCAAGGCGGTGCGTCGTCACGAGCTGTTCTGGGTGCGTCGCGCCGGCGTGCGGGAGTCGCGGGCCGACTGAGCGGCTATGTTATGATCCGCGGCGTTTTCGACGCTCCGGAGCCACCATGAAGCTGACCCTGCCCCGTTACGATCAAGCCCCCGTCCTGGTGGTGGGCGACGTCATGCTCGACCGCTACTGGCATGGCGGCACCTCGCGCATCTCGCCGGAGGCGCCGGTGCCGGTGGTGCGCGTGGAGCAGATCGAGGATCGCCCGGGCGGCGCGGCCAACGTCGCGCTGAACATCGCCGCGCTCGGCGCGCCGGCGCTGCTGGTCGGCGTCACCGGCGAGGACGAGGCGGCGGACAGCCTGGCCGACAGCCTGGCCGCCGCCGGCGTCGAGGCGCACTTCCAGCGCCGCGACGAGCAGCCGACCATCGTCAAGCTGCGGGTCATGAGCCGCCACCAGCAGCTGCTGCGCATGGACTTCGAAGAACCCTTCGCCACCGACACCCAGGCCCTGGCGCGCCAGGTCGAGGCACTGCTCGCCGGGGTCAAGGTGCTGGTGCTGTCCGATTACGGCAAGGGCGCGCTGCAGAACCACCAGGTGCTGATCCAGGCCGCGCGCGCCAGGGGCATCCCGGTGTTGGCCGACCCCAAGGGCAAGGACTTCTCCATCTACCGCGGCGCCAGCCTGATCACCCCCAATCTGCACGAGTTCGAGACCATAGTCGGCGGCTGCAAGGACGAGGCCGAGCTGGTCAGCAAGGGCGCCAAGCTGATGCGTGAGCTGGAACTCGGCGCCCTGCTGGTGACCCGCGGCGAGCACGGCATGACCCTGCTGCGCCCGGACCACGCGCCGCTGCACCTGCCGGCGCGGGCGCGCGAGGTGTTCGACGTCACCGGCGCCGGCGACACGGTGATTTCCACCCTGGCCGCCTCCATCGCCGCCGGCGAGGAGCTGCCGCAGGCCGTGGCCCTGGCCAACCTGGCCGCCGGCATCGTGGTCGGCAAGCTCGGCACCGCGGCCATCAGCGCCCCCGAGCTGCGCCGCGCGGTGCAGCGCGAGGAGGGCTCCGAGCGCGGCGTACTGAGCCTCGACCAGTTGCTGGTGGCGATCGAGGACGCCCGCGCCCACGGCGAGAAGATCGTCTTCACCAACGGCTGCTTCGACATCCTGCATGCCGGCCACGTGACCTACCTGGAGCAGGCGCGCGCTCAGGGCGACCGCCTGATCGTGGCGATCAACGACGACGCCTCGGTCAGCCGCCTCAAGGGCCCGGGCCGGCCGATCAACGCGGTGGACCGGCGCATGGCGGTGCTCGCCGGCCTCGGTGCGGTGGACTGGGTGGTGAGCTTCGCCGAGGACACCCCCGAGCGCCTGCTCAAGCAGGTGCAGCCGGACGTGCTGGTCAAGGGCGGTGACTACGGCATCGACCAGGTGGTCGGCGCCGATATCGTCCAGGCCTACGGCGGCGAGGTGCGCGTGCTCGGTCTGGTGGAGAACAGCTCGACCACCGCCATAGTCGAGAAGATCCGCAACAAATAGGCTGACAGGCCTAAGGCCTGTCCACCAATCCACCGCTGGCGGTGGGCAAGGCGGGCGCCATGCTCACCCTACGTTCCTCTGTGTGACGGCTTGACCCGATTGCCGACGGCTCGTGGCTTGAGGGTCATAGGCGCTCGCCAGCCGGCGGCGCATCATCGATGGCATCCCCCATGTGGAGCGAGATGCCATGACCGTCGATGTGCAGGGCCAGGCCCTGAGCGTACTGAGCAAGCTGGCCCAGGCCGACTGGCCGGATCGCCTCAAGCTGCGCAAACCCTTCGAAAGACTCGTCTACAGCGGCAGCCGCGCCAGCTTCCGTCTGGCCGCCGGCAAGAAGCGCACGCCGCGTCCGGCGGCGGCCGACGAGCTGTTCGACCTGTCGCTGTCCGACGAGCAGCAGATGCTGGTGGAGATGCTCCAGGGCTTCGCCCTGGACGTGCTGCGCCCGCTGGCGCACGAGGCCGACGCCCAGGCGCGGGTGCCGGCAGCGCTGCACAGCCAGGCCCATGAGCTGGGCCTGGCCCACTATGGCGTCGGCGAGGCGCAGGGCGGCCTGGCCGGGGCGCGCACCGTGCTGAGCAACGCGCTGATCGGCGAAAGCCTGGCCAGGGGCGACTTCTCCCTGGCCGCCGCGCTGCTGCTGCCGCTGTCGGCGGCCAACTGCATCCGCCGCTGGGGCTCGCCGGCGCAACAGGCGGCCTGGCTGCCGGCCTTCGTCAGCGAGGCGGGGGCGCAACCCTTCGCCCTCGCAGTGGGCGAGCCGGGCGTGCTGAGCGACCCGCGGGGGCCCGCCACGCGCGCGCGCAAACGCGGCAAAGCCTATCTGCTCGACGGCGAGAAGGTCCTGGTGCTGGGCGGGCTGGAGGCCAGCCGGCTGATCGTCAGCGCCCAGGCCGGCGACGGCCCGGCGCTGTTTATCGTCGATGCCGCGAGCAAGGGCATCGGCCGCCGCGCCGAGCCGGCCATGGGCCTCAAGGCCTGTGGCCTGGCGCGTATTCAACTCAAAGGCGTCAAGGTGCCGAGCGAGTGCCGGCTGGCTGGCGCTGGCTTCGATTTTCAGGCCTTTCTCGATCATTCCGCGCTGGCCTTCTGCGCCCTTGCCGTCGGCACGGCGCAGGCGGCGCTGGACTATGTGACCAGCTACTGCAACGAACGCCAGGCCTTCGGCGAGCCGATCAGCCATCGCCAGGGCGTGGCCTTTATGGTCGCCGACATCGCCATCGAACTGGACGCCATGCGCCTGCTGCTGTGGCGTGCCTGCGCCCGCGCCGAGGCCGGCCTGCCGTTCCGGCGCGAGGCCTACCTGGCGCGGCTGCTCTGTGCGGAGAAGGCGATGAAGATCGGCAGCGACGCGGTGCAACTGCTCGGCGGCCATGGTTTCACCCAGGAGCACCCGGTCGAGCGCTGGTATCGCGATCTGCGCAGCGTGGCCGTTCTGGCCGGCGGCCTTCATCTCTAGCAGGCAGGCAACCATGAATCTGGAAACCCCGAAGAAATTCCGTGGCCTGCAGCAGCAGGCGCAGCAGGTGGCCAAGCACTATTTCCGGCCGATCTCACGCAAGTACGACCAGGCCGAGCACGCCTATCCCAAGGAGCTGGACCTGCTCGCCGCGCTGCTCGACGGCATGAACGAGGGCTCGCCCGACGCCGTCGGCGCCGGTTCGGCGAGCAAGCGCGGCGCCGCCCGCGAACAGCAGGAGGGCGTCAAGAACGGCGGCAACCTGGCTGCGCTGCTCGGCGTGATGGAGCTGTGCTGGGGCGACGTCGGCCTGCTCCTGGCCATGCCGCGCCAGGGCCTGGGCAACGCGGCCATCGCCGCGGTGGCCAACGACGAGCAGCTGGCGCGCTTCGGTAGGACCTGGGCGGCCATGGCCATCACCGAACCGGGCTGCGGCTCGGACTCGGCGGCGATCCGCACCACGGCGGTGAAGGACGGCGAGCACTACGTGCTCAACGGCGAGAAGATCTTCGTCACCTCCGGCGAGCGCGCCGACGCCGTGGTGGTCTGGGCCAGCCTCGACCGCAGCCTGGGGCGCGCGGCGATCAAGTCCTTCGTGGTCGAGAAGGGCACGCCGGGCATGAGCGTGACGCGCCTGGAGAAGAAACTCGGGATCAAGGCCTCGGACACCGCCTCGATCAGCTTCAGCGACTGCCGGGTGCCGGCGGCCAACCTGCTGGGCAACGCCGAGATCGACGTGCAGAAGGGCTTCGCCGGGGTCATGGAAACCTTCGACAATACCCGTCCGCTGGTCGCCGGCATGGCAGTCGGGGTGGCTCGGGCGGCGCTGGAGCGCACCCGCGAGCTGCTGGTCAAGGCCGGCTGCCGCTTCGACTATGCCAAGCCCTTGCTGGCCGTGAGCCATGCCGAGGCCACGCTGTATCGGCTGGAGGCCGAGTGGGAAGCGGCGCGCCTGCTCACGCTCAAGGCCGCCTGGATGGCCGACAACAAGCTGCCCAACTCCAAGGAGGCCTCCATCGCCAAGGCCAAGGCCGGGCGGGTGGCCAGCGAGGTGACGCTCAAATGCGTCGAGCTGGCCGGCGCCCTGGGTTACGGCGAGGACGAACTGCTGGAGAAGTGGGCGCGCGACTCGAAGATTCTCGACATCTTCGAAGGCACCCAGCAGATCCAGCTGCTGATCGTCGCCCGGCGCCTGCTGGGCAAGAGTTCCAGCGAACTCAAATAGGGCATCACTGGGTAGCGCCGCAGGTTGGCGCCGAGCGCAGCGACGCCCAACGGTCCGCGACATGGCCCGCTGGGTTTCGCTGCTACGCGCCTCACCCAACCTGCTGGCTGGCAGTGCGGCGGCAGGTCACAAAAAAGCCCGCATCTGCGGGCTTTTTGCTTAGAAACGGAAGACTTCGGTATCGATCTTGATGGGTTCGGCCACCGGAATCTTCGGCCCGGGTTCCTGCGGTTTGGCCTTGGCCACCGGGGCCTTCTTGCGCGGTGGCTCGGCGGGGGCCTCCTCGGCCACGGCAATCGGCTGGATGGCCACCGCCAGCTCGGCGGCCAGGCGTTGCAGCAGCAGGCTCTGCGCCTTGACCTGCTCGGCCACGGCGCCGTTGTGGCCCTCCTCCAGGCGCACCAGGCGGCTGTCGCGCAGCTGGCCGCGGCGATCCAGCAGGCGCCACTGCGCTTCCAGCACCGCCGGCACCAGCGGGCCGGAGTCGAGGCGGGTGATGGTCAGCATCACCTGGGCGTCGGCGCTGAAGCCGGGGGCGGCCGGCGCCAGGGCCAGGCGCTGGCTGTCCAGGCGCCAGGCCAGTTGGCGCAGCAACTGCTGGTCGATGTCGTTGGCCAGGCCGCTGGCCCAGCGGGCATCGCGGGCGGCCACCAGGCTGCCGTCGGCCTGACGCTGCAGCAGGTGTTCCTGGCGCAGGTAGTCGGCGATGCTGACCGGGCCGACCAGCACCGCCATGCCGCTGTCCTTGGCCGGGGCGACGGCACTGCCGCTGTCGAGTTGGTAGAGTGGCACCGGCTTCTGCTGCAGCAGGCTGCAACCGCTCAGGCTGAGCAGGGTGGTCAGAAGCAGGGCCAGGGGGCGTACTACAGTCATCATTCGTTCCCGGCAGCCGCTGCGGGCGGCTGCGCATCAATCCCATGTCATGCCGGCGGGTCGTCATCCTGACGCCCCGGGTCGCGTATCATCCGTCAAACCGCGCCGCGACTCCAGCCTTGCCCGCCTGTCGGTAGGGGCGGCGCTTATTCCACCAGCAACTGGTCGACGCGCTGGAAGCCGCGCGGCAGCTTGTTGCCGCGGCGGCCGCGCTCGCCCTTGTAGTGCTCCAGATCGTCGGCCTTGAGGGTCAGGGTACGCTTGCCGGCCTGCAGCACCAGCGAGCTGCCGGTGGGCAGCACGGCCAGATCGGTGAGGTATTCCTCGCGGCTGGCCACCCGTTCACCGGGGATGCCGATGATCTTGTTGCCCTTGCCTTTGCCCAGTTGCGGCAGGTCGGCGACCTTGAACAGCAGCAGGCGGCCTTCGGTGGTCACCGCCGCCAGCCAGTCGTTCTCGACGCTGGCTACCGGCTTGGGCGCCACCACCCGGGCGCCGTTGGGCAGGCTGAGCAGGGCCTTGCCGGCCTTGTTCTTGGCCTGCAGGTCCTCGCCCTTGACCACGAAGCCGTAGCCGGCGTCCGAGGCGATCACGTACAGGGCGCTGTCCTCCGGCAGCAGCACGCAGTCGAAGGTCGCCCCCGGCGGCGGGGTCAGACGACCGGTCAGTGGCTCGCCCTGGCCGCGCGCGGACGGCAGGCTGTGGGCGGCCAGCGAATAGCTGCGTCCGGTGGAGTCGATAAAGACCGCGTACTGGTTGGATCGGCCCGGCGCGGCGGCCTTGAAGCCGTCGCCGGCCTTGTAGGACAGGCCGGTGGCGTCGATATCGTGGCCCTTGGCGCAGCGCACCCAGCCCTTTTCCGAGAGCACCACTGTGACCGGTTCGGTCGGCATCAGCTCGGTTTCCGACAGGGCGCGGGCCTCGGCGCGGGCGACGATCGGCGAGCGACGGTCGTCGCCGTACTTCTCGGCGTCCTCGAGAATTTCCTTGCGCACCAGCTTCTTCAGCTTGGCTTCGCTGCCGAGCAGGGCCAGCAGCTTCTCGCGTTCCTTGGCCAGCTCGTCCTGCTCGCCGCGGATCTTCATCTCTTCCAGGCGGGCCAGCTGGCGCAGGCGGGTGTCGAGGATGTAGTCGGCCTGCACCTCGGTCAGGCCGAAGGCCTCCATCAGTACCGGTTTCGGCTGGTCTTCGGTGCGGATGATGCGAATCACTTCGTCGAGGTTGAGGAAGGCGATCAGCAGGCCTTCCAACAGGTGCAGGCGCTTTTCCACCTTGTCCAGGCGGAACTGCAGGCGGCGGCGTACGGTGCCGACGCGGTACACCAGCCACTCGCTCAGCAGGGTGCGCAGGTCCTTGACCTGCGGCTTGCCGTCGAGGCCGATGACGTTGGTGTTGACCCGGTAGCTCGATTCCAGCTCGGTGGTGGCGAACAGATGGGTCATCAGCTCGTCGGCATCGACGCGGTTGGAGCGCGGGATGATGACGATCCGGGTCGGGTGCTCGTGGTCGGATTCGTCGCGCAGGTCGGCGACCATCGGCAGCTTCTTGGCCTGCATCTGCGCGGCGATCTGCTCCAGCACCTTGGCCCCGGAGACCTGATGCGGCAGGGCGGTGACCACGATGTCGCCGTCCTCGACGCGGTAGACGGCGCGCATGCGCACCGAGCCGCGACCCGTTTCGTAGATCTTCAGCAGATCGGCCTTGGGCGTGATGACCTCGGCCTCGGTGGGGAAATCCGGGCCCTGGATATGCTCGCAGAGCTGCTCGACCGTGGCACCCGGTTCGTCCAGCAGACGCACGCAGGCGGCGGCGACTTCGCGCAGGTTGTGCGGCGGCACATCGGTGGCCATGCCGACCGCAATACCCGTCGTGCCGTTAAGCAGCAGGTTGGGCAGGCGTGCCGGCAGGGTCGCCGGCTCGTTCATTGTGCCGTCGAAGTTCGGCACCCAGTCGACGGTGCCCTGGCCCAGCTCGCTCAGCAGCACCTCGGAATAGCGCGACAGGCGCGCCTCGGTGTAGCGCATGGCGGCGAAGGACTTGGGATCGTCCGGCGCGCCCCAGTTGCCCTGGCCGTCGACCAGGGTGTAGCGGTAGCTGAACGGCTGCGCCATCAGCACCATGGCCTCGTAGCAGGCGCTGTCGCCGTGCGGGTGGAACTTGCCGAGCACGTCGCCGACGGTGCGCGCCGACTTCTTGTGCTTGGAGTCCGCGTCCAGGCCCAGCTCGCTCATGGCGTAGACGATGCGCCGCTGCACGGGCTTGAGGCCGTCGCCGATATGCGGCAGGGCGCGGTCCATGATCACGTACATGGAGTAGTTGAGATAGGCCTGCTCGGTGAAGTCGGCCAGCGACCGACGTTCCACGCCTTCCAGGCTCAAATCGAGGGATTCGCTCATGCGGGCCTCATTGCAAGGTTGATTGGCGCAGCACCAGGGTGCCGCCCTTTTGACTGAATTCGAGTTGTTGCAGCGCGCTCATGCCCAGCAGCACCTCGTCGCCGTCCATGCCCGGGGCGATCAGCGCGGCGACGTCGCGCAGTTCGATATCGCCCAGGCGCAGGCTGGCCAGGCGCGTGCGATGCCCGGTGGCACGGCCGTTGGCGGTGCTGATGACGATCGGCGCGCCGCGCGCCAGGCCGAGGCGCTCGGCCACGGCGCTGGGCACCGCCACCTGGGTGGCGCCGGTGTCGAGCAGGAAGGTCACGTCCTGGCCGTCGATCTGCCCGTTGACCAGGTAATGGCCCTGGCGGCTGCTGGCCAGGCGCACCTCGACGAACCCCTCGCCCTGCACCGATTGCGGCACCTGGTTGGGGTTGCGCTGCTTGTCTTCCCAGTTGCCGAAGAAATGCGTGGCCAGCAGCAGGCCGGCGCCCCAGGCGAGCACCCACATCACCCGTCCGGCGCGGCGGCCGGGCGTCTGCTCGCTCACGGACGACGGCTCCAGCCGCCCTTGGGCGCATTGAAGCGCCAGACCAGGGGGCGTTGCTCGCCGTCGGCGCGGGTCTGGCTGCCGTTGTCGACGCCGATCCAGGCGCCGTCCTGGTCGATCCACAGCGCTTCGGCCATGCCGTATTTCGGCGGGTAGCGACGCGCCTCGGCGAGCGCCTCGCCGGCGAACGACCAGCACAGCTCGGCCTCGCCGTTGCTCAGGGTGCGGCGGCAGATGCGATGAGCCTGGCGTTCGAGGGTGAACAGCTTCTCGCCGAAGTAGGCCAGGCCGGCGAAGTCGCGCGGTGCGGCGCGGCCGCCGAGCGCTGCGGGCGAGGGCTCTTCGCCGCTCTCGCTGATCAGCACGCAGCCGCCGGTGCAGCGCCAGGTGCTGTTCTGCCGGTGCAGCACGGTGAGGCCGCGGCGGCGCTGTTCGGCGGCCAGCCACAGGCGCTCGCCGCTGGGGTCGACGGCGATGCCCTCGAAGCCCTGGTTGAAGTGCAGCAGCATGCCGCTGGCACGCGCCTGGCGCACCAGGCCGCTGGGCAAGTTGAGCCACTGCGCGCTGCCGCTGGGCGCCACCTGCAGCACCGCGGCGCGCGTCTCGCTGACCAGGTAGCGGTTGCCCTGGGCATCGCAGGACAGCCCTTCGAAATCCAGCTTGCCGCCGCGTACCAGGCTGGCGGCCCAGTTGCGCATGCGCAGGCCCCAGGGCAGGGCGCTGTCGGGCGGCTCGGGGGCGACGAAGGGTTCGCCCTCGGCGCGCAGCAGGCCGTCTTCCCGGTGCAGCTGGTAGAGGGTCGCGTCGTCGCGGTCGGACACCGCCCACAGCGCCTCGCCGCACTGGGCCAGGCCGGACAGGTTGCCGGCGGTCATCTCGCTCACCGGGTATTCGGCCTGCAGCTGCAGTTCTTCCAGCGCCGCGGGCTCGGCGTGGGCGCCGCCGGCCAGCAGGCCGAGTGCCAGCAACAGCCTGCGCATCAGGCCAGTACCTCGGCCAGGTTGCCCTTGGTTTCCAGCCAGCTCTTGCGGTCGCCGGCGCGTTTCTTCGCCAGCAGCATGTCCATCACCTCGCGGGTGCCCTCGAAATCGTCCAGGGTCAGCTGCACCAGGCGGCGGGTGTTGGGGTCCATGGTGGTTTCGCGCAGCTGCGGCGGGTTCATCTCGCCGAGGCCCTTGAAACGGGTCACCTGCGGCTTGCCGCGGCGCTTCTCGGCCACCAGGCGGTCGAGGATGCCGTCGCGCTCGGCGTCGTCGAGGGCGTAGAAGATCTCCTTGCCCAGGTCGATGCGGTACAGCGGCGGCATGGCCACGTAGACGTGGCCGGCGTCGACCAGGGCGCGGAAGTGGCGGACGAACAGGGCGCAGAGCAGGGTGGCGATGTGCAGGCCGTCGGAGTCGGCGTCGGCGAGGATGCAGATCTTGCCGTAGCGCAGCCCGGAGAGATCGCTGGAGCCGGGGTCGATGCCGATGGCCACGGCGATGTCGTGCACCTCCTGCGAGGCCAGCACCTCGCTGCCGTCGACTTCCCAGGTGTTCAGGATCTTGCCGCGCAGCGGCATGATGGCCTGGAACTCCTTGTCGCGCGCCTGCTTGGCGCTGCCGCCGGCGGAATCGCCCTCGACCAGGAACAGCTCGCAGCGCAGCGGGTTCTGCCCAGCGCAGTCGGCCAGTTTGCCGGGTAGCGCCGGGCCCTGGGTGATCTTCTTGCGCTCGACCTTCTTGCCCGCCTTGAGGCGACGGCCGGCGTTGCTGATGGCCAGCTCGGCCAGGGCCAGGCCGGTTTCCGGGTGGGCGTTGAGCCACAGGCTGAAGGCGTCTTTGACCACGCCGGAGACGAAGGCGGCGGCCTCGCGCGAGGACAGGCGCTCCTTGGTCTGCCCGGAGAACTGGGCGTCCTGCATCTTCATCGAGAGGACGAAGGCGATGCGTTCCCAGACGTCTTCCGGCGCCAGTTTCACCCCGCGCGGCAGCAGGTTGCGGAACTCGCAGAACTCGCGCATGGCGTCCAGCAGGCCCTGGCGCAGGCCGTTGACGTGGGTGCCGCCCTGGGCGGTGGGGATCAGGTTGACGTAGCTTTCCTGCACCGCGTCGCCACCCTCGGGCAGCCACAGCAGGGCCCAGTCCACCGCCTCCTTGTTGCCGGCCAGGCTGCCGACGAAGGGCTCGGCGGGCAGGCGCTCGAACTCGCTGACGGCGTCGACCAGGTAGGAGCGCAGGCCGTCTTCATACAGCCACTCGACCTTCTCGCCTGAGGCCTTGTCTTCGAAGCTGACGTTTAGGCCCGGGCAGAGTACGGCCTTGGCCTTGAGCACGTGCTTGAGGCGGCTGACCGAGAACTTGAAGGAGTCGAAATACTTGGCGTCGGGCCAGAAGTGCACGCTGGTGCCGGTGTTGCGTTTGCCCACCGTGCCGACCACTTCCAGCTCGCTGGCCTTGAAGCCGTCGGCGAAGCTCATCTGGTACTCGTTGCCGTCGCGCTTGACGGTCACCACCACGCGGGTCGACAGGGCGTTGACCACACTGATGCCGACGCCGTGCAGGCCGCCGGAGAACTGGTAGTTCTTGTTGGAAAACTTGCCGCCGGCATGCAGCTTGGTGAGGATCAGTTCGACGCCTGGCACGCCTTCTTCCGGGTGGATGTCCACCGGCATGCCGCGGCCGTCGTCGAGCACTTCCAGCGAGTTGTCCTCGTGGAGGATCACCTGGATCGACTTGGCATGCCCGGCCAGCGCCTCGTCGACGCTGTTGTCGATGACTTCCTGGGCCAGGTGGTTGGGCCGCGTGGTGTCGGTGTACATGCCCGGGCGCTTGCGCACCGGGTCGAGGCCGGAAAGGACTTCGATGGCGTCGGCGTTATAGGCGTTCTGCTGGGCCATGGGCTCTCTTGTTCGTCAAATGAGTGCGGAAAAGTCGGTATCGCGCCAGAGTGTGGCGTCGATCCCGGCGAAAGCGAAGAGCATCGGCAGGTCGGCGGCGAAGCCCTGGAAACCGTGGTCGCCGCCGGCCTGGATGCGCAGGGCGCAGGCCCGGTAGTAGCGTTCGGCGTCGCGGTAGTCGAGGGTCTCGTCGCCGGTTTGCAGCCATACCCGGTAGCGCACCGGGTCGCTGGGGGGCGCCACCTCCAGCTCGGCCAGGGCCTCGATGTGATCTTCGGTCAGTTCCCAGGTCTCGTCGCTGTAGTAATTCTGCTGCGGGCCGAGGTAGCCGTCGAAACGCAGGTGCGGGCGTACCGCGGGATTGATCAGCAGCGCCTTGAGGCCATGGCGCTCGGCCAGATAGGTGGCGTAGTAGCCGCCCAGCGAGCTGCCCACCAGCACGGGTTGGCCGAGTTCCGCCACCAGGGCTTCGAGCTGCACCATGGCCTGGCGCGGATGATGGTGCAGCGCCGGCACCCGCAACCGGGCGTCGAGGCCCAGGCTGCGCATGGCGCGGCTCAGCTGGCTGGCCTTGTGCGAGGCCGGCGAGCTGTTGAGGCCGTGGATATAGAGGATGGATGCGGTCATGGGGCGGGAGGCTACTAGTCCGAGGCCGCAAGCTGCAAGCCTCAAGCTGATTGGGGGTGTTTCAGTAGCCCTTGACGCTGTAATCCACCTCGAAATGAATACCGGTGACGCGCGATACGCCGGTGTCCAGGCGGCCGTCGGCATGCAGGCGCAGCCAGCGGTAGCCGGGCGCCTCGCTGCCGACCTGGAATTCCTCGCTGCCGGGGGCGAACTGCACGCAGGTGGAGGGCGAGGCGAGCAGGCGCAGGCCGCCGCGCTGCTGGTCGAATTCCTGGTGGATATGACCCCAGAGCAGGGCCTTTGCCTGCCGGTGGCGGGCCAGCACGGCGAACAGGGCGTCCGGGTTGCGCAGGCCGATGGGTTCCATCCATTTGCAGCCGATGGACACCGGGTGGTGGTGCAGGCAGATCAGGTGGTGACGCTGCGGCGCCTCGCTCAGCGCCCGCTCCAGCAGCTCGAGCTGGCTGTCCGCGAGAAAGCCGGGCACCGCGCCGGGGATCGAGGAATCGAGCATGACGATGCGCCAGGCACCGAGGTCGATCACCGGCTCCAGCAGCGCGCTGCCGTTGCAGGCGGCCTGCATCGGCGGCACTTCGTCGTGGTTGCCGGCCAGCCAGCGCGCCGGCGCGCCGATGGCGGCGGTGAGCTGGCGGAAACGCTGGTAGGAGGCCTGACTGCCGTCCTGCGACAGGTCGCCGGTGGCTAGGATCAGGTCGATCTGCGCCTGCTCCTGCTGCACCCGTTCGATCACCCGCTGCAGGCTGTCGCAGGTGTCCATGCCCAGCAGCTTGCCATCCGCTTCGGCGAACAGGTGGCTGTCGGACAGCTGCACCAGCAGGACCGAGGAATCAGCGGAAGGTGTGGGCAGGCTCGGCAAGACCGTCTCCTAGGGCACAATCGGGTGAATTATGGTGGTTGCCGCGCTAAAGGGAAAACCCGCGAAGCGGACGCAGATCACAGAAAAAACGCCAGGAGCGGTTTTTGACGTCGCCTGCGACGGCCCGCAGGCTGGCTGCCAGGGATGGCAGGCCACAAAAGCCGCGCCGCACTATCGGCCGGGCGGTGCGAAGCTTGACGGTTCAGATGACCGGCTGGGGTTCGTGGCCACAGGCCAGGCAATGGCTGAGCCATTCGCCGAGAAACAGGTTGAGCTGGCTCTTCTCGTCCGGCTGGTGCATGGCGGCATTGGGATAAGGGTAGCGGCTGTGCAGGCGGCGGGCATTCTCGGCACCGACCACTTCGGCCATGCGCGCGTCATGATAGACCCGCACCTCCAGCTGCGGCACCGGCAGCCAGGGCAGGCTGTGCTCCTGGCGGGCGCGCAGGGTGGTGGTGTAGGGGCAGGCTTCGACCACTTCCAGGCTGAGCACGCCGAGCAGGCGGTCGCCCTGGCTCAGGGCCACGCGCCGCGCCTGGGGCTTGCTGCGCATGTCCGGCAGCAGGCGCATCAGGCGAGCGTAGTTGGCCTCGCAGGCGGCCTGCAGTTCGACCAGGTCGACCCGGTAGCGCTCGCGCACCAGGTTCACGACCACATCCCCCGCACTTCGTCGCGATTGAGCGCCAGCCATTGCAGGGCGATGATGCTGGCGGCGTTGTCGATGCGGCCGTCCTTCACCGCCTGCAGGGCATCGGCCAGCGGCCAGACGTGCACGCGGATGTCCTCGCCTTCCTCGGCCAGGCCATGCACGCCGCCGGCGCCCTCGCTGCTGCAGCGCCCGACGAACAGGTGCACGCGCTCGTCGGAGCCGCCGGGCGAGGGGTAGTACTGGGTGATCGGCCACAGCGCAGTCAGCTGCAGGTTGGCTTCCTCGACCGCCTCGCGGCGGGCGACCTCCTCGGGTTCTTCGTCCTTGTCGATCAGGCCGGCCACCAGCTCCAGCAGCCAGGGGTTGGCGCTCTTGTCCATGGCGCCGACGCGGAACTGCTCGATCAGCACCACTTCGTCGCGTTGCGCGTCGTAGGGCAGCACGCACACGGCGTCGTGGCGCACGAACAGCTCGCGACTGAGCTGCGGGCCCATGCCGCCGGCGAACTGGCGATGGCGCAGGCGCACCCGGTCGAGCTGGTAGAAGCCGCGGAAGCAGGCCTCGCGCTCGATGATGTCGATGTCGTCTTTGCCCATAGGCATCCCCCAACTGGCAGTAACGGGCCAGTTGGCCCGTTACCGATCACACTAGCGAGCTTAGCGCTGCCAGATCAAGCTTCCGTGACCAGAGGGCTACACCTTCTGGTAGAGCTGGCTGCCCTGGGCCTTGAACTCCTCGGCCTTGGCCTGCATGCCCTGTTCGGCGTCCAGGTCGAGGGTGTCGATGCGCTGCTCCTTAGCATAGTCGCGCACTTCCTGAGTGATCTTCATCGAGCAGAACTTTGGCCCGCACATGGAGCAGAAATGCGCCACCTTGGCCGAATCCTTGGGCAGCGTCTCGTCGTGGAAGGCGCGCGCGGTGTCCGGATCCAGGCCCAGGTTGAACTGGTCTTCCCAGCGGAACTCGAAGCGCGCCTTGGACAGGGCGTTGTCGCGGATCTGCGCGCCCGGGTGGCCCTTGGCCAGGTCGGCGGCGTGGGCGGCGATCTTGTAGGTGATGATGCCGGTCTTGACGTCATCCTTGTTCGGCAGGCCCAGGTGTTCCTTGGGCGTGACGTAGCAGAGCATGGCGCAGCCGAACCAGCCGATCATCGCCGCGCCGATGCCGCTGGTGATGTGGTCGTAGCCGGGGGCGATGTCGGTGGTCAGCGGGCCGAGGGTGTAGAAGGGCGCCTCGTCGCAGCATTCCAGCTGCTTGTCCATGTTCTCCTTGATCAGCTGCATCGGCACGTGGCCGGGGCCCTCGATCATGCACTGCACGTCGTGCTTCCAGGCGATCTTGGTCAGCTCGCCGAGGGTCTCCAGCTCGCCGAACTGCGCGGCGTCGTTGGCGTCGGCGATCGAGCCGGGACGCAGGCCGTCGCCCAGCGAGAAGGACACGTCGTAGGCCTTCATGATTTCGCAGATGTCGTCGAAGTGGGTGTAGAGGAAGTTTTCCTTGTGGTGCGCCAGGCACCACTTGGCCATGATCGAGCCGCCGCGGGAAACGATACCGGTCACGCGTTTCGCCGTGAGCGGCACATAGCGCAGCAACACGCCGGCGTGGATGGTGAAGTAGTCCACGCCCTGCTCGGCCTGCTCGATCAGGGTGTCGCGGAACAGCTCCCAGGTCAGGTCCTCGGCGACGCCGCCGACCTTCTCCAGCGCCTGGTAGATGGGCACGGTGCCGATCGGGACGGGGCTGTTGCGGATGATCCACTCGCGGGTCTCGTGGATATGCTTGCCGGTGGACAGGTCCATCACAGTGTCCGAACCCCAGCGGATGCCCCAGGTCAGCTTGGCCACTTCTTCCTCGATGGAGGAGCCCAGGGCGCTGTTGCCGATATTGCCGTTGATCTTCACCAGGAAGTTGCGGCCGATGATCATCGGCTCCAGCTCCACGTGGTTGATGTTGGCCGGGATGATGGCGCGGCCGCGGGCCACTTCGCTGCGCACGAACTCGGGGGTGATTTCCTTCGGAATCGAGGCGCCGAAGCTATGGCCGGCGTGCTGCTCGTTGAGCAGCCCCGCCTCGCGGGCCTCGGCCAGCTTCATGTTTTCGCGGATGGCGACGTATTCCATCTCCGGGGTGATGATGCCCTGCTTGGCGTAGTGCATCTGGCTGACGTTCTTGCCGGCCTTGGCCCGGCGCGGGTTGCGCACGTGGGCGAAGCGCATGGCGGCCAGCTCGGCGTCGCCCAGGCGGCGCTGGCCGAACTCGGAGGACAGTCCCGGCAGCTTTTCGGTGTCGCCGCGATCCTCGATCCAGGCGCTGCGCACGTCGGCCAGGCCCTTGCGCACGTCGATGGTCACGTTCGGATCGGTATAGGGGCCGGAGGTGTCGTAGACGGTGACCGGCGCGTTGATCTCGCCACCGAAGTCGGTGGGCGTCACGTCCAGGCTGATCTCGCGCATCGGTACGCGGATATCCGGGCGCGAACCCTCTACATAGACTTTCTGCGAACGGGGGAAGGGCTGTACGGACTGCTGGTCGACCTGAGCCGATTCACTCAGATTCTTTTGTTGTTGTGCACTCATCAAGGCTCTCTCCGGGGATGGTTGTCGGAGCAGAACCTGAGAGAGGAGGGGCGAAGGCGCACCATGGGGCGGTGCCGAGAGGGACTCGCCGGTACGCTGGCGAGGACATCTTGTTCCCTACGCAGGCCTTAACCTGATCAGGTTCAACGGGATCCGGCAGCTGCCAATCTCAGCCCCGCATATGGGGCACCCCGACAAGAACCCAGGCAGTCTAATCAAGCTTGAGCGATAAAACCAACCCGAGGGTCAGAAAAGGTCGACCCGTGCGTCGGAAAACGACCGTTAGTGCCACCTGCCGGGCATTGTTCCCGGCGAGCAACATAGCTTGCCGCCAGCTAGACTGATGCCGTCCAAGGTGCGCTTGACCCTCGCCCGCGGCGCCCCGTAGCCTTGCCCATCACCGCCCATTCAAGGATCGACCTTCATGTTGCGCAGACTTTCCCTGGCCGTCGCCATTGCCGCCGTCGCCGCGGGCCTGGCCCAGGCCGAAGAGGCCCCGCTGTCGAGCAAGACCGACCTGGTGACCGTGTACCAGGAAGCGGCGAAGAACAATGCCGATATCGCCGCCGCGCGCGCCGATTACCAGGCGCGCCGGGAAGTGGTGCCGCAGGCCCGCGCCGGGCTGCTACCCAACCTGTCGGCGGGCGCCACCTACGGCGACACCCGCACCGAGATCGACTCGCCGAGCAACAGCGCCTCGCGCAGCGGCACCACCTACCAGGCCAACCTCAGCCAGCCGCTGTTCCGCGCCGACCGCTGGTTCCAGCTGCAGGCCGCCGAGGCCACCAGCGAGCAGGCCGCGCTGGAGCTGTCGGCCACCGAGCAGAACCTGATCCTGCAGAGCGCCGAGACCTACTTCGCCGTGCTCCGCGCGCAGGACACCCTGGCCTCGACCAAGGCCGAGGAAGCGGCGTTCAAGCGCCAGCTGGACCAGGCCAACGAGCGCTTCGACGTCGGCCTGTCGGACAAGACCGACGTGCTCGAGGCGCAGGCCGGCTTCGACACCGCCCGTGCCAACCGCATCCTCGCCGAACGCGCGGTGGAGGACGCCTTCGAGGCCCTGGTGACCCTGACCAACCGCGACTACGCGGCGGTCGAAGGCATCGTGCATACCCTGCCGGTGCTGGCGCCGACGCCGAACGACGCCAAGTCCTGGGTCGACACCGCCGCCGCGCAGAACCTCAACCTGCAGGCCAGCTACTATGCGGTGGACGCCGCCGAGGAAACCCTGCGCCAGCGCAAGTCCGGCCATGCGCCGACCCTGGATGCGGTGGCCAGCTACCAGAAGGGCGATAACGACAGCCTGGGCTTCAGCAACAGCGGCACCTTCGGCAGCCCGACCTACAGCGGCGACGTCTCCCAGCGCTCCATCGGCCTGCAGCTGAACATCCCGCTGTACAGCGGCGGCCTGACCAGTTCGCAGGTGCGTGAGGCTTACCAGCGCCTGGGCCAGACCGAGCAGCTGCGCGAGAGCCTGCGTCGCCAGGTGGTGCAGAACACCCGCAACCTGTTCCGTGCGGTGAATACCGACGTGGAAACCGTGCAGGCGCGCAAACAGTCGATCATCTCCAACCAGAGCGCGCTGGAGGCCACCGAGATCGGCTACCAGGTAGGCACCCGCAACATCGTCGACGTGCTCGACGCCCAGCGTCAGCTGTACAGCTCGGTGCGCAACTACAACGACGCGCGCTACGACTACATCCTCAACAACCTGCGCCTGAAGCAGGCCGCCGGCACCCTCAGCCCGGCCGACCTGGAAGCGCTGGGCAGCTTCCTCAAGCCGGACTACAACCCGGACCAGGACTTCCTGCCGCCGGATCTGGCCTCGGCCGCCGAGGCGCGCCTGCAGGGCGATCCGGATTTCTGAACCGCCGGCGTCAAGAAAAAGCCCGACACGAAGTCGGGCTTTTTCTTGACGCGGGTCGGCAGGGGCTAGGGGCGACGCCCTTCCAGCAGCCTTTGCAGCCCCGCCAGCAAGCGTTGCAGCGCGCCCTGGTTGGCCTTGAGCACGTTCAGGCCGGCCTGGCGCATGCGCTCGCTGCGAGCCGGCTCGCGCCATAGTGCGGCGACCTCGGCGGCCAGGTCGTCAGCGCCTTGCACCTCGCCCAGTGCGCCGGCTTCGCGCAACTGCGCGGCGATCTCGAGGAAGTTGAACAGGTGCGGGCCGCTCAGCACCGGTTTGCCCAGGGCCGCCGGCTCCAGCAGGTTGTGCCCGCCGTTGGCCACCAGGCTGCCGCCGACGAACGCCACGTCGGCCAGGGCGTAGAGAAACAGCAGCTCGCCCATGCTGTCGCCGAGCAGCACCTGGTCGCCGGCCTGCACGGCCTCGCCGGTGGAGCGGCGGCGCGTCGTCAGGCCCTGGTGCAGGCACAGCTGATGGACCGAGTTGAAGCGCTCGGGGTGGCGCGGCACCAGAATCAGCAGGGCATCCGGCCTGGAGACCAGGAGCTGCCGATGGGCGGCAAGGACGATCTCGTCCTCGCCGGCATGGGTGCTGGCGGCGATCCACAGCGGGCGCTGCTCGGCCTGCCAGGCGCGGCGCAGTTCGGCGGCGCGTTGCACCAGGCCGGCATCGATCTGCAGGTCGAACTTGATCGAGCCGGTCACCTCGACGCAGTCGCGGCGCGCGCCGAGGGCGAGAAAGCGCTCGGCCTCGGCCTGGGTCTGCACGGCGATCAGCGACAGCTCGGCGAGCATCGGCGCGGTGAGTCGCCTGAAGCGCCCGTAGCCGCGTGCCGAGCGTTCCGACAGCCGCGCGTTGGCCAGCGCCACCGGGATGCCGCGCCTGGCGCACTGGTGGATATGGTTGGGCCACAGCTCGGTTTCCATTACCACGGCCAGGCGCGGCTGCACTCGACGCAGAAAACGCGCGGCGGCCCAGGGCAGGTCGTAGGGCAGGTAGCAATGCTGCACGCCATCGCCGAACAGCGCCTGGATACGTTCGGAGCCGGTCGGGGTCATGCAGGTCACGGTGATCGGCAGGTCGGGATAACGCGCCTGCAGCGCGCGGATCAGCGGTGCGGCGGCGATGCTCTCGCCCACCGACACCGCGTGCACCCAGACGCCGCCCGGTTTCAGCGCTGGCAGGGCGAAGGCAAAACGCTCCTTGATCCGTCGCGCGTAAGCCGGCGCCTTGCGCGCGCGCAGGGCCAGGCGCAGGGCGATCAGGGGCAGGGCCAGGTGCAGCAGCAGGGTATAGAGGTGTCTGTTCATGGGCGCGCAGCTTAGCGGTCGAGGCCCGCTCCTGGAAGTGGACTTAGAGCCCGTTCAAAGTCTCGCGAGCTAGAGCAATGCAAGGCAAAAACAGGCGAGGAAGCGGAGTGTGCTTTTGTACATGAGCATTCCGAGCCTGTTTTTAACGCAGCAGTGCCGACGCGCAGCAGAGTTTGGAGGGGCTCTCAGGCCTGCGGGCGCAGTAGCTCGCGCGCCAGGCAGTCGGCCAGCCAGTTGGCCGCCGGGCCGAGCGCGCCGTCGCGGCGGCATACCAGCTCCACCACCAGCGGCAGCGGCGCCCAGTCGCTGCGCAGTTCCTGCAGGTGGCCCTGATAGGTCGGGTACTGCGCCACGTGGCGCGGCAGCCAGGCCCAGCCCAGGCCGCGAATCACCAGCTCGGCCATCACGTAGAAGCTGTCGGCGCGCCACACCAGCGGGCTGATCTGCTCGCCGCCGGGGTAGTGACTGTCCTGCGGCGTCATCAGCAACTGGCGGTGTTCGGCCAGATCGCGGCGCTCCACGCTGGCGCGTCCGGCTAGCGGATGCTGCGGGCTGCATACCGTGACCATCTCGATGGTGCCCAGGCGCTGGCTTTCCAGCTCCCTGGGCATCTGTTCGTGATGAAACAGCAGGCCCAGGTCGGCCTGGCGCTGCAGCAGTTTGCGCGCCACATCGCCCTGGGCACCGCTGGACAGCTGTACCTCGAGCCGGGGAAAGGCCTCGGCCAGCGCCCCCAGGCTGGCCAGTACCGGCTGGTAGGGCATGGCTTCGTCCTGCGCCAGACGCAGGCGCGCCTCCTCGCCGCGCGCCAGACCGAAGGCGCGGCCGTCCAGGCGCTCGCACTGCTGCAGCACGCTGCGGGCTTCCTCCAGCAGGGCCGCACCGGCTTCGGTCAGCTGTGGCTGGCGCCCGCTGCTGCGCTCGAACAGCTGCACGCCGAGGTCGGCTTCGAGCAGGGCGATGGCGGTGCTCACCGCCGACTGCGCGCGCCCCACCTCCCGCGCCACGGCGGAGAAGGAGCGGCATTCGGCCGTGCGGACGAACAGGTGCAGCTGATCGAGGTTCCAGTTCATGGGGTCAACCTATCTGTAAGTCAGATGGGTAATGACTTTATCCCATCGCTGACGAGCTTAGAATCGCGCCATCGCTCAGGAGTCGCCGCCATGCCCGGATACCTCTACCTCGCCATCGCCATCGCCGCCGAAGTGGTCGCCACCACCTCGATGAAGGCCATCGACGGCTTCAACAAGCCGCTGCCGCTGCTGCTGGTGGTGGGCGGCTACGCCATCGCCTTCTGGATGCTGACCCTGGTGGTGCGCACCATTCCGGTGGGTATCGCCTACGCCATCTGGGCCGGCCTGGGTATCGTCCTGGTCAGCGTCGCCGCACTGTTCCTCTACCAGCAGAAGCTCGATCTGCCGGCGGTGCTGGGCATGGGCCTGATCGTCAGCGGGGTGCTGGTGATTCAGCTGTTCTCGCAGTCCACCGGCCACTGACGGCGGCCTCGGGCAGGCCGGCCCGGGCGGGTTATACTTGCGCCCCTGTTTTCCGGCGAGGCCCGTTCATGTCCCAGTCCCTCAGCACCGATGTCCTGATCGTCGGCGGCGGCATCGCCGGCCTCTGGCTCAACGCGCGCCTGCGTCGCCAGGGTTTCGCCACCCTGCTGCTGGAGAGTGGCAGCCTCGGCGGCGGGCAGAGCGTGAAGTCCCAGGGCATCATCCACGGCGGTGCCAAGTACGCCCTGCATGGCGCCCTGAGCGGCGCCTCCGAGGCCATCGCCGACATGCCGCGGCGCTGGCGCGAGGCCCTGGCCGGCGGCGGCGAGCTGGATCTCTCCGGCGTGCGCGTGCTGTCCGAGGCGCACTACCTGTGGTCGCCGGGCACCCTGGCCGGCAACCTCACCAGCTTCTTCGCCAGCAAGGCGGTGCGCGGACGGGTCGACCAGGTCAGGGGCGAGCAGTTGCCGCCGGCGCTGCAGCACCCGAAATTCAAGGGCAAGGTCTACCGCCTGGCCGAACTGGTGCTCGACGTGCCCAGCCTGATCGCCCGTCTGGCCGAGCTGGCCGGCGACGGCCTGCTGGCGGCCCGGCAGATCGAGCCGCTGCGCGAGGACGGCGAGCTGCGCGGCCTGCGGGTCGACGGCCGCGAGATTCGCGCCCAGCGCGTGGTGCTCAGCGCCGGCGCCGGCAATGCCGAGCTGCTCGCCGCGCTGGGTATCGAGCAGCCCAGACAGCAACTGCGCCCGCTGCACATGGTGCTGGCCAAGGGGCCGGCGCTGCAGCCGCTGTACGCCCACTGCCTGGGCGGCGGGCCGAAGCCGCGGGTCACCGTCACCACTCATCCGGCGGCCGACGGCCAGTGGGTCTGGT
Organism: Pseudomonas sp. AOB-7; assembly: GCF_003696305.1. Classification (GTDB taxonomy): domain Bacteria; phylum Pseudomonadota; class Gammaproteobacteria; order Pseudomonadales; family Pseudomonadaceae; genus Aquipseudomonas. The sequence continues at coordinate 119,555 of NZ_RFFK01000007.1, read as the reverse complement.
ACCTCGGCGGCGACCTGGCCGAGGCCGACGGCGTGGCCCGCGACGAGGCCGCGCAGATCCGCGCCGCGCAGCAGGAAATGGCCGAGTTGCTGCCCTGGGTCGACCAGGCGCAGACCCGTTGGGCGACCCTGCGCGTCGACCGCGCCGAGCCGGCGCAGAGCGGCCTGGTGCGCCCGGACAACGCCTTCCTCGCCGAACAGCCGCACCTGCTGGTGGGCTGGCCGACCAAGCTGGCGCTGGCCCCGGACTTCGCCGACCGCGTGCTGGCCGCGCTGGATCGCGACGGCGTGCAGCCCGGCTGCCACGCCCCCTTGCCGGCGCTGCCGCGCCCGGACGTGGCGCAGCCGGTATGGGAGGCGCTGTTGCCATGAAGAGCACCCTGCACGATCTGCATCGCCCGCTGGGGTCCACCGGCCTGCTGGTTTCGCCGCTGGGCCTGGGCACGGTCAAGCTCGGCCGCGACCAGGGGGTGAAGTACCCCAACGGCTTCCGCATCCCCGACGATGCCCAGGCCGCCGCGCTGATCCGCCAGGCCCACGAGCTGGGCATCAACCTGATCGACACCGCGCCGGCCTACGGCCTCAGCGAGCAGCGCCTCGGCCCGCTGCTGCGCGGCCAGCGCGACGCCTGGGTGATCGTCAGCAAGACCGGCGAGGAGTTCGAGCACGGCCAGTCGCGCTTCGACTTCTCCCCGGCGCACACCCGCCTGTCGGTGGAGCGCAGCCTCAAGCGCCTGGAGACCGACCGCATCGACCTGCTGCTGGTGCACTCCGACGGCAACGACCTGGCGGTGCTGCGCGATAGCGGCGTGTACGAGACCCTGGCCGCGCTCAAGCGCGAGGGCAAGATCCTCGCCTACGGCCTGTCCGGCAAGACCGTCGAGGGCGGCCTGCTGGCGCTGCAGCAGGGCGACTGTGCGATGGTCACCTACAACCTCAACGAACAGGGCGAAAAGCCGGTCCTGGACTACGCTGCCAGTCACGCCAAGGGCATCCTGATCAAGAAGGCCCTGGCCAGCGGGCATGCCTGCCTGGGCGCCGGCGTCGATCCGCTGCGCGCCAGCTTCGAACTGATCTTCGATCACCCCGGCGTCAGCAGCGCCATCGTCGGCACCATCAACCCCGCGCACCTGGCGGCCAACGTGGCCACGGCGGCGGCGGTGATCCAGGACATCTGCTGAAGCCTGCGCTTACCGGCGGTGGCTTGTCGTTCGGGGTTGGCTTGGGGCAGCCTTGAGCCATTGTTGCGCTTCACCCTGACCACCCTGCGTCCGCCGGGCAGGCTGCCTGCCGCGCCGGCTGCACGCCCAGCAGGAACGAGGAGTCGAGATGCCGCGTACGCTGATCCGTAAGGACCCGAGCACCTTCAAGACCCTGCCGCTGTTCGTCGAGGCCGGGCCCGAGGGCCTGAGTTACCAGAGTCTGGGCCAGCCGCTGAACTTCCGTCAGATGCTCGAGCGGCGCCGGCCGCTGCAGGTGGCGGACAGCTGGCGCTTCGCCGCGGAGCTGGCCAACCTTGGTGTCTCGGTGCGCCTGACCCTGCGCCTGCACGGCCGCGACTACTGGTTGCTGGTGCGCCAGCGTCGTCCGGATCGCGGCGACACCGTACTCAAGCTGATTTCCGGCTATGTGCCGGCCCATGAACTGAACCTGCCGCTGCTTACCGCCATCCAGGAAGTGGCCGAGGAATGCCTGTTGGAAACGGCCGACGGCTGGCTGGCCGGGCGCTTCGGCGATACCTGGCTGCCGACGCCCTACCAGGGCGCCCTGCGTTACCGCGAGGCCAGCCACTTCCGCCTCAGCCCGCTGTCCGGCGCGGCGCGCCCGGTGCAGTGCGGCAACCTGACCCTGCTGGAGCGCCCGCGTGCCTACGTGCACCTGCCCACCGCCTCGCTGCAGCTGGTCTACGACCTGAGCCTGGAGCTGCCGCGCGACGTGCGCCAATTGAGTCTGTTTCACGTCGACGAATGCCTGGAGGATGGACGCCTGGTGGCGCGCCTGGAGCGGCGCCGGCCGGACCTCTATCTGCTGGCCTTGCAGCAGGGCCTGCCCAGCGGCGAGCTGTTCACCCTGAGCAAGGGCGAACTGCGGCCGGCCAGCACCCGCGGCCTGTGGCTGTCGGAGAGTTTCGCCGAGCAGGACGGCTGGCTGGTGCGTGACGAGCGGATTCGCTGGAAGGATTGGCTGCAGCGCTGTGGTGCGCCAACGCCGCCGCGGCGTGCGCTGCTCGGCGTGTCCTAGGCGGGCGCCGTACGCACCAGGCCTGAGCCGTGACCGGGCGTCAGTGCGCCCGGCTTTCGTGCATGCGCGTCAGCTGGCGCTCCAGCAGCGCCGGGTAGGGGTCGAGTAGGCGCTCGACACAGCTGGCGCCCTCCGGGCTGGCGATCGGGCGGATGCGTGCGCGCTGACGCGCCAGGCCATCCTGCGCCACCCGCTGTTCCACCAGCAGCAGATTGCGGCTGTGCTGCGACAGCGCCAGGGCGTCCAGGGCGCTGTCGCTAAGCAGCAGCTCGGCCTGGCCGAGGCCGTCCAGGTCGCTGCCCAGGGTCAGGCCCAGCTGCAGTTGCAGGGTGATGCCGCTGTCGGCCACCTCGATCTGCAGGGCGTGGCCGAGGGCGCGCATCAGCTCGCCGCAGCAGATGGCGTGGGTCAGGTAGTCCTCGCCGCATTCCTGTTCGTGGAACAGCATCAGGCTGCTGCCGTCCTTGAGCGTGTGCAGCTGGCCCTGATAGAGCGCGGCGGCCTGTTCCAGGCAGCCGCGATAGCGTTCCAGCAGGTCCAGCAGGCGCGTGCGCGGCAGGCGCCGCAGCTGCTCCTGGGCGCCGAGCTGGATGGCCAGCACCGCGCTGGCCTGGGCCTGGCGCGGCGCCGGTGCTGCCGCAGCGGGCGCCTCGGGCTCGTCGCTCAGTTCGGCGAAGGGATCGTCCGGCGCTATCGACTCGGGCCAGGGCTTGAGCGGCTGGTCGCGGTCATCGCCAGGCTCGTGCTCGGCGAAGACGCGCTCGTCGACGACCGGCACCTCGTCGTCCAGCTCGGCGAAGGCGCTGTCGTCCTGTTCGTCCGGGTAGGCGTCGCTGTCGGCGAAGGCGGGTTCGTCGTCGAACTCCGGCTCGGGCTCCGGTTTTTCCGGCACCAGACGGGACTGCAGCTGGCGCGCCAGGTCGCCGATCTCGTCGTTGCGCCCGGCGCCGGGGGCTGGGTCGTCCGGGTCGCGCAGCCACAGGCGCAGCTGCAGCAGCGGGGTGGAGATATGCCGGCCCAGGCGCATGCTCAGCGACAGGGTCAGGGCCAGCAGGATCAGGCTGAGGATGCCCATGCTCTGCAGGCTGATGGTCATCGGCTGCTGGAACTGGCGCATGTCCAGGCTGATGCGCAGCTGCCCGGCGATCACCTCCTGGAAGGTGATGGGCGTGGAGTACAGCCCTTCGCTCTCGCCCAGCACGCTGCGCGTCGGCCGTGCGCCGGCCTCGGCGAGGATGCGGTTGTCCACGCTGTAGATGGCGGCGTGGGCCACCAGCGGGTTCTTCGCCAGGTTGTTCAGCAGCACGTTGAGGCTGAGGATGTCGTTGGACACCAGCAGTTCGGTGGCCGAGGTGGCGGTCTGGGTGATCAGGCTCTGGCCGAGGGCATCGGCCTGCTGCTGCATGGCCTGCTTGAACTGCATGCCCATGACCCAGGCGTAGATCAGCATGGCCAGAGCCACCAGCAGCAGGCTGTGGCTGGCGATGCGCAGGACCAGGGGCACGCGCCGCTGGCGCAGGGCGTGGAAGATCAGCAGGAAGAAATTATCGGGTTTGACGGGCGCGGGCCGGTTCACAGAGCACGGCTCTTGTCGACTGAAGTTGCCGCGCAGTATAGCGGTCGCCCTGTGGCGGGCAAAGCGGCGAGCGTGCCCGTCTGGCGCGGAACTGGGTAGAATGTGCGCCTTTTCCTCGGCCTGGCGGTCGTTCGCCGCCTCATGCCTCTCAATCGTCTGCCCCGGAGGGTGCGCCTTGCGCGAAATCGTCCTGATCAACATCACCGGCGAAGACCGCCCCGGTCTTACCGCCGCCATCACCGGCGTGCTGGCCCAGGGCGGGGTGAATATCCTCGACATCGGCCAGGCGGTGATCCACGACACCCTGTCGTTCGGCATCCTCATCGAGATACCCGACAACGCCCGCGCCCAGTCGGTGCTCAAGGAAGTGTTGTTCACCGGCTACGAGCTGGACCAGCAGGTGCGCTTCACCCCGGTCTCGGAGGAGGATTACCGGCAGTGGGTGGGCGGCCAGGGCAAGGCCCGGCATATCGTCACCCTGCTGACGCGCAAGGTCAGCGCCGAGCAGCTGCAGCGGGTCAGCGCCATCACCGCCAAGTACGGTCTGAATATCGACCATATCGACCGTCTGTCCGGGCGCATGCCGCTGGACATGCCGGCCGAGCAGGGCAAGGGCTGCATCGAGTTCTCGGTGCGCGGCGAGCCGGCCGACCCGGCGGCGCTGCGTGCCGAGTTCCTCAGCGTGGCGCAGGAACTCAACGTCGACATCGCCTTCCAGCGCGACTCGGTGTTCCGCCGCAACCGCCGCCTGGCGGTCTTCGACATGGATTCGACGCTGATCGAGGCCGAGGTGATCGACGAGCTGGCTAAGGCCGCCGGCGTCGGCGAGCAGGTGGCCGAGATCACCGAGCGCGCCATGCGCGGCGAGCTGGATTTCGCCGCCAGCTTCAGGGAGCGCCTGGGCCTGCTCAAGGGCCTGTCCGAGGACGTGCTGGAGGAAATCGGCGCCTCGCTGCGCCTGACCGAGGGCGCCGAGACGCTGTTCGCCGAACTCAAGCGCCTGGGCTACAAGACCGCCATCCTCTCCGGCGGCTTCACGTACTTCGCCAAGCAGCTGCAGGCCAAGCTGGGCATCGACTACGTGTTCGCCAACGAGCTGCAGATCGAAGACGGCAAGGTCACCGGCGTGGCGGTGGAGCCCATAGTCGACGCCCAGCGCAAGGCCGACCTGCTGCGTCAGCTGGCCGAGCGCGAAGGCCTGCAGCTGGAGCAGACCATCGCCGTCGGCGACGGCGCCAACGACCTGCCGATGCTCGGCCTGGCCGGTCTCGGCGTGGCCTTCCGTGCCAAGCCGCTGGTCAAGCAGTCGGCCAAGCAGGCGATCTCCACCCTGGGCCTGGACGGCATCCTCTACCTGCTCGGCTTTCGCGACCGCGAAGGCCAGGAGTAACGGCATCGCCCAGAAAAAAGCCGCCCTTCGAGGCGGCTTTTTCGTGGCGGCGCGGGTTACTCATCGCCGGCGGAGAAGTCGTAGTCCATCGACTGGCTCGGCCCCTGCAGGTAGTAGCCCTGGATGAAGTTGACCCCGGCCTGCCAGAGGGTCGCCAGCACGCTGGCGCTCTCGACGAAGGGCACTATGGTCAGCTTGGCCTGGGCGTGCAGGCTGCTGAGCAGGGTCTTCAGCGCCTCCTGGTTGTCGGCGTTGCCCAGCTCCTGGGAGAAGGAACCGTCGATCTTGACGAAGTCTACCTGCAGGTGCTTGAGCGTGTTGAAGGGGTTGAGCGCGCAGCCGAACTGGCTCAGCGCCACCTTGCAGTGCAGCTCGGCCAGACCCTGGGTCAGCGCCTTGGCCTGTTTCAGGTAGGCGATGGCATCCGGTTCGCTGAACTGGAACACCAGCGCGTCGGACGGCAGGCGCGCCGCCTTGAGCGCCACGCTGAGCCAAGGCAGCAGGGTCTGGTCCTGCAGGCTGGCGCTGGACAGGTGGACGAACAGGCGGGTGTTGTGGCCCTTGGCGCGGTGGTCGGCGAGTAGCTTGATCGAGCTGAGGATCACCCAGCGGTCGATCTTCTCGCCCAGGCCGGCATCCTTGGCGGCGGCGAGGAACTCGGCAGGCGGCACTTCCTCGCCCTGCGGACTGAGCAGGCGCAGCAGCACTTCGTAGTGTTCGTGGGCGTCGCCGCGCAGGCTGATGATCGGCTGGAACAGCAGGCGGAAGCTGTTGTTCTCCAGCGCCTGCTGCACCATCGCCAGCAGGTTGCCGCGGTTGGCCGCGGCAGCCAGTTCGTCGGCCGGGTTGAACAGCTTCAGCGCATTGCCCTCGGCCAGCTCGTCGGCACAGCGGTGGGCGCGGTCGATGACTGCCTGGGCCTTGGCGGTCTTCTCGCTGAGGCCGGCGACGCCGATCGACAGGCTGGTCTGCACCGTGCGGCCGTTGACGTCGAACATGTGCCCTTCGACCTTCTTCAGCAGCGCGGCGAGGCTGTCTTCGCACTGTTCGGGCATCTGCCCCGGCAGCAGCGCGGCGAACACGTCGTCGCCGAAGCGCGCCAGCTGGGTGTCGGGCGCAAAGTGCGCGCGCAGCAGGGCGGTCAGGTCGGTGAGCAGCAGGTCGATGCCGGCCAGGCCGATCTCGCCCTGCAGGCCGGCGTAGCGGTCGACGCGGATATAGGCCAGGGCGGACGGCTGCCCGGCGTTGACCGCGCGCTCGGCGGCGGCGTCCATCAGCTCGAGGAAGTGGTTGCGGTTGAACAGGCCGGTGACCAGGTCCTGGCTGCTGATCTCGCGCAGTTTCTCCTCCAGCTCGGCGTTGGAGGTCTCGGCGCGGATCACCACCTGGATGCACGGCTCGCCGTCGTAGGTGGCCGGGGAAAAGCTCATCTGCGCGGCGAAGCTGCTGCCGTCGGCGCGCACGCCCTGGCAGGCCAGCTCGGCGTTGCCCTCGGCGCTCTGGTAGTTCTTCAGGAAGTCCTTGAACGCGCCCTGGTCGGCACTGGCGATCAGGTCGATCATCGGCATGCCTTCCAGCTCCTCGCCATCCTCGTACCTGAACAGCTCCAGGTAGGCGCGGTTGGCGTAGATGTGCATGCCGTCGTGGACGTAGGTGATGGCGTCCACCGAGCTTTCCAGCAGCAGCTGGCAGCGCTTTTCCGCCTCGCGCAGGGCCACTTCGGCGGCGCGGCGGGCGCGGCGTTCCTCGAGGTTGGCCAGCTCGCGCTTGGCCACCAGCACCAGGCGCTCGTCCTCGCCCTGCGGCAGGGCGTCCTGCGCGCCGAACAGCAGCGCCTCGGTGATGAGTTCGGAATCGTTGCCCTCGACCAGCTGCAGCACCGGGATGTCCTTGGCCTGGCGGCGAATGGCGCCGATCGCCTCGCCGGGGTCGAGCTGCTCGCTGCTCGGTGCGCAGATCAGCAGATCCCAGGTCTGTTGCAGGGTCTCGGCGAGGTCATCGCTGGAGCTGAGGCGGTGCACGCGGGTGGCGTGTCCGGCATTGCGGAACAGACTGACCAGGCGCTCGGCTTCGTTCTGCGAATCCTCGAGAATCAGCAGGCGGATGGTTTTCTTTTCGATGGCCATAGGGTGGGGTCAATACCGCGCCGAACGGGCGCGAAAAGGCGACAAATGGTGAGTTGGCCGCAGCCTACAGCGACTTCCAGAGTGAGTCAAAATCTTCCTCCCCGGCCGGTTTCTGGCTTTGCGAGGCTGTGACCGGCTTCCCGGCGGCGCCTTCTTTGGCACCGACGCGGTGATACTCGAACTGGTTGAAGCTGCCGGTACTGGCCTGTTTGCGGGTCAGCACCGCGCGGTGTTCCTCGCCGTGGTCATTGATCAACACCTTGCTGCCTTCCTGGAACGGCAGGCGCGGCGTGATCAGGCTGGCCGGGCGCGAGATGGCGCTGATCTCCGGCAGCAGCAGGGCGCGCAGGTACTGGCTGTTCTGCTCGGCCTTGCGCACCAGTTGCAGGCCACAGGAGCGGGCATGCGGAGCGATCAGCTCGATGCCCATCTGCGTGCCGCCGCCGCGCACCTGGCGGATCCAACGCACGATGGCCACGCTCCAGCCCTGGCTGGGGCTGTCCTGCACGCCGAGCAGTTCGCCGGCCTGCAACTGGGCGGGCACTTCCTTGGCCCAGGACAGGCAGTAGCCGCCGGGGCTATGGTTGACGATGGCCAGCGCGTAAGTGGGATAGCTTTCATTGCTGCTTTCCGGCTCGGCGGGCTGCTCGCCGGTACTGACCTTGCTGTACTGGATCTCTTCGAAGTGGAAGTCGCTGCCGATGCGCTGCGCGTCGAAGGCGTTGGCCCAGACGTCCGGGGCGCCGGTCGCGGGCTTGAACACCGCGGCGCCGGCCTCGCTGGGGCGCTTGAGCACCTCGCCGAAGGACTGTTCGCCGGCGAGGAAGAAATGCAGCGCACTCATGCCGATGCACAGGGTCAGGTTGCCGCGGCCGCTGGTGCGCTGGAAGGTGCGCTCGGCGATATCGCCCCAGGCGGCACCGACGTGTTGCAGCAGGTCCAGGCTCATGCCTTCGGGCACCGGCAGGCGCGATCTGGGCCGGTCCTCCTCTGGCAGCAGCAGGTATTCCCTGATCGCGTCCACCAGCGGCTGCGGGTCGATGCCCAGCAGGTTGTGCAGTTCGTTGTCGGGGTACAGCGACTTGTAGCGCGGCGGGCCGTCCACTTGCGGGGCAAGGACGAACAGGCTGCTCGGCAGGTCGCCGGCCTGCAGGCTGACCAGCGCGCTCCAGGGCTCCAGCGCTTCGGCCAGGCGGGCGATGCCGTGCTGGCGCATCTGGTTGGTGCGCGCGCAGCCGAGCAGCAGGGCGATCAGGTAGCACTGCTCGGTGCTCAGGGCGGGCGAATGGCGCGCCAGCGGGTCGCGGATCGCCTGGCGCTGCAGGCGCTGCTCACTGGCGATCTGATACAGCTGGTGCAGTTCCAGCCACAGGCCTTCGGGCACCGGGCAGTACAGCTGGCTGGCGCGGATCAGCGGGTTGCACAGGCTGTGGCTGGCGCGCTGCAGGGCAACGGCGAGCAGCTGGTCGCGCTCCTTGCCGCTGCGCGCCATGGCCCGCGAGATGATCAGCTTGTAGCCGACGGCCAGGTGGTTCTGCAGCGCCTGGCACAGGTTGGCGACCTTGCGTGGGCGCTCGTCGAGGACGATGGCCTGGTTGAGGAAGTGGCGTTCCAGGTGCTGGCAGACGAAGTGCACTTCCGGGCGCAGCAGCTCCAGCAGTCGCAGGCGGTTTTCCGAGGGGGTGAGGAATTGGTTGAGTTCCACCAGGCTCTGGTACAGCTGGCGCGCGGTCTCACCGATGTTGGCCTTGGGCAGGGCGGCGAGCCAGCGCTTGAGGTCGCGGGGGCTGCCGTCGCAGAAGCTCAGGCTTGGCTTGCTCGGGGTGGGGACACGCAACAGCAGTAGGTGGGGACTCTGTTTATCCATCAAACTCGGATACTCCGGCCACGCAAAGGCTAGCGGCTCTCGTAATAGTCTCGCGAACTCTAGCAGCATCTCGCCGCGGTCGCAGCCCATCCCGGGGACGGGCGGTCGTGCCAGAGTACGCAACTATGACCAGGCGGTCTGCGACCGGGTTCAGTGCCGCGGCGTTGCTCAGGCCCCGGCGTGGCCCAGCAACTGGCCCATGCGCACGGCGCTGCCGGCGCCCAGTTCGGCGGCCCACTGCACCTGCTGCGGGCCGAACAGCACGATGGCGGTGGAGCCCAGCTTGAAACGACCGAGTTCGGCGCCCTTGGCCAGTTCGATCGGCGCGCGCGCGGCGGCGTCGTAACGGGTGCTCTTCAGCTCGCGCTTGGGCGGGGTGACCAGGCCGGCCCAGACCGTCTCGACGCTGGCGACTATCATCGCGCCGACCAGCACCACGGCCATCGGCCCGCGCTCGGTGTCGAACAGGCAGACCACCCGCTCGTTGCGGGCGAACAGCTCGGGCACGTTCTCCGCGGTGGTCTGGTTGACCGAGAACAGCCGCCCCGGCACATAGACCATCTCGCGCAGGGTCCCCGCCAGCGGCATATGCACGCGGTGGTAGTCCTTGGGTGACAGGTACACGGTGGCGAACTGGCCGCCCATGAAGGGCGCGGCGCGCTCGGCGTCGCCGCCGAGCAGTTCGACGGCGCTGAAGCTGTGGCCCTTGGCCTGGAACAGGCGGCCGTGCTCGATGGCGCCGAGCTGGCTGATGGCGCCGTCGGCCGGGCAGAGGATGGCGCCGGGGGTCTCGTCCAGCGGGCGGGCGCCGTCCTTCAGGGCGCGGGTGAAGAAGGCGTTGAAGTGCTCGTAGGTGCGCAGGTCCTCGACCCGGGCTTCGCTCATGTTCACCTGGTAGCGCTTGGCGAACCAGGTGATCAGCGGGTTCTTCAGCCAGCCGATGCGGCATTCGGCGACGCAGCCGATCAGCCGCGACAGCAGGTGGTGGGGCAGCAGGTACTGGCTGAGGATAAACAGGCGTTGTTTCATCGTGTGTCCTTGAGGGTTCGGAGCCGGTGCTGAGGCAGCCGGCGCGTGCAGCTGATTGGCGTCCGGGTTCAGCGCTCGATCGGGGTATCGGGCAGGTTGCCCCACTCGGCCCAGGAGCCGGCGTAGGCCTTGACCCGCGGATAACCCAGCGCCTTGGCCACCACGTAGGTGAAGCCGGAACGGCGGTGGGTCTGGCAGTGGGTGATCACTTCCTTGTCGGGGGTGATGCCCAGATCCTGCAGCACTTCGGCGATGTCGTCGCGGATGCGCAGGCCGCGCTGCGGATCCATGCCGGCGGTCCACTCGAAATTGACCGCACCGGGGATATGGCCGCCGCGCGCCGAGCTGAGTTTCTCGCCGCGGTATTCGTCCGCGCCGCGGGCGTCCCAGATCGCCAGGTCGGCGGCGCCCAGGCGCGCCTGCACATAGTCGCGGCTGGCCGTCGGCTCGTCGTGCAGGGTCAGCGCCACCGGCGTGTGCTGCGCCGACGGGCTGTCCTGGCTCAGTGCGCGGCCCTCGCCGATCCAGGCCTGCAGGCCGCCATTGAGGAAGTGGTAGCGGCTGTGGCCGATCACGTCGAGCAGCCAGATGAAGCGCCCGGCCCAGGGGCCGCCCTCGTCGTCGTAGACCACGTAGGTGGCGTCCGGACGATGGCCCAGTTCGGCGAACAGCGCTTCGAGCTGCGCCTGTGGCGGGACCAGGCCGGGGGCGGGCGGCTGGCCCAACTGGGTGCGCTTGCTGTCGACCCAGCGCGCGCCGGGGATGTGCCCGGCGGTATAGCGCGCCGCTCCGCTGAGGTCGACCAGGATCAGCTCGGCGGCGTCCAGGCGGCTGGCCAGCTCGGCGGGCTCGATCACCAGGGGCAGGTTGGCGAAGGCGGACATGGAGGCCTCCTCGAATGAAAAGAGGCCGATTGTAGCGGAAAGGGCTAGCGCCCGCGCCTGGCGAAGCTGGCCAGGGCGCGCTCGATGCATTGCACGGTTTTACCGAAGGCCTGCAGGCCGAGCTCGTTGAACGGCTGGCCGCCCTGGTCGGCGACCAGCAGCATGACCACCCGGCCATTGCTGGCCAGCGAGCGCAGCAGCAGGTGGTCGCCGGGGAACAGCGCCTTCAGGCTGCCCGGCAGCAGGGCGGAGAACTGGGCGATATTGGCCGGGCTCAGGCGCAGCTGGCCGGGTTCGGCGAGCAGCCGGCGCAGCACCTGGCTGTGCGCCGGGTCCAGGTTCAGGGCGCTGGCGCCCGGCTCCAGCCCCGCCTGCTGCTGGGCCTGCAGGCGGCTGTGCTGACGATCCGCGAGTAGCAACAGCACCCGGTTCAGGCCGCAGGCCTGCACGGCGTCGCGGGCGCAGGCGGTCAGCTGCAGGACGTTGGCGAAGGCGCTGGGCTCGGCCAGCAGGCGGGCGCAGTGCTGGCGCCAGGCGTCGAGGGCGTCGCTTCTGGGCGCCGGCGCCGGGCTGCGTGGCGGGTTCAGGCGACGGGCGTCCCAGGGCCAGAGCAGGGCCTGGGCCGGGTGCCAGAGCTGGGCGTCGTGGTTCAGGCGGGCGCTGCTTACCGCGTGTCGGTGCACTTCCTGCTGCACCTCGGCCAGCGGCAGCTGCAGGTAGAGCCCGGTCAGGCACTGCCAGCGCAGGCTGTGCGGGGCGTTCCAGGCCTGGTGCGCCGACAGCGCCAGGCCGTTGGCCAGCAGCACGCAGTTGCTCGGCTGGGTCAGCCAGCGGCGCAAGGGGATGTCGGCATCGAGCAACTGTTGCTGGTGCAGCGGGTGCTGGTTGTCGCGGGCGATATGCAGCGCCTTGACCAGCAGGCGGCGGTCGCGCTCCAGCAGGCGGTAGCCCTGCACTATCCACTCCGGCAGGCGCCAGCGTTCGGCCAGTTGCAGGCACAGCTGCAGCAGCGGCACGCCGAGCAGCTCCTGCTCCACCTTGGCCGGCCGCTCGCCCTTGACCAGGATGCGCTGCTCCCAGGCCTCGAACAGCTGCGGATGGGCGCATAGCAGCGGCCAGAGCGGGGCGAGAAACAGCAGGCTGCAGCCATGCAGCTCGTTCCACAGGCGCGCCAGACGTGCGCCGAACAGGCCGCGCGCCTGCTGGCTGGCATGCTGGCTGATCAGCAGGAGTTGGCGCAGGGCCAGCGGGATTTCCCCTGCCGGCAGGGCGGGGGCCTGGTTGAGCAGGGTTTCGCAGCGCTTCAGACCGAGGCGGGCCAGCGCCGTCTCCAGGCTGTCGGCCGGGTCGCTGAGGGTGCCGCCGGCCTGGTTGGCCTCGCGCAGCACCTGCAGGGCAAAGGTCGGGCTGAGTTCGATCGCCTCAGCGATCTCGCCCCAGGTGCGGCGGCCGTCGCCGAGGGTGCGCCGCAGGCGTGCATGCTGCTCCTGCTCGATCGGCAGGGGCAGCTTGGCCAGCTGTTGCAGCCAGGCGTCGAGGGTGCGTGGCAGGGGCTTTGGCGTCGACATGTGAGTTGAGCCGAACTGGCTTTTGACCTTAACTGGCTATAGTCTGGCGTATAAGTTCCGATAATTAGAAGGGTTGTTTTTAATAACCCTCTCTCTTGGCTCTGCAAGCACTCTTCTATGGCAAAAATCATCGGCATCATCGTGGTTCTGGGCTGCGTCTTCGGCGGCTTCGTCCTGTCCGGCGGGCAGTTCATGGCGCTCGTTCATCCCTACGAAGTGCTGATCATCGGTGGTGCGGCGCTGGGCGGCTTCCTCCAGGCCAACCCGGGCAGCATGTTCATGACGGTATTCAAGAAGTCGGTGAGCATGTTCGGCACCCGCTTCACCCACACCTATTACCTGGAAGTGCTCAAGCTGCTATACGAGATCCTCAACAAGAGCCGCCGCGAAGGCATGATGGCCATCGAGGCGGACATCGAGGACCCCAACGCCAGCCCGATCTTCAGCAAGTACCCAGGGGTGCTCAAGGACGCGCGGATGACCGCCTTCATCTGCGACTATCTGCGCATCATGTCCTCCGGCAACATGGCCCCGCATGAGCTGGAGGGCCTGTTCGACATGGAACTGGCCAGCCTCAAGGAGGATGTGGAGCACCCCGCCCATGCGGTGGCCAAGGTCGCCGACGGCCTGCCGGCCATGGGTATCGTCGCCGCGGTGCTGGGCATCGTCATCACCATGTCGATCCTCGCCGAGGCGGACAACGCGCAGATTGGCGAGAAGGTCGCCACCGCGCTGGTCGGCACCTTCCTCGGCATCCTCGCCTCCTATGGCTTTTTCGGTCCGCTGTCGGTGGCGCTGGAGCACGACGCCAAGGAGGAGGTCAACCTTTACGAGGCGATCAAGGCGACCCTGGTTGCTTCGGCCTCGGGCATGCCGCCGAGCCTGGCGGTGGAGTTCGGCCGCAAGGTGCTGTTCCCGGCGCACCGGCCGAGCTTCACCGAGCTCGAACAGGCCATGCGCGGCAACTAAGCCATGGAAAACAACCAGCCGATCATCGTCAAACGCGGCAAGAAGCGCGCCGGCGGGCACCACGGCGGCGCCTGGAAGATCGCCTTCGCCGACTTCGCCACGGCCATGATGGCGTTCTTCCTGGTGATGTGGTTGATGTCCTCGGCCACCCCGGAGCAGAAGAAGGCCATTTCCGGTTACTTCCAGGACCCCATCGGCTTCACCGAGAGCGCCAGCCCGCACGCCATCGACCTCGGCGGTACGCCGACGCCGGCGCCGGAGCGAACCCTCAATCCGGAAATCCAGGACCTGACCGACAGCCAGGACGTGGAGATCGACGCCGACCAGGTCGAGACCCTGGCCGACAAGCTGGAGCGCGAGCGCCTGGAGCTGCTGCTGCAGGAACTGCAGAACAAGGTAGACGAGAACCCCGAGCTGCAGCGCTTCAAGGACCAGATCCTGTTCGAGATCACCCAGGACGGCCTGCGCATCCAGATCATGGACGCCGAGAACCGGCCGATGTTCGCCCTCGGCAGCGCCGAGCTGCAGCCCTATTTCGAGGACATCCTACTGGCCATGGCCGACACCATTCGCACGGTGCCGAACAAGATCAGCGTCAGCGGCCACACCGACGCCAAACCCTTCGTCGGTCGCGGCGATTTCGGCAACTGGGAGCTGTCGGCCAATCGCGCCAACGCTGCGCGGCGCACCCTGATCGCCGGCGGCTATGCCGACGAGCAGGTGGCGCGGGTGGTCGGTTACGCCTCTTCGGCCCTGTTCGACCGCGACGACCCCTTCAATCCGGTCAACCGGCGCATCGACATCATCGTGCTGACCAAGAAGGCGCAGCGCGCCATCGAGGGTGAGCAGGGCAGCGACGAAGCGCCGCCGGCACCTGCCGAGGCCGCACCGGCGGCGCCCGGCGCGACCGACGAGCCGCTGCCGGGCGAGCAGGTGCGCGAGCGCTTGAACATCTTCGAGGACGGCGCGCTGCAGTTCGATCGGCCGGTCGACCAGTAGGCCTCGGCCTCCCGCTTACTGGCGCGCGTCGGCGCCGCTCAATACTCGTCTTCGGGCAGGCTGGCGAGAATATGCCGGTAGCTGGCCATGCGCTGCGGCTGGATGCGTCCTTCCTCCAGGGCCAGGAGCAGCGCGCAACCCGGCTCGCGGTCGTGCTTGCAGTCGCGGAAGCGGCAGCGCCCGAGCAAGTCGTGGAATTCGATAAAGCCGGCTTCCACGTCATCCCTGCTGACGTGGCCGAGGCCGAACTCGCGGATGCCGGGCGAGTCGATCAGCTGGCCGCCGCCGGGAAAGTGGAACAGCCGCGCGGTGGTGGTGGTGTGGGTGCCCTTGCCGGTCAGTTCCGACAGCGCGCCGACGCGGGTATCGACCCCGGGCAGCAGGCTGTTGACCAGCGACGACTTGCCCACCCCGGACTGGCCGACGAACACGCTGACGTGGCCGTCCAGGCGCTTCTTCAGCTGCTCCATGCCGTCGCCCTGATGAGCCGAGACCTCCAGCAGCGGGTAGCCGAGCTGGCGGTAGACGTCGAGCAGGGCGTTTAGCGCGACCTGGTTCTGCGCATCGATCAGGTCGGCCTTGTTCAACAGCAGCAGCGGGCGGATGCCGGCATGCTCGGCGGCCACCAGGTAGCGGTCGATCAGGTTGGCGTGCGGCTCGGGCAGCGGGGCGAAGACGATGACGATCTGGTCGACGTTGGCCGCCACCGGCTTGAGCGCGCCGCGCATGTCCGGCCGGCACAGCTCGCTGCGCCGCGGCAGCTGGGCGACTATCACGCCGTCGCCCTGGTTACCGGCGCGCCACACCACCTGATCGCCGGTGACCAGCGCCGGCAGGTTGGCGCGCAGGTGGCAGCGGAAGGTCTGGCCAGCCAGCTCGCCCTGCAGCGCCTCGATCTCCACCTGTACGCCGAAGTGGGCGATCACCAGGCCGGTCTGCTCCGGGCCCAGGTCGCCGCCTTCCAGGGCCTCGACGGCGCGCGATTCGCGCTTGGCGGCGCGGGCCGCGCGTTCGCCCTGGATCTTTTCGATGCGCCAGCTCTGGCGGCGGTTGAGTTGGCGTTTGGCCATGGGGATTCCGAGTGGGTAGAGTTGCCGGGAAACAAGCCGCGCGAGTTTAGCATGGGCGCCGCGGCCTCGATTTGACCTTCAGGGGGTGGGATGGACGAGCGTGAAGGGGCGCTGCAGCGACCTTGGCGCCGGGTAATGCTGGCCCAGGGGCTGGCCGTCGTCCTGCTGCTGGCGGCGGTCTACGGGCTGGCGCTGCTGTCGCCGCTGCGCCTTCCGCTATGGCTGGCGGCGCTGGCGCAGGGGGCGCTGGCGGCGGCTATCGGCTGGCGCCTGGGGCTGTCGCGCTGGTGGCTGGGGATCAACCTGGCCTTCCTGCCGGCGCTGTGGTTGCTGCAGCAGGCGGCGCTGCCGGGCTGGCTCTACCTGCTGGGCTTTGCCCTGCTGCTGCTGGTCAACTGGAACAGCCTGCACGAGCGCGTGCCGCTGTACCTCAGCGGCACGCGCGCGCGCCAGCAACTGGGCGATTGGCTGGCGGCGCGCGAGGCGCCGCCGCGTTTCGTCGATCTTGGTTGCGGCACTGCCGGCACCCTGCTGCACCTGGCGCGGCGCTTCCCGCGCGGGCGCTTCGTCGGCGTCGAGAGCGCGCCGCTGCTGTTTCTCCTGGCCTGGCTGCGCTGCCTGGGGCAGGGCAACTGCAGCATCCGCTACGGGAGCCTGTGGCGTACCGAGTTGGCACCGTTCGACGTCGTCTACTGTTTCCTCTCGCCGGTGCCGATGGCGCGCCTGTGGGCCAAGGCGCGGGAGGAGATGGCGCCCGGCAGCTGGTTGATCAGCAACAGCTTCGCCATCCCCGGGGTGGCCCCAAATGCCGTGCGCGAACTGAACCAGGGGCGGCAGACGCAGTTGCTGCTGTGGCAGAACGGCGGCGCCGATATCCGCTAGACTTGCCGCCTGAGCCAAGGAGCCGCACACCATGCAGAACCCCAACAACCTGATCTGGATCGACCTGGAGATGACCGGCCTGGAGCCGGAGCGGGACGTGATCATCGAGATGGCCACCATCGTCACCGACAGCGAACTGAACGTGCTGGCCGAGGGCCCGGTGATCGCCATTCACCAGAGCGACGCGGCGCTGGCCGCGATGGACGAGTGGAACACCCGCACCCACGGCCAGAGCGGCCTGACCCAGCGCGTGCGCGAGAGCCGCATCGACACCGCGGCGGCCGAGGCGCAGACCCTCGCCTTCCTCGAGCAGTGGGTGCCCAAGGGCAAGTCGCCGATCTGCGGCAACAGCATCGGTCAGGATCGGCGCTTCCTCTACAAGTACATGCCCAATCTGGAAGCCTACTTCCACTACCGCTATCTGGACGTCTCGACCCTGAAGATTCTCGCCGGCATGTGGGCGCCGCAGGTCAGGGACAGCTTCCAGAAGACCGCCACCCACCAGGCGCTGGACGATATCCGCGAGTCCATCGCCGAGCTGCGTCATTACCGCGAGCATTTCCTCAAGGTCTGAGCCGGGTGCAGGGGGGGGGCGCCGGCAGGCTGGTGCTGAGCCCAGTTGCGGGGATGGCGCGTTGGGCTGCGGCGCTGCGCGCCTCAACCCAACCCACGCTCCTGGTGCCGCGCCAGCGCCCACTCGACATGCTCGCGTACCAGTTCCGACGGATGCTCGCGCCTCGCCTGCAATGCCTCCAGCACCGGGATGGTCGAGGGCGCATTGCCCAGGCCGACCGCCAGGTTGCGCAGCCAGCGCTCGTAGCCGGCGCGGCGCAGCGGCGAGCCTTCGGTACGGGCCAGAAACTCCTCTTCGGTCCACAGGAACAGCTCGGCCAGGCCGGCGTTGTCCAGGCCGTGGCGCGGCTGGAAGTCGCCCTGCACGGTGGGGCGGGCGAAGCGGTTCCACGGACAGACGATCTGGCAGTCGTCGCAGCCGAACACCCGGTTGCCGATGGGCTCACGCAGTTCGACCGGAATCGGCCCCTTCAGCTCGATGGTGAGATAGGAGATGCAGCGCCGCGCATCCAGCACATAGGGGCCGACGAAGGCGGCGGTCGGGCAGATGTCCAGGCAGGCGCTGCAGCGTCCGCAGTGCTCGCTGCCGTGCGGCGCATCGACCGGCAGCGGCAGGTCGACGAACAGTTCGCCGAGGAAGAAATAGCTACCGGCCTTGCGATTGAGCACCAGGGTGTTCTTGCCGATCCAGCCGAGGCCGGCCTGTTCGGCGATGGCCTTTTCCAGCACCGGCGCGCTGTCGACGAAGGCGCGGTAGCCGAACGGCCCTATCGCCGTCTGGATGCGTTCGGCCAGTTGCTGCAGGCGCTTGCGGATCAGCTTGTGGTAGTCGCGGCCCAGGGCGTAGCGCGACACGTAGGCTTTTTCAGGCTCGGCCAGGCGCCGGGCCATCTGCGTATCGCCGGGCAGGTAGTCCATGCGCAGCGACACGACCCGCAGGGTGCCCGGCACCAGCTGCTCCGGGTGCGAGCGTTTGCTGCCGTGGGCGGCCATGTAGTCCATCTCGCCCTGGTAGCCGGCGGCCAGCCAGCGTTTGAGGTGCGCTTCGTGCTCGCCCAGTTCGACACCGGCGATGCCCACCTGCTGGAAGCCCAGCTCGCGGCCCCAGTCCTTGATCGACTGGGCGAGGGCGGGGAGATCGAGGGAAGAAACTGACATTGCAGGGCAACCGCAGGGGAGGTGGGTATAATTCTGCCAGACATCCGCCACGAGCGAGCCATGCGTCCGACACCTACCCCCTTGCCCTTGACTCTGCACAGTGCCGAACAGGTGCGCGCGCTGGACGCCCGGCTGATCGCCGCCGGCATCCCCGGCTTCGAGCTGATGCAGCGCGCCGCCCATGCCGCCTGGCGTGCGCTGCGTCGGCGCTGGCCGGGGGCCGGCGAGATCACCGTGCTGGCCGGGCGCGGCAACAACGCCGGCGACGGTTACCTGATCGCCGCGCTGGCCCGGCGCGCCGGCTGGCGCGTGCGCGTGCTGGCGCTGGGCGAGCCGGCGGCGCTGGGCGGCGATGCCGCGCAGGCCCATGCCGAGGCGCAGGCCGCCGGCGTGGAGATCCGCCCCTGGAGCGAATGCGCGCCGCTGGCCGGCGTACTGGTCGATGCCCTGCTCGGCACCGGGCTGTCCGGCGCGGTGCGCGAGCCTTACGCCCAGGCCATCCGCCTGATCGGTGCCAGCGGCCTGCCGGTGCTGGCGGTGGACATTCCCTCCGGGTTGCACGCCGACAGCGGCGCGCCATTGGGCGTGGCGGTGCGCGCCGAGCTGACGGTGACTTTTATCGGCCTCAAGCTGGGCCTGCTGACCGGCGCCGGCCCGGAGCTGTGCGGCGAGCTGCAGTTCGACGACCTGCAGGGCGATGCCGAGCTGCTGGCGCAGGCGCCGAGCGTGGCGCAGCGCCTGGATGTAGCCAACCTGCCGCGCCTGGCGCCGCGCGTGCCGACGGCGCACAAGGGCCAGTTCGGTCACCTGCTGGTGGTCGGCGGCGACCTGGGCATGGGCGGCGCCGCGCTGCTCGGCGCCGACGCTGCGCTGCGCGCCGGCGCCGGGCTGGTGTCGCTGGCCACCCGCGAGGAGCATGTGGCCGCCGCGCTGGTGCGCCGCCCGGAGGTGATGTGTGCCGGCGTGCTGTCGGCCAACCAGCTGCTGCCGCTGCTCGAGCGCGCCGATGTCTGCGTGGTCGGCCCGGGGCTGGGCCAGGGGGCCTGGGGGCGTGGCCTGCTGTCGGCTGTCGCCGCCGTCGGGCGGCCGCAGGTGTGGGACGCCGATGCGCTAAACCTGCTGGCCGCCGGTCGGGTCGCCGCGCCGCGCCTGGGTGTGCTCACCCCCCACCCGGGCGAGGCGGCGCGCCTGCTGGGGATGAGCACGGCCGAGGTGCAGGCGGATCGGCCGGCGGCGGCGCGGGCGCTGGCGCAGCTTTTGGGGCTGGTGGTGGTGCTCAAGGGCGCCGGCAGCCTGATCGCGGCGCCGGACGGGCGTCTGGCGCTGTGCGACCGCGGTCACCCGGCGATGGCCGGCGCCGGTCTCGGCGACGTCCTGGCCGGTCTGCTCGGTGCCCTGCTGACGCAGGGCCTGGCGCCGTTCGAGGCGGCCTGCCTGGCGGTCTGGCTGCATGCCCGGGCGGGCGAACGGCTCGCCGAACAGGGGCGCGGGCTGGCTGCCGGCGATCTGCCCCCTGCCATTCGTCAGTTACTGGAGGAGTTGTGTCCTTGTCTGAATTGAGACTCGAGGCCGCCGACGAGGCGGCGATGCTGGCCCTCGGCGCGCGGCTCGCCGAGGTCAGCGGCGGTGCCGGCATCATCTACCTGCACGGCGATCTGGGCGCCGGCAAGACCACCCTGTCGCGCGGCATGCTGCGCGGCCTGGGCCATGCCGGGGCGGTCAAGAGCCCGACCTTCACCCTGGTCGAACCCTACGAGATCGGCGCCGTGCGCGCCTTCCATTTCGACCTGTATCGCCTGGTCGACCCGGAGGAGCTGGAGTTTCTCGGCATCCGCGATTACTTCGAAGGCGATGCGCTGTGCCTGATCGAATGGCCCGAGCGCGGCGCCGGCGTTTTGCCAAAGCCCGACCTGGACATTACCATTAGCCCGCAAGCGAGCGGCCGTTCGCTGCTGTTGCAGGCACATGGGGCGCGCGGGCAAGCCTGGTGTGCACTGTTGGCAGGCCAAGCATAAATAGATTGATGGGGTTGGGTATGCGCATAGGCGCGCTGGTTACCGCTGTGGGGGTGTTGTGGGCGGCCCTGGCTGCCGAGGTGCTGGCCGCCTCCGATGTGCGCAGCGTGCGATTGTGGCGCGCGCCGGACAATACCCGGCTGGTCTTCGATTTGTCCGGCCCGGTGCAGCACAGCGTGTTCACCCTGGCCGCGCCCAACCGCATCGTCATTGACGTCAGCGGCGCGAAGCTGGCGACCAACCTCGGCCAGCTGTCGCTGGCCAATACCCCGATCACCGGCGTGCGCTCGGCCCAGCGTAGCGCCGAAGAGCTGCGCGTGGTCATCGACCTGTCGGCGCCGGTGACGCCGAAGAGCTTCGCCCTGGCGCCCAACCAGCAGTACGGCCATCGCCTGGTGGTCGACCTGTTCGACCAGAACGGCAGTGCGCCGGCGCCGACCCAGGCGCCCAGCGTGGCCGCCACGACGCCGCCGGTGCCGGTCACCCCGACCCAGCCGCCACCCAAGCTGACGCCAGTACCCAATGGCAAGCGCGACATCGTCATCGCCATCGACGCCGGCCACGGCGGCGAGGACCCGGGCGCGCTGGCGCCGGTCAAGGGCCAGTACGAGAAGCACGTGACCCTGGCCATCGCCAAGGAGCTGCAACGGCAGATCAACGCCGAGAAGGGGTTCCGCGGCGAGTTGGTGCGCACCGGCGACTACTTCATTCCGCTGCGCAAGCGCACCGAGATCGCCCGCAAGAAGGGCGCCGACCTGTTCGTCTCCATCCACGCCGACGCTGCGCCCCGCGCCGCCGCCTTCGGCGCCTCGGTGTACGCGCTGTCCGAGCGCGGCGCCACCTCGGAGACCGCGCGCTGGCTGGCCGATGCGGAAAACCAGTCCGACCTGATCGGCGGTGCCGGCAACGTCAGCCTGGACGACAAGGACAAGATGCTCGCCGGCGTGCTGCTCGATCTGTCGATGACCGCCTCGCTGAGCTCCAGCCTCAACGTCGGGCAGAAGGTGCTGTCGAACATGGGCAGCATCACCTCGCTGCACAAGCGCCGGGTCGAGCAGGCCGGCTTCATGGTGCTCAAATCCCCGGACATTCCGTCGATCCTGGTCGAGACCGGCTTCATCTCCAACCCCAATGAGGCGCGCAAGCTGCATACCGCCAGCCACCAGCAGGCGCTGGCGCGTTCGATCCAGACCGGCATCCGCCAATTCTTCCGCGAGAATCCGCCGCCGGGCACCTACATCGCCTGGCTGCGCGACGAGGGCAAGATCGCCCCGGCCCCGCGCGAACACGTGGTGGCGCGCGGCGAGAGCCTGGCGCTGATCGCCCAGCGCTACCAGATCAGCCTGGCGTTGCTGCGCAGCACCAACAACCTCAATGGCGACGTGATCAAGGTCGGCCAGACCCTGCAGATTCCCGCCACGGCACTGGCGGCCCAGTAGTGAGCGTTATGTCCCGTATACACCTGCTCAGCCCGCGCCTGGCCAACCAGATCGCCGCCGGCGAAGTGGTCGAGCGTCCCGCCTCGGTGGCCAAGGAACTGCTGGAAAACAGCCTGGACTCCGGGGCACGGCGCATCGACGTGGAAGTCGAGCAGGGCGGCGTCAAACTGCTCAAGGTGCGCGACGACGGCGGCGGCATCGCCCCCGACGACCTGCCGCTGGCTCTGGCGCGCCACGCCACCAGCAAGATCCGCGAACTGGAAGACCTCGAAGCCGTGCTCAGCATGGGCTTTCGCGGCGAGGCGCTGGCCTCGATCAGCTCGGTGTCGCGCCTGACCCTGACCTCGCGCACGGCGGACGCCGAGCAGGCCTGGCAGGTGGAGACCGAGGGTCGCGACATGCAGCCGCGGGTGCAGCCGGCGGCGCACCCGGTGGGCACCTCGGTGGAGGTGCGCGACCTGTTCTTCAACACCCCGGCGCGGCGCAAGTTCCTGCGCGCCGAGAAGACCGAGTTCGACCACCTGCAGGAAGTGATCAAGCGCCTGGCGCTGGCCCGTTTCGACGTGGGCTTCCACCTGCGTCACAACGGCAAGAGCGTGCTCAGCCTGCATGAGGCGGGCGACGAGATCAGTCGCGCGCGGCGCGTCGCCGCGGTGTGCGGGCCGGCCTTCCTCGAACAGGCGTTGCCGATCGAGATCGAGCGCGGCGGCCTGCGCCTGTGGGGCTGGGTCGGCCTGCCGACCTTCTCCCGTAGCCAGGCCGACCTGCAGTACTTCTACGTCAACGGCCGCATGGTGCGCGACAAGCTGGTCGCCCATGCGGTGCGCCAGGCCTATCGCGACGTGCTGTTCAACGGCCGTCATCCGACTTTCGTGCTGTTCCTGGAAATCGACCCGAGCACGGTGGACGTCAACGTGCACCCGACCAAGCACGAGGTACGTTTCCGCGACAGCCGCATGGTGCATGACTTCCTCTACGGCACCCTGCACCGCGCCCTGGCCGACGTGCGCCCGGAAGATCAGGTCGCCGCGCCCGCCGCCGTGATGCCCATGGTGCGGCCCAGCGGCCTGGCCGCCGGCGAGTTCGGCCCGCAGGGCGAGATGGGCCTGGCCGCCAGTGTGCTGGAAACCCCGCTTGCCAGTCCGCAGCCGGCCTGGCGCGGCGCCGGCGCGGGTTATCAGCAGCCGGCCGGCAACCCCGGGGTTCCGGCCGCCGAGGCCCAGGCGGCCTACCGCGACTACTTCGCGCCGCTGCCCGGCGCCCAGGCACCGGCGCTGCCGCAGGAGCAGGGCGACGTGCCGCCGCTGGGCTATGCGCTGGCCCAGCTCAAGGGCGTCTACATCCTCGCCGAGAACGCTCAGGGCATGGTGCTGGTGGACATGCACGCGGCGCACGAGCGCATCACCTACGAACGGCTCAAGCAGGCCATGGCCAGCGAGGGGCTGCGCGGCCAGCCGCTGCTGGTGCCGGAGTCCATCGCCCTCAGCCAGCGCGAGGCCGACTGCGCCGAGGAGCACGCCGAGTGGTTCCAGCGCCTCGGTTTCGAGCTGCAGCGCCTGGGCGAGGAGAGTCTGGCGATTCGCCAGATTCCGGCGCTGCTCAAGCAGGCCGAGGCCACCCAGCTGGTGCGCGACGTGCTCGCCGACCTGCTGGAGTACGGCACCAGCGACCGCATCCAGGCCCATCTCAACGAGCTGCTGGCGACCATGGCCTGCCACGGCGCGGTGCGCGCCAACCGCCGCCTGACCCTGCCGGAGATGAACGCCCTGCTGCGCGACATGGAGCAGACCGAGCGCAGCGGCCAGTGCAACCACGGCCGGCCGACCTGGACCCAGCTGGGCATGGACGACCTCGACAAGCTGTTCCTGCGGGGGCGCTGAGTGGCCAAGCCGTTACCGCCGGCCATCTTCCTGATGGGGCCGACTGCCGCCGGCAAGACCGACCTGGCCCTGGAGCTGGCCCGCGTGCTGCCGTGCGACCTGATCAGCGTCGACTCGGCGCTGGTCTATCGCGGCATGGACATCGGCACCGCCAAGCCGGACAAGGCCGTTTTGGCGGAATTTCCCCACGCCCTGATCGACATTCGCGACCCGGCCGAGAGCTATTCGGCGGCAGAATTTCGCGTCGATGCCCTGGCGGCCATGGCCGAGAGCGCTGCGCGCGGACGCATCCCGCTGCTGGTGGGCGGCACCATGCTGTATTACAAGGCGTTGCTGGAGGGGTTGGCCGACATGCCCAGCGCCGATCCCGCCGTGCGCGCCGAGCTGGAGGCGCGCGCCGCGGTCGAAGGTTGGGAGGCGCTGCACCGCGAGCTGGCCGCGGTCGATCCTGAATCGGCGGCGCGCATCCATCCCAACGATCCGCAGCGCCTGACCCGGGCGCTGGAGGTCTACCGCGTCAGCGGTCTGAGCATGAGCGAGCACCGCCTGCGCCAGGCGGCGGGAAATCCCGACGCAGGGGCGCCGGGCGCCGGGCAATTGCCCTATACTGTTGCGCAGCTTGCTATCGCTCCGGCGCAGCGTCAGGTCTTGCATGCGCGCATCGCCAGGCGATTTCAGGCGATGCTGGAACAGGGGTTCGTCGAAGAGGTCGAAGCCCTGCGCCGCCGAAGTGACTTGCACGCGGGATTGCCGTCTATACGAGCGGTAGGCTATCGCCAGGTGTGGGAATACCTCGATGGCGGGTTGTCGCGGGCGGAGATGGTCGAGCGCGGCGTGATCGCCACGCGGCAGTTGGCCAAGCGGCAGTTCACCTGGCTGCGCGGCTGGGACGACCTGCACTGGCTGGACAGCCTGGCCTGCGACAATCTGTCTCGCGCCTTGAAATACCTGCAAAGCGTCTCCATATTGAACTGAGACCTTGCCGCTGGCCGTCTATCCTTGGGGGTGGGGCGGCCTGAAGCCATTGTTTACCTACTAAAATTATTGAAATTGATCCTCGAAAGGAGTGCGGCACATGTCAAAAGGGCATTCGCTACAAGACCCTTACCTGAATACCCTGCGTAAGGAACGCGTCCCTGTTTCCATCTATCTGGTCAACGGCATCAAATTGCAGGGCCAGATCGAATCGTTCGACCAGTTCGTCATCCTGCTGAAGAACACCGTCAGCCAGATGGTCTACAAACATGCCATTTCCACCGTCGTGCCCAGCCGTCCGGTGCGCCTGCCCAGTGCCGGCGACTCCGAACAGGCCGAAGCCGAGCCGGGTAACGCCTGACTAGGGGGCTGCATTGTTCTTCGAGCGTCATGAGGGCGGTGAGCGGGCCATCCTGGTTCATCTGGACGGCCAAGACTCCGAGGCGAGCGAAGACCCCCAGGAGTTCCAGGAGCTGGCCATGTCGGCAGGTGCCGACATGGTCGCCTTTTTCAGCGTGCCGAGCAGCCGCCTGACCGCCAAGTACCTGATCGGCAGCGGCAAGGTCGAGGAGCTGCGCGACCAGGTCAAGGCTGAAGAGGCCGATCTGGTCATCTTCAACCACACTCTGACCCCCAGCCAGGAGCGCAACCTCGAGCGCGCCTTCGAATGCCGCGTGCTCGATCGCACCGGCCTGATCCTCGATATCTTCGCCCAGCGCGCGCGTACCCACGAAGGTAAGCTGCAGGTCGAGCTGGCGCAGCTCGACCACATGAGCACGCGCCTGGTACGCGGCTGGACCCACCTGGAACGGCAGAAGGGTGGTATCGGTCTGCGTGGGCCGGGGGAAACCCAGCTGGAAACCGACCGCCGCCTGCTGCGGGTGCGCATCCGCCAGATCAAACAGAAGCTGGAGAAGGTGCGCAGCCAGCGCGAGCAGGCGCGGCGCGGGCGTCGGCGCGCGGATATCCCCTCGGTATCGCTGGTCGGCTACACCAACGCCGGCAAGTCCACCCTGTTCAACGCGCTGACCGCCTCCGCGGTCTATGCCGCCGATCAGCTGTTCGCCACCCTCGACCCGACCCTGCGTCGGCTCGAACTGGACGACCTCGGGCCCATAGTGCTGGCCGATACCGTGGGCTTCATTCGCCATCTGCCGCACAAGCTGGTCGAGGCCTTCCGCGCTACGCTCGAGGAATCGAGCAACTCCGACCTGCTGCTGCACGTGATCGACGCCCACGAGCCCGAGCGCATGGCGCAGATCGAGCAGGTGCAGGCGGTGCTCAAGGAGATCGGCGCAGACGAGTTGCCGATGCTCGAGGTGTACAACAAGCTGGATTTGTTGGAAGGTGTCGAGCCGCAGATTCAGCGCGATGCCGACGGCAAGCCGCTGCGGGTGTGGTTGTCGGCGCGCGAGGGGCGTGGTCTGGAGTTGTTGCGCCAGGCCGTGGCCGAGTTGCTCGGCGAGGATCTGTTCGTCGGTACTCTGCAGTTGCCGCAGTGCCTGGGGCGTCTGCGCGCGCAGTTCTTCGCCCTCGGGGCGGTGCAGAGCGAGGGGCACGACGAGCAGGGGCAGAGTCTGTTGTCGGTGCGTCTGCCGCGGGTCGAGCTCAATCGCCTGGTCAGTCGCGAAGGGCTGGAGCCGCAGGCCTTCATCGAGCAACACACTTTGCAATAAAGCCCGGGGCAGTGGCTTTGCCG
The DNA here is from genome assembly GCF_003696305.1 of Pseudomonas sp. AOB-7. Taxonomy (GTDB): domain Bacteria; phylum Pseudomonadota; class Gammaproteobacteria; order Pseudomonadales; family Pseudomonadaceae; genus Aquipseudomonas. The sequence continues at coordinate 93,216 of NZ_RFFK01000007.1, read as the reverse complement.
CCGCCATCGGGCATTGGGTAGCATTGGCGGGCGCGCCGTGGGCGCGCCTTCGCTTTATCAGTACGGAGAACGCTATGGCTTGGAATGAGCCGGGTGGCAACTCGAACAATCAAGACCCTTGGGGCGGCCGCAAAGGCGGTGGCCGGCAGGGCCCGCCGGATCTCGACGAAGCGTTCCGCAAGCTGCAAGAAAGCCTCAACGGGCTGTTCGGCGGCGGCAAGAAACGGGGTGACGACGATTCCGGCCGCAGCGGTGGTGGCTTCGGGCTGCTGTTCGTCGGTCTCGGCCTGCTGGCCGTGATCTGGCTGTACAGCGCCATCTACGTGGTCGACGAGCAGGAGCAGGCGGTGGTGCTGCGCTTCGGCAAGTACCACGAAACCGTCGGCCCCGGCCTGAACCTCTATTTCCCGCCAATCGACCGCAAGTTCCAGGAGAACGTCACCCGCGAGCGTGCCTACAGCAAGCAGGGGGCGATGCTCACCGAGGACGAGAACATCATCGAAGTGCCGCTGACCGTGCAGTACCGCATCAGCAACCTGCAGGACTTCGTGCTCAACGTCGACCAGCCGGAAGTCAGCCTGCAGCACGCCACCGACAGCGCCGTGCGCCACGTGGTGGGCTCCACCGAGATGGACCAGGTGCTGACCGAGGGTCGTGAGCTGATGGCCAGCGAGGTGCGCGAGCGCCTGCAGCGCTTCCTCGACAACTACCGCACCGGCATCACCATCACCCAGGTGAACATCCAGAGCGCGGCGGCACCGCGCGAAGTGCAGGAAGCCTTCGACGACGTGATCCGTGCCCGCGAAGACGAGCAGCGCGAGAAGAACCAGGCCGAATCCTACGCCAACGGGGTGATTCCGGAAGCGCGCGGTCAGGCCCAGCGCATGCTCGAAGAAGCCAACGGTTACCGCGACGAAGTGATCGCTCGCGCCCAGGGTGAGGCGGACCGCTTCAGCAAGCTGGTCGCCGAGTACCGCAAGGCGCCCGAGGTCACCCGCGAGCGTCTGTACCTGGACACCATGCAGGAGCTGATGAGCAACACCAGCAAGGTGCTGGTGACCGGCGACAAGGGACAGAACAACCTGCTCTATCTGCCGCTGGACAAGATGATCGACAGCCGCAGCGGCGCTGCGCCAAGCAATATCAGTGGCGCCGGCAGCGTCGGCGGTTCGACCGGCGCGTCGAACATTCAGGTCTCGCCGCGCAATGATCGTTCTAGGGAGAGTCGTTGATGAGCAACAAGTCCCTGATCGGCCTGATTGCGGCCGTGGTTCTGGCCCTGGTGGCGTGGAACAGCTTCTACATCGTGGCGCAGACCGAGCGTGCGGTGCTGTTGCAGTTCGGTCGCGTGGTGCAGCCGGACGTGCAGCCCGGCCTGCATGTGAAAATCCCCTATGTGAACCAGGTGCGCATCTTTGATGGTCGTCTGCTGACCCTGGATTCGACTTCCTCGCGCTTCCTGACCCTGGAGAAGAAGGCGCTGATGGTCGATGCCTACGCCAAGTGGCGGGTGAAGGACGCCGAGCGCTTCTATCAGTCCACCTCGGGTATCAAACAGGTGGCCGACGAGCGTCTGGCGCGTCGTCTGGAAGCTTCGCTGCGTGACCAGTTCGGTAAGCGCACCCTGCACGAATCGGTATCCGGCGAGCGCGATGCGCTGATGGCTGACGTCACCGCGACCCTCAACCGCGCCGCCGAGCGCGAACTGGGCATCGAGGTGGTGGACGTGCGGGTCAAGGCCATCGACCTGCCGCGCGAGGTCAACCGCAGCGTGTTCGAGCGGATGAGCACCGAGCGTGAGCGCGAGGCGCGCGAACACCGCGCCAAGGGTCGCGAGTTGGCCGAGGGCATCCGTGCCGACGCCGACCGTCAGCGCCGCGTGCTGCTGGCCGAAGCCTACCGCGAGGCCGAAGAGCTGCGCGGTGACGGCGACGCCGAGGCCGCCTCCATCTACGCCCGCGCCTATGGCCAGGATCAGGAGTTCTACTCCTTCTACCGCAGCCTGCGCGCCTACCGCGAGAGCTTCGCCGATAAGCGCGACGTGCTGGTGCTCGACCCGGGCAGCGACTTCTTCCGCTATCTGGAGAAGGCCAAGCCCTGAAAGAGCGGCTTCGAGCTGCAGGCGGACGACTTGCAGCTCGAAGCTTGTGGCTTGAAGCTTTTAGCGTGGTATCATGCGGCAGCCGGGAAAATCCCGGCTTTTTTGCGTCTGTGGGAATCATGTGGCAGGAACTCGGCATTGCTCTGTGTCTGATGCTGGTGCTGGAAGGCATCCTGCCCTTCCTCTATCCGCGCCAGTGGCGCGGAGCGGTACTGCAGGCAGCCCGGCTGCCCGACCGCCGACTGCGCCTTATGGGGCTGGCCAGCATGCTGCTGGGTACGGCCCTTCTATATCTGCTTCACTGAAGGCTTGTGCCGCCCGGATCGAGAGGGGAATGGCGAAATGGCAACGGTAGACCGCTGGCTGCTGCCAGATGGCATCGAAGAAGTACTGCCGCCGGAAGCGGCGCGCATCGAAGCAGCCCGCCGTCAGGTGCTGGATCTGTTTCAACGCTGGGGTTACGAGTTCGTCGTCACCCCCCATATCGAGTACCTGGAATCCCTGCTGACCGGCGCCGGTCAGGACCTCGACCTGCGCACCTTCAAGGTCACCGACCCGCTGTCCGGTCGGCAGATGGGCTTTCGTGCCGACATCACCCCGCAGGTGGCGCGCATCGATGCGCACACCCTGCGCCGTGAAGGGCCGAACCGGCTGTGCTACGCCGGCAGCGTGGTCCATGCCCAGCCGCGTGCGCTGACCACCTCGCGCAGCCCGATCCAGCTCGGCGCCGAACTCTATGGCGACGCCAGCCCGGCCAGCGATATCGAGGTGATCAGCCTGCTGGTCGAGATGCTCGAACTGGCGGCGGTGCCCGATGTGCACATGGACCTCGGTCACGTCGGCATCTACCGCGGCCTGGCGCGTGCCGCTGAATTGTCCGCCGAGGTCGAGCAGCAGCTGTTCGACGCCTTGCAGCGCAAGGCCATGGACGAGATCGCCGAGCTGACCGCCGGGCTGCCGGCGGGCCTGGGTAGCATGCTGCGTGCCCTGGCCGAGCTGTGCGGCGGGCGCGAGGTGCTGGACCTGGCCCAGGCTGCGCTGGTCGAGGCGCCTGAGGCGGTGCACGCGGCGCTGGACGAGCTGATGGCCATCGCCGACGCCCTGGAACTGCGTTATCCGGAGTTGCCGCTGTACTTCGACCTCGGCGAGTTGCGCGGCTACAACTACCACACCGGTGTGGTGTTCGCCGCCTTCGTTCCGGGTGTCGGCCAGTCCATCGCCCAGGGCGGGCGCTACGACGACATCGGCGCCGATTTCGGCCGGGCGCGCCCGGCCACCGGCTTTTCCACCGACCTCAAGACCCTGGTCAGTCTCGGCGATATGCGCCTGGACGAGCCGGCCGCCGGCGTCTGGGCGCCGGACAGTCACGATCTCTACCTGTGGCAGGCCGTGCGTCGCCTGCGCAGCGAAGGCCAGCGCGTGGTCCAGGCGCTGCCCGGGCAGAGCGAGGCGGATGCGCGCGAGGCGGGCTGCGATCGCCTGCTGGCGCTGCGTGACGGACGTTGGCAGGTGGCGCCCCTGGCGTCCTGAATTCATTTTCGCCGGCCCGCGGCCGGTATCGAAGCTTGCGCGAAGAGGACAAGTTTATGGGTAAGAATGTCGTCGTCCTGGGCACCCAGTGGGGTGATGAGGGCAAGGGCAAGATCGTCGATCTGCTCACCGAGCAGGCCGCCGCAGTGGTGCGTTATCAGGGCGGTCACAACGCCGGTCACACCCTGGTGATCGACGGCGAGAAGACCGTGCTGCACCTGATTCCGTCCGGCATCCTGCGCGACGGCGTCGAGTGTCTGATCGGCAACGGCGTGGTGGTGGCGCCCGATGCGCTGCTGCGCGAGATCACCAAGCTGGAAGAGAAGGGCGTACCGGTGCGTCAGCGCCTGCGCATCAGCCCGGCCTGCCCGCTGATCCTGTCCTATCACGTGGCGCTGGATCAGGCGCGCGAGAAGGCCCGCGGCGATGCCAAGATCGGCACCACCGGCCGTGGCATCGGCCCGGCCTACGAAGACAAGGTGGCCCGTCGCGGCCTGCGCGTCGGCGACCTGTTCCACCGCGAGCGCTTCGCCGCCAAGCTGGGCGAGCTGCTGGATTACCACAACTTCCAGCTGGTCAATTTCTACAAAGAGCCGGCCATCGACTTCCAGAAGACCCTGGACGAGTGCATGGAGTACGCCGAGCTGCTCAAGCCGATGATGGCCGACGTCACCGCCGTGCTGCATGACCTGCGCCGCGAAGGCAAGGACATCATGTTCGAAGGCGCTCAGGGCTCGCTGCTGGACATCGACCACGGCACCTATCCCTACGTGACCAGTTCCAACACCACCGCCGGCGGTATCGCCACCGGTTCCGGTTTCGGCCCGCTGTACCTGGATTACATCCTCGGTATCACCAAGGCCTACACCACCCGTGTCGGCTCCGGCCCGTTCCCGACCGAGCTGTTCGACGACATCGGCGCCTTCCTCGCCAAGCGTGGCCACGAGTTCGGCGCCACCACCGGCCGTGCCCGTCGTTGCGGCTGGTTCGACGCGGTGATCCTGCGTCGCGCCATCGAGATCAACAGCATCTCCGGGCTGTGCCTGACCAAGCTGGACGTGCTCGACGGTCTGGAAACCATCCGTATCTGCACCGGCTACAAGGATGCGGGCGGCCAGGTGCTGGTCGATGCGCCGACCGACGCCGACAGCTACCTCGGCCTGCAGCCGGTCTACGAGGAAATGCCGGGCTGGAGCGAATCCACCCTGGGCGCCAAGACCCTGGAAGACCTGCCGGCCGCTGCTCGTGCCTATATCAAACGTGTGGAAGAGCTGGTCGGTGCGCCGATCGACATCATCTCCACCGGCCCGGATCGCAACGAGACCATCGTCCTGCGTCATCCGTTCGCCTGACCGGGGCGCTGTCGAGTTGAAAGAGCCGCCTTCGGGCGGCTTTTTTGTGCCCTGCCCGGCGGGTGGAAGGCCCTTTGCGTCTGGCGCGCGGGCATGCGCCTTGCTTGCGCTCAATAAATCGCGGAAGTCGCCGCTATAGCGGTAATGGTCGTTGAGGAGTCCCGCCAGTGTTCGCCATTGTTTCGATGTTGCGCAGCCGCCTGCTGCGCCCGGTGTTCGTCGCCCTCGGCCTGGCCATGTTGGTGCAGGTGGGGCTGGCGGTGTGGCTGATGCGCGCCTCGGTCGACGGCATGGTCGAGGATCTGGCGCAGCGCCTGGGTGGCGAGAGCCGACGCCTGGGTGAGGAGCTGAATGCGGCCGAGCGCGAGATGACCCAGGGTCTCGCCGCGCTGGCGGGCAATACCCGCAGCCGTCTCGGCGAAGGCCTCTCGGCGCAGCTCAAGAGCGAGCAGGCGCAACTGCGCCGGGTGCTCGAAGACAGCCTCAAGCAGTCCGGCACGGCGCTGGCGCAGTTGCTGGCCGGCGTGGCGCCGAAGGCCATCTGGGACGACGACGTGCCGGCCTTGACCGCGCTGACCCGCATCGCCCAGCAGGACCCGGCGGTGCTCTTCGCGGTGTTCTACGACGCCGACGGCAAGCGTCTGACGCGCAATTTCAACCGCAGCAACACGCTGGTGCGCGAGCTGGTCGCCGCCGGCCAGGGCGACACGCCGCTGGACAAGCTGGTCGACGCCGCCTCGCGCGATCCGCGGGTGTACCTGCTCGAGGTGGACATCAACCCCATGGGCGCGCGCATCGGCAAGGTGCAGATGGGCATGTCGCTGGCCTTGGTCGAGACCGAGCTGGCGGCCCTGGATGGGCGCTTCCAGGCTCTGGTCGGTGGTGCCGGCGAGCTGGTCGACAGCAGCCTGGCGGGCGCCGCCGAGGACAGCACGCGGGCGTTGCAGGCACGCCTGCAGGCTGCCGAAGGCTACACCGCGGAGATGGCGCGCAACGGCGGCGAGTCGGTGCGCCTGGCTGCCGATGGCCTGCGCTGGAGTATCGCCCTGGGGCTGCTGGCGGTCGGTGCGCTGACCTTGCTGGCGGTGGCGCTGGTGCTCGGCTGGCGCGTGCTCAGCCGCCTGCGTCTACTCAGTGCGGCGCTGAACGACCTGGCGGCGGGTGAGGGCGACCTGACTCGGCGGGTGAGCATCGACAGTCGTGACGAGGTGGGTGAGATGGCCGCTGCGGTCAATCGCTTCATCGCCAAGCTGCAGCCCATCGTGCGCGAATCCGGCGAGGTGGCGCTGCGCACCGGCGAGCAGATTCGCAGCCTGACCCAGCGTGGCGTGGCCGCCGAAGCTGCCGCCGGGCGTCAGCGCGACGAGGTCGCCGGCAGCCTGCAGGCGCTGGAGCGGATGGCCGACGAGGCGCAGGCCGAGAGCCAGGCCATGCAGGAGGCGTTGCAGCGGGTGGCCAGTATTCGCCAGGCGGCGCACGACAATGCGGCCATCGCCCAGCGTCTGTCGGTCCTGATCGAAGGCCTGGTGGCGCGGGTGGCCGATGGCTCGGCGGTGATCGAGCGGCTGGCCAAGCAGAGCGAGCAGATCGAGGTGGTGCTGACGGTGATCCAGTCCATCGCCGAGCAAACCAACCTGCTCGCGCTGAATGCCGCCATCGAGGCGGCGCGTGCCGGCGAGAGCGGGCGCGGTTTCGCCGTTGTGGCCGACGAGGTGCGCGCGCTGGCGAGCAAGACCCAGCAGTCCACCGGCGATATCCAGGCGCATATCGCCGCCCTGCAGCGCGGTGCGCAGGAGGCGGTGGCGAGCATCGCCCAGGCCGGCGAGCAGGGGCGTCAGGGGTTGCAGGTGCTGCGCGACAGCGCGCGCCTGCAGCAGTCGGTGCAGGACTCGGTGGACGAGGTGCATGGTGCGATCAATGCGGCGACTCAGGCGGCGGCGCATCAGGCCGCAGGGGCGGGCGCGGTGCGCGGGCGGGTCGAGACCATCCATGCCGAGGCACAGCGGGCGGCCGAAGCGGTGGCGGCCATCGCCGGCAACGCGCGGGCGCTGGACGAGCTGGCGGCGCAGCTCAAGACCAGCCTGGGGCAGTTCAGGGTGTAGGGTGCGCCGTGCGCACCTCGCTCCCCTGGGGCTGGGGCTGCGCACGGCACAACCTACTTTTTGACGGGCAATAAAAAACCGAGCCATTGGCTCGGTTTTTTGAAATTTGGTGCCCAGGAGAAGACTCGAACTTCCACGGTGTTGCCACCACTGATACCTGAAACCAGCGCGTCTACCAATTCCGCCACCTGGGCACTGCAGCAATGTTCGTCGTTGCCGACACGGAGCGTTGCATCCGTTTATCTGCAAAGTGGGTTATCAAGCCACTTCACGAAATTTGGTGCCCAGGAGAAGACTCGAACTTCCACGGTGTTGCCACCACTGATACCTGAAACCAGCGCGTCTACCAATTCCGCCACCTGGGCACTGCAGCAATGTTCGTCGTTGCCGACACGGAGCGTTGCATCCGTTTATCTGCAAAGTGGGTTATCAAGCCACTTCACGAAATTTGGTGCCCAGGAGAAGACTCGAACTTCCACGGTGTTGCCACCACTGATACCTGAAACCAGCGCGTCTACCAATTCCGCCACCTGGGCACTGCAGCAATGTTCGTCGTTGCCGACACGGAGCGTTGCATCCGTTTATCTGCAAAGTGGGTTATCAAGCCACTTCACGAAATTTGGTGCCCAGGAGAAGACTCGAACTTCCACGGTGTTGCCACCACTGATACCTGAAACCAGCGCGTCTACCAATTCCGCCACCTGGGCACTGAAACCGATGATTCCTCATCTGCTTCGTGTTACAACGTCTGCTCGACGCTGTGGGCGCGAACTATACGGGCGAGCATTTACCTTGTAAACCCCTGACCCCGAAAAAATTATTGTCGCTGGAAAAGCTGACCCCGAAGGCTTTTTCGCGCTTCAATAGGCATATGGCCCACACATATATACATACGCACAGGTAGCCCCTACTCAATGGCCGATTGGCAATCCCTCGACCCCGAGGCCGCCCGCGAGGCGGAAAAATACGAAAACCCCATCCCCAGTCGTGAACTGATTCTTTCGCATCTGGCCGAGCGCGGTTCGCCGGCCAGCCGCGAGCAGTTGGTCGAGGAATTCGGTTTGCATACCGAAGACCAGCTCGAGGCCCTGCGCCGCCGTCTGCGCGCCATGGAGCGCGACGGCCAGCTGATCTATACCCGCCGCGGCACCTATGCGCCGGTGGACAAGCTCGACCTGATACGCGGTCGTATCAGCGGTCACCGCGACGGTTTCGGTTTCCTGGTGCCGGACGACGGTAGCGACGACCTGTTCCTCAGCCCGGCGCAGATGCGCCTGGTGTTCGACGGCGACCGCGCCCTGGTGCGGGTGGCCGGCTTCGACCGCCGTGGCCGCCGCGAGGGTGGCATAGTCGAAGTGATCAGTCGCGCCCACGAGAGCATCGTCGGGCGTTACTACGAAGAGAGCGGCATCGGTTTCGTGGTCGCCGACAACCCGAAGATCCAGCAGGAGGTGCTGGTCACCCCGGGGCGCACCGCCGGCGCGCGCATCGGCCAGTTCGTCGAGATCAAGATCACCCATTGGCCGACGCCGCGCTTCCAGCCGCAGGGCGATATCGTCGAGGTGATCGGCAACTACATGGCGCCGGGCATGGAGATCGACGTCGCCCTGCGCAGCTACGATATCCCGCACGTCTGGCCCGAGGCGGTGATCAAGGAAGCGCGCAAGCTCAAGCCCGAGGTGGAGGAGAAGGACAAGGAGAAGCGCATCGACCTGCGCCACCTGCCCTTCGTCACCATCGATGGCGAGGACGCCCGCGACTTCGACGACGCGGTCTTTTGCGAGAAGAACAGCAGCCGCTGGAAGCTGTTCTCCGGCGGTTGGAAGCTCTATGTGGCGATCGCCGACGTGTCGCACTACGTCAAGGTCGGCTCGGCACTGGATGTCGAGGCCACCGAGCGCGGCAACTCGGTGTACTTCCCCGAGCGGGTGGTGCCGATGCTGCCGGAGGAGCTGTCCAACGGACTGTGCTCGCTCAACCCGCACGTCGACCGGTTGGCCATGGTCTGCGAGATGAGCATGTCCAAGAGCGGCCAGTTGGTGGACTACCAGTTCTACGAGGCGGTGATCCACTCCCATGCGCGGCTGACCTACAACAAGGTCAGCCTGATGCTGGAAGATCCCAAGGGCAGCGAGGGCAAGGCCCTGCGCGGCGAGTACAAGGAGGTCCTGCCGCACCTCAAGCAGCTCTACGCGCTGTACCAGGTGCTGCTGGCCGCCCGCCACGAGCGCGGCGCCATCGATTTCGAAACCCAGGAAACCCGCATCATCTTTGGCGAAGGGCGCAAGATCGCGGAGATTCGTCCGACCCAGCGCAACGATGCGCACAAGCTGATCGAGGAATGCATGCTGGCGGCCAACGTCGCCACCGCGCAGTTCATGCAGAAGCACGAGATTCCCTCGTTGTACCGGGTGCACGACCGTCCGCCGGAAGAGCGCCTGGAGAAGCTCAAGGCCTTCCTCGGCGAGCTGGGGCTGTCGCTGCAGCGTGGCAAGTCCAAGGAGGGGCCGTCGCCCAAGGACTACCAGAAGCTGCTGGAGAGCATTCGCGAGCGGCCGGACTTCCACCTGATCCAGACCGTGATGCTGCGCTCGCTGAGTCAGGCGGTGTACAGCGCCGACAATCACGGCCACTTCGGTCTGAACTACGAGGCCTACACCCACTTCACCTCGCCGATTCGCCGCTATCCGGACCTGCTGGTGCACCGCGCCATCCGCAGCGTGATCCGCTCGAAGGTGGACACTCCGCACGTCAAGCGTGCCGGCGCGGTACCGATGCCGCGGGCGCGCATCTACCCTTACGATGAGGCGGCGCTGGAGCAGTTGGGCGAGCAGTGCTCGATGACCGAGCGGCGTGCCGACGAGGCCACCCGCGACGTGGTCAACTGGCTCAAGTGCGAGTTCATGAAGGACCGCGTCGGCGAGACCTTCGCCGGGGTGATCACCGCGGTGACCGGTTTCGGCATCTTCGTCGAGCTGCGCGACATCTATGTCGAAGGCCTGGTGCACGTCACCGCGCTGCCGGCCGATTACTACCATTTCGACCCGGTGCACCATCGCCTGTCCGGCGAGCGCAGCGGGCGCAGCTTCCGCCTCGGCGACAGTGTCGAGGTCAAGGTCATGCGCGTCGATCTCGACGAACGCAAGATCGACTTCGAACTGTCCCAGGTCGCCGAACGCGAGGCGGTGGGGCGTGCCGGGCGCACGGCCAAGACGCCGGGCATGGGCAACACCGATGTGCAGAAGAGCCGCGAGGTGAAGAAGGCGCTGCTGGCCGGGGCCAAGGGTGGCAAGTCGGGCAAGGGTGCTGCCGCCAAGCCCGGCGGCAAGCCGCCTGCCGCGGCGCGCAAGGGCGCGGGGCGCAGCGACAGTGTGCCGAGCTCGGCCGGCAAGCCGCGCAAGCGTAAGGCCAAACCATGAACCAGCTGGAAAAGGTCTACGGCGTGCATGCCGTCGAGGCGCTGCTGCGTCACCATCCCAAGCGGGTCAAGCAGCTGTGGCTCGCCGAGGGCCGCGGCGAGCCGCGCGTGCAGGCGCTGGTGGCCCTGGCCGAGCAGGCGCGGGTGAGCATCGGTCAGTGCGAACGGCGCGAGATGGATGCCTGGGTCGAAGGCGTGCACCAGGGCGTGGTGGCCGATGTCAGCCCCAGCCAGGTATGGGGCGAGGCCATGCTCGAGGAGCTGCTCGACCGTGCCGAGGGCCCGCCGCTGCTGTTGGTGCTCGACGGCGTCACCGATCCGCACAACCTCGGTGCCTGCCTGCGCACCGCCGATGCCGCCGGCGCGCTGGCGGTGATAGTGCCCAAGGACAAGTCGGCCACCCTCAACGCCACGGTGCGCAAGGTGGCCTGCGGCGCCGCCGAGGTGATCCCGCTGGTGGCGGTGACCAACCTTGCGCGCAGCCTGGAGAAGCTCCAGCAGCGCGGCCTGTGGCTGGTCGGCACCGCCGGCGAGGCCGAGCAGGAGCTGTACCAGCACGACCTGACCGGGCCGACCGTGCTGGTCATGGGCGCCGAAGGCAGGGGCATGCGCCGCCTGACCCGCGAGCACTGCGATTACCTGGTCAGGCTGCCCATGGCCGGCAGCGTCAGCAGTCTCAACGTCTCGGTGGCCGCCGGGGTGTGCCTGTTCGAGGCGGTGCGCCAGCGGCGCGGCGGCAAGCGCTAAGCCATAAGCGGCGCGGCGTAGGTTGGGCTGAGCTCCGCGAAGCCCAACGCTGACGCAATGACCGTCGGGCGGAGCGCTATGCGCTCCCTGTTGGGCTTTGGCGCTGCGCGCCTCAGGCTGCGCGCCCCGCCCCAACCTACCGCTGTTCAAATAATCGCCAGTCCGCCTTGCGCGTGGCAGGGGGCTTCTCTAGAATGGCGCCCCTTGCCGTGACGGCAGGCCTTTTCGCGCCTACCGCCCGGCAAGCTCATCACGAGAAAAACCCACTCCTTGCCTGACCACCTTAGTTGGCAGGCTACAACCCGTAAGGAGCATTTATGCGTCATTACGAAATCATCTTTCTGGTTCACCCGGACCAGAGCGAGCAAGTCGGCGGCATGGTCGAGCGTTACACCAAGCTGATCGAAGAAGACGGCGGCAAGATTCACCGCCTGGAAGACTGGGGCCGTCGTCAGCTGGCTTACGCCATCAACAACGTCCACAAGGCCCACTACGTGATGCTCAACGTAGAGTGCACCGGCAAGGCCCTGGCCGAGCTGGAAGACAACTTCCGCTACAACGACGCCGTGATCCGTAACCTGGTCATCCGCCGCGACGAAGCCGTTACTGGTCAGTCCGAGATGCTCAAGGCCGAAGAAAACCGCAGTGAGCGCCGTGAGCGTCGTGAACGTCCTGAAAACGCCGAGTCCAACGACGGCGATGACAGCGACAGCAACGACAGCGACAACGCTGACGAGTAATCCACGGATCTATTGAGGAGCCAATCACATGGCACGTTTCTTCCGTCGTCGTAAATTCTGCCGCTTCACCGCTGAAGACGTGAAAGAGATCGATTTCAAAGATCTCAACACCCTGAAGGCCTACATCTCGGAAACCGGCAAGATCGTTCCCAGCCGTATCACCGGTACCAAGGCCCGTTATCAGCGTCAGCTGGCCACCGCTATCAAGCGCGCCCGCTTCCTGGCCCTGCTGCCCTACACCGACAGCCACGGCCGCTGAGATCGGATAGTCGACAAAAGTTAAGGAATAGATCGCATGCGCGCCCTGGCTGAATTCATCATGCGCGGCCGTATGCAGGCCACCCTGGTGGTGGTGGGATCGGCAGCGATGCCGCTGTTGTTCTGGTTGAGTGCCGCCGCTGGCAGCCTGGTGCTGCTGCGGCGCGGAGCCAACGATGCCCTGGGCATCCTGGCCTGGGCCATGCTGCCGGCGATTGCCTGGTGGTATTTCGGCGAACCGCGCACCGCTCTGGTGCTGGTCGGTGCGCTGGGGCTGGCGTTGTTGTTGCGCGCCGGCTGGGCCTGGAACCGCATACTGCTGTGCAGTGTGGCGCTGGGCCTGGTGTATGGCCTGGTTCTCGGGGCGGTGTTCCGCGAACCCATAGAGGCCATGGCCGGCGAGCTGCACAAGCTCTTGCCGACCATGCTCGATGGGGTTCACCAGCAGATGTCGGTGGACGAACGCGCGCGTCTCGAGGCCTTGATCGCACCGGTGCTGACCGGATTGCTGGCGGCCTTGCTGCAGATCCTCAGCTTGCTGAGCCTGATCCTTGGGCGTTACTGGCAGGCGCTGTTGTACAACCCCGGTGGTTTCGGCCGCGAGTTTCGCGCGCTGAGGCTGCCACTGCCGCAGGCGTTGCTGCTGCTGGCGGGCATGCTGCTCGGTCCCAACCTGGGTCCGCAGCTGGCCATGCTCACGCCGCTGTGCAGCGTGCCGCTGCTGTTCGCCGGGATCGCCCTGGTGCACGGCCTGGTGGAAAAGGGTGGGCTCGGCCGCTTCTGGCTGGTCGGGCTGTACATCACGCTGTTGCTGTTCATGCAGCTGATCTATCCGTTACTGGTGGTCTTGGCCATCGTCGACAGTCTGTTTGATTTTCGCGGTCGCCTGGTGCGCAAGAACGGCCCGGGCTCCGCGAACGGTGAAGGTTAAAAGTTAAGAGGTAAGACCCAAATGGAAGTCATCCTGCTGGAAAAAATCGCCAACCTGGGCAACCTGGGCGACAAAGTGAACGTCAAGGCCGGTTACGGCCGTAACTTCCTGCTGCCGCAGGGCAAAGCCACCGCCGCTACCGCTGCAAACGTGGCTGCGTTCGAAGCCCGCCGCGCCGAGCTGGAAAAAGCCGCTGCCGAGAAGAAGGCTGCTGCCGAAGCTCGCGCCGCTCAGCTGGCCGAGCTGGAAGTCACCATCACCGCCACCGCGGGCGATGAAGGCAAGCTGTTCGGTTCCATCGGCACCCACGACATCGCCGACGCCCTGACCGCCTCCGGCGTGGAAGTGGCCAAGGCCGAAGTACGTCTGCCCAACGGCACCATTCGTCAGGTTGGCGAGTACGACGTTGCGCTGCATCTGCACACCGACGTCGAAGCCACCGTCAAGGTGGTCGTGGTCGCCGCCTAATCGGCAGCTGCCAGGCGGGCTTGCACTCCGGTGCGGGTCTGCTGACAATCGGGCACGGTATCGCCTCGGCGATCCGTGCCCTTTGTTTTTCTATCGCCGTATTTTTTCCCCGAGCCTATGAACGACATCAGCATCCCCGAACAATACGACCTGCAGACCGCCGCGCTGAAAGTGCCGCCGCACTCGATCGAGGCCGAACAGGCGGTGCTGGGCGGCCTGATGCTGGACAACAACGCCTGGGAGCGGGTGCTCGATGGGGTGTCCGACGGTGACTTCTACCGGCATGACCACCGGCTGATTTTCCGCGCCATCTTCAAGCTGGCCGAGCGCAACCAGCCCTTCGACGTGGTCACCCTGTCCGAGCAGCTGGACAAGGAAGGCCAGCTGTCGCAGGTTGGCGGCCTGGCTTACCTGGGTGAGCTGGCGAAGAACACCCCCTCGGTGGCCAACATCAAGGCCTACGCGCAGATCATTCGCGAGCGCGCCACGCTGCGCAAACTGATCGGCATCAGCAACGAGATCGCCGACAGCGCCTATGCCCCGGAAGGTCGTACCGGCGAGGAAATCCTCGACGAGGCCGAGCGCAAGATCTTCGAGATCGCCGAAGACCGCCCGAAGACCGGCGGCCCGGTGGGCATCAACGACATCCTGGTCAAGGCCATCGACCGCATCGACACGCTGTTCAACAACGGCGATGCGATCACCGGCCTGTCCACCGGCTTCGACGATCTGGACAACCTCACCAGCGGCCTGCAGCCGGCCGACATGATCATCGTCGCCGGTCGTCCGTCGATGGGTAAGACCACCTTCGCCATGAACCTGGTGGAAAACGCGCTGATGCGCAGCGACAAGGCGATTCTGGTCTACTCGCTGGAAATGCCTTCGGAATCCATCGTCATTCGTATGCTCGCCTCGCTGGGGCGCATCGACCAGACCAAGGTGCGTGCCGGTCAGCTCGACGACGACGACTGGCCGCGGCTGACCAGCGCGGTCAACCTGCTCAACGACCGCAAGCTGTTCATCGACGATACCGCCGGTATTTCGCCGAGCGAGATGCGCGCGCGTACGCGCCGCCTGGCCCGCGAGCACGGCGAGATCGGCCTGATCATGGTCGACTACCTGCAGCTGATGCAGATTCCCGGCTCCAGCGGCGACAGCCGGGTCAACGAGATTTCCGAGATCTCGCGCTCGCTCAAGGGCCTGGCCAAGGAATTCAACTGCCCGGTGATCGCCCTGTCGCAGCTCAACCGTGGCCTGGAACAGCGCCCCAACAAGCGCCCGATCAACTCCGACCTGCGCGAATCCGGCGCGATCGAGCAGGACGCCGACATCATCCTGTTCGTTTACCGTGACGAGGTCTACCACCCGGAGACCGAGTACAAGGGCGTGGCCGAGATCATCATCGGCAAGCAGCGTAACGGTCCGCTGGGCACCGCCCGCCTGGCCTTCCTCGGCAAGTACTCGCGCTTCGAGAACCTGGCGCCGGGCAGCTACCAGTTCGACGACGAATAAGCCGGAGCTCTCGGGCCGATTTCCCGGATTGCATCCGGGCTACCTCGCGCGGCCAAGGCCTGGATCAATAAAAACGGGCGCCCAGCGGTTAAGATGGGCGCCCGTTTTCCGTTCAGGCCCTGCCATGCGTCCGCTTGCCGCCATCGTCGATCTCGCCGCCATCGTCCACAACTACCGCCAGGCCAAGCGCTGCGCGCCGGGGCGCCAGGCCTTCGCGGTGGTCAAGGCCAACGCCTACGGGCATGGCGTGCGCGAGGTGGTCACCGCGCTGCACGAGGTCGCCGACGGCTTCGCCGTGGCCAGCCTGGAGGAGGCCGCCGAGGTGCGCGCCATGCACGGCGAGGCGCGCATCCTGTTGCTGGAGGGCTGCTTCGAGGCCAGCGAGTACCCCATCGCCGCCCAGCTCGGCCTGGATCTGGTGGTGCAGAGCGCGGCGCAGGCCGGCGCGCTGCTCGCCAGCGAGCCGTCGCGGCCGCTGAATGTCTGGCTCAAGCTGGACTCCGGCATGCATCGCCTGGGCTTCGCCGCCGCCGAGTTGCGCGGCTGGCATGGGCGTCTGCGCGCGGCGCCGCAGGTGGCCGAGCTCAACCTGCTCAGCCACTTCGCCTGCGCCGACGAGCGCGGCCACCCGCTCACCGAGCTGCAGGTCGAGCGCTTCCTCGAGTTGCTCGATCTGGACTTCGAGCAGCGCTCGCTGGCCAACTCGGCGGCGGTGCTGACCATTCCCGCCGCCCATATGGACTGGCTGCGCCCCGGCATCATGCTCTATGGCGCCAGCCCCTTCGCCGAGCTCGGCGCCGCTGAGCTGGGCCTGCAACCGGCCATGACCCTGGCCGCGCGGGTGATCGCCGTGCGCGAGGTGGCGGTGGGCGAGAGCGTCGGTTACGGCGCGACCTGGGTGGCCGAGCGGCCCTCGCGCATCGCCACGGTCAGCTGCGGTTACGCCGACGGCTATCCGCGCCATGCCCCCAGCGGCACGCCGCTGCTGGTCGAAGGCCGGCGTGCGGCGCTGGCCGGCCGGGTGTCGATGGACATGCTGACGGTGGATATCACCGACCTGCCCGAGGCCGGTATCGACTCGCCGGTGGAGCTGTGGGGGACAAACCTGCCGGTGGACGAGGTGGCGGCGGCCTGCGGCACCATCGGTTACGAGCTGCTGACCAAGGTCACCGCACGCGTGCCGCGGCGCTATATCGGCTGAGGGTCAGGCCAGGCCGCTGGGGATCTTGAGCACATCCAGCTGCAGGCAGGCCTGCTCGCTCAGCTCGCCGCCTTCGCCGTGCACCTGCGAGCCGGAGCGGCCCAGTTCCTTGGCCCGATACAGCGCCTGGTCGGCGGCCTTGTACAGCCCGGCGAAGTGGCGGGCGTGCAGCGGGTAGAGCGCCACGCCGATGCTGATGGTCACCCGCAGGCGCTCGGCGCCGTAGTGCACCGGCTCGGAGAGGTCGGCCAGCAGGCGCGCGGCAATGTCGCGGGCCTGGTTTTCCGCGTCCTGACCGCAGATCAGCACGGCGAACTCGTCGCCGCCCAGGCGCGCCACGGCATCGCCGGCGCGCACGTGTTCGCGCAGACGCTTGGCGATCACCTGCAGCATCAGGTCGCCGGCGGCATGGCCGAAGCGGTCGTTGATCGGCTTGAAGTGATCCAGGTCGATCAGCAGCAGCGCCACGCTTTCGCCGTGCCGCTCGGCATGGGCCAGCGCCGATTCGCAGCGCTCGACCAGGTAGCGGCGGTTGGGTAGCTCGGTCAGCGGATCGTGGAAGGCGGCGTGTTCCAGTTCGCGTTCGCGCAGGCACAGGCGCGCGTTGGCCGCGGCCAGTTCGGCAGTGCGCGCGGCTACTGCGGCCTGCAGCTCGTCGGCGCTGGCCTGCACCTGGGCCAGGCGCGCGGTCTTCTCGCGGTCGGCCTGCTGCAGCGCCTCGGCCTTTTCCTGCTTGAGCATCTGGATGCGGTAGGCCAGGGCGAAGGAGAACAGGATGGTCTCGGCCGCCACCGAAATGGGGAACAGGTAGGCGGTGAAGTTGCCCGGCTCGATCAGCCCGGCGGCGCGCATCACCAGCACCAGGGTGCTGGCCAGCACGGCGCCGTAGCCGAGCAGATAGAAGCGTGCCGGAAAGAAGCCCTGGTAGACGCGCATGGCGGCGCTGAACAGCGCGGCGGGCACGGTGACGATGGGAGTCAGGGCGATGATCAGCGCGCCTTCGGCGCGGTAGCCGAAGGCATTGACGAGGATGGCGACGACGTACAGCGCGCAGCCGGCATTCAGCAACTGGTGCGGCCAGCGCAGGCCGCGCCTGGTGTAGAGCAGCTCCTGGGTGAAGCGCATGACGAAGATGCCCCAGAGCGAGGGCAGGGTGATGCGATCCAGCCAGAACGGCACCGCGCTGCCGGGCCAGAGGTACTGGAAGCCGTGGCCGGTCATGCTGAGGATGAACACCAGCACGCAGGCGGTGGCCAGCACGTACCAGAGGTAGGCCTTGTCGTGCAGGGCGATGAGGATGAACAGGTTGTACAGCAGCAGGGCGAGTATCACCCCGTAGATCAGGCCGAAGCCGAGGTTCTCGCGGCTGGCCTGCTGCTCAAGGTCGGACAGCTGCCAGACCTTGAGTGGAAAGGAGTTGCCGCCGGGGTCGAGGCTGCGAAAGTACAGGGTCAGGGGTTGTTCGCCGAGCTCCGGCAGCTTGAACAGCATGCGCCGGTAGGGGTAGTCGCGGCCCTCGGCGTAGGGCACGGCGTCGCCGGTCTGGCGCTCGTGCCAGCCGCCCTGGCCGTCCGGCAGGTACAGCTGCAGGCGGTAGATGGTGATGCCGGCGTTTTCCAGCCACCATTGGCGCGGGGCGTCGGCGCTGCGCTGCAGGCTGACCTTGATCCACCAGGGGTTGCGGCTCTGGCCGACGGTGGCGCGGCCCTCGGCGGGCGCGAAGCGCGCCTGCACGGCGGGATCGGCCATGTCGGCTATGCTCAGCTGGCCGCCGACGTCTTCCAGCAGTTCGATCCGGTCGTTGAGCCACAGGCCGCTGCTGCCGGCGTCCAGGGTAATGGGCGCGGCAGTGGCGAGGCCGCAGCAACAGGCCAGGATCAGGATCATCAGTCCCGGAGAGAGAAAACGCCCCACCCGCTTACCCCTTGTGCCGGGCCGTCTGGCGGCCGCCGGATTTGGTCTCTGGCTCCGAGTATAGCCATTGGCCAGGGTCGTGATCACAAAAGATTTGGCGCCGCCGGGGTGGGTGGGTTGATCACTTTTTATGCTATGATCCGCGCCCCTTCGAGAGCCCGATCGATCAAAAAACATGCAAGCCGCCAAGCCGCTGTTCGACTATCCCAAGTACTGGGCCGAGTGTTTCGGGCCCGCACCCTTCCTGCCGATGAGCCGGGAAGAGATGGATCAGCTCGGCTGGGACAGCTGCGACATCATCATCGTCACCGGTGATGCCTACGTCGACCATCCCTCGTTCGGCATGGCCATCATCGGCCGCCTGCTCGAGGCCCAGGGCTTTCGCGTCGGCATCATCGCGCAGCCGGACTGGCGCAGCAAAGACGACTTCATGAAGCTCGGCGAGCCGAACCTGTTCTTCGGCGTGGCGGCGGGCAATATGGACTCGATGATCAACCGCTACACCGCCGACAAGAAGGTCCGCAGCGACGACGCCTACACCCCCGGTGGCCTGGCCGGCAAGCGCCCGGATCGCGCCAGCCTGGTCTACAGCCAGCGCTGCAAGGAGGCCTTCAGCCATGTGCCGGTGGTGCTCGGCGGCATCGAGGCATCCTTGCGCCGCATCGCCCACTACGACTACTGGCAGGACAAGGTGCGTCGTTCGATCCTGATGGACGCCACCGCCGACATCCTGCTCTACGGCAACGCCGAGCGCGCGGTGGTCGAGGTGGCCCAGCGCCTGTCGCGCGGCGAGTCGATCGAGACCATCACCGATATCCGCGGCACTGCCTTCGTCCGTCGCGACACCCCCGCGGGTTGGTTCGAGGTCGACTCCACCCGCA
The DNA here is from genome assembly GCF_003696305.1 of Pseudomonas sp. AOB-7. Taxonomy (GTDB): domain Bacteria; phylum Pseudomonadota; class Gammaproteobacteria; order Pseudomonadales; family Pseudomonadaceae; genus Aquipseudomonas. The sequence goes on along the minus strand of NZ_RFFK01000007.1, from coordinate 74,061 downwards.
TCGACCGCCCGGGGCGCATCGACAAGATCATCAACCCCTACGTCAACACCCAGGACACCGCCGCCTGCGCCATCGAGCAGGAGAAGGGGCCTGTTGAAGACCCCAACGAAGCCAAGGTCGTGCAGATACTCGAAAGCCCGCGCATGACCCGCGACAAGACGGTGATTCGCCTGCCGTCCTTCGAGAAGGTGCGCAACGACCCGGTGCTCTATGCTCACGCCAACCGCGTGCTGCACCTGGAAACCAACCCGGGCAACGCCCGCGCCCTGGTGCAGAAGCATGGCGAGGTGGACGTCTGGTTCAACCCGCCGCCCATCCCCATGACCACCGAGGAAATGGACTACGTGTTCGGCATGCCCTATGCGCGCGTGCCGCACCCGGCCTATGGCAAGGAGAAGATCCCGGCCTACGAGATGATCCGCTTCTCGGTGAACATCATGCGCGGCTGCTTCGGTGGCTGCACCTTCTGCTCGATCACCGAGCACGAGGGCCGCATCATCCAGAACCGTTCGCACGACTCGATCATCCGCGAGATCGAGGAAATGCGCGACAAGGTGCCGGGCTTCACCGGCGTGGTCTCCGACCTCGGCGGGCCGACCGCCAACATGTACCGCATCGCCTGCAAGGACCCGGAGATCGAGAAGCACTGCCGCAAGCCGTCGTGCGTGTTCCCTGGCATCTGCGAGAACCTCAATACTGATCACTCATCCTTGATCGAGTTGTACCGCAAGGCGCGCGCGCTGCCCGGGGTGAAGAAGATCCTGATCGCCTCGGGCCTGCGCTACGACCTGGCGGTGGAGTCACCCGAGTACGTCAAGGAGCTGGTCACTCACCACGTCGGTGGCTATCTGAAGATCGCGCCGGAGCACACCGAGCGTGGCCCGCTGGACAAGATGATGAAGCCGGGGATCGGCAGCTACGACCGCTTCAAGCAGATGTTCGAGAAGTACTCGAAGGAGGCGGGCAAGGAGCAGTACCTGATCCCCTACTTTATCGCCGCGCACCCGGGCACCACCGACGAGGACATGCTCAACCTCGCCCTGTGGCTCAAGCGCAACGGTTTTCGCGCCGACCAGGTGCAGGCCTTCTATCCCTCGCCGATGGCCACCGCCACCGCCATGTACCACTCGGGCAAGAACCCGCTGCGCAAGGTCACCTACAAGAGCGACGGCGTGACCATCGTCAAGAGCGAGCAGCAGCGCCGCCTGCACAAGGCCTTCCTGCGCTATCACGATCCCAAGGGCTGGCCGCTGCTGCGCGAGGCGCTGACCAGCATGGGGCGCAGCGACCTGATCGGGCCCGGCAAGCACCAGCTGATCCCGGCGCACCAGCCGCAGGTCGACGAGTACCACAGCGCGCGGCGCAAGAACTCGACGCCGGCCGGCAGCAAGAAGGCGGGGGCTGGCGGCAAGATGCTCACCCAGCACAACGGCCTGCCGCCGCGCGCCAGCGACGGCAGCAAGCCCTGGGACAAGCGCGAGCAGGCCAAGGCGGCGGCCTTCGCCAAGCTGCAGGAGCAGAAGAAGGGCGGCAAGGCCGGGGGCGGCGGAAAGAAGAAGCCGCGCCCGGTAGCGCCGCGCTAGCATCGCAACGCCAGCCTCGTGCTGGCGTTGTCCTATCTGCTGCCTGGGGTCTGGATTCGCGGCTAAAGCCGCTCCTGCCCAGCGACCGGCTTGGTTTGCGCTCTATTTGGAACTATAGTTCCAAAATATAAGAACAACGCCGGAGTCCGTCATGCGTAGTGCCGCGCCATCCCTGCTCGCCCTGTCCCTGTTGCTCGCCGCTTGCAGCGAGTCGCCGCCGCCCGCGGCCGATCTGGACTTCCAGAAGCAGCTGCAGACCCGGCTGATCAAGGCCAAGCCGGGCGAGGTGATCGAGATTCCCGCCGGTACCTTTCAGCTCGATCGCGGCTTGAGCCTCAAGGTCAGCGGCGTGACCCTCAGGGGCGCCGGCATGGATCGCACCATCCTCAACTTCAAGGGGCAGAAGTCCGGCGCCGAGGGGCTGCTGGTGAACGCCTCGGACTTCACCATCGAGGACCTGGCCCTGGAGGACAGCAAGGGCGACGCGCTCAAGGTGGTCGGCGGCAGGAACATCATCATCCGCCGCGTACGCACCGAGTGGACCAACGGCCCGGCCACCGAAAACGGCGCCTACGGCATCTACCCGGTGCAGACCGAGAACGTGCTGGTCGACGGCGTGGTGGCCATCGGCGCCTCGGACGCCGGTATCTACGTCGGCCAGTCGCGCAACGTGGTGGTGCGCAACAGCCGCGCCGAGCGCAACGTCGCCGGCATCGAGATCGAGAACACCATCGGTGCCGACGTCCATGACAACCTCGCCACCGGCAATACCGGCGGCATCCTGGTATTCAACATGCCCAACCTGCCGCAGCCGGGGCATACCACGCGGGTCTACCGCAACAGGGTCGAGGGCAACAACCACAAGAACTTCGGGCACAAGGGCACGCCGGTGGCGAGCATTCCGGCCGGCTCGGGGGTGGTGATCAACTCCAACGACCAGGTGGAGATCTTCGACAACGACATCGGCGAGCACCGCACCGCCAACGTCATCGTCAGCAGCTACTTCAGCACCGGCTACAGCGACCTCTCCACCGAGGAGGATTTCGACCCCTATCCGGAAGCCATCCATATCCACGGCAACCGCTTCGGCCCGGGCGGCGACAGCCCGGACAACCTCGAGCTGAAGGCGCTGAAGCTGGCCAAGTTCGGGCTCAACGGCCGTCTGCCGGACATTCTCTGGGACGGCTACGTCAACCCGGACAAGCTGGTGGACGGCAAGCTGCCGGCCCAGCTGGCGATCTGCATCGACAACGGCGACGCCGGCATCGTCAACGTCGACGGCCCCGGCGGCTACAGCAACATCAGCACCGACATGGCGCCGCACCGCTGCGAACTGCCGCGCCTGCCGGCGGTGGAGCTGCAGGCGGCGCTGGCCGAGGCGGGCGAGGACGCATGATGCGTGGCTGGCTGGTGATCGCCGCACTGCTGCTCGGCGCCTGCGAGCAGCAGCGGGCTCCGCTGCATCTGCCCAGCGGCGAGGACTATCCCGAGCTACTCAGCGCCTGGGGCGTACTGGAGCAACGCGACGGCCGGCTGCAGCCGGCCGCCGGCGTGCTGCCCTACGACCTCAATACGCCGCTGTTCACCGACTACGCGCACAAGCTGCGCACCCTCTGGATGCCCGCGGGCAGCCAGGCGCAGTACGCCGAGGCGCGCTTCGACTATCCCGTCGGCACCGTGCTGAGCAAGACCTTCTACTACCCGCGCGATGCCCAGGGCCGCCTGCTGCGCAGCGAGCAGCAGGGCGCCGAGGCGGTCGAGCTGAAGCGGGTGCGGCTGATCGAGACGCGTATCCTGCTGCGCCAGGAGCAGGGCTGGGTGACGCTGCCCTATGTGTGGGACGCCGCCCAGCGCGAGGCGACCCTGGACTGGGCCGGCGCCAGCTTCGATCTGCGACTGCATGACGAGCGCGGCGAGGTGCTGGCGGTCGACTACCAGGTGCCGGATGCCAATCAGTGCGCCGGCTGCCACGAGGAGCAGGCAGGCAAGGGCGTGGCGCCGCTGGGGCCGAAGGCGCGCCAGTTGAACAAGGATTTCGCCTACGCCGAGGGGCTGGCCAACCAGTTGCAGCGCTGGCAGGCCGCGGGCCTGTTGCAGGGGCTGCCGCGCGACCTGGCCGAGGTGCCGCAAAACGCCCTGTGGGGCAAGCCGCGTGCGGGGGAGGGGGTGCAGGCGCAGGCGCGCAGCTACCTGGACGCCAACTGCGCGCACTGCCACAACCGCGAGGGGCCGGGGCGCACCTCCGGGCTCTATCTCGACCCGGATACACCGCTGGGCATCGCCTATGGCCTGTGCAAGCAACCGGTGGCGGCGGGCAAGGGCTCCGGCGACCGCCTGGTGGATATCCACCCCGGTGCGCCGGAGAAATCGGTGCTGAGTTTTCGCCTGCACAGCACCGACCCCAGCATCATGATGCCCGAGCTGGGCCGCTCCAGTGTCCATCGCGAGGGGCTGGAGCTGATCGACCGCTGGATCGCCAGCCTGGACGGCGAATGCTGAACCGTTACAGCTGGCCGGCCTGCCACTGCGCCTCGCGGTTGGCCAGGGCCGCGGCGATATCCTCGATGCGGTCGGAGGCGATGCTCTCCGGCAGCGGGTCGAGGCCGACGCTGGCGAACAGCTGACCATAGCTGTTGCGCAATTCGGCATAGGCCAGGTCGCGGCGCAGGTCGGCCTGCAGGGTGTTGAGCTCGCCCTGGATCAGCTCCAGCTCGCCGATGCCCTGAGCCTGGTAGCGGTTGCGCAACTGCTCGACGATCTGCCCGTCGAGGCCGGCCAACTGCTGGCTGGTCTGGAACTGGCGCTGGGCCTCGCGGAAATTGGCGTTGGCCACATGCAGTTGCGCCAGGATGGCCATCGACATCGCCTGGCGGCGGGCATCGGCCACGTCCTGACCTGCCTTGGCCACGTCGATGGCAGCCGGCGCGGAGAGCACGTTGAACAGGTTCCAGGTGACCTTGACGCCATAGTCGGCCCAGCTCTGGTTGACCAGGAAGGAGTTGCTGTCGTAGTGGCCGCCGGCGGAGAACTCCAGGCCCGGCAGCAGGCGCAGCATGGCCTTGCGCGTTTCCGCGGCGCTGATACGTGCCTGGTAGTCCTGTTCGCGCAGCTCGGGGCGGCTGGCCAGGGCCTCCTGCTCGAGCAGGTCGAACTCGACCTTGAGTTCCGGCACCTGATAGCCGGCATCGGGGGCCAGTTCGACCTCGGTGCCCAGGGGCAGGTTGATTAGGGTGGCCAGTTCGGTCTTGGCCAGCGACAGCGCGCGGCGCTGCTCCTCCAGCTGGCGGGTGGCCTCGATCAGGGCGCGCTGGTAGCTCAGTGCCTGGATCGGATCGCCGATACGCTGCTCGCTCAGGCGCTGGCTGTTGTCGCGGGCCTGGGCCACGCGGGTCATGAGGCTGTCGATCTGACTCAGCAGGCGGTCGGCGGCCACGGCGCGCCAGTAGGCGGAGCGCACGTCCTGGATGATGGTGTGCACCACCTTGCGCCGGCGCTCCTGCACGATCAGGCGCTGGTCGCCCTGCTGCTTGGCGCTGACGTAGCTGACGCCGAAGTCCAGCACGTTCCACACCATGGTCAGATCGGCGACGCCGCGGTCGCGATCCTGCGAGGTGGAGGGTTCCAGCGACTGGGTACCGGTCTCGACGCTCTGGCTGCTGGAGGCGCTGACGTTGCTGCGCCCGGCATAACCGGCCGACAGCGCCATGCGCGGCAGCATGTCGAAGCTGGCCAGGTCGACCTGGCGCTGGGCCATGGCTTCTTCCATCAGCTTCAGGCGCGCCTCGAGGTTGTACTTCACCGCGCGGGCCATGGCTTCGTGCAGGGTCAGCGGGCCGCTGAGCGGCTCCTGATCGGCGAACATGGCCTGCAGGTCGCTCTGCGCCCGCTGCTCGCTGGCACTGCGTTCGATGGGCTGGCTGGTCACTGCGCAACCGCTGATGGCCAGGCTCAGTAGGCTGACCGCGAATAGTGTGTGGCTCTTCTTCATCCTTGGGCCGCCCCCTTGTTACGGCACCGACTCACTGGTTTGTCGTTGTTATGCGTTGTGGATCAGGCCGGCGGCTGGGCCGCCGCGACCTCTTGCAGGGCATGGGCCAGTTCGCGCAGCTGACGCTGTTCGCCCTCGCGCAGGTCGTGCAGTTGCTGGCCCAGCGTCGGTGCGCCGAAGATGGCACCAGCGCTGCCGCCGCCCCATTTCTTGCCGTCGAAGACTTCCAGCGGCTCGCTCTCCTGCAAGGCGTCGCTGCCGAAGATGCTGGACAGGCTGCTGGAACCGAACACGCCGCCATCACCGCCGCCGAAGCCGAGGAAGCCTCTGCCCGAGCCGTCGCCGCCAGCATCGCTGGAACTGGCGAAGACCTGTGCGATGTAGCTGGGTGCCAGGACGTTCTGGTTGATGAAGATATTGCCCAGGGTCGGAATGCCGCTGCCCAGGGTCGGTACCTCGAACAACGGCGGCGGCAGCAGCGGCGAGGTGCTCAGCGCCGGCGGCAGGCTCGGCAGGACGGGCTGCGGCGACGCGCTCGGGATATCGACGACGTTGCTCGGCGGATTGACGCGGAACTCCGGATCGCCTTCGCTTTGCGCCAGGCTGTAGGCCTGCCCGACCAGGCCGGTGACGAGCAGGTTGCCGGCGGCATCGGTGATGGCGCTGCCGTTGGCGTTCAAGGCCAGCGCCAGGGTGCCGCTGCCGGCCACGTTGGTGACGGTGATCTGGAAGGTACGGCTGTCGATCTGCACCAGGCTGCCCAGGGTACCGCTGGCGTTGCCGCTGGTGACCAGGCTGAAGTCGCCGAGATCCACGCCGCTTACGGCCTCGTTGAAGATGACAGTGTAGCGCAGGCTACCGGCATTGGTCTGCGCATGGGCGACCGCGATGATGGCGCTGGCGCTGGGCGCGGTGGTGTCGACGATCACGCCGCTGCTGTCGCCGACATTGTTCAGCGCCAGGGTCAAGGCATTGCCGCTGGCGTCGCGCAGGGTCGCACCATTGCTGAGCAGGCCGCTGACGGCGATACCGTCGGCGTCGTTGTCCCCGGGCCGGACGCTGTACTGGAACACCAGGGTTGCGCTGCCTGAGCCGGCCACGTAATCGGCGAACACCGTGCTGCCGCCTATGTCGATGGCCAGGCGCGGGGTGCCGTTGACGATGACGGTTTCGCTGACGTTGACCACGAAGGTCAAGGTGTCGCCGGCGTTGTACTGCACCCCCACCGGCACGCTGACGCTGGCGACAGTGGGGACCACGCCGTCGACGACGATGTCGTGTTGCCCGGCGATGGAGTCGACACTGCCGGTGGCCGGCAGGCTGAGGATCGCGTCGCTGTTGCCGGCGTTGCGAATGCTGCCGCCGTTTAGCGTCAGGGCCGCGCTGGACTGATAGTTCAGGTCGGCGCTGAGATCGCCGGCTTGCACGGTGTAGCGGAAGGTCAGGGTGTTGCTGCCGGAGCCGGAGACGAATACCGCGGTGCGGTCGATCAGACCGGTTTCCAGTAGCAGCGTGGGCACGCCCCCGGCAGTGTCGACGATCACCGCCTGGTCAAAGGTGACGGTCAGGTTGATGACATCGCCTAGCTTGTAGCTGCCGTTCGGGTTGAGCACGGCGATATCGGTGATCACCGGATTGATCGGGGTGACGGTGATGGCCAGGGTGTCGGTATCCGTCTGGGCGCCACCTGCTCCACTATTGCCCAGGTCGCTGGTGCTGATCTGGATGCTGGCCGGACCGCTGAAGGCGGCGGTGGGGGTGAAGAGCAGGCCGTTCAGCGCATTGTTGATCGCCGTCAGGGTACCGGTGAACGTCAAGGTGGCATCGGCCGTACCGTCGCCAGCGGTGAAGCTGAGTCCGGCGAGGTTACCCAGGGTGAGCAGGCCATTGCTGGCGGTCAGGGTGACTTGCAGGTTGCTGCTGCCAGCGTCAACATCGGCGATGCTGATGAGGTTGCCGTTGCCAGCGTTGAAGACCAGGCTGCCGCCCTGAGCGAGGCTCTGCGGAGCGGGCAGGTTGTTCACCGGCGCGTCGTTGCTCGCGGTTACCGCCAGGGTCAGCGTGGCGCTGTCGGTTTGCCCAGCGCCGCTGCCGCTGTTGCCGCCGTCGTCGATAGTGACGGTCAGGGTAACGTCGGCGGTGGCGTTGCCGGCCGTGGTGAAGCTGACGCCGGCGGCGGCGATGAAGGCATTGATATTGGCAATGCTGCCGGTCAGGGTCATGGCGCTGGCGGTACCGCCGACGCTGACGCCGCTGCCACTGGTGGCGCTCAGGCTGCCGCTGGGGACCGATAGGGTGACCGTTACCGGCGAGGTGCCGGCATCGACGTCGCTCAAGCTGATGCCGATCAGTGCGCTGGGTACGTCTTCGCTGATGGCGATGGAACCGGAAGCTGTGATCGTCGGTGCATCGTTTACCGCCACGACGGAGACGCTGGCCGCGATGTTGCTGGCGCTGGTGTCTACGCCGCCATTGGCGGTGCCGCCGCTATCGGTGATGCTGGTCAGGGTGACCACGCGGTTGCCGCCGCTGGGTGCCTCGCTGCTGTTGCGGTAGCTCATGCCATCGATCAGCGCCTGGGCGTTGGCCGCGCTCAGGCCGCCTGCCTGGATGAGGGTGAGGGTGGCGGTGCCACCGCTCAGACTGACGCTGTAAGTGATCGAGTTGCCGCCGCTGGTGATGCCGCTGTTGCCATTGCTCAGGCTGATCGCGGTGCCGTCGATAATCAGGATCTCGCTGGCACCGTTGACCAGGTTGGCGACGGTCAGGGTCAGACCGGTGATGCTCTGGCCGGCCTCGATAGTGTCGATGATCACGCCGCTGAACAGGTCGACGGCGCTGCCGTTCTCGGTATAGGTGGGCGTACCACCGGTAGCGACGAGGCTGGGCGCGTCGTTGATCGCGGTGATATTGAGGCTGGCGGTCTGGGTGGCATTGGCGCCGGCGCCATCGTTGAAGCGGATGTCGAGGTCGACGCTACTGGTCGGGGCTTCGCTGGTCGAGCGGTAGGTCAGCTGGCGCAGTACTGCATTCACGTCGGCCCGGGTCGGAGTTTCGCCGTTGGCGTTGGTGAAGGCGATGGTCAACTGGCCGGCCGTGGCGGTATTGAAGCTGGCGATGATCTGGCCATTTTTCACCAGGTTGTTGCCGGAGAGGCTGATGCCGTTGCCAGCGTTGAAGCCGAAGCTGTCGCTGGCCAGGGCGCCGCCATTGCGCACGATCACCAGCGAGGCGCCGTGGTAATCGCCGTTGCCGCCATTGAGCAGGTCGAGGTCGTCATCGCTCATGCTGGCATCGCTATCGATCACGATGGCGCTACCGTTCTCGACAAAGGTGCCGCCGCCATTGACGCCCGTCAGCACCGGTACGGCATTACCTTCTACCGCGCCGATATCCACGGTAGCGCTGACGCGCTGATCGCCATTGGCATCGACTGGCAGTGCCTCGGTGGTATTGCCGTCGCCGTCTAGGTCGAAGGCATCGGCGGGCAAATTGGCATTGCTACCGGCTTCGAGCAGCGCACTGCCGGTTTGCGGACGGTGGGTTTGTATGGCACTGCCGTTGTAGTTGGCCAGGTTGCCCAGTAACAGGTTGCTGGTGCCCTGGTTGTTCAGGCTGCTGTTATTGGTAGCGATAGCAACGTTGCTACCAAAATAACTGTTGGTGGCAGTTTCGATAGTGCCGCCGACATCGTCTGCCGTGCCGCCAGTCGCCAGGGGTGAACCACTGACACCTGCTGTCGCACCGGCACCGGAGGTATTGCCCGCAACCACGGTATTCACAAAGGTATCGTTGCCATTGGCGTGGACACCGCCACCTGCGTCGGTTGATGCGTTTCCTACAATGGTGCTGTTGTAGATGAAGGCTGTGCCGGAGGTGATCCTGAGGCCGCCGCCGAGGGATGTTGCTCCTGTAGCGGCATTGCCGCTGATGGTGCTGTTGATAATAGTCAGGCTGCCAGTAGCGCCATACTGGATACCGCCGCCATGCGCGCTAGCACCGGTGGTGGTATTGCCACTGACAGTGCTATTGATGAGGTTAAGTGTGCCGCCGGAGCCCACAATGCGTATGCCGCCGCCGAAGGTGCTACTGGTGTTGCCGCTCACGGTACTGTTGATCATGGTGAGGGTTGCACTGGCACCATAAACACCGCCACCGCCCAGACCCGCATCGGTACTGTTGGTGAGGTTCGAGTCGCGCACGGTGACGCTGGAGCTGAAACCTATCTGGAGCGCTCCGCCACCGCCTGCGGTTGAACCCTGGGTCAGGGTCAGGCCCGTTATCTCAACACCACTCAGGCTGTTACTAATAGCCATCACCCGACTGGCGTTGTTGGCGGAGATGGTTACATCGGCCACGCCGTCATCATTCAGGTCGCCATCAAGCTTGATATTGGAATAGTTGATCTGGAGTTGGGTGCCATTGAGGGTGATGCTTCCACCCTGGTTACCGGCTGTGCTTGCGTCCAGGTCAAAGGTAATAGTGTCGCCTGCGCGTGCCCAATGCAGTGCCTCGCGCAGGCTCAGGCCGCCGCCGTCTGCCTGGTCGGCGGCAAAGCTGCCGCCTGCGCTTGCGTCGTCGCCGGTATCCAGGTTGGAGGTGACGAGCAAGGTGGCGTTGTTGACGGTGATCGCCAGGTTATCGCTATCCACATTGCCGACAGTGTCGGTGGTCTGGATGCTGAGGGTCTGGACGCCCGCGCCGTTGGGGGTGTAGGTCAGCCCTTGCAGAGCGGCATTCACTTCAGCCGCCGTGCCGGTGATGGTCACGGTGCCTGTGCCGTTGTTAATGATTCCCGCCGTGCCGCCGGAGGTGGCGGTCAAGGTGCCGCTGCCGACGGAGATGACGACCGTCAGGTTGCTGCCATCGCTCACCGTGATCGCATTGCCGTTGCCGCTACTGAATACCAGCGGGGTAACGGTATCGGTGATTTGCCCGACGGGCAGGCTGTTGACGGGGGCCAGGTTATCAATGGCGTAGTTGTTGGAATCGCTGGTGCCGCTGCCGGCGTTACCTGCCGCATCCACCACGCCGGTTTTATTCAGGGTGATCAGGTTGCTGGCATTTTCCACACTGGCATTGGGGGTGAGGGTTGCAGTCCAGGTGATGCCGCCGTCGGCGCTGGTGAGGTTGCTCAGCACAGCGCTGGCGACGGTGAAATCATTCGCCGCAAGGCCGGTCACCGCTTCGCTGAAGGTGATGGTCACCGTAGCGGTTTCGCCCGCTGCCAGTGCGCTGTCGCTGACGACGATGCTGAGCGCATCGGGGCGCAGGGTATCGATCTGGTAGTTGTTGGAATCGCTGGAGCCGGTTCCGGCGTTGCCTGCCGCATCCTGCACGCCTGTGTTGTCCAGGGTGATCAGGTTGCTGGGGTCTTCCACAGCGGCATCGGGCGTCAGGGTGGCGGTATAGGTGATGTTGTCCGAAGTGAACAGATTGCTGAGGCTGCCGTTGGCGACGATGAAGTCGGCCGTGGTCAGCCCGGTCACCGCTTCGCTGAAGACGATGGTCACCGTGGCGGTTTCACCGATGGAGAGCGCGGTGTCGCTGACCACGATGGTCGCCGTCGGGCGTTGGCTATCGATGGCGTAGTTGTTGGAGTCGGTGGTGCCGCTGCCGGTGTTGCCTGCCAGGTCGATTACCCCGGTGTTGTCTAGGGTGATCAGGTTGCTGGAGTCGGTGACGTTGGCGCTCGGCGTCAGGGTAGCGGTGTAGGTGATGTTGTCCGAGGTGAACAGATTGCTGAGGCTGCCGTTGGCGACGATGAAGTCGGCCGTGGTCAGCCCGGTCACCGCTTCGCTGAAGGTGATGGTCACCGTGGCGGTTTCGCCGACAGCCAGGGCAGTATCGTCGACCAGGATGCTGGCTGTCGGGCGTACGCCGTCTACCACCAGTGCCTTGTTGGCACTCAGGGAGCCAGCGGTGCCCTGGGTCGGCAGGGTCAGAACGGCATTGTCGGCGGTAGCGTTCTGGATGGTCGCGCCGTTGAGTGCCAGGGCTGCCGTGGACTGGTAATCCAGGTCGGCGCTGAGGTCGCCGGCCTGTACCGTGTAGCTGAAGGTCAGGGTGTTGCTGCCGGAGCCGGACACATAGGTCGCGATGCGGTCGGTCAGACCTGTCTCCAGCAGCAATGTGGGCGTGCCGCCAGTGGTATCGACCGTCACCGCTTGGTTGAAGGTGGTGGTGATGGTGATGGTATCGCCCGCTTTGTAGCTGCCATCCGGCGTGGAGGCGCTGACATCGGTTATCCGCGGGTTGAGGCTGTTGACCGTGATAACGAGCGTGTCGCTGTCGCTCTGTGCACCGCCGCTGCCGCTCCAACCCTGGTCGTCAGTGGTGATCTGGAGACTGGCGGCACCGTTGTAGCCTGCGGTGGGGCTGAAGGTCAGGCCGTTCAGGGCGTTGTTGATGTCGCTGATGCTGCCGCTAAAGGTCATGCTGGCGTCAGCAGTACCATCGCCCGTAGTGAATGTCAGGCCCGTGGTGCCGCTGAGTGTCAGCAGACCATTGCTGGCGCTCAGCGTCACTTCGACGGTGTTGGAACCGGCATCCACGTCGCCGATGCTGATCAGGTTGCCGTTGCCGCTGCTGAAGACCAGGCTGGCATCCTGATCGACGTTCTGCGCGCCGGGCAGCGAGTTGACCGGGGCATCGTTCACCGCGCTGACATCCAGGGTCACCGTGGTGCTGTCGGTTTGTGCACCACCGCTGCCGGTGTTGCCGCCATCGTCGATCTCGATGGTCAGCGTGACGTCCGAGGTGGCGTTGCTGGCGGTGGTAAATACAACACCAGCAGCGGAGATAAACGTGTTGATATCGCTAATGCTGCCGGTCAGGGTCATGGCGCTGCTGGTGCCGCCGACGGTGACGCCTGCGGCGCTGGTAGCGCTCAGGCTGCCGCTGGGGACCGACAGGGTGACTGTCACCGGGGAGGTGCCGGCATCGACGTCGCTGAAGCTGATACCGGTCAACGCGGTTGGCATGTCTTCGCTGACGATTATGGAGGCTGGGGCCGTAACGGTCGGTGCATCGTTGACGGCGCTGACCACGATGTCGAAGGTATCGCTAACGCTGCCGCCATTGCCGTCGCTGGCGATCACCTCAATGCTCAGCGTGCCGGCATCGGCGTTGCCTGGCGTGCCGCTGAATGTCCGGGTGAGTGCATCGAAGCTGAGCCAGGCGGGCAGGGCGCCGCCGCCGACCAGTTGTACGCTGTAGCTCAGGGTGTCGCCGGCATCCATGTCGTTGAAGGTGTTGGCGGCAAACTGGAAATTGAAGGCCGTGTCTTCGCTGGCATTCTGGTTGGCAATGGCATTGGCCAGCGTGGGGGCGTCGTTGGTGTTGGCCACCAGGATATTGAAGGTGTCGGTAACGCTGCCGCCATTGCTGTCACTGGCGATGACATCGATGCTCAGCGTGCCGACATCGCCGTTGCCCGGCGTGCCGCTGAAGGTACGGGTGACTGGGTCGAAGCTGAGCCAGGCGGGCAGGGCGCCGCCACCGGCCAGTTGCGCGCTGTAGCTGAGGGTGTCGCCGGCATCCACGTCGTTGAAGGTGTTGGCGGCGAACTGGAAGCTGAAGGCCGCTTCCTCGGTGGCATTCTGATTGGGGATCGCGTTGGCCACGGTGGGGGCATCGTTGGTATTGGCCACGACGATGTCGAAGGTATCGGTAACGCTGCCGCCGTTGCCGTCGTTGGCGATGACATCGATGCTCAGCGTGCCGACATCGGCATTGCCCGGCGTGCCGCTGAAGGTGCGGGTGGCGGCATCGAAACTGAGCCAGGCGGGCAGAGCGCCGCCGCCAGCCAGTTGCGCGGTATAAGTCAGGGCACCGCTGACATCCACGTCGTTGAAGGTGTTGGCGGCGAACTGGAAATTGAAGGCCGCATCCTCGCTGGCATTCTGGTTGGGAATCGCATTGGCCACAGTTGGGAGATCGTTGACCGGGGTGACATTGACCGTGACATCGGCATTGTTGCTGGTACCACCATCGCCGTCGCTGACGGTGATCCGCACGGTACGTGCTGCGCTACTGGGGTTATCGTTATTGCTGTTGGAGTAGGTCAGGTTGCGTACCAGCGCCTGAACGGCTGCGGGGGTGGCATCGCCGTCGAGTGTGATGACCAGGCTGTTGCCGGCAGTGCCACCTGCGTAGGTACCGATCTGCGTACCACCAAAGGTGATGGCCGAGCCGGATACGCCGATCTGGCCGGCGCCGGTACCCTGATTGCGGATGGACAGCACGTCCTCCGCTGCGACGCCGTTGCTGATGATCGAGACGGTGACATTACCCGTATCGAAGTTGGCCGAGTCGCTGTCGGTCACCGTGGCATCTGCGTTTTCGTCCAGCAGCACGGGGCTGCCACCTTCGACAAAGGTGGCGGAGTTGCCATTGAGGTTGTTGATGATTGGAGCGGAGTTTGGCGGATTGGTATCGCCAGTAAAATCGTCAATTGCCAAACCAAAGAAATCTGTAGAGGTAAGCCGTACCTCATCGACCCTGATACCTCCAAAGTTCAGGGTTGTAGTGCCCGTTGTGAATACCTGAGCAGATCCTACAAGTACCCCATTTAGATAGCCGCCTACGGTGACACTCTCGTTACCGCCCGGATTATCAATGTAGATACTGGTAAAGGTGAAATCTGCAAGGTCTGTGCGCGTAACGGTCACGCGCTCGGTAGTGCTGGTATTAAAGGCTGATGATAAAAGCGTCATGGCAGCAGAGCCGCCTGAGCCGAAATTATCAAATGCCAGTCCGCCCCCAGCAGCGCCACCGTCACCATCGGCAGTGAATGTATAGGTGTAAGACACACCGCCAAGCGTGCGGTCAAAGCTATTGCTAGTAGTGCCTGGGTTAGTAGTGAAATTATCACTGAAGGCTGCAAGTAAGCCCGAATATGAACCAATGTTCAGCGAGACAGTTTCCACACTTCCCCGAGTCGCTTCGAGTACCCAATCACCGCCTTTATCGGCGGCGCCAGTTGGGTCGGTCGAAGCGGCTATGTCGGCGCCGGTCGCCGCAGCCAGTGACTGGATGAAATTCACGCCACTGCCATCGGCCCCGACATGGCAGCCATACAACAAAATATCGCCGGAAGAGTTCAGGGCACTGCCAATATCTGCCAGCAGGGCGTTGTTGGCGGCGACGTAGGCATCGTCGATCCAGACGTTACCCAACTGCACTTTGCCGGCATCGCCATGACTGAACACGTGTATGGCATCGATGTCGCGACGTCCGTCCAGGTAGTCGGCGATTTGTCGTAAACCATCCTGGCTGCCATCCAGTACCACGACCTCGGTACCGGGTTTCAAGGCGGACACCAATTGCTGGTAATCCTTGACGCTGCTGTCGACGAATACCACCTCCTGGCGGTTGTCCGTCGTGCCGGCCGGAGTGGTGGCGAGGTTTTCGCTGCCGGTGTAGGTGTCCTGGCCGGAGGCCGGGGCGTGGGCCGCATCGGCGGAGGGCACGACAGTAGCCGTTTCTGCCACCGTGGCGGCGACTGCGCCGTCGAACAGCATGCGCGGTTCCAGCGCCATGGCCAGTGCGCTTCTGGCCGGCAGTTCGGCTGGTCGAGCGGTCGCAGTCTTTCTCCACCACATAGTGAACCTCCTACAGCATGCAAAATCGGGGAAAGCCGGGCTTTCACCTTGTTCCTGTTACCGATCCACAGAAGGGATCAGTTGCGCGATGGGAAGATGCCTTCCAGTGCAATGACGAAGTTGGTGCCGAGAAACGGGTTCAGTACCGAGATTGGCTGGCTACCACCCGAGGCATTGACCGTGACGGTCGGCGCCGGAACGTTCACGGCGGTGTTGAACGGAGCCAGCGTGGTATCGGCTGCTCCGGTGCAATACAGCGTCCCGGCTCGGCCGCCCGCTGCGATCGGTCCCAGCACGGTGGTCGTCCCCGGGGTGGATTGGGTGGTACCGGTGGTGGCGGCAGGGATAGCGACCTGCGCCGTAGCCGAACTCGCCGAGGCCGTCGCGACATGGTTGTGCATCGGCATCTGGTTGAGGGTCAGGGTGACGTTCTCGGTGCCCGCCATCTCTCCCTGGACGACCGTGCTCAGGCCCGGCCCCTGTCCCATGCCTACCGGGCTACGGCCGCGGTAGTCCGGCAGGCCGAAGGTGGTCTGGCCGTCGCCGCCGTAGAGGGTGCCCAGCAGTGCGAACAGCGCGTTGTTCTGCGCAATGCTCAGCAGCTGTCCTTGGCACATCGCCCAGCCCCTCGGCGCGAAGTTGAAACCGACCATGCGAATCTCGCCCAGAAATGGATCGCTCATTGCTGTATCTCTCCTTGATGAAGCCGCACTCGCGGCAGTGTTGTCGTGCTAGAGCTGGGTAGCGACGGTGCCATCGCGCTTCACATGAAAAATGGCCTGCAGCAGGTGGCGGTCGCCGTCCTCGTCCGGGCCGATGGGCGTCAGCATGACCTGCCACTCGGCGCCCTCAGGGCTGCAGAGCCGGTAACCGTGCTGGGGCAACTGGACGCCCGCGGGCTGGGCGAAGACGGCGTTGTAGCAGTGGTAGCGAGCGTTCATCGCGGCGCCTTCGGCCACTTCCAGCAAGGTGATGGCGAGCCCCTGACCCTCGTCCCAGCGCAGCCGCCAGTCCCGCTGGAGATGGCGCTCGAGCTCCGCGAAGCTCGGTACCAGGCTCATGCCGACACCGCCAGGGCAGGCGCTGGCGTGCGCTGCATCTGCAAGTAGATGTGATTGGAGCCGGTGACCCCGAATCCGCAACGCTCATACAGGCGTCTGGCTGGATTGGTCGGCTCGACGAAAAGACGGATGGTCTTCCCGGTGGCGTCCGCCTCGTCGGTCAAGGCGCGCAAGAAATGGCTGCCGATACCCTGGCCGCACCATTCGGGCAGCAGGGAGATGTCGATGAGATTGAGCGTGGTCGGGCCACGGAAGATATACAGCCGACCGATGGCGCATTCGCCCATGCAGATCAGCGAGAGAGCCGCGCCCTGATAATGCGCCTTGTAGTACTGGTGCTGGGCGGTGAACTGCTGGGCGAGGAAGGCGTCTTTGCTGGCCTTGTCCCAGGGTAGCTGCGCCACTTCATCGGCGCGGGTGCTGGCATACAGCGCCTGCAAGAACGCCAGGTCGGCGTCGGCGATGGGGCGGAGGTTCAACTCGAAAGTCGGCATGAGGTGAGCGTCCCTGCGGGTTGCCCCGCGTCGGGGCGGCCATTTGTTATTCATTTATACGGCGCTAGTCCGGCCGAGGTTAGCGAAGCTGCAGGCGGATCGCCAGTATTTACTGCCCCGGGCCGGTACTTTTGCCAAACGCTTGTATGGCCCGCGCGCGTTACAAGTCTATGCATCGCGCAAGCGCAGGCGCTCCAGCCTTGCGTAGGGCTCGTCCGCCCAGCGCTCGATCGCCGCGCGCAATGCCGCGTCCGCCGACTCGCGCTTGCCTTGACTGTCGGCGCTGAAGGACAGGCTCGGCTGCTTGGCATCGAAGGCGGCGACTTCCTGCAGGCGCGGCAGATCCGCGGCGTTCACGCCGACCAGCGGCGCCAGGCGTCCCCAGAGGGCATCGGGCAGTTCGCTGTAGTTGACCGGCACGCCGCCCAGTTGCAGGCACAGCTGCAGTCCGCCCTGGAGAATCCGGCCGATCATCCGGCAGGTGTGTTCCTGTGGCGACAACGGCGGGTCGTCCGGCCGCTCCAGTCCCGAGGGTCCGAGCAGGCCGGGAACGCGCTGCAGGCCGGGTTGGCGTAGCTGGGACACGGCGATTTCCAATGGGTCGCGATAGAGGAACAGGCGCGGCACCTGTGGATAGAGTGCCTGCAGGAACTGGGCCTCGAACAGATTCCAGGCATCCAGCTTGATCAGCAGGCGCTGCTCGTCGCCGCGCCGGCGCTGTCCGTAGGCCGACAGCAGGGCCGCGACCCAGCGTGGCTGATGCGCCGCCGCTTCGGGGGCGAGGTAATGGGCGCGCAGCAGGCGATCCAGCGGCGGCGGTTCGGACAGCACGATATTGGGCGCAAGCCCCGCCAGCATCTGCGCCAGCAGGGTGGAGCCGCAGCGCGAGGCATGGAAGATAAAGGCACTGGGCGCCAGCCCCGGGCTGATCGCCTGCCACGCCAGCAAGTCGTCCAGGCCTGTTTCGCGGCGTAGCGCCTGGTTGAAGGGCAGCCGCAGGGCCTGCTCGACATCGTCGCGAAAGAACGGACGGCTCAGCCGTTGCTCGCCGAACCAGCACCAGTCCACGCGCCACTGGCCGGCACTCAGCCAGGTGCGGATCGGCAGCCAGCCGGCGAAGTCCACGGCGCGATTCATGCTCGCCATTGATCGTTCCATGTCTGTTTGCCCTGGCGCATGGCGCGGCGCACCTCGGCCTCGGAGAACGGCAGACCGAGTTGCTCGCCCAGGCGCAGGGTGGCGTCGATGAAGTCCCGGGTATCGCTCAGGCTGCGCAGGTGTGCGGCCAGCTCCGGCTGCTGCGCCAGCCTCTCGCGCAAATCGGCGAAGGCCTGCTCCCCGCGGCTCGGGCGCAGCGCCGGGGTCTGCCCCAGGCCGCGCCCGATCGTCTCCAGCAGCCAGTCGCAGGGAGCGCAGTCGAGCACCAGGTGGATACGCGGCTGACGGCTGGGGTTGTCCACCCGATGCGGCCGCGACAGGTCGAGGAACCAGCATTCGCCGGGCTGCATCGGCACCTGCAGGCCGTCGAGGAGAAATTCCACCCCGGGCGGGCTGAGCAGCGGCACGTGCAGGCGCAGGTCGGCGTCGGGCTGGCCCAGGTCGGGGTCGCAGTGTTCGTGGATGCGCGCACCGGGGCCCAGGCGCAACAGGCGCACGCTGCGCAGCGGGGCGCGGAAGGCGGCGAGTAGCTGGTGCCAGGCCGTGTTTTCCTGCCACCAGGCGCTGGCTTGCGCGGCGCCGCGGCCGGGGGCCAGCGGCAGCGGTGCGTCCGCGGCGCCGATCAGCGTCACACCGCTCCAGTCGCCCTGGTAGTAGTCGCGGTTGAAGTGCTGCTGCCAGGCGTCGGGCTGCACCCGCGCGAGGGCGGCGAGCAGCGCTGCCAGTTCGATCTGCAGGGGCAGGCGCGAGCAGGCGGGGAGTGCGTGGTGGGCCATGGTGCTGTTCTCTATCCCTTTGAACAGGTGCTTAAAAACCGCTTTCGCGCACCCCCAGGGCGGCGACCCGGCGCCAGACGGCGGCGAGGATGGATTCGCGGCGGCCGTCGAGTATGGCCACGCCCAGTTGCGGTTGCGCCGGCGCCGCTAGCGCCTGTTGCGCGGTCAGGCGCACGCCGTACTGGGCCTGCAGCGGCTGTGCGCGTTGCTGCTCGTCGCGGCGCACGGCAATCGGCCCGCCGTGGTCAGAGGCCAGCGCGGGCTGGTCGAGGTAGGCGGCACCGGTGGCATCCACCTCGCCGAGCGTCACCGCCAGCGCCGGGCGCAGCGGGTCGGCGCTGGCGATAAAGCGGCCGCTGCTGCCGGGTTCGAGGCGCCACAACGACTCTTCGGCCAGGTAGCCGCGCAGGCGCACCTGCTGTTCGACCACGCGCAGCAACGGCTGCTGCGGCGACAGCCAGAGCCCGGGCGCCAGGTCTGCCGGCAGGTCGCGTATCAGGCCGTCGTGCGGCGCGCGCAGCTGCAGGCGCTGGCGCTGGGCGGCCAGGCCGCGGTATTCGGCGACGGCGGCGGCCAGGTTCCGTTCGAGGATGGCGCTGTCGGCGGCCGTCTCGCTACGCCCGGCCTGGCGTTTGAGCTGCAACTGGAGAATCGCGATTTCGCTGCGGACTATGGCCTGGCGCGAGTCCAGGTCGGGGGACTCCAGCTCCAGCAGCAGCTCGCCGCTGCGCACCGCCTGGCCGTTGCCGGCGTGCAGCTGCTTGAGGCGCGCCGCCAGTGGCGCATGCAGCGCGCTGACCCGGCTGGCTTCGAGCAGCGCCGGTACTTCCACGGCGCTGCGCCAGGGCACCAGCAGCACCGCCAGCAGGCCGAGCAGGACGGCGCCGACGCGCAGCGTCTTGCCCGGCTGCGCCTGCCCGCGGCGTTGCCACCACTCCTGCCACTCGCGCCAGATCGGCAGGCCGATGAACCAGGCCAGTTCCACCAGCATCAGGAAGATGCCCAGCAGCTTGAAGAACATGTGGTACACCGCCAGGGCGATGCCGAGGAACAGCGCCGCGCGCCACAGCCAGGCGCCATAGCCCCAGAACAGCAGCCGGCGCTGCATGGCCGGCGACCAGGGTTCCGGTGCGGGCTCGCCGTAGCCGAACAGCGCCTCGCGCAGACGCCAGCGGCACAGGGCGAAGGCGCGCCCCTGCAGGTTGTCCACGCCCCACAGGTCGCTGAGCAGGAAGTAGCCGTCGAAGCGCATGAAGGGGTTGAGGTTGATGATCAGCGTGGTGATCCAGGTGGCGCTGGCGAGCATGAAGGCGGCAGTGCGCAGCGGCCCGTCCGGCAGCAGCGACCAGGCCAGCAGGGCGAGTGCCGCCAGCAGCAGTTCGGCGAGCACGCCGCCGGCGCCGATCAGCAGGCGCGAGCGCCGCTGGTTGACCCGCCAGGCATCGCTGACATCGGTGTAGAACATCGGCAGCAGCACCATGAACGCCAGGCCCATGCTCTGCACCCGGCAGCCGGCGCGCTTGGCCATGTAGGCGTGGCCGAATTCGTGGCACAGCTTGGCGAAGGTCAGGGCGACGCCGAAGGCCAGCGCCCCGCCCAGGCTGAACAGGTGCGGGAAGGTGGCGATGAAACGATCCCAGTCGCGTGCCACCAGAAACAGGCCGAGGCCCAGCAGCAGCGGCAGGCCGATGCGCAGCAGGTTCGGACCATGGCGCTTCAGCCAGGGCCAGGTGCGGTCGAGGAAGGCGTCCGGGCGCCACAGCGGGATGCGGAAGAACAGGTACTGGTGCAGCAGGCTCTGCCACCAGCCCTGGCGCTGCTGCGCCGCCTTCTGTGCGTAGCTGCCGCGCTGCTGCGCGTCGGCGGCGCTGAGCAGGTCGTGGCCGGCGAGAAAGCGCAGCATCTCCTGCAGCTCGGCCTCGTCGAGCGGTGGGCCGGGTTCGGCGTTGGCCGCCGCGAGCACCCGTTCGGGATCGCCCAGCGGCCAGTGACGCAGCAGGCGAATGGCCGCGGCGCCGAGCTTGAAGTAGCGGCCGCGCAGCGGGTCGGCCAGGGTCCATTGCGGCGCGCCGTCCAGCGCCGGGGCGGCGCTGGACAGCTGCAGGTCGGGGCGCAGCGCCGGCAGGGCCATCTACAGGCCCAGGGTCTGGCGCAGCGCGGCCAGCGGCCGGCGCAGCAGGTAGAACGCCAGCGGCGCGCGTGCGCCATAGAGCTTGGCGGTGCCGCGCAGGCCGATGCGCGGCGGCGCTGCGCTGAATTCGGCGTCCAGGCGGTAGGCCAGCTGGCCGCCGGGCAGCGGCTGCGCCTCGTAGGCCTGGCGTTGCAGGCGCGCCTGGTGACGGTGCAGCGGGTCGCTGTCGAGGAACAGGGCGATGGCTGCGCCGGGCTGGAAGTCCAGCGCGTCGGCCACCGCCAGGTCGATGCGCAGTTCGGCCCGGGTCGGGTCGGCGATCTGCATCAGCCGCTCGCCGGTCTGCACCGGCTTGCCGGTCCAGCGCTGGGCGTCGGCGAACACCGCGATGCCGTCGCGTTCGGCGCGTACCTCGGTGCGCGCCAGCAGCTCCCGGGCGTAGTCGCGCTCGGCGCGTTTCTGTTCGACGCGGGCGGCAAACAGGTCGATGCGCGCGCTCGATTCGGCGTCGCTGAAGGCGCGCTGGGCGTTGGCCTTGAGCTCGGCCTCGGCCACCTGCAGGCTGCGCTCGGCGACGTCGGCCTGGGCGCGAATGGCAGTGGCGTCGAAGCGCAGCAGCACCTCGCCCATGCTCACCGCCTGGTTGGGCTTGACCAGAAACTCCGCAATCACGCCGTCCAGCGGCGCGGTTACCACCTGGCCGCCGAGCGGCACCACCTCGGCCGGCGCCAGCACCGACTGGCGCACCGGCAGCAGCAAGAGCAGCAGCACGGCGGCGGCCACGCCGAGCACCTTGCGCCGCGGCCAGCGCAGGCGCCACGGCTGACGCGGTTGCAGGGCCAGCCAGGCGTGGCCGTAGCAGTCGCCGAGCTGGCCGAGCAGGGCCTGTTCGGCCTCGCTCCAGGGCTGCTCGCGGGCGATCCACAGGCCGCCGAAGACCTGGCCCTGGCGATCCAGCAGCGGCAGCCAGAACACCGCGGCGGCCGACAGGCTCTGCCAGTCGGCGCGCAGCGCGGCGCTCAGCGAGTCCGTCGCGACCGCCTGGGCCTGGGTCGCGCGCCCCTGCTTGTGCAGCTGCGCGGCGGCGTTCTCGACGAAGGCGACGAAGGGCGCGTTGGCCTCCACCACGCTGATGGCGGTCAGCGCGCGCACCTTGCCGGCGATCAGCAGGGCGGCGTGGCGGTAACCGAACAGCGGCTGGGCATCGTTGACCAGGGCGTAGGCCAGTTGGTCGAGGGTGGCGGCGCCGCGGGCCTGGCGCTCCAGGCTGAGCAACTGGGCGACGATTCGCTCGGCCAGGCCCGGCGCCTGCGCGGTCATGGTGCCTCCGCGAAGCGCGCGCTGCCGCTCATGCCGGCCAGCAGACCCTGGGCATCCGCCGGCAGGCTGCCGATCAGCAGCAGGGTCTGGCTGCCTTCGTCGATGCGCGCGCCGAGGCGTTTGACGGCGGCCTGCAGCGGCTCGCCGGTCTCGTCCGGGACGAATGCGAAGGGCTGGCCGGGGGCGAGCCGGCCGAGCCAGGCCGAGGGCACCAGCAGGTGCACCTCCAGGGTGCGGTTGTCGACTATCTCCAGCAGCGGCGTGCCGCTGGCCACGCTCTCGTGCGGCTGGGCGCGGCGCTGCACCACGCGGCCGTTGAACGGGGCGACGACGCTGCAGCGCTTGACCTGCACCTGGTACACCTGGGCCTCGGCCAGCGCCTGCGCCTGGCGCGCCTCGGCCAGCGCCACCTCGAAGCGGCCGACCGAGTTGAGCGCGGCCAGCTGCTTCTTGTGGCTCAGTTCCTCGCGGGCGGCGCGGGCGGCGGCCTGGGCGGCATTGAGCTGGGCCTGGTAGGCGCTGCAATCGAAGCGCACCAGCACGTCGCCCTTGGTGAAGTCCTGGCCGTCGGCGAACGGCATCTCGACGATGCGCCCGGGCAGCTCGCTGGACAGCACGGCCTGATCGCGCGCGCGCAGCACGCCGCGCACCTGGCGTTCGCCGGCGTCCGGCGCAGCCGCGACGAAGGACTCCAGCAGCGGGTCTTCGGCCCAGAGCGGCGGGCTGAGCAGCAGGGCGAGCAGGCCGAGCAGGGGCAGGCGGGGTGAGTGGTGGCGCATTGGGCACGTCCTTGCGAAGAAGTGCTGGGAGTCTAAGGCAGAAGTCGTTTGCGGCAAATTGGCCGTGGCGGCGCGCCATTGTGGTGCGCGATGTCGGCGCTGGTGCGCGGGCGGGCCTGTCGTTGGTGCGCGAGCCCTGCGACACGGCCCGCGCGGGCGCGCGCCCCGTTCCCTGGCATAAGTCTTGCGCGGCTTGGCAGGTCGTCCAGGCTTGCAGGAGGCCGCCGTGTCGATCCATGTCGCGCTGCACCATGTCACCCACTACCGCTACGACCGTGCGGTGAACCTCGGCCCGCAGCTGGTGCGCCTGCGCCCGGCGCCGCACAGCCGCACGCGCATCCTTTCCTACGGGCTGAAGGTCGAGCCGGGCGAGCACTTCGTCAACTGGCAGCAGGACCCGCAGGGCAACTACCTGGCGCGCCTGGTGTTCCCCGAGAAGACCCGCGAGCTCAGGGTGGAGGTGGATCTGGTCGCCGAGATGGCGGTGTTCAACCCCTTCGACTTCTTTCTCGAGCCTTATGCCGAGCGCATTCCCTTCGCCTACACCGAGGGCGAGCAGCGCGAGCTGGCGCCCTACCTGGTCAAGCTGGCGGCCACGCCGAAGTTCGCCGAGTACCTGGCCAGCATCGACCGCGCGCCCACGGCCAGCGTGGATTTTCTGGTGGCGCTGAACCAGCGGCTGTCCGGCGATATCCGCTACCTGATCCGTCTGGAACCGGGCGTGCAGACGCCCGAGCAGAGCCTGGAGAAGGCCTCCGGCTCCTGCCGCGACTCGGCCTGGCTGCTGGTGCAGCTGCTGCGCCACCTGGGCCTGGCGGCGCGCTTCGTCTCCGGCTACCTGATCCAGCTGACCGCCGACGTCAAAGCCCTCGACGGCCCCTCCGGCACCGACCAGGACTTCACCGACCTGCACGCCTGGTGCGAGGTGTACCTGCCCGGCGCCGGCTGGATCGGCCTCGATCCCACCAGCGGGCTGTTCGCCGGCGAGGGCCATATCCCGCTGGCCTGCAGCCCCGAGCCGTCCTCGGCGGCGCCGATTTCCGGCGCGCTGGACGAGTGCGAATGCGAGTTCGAGCACCAGATGCAGGTGGAGCGCATCTGGGAGGCGCCGCGGGTCAGCAAGCCCTACAGCGCGGCGCAGTGGCAGGCGATCGATGCCCTCGGCCGGCAGATCGACGAGGACCTGCAGCGCCACGACGTGCGCCTGACCATGGGCGGCGAGCCGACCTTCGTCGCCCTCGACTACCCCGACGACGAGGAGTGGAACACCGCCGCGCTGGGGCCGAACAAGCGGCGCCTGGCCGCCGAGCTGTTCCACCGCCTGCGCGCGCACTATGCGCCCAAGGCCCTGGTGCACTTCGGCCAGGGCAAGTGGTACCCGGGCGAGCAGCTGCCGCGCTGGTCGCTGAACTGTTTCTGGCGCCAGGACGGCGAGCCGATCTGGCACGAACCCAGGCTGCTGGCTGACGAAACGCGCGGCTACGGCGCCGACGCCGACACCGCCGCGCACTTTCTCGCGGCCCTGGCGGCGCGCCTGGATGTGGATGTCGAGTGCGTCTTCCCAGCCTACGAGGACTGGTTCTATTACCTGTGGCGCGAGCGCAAGCTGCCGGACAACGTCACCCCGGACGATTCGCGGCTGAGCGATGCGCTGGAGCGCGAGCGCCTGCGCAAGGTGTTCGACCAGGGCCTGGACCGCGTGGTCGGCCAGGTGCTGCCGCTGGCGCGGCGGGTGGACGGTGCCGGCTGGCAGAGCGGCCGCTGGTTCCTGCGCGACGAGCACTGCCGCCTGCTGCCGGGCGACTCGCCCTTAGGCTACCGCCTGCCGCTGGACTCGCTGCCCTGGGTCAGCCAGGCCGACTACCCCTATATCAACCCGGCCGATCCGGGCCAGCGCTTCGCCCCGCTGCCGAACCCGGCGCAGATCCAGCGCCAGCTGCGCGGCGTCTGGCGCGGCGCCGGCGGCAACGGCCAGGCGCCGCGCCCGGCGGTCGGCCAGTCGGCGCCCGGTATCGTGCGCACCGCGCTGTGCGCCGAGCCGCGCGAGGGGCGGCTGTATCTGTTTATGCCGCCGCTGGCGCACCTGGAGGAATACCTGGAGCTGGTCGCGGCGATCGAGGCGGTGGCCGCCGAACTCAACTGCCCGGTGCTGCTGGAGGGCTACGAGCCGCCGCAGGACCCGCGCCTGCAGTATTTCCGCGTCACCCCCGACCCCGGGGTGATCGAGGTCAATATCCACCCGGCGGCCAGCTGGAGCGAGCTGGTCGAGCGCGGCGAGTTTCTCTACGAGGCGGCACGGCAGTCACGCCTGAGTAGCGAGAAATTCATGCTCGACGGCCGCCACACCGGCACCGGCGGCGGCAACCACTTCGTCCTCGGCGGCGCCACGCCGGCGGACTCGCCCTTCCTGCGCCGCCCCGATCTGCTGCGCAGCCTGATCGGCTACTGGCACAACCACCCGTCGCTGTCCTACCTGTTTTCCGGCCTGTTTATCGGCCCGACCTCGCAGGCGCCGCGTGTGGATGAGGCGCGCAACGACGCTCTGTATGAGCTGGAGATCGCCTTCGCGCAGATGCCCGAGCCGGGTCGCGACTGTCCGCCCTGGCTGGTCGACCGGCTGCTGCGCAACCTGCTGGTGGACGTCACCGGCAATACTCACCGCGCCGAGTTCTGCATCGACAAGCTGTACTCGCCGGATTCGGCCAGCGGCCGCCTCGGTCTGCTCGAGCTGCGCGCCTTCGAGATGCCGCCGCACGCGCAGATGAGCCTGGCCCAGCAACTGCTGCTGCGCGCGCTGATCGCCCGCTTCTGGCAGGAGCCCTACCGCCCGGCCAGGCTGGTGCGCTGGGGCACCGAGCTGCACGACCGTTTCCTCCTGCCGCACTTCGTCGAGCAGGACTTCGCCGACGTGCTGCAGGAGCTGGGCGCTTTCGGCTATCGCCTGCGCGGCGAGTGGTTCGCCCCGCATTTCGAGTTCCGTTTCCCCAAGGCCGGCGACTTCGCCGTCAAGGGCATCGAGCTGGAGCTGCGCCAGGCGCTGGAGCCCTGGCACGTGCTGGGTGAGGAGGGCGCCAGCGGCGGCACCGTGCGCTACGTCGACTCGTCGCTGGAGCGCATGCAGGTCAAGCTCGGCGGCATGGCGCCGGATCGCTACGTGCTGACCTGCAACGGCGTGCCGGTGCCGCTGCGGCCCACCGGCAAGGTCGGCGAGTTCGTCGGCGGCGTGCGCTTTCGCGCCTGGCAGCCGGCCAGCTGCCTGCAGCCGACCATCGGCGTGCACGCGCCGCTGGTGTTCGACCTGATCGACACCTGGATGCAGCGCTCGCTGGGCGGTTGCCAGTACCATGTGGCCCATCCCGGCGGGCGCAACTACGACAGCCTGCCGGTCAACGCCTACGAGGCCGAGAGCCGGCGCCTGGCGCGCTTCTTCCGCCTCGGCCACAGCCCGGGCAAGCGCCCGGCCCTGCAGCCGATCGACAATAATGAACTGCCGATGACCCTGGATTTGCGCCGCGCCTGACGCCCCTCTCCCATTCATAGGAGAGGGGCCGGGGGAGAGGGCGGCCACGGCAAAGCCCCTCTCCCCAACCCTCTCCCGCAAGCGGGAGAGGGGGCGCAAAGCCTTACTGCCCTGCCACTGCCGAGCCTGCCATGCCCGACCTGCTAGCCGACTACCCGCCGCCCGCCGGCGCCTACCACGAACTGCTCGACGCCCAGGGCAAGGTGCGCCCGTACTGGCGCCGGCTGTTCGAGCAGCTCTCGCGCAGCCGCCCGGAACAGCTGGCGCAGCGCGAGGCCATGCTGGCGCGGCAGATCCAGGAAAACGGCGTGACCTACAACGTCTACGCCGACCCCGACGGCGCCGACCGCCCCTGGGAGCTGGACCTGCTGCCCAACCTGATCCCGGCCGAGGAGTGGCAGCAGATCGCCGCCGGCGTGGCCCAGCGCGCGACGCTGCTCAACCGCGTGCTGGCCGATATCTACGGCCCGCAGAAGCTGATCGCCGACGGCCTGCTGCCGGCCGAACTGGTGTTCGGCCACAACAACTTCCTCTGGCCCTGCCAGGGCCTGCAGGTGCCCGGCGGCACCTGGCTGCACCTCTATGCGGTGGACCTGGCGCGTGCGCCGGACGGACGCTGGTGGGTCACCGCCGACCGCACCCAGGCGCCGTCGGGCGCCGGCTACGCGCTGGAGAACCGGCAGATCGTCTCGCGCGCCTTCCCCGAGCTGTACCGCGATCTGCGCGTGCAGTACCTGGCCGGCTTCTTCCGCACCCTGCAGGACAGCCTGGCGCGCCAGGCGCCGAGCGCCGGCGAGACGCCGCTGGTGGTGCTGCTGACCCCCGGGCGCTTCAACGAGAGCTATTTCGAGCACCTGTACCTGGCGCGCCAGCTCGGCTACCCGCTGGTCGAGGGCAGCGACCTGACCGTGCGCGACGCCACCCTCTACCTCAAGACCCTGGCCGGCCTGCGCCGGGTGCACGCGGTGCTGCGCCGCCTCGACGACGATTACTGCGACCCGCTGGAGCTGCGCACCGACTCGGCCCTCGGCGTGCCCGGCCTGCTCGAGGCGGTGCGCCGCGGCCGGGTGCTGGTGGCCAATGCCCTGGGCAGCGGCGTGCTGGAGTCGCCCGGCCTGCCGGGCTTTCTGCCCGCCATCAGCGAGCAGCTGCTGGGCGAGGAACTGCTGTTGCCGTCCATCGCCAGCTGGTGGTGCGGCGAGCCGCCGGTGCTGGACGAGGCGCTGGAAAAACTCGAGCAGCTGCTGGTGCGCCCGGCCTTCCCCTCGCAGAGCTTCGCCCCGCTGTTCGGCCGCGATCTGGACGCCGCGCAGCGCGCCGCCCTGGCCGAACGGCTCAAGGCGCGCCCCTACGCCTACGTCGCCCAGGCGCGCGCCCAGCTGTCGCAGGCGCCGGTCTGGGACGGCCGCGGCCTGCAGCCGCGCGCCATCGGCATGCGTGTGTTCGCCGTGGCCAGCGCCGACGGCTACCGGGTGATGCCCGGCGGCCTGACCCGGGTGGCCGCCGACGCCGACGCCGAGGTGGTGTCGATGCAGCGCGGCGGCGCGAGTAAGGACACCTGGGTGCTCGGCGCGCGGCAGAGCGGCGGCGAACCCTGGCAGTGGCTGCGCCCGCTGGGCAGCGCCGACCTGGTGCGCAGCGACCCCTTCCTGCCCTCGCGGGTGGTGGAGAACCTGTTCTGGTTCGGCCGTTACGGCGAGCGTTGCGAGGGCAGCGCGCGCCTGCTGCGCATCCTGCTGGCGCGCTACGTCGACGATGACGACGACCCGCAGGCGCTGCACAGCGCCCTGGCCCTGGCGCAGCAGCTGGGCCTGCTGGCCGAGGCACAGACCGGCGAACTGGAGGCGCGCCTGCTGCAGGCGCTGCTCGGCGCCGACTGGCCGGCCAGCCTGCGCGCCAACCTGCAGCGCCTGCAGTGGGCCGCCGGCAGCGTGCGCGGCAAGCTGTCCCAGGCCAACTGGCAGGCGCTGGTCGAGCTGCAGCGCGAGGCGCAGGCGCTGGAAGGCCAGCCGGCCGACTTCGGCGAGCTGCTGGATTTCCTCAACCGCCTGCTGATGTCGCTGGCGGCGCTGTCCGGCTTCGCCCTCGACGACATGACCCGCGACGACGGCTGGCGCTTTCTCATGCTCGGCCGCTGCATCGAGCGCCTGCAGTTTCTCTGCGACGCCTTCGCCGGCTTCCTGCGCAGCGGCGCCGCCACCGACCAGTCGGCGCTGGAATGGCTGCTGGAGCTGGGCAACAGCAGCATCACCTACCGCACCCGCTACCTGGCATCGGCGCAGCTGATCCCGGTGCTCGACCTGCTGCTGCTGGACGAACAGAACCCGCATGCGGTGATCTTCCAGCTGCGCACGCTGCTGCGTTCGCTGCAGCGCCTCGACGAGCGCTTCGAACTGCCGGCGCAGCTGCCGCTGCAGGAACTGGAGGCGCAGCTGGCCGGCTTCGACCTGGCCAGCCTGGAGAACTCCTTGTTCGGTCCCGGCAGCATTCGCGCCGTGCTCGAAGGCCTGGCCGATCTGCTCGCCGCCATCAGCCAGGCCGCCGGCACGGTCTCCGATCAGCTCGGCCTGCGCTTCTTCGTCCATGTCGACGCCAGCCAGCGGACGCAATCCTCATGAGCAGCGCGCTGTACCAGATTCTCCACGACACCCATTACCGCTACTCGGCGCCGGTCTCGCTGGCCCAGCAGCTGGCGCACCTGTGGCCGCGCGACTGCCCCTGGCAGCGCTGCCACGAGCGCGAGCTGCGCATCGCGCCGCAGCCCTGCCAGCGCCGCGACGGCCTGGATGTGTTCGGCAATCCGCTGACCCGCCTGGTGTTCGAGCGCCCGCATCAGGCACTCAGCGTCGGCGCGCGGCTGCGCGTCGAGGTGCTGGCGCGCGCGCCGCTGGAGCTGCACGACTCGCCCGCCTGGGAGGCCGCCTGCGCGGCGCTCAGCTACAGCGGCCAGGCGCTGGCGCCGGCGCTGCTGGAGGCGGCGCGCTACCGTTTCGAGTCGCCCTACGTGCGCCTCAAGCAGGCCTTCGTCGACTACGCCGCCGACTGCTTCGTCGCCGGCCGGCCGCTGCTGCAGGCCGGCCAGGCGCTGATGGAGAAGATCTTCCGCGAGTTCAGCTTCGATGCCGGCGCCACCCAGGTGACCACCCCGCTGCTGCAGGTGCTGGAGGAGCGCCGCGGCGTGTGCCAGGACTTCGCCCACCTGATGCTCGCCTGCCTGCGCTCGCGCGGCCTGGCGGCGCGCTATGTCAGCGGCTACCTGCTGACCCAGCCGCCGCCCGGCCAGCCGCGACTGATCGGCGCCGACGCCTCGCACGCCTGGGTGTCGCTGTACTGCCCGCGCCAGGGCTGGGTGGATTTCGATCCGACCAACAACCTGCGTCCGGCGCTGGAGCACATCACCCTGGCCTGGGGCCGCGATTTCGCCGACGTCTCGCCGCTGCGCGGGGTGATCCTGGGCGGCGGCAGCCACGATCCGGAGGTGCAGGTGACGGTACTGCCGCTGGACGCCTGAGAACGACGCGGGCGGCTCTGCCACGGTGCCGGCGCGCCGTTGGTCGGCTGCCTGGCGGCCGGCCGGGGCGCTGCTAGCGTTGAGGGGGTTACCCCTCATCTTGGAGCACCGCCATGGACGAAACCTCGCAACTGGTTAGCGCCGGCACGGAAAAACTCACCGCCCTCTACGACCTGGTCGTGCAATACGGCGCGGCCTTCGCCATCAAGATCCTCTCCGCCATCGCCTTCTGGGTCATCGGCCGCTGGCTGATCGGCGTCGCCGTCGGCCTGGTGCAGAAGGCCCTGAGCCAGCAGAAGGTCGACCCGACCGTGCTGCGCTACGTCGGCAACTTCATCTCGGTGACCCTCAACATCATCCTGGTGATCGGCATCCTCGGTTACTTCGGCGTGCAGACCACCAGCCTGGCGGCGCTGATCGCCGCGGTCGGCCTGGCCATCGGCATGGCCTGGTCGGGGCTGCTGGCCAACCTCGCCGCCGGCGGCTTCATCATCGTCCTGCGGCCGTTCAAGGTCGGCGACTTCATCAGCGCCGGCGGGGTGGTCGGTACGGTCACCGAGATCGGCCTGTTCGTCACCGCGATCAACACCCCGGACAACGTGCTGACCCTGGTCGGCAACAACAAGATCTTCTCCGACAACATCCAGAACTTCACCCACAACCCCTTCCGCCGCGTCGAGCTCAAGGCGCAGTTGTCCGGTGCCGCCGACTGGAAGGCCGCCGCCGCCTTGCTCAAGGAGCGGGTCGGCGCGATCGCCAACGTGCTCGCCGAGCCGGCGGTGGACGTGGAAATCCTCGAGTTCAATCTGGTCGGGCCGGTGCTGGCGGTGCGCCCTTACTGCCACAACGACCATTACTGGCAGGTGTATTTCGACACCAACAAGACCATCAAGGACGCCCTCGGCGAGGGCGGTTTCCCGGCGCCGATGCCGGCGCAGACGGTGATCATGCAGCAGGCCGGCTAGCCCGCGGGGCGCGGCGAGTTGTGCACGGAATCTGTGGGTAAGTCTGTACACAAGTTCTGCAGCAAAGCCGCCGCGCCAGGCGCCATCGGCCCTGCGCGGGGCTGTTCAGCTTTTCGCCAGGGCCGCCCTTGGCGGCTTCGCTCGGGGTAAAACTTCAACGAATCCGAAGACTTGCAAGCAGTGCCGGGAGGCGTGGGCGGACTCCGCCAGGCGGCTCGCGGTTATCCCCGGAAAGCGTGGAGCAAGCTGTGGATAAGCTTGGGGGAAGTCGGGCCAGACGGCGCCGGGCAAGGGCTGCCGGCGCCTGCTCGGCAAATGATCGGTCAGGCCGTTTTGGTCGGCCGTACGGCTTGCCACAGACGCGCGCCAAGGCTCGCCAGCGGCAGGGCGAGGAGGCCGGCGAGGATGCCGAGCAGCGCATTGAGCAGGGTCGGGGTCAGCGCGGCGAGCAGCGGGCCGGCCGCGCCCAGCGTGGCGGCGCCCTGCGCCATCTGCTGCACCCAGGCCTCCACCGGCGGCAGGCCGTGGACCAGGATGCCGCCGCCGACCATGAACATGGCGGCGGTGCCCAGGACCGACAGGCTCTTCATCAGCCAGGGCGCCAGGCGCAGGATGCCGCGTCCCAGCGCCTGGGCGGCGCGGCTGGCGCGCTGGCTGAGGTAGAGGCCGGCGTCGTCCAGCTTGACGATGGCGGCGACCAGGCCGTAGACGCCGACGGTCATCAGCACGGCGATGCCGCTGAGTACCGCCACCTGCTTGGCGAAGCTGGCGGCGGCGACGGTGCCGAGGGTGATGGCGATGATCTCGGCGGAGAGGATGAAGTCGGTGCGCACCGCGCCACGGATCTTGTCGCGCTCGAAGGCGACCAGGTCGACCTGCGGGTCGGCCACCGCCTCCAGCAGTTCCTGCTGCTGGGCCTGCGCCTGCGGCTTGTGCAGCAGCTTGTGCGCCAGCTTCTCGCAGCCCTCGTAGCAGAGGAACAGGCCGCCGAACATCAGCAGCGGCACCACCGCCCAGGGCGCGAAGGCGCTGATCAGCAGGGCCGCCGGCACCAGGATCAGCTTGTTCTTGAACGAGCCCTTGGCCACCGCCCAGACCACCGGCAGCTCGCGCTCGGCGCGCACGCCCGTGACCTGCTGGGCATTCAGGGCGAGGTCGTCGCCGAGCACGCCGGCGGTCTTCTTCGCGGCGACCTTGGTCATCACCGCGACGTCGTCGAGTACCGCGGCGATATCGTCGAGCAGGGCGAGCAGGCTGGTTCCGGCCATGGGGCAATCCTTGAGGGGAGGGAATGAGCGGCGCCTATCATCGCGCCAGCGTCGGGTCTTGCCCAGTGCCCGGGCCGTGCCGGCCGTCTCCGACGGCGGTGCTCAGTCGAGACGGCTCCCGCCGGTGCTGCCGCTGGCGCCGCAGGCATAGGCGGCGAGGAGGCTGCGTAACAGGCTGTGCAGGGGCATGGCGTTTCTCCCGTGTGCTCCAGGGGTGGCTAGGCTGGAGTCTAGACGCGTTCGCCGGCGCCTCCGGTTGATTGTCTGGATGGGGGCGATAGCCGCGCTCTTGCCGTTGGGCCTCGCTGCGCTCAGCGCCAGCCCACGGCAGGGGAGGCCGCAGGTTGGGCTGAGGAGCCCGCGACGAAGCCCAACGAAGCCAGCCTTACAACAGCTCGGCCAGGGTCATGCCGGACAGCCCGAGCAGGGCCAGGCCGCAGGCCAGGTAGGTGAGGCGGTGCCAGAGCCGCGAGGCGGCGCGGCGGAACCAGTCCACCAGGCCGGCGCAGATAAAGCACCAGAGCAGCGAGGAGAGCATGAAGCCGGCGAAGAACAGCGCCAGGTGGGTGGGCGTCGGCTCGGCCACGCCGATGGCGGCCATGGCGCCGCCCATGGCCGCCCAGTACACCAGGTTCTGCGGATTGGTCAGCGACAGCGCGGCGCCGGCGGCGAAGGCGCTGCCGCCGCGGCCCTGGCCGTCGCCGCCGGGTTGCGGCGGCTGGTGCGCGTCGCGCAGCGACTGGTAGCCGAGCCAGGCCAGGTACAGGGCGCTGGCCAGGGTCAGCGGGTAGCGCACCTCGGCGCTGCCGAGCAGCAGGGCCAGGCCGGTGAGGCCGAGCGCGGCCCAGGTGGCGTCGCCCACCAGCGAGCCGATCTGCACCAGCAGGGCCGGGCGGTAGCCGTCGCGCAGGCCGCGCCGGAGGGTTTCGCTGAACACCGCGCCGGGCGCGGCGTTGAACACGAAGCCGAGGAGCATGGCGGCGAGAAAGAAGCTGAACATGACGAATCCTTGCGAAGGGAGGCTTGCTGGTGTTTAGCAGATGGCGTGCCAGGCCATCGCAAAAAAGTTTTCCACGGCTGCTGTGGGCATTTCTGTGGATAAGCTGAGGATGGTGGCCCGGCGCGCCGATTCTGCGCCCTCTACAGGCTGTCGGTGGAATTCTGAGCAGGAGGGTTTTTCCTTTGTACACAACCACTTGACAGTGATTGGGGAATATAGCGGGGTGGTCGCGCAGTTGTCCCCGGGTTCTGTGGGGCGATCTGTGGATAAGCTGAGAGCGCTTGTTTGCAGGCCACGGATAGCGCGGCTTGCAGGGCGTTGTACGGTTTTTGAGCGGCGCTGCCGGTT
Source organism: Pseudomonas sp. AOB-7 (assembly GCF_003696305.1). GTDB lineage: Bacteria > Pseudomonadota > Gammaproteobacteria > Pseudomonadales > Pseudomonadaceae > Aquipseudomonas. The sequence goes on along the minus strand of NZ_RFFK01000007.1, from coordinate 40,554 downwards.
GCTTGCAAGCGCCCGGGTAACGCGGGTTTTGTCCAGTCCTTTCCACAGCGCTCGAGTGCATCGGCGCAGTTATCCCGGGAAACTGTGGAGGTTTCTGTGAATAAGCTGCGGGCGGCTGTCGCCAGCCCGCCAGGGCCGCGGGGTGGCATGGCCTGGCGAATAAATCGCCAGGCCGGCTGCGCCCTATGGGCGGCGCCTCAGTCGGGCAACGCGCCGAGCTGGGTGGAGCGGCCCAGCAGCTGCAGGGCGCGATCCGGGTAGTCGGTGATCAGGCCGCCGGCGCCCATCTCCAGCAGGCGACGCATGGCCGGCTGTTCGTTGATGGTCCACAGCTGCACGTGCAGGCCGCGGCTCTGGGCGTTGCGCAGCAGGCGCGGGGTGGCCAGGGTCAGGCCGCTGTGCCGCTGGGGAATCTGCAGGGCCTGGTAGGACGGCGACAGCAGGTCGCTCAGGCCCAGCCAGTTGAGCGCCAGCAGCAGGCGCACCGAGACCGGCCCGGCGGAGGTGGCCACCTCCGGGCAGACCTCGCGAAAGCGCTTGAGGCTGCGTTCGTGGAAGCTGCCGACTATCACCCGGTCGAGCTGGTCGTAGCTGGCCAGGGTCTCGCACAGCAGGGCTTCCATGCCGACGTCCGCCACCTTGATCTCGACCACCTTGGGCACCAGCGGGAAGCGTTCCAGCACCTCTGCGAAACTGGCGATGCGCGTGCCCTGGCCGCGGTAGGGATGGCTCTGGCCGCCGTCGGCGCTCCAGTGGTAGCCGGCGTCCAGGGCCTGCAGCTCGGCCAGGCTGTAGTGGGCGACCGGGCCCTGGCCATTGGTGGTGCGCTCCAGGGTGTCGTCGTGGATCACCACCAGTTCGGCGTCCTGGCTCAGGTGCAAGTCCATCTCCAGCATGTCGACGCCCAGGGCCACGGCGCGCTCGAAGGCGAACAGGGTGTTCTCCGGCCACAGCCCCTTGCCGCCGCGGTGGGCGATCACCAGCGGGCGCTGGCCGAGGTCGGCGAGCACCTCGGGCACGGCGGCCGGGCGGCTGGTCAGCGCCAGCACCAGCAGGGCCACGGCGAGCAGCAGCAGGGGGGCGAGCAGGAAGCGGGCGAAGCGCAACATGGGCTGGGGTCTCGAAACCGGTTCAGGGCTTTGTGCCCCAGCGGCGGGGGTGTTGGCAAGTGCAGCAGGGCGAAGCCGGCAGCGCCGTCCCCTCTTCCCGCGGGCAGAGGGGGCTCGCTAGCCCGGATGCAATCCGGGAGCTGTTTCGGGCGAGCTGTGCTCAGCTTGCCAGCAGCCACACCCCGGCCAGTGCCGAGACGGCGCCGGTCAGGCGCACCAGCGGCGCGGCAGCCTGCGGCAGCAGGCGCACCAGGGCGTAGCCGCAGCCGTGCAGGGCGGCGGTGGCGACGACGAAGCCGGCGGCATAGCCGAACGGGCTGGCCAGCGCCGGCAGCTCCAGGCCGTGGGCGACGCCGTGGGTCAGGGCGAACAGGGCGGTGAGGGCGATGGACAGGGCCATCGGCAGGCGCACGGCCACCGCCACCAGCAGGCCGAAGGCCAGTACCGAGCCGGCGATGCCGGTTTCCATCAGCGGGATGGCCACGCCGGCAAAACCGAGCAGACCGCCGAACAGCATGCTGGCGACGAAGGTGGCCGGCAGCGCCCAGCGCGCCGCACCGCTCTGCTGCGCGGCCCACAGGCCGACGGCGAGCATCGCCAGGAGGTGATCGAGGCCCAGCAGCGGGTGCGCCAGGCCGGCCAGCACGCCGGAGTGGTCGTGGCCGGCGTGGGCGAAGGCCAGGCCCGGGGTGCAGAACAGGGCGAGGGCATAGAGGGTTTTGCGCAGATTCATGTGGATCTCCTTGAGGTGGAATCAGGCCGCCGTGAGCATGCCCTGGCGTTCGATAAAGGCGATGATCTCGTCGAGGCCCTGGCCGATTTTCTGGTTGCTGAAGACGAAGGGCTTGTCGCCGCGCATCTTCAGGGTGTCGCGCTGCATCACCTCCAGCGAGGCGCCGACCAGCGGCGCCAGGTCGACCTTGTTGATCACCAAGAGGTCGGACTTGCAGATGCCCGGGCCGCCCTTGCGCGGCAGCTTGTCGCCGGCGGAGACGTCGATCACGTACAGGGTCAGGTCGGACAGCTCCGGGCTGAAGGTGGCCGAGAGGTTGTCGCCGCCGGATTCAACGATGATCAGGTCGAGGCCGGGGAAACGCCGGTTGAGCTGCTCCACCGCCTCCAGGTTGATCGAGGCGTCCTCGCGGATCGCTGTGTGCGGGCAGCCGCCGGTTTCCACGCCGATGATGCGCTCGGGCTCCAGGGCCTCGTTGCGCACCAGGAACTGGGCGTCTTCCTGGGTGTAGATGTCGTTGGTGACCACGGCGATGTTGTAGCGCTCGCGCAGGGCGCGGCACAGGGCCAGGGTCAGGGCGGTCTTGCCGGAACCGACCGGGCCGCCGATGCCGACGCGCAGGGGTTGGCTGTTCATCTGTTGTTCCTCGTCAGGAGCGGAAGAGACGCGAGTACTGGCGCTCGTGCGCCATGCTCGCCAGGGCCAGGCCGAAGGCGGCACTGCCCCAGTGTTCGGGGGTTAGGGTTTCGGCCTGGCGTTGCGCCGCCTCGAGCTGCGGCAGCAGGCTACTGGTCAGGCGCTGGGCGGCCTGCTGGCCCAGCGGCAGGGTCTTCATCAGCACCGCCAGCTGGTTTTCCAGCCAGCCCCAGAGCCAGGCGGCCAGGGCCTCGTCGGGGGCGATGCGCCAGGCACGCGCGGCCAGCGCCCAGGCCAGGGCCAGGCCCGGCTCGCGCTGCCCGGCGAGGAAGGCGCGCGCCGCGTCGTCCAGCTCCGGCAGGCCGTCGAGCAGTTGCCGCAGCGAATAGCCCATCTGCCGGCTTTCCAGCGCCAGTTCGCGGGTTTCGCGGCTGGCGCGGTGCCGCTCGGCCAATGCCTGCAGCTGCCCCCAGTCGCCGTCCTGCGCGGCTTGGCAGTGGGCCAGCAGCAGCGGCGCCTCGAAGCGGGCGAGGTTGAGCGCGAGCTGATCGGCCAGCCAGCGTTCGGCGCCATCGGCATCGGTGATCAGGCCACTGTCCACCGCCCATTCCAGGCCCTGGGAGTAGCTGTAGCCGCCGATCGGCAGCTGCGGGCTGGCCAGGCGCAGCAGGGCCCAGGCCGGGTTCATGGCGCAACCTTGGTGCGCACGGCGCACCCCAGGCGAAATGGCGCGTTCGGGGTCACGTGCGCCCCCCGAACTGGTGCAGGCGCGGGCCGTAGTTGAACTCGGCGTCGCCCTGGTGCGAATGATGGTGGCCGCCGCCATAGGCGCCCTGTTCCGGCTGGTAGGGCGCCTCCACGGCTTCGACCGTTGCGCCGAGCTGTTCGAGCATGGCCTTGAGCACGTAGTCGTCGGGCAGGCGCAGCCAGCCGTCGCCCAGTTGCAGGGCGACGTGGCGGTTGCCCAGGTGATAGGCGGCGCGCATCAGCTCGAAGGGGCTGGCGCAGGTCACGTGCAGCAGCGGCTCGGGCCTGGCCCGCACGCGCACCACGCGGCCGTCCTCGGCCTGCAGGCAGTCGCCGTCGGCCAGCGCCGGCTGGCCGCGTTCGAGAAACAGGCCGACCTCCTCGCCCGCGGTGGTGAAGCAGCGCAGGCGGCTCTTGCTGCGCGCCTCGAAGCTCAGCTGCAGTTCGGCGTCGGGGGCCTGCTGCGGCGCGATTCGGCGGTGGATCACCAGCATATGCATCGATTCCGGAAAGGGGATGCCCGGAAATAGTGCAAGGGCCTTGCCAAGGCGCCGCCAGGCCGCATTGCTGTGGGTTGTGGATAACTTGGCGAGGCAGTCAGGTTTTATTTGGTGCATGCCGGGCTGGGCGTGCACCTTGGTGGTGCGCTCAGCCGGCGGGTTTGCCCAGGCCCTGCCAGTGCTTGCCGCCGATCATCACGAAGCGCAGTTGCTGGATGATCTTGGCTTCGGCGCTGAGGTGCGCCGGCAGGTTGTCCGCCGGCGGGTCGATGAGTTCCGGCAGGGTGGCGAACACGGTTTTCACCACCAGGTCGGAGACCACCTCGCGCGCCGCGTCGTCGAGGTGCGGCATGCGGTTCATCAGCTTGAGGTCGGCGGCCAGGTCGCCGGTGATGCGCTCGCGCAGCGCGGCGATGGCCTGGCGCACCGGCTGCGAGCCGCCGTACTGCTCGCGGGCGAGGAACAGGAACTGGGCGCGGTTGGCCGCCACCTCGGCGAGGAAGATGCGCACCGAGGCGTCGATCATTCCGCGTACCTCGAACTCGTGGCGGCGCACGCGGCGAATGGCGGCGCGGAAGGTCTCACCGACCTCCGCCACCAGGGCCAGGCCGAGCTCATCCATGTCGGCGAAGTGGCGGTAGAAACCGGTGGGCACTATGCCGGCGACCCGGGTGACTTCGCGCAGGCTCAGGCTGCCGAAACCACGCCCGCTCTCCATCAGGCTCAGGGCGGCGTCCATCAGGGCCTGGCGGGTCTGCTGCTTCTGTTCGGCACGTGGCGTCATGCGGGGTCTGGGTCGGTGAGCGATGCCGCACTCTAGCAAATGCGCGCGGCGAGCGTCGAACCAGGATGGTGCGGGCGTTTAAGTGTACAAGTGTTGACTGAACTGGGCGGCGTCTGGCAGCCTTGTGCACAACTGTTCACTGGAACTGCATCGATGGCCCTGATTCCCCTGTCCCTGGCGCGCCGCCTGGCCCGCCCGCTGCAGCCGCTGTGCGCGCTGTGCGCCGGCGGCTGGCTGCGCGAGGCGGACGTCGACTGCTGGCTGCGCCTGCTGCACCCGGCGCTGCGCCTGAACCGGGTGTGCGCCCGGGTCGATGCGCGCCAGTGGGTCGCCGACGACATGCTCGCCCTGCGCCTGCGCTGCAACGGCAACGCCCGCGGCTGGCGCGCCGGCCAGCATGTGCAGCTGTACCTGGCGCAGGACGGCGTGCGCCATGGGCGCAGCTACAGCCTGACAGCGGTGGCGGCGGACGGGCGTGTCGAGCTGGCGATCAAGCGTCAGCCGGGCGGACGCCTGTCCAGCCTGCTGCTGGAGCGCGTCGAGGTCGGCCAGGTGCTGGAGCTGGGCGAGGCCTTTGGCGAGCTGCGCTGGCCGGCGGATGGCCGGCCGGTGCTGCTGCTGGCCGCCGGCAGTGGCATCACGCCGCTGCTCGGGCTGCTGCGCGAGGCGCTGGCGCGCGGCTACGCGGCGCCGGTGACGCTGCTGCACCAGGTGCGCCGCCGTGCCCAGCGCGCATTCGTCGACGAGCTGCAGACGCTGGCCGCCCGCCACCCGAATCTGCAGCTGCGCTGGGCGCTTAGCGGCGAGCCGGCGCTGCCGGGGGAGTTCGCCGGTCGACTGAGCGATGAGCGCCTGGCCGAGCTGCCCGGCGAGCATCTGCTGGTCTGCGGCCCGCGTGGCTTCGTCGAGCAGGCGCAGGCCGGGTGGCAGGCGGCGGGGCGCGGCGCCAGCCTGCAGTGGGAAAGCTTCAGTCCGCCGGCGCCGCTCGACGGCACCGGCACGGTGCGCCTGGGCTTTGCCCGCAGTCGTCAGCAGGCCGCCGGCAACACTGGCCAGAGCCTGCTGGAGCAGGCCGAGGCCAACGGCCTGCGGCCGGCCCATGGCTGTCGCCAGGGCATCTGCGCCAGTTGCACCTGCACCCTGCTCGCCGGCGAGGTGCGCGACCTGCGCAGCGGCGCGCTGTTCGCCGAGCCGGGGCAGCCCATTCGTCTATGCATCAGCGCCCCCCATGGGGATGTGGAGATCGACCTGTGAACAACCGCCCCGACCGCGAACTGAGTCCGGCCGAGCTGCAGGCCTTCGGCGCCGAACTGGACGCCCTGCGCCGGCGTACCCTGGGCGATCTGAGCGAGGCGGATGCGCGCTATATCCGCCGGGTGCGCGGCGCCGTGCGCCTGTGCTGCTGGAGCGGGCGCGCGCTGCTGATGTTCGGCTGGTTTCCGCCGACCTGGCTGCTTGGCAGCCTGCTGCTGGGCCTGGGCAAGATCCTCGAGAACATGGAGCTGGGCCACAACGTCATGCACGGCCAGTACGACTGGATGAACGACCCGGAATTCGCCGGTCGCCAGTACGAGTGGGACATAGTCGGCCCGGCCGATTTCTGGCGGCACACCCATAATCACGTCCATCACAGCTACACCAATGTGCTGGGCATGGACGACGACGTCGGTTACGGCGTGGTGCGGCTGTTTCCCGAGCAGCGCTGGAAGCCTTTCTACCGCTGGCAGCCGCTGTGGGTGACGATCCAGGCGCTGCTGTTCCAGTACGCTGTGGCCATCCAGCATCTGCGCCTGGACCAGCTGCTCAAGGGCCGTATCGGCCAGGACGAGGTGCGCCCGCTGGCGCGCCGCTTCGGCGCCAAGCTGGCGCGCCAGTGGGGCAAGGACTACCTGGCGTTTCCGCTGCTGGCCTTGCTGCTCGGCGCCAATGCCCTGGCCGTGCTGGCGGGCAATCTGCTGGCCAACCTGCTGCGCAACCTGTGGACCTTCCTGGTGATCTTCTGCGGCCACTTCACCGAGCAGGCGGCGGTGTTTGCGCCGGCGGTGCTGCAGGGCGAGACGCGTGGCCACTGGTACCTGCGCCAGCTGCGCGGCTCGAGCAACCTGAGCGGCGGGCCGCTGCTGCATATTCTCACCGGCAACCTCAGCCACCAGATCGAGCACCACCTGTTCCCCGACCTGCCGGCACGGCGCTATGCCGAACTGGCGCGCGAGGTGCGCCAGATCGCCGCGCGCTATGGCCAGCATTACAACTGCGGCAGCCTGTGGGCTCAGTTCGGGACCGTGCTGCGGCGCATCTGGATCTACCGTTTGCCCGCTGCAGGAAGGGCGTGACTCGCCATTTGCGCGCGTGGTTTGCGCGAAAGGGCATAAAAAAGCCCGGCATGCGCCGGGCTTGGGGGGTGTTGCGATAGGGCTCAGGCCGTGCGCCCGCGTTGCTCGATCAGACGATCGGCGCCGCCTTCGGCCAACTGCACGCGTTGGGCGCCCGGGGTGCGCTCGTAGCCGCCTTCTACCAGCTGGATGCGCTGGCTGCCGGGGGTGCGGTCAGAGCCGTCCTCGGCCAGTTGGATGCGCTGGCTGCCGGGGGTGCGGTCAGAGCCGTCCTCGGCCAGTTGGATGCGCTGGCTGCCGGGGGTGCGGTCGGAGCCGTCTTCGGCCAGTTGGATGCGTTGGGCGCCGGGGGTGCGGTCGGAGCCGTCTTCGGCCAGTTGGATGCGTTGGGCGCCGGGGGTGCGGTCGGAGCCGTCTTCGGCCAGTTGGATACGTTGGGCGCCCGGCGTGCGCTCGGCACCGTTCTCGGCCAGCGGCGCGATGGGTTGCTGTTGCACTTGGCTGTCCTTGGCTTCGCCCACCAGAGGGAAGGGCGCGCTGCTCGGCGCGGCGAAAACGCTGGTGGTCAGCAGGCTAAGGGCCAGGGCGGCGAGGGTCAGTTGGCTTTTCATGTCGATGTCTCCGTAGGGAGTGATAAGTGACTTCGGGGCCAATTGTTCGGGACATGCGCGCAGATAAGAACTTGACTGGCCTGATAGTGACCATCGACCCTGTTGATGCAGGCTGAAAAGGCTCTGCAACGCGGCTTTCAGCTCGTGTCCAAGGCCTTGCCAGGAGGTTTTGCAGGGGGGGGCGGCGCGCGCTCGTCGGGTCGCATCCTCGGCCTGCCGCGCGTATGCTTGGCGCCCCTTGCGCGGGCCGCTTCCGGTTGACGCGATTTTCTGGAGGCAGGTGCACCCATGCTCGCGGTACAGGCGATTCTGCCGATCTTCGCCCTGATCGTTCTCGGCTATCTGTTGGGCTGGCGCCAGTGGCTCACCAGCGAGTCGGCGGCCGGCCTGGCCAATATCACCTTCAAGCTGTTCATGCCGACGCTGCTGTTCGCCGGCATCGCCAAGGCGTCGCTGGCCGAGGGCCTGTCGCCGATGCTGCTGCTGGCCTACTACCTGCCGGTGCTGCTGGTGTTCGCCGCGGTCAACGCGCTGGCCCACTGGCGCCGCGGCACGGCGTCGCCGCTGGGGCTGGTGGCGGCCTTCTCCAACAACGTGCTGGTGGGCATTCCGCTGATCGCCAGCCTGATGGGCAACGACGGTCTGCTCTACGTCTTCGCCATCCTGGTGTTCCACAGCCTTACGCTGTTTTCCCTGCACAGCTTCTACGCCGCCTTCGGTAGTCAGGAGCGGGTCGACGGCCGCGCGCTGCTGAACAACCTGGCCAACCCGATGATCATCGGCCTGGCGCTCGGCGCCTTGCTCAACCTGTCCGGGCTGGTGGTGCCGGAGAGCCTGTGGCGGGCGGTGACCTGGCTGGGCCAGGCCGCCTTGCCCTGCGCGCTGATCGTGCTCGGCGCCAGCCTGTCGCGCTACCGCTTGCGCCCCACCGGCGAGGCCTGGGGCGTGGCGCTGGCCAAGCTGGCGCTGTTCCCGGCGCTGGTCTGGTGGCTCAGCGGCCAGCTGCCGGGGCTGAACGACACGGCGCGCACGGTGCTGGTGCTGCTCGCCGCCTGCCCCAGCGGGGTCAACGTGATGGCCTTTGCCCGCAACGCCGAGGACAGCCGCAGCGTCAGCGCGGCGATTTCGCTGTCGACCCTGCTGGCGGCGATCAGCTTGCCGCTGTGGATGCTGGCGGTGGGCTTCTGATAACCGGCGGCTGTGTGCCGATCATGGCCAGATGCCCCCGGAATAGGAACCGGCGCGCACCGCCTCGGTGCTCGCCGCCTTCCTGGCGCGCTGCGGCTCTAGCCCGGTAGTTTTCAAGCCGTTGATTTTGTTCGGGGAAGGGCGCGGCCAGGGTGGCTGGCGCGTTTCCTGCTATGGCCAGGCGGGGCGGTTGGCTTTGGCGAATCTTCGTCTAGGCTGACGAGATAACGAACAAAAAAGCAGGAAACTGCATGCGCAAGGGCATTCGAGCTTTCGTCCGGGTCGTGGACGCATTCAACCGGAGGGTCGGGCGTTTCGCCATGTACCTGATCTTCGCCATGCTGGCGGTGCTGCTGTATTCCTCGATCAGCAAGACCTTCTTCACCCCCTCGATCTGGACCCTGGAAAGCGCCCAGTTCCTCATGGTCGCCTACTTCCTGCTCGGCGGCGCCTACTCGATGCAGCTCGACGCCCACGTACGCATGGACCTGGCCTACAGCCACTGGTCGCCGCGCACCCGCGCCGTGGTCGATGCGATCACCGTGTTCATGCTGATCTTCTACCTGGTGCTGCTGCTGATCGGCGGCATCTCCTCCACCGAATACGCCCTGGAATACCAGGAAACCAGCTACTCGGCCTGGTCCCCCTATATGGCGCCGATCAAACTGGTGATGTGCTTCGGCATCTTGCTGATGTTGCTGCAGGCCATCGCCACCTTCTTCAAGGACCTCTACGCGGCCCGCGGGGAGACGCTGTGATGAGCTACGAGCTGATCGCACTGTTGATGTTCTCCTCGATGATGCTGCTGCTGCTCACCGGCAAGCGCGTGTTCGGCGCCATCGGCTTCGTCGCCGCCGCCGCGGCGCTGCTGCTGTGGGGCGACGGCGGCTCGGAGATGGCCTTCAGCGCGGCGATGAAACTGATGAAGTGGTACCCGCTGCTGACCCTGCCGATGTTCGTGTTCATGGGCTACATGCTCTCCGAGTCCGGCCTGGCCGAAGACCTGTACAAGATGTTCCACGTGTGGATGGGGCCGCTGCCGGGCGGGCTGGCCATCGGCACCATCGGCCTGATGGTGGTGATCTCGGCGATGAACGGGCTGAGCGTGGCCGGCATGGCCATCGGCGCCAGCATCGCCCTGCCCGAGCTGCTGCGCCGCGGCTACGACAAGATCATGGTCACCGGGGTGATCCAGGCCGGCAGCTCGCTGGGCATCCTCATTCCGCCCAGCGTGGTGCTGGTGCTGTACGGCATGATCGCCCGGCAGCCGGTCGGCCAGCTGTGGCTGGCCGGGGCCATTCCCGGCCTGCTGATGGCTTGCCTGTTCGTGCTCTATATCGTCGTGCGCTGCCGTCTGCAGCCACAGCTCGGCCCGCCCCTGGCCGAGGCCGAGCGGCTGCAGGTCAGCCGCCGGGAAAAGCTGTTGCTGCTGCGCGCCGGGCTGGCGCCACTGTTCATCTTCTTCGCCATGACCGGGCTGTTCCTGCTGGGCTACACCAGCCTGGTGGAAAGCTCCGCGGTGGGTGCCGCCGCGGCCATGCTGATGGCGCTGGTCAAGCGCCGGCTGAACCGCCAGGTGCTGGAGGAGACGCTGCGCAAGACCCTGGCCATCAGCTGCATGTTCATGTGGATCATCCTCGCTGCGCTGTGTTTCGGCGCGGTGTTCGACGGTCTCGGCGCGGTGCGGGCGATCGAGACCTTCTTCGTCGACAGCCTGCACCTGGGGCCCTGGCAGATCCTCATCATGATGCAGCTGTCGTTCATCATCATGGGCATGTTCCTCGACGACACTGCCATGCTGGTCATAGTCGCGCCGCTCTACATCCCGCTGGTCGGCGCGCTGGGCTTCGACCTGGTGTGGTACGGCGTGCTCTACACCATCACCTGCCAGATCGCCTACATGACCCCGCCGTTCGGCTACAACCTGTTCCTCATGCGCGCCATGGCCCCGCCCGAGGTGAGCCTGCGCGACATCTACGTTTCGGTCACCCCCTTCGTGCTGGTGATGGTCCTGACCCTGATCCTGGTGATGGTTTTCCCGCAGCTGGCGCTGTGGTTGCCGCAGCTGCACTACGGCGGCTGAGCTTCGGAAATCGGCGCGCCTGGCGCGCCAGCAGTCGAGCCGGCGCCTGCCGGTCACTGGCAAGGCCGCTGCGGCTGCGGCGGCAATGAGCGGTTGTATTGCATCTGCATCGACACTATTGGAGAGAACAGCATGAGTACGAGACGCGATTTCCTGAAAACCGCCGCGGTCGGCACCGCCGCCCTGGGTTCGGCGCACATCTACGCGCAGGAGCCGAAGAAGATCACCTGGCGCCTGCAGACCTACGCCGGCCCGGCGCTGGCCGAGCACGTGATCAAGCCGTCGATCGACGCCTTCAACAAGGCCGCCAACGGCCAGATGGAGATCCAGCTGTACTTCGCCGACCAGCTGGTACCCACCGGCGAGCTGTTCCGCGCCATGCAGCGCGGCACCATCGACGCGGTGCAGAGCGACGACGACTCCATCGCTGCGCCGGTGGACGTCTCGGTGTTCGGCGGCTACTTCCCCTTCGCCACCCGCTACAGCCTCGACGTGCCGGTGCTGTTCGAGCAGTACGGCCTCAACGACATCTGGGCCGAGGCCTACGGCGAGGTCAAGGGCGTCACCTGGCTCGGCGCTGGCGCCTGGGACCCCTGCCACTTCGCCACGGTGCAGCCGATCACCAAGCTCGACGACCTCAAGGGCAAGCGCATCTTCACCTTCCCCACCGCCGGCAAGTTCCTCGCCCGCTTCGGCGTGATCCCGGTGACCCTGCCCTGGGAAGACGTCGAGGTGGCGGTGCAGACCGGTGAGCTGGACGGCATCGCCTGGTCCGGCATCACCGAGGACTACACCGTCGGCTGGGCCAACGTCACCAAGTACTTCCTCACCAACAACATCTCCGGCGCCTGGATCGGTTCCTACTTCGCCAACTCGGACAAGTGGGCCGAGGTGCCCGAACACCTCAAGACCCTGTTCAAGCTGTGCATGGACAGCTCCAACTACTACCGTCAGCACTGGTACTGGGGCGGCGAGGCGCAGCTGCGCGTGGAGGGCGGCAAGCTGCAGCTGACCTCCATCCCGGCCGAGGAGTGGGCCACGGTGGAGGCCGAGGCGCTGAAGTTCTGGGACGAGATCGCCAAGACCAGCCCGCGCTGCGCCAAGGTGGTGGACATCTTCAAGAAGTACAATGCGCTGATGGCCAAGGCGGGAGCGCCTTATCGCGGTTGAATCCGGCGGCTGTCAGGTGAGGCCATGCGCCCGTACCGCGAGGTACGGGCGCGGTTTTTTATGGCGCCGCCCGCTGCCCTGTGTAGGTGTCGCGGGGTCGCCCACGAACCGCAGTCGCCGCAAGGTCATCGCCAGTCGTCCTGAGGCCCTTGCGCCGCCCCCGCAGATTTTTCCCGCCCCAGCCCTGCCAGCCCGGCAATCCTGTACCACACTCAATGGGCCTGAAACGGACGCTGTGAGAGGCGTCGCGCTGTGCCCATGCGCCGCCGGCCTAGGCGGTCATGGCTGCCCAGCCGCTCGCCCAGCCCGCCCGCCATAACAACAAGACACAGGGGTTAGCATGTTCAAACCACGGGATGTAAAGACCCTGGGCGATGCCCGGCGCATCGTCGAGGAGCGTGGCCTGAGCCACGTGAAAGTCGGCCTGTTCGACAACGATGGGGTGATGCGCGGCAAGTACATGAGCCGCAGCAAGTTCTTCTCCGCCCTGGAGCACGGCTTCGCCTTCTGCGACGTGGTGCTCGGCTGGGACGTCAAGGACCAGCTCTACGACAACGCCCAGTACACCGGCTGGCACACCGGCTACCCCGACGCGCCGGTGCGCATCCTGCCGCACACCTGCCGCGAGATTCCCTTCGAGAACGGCATGCTGCTGTTTCTCGCCGAATTCGACCAGCAGGCCGAGGCGGTGTGCCCGCGCGGCACCCTGCGGCGGGTGGTCGAGCGCTGCCAGGCCATGGGCTTCGAGCCCTATGCGGCGCTGGAGTACGAGTTCTTCATGTTCGACGAGACGCCGGAGTCGGCGCGGGCCAAGGGCTTTCGCGACCTCAAACCCTTCACCCCGGACTGGTTCGGCTACTCGATGATCCGTAACTCGGTGCATGCCGAGCTCTACCACCAGATCCTCGAGATGGGCGAGAGCATGGATTTTCCCATCGAGGGCCTGCACACCGAGACCGGGCCCGGCGTGCTGGAGGCGGCCATCGCCTATGACCGCGCCGAGGCGGCGGCGGACAAGGGCGCGCTGTTCAAGACCTTCATGAAGGTGCTGGCCCAGCGCAACGGCCTGATGGCTACGTTCATGGCCAAGTGGTCGGGCAAGTACCCGGGGCAGAGCGGGCATATCCACGTCTCGCTGCGCGACCGCGCGAGCGACAAGTCGGCCTTCTACGACCCCAGCCAGGCGCACAACATGAGCAAGCTGCAGCGGCATTTCCTCGCCGGCCAGCAGCGCCTGATGCCGGAATTCCTGTGCATGGTGGCGCCGACGCTGAACAGCTACCGGCGTCTGATTCCCGGGTTCTGGGCGCCCACCGACGCCACCTGGGGCGTGGAGAACCGCACCGCGGCGCTGCGGGTGATACCCGGCAGCGACAAGTCGCAGCGCCAGGAGTACCGCCTCGGCGCGGCCGACGGCAACCCCTTCCTGGCGCTGTCGGTGGCCATCGGCTCGGGGCTGTACGGGATCATGCAGGAGTGGGAGCCGACCGCGCCGGTCAGCGGCAACGCCTATGCGGTCAAGCATCCCGAGGAGCTGGCGCTGCCGCGCACCCTGTGGGATGCGGCGCAGCGCCTGAAGGCCTCGCAGGCCGCGCGCGAGCTGTTCGGCGACGCCTTCGTCGAGCACTTCGCCGCCAGCCGCGAATGGGAAGAGCGCGAGTACCGCCGCCATGTCAGCGACTGGGAGCTGGATCGCTACTTCGAAATCATCTGATTCCCCATTCCCCCAGCCTGGATGCAATCCGGGGCGCTGTTGCCGAGTGTCCCCGGCATGCATCCAGGCCATGCGGGCAGGTTTCTGGAGCACCTTATGAGCAAGCTGCAATGCATTTCTCCCATCGACGGCTCGGTCTACGTCGAGCGTCGTCTGGCCTCCAATCCCGAGATCCAGGCCGCGCTGGCCCGGGCCGAGCTGGCGCAGCAGACCTGGAAACGCACGCCGCTGCGTGAGCGCATCGCCATCGGCCGGCGCGCCATCGCCGCCTTCGCCGCACGCGAGGCGCAGCTGGCCGAGGAACTGTGCTGGATGATGGGGCGGCCGATCCGTTACGCCGCCGGCGAGATCCGCGGTTTCGTCGAGCGCGCCAGCCATATGGCCGATATCGCCGAGGGTTCGCTGGCCGACATTCGCCTGCCGGACAAGCCCGGCTTCACCCGCTTTATCCGCCGCGAGCCGCTGGGCGTGGCGCTGGTCATCGCACCCTGGAACTACCCCTACCTGACCGCGGTGAATGCGGTGCTGCCGGCGCTGCTGGCGGGCAACGCGGTGCTGCTCAAGCACTCGGCGCAGACCCCGCTGTGCGCCGAGCGCATGGTCGAGGCCTTCGCCGAGGCCGGCCTGCCCGAAGGCGTGTTCCAGTACCTGCACCTGAGCCACGGCGACACCGAGGCGCTGATCCAGGCGCCGAGCATCGCCCACGTCGCCTTCACCGGCTCGGTGCCGGGCGGGGCCATGGTCGAGCGGGCGGCGGCCGGGCGCTTTATCAGCGTCGGCCTGGAGCTGGGCGGCAAGGATCCGGCCTACGTGCGCGCCGACGCCGACCTGGCGCATGCGGTGGAAACCGCCATCGATGGCGCCTTCTTCAACTCCGGCCAGTCGTGCTGCGGCATCGAACGCATCTATGTGCACGAGTCGCTCTACGACGCCTTCGTCGAACGCGCCGTGGCGCTGGTGCGCCAGTACCGCCTGGGCCGTTCGGACGACCCGGAAACCACCCTCGGTCCGCTGGTGCGCAGCGACGCCGCCGACTTCGTCCGTGGCCAGATCGCCGAGGCGGTCGCCCAGGGCGCCAGGGCGCATATCGACCCGGCCGAGTTCCCCCTGGATGCCCCGGGCACGCCCTATCTGGCGCCGCAGGTGCTGACCGGGGTGCACCACGGCATGCGGGTGATGACCGAGGAATCCTTCGGCCCGGTGGTGGGTATCCAGAAGGTCGCCAGCGACGAGGAGGCGCTGGCGCTGATGAACGACAGCGAGTTCGGCCTGACCGCGGCGATCTTCAGCCGCGACGTCGACGCCGCCCTGGCCCTGGCCGAGCGGGTGGAGGCCGGCACGGTGTTTCTCAACCGCTGCGACTACCTCGACCCCGGCCTGGCCTGGACCGGGGTGAAGCACTCCGGGCGCGGCTGCACCCTGTCGCGGGTCGGCTACGAGCAGTTGACCCGGCCGAAATCCTTCCACTTCAAGACTCAGCTGTGAGGCGCGCCATGGACCTGAATCGATACCGCATGAACTGGAACTACCCGACCTCGATGCGCGTCGGCGTCGGCCGCATCAACGAGCTGGCCGAGGCCTGCCGCCAGCTCGGCATGCGCGCGCCGCTGCTGTGCACCGACCCCGGTCTGGCCGCGCTGCCGATGATCGACGCGGCGCTGCGTCAGTGTCGCGATGCCGGGCTGAAGGCAGGGCTGTTCTCGGCGATCAAGGGCAACCCCACCGGCGCCAACGTGATGGACGGTGTGGCCGCGTTCAAGGCCGGCGGGCACGACGGGGTGATCGCCTTCGGCGGCGGCTCGGCGCTGGATGCCGGCAAGGCCATCGCCCTGATGGTCGGCCAGGATCGGCCGCTCTGGGATTTCGAGGACGTCGGCGACAACGCCAGCCGGGTCAAGGTCGCCGGCATGGCGCCGGTGGTGGCGGTGCCGACCACCGCCGGCACCGGCTCGGAAGTCGGTCGCGCCTCGGTGATCACCGATGATGCGGCGCATATCAAGCGCATCATCTTCCACGTGCGGATGCTGCCGGCGCTGGTGATTCTCGACCCGGAACTGACGGTCGGCCTACCGGCCAAGATCACTGCCGCCACCGGCATGGACGCGCTGTCGCACAGCCTGGAGGCCTTCTGCTCGCCGCTGTTTCATCCCATGGCCGAGGGCATCGCCCTGGAGGGTATGCGCCTGGTGCAGCAGTACCTGCCGCGGGCGGTCAGTCAGGGCTCGGACGTCGAGGCGCGGCTGCAGATGCTGGTGGCCTCGAGCATGGGCGCCACCGCCTTCCAGCGTGGTCTCGGTGCCATGCACGCGCTGGCGCATCCGCTGGGCGCGCTGTACGACGCTCACCATGGCCTGCTCAATGCGGTGCTGATGCCCTATGTGCTGGTGGCCAACCGCGGCGCCATCGAGCCACAGATGGAGAAGATGGCGCGCTACCTGGCGCTGCCGGGCAGCGGCTTCGCCGCCGTGCTGGACTGGGTGCTGGCGCTGCGCAGCGAAGTGGGCATTGCCCACAGTCTGGGCGAGATCGGCATCGACGATACGCGCATCGAGCAGGTTGGGCGCATGGCCGAGGTCGATCCCTCGGCGGGCACCAACCCCATCGCCTTCAGCGCCGCGCAGTACAGTGCGTTGTTCGACAAGGCACTGCGCGGGCTGTTGTAGGCGATTACTGGTCGGCGGCGTCCAGTTGCTCTTGCAGGCGCTGCTGGGCCTGCTGATTGACCTGGTCGATCTGCTGCTTGAGTTGTTCCATCTGCTGCTGCTTCTGCGCCGCGTTCTGCGCCTGCAGGGTGGCGGTGGTGGCAGTCTCGGCACCGCCGCAAGCGGCGAGCAGTAGAGGGCTGAGCAATAGGGCGAGGCGGATCGGGCGCATGGTATCTCCGGAGAAAGAGTGGGCCGCGGGATAGGCGCGATTAGCGCCCTCTCCCATTTATGGGAGAGGGCTGGGGAGAGGGCAAGCCCTGTGGCTTATTCTCCCGCCTGTGCCGCCTTCAAGGCCTCCAGCGCCGGCGCGGCATAGATGCCCACTTCCACCGCCAGCTCCATCACCCGCGGCAGGTCGCTGGCGTACACCAGCACTGCCTGCAGCTCGTCGTCCAGCGGTTCGCTGAAGTCCACCAGCACATAGCCGCCGGTTTCCGGCGACAGCGCCGAGAGCTGCACCTGGATGCGATTGAGCGCGGTAAGCGGTTCGGTCTTGGCCAGTTGCTTGGCCTTGAGCACGAACGGCACCTGCGGGCCGAAGGACTCGGTGATCTGCTGGAACAGCTCCTGGTAGCTGTCGGCCTGGAACAGCACGGTATCCGGCAGGCTGCCGACCACCACCCATTCGCCCAGCGGGATGGGGAAGTCGTCGTCGTAGTTGACGTCGGGGTTGGCGGCGAGGAATGCGACCGGGTCGGCATAGGCCTGCGCCGCTTCGTCGGCGATGCGGGCGATCTCGTCCTCGGGCAGGCAGCCGGAGCTTATCTTGGCGATCAGTTCTTCCAGCTGGGCTTTCATCGGGGCATTCCTGTTGGGGGGCGAAGGCGCGCAGGATAAGGCAAAGCGCGCCGGGCTAGAAGTAAGCCAGGAGGCGGCCGAGGCTCATCACCAGTAGCCAGGCCAGCAGCGACAGCGCCGCCTGCAGTCGACCGAGCAACGGTGCGCGCCCGGCCCAGTCGCTCAGCCGGGCGCTCCACAGATGCCGAAACAACAGGGCGTTGCCGATACCCAGGGCGATCAGCAGCAGCTTGAACTGCAGCAGGCGGTTGCCGAGCAGTGGCCCGGCGTCGGCGGCGAACAGGCAGAAGCCGCTGCCCAGCAACAACAGTAGGCCGGCCACCGCCAGCGGCGTCAGCGCGCGCGACACCGCCGCCAGCGGGAAACCGCGACCGGCGCCGAGCAGGCGTGCATCGAGCAGCAGCAGGCTGCCGAGCAACAGCACCAGGCCGAGCAGATGCAGCAGGTTGAGCGCCGGGTAGAGCAGCGTCGAGCCGCGCATCTGCTCGCCCAGGGCCGAGGCCTCCAGCCAGGCGGCCCAGGCGGTCAGCACATCCATCTAGCGCAGTTCGATGGTGCGGCCGTCGACGATGATGCGCTCGGCGCGGATCTCCGCGGTGCCGTCCTTGCGCGGGTAGCCGACGATGGTCACGGTCTTGCCCACAGTCAGGTCGGCTTCCGGCAGGCCGCGGGCTTGCAGGCGGCTGAGCGGCGCGAGGATCACCAGCCAGCTGCGCCCCTCGTGCTCGATGCTCACGTCGGCGTGCGGGTTGCGGTAGTTGACCTGTTGCAGCGGCACTTCCAGGGTCAGGGTCCGATCGGCGTCGTAGGAGCTCCAGCCGTGGTGGGCCTGGGCGAGGGCGCCGGCCAGCAGCAGGCCGAGCGCGGTGGCGAGGAGCAGCAGTTTCTTCAGCATGGCGGTCACCCGGTGTGGCTGGTTGAACACCGGGTAAACCTAGACCCTGCAGCCCGCGCCGCGGCGGGTGGGCAGCATTTGGAAACAGAATCGGCCGGCCCCCGGTAGATTGGCGCTGCGCGCCGTGAAGCCCAACCGCGGGCCGGCGGACGACCTCGTTGGGCTTAGTCGCGGGCTCCTCAGCCCAACCTAGGGGCCGAGCCCAAGGGGGCGCAAGGCGCCTCAGCCGTAGCGCTTCTTCGCCTCGATGGCCAGGCCGCTGCCGATGCTGCCGAAGGTGTTGCCTTCCACGCTGCGCGCATTGGGCAGCATGGCCGCCACGCTCTGGCGCAGCGCCGGCACGCCGCTGGAGCCGCCGGTGAAGAACAGCGTGTCGACCTGCTCGGCGGCGATGCCGGCATCGGCGAGCAGCTGGCCGAGGCTGGCGCGGATACGTTCCAGCAGTGGCTCGATGGCCTCTTCGAACAGCGGCCGGCTCAGTTCGGCGACCAGCCCCGGCTCCACGCGCGACAGGTCGATGGCGCGCGCGTCCTGCTCGCTGAGGGCGATCTTGCTGTCTTCCACCTGCATCGCCAGCCAGTGCCCGGCGCGTTGTTCGATCAGGCCGAACAGGCGGTCGATGCCGGTGGCGTCGACTATGTCGTAGCGCATGTTCTGCAGGGCCAGCTGGGTCTTCTGCGCGTACAGCGCGTTGATGGTGTGCCAGGTGGCCAGGTTGAGGTGGTAGCTGGTGGGCATGAAGGCGTCGCTCTTCATCCGGCTGCCGTAGCCGAACAGCGGCATCACCCCGGCCAGCGACAGCTGCTTGTCGAAATCGGTACCGCCGATATGCACGCCGCCGGTGGCGAGGATGTCGTCCTGGCGCTCGGCCAGCTGGTGGCGCTCGGGTGCCAGGCGCACCAGGGAGAAGTCCGAGGTGCCGCCGCCGATGTCGACGATCAGCACCAGCTCCTCGCGGTCCAGGTTCGACTCGTAGTCGAAGGCTGCGGCGATCGGCTCGTACTGGAACGACACCTCCTTGAAGCCGAGCTGGTGCGCCACGGCGACCAGGGTGTTCTGCGCTTCCTGGTCGGCGGCGGCATCGTCGTCGACGAAGAACACCGGGCGGCCCAGCACCACCTCGTCGAAGCTGCGCTCGGCCAGGCGCTCGGCGCGGCTCTTCAGCTCGCCGATAAAGAAGCCGAGCAGCGCCTTGAAAGGCAGCGCGCTGCCCAGCACCGTGGTCTCGCTCTTCAGCAGCTTGGAGCCCAGTAGGCTCTTCAGCGAGCGCATCAGGCGGCCTTCGTAGCCCTCCAGGTACTCGTGCAGGGCTTGGCGGCCGTAGACCGGGCGGCGCTCCTCGGTGTTGAAGAAGATCACCGAGGGCAGGGTGATCTTGCCGTCTTCCAGCACCAGCAGGCTGTCCTGGTCGGGGCGCAGCCAGCCGACGGTGGAGTTGGAGGTGCCGAAGTCGATACCGCAGGCACGGGCGGGGGTGGAGAAGGGCATGGTGCGGACAGCCTGAGAAAACGGCCGCGCATTCTAGGGCAGGTCGTGCGGGCGTGCAGCACCGGGTATCAGTTTTCCGGGGATTTGCGATTACCGCACCGGGGTTCGATAATCGCCAGGCACTGCCGACCGCCCCGGAGGTTCCATGAGCGATACCCGTCCGCCCCTGTCCAGTCTGGCGCCGCCGCCCTACGTGTCGCCAGCCAAGCGCATCGAGGAATTTGCCGGCGATCCCAATTTCATGACCTCCCTGGCTCGCGGCCTGGCGGTGATCAACGCCTTTCAGGAGCGCAAGCGCCACCTGACCATCGCGCAGATCAGCCACCGCACCGAGATCCCCCGTGCCGCGGTGCGCCGCTGCCTCTACAGCCTGATGAAGCTGGGCTACGTCACCACCGACGGGCGTACCTATTCGCTGCTGCCCAAGGTGCTGACCCTGGGCCACGCTTACCTGTCGTCGACGCCGCTGGCGGTATCCGCCCAGCCCTATCTCGACCGTTTGAGCGAGCAGCTGCACGAGGCCTGCAACCTGGCCACCCTGGAAGGCGAGCAGGTGCTCTACATCGCTCGCTCGGCGATTCCGCAGCGGCTGATCTCGGTGGATCTCAGCGTCGGCAGCCGCTTGCCGGCCTACTGCACGTCCATGGGCCGCATCCTGCTGGCCGCGCTGGACGACGACCAGCTCCAGGACTACCTGGCTCACGCCGAGCTGCAACCCAAGACCAGCCGCACCTTGCACACTCCCGAGGCGCTATGGGAATGCCTGCAGCGCGTGCGTCACCAGGGCTGGTGCGTCGTCGATCAGGAACTGGAACAGGGCCTGCGTTCGTTGGCAGTGCCGGTGTATGACTCTGCCGGCCACGTGCTGGCGGCGATGAACGTCAGCACCCACGCCGGCCGCGTGCCGGTCAGCGAGTTGGAGAAGCGCTACCTGCCGCTGATGCTCAGCGCCAGCCGCGAGCTCAGTAGCCAGTTGTTCCGGCCGGCCTGAGCGGCCGTCTCGACGCTTGTTCGTAGGGCTGCGCTCCGGGGCGAAGGTGCATTGTCTGCTCGATCGCTTTCGCCCCGGGGGGCTCCTACAAAGACTGCGGGGGGCGGTCCTGCTACGCCACTTCACGAAACCGGGCGGTAATCGCCCGCAGCGATATTCGTCCAAGGTCCGATTGCCTAAGCTCGTCGAGCCGCTAACCTGCTGCGGTCAACCGTTGATCGGTTTGTGATCAGGTGTGGGCCATTTGCCTGTATCTATGGTTCGAGCGAGGAGGGCTGCCTTGGCCCGTCAGTACCCGCTACTCAAATAACAATGATAAGAGTGCCGTGAGTCATGGATTGTCGCCTGCTGAACGAGAAGAGTCGGCTGTTCGCCAATGCCGACCCCTATGCGGTATCCGACTACGTCAACCAGCATGTCGGCTCGCACTGCATCCGCCTGCCCAGCAGCGGCCGTCCGGCCGCCAGCCTCAGCCATCGCAGCTTCGCGAGTCTTGACCTGTGCCGTATCAGCTACGGCGGCAGCGTGCGCGTCACCTCGCCGGCGCTGGAGACCATCTACCACCTGCAGGTGCTGCTACAGGGCCACTGCCTGTGGCGTGGCTACAGCCAGGAACACTACTTCACCCCCGGCGAACTGCTGTTGATCAACCCGGATGATCCGGTCGACCTGACCTATTCCGACGATTGCGAGAAGTTCATCGTCAAGCTGCCGGCCCAGTTGATCGAGCGCGCCTGCAGCGACAACCACTGGCAGCGCCCGGCCGATGGCGTGCGCTTCGCCTCGCGCCACCAGCTGCAGCAGCTCGAAGGCTTCACCAATCTGCTCGGTCTGGTCTGCGACGAGGCCGAGAGCGAGCAGTCGCTGCCATCGGTGCAGGAGCACTACACGCGGATCATCGCCAGCAAGCTGCTCGGCCTGCTGGGCAACAATGTCAGTCGTGTGGAGTTGGCCGAGAGCAACCCTTCGTTCGAGCGCCTGGTGCAGTTCATCGACGACAACCTCAAACAGGACATCAGCCTCGAGCAGCTGGCTCAGCTGGCCCATATCAGCCCGCGCTCGCTCTACGGGCTGTTCGACAAGCATCTGGGCACCACGCCCAAGCACTACATCCGCCAGCGCAAGCTGGAGCGGGTGCATGCCTGCCTCAGCGATCCGTCGGCCAAGGTGCGCAATATCACCGAGGTGGCGCTGGACTACGGCTTCCTCCACCTTGGCCGCTTCTCCGAGAGCTACAAGAGCGCCTTCGGCGAACTGCCCTCCGATACCCTGCGTCGCCGCGAGTCCTGATCCCGCGCGTTTCCGGTGCGCACGGCGCACCCTACGTACCAGCGCCCTCGCAAGCGGCGTAGGGTGTGCCGTGCGCACCAGGGTATAGGTCGTAGGCCCCGTCATTCGCACCCTGCAGAAAACGGATAAAGGTCCTGCACGAACTGGATATTGTCGGACAATCAGGCGGCATAGCCTTGGAACCGTTGAAACAATAACAACGGAGCCATGGCCATGAACCTGGGACTCGACTACCTCAATAGCCTGCTTGAAGAAGACAAGGACAAGGGCATTTTCCGCTGCAAGCGCGAGATGTTCACCGACCCCCGGTTGTTCGACCTGGAGATGCAGCACATCTTCGAGGGCAACTGGCTGTACCTGGCCCACGAGAGCCAGATCCCCAACGTCAACGACTACTACACCACCCACATGGGGCGCCAGCCGATCTTCATCGCGCGCAACAAGGACGGTGAACTCAACGCCTTCATCAACGCCTGCAGCCACCGCGGCGCCATGTTGTGCCGCTTCAAGAGCGGCAACAAGGCCAGCTACACCTGCCCGTTCCACGGCTGGACCTTCAACAACAGCGGCAAGCTGCTCAAGGTCAAGGATCCCAAGGAAGCCGGCTACCCGGACAGCTTCAACTGCGACGGCTCGCACGACCTGAAGAAGATCGCCCGCTTCGAGTCCTACCGCGGCTTCCTGTTCGGCAGCCTGCGCGAGGACGTGGCGCCGCTCGAAGAGTTCCTCGGCGAGTCGAAGACGATCATCGACATGATCTGCGACCAGTCCAGCGAAGGCCTGGAAGTGCTGCGCGGCTCCAGCACCTACGTCTATGAGGGCAACTGGAAGCTGCAGGCGGAAAACGGCGCCGACGGCTACCACGTCACCGCCGTGCACTGGAACTACGCCGCCACCCAGCAGCAGCGCAAGCTGAAAGAGGCCGGCGACGACATCCGCGCCATGAGCGCCGGCGGCTGGGGCAAGAAGGGCGGCGGTTTCTACTCCTTCGAGAACGGCCACCTGCTGCTCTGGACCCGTTGGGACAACCCCGAGGACCGCCCGCTGTTCGCCGACCGCGAGCGACTCGCCGCCGAGTTCGGCGAAGCCCGCGCCGACTGGATGATCGGCCACTCGCGCAACCTCTGCCTGTACCCCAACCTGTACCTGATGGATCAGTTCGGCTCGCAGCTGCGCATCGCCCGCCCGCTATCGGTGGACAAGACCGAAGTGACCATCTACTGCATCGCGCCCAAGGGCGAGAGTGCCGAGGCCCGCGCCCGTCGTATCCGCCAGTACGAGGATTTCTTCAACGTCTCCGGCATGGCCACCCCCGACGACCTGGAAGAGTTTCGCGCCTGCCAGCAGGGCTTCGCCGGCCGCGCGATGGAGTGGAACGACATGTCCCGCGGCGCCAAGCACTGGATCGAAGGCGTCGACGACTCTGCCCGGGAGATCGGCCTGCACCCCCTGATGAGTGGCGCGCGTACCGAGGACGAGGGCCTGTTCGTGCTGCAGCACCACTACTGGCAGCAGCAGATGATCCAGGCAGTGAAGAAAGAACAGGACCAACTGATCCACGTGGAGGGTGCGTAAATGAGCCTTTCCTATGACGCCGTGCGCGACTTTCTCTACCGCGAGGCGCGTTACCTGGACGACAAGCAGTGGGATCAGTGGCTGGAGCTGTACGCCCCGGATGCCGAGTTCTGGATGCCGGCCTGGGACGATGCCGACCAGTTGGTGGAAAACCCGCAGACCGAGATCTCGCTGATCTGGTACGGCAACCGCGGCGGCCTGGAGGACCGGGTGTTCCGCATCCGCACCGAGCGCTCCAGCGCCACCATCCCGGATACCCGCACCTCGCACAACATCAACAACATCGAGATCGTCGAGCAGGAAGAGGGCCTCACCAAGGTGCGCTTCAACTGGCACACCCTGAGCTTTCGCTACAAGACCGTCGATCACTTCTACGGCAGCAGCTTCTACACCCTGGATACCCGCGGCGAGAACCCGCTGATCAAGGCCAAGAAGGTGGTGCTGAAGAACGATTACGTCAGACAGATCATCGACGTCTACCACATCTAAAAACACGCCCTGAAGCTATTGCGCTTGCTCATGCTGCGTTGCAAGGCGGTTCGAAATGCTCATTCACAGTCGTGAACTGCGCTTTCTCACCCCCTCGCGCCTTGCCTGAGCTGCGCTCATGACGCTTCAGACCGCGTTTTGCCATTTGTTCAGAACCGCATAGCGAGGTGCGCCATGAGCCACAAGATCGCACTGAATTTCGAAGACGGGGTTACCCGCTTTATCGACGCCAACCTGGGTGAGACGGTGGCCGACGCCGCCTATCGCCAGGGCATCAATATCCCGCTGGACTGCCGCGATGGCGCCTGCGGCGCCTGCAAGTGCTTCGCCGAAGCCGGCCAATACGACCTCGGCGAGGAATACATCGAGGACGCCCTGAGCCAGACCGAGGCCGAGCAGGGCTACGTGCTGACCTGCCAGATGCGCGCCGAGAGCGACTGCGTGATCCGCGTGCCAGCGTCCTCGCAAGTGTGCAAGACCCAGCAGGCCAGCTTCGAGGCGGCCATCAGCGCGGTGCGCAAACTGAGCGACAGCACCATCGCCCTGTCGGTCAAGGGCGAGGCCCTGAGCCAATTGGCCTTCCTGCCGGGGCAGTACGTCAACCTACAGGTGCCGGGCAGTGAGCAGAGCCGTGCCTACTCCTTCAGCAGCCTGCAGAAGGACGGCGAGGTCAGCTTCCTGATCCGCAATGTACCGGGCGGGCTGATGAGCAGCTTTCTGAGCAACCTGGCCAAGGCCGGTGATCGCATCAGCCTGGCCGGCCCGCTGGGCAGCTTCTACCTGCGCGAGATCAAGCGGCCGTTGCTGCTGCTGGCTGGCGGTACGGGCCTGGCGCCCTTCACCGCGATGCTGGAGAAGATCGCTGCCGAGGGCAGCGCGCACCCGCTGCACCTGATCTACGGCGTGACCCACGACCATGATCTGGTCGAGTTGGACAAGCTGGAAGCCTTCGCCGCGCGGATCCCCGGCTTCAGCTTCAGCGCCTGCGTGGCCAGCCCCGAGAGCAGCTATCTGCACAAGGGCTATGTCACCCAGCACATCGAACCCAGGCACCTCAACGACGGTGAGGTGGACATCTACCTGTGCGGCCCGCCGCCGATGGTCGAGGCGGTCAGCGCCTACATCCGCGAACAGGGCATCGCTCCGGCCAATTTCTATTACGAGAAATTTGCTGCCAGCGCCTGAGAAGTTGGCTCCCCTCTCCCGCAAGCGGGAGAGGGGGTAGATAGCGGATACCCCGGATTGAGGTGGGCAAGATGAACAAGCGTTTCCAAGACAAAGTCGCCGTGGTCACCGGCGCCGCCCAGGGCATTGGCCGACGGGTCGCCGAGCGGCTGCTGGAGGAGGGTGCGCAGGTGGTGGCGGTGGACCGCTCCGAGCTGATCAATGAACTGGCCGAGCAGGTCGGTGTGCTGTGCCTGACCGCCGACCTGGAGCAGGCCGGCGACTGCCAGGGCGTGATGCAGGCGGCGGTCGAGCGTTTCGGCCGCCTGGACATCCTGATCAACAACGTCGGCGGCACCATCTGGGTCAAGCCGTTCGAGCACTACGAAACCGCGCAGATCGAAGCCGAAGTGCGTCGCTCGCTGTTCCCCACGCTGTGGTGCTGCCACGCCGCCTTGCCGCAGATGCTGGAGCAGGGCAGTGGTGCCATCGTCAACGTCTCCTCCATCGCCACTCGTGGGGTCAACCGTGTGCCCTACGGCGCGGCCAAGGGCGGCGTCAACGCGCTGACCGCCTGCCTGGCGTTCGAGACTGCCGAGCGCGGCATTCGCGTCAACGCCACCGCCCCTGGCGGCACTGAGGCGCCGCCGCGACGCATTCCGCGCAACACCGCCGAGCCGAGCGACCAGGAGAAGGCCTGGTACCAGCAGATCGTCGATCAGACCGTCGAGAGCAGCCTGATGAAGCGCTACGGAACCCTCGACGAGCAGGTCGGCGCGATCCTCTTTCTCGCCTCCGACGAGGCCTCCTATATCACCGGCGTGACCCTGCCGGTGGGCGGCGGCGATCTGGGCTGAGCACGACCCCGTAGGAGCTGCTTTAGCCGCGAATCGCGGCTAAAGCGGAACACCGGCCGAGCGCTCCTACACAAGCAACCGAGCAGTTCACAACAAAAACAAAACCGAGAACCGATGCCATGCGACAGATAGACGTTCACCCCGTTATCGACAACGCGCGTTTTTCCCGCTTTCACTGGATGGTCATGGCGCTCTGCGCGCTGCTGCTGATCTTCGACGGCTACGACCTGTTCATCTTCGGCGTGGTGCTGCCGTCGATCATGCAGGAGTGGAACCTGACCCCGCTGGAGGCCGGCGCTCTGGGCAGCTACGCGCTGTTCGGCATGATGTTCGGCGCCCTCGGCTTCGGCACCCTGGCCGACCGGATCGGGCGCAAGAAGGGCATCGCCATCTGCTTCGTGCTGTTCTCCACGGCGACCATCCTCAACGGTTTTGCCTCCAGCCCCACCGAGTTCGGCATCTTCCGCTTTATTGCCGGGCTAGGCTGCGGCGGGCTGATGCCCAACGCCGTGGCGCTGATGAACGAGTACGCGCCCAAGCGCCTGCGCAGCACTCTGGTGGCGGTGATGTTCAGCGGCTACTCGCTGGGCGGTATGCTCGCTGCCGGCGTCGGTATCTACATGCTGCCGCGCTTCGGCTGGGAATCGATGTTCTTCGCCGCCGCCGTGCCGCTGCTGCTGTTGCCGCTGATCCTGTGGAAGCTGCCGGAGTCGGTGGGTTTCCTGGTGCGCCAGGGCCGCCATGAGCAGGCCCGTGCGGTGCTGGCCAAGGTCGAGCCGGGCCTGCGGATCGATGCCGCCGACCACCTGCAAATGAGCGATGGCAAGGGTCAGGGCGTTGGCGTATTCGAGCTGTTTCGCGACGGTCGTGCGCTGCGCACCCTGTGCCTGTGGTTGGCATTCTTCTGCTGCCTGCTGATGGTCTACGCGCTGAGCTCCTGGCTACCTAAACTGATGGCCAACTCCGGCTACAGCCTGGGTTCGAGCCTGTCGTTCCTGCTGGCGCTGAACTTCGGCGGCATGGCCGGAGCGATCCTCGGCGGCTGGCTGGGCGACCGCTTCAACCTGGGCAAGGTGATGGTGGCCTTCTTCGTCGCCGCCGCCGCCTCGATCAGCCTGCTGGGCTTCAACAGCCCCACGCCGGTGCTGTACGGCCTGATCTTCATTGCTGGCGCCACCACCATCGGTACGCAGATTCTGCTGTACGCCGGTGCCGCGCAGTTCTACGGCCTGTCGATCCGCTCCACTGGCCTCGGCTGGGCCTCGGGCATTGGCCGCAACGGCGCCATCGTCGGCCCACTGCTCGGTGGTGCGCTGATGGCGATCAACCTGCCGCTGCAACTGAATTTCATCGCCTTCGCTGTACCCGGGGCCATCGCCGCCCTGGCCATGGCGGTGTTCACCCTTAGCGGCCAGCGGCGCCAGGCGGCGTCCGCAGCGCTGGCGGCGGCCAAGGCCTGAGCCTTTAGCCCTTACCCTGAACCTGGAAAAGTGAAATGAGCCACGTCCTGATCGAAAGCCTGACGGTGACCATAGTCGACCTGCCGACCATCCGCCCGCACAAGCTGGCCATGCACACCATGCAGAACCAGACGCTGGCGATCATCCGCCTGCGCTGCAGCGACGGCGTCGAAGGCATAGGCGAAGCCACCACTATCGGTGGCCTGGCCTACGGCAACGAGAGCCCGGAGAGCATCAAGCAGAACATCGACAGCCACCTGGCGCCGGCGCTACGCGGTCAGGACGCGGCCAACATCAATGCCGCCATGCAGCGCCTGGACAAGCTGGCCAAGGGCAACACCTTCGCCAAGTCGGGCATCGAGAGCGCGCTGCTCGACGCCCAGGGCAAGCGCCTGGGCCTGGCGGTCAGCGAGCTGCTCGGCGGCCGCGTGCGCGACAGCCTGGAGGTGGCCTGGACCCTGGCCTCGGGCGACACCGCCCGCGATATCGACGAGGCGCAGCAGATGCTCGCCATCCGCCGCCACCGCATCTTCAAGCTGAAGATCGGCGCCGGCGAACTGCAGCGCGACCTCAACCACGTCATCGCCATCAAGCAGGCGCTGGGCGACTGCGCCAGCGTGCGGGTCGACGTCAACCAGGGCTGGGACGAGTCCCAGGCCATCCGCGCCTGCCGGGTGCTGGGCGACAACGGCATCGACCTGATCGAGCAGCCCATCGCGCGCATCAATCGCGCCGGCCAGGTGCGCCTAAATCAGCGCAGCCCGGCACCGATCATGGCCGACGAATCCATCGAGAGCGTCGAGGACGCCTTCAGCCTGGCCGCCGACGGCGCCGCCAGCGTGTTCGCCCTGAAGATCGCCAAGAACGGCGGCCCGCGCGCCGTGCTGCGCACCGCGGCCATCGCCGAAGCGGCCGGCATCGCCCTGTACGGCGGGACCATGCTCGAAGGCGCCATCGGCACCCTGGCCTCGGCCCACGCCTTCGTCACCCTCAAGCAGCTGACCTGGGGCACCGAGCTGTTCGGCCCGCTGCTGCTGACCGAGGAGATCGTCACTGAAGCGCCGCTGTACCGCGATTTCGCCCTGCAGGTGCCGCGTACCCCCGGCCTGGGCCTGACCCTGGACGAAGAACGCCTGGCGTTCTTCGCCCGCAAGTGAAACGGAGGAAATCCTGATGCTGTTCCACGTGAAGATGACCGTAAGGCTGCCGGCCGACATGGACCCGGCAGTGGCCGCGCAGATCAAGGCCGAGGAGAAGGAACTGGCCCAGCGCCTGATGCGCGAGGGCACCTGGCGCCACCTGTGGCGCATCGCCGGGCACTACGCCAACTACAGCGTATTCGACGTGGCCAGCGTCGAGGCCCTGCACGACACCCTGCTGCAACTGCCGCTGTTCCCCTACATGGACATCGAGGTTACGCCGCTGTGCCGGCATCCCTCGTCGATCCATGCCGACGACCGCTGATCTCCCAGAACAACAACGAGGTACGCCACCATGACCGTGAAAATCTCCCACACCCAAGACGTGCAGAACCTGTTCCGCGAGGCCTGCGGCCTCAACAACGAGCAGGGCAGCCCGCGCCTCAAGCAGCTGATGCTGCGCATCGTCGGCGACGCGGCGAAGATCATCGAAGACCTGCAAGTGAGCGACGACGAATTCTGGCAGGCGGTGGACTACCTCAACCGCCTCGGCGCGCGCAGCGAGTTCGGCCTGCTGGTGCCGGGCCTGGGCCTGGAACACTTCCTCGACCTGCTGCAGGACGCCAAGGACGCCGAGGCCGGCCTCAGCGGCGGCACCCCGCGCACCATCGAAGGCCCGCTGTACGTAGCCGGCGCGCCCCTGGCCGAGGGCCAGGTGCGGATGGACGACGGCACGGAAGACGGCGTGGCCACGGTGATGTTCCTCGAAGGCGTGGTGCGCGACACCCAGGGCAAACCTGTGGCCGATGCGGTGGTCGACCTGTGGCACGCCAACACCAAGGGCAACTACTCCTACTTCGACCAGAGCCAGAGCGACTACAACCTACGTCGGCGCATCGTCACCGACGCCGAGGGCCGCTATCGCGCGCGCAGCATCGTGCCCAGCGGCTACGGCTGCGACCCGCAGGGCCCGACCCAGGAATGCCTCGATCTGCTCGGCCGCCACGGCCAGCGTCCGGCGCATATCCACTTCTTCATCTCCGCGCCGGGCCATCGCCACTTGACCACCCAGATCAACCTGGCCGGCGACCAGTACCTGTGGGACGACTTCGCCTACGCCACCCGCGAGGGCCTGGTCGGCGATATCCAGTTCGTCGAGGATGAGGCCGCCGCCCGCGACCGCGGTATCTCGGCCAAGCGCTTCGCCGAGCTGACGTTCGACTTCCAACTGCAGAAGGCCCCGCAGGCCAAGGCTGAACGCCGCAGCGCGCGGCCGCGTGCATTGCAGGGCGTCTGAGCCCCCGAGCCCTCGCCCGCTCGCGGGTGAGGGCGGCACCCAGGGCCGTGCCGGCACGGCCCCCGGGCGTAAACAACAAGAGCGTTTCCCAAGAAGCGCCAGCCTGACCTTGCGAGGGACCATGAAAGCCCTGCTCAAAGACTTCAGCCTGCCCGCCCTGGTGGCCGGGCTGCTCGCCACCACCATCTCCTACGCCGGGCCGCTGGTGCTGATCTTCCATGCCGCGGAAAGCGCCGGCCTGTCGCAGGCGCTGCTGTCGTCCTGGGTCTGGGCGATTTCCATCGGCAGTGGCGCGCTGGGCCTCTTGCTCAGCCTGCGCTACCGCACGCCGGTGGTGATCGCCTGGTCGATCCCCGGCAGCGCGCTGCTGGTCGGCGCCTTGCCCGAGCTGGGCCTGAACCAGGCCATCGGCGCCTACCTGGTGGCCAACCTGATCCTGCTGCTGATCGCCCTGAGCGGCAGCTTCGACCGGCTGATCGCCCGACTGCCCGGCTCCATCGCCGCCGGCCTGCAGGCCGGCATCCTGTTCGCCTTCGGCATCGAGGTGTTCAAGGCGCTGCCCGAGCAGCCGCTGCTGATCGTCAGCATGTTCGTCACCTACCTGCTGCTGCGCCGAAGCGCGCCGCGCTATGCGGTGGCCGGCGTATTGGCCGTGGGCGCGGCGCTGACCCTGTTCGGCGGCCAGCTGCGCAGCGAGGCGCTGGTGCTGCAGCTGGCCACGCCGCAGTGGATCACCCCCGAATTCAGCCTCACCGCCACCCTCAACCTGGCGCTGCCGCTGGTGCTGGTGGCACTCACCGGGCAGTTCATGCCGGGCATGGCGGTGCTGCGCAATGCCGGCTACGCCACCCCGGCCAGCCCGCTGATCGGCGCCAGCGCCATCGGCGGTGCGCTGCTGGCGCCGTTCGGCTGCCACGGCCTGAACCTGGCGGCGGTCACCGCCAGCCTGTGCACCGGCCGCGAGGCTCATGAAGATCCGCACCGGCGCTATGTCGCCGCGGTGGTCGGCAGCCTGGCCTACCTGGGGCTGGGCATCGCCGGCGCCACCCTGGTGTCGCTGTTCGCCGCCTTTCCCGCGGCGCTGATCGCCGCCCTGGCCGGGCTGGCGCTGTACGGCGCGTTCAGCGAGGCGCTGGCGCGCAGCCTGAGCGAGCCGGCGGAGCGCGACGCGGGGCTGTTCACCTTCCTGGTGACGGCCTCCGGGGTAAGTTTCCTCGGCCTGTCGGCGGCCTTCTGGGGCCTGCTGTTCGGTCTCGCCGCGCACCTGCTGCTGCGCCTGCGCAAGCCGGCCGCCATTGCCAGTCCCGCCGGCGAGCCGGCCAGGGAATAACCCCCAATCCATTCCCCCGAACCGGCAACCCCTGGGCTGCCGGGCGGGTTTCTGCAACCTCGATAACAACAAGAGCACGCTACCGATGAAACACAGCCCACGCCTTTGCCTGCTGTCCACCGCCATTGCCGCCTGCCTGCCGAGCCTGAGCCAGGCCGGCGAGGGCGGGTTTATCGACGACGCCAGCGCCACGCTGACGGCGCGCAACTACTACTTCAGCCGCGACTTTTCCGACATCGTCGGGCCGAACCGGCAGTCCAAGGCCGAGGAGTGGGCGCAGGGCTTCATCCTCAACGTCAAATCCGGCTACACCCCGGGGCCGGTGGGGTTCGGCGTGGATGCCATCGGCCTGCTCGGCCTCAAGCTCGACAGCAGCCCGGATCGAGTCAACACCGGCCTGTTGCCGGCCCGCGAGAGCGGCAAGGCCGCCGACGACTACAGCCGCCTGGGCCTGGCGGCGAAGCTGCGCTTGTCCAAGACCGAGCTGAAAGTCGGCGAGCTGCAGCCCAACCTGCCGGTGCTGACCTACTCGGACATTCGCCTGTTGCCGCCCAGCTACCAGGGAGTCAGCCTGGTTTCCAACGAGCTGGCCGGGCTGACCCTGCAGGCCGGGCACCTCAATTCCACCAGCCTGCGCAACGAGGCTGGCGACGACCAGATGCTGGCCATGCTCGGCCACCTGCCGCAGCGCGCGGCCACCAGCGACGCCTTCAACTATGCCGGCGGCGACTACGCCTTCAACGCCGGGCGCACCTCGCTCGGCGCCTGGTACGGCGAGTTGGAGGACATCTACAACCAGCGCTTCCTCGGCCTCAAGCACAGCGAGCCGGTCGGTGCCTGGACCCTCGGCGCCAACCTCGGTTTCTACGATTCGGCCGACGACGGCCAGAGCCTGCTCGGCGACATCGACAATCAGGCGGCCTTCGCCCTGCTGTCGGCCAAGCACGGCGGCCACACCTTCTATGTCGGCTACCAGGCGATGTTCGGCGATGACGCCTTCCCGCGGGTGTTCGCCAACGTCAGCCCGCTGGGCAACGAGGTGCCCACATTCGAGTTCGCCTCGGCCGACGAGCGCTCCTGGCAGCTGCGTTACGACTACGACTTCGCCGCCATGGGCGTGCCGGGCCTGGTGGCCGGGGTGCGCTATATCCGCGGCGACAACGTCGATGCCCAGGCCACCAACCGCGGCGGTGCGCGCTACGAGGGCAAGGACTGGGAGCGCGACCTGGACATCGGCTACGTGGTGCAGAGCGGCGCGCTCAAGGGCCTCGGCGTGCGCGTGCGCAACGTCACCGCGCGCTCCAACTACCGCAGCGATATCGACGAGAACCGGCTGATTTTCAGCTACACCTGGAACCTGCTGTAAGAGCCGATCACAGCATGTGCAGGAATGGTTCGATAATCGCACCATAAGGCGATTATCGGATTGTTCCGCTGCATGGCGCGCCCTAATCTGAACTCACCGCCACCCCAGCCCGGTGGCACCTGCAACCCAAGCGAGAACACCACGATGGCCGACATCATCACCCTGGGCGAAGCCATTTCGCGCCACGTCAACGACGGCGACTGCGTCGCCCTCGAAGGCTTCACCCACCTGATTCCCACTGCCGCCTCCCACGAGCTGATCCGCCAGGGCAAGAAAGACCTGCACCTGGTGCGCATGACCCCGGACCTGGTCTACGACCTGCTGATCGGCGCCGGTTGCGCGCGCAAGCTGACCTTCTCCTGGGGCGGCAACCCCGGCGTCGGCTCGCTGCACCGCCTGCGCGACGCGGTCGAGAAGCAGTGGCCGAACGCCCTGGAAATCGACGAGCACAGCCACGCCGACCTGGCCAACTCCTATGTTGCCGGCGCCTCCGGTCTGCCGTTCGCCCTGCTGCGCGCCTATGCCGGCTCGGACCTGCCGAAGGTCAACCCGAACATCAAGTTCATCGACTGCCCCTTCACCGGCGAGAAGCTGGCCGCCACCCCGGCGGTGCGCCCGGACGTCACCGTGATCCACGCGCAGAAGGCCGACCGCAAGGGCAACGTGCTGCTGTGGGGCATCCTCGGCGTGCAGAAGGAAGCGGCCCTGGCGGCCAAACGCTGCATCGTCACGGTCGAGGAGATCGTCGACGACCTCAAGGCGCCGATGAATGCCTGCGTGCTGCCGAGCTGGGCGTTGACCGCCGTCTGCCATGTGCCCGGTGGCGCCCACCCGTCCTACGCCCTCGGCTACTACGAGCGTGACAACCGCTTCTACCAGGCCTGGGACCCGATTGCCCGCGACCGCGAATCCTTTACCGCCTGGATCGATACCTATATCCGCGGCACTACCGATTTCGCCGAATTCCAGAACAAGATTGCGGAGGTCAAGTGATGAGCGACTACAGCACCAACGAAATGATGACCGTCGCCGCCGCCCGCCGCCTGAAGAACGGCGCGGTCTGCTTCGTCGGCATCGGCCTGCCGTCCAAGGCCGCCAACCTGGCGCGCCTGACCTCCTCGCCGGACGTGGTGCTGATCTACGAATCCGGCCCGATTGGTGCCAAGCCCAGCGTGCTGCCGCTGTCGATCGGCGACGGCGAACTGGCCGAAACCGCCGACACCGTGGTGCCCACCGGCGAGATTTTTCGCTACTGGCTGCAGGGCGGGCGCATCGACGTCGGCTTCCTCGGCGCGGCCCAGGTCGACAAGTTCGGCAATATCAACACCACCGTGATCGGCGACTACCACAACCCCAAGGTGCGCCTGCCCGGCGCCGGTGGCGCGCCGGAGATCGCCGGCAGCGCCAAGGAAGTGCTGATCATCCTCAAGCAGTCGCACCGCACCTTCGTCGACAAGCTGGCCTTCATCACCTCGGTCGGTTTCGGTGAGGGCGGCGACCACCGTCAGCAGCTCGGCCTGCCTGGCAAGGGCCCGGTGGGCATCATCACCGACCTGTGCATCATGGAACCGGAAGCCGGTAGCAACGAGTTCGTGGTCACCTCGCTGCACCCGGGCGTGACCCGCGAGCAGGTGATCGAGAACACCGGCTGGGCCATCCGCTTTGCCGACAATCTGGCCGTGACCGAGGCGCCGAACGACACCGAGTTGGAAGCGCTGCGCGCCCTGGAAGCGCGTACCGCCGCCGCCCACGGCCAGGCCGGGGGTGAGGAATGAGCCGCGACGTCTTTATCTGCGACGCCATCCGCACGCCCATCGGCCGCTTCGGCGGCGGCCTGGCGCCGGTGCGCGCCGACGACCTGGCGGCGGTGCCGCTCAAAGCCCTGATCGAGCGCAACCCGCAGCTGGATCTGGCCGCCATCGACGAAGTGTTCATGGGCTGCGCCAACCAGGCCGGCGAGGACAACCGCAACGTCGCGCGCATGGCGCTGCTGCTGGCCGGTATTCCCGACAGCGTGCCGGGGGTGACCCTTAACCGCCTGTGCGCGTCCGGCCTGGATGCGGTGGGCAGCGCTTTCCGCGCCATCGCAGCCGGTGAAATGGAACTGGCTATCGCCGGCGGCGTGGAATCCATGTCGCGCGCGCCCTATGTGATGGGCAAGGCCGACAGTGCCTTTGGCCGCAACCAGAAGATCGAGGACACCACCATCGGCTGGCGCTTCGTCAACCCGCTGATGAAGACGCAGTACGGCGTCGACGCCATGCCGCAGACCGCCGACAACGTCGCCGACGACTATCAGGTGTCGCGTGCCGACCAGGATCTGTTCGCCCTGCGCAGCCAGCAGCGTGCCGCGCGTGCCCAGGCCCAAGGCTTCTTCGCCGAGGAGATCGTGCCGGTGGTGATCAAGGGCAAGAAGGGCGACACCGTAGTGGATACCGACGAGCACCCGCGCGCCGACACCAGCCTGGAGGCACTGACCAAACTCAAGCCGGTCAACGGCGAGGGCAAGACGGTCACCGCCGGCAATGCCTCGGGCGTCAACGACGGCGCCGTGGCATTGATCCTGGCGTCTGCCGAAGCGGTGAAAAAACACGGCCTGACCCCGCGTGCCAAAGTGCTGGGTATGGCCAGCGCTGGCGTGGCGCCACGGGTCATGGGCATCGGCCCGGTGCCGGCGGTGCGCAAGCTGCTGGAGCGGCTGAACCTGAGCATCGACCAGTTCGACGTGATCGAGCTCAACGAAGCCTTCGCCGCCCAGGGCCTGGCGGTGATGCGCGAGCTGGGCCTGGCCGACGATAGCGCCAAGGTCAACCCCAACGGCGGCGCTATCGCCCTCGGCCACCCGCTGGGCGCCAGCGGCGCGCGCCTGGTGCAGACCGCTTTGCACCAGCTGGAGAAATCCGGCGGCAAGCTGGGTTTGGCGACCATGTGCGTGGGCGTGGGGCAGGGGTTGGCGCTGGCGATCGAGCGGGTGTGAATGACATCTGTAGGGTGGGCTTTAGCCCACCATGTCCACAGTGCGTGAAGGGATAGTGATTCGCTTCAGTCCACCATGACGCCCCCGGTGGGCTGAAGCCCACCCTACGCACTGTGCGTTGTCATCATGGTGGGCTAAAGCGGATCGCCGCCCGGCCCACCCTACGCGCTGGATTCGCCCACATCGGCCTGCCAACCTAGGCTTACCCCAAACAGCTGGAACGAGACCGCCTTGAGCAACCAACTCTTCGATGCCTACTTCACCGCCCCGGCCATGCGCGCGGTGTTCTGCGACGCCGGCCGGGTGCAGGGCATGCTCGATTTCGAGGCCGCGCTGGCGCGGGCCGAGGCGCGTGTGGGGCTGATCCCGC
Source organism: Pseudomonas sp. AOB-7 (assembly GCF_003696305.1). GTDB lineage: Bacteria > Pseudomonadota > Gammaproteobacteria > Pseudomonadales > Pseudomonadaceae > Aquipseudomonas. The sequence goes on along the minus strand of NZ_RFFK01000007.1, from coordinate 4,755 downwards.
CTGAGGCGGTGGCGCCCATCGCCGCCGCCTGCCGGGCCGAGCTCTACGACTTCGCCGCCCTGGCTCAGGCCATCGCCATCGCCGGCAATTCCGCCATCCCGCTGGTCAAGGCCCTCGGCAAGCGTATCGCTGCGACAAGCCCCGAGGCCGAACGCTATGTACACCTCGGCGCCACCAGTCAGGACGCCATGGACAGCGGCCTGGTGCTGCAGCTGCGCGCCGCCATCGAGCTGATCGAAAGCGATCTCGCCACCCTGGCCGATGCCCTGGCGGCGCAGGCCGAGCGCCATGCCGACACGCCGCTGGCTGGACGCACCTGGCTGCAGCAGGCCACCCCGGTGACCCTGGGCATGAAGCTGGCCGGCGTGCTCGGCGCCGTCACCCGTCATCGCCAGCGCCTCGCCGAACTCAAGCCGCGCCTGCTGTGCCTGCAGTTCGGCGGCGCCTCCGGCAGCCTGGCGGCGCTCGGCGAGCAGGCCTGGCCGGTGGCCGAAGCGCTGGCCGCCGAGCTGCAACTGCACCTGCCCGAGCAGCCCTGGCACACCCAGCGCGACCGCCTGGTGGAGTTCGCCAGCCTGCTCGGGCTGATCGCCGGCAGCCTGGGCAAGCTGGGCCGCGACCTCAGCCTGCTGATGCAGACCGAGGCCGGCGAAGTCTTTGAGCCGGCGGCGCCGGGCAAGGGCGGCTCGTCGACCATGCCGCACAAGCGCAACCCGGTGGGGGCCGCCGTGCTGATCGGCGCCGCCACCCGCGCGCCGGGCCTGGTGGCGACGATGCTGGCCGCCATGCCGCAGGAGCACGAGCGCAGCCTCGGCCTGTGGCACGCCGAGTGGGAAACCCTGCCGGAGCTGTGCTGCCTGGTCTCCGGTGCGCTGCAGCAGGCGCTGCTGGCGGTGCCGGGGCTGGAAGTGGACGCGGCGCGCATGCGCAGCAACCTCGAACTGACCCAGGGCCTGGTGCTGGCCGAGGCGGTGAGCATCGCCCTGGCCCAGCGCATCGGCCGCGACGCCGCCCACCATCTGGTCGAGCAGTGCTGCCGCCAAGCGGTGCAGCAGGGCGTGCACCTGCGCGCGGTGCTCGGTGCCAATGCCGAGGTCGGCGCAGAGCTGTCCGCCGCCGAACTCGAGCGCCTGCTCGATCCGGCCCATTACCTGGGACAGGCCCGCCGCTGGGTGCAGCGGGCCGTCGCCGAACACCAGCAATTTTCGCGTTAGGAGTTATCCATGCCTGCCGTACGTCTCGCCGATGGCGACCTCAACTACCTGCTCGAAGGCCCGGCCGGTGCGCCGGTGCTGGTGCTGTCCAACTCCCTGGGTACCGACCTGCATATGTGGGACGTGCAGCTGCCGGCGTTGACCCGTCATTTCCGGGTGCTGCGCTACGACACCCGCGGCCATGGCCAGTCGCTGGTGACTGACGGGCCCTACAGCATCGAGCAACTGGGCCGCGACGTGCTGGCCCTGCTCGACGCCCTGGATATCGCCAAGGCGCATTTCTGCGGGCTGTCCATGGGTGGGCTGATCGGCCAGTGGCTGGCGCTCAACGCGCCCGAGCGCATCGCGCGCCTGGTGCTGTGCAACACCGCCGCCAAGATCGGCGCACCGGAGGTGTGGAACCCGCGTATCGACACCGTGCTGGCCGGCGGCGCGCAGGCCATGCGCGATCTGCGCGACGCCTCGATCTCGCGCTGGTTCACCGCCGGCTTCGCCGCGGCGCAGCCGCAGCAGGTCGAGCCCATAGTCGGCATGCTGGCGCAGACTTCGCCCGAAGGTTATGCGGCCAACTGCGCGGCGGTGCGCGATGCCGATTTCCGCGAGCAGCTTGCAGATATCCAGTCGCCAACGCTGATCGTCTGCGGCAGCCTCGACCCGGTGACCACCGTCGAGCACGGCCGCTTGATGCAGCAGCGGATCGAGGGGGCGAAGCTGGTGGAGTTCCACGCCGCGCACCTGTCCAACGTCGAGGCCGGCGTGGCCTTTACCCAGGCGCTGCTGGATTTCCTCAAGGCTTGAGACCGTTATGGTGCGCACGGCGCACCCTACGGCCCGTATCTGTGGGGTGCGCCGCGCGCACCATCTCTTTCGGAGTTTGAAATGGACGAAAAACAACGCTACGAAGCTGGCATGCAGGTGCGCCGCGCGGTGCTGGGCGACGCCCATGTCGACCGCAGCCTGGACAAGCTCACGCCGTTCAACAGTGAGTTCCAGGAGATGATCACCCGCCACGCCTGGGGCGATATCTGGACCCGCCCCGGTCTGCCGCGGCACACCCGCAGCCTGATCACCATCGCCATGCTGATCGGCATGAACCGCGAGGGCGAGCTGCGCCTGCACCTGCGCGCGGCGAAGAACAACGGCGTGACCCGCGACGAGATCAAGGAGGTGCTGATGCACAGCGCGATCTACTGCGGCATCCCGGCGGCCAACGCCACCTTCCACCTGGCCGAGGAAGTCTGGGACGAGCTGGGCGTCGAATCCCAGCAGGACTGACCCGCGTTTCCCCTCGACCGCCGCCGGTCCACGCGCCGCGCGGCGGTTTTTTATTACGGGCTCCGCTGCGCCCGCAGGGTTGGGCGTCAGGGCTGCGCCCTGCAAGCCAACCTACCTCTGGCCCCCCGTTGCACTCAGTCCAGCGTCGTTTCGTACTCTTCGACATCAGCCGCATGCCGTGCGGCGATATAGCCGAAGGTCATGGCCGGGCCGAGGTTGATGCCGCCGGACGGGTAGTGGCCGCCCATCACGCTGGCCATGTCGCTGCCGGCGGCGTACAGCCCGGGGATGGGCTGGTCCTGCGCGTCCAGCACCTGGGCTTGGCCGTTGGTCTTCAGGCCGGCGAAGGTGGCGAAGCTGCCCGGCTCGACCTTCACCGCATAGAAGGGCCCGCGCTCGATGGGCGCCACGCAGGGGTTCGGCCCCTCATGGCTGGCGTCGCCGCTGCGCCGGTTGAAGGGCGTACTGCCGCGACCGAAGGCCGGGTCTTCGCCCTGCGCGGCATGGCGGTTGTACTCGGCCAGGGTCTGCGCCAGGCCCTGCGGGTCGATGCCGCAGGCCTGGGCCAATTGTTCGACGCTGTGGCCGCGCTTGAGGTAGCCGCTGCGCAGCACCGACCACAGCGGCAGCGGCGCCGGACGGGCGATGCCCAGGCCGTAGCGGCGGATAAAGCGGTGGTCGCAGATCAGCCAGGAGCAGACCTCCTCGCCCTGCGGCACCGCCTCGAGCATGGCGGCGACATAGTCGTAGTAGCCCTCGGCCTCGTTGACGAAGCGCCGGCCGCTGCGCAGCACGGCAATCACTCCCGGTTTGCCGCGGTCGATGATATGCGGGAAGTGACCGATGCGGCCGCCTGCGTAGGGTACCCGCGACACCGGCGCCCAGGCCACCGGCGACTTGAGATCGGTGTTGAGCGTGGCGCCCGCCGCCTCGCCCAGGCGCAGGCCGTCGCCGTTGCAGGCGCGCGGCGGCAGGGCCAGGTGCTCGTGGCCGGTGGGCGTGCGCGGGAACAGCTGACGGCGGCGCTCGATATCGTGGGCGAAACCGCCGGCGGCCAGCAGCACGCCGCGGCGCGCGCGTATGCGCTGTTCGGCCCCGTCGCGTTGCACCACGGCGCCGCAGACCCGGCCGTTGTCGCGCAGCAGGCCGGTGGCCGGCGCCGACTCGAGCAACTGCACGCCGAGGTCCTCGGCGGACTTGGCCAGTCGCGCCACCAGCGCCACGCCGTTGACCAGGTGCATGGCGCGGCCATATCGGGCCAGGTGCCAGAGGTGGGCGCTGAAGCGCTTGGTCACGTGCAGCGCGGCCCTGGCCGAGCGGGTCATCGAGAGAAAGGCGGCCAGATCGGCGCCGGCCATGATCGGCATGCCGAGGAAGGAGGTCTCGGGCATGGTCTTGCGCAGGCGCGGCAGCAAGGCGCCGACCTCGCGTGCGTCATAGGGTGCGGCGATCACCTGATGGCCGCCGGTGGCGGCGCCCGGCGCCTCGCCGCGCATGTCGGGGATGGCGTTGCCGTCGGCGAACTGCAGGCGGCTGTGCTGCTCGAAGAAGCCGACCATCTGCGGACAGGCTTGGAGAAAGGCGTCCACCAGCTCGGCATTGAAATGCTCGCCGAGGCAGTGGCGCAGGTAGCGGCGCGGCTGCTCGAGGTCCTCGACTATGCCGGCGCGGCGCGCCAGCGGGTTGCGCGGCACCCACATCCAGCCGCCGGACCAGGCCGTGGCGCCGCCGAACACCGCATCCTTCTCCACCAGGATGACCTTTTGCCCATGCCAGGCGGCGGTCACCGCCGCGGCCAGGCCGGCGGCGCCGGAGCCGACGATCAGCAGGTCGCAGTCGAGTTCGGCGTGGGCCATGGCGGGTGTCTCCTGGGGCAAAATGGATTTAATGGAACCTGGTTCCGGATTCTATGATTGCCTTGAGCGAGGGCCAAGGGCGAATGGAACAATTACCCGGCTAGCGCGGCCGATACTGTGCGTTTAGCGCACGGTTGCCGGAGCGGCGCAAGATCGGCGCGGGTTTCGCCCCTGCCACAAGCCTCAAGCGCTGATCGACCACCTGATAGGTCGGGCCTGGCATTTTTCCTCGGCGAAAAAAAGCCCGTCGCGGGGACGGGCCGAGGGTGCCGTAACACACTTGGAGTCAATCGGGTGGAGGCAAGCGCCCGGTACTACAGCAGCGACAGCGGGTAGTTGATGATCAGGCGGTTCTCGTGGATGTCCTGGCCGACGTCGCGACGCACGTCGGAGTTGCGCCAGCGCACGCT
>NZ_RFFK01000006.1 GCF_003696305.1 Pseudomonas sp. AOB-7 | reverse complement strand
TGCACGGCCATCGAGACCGGTCGCTTCGACGCCGAGATCGTTCCGGTCCTAATCCCGCAGCGCAAGGGCGATCCCGTCGCCTTCGCCCGCGACGAACAGCCGCGCGCCGGCACCACCGCCGAGGCGCTGGGCAAGCTCAAGCCGGCGTTCAAGAAGGACGGCAGCGTCACCGCCGGTAACGCTTCCAGCCTTAACGACGGCGCCGCTGCCGTGCTGCTGATGAGCGCGGCCAAGGCGCAATCACTGGGCCTGCCGGTGCTGGCCAGGATCAAGGCCTACGCCAATGCCGGCGTCGATCCGGCGATCATGGGCATCGCCCCGGTCTCGGCCACCCGCCGCTGCCTGGACAAGGCCGGCTGGAACCTCGCCGAGCTGGACCTGATCGAAGCCAACGAAGCCTTCGCCGCCCAGGCCCTGGCGGTCGGCCAGGAGCTGGGCTGGGACGCGGCCAAGGTCAACGTCAACGGCGGCGCCATCGCCCTCGGCCATCCCATCGGCGCCTCGGGCTGCCGTGTGCTGGTCAGCCTGCTGCACGAGATGATCCGCCGCGATGCGAAGAAGGGCCTGGCCACCCTGTGCATCGGCGGCGGCCAGGGCGTGGCGCTGGCCATCGAGCGCTAAGCCAAAGCCGTAGCTTGGGTCGAGGGGCGCAGCCCCGAAGCCCAACAGGGGCGCGACCCGGCGCGCCCGGTAGACCGCCGTTGGGTTTCGCTGCGCTCAACCCAACCTACGCCGGCCGCAATCGCCACAACGCGCCGACCGAGGGTCGGCGTTTTTCTTGCTAAACTGCCGGCCTTTCCTTTCTCCGAGATGCCGCGCATGCCCGCTCTTGATCTGGCGCTGCGCGCCGCCCTCGATGCCCGCCAACCGCTGCTGGGTGAACTGCACGCCCAGGGTACCGACTGCTACCGCCTGTTCCACGGCAGCCAGGAAGGCGCCCCCGGCCTCACGCTCGATCGCTACGGCCCGCAACTGCTGGTGCAAAGCTTTCACCAACCGCTGCAGCGCGAGGCGCTGCTCGGGCTGCACAGCGCCATCAACGAGCGTCTCGGCCTCGACCTGCACCTGGTCTACAACGACCGCGCAGGCGGCAATTCGCGTGTCGACCGCCGCGACGCGGTGTATCAGGCCACCCCCGAGGCACTGGACGATATGCTCGGCCAGGAGTGGGGCCTGAACTATCGGGTGCGTGGCCGCCATCCCGGGCAGGACCCGCTGCTGTTTCTCGACCTGCGCAACGCCCGCGGCTGGATCAAGGCCAACAGCGCCGGCCAGTCCGTGCTCAACCTGTTCGCCTACACCTGCGGCGTCGGCCTCTGCGCCGCGGCCGGCGGCGCGCGCGAGGTGGTCAACCTGGACTTCGCCGAGGGCAACCTGGCGGTGGGCCGCGAGAACGGCGCGCTGAACCCCAGCCTGCCGGCCATGCAGTTCATCCAGTCCGACTACTTCCCGGCGATCCGCCAGTTGGCCGACCTGCCCGTCGCCAGCCGCCGCGGACAGAAACTGCCGGCCTATCCGCGTCTGGCGCCGCGCCAGTTCGACCTGGTGTTCCTCGACCCGCCAGCCTGGGCCAGGAGCGCCTTCGGCACCGTCGACCTGCTGCGCGACTACCAGAGCCTGCTCAAGCCGGCGATCCTGGCCACCGCCGAGGGTGGCACGCTGGTGTGCTGCAACAACCTGGCGAAGGTGGAGCTGGCCGACTGGCGCGATCAGGTGCTGCGTTGCGCCGCCAAGCTCGGCCGCCCGCTGCGCGACTGCCAGGTGCTGCCACCGGCCGCCGACTTTCCCTCGCACGACGCCAAGCCGCCGCTGAAGACCCTGATCCTGAGGCTCTGAGCGACCCGCGACAGAGAAAAATGCGCGGTGCGGCGCACGCCCGGAACCGAACCGGCGTGCCATACTCCAAGGCATCTCTTCGTCTGGATAGATGACGCCTCGCCATGCCCAAAGGACTGAAGCGCGCGCTGAGCGCCCTGTTGATCGCCCTCTTCCTCTACAGCCTGATCGGCTTCCTGATTCTGCCGGGCATCGCCCTGCGCATCGCCAACCAGCAGCTGGCGCAGTACGCCAGCGTGCCGGCCAGCCTGCAGCGCCTGCAGCTCAATCCCTTCAGCCTGGAGCTGCGCCTGTGGGGCCTGGCCATCGGTGAGCCGCAGCGGCCACAGCTCGGCTTGGCGCAGCTGTACGCCAACCTGCAACTGGACAGCCTGTGGAGCGGCGCCCTGCACCTGGCCGAGGTCGAGCTGGACGGCGCGCACGGCGAGGTGCTGTTCGCCAAGGACGGCACGCTCAACCTCACGCAGCTGTTCAAACTGCCGGAGAGCCCGGCGGACGCCGCCGACGCGCCGCCAAGCGAGCCCTTCCCGCTGCGCATCGACAAGGTCGGGCTGCGCGAGAACTCCCTGCACTTCCAGGACCTGCGCCCCAGCGAGCCGGTGGAGTTCGCCTACGACTCGCTCAACCTGGAACTGCACAACCTCAGCACCCTGGCCGGCGACAACGCCGAAATGACCCTGACCGCCACCGGCCCCCATGGCGGTCGCATCGACTGGCAGGGCCGCATAGGCCTAGTGCCACTGACCTCCAGCGGCAACCTCAAGCTCAGCGACGGCCGCCTGCGCGCCATCTGGCCCTACGTGCGCGATGCCCTGCCGCTGGTCTTGCAGGAAGGCCAGGTCGATCTGAGCAGCGACTACCGCCTCGACCTGTCCAGCGGCACCGAGCTGCAGCTGAGCAAGCTAGCCATCCAACTGGCACCCTTCGCCATCGACAGCCCCGAAGGCAAGCCGCTGCTGCGCCTGCAGCGCCTCGACGTCGCCGACGCCAGCCTGGACCTGGCCAAGCAGCAGGTGCTCATCGGCCAGGTGCGCAGCCAGGGCCTGGAAGCCTGGGCCGCGCGCGAGGCCGACGGCGAGCTGGACTGGCAGAAGCTGTTTGCCGGCAAACCGACGGCAGCCAGCGAGCCGGCGCCGCCCGAGGAGGCGAGCAAACCCTGGCAGGTGCTGCTGCGCGACGTGCAGCTGCGCGACTACCAGGCCCACCTGGTCGACCGCATGCCGCAACAGGCAGTGGCGCTGGACGTCGGCCCGCTGAACCTGGAGCTGAGCGACTTCGACAGCCTCGGCGACAAGCCTTTCGGCCTCAAGCTGGATACCGGCCTGGGCAAACAGGGCAAGCTGCAGGCAGCCGGCCAGGTGCAGCTGCAACCCACCAGCGCCCAGCTCAAGGTCGCCACCCAGGACATCGACCTGCGCCTGGCCCAGGCCTATCTCAGCCCCTTTATCCGCCTGGAACTGCGCAGCGGCCTGCTCGGCAGCGACCTCGAGGTGCAACTCAGGAGCACCGCGCCGCTGGCGCTCCAGGTGAGCGGCAGCGCCAGGATCGACCAGCTGCACACCCTCGACACCCTGCGCGAGCGCGACTTCCTGCGCTGGCAGCAGGTGCGGGTGAACGGCCTCGACTATCGCCACGGCGAAAGCCTCGCCATCGAGCAGGTCGAGCTGGAGCAGCCCTATGTGCGCTTCGTGATCAACGAGAACCTGACCACCAACGTCAGCGAGCTGATCGTGCCGCAGCCTGCCGCGCCGGCTGAGGCTCAGGCGGATGCGGGCAAACCGCTGGCCGTGCGCATCGGCGGCGTGACCATCAACGACGGTTCGGCCAACTTCGCCGACTTCAGCCTGACCCCCAGCTTCGCCACCGCCATCCAGCAGATGAACGGCCGCATCGGCACCCTCGACAACCAGAGCCCGCAGGCCGCCAGCGTCGACATCCGGGGCAAGGTGGACAAGTACGCGCCAGTCAGCGTCAAGGGCAAGCTCACCCCCTTCGACCCGCTCAACAGCCTGGACATCGCCACCAGCTTCAAGAACGTCGAACTGACCACCATCACCCCCTACTCTGGCAAGTTCGCCGGCTACCGCATCCGCAAGGGCCGGCTCAACCTCGACCTGCACTACCGCATCGAGAAGGGCCAGCTCAACGCCGAGAACAAGGTGCTGGTGGAAAACCTGCAGCTGGGCGAGAAGGTCGACAGCCCGGACGCCGTCGACCTGCCGATCCGCCTGGCGGTGGCCCTGCTCAAGGACACCGAGGGCAAGATCGCCATCGAGCTGCCGGTCAAGGGCGACCTCAACAACCCCGAGTTCAGCGTCATGCCCATCGTCTGGCAGACCCTGCGCAACCTGGTGCTGCGCGCGGCGCAGGCACCGTTCAAGTTCGTCGCCGGCCTGGTCGCCGGCGGCAGCGACGTCGACCTCAGCACCGTGCCGTTCGACGCCGGCTCGGACGCCCTGAGCGACGACGCACGCCAGGCCCTCGACACCCTGGCCAAGGCCCTGCAGGAACGCCCGGCGCTGCGCCTGGAAGTGGAAGGCCAGAGCGCCCAGCGCGCCGACGGCCCGCTGCTGGCCGAGCAGCGCCTGCAACGTGAATTCCGCGAGACCTGGTACAAGATGCTGCAGCGCCGCGGCGACAAGGTGCCGGCCAGCGCCGACGAGCTGGTGGTGGACGAGGACGACCAGGCGATCCTTCTCGAAGGCATCTACCGCGCCCGCCTCAAGCAGCAGCCGCCGGCCGAATGGGCCGAATTCGACGACGAGCAGCGTCATCAGCTTATGCGCCAGGCCGTGCTCGACTCCTGGGCGCAGAGCAAGCTGCTGCTGCGCCAGCTGGCTCAGCAGCGCGCGGCGGCGATCAAGGACTACCTGGTCGCCCAAGGCGGCCTGGCCGACGAACGCCTGTACCTGATCGATGTCAATCTAGGAGAGCCCGAGGCCGATGGCCGCGTGCTCACCCCGCTCCACCTGGACAGCGAGTAGCGCCATGCGTCGTCGCCCCTGCACCGCCCTCTGCGCCCTGCTGGCCGCCCTGGCCAGCGCGCCGCTGCACGCCGATACCCTGCGCTGCGGCAGCCAGCTGGTCAGCCTCGGCGACCGTCCCTTCGAGGTCGAACGCAAGTGCGGCGAGCCGCAGCACCGCGATCCCATCGGTTACACCCTGGGCTCCTACGACCGCCGCGAGTACCTGGTCGAGGAATGGGTCTACGGGCCGAGCAACGGCATGCTCAGCATCCTGCGCTTCGAGGGCAACCGCCTGGTCGCCATCGAGCGCCGTCGTCAGCACTGAAACCACACCAGGAACCGCCAGTGATCCGCCTCCACCACGCCCCACTGCTGTTACTGCTGGCCCTGCCGCTGGCCGAAGCCTCCTCCACCTATCGCTGCGGCAGCGCCCTGGTCAGCACCAGCGCGCCGACCAGCGAAGTCCAGGGCAAATGCGGCGAACCGCTGAGCCGCGACTTTCTCGGCTACAAGGAAGTGCTCGACCAGTACGGCTTTCGCAACGAGGTCGCCGTGGAGGAGTGGATCTACGGGCCACGCGGCGGCATGTACCACTTCCTGCGCTTCGAGGGCGGACGCCTGGTGGAGATTCGCAGCAAGCGCGGCATCTGATGCCCGCACCTACGCCAAGGCCCCGCCGACGATGCCGGCGGGGCCTCGGTCTGTAACGCGGCGTCAGAGCTTGTCGCTGAAGTCGCGCAACTCCTGCTGGGCCTTCTCCTTGGTCCAGCCATAGCGTTCCTGCAGCTTGCCGACGAGGTACTCGCTGTGGCCCTCGGCGACGTCCAGGTCGTCGTCGGTGAGGTTGCCCCAACGCTCCTTGATGCGCCCGCTGAGCTGCTTCCACTTACCCTTGATGATGTCGCTGTTCATGGTCATGGCTCCCTGTGGTTGGCGAAGCGGCGGGCCGCAACCCGCCACGCTCACTTATCAGTCGGCGGCTTTCAGGCCGTCGGCCGACACGTCACGCACGCCCTCGATTTCCTTGGCCTTGGCGATGGCCAGTTCGCGCTCGGCCTCGCTGGCCACCACGCCGGACAGCGCGACCACGCCCTGATTGGTCTCGACCTTGATGTCCAGGCCGCTCAGGCTCTGGTCGGCGATAAAGCTGGATTTGACCTTGCTGGTGATCCAGGTGTCGGACACCGCCTGCTCGGCCTTGTCCACGCTGGTATTGGCAGCCAGCAGGGTCGGCTGCACGGCGTCGGCCGGCTGGGCGAACGCCGTGGACGCCAGCGACAGGCCCAGGGCAGTGGTGGTCAGGGTGGCGAGAGCAATACGCTTGATTGGCTGTTTCATGGTTCGACTCCTGTACGTTCCAGACAATCTGCAGGCCAGCTCCTGGCTGCAGGCTCAACAGGACTTTCGCAAGGCCTGTGCCAGCTTTTAAGAACTCACAATACTGTTATTTTTCAATAGCTTATGAATACACCCAGATAGGCGAAACCTTGCATTTCGCCGAACCCCGCGCAAAAGCCTCGGGCAAATTGCACGACGCGGATCTGCGGCCAGGGTTTTGCCGCGCGCAAAGAAAAGCCCCGCAGAGGCGGGGCTTGTCCTTGCAGCGAGCGAGTCGTCAGACGCCGGATGCCTCGGCGGCGGCGACGTCCTTGATCGACAGCTTGATACGGCCGCGGTTGTCCACGTCCAGTACCAGTACCTTCACTTCCTGACCTTCCTGCAGCACGTCGGTGACCTTCTCCACGCGCTGATCGCTGAGCATGGAGATGTGCACCAGGCCGTCCTTGCCCGGCAGGATGTTGACGAAGGCGCCGAAGTCGACGATGCGCTCGACCTTGCCGACGTAGATCTTGCCGATCTCGGCTTCCGCAGTGATGGCCAGAACGCGCTGCTTGGCCGCCTCGGCCGCTTCCTTGGTTTCGCCGAAGATCTTGATCGAGCCGTCGTCTTCGATATCGATCGAAGCCTTGGTCTCTTCGCAGATGGCGCGGATGGTGGCGCCACCCTTGCCGATGACGTCGCGGATCTTGTCCTGGTCGATCTTCATCGCCAGCATGGTCGGCGCATTGGCCGACAGCTCGCTGCGCGACTGGGCGATGACCTGGTTCATCTGGCCGAGGATGTTCAGGCGCGCTTCCAGCGCCTGCTCCAGCGCCTGCTCCATGATCTCTTCGGTGATGCCCTGGATCTTGATGTCCATCTGCAGCGCGGTGACGCCCTTGGCGGTACCGGCTACCTTGAAGTCCATGTCGCCCAGGTGGTCTTCGTCGCCGAGGATGTCGGTCAGTACGGCGAATTTCTCACCTTCCAGCACCAGGCCCATGGCGATACCGGCCACCGGCGCCTTCATCGGCACACCGGCGTCCATCAGCGCCAGGGAAGCGCCGCAGACCGACGCCATGGAGGAAGAACCGTTGGACTCGGTAATTTCCGACACTACGCGGATGGTGTACGGGAACTCGTCGGCGCTCGGCAGCATGGCGGCAACACCACGACGGGCCAGACGGCCGTGGCCGATTTCGCGACGGCCAGTGGCACCCATGCGACCACACTCACCGACCGAGTAGGGCGGGAAGTTGTAGTGCAGCATGAAGGGGTCTTTCTTCTCGCCTTCGAGGGTGTCGAGCAGCTGTGCGTCGCGGGCGGTACCGAGGGTAGCCACGACCAGCGCCTGGGTTTCGCCACGGGTGAACAGCGCCGAACCGTGGGTCTTGTCCAGTACACCGACTTCGATGTTCAGGCCACGCACGGTGCGGGTGTCACGACCATCGATACGCGGTTTGCCGTTGACGATGTTCTCGCGCACGGTGCGGTATTCGATTTCGCCGAAGGCGTCTTTGACTTCACCGGCAGTAGGCTGACCTTCTTCACCGGAGAACTTGGCGACGACCTGATCGCGCAGCTCGCCCAGGCGCGCGTAGCGGTCCTGCTTGATGGTGATGGTGTAGGCCTGGGAAATCGCCTCGCCGAACTCGCCACGGATGGCGTTCAGCAGTGCGGTGTTTTCCGGCTTCGGCTGCCAGTCCCAGGTCGGCTTGCCGGCTTCGGCAGCCAGCTCGGCGACAGCCTGGATGACCACCTGGAACTCCTCATGGGCGAACAGCACGGCGCCCAGCATCTGGTCTTCGGTCAGCTCTTTGGCTTCCGATTCGACCATCAGCACGGCGTCCTTGGTACCGGCCACGACCATGTCCAGGCTCGAGGCCTTGAGCTGCTCGTAATTCGGGTTCAGCAGGTAGCCGGTTTCCGGATGGAAGGCGACGCGCGCGGCACCGATCGGGCCGTTGAACGGGATGCCGGAGATGGCCAGGGCAGCCGAGGTACCGATCATCGCCGCGATGTCCGGATCGGTCTTCTTGCTGGTGGAAACCACGGTGCAGATGACCTGCACTTCGTTCTGGAAGCCTTCCGGGAACAGCGGACGGATCGGACGGTCGATCAGACGCGAGGTCAGGGTTTCCTTCTCGGAGGGACGCGCCTCACGCTTGAAGAAACCACCCGGGATCTTGCCGGCAGCGTAGGTCTTTTCCTGATAGTGCACGGACAGCGGGAAGAAACCTTTGCTTGGGTCGGCAGTCTTGGCGCCGGTTACGGCGACCAGCACGCTGACGTCGTCGTCAACGGTGACCAGCACGGCGCCGGAGGCTTGACGGGCGATACGGCCAGTCTCGAGGGTAACGGTCGACTGACCGAACTGGAATTTCTTGATTACCGGGTTCACGGTGTTTTCCTTCTCTTTGTTGCCTTGGGGGAAATTGGAAAGAAGCGCGGGAGTCGGACCCGGTGCATCCCTCGAAAAGCCAAAAGCTGGAAGCCCAGCGCCACGAGGTGAGGATCACTCCCCACTCGCGACGCCGAACTCCCAGCTTCCAACTTGTGCAGCTCGCGTCTATTAACGACGCAGGCCCAGGCGACCGATCAGGGCGCTGTAACGACTGGTGTCCTTGCCCTTCAGGTAGTCCAGCAGCTTACGACGCTGGTTAACCATACGGATCAGACCACGACGGCTGTGGTGATCCTTACCGTTGGCCTTGAAGTGGCCTTGCAGCTTGTTGATGTTGGCGGTCAGCAGGGCTACCTGCACTTCCGGGCTACCGGTGTCGCCTTCAGCTTGCTTGTAGTCGTTAACGATCTGGGCTTTTTCTTCAACGCTGAGTGCCATGTTGGCTTCCTCTCATCTGGAAACTGCCGAAGCAGTCTCAATAGGCCGGGAATCGCTTCCCGTGTTTTAAAAAGAGGTATGACCGTGCCTACTAACAGCCACCCTCGCAGTCCTGCCGCTGGTATCGCCAGCTTCAGGCTTCAGCCCTCGGGGCCGAACCATTCGGCGTTACCGGCAACCACCGACAACACCTGCCGACGCCATGCGCCGGTATCAATTCAATCCGGGCCCTAAGACCCGTGTCTGCACCCGGTGCTAGGCACCGGTGTAAATCAATCGACGCGGGGCGATACGCCCATCGTCGCTCACTTCGCCGATGCCGATGAAGCGACCGGTGTGATCCTGCACCCGCACCATGCCGAACTTCGGTGCTTCCGGCGCGCGTACCGGCTGCCCTTGCAACCAGTAGAACGCGCTGTGTTCGGAGAACTGCAGCAGCGGCCAGTCCTGCAAGCCGCTCTCGACCGGCTGCAGGAAGCGATCGAGCGCTTCGTTGCCACCTTCGGCATGCGCCGCTTCCAGCTCTTCCAGGGTCACGGTACGGCTCAGGTCGAACGGCCCGGCCTTGGTCCGGCGCAGCTCGGCGACGTGCGCGCCGCAACCGAGCAGTTGGCCGAGATCCTCGACCAGGGTCCGAATATAGGTGCCCTTGCTGCAATCCACCGCCAGGCGGGCCTGCTCGCCCTCGCAGGCCAGCAAATCCAGGCGCGCAATAGTAACAGAACGCGCCTCGCGCTCCACTACCTCGCCGGCACGGGCCAGCTTGTAAAGTGGCTGGCCGTCCTTCTTCAGGGCCGAGTACATCGGCGGTATCTGCTTGATTTCGCCGCGAAAACGCGGCAACAGCGCCTCGATCTCGGCACGACCAACGGTCACCGGACGCCGCTCCAGCACCTCGCCCTCGGCATCGCCGGTGGTGGTGGTGACACCGAGCTGGGCCAGGGTCTCGTAGCCCTTGTCGGCATCGAGCAGGTACTGGGAGAACTTGGTCGCCTCGCCGAAGCACAGCGGCAGCACGCCGGTGGCCAGCGGATCGAGGCTGCCGGTGTGGCCGGCCTTCTCCGCGTTGAGCAGCCAGCGCACCTTCTGCAGCGCGGCATTGGAGGTGAAGCCGCGCGGCTTGTCCAGCAGGATGATGCCGTCGACCTTGCGCCGTATACGTTTGACCTGCGCCACGCTTAACCCTCGCTGCCGTCCTGGTGCTTGCGATCTTCCGCCACCGCACGCTCGATCAGCGCCGACAGCTCGGCGCCGCGGCGGATGCTGGCGTCGTACTGGAAGTGCAGCTGCGGGATGGTGCGCACCTTCATCGACTTGCCCAACAGCATGCGCAGATAACCGGCTGCCTCGCCGAGGATCTCCAGGTTTAGCTTGATCTGCTCGGCATCGTCGTCCTTGCCCATCACGGTGATGAACACCTTGGCATGGGACAGGTCGCGGCTGACGTCCACTGCGGTGATGGTCACCAGGCCCAGGCGCGGGTCCTTGATCTCGCGCTGGATCATCAGGGCCAGCTCGCGCTGCATCTGATCGCCGATACGCTGGGTACGGCTGTAGTCTTTGGCCATTTCTACTTACCTTTCCTTCGCCCGCCGCCTGTTCGGCGTCGGGCTCAAAAGCGGCAAACGCCCGGCCGCGCTTGAGCGGGGCCGGGCGTTGCGTTATCGCGCCGGGTTGCTTACAGGCTGCGCGCCACCTGGACCTTCTCGAACACTTCGATCTTGTCGCCGACCTTGACGTCGTTGTAGCTCTTCACGCCGATACCGCATTCCATGCCGGCCCGCACTTCGGACATGTCGTCCTTGAAGCGGCGCAGGGACTCCAGTTCGCCTTCGAAGATCACCACGTCCTCACGCAGTACGCGGATCGGACGGTTGCGGTACACGGTACCCTCGATGACCATACAGCCGGCCACGGCGCCGAACTTCGGCGAACGGAACACGTCACGCACCTCGGCGATGCCCAGGATGTTCTCCCGCACGTCGCTGCCGAGCATACCGGTGAGCGCCTTCTTGACGTCCTCGATGATGTCGTAAATGACGTTGTAGTAGCGCATGTCCAGGCCTTCGGCCTCGACGATCTTGCGCGCACCGGCATCGGCACGGACGTTGAAGCCGAACAGCACGGCGTTGGAGGCCAGCGCCAGGTTGGCATCGGACTCGGTGATACCACCGACGCCGCCACCGACCACGCGCACCTGCACTTCGTCGTTGCCCAGGGTGCTGAGCGAGCCTTGCAGGGCTTCCAGAGAGCCACGCACATCGGCCTTGAGCACGATGTTGAGGGTCTTCTTCTCTTCCTGGCCCATGTTCTCGAAGATGTTTTCCAGCTTGCCGGCATGCGCACGAGCCAGCTTGACCTCGCGGAACTTGCCCTGACGGAACAGCGCAACTTCGCGGGCCTTCTTCTCGTCGGCCACCACCATCATCTCGTCACCGGCATCCGGCGTGCCGTCCAGGCCGAGAATCTCGACCGGAATCGACGGACCGGCTTCCTTGATCGACTTGCCGTTCTCGTCGAGCATGGCACGCACACGGCCGTAGTTGACGCCGACCAGAACCATGTCGCCCTGACGCAGGGTACCGTCCTGAACCAGCACGGTGGCCACCGGGCCGCGGCCCTTGTCCAGGCGCGATTCGACCACCACACCACGGCCCGGGGCCGACGGCGTGGCTTTCAGCTCGAGCACTTCAGCCTGCAGCAATACGGCTTCGAGCAGTTCGTCGATACCGGTACCCATCTTGGCCGAAACATGTACGAACGGCGCGTCGCCGCCCCACTCTTCCGGGATGACGTCGAGAGCGGCCAGGCCGTTCTTGATGTTGTCCGGGTTGGCATCGGGCTTGTCGATCTTGTTCACCGCGACCACGATCGGCACGCCAGCCGCTTTCGCGTGCTGCACCGCTTCCTGGGTCTGCGGCATCACGCCGTCGTCCGCCGCCACCACCAGGATGACGATGTCGGTGGCCTTGGCACCGCGGGCACGCATCTGGGTAAACGCAGCGTGGCCAGGGGTGTCGAGGAAGGTCACCATGCCGCGGTCGGTTTCCACGTGGTAGGCGCCGATGTGCTGGGTGATGCCACCCGCCTCACCGGAGGCCACCTTGGCACGACGGATATAGTCGAGCAGGGAGGTCTTGCCGTGGTCGACGTGACCCATGACGGTCACCACCGGCGCGCGCTGGAAGGCCTCGCCCTCGAACTTCAGCGACTCGGCCAGCTGCTCTTCCAGGGCGTTGTCGCTGACCAGCTTGACCTTGTGGCCGAATTCCTCGGCGATCAACTGGGCGGTTTCCTGATCCAGCACCTGGTTGATGGTCACCGGAGTGCCCATCTTGAACATGAACTTGACGATTTCCGCGCCTTTGATGGCCATCTGCTGGGCCAGGTCGGAAACGGTAATGGTCTCGCCAATCGATACGTCGCGCACAATAGGACCTGTCGGGCTCTGGAAGCCATGCTGGTTGCGCTTCTTCATCTTGGCCTTGCCACGGCCACCGCGACGGAAGCCGTCGCTCTCTTCGTCGACGCTGCGCGGAGCGACGCGCGGAGCCGGCGCCTTCTCCTTGACGGTCGGACGATGCTGGGTGTGCTTGCGATCGCGGCGCTCGTCGTCGTCGCTGCGCGTCTTCTCGGGACGGCGCACCTCATCCTTCTTGCGCTCGGCCTCGACCACGGGAGCAGCCACTACCGGCTCGCTGATCGGCGCGGCAACCGCGGCAACGCCATCAACCGCCGCCGGAGCGGCAGCCGTCTGGCGCTTGGCCTCTTCCTCGGCCTTGCGCTTGGCTGCTTCCTCGGCCTTCAGGCGCTCGGCCTCGGCTTCGGCGCGCTGGGCTTCCAGCTCGCGCTGCTTCTCGGCTTCCAGCTCTTCCGGGCTGCGCTTGACGAAGGTCTTCTTCTTGCGCACTTCGACACTGATGGTCTTGCTGCCAGCCACCCGCAGGGTGCTGGTGGTCTTGCGCTGCAAGGTGATCTTGCGCGGCTCTTCGACCTTGTCGCCGTGACTGCTCTTGAGATGGGCCAACAGGGCCTGCTTCTCGCTATCGGTCACTACTTGTTCGGCGCTGTCGTGGGACAGCCCGGCTTCACGCATCTGCTGCAGCAGGCGCTCCACCGGTGTGTCGACCACTTGGGCCAGTTCTTTCACCGTGACTTGCGTCATGCATCTTTCTCCTCAGGCCGCAACCGCTTATTCGAACCAGTGGGCTCGAGCGGCCATGATCAGCTTGCCGGCACGTTCTTCGTCGATGCCGTCGATGTCGAGCAGGTCGTCGATCGACTGCTCGGCCAGGTCTTCACGGGTAATCACGCCGCGCAGCGCCAGCTCCAGAGCCAGCGCCTTGTCCATGCCTTCCAGTTCCAGCAGATCATCCGCCGGATGGGCATCGGCCAACTTCTCCTCGTTGGCGATCGCCTTGGTCAGCAGACGATCCTTGGCCCGTGCACGCAGCTCATTGACGATGTCCTCGTCAAAGCCATCGATGCTGAGCATTTCTTCCATGGGTACGTAGGCAATCTCTTCGAGACTGGTGAAACCCTCTTCGACCAAGACTTGGGCCAGCTCTTCGTCGACTTCCAGCTCGTCGATG
Organism: Pseudomonas sp. AOB-7; assembly: GCF_003696305.1. Taxonomy (GTDB): domain Bacteria; phylum Pseudomonadota; class Gammaproteobacteria; order Pseudomonadales; family Pseudomonadaceae; genus Aquipseudomonas. The sequence goes on along the minus strand of NZ_RFFK01000006.1, from coordinate 320,127 downwards.
AAGGACTGCATGATGTCGCCGGTTTCCGCCTGCTGCTTGGCCTGGATGTCCGCCTCGGTCATCACGTTCAGCGTCCAGCCGGTCAGCTGGCTGGCCAGGCGCACGTTCTGGCCGCCGCGGCCGATGGCCTGAGCCAGGTTGTCCTCGGCGACGGCGATGTCCATGGCATGGGCATCTTCATCGACGATGATCGCCGCCACTTCGGCCGGCGACATGGCGTTGATCACGAACTGCGCCGGGTTGTCGTCCCACAGCACGATGTCCACGCGCTCGCCGCCCAGCTCGCCGGAAACCGCCTGCACGCGCGAACCGCGCATGCCGATGCAGGCACCCTGCGGGTCGATGCGCTTGTCCTTGGAGCGCACGGCGATCTTGGCGCGCGAACCCGGGTCACGGGAAGCGGCCTTGACGTCGATCAGCCCTTCGGCGATTTCCGGTACTTCGATGCGGAACAGCTCGATCAGCATTTCCGGCGCGGTACGCGACAGGATCAGTTGCGGACCGCGGTTCTCGGTGCGGATTTCCTTGAGCAGGGCGCGCAGACGCACGCCGACGCGGAAGGTCTCGCGCGGGATGATGTCTTCGCGGGCCAGCAGCGCCTCGGCATTGTTGCCCAGGTCGACGATGACGTTGTCGCGGGTGACCTTCTTCACGGTGCCGGAGATGATCTCGCCCAGGCGCTCGCGGTAGGCGTCGACCACCTGCGCACGCTCGGCCTCGCGCACCTTCTGCACGATGACCTGCTTGGCGGTCTGCGCGGCGATGCGGCCGAACTCGATGGACTCGACCTTCTCCTCCAGCACGTCGCCGATCTTGGCGCCGGCTTCCATGGCCTGCGGCATGTCTTCAGTCAGCTGGTAGGCCGGGTCTTCGAATTCGGACTCGTCGACCACGGTCCAGCGCCGGAAGGTCTCGTAGCTGCCGTTCTGCCGGTTGATCGTCACACGCAGATCGACTTCGTCTTCAAAACGTTTCTTGGTTGCGGTCGCCAGAGCCAACTCCAGCGCCTCGAAAATTACGCTAGCCGGCACACCCTTTTCGTTGGATACCGACTCAACAACTAGCAGTACTTCTTTGCTCATCGTACGCCTCGCCTTTCGCAATCCATTGGATCTGCACCATCCGCGCTACTTGCGCCATTCGCGCTAGCCGCAGAGCTCTCGCGGGATCCGCGTCTCAATCAAACCGGGGGATAATGTTGGCCTTGTCGATCAGGTCGACCGGCAACAGGTACTCGTGGTCATCCACCTGCACTACCACGTCCTGTTCCTCCACACCGCGGAGGAGGCCTTGAAAGTTGCGCCGCCCGTCGAAAGGCGAACGCAGCTTGATCTTCACTTGCTCGCCAGCGTGAGCGGCGAACTGCTCCAGGGTGAACAACGGCCGGTCCATGCCGGGCGAAGACACTTCCAGGGTGTACTCCGAGGTAATGGGATCCTCGACGTCCAGCACACCGCTGAGCTGACGGCTGACGATCTCGCAATCGTCGATCAGGATGCCGCCTTCCTTGTCGATATAGACACGCAGCAGCGAATGACGCCCCTGCGACAGGAACTCGATGCCCCAACACTGGTAACCGAGTGCTTCGATTACCGGGGCCAACAAGGCCTGCAACTGTTCTAGCTTGCTCGACACTTAACGGCCCTCGCGCATGCTGTGCAAATAAAAAATGGGCGAAACGCCCATCCCTTCGAACCGCCTGAAATGCCGGCGGACACTGTCTTTCAGCTAACAAAAAGCCCCTGAAAAGGGGCCTGCTGAAACTGGTTGCGGGGGCTGGATTTGAACCAACGACCTTCGGGTTATGAGCCCGACGAGCTACCAGACTGCTCCACCCCGCGTCAAAGCTGGGCCGGAATTATACGGCTGCCCCCCTCGAGGGTCAACCGAGACTCCAGCAACAAGAAAGCCCGCGAACTGCGGGCTTTCTTGAGTATGGTACCGAGGAGGGGACTCGAACCCCTACAGCCTATGGCCACTACCACCTCAAGGTAGCGTGTCTACCAATTCCACCACCTCGGCAAAACTGTTACTGCTCGGGAGCCTCCGGCACATCCGACGAATCGGTGGCGGGCGCTTGCTCTTCGAGCACCGGCACATCTTCTGCTGCCGGCTTTTGTTGAACTTCCAGAACCGCTGGATCTGGCAGACCAACCTGGGTCATCGCATCAGCTTTTTCTTTAGCAAAGAACGCTAAGCCCAAGCTAGTAATGAAAAAACCGGTGGCGAGTATAGCAGTAAACTTACTCAGAAAGGTAGAGGAACCTTGGCTTCCGAATACGGTTGCCGAAGCCCCCGAACCGAACGATGCACCAGCATCGGCACCCTTGCCCTGCTGCAATAGCACCAGCACCACTACACCGATCGCACCCAGCAGGTGCAGAACCACAATGACTGTTTCCAGCATTCTTCAGTTTCCTGCAGCGCGACAGATCGCACCGAATTCATCCGCATTCAGAGAGGCTCCACCCACAAGCCCCCCATCGATATCCTGCATGCCGAACAACTCGGCTGCACTGGCGGCCTTCACACTGCCGCCATAAAGAATTCTCAGACCGCTCGCCACCTCGGCATCCGCCTGCGCAACCTGGGCGCGGATCGCCGCATGCACTTGCTGGGCCTGCTCGGGCGTAGCGGTCAGCCCGGTACCTATGGCCCAAACCGGCTCGTAAGCCACCACCGCCTTTGCAAGCGACTCGACACCCAGAGCGTCGATCACGGCAGCCAACTGAGCACCCACCACATCCAGCGTCGCACCGGCCTCGCGCTGCTCGCGCGTCTCGCCGAGACAAAGCACCGGCACCAGCCCCGCGACCTGCGCCGCGGCGAACTTGCGAATCACCGCTTCGTCGCTCTCGCCCAGGATCAGGCGCCGCTCGGAGTGGCCAACCAACACCAGCTCGCATCCCGCATCGACCAACTGACTCGTCGCCAGCTCACCGGTCAAGGCGCCCTGCTCCGCCTGTGCCGCACAATTCTGCGCACCCACTTTCACAGCGCCAGCGGCCAGACCGGCCACGACCTGGGCTATATGCAAGCTGCCAGGGAATACCGCGACTTCGACCTCAGCCGGAAAGTCCAGCTGGCGAAGCTCTTCGATCAGCTCTGCGACGCTGGCGCGGGTACCGTGCATTTTCCAGTTACCGGCGACCAAGGGGCGACGCATGTTTTACCTCGTCGATCAAAGAGGGCGCAGATGTTACCCAAGAGCACCCTCGGTAGCAAGCTCAATCAAGCACAGACTTCGGCAACAATCTTAGCCAATTCATCGGCATAGCCGCGCACCAAGCTTTCCTCGTCGCCCTCGACCATCACCCGCACCAACGGCTCGGTTCCCGACTTGCGCAGCAGCACCCGACCACGACCGGCCATGCGCTCGGTCACCCGGTTGCAGGCTTCCTGCACCGACGGGTGCGCGAGCGGATCGACATCGCCGCCCAGACGCACATTGACCAGCACCTGCGGGCACTTCTTCAGCCCGCCGCGCGCCTCGGCCAGAGTCTGCTCGCGACGCTTGAGCGCCATCAGCACCTGCAGCGCGGCGACGATCGCGTCGCCGGTGGTGGTGTGCTGGAAGCACACCAGGTGCCCGGAATTCTCCCCCCCCAGCTGCCAGTTGCGCGCCAGCAGCTCGGCGATCACGTAGCGATCGCCGACCTTGGCCCGCACGAAGGGGATGTTCAGTTCGGCCAGAGCCAGCTCCAGGCCCAGGTTGCTCATCAGCGTGCCGACCACACCGCCGCGCAGACGACCGCGCTCCTGCAGATCGCGGGCGATGATGAACAACAGCTCGTCGCCGTCGACCACTGCGCCGTGCTGATCGACCATCAGCACCCGGTCCGCGTCGCCGTCGAAGGCGATGCCCAGATCGGCCTGCTGCGCGACCACTTCGGCCTGCAGGGCGGCGATATGGGTCGAGCCGCAAGCGTCGTTGATGTTCAGCCCGTCAGGCTGCGCCGCCATCACCCGCACCTCGGCGCCCAGTTCGCGGAACACGCTGGGGGCGACCTTGTAGGCGGCGCCGTGGGCGCAGTCGACGACGATCTTCAACCCCTTGAAGCTGGTGCCGCTGGGCACGCTACCCTTGCAGAACTCGATGTAGCGCCCCGAGGCATCGTTGATCCGCGAGGCCTTGCCGATTCCGGCAGACTCCACCACGGTCATCGGCTGATCGAGCAGCTCCTCGATCATCAGCTCCACATCGTCAGGCAGCTTGGTGCCCTCGCGGGAGAAGAACTTGATGCCGTTGTCGTCGTGCGGATTGTGCGAGGCGCTGATGACGATGCCGGCATCGGCCTGGAAGGTACGCGTCAGGTAGGCGATGGCCGGCGTCGGCATCGGCCCGAGCAACTGCACGTCGGCACCGGCAGCGGCCAGACCGGCCTCCAGGGCGGATTCGAACATGTAGCCGGAAATTCGCGTGTCCTTGCCGATCAGGATGCGGCACTTGCCCTGCTTGCGGAAGGCCATGCCCGCCGCCCAGCCGAGCTTGAGCATGAAATCCGGAGTGATGGGGAATTGACCGACGCGGCCACGAATGCCGTCGGTGCCGAAGTATTTTCTAGCCATACCGCTTTCCTTGTTAGTGCGCCGCTTCCACCGCGGCGATCATCCGCACCACGTCCACCGTTTCGGCGACGTCGTGCACACGCAAAATATGGGCGCCCTTGGTCAGCGCCAGGGCCGCCAGCGCCAGGCTGCCATACAGGCGCTCGCCCACCTCGTGACCGAGCACCTTGCCGATCATGCTCTTGCGCGACACGCCAACCAGCAGCGGGCGGCCGAGGACGGAGAGCTCGCCCATACGCTTGAACAGGGCCAGATTGTGCTCCAGGGTCTTGGCGAAACCAAAGCCCGGATCGAGCACGATCCGCTCGGCGGGAATACCGGCCGTCGCGCAGGCTGCCATGCGTTCTTCGAGAAAGTCGCGCACCTCGACCAGGATATCCGGGTACTGCGGGTCGTCCTGCATATTGCCGGGCTCGCCGCGCATATGCATCAGGCATACCGGCAGGCCGCTGTCGGCGGCGGCATCCAGCGCGCCATCGCGCTGCAGCGAGCGCACGTCGTTGATCAACCCGGCACCGAGTCGCGCCGTTTCGCGCATCACCGCCGGGGTCGAGGTGTCGACCGAGATGATCACGTCCAGCTCACGGGCGATGGCCTCGACCACCGGCGCCACGCGCTCCAGCTCCTCGGTCGGCGAAACCACGCGCGCGCCGGGGCGCGTCGACTCACCGCCGACGTCGATCAGCGTCGCCCCTGCCGCGACCATGGCCGCGGCATGGCGCAGCGCGGCGTCGCGCGCAGTGAAGCGGCCGCCATCGGAGAAGGAATCGGGGGTGACATTGAGGATGCCCATCACCTGCGGACGGGACAAATCAAGAAGCCGGCTGCCACAGGGCAGCCGGCTTGGGTATTGCGCGAGGGACATAGGCGATCAGTGCTCTGCCGCCGGCCCGCCGATGGGCTTCTCGGGACGAGAGACCTCGTCGACCTTGGCCTGCGGCGCACCGGAGTCGCCGCCGCCATCCCAACCGCGCGGCTCACGCGGCTCGCGGCCATTCATGATGTCGTCGATCTGATCGGCGTCGATGGTTTCGTACTTCATCAGCGCCTCGGCCATGGCGTCGAGCTTGTCGCGGTTCTCCACCAGCAGCTTCTTGGCGGTGGCGTAGCACTCGTCGATGATGCGCCGCACCTCCTCGTCGATCAACTTGGCGGTTTCGCCGGACACATTGCTGTGCTGGCTGCCCATGCTGCGACCGAGGAACACCTCGCCCTCTTCCTCGGCATACATCAGCGGACCGAGTTTCTCGGACAGGCCCCACTTGGTCACCATGTTCTTGGCCAGCTGGGTGGCGCGCATGATGTCGTTGGAGGCGCCGGTGGTAACACCGTCGAAGCCCAGGGTCATTTCCTCGGCGATACGGCCGCCGAACAGCGAGCAGATCTGGCTGATCAGCGCGCGCTTGGACAGGCTGTAGCGATCCTCTTCCGGCAGGAACATGGTCACACCCAGGGCGCGACCGCGCGGAATGATCGACACCTTGTAGACCGGGTCGTGCTCGGGCACCAGACGCCCGACGATGGCGTGACCGGCCTCGTGGAACGCGGTGTTGAGCTTCTCCTTGTCGGACATGACCATGGTCTTGCGCTCGGCGCCCATCATGATTTTGTCCTTGGCCAGCTCGAACTCCTTCATTTCCACCACGCGCTTGCCGGCGCGGGCGGCGAACAGCGAGGCCTCGTTGACCAGGTTGGCCAGGTCGGCGCCGGAGAAACCCGGGGTGCCGCGGGCGATCACCGCCGGCTGCACGTCGTCGCTCATCGGCACCTTGCGCATATGCACCTTCAGAATCTGCTCGCGGCCGCGGATGTCCGGCAGGCCGACCACCACCTGGCGGTCGAAACGACCGGGGCGCAGCAGTGCCGGGTCGAGCACGTCGGGACGGTTGGTGGCGGCGATGACGATGATGCCGTCATTCATTTCGAAGCCGTCCATCTCCACCAGCAGCTGGTTGAGGGTCTGCTCGCGCTCGTCGTGCCCGCCGCCCATGCCGGCGCCGCGATGGCGACCGACGGCGTCGATTTCGTCGATGAAGATGATGCACGGCGCGTGCTTCTTGGCCTGATCGAACATGTCGCGCACGCGGCTGGCGCCGACGCCGACGAACATCTCGACGAAATCGGAGCCGGAGATGGTGAAGAACGGCACTTTTGCTTCGCCGGCCACGGCCTTGGCCAGCAGCGTCTTACCGGTACCTGGCGAGCCGACCATCAGCACGCCACGCGGGATACGTCCGCCCAGGCGCTGGAACTTGCCCGGGTCGCGGAGGAATTCCACCAGCTCGCTGACCTCTTCCTTGGCCTCGTCGCAACCGGCGACGTCGGCGAAGGTGGTCTTGACCTGGTCTTCGGAGAGCAGGCGCGCCTTGGACTTGCCGAAACTCATCGGCCCGCCCTTGCCGCCAGCGCCCCCCTGCATCTGGCGCATGAAGAACATGAACACGGCGATGATCACCAGAATCGGGAAGCTGGCCACCAGCAACTGGGTCCAGATGCTCTGCTGCTCGGGCTGCTTGCCCTCGATGACCACGTTGTTGTCGATCAGGTCGCCGATCAGGCCGCCGTCCTGGATCGCCGGACGAATGGTCTTGAAGCCTTCGCCGTCGGTACGCTTGCCGGTGATCACGAAACCGTCGACGGTGACGCGCTCGACGCGCCCCTCCTTGACCTGCTCGATGAACTGCGAGTAGCTCAGGGTCTGTGGCTCGCTCGGGCTGGAGAAGTTGTTCATCACGGTGACCAATACGGCCGCGATGATCAGCCACAGGATCAAGTTCTTTGCCATGTCGTTCAATTAGCTACCCTCTGAAGCAGGCCTCGTGGCGAAGCAGGCTTCCCATGACGACCAGTGATATACCGACCTAACTTACACCAAACGCCCGCATCTGGCAGGCACCGTCTGTAACCCTTTATTAGGTCTCTAACATTGAGACCCGCTCCGGGCGCGCCGGTTTCACCCTAGACCCCGCGAAATCCGCGGGCCAGCAGGTACTGCTCGCGGGAGCGATCGCGCGACGACAGCGGCTTGCGCATCTGCACCTTGTCGAACGTCTCGCGCACTTGCTTGTGGTAGGCGTCGAAACCTTCGCCCTGGAAAATCTTGATCAGAAAATCGCCGCCCGGACGCAGCACGCGTCCAGCCAGATCCAGCGCCAGCTCGCACAGGTACATGGCGCGCGCCTGATCGGCGGTTCTCACCCCACTCATATTGGGGGCCATGTCGGAAATCACAAGGTCCACCGGGTTTTCCCCGATGGCTTCGAGAATCCGCGCGAACACCGCATCGTCGGTGAAGTCGCCCTGGATGAAGGCAACGTCGGGAATGGCGTCCATCTCCAGGATATCGGAGGCGATCAGCCGACCTTTGTCGCCGATCACCCGACTGGTCACCTGCGACCAGCCGCCCGGTGCGGCGCCCAGGTCGACCACGGTCATTCCCGGGCGCAGGATGCGGTCCTTGTCCTGGATCTCCAGCAGCTTGTAGCTGGCGCGCGAACGATAGCCGTCCTTCTGCGCCATCTTCACGTAGGGATCATCGAAATGTTCTTTCAGCCAACGCTGGCTGGTCTTGGAACGGGCCACGCAAAACCTCGGATTTAACGGGTCATGAATAACCGCGCCGGCTCGGGTAAGATAGGCGCCGTTTTTCCAGACCGAACTTAGGGGTCAGATTATGCCGCTCACTCAAGAGCAGAAGAAACAGTTCAAATCTATCGGCCACCACCTGAAACCTGTATTGATCGTGGCCGACAACGGTTTGACCGAAGGCGTGCTGGCCGAATTGGAGCGCGCCCTGAACGATCACGAACTGATCAAGGTGCAGCTGCGCGTCGCCGAGCGCGAAGACCGCCTGGCCGCCATCGAGGCGCTGTGCCAGAGCGGTCGGGCCGAACTGGTACAGGTGATCGGCAAGATGGCCCTGCTCTATCGCAAGAACCCCAAGCCGAACCGCAACCTGTCCAACGTGATTCGCCACCAGGGCTGAGCCGCGGCATCAAGCCCCGCGCGCTTGCCCCGGCACGGGCTGCAGCACCAGCAGCAGCCCGCAGAATGCCATCACCAGGTAGCTGAAGCGTAGCCACTGCCCGGCCTCCGGCCAGTAGCGCAGCACCACGCCATAACTCAGCGCCATGACCGCCACGGTCAGCAGCAGCTGGCCGCGCAAGTCGCGCCAGAGGCTCACCAGCCCCTCGCCGCGCAGCAGCGCCACCAGCTGCACGCCGACGCAAACGGCAGTCATCCCCACCAGCAGCGGCACCAGCCGCGTGGCGATCTCCTCGACCAGCAGCGGCGCCAGGCCGAGCTGGCCGATGGCCGGCAGGATGACGAACTGCAGCAACCACAGGCCACCGACCCAGAGCGTCTGGGCCAGCTGCCAGCTGACGGCGCCGGCCCGCGACGGCTGGCTCAGCTTATAGGTGGCGGACTTCGACAATCTCGTACTCGATCAGGCCGCTGGGCGTCTGTACGGTCACCACGTCGCCCTCTTCCTTGCCCACCAGGGCGCGGGCGATGGGCGAGCCGACGGAGATCTTGCCCTGCTTGATGTCGGCCTCGTCCTCGCCGACGATCTGGTAGGTCACGCTTTCGTCGGTCTCGACGTTGGCGATTTCCACCGTGGTGCCGAAGATCACCTTGCCGGTGTGGGCGATGCTGGTGACGTCGATGATCACCGCATTCTGCAGGCGGCCTTCGATGTCACGGATACGCGCCTCGACCATGCCCTGCTGCTCGCGCGCGGCATGGTATTCGGCGTTTTCCTTGAGGTCGCCCAGCTCGCGCGCCTCGCCGATGGCCTGGCTGAGCTGCGGGCGCAGCACCTTGGTCAGGTGCGCCAGTTCCTCTTCCAGGGCGCGGGCGCCCTGGACGGTCATGGGGTATTTATTCATGCCTTGATTCCTGCATGCAGATCCTGCAGCCGGCGCACGGTCTTCTCGGGACCGAACTTGAGCGCCTCGCAGACCGCCTGCCCCGCCGCGATGGTGGTGGTGCAGTAGATCTTGTGCTGCAGAGCGTTACGACGGATCGAGTAGGAGTCAGCGATGGACTGACGCCCCTCGGTGGTGTTGATGATCAGGGTGACTTCGTCGTTCTTGATCATGTCGACCACGTGCGGACGACCTTCGGTCACCTTGTTGACCCGACGCACCGGCAGCCCGGCGGCCTCGATCACCTTGGCGGTGCCGGCGGTGGCGACCACCTCGAAGCCCAGCGCCACCAGGTCGCGGGCGACCTGCACGGCTTCCGGCTTGTCGTCTTCGCGCACGCTGATAAAGGCGCAGCCGGAGTTCGGCAGGATCTCGCTGGCGCCCAGCTGGGCCTTGGCGAAGGCCTCGCCGAAGCTGTCGCCGACGCCCATGACTTCACCGGTGGACTTCATTTCCGGGCCGAGGATGGGGTCGACGCCCGGGAACTTGGCGAAGGGGAACACCGCTTCCTTGACGCTGAAGAACGGCGGGATGATTTCCTTGGTGTAGCCGACCTCGGCCAGGCTCTTGCCGGCCATGACCCGAGCGGCCACCTTGGCCAGGGACTCACCGACGCACTTGGAGACGAACGGCACGGTACGCGAAGCGCGCGGGTTGACCTCGATAACGTAGATGTCCTCGCCCTGCACGGCCATCTGCACGTTCATCAGGCCGACCACGCCGAGCTCCAGGGCCATCTTCTTGACCTGCTCGCGGATCTCGTCCTGGATGTGCGCCGGCAGCGAGTACGGCGGCAGCGAGCAGGCGGAGTCACCGGAGTGCACGCCGGCCTGTTCGATGTGCTGCATGATGGCGCCGATCACCACGGTCTCGCCGTCGCACACCGCATCCACGTCCACCTCGATGGCGCAGTTGAGGAAGCGATCCAGCAGCACCGGGCTGTCGTTGGAGACTTTGACGGCCTCGCGCATATAGCGCTTGAGCTCTTCTTCCTGGTAGACGATTTCCATGGCCCGGCCGCCCAGCACGTACGACGGACGCACCACCATCGGGTAACCGATGCCCTTGGACAGGGCCAGGGCCTCGTCTTCGCTGCGCGCGGTGGCGTTGGCCGGCTGGCGCAGGCCGAGGCGCTGGACCATCTGCTGGAAGCGCTCGCGGTCTTCGGCGCGGTCGATGGCCTCGGGGCTGGTACCGATGATCGGCACGCCGGCCTCTTCCAGGGCGCGGCAGATCTTCAGCGGGGTCTGGCCGCCGTACTGCACGATCACGCCCTTGGGCTGCTCGACGCGGACGATTTCCAGCACGTCCTCCAGGGTCACCGGCTCGAAGTACAGGCGGTCGGAGGTGTCGTAGTCGGTGGAGACGGTTTCCGGGTTGCAGTTGACCATGATGGTCTCGTAACCGTCTTCACGCATGGCCAGCGCCGCGTGCACGCAGCAGTAGTCGAACTCGATGCCCTGGCCGATACGGTTGGGGCCGCCGCCGAGGATCATGATCTTGTCGCGGGTCGACGGCGCGGCCTCGCACTCTTCCTCGTAGGTCGAGTACATGTAGGCGGTGTCGGTAGCGAACTCGGCGGCGCAGGTGTCCACGCGCTTGTACACTGGCAGCACTTTCAGCTTGTGGCGGTGAGCACGCAGGCTCTTCTCGGAAACGCCCAGCAGCTTGGCCAGACGCGCATCGGAGAAGCCCTTGCGCTTGAGCTTGAACATCAGCTCGTAGTCGATGGCGGACAGCCCGAGGGTCTTGACCTTCTCCTCTTCCCTGACCAGATCCTCGATCTGCACCAGGAACCACTCGTCGATGCGGGTCAGCTCGAACACTTCGGCGACGCTCTTGCCGGCGCGGAAGGCATCGGCCACGTACCAGATGCGGTCGGCGCTAGGCACGGTCAGCTCGCGACGCAGGGTGCTTTCGGCTTCCGGGTCATGGAGGTCGAGCTTCGGATCGAAGCCGGCAACGCCCACTTCCAGGCCGCGCAGGGCTTTCTGCACCGACTCCTGGAAGGTACGGCCGATGGCCATGACTTCACCCACGGACTTCATCTGGGTGGTCAGGCGGGCGTCGGCCTTGGGGAACTTCTCGAAGGCGAAACGCGGAATCTTGGTCACGACGTAGTCGATGGCCGGCTCGAAGGATGCCGGGGTGCGCCCGCCGGTGATGTCGTTGGAGAGCTCGTCGAGGGTGTAACCGACGGCCAGCTTGGCGGCGATCTTGGCGATCGGGAAACCCGTGGCCTTGGAGGCCAGCGCCGAGGAGCGCGACACGCGCGGGTTCATCTCGATCACCACCATGCGCCCGGTATTCGGGCAGATGCCGAACTGCACGTTGGAGCCGCCGGTTTCCACGCCGATCTCGCGCAGCACCGCCAGCGAGGCGTTGCGCATGATCTGGTATTCCTTGTCGGTCAGGGTCTGCGCCGGCGCGACGGTGATGGAGTCGCCGGTGTGCACGCCCATCGGGTCGAAGTTCTCGATGGAGCAGACGATGATGCAGTTGTCCTTCTTGTCGCGGACCACCTCCATCTCGTATTCCTTCCAGCCGATCAGCGATTCGTCGATCAGCAGCTCGTTGGTCGGCGACAGATCCAGACCACGGGCGCAGATTTCCTCGAATTCCTCACGGTTGTAGGCGATGCCGCCGCCGGTGCCGCCCATGGTGAAGCTCGGGCGGATGATGCAGGGAAAGCCCACCATCTCCAGCACGCCGTAGGCTTCTTCCATGCTGTGGGCGATACCGGAGCGCGGGCAGGCCAGGCCGATGGATTTCATCGCCTTGTCGAAGCGCGAGCGGTCTTCGGCCTTGTCGATGGTGTCGGCGTTGGCGCCGATCATCTCGACGCCGAACTTCTCCAGCACGCCGTGGCGCTCCAGGTCCAGGGCGCAGTTCAGCGCGGTCTGGCCGCCCATGGTCGGCAGCAGGGCGTCCGGGCGCTCCTTCTCGATGATCTTGGCCACGGTGGCCCACTTGATCGGCTCGATGTAGGTGGCGTCGGCCATCGACGGGTCGGTCATGATGGTGGCCGGGTTGGAGTTCACCAGGATGACGCGGAAACCTTCTTCCTTCAGCGCCTTGCACGCCTGGGCGCCGGAGTAGTCGAACTCGCACGCCTGGCCGATGACGATGGGGCCGGCGCCGAGGATCAGGATGCTTTTGATATCTGTACGTTTTGGCATGGGGTAACTCTCGAATTCCTGGACTCAGCGATCAGCGACGGGCCGCCATGGCGGAGATGAAGCGGTCGAACAGCGGGGCCACGTCGTGCGGGCCGGGGCTGGCTTCCGGGTGGCCCTGGAAGCTGAACGCCACCTTGTCGGTACGCTCGATGCCCTGCAGGGTGCCGTCGAACAGCGACTTGTGGATCGGCCGCAGGTTGCTCGGCAGGCTGTTCTCGTCCACGGCGAAACCGTGGTTCTGGCTGGTGATCATCACCACGCCGGAATCCAGATCCTGCACCGGATGGTTGGCGCCGTGGTGGCCGTGGCCCATCTTCAGGGTCTTGGCGCCGGAGGCCAGGGCCAGCAGCTGGTGGCCGAGGCAGATGCCGAACACCGGGATCTCGGTCTCGAGGATTTCCTTGATCGCGGCGATGGCGTAGTCGCAGGGCTCGGGGTCGCCGGGGCCGTTGGAGAGGAACACGCCGTCCGGGTTCAGCGCCAGCACGTCCTTGGCCGGCGTCTGCGCCGGCACCACGGTCAGGCGGCAGCCGCGGGCGACCAGCATGCGCAGGATGTTCAGCTTGACACCGTAGTCGTAGGCAACCACGTGGTAAGGCAGTTCGGCCGCGGCGATTTCCGGGTGGCTGTCGCTGTCCAGGTTCCACACGCTGGAGCGCCACTCGTAGGGCTGCTCGCAACTGACCACCTTGGCCAGGTCCATGCCCTTGAGGCCCGGGAAGCTTCGCGCCAGCTCCAGCGCCTTTTCTTCGGTGGCGCCTTCGCCCGCCAGGATGCAGCCGTTCTGCGAGCCCTTCTCGCGCAGGATGCGGGTCAGGCGGCGGGTGTCGATGCCGGCGATGGCGACGGTGCCGTTTTCCTTGAGGTATTCGTCCAGCGGCTGCTTGTCGCGCCAGTTGCTGGAGATCAGCGGCAGATCGCGGATGATCAGGCCGGCGGCCCAGACGCGGTTGGACTCGGCATCCTCCGGCGTGGTGCCGGTATTGCCGATATGCGGGTAGGTCAGGGTGACGATCTGCTGGGCATAGGAAGGATCGGTGAGGATTTCCTGATAGCCGGTCATGGCGGTGTTGAACACCACCTCTCCGATGGTCTGGCCATCGGCCCCGATGGATTCGCCGCGAAAGATGCTGCCGTCAGCGAGGGCCAGAATGGCGGGTTTAGGGGCTGGCTTAGTCAAGAAGACCTCCGTCTCGATCAAGGCTTGAAGCAAACGCAGATTGTAAAAAAGCGGGATGACGTGTGAAGGTCATCCCGCTTTTTTATCAGAGCCATTTCTGCGTAACTTTTAGTGGACACACTAAAGCGGGAAGCTTACAGGAAAACCCTTTTTCGGTCCACCCGATATGACCCGTGCGTCGTATCGAGCCTGTAGCCGGACGCCATCCGGGGGGACTTGCGTCGCTGCATCCCCGGATTTCATCCGAGCCAGGGCTCGGCAGCCTTTGCGCTGAGCCCGCCGGCTGCGCCCGACACGCCCTATTTCAGCCCCAGCACGTCCTGCATGTCGTACAGGGCCGGCGCACGGCCTTGCAGCCACAGCGCCGAACGCACCGCGCCCTTGGCGAAGGTCATGCGACTGGAGGCCTTGTGGGTGATCTCCACCCGTTCGCCGTCGGCGGCGAACAGCACGGTGTGGTCGCCGACCACGTCGCCGGCACGCACGGTGGCGAAGCCGATGGTTTCGCGCGCCCGGGCACCGGTCTGGCCTTCGCGACCGTACACCGCGACCTTCTGCAGGTCGCGGCCGAGGGCATCGGCCACCACTTCACCCATGCGCAGCGCGGTGCCGGACGGCGCGTCGACCTTGTGCCGGTGGTGGGCCTCGATGATCTCGATATCGACATCGTCGCCCAGCACGCGAGCGGCGGTGTCCAGCAGCTTCAGGCAGAGGTTGACGCCGACGCTGAAGTTGGCGGCGAAGACGATGGGAATCTGTTTGGCCGCCTCGCTCAGCAGCTGCTTCTCTTCCGCGGTGAAGCCGGTGGTGCCGATCACCATGGCCTTGCCGGCGGCGCGGCAGATTTCCAGGTTCTTCAGGGTCACCGAGGGGTGGGTGAAGTCGATCAACACGTCGAACTCGGCGGTCGCGGCGGCGAGATCGCCGACCAGCGCCACGCCGATCTTGCCCAGGCCGACCAGTTCGCCGGCATCGGCGCCGATCAGGCTGCTGTCCGGACGGTCGATGGCGGCGGTCAGCTGCGCGCCCTCGGCCTGGCGCACGGCTTCGATCAGGGTCTTGCCCATGCGCCCGGCGGCGCCCATCACTGCGATACGTTGCATAGCATCAGCTCCAAGCTGCAAGCCTCAAGCTGCAAGCCATGCCTGCAGCCTGAGGCCAGGGTTTTATACGTCGCCGAAGAAGCGCTTGACGCCTTCGAACCAGCCACTGGCCTTGGGCGAGTGGGAGTCGTCGCCCTGCAGCGACTTGCGGAACTCGTCGAGCAGCTCGCGCTGGCGCTTGTTCAGATTGACCGGGGTTTCCACCGCCACCCGGCACATCAGGTCGCCCGCCGCACCGCCGCGTACCGGCGCCACGCCCTTGCCGCGCAGACGGAACAGCTTACCGGTCTGGGTACCTTCGGGGATCTTCAGCTTGACCCGGCCATCGAGGGTCGGCACTTCCAGCTCGCCGCCCAGCGCCGCGTCGGCGAAGCTGATCGGCACCTCGCAGTACAGGTGCTTGCCGTCGCGCTGGAAGATCGCGTGCTCGCGCACGTTGACCACCACGTAGAGGTCGCCGGCCGGCCCGCCATGGGAACCCGCCTCGCCCTCGCCGGACAGGCGGATGCGGTCGCCGGTGTCGACGCCCGGCGGCACCTTGACCGACAGGGTCTTGCTCTCTTCCACCCGGCCCTGGCCGTGACAGCTGCCGCAGGGGTCGGTGATCATCTTGCCGCTGCCATGGCAGCGCGGGCAGGTCTGCTGCACAGAGAAAAAGCCCTGCTGCATGCGCACCTGGCCGATACCGCCGCAGGTGGTACAGGTCACCGGACTGGTGCCCTTCTTCGCGCCCGAACCATCGCAGGTCTTGCAGCCGACCAGGGTCGGCACGCGGATGGTCACGGTGGTGCCGCGCACCGCCTCTTCCAGGTCCAGCTCCAGGGTGTAGCGCAGATCCGAGCCGCGCTGGGCGCCACCGCGCGAACCGCCGCGGGCGCCGCCGAAGAAGTCGCTGAACACGTCGCCGAAGATGTCGGAGAAGTTGGCGCCGCCGAAACCGGCGCCACCGCCGCCGCCCATCTGCGGGTCGACGCCGGCATGACCGTACTGGTCATAGGCCGAACGCTTGCCGGCGTCGGAGAGCACTTCGTAGGCCTCGTTGGCCTCCTTGAATTTTTCCTCGGCGCCCTTGTCGTCCGGGTTGCGGTCCGGGTGATACTTCATCGCCAGGCGCCGGTAGGCCTTCTTCAGCTCGGCCTCGCTGGCGCCGCGCTCCACACCCAGGACTTCGTAATAGTCTCGTTTTGCCATAGTCGTGCTGCACTCTCAGATTCGTGAGCTCCAGATACGCCGACGCGGGAGAGGGCTCCCGCGCGGCGAATCCTGCCCGTCGCCAGGCGACGGTGGAGCGAAAGCAGGGGCGGTTCGCGTGCGAACCGCAGCCCTTACTTGTTCTCCTTGACCTCTTCGAACTCGGCGTCGACCACGTCGTCGGCGGCGCCTTTGGCATCGCCGTCACCCGGCTGGGCGGCGCCGGCCTGCGGCTGCTCGGCGTACATCTTCTGTGCCAGCGGCGTGGTGGCCTCGGACAGGGCGTTCATCTTGGCTTCGATGGCGGCCTTGTCGTCGCCCTTGAGCGCGACTTCCAGATCGCCGATGGCTTTCTCGATGGCCGCTTTCTCGGAGGCGTCAGCCTTGTCGCCGGCCTCGGTGAGCATCTTGCGGGTGGCGTGCACCAGCTGATCGCCCTGGTTGCGCGCGGTGGCCAGCTCCTCGAACTTGCGGTCTTCCTCGGCGTTGGCCTCGGCGTCGCGGATCATCTGCTCGATCTCGTCCTCGGACAGGCCGGAGTTGGCCTTGATCACGATGGACTGCTGCTTGCCGGTGGCCTTGTCCTTGGCGGACACATGGAGGATGCCGTTGGCGTCGATGTCGAAGGTCACTTCGATCTGCGGCACGCCGCGCGGCGCCGGCGGAATCTCGGCCAGATCGAACTTGCCCAGCGACTTGTTCTGCGCGGCCTGCTTGCGCTCGCCCTGCAGCACGTGGATGGTCACGGCGCTCTGGTTGTCGTCGGCGGTGGAGAACACCTGCGACTTCTTGGTCGGGATGGTGGTGTTCTTCTCGATCAGCGCGGTCATCACCCCGCCCATGGTCTCGATACCCAGGGTCAGCGGGCTGACGTCGAGCAGCAGCACGTCCTTGACGTCGCCGGCCAGTACCGCGCCCTGAATGGCGGCGCCCATGGCCACGGCTTCGTCCGGGTTGACGTCCTTGCGCGCTTCCTTGCCGAAGAATTCGGCGACGGTCTTCTGCACCAACGGCATGCGGGTCTGACCGCCGACCAGGATCACGTCGTCGATCTTGGCCACGTCGATACCGGCGTCCTTCAGCGCGATGCGGCACGGCTCGATGGTGCGCTGCACCAGGTCCTCGACCAGCGACTCCAGCTTGGCGCGGGAGATCTTCACGTTGAGGTGCTTGGGCCCTGTGGCATCGGCGGTGATGTACGGCAGGTTGACGTCGGTCGACTGACTGGAGGAGAGCTCGATCTTGGCCTTCTCCGCAGCTTCCTTCAGGCGCTGCATGGCCAGCGGGTCGCCCTTGAGGTTCATGCCGGTTTCTTTCTTGAACTCGTCGACCAGGTAGTCGATCAGGCGGATGTCGAAGTCCTCGCCACCGAGGAAGGTGTCGCCGTTGGTAGCCAGCACCTCGAACTGGTGCTCGCCATCGACTTCGGCGATCTCGATCACCGACACGTCGAAGGTACCGCCGCCCAGGTCATAGACGATCACGGTGTGGTCGCCCTTGGCCTTGTCCATGCCATAGGCCAGCGCCGCTGCGGTCGGCTCGTTGATGATGCGCTTGACGTCGAGACCGGCGATGCGGCCGGCGTCCTTGGTGGCCTGGCGCTGGCTGTCGTTGAAGTAGGCCGGAACGGTGATGACGGCCTCGGTGACCGGCTCGCCCAGGTAGTCCTCGGCGGTCTTCTTCATCTTCTTCAGCACTTCGGCGCTGATCTGCGGCGGTGCCATCTTCTGGCCGTTGACCTCGACCCAGGCGTCGTTGTTGTCGGCCTTGACGATCTTGTACGGCACCATCTGGATGTCTTTCTGCACCACTTCTTCGTCGAAGCGGCGGCCGATCAGACGCTTCACCGCGTACAGGGTGTTGTGCGGGTTGGTCACTGCCTGGCGCTTGGCCGACTGGCCGACGAGGATTTCGCCATCGTTGGCGTAAGCGATGATCGACGGCGTGGTGCGCGCGCCTTCGGCGTTCTCGATCACCTTGACGTTGCCGTTTTCTAGAATGGAGACGCAGGAGTTGGTGGTCCCCAGGTCGATACCGATGATTTTGCCCATGAATGTTCTCCCGAAACTTTGATTTTTCCGTCGCCTGGTTTCGCCGGCGGCGGTAGCACTAAAACGCTTGACTTAGAAATGGGGACGGCGCGGCGGATTTCAAGCCTGCTCATCGATGGACGGCTGCGGCGTCAGCGGCGCCTTGCTGACCACGACCATGGCCGGACGCAGCAGGCGACCGTTGAGCAGATAGCCCTTCTGGAACACCTTGAGCACCGAGTTGGGCTCGGCGTGGATGCTCTCCTCCATGGCCATGGCCTGGTGGTGTTCCGGGTTGAACGGCGCGCCGTGCGGATCGATGGCTTCCAGCTGGTAGCGCGCCAGGGTGTCGTGGAACAGCTTGAGGGTCAGCTGCATGCCTTCGCGCACCGCCTTGATTGCCTCGTCGTCCGGGCTGGACAGTTCCAGGCCGCGCTCCAGGCTGTCGACCACCGGCAGCAGGTCGTTGGCGAATTTTTCCAGGGCGAACTTGTGCGCCTTCTCCACGTCCTGCTCGGCGCGGCGGCGCACGTTCTGCAGGTCGGCAGCCATGCGCAGCGACTGATCCTGCGCAGCGGCCAGTTGCTCTTCCAGCGTTTGCACGCGAGCAGCCAGGTCGTCGCCCGCCGCCGCGGCCTCAGCCGCCTGCGCCTCGGGGTTCTGCGTATCCAGGGTCTGTTCGTCAGCCATGCCTCTCTCCTCTCGAATAAACCGGCGCGAACTCGACTCGCGCACCTGCCCGCCTATATGGAGCCAAATCCCCAGCTTTCAAGGGGCGATAGGGAGGATTGTCAGGAAAAGAAAAAACACTGTATAAATAACCAGACTTCACTTCGGGAGCGTTCGCCATGCTGGTGCACCTGTCCATTCACAACTACGCCATCGTCGACCACCTCGATCTCGAGCTGGACCGCGGCATGAGCGCCATCAGCGGCGAGACCGGCGCCGGCAAGTCGATCATGCTCGACGCCCTCGGCCTGTGCCTAGGCGACCGCGCCGACAGCGGCGTGGTGCGCCCCGGCAGCGACAAGGCGGACATCCTCGCCAGCTTCGACCTGAGCGACATCGCCGAAGCCCGCGCCTGGCTCGCCGAACGCGACCTGGACCACGACGGCCCGTGCATCCTGCGCCGAGTGATCACCGCCGAGGGCCGCTCGCGCGGCTACATCAACGGCAGCCCCTGCCCGCAGGGCGACCTCAAGGCCCTCGGCGAGCTGCTGATCGATATCCACAGCCAGCACGAGCACCAGTCGCTGCTGAAGACCGACACCCATCGCCGCCTGCTCGACGAATACGCCGCCAGCCAGGAGCTGGCGCGCCAGGTGCAACTGGCCGCACAGCGCTGGAAGCAGACGCGCAACGAGCTGCAGCGCGTTTCCAGTCAGGGCGACGAGCAACGCGCCCGCCATCAATTGCTCAGCTACCAGCTGGAAGAACTGGACAACCTGGCCCTGGGCGAGCACGAACTGGAACAGCTGGAACAGGAGCACAAGGCCCTGAGCAACGCCGAAGCTCTGCTCGGCGCCTGCCGTCAGGTGCTGGAGCTGTGCAGCGAGAGCGATGCCGGCAACGTGCTGTCGGCACTAACCGCCAGCCTCAATCGTCTCGGCGGCTTCGCCGGCCAGGGCGGCGCCCTCGGCGAAGCCAGCAACCTGCTGGCCAGCGCACAGATCCAGGTGGAAGAAGCGGTCGGCGAGCTGAACCGCTTCCTCGATCACTTCGACGCCGACCCCGAGCGCCAGCAATACCTGGAAGAACGCCTGGACAGCATCTACACCCTGGCGCGCAAGCACCGCATCCAGCCCGGCGAACTGGCCGCCCTGCAGCAGCAACTGTTCGAGGAGCTGGAAGGGCTGAACGCCGACGACCAGGCCGGCGAGCGCCTGGCCGAGGAGCTGGCCGCCTACGCCCGCCACTACCGGGAAAAGGCCGAAGAACTCAGCGCCCTGCGCGCCCAGGCCGCCGCACGCCTGAGCGCCGCGGTGGAGCAGGAGATGCAGGCGCTGGGCATGCCCGGCGGGCGTTTCAGCATCCAGCTGCAACCGCTGGACAGCGACGAGCCGCAGGCCGGCGGCCTGGAGAGCGTGGAGTTCCTGGTCAGCGCCAACCCCGGCCAGCCGCTGCGCGCGCTGGCCAAGGTGGCCTCGGGCGGCGAACTGTCGCGCATCAGCCTGGCAATCCAGGTGATCACCGCGCAGACCTCGCGCGTGCCGACCCTGGTGTTCGACGAAGTGGACGTCGGTATCGGCGGCCCCACCGCCGAAGTGGTCGGCCAGCTGCTGCGTCGCCTCGGCGAACGCGGCCAGGTGCTGTGCGTCACCCACCTGCCGCAGGTGGCCGCGCAGGGCCATCAGCACCTGTTCGTGCACAAGCGCCGCGACGAGGACGCCACTGCCACGGCGGTGAGCAAGCTGGACAACGACGGCCGTATCGAGGAAATCGCGCGCATGCTCGGCGGCGTCGATCTGACCAAGGAATCCCTGGCCCACGCGCGCAAGATGGTGAGCAAGGCCCAGGCCGCCTAAGCGGAGCCTGGCCCGGATGCGATCCGGCAATGCTCGGCATGGCCCGCCGGCCTTCATCCGGGCAACGGAAAACCGAAAAACAAAAAGGCGACCCTCGGGTCGCCTTTTTCATTGCAGCAGAAGCATCAGCTCTTCTTGCGCACGTACAGCACCAGATTGTGATCCACCAGTTCGAAACCGTGCTCCTTGACGATCTCCTTCTGGCGCTTCTCGATCTCCGCATCGAAGAACTCGATCACTTCGCCGGAATCCACGCAGACCATATGGTCGTGGTGGCCGCTGTCGGCCAGCTCGAACACCGCGTGACCGCCGTCGAAGTTGTGGCGCACTACCAGGCCGGCCGCTTCGAACTGGGTCAGCACGCGGTACACGGTGGCCAGGCCGACGTCTTCGCCGGCTTCCATCAGCGCCTTGTAGACGTCTTCCGCACTCATGTGACGGTGCTCGGCGTTGTCGAGCATCTGCAGGATTTTCACCCGTGGCAGAGTCACTTTCAGTCCAGCTTTGCGCAGTTCGCTATTTTCAACCATGGTCTGCTTTCTCATGGATGCTGCTTCGCAGCACCCTTCAATACGGGTATGATCCGGGGTTCAAGTTGCCCAAGATAGTGGAAGTCACCCTCCGATGCAAAAAACCAAGCTCTTGCTGACCAGCCTGTCGCTGACCGGGCTCTTCGCACTCGCCGGTTGTTCATTCCCCGGGGTTTACAAGATCGACATCCAACAGGGCAATGTCGTGACACAGGACATGATAGACCAGCTGCGCCCGGGAATGACCCGACGCCAAGTGCGGTTTATCATGGGCAATCCGCTGATCACCGACACCTTCCACGCCGACCGCTGGGACTACCTCTACAGCATCCAGCCGGGCGGCACTCAGCGCCTGCAGGAGCGCGTCAGCCTGGTGTTCGACGGCAACGATCAACTGGTCGGCCTGGCCGGCGACTTCATGCCCGGCGTCAGCCGCGACCAGGCGATTCTCGGCGAGGACAGCGGCGTGACCACCCCGCAAGCCCAGCCGCAGCAACAGGACGAAACCCCGCCCGTACCGGGCTCGCTGCTGGAGCAGATCCAGCGCGAAGTGGACCAGGTGGAGACCGTACCGGTACCGGTACCGGAGCCACTGGATACCGATCCGCAGTAACACCCAGACATAAAAAAGCCCGGAGCGATCCGGGCTTTTTTATGTCTGGCGAGCGCCTCTCAGGCCTGCTCTCCGCCTTCTTCTTTCGCCTTGGCCTTGGCCGCACGCTGTTTGCGCACTTCCTTGGGGTCGGCGATCAGCGGCCGGTAGATTTCCACCCGTTCGCCCTCCTCCAGCACCCGCTCCTCGGGCTTGGCCACCGCCTTGCCGAAGATGCCCAGCGGCGCCTGCTGCAGGTCGAGGCCGGGAAAATGCTGCTGCATGCCCGAGAGCAGCGCCGCCTCGCGCACCGTGGTGCCGGCCGGCACCGACAGGCGTAACAGTTTTTGCTTGTCGGCCAGGGCGTAGACCACTTCGATGGCGATGTTGCGCTTATCCATACAGCTGCTTGGCCCTTTGGCAGAAGGCGTCGACCAGGGTGTTGGTCGCCTGGTTGAACAGAGGCCCCAGGGTAGCGCGCACCAGCGGGCCGGCATAGTCGAAGGAGAGGTCCAGGCTGATCTTGCAGGCCTTGTCGCCGAGCGCCTTGAACTCCCAAACGCCGTGCAGGCGGGTGAACGGGCCCTCCTGCAGGTTCATCTCGATGCGCTGCCCGGGCTGCAGCGTGTTGCGGGTGACGAAGCGCTGGCTGAGGCTGCCCTTGGCCACCTCCAGGCTGGCCAGCATATGGACCTCGCTGACCTCCAGCACCTGGCTGGCGCGGCACCAGGGCAGGAATTCGGGATAGCTGGCCACGTCGTTGACCAGGTCGAACAGTGCCTGCGCCGGATAGGGCAACAGCGCCGAGCGTTGGATGCGCGTGGTCATTTATTTGCTCAGCTCCGCGACAAAGACGATCAGCACGCCGATCGGCGCCACCACGCGAATCAGCCAGAGGGCCAGATTGAACAGCAGCGGACTTCTGATCGCCAGCTCTTCGCGCACCGCGTCGCGGCTCAGCACCCAACCGGCGAACAGGGCGAAGGACAGCCCGCCCAGCGGCAGCAGGATGCGGCTGGTGAGGTAGTCGATGCTGTCGAAGAAGGTCTTGCCGCCCTCGGCGCCCCACTGCAGCAGGTGGAAGCCGTCATCGGCGAAGACGAAGAACTTGGCCTCGGCCCAGAGGTTGAACGACAGCACGGTGCCCATGCCCACCAGCCAGCACAGCAGCGCCAGCACGGCGGTCACCTGCGCGCGGCTGCGCGCGGTCTTCTCGACGAAGTAGGCCACCGCCGGCTCGAGCATGGAGATCGACGAACTCCAGGCCGCCACCGCCACCAGCACGAAGAAGATCAGCCCCATGACCTGGCCGAAGGCGATATTGCCGAAGGCAATGGGCAGGGTGACGAACATCAGGCCCGGACCGCCGCCCGGCTCCAGGCCGGCGGCGAAGACGATGGGAAACAGCGCCAGCCCCGCGGTCAGCGCCACCAGGGTGTCGAGCACGCCGACGGTGAGCACCGTGGCACCGATCGAGGCCCGCTTCGGCATGTAGGCGCCGTAGACCATGATCGAACCGACGCCGACGCTGAGGGTGAAGAAGGCATGGCCCATGGCGGCGAGGATGCCGTCCTGCACCTTGCTCGGATCGAAATGGAAGAGGAAGTCGAAGCCCTGCCAGAAGTGCCCAGTGGTGAAGCTGTAACCCAGCAGCACCAGCAGCAGGACGAACAGCAGCGGCATCATGATGCGCAGGCTGCGCTCCAGGCCGGCGACCACGCCCTTGGCGATGACCACGGCGGTGAGCAGCATGAACAGGCTGTGCCACAGGGTCAGGCGCCAGGGATCGCCGGTCAGGCCGCCGAAGGCGGCGCCGGCGCCGTCGGCCGTGACCCCGGTAAAATCGCCGCGGCCCATGCCCAGGATGTAGTCCAGCGACCAGCCGGCCACCACGCTGTAGAACGACAGGATCAGCAACGCGGCGACCATGCCCACCAGCGCCGCCAGCGACCAGTGCTTCGAGGCACCGGCCTCGACGGCCAGGCTCTTCATGGCGTTGACCGGACTCTGCCGGCCGCGGCGGCCGATCAGGGTCTCGGCCAGCATGATCGGCACGCCGACCAGGGCGATGCAGAACAGGTACATGACGACGAAGGCCCCGCCGCCGTAGACCCCGGTCATGTAGGGAAACTTCCAGATATTGCCGAGGCCGACCGCCGAGCCGGTGGCCGCCAGGATGAACACCCAGCGACTGGCCCAGGCACCGTGAATCGAGACTTTGTCGTTCGCCATATGCGGCCAAACCCATGCTGCGGGAAAAAAGATCGCGCATTGTCGGAGATTCGCTGCATGGGCTCAAGTTCGGCGCCGGCTCCGCCCATAGCGCAGGCGTTGGCGACTCCCTATAATGCGCGCCCTATGGCTAAGCAAAAGAAACATCCCCAAGGCACCATCGCGCTGAACAAGAAGGCGCTGCACGACTACTTCATCGAACACAAGTTCGAGGCCGGCCTGGTGCTGTCCGGTTGGGAAGTGAAGAGCCTGCGCGCCGGCAAGGCGCAGCTGGTGGACAGCTACGTGCTGCTCAAGGACGACGAGGCCTGGCTGATGGGGGCGCACATCACCCCGCTGCAGACCGCCAGCACCCACGTCATCGCCGACCCGACCCGTACCCGCAAGCTGCTGCTGAACAAGCGCGAGCTGGACAAGCTGTTCGGCTCGGTGCAGCAGAAGGGCTACACCTGCGTGGCGCTGTCGCTGTACTGGAAGCAGCACCTGGTCAAGTGCGAGATCGCCCTGGCCAAGGGCAAGAAGGACTTCGACAAGCGCCATGTCGAGAAGGAACGCGACGCCGACCGCGAAGTGCAGCGCGCCATGCGCAGCAAGGGCAAGGACGACTGAGCACTCAGCAGGGTGTCGCGGCGCCGCCCAGGCCGCGCGCCCCTGTACGCCCGCAGCACCAGGCCGGTGCGCTGGCGCCCTAGGGCCTGACCGCGCCGCGCCGCTGCGCCCGCTCCACCCGGCGTGCCTCCAGCCGCACTTCCGCCAGCACTTCCTGCACGTAGTCGATATGCCGATCCGACAGCGCCCGGGCGTCCTCGGCGCGGCCCTCGACTATCGCCTCGTACAGCGCGCGGTGCTGGCTGATCAGCATGTCGCGAGTCTCCTCGCGCTGGGCGTACATGCCGCCGATATTGGTCACCACGTTGCGTTTGAGCAGGTCGAACAGACCGCGGATGGTGTGCAGCAGCACGGCATTGTGGCTGGCCTCGGCGATGGCCAGGTGGAAGCGCGCATCGGCGGCGCCCTCCTCGGCACGGGTGACCTTGCCGACCCGCGTGTAGCAGTCCTGCAGCGCCTGGAACGCCTCGGTCAGGCGCTGGCGGTCGATATCGGTGGCGCGCTTGGCCGCGTAGTAGGCGCAGGAGCCTTCCAGGGTGTGGCGGAACTCCAGCAGGTCGCGCTGGGCGTCCTCCTTGTTTTCCAGCAGCTGCATCAGCGGGTCGCTGAAGGTGGAGCCGAGCGATTCGGCGACGTAGTTGCCGCCGCCCTGGCGGCTGACCAGCAGGCCCTTGGCCACCAGCTTCTGGATCGCCTCGCGCAGCGACGGGCGCGACACGCCGAACTGTTCGGCCAGGGTGCGCTCGGCAGGCAGGCGCTCGCCGGCACGCAGGGTGCCTTCGAGGATCATGGTTTCCAGTTGCGCGACGATATCGTCCGATAAACGGCGCTGCCGCACCTGCCCTACTTCCATCCCGAACTTCTCCATTGGTTTGACCAGGCCACCAGCAGGCCTGGCCCTGAGGCGCAAGCCTATCGCCCAGGCCGAACGCGGACAAGACGAGCCTCTACGACCAAAGTCTTAGCCCGACGATTTGACAGGTCATTGATCGACTTTTAACCTGAGCCGGCAACTTTGTAAATTGGTCTTACCAATTAATCCATGCCGATAACAAGAACGAGTCGTCGAGGTCACGCCATGAACCCCCATAGCGCCGCACGTCTGCCCGCCACCGCTTCGTCCCCACTGCGCCGCGTGCGCCTCGCCGCGGAGTGAGCCCCATGTCCAACGGAATTCTCGCCCTGCTGGCGTTCTCCCCCATCCTGCTGGCCGCCGTGCTGCTGATCGGCCTGCGCTGGCCAGCCAAGCACGCCATGCCGCTGGTCTACCTGATCACTGCCGCGGTCGGCCTGTTCGCCTGGGACATGAGCTTCAACCGCGTGCTGGCCTCGACCCTGCAGGGCCTGCTGATCACCCTCGGCCTGCTGTGGATCATCTTCGGCGCCATCCTGCTGCTCAACACTCTCAAGCATTCCGGCGGCATCACCGCGATCCGCGCCGGTTTCGCCACCATCAGCCCCGACCGGCGCATCCAGGCGATCATCATCGCCTGGCTGTTCGGCTGCTTCATCGAGGGCGCCTCCGGCTTCGGCACCCCGGCCGCCATCGCCGCGCCGCTGCTGGTGGCCATCGGCTTCCCGGCCATGGCCGCGGTGCTGATGGGCATGCTGGTGCAGAGCACGCCAGTGTCCTTCGGCGCGGTCGGCACGCCGATCATCGTCGGCGTCAACACCGGCCTGGACACCGCCAGCATCGGCGCGCAGCTGCTCGAGCAGGGCTCGAGCTGGGCGCAGTTCCTGCAGCTGATCACCAGCCAGGTGGCGATCATCCATGCCACGGTCGGCGTGGTCATGCCGCTGGTGATGGCGATGATGCTGACCCGCTTCTTCGGTCAGGAGAAAAGCTGGAAGGCCGGCCTGGAAGTGCTGCCGTTCGCGATCTTCGCCGGCCTCGCCTTCGTCCTGCCCTACGCCGCCACCGGCGTGTTCCTCGGCCCGGAATTCCCCTCGCTGCTCGGCGGACTGATCGGCTTGGCCATCGTCACCAGCGCCGCCCGCTTCGGCTTCCTGGTACCTAAGACCACCTGGGATTTCGCCCCGGCCGACAAGTGGCCGAGCGAATGGCTGGGCAGCGTCGAGATGAAGCTGGACGAGCTCACCGCCAAGCCGATGAGCGCCCTGCGCGCCTGGTTGCCCTACGTGCTGGTCGGCGTGCTGCTGGTGATCAGCCGGGTGTTCCCCGAGGTCGGCAATGCGCTCAAGGCGGTGGTGGTGAACTTCCCCGACCTGCTCGGCGAGGCCGGCATCGGCGCCAACTTCCAGCCGCTGTACCTGCCGGGCGGCATTCTGGTCGCCGTGGTGCTGGCCACCTTCTTCCTGCACGGCATGAAGCTGCGCGAACTCACCGCCGCGGTGAAGGAGTCGTCCAGCGTGCTGCTCAGCGCCGGCTTCGTGCTGCTGTTCACCGTGCCGATGGTGCGCATCCTGATCAACTCCGGAGTCAATGGCGCCGAGCTGGCCAGCATGCCGATCCTCATGGCGCGCTGGGTGGCCGACAGCGTCGGCGGCATCTACCCGCTGCTGGCGCCGAGCATCGGTGCCCTGGGCGCCTTCATCGCCGGTTCCAACACGGTGAGCAACATGATGTTCAGCCAGTTCCAGTTCGGCGTGGCCAGCAGCCTGGGCATCTCCGGCGCGCTGATCGTCGCCGTGCAGGCCATCGGCGCCGCCGCCGGCAACATGGTGGCGATCCACAACGTGGTGGCGGCCTCGGCCACGGTCGGCCTGCTCGGCCGCGAGGGCAGCACCCTGCGCAAGACCATCTGGCCGACCCTGTACTACGTGTTCTTTACTGGAGTCATCGCGATGGTGGCGATCTATGCCCTGGGCGTCAGCGACCCGCTGATCGCCCACTGACCGCCGCCGCCCCGCGCGCCCCGACCCGTCGGGGCGCGCGTATTACGGCCCCACGCCCCCCTTTTCAGCACAGGATGAGTTCATGATCATTTCTGCCTCCACCGACTACCGCGCCGCCGCGCAGCGCAAGCTGCCGCCCTTCCTGTTCCACTACCTCGACGGCGGCGCCTACGCCGAGCACACCCTGCGGCGCAACGTCGCCGACCTGGCCGACATCGCCCTGCGCCAGCGGGTGCTCAAGGACATGTCGGCGCTGGATCTGTCCACCGAGCTGTTCGGCGAGCAGCTGGCAATGCCGGTGGCCCTGGCCCCGGTCGGCCTGACCGGCATGTACGCGCGGCGCGGCGAGGTGCAGGCGGCCAAGGCGGCGGCGGCCAAGGGCATCCCCTTCACGATGTCCACGGTGTCGGTGTGCCCGATCGAGGAGGTGGCGCCGGCCATCGACAGGCCCATGTGGTTCCAGCTCTACGTGCTGAAGGACCGCGGCTTCATGAAGAACGTGCTGGAGCGGGCCAAAGCCGCCGGCGTCAGCACCCTGGTGTTCACCGTCGACATGCCGGTGCCCGGGGCGCGCTACCGCGACGCCCACTCCGGCATGAGCGGCCCCAACGCGCCGCTGCGGCGCATGCTGCAGGCCATGACCCACCCGAGCTGGGCGCTCGACGTCGGCCTGCTGGGCAAGCCGCACGACCTGGGCAATATCTCCACCTACCGCGGCAACCCCACCGGCCTGGCCGACTACATCGGCTGGCTGGGCGCCAACTTCGACCCGTCGATTTCCTGGAAGGATCTGCAGTGGATCCGCGACTTCTGGGAAGGGCCGATGGTGATCAAGGGCATCCTCGACGCCGACGACGCCCGCGACGCAGTCAAGTTCGGCGCCGACGGCATAGTGGTGTCCAACCACGGCGGCCGTCAGCTCGACGGCGTGCTGTCCAGCGCCCGCGCCCTGCCGGCCATCGCCGATGCGGTCAAGGGCGAGCTGAAGATCCTCGCCGACTCCGGCATCCGCACCGGTCTGGACGTGGTGCGCATGCTCGCCCTCGGCGCCGACAGCGTGCTGCTCGGCCGCGCCTTCGTCTACGCCCTGGCCACCGCCGGCGGCGCCGGGGTGAGCAACCTGCTGGAGCTGATCGAGAAGGAAATGCGCGTGGCCATGGTGCTCACCGGTGCCAAGTCGATCGCCGAGATCAACCGCGATTCGCTGGTCAAGGAGCGCTAGGCCATGGGCGCCGCACAGGAGATCGCAAGCGTCGCCTCGGCCACCCTGCTGGCGCAGCTGCGCCAGGTGGTGGGCGACGCCTACGTGCTGACCGACGAGCAGGCCACCCGGCGCTTTCGCAAGGGCCACCGCAGCGGCCAGGGCAGCGTCCTGGCGGTGGTGCGCCCCGGCTCGCTGCTGGAGCAATGGCGGGTGCTGCAGGCGGCGGTGGCGGCCGACCGCATCGTCATCATGCAGGCGGCCAACACCGGCTTGACCGGCGGCTCGACCCCGGACGGCGACGACTACGACCGCGAGATCGTGCTGATCAGCACCCTGCGCATCGCCGGCGTGCAGCTGATCAACGACGGCGAGCAGGTGGTGTGCCTGCCCGGCGCCACCCTCGACCGCCTGGAGCAGGCGCTGGCGCCGCTCAACCGCGAGCCGCATTCGGTGATCGGCTCGTCCTGCATCGGCGCCTCGGTGCTCGGCGGCATCTGCAACAACTCCGGCGGCGCCCTGGTGCGCCGCGGCCCGGCCTACACCGAGCTGGCGCTGTACGCCCAGGTGCGAGACGACGGCACGCTGCAGCTGGTCAATCACCTGGGCATCGAGCTGGGCGACAACCCCGAGGAAATCCTCACCCGCCTGCAGAACGGCGACTACGGTCCGCAACAGATCCGCAACGAGGCGACCGCCAAGGCCTCCGACGCACGCTACGGCGAACACGTGCGCGACGTCGATGCCGACACCCCGGCACGCTTCAACGCCGACCCCTCGCGGCTGTTCGAGGCCTCCGGCTCGGCCGGCAAGCTGTGCCTGTTCGCCGTGCGCCTGGACACCTTCCCCAAGGAGCCGAGCACGGTGTTCTATATCGGCAGCAACGACCCGCACGACCTCACCGAGGTGCGCCGCCACCTGCTCACCCACCTGCCGCGCCTGCCGATCGCCGGCGAATACATCCACCGTACCGCCTTCGACATCGGCGAGAAGTACGGCAAGGACAGCTTCCTGGTGATCGACAAGTTCGGCACCGCCAGGGTGCCGGCCGCCTTCGCCCTGAAGAGCCGCATCGACGGCTTCTTCGAACGCTTCGGCCTGCGCGGGGTGACCGATCGCGTGCTGCAGGCGGCGATGAACCTGCTGCCCAGCCACCTACCCAAGCGCATGCGCGAGTACCGCGAGCGCTACGAGCATCACCTGCTGCTGCGGGTGTCCAACGACACCCTGGAGCAGACCCGCGCCTTTCTCGCCGAGTATTTCGCCGGCAGCACCAGCGGCGCCTTCTTCGAGTGCGACGCCGAGGAGGGACGCAAGGCCTTCCTCCACCGTTTCGCCATCGCCGGCGCGGCGATCCGCTACCGCGAGGCGCACCGCGGCAGCGTGGAAGACATAGTCGCGCTGGATATCGCCCTGCGCCGCAACGACCGCGACTGGGTCGAAAAATTGCCCGCCGAGCTGGAAGAGCAGATCGTGCACAAGCTCTACTACGGGCACTTCTTCTGCCACGTGTTCCACCAGGACTACATCGTCAAGAAAGGCGTCGACCCGCTGGCGATGGAGCACCGCATGTGGGCGCTGCTGGACGAGCGCCGCGCCGAGTACCCGGCCGAGCACAACGTCGGCCACCTGTACGTGGCCAAACCGGCGCTGGCCGGCTTCTACCGCGAACTCGACCCGACCAACAGCTTCAACCCCGGCATCGGCCATACCTCGAAGCAGAAGCACTGGGGTGGCTGCTGCGGAAAGGAGCATTGAGCGTAGGGTGGATCACGCTTTATCGATCCACCATTGCGGCGGATGTAAAAAGCCACATCCGCCATACGGGCTGTCAGTTCTCCCTTCTCCCTAACCCTCTCCCCAGTGGGGCGAGGGGCCTGATCGCGTCCGGCCGACCCTCAATTGAACAGTTCCGTAGCCCGGATGCAATCCGGGGCCGCCTGACCGATTTCCCGCGCAAAAGCAAAGGCCCGCCAATTTGGCGGGCCTTGTTTTTACATCGAGCGCAATCAGGCGAAGACGATCTCCTCGCCCTCCACCTTGGCATGCACCAGCGCACCCGGAGCGAAGGCGCCAGCCAGGATCTGCTGCGCCAGCGGGTTCTCGATCCAGCGCTGGATCGCCCGCTTCAGCGGCCGCGCACCGTAGACCGGGTCGTAGCCGACGGCGATCAGCTTGTCGAGCGCCTCGGGGGTCAGTTCCAGGCTCAGCTCACGCTCGGCCAGGCGGCCACGCAGACGTTTGAGCTGGATCTCGGCGATGCCGGCGATCTGCTCGCGGCCCAGCGGCTCGAACACCACCACCTCGTCGATACGGTTGATGAACTCGGGGCGGAAATGGCTGCTCACCGCATCCATCACCGCCGCGCGCTGCGCCTCGCGGTCGCCGACCAGCTCCTGGATCTGCGCCGAGCCGAGGTTGGAGGTCATGACTATCACAGTGTTCTTGAAGTCCACGGTGCGCCCGTGGCTGTCGGTCAGGCGGCCGTCTTCGAGCACCTGCAGCAGCACGTTGAACACGTCCGGGTGGGCCTTCTCTACCTCGTCCATCAGCACCACCGAGTAAGGCTTGCGCCGCACCGCCTCGGTCAGGTAACCGCCCTCCTCATAGCCGACATAGCCGGGCGGCGCACCGATCAGCCGCGCCACGCTGTGCTTCTCCATGAATTCGGACATGTCGATGCGCACCAGCGCTTCCTCGGTGTCGAAGAGAAACTCGGCCAGCGCCTTGCACAGCTCGGTCTTGCCCACCCCGGTGGGGCCGAGGAAGAGGAACGAGCCGCTCGGCCGGTTGGGGTCGGCCAGCCCCGCGCGGGAGCGGCGCACGGCGTTGGCCACGGCCACCACCGCCTCGTCCTGGCCGATCACCCGCTGGTGCAGCAGGCCTTCCATCTTCAGCAGTTTCTCGCGCTCGCCCTCGAGCATCTTGCTCACCGGGATGCCGGTCCACTTCGACACCACCTCGGCGATTTCTTCGTCGGTGACCTTGTTGCGCAGCAGCTGGTTCTCGCTCTTGCCGTGCTGATCGACCATCTGCAGGCTGCGCTCCAGGTCGGGGATGATGCCGTACTGCAGCTCGGCCATGCGCTGCAGGTCGGACTTGCGCCGCGCCGCCTCGAGGTCGGCCTTGGCCTGCTCGATCTTCTGCTGGATCTGCGCCGAGCCCTGCACCTCGGCCTTCTCCGACTTCCAGATTTCCTCCAGGTCGGCGTATTCGCGCTCCAGCTTGGCGATGTCCTCCTCCAGCTTGACGAAGCGCTTCTTGGTGGCCTCGTCCTCTTCCTTCTTCAGCGCCTCGCGCTCGATCTTCAGCTGGATCAGGCGGCGATCCAGACGGTCGAGGGCCTCCGGCTTGGAGTCGATCTCCATGCGGATGCGGCTGGCGGCCTCATCCACCAGGTCGATGGCCTTGTCCGGCAGCTGGCGGTCGGTGATATAGCGATGGCTGAGCTTGGCCGCGGCGATGATCGCGCCGTCGGTGATGGTCACGCCGTGGTGCACCTCGTAGCGCTCCTTGAGGCCACGCAGGATGGCGATGGTGTCCTCCTCGGAGGGCTCGTCCACCAGCACCTTCTGGAAGCGCCGTTCCAGCGCGGCGTCTTTCTCGATGAACTGGCGGTACTCGTCCAGGGTGGTGGCGCCGACGCAGTGCAGCTCGCCGCGCGCCAGCGCCGGCTTGAGCATGTTGCCGGCGTCCATGGCGCCCTCGGCCTTGCCGGCGCCGACCATGGTGTGCAGCTCGTCGATAAACAGGATGATCCGCCCTTCCTGCTTGGACAGCTCGCCCAGCACCGCCTTGAGGCGCTCCTCGAACTCGCCGCGGAACTTGGCGCCGGCGATCAGCGAGCCCATGTCCAGCGACAGCAGGCGCTTGTCCTTGAGCCCGTCGGGCACCTCGCCGTTGACGATGCGCTGGGCCAGGCCCTCGGCGATGGCGGTCTTGCCCACGCCGGGCTCGCCGATCAGCACCGGGTTGTTCTTGGTGCGGCGCTGCAGCACCTGGATGGTGCGGCGGATCTCGTCATCGCGGCCGATCACCGGGTCGAGCTTGCCCTCCTCGGCGCGCTTGGTCAGGTCGACGGTGTACTTGTCCAGGGCCTGGCGCGACTCCTCGACGTTGGGGTCGTTGACCGCCTGGCCGCCGCGCAGGTTGGCGATGGCGTTCTCCAGGGCCTTCTTCGACACGCCCTGGGCCAGCAGCAGCTTGCCCAGCTTGGTGTTCTCATCCATCGCCGCAAGCAGCACCAGCTCGCTGGAGATGAACTGGTCGCCGCGCTGCTGCGACAGGCGGTCGGCCTGGTTGAGCAGGCGCGCCAGGTCCTGCGACAGGTTGATGTCGCCGGTGGGGTTCTGCAGCTTGCCCAGGTGGTCGAGTTCGCGGGTCAGACCCTGGCGCAGGCTGGCGATGTCGAAGCCCACCTGCATCAGCAGCGGCTTGATCGAACCGCCCTGCTGCTCCAGCAGCGCCTGCAGCAGGTGCAGCGGCTCGATGGCGGCGTGGTCCATGCCCACGGCCAGGGACTGGGCATCGGAGAGGGCAAGTTGCAACTTGCTGGTCAAACGGTCGATACGCATAGATGTCCTTCCTTCTAGAAAAGCGGGCCGGGACCACAATCCCCGGATACAGAAACCCGCCGAGATGAAGACTAGATGAGGACGATTACGCCGTATTCAAGCCGGGACGCCTTGATCCAGGTCAGCGCCAGGTCACCTGCTGCTCCAGCGCAAAGCGCAGGCGCGGGTTGTACACGCCCCTCTCGCCCTGGCGACCGACCGCCAGCAGCATGATCGGAATGGCCTGGCGCGGAATCTCCAGCACCCGGCGCAGGCGCACCTCGTCGAAGCCCTCCATCGGGCAGGTGGCGTAGCCGTGACTGTGGAACGCCAGCATCAGATTCTGCGCCGCCAGGGCGGTGGACTTGGTCGCCCACAGGCGCATCTCGGCGCGGCTGTTGGGCCTGCGCATCAGCGGCTTGCGCAGCGCCAGCAGGCGCACCAGCTGGCGCTTGAACAGGCCGAGCAGGCCCAGCGGGCCCTGGTTGTACTGGAACGGCGCGGTTTTGCCGTAGAAGTGGCGGATGCGCGCCGGCACCTCGGCTTCCGGCCAGTGCTCGACGATCTGCCGGCAGGCCTGGCGCCAGGTATCCGGGCGCGCCAGCACGGCGATGATCAGCGGCGCGCGGGCGGCGTGCTGGCTCATGCACACCGGGTGCAGCTGTGCCAGCAGTGCCGGCTCGCGGATCACCTGAAAACTCCAGGGCTGCAGGTTGCAGGAGTTCGGCGCCAGCACCGCCAGTTCCAGGCAGTCGCGGATCACCGCCTCCGGCACCGGCTCGGCGGTGAAACGGCGCACCGCGCGACGGCTTTCGATCAGCGCGCGCAGGGCGGCCGGCGAGGCCATGGCCTCGTCGGGGTCGCGGGGGAAACTGGTCATGGGCGGACTCCTCGGCAGATCGCCCGATTAAGCCGCCGAGAGGAGCGGGGAACAAGGCTGGCCGTCGAAACGGCCGGCGGATTGGCCGATTCGCCGTTACAGCGGGCCGTTGAAAAACGTAGGCGAGGCAGGCAAGACAAGGCAAAAGCGGCCGAAAAAGCGGAGTTTACGTGCTGTAAATGAGCATTTTGAGGCCGCTTTTAACGCAGGATTGCCAACGCAGGTAGTTTTTCAGCGGTCTGCCAGGCCGAGCGCCTTCTCGATGGCCTGCATCAGCGCCGGATCGTCCGGCGCGGTGCGCGGCGAAAAGCGCGCCAGCACCCGGCCGTCCTGGCCGACCAGGAACTTCTCGAAATTCCAGGTGATGTCGCCGGGAAACTCCGCGCCTTCGCCGGCCAGCAGGCGATACAGCGGGTGGCGGCCGGGGCCGTTGACCTCCAGCTTGCTGCCCAGGGGAAAGGTCACCCCGTAGTTGAGGCTGCAGAATTCGCGGATCGCCTCCTCGCTGCCCGGCTCCTGCCCGGCGAACTGGTTGCACGGCAGGCCGAGCACGGTGAAGCCCTTGCCCTTGTACTGCTGATGGAGCTTTTCCAGCCCGGCGTACTGCGGAGTCAGGCCGCACTTGGAGGCGACGTTGACCACCAGCACCACCTGGCCCTTGTAAGGCGCCAGCGGCAGGTCCTGGCCATCCAGCGCACGCAGGTTGAGATCGTGAAAAGCACTCATGATGGACTTCCTCGACAGATTCGGCGCGACGGCCCACAAGGCGACCAGCGATGGCCTGCGCGCACAAAACGCCTGGTGCGTTTTTCGACGCGCCGGCGACGGCCCGCGGGTGGCAGGCAACGCTGGCCTGCGACAAAAAAGGCGCCTATCGGCGCCTTCTTCGCAAGATTCAGCTTAGCAGCGGATCGCCATGATGGAACGACCGGAGGTCGTTTCGGACGATCCGCACGCCCTGCCGATCAGTGGTGGTGACCGCCTTCGCCGTGGATATGGCCGTGGGCCACTTCCTCGGCGCTGGCGTCGCGCACATTGACCACCTTGACCTTGAAGTTCAGGCGCTGGCCGGCCAGCGGGTGGTTGCCGTCGACGGTCACGTCGTCGCCGTCCAGATCGCGGATGGTGACGATCTGCATGCTGCCGTCCGGGCCGGAGGCGTGGAACTGCATGCCCACTTCCAGCTCGTCGACGCCTTCGAACATGGCGCGGCTGAGGGTGGCGACCAGTTCGGCGCTGTATTCGCCGTAGGCCTCTTCCGGCTCGACCGAGACGTCCAGCTCGTCGCCGACCTGCTTGCCGACCAGGGCCTTTTCCAGACCGGCGATGATGTTGCCCGCACCATGCAGATAGACCAGCGGCGCGCCGCCAGCCGAGCTGTCGATCACCTCACCGGCATCGTTGGTCAGGGTATAGTCGATGGAGACGGCCTTGTTGGCGGCGATCAGCATGGGTGAGACCTTTTGCAGAAGAATGATGAACGAGCGAGTTTAACCAAGGCCGCAGGCGAATGCGACCCGAGCCCGGACAAACGGCCGGCGGCAGGGGCGCCGCGCCTGCTTGACTTCCGTCAGGACGAGCACGGCGACTGGGTGGCAGTCTTGTCCTGCGGCCATACTCAGCACCTGCGTCACCGCCCGCCCTGGCAGAATCGCCCCTGGGTGCTCGACCCCGAACAGCGCCAGGCCCGCTTAGGCAGCGCCTTTCCCTGCGGCTGGTGCGCTACGGGACGGCCGAACGATGATTTCAAGGAAGCCTAAATGCCTGCACGCAATATTCTGGTGATCAACTGTGGCAGTTCGTCGATCAAGTTCGCCCTGGTCAACGAAGCCCAGGAGCCATTCCCCCTGAGCGGCCTGGCCGAGCGCCTGGGCAGCCCGGAGGCGGCCCTGCACTGGCAGCAGGGCGAAACCCGGGACAGCCTGATGATCCCCGGCGCCGACCACCGCCTGGCGCTCTCCCAGCTGCTGCCGCTGGTGCAACGCGCCGCCGGCGGCGAGCTGCACGGCATCGGCCATCGCGTGGTGCACGGCGGCGAGCGCTTCACCGCCGCCAGCCGGCTGGACGAGATCAGCCTGCTGGCCATCCGCCAGACCGCGCCGCTGGCGCCGCTGCACAACCCGGCCAACCTGCTGGGCATCGAGGCGGCGATGAAGCTGTTCCCCAACCTGGTGCAGGTCGCGGTGTTCGACACCGCCTTCCACCAGACCCTGCCCGAATACGCCTACCGCTACGCCGTGCCGGAGGCGCTGTACCGCGAGCACGGCGTGCGCCGCTACGGCTTCCATGGCACCAGCCACCGCTACGTCAGCCGCCGCGCCGCGGAACTGGCCGGCCTGGCCGTGGGCGACAGCAGCTGGCTGGTGGCGCACCTGGGCAACGGCTGCTCCACCTGCGCCATAGTCGACGGCCAGAGCCGCGACACCAGCATGGGCCTGACCCCGCTGGAAGGCCTGGTGATGGGCACCCGCAGCGGCGACGTCGATCCCAACCTGCACAGCCACCTGGCGCGCGCCCTGGGCTGGAGCCTGGAGCAGATCGACAGCATGCTCAACAAGGACAGCGGCCTGCTCGGCCTGTCCGGCCTGTCCAACGACATGCGCGCCCTGGAACAGGCGCGCGAGCAGGGCCATGCCGGCGCCAGCCTGGCCATCGAGGTGTTCTGCTACCGCCTGGCCAAGTCGCTGGCGGCCATGAGCTGCGCCCTGCCGCGGCTGGACGGCCTGGTGTTCACCGGCGGCATCGGCGAGAACTCGCCGCTGATCCGCAGCAAGACCGTCGACCACCTGCGCCTGCTCGGCCTGCACCTGGACCAGCCGGCCAACGCCCGCTGCGTGCGCGGCGCCGCCGGCGCCATCCAGGCCGACGGCAGTCCGCGGGTGCTGGTGGTGCCGACCAACGAGGAGCGGCAGATCGCCCTGGACACCCTGGCCCTGCTCGACGCCTGAGCCCGAATCGCCGCTGGGCTTCGCTGCGCTCAGCGCCCCCATATCTGGAGAGACCATGCATACCTTCTTTATCGCCCCCACCGGCTTCGGCGTCGGCCTCACCTCCATCAGCCTCGGCCTGGTCGGCGCCCTGGAACGCAGCGGCCTCAAGGTCGGCTTCTTCAAGCCGATCGCCCAGCCGCATGCCGGCGACGAGGGCCCGGAGCGCTCCAGCGAGCTGATCGCCCGCACCCATGGCCTCAACTCGCCCAAGCCGCTGTCGCTCGGCCATGTCGAACGCATGCTCGGCGACGGCCAGCTCGACGAATTGCTCGAGGAGATCATCAGCCTCTACCAACGGGCCGCAGTGGACAAGGACGTGGTCATAGTCGAGGGCATGGTGCCGACCCGTCACGCCAGCTACGCCGCGCGGGTCAACTTCCACCTGGCCAAGAGCCTGGACGCCGACGTGATCCTGGTCAGCGCGCCGGAGGACGAGAGCCTCACCGAGCTGTCCGACCGCATCGAGATCCAGGCCCAGCTGTTCGGCGGGCCGAAGGACCCCAAGGTGCTCGGCGTGATCCTCAACAAGGTACGCAGCGAACAGGGCGTGGCGGCTTTCGCCGAACGCCTGCAGGAACTCTCGCCGCTGCTCAAGACCGCCGACTTCCGCCTGCTCGGCTGCATCCCCTGGCAGGAGGAACTCAACGCGCCGCGCACCAAGGACGTCGCCGAACTGCTCGGCGCGCGCATCCTCAACGCCGGCGGGTACGAGCAGCGGCGCATGCTGAAGATCGTGCTCTGCGCCCGCGCCGTGGCCAACAGCGTGCAGCTGCTCAAGCCCGGCACCCTGGTGGTGACCCCGGGCGACCGCGACGACATCATCCTCTCCGCCGCGCTGGCGGCGATGAACGGCGTGCCACTGGCCGGCCTGCTGCTGTGCAGCGACTTCGCCCCCGACCCGCGCATCATGGAGCTGTGCCGCGGCGCCCTGGCCAGCGGCCTGCCGGTGATGACGGTGGGCACCGGCTCCTACGACACCGCCACCAACCTCAACCGCCTGAACAAGGAAATCCCGGTGGACGACCGCGAGCGCGCGGAGAAGGTCGCCGACTTCGTCGCCGGGCATATCGACCACGACTGGCTGGCCACCCGCTGCGGCACGCCGCGCGAGCTGCGCCTGTCGCCGCCGGCGTTCCGCTACCAGTTGGTGCAGCGGGCCAAGGCCGCGGCCAAGCGCATCGTCCTGCCCGAGGGCAGCGAGCCGCGCACCGTGCAGGCGGCGGCGATCTGCCAGGCGCGCGGCATCGCCCGCTGCGTGCTGCTGGCCAAGCCCGA
Source organism: Pseudomonas sp. AOB-7 (assembly GCF_003696305.1). Lineage (GTDB taxonomy): Bacteria > Pseudomonadota > Gammaproteobacteria > Pseudomonadales > Pseudomonadaceae > Aquipseudomonas. The sequence continues at coordinate 281,704 of NZ_RFFK01000006.1, read as the reverse complement.
CGCCGTCCACGCCGTCGCCCGCGCCCAGGGCATCGAGCTGCCGGCGGGCCTGGAGATTCTCGACCCGGACCTGATCCGCGGGCGCTACGTCGAACCCATGGTCGAGCTGCGCAAGGGCAAGGGCCTCAACGCACCGATGGCCGAGGCGCAACTGGAGGACACGGTGGTGCTGGGCACCATGATGCTGGCCCTGGACGAGGTGGACGGCCTGGTCTCCGGCGCCATCCACACCACCGCCAACACCATCCGCCCGGCGCTGCAGCTGATCAAGACCGCGCCGGGCTACAACCTGGTGTCCTCGGTGTTCTTCATGCTGCTGCCGGATCAGGTGCTGGTCTACGGCGACTGCGCGGTGAACCCCGACCCCAACGCCGAACAACTGGCCGAGATCGCCCTGCAGAGCGCCGACTCGGCGCAAGCCTTCGGCATCACCCCGCGGGTGGCCATGCTCAGCTACTCCACCGGCGACTCCGGCAGCGGCGAGGAGGTGGAGAAGGTGCGCGCCGCCACCCGCCTGGCGCGCGAGATGCGCCCCGACCTGCTGCTCGACGGGCCCTTGCAGTACGACGCCGCCGCCATCGACAGCGTCGGCCGGCAGAAGGCACCGAACAGCCCGGTGGCCGGGCGTGCCACGGTGTTCGTGTTCCCCGACCTGAACACCGGCAACACCACCTACAAGGCGGTGCAGCGCAGCGCCGACTGCATCAGCGTCGGCCCCATGCTGCAGGGCCTGCGCAAGCCGGTGAACGACCTGTCGCGCGGCGCCCTGGTCGACGACATCGTCTACACCATCGCGCTGACCGCGATCCAGGCGGCCAACCTGCCGAACTGAAGCGCCAGGCATGGACACAGGGGCGCCTGGCGCCGGCTGTTCGCCGCTCGCTCATTGGCGCGCACGGCGTGATGGAATCCGGTCGGCCTTTGAGCGGGCACTCGCTATCGCGAGGTGAGCCCCAAGACGGTATCTACCGGCGGGCGACCAGATAACGCTGCAATGCCGCCAGCGAATCCGGGCAATAGGGCAAGCGGCGGGTCTCCTCCAGCGCCTGCTCGACGCTGATGAAGCGCGCCTCCAGCACTTCTTCCGGCTGCAACACCAGCGGCGCGTCGGATACCGCCGAGTAGGCCATGCACCACAGCCGGCTTTCCGGGGTGTCGTAGAGAAAATGCGCATGCTCGACCAGCTCGGCGCCGACTATGCCCAATTCCTCGGCCAGTTCGCGCTCGGCCGACTCGGCGTATGCCTCGCCTTCCAGCACCATGCCGCCGGCGGCCACGTCCCAGTAGCCGGGATACAGCGCCTTGCTCAGGGTGCGCCGGTGCACGCAGAGCAGGCCGGCCGAGTTGAACAGCAGGATATAGGTGCCGCGGCCGATCAACCGGCGCTCGCGCAGCTCGGCGCGCGACACCCCGCCGAGCGGCCGGTCCTGTTCGTCGACCCAGGCCACCCGCTCGGCGTCGGAGGCGGCGCGATGCGCCGCTTCCGCCTCGGAGATCGCCGCCATCAGCCCTGGCTCAGCAGCTGGCGCAGGTCGATGATCGCCGCGTTGGCCCGTGAGATGTAGTTGGCCATCACCAGCGAGTGGTTGGCCAGCAGGCCATAGCCGCTGCCGTTGAGGATCATCGGGCTCCACAGGGTTTCCTGCGCCGCCTCCAGCTCGCGGATGATCTGCCGCACGCTGACCGTGGCGTTCTTCTTCGCCAGCACGTCGGCGAAATCCACCTCGACCGCGCGCAGCAGGTGGGCCAGTGCCCAGGCCTGGCCGCGCGCCTCGTAGAACACGTTGTCGATCTGCAGCCAGGGCGTCTCGTAGATGCCGCCCTCGCCCACCGCCGTGGCGTCCGGCTCGCTCGGCAGCACCTCGGTATTCAGGCGCACCTGGCCGACGCTGGCGGACAGCCGCTGCGACAGCGAGCCGAGGCGGGTGCCGGCGTCGCCCAGCCAGTTGTTGAGGTTGTCGGCGCGGGTATAGAACTGCGCGTTCTGCTTGCTCGGATCGGCCAGGCGGGCCAGGTAGCGATCCAGCGCCTTGATCCCTTCGCGGTACTCGGACTCCGAGGCCGGCAGCGCCCAGCTCTTGTTGTCGAAGTGAAAGCGCGGCTCGGCCTGGGCCAGGTCCGGGTCCTCGGTGGATTGCGACTGCGAGCGGGCGAAGTCCTTGCGCAGGGCGCGGGAGAAGTCACGCACCTGCACCAGCACGCCATATTCCCAGCTCGGCATGTTGTCCAGCCACAGGCCGGGCGGCGCCAGGTCGTTGGACAGGTAGCCGCCGGGCTTGTCCAGCAGGGTGCCGGCCACCTGCTTGAGGGTCTCCACCGTGGTGTAGCCGCCGACCAGCTGGCGCTTGGCCTGCTCCGCCGCGGCCTGGGCCCGCTGCTGCACCGGGAAGGCCGACGGCTCCTGACTCCAGTACCAGCCGACCACCAGGGCCAGCAGCAGGTAGAGGCCGAGCAGTCCGCCGACCGCGCGACCGATCAGGCTGGCGCCGCTGCGCTCGCCTGCGTACGTGGCGGCCTTGGCGGCGGCGTCGGGCGAGCTCGCCGCGCGATTCTTCCAGTCCAGCATGGCAGTGTCCTTCCTTCAGCAAATTCGAATGTTCGACCGCGCCCCGAACAACGGGTTGCGTGTCCCGCACTATAAGGCAAGCTCGCCGCAAAGCGCAGGGCGCACGGGCAAACTTACCGCCGGTGGCAAGTCAGTGGGAAAAAGCTAGGTTTATGTCGCCTATTCGACAGAAAACACGACGCCAATTGATCGGCGGCACTGTCAGCGCCGCCGCCAAGTGATAGCATCGAGCCACCACTGACCCAGTCATTTAAAGAAGTCGGCCCATGACCGAGCACCCGGATCCCAGTCGCGATCGCCTCAAGCATCACTTCGCCCAGCGCGTGATCCACCAAGCGCGTCAGGTGCTGGAAGTCTGGCAGCGCCTGCAGCGCAGCGAATGGAACGACGCCGGCATGGCCGAACTGGGCGAGGCCAACCTGCGCCTGCTGCGCTACGCCGAGCGCTTCGAGCAGGCCGAGCATGCCCAGCTGGCCGAGGCCATCGCCGCCAGCCTGATGGCGGTGGCGGACAACCGCGGACGCCTCAACAGCAGCCTGATCGGCCAGCTCAACCTGGCCATGCAGCGCCTGTCGCGCACCGGCCTGCGCCACGGCGACGCGTTCGAGCAGACCTTCCTGCCGCCGCTGCGCAAGCCGGTCTACCTGGCCCTGCAGGACACCGCCCGCGCCGAGCGCCTGGCCCAGCAGCTGGAGTTCTTCGGCCTGGCCGCGCAGGCGCTGACAGACGCCGCGGCGTTTCGCGCCGCCATCGCCGAGCGCCACCCGGCCGCCATCGTCATGGACGTCGACTTCGCCGGTGCCGGCCTGGCGCTGGCCGACTCGCTGCAGCAGGGCCTGGAGCAGAAGATTCCGCTGCTGTTCTTCAGCCACCGCGACACCGACACGCCGACCCGCCTGGCCGCGGTGCGCGCCGGCGGCCAGGAGTTCTTCACCGGCTCGCTGGACGCCTCCAGTCTGCTCGAACGCATCGAGGTGCTGACCCACGTCGCCCAGTACGATCCCTACAAGGTGCTGATCGTCGACGACTCCAAGGCCCAGGCCACCCACACCGAGCGCGTGCTCAACAGCGCCGGCATCCTCACCCACACCCTGACCGAGCCGATCCAGGCGATGGACGCGCTGGCCGAGTTCCAGCCCGACCTGATCATCCTCGACATGTACATGCCCGAGTGCAGCGGCATCGAGCTGGCCAAGGTGATCCGCCACAACGACCGCTACGTCAGCGTGCCGATCATCTACCTGTCGGCCGAGGACGACCTGGACAAGCAGCTCGACGCCATGAGCGAGGGCGGCGACGATTTCCTCACCAAGCCGATCAAGCCGCGCCATCTGATCGCCACCGTGCGCAACCGCGCCGCCCGCGCGCGCAACCTCAAGGCGCGCATGGTGCGCGACAGCCTGACCGGCCTGTACAACCACACCCACACCCTGCAGCTGCTGGAAGACGCCTGCTTCCGTGCGCGCCGCGACGAGCAGCCGCTGGCCTTCGCCATGCTCGACATCGACCACTTCAAGAGGGTCAACGACAGCTACGGCCACCCCATGGGCGACCGGGTGATCAAGAGCCTGGCGCTGTTTCTCAAGCAGCGCCTGCGCAAGACCGACCATATCGGCCGCTACGGCGGCGAGGAATTCGCCGTGGTGCTGCCCGATACCGACGAGCAATCGGCGCTGCGGGTGCTCGAGGAAATCCGCCAGCGCTTCGCCGAGATCCACTACCCGGCGCAGCCGCAGGACCTCTCCTGCACCTTCAGCTGCGGCATCGCCATGCTGCAGCCGGGCCTGGACGGCAACGCCCTGTCCAAGCAGGCCGACGAGGCGCTGTACCGGGCCAAGCACGGCGGCCGCAACCGGGTGGAGCTGTACCGCGGCGCGTGAAGGCTCGCCGGTCGCCGGAACGTGACGCAACGCACAACGTCATCAGCCTGTAACCAAACCGCAATAGGCTCGCGGGCATCGTTCAGCCGTCGATCGAGCCCGCCATGCGTCTCAAGCTGCTCACCAATCTCAACACCCTGCTGCTGGTCACCGTCTGCGTCGCCCTGGCGGCGACCCTGTGGTGGTCGCAACGCGCACTGCAACAGCCGTTCCAGCTGATGGAGCGCTACCTGGCGCTGTCCCAGCAGTTCCAGCAGGACGTGGCCGGCAATATCCAGGCCTACCTGGCCAGCGGCGACGCCCTGCGCCACAGCGCCGCGGGCCAGGCCATCGACGGCCTGGAGCTGGCGCTCGACGAGCTGCCGGCGCCGCTGGCCGAGGAGCTGCGGCCGAGCCTGGAGCAATTGCGCACCTTCAGCGCAGGCGAGCTGCTTGCCGCCGGCAAACTGGCCGGCGACCCACAGGGCCTGCTGCTGCAGGCCGAACGGGAGATGGGCGGCGCGCTGGAGCAGCTGGCGCAGTACGCCGACTCGGCCACGGGGGCGTCAGCGCAGGATTACCGCCGCCCGCTGTTCGACGCCAGCCAGCACCTGACGCGCCTGGGCCATGCCCGCGGCCGCTTCGTTGCCCAGGGCCGCAACGAGCTGCTGGCCGATATCGAACGCGAACTCAAGGCCCTCGGCGCGCAGGCCGGGCGCCTCGACAGCCTGCCGCTGCTCGGTGTGGCGGAGGCTTCGGACTCGGCCAGCGCCGGCTTCGCCGCCCTGCTCGGCCTGGCCGACGACAGCAGCGCCAGCCAGGCGGAAGATCGCGGCGTCGCCCTCAAGCGCGACTTCGCCGCCCTGGTACGCCGCTACCCGGCCGAGCTGCAGCGCACCCGCGAGCTGGTCGAGCAGCGCCAGCAACTGGCCGCCGCCACCCGCGCGCGCATCGACCAGCTGCAGCAGGCGCTGGCCGCCCTGGAGCCGCAGGTCAAGGCCGAGTACGCGCGCATCCAGGGCGACGTGCGGCTGATCCAGGGCCTGATGATCGGCCTGATCCTGCTGATCGCGCTGACCATCGACAGCATCCAGCGGCGCCTGACCCGGGTGCTCAGCCAGCTGGTGCCGGCGCTGTCGGCATGGGCCCGCGGCGACTTCGCCACGCCCATCGCCATCGGCGCGCGCACCCGCGAGCTGCGCGATATCGAGGACTCGCTCAATCACCTGCGCCGCTACCTGGTCGAGCTGGTCGCCAGCATCCGCGGCCACGCCGAGCAGGTCGCCGGCTCCAGTCGCACCCTGGCCGAGCTCAGCGGCGGCCTGCATGCCGGCGCCGAGCGCCAGGCCGGCGACACCGCGCTGATCCGCGACGCGCTGAGCGAACTGGAAGCCACCATCGGCCAGGTGGCGCAGGACGCCAGCCAGACCGCCGACGCCAGCCGCGACGCCGACCGCGCCCTGGAGCAGGGCCAGCGGGTCATCGGCCAGAGCCTGGAAGGGCTGCACGCGCTGGTCGGCGAGGTGCAGGACAACGCCCAGGCGATCGAGCGCCTGGCCGAGGAGACCGCCACCATCGGCAGCGTGCTGACGGTGATCCGCGGCATCGCCGAGCAGACCAATCTGCTCGCGCTCAACGCCGCCATCGAGGCGGCGCGGGCCGGCGAAGCCGGCCGTGGCTTCGCCGTGGTCGCCGACGAGGTGCGTTCGCTGTCGCAGCGCACCGGCAGCGCCACCGCCGAGATCCAGGAGCTGATCGGCCGCCTGCAGCAGGCCGCGCGCCAGTCGGTGAGCGCCATGCGCGCCCAGGTCGAACACGCCGAGGCCACCGCCGGCAAGGCCGAGGCGGCCGACGGCGCGCTCGACGAAATCGTCGCGGCGATCCACACCATCGCCAGCATGGCCGAACGCATCGCCGACGCCACCGCGCAGCAGAGCGAGGCGGTCGGCGAAATCCGCGAGCACGGCGAACGCATCCACCAGCTCGGCGGCGACAACCTGCAGCGCATCGGCCGCAGCCGCGACCAGGGCGAGCAGCTGCTGCACCTGGGCGGGCAGCTGCATAGTGCGGTGCAGGTTTTTCGCGTCTAACAGGCGGTGGAAAAACTACCTACGTTGCCATTGCTGCGTTAAAAACAGGCTCAAAATGCTCATTTACAGCTCGTAAACTCCGCTTTTTCGCCTGTTTTTGCCTTGCACTGGCTGCCTCGCCTACGTTTTTCAACGGCCTGCTGGCCGCGTGCGTCAGCCGGGCACTGCCACTGCGTTCGCCTCAGTGCTGGTGATGCTCATGGGCGGCCTCGGCAACCGGCGCCTCTTGCTGCACCGCCACCTCGACCTCGACCTGGCCGGCCTTCTCAAAGGTCAGGGTCAGCGGGAAGCGTTCGCCGTCCTTGGCCTGCTGCTTCAGCTCGAACAGCATCACGTGGTAGCCCATGGGCGCGAACTGCACCTCGCCGCCGGCGGGGATGGTCACGTCCTGCACCTGCTGCATCCTCATCACCTCGCCTTCGTGCACATGCTCGTGCAGCTCGGCCTTGCCGGCCACCGGGGTGCTGACGGCGAGCAGGCGATCGGCCTCGCGGCCCCGGTTGTGCACCACGAAGTAGGCGGCGGCGGTCGGCGCCACCGGCGGCATGGCGCGCGACCAGGGGTGGTCGATATGCAGGTCGCCGGCCTGGTAGTCGTGGGCCTGGGCCAGCAGGCTGGCGCCGAGCAGCGCGCCCAGCAGCAGGAATTTGTTCGGCAGCATGGTGTTCCTCCAGTTGCGATAGTCGGCCGTAGCCTGAATGAATCCGGCGACGCCGGCCAGGGCCGGGGCGCCGCGATAAAGGTGGCGCGTCAGTCGCTGGCCAGCCGGCGCCAGGCCGGCAACCGCGCCAGCAGGCGATCCAGCAGCCAGATCAGCAGCAGCGAGGCGCCGACCAGCGGGAAGACCAGGCCGAGCGCCAGCATGATCGCCACCCCGAGCTTCCAGCGCGGCAGGTCGTGACGCAGCGGCGGCACGCCAAGGCGACCGGCCGGGCGGCGCTGCCACCAGAGCAGCAGGCCGCTGACCGCGCCGAACAGGATCAGCAGGCAGACCAGCGCCATCAGCAGCTGGTTGGCCAGGCCGAACATCTTGCCCTCGTGCAGCTTCACCCCGCTCTCCACCGTTCTGGCCACCAGGCCGTAGTCGCGCCAGCGCACATCGGCGAGCAGCGCGCCGCTGTACTGATCCAGGTGAAGGGTGGCGTCGTGGCGCGGGTCGTCGGCGAACAGGGCGACGGTGTAGACGCCTTCGGCGCCGCGCGGGAAGCTGATGCTGTAACCCGGCTGCACGCCCTGCGCCGCGGCGGTGTCGACCACCTGCTGCAGGCCGATCTGCGGCGCCGCGGCCGCGCCGGCGGGACGCTGGCCATGGTGCCCGGCATGCGGGTCGGAGGCCGGCAGCGGCGTCACTTCCACCGCCCAGGCCACGGTCTGCTGGCGGCTGTCGTTGAGGCTGCCGGTGAGCTGCCCGGACTTCGGCACCGCGTCCCACATCGCCGCGGGGAAGTGGTTCCAGGTGCCGGCGAACTGCGCGCCCCAGAAGCCGGTCCAGGTCATCCCGGTGAGCAGCATCAACAGCAGCAACAGGCTGCCCCAGAACCCGGTGACCCCGTGCAGGTCGCGCCACAGCAGACGCCCGCGGGCGCCCAGGCGCGGCCACAGCACGCCGGCGCCGCCGCTGCCGCGCGGCCACCAGAGGTACAGGCCGGAGACCACCAGCACCACGCCCCAGCCGGCGGCCAGCTCGATCAGGCGGTCGCCGACGGTGCCGAGCAGCAGATCGCCGTGCAGCTTGCGCACCACCGCCTGCAGGTTCCAGGTGGCGTCCTGCACGCCGAGCAGCGTGCCGCGGTAGGGGTCGAGGAACAGATTGAGCTCCTGTCCGTCCTGGCCGATCACGAACTGCGCGCTGCGGTCCTCCGCCACCGGCGGCAGGTACTTGCTCACCGCTGCCTGCGGATAGGCTGCGCGGACGATGGCCAGCTGGCGGTCGGCATCCAGGGGCCGTTCGCCCGCCGGCACCTGCAGCAGATCGGCGTACAGCCACTGGTCCAGCTGCGGCTTGAACAGGTAGATCATGCCGGTGATCGACAGCATGACCATAAAGGGGATGACGAACAGCCCGGCATAGAAATGCCAACGCCAGGCCAGGTTGTAGAAAGCGGGCTGCGCGCGCACGCGAGCCCCTGCAACGGCATCGGGGAGTGACGACATGGGAGTTCTCCAGCGTCGCGCGCATGCCGCGCGACGCACTATTCGCATGGTGGGGAATGCCCCGCCAGGGGCAGGCTGATCAGGCGAACAACGGAGAAGCGCGGGGGTTGGCCGAGGGCCAGAGGTAGCGGAGCGGGCGGCGGACCGCGAGGCTGACGCCGGGCAGCGCGCGACTGACCGGCAGCAGGCCGAGCAGGCCGAAGAAGGCGGCGAGGATGATGGCGCTGAAGCTGCTGCTCAGGGCGCAACCGGAGCCGGTGGCCGGATTGGGCGCGACCACGCCGGAGCCGTCGAGATCGGCGCCGGCGCCGAAGTTGCCCTCGAAGGAGCAGTACTGGCCATCCAGCCCGCTGAGCTGCAGGCCGGCCATCTGGCCGTGGCTGATGGCGCAGACGAACGCGCCGAACAGGATGCTGAAGTACAGCAGCCAGGCGGTCAGCGAGCGGTGTTTGCGGGCCAGTTTCATGGGGCGCGACTCTAAACAGGCGATGGCGGCGCGACACTGCGGTGGATTGCCGCAGCCGAGTGCAAGCCTAGCCGCGCCAGGGGGCATGCGCCAGCAGCTCGGCGCAGCGCGCCTGGACGAACTCGCGCAGCAGGTGCACCGGCCGGCTCAGCTGCGCGCGGTGGGCGCAGACCAGGTTGAGCGGGGTCGGCTCGCCGCGCCACTGCGGCAACAGCAGCTGCAGCCGCCCGGCGCGCACGTCGCCGGCGACATCCAGCCAGGACTTGTACACCAGCCCCTGCCCCGCCACCGCCCAGCGGCGCACCACGTCGGCATCGTCGCTGACCCGGTCGCCGGCGACCGTCAGGGCGATTTCGCGCTTGCCACTGTGAAAGCGCCAGCGCTCGTGCACCCGCCCGCCGAGCATATAGAGCAGACAGTTGTGCTCGGCCAGCGCCTCCGGCGTCTGCGGCGCGCCATGCCGCGCCAGGTAGGCCGGTGCGGCGCACAGCACGCGGCGGTTGTCCGCCGCCAGCGGCAGCGCCACCAGGCTGGAGTCTTCCGGCGCGCCGTAGCGCAGGGCAATGTCCACCGGCTCGCGGAACAGGTCGACGACGCGGTCGCCCAGCAGCAGGCGCAGGTGCAGCTGCGGATGCTCGCGCTGGAACGCGTCGAGCCAGGGCAGCAGGGTGTTGCGGCCGAAATCCGAGGGCACCGACAGCTGCAGCACGCCGCCGATCTCGGCCTTGCTGCCGGCCAGCTGCCGGCGACCGTCCTCCAGGCTGTGCAGGGCCAGGCGCGCATGGCCGAGAAACAGATCGCCTTCCGGGGTCAGGCGCAGGCTGCGGGTGGAACGGGCCAGCAGACGCACCTGCAGTTGCTGCTCCAGGCGCTTGAGCGCGGCGCTGGCCACAGCCGGCGACACCTCCAGCAGGCGCGCGGCGGCGGACAGGCTGCCGGTCTCGGCAGTGCGGACGAAGAGTTGCAGGTCGTCGAAACGCAGCATGATTTTCAAAAAAATAATGAAAGAGACTCTATTCCTACGCGCTTTTTCGCCTTTGTGAAATAGCCGAGCATGGCGACACCCTCTCCCGCCGAGCTCGCCCCGATGAAAGCCGTCGCCTATTACCAGTCCCTGCCTGCCGAACATCCCGACGCCCTGCAGGATGTCGAACTGCCCGCCCCCACCCCCGGCCCGCGCGACCTGCTGGTGGCGGTGCAGGCCATCTCGGTCAACCCGGTGGACACCAAGATCCGCCGCAACGTCGCCCCGGAACACGGCGCGGCCAAGGTACTGGGCTGGGACGCCGCCGGCGTGGTGCAGGCGGTGGGCAGCGAGGTGAGCCTGTTCCAGCCTGGCGATCGGGTGTTCTACGCCGGCGCCATCGACCGCGCCGGGGCCAACAGCGAGCTGCACCTGGTCGACGAGCGCATCGTCGGCCACATGCCCGCCAGCCTGTCGTTCGCCGAGGCCGCCGCCCTGCCGCTGACCGCCATCACCGCCTGGGAACTGCTGTTCGAGCGCCTGCAGGTCGGCGAAGGCCAGGCCAGCCAGGGCCAAAGCCTGCTGATCGTCGGCGCCGCCGGCGGGGTCGGCTCGATCCTGGTGCAGCTGGCGCGCCAGCTCACCGAACTGCAGGTGATCGCCACCGCCTCGCGGCCGCAGACCCAAGCCTGGGTGCGCGAACTGGGCGCCCACCAGGTGCTCGACCACAGCCAGCCGCTGGCCGCGGAACTGGCGCGCCTCGGCCTCGGCCAGGTCAGCCACGTCGCCAGCCTGACGCAGACCGACCAGCACTTCGCGCAGCTGGTCGAGGCGCTGGCGCCGCAGGGCCGCCTGGCGCTGATCGACGACCCGCTGCAGCCGCTGGACGTGATGCTGCTCAAGCGCAAGAGCCTGTCGCTGCACTGGGAGCTGATGTTCACCCGCTCGCTGTTCCAGACCGAGGACATGATCGAGCAGCACCGTCTGCTGCAGCGGGTCTCCGCGCTGGTGGACAGCGGCGTGCTGAAGACCACCCTGGGCGAGCACTTCGGCCGCATCGACGCGGCCAATCTGCGCCGCGCCCACGCCCTGCTGGAAAGCGGCCAGGCGCGGGGCAAGATCGTCCTCGAAGGCTTTTGATAGCCTCTCGCCACCACTCGCGATAGGCCAGCTAGACTTGCTGAGGCGCCCGCTGGCGCCTCAGTGCGAGTCTTGTCATGCGTCGCAAACTGGCCCACCCCCTGTATCTGACCGCCATCTACTGCGCCTTCGGCGTGCTGTGGATCGTCTTCAGCGACGGCGCGCTGCAGGCCCTGGTCGCCGACCCCGGCCTGCAGGCCGTCTGGCAGACCGCCAAGGGCCTGCTGTTCGTGGCGTTCAGCAGCCTGCTGGTGTACGCCCTGACCCGCTACGCCCTGGCCCGGCAATCGCGGCTCTACGACGCCCTGCAGTTGCGCACGCGCATGCTGCAGCAGGCGCAGCGCAACGCCGCCCTCGGCAGCTGGGACTACGACGGCCAGTTCAGCTGGGGCGAGGAAGCCCTGGAGCTGCTCGGCCAGAGCGAGGCCCAGGCGCCGCGCCATCTCGACCAGTTGCTCGCCCTGATCCATCCCGGCGACCGCCCGGCGGCGCGCCGCGCCCTGCTGGCGCTGCTGCAGGAGGGACAGGCCCTGCACCTCAGCCTGCGCCTGCGCCAGTCGCGCGACAACGGCGAATACTGGCTGCAGCTGCACGGCGAGGCGGATCGCCCCGGCCATGCCCTCGGCACCCTGCAGAACATCAGCGCGCAGAAGCGCGACGAGCAGGCCCTGCGCGAGAGCGAGCAGCGCTTTCGCCAGCTGTTCGAGCAGACCCCGCGCATCGCCGTGCAGGGCTACGACCGCGAGCGCCGGGTGATCTTCTGGAACCCGGCCAGCGAGCAGCTGTACGGCTACCGCCTGCAGGACGCCCTCGGCCGGCGCCTGGAGGAACTGATAGTGCCGGAGGCCGAACGCCGTCAGGTGGTGGCGGCGATCCAGGCCTGGCACCTGGGCGGACCGGTGATTCCCGCCGCCGAGATCCAGCTGCAGCGCCAGGACGGCAGCCTGGTCTGGGTGTTCTCCAGCCACGTGATGCTGCGCAACAGCCGCGGCCAGGCGGAGATGTACTGCATCGACATCGACCTCACCGAGCAGCGCCGTGCCCGCGACGAGCTGCAGGTGTCCGAGCTGCGCTACCGCGAGCTGGTGCAGGAGATCGACGATGCCGTGTGCCTGACCGACAGCCAGGGCCGCCTGACCTTCCTCAACCCGGCCTGGGATCGCTTGAGCGGGCGCCCCGGCCACAGCTGCCTGGGCCTGCCGCTGGGCGACTACCTGCGGGATCCCGCGGGCGAGCCGCTGCAGGCGACCATCGCCGCCCTGCTCACGGGCCACCGCAGCCACTGGCAGGGCCCGGCCCTGCTGCTGCGCGCCGGCGCCGAACCGCTGCCGGTGAGCCTGCGCCTGGCCACCGGCAGCGAACCGCGCCACGGCCTGCACGGCAGCCTGCGCGCCGATGGTCGGCTGCTTGATCCAGGTCAGGAAACTGCCACGCCGGCAGACTAAGATTGCTGCTCCCCCCAAGAGGTGGCGCAGCATGAACATCCTCATTCAGCCGCTGAACAAGGCCGGCCAGACCCTCTGGCAGGTACGTCTGGATCAACACAGCGTGAGCTTTCGCAGCGAAGGCGAGGCCCGCCAGTTCGTCGCCACCCTCGAGGCGCGCCTGCGCGCGCCGCACGCCCTGCCCTGGCGGCAGCACAGCCAGGCGAGCTGAAGCAGCCTAGACCGGGCTACGCAATGCCGGGCTGCTGCGCAGCATGTCCAGCACTGCGTCCACCAGCGCCGGCGCCTGCGCGGCCAGGTCGAAATCGGGCACCAGCAGCCAGTTGGCTTCCACCCCTTCCATGTAGGCGTGCAGGCACACCGCCGCGCGTCGGCAATCCAGCTGCGCCGGCAACTGGCCGCGACTCACCGCATTGCCCAGGGCCCTGGCGATGCGCTGGTCGCACTCGGCGCTGAGCGCCTGCAGGCGTTCGCGCAGGCCGACCAGCTCGCCGGTGTACTCGCACTTGTAACGCAGGATGTCGTGGATGCGCCGGCTCTGCGCGTCCTGCGCCAGACGGGTAAGGGCCTTGACCAGCAGTTCGCGCATGCAGCCCAGCGGGTCCGGCTCGTCCTCGCTCTCGCTGGCCCGGGCCAGTTCTTCCAGCGGCAGACGCAGGCGTTCGAGCATGGCCTGGAACAGGTCCAACTTGTTGTCGAAATGCCAGTAGATGGCGCCGCGGCTGACCCCGGCGGCCTTGGCCACTTCCGCCAACGAGGCGCGCGAAACGCCCTGGGCGTGGAACACCCGTTCGGCGGCATCGAGTATCTGCACCCGCGTCGCCTCGGCTTCTTCTTTGGTTCGTCTGACCATTTTCCGCGCCTACCTGTATCGCCCAATAGCCGCTCGCTAGAGCGCCGGGCTGGAGTATGAAGGCAGTTTTAGGCATTTACAAACATTCACGTACGTAAGTATATTCGCCGCCATTGGTTCTCAGTTACTGCCCTCCCCGCCCCTTCGGGCACCAGATTCGACAAACGAGGTCACCTCAGATGCACACGAAGCCAGCCTTCGCCGTCATGGTTTCCGCCATTGCTGCGGCCCTGCTCAGCCTCTCCGGCTGCCAGGAAGCCAGCGCCCCGCAGACCCAACAGGCCCCCGAAGTCGGGGTGGTGACGCTGCAAGCGCAACCCTACGCCCTGACCAGCGAACTGCCGGGACGCACCAGCGCCTACCGCATCGCCGAGGTGCGCCCGCAGGTGGCCGGCATCATCCAGAAGCGCCTGTTCACCGAGGGCAGCGAGGTCAAGGCCGGTCAGCAGCTGTACCAGATCGATGCGGCCAGCTATCAGGCCAGCTTCAAGAGTGCCCAGGCCACTCTGCTGTCGGCCAGCGCGCTGGCCGAGCGCTACAAGCTGCTGGTGGCCGACCAGGCCGTCAGTCAGCAGGCCTACGACGAGGCGCGCGCCGCCAGCCTGCAGGCCGAGGCGGCGCTGGAGCAGGCGCGCATCGACCTGCGCTACACCAAGGTGCTGGCGCCGATCGGCGGCCGCATCGGCCGATCCGCAGCCAGCGAGGGCGCCCTGGTGAGCAACGGCCAGAGCGCCGCCCTGGCCACCATCCAGCAGCTCGACCCGATCTACGTCGACGTCACCCAGTCGAGCAAGGAGCTGCTGCGCCTGCGCCGCGACCTGGCCAGCGGCCAGCTGCAGAAGGCCGGCGACGGCGGTGCCAAGGTCGCGCTGAAACTGGAGGACGGCAGCCGCTACGCCCACGAGGGCAGCCTGGAGTTCTCCGAGGTGGCGGTGGACGAAGGCACCGGCTCGGTGACCCTGCGCGCGGTGTTCCCCAACCCCGACCACCTGCTGCTGCCGGGCATGTTCGTGCATGCCGAGCTGCTCTCAGGGGTCAAGCGCGACGCCATCCTCGCCCCGCAGCAGGGCGTGACGCGCAACCTCAAGGGCGAGCCGGTGGCGCTGGTGGTGGACGCCGACGGCAAGGTCGAACAGCGCCTGCTCAAGGCCGAGCGCACCGCCGGCAACGCCTGGCTGGTCGAGGAAGGCCTGGCCGAGGGCGACCGCCTGATCACCGAGGGCCTGCAGTTCATCCAGCCCGGCACCCAGGTCAAGACCGTGCCGGCACGCAATATCAAGGCCGACGAGGTGGCGCAGGACGCCGCCCCGGGCAACGGCAAGGGCTAACGGAGCGCCACTGAATGTCCAGATTCTTTATCGACCGGCCGATCTTCGCCTGGGTCATCGCCCTGGTGATCATGCTGGCCGGCGGCCTGTCCATCCTCAAGCTGCCGATCAACCAGTACCCGAGCATCGCCGCGCCCGCGGTGGGCATCAGCGTCAGCTACCCCGGCGCCTCGGCGCAGACGGTGCAGGACACCGTGGTGCAGGTGATCGAGCAGCAGCTCAACGGCATCGACGGGCTGCGCTACATCAGCTCGTCGAGCAACTCCGACGGCAGCATGGAAATCACCGTGACCTTCGAGCAGGGGGTCAACCCGGACATCGCCCAGGTGCAGGTGCAGAACAAGCTGCAGCTGGCCACTCCGCTGCTGCCGCAGGAAGTGCAGCAGCAGGGCATCCGCGTGACCAAGGCGGTGAAGAACTTCCTGCTGGTGATCGGCGTGGTCTCCACCGACGGCAGCATGAGCAAGGACGACCTGGCCAACTACATCGTCTCCAACCTGCAGGACCCGATCTCGCGGACCAAGGGCGTCGGCGACTTCCAGGTGTTCGGCGCGCAGTACGCCATGCGCATCTGGCTCGACCCGGCCAAGCTCAATGCCTTCCAGCTGACCCCGGTGGACGTGCGCAACGCGATCCAGGCGCAGAACGTGCAGATTTCCTCCGGCCAGTTCGGCGGCCTGCCCGCCTCGCCGGGCAACCAGCTCAACGCCACCATCATCGGCAAGACCCGCCTGCAGACCCCCGAGGAGTTCCGCAACATCCTCCTCAAGGTCGAGACCGACGGTTCCCAGGTGCGCCTGGGTGACGTCGCCAAGGTCGAGCTGGGCGGCGAGAACTACGCCATCAGCGCGCAGTTCAACGGCATGCCGGCCTCCGGCCTGGCGGTCAAGCTGGCCACCGGCGCCAACGCCCTGGACACCGCCAAGGCGGTGCGCGAGACCATCGCCACGCTGGAACCGTTCTTCCCGGCGGGCATGGAGGTGGTCTTCCCCTACGACACCACGCCGGTGATCTCGGCCTCCATCGAGGGGGTGGTGCACACCCTGTTCGAGGCCATCGTCCTGGTGTTCCTGGTGATGTTCCTGTTCCTGCAGAACCTGCGCGCCACCATCATCCCCACCCTGGCGGTGCCGGTGGTGCTGCTCGGCACCTTCGGCGTGCTGGCGGCGTTCGGCTTCTCCATCAACACCCTGACCATGTTCGCCATGGTCCTGGCCATCGGCCTGCTGGTGGACGACGCCATCGTGGTGGTGGAAAACGTCGAGCGGGTGATGCGCGAGGAAGGCCTGTCGCCGCTGGAGGCCACGCGCAAGTCGATGGGCCAGATCCAGGGCGCGCTGGTGGGCATCGCCCTGGTGCTGTCGGCGGTGTTCCTGCCGATGGCCTTCTTCGGCGGCTCCACCGGGGTGATCTACCGGCAGTTCTCCATCACCATCGTCTCGGCCATGGCCCTGTCGGTGCTGGTGGCGCTGATCTTCACCCCGGCGCTGTGCGCGACCCTGCTCAAGCCCATCGCCAAGGGCGAGCACCACGAGAAGAAGGGTTTCTTCGGCTGGTTCAACCGCAAGTTCGAGCGCAGCTCGGACGCCTACCAGCGCGGCGTGACCGCCATGCTCAAGCGCAAGGCGCCGTACCTCGTGCTGTACCTCGCCATCGTCGCTGTGATGGCCTTTATGTTCACCCGCATTCCCACCGCCTTCCTCCCCGAGGAAGACCAGGGCGTGCTGTTCGCCCAGGTGCAGACCCCGGCCGGCTCCAGCGCCGAGCGCACCCAGGCGGTGGTCGACGAGATGCGCCAGTACCTGCTGGACGAGGAAAGCAGCACGGTGAAATCGGTGTTCACCGTCACCGGCTTCAACTTCGCCGGTCGCGGGCAGAGCTCGGGCATGGCCTTCATCATGCTCAAGCCCTGGGGTGAACGGCCCGGCGCGGAGAACGGCGTGGCCGCCCTGGCCCAGCGCGCGCAGCAGCACTTCTTCAGCTTCCGCGACGCCATGGTGTTCGCCTTCGCCCCGCCGGCGGTGATGGAGCTGGGCAACGCCACCGGCTTCAACCTGTTCCTCCAGGATCAGGCCGGCGTCGGCCACGAGGTGCTCAACCAGGCGCGCGACCAGTTCCTCCAGCTGGCCAACCAGCACCCGACGCTGACCAGCGTGCGCGCCAACGGCCTGCGCGACGAGCCGCAGTACCAGCTGCTGATCGACGACGAGAAGGCCAGCGCCCTCGGCCTGTCGCTGGCGGACATCAACAACACCCTGTCGATCGCCTGGGGCGCCAGCTACGTCAACGACTTCATCGACCGCGGCCGGGTGAAGAAGGTCTACCTGCAGGGCGTGTCCTCGGCGCGCATGAGCCCGGAAGACCTGAACAAGTGGTACGTGCGCAACGCCGCCGGGCAGATGGTGCCGTTCAGCGCCTTCGCCAGCGGCGAGTGGACCTACGGCCCGCCCAAGCTGAGCCGCTACAACGGCGTGTCGGCGGTGGAAATCCTCGGCGCGCCGGCGCCCGGCTTCAGCTCGGGCGACGCCATGGCCGCGGTGGAGGAAATCGCCAAGCAGCTGCCCGAAGGCGTCGGCTACGCCTGGACCGGGCTGTCCTACGAGGAACGCCTGTCCGGCTCGCAGGCCCCGGCGCTGTACGCCCTGTCGCTGCTGGTGGTGTTCCTCTGCCTGGCGGCGCTGTACGAGAGCTGGTCGATCCCGTTCTCGGTGATGCTGGTGGTGCCGCTGGGGATCATCGGCGCGCTGCTGGCCACCTACGGCCGCGGGCTGTCGAACGACGTGTTCTTCCAGGTCGGCCTGCTCACCACCATCGGCCTGTCGGCGCGCAACGCGATCCTCATCGTCGAGTTCGCCAAGGCCCAGTACGAGCAGGGCATGAGCTTCACCGAGGCGGCCATCGAGGCCTGCCGCATGCGTCTGCGTCCGATCGTCATGACCTCGCTGGCGTTCATCCTCGGCGTGCTGCCGCTGGCCATCGCCAGCGGCGCCGGCGCCGGCAGCAAGCACGCCATCGGCACCGGGGTGATCGGCGGCATGCTCAGCGCCCTGGTGCTGGCGATCTTCTGGATTCCGCTGTTCTACGTGCTGGTCTGCTCGCTGTTCGAGAAGAAGAAAACCGAGCCGGCCGGCGAAACCGAAAAGGAGGCGCTGCAGTGAGGCAGTCCCTGTTGACCCTGGCCGTGACCGCCGCCCTGCTCGGCGGCTGCAGCCTGATTCCCGATTACCAGCGCCCGGACGCCCCGCTGGCCGCCGACTGGCCGCAGGGCGAGGCCTATGGCAGCGCCGCGGCCGAAGGCGAACGCGCCGCCGCCGACCTGCAGTGGCGCGAGTTCTTCCGCGACCCGGCGCTGCAGCAGCTGGTGCAGCTGGCGCTGGAAAACAACCGCGACCTGCGCGTGGCCGCACTCAACGTCGAGGCCTACCGCGCGCTGTACCGCATCCAGCGCAGCGAGCTGCTGCCGTCGCTCTCCGCCGACGGCAGCGGCACCCGCCAGCGTCTGCCGGCCGACCTCAGCCAGAACGGCGCGGCCGGCACCGGCGGCCAGTACAGCGCGACCCTGGGGGTGAATGCCTGGGAGCTGGATTTCTTCGGCCGCATCCGCAGCCTCAACGAGCAGGCGCTGGAACAGTACCTGGCCACCGAACAGGCGGCGCGCAGCACCCAGATCAGCCTGGTGGCCAGCGTCGCCAGCGCCTACCTGCAATGGCAGGCCGATCTGGCCCTGCTGCAGCTGACCCGTGACACCCTGGCGACCTACGAAGACAGCTACCGCCTGACCCAGCGCAGCTTCGACGTCGGCGTCGCCGATGCCCTGGCCCTGAGCCAGGCGCGCAGCGCGGTGGACAGCGCGCGGGTGAGCCTGGCGCAGTACCAGCGCCTGGTGGCGCAGGATCGCAACGCCCTGACCCAGCTGCTCGGCACCGGCCTGCCGGACGACCTGCCGCAGGGCCTGGCGCTGGACGCCGAGCTGCTCGAGAGCGTGCCGGCCGGGCTGCCGTCGGATCTGCTGCAACGGCGCCCCGACCTGCTGCAGACCGAGCACCAGCTCAAGGCGGCCAACGCCAATATCGGCGCGGCGCGCGCGGCCTTCTTCCCCAGCGTCAGCCTCACCGCCAATGCCGGCACGGCCAGCAGCCAGCTGTCCGGGCTGTTCGACGGCGGCTCCGGCACCTGGCTGTTCCAGCCCAGCATCAGCCTGCCGATCTTCAACGCCGGGCGCCTGCGCGCCAACCTCGACTACGCCGAGCTGCAGAACGACATCCAGGTGGCGCAATACGAGAAGGCCATCCAGGTCGCCTTCCAGGAAGTCGCCGACCGCCTCGCCGCCCGCACCACCTACCGCGAGCAGCTGGCGGCCCAGCGCGCCCTGCTGGACACCACCGAGACCTACTACCAACTGGCCGAACGCCGCTACCGCACCGGGGTCGACAGCTACCTGACCCTGCTCGACGCCCAGCGCCAGCTGTTCAGCGTGCGCCAGCAACTGATCGGCGACCGCCTGGCCCAGCTCGCCAGCGAAGTGGAACTGTACAAGGCTCTCGGCGGCGGCTGGAACGCCGATACGGGCACGGCCCCGCAAGGTTGATCG
Source organism: Pseudomonas sp. AOB-7 (assembly GCF_003696305.1). Classification (GTDB taxonomy): domain Bacteria; phylum Pseudomonadota; class Gammaproteobacteria; order Pseudomonadales; family Pseudomonadaceae; genus Aquipseudomonas. Next base: position 262,248 of record NZ_RFFK01000006.1, on the reverse strand, counting down.
CGCGTAACCCGCATCACGGACGAGCCTTATCCCACGCGCCGCCCCCGCAGTTATTGCGGGGGCGTTTTTCTATTCAGGCCATACGCGCGGTAGCTGTCGATACGTCGATCTACCCATTCGCCCGTCCGGGGAGAGGGAGTAGCCCGCACCGACGCCCCTCTTATCAACCGGCATAGTGCCGACTCCGCCAGGCGAAGGCGCAGGTCCCGGCGCCGCACAGCGCGATCACCAGGGCCATGGGCGCCGCCGTGCCGTCGTGCAGGGCGCCGACCAGGGCCGAGGCGCTGGCCGCCACGCTGAACTGCAGGCTGCCGAGCAGCGCCGAGGCGCTGCCGGCGTGTTCGCCCTGGCCGGCCATGGCGCAGGCAGTGGCGTTGGGCAGGATGCTGCCCAGGCTGGCGACGCAGACGAACAGCGGCACCAGCAGCGGCCACAGGCTGGCCGGCTGCCAGGCCGCCAGCCCCAGCAACGCCAGGCCGCTGGCCAGGTACAGCGGCGCCATGCGCCGCAACCAGCGGCCCGGCCCGCCACGGCGCACCAGGCGCGCATTGACCTGCGCCATCAGCACGAAACCGGCGGCGTTGCTGCCGAACAGCCAGCCGTAGTGCTCGGCCGGCACCCCGTACAGCTCGATGAAGACGAAAGGCGAACCGGCGATATAGGCGAACATCCCGGCCATCGCCACGCCGCCGGCCAGCGAATAGGTGATGAAGGCGCCATTGCCCAACAGCACCCGGTACTGCCCCAGCGCCCCGCGCAGCGGCGCCGGCGCCAGACCCCGCGGCCGCGTTTCCGGCAGCCACAGCAGCACCGCCAGCAGGCACAGGCCGGCGAACAGCGCCAGGCTGTAGAAGATCCACGGCCAGCCCAGGGTGCCGAGCAGCAGGCCGCCGCCCAGCGGCGCGAGGATAGGCGCCAGGCCCATCACCAGCATCAGTTGCGAGAACACCTTGGCCGAGGTCAGCGGGTCGCACAGATCACGCACCACCGCACGGGTCACCACCATGCCGGCGCAGCCGCCCAGGGCCTGGACGAAGCGCGCGCCGATCAGCCACTCCAGGCTCGGCGCCAGGGCGCAGGCCAGCGACGCCACGGTGAACAGCGCCACCCCCAGCAGCAGCGGGCCGCGCCGACCGTAGCGGTCGGCCAGCGGGCCGTAGAACAGCTGACCGAGGGCGATGCCGACGAAGTAGGCGGCCAGCGACAGCTGCACCTGCTCGACATCGGTGGCGAACTGTTGGGCCAGGGTCGGGAAACTCGGCAGGTAGAAATCGATGGCCAGCGGGCCGAAGGCGCACAGCGCGCCGAGAATCAGCAGGAGGCGAAGGTTCATGGACAGTCCGGACATTTATTAGCCGGCTAATCATCTCATCGGGACACCGCCCAAGAAAGGCCTGGGCCGCGGCTCGCGGCCCGGGCAGGGCTCAGCGCTGGTCGGCCTCTTCGCCCTGGTCGGCCTTGCCGCGTCGGCTCAGGCGCTGCGCGGCGGACTCCACCAGCAGGTAGAACATGGGGATCAGGAAGGTCGCCAGCAACGTGGCGGCAAGCATGCCGCCGATCACCCCGGTGCCGATCGAGTGGCGGCTGGCCGAACCGGCGCCCGAGCTGATCGCCAGCGGCACGCAGCCGAGGATGAAGGCCAGCGAGGTCATCACGATGGGGCGAAACCGCAGCTTGGCCGCCTCCAGCGCCGAGTCGAAGATGCCCTTGCCCTCGGCGCGCAGCAGCACGGCGAACTCGACGATGAGGATGGCGTTCTTCGCCGCCAGGCCGATCAGGGTGACCAGGCCGACCTGGAAGTACACGTCGTTCTGGATGCCGCGCAGCCACACCGCGAGGATCGCGCCGAACACCGCGAAGGGCACCGCGGTGACCACCGCCAGCGGCAGGGTCCAGCGCTCGTACTGGGCGGCGAGGATAAGGAACACCAGGATCAGGCCGAAGACGAAGGCCTGGGTACCCGACCCCTGAGTGGCCAGCTCCTGGAAGGCCGAGCCGATCCAGCCCAGGCTGTAGTCCTCGCCGAGCACCTGGTCGGCCACCTCCTGCATCGCCGCCAGCGCCTGCCCCGAGCTGTAGCCGGGTGCCGGGCCGCCGAGCACCTTGGCCGAGGGGTAGACGTTGAAGCGGTCGTAGGAGTCCGGACCGAGGATGCGCCGCACCCGCAGCAAGCTCGACAGCGGAATCAGCTCGCCGGCGCTGGAGCGCACGTAGACCTGGCCGAGGTCCTCCGGCTTGCGGCGAAACTCCGCCTCCGACTGCAGGCTGACCTGCCAGGTACGCCCGTAGAGGGTGAAGTCGTTGACGTAGTAGCTGCCGAAGGTGGCCTGCATGGCGGTGAACACGTCGCTGACGCTCACCCCCAGGGCACGGGTCTTGGTGCGGTCGAGGTCGATGTAGTACTGCGGCACATTGGCGCTGAAGGTGCTCTGCACCCCGGCCAGTTCCGGGCGCTGGCTGGCGGCCTGGACGAAGGCCTGGACCTTGGCGCCGAGCGCCTCGACGCTGCCGCCGGAGCGGTCCTGGATATAGGCCTCGAAGCCGCCGGTGGTGCTCATGCCGGTGATCGGCGGCGGGTTGAACGACAGCACCAGGCCGTCCTTCTGCGTCGCGCCCATGCCCATGAATTCGCGGGTCAGGTTGCGCGCATCCAACTCGGGCGTGGTGCGCTCGCTCCAGTCCTTGAGCGGCACGAAGGACACCCCGGCGTTGCTGCGCACGCCGAAGGTGAGCACGTCGAAACCGGCGAAGGTGACCACGTCCTGCACCGCCGGATGCTCCATCAGTTGCTGGGTCACCGCGCCGCTGAGCGCGTCGGTGCGGTTGAGCGAGGCCGCCGGCGGCAGGTAGTAGGCGTTGATCACGTAGCCCTGGTCCTCGTCCGGCACCAGCGAGCCAGGCACCCGCGCGAACAGCAACACGATCAGGCCGATCATCCCGCCGAACAGCAGCAGGCCCACGGCCGAGCGCTTGAGGAAGAAACGCACGCCGGCGCCGTAGCCCTCGGTGGCCTTGTCGAAGAAGCGGTTGAAGGCACGAAACGGCGCCGCCGGCTCGTGATGGCCGGGCTTGAGCAGCAACGCGCAGAGCGCCGGACTCAGGGTCAGGGCGACTATGCCGGAGATCACCACCGACACCGCAATGGTGATGGCGAACTGTTTGTACATCTGCCCGGCCAGGCCGCCGAGGAAGCCCACCGGAATGAACACCGCGCAGAGCACCAGGACGATGGCGATGATCGGCCCGGTGACCTCCTCCATCGCCTCGATGGCCGCCTCGCGCGCATTGAGGTGCTTGGTGCGCATCACCCGCTCGACGTTCTCGATCACCACGATGGCGTCGTCCACCACGATGCCGATGGCCAGCACCATGCCGAACAGGGTCAGCAGGTTGATGGAAAAGCCCAACAGGTACATGCCGGCGAAGGTGCCCACCAGCGACACCGGGATGGCCAGCACCGGGATCAGCGTGGCGCGCCAGTTCTGCAGGAACACGAAGACCACCAGCACCACCAGCACCAGGGCCTCGAAGAAGGTGTGGATCACCTCCTCGATGGACACCCGGACGAACTTGGTGGTGTCGTAGGGGATCTTGTAGGCGATGCCCTCGGGAAAGCGCTGCGCCAGGCGCTGCATGGTGCGCTCCACCGCCTCGGCGGTGTCCAGGGCGTTGGCGCCGGGCTGCAGGTAGATGCCGAAGGCGGCGTTCTGCTGGCCGTTCAAGGTAGTCACCAGGGAGTAGTCCTGGGCGCCCAGCTCGACCCGCGCCACGTCCTTGAGCAGCAGGCTGGCGCCGGTGGCGTCGCTGCGCAGGATCACGCTCTCGAACTCCCTGGGGTCGGTGAAGCGGCCCTGGGTGGTCACCGTGTAGGTGAAGTCCTGCGCCTCCTTGAGCGGCTGCTGGCCGAAGCTACCGGCGGCGAACTGCGAGTTCTGCTCGCGGATGGCATTCACCACGTCGGTGGGCGTCAGGTCGTACTGCGCCAGCTTGTCCGGGCGCAGCCAGATGCGCATGGAGTAGTCCTTGGAACCGAACTGGCTGGCGTCGCCCACCCCGGGCAGGCGCTTGAGCTCGTCGATCACGTTGATCAGCGCGTAGTTGCTGATGAAGATCGGGTCGCGCGAATCGTCCGGCGAATAGAGGGTGATCACCTGGAGGATGTCCGAGGACTTCTTCTCCACGTTGACCCCCTGCCGGCGCACCTCCTCGGGCAGCTTGGCCTGGGCGGCCTGCACCCGGTTGTTGACGTCGATGGTGGCCTGGTCGGGGTCGGTGCCCACCTCGAAGTACACGGTCAGGCTCATGGCGCCGCTGCTGGAGGAGTTGGACAGCTGGTAGATCATGCCCTCGACGCCGTTGATCTCCTGCTCCAGCGGCGCCGCCACGGTCTCGGCGATGACCTGGGCGCTGGCGCCGGGATAGGCAGCCGAAACCGAGACCTGCGGCGGCAGGATCTCCGGGTACTGGGCAATCGGCAGGGCGCGCATGGCGGCCAGGCCGGCGAGCACGATGACGATGGAAATGACGGTGGCGAACACCGGGCGGTCGATGAAGAAGCGCGAGATCATGGCGTCACTCCTGCGCCGTGGCTTGCGCCGGGGCTGCCTTGGCCTCCTCGACCTGTACCGGACTGTCCGGGCGCACCTTGGCCAGGCCGTCGACCACCACCCGGTCGCCCTCGCTGACGCCGGAGGTGATCAGCCAGCGGCCGCCGGCCGTATCGCCGGTGCCGACCTGGCGCATACGCGCGATGCCCTGCTCGTCCACCACGTAGACGAAGGTGCCGCGCGGCCCCTGGGCCACCGCCCGCTCCGGCACGGTGATGGCGTCGGGCCGGGTCAGGCCCTTGACCAGCACCCGCACGAACTGTCCCGGCAGCAGCTTCTGCTCGGGGTTGGGCACCACGCCGCGGGCGCTGACGGTGCCGGTGCCGCGGTCGATCAGGCTGTCGGTGAAATCCACCTCGCCCTCCACCGGATAGGCCGAACCGTCGCCGAACTGCACCTCGACGTTGAGTTTGCCGCTGGCCGGCGGCACCAGGCTGCCTTCGGACAACTCGCGACGCAGGCGTTCGGCTTCGGCGTCCGGGTAGGCGAAGTTGACGAAGATCGGGTCGAGCTGGGTGATCTGGGTGAGCAGGCTGGCACTGGGATCGCCGGCGACGATCAGGCTGCCCTCGGAGACGCTTTCCTTGCTGGTGATGCCGGTGATCGGCGCCTTCACCGTGGTGTAGTCGAGGTCGATCTGGCGCGATTGCACCTCGGCCTGGGCGGCCTCGATATTGGCCTTGCTCTGCTCGAAGTTGGACACCGCATTGTCCAGCTCGCTCTCGCTGGCGAAGCCCTTCTTCTGCAGCTCGCGAATGCGCTTGAGGTCGCGCTCGGTCTGCCGAAAGCGCGCCTGCTCCTGGGCCAGCGCGCCCTTGGCGCGGGCCAGCGCGGCCTGGTAGGGACGCGGGTCGATGCGAAACAGCAGCTGATCCTTCTGCACGCCGCTGCCTTCCTGGTAGGTGCGCTCCTGGAGGATGCCGCTGACCTGGGCCCGCACCTGTACCTCGCGATAGCCGGCGGTGCGCGCCGAGTACTCCAGCACCACCGGCAAGGCGCCGGCCTTGACCTGCTCCACGGTCACCGCCGGGGGTGGCGCGTCGGCACCCAGGGTGGCCAGCGGCAGCACGGCTAGACTCAGGGACAACAGCGGACGGAACAGGCGAACGAACGACATGAGGCACTCCTCTCCTTGGCGACGCGCATGGCGAAGGGCGCACGGCGGACTCGCCAGTCGCGCGGCGCCACCTGCTGGCACGGCAAAATCGGTAAACTCGGCTCAACCAGAGCCTAGCCAGAATTGACCGAATCGCCATGCGCCGAACCAAAGAAGACGCGGAGAAAACCCGCTGCGCCATCCTCGCCGCCGCCGAGCTGCTGTTCCTCGAACAGGGCGTGGCCCATACCAGCCTGGAGCAGGTGGCGCGCCGTGCCGGGGTGACGCGCGGGGCGATCTACTGGCACTTTCAGAACAAGGCCCATCTGTTCCACGAAATGCTCAACCAGGTGCGCCTGCCCCTGGAGCCGCTGGCCGAACAACTGGAGGCCGCCGACGGCCTGACCTCGCTGCAGATGCTGCGCGACCTGTGCGTCGAGGCCATGGCTCACCTGGCGCAGGACGCGCAGCGCCGGCGCATCTTCACCATCCTGCTGCGCCGCTGCGAATTCACCGAGGAGCTGCGCGAAGCCGAGGAGCGCCACGAGGCCTTTATCAACCAGTTCATCGCCCTGTGCGAACAGCAGTTCGCCCAGGCGGCGGTGCAGCCGCTGCTGCAGCCGGGCATCAGCCCGCGCCTGGCGGCGCGTACCCTGCACGCGCTGATCGTCGGCCTGTTCAGCGACTGGCTGCGCGACCCCAACCTGTTCGACCCACAACTCGACACCCCGGCCATGGTCGACAGCTGCTTCCGCGGCCTGCTGCGTAGTTGGCAGTAGCTCGGGTGTCGCGGGGCCGCGCCTAGGCCGTACGCACCGGCCCCTGCTGCGCGCGGCGCACCCTACAGGTCCGGCTTCGGCGCATCCCCGCGCGACAGCGGCAGGCTGGCCCAGTCCAGCTGCGCCGGCACCTGCAGCGCGGCCTCGGCGGCGATACCCGGCGCCACCAGAAAGCCCTGCATGATGCTGCAGCGGTGGCTCACCAGCCAGTCGCGCTGGGCCTGGGTTTCCACCCCTTCGGCGATCACCTCCAGACCGAGGTGATGGCCGAGGTCGATGATGGTGCTGACCACCGCGGCGTCGCGCGGCGAATCGAGCATGTTGGCGACAAACAGGCGGTCGATCTTCAGCGTATCCAGCTCGAAATGGCGCAGGTAGGCCAGCGACGAGTAGCCGGTGCCGAAGTCGTCGATGGCGATCTTCACCCCCAGCTGGCGCAGGTGGCGCAGCTGCGCCTGGGTCAGCTCCAGGTCCTGCATCAGCGCGCTCTCGGTCACCTCCACTTCCAGCTGGCGCGGCTGCAGGCCGTGGGCTTCGAGCACCCGCTGCAGGTCGTCGACCAGCTGCGGCATGCCGAACTGCACCGGACTGACGTTGATGCTGAGCACCAGCTCGTCGCCGAACTGGCGACTGAAGCCAGCCAACTGGCGCGCCCCCTCGCGGAAGATCCAGTCGCCCAGGCGATTGATCAGGCGGGTCTCCTCCAGCAGCGGGATGAACACGTTGGGCGCCACGGTGCCGGCGACCCGGTGCTGCCAGCGCAGCAACGCCTCGAAGCCGCGCAGACGACCGCTGCCTAAGTGCACCTGGGGCTGGTAGACCAGCACGAAATCGTCGTTCTCGATGGCGTGGCGCAGGCTCTCCTCGAGCATCAGCCGCGAGCGCGCGCGACCGTTCATCTCCGGGGAGAAGAAGCGGTACTGCTGACGCCCGGCGCGCTTGGCCTCGTACATGGCCATGTCGGCGGCGCGCAGCAGACCCTCGACGCTCTGCCCGCACTCGGGAAAGCAGGCGATGCCGACGCTGGCGCCGAGGGTGAAGTCGACGCCGTCGAGGTGATGGCGCACCGAGACCAGCTCGATCAGCTTCTCCGCGACCCGCGCCGCGTCCTCGGGGTGGCCGAGGTTGTCGAGCAGCGCGGTGAACTCGTCGCCGCCGATGCGCGACAGGCTGTCGTAGGGGCGCAGGCAGGCCTTGAGCTGTTCGCCGACGCGGCGCAGCAGCTGGTCGCCGGCGTCGTGGCCGAGCGAGTCGTTGATCCGTTTGAAGCCGTCCAGGTCGAGGTAGAGCACGGCGAGACGCTGGCCGCTGCGCTCGATGCGCGCCAGCGCCGACTCCAGCGCGCGGTGGAAGCCGCGCCGGTTGAGCAGGCCGGTCAGCGCGTCGGTGACCGCCTGCGACTCCAGCTGCGCGTGCAGGTTGCGCACCACCGACATGTCCAGGGCGATCACCACCATGGCGTGCTGCAGGCGCGGCAGCGGCGAACAGGACAGCGCCACCGGCAGGAGGCCGCCGGCGAGGGTGCGCAGGCTGGCCTCATGCACCCGGTAGGTGGCCTCGCGCTTCCAGTGGCGGTAGAACTCCGACTGCCGCCAGTCGCCCTCGACCTGCGGGCTGTGCAGGAAGGCCAGCAGCTCGGCGCCCTCCAGGTCGGCGACTTCGCCCTGGAGCATCTGCGCCATGGCCGGGTTGGCGAACTGGATGCGGCCGTCCTCGCCGACCACCATGATGCCCTCGGCGGCGTTGTTCAGCACCGAGGCGTTGAACGCCCGCGCGCGGTCGAGCTGCTGGCTCAACTGCTGCAGCTCGCTGCGGTTGCGCTCGTGATCCAGCAGGCTGTGGATCTTGTGCCGCAGCACCGTGGGGTCGAACGGCTTGAGCACGAAATCCACCGCGCCGCTGTTGTAGCCGCGCAGCACCGCGTCCTGGGTCTGGGCGATGGCGGAGACGAAGATGATCGGGGTGAAGCGGGTGCGCGGGTTGCCGCGCATCAGCCGGGCCACCTCGAAGCCGTCCATCCGCGGCATCTGCACGTCGAGCAGCACCAGGCCGACGTCCTCTTCCAGCAGGCAGCGCAGCGCCTGCTCGCCGGAATTCACGCAACGCAGCTGCCAGTCGCCGTCGTCGAGCAGGGCCTGCATGGCCTCGAGATTCTCCGCGCGGTCGTCCACCACCAGCAGGATCTGCGTTCCCTGCTCGGTGTCGATCTTGGTCTGCGCCTGGGCCATGCTACCTCCTGTGTCCTTTTGGCCTTGCACCGAACTCCTGCCCTTCAGGTTAGATCATTGCCGGCCAGCGGCAGTGCGATGGGCGTGAGCCAGCGCTCCAGCAGGGCCAGCAGCTCGTCGCGCTTGATCGGCTTGGCCATGTAGTCGTCGGCTCCAGCGGTTATGCATTTCTCGCGGTCGCCCTTCATCGCGTGGGCGGTCAGGGCGATGATCGGCAGGCTGCAGCCGTGCTCCTGCTTGAGCAGGCGAGTGGCGGTGTAGCCATCCATGGTCGGCATGGCCATGTCCATCAGGATCAGGTCGAACGGCTCGCGCTGGTAGCAGGCGATGGCTTCGACGCCGTCCTTGGCCGCGGTCACGCGCAGACCGACTTCATCGAGCAGCGCGCTTAAGGCGTAGACGTTGCGCATGTCGTCGTCGACCAGCAGGAGGCGCCGCCCCTCCAGTGGATTGACGCGGCGCCGGCCCTGGTCGGGGCCGCGCACCTCGTCGAGAAAGCCCTGCACGGCCTGATCCAGCGCTTCGGTGTCGTCGCCGTGCTTGCGCACCACCACCGCGCTGTAACGGCGCAGGCGCTGCAGGCTCTGCAGGGTGACGTCGACCCCGGTGTTGATCACCACCCGCAGGCCCTGCAGCGGGCGCAGCTGGTTGAGGCTGTCGAGCAGGGCAAAGCCGTCCTGGTCGGGCAGGTCCAGGTCGATCACCAGGGCGCTGAACTGGCCGCCGGCATAGGCGGCGCGGGCCTGCTCGGCGCTGGCGCAGGCGGTCACCGCAAAGCCCAGCTGGCTCAGGTGCTCGCGGTAGTGTTCGCGCTCGATCTCGACGTCCTCTACCAGCAGCAGCGCCTGATCCGCCGACTGGCCGTGCTGCAGGTCGAGGAACACCTGCTCCAGCTCTTCGCGGTCGATCGGCTTGACCAGGTAGCGCGTGCCGTCGTCGTTCCAGCCGGCCGGCTGCGGCACGCAGGAGATGATGTGCACCGGCGTGTGGCGATGGCCGACCTGGCCGCGCAGGCGGCGGAACAGCTGCCAGCCGCTGATGTCCGGCAGCAGGATGTCGAGGATCACCGCATTGAACGGTTCATGCTGCAGCAGGTTCAGCGCCTGCAGGCCGGTGCGGCAGTGCACGCTGGAAAAGCCGTGGCCGTGAGCCGCCTCGGCGATCACCGCGGCGAAATTGGCGTCGTCCTCGACGATCAGCAGCGGCGGCCCTTCGCCGCCGCGCTGCGGCCCCTCGAGCGGCGCTTCGGCGCTGGCCGGCGCGCTCTGCACCGGCAGGCGCACGCTGAACACCGAGCCCTGCCCCGGCGCGCTGTGCAGGCTGATGTCGCCGTCCATCGCCAGCACCAGCTGGCGGGTGATGGCCAGGCCCAGGCCGGTGCCACCGAAGCGCCGGCTGGTGGAGCCGTCGATCTGCTGGAAGGCCTGGAAGATCTGCTCGTGCTGCGCCGGGTCGATGCCGATGCCGGTGTCGCGCACGCTGAAGCTGAGCAGCTCGCGACCGTCGTCCAGGCGTTCCTCCCAGCTCACGGTGAGGCTGACCTCGCCCTGCTCGGTGAACTTCAGCGCGTTGGACAGCAGGTTGCGCAGGATCTGGTGCAGGCGCACGCGGTCGGTGTGAATCACCCGCGGCACCCCGGCGTCGAGCTGGGTGTGCAGGCGCAGGCCCTTGAGCTCGGCCATCGGCCGCAGGCTGGCGTCCAGTTCGACCAGCACGTCCTGCATGTTCAGCGGCTCCAGTTTGAGCTGCATGCGCCCGGACTCGACCTTGGCCAGATCCAGCACGTCGTTGATCAGCTGCAGCAGGTCGCTGCCGGCGCGGTGGACGATATCGGCGTGCTTGGCCTGCTTCTCGGTAAGGTTGCCGGCCAGGTTCTGCCGCAGCTGGTCGCTCAGGATCAGGATGCTGTTGAGCGGCGTGCGCAGCTCGTGGGACATGTTGGCGAGGAACTCGGACTTGTAGCGGTTGGCCAGCAGCAGCTGCTCGGCCTGCTCGCGCAACTTGTGCTCGGCCGCCTTGCGCTCGCTGATGTCGATGATCACCGCCTGCACCAGGGTCTCGCTGCCGCTGCGGATCGGCGACAGGCCCACCTCCAGGGGGATCATCCGCCCTTCGCGGTGCTGGCCGAACAGCTCGCGGTTACCGCCCATGCGCCGCGGTTCCGGCAGCGCCTGGTAGCCGCGGCGCATGGCCACGTGACTGCCGCGCAGGGCGCTGGGCAGGAGCATCTCCACCGGCTCGCCGAGCAGCAGCTGCCGCTCGTAGCCGAACAGCAGTTCGGTCTGGCGGTTGACCATGGCGATGCGGCCCAGGCTGTCGACCAGCAGGATGGCGTTGGGCGAGGCCTCGACCACCAGGCGGAAACGCTCCTCGGCGCCCTTGCGTGCGCGCAGGTCGACCAGGTTGAGCAGGTAGTCGGCGTCGCCGCCCTCGCGCAGGCGGCTGAGACTGAGGCTGACCGGAATCGTCTCGCCGCGCTGGCTGCGCGCCTGCAGCTCGTCGCCCTCGGCCAGCTGCGCCTGCAGCGTCGGCAGCGCATCGACCGCCGGCAGAAAACGCGCCACCGGCTCGCCGAGCAGCGCCGGCGCGGCGCAGTCGAGCAGCTCGGCGGCGCTGCGGTTGGCCATCTCGATGCGCCCGTCGGCGGTGCACAGCAGGGTGGCCACCGGCAGACGTTCGACCAGCAGGCGAAAGCGCTCCTCGCGCTCCTGCAACTTGGCCGCCACCTGCTGGCTGGCGTGCAGCTTGCGGTCGCGCTGGTACAGGTAACCGCCCACCAGCAGCGCCAGCAGGGCCACCGCCGCCAACCCCAGCCACAGGCCGAGGGTGCTGCCGCGGCCGGCCAGGCCGCGCTCATACTCGGCGGTGCTGCTGACCTGCAGGCCCCAGGTGCGGCCGTACAGCGACAGCTCCAGGCTGCGCTGGAAGCGCGGTTGCCAGTCGGCGCGCGGCGCATCGCCGCTGAGCAGCATGGCGTCCGGCTCCTGCAGGTCCTTGAGGGCGATATCGAAACGGCGGCTCTGCGGGCCGAGGATGCCTTCCATCAGATCCTGGCTGCGGAAGGCGCCATGGACCGTGCCGAGCAGGGCCTCGCGACGCTCCTGCGGCGTGCTCAAGGGCATGCCCGGGCGGAACACCGGAAGAAACAGCAGCACCCCGCCCTGCACGTCGACCTGGGTTTCCTGACGCAGGATCAGCGGCGCGCTGAGGGTGGCCTCGCCGCTGTCGATGGCGCGTTCGATGGTGCTCAGGCGCGCCGGCTCGGTGAGCATGTCGAAGCCCAGCACCCGGCGGTTGCGCCAGTCCAGCGGGCTGACGTAGCCGATCAGCAGGTACTGCTCGCGTTCGCCGGCGGGGAACATCTGGTAGTCGAGGCGCTGCTGTGCCTGCAGTTCGGCCAGGTAGTCGGCGAGTTGCGCGCGGCCCAGGTAGCGCGACCAGGCCAGGGCCTGGATGCCGGGATAACGATCCTGCAGCTGCAGCTGGTCGAGGGCGCGATCCCACTCCACCTGTGACACCGCATCGCTGCCGGTCATCAGCCCGGAGACGCCGCGCAGCACCATCTCGTAGGCCTGCATTCGCGCCAGTACACGCTGGCCGACGTCCTGCGCCTCGAGCAAAAAGCGCTGCTCGCTGTCCTCGCGCTCGCGGCTCTGCATCAGCTGCCACTGCCAGACGATCAGCGCGCCGAGGCCGAGTAGCAGGCTCAGTGCCACGGCCAGCGGCAGCCAGGGTTTAGGCGCAGGCAAGACAGCTCTGTCGTCCATAGATTCTCCCTCGGTCATCCCGAACCAACGCGCACCAGCAGGCCGACGCGCGGACTTCACAGAACCACAGAAAGCATTCTAGTCAGGTTTTGAATGGCTGGCCTTTTGCCAGAAGAGACACGACAGGCGGTCAGGAAAAACCCCCGGTCAGGGGGGCTGGATCAGGGCAGAAGATGCCGCCGTTACAGCGGCGCCCGCGTCAGTTCGGGCGCATGTCCATCAGCATGCGCAGGTAGGAGGTCAGGCGCTTGCCGCCGATCACGCCCTGGTAGCCGTGGCTGTCGTACTGCGCGCTCTTGACCAGGTCGACGCGAAAGCGCGGGGTGCGCTCATAGGTGCGGCCCAGGGTGCTGGTGGACTGGCTGTCGAACAGGTCGACGCTGACCTTGACGAACTCCCGCGGATTGCGCCGGCCGTTGGCGCCGCTGTTGTTCGGGCTGCTGAAGATGTCGCCGCTGGCGGTCATGGCCGAACTGTAGTATTCGCGGCCGCGCAGGCTGGTCTTGCCAGCACCGATGACGAACTGCTGGGTGGCCGGACGGTAGCGGTCGCCGGCGGTCAGGTAGCTGGCCAGCACGTCATACAGGGCATAGCTGCTGCCGCTGCCGCGCTCCTTGTTGCGCAGGTCGAAGACGAACACGCCATTGCTGCCGATCACTTCCATCTCCACCTGGCCCAGGCTGGGGTTGTCCTGCACCAGCAGGGCGGTGTCCTCGTCCACGCCGAAGGCGAACGGCACGTTGCTGTAGTCGGCCAGACGCACGATCCGGCCCTGGCGGCCGCGCTCGCTGAAGTGGGTGTCGAGCAGGCCATGACCGAAGAAACCGAAGCCGCCCTGCATGTCGTAGGACAGGTCATCGCCGCCCGGGCTGGTATAGACGCCATTGCGCAGCGCGTCATAGCTCTCGCCACCGGTGATCATCGGCCCCTGCACCATGATCGCGGTGCCGGCGCTGGTACCGGCCAGCACGGCGCCATTGGCATGCCGGGCACGGATGGCGGCCAGCGCCGGGCTGTCCTGGCGAGTGCTGGTCTGCAGGGTCTGGGTCAGTCGGCCCTGGTCGCCGCCGCCGAAGAAGAAGCCGGTCATGCCGTTGATCTGCTCGAGCACCTGAGGGTTGCTGTTGTTGCCGATGCTGTCCAGGTCGATGGGAATCCACTGGGCATCCTGGGCGCCGTAGGTTTTCAGCAGCGCGGCGTAGAACTCGCCGTTGGCCTGGGAGTTGCGCGCATTGGCGGTGCCGGCATCCGGGTCCTGACTGGGTGGAATGGACGCGGCGGTGATAATGCCGATGCGCGCCTGGCTGCCGCCGGCCAGCTGGATCAGGCGTTGATAGATCGCCGCGTTGTCATCCTTGATGGCGCCACCGATCAACACCAGCGGGCCGCCGGCATGGCCGACCAGGGGCAACAGGGCGAGCAGCAGCAGGGTGCAGCGTAAGACTTTGCCAAGCATCATTGTCGAGTTCTCCGAGACGTGCGCCAGGCGCACTCTTGTTGTGGGTGTTGTGAAACGGGAACTGCCGCAGCGCGGTTTTTTGTCGAGTGGTGACCTCCAGCTCAGTAAACCGAGAAGTGTTTGAAGTAACGCTGTTCGATGCGCTTGTAGACCCCATTGCTGAGGATCACCGCCAGGGCGCGGTCCAGGCGCTCGCGCAGGACCATGTCGCCCTTGCGCACGGCGATACCCTGGCCCTGACCGAAGTGCTTGGGTGACACCACCTGGTTGCCGACCTGTTCGAAACCCTGGCCCTGGGGCGTGTCGAGAAAGCCGAAGAAGCCGGAGACGGCATCGTCGAGCACCAGATCGATCTGGCCGGCGGCCAGGGCCTGGTACATCAGTGCGGCGGAGTCGAAACGCTGCAACTGGACGTGGGCGGCGTACTTGTCGTCCAGCAGGCGCTCGTAGGTGGTGCCCTGCTGCACGCCAACCCGTTTGCCGGCGATGCGCCGCGGGGTGACGATCACCTCATGGATCAGGCCCTTGCGGGCGAAGAAGTAGGCCGGGGTCTGGGCGTACTTGGCGGTGAAGTCGACCCGTTGCTGGCGCGCCTCGGTGATCGACATGGAAGCCAGAATCAGATCGGCGCGCTGCGCCTCCAGCGCCGGGATCAGATCGTCCCAGGCAAAGCGCAGCAGCTGGCACTCCTGCGCCATGGCCTGGCACAGGGCCTGGGCGATATCGACGTTGAAGCCCTTGAGCTGGCCGCTCTCGTCCAGTGTCTCGAAGGGCGGGAACTGGCCTTCCATGGCGATGCGCAAGGGTTGCGCCTGCACACCGAAGGCCAGCCCACAGAACATCAGGAGCAGAACGATACGCATGCTGTAAGTCTCCGCAATGAGCGCTGCACAGGGCCGCTGGAAAAAACGGCACCCGCGGGTGCCGTCAGGTCAAAGGAGCGTGGAGAAGACCTAAAACCTCGGGATTCGCCTGCCCCCGAGATGCAATCGGAGGCGGGCTGCAGCGCCGTTACAGCAGGCTCAGCGGGTACTCGACGATCAGCCGCACTTCGTTGAGGTCGTTGTCGAATGCAGTGGCGCGGTGGGTGGCCTGACGCAGGCGCAGGGACAGGTCCTTGGCGGCACCGGACTGCACCACGTACTTGGCCTCGAGGTCGCGCTCCCAGTGCTTCTCGTCCTTGCCGGCCCAGCCGGCGAAGGCGCCATTGGGGTCGGCCTTGGTGCCGTCGATCTGGTCGCCCTTGATGTAGCGGGCCATGAAACTCAGGCCCGGCACGCCGAAGCTGGCCATGTTGAGGTCGTAGCGCACCTGGAAGGAACGCTCGTTGGGGGCGTTGAAGTCGGAGTACTGCACCGAGTTGGCCAGCCAGATGGAGTCGCCGCCGATGTAGTCGAAGAACTCGTCGCCGTTGACCTTCTGATAGGCCAGGCTGAGCTTGTGCGCGCCGAAGCCGTAGGCGCCCTTGAGCGAGTAGGTCAGGGTGTCCAGCTCGCCGGCCAGGGCCTTGCCCTGGTCATCGGTCTTGTAGGCCACCAGGTCGAAGCTCAGCGACTGCTGGTCGGTCAGGGGAATGTTGTAGTAGAGGTTGCCGAAGTACTGGCGCCAGACGTCCTCGGCTTCGCTGCCATACAACGAGACGCTGAGGTTGTCGTGGAAGTTGTAGGTGCCGCCAACGAAGTCGACGCTGCGCGCCTCCACTTCGGCGTATTCGCTGGTCAGTTCGCCGTCGGAGTTGCTCGAGTTGCGGCGGTTGATGGCGGTGAAGTGCCCGGCTTCGAGAAACAGGTTGTCGATCTCGCTGCTGGACAGCTGGAAACCCGTGGCGGTTTCCGGCAGCAGGCGCGAGTCGCCGGTGGCGAATACCGGGGCGGTGGGACGCTGCTCGCCGAACTTCAATTGGGTGGAGGAAATGCGCGCCTTGACCACGCCGCCGATTTCACCGGTGTTGTCCTCGATGCGGCCATCGCCGTCCACCGGCAGGATGCCGTTGCCCACGCTGCCGCGGCCGCCGTCGAGCTTGATGCCGCCGTAGGCATGGGCATCCACACCCACGCCCAGGGTGCCCTGGGTAAAGCCCGAGGCATAGTTCAGGTGCATGCCATGGGCCCACTCCTCGCGGGTGTTGCGCTGGCTGTTGACGAAGTTGCGCTGCATGTAGAAGTTGCGGTTGAGCAGCTTCAGCGTGCTGTCTTCGATAAAGCCCTTGGCCTGCTGCTGATCCCCGGCCAGGGCGAACGACGAGCCGGCGGCGACCGCCAGGGCGATCAGGCTCAGTTTTACCAGTTTCATCACTTACTCCATTGTTGTTATTGAACAGCTCAGCGTCCGCCGCTAGGCGAACAATTCCGGTGCCAGCTCGGGCGGACACTCGCCCTTGCTGATCACCGCCTCCAGGCACAGGGTCGACGCCGACTCGGCCCAGCAGACGAAATACCCCTTGGCCCGCAGGCGCTTGAGACGAAACGGCCACTCCAGCTCGTTGCCCGGCTGCAGGGCGGCCAGGTGGGCGGGCAGCTGGATGATCGAGTAGAAGCCGGCGCGGGTTTGCACCCGTTCCAGCACCCGCAGATCGGGCTTGCCGGCCAGCAGTCGCTCGCGCTGCGGGGCGTGCCAGAGTTTTTCCAGGGCGAAGGCTTCCAACCTGTTCAGTTGCATACAGGGCTCTCGGGGTATCGGGGGGTGATTCAGGGCGGCGCCAGTCGGGCGCCGCCTGGTGCGCGTTAGCCTTTACTCAGGCCGGCGACCCGGGCCAGGGTCTGCGCCACTTCGCCGCGGCTGACCGGCGCATCGGGCTCGAAGCGCCCCTGCGCGGCCTTGAGCCAGCCCTCGCCCACGGTCAGGCGCGCCGCCTCGGCCAGTTCGGCATCCAGCTCGCCCAGGTCGCTCAACGCGGCGCTCTTTTCCAGACGCGTGTTGTGGAAACGCTCGACCAGCGCCTTGCAGGCCAGGGCCCAGTCCTTGCGGGTGACCGGCTGCTGCCCGGCAAAAGTCTCGCCGGCGCGCATCCAGCCGTTGGACAGCACCACCTGCAGCTGCTCGCGCACCGGGTCGTCGGCGTCGATATCGCCGAGCGTCGGCAGCGCATCCAGCTTGGGCTCGGCGGCCAGGGTCATCTGCAGGGCATTGGCCAGTTCCAGGCGGCTGATGGGCCGCTGCGGCTCGAAGGCGTTCTGCCCGTTGAGGGTCATCAGGCCGCGGAAGCTCACCGCGCGGATGGCATCGCCGAGGGCGCCGTTGCCGGCATCGACCGGCGCACTGGCGGCCGGATCGCCCAGGTTGGCGTTGACCGGACGAATATCCAGGCGCACGCCGCTGACGCTGTAGTTGGTCAGCGAATCGTAGAACTGGCTGTAGGCGCTGAATTCCGGGGTCTTGCTGAACGCGAAGCGGTAACCGTAGTGGTAGCCGTTGAGCGGGTTGTAGCGGGTCATCAGGCCCAGCTGGCGGCTGGCGCTGTTGTCGGCCAGGCCATAGAGCACGGCGCGGCCCATGGCCGAGACGGCGGCCAGGTCGGTGATCAGCTGGTTGCCCAGCAGGTACTGATTGCCGGCCTCGATGGCCGCCTTGCCCGCCGCCGGCTGCAGCGTGCCGCTGCGCAGGTCGTAGCGGTCGCCATGACCGAGCATGGCCAGGCGCACATTGCTCAACCGGGTGCCGTAGAGGCCGAAGCCCTTCTCGGCCTGGCTGGCATCCATCACCGTCAGGTAGCCCTCGCCCAGCACCTCCAGCTGGCCGCCGGGCTTGACCCACATGGCGGTGTTGGTATCCAGGCCGAAGCCCTTGCTGGCCTTGCGCTCGGCCAGGTAGGCGGCCATGCGCGCGGCGCGGCCGGTGCTGGTTTCCTCGATCTGGTCCAGGTGCTGATCGATGATGCCGTTAAACAGCCCCGCCCCCTTGAGGATGGCCGTGCCGCGCTGATCGGTCTTGGCGGCGACGCCGAAATCCAGGGTATCCATGACCACGCCGTAAGCGGTGGGCATCTCGGCGCCGAGAATGCTGGCCCCGGCGCTGGTGCCGGCCACCACGCCACCCCGGTCGAACACCTGGCGCACCCCCTGCATCAGCAGCGAGGGGCTGCCATCGGCATTGAACAGGGCGCGAGCGATGCGCGCCTGGTCGCCACCGACGAACCACACGGCACTGGCGTCAGCCAGGGGCTTGACCACCTCGGCGTCGTTCATGGTCTCCAGGTAGTTGTGACGGTCGATGCCGACGATGCTGATGCGCTCGGCCGGCACCCCCTGGGCGATCAGCTCGGCCATGAAGCGCTTGCTGGAGCCCTGACTGCCGCTGGCAGTGGGCAGAATGACGATGCGCGCGCCTTGCTGGCCGCCGGCCAGTTCGACGAACTTGGCGTAGACCGGGACGTTGCTGGCGCGCAGCATGCCCCCCACGGCTAGCAGGTGGCCTTCGGCCTGCGCCACGGAGCTGGCACAGGAGAGGATCAGGGCGACGAACAGACGGCGAGGCTGGAACGGCTTTTTCATTCTTATTGCTCTTGTTATGAAAATTCTGACGCGGATTGACCTCCCTGTGGCGGCTGCAAGCCGCGCCAGTCCTGGCGCCCAGCATGTGAATAATAATTTTCACAATGCAGCTTTGTGAAATTTTATATACCACAACGACCCCCTGTTCAAGCGCCCGCGGCGACCCTGGGCCTCCTGGTGCGGCCTGAAATAGCTCGCTCGCGGCGCGGCAGACAGCGCGCTAGAGCGGTTGAGGCGAGCGCTCGGTGACACCCACAATGACATAAATATTTCTAAATAGTAGATTTATGAAAATAAACGTGTCATAGATAGTGCCCACAGGACCCGAGCCGGCCCACTTCGCCGACTCTCCGCAACCCGGCCCACCCGCCCCGGTTGCCGGCTGCGCCCAGGCGCTGCCAGTGCACAGCCAGCGCCGCGCCGCCGGCTGTGCAGCGAACCCCAAACCACCCCCCAGGAGTCAATAAGATGAACAAGATCGCACTTCTCGGCGCACTGGCACTGTCCGTCGCCAGCAGCTTCAGCCACGCCAGCCAGGACAGCCTGCGCATCGGCATCGAGGCGGCCTACCCGCCCTTCGCCTTCAAGACCCCGGACGGCGCCATCAGCGGCTTCGACTACGACATCGGCCAGGCCCTGTGCGCCGAGATGAAGGTCAAGTGCCAGTGGGTCGAGCAGGAGTTCGACGGCCTGATCCCCTCGCTGAAGGTGCGCAAGGTCGACGCCGTGCTGTCGTCCATGTCGATCACCGAGGATCGCCTGAAATCGGTGGACTTCAGCAAAAAGTACTACCACACCCCCGGCAAGCTGGCGATGAAGGCCGGCACCCAGATCAACGACCCGCTGGTCGACCTCAAAGGCAAGAAGGTCGGCGTGCAGCGCGCCTCCACCTACGATCGCTACGCCAGCGACAAGTTCGAGAAAGCCGGCATCGAAGTGGTGCGCTATGCCTCGCAGAACGAAGCCTTCCTCGACCTGGCCGCAGGCCGTCTGGACGCCACCCTGGCCGACATCGTCAATATCGACGAGGGCTTTATCAAGACCCCAACCGGCAAGGGTTTCGCCCTGGTCGGCCCGGACTTCAACGACCCGCAGTACTTCGGCCGTGGTGCCGGCATCGCCGTGCGCAAGGGCGATGAGGCCAATGCCGCGCGCATCAGCGCCGCCATCGACGCCATCCGCGCCAACGGCAAGTACCAGGAAGTGCAGGCCAAGTACTTCGATTACGACATCTACGGCCAGTAACCCTGCCCTGTCCGCAGAGGCATCCGCCCACCGGCGCGATGCCTCTTTCTCGTATTCGCGCAGCGCCTGTCGCGGCGCGTGAGGACCCCATCATGCTCCACGGCTACGGCTCGACCATCCTCGATGGCGCCTGGCTCACCCTGAGCCTGGCGCTGACCTCCATGGCCCTGGCCATCAGCCTCGGCCTGCTCGGCGCGGCCTTGCGCCTGTCGCCGATGCGCTGGCTGGCGCTGCTCGGCGAGGGTTATGCCACGCTGATTCGCGGCATTCCCGACCTGGTGCTGATCCTGCTGATCTTCTACGGCGGCCAGGACCTGGTGAACCGTGTCGCGCCGCTGCTCGGCTACGACCACTACATCGACATCAATCCCTTCGTCGCCGGCGTGTTTACCATGGGCTTTATCTTCGGCGCCTACCTGTCGGAGACCTTCCGCGGCGCCTTTATGGCCATCCCCAGGGGTCAGGCGGAAGCCGGCGCGGCCTACGGCATGAGCGGGGTGCAGGTGTTCGTGCGCATCCTGGTGCCGCAGATGATCCGCCTCGCCATTCCCGGCTTCACCAACAACTGGCTGGTGCTGACCAAGGCCACCGCGCTGATCTCGGTGGTCGGCCTGCAGGACATGATGTTCAAGGCCAAGAATGCCGCCGACGCCACCCGCGAACCCTTCACCTTCTTCCTCGCCGTGGCCGCCCTGTATCTGCTGCTGACCAGCGTCTCGCTGCTCGCCCTGCGCCTGCTGGAGCGGCGCTACAGCGTGGGCGCGCGCCTGGCCGACATCTAGAGGACCCGCTCCATGCTCGATTTCCATCTGATCGCCGAGCACCTGCCGCTCTATGGGCGCGGCCTGCTGGTGACCTTCCAGTTGCTGCTGATCGCCCTGGCCCTGGGGCTGGCCTTGGCCATTCCCTTGGGCCTGATGCGGGTATCGCGCTCGCCCTGGCTCAACGCCCCGGCCTGGCTCTACACCTACGTGATCCGCGGCACGCCGATGCTGGTGCAGCTGTTTCTGATCTACTACGGCCTGGCCCAGTTCGCGGCCATCCGTGACAGCTTCCTGTGGCCGTATTTCTCCAGCGCCACCTTCTGCGCCTGCCTGGCCTTCGCCATCAACACCAGCGCCTACTCGGCGGAAATTCTTGCCGGCAGCCTCAAGGCCACGCCGCACGGCGAGATCGAGGCGGCCAAGGCCATGGGCATGTCGCGCGCCAAGCTGTACCGGCGCATCCTGCTGCCCTCGGCCCTGCGCCGCGCGCTGCCGCAGTACGGCAACGAGGTAATCATGATGCTGCACACCACTTCGCTGGCGTCGATCGTCACCCTGATCGACATCACCGGCGCGGCGCGTACACTCAGCTCGCGCTACTACATGCCGTTCGAGGCCTTTATCACCGCCGGGGTCTTCTACCTGGTGCTGACCTTCGCCCTGGTCCAGCTGTTCAAGGGCGCCGAGCGCCGCTGGCTGGCCTACCTGGCCCCGCGCAAGGCCTGAGGAGAAACCATGGAGTCGATTCGTCATTCCCTGCCCTGGAGCCCCAGCGGCAGCGACCATCACCTGACGGTGCTGCGCTTCGGCAGCGGCCCGCGCAAGGCCTATATCCAGGCCAGCCTGCACGCCGACGAACTGCCGGGCATGCGCGTGGCGGTGGAACTCAAACGCCGGCTGGCTGAACTGGAGAAGCAGGGGCGGTTGACCGGCGTGGTGGAGCTGGTGCCGGTGGCCAACCCCATCGGCCTGGGGCAGATGTTCCAGGCCACCCACCAGGGGCGCTTCGACTTCGCCAGCGGGGCGAACTTCAACCGCGATTTCGTCGACCTGGCCGCGCTGCTCGCCCCGCAGCTGGAAGGCCGCCTGGGCCGCGATGGCGAGGCCAATATGCGGCTGATCCGCAGCGCCATGCTGACCGCCCTCGACCAGTTGCCCCCAGCCAAATCGGCCCTTGAGGGGCTGCGCCGCCTGCTGCTGCGCCAGGCCTGCGATGCCGATCTGGTACTCGACCTGCACTGCGACTTCGAGTCGATCCTGCTGCTCTATGCCCAGCCCCAGCACTGGCCGCGCCTGCGGCCGCTGGCCGCGCGCCTGGGCGCCGGCGCCGTGCTGCTGGCCGAGGACAGCGGCGGCCAGTCCTTCGACGAAGCCTGCGCCGGGCCCTGGCTGAAACTCGCCGCGCAGTTCCCCGACGCCGCCATTCCAGCCGCCTGCCTGGCCAGCACCATCGAGCTGCGCGGCATGGCCGATACCGAGGCGCCGCAGGCCCGCGACGATGCCGAGGCCATCCTCGGCTTTCTCGCCGACCAGGGCCTGCTCGCCGGCGACTGGCCGGCGGCGCCCGCGACCTGCTGCGAGGCCACCCCCTTTGCCGGCGCGCAGTACGCCTATGCCCCGCACCCCGGGGTGGTCAGCTATCTGCAACCGCTGGGGGCCTGGGTCGAGCCCGGCGATGCGCTGTTCGAGGTGATCGACCCGCTGAGCGATCGCCATTCCGTGATCCTCGCCGAAACCCGCGGCGTGCTCTACGCCCGCGAACGCCTGCGCTATGCCCAGCCCGGCCTGTGGCTGGCCAAGGTCGCCGGCGCCCAGCCCATCCGCCAGGGCCGCCTGCTGACCGACTAGCAGGCTGTTGAAAACGTAGGCGAGGCAGGTAAGACAAGGCAAAAACGGCCGAAAAAGCGGAGTTTACATGTTGTAAATGAGCATTTTGAGGCCGTTTTTAACGCTGGATTACCAACGCAGGTAGTTTTCAACAGCCTGCTAACAACAAGAGAATCCCATCATGTACACCCTGGAAATCGACAACCTGCACAAACGCTACGGCAACCACGAGGTGCTCAAGGGCGTCTCGCTCAAGGCCAGGGCCGGCGACGTCACCAGCATCATCGGCTCCAGCGGCTCGGGCAAGAGCACCTTCCTGCGCTGCATCAACCTGCTGGAGCGGCCGCACAGCGGGCGCATCCTGCTCAATGACGAAGAACTGCGGCTCAAGCCGCACAAAGTCACCGGCGACCTGCACGCCAGCGATCCCCAGCAGCTGCAACGCATGCGCTCGCGCCTGGCCATGGTCTTTCAGCACTTCAACCTGTGGTCGCACATGAGCGCCCTGGACAACGTCATGGAAGCGCCGGTGCAGGTACAGAGCATCAGCAGGAAGGAGGCGCTGGAGAAAGCCGAGCACTACCTGGCCAAGGTCGGCGTGGCCCATCGCAAGAACGCCTATCCCGCGCACATGAGTGGCGGCGAGCAGCAGCGCGTGGCCATCGCCCGTGCCCTGGCCATGGAGCCGGAGGTGATGCTGTTCGACGAACCCACCTCGGCCCTGGACCCGGAGCTGGTCGGCGAAGTACTCAAGGTGATGCAGGATCTGGCCAGCGAAGGCCGCACCATGCTGGTGGTGACCCACGAGATGGGCTTCGCCCGCGAGGTGTCCAACCAGCTGGTGTTCCTCCATCAGGGCCGGGTGGAGGAAAGCGGCTGCCCGAAAGAGGTGCTGGCCAACCCGCGCTCCGAACGCTTGCAGCAGTTTCTCGCCGGCAGCCTGAAGTAGCCCGGGTGCACCTGGCGCGGCCGGCTGGGATAGACTGCGCTCACGCCGGCCTGCGCCGCCTCTCACTCACCCGTGCCGAATCACCATGCCGACCTCCGCGAAGAACGCCACCGTCTACGCCGCCCCCGTGATGCGCAAGCTGGCCGAGCGCATTCCCACGCTGCAACCCTCGCTGCGCAAGGTGGCCGAATTCATCCTGCGCCACCCGCTCAAGGCCGCGACCCTGAACATCGAGGAGATGGCCGTGGCCACCGCCACCTCGCCGGCGGCGGTCAACCGCCTGGCCAAGGCCCTCGACCTGGGCGGCTATACCGGGCTCAAGGCCGAGCTGGTCAGCACCCTGCAACAGATGGTGTCGCCGGTGGACAAGCTGCGCAGCGAGCTGGAGAGCCGCCCGGACGGCGGCTTCGGCCTGCACGAACAGATCCAGATCGCCAGCAGCAACCTGGCCACCGCCGGGGCCAACAACGTCCCGGCCAGCTTCGACGCCTTTGTCGACGGCCTGATCCAGGCACGCAAGATCTACATCCTCGGCTTCGGCAACAGCGCCTATATGGCCGGCCTGGCCGCCGCCAACCTGGTGCCCTTCTGCGCCGACGCCACGGCCATCAGCATGGAAGGCGGCAACGAGAACGCCGCCTACCGCCTGGCCGCCATCACCGAACAGGACGTGCTGCTGGCCATCGCCATGCCGCGCTACAGCCTGGACACCCTGCAGCTGGCGCGCTTTGCCCGCGAGCGCGGCGCCGGCGTACTGGCCATCACCGATTCGCCGGCATCGCCCCTGGCCGGCATCGCCCGCCACACCCTGTTCGCCCCGGCCGACCACCCGGTGCTGATCAGCTCCAACACCGCCGTGCTGGCCCTGATCGAAGCCCTGGTGGCCGGGGTCATGGCGCGCAACAAGGAGGCTGTGCAGCTGGCCGCCGAGCTGACCGAAAGCGTGATGTCCTACCTGCACGTGCCCAACGGCGAGAAGCCGTCGCGCCGGCCAGGCAAGCTGCGCAGCTGAGCGCTCGCCGGCCTGGCACCAAGCCCGCCAACGACCGGGCAGACACGACGGCCGCGCAGAAAAAAGCCCCCGCAAGCGGGGGCTCTGTCATGCCATGACTGCGGCTCAGAGCGGCCGCAGGTTGATCTCGACGCGGCGGTTCTGCGCCCGCCCGGCTTCGTTGGCGTTGCTGGCGATCGGCTGGCTGGGGCCGGCACCGTAGGAGGAGATGCGCTGGCCCGGCACGCCGTTGGCGCTCAGGTAGTTGGCCATGCTCAGGGCACGGCGGTTGGACAGGTTCTGGTTGAGCTCCAGCGAGCCGGTGCTGTCGGTGTGACCGACGATGTTCACGCCGTTCTTGTCGAACTCCTTGAACACCAGCACCAGGGAATTGAGGGTCGGGTAGAAGCTGCTGGAGATATCCGCCGAGTTGCTGGCGAAGGTGATGTTGCCCGGCATGATCAGCTTGAGATCGTCGCCGTTGCGCTGCACCTGCACGCCGGTGCCCTGCAGGGTCTGGCGCAGCTTGGCTTCCTGGGTGTCGACGTAGTAGCCGTAGCCACCGCCGGCCGCACCGCCCACCGCGGCGCCGATCAGCGCGCCCTTGCCGCGATCCTTCTTGCTCGAGGTGGCGGCACCTATCACCGCCCCGGTGACCGCGCCGATGCCGCCGTAGATGCCGGCCTTGCCGGCCTGCTGCTCGCCGGTGTAGGGGTTGGTGGTACAGCCGGCCAGCAAGGCCATGACCGCGGTGGCCGCGATCAGATTACGCCTGGTCTTCATAGGGACTTCCTTAGGATTGGTTCTGGTGTCGGCAGCATGCCGGAGCCTTCGAGCCGCCACGGCGGGACGAAGTTCCGCGCCAGCTTACCAGCCGCCCGGCGCGCAGGCTGCGACCCAGACCAAATCCGCGGGCGTTACTGCACGCCCGGCAGCGGCCGCAGGGTCACCTCGACGCGACGGTTCTGCGCGCGGCCCTCGGCCGTGGCGTTGCTCGCCACCGGCTGGTCCGGGCCCATGCCGCGGGTGCTGACCCGGCTGCCATCGACGCCCTGGGCCAGCAGGTAGCTGGCCACGCTCTGCGCGCGACGCTGCGACAGGCCCATGTTGTAGCTGTGCGCGCCGGTGCTGTCGGTGTGGCCGACCACTTCGATGCTGTTCTGGTTGTACTGGCGGAAGGAGTTGGCCAGGTTGTTCAGCGGCGCGTAAAAGCTGCTGGCGATCTCCGCCGAATCGGTAGCGAAGGTGATGTTGCCGGGCATGATCAGCTGGATCACGTCGCCCTGACGCTGCACCTCGACGCCGGTGCCCTGCATCTGCTGGCGAAGTTCGGCTTCCTGCTTGTCGGCGTAGTAGCCGTAACCGGCGCCGGCCGCCGCGCCCACCGCGGCGCCGATCAGCGCGCCCTTGCCGCGGTCGTCGTGACCGATCAGGGCACCGGCGGCGGCACCGGCCAGGGCGCCGAGACCGCCATAGGTGGCGGTCTTGTTCGAGCTCGGCGCACTCTGATCGTAGGGGTTTTGCGAGGCACAACCGGCCAGCAGCAGGGCAGCGGAGCAGGCGGCGATCAGGGTCAGGCGGGACATGGCGAACTCTCCTTGGACGACAGCAGAATGCCAGTGTAGACAGCCCGCACAGCGCCGGGTTCAGGCACGGATAAACGGATTCTCGCGCATCTCGTCACCCAGCCGGGTATCCGGGCCGTGGCCGGTGACCACCGTGGCGTCCTCGTCCAGCCGGTACAGGCGCTGCTTGATCGAACGCTCGATGGTGGCGTAGTCGCCGCCCCACAGGTCGGTACGGCCGATGCCGCGACGGAACAGGGTGTCGCCGGCGATCAGCAGCTTGGCATCGGCGAACCAGAAACTCATCGAACCCGGCGTATGCCCCGGCGTGTGCAGCGCCACGCCGCAGCCGCAGGCCAGCGCCTCGTCGTCGGCCAGCCACCGGTCAGGCGCCGGCACCGGGGTGTAGGGCACGCCGAACATGCGGCACTGCATCTCCAGGTTGTCCCAGAGGAACTGATCGTCCTTGTGCAGGTGCAGGGTGGCGCCGGTCTTCTCCTTCATCTGCCCGGAAGCGAGGAAGTGATCGAGATGGGCGTGGGTGTGGATGATGCTCACCACCCTGAGCCCATGGGCCTCGAGCCGCGCCATGATCAGATCGGGATTGCCGCCCGGATCGACCACTATGGCCTTTTTCGTCAGCGGGTCGCCGATGATGGTGCAGTTGCACTGCAAGGGACCGACGGGGAAGGTTTCGCGGATCAGGGCAGTCGTTGCGGCGGTGTTCATCGGGGTGCCTCGTTGCGGTAATCGCCGGGCAGTTTACCCGTCCATTTCCTGAATGCGCGGCGGAAGTTGGAGGGGTCGCTGAAACCCAGCAGCTGGGCGATCTCGTACAGCGGCAGGTGGGTGGTGGCGAGGTATTGCAGGGCCAGGCGCTTGCGCACTTCGTCGAGCACCTGCTGGTAGCTGGTGCCCATCTGCGCCAGGTGCCGGCGCAGGCTGCGGCCGCTGGTATGCAGGGCGCTGGCGGCGCCGTCGAGGTCGGGGAAATCGCCGGGGCGCGCCAGCAGCAGGCGGCGCACACGGGTGAGCAGGCCGTCCTGCACGTCGAGGCTGGCCAGCAGCGCCTCGCACTGCTGCTCGCACATCTGCACCGTGGCCGGGTTGGCCAGGGCCATGGGCCGCTGCAGATAGTGCCGCGGCAGGCGCAACCAGTGCCAGGGCTGCTCGAACTGCGCCGCCACGCCGAAGACCTCGGCGTAGCGTGTGGCGTAGTCCGGCGCGGCATGGGCGAAGCCGACGGCGAGCCCCTGCAATTCCTCGCCGAGCAGGAAGCGGGCGATGGTGTGAATGCTGGTCAACAGGCCTTCGGCGGCAAAGCGCGATTGCGGCCCCATGGGGAAGGACTCGACGGCGCGCAATTCCATGTCCTCGCCCTGCTCCACCAGCTCCAGCTCGAAAGCCAGGCCAAGTACCCGGTAGTACTTCAGAGCGAACTGCAGCGCCTTGCCCAGGTTGGCGCTGGAGAGCACCGCATAACCGAGGATGCCATGGGTGGAGACGTTGAGCCGCTGGCCCAGCACCAGGCCCAGCGCAGGTTCGCCGCAGCGCTCCAGCGCGGCCTGGGTGAGCAGGTGAAAATCCTGGAACGACAGGCGTCCGTTCGGGCTGCCCAGCACTTCGGGGCGCACCCGTGCGGCGGCGAACAGGGCATCGCGCGGCACACCCAGCTCCTCGGCCAGCGCCAGCAAGGCCTCGGCATAGGCTACGGGAACCAGTTCGGCAGTGAAGTTCAGCGCGTTTTTCATCGGGCGTCTTGTCGTGGCGGCTGGCCGTAAATGACCCGTGTTTTGGCTGACCTTAACCTTGCCCGCAGCCACGCCACAAGCCCATAGTTGCACCATGGTCCCGCAACCGGAGGCAACAGGCATGGCCAGTACCACCCCGGAAGGCTTGCAGATCCGCCCGCGCCAGCTCGACTTCGAGCTGCCCGATCCATTGCCGCGACACTGGCACGGCGGCAATGCATTCAAGACCCATCTGTTCAACGCCATGTCGGTGTTGTTCCCCGACGGCGAGCGCTTCTTCATCGATTCGGTGCGGCTGTTTCGCGAGCAGGTCGAAGATCCGCGACTCAAGGAGCAGATACGCGGCTTTATCGGTCAGGAAGGCCATCACAGCCGCGAGCACCTCGAGTACAGCGAGCGCCTGCGCGAGCTGGGCTATGACATCGATTATCTGGAGCGAGGCCTCAAGCGCCGTTTGGCCTTTTTGCAGAAGCACCTGCCGAGCAAGCTGCAACTGGCCGCCACCGCCTCGGTGGAGCACCTGACCGCGATCATGGCCGACGCCCTGCTGAAGGATCCGCTCTGGCTGGAAGGCGCGGACCCGCGCATGGCGCGCCTGTGGCGCTGGCACGCCCTGGAAGAGACCGAGCACAAGGCGGTGGCCTTCGACGTGTTCCAGCTGGTCAGCGGCAACCCCTGGCTGCGCCGCCGCGCCATGCTGCAGAGCACCTTCTTCTTCACGCTCGACACCACCAAGGGCCTGTTGCACATGCTCAAGCGCGACGGCCTGCTGTGGAACTGGAGGGTATGGCGCGACGGCCTGGCCTGGCTATGGGGTTCGCGCGGCATCTATCGGCCGCTGGTGCGGGTCTACCTGGACTTCTACAAGGCCGACTTCCACCCCTGGCAGCACGACAACCTGCACCTGGTGCAGCAGTACCGCGGCGAATTCGATGCACCGGCCGGCTAGAAGCGGTTGCCGCGCGGCCGTGCGCCCGACTGGCGCTGCTCCGTCTTCGCTAGCGAGCGCATCGCCTGGTGCGCATTGCGCCCCTACGGCTGGCCCCAGGGCAGGATCGGAATGGCGGTCACCGCGTTCTGCGGGCTGCCCTCGATCACCCGGTCGCTGTAGACCAGGTACACCAGGGTATTGCGCTTGCTGTCGAAGAAGCGCACCACCTGCATGGTCTTGAACACCAGCGAGGTACGCTCCTTGAACACCTCCTCGCCATCCTTCAGCTCGCCCTGGAAACGAATCGGCCCGACCTGACGACAGGCGATGGAAGCCTCAGCGCGATCCTCGGCCAGGCCCAGGCCGCCCTTGACCCCACCGGTCTTGGCCCGCGACAGGTAGCAGGTCACCCCCGCCACCTTGGGATCGTCGAAGGCCTCGACGACGATCTTGTCGTTCGGCCCCACCCACTTGAACACGGTGGACACCTCGCCGATGGTCTCGGCCAGCGCCAGGCCGGGCAGCACCAGCAGGCCCAGCACCACTCCCTTGAACGGACGCATGCCTTTCTCCTTAGACGAGAATCAGATTGTCGCGATGCACCAACTCCGGCTCATCGACATAGCCCAGCAGCTTCTCGATGGCATCGGACGGCTGGCCGATGATCTTCTGCGCCTCCAGGGCGCTGTAGTTGACCAGGCCGCGGGCGACCTCGCGGCCGTCCGGGGCAACGCAGACCACCATCTCGCCGCGGCGGAAGCTGCCCTGCACCGCCTTGACCCCGACCGGTAGCAGGCTCTTGCGGTCCTGGCTCAGCGCCTTCACCGCGCCGGCATCCAGCACCAGGGTGCCGCGGGTCTGCAGGTGGCCGGCCAGCCACTGCTTGCGCGCCGCCAGCAGGCCACGCTCGGGCGCCAGCAGGGTGCCCAGGCGTTCGCCGGCCTTGAGCCGCGCCAGCACCTGCTCGATGGCACCGCCGACGATGATCGTATGAGCACCGGAACGCGCCGCCAGGCGCGCGGCGCGCAGCTTGGTCTGCATGCCGCCACGGCCCAGCGCGCCGCCGACGCCGCCGGCCACCGCATCCAGCGCCGGGTCGTCGGCACGCGCCTCGTTGATCAGCTTGGCGTCCGGATTGTGCCGCGGGTCGGCGTCGAACATGCCGTCGCGGTCGGTAAGGATCACCAGCAGGTCGGCCTCCACCAGGTTGGCCACCAGCGCGGCCAGGGTGTCGTTGTCGCCGAAGCGGATCTCGTCGGTGACCACGGTGTCGTTCTCGTTGATCACCGGCACCACGTCGAGGTCGACCAGGGTGCGCAGGGTGCTGCGCGCGTTGAGGTAACGCTTGCGGTCGGACAGGTCGTCGTGGGTCAGGAGGATCTGCGCGGTACGCCGGCCGTGTTCGGCGAAGCTCGACTCCCAGGCCTGGATCAGCACCATCTGGCCGATGGCGGCAGCCGCCTGCAGCTCGTGCATGGCGCTCGGTCGACTGCTCCAGCCGAGGCGGCTCATGCCCGCGGCCACCGCGCCGGAGGACACCAGCACCAGCTCCACGCCCTGCTCGCGCAGGGCCACCATCTGCTTGACCCACACCGCCATGGCCGCCCGATCCAGGCCGCGCCCGTCGGCGGTCAGCAGCGCACTGCCGATCTTCACCACCCAGCGCCGCGCGCCGGTCACCTTGTCACGCATGATCTTCCAACCTTAGCCAGAAAACGATGGAGCCTGCCCCACCTACAAAAACGCCGCAATTAAGCGGCGTTGAAAACTTGCTTAATCCCGGACGTAAATGATTTCCGGGCCGTCGTCGTCATCTTCGTCGTCGAAGTCGTCTTCGTCGATATCGTCGACGCTGCGCACCCCGGCCTTGCGCAACGCACGCTGGTCGTCCAGCGCCTGCAGGCGGGCGCGCGCCTCGTCTTCGATGCGCTGATCCAGCTCGGCCAGCTCCTCGGCGAACTGCGGGTCCTCGGCGATGCGCTCACCGCGCACTTCCAGGTAATGCATGATGTCGCGGCAGATGCGCTCGGTGCCGTCGCGGCTGATGGCCGAGACCACGTAGACCGGGCCCTGCCAGCCCAGACGGGCGACGATGTCGGCCTTGCGCGCCTCGCGCTCGTCTTCCGGGATCTGGTCCATCTTGTTCAGCACCAGCCAGCGGTCGCGCTCGGCCAGCGCCGGGCTGAAGCGACCCAGCTCGTCGATGATCACCTGCGCCGACTCGGCCGGATCGCTCTCGTCCAGCGGCGCCATGTCCACCAGGTGCAGCAGCAGGCGGGTACGCGCCAGGTGCTTGAGGAAGCGGATGCCCAGACCGGCGCCTTCCGAAGCGCCCTCGATCAGGCCCGGAATGTCGGCGACGACGAAGCTCTTGAAGCGGTCGACGCTGACCACACCCAGGTTCGGCACCAGGGTGGTGAAGGGGTAGTCGGCCACCTTCGGCTTGGCCGCGGAAACGGCGCGGATAAAGGTGCTCTTGCCGGCGTTGGGCAGGCCGAGCAGGCCGACGTCGGCCAGTACCTTGAGCTCCAGCTTGAGGTCGCGCGACTCGCCCGGCTTGCCCGGCGTGGTCTGCCGCGGCGCGCGGTTGGTGCTGGACTTGAAGCGGGTGTTGCCCAGGCCGTGCCAGCCGCCCTGGGCGACCATCAGGCGCTGGCCGGGCTTGACCAGGTCGCCGATCACTTCCTGGGTGCCGGCGTCGATCACCGTGGTGCCGACCGGCACCGGCAGGAGCAAGTCCTCGCCCTTGGCCCCGGTGCAGTCGGTGCTGCCGCCCTTCTCGCCGTTCTGCGCGTGGAATTTGCGCGTGTAGCGGTAGTCGATCAGGGTGTTGAGGTTCTCGTCAGCGACGAGGAATACCGAGCCGCCGTCGCCACCGTCGCCGCCGTTGGGGCCGCCCTTCTCGATGAACTTCTCGCGGCGGAAGGCCATCATGCCGTTACCGCCATCACCGGCTTTTACAAAAATCGAAACTTCGTCGACGAATTTCATGGATATGCCTCCCGCGTCACCTGCGGGCTGGAGGGAACGCTTGCCGGATCATCCAGAGCTAGCGGATCGGGCAAGCGAACCAAAGATACACAAATAAAAAAGCCCCGTCCTAGGGACAGGGCTTCTCCAGCGTGCCGGCGATTAAGCCTGGACGACGCTCACGTAGCGACGGCCGAAAGCGCCCTTCACTTCGAACTTGACCACGCCTTCGACTTTAGCGAAGAGGGTGTGGTCCTTGCCGATGCCCACGCCGAAACCGGGGTGGAACTGGGTGCCGCGCTGACGCACGATGATGTTGCCGGCCTTGATGACCTGGCCGCCGTACATCTTCACGCCAAGGCGTTTACTTTCGGAATCGCGGCCGTTACGGGTAGAACCGCCAGCTTTTTTGTGTGCCATGAGTCAATACTCCTATAAAGGGATCGGGGCCGACGAATCAGGCCTGGATACCGGTGATTTTGATCTCAGTGAACCACTGACGGTGGCCCTGACGCTTCATGTGGTGCTTACGACGGCGGAACTTGATGATGCGCACCTTGTCGTGACGGCCTTGCGACACGACTTCGGCAACCACTTTAGCGCCGTCTACGACCGGAGCGCCGATCTTAACGTCGTCGCCATTGCCGATCAGCAGAACGCGATCGAAAGTCACGGCTTCGCCGGTAGCGACTTCGAGCTTCTCGATCTTGAGGAATTCGCCTTCGGTGACCTTGTATTGCTTGCCACCAGTAACAATCACTGCGTACATGGTAAATCTCCGTTGATCCTGCTCACCCAGCGCTTTAGAAAAGTCGTTATTGGCTGGCATGGCTGCTTGGGGCCGGAAGTGACGCCCTTGCAATTGCGTAAGGCAGGGAAATGCCCAGGGGGAAGTTCAGGGTGCGCGATTGTACGCAAGCCCGTGACGCCACGCAAGGCCCGCCGGCGCTTGCCTTGACAGCCCCCACCCCGCCACCTAGCATGCCGCGCAACCTCAAAGGAGCACCTTTCGCCGATGCAACCCCAGGCTTTCTACCGCGTGGTGGCGGACGATTTCACCGCCGTCGACGGCATCATCCGTCAACAACTGGTCTCGCGCGTACCGCTGGTGGAGAAGATCGGCGACTATATCATCTCCGCTGGCGGCAAACGCCTGCGCCCGCTGCTGGTGCTGCTCAGCGGCAAGGCGCTGGGCTATCGGGCCGACGACCTGCGTCTGCTGGCCGCCACCATCGAGTTCCTGCACACCGCCACCCTGCTGCACGACGACGTGGTCGACATGTCCGACATGCGCCGCGGTCGCAGCACCGCCAATGCCCAGTGGGGCAACGCGCCGAGCGTGCTGGTGGGCGACTTCCTCTATTCGCGCTCGTTCGAAATGATGGTCGAGCTGGGCTCCATGCCGGTCATGCGCATCCTCTCCAAGGCCACCCGGGTGATCGCCGAGGGCGAGGTGCTGCAGCTGTCCAAAGTGCGCGACGCCAGCACCACGGAAGAAACCTATATGGAAGTCATCCGCGGCAAGACCGCCATGCTGTTCGAGGCCTCGACCCATGCCGCCGCGGCGCTGGCCGGCGCCAGCGAGGCTCAGAGCGAAGCCCTGCGCACCTTCGGCGACCACCTCGGCGTGGCCTTCCAGCTGGTCGACGACCTGCTCGACTACCGGGGCGACGCCGCCGAGCTGGGCAAGAACGTCGGCGACGACCTGGCCGAGGGCAAACCGACCCTGCCGCTGATCTACACCATGCGCGAAGGCAGCGAGGAGCAGGCCGCGCTGGTGCGCCGCGCCATCCAGAAGGGCGGCATCGAGGACCTGGAAAGCATACGCGCCGCCGTGGAAGCCGCCGGCGCCCTGGACTACACCGCGCAACTGGCGCGCGACTACGCCGAGCGCGCCATCGCCTGCCTGGACGCGCTGCCGGCCGGCGAATACCGCGATGCGCTGGTCGAACTGAGCCGCTTCGCCGTCGCTCGCACACATTAAAAAGCAGCGGTGCCCACGGCGCACCAGCTGCCAGAAACGAAAACGCCCCGAACCAGTCGGGGCGTTTTCGTTTGCGCGGCGGCGCTTACAGACGCAGGCCGCCGTCGAGCTCGAGGATGCGACCGGTGTAGTAGTCGTTCTCCAGGATATAGGCCACCGAGTGGGCGATCTCGGCCGGCTTGCCCATGCGCCGCAGCGGAATGCCGGCGGTCATCTTCTCCAGCGCTTCCGGCTTCATGCTGCCGGTCATCTCGGTTTCGATGAAGCCCGGCGCCACGCCGGCGACGCGGATGCCGTAGCGCGCCAGCTCCTTGGCCCAGACCACGGTGTCGGCGGCGACGCCGGCCTTGGCCGCGGAGTAGTTGGCCTGGCCCATGTTGCCGGCGCGGGAGATGGAGGAGATGTTGACGATCGCGCCTTCGTTCTTCAGCTCGATCATCTTCGCCGCCACTTCGCGGGTGCAGAGGAACACCCCGGTCAGGTTGACGTCGATCACTGCCTGCCACTGCGCCAGGCTCATCTTGCTCATCTCGCCGTCCTTGACGCGGATGGTCAGACCGTCGCGGAGAATGCCGGCATTGTTGACCAGACCGTTGATGGCGCCGAAGTCCTCGGCCACCTGGGCGACCATGTGGGTCACCTGCTCTTCATTGGCCACGTTGCACAGGTAGCTGCGGGCGTCACCGCCGGCGTCCTTGCAGGCGGCCACGGCTTCGTCGAGTTTTTGCTGGTTCAGGTCGACCAGCGCCAGCTTGGCGCCCTTGGCCGCCAGGTACTCGCCCATGGCGCGGCCCAGGCCCTGGCAACCACCGGTGATGATGATGACTTTGTCTTTCAGTTGCATCGCGTTATCCCCTCAAGTTGCAGCATTAACCAGCCCCGCTGACGCCTGCGAACCGCTATGCTAGGGCGCCTGTCCGTTTCTGACGGATTCTTTGCGAGGAGTCATAAGGTGAGCGTGAAAGCCGGCAAGCATGCACGAGAATTGCTGCTCAAGGAATACCGTGGCGTGCTCAGCACCCACTCCAAGGCCATGCCGGGCTTCCCCTTCGGATCGGTGGTGCCCTACTGCCTGGACGCCGAGGGCCGGCCGCTGATCCTGATCAGTCGCATCGCCCAGCACACCCATAATCTCGGGCAGGACGCCAAGTGCTCGCTGCTGGTCGGCGAGCGCGGCGCAGAGGATGTGCAGGCGGTCGGCCGCCTCACTCTGCTCGCCGAAGCACGACAGTTGCGTGACGAAGGCGAAATCGAGGCGGCCGCCCAGCGTTATTACCGCTTTTTCCCCCAATCACGCGACTACCATCGGGCGCATGATTTCGATTTCTGGCGGCTGGACCCGGTGCGCTGGCGTTTCATCGGCGGTTTCGGCGCCATTCACTGGCTCGATGAGGTCGCCCTGGCCAACCCCTTCGCGACCGACGGCAGCGAAGCCGGCATGGTCGAGCACATGAACGCCGACCACGCCGACGCCATCGCCCACTACGTCGCGCTGGCCGGGCTGCCGGGACAGGAGCCGGCGCAGCTGGGCGGCATCGACAGCGAGGGCTTCCACCTGCGCATCGGCCAGAGCCTTTACTGGCTGGCGTTTCCCGCCCCGTGCGGCAATCCGGGCGCGGTGCGCCAGGCCCTGGTGCAGCTGGCGCGCGCCGAGCACTGGCCGACCGACGGCGCGGTTTCAGCTTGAATTAAGCGCCGCGCCCCATATTAAGAACCTACGGGAAGCCCGACTTCCGCCAAGGACACTTCGACCCATGCGTGTGTTTCTGTTTCTCTTCCTGCTGTTCCCGATCATCGAGCTGGCCCTGCTGATCCAGGTCGGCAGCGCCATCGGTGTGCTGCCGACGCTGCTGCTGGTGATCGGCACCGCCGTGCTCGGCAGCGTATTGCTACGCGTGGCCGGCGTCGCCACCGCCTGGCGCGCCCGCGAGAAGCTGGCGCGCGGCGAGCTGCCCGAACAGGAAATGCTCGAAGGCCTGCTGATCGCCGTCGGCGGCGGCCTGCTGCTGCTGCCAGGCTTTATCAGCGACATCTTCGGCGTGCTCTGCCTGATTCCCTTCACCCGCCGCCTGCTGGTCGGCATGCTGCGCCGCCGCGCCGAGGAACAGGCCCTGCGCCAGCGCGCCTTCTTCGACGATATGGCCGCGCGCGCCGGGCAGAGCCGCCCGGGGGCGCCCCGTCCGAATGTGCTGGAAGGCGAGTACGAACGCCGCGACTGAAGCAGCTCCGCAACGATCCCCACAGGAGCCGGCTGGCTGGCGATCCCGCAGCCCGCCGATCGCCAGCCAGCCGACTCCGACAAGATGACAGCCACGCCCTGGCGCTTGCGCCAAGCCATCCCGGATGCCACCTCCCTCGCCGATGCAAAAAATTTGCACCCCGGCCCTTGAAATACCCTCGCCCGCCCACATGTAGCAGTCACCGCAAGGTGCCTGCCCTCCGAGGCAGTCAGACTTTCGCGGTGTGCACCGCGCACCGCACCCGGCCCCGCCGGATTTTACAAACCCGCCGGCCACACAAGAGTCGGCAAGTTGGCCATCAATTGTTAGGAGAGATCGACAATGAAGCTTCGTCCTCTGCATGACCGCGTCGTGATCCGTCGCAGCGAAGAAGAGACCAAAACCGCTGGCGGCATCGTGCTGCCGGGTTCTGCTGCCGAGAAGCCGAACCAGGGCGAGATCGTCGCCGTCGGCACCGGTCGCGTGCTGGACAACGGCGAAGTACGTCCGCTGGCCGTCAAGGTCGGTGACAAGGTGGTATTCGGCCCCTACTCCGGCAGCAACACCGTCAAGGTCGACGGCGAAGACCTGCTGGTGATGGGCGAGAACGAAATCCTCGCCGTCATCGAAGCCTGATTCGCGCCAGTCTCCGTTTAACCGTCAAGAATTCTGAGGATTGATCAACATGGCTGCTAAAGAAGTCAAATTCGGCGATTCCGCCCGCAAGAAAATGCTCATCGGCGTCAACGTCCTGGCCGACGCGGTAAAAGCCACCCTCGGCCCGAAAGGCCGTAACGTGGTGCTGGCCAAGTCCTTCGGCGCGCCGACCATCACCAAGGACGGCGTTTCGGTTGCCAAGGAAATCGAACTGAAGGACGCCTTCGAGAACATGGGCGCCCAGCTGGTCAAGGACGTCGCGTCCAAGGCCAACGACGCCGCCGGTGACGGCACCACCACCGCCACCGTGCTGGCCCAGGCCATCGTCAACGAAGGCCTGAAGTCGGTCGCTGCCGGCATGAACCCGATGGATCTGAAGCGCGGCATCGACAAGGCCACCAGCGCCATCGTCGCCCAGCTCAAGGACCTGGCCAAGCCCTGCACCGACACCAAGGCCATCGCCCAGGTCGGCACCATCTCCGCCAACTCCGACAACTCCATCGGCGACATCATCGCCGAGGCCATGGAGAAGGTCGGTAAAGAAGGCGTGATCACCGTCGAAGAAGGCTCGGGCCTGGAAAACGAATTGTCCGTCGTCGAAGGCATGCAGTTCGACCGTGGCTACCTGTCGCCCTACTTCATCAACAAGCCGGACACCATGGTTGCCGAGCTGGAAGGCCCGCTGCTGCTGCTGGTGGACAAGAAGATCAGCAACATCCGCGAACTGCTGCCGGTACTGGAAGCCGTCGCCAAGGCCGGTCGCCCGCTGCTGATCGTCGCCGAAGACGTCGAAGGCGAAGCCCTGGCCACCCTGGTGGTCAACAACATGCGTGGCATCGTCAAGGTCGCTGCCGTCAAGGCTCCGGGCTTCGGCGACCGCCGCAAGGCCATGCTGCAGGACATCGCCATCCTCACCGGCGGCACCGTGATCAGCGAAGAAGTCGGCCTGTCCCTGGAAAGCGCCACCCTGGAGCACCTGGGTAACGCCAAGCGCGTCGTGCTGAACAAGGACAACACCACCATCATCGACGGCGCCGGCGCCCAAGCCGACATCGAAGCCCGCGTGGCGCAGATCCGCAAGCAGGTCGAAGACACCACCTCCGACTACGACAAAGAGAAGCTGCAAGAGCGTCTGGCCAAGCTGGCCGGCGGTGTTGCCGTGATCAAGGTCGGCGCTGCCACCGAAGTCGAGATGAAAGAGAAGAAGGCCCGCGTCGAAGACGCCCTGCACGCCACCCGCGCTGCAGTGGAAGAAGGCGTGGTGCCTGGCGGCGGCGTTGCTCTGGTGCGCGCGCTGCAGGCCATCGAAGGCCTGAAGGGCGACAACGAAGACCAGAACGTCGGCATCGCCCTGCTGCGTCGCGCCGTCGAAGCGCCGCTGCGCCAGATCGTCGCCAACGCCGGCGGCGAGCCGAGCGTGGTGGTCGACAAGGTCAAGCAGGGTTCGGGCAACTTCGGCTTCAACGCCGCTACCGACACCTATGGCGACATGATCGAGATGGGCATCCTCGACCCGGCCAAGGTCACCCGTTCGGCCCTGCAGGCTGCTGCCTCCATCGGCGGCCTGATGATCACCACCGAGGCCATGGTGGCCGAAGCGGCTGACGACAAGGCCCCGGCCATGCCGGATATGGGCGGCATGGGCGGTATGGGTGGCATGGGCGGCATGATGTAAGCCAGCCCGGCTCCCTCGCTGTAACAAGAACCCCGCGCTCGTCGCGGGGTTTTTTATGGGCGGCCTCCAAGCCGGCGCGGCGCGCGGCCAGATGATACCGGCGACGGCCCGGCAGGGTGCGCCGTGCACACTGAGCCCCCTGCCCCGTCGCGCCCCTTGCCACATGCGACGGCCAGTCCCGGCGCCCCGGGGCGTGCAATTCGCAACACGGCGCACGGCGCCAAACGCCCGACCGCTGCATAGCTTTCTATGGACTTGACCGCGAGCTTTGCTTAGTTTGTCCCCGTGTCGGCTGCGCCGGCGCACCCGAATGGCTGCCCCCGAGGGCGCGGGCAGCCCGGACAGACAGGCAAAAGAACAACGACCATGACCCTCGGTACCTCTGGCGACACCCAGCAACACCCCTTTCAACATTGGTGGCAACTGCGCGGCGAATGGGTGGAAGAGCCCAACCAGCGCCGCGGCGGCGAAAGCGGTGTGCAGCGCCTGCAACGGCAGGACGCGGTCTGGTACGCCAAGCGCCAGGTCGGCCACCTCTATCGCAGCCTGCTGCACCCCAGGGGCCGCCCCACCGTGCTGCGCGAACGCAAGGCGCTGCGCGCCCTCGACGCCCTCGGCGTGGCCGTGCCGCAGCTGATCTACTGCGGCGTCGAACGCGACCCGCAACAGGGCTGGCGCGGCCTGCTGGTCACCGCGGCGCTGGACGGTTTCGCAGATATCGAGAGCTGGTACGCCGACGGCGGCCGCCAGGCCTGCGGCGAAGCGCGACACGCACAGCTGCTGCAACAGATCGGCGCCACCCTGGCGCGCATGCACCTGGGCCGCTGGCAGCACGGCTGCCTATACGCCAAGCAT
The DNA here is from genome assembly GCF_003696305.1 of Pseudomonas sp. AOB-7. GTDB lineage: Bacteria > Pseudomonadota > Gammaproteobacteria > Pseudomonadales > Pseudomonadaceae > Aquipseudomonas. Next base: position 223,439 of record NZ_RFFK01000006.1, on the reverse strand, counting down.
GTCTTCGTACGCCTGGACGGCGACACCCCGCAGGTGGCCCTGCTCGACCTGGAAAAGAGCCGCCGGCGCCTCAGCCGGGTACGCGCCGCGCGCCACGACCTGCGCCAGCTGCGGCGCCACAGCCCCTGGTCGGACGCAGACTGGCAGCAGCTGCTGCAGGGCTATCGCCAGGTATTCGCCGGCGGCGCCAATGGCCTGGGCTAGCCGGGGTCGACAACGCTGCCAGAGATTCACGGTACGCCTCTTGCTTAAAAAACATACATGCCGGCCCAGCGCCGGCATCTGTTTGCCGCCTACGGGCGATCTTTTCGCACCACCATCACCAGGACGTGGCTCTGCCCCGCAGCTTTGCGCCGGGCAGCAGGATCAGCTGCGCCACTCTGGCCCCGCTTACCCACCGCCAAGGCCGGCTGCTACAGGGTGCTCCCAAAGGCACCAAAGGTGACGCCTGGGCGTTACCCGCACACAGATTGAACCAACCGGGCTGGCCCGTGTCCCAGCACAGCCCCCAGGTGGTGCCAGCCATAGGCAGTGACCGTTCGTCGCGCAAGACCACGACCGAACGGTGGGTGATCTAGGTTTAGCGAACAGCGTTTGGCAGCGCTTTCAAGGGGTTATCAAAATGAAATTAGAAACAGCACGAGGTTTATTCCTCGGCCTCGCCCTCAGCGTCACGGCCATTGCCGCCGCTGCCTGGCAGGAACCCGCCCCGCGCGTGCTGGAAGCCCGCGACTGCAGCGCCACCGAAGCCTGCCCCAGCGCCCCGCCGCGCAAACCGGCGCCGACGCAAGCCAAACCGGACGCCAACCTGCTGGTGCTGATGTTCGGCCTGAGCGGCGCGCTGAAGGGCGAGCAGTAACGCCCGTTCCGCAACGGGGAAGTTGCGCTCGACCCGGGACGGGTTGAGCGCCCCGCCCCGCGCGAATACCACTGGCATCGACGCTCTGGCATCGCGCCAGCATTCGCAGTAAGGTCAGGCATCCTCTCTCGCAAGGATGCCGCATGGCCGCCAAAGCCCCCGCCTCCCGCCAGCAGAAGCACCTCGCGGTGCTGATCGACGCCGACAACGCCCCCGCCGCCATAGTCGAAGGCCTGTTCGAGGAAATCGCCAAATACGGTGTCGCCAGCGTCAAGCGCATCTATGGCGACTGGACACTGCCCAACCTGGGCGGCTGGAAAAAGGTGCTGCTCGACCACTCCATCCAGCCGATCCAGCAGTTCGCCTACACCAAGGGCAAGAACGCCACCGACAGCTCGCTGATCATCGACGCCATGGACCTGCTCTATACCCGGCGCTTCGATGGCTTCTGCCTGGTCTCCAGCGACAGCGACTTCACCCGGCTGGCGGCGCGCCTGCGCGAGGAAGGGCTGACCGTCTACGGCTTCGGCGAGGAGAAGACCCCCTCGCCCTTCGTCTCGGCCTGCGACAAGTTCATCTATACGGAAATCCTTCGCGCCGACGCCGCCGAGGCAGCGGAAGAACCGCCCAGCAATGGCGACAAGACCAAAGCCGTCGCTGGCGAGACCACAGCCACCGAACCGGCCAAGGCATCCGCCAAGCCGAAGGTACAGAAGGTACCGGTGGAATTTATCGCCAAGGTCATCGACGACAGCGACGACGAGGACGGCTGGATCCAACTCGGCGCCCTCGGCTCGAACATCAGCAAACTGCGCCCGGCATTCGATGCCCGGCTATACGGCTTCAAGAAGCTCAGCGATTTGATCAAGGGGCATGCGAAGCGGTTTGAGCTGCAGGTGCGCGGCAGCAGTGCGACGGGCGGTGAGGCGCTGTATGTGCGGAATCGGAAGGCCACAGCGAAACAGTGAAGCGGTGGACAAGCTTCGCGTTATCAGCCATTGCGTTCACAACACCTGCGCCAACCCGACACGACATCGGCCGTGCTTTTAGACCGCGAACGATCAGCCGCCGCCAAACGCCCCTTCAGGAGGCCGAGCGGAATCGTTGCGGAAGGGCGCGAGCCGCATGGATGCGGCGAGAGGCGTAAAGGCCCATGGACGGCCCATGTACGCCGGCCCCTGGAGCAACGATGGAGTGAGGGGAGTCGAGCGCAGCATGACGGGGACGCCTAGTTCCGGATGGCGGGGCACAGCGTTTTTGCTTACTTTTTTGCGGGGCCGGCCATCCGGCGTTTGAAAAAAGTGAGTCGCCGTAAGGGTGATACGAAGCGAAGCTTGGTAACAGCCGCAGGCTGGCCCGAAGGGCGAGCGAAGCGAGTCAACCGTAATAACGGACGACGAACAAGCGGCGTCGGAGTGCAAAAAGCCAAAAGCACCCTCTCCCCTAGCCCCTCCCACAGGCGGCTAGCGGCCGGGGATACCAGCAGGCCTCAGCTCACGCCCCCGCAATCAACCGCTCGATAATCCCCCGCAACTCGGGATGCTCCGGCACCCGAATGCCGAACTCATCGCGCAATACCTCCAGTACCGCGTCGACGCTCTGCAGCTGCACCCGCTCGCTGTCCTGCCCCAGGCGATGGATGGCGAAACTGCCTTTGTTCAGCGTCTTGCGCAGGCCCGGCCCGGTGCGGGCCGCGATCATCTGGCCGAGAAAGGGCGAATCCGGATGGGTGCACACGTACCAGTTGCCGACCACGTAATCGATATCCGCCACCTTCTGCAGATCGAACAGGTACATCGCCCGCCAGCTGCCGGCCACCAGCGCCCGCAAGGTATAGGTGCCGTCCACCAGCGTCAGGCGGTAGGGCTCGTGCGGCGTGGCCTGCTGCGCCTCGCTGTCCAGCCGCAGCGGGCCGGTCGGAACCATGCCGCCGAAGCCGACGTCGGCGATGTAGCGCACGCCGTCCAGGGTCACCAGCACCAGCATATGGGTGCGCGCCGGCTGGGCATCCTCCGGCCCGCCCATCACCACCCGCCCGGTCAGGCCGCGCGCGTCGAAGCCCAGCGCCTGCAACAGCAGCAGAAACAGGCGGTTGAGCTCGAAGCAGTAACCGCCGCGCCCCTGACGCAGCAGCTTGTCCTGGATCGCGGCGGGTTCGACCTGCACCGGCACGCGCAGCATGCTCGCCAGGGTTTCGAAGGGGAACTCGGCGGTATGCCGCGCCTGCAGCTCGCGCAGGGTGTCGAGGGTCGGAGGTGGCGCCGAGGAGTAACCCAGGCGCTCGAGGTATGTGTGCAGCTCCAGCTTGAATGCTTCGGTCATCGTGCATCTCCCTTTTCTACCTGCCGGCTGTTGTACCAGAGGCGGCCGCTGGGAGATACGCATAGGGCCGATAGCAAAAAGGCCGGTCTTGCGACCGGCCTCTGCTGCAACGCTTCAGCTCACCTCAGCCATTGCTGGGGAAGGCGAACTGCGCCGCCTCGTGGCTCTTGCGCGCCGGCCAGCGTTGGGTGATGGCCTTCTTGCGGGTGTAGAAGCGCACGCCGTCCGGGCCGTAGGCATGCAGGTCGCCGAACAGCGAGCGCTTCCAGCCGCCGAAGCTGTGGTAGGCCACCGGTACCGGCAGCGGCACGTTGACGCCGACCATGCCCACTTCGATCTCGTCGCAGAACAGCCGCGCCGCTTCGCCGTCGCGGGTGAAGATGCAGGTGCCGTTGCCGTACTCGTGGTCGTTGATCAGCTGCATGGCCTCTTCCAGGCTGCCGACGCGGACGATGCACAGCACCGGGCCGAAGATTTCGTCGGTGTAGATGGCCATCTCCGGGGTCACCTTGTCGAACAGGGTGCCGCCGACGAAGTAGCCGTCCTCATGCCCGGCGACGCGGTAGCCACGGCCGTCCACCACCAGCTCGGCGCCGGCCTTGACGCCGTCGTCGATATAACCGACCACCTTGTCGCGCGCCGCGGCGGTGACCAGCGGGCCCATATCCAGGCCGCACTGGGTGCCGGCGCCGATCTTCAGCGCCTTGATCTGCGGCACTATCTTGTCGACCAGCGCGTCGGCGATCTGGTCGCCCACGCACACGGCCACCGAGATGGCCATGCAGCGCTCGCCGCAGGAGCCGTAGGCGGCGCCCATCAGCGCGCTGACGGCGTTGTCCAGGTCGGCGTCGGGCATCAGCACGGCGTGGTTCTTGGCGCCGCCGAGGGCCTGCACGCGCTTGCCGCGCTTGGTGCCCTCGCTGTAGATGTACTCGGCGATCGGCGTCGAGCCGACGAAGCTCAGCGCCTTGACCTCGGGCGCTTGGATCAGGGCGTCGACCGCGTCCTTGTCGCCGTTGACCACGTTGAGCACGCCCTTGGGCAGGCCGGCCTGCTGCGCCAGTTCGGCGATGAACAGGGTGGAGCTGGGGTCGCGCTCGGACGGCTTCAAGATGAAGCAGTTGCCGCAGACGATGGCCAGCGGGTACATCCACAGCGGCACCATGGCCGGGAAGTTGAACGGGGTGATGCCGGCGACCACGCCGATCGGTTGCAGGTCGCTCCAGGCGTCGATGTTCGGGCCGACGTTGCGGCTGTATTCGCCCTTGAGGAGTTCCGGGGCGGCGCAGGCGAACTCGACGTTCTCGATGCCGCGCTTGAGCTCGCCGATGGCGTCCTCGATGGTCTTGCCGTGCTCGGCGCTGATCAGCTGGGCGATTTCGTTCTCGTTCTGTTCCAGCAGCTGCTTGAAGCGGAACATGATCTGCGCGCGCTTGGCCGGCGGGGTGTTGCGCCAGGCCGGGAAGGCGGCCTTGGCGGCGTCGATGGCCAACTGCATGGTGGCGCGGTCGGCGAGGCCGACCTGGCGGGTCGATTCGCCGGTGGAGGGGTTGAACACCGGGGCGCTGCGTTCGTTGCCGGCGACGCGTTCGCCGTTGATCAGGTGCGGGATAAGGCTCATGGGGCTCTCCGTTATCGAATGAATTGCGGGGTGGGCCTGAGGCCCTCTCCCCGGCCCCACTCCCCTATAAGGAAGTGGGGAGAAAAGGCGTCAGTCCAGGCTGTTCAGGGTCTCGCCGACGGCGTTGAACAGGCGGTCGAGGTCGTCCATCCGGGCGTTGAAGGTCGGCCCGAACTGCAGGGTGTCGCCACCGAAGCGCACGTAGAAGCCGGCCTTCCACAGTTTCAGCCCGGCCTCGAACGGGCGGATCACCGGGTCGCCGTCGCGCGCGGCGATCTGGATGGCGCCGGCCAGGCCGCAGTTGCGGATGTCGACCACGTGCTTGCTGCCCTTGAGGCCATGCAGCGCCTGGCCGAACTGCGGCGCCAGCTCGGCCGCCTGCTGGATCAGGTTCTCGCGTTTGAGCAGCTCCAGCGAGGCCAGGCCGGCGGCGCAGGCCACCGGGTGGGCCGAGTAGGTGTAGCCGTGGGTGAACTCGACCATATGCTCGGGCGACGGCTGCTGCATGAAGGTGTTGTAGATCTCGCTGGAGGCCACCACCGCGCCGAGCGGGATGGCGCCGTTGGTGATCTGCTTGGCGGCGTTGATGATGTCCGGGGTCACACCGAAGTATTCCGCGCCGCTCCACTTGCCCATGCGGCCGAAGGCGGTGATCACCTCGTCGAAGATCAGCAGGATATTGTGCTGGGTGCAGATCTCGCGCAGGCGCTGCAGGTAGCCCTTGGGCGGCACGATGACGCCGGCCGAGCCGGACATCGGCTCGACTATCACCGCGGCGATGTTGGAGGCGTCGTGCAGCTCGATCAACTTGAGCAGCTCGTTGGCCAGCTCGACGCCGCCGCTCTCGGCCATGCCGTTGGTGTAGGCCAGGTGAGGCTGGAGGGTGTGCGGCAGGTGGTCGACGTCCATGAACTGGCCGTACATCTTGCGGTTGCCGCCGATGCCGCCGAGCGAGGTGCCGGCGATATTGACGCCGTGGTAGCCGCGGGCGCGGCCGATGAACTTAGTCTTGGCCGGCTGGCCCTTCAGGCGCCAGTAGGCCTTGGCCATCTTCACCGCGGTGTCGGCGCACTCGGAGCCGGAGCCGGTGAAGAACACGTGGTTGAGCTCGCCCGGCATCAGGTCGGCGATCTGCTCGGCCAGCTGGAAGGACAAGGGGTGGCCGTACTGGAAGCCCGGCGAGTAGTCGAGGGTGCCGAGCTGCTTGGCCACGGCCTCCTGGATTTCCTTGCGCGAGTGGCCGGCGCCGCAGGTCCACAGGCCGGACAGGCTGTCGTAGATCTTGCGGCCGGCATCGTCGAACAGCCAGCTGCCTTCGGCACCGACGATGATCCGCGGGTCGCGCTGGAACTGGCGGTTGGCGGAAAACGGCATCCAGTGGGCATCCAGCTTGAGCTGGCTGGCCAGGGAGGGGGTGGCGGTCTGCGGCATGTTCATCGGGAGCCTCGGGCTGGCGGTGTTTGGGTGATTCGTAGTCCGCTGAGAGCGATTCGCGGCTAACGCCGCTCCTACGAAAGCCTATCTGTTGCCAGCAAAGGTGCCACGGGCATAGAGTCAGTAAAACAGCACTCTTATTATCTTCAGTTAAAGGCTTACTAAACAAATGAGCAGCCGCCGCCCCGATCCACTGGCCCAGGTCAGCGACTTTGAAATCCGCCTGCTCAAGCTGTTTCGCAGCGTGGTGGAATGCGGCGGTTTTTCCGCCGCGGAAAGTGCGCTGGGCATCGGCCGTTCGGCCATCAGCCAGCAGATGAGCGACCTGGAGCAGCGCCTCGGCCTGCGCCTGTGCCAGCGCGGCCGCGCCGGCTTCGCCCTGACCGAGGAAGGCCGCGAGGTGTACCAGAGCACCCTGCAGCTGCTGGCGGCGCTGGAGAGCTTTCGCACCGAGGTCAACGGCCTGCACCGCCATCTGCGCGGCGAGCTGAACATCGGCCTGACCGACAACCTGGTGACCATCCCGCACATGCGCATCACCAACGCCCTGGCGCGGCTCAAGGCGCAGGGCCCGGACGTGCGTATCCATATCCGCATGACGCCGCCGTCGGAGGTGGAACAAGGCGTGCTCGACGGCCGCCTGCATGTCGGCGTGGTGCCGCAGGTCGGCGCGCTGTCCGGCCTGGAGTACCAGACCCTGTACGACGAGCGCTCGCTGCTCTACTGCGCGGTCGGCCATCCGCTCTTCTACGTCGACGACCAGCAGCTGGAGGACGAGCGCCTCAACGCCCAGGAGGCCATCGCCCCGACCTTCCGCCTGCCGCCGGAGGTGCAGAACCATTACCAGGCGCTGAACTGCACGGCCAGCGCCTCGGACCGCGAGGGCATGGCCTTCCTGATCCTCACCGGACGCTATATCGGCTACCTGCCCGACCACTACGCCCAGGCCTGGGTGCAGCAGGGGCGCCTGCGCGCGCTCAAGGCCGCCAGCCGCTTCTACGACATCAGCCTGGCGGCGGTGACGCGCAAGGGCCGCCGCGCGCACCTGGTGCTGGAAAGTTTTCTCGAGGCGCTGGCCGAATCCTGAGCGGGCGCTGGCGAAAATAGGTCGCACGCCGGCGCCAGGCGCTAAGGCTCGACGCTGAATTCCAGGCGGGCGGTCTGGCCGCCCTCGTCGAGCACGCTGAGCTGGTGCCGGCCGACCGCGAACGCATGGGCGAAGGGCGCCCCCGCGGCGCTGTCGCCCAGCGGCCGGCCGTCGACGAACCACCAGCGCCGGCCGCTGCCGCCGAGGGTCGACAGGCTCAGGCGCAGCGGTTCGGCGTCGCCCTGCGGTCGGCGCAGGCGATCGCCCTCACGCACGCCGACGATGGACAGCGGCGCCACCTGGGCCGGCGTCGGCGGCGGACAGGCACGGTCGGCCGCCGGCAGGCGCGCGCTGCGCCGTTCGCGGCGTGGCAACCAGGGTTCCAGCGGCGCCGGCCATAGCGCCAGCTCGCGACGCTCGGCCTGGGCGCAGCCTGGGGCGACGCGACGGCCGCGGGGATTGAGCCACAGAGGCTCGCGCAAGCCGCTGCCCAGCGGCTGGTCGGCGGCCAGCAGGGTCGGCGGCGTGGTGCCCTGCAGGGTCCAGGCGAAGCGCAGGCGCCGGCAGTTGGGATCGTCCCTGTCCAGGGGCTGGCCCAGCGGCCAGCAGATGGCGGCGACGCCGACCTCGGCCGGCTGCGGATCGGCCGGCGCGGCGATGCCGCGCTGGCTGTCGCGGTTGACCAGCAGATCGTGCACCTGCAGCAGCAGCGGCGCCGCCGAGGCCAGGCCGAACTGGCCGGGCACCGGGGTGCCGTCCGGGCGACCGATCCAGATGCCGATCAGGTGGCGCGGGCCGACGCCGATGGCCCAGGCATCGCGAAAGCCGTAGCTGGTGCCGGTCTTCCAGGCCAGGCTCGGCCGTTGCACGAGCTGCGCGCGCGGGTCGCGATCCGGACGTGCCTGGCCGCTGAGGATGCGCCGCACTATCCAGGCTGCACCGGGCGACAGCAGGCGCCGCTCGCGCAGCTCATCGTCCGGCTGCAGGCGCGGCCGCGCCGCCAGGCCACCACGGGCGAAGGCGCTGTAGCCGGCCAGCAGCGCCTCCAGGCGGGTGCCGCCGCCGCCGAGGATCAGCGCCAGGTTGGGCTCGGCCAATGCCGGCAGGCGAATCGGCACCCCGGCGCCGCGCAGCTCGCCGGCGAAGCGCTTCGGCCCGTAGGCCTCCAGTAGCTGCACCGCCGGCAGGTTGAGCGAGGTGGCCAGCGCCTCGCTGGCCGACACCGGGCCGCTGAAGCCGGCGGCGAAGTTGCCGGGACGGTAGTCGCCGTAATGCCGCGGCACGTCCTGCAGCAGCGACTCGGAGTGGATCAGCCCGGCGTCCAGGGCCATCCCGTAGAGGAAGGGCTTGAGCGTCGAGCCGGGCGAGCGCAACGCGCGCACCATGTCGACGTGGCCGAAGCGCGCGGCATCGCCGATATCCACCGAGCCGAGGTAGGCGCGCACCGCCATGCTCTGGTGCTCCACCACCAGGATCGCCGCCGAGGTGCGCTCGGGCAGGCGCGCGCGCCAGCCCAGCAGCAGGTCTTCCAGGCGCAATTGCAGGCCGGCGTCGAGGGTGGTGCGGATCAGCGGCGGGCTACCGGCGCGGTTCAGCCGCCGCGCCAGCAAGGGCGCCAGACTCGGCTCGCGGCGTGGGGCGAGGAATACCGGCTCCTCCAGTGCCTCGTACACCTGCGCCTGCGGCCATACGCGGAACTCGGCCAGACGCCGCAGCACCTTGTCGCGCGCGGCCTGGGCGCGCTCGGGGTGACGATCCGGCCGCAGCCGACTGGGCGCCTGCGGCAGCACCGCGAGCAATGCGGCCTCGGCGCGGGTGAGCTGGCTCGGCGGCTTGCCCAGGTAGCTCCAGCTGGCCGCCGCCACGCCTTCCAGGGTGCCGCCGAAGGGCGCGCGATTGAGGTACAGGGCGAGGATCTCGTCCTTGGACAGGTGCCACTCCAGCTGCGCGGTGCGCCACAGCTGCTTGAGCTTGCCGGGCAGGTCGCGGCCATGCGGGTCGAGCAGGCGCGCCACCTGCATCGACAGGGTGCTGCCGCCGGACACCACGCGCCCGCCGCTGAGGTTCTGCCAGGCGGCGCGGGCCAGGGCCAGCGGGTTGACCCCGGGGTGCAGGCGGAACCAGCGATCCTCGTAGGTCAGCAGCGCTTCGAGGTAATAGGGCGAGACCTGGTCCGGGGTCACCGGGTAGCGCCATACCCCGTCGTGATCGGCGAAGCGCCACAGCGGCGTGCCGTCCTCGGCCAGCACCACGCGGGCCAGATCGTCCTCGGGCAGCGGCAGCGGGAACAGGCGGTCGGCGAGCCAGAGCAGACTCAGCACAACAATCAGCGCACCAGCGCACTGCCGCCAGCGCCGCCCCCCAGAGGCTTCAGCTGCGCGCCAATAAGCAGGCATCGCAAGAAGACGATTTATTGACATAAACAATGACCATCCGTCTGATCACCACACATTCGCCACATTTTTGACCCTTAGAGGCTTTACATGCCATTACGGGGCCACTAGACCTAAATCTGAACACTGCTTCGTTGGGCTGACAGTACCCGCCAAGCGGTGTTTACGGGCATCGAGTTCAACCTCCCAGCCTTCTCCGGCGCCAGGCGCTTGACGGTGCGATGCCATCCTTCCATTGCAACGAAAGGACATTGGTTATGCGCATCGACGAACTTGGCGATGAATTATTGCCCACCGCCGTCCGGCAGGTATTGCCATCTCAGTCGCTTGGTACCGAAGTACCGGGCAGTTGCCTCGGCCGCTTTACCGCCGCGCCTTCGGCAGCCCTGATAGCGCTGGCACTGCTCGGCCTCAGCCCTCAGGCGCTGGCGGATCACGACACAGCCCACATCGTGGACAATCTCAAAGGCGGCCTGGGCGCCCTGGAGCGGCGAGTCTGGGATTGCGAGAACGGTATCAACGGTAAATGCCCGGGTACCAAGGGGGATAAGGGTGATACTGGTCCACAGGGACCGCAGGGCGAAACGGGTCCGCAGGGCATTCAGGGCGAGACCGGGCCGCAGGGCCCACAGGGAGAAACGGGTCCACAGGGCGCTCAGGGCGAGACCGGGCCGCAAGGCCCACAGGGCGAAACGGGTCCGCAGGGCGCTCAGGGCGAGACCGGACCACAGGGCCCACAGGGCGAAACGGGTCCGCAGGGCGCTCAGGGCGAGACCGGACCACAGGGCCCACAGGGCGAAACGGGTCCGCAGGGCGCTCAGGGCGAGACCGGACCACAGGGCCCACAGGGCGAAACGGGTCCGCAGGGCGCTCAGGGCGAGACCGGACCACAGGGCCCACAGGGCGAAACGGGTCCGCAGGGCGCTCAGGGCGAGACCGGACCACAGGGCCCACAGGGCGAAACGGGTCCGCAGGGCGCTCAGGGCGAGACCGGACCACAGGGCCCACAGGGCGAAACGGGTCCGCAGGGCGCTCAGGGCGAGACCGGACCACAGGGCCCACAGGGCGAAACGGGTCCGCAGGGCGCTCAGGGCGAGACCGGACCACAGGGCCCACAGGGCGAAACGGGTCCGCAGGGCGCTCAGGGCGAGACCGGACCACAGGGCCCACAGGGCGAAACGGGTCCGCAGGGCGCTCAGGGCGAGACCGGACCACAGGGCCCACAGGGCGAAACGGGTCCGCAGGGCGCTCAGGGCGAGACCGGCCCACAGGGCCCGCAGGGCGAAACGGGTCCGCAGGGCGTTCAGGGCGAGATCGGCCCGCAAGGCCCTCAAGGCCCTCAAGGCCCTCAAGGCGAAATGGGTCCGCAGGGCATTCAAGGCGAGATCGGTCCGCAAGGCCCTCAGGGCGAAATAGGCCCCGCTGGAGCAGCAGGTCCGCAGGGCGATACCGGCCTGACCGCCTGGGAGCGCAAAACCGAAACCTGCACACAGAACACAACCGCCATTACCTGCACGGCGACCTGCAGCGAGGGCAAGCAGGTGCTGGGCGGCGGAGCGAGCTATTCCTCGGCTCAGACCTGGCAGACCGTTCTGAGCTACCCGCCAACCGACTCGAGCTGGACGGCATCGCTGGTCAAGACAACAGGGGGCGGGTCAGCAGCCCAGATCACCGTAACCACCTACGCCTTGTGCGCCTCTACCAACTAAGCAGATCCGGGAGGTTAGTGATGAGCTTCTATTCGATTCCCGCCTGGACGGTGACGGCCATGCTGCTGTCCAGTCCCGCGCTGGCCGGCCACTGCGACACCGAGGTAGCCGAGGCGCAGGCCGCCGCCAACTATGCACCCTACCTTCAACCCAGTGTGGAGGAGGTGGTGGGTGTGCTCTTCCAAAGCGCGCTCGAGGCCTGCCGGCTGGAGGAAATCCAGATGGCCAGTGCCGAGTTCGACTCGCCGATGCTGGCGCCGGACTATGTATCGGTAGGCCAGTCCATGCTGATCAATATCGTCGAGATGATCGGCGCCAAGTGACGGCTGTACGGGGCAAGGCCAGCAGGCCTTGCCCCGTTTCGCCATGAGCCAGCCCCGTAGCCCGGATGCAATCCGGGGCCGCTCTACCGCTCCCTCACCACCATCCCCCCCGGCGAATTGCCCAGCGCCTGCCAGCTCGGCCGGTACATCGACTCCACCTGCGGCGGCGGTACGCGGTAGCTGCCCGGGGTCACCGCGCGGGCCAGGTAGAGCAGGTGGGTGGTGCCGTAGCCGTCCACGTCCAGCGCCGCCACGTAGCGGTCGCCGCGGTATTCCTGGTGCTTGATCCGCGCGTTCTGCATCGCCTGGCGCCATTCCTTGACCTGGCTGCCGGCGTCGTCGAGGCTCGCCGCGCTCTGCGCCAGGTTCTGGTTTTCCAGCTCCAGGCCGGCGGGCAGCAGGTCCACCACCAGGGCGTCGGGCACGCGCTGCTTGGCGCGCACCGCCAGGTGCACCAGCACCAGCTCGCCGCTCGTCAGCCGCTGCAGGTCGAGCGGGCGGCCGTCCATGCCCAGATATTCGCGCTCGATGCTGAGGTTGTCGCCGCCGGCCGCCGGCGGCTGCACCGGGTAGCCGGACAGGGTCAGCTGCTGGTAGAGCTTGGCGCTGCCGGCATTGCTCACGCTCAGCGGCTCGGCCAGCTCGCCGCGCTCCAGCTTGAGGCCCGGTTGCCGCTCACTCAGTTCGAACTGGAAGGCACCACTGGAAAGCGCAGCGCGCCAGGGCTGTTCCGGCTGGCCGAGAATGCCGCGACCGGCGAGAAACAGGGCGTTGCGCTCCTGGGTCGACAGCCAGCGCTGGCCGGCCAGCTCGTCGGCCAGGTAGAACAGCCGCTGCTCGCGCTGGCCGGCGGCCAGGTCGTGTTCCTCCAGCACGGCGAGGATCAGCGCCTGGTCGCGCAGCGCGCTGCCGTAGTCGGCCATCCAGCGCTCGCCGTCGCGCGGCTGGATCAGGCCTTGGGCCAGCGCCTGCTCACCGCGCGGCGCGTCGCCCATCAGCTTCAAAGCAGCCGCCAGCTGCACCAGCGGCAGACCGGAACGCGCCTCGCTGCGCCGCTCGAACAGGCTGCGCAGCGCGCCCAGCGGCGCCTGCTGGCTGCGCGCGAGAACGTAGCCGGCGTAGGCCTGCACGGCGAAACGGGTGTGGGCGAAGTCCTCGCTGTAGCTGGCCTCGATCAGGCTGCTCTGCTGCAGGTAACGCAGCAGACGGTCGCTGGCCTTCTTCAGCGCCTCGGCCGGCACGCCGAAGCCCTGCTCGCGGGCACGCAGGAGGAAATCGGTGACATAGGCGGTGAGCCAGTATTCCTCTTCGCTCTCGGCGCTCCACAGGCCGAAGCCGCCGCTGTGGCGCTGCATGCCGAGCAGACGTTCGATGCCCAGCTCGATGCTCTTGCGGCGCTGCTCGTCCGGCTCGCCTGCCAGGCCGAGACGCTCGAGGCTGGCGGCGTCGGCGTAGAGCGAGGGGTAGAGGCCGCTGGTGGTCTGCTCCAGACAGCCGTAGGGGTAAGCCTTGAGCGCGCGGATCTGCTCGCCGAGGTTCAGCGGCGGCCGGCTCGACAGCGCCAGCAGCGCTTCCAGCCCGGCCGGCTCGAACGCCGCCAGGCTGCCGGCCGGCAGGCTCCAGGGCTCGCCCTCGCCGAGCACCGCACGGAAATGCCGCAGCTGCGCCGGATAGGCCGGGCGAATGCCCAGGGTCCATTCGCGGCTGAAGTCGCCGAGTTCCTCACCCGGCAGCGCCAGACCCTGCACCTCGACATGGATACGCCCCTGGCCCAGGCCGCCCTCGGCGCGCACCGGGATGCGCAGGGTGGTGCGCTGGCCGTCGGCCAGCTGGATCGGCGCCTCGCCGCGCTGCAGCAGGCGCAGCTGGCCATCCACGTCCACCCGTACGTCGAGCTGCTGCTCGGCGCCGGAGAGGTTGGTCAAATCCAGCGCCAGGCTGGTTTCGTCGCCGCCAGCGAGAAAGCGCGGCATCGACAGCTCGGCGATCAGCGGCGCGGCGACCAGCGTCTTGGCCTCGGCCATGCCGAAGCGCTCGTCGCTCCAGGCCTGCGCCATCAGGCGCAGCTCGCCGTTGAAGTCGGGAATATCCAGGCTGACTTCGCCCTCGCCCTGCTCGCTGAGCTGCAGCGCTTCGCTCTGCAGGGCGACGATCAGCACGCTGGTGTCCGGGCGCTTGCCGCCGGCGGCCAGGCCGGCGTCGCCGCCGAAGGCCAGGCTGGCCAGGCGGCCCTGCCCCTCGATCAGCTGGCCGTAGACGTCCAGCTGATCGGCGCCGTAGGCCTTGCGCCCGAAGAAACTGGCGAAGGGATCGGGGGTGGCGTAATCGGTGATGTTGAGAATGCCCACATCCACCGCGGCGACCAGCACCCGCACTTTCTCGGGGATGCTGCCGTCGGCGTTGCGCGCACTGACCTTGACCTTCAGCGGCTGCTTGGGGCGCATCTTTTCCGGCGCCTCGAGGGTCAGCGCCAGCTGGCGCGGCGCACGCTGCAGCGGCAGGTGCAGCAGGCCGACGGCGCGCTTGGGCGTGACCTGCGCCTTGCGCTCGCCGGGGCGCACCACCTGGGCGCTGATATACAGGTCGTGACGTGCCCAGGCCGGGTCTATGGGCAGCTCGAAGGTCTTGCCGGCCGCCGGCACGCTGATTTCCTGCCACCACAGCGGCCCCTCGCTGGATTCCAGCAACAGGTAGCCGCTGCCGGCGGCCGGCGGGGTGACCGTGATCCTGGCCACATCGCCCGCGGCGTAGGCCGGCTGATCCAGCGCCAGCTTGACCTGGTCCGGACGCACCGCGCCGCCCTCGGCGTTGTCCTGCCAGCGGTAGCCGGCCCAGAAGCGCAGGCTGCTGAGCAGGCCGGTGCGGTTGTCCACCAACTCGACCCGGTAGGGGCCCCACTCCACCGGGAAGCTGACCTTGGCGGTGCCGCCGGCCTCGATGCTCAGCGGCTCCTCGCTGAGGGTGAGGAACTTCTCGTTGAAGTTGTGCCGCCAGCCCTCACCGTCGGAGAAGCTCCAGAAGTAGTCGCGGCGCTCGCGCACCAGGCGCACGGTCAGGTCGTCGGCGGCCAGCTTGTTGCCGGCGGCATCGGCCACCAGCAGCTCGAACTCGGCCAGGCTGTCGGCATCCACCTCCTCGCCGTCGAACAGCCCGCGCAGCCCCGGCAGACGCTCGGCCGGCCATACCGGCTGGACGATGCGCCGGGTGATCAGCCGGCCGCCGGATTCCTGCAGGCTGGCCTGGAGGATCAGGCGCAGCGGCGATTTGGCCTCGCCCCAGCGGTTTTCCGGGCGCAGCACGGCACGGCCCTGGTCGTCGAGACTGATCTCGTCGAGTTCCTGATCCTGAGTCAGATCGGCCTCGGTGACGTCGCCAAACTGATAGCCCGGCAGGCTCGCCACTGCCTCGCGCAGCGGCCGCACGTAGAGCTGGCCGGTCAGGCGGTTGCCGGCGGCCGGCGCGCCGTAGAGGTAGCGGCCGGTCACGGCGAACTCGGGATTGTCGCCCGGCGCATAGGGCTGCTCGCGGCCCTTGAGTTCCAGGGCCAGGCGTTCGGGGAGGAAGTCCTCGACGAGAAACTCGTACAGCTGCGGGCTGCCGTCGCCGAGGTCGAGCAGCAGCTGCCAGCGCCCGGTGGGCGCCTCCTCGGCCAGCTGCAGCTGGTACTGGTAGAGGCCCCCCTCGTCCGCCGTCCAGACGAACTTGCGGCTGACCTGCTCGTCCGGCCGGCGCACCTCGACGCTCACCGGCTGGGCCTTGACCGGCTTGCCGTCGGCGTCGCGCAGCAGGGCATTGAGCAGCACCGTCTCGCCGGGGCGATAGAGGTCGCGCGGGCCGAACACGAACAGCTGCAGCGGATGCGCCTTGGGCCCGGCGATATCGAATTCGGCCAGGTCCAGCGCCGGTGCATTGAGGCGCAGCAGGCTGGTCTGCTCGCCCTGCTTGGCCAGCAGCAACTGGGCCTTGGCCGGCAGCGGCAACTGGGCGTGGCCGGCGGCGTCGGTCTTGCCCTCGGCGAGCAGCGCGCCGTCGCCATCGAGCAGCTCGAGCTGCACCCCGGCCTGCGCCTGGCCACCTTCCAGGGCCTGGGTGAAGACGTCGAGACGGTCGCGGTAGCGGTGCGCGGACAGGCCGATGTCGCTCAGGGAAAACAGCGTCGCCGGCTGCGAATAGCTGTAGCTGCCGGCCTCGCGCATCACCGCCAGGTACACCCCGGGCTGCTTGAACGGCTCCAGGCCGGCGATCGGCAGCAGCAGGGTCTCGCGCGTGTTGCGCGCCGGGTTGAGGTCGAAACGTCCGCCGTAGACCAGCTCGGCCATCGGCAGCAGCTCGCGCGCCTCCCAGGTGTCGAGGTTGCTGCTGCGCCCCCAGCGGGCGAGGAAGCCCGGCAGCGCCTCGGGCTTGATGCGGAAGAACTCGACGTTGACCTTGTCGACGTTCAGCGCGATCACCGGCAGGCCCTCGGCCAGGCGGGTCGGCAGCAGCGAGCCGCGGCTGGCGAAACCGACGCTGGCCTGCAGGTCGCGGGTCTCCAGGCGGCTGACGTGCTCGGCGGCAAGCTTGGCGCCATTGATGCCGCGCAGGCCGGCGTCGATGGTCAGCACCAGCTTGCGCTTGGGCTCCAGGTGGCGCAGGCGCAGTTCGCTCAGGTTTTCGGACAGTTCCCAGGCGCCGTCGACCTTGCCGTCCTTGCTGTCGACCAGGTGCAGGCGCTCGGCGAAGGGCTGGTCGGGATCGAGCGGCACGGAGAAGGTCACCGACAACGCGCTGGCGCCGTCCAGTTGCACCTCGGACACGTCGACCACCTGCAGTTCGCGGCCGGCATGGCGCGCGGCCAGCGCGGCGCGATCCACCGCCGGCTGCGGCGGGCGCTGCTGCTCGGCCGCGGGCACGGTGCTGGTGACGGTGGCGGGGTCCTGGGATGAATCGCAGGCGCTGAGCAGGCTCAGGGCGAGGGCCAGAAGCAGTCCTTTGTTCGGCATTGCGGGCTCCGGTATAGGGGGGCGCAGAGAACCCCAACTATAGCCGAGCGCCTACCCAGGCAGGAGGCGCGGCGGCGAAAGCGCCAAGCCGCGCACAGCCCCTCGCCCCAGCACGACGACGATTTCAGCCGCGGCTCAATGGCACAGCTCGCAGACCTCGGCATTGGGCGCCAGGGTGAAGAAGTCGTCCATCGACATATGCACCAGGTTCTCGTGGTCGCCGGCCTCCAGGTAGACGTCCGCCAGCCGCGCCAGTTGCGGGTCGATCAGCATGTCCAGGCCGTACAGCGCGCCGAGCGCCGGCACCGCGCCGCGCTGGCAGTCCTTGAACAGGCCGACCAGGTTCTGCTCGCCGCTGAGCTGCCAGCGCTGGCTGCCCTTGCGCACCTTGTCCAAATCCAGCTTGCGGTTGGCCGGCAGCACGGCCATCAGGTAGTGGCCGCGGCGGTCGTCGAGGATCACCGGCTTGGCCATGCGCGCGGCAGGAATGTGCGCCTTGCGCGCCGCCTCCAGGCTGGTGGCCGAGGGCTCGTGCTCGATCAGTTTGTAGTCGCAATGCGCCCGCTGCAGATGGCGCTCCAGGGTTTCGGCCATACGCATGATCCACCTCCTCGGTCGCCGCGGCGACGCTTGGTTGACTGGCCCTGGAAAAAGTCTAGCCAGGGCGGCAGGCAGGCGAAGGTGCGGTTGCTGCTATGACCAGACTGCGATAGCAGCAAAGGTACTAACGCCGCCTATAATCGCCGCTTTGCCGGAGCCGCCCATGTCCGCCCTGCTCGACGCCTGGCGCCACGCCCCGACCCAGCGCCGGGTCTGGGCCCTGGCCGCGCCAATGATTCTCTCCAACCTGTCGGTGCCGCTGGTGGCGCTGGTCGACAGCGCCGTGGTCGGTCACCTGCCGCACGCCCACCAGCTGGCGGCGGTGGCGGTGGGCGGCAGCCTCTACACCCTGCTGACCTGGGCCATGGGCTTTCTGCGCATGGGCAGCACCGGCTTCGCCGCCCAGGCCGCCGGCCGCGGCGACGGCGGCGCGCTGCGCCAGGTGCTGCTGCAGGGCCTGCTGCTCGGCGTGCTGCTGGCGCTGCTGCTGGCCGTGCTGGCGATCCCCTTCAGCGGCGCCGCGCTGGGTCTGATGCGGCCATCGGCGGCACTGGACGCGCTGGCCCGCGAGTATTTCCAGATCCGCCTGTTCGGCCTGCCCGCGGCCCTGGCGAGCTACGCCCTGGTCGGCTGGCTGCTGGGTACGCAGAACGCGCGTGGGCCGCTGGCGATTCTGCTCAGCGCCAACCTGCTCAACGTGGCCCTGGACCTGTGGTTCGTGCTCGGCCTGCAGTGGGGCGTGGCCGGCGCGGCCTGGGCCTCGGTGATCGCCGAATGGAGCGCCGCGCTGCTCGGCCTGTGGCTGGCGCGCCGCGCCCTGACCCGCTACCCGGGGCAGCTCGAGCGCGTGGCGCTGCAGCGCTGGAGTAGCTGGCGACCGCTGCTGGCGGTGAACCGCGACATCTTCATCCGCACCCTGGCGCTGCAGCTGGTGTTCTTCCTGATCACCGTGCAGGGCACCCGCCTGGGCGACGCCACGGTGGCGGCCAACGCCCTGCTGCTCAACGGCCTGCTGCTCACCGCCCACGCCCTCGACGGCCTGGCCCATGCGGTCGAGGCGCTGTGCGGCCATGCCCTCGGCGCCCGCGACCGCGCCGCGCTGCGCCGCTCGCTGCTGGTAGCCGGGGCCTGGTCGCTGCTGGCCAGCCTCGGTTTCGCCCTGTTCTTCCTGTTCGGCGGGCACTGGTTCATCGGCCTGCAGACCGATATCGCCGCGGTGCGCGACACCGCACTGCAGTACCTGCCCTACCTGGCGCTGCTGCCGTTGCTGGCGGTATGGAGCTACCTGCTCGACGGCCTGTTTATCGGCGCCACCCGGGCCAAAGAAATGCGCGACGCCATGCTGATCGCCCTGGCGCTGGCCCTGCCGCTGGGCTGGGCGCTGCAGGCGCTGGGCAACCACGGCCTGTGGCTGGCCTTTCTCGCCTTCATGGGGCTGCGAAGCCTGGTGCTGGCTGGCTATGCTTGGCACTTGAGTCGTCGCGACCGCTGGTTCGCCCCACCGCCAGCAGGAGAGACCGCCCCTGCTCAGCGCTGAGCTGCCGCACAACGAAGCCCAGCGCCAACAGGCCCTGCAGCGCACCGACCAGGCGCTGTACCGGGCCAAGCGCGGCGAACTCGCCGCAACCGATCAATAACCCGCAAGGAGCACTCGATGGCCGCCGCACTCGTCGCCTATCTGCACTTTCTGGCGATCTTCGCCCTGTTCGCCCTACTCAGCGTCGAGCATGTGCTGTTCAAGGCGCCGCTGGATCTGCGCCGCGCGCGCAGCCTGATGCTCACCGACCTGGCCTACGGTATCTGCGCCGGCCTGGTGCTGCTCACCGGCCTCGCGCGGGTGCTGTGGTACGGCAAGGGCTGGGCCTACTACCTGCACAACAGCCTGTTCCACGCCAAGGTGGGGCTGTTCATTCTGGTCGGCCTGCTGTCGATCCTGCCTACCGTGGTCTTCCTCAACTGGCGCCCGGCGCTCAAGACCGGCCGGGTGCCGGAACCCAGCGCCCGGCAGATCGTCCTGGTGACCTGGTGCATTCGCCTGGAGTTGTTGCTGCTGTTGCTGCTGCCGCTGCTGGCGGCGCTGCTGGCGCGGGGTTATGGAGTGATCGGCTAGCGAATCGGCGGCCGGCTACCGCCACCCTGGCCGGCGGCGGGGTTTCACCCGCCGCACAGAACCCTGGCCCGGATGCAATCCGGGGCCGAGCGCGGCGTTCCCGAATTGCCCCGGCGGCGCTTACAGCCCTCGCAGGGCGTCGAGCAGCGCCTGGTTCTGCTCCGGCGCGCCGATGCTGATGCGCAGGAACTGGGCGATGCGCTGCTGCTTGAAGTGACGCACTATCACGCCCTGCTCGCGCAGGCCGGCGGCCAGGGTGGCGGCGTCCTTGTCCGGGTGGCGGGCGAAGACGAAGTTGGCGGCCGACGGCAGCACCTCGAAACCCAGGCCCTGCAGCCCGGCGACCACCGCCTCGCGGCTGGCGATCACCTGCTGGCAGGTCTGCTCGAAGTAGGCACGATCCTCGAACGCCGCCGCCGCGCCAGCGATGGCCATGCGATCGAGCGGGTAGGAGTTGAAGCTGTTCTTGATCCGCTCCAGCGCTTCGATCAGCTCCGGGTGGCCGACCGCGATGCCCACGCGCAGCCCGGCCAGCGAGCGCGACTTGGACAGGGTCTGGGTCACCAGCAGGTTCGGGTAGCGATCGACCAGGGCGATGGCCGTCTGGCCGCCGAAGTCGATATAGGCCTCGTCCACCAGCACCACCGAGTCCGGATTGGCCTGCAGCAGCCGCTCGATGGCGTCGAGCGCCAGCAGGCAGCCGGTCGGCGCGTTGGGGTTGGGGAAGATGATGCCGGCATTGGGCCGGGCGTAATCCTCGATGCGGATCTGGAAGGCATCGTCGAGCGGCAGCGCCTCGAACTCGATGCCGTACAGGCCACAGTAGACCGGGTAGAAGCTGTAGGTGACATCCGGGAACAGCAGCGGCTTGCCGTGCTGGAACAGACCGTGGAAGGCGTGCGCCAGCACCTCGTCGGAACCGTTGCCGACGAACACCTGGGCGGTGCTCACGCCGTAGTAGTCGGCGACCGCCTGCTTCAGGCGTTCGCCGTTGGGGTCCGGGTACAGGCGCAGGTTGTCGTTCAGCTCGGCCTGCATCGCCGCGATGGCCTTGGGCGACGGGCCGTAGGGGTTTTCGTTGGTGTTGAGCTTGACCAGCTTGCTCAGCTTGGGCTGCTCGCCCGGCACGTAGGGCACCAGGTCTTTGACGAAGGGGCTCCAGAACTTGCTCATCTGCCCTTCTCTCCTCAAATTCGTTGTGTTTTTGATGGGTATCGCTGCGCTCAACCCATCCTACATTCAGCCTTTGATCCGGTACTCGGCGCTGCGCGCATGGGCGGTCAGCGACTCGCCGCGGGCCAGCACCGAGGCGCTCTTGCCCAGCTCCGAGGCGCCGTCCGGCGAGCAGAAAATGATCGACGAGCGCTTCTGGAAGTCGTACACCCCCAGCGGCGAGGAGAAGCGCGCGGTACCGGAGGTCGGCAGCACGTGGTTGGGGCCGGCGACGTAATCGCCCAGCGCCTCGGCGGTGTAGCGCCCCATGAAGATCGCGCCGGCATGACGAATCTGCGGCAGCCAGGCCTCCGGGTCGGCCACCGACAGCTCCAGGTGCTCGGGGGCGATGCGGTTGGCCACCTCGATGGCCTGGGCCATGTCGGCGACCTGGATCAGCGCGCCGCGACCCTCCAGCGAAGTGCGGATGATCTCGGCGCGCTCCATGCTCGGCAGCAGTTTGGCGATGCTTGCGGCGACGCGGTCGAGGAAGGCGGCGTCCGGGCTGACCAGGATCGACTGGGCATCCTCGTCGTGCTCGGCCTGGGAGAACAGGTCCATGGCGATCCAGTCCGGATCGGTCTGGCCGTCGCACACCACGAGAATTTCCGAGGGCCCGGCGATCATGTCGATGCCGACCTTGCCGAACACGTGGCGCTTGGCGGTGGCCACGTAGATGTTGCCCGGGCCGACGATCTTGTCCACCGGCGGCACGCTCTCGGTGCCATAGGCCAGCGCCGCCACGGCCTGGGCCCCACCGATGGTGAACACGCGGTCGACGCCGGCGATGGCGGCCGCGGCCAGGACGATCTCGTTGATCTCGCCGCGCGGGGTCGGCACCACCATCACCACCTCGGGCACGCCGGCGACCTTGGCCGGGATGGCGTTCATCAATACCGAGGATGGATAGGAAGCCTTGCCGCCCGGCACGTACAGGCCGGCACGATCCAGCGGGGTGACCTTCTGCCCCAGCACGGTGCCGTCGGCCTCGCTGTAGCGCCAGGAATCCTGTTTCTGCCGCTCGTGGTAGCTGCGCACGCGCTCGGCCGCGACTTCCAGCGCCTGGCGCTGTGCGGGGGAAATACGTTCGAGGGCCAGTTCCAGGCGCTCGCGCGGCAGGATCAGGTCGGCCATGCTGGCGACCTCCAGACCATCGAAACGCTGGGTGTATTCGACCAGCGCGGCATCGCCCCGCTCGCGCACGGCCTGGATGATCTCCAGCACGCGCTGGTTGACGCCATCGTCGGACACACTCTCCCAGCTCAGCAGATGATCCAGGTGTCGGGCGAAGTCCTGGTCAGCGGCGTTGAGTCGGCGAACAGCAATGGGAGCGGTCATGGCAAAGCCTCGTGTAATGGCAAATCTCAGGCGCCGCTAGAGTAGCAAGCCCACCGTGCGGGCACCTGAGAATTTGGCTATGACACGGATAGGCTGCGGGATGTCAGCTGGTATGTCGCGCCTCGACGGCGCCGCGCAGGGTCTCGATCAGCGCCTGGATACGGGCGTGCTGCATCTTCATCGAGGCCTTGTTGACGATCAGGCGCGAGCTGATGGTGGCGATCAGCTCCTGCGGCTCCAGACCGTTGGCGCGCAGGGTGTTGCCGGTGTCGACCACGTCGATGATCTTGTCGGCCAGGCCCACCAGCGGTGCCAGCTCCATCGAGCCGTACAGCTTGATGATGTCGACCTGACGGCCCTGCTCGGCGTAGTAGCGCTTGGCGACGTTGACGAACTTGGTGGCCACGCGCAGGCGGCCCTTGGGCTCCGGCGCGCCGACCTTGCCCGCGGTCATCAGCTTGCACTGGGCGATCTGCAGGTCCAGCGGCTCGTACAGGCCCTGGCCGCCGTATTCCATCAGCACGTCCTTGCCGGCCACGCCGAGATCCGCGGCGCCGTGCTCTACGTAGGTCGGCACGTCGGTGGCGCGTACGATCAGTAGGCGCACGTCATCCTGAGTGGTGGGGATGATCAGCTTGCGGCTCTTGTCCGGGTTCTCGGTCGGCTCGATGCCCGCGGCCGCCAGCAGCGGCAGGGTGTCGTCGAGGATGCGGCCTTTGGACAGGGCGATGGTCAGCATGGAGCGGTTTCCTTGAACGGCAACGGCCACTCCGACAAGGAGCGGCCATACGGCAGTGGACGCGAGAGCTTAGCCCGGTACGCGGCGAATTTTGGCGCCGAGCAGCTGCAGTTTCTCTTCGATGCACTCGTAGCCACGGTCGATGTGGTAGATGCGGTCGATCAGGGTATCGCCCTCGGCCATCAGCGCCGCCAGCACCAGGCTGGCCGAGGCACGCAGGTCGGTGGCCATGACCGGCGCCCCCTTGAGCTGCTCTACCCCGGTGACGATGGCGGTGTTGCCTTCGACCAGGATATTGGCGCCCATGCGCAGCATCTCGTAGACGTGCATGAAGCGGTTCTCGAACACCGTTTCGATCACCGTGCCGGTCCCCTCGGCCACCGCGTTGAGGGCGATGAACTGCGCCTGCATGTCGGTGGGGAAGGCCGGATAGGGCGCGGTACGCAGGTTGACCGCCTTGGGTCGCTTGCCCTTCATGTCCAGCTCGATCCAGTCCGGACCGGTGCTGATCTCGGCGCCGGCTTCCTGCAGCTTGGCCAGCACGGCCTCCAGCGTCGAGGGATCGGCGTCCTTGACCTTGACCCGGCCGCCGGTGATGGCCGCGGCCACCAGGTAGGTGCCGGTCTCGATGCGGTCGGGCATCACGCTGAAGCGCGCGCCGTGCAGACGCTCGACGCCGTCGATGATGATGGTGTCGGTGCCGGCGCCCTGGATCTTGGCGCCCATGGCGTTCAGGCAGTTGGCCAGGTCGACCACTTCCGGCTCGCGCGCGGCGTTTTCCAGCACGCTGCGGCCCTTGGCCAGGGTCGCTGCCATCATGATGTTCTCGGTGCCGGTAACGCTGACCACGTCGAAGAAGAAGTGCGCGCCGCGCAGGCCGCCTTCCGGCGCCTTGGCCTTGATGTAGCCGCCTTCCACGTCGATCTGCGCGCCCATGGCCTCGAGGCCGCGGATGTGCAGGTCGACCGGGCGCGAACCGATGGCGCAGCCGCCGGGCAGGGCCACCTCGGCCTCGCCGAAGCGGGCCACCATGGGGCCGAGCACCAGGATCGAGGCACGCATGGTCTTGACCAGCTCGTAGGGCGCGACCAGGGTCTTGATCGACCGCGCGTCGACTTCCACCGACAGCTTCTCGTCGATCACCGGCTCGATGCCCATGCGGCCGAACAGCTCGATCATGGTGGTGATGTCGTGCAGGTGCGGCAGGTTGCAGATGGTCACCGGGGCGTCACCCAGCAGGGTCGCCGCGAGGATCGGCAGGGCGGAGTTCTTCGCCCCGGAAATGCGGATTTCGCCATCGAGGCGAGCGCCGCCGGTAATGATCAGTTTGTCCATAGGAGTCTCGTCGCCCGCAGGCTCAGGAACGCGCGGCCCAATCGGCCTGGCTGAAGAATTTCATGGTCACGGCGTGGATGCTGCCATCGGCGATCCAGGCATTGAGATGGGCATAGATCTGCTGCTGGCGTTTGACCGGGCTGAGAGCGGCCAGTTCGTCGCTGATCAGGTTGAGCTGGAAGTTGCAGCCTTCGCCTTCGACTTCCACCTGGGTATTCGGGAGTTTTTCCTCTAGGAGGCTTTTCACTTCTGCAGCCTGCATGCTCGACCTCGATTGACGCATATCGGGCTACCTGCGCCCGCGGGTCGGCCATCATACAAAAAAGCCCCCCGCCTGCGAACCCCGCATGAGGCAGCGCTGACGGAGGGTTTGTGCGCCATTCGGCGCTTGCGCCCCTCGCTGCGCCGTCAGCCGGCGCTGCCCGCGTCCTGCAGCGGCAACAGCTCCAGCAGGCCGCAGACCTGGGCGATCTCGCGCATGTCCGCGGGCAGGCCGCCGATGGCCAGCGTCTTGCCCGCTGCCCGGGCGTCGCGCAGGAAGGCCAGCAGCAGGGCCAGGCCGACGCTGCTGGATTTCTCCACCGTGGCGCAGTCAACCAGCAACTGCGCCGCGCTGCTGGCGGCGATCAGCCGCGCGCCCCGCTCGCGCAGGGCGGGACCGGTGGAATAGTCGAGCACGCCGGCCAGCTGCAGCTGGCCCGGTGCGCGCTCATCGATGCTCGCCTGACTCACGACTCACCCTTGGCTTCGCGCGCCTTGGCCACGGTATCGGCCCAGGTGTCGATGACCTTGTCCAGATCGTTGCGGTTGTTCTGCATGGACTGGGCGAACTGGTCGCGGAACAGCTTGCCGACGTTGATGCCGTTGATGATCACGTTGCGCAGCTTCCAGGTGCCGTCCTGCGCCACCATGGTGTAGGACAGCGGATAGACCACGCCCTTGCCGTCCTTGATCTCCATGTTCACCGCGGCGCGCTGCGGGTCCTGCTGGCCGGCCACCGGCAGCACGCGGATGTCCTGGTTGTTGTATTCGAGCAGGGCGTTGCCATAGAACTGCATCAGGCTGCGCTTGAAGCTCTCCTGGAAGCGCGCCATCTGCTCGGGCGAGGCCTGGCGCGAGTAGCGCACGGTCATCACCCCGCGGGAGATGCCGTCGACGTCCACCACCGGGCCGAGGATGTCGTTGAGTGCCTGGTAGAAGGCCGCCGGATCGCTGCGGTACTGCTCCTTATTGGCCTTGAGATCGGCCAGCAGGGTGTCGGTGGTCTGCTGCACCACCTCGTGGGCGCTGGGCGCGGCCAGTGCCAGCAGCGGCGTGGCGGCGAGCAGCGCGAGCAGGGAATTACGCAAGGTCTTGAGCATGGATCGGCCCCTCATCAATTGGCTTCGTCTTTATTGACCGAATTGAGCAGGAATTTGCCAATCAGGTCTTCCAGCACCAGCGCCGACTGGGTGTCGTGGATGGTGCCGCCGTCTTTCAGCACCGCCTCCTCGCCGCCGACGCTGATGCCGATGTATTTCTCGCCGAGCAGGCCGGCGGTGAGGATCGACGCGGTGGAGTCCTCCGGCAGGTTGTCCACCCGGCCTTCCAGCTCCATGGTCACGCGGCCCAAGTAATTGTCGCGATCCAGGTCGATGGCGGTGACCTTACCGATGGTCACCCCGGCCATGGTCACCTTGGCGCGCACGGTGAGCCCGGCGATGTTGTCGAAATAGGCGTAGACCCTGTAGGTATCGGCCGCGCTGCCGACGCTCAGGCCGCTGACGCGCAGGGCCAGCAGCAGCAGGGCCAGCAGACCGGCCATGAGGAACAGGCCGACACCAATCTCCAGCGTGCGGTTTTGCATCAGAAATCTCCAAACATCAAAGCGGTCAGAATGAAATCCAGGCCGAGCACGGCCAGCGAGGCGTACACCACGGTGCGCGTGGTGGCGCGGCTGATGCCTTCGGACGTGGGCTCGCAGTCATAGCCCTGGAACACGGCGATCCAGGTGACCACGAAGGCGAAGACGATGCTCTTGATCACGCCGTTGAGCACGTCGTCATGAAAGGAAACGCTGTTCTGCATGTTGGCCCAGAACGAGCCTTCGTACACCCCCAGCCAGTCGATGGCGACCATCGCCCCACCCCAGATGCCGACCACGCTGAAGATCATCGCCAGCAGCGGCATGGAGATGAAGCCGGCCCACAGGCGCGGCGCGATGATGTACTTGAGCGGATCGACGCCGATCATCTCCAGGCTCGACAGCTGCTCGGTGGACTTCATGTTGCCGATCTCGGCGGTCAGCGCCGAGCCGGCGCGCCCGGCGAACAGCAACGCGGTGACCACCGGACCGAGCTCGCGCAGCAGGGTCAGGGCGACCATCTGCCCCACCGCCTGCTCGGAACCGTAGTCGACCAGGATGTTGTAACCCTGCAGGGCCAGCACCATGCCGATGAACACGCCGGAGACGACGATGATCGCCAGCGACATCACGCCGACGGCGAACAGCTGCTTGAGCAGCAGCTGAAACGGCTTGCCGGCGACGTTGCGGCCGAGCAAGGCGTGCAGCAGAAACAGCACCGAGCGCCCCAGGGTCGCCACCACATCGATACCCGCACGACCGAACAGGCGCAGCCGTTCGAGCGGAGCAATTCTACGCATCAGTTTTTCCCCAACAGATCGTCGCGATAATCCGGCGCCGGGAAATGGAACGGCACCGGGCCATCCGGAATGCCCTTCATGAACTGGCGGATGCGCGGGTTATCCGACTCCATCAGCTCGGCCGGCGAGCCCTGGCCGAGTACCTGCGCATCACCGACCACATAGATGTAGTCGGCGATGCTCGCGGTTTCCGCCAGGTCGTGCGACACCACCACGCTGGTGATGCCCAGGGCGTCGTTGAGCAGACGGATCAGGCGCACCAGCACGCCCATGGCGATGGGGTCCTGGCCGACGAACGGCTCGTCGTACAGCAGAATCTGCGGGTCCAGGGCAATCGCCCGGGCCAACGCCACGCGCCTTTTCATGCCGCCGGACAGCTCGTCCGGCATCAGCTCGATGGCGCCGCGCAGGCCGACCGCCTGCAGCTTCATCAGCACGATGTCGCGGATCATCTCGTCCGGCAACTGGGTGTGCACGCGCAGCGGGAAGGCCACGTTCTCGAACACGTCGAGGTCGGTGAACAGGGCGCCGCTCTGGAACAGCACGCCCATCTGCTTGCGCATGTCGAACAGCTCGTCGCGCGACAGCTTCGGCAGGCTGACGCCGTTGACCAGCACATCGCCGGCGGACGGCCGCAGCTCGGCGGCGATCAGGCGCAGCAAGGTGGTCTTGCCACAACCGGACGGCCCCATGATGCCGGTGACCTTGCCGCGCGGAATGCGGATATCGACATTGTCGAAGATATCCCGCGAACCGCGCTGAAAACTGACGCCCTGCAACTCGATCGCGTAATCGTGCTCGGCGCTCATCTGAACTCCTTGAAAATCAAGCCTTCCTGGCAGACGCCGCCTCCCGAAGCGGGGACACGCGCCTGCAAGACGAGCCGAAATGGCCGCGGACTATAGCATTTGCCGCCGATGCCGCCCAAGAGCGGCGCCGTCCGGCGTTCAGACTTGCGACAGCATTGGCGTTCGCCAGGCGATCAGGACAGGTGAGCGCGGCGCCCTTTCCCGCTATAATCCCCGTCTTTTTCGTCCGACAGCCTCGCCGAGCATGAACCAGACCCGCGACCTGATAGATTCCGCGCAACGCACCATTCGCCTCGAAATCGAGGCGGTGCAAGAGCTGCTGCCCCGCATCGACGCCAATTTCGTCAAGGCCTGCGAGCTGATCCTGGCCTGCCAGGGCCGCGTGGTAGTGGTCGGCATGGGCAAGTCCGGGCATATCGGCAACAAGATCGCCGCCACCCTGGCCAGCACCGGCACCACGGCGTTCTTCGTCCACCCAGCCGAGGCCAGCCACGGCGACATGGGCATGATCACCCGCGACGACATCGTTCTGGCCCTGTCCAACTCTGGCTCCACCGCCGAGATCGTCACCCTGCTGCCCTTGATCAAGCGCCTCGGCATTCGCCTGATCAGCATGACCGGCAACCCGGACTCGCCGCTGGCCAAGGCCGCCGAAGTCAATCTCGATGCCCGCGTCACCCAGGAGGCCTGCCCGCTGAACCTGGCGCCGACTTCCTCCACCACCGCCAGCCTGGTGCTCGGCGACGCCCTGGCCATCGCCCTGCTGGAAGCGCGCGGCTTCACCGCCGAAGACTTCGCCTTCTCCCATCCCGGCGGCGCCCTCGGCCGGCGCCTGCTGCTCAAGGTGGAAAACGTCATGCACGCGGGCGAGGCCCTGCCGCGGGTGAACCGCGGCACCAGCCTGCGCGACGCCCTGCTGGAAATGACCCAGAAGGGCCTGGGCATGACCGTGGTGCTGGAAGACGACGGCCGCCTGGCCGGCATCTTCACCGACGGCGACCTGCGCCGCACCCTGGACAAGGGCATCGACGTGCGCCAGGCGCTGATCGACGAGGTGATGACCCCGCACGGCAAGACCGCCCGCGCCGAGATGCTCGCCGCCGAGGCGCTGAAGATCATGGAGGACCACAAGATCAACGCCCTGGTGGTAGTCGACGAGCAGGACCAACCGGTCGGCGCGCTGAACATGCACGACCTGCTGCGCGCGGGGGTGATGTGATGAACGACCTGTTGCGCCGCGCCCGCGCGATCAAGCTGGCAATCTTCGACGTCGACGGCGTGCTCACCGATGGCCGCCTGTACTTCCTCGAGGACGGCAGCGAGTTCAAGACCTTCAACACCCTGGACGGCCACGGCATCAAACTGCTGATCGCCTCCGGCGTGCGCACCGCGATCATCAGCGGGCGCAAGACCCCAGTGGTCGAGCGCCGCGCCAACAACCTCGGCATCCAGCACCTGTTCCAGGGCCGCGAGGACAAACTCGTGGTGCTCGACGGCCTGCTCGCCGAACTGGGCCTAAGCTACGAGCAGGTCGCCTACCTGGGCGACGACCTGCCGGATCTTCCGGTGATTCGCCGGGTCGGATTGGGCATGGCCGTGGCCAGCGCCGACGCCTTCGTCCGCCAGCATGCCCATGGCGTGACCCAGGCGCGCGGCGGCGACGGCGCGGCGCGGGAATTCTGCGAACTGATCATGCGTGCCCAGGGCACGCTGGATGCGGCCCAAGCCGCCTACCTGTAGAGCACAGCATGCTGCGTAAAGCCCTCAACTACCTGATCTTCGCCCTGATCGCCGTCGTGGTCGCGGCGCTCGGCTACTGGAACATCGCCCCCGACGGCGACCGCCAGGCCCAGCCGGCAGACAGCGACAACGCCGTGGACTTCTACGTGGTCGGCGCGCGCACCGTGCAGTTCCAGGACGACGGCAAGCTGCACTACCGCATGACCGCGGACAAGCTCGAGCACGTCAAGGCCAGCGACATCACCCTGGTCAGCATGCCCAAGCTCGACCTGTACCGCGGCAGCGAACTGCCGTGGAAGGTCACCAGCCAGCGCGCCGAGGTCTCCCCCGGCGGCGTCGAGGTGGAACTGATCGACGACGTGCGCGTCGCCCGCACCGACGCCAAGGGCCGCCCGACCATCATCACCAGCAGCCGCATGACCGTGATTCCCGACAAGGAATATGCGCAGACCGAGCAAGCCGTTAGAATCGTCGCGGCCAACGGGGTGACCACGGCACAAGGAATGAAAGCGTACTTGAACGACGGCAGGATGCTCCTGCAGTCCAACGTAAGAGGCCAGCATGAGGTTCGTTAACACCCTCCCCCTGATTCTCAGCCTCGGCGCCGCATTGGGAAGCGCGGCGGCCTGGGCCCTGCCGTCCGACCGCGAGCAGCCGATCCGCATCCAGGCCGACAGCGCCGAGCTGGACGACAAGCAGGGCGTGGCGGTCTACCGCGGCTCCGTGATCATCACCCAGGGCACCCTGAAGATCACCGGCGACACCGTGACCATCACCCAGACCGCCAGCGGCGACATCGACGTGTTCACCTCGGTGGGCAAACCGGCCTACTACGAGCAGAAGCCGGCGGCGGACAAGGAAATCGTCAAGGCCTACGGCCTGACCATCCAGTATTTCGCCAGCAACGAACGCATCGTGCTGATCGACCAGGCCAAGGTGATCCAGGAAGGCAACACCTTCGAGGGCGAGAAGATCGTCTACGACACCCAGCGCCAGATCGTCAACGCCGGCCGCGCCACGGGCACCAACGTTAGCGTGCCGCGCCCGCGCATCGACATGATCATCCAGCCGAAGAACAAACCCGCGGACCAGCAGGCACAGCAGTAATGGCCATTCTCAAAGCCCAACACCTGGCCAAGAGCTACAAGGGCCGCCAGGTCGTCCGCGACGTCAGCCTGAGCATCGAGAGCGGGCAGATCGTCGGCCTGCTCGGCCCCAACGGCGCCGGCAAGACCACCTGCTTCTACATGATCGTCGGCCTGGTGCGCGCCGATCAGGGCCGCGTGCGCATCGACGACCTCGACGTCAGCCACCAGCCCATGCACGGCCGCGCCCGCGCCGGGATCGGCTACCTGCCGCAGGAAGCCTCGATCTTCCGCAAGCTGTCGGTGGCCGACAACATCATGGCCATCCTCGAGACGCGCAAGGACCTGGACCGCGCCGGCCGCCAGGCGGAGCTGGAAAACCTGCTGCAGGAATTCCACATCCACCACATCGCCGACAGCCTCGGCATGAGCCTGTCCGGCGGCGAGCGCCGCCGCGTGGAAATCGCCCGCGCCCTGGCCACCAACCCCAAGTTCATCCTGCTCGACGAGCCCTTCGCCGGCGTCGACCCGATCTCGGTGGGCGACATCAAGCAGATCATCCATCACCTCAAGACCAAGGGCATCGGCATCCTGATCACCGATCACAACGTACGCGAGACCCTGGACATCTGCGAAACCGCCTACATCGTCAACGATGGCCAGCTGATCGCCGAGGGCGACGCCGAGACCATCCTCGCCAACCAGACGGTGAAAGAGGTGTACCTGGGCCACGAATTCCGCCTGTAGCTCGCCCGCTATTTCACTACAGAAATATGGCAAGCCCTAGGCAAAGCCGAGAAGTTCAGGCATATAATTTGCTTCCTGGTGGCGCCGCGGCGCCCTGTAGTGGAAGGCGTAACCCGCCGGTGAATTAAGGTCTGCAATGAAACCATCGCTAGTCCTCAAGATGGGCCAGCAGCTGACGATGACCCCGCAGCTGCAACAGGCTATCCGCCTCCTCCAACTGTCGACCCTGGACCTGCAACAGGAAATCCAGGAGGCACTGGAGTCCAACCCCATGCTCGAGCGCCAGGAAGACGGCGACGACTTCGACAACAGCGACCCCATGGCCGACGGCGCGGAAAGCGCCGCGCCCACTCCGAACAAGGAAGACAGCTACCAGGAAACGACCCCCACGGTCGACAACCTGGAAGAGGGCGAATGGGGCGAACGCATCCCCAACGAGCTGCCGGTCGATACCGCCTGGGAAGACGTCTACCAGACCAGCGCCAGCAGCCTGCCGAGCAACGACGACGACGAGTGGGACTTCACCACCCGCACCTCCAATGGTGAAAGTCTGCACAGTCATCTGCTCTGGCAACTGAATCTGGCGCCGATGTCGGACAAGGATCGACTGATCGCCGCCACCCTGATCGACTGCATCAACAACGACGGCTACCTGGAAGAAAGCCTCGAGGAAGTCGCCGAATCCTTCGACCCCGAGCTGGACGTCGAGCTGGACGAGGTGGAAGTGGTGCTGCACCGCATCCAGCAGTTCGAGCCGGCCGGCATTGGCGCCCGCGACCTGCGCGAATGCCTGCTGCTGCAACTGCGCCAGCTGCCCGCCGGCACGCCTTGGCTGAGCGAGACCCAGCGCGTGGTCGGCGACTACCTGGAGCTGCTCGGCAGCCGCGACTACGCCCAGCTGATGCGCCGCAGCAAGCTCAAGGAAGACGAGCTCAAGCAGGTCATCGACCTGATCCAGCGCCTCAACCCGCGCCCGGGTTCGCAGATCGAGTCCAGCGAGCCGGAGTACGTGGTGCCCGACGTCATCGTGCGCAAGCACAACGACCGCTGGCTGGTGGAGCTGAACCAGGAGGCCATGCCGCGCCTGCGGGTCAACCCGCAGTACGCCGGCTTCGTCAAACGCGCCGACTCCAGCGCCGACAACACCTTCATGCGCAACCAGCTGCAGGAAGCGCGCTGGTTCATCAAGAGCCTGCAGAGCCGCAACGAGACGCTGATGAAGGTCGCCACGCAGATCGTCGAGCACCAGCGCGGCTTCCTCGACTACGGCGACGAGGCGATGAAGCCCCTGGTACTGCACGATATCGCCGAGGCGGTGGGCATGCACGAGTCGACCATCTCGCGGGTCACCACGCAGAAATTCATGCACACCCCGCGCGGCATTTACGAGCTGAAATACTTCTTCTCCAGCCACGTCAGCACCGCCGAGGGGGGCGAATGCTCGTCCACCGCGATCCGCGCCATCATCAAAAAACTGGTTGCCGCAGAAAACGCGAAAAAGCCGTTGAGCGACAGCAAGATCGCTGGTTTACTGGAGGCACAAGGCATCCAAGTCGCCCGTCGGACAGTCGCCAAGTACCGCGAATCCCTCGGCATAGCGCCCTCCAGCGAGCGCAAGCGACTGATGTAGGCCAGATCGATTGGAAGCCTCTCGCTTCCAAGCCAAAGTGTTCCGGCGGCGGGTCGCATAGGACCCGCCTCTTACACAAGGCAACAAGGAGAAAGCGGTATGCAAGTCAACATCAGTGGACACCAGCTGGATGTGACCGACGCCCTGCGTGACTATATCGGCGAGAAACTCGGCCGATTGGAACGCCACTTCGACAAGATCACCAACGTTCAGGTGACCATGGAGGTCGAGAAGCTCAAGCAGAAGATCGAAGCTACCCTGCACGTCGCCGGCGGCGAGGTAGTCGCCAACGCCGAACACCAAGACATGTACGCCGCCATCGACCTGTTGGCCGACAAACTCGACCGTCAACTCATCAAGCACAAGGAAAAGCAGCTCGAACGCCTGCAAGGCGCCACGGCCCGCTGACATTCCCCATCCATGATCCGACTTGAAAACATCCTGACCCCCGGCCGTTCCCTGGTGAACGTGCCGGGCGGCAGTAAGAAACGCGTGCTCGAACAGATCGCCAATCTGGTGGCACGCGACCTGCCCGACCTGGATGCCCAGGACATCTTCGAAAGCCTGATCGCCCGCGAGAAGCTCGGCTCCACCGGCTTCGGCAACGGCATCGCCATTCCCCACTGTCGCCTGGCCGGCTGCAGCGCGCCGATCAGCGCGGTGCTGCGCCTGGACACCGCAGTGGACTTCGACGCCATCGACGGCGCCCCGGTCGACCTGCTGTTCGTCCTGCTGGTGCCGGAAGCGGCCACCGACGCCCACCTCGAACTGCTGCGCCAGATCGCGAGCATGCTCGATCGCCAGGACGTCCGCGAACGTCTGCGCCAGGCCCCGGCCAGCGCGGATCTGTACCAGGTGGTCGTGGACATCCAGAACGGTCAATAAGCATGCGCCTGATCATCGTCAGCGGTCGCTCCGGCTCGGGCAAGAGCACCGCCCTCGATGTACTTGAGGACAACGGCTTCTACTGCATCGACAACCTGCCCGCCGGCCTGCTGCCGGATCTGGCCGAACGCGCCCTGCTCAACACCGAGATGCTGCTGCCGCAGGTGGCGGTGTCGATCGACGCGCGCAACCTGCAGAGCCACCTCAAGCGCTTCCCGGAACTGCTCGAACAGGTGCGCCAGCGCAACATCCGCTGCGACATCCTCTACCTCGACGCCGAAGACGAGACCCTGCTCAAGCGCTTCTCGGAAACCCGCAGGCGCCATCCGCTGACCGACGAGAACCGCTCGCTGGCCGAGGCCATCGCCGACGAGAGCCAGGTGCTGGCGCCCATCGTCGACCTGGCCGACCTGAAGATCGACACCACCCACCTCAACCTCTACCAGCTGCGCGACAGCCTCAAGCTGCGCCTGCTGGGCCAGCCTGAGCCGGGCACCGCCTTCCTGATCGAATCCTTCGGTTTCAAGCGCGGCATGCCGGTGGACGCCGACCTGGTGTTCGACGCGCGCTGCCTGCCCAACCCCTACTGGAAGCCGGAACTGCGCGACTTCTCCGGGCTGCAGCAGCCGGTGGTCGACTACCTGGCGGCGCAACCGGAGGTCGAGGAAATGTACCAGGACATCCTCGCCTACCTGGAGAAATGGCTGCCGCGCTTCGCCGCCAGCAACCGTGCCTATGTCACCATCGCCATCGGCTGCACCGGCGGTCATCATCGCTCGGTATACCTGGCCAACCGCCTGAGCCAGGCGCTGAAAAAACCGCTGAAGAACGTCCAGGTGCGTCACCGCGACCTCAGCTAAGGAACTCCGCCGCGATGCCAGCCCGTGAAATCACCATCATCAACAAGCTCGGCCTGCACGCCCGCGCAGCCGCCAAGTTCGTCGGCGTGGCCAGCACCTACCCCTGCCAGGTGCGCATCGGTCGCTCCAGCGACAGCCTGGTGGACGGCAAGAGCATCATGGCGGTGATGATGCTGGCGGCCGGCAAGGGCACCCCGGTGCACCTGCACACCGAGGGCGAGCAGGATCACGAGGCGCTGGACGCGCTGGTCGGCCTGATCGAGAACTACTTCGAGGAAGGCGAGTAACCCCCCAAAAACCACAAGGCCACCCGCGGGTGGCCTTGTCGTTTCGGCCCATCTCATCTGCCGGCGACGGTCATCTTCTCGATCAGCACCGAGCCGGTGCAGATATTGCCGCGCCGTTCCAGGTCGCGGCCGACCGCGACGATCTGGCGGAACATGTCGCGCAGGTTGCCGGCGATGGTCACCTCCTGCACCGGGAACTGGATCTCGCCGTTCTCCACCCAGAAACCGGCGGCGCCGCGCGAATAGTCGCCGGTCACCAGGTTCAGGCCCTGGCCCATCAGCTCGGTGACCAGCAGGCCGCGGCCCATGCGGCGAATCAGCGCCTGCTGGTCCTCCTCGCCATGGCTGACGAACAGGTTGTGCGCGCCGCCGGAGTTGGCCGTGCTCGGCAAGCCCAGCTTGCGTCCGGAATAGGTGCCGAGCACATAGGACACCAGCTCGCCCTTGTCGACGAAGGACTTGGCGTAGGTGGCCAGGCCGTCGCCGTCGAAGGCAGCGCTGCCCAGCGCCCGCGGCAGGTGCGGGCGCTCGTCGAGGCTCAGCCATTCGGGGAACAGGCGCTGGCCCAGCGCACCTTCGAGGAAGGAGGAATGGCGGTACAGGTTGCCGCCGGAGATCGCCGCCAGCAGGTGGCCGAACAGGCCGCCGGCCAGCTCGGCGGCGAACAGCACCGGCACCTCGCAGGTCGGCACCGGGCGCGCGCCGAGGCGGCTCACCGCGCGCAGCGCGGCGCGCCGGCCGATCTCGCCGGCTTCGGCGAGCAGCTCGCCCTGGCGGTTGACGTCGTACCAGTAGTCGCGCTGCATCTGCCCTTCGCCGCCGGCGATCATCACGCAGCTCAGGCTGTGGCGGGTGCTGGCGTAACCGCCGACGAAGCCATGGCTGTTGCCGTAGACGCGGCAGCCCTGGTGGGTGTTGAGGCTGGTGCCGTCGGCGTTGTTGACCCGGGCATCGGCGGCAAAGGCCGCCGCCTCGCAGACCAGCGCCTGCTCCACGGCCTGCTCGGGGCTGATCGACCAGGGATGGTAGAGATCCAGCTCGGGCAGCTCACGGGCCATCAGCGCGGCATCGGCCAGGCCGGCGCATTCGTCCTCGCTGGCGTGCCCGGCAATCGCCAGCGCTGCCGCCACCGTCTCGCGGATCGCCGCGCTGCCGGTGGCCGAGGTGCTCGCCGAGCCCTTGCGCTGGCCGACGTAGAGGGTGATGCCGAAGCCCTGATCGCGATTGAACTCGACGGTTTCCACCTCGCCCTGACGCACCGTGGTGGACAGTCCCTGGCCGGCGGACACCGCCACCTCGCAGGCGCTGGCGCCCTGGCGCTTGGCCTCGGCGAGAATCTCTTCGACCTGCGCCTGCAACTGGGGCAGGGCCTGCGGGCCGATCACCTCTACTTCACTCATAACCACTCCGATTCTCAAAATAAGCTGCAAGCCACAAGCAACAGCCGAGTCCGCTCCCATCTTGCCGCTTGAAGCGTGCGGCTTGAAGCTGCCCCTACTGCTATCATGGCGGCGTTTCCCACTGGACCCGCCCCATGTCTGATTCCTTCGACGACTTCTCCCTGGAGAAGAGTAAATCCCAGGTCAAACGCGAGCTGCATGCCCTGCAGGAACTCGGCGAGCGCCTGACCACGCTCAAGCCGGACCTGCTGGCCAAGATGCCGCTGACCGACGCCCTGCGCCGTGCCCTGGCCGAAGCGCCGAAACACACCGCCAACGCCGCGCGCAAACGCCATATCCAGTTCATCGGCAAGCTGATGCGCGAACAGGATGTCGAGGCGATCCTCGCCATGCTCGACCAGGTGGACAGCTCCACCCGCGAATACAACGAGCGCTTCCATGCCCTCGAGCGTTGGCGCGACCGCCTGATCGCCGGCGGCGACGAGGCCCTGGAAGGCTTTATCGGCCAGTACCCGGACGCCGACCGCCAGCACCTGCGCGGGTTGATCCGCCATGCCCAGCACGAGGCGGCGCACAACAAGCCGCCCGCCGCCGCGCGCAAGGTGTTCAAGTACATCCGCGAACTGGACGAAATGCAGCGCGGCCTGCGTTGATAACCTCCATCCGTAACGCCGGTAGGTTGGGCTGAGCACAGCGAAGCCCAACAGATGCGCGCCGAGCCGAAAAAGGCCCGGCAGTTGAACGCCGGGCGGAGCGCTGCGCGCTCCCTGTTGGGCTTGGTCGCAGGCTCCTCAACCCAACCTACGCCCCCGTCCCGCCGACGGTGATGGCGTCGATCTTCAGGGTCGGCTGGCCGACGCCCACCGGCACCGACTGGCCGTCCTTGCCGCAGGTACCGACGCCGCTGTCCAGGGCCAGGTCGTTGCCCACCATCGACACCCGACTCATGGCCTCCGGGCCGTTGCCGATCAGGGTCGCGCCCTTGACCGGCGCGGTGATCCGGCCGTCCTCGATCAGGTAGGCCTCGCTGGTGGAGAAGACGAACTTGCCGCTGGTGATGTCGACCTGGCCGCCGCCGAGGTTGGCGCAGTAGATGCCCTTCTTCACCGAACGGATGATCTCCTCCGGGTCGCTCTGCCCGGCCCGCATGTAGGTGTTGGTCATGCGCGGCATCGGCAGGTGCGCGTAGGACTCGCGGCGGCCGTTGCCGGTGCGCGCCACGCCCATCAGGCGGGCGTTGAGCTTGTCCTGCATGTAGCCCTTGAGCACGCCGTTCTCGATCAGCGTGGTGCACTGGGTCGGCGTGCCCTCGTCGTCGACGCTGAGCGAGCCGCGGCGCCCTTCCAGGGTGCCGTCGTCGACTATGGTGCACAGGCTGGAGGCGACCCGCTCGCCGATGCGGCCACTGTAGGCCGAGCTGCCCTTGCGGTTGAAGTCGCCCTCCAGGCCGTGGCCGACCGCCTCGTGCAGCAGCACGCCGGACCAGCCGGCGCCCATCACCACCGGCAGGGTGCCGGCCGGCGCGGGAATCGCCTCGAGGTTGACCAGGGCCTGGCGCAGCGCCTCGCGGGCATAGCCCATGGCGCGATCCTCTTCGAGGAAATAGCGGTAGTCGGTGCGCCCGCCGCCGCCATGGCCGCCGCGCTCGCGACGGCCGTTGTGCTCGACTATGACGCTGACGTTGAAACGCACCAGCGGGCGCACGTCGGCGCTCAGGCTGCCGTCGTGGGCGGCCACCAGCACCCGGTCCCAGACCCCGGCCAGGCTCACGGTGACCTGCTTGATGCGCGGATCGAGGGCGCGGGTGGCGCGGTCGATGCGTTGCAGCAGCTCGACCTTCTCGGCGCGGCCGAGCACGTCCAGGGGGTTGTCCGGTGCGTAGAGGGCACTGACCTGCGGGCTGGCGAAGGCCTGCACGCGGCCCTGCTGCCCGGCGCGGGAGATCGAGCGGGCGGCGCGAGCCGCCTGGCGCAGGGCATCCAGGGTGATGGCGTTGCTGTAGGCGAAGCCGGTCTTCTCGCCGGACTGGGCGCGCACACCGACGCCCTGGTCGAGGTTGAAGCTGCCCTCCTTGACGATGCCGTCCTCCAGCACCCAGGTTTCCGAGACCTGGCTCTGGAAATACAGGTCGGCGGCGTCGATCCCCGGGCCGGCGAGTTCGCCGAGCACGCCGGGCAGGCTGTCGAGGGTCAGGTTGCCGGGGGCGAGCAGGTGCTCGCTGACGGACATCAGCATCGGGTTCA
Organism: Pseudomonas sp. AOB-7; assembly: GCF_003696305.1. Taxonomy (GTDB): domain Bacteria; phylum Pseudomonadota; class Gammaproteobacteria; order Pseudomonadales; family Pseudomonadaceae; genus Aquipseudomonas. The sequence continues at coordinate 185,046 of NZ_RFFK01000006.1, read as the reverse complement.
TGGTCACTCCACTGCAATCGGACGCACGGCGTCCGATGAAAGAATTCTGCGGTGCGCCTGCACCGGCATGCGTTGCCGGATCGCCGCCTGCTCGGCGCCGTCGCGGCTGGCCAGCAGCACCGCCTGGCCCTGATCCTGCTCGGCCAGCACGCGGCCCCAGGGGTCGACGATGGCCGAATGACCGAAGGTCTGCCGCGGCCCGGGGTGCTCGCCACCCTGCCCCGCCGCCAGCACATAGCACTGGGTCTCGATGGCGCGGGCGCGCACCAGCACCTGCCAGTGCGCGGCGCCGGTCACCGCGGTGAAGGCCGAGGGCGCGCTGATCAGCTCGGCGCCGGCCTGGCGTAGCGCGCCGTACAGCTCGGGAAAGCGCAGATCGTAGCAGACGCTCAGGCCCAGGCGGCCGACCGGGGTATCGGCGACCACGATGCGCTGGCCATGGGCGAAGTCGTCCGACTCGCGGTAGCTGCCACGGTTGTCGGCCACTTCGACGTCGAACAGGTGCAGCTTGTCGTAGCGCGCCACCCGCTGGCCGGCGTCGTCGATCAGCAGCGAACAGGCATGCGGCTTGGCCTCGGGCGCCTCGTCCGGCGGCAGCGGCAGGGTGCCGGCGACTATCCACAACTTGAGGTCGCGCGCGGCCCGTTGCAACCAGGGCAGGATCGGCCCCTGGCCCAGCGCCTCGGCACGGCCGAGCGCGGCCAGGTCGCGGCGGCCCATGGCGGCGAAGTTCTCCGGCAGCACCGCCAGGCGCGCGCCGCCGGCCGCCGCCTGTTCCAGCAGTTGGCGGGCCTGGGTCAAATTGGCCAGCACGTCGTCCTGACTGACCATCTGGATCACGGCAAAGGTCATGGCATACCCGATATGGGATGGAAGCGGATGGCTGACAGCTTACCTGGGTTTCTCGAAAGGCTTGTCAAAACTGATCTGCGGACTCTGCATGGGGCCCTTGACGTCGTACTGCACGCTGGCGAAGCGCGCCACGCGGTCGCCGAGCAGCTTGTCGACGACGAACAGCGCGCCGCCGATGGCCGGGGCGCCGACGATCAGCGCGGCCAGCGGCAGGTTGTTGGTCACCGGCAGGGTCACCAGCAGCTTGGCGTCGATCCGCTCGTTACGCATGTCGAGGTTGCCGTTGAGCTCCAGGTTGCTCGACGGGCCGCTCAGCACGATCGGCTCGCGGGTGACGAACAGGCCGTCGTTGGCCTGCAGCCGCCCCTTGACCCGGTCGTAGCTCAGGCCCTTGCCGAGCAGGTCGGAAAAATCCAGGCGCAGGCGGCGGCCGATGGAGTCGAAATTGAGCAGGCCGAACACCCGCAGCGCCTGCGCCGAACCCTGCACCTCGACGAACTGGCCGTTGCGCAGCGCCGGTTCCAGGCTGCCGGAGAAGCGCTTGAGCGACAGCCAGGCCGGCGAGCCCGGCCAGTTGCCGTCGATATCCAGGCGGAAGCTCTCGCTGGTGGCGCTGGGGGCATAGCCCCAGGCCAGCAGCACCTTGGCCAGGTCCTTGCCCTGCAGACGGCCCTGGTACCAGCTGCGCGTAGCCCCCGGCGCGCCGCGCCAGCCGGCACTGCCGCCGACCTTGAGGCCCTGCAGGTCAAGATCGAGCTGGTCGAAACGCACGCCGTCCGCCTCCGGGCGCGCCTGCAGCGACCAGGAACCGAGAATCTTGGCGCCGCGCCGCACCTCGCCGATGCGGATATCCAGCGCCGGAATCTGCCGCGGGTCGACGGCCGCCAGCGGGTCCGGCGCATCCGCCGGCTTGTCCGGATCGGCGGGCGGCAGGCGCAGGTAATCGAGCTCCACGCGAATCGGCGTCTCCGCCGCATCGGCCAGCAGCACGCGGCCGGCCGCCAGTTCGCTGTCCAGTTGCAGGGCCCAGGCCTGGCCCTCGCGCGCCAGGCCCACTTGCAGATCGTTGAGCTCGCCGCCGAAGCCGCGGAAACGCTCGATCCGCAGCTGGGCGTCCTTGAACAGGCGCTGGCTCTCGGCGTCCACGCTCACCGCATGACGCTGGCGCACCTGCTGCCAGGCGTCCCAGTCCAGCTCGTCGAGCCGGCCGCGCAGGCGCAGGCCCTGGCTGCTGGGCAGCCGCGCCGGGGTGCCGCCGAGCATCAGCTCGCCGCGCCCCTGGCTCAGCTCGCCCGGCGGCGCGGCCAGGGCCAGGCTGGCCAGGTTCTGGTAGTCGAACCAGTAGCGCCGCTCGCGGCCGGCCAGGGTCATGCGCCAGTCGGCGTAGCGCTCCTCGCCGGCCGCCTTGGCGAAGGGCGGCGGCAGGTCGATGGCCACGCCCTTGAGATTGGAGTCGACGCGCAGCTGGCTGTCATCGCCGTCCAGGGTCAGGCGCAGGCGGTAGGGCAGCAAGCCGCTGAGCGGCAGGCTCTGCTCGATGCCGAGCCACTGACGCAGGGTCTCCACCTCGGCCTGGCCGCGCAGATCGAACAGGGTGCGTGTCCGTCCCCGCGCGCCTTCGGCGCTGATGCTGCCGCGCACCTGGCGGCCGAACACCTGGGCCCGCACGTCCGGCGCACTCAGGCCGCTGGCGCTGTTGAAACGGAATGCCCCCTGGATCTGGCTCAGTTGCAGGGCGGGATTGACCAGCTCGAGGCGCGCGCCTTCGGTGGCGAAGTCCACCACCACGCCGGGCGGCGCGCCCTTGGCCAGCGGGATGTCCAGCTGCAGGCGCCCGGCCAGCGGGCCCTCGCCCTGCCAGCCGGCGAACAGCTCGGCGGTGCCCAGCGGCGCCTCCTGCAGCAGCTTGAGGGCGTCGCCCAGGCTGCTGCTCACCTCGCCGTCGAGCTGCAGGCGCGGCGGCTGGCCGTTGTGCAGCAGCGGGATAGCGGCGCTGACCGCGCTCACCTGGCTGTCCAGCAGGCGCCCCTGCTGCAGGCGCACGCGTACGCCGTCGTCCTCGATCAGCACCTGGCCGCGGCCTTCGCGCAGCGCCGGCCAGCCGGGCTGGAAGGCCAGCTCGGCCTCCGCCACCTGGAAGAACAGGCTGAGGCTGCGCGCCGTGATGGCCGCGCCCTTGTTCAGCGAACCCTGGTACTGGAAGTAGCCCTCCTCCACCTTGCCGGCGCGGATCGCGCTCTGCAGCCAGCGGCTCAGTTCGGCGCTCATGCCCGGCGAGCGGGTCGGCAGGTATTTCTCGGTGTAGGCCGCATCGCCGTCGCGCAGGCCGACGCGCAGGTCCATGTAGTCCTCGGCGTCGGGGTCGCGGCGCAGGCGGATCAGCATGTCGCCGGCGAGCTGCCCTTCCTCGCCGTCCAGGCGCATATAGGGGCTGGCCAGGGTCAGGCCATCGTCGTTCCAGGCCCAGCTCAGCCGCGCCTGGGCGTGACGGTAACGCCAGGGGGCAGGGAACAGCTGATCCAGGTGCAGGGCGAAATTCTCGCTATTGAGGCGCAACTCGCCCTGAAACGGGTTCCCCGACACGCTGCCGCTGACGTTCTCGGCCGCCGGCGCGCCGCGGTAGGCGGCGATGCCGACCCGCTCCAGGTTGGCGGCGAACTGCAGACGCGCGGCGCCCTCGCGGCGCGGCTGGTAGTCCAGCTGCAGGTTGGCCACGCCGCCCACCGGGGCCAGCCCGGCCAGCGTCTGCTCGGCGACCTCCGGCAGCGGCGCCAGGGCCTGGACCAGCGGCGCCCAGGCGGCCAGGTCGAAGCGGTCGGCGCGCAGCTGCCAGCGCTCGTCGTCGCTGCCGGCGTGGCTCTGACTCAGGGCCAGGTGCAGCTCGCCGATGCGCCGCTCGCCCTGGTTGAAGGCCAGGGAATCGAGCTGCACCTGTATCCCCGCCTCGCCGCGCTGGAAATAGGCGTTGAAGGCCAGATCCTCCAGGCTCACCGCCTCGCGCTCGGCGTAGCCGCCGCGCACCTGCGGCGCATGCAGGCGCAGCGCGCCGCGCTGCAACTCGCCGCCGCGACTGCTCAGCCACAGCTCGCCGCCGGCCTGCAGGCGCTGCACCTGCCAGGCGGCGGTCAGGCGCGGCGGCAGCCAGGCGGCCCAGTCGCTCTGCGGCAAACTCAGGTAGAGCTCGGCCTGGGTCTGCCGCCACTGCTGCGGCTGCATGCGGGTACGCAGCTGCAGGCTCAGCGGCTGGCCGTCGGGCAGCAGCAGGCGGGCGTCGAGACGCTGGCGGTTGACGCCGTAACGCAGGCTGAGGTTGAGGTAACTGAGTTTCAGCGGCTCCTGTCCGGCGGCCTGCAGCACCAGCTGGCTGTCCACCAGGCTCAGGCGCTGCACCACGCGCAGCCGTTGCAGCAGCTCGGCGACGTCGGCGCGCCCGCCCTGCGGCCCGTCGGGCAGGCCCTGCAGGCGCCAGCTGCCGTCGTCCTGCTGCTGCACGTGCAGCTGCAAACCGGTCAGTTGCAGGTGGCCGATGCGCGCGCGCCGTGCCAGCAGGCTGGCCAGCAGGTCCGGCACCACCCGCACCCGGTCCAGCACCAGGCGCTGCTCGCCATCGCCGACCTGCACGTCGCGCGCCACCAGCAAGGGGGCGAAGCCCTGCCACTGCCCTTCCAGCGCACCGATGCGCACCGGCACGCCGAGCGCGGCGCCGGCGCGGTTCTCCGCCTCCAGGCGGTACTCGGCGACCAGCGGCACCAGCTCGCGGCCCAGGCTGACGTACAGCGCCGCCAGCACCAGCAGCGCGGCACAGAGCCCCAGGCCCCAGCGCAGCAGGGCCATGAACAGACGGGCCAGCGCGTTCATCTCAGCGGCGCCTCAGAGCAGCACCACATCGTACTGTTCCTGGGAGTACATGGTTTCCACCTGGAACTTGATGGTGCGGCCGATAAAGGCCTCCAGATCGGCGACATTGCCCGACTCCTCGTCGAGCAGGCGGTCGACCACCTTCTGGTTGGCCAGCACCCGGTAGCCCTCGGCCTGGTAGGCGCGCGCCTCGCGCAGGATCTCGCGGAAGATCTCGTAGCAGATGGTCTCCGCCGTCTTCAGCTTGCCGCGGCCCTGGCATGCGCTGCACGGCTCGCAGAGCACCTGTTCGAGGCTCTCGCGGGTGCGCTTGCGGGTCATCTGCACCAGCCCCAGCTCGGTGATGCCGATGATGTTGGTCTTGGCGTGGTCGCGCTCCAGCTGCTTCTCCAGGGTGCGCAGCACCTGGCGCTGGTGCTCCTCGTCTTCCATGTCGATGAAATCGATGATGATGATCCCGCCCAGGTTGCGCAGACGCAGCTGACGGGCGATGGCGGTGGCCGCCTCGAGGTTGGTCTTGAAGATGGTCTCTTCGAGGGTGCGGTGGCCGACGAAGGCGCCGGTGTTGACGTCGATGGTGCTCATCGCCTCGGCCGGGTCGACGATCAGGTAGCCGCCGGACTTAAGCGGCACCTTGCGCTCCAGCGCGCGCTGGATCTCGTCTTCGACGCCGTAGAGGTCGAAGATCGGCCGCTCGCCGGGGTAGTGCTCGAGACGGTCGGCGATCTCCGGCATCAGCTCGGCGACGAACTGGGTGATCTTCTGGAAGGTCTCGCGCGAGTCGACGCGGATCTTCTCGGTGCGCGGGCTGACCAGGTCGCGCAGGGTACGCAGGGCCAGCGACAGGTCCTCGTAGATCACCGAGGGCGCCTTGGCGTTCTGGATCTGCGCGGCGATCTGGTCCCACAGCCGGCGCAGGTAACGGATGTCGATGAGGATCTCGTCGGCGCCGGCGCCTTCGGCGGCGGTGCGCAGGATAAAGCCGCCGGCCTCCTCGATGCCCTCGGCCGCCACGCAGTCGGCGACCACCTGCTTGAGCCGCTCGCGCTCGGCCTCGTCCTCGATCTTCAGCGAGATGCCGACGTGGCTGGTGCGCGGCATGTACACCAGGTAGCGCGAGGGAATCGACAGCTGGGTGGTCAGGCGCGCGCCCTTGCTGGCGATGGGGTCCTTGGTCACCTGTACCACCAGGGCCTGGCCCTCATGCACCAGGGCGCTGATCGACTCCACCGCGGCGCCCTCGCGGGTGGAAATTTCCGAGGCGTGGATAAAGGCCGCGCGCTCCAGGCCGATGTCGACGAACGCCGCCTGCATGCCCGGCAGCACGCGCACCACCTTGCCCTTGTAGATGTTGCCGACGATGCCGCGCTTCTGCGTGCGTTCGACGTGCACTTCCTGCAGCACGCCGTTTTCCACCACCGCCACGCGCGATTCCATCGGCGTGATATTGATCAGAATCTCTTCGCTCATGCATCCATCCCGCTGGATTGGGCGGCGCGCTGCCGCAAGTTTAGCGCTGGGCCGGCAACTGCCAGCAGGCAATGCCGAATTCGCCGAGCAACTCGGCCGTCTCGCACAGCGGCAGGCCGACCACCGCCGAATAGCTGCCTTCGAGGCGGCTGACGAATACCGCCGCCAGCCCCTGGATACCATAGCTGCCGGCCTTGTCGCACGGCTCGCCGCTGGCCCAGTAGGCTTCGATCTCGCGCTCGCTCAGGGCGCGGAAGGTCACGCTGCTGGCCACCACCCGCGCCGCCTCGCGTCCGCCACCGGCCAGCGCCACCGCGGTCAGTACCTGATGGCTACGCCCGGACAGCGCCTGCAGCATGGCGCGCGACTCGGCGAAATCGGCCGGTTTGCCGAGGATGCGCCCATCGAGCACCACCGCGGTATCGGCGCCGAGCACCACGGCATCGGCTGACTCGCTCAGGGCGGCCAGACCGGCGCGCGCCTTTTCCCGCGCCAGGCGCTCTACATAGGCGACGGCGGGCTCGTCTGGCAACGGATTTTCGTCTATCGCGGCGATTTGCGTGACGCAGGGCACGGCGATCTGCGCCAGCAGCTCGCGGCGGCGCGGCGAGGCAGAGGCCAGAAACAGCTTGGCCATACGAACTTCTCCCTGTCGGACGAGGCGCGGCCGGCCGCAGCTGGCGCGCTCAGTTGACGTTAAGGCGCTGGTGCAACCCGCGCAGGATGACGCAGACCCAAGGCCAGAGCAGCGCGCTGACCAGCGCCGGCAGCACGAAGGCCAGGGTCGGCGGACGGCTGCCGGTCAGGGCATTGAGCCACAGCTGCACCAGCTGAGCCAGGCCGAACACCACCAGCAGCACGGTGCTCTGCTGCCACATGGGGAACATGCGCAGGCGCTGGTGCAGGCTCAGCACCAGGAAGGTGATCAGGGTCAGGATCAGCGCGTTCTGCCCGAGCAGGGTGCCGAACAGCACGTCCTGGGCCAGGCCGAGCACCCAGGCGGTGGTCATGCCGACCCGATGCGGCAGGGCCAGCACCCAGTAGGTGAGCAGCAGCGCCACCCACAGCGGCCGGCCGATCTGCATGAACTCCGGCAGCGGCGAGACGCTGAGCAGCAGGCCGAAGGCCAGGCTGAGCCAGATCACCCAGCCGTTGCGCGGTTGCACGCCGACCATCAGTTGGTCTCCTCTGCGGGGGCGGGCGACGCCACCGGGGCCGCGGCCGACTCGGCAGCCGCCGGCGGCTCGGCGGCCGGCGCAGCGCCCTGGCTGCGCGCCTGCTCGGCCTCGCGGTCGGCGGCTTCCTGGGCCTCAGCGGAATCGTTGGCGCGCTGTTCCGGGGTGCGCTGATCGGAGAACACCAGCAGCAGGTAGCGACTGCGATTGAGCGCGGCAGTGGGCACGGCGCGGACGATGGCGAAGGGCTGGCCGGAGTCGTGGATCACTTCCTTGACCGTGGCCACCGGGTAACCGGCGGGAAAGCGCTGGCCCATGCCGGAGCTGACCAGCAGGTCGCCCTCCTTGATGTCGGCGGTGTCGGCCACGTGGCGCAGTTCCAGGCGCTCCGGGTTGCCGGTGCCGACGGCGATGGCGCGCAGGCCGCTGCGGTTGACCTGCACCGGAATGCTGTGGGTGGTGTCGGTGAGCAGCAGCACCCGCGCGGTGTAGGGCATGATCTCCACCACCTGGCCCATCAGGCCGCGGGCGTCGAGCACCGGCTGGCCGAGGAATACGCCGTCCTTCTCGCCCTTGTCGATGAGGATGCGGTGGGTATAGGGATTGGGGTCGACGCCGATCAGCTCGCCGACCAGCACTTCCTCGTCCAACAGCGCCGCCGAGTTGAGCAGCTCGCGCAGGCGCACGTTCTGCTCGGTCAGCGCGGCCAGCTTCTGCAGGCGGCGCTGCAGCAGCAGGGCCTCGGCCTTGAGCTTCTCGTTCTCGGCCATCAGTTCGCTGCGACTGGAAATCTGCTGGGTGGCGCCATCCCAGGCGCGCACCGGCAGGTCGGCCAGCCAGTAGAAGGGCGTCAGCACCAGGCCCAGCTGGCTGCGCAGCGGCTTGAGCGCCTCGAAACGGGCATCGACCACCATCAGCACGGCCGAGAGCACGGCCAGCACCAGCAGGCGGATGCCCAGCGAGGGGCCTTTGGCGAAGAGCGGCTTAATGGCCGACCCCTTGTGCGCCGCGAGGGCGGAAGACGCGCGAGTTCATGCGAAAGACAAACCGATCCGGCAAGGAATGGGGCGAGTGTACTGCAGTGCTTGAACATGCGCGTGCCGCCCGAAGGCGGCACGGCGGACCCGGCTGGAGCGTCGGATTACTCCGAGGACAGCAGGTCCATGGTGTGGCGATCCATCATCTCCAGCGCCTTGCCGCCGCCACGGGCGACGCAGGTCAGCGGGTCTTCGGCGACTATCACCGGCAGGCCGGTTTCCTGCGACAGCAGCTTGTCCAGGTCGCGCAGCAGCGCACCGCCGCCGGTCAGCACCAGGCCGCGTTCGGCGATGTCCGAGGCCAGCTCGGGCGGCGACTGCTCCAGCGCGCTCTTGACCGCCTGGACGATGGTCGCCAGGGATTCCTGCAGCGCCTCGAGCACTTCGTTGGAATTGAGGGTGAAGCTGCGCGGCACGCCCTCGGCCAGGTTGCGGCCGCGCACGTCGACTTCGCGGATTTCGCCGCCCGGGTAGGCGGTACCGATTTCCTGCTTGATCCGCTCGGCGGTGGATTCGCCGATCAGCGAGCCGTAGTTACGGCGCACGTAGGTGATGATGGCTTCGTCGAAGCGGTCGCCGCCGACCCGCACGGATTCGGCGTAGACCACGCCGTTCAGCGAGATCAGGGCGATTTCGGTGGTGCCGCCACCGATGTCGACGACCATCGAGCCGCGCGCTTCTTCCACCGGCAGGCCGGCGCCGATGGCCGCGGCCATGGGTTCTTCGATCAGGAACACTTCGCGGGCGCCGGCGCCGAGCGCCGATTCGCGGATGGCGCGGCGCTCGACCTGGGTCGACTTGCACGGCACGCAGATCAGCACGCGCGGCGAGGGCTGCAGGAAGCTGTTCTCGTGCACCTTGTTGATGAAGTACTGCAGCATCTTCTCGCAGACGCTGAAGTCGGCGATCACGCCGTCCTTCATCGGGCGGATGGCGGCGATGTTGCCCGGGGTACGGCCGAGCATGCGCTTGGCCTCGGAACCGACGGCGACGACACTTTTCTGGTTACCGTGGGTACGGATGGCGACCACCGACGGCTCGTTCAGCACGATGCCGCGTTCGCGCACATAAATGAGGGTATTGGCAGTGCCCAGGTCGATCGACAGATCGCTGGAAAACATGCCACGCAGTTTCTTGAACATGGGGAAAGGGACCCTAGGCAACGCGTGGGTAAAGGCAAAGCGCGAAAACGCGCAGGTAAAAAGTGCGGCAAACTCTAACAACGGCAGGGATTTTGAGCAAGGCGGCAATATGGTAGATTGCCTGTTTTTCCGGGCCTTGCAGCCGCACATCGCGGCCTTTGACCGCCGGCTCGCGACATCCGTTCCCTGCGTCAGGCACGCATAGCAAGACCCCGATCACACTTCCACTGGAGAACCCCCGATGGCGCTTGAACGCTCCGAGGTGGAAAAAATCGCCCACCTGGCCCGCCTGGGCCTGAACGAAGGCGATCTTCCGCAAACCACCGCGACCCTGAACAACATCCTCGGCCTGATCGATCAGATGCAGGCGGTCGACACCCAGGGCATCGAGCCCCTGGCCCACCCGCTGGAAGCCACCCAGCGCCTGCGCGCCGACGTGGTCTGCGAGAGCAACCAGCGCGACGCCTACCAGGCCATCGCCCCGGCCGTGGAAAACGGCCTGTACCTCGTGCCGAAAGTCATCGAATAAAGGAAAGGGCCTGACATGCATCAACTGACCCTGGCCGAGATCGCCCGCGCACTCGCCGCCAAAGAATTCTCCGCCGAAGAGCTGAGCCGCAGCCTGCTGGCGCGCATCGCGCAGCTCGATCCGCAGCTCAACAGCTTTATCACCGTCACCAGCGATCTCGCCATCGAGCAGGCCAAGGCCGCCGACGCCCGTCGCGCCGCCGGCGAGAGCGGCGCCCTGCTCGGCGCGCCGATCGCCCACAAGGACCTGTTCTGCACCAAGAACGTGCTGACGTCCTGCGGCTCGAAGATCCTCACCGGCTTCAAGGCGCCCTACGACGCCACCGTGGTGGAAAAGCTCGCAGCCGCCGGCGCCGTGACCCTGGGCAAGCTGAACATGGACGAGTTCGCCATGGGCTCGGCCAACGAATCCAGCCACTACGGCCCGGTGAAGAACCCCTGGGACCTCTCCCGCGTACCCGGCGGCTCCAGCGGCGGCAGCGCCGCCGCGGTGGCCGCGCGCCTGCTGCCGGCCGCCACCGGCACCGACACCGGCGGCTCGATCCGCCAGCCGGCGGCACTGACCAACCTCACCGGGATCAAGCCCACCTACGGCCGAGTTTCGCGCTGGGGCATGATCGCCTACGCCTCCAGCCTCGATCAGGGCGGCCCGCTGGCCCGCACCGCCGAGGACTGCGCCCTGCTGCTCGGCGCCATGGTCGGCTTCGATGCCAAGGACAGCACCAGCGTCGAGCAGCCGGTGGACGACTACCTGGCCGCCCTGAGCCAGCCGCTGGCCGGCCTGCGCATCGGTCTGCCGAAGGAATACTTCGGCGCCGGCCTCGACGCGCGTATCGGCGAGAAGGTGCTGGCCGTGGTCGAGGAGCTGAAGAAGCTCGGCGCCACGGTGAAGGACATCTCGCTGCCGAACATGCAGCACGCCATCCCCGCCTACTACGTGATCGCGCCGGCCGAGGCCAGCTCCAACCTGTCGCGCTTCGACGGCGTGCGCTTCGGCTACCGCTGCGAGAACCCGGTCAACCTCGAAGACCTGTACAAGCGCTCGCGCGGCGAAGGCTTCGGCGCCGAGGTCAAGCGGCGCATCATGGTCGGCACCTACGCGCTGTCGGCCGGTTACTACGACGCCTACTACATCAAGGCGCAGCAGATCCGCCGGCTGATCAAGAACGACTTCGTCGCGGCCTTCAATGAGGTCGACCTGATCCTCGGCCCGACCACGCCGAACCTGGCCTGGAAGCTCGGCGAGAAGAACGCCGACCCGGTGTCCGCCTACCTGGAAGACATCTACACCATCACCGCCAACCTCGCCGGCATCCCCGGCCTGTCGATGCCAGCCGGCTTCGTCGATGGCCTGCCGGTGGGCGTGCAGCTGCTCGGCAACTACTTCCAGGAAGGCCGCCTGCTGAATGTCGCGCACCAGTACCAGCAGGTCAGCGACTGGCATAAACAAGCACCGAGCGGCTTCTGAGGACGACAAAGATGCAATGGGAAACAGTCATCGGGCTCGAGATCCACGCTCAGCTCAGCACCCAATCGAAGATCTTCTCGGCCAGCGCCACCAGCTTCGGCGCCGAGCCCAACACCCAGGCCAGCCTGATCGACCTCGGCATGCCCGGCACCCTGCCGGTGCTCAACGCCGAGGCGGTGCGCATGGCGGTGAAGTTCGGCCTGGCGATCGACGCGCACATCGCGCCGCAGAACGTCTTCGCCCGCAAGAACTACTTCTACCCTGACCTGCCCAAGGGCTACCAGACCAGCCAGATGGAGCATCCCATTGTCGGCAAGGGCCATCTGGACATCAGCCTGGAAGACGGCACGGTCAAGCGCATCGGCATCACCCGCGCGCACCTGGAAGAGGACGCCGGCAAGAGCCTGCACGAAGACTTCCACGGCATGAGCGGCATCGACCTGAACCGTGCCGGCACGCCGCTACTGGAGATCGTCTCCGAGCCGGATATCCGCTCGGCCAAGGAGGCGGTGGCTTATGTCAAGGCCATCCACGCCCTGGTGCGCTACTTAGGGATTTGCGACGGCAATATGGCCGAAGGCTCGCTGCGCTGCGACTGCAACGTCTCGGTACGGCCCAAGGGCCAGGTCGAGTTCGGCACCCGCGCCGAGATCAAGAACGTCAACTCCTTCCGCTTTATCGAAAAGGCCATCAACCACGAGGTGCAGCGGCAGATCGAGCTGATCGAGGACGGCGGCCAGGTGGTGCAGGAAACCCGCCTGTACGACCCGAACAAGGACCAGACCCGCTCCATGCGCAGCAAGGAGGAAGCCAACGACTACCGCTACTTCCCCTGCCCCGACCTGCTGCCGGTGGTGATCGAGCCAAGCTTCCTCGACGAGGTGCGCGCCAGCCTGCCGGAGCTGCCGGTGCAAAAGCGCGAGCGTTTCGAGAGCCAGTTCGGCCTGTCCGCCTACGACGCCACGGTGCTGGCCGCCAGTCGCGAGCTGGCCGACTACTTCGAGGCGGTCAATGCGGTGTGCGGCGACGCCAAGCTGGCGGCCAACTGGGTGATGGGCGAGCTGTCCAGCCTGCTCAACAAGGACAACCTGGAAATCGAGCAGTCGCCGGTGTCCGCCGAGCAGCTGGGCGGGATGATCCTGCGCATCAAGGACAACACCATCAGCGGCAAGATCGCCAAGATGGTGTTCGAGGCCCTGGCGGCCGGCGAAGGCACCAGCGCCGATGAAGTGATCGAGAAGAAGGGCCTCAAGCAGGTCACCGACTCCGGCGCCATCGAGAAGATGCTCGACGAAGTGCTGGCGGCCAACGCCGAGCAGGTCGAGCAGTATCGCGCCAGCGACGAAGCCAAGCGCGGCAAGATGTTCGGCTTCTTCGTCGGCCAGGCGATGAAGGCCTCGAAAGGCAAGGCCAACCCGGGGCAAGTGAACGAACTGCTGAAGAAGAAGCTCGAAGGCTGAGCCGGATCGGCTCGCTTGCAACAGCTGTAACGACGCCGGGCTTGCCCGGCGTTCGTTTACCTGGAGAACCAGACGATGCTCATTTGTAACCCGGATGCAATTCGGGAATCCTTGCGCCCCCGGATTGCATCCGGGCTACAGGCCGTCGTCGTGCTCGGCCTGCTCGCCGTGCTCGCCGGCTGCTCCACCTTCGGCAGCAGCAGCGGCAGCGGTGCCACGGAAACCGGCAAGGCCTCCTACTATGGCGACCGCCACCATGGTCGCAAGACCGCCAGCGGCGAGCGCTTCGACCAGCACGCGCTGACCGCCGCGCACCGCAGCCTGCCGTTCGGCACCCGGGTGCGGGTCACCAATCTGAGCAACGAACGCAGCGTGGTGGTGCGCATCAACGACCGCGGCCCCTTCGTGCGCGGGCGCATCATCGACGTCTCGCGCGCCGCCGCCGAACGCCTGGGCATGCTGCGCGCCGGCGTGGTGCCGGTGCGGGTCGAACAACTGAAGTGAAACAGGACTGGTAACAAATAGCGCCCCCGCCCCTCTGGCGCGGCGATACGCCATCGCTACACTAGCCGCATTTTTCCCGGAGCCCCCGCAATGACAATGATGACCTACGTCTACCTGATCGCCGGCCTGGTGCTGCTGGTCGCCGGCGCCGAAGTGCTGGTACGCGGCGCCGCCAAGCTGGCCGCGCAGTTCGGCATCCCGCCGCTGATCATCGGCCTGACCGTGGTGGCCTTCGGCACCAGCGCGCCGGAAACCGCGGTCAGCGTGCAGTCGGCGATCAACGGCAGCGGCGACCTGGCGATCGGCAACGTGGTCGGCAGCAACATCGCCAACGTCCTGCTGATTCTCGGCCTGACCGCCCTGGTCGCGCCGCTGATCGTCTCGCGCCAGCTGATCCGCCTCGACGTGCCGATCATGATCGGCGCCAGCCTGGTGACCTTCGCCCTGGCCTGGGACGGCGAACTGAGCCGCCTCGACGGCGCCCTGCTGTTCGCCGGCGTGCTGGCCTACACCGGCTTCCTGATCTACAGCGCCCGCCAGGACAAGGGCGGCGCAGACGACGAGTTCGCCAAGGAATTCGGCCTGAACGAACCGGCCAAACCCCATGCCTGGGTGGTCAACCTGGGCCTGATCGTCGCCGGCCTGGTGCTGCTGGTGGGCGGCTCCAACCTGCTGGTCGAAGGCGCCGTGCAACTGGCCCGCGCCCTCGGCCTGTCGGAGCTGGTGATCGGCCTGACCGTGATTGCCGTCGGCACCTCGCTGCCGGAACTGGCCACCTCGATCATCGCCGCCTTCAAGGGCGAGCGCGACATCGCCGTGGGCAACATAGTCGGCAGCAACATCTTCAACCTGCTGTGCGTGCTGGGCCTGGCCTCGCTGGTGGCGCCGGCGGCGATTTCCGTGTCGCCCAACGCCCTGGCCTTCGACTTCCCGGTGATGATCGCGGTGGCCGTGGTCTGCCTGCCGATCTTCTTCGCCGGCTACCGCATCAACCGCTGGGAAGGCGCGCTGTTCCTCGCCTACTACGCGGCCTACACCGGCTACCTGGTGCTGTTCGCCACCGGCCGGCCGTTCGCCCAGACCTTCGGCGAGGCGATGATCGGCTACGTGCTGCCGCTGACCGCCGTGACCCTGGCGATCATCGCCGTGCGTGCCTGGCACAAGCAGCGCGGCCAGGAGATCTGAACATGAGCGACAACCACGAGCAGGGTCTCAAGGTGCGCCGCGAGGTGATGGGCGACACCTTCGTCGAGCGCGCCCTGGGCAACGCCACCGCGTTCACTCAGCCGCTGCAGGACTTCGTCAACGAGCACGCCTGGGGCGGCGTGTGGACCCGCGACGGCCTGCCGCGCGCCACCCGCAGCCTGATCACCCTGGCCGCGCTGACCGCGCTGAAGTGCCCGCAGGAACTCAAGGGCCACGTGCGCGGCGCGCTGAACAACGGCTGCACGGTGGAGGAAATCCGCGAGACCCTGCTGCACTGCGCGGTCTACGCCGGCGTGCCGGCCAGCATCGACGCCTTCCGCGCGGCGCAGGAAGTGATCGAGGACTACCAGCGCGGCACTTGAGCTGGACATGCGGCCGTGGGAGGGGCTTCAGCCGCGAACCCAGCGAAGGTCGCCGCTGAAGCCCCTCCCGCAGGCGGCCCGCCGCTCGCTAGATCCAGCCGCCCCATTGCAATAGCAACAGCCCAACATTGGTGGTCACCACCGCCGCCAAGGTGGTGATCACTATGATCGCCGCCGCCAGTTCGTGGTTGGCGCCCACGGCGCGGGCCATGACGAAGCTGGCCGCCGCCGTGGGGCTGGCGAAGTAGAGGAAGAGGATCGCCAGATCCGCCTCACGAAAGCCGTACAGCCAGGCGCCCGCGGTTGCCAGCAGCGGCAGCCAGACCATCTTCATCAGGCTGGAACTCAGTGCCGTGCCGCTGCTGCGGCGCAGCGAGGCCAGGCTGAGGGTGCCGCCGATGCAGATCAGCGCCAGTGGCAGGGTCATCTGCGCGAAGTACTCGGCCGAGGTCAGCAGCCAGTCCGGCAACGCGATCCGCCAGTAGGCGAAGGGAATCGCCAGCAGCACGCCGATGATCAGCGGATTGCGCAGGATGCTCCTGGCGATGGCCAGCGGCCCGGTCTTGGCGCCGGGGCTGTAGATGGCCAGGACGATGGCCGAGAGCACGTTGTAGCAGAGGATCACCACCCCGCCGAGCACCGCCCCCAGGGACAGGCCGTAGTCGCCGTAGAGGCTGGTGGCCAGGGCCAGACCGACGATGCCGTTGTTACCGCGAAAGGCGCCCTGGGTGTAGATGCCGCGATCCTCGAAGGGGATGCGCCAGATCGCCCAGCCCCAGGCCAGGACGAAGCACACCAGGGTGGCAGCGACGAAGAACAGCAGCAGCGCCGGCTGCAGGGCGCTGCCCAGATCGGCCCGGACTATGCCGAGAAACAACAGGGTCGGCATGGTGCCGCGAAACACCAGGCTCGAGGCGGTATCGATAAAGGTGCGGTCGATCCAGTGCAGGCGCTTGAGCGCCACGCCGAGAAACAGCATGGCGAATACCGGCGCGGTGATGGCGAGGGTTTGCTGGACGACGGCGAACATGGCGATCCCGGCGGGAGTTGTATGACGACCTATGTTAGCCGGCTAATCATTGCCCTGCTACCGTCGCCCGTTCGATTCCGTAGCCCGGATGCAATCCGGGGTTGACGGTAGCGTTTGACGCGCAGTCAGCGCCGTACCGGGCGCTTCTGCAACTTGCGCTGCAGGGTACGGCGGTGCATGCCGAGGGCGCGGGCGGTGGCGGAGATATTGCCTTCGTGCTCGGCCAACACGCGCTGGATATGCTCCCACTGCAGGCGATCCACCGACATCGGGTTTTCCGGCACCAGGCTGTCGAGGTCGGCGTGTTCGGAGAGCAGCGCGGTGAGCACGTCGTCGGCGTCGGCCGGCTTGCACAGGTAGTTGGCCGCGCCGCGCTTGATCGCCTCCACCGCGGTGGCGATGCTGGAGTAGCCGGTGAGGATCACCACGCGCATCTCCGGATCGAGCTCGAGCAGCTTGGGCAGCAGCACCAGGCCGGAGTCGCCTTCCATCTTCAGGTCGACCACGGCGTAGTCGGGCAGGTCTTCCCTGGCCAGGGCCAGGCCCTCGTCGGCATTGGCCGCGGTGGACACGCGCAGGCCGCGGCGGCTCATGGCGCGGGCCATGACGCGGGTGAAGGTGGGATCATCGTCCACCAGCAGCAGGTGCGGTTGCTCTTCGCCGTCGAACAGGGATTCGTCGCTCATGGTTTTTCCTTGTCAGGCCACGCCATAGGCTCGCGGCAACTTCAGTTCGGTGAGGGTGCCGCCTTCTTCATGGTTATACAACTTAACCGTGCCGCCGGCACGGGTCACGCTGGCCTGGCTGAGAAACAGGCCGAGGCCGAAGCCCTTGCCCTTGGTGGTGAAGAACGGCCGGCCGAGCTGCTCGGCGATCGCCAGCGGCACGCCGGCGCCATGGTCGCGGATGCTCAGACGCAGCCACTGGTGATCCCAGTCGAGGCGGATGTCGAGTTTGTCCGGGCAAGCGTCGGCGGCGTTGTTGAGCAGGTTGAGCAACGCCTGGGTCAGGTCGGCCGGCGGCATCAAGCGCGGCGGCGTGCCGCGGCCCAGGCACTGGTAGCGGTAGCTGGCCTCGGGGCGCATCAGGTGCCAGCGATTGAGGGTGGTTTCCAGCCACTCGACGCAGGACTGCTCGACCACCGCCTGGCGCCGGTCCGCCTCGGCGGCGCGCACCAGTTGCTGCAGGGTGTCCTTGCACAGCTTGACCTGTTCCTGCAGCAGCGCCAGGTCGTCCTGCAGCGCCGGCCTGTCGCGGTACTCCTGGCGCAGCTCCTTGAGCAGCACGCTCATGGTCGCCAGCGGCGTGCCCAGCTCGTGGGCGGCGCCGGCGGCCTGGGTGGCCACGGCCAGCAGTTGCTGGTCGCGCAGACTCTCCTCGCGGCGCTCGGCGCGCAGCTCGTCCTGGCGGCGCAGCTCCTCGGCCATCTTGGCGACGAAGAAGGTGATCAGCGCCGCGGACAGGGCGAAGCTCAGCCACATGCCGTAGACCAGCAGGCTCTCGCGCGCCGCCGGCAGCTCCAGCGGATGGGTCCACACTAGCAGCAGGGTGTAGCCGGCCAGCGCCAGGCCGGCGAGGACGATGGTGAACAGCCACGGCAAGGTCGCCGCGGCGATGGTCAGCGGCACCAGGTAATAGGAGACGAAGGGGTTGGTCGAGCCGCCGGTGTAATACAGCAGCACGCTGTGGATGATCAGGTCGCAGGCAAGCTGCACCGCGTATTCCAGCTCGGTGACCGGCCACGGGCCACGCAGCCGCAGGGCGGTGCCCAGGCACAGCAGCAGCGACACGCCGAGGGTCGCCGACAGCTCCAGCCAGGGCAGCGGCAGCATCCCCGACTTGTAGGCGAGCCCCACCGAACCGGCCTGGGCGGCCAGCACGAGGATACGGATCAGGGTCAGGCGCCAGAGGTTCTGGCGGCTGGCGGACAGCAACTGCACGGGTTCGAGCATGACAACTCCCTAGGTGCGCGGAGTATAACCAAGCCCGACGCGGCCTTCCGCCGCTGCGGCAACCGGCCGCATGCGGCGCCGCCGCGCCTGCTTCTGGTGCGTGCCGCCTGGTCGCGGCATGGCGGCGCACCAGCCCGGGGCGGCGCGCGCCGATAGGGCAATGGAGGCAACCCGCCGCCAGGCTTTTCTGACTCCATGGCCAGGTTTTTGCTTTGACTCCGCTCGCCTCCTATCGACGAGCGATTTCCATGTCCGCCCCACCCAATGCTCCACGCCTGCAGCTGACGGCCATCAGCAAGCAATACCCCGGCTGCCTGGCCAACGACCGTATCGACCTGACCATCGCCCCCGGTGAGATCCGCGCCCTGCTCGGCGAGAACGGTGCCGGCAAGAGCACCCTGATGAAGATCATCTACGGCGTCACTCAGCCCAGCAGCGGCGAGATTCGCTGGCAGGGCCAGGCCTTGAAGATGCGCGATCCGGCCATGGCGCGTGGCCTGGGCATCGGCATGGTGTTCCAGCATTTCTCCTTGTTCGAGACCCTGAGCGTGGCCGAGAACATCGCCCTGGCCATGGGCGCGGGCGCCGGGACGCCGAAGCAACTGGAGCCGAAAATTCGCGAGGTGTCGCAGCGCTACGGCATGGCGCTGGAGCCGACGCGCCTGGTACACAGCCTGTCCATCGGTGAGCGCCAGCGCGTGGAAATCGTCCGTTGCCTGATGCAGGACATCCAACTGCTGATCCTCGACGAGCCGACCTCGGTGCTCACCCCGCAGGAGGCCGACGAGCTGTTCGTCACCCTGCGCCGCCTGGCCGCCGAGGGCTGCAGCATCCTCTTTATCAGCCACAAGCTCGGCGAGGTACGCGCGCTATGCCACAGCGCCACGGTGCTGCGTGGCGGGCGGGTGTCCGGCCATTGCGTGCCGGCCGAGTGCAGCGATCTGGAGCTGGCGCGGCTGATGGTTGGCGATGCCGAGGGGCTGGAAAGCAGTTACCCGAAAGTCAGCGGTGGCCTGCCACGGCTGCGCGTCGATGATCTCAGCTGGCATAACCCCGACCCGTTCGGCTGCTCACTGGAGCGTATTCGCCTGGAGGTGCGCAGTGGCGAGATCGTCGGCATCGCCGGCGTGGCCGGCAATGGCCAGGACGAATTGCTCACCCTGCTCAGCGGCGAAACCCGCCTACCGCGTAGCGAACGCGAGCGAGTCAGCCTGGATGCCGCGCCGGTGGCCAATCTGCATCCCGATGCGCGGCGCGGGCTGGGTCTGGCCTTCGTGCCCGCCGAACGCCTCGGCCATGGCGCCGTGCCAGAGATGAGCCTGGTGGACAACGCCCTGCTCACCGCCTTCGGTCAGGGCCTGGTCAAGGGCGGCCTGGTGCAGCGCGGCAAGGTACGTGCGCTGGCCGAGCAGATCATCCAGCGCTTCGCGGTGAAGACGCCGGATGCCGACACGGCGGCGCGCAGCCTGTCCGGCGGCAACCTGCAGAAATTTATCCTCGGTCGAGAGATTCTGCAGAACCCGAAACTGCTGGTGGCCGCGCACCCGACCTGGGGCGTGGACGTCGGCGCGGCCGCGGCCATCCACCGCGCGCTGATCGCCCTGCGCGATGCCGGCGCGGCGATCCTGGTGATCTCCGAAGACCTCGACGAACTATTCCAGATCAGCGACCGCATCGGTGCGCTGTGCAGCGGGCGCCTGTCGCCGCTGGTCGACACCGCGCAGGTCAATATCGTGGAAGTCGGCCGCTGGATGGCCGGTGAATTCGATCAACCCGCCGCCGCTGCGGCCTGCTGACGGAGCCCGTCATGCTGTTATCCCTGCAACCGCGCGGCCAGGCGTCGCGCCCCATGCTCTGGCTGTCGCCGCTGCTGGCCGCCGTAATGACCCTGGTCAGCGGTGTGCTGCTGTTCACCCTGCTCGGCCATGACCCGCTGGAGACCCTACATACCCTGCTGATCGCCCCGGTCAGCGACTGGTATGGCGTGTCCGAACTACTGGTCAAGGCACTGCCGATCCTGCTCTGCGCCCTGGGCCTGGCGGTGGCCTACCAGGCGCGTATCTGGAACATCGGCGCCGAAGGCCAACTGTTGATCGGCGCACTCGCCGGCAGCGCCATGGCCCTGCAACTGATCGACTGGGACAGCCGCTGGGCGCTGGCCTGGGTGGTGCTGGCCGGCACCTGCGCGGGTGCGGCCTGGGCCGGGCTCACCGCCTGGCTGCGCACCCAGTTCAACGCCAACGAAATCCTCACCAGCATCATGCTCAACTACATCGCGCTGAACCTGCTGCTGTTCTTCGTGCATGGCCCGCTGAAGGACCCGGCCGGTTTCAACTTCCCCGAGTCGGCCATGTTCGGCGATGCCAGTCGCCTGCCGCTGGTCAGCGAGGACGGACGCCTGCACGGCGGCCTGTACCTGGCGCTGCTGGCCCTGGTGGCGGTGTGGGTGCTGCTGCACAAGAGCTTTCTCGGCTTCCAGATCAAGGTGCTGGGCCTGGACAGCCGCGCCGCCGGCTTCGTCGGCTTTCGCGAGAAGCGCCTGGTGTGGTTCGCCCTGCTGGTCAGCGGCGCCCTGGCCGGTCTGGCCGGCGTCGGCGAAGTGGCCGGCCCCATCGGTCAACTGGTTCCACAGGTCTCGCCCGGCTACGGCTACGCGGCGATCACCGTGGCCTTTCTGGGGCGCCTCAATCCGCTCGGCATCGTCGCTGCCAGCCTGCTGATGGCGCTGCTCTACCTGGGCGGGGAGAACGCCCAGATGAACCTCAACCTGCCGCAGGCGATCACCCAGCTGTTCCAGGGAATGATGCTGTTCTACCTGCTGGCCTGCGACGTGCTGATCCTCTACCGGCCCCGGCTGCAGTGGAAATGGGCACGCCGCGAAACGCTTGCCGAAGCCACCACCTGAACGCCAAGGAAATCCCCATGGATCTCGATCTGTTGACCAATATCTTCTACGCCATGGTGCGCACCGGCACGCCGCTGCTGCTGGTGGCCCTGGGCGAGCTGGTGTGCGAGAAAAGCGGCGTGCTCAACCTCGGCCAGGAAGGCATGATGCTGTTCGGCGCAGTGATCGGCTTTATCGTCGCCTTCAGCACCGGCAGCCTGTGGCTCGGCGTGTTGCTGGCCATTGCCGCCGGCATGCTGCTGTCGCTGCTGTTCGCTGCCGTGGCACTGGGCTTCAACGCCAACCAGGTGGCCACCGGCCTGGCCCTGACCATCTTCGGCGTCGGCCTGTCCACCTTCGTCGGCGCCGCCTGGGTCGGCAAGCCGCTGAGCGGCTTCGAGCCCATCGTCATTCCAATGCTGTCCGATATCCCGCTGATCGGGCGCATGCTGTTCGCCCAGGACGTGCTGATCTACCTGTCCTTCGCCCTGTTCGCGCTGGTGGCCTGGGTGCTGCTGAAAAGCCGTATCGGGCTGATCATCCAGGCCGTCGGCGAGAACCCGGACGCCGCCAGCGCCATGGGCCTGCCGGTGCTGCGCGTGCGCACCCTGGCGGTGCTGTTCGGCGGCGCCATGGCCGGCATGGCGGGCGGCTACCTGTCGCTGGCGTACACGCCGATGTGGGCGGAGAACATGACCGCGGGGCGTGGCTGGATCGCCCTGGCGCTGGTGGTGTTCGCCAGCTGGCGGGTGCTGCGCGTGCTGCTCGGTGCCTACCTGTTCGGCCTGGCCAGCATCCTCCACCTGGTAGCGCAGGGCATCGGCCTGTCGATCCCGTCGAACCTGCTGGCCATGCTGCCCTACGTCGCCACTATCCTGGTGCTGGTGCTGCTCTCGCGCGATGCGATCAAGACCCGGCTGTATGCACCGGTGTCGCTGGGCCAGCCGTGGCAGCCGGGGCATTGAGATGAATGACGGTGCGCGCGGCCGGCAGGGTGCGCCGCGCGCACCGGACATTGCCCCTGACCACAGAGTCAGCTATCGTGCGCAGCACGTCGATTCCGACGCACCTGGATCAGCAGACAGGGTCAACACTGAGCTGGCTTACCTGACATCAACCTCAGAGGAGCCTGCTCATGGCAGCTACCCGTATCTGGATCAAGAACCCTCTCGCCATCTTCACCGCCAACGACCTGGACGCTTCCGGCGGCCTGGTGATCGAGGGTGGCCGCATCACCGAAGTGCTCAGCAAAGGCCAGCAGCCGTCAACAGCCTGCGAGCAAACCTTCGATGCCCGCGAGCACGTAGTGCTGCCGGGCCTGATCAACACCCACCATCACTTCTACCAGACCCTCACCCGCGCCTGGGCGCCGGTGGTCAATCAGCCGCTGTTCCCCTGGCTGAAGACGCTCTACCCGGTCTGGGCGCGCCTGACGCCGGAGAAACTGGCCCTGGCCAGCAAGGTGGCGCTGGCCGAACTGT
Organism: Pseudomonas sp. AOB-7; assembly: GCF_003696305.1. GTDB lineage: Bacteria > Pseudomonadota > Gammaproteobacteria > Pseudomonadales > Pseudomonadaceae > Aquipseudomonas. Next base: position 162,637 of record NZ_RFFK01000006.1, on the reverse strand, counting down.
TGCTGTCCGGTTGCAGCACGGCTGCCGATCACCACTACCTGTTCCCCGGCGGCCTGGAGAATGCCATCGACGTGCAGGTCGAGGCGGTGCGCGAACTGGGTATGCGCGCCATGCTCACCCGCGGTTCGATGAGCCTGGGCGAAGCCGACGGTGGCCTGCCACCACAGCAGACGGTGCAGCAGGGCGAGGTGATCCTGGCCGACAGCCAGCGCCTGATCGGCCAGTACCACCAGCGCGGCGACGGCGCGCAGATCCAGATCGCCCTGGCGCCCTGCTCGCCCTTCTCGGTGACCCAGGCCATCATGCGCCAGAGCGCCGAACTGGCCGAAGAACTGGACGTGCGCCTGCACACCCACCTGGCCGAAACCCTCGACGAGGAAGACTTCTGCCTGCAACGCTTCGGCCTGCGCACCGTGGATTACCTGGACAGCGTCGGCTGGCTCGGCCCGCGCACCTGGCTGGCTCACGGCATCCACTTCAACCCTGACGAAATCGCCCGCCTCGGCGCCGCCGGCACCGGCATCTGCCATTGCCCCAGCTCCAACATGCGCCTGGCCTCGGGCATCTGCCCCAGTGTCGAGCTGGAGGCCGCCGGTGCGCCGCTAGGCCTGGGCGTCGACGGCTCGGCCTCCAACGATGCGTCGAACATGATCCTCGAGGCGCGCCAGGCGCTGTATATCCAGCGCCTGCGCTACGGCGCCGAGCAGATCACCCCGCACCGCGTGCTTGGCTGGGCCACGCGCGGTTCGGCACGCCTGCTCGGGCGCAGCGATATCGGCGAGCTGGCCGTCGGCAAGCAGGCCGACCTGGCGCTGTTCAAGCTCGACGAGCTGCGTTTTTCCGGCAGCCACGATCCACTCTCCGCGCTGCTGCTGTGCGGCGCCGACCGCGCCGACCGGATGATGATCGGCGGCACCTGGCGCGTCATCGACGGGCAGATCGAAGGGCTGGACGTGGCGCAGCTGATCGCCGATCACCGTCAGGCGGCGGGTGAGCTGATCAACGGCTGAGGACGACCCTCGGGGTGAGCCGTGCGCGCCGGTGAGCCAAGGTGCGCGCGGCGCACCCTACGGGCGAAAAACCGCATATCGCACCACAACGCAGCAGCTGCAACCGCTGCGCACCAAGACCGTTCCAGCCCGCTCAACCGCATCTGCATGAAATGGGGTCGCCACGGCTATCTGTCTTGTTGGTCAGCTTTTTGCAGTCAGGGGATCAGCCAACCAACGGCCATCCCGACACCAAGACTGGAGCTGCACCCACCATGCACAAGAAGAGCAAGAAACCGCTGCTGCGCACCCTCGTCGCCGCCCTGGGCTTTGGCGCCATGCTCGGCGCCTCGGCCGCCGACCCGCTGAAGGTCGGCTTCGTCTACATCGGCCCCATCGGCGACCACGGCTGGACCTACCAGCATGAGCAGGGCCGCCGGACGCTGATCAAGGAGCTGGGCGACAAGGTCAGCACCAGCTTCGTCGAGAACGTGCCGGAAGGCGCCGACGCCGAGCGGGTGATCCGCAACATGGCCAAGGGCGGCTACGACCTGATCTTCACCACTTCCTTCGGCTATATGAACCCGACGCTGAAGGTGGCCAAGCAATTTCCCAAGGTCACCTTCGAGCACGCTACCGGCTACAAGCAGGACAAGAACCTCGCCACCTACCTGTCGCGCTCCTACGAGGGGCGCTACGTCGGCGGCTTCCTCGCGGCGAAGATGACCAAGACCAAGAAGGTCGGCTACGTCGCCTCCTTCCCCATCCCCGAGGTGATCCGCGACATCAACGCCATCCAGCTGGCCCTGGACAAGTACAACCCGGGCACCGAGATCAAGGTGGTGTGGGTCAATACCTGGTTCGATCCGGGCAAGGAGTCCGACGCCGCCAACGCGCTGATCGACCAAGGCGTGGACGTGATCTTCCAGCACACCGACAGCCCGGCGCCGATCCAGACCGCCGAGCGGCGCGGCGTCTATTCCGTGGGTTATGCCTCGGACATGGCCCACTTCGGGCCCAAGGCGGTGCTCACCTCCATCGTCAACGACTGGGGCCCGCACTACGTTAAATCCACCCAAGCGGTGCTCGACGGCAACTGGCAGAGCCAGGACTTCTGGGGCGGCCTGGCCGAAGACACCATCGAGCTGCCGATCAGCGACCTGGTACCGGCCGAGGTGAAGAGCGAGGCCGAGCAGATCATCGCCGACATCCGCAGCGGCAAGTTCCATCCCTTCACCGGGCCGATCAAGGATCAGAGCGGCGCGGTGCGCATTGCCGACGGCGTGAGCGCGACCAACGCCGAGCTGGCCGCGATGAACTACTACGTGGAAAACCTGAAGGCCGAGTTGCCGAAGTAAGCGGCTGGCGGGTTTCACCCGCCGCCTTGCAACTACCGATGCCGTCCCTGTTTATCTCAGCAGAACCGCATCACCGTGGCGCCGATCTTCGGCGCCACGTACCGCTGCCCTGGGTACGAGAAGACTCGCAGCAACACCCCGGAGCTTTTATGCACAGCCTACCCCTTATCGATATCGCCCCTCTGTACAGCAACGACGCGTCGGCCTGGCCTGCCGTGGCCGAACAGATCGACCGCGCCTGCCGCGACTGGGGCTTCTTCTATATCGTCGGCCACCCCATCCGCGCCGAGCGCATCGACGCCCTGCTCAGTGCGGCGAAGCGCTTCTTCGCCCTGCCTGCCGACGACAAACTCAAGATCGATATCACCCAGACCGCCCACCACCGTGGTTACGGCGCCATCGCCACCGAGCAGCTCGACCCGAGCAAGCCGAGCGACCTGAAGGAAACCTTCGATATGGGTTTCCATATGCCGGTGGATCATCCGGATGTCGTGGCCGGCAAACCGCTGCGCGGGCCGAATCGCCACCCGGATCTGCCCGGCTGGGCCGCGCTGATGGAACAGCACTACGCCGACATGCAGGCGCTGGCCAAGACCCTGCTGCGCGCCATGGCCATGGCCCTGGACATCGCGCACGACTTCTTCGACGCGCGCTTCCATGAGCCGATCAGCGTGCTGCGCCTGATTCACTACCCGCCGCGCCACACCGCCAGCAGCAGTGACCAGCAAGGCGCCGGCGCGCACACCGATTACGGCTGCATCACCCTGCTCTACCAGGACGATGCCGGCGGCCTGCAGGTGCGTTCGCGCGATGGCCAGTGGATCGACGCGCCGCCGCTGGCCGGCAGCTTCGTGGTCAATATCGGCGACATGCTGGCGCGCTGGAGCAACGACCGTTACACCTCCACCCCGCACCGGGTGATCAGCCCGCTGGGGGTGGATCGCTACTCCATGCCCTTCTTCGCCGAGCCGCACCCGGACACCCTAATCGACTGCCTGCCGAACTGCTCCAGCGCGGACAACCCGCCCAAGTACCCGCCGGTGACCAGCGCCGCGTACCTGCTGTCGCGCTTCGCCGATACCTATGCCTATCGGCGTTAGGAGGCACAGGGCTGATTGCAGCGTAGGGTGGATGACGCTCTTTTCATCCACCGCTCGTGCAGCCGGAACGAACGTTGTGGTGGACATGAAAAGCGAAGTCCACCCTACGCAGCGGGCCATGCGGCACAGCGCGATCCTGTCCCAGCGGTTAAACTTGGCCGCACCGCAAGCCTGACGACGAGAACCGACCATGCCCGAATGGCTCAACGCCCTGCCCAAGGCCGAACTGCACCTGCACCTGGAGGGCTCGCTGGAGCCCGAGCTGCTGTTCGCCCTGGCCGAACGCAACCAGATCGCCCTGCCCTGGGCCGACGTCGAGACCCTGCGCGCGGCCTATGCCTTCAACAACCTGCAGGAATTTCTCGACCTGTATTACGCCGGCGCCAACGTGCTGCGCAGCGAGCAGGATTTCTACGACCTGACCTGGGCCTACCTGCAGCGCTGCAAGGCGCAGAACGTCATCCACGTCGAACCCTTCTTCGACCCGCAGACCCACACCGACCGCGGCATTCCCTTCGAGGTGGTGCTGCGCGGTATCCAGCAGGCGCTGCGCGACGGCGAGCAGCAACTGGGCATCAGCCATGGCCTGATCCTCAGCTTCCTGCGTCACCTGCCCGAGGAAGAAGCGTTCAAGACCCTGGAACAGGCCATGCCGTTCCGCGACGCCTTTATCGGCGTCGGCCTCGACAGTTCGGAAAAAGGCTTCCCGCCCCGGCTGTTCCAGCGGGTGTTCGCCAAGGCACGCAGCGAAGGCCTGCACGCGGTGGCGCATGCCGGCGAGGAAGGCCCGCCCGAATACATCTGGGAAGCGCTGGACCTGCTCAAGGTCAAGCGCATCGACCATGGCGTGCGCGCCAGCGAGGACGAACGGCTGATGCAGCGCCTTATCGACGAGCAGATCCCGCTGACCGTCTGTCCGCTGTCGAACATCAAGCTGTGCGTGTTCGAGCACATGGGCCAGCACAACATCCTCGAGATGCTCGAGCGCGGGGTGAAGGTGACAGTGAATTCGGACGATCCGGCCTACTTCGGCGGCTACGTCGGCGAGAACTTCGCCGCCCTGCACCAGCACCTGGGTATGACCGAGGCCCAAGCCCAGCGCCTGGCGCAGAACAGCCTGGACGCGCGCCTGGCCTGATGCCGCAGGGCTCCCCCCGAGCCCTGCCCCTTCCGCTAGAATGCGCCCTTTCCTCGCCCTGCCGGTCGCCGCATGTCCGTCATCCCCGCCCCCACCGCTCCCCTGGTCGCCATCGTCGGCGGCGGCCCCGCCGGCTTGATGGCCGCCGAGGTGCTGGCCCGCGCCGGGGTGCGCGTCGAGCTGTACGACGCCATGCCCTCGCTGGGCCGCAAGTTCCTCCTGGCCGGGGTCGGCGGCATGAATATCACCCACTCGGAACCGAAGGACACCTTTGTCGGCCGCTACGGCGAGCGTCAGCGGGAAGTCGCGGCGCTGCTGCAGGACTTCGACGCCGACGCCCTGCGCGCCTGGATTCACGGCCTGGGCATCGACACCTTCGTCGGCACCTCCGGGCGCGTGTTCCCCACCGACATGAAGGCCGCGCCGCTGCTGCGCGCCTGGCTGCGCCGCCTGCGCGAACTCGGTGTGACCCTGCACACCCGCACCCGCTGGCTGGGCTGGAACGACGACGGCAGCCTGCGCCTGGCCACTGCCGACGGCGAACGCCGGCTCGCGGCCGACGCCTGCCTGCTGGCCCTGGGCGGCGGCAGCTGGCCGCGACTGGGCTCCGACGGCGCCTGGACGACGCTGCTGCAGGCGCGCGGCATCGAGGTGGCGGCGCTGCAGCCGAGCAACTGCGGTTTCGAGGTCGCCGGCTGGAGCGAGCACCTGCGCGGCAAGTTCGCCGGCGCGCCCCTGAAGAACGTCGCCCTGAGCCTGCCCGGTGAGGACGCACGGATCGGCGAGTTCGTCCTCACCGAGGGCGGCGTCGAAGGCAGCCTGGTCTACGCCTTCTCTGCCGCCATTCGCCGCGCCATCGGGGCCGAGGGCCAGGCGGTGATCAGCCTCGACCTGCTGCCGCAGACGCCGCTGGCCAAGCTGCAGCAGGCGTTGGCCAGGCCGCGCGGCAAGCAGTCGATGGCCAAGCATCTGCAGCGCCAGGCCGGTCTGGACGGCGTCAAGGCCGCCCTGCTGCGCGAGCTGGCGCCGGCCGCCGCCTTCGCCGATCCGCCCGCCCTGGCGTCCTGGATCAAGGCGCTGCCGCTCACCCTGCTGCGCCCACGGCCGCTGGCCGAGGCGATCAGCAGCGCCGGCGGGGTACCCTTCGAGGCGCTCGATGACGGCCTGATGCTCAGGGCGCTGCCCGGGGTGTTCTGCGCCGGCGAAATGCTCGACTGGGAGGCGCCCACCGGCGGCTACCTGCTCACCGCCTGCTTCGCCAGCGGCCGGGTCGCGGCGCAGGGTGTGCTCGACTGGCTGAAGATCCCGCTGTAGAAGCCCGCTTGCGGACGATCCGCTTAGTGCGAGCACCGATCGCCCGCAAGCGGGCTGCTGCAAAACGATCGAGGCAGTTTGTAGCCCGGATGAAATCCGGGGCATATCGGCGCAACGCCCCGGATTGCATCCGGGCTACGGCTCTAGGTTTCTTGCGCCATGGCCGCGAGCGTTTCCAGTAAGCGCCCCTACTTCTTGCCACCCTTGGGCTTGCCGCCGAAGCTCGGCACCTTGCGCACCGCCTTGGCCTTGGGCTTGGCATCCTCTTCCTCGAACCAGCGGCCGAGGTGGATATTGCCCTTGCCGGCCGGCTTGGCCGCGCCGGGGATGAGTTTCTGCTTGGGCTTCTTCGGTTTTTTCAGCACCTGGCCGCCGACCGCCGTCAGCGGTACGCGGTGGTCGGGGATGAAATCAGGCTCGTCGACGCGCTTGATCAGCTGCTGGGTGAGGTTCTCGATGGCCGCCAGCTGCTCCACCTCGTCGGCGCACACCAGCGAGATCGCCTCGCCCGTGGCGCCGGCGCGACCGGTGCGACCGATGCGGTGCACGTAGTCCTCGGCGTTGATCGGCAGATCCAGGTTGACCACTAGCGGCAGGTCGTCGATATCCAGCCCGCGCGCGGCCACGTCGGTGGCCACCAGTACCTGCACCTCGCCGGCCTTGAAGCGCTCCAGCGCACGCAGGCGCGCCGGCTGCGGCTTGTCGCCGTGGATCGAGTCGGCGGCCACACCGATGGCCAGCAGCTCCTGTTCGAGCTGATCGACCCCCTTGCGCGTCTTGGCGAATACCAGCACCTGGCCCCAGCGTTTTTTCTGCAACAAGTGCAGAAACAGCTCGCCCTTGCGCTTCTTGTCCACCGGGATCAGCCACTGCTTGACGCTCTTGGCCGCGGCGTTGCGCGGGCTGACCTCGACCGACAGCGGGTCGCGCAGCAGCTCGCCGGCCATCTGCCGGATAACGTCGGAGAAGGTGGCGGAGAACAGCAGGGTCTGGCGCTTTTTCGGCAGGGCGCTGAACAGCTCGTCCAGCTCACGGGCAAAACCCAGGTCGAGCATGCGGTCGGCCTCGTCGAGCACCAGGCACTGCAGCTGGTTGAACCTGACCGCGTTCTGCCGGTACAGGTCGAGCAATCGCCCCGGCGTGGCCACCAGCACGTCGACGCCCTTGCGCAGCTTCATCATCTGCGGGTTGATGCTGACCCCGCCGTACACCGCGTAGCAGCTCAGCGGCAGGTGCTGGCCGTAGACCAGGAAGCTCTGCAGTACCTGCTCGGCCAGCTCGCGGGTCGGCGCCAGCACCAGCGCGCGCACCGAGTTGCTCGCCACCTGCGGGCCTTCCAGGGTCAGGCGCTGCAGCAGCGGCAGGGCGAAGCCGGCGGTCTTGCCGGTGCCGGTCTGCGCCGCGGCCATCAGGTCGCGGCCCTTGAGCACGGCGGGAATCGCCTGGCTCTGCACCGGGGTCGGGGTCTGGTAGTCGAGGCCGGCGAGGCTGCGCAGCAGCGGCTCGATCAGGCCGAGGGAGGCGAAGGTCATGGGGGGCAACCGGTCGAAAAGAAACAGGCGCGCAGTTTACCCGGTCTGCGCCCATGGCAGGGACGAAGCTGGTATTCACCTGGCCCGGATGCAATCCGGGGAGGTTGGCCGCAAAGCCATCCGGGCCACGACTCGCTAGCCGGCGGTCAGCAGCGCGCGCACCTTGGCCGCCGACAGCTTCTGCAACTGGCAGAGCAATGCGTGATCGGCCTGGTGCCGACCGTGACGGCGGCGCAACAGGTCGAACAGGTGCAGGGTCAGGTTGGCCGCCATCTCGGCATCGGCCAGGGCGCGGTGGGCGCGGCCGGTGTCCGGCAGCCCGGCCCAGCGGTTGAGGTTGCCCAGCTTGTGGCTCGGCGCCTCCGGCAGCAGCCGCCGCGACAGCAGCAGCGAGCAGGCGAACGGCTGTCGTCGGCGACGGCGGATGCGCGCCAGTTCGGCGTCCCAGAATTTCTGGTCGAAGGCGGCGTTGTGCGCCAGCAGCGGCCGCTCGCCGATAAAGTCGGCCACCTCGGCCATCACCTGGTCGGACGGCGGCGCCGCGCGCAGCATGGCGTTGCTGATGCCGGTGAGCTGCTCGATAAAGGGCGGCACCCAGGCGCCGCTGTTCATCAGGCTCTGGTAGCGGGCGACGATCTGCCCGCCCTCGATAATGGCCACGCCGATCTCGGTGGCACGGGCCTGGTCCGGCGACACGCCGGTGGTTTCGAAGTCGATGACGGCGATGGATTCCACGAATGTCCTCAATGACTCTTGAGCAGCAGGCTGCCCTCGATGGGCACGTAACGGCTGGCGGCGCGGATCAGCGATTGCGCGGTCAGCCCCGGCACGCCGTAGGCGATCGCCTCGGTGCCGCGCTGGCGCACGCGCTCGAGCAGCAGGTCGAAATCGCCGTCGCCGGAGGCCAGCACCACCACGTCGACCCGCTCGGCGGCGTCGAGCACGTCGATGCAGATGCCGACGTCCCAGTCGCCCTTGGCCGAGCCGTCGCTGCGCTGGATATAGGGTTTGAGCTTCACGGTGAAGCCGAGCTTGCGCAGGATCTGCTGGAACTGCTGCTGCTTGGCGTCGCCGCGCTCGATGGCATAGGCGTAGGCCTCGACTATCTGCCCCTGGCGGCTGACGTCGGCCCAGAAGGCGGCGTAGTCGAAATGGCAGCCATGGGCCTGGCGCACCGTGTAGTAGAGGTTCTGTACGTCGGCGAATACGGCGATCTTCTTCACCGGGCATCCTCGGTCGGCGGGCGGAAAGCCCTGCCAGTATGCCAGAGCATTGCCATCAGCGCGGAGCGCGCGGCGCCTCTGCTACAGTGCGGGTCTTCGCCTTTGCCGAGTTCTGCCGATGAATCCACTGCCGATCCTGCGCGATGCCTGGTTCTTCTTCAGCCACAACCTGGCGGCCATAGCCCGCCTGTGCCTGCCGCTGCTGCTGGCCGAGGCCATCGCCCAGGCGCTGCTGGCGGCTCAGCTCGGCGAAGGCGCCAACCCGGCCTACGGCATCCTCCTCGGCGTACTCTTCTATCCGCTCTACGCCGCGCAGCTGATCCTCATCCTCGACGCCCGCAGCAACGGCCGCGCAGCGACCGGCAACGAGCTGTTCGCCGCCGCCCTGCGCCTGTGGCCGGGGTTCGCCCTGCTGGCCGGGCTGAGCACCCTGGCGATCCTGCTCGGGCTGTCGCTGCTGGTGCTGCCGGGCATCTGGATCATGGTCAAGCTGGCCTTCGCCGAGCTGCTTCTGGTGCTGCGCGGGCAGCCGCCGATGAGCGCCCTGCGGGGCAGTTTCGAGTTGACCACTGGGCGCTTCTGGGAAGTGTTCAGCTGCCTGGCCGGCGTGCTGGTGCCGCTCTGGCTGCTCGACTGGTGGACCCTGCCGAGCCGCGACGACAGCCTGCTGTGGGTGCTGCAGCAGACGGCCAGCGGCTTCCTCCAGCTGTTCGCCCTGGTGGTGCTGTTCCGCCTGTTCATGCTGCTCGACCGGCAGCAGGCGCAACGGCAAAACAGCGACTAGGCTTGGCCGTCTCGCCAACCAAGGAGCCCCGTCATGAGCGACGCCAACCCCAGCATCCTGTCCCACGTATCCATCGGCACCAACCGTTTCGAGGCGGCCTGCGACTTCTACGCCAAGGTGCTGGCCACCCTCGGCTGCAAGGAAATCATGCGTCACCCCGGCGCCGTGGCCTTCGGCCGCGAGTACCCGGAGTTCTGGGTGCAGACGCCGATCGACGGTCAGCCGGCGACCCTCGGCAACGGCAGCCATTTCGGTTTCGTCGCCCCGGACAAGGCCGCGGTGCACGCCTTCCACCAGGCCGCACTGGCCGCCGGCGCCCGCGACGAGGGTCAGCCGGGGCCGCGCCCGGAGTATGGCGAACCCTATTACGGCTGCTTCGTGCGCGATCTCGACGGGCACAAGATCGAGGCCGCCTACTGGGACATGGACCTGGTTCAGCAGCTCTACGGCGAGCCGCATAACCACTAGCAGGGGCGCCGCCCCCGTTACTGGCGCGCCGCCACCGGCTGGTAGCGCAGCGCGGTGCGGCGCGACAGCTCCGCCAGCAGGTCGATATCCAGGCCCTGCAGCTCGCCGCTTGCGCCCTGCATGCGAAACGGCGGCCACAGGTCGGTCATCACTCGCAGCGGCGCGTCCTCGGCCCGGCACAGCGGCGCCAGCAGAAACGCATCAGCCCCGCCCCGAACCCTGCGGTTTGAGCCCGGACAGCCGCGGCAGCAGCACCCGCTCGAACAGTCGCGGGAAGAAGCGCGCCAGCACCCGCGCGCGCCAGTCGACGTTGGACAGCACCAGCAGGCGCCGGCGCCTCAGGGCGCCGTGGTAGATGGCCTCGGCGACGTCCTGCGGCGAGGCCACCTTGCCCATCGCCAGCGGCGGCTGGGCGGCCACCGAACCGTCGCCGACCAGGGCGTTCTTGCGCAGGTCGGTGGCGGTGAAGCCGGGACACACCAGCATGACGTTGACCCCCGAGCCCTTGAGCTCGTAGCGCAGGGTCTCGAACAGGCCGTGCAGGGCGTGCTTGCTGGCGTTGTAGGCGCTGCGGTAGAGCAGCGGGGCGATGCCCGACAGCGAACTGAGCACGATGATCTGCCCACCGCGGGCGATCAGGCTGGGCAGCGCCGCCTGGGTGCAATGCAGCGCGCCGAAGTAGTTGACCGCCATGACCCGCTGGAACACCTCCAGGCTGGTGTCGGCGAAGGTGCTGCGGTGGGTGATGCCGGCGTTGTTGACCAGCACGTCGATGCCGCCGAAACGCTCGATGGCCAGGGCTACCGCGCGCTGCACCGCGGCGGCGTCGGCGACGTCGCAGAGCAGGCCGAGGGCCTCGGCGTTGTGGTGATCGGCCAGGTGCTGCACCAGGCTGTCGAGCGCCGCCTGCTGCAGATCGAAAATCACCAGGCGCGCACCGGCCTGGGCCATGCGCACGGCCAGGGCGCGGCCGATGCCGGCGCAGCCGCCGGTGATCAGCACCACCTTGCGGTCGAACACCTTGTTGGCGAATACCTTGCGATACATGCACTGCCCCCCACAAGCCAAGCCTGGCCGACACTACAACCTGTTATGGCTGCCATCGCAACAGGGCGGCGTGGCCGTGTGCTTGCAGCCACAGAAAAACAGGGTGTCGGTCTGCTCGGCATGGTACTTCAACGGCGTCAGTCCGCTGCCCTTGTGGCTGCCGTCGCAGAACGGCTGGCTGGCGCTGCGCCCGCAACGGCACCAGAAGTAATCCTGCCCGGCCTGAACCTCGACCGCATAGGGGCCGCGCTGGGCAATCAGCGGCTCGTTCATCGCACCCTCCCGGCAGGACGGCGCCACGCCTGGGCCGATGGGCCGCAGTCGGGTATCCTCGCCTCCTTCCAGCATAGCCGTCCGCGTCGCCATGTCCCTGCCCCGCCCGCTTCGCCTGCTGCTCGCCCTGGTGGTGCTGCTCGGCCTGTCCCTCGCCCTGGTCCATGCGCTGAGCTGGCGCCCGGCGCCGCGCGAGCCGGCGCCGCTGGCCTGCAGCGGCCAGGTGGCGCAGCTGCAGCCGGGGCAGGCGCTCAAGGTGATGACCTGGAACCTGCAGTACCTGGCCGGCAAGGGTCATGTGTTCTGGTACGACCTGCCCGGCGGCGACGGCCCCGACGACCGGCCCAGCGCCGCGGATCTGGCCAGCACCCTCGACGAGGTGGTGCGGGTGCTGCGCGACGAGCAGCCGGATGTCGTCCTGCTGCAGGAGCTGCACGACGGCGCCCGGGCCAGCGACCATCAGGATCAACTGGCCCTGCTGCAAGCGCGCCTGGCCGACCTCTACCCCTGCGCCAGCCAGGCCTTCTACTGGCAGGCCGGCTTCGTCCCGCACCCGCGCATCCTCGGCAGCGTCGGCATGAAGCTGGCCACCCTCAGCCGCTTCCGGATCGCCCGCGCCGAGCGCCTGCAACTGCCGCAGCGGCCCGGCAACCCGCTGACGCGCCCGTTGCAGCCCAAGCCCGCGCTGCTGGTCAGCCATCTGCCGATCCGCGGCGGCGGCGAGCTGGTGACGCTCAACGGCCATTTCGATGCCTTCGCCCAGGACGACGACACCCAGGCGCGCCAGCTGAGCATGACCGACGGCCTGCTGCGCCAGCTGCAGGCCGCGGGCACGCCCTGGGTGCTCGGCGGCGACTTCGACCTGCTGCCGCCCGGCCAGTTGCCGGACGCTGAGCGCAGCCGCTACGCCAGCGACAACCGCCTGCAGGAGCTGGCCGCGCGCTACCCGCTGATCCCCAGCCTGGATCAGGCGGCTGGCGGCGAGCAGGCGCGCTGGTACACCCACTACCCCAACGACCCGGCCGCCAGCGGCCCTGACCGCACCCTCGACTACCTGCTGCACAGCCCTCGGCTGACCCCGCTGAGCAGCACGGTGCGCCAGCACGACACGCTGCACATCTCCGATCATCTGCCGCTGATCGGCCGCTTCTTTCTGCCCAGCCTCGACTAATCTGCGAAGGACAGGGGCTGGACAAGCGCCACCGCGGTTGGCCATGCTGGTCGCGTGACACTTTTATAACGACAAGACGGCGCCGAGCCGCGTACTCCCAAATGCCAAGATGCTGCTGCCTTCTGCTCGCCGCCCTGCTGTGGCTGCCGAGCCTTGCCGCCACGGCCGAGATCGACGCGCTGCGCCAGGTCAGCGTCGGCTATTACGAATTCCCGCCCTACTCCTACACCGACGCCCAGGGCCGCCCCAGCGGCGCCATCCTCGAACTCAGCGCACGCCTGCTGCGCCACGCCGGCTACCAGGCGCATTTCCGCTCCTACCCCGGTGCGCGCCTGTACAGCGGCCTGCGTGACGGCAGCGTGCAGCTGTGGCCCGGCGCCCCGGGCAAAGCGGAGCTGGTCGGGCACACCCTGGAGGCCCGCCACCGCCTCGGCGAGATCACCCTCAACCTGTATTTCCGCCGCGACACGCCGCTGCCGCGCCTGCCCGACGATCTCAAGGACAGCGGGGTGATCCTGATCAGCGGCTACAGCTACTGGCAGGAGGTCAACCAGTGGCTCGCCGACCCGGCGCTGGGCATAGTGGAACACCGCACCGCCAGCCACACCGCCGCCCTGGAGATGCTGCAGCGCCGCCGCGGCGACTACCTGCTGGACTACCAGACCCCGGTGGAGCAGGCGCGCCGGCGCCTGGGCATGGGCGAGCTGCCCTTCGTCCAGCTGCAGCGCCTGCCGCTGAAGCTGATCGTCTCGCGCCATGTCCCCGGCGCCGAGGCGCTGCGCGATGCCCTCGACCGCGCCTACGAGGAACTGCGCGCCGCCGGCGAAGACCTGCAGTTGCCCTGAGCCGTGTCAGCGCGGCTCGGGGCTCTCGCCGTCTCGGAGCAGCGTCAGCGCATGGGCCAGGCTGGCCGCGGACAGTTCGCCGAGATGGCTGCCCAGCTGACGCCCGTCAGCGGCATAGAACAGCGTGCTGGGCAAGGCGCGCGAGCCGACCTGCTCGCCCAGGCGATTGCCGGCGTCGAGCAGCACGTTGCCCAGCCCTGGCGCCTCGGCGTCGAGAAAGGCCGCCACCTGCGCGGCGGACTCGCCCTGATTGACGAACAGAAAGGTCATCCCCGGCTCGTCGCGCTGCGCGGCGGCCAGCACCGGCATCTCGCGCCGACAGGGCGGGCACCAGCTGGCCCAGAGGTTGACCACCAGCGGCTTGCCGGCGAACTCCTGCAGATTGACCGCACGTCCCTGCAGATCCTGCAGGGCCAGATCGGGTAGCCGGGTGCCCTGCTGCAGGGCCTGCAGCACCGCGCTGCCGCCCAGCCAGCAGGCCAGGCCCAGCGCCATGGCCGTCGCCAACGGCCGGCGCAGACGCGCGTCGCGCCACAGGTACCAGGCGCCCAGGGCCAGCGCGGCGAGCAGCCCCGGCCAGGCGAGAAAGCCGCCGTCGCGGATATCCAGCACCCGCCACGGCGCCGCACGGTAGAGCTCGGCGTAGACCAGCACGAAGGCCAGCCGGGCCACCAGCAGCCCCAGCAGCAACAGGCGAAACAGCTGCCGCTCCGGGTTGCAGCCCTGGCGCCGGCCACTCCACCAACCCGCCAGGGGCGCCAGCAGCAGGCTGCCGAGCAACAGCAGATGGTTGGTGACCAGGGCCAATGGGCCGATATCGAGGGTCAGCATGGCAACTCCGCAGGCAGAAGACAGCGGCTGGGACAGCCCCCGGCCGCCGCAGGTTCACTTGCGCGGCTTGGCCCGCGCGGTGGGTTCGGCGATCAGCGGGTCGTCCGGCCAGTAATGCTTGGGATACCTGCCCTTCAGATCCTTCTTCACCTCCAAGTAGGTATTGGCCCAGAAGCTGGCCAGGTCCTGGGTCACCTGCACCGGCCGCCGCGCCGGCGACAGCAGGTGCAGCTTGAGCCCCAGGCGGCCGCCGGCTATGCGCGGGGTGGCGGCCAGGCCGAACAGCTCCTGCAGGCGCACGGCCAGCACCGGCGGCTGTTCCCTGTAGTCGATGGCGATGCGCGAGCCGGACGGCACCGTCAGCGCCCGCGGCGCCAGCTCGTCGAGACGCTGCGGCAGCGGCCAGGGCAGCAGGGTCTGCAGGATCGAAGGCAGGTCGAGGCTGGCGAAGTGGCTGAGGCGATTGACCTTGCTCAAGTAAGGCGTCAGCCACTGCTCGAGGCTGGCCAGCAGCGCGGCGTCGGACAGGTCCGGCCAATCGCTCTGCCCCTGCTGCCGCATATCCAGTTCGCGCAGCAGCGCCACCCGCGCCTGCCATTGGCGCAGCTCCGCCGTCCAGGGCAGCAGCTCCAGGCCCTTGCGCCGCACCAGGCCGACCAGCGCCCGGCAGCGCGCCTCCTCGTCCAGCGCGGCCAGCGCCTGGCGCTGCAGCACCAGCTCGCCGACCTTGCGCTGACGCTCGGCGCGCAGCACGCCTTCGCGCTCGTCCCAGTCGAGCACGTCCAGCGTCTCGACCTGCTCGGCCAGCTCGCACTCGAACAACGCCGGGTCGAGGTCGGCGGCGAGATAGATGCGCTCCTCGCGCTGGCCCTGGCGACTGCCCAGGTCGGCCACCACCAGCCATTCGTGCTTCATCAGCGCGTCCGCCTCGGCGAACTGAGCCGCGCGGCGGTTGGCCAGGCGATAGTCGGCGCCGCCAGCGCGGCGCTGCTGGGCGATGCGATCGGGGTAGGCGAAGGCCAGCAGGCAGCCGAGCCAGCGCGGGTGTTCGGGCTCGCTGACCGCCTGGGTCACCGGCCGGCCCCTGAGCAGGCCCTGGAACTGCCGCGCCAGTTGCCGGGCACGCTGCACCCCAGCTTGCGCCGAGCGCGCCGCGCGGCTGTCGCCACCGAGCAGGGCCAGGCGACTGTGCAGATCGGCGCCGCCGCCGCGGAGGATATCGCGCTCGGACAACAGCGCCGCCAGGTCGCAGGCCAGCGCGCCGAGGCCCAGCGCCTGGCCGCGCAGCAACAGGTGGGCGAGACGCGGATGCGCCGGCAGCTCGGCCATGGCCTGGCCGTGGGCGTTGAGCGCGCCACGCGCATCCAGCGCGCCGAGGCGGCCGAGCAGCTCCAGCGCCTGGGCGTAGGCGGCCGGCGGCGGTGCGTCGAGCCAGCTCAGCTCCTGCGGCGTCACGCCCCAGCGCAGCAGCTGCAGGGCCAGCCCGGCCAGATCCGCCTGAAGAATCTCCGCCGCGGAATAGGCGCTGAGCTGTTCGTGCTGGTGCTCCGACCACAGCCGGTAGCAGGCGCCCGGCTGCAGGCGCCCGGCCCGACCGGCGCGCTGGGTGGCCGAGGCGCGCGAGATGCGCTGGGTATCGAGGCGGGTCATGCCGCTGGCCGGATCGAAACGCGGCACCCGCGCCAGGCCGGCGTCGACCACCACGCGCACGCCGTCGATGGTCAGGCTGGTCTCGGCGATATTGGTGGCCAGCACCACCTTGCGCGTGCCGGGCGGCGCCGGCTCGATGGCGGCGCGCTGGGCGGACAGGTCCAGCTCGCCGTGCAGCGGGCAGAGCCGGATGTCGCCCTGCCCGGCCAGGGCCTCGCCCAGCTGCTCGGCAACGCGGCGTATCTCGGCCTGGCCGGGGAGGAACACCAGCAGACTGCCCGGCTCGTCGGCCAGCGCCTGCAGCACGGTTTGCACCACCCGCGGCTCGATCCACTCGCCCGGCGGCGATGGCGCGCCCCAGCGGATAT
Source organism: Pseudomonas sp. AOB-7 (assembly GCF_003696305.1). GTDB lineage: Bacteria > Pseudomonadota > Gammaproteobacteria > Pseudomonadales > Pseudomonadaceae > Aquipseudomonas. The sequence continues at coordinate 146,546 of NZ_RFFK01000006.1, read as the reverse complement.
CCACCGGGAACATGCGGCCCTCGCTGCGCAGCACCGGCGCCTCACCGAGCAACGCCGCCAGGCGCTGCCCTTCCAGGGTGGCGGACATCAGCAGCAGCTTGAGCGGCGGCGCACCGCTGTCCACGCCACGAAACATGGCACGGCCATTGAGGCACAGCGCCAGGGCCAGGTCGGCGTCCAGGCTGCGCTCGTGGAACTCGTCAAAGATCACCAGGCCGACGCCGTCCAGCGCCGGATCGTCCTGCAGGCGGCGGGCGAGGATGCCCTCGGTGACCACCTCGATACGGGTGTTCGGCCCGATCCTGCTGTCCAGGCGGATGCGGTAGCCGACGGTCTCGCCGACCCGCTCGCCCAGTTCGCTGGCCAGGCGCTCGGCGGCGGCTCGGGCGGCCAGGCGCCGCGGTTCGAGCATAAGGATCGACTGGCCCGCCAGCCAGGCCTGGTCCAGCAGCGCCAGCGGCACGCGGGTGGTCTTGCCGGCGCCGGGCGGCGCCTCCAGTACGGCTTCGTCACGGGCGGCCAGGGCCTCGCGCAGGGCCGGCAGCAGGGCATCGATGGGCAGGGCGTTCATGGGCTCTCCACGGCAGGCCGGCGATTATAGCGGCGAACTGCCAACAGGCTCGCGGGTCAGAGAGATCGGACAGCAGTTTTGCAATCACCGCCTTGCTATAGTTGCGCCACTTTTCTCCCTGGAGGTGCTCGATGCGCACGCAATCCCGCGTTATCGCCGGCGTTCTCGCCGTCGCCCTGTTCACCCAGCTGACCGCCTGCGGCACCCTGTTCTACCCGGACCGCCGCGGCCAGATCGAAGGCAAGATCGACCCGGCGGTCGCCGCCATGGACGCCATCGGCATCCTGTTCTTCGTCATTCCCGGGCTGATCGCCTTCGCCATCGACTTCGCCACCGGCGCCATCTACCTGCCCGGCGGCCAGACCGCCCAGCTCGACCCGCAGCAGCTCAAGCAACTGGTGGATGCCGAGGGCAAGCTCGACCAGGCCGGCCTCAAGGCGCTGATCGAGCGCAGCACCGGTCACCGACTGCCGCTGGACGACCCGCGCCTGATCCGCCACAGCGGCAGCGCCCAGCAACTGGCCGCCTTCGGCCTGCGCCCGGCGGCCTGAACCACTCATGCAGATCCAGCGCCAGCATGCCCGGCTGATGCGCCTGGCCACCGCCGCGGCGCTGGCGGTGGCGTTGAGCCTGGTGCTGGCCAAGGCGATCGCCTGGTGGCTGAGCGGCTCGGTCAGTCTGCTGGCCGGCCTCACCGACTCGCTGCTCGATAGCGCCGCCTCGCTGATCAACCTGGTGGCGGTGCACTTCGCCCTGCAGCCGGCCGACGAGGATCACCGCTACGGCCACGGCAAGGCCGAAGCCCTGGCCGGCCTCGGCCAGTCGCTGTTCATCGGCATCAGCGCCGTGCTGGTGGGGATTCAGGGCGTGCAGCGCCTGCTAGCGCCGCAGCCGCTGGCGGCCGAGGGCCTGGGCATCGCGGTGATGCTGCTGTCGCTGGCGCTGACCGTCGCCCTGCTGCTGTTCCAGCGCCACGTGGTGCGCGAGACCGGCTCCACCGCGATCCACGCCGACTCGCTGCACTACCGCTCGGACATCCTGCTCAACGGCAGCATCCTGCTGGCCCTGCTGCTGGCCAGTCTCGGCTGGCAGCGGGGCGATGCGCTGTTCGCCGTCGGCATCGCCGGCTACATCCTGTGGAGCGCCGTCAGCATCCTCCGCGAAGCGGTGGCGGTGCTGATGGATCAGGAACTGGCCCCGGAGATCAGCACGCGTATGCACCTGCTGGCCTGCAGCGTGCCCGGCGTGCTCGGTGCCCACGACCTGCGCACGCGCATCTCCGGCACCCGCTGGTTCGTCCAGCTGCACCTGGAACTGCCCGGCGAGATCAGCCTGTCCCAGGCCCACGCCCACTGCGTGGCGGTGGAGGCGGCGATCCGCAGCGAATTCCCGCGCGCCGAGGTGCTGGTGCACGCCGACCCGCCGGAACTGGTCGAGCGCTGAGGCGGCCGCTCGCGGCCAGAGCCGATGAGCGGCTGGTGCGCGGCGCACCCTACGAACCCGACTCGCCGTCTACGCGACCAATAAAAAAGGGGCCTTGCGGCCCCCTCGGGGAATCTGTCCGGTGCTGGCGGTGTTGTCGCCGCTTTCGTCGCCCGCCTGGTTGGGCAGTGCGGACCCGGGTGCCGGTGCGATCCGGTGGGATCGCCGGCGCCGGCTCGCCTGGTTGGGCGAGGCCGGTGGGACTTGTCGTCCGGGCCGTGAAACTGAAAGAAAGCTTACGCCCGCAGCGCCGAAGAAAGATTGCGAACATTGCTCACAAACCTGTTACTTGCGCAATTTTTAACTAAGCGCGCATGATTAAAAGCAATCCAATCAGATAGCGAGCCAAAAGTGGACAAACTCGACCGCTACGACCTCAACATTCTCGCCGAATTGCAGCGCGACGCCGGCCTGTCCAACCAGGAGCTGGCCGAACGCATCGGCCTGTCGCCCTCGCCCTGCTCGCGGCGGGTCAAGCAGCTGGAGGACGACGGCTACATCCTCGGCCAGGTCGCCCTGCTCGATCGCAAGAAGCTCGGCCTGAGCCTGACCGCCTACGTGCTGATCGGCATGGACCGCCACACCCCGGAGCGTTTCGAGCATTTCCAGGAACAGATCCGCAAGTGCCCGGAGGTGCTCGAATGCTGCCTGGTCACCGGGATGGACGCCGACTACCAGCTCAAGGTGGTGGTGCCGGACATGGATCACTACCAGAAGCTGCTGCTCGGCACCCTGACCCGCATCGACGGCGTCTCCAGCGTGCGCTCCAGCTTCGTCCTGCAGCAGATCCTCTCCAGCACCCAGCTGCCGCTGCAGCACCTGCGCGACTGAAGGTCGCAGGCCCGGCGCGGAAATGCCGCAGGGCGGATCGGGGCGCGTATAATCTGCGCCCCGCGTTTGCCTTCCGAACCACGAGGCCCCATGGAAACCGAACAATTCGAAGCCCTGATGATGTACGTGCTGGTCGGCGGGCTGATGCTGTTCATGTTCTTCATCATCTGGGACCTGGCGAAGAAGTCCAAGGCCGGCCGCCTGGGTACCGCCATCCTGTTCCTCGGCCTGGGCCTGTGCCTGTTCGCCTTCCTCGCCAAGCCGATCATCACCTACATCATCGAGACCGCCCGCGGCATTCACGGCTGAGGCCGACCACGGCACGGACGAGCCAGGCGCAAGCGCGCCGCCACTGACAAGGAGTTTGCATGAGCGCCGCCAACCTGGTGATGCAGAGCTATGGACGCTGCTGCGCCAGCCCCGCTTTCTTCGACGATTTCTACCGCCACTTCCTCGCCAGCTCGCCGCTGATCCGCGAGAAATTCGCCAACACCGACATGAGCGGGCAGAAGCAGCTGCTGCGCCAGGGCATCGTCAACCTGGTGATGCACGCCCGCGGCCTGCCCGATACCAAGCTGCGCGCCCTCGGCGAATCGCACTCGCGCCAGCGCCTGGACATCCGCCCCGAACTCTACGACCTGTGGCTCGACGCGCTGCTGCTGAGCATCAGCGCGCACGACAAGGCGTGCGATGCGGATACTCGCCAGGCCTGGCGCGAGGTGCTGAACCAGGGCATCGCGGTAATCAAGGCGGGCTACTGAGGGCCAGCGTGTATGGCGGACATGCCGGAGGCTTGTCCGCCATGGGATGGGCAGAGGTGGACAGGGCGTCGCCATATCCAGCCTACGAAAGCCGCGCCGGCACCTCGCGCCATTGCCCCGGCTGCAGGCCATCCAGGCGCCAGGGGCCGATGGCCACGCGCACCAGGCGCAGGGTGGGCAGGCCGACCGCGGCGGTCATGCGCCGTACCTGGCGGTTGCGACCCTCGCGGATCACCAGTTCCAGCCAGGCGGTCGGCACGCTCTTGCGAAAGCGCACCGGCGGATTTCTGTCCCACAGCTGCGGCTCGTCCAACAGGCGCGCCTGGGCCGGCAAGGTCGGGCCGTCGTTAAGCGTCACGCCGTCGCGCAACTGCTGCAGCTGCGCCTCGCTCGGCTCGCCCTCCACCTGCACCCAGTAGGTCTTCGCCAGCTTGTGTTTCGGATCGGCAATGCGCGCCTGCAGGCGGCCGTCGTTGGTCAGCAGCAGCAGGCCCTCGCTGTCGCGGTCCAGGCGCCCGGCCGGATAGACGCCGGGCACCTCGACGAAGTCCTTGAGCGTGGCGCGGCCCTGCTCGTCGTTGAACTGGGTCAGCACATCGAACGGCTTGTTCAGCAGGATCAGCCGTGGCTGCGCGGGCGGCGCCTTGGCCACCCGGCGCGGGGCGGCGGGACGGGGACTGGCAGGAGGACGAGGGCGGGACATGCGGCGGGCTTCGGTGGAACTGGGGCGCGCAGTGTAACTCACGATAAGCGGCGCTGATGGTGCTTCCCCGCCGTAGCGCGGCGACTAAGCTGCTGATTCCGTCCCCTCGCAACAGGAGTCAGTCATGAGCAGCAGCGCCGAACTCGCCACCTTCAGCGGCTGGGCCGCCACCGCCCCGGGCGCCCCGCTCGAACGCCACAGCTACGACCCCGGCCCGCTCGGCGCCGAGGAGGTGGAAGTGGCGGTGGAATACTGCGGCATCTGCCACTCCGACCAGTCGATGATCGACAACGAATGGGGCAATGCGCGCTACCCCTTTATCCCCGGCCATGAAGTGGTCGGCACCATCGTCCGCCTCGGCGAACAGGCGCGCGGCCTCGCGCTGGGTCAACGGGTCGGCATCGGCTGGTACAAGGGCAGCTGCATGCATTGCGGCTCGTGCATGGAGGGTTCGCACCAGCTGTGCCGCTCGGTGAAACCGACCATAGTCGGCAGCCACGGCGGTTTCGCCGACCGCCTGCGCTCGCACTGGGCCTGGGCCGTGCCGCTGCCCGAGGGGCTCGACCCGGCGCTGGTCGGCCCGCTGTTCTGCGCCGGCTCCACGGTGTTCAGCCCGCTGCTGGAGTTCGACGTCAAACCCACCGACCGCGTCGGCGTGGTCGGCATCGGCGGCCTCGGCCACCTGGCGCTACGTTTTCTCAATCCCTGGGGTTGCGAGGTGACCGCCTTCACCTCCTCGCTCGGCAAGCAGGACGAAGCCAAGCGCCTGGGCGCGCACAGGGTGGTGGCCTCCACCGACAGCGCGGCGATGAAGGCGATTGCCGGCAGCCTGGATTTCCTCCTGGTCACCGCCAGCGCCGACCTCGACTGGAGCGCCCTGCTCGGCACCCTGCGCGGCAAGGGCCGCCTGCACTTCGTCGGCATAGTGCCCAGCGCCATCCCGGTGCACGTGTTCAACCTGATCCCGCAGCAGAAGAGCCTGTCCGGCTCGCCGGTGGGCTCGCCAGCGAGCATGGCGACCATGCTCGAATTCTGCGCCCGCCACCAGATCCTGCCGCAGGTCGAGCACTTCCCCATGAGCCAGGTGAACGCGGCCATCGACCACCTGCGCAGCGGCAAGGCACGCTATCGCGTGGTGCTGGACGCCAGCCGCTGAGGCTCAGGCGAGCGGCCAGGCCGCCACGATGCCCTCCAGGGCGCGCTTGAGCTCGGCGCGGCTGGCCGCGGCGGCGAGGCTGACGCGCACCGCGTATCCCGGGTTGGCCTCGACCGCGAACACCTCGGCCGGCACCACCTCCACGCCATGCTGCCGACAGGCCTCGGCCAGGCCGGCAGGCGGCGCGCCATCCAGCCACAGGTGCGGCGCCACCGCCCTGCCCTGCGGCATGCGCGGCCCGAGCACACGCGCGGCCAGGCGCCAGCGCTGCAGCAGCTCCTCGACCTGCCAGGCCAGGCGCCGCTCGGCGACGCCGCTTTCGATCCACTCGCAGGCCAGCGCCAGGCTCAGCGGCGCCACGGCCCAGCGCGTGGCCTGGGCCTCGCGGTCGATGCGCTCGAGCAGCTCCGGCGCCCCCGCGATAAAGCCCAGGCGCAAGCCCGGCGCGACGCTCTTGGACAGGCTGCTGATCAGCAGGCAGCGCTCGGCAAGCTGCACCGCCAGCGGCGCCTCGCTGCCGAGCACGCCGTAGACGTCGTCCTCGATGATCCACAGCCCACGACGCCGCGCCACCTCGGCGATGGCGGCGCGGCGCTCGGCGTCCAGGCTGGCGCCGGTAGGGTTCTGCAGGCAGGGCGTGAGTACCGCCACGCGAGCGCCGGTGGCGCGGGCCTGGCGGTCGAGCTCGTCGGGCAGGATGCCGCGCTCGTCCATCGCCACCCCGTGCAGCGGCAGGCGTAACTGGCGCGCGGCGGCCTTGATCCCCGGCGCGGTGTAGCGCTCCACCAGGATCGCTTCACCCGCCTCGCACAGCGCCAACAAGGCGGCTGAGACGCCCTGCTGGGCACCCGCGCAGAGCAGCAGGCCGTTCGGCGCCAGTTCCAGGCCACGGCGGCGCAACCAGGTGGCGCCGGCCAGGTGCGCGCGCTCGACCAACGCCGCCGAGGGGTAGGCCTGCAGCGCGTCCAGCTCGCCACGTTCAGCCAGCGCAGCAAGGCTGGCGGACAGGTCGCGGTTGTCCGGATCGTGCACCGGCACGTTGGTCGACAGGTCGATCAGCGCGCCCTGCGCGGCCGGCTGCTTGAGCCGGAACAGACTCGCCTCGCGGCTGCCGGCCAGCACGTAAGTACCGCGGCCCACCTCGCCGGAGACCAGGTGCCGGCGCGCCGCCTCGCGGTAGGCGAGCATCACCGTGCTCGGGTTGATACCCAGTGTCCAGGCCAGGCGGCGCTGCGGCGGCAGGCGCTCGCCGGGCTTGAGCTCGCCGCGGCCGATGGCCGTGGCGATGGCCTCGGCCAGGGCCAGGTAGGTGGGTAAGGCGCTGTCGTTGAGGTCAGGAAGCCACATTGCTTGCCATGCAATATAAAGATTTACCCATACAATGCGCCGCACTAGCATCCGGGTCAACGCCACTCGGAGTGCCCGTCATGTTCGACCTCGCCCAACTGCGCCAGAGCGCGCAACTGGTTCACCGTCATATGGCGCCCACGCCGCAGCTGAGCTGGCCGCTGCTGTGCGAGCGCACGGGGTGCGAGCTGTGGGTCAAGCATGAGAACCATGCCCCCACTGCCGCGTTCAAGGTGCGCGGCGGGCTGGTCTATATCGACGCCCTGCTGCGCCGCGAGCCGCAGGTGCGTGGCCTGGTCACCGCTACCCGCGGCAACCATGGCCAGAGCCTGGCGCTGGCCGCGCGCCAGGCCGGCCTGGCGATCCGCATCCTGGTGCCGCACGGCAACGCGCGCGAGAAGAATGCGGCGATGCGCGCCCTCGGTGCCGAGGTGATCGAACATGGCCGCGACTTCGACGAGGCGCGCGCCGAGGCCGCGCGCCTGGCCGAACGCGACGGCCTGCACTGGGTGCCGTCACTGCATGAGGATCTGGTGCGCGGCGTGGCCACCTACGCGCTGGAGCTGCTGGAAGCGCTGCCGAACCTGCGCCGGGTCTATGTGCCCATCGGCCTCGGCTCGGGCATCTGCGGCATGATCCGCACCCGCGACCTGCTCGGCCTCGACACCGAGATAATCGGCGTGGTCGCCAGCGGTGCCGACGCCTACGCGCAGAGTTTCGAGCAGGGCCGCCTGGTGCAGACCGAGCGCGCCGACACCCTGGCCGACGGCATGGCCTGCCGCCAGCCGCAGCAGTTGGCGCTGGACATCATCCGCGCCGGCGCCGCGCGCATCGTGCGGGTCGACGACGAGGCCATCCGCGCCGCGATCCGCGTCTACCACGAAGACACCCACAACCTCGCCGAAGGCGCCGGTGCCGCCGCCCTGGCCGCCTTGATGCTGGAGCGCGAATGCAACGCCGGCCAGCGCGTGGCGGTGGTGCTCAGCGGTGCCAATATCGACCGCCTGGCGCTGGCCGAGCTGCTGCGCGACGAGGTCGCAGCCGCCTGATCAGCGAAACGGCGGCTCGTCGAAGCTGCGCAGCTTGCGCGAGTGCAGCGAGTCGAGCTGGCTGCGCATCAGCTCCAGCGCGGCGATGCCGATGCGCAGGTGCTGGGTCACGGCGCGCTCGTAGAAGGCGCCGGCCGCGCCGGGCAGCTTGATCTCGCTGTGCAGCGGCTTGTCCGACACGCACAGCAGCGTGCCGTAGGGCACCCGCAGGCGGTAACCCTGCGCCGCGATGGTGCCGCTTTCCATATCCACGGCGACGGCTCTGGACAGGTTGATCAGCGGCCGCTCCTGGGCCCAGCGCAGCTCCCAGTTGCGGTCGTCGTAGGTCAGCACGGTGCCGGTGCGCAGGCGTTTCTTCAGCTCGTCGCCCTGCTCGCCGGTGACCAGCTTGGCGGCCTCCTGCAGCGCCTGCTGCACCTCGGCCAGCGCCGGCAGCGGGATATGCGGCGGCAGCACGCGGTCGAGGATGCCGTCGCGGCGCATATAGGCGTGGGCCAGCACGTAGTCGCCGATGGTCTGCGACTGACGCAGGCCGCCGCAGTGGCCGATCATCAGCCAGCAGTGCGGACGCAGCACGGCCAGGTGGTCGGTGATGTTCTTGGCGTTGGACGGGCCGACGCCGATATTGACCAGGGTGATGCCGTGGCCGTCATCGGCCTGCAGGTGATAGGCCGGCATCTGGTAGCGGTGCCAGATGACGTTCTCGATGATCGCCTGCATCTCGCCTTCGGCCATGCCGCGCTCGACCACCACGTTGCCCGGCAACACCAGGCGGGTGAAGCGCGAGTCGCCCACCAGCATGTCCAGGCCATGGCGGATGAACTGGTCGACGTAGCGGTGGTAGTTGGTCAGCAGAATCCACGGCTGCACGTGGCGCCAGTCGCTGCCGGTGTAGTGCACCAGGCGGCGCAGGGAGAAATCCACCCGGGCCGCGTCGAACAGCGCCAGCGGCAGCGGGTCGGTGTTCTCCCAGTCGTACAGGCCGTCGGCGGTGCCGTCGGTGGCGGCGGACAGGTCGGTGCTGGGGAACACCCGCGCCAGCTCGGCGGCGGTCACCCCGCTGCCGGCCAGCTCGTCGCCCTGCTCCACCACGTAGGGATAGGGAATGTTCTGCTGGCTCATGCCGACTTCCACGCGCAGGGTGAAGTCGTGCATCAGCGGCCGCAGCTGCTCCAGCAGGTATTTGCGAAAGGCCGCCGGCTGGGTCACGGTGACGCTGTAGGTACCCGGCACCTGCACCTTGGCGTAGGCGCGCACGGTGGTCGGCACCTCGCCCTGGCACAGGTAGGTCAGGCGCAGCTCGGGATAGCGGAACAGACAATGCTCGCCGGCGTCGGGCTTGATGCGCTCCTTGAGGTAGCGTTTCAGCGCCCGACTGAGGGCACCGGTGGCCTGCTGGTGGAGGGCGGCGAGGCGGTCGACCGCCTCTTCCGGGGTAAAGGCAACGACGAATTCATCGGCACAGGGTTTCACGGCGCACCTTCCTGGTTGATCGAACGCCCCTATCTTGCCTGTTCCGGCGGCGCCAGGCATAGCGCTCAGCGCAGCAGGCGAGCAAGATCCTCCGGCAAGGGCTGCGGCGTCAGCGGCCCGACCCGGCGCGTGCCGGGATTGCCCAGCGGGTAGAGGCCCAGCAGCGACCCCAGGCTGCCCGGCAGACGCAGCAGCTGCGCGACCAGCTCGGCCCAGTCGCGCCGGCCCCAGGCCCACAGCAGCATCAGCCAGTGGCTCAGGCCGTGCTGGAGAAAACTCGGCTGGCCGAGGATATGGGCACGCTCCAGATGGCGCAGCTCGCCCGCGGCATCGCCCAGGCGGCGCAGACGGCGGGCCAGTTGCAGTTCGTGGTGGAAGGCTTGGCGACGGTTCATGGCGGTGCTCCAGAGTAGGCGACCGGGACAGTCTGCAAGCCTGGGGCGGCCCCGCGGTCAAGCGACTAGGCTTAGCCGCATAGCGCCTGCCCGAGGGTCGCCCCATGCCACGCCTGCTCAGCCTGCTCCTGCTGCCCCTGCTCGCTCCCGTCCTGCTCGCCGGCGAGCTGGACGGCCACTACCACGCCAACCTCGACGGCCTGCCGGCCGAACTGATCCTGAACAGCCAGGGCCAGACGGTGGAAGGGCGGTATGTGGAAAACCAGCGCCTGCGCCTGAACCTCAAGGGTCATTACGACGGCCAGTTGCTGCGCGCCGAGATCAGCGACCCGCAGTCCGGGCTGGTGATCGCCAATATGAACGCCACCTACGCCAACGCCATGCTCAACGTCAGCATCGCCGCGCGCGACCCGCGCAACGGCCAGGTGCTGGAGCGCCAGGCGCTGTTCCAGCGTGGCGCGCCGGCCGGCGCGCCAGTCGCGGCGAAACGCCTGGACCCGGCGCTGATCGGCACCTGGATTCACGAGAAGCAGATCAACAGCGGCGGCGCCAGCTTCGCCGCCTTCGCCACCCTGCTGACCCTGCAGCTGGGCGCCGACGGCAGCGTCGCACAATGGAGCCTGGCGGCCGGCGGCGGCAGCGACTGGAGTTTCAACAGCCCGGGCGAACTGCAGTACCGCGGCCGCTGGCGCAGCGACAACGGCGTGCTGCTGGTGCGCCTGGACGGCGCCGCCGACTACCAGCCCGCCGCTTACTATCGCTTCAGCGACCCGTACCTGGTCACCGAGAGCAATACCGGCAAGATGATCTGGCAGCGCCGCCGGTAGCGCTGCGGGTCAGGCGGCCTGATGCAGGCGCACGTTGAACAGCGGGCCCTGGCTGAAACGCGCCAGCGCCTTGGCCGCGGCCAGCACGCCCAGATCGATCAGCGGCTCGATCAGGATCACGCTCATGTAGGCCAGGCCGAAGCTGCCCACCGCCGCCAGGTTGTCGCCGGCGAAGCCCTGACCGTAGAAGGCCCAGAACGCCACCCAGGCGACGATGCCGCCCTGGTAGGCGGTCGACAGCGCCAGCGCCTGCTGGTAGGAGAGATCCACGTAGGCGGTGCCCGGCGCGACGATGCGCTTGGCCAGCAGCTGGATGCCCCACAGCGGCAGCAGCAGGGTGGTGACGTTCATGCCGTACTGCGGCAGGTCGAACTGGGCGAACAGCAGCCCTTGCAACAGCAGGCCGACCGCCAGACCGATGGCCGCGGCGCCGGCACCGAACAGCAGCAGCAGGGTCGAGCCGAGGATCAGGTGGACCTCCGAGACGCCCACCGGATGACGCGGCAAGACCTCGAAGAAGCAGAACACCAGGGCGGTGGTCAACAGGCTGCGCAGCGCCAGGGCGACCACCCCGCCGTTGTCGCGTATGGCATCGCGGGCCAGTTTGGCGGTCAGGCCGAGGCCGGTGACGGCAGTGGCGTAGCTGAGCAGGATCTTGGCGCCTTCGACGACGCCGGGTTCGATATGCATAAGGGTTCCTTGGTCGCGCCCACCGCGCGACGATCCGGATGGAGGGGATGGGCGCAAGCGCCCGACGGCGATGGCAGGTCTCCTGGCTCGCGGCTCGACACTTCGCCCGCCTTCCCGGCCTGTGGGCCAGTGGCATATGGGCGTCGTTCGCCGCTTACAGTTGCGGGGGCAGCCAGGGCATTGGCGACGCGGCGCCACACCCTGTTCCCTTTTCATCCGACCCTGGGGCCGGAACCATCGGCGGCCACCTTACCCGGCCGCACGCACAAAAGACAGCGCCGCGCGCGAGCACATCCCGACCCAACCGCTCTGCCGACCGCCGCCCCAGGGCTGGCGCGGCGCCGGCCCGGCCGGGCAATTCAACGTGGCGGGAAGGCCTTGCTCAGGCGATCCGCCCCTCAGCCCAGCTGCGGCATGCTGCGCGCCAGCAGTGCTTCGACGTCGACGCCGCGCGGCAGGGTGCCGTAGACCCGGCCGCGGCCTTCCAGGCGGCTGGCGATAAAGGCGTCGGACACCGTGGCGTTGCCGGCCTCCAGCAGCAGCTTGGCCTGCAGGCCGACGGCCACGTCCTCGGTGAGCTGGCGGGCGCGGTACTGGATGTCGGCGGTATCCGCAAAATCGGCCTTCAAGCGCTGGATATGCGCCTTCAGACGGGTATCGCCGTGACCGTCGCCCAGCTCGGCGAACAGCGCGTCGAGCACGCCCGACTCCTTCGACAGGGCGCGCAGCACGTCCAGGCACTGCACGTTGCCCGAGCCCTCCCAGATCGAGTTGACCGGCGCTTCGCGGTACAGGCGCGGCAGGATGGTTTCCTCGACGTAACCGGCGCCGCCCATGCACTCGCTGGCCTCGTAGATCATCTCCGGCGCGCGTTTGCAGATCCAGTACTTGCCCACGGCGGTGACCAGGCGGGCGAACTTGTCTTCCTGCTCGTCATGCAGGTGATCCAGCGCGCGGCCCATGCGCATGGACAAGGCCAGCGCCGCCTCGCTCTCCAGCGCCAGGTCGGCCAGCACGTTCAGCATCAGCGGCTGGTCGGCGAGCAGCTTGCCGCCGACCTGACGGTGCGCGCAGTGGTGCGCGGCCTGGGTCAGCGCCTGGCGCATCAGGCTGCTGGAGCCGACCATGCAGTCGAAACGGGTCATGGCCACCATCTCGATGATGGTCGGCACGCCGCGCCCCTCCTCGCCGAGCATCCAGGCGAAGGCGCCGCGGTATTCCACCTCGCTGGAGGCGTTGGCCCAGTTGCCCAGCTTGTTCTTCAGGCGCTGGATGTAGAACGCGTTGCGCGTGCCGTCCGGACGGTGGCGCGGCAGCAGGAAGCACGACAGGCCCTTGTCGGTGTAGGCCAGGGTGAGGAAGGCGTCGCACATCGGCGCCGAGCAGAACCACTTGTGGCCCACCAGCTCATAGCCCTGCCCAGGCCCGCCAAGGCCGATGGGATAGGCGCGAGTGGTGTTGGCACGCACATCGGTGCCGCCCTGCTTCTCGGTCATGGCCATGCCGATGGTCACGCCAGTCTTCTGCTCCATCGGCAGGTTGCGCGGGTCGTACTGGCTGGAGAGGATCTTCGGCAGCCACTGCTCGGCTACGTTCGGCTGCAGGCGGATGGCCGGCACGGCAGCGAAGGTCATGGTCAACGGGCAGCCGCTGGCGGCCTCGGCCTGGCTGTGCATATAGGTCAGGCCGGCACGGGCGACATGGGCGCCGGCGCGCGGATCGGTCCAGGGCAGCGATGGCAGGCCATGCTCGACCGCCGTGCGCATCAGCTCGTGGTAGGCCGGGTGAAACTCGACCAGGTCGATGCGATTGCCGTAGCGATCATGACTCTTGAACACCGGTTTGTTCTCGTTGGCAAGAAAGCCGGCCTGCATCAGGGAGCCGCCGGCCAGCGCACCATAGGCGCTCAAACGCTCGTGGGCCCAGGCACCATCGTAGCGGCGAATCCACTCCTGTAGCGGCAGGTCGAGGCGATAGAGGTTGGCGCCGTCCAGGCTCGGCACCTGGTTGAACACCTCATGGGTTTCGGCATGCAGGCTGGGTTTCATCGCGGCAGTTCCTCGGCGCCGACGGCGCGCAGGCAGAAGGTGACCAGGCTGGCGCTGACGTCGGCCAGCTCCAGGGCGGGGTGGCCCGCCGCACGGGCGGCGCGGGCCGGGGGAGAGAGCGGACCGACCAGGGCCTCGGCGATGGCGCCGACCAGGCAGGCGGCGACCAGGCCGACCTGCTCGAGGCGAAATTCGCCGCGGCGCACGCCCTCCTCGAGCAGATCGGTAAAGAGTTCGGCGTAGGCCTCGCGGTACAGCAGGCGCTGCTCGTCCACCTCGGGGTCGACCGGCTCGGCGATCAGGGCGAAGGCCAGGCGGCGGCTGTGCCAGGCGCGCGCGGCGAACTGTTCGAGGCCTGCGCGCAGGCGCTGCGGCGCGCTGCCCGGCGCACGCAGGGTGGCGGCCAGGGCATCGACCTCGCGCTGGCTGGCGTCGGCGAACACCTCGGCGGCCAGTTCGCCCTTGCTGCGAAAATGCCGGTACAGGCTGCCGGTGGCGATGCCGACGTCCTCGGCCAGCGCCTGCATGGTCAACGCAGCGAAGCCGCCATCGACCACCCGCTGCAGGGCACAGACGAGGATGCGTTGACGCAACGCCTGATCGCGGTCGAGCCGCGCTTCGCTGGGACGGTAGGCCATGGTCTGAATCCCGATTCACACGGCATCAGTGAATCAGGATTCAGACCATGGCTAAAGCGACGTTCCGGCCAAAACTGCGGCCGAACGGGCGTCAGAATGCAAGGCGCCCGCAGGAAAGCAGGCGCGCGGCGCCAGCAGGTTCAGGACGAGCTGGCGGTCAGCGAAGGGCTCGCCGGGCGGCACAGCACCCAGTCGTGCAGCAGCACGCGCAGCTCGTCGAACTTCACCGGCTTGGCCAGGTAGTCGCTCATGCCCGCAGCCAGGCAGCGTTCGCGGTCGCCGCTGTGGCTGTGCGCGGTGATCGCCAACACCGGCAGCTCGGCGCAGCCCGGCAGGGCACGCAGCGCACGGCAGGTGGCGAAGCCGTCCATCACCGGCATCTGGCAGTCGAGCAGTACCGCGTCCACCGTCTCGCTGCGCAGCAGTTCCAGGGCTTCGGCGCCGTTGTCGGCGGTGCGTACGCGGTAGCCGAGCTTGAGCAGCATGCCGCGGGTGACCAGCTGGTTGATCGCGTTGTCCTCGACGATCAGCACGCTGCACTGCTGCGCCAGGCGCTGCAACGCGCCGCCCGGCGCTCGACCGGGACGCGCGGCCGCCATCGGCGGCTGCAGCGGCAGGGTCAGCGGCACGTCGAGGCGAAAGCGGCTGCCCTGCCCCGGCTGCGACTCGTGGCCGAGGCTGCCGCCGAGCAAGTCGACCAGTTGCCGGCAGATCGCCAGGCCGATGCCGAGGCCGCCGTACTTGCGGGTCATCGAGCCGTCGAGCTGCTGGAAGCGCCGGTAGAGCAGTCCGTCGTCCGGCTCGAAACCGATGCCGGTGTCGCTCACCAGCACGCTCAGCGGCAGGCAGTCGCCGCCGTTGCCGGCGCGGCCGACCTGCAGGGTCACGCCTCCCTGGCTGGTGAACTTGATGGCGTTGTCCAGCAGATAGCCCAAGGCCCGGGCCAGCTTGGCGGCATCGCCTTCGAGGATATCGGGCAGGCTGTCGTCCAGTTCCAGGTCGAAGCGCAGCCCCTTGTCCTGGGCCCGCGGCGCGTACTGCGCGCGCAGGCCGTCGAACAGGCCGCGCAGGCTGAACGGCTCGCGCCGCGGGTAGAGCTTGCCGGCCTGCAGCTCGGTGAGGGCGAGGATGTCGTTGACCATGCGCATCATGTCGCGCGCCGAGCTGGCGGCGGTGCGCTGGTACTGGGCCAGTTCGACGTCCAGGCTGACCGTCTGCATCAGCTCCAGCGAGCCGATCACCCCGTTCATCGGCGTGCGCAGCTCGTGGGTGACGGTGGCGAGGAACTCGTCCTTGAAGCGGTTGCTGTTGGCCAGCTCCTGGTTCAGCGCCTCCAGCTTGCGCCCGGCCTCCTGGAGGATGCGCGCGCGCTCTTCCTTCATCGCGTTGATGCGGTCGGCCAGCGCCAGCGACAGCAGGCCCACTTCCAGCGCCGAGCCGATCTGGCTGGCGTACATGGTGAGAAACACGTTGGGCAGGTAGCCGAGCACCATCAGGGTGTTGATCGCCCCGCCGATCAGGAACGCGCTCCAGGCGATGATGAAGTAGCGCGCCACGCGCATGCCGCGCAGCCAGGCCAGCACCCCGGCACTGAAGATCGCCACGGTGAACAGCAGCGCCAGGTAGGTGGCCAGGCGCAGCGCGGTGGCGTAGCTGACGCTCAGCGCCAGGATCATCACCGCGGCGCCGCAGGCCATCAGCAGCAGCAGCAGGCGGTCGATCCAGGGGCTGTGTTCGCCGGTGTGCAGGAAGCTGCGGGCGAACTGGCAGCCGAACAGCGCCGCCGAGCCGATCAAAAAGGGCGTGGCGGCGTTGGCCCACCAGGGGTTGTCGGGCCAGAAGTACTCGATGCCGGCGCCGTTGACCGACACCTGGTAGAGGCCGAACGAGGCGATATAGAGGATGTAGTAGAGGTAGCTGGTGTCGCGCACGCTGAGGAAGATGAACAGGTTGTACACCAGCATCACCAGCAGCACGCCGTAGATGATGCCGAGCACGTAGATGCGTCCGGGCTGCTCTTCCAGGTAGGCGTGGGGCGCCCACAGCGTCAGCGGCGCCTGGATCGAACCCTGGCTCTCCAGGCGCAGGTAGAGGCGCTGCGGCTGGCCCGGTGCCAGGTTGAGCTCGAACAGGTAGTTGTTCTGCTTGATCTGCCGGCTGACGAAGGGCAAGGCGTCGCCGGTGCGCTGCGCCAGAACGAAGCCGCCGTCGGCGTCGGGCAGGTAGAGCTCCAGGTGATCCAGCGGCGGGTAGGCCAGTTCCAGCAGCCAGTTGCGCGCGCCGGTCGCCTGCTGCGGGCGGTACTCCAGGTCCAGGCGCAGCCAGAACACCGAGCGCGAATAGCCGGCGTTGAGCACCGGCTTGTCGTGCCGGCGGAAGCTGTCCTGCAGCGCCGGCGAGGCGATGTCGTCGATGCTGGCATCGCCGCGCACGTCCTCGAACACGTGCATGGCCTGACCCAGCGGCAGGCTGCGACTGTGTTCGTCGAACACCAGGGCACTGGCCAGGCCAGGCATCAGGAGGAAAAAACAGAGAAGAAGGTAGCGCATGCGGCCCGGCCAGAACCCGCTGCGGCGCGCCGGGAGCCGCCCGCTCACCGCCTCGCACGCCGCCTCGGGGCAGAGTTGTCGATAGCGCGGCACTCTAGCACAGGCGTCGCCTGGCGAAATGACAGCAAGTCTGATCCAGCCGACAGTTTTTCCATCGCGCGGCACCGCGCCGCAGGCGACCGGGCGGTCTCGCCCGAGCGATTTGGTGGTAAGCTCGGCGGCCATGAACATGACTCATTCCCGCCCCGTAGTGCTCTGCCTGTCCGGCCACGACCCCAGTGGTGGTGCCGGCCTGCAAGCCGATATCGAAGCCCTGCTGGCCCAGGGCTGCCACGCCGCCCCGACGGTAACCGCGCTGACCGTGCAGGACACGGTCGACGTCGCCGATTTCCGTGTGCTCGACCGCGACTGGGTGCTGGCCCAGGCCCGCGCGGTGATCGCCGACCTGCCGGTGGCCGCCGTCAAGCTGGGCATGCTCGGCTCGACGGAGATGGTCGACACCGTGCTCGAGCTGATGAGCCAGCTGCCCGGCGTGCCGCTGGTCTGCGACCCGGTGCTGCGCGCCGGCGGCGGCGGTGCCCTGGGCAAGGACGAAGTCGGCTACGCCATGCGCGAACGGCTGTTCGCCGTATCGACCATCGCCACGCCGAACCTGCCGGAAGCGCGCATCCTTGCCGAACTGCCGGACGGCACGGCCGATGAATGCGCCGAGAAGCTGCTGCCCCATATCGACTACCTGCTGATCACCGGCGGCCACGGCGACGAGCGCGAGGTGCACAACCGCCTGTATTGCCGCGACGGCAGTCGCCACGACTTCACCTGCCCGCGCCTGCCCGGCAGCTACCACGGCTCCGGCTGCACCCTGGCCAGCACCCTGGCCGGCCGCCTGGCGCTGGGCGAGGAACTGGTCAGCGCGGTGAAGAGCGCCCTCGACTACACCTGGCGCACCCTGCGCGACGCCGAACAGCCCGGTCGCGGTCAGTACATCCCGCGCCGCCTGCCGCTGGACTTCGCCCAATGACTGCGGCGCTGCGCGGCCTCTACGCCATCACCGACACACCGCTGCTGGTCGGCGGCAAGCTGCTGCCCTACGCCGAGGCCGCGCTGCGCGGCGGCGCGCGTCTGCTGCAGTACCGCGACAAGTCCGCCGATGCCGTGCGCCGTTTCGACGAAGCCCAGGCCCTGGCCGAACTCTGCGCCCGCCACGGCGCCACGCTGATCATCAACGACGACCTGAAGCTGGCCGCACGGCTGAACGTCGGCCTGCACCTGGGTCAGAGCGACGGTTCGCTGGCCACGGCCCGCGCCCGCCTCGGTGCCGATGCCGTGATCGGCGGCACCTGCCATGCCCAGCTGGAGCTGGCCGAGCGCGCAGTCGCCGAAGGCGCCAGCTACATCGCCTTCGGCCGCTTCTTCAACTCCAACACCAAGCCCGGCGCCCCGGCCGCCACCCTGGAGCTGCTGGACGAGGCGCGCGCGCGCTTTGCCCAGCCCATCGTCGCCATCGGCGGCGTGACCCTGGACAACGCCCCCGGCCTGATCGCCCGCGGCGCCAGCCTGGTCGCGGTGATTCACGCCCTGTTCGCCGCGGACTGCGCCACCGAGGTGGAAGACCGCGCCCGCGCCTTCGCCGCGCTGTTCGACTGATTCGTTTGTAGAGAGACCTGCCATGTCCCGTTCCGAAATTTTGTTCACCAACGCGCAGAAACACATCCCCGGCGGCGTCAACTCGCCGGTGCGCGCCTTCAAGAGCGTCGGCGGCACCCCGCTGTTCTTCAAGCACGCCGAAGGCGCCTATGTGGTGGACGAAGACGACAAGCGCTACGTCGACTACGTCGGCTCCTGGGGCCCGATGATCCTCGGCCACAGCCACCCGGAGGTGCTCGACTCGGTGCGTCGCCAGCTGCAGCACGGCCTGTCCTACGGCGCGCCGACCGCGCTGGAAACCGAGATGGCCGAGCTGGTCTGCTCGCTGGTGCCGTCGATGGAGATGGTGCGCATGGTCAGCTCCGGCACCGAGGCGACCATGAGCGCCATCCGCCTGGCCCGTGGCTACACCGGCCGCGACAGCATCATCAAGTTCGAAGGCTGCTACCACGGCCACTCCGACAGCCTGCTGGTCAAGGCCGGTTCCGGCGCACTGACCCAGGGCGTACCGAACTCCGCCGGCGTGCCGGCGGCCTTCGCCAAGCACACTCTGACCCTGCCGTTCAACGACATCGACGCTGTGGCCGAGTGCCTGGCGCAGGTCGGCAAGGAAGTCGCGTGCATCATCGTCGAGCCGGTGGCCGGCAACATGAACTGCGTGCCGCCGGCGCCGGGTTTCCTCGAAGGCCTGCGCGCGCTGTGCGACCAACACGGCGTGGTGCTGATCTTCGACGAGGTGATGACCGGTTTTCGCGTCGCCCTCGGCGGAGCCCAGGCGCACTACGGCGTCACCCCGGACCTGACCACCTTCGGCAAGATCATCGGCGGCGGCATGCCGGTCGGCTGCTTCGGCGGCAAGCGCGCGATCATGGAGTGCGTCGCCCCGCTCGGCCCGGTCTATCAGGCCGGCACCCTGTCGGGTAACCCGCTGGCCATGGCCGCCGGCCTGACCACCCTCAAGCTGATCAGCCGCCCGGGCTTCCACAGCGAACTCTCCGACTACACCACGCGCATGCTCGACGGCCTGCAGCAGCGGGCCGATGCCGCCGGCATCCCCTTCGTCACCACCCAGGCCGGCGCCATGTTCGGCCTGTACTTCAGCGGCGCCGACGACATCGTCACCTTCGCCGACGTGATGGCCAGCGACGTCGAACGCTTCAAGCGCTTCTTCCACCTGATGCTGGACGGCGGCGTGTACCTGGCGCCCAGCGCCTATGAAGCCGGTTTCACCTCCATCGCCCACGGCGAGGCCGAACTGCAACTGACCCTGGACGCCGCCGAGCGCGCCTTCGCCGAACTGAAAAAAGCCTGATGCAGTACAGCACCGCGCTCTCCGATGGTGTGCTCGCGCTGGCCTGCCTGGCCTGCGCGCTGGTCATCGGCAAGGCCCGCAAGCACTATGGCGAGGCCGATCAGCCGGCGCTGTTCTGCGCCCTGCTGGGTTTCCTGCTGCCGGCCGCGGCGGCAGGCGTCGGCATGCTGCGCTACGGCTTCGACCCCGGCTGGCAGGGCGCGCACCTGTGGCTCTCCCAGGCCAGCAGCTTTCTCGCCCTGCCCCTGCTCGGCGCCGCCGCCCTGGCGCTGGGCCGCGGCTGGGCCTGGAGCCGGCCGAACTGGGGACGCATCGTGCTGGGGCTGTGCGCCTTCTTCGAGCTGTTCCGCCAGCTCGGCTACCTGGAGGACTACCGCCTGGCGCTGAACCTGGCCACCCTGGCGCTGATTCTCTACGCCGGCGTCCTGCAGTGGCCGCGGCGCGCGCCGCCGGCCGCTGCCGCGGCAGTGGTCGGACTGTTTCTGCTGGCCGGCCTGGCGCTGGGCACCGAGGGTTTCATCGGCCCGCTGCGCCGCGTCGACCTGTTCCACGGCCTGCTCACCCCGGCCTATCCGCTGCTGGCCTGGCTGCTGCTGAGCCTGCCGGGCAGCGCACGGCAATCGACCGGGTAAAGGTTTTGTAAGAAGCGCGCGGTTTATTTCATAATGCGACGGCCGGCACGCTTTACGCCGGCCGGGCATGTCCCCCACCCCGAACCGCCGAGGTCCCGTTATCCAGATGAACCGCACCGGCCGCACCCTGACCCTGGGCTGCCTGTTGCTTTTCCTCCCGCTGTTCGCACACGCCGGCGGCAACTCCCTGTTGATCCCCGCAACCGGCAGCTGCGCCCTCAACGGCGCCCCCGAAGACCTGCCCGATGCCCTGGCCAGCTGCCAGGAAATGGCCCGCGGCGGCAACGTCCAGGCGGCGTTCGAACTCGGCGAATACCACTACGACGGCAAACGCGCCCCGCGCGACCTCAAGCAGGCGCTGACCTGGTTCGAACGCGCTTCGCTGCAGGGGCATGCCGAGGCGCAGCTGCGCCTGGGCACCATGTTCTTTCGCGGCGAAGGGGTGCCGGCGAACAACGTGCAAGCCTATATCGTGCTGAAGATGGCCTCGGTCAACGGTTCGGACGAGGCCATGGACACCGCCGACCTGGTGTCGGCGCAGATGCGCCGCGATGAACTGGAAATCGCCAGCCAGGTGCTGGGACAGATCTTCCGCAACTACCTGCTGGAGCTGCAGGCCGCCGAAGGCCGCTCGCCCTTCGCGCCCTTGCCCTGACCCTACCTAGCTGTAGCTCGTGGCCTGCCGCTTACTTGTCCGGCATCGGCATGGGAAACGGCATGACGTTGCCGCCGCCCTTGGCTTCGCTGATCTTCGGCGTGCCCAGGCGCTCCACCTCGTCGATACGGATGATCGCGTGCATCGGCACGAAGCTGCGCACCACGCCGTCGAACTGGGCCTTGAGCTTCTCCTCGCTGGGGTCGACCACCACCTGGGTACGCTCGCCGAAGACGAACTCCTCCACCTCCAGGAAGCCCCACAGATCGCTCTGGAAGATCTGCTTGGCGTACATCTCGTACACCTGGCCCTGGTTGAGGAAGATCACCTTGTAGATGGGGTCGCGCTTGCTCATGAAGACTCGAAGTCAGGAAAAACAGGGGCAAGCAGAATAGCACAGCGCACAAGGCTAGCCTGGATGAAATCTGGGCCATGCAATGCTTGAGGCTTGCGGCAGCTCTTGTAGCCTGATGCCCGCCGCTCCCCTATAATGCGCGGTCATTTTTTAACCAGCCCAGACAGCGCCATGACCAAGAAGCTCTATATCGAAACCCACGGTTGCCAGATGAACGAGTACGACAGCTCGCGCATGGTCGACCTGCTGGGCGAGCATCAGGCCCTGGAGGTCACGGAAAAACCCGAAGAAGCCGACGTCATCCTGCTCAATACCTGCTCGATCCGCGAAAAAGCTCAGGACAAGGTGTTCTCCCAGCTCGGTCGCTGGCGCGAGCTGAAGTTGGCCAACCCGGATCTGGTGATCGGCGTCGGCGGCTGCGTGGCCAGCCAGGAAGGTGCGGCGATCCGCGACCGCGCGCCCTACGTCGACGTGGTGTTCGGCCCGCAGACCCTGCACCGCCTGCCGGAAATGATCGACGCCGCACGCAGTACCAAGACCGCTCAGGTCGACATCAGCTTCCCCGAGATCGAGAAGTTCGACCGCCTGCCCGAACCGCGCGTCGATGGCCCCAGCGCCTTCGTCTCGGTGATGGAAGGCTGCAGCAAGTACTGCACCTTCTGCGTGGTGCCCTACACCCGCGGCGAGGAGGTCAGCCGGCCGCTGGCCGACGTGCTGCTGGAGATCACCCAGCTCGCCGACAAGGGAGTCAAGGAAGTCACCCTGCTCGGCCAGAACGTCAACGGCTACCGCGGCGCGGCGCCGGACGGGCGCATCGTCGATTTCGCCGAGCTGCTGCACGCGGTGGCGGCGCTCGACGGCATCGACCGCATCCGCTACACCACCAGCCACCCGCTGGAATTCTCCGACGCCATCATCCAGGCTCACGCCGAGATCCCGCAGCTGGTCAAATACCTGCACCTGCCGGTGCAGTCCGGCTCGGACCGCATCCTTGCGGCGATGAAGCGCAACCACACGGCGCTGGAGTACAAGTCGCGCATCCGCAAGCTGCGCGCCGCGGTGCCGGACATCCTGATCAGCTCGGATTTCATCGTCGGCTTCCCCGGCGAGACCGATAAGGATTTCGAGCAGACCATGAAGCTGATCGACGACATCGGCTTCGACTTCTCCTTTTCCTTCATCTACAGCGCGCGCCCCGGCACGCCGGCAGCCGATCTGGTCGACGACACCGCGGACGAGGTGAAGAAGCAGCGCCTGGCCATCCTCCAGCACCGCATCAATCAGTACGGCTTCGAGAACAGCCGACGGATGGTCGGCAGCGTGCAGCGCATCCTGGTCAGCGACTACTCGAAGAAGGACCCGGGCATGCTCCAGGGCCGCACCGAGCAGAACCGCATCGTCAACTTCCGTTGCGATAATCCGCGGCTGATCGGCCAGTTCGTCGACGTGCATATCGACGACGCCCTGCCCCACTCGCTGCGCGGCACCCTGCTCGACGGACAGGGCCTCCACTAAAGCCGTAGCCGCCCGCGCTTTGCGTCTTGGGCGGCCGGCGTTATGCTTCGATTCACTACCCCAGCCGACTGGCGGCCATCACACGACCTTGAACGCTCCCCTAGAACCCCATCGTTTCGTCCTCGAACCCTTCGAGGCACGCCGTTTCGCCAATCTCTGCGGCCAGTTCGACGAACACCTGCGCCTGATCGAAGAACGCCTCGGCCTGGAGATCCGCAACCGCGGCAACCAGTTCGAGCTGCTCGGCAGCAGCGACAAGGCCCAGGCTGCCGAGCAACTGCTGCGCCGCCTGTACCGTGAGACCAAGGCCAACGAACTGTCCCCCGACCTGGTGCACCTGTACCTGCAGGAGTCCGGCGTCGAGGAACTGGTCAACCCCAGCAGCGCGCCGCAGGTCAGCCTGCGCACGCGCAAGGGGGTGATCAAGCCGCGCGGCGCCAACCAGCAGCGCTACGTCAAGGCCATCCTCGACCACGACATCAACTTTGGCATCGGTCCGGCCGGCACCGGCAAGACCTATTTGGCCGTGGCCTGCGCGGTGGACGCCCTGGAGCGCGAGCAGGTGCGACGCATGCTGCTGGTGCGCCCGGCGGTGGAAGCCGGCGAGAAGCTCGGCTTTCTGCCCGGCGACCTGGCGCAGAAGATCGACCCCTACCTGCGCCCGCTGTACGACGCGCTGTACGAGATGCTCGGCTTCGAACACGTGGCCAAGCTGATCGAGAAGCAGGTGATCGAGGTCGCGCCGTTGGCCTATATGCGCGGCCGCACCCTGAACAACAGCTTCATCATCCTCGACGAGAGCCAGAACACCACGGTCGAGCAGATGAAGATGTTCCTCACCCGTATCGGTTTTGGTTCCACCGCAGTGATCACCGGCGATATCACCCAGGTCGACCTGCCGCGCGGCACCAAGAGCGGCCTGACCCACGTGATCGACGTGCTGCGCGACGTGCCGGGCATCAGCTTCACCCACTTCAAGCCCAAGGACGTGGTGCGCCACCCCCTGGTGCAACGCATAGTCGAGGCCTACGAGCGCCACGACAACCGCCTGCACGGCAAGGTCGAGGACGGCGATGCTTGAACTGGACCTGCAACTGGCCAGTGACGGCCAGCACCCCGACGAAGCCCAGCTGCGTCAATGGTGCGAACTGGCCCTGCGCCAGCGCACCGCCGACTCCGAACTGACCATCCGCCTGGTCGACGAAGCCGAAGGCCGCGAGCTGAACCGCACCTGGCGGCACAAGGACTACGCCACCAACGTGCTGTCCTTCCCCGCCGAGATTCCTGACGGGATTCTCGATATCCCGCTGCTGGGCGACCTGGTGATCTGCGTGCCGGTGCTCGAGCGCGAGGCCGCCGAGCAAGGCAAGACGCTGGAGGCGCACTGGGCCCACCTGGTGATCCACGGCTGCCTGCACCTGCTGGGCTACGACCATATCGAGGAAGACGAAGCCCTCGAAATGGAACAACTGGAACGACAATTGCTCGCCGAACTGGGTCATCCCGACCCTTATGCCGGCGACGAATAACCCTCCTGACAAGGAACCCCGAGTAAACGCCATGAGCGAAGACCGATCGAGCAACGAGCAGAAGTCCTGGTTGAACAAACTGACCCAGGCTTTTGCTCATGAGCCGAAAAACCGCCAGGAACTGCTGGAAGTCCTGCGCGAAGCCCACCAGAACAAGCTGCTCGACAGCGAGGCCCTGGCCATTGTCGAGGGCGCCATCCAGGTCGCCGACCTGCAGGTACGCGACATCATGGTGCCGCGCTCGCAGATGATCAGCATCAAGGCCAGCCAGACGCCGCGTGAATTCCTCCCCGCCATCATCGACGCCGCCCACTCGCGCTACCCGGTGATCGGCGAGAGCCTCGACGACGTCATCGGCATCCTCCTGGCCAAGGACCTGCTGCCGCTGATCCTCTCGGGCGAGCAGCCCAGCTTCAACATCAAGGACCTGCTGCGCCCGGCCACCTTCGTGCCCGAGTCCAAGCGCCTCAACGTGCTGCTGCGCGAGTTCCGCGCCAACCACAACCACATGGCCGTGGTGATCGACGAGTACGGCGGCGTCGCCGGCCTGGTGACCATCGAGGACGTGCTCGAGCAGATAGTCGGCGACATCGAGGACGAGCACGACGTCGAGGAAGACGGCTATATCAAGCCGCTGCCGTCCGGCGACTTCCTGATCAAGGCGCTGACGCCGATCGACAGTTTCAACGAGACCTTCGACAGCGAGTTCTCCGACGACGAGTACGACACCGTCGGCGGCCTGGTGATGAACGCCTTCGGCCACCTGCCCAAGCGCAACGAGGTCACCGAGATCGGCGAGTTCCGCTTCCGCGTGCTCAACGCCGACAGTCGCCGCATCCACCTGCTGCGCCTGACCCCGGTCAATCGCTGAGCCGGCGCAGCCCGTGGCCCGGATTGGCCGCCGGCGTAATCCGGGGGATTGCCCCCGGATGCACCCGGGCCACGCCGCGACTCGATCGCCATAGCGGCCGCGCACTGGCGGATTGTTCGCTTCGCTGCCGAATCCACCCTACAATCGCGGCCTTGAGCAGCAACGGGACCGCAACCTCGCTATGAAACCCTGGATTCTCGGCCTGACCGGCGGCATCGGCAGTGGCAAGAGCGCGGTGGCGCAAGGCTTTATCGAGCGCGGCGTGCACCTGGTGGACGCCGACCATGCCGCGCGCTGGGTGGTCGAACCCGGTCGCCCGGCGCTGAGCAAGATAGTCGAGCATTTCGGCGCCGGCGTGCTGCAGGCCGACGGCCAACTGGACCGCGCCGCCCTGCGCCGACTGGTGTTCGCCGACCCCGAACAGCGCCGCTGGCTGGAAGCGCTGCTGCACCCGCTGATCGGCCAGGAGATCGTCCAGGTGCTGGCGCGCGCCGAGTCGCCCTACGCCATCCTGGTGTCGCCGCTGCTGGTCGAATCCGGCCAGCAGCGCCTGACCCAGCGCGTGCTGGTGGTCGACACCCCGGTGGAGCTGCAGGTGCAGCGCACCATGGCCCGCGACCAGAGCAGCGAGGAGCAGGTGCGCGCCATCCTCCAGGCCCAGGCCAGCCGCGAGGAACGCCTGCGCCACGCTGACGACGTGCTGCTCAACGACCGCGACCTGGCCTGGCTGGATGCCGAGGTCGAACGCCTGCACACCTTCTACCTGACCCTGCGCGGAGGCCAGCCATGACCACCACAGTGCAATGCCCCACCTGCGGTGCGCCCGTCGAGTGGAAAACCGAAAATACCTACCGCCCGTTCTGCAGCGAACGCTGCAAACTGATCGACCTCGGCGCCTGGGCCGCCGAGGAGCACGCCATTCCCGGCGACCATCTGGAAGACGAACTGTTCAGCGGCGAACTGCCGACCCGCCCGCACTGACCAACCGTGGCCGTAGCCCGGATCATATCCGGGCTACGGCCGCATAAAGGCGTAATCGCGCTCGTCGTCGAGGTTGTCGGCGAGAAACTGCAGCTCGTGCGCCAGCTCCTGCGCATCGCGCAGCCCCCTGCTCTGCTCGACGACCTCCGCCAGCAGCGCGCGCAACGCCAGCAGGCGGTCGAAGCCCTGCGCCTCGGCGCTCTGCAGCTCCGCCTCCAGGGCGATTCGGGCCCAACTGTGAATGCTCATGCGCAACTCCTCAATGGTTTGCTCCAGCATGGCGCGAAACCACGGCGCGGCATTGATCCGGATCAAGCGGCGCAGACGGATTCACTCGTCGCGCTCGTCCTCCTTCCACGGTGCCTGCAGGTAGCGACTGCGATTGAAGGTCTCCAGCCAGTCCGGGTAGAACACCACCAGCGCGGTAACCACGGTGCCGTTGATAAAGGCCTCGGGAAACATCACCAGCCACAGGTAGCCGGCGAAGTCGTCCAGCCAGGGCGGCATGGGGAACAGGCCGTCCAGCCACAGCAGGCCGAGACCGCCGAGCAGGGTCAGCAGGGTGGCCAGCGCCGCCGGGAAGAAACCGCAGAAGAAGATGTAGACGAACAGGTTGCGCGGCTGCGCGCGCTCCACCCGCAGCGCGCACAGTTCGGTGACCAGCACCGGGATCAGCACCAGCAGCACGCCGTTGACGCCGAGCGCGGCCAGGTCCTGGCGGCCGATGGCGAGCAGGCCGAGTTGCGCCGCCAGGCCGGCCAGCACCGCCAGTGGCCAGTCCAGCAGCAGGGTCACCGCGGTCATGCCGATGAAGTGGTAGGACAGCCCCGAGTCGAAATCGCGGCGCACCAGCCACAGCAGGAACAGCCCGAGCATGGTGCCGAACAGCAGATGCTGGCGGCGCAAGTCGCTGCACAGCTCCAGCCAGGGGGCCCGCCAGACGGCCCAGAGCAGCGCCGGCAGGTAGATCAGCCAGCCGGCCGCCAGGGTGGTGCCCGCTAGCAACTCCGCCGCGATCATGCCGCCGCCCCGCTTTCGTCGTCTCTGCGCATGCCATCCTCCGCTCGCTGCCGGGCAGTCTACACCGGCCGCTGGCGGCGGACGACTCGCGCTGGCAAGGCGCCCCGGCGCGGGGCTAAGCTAGGTTCATGGACGACTCCGATTACCTGCGTCTACTCACGCACCAAGCCGAACAAGCCAACGCCTTTCTCTCCAACGCCAAGAAGTGGGAGCGCGAGCGCTGGGTCTGCCAGCGCCTGCTGCAGGCGCTGAACGTCGCCCAGCGCAACGAGGATTTCAGCCCCAGCGGGCAGGAGCCGCCGGACGTGCTGTTTCGCGACGCCAACTTCGAAGTGTTCTTCGTCCTCGACGAGGGCCGCCGCCTCAACGACGAATGGCGCGCCGAGCTGGAACGCCGGCGCAGCGCCTTCTCCCTCAGCCAGCTGGTGCGCCGCGAAGCCCGCCCCAAGCGCATCCCCGCCAGCGAGCTGCAGGCGCGCCTGGCGCCCACCCTGCGCAAGAAGGCGCACAACTACCGCGAGCGCGGCATCGACCTGGGGGAACTGGACCTGATCGCCTTCGTCAGCCTCAAGCGCGCCGCGCTGGACTGCAACAGCCACTTCCCGCCACCCACCGAATACCTGCGCCAGGGCTGGCGCTCGCTGTCGCTGGTCGGCCCGCGTTTCGCCCGCGTGCTGTTGGCCCACCCGGACGCCCCGGATTTCCTGCGCCAGAACCTCGGCCGCAGCCTGCTGTTCGACATCGGAATCAGCCTGTGAGGTCGCTGCAGGAGCTGCTCGCCGAGGTGCCGCAGGTCGGCCGGGTACGCTGGATAGGCGTGCGCCCGGCCGCGCGCGCCGCCATGCTCGAGGTCGAGGCCGTGCAGGCCCGCCGCGAAGCCGGGCTGACCGGCGATCACAGCCGCCCGGGGCCGCGCAACGCGCGCCAGGTGACGCTGATCCAGTGGGAACACCTGGCGGTGATCGCCGCCCTGCTCGGCCACCAGGCGCCGCTGCCGCCCAGCGAGCTGCGGCGCAATATCGCCGTCGCCGGCATCAACCTGTTCAGCCTCAAGGGCCGACGCTTTCGCATCGGCCAGGCGCTGCTGGAAACCACCGGCTGGTGCCAACCCTGCGCCAGGCTGGAGCAGCGCCTCGGCCGCGGCACCTTCCAGGCCATGCGCGGCCACGGCGGCATTACCGCGCGGGTGCTGGAAGGCGGCATCATCCGCCTGGAAGATAGCGTGCAGGTGCTTGACCAGCCGGACAACGAGGCTCGCCAAGCCTGGCGGGCAAGCCTAGAATAGCCGCATTCGAGCAGAGGCCTCCCGATGACCAGCCGCCTGAGCCCCGACGACCAGCAAAAGGTCGATCACTACCTGAGTGCGCCGCAACACCAGGTCGAGCGCCAGCCCTTCCGGGTCTGGCGCCTGCTGGCCATCATCCTCTGCGTGGTCGTCGGCCTCGGCCTGCTGAGCCGCTTCCTGAGTCGGTTGGTGCTATGAGCTGCCTCGCGCTCGCCCGATCGGACTCGCACCGTCTTTTTCAAAGCCTTGTGAGCATCATCCATGTCCCATCGCATCGTGATTGTCGGCGGCGGCGCCGGCGGTTTGGAGCTGGCCACCCGTCTGGGTAGAAAACTCGGCAAGAGCGGCGCGGCCCGCATCGTTCTGGTCGACGCCAATCTCACCCATATCTGGAAGCCCCTGCTGCACGAAGTGGCCGCCGGCTCGCTGAATTCCTCGGAAGACGAGCTGAACTACGTGGCCCAGGCCAAGTGGAACAGTTTCGAGTTCCAGCTCGGCCGCATGAGCGGCCTGAATCGGGCTGCCAAGACCATCACCCTGGCGCCGACCCTGGACGACGACGGCCAGGTGCTGATGCCCGAGCGGCAGATCGCCTACGACAGCCTGGTGCTCGCCGTCGGCAGCACCACCAACGACTTCGGCACCCCCGGCGCGGCCGAGCACTGCCTGTTCCTCGACACCCGCGAGCAGGCCGAACGCTTCCACCGACGCATGCTCAGCCACTACCTGCGCGCCCACGCCAACGAAGGCGAGGACGGTGCACAGATCAACATCGCCATAGTCGGTGCCGGCGCCACCGGCGTCGAACTGGCGGCCGAGCTGCACCATGCGGCGCAGCAGCTGGCGGCCTATGGGCTCAACCGCATCCGCCCGGAAAACATGCGCATCACCCTGATCGAGGCCGGCCCGCGTGTGCTGCCGGCACTGCCCGAGCGCATCGCCCGGCCGGTGCACCAGACCCTGGAAAAACTCGGTGTCACCGTGCTCACCGGCGCCGCCGTCAGCGAGGTGCGCGCCGAGGGGCTGCAGACCGCCGACGGCAATTTCATCCCGGCCAGCCTCAAGGTCTGGGCCGCCGGCATCCGCGCCCCGGGCTTCCTCAAGGAACTCGACGGCCTGGAAAGCAACCGCATCAACCAGCTGCAGGTGCGCCCGACCCTGCAGACCACCCTGGACGACGACGTGTTCGCCTTCGGCGACTGCGCCGCCTGCCCGCAGCCAGGCAGCGACGGCCGCAACGTGCCGCCGCGCGCCCAGGCCGCGCACCAGCAGGCCTCGCTGCTGGCCAAGTCGCTGCGCCTGAAGATCAGCGGCCAGCCGCTGCCGGAGTACCGCTACCGCGACTACGGCTCGCTGATCTCGCTGTCGAGCTTCTCCGCAGTGGGCAACCTGATGGGCAACCTGACCGGCAGCGTGATGCTGGAAGGCTGGCTGGCGCGGGTGTTCTACGTGTCGCTCTACCGCATGCACCAGATGGCCCTGTACGGCCCGCTGCGCACCCTGCTGCTGATGCTCAGCGACCGCATCGGCCGCAGCACCGAGCCGCGCCTGAAGCTGCACTGAAAGCAGCCGCCATGCGGCCTTCCGATGCCCCTCTCCCGCCGGGAGAGGGGCGACCAGCACGCAGCCCGCATGAAATCCGGGGCAGGTATTCAGCGGCGAGATGCCCCCGCTGCAAAAGCCGACGCGCAGAAACGACGAAGCCCGCACAAGGCGGGCTTCGTCGTTCTATATGGTGGGTCGTGTAGGATTCGAACCTACGACCAATTGGTTAAAAGCCAACTGCTCTACCAACTGAGCTAACGACCCAAATATGGTCGGGGTAGGGGGATTCGAACTCCCGACATCTTGCTCCCAAAGCAAGCGCGCTACCGGACTGCGCTATACCCCGTCTGGAATTTGGCTCCGCGACCTGGACTCGAACCAGGGACCCAATGATTAACAGTCATTTGCTCTACCGACTGAGCTATCGCGGAACTTCGGCATTCCATCTCTTCGGCGTTTCGGCTATTTGCTTTCCCGCTTCAGAGGCGCGCCATTTTACGTCGCAAAACTTCCCTGTCAACCCCTGCAAACTGCTTTTACGACAATGCTTTGCAGCGCGGCGATGGACTACTATATGTTCCATCGAACTGCGGCCCGACGCAGGACGCGCCAGCCGACGACTCCAGCCAGGACAGTCCATGAGCAACCAGGACACGCCTCCGATCAAGCCCAGCGTGGCGAAGCTCGCCAGCCGCGGCATCCAGCCGCGCTTCGGCGAGCTGGTGCAGAGCTGCCGCAAGCTGGTGATGAATCGCCTGGCGGAGCACCTGAGCGGCGTGTTCGGCCAGGTCGACGACACCCTGTTCGAGTGCGCGGAGAAGGCCGAGAACAACAAGGTGCAGACCCTGTTCTTCGACAGCATGCGCGAGATTCGCCGCCAGCGGCCGCAGATCGAACGCAGCTACCACCAGAAAATCGCGCACAATTTCTCCGATTTCCTCGAAGGCAAGCTGCAGAACCAGGCACCGGCCGAGCTCGACCCCGAGCAACTGGCCCTGGTGCAGAACGAGGACTACGAGGAAAGCCTGCAGGTGACCAACATGGTCAGCCGGGTCAAGGCGCGCTGCACCCAGCCGCTGTTCGCCCTGGAGCAGCGCCTGGCGCTGCTCAACAACGGCCAGAAGCTCGGCGAGGACAGCAACCCCTTCGGCCCACAGGCCATCGCCCAGGCCTTCCGCGAAGCCCTGGCGCCCTGCTCCTTCCCGCTACGAATCAAGACCATCCTCTACATGCTCTTCGATCGCCATGTAATGCAGGGCCTGGACGCACTCTACGAGGCGCTCAACCAGCGCCTGATCGACGCTGGCGTGCTGCCCAACCTCAAGTACAGCGCCCAGCTCACCCCCAGCGTCAGCCGCCCGGTGCGGAACAAGGCCGAAGCAGCCCCCGAACACCAGGTGCCCGCCCAGGGCCAGCCCGGCGCCCCGCACGCCGAACCGGCGCTGCTCGACCTGGACCTCAGCGCGCCGCCGCCGAGCGACCCCATGGCACTGTTCAGCGGCCTGTCCAGCCTGCTCGGCGAGCACCGCCAGAGCCATCCGGACGAACCGCTGCTGGGCGGCACGCGCAGTATCGTCAGCTTCTCGCCGCGCGGCGCCAGACGCACCTACAGCGCCAACGAGCTGCTCGCCGCGCTCAACCGCATGCAGCAGCAGTCGGCCCACGACCTGGCCCAGCGCCTGCAGCGACCGCAGCAGGTGGAAGGGCTCAAGGCCGACCTGCAGCAGCAACTGGAGACGCACAGCAGCCTGCCCGGCGACAGCAAGGTGTCCGACCAGGAAGCCGGCGTGATCGACCTGGTGGGCATGCTGTTCGACTTCATCCTCGACGACGAGAACCTGCCGGACAGCTGCAAGACCGCGCTGTCGCACCTGCACACGCCCTACCTGAAGATCGCCCTGCAGGACAAGGCGCTGTTCACCCAGCACCACCACCCGGCGCGCCGCCTGCTCAACGCCATGGCCCAGGCCGGCGTGCTCTACGGCAACGAAGGCGACGAACGCGGCCTGCTGGCGAAGATGCAGTGGGTGGTCGAACGGGTGATCCATGGTTTCAGCGGCGATCTGGCGCTGTTCGACAGCCTGATCGACGAGTTCAACGAGTACGTCGAGACCCTGCGCCACAAGGTGGCGCTGCGCGAGCGCCGCGCGGTCGAGGCGGCCAAGGGCCGCGACCGTCTGCTCGGCGCCCGCGAACAGGCGCTGGAGGTGATCCAGCGCAGCGTCGCCCAGCGCGACCTGCCGGCGATCATCCGCAACTTTCTCGAACTGACCTGGGCCGACGTGCTGGTCTTCGTCCTGCTGCGCCACGGCGACGCCAGCGCGGAATGGCGGCGCCACTGCGAGGTCGCCGAGCAGCTGGCCTGGAGCGGCACCCCGCTGGGCGAGGCCGACAAGCGCCGCCTGCAGGAGCTGCGCGTACCGCTGCTCAGCGACCTGCGCAAGGGCCTGGAACTGCTCGGCGGCTATCACGAGGACGGCATCCGTCGTCTGCTGCAGGATCTGGTGGCCTGCCAGCACGCGGTGCAGGCCAAGCAGCCGCAGCTGGCCGCCCGGCTCAAGCCGAGCCTGCCGGAGAGCCCGCTCGGCGCCATGCTCGGCGAGGACGCCGACCTCGCCCGTCAGGCGCCGCCACGCACCAGGCTGTCAGCGCGCGCCCAGACGCTGGCCAAGGAACTGGCCAGCGTCGAGTTCGGCACCTGGTTCGAGTTCGTCAACGGCGAGCAGAGCCGCAGGCTCAAGCTGTCCTGGTTCAGCCCCACCACCCACAACTACATGTTCGTCGACAACAGTGGCCAGCGCGTGGCGATCAAACCCCTGACCCTGCTGGCCAGCGAGATGGAACAGGGCCTGGCCCGCATCGTCCCCCCCGAAGGCGCGGCACCGCTGATGGATCGCGCCCTTACTGCCATCTACCGTGTGCTGCAGCGCTTTACCGGGCGCACGGCCGAACCCCGCTGAGGAATGTCCATGGAAGAGCGTCGCCAACACAGCCGCCATGGCACCGAGTTGCAGCTGGAGGTCTTCGACCTGAACAGCGGTCAGCGCCTGGGCCGCATCGTCGACCTGTCCGCCGACGGCTTCATGCTGTTCAGCGACACCCCGCACACCGCGGACGCGGTGCTGCAATGTCGCCTGGTGTGCAGCGCCGGCACGCAGGTTCTGCCGGAGGTGCGCCTGGGCGCCGACTGCCTATGGAGCCGCCCCGGCGCCGACGGTCAGCACTGCTGGGCGGGCTTTCATATCATCGACCTGGCCGAAGATCAGGCCAGGGCGCTGGAAATCCTGCTGGCCAGGCTCTGACCCCCATCTCCCAGGGCTACCGGTGCGCCCGGCGCGCCTAGGCCGCCAAAGAAAAACGGAGCCCGCAGGCTCCGTTTTTTTCATCTGGCGAAGAGTTATTGCGCCAGCTTCTTGTAGCGCACCCGGTGCGGCTGCGCGGCGGCGTCACCCAGGCGTTTCTTGCGGTCGGCTTCGAACTCGCTGTAGTTGCCCTCGAAGAAGTTGACCTTGCCGTCGTCCTCGTAAGAGAGGATGTGGGTGGCGATACGGTCGAGGAACCAGCGATCGTGGGAGATCACCACCGCGGCACCGGGGAAGTCCAGCAGCGCCTCTTCCAGGGCGCGCAGGGTTTCCACGTCGAGGTCGTTGGACGGTTCGTCGAGCAGCAGCACGTTGCCGCCCTGCTTCAGGGTCAGGGCCATGTGCAGACGACCGCGCTCACCGCCGGAGAGGTCCTTGACGAACTTCTGCTGGTCGGCGCCCTTGAAGTTGAAGCGACCGACGTAGCCGCGCGACGGCACCTCGTAGTTGCCCACCTTGATCATGTCGAAGCCGTCGGAAATCTGCTCCCACACGGTCTTGCTGCCGTCGAGCAGGTCGCGGCTCTGCTCGACGCTGGCGATCTGCACGGTTTCGCCGATCTCGATGCTGCCGGAATCGGGCTGTTCCTTGCCGGTGATCATGCGCAGCAGGGTCGACTTGCCCGCGCCGTTGCCGCCGATCACGCCGACGATGGCGCCTTTGGGGATGCTGAAGGACAGGTCGTCGATCAGCACGCGGTCGCCGAAGGATTTCGACACGTTGTGGAAATCGATGACCTTGTCGCCCAGGCGCGGGCCGGCCGGGATGTAGATCTCGTTGGTCTCGCTGCGCTTCTGGAATTCCTGCGACTGCATTTCCTCGAAACGCTGCAGGCGCGCCTTGGACTTGGCCTGACGCGCCTTGGCGCCCTGGCGCACCCATTCCAGTTCGGCCTTCATCGCCTTGGCGTGCGACGCCTCGGCCTTGGCTTCCTGGGCCAGGCGGTTGGCCTTGGATTCCAGCCAGCCGGAGTAGTTGCCCTCGTAGGGGATGCCGTGGCCGCGGTCGAGTTCGAGAATCCAGCCGGCGACGTTGTCGAGGAAGTAGCGGTCGTGGGTGATGGCCACCACGGTGCCGGGGAAGTCGTGCAGGAAGCGCTCCAGCCAGGCCACCGAGTCGGCGTCCAGGTGGTTGGTCGGTTCGTCCAGCAGCAGCATGTCGGGCGCCGACAGCAGCAGGCGGCACAGCGCCACGCGGCGCTTCTCGCCGCCGGACAGGTGTTCGATCTTGGCCTCCCATGGCGGCAGGCGCAGGGCGTCGGCAGCGACTTCCAGCTGGCGCTCCAGGTTGTGGCCGTCGGAGGCCTGCAGAATCGCCTCCAGCTTGGCCTGCTCGGCGGCCAGGGCGTCGAAGTCGGCGTCCGGCTCGGCGTAAGCGGCGTACACCTCGTCGAGGCGGGCCTGGGCCTGCTTGATCTCGCCCACGGCCTCTTCGACTATGTCGCGCACGCTCTTGTTCGGGTCGAGCTGCGGCTCCTGTGGCAGGTAGCCGACCTTGATCCCCGGCATCGGGCGGGCTTCGCCGTCGATCTCGGTGTCGACGCCGGCCATGATGCGCAGCAGGGTCGACTTACCGGCGCCGTTGAGGCCGAGCACGCCGATCTTGGCGCCGGGGAAGAACGACAGGGAGATGTCCTTGAGGATTTCACGCTTCGGCGGGACGACCTTGCTGACCCGATGCATGCTGTAGACGTACTGAGCCATGGAGAACCTGACTGGTGAGAATGGGGTGAAAACGGCGCGTCGTGGCGCGCAGTGCAGAGACCTTAGCCCCTGCCGGGGCGCACGCCAAGTGCCGAACGGATGGCTGGCCATGCGCGCGCGGCGCAAAGCTACCGGAATGCGCGAGGCAGGGCAAACCTACGCTCGTCGGCTCAGCTGGCACTTGGCCACATTTGCAGGCATGCTAGCCGGCTCGCGCGAGCGCAGGCCTGCTTGCGCGCCCGACAACCCCGCAGCAGCTGCAGGTTCCAAGACGTGTCGACCCCCTCATCACCACCCTCGTCGCCTCAGGGAGAGTCGCACGCACCGCGCCGCCGCGAATCGCTCAAGCGCGCCCTGGTGGTGCTGGTGCTGGCCATGCTCGGGCTGCTGGCCTGGCAGCTGCTGCAGGAATACCGCCAGCTGCTGGACAACCAGCGGCAGTTGAGCCGCAGCTACAGCGAACAACTGACCAAGCACCTGGGCCTGAACATGCGCCTCAAGGCCCAGGCCGGCCAGGCCATGCTGCAGAGCAGCGAACGCCGTAGCGTCAGCGCGGACGGGCTGGCCGCGCAGCTCAAGCCGCTGCGCGGCATCTTCCCGACCCTGGCCAGCCTGGCCTGGCTAGACGGCCATGGCCAACTGCTGGCCGACAGCGCCGGCGAGACCGCCGACCTGAGCTTCATCCGCAGCCTGCATCAACGCAGCGGCGGCGCGCCCTACCACTTCGCCTTCAGCGCCCACGACGGCGGCGCGCTGTACCTGCTGCTGCGCCAGCCCGACGGCAGCGCGCGGGTGCTGCGCATGAGCGTGCGCGCGCTACGCGGCTGGCTGCGCGAGCAGCACCAGAGCGAACACGCCTGGCTGCTCGAGGACCTGCAGAGCCGGCGGGTGATCGCCCGTGCCGACGCCCTGCAACAGGGCAGCCTGGTCGCCCCGGTCACCGCCGAGGAGCAGGCGCAGAGCCTGCAGCTGATCCCCCTGGACGGCAGCGACTGGCAGCTGCGCGCGCTGTTCGACGCCGATCGCGCTGGCAGCCGGCTGATGCCGGCCCTGGCCGGAAAGTTTCTGCTGTTCACCCTGTGCAGCCTGCTCACCCTGCTCGCCCTGTACGGCCTGCAGCGCGAACAGCGCAGCCTGCAGCGGCTCAATGCCGAATCGCGGCGCTCGCTGCGCCAGGCCGCCAGCGCCCTCGGCGCGGTGGAGGAACGCATCCTGGTGACCCAGGCCGACGGCAAGCTGCGCTACCTCAACCCGCAGGCCGAGGCGCTGTTCGGCCAGAGCAGCCAGGCGGTGTGGGATCGCCACCTGCTGGAGCTGCTGCCCGACCTCGATCCGCTGCTGCTCAACAGCCCGCAGCAGACCAGCGACCTGGGCCCGGAGCTGGTGCGGGTGGTGCAGCAGGGCCGCGCGCGCCTGTTCGCCGTGACCCGCAGCGACATCAGCGAGGGCGGCCGCCAGGCCGGTTACGTCTGGGTGCTGCGTGACGTCACCGACGAGCAGCAGGCGATGCGCGTGCTGCAGGAAACCCGGCGACGCTACCAGGACATCTTCGAAGGCACCGGCGTGGCCCTGTGCGTGCTCGACCTGGCCGGCCTGCGCAGCTTCCTCCTGCAACACAAGCTGCGCGACAGCGCGAGCCTGGGCCGCTGGCTGCAGGCCGACGCCGGGCACCAGCGGCAGCTGCTGCAACAGCTGCGCATCACCGAGGCCAATCAGGTGGCGCTCAACCTGCTCGGGGTCAGGTCCACCGAGCAGGCCTGGCAGCAGCTGATTGACTGCGGCCCGCTGCAGCCGGACGACCTGCGCTACAAGCTGGCGGTGGCCGTACTGGAGGGCCCCAACCTGGTCGAGCTGGAAACCCAGCTGGTCACCGCCCAGGGCCTGCAACGCCATGTCTGGCTGGTGCTGCGTCTGCCGGAGATGATCCAGGACTACCAGGCGGTGACCCTGAGCATCGGCGACATCACCAGCCGCAAACGCATCGAGCTGTCGCTGATCGAGCGCGAGCGCTTCTGGTCCGAGGTGGTGCGCTCGGTGCCCGACCTGCTCTACGTGCACGACATGCAGAACAAGCAGGTGCTGTTCAGCAACCACAGCCTCGGCCTGCAGCTGGGCTACAGCGTCGGCGAACTCAAGGCGATGGCCGGGGAATTCTGGGAGCAGGTGCTGCACCCGGACGACAGCGATTACTACTGGCGCATCCGCAACCTGCAGAAGGTCATCGGCGACGGCCTGCTGCTCGAATCGGTGCTGCGCTGGCGCCATCGCGACGGCCAGTGGCGCTGGTTCAGCATCCGCGAACAGGCCCTGGCGCGCGATCCGCGCGGCCGGGTCAGCCGCCTGATCGGCGTGGCCAAGGACATCACCGAACAGATCGAGCGCAACCAGTCGCTGCGCGACAGCGAGCAGCGCTACCGCCTGCTCGCCGAAAGTATCAGCGACGTGATCTTCTCCACCGACGACAGCCTGGCGCTGAACTACGTCAGCCCCTCGGTGGAGCCTGTGCTGGGCTACTCGGTCGACTGGGTGATGGCCAACAGCTTCTCCAGCCTGGCGGCCAATCCCCAGCAATTGAACGGCCTCAATCTGCTGCTCGAACGCATCCGCGACGCCCTCGGCGACCGCCCCCGCCTCGACCGCCTGCGCGAGGAGCTGCCGGACCAGCTGTTCGTCTTCGACTGCCTGCGCGCCGACGGCCACAAGATCCCGGTGGAGCTGCGCCTGGTGCTGATGTGGGACGAGAACGGCCGCTTCGAGGGCATCCTCGGCGTCGGCCGCGACATCAGCCAGCAGCGCCGCGCGGAGAAGGACCTGCGCATGGCCGCCACGGTGTTCGAGCACTCCACCGCGGCCATTCTGGTCACCGACCCGGCCGGCTACATCGTCCAGGTCAACAAGGCCTTCAGCCGGGTCAGCGGCTACTCCGCCGGCCAGGTGCTCGACCAGCTGCCCGGCATGCTCACCGCCGACCGCCAGCAGGCGGCGCACCTGCAGTACATCCTCGGCCAACTCAACCAGCGCGGCAGCTGGGAGGGCGAGGTGTGGCTCAAGCGCAAGGGCGGCGAGAACTTCCCGGCCTGGGTCGGCATCACCGCGGTGCACGACGAGGAAGGCGACCTGGTCAGCTACGTGTGCTTCTTCAGCGACATCAGCGAACGCAAGGCCAGCGAGCAGCGCATCCATCGCCTGGCCTACTACGACGCCCTCACCCACCTGCCCAACCGCACCCTGTTCCAGGACCGCCTGCACAGCGCCCTGCAGCATGCCGAGCGGCACGACGAGTGGGTGGTGCTGATGTTCCTCGACCTCGACCGCTTCAAGCCGATCAACGACTCGCTCGGCCACGCCGCCGGCGACCGCATGCTCAAGGACGTGGCCATCCGCCTGTCGGCCTGCGTCGACGGCGACGACACCGTGGCGCGCATGGGCGGCGACGAATTCACCCTGCTGCTGCAGCCGCGCGCCACCCGCGAGGGCGCACTGAACCGGGCGATCCACGTCGCCGAACAGATCCTCTCCAGCCTGGCGCGGCCCTTCATCCTCGAGGGCCGCGAGTTCTTCGTCACCGCCAGCATCGGCATCGCCCTGGCGCCGCAGGACGGCGAGGAACTCAGCCAGCTGATGAAGAACGCCGACACCGCCATGTACCACGCCAAGGAGCGCGGCAAGAACAACTTCCAGTTCTACCAGGCGGACATGAACGCCAGCGCCCTGGAGCGTCTGGAACTGGAGAGCGACTTGCGCCACGCCCAGGAACAGGGCCAGTTCGTCCTGCACTACCAGCCGCAGTTCTCCGGCGACGGCCGGCGCCTGACCGGGGTCGAGGCGCTGCTGCGCTGGAACCATCCGCGCCGCGGCCTGGTGCCGCCGGACAAGTTCATTCCGGTGCTGGAAGAACTCGGCCTGGTGGTGCAGGTCGGCGACTGGGTGCTGGACGAGGCCTGTCGCCAGCTCAAGGCCTGGCATGAGGAGAAGATCCGCATCCCGAAGATCTCGGTCAACCTGTCGGCGCGCCAGTTCGCCGAGGGCGACCTGCACACCCGCATCGCCGCCATCCTCGCCGGCAGCGGCATCCCGCCGGCCTGCCTGGAGCTGGAGCTGACCGAGAGCATCCTGATGCGCGACGTGGCCAGCGCCATGCAGACCC
Organism: Pseudomonas sp. AOB-7; assembly: GCF_003696305.1. Classification (GTDB taxonomy): domain Bacteria; phylum Pseudomonadota; class Gammaproteobacteria; order Pseudomonadales; family Pseudomonadaceae; genus Aquipseudomonas. The sequence continues at coordinate 107,467 of NZ_RFFK01000006.1, read as the reverse complement.
TGGCCGACCTCAAGCGCCTGGGCCTGTGCATCGCGGTGGACGACTTCGGTACCGGCTACAGCTCGCTCAACTACCTCAAGCAGTTCCCCATCGACGTGCTGAAGATCGACCGCAGCTTCGTCGACGGCCTGCCCGAGGGCGAGCAGGACGCGCAGATCGCCCGCGCCATCATCGCCATGGCCCACAGCCTGAACCTGGCGGTGATCGCCGAGGGCGTGGAAACCCAGGCGCAGCTGGACTTCCTGCGCATGCACGAGTGCGACGAAGTGCAGGGCTACCTGCTCGGCCGACCGATGCGGGCGCAGCAGTTCAGCGCCCAGTTCGGCAATACGGCGCTGTTTATCCTGAGCTAAACGCAATCCTGGGATGGTTTAGTCGCCAGGCAGGCATGGGCCAGGAGCGCATGTTCTGCGCGGTGCCCCGATCGCGGCGGCGCGCCTGGCGCCAAGTGCTGGGTCATGCGGCGCCTGGCGGCTGTGTCGTATCAGGATAAATGCACCCGCCGCTAACCCAACCTACGCCCGCCATGAAGGCCATTTGTCCGCCGCATGACCGACCTTCATATGCCTGAATGCGACCTTTGCGGTAGAATCCGCCCCCTCTTTCTACCGCCCAGCTGATTTTTCTCAGGGGAATGCCATGTTCAGCCGTGATTTGAACCTTGCTCGTTATGACGCCGAATTGTTTGCCGCGATGGAGCAGGAAGCCCAGCGCCAGGAAGAACATATCGAGCTGATCGCCTCGGAAAACTACACCAGCCCGGCGGTGATGGAAGCCCAGGGCAGCGTGCTGACCAACAAGTACGCCGAAGGCTACCCGGGCAAGCGCTACTACGGCGGTTGCGAGTACGTCGACGTGGTCGAGCAGCTGGCCATCGACCGCGCCAAGCAGCTGTTCGGCGCCGACTACGCCAACGTCCAGCCGCACTCCGGCTCGCAGGCCAACTCGGCCGTGTACATGGCCCTGCTCAACGCCGGCGACACCGTGCTGGGCATGAGCCTGGCCCACGGCGGCCACCTGACCCACGGCGCCAGCGTCAGCTTCTCCGGCAAGATCTACAACGCCGTGCAGTACGGCATCACCGACGCCGGCCTGATCGACTACGACGAAGTCGAGCGCCTGGCGGTCGAGCACAAGCCGAAGATGATCATCGCCGGTTTCAGCGCCTACTCCCAGGTACTGGACTTCCCGCGTTTCCGCGCCATCGCCGACAAGGTCGGTGCCTACCTGTTCGTCGACATGGCCCACGTCGCCGGTTTGGTCGCCGCCGGCCTGTACCCGAACCCGGTGCCCTTCGCCGACGTGGTCACCACCACCACCCACAAGACCCTGCGCGGCCCGCGCGGTGGCCTGATCCTGGCGCGCAAGAACGAGGAGCTGGAGAAGAAGTTCAACTCCGCGGTGTTCCCTGGCGGCCAGGGCGGCCCGCTGGAGCACGTCATCGCGGCCAAGGCCGTGTGCTTCAAGGAAGCCCTGCAGCCTGAGTTCAAGGCCTACCAGGCGCAGGTGATCAAGAACGCCCAGACCATGGCCGGCGTGTTCATCGACAACGGCTACGACGTGGTTTCCGGCGGCACCGAGAACCACCTGTTCCTGCTCTCGCTGATCAAGCAGGACATCACCGGTAAGGACGCCGACGCCGCCCTGGGCCGCGCCTTTATCACCGTGAACAAGAACAGCGTGCCGAACGATCCGCGCTCGCCCTTCGTCACCTCCGGTCTGCGCATCGGCACCCCGGCGGTGACCACCCGCGGTTTCAAGGAAGAGGAATGCCGCCAGCTGGCCGGCTGGATCTGCGAAGTGCTGGCCAACATCGGCAACGACGAAGTCGAAGGCCGCGTGCGCGAGCAGGTCAAGGCGCTGTGCGCCAAGTTCCCGGTCTACGGCAACTAAGCCTCAGCCGCGAATGAAAAAGCCCGCCAATTCGGCGGGCTTTTTTGTGGCCAACGGAATCAGGCCGGCTGTTTCACATAGCGCGCCAGCTGGGCGTCGCGGCTCATCACCTCGAGGGTCGCGGCCAGCACCTGCTCGCTGGTGGTGTCGGAGTGCTGGAAGATGCTGCCGAAGTTCTGGTGGGTGACCTTGGCGAAATGCGCGCGGTCCTGTGCCTCGATGCCTAGCAGGGTGGCATAGGCGTCCAGCGCTTCGCCCTGGCCGACCGCCATGTCCTCGGCGATGGAGTCGAGCATGCCGTTCATCGCCAGCAGCGAGCGGCCGCCGTAACCCAGCGTGACGCTGGAGTCGCAGCCGTTGGTGCCCGAGGTCAGGCCGAAGGTGGCGTTGCCCGAGGTGCCGTTGGTGGTGGTGGCCAGCAGGTGGGGCACCAGGCCGCGCTGTCCTTCGAACACCATGTTGCCCCAGCCGCAGCCACCGCCGCCGGCCTGGGCAGCCATGGCGGACTGAGCGGCCAGGCTGGCAACGCCCAGCACCCCGAAAATCAAACCCTTGCTCAGCAATCGCTTGTCCATATCAGTCGCTCCGCAATCTCTGGTAATAAAAACCGCACTAGGAGCTTTGGCGACACTTGTCGGCCTGTCAAACGGCCGCCGGCAAATTGTGTGGCGCATGGAAAACCGCCGCGCGCGCGACTGCCTTGGCTATAGTGATGGAAATCCTCCAGGAGTATGGGCATGAGTGAATCAGCCAACGAGCGTCGGCGCTTTCAGCGCATCGCCTTCGACGCGCCCATCGCAATCGCCCAGGGCGAACGGCGCTGGATGGCGGCTCTGCACGACCTCTCGCTCAAGGGCCTGATGATCAAGAAACCGCGCGACTGGAACGGCGACCCGGACCAGCCGTTCGAGGCGCAGATCGACCTGGGCGGCGAGGCCCAGGTGAAGATGGAAGTGGTGCTGACCCGCACCCAGCAGGATCACCTGGGCTTCGTCTGCCGGCATATCGACCTGGACTCCATCAGCCACCTGCGCCGCCTGGTGGAGCTGAACCTGGGCGACGAGAGCCTGCTGGAGCGCGAGCTGGCGGCGCTGGGCGAGGACGAGACGCCATAGCGGCTCGGCTGGGTTGAGCGCAGCGATCCCCATCACGGCGGCGCACCTGCCGACGCGGCGCCAGGAATCGCCGTCGACTCGGGATCAATGCCCACGCCGCTGGCCCGACCTACGCCCCGGATCTACTCGAACAAGGCATCCAACGCCTGCTCCAGGCGCGTCACGGCGATGATCGCAAGGCCGCCCGGCGCTTCCTTGGGCGCGTTGCCCTTGGGCACTATGGCGCGCTTGAAGCCGTGCTTGGCCGCCTCCTTGAGCCGTTCCTGGCCGCTCGGCACCGGGCGGATCTCGCCGGACAGGCCGACCTCGCCGAACACCAGCAGATCGTGCGGCAGCGGGCGGTTGCGCAGGCTGGAGATCACCGCCGCCATCAGCGCCAGGTCGGAGGCGGTTTCCAGCACCTTGACCCCGCCGACCACGTTGAGGAACACGTCCTGGTCGTAGGTGGGGATGCCGCCGTGGCGGTGCAGCACTGCCAGCAGCATGGCCAGGCGGTTCTGGTCCAGGCCCAGGGTGACCCGGCGCGGATTGGCCATATGGCTGGTGTCGACCAGCGCCTGCACCTCCACCAGCATCGGCCGGGTGCCCTCCCAGGTGGCCATCACCACGCTGCCGGGGACTTCCTCCTGAGCGCGGGTAAGGAAGATCGCCGAGGGGTTGGTGACCTCCTTGAGGCCCTTGTCGGTCATGCCGAACACGCCCAGCTCGTTGATCGCGCCGAAGCGGTTCTTCACCGCGCGCAGCAGGCGCAGGCGGCCATCGGACTCGCCCTCGAAATACAGCACGGTGTCGACCATATGCTCGAGCACGCGCGGCCCGGCCAGGGCGCCCTCCTTGGTCACGTGGCCGACCAGGAAGATCGCCGTGCCGCTCTGCTTGGCGTAGCGCACCAAGAGCGCGGCGCTCTCGCGCACCTGGGCGACGCCGCCGGGGGCCGACTGCAGCTGCTCGGTGAAGATGGTCTGGATCGAGTCGATGACCATCACCTTGGGTTTTTCCGCCCGCGCGGTGGCGATGATGGTCTCGATGCAGGTCTCGGTCATCACCTTCAGTTGGTCCTCGGGCAGGCCGAGGCGGCGGGCGCGCATGGCCACCTGCTGCTGCGATTCCTCGCCGGTGACGTACAGCGCGGGAAAGCGCGTGGCGATATTGCACAGGGTCTGCAGCAGGATGGTCGACTTGCCGATACCGGGGTCGCCGCCGATCAGCACCACCGAGCCGTCCACCAGGCCGCCGCCGAGCACCCGGTCCAGCTCGCCGGAGGCGGTGGAAAAGCGCGGCACCTCCTCGACGCTGACCTCGGCCAGGGTCTTGATCTGTGCCTGCTGGCCGGCCCAGCCGGTGCGCCCGCTCGGCGCCGAGACGCCTTCCAGCACGGTTTCCACCAGGGTATTCCAGGCCCCGCACTCGCCGCACTGACCGGCCCATTTGGGGAAGGTGGCGCCGCACTCGGTGCAGCCGTACATGCGCTTGGCCTTGGCCATGGGGGACAGTCCTGCCTGCTGAACAAAGGCTGGAACGATACCGAACAACTGGATAAATTTACAGACCCGCCAAGCCGCTCCCTGGAGCCCCCATGCAGATCGAACTGCTGCCCACCGCTGTCGACCAGCTTCCCCTGATCCGCAATCTCTACCAGTTCTACGCCTACGAGAGTTCGGACTGGGAGCAGGAAGAGGTCGAGAACGACGGCCGCTTCTATATCCACGAACCGCACCTGGCGCGCTACTGGCAGGAGCCGGGCTGGAGCGCACAGCTGATTCTCGCCGACGGCTTCATCGCCGGCTTCCTGCTGATCGAGCGCAGCGAACTGCCGGGCATCGACGCCGCGGAATTCGCCGACCTGTTCATCCTCAAGAAATACCGCCGCCAGGGCATCGGCCGCGCCCTGGTGCACCAGCTGCTGGGCGACGGCAGCCCCTGGCTGCTGCGTTTCTACCGTCAGGACGAACTGGCGTGCGCCTTCTGGGAACAGCTGCTCAAGGAGCTGCCGCGACCGCCGCGACAGATCTGGAACGAGGATGAAGCGGACGGCCTGCTCAGCTACCTGATCAATCCGCCCACGCACTGAGCGGCGCCGGCAGGCACGGCGGCTGGCCGGGAGGGCGCCACGCGCCCCTGGGCCGTGTCCGATTTCGCGGCGCCCCCTGTTCGAACGGCGTCAGCTCTTGCAGTCGTTGCCGCAGCCGCAGCACTGCCCGGCGGCGCGCTTGAGCTGGCGCGCCAGCTCGTCCTTGAGTGTCACGCGGCTGTGCTTGAGGGCGCCGAGGGCGCTATCGTCGAGCAGTTCGATGCCGTCCTCGATGCGGCAGATGCGCTTGTCCAGCGCCTCGTAGTCGTCGGCCTGACGGGCGAACTGAGCGTCCTGCCGGCGCAGGCGCTGCAGTTCGTCGCGGTGTTCGGGGAAGTCGTGGATCAGTGGGTGATGGTCGACGTGCATGCGCAAGCTCCTTGGTTGGGGGTTGCGCGCAGCCTAGACCGACCTCGGGCTCCGCTCGTTGATCCGGGTCAAGCGCCGCCTAGGTCGCGGCGGCGCGCAGCAGGCTGGCGATCTCGTCCTTCAGGCCGACCCGTTGCAGCTTGAGCCCCTGCAGGGTCAGGTCGTCGACGGCGACGCGGCCGTCCTCGATTTCGTAGATGCGCTTGTCCAGCTCTTCGTATTCTTCGGCCATGCGGGCGAAGCGCGCATCGTGCTGCATCAGCTGGCGCAGGGCGCCGTTGTGTTGGGGAAATTCGCGAGTCAGCGGATGATGTTCGAGCGGCATGGAAGTCCCTCCCAGGAGATGGCCTTATTAGCCTAGTCGAGCTGCGGCTCGGCGGCTCGGCCGACGGCGAATTTCGCCCTCGACGAGACGAGCGGCCGTGTTGCCCAGGGCCTCGCGCCCGTGCTGGCGAAAGGCGCCATCGGCACGCGGCGCTTATTTCGATATTGCCTTTGCAACCTGACTGCGGCCCAATCGCAGGCTATAAACACAGTTGGCAACAGCATCGGCAAAGGGAGTAAGGCATGAGCATCCTCAGCGAATTCAAGGCTTTCGCGGTCAAGGGCAATGTGGTCGACATGGCCGTCGGCATCATCATCGGCGCGGCGTTCGGCAAGATCGTCTCGTCCTTCGTCGGCGACGTGGTGATGCCACCGCTGGGCATCCTCATCGGCGGGGTGGATTTCTCCGACCTGGCCATCGTGCTCAAGGCCGCCGAGGGCGAGGTGCCAGCGGTGACCCTGGGCTACGGCAAGTTCATCCAGACCGTCATCGACTTCACCATCGTCGCCTTCGCCATCTTCATGGGCATCAAGGTGCTCAACAAGCTCAAGCGCGAAGAAGAAGCCGCCCCCACCGCGCCGCCGGCGCCGACCAAGGAGCAGGAGCTGCTCGGCGAGATCCGCGACCTGCTCAAGGCGCAGCAGGGCAAGGAGTGAGCCATGCGGCGAGGCGTGCCCGGCACGCCTCGCCGCATCTGGACACGAAATGTTGCAGCTTTGCCGGCCGTGCGCCGGCCATTTCCGTTAAATTGGCCGGCCATTAGCCACCTCCTCCCATTACATGACACTCCTGATAGCGTTCGCTGTCCTCTCCATCCTGGTTTCGTTCATCTGTTCCATCCTCGAAGCCGCCCTACTTTCCCTGACGCCCAGCTATATCGCCCAGCAGAAGGTCGATCGCCCCAAGCTGTACGAGCGGCTGAAAGAGCTCAAAGACAAGATCGACCAGCCGCTGGCCGCTATCCTCACGCTGAACACCGTGGCCCATACCGTGGGCGCCACCGGCGTCGGCGCGCAGGTGACCATCGTCTTCGGCGACGGCTATCTCGGCGCCGCCTCGGCGATCATGACCCTGCTGATCCTGGTGCTCTCGGAGATCCTGCCGAAGACCATCGGCGCCCGCTACTGGCGCGCCCTGGCGCCCTTCCTGCCGGCCCTGCTGCGCTTCATGATCCTGCTGCTCAAGCCGTTCATCGTTATGTCCGACCTGATCATGCGCCTGTTCGGCGGCAAGGAGCCGGAGCACGACATTCGCCAGGAGATCAAGGCGCTGACCCTGCTCGGCCGCGAACTGGGCAAGCTCGACGAAGACGAACAGCGGGTGATCAGCAATATCCTCGACCTGCACGAGATCAAGCTGCGCGACATCATGACCCCGCGCATCGTCTGCGAATCGGCGGAGCCGGACGACTCGATCGGCGCCTTCAAGGCGCGGGTCAAGCAGAGCCAGTTCTCCCGCTACCCGGTGATAGGCGCGGACGAAGCACCGCTGGGCGTGGTGTTCCGCTACGACGCCCTGGCCGCCGAGGACGACGCCGCGCCGGTGACCAGCATCATGAAGCCGCTCAAGGTGGTGCCGGAAAGCATGAACGTGGAAAACCTGATGACCCAGCTGATGCAGGAACGCCAGCACATGTGCCTGGTGTACGACGAGTTCGGCAGCTGGCGCGGCCTGGTGACCCTGGAAGACATCATGGAGACCATCATCGGCAAGCCGATCCTCGACGAGACCGACGACATCCCCAATATGCGCCGCTTCGCCAAGCGCCGCTGGGAGCACCGTATCAAGGCGATCCGCGAGGAGTGAACTACCAGTAGTTCTCCACCGCCACCTGCCCGGGACGGCGGGTCAGCGCCAGGTTCAGGTTGCGCGCCCTGAGCACGGCGCGGGTGTCCTCGATCATCTGCGGGTTGCCGCAGAGCATGATGCGCGAGTGCTCGGGCGCAAGCTTCAGGCCGGCGGCGCGTTCCAGCTCGCCGTTCTCGATCAGGCTGGTGACCCGCGCATGGAGTGCCCCGGGCACCTGCTCGCGGGTGACCACTGGCAGGTACTGCAGCTTGTGCCCCGCCCCCTCCAGCCACTCGCGCCGCGGCAAATCGGCGATCAGCTCCTGATAGGCCAGCTCGCCGCGGTCGCGGGCGCTGTACACCAGAACGATACGCTCGAAGCGCTGCCAGACCTCCAGGTCCTGCAGGATCGACAAGAACGGCGCCAGCCCGGTGCCGGTGCCGATCAGCCAGAGGTCGCGGCCATCGGCGAAGCGGTCGAGGGTGAGAAAGCCGGTGGCCTGCTTCTCCACCAGCAGCTCGTCGCCGGGCGCAAGGCCGCTCAGCTCGCTGGTGAACTCGCCGCCGGGCACGACGATGGAGAAGAATTCCAGATAGTCGTCGTGCGGCGCCGACACCATCGAATAGGCACGCCAGACGATGCAGCCGCTGGCCTTGCGCACGCCGAGGCGGACGAACTGTCCGGCACGGAAGCGGAACCCCGCGTCGCGGGTGCAGCGCAGGCTGAACAGACTGGGCGACCAGACACGCACCTCGGTCAGGACCTGGCGGGTGAACTTCTCTTCGCTGACGGTCATACTTCCCCCTTTGCTCAACTCCCATGCAGTCTCGCGCAAAGCGGGCGCGACAAACACCGACGGTTTCCATGCCTATTCTCGACACCCCCTTCGCCCAGCTCGATCTGCTGCGCCAGCCGCATCAGCCGAACGAACCGCTGCAGGCCTTCGACGCCGCCGACGAGTACCTGCTCAAGCACCTGCAAGAGCAGGGCCTGGGCGCGAGCGACGCGGTGCTGCTGCTCAACGACGGCTTCGGCGCCCTGGCCTGCTCGCTGGCCGGGCAGTGCCGGCTGACCAGCAGCGGCGACTCGCACCTGGGCCGTATCGCCCTGGACAACAACCTGGCGCGCAACGGCCTGGCCAGCGACGCCGTGACCTTCGTGCCGGCCAGCGACACGCCGCAGGGGCCGTTCGACTGGGTGCTGATCCGCGTGCCCAAGACCCTGGCCCTGCTGGAGGAACAGCTGATCCGCCTGCACGGCCAACTCGCCCCCGGCGCACGGGTGGTGGCCGGCGCCATGGTCAAGCACCTGCCGCGCGCCGCCGGCGATCTGCTGGAACGATACATCGGCCCGGTACAGGCCTCGCTGGCACTGAAGAAGGCCCGCCTGCTGACCGCCACACCGGAGACCAAGGCAGCGCCCGCATCGCCCTACCCGACGCGTTACCGATTGGACAACCCGGCCATCGAGCTGCTCAACCATGCCAATCTGTTCTGCCGCGAGGGCCTGGACATCGGCACCCGCGCCTTCCTGCCGCACCTGCCGCGCCACCTCGGGCGCCTGCGCGTGGCGGATCTGGGCTGCGGCAACGGCGTGCTCGGCATTGCCTACGCCCTCGGCAGCCCGCAGGCGCAGCTGACGCTGGTGGACGAGTCGTACATGGCGGTGCAGTCGGCGCGGGACAACTGGCGGGCGGCCCTGGGCGAGCGGCCGGTGGAGATCCGCGCCGGCGACGGCCTGGCCGAGCAGCCGGCCGAGTCGCTGGACCTGGTGCTGTGCAACCCACCCTTCCACCAGCAGCAGGTGGTCGGCGATTTTCTCGCCTGGCGCATGTTCCAGCAGGCCCGCGCCGCGCTGGTCAAAGGCGGCGAGCTGTGGATAGTCGGCAACCGCCACCTGGGCTACCACGCCAAGCTGGGACGGCTGTTCCGCGGCGTCGAACAGGTGGCGGCGACGCCCAAGTTCGTGGTGCTCAAGGCGGTGAAATAGGCGCCGCGCTCACCGACGCCCATAGGCCAGCGGATAGAGCAGCAAGCCCAGCGCCTCGTTGAGCAACTGGCCGCTCTGCCACACCGCCTTGGCCTCCGGCAGCCAGCCGCCCAGCGGCCTGGCGCTGCCGCCGCCGAGAAAGCCCATGGGCGCCGCGATCACCTCGAAGCCGGCCTGCTCGAAACACCAGCGCGCCCGCGGCATGTGCCAGGCCTGGGTCACCAGCACCACCCGGCGCACGCCCTGCGGCTGCAGCAGTTCGGCGCTGAAGCGGGCGTTCTCCCAGGTGGTGCGGCTGCGCTGCTCCAGCCAGCGCACCGGCTGGCCGTAGTCGCTGGCCAGGGTCTCGGCCATCAGCGCCGCCTCGCTGGGCGGCTGACCGTAGTGCAGACCGCCGCTGGTCGCCAGCGGCAAGCCCGAGGCCCGTGCCAGGCGCGCGGCGTAGCGCAGCCGCTCGAGCGCCAGGGTGCTGGGCTGGTCGCCGCCGCCCCAGGCCGGATCGTTCTGCTCGCGCCCGGCGCCGAGAATCACGATGGCATCGGCGCGCTGCGCCAGCGCCGGCCACTGCGCCGCGCTCAGCGCCGGCTCGCGCTCCAGCTGACGCGCGCTCCACTCCACCACGAGCGGCAGGCTCATCAGCCACAGGCCGCCGCAGCCGAGGACGAAGCAGGCGCCAGCCAGCAGCGGAAAGCGCCGGCGTAACCACCAGGCGAGCACGATGAGCAGCACCAGCACGCCGGGCGGCATCAGCAGTTGTTTGAGGATGTAACGAATCGGCATGGGCACCTCCAGGGTGCCCAAGCCTAGCGAGGATTGCCGCTGCGAAACAGCTTCGAGCCACAGGACTGACAGGCCTGGGCATCCTGACCGCGCTGCCAGCTCACCGGCGTGCCGCACAGCGCGCAACACAGCGCCTGACGCCGCTTGAGCAGTGGCTTGGCCTTGGCCACCGGGCGAACGCCGGCGGCCTTGCCGACTCGCAGCGGCTGACGCTGGATCAGCGCCAGTTCCTCGGCGGCGGCATGCCAGCCGCGCAGCCAGTGCAGGTCGCGATTGAGGTAGGCGCGGATCAGCTCCAGCTCGGCAGGGCTCAGGCCGTCCAGCTCCAGCTCGCGCATCGGCTCGGCGTGCAAGCGACTGGCGGTCTCGGCTTCCTCGAGCGCCAGGGCGAGGCGCTGCAATAGCCGCTCGTACAGACCGCCGCCCCGCTCCACTTGCCGCAGTTCACCCATCCACCACCTCGCGAGGCCCGACACCCGCGGCCCATAAGCAAAGCTTAGCGAAGGCCCCGCAAGCAGCCGGACGCCGCGACAAACGGCGCGCGCCGTGCAATCTGGGTTTCCCTCGGCAGACGACGCTCATGTATGCTACGGCGCTTTCCGTAAGAGCCTGTTTACGATCTTCTGGATTAGAGCCAGACAAGGCGGAAGTGGCCGAGAAAGCGCAGTTTACGAGTGGTAAATGAGCATTCGAGGGCGCTTCCAACGCCCTATGGCCGACAGCCAGGAGATCGCAGGCAGCCTCTAAAGCCCCTTTGCCAGCGCCAGAGCCATGCACGAACAGTACTCGCCCCGTGAAATCGAAGCCGCCGCGCAGTCCCATTGGGACGCGCAGAAATCCTTTGTCGTGAGCGAACAGCCGGGCAAGGACACCTTCTACTGCCTGTCGATGTTCCCCTACCCCAGCGGCAAGCTGCACATGGGCCACGTGCGCAACTACACCATCGGCGACGTGATCGCCCGCTACCAGCGTATGCAGGGCAAGAACGTGCTGCAGCCGATGGGCTGGGACGCCTTCGGCATGCCGGCGGAAAACGCCGCGATGAAGAACCAGGTGGCGCCGGCGAAGTGGACCTACGAGAACATCGAGTACATGAAGTCCCAGCTGAAATCGCTGGGCCTGGCCATCGACTGGACCCGCGAAGTCACCACCTGCAAGCCGGATTACTACCGCTGGGAGCAGTGGCTGTTCACCCGCCTGTTCGAGAAGGGCGTGATCTACCGCAAGAACGGCACGGTGAACTGGGACCCGGTGGACCAGACCGTGCTGGCCAACGAGCAGGTCATCGACGGCCGCGGCTGGCGCTCGGGCGCGCTGATCGAGAAGCGCGAAATCCCGATGTATTACTTCAAGATCACCGCTTACGCCGATGAGCTGCTGAGCAGCCTGGACGAACTGGATGGCTGGCCCGAGCAGGTCAAGACCATGCAGCGCAACTGGATCGGCAAGAGCTTCGGTGCCGACATCGTCTTCGACTACGACGTCGCCAGCATCGGCAGCGAGGGTCAGCTGAAGGTCTATTCGACCCGTCCGGACACCCTGATGGGCGCCACCTACGTCGCCGTGGCCGCCGAGCACCCGCTGGCGCAGCGCGCCGCCGAATCCAACCCGGCGATTGCCGCCTTTATCGCCGAGTGCAAGTCCGGCTCCGTGGCCGAGGCCGACATGGCCACCATGGAGAAGAAGGGCCTGGCCACCGGCCAGTTCGTCATCCATCCGCTCACCCAGCAAAAGCTGCCGGTGTTCGTCGCCAACTACGTGCTGTGGGGCTACGGCGAAGGCGCCGTGATGGCCGTGCCGGCGCACGACGAGCGCGACTTCGAGTTCGCCCACAAATACGACCTGCCGATCCAGCAGGTCTACGCCGCCGCGGACAAGGACTACGACAGCGCCGAGTGGCAGGCCTGGTACACCGACAAGGACGGCCTGACCACCGTCAACTCCGGCAAGTACGACGGCAAGGACTTCACCGCCGCCTTCGACGCCATCGTCGGCGACCTCGAAGCGACCGGCCACGGCGCGCGCAAGACCCAGTTCCGCCTGCGTGACTGGGGCATCAGCCGCCAGCGCTACTGGGGCTGCCCGATCCCGATCATCCACTGCGACGCCTGCGGCGACGTACCGGTGCCGGAAGACCAGCTGCCGGTGGTGCTGCCGGAAGACGTGGTGCCGGACGGCGCCGGCAGCCCGCTGGCCAAAATGCCCGAGTTCTATCAGTGCAGCTGCCCGAAATGCGGCGCGCCGGCCAAGCGCGAAACCGACACCATGGACACCTTCGTAGAATCGTCCTGGTACTACGCGCGCTACGCCTCGCCGAGCTACACCCAGGGCATGGTCGACCCGGCCGCGGCCAACCACTGGCTGCCGGTGGACCAATACATCGGCGGCATCGAGCACGCCATCCTGCACCTGCTCTATGCGCGCTTCTTCCACAAGCTGATGCGCGACGAAGGCCTGGTGTCGTCCAACGAACCGTTCAAGAACCTGCTGACCCAGGGCATGGTGGTCGCCGAGACCTACTACCGCACCCTGGAAAACGGCGGCAAGGACTGGTTCAACCCGGCCGACGTGGAAGTCGAACGCGATGCCAAGGCCAAGGTCATAGGCGCTCGCCTCAAGTCCGACGGCCTGCCGGTGGAAATCGGCGGCACCGAGAAGATGTCCAAGTCGAAGAACAACGGCGTCGACCCGCAGGCGATGATCGACGCCTACGGCGCCGACACCTGCCGCCTGTTCATGATGTTCGCCTCGCCGCCCGAAATGAGCTGCGAATGGTCCGACTCCGGCATCGAGGGCGCCAACCGCTTCCTGCGCCGCGTCTGGCGCCTGGCTCACAGCCATGTCGCTGCCGGCCTGCCGGGCCAGGTGGAGGTCGCCACTCTCACCGACGAGCAGACGGCCGTGCGCCGCGCCATCCACCTGGCGATCAAGCAGGCCAGCAACGATATCGGCCAGCACCACAAGTTCAACACCGCCGTCGCCCAGGTGATGACCCTGATGAACGTGCTGGAAAAAGCCGCCACCGCGAGCGAACAGGATCGCGCGCTGCTGCACGAAGGCCTGGAGACCGTCGTCCTGCTGCTGGCACCGATCACTCCGCACATCAGCCACGAGCTGTGGCAGCGCCTGGGTCATGCCGATGCGGTGATCGACGCGCAGTGGCCGCAGGTCGATGAGTCCGCCCTGGTGCAGGACAGCCTGACCCTGGTGGTGCAGGTCAACGGCAAGCTGCGCGGCGAGATCATCGTTGCGGCCGACGCCAGCCGCGAGGAAGTCGAGGCCGCCGCCCGCGGCAACGACAACGTCCTGCGTTTCACCGAAGGCCTGGCGATTCGCAAGGTCATAGTCGTGCCGGGCAAGCTGGTCAACATAGTCGCCAACTGATTAAGCTCGGCGCCATTGCCGCACGGCGCCGGGAACCGCCAAGGGGATTTGATAATGATGAAACGGAATCTGCTGATCGTCGGCCTGGCCGCCCTGCTCAGCGCGTGCGGCTTCCAGCTGCGTGGCACCGGCGACGTACAGTTCGCCCTCAAGGAACTCAACGTCACCGCGCGCAACGCCTACGGTGAAACCGTGCAGCAACTGCGCGACGTACTCGAGAGCAACGACGTCAAGGTCTACGCCGGCGCGCCCTACACCCTGGTGCTGAGCAACGAGAGCGAGAACCGTCGCAGCGCCAGCTACACCAGCGGCGCCCGTACCGCCGAGTACGAGCTGACCATGGCCCTGGAGTACCAGATCCGCGGCGCGCAGAACCTGCTGCTGACCAGCAACCGCGTCGAGGTGCAAAACTACTACCAGCAGGACGACAACAACCTGACCGGTTCGGACCAGGAGGCCGCCCAGCTGCGCAACGAACTGCGCCGCGAGCTGATTCAGCAACTGGCGCAGAACCTGCAGCAGATCACCCCGGCCCAGCTCGATCAGCTGCAGCAGACCGCCGAGGCGCGCGCCAAGGCCGAGGCCGAAGCGCTGGAAGCCGCGCGCCAAGCCCGCGAGGCCGAGGTCGCTCCGCAGCAGTCGCCGATCGAACTGCCGATCCAGTAAGGCCCCCGGGCCGCCGCCGCGGCCCGACGCCCTCCCGCCTCCGATGACATCACCGCGATGAAGCTTGCCCCCGCGCAACTCGGCAAACACCTGCAAGGTTCGCTCGCGCCCGTCTACGCGGTCAGCGGCGACGAGCCGCTACTGTGCCAGGAGGCCGCCGACGCCATCCGCAACGCCTGCCGCCAGCAGGGCTTCGCCGAACGTCAGGTGTTCAACGCCGAAGCCAACTTCGACTGGGGCAACCTGCTGCAGGCCGGCGCCAGCCTGTCGCTGTTCGCCGAAAAGCGCCTGCTGGAACTGCGCCTGCCGTCCGGCAAGCCTGGCGACAAGGGCGCGGCCGCCCTGCTCGAATACCTCGCCCGGCCGCCGGAAGACACCGTGCTGCTGCTGACCCTGCCCAAGCTCGACGGCAGCACGCAGAAATCCAAGTGGGCCAAGGCGCTGATCGACGGCCAGATGAGCCAGTTCGTGCAGATCTGGCCGGTGGACGCCAACCAGCTGCCGCAATGGATTCGCCAGCGCCTGGCCCAGGCGGGCCTCAGCGCCAGCGCCGATGCGGTGGAGATGATCGCCGCCCGGGTGGAAGGCAACCTGCTGGCCGCCGCCCAGGAAGTGGAGAAACTCAAGCTGCTCGCCGAAGGCAATCAGATCGACGCCGATACCGTGCAGGCGGCGGTGGCCGATAGCGCCCGCTTCGACGTCTTCGGCCTGATCGACTGCGCCCTGGCCGGCGATGCGGCGCACGCCCTGCGCATGCTCGAAGGGCTGCGCGGCGAAGGCGTGGAAACCCCGGTGATCCTCTGGGCGCTGGCGCGCGAGATTCGCCTGTTGGCCGGCATCGCCCACCAGCAGAGCCAGGGTATCCCGCTCGACAAGGCCTTCGCCAGCGCCCGCCCGCCGGTGTGGGACAAGCGCCGCCCGCTGGTTTCCAAGGCACTGCAGCGGCACAGCAGCAAACGCTGGGGCCAGTTGCTGCAGCAGGCCCAGCAGATCGATGCGCAGATCAAGGGCCAGGCCGCCGGCGACCCGTGGAGCAACCTGGCACTGCTGACCCTGCAACTGGCCGGCCAGCGCCTGCGCCTCGACTAGCACCCTGCCTGGACATTTTCTGTACAGCGGCGCATAGTCCGCCACGCCTGCATCCACGCAGGTCTGCAGAGGAACCCGCATGAGCAAGAAAGCCGCAAAGCGGCCCAACCAGGCCAAATCCATCGTCGCCCAGCCCCTGTTCCGTTCCCGCCAGGAACGACCGCAGAAAGGCAAAGGCAGCTACCGCCGCGAAGCCTCCCAGCACAACTGGGAGGCTTCTTGCTTTATGGGCCGGGAAAATGCGTCGATGGCCCTGTTCGCGGCGTCGGCATGCTAAGGTAGCCGCCTGCAAAACGCTTCGAGATAGACATGTCGCCCCATTTCCCGCGCCGCGCTCTGGCCACGGCCATGCACCTGCTGCCCCTGCTCCTGCTGACCGCCTGTGCCCAGGCACCGGCCGAGAACCTGCCCACCACGAGCAACGCCAGCGCCATGCTCGCCCCGATCCCGGCCGAGCCGATCGCGCAGCCCGCGCCGAGCTTCGCCGAATGGCGCCAGGCCCTGCGCGACGAAGCGCTGGCCGCCGGCATCGACGCCGCCCTGTTCGACCGCGTATTCGCCGCCATCAGCCCCGACCCGGCGGTGCTCAAGGCCGACAGCAGCCAGCCGGAATTCACCCGCCCGGTGTGGGAATACCTCGACGGCGCGGTGTCCGCCAGCCGCATCGGCCGCGGCCGCGTGCTGCTGGCCCAGCACAACGCCGTGCTGCAACGCATCGAGCGGCAATATGGCGTCGAAGCCCAGGTGCTGGTGGCGATCTGGGGCCTGGAGAGCAACTTCGGCAGCAATATCGGCAGCCACAGCGTGATCCGCTCCCTCGCCACCCTGGCCTTCGAGGGACGCCGCCAGGGCTTCTGGCGCAGCCAGCTGCTGGCCGCCCTGCAGATCCTGCAGCACGGCGACATCGCCGGCGAGCGCATGATCGGCTCCTGGGCCGGCGCGATGGGCCAGACCCAGTTCATGCCGACCACCTACAACCAGCACGCGGTGGACTTCGACGGCGACGGCAAGCGCGACCTGTGGAACTCCTCGAGCGACGCCCTGGCCTCCGCCGCCCACTACCTGCAGGCCTCGGGCTGGCAGCGTGGCCAGCCCTGGGGCTTCGAGGTGCGCCTGCCGGCTGGCTTCGACTACGCCCTGGCCGACCCGGAGCAGCGCCGCAGCCTGGCCGAATGGGCCGAGCTCGGCGTCCGCCCGATCGCCCCGACCGGCGCCGCCGCCAGCGCCCGCGCCAACCTGCTGCTGCCCGCCGGCCATCGCGGCCCGGCCTTCCTGCTGCTGGACAACTTCCGCAGCATCCTCAAGTACAACAACTCCACCTCCTACGCCCTGGCCATCGGCCTGCTCGCCGACAACCTGCTGCGCCCCACCGAAGTCCAGGGCAGCTGGCCGCGCGGCGAACGCCAGCTGGGCCGCAGCGAGCGCATCGAGCTGCAGGAACTGCTGGCGATGAACGGTTTCGACCCGGGTCCGGCCGACGGCATCATCGGCGCCAATACGCGCAAGGCGATCCGCGCCCTGCAGCTGCAGCTGAACTGGCCGGCGGACGGCTACCCCAACGAGGAACTGCTCAAGCAGTTGCGCGGGCGCTAGGCGGATTCGTCCAGGAGCCTTCCCGAGCCGCCCATCGGCGCCGGCAGGTCCCTGAACTTAGGCAGGCCGTCGGCGATGGCCAGTACCCGTTCCTGATAGTGCACATGGACGCTGGGCCGAAACTCCAGACTCGGCAACAGTGCGGCGTAGACGTCAACCAGGCCGGCCTGCGGATGCTCGGTGAACAGGTGGCCACCACAACGGGTACACCAGTGCCGCCGGCTGCCGGGAGTGCCGGCATAGCAGCCCAGGTGTTCCGCGCCCTGCAGCAGCTCGAAGTCCTGCGGCCGCCACAGGCTGAAGGCATTGACCGGGCCGGCCGACCAGTGTCGACAGGATTCGCAGTGACAGAAACCCATGGCTTGCGGCTCACCGCGGACACGCACCTCGACGGCGCCACAGAAGCAGCGCCCCACATGTGCCAGCTTCTCGTTCATCACTCGCACCTCCTCAGCAATCATCGACAAAGCGCAGCGCCTGCGCCGGGTTTCTATGCACTTTCAGGTCGAAGATATCGGGCCGGCCGTAGTGACCGCTCACGTCCAGGGTGCGCCGCGCCGGGGCAACCCGGGCGGCGTCGATATCGGCATAGAGGATGCCTTCCTCGCGATGCATCGGCCCTGCCACCACCTTGCCGCCTGGATCCACAACTACCGAGTCGCCATCGTTGATCCACTCTTCGGGGTCCGCGAACAGCTGCTCACGCCCCGGGAAATCTGCCGGAATATCGCGGCCACGCAACAACGAACCGCTGCCCAGCACCCAGCAACGCCCTTCCAGG
Source organism: Pseudomonas sp. AOB-7 (assembly GCF_003696305.1). Taxonomy (GTDB): domain Bacteria; phylum Pseudomonadota; class Gammaproteobacteria; order Pseudomonadales; family Pseudomonadaceae; genus Aquipseudomonas. Next base: position 89,624 of record NZ_RFFK01000006.1, on the reverse strand, counting down.
GCGATGTGGCGCATGCTGCACAGCCAGCCCTCGCCACTGTCGTAGGTAGGCGCCAGATAAACCTCCACACCCTGGGCGTAGAGCGCGTAACGCGCCAGGGGCATATAGTTTTCCCAGCAGATCAGGCAGCCCACTCTCCCCACCGGGGTGTCCACTACCCGTAACCCGGAAGCGTCGCCGAGCCCGTGCACCATGCGCTCCGGATTGGTCGGCATGAGCTTTCGGTGGTGGTTCTTCAGCTCGCCGTCGGTGCCGATCAGCGCCACGCTGTTGTACAGCGTGCCACCGCCCAGGCGTCGCTCACACTCATGGAAACCGCACACCAGGCTGACTCGCCACTCGCGTGCCACCTGACACAGGGGCTGCAGGTCACCGGCGCCGAGGTCGATCGCATTGGCCTGCAAGCGGGCATGCAACTGGCTGCTCAACGCGCCATCGCGCCCCGGTGCCAGGCGCCAAATCCACGAGGGATAGCCGGGGATGTAGAGTTCCGGCAGCACCACCAGCTCGGCGCCGGTGGCTGCGGCTTCCTCTACCGACTGCAGCGCACGCTCCAGACTCGCCTCGCGGTCGAGCAGCACCGGTGGGCGTTGGATGATTGCGATTCTGCTCATGACCTGATCCTCGTTCGGACTGGAGGTCCCAGCCTGAGACTGGCGAAATGCCCCGGCTAGTCCAGAATCTGAAGTGTTGGCGAGCGGAGGTGGGCGAGGTGGAAGACAGCTATGGCCAGTTCTGCACCGTGGCCCGCGGCGCCGAGGCTCTCTGCGAACGCTGGACGCCCCTGGTGATACGCGAGCTGCTGTGTGGCAGCAAGCGTTTCAACGAACTGCATCGCGGCGTGCCACGCATGTCGACCAGCCTGCTCGCCCAGCGTCTGCGCCACCTGGAAGAAATCGGCGTGATTCGCCGCGAAGCGGCGGGCAAGGTCTGGAAATATCACCTGACCGAGGCGGGCGAAGAGCTGCGTCCGGTGATCATGGCGCTCGGCCAGTGGGGCGCACGCTGGATAGGCAGCCGCTTGCGCGACGACGAGCTGGATGCCGGACTGCTGATGTGGGATATCCGCCGCTTCGTCCACCTGGAGCTGTTCCCGGCGCAACCGGTGATCATCCAGTTTGACCTGCACGATGCGCGTCCAGGGGAACGCCACTGGTGGCTGGTGGTGGAAGCCGGAATCGCCGACCTGTGTCGCGACGATCCCGGCCAGGTACCAACCCTGTTGCTGAGGTGCAGCGTGCGTACACTGACTGAGATATGGACCGGCGATCGCGACGCGCAGGATGCCCTGCACAACGACGACGTGCAGGTGGCGGGCCAGGCCCTTTTCGCCAGACAGCTCTGGGCCTGGCTGGGCACCAGCGCCTTCGCGCCGCTACGCCGGGCACATCGCGGCTCGACGAGCTGACCCCGCGCAGCCTCGGCTCACCGCGACCTGAATGCCTCACAGCGCCTGCCTGGCGCAGAGCGGTCGACTGTCGGCAGGACGTCCGCCGCCCCCTTCTGTGATAAACTGCCGGCCGGCCGCAAGCCCCTCGGGGCCTCTACCGGAGTCCAGATTGCCGATGTCAGACACATCCTCGCCCAAACCCGTTGCCAGCGGCGACAAATTCCGCACCGCTCAGGGCATCACCGCGATCAAGGATGGCCAGAAGCGCCGCGCCTCGGCCGAGCCCCAGGTGTTCGAGCCCAAGCCCAAGTGGCTGCGGGTCAAGGCGCCCGGCGGCAGCCGCTTCGAGGCGGTCAAGCGCAACGTCGGCGAACATCGCCTGAGCACCGTGTGCCAGGAATCGCACTGCCCGAACATGGGCGAGTGCTGGTCCAACGGTACCGCCACCATCATGCTGATGGGCTCGGTATGCACCCGCGCCTGCCGCTTCTGCGCGGTGGACACCGGCAACCCGAACGGCTGGCTGGACCTGGAAGAGCCGCAGAACACCGCCAAGTCGGTGGAGCTGATGGCGCTGCGCTATATCGTGCTGACCTCGGTGGACCGCGACGACCTCGACGACGGCGGCGCCAGCCACTACGCCGCCTGCGTGCGGGCGATCAAGGACAACACCCCGCAGGTGGTGGTGGAAGCCCTGACCCCCGATTTCGACGGCGACCTGTCGGCCATCGAGAAGGTGGTGGACTCGGGCCTCGAGGTATTCGCGCAGAACGTCGAGACGGTCAAGCGCCTGACCCACGTGGTGCGCGACCCGCGCGCCGGCTACGAGAAGACCCTGGGCGTGCTGGCCCACGCCAAGCGCCACCGTCCGGACGTGCTGACCAAGACCAGCCTGATGCTCGGCCTGGGCGAGAGCGACGAAGAAATCATCCAGACCATGGACGACCTGCGCGCCATCGGCGTGGACATCCTCACCCTCGGCCAGTACCTGCAGCCGACGCGCAACCACCTGAAGGTGCAGCGCTGGGTCAGCCCCGAGGAATTCAATCGGTTCCGCGATATCGGCCTGGCGAAAGGCTTCATGGAAGTCGCCGCCGGCCCGCTGGTGCGCTCCAGCTACCGCGCCGACCGGGTGTTCGAGAAGAACAACCTGGGCCTGGCCGCGCCGGTACCGGTGCCCGGCCAGGAAGTCGACGCCAGCCTGATTCCGGCGCTGAATCTGAACTGAGCCAGCTCTTCACGACAAACGAAAAAGGGACGCCTCGGCGTCCCTTTTTCGTTGCTCAGAGCAGGGTGCGCCGTACGCACCACTGGCTCGAGGCCGGATCTTCGGTGAACGCGCGACCTAGGAATATCCCAATCTATGGCGCAGCGCCTGCTCCAGGCGCTGCGCCACCTCGTCAAGCGCAGGCGGCGATGGCAGCAGATCGCGCATCTGCACCATCTTCAGCCCGGCGTAGCCGCAGGGGTTGATGCGCAGGAAGGGCGTCATGTCCATGTCGACGTTCAGCGCCAGGCCGTGGAAGGAGCAACCGCGGCTGACCCGCAGGCCCAGCGAGGCGATCTTGTCGCCGGCCACGTACACACCCGGCGCGTCGGCCTTGGGCGCCGCCGCGATGCCATAGCCGGCCAGCACGTCCACCAGGCTCTGCTCCATGGCGGTGACCAGCTCGCGCACGCCCAGCTCGAGGCGGCGCAGATCCAGCATCAGGTAGGCCACCAGCTGGCCGGGGCCGTGGTAGGTGACCTGGCCGCCGCGCTCGACCTGGATCACCGGGATGTCGCCCGGCGCCAGCAGGTGCTCGGCCTTGCCGGCCTGGCCCTGGGTGAACACCTTGGGGTGCTGCAGCAACCAGATCTCATCCGGCGTCTGCGCATCGCGCTCGCTGGTCAGTCGACGCATGGCCTCCAGGGTCGGTTGATAGTCCACCAGCCCCAGACGGCGAACGACGAGCTCGGGCACTAGAGCACCATATGCACGCGGCCGGTGGCGCGCAGGTCGACATGGATGGCCTGCAGCTGCTCGACGCTGGTGGCGGTGATCAGCACCTGCACCGAGAGGAAGTTGCCGTTGCGGCTGTCGCGCATCACCAGGGTGGAGGCATCCAGATCCGGCGCATGGCGCTGGATCACTTCGATCACCAGATCGGAGAAGCCCTCGCCGGCGGTGCCGATCACCTTGATCGGGTAACGCTCGCAGGGGAATTCGATTTTCGGGGCTTGAACGTCGCTATCGGTCATGGCTTGTGCCCGTCCAGGAAAAGGGCCGCGCCGGGCTGGCGCGGCCGGGCGCTATCAGTTGAACAGGCCGAAGAAGAACAGACGGATGCTGTCCCACAGGCGGCGCAGCAGGCCACCTTCCTCGACGGCTTCCAGGGCCACCAGATCGGCGCTGTGCACCACCTGCTCGCCCAGTTTGACCTCGACCTTGCCGATCACGTCGCCCTGCTGGATGGGGGCGATCAGCTGCGGGTTGAGGGTCATGCCGGCCTGCAGTTTTTCCAGCTGGCCCTTGGGCAGGGTCAGGGTCAGGTCCTCGGCCAGACCGGCCTTGACCTGGCGGCTGGCGCCCTTCCACACGTCGGCCTGGGCCAGTTCGGCGCCCTTCTGGTAGAAGGTGCGGGTCTCGAAGAAGCGGAAGCCGTAGGTCAGCAGTTTCTGCACCTCGGCGGCGCGAGCCTGCTCGCTGACGGTGCCGAACACCGCGGCGATCAGCCGCTGGCCGTCGCGCACGGCGGAGGCGACCAGGCAGTAGCCGGCTTCTTCGGTGTGGCCGGTCTTCAGGCCGTCGACGGTCTTGTCGCGCCACAGCAGCAGGTTGCGGTTGGGCTGCTTGATGCCGTTCCAGAGGAACTCCTTCTGCGCGTAGATGGCGTAGTGGGCCTGGTCCTCGAAGATGATGGCGCGGGCCAGCTTGGCCATGTCGTGGGCCGAGGAGTAGTGCTCCGGATCCGGCCAGCCGGTGGAGTTCATAAAGTGGCTGTTGGTCAGGCCGAGACGCTGGCCATGGCTGTTCATCATGTCGGCGAAGGCCTCTTCGCTGCCGGCGATATGCTCGGCGATGGCCACGCTGGCGTCGTTGCCGGACTGGATGATGATGCCGTGCAGCAGGTCGTCGACCGAAACTTCCTTGCCCACCTCGATGAACATCTTCGAGCCGCCCATGCGCCAGGCCTTCTCGCTGATGCGCACCAGGTCGCTTTCCTTGATCTGGCCGCGATTGATCTCCAGTGTGGCGATATAGGCGGTCATCAGCTTGGTCAGGCTGGCCGGCGGCAGGCGCTGATCGCCATTGTTCTCCACCAGCACGTTGCCGCTGGCGGCGTCCATCAGCACATAGGAGGTCGCCGCCAGTTGCGGCGGCGCCGGGATCACCTGCTGCTGGCTGGCCCAGGCGAGCGGCGCGGCCAGTAGGGTCAGGAACAGGGAAGCACGTTGCGCGAAGCTGGTGATATTCATCCGTCTCTCGAAAGTCGTTGCATGGGTGTTGAATGGCCCCGCAGGGCCTGCGCTCGATCCGCCGCAAGCGGCGGACCTGGGGTTAGTCCGGCAAATGCCGGTTAAGTGCCATCAATCGGCACGCACCAGGGTCGGCTGACCCAGGTTGGCCAGGCGCACGCTGCTCTGCAGCTGCTCAGCCTCGCCCTGGCTGCCGATCGGGCCCAGCCGTACGCGATGGAGAATCTGCTGGTCGCGCACCACTGAGCTGATGAACACCGGGGCACTCACCGTCTGGCTCAGCTTGGCCTTGAGCAGCTCCGCAGCGTCCGGATTGGCGAAGGCTGCCACCTGGAGATACAGGCCAGAGGCTGCGAGTGAATCGTTTTTTTTTGCGTCGATCTGCACCGGCAGCACGGCCGCGGCGTGCTGCGCCGGTGGCGGCGAATACTGCTCGAGCACCTGCGGCAGCGGCTGGGCCACGGGCTGCGCCACGGCGGCCTTGGCCGGCTGGCTGCCCGCCAGCACCAGCGGTACCGGACGGCCCTGCTGCGCCCACCACTCGTGCGGGTCGATGCCCTCGACCTTGACCCGCGCGGTGCCCTTCTCGGCATAGCCGAGCTTCTTCGCCGCGGCGAAGGACAGGTCGATGATGCGGTCGGAGTAGAACGGCCCGCGGTCGTTGACCCGCAGGATCACCGTCTTGCCGTTCTCCAGGTTGGTCACCCGCACGTAGCTCGGCAGCGGCAGGGTCTTGTGCGCCGCGGTCATGCCGTACAGGTCGTAGGTCTCGCCGTTGGCGGTGGCCTGGCCGTGGAACTTGGTGCCGTACCAGGAGGCCGGGCCCACCGCCTGGTAGCGACGGGCGTCCTGGATCGGGTAGTACTGCTGGCCGAACACCACGTAGGGGCTGGCCTTGACCGGCCCGTAGTGCGGCATGGGGATGGCGTCGGGAATCCGCGACACGTCGACGTCCCACCAAGGCGCGCCGTCCTTGTGCGGGCGGTTGAAGTCGCCCGGCCCGGAAATCCCCGCCGGCGCGCTGGGCGTCGCCACGGTTTGCGGCGCCCGCTTCGACGAGCAGCTCGCCAGCAGCAGCGCGGCGGCCACGCAGACGGCCAGCGGCAGCAGCTTGCAGCTGTTCATCGCTGCCCCCGCGCGTCGACCAAGAGTTCGGCAAGCTGGTTGACCGCCATGGCGTACATCACGCTGCGGTTGTAACGGGTGATGGTGTAGAAGTTGGGCAGGCCGAACCAGTATTCGTCGCCCTCGGCGCCTTCCAGGCGGAACGCGGTCACCGGCAAGTCGTCGGCCAGCGGATCCTGCGCCTGCCAGCCCAGTGCGCGCAGCTCGGCGACCGTCTTCACCGGGTCCAGGCCCTGGGTCAGGCCCTCGTCGACGCGCGCGCCGCTGGCCTGGACGCGACTGGCCACCTGGCCGCCGGCCTGCCAGCCGTGGCGCTTGAAGTAGCTGGCGACGCTGCCGATGGCATCGGTCGGGTTGCTCCAGATATTGATATGGCCGTCGCCATCGAAATCCACCGCGTAGGCGCGGAAGCTGCTCGGCATGAACTGCGGCAGACCCATGGCGCCGGCGTAGGAGCCTTTGAGGCTGATCGGGTCGACCTGCTCCTCGCGGGTCAGCATGAGGAATTCACGCAGCTCCTTGCGGAAGAAGGGCGCGCGCGGTGGGTAGTCGAAGGCCAGGGTGGACAGTGCGTCCATCACCCGCCAGCTGCCGGTGTTGCCGCCGTAGAAGGTTTCCACGCCGATGATGGCGACGATGAACTGCGCCGGCACGCCGTACTCGGCCTCGGCCTTGTCCAGCGCGGCCTGGTGCTGGCGCCAGAAGTCGACGCCCTGGGCGATGCGCTTGTCGGTGATAAAGATCGGCCGGTAGTCCTTCCACGGCTTGACCTTCTCCGCCGGGCGCGAGATGGCGTCGAGAATCGCCTGCTTGCGCTCCACCTCGGCGAACAGACCGAGCAGTTGCTCGCTGGCGAAACCGTAGTCGCGGGTCATTTCCTCGACGAACTCGGCCACCTGCGGCGAGCCGTCGTAGTCGGCGGCCAGTGCCTGGGCGCCGGATACCCCCGCCAGGCCGATCCCCAAAAGCGTTCGAGCTGCCCAGCCGCGCAGTAGATGCATTGAATTCATTACCCCAATCAAACCTGTGCGATCCACTTTCTATGGGTGTGGATCGCCATCAAGACCCCAAAACCTGACAGTAGCGTCACCAGATGGGTTCCGCCGTAACTAATGAACGGCAGCGGCACCCCCACCACCGGCAACAGGCCGCTGACCATGCCGATGTTGACGAACACATAGACGAAGAAGGTCATGGTCAGCGCGCCCGCCAGCAGCTTGCCGAACAGCGTCTGCGCCTGGGCGGTGATCACCAGGCCGCGCGCGATCAGCAGCAGGTACAGCAGCAGCAGGCAGACGCCGACCAGGCCGAACTCTTCGGCGAGCACGGCAATGATAAAGTCCGTATGGCTTTCCGGCAAAAAATCCAGGTGCGACTGGGTGCCCAGCAGCCAACCCTTGCCCAGCACGCCGCCGGAGCCGATGGCCGCCTTGGACTGGATGATGTTCCAGCCCGAGCCCAGCGGATCGCTCTCCGGGTTGAGGAAGGTCAGCACGCGGCGCTTCTGGTAGTCGTGCATGACGAAGTACCACATGCCCACCGCGATCGGCACCACCGCCGCCACCGCGCCGACGATCCAGCGCCACTGCAGACCGGCCATGAACACCACGAAGGCGCCCGAGGCGAGGATCAGCAGCGAGGTGCCCAGGTCCGGCTGCTTGAGGATCAGCACGAAGGGCACGCCGATCATCGCCAGGCAGACGAGCACGTGCCTGGGCCGCGGCGGCAGGCTGCGCTTGGCCAGGTACCAGGCGACCGTCATCGGCATGATGATCTTGAGAATTTCCGAGGGCTGGAAGCGGATCACCCCGGGAATGTTGATCCAGCGCGTGGCGCCCATGGCGGTGTGGCCCATCACCTCGACCACCACCAGCAGGCCGACGCCGCCCAGGTAGGCCAGCGGCACCCAGCGCGCCATGAAGCGCGGATCGAACTGGGCGATCACCAGCATGCCGGCCAGGCCGATGCCGAACGAGGTGGCCTGCTTGAGCAGCAGGTCGACGTTCTTGCCGCTGGCCGAATAGAGGATGAACAGGCTGCCGGCGCCGAGGATCAGCAACAGCAGCAGCAGCCAGCCGTCGATATGCAGACGCTGCAACAGGCCGGCCCGGCGGCGCAGCACGTCCTCGTCGGACAGGGTACGGTCGAAATTGCTCATCATCGTTGACTGACCTCGGCGCTCTGCGCCGGTGCGTATTCGGCCTTGAGCTGGCCGCCGTCGTCCAGCAGCCAGGCGTCCATCACCTGCTTGACCACCGGCGCGGCCACGCCGGAACCGGACTCGCCGTTCTCCACCATCACCGCCACGGCGATCTGCGGGTTCTGCGCCGGGGCGAAGGCGACGAACAGGGCATGGTCGCGGTGGCGTTCCTGCAGCTTCTCGCGGTCGTACTTCTCGCCCTGCTTGATCGCCACCACCTGGGCCGTGCCGCTCTTGCCGGCGATGCGGTAGACCGAGCTGTCGCCGACCTTGCGCGCGGTGCCGCGGGCGCCGTGCAGCACCTGCTCCATGCCGCGGATGCCATAGTCCCAGAACTTCGCGTCGCGCAGGACGATGTCCGGCAGCGGGTTGGAATCGACCGGCAGCGCGCCGTCGATGCTCTTGGCCAGGTGCGGGCGAATCCACTTGCCGCGGGTGGCCATCAGCGCGGTGGCCTGGGCCAGCTGCAGCGGCGTGGTCTGCATGTAGCCCTGGCCGATGCCGAGGATCAGCGTCTCGCCCGGGTACCAGGGCTGGCGGTAGCGCGCGCGCTTCCAGTCGCGCGACGGCATCAGCCCGGCGGTTTCCTCGAACATGTCCAGCGCCACGCGCTGGCCCAGGCCGAAGCGGCTCATATAGGCGTGCATGCGGTCGACGCCCATCTTGTGCGCCAGGTCGTAGAAGTAGGTGTCGTTGGAGCGGGCGATGGCCAGTTCCAGGTCGACCCAGCCGTCGCCGCTGCGGTTCCAGTTGCGGTACTTGTGGCTGTGATTGGGCAACTGGTAGAAGCCCGGGTCGAATACCCGCGAGGTGGGCGTGACCACCCCGGCATCGAGGCCGGCCACCGCCACCATCGGCTTGATGGTCGAACCCGGCGGGTAGAGGCCGCGCAGCACGCGGTTGTACAGCGGCTGGTCGATGGAGTCGCGCAGCTCGCCATAGGCCTTGAAGCTGATGCCGGTGACGAAGGGGTTGGGGTCGAAGCTGGGCTGGCTGACCATCGCCAGCACCTCGCCGGTCTGCGGCTGGATCGCCACCACCGCGCCGCGGCGCCCGCCCAGGGCGTGCTCGGCCGCCTCCTGCAGGCGCACGTCGAGGCTCAGCACTATGTCCTTGCCCGGCTTCGGGTCGATGCGGTTGAGCACCCGCAGCACCCGGCCGCGGGCGTTGGTCTCGACTTCCTCGTAACCCACCTCGCCGTGCAGCTCGTCCTCGTAGAAACGTTCGATGCCGGTCTTGCCGATATGGTGGGTGCCGGCATAGTCGGTGGGATCGAGGCGCTTGAGCTCCTGCTCGTTGATCCGCCCGACATAGCCCACCGAATGGGCGAAATGCTCGCGCTGCGGGTAGTGGCGTACCAGTTGCGCCGCCACCTCGACGCCAGGCAGGCGGAACTGGTTGACCGCGATGCGGGCGATCTGCTCCTCGGACAGCTCGAACAGGATCGGCACCGGCTCGAACGGCCGCCGCCCCTGGCGCACGCGCTTCTCGAAGAGGGCGCGCTCGTCCGCCGACAGCTCCAGCACCTCGACCACCACGTCCAGCACCTGCTGCCAGTCGCCGGCGCGCTCGCGGGTCACGGTGAGGCTGAAGCTGGGGCGGTTGTCGGCGATGATCACGCCGTTGCGGTCGAAGATCAGTCCGCGGGTAGGCGGAATCGGCTGCACATGGATGCGGTTGTTCTCCGCCAGGGTGGTGTGATGCTCGTACTGCACCACCTGCAGGTAGTACATGCGCGCCACCAGCACGGCGCTCAGCAGCAGGATCGCGACGCCGCCGACCAGCACGCGCCGGCGCACCTGGCGGGCGTCCTTTTCGTGATCCTTGAGGCGAATCGGCTGCGGCATCGTGGCTTACTTGGTCACTTGTGGTACGGATGGCCGGACAGCACGGTCCAGGCCCGGTAGATCTGTTCGCCGAGCAGGATGCGCACCAGCGGGTGCGGCAGGGTCAGCGGCGACAGCGACCAGCGCTGCTCGCTGCGCGCGCAGACCTCCGGCGCCAGCCCTTCCGGGCCGCCGACCATGAGGTTGACGGTGCGCGCATCCAGACGCCAGCGGTCCAGCTCGGCGGCCAACTGCTCGGTGCTCCACGGCTTGCCATGGACCTCGAGGGTGACGATGCGTTCGCCCGGCTGCACCTTGCTCAGCATCGCCTCGCCCTCCTGACGGATCAGACGGGCGACGTCGGCGTTCTTGCCGCGCGTGTTCAGCGGGATTTCCACCAGCTCCAGCGGCAACTCGGCCGGCAGGCGCTTGACGTACTCCTGCCAGCCCTCCTCGACCCAGCGCGGCATGCGCGAACCGACGGCGATCAGCTTGATCCGCACGGTTCGCGCTTACTCGGCCGAGTGCTGAGCGCGGCTCTGCTCGGCGCCCTGCCACAGGCGCTCGAGGTCGTAGAACTGACGCGCGGTGGGCAGCATCACGTGGACGACGATGTCGCCCAGGTCGAGCAGGGCCCATTCGCCGCTGTCCAGGCCTTCGCTGCCGATCGGGCGCACGCCGCGCTCCTTGACCTTTTCCAGGACGTTGTCCACCAGCGCCTTGACCTGACGGCTGGAGCTACCGCTGGCGATCACCATGAAATCGGTGATGCTGGTCTTGTCCTTGACGTCGATCACGGTGATGTCGCTCGCCTTGATCTCTTCCAGCGCCGCGACGGCGATCTTGACCAGCTCGTCGCTGGGCATGCTGTGCTTCTTCATAAATGACTCGTTTGCCTCGTGTAATGGGACGCCTGCGCACATGCGCGACGCTTCAAGCATGCGGCGCAGAATACAAACCCTGCGCCTGGATATAGGCCAGTACCGCATCCGGCAGCAGAAAACGCGCCGATTTGCCGGCCGCCAGCAACTGGCGAATCTGCGTGGCCGACACCGCCAGCGGGGTCTGCCAGATGAAACTGATCTGCCCGCCCGGCCCCTGCAGGCTCAGCGGGTCGCTGACGCTGCGCGCCGCCAGCAGGTCGCGCAGCGCCTCCGGCGCCTCGCTGTCGGCATCCGGCCGCTGCAGCACCAGCAGGTGGCAGTGGTCGAGCAACTCCTGCCAACGGTGCCAGCTCGGCAGGCCGCAGAAGGCGTCCCAGCCGAGCAGGAGAAACAGCTGGTCGTGCGCGGCCAGCTCGCCACGCAGCGACTCCAGGGTGTCCACCGTGTACGACGGCTTGTCGCGCTTCAGCTCGCGGTCGTCGACCTTGAGCCGCGGCTCGCCGGCCACCGCCAGCTCGACCATGGCCAGACGCTGCTCGGCGCTCACCTGCGGCGCCTGGCGATGCGGCGGGCGCGCGCTGGGCACCAGGCGCAACTCGTCCAGGCCCATGAACTCGGTCACCTCCAGCGCCGCGCGCAGGTGGCCGATATGCACCGGATTGAAGGTGCCGCCGAGCAGGCCGATGCGTCGGGCGGCGCTGCCCCGGGCGTCGTCAGGCTTGGCCATCAGGTGCGAATATGTCCGTCGCCGAAGACCACGTACTTCTCGCTGGTCAGGCCCTCCAGGCCGACCGGACCGCGGGCGTGCAGCTTGTCGGTGGAGATGCCGATCTCCGCGCCCAGGCCGTACTCGAAACCATCGGCGAAACGTGTCGAAGCGTTGACCATCACCGAGGCGGAGTCCACCTCGGTGAGAAAACGCCGCGCATCGCTGAAGTTCTCGGTGATGATGGCGTCGGTATGCTGCGAGCCATAGTGGTTGATGTGCTCGATGGCCGCCTCCAGCGAATCGACGACGCGAATCGCCAGGATCGGCGCGTTGTACTCGGCGAACCAGTCGTCCTCGCTGGCCACCAGCACGTCGCTGCCGAGCAGCTCGCGGGTGGCTGCGTCGCCACGCAGCTCGACGCCCTTGTCGCGGTAGATGGCGGCCAGCGGCGGCAGCACGCGGGCGGCGATATCCTTGTGCACCAGCAGGGTTTCCATGGCGTTGCACGGCGAATAGCGCTGGGTCTTGGCGTTGTCGCAGACGCGAATGGCCTTGTCGAGATCGGCAGCCACATCGACATAGACGTGGCAGACGCCGTCCAGATGCTTGATCACCGGCACCTTGGCATCACGACTGATGCGCTCGATCAGGCCCTTGCCGCCGCGCGGCACGATCACGTCGACGAATTCCGGCATGGCGATCAGTTCGCCCACCGCGGCGCGGTCGGTGGTTTCCACCACCTGCACGCAGGCGGCCGGCAGACCGGACTCGGCCAGGCCCTGCTGGATGCAGGCGGCGATGGCGCGGTTGGAGTGGATCGCCTCCGAGCCGCCACGCAGGATGGTGGCATTGCCGGACTTCAGGCACAGGCTGGCGGCGTCGATGGTCACATTGGGCCGCGACTCGTAGATGATGCCGATCACCCCCAGCGGCACGCGCATCTTGCCGACCTGGATGCCGGACGGCAGGTAGCGCATGTCACGGATCTCGCCGATCGGGTCGGGCAAGGTCGCCACCTGGCGCAGGCCTTCGATCATGCCGTCGATCACCGCCGGCGTCAGCGCCAGGCGGTCGAGCATGGCCGGCTCCAGGCCACTGGCGCGGCCGGCGACCAGGTCCAGTTCGTTGGCGGCGGAAAGCTCGGCGCGGGCGGCATCGAGGGCGGCGGCGGCGGCCTGCAGGGCGCGGTTCTTCTGCGCGGTGCTGGCCCGGGCGAGCACCCGCGAAGCCTGGCGGGCGGCCTGGCCCAGGCGGGTCATGTAAGCGTGCACGGACTCGGTCATGGCGGCGGAGGTCTGACAGTTGAAAAAAGGGGCTGATTATAGCGGGCTCGCGAGGCCGCGCCCAGCGGCGTCCGGTAAGCGGTAGACAAGCCGTTCGCCCAGCCCCCTCGGTAACGCCGCCAGGCCCCTGGCAGCGGGCCTGGCGGTGCGACGGTGACACCCGCCGGCACAGGCCGCCCGAAGGTTGGGTAAACAAAAACCGGCGCAATGTTTACCTTCAAGCTCAGGTTTTGTCCGACAAGATCGCGCCGGCGCAGTCTGCCGCCCGCTTGAGAACAAGAAAAATCGCCGGAGTGCATACCATGCGTTACCGCACCGACTACAGCGCCGCCCTGCTCGCCAGCCCGCCGGCAATCCTGGCCATCGGCGACTGGCGCCTGCACTACCAGGCCTATTCGAGCCGCGAGCAGGACGCCCGCGCGCCGGTGCTGCTGCTCGGCGGCGCCTTCCAGAGCTTTCGCTCCTTCGCCGCCGAGGTCGACGAGCTGCTCGCCGCCCACCCGGTGATCCTGCTCGACCTGCCCAGCCAGGGCGGCAACCTGCAGCTGGCGCCGGAACTGGGCCTGGAGCTGCTGGCCGACCTGATCGCCGCCTTCGCCGAACAGCTGCAGCTGCCGCCGCTGATGCCCATCGGCCTGTCCTACGGCTCGGCGCTGGCCGCACTGTTCGCCGCGCGCCATCCGCAGCGCTGCGCGCGCCTGCTGCTGGCCGGCATCACCGCCTTCGGCCGGCCCGGCGCACGGCTGCTGCTGGAAGAGGGCCTGGCCCTGCTCGACGAGGGCCGCGCCGGCGAATTCGCCCAGGGCGCGCTGACCGGCCTGCTCAACCCGCTGCACCTGGACGACACCGGTATCGCGCCGGTATTTCGCAAGGCCCTGCTGCGGCAGATCCAGCGCCTGAGCCCGGCCGAAGTCGAGCGCTACCGGCAGAACAGCCGGCGCCTGCTGGCCTTCCAGGGCTTTGCCCGCCACCCGCAGTGCCCGACCCTGGTGCTGGCCGGCGAACACGACCATTTCACCCAACCCTGGGAGCACGCCCACTTCGCCGCGGCCTGCGCCCAGGGCGAATGCGCCCTGGTGCACCAGGCCGACCACCTCGCCCAGTTCGAACGGCGCGAGGCCTGCGCCGCGCTCTATCGCCCCTTCCTCGGCGAGCGCCCGCTGCCGGCCCGCAGCCCGGGCAGCACGCGGTTGCCGCGCGAGCGGCTGCTGAGCCTGGACAAGCGCTGCGAACCGCGCCTGGCGCCGCGCCAGCGCCAGGCCGTGCTGCGCCATGCCGACGGCCTGCGTTGGCCGGTGGAGCTGAGCGAGCTGGGCTTCTTCGGCGGCCTGCTGCAGGCCGACCTGCCGACCGAGCTGCCCGGCCGCGGCTGGCAGCTGCTGGCCGGCGAACTGCCGGCGCAGCCGCTGTTACCGCTGCGCCGCGACGCCCGGGGCCTGGCCTTCGTCTTCCCGCACACCGACGCCGCGGCCAGCCAGGCGCTGGCCGCGCTGATCCACCCCGCTCCGCTGCCGGCAGCCGCCTGCGCCTAGCCCGGATGCAACCCGGGCTAGGTAAGCCCCTCGGGCCGCCCTACACCTGCGCCTGAATCACCCGCACCAGCCCGGGCACCCGCGCCGGCGGCAGGCCGAGGCTGAGCGTATCGGCGCTGGGGTCGAAGACCTGCACCGTGGCGAAACCGCAACGCTGGAAGCCCGCCACTATCTCGCCGTGATCGCGGTAGTGCAGCGGGTAGCTGCCGCGGGTCAGCCGGCCGATCAGCTCGACGCCCCAGCGCAGCTGGCGATAGCGCGGATGCTCGCGCAGGTCCGGGTACAGCTCGGTCAGGTAGGTGGCGCCGGCGAAACCGCGCAGCTCAGTGGCCAGGCGGCTCCAGAAGCCTTCGATCAGCGCCAGCGGGAAGTAGTTGACCAGCCCTTCGGTGATCACCAGCACCGGCTGGCGGCGATCCAGCTCGGCGAACAGCGCGGCCAGGCTGTGACGGCCCTGCTCGGCGAGGATATCCACCGCGCGCACCTGGTGCTCGCCACCCAGCCAGCCCTCGCCGTGCAGCAGCAGGCGCTTGCGCGCGGCCATGGCCGGCAGATCCGCCTCGACATAACGCAGCTGCGGATAACGCGCGCAGAAGCGCCGGCCGCGCGGCGACAGGCCGCAGGCGATTTCCACCACCTGGCGCACACCGCCCTGCTCGATGGCGGCGGTGAGCTGCGCATCGATCTGCAGGTGGCGCTGCAGCAGGAAGGCCTCGATATCCAGGCCGAAGCCGACCCGCGCGCCCCAGGTGACGGGCCACAGCAGCTTGTGCACGAAACGGCCGAAGGCGGTGACGAAGGCCGGCTCGGCCAGGCGGTGGCGGTACCAGACGTAACCGGTGTAGTGCGCGGACGGGCTGATATGGGCGCTGCTGGCACGGCTGCGTTCAGGCATTTTTAAGGCTCTTATTGTTATGCTCGCGGCCCAGCCTAAGCCGCCGCGAGCCCCTACGACAGCCCATGCCCACCGAACCCACCCTTAGTTTGCCCTGGCCGCAGGCCCGCCCGCTGGCCGACGCCTTCTTCGACCGCGATGCCCAGCTGGTGGCGCGCGAGCTGCTCGGCAAGGTGATCCGACACCGCGTCGGCGCGCTCTGGCTCAGCGCACGGATCATCGAGACCGAGGCCTATTACCTGGTCGACAAGGGCAGCCACGCCTCGCTCGGCTACACCGAGAAACGCAAGGCGCTGTTCGCAGATGGTGGGCACATCTACATGTATTACGCGCGCGGCGGCGACTCGTTGAACTTCAGCGCCCATGGGCCGGGCAACGCGGTGCTGATCAAATCCGCGCAGCCCTGGCTGGACGCCATCAGCGGAGAACCGGCGCTGGCGGCGATGCAGCGCAACAACCCGGCCAGCGACGGCTCGCCGCGCCCGCCGCAGCGTCTGTGCGCCGGCCAGACCCTGCTGTGCAAGGCACTGGGCCTCAAGGTGGCGGACTGGGACGCGCGCCGCTTCGACCCGCAGCGCCTGTTCGTCGAGGATGTCGGCGAGCGGCCGCAGCGCATCGTGCAGTGCGCGCGCCTGGGCATCCCCCAGGGCCGCGACGAACACCTGCCCTACCGCTTCGTCGATGCCGCCTTCGCCCGCCACTGCACGCGCAACCCGCTGCGCCGCGGCCAGGTCGAAGGCCAGGATTACCGCCTGCTGCCGAACGCAGGAGACGCGCCATGAGCGCCTGGCTGGAACACCTCACCGACTGGCTGGGCGGCAACCCCGAGTGGCTGGGACTGGCCATCTTCCTCATCGCCCTGTTCGAGTGCCTGGCCCTGGTCGGCATCCTCCTGCCCGGCGTGCTGCTGCTGTTCAGCGTCGCCCTGCTGGCCGGCAGCGGCGTGCTGACGCTGTGGCAGACCCTGCTGCTGGCCTATGCCGGCGGCCTGTGCGGCGACCTGCTGTCGTACAGCCTCGGCCGCCGCTTCAAAGAGGACATCCCGCGCCTGCCGCTGCTGCGCCGCCACCCGGAGTGGGTGCTGCGCGCCGAGCTGTATTTCCAGCGCTACGGCATGGCCAGCCTGCTGGTGGGGCGCTTTATCGGCCCGTTGCGCCCGATGCTGCCGCTGGCCGCCGGCATGCTCGGCATGCCGCTGCCGCGTTTTATCGCCATCAGCCTGCTGGCCGCCGCCGGCTGGGCGGTGGCCTACCTGCTGCCCGGCTGGGCCACCGGCGCTGCGCTGCGCCTGCCGATGGCCGAGGGCTTCTGGAGCGAGGCGGCGATTCTGCTGGCCGGCATCGGCCTGATCCTGCTGCTGACGGTGCAGGCCAGCCTGGCCGAGAAGCGCTCCGCCTGCCTGCTCGGCGGCGGCCTGAGCCTGCTCCTGCTGCTGGCCCTGATGCTCGGCTGGCCGCACCTGGACGCCCTCGACCAGGGCTTGATGACCCTGGTGCAGGAGCAGCGCCAGGCCCATCTGGACGCGACCATGGTGCTGCTCACCCGGCTCGGCGACCTGCGCACCCAGCTGGCCGCCGCCATCCTGCTGTGCGGCCTGCTGCTGCTCGCCCGGCAGTGGCGGCCGGCACTGTTCGCCGGCGCCACCCTGCTGTGCACCGCGCTGGCCAACGGCGCACTGAAGAACGGCTTCGCCCGCGCCCGGCCGGACATCCTCAGCGAACCGCTGACCAGCTTCAGTTTCCCCAGCGGGCACAGCTCGGCGGCCTTCGCCTTCTTCCTGGTGCTCGGCGTGCTGGCCGGCCGCGGCCAGGGCGCGCGGCTGCGCCTGGCCTGGCTGCTGCTGGCCAGCCTGCCGGCGCTGGCCATCGCCCTGTCGCGGGTCTACCTCGGCGTGCACTGGCCCAGCGACATCATCGCCGGCGCCCTGCTGGCCTGCGCCGTGTGCGGCCTGAGCCTGGCCGCCAGCCAGCGCCGGCAGACGCTGACGGCGCTACCGGCGCGGCTCTGGTGGCTGCTGCTGCCGGCCTGCCTGGCGCTGCTCGGCGGCATGGCCACCTGGCACCTGTCCGCCGCCGTGCTGCGCTACAGCTACTAGAGAGGCCGCTACAGGCGGAACTTGCCCATCTGCCCGGCCAGGTCGTCGGCCAGGCGGCTGAGGGTCTGGCAGTCCTCGCGGCAGGCGCGCACCTCGCCGGCGGTGGCGTGGGCCAGGTCGGCGATGCCCTGCACGTTGCGGTTGATCTCCTCGGTCACCGAACTCTGCTCCTCGGTGGCCGCCGCCACCTGGGTGTTCATGTCGCTGATCGCCTCCACCTGCGCGGTGATGGCGCCGAGCGACTGACCGGTGCGCTGGCTGGCCTCGACCCCGGTGCCGGTGGCTGCCTGGCCGGCGTGCATCGAGCTGACCGCGGCCTCGGCGCCGTGCTTGAGGCGCTGGATCATCTGCTGGATCTCGTCGGTGGAGGCCTGGGTGCGGCTGGCCAGGGTGCGCACCTCGTCGGCCACCACGGCGAAGCCGCGGCCCATCTCGCCGGCGCGCGCCGCCTCGATGGCGGCGTTCAGCGCCAGCAGGTTGGTCTGCTCGGAGATGCCGCGGATCACCGCCAGCACCTGGTCGATGGACGCCACCTGCTCGGCCAGCTCGGCCACCGCGCCGGCGGCGGTGCCGATATCGGCGGACATCTGCTCGATATGGCCGATGGACTGGCGCACCACCTGGCGCGCCTGCTGCGCCTCGTCGCGGGCGCTGTGCGAGGACTGCGCGGCGCTGCTGGCGTTGCGCGCGATCTCCTGCACGGTCAGGCCCATCTCGTGCACCGCGGTGGCCACCATGTCGGTCATTTCCTGCTGCTGGCCGGCACGCCCGGCGGTGTTCTCCACCACCTGGGCGACCTGGCCGACAGCGCCGCGCAGGCGCTCGCTGGTGGCCAGCACCTCGCCGATCAGCTCCCGCTGGCTGGCCAGGAAGCGGTTGAAGCCACGCGCCAGGTCGCCCAGCTCGTCGCCACGCGACTCGTCGAGACGCCGGGTCAGGTCGCCGCCGCCGCCACCGATTTCGACCAGTGCCTGGGTCACCTGGCGGATCGGCCGCACCAGGCCGCGCGCCAGCAGCACCACCAGACCGAGGAACAGCAGCGCCACGGCGACGCCGATCAGGCTGGTCAGCAGCAGCGCCTGGCGCGCCTCGGCGTAGATTTCCGCCTCCGGCACCTCGCTGACCAGCAACCAGTCGAGGCTGGCGAACTTCTGCGCCACCGCCAGGAAGGCCTCGCCGTCGCGCTCGAAACGCACCGCGCGGCCGTCGCCGAGCAGCACCTGGCGCGCCGCCTCGGCGCCGAACAGCTGCTCCAGCTGGCCGCTGCCGCTGAGCTCGGAGCGCGGATGCACCTTGACCCCGCCCCGGCCGTCGACCAGGAACACCTGGCCGCGCTCGCCGAAGCGGAACTCGCTGATCATCTTCGACATGTCCGCCAGGTCGTAGCCCAGGCCGGAAACGCCGAGGGTCTTGCCGCCCTGCTTGATGCGCTGATTGATGAACAGGGTCGGCTGGCGCGTGCCCTTGTCGATGTCGATTTCCAGCACCCGGTCGCGATCGCCGTCGACCAGGCGATAGAACCACTGGTTCTCCGCCTGGCTGCGGTCGAGGGTGCGCATCAGCCCCTCGCCGGTGGTGTAGTTGCCGCTGGCCAGGCCGACGATGGAGGTGGTCATGGCGTTCTGCTGGGCGCGCACGCCCTCCAGGTAGCGGGCGAACTCGTCGCGCCGCGCCTCGTCCTCGCCGGCCGCCAGCCAGTCCTGCACCAGGCTGTTCTCGGCGATCGAGGCGTTGGCGGTGATCGGCGCGGTGAGCACCCGCTCGAGGTCGTTGCGGATCGCCAGCACGCGCGCCGGCAAGGCCTCCTCCACCAGGTAGCGTTCGGTCAGGCGATCGACCACCGCCGAGTAGATGCCGACCACGATGAGGATGCTGGCCAGCAGGGCGGCGCCCATGCTGAGGATCAACTGCCACTGAATGCTGCGTTGCCAGAGGCGCATGGGGAGTCTCCCGCTTATTGTTGGAATCAGGACGAGCGACTGGATACAGAATTGTTCACAATTTGTAAATCCATGACCGCTGACCGGCGTATCGGCAACGCCGCGCCAAGCTTGATCGCCGCCCGGCGGTTAGCCGACAGCCGCGCAGCGGGCGGCGCACCCTGCGCGCCCCGTCGGGCTTCGCTGCGCTCAGCGCCAACCTACCAGCGTCAGCAGCGCCAGCAGGCCGCTGATGCTAAAGAAAGCCAGCACCGTGGCCGCCACCAGGGCCGCGGCGCAGCGCTCCTCGAGGCCGAAGCGCTGGCCGAGGATGGGGTAGATGCTCATCATCGGGGCGCTGGCGAACAGCAGCCCGGCCACCATCAGCTGCGGCTCCACCCCCGGCAGCAGGAGGAAGGCCACCAGCAGCGCCAGCGGATGCAGGATCAGCTTGCCCAGCGCGGCCTGGGTCACGTCCGCCGCCATGCCGCGGGTCTTCAGGCCGTACAGGCTGCCGCCGATGACGAACAGCGCCACCGGCGCCGAGGCGCTGGCGAGCATGTCCACCACCTTGAGCGGCACGGCCGGCAGGCGGATCTGCAGCAACGACAGCAGCAGGCCGAGGCCGATGGCCAGGATCAGCGGGTTGCGCGCCAGGCGCAGGCCGGTTTCGCGCAGCAGCGCCCAGCCGCCGTTGCCGCGCTGCGCGCCGGCTTCGGCCAGGGCCAGGGCCAGCGGGATCAGCAGCAGATTCTCCACCAGCATGCCGAGGGCCATGGCTACCGCCGCGGTCTGGCCAAGCACCATGACGGCGATGGGGTAGCCGATAAAACCGCTGTTGGACACCGACATGCCCATGGCCAGGATGGCGCTGGCCGACTGGCCCTGCCCGCGCCACCAGCGCGCCACGGCGAAACCGGCGGCGAACAGGCTCAGCGAGGCCAGCGCGTAGGCGGTCAGATAAGGCCAGTTGAGCACCTCGTCGAGGCGCCGCTCGGTCAGCGCCTTGAGCAGCAGCGCCGGCAGGGCGAAGTTGATCACCAAGACGCCGAGGCCGCGCATCTGCTCACGGCTGAGCAGGCCGCCGCGCACCGAGAGAAACCCCAGGCCGATAAGGATGAAGATCGGCGCGGTGATCCCCAGCACCGTCAGCATGCCAGGCGCTCCGGGCTTTCCACGCGCAGCTGCGCCAGGCGCGAGCGGGTGCGGGCGAAGTCGAGGTGGCCGACGCCGGCGCACAGCGCCGCCAGGCTGGCCTCGCCCTGCAGCCAGAGCTCGATGCCGGCGTCGTAGGCGATATCGACGAAGTTGACCAGGCGCTGCTGCTCGTCCGCCGAGCAGCGCCCGAGCGGCGGCAATTCGCCGACGGCGATACGGGCGAAACGCCGGCACAGCTCCAGGTAGTCGGCGCTGGCCAGCGGCTGGCGGCACAGCGCGGCGAAGTCCAGCCACAGGCCGCGCTCGTCCGCCGCCCAGGCCGTCAGGCTACGCCGCCCCAGCGCCACCTGCTGCGCCGCCGCGCGCCAGCCCAGGCAGGCGCCGAACAGAGCGCCCGAGCCCTGCAGGTAACGCCCCCAATGCCGCGTGCTCAGCGGGCGGTAATCGGGGCCGTCGTCCAGGCGCAGCACCAGGCAATGGCGCTGCAGCAGCTCGGCGAAGGGCTGGAAACTGCTGTGGTAGAGCGGATTGGGGCAGAGTCCGGCGGGCGCGTAGTTGGAACTCAGCAGCAGGATGCAGTCCAGGCTCAGCAGGTGCTGCAGCAGGCGCCCGAGGAGGATCGCATCGCCGATGTCGTGCACGTGGAACTCGTCGAGGTAGAACAGCTGCGTCTCGCTCGCCAGCGCCGCGGCCACCCGCCGCAGCGGATCGGCCTGCCCGCCGTGGGTCAGCGCACGTCGCTGCACCTCCTGCAGCAACGCGTGCACGTGCAGGCGCCGCTTGGCTGCGACCGGCGCGGCCTGGAACAGGGCATCGAGCAGCAGGCTCTTGCCGCGCCCGACACCGCCCCAGAGGTAGGCACCGGCGGCGGGCCGGCGCAGCCAGACAAACGGCCGCAGGCGCGCCTGCAGCCAGTCGCCCAGGCGCGCCAGCATGCGCGTCTGGGCCTCATCCAGTTGCAGGCCGCGCGCCTCGATCAGGCGAACGGCCTGCGCGGCCAGCTCAGAAGTCAAAGAACACGGTCTCGCCTTCGCCCTGGATGCGGATGTCGAAGCGATAGGCCGGCTTGCCGTCCACCTCGCAGCGCTTGGCGATCAGCGTCTCGCGGCGCTGCGGCTGCTCGATCAGATTGAGCACCGGGTCCTTGGCGTTGGCCTCGGCCTCGTCTTCGAAGTACAGCCGGGTGTTGAGGTGGATATTGATGCCGCGGGCGAACAGCACGACGTTGACGTGCGGCGCCATCGCCACGCCGGCGGCGTTGCGCACCACGCCGGGCTTGACCGTGTAGGCGGTCCACTCGCTGCCGGCATCGAAGGTGGTGGCGGTGCGGCCGAAACCGTTGAACGCCTTGTTCTGGTCGTAAGCCTCGTCGTACCGGCCCTGGTGGTCGGCCTGCCACAGCTCGAGGAAGGCGTCGCGCACCAGATGGCCGTTGCCGTCGTAGACGTGGCCAACCAGCACGATGTGCTGGCCCGGCGCATCGGGCCCTGCCATCTGGTTCCAGATCTCCTGCTCGCGGGTCGGGTTGCCAGCCGCGGCCAGGGCCAGGCCGATGTGCACGTAGGGGCCGGCGGTTTGTGAAGGGGTTTCCGGCAGCAATTCAACAGGCATGGTCATCCTCCTCACTTGTTCTCGAAATGGGTTTGGCGCTGGCCGCGCAAGACAATGTCGAAACGGTACGCCAGGCAATCCATTGGATTGGCCGTGCTCATGTCGAGCTTGGCAATCAGCGTCTGCACCGCGTCCGGGTTGGCGATCGCCTTGACGATCGGGCACAGCGGGATCAGCGGATCGCCCTCGAAATACAGCTGGGTGATCAGCCGCGTGGCAATCGACGGGCCGTTGAGCGAGAAGTGGATATGCGCCGGGCGCCAGTCGTTGGGGCCATTGCGCCAGGGGTAGGGGCCGGGCTTGATGGTGCGGAAGATATAGCGACCTTCGCTGTCGGTCAGGGCACGGCCGACACCGCCGAAGTTGGGGTCGAGCGGCGCCAGGTAGCGGTCGTTCTTGTGCCGGTAGCGGCCACCGGCGTTGGCCTGCCACATTTCCACCAGGGTATGCGGGATCGGCTTGCCGTACTGATCCATCACCCGACCGGAAACGATGATGCGCTCGCCGATGGGCAGGCCACCGTGGTTGAAGTTGAGCAGCAGGTCGTTGTCGTGCTCGCCGAACTGCAGGTGCGAGAAGTCCGGCCCGGTGGTCTCGGAGATCGACTGCGGGATGCTCACCAGCGCCTGGCGCGGCGAACGGGCGATGGAGGTCTTGTAATCGGGCGTCAGGGCTTTGGGGTGCCAGTTGCGGTCACGGATGACGAAACGGCGATTGTCCTCGGCAGGCATGGTGCGCTCCTGTTGTGGCTATTGTGGAGTCAGTGGCCACAGTGTCCGGCAAAGCGCACGCGGGGAATATTGAAAAGACGCCGCCAATGCATAACCAAATGGTTATGAAAACAGCCCCTCGCGGTAGGCCTCGGCCACCTCGCGCAGCGCCGCGCAGAACTGCTCGGCGGCCAGCGGCAGAGCCAGCGCGCCGTTGCGGCAGATGCCCACCGAGCCGCCCGGTTCCTGCACGCCCAGCTGCAGCTCGACCAGCTCGCCACGCTGCACGTCCAGGCACACCGCGTCCTGCGGCGCCACCCACAGCGCATCGCCGGACAGCACGTAGCGCCGACTGAGCGCCGGCGACAGGGTCTCCAGGCGTTGCCGCGACGGCGTCACTCCGCACTGCACGAACAGGCTGTCGGCGTGCTTGCGGATGGTGGTACCCGCCGTCGGCAGCACCAGCGGGTAATCGCCAAGCTGTCCCAGCGCGGCGGCGCCGGCAGCCAGCAGCGGATGACCGGGGCGCACCACCAGGCTCATGGATTCGCTGTACAGGTGCTCGAAGGTCAGGCCCTGGATGTCCGGGCTGTCGGTCATGCGGCCGACCACCAGGTCCAGCTCGCCGACGCGCAACTGGCCGAGCAGGTAGGCGCCAGGCCCGGTGGCGACGCTGACCACCAGCGCCGCATGGCGCTCGTGCAGGCGCCGCACCACCTCGGGAATCAGCAGGCTCTCGACGGTGGACAGCACGCCGACGCGCACCTGGCCGGCCTCGTGCTCGCCGCCGCGCAGGCTGTTGACCCCGTCGCGCAGCGCCTGCACGCAGGGCCCGGCGTAGCGCATGAAGGCCACCCCGGCCGGGGTCAGGGTCACGCCCTGCTTGCCGCGCTCGAACAGGCTGGCGGCGAGGATCTCCTCCAGCTCCTTGAGCGTCTTGGAAATCGCCGGCTGGCTTACCGCCAGGGCATCGGCGGCCTTGGCGAAGCTGCGCTGACGGGCGATCTCGAGAAAGCACAGCAGGTGACGGAATTTGATGCGGGTGTCGATGTTCATCGCGGGCACCGAAGTGGAATGGTCCGATCATGCCGCAAAGCGCCGCCGCCGCCCAAGCGCTGCGGGAAACGAGGCGGCATGGCTCCTGCATAAATTGCTAGCAATATTTCATTGTTCGCTAGCCAGGAGCCTCCCATGTTGGCCGAATCCACCCGCGGCGTGATCTGCACCCCCCACCCCGCCGCCACCCGCAGCGGCCTGGCCATGCTCGATGCCGGCGGCAGCGCCATCGACGCCATGCTCGCCGCCAGCGCCACCCTGGCCGCCGTCTACCCGCACATGACCGGCATCGGCGGCGATGCCCTGTGGCTGCTCCATGACCGCGAAGTGCGCACCATTGTGGGGATCGGCCAGGCCGGCCAGCGTCTGCCGGCAGGCGGCAGCATCGGCCTGCGCGGCCCCAGCGCCCTGGCCACCACCGCCGGCGCCATCTCCAGCTGGCAGCTGGCCGCCGATATCAGCCGCCAGCAATGGGGCTCGCGCCTGGGCTGGGCGGATCTGTTCGAGCAGGCCATCCATCATGCCGAACACGGCCACCCGGTCTCCGACTCGCAACTGTTCTGGCAGGACTATCGCCGCGAGCTGATCGACCAGCTGCCGGACCTCCACCCGCTGTGCAAGACCGCCGAAGGCCGCTGGCTGGCCCCCGGCGACACGTTGCGCCAGCCACGCCTGGCCGACAGCCTGCGCCACCTGGCGCGCAAGGGGCTCGACGAGTTCTACCGCGGCGAGCTGGCGCAGGCCTTCAGCGAAGCCTTCCAGGCGCATGACTGCGGCCTGAGCGGCGAGGACCTGGCCGCCACCCGCGCCGAACTGGCCGCGCCGATCAGCATCCGCTACCGCCAGGGCACCCTCTACAACGTCGCCCCGCCCTGCCAGGGCCTGTATACCCTGCAGGCCATGCTGGCGCTGCGCAGCCGAGCGCTGGGCGACTGCGGCAACGGCAGCGCGCGCTATTACCACTGGCTGGTGGAGGCGATCAAACAGGGCCTGCTGCGCCGCAACGCCGAACTGTGCGACCCGCGCCACCGCGACTGGTCCTGGGCCGCCAGCCTCGACGACGCCATGGCCGCGCGCTACGCCGCCGCCATCGACGACCAGCGCGCGCAACCCTGGGCCGAACCCGGTCGCCCGGCCGACACCATCTGGATGGCCGCCTGCGATGCCGAAGGCCGCAGTGCCTGCCTGATCCAGAGCCTGTTCCACGACTTCGGCTCCGGCTGCGTGCTGGGCGACACCGGCGTGCTCTGGCAGAACCGCGCCGCCGGCTTCAATGCCGACCCGCAGCATGCCAACGCCTGGGCGCCGGGCAAGCGCCCCGCGCACACCCTCAACCCGTCCTGCTACCTGGCCGACGACGGCCGCCGCTGGTTCTTCGGCACCCAGGGCGGCGATGGCCAGCCACAGACGCAGATGGTGCTGGCCAGCCAGTTGATCGACTTCCAGCAGCCCATCGATCAGGCCTTGCACATGCCGCGCTTTCTGCTCGGGCGCAGCTTCTTCGACAGCACCGACAACCTCAAGCTGGAGGCGCCGGTGGGCGAGGCGGTGATGGCCGAACTTGAGCGCCTGGGGCACCAGGTCGAGCGCATCCCGGCCCTCAGCCCCTACACCGGCCAGGCCGGCATCATCGCCATCGGCCGCGACGGCAGGCGCCAGGCGATGCACGACCCGCGCGGCCAGGGCGATGCGCTGGGCCAGCGCGCTTGAGTGGCGCCGGCGACGCCACGGATTTACCGGAGCCGGTGGCACTGGCGATAATGGCCGCCATTGCCCGCAAGAGCGTTGATTCGATGGCCGAGAAGACCGTGACCGCCAAACAGCAGGAGGTGCAGCGCATCGTCGATGCGCTGGCCAAGGCCATTGCCCAACATCGCCTGCCGCCCGGCATGCGCCTGATCGAGGCGCAGATCGTCGAGTCGCTGCAGGCCAACCGCAACCATGTGCAGGTGGCCCTGCAACGCCTGGCGATGCAGAAGATCGTCACCATCGAGCCCAACCGCGGCGCCCTGGTCGCGCAACCCAGCGCCCAGGAGGCGCGCGACGTGTTCGCCGCCCGCCGCGCGGTGGAGCGCGCCATAGTCGAGGCGATCACCCCAGCGATCATGCAGCAGCATGCCGAGCGCATCGCCGCACAGATGGCCAAGGAACGCGCCGCCACCAGCAGCAGCGACCGCCGCGCCATCGTCCGCGAGCTCAGCGAGTTCCACCGCATGCTCGGCGAGATCTGCGGCAACGCGGTGCTGCGCGACATCCTCGACAACCTGATGGTGCGCAGCTCGCTGATCGTCGCCCTGTACCAGCGCAACGACGTGCCCTCCTGCGCCTCGGACGAGCACCAGCAGGTGCTCGACGCCCTCGCCGCCGGCCAGCGCGAGCAGGCCGTGGTGCTGATGATCGAGCACCTCGACGAACTGGAAGGCCAGCTGGCCCTGCATCAGGAGCAGAACGTCGAGGTCAACCTGCGCGAGGCGCTCGCCGAGCTCTAATCACTCGGCCGCAGCAGCCGTGGCCGCTCCCGTACGAAGGTCTGCCGACCGTTCTTGAAGCCCAGCAGCGGCGGGCTGAGTTCGCCGATCACCGCGGCCGGGTGCGGCGCATCGAGGACGATGAAATCCGCCCGGCAACCCGGTGCCAGGCCGTAGTCGCGCAGGCGCAGCAGGCGCGCCGAATCACTGGAGATCCAGCCCAGGCAGGTCTGCAGCTCGGCGTGGGTGCCGAGCTGGGCGACGTTGGCGTAGAGGTTGGCCTGGCGGATCAACGAGGCGTCGCCGTAGGGGGTGAAGGGGTTGCCCAGGTTGTTGGTCGACAGCGAACAAGTCACCCCGCCGGCGTGCAAGCGCTCCAGCGGCGCCAGCCCGCGCGGTTTGCCATGGCTGCACTGGCGGCCGCCGAGGTAGAGGTCGGTGCTCGGCAGGCAGGTCACCTGCACCCCGGCCGCGGCCAGTTGCGCGGTGATCGCCTGCAGCGGCTCGGCCGCCAGCATCGACAGCTTGGTCGCATGGCCGACGGTAACCCGGCCGCCCCAGCCGTGCCGCTCGGTACAGCGCAGCACCTCGGGCAGGGTCATGCCCGCTGGGTCGAGGTCGAAGTCCAGGTGGAAGTCCAGATCGCAATCGTGCGCCACCGCCAGCTCGAACAAGCGGCGGATCTGCCCATGCGGATCGCTGTCGGTATAGGGGCAGCCGCCGAGCACCTCGGCGCCCTGCGCCAACGCCTGGCACAGCAACGCCTCGGTGCCCGGATTGTTGAGCAGGCCCTCCTGGGGGAACACGCAGAGCTGCAGGTCCAGCGCCCAGGCGTAGTCGGCCTGCAGCCGGCGTACCGCGTTGAAACCGGTCAGGCCGATCTGCGGGTCGATCTCGACGTGGGTGCGCATATGCATGGTGCCCTGGGCGATGGCCAGCTCCAGCACCCGTGCGCCGCGCTGGTAGACATCCGCCTCGGTGAAGCCGGCCTTGGCCGCCGAGGTCTCGGCGATGGCCTCGGCCAGGGTGCCGGCGCGCAGGTTGCAGCGTTCGAGGATGCAGGCCTTGTCCAGGTGGATATGGGTTTCGATCAGCCCCGGCAGCACCAGGCCGCCGCCCAGGTCCAGCTCGCGCGGGCAGGCGTCGGCGCTGAAGGCATCGACGAAGCGGCCCCGTTCCACCCGCAGCTCGGCGAGGCGGGTGGGCGCGTCCGGCAAACGCAGGTTGTGCAGATACCACGCACTCATGCGGCGCTCTCCCCCAGGTAGGCGGCTTCCAGCTCGGGGTCGTTGCGCAGCTCGGCAGCGCTGCCGGATTTGACGATGCGCCCGGTCTCCAGCACATAGGCGCGGTCGGCCACCTGCAGTGCGAGGTTGGCCATCTGGTCCACCAGCAGCAGGGTCACGCCTTCGTCGCGCAGGCTCGCCAGGGCATCGTAGAGCTCGGCGATCATCGCCGGCGCCAGGCCCAGCGAGGGCTCGTCAAGCAGCAGGATGCGCGGTTTGGCCATCAGTCCGCGGCCCACCGCGACCATCTGCTGCTCGCCACCGGAAAGCAGCCCAGCCGGGCTGTCCAGGCGCTCGCGCAAGCGCGGGAAGCGGCGCAGGATGGCTTCGATCTCGGCCTCGGAATCCACCTGGTCGGTACGGGTGTAGGCGCCCAGCAGCAGGTTGTCGCGCACGCTGAGCTGGGGGAACAACTGTCGCCCCTCCGGCACCAGGGCCAGGCCGCGCGCGGCGATGGCGCTGGCCTCGGCTTTCTCGATATTGACGTCGTCCAGCACCACGAGGCCCGACGACGGCCGCTTGAGCCCTGCCAGGCACTGCAGGATGCTCGACTTGCCGGCGCCATTGGCGCCGAGAATCGCCACCAGCTCGCCGGGATTGACCAGCAGATCCACGCCTTGCACCACCGGCGCGGCGCCGTAGTCGACCACCAGGTCCTTGACGAACAGGATGGCGTCGCGGCTGCCGTCCCAGGCCGCGTCACGCGGCTGCGCCTGGTAGTCGGTGCTGCCCAGGTAGGCGGCGACCACCCGCGGGTCCTGTCGCACCTCGTCCGGAGTGCCCCAGGCAATCGGACGGCCGGCGTCGAGCACCAGGATGCGCTGCGACACCGCCATCACCAGCGGCATGTCGTGCTCCACCAGGATCACCGCGATACCGAAGCCGGCCAGGGTTTTGAACAGCACGGCCAGGCGGTCGGTATCGCTACGACTGAGGCCGGCGGCCGGCTCGTCGAGCAGCAGCACCCGTGGCCGACTGGCCAGGGCGCGGGCGATTTCCACCAGACGCCGGTCGACATGCGGCAGATCGTCCGCGGCGCAGGTCACCGAGCCGCGATAGCCCACCAGCGCCAACAGGTTCAGCGCCAGCTCTTCCTGCTCGGCCGGCGGGCGCGCCAGCGGCAGGCCGAGCTGGCCCTGCTGCATGGCCGCCAGCAGGTTCTCCAGCACGCTCATTTCGCCGAACAACTGGGTGGTCTGGTAGGTGCGGGCGATGCCGGCGCGGGCGATCTTCCAGGCCGGCAGGCCGGCCAGCTGCTGTTCCAGCTCGATCTGCCCGCTGTCCGGCGCATAGAAGCCGCTGATCAGGTTGAGCAGGGTGGTCTTGCCGGCGCCATTGGGGCCGATCACCGAGGTGATGCTGCCCTGCTCGGCACTGAAGCTGATCGCGCTGGCCGCCTGCACGCCGCCGAAGCGGATGCCAACGTCGCGCACCTGCAGTCCTTGCGCCTCACCACCGCTGCGCTCGAACCAGCGCGCCAGCAGATGACGGTTGGCACTCTTCGGCGCGTAGGCCGGCGGCGCCTGCCACCAGCGCTGCTGCAAAGCGCCGAGCACACCGCGCGGCGCCAGCCAGAGCACCGCGAGCAGGAGCATGGAGAAGATCAGCAGACGGTACTCGGCCAGGCCCGAGAGCATCTCCGGCAGCAGCACGATCAGCAGCGCCCCGAGCACCGGGCCGAACAGCGTGCCGCTGCCGCCGACTATCACCGCCAGGACGAACAGGATCGACTGCGAGAAGGGGAAGGAGTCCGGGCTGATGAACATCATCAGCGGCGCCACCAGGCCGCCGGCCATACCGGTCAGGGTGGCCGACAGGGCGAAGGCCAGGGTCTTGGTCTGCATCGGGTTGAAGCCCAGCGAACGCGCGGCGATTTCCGTCGACTTCACCGCGCGCATCGCCCGCCCCCAGCCGCTGCCCTGCAGGCGCCGGTAGAAGGCCAGCGCCGCCACCATCAGCGCGGTGGCCAGCAGGGCCAGGCCGGTATTGCCGTCCAGCCCGCCAAACGCGGGCATGGGAATACCGATCAGGCCGTTGGCACCGCCGGTCAGCGACTGCCACTCGATCAGCCCGTGGTGAACCATGAAGGCGAAGGCGATGGTCACCATCGCCAGGTAGGGCCCGGTGACACGCAGCGCCGGTAGCGCCAGCAGGGCACCGACCAGGCCGCTGCCGAGTCCGGCGATGATCAGCGCCAGGCCCAGCGGCAAGCCGGCCATCAGCAGCAGCGCCGAGATGTAGGCGCCGATGGCGTAGAAGGCGATATGGCCGAAGGAAATCTGCCCGGACAGGCCCATGAGGATGTTCAGGCCGACGCCGACCACGGCCGCCAGCGCGCAGAAGGTGAAGACCAGCAGCGAATAGCTGTCCAGCACGAAGGCCAGGCTGCTGCCCAGCAGCGCCAGCGCGGCCAGGCCGCTTGGCGCCAGGTAGCGGTTGCTCAGGTTCATACTTTCACCAATGTCTGTTTGCCGAACAGGCCGTTGGGGCGCAGCGCCAGGGCGATGATGACCAGGCCGAAGGTGAAGATCTGGGTGAAGGCCGAGCCGAACTGCAGAGTGATCAGCGCCTCGGTCAGGCCGAACAGCAGGCCGGCGAGGAACACCCCGTTGGCGCTGGCGATACCGCCGAGAATGGCCACGGCGAACGCCTTGAGGCCGAACAGCGTGCCCATGTCGGCATGCACGTTGTACAGCGGCGCGATCAACAGCCCGGCGATGCCGGCGAACACCGTCGACACGGCGAAGGCGCAGGCCACCACGCGGTTGACCCGAATCCCCATCAGCTGCGCCGCACGCGGATTCTGCACACAGGCCTCGAGCACCTTGCCCAGGCGCGTGTAGCGGCGCACCAGGTACAGCGCCAGGGCGATGCCGGCACCGGCCAGAGGGATCAGCAGCTGCAGCGCCTGGACATTGCTGCCCAGCACCTGCAGGTGCTGATGCAGCAGGGCCACGTCGAACTGACGCGGCTCCTTGCCGAAGCTGAACAGCACCAGGTTGTCCACTAGGATGCCGCCCGCCACCGTGGCCATCAGCCAGGCTTCCGAACCGCGGCTGTGGAAGGGCCGCACCAGGAACAGTTCGATGGCCAGGCCGTACAGCGCGCACAGCGCCAGGCTCAAGACAGCCGCCAGCCACCAGGGCAGGCCGGCGGTGACGCAGAGGCTGTAGCCGAGCACCGCGCCGATCATCATGGCGCTGCCCTGGGCGAAGTTGACGGTACGCGACACCACGTAGGTGATGTGAAAGCCCAGGGCGAGCAGCGCATACATGCTGCCCAGGCCGAGCCCGCTGATGATTGCGGCGGTAAGCATGGCAAATCCTCCACCGGCCGCTGCCGCGGCCGGACTGGCTGGCTCAGTGCTGGATCGGCACGATTTCGTCACCCTCGAAGCGGGTGAACACGTAGTCGTCCACGCCCAGGGCATCGTGCTGCTCGGCGCTGAACGGTTTCTCGTAGGTCTTGATCAGGCCTTCGTAGCGCTGGATGCCGTAGTAGCCGTCGCGGATCGCCGGCCCCTCGGTGCTGCCCGCGGCGGCGATGGCCTGCGCGGTCAGGTGCAGGGCGTCGTAGGCGTTGGCGATGCCCACCGCCGGGGTGACGTCGGCCAGGCTCTTGATCTCCGGATAGCGCTTTTGCAGCGCGGCGAAGATCGCCTCGCCCTTGGCGTCGCCCTCCTGGCTGAAGGTGTAGGTCTGGATGAAGTGCACGCGCCCGGCATTGGGCCCGGCCAGCTCACCGAAACGTCCGCCAGCCGGCCCCCAGTGCGACACCACCGGCACGTCCCAGCCCATGCGATCGAGCGACTTGACCACCTGCGCCGACGGCGCGACGTTGGCCACCAGCAGCAGGGTATCGGCGCCGGCCTGCTTGAGCCGACTGAGCTGCGGCACCACATCGAGATCGCTGCCCTCGATGCGCTCCACCCCGGCCACCGGCATGCCACGCGCCGCCAGCGCCTTGCGGAAACCCTGCTCGTTGGATTCGCCCCAGGGGTTGTTGATCAGGATCATCCCCGGCTTCTGGGTGGCGAAGTGCTTCTGCGCATAGCTGACCAGCGCCTCGTCCACCAGCTCGTCCACCGCCGACACGCGGAACACGTAGTTGTCGGCGGCGCCGTTGCGGGTGATCGGCGTGCCGGCCGCCCATACCCCCATGAACGGCATCTTCATCTGATTGGCCAGCGGCACGATGGCCAGCGACACCGGCGTATCCAGCCCGCCGAAGAGCACCGCGACCTTCTCCCGCTGGATCAGCTCGCGCGCCGCCAGCAGCCCCTTGGACGGGTTGCTTTCGTCATCGCGGCGCACCAATTGCAGCGGACGCCCGAGCACACCGCCCTGGGCGTTGACCTCGTCGATGGCGATGGTCAGGCCGCGGGTCAGCGCCTCGCCGGATTTCGCCGACTGCCCGGACAGCGCCGCCACCAGGCCGACCTTGATCGGCTCGGCCGCCTGTGCGGACAGGGAAAACCAACAACTCAACGCGAACGCCGCAGCCAGGCACGGCTTCAGACGACGCGGAAACGACAATAGCGTGGACATGGCATTCTCCTAATTGCTAGCTTTTGCACAAACATTGCTAGCAAAACAGGTGCCACCCCGGCAAAGCCCGCAAATACGGGCCTTGTCCATGGCGCCACTTCAGAAACCGCCCCATTGCCTGGCACGACGCACCAGCAGGATGCAGCCAGGTCCAAGGAGAACCCATGCCCAGCGAACACCCCGCCGTCACCCTGGTTCGCCAGTTCCTCGAACTGTCGATGATCCCCGATCCACAGGGCGCCGCCCGCTACATGGCCGCCGACGTGCGCATCACCTTCACCGGCGGCCGCGCCATGCCCGATGCCCAGGCCATCACCGCCTTCAACGGCAGTCGCTACAACTGGGTAAAGAAAGCCATGGGCCAGTTCGACTGGACCGAGCATGCCGACCACTGCGTGGTGTATTCCAACGGCACCCTCTACGGCCAGTGGCCGGACGGCCGCAGCTTCTCCGGCAATCGCTACCTCGACCGCTTCGAGGTGCGCGACGGCCTGATCACCCGCATGGATGTTTGGAACGACAGCGCCGAGTGGATTCTGCAGCCGCAGATCAACCGCGACTGACGCGACGGTGCCAGGCACTTTGGTCGCACTTGGCTGACCGAATGGTCAGCTCTATGCTGCACTCTTTTTGTGCGAGCCTGCGCCATGTCCCTGCCCGATCTGCTGCTGTTGGTCCTCGCCGGTTTCGCCGCTGGCGGCATGAATGCCCTGGCCGGCGGCGGCACCTTCTTCTCCTTTCCGGCGTTGCTCGCCGCCGGTCTGCCGCCGGTGACGGCCAATGCCACCAACGCCGTGGCCCTGTGGCCGGCCAGCCTGGCCGGCGCCTGGGCCGCGCGCGCCTCGTTGCGCCCGCTGGGGCGCTACCTGATCCCGCTGCTGCTGGCAGGCCTGGCCGGTGGTCTGCTCGGCGGCCTGTTGCTGCTGGCCGGCGGCGACGACGTATTCCGCGTGCTGATCCCCTGGCTGCTGCTGGCCGCCACCGCGCTGTTCGCCGCCAGCCCCTGGCTGGGACGCTGGCTGGCCGAGCGGCGCAAGAACAGGGAATCCGAACACCCGCCGCACACGCCGCTGTCACTGGGCGCGCATATCGGCGTGTCGATCTACGGCGGCTACTTCGGCGCCGGCATGGGCATCCTGCAGCTGGCCGCCTTCTCCATCGAGGGCCACGCCCTGGCCCGCGCCAACGCGCTGAAGAACCTGATCTCGGCGGTGATCTACAGCATCGCCACCCTGACCTTCGTCATCGCCGGGCGGGTCAGCTGGTACGAGCTGGCCATCCTGCTCACCGGCGCCACCATCGGCGGCTACGCCGGCGGCGCACTGGGCGAGAAGCTGCCGCCGGCGCTGCTGCGCGCCTTGGTCATTCTGGTGGGTAGCGGGATGACGCTGTACTACTTCTGGGTCACCTACATGCGCTAGGCGTTGGGCTTCGCTGCGCTCAGCACCAACCTACGCGCCAACCTACGCCCCGACCTGGCCAGCGGCCCCGCTGATTTGCCCGAGGGGCGCGGCTCTGCTAGTGTCGCGCCCGTTTCTACGCTGCCCGAGACCCGCCGCCATGGCCCGCAAGAAAGCCGCCCCCGACTTCGAACATTCCCTCGCCGAGCTGCAGGCGCTGGTCGAGCGCCTGGAGAGCGGCGAGCTGTCGCTGGAAGACTCGCTGACCGCCTTCGAGCAGGGCATCGGCCTGACCCGCGAGTGCCAGGCCGCCCTGGCCCAGGCCGAGCAGAAGGTGCAGATCCTCCTGGAGCGCGACGGCGAGCTGGAGCCGGCGCCGTTCGACGCGGACCCGGTGGCATGATCAAGGCCTACCAGGCGAGCTGCCAGGCCCGCGTCGACGCCGCCCTCGAGCCGCTGTTCCAGGCCCCGCGCGCGGAGCTCGAACGCCTCTACCAGGCCATGCGCTACAGCGTGATGAACGGCGGCAAGCGCGTGCGCCCGCTGCTGGTCTACGCCGCCTGCGAGGCATTGGGCGGCAAGCTGGATCGCGCCGATGGCGCCGCCTGTGCGGTGGAGCTGATTCACGCCTACTCGCTGGTGCACGACGACCTGCCGGCGATGGACGACGACGACCTGCGCCGCGGCCAACCCACCACTCACAAGGCCTTCGACGAGGCCAGTGCCATCCTCGCCGGCGATGGCCTGCAGAGCCTGGCCTTCGAGGTGCTCGCCGACCGCCGGCGCAACCCGCAGGACGCCGAGACCCGCCTGCAGATGATCGTGGCCCTGAGCGCCGCCGCCGGCCCGGCCGGCATGGTCGGCGGCCAGGCCATCGACCTCGGCGCGGTGGGCCTGCCGCTCGACCAGAGCGCCCTGGAAACCATGCACCGGCACAAGACCGGCGCGCTGATCGAGGCCAGCGTGCAGCTCGGCGCCCTGGCCAGCGGCAACGCCGACGAGCTCGGCCTCAAGGCGCTGCAGCAGTACGCCCGCGCCATCGGCCTGGCCTTCCAGGTGCAGGACGACATTCTCGACGTGGAGAGCGACACCGCCACCCTGGGCAAGACCCAAGGCAAGGACGAGGCCAACCACAAACCCACCTACCCCGCCCTGCTCGGCCTCGACGCCGCCAAGGCCTATGCCCTGGAACTGCGCGACCAGGCCCTGCACCTGCTGCGCCCCTTCGGCAGCCAGGCCGAGCCGCTGCGCGAGCTGGCGCGCTATATCGTCGAGCGGCGCAGCTAGCCGATAGGCGGTGGCGCGCCCTGCGGCCAACGTCATCATCACCATCTATACCAGCATGATCGCCATATAAGGCTTGCTTTACCCCCGCGACCAGCCTCCTAAGATGGCTCCATAACGACAAGACGTCCGGAGCCGCCATGCCCTTTTCCGCCCTGCTGATCGCCAACCGCGGCGAGATCGCCATCCGCATCGCCCAGGCCTGCGCCGACCTCGGTATCCGCAGCGTGGCGGTGTACGCCGAGGACGACAGCGCCTGCCTGCACATACGCAAGGCCGACCTGGCCGTGCCACTGGCTGGACGCGGCCCGTCGGCCTATCTGGACATGGATCAGCTCATTGCCGTCGCCCGCGCGCACGGCTGCAGCGCCATCCACCCCGGCTACGGTTTTCTCGCCGAGAACGCCGAATTCGCCCGCCGCTGCCAGGATGCGGGGCTGACCTTCGTCGGTCCGACGCCAGAAACCCTGCGACTGTTCGGCGACAAGGCCGCCGCCCGCGCCCTGGCCGAACGCTGCGCAGTGCCGCTGGTACCGGGGATCAACCAGGCGGTGACGCCGGAGCAGGCCGCGGACTTTCTCGCCGAGCACGGCAGCGTGATGCTCAAGGCCCTGGCCGGCGGCGGCGGGCGCGGCATGCGTGCAGTGGAGGATGCCGCGCAGCTGGCCGAGGCCTTCGCCCGCTGCGCCTCCGAGGCCGAGGGCGCCTTCGGCAGCGGCGCGCTGTACGTGGAGAAGCGCGTGCGCCGCGCCCGGCATATCGAAGTGCAGGTGCTCGGCGACGGCAGCGGCGCGGTCAGCCATCTGTGGGAGCGCGACTGCAGCCTGCAGCGCCGTCACCAGAAGCTGGTGGAAATCGCCCCCAGCCCGGATCTGGACGCCGTCGCCCGCGAGGCCATCATCGCCAGCGCCCTGCGCCTGGCCGCCGAGGTGCAGTATCGCGGCATCGGCACCTTCGAATTCCTCCTCGACCTCGACCAGCCCGGGCGCTTCTACTTCATGGAGGCCAACCCGCGCGTGCAGGTGGAGCACACCGTCACCGAGCAGGTCGCCGGCATCGATCTGCTGCATACGCAACTGCACCTGGCCGCCGGCAGCAGCCTGGCCGAGCTGGGCCTGCTCACTCCGCCGCCAGCGAAAGGTTATGCCGTACAGCTGCGCCTGAATCTGGAAACCCTGCACGCCGATGGCAGCGCGCGCCCGGCTAGCGGCGTGCTCGGCGCCTACCAGCCGCCCAGCGGCCCCGGCCTGCGCGTGGATGGCTGCGGTTATACCGGCTACGCCGTCAGCCCGGCCTACGACTCGCTGATCGCCAAGCTGATCGCCAGCGCCAGCGACTACCCCGGCGCCCTGCGCCGCGCCTACCGGGGGCTGTGCGAGTTTCGCCTCGAAGGCGTGGCGAGCAACCTGCACCTGCTGCAGAACCTGCTGCAGCGCGACGAGGTGCTGGCCAATCAGGTCGACACCACCTATGTCGAACGTCACCTGAGCGAGCTGCTGGCCGCCCGCGAACAGGCGCATCCGCACCGCTACTTTGCCGGCGACGCATCTGCGCAAAGCGCCAGATCCAGCCTCGACGCCCCGCCCGGCACCCTGGCCCTCAGCGCGCCCAGCGCCGGCGTGCTGGTCAGCCTGGCGGTGGCCGAAGGCGACGCCGTGGCCGCCGGTCAGCGCATCGCCGTACTGGAGGCGATGAAGATGGAGTTCGAGGTCAAGGCCGAGCACAGCGGCATCGTCCGCGCGCTGACGGTTGCACCCGGTGACGCCATCGGTGAGGGCCAGGCGCTGGCGTTTCTGCAGCCGGCCGAGGTGGACAGCCTCGACGCCCACGGCGAGCAGGCCGTCGACCTGGCGCATATCCGCGCCGACCTGGCCGAAGTGCTGGAACGCCATGCGCGCCTGACCGATGCGCGCCGCCCCGAGGCCGTGGCCAAGCGGCGCAAGAGCGGCCAGCGCACCGCGCGCGAGAACCTCGCCGACCTGCTGGACGAGGGCAGCTTCAACGAGTACGGCGCCCTGGCCCTGGCCGCCCAGCGCCG
Organism: Pseudomonas sp. AOB-7; assembly: GCF_003696305.1. GTDB lineage: Bacteria > Pseudomonadota > Gammaproteobacteria > Pseudomonadales > Pseudomonadaceae > Aquipseudomonas. The sequence continues at coordinate 52,749 of NZ_RFFK01000006.1, read as the reverse complement.
CCGGCGTTCGGCCGAAGAACTGCTGGAGCTGAGCCCGGCCGACGGCCTGATCGGCGGCACCGGCACGGTGAACGCCGCGCAGTTCGGCGCGGAGGCGGCGCGCTGCCTGGCCATCGCCTACGACTACACGGTATTCGCCGGCACCCAGGGCGTGATGAACCACAAGAAGACCGACCGCCTGCTCGGCCTCGCGGCGCAGTGGCGCCTGCCGGTGGTGCTGTTCGCCGAAGGCGGCGGTGGGCGGCCGGGCGATACCGATTTCGTTGGCGTGGCCGGGCTGGACTGCCACACCTTCGTCGCCATGGCCAAGCTCTCCGGCCTGGTGCCGACGGTGGGCGTGGTCTCCGGCCGCTGCTTCGCCGGTAACGCCGCGCTGCTCGGCTGCTGTGACGTGATCATCGCCACCCGTAACGCGACTATCGGCATGGCCGGCCCGGCGATGATCGAGGGCGGCGGCCTGGGCAGTTTCACTCCCGAGCAGGTTGGTCCGACCAGCGTGCAAGGCCCCAATGGGGTGATCGACGTGCTGGTCGAAGACGAAGCCGCAGCGGTCGCCGTGGCCAAGCAGTACCTGGGGTATTTCCAGGGCCCGGTGAGCGACTGGCAATGCAGCGATCCTCGTGAGCTGCGCCAGGTGATCCCGGAAAACCGCCTGCGCGTGTACGACATCCGCCAGGTCATCGAGCTGCTGGCCGATCACGGCAGCGTGCTGGAACTGCGCCGCCAGTTCGCCCCCGGCCTGATCACCGCGTTAATCCGCATCGAAGGCAAGCCGTTCGGCCTGATCGCCAACAACCCCGCGCACCTGGGTGGCGCCATCGATGCCGTGGCCGGCGACAAGGCCGCGCGCTTTCTGCAACTGTGCGAGGCGCATGACCTGCCCATTGTCTCGCTGTGCGATACCCCCGGTTTCATGGTCGGCCCGGAGGCGGAGAAACAGGCCACGGTGCGCCACGTCTCGCGCCTGTTCGTCACCGCCGCCAGCCTCACGGTGCCCTTCTTCACCCTGGTGCTGCGCAAGGGCTACGGCCTCGGCGCCCAGGCCATGGCCGCCGGCAGTTTCCACGCGCCCTTGTTCACCGCCGCCTGGCCCAGCGCCGAGTTCGGCGCCATGGGCCTGGAGGGCGCGGTGCGCCTGGGTTTCGCCAAGGAGCTGGCGGCCCAGGCGGACGCCGCCGCGCGCCAGGCGCTGTTCGACAAGCTGGTGGCCAAGGCCTACGACAACGGCAAGGCGCTGAACATGGCCAGCTACCTGGAAATCGATGCGGTGATCGACCCGGCCGACAGCCGCGCCTGGCTGCTCCGCGGGCTGGCCGCCACGCCCCGACCGGCGAGGCGCGAGGGGCGCAAGCGGCCGTTCGTCGATACCTGGTAGAGGCCTGGCGCAGGGGCGCCGGCCTGTCGCGCAGGGCTTGAAGCTTGCGGCGGTGGTTTTCGGGTAAACTGCGCATCTTTTTACGCCTATAACGATTCGCCTGATGCCGACCACTTTCCACGAGATCCCCCGCGAGCGCCCGCTGACGCCCCTGCTGGACCGCGCCAACACGCCGGACGAGCTGCGCCGGCTGGCCGAAGCGGACCTGGAAACCCTCGCCGACGAACTGCGCCAGTACCTGCTGTACAGCGTCGGCCAGAGCGGTGGCCATTTCGGCGCCGGCCTCGGCGTGATCGAGCTGACCATCGCCCTGCACTACGTCTTCGACACCCCCGACGACCGCCTGGTGTGGGACGTCGGCCACCAGGCCTATCCGCACAAGATCCTCACCGGCCGCCGCGAGCGCATGGCCACGCTGCGCCAGAAGGACGGCCTGGCCGCCTTCCCGCGCCGCAGCGAGAGCGAGTACGACACCTTCGGCGTCGGCCACTCCAGCACCAGCATCAGCGCCGCACTGGGCATGGCCATCGCCGCCCGCCTGCAGGGCGAGCGGCGCAAGAGCGTGGCGGTGATCGGCGACGGCGCGCTGACCGCCGGCATGGCCTTCGAGGCACTCAATCACGCCAGCGAGGTCGGCGCCAACATGCTGGTGGTGCTCAACGACAACGACATGTCGATCTCCAAGAATGTCGGCGGGCTGTCCAACTACCTGGCCAAGATCCTCTCCAGCCGCACCTACGCCAGCATGCGCGAGGGCAGCAAGAAGATCCTCTCGCGCCTGCCTGGCGCCTGGGAGATCGCGCGCAAGACCGAGGAACACGCCAAGGGCATGCTGGTGCCCGGCACCCTGTTCGAGGAACTGGGCTGGAACTATATCGGCCCCATCGACGGCCACGACCTGCCCACCCTGCTCGCCACCCTGCGCAATATGCGCGACCTGGACGGCCCGCAGTTCCTCCACGTGGTGACCAAGAAGGGCAAGGGCTTCGCCCCGGCCGAGGCCGACCCGATCGGCTACCACGCCATTACCAAGCTGGAGCCGGTCAAGCCCGATGCCGCGCCGCTCTCCAGCCAGAAACGGCCGTCCGGCCCGAAATACTCCAACGTGTTCGGCCAGTGGCTGTGCGACATGGCCGCAGCAGACTCGCGCCTGGTCGGCATCACCCCGGCGATGAAGGAAGGCTCGGACCTGGTGGCCTTCGCCGAACGCTTCCCGGCGCGCTACTTCGACGTCGCCATCGCCGAGCAGCACGCCGTGACCCTGGCCGCCGGCATGGCCTGCGACGGGGTCAAGCCGGTGGTGGCGATCTACTCGACCTTCCTCCAGCGCGGCTACGACCAGCTGATCCACGACGTCGCGGTGCAGAACCTCGACGTGCTGTTCGCCATCGACCGCGCCGGCCTGGTCGGCGAGGACGGCCCGACCCACGCCGGCAGCTTCGATATCTCCTACCTGCGCTGCATCCCCGGCATGCTGGTGATGACCCCCAGCGACGAGAACGAGCTGCGCCGCATGCTCACCACCGGCTACCTGTTCGACGGCCCGGCGGCGGTGCGCTACCCGCGCGGCAGCGGCCCCAACGCCACCATCGCCCCAGGCCTGGCGCCGCTGGAAATCGGCAAGGGCCTGATCCGTCGCCAGGGCCGCCGCGTCGCCCTGCTGGCCTTCGGCGTGCAACTGGCCGAGGCGCTGCAGGTCGGCGAGACGCTGGACGCCACGGTGGTCGACATGCGTTTCGTCAAACCGCTGGACGCCGCCCTGCTGCGCGAACTGGCGGCCAGCCACGAGCTGCTGGTGAGCATCGAGGAAAACGCGGTGATGGGCGGCGCCGGCAGCGCGGTCGGCGAGTTCCTCGCCGCCGAGAACATCGTCAAGCCGCTGCTGCAGCTGGGCCTGCCCGACTACTACGTCGAACACGCCAAGCCGGCGCAGATGCTCAAAGAATGTGGCCTCGACCAGGCCGGCATCGAAGCCGCGGTGCGCGCGCGACTGGCCCAGCTGCCCGCCTGAACATGAGACCCGCTCATCGCTGAATGAGCCGGCCTTGCTTGTCATTCATCCCGCCGCGCACTAGGGTGCGCGGCATTGCATGTTCCGCCAGGGTGCGCCGCTAACACGGCGTGAAACGGGAAGTCGGTGCGCCCATCCGGGCAATCCCGACGCTGCCCCCGCAACGGTAATCGACGGCAGGCCGCAAGCCTGCACCTTGTCCACGGCCACTGGGTATTCCCGGGAAGGCGGACCGGGGTCGTGAGCCCGGAGACCGGCCCCGGCGGTGCGACTGGTGTTGCGGAGGGCCGCACCGTCAAGCGCCGCCCTGCGCGCGCTTGCCCCCTGCCCTCCTCGAACGTCTGCCGACCTTTGAGGAATACCCCTGATGAAACTGTCCCCCCTGGCCCTGGCCATCGCCGTTCTGCCCGGCCTCGCCCTGGCCGCCGAACCCTACGCCGCCGAGCCGCTGGTGATCACCTCCGGGCGCCTGGCCGAACCACAAGCCCAGGCCACCGCCGCCACCACGGTGTTCGAGCGGGCGGATATCGAGCGTTTGCAGGTCAGCAGCGTGCCCGATCTGCTCAGCCGCGTTCCCGGCGTATCCATCGTGCAGAACGGCGGCCGCGGCAGCCTGACCAGCCTGTTTCTGCGTGGCGCCAACGCCAACCAGACCCTGGTGCTGGTCGACGGCGTGCGTCTGAATGCCGCCGCCAGCGGCCTGGCCCGCCTGGAATTCCTCAGCCCCGAGCAGATCGAGCGCATCGAGGTGGTGCGCGGCCCACGTTCGGCGCTGTATGGCGCCGACGCCATCGGCGGGGTGATCCAGATTTTCACCCGCCAGGGCGAGGCCGGCCTGCAACCGCGCCTGCGCCTGGCCGCCGGTAGCCAGCAAACCTTCGAACGCAGCCTGGGACTGTCCGGCGGCGACCAGCGCACGCGCTTCGACCTCGGCGCCAGCCTGGTCGAGCGCGCCGGCTTCGACCGCTCAGCAGACGCTCGCGGCTATGACGGCGACCACGACGGCCTGCGCCGCAAGGCCTTCAACCTGAGCCTGCAGCACCGCTTCAACGAACGCCTCGAAGGCGGTCTGAGCCTGCTCGAACAGCATGGCGAGAGCGAGTACGACGACCTGTTCAGCTTCGTGCCGGGCAACCCCAGCGAGCGCTTCAGCGTTTCCACTGCCGCGGCCCATCTCGAGGCGCAGCTCGCCGAGCGCTGGAGCAGTCGCCTGGAGCTCGGCCACGGCGAGGACAAGAGCGACAACCGCGACCCGCTGAACGCCAGCAACAACTATCAGTACAACACCTACCGCGACAGCGCGGGCTGGCTCAACACCCTGCAACTGAGCGACGCCCAGCAGCTGCTGCTCGGTCTCGACTGGTACGAGGACCGCCTGGGCAGCGACAGCGAGTTCAGCCAGACCGAGCGCTGGAACCGGGCCGCCTTCGTCCAGCACCGCTTCCGTGGCGAGGGCTTCGCCACCGAGCTGGGCCTGCGCCACGACGACAACCAGCAGTTCGGCAGCGAGAACACCTGGAACGCGGCACTGAGCCTGGACCTGAGCGAGCGTCTCGAGCTGCTGCTGAGCTACGGCGAGGGCTTCCACGCGCCCACCTTCAACGACCTGTACTTCCCCACCAGCTCGTTCTATGGCGGCAACCCGAACCTGGCCCCCGAGCGCTCGAAGACCTACGAGGTGCAACTGCGCGGCGAGCACCTGGACAGCCGCTGGAGCCTGTCGGCCTACCGCACCGAGGTCGAAGACCTGATCACCGTGGTCAGCGATCCGCTGACCTTCTTCAGCACCCCGATGAACGTCAACCAGGCACGCCTGCAAGGCCTGGAACTGAGCCTGGAACGCGAGGTGCTGGGCTGGCAGGCCGCTCTCGGCGCCAGCCTGCTCGACCCACGTGATCGCGACAGCGGCCACACCCTGCCGCGCCGCGCCAAACGCAGCCTGAGCCTGGATCTGGATCGTCAGTTCGGCGCCTTCGCCGCCGGCCTCACCTGGCAGGCCGTCTCCGGCCGCTACGACGATGCCGCCAACACCCGCGAGATCGCCGGCTACGGCCTGCTGGGCGCGCGGGCCAGCTGGCGGATGAACGAGGAGCTGCTGTGGCAGGTCAAGGTCGACAACCTGCTGGACAAGGACTATTCCCAGGCGCTGTACAGCCGACCGAACGACCCCTTCTTCGGTAGCGTGAGTTACTACGGCTACCGCGAGGAAGGCCGCAGCGCCCTGCTCTCGCTGACCTGGACACCGCAACTCTGATCCCGGTGCTCACGGTGCACCAAGCCGCTCCAGGCTAACGCGCCGTGGCCAGCCGCTCGCACAGCCGCTCGATGGCGCCGAGCATCTGCCGGCTGGGCCGCTCCAGGCCCCTGTCCGGCACCGCCCAGACCTGGCCGCGGCGCACCGCGCGCAGCTGCGGCCAGGCCTGCCAGCTCGACAGTTCGGCATTGCTGCCGCCGAGAATCACCTCGGGGTCGCGCGCCAACACCGCCTCGATGCCGACCTGGGGCGCCGGCTGGCTCAGGTCGGCGAACAGGTTGCGCGCGCCGCACACCGCCAGCGCATCGCCGATCAGCTGCTCGCCGCCGATGGTGTAGAGCGGCTGGTGCCAGACCTGATAGAACACCGCCAACGGCCGCTCGCGCCGGTAACGCTGGCGCAACCCGGCCAGCTCGGTGCGAAACTCCGCCGCCAGCCGCTCGCCCCGTTCGGCGCGACCGATACGCTCGGCGATAAGGATAAAGGCCTCGGCCAACTGCTCGAGGCGCGCCGGCTCGACCACCAGCAGGGGAATGCCGAAACGCTGCAACTGCGCCTGCTGCGCCGCCGGCACGCTGCCTGGAGCGATCAGGATCAAGTCGGGCGCCAGCTGCAGCAGGCGCTCGAACTCCAGCTGGCCGTAGCGGCCGACGGTGGGCAACTGGGCCAGCGCGGCGGGATGCTCGTCGCCTGCCAGCACGCCGACCAGCAGGTCGGCGGCATCCAGCTCGAGCATGATCTCGCTGAGCGACGGCGCCAGGCTGACCACCCGTGGTGCGGCCGCCAGCGGCAGGGCCAGCAGACACAGGGCCAACAGCAGCGCGCGCATCAGCCGAGTTGGCGGGGAATGCGGTAGAGACAGTGCAGGACGATGCTCGACAGCGCCAGCAGCACCAGGGGTATCGCCTCCAGCCCGGCCAGCACCGCCAGGGCGGCGATCCAGGCCGGCAGCGCCGCGCCGAGCAGCGCGCGCAAACGCACACGATCCAGCTCCAGCCAGGCGGCCGGCTCGGCGTCGCTGTCCAGGGCTTTGTCGGTGGCGATCAGCGCACGCTTGTAGGCGGCGAACAGCGGCAGGCTGACGAACATCGAGGCCAGCCCGGCGACGAACAGCGGCAGGCTCAGCACCGTGGTGGCGCCGCCGCCGAACAGCAGGTTGAAGACGAACAAGGGTGCCAGGGCCACGCCCAGCTGACGCCACCAGGCGAGCGCCAGACGGCGCTTGACCTGGCCGCGGGTCACAGGCTGTCCTCGGCCTCGCCCTGGTGCTGGTTGCCCAGCATATGGCCGAGCTTGCCGGCCTTGGTGGCGAGGTAGCGCTTGTTGTAGGGGTTGTGCTCGATCTGCAGCGGCACGCGGTGATCCACGGCGATGCCCATGTCGCCCAGCGCCTTGACCTTACGCGGGTTGTTGGTCATCAGCTTGAGGCTCTTGATGCCCAGGTGCTCGAGCATCGGCTGGCAGATCGCGTAGTCGCGCTGGTCGGCGCCGAAGCCCAGGCGCTCGTTGGCCTCGACGGTGTCGGCGCCGCCGTCCTGCAACTCGTAGGCGCGGATCTTGTTCAGCAGGCCGATGCCGCGGCCTTCCTGGCGCAGGTACAGCAGCACGCCACGGCCTTCGTTGGCGATCGCCTGCAGCGCCGCCTGCAGCTGCGCGCCGCAGTCGCAGCGCAGGCTGAACAGGGCGTCGCCGGTCAGGCACTCGGAGTGCAGGCGGCCCAGCACCGGCGCGCCGTCGGCCACAGCGCCGAAGGTCAGGGCGACGTGTTCCTTGCCGGTGGCCTGGTCGAGGAAGCCGTGCATGGTGAACACGCCGAAGGGCGTGGGCAGTTGGGAGGCGGCGACGAACACGACGGACACCGGATACTCCTAGCAATGAGTACGAAACAGGGGCGGCATTGTATCAGCAGGCCCCGCCGCCGGGTCAGTCAGAATTGCCGATCATCAGTATCGAAACGCTCAATTCGCACGATCAGAATCGGCTCAAAGTCTCGCGAGCTAGAGCAATGCAAGGCAAAAGCAGGCGAGGAAGCGGAGTCTACGGATTGTAAATGAGCATTCCGAGCCTGCTTTTAACGTGGCAGTGCCGACGCGCAGCAGACTTTGAGCTGATTCTCAAAGCTTGGATTCGAGCACCAGCATCCCCTGCTCCTCACGCCAGCCGACCCGGCCGAGGTAGCTCATGCCCAGCAGCGCCTCGTGCGGCGCGCCGCCCTCCAGCACCACGGCCTCGACGCCGAGCACCTCCAGCTCGCCGAGCTTGACCCGATCCAGCTTGACCTGCCATCCGCGGGCGATACCGCTCGCGGTGTTGACCTGCAGCGGCCGGCCGCTGACCCGGTAGTCGATGCCCAGGCGCTTGGCATGCCCCTCGTTGAGCGCCACCGAGGTGGCGCCGGTATCCACCAGAAACTGCACGCTCTGGCCATTGATCGAGCCGGCCACCCAGTAGTGGCCGCCGATGCCCTTGGCGATGCTCAGGCGCTTCTTCACCGGTTCGGCGAAGCCGGCGCTGTATTCGCGGCTCAGCGGATAGCTGCGCTCGACGCCGTCGACGCGCAGCACCGCACCCTGCTTGTCGACGCTGACCACCTGCACCCCGCCCGGCCCGCTCTGGCCGACCCGCACCAGCTTGCGCTGGCCGTCGACGTTGAGCACCGCCGCGCCGGGGAACAGGCCGACCACCTGCACCTGCGAGGCGGCCCAGCACAGCGGGCCGAACAGCAGGCCGAGGACAACGAGGCAGTGGCGCAAATGCATGGGGACGGCCTCCCGGCTCAGTCGAAGGGATAGGGTTGCTGCCAGTGCTGGAACAGCGGGCGCAACTCGCCGCTGGCCACCAGCTCGCCCAGACGTCGGTCGTAGACCTCGGCCAGGCTGCGGCCGCGCGGGGTGTCGGCGAAGCCGAGGTACAGCGGCAGGCGGGTCAGTTCGCTGATGCGGTAACGCCCGGCGTCCGGCGCCTCGCTCAGCACGTCGTCCACCTCGGTGCGGGCGTCGATATAGAAATCCGCGTGGCCCAGCTCGAGCATGCCGAGGATACCGCTGCGCCGGTGAATTTCCCGGTAGTCGCGCACATTCGGCAGATAGGCCTGGTAGCCGTAGCCGCGCATCCAGGCCAGGCGGTAGTCGGCGAGGTTATCCAGGGTCAGTTGCGGCTTGTCGCGCAGGCCGAGCGCGGTGATCTGGTCGGCGTCGTAGTGCCAGCGCGGGTAGAACACGCCCTCGCTGACCTCGTCGCGGTAGGAGCCCACCCAGGCATCGGCCTCGCCACGCTGCACCAGGCCGATGGAACGGGTATAGGGCACGCTGTGAATGCGCAAGGCGACGCCGGCCGGCTCGAACACCCGGCGCAGCACGTCCCAGGCCAGCCCGGTGCCATCGGCATGGGTGTGCCCGTTCCACACCTCGCTGGCCAGGCGGATCTCGCCGGGCGGGGCGTCCTGCGCCTGCGCCCCGCTCGCCCCGATCAGCAGCAACACGCCGGCCAGCAGCCAGCCCGTCAGCGCCATGCCCTTGCCCTCTAGAAGCCCAACGATGCCGCGTAGCTGTCCCAGCCCCAGACCAGGCCCTGCATGGCCAGCCAGGCGAACACCCCGGCGATCACGTCGTCGAGCATGATGCCGACGCCGCCGTGCACATGGCGGTCGATCCAGCGGATCGGCCAGGGCTTGACGATGTCGAACAGGCGGAACATGAGAAAGCCTAGCAGCAGCCAGACCCAGCCCTCGGGCACCAGCCACAGGGTGATCCACATGCCGACCATCTCGTCCCAGACGATGCCTTCGTGGTCGTGCACCCGCAAGTCATCGGCGACCTTGCCGCACAGCCAGAAGCCGAACAGCATGGTCACCCCCAGCATCAGCCAGTAGCCCCAGTCCGGCAGCATCTGCCACAGCGGCACGAACGGCAGCGCCACCAGCGAGCCCCAGGTGCCCGGTGCCTTGGGCAGGGTGCCGGAGCCGAAGCCGAAGGCGATGAAGTGCCAGGGATTGCGCCACACCGAAGGCGGGACGTACTCGGCGGGAACCTGGTTGGGGTGATCGGTCACGCGGCATTCATCCTGTCAGAAATGTTGGTAACCGCTGTGCGGCGGCGCGACGAGCCGCCCCGCACCATCCAGCAGCTGCACGCCGTTGCCGGCCAGCACCCGGCCGATGGCGCGCACCTCGGGCCAATCGGCCTGCAGGTCGGCGAGCAAGGCTGGCGGTAGGGTAAAGGCCAGTCGGTAGTCGTCGCCACCGCTCAGCGCACAGGCCAGCGCCTGCCGCTCGCCGGCGAACGCCAGCAATGCCGGCGACAGCGGCAGCCGCGCCTGTTCGACCTGCAGGGCGACACCCGAGGCCTTGGCGATATGCCCGCAGTCGGCGAGCAGACCGTCGGAGATATCCAGCGCCGCCGTGGCCCGCCCGCGCAGGGCCTGGCCCAGCGCCAGCTGCGGCTGCGGCGACCAGTAGCGCGCCAGCAGGGGCTCGGCGAGTTCGGCCGCGGCCGTCCGCTGCCCCAGCACCAGCGGCAACGCGCCGGCACCGTCGCCGAGACTGCCGCCGACGCAGAGCAGATCGCCGACCCGCGCGCCGCAGCGAGTCAGCGCCTGGCCAGCCGGCACCCGGCCGAACACGGTCAGGGTCAGGCTCAGCGGGCCGCGCGTGGTGTCGCCGCCGACCAGCGCCAGCGAACAGTTCTGCGCCATCAGCTGCAGGCCGCGAGCGAACTCGGCCAGCCAGATGTCCTCGGCGGCGGGCAGGGTCAGGGCCAGGGTAAAGGCCAGGGGCGTGGCGCCCATGGCGGCCAGGTCGCTGGCCGATACCGCCAGCGCACGCTGGCCGAGCAGGAAGGCATCGCAGGATTCGGGAAAATGCACCCCGGCGACCAGGGTGTCGGTGGACACCGCCAACTGCTCGCCGGCGGGCAGCGCCAGCAGCGCGCAGTCGTCGCCGATGCCGCGAACCACGCCGTCGCCGCCCTGGGCGCAGGGGGCGGCAGCGAAGTAGTGGCCGATCAGCTCGAACTCACCCATGGAGCCTCCCCTCTCCCTCTGGGAGAGGGGTTGGGGGTGAGGGTGCTCGGACAACGCGATCCATGCTCAACGCTTGTTGGCACCCACTTCGGCGGCACGCAGCTTGGGCGCCAGCTTGTCGAGGATGCCGTTGACGAACTTGTGCCCGTCGGTGGCACCGAACACCTTGGCCAGCTCGATGCCCTCGTTGATCACCACCTTGTAGGGCACGTCGACGCGGTTCTTCAGCTCGTAGGTGGACAGGCGCAGGATGGCCAGCTCGACCGGATCGATCTCTGCCAGCGGGCGATCGAGCAGCGGCGTGAAGGCCTCGTCCAGCTCGGTCTTCTGCCGCGGCACGCCATGCAGGATCTCGTGGAAGTAGGCGCCGTCGACCTTGCTGAAATCGTTGTCGACGCGGAACTGCGCTTCGATCTCGTTCAGCGGCTGGCCGGCGATGTGCCAGGAGTACAGGGCCTGCATGGCCAGGGTACGGGCCTCGCGGCGGGCGAGAATCTTGCCGCTGGGGCCCTTCTTGGCCGGCTGGCCGTTACCGGAGTTGCTCACTTGGCCTCCAACTGCGCCAGCAGGCTGACCATTTCCAGGGCAGACAGCGCAGCTTCGGCACCCTTGTTACCCGCCTTGGTGCCGGAACGTTCGATGGCTTGTTCGATGGAGTCGACGGTCAGCACGCCGAAGGCGACCGGTACGCCGTACTCCATGGACACCTGAGCCAGACCCTTGGTGCACTCGCCGGCGACGTATTCGAAGTGCGGAGTGCCGCCACGGATGACCGCGCCAAGGGCGATGATCGCCGCGTACTCGCCGCGCTGAGCGACCTTCTGGGTGACCAGCGGAATCTCGAAGGCACCTGGCGCGCGGATGATGGTGATGTCGCTCTCGCTCACGCCGTGGCGAACCAGGGCGTCGATGGCGCCACTGACCAGGCTCTCGACGACGAAGCTGTTGAAACGGCCTACCACCAGGGCGTATTTGCCCTTCGGGGCGATGAAGGTACCTTCGATGGTCTTCAGGGTCATGACGGGTCTCACTAGGGTTAAAGAGCCGGAGCGGCGGTGCGCTCCGAAAAAGTAAAATTCGTGCTCCCAGGGGAGCTGGCGTTGCTCCCCTCTCCCATAAATGGGATAGGGTCATCAGCTTTGGCCCTTCGGGCCACTGTCAGTCAGCCGGCAGGTATTCTACAACCTCGAGATCGAAGCCGGATATCGCGTTGAACTTCATCGGCGAGCTCAGCAGGCGCATCTTGCGCACCCCGAGGTCGCGCAGGATCTGCGAGCCGGCGCCCACCGTGCTGTAGGTGGCCGGAGTCGCCGGCTGCTGGCGGCCGAGGTGGGCCAGCAGCTCCGGGCCGGTCAGCGGGTTGCCCAGCAGCAGCACCACGCCGCTGCCGGCCTTGGCCACCTCGGCCATGGCCGCGCGCAGGCTCCAGCGCCCCGGCTGGTTGACCAGGAACAGGTCGCGCAGCGGGTCCATGTTGTGCACCCGCACCAGGGTCGGCTCCTCGGCGCACAGCTTGCCCAGGGTCAGCGCCATGTGCGCGGTGTCTTCCACCGCGTCGCGGTAGGTGACCAGGTTGAACTGGCCCAGCTCGGTGTCCAGCGGCTGCTCGCTGATGCGTTCGACGGTGCGCTCGTGGATCAGGCGGTAGTGGATCAGGTCGGCGATGGTGCCGATCTTCAGACCGTGCTGCTCGGCGAAGGCCTCCAGCTCCGGGCGACGGGCCATGGTGCCGTCGTCGTTCATGATCTCGCAGATCACCCCGCTCGGCTCGAAGCCGCCCATGCGCGCCAGGTCGCAGGCCGCTTCGGTGTGGCCGGCGCGCGCCAGTACGCCGCCGGGTTGGGCCATCAGCGGGAAGATATGACCGGGGCTGACGATATCGTCGGCCACCGCATTGCGCGCCACCGCGGCCTGCACGGTGCGCGCCCGGTCGGCGGCGGAGATGCCGGTGGTGACGCCTTCGGCGGCCTCGATGGAGACGGTGAACTTGGTGCCGAAGCCGGAACCGTTGCGCGGCGCCATCAGCGGCAGCTTGAGCAGCTCGCAGCGCTCGCGGGTCATCGGCATGCAGATCAGGCCACGGGCAAAGCGGGCCATAAAGTTGATGTGCTCGGCGGTGACACATTCGGAGGCGATGATGATGTCGCCCTCGTTCTCGCGGTCCTCGTCATCCATGAGGATGACCATCTTGCCGGCGCGGATGTCTTCGATCAGTTCTTCAGCGGTGTTGAGCGCCATCGGGGCGTCTCCTCAATTCTTCAGGTAGCCGTGTTCGGCGAGAAAGCTTTCGGTCAGGCCCGAGGCCTTGGGTTCGGCGGCCTTGTCGCCGAGCAGCAGGCGCTCCAGGTAGCGCGCCAGCAGGTCCACTTCGAGGTTGACCTTACGCCCGGCCTGGTAGTCGACCATGATGGTCTCGGCCAGGGTGTGCGGCACTATGGTCAGTTCGAACTCGGCGCCATCGACCGCGTTGACGGTCAGGCTGGTGCCGTCGACGGTGATCGAGCCCTTGTGCGCGATGTACCTGGCCAGCTCGCGCGGCGCGCGCACCCGGAATTGCACGGCGCGGGCGTTATCGGCACGCGAGACGATCTCGCCGACGCCGTCGACGTGGCCGCTGACCAGATGCCCGCCGAGGCGGCTGGTGGGGGTCAGGGCCTTCTCCAGGTTGACCGCACTGCCGGGCTTGAGATCGACGAAGGCGGTGCGCGCCAGGGTCTCGCGGCTGACGTCGGCCCAGAAGCCGTCGCCGGGCAGCTCCACTGCGGTCAGGCACACGCCGTTGACGGCGATGCTGTCGCCGAGCTTGACGTCGCCCAGGTCGAGTTTGCCGGTGGCGACATAGACGCGCACATCACCGCCCTTGGGGGTCATGGCACGGATGCTGCCGATGGCTTCGATTATGCCGGTGAACATGCGCCCTCCGGTTTCTCACTGAAGATGATGCGAAACAGCATGGACGAACTCCTGTTTGGGTCAGAAACAGGGCAATGCCGATCGATAGGGATTTCACGGACGCGCACGCGGCGTCCGAGGAGGGAATCCCGCTCTCTCTTTATCCGGACTATACCGTCGGCCCCGGGATCGCACCGGGTCTGCTGACCTCGCCGAAACGAGCGCTCGCGGGCTAGGCAGAATCTGCCATTACCGCCGGTGGGGAATTCCACCCCGCCCTGAGAACGTTGCGGCCAGTCGCCCGGCCGAGTGGCGTTTTACCATATTTATCGCCGCACCGCATGGCCCCAGGGGGACGCCGTGGCGACCTGCCGTCGGCAGGTTGGGCTGAGGAGCCTGCGACCAAGCCCAACATGGGCGTGGGGATCGCCGGGATCGTGGAGAATGCCAAGATCGCCGGGCGGAGCGCGGCGCGCTCCCTGTTGGGCTTCGCTGCGCTCAGCGCCAACCTACGGCCGCGCGGTGATCTGCCAGTCGTCGCCGATGGCGCGGATATCCACGATCTGCAGCTCGGGCGCCTCGGCCATGCGGTTGAGCGGCAGGTCGAGCAGCGGCCGGGCACTGGAGCCGAGCAGCTTGGCCGCCATGAAGATGCGGTATTCGTCCACCAGCCCGGCGCGGGCGAAGGCGCCGGCCAGGCGCGGCCCGGCCTCCACCAGCACCTCGTTGGCGCCGCGCGCGGCCAGTTCTTCGAGCAGCTTGCGCAGGTTGACGTGACCGTTGCTGCCGGGCACGGCGAGCAGTTCGTGGCCCTCCTGCTGGTAACGCTCGCGCGCCAGCGCGGCGGCGCAGGTCGCCACCAGCGCCGGCCCGGCCTGGAAGAAGGCCTTGTCCAACGGCACCCGCAGGCGTCCGTCGACCAGCACGCGCAACGGCGGACGGCGCTGCGCCAGGGCGGTCAGCTCGGCGCCCAGGCCCAGTTCGTCGGGGCGCACGGTCAGCCGCGCGTCGTCGCTCAGCACGGTATCGGCGCCGCTCAGCACCACGCTGGCCTGGGCGCGCAGACGCTGCACCTCGGCACGCGCCGCCGGGCCGGTGATCCACTGGCTCTCGCCGCTGGCCATGGCGGTGCGCCCGTCCAGGCTCATCGCCAGCTTGACCCGCACCAGCGGCAGGCCGCTCTCCATGCGTTTGACAAAGCCGGCATTGAGCGCTCGCGCCTCGCTTTCCAGCACGCCGCTGCGCACCTCGATCCCGGCCTCGGCCAGGCGCTTGAGGCCCTTGCCGGCGACCTGCGGATTGGGGTCCTGCATGGCCGCCACCACCAGCGCCACTCCGGCGGCGATCAGGCCGTCGGCGCAGGGCGGGGTGCGGCCGAAATGGCTGCAGGGTTCCAGGGTGACGTAGGCGGTGGCGCCGCGCGCCAGCTCGCCGGCCTGGCGCAGGGCGTGCACCTCGGCGTGCGGCTCGCCGGCACGGGCATGCCAGCCTTCGCCGACGATGCGCCCGTCACGCACGATGACGCAACCGACCCGCGGATTGGGATGGGTGGAGTACAGGCCCTTGCGCGCCAGCTGCAGGGCGCGCGCCATGAAGGCGTGGTCGTGTGCGCTCATCGGGCTTTCGACGGCTCGCGAGAGAGACGTTCGATCTCCTCGCGGAACTCGTTGAGATCCTGGAAACGCCGGTACACCGAGGCGAAACGGATGTAGGCGACCTCGTCGAGCTTGCGCAACTCGCCCATCACCAGCTCGCCGAGCACCAGGGACTTCACCTCGCGCTCGCCGGTGGCGCGCAGTTGCTGCTTGATGCGGGCGATGGCTTCCTCGAGACGCTCGACGCTCACCGGGCGCTTCTCCAGCGCGCGCTGCATGCCGGCACGCAGCTTGTCCTCGTCGAACGGCTGGCGGCTGCCGTCCTGCTTGATCAGGCGCGGCATCACCAGTTCGGCGGTCTCGAAGGTGGTGAAGCGTTCGCCGCAGGCCACGCATTCGCGGCGACGGCGCACCTGATCGCCCTCGGCGACCAGACGCGAATCGATGACCTTGGTGTCGTTGGCGGCGCAGAATGGACAATGCATGGCAGGCGCTGGCAGGTGGCGGCAAAGGCGCCATGGTAGCGCATCGAAGCGGCAAGACAAGCCAGGTGCTTTAGGCTATATAGACGCCCGCCCGAACAGCAGAAGACGCCATGAACCTATACCTGCCGCTGCTTGCCCTGATCCTCACCGGCCTGCTCGGCGCCTGCGCCAGCGAGCCCGCTGCCCCGCCCGCGCCGCCGCCGAGCCCGCCGAGCGCGGCGCCCGCGGTCGAGCCGCGCAACCTGCTGCCCAGCCTGCGCGGTCAGCTGCTCGGCGTGGCCGCCGGCGCCGAGGTGG
This sequence comes from Pseudomonas sp. AOB-7, assembly GCF_003696305.1. GTDB lineage: Bacteria > Pseudomonadota > Gammaproteobacteria > Pseudomonadales > Pseudomonadaceae > Aquipseudomonas. The sequence goes on along the minus strand of NZ_RFFK01000006.1, from coordinate 36,821 downwards.
ATCTGGCGCTGCTGGCGGTCGACGCGCGCGGGCGTCCCGCCACCCTGCTCGGCCACCTGCTGCTGCGCGGCGACGGCAACCCGCTGCCCTTCGCCCTGCACTTCGAGCCGGCCAGTTTTCCCGGCGACCAGCGCGTCGAACTGCGCGGCCGCGTCACCCAGTCCGGGCGCCTGGTGCAGCGCCTGCCGGCGCAAACCATCGCCGCCCCGCAGAGCCGCGACCTCGGTCCGCTGCGCCTGGTGCCGGCGCCATGAGCGCCCCGGCATCCCTGCAAGGCGCGCTGAGCGAACTGCTCGGCGATGCCCGCCTGGTGGCCGAGACGCTGCCCGGCAGCGACATCGCCCTGTGGCTGATCGACGCCGGCAATATGGACCGCGCCTTCAGTCCCGAGGAAACCCGGCGCATCCTCGAAGAACCGCCCTACTGGTGCTTCTGCTGGGCCAGCGGCCTGGTGCTGGCGCGCTGGCTGGCCGAGCGCCCCGAGTGGGTGCGCGGCAAGCGCGTGCTGGATTTCGGCGCAGGCAGTGGCGTGGCCGCCATCGCCGCAGCCAAGGCCGGCGCCGCCGAGGTGGTGGCCTGCGACCTCGACCCGCTGGCGCTGGCCGCCTGCCGCGCCAATGCCGCGCTCAATGGCGTGACGCTGGACTACTCGGCGGATTTCTTCGCCGAGGCCGACCGCTACGACCTGATTCTGGTGGCCGACGTGCTCTACGACCGCGCCAACCTGCCGCTGCTCGATCATTTCCTCAGCCGCGGTCGCCAGGCGCTGGTGGCCGACTCGCGGGTCAAGGACTTCCAGCACCCGCTGTACCGCCGCCTGGCGCTGCTCGACGGCTGTACCTGGCCGGATCTGGCCGAGCCGGCCGAATTCCGCGAGGTCAGCCTGTATCATGCGCTACGACCGAGGTAGCCCGGATGCAGTCCGGGGAACAGGCAGCAGCGCCACCCCTTGTTTCGCGGGTCGCCTGCCCGCATTAATAGACCATTGCCCCGCCCTTCGAGACCGACCATGAGCGATTCCCCCTATATCTTCGACGTATCCGGCGCCGCCAGCTTCGAACAGCTGGTGATCGAGAACTCCTTCCACAAGCCGGTACTGGTGGACTTCTGGGCCGAATGGTGCGCGCCGTGCAAGGCGCTGATGCCGCTGCTGGCGAAGATCACCGAGCAATACGCCGGCGAACTGCTGCTGGCCAAGGTCGACTGCGACGTCGAGCAGGACATCGTCCAGCGCTTCGGCATCCGCAGCCTGCCCACCGTGGTGCTGTTCAAGGACGGCCAGCCGGTGGACGGCTTCGCCGGCGCCCAGCCGGAAGCGGCGATTCGCCAGATGCTCGCCCCCCATGTCGCCGAGCCGGCGCCGGCCGCGGCCGACCCGCTGGAGGCCGCCCAGGCGCTGTTCGCCGACGGCCGCTTCGCCGACGCCGAAGCGCTGCTCAAGCAGCTGCTGACGGAGAACAACGAGCACGCCGCGGCGCTGATTCTCTACGCCCGCTGCCTGGCCGAGCGCGGCGAACTGGGCGAAGCCGAGGCGGTGCTGAATGCGGTGCAAGGCGACGAACACAAGCAGGCCCTGGCCGGCGCCAAGGCGCAGTTGACCTTCCTCCGTCAGGCCGCCGACCTGCCGGAAGTGGCCACCCTGAAGAGCCGTCTGGCGCAGGACGCCGGCGACGACGAGGCGGCCTATCAGTTGGCCGTGCAGCAGCTGGCCCGCCAGCAGTACGAACCGGCGCTGGATGCCCTGCTCAAGCTGTTCGTGCGCAACCGCGGCTACCAGGACGGCCTGCCGCACAAGACCCTGCTGCAGGTGTTCGACCTGCTCGGCGGCGACCACCCGCTGGTCACCGCCTACCGCCGCAAGCTGTACCAGGCGATCTACTGACTCAGGCCGGAACCCGGACGATAGCTTGGGCTGAGCGCCGCGAAGCCCAACACCGCGCACCAGAGACAGCGGCAGAACGCTTTGTTGGGCTTCGCAGGCTCAGCACCGACCTAGGCTGGCTCGCCCACCCAGCGATAGATCGGCGCATCGGCGCCGGTTTCCATACGGATCTGCGCGCAGTGGCGCAGGCGCACCAGCAGGCGCTTGCCGGCCGCCTCGCCGCCGGCCAGCGCGGCCAGTTGGCCGAGCAGCTGCGGCCCCTCCACCTGCCCGGCGTCGCGCACCAGTTGCAGGGCGGTCTGCCAGAGCGCGTCATTGCTGCCGGCCGAGACGGCCGGCGCTGGCACCTCGGTCGCCGACGCGACACTCAGGCCTGCCGTCAGGCGCGCCCAATCCTCGGCCTCCAGTTCCACAGTCAGGTCCACCGGCCAGTCGCCGATGCGTCCGCGTATGCGCAGCATGATCGTTCTCCCATTCCCAGCGCCCATGCTCCCATGACGCCTGTGCGCTGGCCAGGCCGGCACAAAAGTTGTTATAACGTAACGATTAAAACCCGTACCGGAGACGCCCCATGCGCCGACTGCTGCTCGCCCTGCCCTTCGCCCTGTTGCCCCTGGCCGTCGCCCAGGCGCATGAACACAAACACGACCACGATCATCATGACCACGCACACGACAGCCTCGGCGCTCACGAGCACGGCGTCGCCAGCCTCAACGTGGCGCTCGACGGCCAGACCCTGGAGCTGCAGCTGGAAAGCCCGGCGATGAACCTGGTGGGTTTCGAGCACGCCGCCAAGAGCGACGCCGACAAGGCCAAGGTGGCCACCGCCAAGGCCGAACTGGAACAGCCGCTGAGCCTGTTCGCCCTGGCCGCCGGCGACTGCAAGGCGACCCAGGTGGAACTGCAGAGCCCGCTGTTCGGCGATGCAGGTCACCATGACCACGACCATCATGAGCATCAGAGCGAGCACAGCGAGATCCACGCCCACTACCGTTTCGACTGCGCCCGCGCCAACGACTTGAAACAGTTGGACCTGGCCGAGCTGTTCAAACGCTTCCCCGCCACCGAGAAGATTCAGGTACAACTGATCGGCCCGAGCGGCCAGCAGGGCGTGGAACTGACCCCCGCCCAGCCGCGCCTGAGTTTCTGAAGCCGTAGGGTGGATGACGCTCTTCTCATCCACCGTGGGAGCGCCATGGTGGATGGGTGAAGCGTCATCCCCCCTACACGCAGGCCCATAAACCACCCGATAGCCGGACCATGACCCAATCCCTGATCGACCTCGCCGACCTCGGCTTCGCCTGGCCCGGCCAGGCGCCCTTGCTGGACATCCCCCGCTTCACCCTCGAGCGCGGCGAGACCCTGTTCCTCAAGGGCCCCAGCGGCAGCGGCAAGACCACCTTGCTCGGCCTGCTCGGCGGCGTGCAGAGGGCCCAGCGCGGGCATATCCGCCTGCTCGGCCAGGACCTCGGCCAGCTCTCGGCCGGCGCCCGCGACCATTTTCGCGTCGATCACACCGGCTACATCTTCCAGCAGTTCAACCTGCTGCCCTTTCTCTCGGTGCGCGACAACGTCGAACTGCCCTGCCGCTTCTCGCGCCTGCGCGCCGAGCGTGCGCGCCAGCGCCATGGCAGCGTCGATGCTGCCGCCGCCGCCCTGCTCGACCACCTCGGCCTGCGCGCCGACCTGCTCGGGCGGCGCGCCGACGAGCTGTCGATCGGCCAGCAGCAGCGTGTCGCCGCCGCCCGCGCGCTGATCGGCCAGCCGGAACTGGTGATCGCCGACGAACCCACCTCGGCGCTGGACTTCGATGCCCGCGAGGCCTTCCTCCAGCTGCTGTTCGCCGAATGCCGCGCGGCCGGCGCCAGCCTGCTGTTCGTCAGCCACGACCAGAGCCTGGCGCCGCTGTTCGACCGCAGCCTGTCGCTGGCCAAACTCAACCGCGCCACGCGCCCCCAGGAGGCCTGAGATGCATCTGATCCGCATCGCCCTGGCCAGCCTGGCCAATCGCCGCTTCACCGCGCTGCTCACGGTGTTCGCCATCGCCCTGTCGGTGTGCCTGCTGCTGGCGGTGGAACGGGTGCGCACCGAGGCGCGCGCCAGCTTCGCCAACACCATCAGCGGCACCGACCTGATCGTCGGCGCGCGCTCGGGCAGCGTCAATCTGCTGCTGTATTCGGTGTTCCGCATCGGCAACGCCACCAACAACATTCGCTGGGACAGCTTCGAGCGCTTCGCCGAGCACCGCCAGGTCAAATGGGCCATCCCCATCTCCCTCGGCGACTCGCACCGCGGCTACCGGGTGATGGGCACCAGCGCCGCCTACTTCGAGCACTACCGCTACGCCCGCAGCCAAGAGCTGCAGCTGGCCCAGGGCCGCGCCTTCGCCGAGGATCCCTTCGAGGTGGTGCTCGGCGCCGAAGTGGCCCAGGCCCTGGGCTACGCCCTCGGCGAGCAGATCGTCCTGGCCCACGGCGTGGCCCGCATCAGCCTGGTCAAGCACGACGACAAGCCGTTCACCGTGGTCGGCATCCTCGCCCGCACCGGCACCCCGGTGGACCGCACCCTGCACATCTCCCTGGCCGGCATGGAGGCGCTGCACATCGACTGGCAGAACGGCATGCCGGCGCGCGGCGCGGCGCAGGTCAGTGCCGAGCAGGCGCGCGCCATGGACCTGCAACCCAAGCAGATCACCGCGATGCTGCTGGGCCTGAACAGCAAGATCGCCACCTTCAGCCTGCAGCGCGAGATCAACGAGTTCCGCGGCGAACCCTTGCTGGCGATCCTCCCCGGGGTGGCCCTGCAGGAGCTGTGGAGCCTGATGGGCACGGCCGAGCAGGCGCTGTTCGTGGTCTCGCTGTTCGTCGTGCTGACCGGCCTGATCGGCATGCTCACGGCGATCCTCACCAGCCTTAACGAACGCCGCCGCGAGATGGCGATCCTGCGCTCGGTGGGCGCGCGGCCCTGGCATATCGCCAGCTTGCTGGTGCTGGAGGCCTTCGTCCTGGCCCTGGCCGGCGTGCTGCTCGGCCTGCTGCTGCTGTACCTGGGCATCGCCGCCAGCCAGGGCCATGTGCAGGCCAACTACGGCCTGTATCTGGCGCTCAATGCGCCGTCGAGTTACGAATGGAAGCTGCTGGGCGCCATCCTCGCCGCCGCCCTGCTGATGGGCAGCGTGCCGGCCTGGCGTGCCTACCGCCAGTCGCTGGCGGACGGCCTGTCGATCAGGCTCTGAGGCAAAGTGGGTAGCGCCTGGCGTACACTGCGCGGGCGCTCCTACAACGAGGTTTTCCATGTCCCGCCCCTTGCTCGCCACCCTGCTGCTCTCGCTGGCCCTGCCGCTGGCCGCCGCCGAGGTGCGCGAACTCACCTGGTCCGAACTGGTGCCGGCCGATGCGCCGCCGCAGCAGATGGACGCCGCCCCTATCCACGACCTCTCGCAGCTGGCCGACGCCCTGGCCGAGTCCGGCCCGGCGGCCATGCAGCAATCGCCGGCCGCACCGGTGGTGAAGGAACTGGACGGCCAGGCCATCAAGCTGCCCGGCTACATAGTGCCGCTGGACGTGACCGACGAAGGCCGGGTGATCGAGTTCCTCCTGGTGCCCTACTTCGGCGCCTGCATCCACGTGCCGCCGCCGCCGTCGAACCAGATCGTGCACGTCACCAGCGAGCTGGGCGTGCTGCTCGATGCGCTGTACCAGCCGTTCTGGGTCGAGGGGCCGCTGAAGGTCGAGCACGTCAGCAGCGAACTGGCCGAGGTCGGCTACCAGATGACGGCGGACAAGATCTACGCTTACGAGCTGCCCGATAGCTAAGCCGCCCGCGACACAAAACGAAAAAGCCAGACCCCAGGGTCTGGCTTTTTCGTTGGCAAAGGCTGCGCTAGCGCCGGTGTAGGAGTGGCTCTAGCCGCGAAACCCTCGCCGCGCTGCGCACGCCGCCCCCAAGGGTCGCTGGCCTAGCTGCGACTGGCGACTCGGTTTTCCTGCTCGAAGCGCAGCTCGCTTTCCGCCCACTGGCGCCAGGAGCGCACCTTGCTGCGTTCGGCGCCGCTGCGCTCGGCACGCGCCAGCGCCTCCAGGCCGGCCTGCCAGCGCGCCTGCTCCAGCTCCAGCTGGGCGACGTACAGCCAGTGCTTGCCGCTGCCGCTGCGCTCGGCCAGTGGGCGCAGCACACGCACCGCTGCGGCGCGATCGCGCGCCTGCCACCAGAACAGGCCCAGACGCTCCTGGCGCGCCGCGGTGTTGGCCAGCTGGCCGCTGTCGAGCATGCCGGCAAGCAGCTTGGCGCCCTGCCAGGGTTGATCCGCTGCGCCGGCGAGCAGCACCAGGTTGTCCAGCTCGGACTCGCTGAAACGCAGACCCTTGCTGTGCGCCGCACGCAGGGTGGCCAGCGCCTTGTCCTGGCTGCCGGCCATCTGCTGCAGCCCGGCCAACTGGCGCCAGCCCCTGGCGTCGTCCGGCTTGCGTGCCAGCAGCTGGCGCTGCCAGCGCTCGGCCTGGGCATAGCGCTTGAGGTCGGCGTTGGCGCCGACCAAAAACTGCAGCCAGATATCGCCGGCCTTGGGATTGGCCTGTACGTAACGCTCGGCCAGTGGCAAGGCCTTGGCCGGCTGGTTCAGGCCCTGATAGGCCTGCACCAGCATCTGCAGCACGTCTTCGGAGGCCTTGCCCTGCTCCGGCGCCAGCAACTCCACCACCTTGGCGAAACGGCGCTCGCCGAGGTTGAGCTTGGCCAGGTTGAGGCGTTCGCCGGCGAGCATCTGCTCGTCCAGCTTGCCGCTGCGCACGGCCTTGTCCAGCCAGTCGATGGCCTGGCCGTTGTGACCGGCCGACCAGGCCACATAGGCCTGGCTGCGCCAGATCAGCGCCTCTTCGAGGCTGCCGCTCTTGGCCTCGGCAGCCTCCAGCGCCTGGCGCGCCGCGCCGTGATCGCCCTTCTGCTGCGCCGCCTGCGCGGCATTGAGGGCGCGGAACACGGCCGGGTCGATGGTTTGCTGGGCCATGCCGGGCACGGCCGCAGCGCTGAGCATCACGAGCAACAACCAACGGTACATGGTCAGCTCCTTTGCAGACGGAAGTAGAGGGTTTTCACCGCCTCGCGATCCACCGCCAGGCCGCCCTCGGTGCGCGGCGCGAAGCGCCAGCGCGCGGCGGCGCGGCGCGCCTCGCGTTCGAACACGTTGCGCGGGTTGGCCTCCAGCACGCGGATGTTCTCCACGTTGCCGGAGCGGTTGATGGTGAAGGCCAGCTTGACGAAGCCTTCGATGCCGCGCTGCAGGGCGTAGCGCGGGTAGTCCGGGCGCACGTCGTTGAGCGGCATCACTTCGCTTTCCATGCCGCCCATCTGCCCGCCAGAATCGGCCGCGGTGCTCGGCGGCGTCGGCGCCGGCGCCGGCGCCCCCGGGGCCAGGCCGGACAGGCTCGGCGCCGGCGCACTGTTGACGGCAATGCCGCTGGCCAGGCTGGGCAGCTGGATATCCAGGGCCGGCAGCTTGGCGCTCGGCGTGGCCGTCTGCGGGGTGGGCGGCGTCGGCGGCTGCGGGGTCTGCGGCTGCGGCGGTTGCGGCGCCTGCTGGCGGGAGCGGCTGGCCGTCTCGCTGGCGTTGCCGTCCATGCGCACGAAGTTGGCCACGCTGACCGGCTCTTCGCTCGGCTTGGCGCGGGGCGGGGCGACCATATAGAGCATCAGGGCGAACAGGCCCAGGGCCATCAGGCAGGCGCCGAGAAAGGACAGCGGCAGGCGCATCAGTTGACTCCGCTACCGGCAGCCAGCGCCACGTCCTGCACACCGGCCAGGCGCGCCTGGTCCATGACCTGCACCACCAGGCCGGTGCGTGCGTCCTGGTCGGCCTGCACCACCACCGCGCCTTCCGGCTGGTCGACGCGCATGCGCTCGACGTGGGCGCGCACGCTGCGGATATCCACCGGCTGCTTGTCCATCCACACCTGGCCGTCGGCGGTGACGGCGATGAGGATGTTGCCCTTGTCCTGCGGGTTGGCGGTTTCCGCCTGCGGCCGCTGCACTTCGACGCCGGACTCGCGGATAAAGGAGCTGGTGACGATGAAGAAGATCAGCATGATGAAGACCACGTCGAGCATCGGCGTGAGGTCGATGCCGGTGTCTTCGTCCTGCTGGTGGTGACGACGCATTCTCATGTTGGGCGATCTCAGTCGTGACGCAGCTGGTCGGCCAGCCGCTCGATGGCCTGGCTGGCTTCGCGCTCGAGGCGCGCCAGGCTGAACAATCCGGGAATGGCCAGGACCATGCCGGCCATGGTCGGCAGGGTCGCCTGCCAGACGCCGGCGGCCATGCCGCGCGGGTTACCGGTGCCGTTGAGGGCGAGCACGTCGAACACCGCGATCATGCCGACCACGGTGCCGAGCAACCCCAGCAGCGGATAGAGTGCCACCAGGGTCTTGCTCAGGCGCAGCGGCGCGGCCAGCTGCTGGCGGGCCTGAGCCAGCCAGGCGGCGCGCACCGCCCGCTGCCAGTTGCCGGTGTCGTCGGCCAGCACCTGCTGCCAGGCCTCGCGGCGCTCCTGCACCCAGCGCGGGAAGACCCGGCGCATGTACCAGAAGCGCTCGAACACCAGGGTCCAGAACACCACGCAGAGCGCGGCCAGCGCCCACATCACCACGCCGCCGGCGCCCATGAAGTCGCGCAGCGCATGGGCGCTGTCGACCAGGTGCAACCAGAAGGCGAACAGCTCAGTCACGGCGCGGCGCTCCCGACAGGTGCAGGGCGATCAGGCCGGCGCTCTGCTGCTCCAGAATCTGGATCAGGCCCTTGCTGCGGCTGGCCAGCAGGCTGTGCAGGAACAGCAGCGGGATGGCCACCACCAGACCCAGCACGGTGGTCACCAGCGCCTGGGAGATGCCGTCGGCCATCAGCCGCGAGTCGCCGCCACCGCTCTGGGTGATGGCCTGGAAGGTGACGATCATGCCGGTCACGGTGCCGAGCAGGCCGAGCAGCGGCGCCACCGCGGCGAGCAGCTTGAGCAGGCCCTGACCCTTCTCCAGCGGCGGGGTCTCCTGCAGGATCGCCTCGTCCAGCTTCAGCTCCAGGGTTTCCAGATCGGCCAGCTGCGGCTTCGGCCCCAGCACGCCGATCACCCGGCCCAGCGGGTTGTCGCCCCGCGGTGCGCTGAGGTCGTGCATCTGCGCCTTCACGCCGCTGCCGACGCGGCCCAGGTAGACCATGCGCCAGGCCGCCAGGAGCAGGCCTAGCGCGCCGAGCACGACGATCACCCAACCGACCAGGCCGCCCTGCTGCAGGCGATCCCACAGCGTCGGCTGCTGCTGCAGCTGCGCCAGCAGGCTGCCGCGGCTGGGGTCGATGGGCAGCGTGGCGAGGGCATCGCGGCTGTCCAGGTAGTCTTCGACCTGGCCCAGGCCGGAGGGTTGCCGCGGCGGCGCCACCAGCTCGCCGGCGTCGGCGTCGTAACGCAGGAAGGCGTCCTCGCCGTAGACCGCGAAGGCGCCGACGCGCAGCACCTGCTGCTCGCTGCGCGAGCCATCGGCAGCGACCACCGGCAGCTGCACGCGCTCGATGCGGCCGCTGGCGGCCAGGTCTTCGAGCAGCAGCATCCAGTAGCCGTCGAGGTCTTCGGCAGACGGCAGCGAGCGGCTCTCGGCCAGTGCCTTGAGACGCTTCAGGCGCTCGGGGTACTGGGCGTTGAGCAGGCTGTCCTGCCACTGCCCGGCAACGTCGCCGGCGCTTTGACGCACCACGCCGAACAGCTCGCCGAGGTGGCCGACGCGCTGCGCCAGGAGTTTTTCCTGTTCGGCCAGCTCGGCCTCCTGACGGTCGAACTCGGCCTTCAGCCGCTCGGCCTCGGCCTTCTGCAGGTTCAGTGCAGAGCGGGCCGCGGCGAGCAGTTGCGCCTGCTCGCCGCGCGTGGCGAGGAAGGCCTGCTCGCGCTCCTGCATGGCGCTGACTTCGGCGGCGCGCTCGCTGCGGATGCGCTGCAACAGTTGATCGGGGCTGAGGGTTTCGGCCACGGCGGCCAGCGCCGGCAACAGGCTGAGCGCCAGTACGGCTACAACACGACGACTCATTGGGCGGCCTCCTCGGCCAGGGTCTTGATCGGCAAGGACAGCACGGCGGGCGCCTGCTGCTGGCGGGCAATGGCGATGGCCTGGGTCAGCGGACGCCGCGCGCTGCCGTCGAGCACCTGCCAGGCCTGGGCCTGCGGGTTCCACCAGCCGCTCTCGTGGGCGTCGAGGGTCTGGTAATAGAGCATGCTGCGGCCCAGGCGGAGGAATTCGACGCTGCGCGAGCCGCCGTCGGCCTGGCTCAGCTCGCCGCGCCAGGCCTCCAGGGTGCGGCCGTAGTCGCTCTCGATCTGGTAGGCCTCGAGGATGCGCCGGTACTTGTCGGCCAGGCTGACGTCGGCGCGCGGCAGCAGATCCTGCAGCTGGGCCAGACGATCCTCGCGCTCCTCGGGGAGGAACGGCAGGTCGGCGGCGATGAACTGGCCGAGTACCTCGACCATCTTGACCATCTGCGGGCTGACCGCCTCCTGGGTCCGTTCGATGCCGTCCAGCTGCTGCTGGTAGCTGGCCAGCTCCTGACGCTGGGCTTCGACCAGGTCACGAAGTTGACTGTTATAACCTTTCAATGCCTCAGCCTGCTGCAAGGCATTGCGGTACTCGGTGAGCATTTCGCGGCTGGCATCGTCCAGCTGCTCGACGCGGCCCTGGGAGGCCTTGGCCTCGGCGGCCAGGCGCTGGCTCTCGTCCAGTGCGGCATCCAGCGGCGCGGCAGCCAGCGAACCGCTGGCCAGCAGCAGGGCGACGGCCAGGGAGCGAAGGGGGAAGCGATTCATGCGGAGAAGGTCCTCGACAGACAGGCTTGCTGCAAAAAGAGAAACATTATCATCTGCAAAGCACAATCGAAGCAATGGACAAATCGTTGCGTGTAGAGCCCGCTCATCCATTGAGCTGGATCAAAGAGCCAATCGATGCATGGCTTAGCATTTATTCCAACCCAGACATCCGCCGACTCGATTGGAGTTCACTATGCACAAGTCGCTGTTCACCGCCTCCCTGCTGGCCCTGGCCATCGCCGCGCCCCTGGCGCAGGCCCACCAGGCCGGCGACATCATCGTGCGCGCCGGCGCCGCCACCGTCGATCCGCGCGAAGACAGCGGCAACATCGATCACGCCGTGCTGGGCAAGGTTCCCGGCAGCGGCGCCACCCTCGACAGCGACACCCAGCTGGGCCTGAACTTCGCCTATATGCTCACCGACCACCTGGGCATCGAACTGCTGGCGGCCACCCCGTTCAGCCACGACGTCGGCGTCAAGGGCATGCCGGGTGCCTTCGCCGGGCTGAACGGCAAGCTGGGCAGCCTCAAGCACCTGCCGCCGACCCTCAGCGCCGTCTACTACCCGCTGGACAAGGCCTCGGCCTTCCAGCCCTACGTCGGCCTGGGCATCAACTACACCTGGTTCTTCGACACCGAGCTGAGCAGCGAGGCCGAAGCCAAGGGCTTCAGCGGCCTGGACCTGAAGGACTCCTGGGGCCTGTCCGGCCAGGTGGGCATGGACTACATGCTGAGCGACCAGCTGATGCTCAACGCCCAGGTGCGCTACATCGACATCGACACCACCGGCACCACCCACCTGGCCGGCGACAAGGTCAAGGTCGACGTGGATGTCGACCCCTTCGTGTACATGGTCGGCCTGGGCTACAAGTTCTAAGCCGTCCTGCAACGAAAAAAGCCGGCATCAGCCGGCTTCTTTCATTCCAGGGGCTACAAGGCGAGCAGACGCCTGAGCCCCTCGCGCAGCGGCGTCGGCGGCGGCAGGCGGTACTGCGCCTGCAGGCGGCGGTTGTCGGCACGGGAATGACGGATATCGCCGGCGCGCGCCGGCAGATGGCTCACCGGCGGCAGGCCGTCACAGAGCGCACCGATCTCCGCCAGCAACTGGTTGAGGCTGACCGCCTGGTTCCAGCCGACGTTGGCCGGCTGCGCGTCGACCTGCGCGCCGGTCAGGCCCTGGACCAGCAGCTCGATCAGATCGCCGACGTAGAAGAAGTCGCGGGTCTGCTCGCCGTCGCCGAACACGCTGATCGGCAGGCCCTGCTGCACGCGCTGGGTGAAGATGCTGATCACCCCGGAATAGGGCGAGGACGGATCCTGGCGCGGACCGTAGATATTGAAGAAGCGGAAGATCGCCGGTTCCAGACCATGCTGGCGGCGGTAGAAATCCAGGTACTGCTCGCTGGCCAGCTTGTCCACCGCGTAGGGGGTCAGCGGCGCCTTGGCGGTGTCCTCGTCGATGGCCTGGCCTTCGCCGTTGTTGCCGTAGACCGCCGCGCTGGAGGCATAGAGCACGCGGCGCACGCCGTGCCGGCGCATGGCCTCGCAGACGTTGAGGGTGCCGACGAAGTTGCTCTGGTGGGTGGCCACCGGGTCGTCCACCGAGGCCTGCACCGAGGCCACCGCGGCCAGGTGCGCCACTGCCGCGCACCCGGCCACCGCCTGGGCAACGACCTCGGCATCGGCGACATCGCCCTCGATCAGGCGCAGGCGCGGATTGTCCAGCGGCAGGTTGCTGCGCTTGCCCATGGACAGGTTGTCCAGCACGCGCACGCCGTGACCGGCAGCCAGCAGGGCATCGACCAGGTGCGAGCCGATAAAGCCGGCACCGCCGGTTACGAGAATTTCAGCCATGACGGTAATAGCGGTCCAGCAGGCTCGGCAGACCGGCACGCCAGGCGCGCGGCTTGATGCCGAAGGTGTGAAGGATTTTCTTGCAGGCCAGCACTGCGTGCTGCGGCTCGTCGGCGGCGTCCGGGCGGGCGGCGTGGGCCTGCGGCGCGATGTCCTCGACCAGGTTGCTGCGGTAATGGCGCGCCTCGCTCAGCACCGCCTGGCCCAGACTCAGCGAGGTGCTCGCCTCATGGCCGCCGTAGTGGTAGGTGCCCCACAAGGGCGATTCGCAGTCGAGCTGCTTGAGCACGGCGAGGATCACCCGCGCGGCATCGTCCACCGGCGTCGGGTTGCCGCGCCGGTCGTCGGCCAAATAGAGCGCGTCGTCGCGCTCGGCGCGCTGCAGAAAGCGCCCGAGCAGACCTTCGCGACTGTCGTCGAGCAGCCAGCCGAAGCGCAGCAGCACATGCCGCGGACAGATCGCCCGCACGCTCTGCTCCAGCCGCCACAGCGCCTGGCCGCGCAACCCCAGCGGAATCGGTTCCTCCTTCTCGCTGTAGGCCGTAGCCCGCGAGCCGTCGAACACCCGGTAGCTGGAAGGTTGCAGCAGGACGATGGCGTGATGCCGGCAGAGTTCGGCGAGCCGCTCGACCGCGCGCTCCTGGGTGGCCAGGCGCGCCTCGGCCACCGCTTCGGCCTGAAACCAGTCGAAGTAGTAGGCCAGATTGACCAGGGCATCCGGGCGGGTGTCGTCGAGCAACTGGGTCAGGCTGGCGGCATCCCAGCCCGATTCCGGCGGTCTGGGCGCGAGGAAGCCGATGTCTTCCTCGGCGCCGAGACGGATCAGCGCTTGCCCCAGGGCACTACCACCGCCCAGCAGCATCAGGCGCATTCGCATAGGCTAGAGCCCGCTCCGCTTAGAACGGGATGTCGTCGTCGAAGCTGTCGTAGTCCGGCGCTGGCTGGGCCTGCTGTTGCGGCGCGGCGCGCTCCTGACGCGGCGCCTGCTGCGGCTCGCGCTGCGGGGCCGGGCGCGACTGGCGCGGCGCACCGCCTTCGTCACCGCTGGGGCGGCCGCCGAGCAGCTGCATGGTGCCCTGCATGTCGACGATGATCTCGGTGGTGTAGCGCTTGATGCCGTCCTTTTCCCACTCGCGGGTCTGCAGCTTGCCTTCGATGTACACCTGCGAACCCTTGCGCAGGTACTCGCCGGCAATCTCGGCGACCTTGCCGAACAGGGCGACGCGGTGCCACTCGGTCTTCTCGACCTTCTGCCCGGTCTGCTTGTCGGTCCACTGCTCGCTGGTGGCCAGGCTCAGGTTGGTGACCGCGTTGCCGCTGGGCAGGTAGCGCGTTTCCGGGTCCTGGCCGCAGGTGCCGACCAGAATGACTTTGTTAACCCCACGGGCCATAACGTTCTCCTAGGCTCGGCACGCCGCTGGCGCCGCTGCAATCAGGCGTTCCAGGGACGTGCGATCCACTTGTTGGGTGTCCACTTTGATATAGATGGCCGCTTCGTCGACCACCACCACGGCATCCGCCACTCCCGGCGTAGCCTTCAGGCGTTCGACCAGTCCGACATCGGCCAGTGCCGCGGCGTCGAGCGGCAGGCGCAGGCTGGTCACATACGGCGGTTCGCGCATAGTAACAGCAATGGCCAGCCAAATTGCACAGAGCGCCGCACAGCCGATGAACACGCCCTCCAGGCCATGCTGCTGGTACAGCCAGCCGCCGAGAATGCCGCCCAGCGCGGCGCCGAGGAACTGGCTGGTGGAGTACACGCCCATCGCCGTGCCCTTGCCGCCGGCCGGCGCCACCTTGCTCACCAGCGACGGCAGCGAGGCCTCCAGCAGGTTGAACGCGGTGAAGAACAGCACGGTGCCCAGCACCAGCGCGCGCAGGCTGCTGCCGAACAGGGCGAAATACAGCTCGCAGAGCAGCAGCACCGCCACCGCACCGAGCAGCACGCGCTTCATCTGGCGCTTCTTCTCGGCATAGATGATGAACGGCACCATGCCGAAGAAGCCGATCAGCAGCGCGGTGAGGTAGACCCACCAGTGTTCTTCCTTTGCCAGTCCGCCCTGCTCCACCAGCGCCAGCGGCAGGGCGACGAAGCTGGCCATCAGCACCGCGTGCAGGGCCAGGATGGCGAAGTCCAGGCGCAGCAGGTCGGCGTGCTTGAGGGTCGGCCACAGCGCCTGCGTCGCCACCCCGGATTCGCGGTGCTGCAGCGGCCCGGCGTTCCTCGGCACCAGGCCGGCGACGATCAGGATGCCCAGCAGCGCCATCGCCGCGGTGGCCCAGAACAGCCCGGCCAGGCCGAAGGCGCGGGTCAGCAGCGGGCCGAGCACCATGGCCACGGCGAACGACAGGCCGATGCTCATGCCGATCATGGCCATGGCCTTGGTCCGGTGCTGCTCGCGGGTCAGGTCCGAGAGCAGCGCCATCACCGCCGCCGAGATGGCCCCGGCGCCCTGCAGCACGCGGCCGGCGATCACGCCCCAGATGGAATCGGCATTGGCCGCCAGCATGCTGCCGGCGGCGAAGATCAGCAGCCCGGCATAGATCACCGGGCGGCGGCCGATGCGGTCGCTGAGCATGCCGAAGGGAATCTGCAGCAGCGCCTGGGTCAGGCCGTAGGCGCCGATGGCCAGGCCGATCAGCGCCGGGGTACTGCAGGCCAGGTCCATGCCGTAGGTGGCCAGCACCGGCAGGACCATGAACATGCCCAGCATGCGGAACGCGAACACCAGCGCCAGGCCACCGGCCGCGCGGGCTTCGCCGCCACTCATGCGCTCGCTGTGCGGATCGTGCATGGAAAAAGTCCCGTGAAAATCAGCCGGCGATTCTAGCAGCGAAGGCGCAGGCGGCACAGGCACGCGAATTGCCGCAGGGCGCAGCCGGGGTGCACGCACAGGTCGTTCGGCAAGCGGCGATGCAGGTCGCGGCCAGACCGCAACAGGCCCTATACTCGCCGGTTTCTGCCCGCCACGCGAGGCCGCTGTAAGTGGACAAGATTCTGATCCGGGGTGCGCGCACCCACAACCTGAAGAACATCGACCTGACCCTGCCGCGCGACAAGCTGATCGTGATCACCGGCCTGTCCGGCTCGGGCAAGTCGTCGCTGGCCTTCGACACCCTCTACGCCGAGGGCCAGCGCCGCTACGTGGAGTCGTTGTCGGCCTACGCCCGGCAGTTCCTGTCGATGATGGAGAAGCCCGACGTCGACACCATCGAGGGCCTCTCCCCGGCCATCTCCATCGAGCAGAAGTCCACTTCGCACAACCCGCGCTCGACCGTCGGCACCATCACCGAGATCTACGACTACCTACGCCTGCTCTACGCCCGCGTCGGCATCCCGCGCTGCCCGGACCACGACGTGCCGCTGGAGGCGCAGACCGTCAGCCAGATGGTCGACCAGGTCCTCGCTCTGCCAGAAGGACGCAAGCTGATGCTGCTGGCGCCGGTGGTGCGCGAGCGCAAGGGCGAGCACCTGTCGGTGTTCGAGGAGCTGCGCGCGCAGGGCTTCGTCCGCGCCCGGGTCAACGGCAAGCTGCATGAGCTGGATGAGCTGCCCAAGCTGGACAAGCAGAAGAAGCATTCCATCGACGTGGTGGTCGACCGCTTCAAGGTGCGCGAGGACCTGCAGCAGCGCCTGGCCGAATCCTTCGAGACCGCCCTCGGCCTGGCCGACGGCATCGCCCTGATCACGCCGATGGAAGACGAAGAAGGCGACGAGATCATCTTCTCCGCACGCTTCGCCTGCCCGCACTGCGGCCACTCGATCAGCGAGCTGGAACCCAAGCTGTTCTCCTTCAACAACCCGGCCGGCGCCTGCCCGACCTGCGACGGCCTGGGGGTGAAGCAGTTCTTCGACGCCAAGCGCCTGGTCAATGGCGAGCTGACCCTGGCCGAGGGCGCGATCCGCGGCTGGGACCGGCGCAACGTCTACTACTTCCAGATGCTTGGCTCGCTGGCTGCGCACTATGGCTTCAGCCTGGAGCAGCCGTTCGACGACCTGGCCGCCGAGCATCAGAAGGTCATCCTGTTCGGCAGCGGTACGCAGAACGTCGACTTCAAGTACCTCAACGACCGCGGCGACATCGTCAAACGCTCGCACCCCTTCGAGGGCATCATCCCCAACCTGGAGCGACGCTACCGCGAGACCGAGTCGGCCAGCGTGCGCGAGGAGCTGGCCAAGTTCCTCAGCACCCAGCCCTGCCCGGACTGCCGCGGCACCCGCCTGCGCCGCGAGGCGCGGCATGTCTGGGTCGGCGAGAAGACCCTGCCGGCGGTCAGCGGCCTGCCGGTGGGCGACGCCTGCGACTACTTCGGCAGCCTGCACCTGACAGGCCGGCGCGGCGAGATCGCCGAGAAGATCCTCAAGGAAATCCGCGAGCGCCTGCAGTTCCTGGTCAACGTCGGCCTCGATTACCTGACCCTGGACCGCAGCGCCGACACCCTGTCCGGCGGCGAGGCGCAGCGCATCCGCCTGGCCAGCCAGATCGGCGCCGGCCTGGTGGGGGTGATGTACATTCTCGACGAGCCCAGCATCGGCTTGCACCAGCGCGACAACGAGCGCCTGCTGGGCACCCTCACCCACCTGCGCAACCTGGGCAACACGGTGATCGTCGTCGAGCACGACGAGGACGCCATCCGCCTGGCCGACTACGTGGTGGACATCGGCCCCGGCGCAGGCGTGCACGGCGGGCGCATCGTCGCCGAGGGCACTCCGGACGAGGTCATGGCGCATGCCGATTCGCTGACCGGCAAGTACCTGTCCGGCCGCGAGAGGATCCGCTACCCGGCCACGCGCACCCCGCGCGACAAGAAGAAGCAGCTCAAGCTCAAGGGCGCGCGCGGCAACAACCTGCGCAATGTCGATCTGGAGATCCCGGTCGGCCTGCTCACCTGCGTCACCGGGGTGTCCGGCTCGGGCAAGTCGACCCTGATCAACAACACCCTGTTCCCGCTCACCGCCACCGCGCTGAACGGCGCCACCACCCTGGAAGCCGCGGCCCACGACTCGTTCGACGGACTGCAGCACCTCGACAAGGTGGTCGACATCGACCAGAGCCCGATCGGCCGCACACCGCGCTCCAACCCGGCGACCTACACCGGGCTGTTCACCCCGATCCGCGAACTGTTCGCCGGCGTGCCGGAATCGCGCTCGCGCGGCTACGGCCCGGGGCGCTTCAGCTTCAACGTCAAGGGCGGACGCTGCGAGGCCTGCCAGGGCGACGGCGTGATCAAGGTGGAGATGCACTTTCTGCCGGACATCTACGTGCCCTGCGACGTGTGCAAGGGCAAGCGCTACAACCGCGAAACCCTGGAAGTGAAGTACAAGGGCAAGAGCATCACCGAGGTGCTCGACATGACCATCGAGGAGGCGCGCACCTTCTTCGACGCCGTGCCGGCCATCGCCCGCAAGCTGCAGACGCTGATGGACGTCGGCCTGTCCTATATCAAGCTGGGGCAGAGCGCGACCACCCTGTCCGGCGGCGAGGCGCAGCGGGTCAAGCTGAGTCGCGAGCTGTCCAAGCGCGACACCGGCAAGACCCTGTATATCCTCGACGAGCCGACCACCGGCCTGCACTTCGCCGATATCCAGCAGCTGCTCGACGTGCTGCACCGCCTGCGCGACCACGGCAACACCGTGGTGGTGATCGAGCACAACCTGGACGTGATCAAGACCGCCGACTGGCTGGTGGACCTCGGCCCCGAGGGCGGCTCCAAGGGCGGCATGATCATCGCCACCGGCACCCCGGAAGAGGTGGCGGCCAACCCGGCGTCGCACACCGGGCACTTCCTCAAGCCGCTGCTGGAACGCGAGCGCGCCTGAAACCCAAGAGCCCCGCACATGCGGGGCTCTTGGGTTAATGGGCACAGCTTACATCTGGCTCTGCAGGTACTTCTCCAGCCCCAGCCTGTCGATCAGCTGCAGCTGGATCTCCAGCCAGTAGGCGTGGTCTTCCTCGGTGTCCTTGAGCTGGGTCAGGAGGATGTCGCGGCTCTGGTAGTCCTGGTGCTTCTCGCACAGCGCGATGCCCTTGCTCAGGGCCGCGCGTACCTCGTACTCCAGGGCCAGGTCCAGCTTCAGCGCCTCGGGCACGGTCTGCCCGTAGGTGAAGGCATTCGGCGCCATGTCCGGCACGCCTTCGAGAAAGATGATGCGCTTGAGCAGCGCATCGGCGTGCTGGGTCTCCTCCTCCATCTCGTGGTTGATGCGCTCGTAGAGCTTGGTGAAGCCCCAGTCCTCGTACAGGCGCGAGTGGATGAAGTACTGGTCGCGCGCGGCCAGCTCGCCCTTGAGCAGTTGCTTGAGGTAATCGATGACTTCGATATGGCCCTTCATGCCGGTGGTCCTTGTTGCAGCCGTGAAATGGGCGAATGCTCCGCCGGCCGCCTGTCGCGGTCAAGCGAAACGCACGGCGCCTCCACGAGGGAGGCGCCGCCGGGTGGATCGGATGGTGCCGGTGAAGCGCCGGATGGCGCGCCACCGGCAACGGCTCAGGCCAGATCGAAACGATCCAGGTTCATCACCTTGGTCCAGGCGGCGACGAAGTCCTTGACCAGCTTCGCCTTGCCGTCGGCGCTGGCATAGACCTCGGCATAGGCGCGCAGCACCGAGTTGGAACCGAAGATCAGGTCGTTGCGGGTGCCGGTGTATTTCACCTGACCGCTCTTGCTGCACTTGCCCTCGAACACCTCCGCGCCGCCATCCACCGGTTTCCACTCGATGCCCATGTCCAGCAGGTTGACGAAGAAGTCGTTGGACAGCACGCCGACCTGGTCGGTGAACACGCCATGGGCACCGCCGTCGTGGTTGGCGCCGAGCACGCGCAGGCCGCCGACCAGCGCGGTCAGCTCCGGCGCGCTCAGGGTGAGCAGCTGCGCCTTGTCGATCAGCATGGCCTCGGTCGGCACGCCCAGCTTGCCCTGGCTGTAGTTGCGGAAACCGTCGGCGACGGGCTCGAGCACCGCGAAGGACTCGACGTCGGTCTGATCCTGGCGCGCATCGACCCGTCCGGGGGCGAAGGGCACGTCGACCGCCACCCCGGCCGCCTTGGCGCCCTGCTCCACGCCGACGTTACCGGCCAGCACTATGACATCGGCCAGCGAGGCCTTGCCCGAGGCTTTCTGGATCTCCACCAGCTTGGCCAGCGCCTTGATCGCGCGCTGGTTGACCGGCCAATCCTTCTGCGGCGCCAGGGCCAGACGCGCACCGTTGGCACCGCCGCGCTTGTCGCCGCCGCGGAAGGTCGAGGCCGAGGCCCAGGCCACCGACACCAGATCGCCCACCGACAGCCCGGAGGCGGCGATCTTCGCCTTGAGATCGGCGATGTCGGCGGCGCTGGGGTTGTGCGTGGCGGCCGGCAGCGGGTCCTGCCAGATCATGTCCTCTTTCGGCACTTCCGGGCCGAGGTAGCGGGCCTTCGGCCCCATGTCGCGGTGAGTCAGCTTGTACCAGGCGCGGGCGAAGGCCTCGGCGAAGGCTTGCGGGTCATTGAGGAAACGCTGGGAAATCTTGCCGAACTCCGGGTCGAAACGCAGGGTCAGGTCGGTGGTGAGCATGGTCGGCTTGTGGAATTTGCCCGGCACATGGGCGTCCGGAATGATGTCCGGGGCATCCTTGGCCACCCACTGCTTGGCGCCGGCCGGCGACTTGGTCAGTTCCCACTCGTACTTGAACAGGTTCTCGAAGAAGTTGTTGCTCCACAGCGCCGGAGTCTTGGTCCAGGTGACCTCGATGCCGCTGGAGATGGTGTCCTTGCCGTGACCGCTGCCGAAATCGCTCATCCAGCCCAGGCCCTGCGCCTCGATCGGCGCCGCCTCCGGCTCCGGCCCCTTGTGCGATTCCGGCGCGGCGCCGTGGGCCTTGCCGAAGGTGTGGCCGCCGGCGATCAGGGCGACGATTTCCTCGTCGTCCATGGCCATGCGGTTGAAGGTGGCGCGAATGTCCTTGGCCGCCAGCATGTAGTCGCCGCTGGCGTTCGGCCCTTCCGGGTTGACGTAGATCAGGCCCATGTGGGTGGCGCCGAACGGCGCCGCCAGCTCGCGATCATCCGTGACCCGCTGCGGGTCGACGCCCAGCCAGGCGATCTCGGCGCCCCAGTTGACGTCCAGATCCGGTTCCCACACGTCCTCGCGGCCGGCGCCGAAACCGAAGGTGCGAAAGCCCATAGACTCCAGCGCCACGTTACCGGCGAGCACCAGCAGGTCGGCCCAGGAGATCTGCTGGCCGTACTTCTGCTTGATCGGCCACAACAGGCGGCGGGTCTTGTCGATGTTGACGTTGTCCGGCCAGGAGTTCAGCGGGGCGAAGCGCTGCTGACCACGACCGCCGCCGCCGCGGCCGTCGGTGATGCGATAGGTGCCAGTGGCGTGCCAGGCCATGCGGATCATTTGCGGGCCGTAGTGGCCGAAGTCGGCCGGCCACCAGTCCTGGCTGTCGGTCATCAGCTTGACCAGGTCGGCCTTCAGCGCCTTGTAGTCGAGCTTCTTGAATTCTTCGGCGTAGTTGAACTTCGCGCCCAGCGGGTTGGACTTTTCCGAATGTTGATTGAGCAGATCCACACGCAACTGGTTCGGCCACCAATCCCGGTTGGTCGTGCCGCCGCCAGCGACGTGGTTGAACGGGCATTTACCTTGGTTCGACATGCTTCTCTCCTTTTTCTCATCGGGTCGGTCCCATCGACTGCGGCCGACGATGGAACAAGCCTAGACCCGCTTCGCCAGGCGAACCAATGCATGGAGCGTAACGACTCGATAGTTATTTTCTTTCAAGAGCCGCATAAAAAAACGGGCCGCTGGGGCCCGTTCTTCCATACCCGCAGCAGGCTCAGGCCACGAGGATGAAGCCAACGAACGCCACGCCGGCCGCGATCAGGGTATAGGGCAGCTGGGTGACGGCATGGCTGATCAGGTCGCAGCCGGAACCCTGCGCCGCCAGCACCGTGGAATCGCTGTAGAAGCAGGCCTGGCTGCCGAAGGCCGAGGCCGACATCAGCGCGCCGATCACCAGCGGGATGTCCGCGCCCAGCGCATAGGCCAGCGGCATGACGATGGGGATGGTCACGGCGAAGATGCCCCAGGACGAGCCGGTGGCGAAGCTCAGCACCGCCATGCACAGGAACACCATGGCCGGCAGCATCTGCGGGGTCATGTAGGGCTTGAGGCTCTCGACCACGTACTGCGGCAGCATCAGCTGGTCGCAGACGTCCTTGAAGATGAAGGCGGCGACGCAGATGCCGATGGCCGGCAGCATGGTCTTGAAGCCGTCGACCATCTGATCGAGCATCTCCGTCAGCGGCATCAGGCGCTGCAGCAGGTAGAACGGCAGGGTCAGCAGCATGGTGGCGATCATGCCCATCCACACGTCGATGTCGAAGTAGACGGTGAAGCCCACCAGCATGGCCAGCGGCACCAGGAAGTTGTGCAGCTTGCCGCCCTCCTTGTCGGCGCCCTCGAACTCCTCCTCCAGCGACTTCATCGCATAGTTGTGCTCGGCGCTCAGCTCGCCCACGTGCATGGCCCCGGCCGAACCGTGGCGCGCCTGCATCTCGACCCTGCGCATCGGGCCGATATCGGGGAACAGGCCGGCGGCCACCAGCAGCACCAGGAGCACCGCAGCCCAGGCGTAGAGCATGTAGGGAATGGCCTGGACGTACACGCCGATGCCCTGCCCGGTCTCGGCGATGCCGTTGTTCTCCAGCAGGCCGCCGAAGAACACCGCCCAAGTCGACAGCGGCACCAGCACGCAGATCGGCGCGGCGGTGGAGTCCACCACGTAGGCCAGCTTCTCGCGGGAAACCTTGAAGCGGTCGGTGACGCGCTTCATGGTCTCGCCCACGGTCAGGGCATTGAGGTAATCGTCGACGAAGATCACCACGCCGAGGACGAAGGTCATCAGCAGCGAGGAACGCCGGCCCTTGGCCAGCTTCAGCGCGGCGCGACCGAACGCCAGGGCGCCGCCGGTACGCACCAGCAGGGCGATCAGCGCGCCGAAGCTGCCGCACACCAGGATCAGCCAGCCAATGGTTTCGTCCTGCATCACCTTCAGCGAAATCTCGGCGAAGCTGCCCATGGCGTCTTGCGGCGACAGCAACAGCAGGCCGCTGCAAGCACCGATCAGCAAGGCGAGGATGGGACGACGCAGCCAGATGGCGAGGGTCAGGACGATGGCAGGAGGGATAAGACTCAGAGCGGTAGGTTCGGACATGATCGGCAGTTGTTCTTATTGGGGCCGGCGAGCCGGCGAATCAAAGACCGCCGAACCTTACCCGAGCCCAATCTCGTACACAATATCAAACACGACGTGCGGAAAAATATTCACACCCCCAGGGCGCTGATTTCCGACTCGACGAATCACGGGCAACAAAAAACCGGGCGCAAGGCCCGGTTTTTCGTACAACCAGCAACTTACTCGGCAGCTTCTACCGAACCACCGACCGGACGGTCGACCAGTTCAACGTAGGCCATCGGAGCGTTGTCGCCAGCGCGGAAGCCGCACTTGAGGATGCGCAGGTAGCCGCCGTTACGGGTGGCGTAGCGCTTGCCCAGGTCGTTGAACAGCTTGCCGACGATGGCTTTCGAACGGGTACGGTCGAAGGCCAGACGACGGTTGGCAACGCTGTCTTCCTTGGCCAGGGTGATCAGCGGCTCGGCAACGCGACGCAGTTCCTTGGCTTTCGGCAGGGTAGTTTTGATCAGCTCGTGCTCGAACAGCGAGACCGCCATGTTCTGGAACATGGCCTTGCGGTGAGCGCTGGTGCGGCTGAGGTGACGGCCACTTTTACGATGACGCATGGTTCAATTCCTTACCAAACTTGTTCGTTCGGTGATGATGACGATCAGGCAGTGGCCTTATCGTCTTTCTTCAGACTTGCCGGCGGCCAATTGTCGAGGCGCATACCGAGGGACAGACCGCGAGAGGCCAGAACATCCTTGATTTCGGTCAGGGATTTCTTGCCCAGGTTCGGGGTTTTGAGCAGCTCTACTTCGGTGCGCTGAATCAGGTCGCCGATGTAATAGATGTTCTCTGCCTTCAGGCAGTTGGCCGAACGTACGGTCAGTTCCAGGTCATCGACAGGACGCAGCAGGATCGGATCGATCTCGTCTTCCTGCTCGACCACCACCGGCTCGCTGTCACCCTTGAGGTCGACGAACGCGGCCAGCTGCTGCTGCAGGATGGTCGCGGCACGACGGATGGCCTCTTCGGGGTCCAGGGTACCGTTGGTTTCCAGGTCGATGACCAGTTTGTCCAGGTTGGTGCGCTGCTCGACACGGGCGTTTTCCACCACGTAAGCAACCCGACGCACAGGGCTGAACGAAGCATCCAGCTGCAAGCGACCGATGCTGCGGCTTTCGTCCTCGTCGCTCTGACGCGCGTCAGCCGGCTCATAGCCGCGACCACGAGCTACGGTGAGCTTCATGTTCAGCGCGCCATTGACGGCCAGGTTAGCGATGACGTGGTCGCCATTGACGATTTCGACATCGTGATCCAGCTGAATATCGGCAGCGGTAACGACGCCCGGGCCCTTCTTAGCCAGAGTCAGGGTCACTTCGTCACGGCCGTGCAGCTTGATAGCCAGACCTTTCAGGTTGAGCAGGATCTCGATGACATCTTCCTGCACACCTTCGATCGCGGAGTACTCGTGGAGTACACCGTCGATCTCGGCCTCGACTACTGCACAGCCAGGCATGGAGGACAACAGGATGCGACGCAGCGCATTGCCCAGGGTATGGCCGAAACCACGCTCGAGAGGCTCGAGGGTGATCTTGGCGCGGGTCGAACTGACCTCCTGCACATCGATGTGGCGGGGGGTCAGGAACTCATTTACCGAAATCTGCATGGATGCACCTATTTTCTAGCCCTTACTTGGAGTAGAGCTCGACAATCAGGCTCTCGTTGATGTCAGCGGACAGATCGCCACGAGCCGGTACGTTCTTGAACACACCAGACTTCTTCTCGGCGTCTACTTCGACCCACTCAACGCGGCCACGCTGGGCGCAGAGCTCAAGAGCCTGAACGATGCGCAGCTGGTTCTTCGATTTCTCGCGAACAGCAACGACGTCGCCAGCTTTAACCTGATAGGACGGTACGTTTACGGTCTGACCGTTGACGCTGATTGCTTTGTGCGAAACCAGCTGACGGGATTCGGCACGGGTAGCGCCAAAGCCCATACGGTAAACCACGTTATCCAGACGGCATTCCAGCAGCTGCAGCAGGTTTTCGCCGGTGGCGCCCTTCTGGCTGGCAGCTTGCTTGTAGTAACCGCTGAACTGACGCTCCAGCACGCCGTAGATACGACGGACTTTCTGCTTCTCACGCAGCTGGGTGCCGTAGTCGGACTGGCGACCGCGACGCTGACCGTGAATACCGGGAGCTGCTTCGATGTTGCACTTAGATTCAAGCGCGCGAACACCGCTCTTCAGGAAGAGATCGGTGCCTTCACGGCGAGACAGTTTGCACTTGGGACCAATGTAACGAGCCATTTCTCACTGTCTCCTGTTTACACGCGACGCTTCTTCGGCGGACGGCACCCGTTGTGCGGGATAGGCGTCACGTCGGTGATGCTGGCGATTTTGTAGCCGCAGGCGTTCAGAGCACGCACAGCGGATTCGCGACCCGGACCCGGGCCCTTGACGTTCACGTCGAGGTTCTTCAGGCCGTACTCCAGTGCAGCCTGACCAGCGCGCTCGGCGGCGATCTGGGCAGCGAACGGAGTGGACTTACGCGAGCCGCGGAAACCCGAACCACCCGAGGTAGCCCAGGACAGGGCGTTGCCCTGACGGTCGGTGATGGTCACGATGGTGTTGTTGAAAGACGCGTGGATGTGGGCGATGCCATCGACCACCGTCTTTTTGACTTTCTTACGAGTACGAGCAGCAGGTTTTGCCATGACTAAATTCCTGTCGATTCGCGAATGCGATTACTTGCGGATCGGCTTACGCGGGCCCTTGCGGGTGCGAGCGTTGGTCTTGGTACGCTGACCGCGAACCGGCAGGCCTTTACGGTGGCGCAGGCCACGGTAGCAACCCAGATCCATCAAGCGCTTGATCTTCATATTCACTTCACGACGCAGGTCGCCTTCGGTATTCACCTTGGCTACTTCGCCACGCAGCTGTTCGATCTGCTCGTCAGTCAGATCCTTGATTTTCGCAGCCGGGTTTACACCGGTAGCGGCACAGATTTGCTGTGCGGTGGTGCGACCGACACCATAGATGTAGGTCAGCGAGATAACAGTGTGCTTGTTATCCGGAATGTTAACGCCTGCAATACGGGCCATTCAGTGGAACTCCAATTGACAGCTACCTACGCCCCGGAAGCCAAGAAATAGGGCGCGAGATATTAACGCTGTAGAAACGATTAATCAACCCGGCAGCGCACTAGCTGCCGGGCTTATCACGCGTGGTTCACACTCAGCCTTGGCGCTGCTTGTGACGCGGCTCTGCGCTGCAGATCACCCGCACGACACCTTCGCGACGGATAATTTTGCAGTTACGGCACAGCTTTTTCACCGATGCACGAACTTTCATTACCAACTCCTCGAACCTTACGGGTGGATCAGCGGAGCATGCCGCTGCCATAGCCCTTCAGGTTGGCTTTCTTCATCAGGGAATCGTACTGGTGAGACACGAGGTGCGATTGCACTTGGGACATGAAGTCCATGACAACCACGACCACGATCAGCAACGAGGTCCCGCCAAGGTAGAACGGAACGTTGGCCGCCACCACCAGGAACTGGGGCAGCAGGCACACGGCCGTCATGTACAGAGCACCGAACATGGTCAAGCGGGTCAGAACGCCATCGATATAGCGCGCCGACTGCTCGCCCGGACGGATGCCCGGAATAAAGGCACCGGACTTCTTCAGGTTTTCCGCTACGTCTTTCGGGTTGAACATCAGCGCCGTGTAGAAGAAGCAGAAGAAAATGATCCCTGCACTAAACAGCAGAATGTTCAACGGCTGACCAGGAGCGATCGCCTGCGAAATGTCCTGCAGCCAGCCCAGACCCTCGGACTGACCGAACCAGGCACCCAGCGAGGCCGGGAACAGCAGAAGGCTGCTGGCGAAAATGGCCGGGATGACCCCCGCCATGTTCACCTTCAGCGGCAGGTGGCTGGTCTGCGCGGCGAAGACCTTGCGGCCCTGCTGACGCTTGGCGTAGTGCACCGCAATGCGACGCTGACCACGCTCGATGAACACCACGAAACCGATGATCGCTACTGCCAGCAGGCCGATGGCAATCAGGGCGAAGATGTTGATATCGCCCTGGCGCGCAGACTCGAAAGACTGCCCGATTGCCGACGGCAGACCGGCTACGATGCCTGCAAAAATCAGCATCGAGATACCGTTGCCGACACCGCGCTCGGTGATCTGCTCGCCCAACCACATCATGAAAATCGCGCCCGCCACGAAGGTGGTGACCGCAACGAAGTGGAAGCCGAAATCGACCGAGAACGCCACGCCCTGACCGGCCAGACCAACGGACATGCCGATGGCCTGAACGAACGCCAGGACGAGAGTGCCGTAGCGGGTGTACTGGCTGATCTTGCGACGGCCAGCTTCACCTTCCTTCTTCAACTGCTCCAGCTGCGGGCTGACGGCGGTCATCAGCTGCATGATGATCGAGGCCGAGATGTACGGCATGATCCCCAGTGCAAAGATGCTCATCCGCTCCAGCGCGCCGCCGGAAAACATGTTGAACAAGCTAAGAATGGTCCCCTCATTCTGCCGGAACAGATCCGCCAGTCGGTCTGGGTTGATGCCAGGAACCGGGATGTGCGCACCTATCCGGTAGACGATGATCGCCATGAACAGGAAACGCAGACGAGCCCAGAGTTCGGACAACCCGCCACCTGCCAGCGCTGAGAGAGCACCTTGCTTAGCCATTTAGTCCTCGAACTTACCGCCAGCTGCTTCGATAGCCGCGCGCGCACCCTTGGTGGCGGCGATACCTTTCAGGGTGACCGCACGGGTAACCTCACCGGACAGCATGACTTTTACGCGCTGTACGTGTTGGCCGACCAGATTGGCATCCTTCAGCGCCTGCAGAGTGACGACGCCTTCCACCTTGTTCAGCTCGGAGGTACGCACTTCGGCGCGATCCATAGCCTTCAGGGAGACGAAGCCGAACTTCGGCAGACGGCGGTGCAGCGGCTGCTGACCACCCTCGAAGCCCGGAGCAATGGAGCCACCGGAGCGGGAGGTCTGACCCTTGTGGCCGCGGCCACCGGTCTTGCCCAGACCGCTGCCGATACCACGGCCCGGACGGTGCTTCTCGCGACGGGCACCCGGCGCGGAACGCAGATCGTTCAGTTGCATGATTAACCCTCCACCTTCAGCAGGTAGTAAGCCTTGTTGATCATGCCGCGGTTTTCCGGAGTATCCAGAACCTCTACGGTGTGACCGATGCGACGCAGGCCGAGGCCCTTGACGCAAGCTTTGTGATTGGCCAGGCGGCCATTGGTGCTCTTGATCAGAGTCACTTTGACGGTATTAGCCATGGTTAGAGAATCTCCTCGACGCTCTTGCCACGCTTGGCTGCAACGGATTCCGGAGACTGCATGGTCTTCAGACCCTTGAAGGTGGCGTGAACCACGTTCACCGGGTTGGTCGAGCCGTAGCACTTGGCCAGAACGTTCTGCACACCCGCCACTTCCAGCACGGCACGCATGGCGCCGCCGGCGATGATGCCGGTACCTTCCGAAGCCGGCTGCATGTACACCTTGGAGGCGCCATGAGCGGACTTGATCGGGTACTGCAGAGTGGTGCCGTTCAGATCCACCTGGATCATGTTGCGACGCGCAGCTTCCATCGCCTTCTGGATGGCGGCCGGCACTTCGCGGGACTTGCCACGGCCGAAACCGACGCGACCCTTGCCATCACCCACCACGGTCAGCGCGGTGAAGGTGAAGATACGGCCACCCTTTACGGTCTTGGCAACGCGGTTAACCTGGACCAGCTTCTCGATATAGCCTTCGTCGCGCTTTTGGTCGTTATTTGCCATAACTTAGAACTCCAGCCCGCCTTCACGAGCAGCATCGGCCAGCGCCTTGACGCGACCGTGGTACTTGAAGCCAGAACGGTCGAATGCAACCTGAGTCACACCAGCGGCTTTCGCGCGCTCGGCAACCAGTTGACCTACTTTCTTGGCGGCGTCGACGTTGCCAGTGGCGCCATCACGCAGTGCTTTGTCCAAGGTCGAGGCACTGGCCAGAACCTTGCTGCCGTCGGCCGAAATGACCTGGGCGTAGATGTGTTGCGAAGAGCGGTACACGCACAGACGCACGGCTTCGAGCTCGTGCATTTTCAGGCGTGCTTTGCGAGCGCGACGCAGACGAGTAACTTTTTTGTCGGTCATATCTCAGCCCCTTACTTCTTCTTGGCTTCTTTACGACGGACGACTTCATCCGCGTAACGAACGCCTTTGCCCTTGTAAGGCTCAGGACGACGGAAGTCACGGATCTCCGCAGCCACCTGACCCACCAGTTGCTTGTCGATACCCTTGATCAGGATTTCGGTCTGGTTCGGGGTTTCGGCTACGACGCCTGCCGGCAGTTCGTAGTCGATCGGGTGGGAGAAGCCCAGCGCGAGGTTCAGCACCTGGCCTTTGGCTTGAGCTTTGTAGCCCACGCCGACCAGCTGCAGCTTGCGCTCGAAGCCTTGGCTGACGCCGATGACCATGTTGTTGACCAGAGCACGAGTGGTGCCGGCCATGGCGCGGTTCTGCTGATCGCCATTACGAGCGGCGAAACGCAGCTCGCTGCCTTCCTGGATCACTTCCACGGACGAGTGTACGTTCAGTTCGAGAGCGCCCTTGGCGCCCTTCACCGAGAGCTGCTGACCGGCGAGTTTGACCTCGACACCGGCAGGCAGCACTACGGGGTTCTTAGCAACGCGAGACATGCTTATCCCCCCTTAGAACACGGTGCAGAGCACTTCGCCGCCGACACCGGCAGCGCGCGCAGCGCGGTCCGTCATCACACCCTTGTTGGTGGAGACGATGGAGACACCGAGACCGCCGCGAACTTTCGGCAGATCGTCGACGGATTTGTACTGGCGAAGGCCGGGACGGCTCACGCGCTTGACTTCCTCGATGACCGGACGGCCTTCGAAGTACTTCAGCTCGATGGACAGCTGCGGCTTGGCTTCGCCGCTGATCTGATAACCCGCAATATAACCTTCGTCCTTCAGAACTTTGGCTACAGCCACCTTCAGCGTGGAAGACGGCATGCTTACGACGGACTTTTCAGCCATCTGGGCATTACGGATACGAGTTAGCATGTCCGCTAACGGGTCCTGCATACTCATGGGCTAGACGCTCCTGATACAAAAAGAACAGCCCGAAGGCTGTGGGATCATCCAAAAGCTCGGCATGCAAAATGCCAGGCTCAGGAGAGCCGGACATTCTAGAGACCGATCAAAAATGAATCAAGCCCCAAAAGGGGCTTGATTCGGATAAAACAAAGCCGGCGCGAGGCCGGCTCCGTTTCGACTTACCAGCTGGCTTTCACCAGACCCGGTACGTCGCCGCGCATGGCGGCTTCACGCAGCTTGTTACGCGACAGACCGAACTTGCGGTAAACGCCGTGCGGACGGCCGGTGATGCGGCAGCGGTTACGCAGGCGCGAGGCGCTGGCGTCACGCGGCTGCTTCTGCAGAGCGACCTGGGCTTCCCAACGCGCTTCCGGACTGGTGTTCGGATTGGCGATGGTGGCTTTCAGCTCGGCACGCTTCTTGGCGTACTTGGCAACCGTTTGCTGACGCTTCAGCTCGCGGTTCTTCATGCTTGTCTTGGCCATGTTCCAGACTCCGATCAGTTGCGGAACGGGAAGTTGAAAGCACGCAGCAGGGCGCGGCCTTCATCATCGTTACGGGCAGTGGTAGTCAGGGTGATGTCCAGACCACGCAGCGCATCGATTTTGTCGTAATCGATTTCCGGGAAGATGATCTGCTCTTTCACGCCCATGCTGTAGTTGCCGCGGCCGTCGAAGGACTTGGCATTCAGGCCGCGGAAGTCACGCACGCGCGGCAGGGAGATGGACAGCAGACGATCCAGGAACTCGTACATACGCTCGCGACGCAGAGTGACCTTGACGCCAATCGGCCAACCTTCACGAACCTTGAAACCGGCGATCGATTTGCGGGCATGAGTCACGACGACTTTCTGACCGGTGATCTTCTCGAGGTCGGCAACCGCGTTCTCGATGACTTTCTTGTCACCGATCGCTTCGCCCAGGCCCATGTTCAGGGTGATCTTGGTGATGCGCGGAACTTCCATCACGTTCGCCAGCTTCAGTTCTTCCTTCAGCTTGGGCGCGATTTCCTTCCGGTAAATCTCTTTCAGTCGTGCCATGGTGTTTTACCTATGATTCTCAAGCGCCAACCGGCTTCTGGGTGGACTTGAAGACACGAATTTTCTTGCCGTCTTCGATCTTGAAGCCAACGCGGTCAGCCTTGTTGGTCTCAGAGTTGAAGATGGCAACGTTGGAAGCGTGCAGCGGCGCTTCTTTCTCGACGATACCGCCTTGAACGCCCGACATCGGGTTCGGCTTGGTATGGCGCTTCACCAGGTTGATGCCGCCAACGACCAGACGGTCGTCAGCGAGAACCTTGAGCACCTTGCCACGCTTACCTTTGTCTTTGCCGGCGATCACGATGATCTCGTCGTCACGACGAATCTTTTGCATGTCGGATCTCCTTAAAGCACTTCAGGGGCGAGCGAGACGATCTTCATGAACTTCTCGGAACGCAGTTCACGGGTCACTGGCCCGAAGATACGGGTACCGATCGGCTCCTGCTTGTTGTTCAGCAGAACAGCAGCGTTGCCGTCGAAGCGGATGATCGAACCGTCGGCACGGCGAACGCCGTGACGGGTACGAACGACCACTGCGGTCATGACCTGACCTTTCTTCACTTTGCCGCGCGGAATTGCTTCCTTGACGGTGACCTTGATGATGTCGCCGATGCCGGCGTAGCGACGATGAGAGCCGCCCAGCACCTTGATGCACATGACGCGACGTGCACCGCTGTTGTCAGCCACATCGAGCATGGATTGAGTCTGAATCATAAAATTTCTCCGACCCCTAGCCCTTAGACTTCGACTGCGCGTTCGAGGACTTCAACCAGGGCCCAAGACTTGGTCTTGGCCAGCGGACGGGTTTCACGGATGGAAACCTTGTCGCCGATGTGGCACTGGTTGTTCTCGTCGTGCGCGTGCAGCTTGGTCGAACGCTTGACGTATTTACCGTAGATCGGGTGCTTGACGCGACGCTCGATCAGAACGGTGATGGTCTTGTCCATCTTGTCGCTGACAACACGGCCGGTCAGCGTACGGACTGTTTTTTCGGCTTCAGCCATGATCACTTACCTGCCTGCTGGTTGAGCACAGTTTTCACACGAGCGATGTCGCGCTTAACTTGCGAGAGCAGGTGAGACTGCCCCAACTGGCCAGTTGCCTTCTGCATACGCAGATTGAACTGGTCGCGCAGCAGGCCGAGCAGTTGCTCGTTCAGCTGCTGTGCGGTTTTTTCACGAAGTTCGGTCGCTTTCATCACATCACCGTCCGCTTAACAAAGGTGGTGGCGAGCGGCAGCTTTGCAGCAGCCAGGGCGAAAGCCTCACGCGCCAGCTCTTCGGAAACGCCTTCGATCTCGTACAGGACCTTGCCTGGCTGGATCTGGGCTACCCAGTATTCGACGCCACCCTTACCTTTACCCATCCGCACTTCGAGAGGCTTCTTGGTAACCGGCTTGTCCGGGAACACGCGAATCCAGATCTTGCCGCCACGCTTGACGTGACGAGTCAGAGCACGACGAGCGGACTCGATCTGACGGGCGGTGAGACGACCGCGGGCGACAGACTTCAGCGCGAACTCGCCGAAGCTGACCTTGCTACCGCGCTGAGCCAGACCACGGTTGTGGCCGGTCATCTGCTTGCGGAACTTCGTACGCTTTGGTTGCAACATTTTGCGTACCCCTTACTTAGCAGCTTTTTTACGAGGAGCGGGTGCTTGCGGCTTCAGCTCTTCCTGGCGACCACCAATCACTTCGCCTTTGAAGATCCAAACCTTGACACCAATCACACCGTAGGTGGTGTGCGCTTCGTAGGTGGCGTAATCGATATCGGCACGCAGGGTGTGCAGCGGCACACGACCTTCGCGATACCACTCGGTACGGGCGATTTCAGCGCCGCCGAGACGACCACTCACCTGGATTTTGATGCCCTTGGCACCAATGCGCATGGCGTTCTGTACAGCGCGCTTCATGGCGCGACGGAACATAACGCGACGCTCCAGCTGCTGAGCTACGCTCTGCGCAACCAGCATACCGTCGAGCTCCGGCTTGCGGATCTCTTCGATGTTGATGTGCACCGGCACACCCATTTGCTTGGTCAGGTCCTGACGCAGCTTCTCAACATCTTCACCTTTCTTGCCGATCACGATGCCGGGACGAGCGGTGTGGATGGTGATGCGTGCGGTTTGTGCCGGACGAGCGATGTCGATACGGCTTACGGACGCGCTTTTTAGTTTGTCTTGCAGGTATGCACGAACCTTCAGGTCGGCGTTCAGGTAGTCGGCGTAATTGCGACCATCTGCATACCAGACCGAGGTGTGATCCTTGACGATTCCCAGGCGGATGCCAACGGGATGTACTTTCTGACCCATCTGATCGACTCCGTTACTTGTCCGCAACCTTGACAGTGATATGGCAAGACCGCTTGACGATGCGATCAGCACGGCCTTTGGCACGCGGCATGATGCGCTTAAGCGAACGCCCTTCGTTGACGAAAACGGTGCTGACCTTCAGGTCATCGACGTCTGCGCCTTCGTTGTGCTCGGCGTTGGCAACGGCCGACTCCAGCACTTTCTTCATGATCTCGGCGGCTTTCTTGCTGCTGAAAGCCAGGAGGTTGAGCGCTTCGCCCACCTTCTTCCCGCGGATCTGGTCGGCGACCAAGCGGGCTTTCTGGGCGGAGATGCGAGCGCCCGACAACTTAGCGGCTACTTCCATTTCCTTACCCCTTAACGCTTGGCTTTCTTGTCGGCCACGTGACCACGATAGGTACGGGTGCCGGCAAATTCGCCCAGTTTGTGGCCGACCATGTCTTCGTTCACGAGGACCGGGACATGTTGACGACCGTTATGCACAGCGATGGTCAGACCGACCATCTGCGGCAGGATCATGGAACGGCGCGACCAGGTTTTAACCGGCTTGCGATCGTTCTTTTCCACCGCCGCTTCGACCTTCTTCAGTAGGTGAAGATCGATAAAAGGACCTTTTTTCAGAGAACGTGGCACTGTCGTATCCCTCTATTTACTTGCGACGACGGACGATCATGTTGTCGGTGCGCTTGTTAGCACGGGTCTTCGCGCCCTTGGTCGGGAAGCCCCATGGCGACACCGGATGACGACCACCGGAGGTACGACCCTCACCACCACCGTGCGGGTGATCAACCGGGTTCATGGCAACACCACGAACGGTCGGACGAACACCGCGCCAGCGCTTGGCACCGGCCTTACCCAGCGAACGCAGGCTATGCTCGGAGTTCGAGACTTCGCCCAGGGTCGCACGGCACTCGGCCAGGACTTTGCGCATTTCGCCGGAGCGCAGACGCAGAGTCACATAGGCACCTTCACGGGCGATCAGCTGCGCGGAAGCGCCAGCGGAACGCGCGATCTGTGCGCCTTTGCCCGGCTTCAGCTCGATACCGTGAACGGTCGAACCTACCGGAATGTTGCGCAGCTGCAGGCTGTTGCCCGGCTTGATCGGCGCCATGTTGCCGGCTACCAGCTGATCGCCAGCGCTCACGCCCTTCGGCGCGATGATGTAGCGACGCTCACCGTCGGCGTACTTCAGCAGAGCGATGTGAGCAGTACGGTTCGGATCGTATTCCACGCGCTCGACGGTGGCCGGAATGCCATCCTTGTCGTTGCGACGGAAGTCGACCAGACGGTAATGCTGCTTGTGACCACCACCAACGTGACGCGTGGTGATACGGCCGTTGTTGTTACGACCGCCGGACTTCGACTTCTTCTCGAGCAGCGGAGCGTACGGAGCGCCTTTGTGCAGCTCCTGGTTGACCACCTTGACCACAAAACGGCGGCCAGCGGAAGTCGGTTTGCACTTAACGATTGCCATGATGCACCCCTTCCTTACTCAGCACTGCTGGTGAAATCGAGATCTTGGCCCGGCTGAAGGGAGATAACTGCCTTCTTCCAGTCGTTACGCTTGCCCAGACCGCGAGCGGTGCGCTTGCTCTTGCCCAGAACGTTCTGGGTAGTGACGCGCTCAACCTTCACGCTGAACAGGCTTTCGACGGCCTTCTTGATTTCCAGCTTGGTCGCATCGGTAGCGACCTTGAAAACGAACTGACCTTGCTTGTCAGCCAGAACCGTGGCCTTCTCGGAGATGTGCGGGCCAAGCAGCACTTTGAATACGCGTTCCTGGTTCATCCCAGCAGCTCCTCGAATTTCTTCACGGCCGAAACGGTGACCAGCACCTTTTCGTACGCGATCAGGCTGACCGGATCGGAACCCTGAACGTCGCGAACGTCGACGTGCGGCAGGTTGCGGGCAGCCAGGTACAGATTCTGATCAACAGCATCGGACACGATCAGAACATCGTTCAGACCCATGCCGTTCAGCTTGGCCAACAGGGTCTTGGTCTTCGGCGCATCAACGGCGAAGTCTTCGACCACGACCAGACGGTCGGTACGCACCAGCTCAGCAAGGATGGAGCGCAGAGCTGCGCGATACATCTTCTTGTTCAGCTTTTGCTCATGGTTGCGGGTTGACGCTGCGAAGGTCACACCACCGCCACGCCAGATCGGACCACGGGTGGTACCGGCACGGGCACGACCGGTGCCCTTCTGACGCCACGGGCGCTTGCCGCCACCGGAAACGTCGGAACGGGACTTCTGGCCTTTGGTGCCCTGACGGCCGCCGGCCATGTAGGCCACGACTGCTTGGTGAACCAGGGTCTCGTTGAACTCGCCACCGAAGGTCGCATCGGACACTTCGATCGCCTGAGCGCCATTTACATTCAATTGCATCTCAGATTCTCCCCTTACGCCTTGACAGCCGGACGAACGATAACGTCGCCGCCAGTAGCGCCCGGAACGGCACCCTTGACCAGCAGCAGGTTACGCTCGGCGTCTACGCGAATGACTTCCAGGGACTGCACGGTCACGCGCTCAGCGCCCATATGACCGGACATCTTTTTGCCCTTGAATACACGACCCGGGGTCTGGCACTGGCCGATGGAACCCGGCACACGGTGAGAAACGGAGTTACCGTGAGTGTTGTCCTGGCCGCGGAAGTTCCAACGCTTGATGGTACCGGCGAAGCCTTTACCTTTGGACTGACCGGTGACATCCACCAGTTGACCAGCTTGGAAAATTTCAGCGTTGATCAGATCGCCTGCCTGGTAGTCGCCTTCTTCAAGACGGAATTCCAGAACGGTACGACCTGCCGCGACGTTCGCCTTGGCGAAGTGACCGGCCTGAGCCTTGCTGACGCGCGAGGCGCGACGCTCGCCGACAGTGACCTGCACTGCACGGTAGCCATCGGACTCCTCGTTTTTGAACTGGGTGACGCGATTCGGCTCGATCTCGATGACCGTGACCGGAATGGAGACACCTTCTTCGGTGAAAATGCGGGTCATGCCGCACTTACGACCGACTACACCAATAGTCATGTTGTAAACCTCATGAGTGTACGGGGCTTTCACCCGCTATGGCCGCCCATTTCAGAGCGTTACACGACTAAAACCGCCAGGTTTTAGCCGAGGCTGATCTGCACTTCCACGCCTGCCGCAAGGTCGAGCTTCATCAGCGCGTCGACGGTTTTGTCCGTCGGCTGAACGATGTCCAGCACACGCTTATGAGTGCGGATTTCGTACTGATCGCGCGCGTCTTTGTTGACGTGCGGAGAAATCAGAACGGTGTACCGCTCCTTACGAGTAGGCAGAGGAATCGGACCACGCACCTGAGCACCAGTACGTTTCGCGGTTTCCACGATTTCCTGGGTAGATTGATCGATCAGGCGATGGTCAAAAGCCTTCAACCGAATACGGATTTGTTGGTTTTGCATTTTGACCTCAGATTCCAAGCTGCTAATCCCTGCGGACGGACTACGCCCGCCGAAAGGAGGCGCAATTGTACGGATGGCCCCAGGGGGTGTCAACTTTTAACCAGTTCAAAAGAAAAGGGCCCCGAAGGGCCCTTTTCTCTTTAACGGATCAACCGATTACTCGACGATCTTGGCA
>NZ_RFFK01000059.1 GCF_003696305.1 Pseudomonas sp. AOB-7 | reverse complement strand
GCCTGGGTGGCCAGGTGCAGGGCCTTCAGGCCCGAGCCGCAGACCTTGTTCAGGGTCATGGCCGGCACGGCATGCGGCAGGCCGGCGCGGATCGCCGCCTGGCGTGCGGGGTTCTGCCCGGAGCCTGCGGTGAGCACCTGGCCGAGGATGACTTCATCGACCTGGGCGGCGTCGAGGCCGGTCTGCTCCAGCAGGCGTTTGATCACGATGGCGCCGAGCTCGGGCGCGGGAATCTCGGCCAGGCTGCCCTGGAAGCTGCCGATGGCGGTGCGGGTGGCGGCGACTATGACGACGTCTTGCATG
>NZ_RFFK01000058.1 GCF_003696305.1 Pseudomonas sp. AOB-7 | reverse complement strand
GGCGCCGAAGTCGGCTGCCAGGGCGAGGTGGGCTCGGCCTGCGCCATGGCCGCGGCGGGTTTGGCCGAAGTGCTCGGCGCCAGCCCCGAGCAACTGGAAAACGCCGCCGAGATCGGCCTGGAACACAACCTGGGGCTGACCTGCGACCCGGTCGGCGGGCTGGTGCAGGTGCCGTGCATCGAGCGCAACGCGATCGCCGCGGTGAAGGCGATCAACGCGGCGCAGATGGCCCTGCGCGGCGACGGCGAGCACCACATCTCGCTGGACCGGGTGATTCGCACCATGCGCGACACCGGCGCCGACATGCACGACAAGTACAAGGAAACCTCGCG
>NZ_RFFK01000057.1 GCF_003696305.1 Pseudomonas sp. AOB-7 | reverse complement strand
GCGCGGAGCGCCGGGGAGGCGGTTTTTTAAAACATCGCGCTCCATGGTGACCTGAGCCAGTTGCTGGCGTAGCCGACGCAGCTCCGCACTCTCACCGCGCTGCTTGCCATTGCCCGGAAAGGCATCGTCACCTTGCTGTTCGTACTGGCGCCTCCATTTGCCCAGCAGGCTTTCAGCGATGCCGAGCGTCTCAGCGACATGACGAAGCGGTGTACCGGCAAGCACCTGGTCTACCGCCTCGCGTTTGAAGGATTCGGGAAAACGTCGTCTGGTCTGGGTCATGAACACTCCTTGCGGTGGGCATTATCCACCTTAAGTCAGTGTCCACTCAGCCCGGGACAGACCA
>NZ_RFFK01000056.1 GCF_003696305.1 Pseudomonas sp. AOB-7 | reverse complement strand
TCAGCCGGGCGCTGTAGCGCTCGGCCTTGTCGCTGTCGACGGCGACGTCCTGGCGTATCCAGGCTTCGGCGTGCGGATCGGCCAACGGGCGTGCACCGATCCCGATACGCTTGCCGCTCATGACGACCACCTCAGCAACTCGTCGACCAGGCTGCTGACCTCGCGCGCGGCGGCGCTGTCTGGCGCCAGCTCACGCGCCAGGCGACCGGCCGCCACGCTCTCGGCGAAGACGATTCGCTGGCGCACTTCCGCCTGCAGTGCCGGCAGCGGTTGATCGGCCAACGCGCCGCGCGCTTCACGGCCGATTACCGTGGTACTGACGCGGCGGTTGATGGCGAACGCCGCGCGCAATGTGGGCCTGAACACCTGCGCCTCGCGGATCAGGTTGACCATCTCCGCGCT
>NZ_RFFK01000055.1 GCF_003696305.1 Pseudomonas sp. AOB-7 | reverse complement strand
TGCCCTCCGCTTTTTCCGTGCCTTTGTGCGCCTGAGCAGGTAATCAGGCTGGGGGATACTAAGGATCTCGCAGTCTCTAGGCGGTAGACGAGGGCAGAGGTAACCGCAGGTCCGCAGTGCTTGAATGCGCAGGCTGAGCACACGCTATCGACATCCAGATCGACGCGATAACGGCCAGCTCATCGACACGAGCCCGATCAGAAGATCTGCATCCGAGCGATCACCCCGCCGACAGATTCCGGACCGAAGTGTCGACTGCCGAATGACTTTGGGTTGGTGCTGCTGAGCAGGAACAGTTCATCGCCAACCAGGCACCGGTAGGTGTGCCAGGCTGGCAACGCGCGACCTTGTCGATCTTTGCGCAAGAGCCTGGTAACAAGGACGCCATTGACACGTACTGTCTCTGACGACCTTATATGCACACGTGCTGCGGCGCCATCGCCGCCACGGTCTT
>NZ_RFFK01000054.1 GCF_003696305.1 Pseudomonas sp. AOB-7 | reverse complement strand
TGATCGAGGAGCTCTACGAGGAACTGCTGGGCGCGCCGCGTCGTGTTGCCAGGGGCAGTGCCCGGGAGCGCCTGGAGCAGCTGCTGCAACGCCATATCGCCTTGCACGAACGACGCCCGGCCCAGTTTCAGCTGGCCGAGCAGGAGTTGCGCTGCCTGACGCCGGCCCATCGCCGGCGTATCCAGGTGCTGCGCGAAGCCTACGAAGAGCGCCTGGCGCACCTGCTGCTGGAGGCCGGAGCGGGCGGGGCGCCGGCCCGGCTGCGGTTCGGCGTGCAGGCGCTGGTCACCTGGCTCAACAACCTGCCGCCGGCGTGCCCGGACCTGACCGCGCAGCAGCGCCAGGACGCCCTCGGCGCACTGCTACTGGCGGCCCTGGACAGCCTGCTCGAGCCCGCGCCGCGCGAGCGCTCACTGCCGCTGGCCTGGCCGGCGCTTGGCGCCGGCTGATCCGGCCGGCACTTCATCCATCACGGCATCGTGCATGCCCGCATCATCCGAGAGATTGCAATATGGCCGATTACCAAGCCCCCCTGCGCGA
>NZ_RFFK01000053.1 GCF_003696305.1 Pseudomonas sp. AOB-7 | reverse complement strand
GCGGAGATCGGGGTACGCCAGTCGTCGGAGCCGGAAGTACCGGAGACTTCGTGGGTCCAGACGATCTTGCGGTAGGTGAAGTAGACGTCTTCCAGGTGAGTGAAGTGCGCCATGTTCGGGTCCTGGCAGTTCGGCATGCGCGACTGGACGTCGACGATCACGGCGTCTTCCAGTTCGATGGTGAAGTAGTGCTCCTGGGTACCGGTGGAGGAGGTGCGGTACCACTCCAGACGGCACTTGTTCAGACGCTCGCCGGAGGTCAGGGCGTTGAAGATCAGCGGCGAGGACTTGTCGAAGACCTTGGTGATCATCAGCGGCTTGTGTACGCGCTGGCCGGTCGGTTGGCCGGACTGCGGGTCGCGCGGGATGATGACCTGGTGGTTGTAGGCTTGCACCAGAATCTGGTCCTCATGACCTTCCTGGAAAATGTTGCCGACCGAGTCCTCGGTGAAGGTGCCAGCGGTGATCAGACCTTGTTTGGTGCCTTCGAGGGACAGATACGCGGGTGTTGGCATGAGTGCTCTCCTTGCCTGGGTCATGGATCGTGA
>NZ_RFFK01000052.1 GCF_003696305.1 Pseudomonas sp. AOB-7 | reverse complement strand
GGCGGCGTCGAGGGCGACGACTTCAACTTCGCCGGCGGCGAATACCGCTTCAACGCCAACAACACCCTGCTCGGCGTCTGGCACGCGCGCCTGGAAGACGTCTACCAGCAGAGCTACCTGCAGCTGACCCACAGCCAGCCGGTGGGCGACTGGGTGCTGGGCGCCAACCTCGGCTACTTCGACGGCAAGGACGAAGGCGCGGCCAAGGCCGGCAAGCTGGACAACAAGGTCTACCAGGGCGCGTTCACCGCCAAGACCGGCAACAACAGCTTCATGCTCGCCTACCAGCACCTGGACGGCGACAGCAAGTTCCTGCGCATCGACGGCACCAGCGGCGGCACCCTGGTCAACGACGGCTTCACCAACAGCTACGACGCCCCCGAAGAGCGTTCCTGGCAGATCCGCCACGACTACAACTTCGCCGGCCTCGGCATCCCCGGCCTGACCCTGATGAACCGCTACGTCAGCGGCTCCAAGATCCACGCCGGCGGCCGCACCGACGCCGAGGAGTGGGGCCGCGAGTCCGAGCTGGCCTACACCATCCAGGAAGGCAGCCTGAAGAACCTCAGCGTGCGCTGGCGCAACTCCGACGTGCG
>NZ_RFFK01000051.1 GCF_003696305.1 Pseudomonas sp. AOB-7 | reverse complement strand
TTGTCTGCTTATGCCACCGACAGTTCCCGCAATGCCGCAGTGGCCAAAAAGCCAGAGCGGGAGGCATAGCGGTGATCTTTCTTCACCATCTCGTCAATCCGCTGCAGCAGATTTTCCGGCAGGGTGGCATTAAAGCGAACAGCTTTCCCCAGATACGGGGTCACATCGAAATCGACTACAGCCCACACACCGCCGGCATAGTCGGGATTCCCCATATGCGCGTCTACTTCATGCGCACGCGGGAGCGGATCACCATCAGCCACCAAGCCTTCAAAGTGAAGGGCTAGGGCTTCCTGTGTGTTTTCCAGAGCCTCCGAGACAGTGGCGCCTGCCGAGAAACAGCCCGGCACGCCGGGCACAGTCACCCCATAGTCCGAATCAGCGTCTTTGTGCAGTACGACTGGAAATTTCATTGCTTCTACCTCTAACGATTCATCTGGTACTTCGGAGCGGGAGCTTCAACACAGCCTGGGCCGGAAGCAGCCCTGCACCAGACTACGCCACAGCAAGTTGCTGCGATAAATACCGGCATCCACCATCTCCCCATGGAGCGTAATCATGGAGATAGAGATGGATACTTCTTTGCGTAAAACCAAGGTTCTCGATACCG
>NZ_RFFK01000050.1 GCF_003696305.1 Pseudomonas sp. AOB-7 | reverse complement strand
CCATGGCCATTTCCCGCGACGACCTCGACCAGCACGGCCTGATCATCGGCGTGTCGCCGGAGCGCTTTCGCGCCGTGGCCATGCCGCTGCTGTTCGACCACCTCGACGCCCAGTGCGAGGGCACCATCGCGGTCAACCGCCAGGCGCGCATCGTCTGGATCAACGACAAGTACGCGCAGAAGGTCGGCATCAGCGACCCGCGCAGCGCGCTGGGCAAGGAGGTCGAAGAGGTGCTGCCGGCCAGCCGCCTGCGCGAGGTGGTGGAAAGCGGTCAGCCGAGCATGCTCGACCTGATGGCCTTCGGCGACGAGCACTTCGTGGTCACCCGCATTCCCCTGCGCGACGCGGACGGCACCCTGGTCGGCGCCCTCGGCTTCGTGCTGTTCGACCGCGCCCGCCATCTCAAGCCGCTGATGGCCAAGTACAACCAGCTGCAGAGCCAGCTGCTCGCCACCCAGCACGAGCTGGCCAAGGCGCGTCGCGCGCGCTACACCATCGCCGGCTTTATCGGCGCCAGCGCGGCGGCCAGCGAAGTGAAACGCCAGGCGCGCCGTGCCGCGCAGCTCGACGCCACGGTGCTGCTGCGCGGCGAGACCGGCACCGGCAAGGAGCT
>NZ_RFFK01000005.1 GCF_003696305.1 Pseudomonas sp. AOB-7 | reverse complement strand
CGCCAACGCGGTCTGGGGTTTCTTCTTTGTGCGTCGGAAAGTCGTGGCATACCTTGTGCCATGAGAGACGCCGTTCGCCTGTGTATGTCCGTTGCCGTGGCTCGTCTAGAATAGGTCGATATTACCTGGGGGACTTCATGTCTGATTCGGCTACCGAGCAGCGGCTAATGATGTTTCCGCTGGAGGCGTTGGTCGCTTGCCATGAGTGCGATCTGCTGATGCACAAGCCGAGCTTGAGCGATGGCGAAAGCGCGGCATGCCCGCGCTGTGGCTATGAACTGTTCCGCCACCGGCACCGCGTGATTAGGCGCAGTCTGGCACTGGTGATCGCGGCCCTGCTGCTCTATGTACCGGCCAACTTTCTGCCGATCATGCAGCTCAACCTGTTGGGGCAGACCACCGAGGATACGGTCTGGAGTGGCGTTGTAGGGCTCTACGACAGCGGCATGCAGGGCATCGCCCTGGTGGTCTTTCTCTGCAGCATGGCGGTGCCGCTGCTCAAGCTGCTGTGCCAGCTGTTGGTGCTGCTAAGCATTCGCCTGGATTTCGGACGCAGCTATGGTTTGCTGCTCTATCGCATTTATCACCATATGCGCGAATGGGGCATGCTCGAGGTCTATTTGATGGGCATCCTGGTGGCGATAGTCAAGCTGATGGATCTGGCCGACCTGAGCCTCGGCTTGGGATTGTTCTGTTTCGTCGCGCTGCTGTTGGTGCAGGTGTGGCTGGAGGTGACCATGTCGCCACATCAGATCTGGGAAGCCTTGTCCGGGGAGGACATTCATGCGGGCGATTGATGCGGGATTGCTGATTTGCCATGAGTGCCATCAGCTCAACCCTGTCGACCCAGACGTCAAGCACCAGTATTGCAGCCGCTGCGGTGCGCGGGTGCATGCGCGCAGGCCCGACAGTCTGGCACGCACCTGGGCGTTGCTGCTGACCGCGGCGATTCTCTATATCCCGGCCAACCTGCTGCCGATCATGACGGTCAACAGCCTGGGCAAGGGGGCACCGTCGACCATCATGGGCGGGGTGATCGAGCTGATCCAGTACGACATGCTGCCGATTGCTGCGGTGGTGTTCGTCGCCAGTATCCTGGTGCCGACCTTCAAGCTGGTCGGCATCGCCTTGCTGCTGTACTCGGTGCAGCGTCATCAGCCGATGTCGGCGCGCCAGCGCATTCTCATGTATCGCTTCATCGAGTGGATCGGCCGCTGGTCGATGCTGGATATCTTCGTCATCGCCATCCTGGTCGCGCTGGTGAACTTCGGCAGCCTGGCCAGCATCGAGCCGAATGCCGGTGCCGCCGCCTTCGCCAGCGTGGTGATTCTGACCATGCTCGCCGCCCTGACATTCGACCCCCGCCTGATCTGGGACAACACGGAACCTGACCATGACTGATCTGCCAACGGCCAAGACTCGACCGGCTTCCAACTGGTCTGCCATTTGGGTGTTGCCCCTGCTCGCCCTGGCGATAGGGGCCTGGTTGGCCTGGCGCGCCTATTCGCAAGCCGGCATCGAGATTCAGGTGCTGTTCGAGAACGGCTCCGGTATCCAGGTCGGCAAGACCGAGGTGATCTACAAGGGCATCGCCATCGGCAAGGTCACCGAACTGGCGCTTGATCGCAGCGGCGAGCGGCGCGGGGTGATCGCCACGCTGGAGATGGACAAGGACACCGAGCCTCATCTGCTCAGCGGCACGCGTTTCTGGCTGGTCAAGCCCAGCGTCACCCTGGCCGGGATTACCGGGCTGGAGACCCTGGTGTCCGGCAACTACATCGCCGTCAGCCCGGGGGAGGGCGAGCCGGCGCGCAAGTACACCGCGTTGCCCGAGGCGCCGCCGCTGGCGGACGACGTGCCCGGTCTGCACCTGACCCTGCATGCCGAACGTCTCGGCTCCTTGAGCAAGGACAGTCCGGTGTTCTACAAGCAGATCCAGGTCGGTCGGGTGAAGAGCTACGTGTTGGGCGCGGATCAGAGCACGGTCGAGGTGAAACTGTTCATCGAGCCGCAGTACGCCAGCCTGGTGCGCAAGCACACGCGCTTCTGGAACGCCAGCGGCGTGTCCATCGATGCCGGTCTGACCGGGGTCAAGCTGCGTACCGAGTCGCTGGCCAGCATAGTCGCCGGCGGTATCGCCTTCGCCACGCCGGAGCACCGCAAGGACAGTCCGGCCACCGATCCGAGCATTCCCTTCCGCCTCTACGAGGACTACGACGCGGCGCAGGCCGGTATCCGCGTCGCGCTGAAGCTGCACGACTTCGAAGGCTTGGAGCCGGGACGCACGCCGGTGATGTACAAGGGCATCCAGGTCGGCCACATGAAGACGTTCAAGGTCGATGCCGACCTGGGCGGCGCTCAGGTGGAGCTGATGCTCGACCCGCGTACCGAGGACTACCTGGTCGAGGGCACCGATTTCTGGGTGGTCCGACCGTCGATCTCGCTGGCC
The DNA here is from genome assembly GCF_003696305.1 of Pseudomonas sp. AOB-7. Lineage (GTDB taxonomy): Bacteria > Pseudomonadota > Gammaproteobacteria > Pseudomonadales > Pseudomonadaceae > Aquipseudomonas. The sequence goes on along the minus strand of NZ_RFFK01000005.1, from coordinate 370,878 downwards.
GGCATCACCGGTCTGGAGGCGCTGGTCAAGGGCAACTACATCGCCATTCGTCCCGGCGAAAGCGGCAATCCGCCGCTGCGCGAGTTCGTGGCGCGGCCCAAGGCGCCGCCGCTGGATCTGGGCGCGCCGGGGCTGCACCTGGTGCTGTTCAGCGATAACCTGGGGTCCATGGAGGTGGGCAGTCCGATCCTCTACCGGCAGATCAAGGTGGGCTCGGTGCAGAGCTTCCAGTTGTCGCGCGATGACCGCCAGGTGGTGTTGGGCGTGCACATCGAGCCGGAGTACAGCCATCTGGTCAACTCCTCGACCCGCTTCTGGAATGCCAGCGGCATCACCCTCAAGGGCGGGCTGTCGGGGGTGGAGGTGAAGAGCGAGTCGCTGCAGACCTTGCTGGCCGGCGGCATCGCCTTCGAGACCCCCGAGCCGCAGGCGGCCAGGAGCGACCGGCGGGTGCAGCGTTTCAACCTGTACGCCGATCGCGATAGCGCCCTGCAACCTGGGCAACCGATCAGCATCCGGGTCGCCAATGGCGACGGCCTGCAACCCGGCACGGCGATCCGCTACAAGGGCCTGGAGGTCGGCAAGGTGGAGAGCATGAGCCTCACCGATGACCTGCAGGCCGTGGTGCTGGGCGTGCGCATCACCGAGGCCGCCGAGCGTATCGCCCGCGAGGGCACGCAGTTCTGGGTGATCAAGCCGGAACTGAGTCTGACCCGCGCCGCCAACCTGGGTACCCTGGTCAGCGGTCAGTACCTGGAAGTGCAGCCGGCAGCCAAGCCGGGCGCGCGGCGGCTGGAGTTCACCGCATTGGGCAGCCCGCCCAGTCAGAGTGCGCGTGAAGAGGGCCTGCGCCTGGTGCTCAGCGCAGCGCGGCGCGGCTCGATCAAGCCCGGCGTACTGGTCAGCTATCGTGAAATCCCGGTGGGCAAGGTGGTGAACTTCGAACTGGGGCCGACCTCGGATCGGGTGCTGATCCATGTGCTGATCGAGCCGCGTTATGCACCGCTGGTGCGCAGCGGCAGCCGCTTCTGGAATGCCAGCGGCATCGGCGTGGATGCCGGGCTGTTCAAGGGCGTCAAGGTGCGGACCGAGTCGCTGGAGGCGCTGATCGAGGGCGGTATTGCCTTCGCCACGCCGAACAACCCGGAAATGGGCGGGCCGGCGCAGCCGGGGCAGACCTTTGCGCTGTTCGATGAGCCCGAGGACGGCTGGATGCAGTGGGCGCCGAAGATCGTGCTGGAGCAGTGAGCAAACTGTAGAAATGAAAAAGGCCGCATCGAGCGGCCTTTTTCATTGGGCTTATGAAAGCTCGCGGCTGAAGCCGCTTCTACGGTCGTGTGAACCTTGGGAGGGGCTTGAGCTTCAAGCCGGCTCGACCGCTTCTTCCTGCTGCGGCGCCTGCACCTTGGCAGTCTCGCGGGGCTTGATGAACTTCCAGTCCGCCTCGTCGATGTAGATGCCGTTGGGGCCGCTGCCGCCTTCCAGGTCGATGGCCACGTGGGCCGAGACCTGTGGCTTCACCGAAGCCAGGATCGGCACGAAGCCGAGCTGCAGGCTGGTTTCAATCAGCGCCTGCTGGTTGCGTTCGTCGATGTCCGCCGCCTCGTCGAGGTAGTAGGGCAGGCGGATGCGCCCGGCCTGCTCGCGGTCCATCAGGTGCAGCAACAGGTACATGTTGGTCAGTGCCTTGATGGTCATGGTGGTGCCGTTGGATGCGGCGCCATCGATGTCGGTGTGGATGATCGGCTGGCCATGCACCTTGGTGATCTCGAAGGCCAGTTCGAACAGATCCTTCAGGCCGAGCTGGTTGCCGTTGGCGGCGACCAGGCGCGACAGGTAGTCCTTGGCTTCTTCGTTCTTGGCGTCCTGATCGGCCGATTGCGACAGGTCGAACACCGACAGGGTCTCGCCCTCTTCGTACTGTCCGGCGCTGTGGATGATCTGATCGATATGGCGCAGGGCTTCCTTGTTCGGCGCCAGGACGATGCGAAAGCTCTGCAGGTTGGAGACCTGGCGCTTGTTGATCTCGCGGTTGAACAGCGCCAGTTGGTGCTCGAGGTTGTCATAGTCGCTGCGGATATTGCGCAGGGTACGGGCGATATCGGTGACCGCCGCACGACGCGCCTTGGCCAGGGTGAGGGCTTCGTCCTGGCGGTGGGCATAGGCGTTGACCAGCAGCTGCAGGCGACGCTCGACGTCGTCTTCGCTGTCGAACTTGGCCACGCCTTTCAGGCGCACCTGGGCGTAGAGCGCTTCGATCTGGCCGTCGATGCGCTGCAGCGCCTGCCAGGTGTCCTGGTAGTCGTTGAGCAGCGGCAGCAGGTTGTCCAGCGAATCGTCCACCGGCTCCATAAACGGCGTGCCGAAGGGCAGGTCGGCCGGCAGCAGCTGGCGACGGCGCAGGGCGTCTTCCAGGGTGCGTTCCTTGGCTTCCAGATCGGCCAGTTGGCGGCCGACCAGTTGCAGCTTGGCGGACAGTTGCTGTACGCGTTCGGCGAAGGCATCGCTCGCGCGCTTGAGTTCGTCCTGCGCGCCTTCCAGTTCGGCCAGGCGCTCCAGCTTCTGCGGCTCCTCGGCGGCCAGGGTCTGGCTCTTGCGGAAGTCTTCCAGCGCTTTCTGTGCGTCCAGCACGGCCTGGTACAGCGTCTCGGCCTGGGCCTTGCTGGCGGCGCGGTCGGCGGCTACCGACTGCTGGGTCTTGAGCTGCTTGAGCTCGCGCTCCAGACGATCCTTCTGATCGCGCAGGGCGGCGCGGTCGGCCAGCGCCTGCAGTGCAGGTGGTTCGATATGGCTGAGGTCGATGGACAGGCCCGGCACGGCGAAGGTGTCGCCCTTGAAGCGGTCCAGCACCGCCTCGACGGCCTTGACCCAGTCGTCGCCGTCGGCCTGGATGCCTTTCTCGCCCAGCGGCAGGCTGAACAGCTGACCGTTGAACAGGCGCATCAGGCGGTCGACGTCCTGCTGGCTGAATTCCTCGCGCAGGCGCGAGTAGCTGTTGTTGTCGGCGTGGTCGAGTTGCTGCTTGACCGACTTGAGGCGTTTTTCCAGGTCGCGCAGGCGCTCGTCCAGGTCTTCGCTGGAGAACTGGCGCGACTGCGCCAGGGCGCCGGCCAGTTCGTCGTGGGCGTCCTTGGCGGCGAGCAGCTGCTCTTCCAGCACCTTGGCGCTTTCCACCAGGGCGAAGCGGTTCTTCAGCACGGAAAGCTCGCCCAGCCAGCGCTGGATCTCGCTGATCTCGCGCTCCAGGCGCATCAGCTCGGCCGTGCCGCCGCGCTGCTCGTTCTGCAGGCCGTCCTGCTCGTTGCGGTAGTGCTCGGCCTGGATCACCAGCTCTTCCTTGCGCGCATCGGCGTAGTCGTGCCAGGTGCCCAGCAGGTTGTCGAGCAGCGGCGAGAGGCGATGCAGCTTGCCGCGCAGCACTTCGCGCTGGGTCACGCCCGAGGCCAGGGCTTCGATCAAGGGGCCGGCGGTGACCAGCGCCTGGTAGTCCTGCTCCATGCGGCGCACGTCGCGGAAGGCTTCTTCGGTCGCGGCGATATAGTCGACGCTACCCGAGCGCAGGCTGTGCTCGAAGGCATCGAGGAACAGCTGCTTGAGCTTGGCCGCGGTGATCTCGCGCATGTGCAGGAGGTTGATAAACAGCGCGCGGAAGGTCTTCAAGCTCTGCTCGCTGGTCGAGCGCAGCGGAATCAGGGTCAGGTCCAGCGGGATGCTGGTGTGACCGCCGACCAGCAGGCGACGCAGTTCGTCGGGCTTGAGTTCGTAGGCGGTGATGCCGGCCTGGCCAAGGTTCTTGAACAGTTCGCGCTGGCGCAGGCAGGTGCCGTTCTGCTGGTAGTGCTCCAGGTCCAGCTCGCCGGCGTAGGCGAAGAACTGGTGGCCGAAGCCGCCACCCGGGCCGCGACCGGCCACGCCGATCACGTGCGGGCCATGGGGCAGGGCGACTTCGACGAGGATGTAGCTGGTGTCGCTGGCGAAGTAGAACTTGCGCGAGGCTTCCAGGCTGTACTTGCCGAAGCTCATGTCCGACATGCGCGCCAGGATGGGGAACTGCAGGGCGTTGATCGAGGCGGATTTGCCCAGGTTGTTGGCGCCGTAGACCGACAGCGGGTTTTCCAGCGGGAACAGGCCGAGGCTGTAGCCGGCGGTGTTCAGCAGGGCGAAGCGGCGGATGCCGTAGCGTTCCTGGCTCATGCGTCCATCTCCTGTGCGGCGCGTTCGTCGGCCATGGCGCGGGCCAGGGCATCTTCCTCGGATTCTTCGATATCGATGACAGCGGTCGCGTCTGCATCGCCGTCATCGTCCAGCAGCACCGGTGCCGGCAGCGGCAGGTCGCTGCTGTGCAGGCTGGCGGCCAGGTCGCGGTCGTGCTGCACCGACAGGCAGACGTCGAGGAAGCGGTGCATCGGCGGCAGGAAGCGATACACGCCGTTGCTGTCCTCGGCGAAGCCGAGCTGGATGAGGCGGCGGATGATCTTGTCTTCCAGCTCCTCGAAGGTGGTCACCTCGGCTTGCAGGAACAGGTCGCGGTACTTGTCCAGCAGCGCCGGCAGCTCGTCACGGCCGATGCTGCCGCCGTCGAGCACGCTCAATGGGTCGCGGCCCTGGTCAGCGAGATGCTCCACGAGGATAAAGGTGAACAGCGCCAGGCGTTGGGCGGTCTTGTTCACCTGTGGGGCGACCTGCTCGGGGACGAAGTAGTAGAAGCCGCGCGGGTCGCACACCAGCTCGAAACCGAGGGCGCGGAACAGCGCGCGGTACTGGTCCTGCATGCTGGACAGCTGGGCGTAGCACTCCGGCTCGCTGCGCGAGATGTGGTAGCCCTTGAACAGGTCGCGGAAGGCGGCCGCGAGCTGGGTCATTTCTTTTAGATCGATGTTCATGGCAATCCGTTGGCTAGTGGAGCCGAGTAGGGTGCGCCGTGCGCACCGGGTCGTCGGTTATGGTGTGCACAGCGCACCCTACGGAGTCTTGAGCAGGGGGTAGGGTGGACGACGCTTCATCCGTCCACCGCCCGGCAATCGCCAAGGTGGACAAAAAAAGCGTTGTCCACCCTACGTAGTACTCAGGCATTGGGCTGGCCTACCAGGGCATAGGAGCTGAGGCTGACCTCGTGCTCGCGGGTCAGGTACTGGCGGCGTTCCAGACGCTCGCGCTGGAAACGCGACTCGCGCGACAGGCGCGAGAACCAGTAGAGCAGCTCGTCGGTGGCACCTTCCGGCTCCTGTTCCAGCAGCCAGGCCATCAGGTCTGGCAGTGGCAGGGCCTGTTCGCAGCGTTCGATCATCTCTCGCGCGGTCTTCGGCGCCTTGGGCGCGCCGCCCTTGCGACCGCCGCTGGCCTTGGGGAAATGCGCCGGCTTGGCTTCGAAGCGGGCCAGGGCGTAGACGTAGGCTTCGACCTGGCTGGCGCTGCCGAGGAAGTTGCTCTGCGGCCGGGTGAACAGCGGCATGGCCGCCTGCGGCACGGCGTCGATACCCTTCTTGCGGATCACCGACAGCGCCAGCGCCGCGCCTCGGGTCACGGCGTTGTGCCGGCGGGCTTCCTCGCGCAGCGGCAGCAGCAGTTCGCGGGCCTTGCGCAGGGTCAGCTGGGCGGTGGTCTGCATTTCCAGGATGCGCGCGTGGGTGCGCAGCAGCAGGTCGTCGTCGACCAGCTGGCCGAGGCGCTGCTGGTCGCCGAGCAGGCGCAGCAGCACCTGTTCGACCCGGCGCACGCCCTGTTCGAAGGCGCCGTCGGCGGCGACCAGCTGGATCATCGGTTCGACATATTCGTCCCAGGTGGCCAGCACCTCGGCGTAGCGCTGGCGCAGGGGAATCTGCCGGTCCGAGGTCTTGGCCCGGTCGGCCACGCCCACCAGCGCCTGCTCGTCGTTGGCCAGCTTCTTCAGCACGTCGCGCACGCGCATATCGAGCAGACGCAACTGACGCGCCAGGTCGTTGGCATCGCGCACTTCGAAGGCGTCCTGGATATAGCCGGCCAGGCGCTCCAGGTGGCGCAGGTAGGCTTCGATCTCCAGGCACAGGCCGAGGCGGTGCTCGCGGCGCAGGTAGGCGAGAAAGTCGTGGATCTGCGCGTTGAGCTCGAAGCGGTTGGGGCTCTTGGCCACCGGTACCAGGATGTCCAGGCGGATCCAGGTGTCGAGCAGGGCGGTGGTGTCGCTGGGCGTGGCGTCGGGCAATTGCGCGGCGAGCTGGCCGCGCAGCTCCACCAGGCTCAGGGTGCCGGCGTCGAAACGCTCGCAGAGCGGTTCGAGCAACGTCCAGTGTTCGGCGAGGGCGCGCAATACGCGCTTGGGATCGATCATCGAGGCGCCGGGTCCAGGCAAGTGAAAAGAGGCGATTGTACTGCAAGGCGGGTGCCGGGTTTGAGCGCGAGTCGATCAGAGGCAGGTGACGCGTTGCGGCACATTGGGACGCGGCGGGCCCGGATGGGCCGGGCAAGTCCTTGATATGGGTGGAAAAAGCGCTGCCTGGCGGCTGGCGCACTTTCTGCAAAGAGCTGCGCGTAGCCTTGCCGCCAGAGTTCGCCCATGCCCGCCACCGCCCTGAGTATCGACGCCTGTTGGCAAGAGTTGCAGCACCAGCGCGACCTGGACTGGGAGCTGGATGCCATCACCGACCGCAGCGAGGCCATCGCCTTTCTCAAGCGCTTCGAAAACCGCCTGTGCATCTATTCCAGCTACGTGGAAAAGCTCTACAGCAACTACAGCTTCGTGGTGCCGCAGGAGGCGGGCAGCATCACCATCCTGCCGGACGAGCTGGCCTGGCACGACACCTTTCACGATATCCCGGCCGACGCCGTGGAAGCCACCGGGGTACATATCCTGCCGGGCGAGGCGGTAGGCGAGACCGGGCTGTACCTCAAGGTGCCGGGCGAGTTTCGCCTGGTGGCCTCGCGCGAGCTGCCGTTCCAGGACGGCCTGCGCCTGCTGATCGAGCGTTACCGCGCACGCGGCGAGCATTTCCTGCCGGTGCTGGTGAAGGGCGATCTGCGCGAGTACGAGGCGCGCATGCCGTCGCTGCACCTGCACCGGATCAACCCGCACAAGCTGGCGCACTGTTCGCAGCTGAGCATCGACGCCATCCGCGGCACTATTGCCGAGCACCTGCTGGCGTTGTTCCGCCAGGGCTGACGGGTGGGTGTTACGCCGCTGTTGCCGGCGGTAACACCGCCGCCCTGATCGCGCCGCGGCAGGCGGCTATTGGACGTCCTTTTCTCGACTATGGGTCGGGCCGTCCTGGCGCAGGCGTCCCTATAGTGGCCTTAAGGGCTCGAGTCGGAGCGCTCGACCGCCACCATAAGAAAAGGGGTTCCGCCATGCGCCAGTCCTGCCGTTTCGCCAAGCATGCTCTGGCATTGCTGTGCGCCTCGCTGCTGGTCGCGCCGGTGGCTCAGGCCAAGCTGGAGGAGCTGGCGGACGACGAGCTGTCGGCCGTCACCGGACAGGCGTTTATCAACCTCACCACCGACAGCAATGCAGGTATCAATTACACCCGAGTCAACTTCGGACTGAATATCGATACCCAGCTGAACATTAAGAAACTGCAGCTTGGGCAGTACAACCGGGCCGGCGAGCTAGCGGGTTCCTCCGACATCCTGATCAACAATTTCGCACTGGGGACGGTGGGGCCTAATGACACCGTCAACCCGTTCAAGATCGCCAACCCCTTCCTGGAACTGGCCTACGATGGAAATCGTGTAGTCGGGGTGCGTATCGGTTTCGGCGAGGCCAAGGGCACGCTGTCTGGCGATATCCAGAGCCTGACCGGCAACATCCCTGTGCATATCAAGGGCACGGGCGATGCCATCTACAACAAGTCGAATTTACTGCAGCAGAGCGCGCTGTTTCTGGCCGGCGTGTACCGCAGCAGCATTGTCGAAGCCGATGCCATATTGGTCAATTCCGGCGGGACGGCCGATCCGGTTAGGGGCACCATGGCCGGTATCAAGAACGGTGACGGGCTCAACTGTACCTCGGGCTGCGCCGGGGGCTGGACCGATGCACTGCTGGGCGGGTTCGCTTCCAGCAACTGCAGCATTCTGGGCATCCAGACCTGCTTCAATCTCTCCCAGTTCCAGTCGCTGCCGGTGGGCAATACCAGCGATATGTCCAACATGCAGAACGCGGCCAAGGGTTTCTTCATCTCCCTACAGACCCAGGACGTGGCCTGGCGGGATATGGACAGCAACGCCTTCGTCACCGCACTTCAGGGCGCGTTCATGAACCTGCCCAAGTACCGCGACGCCAACGGTAATCTGGTCTCGCCGATCAATATCAATTTCGACCAGGCATTCAACGGCATTCCCCGGCAGGACACCTGCCTGGGCAGTGCAACGGCGGGGTGCTGAGCATGAGCATGAGGCGCTACCTGCTGCTGGCGGTCGCATTGCCGGCTGCAATGGCCCAGGCCATGGAACCCCTGAGCGATCAGGAACTCTCCGACGTGCAGGGCGCCGGTCTGGGCTTCGTGCTGGATCAGGTGCTGCTGGATGGCTCCGGCGCGCAGATCGTGATCAACGACATCACCAACGACCAGGGGCAGAACGTCCCCATTTCGTTGAAGAACCTCTACCTGGGCGCCGCCGGCAGCAACAAGGGCAGCAATCTCAACCCGGTGACCATCGGCAGCCTCGACCATCCCTTCGAGCTGGAACTGGCCAAGGGCGAGGAGCTGCGCACCTTGCGCGACGACGGTCAGTGGGTGCAGACCACGCCCAGCAATGTCGCCGTGCTGTCGTTCAACTTCCCCGAGCGGCTGACCGCCGGCGGCAACCCCTGTATCGCCAGTTACGCCGGCGCCGGCTCCAATTGCTCGACCGCGCCGAGCGGGCGCGCCGATCTGGGCATGCGCTTCGACTTCCAGGTGGCGGCCGGGCGTACCGAGATGCTCGCCCTGGACTTCCACCAACTGGTGATGGACGGCTCCTACCTGCGCCTGTGGGGCGACCCCGGACAGAACGGCAACGGCGAGCTGGTCGGCGAGGCGCGGGTGAATATCTTCGCCAAGACCCTGGAGATCATGTCCTGCGCCCAGGCCAACTGCGATACCGCCGGCGAGACCGCCGCCCAGCGCGGCGCGCGCACCCTCTATATCACCAACGGCTACGCCAATATCGCCCTGGGCTACGGCAAGTCGCAACCGTTGCGCCTGCGCTCCAGCGCCGACGGCCAGTTCGTGCTGGAACTGCAGAACCCCACTGCCGCTGGCACCAGCGCGGCACAACGCCAGGCCCTGGCGACCGATTTCTACGCCAACGCGCCGCGCACCAATCTGGTGTTCGAGAACCTGACCGTCGGCGGCACGCGCAGCAGCCCCACCGCGATTCCCACCGGCGGCTACAACTTCGGGCGCAACGAGATTTCCGGGCTGAGCTTCAACTACCTCAAGGTGAGCAGCTATGACCTGCGCTAGCCGAAGCATGGCGTTGCTGGCGCTGCTGCCGGCGCTGGCCCTGGCCGAACTGCAGCCGCTGGACGACAGCGCCCTCAGCCAGATGAGCGGCCAGGGCGGGGTCTACCTGTCCGGCGAGTTCAGCATCAACAAGGACGGCGGCGTGCTCTGGGATACCCCGGCGAGCAACGACCCGGCGCTGTGGACGGCCAACCAGCGCAGCTGCGCCCTGGCCGGCGCGGCCAGCCCGGAGAGCTGCGGCCTGCGCCTGGCGATTCGTTCCGGCGCCAATGCCGGCTGGTACGTGCTGGACAACCTCAAGGGCATCTTCAGCTTCGAGGGCCTGACCCTCGACACCCGCACCCTGACCGGCGCGGGCGGCGAGCAGGAGGTGCTGGCGCTCGGCCTGCCCAACGAAATCCGCTTCAAGGACGGCAACTTCGCCTTCGGCGTGGCCAGCCAGGGCGGCTGGAAGAACAAGGCGCTGAGTGCCGCCAACGGCGGCGACCCCAGCTATCAGCAGACCAATATCTTCTCGGCCAAGATCGACGGCAGCATCCGCATGCAGGGCAGCGTGCTGATCTTCCCGACCAATTGAGGAGCCGCATCATGCAGCGTCACGCTTGGCTTTCAGCGCTCCTGCTGGGCAGCTCGCCGGTCTGGGCCATGCAGGCGCTGGACGACGACAGCCTGGCCGGCGTCAGCGGCCAGGGCGGCATCAGCATCGAAACCAGCGGCGGCGGCTGGTCGGCGGGCAGCATCGAGTACCGCGACGACGGCCGGAGCCTGCGCCTGGAAGGCGTCTCCAGTCGCCCGCAGCAAGCCGGCAGCAGCTCGACCACGCAGCTCGACGTGGTCGACGAGCGGTTGCAGATCGAGCATCAGGGCCGGCCCAACGAACTGGCGATCAGCAATGTTGGCTTCGCCGGCAGCGACAAGAGCTTCGGCGCCTTCCGCGCTTTCTATACCCTGGGCGCCGGCCTCAAGCTGCGTGGCGGCGGCGCCAGCGGGGTTGCCGGTTTCAGCCTCGACGACAGCCGCCTGAGCCTGGACGCGGTGACCTTCTATTACCGCGACAATGGCTTCGATCTGATCGTGCGCAACGCCTCCTTCGATGCCTACCTGAACAATGCCTATCTGGATATCGTCAGCGGCGGCAACGGCTCGGCGGTGCGCCTCGATCTGGGCGACACGCGCTTCGTCGCGCATGTCGGCGGTATCGGGTTGGACCTGGCGCATGGCGATCCCGTGGCCGGTGTCGCGGTTACCCCGGGCGAGCCGGATACGCGGCATCCCGAGCACGGGCGCAGCTTCGGCCAGCTGGATATGGACCTGCGCCTGGGCGGCAGCATCCGCATCGCCGGCGGCGGCGCTACTGGTGAGGGGCTGCGCCTGATCCCGCAGATCACCATTGCCAACAGCCTGTTCCAGTACCGGGACGACGGCGTGCTGCGCGCGGAGAACTTCGCCGGCGTGCTCAGCAGCCATAACGGCATCACCCTCGACCTGGGCGAGGACGGCAGCGGCCGCTATGCGCAACTGGCCTTTCAGGACCTCAAGCTCAACGCCAGCCTCGGCGGCCTGATCATCGGCAACCCGAGCAACCAGAAGATCGGCAGCCTGGCGCTGGAGCTCAATTTCCAGGACCAGGGCGCACGGCAGAACTGGTTCAGGCTGCGCCCCGGCGGCGATCCCAATTCCGGGCTCAAGGGCATCAGCGCGGATCTGTCGTGGAACATGGTCAGCAGCTCGGTCTCGCTCACCGATAACGGCAACAGCCTGTGGTTCAGCGGCCTGCGCACCCATGGCAGTGGCCAGCTCAGCCTGGATCTGACCAAGAGCTGCGCCGGCGGCGTCAGCGCCGGCTGCTACGCCGGCAGCGCCAATACCCAGCCGGGCAGCGGCGGCTACGACGGCCACTTCGACGGCCTGCGCCTGGGCCTGAAGAATGTGGTCGGCAGCTACAGCTTCGACGGCCTGCGCGTCGGCACGGCCGATGCGCCGCTGCAGGGCGGCACCGAACTGCTGGTGCTGCTGGAAATCTTCCCGGCCTACGATTTCACCCTCAACGGCCAGCTGACCATCCGCCCCGGCGGCGCCAGCGGCGACGGCCTGCGCTACAACGCCGACTTTCTCATCAGCGACGCCAACGCGGCGATCACCGTCGACGAAAGCGGCAAGGGCCTGTGGCTGTCCGGCACGCGCTACGACATGCACTTTCGCGACGGTTCGCTGGACGTGACCCAGGACGGCGTGCAACTGAACAAGGGCACCTACTGGTCGACCCTGGACGTAGGCGACCTGCGCTGGGGCGACCGCCATAGCGGCCACAGCCTCGGCCGCATCGTGCTGCGCCGCTACGAGCAGGGCTCCACCCTCAGCCTCAGCTCCGGCGGCGCCGGCGCGCTGTGCGTCGGCGGCAGCGGCGCCAGTGCCTCGGCCTGCTCGGCCAGCGGCGGGCGCTGGGAGGACCGCGGCAACGAGGGCCTGACCGCCGGGCTGAAGAACGTCTTCGTCCGCGACGCCTCGGGCAATCCGGCGGGCAGCGTCTCGGCCAGCGAGAAGCGCAACCAGCTGATCATCGAGACCGATCGGGTAAACGGGGTCAACGGCAGCGGCGCGCAGTTGGTGGTGGACAACTTCCACACCTCCGACGCCAATCCGGCCGACGCCAATGCCAACAGCTACGGCGTGCGCGTCGACCTCAACCTCGACGTGGCACCGACCAAGGTCTGCGACAAGGGCGCCAGCGGCTGCCCACCGGTGACGCCCGACCCGTTGGGCTTCGCCGTCAACGGCCGGGTGCACTTCAAGGAGATCAACATCGACCGCATCCAGAACGTCCACCCCACCGGCGGCGCGGTCACCTCCATGTACGGCATGAAGCTGCAGAACGCCGATATCCGCGCCAACCTGACCGCCACGCCGATCAACTGAAGGCCGGCGGTCACGCCCCTGTCATGGCAGGCCCGTAGGGTGCGCTATGCGCACCGAGGCTTCGTACACCCCGCTGCGCACGGCGCCCCCTGCATTGGCTTCTGCCGAGGCAACCGGTAATCGCCCGTTGTACAAAAAATCTCCAATACCCTTTCGATATTTGTCGGTAATCGGCACAATTCGCGTCCACTTTTTTCTGGGGGGTCGCAAGGCCCCTCATCGGCCGACCTTGCGGGGGCTACGAGATGATCCAAACGCCGTACTACCTCATCGACAAACAGAAGCTTCTGGTCAACCTGGAGAAGATCGCCTACGTGCGCGAGAACTCCGGGGCCAAGGCGCTGCTGGCGCTGAAATGCTTCGCCACCTGGTCGGTGTTCGACCTGATGCAGCAGTACATGGACGGCACCACCTCGTCCTCGCTCTACGAGCTCAAGCTCGGCCGGCAGAAGTTCGCCGGCGAAACCCACGCCTACAGCGTGGCCTGGGCCGACGACGAGATCGAAGAGATGGTCGCCAACTGCGACAAGATCATCTTCAACTCCATTGGCCAGCTCGAGCGCTTCGCCGCGGCCACCGAAGGCACCATCCGCGGCCTGCGGGTCAACCCGCAGGTGAGCAGCTCCGACTACCTGCTGGCCGACCCGGCGCGCCCGTTCAGCCGCCTCGGTGAGTGGGACCCGGAGAAGATTGCCAAGGTCATGGGCCAGATCAGCGGCTTCATGTTCCACAACAACTGCGAGAACGCCAGCTTCGAGTTGTTCGACCAGATGCTGACCCGCATCGAGGAGCGCTTCGGCCACCTGATCGCCCAGGTCGAGTGGGTCAGCCTCGGCGGCGGCATCCACTTCACCGGCGAGGGTTACCCGATCGATGCCTTCTGCGCGCGGCTGAAGGCCTTCTCGGAAAAATACGGTGTGCAGGTCTACCTGGAGCCGGGCGAAGCGGCGATCACCCTGAGCGCCTCGCTGGAAGTGACCGTGCTCGATACCCTGTACAACGGCAAGCACCTGGCGGTGGTCGACAGCTCCATCGAAGCGCACATGCTCGACCTCTTGATCTACCGCCTCAACGCCAAGATGGCGCCCTCAGGCGGCGAGCACAGCTACATGGTCTGCGGCAAATCCTGCCTGGCCGGCGATATCTTCGGCGAATACCAGTTCGACAAGCCGCTGCAGATCGGCGATCGACTGTCGTTCATCGACGCGGCGGGTTACACCATGGTCAAGAAGAACTGGTTCAACGGCCTGAAGATGCCGTCCATCGTGGTGAAACAACTCGACGGTAGCGTCGAGGTGGTGCGCCAGTTCGAGTTCGACGACTACCTGTCGAGCCTCAGCTGACAGGTTCAAGTCACNGGTGGTGCGCCAGTTCGAGTTCGACGACTACCTGTCGAGCCTCAGCTGACAGGTTCAAGTCACGTAGGGTGGACGACGCTTCATCCGTCCACCATTTGCCAAGCGATGGTGGATGAAAAGAGCGTCATCCACCCTACGATTCATCAAACGCTTTCAATAACGCAGTACTAGGAGGTGGAACAATTGAAGAAGAATGTCCTGATCATTGGTGCAGGAGGTGTTGCCAAGGTGGTGGCCCATAAGTGCGCGCAACACAATGACGAGTTAGGTCGCATTGCAATTGCGTCGCGCAACATCTCCAAATGCCAGGCCATCATCGACAGCGTGCAGGCAAAGGGCGGTCTCAAGCGGCCCGGCGAGATCAAGGCCTATGCGCTGAACGCTCTGGACGTGGAAGCGACCAAGGCATTGATCCGCGAGACCGAATCGCAGATCGTCATCAACGTCGGCTCGGCGTTCCTCAACATGTCCGTGCTGCGCGCCTGCATCGACACCGGCGTCGCCTATCTGGACACCGCCATCCACGAAGATCCGAGCAAGATCTGCGAAACTCCGCCGTGGTACGGCAACTACGAGTGGAAGCACCTGGCCGAATGCCAGGAAAAGGGCGTGACCGCCATCCTCGGCGTCGGCTTCGACCCGGGCGTGGTCAACTCCTATGCCGCCCTGGCGCAACAACAGTACTTCGACAAGATCGAGTCGATCGACATCCTCGACGTCAACGCCGGTTCGCACGGCAAGTACTTCGCCACCAATTTCGACCCGGAAATCAATTTCCGCGAATTCACCGGCACGGTCTACAGCTGGCAGAACAGCCAGTGGGTGAGCAACCGCATGTTCGAAGTCAAACGCACCGACGATCTGCCGGTGGTGGGTGAACAGAACCTGTACCTGACCGGCCATGACGAGGTGCACTCGCTGTCCAAGCACCTCGACGTACCGAATGTGCGCTTCTGGATGAGCTTCGGCGACCACTACATCAACGTGTTCACCGTGCTGAAGAACCTCGGCCTGCTCTCCGAGCAGCCGGTCAAGACCGCCGAAGGTCTCGAGGTCGTGCCGCTGAAAGTGGTCAAGGCCGTGCTGCCCGATCCCGCCTCGCTGGCGCCGGGCTACAGCGGCAAGACCTGCATCGGCGACCTGGTAAAAGGCACGAAAGACGGTAAGCAGACTGAGCTGTTTATCTACAACGTCGCCGACCACGAAGAAGCCTTCGCCGAGACCGACAGCCAGGGCATCTCCTACACCGCCGGTGTGCCGCCGGTCGCCGCTGCCCTGCTGGTGGCGCGTGGCGAGTGGGATGCCAAGCGCATGGTCAACGTCGAGGAGCTGCCGGCCGAGCCGTTCTTGAAGCTGCTGGACGTGATGGGCCTGCCCACCCGCATCAAGGACGAGCACGGCGACCGTCCCTGGGATCAGCCGCTCTGATTGGCTGCGCCTAGCGCACAGGGTCGGCAAACGCCCGCCACTTGGCGGGCGTTTTGTTTTCCACCGTTACCATCGGCGCGCACTGCCCCATGGTGGATGTAAAAAGCGACATCCACCCGACGAGCCGCAGCTGTGCCTTCCCGGCCCGCCCATTTCACGCGACAATCGGCCGATTACAGACGCCCCCACGAAGGGCGCCCCGGCAGCCGTGAGGAAACCCCTATGAGCAGCAATGATCGCGTCATCATCTTCGACACCACCCTGCGCGACGGCGAGCAGAGCCCCGGCGCCTCCATGACCGGCGAGGAGAAGCTGCGCATCGCCAAGGCCCTGGAGCGCCTGCGGGTGGACGTGATCGAGGCCGGTTTCGCCATCGCCAGCCCGGGGGACTTCGCCGCGGTCAAGGCGATCGCCGACAACATCAAGGACAGCACCGTGTGCAGCCTGTCGCGCGCGGTGGACGCCGACATCGAGCGCGCCGCCGAGGCGCTGGCCGGGGCCAACTCCGGGCGCATTCACACCTTTATCGCCACGAGCCCGATCCATATGCAGTACAAGCTGCGCATGCAGCCGGATGACGTGGTGGCCCAGGCCGTGCGCGCGGTGAAGAAGGCGCGCAACCTGTGCAGCGACGTGGAGTTCTCCTGCGAGGACGCCGGTCGCTCGGAGATCGACTTCCTCTGCCGCATCATCGAGGCGGCCATCGACGCCGGCGCGCGCACCATCAACATCCCCGACACCGTCGGCTACGCCATCCCGCACCAGTACGCCGACACCATCCGCCAGTTGCTCGAGCGCGTGCCCAATGCCGACAAGGCGATCTTCTCGGTGCACTGCCACAACGACCTGGGCCTGGCCGTGGCCAACTCCCTGGCTGCCGTGGTGGCCGGCGCGCGCCAGGTCGAGTGCACCATCAACGGCCTCGGCGAGCGGGCCGGCAACGCCGCGCTGGAAGAGATCGTCATGGCGATCAAGACCCGCCAGGACCTGCTCGGCGTGCACACCAACATCGACACCCCACATATCCTCAGCACCTCGCGTATGGTCTCCGGCATCACCGGCTTCCCGGTGCAGCCGAACAAGGCCATAGTCGGCGCCAACGCCTTCGCCCACGAGTCCGGCATCCACCAGGACGGCGTGCTCAAGCACCGCGAGACCTACGAGATCATGTCCGCCCAGTCGGTGGGCTGGAACACCAACAAGATGGTCATGGGCAAGCACTCCGGGCGCGCCGCCTTCCGCTCGCGCCTGGACGAGCTGGGCATCGTCCTGGCCGGCGAGGCCGAGCTGAACGCCGCCTTCGCCCGCTTCAAGGAGCTGGCCGACAAGAAGCACGAGATCTTCGACGAGGACCTGCAGGCGCTGGTCTCCGACACCCTGGCCGAGGAGGCGCCTGAGCACTTCAAGCTGGTCACCCTGGAAGTGGCGAGCAAGACCGGCGAGGTGCCGCAGGCGCAGATCGTGGTCAGCGTCGAGGGCAACGAACGGCGTGCCGGCGCCCAGGGTTCCGGGCCGGTGGATGCCACCTTCAAGGCCATCGAGGCCATCGCCGCCTCCGAGGCCAGCCTGCTGCTGTATTCGGTCAATGCCATCACCCAGGGCACCGACTCGCAGGGCGAGGTCACCGTGCGCCTGGAGAAGGGCGGGCGCATCGTCAACGGCAACGGCGCCGACACCGATATCCTGGTGGCCTCGGCCAAGGCCTATATCAACGCGCTGAACCTGATGCAGGTCGGGCAGAAGGCGCACCCGCAAGTGGAGGGCGTGTGATCCCCGAACTCCGTCGGCGCGCCTACCTGGGCGCCATGCAGGTGGCCAGCTGGCTGCCGCGCACCGTATTGCCCTTCGCCGCGCCGTCGCGGCCGGAACTGCTGGAGCCGCCGCAGGCGGAAATAGAGGTCGAGACGCCGGTCGAGCCGGTCGCCGCGGCCCCGGCGGTAGCCCGCGAAACTGTGCCAGCGCCCGCTGCCGAGCGGCCGAAGATCGAAGTGCCGCGCCCCGCTGCCCAGCCGCGCCAGGCCGCCGCGGTGGTCGAGGAGGCTGCGCCGGTGGAGGAAAAGCCGGCCCGCGTCGCCGCGCCGCCACCGCGATTCGCCCTGCAGCTGCTGCGCGCCGGCGACTGCGCGCTGCTGGTGGAACTGCCCACCGGCGAGCCGTTCCAGAGTCGCGACCCGGCCTACATCCTGCTCAAGGACCTGCTGCGCGCCGCCGGCCTGCCGGACAGCCCGCAACTGCTCGGCGAGCCGGTGCGCTGGCCGCTGCTGGTGCGCGGCAACCTGGACCAGGGCCCGCAGGCGGCGCTGGAGTTCGTGCAGAGCTTCGTCGCCGCGCGCCTGGAGGAGCAGCCCAGCATCTGCCTGTGGCTGGTCGGCCTGCCGGCCATTCGCTTCGCCGGTGAGGGCGACGCACAGAGCTACAACCGCGAGCTGCAGATCGAGGGCCTCGGCGCCTGCTGGGCGCTGCCGGGCCTGGAGCTGCTGATGGAAGAGCCGGCGCGCAAGCGCGAGTTGTGGCAAGCCATGCAGCGCGTGCGCCAGCGCTGGCTGAAAAGTACCGACGCCTGAGTGCCACCTGCCGCCGAGTTCTAGCGAATGACCGATGCGATTTCCTTCCGCCCCATGACCGAGGCGGATCTCGATGCCGTGCTGAAGATCGAATACGCCGCCTTCAGCCACCCCTGGACTCGTGGCATCTTCACCGACAGCCTCAAGTCCTATCACTGCTGGCTGATGTTCGAGGGCGGCCAGCAGGTCGGCCACGGCGTGATCAACCTGATCCTCGACGAAGCGCACCTGCTCAATATCACCGTCAAGCCGGAAAGTCAGGGCCGCGGCCTCGGCCTGCGCCTGCTCGAACATTTGATGAAAGAGGCCCATGAGCTGGGCGGTCGCGAGTGCTTCCTCGAAGTGCGCGCCAGTAACCAGAGCGCCTACCGCCTGTACGAGCGCTATGGCTTCAACGAAGTCGGCCGGCGCCGCGACTACTACCCGGCGGTGGGCGGTCGTGAAGACGCGCTGGTGATGGCCTGCACCCTGGTCGATTGAGGTTGTTGGCGTAGGGTGGATCACGCTTTACCGATCCACCGCTGTGCTGGATGTGAAAAGCGACATCCACCCTACGCGCTGATTTGCCCTACATCGGCGTATGGATCGGTGCGCCAATGGTTTTTGGTCCGCTGGTCACCCCGGATGGCCATCGACCCGCGCCCGGCACAGCAGCGGCGCGTAGTAGACGACGAACAGGGCGAAGGCCAGCCCCCAGCAGAGGGCCGCCAGCCACAGCCAGCTGCCGCCCGCCGCCACCCGGATCAAGGCGCCCAGGTTGAGCACGGTAAAGGCCCAGGCCATGGCCTTGGGCGGCTGCAGCGGTCGCCCGGTATGGCCGAGGCTGACCCGCGCCATCATCGCCAGAACCAGCCCGCCCAGGGCGCCGACCGCTAGCGCATGGCTGGCCGGGCTGGGCTGCGCCAGCCAACCCAGGTGCCAGGCGGCCATGCCGAGGGTGGCGACCAGCAGCCAGGCGTAGGCCAGGTGCAGCGACCACAGCAACGGCACGCGCCAGATGCCCGGCAGGTGCCAGTGCCACAGGCGCAGGCCGTGCAGCGCCGCCAGCAGGGCGAAGGGCAGCGCCAGCCAGGGCTGCGCCTGCAGGTTGTGGCCGCTGGCGAACAGCGCGGCGACCAGCAGACCGCCAGCCAGCAGCAGCCGATCCCGCCAGGGCTGGGCGGCGAAGGCCTCGACCCGGCCCAGGCCGCGCTGGGTGAAGAAGGGAATCACCCGTCCGCCGATCAGGCTCAGCAGCACCGCGATCAACCACAGCGCCGCCAGGGCACCGCGCCGTTGCAGCGCGTCGTCGCCCAGGGCCAGGCCGGCGAGGGTCAGGCCCTGGCACAGGCCGAGCAGGCTCAGCACCAGCAGGATCGGGTAGTTGTTGCGCTGGCGGGCGGCGATCAGCTGGCGCGCCAGCTGCGCGAGCAGCAGGGCGACAAAGGCCAGCTGGGCGGCGATCAGCACCCCCAACGCCAGCGGTAGGAACCAGACCAGCCGTGCCGCCAGCCACAGGGCGAACAGCGCGATCAGTGGCCGCCCACTCAAGCCCGGACGGCCGGTCCAGGTCTGCACCGCGGTGAGCAGGAAGCCGGCGATGATCGCCAGGGCGAAGCCGAACGGCATCTCGTGGCGGTGCCAGGCGAGCAGGCCGCCGGGCACCTGCGGCGCGCTGAGCAGCCCCTGCAGTACCGCGGCCCAGAGGGCGACGGCGAGTAGGGCAAGCAGCGCGCCGGCGAGAAAGAACGGGCGAAAGCCCAGGCGCCACAGCGGAGCAATCGCCAGCGCGCGGTTGCGATCAAGCAGTTGCATGCTGCTGTTCCCCTCGCCGCAGGCCCTGCTGCGCCGCCAGACGCAGCACATAACCGAGCTTGAGCAGGCCGGGGCCGATGATGGTCAGGCTATGCGCCAGCACCAGGCTGGCCAGGTTCAACCTGGACTCCAGGCCATAGGCCGCCAGCAGACCGAGCAGCAGCAGGCCGAGGCCGGCCAGCAGCAGTTGGCTGGACAGACGCAGCAGCTGCTGCGGGGCGAGCGGGAACATGATGCACCTCCTGATTGATCAGCTATCCAGTGCTGCGGCCGGGCCGAAGAACTCATGGTGGCTCTGCTCGGGCGGCACGCCCAGTTCCTGCAGGTGGCGCTTGACCTGGGCCATAAAGGCTTTCGGGCCGAGGAAGTAGGCGTCCAGGTCGCGTTCGGCGGGCAGCCACTGCGCCAGCAATTCGCGGCTGAGGAAACCCTCGGCATCGGCCTGATCGCCTGCGCGCGGCTCGCTGTAGCAGACGTAGTGACGGATCTGCGGATGCGCGGCGGCGCGGGCCTCGACCCAGTCGCGGAAGGCGTGCACCTCGGCGTGGCGGGCGCAGTGGATAAAGTGGATCGGCCGGCCGCTATGGCGCGCGGCGTCGAGCATGCTCAGCGCCGGGGTGATGCCGACGCCGGCGCTGATCAGCGCCAGCGGCTTGGCCGAGTCGCGCAGGATGAACTCGCCGGCCGGCGGGAACAGCTCCAGTTGGTCGCCGACCTGGACCTTGTCGTGCAGGTGGTTGGATACCCGGCCGCCGGCCTCGCGCTTGACGCTGATGCGGTACTCGCGGCCGTTGGCCGGCGCCGACAGCGAGTAGTTGCGCCGCACCTCCTCGCCGTCCAGCAGCAGGCGCAGGCCGATGTACTGGCCGGGCTGGAAGTCGAGCAGGGCGCCGCCGTCCGCCGGCACCAGGTAGAAGGAGGTGATCTCGGTGCTCTCGGCCACCTTGCGCGCCACGCGGAAGGCGCGAGCGCCACGCCAGCCGCCGGGGGCGGCGGCATTGTGCGCGTACTGGCTCTCCTCGGCGCCGATGAGGATATCGGCCAGTTGTCGGTAGGCGATGGCCCAGGCTTCGATCACTTCATCGGTGGCGATCTCGGCGCCGAGCACCTCGCCAATCGCGCGCAGCAGGCAGCCGCCGACTATGGGGTAGTGCTCGGGGAGGATCTGCAGCGACACGTGCTTGTTGACGATCTGCGCCACCAGCGGGCCGAGCGCCTCGAGACGGTCGATATGCTTGGCGTACATCAGCACGCCGTTTGCCAGGGCGCGCGGCTGGTCGCCGCTGGCCTGGTGCGCCTGGTTGAACAGCGGGCGCACCTCGGGAAACTCGCTCAGCATCATCCGGTAGAAGTGGGTGGTCAGCGCCTCGCCGCCGCTTTCCAGGAGCGGCACGGTGGCTTTGATCAGATCGCGTTGGGCGTTGGACAGCATGGGTAACTCCTGCAAGGCATGAAAAGGCGCCGGCCCGGCTCGTCTGGCCGCATCTGGCGTGCTAGCGTTAGCGCTGTATGCCTCTCATGAATCGTGCCATTTAATTTATCGTTTAAATTCAATGGCTTATTTTTATTGTTGTTAAAATGACTCGTGGTCAATACGAGTCATAAGGACTTTAGGTTGTCGAAATGACCGCTAGCCCGCTGTTGCAGACGCTGATCCCGCTGGTTGCCGACCTATCCCGCGAGCTGGACGACGGCGAGCGCTACCGCCGCCTGCTGGCCGCCCTGCGCCAGCTGTTCCCCTGCGATGCGGTGGCGCTGCTCAAGCTCGACGGCGAGCAACTGGTGCCGCTGGCGGTGGAGGGCCTGAGCGCCGACACCCTGGGGCGGCGCTTCAAGGTCAGCGAGCATCCGCGCCTGGCGGCGCTGATCGAGCACCGCGGGCCGACCCGTTTCGCCGCCGACTGCGGCCTGCCCGACCCCTACGACGGCCTGGTCGAGGGGCTGCACGGCCATCTGGAGGTGCACGACTGCCTGGGCTGCCCGCTGTACCTGGACGATCAGCTGTGGGGCCTGCTGACCCTGGATGCGTTGGACCCGGCCAGCTTCGGCCGCGCCGACCTGGACAACCTGGATGCCTTCGCCAGCTTGGCGGCGGCCACGGTCAAGGCCAGCGAGCGGATCAGCGGCCTGGCCCGGCGGGTGGAGACCGAGCGCCAGCTCACCGAGCTGTACAAGCAGGCGCGCCAGCAGCCGCGCGAGCTGATCGGTCAGAGCGCCGCGCTGCGCAAGCTGCAGGGCGAGATCCGTCTGGTCGGCGACAGCCCGCTGACCGTGCTGATCACCGGCGAAACCGGGGTCGGCAAGGAGCTGGTGGCCGAGGCCATCCACGGCGCCTCGCCGCGCGCGCAGCGGCCGCTGGTCAGCCTCAATTGCGCGGCGCTGCCCGAGGCGCTGGTGGAGAGCGAGCTGTTCGGCCACGTGCGCGGCGCCTTCTCCGGCGCGCTCAGCGAGCGCAGCGGCAAGTTCGAGCTGGCCGACGGCGGCAGCCTGTTTCTCGACGAGGTGGGCGAGCTGCCGCTGGCGGTGCAGGCCAAGCTGCTGCGCGTGCTGCAGAGCGGCCAGCTGCAGCGCCTTGGCTCGGACCGCGAGCACCGCGTCGACGTGCGGGTGATCGCCGCCACCAACCGCGACCTGGCGGCCGAGGTGCGCGCCGGGCGCTTTCGCGCCGACCTCTATCACCGCCTCAGCGTCTACCCGCTGCCGGTGCCGCCGCTGCGCGAGCGTGGCCGCGACGTGCTGCTGCTGGCCGGCTACTTCCTCGAAGACAACCGCGCGCGCCTGGGCCTGCGCAGCCTGCGCCTGAGTAGCGAGGCGCAGAAGGCGCTGCTGGCGCACGACTGGCCGGGCAACGTACGCGAGCTGGAGCACCTGATCGGCCGCGCGGCGCTCAAGGCGCTGGCGCGCCACGGCGAACGGCCGCGGATTCTCAGCCTGGAGCTGCAGGACCTGGACCTGCCCGCGAGCGTGGCGGCCGCAGAGGCGCCGGGCGAGAGTGCGCCCGGCGCGCTGCCGGCGGGGCAGGACCTGCGCAGCGCGCTGGATGCCTACCAGCGCCGGCTGATCGAGCAATGCCTGGCGCGCCACCAGGGCAAGTGGGCCGATGCCGCGCGCGAGCTGGGGATCGATCGGGCCAATCTGAGTCGGTTGGCAAAACGCCTCGGGTTGCGCTGAGCGCAGGGGTTGACGATCTGTACATTAAAGTCCAGAGTGGACTTTAATGTATAAGCGAGAGCGACCCATGCAGTCCTCCCCATTTCCCTCCGCGCGCCGCGTGCCCCTCGATTCGTCGTGGGCCGGCGCGCCTTGCTTCTGCCCCTTCGCCTTCCCACCGGGTTCCGTCGCCTTGTCGCGCGCGGCGGACTCGTTCATTCCGCAGCAGGAGACACGTCCATGAAGAAACTCGCCTGGCTGGGCGCCATCGCCCTGAGCCTGATGGCTTCCAGCCCGTTCGCCGCCGACAAGCCACTGCGCCTGGGTATCGAGGCGGCCTACCCGCCGTTCGCCTACAAGGAGGCCAGCGGCGAGATCGCCGGCTTCGACGTGGACATCGGCAACGCCCTGTGCGCCGAGATGAAGGTGCAGTGCCAGTGGGTCGAGCAGGAGTTCGACGGCCTGATCCCCTCGCTCAAGGTGAAGAAGGTCGACGCCATCCTCTCGTCCATGACCATCACCGACGAGCGGCGCAAGTCGGTGGACTTCACCGGCAAGTACTACTACAGCCCGGCGCGCCTGGTGATGAAGGAAGGCAGCACGGTCGACGCCGACTTCGCCAACCTCAAGGGCAAGCGCATCGGCGTGCAGCGCGCCACCACCACCGACCGCTTCGCCAGCGAGGTGATGGCCGCCCAGGGCGTGCAGGTGGTGCGCTACAGCTCGCAGAACGAAATCTACCTGGACCTGATCTCCGGGCGCCTGGACGGCACCCTGGCCGACGCCATTCCGGTGGAGGAGGGCTTCCTCAAGACCGACAACGGCAAGGGCTTCGCCTTCGTCGGGCCGTCCTTCACCGACCCGGCCTACTTCGGCGAGGGCGCCGGCATCGCCGTGCGCAAGGGCGACAGCGAGCTGCTCGGCAAGCTCAACGCCGCCATCGCCGCGATCCGCGCCAACGGCAAGTATCAGCAGATCCAGCAGCGCTACTTCAGCTTCGACATCTACGGCGACTGAACGAGGCGCACCGCGCCGGGCCCCCGCGCGGTGCGCACGGCGCAGCCTGTGGATCGGCCGGCGCCACGCCGCGCAGCCCGGATAGCATCCGGGCTACAGCTGGAACACCAGCGCCTTCAGGCCGCTTTCGGCCGAGATGTCGGGAAACTCCGGCGGGTTGTCCAGGCGCCGCACAAAACGCAGCTGCGGCGCCTCCTCGGCCATGCCGTCGATGAGAAAGTCCGGGCCGATATCCGGGTCGTTGACGCAGGCCAGCACGGTGCCGCGCTCGCCGAGCAGTTCGGGCAGGCGGCGGAGGATCTTGCGGTAGTCCTGGGTGAGGGCGAAGCTGCCTTTCTGGAAGCTCGGCGGGTCGATGATCACCAGGTCATAGGACCCGCTCTTGCGCACCTTGCCCCAGGACTTGAACAGCTCGTGGCCGAGAAACTCCACCCGGGCGAGGTCATGCTCGTTCAGGCGATGGTTGTCGCGCCCGCGCGACAGCGCCGCGCGCGCCATGTCCAGGTTGACCACCCGCTCGGCGTCGCCGGCGATGGCCGCCACCGAGAAGCCGCAGGTGTAGGCGAACAGGTTGAGCACGCGCTTGCCGGCGGCCTGCTCACGCACCCACTGGCGGCCCAGGCGCATGTCGAGAAACAGCCCGCTGTTCTGCTTGCTGCCCAGGTCGAGCAGGTAGCGCAGGCCGTCTTCGAGAATCGGCCACTGCGCCTGGGGCTCGCCGGCCAGCCATTCGCTCTCGCTACCCTGCACGTAGCGGTGCTGCAGCAGCAGGCCGCGGGCGCCGCTGGCCTGCCACTGCGGCGTCTGCAGCAGCTCGATCAGTAGCGGCTTTAACGCCGGCGAAGGCTCGCGAAACAGCATCACCAGGACGATCCCGGACAGCCAGTCGACGGTGATCTGCTCCAGCCCCGGCCAGCAGCGGCCACGACCGTGGAACAGGCGGCGGGTTTCGGCGCCCGGATGGTGCGCCAGCGCATTCAACAAATGCTCGCGTAGGGTGACGAGGGCGGCGTCAGTCATCGCGGGTCAGCACTTCCAGCAGCTCGATTTCGAAGATCAGGTTGGCGTTTGGCGGTATCGAACCCATGGTGCGCTCGCCATAGCCCAGGTGCGCGGGCACCAGCAGCTTGCGCTTGCCGCCCACCTGCATGCCCATCAGGCCCTGGTCCCAGCCCTTGATTACCCGGCCGGTGCCGATCACGCACTGGAAGGGCTTGCCGCGCGAGTAGGAGGAGTCGAACTCGCTGCCGTCCTCCAGCCAGCCGCGGTACTGGGTGGTGATCAGGGCGCCCTTGACCACGGCCTTGCCGTCGCCCGGTTGCAGGTCTTCGATGATCAGCTCGAGGCTCATGTCGGTTTTCCACTCTGGTGTCGGTTGTGGCTGGCCTGGACGATGCGCTGCGCGGGCACGCGCAACTGGGCCAGCAGGTAGTCGGCGAAGGCCGGCTCATAGGGCTGCAGGGCGATGGCGCCGGCCATGCAGCTCAGCCAGCTCTCGGCCAGGGCCTCGTCGATCGGCCACTGCGCATGGAAGCTGGGGATGCTGATGCTGCCGTACTTCTCGGCGAACAGCCTTGGCCCGCCCAGCCAGCCACTGAGAAAGCACGCCAGCTTGTCGCGCGAGGCACTTAAGGAGGCCGGGTGCAGGGCGCGCAGGGCGGCGGCCTCGGGGCGTTCGTCCATCAGCCGGTAGAAATCGTCGACCAGACGGCGCAGGCCGTCGCTGCCGCCGGCCGCCTGGTAGGAGGCGTCGCCCGTGCCGTAGGGAGGTTGGCTGCTCATCGAAGCGCTCCGCGGAAAAGGCGCCATTGTAACCGCTGGCGTAGAATGGCCGGCCAGTTTGGTTCGAGGTGATGGGCAGCGGCAGAGGCTGTTTCTCGCCTCTCCCGTAAGCGGGAGAGGGGTAGGCCGTGCTTGCCTGAAACGATGATGACGCAACCCCAGCAAGGCTTCGTGCTCAGCCGCCATTGGCGCGACACGCCGGAAGGCACCGAAGTGGCCTTCTGGCTGGCCACCGATGGCGGCCCGCGCCAGGTGCGCCTGCCGCGGCAGGAGTCGGTGGCCTTTATCCCGGCCGAGCAGCGCGCCTGGGCCGAGCCGCTGCTGCGCGATGAAAAGGGCGTCGAGCTGCGCGAGCTGGCCCTGCGCGACTTCAAGCGCCGCCCGGTGCTGGGCCTGTACTGCCGCCAGTACCGCCAGTTGCTGCAGCTGGAGAAGAAGTTGCGCCAGGTCGGCGTGGACGTCTACGAGGCCGATATCCGACCGCCGGAGCGTTACCTGATGGAGCGCTTTATCACCGCCTCCGTCAGCTTCGCGGGCACTGCCCAGGAAGACGGCAGCCTGCTCTGCACGTCGCTCAAGCCCGCCGCCGATTACCGCCCGACGCTGCGCCTGGTGTCGCTGGACATCGAGACCAGCGCCCGCGGCGAGCTGTATTCCATCGCCCTGGAGGGCTGCGGCCAGCGCCAGGTGTATATGCTCGGCCCGGCCAATGGCGATGCCGGCGGCGTGGATTTCGAGCTGGAGTACTGCGACAGCCGCAAGGCCCTGCTCGAACGGCTGAATGACTGGCTGGCGCGCTTCGATCCCGACGCCATCATCGGCTGGAACCTGGTGCAGTTCGACCTGCGCGTGCTGCGCGAGCACGCCGAGCAGCTCAAGGTGCCGCTGCGCCTGGGCCGCGGCGGCGACGTGATGGGCTGGCGTCAGCACAACAGCAGCCAGCACTACTTTGCCGAGGCCGCCGGGCGGCTGATCATCGACGGCATCGAGGCGCTGCGCTCGGCGACCTGGAGCTTCCCCTCGTTCAGCCTGGAGTCGGTGGCGCAGACCCTGCTCGGCGAAGGCAAGGCCATCGACACCCCCTATGCGCGGATGGACGAGATCCAGCGCATGTTCGACGAGGACAAGCCGGCGCTGGCGCACTACAACCTCAAGGACTGCGAGCTGGTCACGCGCATCTTCGCCCACACCGACCTGCTCGCCTTCCTCCTCGAGCGCTCCAGTGTCACCGGCCTGGCCGCCGACCGCAGCGGCGGTTCGGTGGCGGCCTTCACCCACCTGTACCTGCCGCCGATGCACCGCCTGGGCTTCGTCGCGCCGAACCTCGGCGACATTCGGGGCGAGAACAGCCCTGGCGGTTTCGTCATGGATTCGCGCCCCGGTCTGTACGACTCGGTGCTGGTGCTGGACTACAAGAGCCTATATCCGTCGATCATCCGCAGCTTCCTGATCGACCCGGTGGGGCTGGTGGAGGGGCTGCAGCAGCCGGACGATGCGCATTCGGTGGAGGGCTTTCGCGGCGCGCGCTTCTCGCGTACCCGGCACTGCCTGCCGGCCATAGTCGAGCGGGTCTGGCAGGGGCGCGAGGCGGCCAAGCGCGGGGGCAACGCGGCGTTGTCGCAGGCGCTGAAGATCATCATGAACGCCTTCTACGGGGTGCTCGGCTCCAGTGGCTGCCGCTTCTTCGACCCGCGCCTGGCCTCGTCCATCACCCTGCGCGGGCACCAGATCATGAAGCGCACCCGCGAGCTGATCGAAGCCGAGGGCCATGCGGTGATCTACGGCGACACCGATTCGACCTTCGTCTGGCTCGGCCGCGCCCACGACGAGGCCGAGGCGGCGCAGATCGGCCGCGCCCTGGTATCAAGGGTCAATGCCTGGTGGCGCGAACATCTGCAGCAGGAGCATGGTCTGGTCAGCGCCCTGGAGCTGCAGTTCGAGACCCATTACCGGCGCTTTCTGATGCCCACTATTCGCGGCACCGAGGAGGGCAGCAAGAAGCGCTATGCCGGCCTGGTGCGTGCGGCGGATGGCAGCGAACGCATGGTGTTCAAGGGCCTGGAGACGGTGCGCAGCGACTGGTCGCCGCTGGCCCAGCGCTTCCAGCAGGAGCTGTACCGCCTGGTGTTCGCCGGCCAGCCCTATGAGGACTACGTGCGCGACTACGTCAAACGCACCCTGGCTGGCGAGCTGGACGAGCTGCTGGTCTATCGCAAACGCCTGCGTCGGCGCCTCGACGACTACCAGCGCAACGTGCCGCCGCACGTGCGCGCCGCGCGCAGCGCCGACGAACACAACCAGCGCCTCGGCCGGCCGCTGCAGTACCAGCGCGGCGGCTGGATCGGCTACCTGATCACCACCGCCGGGCCGCAGCCGCTGGAGTGCCTGCTGTCACCCATCGACTACGAGCACTACCTCAGTCGCCAGCTGAAACCGGTGGCCGATGCCATCCTGCCCTTCGTCGGCGGCGATTTCGAGCGCCTGGTGGACGGCCAGCTGGGGTTGTTCTGAAGCCTTTGCCAAGGTTGAGTGCGACAGCGAACCCGCAGGAGCCCGCTTGCGGGCGATCCTGGCGCCGTCGTACTCATCGCCGGCAAGCGGGCGCCTCAAGGCGGCTGCGGTCCCTTGGGGCGGCGGCAAACGGGAAATACTTTGCAAACTCTGCGCGGTTGAGCGGTGTTCGCCGCCTGAGTATCTTTGCGCCGTGATGCCGGGCCCCTCTGGCGGTTAACACCGCGATGTCGGAATCACAGTCTGTTCAATCTGACTGTAGGAGGGGCTCCATGACTGCCCTAGAACCGTTTCTCTTCGCCGAGTTCCTCGGCACCGCCACCTGGTTGTGGCTGGTCTTCATCGCCGTCGTCATCTCCCTGCTGGCCTTCGACCTGGGCGTGCTGCATCGCGACAACCGCGAAATCGGCGTGCGCGAGAGCCTGCTGCTGTCGGCCGGCTACATCACCGCGGGCCTGCTGTTCGGCGTCTGGGTGTTCTTCCAGAAAGGCGGCGACGCCAGCATGGATTACCTCACCGGCTTTCTGATCGAAAAATCGCTGTCGATGGACAACGTGTTCCTCATGGCGATGATCTTCAGCTTCCTGGCGATCCCGCGGCAGTACCAGCACAAGGTGCTGTTCTGGGGGATCATGGGCGTGCTGGTGCTGCGCGCCATCATGATCGGCCTGGGAGCGGCGCTGATCCACGAGTTCAGCTGGATTCTCTACCTGTTCGGCGCCTTCCTGTTCTTCACCGGGGTGAAGATGCTGTTCGCCAAGCTCGACGATGCGCCCGATCTGGAAAACAACCTGCTGGTGAAGTTCCTGCGCAAGCATCTGCGCGTGACCGACGAGCTGCATGGCGAGCGCTTCTTCGTGCGTCAGGACGACGGCAACGGCCGCAGCGTGCTGTGGGTGACGCCGCTGTTCCTGGCGCTGATTCTGATCGAGTGCGCCGACCTGATGTTCGCCATCGACAGCGTGCCGGCGATCTTCGCCATCACCCAGGATCCGTTCATCGTCTACACCTCGAACATCTTCGCCATCCTCGGTCTGCGTGCCCTGTATTTCGCCCTGGCGGCGCTGATCCACCGCTTCGCCTACCTCAAGTACGCGCTGGCCCTGGTGCTGGTGTTCATCGGCGCGAAGATCTTCCTGGTCGGTATCATCGGCAAGATTCCGGCGGCGGTGTCGCTGGGCGTGACCCTCGGCCTGCTGATCGGTGGCGTGCTGCTGTCGCTGTACAAGACCCGTGGCCAGCCGCCGGCGAGCGCGCCGAAATCGCTCGCGGACTGAGCGCCCCATCCCCCATCGACCGACGCGCAGGCGTCACCCAAGAGGACGTTGTATGCATAGCCCGTTACGCAGCCTTTCCCTTTCCGCGCTCGGCCTGGCGCTGGTCTTGCTGGCCGGATGCGAGGCGGCCGAGCAGTCCGCCCAGAAGCTCGTCGAGGAAGCCGAGCAGCAGGCCCAGGCCCTGCTCGACGACGCCGTCGGCGAGGCGGTGGAGCAGCTGAACAAGCAGGTTGACACGCTGCAGGAGTCGGCCAACCGGGCGCTCGGCAAGCCTGCGCAGGAAGAGCCGGCCGAGCAGCCCGAGGCCGAGCCGGATGCCGCGGGCGAAGGCTTCGAGCCGGGCGTGGAAACCTGAGCTCAGCGCGCGCCGTCGGTCGTCCAGGCGGCCGCGTGCAGCGCCTGCTGGAGGAAGTCGCACAGCGCCTGGATCTTGACCGAGGCGCGGTGCGAACGCGGGTAGAGGGCGTGGATCTCATCGGCCGTGGGCCGCGCCTCGGGCAGTACCTGCAGCAGGCGGCCGGCCTGCAGGTCGGGCTGGACGATAAAGCGCGGCAGCACCGCCAGGCCCAGTCCGGCCAGCGCCGCATCGCGCATGGCCTCACCGTTGTTGCTGGTGAAGCGCCCGCCGGGCGCCAGGGTCAGCGGGCGCTGGGGCGCGGCGGGGTCGTCGAACGACCAGAGCTGTTCGGCGCTCAGGTTGCAGTAACCGATGCAGGGGTGTTCGAGCAGCTGCTCGAGGCGCTCGGGGGCGCCGTGGGCGCGGATGTAGTCCGGGCTGCAGCACACCACCCGCGGGCTGCTGCCCAGGCGGCGGGCGATCAGCGCGCGGTCGTGCAGGCGCGAGATGCGCAGGCACAGGTCGTAGCCCTCGCGCTCGAAGTCGCTGACCCGGTCGTCCAGTTGCAGCGCCACTTCCAGTTGCGGATGCAGGCGCATGAAGCTCGTCAGTTGCGGCGCCAGCCACAGCGTGCCAAAGCTCATCGGTGCGAGGATGCGCAGGCTGCCGGCCAGGCTGCCGTCCTCGCTGGCGACGGCCTCGGCGGCGGCCCGCAGTTCTTCGAGCGCGGCCCTGGCCTGGCGGTAGAAGCGCTGGCCGCTGTCGGTCGGGGCGACCTTGCGCGTCGAGCGGAACAGCAGGCGGGCGCCGAGGTGGCGTTCCAGGTCGCTGAGGCGTTTGCTCACCACCGACTTGGCCACCCCCAGCTGCTGGGCGGCCAGGCTGACGCTGCCCAGTTCGGCGACGCGTAGAAAGGTCTCGATTTCCGCAATATCCAGTTTCATGGCGGTGCACGCGTTGAGCCAGTGTGCTGTTCAGCATAACGCCTCGCCGGGAGCTGGATTGTTCGGTTTGAGCGAAAAACCATTTCGTCGTGCGGCGGGAGGTCGAGGCCGCCGAGTCGGGCTAGGCTTTGGGTTCACGCCCGCAACCGGGCTCCCTCACCGCCACAGGAGACTGCGCCATGTCTTTCACCTATAACCGCCTGAACAAGGACGATGCCGTCGTGCTGCTGGTCGACCACCAGGCCGGCCTGCTCTCGCTGGTGCGCGACTACACGCCGGACGAGTTCAAGAACAACGTGCTGGCGCTGGCCGACATCGCCAAGTTCTTCAACCTGCCGACCATCCTCACCACCAGCTTCGAGAACGGCCCCAACGGGCCGATCGTGCCCGAACTCAAGGCCATGTTCCCCGATGCGCCCTATATCGCCCGGCCGGGGCAGATCAACGCCTGGGACAACGCCGATTTCGTCAAGGCCATCGAGGCCACCGGGCGCAAGCAGCTGATCATCGCCGGGGTGGTCACCGACGTCTGCGTGGCCTTCCCGACCCTGTCGGCGCTGCAGGCCGGCTATGAGGTGTTCGTCGTCACCGACGCCTCGGGCACCTTCAACACCAGCGTGCGCGACGCCGCGCTGATGCGCATGGCCCACGCCGGGGCGCAGATGCTCAACTGGTTCAGCGTCGGTTGCGAACTGCACCGCGACTGGCGCAACGACATCGAAGGCTTCGGCGGCATCCTAGGCGGCCACCTGCCGGCCTACGCCAACCTGATCCAGAGCTACAGCCAGAAGTGACGCGGCGAGCCCGCCGGCGCTTGCCGGCGGGCTGGCTCTCAGCTTTCGCCCTTGATTTCCTTGAGGTGCTTGTACACCGTCGCCCGGCCCATGTTCAGCACGTTGGCCACGTAGTTGGCGGCGCTCTTGCCCTTGAACGCGCCTTCGGCGTGCAGCGCCTCGACCAGTTCGCGCTTGTGCTCGCGGGTCAGCAGGTTGAGGCCGAGCTGGCGCTGGCGCAGCCAGGCGTGGAGGAAGGTGTTGATGCGCTCCTGCCAGTCGTCGCGAAACAGCGCGTCAGGCTGGGGGATCAGCTTGTTCGCCGAGAGGAACAGGTCGAGTGCCTGACGGGCGCTCTCGAACAGCGAGATATTGAGGTTGATGCACAGCACCGCGACCGGCTTGCCGCCGGCGTCGCGCAGCACGCTGCTGACCGAGCGGATCTTCTGCCCGTCCCAGTTGAGCTTCTCGTAGGGGCCGATGCTGCGTGCGTCGCCGGCGTCGTCGAGCATGTCCTCCAGGGCGGCGTCATCGCCCACCGCGCGCTTGGAGATGTTGTTGGCGATATGGTCGATCTTCTGCGTCCGCAGGTCGTGCAGCACCACCTCGGCGTGGGGGAAGAACAGGGTGGCGATGGCGTCGGCGATGGCGCGGTAGTTGTCGAGATCGGCGGCGGGGCGGGGCGTCATGCGGTGGGCTCCTGGGTCGGCGCGACGAGTGTGCCGCAAAGCGCCGGGGGCGTCATCAAGGCACCCCCGGACTGCATCTGGGCTACTGGCGCAGCCGCGCCGGGCTGAGCATGGCTTCGTCGAGGCCGAAGCGGGTCAGCGCCTCGGGCAGCGGCTGGCGGCGGATCAGCGCGGCGCTGGCCTGACCCATCGCCGCGCTGGTCTGGATGCCGTAGCCGCCCTGGGCGGCGACCCAGAAGAAGCCCTCGGCCTGGCCGTCGTAGCCGGCCACCAGGTCGCCGTCGGCGACGAAGCTGCGCAGCCCGGCCCAGGTGTGCGCCGGGCGGCGGATGCTCAGGCTGGTGTGCTCCTCGATCTGGTAGATGCCCATGGCGATGTCCAGCTCCTCCGGCTGCACGTCGTGCGGCGCCACCGGGTCGGCGTTGGCCGGCGAGCCGAGCAGTTGGCCGGCGTCGGGCTTGAAGTAGAAGGCTTCGTGCAGGTCCACCACGCAGGGCCAGGCGTGGCAGTCGACGCCCTCCGGGCCGTGGAAGGTGAAGGCGGCGCGGCGCTTGGGCACCAGGCCGATGGGGGCGACCCCGGCCAGCCCGGCGAGCTCGTCGCACCAGGCGCCGGCGGCGTTGACCAGCACCGGCGCGCGGTACTGCTCGGCGCCGCAGTCGACCAGCCAGGCGTCGCCGTCGCGGGCGATGGCCTGCACTTCGCGATCGTTGTGGATCTCCCCGCCCTGCTGGCGAATGCCGCGCAGGTAGCCCTGGTGCAGGGCATCGGTGTCGATGTCGGCGGCGCTGGGGTCGAACAGGGCGCCCTGGACCTTGTCGCGGCGCAGCACCGGCACCAGCGCACAGGCCTGGTCGGCATCGAGCAGGCGGGCCTCGGGCACCTGGGCGCGGGCTTTGTCGAACTGGCGCTGCAGCTCGGCGGCATCGCCGCTGAAGTCCACCACCAGTTCGCCGCGCGGGCTGAGCAGCGGGTGCTCGGCGAAGCCGGGCGGCGGCGCGTCGTAGAAGGCGCGGCTGGCGGCGGTCAGCGCGCGTACCTGCGGCGTGCCGTAGGCCACGGTGTACAGCGCCGCCGAACGGCCGGTGCTGTGGTAGCCGGGCTGGCGCTCGCGCTCCAGGACGATGGTCTTGCCCTGGCCGGCGAGGAAGTAGCCGGTGGAGGCGCCGGCGATACCGGCGCCGACGATCAGGTAGTCGGCGTGTTGCATGCTCAGCCCTCCGCGGCCTGCTTGAGTTGGTGGAGCGCCTGGGCCAGGGCGACGTCTTCCAGACCCAGGCCGATGGAGCGGAAGAATGCCGGGCGGCGGTAGTCGGGCAGGGGCGCCGAGCCGTCGAGCAGTTCGGCCAGGTCGCCGCGGATCAGCGCGCGGTCCCACAGGTGCTGCTCGCTGGCCAGGCGCATCTCGCCGGCGCTGGCCGGGGTGGTGGCGCGGTAGTCGCAGTAGACGTCCATCTGCGCCAGGCTGGCCGGCGGCACCTCGTGGGCGCGCGGCGCGTTGGTGCTGATCGAGGTGATCAGCGCCGGCTGCTCGAGCGTGGCGGGGTCGAGCACCGGGCCGGCCGAGGAGGTGCACAGCATGATCACCTCGGCATCGGCGCAGGCCTCGGCCTGGCTGGCGCACAGCTGCAGGCGCGTGTCGAGCTGCAGCAGCTCCTGCTGCGTGGTGGCGGGTTTGCCGGCCAGGCTCGGCGAGTACAGGCGAATGCTCTGCCAGTCGCGCAGGCCCTGCGCGTAACGCACATGGGCGCGCGCCACCGGGCCGCTGCCGATCACCGCCAGGCGGTTGGCCGCGGCCGGCGCCAGGGCGTCCAGCGCCACGGCGGTGGTGGCCGCGGTGCGGGCGGTGGTGAGTTCGCCGGCATCGCACAGCAGCAGCGGCTGGCCGTCGTCCATCGACATCAGCAGGGTCCAGGCGGTGACGATGGCGCCGCGCTCGCCGGGGATGTAGGGCGAGGTCTTGACCCCGTAGACGCGCTGCTCGGCCAGCACGCCGAGGTAGTTGATGAAGTCGCCGCCGCCAGGAAACTCCACCAGCTGCTGCGCCGGCTGCACCGCCTGGCCGCGCGCCAGGCTGCGGAACAGCTCGCGCATGGCCTGCACGACATCGACGCGGGCGAGGAGTTGGGCGGCTTCGGCCCGATGGATCAGATAGGGCGGGGTGCTGGGCATGGCGGCGGTATCCGGAATGAACTTATTTGTCCATTCTGGACTTATTGGTATCTGCTCGACAAGGGGCATGGCCGCCGGCTGTCCGTGGATGACGCATGGACAAAGCTGCTATCGGCACAGAAGCGATGGCGCCCGGGCGTATTTCGCGGATAAATCCGCTCCTGCAGGCTATGCAACGACCCGCGCTGACATCGCCAACAAAAAAGGCGAAGCCCTGGGGCTTCGCCTTCTGCTGGTGCGGCGGCGCGACTCAGTGGTGCTTGCGCGGCACCGGCTTGAGCAGTTCGTCCGGCGGCATCTCGCACTGGATCTTGCGCCCGATCAGCGCCTCGATCGGCGGCAGGGCGAAGGCGTCGTCCTCGCCGGCGAAGCTGATCGAGGTGCCGCTGCTGCCGGCGCGGCCGGTACGGCCGATGCGGTGCACGTAGTCGTCCGGGTCTTCCGGCAGGGTGAAGTTGATCACGTGGCTGATGGCGTCGACGTGGATGCCGCGGCCGGCCACGTCGGTGGCGACCATGACGCGGATCTTGCCCTCGCGGAAGCCCTCCAGGGCGCGGATGCGCTTGTGCTGCGGCACGTCGCCGGACATCTGCACGGCGCTGACGCCGTCGCGGGTCAGGCGTTCCTCGATGCGGCGCACCTCGTCCTTGCGGTTGGCGAAGACCATCACCCGCGTCCAGTCGTTCTGCGTGATGAGGTTGTACAGCAGCTTGTACTTGTCGCTGCTGGCCACGGCGTAGACGTGCTGCTCGACGCTGTCGCTGGCGACGTTCTCCGGCTCGATCTCGACGATGGCCGGGTTGACTGTCCACTGCTTGGCCAGGTTCATCACGTCGTCGGTGAAGGTGGCGGAGAACAGCAGGGTCTGGCGCTCGCCCTTCATCGGGGTCTGGCGGATGATCTGGCGCACTTGGGGGATGAAGCCCATGTCGAGCATGCGGTCGGCTTCGTCGAGCACCATCACCTCGACCATGTCCAGGTGCACCTCGCCGCGCTGGTTGAAGTCCAGCAGGCGGCCCGGGGTGGCCACCAGGATGTCGCAGAAGCGCGATTCGAGCTGCTTGAGCTGCTTGTCGAAGTCCATGCCACCGACGAACTGCATGACGTTGAGGCCGGTGTACTTGGTCAGCGCGGCGGCGTCCTTGGCGATCTGCACCACCAGCTCGCGGGTCGGCGCGATGATCAGCGCGCGCGGCTCGCCCATGTAGCGCTCTTTCGGCGGCGGCGTCTGCAGCAGCTGGGTGATGATCGAAATGAGGAAGGCGGCGGTCTTGCCGGTGCCGGTCTGGGCCCGGCCGATGGCGTCCTGGCCCTTGAGGGTGTAGCCCAGCACGCCGGCCTGGATCGGCGTGCAGTAGGGGAAGCCGAGGTCGTGGATGGCGTGCATCAGCTCGGGGGCCAGCTTGAAGTCGTGGAAGCGGGTCTTGCCTTCGACCGGCTCGACCACGAAGTCTTCCAGCTTCCAGGTGTCCACCGGCTTGGCCGGGCGCTCGCGGCGCGGCTTGTCGGCCTTGGCCGGACGGGCGGGGCGTTCCGCGCTGGTTGCCGCGCTGGCGGCAGCGGTCTCGGGCTGGCGCGCAGGCTTGGGCATGCGGCTGGGTTTTTCCTGACCGCCGGCCTGGGCCTGGGCGGGCGCTACGGGCGCGGTGGCCGGTTGGGGCAGTTCGCCTTCGGCTTTGCCGAACATTTTCTTGAGTGCTTTGAGCACGGGCTTCTCATCGATTGGTTAAGGAATGAACGGCCGCCAGTGTAATGCAAGACGCGGGCGCGGCGAAGTGCCTCGCTCGCCCCTGTCAAGGGGCGAACGCGCTGTGCGGCTTATTTCGCCGGCAGGCTGGCCAGCAGCAGGCGCTGCACGTTGCCGCCCATGATCGCGGCGATCTGCTCGGGGGAGAAGCCGGCGCCCTGCAGGCCTTCGGTGAGCTGGGCCAGGCCGGTGACGTCGAACGGCGTGTGCACGGTGCCGTTGAAGTCCGAGCCCAGGGCCACGTGCGCGACGCCGACCTTGTCCGCCGTATAACGGATGGCGCGGACGATGGCGGCGACCGAGGTGTCGCACACCGCGGTGCTCCAGTAGCCGATGCCGATCACCCCGCCGGTGGCGGCGATGGCCTGCAGGTGCTTGTCGCTGAGGTTGCGCGTGCCGGGGCAGGTGCCCTCGACGCCGGTGTGCGACACCAGCACCGGGCGCGTGGCCATGGCCAGCACGTCGTCGATCAGCGGCCGCGAGGCGTGGGCCAGGTCGACCAGCATGGCTTTCTCTTCCAGGCGTTCGATCACCTGGCGACCCAACGGGGTCAGGCCGCCTTTCTCCAGGCCATGGGCCGAGCCGCCGACTTCATTGTCGAAGAAGTGGGTCAGGCCGGCGATGCGGAAACCAGCGTCGTACAGCGCGTCGACGTTCTCCAGCTTGCCCTCGATGGGCTGCAGGCCCTCGGTGGCGAGCAGCGCGGCGACTCGCTGCGGATCCTGCCGCCAGGCCTCGACGAAGCGGGTCAGCTCGGCGCGGTTGCGGATCAGCACCAGGCGCCCGTCGCTGGCGTCTGCGGCCTCGCGCAGTTTCTCGGCCTGGTACAGCGCGCGCTGCAGCAGGCTGTCCCAGGTCGCGCGCGGCCAGCGCTGGGCCATGGCCAGCAGGGTGATGTTGTCGCTGTCGCCGGCATTGCTTTCCATGTTCAGCCCGCGCGGGGTCTTGGTCACGGTGGAGAACACCTGCAGGCCGAGGCGCCCTTCGAGCATGCGCGGCAGGTCGGAGTGGCCATAGTCGTAGCGTTTGAGCAGGTCGCGTTCCCAGAGCAGGGCGTCGTCGTGCAGGTCGGCGACGAACAGGCCCTGGTGCAGCTGCTGCGCGCTGGCGCTGGCGGGGTAGGGCGGCGGCGAGGCGACGCTGTTCATCTGTGCATCGAGCACCTGGGGCAGGCCGAAAAAGGCCAGGGCGGAAAGCGGGGCGAGCAGCAGCAGGGCGATCAGCAGTTTGCGCATAAAGGGTGGCCATCCAGGCGTGTTGTTATGCCGGCCACTCTAGCAGGGAAGCGGTGCGCCCTGGAGTAGGGTGCGCCCTGCGCACCATGGTGAGCA
This sequence comes from Pseudomonas sp. AOB-7, assembly GCF_003696305.1. Classification (GTDB taxonomy): domain Bacteria; phylum Pseudomonadota; class Gammaproteobacteria; order Pseudomonadales; family Pseudomonadaceae; genus Aquipseudomonas. The sequence continues at coordinate 333,672 of NZ_RFFK01000005.1, read as the reverse complement.
GGGCTTAACCGCAGAGGCAGTTGCGTCCCTGCTGCTTGGCCTGGTACAGCGCAGCGTCGGCGCGGGCGATCAGGCTCTGCAGGCTGTCCTGGTGGCGCATCTGCGCCAGGCCGATGGAGATGGTCACCCCCGGCAGCACGCCGACCGGCGAATAGAAGGAGCCGATGCGTTCCAGGCTCTGGCGCAGGCGCTCGCCGATGCCGCGCGCGCCCTGGTCGGCGATCTCCGGCAGGAGGATGACGAACTCCTCGCCGCCGAAGCGCACCAGGCTGTCCTTCGGCCGCAGCTGGTTGCGCAGGGTATGCGCCACCAGGCACAGGGCGTAGTCGCCGGCCAGGTGGCCGTGCTGGTCGTTGTAGGCCTTGAAGTGGTCGACATCCAGCATCAGCAGCGACAGCGGCTCGTCGTTGAAGGCGCAGCGGGTGCTTTCGCGCTCGAACACGTGCTCCAGCCAGCGCCGGTTGAAGCTGCCGGTGAGGGTGTCGATATTGGCATTCTGCTCGCTGTCGAGGATCAGCCGGTTGCCCCGGCGCACCCGTTCGCAAAGCTGCTCCAGGAGGTTCTGCATCAGTTGCGGCGATTGCTGGAACAGCGCGATCAGCGACTCGCGGTGCAGGCGCAGCACGGTGGAGGGCCGCTCGGCGACCACGTAGGCGCTGGGATGCTCGTTGTCGATGAAGCTGATCTCGCCGGCGCAGTCGCCGACTTCCAGGGTGCCGACCGGTTGGTTGTCCAGCGAGCCGAGGTAGACGCGCAGCTGGCCCTCGATCAGCAGGTAGAGGTGCTGGTTGCGGTTGAACGGGGAGAGCAGGACTTCGCCGGCTTCCAGTTCGCAGGCGCGAAATTCCCGCAGCAACTGGTCGAGGCTGCTGGCGGCGACTTTGTGGAACAGTCGCAGTCGTTGGATTTGCTGCAGGTCTGCCTGCCAGTGCGCCGGTTTCATCGCGATGTTGCCGGGCCTGGCGGGGCGTCGAGGCCAGATGGCATCGCAAACGCTCCTTGTCGTGGTGCAATAGCGTCTCGACATTATTCCCGGGTAGGGCCCCTGGCAATGCTCGGCCAAAGTTCGGCCGACCAGCGGTTGTACGTTGGTGCCAGGCTGTCGACTGGCGCGCGTCCCTGCGCGGCGACTTCAGTCGGGTAGGTGGAGGCGGTGGCCGACGGCGAAGCCGGCCAGGCGTTCGCGCACGGCCGCGGCCAGCGCCGGGTCGCGGCGCGGCAGGTGGATATGGGCGAGCTGGCCGGCCTGGTCGTCGCCGAGCACCTCGACGCGGATCGCCGGCTCCAGCTCGGCCAGCGCCGCCTGGTAGACGCGGGCGATGGCATCGAAGCGCAGCGCCGGCTTGAAGGTCTTGCCCACCGCGGTCAGCGGAATGGCCTCGACTATCCAGACGTCCTTGGGCACCGCGGCGCGCTCGGGAATATGCGCGGCGGCATGTTCGAGCAACTCGGCCTCGCCGGCCTGGGCGTCGGGCTTGAGCTGGACGTAGACCACCGGCAGTTCGCCGGCCTTCTCGTCCGGCTTGCCGACCGCGGCGGCCAGGGCCACGGCCGGGTGCTTGTGCAGCGCCTCCTCGATCAGCTGCGGGTCGATATTGTGGCCGCCGCGGATGATCAGGTCCTTGCTGCGCCCGGTCAGCCAGATGTAGCCGTCTTCGTCCATGCGGCCGAGGTCACCGGTATTGAACCAGTCGCCGTCGACCCAGATGCCGGTGTTCTTGCTCGCCTGCAGGTAACCCTTGAACACCGTGGCGCCGCGGATGCACAGGTTGCCGATCTCGTTGGGCGCGGCCTCGCGCAGGTACTGTCCCTGCTCGTCGAGCAGCTTGATGCGCACCTCGCAGTAGGGCATGCGCAGGCCGATGGAGCCGGGGCGGCGTTCGCCGGCCGGCGGATTGGCGCAGCTGCCGCAGGTGCCTTCGGTAAGGCCGTAGCCTTCGATCAGGCACAGTCCGGTCTTGGCCTCGAACTGGCGGATCAGCGCCACCGGCATCGGCGCGGCGCCGCACAGGGCGTATTTCAGCGAGCTCAGGTCATGCCCCGCGCTGGGCACCTGCAGCAGGCCGGCATAGATGGTCGGCACGCCGCTGAAGAAGCTGACCTTGTGGCGCTCGATGATCTTCCAGAAATTGCCGATCAGCTTGGGGTTGCGATAGCCCTGCGGGGTGGCCAGCAGCACCTCGGCGCCGCCGATGAAGGCGGTCAGTCCGGTGACGATCACGCCGTTGACGTGAAACAGCGGCAGGCCGCAGAGGGTCACGTCGCCGGGGGCGAAGCGGGTCACCAGGTTCATGCTGTAGGCCATGGCCACCTCGTTGGCGTGGCTGTGCGGCGCCAGCTTGGGCGTGCCGGTGGTGCCGCCGGTGTGGAAGTAGCTGGCGATGTCCTCGGCCTGGATGATCCGGCCGCTCTCCAGGTGGTCGCTCGGGCAGGCGGCGATGGTCTCGTCGAAGTCCAGCACGCCGTCCGGCAGCGCCCCGCGTTGGGCCTTGAGCGCGCTGCGCTGGGGCTCCGGCAGCAGGTTGGCGAGATCCACGCAGAGCACCGCCTTGAGCGCCGGCAACTGGCCGCGCAGGGCCTCGACCTTGGCCCACAGGTCGGTGCCGGGGAAGGGGGCCAGGGTGACCAGCAGCTCGGAGTCCGAGGCGTGGATCAGCTCGGCGATATGCTCGGGCTCGAGCAGCGGGTTGATCGCGTTGACGATGCCGGCCGCTTCGCCGCCCCAGATGGTGAAGTGGGTCTGCGGCAGGTTGGGCAGCAGGAAGGACACCGCCTTGCCTGGGCGCAGGCCGAGGCGGTGGAAGGCGTTGGCGGTCTGGGTGATCTTGCCCAGCAGCTCGGCGTAGCTCAGGCGCAGCGGCTGTTCCTCGCCGTCGCCCTGGAGGATGAACGACAGCGCCGGGGTGTCCGGCTGGGCGACGGCCGTGCGGCGGATCAGCTCGTAGGTGCTGGTGGGCAGGTCGCGAGCACTGAGCGGGGTTTTCTCGATCTGCTCGATATCCTGCAGGGTGCGGATCAGCGGCGCTGTCGTCATTGGTGTATCTCTCAGTTGGGGCGGCGGGTATCTGCAGCCGGTTCAGGGTGAAGCCGGGGGCCGTGCCAGCGAACCGCGGCGACGCCGAGAACCGCTGGTGCGCGCGGCGCACCTTTATCGGTCAGTCGGCGAGCCGTTGGCTCAGCCAGGCGGCGATATCGCGAATCTCCTCCGGCAGCACCTCGTGCGCCATCGGGTAGTCGCGCCATTGCACCGGCACCCCGCAGGCGTGCAGACGGTCGAACGCGGCGCGGCCCATGTCGGGCGTCACCACGTCGTCGAATCTGCCATGCAAACACAGCACCGGCAGTTGTCTTTTTGTATCCGTTAGCGGCATGTCGTCGCTGAAAGTCGGCGCGTAGGTCGAGAGTGCCAATACCCCGCCCAGGGCGTGCGGGTAACGCAGAAAGGCGGTATGCAGCACCACCGCGCCGCCCTGGGAGAAACCGGCGAGGACGATGCGCGCCGGTTCGATGCCGCTGGCGCGCTCGGCCTCGATCAACTCGATCACCTGCTGCGCCGACTGCTCCAGCTGCGCCTGGTCGATGGCGCGCGCCGGGCTCATGGCGAGGATGTCGTACCAGCTCGGCATGCTCCAGCCGCCGTTGATGGTGACGGGGCGGGTCGGCGCCTGCGGCAGGACGAAGCGGGTGCTGGGCAACTGTTCCTGCAGGGTTTCGGCGACCGGGAGGAAGTCGTAGCGATCGGCGCCCAGGCCGTGCAGCCAGATCACGCTGGCATCGGCAGGTTGTGGGGGCTGCAGGATCATGGGTGCGGTCATTGGTAGCTCCGGTGTGGTGCGTGTGCTTCAAATTGGGGCGGCGCCCTTTTCGAGGCTTGGCTAATCTGTGAATAAGTTGTCGCACGGGTGCAACTTTTGCTCTTGACCAGTCCGTATGCTGCTTTTTGCAAGGCGCTGGTACGGGGCTTGCTATAGCTGACCCGGACTGACGACGCGTGTGGTAACGGTAACACTGTGCCATCGCTGCACGCTCAACAGGCAGGAATCTGCTGTGTGGGGTTCCTTACCAGTTCGTCGGCGCGAACCTTCGCGCCGGCGGATGACGATCCGTCTCTGGCCCGTTCGACCAATGGGCAGGGCGAGGGCAGTTGGCCAGCAGAGGGTAATGCCGACTAGACTCACGCCTGAGGTCCGATCTTCCCGTCGATACCGTTGCTGCCAGCGGATCGCGTGCCTCATAAGGGTGGGGAAGCAGGACCGAGACTCCAACACAACAAGAGCAACTGGAGGTTTTAATGAAGATGGTGAAATCCACCCTGGCTGTGCTGACCACCGCAGCCGTACTCGGTGTCAGCGGCTTCGCGCAGGCGGGCGCTACCCTGGATGCGGTACAGAAGAAGGGCTTCGTGCAGTGCGGGATCAGCGATGGTCTGCCGGGCTTCTCCTACGCCGACGAGAAAGGCAATTACCTGGGCCTGGACGTCGACGTCTGCCGCGCCGTAGCGGCTGCGGTGTTCGGCGATGCGACCAAGGTCAAGTACAGTCCGCTGACCGCCAAGGAGCGCTTCACCGCGCTGCAGTCCGGCGAAGTCGACATCCTCTCGCGCAACACCACCTGGACCAGCTCGCGCGACGCGGCCCTGGGCCTGAACTTCACCGGCACCAACTACTACGACGGTCAGGGCTTCCTGGTTAACAAGAAGCTGGGCGTATCCAGCGCCAAGGAACTGGACGGCGCCACCGTGTGCATCCAGGCCGGTACCACCACCGAGCTGAACCTCTCCGACTACTTCCGTGCCAACGGCATGAAGTACACCCCCATCACCTACGATACCTCCGACGAGAGCGCCAAGTCGGTCGAAGCCGGCCGTTGCGACGTGCTGACCTCCGACCAGTCGCAGCTGTACGCGCAGCGCATCAAGCTGGCCAACCCGGACGACTACGTGGTGCTGCCGGAAGTCATCTCCAAGGAACCGCTGGGCCCGGTGGTACGCCAGGGTGACGAGGAGTGGTTCGACATCGTGCGCTGGAGCCTGTTCGCCATGCTCAACGCCGAGGAACTGGGCGTGACTTCGGCCAACGTCGAAGAAATGGCCAAGTCCACCAAGAACCCCGACGTCGCCCGTCTGCTCGGCGCCGAAGGCGAGTTCGGCAAGGATCTGAAGCTGCCGAAGGACTGGGCGGTGCAGATCGTCAAGCAAGTGGGTAACTACGGCGAGAGCTTCGACCGCAACGTCGGTGCCGGCAGCGAGCTGAAGATCGAGCGTGGCCTCAATGCCCTGTGGAACAAAGGTGGTCTGCAGTACGCACCGCCGGTGCGTTGATCGTCTGTATCGGCGCGCCAGCTCGGCGCGCCGGTTGTTCCTGATGACGTGAACCCCATGCCCGCGCCCGCGGGCATGGGGCTTCCAAGAGGGCTGTTATGCAAACTACTGCTAATGTCCCGCGCCCGCGAGGATCGGTCTGGACCGACCCCCAGGTGCGCGCGTGGCTATTCCAGATCATCGCCGTGGTCGCCGTCGTGGCGCTCGGCTGGTTCCTGTTCCAGAACACCCAGGCCAACCTCGAGAAGCGCGGGATCATTTCCGGCTTCAGTTTCCTGGGTAACAGTGCCGGATTCGGCATTGCCCAACACCTGATCGACTACAGCGAGAGCGATACCTACGGACGGGTGTTCGTCATCGGCCTGCTCAACACCTTGCTGGTGTCGGTGATCGGCATCGTCCTGGCCACCATCCTCGGTTTCATCCTCGGGGTGGCGCGGCTGTCGCCGAACTGGCTGATCAGCAAGCTGGCCACCGTCTATATCGAGATCTTCCGCAACATCCCGCCGCTGCTGCAGATTCTCTTCTGGTACTTCGCGGTGTTCCTCACCCTGCCGGGGCCCCGGCAGAGCCTGGAGATCGGCGAGACCTTCTTCCTCAACAGCCGCGGCCTGTACCTGCCGGCGCCGAGCCCGTCGGAGAGCTTCGGCCTGTTCGTCGGCGTGCTGCTGGCGACCATCGTCGCCATCGTGCTGATGGGGCGCTGGGCCAAGGCGCGCCGCGAGGCCACCGGCAAGGTGTTTCACGCCTTCTGGGCGTCGCTGGCGATGATCGTGGTGATCCCCGGCCTGGCCGTGGCGATCGGCGGCAACCCGCTGCAGTGGAGCGTGCCGGAGCTGACCGGTTTCAACTTCCGCGGCGGCTGGGTGATGATTCCCGAGCTGATGGCCCTGACCCTGGCGCTGACCATCTACACCGCGGCCTTCATCGCCGAGAACGTGCGCTCCGGGATCATGGCGGTGAGCCATGGCCAGACCGAGGCGGCGCGCTCGCTGGGCCTACGCCCGGCGGTCACCCTGCGCCTGGTGATCATCCCGCAGGCCCTGCGCGTGATCATCCCGCCGCTGACCAGCCAGTACCTCAACCTGGCGAAGAACTCCTCGCTGGCGGCCGGCATCGGCTACCCGGACATGGTCTCGCTGTTCGCCGGCACGGTGCTCAACCAGACCGGCCAGGCGATCGAGGTGATCGCCATCACCATGAGCGTGTACCTGGCGATCAGCATCAGCATTTCCCTGCTGATGAACTGGTACAACAAGCGCATTGCGCTGATCGAGCGGTAAGGAGCAGCCATGCAGACTCATACCTTCAAACCGGACCTGCCGCCGCCGCGCCTGAGCGTCGGCGCACTGGGTTGGCTCAAGGCCAACCTGTTCTCCAACTGGTTCAACAGCCTGTTGACCCTGTTCGCCCTCTATCTGATCTGGCTGATCGTGCCGCCGCTGCTGCAGTGGGCCTTCATCGACGCCACCTGGAGCGGCACCACCCGGGCCGACTGCACCGGCGGCGGCGCCTGCTGGGTGTTCATCCAGCAGCGCTTCGGCCAGTTCATGTACGGTTTCTACCCGAGCGAACTGCGTTGGCGGGTGGATACCACCCTGTGGCTGGCGATCATCGGCGCGGCGCCGCTGTTCGTGCCGCAGATGCCACGCAAGGCGCTGTACGGCCTGGCCTTCCTGGTGATCTACCCGATCATCGCCTGGTGCCTGCTGCACGGCGGCGTGTTCGGCCTCAGCCTGGTCTCCACCAGCCAGTGGGGCGGCCTGATGCTGACCCTGGTGATCGCCGCGGTCGGCATCACCGGCGCGCTGCCGCTGGGCATCCTGCTGGCGCTGGGACGGCGTTCGGACATGCCGGCGATCCGCGTCATCTGCGTGACCTTCATCGAGTTCTGGCGCGGCGTGCCGCTGATCACCGTGCTGTTCATGTCCTCGGTGATGCTGCCGCTGTTCCTGCCCGAAGGCATGCACTTCGACAAGCTGATGCGCGCGCTGATCGGGGTGATCCTGTTCCAGTCCGCCTACATCGCCGAGGTGGTACGCGGCGGCCTGCAGGCCATTCCTAAGGGCCAGTACGAGGCGGCCGCGGCCATGGGCCTGGGCTACTGGCGGATGATGGGCCTGGTGATCCTGCCGCAGGCGCTGAAGCTGGTGATCCCCGGCATCGTCAACACCTTTATCGCGCTGTTCAAGGACACCAGCCTGGTGATCATCATCGGCCTGTTCGACCTGCTCAACAGCATCAAGCAGGCGACCACCGACCCGGCCTGGCTGGGCATGGCCACCGAGGGCTACGTGTTCGCCGCGCTGATCTTCTGGATTTTCTGTTTCGGCATGTCCCGCTACTCCCTGCATCTGGAGAGAAAGCTGGATACCGGCCACAAGCGTTAGGAGTGAGTTATGAGTGAAGCCATCAAGAAGTCGTCCAGCGCCGAGCCGATGATCCTCATGCAGGCGGTGCACAAGTGGTACGGCCAGTTCCACGTGCTCAAGGACATCAACCTCAGCGTGCAGCAGGGCGAGCGCATCGTCCTCTGCGGCCCGTCCGGTTCGGGCAAGTCCACCACCATCCGCTGCCTCAACCGCCTGGAGGAACACCAGCAGGGGCGCATCGTGGTCGACGGCACCGAGCTGACCAGCGACCTCAAGCACATCGAGGCGATCCGCCGCGAAGTGGGCATGGTGTTCCAGCACTTCAACCTGTTCCCGCACCTGACCGTGCTGCAGAACTGCACCCTGGCGCCGATGTGGGTACGCAAGATGCCCAAGCGCCAGGCCGAGGAAGTCGCCATGCACTTTCTCGAGCGCGTGCGTATCCCCGAACAGGCGCACAAGTACCCGGGTCAGCTCTCCGGCGGCCAGCAGCAGCGCGTGGCGATCGCCCGCGCGCTGTGCATGAAGCCGAAGATCATGCTGTTCGACGAGCCGACCTCGGCGCTCGACCCGGAGATGGTCAAGGAAGTGCTCGACACCATGATCGGCCTGGCCGAGGACGGCATGACCATGCTCTGCGTGACCCACGAAATGGGCTTCGCCCGCACCGTGGCGAACCGGGTGATCTTCATGGACAAGGGCGAGATCGTCGAAGAGGCCGAGCCCAACACCTTCTTCACCAACCCGCAGAACGAGCGCACCAAGCTGTTCCTCAGTCAGATCCTGCACTGAGGCGGTTGCGCTGTGAACAGGGGGAGTCTTCGGGCTCCCTTTTTCATGGGGCCCAGAGGCGCCGCGCGCACCGCAGACCCAAACCCTCCGTTCGCTGGTGCGCATGGCCTAGACGGCCCAGCGACACCCTACAGGCCTGTAGCCCTGGAGCGCTTATGAACCACCCCAATGCCGAACTGATCCAGCGTTTCTATACGGCCTTCCAGCGCCTGGATGCCGAGGCCATGGTGGCCTGCTACGCCGCGGACATTCATTTCTCCGACCCGGTGTTCACCGACCTGCGCGGCGCCGCGGCCGGCGATATGTGGCGCATGCTGTGCAGCCGCGCCGAAGGCTTTTCGCTGACCTTCGATGCGGTGCAGGCCGACGACCGCCAGGGCAGCGCCCACTGGGTCGCCAGCTACCGCTTCAGCGCCACCGGGCGCCAGGTGGTCAACCGCATCCAGGCGCAGTTTCGCTTCGAGGGCGGACTGATAGTCGAGCACCGCGACCAGTTCGACCTGTGGCGCTGGGCCGGCCAGGCGCTCGGCGCCAAGGGCCTGCTGCTGGGCTGGGCGCCGCCGGTGCAGGGGGCCATCCGCCGGCAGGCGGCCAAGGGCCTGGCGCAGTTTCGCCAGGGACGCCAGGCGGCCGGCTGAGGCGCGCGGCTGAACGCAGTGGTAGGCTTGCCGGTCATAGCCTTCAATTAGGGATGCGGGCGCCTGTTGCCGCACCCAGCCACCCTCAGCCGAGATCCTGCCGTGACCGAATTGCTCGTAGCCGTGAAACAGGCCAAGGCCTGGGGCGTCCATGCCGTCACCGCCAGCGGGGTGATACTCGCCTTGCTGGCCCTGCTCGCCGTGCTCGACAGCCAGCCCAAGCAGTGCCTGCTGTGGCTCGGCCTGGCGCTGCTGGTCGATGGCCTGGACGGCTCGCTGGCGCGGCGCTATGACGTCAAGGGCGTGCTGCCGCACTTCGACGGCTCGACCCTGGACCTGGTGATCGACTACCTCACCTACGTGTTCATCCCGGCGATCTTCCTCTACCGCTTTATCCCGCTGCCCGATTTCACCGCGCTGTTCGCTGTGGGCCTGATCCTGGTGTCCTCGCTGTTCTGCTTCTGCAACCTCAACATGAAGAGCCAGGACAACTACTTCGTCGGCTTCCCGGCGGCGTGGAACGTGGTGGTGCTGTACTTCTACCTCCTCGACTTCCACCCCTGGCTGGCGCTCGGCACCATCGTCCTGCTGGCCGGCCTGACGCTGACCAAGATGAAGTTCCTGCATCCGTTTCGGGTGCGCCAGTTCATGCCGCTGAACATCGCCGTCACCAGCCTGTGGATGCTGGCCAGCGCGCTGCTGATCCTGCAGTACCCGCTCAACCAGCCCTGGCTGCTGGCCATCTGGCTGCTGGCGAGCGCCTATTTCGTCGGCGTCTGCCTGTGGCGCAGCGCGCGGGAATGGTGGCCTCGGCGCCGATGAACGCAGCGCTCGACAAAGCCTGGTTCGTCTACCTGGTACGCGCCGCCAACGGCGCGCTGTACTGCGGCATCAGCGACGACCCGCAACGACGTTTCGCCCAGCACCAGGCGGGCAAGGGTGCGCGCTTCTTCCATACCAGCCCGGCGCAGGCGCTGGCCTACGTCGAGGCCTGCTCCGGCAAGGGCGAGGCGCTGCGCCGCGAGCGGGCGATCAAGCGCCTGCCCAAGCGCGCCAAGGAAGCGCTGATTGCCGCCGGTGATGCCCCCTCATTCGCCTGAGGCGGTGGGCGCGGTCGGACCAGGCGGTTAAGCTGGGCCTTTCGACCCCGACGCGGAGTGCGCCATGCACGAGTTGATCCTGCACCATTACCCCACCTCGCTCTTTGCCGAGAAGGGCCGCCTGATGCTGGGCTTCAAGCAACTGTCCTGGCGTTCGGTGACGATTCCGCCGCTGATGCCCAAGCCGGATCTGACCGCGCTGACCGGCGGCTACCGCAAGACCCCGGTGCTGCAGGTGGGGGCCGATATCTACTGCGACACTGCACTGATCGCCCGCCGCCTGGAGGCGGAGAAGGCCGCCCCGGCGCTGCTGCCCGAAGGCCAGGAGTTCAACGTCAGCCTGCTGGCGCAATGGGCCGACTCGGTGCTGTTCCAGCACGCCGTGGCACTGGTGTTCCAGCCCGAATCCATCGCCCTGCGTTTCGCCAAACTGCCGCCGGAGTTCGTCAAGGCCTTCGTCGCCGACCGCAGCGCGCTGTTCTCCGGCGGCAGTGCCAGCCGCCTGCCGCTGGAGCAGGCCAAGCACCAGTGGCCGGTGCTGATGGGGCGCCTGCAGCAGCAGTTGCAGCGCGAGCCGGGCGACTTCCTGTTCGGCGAGCCGTCGCTGGCCGACTTCGCCGTGGCCCACTGCCTGTGGTTCCTGCGCGCCACTCCGGTGACCGCGCCGCTGGTCGACGACTACCCGGACGTCGCTGCCTGGCTCGGCCGGGTGCTGGGTTTCGGCCACGGTTCGCTGAGCGAGATGAGCGCCGAACAGGCCATCGCCGTGGCGCGCGAGGCGACCCCGGCGGCGCTGCCGGAGGAGGACTTCGTCGAGCCCAACGGCTTTGTCCGCGGCCAGCAGGTGAGCATCGCCGCGGTGGATTACGGCGTCGATCCGGTGGCGGGCGAGCTGCTGTTCGCCGGGCGCGAGGAGCTGATCCTGCGCCGCGAGGACGCGCGGGCCGGCGTGCTGCACGTGCACTTCCCGCGCCTGGGCTTTCGCATCGAGGCGCGCTGAGCGCCTGTTTTCGGCAGCGCGGGGCGATTCAGCCGGCCGCTCAGTAGGCGGCGCGGATGGCGCGCTGGTCGTAGCCGTGGATGATCCGTCCGCGCATATCGATCAGTGGCACGCCGCGGCCGCCCAGGGCCTGGTGGCGCGCGCGGCCGGCGCTGTCCTTCTCGATATCCACCTCGCGGTAGGCGATGCCGTCCGCGGCGAACAGTTCGCGGGTCTTGGCGCAGTAGCCGCGCCAGCTGGTGGCATAGAGCACGACCTCGCCGCCGGCGTTGCCGGCCTGCGGCGGCTTGAGCCAGCGTTCGAGCCTGTCCCAGTTCTGCCACAGGGCCAGGGCGGCGAGGATCAGCAGGATTTTCTTCATTGGTGCGCGTCCTTGTGCGTGGTGGCGGCTTGCAGTTGTTCCAGGGTAAAGGGCGCCGGGCGATCCGGCCACTGCAGCTGCAATCTTTCCAGCTCGCGGGCCAGCAGGCTGGCCACCAGCAGGTCGCGCAGCCAGCGCTTGTGCGCCGGGATCAGGTACCAGGGCGCGGCGCCGCTGTGGCTGGCGGCGAGCAGCGTGCTCCAGCGCCGCTGGCGTTCGCCGAACTGCTGGTGCGACTGCAGGTCGCTGAGCTTGAGCTTCCAGCGTTTCGCCGGCTGCTCCAGGCGCTCGACCAGGCGGCGGTACTGCTCGGCCTGGTCGATCTGCAGGTAGCACTTGAGCACCACGATGCCCTGCGCCGCCAGGCCCTGCTCGAATTCCAGCGCCGCGGCCAGGCGCGCCGGCAGCTCGTCGTCGCCGCACAGGCCGTCCAGCGGGTCGCAGATCAGCGCCTCGTAATGACTGCGGTTGAATACGCCGAGCAGGCCGGGGGCTGGCAGGCGTTGGCGGTAGCGTTGCAGGAAGTGCTGGCCGCGCTCGGCCGCGTTCGGCGCCTGGAAGCTGTGCACGGCCAGGCCCTGCGGGTTGCAGGCGCTGAGCACGCGGCGGATCACGCCATCCTTGCCGCTGCAGTCCGGGCCTTGCAGCACCAGCAGCAGGGCCTGGCGGCGGTTGGCCCAGAGGCGCGTCTGCTGCTCCTGCAGCCAGGGCTTGAGCCGTTCCAGGCGGGCCTTGGCCTCGGCCTTGTCGAGGCCGAAGGTGCGCGCCGGATCGCCCGCCAGCGGCGCCCGCACGTCGCACAGACAGGCGTCGAGCAGGGCGTTGGGCAGGCGCTGGCTCATGGGCGGGTTCCTTCAGCGGGGTGGCCGGCAGGCCGGGCACAGCATGGCTGCGCCGTTCAGGCGCAGGCGCGGCAACTGGGCGGCGAGCAGCTGGAAATGTGCCAGGCGTTCGTAGCACAGCACCAACTCGCCAGCGTCTCGACTGTACCAGGCATCCGCGGCGCCGCAATTGACCACGCGCAGGATCAGGTCGCGCGGCAGGCGATAAACGGCGCTGGCGCGGGCGGCGATGGCCTCCACCTCGCCGCTGTCCTGCAGCAGCGCGAGCAGGCGTGCGCCGTTGGCGATGCGCTGTGCGGGCGCATCGAAGATCACCCGGATGCGATGGCCGTGCGGCTCGCCCGGCCTGCGCCCGTGCTGGCGCTTGACCCAGGCCAGGGCCCGGCTGACCTGCTGGTATTCCTGGTCGCAATAGAGCGCCCGCTCCATCGGCAGGCCGGTGACCTTGGGTACCCACTCCAGGCGATCCGGGTCGCTGCCGTAGATCAGGCAGGCCAGGTTGTAGAAGCGCTGCGCGTCCAGGCCGTGACTGGCCCAGGCGTGCACCTCCTCGTAGTCGGGCTTGGGGCGTTGCCATTCCAGGCGCCAGTAGTCGGCGATGTCCAGCAGGCGGGCATAGAAGCCGGCGTCGCGCTGCCGGTCGGCGCTGAGGAACAGGCTGAGGAAGCCCAGCTGGTCGGCGGCGTCCTCCTCGCGCCCGAGTACCGGCAGATCCAGCTCGGCGATCAGCAGGTGGCCCATCTCGTGGAGCAGGGTGAACTCGGCGTTGGCACTGATGAAGCGCTCTTCGTCGCTGAGCAGCGCCTCGATCGGCGGCTCCTCGGAGGCGTCGGCCGCCAGCAGGACGAGGCCCAGCAGGGCGGCGGCGCAGTGGCGGCGCAAGGCAGGGGACGAGGGCATGGGCGCACCTCGCGGCGTGTTCTTGCAGTCTAGCCCAGTCGGGGCGCGCGTCAGTCCTGGTGGCGCTTGAGCTGATCCTTCAGCTGGGTCGGCAGCTGGCGGATGATCAGCATGTCGCGGCCCTCGTCGTACTCGACCTTCGAGCCCAGCAGGTGCGCCTCGAAGCTGATCGACAGGCCCTCGGCGCGGCCGGTGAAGCGCTGGAACTGGCTCAAGGTGCGCTTGTCCGCCGGAAATTCCGGGGCCATGCCGTAATCCTTGTTGCGGATATGCTCGTAGAAGGCGCGTGGGCGCTCTTCGTCGATCAGTCCGGAGAGCTCGTCGAGGGTGATCGGCTCGCCCATCTTGGCCTGGCTGGTGGCGTAGCCGACCAGGGTCTTGGTCTTCTCGCGCGCCTGCTCCTCCGGCAGATCCTCGCTTTCCACGAAGTCGCTGAAGGCCTTGAGCAGGGTACGGGTCTCGCCCGGGCCGTCGACGCCTTCCTGGCAGCCGATGAAGTCGCGGAAGTAGTCGGAGACCTTCTTGCCGTTCTTGCCCTTGATAAAGGAGATGTACTGCTTGGACTGCTTGTTGTTCTGCCACTCGCTGATGTTGATGCGCGCGGCCAGGTGCAACTGGCCCAGGTCCAGGTGCTTGGCCGGGGTCACGTCCAGCGCCTCGGTCACCGCCACGCCTTCGCTGTGGTGCAGCAGGGCGATGGCCAGGTAGTCGGTCATGCCCTGCTGGTAGTGCGCCAGCAGCACGTGGCCGCCGGTGGACAGGTTGGATTCCTCCATCAGCTTCTGCAGCTGTTCCACGGCCTGGCGGCTGAAGGCGGTGAAATCCTGTTCGCCATCCAGATAGCTCTTCAGCCAGCCGCTGAAGGGGTAGGCGCCGGACTCCTCGTGGAACAGGCCCCAGGCCTTGCCCTGCTTGGCGTTGTAGCTCTCGTTGAGGTCGGCCAGCAGGTTCTCCATGGCCGGCGAGGCGCTCAGCTCGCTGTCGCGGGCGTGCAGCACGGCAGGGCTGCCATCGGGTTTCTTGTCGATCAGGTGGACGATGCAATGGCGGATCGGCATGGCGGTTCGGTCTTTGGCGGGTTCGCGATGGGAGTAACGCCGCAGGGGAGCAAGAAGGGCTCGCGCATCGGCAGCGTTGCGGCATGCGCAGAGTCTACCCGACATCGCTGCCGACTCCATGCCCGGGATGCCGCTGGGCACAGGATGCGAAGGGAGATTGCTGGCTATTTGCCGCTATCTGCAGTGATAGAGCTCTATTTTCTGGAAAAAATGCGCTTTCCGATTCGCGCGATGGCGCTTCCCGGTCTAGCGTCTGTGACGTCCACACGACGCAGTAAAGGGACGCACCGCGGCGGCGCCACAAGCGTCGCCGCCTTTCTCGATCTCCAAATATGGATTGGAGGAACACATGCGCAACAAGATCAATAATCGCCGTTTACTGGGCGCCGCCTTGCTGGCGGCACTTTCCGGGCAGGCCGTGGCGGCCAAGGCGCCGGATCTCACCGAGTTGTTCGATCAGTTCTGGAGCCCGACGCGGCTCGGCCCGGCCGAGTGCCGCTCCGGGGTGCTGAGCGCCACGCCGTTGCTGCTGCCGCGCTGCATGCAGGCGGCCAACAGCCTGATCCACATGCAGATGCTCAACGATATCGCCCAGGCCAACGGCGGCAACCGTGCGGCGGGGCTGCCCGGTTATCAGGGCTCGCTCGATTACGTGCAGGCCACCCTGGAGAGCGCCGGCTATGCCGTCAGCCGCCAGGCCTTCCCGTTCAGCGCCTTCTACCCGCAAGGCCCTGGCGTGCTGCAGAGTCTGGCGCCGACGCCGGCGCAGTACGAATGGGAGGTGGACTTCACCTACCTGTCGCAGACCGAGGCCGGCGACGTCGCCGCGCCGGTGGTGGCGGTGGATATCGCCCTGGGCGAGGGCAACCTGTCCACCAGCGGCTGCGAGGCCGAGGACTTCGCCGCGTTCCCCGCCGGCGCCATCGCCCTGCTGCAGCGCGGGGCCTGCAACTTCCAGATCAAGGCCGAGCACGCCGCCGACGCCGGCGCGGTTGGGGTGGTCATCTTCAACCAGGGCGACAGCGAGGATCGCAAGGGGCTGCTCAACGCCACCCTGGGCGACGGCTATGCCGGCGGCATTCCGGTGCTGTTCACCACCTACGACCTGGGCGTGAGCCTGGCGCAGACCGCCGAGCTGCAACTGCGCATGGTCGCCGACGTGGTACGCGAGCGCACCGAGACCCACAATCTGATCGCCGAGAGCAAACGCGGCAATCCGGACAACGTGGTGATGGCCGGCGCGCACTTGGACTCGGTGTTCGAGGGCGCCGGGATCAACGACAACGGTTCGGGCAGCGCCGCGCTGCTGGAGCTGGCCGTGCAGATGGCCAAGGCCAAGCCGCAGAACAAGCTGCGTTTCGCCTGGTGGGGCGCCGAGGAGTCGGGGCTGGTGGGGTCGACCTACTACGTCAACCAACTGGCCGACGAGGAGAAGGCGAAGATCAAGGCCTACCTGAACTTCGACATGATCGCCTCGCCGAACTTCGCCTACTTCATCTACGACGGCGACGGCTCCGACTTCGGCCTGCAGGGGCCGCCCGGCTCGGCCGCGATCGAGCGGCTGTTCGGCGAGTACTACCGCCTGCGCGGTCTGCCGTTCGAAGGCGACGAGATCAGCTTCCGCTCCGACTACGCGCAGTTCTTCCTCGACGGCATCGCCTTCGGCGGGCTGTTCACCGGGGCCGAGGTGGTCAAGTCCGAAGAGCAGGCCAGTCGCTACGGCGGTACCGCCGGCATCGCCTTCGATCCCTGCTATCACGACGCCTGCGACGACCTGAACAACCTCGACCGGCGCGCGCTGGAGGTCAACGGCGATGCCATGGCCTTCGTCGCCAGCTGGCTGGCGCTGTCGACCAAGGTGGTGGACGACGAGATCGAGGCCAGCCGGGCCGAGCGCGGGCTGATGCGCAGCGCGCAAGCCTATGACATCACCCATTGGGGCAAGCACTGGGTCAAGTAGCGTCGTTCGCCGGTGCGCACGGCGCACCCTACGGCGTACAAGAAAAAGCCCGCGGTCGATTCGCGGGCTTTTTCGTTGCCCTGCGCTAGTCTCGATCCGCAGACGGCGCCAGGGACGAGGGGGCATGTTGCGGGGCGTCTCGCCGGCGTTGCTGCAGCGCTCGCAAGCGCTCGATCACGTAGCGCAGGTGCATATGCAGCTCGTACAGCTCGTTGGAGTAGGACAGCGGCACCTCGACCGCCGCCAGTTCGTCCTCCAGCTGTTCCAGGCGTTCGATCTCGCTGTCCAGCTCGGCCGGCAAGGAACCGGCGTGCAGCTTGCGGTCGATCTCGCGCAGGTGCTTGTACCAGCGGTAGATGCGCGCGCGGATGCGCCACTGGTAGATCGGCCCCACCGCCTTGACCAGCGGGATCATCACCACGATCAGCGGGATCAGCAGGATGATGTAGCGGTCGGCCAGCGAGGCGATGCGAAACGGCAGGTAGCGCTGCAGGATCGGCAGGCCCTTGGCGTAGTAGTGCTGGGCATCCTGGTGCAACTCGAAGGTGCGCGGCTCGGCGCTGGGGAAGGCGCCGGCGGCGTCGAGCAGGGTGCCGTTCTTCATCACCTCGCGGCTGGCGGCGAGAAACAGCGGCACCAGGCCGGGGTTGAACTCTTCGTTGACCACCAGGGTGGCCACCGGGGCGAGGGTGACGATGTCGCGATCCGGCGCGTTGCTGGCCAGGTCGAGCAGGCCCTCGCCGACCGTGACGCGGTTGAAGAAGGGCAGGCGCGCCTCGTAGGCGGCGGCGCGGCGAAAGTGCGCCAGGGCGATGTCGGGGCTGGCCGCCAGCTGCTGCACCAGGGCGTTCTCCGCCGGGCCGACGAAGAACGCCGCGTCCAGCTCGCCGGCCAGCAGCGCGCGGGCCGCCTTGCCGCCGCCGAGGCTGTGCCAGGTGGCGGGGTATTGCTCTGGGGCGATGGCGTTGGCGGCGAGAATGGCGTCGCTGGCGGCGCGGGTGCCGCTGCCTTCGCCGCCGAGGCCGAGGCGCAGCGGCAGCAGGTCGGCGATGCGGTCGAGGCTGGCCTCGCGCCGATAGAACAGCCACAGCGGTTCCTGGTAGATCGCCCCCAGGCTCTCCAGTCGTTGCTGCTCGGCCGGCGCGAGCTGGCGTTCCAGGCCGCTCTGCACCAGGGCGATCTGCACCTGGGGAGCGTCGGCCAGCAACTGCTGCAGGTTGTCGCGCGAGCCGGAGGTGGGCACCAGGTGCAGCTCGAAGCCTTCCTTGGCCAGTTCCTCCTTGAGCCGCTCGGCGAATTGCTGGTAGGCCCCGCCCTGGATGCCGGTGGCCATGCTGGCGCTCATCGGCGGCGGCGGGGCGACGAACTGGAACAGCGCCCAGACCAGCGCGGCCACCACCGGCACTATCCACAGGTTGGCCAGGATCATGATCTTCAGGTCGTTCAGCACGCGGCGCATGGGGCATCCTTGGGGGTGAAAGTCGCGAAGCGACGCCTTCCTGGTGTCCTTCTCCCGCAGGAGAAGCTGGCGCGCAGCGCCGGATAAGGGCAGGCGGGTTCGCTGCAAGGATAGAACCCCAAGCGCCTTGTGGTCACGCCATAGGGTGTCGTGGCGTGCGCAGTGCAAACGATGCCTATCGACCTCCTGTGCCCATGGCGCCCCCTACGCCAGGGACCTGCGCGTCGCACGCAATTGATCGAGCAGCAGCAACAGGCCGAGCAGGACCAGGGCGTACAGCGCATCGCCGCCGAGCATCGTCAGTACCGCGGCGCACAGCAGCGTGGCCAGCCCGGCCAGCCAGCGCCACACCCCGCGCAGCAGCACCGCGCCGGCGGCCATGCTGAACAGGTAGATCAGCACGAAGTTGCCGTTGGCGTAGCGGATCAGGTCGTCCACCGACAGCTCGAGCACGGCGGCCAGCAGTGCGCACAGGGCGCAACTGGCGACCACCAGCAGCAGCGCGCGAGCCGGCACGCCCTGGCCGTTGCGTCGGGCCAGCGGCGCCGGCAGCTTGCCCTCGTCGGCCAGGCTCCAGATCAGCCGGGCGAAGCCCTGGATATACACGTTCATCGAGGCGAAGCAGGCCAGGTAGCCGACCAGCGCGACCAGCACGCGGGCACGCTCGCCCAGCAGCAGCTCGAACAACCGCGGCAGGGCGGTGGTGTCGCTGTGCACATCGCCATGGGTGGCGAAGCTCAGCACCGCCACCGAACAGGCCCAGTACACCAGGCCGGCGAGCAGCACGCCGAGCAGCAGGGCCAGGGGGAAGTCGCGCTCGGGGCGCTTGAACTCCTCGCCCAGGTGGGTGAAGGCCTCGATGCCGACGAAGCACCAGAACATCACCCCCAGCGCCGCCGGCAGCAGCTGCCACTGGCCGCTCAGCGGCGGCAGCAGCGGCTGGCTGGCGCGCGGCAGGTCGCCGACCCACCAGATCAGCGCCACGCTGGCGACAATCGCCACCGCGATCAGCCCCTGCAGCACGCCCGAGGCCCTGGCCGGGCGCTGGCCGAGCAGCAGGATGGCGCCGAGGGTGGCCAGCTGGATCGCCAGCAGCCCGGCGCTGGAGAGGTCGAACAGGGCCAGCCAGAAACCGCTGGCGATATGCAGCGCGGCGGGCAGGCCGACCGGCAGCACGGCGAGAAACAGCAGCGCGCTGACCCCTTCCAGGCGCTGGCCGAAGGCGCGGCCGATCAGGTGCGGCGCGCCGCCGGCATGGGGGAAGCGTTTGCCCAGTTGGGCGAAGGTGAAGGCCACCGGCAGCACCAGGGCGATCAGCACCAGCCAGGCCCACAACGAGGCCTGCCCGGCGGCGGTGGCGGCCAGCGCCGGCACCACGAAGATGCCGGTGCCGAGCAGCGAGGTGCTGAGCAGGGCGATGCCCTGCAGCAGGCCCAGTTCCTTGTTCAGTCGACTCATGGGGTATGCTCGTGTCCTTGCGCAGAATCCCGCCATGGTAAGCCGGCGCTCCCGTGCAGGGCGTCGGCTTTCGCCGTCGAAACGGCGGTTCTGTCCCTCAACCCGCTTGTTGTTTGAGAGCCCCCGTGGACAAGTTCGACCGCCAGATCCTCGCCCTGCTGCGCCGCGATGCGCGCACCCCCGTCAGCCAGATCGCCCGCGAGGTGAACCTCTCGCGTTCGGCGGTCAGCGAGCGCATCCGCCAGCTGGAAGGCGGTGGGGTGATCCGCGGCTACCACGCCCAGGTCGCCGAGCCGGGGGCGGACGCGGTCAAGGCCTTCTTCGAGCTGTTCTACAAGGACGGCCGCTGCCAGGACTACGTCGAGCGCATGCGCCTGTACCCGGAGATCCGCCGCTGCTGCGGCATCAGCGGCGAGACCGACATGCTGGTGTACGTCGAGGCGGCCAGCATGACGCGCCTGAGCGAGATCCGCGACGCCCTCGAGGCCTTCCCGCAGATGCAGCGGGTCAAGACCCATATGGTGGTGCAGGAGTGGCCGCTGTGAGCCTGCGCCTGCTGCACACCTCCGACTGGCACCTGGGCCAGCACTTCATGGGCAAGACCCGCCAGGCCGAGCATCAGGCGTTCTGCGCCTGGCTGCTGGAACAGGTGCGGGCGCATGCGGTGGACGTGCTGCTGATCGCCGGCGACGTGTTCGACACCGGCGCGCCGCCCAGCTATGCGCGCGAGCAGTACAACCGCCTGGTGGTCGAGCTGCGCGACGCCGGCTGCGCGCTGATCGTGCTCGGCGGCAACCACGACTCGCCGGCCATGCTCGGCGAGAGCAGAACCCTGCTGGCCCAGCTCGGCGCGCGGGTGGTCCCCGGTGTCGGCCTCGACCCCGCCGAACAGGTGCTGGTGCTGCACGACCGCGCCGGCGCGCCGGGCGCCATCCTCTGCGCCATTCCCTTTATCCGTCCGCGCGAGGTGCTGGCCAGCCAGGCTGGGCAGAGCGCGCAGGACAAGCAGCAGTCGCTGCAGCAGGCCATCGCCGAGCACTACCAGACGCTGTTCGCCCTGGCCGAGGCCCGCCGCGCCGAACTGGGCCTGGCCCTGCCGATCGTCGCCAGCGGCCACCTCACCACGGTCGGCGCCAGCGCCAGCGAGTCGGTGCGCGAGATCTACGTCGGCAGCCTGGAGGCCTTTCCCACCAGCGCCTTCCCGCCGGCCGACTATATCGCCCTGGGCCATATCCACCGGCCGCAGAAGGTCGCCGGCCTGGAGCAGATCCGCTACTGCGGCTCGCCGATTGCGCTGTCCTTCGACGAGGCCAGGCAGCAGAAGGAAGTGCTGCTGGTCGAGTTCGGCGCCGGCGCTTTGCAGGCGGTCACGCCGCTGCCCGTACCCTGCTTCCAGCCCCTGGCCAGTCTGCGCGGCTCGCTCGCGGAACTAGCCGGTGCCATCGCCGAACAGGCCGCCCGGGGCAGCGCCGAGCGGCCGGTATGGCTGGAGGTGCAGGTGCGCGGCGACGACTACCTGAGCGACCTGCAGAGCCGCATCGCCGCGCTGTGCGAAGGGCTGCCGGTGGAAGTGCTGCGCATATCCGCCGCGAACGCGGCAACGCCGCCGCCAGCCTGGCCAGCGAGGCGCGCGAGACGCTGGATGAACTGTCCGCCGCCGAGGTGTTCGACAGACGCCTGCAGCAGGAGCAACTGGGCGAGGAAGAGACGCAGCGCTTGCAGGGGCTTTACCGCCGGGTGCTGGACGAGTTGACGGGGGATTGAAGCCGGCCGCTCCAAGCGTCGTCGGGCATGACGGTCCAAGTACGACTACCCTGCAAGGCTCGGGGGCTCGCCAGCGATCCGCAGAATTTAGTCCATGCAGTTTGGCTCAGGGATGCTGCTCGCCGCCAACTCACCATGACCAGGTTATTCAAGGAGCGAAGCATGGCTTTAAATCCAAACATCAACGATGAGGGGGCGCCTACCGGTGGGCGTGGTCTCGAGGACATCAGTATCGAGCCGCGCTTGTTTCAAGAGGCGCAGGGGCTTATCGACTCGATTGACGACACTTCCAAGATCTTTAGAAATCGGACGAAGAACTCGCAGTACGAGAGCGACAAATTGCACGTCGATGCGGTGCCGATTGGTAACAGGACCTATCCCTACAAGATCGAGGTGCAACGAAAGAAGGGCTCGAAGAACACCGTTGCCGTCTGCATAGCTGCTGCTAGCGCATCCGCCGGCGATGTCAGGGCCGCACTGCATGCCAGCCTTGGCGATCACCATATATGGTCGGCCCAATAAGGATAATCTTGGCGCACCGTTGCGATAGCCACAGGGTGAAACGTGTCGCGGTATTTGACTCTGTGGTTATCGTTGGGCAACAGCGCCATCTGCCCAGTCCACCGCGCCTGCACAACCCTGCCAACAATGCCAGAATGCCCGCCTGATTCCCGGCTAGCCATTCCCGCATGAAAATCCTCAGCCTGCGCCTGAAGAACCTCAACTCGCTCAAGGGCGAGTGGAAGATCGATTTTTCCGCCGCGCCCTTCGCCGACAGCGGCCTGTTCGCCATCACCGGGCCGACCGGGGCGGGCAAGACCACGCTGCTCGACGCCATCTGCCTGGCCCTGTATCACCGTACGCCGCGCATGGGCACCTTGTCGGCCAGCGGCAACGAGCTGATGACCCGGCACACCGCCGACTGCCTGGCCGAGGTCGAGTTCGAGGTCAAGGGGCAGGGCTATCGCGCCTTCTGGAGCCAGCGCCGCGCGCGCGACAAGGTCGACGGCGCGCTGCAGGCGCCCAAGGTGGAGCTGGCGCGCATCGCCGGCGGCGAGATCCTCACCGACAAGATTCGCGAGAAGGAGAGCCTGACCGCCGAGCTCACCGGCCTGGACTTCGAGCGCTTCACCAAGTCCATGCTGCTGGCCCAGGGCGGTTTCGCCGCCTTTCTCGAGGCGGGCGCCAACCAGCGCGCCGAGCTGCTTGAGGAGCTGACCGGCACCGAGGTGTACGGGCGGATTTCGCAGCAGGTCTACGAGCGCACCAAGGCCGCCGAGCAGGCACTGAACCTGCTGAAAAGCCGTGCCCAGGGCATGGAACTGCTCGACGAGGCGCAGCGCGGCGAATTGCAGGCCGAGCACCAGCGCCTGAGCCAGGAGGAAGCGCCGCTGCTGGCCCGGCAACAAAGCCTGCAGGCTCAGCGGCGCTGGCGCGAGGCCCTGCAACAGGCCGAGCAGCAGTGCCAGCAGGCGCGGTTGGGCCTGGAGCAGGCGCAGCAGGCTCAGGCGCAGGCGGCTGGCGAGCTGCAGCGCCTGGCCGCCAGCGAGCCGGCGGCGCGGTTGCAGCCGCTCTACCAGGGCTGGCAGCAGGCGCAGCAGGACAGGCAGCAGGCGCACGAGGGGCTGGACGAGCTGCAACGGCAGCAGCGCGGCAGTGCCGAGCGCGAGCGCCAGCAACTCTGGCTGGCCAGCCGCTATGCCGAGCAAGTCTTGAGTCTGCGCCAGGGCGAATTGCAGGCGCTGCTCGAACAACGGCAAAGCCTGCAGGCGCGCCTGAACGCTGCCCCGCAGCAGGCGCGGCTGGGTGAGTTGCTCGGCGGCTGGCGCGCGCAGTTCGACCAGCGCGGGCAGCTGCTCAGGGAGCAGCAGGCGCTGCAGACGCGCCTGGCGCAGGAGGCCGAGCAACTCGTCGCCCTGCAGCGTCAAGGTGAGGAGTTCTCGGCGCAGCATGAGCAAGCCGCCGCGCGCCTGGAGCAGGCGCGCGCCAGCGAAGCCCGGCAGCAGGGCGAGCTGCAGGCCTTGCTCGGCGACGGCGGCGAGGCCGGGCTGCGCGAGCGCTGGCAGCAGCTGCAGGTGCAGGGCAGGGCGCTGGATCGTCTGGAGCAGCTGGCGCAGACGCGCGAACGCCTGGCCGGGCAGCTCGCCGAGCTGAGCCCGCGGCTGGCGCAGCTGCAGCACCAGCACGCCGGCAAGCAGGACGAAATCGGCGGCCTGCGCGAGCGCTACAAGCTGCTCAAGCAGCAGCTGGCCGACAAGGAAAAGCTGCTGGAGCAGGAGCAGCGCATTCAGGATCTGGAGGCCTACCGCGCCCGCTTGCAGCCGGGCGAGGCCTGCCCGCTGTGCGGCTCGCACGAGCACCCGGCGGTCAGCCAGTACCAGGCGCTCGACGTCTCCGCCACGCGCCAGGCCCTGGAGCAGGGCCGCAACGATCTGGCGCAGCTGGAAAACCAGGGCGCCAGCCTGCGCGACGAGCTGACCCGCCTGACCACGCAGATCGCCCAGCTGCAGCAGCAGCTGGAGCAGGTCCGCGAACAGGCCGCCCAACTGGATGGGCAGTGGCAGCAGCAACTGGCCGAGCAGGCGTTGTCGCTGGCCGATGGCGCGGCCCTGGCCGAGCTGCAGCGCAGCCATGAACAGAGCCTGGCGCAAGTGCAGAGCCGGCTGGCCCAGGTCGAGAGCCGGCAGGCCGAACTGGCGCAGGCGCGCGGCGCCCGCGAGGTCGCCGAGCGGGCCCTGGCTGATACGCAGCAGCAGCAGGCGCTGCTGGCGCGCGATCTGGACAACCTGCAGGCGCGCCAGGCCGAGCAGCAGGGGCGTCTGCAGCAGCTGGAGCGGGAGCTGCAGCGCCAGGGGCAGACCCTGCTGGCCAGCCTGGACGGCTTCGCCAACCAGTTGCCCGCCGATGGCGCCGCCTGGCTGGCCGAACAGCAAAACGCCTGGCGCGACTGGCAGCAGGCCCAGGCGCAGGATCAGCAGCTGCAGGAGCTGCAGCGCGAGGCGCAGCGTCTGCTCGCCGAGGCCGAGGCGCAGGCCGCTCAGTGGCGGCAGCGCTGGCAGGCGGCAGGCGCCTCGGCATTAGCCGAGCCCGAGCCTGCGGCGCAAGCCGAGCAGGCCCTGCACGATGCGGCCGCCAGCCTGGCCAGCGCCCAGCGCGAAGGCGATGCCCTGCGTGGCCGGGAGCAGAGCCAGCAGGCGCTGCTGCAGCAACTGCAGGCGCGCCTGAACGACGCCGAGCAGCGTTGGCAGCAGGCGCTGGCGGCCAGCCCCTTCGCCGACCTGCCGGCGTTCCTCGCCGCGCTGCTGGGCGAGGATGAACGCGAACGCCTCGCCGCCTTGCAGGCGCGACTGCAGCACGCCCTGACCGAGGCCGCGACCCTGCTGGCCGCCGCCAAGGCGCAGATGCAGCAGTTACGCGCCGCGCCGCAGACGGAGCTGGCGCTGGCCGAGCTGGACGCGCAGCTGCAGGCGCTGCAGAGCGAAGTGCGCACGCTGAGCCAGCGCCAGGGCGAGCTGCGCGCCCAGTTGCAGGCCGACGATGTGCGGCGCAGCAGCCAGCAGGCGCTGTTCGCCGAGATCGAGGCGCAGCAGAGCGAGCACGCGCTGTGGCAGCAGCTCAACGGCCTGATCGGTTCGGCCGACGGCGCCAAGTTCCGCAAGTTCGCCCAGGGCCTGACCCTCGATCACCTGATCCACCTGGCCAACCGCCAGCTGGCGCGCCTGCACGGCCGCTACCAGCTGGCGCGCAAGGGCAGCGGCGAGCTGGAGCTGGAAGTGCTCGACACCTGGCAGGCCGACGTGGCGCGCGACTGCCGCACGCTGTCCGGCGGCGAGAGTTTCCTGGTCAGCCTGGCGCTGGCCCTGGCGCTGTCGGACCTGGTCAGCCACAAGACCAGCATCGATTCGCTGTTTCTCGACGAGGGCTTCGGCACCCTGGACGGCGAGACCCTGGAGGTGGCCCTGGACGCGCTGGACAACCTCAACGCCAGCGGCAAGACCATCGGCGTGATCAGCCACGTCGAGGCGATGAAGGAGCGCATCCCGGTGCAGCTGCGCGTATACAAGGGCGTCGGCCTCGGCTACAGCCGGCTCGACGCGCGTTTTGCGGTGAAGGAAGGAGCATAGCGATGTTGATGCAAGCCAATGAGTCCACCCTGCTGCTGATCGACCTGCAGGAGCGCCTGCTGCCGGCCATCGACGGCGCCGCCGAGCTGGCCGAGCAGGCCGCCTGGCTGCTGCGTCTGGCGCAGCGCCTGCAGGTGCCGGTGATCGCCACCGAGCAGTACCCCAAGGGCCTGGGGCCGACCCTGGCGCCGCTGCGCGAACTGCTGCCGGCGGGCGCGCTGCGCGAGAAGATCCACTTTGCCGCCACGGCCGGCGCCGGGGTGTTCGACCTGCCCGGCGGCGCGCGTCGGCAGTTCGTGGTGATGGGCGCGGAAACCCACGTCTGCGTGCTGCAGACGGTGCTCGGTCTGCTGGCCGCCGGGCGCGAGGTGTTCGTGGTGGACGAGGCGGTGGGTTCGCGCACGCCGCGCGACAAGGCCCTGGGCCTGGCGCGGATGCAGCGCGCCGGGGCGGCGATCGTCTCGCGCGAGATGGTCGCCTTCGAGTGGCTGGAGCAGGCCGGCAGCGAGCTGTTCCGCCAGGTCAGTCGCGAGTTTATCCGCTAGCGTTATCACGCGGCTTTCTGGGTTCCCGCCTGCGCGGGAATGACCAATCCAACTCCCGTCATCCCCGCGAAGGCGGGGATCCACTCGTGTCGCGATACGAATGATCTGTCGCTTTCCGTGGCCGTGCGGAGGATGGATCACGCTTCGCCGATCCAGGGCTCTGGCGGATGTGAAAAGCGACATCCACGCCAGGGTCAGGGCCGTCCGTCCGCTGGCGGGGAAAGGGCCGGCAACTGTTCTACTGTGGTGGGGTATGCGCCGCGCGGACGGCGCCCTTCACTCGCTACAGGAGCAGAAGCGATGGGCAAGAAGATCCTGGTGGTGCTAACCAGCGTGGCCAAGTATCCCAACCTCGACCGGGCCACCGGCCTGTGGCTGGGCGAGGCGGTGCATTTCGTCAAGAAGATGCAGGCCGACGGCCATGCGGTCGATTACGTCAGCCCGCTGGGCGGCTATACGCCCATCGACCCGCACAGCCTGTCCATGGCCGAACCGGTGGACTGGCAGTGGTATCAGGACAAGGCCTTCATGAACCGCCTGGGAGCCACGTTGACGCCGGACCAGGTCAGGGCCGAGGACTACGCGGCGATCTATTACGCCGGCGGCCACGGGGTGATCTGGGACTTCCCCGACAACGCCGCGCTGCAGGCGCTGGCGCGCGACATCTACGAGGCCGGCGGGGTGGTGTCCTCGGTCTGCCACGGCGCGGTCGGCCTGCTCAATATCAGGCTGTCCGACGGCGCGCTGCTGCTGGCCGGCAAGCGCGTCACCGGCTTCTCCAATACCGAGGAGAAGCTCGCCCAGCTGGACCAGCACGTGCCCTTTCTCACCGAGACCGAACTGGTCCGGCGCGGCGCCCACTACGAGAAGGCGCCGGAGCCCTGGCTGCCGTTCGCCATCGCCGACCAGCGCCTGATCACCGGGCAGAACCCGGCGTCCGGCGGGCCGGTGGCCGATCTGGTGCTGGCCGAGTTGCAGCAGGGCGCCGCGCCTGAGGGCATGGTCGGGGCCTGAGGCGCCCCATTCCCTTGTCCCGCCGCTGGCGCTAGAGTGCGCCGCTACTGCCACAGGGCAGTGACGGCGCATCTGGCGGAGCGGGCATGGCGATCACTTCCTGGCTGGTTATCGGCCTGTTTCTTCTCACCTACCTGGGCATGGCCGCCGGCGGCGTGCGCGGGCTGCGCATCGACCGCAGCTGGATCGCCGGCTGCGCCGCGGTGCTGCTGCTGGTCAGCGGCGCGCTGAGCATGGACGAGGCAGCGGGGCACCTGGACGCCGGGGCGCTGCTGCTGTTGCTGGCGCTGATGCTGATCTCCGCGCAGTTCGACTTCTCCGGGGTGTACGCCTGGCTCAACCAGTACCTGACCCACCATGCCCAGCGCCCGGCGCTGCTGCTGGCCGGGGTGGTGCTGCTCGGCGGCGGGCTGTCGGCGCTGCTGGTCAACGATATCGTCGCCTTCGCCCTGACCCCGCTGCTGTGCCACAGCCTGCAGCTGCGCGGTCTCGACCCGCGGCCGTTTCTCCTGGGCCTGGCGCTGTCGTGCAACGCCGGCTCGGCCGCCAGCCTGATCGGCAACCCGCAGAACATCCTCATCGGTCAGGCCGGCGGCCTGGATTTCTGGGGCTACCTGGCCCTGGCCGCGCCGGTGGCGCTGCTGGCCATGGCCATCGTCTACGCCGTGCTCTGGCTGCAGTGGCGCAACCGCTGGGGCACGCCGCAGCCGCTGCCGGTGGAGGAAACCCCGGCGGCGCGCATCTACGGTGCGCACAGCTACCTCAAGCCGCTGGCGGCCAGCCTGGCGCTGCTGGCGCTGTTCGCCACCGCGCTGCCGCGCGAGCTGTCGGCGCTGCTGGTGGCGGCGCTGGTGATGGTGTCGCGACGGGTGGACAGCCGCGACTACGTACACAAGGTGGACTGGAACCTGCTGCTGCTGTTCGCCGGGCTGTTTCTGGTCAGCGGCGCGGCGCTGGAGCTGCCGGAGCTGGCCGGTGCCGGCCACTGGCTCGCCGCCCACGGCCTGCTGCCGCAGGGCATATGGGCGCTGGCCTCGGCCTCGTTGCTGGCCAGCAACCTGATCGGCAACGTGCCCTTCGTGGTGCTGCTGCTGGGCCTGCTGCCGGAACTGTCCGAGCCGGTGCTGGTGGGCCTGGCGCTGATGTCGACCCTGGCCGGCAACCTGCTGCTGATCGGCAGCGTGGTCAACCTGATCGTCGCCGAAGGCGCGAAGCGCCAGGGCGTGCGCATCGGCTTCGTCGACTATGCCCGCAGCGGCGTGCCGGTGACCCTGCTGAGCATGGCCGCGGCGGGCTTGTGGCTGGGCCTGGGCGGCTGGTTGCCCTGGTAGGTGGCTTGATGCGCCCGGAGCCCGCTAGGGGATAGCGCGTAGGGGGCGCCGTGCACACCAGCAGCTCTCACCGCCAACGGGTTTGCCGCCAGGCGCTGCGCTGCTCGGCATCCTGGAAGGTCCAGGCCACCAGGCGGCTCTGCTTCTGGCCCTGGGCCATACCCAGCACCCGCACCTCACAGGCGCCGGCCTTGGCCAGCCAGCCTTGCAGCAGTTCGACGTTGCCGCCCTTGGACACCAGGCTGCTGAACCACAGCAGCTGCTCGGCCACCTGCGCGCTCTCGCTGGCCATGCGCTTGAGGAAGGCCGCCTCGCCGCCCGGGCACCACAGCTCGGCGGCC
Organism: Pseudomonas sp. AOB-7; assembly: GCF_003696305.1. Classification (GTDB taxonomy): domain Bacteria; phylum Pseudomonadota; class Gammaproteobacteria; order Pseudomonadales; family Pseudomonadaceae; genus Aquipseudomonas. Next base: position 305,293 of record NZ_RFFK01000005.1, on the reverse strand, counting down.
TGGCCGCCGAAGTTGAGCACCGGCAGCTTGCGCTTGGGGTCGAGCTTGCCGAGGTTGCGCCACTTGCGCGTGCTGCCGCGGCTGGCGTCGTCGGCGCTGGCGTGGAAGGGCGGGTTGCACAGGCTCAGGTCGAAACGCTCGCCGGGCTGCAGCAGGCCCTGGAAGATGTGTTCGGCATTGGCCTGCTGGCGCAGCTCGACGGCGCCGCTCAGCTGCGGGTTGGCGGCGACTATGGCGCACGCCGAGGCCAGCGCCTCGGCGGCGATATCGGCGCCGGTGAAGTGCCAGCCGTATTCGCAGTGGCCGATCAGCGGGTAGATGCAGTTGGCGCCGACGCCGATATCCAGGGCGCGGATGGCGCCGCCACGCGGGATCTGCCCGGCATTTTCGCTGGCCAGCAGATCGGCGAGGTTGTGCAGGTAGTCGGCGCGCCCGGGGATCGGCGGGCACAGGTAGCCGTCGGGAATGTCCCAGTGCTCGATGCCGTAGAACTGCTTGAGCAGGGCGCGGTTGAATACTTTCACGGCGGCCGGATCGGCGAAGTCGATGCTCGGCTTGCCGTAGGGGTTGGCGATGACGAAGCGGCCCAGATCGGGGCTGAGCTGGATCAGCGCGGGAAAGTCGTAATGGCCCTGGTGGCGGTTGCGCGGGTGCAGCTGGCCCTTGGCCGGAGCGGTCTTGACGGCGGGCGGGGCGGGCTTGCGCGGGCGTTTCGGCGGCTGGGGCATGGCGGGCATCTGGCGGGTCGGGGCGCGGGATTTTCCCACAGCCAGGCCTGGCGCGCAGCCGCGGCGTCTCGCGCCTCTGCGCGGCTGAAGCCGCTTCTACGGGCGCGTACGCTGTACCGCATGCCCCTGCAGGGTGTCGCGGGGCCGCCCAGGCCAAGTTCAGAGCGGAAAGATCAGCGGTACCAGCAGCACGCTGACGACCATCACCAGCAGGGTGAAGGGCACGCCGATGCGCACGAAGTCGCCGAAGCGGTACTGGCCGGGGCCGAGCACCAGGGTGTTGACCGGCGAGGAGATCGGCGTCATGAACGCCGCCGAGGCGGCCAGCGCCACGGTCATGGCGAAGGGCAGCGGCGAGGCGTCCAGCGCCTGCGCGGTGGCGATGGCCACCGGCGCCATCAGCACCGCGGTGGCGGTGTTGGAGATGAACAGGCCGATCAGCGCGGTCAGGGTGAACAGGCTGGCGAGGATCAGGTAGGGCCCGGCGCCACCCAGGCCACCGACCAGCAGCTGGACCGCCAGCTCGACGCCGCCGGTCTGCTGCAGGGCCTGGGCGAAGGGCAGCATGCCGACGATCAGGATCAGCGTCGGCCAGTGGATGGCGCGGTAGGCGCTGTCCAGATCGATGCAGCGAAACGCGCCCAGCAGCAGGCAGGCGATCAGCGCGGCCAGCACGTTGGGCACCAGGCCGGAAACCATCAGCGCCACCATCACCGCCAGGCTGAGCAGGGCGTAGGGTGCCTTGCGCGCGGCCGGCGCCACCTCGGCCACTTCCGCCGGCAGGCTGAGCACCAGGAAATCGCGGCTCTGTGCCTGCAGGCGGTGGATGTCCTTCCACTCGCCGGCCACCAGCAGGCAGTCCGAGGCCTTGAGCTTCTCGTCCACCAGCAGGCCTTCCAGGGCCCGGCCCTGGCGGCGCAGGCCGACCACGTTGAGCTTGTGCCGCGAGCGAAAGCCCAGTTCCTGAATGGTCTTGCCCGGCAGCTGCGACTCCGGCGGCAGCGCCACCTCGGCCAGGCCCAGCTGGTGGGCGTGCAGGCTGAAGTAGGAGTGCGGCAGCGGCATGGGTTCCAGGCCGAGTGCCTGGTAGCTGCCGAGCAGGCCGATGGCGGGGCTGGCGATGTCCACCAGCAGCACGTCGCCGGGCTCCAGCTGGGTGTTGCCGCTGGCCACCAGCAGCAGGGTGCGCAGGCGTCGGCGGCGCTCGACGGCGATCACGTTGATGCCGTAGTCGCGGCGCAGCGCCAGCTCGTTGAGCACCTGGTTGGCCAGCGGCGAGTCGGCGCGCAGTTGCAGGCGCCGCTCGCGGCCGTTCAGGCGGTAGCGTTCGGCCAGGTCGGCGAGGGTCAGGCGTGGCGGCTCATCGCCCTTGCCGGCCGCGCTGCGCGCCAGCCAGCGCCGCGCCAGCAGCATGTAGCCGATACCCAGCAGCAGCACGGCCAGGCCGATGGGGGTGAAGTCGAAGAAGGAAAAACCGTCCAGGCCGGCGCGGCGCAGTTCGGCGTGCACCACCAGGTTGGGCGGGGTGGCCACCAGGGTGAGCATGCCGCTGATCAGCCCGGCGAAGGCCAGCGGCATCATCAGCCGCGCCGGGGCGATGCGCAGGCGCGCGGCGACGCCGAGCACCACCGGGATGAAGATCGCCACCACGCCGGTGGAGCTCATCACCGAGCCGAGGCCGGCCACCGTCAGCATCAGCAGGATCAACAGGCGCGTCTCGCTGCTGCCGGCCCTGGCCACCAGCCAGTCGCCGAGACGGTAGGCGATGCCGGTGCGCACCAGGCCGTCGCCGATGACGAACAGCGCGGCGATCAGGATCACGTTGGCGTCGCTGAAGCCGGCCAGGCTCTGTTGCAGGTCGAGCACGCCGCTCAGCGGCAGGGCGACCAGCACCAGCAGGGCGACCACGTCCATGCGCGGCTTGCCGATGACGAAGAGGGTGACGGCGCCGGCCAGCAAGGCCAGCACCCACAGCAGATCCGGATTCATCGCAACTCCCTAACGCCTGCTCACAACCTGCTGCGCGTCGGCCCTGCTGCGTTGAAAACAGGCTCGGAGTGCTCATTTACCACAAGTAAACTGCGCCTCCTCTCCTGTTTTCGCCTTGCAGGAACCTAGCTCGCTAGGCTGTGAGCAGGCTCTAGATGCTGGCGAGTATTTCAGGGATAACCGAGGGTGGTCTTGATCTGTTGCAGGTTAGCGGCGATCCAGCGCTTGTCGAAGGGGCCCCAGTCGCGGATCAGGTAGTGCCCGGCGTTGTTGCGCTCGCCCGCGTTCTGCTCGAACTGGCAGTCGATATCCAGTTCGGCCAGCGCCGCCAGGGTGTCCTGGGCGGTGCGCCGTGGCATGCCGGTGGCGGCCATCAGCGCCGGCACGCTGGTGGCCTGGCCGCTGTCGATCAGCCAGGCGACGTAGAGGCGGCGGTAGAAGCTGGTGCGGGTCTTGCTCACGTCCATGTGCGGCGCTCCCTGTTACAGGCTGGCGATGGCGATATAGGTGGCGGCGCCGGCCAGGTAGCCGATAAAGGCCAGGCCGGTGATCTTCTTCAGGTACCAGATGAAGTTGATCTTCTCCATGCCCATGGCGGCCACCCCGGCCGCCGAACCGATGATCAGGCAGCTGCCGCCGGTGCCGGCGCAGTAGGCGAGCATTTCCCAGAAGTTGCCGTTGACCACGAAGTTGCGCAGCCAGGGCAGTTCGCTGGCGGCGGCGGTGGCCAGGGTTTCCGGGCTGACCAGCGGGTACATCTTCATCGCACCGGCGACCATCGGCACGTTGTCCACCACCGCCGACAGCATGCCGATGGAGATGGCGATGCTGTAGACGTTGCCCAGGCTGTCCTTGAGGTAGGTGGCGACCTGGATCAGGTGGCCGGCGCTGGACAGCGCGGACACCGCCAGCAGGATGCCGAGGAAGAACAGCACGCTGGTGATGTCGATGCGGCGCAGCACGCCGACCACCGACAGCGGGTCCTTGTCCTCGCTGTTCTTGCTGCGGTGGATGATTTCGGTGGTCACCCACAGCAGGCCGAGGCCGAAGAGGATGCCCATGTACGGCGGCAGGTGGGTGATGGTCTTGAACACCGGGACGAAGATCAGCGCGCCTAGCCCTAAGCAGAACACCAGGTTGCGCTCGAACGGGGTGGTCGGGTCGCGACGGCTTTCGGCGCTTTCCTTGAGCCGCGGCGGGGTGACCTCGCCCTTGAGCACGAAGCTCATGAGGATCAGCGGCACCAGCAGGCAGACCAGGCTGGGCAGAAACAGCTTGGCGATGATGCCGGTGGCGGTGACCTGCTCGCCGATCCACAGCATGGTGGTGGTGACGTCGCCGATGGGCGACCAGGCGCCGCCGGAGTTGGCGGCGATCACCACGATGCCGGCGTAGAACCAGCGCTCGTGCTGGTCGGCGATCAGCTTGCGCAGCAGCGAGATCATCACGATGGTGGTGGCCAGGTTGTCCAGCGCGGCGGAGAGGAAGAAGGTGATCAGCCCCACCAGCCACAGCAGGTGCACGCGCTTGGTGGTGCGGATGCGGTCGGTGATCACCTTGAAGCCTTCGTGGGCGTCGATCAGCTCGACTATGGTCATGGCGCCCATGAGGAAGAACAGGATCTCGGAGATCTCGCCCAGGTGGTGGCGCAGTTCCTCGACCACGTGATTGGTGTTGGTGCTGGCGCCGGCGGTGCCGGTGCCCAGCAGCGGCAGGATGCTGTCGGCGCCCAGTACCAGGATGGTCCAGGCGACCACGGCGGTGAGCAGCGCGGAGGCCGCCTTGTCGATCTTTAACGGGTGCTCCAGTGCGATGCACAGGTAGCCGAGGACAAAGACGAGTGCCATCAACGCATACATGTTCGGGGGTTCCGTTCTGATTTTTATTGGTCGGGAGGTGCCGGAGGCTGTAGCCAGGCGGCTGAAGATGCCTGAATCAATTGGAAAAAGGGAAGGCTTTTATGGCGAAAAGGGGCAAACAGCAGCAGCGTTTTGCGACCTGATGAGGAGTCCCGGGACGGCGCGGCGGTCGCCCCGGTGGCTAGCGCGGATGCCTAGTCGAGCGCTTGCGGCCTGGGCGGCGCGATATAGGCCAGGGCGATGGCCAGCAGCGGCATGATCAGGTTGAAGAAGCAGTAGGGCAGGTAGCTCAGGGTGGCCACGCCGAGGGTGGCGGCCATGTAGGCGCCGCAGGTGTTCCAGGGCACCAGCACCGAGGTCAGGGTGCCGCCGTCTTCCAGGGCGCGCGACAGGCTGGTCGGCGGCAGGCCGCGTTTCTCGTACTCGGCGCGGTACATGCGCCCCGGCAGCACCAGGGCGATGTACTGGTCGGCGGTGATGGCGTTGGTGCCGATGCTGGTGGTGATGGTGCTGGCGACCAGGCCGCTGTCGCTGCGTACCAGGCGCAGCGCGCTGTGCAGCAGGCGCTGGAGCAGGCCGAGGCGCTCCAGCACGCCGCCGAAGCACATGGCGCAGATGATCAGCCACACAGTGGTGAGCATGCTGGCCATACCGCCCTTGGACAGCAGGCCGTCCAGCTCGGCGTTGCCGCTGGCCGACTGATAGCCGGCGAACAGCGCGCTCCATACCGTCTTCAGCGGCGCCAGGGCGCCGGCCGCCGGATCGGCCAGGCGGCTCATCACTTCGGGTTGGAACAGCACGGCGAACAGCGCGCCGAGCAGGGCGGCGAGAAACACCGCGGGAAAGGCCGCCCACTGGCGCACCGCGAGCAGCAGCAGAAAGGCCACCGGCAGCAGCAGGTGCCAGCCCAGGCTGAACTGCGTTTCCAGCGCCGCCAGTACCTCGGCGATGCGCCCGGTGTCGTGGCTGGCGCCGGCCTGCTGGCCGAGCACGAAGAAGATCGCCAGGGCGATCAGCAGCGCCGGCAGCGTGGTGCGCAGCATGTTGCGGATATGCGCGAACAGCTCGGCGCCGGCGGCGGCCGGGGCCAGGTTGGTGGTGTCCGACAGCGGCGACAGCTTGTCGCCGAAATAGGCGCCGGAAATGATCGCCCCCGCGGTGATCGCCGGATCCAGGCCCAGGCCCGCGGCCACGCCCATCAGGCCGATGCCGAGGGTGCCGGCCACCGTCCAGGAGCTGCCGATCGACAGCGCGGTGAGCGCGCAGATCAGGCAACTGGTGAGGTAGAAGTACTCGGCGCTGATCAGCTTGAGGCCGAGCCAGATCATGGTCGGCACGGTGCCGGCGAGAATCCAGGTGCCGATCAGCGCGCCGACCGCCAGCAGGATCAGGTTGGCCTTCATCGCCATATGGATGCCGGCGAGTATGCCTTCCTCGATCTCGGCCCAGCGCAGGCCGTTCTTCAGGCCGACCAGGCCGGCGACGAAGGCGGCGCTCATCAGGGCGATCTGGTTCGGCCCGCTGGAGGAGCCGTCGCCGAACAGGTAGACGGAAAGGCCGAGCAGCAGCACCAGCACGCCGATCGGCAGCAGCGCGTCGAGTAGGGAAGGGGAGCGGGCAGTCATGGGTGTACCGGTCAATCGATGAAACGGAGGCCGAGTCGGGCCTCTGCGGAAAAAACAAAACCCGCGCCGGTTAGGGCGCGGGCCTGTGGGTATTGCGCAGGGATCAGAGCGCGGCGATCTTGCCGCGCTGCTCCACCAGCTTGCTCAGCGCCTGTTCGGCCTCGGCCAGCTTGGCGCGTTCCTTGTCCAGCACTTCGGCCGGCGCCTTGGCGACGAAGCCCTCGTTGGCGAGCTTGCCGCCGACGCGCTGCACTTCGCCCTGCAGGCGGGCGATTTCCTTGTCCAGGCGCGCCAGCTCGGCGTCCTTGTCGATCAGCCCGGCCATCGGCACCAGCACCTGCATCTCGCCGACCAGGGCGGTGGCGGACATCGGCGCCTCTTCACCGGCGGCCAGTACACGCACCGATTCCAGCTTGGCCAGCTTGTTCAGCAGCGGCTCGAAGTCGGCCAGGCGGCGCAGGTCGGAGGCCGCGGCGTTTTGCACGATGATGTCGATGCGCTTGGCCATGGAGATCTTCATCTCGCCACGGATCTGGCGCACGCCGAGCATCAGCTGCTTGACCCACTCGATATCGGCCTCGGCGGCGGCGTCGATGCGCTCCTCGGCGGCGACCGGCCAGGGCTGCAGCATCAGGGTGGCGCCGTCCTTGCCAGCCAGGGCCTTGATGCGCTGCCAGATTTCTTCGGTGATGAAGGGCATGAACGGATGAGCCAGGCGCAGGATCACTTCCAGCACGCGCACCAGGGTGCGACGGGTGCCGCGCTGGCGCTCGATCGGGGCGTTCTCGTCCCACAGCACCGGCTTGACCAGTTCCAGGTACCAGGCGCAGTACTCGTCCCAGATGAACTCATACAAGGCTTGTGCCGCCATGTCGAAGCGGAAGGCGTCGAGGTGGCGGGTCACGTCCTGCTCGCAGCGCTGCAGGGCGGAGATGATCCAGCGGTCGACCGGCGACAGATCCACTGGCTCGCCGTTGACGCCGGTGTCCTGGCCATCGGTGTTCTCGATGACGAAGTTGGCGGCGTTCCACAGCTTGTTGCAGAAGTTGCGGTAGCCCTCGACGCGGCCCATGTCGAACTTGATGTCGCGGCCGGTGGAGGCCAGCGCCAGGTTGGTGAAGCGCAGGGCGTCGGTGCCGTAGGCGGCGATGCCTTCGGGGAATTCGGCGCGGGTCTGCTTGGCGATCTTCTCGGCCAGCTTGGGCTGCATCATGCCGCTGGTGCGTTTTTCCAGCAGCTCGTCCAGGCTGATGCCGTCGACTATGTCCAGCGGGTCGAGCACGTTGCCCTTGGACTTGGACATCTTCTGCCCCTGGCCGTCGCGCACCAGGCCGTGCACGTACACGGTCTTGAACGGGATCTGCCCGGTCAGGTGGGTCGACAGCATGATCATCCGGGCGACCCAGAAGAAGATGATGTCGAAGCCGGTGACCAGCACGTCCGTGGGGTGGAAGGTCTTGAGGAAATCGGTCTGCTCGGGCCAGCCGAGGGTGGAGAAGGTCCACAGGCCGGAGCTGAACCAGGTGTCCAGCACGTCCTCGTCCTGGCGCAGGGCGGCATCGCCGAGGTTGTGCTTGGCGCGCACCTCCGCCTCGTCGCGGCCGACGTAGACGTTGCCGGCCTCGTCGTACCAGGCCGGGATGCGGTGGCCCCACCACAGCTGACGGCTGATGCACCAGTCCTGGATGTCGCGCATCCAGCTGAAGTACATGTTCTCGTACTGCTTGGGCACGAACTGGATCTCGCCGCTCTCGACCACGGCGATGGCCTTCTCGGCCAGAGGCTTGGTGGAGACGTACCACTGGTCGGTCAGCCAGGGCTCGATCACGGTGCCGGAGCGGTCGCCCTTCGGCACTTTCAGCGCGTGGTCTTCGATCTTCTCCAAGAGGCCTGCGGCTTCGAAGGCGGCGACGATGCGCTTGCGCGCCTCGAAGCGGTCCAGGCCGGCGTATTCGGCCGGCAGGCTGCCGTCCACCTCGGTGTTGACGCTACCGTCGATATTGAACACCTGGGCGCGCGCCAGCACGGCGGCGTCGGCATCGAAGATATTGATCAGCGGCAGGTAGTGGCGCTTGCCGACTTCATAGTCGTTGAAGTCGTGCGCCGGGGTGATCTTCACGCAGCCGGTACCGAACTCGGGGTCGCAGTAGTCGTCGGCGATGATGGGGATGCGCCGGCCCACCAGCGGCAGTTCGACGAAGCTGCCGATCAGGGCTTTATAGCGCTCGTCCTCCGGGTGCACGGCCACGGCGGCGTCGCCGAGCATGGTTTCCGGGCGGGTGGTGGCGACGATCAGATGATCCTTGCCGTCGGCGGTCTTCTTGCCGTCGGCCAGCGGGTAGCGCAGGTTCCACAGGTGGCCCTTCTCGTCGTGGTTTTCCACTTCGAGGTCGGAAATGGCGGTGTGGAACTTGGTGTCCCAGTTGACCAGGCGCTTGCCGCGGTAGATCAGACCATCCTGGTGCAGGCGCACGAAGGCCTCTTTAACGGCTTCGGACAGGCCCTCGTCCATGGTGAAGCGCTCGCGCGACCAGTCCACCGACGAGCCCAGGCGGCGGATCTGCCGGGTGATGGTGCCGCCGGACTGTTCCTTCCACTCCCAGACCTTCTCCAGGAACTTCTCGCGGCCCAGGTCGTGACGACCGATGCCCTGCGCGGCCAGCTGGCGCTCCACCACCATCTGGGTGGCGATGCCGGCGTGGTCGGTGCCCGGCTGCCACAGGGTGTTGCGGCCCTGCATGCGGCGGAAGCGGATCAGGCAGTCCATGATCGAGTTGTTGAAGCCGTGGCCCATGTGCAGGCTGCCGGTGACGTTCGGCGGCGGGATCATGATGCAGTACGGCTCACCGCTACCCTGTGGGGCGAAGTAGTTGTTCTGCTCCCAGGTCTGGTACCAGTTGGATTCGATGGCGTGCGGCTGGTAGGTCTTGTCCATGCGCGGCGGGACCCTTGTGACGGCTGATCGGAAAAGCCGGCAAGTATAACGGGGATGGGCCTTGCGGCGTAAGGGCAGCGCGTCAGCGAGCGGTAGCGGGGGCCGCGCCAGAGGCGTTAGGGGCAGGTCAGGGTTTGCGCGGCGGTAGCAGGCGCGGCAGGCGGGCTTCCAGGCGGCGCTTGAGTTCGGCCTCGATCTGCGGCACGAAATCGTCGATCACGTCCTGCAGGATCAGTTGCGCAGCGGCGCGCAGTTCGCCGTCCAGGCGCTGCAGGTCGCGGGCGCTGTCTTGCAGGCGCGGCTCCAGGCTGGCGCGCAGCGTGGCGCTGCTGGCAGCGGCCGACGGGCCGCTGGGCGGCGGGGCGATATTGAAGGGTGGCGGCGGGCCGGGCGGCGCGCTGACGATATCGGAGAGCACCGGGATGCTGTCCGGGTCGAGCGAATCGATCAGCAGCGGCGGCTCGAGGCTTTCGTCGCCCAGCAGTTCGCGGATCGACTCGAGGTCGTTGAGCAGTTGGGTCGGCTTGTGCGGGGGCTTGTCCATGGGGCGACGCGCTTTACAGTTCTACGCGCTTGGGATCATACCCGCGCTGGCGATAGGTACGGAAATTCTCGCGACAGGCGTCGAGTAGATCCGGCTGCTGGTTGACGATCTCGATGATCCGCGCGAAGCGTTCGACATGCGGCGACAGGCTGCTGCCGAGGTTGATCAGCACGCCCTGCTCGAAGCCCGGCGCCTCGTCCAGGCCCAGGGTCACCGGCGACTGCGGCGCGTCGCGGTGCAGGTCGTGGGGCACGAAGCGCTCGGCCTTGAACGCCCACAGCAACTGGTCCAGCGCCTCGCACTGCGCCGCGTCGCCGCCGCGGACAAACACCGGCAGGCCGGCGCTCCAGGCCTTCAGCGCCAGTTGGCAGGCGGCGCGCAGGCGGCCTTCGGCGTCGCTGGAGGAGAGGACGTAGAACTCGATACGCATGAGGGGCTCGTTGAACGCTATGGGTGGCAGGGGGCTTGAGTCGCCAATGTGCTCGGCGGCCTTGGCTTCAGGCCGCCGGGCGGAGCGCTGCGCGCTCCTCGTCGGGCTTCGCTGCGCTCAGCGTCAACCTACGCGCGATCGAGCAGGTACTGGGTCAGCAGCGGCACCGGGCGGCCGGTGGCGCCCTTGTCCTTGCCGCCGCTGATCCAGGCGGTGCCGGCGATATCCAGGTGCGCCCAGTGATAGTTCTTGGCGAAGCGCGAGAGGAAGCAGCCGGCGGTGATGGTGCCGGCCTTGGGCCCGCCGATATTGGCGATGTCGGCGAAGGGGCTGTCCAGCTGCTCCTGGTATTCGTCGTACAGCGGCAGCTGCCAGGCGCGGTCGTCGGCCTGCTCGCCGGCCTTGAGGATCTGCTTGATCAGCGCCTCGTTGTTGCCCATCAGGCCGGAGACGTTGCTGCCCAAGGCGACGATGCAGGCGCCGGTGAGGGTGGCGATGTCGATCACCGCCTGCGGCTTGAAGCGTTCGGCGTAGGTCAGGGTGTCGCACAGCACCAGGCGGCCTTCGGCGTCGGTGTTGAGGATCTCCACGGTCTGCCCGCTCATGCTGGTGACGATATCGCCGGGGCGAGTGGCGCGGCCGCTGGGCATGTTCTCGGCGCAGGCCAGCAGGCACACCAGGTTGATCGGCAGTTGCAGCTCGAGCACCGCCTTGAGGGTGCCGAACACGCTGGCGGCGCCGCACATGTCGTACTTCATCTCGTCCATGCCGGCCGCCGGCTTGATGCTGATGCCGCCGGTGTCGAAGGTGATGCCCTTGCCGACCAGGGCGAAGGGTTTGTCGTCCTTCTTGCCGCCCTGGTAGTGCATGACGATCATCCGCGGCGGCTGCTCGCTGCCCTGGGCCACGGCGAGGAAGGCGCCGGCGCCGAGTTCCTTGAGCTTCTTCTCGTCGAGGATGTCCACCTTGAGGTTCTTGTGCGCCTTGCCCAAAGCCTTGGCCTCTTCGGCCAGGTAGCTGGGGTGGCAGAGGTTCGGCGGCAGGTTGCCGAGGTTCTTGGTCAGCGCCATGCCGCTGGCGATGGCGCGGGCGTGCTGCGCGCCGCGCTCGACCGCAGCCAGTTCGGCCTTGTCGGCGATCAGGGTGATCTTCTTCAGCGCGCGGGCATCGGCCTTCTGGCTCTTGAACTGCTCGAACAGGTAGTCGCCGTCGGCCAGGGTTTCCACGATCAGGCGCGCCTTGCCGTAGGCGTCGCGGCCCTTGACCTTGAGCTCGCCGAGGGCCAGCACGGCGTCGCTGCCGCCGAGGCCCTTGAGCACGCCGTGCAGGCTTGCAACCAATTTGCGCAACTGACGGTCGGATAGATCGCCCTTGCCGCTGCCCACCAGCAGCACACGCTCGGCCTTGAGTCCGGGCAGGCTGTGCAGCAGCAGGGTCTGGCCCGGCTTGCCGGCGATGTCGCCACGCTTGAGCACGGCGGAGAGGGCGCCGCCGCTGGCCGCGTCGACGGCCTTGGCGGCTTCGCCCAGCTTGCGGCCTTCGCCGATGGCCAGCACCAGGGTGGCGGTCTTCAGGGTTTCCGGGCGGGTGCTTTTGACGAGGAATTCCATATGAGCTGTCCCCAAGACAAAGAGTCGGGTTTGGCGGATAATGCCCGCTATTTTTTCGAGGGCCCGCCGTAAGGCGGGCCGGCAAAGGTGCGGCTAGTGTGAGCGTTCGCGCCCGAGCCTGACAACCCTGGAGCGTCCGGTTTGATCGTCTTCCGTTATCTGTCCCGCGAAGTGCTGGTAACCCTCAGTGCGGTGAGCGCCGTGCTGCTGGTGATCATCATGAGCGGCCGTTTCATCAAGTACCTGGCGCAGGCCGCGCAGGGGGCGCTTGATCCCGGCGTGCTGTTTCTGATCATGGGGTACCGGATTCCCGGCTTCCTCCAGCTGATCCTGCCGTTGGGCCTGTTCCTCGGTTTCCTCCTGGCCTATGGCCGTCTCTATCTCGACAGCGAAATGACCGTGCTCTCGGCCACCGGCGTCAGCCAGCAGCGGCTGACCGCCTACAGCATGGCGCCGGCGCTGATCGTCGCCCTGCTGGCCGGCTGGTTGAGCATGGGCCTGGCGCCGCAGGGCGTGGCCGAGGTGTCGCGCATTCTCAACGAACAGGATGCCCTGACCGAGCTGGACACCCTGGTGCCGGGGCGCTTCCAGTCGATGAAGGACGGCTCGCGGGTGACCTATTCGCAGGAGCTGTCGGCCGACCGCAGCGAGTTGCGCGGGGTGTTCATGTCGGAGAAGCGCTTCTCCGCCGACGGTCGATCCGAACGCGGCATCACCGTGCTGGTGGCCGAGAGCGGGCGCCAGGAAATCCAGGCCGACGGCAGTCGCTACCTGATCCTGGAGAACGGCTACCGCTACGACGGCGAGCCGGGCGAAGCCGATTACCGCGCCATCCAGTACGACACCTACGGCGTGCTGCTGCCCAAGCCGGAGGTGGCCATCGAGGCCAGCGAGCGCGAGGCGATGCCGACCCGCGAGCTGCTGGGCAGCGATGATCCGCGCCTGCAGGCCGAACTGCAGTGGCGCCTGTCGATTCCGCTGCTGGTGTTCGTGGTCACCCTGCTGGCGGTACCGCTGTCGAAGGTCAACCCGCGCCAGGGGCGCTTCCTCAAGCTGTTGCCGGCAATCTTCCTGTATATGGCCTATCTGGGTCTGCTGATCGCTGCCCGCGGCGCGCTGGACAAGGGCAAGCTGCCGCCCGGGCTGGGGCTGTGGTGGGTGCATGGCATCTTCCTGGCGATCGGTGTGCTGCTGCTGTACTGGGAACAATTGAGCCTGTGGTGGGCCGGCCGCCGCGCTGCGGCAGTGGAGGTGGCCCATGGCTAAGCTGGATAGGTACATCGGCACCCAGGTGTTCCTGGCCATTCTCGCGGTGCTGGGCATCATCCTCGGCCTGGCCCTGCTGTTCGCCTTCATCGACGAGCTGGGCGACCTCAACAAGGGCGACTACGGCGTCGGCCAGGCGCTCTGGTACGTGCTGCTGACCGCGCCGCGGCGTGCCTACGAGATGCTGCCGATGGCGGCGCTGATCGGCTGCCTGATCGGCCTCGGCAGCCTGGCCAGCAACAGCGAACTGACCATCATGCGCGCCGCCGGGGTGTCCATCGGCCGCATCGTCTGGGCCGTGATGAAGCCCATGCTGGTGCTGATGCTGGCCGGCATCCTGGTCGGCGAGTACGTCGCACCGCTGACCGAGAACCAGGCCCAGGCCGACCGCGCCCTGGCCCAGGGCGGCGGCGCCGCGCAGAGCTCCAAGCGCGGTATGTGGCACCGCCAGGGGCAGGAGTACGTGCATATCAACGCCGTGCAACCCAATGGCCTGCTGCTCGGGGTGACCCGCTACCGTTTCGACGGCGAGCGGCGCATGCAGTCCGCCAGCTTCGCCCGGCGCGCCGAGCACCGCGGCGATCACTGGGTGTTGCGCAATGTGCAGACCACCCACTTCCGCGAAGGCGCCACCGAGGTGGTCAAGAGTCCCGAGGAGCGCTGGGACATCGAATTGAGCCCGCAACTACTCAGCACCGTGGTGATGGAGCCCGAGTCGCTGTCGGTCAGCGGCCTGTGGCAGTACATCCACTACCTGGGCGAGCAGGGCCTGAACAACGCCCGCTACTGGCTGGCGTTCTGGAGCAAGGTGCTGCAGCCGCTGGTGACCGGCGCGCTGGTGTTGATGGCGATTTCCTTCATCTTCGGCCCGCTGCGCTCTGTTACCCTGGGGCAGCGGGTGTTCACCGGCGTGCTGGTGGGCTTCGTGTTCCGCATCGCCCAGGACCTGCTCGGGCCGTCCAGTCTGGTGTTCGGCTTCTCGCCGCTGCTGGCGGTGCTGGTGCCGGCGGGGATCTGCGCGCTGGCCGGGGTGTGGCTGCTGAGGCGTGCGGGCTGAGCTTCGCGTGTGCATGAAAAAGCCGGCTATCAGAGCCGGCTTTTTTCTGCCTGCGTCGCGCTACTTCTTGTGGATATTCTTCGGCAGTTGTACCACGTGGCTGTCGGAGTAAATGTCGTGCCAGGTGCGGCCCTGTTTGTCCCACAGCATCCAGAGAAAACCGAGGCCGGCGAACAGCCAGGAGCCGATGGCGACCACGAAGCGCAGCAGCGCCTGCCACAGGTCGATGGCGCTGCCGTCGGCGTTCTGGATGCGCAGGCCCCAGGCCTGCATGCCCAGGGTCTGGCCGTTGTGGGTCCAGAACTTGGCGAAGAAGGCGAACAGGCTGAGCAGCACCAGGCTGGCCAGGATCGGGTCGTTGTCCAGGGCGCCGGCTTCGGCCATGGCCAGCAGGGCCTCGCTGCCGTGGATCAGGCGCAGGATCCCCTGCTGATAGATCAGGGTGACCACCATGATCAGCGCGACGCAGAGCAGGAAGTCGTAGAAGATCGCCGCCAGGCGACGGATCAGGCCGGCAGTGGGGAAGTCCCCCTGCGGGCGCAGCTGGTGTCTCGGCATGATGGGCTCGCTGTGACGATAGGGCGCGCCATTCTAACCGCGACTTTTCCACAGGCATAAAAAAACCCCCGATGCAGCATCAGGGGTTCTTCAAAGCAGCGGCGATCAGCCCAGGATCTGAACCTGGTCGGCCTGCATGCCTTTTTGACCTTGCACAGCGACGAAGCTGACTTTCTGACCTTCTTTCAGGCTCTTGAAACCATTGCCTTCGATCGCGCGGAAGTGCACGAACAGATCCGGACCGCTCTCGGGAGTGATAAAACCAAAACCTTTCTCGTCGTTAAACCACTTGACGGTACCGTTCTGACGATTCGACATGTCTTTTTCCTTGAAACTAGAGTTGATGACAGCCTCTAACTATAGAGGGCTGAGACTGGTTGCAAGGAGTAATAGAAGTCGAGCGGGATGTAGCGGATCTTGATGATCTACTGCACCAGGTCACGATTCACAGCGACCCATGCAAACAGTGCAATCACTCTACGCTAACTTTTGCGCAATTGCCAACCCCCGCCGGCGCGGCTGTTGGCCAGGTTTTACGGGGCTCGCCGAGGGGCTGGGAAAGTGCAGTTGCAGCACTTGTGCGGCACGGCGCGAAGTCCCTGGCGCGGGCATGAAAAAGCCCGCAAGACCAAGGTCTTGCGGGCTCTAAGCTGGTGCCCCGGGGGAGACTCGAACTCCCACTCCTTTCGAAAACGGATTTTGAATCCGCCGCGTCTACCGATTCCGCCACCGGGGCACGATGGCGGCGCAGTATAGGGATGCCTCAGAGTCCGGTCAATCGGCGTGCGTGGCCAGTTTGGGGGAATTCCGGTAAGCTTTGCCGCCCTGCAGAATTGCCCCCTCCGATCATGCGTGTTGCCGATTTCCACTTCGATCTTCCCGAGTCGTTGATCGCCCGTCATCCCCTGGCCGAACGTCGGGCCAGCCGTCTGCTGCAACTGGACGGGCCCAGCGGCGAACTGCGCCACGGCCAGTTCACCGACTTGCTCGGCCATTTGCGCGCCGGCGATCTGATGGTGTTCAACAATACCCGGGTGATTCCGGCGCGGTTGTTCGGCCAGAAGGCCTCCGGCGGCAAGCTCGAGGTGCTGGTAGAGCGGGTGCTGGATCAGCACCGCGTGCTGGCGCACGTGCGTTCCAGTAAATCGCCCAAGCCCGGTTCGCAGATTTTCGTCGACGGTGGCGGCGAGGCCGAGATGGTCGCGCGTCACGACGCCCTGTTTGAGCTGCGCTTTACCGAGCCGGTGCTGCCGATGCTCGAACGCGTCGGTCATATGCCGCTGCCGCCTTATATAGACAGGCCGGACGACGAGGCCGACCGCGAGCGCTACCAGACCGTCTACGCCGAGAAGGCCGGTGCGGTGGCGGCGCCCACCGCCGGGTTGCACTTCGACGACGAGCTGCTGGCGGCGATCCGCGCCAAGGGCGTGGACACCGCCTTCGTCACCCTGCACGTCGGTGCCGGCACCTTCCAGCCGGTGCGTGTCGAGCGGATCGAAGACCACCATATGCACAGCGAATGGCTGGAGGTCGGTCAGGACGTGGTCGACGCCGTGGCCGCCTGCCGGGCGCGCGGCGGTCGGGTGATCGCGGTGGGCACCACCAGCGTGCGCTCGCTGGAGACGGCGGCGCGCGATGGCGAGCTGAAGGCCTTCAGCGGCGACACCGACATCTTCATCTACCCGGGCCGCCCGTTCCATGTGGTCGATGCCCTGGTGACCAATTTCCATTTGCCCGAGTCGACCCTGCTGATGCTGGTGTCGGCCTTCGCCGGCTACGCCGAGACCATGGCCGCCTACCGCGAGGCCGTGGCGCAGGGCTATCGCTTCTTCAGTTACGGTGATGCCATGTTCATCACCCGCAATCCCGCCGCGCGCGGGCCCGAGGTTTGAGTATGTCGCGCACCTGTCGCATGTCCTTCGAGTTGCTGGCTACCGACGGCAAGGCCCGTCGCGGCCGGCTGACCTTCCCCCGTGGCGTGGTCGAGACCCCGGCCTTCATGCCGGTGGGTACCTACGGCACGGTCAAGGGCATGTTGCCGCGCGACGTCGAGGATATCGGCGCGCAGATCATCCTCGGTAACACCTTCCACCTGTGGCTGCGCCCGGGCATGGAAGTGATCAAGAAGCACGGCGACCTGCACGACTTCATGCAGTGGCAGGGGCCGATCCTCACCGACTCCGGCGGTTTTCAGGTGTTCAGCCTGGGCGCGATGCGCAAGATCAAGGAGGAGGGCGTGTACTTCGCCTCGCCGGTCGATGGCGCCAAGGTGTTCATGGGCCCGGAAGAGTCGATGCAGGTGCAGCGCGACCTGGGCTCGGACATCGTGATGATCTTCGACGAATGCACGCCGTACCCGGCCGAGTTCGACGTGGCCAAGCGCTCCATGGAGCTGTCGCTGCGTTGGGCCAAGCGTTCCAAGACCGCCCATGGCGAGAGCACGGCGGCGCTGTTCGGCATCGTCCAGGGCGGCATGCACGAAGAGTTGCGCATGCGCTCGCTGGAAGGGCTGTGCGAGATCGGCTTCGACGGCCTGGCCATCGGCGGTCTGTCGGTGGGCGAGCCGAAGGAGGAGATGATCCGCGTGCTGGACTTCCTGCCGCCGCAGATGCCGGCCGACAAGCCGCGCTACCTGATGGGCGTGGGCAAGCCGGAAGACCTGGTCGAGGGCGTGCGCCGCGGGGTGGACATGTTCGACTGCGTGATGCCGACGCGCAATGCACGCAACGGCCACCTGTTCGTCGACAGCGGCGTGGTGAAGATCCGCAACGCCGTGCACAAGCACGACGACTCGCCGCTGGATCCGAGCTGCGACTGTTACACCTGCAAACACTTCTCCCGCGCCTACCTGCATCACCTGGACAAGTGCGGCGAAATGCTCGGTAGCATGCTCAATACCATCCATAACTTGCGGCAATATCAGCGGGTTATGGCTGGTTTGCGCGAGGCTATCGGACAGGGTACATTGGCCGCCTTTGTCGAAAGCTTCTATGCCAAGCGCGGCCTGCCCGTGCCGCCGCTGGACTGATTCCCGAACGATTCAACATCCTTTCCATTAGGAGTGATACATGAGCTTTTTCATCCCCGCCGCCTACGCTGACACCGCTCCGGCTGCCGGCCCTGCCGGTAGCGGCTTCGAGTGGGTGTTCCTGATCGGCTTTCTGGTCATCTTCTACCTGATGATCTGGCGTCCCCAGGCCAAGCGCGCCAAGGAGCACAAGAACCTGCTCGGCAGCCTGCAGAAGGGCGACGAGGTGGTGACCAGCGGCGGTATCGCCGGCAAGGTGACCAAGGTGGCCGACGATTTCGTGGTGATCGAGGTTTCCGACAGCGTCGAGCTGAAGTTCCAGAAGCAGGCCATCGCCGCCACCCTGCCCAAGGGCACGCTGAAAGCCATCTGATTCGGTTGTTAGTTTTCCACTCGACGGGGCGCTTTTAGCGCCCCGCGTCATAAGCGGGCGGCTCGTTCATGCTCAATAAATACCCTCTGTGGAAGTACCTGCTGATTCTGGCCGTATTGGCCGTCGGCCTGGTGTACTCCATCCCCAATCTCTATCCGGACGATCCGGCCGTGCAGATCAGCGGCGCCAGCTCGGCGCTGAGCATCGAGCAGAGCGATCTCGATCGTGCCGGCAAGGCGCTGCAGGATGCCGGCATCGCGGTCAAGGACATCGGCCTCGACGAGCGCGGCCGCACTGGCCTGATCCGTCTGACCAAGCAGGATGACCAGCTGCCGGCCAAGGACGTGGTCCGCCGCGCCCTGGGCGACGACTACGTGGTGGCGCTGAACCTGGCGCAGACCACCCCCGACTGGCTGCGCAGCCTCGGCGCCAGCCCGATGAAACTGGGCCTGGACCTGTCCGGCGGCGTGCACTTCCTGCTGGAAGTCGACATGGACAAGGCGCTGGATGTGCGACGCAAGGTCTACGAAGGCGAGATCAAGAGCCTGCTGCGCAAGGAGCGCATTCGCTACCGCAGCATGCCGGAACAGGACGGTCGCATTCAGCTCGGCTTCGCCGACAGCGATGCGCTGGAGCAGGCTCAGCGCCTGATTCGCAAGGACTTCAACGATTTTGAGATCACCACCGTCGAGCGCGGTGGTCAGCAGGTGCTGCAACTCGGCCTGACCGCGGCGAAGATCGCCGAGATCCGCGAGTACTCGATCAAGCAGAACCTCACCACAGTGCGCAACCGGGTCAACGAACTCGGCGTGGCCGAACCGCTGGTGCAGCGTCAGGGTGCCAACCGTATCGTGGTCGAGCTGCCGGGCGTGCAGGACACCGCCGAAGCCAAGCGCATCCTCGGCAAGACCGCCAACCTGGAATTCCGCCTGCAGGCCGATTTCGACGCGCCGCGCGGCGCCACCGAAACCTTCGGTTTCCGCGAGGAAGGCCGCCCGCCGGTGCAACTCGAGCGTGAGCTGATCATCACCGGCGACCAGGTCACCGACGCCCAGGCCAGCTTCGACGAGAACGGCCGGCCACAGGTCAACATCCGTCTCGACGGCCACGGCGGCGACCTGATGAACCGTGCCACGCGCAACAACGTGGGGCGCAGCATGGCGGTGATCTTCATCGAGCAGAAGCCGGTGACCCGCTACGTGCGTCAGGTGGTCGACGGCGTCGAGCAGGAAGTGGCCGTATCGTCCTTCGTCGAGGAGAAGAAGATCATCAGCCTGGCGACCATCCAGTCGCCTTTGGGCAGCCAGTTCCGCATCACCGGCCTCAACGGCCAGGGCGAATCCTCCGAGCTGGCTCTGCTGCTGCGTGCCGGCGGCCTGGCGGCGCCGATGTACTTCGCCGAGGAGCGCACCATCGGCCCGAGCCTGGGTGCCGAGAACATCGCCAAGGGCATCGAGTCCACCGAGTGGGCGATGATCTTCGTGGCGCTGTTCATCGTCGCCATCTACCGCTTCTTCGGGGTGCTGGCGACCGTCGCGCTGGCGTTCAACCTGGTGTTGCTGGTCGGTCTGATGTCGGCCATCGGCGCCACCCTGACCCTGCCAGGCATCGCCGGTATCGTGCTGACCCTGGGCATGGCGGTGGACGCCAACGTGCTGATCTTCTCGCGTATCCGCGAGGAATTGGCCAATGGCCTGCCCGTGCAGCGCGCCATCCACGAGGGTTTCGACCGCGCCTTCTCGGCAATTCTCGACAGTAACCTGACCACCCTGCTGGTCGGCGGCATCCTGTTCGCCATGGGCACCGGCCCGGTCAAGGGCTTCGCGGTGACCATGTCGCTGGGCATCGTCACCTCGATGTTCACCGCCATCATGTTCACCCGTGGCCTGGTCAACCTGATCTTCGGTGGCCGTAACTTCAAGAAGCTGTGGATCTAGCCATGATCAAGTCAACCATTCGTTTCATGGCGGTGCGCAACATCGCCTTTACCATGACCCTGGTGCTCACCCTGGTCGGGCTCGGGGCGCTGTTCGCCAAGGGCCTGAACTTCGGTCTGGATTTCACCGGCGGTACCCTGATCGAGCTGCAATACGAGCAGCCGGCCGACCTCGAGCTGATCAAGCGCGAGCTGGGCCAGGCCGGTTACGCCGACGCCGTGGTGCAGAACTTCGGCGCCAGCACCGATGTGCTGGTGCGCCTGGCGGGCGATGACCCCGACCTGGGCAACCGGGTGGCCGAGGCCCTGCGCAAGGTCGACAGCACCACCGAGTTCGAGGTCAAGCGGGTCGAGTTCGTCGGTCCGCAGGTGGGTGAGGAACTGCGCGACCAGGGCGGCATCGCCATGCTCCTGGCGCTGGGCGGCATCCTGCTGTACCTGGCGTTTCGCTTCCAGTGGAAATTCGGCGTCGGCGCCATCGCCTCCCTGGTGCACGACGTGGTGATCACCCTTGGCGTGCTGGCGTTCTTCCAGATTCCCTTCGACCTGACCGTGCTGGCGGCGGTACTGGCGATGATCGGTTACTCGCTGAACGACACCATCATCATCTACGACCGCATCCGCGAGAACTTCCGCATGCTGCGCAAGGCGTCGCTGGTCGAGAACATCGACATCTCGATCACCCAGACCCTGCTGCGTACCATTGCCACCTCGTTGTCCACCGCGCTGGCCCTGCTGGCGCTGCTGTTCTTCGGCGGCGACGTGCTGGCGGCCTTCGCCCTGACCCTGCTGGTCGGTGTGGTGGTGGGTACCTACTCGTCGGTGTACATCGGCTCCGTGGTGCTGATCTGGCTGAAGCTGAGCGTCGAGGATCTGATTCCGCCGGCCGTCGAAGCCGAGGTTGACGACGGGCGCCCCTGAGGCTGTGACCTGCTTCATGTAATGCGCATGCGGGCCGCGACAGGGCGAACTTGTCGCGGCCTTCTGCTGTCCTAGGCAAGGAGAAAGGCGCGAGTCGCCGAGCCTAGGAGAGAATCATGAACAAGTCGATGTTGATCGGTACCGTGCTGGGCGCTGTCGGCGTTACCGCTGGCGGCGCGGTTGCCACTTACAGCCTGGTCGATCGCGGCCCGCAGTATGCCGAAGTGCTGGCGGTGACCCCGGTCAAGGAAACCATCAAGACGCCGCGCGAGGTGTGCAAGGACGTCACCGTTACCCGTCAGGCGCCAGTTAAGGATCAGCACCAGATCGCCGGCACCGCCATCGGCGCCATCGCCGGCGGTCTGCTGGGCAATCAGGTTGGCGGCGGCAGCGGCAAGAAGATCGCCACCGTAGCTGGTGCGGTCGGCGGCGGCTACGCCGGCAACAAGATCCAGGAAGGCATGCAGGCGCGCGACACCTACACCACCACCGAAACCCGCTGCAACACCGTGACCGACACCAGCGAGAAGCTGGTGGGGTACGACGTCAAGTATCAGCTGGGCGAGCAGGTCGGTACCGTGCGCATGGACCGCGATCCGGGCGCTCAGATTCCGGTTAACAAGCAGGGTGAGCTGGTGCTGGTGCAGCAGGCGCAATAATCGCCGTTCATAAAAAAACGCCCCTCGGGGCGTTTTTTTATTGTCGGGCGACTGGCGCTCAGCGCTTCATCGACGGCGCCAGGTGCGGCTGAATGGCGGTCAGCACGGCCTTGAAGCACTTGGTGTTGCCGGCGACGATCTGGCCCTTCTCGAGGAATTCGTGGCTGCCGCTGAAGTCGCTGACCAGGCCGCCTGCTTCCTGAATCAGCAGGGCGCCGGCGGCCATGTCCCACTCGGACAGGCCGAACTCCCAGAATGCGTCGTAGCGACCGGCGGCGACGTAGGCCAGGTCCAGGCTGGCGGCGCCGGCACGGCGCAGGCCGGCGGTCTGGCCGACCAGGCTGCGGAACATGCCCAGGTAGTTCTCGAGGTTGTCCAGTTGCTCGTTGCGGAACGGGAAGCCGGTACCCAGCAGCGCGCCGTCCAGGCTCTTGCGGTTGCTCACGCGCAGGCGGCGGCCATTGAGGGCGGCGCCGCGGCCGCGGCTGGCGGTGAATTCTTCCTGGCGCACCGGGTCGAGCACGATGGCGTGCTCCAGGCGGCCGCGGTACTTGCAGGCGATGCTGATGGCGAAGTGCGGCACGCCGCGGATGAAGTTGGTGGTGCCGTCCAGCGGGTCGATGATCCACTGGTAGTCGGCGCCTTCGCCGCTGCCTTCCAGTGCACCGCCTTCCTCGCCGAGGAAGCTGTGGGTCGGGTAGGCCTTGCGAATGGCCTGGACGATCATCAGTTCGGCGGCGCGATCGACCTCGGTGACGTAATCCTTGGCATCCTTCTCGTCGACCGAGATGACGTCCAGGCGCTCGATGGAGCGAAAGATCATTTCACCGGCGCTGCGAGCGGCGCGCAGGGCGATATTCAGCATGGGCTGCATGGAAGGTTCACCTGGGGCGTTAAAGAAAGCCGGCCATGTTAGCAGAAAAGTCCGGCGGATGCAGTGCCGTCTGTACGCCGCATGGCATTAATCCGAGGGCTTGGGTAAGATCGTTGCCCCCTTGTCGTCTCTGAGAGTGCCTGCGTTGCTGGACAATATTCGCGTGGTTTTGGTCAACACCAGTCATCCGGGCAATATCGGCGGCGCGGCGCGGGCGATGAAGAACATGGGCCTGTCGCGTCTGGTGCTGGTAGATCCCGAGGATTTTCCCAGCGGCGACGCGGTGGCGCGCGCCTCCGGCGCCACGGATATCCTCGATGCGGCGCTGGTGGTCGGCACGCTGGAGGAGGCGCTGGTCGGCTGCAGCCTGGTGATCGGCACCAGTGCGCGGGATCGGCGCATTCCCTGGCCGCTGCTCGATCCGCGCGAGTGCGGGGTGACCAGTTGCGAACAGGCTGCCTCCGGCGGCGAGGTGGCGTTGGTGTTCGGTCGCGAGTACGCCGGGCTGACCAACGAGGAGCTGCAGCGCTGTCAGTACCACGTGCATATCCCGTCCAATCCCGAGTTCAGTTCGCTGAACCTGGCGGCGGCGGTGCAGGTGCTGGCCTACGAAGTGCGCATGGCCTGGCTGGCGGCGCAGAATCTACCGACCAAGGTGGAGAAGCTGGAAACCACTGCCATGCTCAATTCCCAGGCGGCTACGGCGGATGAGCTGGAGTCCTTCTACGGCCACCTGCAGCGGGTGCTGGTGATGATCGGATTCCTCGATCCGCTGAAGCCGCGGCACCTGATGACCCGTCTGCGTCGCCTGTATGGGCGCAGTGCGGTGAGCAAATTGGAAATGAATATCCTGCGCGGCATTCTCACCGAGACCGAGAAGGCCGTGCGCGGTGAGCCTCACAAGCAGGGGAAGTCCGATGTTTGAGCGCATGCGAGAAGATATCCAGAGCGTGTTTCACCGCGATCCGGCGGCGCGCAACGCCTTTGAGGTGGTCACCTGCTACCCGGGCCTGCATGCGGTCTGGCTGCATCGCGTTGCCCACGCCCTGTGGCGCTCGGGCTGGAAGTGGCTGGCGCGGGTGGTGTCCAACTTCGGCCGCTGGCTGACCGGTATCGAGATTCATCCGGGGGCGAAGATCGGTCGGCGTTTCTTCATCGACCACGGCATGGGCATCGTCATCGGCGAGACCGCCGAGATCGGCAACGACGTCACGCTGTACCAGGGGGTGACCCTGGGCGGCACCAGCTGGAACAAGGGCAAGCGCCACCCGACCCTGGAAGACGGCGTGGTGGTCGGCGCCGGGGCCAAGGTACTTGGTCCGTTCACTGTCGGCGCCGGTGCCAAGATCGGCTCCAATGCGGTGGTGACCAAGGAGGTGCCGGCCGGTGCTACCGCGGTGGGGATTCCCGGCAAGATCATCGTCAAGTCCGACGACGAGCAGGAGGCCAAGCGTCAGGCGATGGCCGAGAAGATCGGCTTCGATGCCTATGGCGTCGGTCAGGACATGCCGGACCCGGTGGCGCGCGCCATCGGCCAGTTGCTCGATCACCTGCATGCGGTCGACGGCCGTCTCGAGGGCATGTGCAAGGCGCTCACTGCCCTGGGTAGCGACTATTGCGCCAAGGACCTGCCGGTGCTGCGCGACGAGGACTTCGCCGAGGTGTGCAAGGACCAGCAGCAGGGCGATAAGCCTGCGGCCTGATGCGCGGCGAGGCGGTCTTTGCTATGATGCCGCCTCTTTTTGCGCTCAATCCCGAGTAAATCAATAGGTCTTATAGTTGACTTAAATACTCGGGAATCGCATACTTCGCCGCAATTCAGTGATTCGTGGTAGAGCCATGCGACTGACCACCAAAGGCCGTTACGCCGTTACCGCCATGCTCGATCTGGCGTTGCACGCGCAGCATGGTCCCGTATCCCTGGCCGATATTTCCGAGCGGCAAGGTATCTCCCTGTCCTACCTGGAGCAACTGTTCGCCAAGCTGCGGCGCGGCAATCTGGTGTCCAGCGTGCGCGGGCCGGGCGGTGGCTATCAGCTGTCGCGCGATATGCGCGGCATCCAGGTGGCCCAGGTGATCGATGCGGTCAACGAGTCGGTGGATGCCACCCGTTGCCAGGGGCAGGGCGATTGCCATGCCGGCGACACCTGCCTGACCCATCATCTGTGGTGCGACCTCAGTCAGCAGATTCACGAGTTCCTCAGTGGCATCAGCCTGGCCGATCTGGTCGCGCGCCGCGAGGTACAGGAAGTCGCGCTGCGCCAGGATCAGCGCCGCTGTACTGGCAGGACCGTGCCACACCTGGACAAGATTGAAGCGTCCGCCGTCGAATGAGCAGGGCGTTTGCCTGATAGGAGAAGCCTGATGAAATTGCCGATTTACCTCGATTACTCCGCTACCACCCCGGTCGATCCGCGTGTGGCGCAGAAGATGAGCGAGTGCCTGCTGGTCGATGGTAACTTCGGCAACCCGGCTTCGCGTTCCCACGTGTTCGGCTGGAAGGCCGAAGAGGCGGTGGAAAACGCTCGCCGCCAGGTCGCCGAACTGGTGGGTGCCGACCCGCGCGAGATCGTCTGGACCAGCGGCGCGACCGAGTCCGATAACCTCGCCATCAAGGGCGTGGCGCACTTCTACGCCAGCAAGGGCAAGCACATCGTCACCTCGAAGATCGAGCACAAGGCGGTGCTGGACACCACCCGCCAGCTCGAACGCGAAGGTTTCGAGGTCACCTACCTGGAGCCCGGCGAAGACGGCCTGATCACCCCGGCCATGGTCGAGGCCGCGCTGCGCGACGACACCACGCTGGTGTCGGTGATGCATGTCAACAACGAGATCGGCACCATCAACGACATCGCCGCCATCGGCGAGCTGACCCGCTCGCGCGGCGTGCTGTTGCATGTCGATGCGGCGCAGTCCACCGGCAAGGTGGAGATCGACCTGGACAAGCTCAAGGTCGACCTGATGTCCTTCTCCGCGCACAAGACCTACGGCCCGAAAGGCGTCGGCGCCCTCTACGTACGGCGCAAGCCTCGCGTGCGCCTGGAGGCCCAGACCCACGGCGGCGGCCACGAGCGCGGCATGCGCTCCGGCACCCTGGCCACCCACCAGTGCGTCGGCATGGGCGAGGCCTTCCGTATCGCCAAGGAAGAAATGGCTGCGGAAAACCAGCGCGTCAAAGCCCTGCGCGATCGTTTCTACCGCCAGCTCGAAGGCATGGAAGAGCTGTACGTCAACGGCAGCCTGACCCAGCGCGTGCCGCACAACCTCAACCTGAGTTTCAACTACGTCGAGGGCGAGTCGCTGATCATGGCGCTCAAGGACCTCGCCGTGTCGTCCGGTTCCGCCTGCACCTCGGCTTCCCTGGAGCCGTCCTACGTGCTGCGCGCCCTGGGCCGCAACGACGAACTGGCGCACAGCTCGATCCGCTTCACCTTCGGCCGTTTCACCACCGAAGAGGAAGTCGACTACGCCGCCGCCAAGGTGCGCGAGGCGGTGGACAAGCTGCGCGAACTGTCGCCCCTGTGGGATATGTTCAAAGAAGGTGTCGACCTTTCCTCCGTGGAATGGGCAGCACACTGATAGCTGCCCGAAGAGCGGCACCTGATGAGAGAGGAATAGCACCATGGCTTACAGTGACAAGGTTATCGACCACTACGAGAACCCGCGCAACGTCGGCAAACTGAATGCCGAAGACCCGGACGTCGGCACCGGCATGGTCGGTGCGCCGGCCTGCGGCGACGTGATGCGCCTGCAGATCAAGGTCAACGAGAGCGGCGTGATCGAAGACGCCAAGTTCAAGACCTATGGCTGCGGTTCGGCCATCGCCTCCAGCTCCCTCGCCACCGAGTGGATGAAGGGCAAGACCCTGGACGAGGCCGAGAGCATCAAGAACACCCAGCTGGCCGAGGAACTGGCGTTGCCGCCGGTGAAGATTCACTGCTCGGTGCTCGCCGAGGACGCCATCAAGGCGGCCGTGCGCGATTACAAGCAGAAGAAAGGCTTGCTCTAAACACGAGGTTTGCAATGGCCATCACCATGTCTGAAGCGGCGGCTCGCCACGTGCAGCGTTCCCTCGATGGGCGCGGCAAAGGCGAGGGCATTCGCCTCGGTGTGCGCACCACCGGTTGTTCGGGTCTGGCCTACGTGCTCGAGTTCGTCGACGAACTGGCGGCCGAGGACCAGGTGTTCGAGAGTCACGGCGTCAAGGTGATCATCGACCCCAAGAGCCTGGTGTACCTCGACGGCACCGAGCTGGACTTCGTCAAGGAAGGCCTCAACGAGGGCTTCAAGTTCAATAACCCCAACGTGCGCGGCGAATGCGGCTGCGGCGAGAGCTTCAACGTCTGAGGCTATCGCGTGGGTACTCTTTGTCATTTCGCCCTGTTCGAGCTGCAGCCGAGTTTTCGTCTCGATCTCGAGCAATTGGCCGCGCGCTACCGCGAGCTGGCGCGCCAGGTTCACCCGGATCGTTTCGCCGACGCCGGCGAGCGCGAGCAGCGCCTGGCGCTGGAGCGCTCGGCCAGCCTCAACGAGGCCTACCAGGTGCTGAAGACGCCGTCGCGGCGTGCGCGCTACCTGCTGGCCCTGAGTGGCCCCGAGCTGCCGCTGGAGGTGACGGTGCAGGATCCGGACTTCCTCCTGCAGCAGATGCAGTTGCGCGAGGAGCTGGAGGAGCTGCAGGACGACGCCGACCTGGCTGGCGTGGCCGCCTTCAAGCGCCGCCTCAAGGGCGCGCAGGAGCAACTCAACGACAGCTTCGCCGCCTGCTGGGACGATGACGCCCGGCGCGAGGAGGCCGAGCGCCTGATGCGCCGCATGCAGTTCCTCGACAAGCTCTCCCATGAAGTGCGCCAGTTAGAAGAGCGCCTCGACGATTAACCCGTGGGTTGCCCCGGCAGCCTGCCTGATGATTTCAAGAAGACCATGGCCTTATTGCAGATCGCCGAGCCAGGGCAGAGCCCGCAACCCCATCAGCGTAGGCTGGCGGTGGGTATCGACCTGGGCACCACCAATTCTCTGGTCGCCGCCGTGCGCAGCGGCCTGGCCGAGCCCATCGCCGATGCCGCGGGCAAGGTCATCCTGCCGTCGGCCGTGCGTTATCACGAAGGCAGCGTCGAGGTTGGCGAGTCGGCCAAGCTGGCGGCCGCCCGCGACCCGCTCAATACCGTGCTGTCGGTCAAGCGCCTGATGGGTCGCGGGATCGCCGATGTGCATCAGCTCGGCGAGCAGATGCCTTATCGCTTCGCGGTCGGCGAGTCGCATATGCCCTTTATCGAGACGGTGCAGGGCGCCAAGAGCCCCGTCGAAGTCTCTGCGGAAATCCTCAAGACGCTGCGCCTGCGCGCCGAGCAGGCCCTGGACGGCGAGCTGGTCGGGGCGGTGATCACCGTGCCGGCCTATTTCGACGATGCCCAGCGTCAGGCCACCAAGGACGCCGCGCGCCTGGCCGGCCTCAACGTATTGCGCCTGCTCAACGAGCCGACCGCCGCCGCCGTGGCCTACGGCCTGGATCAGAAGGCCGAGGGCGTGGTGGCGATCTACGACCTGGGTGGCGGTACCTTCGACATTTCCATCCTGCGCCTGACCGGCGGCGTGTTCGAGGTGCTGGCCACCGGCGGCGACAGCGCCCTGGGCGGTGACGATTTCGATCACGCCGTGGCGGACTGGATCATCGGCCAGGCCGGCTTGTCCAGCGACCTCGACCCGGCGACCCAGCGCAGCCTGCTGCAAACCGCCTGCGCGGCCAAGGAAGGGCTGACCGCCGCCGACAGCGTCGAGCTGGCCCATGGCGATTGGCGCGGCACGCTGTCGCGCGCGCAGTTCGAGGCGCTGATCGAGCCGATGCTGGCACGCAGCCTCAAGGCCTGCCGCCGCGCCGTGCGCGACTCCGGCGTCGAGCTGGAGGAGGTCAGTGCGGTGGTCATGGTCGGCGGCTCCACCCGGGTGCCCAGGGTACGCGAAGCGGTCGGCGAGCTGTTCGGCCGCACGCCGCTGACCAACATCGACCCGGATCAGGTGGTGGCCATCGGTGCCGCGATCCAGGCCGACACATTGGCCGGCAATCATCGCGGCGACGGCGAAGAGCTGCTGCTGCTCGACGTGATCCCGCTGTCGCTCGGCCTGGAAACCATGGGCGGGCTGATGGAGAAGCTGATTCCGCGCAACACCACCATTCCGGTGGCGCGCGCGCAGGACTTCACCACCTACAAGGATGGCCAGACGGCCATGATGATCCACGTGCTGCAGGGCGAGCGCGAACTGATCGCCGACTGCCGCTCCCTGGCGCGCTTCGAGCTGCGCGGCATCCCGCCGATGGTGGCCGGCGCGGCGAAGATTCGTGTGACCTTCCAGGTCGATGCCGACGGTCTGCTCAGCGTCGCCGCCCGCGAGCTGGGTTCCGGGGTGGAGGCGAGCATTCAGGTCAAGCCGTCCTACGGCCTGACCGATGGCGAGATCGCGCGCATGCTGCAGGACTCCTTCCAGAACGCCGGCGACGACAAGGCCGCCCGCGCCCTGCGCGAGCTGCAGGTCGACGCCCAGCGCCTGATCGAGGCGGTCGAGGCGGCGCTGCAGGCCGATGGCGAGCGTTTGCTCGATGCCGAGGAGCGTGAGGTCATCGAATTGCAGGTGCAGGAGCTGCGCGAGCTGCTCGCCAGCAATGACGGCCCGGCCATCGAGCGGCAGAGCAAGCGTCTGTCGCAGGTGACCGACGCCTTCGCCGCCCGGCGCCTGGATTCGACGGTAAAAGCCGCGCTGGCCGGGCGCAATCTGAACGAGATCGAGGACTAAACTGATGCCGCAGGTCATTTTTCTGCCCCACGAGCGGTTCTGCCCGGAAGGCATGGTGGTCGAGGCGGAGCCCGGCGTTTCCATCCTGGAGTTGGCGCACCAGCACCATATCGAGATGGAGAGCGCCTGCGGCGGCGTGTGCGCCTGCACCACCTGCCATTGCATCGTGCGCGAGGGCTTCGATTCGCTGAACGAGGCCGATGAGCTGGAAGAGGATTACCTGGACAAGGCCTGGGGGCTGGAGGCGCAGTCGCGTCTGGCCTGTCAGGCGCGAGTCGGCGAGGAAGACCTCACCATCGAGATTCCCAAGTATTCGCTCAATCACGCGGCCGAAGCGCCGCATTGATCAGGAAAACAGCATGAGTCTGAAGTGGACCGATGTGCTGGAAATCGCCATCCAGCTCAGTGAACGCAAGGCGGATGTCGATCCGCGCTACGTGAATTTCGTCGATCTGCATCGTTGGGTGCTGGAGTTGCCGGATTTCGCCGACGACCCGCAGCGCGGCGGCGAGAAGGTGCTCGAAGCCATTCAGGCGGCCTGGATCGAAGAACTCGACTGAAACAGGTGCTCATGGCGCCCGCCCTACGCTTTTAACCGGAACCCGCGTATAATTCGCGGGTTTAATTTTTCGCTTTAACCCTAAGTTTCTGGAGCTTCACATGGCCGTTCAACGTACTTTCTCCATCATCAAGCCTGACGCCGTCGCCAAGAACGTCATCGGTGAAATCACCACCCGTTTCGAAAAGGCCGGCCTGCGCGTCGTCGCGTCGAAGATGGTGCAGCTGTCCGAGCGCGAGGCCGCTGGCTTCTATGCCGAGCACAGCGAGCGCGGCTTCTTCAAGGACCTGGTTGCCTTCATGACCTCCGGTCCGGTCATCGTGCAGGTGCTGGAAGGCGAGAACGCCGTTGCCAAGAACCGCGAGCTGATGGGCGCCACCAACCCGAAGGAAGCCGCTGCCGGCACCATCCGCGCCGACTTCGCCGTGTCCATCGACGAGAACGCCGTACACGGTTCCGACTCCGAGGCTTCGGCTGCGCGCGAGATCGCCTACTTCTTCTCCGCCACCGAGCTGTGCGCGCGCATTCGCTGATCACGGCGAAAGATGCGAGGGTGAAGCCATGACCAATACCACCGGCAAGATCAACCTGCTGGGCCTGACCCAGCCGGAAATGGAACAGTTCTTCGAGTCCATCGGCGAGAAGCGCTTTCGTGCCGGCCAGGTAATGAAGTGGATTCACCACTTTGGCGTCGATGATTTCGCCGCCATGAGCAATGTCGGCAAGGCCTTGCGCGAGAAGCTCGAGGCCTCTGCCGAGATTCGCGGCCCGGAAGTGGTCAGCGAAAATATTTCCGCCGATGGCACGCGCAAGTGGGTGGTGCGCGTGGCGTCGGGCAGCTGCGTGGAAACCGTGTACATCCCGCAGAACGGCCGCGGCACCCTGTGCGTGTCGTCGCAGGCCGGTTGCGCCCTGGACTGCAGCTTCTGCTCCACCGGCAAACAGGGTTTCAACAGCGACCTGACCAGCGCCGAGATCATCGGCCAGGTGTGGATCGCCAACAAATCCTTCGGCAGCGTGCCCGCGAAGATCGATCGCGCCATCACCAACGTGGTGATGATGGGCATGGGCGAGCCGCTGCTGAACTTCGACAACGTCGTTTCCGCCATGCAGATCATGATGGACGACCTCGGCTACGGCATCTCCAAGCGCAAGGTGACCCTGTCCACCTCGGGCGTGGTGCCGATGATCGACAAGCTGGCCGAGGTGATCGACGTGTCCCTGGCCCTGTCGCTGCACGCACCCAACGACGAGCTGCGCAACCAGCTGGTGCCGATCAACAAGAAGTACCCGCTGGACGTGCTGCTGGCGGCCTGCAAGCGTTACGTCGCCAGGCTCGGCGAGAAGCGTGTGCTGACCATCGAGTACACCCTGCTCAAGGGCGTCAACGATCAGCCCGAGCATGCTGAGCAGATGGTCGCACTTCTGGCCGATGTGCCTTGCAAGATCAACCTGATTCCGTTTAATCCCTTCCCCTTCTCGGGTTACGAGCGGCCGAGCAACAACGCCATCCGCCGTTTCCAGGACCTGCTGCACAAGGCCGGGCACAACGTCACCGTGCGCACCACGCGCGGCGACGATATCGACGCCGCCTGTGGCCAGCTGGTTGGCCAGGTCATGGACCGTACCCGTCGCAGCGAGCGCTATATTGCCGTGCGCCAACTGGGCAGCGAGGCGCAAGAGCCTCGCCCCGCCGCCAATCGAAGCTGAAGAGAGGATGCCCATGACCCTGCGCCCTGCGCTGTTATTGCTAGTTGCTAGTCTGCTTGGCGGTTGTGTGACCACGGGGGATGTCGACCCCATGCGTACGGCGAAGGGGCGCGACGAGGCGCGCGATGCTTATGTGCAACTGGGTATTGCCTATATTCAGCAGGGCGACACTCAGCGCGCCAAGGTGCCGCTGAAGAACGCGCTGGACCTGGATTCGTCCAATGCCGACGCGCATGCCGCGCTGGCCATGGCCTTCCAGCTGGAAATGGAGCCGCAGCTGGCCGATGAGCATTTTCGCAAGGCCCTGTCGCAGCGACCCAAGGATGCGCGCCTGCTGAACAACTACGGCGGTTTCCTGTTCGAGCAGAAGCGCTATCAGGACGCCATGAACACCTATCTCAAGGCGGCCGAAGACAATCTCTACCCCGAGCGCTCGAGGGTATTCGAGAATCTCGGGCTGACCGCCCTGCAGCTGGGGCAGCGCGAACAGGCCAAGGAACATTTCCAGCGCGCCTTGCGCCTCAGCAGCCGGCAGCCGCGGGCTTTGCTGGAGATGGCCATGCTTTCCTACGAGGACAAGGCCTATGTGCCGGCGCGCGGTTATTACCAGTCCTTCAGCGAAATGTCGCCGCAGAACGCCCGCAGCCTATTGCTCGGTGCGCGTCTGGCGGAGGTCTTCGAGGATCGGGACACGGCCGCCAGCCTGGGCCTGCAACTGCGCCGGTTGTATCCGGCGTCTCAGGAATATCAGCAATACGTTTCGGGGCAACAATGAAAGCGGCGCATAGCGAAGTCACCCAGCCGATGCCGAACAATCCGGGCGAGAGCCTGCGTCAGGCCCGCGAGATCAAGGGCTGGAGCGTCGCCGAGGTGGCGGGGCAGCTCAACCTGACACCACAACGTCTTAGTCAGCTCGAGGCGGGCGCCTTCGACAAGCTGCCGGGCACCACCTTCGCCCGCGGTTATATCCGCGCCTATGCCAAGCTGCTGGAGCTGGACCAGAACCGTCTGGTGCTGGAGTTCGACCAGTTCACCGGCACCGATGCCAGCGGCAGCAGCGTGCACAGCCTCGGGCGCATCGAGGAGCCGGCGCGCTACTCGCAAAGCATTCTGCGTCTGGTCAGTTTCCTGCTGCTGCTGGCCCTGATCGGCGCCGGTTTCCTCTGGTGGCAGGAGCAGGGGCGTCCCGCGCCGGATCTGGCCGGCCTGGGGCTCGAACAGGTGGAAGTGGACGGCGCCGATGGCACCACCCAGGTGCACTCGCTGGCCGAGCCGGAAGACCAGGCGGTGGTGGCCGCCCAGGGCGGCGAGCCGACCAGCCCGCTGCTGTTGCCGGTCGAGCCGAGCGAAGCCGTGGACGGCGCGGCCGACAGCGCTGCCGAGCAGGCGGCCGCCGAGCCCGCCGCGAGCGAGTCCAGCGTTACCGTGCCGGTGCCGAGCCAGTCCGTGCCTGCGCCAGAACCTGCGCCCAGCGAGCCGAGCAGCCCTGCTAGCGTTGCTCCGGTTGCTCCGGTTGCTCCGGTTGCTCCGGCGCCGGCTGCTGCGGAGCCGGCCGCGCCGGTTGCGCTGGCCGCCGGGCAGGGCGCGCTCAGCGTGCAGTTCAGCGCCGATTGCTGGACCCAGGTCACCGATGCCGACGGCAAGGTGCTGGTCAGCGCACTCAAACGCAGCGGCGAGCGCATCGAGCTGACCGGCAAGGCGCCCATGGAGCTGCGCCTGGGCTTCGCCCGTGGCGCCCAGGTCAGTTACAACGGCGAGGCGGTCGACGTTTCGCCCTTCATCACGGGCGAGACCGCGCGCCTGAAGCTGGGGTTGTAAGCATGCATTGCGAATCGCCGATCAAGCGCCGACTGTCGCGCAAGATCTGGGTCGGCTCGGTACCGGTGGGCGGCGATGCGCCGATCGCGGTGCAGAGCATGACCAACACCGACACCAACGACGTGGCCGCCACCGTGGCGCAGATCCGTCGCCTGGAAGACGCTGGCGCCGACATCGTGCGCGTCTCGGTGCCGGACATGGACGCCGCCGAGGCCTTCGGCAAGATCAAGCAGCAGGTGCGTGTGCCGCTGGTTGCCGACATTCATTTCGACTACCAGATCGCCCTGCGGGTGGCCGAGCTGGGCGTCGACTGCCTGCGCATCAATCCGGGCAAT
This sequence comes from Pseudomonas sp. AOB-7, assembly GCF_003696305.1. Taxonomy (GTDB): domain Bacteria; phylum Pseudomonadota; class Gammaproteobacteria; order Pseudomonadales; family Pseudomonadaceae; genus Aquipseudomonas. The sequence continues at coordinate 271,690 of NZ_RFFK01000005.1, read as the reverse complement.
ATCGGTCGCGAGGATCGGGTCAGGGCGGTGGTCGAGGCTGCCCGCGACAAGGGCATCCCGATCCGCATCGGGGTCAACGCCGGCTCGCTGGAAAAGGACCTGCAAAAGAAATACGGCGAACCCACCCCCGAGGCGCTGGTGGAATCCGCACTGCGCCATGTCGAGCACCTGGATCGGCTGAACTTCCCCGACTTCAAGGTCAGCGTGAAGGCCAGCGACGTGTTCATGGCCGTCGCCGCCTATCGGCTGTTGGCCCAGCAGATCGAGCAGCCGCTGCACCTGGGCATCACCGAGGCCGGCGGTCTGCGCTCCGGTACGGTGAAGTCGGCCGTGGGCCTGGGCATGCTGTTGGCCGAGGGCATCGGCGACACCATCCGCATCTCCCTGGCCGCCGATCCGGTGGAGGAGATCAAGGTCGGATTCGACATCCTCAAGTCGCTGCGCCTGCGCTCGCGTGGGATCAACTTCATCGCCTGCCCGAGCTGCTCGCGGCAGAACTTCGATGTGGTCAAGACCATGAACGAGCTGGAAAGTCGCGTCGAGGACCTGCTGGTGCCGCTGGATGTGGCGGTGATCGGTTGCGTGGTCAACGGTCCCGGCGAAGCCAAGGAGGCGCATATCGGCCTGACCGGCGGTACGCCGAATAACCTGGTCTATATCGACGGCAAGCCCGCCTCGAAACTGACCAACGACAACCTGGTGGATGAGCTGGAACGGCTCATTCGCGACAAGGCGGCCGAGAAGGCCGCCGCCGATGCGGCCGTGATCGTCCGCGGCTGACGCGGCGTTAAGGATTTCCTGTGAGCAAGACCCTGCAAGCCATTCGTGGCATGAACGACATCCTGCCCGAGCAGACCCCGCTCTGGCGCTACTTCGAAGGCCGCGTGGCGAGCCTGCTGGACGGCTACGGCTACCGCCAGATCCGCATGCCCATCGTCGAGTTCACCGAGCTGTTCAAGCGCTCCATCGGTGAGGTCACCGATATCGTCGAGAAGGAGATGTACACCTTCGAGGACCGTAACGGCGACTCCCTGACCCTGCGTCCGGAAGGCACCGCGGCCTGCGTGCGCGCCGTGCTCGAGCATGGCCTGGCCGGTGGCGGACAGACCCAGAAGCTCTGGTACATCGGCCCGATGTTTCGCCACGAGCGCCCGCAGAAGGGGCGCTACCGGCAGTTCCACCAGATCGGCGTGGAGGTCTTCAATATCGACGGCCCGGACATCGATGCCGAGCTGATCGTGCTCACCTGGCGCCTGTGGGGCCTGCTCGGCATCCGCGACGCGGTGACCCTGGAACTCAACAGCCTGGGCACCAGCGAGGCGCGCGCACGTTACCGCGAGGCCCTGGTCGATTACCTTTCGGCACGTGCCGAGCGGCTCGACGAGGACAGCCGCCGCCGTCTGGCCAGCAATCCGCTGCGCATCCTCGATTCCAAGGTGGCCGAGACCCAGGCCCTGCTGGTCGACGCACCGAAGCTGGCGGACTACCTGGACGAGGAATCGCGCGTGCATTTCGAGGGGCTGAAGGCCCGTCTCGACGCCGCCGGCATTCCCTACGTGATCAATCCCAAGCTGGTGCGCGGCCTCGATTACTACAGCAAGACCGTGTTCGAGTGGGTCACCGACAAGCTCGGCGCCCAGGGCACCGTCTGCGCCGGCGGCCGCTACGACGGCCTGGTCGAGCAGATGGGCGGCAAGCCGACGCCGGGCGTGGGCTTCGCCATGGGCATCGAGCGTCTGGTGCTGCTGATCGAGACCCTGGACCAGGTGCCGGCGGAGATTGCCCGCCAGGTCGACCTATACCTGTGCGCCTTCGGCGAGCCGGCCGAACTGGCCGCCCTGGCCCTGGCCGAGCGCCTGCGTGATCAGTTGCCGGGGCTGCGTCTGCAGCTCAACGCCGGCGGCGGCAGCTTCAAGAGCCAGTTGAAGAAGGCCGACAAGAGCGGCGCGCTGTACGCCCTGGTCATGGGTGAAGACGAACTGGCCCGGCAAGTGGTAGGTTGCAAGCCGCTGCGCGACGACAGCGAACAACAGAACATTGCCTGGGCGGCCCTGGCCGAACACCTGGCAGCCCGTATTTAACAGGTAGTTTTCTCAACGACCTGTCATGGGGTCGAGCGATAGGAGTATTGGGGTGGTTTCGCGTACCGATGAAGAAGAGCTGGCGGTCATCAAGGACTGGTGGCAGCGCAACGGCAAACCCTTGCTGACCGGCGGCGTGCTGGCCCTGGTGGTGGTGTTCGGCTGGCAGGGCTGGCAGAAGTACCAGAGCAACCAGGCGCAGGGCGCCTCGTTGATCTACCAGCAACTGCTGGAGACCGCGCTGAACCCGGCTGGCGAGCCCGACGCGGCGAAGGTCGCCGAGCTGGCCGGCAAGCTCAACAACGAATATGCCGGCAGCCACTACGCGCAGTACGGCAGCCTGTTCGTCGCCAAGGTGGCGGTCGAGGCGGGCAAGCTGGACGACGCCGCGGCGGCGCTGCAGGGCGTGCTCGACAAGCCGGCCGATGCCACCCTGGGCGAACTGGCGCGGCAGCGCCTGGCCCGTGTGCTGGCCGCGCAGGACAAGGCCGAGGAGGCCCTGGCGCTGCTCGCCGGCGAAGCCGATACGGCCTTCCTGGCCAGCCGCGAAGAGCTCAGGGGCGACCTGCTGGTGCAGCTGGGGCGTACCGACGAGGCGCATGCCGCCTACCAGAAGGCCAAGGCGGCCCTGGCCGAGGACGCCGCCGTCGGTGGCCTGCAGATGAAGCTGGACGACCTGGCAAAAGGGGATGCGTGACGTGATGCGTTGGAAGAATGCCGCACTGCTGGCCCTGGCCGTACTGGCCGTGGGTTGCAGCAGCAATAGCAAGAAGGAACTGCCGCCGGCCGAACTGACCAAGTTCGACGAGGAAGTCGAACTGCGCACCGAGTGGAGCCGCTCCATTGGCGAAGGCCAGGGCGAGACCTTCAACATGCTGGTGCCGGCCATCGACGGCGAGGTGATCTACGCCGCCGACGTCGAAGGCCTGGTGATGGCCCTGGACCGCATGAGCGGCAAGGTGATCTGGCGCAAGAAACTGGACATTCCGGTATCCGGCGCGGTCGGCGCCGGCTACGGCCAGGTGCTGCTGGGCACGCTGAAGGGCGAGGTGATCGCCCTGGATGCCAGCTCCGGCGAGGAGCAGTGGCGTTCGCGGGTGACCAGCGAAGTGCTGGCCGCCCCGGCGAGCAACGGCGACGTGGTCGTGGTGCAGACCCAGGACGACCGCCTGATCGCCTTCGACGCCGATACCGGCAGCCAGCGCTGGATCTTCGAGAACACCCCGGCGGTGCTGACCCTGCGCGGCACCGGCAGCCCGTTGGTGACCAACCGCCTGGTGGTGGCCGGTCTGTCCAGCGGCAAGGTGATCGCGGTGGATGCCCAGCGCGGCCTGCCGGTGTGGGAGCAGCGCGTGGCCATTCCCCAGGGCCGTTCCGAGCTGGAGCGGGTGGTGGATATCGACGGCGGCCTGCTGCAGTCCGGCGGCACCGTCTATGCCGTGAGCTACCAGGGCCGCGTCGCCGCACTCGACCTGGAGAGCGGCCGCATACTCTGGCAGCGCGAGGCGTCCAGTTCGGTGAACGTGGCGCAGGGCTTCGGCAACGTCTACGTCAGCCTGGCCAACGGCACTGTGGAAGGCATCGACGAGCGCAGCGCCTCGGCGCTGTGGAGCAACGACGCCCTGGCCCGTCGCCAGCTGTCGGCGCCCGAGGTGTTCTCCAGCTACGTCGCGGTCGGTGACCTTGAAGGCTACCTGCACCTGCTGAGCCAGGTGGACGGCCGCTTCGTCGGTCGCGAGCGCATCGACAGCGCCGGCCTGCGCGCCCGTCCGCTGGTGGTGGGCGACTGGCTGTATGCCTTCGGTAACGGCGGCAAGCTGGTGGCGCTGACCATCAAGTGAACCGGCTATGCTGCCAGGTGATCCTGGCGGCAGCCTGAAACATTCCGGCCGCTGCCCGTGCAGCGGCCTTTGCATTTTATGAAATAACCTAGTGGAGAGCCTGATGGTTCCCGTAATAGCCCTGGTGGGCCGGCCCAATGTCGGCAAGTCCACGCTCTTCAACCGCCTGACCCGCAGCCGCGACGCCATAGTCGGCGACCTCTCCGGTCTGACCCGCGACCGCCAGTACGGCGAGGCGAAGTGGCAGGGGCGCACCTATATCGTGATCGACACCGGCGGTATCTCCGGTGACGAGGAAGGCATCGACGCGAAGATGGCCGAACAGTCGCTGCAGGCCATCGAAGAGGCCGATGCCGTGCTGTTCCTGGTGGACGCGCGCGCCGGCATGACCGCCTCCGACCAGATGATCGGTGAGCACCTGCGCCGGCGTAACAAGCAGAGCTTCCTGGTGGTGAACAAGGTCGACAACCTCGACGTCGACCTGGCCCGCGCCGAGTTCAGCCCCATGGGCCTGGGCGAGCCGCTGGCGATCGCCAGCGCCCATGGTCGCGGCATCACCCAGATGCTCGAAGCCGTGCTCGGCGCCTTCCCCAAGGATGCCGGCGAGCCGGAAGAGGGCGGCGAAGAGGAAGAGGTGCAGCAAGGCCAGGAGGCCAAGCGCATTCCCGGGCCGAGCGAGAAGGACGGCATCAAGCTGGCCATCATCGGCCGGCCCAACGTCGGCAAGTCGACCCTGGTCAACCGCATGCTCGGCGAGGAGCGGGTCATCGTCTACGACCAGGCCGGCACCACGCGCGACAGCATCTATATCCCCTTCGAGCGCGACGACGAGAAGTACACCCTGATCGACACCGCCGGCGTGCGCCGCCGCGGCAAGATCTTCGAGGCGGTGGAAAAGTTCTCGGTGGTCAAGACGCTGCAGGCGATTCAGGACTCCAACGTGGTGGTGTTCGTCATGGACGCCCGCGAAGGGGTGGTCGACCATGACCTCAACCTGCTCGGCTTCGTCCTGGAAAGCGGCCGCGCGCTGGTCATCGCCCTGAACAAGTGGGACGGCATGGACCAGGGGCAGAAGGATTACGTCAAGACCGAGCTGGAGCGCCGGCTGTTCTTCGTCGACTTCGCCGATATCCACTTCATCTCGGCGCTGCACGGCACCGGCGTCGGCCACCTGTACAAGTCGGTGCAGGCCTCGTTCCAGTCGGCCATCGCCCGCTGGCCGACCAGCCGCCTGACGCAGATTCTCGAGGATGCCGTCAGCGACCATGCGCCGCCCCTGGTCAACGGCCGCCGCATCAAGCTGCGCTATGCCCACCTCGGCGGCGCCAACCCGCCGCTGATCGTGATCCATGGCAACCAGGTCGACGCGGTGCCGCGCGCCTATACCCGTTACCTGGAGAACACCTACCGGCGCGTGCTCAAGCTGGTCGGCACGCCGATCCGCATCGAGTACAAGGGCGGCGAGAACCCCTACGAGGGCAACAAGAACACCCTCACCGACCGTCAGGTGAACAAGAAGCGCCGCCTGATGAGCCACCACAAGAAGGCCGAGAAGAAGCGCAAGGACAAGCGCAAGTAAGCGCCGCCGCCTTGCCCGCCGCCGCCTTGGCGGCGGGCAAGGCATAAGCTTCTTCCCGCTTTTCATAAGCCCTGCTGCTGCCCTTGGCACCGGGCATCGGCTATCCTCGCGGCTTGCTCAAGCCCCCGCAGGAAGTCGCGATGCTCGTCAGCAAACTGCCCAACGTCGGCACCACCATCTTCACCCGCATGTCCCAGCTCGCCGCGGACGTCGGCGCGCTCAACCTGTCCCAGGGCTTTCCCGACTTCGACGGCCCGCAGGCGCTGCGCGAGGCGGTGGCGCGCCATGTGCAGGAGGGGCGCAACCAGTACTGCCCGATGACCGGCCTGCCGGCGCTGCGTCAGCAGGTGGCGGCCAAGATCGCCCGCAGCTACGGCGTGCAGCGCGATGCCGACAGCGAGATCACCATCACCCCCGGCGCCACCGAGGCGATCTTCTGCGCGGTGCAGGCGCTGATCCATCCGGGCGACGAGGCCATCGTCCTCGACCCCTGCTACGACAGCTACGAGCCCTCGGTGGAGCTGGCCGGTGGGCGCTGCGTGCACGTGCCGCTGGCCTTGCCGGACTTCGCCGTGGACTGGCAGCGCCTGGCCGATGCCATCACCCCGCGCACCCGGCTGATCTTCCTTAACTCGCCGCACAATCCCAGCGGCGCGCTGCTCACCCGCGCCGACCTGGACCGCCTGGCCGCACTGATCCGCGGCCGCGACATCCATATCGTCAGCGACGAGGTCTACGAGCACCTGATCTACGACGGCGTGCGCCATGCCAGCGTGCTGGCCCATGAAGAACTGTACGCGCGCGCCTTCGTGGTCAGCTCCTTCGGCAAGACCTACCACGTCACCGGCTGGAAGACCGGCTACGTGGTGGCGCCGCCGGCGCTCACCGCCGAACTGCGCAAGATCCACCAGTACGTGAACTTCTGCGGGGTGACCCCGCTGCAGCACGCGCTGGCCGACTTTATGGCCGCCTGCCCCGAGCATGTCGAGCAGTTGCCGGCCTTCTACCAGGCCAAGCGCGACCTGTTCTGCGACCTGCTGGCCGCTTCGCGCTTCAGCTTCCGCCGCGCGCCCGGCACCTATTTCCAGCTGGTCGACTACTCGGCGATCCGCCCCGAGCTGGACGACGTGGCCATGGCCGAATGGCTGACCCGCGAGCACGGCGTGGCGGCGATTCCGGTATCGGTGTTCTACCAGAGCCCGCCGGCGGACCTGCGCCTGGTGCGCTTCTGCTTCGCCAAGCGCGAGGAGACCCTGCGCCAGGCCGCGGGAAAGCTCTGCGCGGTCTAGGCGGGCGTAGGGTGGGCATGGCCAAGCCTGGGACACCTGGCAATTGCAATGGCGGACAAGCCTTCGGGGCGTCCGCCGCCACGGCTATCGAGGCCTTGAGATGAACGACAAACCCGATCTCGCACTGGCGCTGGTCCAGACCCGCCTGGCCTGGCACGACCCGGCCGCCAACCGCGCGCATTTCCAGGCGCTGCTGGCGCAGGCGCGCGGCGCTGACCTGGTGATACTGCCGGAGATGTTCTCCACCGGCTTTTCCATGGATTCCGCCGCCCTGGCCGAACCCGAGGATGGCCCGACCACGAGCTGGCTGCGCGAACAGGCGCGTGCCCTCGGCGCGACGATCTGCGGCAGCCTGATCATCCAGGCCGCCGACGGCAGCTACCGCAACCGCCTGCTCTGGGCACGCCCGGACGGTTCGCTGGCGCACTACGACAAGCGCCACCTGTTCCGCATGGCCGGCGAACACAAGCATTACGCCGCCGGCACCGAGCAGGTGCTGCTGGAGCTCAAGGGCTGGCGGGTGCGTCCGCTGATCTGCTACGACCTGCGCTTTCCGGTGTGGAGCCGCGATGCCGGCGGCACCGACCTGCTGCTCTACACCGCCAACTGGCCGGCGGCGCGGCGCCTGCACTGGAACCGCCTGCTACCGGCGCGGGCCATCGAGAACCTGTGCTACGTCGCGGCGGTCAACCGCATCGGCGAGGACGGCAAGGGCCATGCCTATGCCGGTGACTCGCAGGTGCTGGATTTCCAGGGCGAGCCGCTGCTGGCGGCCGAGGCCGGCGACGGGGTGTTTCGCGTGACCCTCAATGCCGGCGAACTGGCCGCCTACCGCGAACGCTTCCCGGCGCATCTGGATGCCGACGATTTCGCACTCAAGTAGCCCGGATGCAATCCGGGAGCAGTGTGTTGACGTCCAGCGCCGCCCGGATTGCATCCGGGCTACTGGTAAGAAAAAACGCCGGGCAGTGCCCGGCGTTGTTCGTCTTGCTTCTGGCGCGATCAGGCCGCCTGTGCCTCGGCCTGGCTCAGGGCGCGGTTCAGCGCGCTGAACAGGGCGCGGAAGCTGGCGGTGGTCAGGTTCTCGTCGATGCCGATGCCGTGCAGGGCGCGGCCGCCATTGACGCGCAGCTCGATATAGGCCGCGGCCTTGGCGTTGGTGCCGGCGCCGATGGCGTGCTCGCTGTAGTCCATGATCTCCACGGCCACCGGCAGGCCGGCCACCAGGGCTTCCAGCGGGCCCTTGCCGATGCCGCGCCAGTGCTGGCTTTCGCCAGCGCTGAGCACTTCCACGTCGACCGCGCTGGTGCCGTTCTCTTCCTGCAGGCGGTGGCCTTTCAGGGCGTAGGGCGCGCTGGCCTGCAGGTACTCGGACTCCAGCAGCTGGTAGATCTGCGCCGCGGTCATTTCCAGGCCCAGGCGATCGGTCTCGCGCTGCACCACCTGGCTGAACTCGATCTGCATGCGCCGCGGCAGGTTGATGCCGTATTCCTGTTCGAGCAGGAAGGCGATACCGCCCTTGCCGGACTGGCTGTTGACGCGAATCACCGCCTCGTAGTCGCGGCCGATGTCGGCCGGGTCGATCGGCAGGTAGGGCACTTCCCATACGGCGTCATCTTTCTGCTGGGCGAAGCCCTTGCGGATGGCGTCCTGGTGCGAGCCGGAGAAGGCGGTGTGGACCAGGTCGCCGGCATAGGGGTGGCGCGGGTGCACCGGAATCTGGTTGCAGTCCTCGACCACCTTGCGCACCGCATCGATGTCGGAGAAGTCCAGCTGCGGATCGACGCCCTGGGTGTAGAGGTTCAATGCCAGGGTCACCAGACAGACGTTGCCGGTGCGCTCGCCGTTGCCGAACAGGCAGCCCTCGACGCGATCGGCGCCGGCCATCACCGCCAGCTCCGAGGCGGCGACGCCGGTGCCGCGGTCGTTATGGGTGTGCACGCTGATCAGCACGCTGTCGCGGCGATCGATATGGCGACCGAACCATTCGATCTGGTCGGCGTAGTTGTTCGGCGTGGCGCATTCGACGGTGGCCGGCAGGTTGAGGATCAGCTTGTTCGCCGGGGTCGGCTGGAACACCGCGATCACCGCGTTGCACACTTCGACGGCGAAATCGGTCTCGGTCGAGCTGAACACCTCGGGCGAATACTCGAAGCCCCACTGGGTCTCCGGCTGCGCGGCAGCCAGGCGCTTGATGGTCTGGCCGGCGGCCACGGCGATGGCCTTGACCCCGGCCTTGTCCTGGTTGAAGACGATCTTGCGAAAGCTCGGCGCGCAGGCGTTGTAGTAGTGGACGATGGCGCGCTTGGCGCCCTTGAGCGACTCGAAGGTGCGTTCGATAAGGTCGTCGCGCGCCTGGGTCAGCACCTGGATGGTGACGTCGTCGGGAATATGGCCGCCCTCAATGAGTTCCCGCACGAAGTCGAAGTCGGTCTGCGAGGCGGAGGGGAAGCCCACTTCGATTTCCTTCAGGCCCACGCCCACCAGGCACTTGAAGAAGCGCATCTTCTTCTCGGCATCCATCGGCTCGATCAGCGACTGGTTGCCGTCGCGCAGGTCGGTGGACAGCCAGATCGGCGCGCGGTCGATGATCTTGTCCGGCCAGGTGCGGTCGGGCAACTGGATCTGGGTGAAGGGGCGGTACTTCTGCGACGGGTCTTTGAGCATGGTCATGGCGAAATCCTTGGAGCGGCAGCGAAAGGGGGGGCGGCGAGCGGATTCAGCCACGCAGTCGCGGGCTGACCAGACGCAGGCAGGCGTGCTGTCGCTGGAGAATGAGGGTATGGGCGTCGTTCATGAGGCCAACCCTAATGCGCGAGGGTAAAGATGGCAAGCTGGCTGTGAAAAACGCCGTTTCGTTGCGTACGGCATGGGATGGCGAGATTTTATTGCCGGTATCTGGCGTTATTGCGTGAGGTATTGCCTGGCGAGATATCCGGCAGGCCGAGGCTGCGCGGCGGCCCCATCAGGCGTAGGCTGGTAACTGGCCCGGGGCTTGGTTGCGCCGAACGCGACGGCCCCGCGAGAACCCGGCGGCTCGGCCGGGAGGAGGCATGTCATGGCCAGATTCAGCGCACTTATCGCCTTGTCCCTTGCCCTGGCGCTCGGCGCCTGTGCGCAGCGGCCGGCGCCGGAAGCGCTGCCGCTGGACGAACGCCTGCAGCAGCTCGGCTATCGCCAGGGCGAGTCGCTGCGCAGCGTGTTGCGCCATGACCTCGACGGCTGGCAGTACCTGGACAAGCAGCACCTGCTGTTCGGCCGCGGCCCGGGGCGGGCCTACCTGGTGAGTTTCACCCGGCCCTGCAACAACCTGAACTTCTCCAGCCTGCTCAGCTACCGCACCACCCTCGGCATGCTGACCCCGCTGGATCACATCCTGGTGCATGACCAGGGCGGCTTTGCCGAGCCCTGCCTGATCGACGAGATTCATGCCCTGGAGCGGATCGCCCGGCATTAGCAGGCTGTTGAAAAACTACCTGCGTTGGCAATCCAGCGTTAAAAACGGCCTCGCGTGCGAGCCCAGTCAAAATGCTCATTTACAGCTCGTAAACTCCGCTTTTGATTCGCTGCGCTCACCCCTTCGGGGCAAGCCTACGGCTGTTACTACGCTACGCTGCGTGTCGGCCGTTTTTGCCTTGTCTTGCCTGCCTCGCCTACGTTTTTCAACGGCTTGCTCGCGCCGATCAGGGGGTGAAGGCGCCGATAAAGATCGCCGGGTCGACCCGTGCGTCGTTGAGGCTGACGTTCCAGTGCAGGTGCGGCCCGGTGGCGCGGCCGGTGGCGCCGACCTTGCCGATATGGCCGCCGCGGGCGATCTCCTCGCCGAGCTTCACGTCGATCTCCGACAGGTGGCAGAACATGCTGATCAGACCCTGGCCGTGGTCGAGGAACACCGTCTTGCCGTTGAAGAAGTAGTCGCCGATCAGGATCACCTCGCCGGCCGCCGGCGCCTTGATCGACGTGCCGCGATTGGCGGCGAAATCCAGGCCCGAGTGCGGGTTGCGCTCCTCGCCGTTGAAGAAGCGGCGCAGGCCGAAGGGGCTCGACAACGGGCCGTTGACCGGCCGGTCGAACAGCAGGTTGCTCGGCTGGCGCGCGCTGAAGCGCTGGTAGGCGCGGGTCTGCTCGGCCAGTTCGCGCTCGATGCGTTTGAGATTCTCGGCGTTGGGGCTGACCTGCTGTTGGTTCTTGATGTTGATGCGCTGTTCGCGATAGTGCTTGGCGCCGACCTGGAAGCTGTGTGGCCGGCCGTCGACTGCCAGCTGCTGGGCGCCGGGTTTGACCGTCAGCGGGATGCCGACTATGGCGATCCAGCGCTGGCCGTCCTCGCGGATGGTCAGCACCGGCTTGTCCTGGTAACGCACCTTTGGCGCGCTGGCGGCGTCGCCGAGATCGAGCACGGCGACGCCGCCGGGCACCGGCTTGTTCAACAGGCGGGTGATAAAGCCTTCGGCCTGAGCGGGCAGGGCGAAGGCGGTGCACAGAAGGAACGCGATCAGGCGCATGCGGCTATCCCTGGGGTGGATCGGCGCACGGCGCTTATCCACCCGGCAAAAGGTCAATCGAGCAGCGACAGCGTCGCCGGTTGAATATGGTTGTCTTCGACCCGCACATCCAGTTCGCCCTCGCCCAGGCGGGCCTTGAGGCGTTGCCCCGGGCGGGTCTGGGCGGCACGGCGCACGGCCTGGCCGCGTTCGTCGAGGAGGATGCTGTAGCCGCGGCCGAGGGTGGCCAGCGGGCTGACGATCTGCAGTTGCGCAGCCAGCGCGCCCAGTTGCTGGCGCTGGCTGCGCAACTGGCCCTGCATGGCGCGCGGCAGGCGCGCGGCCAGGCCATCCAGGCGCTGGCGCAGCAGGGCCAGGTTGCGCCCCGGATGCTGGGCGGCGAGACGGGCGTCGAGGCGCGCCAGGCGTTCGCGCTGGTTGATGAGCTGTTGGTTGAAGGCGCGGCGCAGGCGCATATCCAGATCGTCCAGGCGCTGGGCCTGCTGGCGCAGACGCTCGCCGGGATGACGCAGACGCCGGCTCACGCCCTCCAGGCGCAGCCGTTCGCGGGCCAGGCGCCCCTGCATCTGCAGCACCAGGCGGCGCTGCAGGTTGTGCAGACGCTGCACCAGCTCGCTGCTGTCGGGGGCCAGCAGCTCGGCGGCGGCCGACGGCGTCGGCGCGCGCACGTCGGCGACGAAGTCGGCGATGGACACGTCGGTCTCGTGGCCCACGGCGCTGACGATGGGCGTCACGCAGGCGGCCACGGCGCGGGCCACGGCTTCCTCGTTGAAGCACCACAGGTCCTCCAGCGAGCCGCCGCCGCGGGCCAGGATCAGTGCGTCGAAGCCCTGCGCGTCGGCCAGCTGCAGGGCGCGGACGATCTGCGCGGTGGCCTCACGGCCCTGCACCGCGGTGGGAATCAGGGTCAGCGCCACCTGCGGCGCGCGGCGGCGGAACACGCTGATAATGTCGCGGATCACCGCGCCGGTGGGCGAGGTGACGATGCCGATGCGCTTGGGATGGGCGGGCAGGGCGAGCTTGCGCTCGGTGGCAAACAGCCCTTCGGCGGACAGCTTGTCCTTGAGCGCTTCGAAGGCCAGGCGCAGGGCGCCGTCGCCGGCCGGCTCGACCGCATCGAGAATCAGCTGGTAGTCGCCGCGGCCCTCGAACAGCGAGACCTTGCCGCGTACCTTCACCGCCAGACCATCGCGCAGCGCCTGGCGCACCCGCGCGGCGTTCTGCCGGAACAGCGCGCAGCGCACCTGGGCCTGGCTATCTTTGAGGGTGAAGTAGATATGCCCAGAGGCCGGCCGCGCCAGGTTGGAGATTTCTCCCTCGACCCAGATGCTGGCGAACACGTCTTCCAGCAGCAGGCGGGCGCGGTTGTTCAGTTGGCTGACGCTGAGCACCTCGCGGTCGAGGTTCAGGCGGGCAAAGGGATCGTTGATCATGGGGCAGCATGATAAAGGCTTTGGCGTCGCGGCCATAGTTGACCGCTACACCACTACCGCTAAGCTGCGCGACTTTTCTTCGTATGGAGCACGCCATGGGCGAGAACCAGGCCATCATCGTGCCGCAGATCTCCAGCCTGCCGGGCAACGAGGCGTTGGCCGCGCGCCTGCTGCGCTGGCTGGCGCAGCGCGAGATCGTCCAGACGCATGTCAGCACCTGCGGGCGCAGCGGCAATCGCATGGCCTTCGCCATCGCCGCGGGTGCGCGGCGGGTGGTCGAGCGCCCGGAGCGGCTGCCGTTCGGCCGGCCGATCAACGGCCTGGAGCTGGTGACCAAGCGCTGCATCTACACCCCGACCCAGGGCTTTCGCGAAGAAGCCGGCTGCCCCGAGTGCCGCCAGGAGATCGGCCCGCCGCTGTTCGACAGCCTGGAACGCTGGTGGCCGGGGGAGACCGACAACTTCGCCTGCCCCGAATGCGGCTTTGAGGACGATATCAACGGCTTCCTGTTCCTGCAGCCCTGCGGCTTCTCCGACCTGGGCCTGGTGTTCAACAACTGGGCGGATGCCGGCTTTCGCCAGGACTTTCTCGACGAACTGGCCGAGCGCATCGGCTTCGCCGTGCGCCTGGTGCGGGTCGACTGCTGAGGGCGGATTGGCCGAGGTCGGATAGGGCAGGGCGTCTGCCCACTGACCGGTCGGCCGTTTTCTGGCCGCACCTGCCACACTTTGCATTGAGCGGGCGGGGGTGGCTGGGTATAATGCCGCGCTTCTTATTTTCCCGCCCGGGAGCCCGCCATGCTGCGCATCAGCCAAGAAGCACTCACTTTCGACGACGTCCTGCTCATCCCCGGTTATTCCGAGGTGTTGCCCAAGGACGTCAGCCTGAAGACCCGCCTGACCCGCGGCATCGAACTGAATATCCCGCTGCTGTCCGCCGCCATGGACACCGTCACCGAGGCGCGCCTGGCCATCGCCATGGCCCAGGAAGGCGGCATCGGCATCATCCACAAGAACATGACCATCGAGCAGCAGGCTGCCGAGGTGCGCAAGGTCAAGAAGTTCGAGGCCGGCGTGGTCAAGGACCCGATCACCATCGAGGCCGACGCCACCGTGCGCGACCTGTTCGAGCTGACCCGGCAGAACAACATCTCCGGTGTGCCGGTGCTCTCCAACGGTGACCTGGTGGGCATCGTCACCTCCCGCGACGTGCGCTTCGAGAACCGCCTGGACGCCCTGGTGCGCGAGGTGATGACGCCGAAAGAGCGTCTGGTCACCGTCAAGGAAGGCGCCGCCAAGGAAACCGTGCGCGAGCTGCTGCACAAGCACCGCATCGAGAAGGTGCTGATCGTCGACGACGCCTTCACCCTCAAGGGCATGATGACCGTCAAGGACATCGAGAAGGCCAAGGCCTACCCGCTGGCGAGCAAGGACGACCAGGGTCGCCTGCGCGTCGGCGCTGCCGTCGGCACCGGCGCCGATACCGGCGACCGCGTCGCCGCGCTGGTCAACGCCGGCGTCGACGTGATCATCGTCGACACCGCCCACGGCCACTCCAAGGGCGTGATCGACCGCGTGCGCTGGGTCAAGCAGACCTTCCCGGAAGTCCAGGTGATCGGCGGCAATATCGCCACCGGCGATGCCGCCAAGGCCCTGGTCGAAGCCGGCGCCGACGGCGTCAAGGTCGGCATCGGTCCGGGCTCGATCTGCACCACCCGTATCGTCGCCGGCGTCGGCGTGCCGCAGATCAGCGCCGTGGCCAACGTCGCCGCCGCCCTGGCCGGTAGCGGCGTACCGCTGATCGCCGACGGCGGCATCCGCTTCTCCGGCGACCTGTCCAAGGCCATAGTCGCCGGCGCTTCCGCGGTGATGATCGGCTCCATGCTGGCCGGCACCGAAGAAGCCCCGGGCGAAGTCGAACTGTTCCAGGGCCGTTCCTACAAGGCCTACCGCGGCATGGGCTCGCTGGGCGCCATGGCGCAGGCGCAGGGCTCCTCGGATCGCTACTTCCAGGACTCCTCGGCCGGTGCCGAGAAACTGGTGCCGGAAGGTATCGAAGGCCGCGTGCCGTACAAGGGCGCCATGGCCGCCATCGTCCATCAGCTGATGGGCGGCCTGCGCGCCTCCATGGGCTACACCGGCTGCGCCACCATCGAAGAGATGCGCACCAAGCCGGAGTTCGTGCGCATCACCGGCGCCGGCATGGCCGAGTCGCACGTGCACGACGTGCAGATCACCAAGGAAGCCCCGAACTATCGGGTCGGTTGATTCGCCGCAATGCTATGAATAACGGGGCTGTTCGATCAGCCCCGTGTCATTTGTGAATACCTACGAGAGACGGCCATGGCCCACGACATTCACGCCCACCGCATCCTGATTCTGGACTTCGGTTCCCAGTACACCCAACTGATCGCCCGCCGCGTGCGCGAGATCGGCGTCTATTGCGAACTGCACCCCTGGGACATGAGCGACGAGGACATCCGCGCCTTCGCCCCGCGCGGCATCATCCTCGCCGGCGGCCCGGAGTCGGTGCACGAGGAGGGTAGCCCGCGCGCGCCGCAAGCCGTGTTCGACCTCGGCGTGCCGTTGCTGGGCATCTGCTACGGCATGCAGACCATGGCCGAGCAGCTCGGCGGCAAGGTGGAAGGTTCCGACCTGCGCGAGTTCGGCTACGCCCGCGTCGACGTGGTCGGCAAGAGCCAGCTGCTCGAAGGCATCGAGGACCATGTCGACGCCGACGGCGTGCTCGGCCTCGACGTGTGGATGAGCCACGGCGACAAGGTCACCCGCATGCCCGAGGGCTTCCATATCCTCGCCAGCACCCCGAGCTGCCCGATCGCCGCCATGAGCGACGACGCCCGCCACTACTACGGCGTGCAGTTCCACCCGGAAGTGACCCACACCAAGCAGGGCGGCCGCATCCTCTCGCGCTTCGTCCTGGAGATCAGCGGCTGCGAGGCCCTGTGGACCCCGGCCAACATCGTCGACGACGCGATCGCCGCGGTGCGCGCCCAGGTCGGCGACGCCAACGTGCTGCTCGGCCTGTCCGGCGGCGTCGACTCCTCGGTGGTCGCCGCCTTGCTGCACAAGGCCATCGGCGACCAGCTGACCTGCGTGTTCGTCGACAACGGCCTGCTGCGCCTGCACGAAGGCGAGCAGGTGATGGCCATGTTCGCCGAGAACATGGGCGTCAAGGTGATCCGCGCCAACGCCGAAGAGCAGTTCCTCAACAACCTGGCCGGCGAGGCCGACCCGGAGAAGAAGCGCAAGATCATCGGCCGCACCTTTATCGATGTGTTCGATGCCGAGGCCAGCAAGCTTCCCAACATCCAGTTCCTCGCCCAGGGCACCATCTACCCGGACGTGATCGAGTCGGCTGGCGCCAAGAGCGGCAAGGCCCACGTGATCAAGAGCCACCACAACGTCGGCGGCCTGCCGGAGGAAATGAACCTCAAGCTGGTCGAGCCGCTGCGCGAACTGTTCAAGGACGAGGTGCGCAAGATCGGCCTGGAACTGGGCCTGCCCTACGACATGGTCTACCGCCACCCCTTCCCGGGCCCGGGCCTGGGCGTGCGCATCCTCGGCGAAGTGAAGAAGGAATACGCCGACCTGCTGCGCCGCGCCGACCATATCTTCATCGAAGAGCTGCGCAAGGCCGACTGGTACCACAAGACCAGCCAGGCCTTCGTGGTGTTCCAGCCGGTGAAATCGGTCGGCGTGGTCGGCGACGGTCGCCGCTACGCCTGGGTCGTCGCCCTGCGCGCCGTGGAAACCGTGGACTTCATGACCGCGCGCTGGGCGCACCTGCCCTACGAACTGCTGGAAACCGTCAGCGGCCGCATCATCAACGAAATCGAAGGCATCTCCCGCGTCACCTACGACGTGTCGAGCAAGCCGCCTGCCACCATCGAGTGGGAGTGAAGTGACCGACAGGGGCAGCGCAAGCTGCCCTTGTCGTTTCTGTCGGCCGCTGCGGCAACCTGTCTCGTTTCCGGGGTCGTCAGCCTGGCGTTGGAAATGAGAAGATGTCGCAACTTATAGCCCGGATGCCAGCCGGGTGCGGCCTTCCCGGATTGCCGCCGGGCCACGGATACGACCATGACCTTTTCCCGCAGACAAATTCTCGCCGGCCTCGGCGGCGTCAGCCTGCTCGCCCTCGGCGGTGCCGGTTACTGGTTGCGCCGCAGCCAGAGCGCCAGCCACGACTACGAGTTGATCGCCGCGCCGCTGGATATCGAGCTGGTACCCGGGCACCAGACGCCGGCCTGGGCCTATGGCGGCCAGGCGCCGGGGCTGGAGTTGCGCGCACGCCAGGGCGACTGGCTGCGGGTGCGCTTCATCAACCAGTTGCCGGAGCCCACCACCATTCACTGGCACGGCATTCGTCTGCCGCTGGAGATGGACGGCGTGCCCTATCTCTCGCAGTTGCCGGTGCTACCGGGGGAGTATTTCGACTATGTGTTCCGCGTGCCGGATGCCGGCAGCTTCTGGTATCACCCGCATAGCGCCAGCGGCGAGCAGCTGGGGCGCGGCTTGGTCGGCCCGCTGATCGTCGAGGAGCGTCAGCCCACCGGCTTTCGCCACGAGCGCACGCTGAGCCTGAAGAGCTGGCACGTGGACGGGCAGGGCGCCTTCACCGCCTTCAGCGTGCCGCGCGAGGCGGCGCGCGGCGGCACGCCCGGCGTGCTGAGCACGGTCAACGGCGTGCATGCGCCGACTGTGGAACTGCCGGCCGGCCAGGTGGTGCGCCTGCGTCTGCTCAACCTGGACAACACCCTGACCTATCGCCTCAACCTGCCGGGCGGCGAGGCGCGCATCTACGCGCTGGACGGCAATCCGGTGACGCCGCGGCCGCTGGGCAAGGAGTACTGGCTGGGGCCGGGCATGCGTATCGAGCTGGGCCTCAAGGTGCCGCCGGCCGGCCAGGCGTTGCCGCTGCGCAACGGCCCGCTGCGTCTGGCCACCCTGCGTTCGGTGGCGTCCAGCGAGCCGGCCGGTGACTGGCCGGCGGCGCTGCCGGCCAACCCGGTGGCCGAGCCGGACCTGGCCAGTGCCGAGACCCTGCGCTTCAACTTCGAGTGGGCCGGCGCCGTCTCGGTCGGCCTGGAGCAGGGCGCCGCGCACAGTTTCTGGCAGATCAACGGCCAGGCCTGGGATATCGCCGACAAGAACTGCTACGAGCGCCCCGTCGCCACCCTGCAGCGCGGCCGGAGCTATATCCTCGAGTTGCGCAACCTCAGCCAGTACCAGCACCCCATTCATCTGCACGGCATGACCTTCAAGGTGCTGGGCTCCAACCGGCGACGCATCGCGGAGCCCTGGTTCACCGATACCTATCTGCTGGGCAGGAACGAGACCGCCAGGGTGGCGCTGGTGGCCGATAATCCCGGGGTGTGGATGTTCCACTGCCACGTCATCGACCATATGGAAACCGGGCTGATGGCGGCGATCGAAGTGGTGTAGGGTGGGCGCCGTTTTGGCAGTCGCAAGCTTGATGGGTGGAAACCGCCGCGCGGTTTTCCGCCCTACGGATTGATTCAATGAAAAGACCGCAGATCATCGACCGCTCGCGCGACGAGCATTTCATGCGTGAGGCGCTGGCCCAGGCACGCCTGGGCGCGGAGCAGGGCGAGGTGCCGGTGGGCGCGGTGCTGGTGCAGGCGGGCGAGGTCGTTGGCCGCGGCTTCAACTGCCCGATCTCGCGCAGTGATCCCAGCGCCCATGCCGAGATGGTGGCGATCCGCGCAGCGGCCGAGTCCGCGCAGAACTACCGCCTGCCCGGCAGCACCCTGTACGTGACCCTGGAGCCCTGCAGCATGTGCGCCGGGCTGATCGTGCATGCGCGCATCGCCCGCGTGGTCTACGCCGCCAGCGAGCCGCGGGCCGGGGTGGCGATCAGCCAGGGCCAGTTCTTCGAGCAGGACTTTCTCAATCACCGGGTGCTGGTGGAGGGGGGGCTGCTGGCGGAGGAGAGCGGGGCGTTGCTGAAGGCGTTTTTCAAGGTTCGGCGCGGCTGAATCAGAGCGGCGGGGTCTCTTCGCTGGGCTGGCGCTTGTCGATGCCCGGCAGGTGCACGCCGCGCTCGGCCACCTGGGTGCCTTCCAGCTGCGGCTGGGTCACCCAGGTGAGAATGTCGTAGTAGCGGCGGATGTTGCGCACGAAATGCACTGGCTCGCCGCCGCGGGCGTAGCCGTAACGGGTCTTGCTGTACCACTGCTTTTGCGCCAGGCGCGGCAGGATCTTCTGTACGTCGGCCCACTTGTTGGGGTTCAGTCCCTCGGCCTCGGTGAGCTTGCGCGCATCCTCCAGGTGGCCGCCGCCGACGTTGTAGGCGGCCAGGGCGAACCAGGTGCGATCCGGCTCCTCGATGCCTTCTGGCAACTGCTCGTAGACCTGGACGAAGTAGCGTGCGCCGCCATCGATGCTCTGCTTGGGATCGAGGCGATTGGACACGCCGACCGACTGCGCGGTGCGCTGGGTCAGCATCATCAGCCCGCGTACGCCGGTCTTGGAGGTGGCGTTGGGTTGCCACAGCGATTCCTGATAGCCCATGGCGGCCAGCAGGCGCCAGTCCACCTGGTTGGCGCGGGCGGCCTGGCGAAACATCTGTTCGTACCGCGGCAGGCGCTTTTGCAGGTGCTGGGCGAAGGTGTAGGCGCCGACGTAGCCGAGCACGTCGACATGGCCGTAGTAGCGCTCCTTCAGGCGTTGCAGGGTGCCGTTGGCCTCGGCCCGCTCGAGGAAGGCGTTGGCCTCCTGCAGCAGGCTGTCGTCCTCGCCGGGCGCCACCGCCCAGCGCATGTGGTTGGCCTCGCCGAGGTCGAAGGCGACGCGCACGTTGGGGAAGTACACCTGGTTCATCGCCAGCTCGTTGGAGTCGACCAGGGTCAGGTCGATCTGGCCCTCGTCGACCATGCGCAGCAGGTCGACCACTTCCACCGCGTCGGATTCCTCGAAGGCCAGCTCCGGCACTTCCAGCTTGAGGGCGGCCAGCTGTTCGGCGTGGCTGCTGCCGGCCAGCACCAGGATGCGCTTGCCGACCAGGTCGGCGGCCTTGGTCGGGCGTGGCTGGCCCTGGCGGTAGACGACCTGCGGGGTGACTTCCAGATAGGGAATGGAGAAGCGCGCCTGGCTCTGCCGCGCCGGTGTTTCCACCAGCCCGGCGGCGGCCAGCACCGGACCGTTGGGGCGGCCGAGGCTGGCGAACAGGCTGCCGAGGTTGTCGGCGGTTTCGACCTTCAGCTCCAGGCCCAGATCGGTGGCGAAGCGCTTGGCCAGCTCGTATTCGAAGCCGGTATCGCCGTTGCGGTCCTGGAAATAGGTGGCCGGGCTGTTACGGGTGATCACGCGCAGCTCACCCTCCGCCTTTACCTGCTCGAGTACGCTGGGCTTGAGTTCTTCGCCACAGCCGCCGAGCATCAGGAGGATTCCAATCGCCAACAGCCCTGTGGCGCAACGCATGCGTATCGCAGGTCGTGCAAACATCGGCGCAGTATACGCAAAGCGCTGGCGGCGCCATATCTCGACAGCGGCGCGCTTCTCTGCTAGCGCGCATCCGTCTTGAAAGCGCCAGGCCACGGGTGCCGCGGGCGGCGCTTTAGGCTAGAATGCACGGCCTCTAGCACTCCCCCTTCCCAGAGGCTGTTCCGACGATGTTGATTCTGCGCGGCGCTCCCGCCCTTTCCGCTTTCCGCCATGGCAAATTGCTCGAGCAACTGACCAGCAAGGTGCCGGCCGTGACCGGGCTGTACGCCGAGTTCGCGCATTTCGCCGACGTCACCGGCGTGCTCAACGCCGACGAGGAACAGGTGCTCGCCCGTCTGCTCAAGTACGGCCCCAGCGTGCCGGTGCAGGAGCCCCGCGGCAAGCTGTTCCTGACCATCCCGCGCTTCGGCACCATCTCGCCCTGGTCGAGCAAGGCCAGCGACATCGCCCGTAATTGCGGTCTGGCCAAGATCCAGCGCCTGGAGCGCGGCATCGCCTATTACGTGGCCGGCGAGCTGAGCGAAGCCGACAGCGCCGCCGTCGCCGCCTTGCTGCACGACCGCATGACCCAGCTGGTGTTGAACGCCCTGGAAGACGCCGCGGCGCTGTTCAGCCATGCCCAGCCCAAGCCGCTGACCGCGGTGGACATCCTCGGCGGCGGCCGCGCCGCGCTGGAACAGGCCAACCAGGATCTGGGCCTGGCCCTGGCCGAGGACGAGATCGACTACCTAGTCAAGAGCTTCACCGAGCTGGGGCGCAACCCGCACGACATCGAGCTGATGATGTTCGCCCAGGCCAACTCCGAGCACTGCCGGCACAAGATCTTCAACGCCAGCTGGGACATCGACGGCCAGGCTCAGGACAAGTCGCTGTTCGGCATGATCAAGAACACCTACGAGATGAACCGCGAAGGAGTGCTGAGCGCCTACAAGGACAACGCCTCGGTGATCGAAGGCTTCACCGCCGGGCGTTTCTTCCCCAACCCGGAGACTCGCGAGTACGGCGCCAGCGTCGAGCCGGTGCACATCCTGATGAAGGTGGAAACCCACAACCACCCGACCGCCATCGCACCGTTCCCGGGCGCTTCCACCGGCTCCGGCGGCGAGATCCGCGACGAGGGCGCCACCGGTCGCGGCGCCAAGCCCAAGGCCGGCCTGACCGGTTTCTCGGTCTCCAACCTGAACATCCCCGATTTCGTGCAGCCCTGGGAGAAGCCCTACGGCAAGCCCGAGCGCATCGTCACCGCGCTGGACATCATGATCGAGGGCCCGCTGGGCGGCGCCGCGTTCAACAACGAGTTCGGTCGTCCGGCGCTCAACGGCTACTTCCGCACCTTCGAGCAGGCCGTGCAGAGCCCGCGCGGCGAGGAAGTGCGCGGCTACCACAAGCCGATCATGCTCGCCGGCGGCCTCGGCAACATCCGCGAAGACCATGTGCAGAAAGGTGAAATCAGCGTCGGCGCCAAGCTGATCGTGCTCGGCGGCCCAGCCATGCTGATCGGCCTGGGCGGCGGCGCCGCCTCGTCGATGGCCACCGGCGCCAGCTCGGCCGACCTGGACTTCGCCTCGGTGCAGCGCGAGAACCCGGAAATGGAACGCCGCTGCCAGGAGGTCATCGACCGCTGCTGGCAGCTGGGCGAGGCCAACCCGATCAAGTTCATCCACGACGTCGGCGCCGGCGGTATCTCCAATGCCCTGCCGGAGCTGATCAACGACGGTGGCCGCGGCGGTCGCTTCGAGCTGCGCAAGGTGCCCAACGACGAGCCGGGCATGAGCCCGCTGGAAATCTGGTGCAACGAATCCCAGGAACGCTACGTGATGTCGGTCGATGCGGCCGACTTCGAGCGCTTCAAGGCCATCTGCGAACGCGAACGCTGCCCCTTCGCCGTGGTCGGCGAGGCCATTGCCGAACCGCAGCTGACCGTGACCGACAGCCACTTCGGCAACACACCGGTGGACATGCCGCTGGAAGTGCTGCTCGGCAAGCCGCCGCGCATGCACCGCAGCGTCGCTCGCGAAGCCGAGCAGGGCGATGATTTCGACGCCGCCGGCGTGGCGATCGACGAAGCGCTGGAGCGCGTGCTGCGTCACCCGGCCGTGGCCAGCAAGAGCTTTTTGATCACCATCGGCGACCGCAGCATCACCGGCCTGGTGGCCCGCGACCAGATGGTCGGCCCCTGGCAGGTACCGGTGGCCGACTGCGCGGTGACCGCCACCAGCTTCGACGTCTATACCGGCGAAGCCATGGCCATGGGCGAGCGCACCCCGCTGGCGCTGCTCGACGCCCCGGCGTCGGGCCGCATGGCGGTGGGCGAGACCATCACCAACCTGGCCGCGGCGCGTATCGGCAAGCTGTCCGACATCAAGCTGTCGGCCAACTGGATGGCAGCCGCCGGCCACCCCGGCGAAGACGCCCGTCTCTATGACACCGTCAAGGCGGTCGGTATGGAGCTGTGTCCGCAGCTCGGCATCACCATTCCGGTGGGCAAGGACTCCATGTCGATGAAGACCCGCTGGCAGGACGCGGGCGTCGACAAGAGCGTCACCGCGCCGCTGTCGCTGGTGATTTCCGGCTTCGCCCCTGTGCAGGACATCCGCCAGACCCTGACCCCGCAACTGCGCATGGACAAGGGCGAGACCGACCTGATCCTGATCGACCTCGGCCGCGGGCAGAACCGCATGGGTGGCTCGATCCTGGCGCAGGTCTACGCGCAGATCGGCCAGCAGGCGCCGGATCTCGACGACGCCGAGGACCTCAAGGCCTTCTTCGCCGTGATCCAGGGCCTGAACGCCGACGGCCATCTGCTGGCCTACCATGACCGCTCCGACGGCGGTCTGCTGACCACCGTCTTGGAAATGGCCTTCGCCGGTCACTGCGGCCTGGCGCTGAACCTCGACGCGCTGGCCGACGCCAGCGCCGAGCTGCCGGCCGTGCTGTTCAACGAGGAGCTGGGTGCGGTGATCCAGGTGCGCCAGGACGCCACTCCGGAAGTGCTGGCGCAGTTCAGCGCCGCCGGTCTGGGCGACTGCGTGGCGGTGATCGGCCAGGCGGTGAACAACGGCGAAATCGGCATCAGCTTCAACGGCGAGCCGGTGTTCACCGGCGAGCGTCGCCTGCTGCAGCGTCAGTGGGCCGAGACCAGCTACCGCATCCAGCGCCTGCGCGACAACGCCCAGGGCGCCGATCAGGAGTTCGACCTGCTGCTGGAAGAGGACAACCCCGGTCTGTCGGTCAAGCTCGGCTTCGACGTCAACCAGGACGTGGCCGCGCCCTATATCAAGAAGGGCGTACGGCCGCAGGTGGCGATCCTCCGCGAGCAGGGCGTCAACGGTCAGGTGGAGATGGCCGCGGCATTCGACCGCGCCGGCTTCGCCGCCGTCGACGTGCATATGAGCGACATCCTCGCCGGCCGCGTCAGCCTGGAAGAGTTCAAGGGGCTGGTGGCCTGCGGCGGCTTCTCCTATGGCGACGTGCTCGGCGCCGGCGAGGGCTGGGCCAAGTCCGTGCTGTTCAACGCCCGCGCGCGCGATGCCTTCCAGGGCTTCTTCGAGCGGCGCGACAGCTTCGCCCTCGGCGTGTGCAACGGCTGCCAGATGATGAGCAACCTGCACGAGCTGATCCCCGGCACCGAGTTCTGGCCGCACTTCGTGCGCAACCGCTCCGAGCAGTTCGAGGCGCGCGTGGCCATGGTGCAGATCCAGGAATCGGCGTCGATCTTCCTGCAGGGCATGGCCGGCTCGCGTCTGCCGATCGCCATCGCCCACGGCGAAGGCCATGCCGAGTTCGAGAGCGAGGAGGCGCTGCTGGAAGCCGATCTGTCCGGCACCGTGGCCCTGCGCTATGTCGACAACCACGGCAAGGTCACCGAGAGCTACCCGGCCAACCCCAACGGTTCGCCGCGCGGCATCACCGGCCTGACCAGTCGCGACGGCCGTGTGACCATCATGATGCCGCACCCGGAGCGGGTGTTCCGCGCCGTGCAGAACTCCTGGCGCCCGGACGAGTGGCAGGAAGACGGCGGCTGGATGCGCATGTTCCGCAACGCCCGCGTCTGGGTGAACTAAAAGCGGCCGCGCAGCGGCCTTCCGCTGACCCTCTCCCGCATGCGGGAGAGGGTTTGCAAATCCCCTCGCCGGATGCAATCCGGGGAAGCACGTGCAATCCCTCCCGGATTTCATCCGGGCTACACCGGCAGGCCCCCCCCCATGGCCGACGATGCTCCACCCATCCTTCCCGAAGTCCGCCTGGTTCGTCCGGGGGATTGCCTGCGCCTCTGCCGCTGCGGAGCTTCCTCGGCCTTGCCCGACTGCAACCGCACCTGCGCCGAGGCGTTGCGGCTGACCGCCGAGCGCGAACAGCGTCTGCTGCTCTGCCGCTGCGGCCGTTCGGCCGATCTACCCTATTGCGATGGCAGCCACAGTCCGCCGGCGCCCGGTCTGGGCGACAAGTGGCGGCGCTTTATCGGCAAGGCCTGAGGCCGCGGAACGCCTGCCCGGGCGGCGAGTCGAAAGTAACGAACGAGCTGGCGGATGCGGAATTTCCGAGGTGGTTCTCAGTATTGCGCTGAGGCAAAATGCCATCATTTCGGCGTCATGGCTTGTCTGTTGTTCGGTTGCCCCATCTGCGGAGAACTTGATGTACAAACTGTGTTTTTACGTGCCGGAAAGCCATCTGGAGCCGGTGAAGAAGGCGGTGTTCGCCGCCGGCGGCGGCCGCATCGGCCGCTACGACAGCTGCTGCTGGCAGGCGCTCGGCCAGGGCCAGTTCCGTGCGCTGGAGGGCAGCCAGCCGTTTCTCGGCCAGATCGGCGGCGTCGAGCAGGTGGCGGAGTGGAAGGTCGAGCTGGTGGTGGCCGACGAGCTGATCCACGATGCGGTCAAGGCGCTCAAGCAGTCCCATCCCTACGAGACGCCGGCGTTCGATGTCTGGCGCCTGTCGGATCTGCAGTTCTAGGGGGTGTGGTGCGGAGATATCGTTCATGCGGTGCGCACGGCCTGGGCGGCCCCGCGACACCCTAGGGGCGGATCTCGATCAGCGTGCCGTCCTTGACCAGCTCCCACACCTCGCGCATGTCGTCGTTCTTCATGGCGATGCAGCCTTCGGTCCAGTCCAGGGTATGGAAGAACCACTCGGGGTATTCCTCGTCCAGCGGCGTGCCGTGGATCATGATCATGCCGCCCGGCGGCACGCCGGCCTGGCTCGCGTTGGCCAGGTCGCGGGCGTTGGGGTAGGAGATGTGCAGCGATAGCTGGTACTTGTCGCTGGCCTTGCGCCAGTCGATCCAGTAGAAGCCTTCCGGCGTGCGCAGGTCGCCTTCGCGCTGCTTGGCGCCGTTGGGCTGCTTGCCGAGGGAGATGCGGTAGGACTTGATGGTCTCGCCGCGTCGCTGCAGGTGCAGCTGGCGTTCGGACTTGAGCACCAGCACCTTGTCCACCTGGCGCGTGGCGTCGATGGGGGTGGCGTTGGCCTGCACGTTCAGGCTGAGGGTCAGGCACAACAGGGGCAACAGCCAGCGCATCGGAATACTTCTCGGCAAGGGGTCAACGGGGTCGGTAATGAGCGCGCAGGGCTTCCAGCGGCTCGTTGCGCACCGGAAACAGGTTCTGCCGGCGGTCGGCGAAGAAACATTCTAAGGTACGGCCTATGGTCGGGAAAGCCAGCTCCGACCAGGGGATTTCCGCTTCGGCGAACAGGCGCACCTCGAGGCTTTCCTCGCCCACGGCGAAATCCAGGTCGACCAGCTCGGCGCGAAACAGCATGTACACCTGGCTGATATGCGGCAGGTCGAACAGGGTGTAGAGATTGAGGTCGCGCACCCGCGCGCAGGCCTCTTCCAGGGTTTCCCTTGCCGCCGCCTGCTCGATGGTTTCGCCGTTTTCCATGAAGCCGGCCGGCAGGGTCCAGTAGCCGCGGCGCGGTTCGATGGCGCGGCGGCACAGCAGCACCTGCTCGCCCCACACCGGCAGGCAGCCGGCAACGATGCGCGGGTTCTCGTAGTGCACCGTATGGCAGTGGTTGCACACGTGGCGCAGGCGGTTGTCGCCGACGGGGATCGCCCGGGTCAGCGGCTGGCCGCATTGGCTGCAATATTTCATGGCTTGTCCTCGGCCTGTTGGGACTATCTTGGCGCGCCGGCGGCATGGCCGGCAAGCCCGCCAACTCGGCCGCCTTGCCCTGTCTTCGGGCTTGGGCGCGGCGCCGCTTTCATGCCATGATGCCGGGCATAACAATCCCCGAGTGTGCCCATGCTGGACGAGTTGCTCCATCGCGTGCGCGGTCATCGGCCGCGCCCTCTGGAGACCGAGCGCAGCTTCCCCGAGGCGGCGGTGCTGGTCCCCATCACCCGCAGTGACGAACCCGAACTGGTGCTGACCCTGCGCGCCAGCGGTTTGTCGACCCACAGTGGCGAGGTGGCCTTCCCCGGCGGTCGGCGCGACCCGGAGGATCGCGACCTGGTGCATACCGCCCTGCGCGAAGCCGAGGAGGAAATCGGCCTGCCGCCGGGGCTGGTCGAGGTGATAGGACCGCTCAGCAGCCTGGTGTCGCGCCACGGCATCCAGGTCACCCCCTATGTCGGCCTGGTGCCAGATTACGTGGAGTACAAGGCCAACGATGCCGAGATCGCCTCGGTGTTCTCGGTGCCGCTGGCGTTCTTCCGCGATGACCCGCGCGAATTGACCCACCGTATCGACTACCTCGGGCACAGCTGGTACGTGCCGTCCTACACCTATGGCGAGTACCGCATCTGGGGCCTGACCGCGATCATGGTGGTGGAGCTGGTCAATCTGCTGTACGACGACGCGCAGATCGCCCTGCACCAGCCGCCCGAACACTTCATTCATCTGCGTTGAACCCGTCGAGGAAAACCGAGCCATGAAATACCGCCTGGGAAGCTCCCGTGTCGAAGCCCACCCCGACAGCTGGGTCGCGCCGAGCGCCGACCTGATCGGCAAGGTGCGCCTGGAGGCCGGCGCCAGCGTCTGGTTCGGCGCCGTGCTGCGCGGCGACAACGAACTGATCCATATCGGCGAGCACAGCAACGTGCAGGACGGCAGCGTGCTGCACACCGACATGGGCTTTCCGCTGACCCTGGGCAAGGGCGTCACCGTGGGGCACAAGGTGATGATGCATGGCTGCACGGTGGACGATTACAGCCTGATCGGCATCAACGCCGTGATCCTCAACGGCGCCAGGATCGGCAAGTACTGCATCATCGGCGCCAACAGTCTGATTCCCGAAGGCAAGGTGATTCCCGACGGCAGCCTGGTCATGGGCAGCCCCGGCAAGGTGGTGCGCGAACTGACCGAGCAGCAGAGGAAGATGCTCGAGGCCAGCGCCGCCCATTACGTGCACAACGCCCAGCGCTATGCCCGCGAACTGGTGCCTGACGATGAGTGATGTGGAAAAGCCGGTGCGCTCGCCCTGCGTGCAGGTCTGCGCGCTGGACGAGCAGGACGTCTGCATCGGTTGCCAGCGCACGGCTGACGAAATCACCCGCTGGGGCCGCATGGACAACGCCGAGCGGCGTGCGGTGTTGCAACTCTGTCTGCAGCGTGCCCGCGCCTCCGGTCATCTGCTGATGCCTTCCTGATTCTCTGTTCGAGGAACCCTTGATGCCCCGTATTGGAACCCCCCTGTCGCCTTCCGCGACCCGCGTGCTGCTGTGCGGCTGCGGCGAGCTCGGCAAGGAAGTGGTGATCGAGTTGCAGCGCCTGGGCTGCGAGGTGATAGGCGTGGACCGTTACGCCAACGCCCCGGCCATGCAGGTGGCGCACCGCAGCCACGTGATCGACATGCTCGACGGCGCCGCCCTGCGTGCGGTGATCGAGGCCGAGCAGCCGCATTTCATCGTGCCCGAGATCGAGGCCATCGCCACCGCCACCCTGGTCGAGCTGGAGGCCGAGGGCTTCAACGTGGTGCCCACCGCACGCGCCGCACAGCTGACCATGAACCGCGAGGGCATCCGTCGCCTGGCCGCCGAGGAGCTGGGCTTGCCCACTTCGCCCTACCATTTCGCCGACACCTTCGAGGACTATGCCGCGGCGGTGAAATCCGTCGGTTACCCCTGCGTGGTCAAGCCGATCATGAGTTCTTCCGGCAAGGGCCAGAGCGTGCTGAAGAGCGACGCCGACCTGCAGCGCGCCTGGGACTATGCCCAGGAAGGCGGGCGCGCCGGCAAGGGCAGGGTCATCGTGGAAGGGTTTATCGACTTCGACTACGAGATCACCCTGCTTACCGTGCGCCACGCCGGCGGCACCAGCTTCTGCGCGCCGATTGGCCACCGTCAGGAGAATGGTGACTATCAGGAGTCCTGGCAGCCGCAAGCGATGAGCGCGCAGGCGCAGGCCGAGTCCGAGCGCGTGGCGCTGGCGGTGACCGAGGCGCTCGGTGGTCGCGGGCTGTTCGGCGTCGAACTGTTCGTCAAGGGCGACCAGGTGTGGTTCAGCGAGGTTTCTCCACGGCCGCACGACACCGGCCTGGTGACGCTGATTTCCCAGGAACTGTCCGAGTTCGCCCTGCACGCGCGGGCCATTCTCGGCCTGCCGATTCCGGCGATCCGCCAGATGGGCCCGTCGGCGTCGGCGGTGATTCTGGTCGAAGGCGACTCGCAGCAGGCCAGTTTCGCCAATCTGGGCGCGGCGCTGAGCGAGGCGGACACCGCGCTGCGTCTGTTCGGCAAGCCCGAGGTCAAGGGCCAGCGGCGTATGGGCGTGGCCCTGGCGCGCGACGAGTCGATCGAGGCGGCGCGGGCCAAGGCGCTGCGCAGCGCCCGCGCGGTACGCGTGCAGCTGTGAGCCGGCACGCGCTGTGGTGGCTGGCGACGCTGCCGCTGCTGCCATTGGCGCTGCCGCTGGCATTGCATACCCGGCGCACGGCGTTACGTCTGCCGCCAGCGTCGGGAGCGACGCACGGCCTGTGCGGCGCGCAGTGGTCCGGCGAGCCGCTGCGCCTGCTGCTGATCGGCGAGTCCACCGTGGCCGGCGTTGGTGTGGCGAGCCTGGAGCAGGCCCTGGCCGCCTGTCTGGCGGCGGCGCTGGCCGAGCGTCTGCAGCGCCCGGTGCGCTGGCGGGCCTGCGGCGAGAACGGCATCACCGCGGCCCAGGCTCACGAGCGCCTGCTGCCGCAGGCACTGGCCGAGCCGGCCGAGTTGGCCTTGCTGGTATTCGGCGTCAACGACACCACCCATCTCACGCCGAGTGCGCGCTGGATGCAGGCGCTTGCCGGCATGGCCGACGGCTTGCGCGGGCGCGGGGTGCGCGTGGCGTTCAGCGCGGTGCCGCCGTTGCAGCACTTCAGCGCCTTGCCCTGGCTGCTGCGCCAGCTGATGGGCTGGCGCGCGCGCCTGCTCGACGCCGAGCTGCGCAGGCTCAGTGGGTGTCTGGGGGCAGAGTATTGCGCGCTGGAGTTGCCGTTCGAGCCGCGTTACCTGGCCGAGGACGGCTATCACCCCTCGGCGCTGGGTTACCGGCTGTGGGCCGAGGGCCTGGCCGAGCGTCTCACTCCGCTGCTGCGGCGTCCGCTTTGAGCTTTTCCGTCTGCCAGACCCGCACGCTTTTCACCCGGTTCTCCGTCGCCTGCAGGATCTCCAGGCGGTAGGGACCGATCTTCAGGCACACGGCGCTGTCGGGAATGCTCTCCAGCGCCTCGGTGATCAGGCCGTTGAGGGTCTTGGGGCCCTCGCTGGGCAGGTGCCAGCCGAGGGTCTTGTTCAGTTCGCGAATGTAGGCGGCGCCGTCGATCACGTAGGTGCCGTCGTCCTGCGGGTGGATGTCGGGGCTACGCAGGCTGTCCTGGTTGCTGAAGTCGCCGACTATCTCCTCGAGGATGTCTTCCAGGGTGACGATGCCGATCACCTCGCCGTACTCGTCGACCACTATGCCGATGCGCCGCTTGTGCTTCTGGAAGTTGATCAGCTGGGTCGACAGCGGGGTGTTCTCCGGCACGAAGTAGGGTTCGTGGCAGGCTGCCAGCAGGGCTTCCTTGGTCAGCTGGTTGTGGCTGAGCAGGCGGGCGATCTGGCGCATGTGCACCACGCCCTCGATCTGGTTGATGTCGCCGCGGAACACCGGCAGGCGGGTGTGCGGGGTGGTGCGCAGCTGGCCGACGATGCTTTCCAGGTCGTCGTCCAGGTCGATGCCGGCCACCTCGTTGCGCGGGATCATGATGTCGTCCACCGTCACCCGTTCCAGGTCGAGGATGCCCAGCAGCATGTTCTGCCGGTTCTTCGGCAGCTCTGCGCCGGACTCGCGCACCACGCTGCGCAGTTCCTCGGTGGACAGGCTGTCGCTGGCGCGTTGCGCCGGGTCGATGCCGAACAGGCGCAGCAGGCCGTTGCTGATCGCGCTGGTCAGCCAGACTACCGGGTAGAGCAGGCGCTGCAGCAGGTTGAGCAGGCGGCTGGCGGGGAAGGCCACCAGTTCCGGGCGCAGCGCGGCCAGGGTCTTGGGGGTGATCTCGCCGAAGATCAGCACGACGATGGTCAGGCCGGCGGTGGCGATGGCGATGCCGGCCTCGCCCCACAGATCCACCGCCAGCACCGTGGCGATGGAGGCGGCGAGGATGTTGACCACGTTGTTGCCGACCAGGATGGTGCCGAGCAGGCGGTCCGGGCGATCGAGCAGGCGGGTCACCCGCTTGGCGCCCTTGTGCCCTTCCTTGGCCAGGTGCTTGAGCCGGTAGCGGTTGAGGCTGAGCATGCCGGTCTCGGAGCTGGAGAAGAACGCCGAGCAGAGGATGAGAAAGATCAGCAGGCCGAGCAGGTAGCTCGCATGAAGGTCGTCCAAGGAAGGCGCCTCAGATGTGCAGTATGAATTCGCGCACCAGCTTGCTGCCGAAGTAGGCCAGCATCAGCAGGCAGAACCCGGCCAGGGTCCAGCGAATGGCCTTGTGCCCGCGCCAGCCCAGGCGGTGGCGACCCCACAGCAGCACGGCGAACACCACCCAGGCGAAGCTGGAAAGGATGGTCTTGTGCGCCAGGTGCTGGGCGAGCAGGTCGTCGAGAAACAGCGCGCCGGACAGCAGCGACAACGACAGCAGCAGCCAGCCGGCCCAGAGGAAGCCGAACAGCAGGCTCTCCATGGTCTGCAGCGGCGGGAAGTTCTTGATCAGCCCGGAGGGGTGCTTGTGCTTGAGCTGATAGTCCTGCAGCAGCAGCAGGATCGACTGGAACACGGCGATGGTGAGCATGCCGTAGGCCAGGATCGACAGCAGGATGTGGGCCAGGATGCCAGGGTGTTCGTCGATCGGGCGGATGGTACCCGAGGGCAGGAACTCGGCAGCCAGCACGGTCAGCCCGCCCAGGGGGAACAGCAGCAGCAGGTTCTCCACCGGGATGCGCAGGCAGGCCAGCAGGGTCAGGGCAATCACCGCGTAGGCGATCAGGCTCGCGGCATTGAAGAAGTCCAGGGTCAGGCCGTGGACGTCGTGCAGCTGGAGGAACAGGCTGCCGCCGTGGAAGCACAGGGCGAGCACGCCGAGCAACGCCAGCAGGCGCTTGTCGGGGGTGCTGCGCTGAGTCAGGCGCAGGCCCTGGTAGGTGGCGGCGCCGGCGTACAGGCAGGCGGCGGCGAGGCTGGGCAGCAGAGGGTGCATAAATCCGTGTAAGGCGAGCCCGAAAGGCGCTGAGTGTGGCACAGATGATCGCCCGCACGAAAGACCGCTGGCGGTGTCGGTGGCGCGGCGACTTGGCTATAATCCGCCGCCTGTCGTACACCCGACTCCGGTCGAGCCGCACTTCCAAAGGAACGCGCATGTTCGAAAATCTTACCGATCGCCTGTCCCAGACCCTGCGTAACGTCACGGGCAAGGCCAAGCTCAGCGAAGACAACATCAAGGACACCCTGCGCGAAGTGCGCATGGCCCTGCTCGAGGCCGACGTGGCCCTGCCGGTGGTCAAGGACTTCGTCGCCAAGGTCAAGGAGCGCGCGGTCGGCACCGAGGTGTCGAAGAGCCTGACCCCGGGCCAGGCCTTCGTGAAGATCGTCCGCGCCGAGCTCGAAGAGCTGATGGGCGCGGCCAACGAGGATCTGGCGCTGAATGCCGCGCCGCCGGCCGTGGTACTGATGGCCGGCCTGCAGGGGGCGGGCAAGACCACCACTGCCGGCAAGCTGGCCAAGTTCCTCAAGGAGCGCAAGAAGAAGTCGGTGTTGCTGGTCTCGGCCGACGTCTACCGTCCGGCGGCGATCAAGCAGCTGGAAACCCTGGCTGGCGACCTGGGCGTGACCTTCTTCCCCTCCGATGCCAGCCAGAAGCCGGTGGACATCGCCAATGCGGCGATCCGCGAAGCCAAGCTGAAGTTCATCGACGTGGTCATTCTCGATACCGCCGGTCGTCTGGCCATCGACGCCGAGATGATGGCCGAGATCCAGGCCCTGCACGCCGCGGTCAAACCGGTGGAAACCCTGTTCGTGGTCGATGCCATGACCGGCCAGGACGCCGCCAATACCGCCAAGGCCTTCAGCGACGCGCTGTCGCTGACCGGCGTGGTGCTGACCAAGGTCGACGGCGATGCCCGCGGCGGTGCCGCGCTGTCGGTGCGGCATATCACCGGCAAGCCGATCAAGTTCATCGGCATGGGCGAGAAGAGCGATGCGCTCGAGCCCTTCCACCCGGATCGTATTGCCTCGCGCATCCTCGGCATGGGCGACGTGCTCAGCCTGATCGAACAGGCCGAGCAGACCCTCGACCGCGAGAAGGCCGAGAAGCTCACCAAGAAGCTGAAGAAGGGCAAGGGCTTCGACCTGGAAGACTTCCGCGACCAGCTGCAGCAGATGAAGAACATGGGCGGCCTCGGCGGCCTGATGGACAAGCTGCCGTCCATCGGCGGGGTCAACCTGGCGCAGATGGGCAACGCCCAGGGCGCGGCCGAGAAGCAGTTCAAGCAGATGGAGGCGATCATCAATTCGATGACCCCGGCCGAGCGTCGCGACCCGGACATCATCAGCGGCTCGCGCAAGCGCCGTATCGCCCTGGGTTCCGGCACCCAGGTGCAGGACATCGGCCGACTGATCAAGCAGCACAAGCAGATGCAGAAGATGATGAAGAAATTCACCGCCAAGGGCGGCATGGCCAAGATGATGCGCGGTATGGGCGGCATGTTGCCCGGCGGCGGCATGCCGAAATTCTAGGGCCTGCGCCCCGGCCGATGGCCGGGCGGAAAAAGAGATTTGCAAACCGCCGCATAATCCTTAAAATATGCGGCCTTTCGGGCCTAGGCCCATTTTAAGTGTGTGCCTTAAGTTAGCACCGACTACAGGAACGATGTTCACATGGTAACCATCCGTCTTGCTCGTGGCGGCTCCAAAAAGCGCCCCTTCTACCACCTGACCGTGACCAACAGCCGCAATGCGCGCGATGGTCGTTTCGTTGAGCGCATCGGCTTCTTCAACCCGATCGCTGCCGGTGGCGAAGTGCGTCTGTCCGTCGACCAGGAGCGCGCGACCTACTGGCTGGGCCAGGGCGCTCAGCCGTCTGAGCGTGTTGCTCAGCTGCTCAAGGAAGCTGCCAAGGCTGCCGCCTAAGCACTTTTATGAGTACGACGCCGGCCGTCGCCGAGGATCTGGTGGTTCTCGGCAAGATTGTTTCGGTGCACGGCGTCAGGGGCGAAGTGAAGGTCTATTCCTTTACCGATCCCATCGATAACGTGCTCGATTACCCGCGCTGGACGCTCAGGCGTGACGGCGAGGTAAAGCAAGTGGAACTGGCCAGCGGCCGCCTTCAGGGCAAGGTGCTGGTTGCCAAGTTGAAAGGTCTGGACGATCGCGAGATTGCGCGTACCTACGCCGGTTTCGAGATTTGCGTGCCGCGTGGCGAGCTGCCCGACCTGGATGATGGCGAGTTCTACTGGTACCAGTTGCAAGGTCTGAAGGTCGTCGATCAGGCGGGGCAGTTGCTCGGCGTGGTCGATCATCTGTTCGAGACCGGTGCCAACGATGTGATGGTGGTCAAGCCCTGCGCGGGCAGCCTGGACGAGCGCGAGCGCCTATTGCCCTATACCGGGCAGTGCGTGCTGGCGGTGGACCTGGCAGCCGGCGAGATGCGGGTCGACTGGGATGCGGACTTCTAAGGCCTATGCGCGTCGAAGTCATCACCCTGTTCCCGGAAATGTTTGCCGCCATCGGCGAGTACGGCATCACCAGTCGTGCGGTTAGGCAGGAGCTGCTCAAGCTGCACTGCTGGAATCCGCGGGACTACACCACGGATCGCCACCATACGGTGGACGACCGCCCCTTCGGCGGCGGCCCGGGGATGGTGATGAAGATCAAGCCTCTCGAGGACGCCCTGGCCAGTGCCAGGCAGGCCGCGGGGGAGGCGGCGAAGGTGATCTACCTGTCGCCGCAGGGGCGTCGTCTGAATCAGGCGGCGGTCCGCGAGCTGGCGCAGGAGCAGGCACTGATCCTGATCGCCGGTCGTTACGAAGGTATCGACGAGCGTTTCATCGAAACGCATGTCGACGAGGAATGGTCGATTGGCGACTACGTCCTGTCCGGCGGCGAGCTGCCGGCCATGGTGCTGATCGACGCGGTGACGCGCCTTTTGCCTGGTGCATTGGGTCATGCCGATTCGGCCGAGGAGGACTCCTTTACGGATGGCCTGCTCGACTGCCCGCACTACACCCGTCCGGAGGTGTATGCGGATAAACGTGTTCCCGAGGTGTTGCTTAGTGGCAACCACGAACACATCCGGCGCTGGCGTTTGCAGCAGTCCCTTGGGCGGACCTGGGAACGTCGCACCGATCTTCTGGATAGCCGCTCGCTTTCTGGAGAAGAGAAAAAGCTGCTGGAGGAATACATCCGCCAGCGGGACGATAGTTAACGTATCGATGGCAGGCCGGGAGGCTTGTCTTAGGAGCGCAGCATGACCAACAAGATTATCCAGATGCTCGAAGCCGAGCAGATGAACAAAGAGATCCCGACCTTCGCCCCGGGCGACACCGTGATCGTTCAGGTGAAAGTGAAGGAAGGCGACCGTCAGCGTCTGCAGGCCTTCGAAGGCGTCGTCATCGCCAAGCGTAACCGCGGTCTGAACAGCGCCTTCACCGTGCGCAAGATATCCAGCGGCGTCGGCGTCGAGCGTACCTTCCAGACCTACTCGCCGCTGGTCGACAGCCTGAGCGTCAAGCGTCGCGGCGACGTGCGCAAGGCCAAGCTGTACTACCTGCGCGACCTGTCCGGCAAAGCCGCGCGCATCAAGGAAAAGCTGTCCTAAGTTCGGACGCCTTTCTGAAAGAAGCAGCCTACGGGCTGCTTTTTTCGTTTCTGGGCCCGTCGACCGGCGGGTTTCGCGGCCCGGCCGAACCACATCGATTGCGAGCAGTAGTGGCATGAGTCCGAGAGAGCAAGAAATCCAGCGGCGCATCGCGCTGTCGGAAACCCGCGTGACCAAGGCGGTGTTCCCGCCGAGTACCAATCACCACAACACCCTGTTCGGTGGCACGGCGCTGGCCTGGATGGACGAGGTGTCCTTTATCGCCGCCACGCGGTTCTGCCGCTTGCCGCTGGTCACCGTGTCCAGCGACCGCATCGACTTCAAGCATGCGATTCCGGCCGGCTCCATCGTCGAGCTGGTCGGGCGGGTGAGCAAGGTGGGCAATACCAGCCTCAAGGTTGCGGTCGAGGTGTTCGTCGAGGGGCTGTATCAGGAAGGGCGCGAGCGCGCCATCAGCGGCAGTTTCAGTTTCGTCGCGGTCGACGAGCGGCAGAGGCCGGTGCCGGTGCTGCCGGGCTTTGCGCCGGAGGCGGGCGTCAGGGGCGCAGGCTGATCTTCAGGCTGGCCTGCGACAGGTCGATGTTGTGCAGGCTAAGGCTGCCGAAGCTCTGTCCGGCGGGGGCGTCCTTGACGCGGATATTGTCGAAGCGCAGTTCGCCGATGGAGCTGGGCAGGTTGACGTTGAACGAGCCGTCGTCGTTCAGCGTCGAACGCAGCTTGCTGGTGTCGTACTGCACGTCGCGCAGGCCGGTCTCGGCATCCAGGTTGTCCAGCGCCGGCATCACCAGCTTGGCCAGCTGCTTGATCGTGCCCAGGCCGTCGCCGCTCTCGGCGCGCAGTAGCAGGCCTTGCAGGGCGTCGTCCAGGCCCTGGGCGCTGACCGCGCTCATTTCCGTGTCGCTCAGCGCCTGCATGCCCCGCGTGGTCTCTTGGCGGCTGATGCTGCTGGGCGGCTGCAGCCGCTGGATGTCGGCGCTGGCCATCTGGAAGGGGCTCATCAGGGCGGCCACCAGGGTGGCGGCCAGGCGCAAGTTGCTCTGCTTCTTCAGGGCCTTGCTCAGCTGCTTCTGGGTCAGCAGCCCTTGCTCGATCAGTACTTCGCCCAGGCGCTTGTGGCTGACGAGTTGCACTTTGATCGCCGCGTCCAGCTGTGCGGGGGTGATCAGGCCCTTGTTGATCAGGATCTGGCCGAGACGGGAGTGGGCGTGATTGGGCATGGCGCTACCGGTGGCGTGATGGCAGGGTGCAATCATGGCGCCGCCCACTCCGGCTGTCACCCAACCAAGGATAGGCTTGTCGGGCCACTGGTCGTATGACGCGGCGCGACGACCGACCGACGGTTGTCCGGCTGTTTCCATTGGTTGCACTCGTCCTGTCGGTCTCGGCTGTGGAACACTAGGCGCCCTCTGCCTGCGAAGAGTCCTCATGGCCACCCTGTCCCATCCCTTGATCGAGCGTTTCCTCGAGGCCCAGTGGTTCGAGAAGGGGCTGTCCGCCCATACCCGTGCCGCCTACCGCAGCGACCTGGAACACTTCAACGCCTGGCTCGACGCGCGCGGCCTGGCGCTTGCGCAGATCGGCCGCGCGGCGCTGCTCGATCACCTGGCCTGGCGCCTGGAGCAGGGCTATCAGGCGCGCTCCACCGCGCGTTTTCTCTCCGGGCTGCGCGGCTTCTACCGCTTTCTGCTGCGCGAGGGGCTGATCGGCGAAGACCCCAGCCTGCAGGTCGAGTTGCCGCAGATCGGCCGGCCGCTGCCCAAGTCGCTGTCCGAGGCGGACGTCGAGGCGCTGCTGCAGGCGCCGGATCTGGACGACCCCATCGGCCTGCGCGACCGCGCCATGCTCGAGGTGCTGTATGCCTGTGGCCTGCGGGTGACCGAGCTGGTGTCGTTGAGCCTGGAGCAGGTCAACCTGCGCCAGGGCGTGCTGCGGGTGTTCGGCAAGGGCAGCAAGGAACGCCTGGTGCCGCTGGGCGAGGAGGCCATCGCCTGGATCGAACGCTACAGCCGCGAGGCGCGCCCGCTGCTGCTCGGCGGCAAGCCCAGCGACGTGCTGTTCCCCAGTCTGCGTGGCGAGCAGATGACCCGCCAGACCTTCTGGCACCGGATCAAGCATCAGGCCCGGGTGGCCGGCATCGCCAAGCCGCTGTCGCCGCACACCCTGCGCCATGCCTTCGCCACCCACCTGCTCAACCATGGCGCCGACCTGCGCGTGGTGCAGATGCTGCTGGGCCATAGCGACCTGTCCACCACGCAGATCTACACCCATATCGCCAGGGCGCGCCTGCAGGAGTTGCACGCGCTGCACCATCCGCGTGGCTAGGCCTGCCGTCCGGTCGTCAGCGAGCTGCCTGGCCGGCCATCTGTGGTAGGCTGTATCGATCTTCGCCCGTCCCTCGTTCGACAGGAGTGTTCATGTCCCTGACCCGTATTTCCGTTGCTCTGGCGCTGGTGCTGGGCAGCAGTCTCAGCCTGGCCGCCGATCCCGATCAGGCCATCCGCCAGAGCCTGACCTCGCTGGATGCACGCCTGCCGATCGAGGCCATCGCCGAGAGCCCGATGCCGGGCATCTATCAGGTTCAGCTCAAGGGCGGGCGCCAGCTCTACACCAGTGCCGACGGCCAGTTCCTCTTGCAGGGCTACCTGTTCCAGGTCAAGGACGGCAAGGCGATCAACCTCACCGAGATCGAGGAAAGTCGCGCGGTGGCCAAGCAGGTCAACGCCATCCCGGTCGAGGAGATGGTGGTATTCGCAGCTCAGGACAAGAAGACCCATATCACCGTGTTCACCGACACCGACTGCGGCTACTGCCAGAAGCTGCACAGCGAGGTACCCGAGCTCAACCGCCTGGGCGTCGAGGTACGTTACCTGGCCTTTCCGCGTCAGGGGCTGAACAGTCCGGCGGCCAAGGAGCTGGTCAATGTCTGGTGCGCCAAGGATCCGCAGGAGGCGATGAACCTGGCCAAGACCCGCCAGCCGGTGCCCGAGGCCAACTGCGACAACCCGGTGGCCAAGCAGTACCAGCTGGGGCAGATGATCGGGGTCAACGGCACGCCGGCCATCGTCCTGGCCAATGGCAAGATGATCCCGGGCTATCAGCCGGCGCCGCAGCTGGCCAAGATCGCCCTGGAGTCCAACTGAGCCGTGGATTGACTAACAAACAGCCGCTTCGTAATGTGCGGCTCTTTTCGGCGGCCGGAGCATGCTCCGGCCGTTTTACGCAGTGCTGATGGGGAATTGAGTGTGAAGCCGGTCAAAGTGGGCATCTGTGGGTTGGGTACCGTCGGTGGCGGTACCTTGAATGTACTCAAGCGCAACGCCGAGGAAATTACCCGGCGCGCCGGTCGCGGCATCGAGATTGCCCAGATCGCCATTCGCTCGCCCAAGCCGCAGTACGACATTACCGGCATCGCCACCACCAATGACGTGTTCGCCGTCGCGAGCAATCCCGAGATCGATATCGTCATCGAGCTGATCGGTGGCTACACCCTGGCCCGCGATCTGGTGCTCAAGGCCATCGACAACGGCAAGCACGTGGTCACCGCCAACAAGGCGCTGATCGCCGTGCATGGCAACGAGATCTTCGCCAAGGCGCGCGAGAAGGGCGTGATCGTCGCCTTCGAGGCCGCCGTGGCCGGCGGCATTCCGGTGATCAAGGCGATCCGCGAGGGCCTCGCCGCCAACCGCATCAACTGGCTGGCCGGGATCATCAACGGCACCGGCAACTTCATCCTGACCGAAATGCGCGAGAAGGGCCGCGCCTTCGACGACGTGCTCAAGGAAGCCCAGGCGCTGGGCTATGCCGAGGCCGACCCGACCTTCGACGTCGAGGGCATCGACGCCGCGCACAAGCTGACCATTCTCGCCTCCATCGCCTTCGGCATCCCGCTGCAGTTCGACAAGGCCTACACCGAAGGCATCACCCGCCTGACCACCGCCGACGTCAACTACGCCGAGGCGCTGGGCTATCGCATCAAGCACCTGGGCGTGGCCCGCCGTACCGAGGCCGGTTTCGAGCTGCGCGTGCACCCGACGCTGATCCCGGCCGATCGCCTGATCGCCAACGTCAACGGCGTGATGAACGCGGTGATGGTCAATGGCGATGCCGTGGGCAGCACCCTGTATTACGGCGCCGGCGCCGGCATGGAGCCGACCGCCTCGGCGGTGGTGGCCGACCTGGTCGACGTGGTGCGTGCGCTGACCACCGACCCGACCAACCGCGTGCCGCACCTGGCCTTCCAGCCGGATTCGCTGTCCGATCACCCGATCCTGCCCATCGAGCAGTGCGAGAGCGCCTACTACCTGCGCATCCAGGCCAAGGACCATCCGGGCGTGCTGGCCCAGGTGGCGAGCATCCTCTCCGAGCGCGGCATCAATATCGAGTCGATCATGCAGAAGGAAGCCGAGGAGCAGGACGGCCTGGTGCCGATGATCCTGGTCACCCATCGCGTGGAGGAGGCGAGTATCCTCGATGCCATCGCCGCCATGGAAGCGCTGGACGGCGTGGCCTCGCCCATCGTCCGTATCCGCGTCGAGCAGCTCAACTAATCCCGTGTCCGCCCGCAGGTCTTGGCCTGCGGGTGCAGTAGAACGAAGGTTTATCCCATGCGCTATATCAGTACCCGCGGCCAGGCGCCGGCCCTGAATTTCGAAGACGTGCTGCTGGCCGGCCTGGCCAGCGACGGCGGCCTCTACGTGCCGGAAAATCTGCCGCGTTTCACCGTCGAGGAAATCGCCTCCTGGGCCGGCCTGCCCTATCACGAGCTGGCGTTCCGGGTGATGCGCCCGTTCGTTGCCGGCAGCATCGCTGACGCCGACTTCAAGAAGATTCTCGAGGAAACCTACGGCGTGTTCGCCCACAACGCCGTGGCGCCGCTGCGCCAGCTCAACGGCAACGAGTGGGTGCTGGAGCTGTTCCACGGCCCGACCCTGGCGTTCAAGGACTTCGCCCTGCAGCTGCTCGGCCGCCTGCTCGACCATGTGCTGGCCAAGCGCGGTGAGCGCGTGGTGATCATGGGCGCCACCAGCGGCGATACTGGCTCGGCAGCCATCGAAGGCTGCAAGGCCTGCGACAACGTCGACATCTTCATCATGCACCCGCACAACCGTGTGTCCGAAGTGCAGCGCCGGCAGATGACCACCATCCTCGGTGAGAACATCCACAACATCGCCATCGAGGGCAACTTCGACGACTGCCAGGAGATGGTCAAGGCCAGCTTCGCCGACCAGGGCTTCCTCAAGGGCACCCGCCTGGTGGCGGTCAACTCGATCAACTGGGCGCGGATCATGGCCCAGATCGTCTACTACTTCCACGCTGCGCTGCAGCTCGGCGCGCCGGCTCGCTCCATCGCCTTCTCGGTGCCGACCGGCAACTTCGGCGACATTTTTGCGGGGTATTTGGCTCGCAACATGGGCCTGCCGGTCAGCCAGCTGATCGTCGCCACCAACCGCAACGACATCCTGCACCGCTTCATGAGTGGCAATCGGTATGTGAAAGAGACCCTGCACCCGACCCTGTCGCCGTCGATGGACATCATGGTGTCGTCCAACTTCGAGCGCCTGCTGTTCGACCTGCATGGCCGCAACGGCGCCGCCATCGCCGGGCTGATGGAAACCTTCAAGCAGGGCGGCGGCTTCAGTGTCGAGGACGATCGCTGGACCGAGGCGCGCAAGCTGTTCGACTCGCTGGCGGTAGACGACGCGCAGACCTGCGAGACCATCGCCGAGGTCTATGCCGAGTGCGGTGAGCTGCTCGACCCGCACACCGCCATCGGCGTGCGCGCCGCCCGCGAATGCCGGCGCAGCCTGGCCACGCCCATGGTGGTGCTGGGCACCGCGCACCCGGTCAAGTTCCCCGAAGCGGTGGAAAAGGCCGGCATCGACGCGGTGCCGGCGCTGCCGCCGCACCTGGCCGACCTGTTCCAGCGCGAGGAGCGCTGCACCGTGCTGGCCAACGATCTGAAGACCGTACAGCAGTTCGTCGCCGCTCACGGCAACCGCGGCAAGCCGCTGTAAGCGTCATCCCTGGCAATGCAAGCCGGCGCCCTCGTGGCGCCGGTTTCGTTTCGCTGGCTGGCGCCTCGACCCGAGCGCAGCGATCCCTGGGGTCGATGGCCGAGTCAGCCGCCGAAGATCAGTGCCAGCAGTGCGCTCAGGCCGATCAGCGCCAGCCAGATCAGGGCGTTGAGCCTGCTGGCGAGGAGGATGGCCGGCCCGCGCGGGCGAATCGGCGGATTCTCTTCCAGATACAGATCAACGCGCCGGGTCGCCTCTTCCTCGCTCAGGCGCTGACGCAGGCGCAGCAGCTCGATGGCCGCCTCGCGCTGCTCCAGGCGCAGCAGGCGGCGTACCTCCTCCGGCAGCTCGTCCACGGCCTCAGATCGCGCCCGAATCGCGCAGCGCGGCGATCTGCGCGGCGTCGTAGCCCAGGCTGGCGAGCACCTCGGCGTTGTGTTCGCCCAGTGTCGGGCCGGTCCATTCCACCGAGCCGGGGGTGTCGGACAGCTTGGGCACTATGCCGGGCATCTTGAACGCCTTGCCGTCGGGGAGCTTGGCCGAAAGGAACATCTCGCGGGCGAGAAACTGCGGGTCGTCGAGCATGTCCGCCGCCGAGTAGATGCGGCTGGCCGGCACCTCGGCGCGCTTGAGCAGCGCTTCCACCTCGCTCAGCGGCAGGCTCGCCGCCCAGCGGTCGATCACCCCGTACAGCTCGTCGCGCCGCGCATCGCGCCCGGCGTTGTCGGCCAGGTCCGGGGCCTCGGCCAGATCGGCGCGGCCGATGGCGCGCATAAAGCGCTGGAAGATCGCATCGCCGTTGGCGCCGATCTGGATATGCCGGCCGTCGGCGCAGGTGTGGATGGAGGAGGGGGTGATGCCGGGCATGATATTGCCGCTGCGCTCGCGCACGAAGCCGAACACGTCGAACTCCGGCACCATCGACTCCATCATGGCGAACACCGCCTCGTACAGCGCCACGTCCACCACCTGGCCGCTGCCGCCGTTGACCTCGCGCTGACGCAGCGCCATCAGCGCGCCGATCACGCCCCATAGCGCGGCGATGGAGTCGCCGATGCTGATGCCGGTGCGCACCGGCGGGCGGTCCTCGAAGCCGGTGATATAGCGCAGCCCGCCCATGGACTCGCCGACTGCGCCAAAGCCCGGCTGATCCTTCAGCGGCCCGCTCTGGCCGAAGCCGGACAGGCGCACCATCACCAGCTTGGGGTTCAGCGCGTGCAGCACGTCCCAGCCCAGGCCGAGCTTCTCCAGTATGCCGGGGCGGAAGTTCTCGATCAGGATATCGGCGTCCGCCAGCAGCTGTTTCAGCACCTCCAGGCCCTGCGGGTGCTTGAGGTTAAGGGTGATCGAGCGCTTGTTGCGCGCCTGCACGAACCACCAC
Source organism: Pseudomonas sp. AOB-7 (assembly GCF_003696305.1). GTDB lineage: Bacteria > Pseudomonadota > Gammaproteobacteria > Pseudomonadales > Pseudomonadaceae > Aquipseudomonas. Next base: position 228,876 of record NZ_RFFK01000005.1, on the reverse strand, counting down.
AGCGAGGTGCCCTCGTAGAGCTTGCGCCACTTGCGCAGCGGGTCGCCACCGTCGGGCGATTCCACCTTGATCACCTCGGCGCCGAACTCGGCGCAGATGCGCGCGGCGAAGGGGCCGGCGATCAGACTGCCGAGTTCGATCACTTTCAGGCCGGCGAGGGGTTTGCTGGGCGCGCTCATGGTGGCTCCTGTGGTTGCAATGCCTGCAAGCCTATTGCATTGGCGGTGGCCTGGCCACGGGCGCATCGCTAGGGCACGGGCCGAAGGATCAGGGTAGACTTGCCGCCTTTACGACCAGCCAAGAAGCCCGCCATGGCCCTGCCATCGACCACCTACAAGATCGACCTGAACCTCACCGACATGGACCGCAGCGTCTACGAGAGCCTGCGTTTCACCGTCGCCCGTCACCCTTCGGAGACCGAGGAGCGCCTGGCCGCGCGGCTGATCGCTTACGCGCTGTTCTATCACGAGCAGTTGGCCTTCGGCCGCGGCCTGTCGGACGTCGACGAGCCGGCGCTGTGGGAGAAGAGCCTGGATGGCCGCGTGCTGCACTGGATCGAGGTCGGCCAGCCGGACAGCGAGCGCATCACCTGGTGCTCGCGGCGTACCGAGAAGTTCAGCCTGGTGGCCTACGGCAACCTGCGCGTGTGGCAGAGCAAGGAACTGGACCCGGTGCGCAGCCTGAAGAACATCAACGTGGTCGCCCTCGGCCAGGAGGCCTTGGCCGACCTGGCGCTGGACCTGCCGCGCTCGCTGTCCTGGAGCCTGATGATCAGCGACGGCGAGCTGTTCGTCACCGACGAGCGCGGCCAGCATGAGATTCCCCTGGAGTGGCTGGCCGGCGAGCGCGGCTGAGGCGGCTTGCGGGAGCGGTTGCTCAGGCGCACCACTGCGCCAGTATGCGGCGCTGCTGGCGCTGCGCCTCGTCGAGGGCGATGGGTCGCAGGCGTACCCGGCTGCCGGGCAGGCATTGCGCCAGACGCGCCACCGCCAGCGGGGTGAGGGCGCCCAGGCGCGGGTAGCCGCCGATGGTCTGGCGGTCGTTGAGCAGGACGATGGGCTGGCCGTCGCTGGGCACCTGGATCGCTCCCAGCGGCACGCCCTCGGACACCATCGACCGGCGCGCGCACTGCAGCACCGGGCCGCTCAGACGGATGCCCATGCGGTCGGCGCGCTGGTCGACCCGCCATTCGAGGTTGAACGCATCGAACAGGCTCTGCCCGCTGAAGTCGCCGATCTGCGCGCCGAGGATCACCGGCAGCAGGGCATCGCCGTCGAACCGGGCGATCTGCGCGGCGGCCAGGGCGCGTGGCGCCGGCGCCGGGCCCTGCCACTGCAGGCAGTCGCCGGCCGTCAGCGGGCGGCCGTCGCCCTGCAGGCCGCCGAGCGCTTCGCGGCGCACCGTGGCGCAACTGCCCAGCACCGCTTCGGCGCGAAAGCCGCCGGGCGCCGCCAGGTAGGCGCGTACGCCCTGGCGCGGCTGGGCAAAGCGCAGGCGCTGGCCCTGGCCGATGCGGAAGCTGCGTCCAGGCGCCAGCGCCTGCCCGTCGAGGCTGGCGCCGAGGTCGGCGCCGGTCAGCGCCAGGCAGCTGTCGCGCTCGGCGAGCAGCTCGAAATTACCCAGGACGATCTCCACCACCGGCGCCGCCAGCGGGTTGCCCAGCAGCCAGTTGGCCCAGTGGTGCGAGCACCAGTCGGCGCTGCCGCCCTGGGTCACGCCGAGGTGGCGCACACCGAAGCGGCCGCCGTCCTGCAGGCTGGCGAGGGCGCCGCTGCGTTCGATCAACAGGCTCATGGCGTCTCCTCGAAGGGACTGTCGTCGCCGCCCAGGCGTACGAACTCGTCGCGCTCGATCGCCACGAAACGCACCCGGTCGCCCGGGCGCAGCAGGCTGTAGCCGTCCAGCCGGCGGTCGAACAGTTGGCTCGGGCTGCGCCCGATCAGGTTCCAGCCGCCGGGTGAGACCAGCGGGTAGATCGCGGTCTGGCGGTCGGCGATGCCCAGGCTGCCGGCCGCCACGCATTGGCGCGGGGTGCTCAGGCGCGGGCTGGCCAGGCATTCGTCGACCAGCCCCATAAAGGCGAAGCCGGGGGCGAAACCCAGGGCGAACACCTGGTAGCTGTGTGCGCTGTGGCGCTCGATCACGCCGCCGATGCCCAGCCCGCTGCGCTGGCCGAGCAGCGCCAGCTCGGGGCCGACGCTGGGGTGGTACCACACCGGAATCTGCAGCTCGCGACCGCTGGTGTCGACCTGCGGAGAGAGGTTTTCGAAGGCCTGGGCGATCCGCGCGCGGGCCTGGCGGTCGTCCAGCTGCTGCAGGTCGTAGTGCAGCAGCAGGGTGGTGTAGGAGGGCACCAGGTCCACCAGCGCCGGACCGAAGGCGGCGCGCAGCCGTTCGCCGGCGGCCAGCAGCCAGGGCATGTTGCTTTCCTCGATCCGCTCGAACAGGCGCAGGATCAGGCAGTCGATGCCGACCACCTCGATGCGCGGGGTCATGGCCGCAGGCTCCGCATCCCCGGGACGGGGCGGTGGGCGGCGAGTTCGGCGACTGGGAAGGGACGGTGCATCGGTGTCCTCTGGCGGCCTGCCTGGGCCTGGGGCCGGCGGATGGAAAGGTCGCCCTCATTCTGAGAGAGGCCAGCGGCCGCTCGCAAGCCGTGGCCGGGCTGCTTTGCTGTATGCTTGCCGACTCGCGGCCCGGGCGGCCGGACGCAGGGGCCGTGCCCAGCGCCGCCGCTTGGCCTTGACCCCGTTGCCTGCGCCCACTATGGCGCGCGCCGCCATGCCGGAATCCGATTGATGCGTATCGACCTTCGCCCGCTGCCCGTGCAACTGCCCGACCTGGGCAACCTGCCGCCGCTGCTGACCCGCCTCTATGCCGCCCGCGGCGTGCAGTCCGCCGAGGAGCTGGACAAGGGCCTGGCGCGGTTGATCCCCTTTCAGCAGCTCAAGGGCATCGAGGCGGCGGTGCAGTTGCTGGTCGAGGCGCTGGAGCAGCGCCAGCGCATCCTCATCGTCGGCGACTTCGATGCCGACGGTGCCACCGCCAGCTCGGTCGGCGTGCTCGGCCTGCGCCTGCTCGGCGCCGCGCATGTCGATTACCTGGTGCCGAACCGCTTCGAATACGGCTACGGCCTGACCCCGGAAATCGTCGCGGTGGCGCTGCAGCGCCAGCCCGACCTGCTGCTGACGGTGGACAACGGCATCTCCAGCGTCGACGGCGTCGCCGCGGCCAAGGCCGCCGGGCTCAGGGTGCTGGTCACCGACCACCACCTGCCGGGGGCGGAGCTGCCGGCGGCCGATGCCATCGTCAACCCCAACCAGCCGGGCTGCGACTTCCCGAGCAAGGCCATGGCCGGCGTCGGGGTGATGTTCTACGTGCTGCTGGCGCTGCGTGCGCGCCTGCGCGAGCTGGGCTGGTTCGCCAGCCGCGCCGAGCCGAACCTGGGCGAGCTGCTCGACCTGGTGGCCCTCGGCAGCGTCGCCGACGTGGTGCCGCTGGATGCCAACAACCGCATTCTGGTGCACCAGGGCCTGGCGCGCATTCGTGCCGGGCGGGCGCGACCTGGGCTGCGGGCGATCCTCGAAGTCGCCGGGCGCGACCATCGGCGCATCACCTCCACCGACCTCGGCTTCATCCTCGGCCCGCGGCTGAACGCGGCGGGGCGCCTGGACGACATGAGCCTGGGCATCGAATGCCTGCTGTGCGACGACGAGGCGCTGGCCCGCGACATGGCGGTGCAGCTCGATCAGCTCAACCAGGACCGCAAGGCCATCGAGCAGGGCATGCAGCGCGAGGCCCTGGCCCAGCTCAAGGACTTGCCGCTGCAGGACATGCCGTTCGGCCTGTGCCTGTTCGAGGCCGACTGGCACCAGGGGGTGATCGGCATCCTCGCCTCGCGCCTCAAGGAGCGTTACCACCGCCCGGCCATCGCTTTCGCCGATGCCGGCGACGGCCTGCTCAAGGGCTCGGCGCGCTCGGTGCCGGGGCTGCATATCCGCGATGCACTGGACGCCGTGGCGGCCAAACACCCGGGGCTGATCAGCAAGTTCGGCGGGCACGCCATGGCCGCCGGCCTGTCGCTGCCGCAGGAAAATTTCGGCGCCTTCGCCGCCGCCTTCGACGCCGAGGTGCGCCGCCAGCTCAGCGAGGACGACCTGACCGGTCGTCTGCTATCCGACGGCCAGCTCGACGCCACCGAGTTCCACCTGGAGCTGGCCCGCGCCCTGCGCAATGCCGGGCCCTGGGGCCAGCATTTCCCAGAGCCGCTGTTTCATGGTGTGTTCCAGATCGTCCAGCAACGCATCGTCGGCGAACGTCACCTCAAGCTGGTGCTCAAGACCGAATGCGGCAGCGTGCAGCTCGACGGCATCGCCTTCAATATCGACCGCGAGGTCTGGCCCAACCCGACGCTGCGCTGGGCCGAGCTGGCCTACAAGCTCGACCTCAACGAGTTCCGCGGCAACGAGAGCGTGCAGCTGCTGGTGGCGCATATCGTCCCGCGTTGAGGCGCCGTCCAGGGGGGAACTTCGACGTGATGGACCCCTTCATGCAAGCCGCCCTCGACGAGACCCGCCTGGGCCTGGCCGAGGGTGGCATTCCCATCGGCTCGGTGATAGTGCATGGCGGCCGCATCATCGGCCGTGGCCACAATCGCCGGGTGCAGCAGGGCAGCGTCATCCGCCACGGCGAGATGGATGCCTTCGAGAATGCCGGCCGGTAGCCGGCCCGCATCTACCGCGAGGCGGTGCTCTACACCACCCTGTCGCCCTGCGTCATGTGCAGCGGCGCCATCCTCGCGGGTGGTGATCGGCGAGAACCGCACCTTCCTCGGCGAGGAGGCGCTGCTGCGTGAGCGCGGCGTGCAGCTGGACGTGCTGCAGGACGCCGATTGCGTACGGCTGATGGAGAACTTCATCGCCGCCCGTGCCGAGCTGTGGCACGAGGATATCGGCGAGTAGTGGGTGAGACGGCGCACGCCGGCCGGGCGCCGCAGCGGTTTTACCAACCCAGTTGCTTGTTGAAACCCAGCGCATCGTAGTAGTCGCCCTGGTAGACGATCTTGCCGTCCTTGATGCGGATGAAGCTGACACCCTCGAAGCTCAGCGGTTTGCCGGTGGCCTTGGTCTCGGCGCTCCAGTCGCCGCTGTTGGTACCACTGAACTTCCACTGGAAGGCGATGCCGTCGGCGCCGACGATGGGCGCGCTGGTCATCTCCCATTTGAGGTCCGGCACCGCGCCGATGAACACCTTGATCACGTTGTCGCGGGCGGCGGCCTTGCCGTTCTGCGGAGTGCCGACGGTGGCGTCGAAATACACCGCGTCCTCGGCCAGGAAGGTCGCGGCCCGGTCGGCGTCGTGGGCGTTCCAGGCGGCCATGTAGCCGTCGACCAGGGCCTTGGCGTCGTCGGCCGCCTGGGCCAGGCCGGCGAGGGTGCCGAGGGCGAGGAAAGCGATGCTGCGCAGTGCGGTTTTCATTGTCGTTGCTCCAGCTGATTTTCGGATGGGAAATATCGGCGCTCAGATCAGTGCTTGATCATCACGTGGCGGAGGGCGGTGTAGTCCTCCAGCCCGTACATGGACATGTCCTTGCCGTAGCCGGAGAGCTTGAGGCCGCCGTGGGGCATCTCGCTGACCAGCATGAAGTGGGTGTTGACCCAGGTGCAGCCGTACTGCAGGCGCGCCGACAGGCGATGGGCGCGGCCGACGTCGCGGGTCCACACCGAACTGGCCAGGCCGTAGTCGGAGGCGTTGGCCCAGGCCAGGGCCTGCGCCTCGTCGTCGAACGGGGTGACCGAGACCACCGGGCCGAACACTTCGCGGCAGACGATCTCGTCGCTCTGCCGGGCGCCGGCCAGCACCGTGGGCAGGAAGAAGAAGCCGTTGCCGGCCGCGGCCTTGCCGCCGGTGACCACCTCGATGTGCGACTGCGCGCTGGCGCGTTCGACGAAGCCGGCCACGCGCTGGCGGTGCACCTCGGTGATCAGCGGGCCGAGCTCGGTGGCGGCGTCGTCCTGCAGGCCGTGCTTGATCGAGCCGACTGCGGCGCCGAGGGCGGCGACGAACTTCTCGTAGATGCCCTTCTGCGCATAGATGCGGCAGGCGGCGGTGCAGTCCTGGCCGGCGTTGTAGAAGCCGAAGGTACGGATGCCCTCGACGGCGGCGTCGATGTCGGCGTCGTCGAAGATGATCACCGGCGCCTTGCCGCCCAGCTCCATGTGCATGCGCTTCACCGAGGCCGCGGTGCTGGCGATGATGTTGGCGCCGGTGGGGATGGAGCCGGTCAGCGACACCATGCGCACCTTCTCGTGGTTGACCAGCGGCTCGCCGACGCTGGCACCACGGCCGAACACGATGTTGACCACGCCGGCGGGGAAGATGGCGGCGATCAGCTGGCCCAGGCGCAGGGCGGTCAGCGGGGTCTGCTCGGAAGGCTTGAGCACCACGCAGTTGCCGGCAGCCAGGGCCGGGGCCAGCTTCCAGGCGGCCATCATCAGCGGGTAGTTCCAGGGTGCGATGGAGGCGACCACGCCGATCGGGTCGCGGCGGATCATCGAGGTGTGGCCGGGCAGGTACTCGCCGGCGGCGGAACCCTGCAGGCAGCGGGCGGCGCCGGCGAAGAAGCGGAACACGTCGGCGATGGCCGGCAGCTCGTCGCCCCGCGCGGCGGCGTAGGGCTTGCCGCAGTTCTGCGACTCCAGGCGGGCCAGTTCGTCGGCATTGGCGTCGATGGCGTCGGCCAGGGCCAGGAGCAGGGCCGAGCGCTGGCCCGGGGTGGTCTGCGACCAGGCGTCGAAGGCGGCGTCGGCGGCGCGCACGGCGGCGTCGATCTGCTCGGCGCTGGCCTCGGGAATCTGTACCAGGGTGCTGCCCAGCGAGGGGTTGAGCACGGGTTGGGCGGCGCCCAGGCCGGCGACCAGTTCGCCGTTGATCAGCAGTTTGGTTTGCATCGCAAGAACCTCGTGTCGTCGGGTTGCAGGAAAGGGGGCGCTACTTGCCGCTGCCGGCCACGCCCTCGCCACCCTTGGTCAGGTAGTAGGCGACGAGGATCGGCAGCATGGTCACCAGCATCACCAGCATGGCGACCACGTTGGTCACCGGCACGTCGCGCGGGCGGCTCAGCTGGTTGAGCAGCCAGATCGGCAGGGTCTTCTCGTGGCCGGCGGTGAAGGTGGTGACGATGATCTCGTCGAAGGACAGGGCGAAGGCCAGCATGCCGCCGGCCAGCAGGGCCGAGCCGAGGTTGGGCAGGACGATGTAGCGGAAGGTCTGCCAGCCGTCGGCGCCGAGGTCCATGCTGGCCTCGATCAGGCTGTAGCTGGTGCGGCGGAAGCGGGCGATGACGTTGTTGTAGACGATCACCACGCAGAAGGTGGCGTGGCCGATGACGATGGTCAGCAGGCCCGGCTCGATGCCGAAGGTCTTGAACGCCGAGAGCAGGGCGATGCCGGTGACGATGCCGGGCAGGGCGATCGGCAGGATCAGCAGCAGGGACACGCTCTCCTTGCCGAAGAAGTCGCGCCGCCACAGCGCCGCCGCGGCCAGGGTGCCGAGGAGCATGGCGATCAGCGTGGCGATGGCCGCCACCTTGAGCGACAGCACGATGGCTTCGAGCACGTCGGCGCGGGCGAAGGCCACGCTGAACCAGTCCAGGGTCAGGCCCTTGGGCGGGAAGCTGAAGCCGGCGCTCTCGGTGTTGAAGGCGTAGAGGAAGATGATCAGGATCGGGAAGTGCAGGAACACCAGCCCGCCCCAGGCGGCCAGCTTCAGGCCGAGGGACGCTTGCTCAGAGTGCATCGAAGGCCCCCAGACGCTTGACGATGGACAGGTAGACGGCGATCAGCACGATCGGCACCAGGGTGAAGGCGGCGGCCATCGGCATGTTGCCGATCGCGCCCTGCTGGGCGTAGACCATGCTGCCGATGAAGTAGCCGGGCGGCCCCACCAGCTGCGGCACGATGTAGTCGCCGAGGGTCAGGCTGAAGGTGAAGATCGAGCCGGCGGCGATGCCCGGGATCGACAGCGGCAGGATCACCTGCAGGAAGGTCTGCCGCGGCCTGGCGCCGAGATCCGCCGAGGCCTGCAGCAGCGACGGCGGCAGGCGTTCCAGTGACGCCTGGATCGGCAGGATCATGAACGGCAGCCAGATGTAGACGAACACCAGGAAGCGCCCCAGGTGCGAGGTGGACAGGGTGTTGCCGCCGACACCGGGGATGCCGAGGATGAACTCCAGCACGGGCTGCAGGTGCAGCGCCTGGACGAACCACATGGCCACGCCGCCCTTGGCCAGCAGCAGGGTCCAGGCGTAGGCCTTGACGATGTAGCTGGCCCACATCGGCAGCATCACCGCGATGTAGAAGAAGGCCTTGGTCTTGCCGTCGGTATAGCGCGCCATGTAGTAGGCGATGGGGAAGGCCAGCAGGCCGGCGGCCAGTGACACCGCCACGGCCATCGTCAGGGTGCGCAGGATGATGTCGAAGTTGGCGGCCTGGAACAGCGCCTTGAAATTGGCCAGCGTGAGGTCGGGGGTGACCGTCATGCTGAAGTCGTCGAAGGTGTAGAAGCCCTGCCACAGCAGGGTCAGCAGCGAGCCCAGGTAGATCGCGCCGAACCACAGCAGCGGCGGGATCAGCAGCAGCGCCAGGTACAGCGTCGGCTTGCGGTAGAGCAGGCTGGACAGGCGGCGCAGCGGTCCGCCGCCGTCCGCCTGCAGGGCGAGGGCCTGGTTCATCTCAGGCCTCCTCGCGCAGGGCGACCATGGCCGCGCGGGCCCAACGCGCGGTGACGCGCTGGCCCGGCTGGCAGGGCGCGTCGCCGACGCCCCACTGGTTGTTGGCCTGGCTGACGGCGAAGTTCTGGCCGTTGTCCAGCTGCAGCTCGTAGCGGGTGGCGGCGCCCAGGTACTGGATGTCGTGCAGCAGGCCGCTGATCTCCACCTCGTCGCTGTTCGGCAGGCTGCTGCCAGTGGCCACCAGGCGCACATGCTCCGGGCGGATCGACAGGGGGCGCGACGAGCCGCCGATGCGTGCGGCCAGTTCGCCCTTGAGCACGTTGCTGGTGCCGACGAACTCGGCGACGAAGGCGCTGGCCGGGTTAATGTACAGGTTGCGCGGGGTGTCGACCTGCTCGATGCGGCCCCTGTTGAACACCGCCACCCGGTCGGACATGGACAGCGCCTCGCCCTGGTCGTGGGTGACGAAGATGAAGGTGATGCCGAGCTGGCGCTGCAGCTTCTTCAGCTCGCTCTGCATCTGCTCGCGCAGCTTGAGGTCCAGTGCGCCCAGCGGCTCGTCGAGCAGCAGCACGCGCGGACGATTGACCAGGGCGCGGGCCAGGGCCACGCGCTGGCGCTGGCCGCCGGACAGCTGTGCCGGCTTGCGCACGCCGTAGCCACCGAGGGCGACCAGGGCCAGGGCCTCCTCGGCACGCGCCAGGCGTTCGGCCTTGGCCACGCCCTTGACCTTGAGGCCGTAGGCGACGTTCTCCAGCACGTTCATATGCGGGAACAGGGCGTAGTCCTGGAACACCGTGTTGACGTCGCGCTGGTAGGGCGGCAGCCCGGCGGCCTCGGCGCCGTGGATGCGGATGGAGCCGGAGCTGGGCTGCTCGAAGCCGGCGATCAGGCGCAGGCAGGTGGTCTTGCCCGAGCCCGAGGGACCGAGCATGGAAAAGAATTCGCCGTCCCGGATGTCGATGGACACCCGGTCGACGGCCTTGACCTCGCCGAACACGCGGGACACACCGGTGAATTGCACTGCAAGGGTCATCTCGAGCACTCCAGGAGGAAAGCCACCCACCACCGCCCCGTCCGGTTTGCCGACTCGAGACGGGAGAGTCGGGGGTGGGTGCAACGGTGAAGCTGTGCCAAGGCATCAGGGATTCGAAAATCGTTCTGGCAGCGTCGCGAGCGGGCCTCAGCCGCGTCCGGACAGCGCCAAGGAACCACAACGTACTGGAGTACGTGAGGCTGGCTCGCGCTGCTCGCCCTCCGGGCCGCCTGGGCAGGTGTCCAGTGACCGTTCGGCCACTGTCGGAGCACCGCCCCGGGCGTGGATCAGGCCTGCGCAGCAGCCGCCAGGACGGTTTTCAACGGCCGCCCATGATGGCGATGTAGTCCTGGGTCCAGCGGCTGTAGGGCACGTACTTGCCACCCTCGGCCTGCGGGGTCTTCCAGAAGGCGATCTTGTCGAAGTTGTCGAAGCCGTTGGTCTTGCAGCCTTCGTCGGTCAGCAGGGCGTTGCCCTTACAGGCTGCCGGCACTGCCGGGTTGGAGCCGAACCAGGCGGCCAGGTCGCCCTGCAGCTTGGGTTCCAGTGACCAGTTCATCCAGGCATAGGCGCAGTTGGGGTTCTTGGCCTCGGCATGCAGCATGGTGGTGTCGGCCCAGCCGGTGGCACCCTCGGCCGGCACGGTCGAGGCAATCGGCTGCTTTTCCATCTGCAGGGCGTTGACCTGATAGCCCCAGGCGCTGGAGGCGACCACGCCCTCGTTCTTGAAGTCGTTCATCTGCACGGTGACGTCGTGCCAGTAGCGGTGAGTCAGGGCGTGCTGCTGGCGTAGTAGTTGCAGCGTGGCGGCATACTGTTCCTCGTTGAGCAGGTAGGGGTCGCTGATGCCCAGCTCCGGCTTGTGCGTCTTCAGGTAGAGGGCGGCGTCGGCGATGTAGATGGGGCCGTCGTAGGCCTGCACGCGGCCCTTGTTGGATTTGCCGTCGGCCAGGGTCATTTCCTCGAACACCACCTTCCAGCTGGTCGGCGCCTCCTTGAACGCCTGGGTGCTGTACATCAGCACGTTCGGGCCCCACTGGTAGGGGGTGCCGTAGTGCTGCCCATCCACCACATGCCAGGGGGCGTTCTTCAGGCGCTCGTCGACATTCTTCCAGTTGGGGATCAGGTCGATGTTCACCGGCTGCACGCGCTTGCCGGCGATCAGGCGCAGGGAGGCGTCGCCCGAGGCGGTGACCAGGTCGTAGCCGCCCTTGGCCATCAGGCTGACCATCTCGTCGGAGGTGGCGGCGGTCTTGACGTTGACCTTGCAGCCGCTGGCCTTCTCGAACTGGGTGACCCAGTCGTAGTTCTTGTCGGTCTCGCCGCGCTCGATGTAGCCGGGCCAGGCGATGATGTTGAGCTGACCCTCGGCCTGGCCCAGGGTCTTGAGCGGTTCGGCGGCCTGCACGGCGCCTGCGGCGAGCAGGGCGGTGGCGAGAGCGCTGAGCACTGCGGTTTTCGGCGCGGACATTGGGATTCCCTCTTCTTGTGGACTGTTACTGGGGCAGCAAAATGTCGGCGATACCGCTGCCGAACAGGGTATTCATTCAGTCTAGTTGTTGTCCGTGGGGTGTCATGATGTGGCGGTCTTCCAGGTTGGACAGGATCAGCACGCCGACGTCGATCTCGCCGCTGACCAGTAGGTGTTCGATGTGGGGGCGCTCGTCCTCCACCATGCGGGTCCGCACGTTGGGCTAGGCGCGCTGGAAACGGGTGATCAGGCCGGCCAGGTAGTAACCAGCGACCTGGTCGGTACTCTGCTGCAGGCTGCGCTTGGCGTTGTCCGCGGTGGCCAGGCTCAGGTGCGCCTGGCGCAGGCACTGGTGGCCCTGGTGGGCAGGCTCATGCTCTAGGCGCGGCGGTTGAACAGGCTGACGCCGATCTCTTCCTCCAACTGCTGGATGGCCAGGGTCAGGGTCGACTGGGAGATGAACACCGCCTGGGCGGCGGCGCAGATCGCGCCGGTTTCGGCGACGGCGATGAAGTGGCGGATCTGGCGCGGGGTCAGCATGACGGGCTATCCGGGGGCAGGCTGTCGGGGTTATGGTTCATCGAAAATGGATAAAGCCGTTTTTTAACCGAACGAAAAGGGCTTTGCCTGGCGCCTGCAATATTCGGAAGCACAGCCCACGCCTCGCCCGGCAAACCGCGGGGCTAGAATCGGGTCACTTTCCGCCCCTGAAGGAGGGCTCAGATGAACACTCGTGGACTGCTCGACCAGTTGCTCAAATCCGGCCAGGACCTGCTGCAGCAGAAGTCCGGCTCATCGTCGTCCGGCGGCCTGGGTGGATTGCTCGGCGGCATTGCAGGTGGCGCGAGTAGCGGTGGCAAGGGTGGTGGCGACCTCGGCACGCTGCTCAAGGGCGCCGGCGGTGGCGCCCTGGCGGCCGGCGCGCTGGGCCTGCTGCTGGGCAACAAGAGCGCGCGCAAGGTCGGCAGCAAGGCCATCACCTACGGCGGCCTGGCCGCCCTCGGGGTGATCGCCTACAAGGCCTATGGCAACTGGCAGGAGCAGCAGCGCGCGGCCAATGCGCGGCCGGTCGCCGAGCCGCAGACGGTGGATCGCCTGCCGGCGCCACAGGCCGAACTGCACAGCCAGGCGATCCTCAAGGCGCTGGTGGCGGCGGCCAAGGCCGATGGTCACGTGGATGCCAGGGAGCGCCAGCTGATCGAGGAGCAGATCGGCGCCCTGGCGGGTGATCCCGAGCTGGTGCGCTGGCTGGATGCCGAGCTGAACAAGCCGCTCGACCCGGCCGAGGTGGCGCGCGCCGCCAGCACCCCGGAGATGGCCGCGGAGATGTACATCGCCAGCGTGCTGATGGTGGACGAGGAGCACTTTATGGAACGGGCCTACCTCGAGGAGCTGTCCCGCCAGCTCAAGCTCGATCCGGCGCTCAAGCGCGAGCTGGAAGCCCAGGTGCGGGTCGAACTGAGCGCGGTCTGAGTCGGGGCCCGGGCCGGGGCTATCAGACCAAAAGATCATTCATCCTCGCACCCGGCCTGTTCTAGGCTGGTGGCCGATGACCAGAACGACACGCGAGGATGCCCATGTCGCCAGCGCCCCTGGATGCCTATGACTACCTGATCGTCGGCGCCGGCCCTGCCGGCTGCCTGCTGGCCAACCGCCTGTCTGCCGACCCCGGCGTCAGCGTGCTGCTGATCGAGGCCGGCGGGCGCGACAACCACCCCTGGATCCATATTCCGGTCGGCTACCTTTACTGCATCGGCAACCCGCGCACCGACTGGTGCTACAGCACCGAGGCCGAGCCCGGCCTGCAAGGCCGTGCGCTGAAGTACCCGCGCGGGCGGGTGCTCGGCGGCAGCTCGTCGATCAACGGCATGATCTACATGCGTGGCCAGGCTGCCGACTACGATGCCTGGGCCGCGGCGGGCAATCCCGGCTGGGCCTGGCGCGACGTGCTGCCGCTGTTCAAACGCACGGAAAACCACTTCGCCGGCGCCAGCGCGCTGCACGGCGGCGCCGGCGAGTGGCGGGTCGAGCGCCAGCGGCTGTCCTGGGAGATCCTCGAAGCCTTCCGGGAAGCCGCGGCGCAGAGCGGTATCGCCAGCGTCGAGGACTTCAACGGCGGCGACAACGAGGGCTGCAGCTACTTCCAGGTCAACCAGCGGCGCGGCGTGCGCTGGAATGCGTCCAAGGCCTTCCTGCGCAGTATCCGCCAGCGCGCCAATCTGCAGGTGCTGACCGGCGCCGAGGTCGAGCGCCTGGAACTGGCCGAGGGACGGGCCCGCACCCTGCAGCTGCGCTGGCAGGGGCGCACGCTCGGCGTGGCGGCGCGTCGCGAGATCGTCCTGTGCGCCGGCGCGATCGGCACCCCGGCGCTGCTGCAGCGCTCGGGCATCGGCCCCAGGCCCCTGCTCGAACGCTTGGGCATCGGCGTGCGCCATGAGCTGCTCGGGGTCGGCGCGAACCTGCAGGATCACCTGCAGCTGCGCCTGATCTACCGGGTCAACGGCGTAAAGACCCTCAACCGCATCGCCGCCAGCCCCTGGGGCAAGCTGGGCATGGGCCTGGAGTACCTGCTCAAGCGCAGTGGGCCATTGTCGATGGCGCCCAGCCAGCTCGGCGCCTTCGCCAAATCCGATCCCGGTCAGGCCCGCGCCAACCTGCAGTACCACGTGCAGCCGCTGTCGCTGGAGCGTTTCGGCGAGCCGTTGCACGATTTCCCGGCCTTCACCGCTTCGGTGTGCAACCTGCGTCCGCACAGCCGCGGGCGTGTCGCGATCGCCTCCGTGGACGCAGCCGTCGCGCCATCGATCCAGCCGAACTACCTGAGCGACGAACGCGACCTGCAGGTGGCGGCCGACGCCATCCGCCTGACCCGGCGCATCGTCGCCGCCCCGGCGCTGGCGCCCTATGGCCCGCAGGAATACAAACCGGGGCCGGATTATCGCAGCGAGGACGATCTGCAGCGGGCGGCGGGGGAGATCGGCACCACCATCTTCCACCCGGTGGGCACCTGCGCCATGGGTCAGGGCCGCGACGCGGTGGTCGACGCCCGCCTGCGCGTGCACGGCATCGCCGGGCTGCGCATCGCCGATGCCTCGATCATGCCAAGCATCGTCTCCGGCAACACCTGCTCGCCGGTGCTGATGATCGCCGAGAAGGCCGCAACGCTGATCGCCGAGGACGCGCGGTGGCCGGCGCTGGGCGTGTCGGTGCGCGAACTCGAGCCCAGTTGAGGCCGCGCTCAGGCGAACGCCTGCGCCGTTGATCCAGAGAGCGCTGATTGGTCGCCCATAACGGGCTGCCAGGCCGTGCTGGCTCGGGTATAATCGCCGGCTTTTCCGTCCGATTTGCCGCGAGCGCCGACTACCATGGAAATCAATCCGATCCTCAACGCCATCAAGGACCTGTCCGAGCGGACCCAGAGCATTCGGGGGTATCTTTGACTACGATCACAAGCATGATCGTCTGGTCGAAGTAAACCGCGAGCTGGAAGACGCCAGCGTCTGGAACAACCCCGAGTACGCGCAGAACCTGGGCCGCGAGCGCGCCATGCTGGCGCAGATCGTCGAGACCATCGACGACCTCACCGGCAGCCTGGCCGATTCCAAGGATCTGCTGGAAATGGCCGCCGAAGAAAACGACGAAGGCGCGGTGAACGACATCGTCGCCGAAGTCGAACGCCTGCGCGACATCCTCGAGAAGCTGGAATTCCGCCGCATGTTCAGCGGCGAGATGGACCCCAACAACGCTTACCTGGATATCCAGGCCGGCTCCGGCGGCACCGAAGCGCAGGACTGGGCCAATATCCTGCTGCGCATGTACCTGCGCTGGGCCGACAAGCGCGGCTTCGATGCCACCATCATCGAACTGTCCGAGGGCGAAGTCGCCGGCATCAAGGGCGCCACCGTGCACATCAAGGGCGAGTACGCCTTCGGCTGGCTGCGTACCGAGATCGGCGTGCACCGCCTGGTGCGCAAGAGCCCGTTCGACTCCGGCGCCCGTCGCCACACCTCGTTCTCGGCGGTGTTCGTGTCGCCCGAGATCGACGACAAGGTCGAGATCGAGATCAACCCGTCCGACCTGCGCATCGACACCTACCGCTCCTCCGGCGCCGGCGGTCAGCACGTCAACACCACCGATTCGGCGGTGCGTATCACCCACGTGCCGACCAACACCGTGGTGGCCTGCCAGAACGAACGCTCCCAGCACGCCAACAAGGACACCGCCATGAAAATGCTGCGGGCCAAGTTGTACGAGCTGGAGATGATGAAGCGCAACGCCGCCTCGCAGGCCCTGGAAGACAGCAAGTCGGACATCGGCTGGGGGCATCAGATCCGTTCCTATGTGCTCGATGACTCGCGCATCAAGGATCTGCGCACCGGCGTCGAGCGTAGCGACTGCCAGAAGGTCCTCGATGGCGACCTCGACCAGTACCTCGAGGCTAGCCTCAAGCAGGGCCTGTAACCCTCCTAAACCCCCTTTGCATTTACGCGTCAGGCAGATAACGACCATGAGCGACCAACAACTCGACCCGCAAAGCCTCTCCCACGAAGAACGGCAGCACGAAGAAAACAAGCTGATTGCCCAGCGCAAGGAAAAGCTGGCTGCCGTCCGTGAGCAGGGCAATGCCTTCCCCAACGATTTCCGCCGCGACAGCCTGTGCGCCGAGCTGCAGAAAGAGTACGCGGAGAAGACCAAGGAAGAGCTGGAAGCGGCCGCCATTCCGGTCAAGGTCGCCGGGCGCATCATGCTCAACCGCGGCGCCTTCATGGTCATCCAGGACACTTCCGGGCGCCTGCAGGTCTACGTCAACCGCAAGACCCTGCCGGCCGAGCAGCTGGACGCGGTCAAGCACTTCGACCTGGGCGACATCATCGCCGCCGAGGGCACCCTGGCCCGTTCCGGCAAGGGCGACCTGTACGTCGACATGCAGAACGTGCGCCTGCTGACCAAGTCGCTGCGCCCGCTGCCGGACAAGCACCACGGCCTCACCGACACCGAGCAGCGCTACCGCCAGCGCTACGTCGACCTGATCGTCAACGAGGAGGTGCGCGACACCTTCCGCGTGCGTTCCCAAGTGATCGGTCATATCCGCCGCTTCCTCAGCGAGCGCGGTTTCCTCGAAGTGGAAACCCCGATGCTGCAGACCATCCCCGGCGGCGCCGCGGCCAAGCCCTTCGAGACCCACCACAATGCCCTGGACATGCAGATGTTCCTGCGCATCGCCCCGGAGCTGTACCTCAAGCGGCTGGTGGTCGGCGGCTTCGAGAAAGTCTTCGAGATCAACCGCAACTTCCGTAACGAAGGCGTCTCCACCCGGCACAACCCCGAGTTCACCATGCTCGAGTTCTACCAGGCCTACGCCGACTACGAAGACAACATGGACCTGACCGAGGAGCTGTTCCGCGAGCTGGCCCTGGCCGTGCTGGGTACCACCGACGTGCCCTACGGCGACAAGGTGTTCCACTTCGGCGAGCCCTTCGTGCGCCTGTCGGTGTTCGACTCGATCCTCAAGTACAACCCGGACATCACCGCCGCAGACCTCAACGACATCGACAAGGCTCGCGCCATCGCCAAGCAGGCCGGCGCCAAGGTGCTCGGCTTCGAAGGCCTGGGCAAGCTGCAGGTGATGATTTTCGAGGAGCTGGTCGAGCACAAGCTGGAGCAGCCGCACTTCATCACCCGCTATCCGTTCGAGGTTTCGCCGCTGGCCCGTCGCAGCGACGACGACCCGAGTGTCACCGACCGCTTCGAGCTGTTTATCGGCGGCCGCGAGATCGCCAACGCCTATTCCGAGCTCAACGACGCCGAAGACCAGGCCGCGCGCTTTATGCAGCAGGTGGCCGACAAGGACGCCGGTGACGACGAGGCCATGCACTTTGATGCCGACTTCGTCCGCGCCCTGGAGTACGGCATGCCGCCGACCGCCGGCGAAGGCATCGGCATCGACCGCCTGGTGATGCTGCTGACCAACTCGCCGTCGATCCGCGACGTGATCCTCTTCCCGCACATGCGCCCGCAGGCCTGAGGTTCTCGCCACAAGCCGCCTCCGGGCGGCTTTTTGTTGCGCCCGGGCTGCCTGCCGGGCGCCGGCAACTGCGCAATCTTTTGCTTGTCTACCGAACCCATTACTCTGCTATGTCATAACCGGAACGTAGAGGATCGACCTGCCGTGAGCCGTGCGCCTGCCCCCCCGAGTGCCACCCAGGCGGCCAATGCCGTCGCCGAAAGCGTCCAGTACCAGGGCCGCAAGGCCAGCCGTCAGGGCAGCGAGCAGCGCCGTCAGGCGATTCTCGACGCCGCCATGCGCATTATCGTGCGCGACGGCGTGCGCGCCGTGCGCCATCGCGCGGTGGCGGCCGAGGCGCAGGTGCCGCTGTCGGCCACCACCTACTACTTTAAGGACATCGACGACCTCATCACCGACACCTTCGCCCAGTTCGTCGAGCGCAGCGCGGCGCAGATGGCGGCCTTCTGGGACAGTACCCAGGGCCTGCTGGCGAATCTGGTCGGTCGTCTGGACGGCAGCGAGGCGGCGCGCCGGCAGCTGGCCGACGAGATCGCCGCGCTGGCGGTGCAGTACGTGCAGCGCCAGTTGCGCGAACGCCGCGACCACCTGATCGCCGAGCAGGCGTTCCAGCAGGAAGCGCTGCTCAATCCGCGCCTGCGCGACCTGGTGCGCGCCCACCGGCAGATCCTCCAGCAGGGCGTCACCCACTTCTTCGAGGTGCTCGGTTCGCGCCAGCCGGAGCAGGATGCCGTGCTGTTGACGGCCACCATCGTGCGGATGGAGTATCAGGGCCTGCTGGACGGCGTCGAGCATCTGGACAGCGAGGGAATGCTGGCCATCCTTAAACGCTATATGAACCTGGTTCTGGGGTTGTAAACCGTCGGCCACGGGGTCGAACGGTCTTCACAAGGAGAGCGAAATGAAAGCCTGGCGCGCAGTGGTCGCCTTGTCCTTCCTGCTGTTGACTGGTTGCCTGGTCACCTTCAAGGACCCGATTCCGGCCAACGAGGCGGCGCCCATGCCGCTGCTGGGCGAGTGGACCCGTCAGGACGAGTGGGGCGAGCAGCTCTATCTGGAGGTCAGTCGGGCCGGCTCCAACCTGTACAAGGCACGCATCTACGAGGGCAGCCCGGACAACCTCGACAGCCTCGAGGAATTCGGTTTCACCGTCGCCCACCACGGCCGCCGCTGGTACCTGTCCGCCGGCTTGCCGAAGAGCCTGGGCGCCAACTTCGCCATCGCCGGTTTCGAGCTGACCCGCAGCAACGAGCTGGTGGTGTACAACCTGGATACCGAGCGCATCCTCCAGGACATGAGCAAGGGCCTGCTGGAGGGCGAGACGGTAAGCATGCCCGAAGGCGACGGCGCGCTGATCACCAGCTCGCTGGACCAGGTGTTCGCCTACCTCGACGACCCGGCCAACGCCGATCTGTTCGTCGAGGTGGCGCGCTACCAGCGGGCCGGCGACTAGGAATTGCGATGAACAGCCAGCAGAAACTGGACGACTACCAACTGGGCATCCGTGCCCTGAGCGACCGCATCGTCGAGGCGCAGACGCCGATCCGCGTGCTCGATGCGGTGAAGTGGGACGACGGCGTCCGCGACGCCTTCCTCAAGGCCAAGGGCAAGGCCCTGCCGGCGGTGGATCGCGACTACTACCTGGGCCGCCCGCTGGCCTTCGACGCCGCGGCGAAGAAGCTGGAATTTCAGAACATCGAGCGCGACATCACCCGCCAGCTCGGCCAGTTCAACCCGGTCGGGCAGATCATGCGGCGCATGTGCAAGGAATACCGCATGGTCATCCGCATGCTCGAGGCGCGTGGTACCGAGGACTTCGGCCTGATCAGCCAGGAGCTCTACGGCGCCGCCTCCGATGCCTTCCATGCCGGCGACCCGACCCTGGCCGACCTCGGCCTGATGCTCTCGGACTACCTCAACAACATCGCCGCGCGCGGCGACCTCGAGGACGAGCCCAAGCTGCTCGGCGCCACCGATGCGGTGAGCATCCTGCAGCAGCGCCTGGCCGGGGTGTTCGGCGACGACACCATCCGCGTCTTCGAGTCCGACGGCATCCTCGCCGATGCCGCGGCCGGCGCCGACTACATCAAGATCCGCAGCGACGCGCGCTTCAACGAGCGCGACGTTAAGGCGCTGGAGGTGCACGAAGGCCTGGTGCACGTCGGCACCACGCTCAACGGTCTGGCCCAGCCGATCTGCACCTTCCTGGCCAAGGGCCCGCCCTCGTCGACGGTGACCCAGGAGGGCCTGGCGATCCTGATGGAGGTGATCGCCTTCGCCTCCTACCCCACGCGCCTGCGCAAGCTGACCAACCGCACCCGCGCCATCCACATGGCCGAGGAGGGCGCCGATTTCCTCGAGGTGTTCGAGTTCTTCCGCGAGCAGGGCTACGGCCTGGAAGGCGGCTACAGCAATGCCAGCCGGGTGTTCCGCGGCTCCTTGCCGACCGGCCTGCCGTTCACCAAGGACCTGTCCTACCTCAAGGGTTTCATCCTGATCTACAACTACATCCAGCTGGCGGTGCGCAAGGGCAAGCTGGAGCAGATCCCGCTGCTGTTCTGCGGCAAGACCACCCTGGAAGACATGCGCACCCTGCGCAAACTGGTGGACGAGGGCCTGGTGCGGCCGCCCAAGTACCTGCCGCCGCAGTTCCAGGACATGAATGCGCTGTCGGCCTGGATGTGCTTCTCCAACTTCCTCAACCACCTGAGCCTGGATCGCATCGAAGCCGACTACGCGAACATCCTCTGACTTGCGTTGGGTTTCGCTGCGCTCAACCCGACCTGCGGGGCTGTGGCAGGTCGCAGGTTGGGTCGAGGTGCGCAGCGGCGAAGCTCCACCTCGCTCAGCCCGACGCCCGGATTGCCGCCGGGCTTACCTGCAAGGAGCTGCTTGATGCCCAGCCATCAACTCGACTACGAAATCCTCGGCAGCTCGGCGCAGTCGGTGGAGATCGTCCTCGACCCCGGCGAGACGGTAATCGCCGAAGCCGGGGCGATGAACTACATGACCGAGGGCGTGCGCTTCGAGACGCGCATGGGTGACGGCTCGGCCAGCGGCCTGCTGGGCAAGCTGTGGGGCGCCGGCAAGCGCCTGCTCACCGGCGAGTCGCTGTTCATGACCCACTTCAGCAATGCCGGCAAAACCCAGGCGCGGGTCGCCTTCGCCGCGCCCTATCCGGGCACCGTGGTGCCGATCGACCTGGCCCAGGTCGGCGGCCGGCTGATCTGCCAGAAGGACGCCTTTCTCTGCGCCGCCCACGGCACGCGCATCGGCATCCGCTTCAACAAGCGCATCGGCGCCGGTTTCTTCGGCGGCGAGGGCTTCATCCTGCAGCAGCTCGAAGGCGACGGCCTGGCCTTCGTGCACGCCGGCGGCACGGTGATCCGCAAGCAGCTGAATGGCGAGACCCTGCGCCTGGATACCGGCTGCCTGGTGGCCTTCAGCGACGGCATCGACTACGACATCGCCCTGGCCGGCGGGCTGAAGAGCATGCTGTTCGGCGGCGAGGGCATCCTCCTGGCCACGCTCAAGGGCAGCGGCACGGTGTGGATCCAGAGCCTGCCGTTCTCGCGCCTGGCCGAGCGCGTCTACGCCGCCACCTTCCAGGCCCGCGAAGAGGTGCGCGGCGGTGGCAAGTAAACTGCGCCTGCTGCTGGTCGGGCTGCTCGGCGGCCTGCTGAGCGGCTGCAGCGGCCTGCTGTTCTATCCCGAACCGGGGCTGCCGTTCACCCCGGCGCGGGCCGAGCTGGAGTACCGCGATATCCACCTGAGCGCCGCCGACGGCACGCGCCTGCATGCCTGGTGGTTGCCGGCCAAGCCCGGAGTGGCGGTCAAGGGTACGGTGCTGCACCTGCACGGCAACGGCGGCAACCTGGCCTGGCACCTGGGCGGTGCTTACTGGCTGCCGGCCCAGGGCTACCAGGTGCTGATGCTCGATTACCGCGGTTACGGCCTGTCCGAGGGCAAGCCCAGTCTGCCGGCGGTGTACCAGGACATCGACGCCGCCTTCGCCTGGCTGGAGCAGGCGCCCGAGGTGCAGGGCAAGCCGCTGATCCTGCTCGGCCAGAGCCTGGGCGGTGCGCTGGCCGTGCACTACCTGAGCGAACGCCCGCAGCGCCGCGCGGCGCTGCACGCCCTGGCGCTCGACGGGGTACCGGCCAGCTACCGCGGCGTCGCCCGCCATGCCTTGAGTCGCTCCTGGCTGACCTGGCCGCTGCAGGTGCCGCTGTCCTGGCTGATCCCCGACGGCGACAGCGCCATCCACGGCATCGCCGCCCTCGAAGGCCTGCCGCTGCTGATCCTGCACAGCGCTGACGACGAGGTGGTGCCATTTGCCAATGGTCGCCTGTTGTATCAAGCTGCGCGCCCGCCGCGCGCCTTCCAGGCGACCCGCGGGCAACACGTGCAAACCTTCGCCGAGCCGGCCTGGCGCCAGCTGCTGTTGGAGTTCGTCAGCGCCCCGCAGGCCTTCGTCGAACGCCGGCCGCCGGCCACCGAATCCGCAATCGAGAGTCCGCAATGACCGAACGTGACCCCATTCCCCTGATCCTTACCGGCATCGCCAGCATAGTCGGCACCATCGGCGTGCTCTGGTACTACGGCTACCTGCACATGGCCAAGCCCGAGGACGCCCTGCTGCTGTCGGATTTCACCATGCTCAAGACCGTGCCCGGCGAGGACTACAAGGTCTCGCTGAAGCCGGCCAGCCAGGTGGCGCAGTGCATCGACGGCGTGCTGGTGCTGTTCGACACCCAGCAGAAGGGCCTCACCGGCGTGCTGGTGGACAACAAGAAGCAGGCCGTGCGCTGCATGGGCCAGGACACCCCGGCGCTGCAGTAAGGCGCGTCGCCGGCGGACAAGCGGGCGTTCAGTGCGCCGCGCCCTTGGCCTGGGCGCTCAGCTCGCGCAGGTACTTGCGCGACAGGGCGAGAAAGCGCGGGGTGGGGCCGATGTCCTCGTACAGCGGGTCGCCCTGTTCGTCCTGCGCCACCACCTGACTGCCCTGCACGTAGGGCAGGCTGGCCTCCAGCTCTTCCAGCGCCGCGCCGATCAGCTCGCCGAGCAGTTCCTCGGCGTGATGCTTGGGATACATCTCGGTCAGGGCCGCCAGGCGCGCGGCGGCTTCGATATCCAGGTGGATGTGGTATTGACTCGGGGTCAGGCGGCCCCGGGCGTTCTGTTCCCAATGGTTGACCAACTCTCGAATTTTCATGATAGGGCTCCTGATGGACGGCGCCGGCGGTGACCGGCTGGCGGACGCCGCAAGCGCCTATCTCAAGCCTAGACCCACTACGCGCGGCCGCCGCGCCGTGCGTCGCGCCCTTGTAAGAAGTTGGCGCGCTGGGCACTCTTGAGGCCTGTGTGGCGCAAGCCGCGGCTTGGAAGGAGAGGGCGATATGGCGGAAATCGATGCGCGCCTGCGTGAAGAGGTGCACCTGCTCGGCGAACTGCTCGGACAAACCATCAGCACCCAGCTGGGCGCCGAGTTTCTCGACAAGATCGAGCGCATCCGCAAGGGCGCCAAGGCCGGCCGGCGCGGCTCGGCGGCCGGCGCCGAGCAGCTGGCCAGCACCCTCGGCGATCTCGCCGACGACGAGCTGCTGCCGGTGGCGCGGGCCTTCAACCAGTTCCTCAACCTGGCCAATATCGCCGAGCAGCAGCACCGCGTGCGTCGTCGCCGCGGCGACGAGCCCGAGCCGTTCGAGTTGCGCGTGCTCGACGAGCTGCTGGCGCGCCTGCTCGCCGCCGGGCAGAAGCCCGACGAGCTGGCCCGTCAGCTCGGCCGCCTGGATATCGAACTGGTGCTCACCGCCCACCCCACCGAGGTGGCGCGGCGCACCCTGATCCAGAAGTACGACGCCATCGCCGCACAGCTGGCGGCGCTGGATCACAGCGACCTGCTGGCGGACGAGCGCGAGCGCAGCGTCCAGCGCCTGCAGCGGCTGATCGCCGAGGCCTGGCATACCGAGGAGATCCGTCGCAGCCGGCCGACCCCGGTGGACGAGGCCAAGTGGGGCTTCGCGGTGATCGAGCACTCGCTGTGGCAGGCCGTGCCGCAGTTTTTGCGCCGCGCCGACCGCAGCCTGCAGGCCGCCACCGGCCTGCGCCTGCCGCTGGAGGCGGCGCCGATCCGCTTCGCCTCCTGGATGGGCGGCGACCGCGACGGCAACCCCAACGTCACCGCCCGGGTCACCCGCGAGGTGCTGCTGCTGGCGCGCTGGATGGCTGCCGACCTGTACCTGCGCGACGTCGACCAGCTGGCCGCCGAGCTGTCCATGCAGCAGGCCAGCGCCGAGCTGCGCGCCCAGGTCGGCGACAGTGCCGAGCCCTACCGGGCGCTGCTCAAGCAACTGCGCGAACGCCTGCGCGAGACCCGCAGCTGGGCGCAGCAGGCGCTCGCCGCGCAAGTGGCGCCGAGCGCCGCGGTGCTGCAGGACAACCACGACCTGTTGGCGCCGCTGCAGCTCTGCTACCAGTCGCTGCACGCCTGCGGCATGGGCGTGATCGCCGACGGCCCGCTGCTCGACTGCCTGCGCCGGGCGGCCACCTTCGGCCTGTTCCTGGTGCGCCTGGACGTGCGCCAGGACTCCAGTCGGCATGCCGCGGCGCTCACGGAAATCACCGACTACCTGGGCCTGGGCCGCTACGCCGAGTGGGACGAGGCGGCGCGGCTGAGCTTTTTGCAGTGCGAGCTGGACAACCGTCGGCCGCTGCTGCCGAGCGACTACCGGCCCTCGGCCGACACCGCCGAGGTGCTCGCCACCTGCCGCGAGGTGGCCGCCGCGCCGGCCGCCTCGCTGGGCTCCTACGTGATCTCGATGGCCGGCGCCGCCTCCGACGTGCTGGCGGTGCAACTGCTGCTCAAGGAGGCCGGGTTGCGCCGGCCGATACGCGTGGTGCCACTGTTCGAAACCCTGGCCGACCTGGATAACGCCGGCCCGGTGATCGACCGCCTGCTCGGCCTGCCGGGCTACCGCGCGCGTCTGCACGGGCCGCAGGAGGTGATGATCGGCTACTCCGACTCGGCCAAGGACGCCGGCACCACCGCCGCCGCCTGGGCCCAGTACCGCGCCCAGGAAGCGCTGGTGCGCCTGTGCCGCGAGCACCAGGTCGAGTTGCTGCTGTTCCACGGCCGCGGCGGCACCGTCGGCCGCGGCGGCGGTCCGGCCCACGCGGCGATCCTGTCGCAGCCGCCGGGCTCGGTGGCCGGACGCTTCCGCACCACCGAGCAGGGCGAAATGATTCGTTTCAAGTTCGGCCTGCCGGATATCGCCGAACAGAACCTCAACCTCTACCTGGCCGCCGTGCTGGAGGCCACCCTGCTGCCGCCGCCGGCCCCCGAACCGAGCTGGCGGGCGATGATGGATCGCCTGGCCGCCGCCGGCGTGAGTGCCTACCGCGGCGTGGTGCGCGAGCACCCGCAGTTCGTCGAGTATTTCCGCCAGGCCACCCCGGAGCAGGAGCTGGGGCGCCTGCCGCTGGGCAGCCGTCCGGCCAAGCGCCGCGAGGGCGGGGTGGAGAGCCTGCGGGCGATTCCGTGGATCTTCGCCTGGACCCAGACGCGGCTGATGCTGCCGGCCTGGCTCGGCTGGGAGCAGGCCTTGGGTCAGGCCCTGGCCGGCGGCGACGGCGAGCTGCTGAAAGGCATGCGCGAGCACTGGCCGTTCTTCCGCACCCGCATCGACATGCTCGAGATGGTGCTGGCCAAGGCCGACGCTAGCATCGCCGCGCTGTACGACGAGCGTCTGGTCGAGCCGGCGCTGCGTCCGCTGGGGGCGCAGTTACGCGACCTATTGTCGCAGGCCTGCGCCGCAGTGCTGGAGCTGACCGGGCAGTCGCGGCTGCTCGCGCACAGCGCCGAGACCCTGGAATCGATCAGCGTGCGCAACACCTACCTCGATCCCTTGCACCTGTTGCAGGCCGAGCTGCTGGCGCGCTGCCGGCTGCGTGAACAGGCGCCGGAGAGCCCTCTGGAGCAGGCGCTGCTGGTCAGCGTGGCGGGTATCGCCGCCGGTTTGCGCAATACCGGTTGAGCCGCCGCGCGGCTCCGCGGACACCCGGGTAAGGCGCGTCCGCAGGGGCGTCCGAGCCGTCGGCAGGAGGGTTTTTATCCGACTTTCGGCGGCTTGTGTGCCTGGGGGGCGCTGTGTATCTTGATCAACCTTTTGGCCGCCACAGCTGCCGCACAACATCCAAGAGACTGGCCCTTTGAGGCGGTCCGACCGATTTCTACATAAATCTTGAGGAGCACATCGATGCGCGTGATTCTGCTGGGGGCGCCCGGTGCCGGCAAAGGTACCCAGGCTCGCTACATCACCGAGAAATTCGGTATTCCGCAAATCTCCACCGGCGACATGCTGCGCGCGGCGGTCAAGGCGGGCACCGAGCTCGGCCTGAAGGCCAAGAGCGTGATGGACGCGGGCGGCCTGGTCTCCGACGACCTGATCATCAACCTGGTCAAGGAGCGCATCGCCCAGCCCGATTGTGCCAAGGGCTTCCTGTTCGACGGCTTCCCGCGCACCATCCCGCAGGCCGAGGCCATGAAGGAAGCCGGTGTGACCATCGACAACGTGGTCGAGATCGCCGTCGACGACGAGGAAATCGTCAAGCGTCTGTCCGGCCGTCGCGTGCACCCGGCCTCGGGCCGCGTCTACCACACCGAATACAACCCGCCGAAGGTTGCCGGCAAGGACGACGTCAGCGGCGAAGACCTGGTGCAGCGCGAAGACGACAAGGAAGAGACCGTGCGTCATCGCCTGTCCGTGTACCACTCGCAGACCAAGCCGCTGGTGGACTTCTACCAGCAGCTGTCCGCCGCCACCGGCACGCCGAAGTACAGCCACATCCCGGGCGTCGGCAGCGTCGAGGAAATCACCGCCAAGACCCTGGCCGCGCTGGCCTGAGTTTTCCCGCCAGTTGCCCATGGACAAAGGCCCCGCAAGGGGCCTTTGTCGTTTGTGGTGCATGGATAAGTCCGGGTCGCTCTCGGGCATGGCTGTGCTCGTCAGCCTTTCTACCATCGGCGACGCTAGTCTCCGGCTGCCCGGCGCTTGCCATGGGCATGTCGATCCGTGAACCACTAAGGAAGAGAGGGCGTGCAATGACCGAGAAAACAGGAAAGGGTGTCATCTGGCTGGGCCTGGCCATAACGCTGCTGGGCAGTTGCGCGGCGTTCGCCGACAGCAAGGCACAAGCCAAGCAGGAGTGCGCGGTTGCCGAGTTCGCCATGGGCCTGCGTTTCCAGCAGCAGTCGGCGGAAATCCAGGCGCTGCAGCTGCAGGCCTACAATATCGCCACGCAGAAGCTGGACGCGGCCGTGGCGGCGGCGAAAGACCCGTCCAAGCTGGCCATCGTCACCGACCTGGACGAAACCGTGATCGACAACAGCGCGCTGCTGGCGCGCGACCTGGCCAGTTGTCACCAATACGACGCCTGGGACACCTGGCTGCCCTGGGAGCGCGACGGCACGCCCACGCTCATCCCAGGTGCCAAGCAGTTTCTGCAGCACGCCGACCAGCTCGGCGTGACCATCCGCTATATCTCCGACCGCGCCGACGAGCAGAAGCAGCACACCCTGGCCACCCTGAGCAAACTCGGCCTTCCCCAGGTCTCGGAGGAGAGTGTGCTGTTGCTCGGCCCGCCCAAGGTCGAGCGGCGCGCCATCGTCAGCGCCGAGCACCAGATCGTGCTGCTGCTCGGCGATACCCTGCACGATTTCGACGCGCGTTTTCGCAAGACGCCGCTGGATCAGCAGCGCACTACCGTGGCCAGCGAGGCGGGCAAATGGGGCAGCGAGTGGATCGTGTTCCCCAACGCAACCTACGGCACGTGGTCCAAGGCGCCGCTGCAGGCCTGGGAAGCCGAGCCGGTGGTCGAGCCCTGGTAAGGGCGTCCGCCGGTCGCACGCTAGCGGCCTGTGACCATCCTGGTGCTGGAAAAAAAAGCCTCGAGCCGGTCTAATGCCGGCTCTTTTTCTTCAGCCATGCGAACCCGATGACCACGATCCTGGCCCTGGATACCGCCACCGAAGCCTGTTCCGTCGCCCTGCTGCACGATGGCCGCGTGCTCAGCCACTACGAGGTGGCGCCGCGCCTGCACGCCCAACGCCTGCTGCCGATGATCCAACAACTGCTGGGCGAGGCCGGCATCGCCGCCGCGCAGCTGGATGCCATCGCCTTCGGCCGCGGCCCGGGCGCCTTCACCGGGGTGCGCATCGCCATCGGCGTGGTCCAGGGCCTGGCCTTCGCCCTCGAGCGTCCGGTGCTGCCGGTGTCGAACCTGGCGGTGCTGGCCCAGCGCGCGCTGCGCGAGCAGGGCGCGCGCCAGGTGGCGGCAGCCATCGATGCGCGCATGGACGAGGTGTACTGGGGCTGCTACCACGCCGAGGCCGGCGAGATGCGCCTGCTCGGCCAGGAGGCGGTACTGCCGCCGGAGCAGGCCGAGGCGCCGCGCGGCGCGAGCGGCGACTGGTTCGGCGCCGGCACCGGCTGGGGTAGCTATGCCGCGCGCATCGCGCTCAAACCGGCGGCCATGGACGGCAGCCTGCTGCCCCACGCCGAGGATCTGCTGAGCCTGGCGCAATTCGCCTGGGCGCGCGGCGAGGCCGTGGCGGCCGACCAGGCCCAGCCGGTCTACCTGCGCGATCAGGTGGCCACGCCCAAGGCGCCGCCGGCATGACCCCCGGTCGCCCGGCAAAGGCAGGCGGCCCGAAGGTATTTGCCAAGCCCGCCGGGCGCCGCTACATTGCCAGCACTGTCTACCTTCCAGCCGAGCCCACCGAGCAGTTGTAGATGCGCATCGACGCCTACCTACCTTCCTATTCGCCGGATCGCGGCCCCCGTTCGGGGACTGCGGTCACGCCCTATCGCGAGGCGCAGCGCGAGGTCGAGGTACAACGTGAGCAGCCGGCCGCCCCGGCCAGTAGCCAGGGCCTGGAACAGACCCCGCAGATCCGCCGGGTGCAGGCCAGCAGCGGCAATGGCGACAGCCTGCCGGCGCGCGCCCAGGATATCGGTTACCCGCAACCCGCGCTGAGCAACCGCGCCGCCCAGGCGCTGGCCAGCTACGGCGCCACCGCCAGCTACGCCAGCGAGGCTGACGCGCAGCAAGTGCTCGGTCTCGACCTCTACGCCTGAGAACGTGTTTAGGATCTCTCGAGCTAGAGCCATGCAAGGCGAAATCAGGCGAGGAAGCGGAGTTTACTGTTGTAAATGAGCATTCCGAGCCTGGTTTCAACGCAGCAGGGCCGACGCGCAGCAGATCGTAAACAGGTTCTGATGTTGCCGTACTACCTCGGCTGCCCCTCCTGGAGTGAGGCGGCCTGGCGGTCCACGCTCTACCCCGGCGACACCCGAGCGGCCGACTTCCTCAGTCGTTATGCCCAGGTATTCAACGCCGTGGAGGGCAATACCACCTTCTACGCCCGCCCCAGCGAGCAGACCGTGGCGCGCTGGGCCGAGCAGATGCCGGCGCACTTTCGTTTCTGCGCCAAGCTGCCGCGCGATATCAGCCACGGCGACGACCTGTGCCAACAGCTGGAGGCGGTAGAGCGTTTTCGTCGGTTGCTGGCGCCGCTCGGCGAACGCGTCGCACCCTACTGGCTGCAGCTGCCGGCCAGCTTCGGTCCGTCACGGCTGGACGAGCTGGCGGCCTTCGTCGAGTGGTGGGGCGCTTGGCCGCTGGCCATCGAGGTGCGTCATGCACAGTTCTTCGCCAAGGGCGAAGCCGAGCGCGCCTTGAATCGCCTGTTGCTGGAGCGCGGTATCGAGCGTATCTGCCTGGACTCGCGCGCCCTGTTCAGCTGCGCGTCGCAGGCGCCGGCGGTGTTGCATGCCCAGGCCAAGAAGCCGCGCCTGCCGACCCGCCCCACGGCCTTCAGCCAGAGCCCGCAGCTGCGTTTTATCGGCCATCCCGAGCTGCTCGCCAACGACCCCTTCATGACGCCCTGGCTGGACAAGGTCGCCGCCTGGATCGAGGAGGGGCGACGCCCCCATGTCTTCGTCCACACCGCCGACAATCGCCTGGCGCCGCAGCTGGCACGGCGTTTCCACCAGCAATTGCGCCTGCGCCTGCCTGGCCTGGCGGAGCTGCCGACCTTGCAGGTCGAGGCGGAGCTGGAGCAGCTGGGGTTGCTCTAGCGCGTAGCCCGGATGCAATCCGGCGCAGAACCGCATGACCGCTCCCGGATTGCATCCGGGCTACGGAGACCGCACTCAGCGCTTGGCCAGCAGCAGATCGGCGGCCTGGCCGCTGCGGCCGTCGGCGAACTCGAAGCGGCCGAGCTGGGCCATCTGGTCGTAGGCGCCGAGGGTGCGACGGAGTATCTGATAGTCGAGCGATTCGCGCATGCCGGCGTCGAGTTCGTCCTCGCGGGCGAGTGTGCGTGTCGGGTTGGCGGCGGGGCGGGGGCGGAGAGGGCGTCGAACATGGGCAAACTCTTTGCGGCGCAGGGGGCTGGGTCTGGCAGAATGCCGCTGGTTGAGGTTGTCGGCCGCGCGGTCGATCAGTTGAACGTTTTTTGAGCAGATTTCCCGATGAGCGACGAGCGGCATAGCGCCCGCATCCGCATGGATGCCCTGCAACCTTTCTACGCCGAGGCGGCGGCCCGCTGGGCGGCGCGTCTCGGCCTGGCGCTGGGCGGCGACGCCGAGTTCGCCCTGCAACTGGGCGCGGACGGCCTGCAGCTGGCGGAGCTGGGCGACAAGGCGCCGGGGCCGGTGCGGGTCGACTTCGTCGAGGGCGCCATGGCCCATCGCCGTCAGTTCGGCGGCGGCAGCGGGCAGATGATCGCCAAGGCGGTCGGCGTGCAGCCGGGCATCCGTCCGCGGGTGCTGGACGCCACCGCCGGGCTGGGGCGCGATGCCTTCGTCCTGGCCAGTCTGGGCTGCAGCATGACCCTGATCGAGCGTCAGCCGTTGATCGCCGCCCTGCTCGAGGACGGCCTGGCGCGTGCCGAGCTGAGCCTGGAGGTGGCGCCGATTGCCGCGCGCATGCGCCTGCTGACGGGCAATGCCATCGAGCTGATGCGCCAGTGGCAGGGCGAGCCGCCGCAGGTGATCTACCTCGATCCGATGTTTCCCCATCGCGACAAGAGCGCGCTGGTGAAGAAGGAAATGCGTCTGTTCCGCCCGCTGGTGGGCGACGACCTGGATGCCCCGGCGCTGCTGGAGGCGGCCCTGGCGCTGGCCAGCCATAGGGTGGTGGTCAAGCGCCCGCGCAAGGCGCCGGCCATCGACGGGGCGAAGCCCGGCTACGTGCTGGAGGGCAAGTCCAGCCGCTACGACATCTACCCGAAGAAGAAGCTGGAAGGGGCTTAGGGCGCAGCCGGTTGCTGGCGGCGCCCCCCAGGAGCCCGGGCTTCAGCGTCGATAGGCGCGCAGGAACAGTCCCACCGCCTCGCGCACGTGCCGCTCGGCGGCCTCGCCCTCGAGCGGGGCGCAGCAACCGATCAGCAGGCGAAAATGCGCGCCGCCCTTGACCAGGCTGAAGAACTGGTCGGCTGCGCCCAGCGGGTCGGCGATCTGCAGCAAGCCGTTGGCGTTGGCCTTGCGCAGCAGCGCCGCCATCTCCTGCAGCACGCGCTGCGGCCCGGCCTGGTAGAACATCAGCGCCAACTTGGGATCCTGACTGGCCAGGCTGACCATCATGCGGTGCAGCTCCACCGATTCGCGGCTGCTGACCAGGACATGGAAGCCGCGGCCGATGCTCAGCAACACCGTCTCGATCGGCACGCCCGCCGGCAGTTCGAACAGCAGCTCGGGCAGCTGCTCCTCGCACTTGGCCTTCACCGCGGCGGAGAACAGCCTCTCCTTGTCGGTGAAGTGGCTGTACACCGTGAGCTTGGACACCCCGGCTTCCGCGGCGATGGCGTCCATGCTGCTGCCATCGTAGCCGTGGCGCAGGAACAGGGTTTTGGCCGCTTCGAGAATGGCCTGGCGTTTGGCGGGGTCCTTGGGGCGACCGGGACCGGCGGGCGGTAACAACTTGTTAGGCATCGGCGGATTTTAATACTGGACTGGTGAGTTTGCTATTTTTACTATACCCGCCAGTACAAATATTCCAAACCTTCGTCGTCACAGGTCATTCGCCATGTTCCGCCATGCCATGCCTCTTGTAGCGTCCCTCACCCTTGCCCTGCTGCTGTCCGCCTGCGGCAACGGCGAGCAGGTCGAGCAACCCATTCGTCCGGCCATGGTGGTGCAGCCACAACCGGCCGGCGCCCTGGTCGACAGCTACCCCGGCGAGGTGCGCGCACGTTTCGAGCCGGACCTGGCGTTTCGCATCGGTGGCAAGGTGGCCAAGCGCCTGGTGGACGTCGGCGCGCGGGTGAAGAAGGACCAGCCGCTGGCCGAGCTCGACCCTCAGGACGTGCGCCTGCAGCTGGAGGCCATCCGCGCCCAGGTGGCCGCCGCCGAGGCCAACCTGCAGACCGTGCGCGCCGAGCGCGATCGCTACAAGACCCTGCTGGCGCGCAACCTGGTCAGCCGCTCGCAGTACGACAATACCGAGAACCTCTACCGCGCCGGCGAAGCGCGCCTCAAGCAGATCAAGGCCGAGTACGACGTGGCCCGCAACCAGGCCGGCTACGCCGTGCTGCGCGCCTCCCAGGACGGCGTGATCGCCCGCCGCGCGGTGGAAGTGGGGCAGGTGGTGGCCGCCGGGCAGACCGTGTTCACCCTGGCCGCCGACGGCGAGCGCGAGGTGCTGATCAGCCTGCCGGAGCAGGGCTTCGAGCGCTTCCGGATCGGCCAGGCGGTCGAGGTGGAGCTGTGGTCGCAGCCGGATCAGCGTTTCCCCGGGCGCATCCGCGAAATGGCGCCGGCCGCCGATCCGCAGTCGCGTACCTTCGCCGCGCGCGTCGCCTTCACCGAGGGCAAGGTGCCGGCCGAACTGGGGCAGAGCGCGCGGGTGTTCATCGCCAGCAACGGCGAGGTGCCGCTGGCGGTGCCACTGTCGGCGCTCAGCGCCGAGCAGGGTCAGCCCTTCGTCTGGGTAGTCGAGCCCAGGGAACACAAGGTGCAGCGCCGCCCGGTGCGCGTCGGGGCTTACGGCGACGACCGCGTGCCGGTGCTCGAAGGCCTGGCGGCGAGCGACTGGGTGGTGGCCGCCGGCGTGCAGGTGCTGCGCGAGGGCCAGCAGGTGCGCCCGGTCGACCGCGACAACCGCAACGTCGAACTGGCCGCCAAGGAGTAAGCCCGGATGAGCTTCAACCTGTCCGCCTGGGCGCTGCGCCACCGCCAGATCGTCCTCTACATCATGTTGCTGCTGGCCGTGGTCGGCGCGCTGTCCTACACCAAGCTGGGGCAGAGCGAGGACCCGCCCTTCACCTTCAAGGCCATGGTGATCCGCACCAACTGGCCGGGCGCCAGCGCCGAAGAGGTGTCGCGCCAGGTCACCGAGCGCATCGAGAAGAAGCTGATGGAGACCGGCGAGTACGACCGCATCACCAGCTTCTCGCGCCCCGGCGAGTCGCAGGTGACCTTCATGGCGCGCGATTCCATGCGCAGCTCGGAAATCCCCGAGCTGTGGTACCAGGTGCGCAAGAAGGTCGGCGACATCCGCCACACCCTGCCAGCCGGCATCCAGGGGCCGTTCTTCAACGACGAGTTCGGCACCACCTTCGGCAACATCTACGCGCTGACCGGCAACGGCTTCGACTACGCGGTGCTCAAGGACTACGCCGACCGCGTCCAGCTGCAGCTGCAGCGGGTCAAGGACGTCGGCAAGGTGGAGCTGGTCGGCCTGCAGGACGAGAAGATCTGGATCGAGCTGTCCAACACCAAGCTGGCCACCCTCGGCCTGCCCCTGGCCGCGGTGCAGCAGGCGCTGGAGGCGCAGAACGCGGTGGCCGCCGCCGGCTTCTTCGAGACCGTCAGCGACCGCATCCAGCTGCGCGTGACCGGGCGTTTCGAGTCGGTGGAGGAAATCCGCGACTTCCCCATTCGCGTCGGCGACCGCACCTTCCGCATCGGCGACGTGGCCGAGGTCAAGCGTGGCTTCAACGATCCGCCCGCGCCGCGCATGCGCTTCATGGGCGAGGACGCCATCGGCCTGGCGGTATCGATGAAGGCTGGCGGCGACATCCTGTTGCTGGGCAAGGCCTTGGAGGGCGAGTTCGCCCGCCTGCAGCAGACCCTGCCGCTGGGCATGGAGCTGCGCAAGGTGTCGGATCAGCCGGCGGCGGTGAAGACCGGGGTCGGCGAGTTCGTCCGCGTGCTGGTCGAGGCGCTGGTGATCGTGCTGCTGGTCAGCTTCTTCTCACTCGGCCTGCGCACCGGCCTGGTGGTGGCGCTGGTGATCCCGCTGGTGCTGGCGATGACCTTCGCCAGCATGTACTACCTGGGGATCGGCCTGCACAAGATTTCCCTCGGCGCCCTGGTGCTTGGCCTCGGCCTGCTGGTGGACGACGCGATCATCGCGGTGGAGATGATGGCGATCAAGATGGAGCAGGGCTACGACCGCTTCAAGGCGGCCAGCTACGCCTGGACCAGCACCGCCTTCCCCATGCTCACCGGCACCCTGATCACCGCCGCCGGCTTCCTGCCGATCGCCACCGCGCAGTCCGGCACCGGCGAGTACACCCGCTCGATCTTCCAGGTGGTGGTGATCGCCCTGGTCGCCTCGTGGATCGCCGCGGTGATGTTCGTGCCCTACCTGGGCGACAAGCTGCTGCCTGACCTGGCCAAGCTGCACGCGGCCAAGCACGGCGGCAGCGACGCCGGCCACGATCCCTACGCGACGCCTTTCTACCGGCGCGTGCGGGCCACGGTGGAGTGGTGCGTGCGCCGGCGGCGGACGGTGATCCTGCTGACCATAGGCCTGTTCGTCGCCGCCGTGCTGCTGTTTCGTTTCGTCCCCCAGCAGTTCTTCCCGGCCTCCGGGCGCCTGGAGCTGATGGTCGACATCAAGCTGGAGGAGGGCGCCTCGCTCGCCGCCACCGAGGCCCAGGTCAAGCGTCTGGAGGCGCTGCTCAAGACGCAGCCTGGGATCGACAACTACGTGGCCTACGTCGGCACCGGCTCGCCGCGCTTCTACCTGCCGCTGGACCAGCAACTGCCGGCGGCCAGCTTCGCCCAGTTCGTGGTGCTGGCGGGCAGCATCGAGGAGCGTGAGCGCCTGCGCAGCTGGCTGATCCAGACCATGAACGACGAATTCCCCGGCTTGCGCAGCCGCGTCAGTCGCCTGGAGAACGGCCCGCCGGTGGGTTACCCGGTGCAGTTCCGGGTCAGCGGCGAGCATA
This sequence comes from Pseudomonas sp. AOB-7, assembly GCF_003696305.1. GTDB lineage: Bacteria > Pseudomonadota > Gammaproteobacteria > Pseudomonadales > Pseudomonadaceae > Aquipseudomonas. The sequence goes on along the minus strand of NZ_RFFK01000005.1, from coordinate 194,371 downwards.
TCGACGAGGTGCGTGCGCTGGCGCGCCAGGTGGCGGCCAAGGTGCGCGAGAACCCCCATGTGGTCAACGTGCACCTGGATTGGGAGGAGCCGAGCAAGGTCATCTACCTCAACGTCGACCAGGAGCGCGCACGCGCCCTGGGGGTCAACACCGCCGAGCTGTCGCGCTTCCTGCAGAGCGCGCTGTCGGGTACCAGCGTCAGCCAGTACCGCGAAGGCAACGAGCTGATCGAGATTCTCCTGCGCGGTACCGTGCAGGAGCGCCAGTCGCTGAGCCTGCTGCCGAGCCTGGCGGTGCCCACCGACAGCGGCCGTAGCGTGGCCCTGTCGCAGGTGGCGACCCTGGAATACGGCTTCGAGGAAGGCATCATCTGGCACCGCAATCGGCTGCCCAACGTCACCGTACGCGCCGACGTCTACGGCAAGGAGCAGCCGGCCAGCCTGGTGGCGCAGATCCTGCCGACCCTGGAGCCGATCCGCGCCGAGCTGCCGGACGGCTACCTGCTGGACGTGGGCGGCACGGTGGAGGATTCGGCGCGCGGGCAGAAATCGGTGAACGCCGGGGTGCCGCTGTTCATCGTGGTGGTGCTGACCCTGCTGATGCTGCAGCTGAAAAGCTTCTCGCGCTCGGCCATGGTGTTTCTCACCGCGCCGCTGGGGCTGATCGGGGTGACCCTGTTCCTGCTGATCTTCCGCCAGCCGTTCGGCTTCGTCGCCATGCTCGGCACCATCGCCCTGGCCGGCATGATCATGCGCAACTCGGTGATCCTGGTCGACCAGATCGAGCAGGACATCGCCGCCGGCCTGGACCGCTGGCACGCCATCATCGAGGCCACGGTGCGGCGTTTCAGGCCCATAGTGCTGACCGCGCTGGCCTCGGTGCTGGCGATGATCCCGCTGTCGCGCAGCGTGTTCTTCGGGCCGATGGCGGTGGCCATCATGGGCGGCCTGGTGGTGGCGACGGCGCTCACCCTGCTGTTCCTGCCGGCGCTCTACGCCGCCTGGTTCCGGGTCAAGGAGGAGGAGGCGCGCTGAAGTTCCAGGGTGGGTGGCGCTTTCGCGGCGCTCCTCGTCGCGGCCACGACTGCATGGATGCAGGAGGTAGCGCCGCGCCCGTTCCTTACGGGCTGCGGCATTCACCACATCCCCGTGGATTGCGAGGCAGGATGCCCGAGCCGAAAGTCCCTCCCACGACCTTCTTGAGCCAGTGAGCAGCGGCAATAAAAAACGGGAGCCACTGGCTCCCGTTCTTCATCTGGCCAATAGGGTTTATTCGTCCATTTGCGACTGCAGGTAGTTCTGCAGGCCGACCGCCTCGATCAGCCCCAGCTGGGTTTCCAGCCAGTCGATATGGTCCTCTTCCGAGCAGAGGATTTCTTCCATCAGTTCGCGGCTGGCGTAGTCGCCGATGCTCTCGCAGTAGGCGATACCGGCCTTGAGGTCGGCGTGGGCCTTGTGCTCGAGCTTGAGGTCGCACTCGAGCATTTCCTTGGTGTTCTCGCCGATCAGCAGCTTGCCCAGGTCCTGCACGTTGGGCAGGCCTTCGAGGAACAGGATGCGCTTGATCAGCTTGTCGGCGTGCTTCATCTCGTCGATCGACTCGTGATACTCGTGCTCGCCGAGCTTCTTCAGCCCCCAGTCCTCGTACATGCGCGCGTGCAGGAAGTACTGGTTGATGGCCACCAGCTCGTTGCCGAGGATCTTGTTCAGGTGTTGGATGACCTTCTTGTCGCCTTTCATGATCGCTCCTGCCGTGTTGCGGTGAGATTGGTAACGTCAAATCTTCTGCCCCAATTCGCCGCCTGTCAAACCTAAGTACTTGAAACTTAAGTAAAAATAAAACTGAATACGAATGTTTTAATTCCGCATCAAAGTGCCAAGTCGTTGAATTGACGCGATAAAAACTTTGGCCCGGGTTCATTGGGCGAATAAGCGGGCGAGTACCTCGGAACATAAAAAAGCCCCGCGGAGCGGGGCATGGGGCACGCAGAAGTTCAGGCGGCGTGGGCCGAATGGGGTTGCAGGTACTGCTGCAGGCGGGCCTGCTGCGCCGGGGTCATGAACAGGCCGAGCTTGCTGCGGCGCCAGAGGATATCGGCGCTGCTGCGCGCCCATTCCTCGCGGCGCAGGTAATCCACCTCGCGGGCATAGAGCCCGGCGCCGAGGTGTTCGCCGAGGTCGGTGAGGTTGTGCACGCCGTCGAGCAGGCGCCAGCTGCGGCTGCCGTAGCTGGCCGCCCAGCGTCTGGCCAGGCTGGTCGGCAGCCAGCCATGGCGGGCGCAGAGCGCTTCGATCAGGGCGCTCTGGCTGTCCAGCTGCTCGCCGCCGGGCAGCGGCGCGCTGGCGGTCCAGCTCGGGCCCAGCTTGGGGAAGAACGGCGCCAACTGGTTCATCGCGGCTTCTGCCAGCTTGCGGTAGGTGGTCAGCTTGCCGCCGAACACCGACAGCAGCGGCGCCTCGCCCGGCGCGCCGGCCAGCGCCAGGGTGTAGTCGCGGGTGATGGCCGAGGGCTCGTCCGATTCGTCGTCGCACAGCGGGCGCACGCCGGAGAAGCTGTGCAGCACGTCGGCGCGGCTCAGTTGCTGCTTGAAGTGGGCGTTGACCACCGCGAGCAGGTAGTCGGTTTCCTCGGCGCTGATGCTCACCTGCGCCGGGTCGCCCCGGTACTCGCGGTCGGTGGTGCCGATCAGGGTGAAGCGCTCCAGGTAGGGAATGGCGAAGACGATGCGGCGGTCCTCGTTCTGCAGGATGTAGGCCTGCTCGCCGTCGTGCAGGCGTGGCACCACGATATGGCTGCCCTGGATCAGGCGGATGCCGTAGGGCGACTGCTGCTTGAGGTCCTCGCCGATGAAGCGTGCGACCCAGGGGCCGGCGGCGTTGACCAGGGCGCGGCTGCGGATGGAGAACAGGCTGCCGTCGGCACGCTCCAGGTGGATGTGCCACAGGCCCTTGCTGCGCCGCGCGCTGATGCAGCGGGTGCGGGTGTGGATATGCGCGCCGTGCTCGCGCGCCGCCATGGCGTTGAGCACCACCAGGCGGGCGTCGTCGACCCAGCAGTCGGAGTACTCGAAGCCGCGGCCGATCTCGGCCTTGAGCGGGCTGCCGGCACCGAAGCGCACGCCGCGCGAGCCAGGCAGCCGCTCGCGCTTGCCCAGGTGGTCGTAGAGGAACAGGCCGGCACGGATCATCCAGGCCGGGCGCAGGTGCGGCCGGTGCGGCAGCACGAAGCGCATGGGTTTGACGATGTGCGGTGCCTTGGCCAGCAGCACCTCGCGCTCGGCCAGGGCTTCGCGCACCAGGCGGAATTCGTGGTGCTCCAGGTAGCGCAGGCCGCCGTGGATCAGCTTGCTGCTGGCCGAGGAGGTGTGGCTGGCCAGGTCGTCCTGTTCGCACAGGAACACCGCCAGGCCGCGGCCGGCTGCATCCGCGGCGATGCCCACGCCATTGATGCCGCCGCCGACCACGGCGAGGTCATAGACTTCGGCGACAGGGCTGGCGAGAGGGTCGTGGGGCATGGCAGGGCACTCGCTATTGAATTCGAATGTGGTTATGTTCACTTTCGAAAATATGCTAGTCGAATGCGCGCAGGTACGCCAGCTCGGCGCGCGCTTTCGCGCCGAACGGTGCTGGCGCGGATTCAGACCAGGTCGAGGTGGACCTTGTGCTCGTGCAGCAGGCGGGCTACGGCGGCGGGTGGCGCGCAGTCGGTGAACACGCGGTCGACCAGGGCGATCGAGCCCAGGCGCACCACGGCGTTGCGGCCGAACTTGCTCGAGTCGGCGGCGAGGAACACCTGGCGGGCGTTGTCGATGATGGCCTGGGACACGCGCACTTCCTGGTAGTCGAAATCGAGCAGGCTGCCGTCCTCGTCGATGCCGCTGATGCCGACTATGGCGTAGTCCACCTTGAACTGCTGGATGAAGTCCACCGCCGCCTGGCCGACGATGCCGCCGTCGCTACGCACCGTGCCGCCGGCCACCAGCACCTCGAAGTCGGCCTTGGCGCTGAGCTGGGCGGCGACGTGCAGGTTGTTGGTGATGATCTTCAGGCCCTGGTGACCGAGCAGCTCGCGGGCGATGGCCTCGGTGGTGGTGCCGATGTTGATGAACAGCGAGGCGTGGTCGGGGATGTGCGCGGCCACGGCCTCGGCGATGCGCTGCTTTTCCTCGCGCATCTGCCCGGCGCGCATGCCGTAGGCGGTGTTGTGGATGCTCGATGCCTCGCAGGCGGCGCCGCCATGGGTGCGCCGCAGCAGGCCGTGTTCGGCCAGCTGGTTGATGTCGCGGCGGATGGTCTGCGGGGTCACGGCGAAGGCCAGGGCCAGTTCGTCGATGCTGACGTAGCCGCGTTCGCGGGCGAGGTTGAGGATGTCGTGTTGGCGAGGGGCCAGGTTCATGGCGGCTTCCTTTGGTGGCTTGCCATTATAGGCTGCCCGCGAAAAGGGATTTCGGCTAAGGTACGGCAATCTTTTCAGATTATTTTCACATTCGAACATGACTCCAGCGATCGATCTGTTGAAGAAGGCCAAGGCCGAACACCGGGTGCACAGCTACGCGCACGACCCCAAGGCACCGTCCTATGGCCTGGAGGCCGCGGAAAAGCTCGACCTGCCGCCGGCCCGGGTATTCAAGACGCTGCTCGCCGCCAGTGACAAGGGCGAGCTGCTGGTGGCGGTGGTGCCGGTAGCCGGCAGCCTCGACCTCAAGGCGCTGGCCCAGGCCGCCTGCGTGAAGAAGGCCGACATGGCCGACCCAGCCGCGGCCCAGCGCGCCACCGGCTACCTGCTCGGCGGTATCAGCCCGCTGGGGCAGAAGAAACGTCTGCGCACCTTTATCGACAGTTCGGCGCGCGCGCATGCCAGCATCTTCGTCAGCGCCGGCCGCCGCGGCCTGGAGGTGGAGCTGGCGGCCGAGGTGCTGGCGCAGCACACTCAGGGCAGCTTCGCCGCCATCGGTCGCGAGTGATACCGACAAGGCTCCTACGGCCAACACCCGCATAACAACAAGGAAACGCGCATGTCCCAGTACCTGCTAGCCATCGACCAGGGCACCACCAGTTCCCGCGCCATCATCTTCAGCGCCCAGGGCCTGCCGGTGGCGCGCGCCCAGCAGGAGTTCCAGCAGTATTTCCCGCAGGACGGCTGGGTCGAGCACGACGGCCAGGAAATCTGGCTGTCCACCCTCAAGGTCTGCCGCGAGGCCATCGCCAGCAGCGGCCTGCAGCCCGATGCGATTGCCGCCATCGGCATCACCAATCAGCGCGAGACCACCCTGGTGTGGGACGCCGTCAGCGGCACGCCGATCCACCCGGCCATCGTCTGGCAGGACCGTCGCACCGCCGACTACTGCGCCGGGCTCAAGGCCGCCGGCCACGAGGCCATGGTGGCGGCCAAGACCGGCCTGCTGATCGACCCCTATTTCTCCGCCACCAAGCTGCGCTGGGTGCTCGACAACGTGCCCGGCGCGCGGGCGCGGGCCGAGCGCGGCGAGCTGCGTTTCGGCACGGTGGACAGCTTCCTGCTGTGGCGCCTGAGCGGCGGCAAGGTGCACCGTACCGACGCCAGCAACGCCTCGCGCACCCTGATGTTCAATATCCACAGCCAGCAGTGGGACGCGGAGCTGCTCGAACTGTTCGACATTCCCGTCAGCCTGTTGCCCGAGGTGCTCGACTGCGCCGCCGAGTTCGGTCACACCGACGCCGAGCTGCTCGGCGCCAGCATCCCGGTGCTGGGCATGGCCGGCGACCAGCAGGCGGCGCTGATCGGCCAGGCCTGCTTCGAACCGGGCATGGTCAAGAGTACTTACGGCACCGGCTGCTTCATGATCCAGAACACCGGCAGCACGCCGGTGGTGTCGAAGAATCGCCTGTTGACCACCGTCGGCTACCGCCTGAACGGCGAGGTCACCTACGCGGTGGAGGGCAGCATCTTCGTCGCCGGCGCGGCGGTGCAGTGGCTGCGCGACGGCATCAAGCTGATCGGCCACGCGCGCGATACCGAGGCCCTGGCCGAGCAGACCGGCGATGCCTGCGGGGTCTACCTGGTGCCGGCCTTCACCGGCCTCGGCGCGCCCTACTGGGACCCCAAGGCGCGTGGCGCGATCTTCGGCCTGACCCGCGACACCGGGATCAAGGAGATCGTCACCGCCGGCCTGCAGTCGGTGTGCTACCAGACCCGCGACCTGCTCGAGGCCATGCGTCAGGACGGCGCCGCGCCTCCCAGCGCGCTGCGCGTGGACGGCGGCATGGTGGAGAACAACTGGGTCATGCAGTTTCTCGCCGACATTCTCGGCGTCGGCGTCGAACGCCCCGAGGTCACCGAGACCACCGCGCTCGGCGTCGCCTACCTGGCCGGCCTGCAGCTGGGGCTGTACGCCGACCTCGAGGCCATCGCCAGCCACTGGCACCGCCAGCAGCGCTTCGAGCCGCGGATGAACGAGGCGCACCGCGAGCGCCTCTACGCCGGCTGGCTGGACGCGGTGAAACGGGTGCGCAGCGAGCCCTGAAGCACCCCAGGAACGTAGGAGCGGCTTCAGCCGCGATGCTCTCAGAGCATCTGGAAAACAGGAACTGTATCTGTTGCGGCTTACCCTGCGCAGGCATGCTGGCGGCTCTCATCTGGCCAGGAATGCAGCATGCCTCTCGAATTCCATCAAGTTGACGCCTTTACCGAACAGCCCTTCGCCGGCAATCCGGCTATGGTCTATCGCCTCGAGGCCTGGCTCGACGAGGTGCTGATGCAGCGTATCGCCGCCGAGCACAACCTGGCCGAGACCGCCTTCGTGGTGCGCGAGGGCGAGCGCTGGCATATCCGCTGGTTCACCCCGACCAGCGAGGTGCCGCTGTGCGGCCATGCCACCCTGGCGGCGGCCTGCGTGCTGTTCGATCTGTATCGGGAGTCGGGCCAGGCGCTGGAGTTCGTCTGCCGCTCTGGGGCGCTGCGCGTCACCCGCCAGGGCCGGCTGCTGGAGCTGGATTTCCCAGTGCGTCGCGCCGTGCCGGTGGAGCAGGCGTTGCGGACGGCGGTGGAGCAGGCTCTGTGGCGTGCGCCGCAGCAGGTGCTGGCGCTGCGCAATGGCGACGGCAGCGTGCAGGAGCTGATGGTGGTGCTGGATTCGGAGGCCGAGGTGCGCGGCTTCGCCCCGAACCTGCCGGCGCTGGCCGAACTGCCGGGCCTCGGCGTGCTGATCAGCGCGCCCGGCGAGCGCCACGACTTCGTCTCGCGCTACTTCGCGCCGAGCATCGGCATCGACGAGGACCCGGTCACCGGCTCCACCCACTGTATCCTGGTGCCTTATTGGGCCGAGCGTTTGCGGCGAGTCGCGCTGAGCGCCTGGCAGTGCTCGGCGCGTGGCGGCGAACTGCTGTGCAGGCTGGAGGGCGAGCGGGTGAAGATCGCCGGCCATGCCCGGCATATCGCCAGTGGCCGGCTGTTTCTGTAGCCGGGCAAGTCCGCGGGGCGTTGGGGCGCAGGGCCCAGGCAGCCCCGCGACAGCCTATGGACGTTGCCGGGGTCAGTTGCTGCTGACCCGGCGCACGCCGCCCGACTCGCCCAGCGGCACATGGGCCGCCACGCTGCCCAGGGCCGGGAAGGCCACCAGGTGATCGGCGGCGACGCGGATGCCCACCTCGTCGCCCGGCAGGTGGTCGGCGTGGCTGGGGAAGATCGACTCCAGCTGGCTGCCGGTGGCCAGTTGCAGGCGGTAGAGGGTGGCGGCGCCGAGGAAGGTCTTGCCGACGATGCGCGCGGTCAGCGAACTGCCCGGGTCTGGCACTATGTCGTCGGGGCGCAGCAGCACGTCCACCGCGCTGCCGCTGGGCCAGGTGTAGGCGCGGTTGCCGCGGATGGCGCCGAGTTCGGTCTGCACCGTGTCCGGGCCGAGCAGCTGGCCGCGGATGAAATAGCCCTGGCCGATAAAGCTGGCGACGAAGGGCGTCGACGGCTCGTGATAGAGGTTGAAGGGGGTGTCCCACTGCTCCAGGCGGCCATCCTTGAACACGCCGACATGGTCGCTGACGGCGAAGGCCTCCTCCTGATCGTGGGTAACCAGGATCGCGCTGGTGCCGCGCGCCTTGAGAATCTCACGCACCTCATGGCTGAGGCGCCGGCGCAGTTCGCCGTCGAGGTTGGAGAAGGGCTCGTCGAGCAGCAGCAGCTGCGGCTCCGGCGCCAGGGCGCGGGCCAGGGCGATGCGCTGCTGCTGGCCGCCGGACAGCTCGTGGGGGTAGCGCTTGGCCAGGTGGCCGAGCTTGACCAGCTCCAGCAGCTCGGCGGTGACGCGTTCGGCGCCCTCCTGCTGGCGGATGCCGAAGGCGACGTTGTCCGCCACGCTCAGGTGGGGGAACAGCGCGTAGTCCTGGAACACCATGCCGATGCGGCGCTTCTCCGGCGCCAGGGTGAAGCCGGCGCGGGAAATCACCGTGCCGGCCAGTTCGATCTCACCGTCGAGCACCGGCTCGAAGCCGGCGATGGCGCGCAGGGTGGTGGTCTTGCCGCAGCCGGAGGGGCCGAGCAGGCAGCCGATGTCGCCGGCGTTCAGATGCAGGTCCAGGTCCTGCACCACCTTGTGCGCGTGGTAGCCGCAGTTCAGCCCGCGCAGTTGCAGCAGCGGCTCGCTCATGCGTGGTGGTACGCCGGTTCGACCAGCAGTTCCAGCAGCGCCTTCTGCGCGTGCAGGCGGTTCTCCGCCTGATCCCAGGCCACCGAGCGTGGGTCGTCGAGCAGGTCCTCGCTGATCTCTTCGCCGCGGTGTGCCGGCAGGCAATGCATAAACAGCACGCCTTCGGCGGCGTGATCGAGCAGCTCGCGGCTGACCTGGTACGGCTTGAAACGCTGCAGGCGCAGCTGCGCTTCGTCTTCCTGGCCCATCGAGGCCCACACGTCGGTGCTCACCAGATGGGCGCCGGCCACCGCCTCGCGTGGGTCGCGCAGCACCTGTACGCGCTCGCCGGCCAGGGCGAGGAAGCGCGCATCCGGCTCGTAGCCCTCGGGGCAGGCGACTTTCAGCTGGAAGTCGAACTGCATCGCCGCCTCGATGTAGGAGTTGCACATGTTGTTGCCATCGCCGATCCAGGCCACGGTCTTGCCGGCGATGCTGCCGCGGTGCTCGAGGAAGGTCTGCATGTCGGCCAGCAGCTGACAGGGGTGCAGGTCGTCGGACAGGCCGTTGATCACCGGCACCCTGGACTTGGCGGCGAACTCGGTGAGGTTGCTGTGGGCGAAGGTGCGGATCATCACCGCATCGAGCATGCTCGACATGACGATGGCGGCGTCGCCGATCGGCTCGCCGCGGCCCAGCTGAGTGTCGCGCGGCGAGAGGAAGATGGCCTGGCCGCCGAGCTGGATCATGCCGGCCTCGAATGACAGGCGGGTGCGGGTCGAGGCCTTCTCGAAGATCATGCCCAGCACGCGGTTCTTCAACGGCTCGAACAGCACGCCGCGATTGCGCAGATCCTTCAGCTCGACGCCGCGGCGGATCAGCCCCACCAGTTCGTCCGGTGTGTAATCCATCATCGAGAGAAAGTGTCTGGCGCTCATCGTTAACTACCTTTTTCACTACAGGTCGCAAGCCCGCGTCGGCGACAAAAACCGGGAAAACAGCGAGGCTTGCGGCAGGAGGCCGCAGGGTGCGACGAAACAGGGGGAAGGCGCGATCTTATAAGGAAATGACGAGAAGGCGCAAATTGCCCGCCTGGCCATGACAAAGGGCTGTTTTGTAAGCCTTTTCCCAAAGCTGCGTGCGAGATGTCACAAAACTGACATCCCTGCTTGCGCCGCTCTGCGACGCACTCCTAGGATGCCGCCGCCTTTCCTAGGCAATGCATTGCCCCCGCAATGGGGTACCCATGGAATATATGTGCAAAGGAGTTTTGCATGAAACACGTAGCCTACGCCGCCGCTTTCTCCGCCCTCGCCCTGCTGACTGGCTGTGCCAGCCAGAACGTCAGCCAGCCGGCCGTTCCGCTGAACGGTACCGTCAAGACTAACCTGCAGGCCGACGTGAAAGTGGGCGAGCCCATCTCCGGTCAATCTTCGGTGAACATCCTGTTCGGTGTGTTCAAGCTGGGTGGCGATACCCAGTTCGCCGATGGCGTGACCTACGGTGGTGGCGAGGGTGGTTTCGCCCTGGGTCTCGACCCGGTGGCTTCCGCCAAGTCCGCAGCTGCCTACAAGGCAGTCAAGGCCTCGGGTGCCGACGTGATCGTCGCCCCGCGTTACGAAGTGAACGTTGAGGATTACTTCGTGTACAAGACCGTCAACGTCAGCGTGACCGGCCACAAGGGCACCGTGACCGCCATCCGTTGATTCGGATAGTCGCGACCCTGAATCGGCAGGCATGATGCCTGCCGATTCATGAGACGAACGCTGCTGGCGTCGTCCTCTTGCCCGGCCCATAGTTCGAAGTCTGCGACCCGACCGGTCGTCTCGCATCAGAACAAGAGGCCAGGCCATGACCAAGTCCCTCCATTACCGTGCATGCCACCTGTGCGAAGCCATCTGCGGCCTCGCCATCGAAACCGAAGCGCAGCCTGACGGCAGCACGCAGATCCGCTCGATCAAGGGCGACGCCCAGGACAGCTTCAGCCGCGGCCATATCTGCCCCAAGGCGGTGGCGCTGCAGGACATCCAGAACGACCCCGACCGCATCTGCCAGCCCATGCGCCGCATCGGCGAGCAGTGGCAGGCCATCGCCTGGGACGAGGCGTTCGAGCTGGTCGCCGAACGCCTCAGCGCGATCCGCGCGGAGCACGGGCAGAACGCCGTGGCCGTGTACCAGGGCAACCCCAGCGTGCACAACTACGGGCTGATGACCCACAGCAATTACTTCCTCGGCCTGCTGAAGACGCGCAACCGTTATTCGGCCACCTCGGTCGACCAGCTGCCGCACCACCTGACCAGCCACCTGATGTACGGTCACGGCCTGCTGATCCCGATTCCCGATATCGACCACACCGACTTCATGCTGATCCTCGGCGGAAACCCGCTGGCCTCCAACGGCAGCATCATGACCGTGCCGGACGTGGAGAAGCGCCTGAAGGCCATCCAGGCCCGCGGCGGCAAGCTGGTGGTGGTCGACCCGCGGCGCAGCGAGACCGCCGCCATCGCCGACCAGCACCTGTTCGTCCGCCCCGGTGGCGACGCGGCGCTGCTGCTGGGGTTGCTCAATACCCTGTTCGAGGAAGGCCTGACCCGCGCCAGCCACTTGCCGGTGGAAGGGCTGGAGTCCGTGCGCGCGGCCATTGCCGAATTTACCGCCGAGGCCATGAGCGAGCGTTGCGGCGTGCCGGCCGCGGCCATTCGCCAGCTGGCGCGGGATTTCGCCGCCGCCGACAAGGCGGTGTGCTACGGGCGCATGGGCGTCTCCACCCAGGCCTTCGGTACCCTCTGCCAGTGGCTGGTGCAACTGATCAACCTGGTCACCGGTAACCTCGACCGGGTCGGCGGCGTGCTCTGCACCACGCCGGCGGTGGACCTGGTGGCGAGCACCTCGGGCGGGCATTTCAACCGCTGGCAGAGCCGCGTGTCCGGCCTGCCGGAATACGGCGGCGAGCTGCCGGTCTCGGCCCTGGCCGAGGAGATGCTCACCCCCGGCGAGGGGCAGATCCGCGCGCTGGTCACCGTGGCCGGCAACCCGGTGCTGTCCACGCCCAACGGCCGCCAGCTGGAGCAGGCGCTGGACGGTCTGGAGTTCATGCTCTCGGTGGATTTCTATATCAACGAGACCACCCGCCATGCCGACCTGATCCTGCCGCCCACCGCGCCGCTGGAGCACGACCACTACGACACCACCTTCAACGTCTTCGCCGTGCGCAACGTCACCCGCTTCAACGAGGCGATCCTGGCCAAGCCGGACGGCGCGCTGCACGACTGGGAAATCTTCGTCGGCCTGGCCAAGGCCTTCGCCGCGCGCAACGCTCTGGAGCTGAAACCGACCATGGCCCCCGAGCAGATGATCGACATGGGCCTGCGCTTCGGCCCCTATGGCGATCGCAGCGAGCGCAAGCTCAGCCTGGCTGCATTGCGCGATCACCCGCACGGGCTCGACCTGGGACCGTTGCAGGCGAACCTGGCAGAGCGGCTGAAGACCGCATCGAAAGCCATCGAGGCCGCCCCCGACCTGCTGCTGGGCGATCTGGCGCGCTTCGCCGCGCAGCTACCGCCAGCGGCGGACCAGCTGCTGCTGATCGGCCGCCGCCATGTGCGCAGCAACAATTCCTGGATGCACAACTACCACCGCCTGGTGAAGGGCAAGCCGCGTCATCAGTTGCTGATGAATCCGGCGGATCTGGCCAGTCGTGGTTTGGCCGACGGCCAGCGCGTGCGGGTGCGCTCGCGGGTCGGCAGCATCGAGGTGGAGGTGGCCGCCAGCGACGAGATGATGGCCGGCGTGGTCAGCCTGCCGCACGGTTGGGGCCATGCCCGCCCCGGCGTGCAGATGGCGATTGCCCGCGAGCAGCCGGGCGCCAGCGCCAACGACCTGACCGACGAACGCCAGCTCGATGCGCTGTCCGGCAACGCCGCGCTCAATGGCGTGCCGGTGGAGGTGGTGGCCGCGTAGCCCGGATGCCGTGGCAAGGCCGAGCATTGCGCTCGGCTTTTCGCTACAATCGCGCCACCGTGCCGACCGAGGGGTCGGGAAGTCTACGCTGAGGTGCCCCATGGATATCATCGAAACCATCAAAGAGCAGATCGCCAACAACACCGTTCTGCTGTACATGAAAGGCTCGCCCAACGCGCCGCAGTGCGGCTTCTCCGCCCGCGCCGCGCAGGTGGTGATGGGCTGCGGCGAGAAGTTCGCCTACGTCGACATCCTGCAGAATCCGGAAATTCGCGCCAACCTGCCGAAGTACGCCAACTGGCCGACCTTCCCGCAGCTGTGGGTGGCCGGCGAGTTGGTCGGCGGCAGCGACATCCTCACCGAGATGTACGAGAAGGGCGAGCTGCAGACCCTGATCAAGGATGCCGTGAGCAAGGCCGGCGCCTGATCGCTGCGCTTGCAAACGAAAGAACCCGCCTCGGCGGGTTCTTTGCTTATGGGCTCCGGCTGGGCAGTGGCTACTTCTTCAGCCACTGCCCGTTCAACTGGATGAACTGCCCCTGGGGCGTGCGGTCGATGGCCTTCTTGCCGGCGATGGCTTCCACATCGGAGAGGGCGATGCCGTTGTCTTTGGCCACCTTCTGGTACTCGGCGCGGCGCGCCTGGTTGATCAGGCGGGCGATCTCCTCGGCCTGGCCGTCCGGCTTGACCACGCCGAGGTAGCCGTTGGGCTGCTCGCCCAGCTGGCCGCTGGCCTTGGCGGCGCCGAGGGCGCTCATGGCCTGGTTGAGGTTCAGCGCATAGGCCGGCAGGCTCAGGCAGAGCGCCAGCAGCAGGGTCGAAATATGGCGAATCATCGGGCTTCTCCTTAGAACAGGCCGCTGTCTTCGTTGAAGACGTTGTCCAGGGCCTTGTCCACCTTGATGTAGATCTCGTGTTCGACCTTGACGTTGAGGTTGATATTGATCGGCTCGTTGGGCATGGCCAGTTGTACCGTCGGGGTACAGGCCAGGCACAGCAGGCCCAGGCTCAGGACTGCGAGGAAGCGGCACAGGCGCATGGCGCTACTCCTTGATTTCTTGGGGGACACGCTGGCGCATCCGTTGCTGGATCCGTTGCTGGATGATCTCGCTCACCTTGGCGGTCAGTTGCAGGCTGGCCAGCAGGGTGGGGATGTCCTCTTCCAGGTTGATGTTGAAGTGGATCGGCCGGCCCTGCTCGATGGCCGGGTTGCGTCCCTGCAGGCGCATGCCCAGCCTGAGTGTGCCGGACTGATCATAGTCGAGGCTACTGCCGAGCAGGTCGTAGTGGAAGTCTTCCAGGGCGTCGGTGACCAGTTTCATCCCCGGGTTGGCCTGGCCCATGGCGCGGATGCGCGGTGAGTGAAAGCGCAGGCGGCCGCCGGGTGCGCGCGCCTCGATTAGGCCCTGCTCGACGCTGGGGCCGCCGGCGCCCAGGCGCAGGGGGATCAGGCCGTCGAGCAGGCCGCTGCCTTCCAGGCCCTCGGCCGGGTAGACGCGAAACAGCTGCTGCAGGTCCAGGCCGCTCAGGCGCAGCGGCAGCACCTGGCTGGGGCTGTCCAGCCGCCATTGGTGCGGTGCCAGGCTCAGGCTGCCGCCGAGTATGCCGAGCTCGGCGCGCTGCTGGCTCAGCACGCCGGCCAGCGGCCGGGCCAGCGTCGCCTGGTAGCGGGCCTGCAGCTGCAGGGGACCGAGGGCGATGCCGGGATCGATCTGTCGCGCGCTCAACTGCGGCAGGTGCAGGTCCAGGCGCTCGCCCTCGAGCGCCAGGCGCAGCTCGCCGTCGAGGCCGGCGAAGCTGCTGCGGTCGTAGATGCCGCTCAGCCCCCGGACGTTGAGGCTCAGCTGCGCCTGCAGCGGCTGGCCCGGCGCCAGGCGCAGCTGCGCCTCACCCTGCAGGCGGCCGTTGTCCAGCGACAGCAGCGGCGGCCAGTCGGCGAGGAGCTGCGGCAGCGGGTTGCCGGCGCGCAGAAACAGTTCTTCGAGCGTCGCCGCGGTGCGCAGCTCGCCCGCGGCGTCGCGCTCCAATTGCAGGGCCAGGCCCAACCCGGCGTCGCCCAGCAGGCTGCCGGCGAGGTGCTGGCGCTCGCCCGTGGCCTGCAGCTGGCCCTGCCATTGCCAGCCTTGCGCCTGCAACCGGGGGTGCTGCAGGCGTTGCGTGTGCAGCGTTAGCGGCCCTTCGAGCTGCGGCGTCTGGGGCGTGCCGTGCAGGTGCAGGGCGCCCAGCTCGGCGCCCAGCTGCTGCAGTTCGAGCTCGCCGCTGCGCAGGCGCCGGAGCGCGATTCGCGAGCCTTCGCCGAGGACGACGTCCAGGCGTTGGCCATCGGCCAGGCCGCTTAGCCGCAACCGCAGCTGCAGCTCGTCGAGCCGGTTGCCGGCCAGGCGGACCCGGGCGGCGTCGGCATCGAGGCGCAGGTGCGCCAGGGTCAGCGCCCAGTCCTTCTGCAGCTGCAGCTCGATATCGGCCTCGCCCTGCAGGCGCAGCGGTCCCTGGCCCTGCAGTTGCGCGTGCAGGGCCAGGGCGTCGGGCGTGCTGGTGGGCGTCGCGCGCGGGGCGATCTGCAGGCGCAGCTGCTGCGGGCGCAGTCCGTCGGGCAGCGCCGTCAGCCAGGGCGCTCCCTGGGGATCGAGCAGCAGGTCGGCGTGCAGTTCGCGGGCCTGCCAGCGGCCGGCGGCGTTATGCAGATCCACCGCCAGCTCGCCGCTGACCAGGCCCAGCGCAGGCAGCGGCCAGGGGTGTTGCAGCAGGGCATCGAGACGCAGCCAGCCCGGCGCGGCGAGCAGGTCGTCCAGTTGCCAGGGGCCGGGCGCCAGTTGCACCTGCCACTGCGCGGCGAGGCGCGCCTGCTGCGGGGTGGCCGGCAGCGCTGTGGGCGTGCTCAGCAGCCACTGGTTCAGCCAGTCGCCGAACCAGGCCACCTCGCCCAGTTGCGGCATGCTCAGCCGGCCGCTCCAGCGCGTGGCGTCGGCCTGCCTCTGCAGCTGACTGTGCAGTTGCAGCTGGGCCTGGTCGTCCAGCCGCAGCTCGGCCTGCAGCTGCAGCGGGACGTCGCGCGCCGGCATCTGCAGCTCGGCCTGCAGTTCGGCGCGGTGCGCGTCGTGCAACAGCTGGCTGTGCAGCTGCAGGCCGGCGCTGCGTACCTGCACGCTGGCATCGCCGCGCAGCGTGCAGCGGCCGCTGGCACAGGGCAGTTGCGCTTGCACGGCTTGCAGTTCGAGGCGTCGCGGCAGCCAGGGCAGGGCGGCGTCGAGTCGCGCGAGCAGGGCCTGCAGGTCGCCGGGCGGCGCTGCGGTTGCGTCCGCCGGGCCCGGCTGCCAGTCCAGTTGCAGATCCTGCAGGCGCAGGCGGTAGCGCGGCGCCTCGCTGGCCAGCCAGTCCAGCTGCAATTGGCCGGCGTGCAGTTGCAGGCCGGCGGCGGTGCCGCCCTGCTGCAGGCTGAAGCCGTCGAGGCGCAGGCCGCGCGGCGACAGGCTCAGCGCCTGCCAGTCGAGGGTGATGCCCTGTTCGCTCAGCAGGCGCTGGACGCGGTAGCCGGCGTAGCTGCCAAGAACCAGCAGCACGCCCAGTACGCCGGCGCAGGTGCCCAGCCAGAAGCGCCGGCGGCCCATGCTCTCTCCTTGCTCGGTGTCTGCCGGGACGGTACCCCAATGCCCGGGCGAGTGCCAAGCCGTCGTAGGCGCTGCTGTGCATTTACAGCTTTTACTATTACTATTGATATAAACACACGGAGGAATGCGCGATGAGTGCAGTGACTCGCAGCCTGCCCGACGCCGATGCGGTGCTGGCCAAGGCCCTGCTCAATACCCGTGAACAGCTGGGGCTGACCCAGCAGGAGCTGGCCGATATCGTCGGTGTGCACCGCAGTGCGGTCAGCCGCTGGAACGAGCAGGGCGGCCTGCGCCCGCAGAGCAAGACCGGCGAGCTGGCGCTGCTGTTGATCCGCGTCTACCGCGCCCTGTTCGCCCTGTTCGGCGGCAATCAGCAGGACATGCGCCACTTTCTGCGCACCGAGAACCGCCACCTGGCCGGCGTGCCGCTGCAGCAGATGAGCCAGGTGCAGGGCCTGGTGCGGGTGGTGGAGTACTTGGACGCTATCCGCGGCAAGGTCTGAGAACCTTTTCACGACCTGCTGCGCGTCGGTTAAACGGTGTTGAAAACGGTCTCGAAATGCTCATTTACATGCGTAAACTTCGCTTTCTCGGCCGTTTTCGCCACCGTTTACCTCTAGTTCGCAAGCTCGTAAATAGGTTCTAGGCACGACATAAACCAGGGAGGGCGATGGCATGGATATCTGGCACAGTTGCGACGGCGCTCGGCAGATCCGTCCGTTGCGCGGCAAGCTGCTGCGCATGGTGGAGAGCCAGGTGCAGGTGGCGACCCTGCAGCTGGTGGACAACCTGGCCGAGCAGGCGCTGCTCGAAGAACTGCTGGAAAGCAGCAAGCCGCCGCTGCCGAGCGCGGCTGAGCCGCTGCATTACCTGCTGAAGACGCCGTTTCGCTACCCGCCGCTGCGCTGGGGCTCGCGTTTCGGCGGCGTGCACGAGCCGAGTCTGTTCTATGCCGCGCAGCGTCTGGAGACGGCCATGGCCGAGGCCGCCTACTACCGCTTCGTGCTGTGGCACGGCATGGCCAGCCCGCCGCCCAGCGGGCGCATCCTCTCCGAGCATTCCACCTTCGAGGCGCGTTACCGGGTCGAGCGCGGCATCCAGCTGCAGCGCCCGCCGTTCAGCGAGCATCAGCGCCTGCTCGCTCATCCCAGCGACTACCGGGCGACCCAGCAGCTGGGCGCGGCGATGCGCGCGGCCGGAGTACAGGCCTTCGAGTACCGTTCGGCGCGTTGCCCGGACGGTGGCAGCAATGTCGCGCTCTATGCGCCGCAGGCCTTCGCCGAGACGCGTCCGCGCAACCTGACGCCCTGGCTGTGCGAAACCACCGCCGCGTACGTGGCGTTCAAGCATGCCCAGGCCCCGGACCAGCCGCGGCTGTTTCGCTGGGAGCAGTTCTTGGTGCAGGGACGGCTGCCGCAACCGGCCTGAAACCCTGCGCCAAGCGCCTGGCGATGCCCCGAAACAGAGCGTTGCGCGGTTATGCAGCAGCGAGTTGTGCACATTGATGAAGCAGCCGGTCACGTCACTGTCAGAATCGCCGGTAACCGCTTGATTTTCCGCGCTTGATTTTTAAGTCAATGAAAAATATGCAATTTTTTCGTTGGTGAAAAAATCGACAGTTTGTCTGCGAGGCCCATGGCATCGGGCCTGAAGCGCCTTTCGCCCAAGTTGTGCACGGAGTTATCCACAGCTTCTGTGGATTGTCCCAAGCGCTTGCTCTAGAACGCCGCTCGGCGTTTTTGCCAAGGCTTTACCTTGGCGAAAAAAGGAGTAGAGTGGCGCGCCCTTGCCCCAGCCCCCCAGTCTTATGTCCCGCGCTTTATCCGCCACCTCCCTCGATACGGTTCCCGTCAGTTCGCGCCTGCCCATGCGCGTCGCCCTCTGGCTGCTCGACAGTCCGCGCCTGGGCCATGCCCACAGCGTCAAGCGTTTGGCCGGCAACCTGCTCAAGCAGCCGGCGCGCAAGGGTTGCGTGCAGGCGCAGAGCCGCCTGGGCCAATTGCTCTGCCGCGACTGCGGCAACCCGCGCGACCGCCGAATCGGCTTCGAGCTGCTGCGCCAGGCCGCCCGCGCCGGCGACCGCCGCGCCCAGCTGGAGCTCGGGCGGCTGTGCAGCCAGCCGGGGGCCGGCGAGCCGCAGCAGGCCCGTCACTGGCTGGAGCAGGCCGCGGCCCAGGGTTCCCACGAGGCCAAGCGCCTGCTCGCACGCCTGCCGCGCTGACCCTGGTTGCACCGCTGGTTATACTGCCCGGCGGTTCCACTGGGAGTGTCTATGTCTTTCGATCCGTTATCCCTCGCGCTCGGGTTCGCCGCTGCGCTGCTGCTCCTGCTGGCCGGTCTGTGGGCCTGGCAGCGGCGTCTGGCGCGCGCCGAGCGCGAGCAGGCGCTGCTGCAGGAACGTCTGGAGCATGCCCAGCTGACCCAGGCCGGGCTGACCGCTCAGCTCGACGACTGCCGCGCCGAGCTGGCCGAGGTCAGCGAGATCAAGGTCGAGCAGCAGAGCGAGCTGGCCGGCCTGCGCCGCGAGAACGAATTGCTCCAGCAGGAGCGACAGATCGCCCGCGAGGCGGCGCAGAGCTGGAACCAGCAGCGTGAGCGCAACGAGGCCGAGCTGCGCCGGCTGACCGCCGAGTGCGCGGCGCTGAGCGCCGAGCTGCAGGAACAGCGGGACAACCAGCAGCAGCGCCTGGACGATCTGCAGGGCGCGCGCGACGAGTTGCGCGCACAGTTCGCCGAGCTGGCGACGAAGATCTTCGACGAGCGCGAGCAGCGCTTCGCCGAGAGCAGCCAGCAGCGCCTCGGCCAGTTGCTCGACCCGCTCAAGGAGCGCATCCAGGCGTTCGAGAAACGCGTCGACGAGAGCTACCAGCAGGAGGCGCGCGAGCGCTTTTCCCTGGGCAAGGAGCTGGAGCGCCTGCAGCAGCTCAACCAGCGCCTGGGCGACGAGGCGACCAACCTGACCCGCGCGCTCAAGGGCCAGAAGACCCAGGGCAACTGGGGCGAGCTGGTGCTGGAGCGGGTGCTGGAGCATGCCGGCCTGGAGAAGGGCCGCGAATACCAGACCCAGGTCAGCCTCAAGGGCGCCGGTGGCGAGCGTTTCCAGCCCGACGTGCTGATTCGCCTGCCGGGCGACAAGCAGGTGATAGTCGACGCCAAGGTCAGCCTCAGTGCCTATCAGCAATATGTCGCCGCCGACGACGAGGTGATCCGCCAGCAGGCGCTCAAGCAGCACCTGGTGTCGCTGCGCAGCCACCTCAAAGGCCTGTCCGGCAAGGACTACCAGCGCCTGGAAGGCCTGCACAGCCTGGATTTCGTCCTGCTCTTCGTGCCCATCGAGGCGGCCTTCGCCGCGGCGCTGCAGGCCGAGCCGAATCTGTTCCAGGAGGCCTTCGAGCAGCAGGTGGTGATCGTCAGCCCGACCACCCTGCTGGCCACCCTGCGCGTCATCGACAGCCTCTGGCGCCAGGAGCGCCAGGGCCAGAACGCCCGCGAGATCGCCGAGCGCGCCGGTCAGCTATACGACAAGTTCGTCGCCTTTATCGCCGATCTGGACGAGATGGGCAGCCGCCTGCAGCAGCTGGACAAGGCCTACGCCGGCGCGCGCAACAAGCTGGTGGAGGGGCGCGGCAACCTGATCGGTCGCGCGGAGAATCTCAAGCTGCTCGGCGCCCGCGCCAGCAAGAGTCTGCCGGCCGAGCTGCTGGAGCGCGCCGCCGACCTGCCGGCGCTGGACGAGCTGGGCGAGTAGCCGGCGTCGAGGCTACACGTTAAGGCCGCACGGGGCGCCGCGCGCACCACAGCCCTGCTTCTCCGCGCTGCGTCGGCCGCCAGCGGCCTATCTCGAGACGCCCTGAACGGCCTCCAGCCGGCCGACATGTTCGCGCAGCCAGCCGGCCAGCGCGCTCGGCTCGGCCAGCAGCTGCCAGTGGCCGCCGCGCATCTCGCGGCGGGTCAGCAGCGGCGCCCAGTGCGCCAGGTCGTCGAACAGCTGCGGGCGGACGAAGCGGTCGCCCAGCGGCACTATCAGCTGCACCGGCACCCGGGTGCTGCGCGCGCGCGGGCGCAGCAGGCTGCGGATGAAATTGGCGCGGTACAGCTGCACCCCGCGCATGCCGTCGCCGCGCTGGCTGCTGCTCGGCGGCAGACCGTGTACTCCTTCGAGGCGGCGCAGCAGCCAGGGCCAGGCGCGATCCAGGCCCAGGCGCCAAGTCAGCTCCGGCAGCCACGGGGTGTGGAAGAAGGCGATATACCAGGAACTGAGCAGCTGCCTGAGCGCCTGCACCAGCGCCTGCGGGCGGCGCAGGCTGAGGCGCTCGCGCAGCCAGTGGCCGACGTGGTCCAGGCAGGGTCCGGAGATGCTGGTGTAGGAAGCCAGCAGCGGTTGGATGCGCGGCTCGGTGACCGCCTCCCAGCTCTGGATCGAGCCCCAGTCGTGGGCCACCAGATGCACCGGGCGCTGCGGGCTGACGGCGCGGATCACCGCTTCCAGGTCGTTCGCCAGCCGGTCCAGGCGGTAGTCGCGCAGCCGCCGCGGCACCTGTGAGGCGCCATGGCCACGCACGTCGTAGGCGACGATGCGGTATTCGGCGGCCAGCTCGCGCACCAGCGGCAGCCAGATCTCGTGGTTGTCCGGGTAGCCGTGCACCAGCAGCAGGGTCGGGCCGTCGGCCCGGCCCCACGCATAGGTTTGCAGGCGCACGCCGTCGCCCAAGACCTCCAGGCGCTGCGGTGGCGGCTCGTGGCGGGGCAGCGGCGCGTTCATGGGGCGAATCCGGCAGGGGTGGAAGAGGTGGGCATGGCTGGCTCCGGCAAGTGACGGTTACATCGCTCGATGTCATCGTCATTGTTCAGGGCCGCTGCGCGCTTGCCTAGCCGATCCGGCGCTTGGCAGGTGGCCGCGTTACGGCGTTACCGAGCGCCTTGCAGCCGCTCTAGATCAGGGTTTATAGCGCATGGCGCGAATTTGCCGCGGGAGCCGGGCAGGGCAAGTCCAGCCCTTGGTTGGGGGCGTCGGCGCGGTTGTTGGCGGGCGAAGCGCGCGGCTATGATCGCGCCATGACCCAAGCCTCCCTGTTCTTCCAGCGCCTGCTCGGCAGCGCCGCCCCCATGGCCGCGGCGGCAGCCGCCGAATACACGGTCGACGAGCTGGCCCAGACGGCGCAGACCACCGTGCGCAACGTGCGCGCCTATCAGGATCGCGGCCTGTTGCCGCCGCCCGAGCGGCGCGGGCGAGTCGGCATCTACAGCGGCGAGCACCTGGCGCGGCTGCAGCTGATAGGCCAGTTGCTCGAGCGCGGCTACAGCATCGCCAGCATTCGCGAGCTGTTCGAGGCCTGGGCCCAGGGCCGCGACCTGGCCCACGTGCTGGGCCTGGAGCAGGCCATCCGCGGCCCGGGCGAGCCCGAGCAGCCCGGGCGCCTGGAGTTCGCCGAGCTGCAGGCGATCTTCGGCGCGGATCTGGATGATGCGGTGATCGACCGCGCCCAGGCCCTCGGCCTGCTGCAGTTCGCCGGCGATCACCTGGCGGTGCCCAGCCCGCGGCTGCTGGCCGCCGGGATCGAGCTGTACCGCGCCGGCATCCCGCTGCCGGCGCTGCTGGACGAGCTGGAGTCGATTCGCGGCCACGTCGAGCAGGTCGCCACCGGCATCGTGCAGATGATCGTCGGCCACCTGGTCAACCCGCTGCTGCAGACCTCGCTGCCGCATGCCGACCAGCTGGAGCCGCTTAGCGCCCAGCTGCTGCAGCTGCGCCCGCTGGTCGAGCAGGTGGTGGAAGCGGAGCTGGCGCGCGGCCTGCCGGTGGCCGCCAACCGCGAGCTGAGCGAGCGGGTGCATCGCCTGTTGCAGGGGTTCTTGCAGCGCCCCTGAGCGGCGTCCGGTGCTCAGAACAGCAGCAGCGCCGCGCCGACCAGCAAGCCGCCGAGCATCACCGGCGCCGTGCGCAGCGCCAGCTGGCGGCCGCCGATCAGGGCGATCAGGCCGGCCTTGACCAGGCTGTTGCTCAGCGCGGCGAGGAAGATGCCGCGTACCGCCACCTGTTGGTCGAGGTCCAGCTGCGCGCTGCGCGCCAGCGACAGGGTGATGGCGTCGACGTCGGCCAGGCCCGAGACCAGCGCCACCAGATACACCCCGGCATCGCCCAGCCAGCGCCGCGCGCCTTCGACCAGAAACAGGATCAGCAGCAGCAGGGCGGCGAAGCGCAGCGCCGGGCCCAGCTCGAAGGGGTTCTTCAGCGGCGGCTCGCCGCTTTCGTCCGACTCGCGTCCGGCCAGGCGGTAGAACGCCAGGGCGCCGCCGCTGTAGACCAGCGCAGCGGCGGTCAGCGGCCAGAACAGCTGCGCCAGCAGCGCCGGATTGATCAGCCCGACCTCCAGCAGCACTCGCGGGAACATCAGCGCCGAGGTGGCCAGCAGGCCGCAGGCCAGCAGCGCCTGCAGGCGGCGTTCGCCGTGCAGGCGGGCGAGGGTGAGGGTCATCGCCGTGGACGAGACGATGCCGCCGAGCAGGGCGGTGATCAGCAGGCCGTGGCGGGTGCCGACCAGGCGGATCGCCACGTAGGCGGCGAAGCCGATGGCGGCGATTAGTACCACCATCCACCAGATCACGTAGGGGTTGAACGCCTGCCAGGGGCCGTAGCCCTGGTTCGGCAGCGCCGGCAGCAGCACCAGGGAGATGAACAGCAGCTTCAGCGCGCCGAGCACTTCGCCCTCGCTGAGGCGGCGCAGGGCGCCGTGCAGCGCCTGTTTCAGCCCCAGCAGCAAGGCCACCGCCACCGCGCCGGCGGCGGCCAGCGGCGCCTGGTCGGCGACGGCCAGGCTGCCGAGGAGGAAAGTGATCAGCAGCGCCATCTCGCTGGTCAGGCCGCGGTCGCCCAGCTGCAGCAGGTCGCCGGCATAGGCGGTCAGCACCAGGGCGGCGAAACCGAGGAAGATCGCCGCCCAGGCGAGCACGCCGAAGCGCTCGCCGAGCAGCAGGGCGAAGCCGCCGAGCAGGCCGACCAGGCCGTAGGTGCGAATGCCCGCGGCCAGGCGGGTGTCGTCGCCATGGCGTTCCTGCCAGCCGCGCTCGGCGCCGATCAGCAGGCCGGCGGCCAGGGCGCTGGCGAAATTCAGCAGGGTCTGCAGCTCGTCGGGCATGGCGCGTCCTTGGGCGGGGGATGCAGGCAGTCTAGTCGGCCGGCGCCGGCGGGTATTGCGGCAGATCAGTTGGCCGGGGCAAACCCGAGGTAGCCCGGATGCCGCCCGGGGCAGGCACTCCCCGGATGGCACCCACGTCGCGCGCGGAAGTCGCTTCGCAGCGGCTGCAGCGGCGAATCGCGCACTTAGCCGCGCAGGCTCAGATGACGGCTGAGCAGGGCGCGCAGGGCGGCCGGCTTGACCGGCTTGGGCAGGTAGTCGAGGCCGGCGGCATGCACCTCGGCCACCAGCTCCGGGCGGCCGTCGGCGCTGATCACCACGCCGGGCACCGGCTCGCCCAGGCGCGTGCGCAGCCAGGCCATCAGCTCGGTGCCGGTCTCGCCCTCGTCGAGGTGGTAGTCGATCAGCGCCAGTTGCGGGCGCACGTCCTCGCTCAGCAGGTGTTCGCATTCCAGGCGATTGCGCGCCGTCCACACCTGGCAGCCCCAGCGCGACAGCAGGCTGTGCATGCCGGTGAGGATGCTGTCCTCGTTGTCGATGCACAGCACCTGGGTGCCCTGCAGCGGCTGGCCGTTGACCTCGCTGCCGACCGCCGCCTTGGGCTTGGCCGCCGGCCGGCGCGCCAGCGGCACGCTGACGCTGAACACGCTGCCCTTGCCCGGCCAGGAACGCACCTCCAGGCGGTGGTCGAGCACCCGGCACAGGCCGTCGGCGATCGCCAGGCCCAGACCCAGGCCCTTCTCGGCGCGGGTCTGGTGGCTGTCCAGGCGCTTGAACTCCTCGAATATCACCTTGCGCTTGTCCTCGGGGATGCCGGCGCCGCGGTCCCACACCTCCAGGCGCAGATGCTGGCCCTCGCGGCGCACGCCGAGCACCACGCGGCCCTTGGCGTAGCGGAAGGCGTTGGTCAGGAAGTTCTGCAGGATGCGCCGCAGCAGCTTGCTGTCGCTGTCGACCCACTGCTTGCTGCCGCGCACGCGCAGGTCGATACCCTGTTCGGCGGCCAGCACGCCGAACTCGGCGGCGAGGGTGTCGAACAGGCTGGCCAGGGCGAAGGGGTGGCGATCCGGAGCAATGCGACCGTTCTCCAGGCGCGAGATGTCCAGCAGGTCGGTGATCAGGTCTTCGGCCGAGCGCAGCGCGCTGTCCAGATGGCGCACCAGTTCCTGCGCCTCGTGCGGCAGCGCCTCGTCCTGGTGGGCCAGCGCCGCGGAGAACAGCCGCGCGGCGTTGAGCGGCTGCATCAGGTCGTGGCTGACCGCGGCGAGAAAGCGCGTCTTCGACTGGTTGGCGGCCTCGGCGTGGGCCTTGGCCTCGGTCAGCGCCTGGTTGAGCTTGGACAGCTCCCGGGTGCGCTCGGCGACCCGTCGCTCCAGGCTCTCGTTGGCTTCCTTGAGCGCCCGCTCGGCCTCGCGGAATTCGGTGATGTCGGTGAAGCTCATGACGAAGCCGCCGCCGGGCATGGGGTTGCCGATCAGCTCGATCACCCGGCCGTTGGGGAATACCCGCTCGTAGCTGTGCGCGGTGCCCTGGCGCATCCAGTACAGGCGCTTGGCCACGTTCTCCTCGACGTCGCCGCCGCCGAGCATGCCGCGTTCGGCGTTGAAGCGGATGATTTCGGCAATCGGTCGGCCGACGTAGATCAACCCCTCGGGGTAGTCGAACAGCTCCAGGTAGCGGTGGTTCCAGGCCACCAGGCGCAGGTTCTGGTCGACCACGCTGATGCCCTGGGTGATGTTCTCGATCGCCCCCTGCAGCAGGGCGCGATTGAACTGCAGCACCTCGGACGCCTCGTCGACGATGCGCACCACGTCCTCGACCTGCATCTCGCGGCCTTCGATGGCCGCCTTGACCACCGCGCGGGTACTGGAGGCGCCGAGCACGCCGGCCAGCAGGCGTTCGGTGTGGGCGATCCATTCGCTGTTGGCCGGCTGGTTGGCCTCGAACGGCTTACCCTGGCGCTCGGCGAAGCGCACGAAGCTCTGCCGCGCGCGCTCCTCGCCGACGAAGCGGCTGGCCAGCAGCAGCAGGTCCTCGACCTGCACCGCCAGCAGGCTGCGGTTGCTCGGTTTGGTGCCCAGGTCATGGCCGATGAAGCGCCCAGCCTGCCAGTGCTCCGACACCCGCGTGCGGGAGAACCAGGAGACCCAGGCGAACAGCAGCAGGTTGCCGGCCAGCGACAGCACCACGCCGCGGGTCAGCGGGTCGACCTGCAGACCGATGGGCGCGTAGAGCAGAGTGCTCAGCCCGGGGAAGCTGGCCAGCGACCAGCCCATGCCGCGCGCCGCCAGCGGCAGGACCAGGGTGTAGAACCACAACAGGGCGCCGAAGATCAGCCCGGCGAACACGCCGCGGCGGTTGGCCTGTTTCCACACCAGGGCGCCGAACATGGCCGGCGCCAGCTGGCCGATGGCGGCGAACGACACCTGGCCGATGGTGGCCAGGCTGGCGCCCTCGCCGAGCAGGCGGTAGCAGACGTAGGCCAGCAGCAGGATCAGCACGATGCTGACCCGGCGCGCGGTGAGCATCCAGTGGCGGAAGGCCTCGAACGGCCGCTCGGTGCTCTGCCGGCGCAGCAGCCAGGGCAGCAGCATGTCGTTGGAGATCATGGTCGACAAGGCGACGGACGCGACTATCACCATGCCGGTGGCGGCGCTGGCGCCGCCGATGAAGGCCAGCACCGCCAGACCCGGATGAGCCTCGGCCAGTGGCAGGCTGATGACGAAGGAGTCCGGGGTGATGCCGGCCGGCAGCAGCATCTGCCCGGCTAGGGCGATGGGCACCACGAACAGTGCGGCCAGCACCAGGTAGGCGGGAAACACCCAGCGCGCCAGGCGCAGGTCCTTGGGTTCGATGTTCTCCACCACGGTGACGTGGAACTGCCGCGGCAGGCAGACGATGGCGATCATCGCCATGCCGGTCTGCACCAGCAGCGCCGGCCAGTTCACCGCCTCGTTCCAGAAGGCGTCCAGTTCGGCGGTGTTGTGCGCCTGATCGAGCAGGTCGTTGAAACCGTTGTACAGGCCGAAGGTGACGAAGGCGCCGACGGCGAGGAAGGCCAGCAGCTTGACCAGCGACTCGAAGGCGATCGCCAGCACCATGCCGCGGTGGTGCTCGGTGACGTCGAGGTTGCGCGTGCCGAACAGGATGGTGAACAGCGCCAGCGCCAGCGACACGATCAGCGCAGTGTCCTGGGCACTGGTGCCGGTATCCAGCGCGTGCTCGCCGATCAGCAGGTTGACGCCGAGGACGATGCCCTTGAGCTGCAGGGCGATATAGGGCAGCACGCCGACCAGGCAGATCAGCGCCACCACCACGGCGAGCGACTGGGATTTACCGTAACGGGCGGCGATAAAGTCGGCGATCGAGGTGATGTTCTCCTGCTTGCTGATCATCACCATCTTCTGCAGTACCCAGGGCATGCTCAGCAGCAGGATGATCGGCCCCAGGTAGATCGGCAGGAACGACCACAGCTGTTCGGCGGCCTGGCCGACTGCGCCGAAGAAGGTCCAGCTGGTGCAATAGACCGCCAGCGACAGCGAGTAGACCCAGGCGCGCACCTTCGGCGGCATGGGCGTGCTGCGCCGGTCGCCATAGAAGGCGATGGCGAAGAGGATGGCCATGTAGATCAGGGCGACCGCGGCGATCAGCCCGGGGGACAGCGACATGCGGACTCCGGAACGCAGGAGAGAACGGAACGCCGGCACGGCCGGCGGCGATAAGCAGCAGTGTTGCACCAAAGCCCGCGCGCGTCAGTTGCGACCAAGGTCGCAGCGAGCGGGGCAGCGCAGGCCAATTGTGCCGCAGGCGCGCGCCTGATAGCGTGACCGGCTTGCGAGGCTGTCCGAGGAGGGACCCTATGTTCAAGCCGCAACTGGTGACTCTGCAACGCGGCGCCCTGCGCCTGGAGCCGCTGGCCGACGCCGATATCCCGGCGCTGGTGGCGCTGGCCGAGGCCAATCGCGACGAGCTGCTGTACATGAGCGGCACCCAGCGCCTGGACTGGTACCGCAGCGCCCTGAGCGATCTGCGCGAGTTGCGCGCCCTGCCGTTCGTCATCCGCCTCGGCGAGCAGCTGGTCGGCACCACCCGCTTCGGCGACTTCATGAACAACCTGCCGGCCTGCGAGATCGGCTGGACCTGGCTCGACCGCGGCCAGCACGGCAGCGGGCTGAATACCAGCATCAAGTACCTGATGCTCAAGCATGCCTTCGACAACTGGGGCATGGTCCGCGTGCAACTGAAGACCGCCGCCAGCAACCTGCGCTCGCAGCGCGCCATCGAGAAGCTCGGCGCCGTGCGCGAGGGGCTGCTGCGCAACCACCGGCGCCTGGCCGACGGCCGCCTCGACGACACCGTGCTGTACAGCATCACCGATCAGGAGTGGCCGCAGGTGCGCGAGAAGCTGGAGGCGCGCTTCGGCGCCTGAGCCCATGCAGCCATTGGCGGGAGGCGAACGCGCGCGGTTCAGCGCCAGCGACGATCTGCACGGGCTGGAGCTGCTGTCCGCGCGCTTCATCGAGCACCGTTTCGCCCCGCACGTGCACGACGGCCATGTGATCGCCGTGCTCGAAGCCGGCGCCGAGCGCTATCGCTATCGCGGCGTCGACCACCTGGCGGGCGCCGGCAGCATCGCCTTGCTCAATCCGGACGAGGTGCACACCGGTTCCAAGGGCGTCGAGCAGGGCTGGCAGTACCGGGTGTTCTACCCGCAGCCCGGCACCTTCGAGGCGTTGCTGGCCGAGCTCGAACTGCCGCCGGCTGCGCCGCCGATGTTCCAGGATACGGTGCATCACGACCCGGTCCTGGCGTCGCGGTTGAGCGCACTGCACCGCTTGCTGGAGGATCCGCACAGCGAGGCGCTGCAGCGTCAGACCCTGTGGCGCGAGGCGATGCTTGAGCTGCTGCAGCGTTACGCGCGCCAGCCGGCGCCGCGTGGCGTCGGCCAGGAACCGCGGGCGGTGGCGCTGGCCAAGGAACTGCTGGCCAGCCAGCTGAGCGAGCCGCCGTCGCTGGAGGCGCTGGCGGCGGCGGTCAATCTGTCGCCCTTTCACTTCGCCCGGGTGTTTCGCCGCGCCACCGGCCTGCCGCCGCATGCCTGGCTCAAGCAGCGCCGCCTGGAGCAGGCGCGCGCCCTGCTCAAGGGCGGCTGCAGCGCGGCCGGCGTCGCCGCGCAACTGGGCTTCGCCGACCAGAGCCATCTGACGCGGCAGTTCAAACAGGCCTATGGCGTGGGGCCGGGCGAATACCGCAGGGCCTGTCGCCAGTAAATCCGCGAGATCGGCCCCGACTCGCTGCGCACGGCGCACCCTGGCGGCGCAAGATCGTTCAAGAATCTGCTCGCGGGCGCCGGTTAGACTGAGCGGCCCAAGGAGGTTCCATGTCCCGTCATCTCGAATTCACCCAGGGCGCCCGCGATATGCTGCCGATGCTGCTCGGCGCCATGCCCTTCGGCATCATCTTCGGCAGCCTGGCCGGCGCCGCCGGACTCAGCCCCTGGCAGACCCTGGGCATGTCGGCGCTGGTGTTCGCCGGTTCGGCGCAATTCATCGCCGTCAGCCTGCTGGCCGGCGGCGCCGGCATGGCGGTGGTGCTGCTCACCACCTTCGTGGTCAACCTGCGCCATGCCCTGTACAGCGCCAGCCTGCAGCCCTACGTGCGCCACCTGCCCAAGCGCTGGCGCATGCCGCTGGCCTTCTGGCTGACCGACGAGGCCTATGCGGTGGTGCTGCAGCGCTACGCCCGCGGCGACAGCGCGCCGTATCGGCACTGGTACTTTCTCGGCGCCGCGCTGGCGATGTACGGCAACTGGCTGCTGTGCACCCTGATCGGCGTGCTGTTCGGCCAGGCGGTGCCGAATATCGGCGACTGGGGGCTGGACTTTGCCATGCTGGCGACCTTTATCGGCATCGTCGTGCCGATGCTCAGGAGCCAGCCGCAGTTGGCCGCGGCGCTGGTCGCCGCGGCGGTGGCGCTGGCCTGTCATGCGCTGCCCTACAAGCTCGGGCTGATGGCCGCGGCGGCCAGCGGTATTGTGGTCGGGGTGTGGCTGGAGCGGCGCGAGCCGGACTTGCAGGAGGAACTGGTGTGATGGATATCTGGTTGCTGATCCTGGGCATGCTGGCGATCACCTTCGCCACCCGCTACAGCCTGTTCGCCTTTCCCGACCTGCGTTTCCCGCCGCTGGTGCGCCAGGGCCTGCATTACGTGCCGACGGCGGTGCTGAGCGCCATCGTGGTGCCCGGTATGCTGCTGCCGGACGGCACGCACTGGGCGCCGAGCCTGGACAACGCCTACCTGCTCGCCGGCCTGGCGACCATCGCCATCGCCGCCTTCACCCGCCACCTGCTGGCGACCATCGGCGGCGGCCTGCTGGTGTTCTTCATGCTGCGCTGGGCGTTCGGGCAATTGCCGATCTAGCGCTACGCGCTAGACCAGGGTGCTGATCTTCAGCCCGCGCTGGCTCATGCGCAGGTACTGCTCGCTGGCCTTGAGCAGCAGGGCCTGGTCGTCCACTGTCAACTCGCAGCTCGGCTTGCCCTCGGCCTGGCTGCGGTAGAGGTTTTGCCCCGGGCGGCGCTGCAGGCACTGGTAGTGCTGGCGGCGCGGCTCGATCCGCAAGCTGAGCAGGTCGACGTAGGCCACCTGGACCTCATCGCTCTGCCCGGTTTCCAGGGCGCAGCGTTGCAGCAGCGGGGTGTGGGTGAAGGGCGAGGCGGACAGCATGACGTGCTGGCAGCCCTGCAGATCGGGGCGCGGCTCGCCGTTGTGCAGCCAGTTGCCGCGGAGATCGCGTTGCAGGCAGAGCTTGCGCGGGCCGTGGTTGTCCACCTTGAGCCAGAGGCGGCGAAAGCGCCAGCGCGGGTCGCAGTCGAGCAGGTAGCTGGCGACTATGCTGTCGCCCCTGAGGCTCTGCATCAGGTGGCTGCTGGCGTGGATGCCGGCTTCGTCCTGACTCAGGCGCAGGGTCTCCACGCCGGGGTTGCTCCAGGGTTTCCATACCAGGGTTTGCTGCATCGGGCGACTCCATGCCGTGTACGCACCACGGGAAGTGCCGCACGGATCGCGCCGAGCCCCTTCCCTGGTGACTCTCATGGCGCGCAGGATAAGCGCTTGGTTTTGTGATGTCTGTCAGCTTTTGCCGACAGTTGCGCAAATTGTTGCGCGGCTGGATCAGTCCTGGCGGCGCAGCGGTGCCTGCTCGAACCGCACGCCATTCAGGCCGTGGGCCATCAGCGCACGGATATTGCCGTGATCGCTGCCGTCCGGGGTGGCCAGCACGCTGCGGTAGTGCTCGCCGAAGCAGCGCAGGGTTTCGTCCAGGCTGAAGCCTTCGAGCCGGGCCAGGCCGAGGGTCTTGCACGAGCCTTCGTTCTGCCCGGCGGCGTTGTCCACGCTGCCGTTGCGAAAGGCGCTGGGCTGGTAGTGGTAGTGCGCGGCGACGAAGGCCAGGGTCTCGGCGAAGGCGAAGTCGTCCTGCTGCAGGCGGCGGCGGAAGTCGGCGAGGGCGCTCATGCCTTGTTCCCCTTGTCGAAGGCGGCCTGCTGTTCGGGTGTGGCGTCCTTCTGGTACTTGGCCTTCCACTCGGCATAGGGCATGCCGTAGACCGCTTCGCGGGCCTGGTCGGGGCTCAGCTCGACGCCGAGGTCGTCGGCGGCGGCCTTGTACCACTTGGACAGACAGTTGCGGCAGAAGCCAGCCAGGTTCATCAGCTCGATGTTCTGCACGTCGGGGCGGGTGCGCAGGTGCTGCACCAGGCTGCGGAAGGCGGCGGCTTCCAGTTCGAGGCGTTCTTGCTCGGTCATCTCGGGCTCTCCGGGGCGGGCGGTGGCGGCGATGATAAGAGCCCCTCGCGGGGCCGGCAAGCCGACCGCGGCGCCGCTTAGCGGTGGCCGGCCAGGGTAATGGACACCGACTCGGCGAAACGCAGGGCGTGCGGTTTGTCCACTTCCACCTCGGCGTAGCGCACCGCCTGGTGGGCCATGACCAAGTCGAGGATTTCCTGGGTCAGGCGTTCGAGCAGGGCGAAGCGGTTGCCCTCGACGTGGGCGATGATCGCCTTGGTGATGGTGCGGTAGTTCAGCGCGTGGTCGATGTCGTTGACCTGCACGGCGTCGACCGCCGGATAGAGGATGGTCAGGTTGATCAGCACGTCCTGCTTGTTGTTGATCTCCTCCTCCTTGATGCCGATATAGGTGCGCAGGCGCAGGTCCTTGACGCGGATGCGCGCCATTCCGGGTTCCAGTCGCGGCATTACTTGCTCCGTCCGATCAGTTGCAAAAATTCGTGGCGAGTGTTGCAGGACTCGCGGAAGGCGCCAAGCATCACCGAGCTGCTCATCACCGAGTTCTGCTTCTCCACCCCGCGCATCATCATGCACATGTGCTTGGCCTCGATCACCACGGCGACGCCGGCGGCGTTGGTCACGCGCTGGATCGCATCGGCGATCTGCTTGGTCAGGTTCTCCTGGATCTGCAGGCGGCGGGCGAACATGTCGACGATGCGCGCCACCTTGGACAGGCCCAGCACCTTGCCGGTGGGGATGTAGGCGACGTGCGCCTTGCCGATGAAGGGCAGCAGGTGGTGCTCGCACAGCGAGTACAGCTCGATGTCCTTGACGATCACCATCTCGTCGTTGTCCGAGGCGAACAGCGCGCCGTTGACTATCTCTTCCAGCGACTGCTGGTAGCCGTGGCAGAGGTACTGCATGGCCTTGGCCGCGCGCTTGGGGGTGTCGAGCAGGCCCTCGCGCTCGGGATTCTCGCCCAGGCCGATGAGGATCTCGCGGTAGTGCTGGGGCAGATGTGGGTGCATGGCAGTTGTCCTTGGCGCCGCCTCACTTGAGGTGGCGGCCGCCGTTGAGGGTCAGGGTGGTGCCGGTCAGGTAGGGGTTGTCCAGCAGGTAGCGCAGGCTCAGGTAGAAGGCTTCCGGGCCGGGCTCGATGCCCAGCGCCGACTTGGCCAGGGTCTGCTGGCGATACTCGGCGTCGTCGTCCTGGTTGAACATCAGCAGCGCCGGGGCGATGCCGTTGACCTTGATGTGCGGCGCGAAGCGTGCGGCGAACGACAGCGTCAGGCTCTCCAGGCCGGCCTTGCTGGCGCAGTAGGCGGGGCGCTTGGCGCTGCCCTTGCGCGTCACGTCGTCGCTGACATGGACGATGTCGGCCGGGCTGGCGTGCTGCAGCAGCTCGGCGCAGTGCAGGTTGATCAGGTAGGGCGCGAGCATGTGCACGGCGAACAGCTGCTGGAAGGCCGCCGCCTCGTCGCCCGGCGTCTCGCTGAGCCAGTCCGAGGCGTTGTGGACGATGGCGCGCAGGCCGTCGGTGTGGCATTTCACCGCGTCGACGAAGGCGAGGATGCTGGCCTCGTCGCGAAAGTCCGCCGGCAGGCACAGGGCGCCGCGCTGACGCAGGCGCTGCACACCCTCGCGTTCGTGGCGGTAGCTGAGGATCACTGGCTGGCCGGCATCGAGCAGGCGTTCGGCGCAGTACAGGCCGACTCGCTGGCTGGCGCCGGTGATCAGGATGGGAAGGCTGGCAGCGCTCATCTCGGGCCCTGGCGGAAAAAGGGAGGGTTCAGCGGCACCGCTTCGGGTTACCTGACCAGTAGGGAAACGGCACCGGCCGAACCTGGAGTAAAGCTATACCAGCTCGGCAACTTGTACAACCATGCCGCGCCTGTGGTTTTTCAGGAAAAGCGCTTGTTTTCGCTATTTCATTGAGCTTCAAGGGTTTTTAATTTTCTCTGGCCTGTAGAAAATTTGCTCTTTGCATGTACAAAAAACTTATCTCTGTATAGGTGTGAGGTGTGGATGAGCTGGCGCGAGTTGCGTGTGGCCTGGCGCGCGGGGAGCGTGCTGCGCATCGAGGTGCTGGTGCTGCGCGCGGCGGGTTACCGCGCGCGGGCGCTGTGTGCCGACGGTCGTCGCCCTTGGCTGGGGCCGCCCAGCCTGGCGCTGGCGCCGCTGAAGCGGCGTCTGCGTCAGTGCGGGGTGGATGCTCTGTACCTGTTGCAGAGTGAGGTGCACGACGAAATCATCGCTCGACCGGCGTTGCACCAGGGCCACGCCGGGTTGCGCCTGCCGCTCTGATCAGGGCTTGCCGGGCAGGTCCTGGCGTGCGTCCAGGCGCCCGCTGTCGGCCAGCAGCCAGGGCGCCAGCAGGCGGGTGGCCAGGGGAATGAACAGGTAGGTCATCAGTGGGGTCAGGGCCAGGGTGCTGAGCAGCACCCGGACGACCAGCGAGAGGTCGCCTAGCGCCGGGCCGAACAGCAGGTTGAAGGCCAGCGAGACCGGGAAGAACGCCAGCCAGATGGCGATGCTCTGCTTCCAGCGCGGCGGCTGGCGGTACACGCTGCCGAACCAGGCGTCGAGGCCGACGGCGCGTTTTTCCTGGGGCTGGGCGAACAGCCCGCTGCCGCGCTGCAGCCAGGCCTGGCGCGAGGCGGAATGCTCCCAGGAGGCCATGGTCTGCTCGTCGCTGAAACGAAAGACGATCTGGAATTCGTCGTCGCCGGACGGCGGCGCCAGCACGCCGGAGCCGAGGTAGCCGGGGAAGTCGGTGGCCAGGTGTTCGCCTTCGCGCAGCCAGGCGATGAAGTCGTGATAGCGGCCGTGGGCGACG
Source organism: Pseudomonas sp. AOB-7 (assembly GCF_003696305.1). Lineage (GTDB taxonomy): Bacteria > Pseudomonadota > Gammaproteobacteria > Pseudomonadales > Pseudomonadaceae > Aquipseudomonas. The sequence continues at coordinate 160,449 of NZ_RFFK01000005.1, read as the reverse complement.
CGGCGCGCCACCATCAGGGTAACCGGGGACATCGTGTATCTCCTCGAAGCTGGCCCGTGGCCGGGGTGTGGCCTGGGGCGTACGCGGCGCGGGGTGATGCGCCGGGTAGGAATGCAGCAAGGATTATTCCGCTTTTGCGCCAATTAGCCAGCGTCGTGCGATGGCGGGCGTGGCGGCGTGCAGGCCGCGTTCTGCCGGCAGCGCCGCGCACCATCGGGGTGCGGCAGCCGCGCCAGGTGCGGGCGCAGACGGCAGAACAGCCGATAGCCCCACTCCAGCAGCGGGCGCAGCGCGCGCCAGCCCAGCGGCGCGACCCAGGCGCCGAGGCCGGCGGCCTGCCAGCTGGCCAGGCTGGCATCGAGCCCGACCAGCCAGCGGCCGTCGGCCCAGCGTGCATGCAGGCGGGCCTGCAGGGTCGACAGTGCCAGGCCCAGCGGCTGCGGGTCGAAGTCCGCGGCGGCGATATCCACCAGCCGCAGCCGTTCGCGGGCGGCATGGCGGCGCAGCAGGGCGATCTCGCGGGCGCAGAGCGGGCAGGCGCCGTCGTAGTAGAGGGTGAGTGGCCAGGTGGGATCGCGCATGGGGATGCCTTGTACAGGTTTTGTACAATGTAAGCGCGTCGGGGCCTGGGTTACAATGCCGGCACCTTTTCTGCCGCGATGCCCGAAGCCATGCCTGAACTCGCCGGTGCCCCTCTGCTCGCGTCCAGCGCCCTGAAACAGGAAGAGTTATTCCCGATCCGCGAAGTCTCGCGCCTGACCGGCGTCAACCCGGTCACCCTGCGGGCCTGGGAACGACGCTACGGATTGATCCAGCCGACCCGCACCGACAGCGGCCATCGCCTTTATTCGCAGGCCGACATCGAGGCGGTGCGCAGCATCCTGGCCTGGATCGAGCGCGGCGTGGCGGTGAGCAAGGTCGGCAAGATCCTGGCCAAGAGCGCCGGCGCTCGCAGCGCGGCGACGCCGGCCTACGAGGAAGTCAGCGCCGGCGAATGGAGCGAGTGGCAGGGGCAGGTCCGCCGCGCCCTCGGCGATTTCGACGAGCTGCGTCTGGAGCGCCTGTACGGCCAGATCTTCTCCTCCTACCCGCTGCCGGTGGTGTTCCAGGACATCCTCATGCCGGTGTGGCAGACCCTGCTGCTGCGCCAGGACGAGTTCGGCCAGTGCAGCGAATGGCTGCTGCTCGACAGCTTCCTGCGCGGACGTTGCCTGCAGCGCCTGCAACTGGGCCGCGGTAGCGTCGAGGAAAGGGTGCTGCTCGCCGCCTTGCCGGGGCATTGTCGCGAGCTGGAGCTGCTGGTCGCCGCGCTGCTGCTGGGCAGCCTCGATATCGGCGTCAGCGTGCTCGGCGTTGGCCAGCCGTTGGCCGAGCTGCCGCTGGTGTGCGAGAAGATGCAGCCGCAGGCGCTGGTGCTGTTCAGCAACCAGCCGCCCAGCGACGAGCTGCCGCGGCAGCTGTCGCGCCTGGCGCTGGCGCTGGACTGCCCGCTGTTGCTGGCCGGCGACAGCGCCGACCTGGCCGAGGAGAGCCTGGCCGGTTCGCCGATTGCCTGCCTGGGCAATGAAGGGCGGCTGATGCAGCGACGTCTGCAGCAGTTTCTCGCCGGTCACCTCGATACCTGATCCCCGTCCGCACGTGCCGCTTATCCCGTCTGCCGGGAGCCGGGCGCGTGAGCGTGCGCGAAAACGCTTGTCGGTGACGAAAATTAGTTGTACAAGAGTTGTACATTGTGATCGTGTGTAGGGCTTACCGTCGCGACTCGCGGCCGCTAAGGTTGCACGGCGGAAGCTCGACCGACTGCGCAATCCGATAGCCAGCCCTCTCCTATCCCCTTCGGCTATCGGATTTTTTCTTCCGCGGCGGCGCTCAGGTGACCGGGTCGCTGCGCCGCTGGCGGTCGCTGTGCTGTTCGAAGAGGTATTGGCGCAGCGTCTGCTCGTCTTCGTCGTGCAGGGTTTGCAGGCTGTAGGCGTAGCGGGCCTTGCCGATGCGCCGTACCAGGCGGGCGCGCAACTGCACGCGGCGCTGTTGCGGCAACAGCAGCTGCAGCAGCTGATCCTTGGCCGGGTTGCCGGGATTGTTGTGCTGCACCAGCATGCCGTTGTTCGACAGCTCCACTACCTGCAGGCCACTGGGGCGTTCTCGTCGGTCCAGCAGGGGCAGCGGGGCGGCGAGGGACAGGCGCCATGGACGTTCGCTGACGCCTTGCTCGAAGATCAGCGGTGCGTCCAGCTCCAGGCGTGAACCGCTCTGGCCGTCCTGGATCAGGCGCAAGGGAAAACTCAGGTGCTGATTGTCGCTGTGGGTGTCCAGGCTTAGCTGCTCGTCGCTGCTCAACTGGTTGAGCAGCTCGCGCAATTGTGCGCCGATGGCCAGGCGCCGTGTTTGCGCTTCACTGGGGCGGCGTTTGCGGGGTTGTGGCGAGCTGAGTTGCTGGATGAAATCCAACTCGGCTTGGGTCAGCAGCGGGTCGCTTTGCATGGCGGATACTACCTAGAGTCCAGCACCTTCAGACCGCGTCCCGCAGCGAGAGTTGTGTGCGTTCGTCAGTTATCCAGGCGTGCCCTGAGTTCGGCCAGCTCCGCCTCCAGCGCTTTGACGCGCTGCTGGGCCTCGACCTGCTCGGTGACGTCCTTCTGGATACCTATATAGTAGGTCAGCTGGTCGCCTTCGTTGAAAACCGGGGTGATCGACAGCTCGTTCCAGAAGACGCTGCCGTCCTTGCGGTAGTTGCGGATGATCTGCCGGCACGGCTGCTGCGTCTTGACCGCTTGGCGGATGGCGTCCAGGCCGGGCTGGTCGCGGTCGTCGCCCTGCAGGAAGCGGCAATCCTGGTAGAGGATGTCTTCGCTGGCGTAGCCGGTGAGGCGCTCGAAGGCCGGGTTGGCGTAGATCAGGATGTTGTCGTCACCCTCCTGCTCGGCCACCACGATGCCGTCGTTGGAGGCGTCGATTACCAGTTGCAGCAGTTTGGCGTTGATCATGGGCGCGGTTCCGCAGGGTATGTGCGCTGCATTCTAAAACATCGGGTCGGGCTGTCCACTTGCGGCATAATGCGCCGCCTTTGCCACTGTTTCAGGAGTTGTCATGAAAGTCGCCATCCTCTCGGGGTCGGTCTACGGCACCGCCGAAGAAGTTGCCCGCCACGCCGAGCGCCTGCTCCAGGCCGCCGGGCTGGAGGCCTGGCACAAGCCGAACCTGAGCCTGGAAGAGCTGCTGGCCTTCGGCCCCGAGGCCTTTCTCACCGTGACCTCCACCACCGGCATGGGCGAGCTGCCGGACAACTTGCTGCCGCTGTACGGCGCCATTCGCGATCACCTGCCGGCCTGGCAGGGGCTGCCCGGCGCGGTGCTGGCGCTGGGCGATTCCAGCTACGACAGCTTCTGCGGCGGCGGCGAGCTGGTGCGCGAGCTGTACGCCGAGCTGGGCCTGCGCGAAGTGGTGGAGATGCTGCGCCTGGACGCCAGCGAGACCGTCACTCCGGAACGCGACGCCGAGCCTTGGCTGCAGGCGTTCGTCGCCGCGCTGCAGGGCTGATGCCGCGGGCGGCCTACGGCGTCGGGGACTCGTCCAGCAGCTCCAGCCAGGCCTGCGCCGCGCGTGACAGGTAGGCGTCGCGCCGCCAGATAAAGGCGATATCCCAGCGCAGATCCGACTCCAGCAATGGCCGGCGCACCACGCCCGGCCGTTCCAGCGCGGCGAGAAAGTCCGCCTGGCCGCTGCGGCCGCCTTCCTGCGGGGGGGCAGGCCGCGCCGCTGCTGATCGCCCTGCTCTAAGGCCCCGTTGTCGTTGATTTGCCGTGGAAGCAGCTTGAGCCGCGATACTCGCGGATAAATCCGCTCCTGCAAAACCGCGTGCCCTGTCGACGCAGAATGGAACATGGCCTTCCATAAGAGCGGCGAATGACGCCTTATCGCGGCCCTTACGGCCGCGTCATTGACCCGCAGGGTCAGCAGCTTGGCTGCCAGGGCAACTATCGCGGGGCCCACGCACGGCTAGACTGCGGACACCGCCGAACCACAACAAGATCGAGGTGACCGCCGTGAACGCTCCGCTGAATCTGCCCGACGTGAAGAACCAGGTATCCGCCGCCGAATGGCAGACCCGCGTCGACCTGGCCGCCTGTTACCGGCTGATCGCCCTGTACGGCTGGGACGATCTGATCTTCACCCACATCTCGGCCAAGGTGCCGGGCACCGAGGACTTCCTGATCAACCCCTACGGCCTGATGTTCGACGAGATCAGCGCCTCCAGTCTGGTCAAGGTCGACCTGGCCGGCAACAAGCTGATGGACAGCCCCTTCGACATCAACCCGGCCGGCTACACCATCCACAGCGCCGTGCACGAGGTGCGCCACGACGTCGGCTGCGTGCTGCATATCCACACCGCCGCCGGCATCGCCGTTTCGGCGCAGCAGCAGGGCCTGCTGCCGCTGTCGCAGCAGTCGCTGTTCGTCCTCTCCAGCCTGGCCTACCACGGCTACGAGGGCGTGGCGCTGAATCATGACGAGAAGGCGCGGCTGCAGGCCGACCTGGGCGAGAAGAACTTCATGATCCTGCCCAACCACGGCCTGCTCACCGCCTTCGGCAGCATCGCCGACGCCTTCCTCGGCATGTTCACCCTGCAGCGCGCCTGCGAGATCCAGGTGATGGCGCAGAGCGGTGGCGGCGAGCTGATCCATATCCCGCAGCAGATCCTCGACGGCGCCCGGGCGATGCTCGCCGGGGTGATGAAGAGCCCGCAGGGCATGGGCGGCGCGCTGCCCTGGCCGGCGCTGCTGCGCAAGCTCGACCGCTGCAACCCGGGCTACGCGCAGTGACGGCGTTGCCCGGCATCGCCCTGGACGCCTGGCGCGCCCAGGGGCACGAGCTGCGTTTCGGCCCGCACGCGATTCGCTACTGGACGGCGGGCGAAGCGGCAGCCGAGCCGCTGCTGCTGATCCACGGGTTTCCCACCGCCAGCTGGGACTGGCACCGCCTGTGGCAGCCGCTGGCGCAGCAGTACCGGCTGATCGCCTGCGACATGCTCGGCTTCGGCTACTCGGCCAAGCCGCGCGGCCATGCCTACAGCCTGCTGGAGCAGGCCGACCTGCAGCAGGCGCTGCTGGCCCACCTGGGCGAGACGCGCCGGCTGCATGTGCTGGCCCACGACTACGGCGACAGCGTGGCCCAGGAGCTGCTGGCCCGCCATCAGGACGGACGCATCCAGTTGGCCAGCTGCGTGTTCCTCAACGGTGGCCTGTTTCCCGAGACCCACTATCCGGTGCTGACCCAGAAACTGCTGCTCGGCCCGCTGGGGCCGCTGCTCGGCCGGTTGTTCTCGCGGCGCACCCTGGCGCAGAACTTCGCCAAGGTGTTCGGCCCGCATACGCCGCCCAGCGAGGCCGAGCTGGACGCCTTCTGGGCGCTGATCGCACATAACGACGGGCCCAAGGTGATGCACCGGCTGATCCGCTACATCCTCGATCGCCGCGCCAACCGCGCACGCTGGGTGGCGGCCATGCAGGAAACCACGGTGCCCATGCGGGTGATCGACGGTGCGGTCGATCCGATCTCCGGCGCGCATATGGTGGCGCGCTACCGCGAGCTGATCGAGCAGCCCGACACGGTGCTGCTCGACGGCATCGGCCACTACCCGCAAACCGAGGCGCCGGAGCTGGTGCTCGCCCATTACCTCGAGTTTCACCAACGGCTGGAGACCGCAGCATGCAGCGCCGCACCCTGTTGAAAGGTGCCGCCGTCGGCGGCGTGGCGGCCCTCGGCGCTGGTTTCTGGGCGCTGCCCGGCGGCCCGGCGCCGACTGCCGTCGAGCTGGCGGCGGCGCAGCGCCTGCTGGCCGAGCTGGCCGGCCGGCCACTGGTCAGCCTGCAGGGCTGGAGCCCGAGCGAGGTATTCAACCACTGCGCGCAGAGCATCGAGTATTCCCTGGACGGTTTTCCGCAGCTCAAACCTGCCTGGTTTCGCCACAGCCTCGGCCCGGCCGCCTTCGCCCTGTTCAGCGCCCGTGGCGGCATGCGCCATCCGCTGACCGAGGCGATTCCCGGCGCCGCGCCACTGGCCGAGCCGGCGAGCCAGGCGGCTGCCCTGCAGCGTCTGCAGGCCGCCTTCGAGCGCTTCGCCGCGCACACTGGCGCCCTGCAGCCGCATTTCGCCTACGGCGCGCTGAGCCACGCCGAGTACGCCCAGGCCCATGTGCTGCACCTGTACGACCATCTGCGCCTGATCCGTCCGGCCTGACCATCCCGGCGCCTTATCGCGCACCATTCAGCGTCAGGCCGGTTCGTTGTGAGCGCAGCGGCCCTGCGTGACACTCGCTGCCATTGCCCACTGCCGAGGAGTTTCTGCCATGAGTGAAGCGGTTCGTTTCGAGGATCAGGTCGTCATCGTCACCGGCGCCGGCGGCGGTCTGGGCCGCGCCCACGCGCTGCTGTTCGCCCGCCATGGCGCCAAGGTGGTGGTCAACGACCTCGGCGGCAGCACCCACGGCGAGGGCGCCAATGCCTCGGCGGCGGACAAGGTGGTGGAAGAGATCAGGGCCTTCGGCGGCGATGCCGTAGCCAACCACGACTCGGTGACCGACGGCGACAAGATAGTGCAGACCGCGCTGGATCACTTCGGCCGCATCGACGTGCTGGTCAACAACGCCGGCATCCTGCGCGACAAGAGCTTCCACAAGATGGAGGACGCCGACTGGGAGCTGGTCTACAAGGTCCATGTCGAAGGCGCCTACAAGACCACCCACGCCGCCTGGCCGCACCTGCGCGAGCAGAACTACGGGCGGGTGATCTTCACCTCGTCCACCTCCGGCATCTACGGCAACTTCGGCCAGAGCAACTACGGCATGGCCAAGCTCGGCCTCTACGGCCTGACCCGCACCCTGGCCATCGAGGGGCGCAAGAACAACATCCTGGTCAACGCCATCGCCCCCACCGGCGCCACCCGCATGACCGAGGGGCTGATTCCGCCGCAGGTGTTCGAGCAGCTCAAACCCGAGCTGGTCAGCCCGCTGGTGGTCTACCTCGGCAGCGCCGCCTGCCAGGACAGCGGCGGCCTGTTCGAGGTCGGCGGCGGTTGGGTCGGCAAGGTGCGCTGGGAGCGCAGCCTGGGCGCCGGCTTCGACCCCAAGGCCGGCTTCAGCCCGGACGACGTGGCCGCGCAGTGGCAGCGCATCTGCGACTTCGAGGGCGCCGCGCACCCGGCCGACAACGTCGAGGCGCTCCGGGAAATGATGGCGAATCTGCACAAGTACGCCCTCTGATCGGCCAGCCGGGCTGACGCGCCCGCGCAGGCGGATTAGGCTCGAAGGCCGGCAGCGATGCCGGTCTTTTTTCGTTCAGCCAGCGGAGTGCAGCTTCATGTCGGTGATAGTCGAGAAGAACGGCCCGGTGACCACCCTGAGCATCGACCGGCCGCAGGCGCGCAACGCCGTCGACCGCCCCACGGCCGAGGCGCTGGCCGCGGCCCTGCGCGCCTTCGAGGCGGACGATGAAGCGCGCGTGGCGGTGCTGACCGGCAGCGGCGGCACCTTCTGCGCCGGCGCCGACCTGGCGGCGGTGGCCGAGGGCGGCGAGCGTGCCAATCGCCTGGACGAGCAGGGTGATGCGCCCATGGGGCCGAGTCGCATGCAGCTCGGCAAACCGCTGATCGCCGCCATCGAGGGCCATGCCGTGGCCGGCGGCCTGGAGCTGGCGCTGCTCGCCGACCTGCGGGTGATGGCGCAGGATGCGCTGCTCGGGGTGTTCTGCCGGCGCTTCGGCGTGCCGCTGATCGACGGCGGCACGGTGCGCCTGCCGCGTATCGTTGGCCAGGGCCGGGCGCTGGACCTGATCCTGAGCGGCCGCCCGGTGGCGGCGGACGAGGCGCTGCAGATGGGCCTGGTCAACCGCGTGGTGGCCCCCGGTCAGGCGCTGGCGGCGGCGCAGCAGTTGGCGGCGCAGCTCGCCGCCTTCCCCCAGCGCTGCCTGCTGGCCGACCGCGCCAGTGTCTATGCGCAGTGGGACCTGCCGCTGAACGAGGCGCTGGCCGGCGAATTCCGCGGCGGCCTGGCGGTGGTGGCCAGCGGCGAGACGGCGGAGGGCGCGCGGCGCTTTCGCGACGGCAAGGGGCGCCACGGTGCCTTCTGAACAGGCCGCACTTTTGTCGGGTGTTGCCCGTGTGCGTGCCGGCTAAGCTGCGTGCATGCCCCTCACAAGGAATGCTCGATGCGCCGCCTGCTGCTGCCCTTGCTCGCCGTCCTGCTGGTCGGCTGCTCGACCCCCGGCGCCTTCTTCGGCGACCTGGACGGCGAAGCCTTCGTCCCCCACGCGCTGAGCGACGAGAACCACGCCCTGGTCTATCTGTACCGTCCACGCAACGACTGGGCCGATCAGGAGCTGGAGGCGCCGGGGCTGTTTCTCGACAACCAGCTGATCGGCAGCCTGCCGAGCAACGGCTACCTGGTGCTGGAGTTCGAGGCGGCCAACCATCGGCTGGAAATGCGTCGGCCGCTGGCCGGCAGCTTCTGGACCCTGCTGGCCGACGGGCCGCTGGACTTCACCCTGATCTCCAGCTTCAGCCTGGATGCCGCCGTTGGCGGCACCTACTACCTGCGCTACGACGAGGACGGCCCGCCGCCGCACAGCGGCGCCCTGGACGGCGGTGGCGATGGCCCGCTGCAACTGGTGTCGGCCGAGCTGGCCGAGCGCGAACTGGGCGCCACCCGCCTGGTGCAGCCGCCGGCTCGCATCGCTGCCCATCACCGGCAGGGGGAGCGCCCGCAGCGCGGCTTCTGGCGCTCGGTCGGCCAGGCGCTGGACAAGATCGGCATCTGATTTGGCGGCGCCGCGCGTGCCAACTGGCGGCAACGACCATCGGCCTGCGCGGGCGCACGGGAGTAGTACCGGGCTGTTACCTGTCGGAGCAAGTAGGGGCGAATAATGGCTCCGTTGCATCCACCCTCAGGAGACGATCATGGCTGCCAAGAAGATTCTGATGCTGGTCGGCGACTACGCCGAAGACTACGAAACCATGGTGCCCTTCCAGGCCCTGCAGATGGTCGGTCACAGCGTGCATGCGGTGTGTCCGGACAAGGTCGCCGGGCAGACCGTGCGCACCGCCATCCACGACTTCGAGGGCGACCAGACCTACAGCGAGAAGCCGGGGCACAACTTCGCCCTCAATTTCGACTTCGCCAAGGTCAAGGCCGAGGATTACGACGCGCTGCTGATTCCCGGCGGCCGTGCCCCGGAATACCTGCGCCTGAATGGCGACGTCGTGGCGCTGGTAAAAGCCTTCGCCAAGGCCGACAAGCCGATCGCCGCGGTCTGTCACGGCGCCCAGCTGCTGGCCGCCGCCGGCGTGCTGGAGGGCCGCGAATGCAGCGCCTACCCGGCCTGCGCGCCGGAAGTGACGCTGGCCGGCGGCCGCTACGTGGATATCCCGGTGGATCAGGCCCACGTGCAGGGCAACCTGGCTACCGCGCCGGCCTGGCCCGCGCATCCGGCCTGGCTGGCGGGCTTCCTCAAGCTGCTCGGCACCGAGATTCGCCTGTAGTCGGGCCGTAGCCCGGACGCCATCCGCGGCGCATCATTGCCGCTATTCTCCGGATTGCATCCGGGCTACGACGCTGCCACAAGTTTCCAGGAGGCGACGCTCATGTGCGAACTCTATGTAAAGGCCGACCCCATCCTCTACGAATCGCGCTCGCGTTCGCTGCGCATCCACGGCGTGGTGACCACCTTGCGCCTGGAAAACCAGTTCTGGGACATCCTGCGCGAGATCGCCGAAGTCGACGGCATGACCACCAACCAGCTGATCGCCAAGCTCTACGACGAGGTCATGGACTTTCGCGGCGAGGTGGTCAACTTCGCCTCCTTCCTACGCGTCAGCTGCACCCGCTACCTGGCGCAGAAGGCCGGGCGCGCGGTGCCGCTGCGGGTGGTCGGCGCCGGTTGAATCACTGGTACATCCAGAAGTTCGGATGCTCCGGCACGGCCGGCGCTGCCGGCTTCGGGGTCGGGCGGGTTTGCTGGAAGAGGCGTTTGAGCATGGTCATGATGAGGATCCCTGAGTGATATGGCTGACAGGGATGCATGATGGTGGCGACGCTTCGATAGAAGAACTGGATTTTGTCTATGGCAGCTATTAGTCAAAGACTATGGGTGCAGTCGTTTGGGCAAACGCACGGTGACCTGAAGCCCTCCCAGCGGCGAATCCTCCAGGCTGATGCTGCCCTGATGCAGCTCCACCACCCGCAGTACGATCGACAGGCCCAGCCCTGCGCCCAGCCCTTCGCCGAGGCGGAAAAAGCGTTCGAACAGGCGCTCGCGTAACTCCGCCGGCACCCCGGGGCCGCTGTCTTGCACCCGCATTACCAGCGCCTGCTGCTCGGCGATCAGCTGTACCTGGATGCAGCCACCCTTCGGCGTGTACTGCACGGCGTTGCTCACCAGGTTCTGCAGCAGGATGCCCAGGCTCGGGGCGTCAGCGATCAGCCGGTAGTCGCCGGATTCGTTGGCATCGAGCACCAGATCCTGCTGCCGATCGAGGGCCAGCGGCGTCAGTTCGGCCAGCTCGCCACGCAGGAATGCCAGCAGATCGAGGTCGCCCATGCTCAGGTGCGCGCTGCTCGGGTCGAGACGGGCCAGGGTCAGCAACTGCGTCACCACCCGGGTCGCACGGTCGACGGCGCCGGTCAACTGACGCAGGGCTTCGCTGCGGTCGCCGGCATCCGCTGCCTCCAGGGCGTTCTGGGCGTGGATGCGCAGCACCGCCAGCGGTGTGCGCAGCTCGTGGGCGGCGTCGGCGATAAAGCGTTTTTCCTGATCGAGCAACTGGTTGACCTGCAGCAGCAGGCGATTGAGCGCGGCCGCCATCGGCTCCAGTTCGTTGGGCAGCGGCGGAAACACCAGCGGCGCCAGATTGTCCGGGGCGCGGCCGCGAATGGCATGGGCCATGCGCTGCAGCGGGCTCAGGCCCCAGCCCACCGCCAGCCACAGCAGCAGGCCAACGGCTGGCAGGCCGATCAGCAGCGGTTGCAGGCTGCGCCGGGCGATCTTGCCGATCAGTTCGCCGCGCACGTCCTCGCGTTCGCCGGCCAGCACCCAGTGGTAGTCGCGGCTGTCGTGCAGGACGAACACGCGCCAGCGATGCTCGCCGATGCTAAGGCTGTGGTAGCCGATCAGGTAGCGGGCCAGTTGCGCCAGGCGTTCGCGCCTGGATTGGTCAGCGTTGGGCGGGGCCAGGCCGAGTTGCTCGATCATCTCCTCGAGCAAGCCCGGCGGCGCGCTGGCGGACTGGAATAAGAGCTCGCCATCGTCATCGAGCATCTGGAAGGCCAGCTTGCCTTCGTACTCGTGGCCGAGCAGGTTTTCCGGGTTACGGGCATCTTGCAGCATGAGGGCTTCATCGAGAACCGCCTGGAGGTCGCGCCGCTCGTTGCTGCTGAGGTCGTGGCGTATCAGGCCCATGAGCAGGCGCGCGGTCTGCGACAGCTGGGCGTCGAACAGCTCGCGTACTTCGTGCACGGAGTCGCTGTAGATCTTGTGGCTGATCAGCCCGAAGCTGCCGGCCAGCATCAGCAGCAACAGAACCAACAAGCGGATGCGCATGGAGCCGAAGGTTCTGTGCAGTCTCATTTGTCCACCAGATAGCCGACGCCACGCACGGTGCGGATCAGCTCCGGGAAGAACTTCTTGCGCAGGTGATGCACGTGCACTTCCAGGGCATTGCTCTCCACCTCTTCGTCCCAGCCATAGAGTGCCTGTTGCAGCTTGTCGCGCGTCAGCACGCGTCCAGGCTGGATCAGCATTTCGTGCAGCAGAAGAAATTCCTTGCGCGGCAGATTGATGGCCTGGCCCTGGTATTCGACCCGCTGGCTGGCCGGATCGAGGCGAATGCCGCGGTACTCCAGCGCCGGCTGTGGACGCTGGAAGCTGCGCCGCAGCAGGGCACGCAGGCGGGCCTTGAGTTCGGCGACGTCGAAGGGTTTGATCAGGTAGTCGTCGGCGCCGGCATCAAGGCCGGCGATGCGGTCGCTGGTGGCGTCGCGGGCGGTCAGCACCAGCACCGGCACCGGGTTGGCGGCGGCGCGCAGGTGCTTGAGCACCTGCAGGCCGTCCATGCGCGGCAGGCCGAGGTCGAGGATGACCAGCTCGAAACTCTCGTGGCTCAGCGCATGCAGGGCGCTGGCGCCGTCCTGCAGCCAGTCCACGGTGTAGCCTTCGGGTTTCAGCGCGGTGCGAATGCCTTCGCCCAGGGCCTGATCGTCTTCGACGAGAAGAATGCGCATGGCAACTCCTGCAGGGGGGGCCGAACTACCGGAGTTTACTCTCGACCTGCTGCAAAAGCGCCTTGGCTTCGGCGCGGCGCCCCTGGTCGGCCAGTTCGCGGCCGGGGCGATCCTTGGCGGCCAGGGTTTTTTCCAGCGCGGCGCGGGCTTCCTCGTAGCGTTTCTGCCGTTGCAGGAAGTCGCCGTAGAAGTAGTTCGGGTCGATACCGTCCGGGTTGATCGCCAGCGCCTGCTTGAGCATCTTCTCGGCCTGTTGGTCGTCACCGAAGCCGATCGGCCAGCCGGGTACCTGGTAGTAGAGGCTGCCGAGGCTGGTGTAGGCCGAGCCGGCCAGGGCCTGCGGGTCGATGGTAAGCGCCTGTTCCAGGCTGGCCTTGGCCTCCTTGACCAGGCGCAGGGCGCCGAGGCCACCTTTGGCGCCGGCCTGGGTGCTGAGGATGATGCCGCGCCAGATCAGCAGCTCCGGCGCCTTGGGCTCGCTGGCCAGCGCCGCGTCGGCCTGCGTGACGAGTGTGGCGAAGGCCTCTTCGCGCTGCTTCTCCGGCGTCTGGTAGTGGATCTCGGCCCAGCGCGTCTGCAACTGCTGCAACTGGATCTGGCCGTTGTCACTGAGGGCGAAGGCGGGCAGGGCGGTGCAGCCGAGCGCGGCGATGATCAGGGGGCGAAATGCGTTCACGGGCAATCTCCTCAGTGCTTGTGGCGGGCAAAGCGTTGAATGATCGGCAACTGCTTGCGCAGGGCCTGGTCGACCACGCGCGGCAGCAGACCGTTGAGGCGCACGAACAGGCGTTCCGGCCAGCCCAGGTGACGTTCCTCCTGCTCGCGGCGGATGGTGTCGAGCAGTTCCTCGGCCACCTGTGCGGGGTCGTCCATGGCCACGCCCAGCTCATCGTTCATCGCCACCACGCTGGGGGCGTTCATCGAGGTGCGGGTGGCGCGCGGGGCGAAGTAGAGGACGCGCACGTGGGTGTCGGCCAGCTCGCGGCGCAGCGCCTCGGAGAAGCCGCGCAGGGCGAACTTGCTGGCGCAGTAGGCGGCGAAACCGGGGTAGCCGATGGCGCCGAAGGTGGAGCCGACATTGATCACCAGGGCGCGCCGCTGGGCGCGTAGCAGCGGCAGCAGGCGTTGGGTCAGCTGCAGCGTGGCGGTGACGTTGAGGTCGATCAGCTCGGCGATCTGCTGCTCGTCCTGCTGATCGAGCAGGCCGAAGCGGTTGACCCCAGCGGCGTTGATCAGGCAGTTGAGGCCGCCGAAGTTCTGCGCTGCAGCGACCAGCGCATTACGCCCGGTGCGGCTGGCGATATCGGCCTGCAGCAGTTGCACGTGCTGGGGGAAGCGTTGTTGCAGCGGCTGTAGCGGTTCCAGGCGACGGCCCACCAGCAGCAGATGGGCACCTTCGCTGGCCAGACGCTGCGCCAGGGCCAGGCCGATGCCGCCGCTGGCGCCGGTAAGCAGGACACGGCAATCCGTCGGTTGCATGAACTTACTCCTCGCCGGCCAGCGGCAGGCTGCGGAACATGTCGCCGTAGAGGCGATAGACGACCTTCGCGGTATGCACCACGGCGGCCTTGTCATCATCGTTGTCCAGGCGGTTCATCAGCTTCTTGAAGAACTCGATGTGCTCCAGGTCCAGGCTGCCGTGGGAGTTGAGGTAGCTGAAGGCCTGGTTCGGCAGTTGCAGTTTGTCCTGAATGATGCCGGCGGCCTGGGTGGCCAGGGCGATGCTGGTGCCTTCGAGCACGTTGACCATGCCGAAGAAGCTCACCGGATTGTGTCGGGCGATGCGGTCGTAGACGTAGGCCACCATCAGTTCGGTGGACAGGCGCGGTGTGCCGTTGCGCACCGCTTCCTTATCGGCACCGCAGGCGGCGATGTCGCCCAGCACCCACTCCTGGTGGCCGGTTTCCTCCTCGATGTACTCGGCGATGGCTTCGCGCAGCCATTCCAGGCGTTCCGGCAGGCGCGCACCGCAGGCCATCAGCAGCGGCACGGTGTGCTTGACGTGGTGGTAGGCCTCGGTGAGGAAGGCGATGTAGCTGTGCAGGGCGACCCGACCGGTCATGGCCTGCTGGATGATCGGCGCGCCGAGCAGGTAGTCGCGCTCACGCTGGGTCTGGCTCAGCAGGGATTCATAGAAACTCATGCGGGTACTCCTTCTGCCATCAGCTCATGGATGGCGCTTTGGTAATGGGTGAACAGGGCGGCGCGGCGCAACCGACCGTTGGCCGTGGCCAACTCGTTGCTCGCGTTGAACGGGGCCTCGGCGCGCAGCCAGCGGTGCACGCGGGCGTAGTCCGGCAGGCCGTGATTGACTTCGTCGACGGCAGCCTGCAGCTGCGCGTCGGGGGTATTGGCGACGCGCGGCACCAGCACCGCGACGTTGCCCGGCAGCGCTTCGCCGTGCAGCCAGGCCTGGGCGATGGGCAACTGCTGCACCAGCTCGGCCTCGACCCATTCCGGGTTGACGTTGCGCCCGTAGGCGGTGATGAACTGATGCTTCTTGCGCCCGTGCAGCACCAGGAAACCGTCCTCGAAATGCCCGAGGTCGCCGCTGCCCAGCCATTCGCCTTGCGGCGCCGGCTCGCCGAGGTAACCGAGCATGCGCGCGTCCTTGACCAGTACCTCGCCGTCGTCGGCCAGCCTCACCTGCAGGTGGCCGAGCGGCTTGCCGGTGCTGCCGATGCGGCGCTGCTCGGGCGTGTTCAGGCACACCACCGAGGCGCATTCGGACAGGCCGTAGCCCTCGAAGATCGGTAGACCGAGGGCATCGGCCCGCTCCAGCAACTGCGCGGCGACCCGGCCGCCACCGACGGCGACGAAGCGCAGCGAACCCGGCAGCGGCAACTGGCGTTCGGCGGCGCTGACCAGGGCCAGCAGCAATTGCGGCAGCAGGATCAGGCTGTGCGGCTGGGCCGCCTGCAGTGCCTGGAGAAAGCGCGCCAGGTCGAAGCCGCTGGCGCCGGTGAGGCCGATCTGTGCCATGGGCATCAGTTCGACCCGCGCGCCGGCCAGCAGCGGCGCGTAGACGCCGGCGATGTTCTCCAGCAGGGTCGCCAGCGGCAGGATGCACAGGTGCCGCTGCACCTCGCGGCTGGCGCTGGCCTCGAGCAGGCTGCCGGCCACCGCCAGCTGCGTATCCAGATCCAGGCACACCCCCTTGGGCTGGCCGGTGGTGCCGGAGGTGTAGGTGATCTTGCAGGTGTTGGCATGCAGCGCGGCGGGGTGCGCCACCGAGCGGCGATGGATATCGCCCTCCACGCTGGTGAAACCTGGGGCGCCAGCACCGATCAGACAGTCGATGCCGGCGCTGTCGAGCACGTGACGCTGCTGCTCGGCAGAGAAGAACGCCGGCAGCGGTACGCAGACCAGGCCGGCGTGCAGCGCCGCCAGATCCCACAGCACCCAGTCGATGCCGTTGTCCAGGGCCAGCGCCACGCGGCGGGCACCCTGTGCGCTCAGATATCTGCTACGGGGCGTCACGGCTGCGAGCAGCTTGGTGTAGCTCAGTGTGCGTTCACCTTCGACCAGCGCGACACGCTCGCCATGCTGCGCCAGGCGCGCGAAGAAGGCCTCAACTGCAGCGCACATCAGGCATGTCCTCCAGGGCGTAGAGCGGCTGGTGGCCGAGGCGTGGGTAGGCGCCCAGCTGCAACAGGCGCTGATGACCGCCGCGGATATCGCCGGCCATCACCAGGGGGCGGCTGTCGTAATAGCTGCCCCAGTCGGCCAGTTCCTCGCCCATGCACCTGGGGTTGGCCTGACCCAGGGCGATGGGCGCCAGCCCCAGGCGCTGGAAGCTGTTGAGCAGGGTCGGCGTGCCGGTGAAGGCGACCCAGCAAAAGCCCAGCGCCACCAGCAGGTCGGTCAGCGCGACGATCAGCAGGCGCGCTGCACCGGGGCTGTCGGCGGCCAGGTTGCCCACTTCCACCAATTCGCCACGGCCGGGCTCGATTCGGCCCAGGCGTGCGCCGATGGCGCTCTGGATCGGCTCGTCCAGGTAGCGCTCGAGAAACAGCGGGCCGTTGCCTGCACTGCGCACACCCAGAGCACCGAGCAGCTGCCCGGCCCGATTCTCCAGAGCGAACAGGCAGGGCATGAACTGATGAACTCGTGCGCCGTACTGCAGAGCAAAGCGCCGGCGGATGAACTGTTCCAGGGCAGCGCGACGTGCGCTGCCCTGGGCGACCAGGTGAAGCTCGAAGCTGTCGCCGCGGCCGATTCGGGCCACGGGACGCTCATGATGCGCCCAGGGTAGTTCCATGCTCGGAACCTCGGTGATGAACCTGGGGGCGATTGTGTGGTGGGCTGGCTTAACGCTTTATTAAGCGCTTGCAGAATCGTTGCAGCGGCCCTGCAGGCCAGGGCGCGCGTGCGTTGCGGGGGGCTTTCAGCCTACTTGCGCCACCCAGTCATTGAGGTTGTAGTAGTTGCTGATGCGCGCCACCTTGCCGGCCTTGATCTCGAAGAAGGCGCCGGCCGGCAGCACGTAGGTCTGGCCATTGGCAGGCGGCAGGCCTTCGTCGTCGGCCAGGTACTGGCCATGCACCACGAATTCGGCGGCGGCGCGGCTGCCGTCGGCATTCTGCATCAGCACGATGTCGGTGAGGCGCTCGCGGTAGCAGCGGTTCATCTTGTCCATGAAGGCGGCGAAGGCGGCCTTGCCGACCTGGCGCTCGCCCTGGTTGATGTCGTGCACCACGTCCTCGCTGAGCAGGTCGAGGAAGGCGGGCATGTCGCCGGCATTGAAGGCGGCGTAGTAGGCCTGCAGCAGTTCGGTGGCGGTCATGGAGACGCTCCTGTCGTAGTCCGTTTAGTGGTTCGCTGGCGCGCATGATAAGTTCGCCGCTTCCCGCCGGCATAGCCGCCGGCGTCACCCTGCTGCTGGCGAGCGACGCCCCATGGATATCCGACTGCTGCGCGGTGCCGAGATCGCGCCCCATATCGACGACCTGGCGCGCCTGCCCATCGCCGTGTTCCGCGAGTTTCCCTACCTCTACGACGGCAGCCTCGTCTACGAGGCCGAGTACCTGGCCGCCTACCTGCGCAGTGCGGACAGCCTTTGCGTGCTGGTGCGCGACGAGGGCCGGGTGGTCGGCGCCTCCACGGCGCTGCCGCTGATTGATGAGACCGAGGAGTTCCAGCGGCCCTTCGTCGAAGGCGGCTGGGACCCGGCGCGGGTCTTCTACCTGGCCGAGTCAGTAGTGCTGCCGGCCTGGCGCGGCCGCGGCCTGGGCGTGCGCTTCTTCGCCGAGCGTGAGGCCCATGCGCAGCGGCTGGGGCGTTTCGACTGGTGCGCCTTCTGCGCCGTGCAGCGCCCGGCCGAGCATCCACGGCGGCCCGCCGACTACCAGGCGCTGGACGCCTTCTGGGCGCGGCGCGGCTATCGCCATCACCCCGAACTGCACACCCAGTACCACTGGCGCGACCTGGACGAGAGTGAGGAGTCGGCCAAGCCCATGTCGTTCTGGCTGAAGGAGCTCGCTCGATGATCAGGGTCGCCGCCTGCCAATACCATATCGACCTGCACGAGAGCTGGGAGGCCTACGCCGCGCACCTGACCGCGCTGTGCGAGGAGGCCGCGGGGCAGGGTGCCGAACTGCTGCTGTTGCCCGAATACGCCGGCCTGGTGCTCAGCGGCCAACTGCCCGAAGCCGAGCGCGGCGACCTGCACGCCTCCATCGCCGGCATCCAGCCGTTGCTGCCGCGTTGGCTGGCGCTGTGCGAGGCCCTGGCGCGGCGGCTGAAGATCCATCTGCAACCGGGTTCGCTGCCGGTGCTGGACGAGGACGGCCACTACCGCAACCGCGCCTGGCTGTTCGGCCCGCACGGCTGCCTGGGCAGTCAGGACAAGCTGATCATGACCCGCTTCGAACTGGAGCAGTGGCAGGTTGCGGCGGGCAGCGGGCTCAAGGTCTTCGACACGGTGCTGGGCAAGCTGGGCATCCTGATCTGCTACGACAACGAATTTCCGTTGCTGGCGCGCACCCTGGCCGAGGCCGGGGTGGACCTGATTCTCGCGCCCAGTTGCACCGACACCGAGGCCGGCTTTTACCGTGTGCGCATCGGCGCCCAGGCCCGCGCCCTGGAGAACCAGATCGCCGTGCTGCAGGCGCCCACCGTCGGCCTGGCGCCCTGGTCGCCGGCGCTGGACGAGAACATCGGTCGCGCCGCGCTCTACGTGCCCTCCGATTACGGCATGCCGGCCAGCGGCGTGCTCGCCGAAAGCGCCGAGCTGTGCCCGCAGCGCAGCCGCTGGCTGATCGCCGAGCTGGACCTGGACGCGGTGCGCGGGCTGCGCCAACAAGGTCAGGTATTCACCCGTCGCGACTGGCCGCGGCAGTTCGACGATGGCCGGCTGCTGCTGCGTTGAGTGCCATGCAGGAGTTGCCCGACTCGCCGCAGGCGGCGTACGAACGCGCGCTCGCGTCCGGTTTCGTCGTCGATGCCGCGCAGCGGCGCGCCGCCTCCGCGCTGCAAGACTGTCACGACGCGGTGCACCGCGGCGGGCGGCCGCTGGGCGTCTACCTCTGGGGTCCGGTGGGGCGCGGCAAGACCTGGCTGATGGACAGCTTCTACAACACCCTGCGGGTGCCGGCGCGGCGTCAGCATTTCCACCACTTCATGCAGTGGGTGCATCGCCGCCAGTTTCAGCTGACCGGCAACCCCGACCCGCTGCGCCTGCTGGCCGAGGAGCTGGGGCGCGAGCTGCGGGTGTTGTGCTTCGATGAGCTGTTCGTCAGCGATATCGGCGATGCCATGCTGCTCGGCCGCCTGCTCAGCCTGGTAGTGGAGGAGAGCGTGGTGCTGGTGGCCACCTCCAACCAGCCGCCGCAGCAGCTGTATGCCGGTGGTTACAACCGCGAGCGCTTCCTGCCGGCGATCGCCGCGCTCGAGGCGCATATGCGGGTGGTGGCGGTGGATGGCGCGCAGGATCATCGTCTGCACCCGGGCGCAGAAGTCCAGCGTTACTGGGTGAACCAGCCGCAGGCGCTGGCTGGCGTATTCGCCCGCTTGTCCGCAGGGCAGGCGCTGCTGCATGAACCGCTCCAGCTGGCGCACCGCCCGTTGCCGACCTTGGGCCATAGCCCGGCGGCGCTATGGTGCCGCTTCGCCGACCTGTGCCAGCAGCCGCTGGCGGCGCCCGACTTCATCGAACTGTGCCAGCGTTTCCCGGCCATCCTGCTGGGCGAGGTGCCTTGCCTGGGCAGCGAGCAGCATGAAGGACGCATCGCCCGCGGCACCGAGGACGGCGCCGAACGGGTCGACGCCGGGGATCGCCAGTTGCCGGCGCTGTCACGCAACGACGACGCGGTGCGGCGTTTCATCGCTCTGGTCGACGAGTGCTACGACCGCCGCGTGCCGCTGTATATCGAGGCCGAGGTGGCGCTGGACGAGCTCTATACCCAGGGCTACCTCGGCTTCGCCTTCCAGCGCACCCTGAGCCGCCTGCACGAGATGCAGCTGGTGCGTTTCGGCCGGGGGCATGGGAAGGCGTAGGCGCCAGACCTTTCCCCAAAAAAACGCGGAGGCGAGAAACGACAAACCCGGCACGCGGCCGGGTCTGTCGTTGGCGGGGGCGCTTACCTCACTTCCACCGCCAGGCTGTCGGCGATCTTCTTGTTCCAGATCGCTGGGCCGGTGATGTGCACCGACTCACCCTTGGTGTCGACCGCCACGGTCACCGGCATGTCCTTGACCTCGAACTCGTAGATCGCCTCCATGCCCAGTTCGGGGAAGGCCAGCACCTGCGACTTCTTGATCGCCTGAGCGACCAGGTAGGCGGCGCCGCCGACGGCCATCAGGTACACGGCCTTGTTGTCGCGGATCGCATCGATGGCGATCGGGCCGCGCTCGGACTTGCCGATCATACCCAGCAGGCCGGTCTGCTCGAGGATCTGCCGGGTGAACTTGTCCATGCGCGTGGCGGTGGTGGGGCCGGCCGGGCCGACCACCTCGTCACGCACCGGATCGACCGGGCCGACGTAGTAGATGAAGCGGCCCTTGAGGTCCACCGGCAGCTCTTCGCCCTTGTTCAGCATGTCGACCATGCGCTTGTGCGCGGCGTCGCGGCCGGTGAGCATCTTGCCGTTGAGCAGCACGGTCTCGCCCGGCTGCCAGCTCTGCACTTCTTCCGGGGTGAGGGTGTCGAGGTTGACCCGGCGCGCGCTCGGGCCGGCTTCCCAGACGATTTCCGGGTAGGCGGACAGATCCGGCGCTTCCAGTTCGGCCGGGCCGCTGCCGTCCAGCACGAAGTGGGCGTGGCGGGTGGCGGCGCAGTTGGGGATCATGCACACCGGCAGGGAGGCGGCGTGGGTCGGGTAATCCATGATCTTCACATCGAGCACGGTGGTCAGGCCGCCCAGGCCCTGGGCGCCGATGCCCAGCTGGTTGACCTTGTCGAACAGCTCCAGGCGCAGCTCCTCGATGCGGTTCTGCGGGCCGCGGGCTTTCAGCTCATGGATGTCGATGTGCTCCATTAGCACTTCCTTGGCCATCACCGCGGCCTTCTCGGCGGTACCGCCGATGCCGATGCCGAGCATGCCCGGCGGGCACCAGCCGGCGCCCATGGTCGGCACGGTCTTGAGCACCCAGTCGACGATCGAGTCGGACGGGTTGAGCATGGCCATCTTCGACTTGTTCTCCGAGCCGCCGCCCTTGGCCGCGACGTCCACTTCCACCTTGTCGCCGGGGACGATGG
Source organism: Pseudomonas sp. AOB-7 (assembly GCF_003696305.1). GTDB lineage: Bacteria > Pseudomonadota > Gammaproteobacteria > Pseudomonadales > Pseudomonadaceae > Aquipseudomonas. Next base: position 139,480 of record NZ_RFFK01000005.1, on the reverse strand, counting down.
AGTAGTGGATCACCGCCGGGGTGTTGTCCTTGGTGTTCTTGCGGGCACCTGCCGGGTCGGCCAGGATCGAGGCGCGCAGGACGTTCTCCGGCAGGTTGTAGGCGCGGCGCACGCCCTCGTTGATCATGTCGTCGACGCTCATGGTGGCGCCGTCCCAGCGCACGTCCATGCCGACCTTGATGAACACGGTGACGATGCCGGTGTCCTGGCAGATCGGGCGGTGGCCGGTGGCGCACATCCGCGAGTTGATCAGGATCTGCGCCATGGAATCCTTGGCGGCCGGCGACTCTTCCTTCAGGTAGGCCTCGTGCATGGCCTGGATGAAGTCGACGGGGTGGTAATAGGAGATGAACTGCAGGGCGTCGGCGACGCTCTGGATCAGGTCGTCCTGCTTGATCACGGTCATGGGGGCGCTCCTCTATCAGGGAACATCTATAAGGAAGCGCCGAATCATGACCCGGCGCAACGGCGAAAAATGGTCGGGAACGGTATTTCACCTCGCCCCGCGACGGCCTCTTGGGTTGCCGCCAGGGTTGGCAGGCAACAAAAAAGGCGCGGCAGTATAGCGCGCCGGTCGCACAGGGCACAGCCGCCGAAGGTCGATGCTGCTAGCTGTGGGCGGTTATCGGCACGCTAGGCAATTTGTGATCACGGGGGTAGAGTAACGGCCAGATGCCAGTATGGGATGGAGCCCATGAGCCCAACCAGCCACCGGGTAACGCAACGCAGCCTGCAGAGCCTGCTGCTCAAGCGCTTCGCCATGGCCTTCGCCACTTACGCGATGATGGCGCTGGTGTGCTGGTTCGCCGTTCTCGCCGGCCTGTTTCGCGGTTCCCTGGCCACGGCTGTCGGGCTGACCCTGGGCATATTTGCCAGTCAGCTGGTGCTACTCTGGCTGTTTCTGTCCGGGCGCAACCTGCGTTTCGCAGACCCCAGCCTGACCGAGGTGCAGGTGCTCCTGGCGCTGGCCTGGCAGCCGCTGCTGTTGGCCTTCTTCGACAGCGCGCGTGGCAGCCTGCTGGTGTTCTACGTGCTGATCCTGCTGTTCGGCGTGTTCCAGTTGCCGCCGCGGGTGTTCGCGCGCTGCGCGGCGTTCGCCTTCTTCGGTTTCGCCGGCATGATCCTGATCCAGGCTTACCGCGAGCAGCTCGGCGATCCCAGCCTGGCGCTGCTGCAAGTCGGCGTGCTGTTCATCCTGCTGGTCTGGCTGTGCCTGTTCACCGGCTATGTGCAGGCCATGCGCCAACGCATGCGTCAGCGCCGCTTCGCCCTGCAGGCGCACCAGGACACCCTGCGCGGCATGATGCGCCAGCTCGAGGACCTGGTGGCCACCGACGAGCTGACCGGGCTGTTCAACCGCCGGCATTTCCTCCGTCTGGCCGGCCGCGAGCTGCAGCATCTCGGCGCCGGTCGCCAGCACGGCCTGGCGCTGATCGATCTGGATCACTTCAAGCGCATCAACGACGCCCATGGCCACGCCGCCGGCGATCGCGTGCTGCAGACTTTCGCCGCGGTGGCGCGCGCCTGCCTGCGCGACGGCGACGTCATCGCCCGCTACGGCGGCGAGGAATTCGTCCTGCTGCTGCCCAATACCGATGCCGACCAGTTCACCGCCTGCTGCGAACGCCTGCGCGAAGCCTTCGCCCAGGCTGAACCGGTGGGGATAAAGGTGGATAATCTCAGCCTGTCCGCCGGCATGACCCTGCTTGCCGCCGGCGACGACCTCGAGGAGGCCTTGCAGCGCGCCGACCAGGCGCTGTACCAGGCCAAACGCGGCGGCCGCAATCGCTGCGATGCCAGCTGGGAGAGAGCGGGTGCCTGAACTGCGCGTTGGCGCCAAATTATTGCAGGTGGCCGAACAGGCCAATCTGCTCGATGCCCTGCTGGTCGGCGGCATCGCCGTGCCCTACAGCTGCCGCGCCGGCAGCTGCCACGCCTGCCTGGTGCGCTGCCTGGCCGGCGAGCCGCTGGACCTGCAGCCCGAGGCGCTGGCCGCCGACAAGCGCGCCGAGGGCTGGCGCCTGGCCTGCCAGTGTCAGGTCGGCGGCGATCTGCAGGTCGAACCCTTCGACCCGCAGCGCGACGGCCTGGCCGCCAGGGTGGTCGGCCTCGACTGGCTGAGCCCCAGCGTGCTGCGCTTGCGCCTGCAACCCGAGCGACGGCTGCGCTACCAGGCCGGTCAGCACCTCCTGCTGTGGAGCGCAGACGGCGTGGCGCGGCCCTATTCCCTGGCCAGCCTGCCGGGCGAGGACGCCTGGCTGGAATTCCATCTCGACTGCCGCCAGCCCGGCGCCTTCTGCGACGCCGCGCGACGCCTGCAGCTCGGCGACGGCCTGCGCCTGGGCGAGTTGCGCGGCGGCGCGCTGCACTACGATGCCGATTGGCAGGCGCGGCCGCTCTGGCTGCTGGCCGCCGGCACCGGCCTGGCGCCGCTCTACGGTGTGCTGCGCGAGGCGCTGCGCCAGGAGCATCGCGGCGCCATCCGCCTGCTGCATGCGGCCCATGAGCCGGCCGAGCACTACCTGGCCGGCGAGCTGCAGGCGCTGGCTGCCGAGCATGCGCAGCTGCAGATCGAGCTGGTGACGGCGGCGCAGTTGCCGGCTGCTTTGGCCGAACTGCGCCTTGTTTCGCGGCAGACCCTCGCTTTACTCTGCGGCCATCCCACGACGGTCGACAGCTTCGCGCGGCGCCTCTATATGGCCGGTTTGCCGCGTAGCCAGATGTTTGCCGACCTGTTTCTAACCCGTATGTAGGATGCGCGGGGCCATCCAGGCTGGGCACACTGGCGCCGATCACAGCGGGCCTCCGGTGCGCGGCCCAGGTGGGCCCGTGCGCCTACGACCTCGGAGCATCTATGAGCGAATTCCTGCAAATCGAGCGCGACGGCGCGCTGCTGACCCTGCGCATGCAGCGCCCGGACAAGAAGAACGCGCTGACCCGCGCCATGTACGCCGGCATGGCCGAAATCCTGGACGAGGCCGACCGCGACGGCTCGGTGCGCGCCGTGCTGCTCACCGGCGGCGAGCAGTGCTTCACCAGCGGCAACGACGTCGCCGACTTCATCCAGGCGCCGCCGAGCGGGCTGAACAGCGAGGTGTTCCAGTTCATGCGCGCGCTGTTCGAGTTCAGCAAGCCGGTGGTGGCGGCGGTGGCGGGGCCGGCGGTGGGCATCGGCACCACCTTGCTGCTGCACTGCGACCTGGTCTACGTCAGCCGCGACGCGCAGCTGAAGATGCCCTTCGTCAACCTCGGCCTGTGCCCGGAGTACGGCTCCAGCCTGATCCTGCCGCGTCTGCTCGGCCACGCCCGCGCCGCCGAACTGCTGCTGCTCGGCGAGAGCTTCAGCGGCGAGCAGGCGGCGGCCTGGGGCATCGCCAACCAGGCGCTGGACGACGGCGCGGCGACCCTGGCCAAGGCACGCGAGATGGCGCTGCGCTTTCTCGACCTGGCGCCCGCGGCGCTGGCCGACAGCAAGCGCCTGATGCGCGCACCGGATCGCGAGCAATTGCGCCGGGTGATCGAGGAGGAGGGCGCACTGTTCGGCCAACGCCTGCGCTCGCCCGAGGCCATCGAGGCGCTGTCGGCCTTTATGCAGCGCAGAAAGCCGGATTTTTCCAGGTTCGCGTAGGGGGTGGCGTCGCGCGCACCGCCGCTAAAGCGCCTCGCACAGAAAAAGCAAAAGGCCGCTCGTTCGAGCGGCCTTTCGCGTTCAGCTGTGCCTTAAACCATCGGATCGCCGACATGCAGGATTTTCATGGTGTTGGTGCCGCCGGTGCCGTGGTAGCTGTCGCCCTTGGTCAGGATCACCCAGTCGCCGGGCTCGACCACGCCGCGCTTGAGCAGCTCGTCCACCGCCGCCTGGCTGACCTTGTTGGCCGGCAGTGCGGCCGGGTCGAAGGGCACGGTGTAGACGCCGCGGAACAGCGCCACGCGGGCCTGCGCCTCGCGGTGTGGGGTGAAGGCGAAGATCGGGATCGACGAGCGGATGCGCGACATGATCAGCGGGCTGTAGCCGCTCTCGGTCAGGCTGATGATGGCCTTGACGCCCGGGAAGTGGTTGGCGGTGTACATGGTGGCCAGGGCCACGCTCTCGTCGCAGCGCTCGAAGGTGCGGCCGATGCGGTGGCTGGACTTCTGGCTGGTCGGGTGCTTTTCCGCGCCGAGGCAGACGCGGGCCATGGCTTCGACCGCTTCCACCGGGTATTCGCCGGCGGCGCTCTCGGCCGACAGCATCACCGCGTCGGTGTAGTCCAGCGCGGCGTTGGCTACGTCGGAGACCTCGGCGCGGGTCGGCATCGGGCTGTGGATCATCGACTCCATCATCTGCGTGGCGGTGATCACCGCTTTGTTCAGGCGGCGGGCGTGGGCGATGATCTTCTTCTGGATGCCGACCAGCTCGGCATCGCCGATCTCCACGGCGAGGTCGCCGCGAGCCACCATCACCGCATCGCTGGCGCGGATCAGGCCGTCCAGCGTCTCGTCGTCGGCCACCGCTTCGGCGCGCTCGATCTTGGCCACCAGCCAGGCCGTGCCGCCGGCCTCGGTGAGCAGGCGGCGGGCATATGCCATGTCGGCGGCGTCGCGCGGGAAGGACACGGCGAGGTAGTCCAGGTCCATTTCGGCGGCCAGCTTGATGTCGACCTTGTCCTTCTCGGTCAGCGCCGGCGCGGTGAGGCCGCCGCCACGGCGGTTGATGCCCTTGTTGTCCGACAGCGGGCCGCCGATCAGTACGCGGCAGTGCAGCTCGTCGGCGCCCTTGAGCTCGACGCGCATGACCACCCGGCCGTCGTCCAGCAGCAGCTCGTCGCCGACGTCGCAGTCCTGGATCAGCGCCGGGTAGTCGATGCCGACCACGTCCTGGGTGCCGGCCGTGCGCGAGTGGCTGGAGGACAGGCGGAACAGGTCGCCTTCCTTGAGCTCGATGCGCTTGTTCTCGAACTTGGCGATGCGGATCTTCGGCCCCTGCAGGTCGCCGAGCAGCGCCACGTGCCGGCCGTGCTTGGCCGCCAGGTCGCGCACCAGCTGGGCGCGGGCCTTGTGGTCGTCGGGCGTGCCGTGGGAGAAGTTCAGGCGGGCCACGTCGAGGCCGGCGAGAATCAGCTGCTCGAGCACTTCCGGCGAGTTGCTGGCCGGGCCCAGGGTGGCGACGATTTTGGTGCGGCGAAAGGTCATGCGCGGACTCCCTAATGGAATGTGCCGGCGAGGCTACTACGGCGATTTGCTGTAGTCATTGTTCCGTTGCACTACGTGACGAATCCGCCTTGAGCACCAGCAGGTCGCACTCCACGGCCTCCAGCACCCGCTCCGCGGTGTGGCCGATCAGGGCGGTGTCGAGTTGGCCGCGGGCGATGGCGCCCATCAGCAGCAGGTCAATATTGTGCTCGCGCACGAAACGCGGCAGCACTTCCTCGGTGAAACCTTCCAGCAGGTGGGTATCGGGCAGGGCAATGGGGTATTGGCCGAGCAGTTGCTCGAAGGCCTCGCGGTGGCTTTTCGCGTTGTCGCGCACATAGTTGTCGTAGTCGGCGACCATCGCCGCGTCGAACACCAGGGTGCGCGGCAGCGGCGCGTGGCAGTGCAGGTAGTGGGCCTGCAGGGCGAAGCGCTGGCTCAGCTCCATGGCCGTGCGGATCAGCTGGTGATCCAGGGCCGCCGGCTTGTCGGCGCTGTGCAGCGGATCGAGGGCGGCGCACAGGCTGCGCCCCTGCCACTCGGCGTGGTGCACCAGCCACAGCGGCACCGGGCAATGGCGGATCAGCTGCCAGCAGCTGTCGGTCAACAACAGGCGACGCAGCAGGCTATTGTGCGCGGCGGACTTGAGCACCAGGTCCGGCTGCAGTTCGGCGACCTTGGCCAGCACCTCCTTGTCCAGGCGTTTGCCCCAGCGGATGTCCACCTGCACCTCGAGACCGCCGCTGCGCAGCGGCGCGATGCGTTGCTCCAGCCATTGGCCGTGCTGCTCCAGCAGCGCGGCGCGGCCTTTGGCCTGGATCGCACTGTCGAACAGGCGGCCGTCGAGGCCGGCGTGATAGTCCACCAGCAGCAGGTGCAGTTGCGCCGGGTTGTGCCGGGCCAGCCAGGCGGCGCGTTGCAGCGCCGGCTGGCTGTCGCGGTTGGGGTCGATGACCACCAGCAGTCGTTGCAGTTTCATGGTCTGTACCTCGCGAGGGTGACCCGAGCATTGCAGCGCGCTTTGCTGGCGCCTGCCTTGATATGGGTCAGCTTAGTCCCAGGAGGTGAACGAAGGGCGGGCGCCGCTCAGCGCACGGCCGGATTCAGCACCATGTCCAGGTGGCGGGCGGCCTTGGCGTTGAGCTCGCCGTCCGGGTACTGCACCAGCAAGCGGCGCAGGTAGGCGATGGCCTTGGCGCGGTCGGCGTCGGGGTTGTCCGCCGCCATGTGCATCAGCGCCAGCTGGTACAGCGCCTTTTCCTTGATCCCGGCCGGCACGTGCGGGTCGGCCAGGCCCAGCAGGTAGAGCTCCTCGGCCTCGGCGACGCGGCCCTTGAGCACGGCACGGCGCGACAGCAGGGTCATGTCCGGGTCGAGGCTGCTCTGGTACAGGTCGAGGTTCTGGCTCGGCTGCCAGTGCGCCAGCAGCTCGCGCGAGGTCTTGTGCAGCGGCTCCTGGCTGCGCTGGCGGATCAGCGTGATGCGTTGCTCGGCGCGGCCGGCGGCCCGGCTGGCGGGGAACTCGTTGAGCACCCGGTAGAAGTAGTTGAGCGCCTTGGCGTCGTCGCGCTGCTCGTTGAAGCGGTTCATGTAGATCAGGCCGATCTGGTACAGGGCGATGGCGCGCACCTCGCCGCTCAGCTGGCGGTCGCGGTAGCCGTCCAGGTACAGGGCCTCGGCCTTGTCGCTGTGGGCGTCGCGGATGGCCATGGCGCTGTAGGTGAGCAGGTCGCCTTCCTCTTCGATGGCGGCGGTCATGCGCTTGGTCTTCAGCGCCTTGTACTCGACCACCTCGTTGGTGGTGACCTGGGCGATAAACAGCGGCGTCGTGGGGGCACAGGCGCTCAGCAGGGCGGCGAGGGCGATAAATGGGATCAGGCGAGTGCGCGGCATGCGGGCTCCTTGGCCGGAGTCGGCCGATGCGCCGCAGTCTAGTCAGCCGCCCGCCCAGCGCCAAGGCGGGCGCGGCACAACCCATCGGAGGTTTGCGGCGGTTCAGTTTTCCCGGCGCCAGTCGATACACTGCTCAGCGGAGGAATTGCCCATGCGAACCCTGATCATCCTGACCCTGGCGCTGGTCGCCACGGGCTGCACCCGTTGGTCGCTCGACCATCACCTGAACAACGCCTATCGCGCCTACGAGGATGGCGACTGCGCCTGCGTCGCCCTGGAGCTGTCGAAGGCCGAACGCAAGAGCCGTTCGCGCGGCTACCTGCAGCCGGAAATCTCGCTGCTGCGCGGCCAGTGCCTGGAGCGCGAGAACCTGTTCGTCGACGCGGCGCAGACCTACCAGTTCATCATCAGCCGCTACCCGACCAGCGAGTACGCCTACCGCGCCCGCGCGCGCCTGCAGACCCTGGAGCAGCTCGGCCACCACAATCCGGCGGAGCCGGCCAAGGCTACGCCGGCGCCATTGTGAGCCGATCATCAGTCATTTGCGCCGGCTGCGCGGCGGTTTAAGCTGGGCCACCTGTTCACGGAGGATCAGCATGCGCAGCCTGCTGCTTGTCGCCCTGTTGCTGCCGGCCCTGGCCGCAGCGGAAATCTATCGCTGGACCGATGCCCAGGGCCGCGTGCATTTCGGCCAGCGTCCGGGCGCCGGGGCCGAGCCGGTGGAGGTCAAGCCCCAGGTGGTCGAACGCGACGAACACACCCGCGAGCGCGAGGCGCGCAGCCAGCGCTTCTTCGATGCCCGCCGCGAGGAGCAGCAGCAGGCCGCCGCCGCGGCGGCCGAACAGCGCGAGGCGCGCGCCGCCGAGTGCCGCGACCTGCGCCGGCGCCTGGCGCAGATTCCGGAAGGCTTCAGCTACTACCGCACGGACGCCAACGGCGAGCGCATTTATTACAGTGATGAAGAGACCGACACCGCTCGTCGCCAGCTGCGCACGCGCATCGCCGAGCGCTGTGGCTGAGGCTGGTTAAGCGGCGGCTTCGGGGCCATACTCAAAGCCCCTTGTAGCGATTCGCCAGCATGCGCAGCCAACGTCGAATCGAACGCCATCAGTTGCCCTACTACCTGAAGGTGTTCAACCGCATCACCGACAAGCCGATGGGCTCCATCGGCAATGTCTCACTGGACGGCCTGATGCTGATCAGCCAGCTGCCGATGCTGGTGGGTGCGCGCTTCGACATGCGTCTGAAGATCCCCGGCCAGCACGGCCAGCACTTCGTCGACTTCTCCGCCACCTGCCAGTGGTGCCGTGAGGACGTCACCCCCGGCAGCTACGACTCCGGCTTCGCCCTGGTGGCGCCGCCGGCCGACTACGTCGAGATGGTCGACGCCCTGCGTTATTACTTCAGTTTCCACAGCCTGGCCGCCTCGGCCTGAGCGCGGGCTCAGGGCCGCGAGTTGAGCCGCAACATCAGCCGACTCTGCTCGCTGAGCTCGCCGAAGAACCGGCGGTAGAGCGCCTCGCCATCGCTGGAGCGGTTCAGCCGGCTGAGCGCGGTATCCACCAGCAGGCGGAAGTCCTCGTCGTCGCGGGCCAGCGGCATGGCCACCGCTTCCACTTCGAACAGGCGCTCCGGCACCCACAGCTGTGCGCCTTGCGGATGCTGGGCCTGGTAGTTGAGCAGCACCAGGCGGTCGGCGAAGAAGGCGTCGACCCGGCGGCTGACGACCTGCTCGACCCCCTCCCGATTGCTGTCGACCTCGACCAGCTCGGATTGCAGGCCGAGCTGGCGAATGCGCGTGCGCGCCCAGTCGACGCTGATCGTGCCCTTGAGCACGGCGAAGCGGTGGCGGCTCAGCCCGCGGTTGATGGTGGCGCGCCAGGTCGGGCCGCTGTGCGCCGCCTCGCCCTTGAGTGGCAGCAGCAGCGTCGCCGGTGCGTCCTGACGCACCACCACGCCCAGGCCGGCAGTGAAGATCGGCAGCGAGAAGCTGACCTGGCGGCGCCGCTCCAGGCTCTCCACCACGGGCGCGCAGAGGATATCGACGCGCCCGGCGGCCACCGCGTCGAGCATGTCCGTGGTGGTCAGCGGTTGATAGCGCAGGCGTAGCGCGGGCATGGCCAGTTGCTCTTGCACCTGACTGGCGACGCGGCGGCACAGCTCGATGGCATAGCCGTCGGCCTGCTGGGCGTCGCCGTCGGAGAAGGGCGGGTTGCCGGGCACGAAGCCCAGCACCAGCTGGCCGCTGTCGTGGATGCGCTCCAGGGTGGCGGCGCTGGCGATGGCCGGCAACCAGGCACAGAGCAGTAGCAGCCGGACCAGGTAGGGAATAGACATGCCGAGTCTCCTAGGGCCGGCCAAGGCTGTCGAGGGCGCCGACGAAGCGCTTGGCGATGGCGCCGAACAGCAGGTAGCCGACCACCATCACCAGTGCCGCGCCGAACACCGCATCCAGGCCCGAGGCGTACAGGGCGTAGAAGCAGTAGAGCATGGCCACCAGCAGGATCAGGCTGTTGCGGCGAAATACCTGGGGTGTCACCTGGGCCTTGTGCATGATCACCAGCAGGCCGGTCAGCGAGGTGACGTAGGGGATGATGTTGGTCACCGCGGCCAGGCCCACCAGCTTGTTGAACTGGGCGCTGGCGTTGGGCGAGATGGTCGACAGGGCGATCAGGCTTTGCAGCACGCCGCAGAACAGCAGGCCCAGCAGCGGCGCATCGCGCGAGCTGACCCGAGTGAAGAGTTTGGGGAACATGCCCTGTTCGGCGGTGACCTTGGCCGTCTGCGCCAGGGTGAACTGCCAGCCGAGCAGGGAGCCGAGGCAGGCCATCACCGCCAGGGCCATGATGACGTTGCCGACGCCGTCGTTGAACATCCGCGCGTAGACCAGGGCGAAGGGGGCGCTGGAGTTGGCCAGTTCCGGGTTGGGGACTATGCCCTGGATCACACTGGTCGACAGCACGTAGACCACGGCGGCGCCGAGGGTGCCGAGCAGGCAGGCCAGCGGTACGTTGCGCTTGGGATTGTCCACCGCGTCGGAGTTCTGCGCCGCCGACTCCATGCCGAGGAAGGCCCAGAGGGTCAGCGGGATGCTCTGTGCGATGGCGTCGCCCACTTTCAGGTCGTTGGGATTCCAGGCCTCGATGAACAGGCTGGGCTGGAACCAGAACCAGCCGATCAGGCCGAGGCCGGCCACCGGGATGATCACCCCCCAGACGGTCACCGCGCCGAGGCGTCCGGTGAGGCTGGGGCCGCCGAGGTTGGCCAGGATAGTCAGCCAGATCAGGCCGATGGTGCCGAGCACCAGGGCGCCGGCGCTGCTGCCCAGCCAGGGGAAGAAGGGCGTGAGGTAACCGACCGCGGAAATGCCGATGGCCACGTTGCCGATCACCAGCGACAGGAAGTACAGGTAGGAGCAGAGGAAGAACGCGGACTTGCCGTGGGCTTCCTCGCTGTAGGCCGACATGCCGCCGGGACGCGGGCAGTAGATGCCGCACTGGGCGAAGCCGTAGGCGATGGCCATGGAGCCGACCGCCGTGACCACCCAGGACAGCAGCGATACCGCGCCGAGCTGGGCCATGCTCGAGGGCAGCATGATGATGCCGGAGCCCATCATGTTGACCGCCACCAGGGTGGTCAGGCCGATCAGGCCCATCTTCTTGCTGGCATCGGCCATGTTCCGGTCCTCGCGCTGTGCGTGGGTGGAGGGAAACGAGCGCTGGTTAAAGGGTCAGAATCCGTCCTTGTCCAGGTGGTCGAAGTCCACCGGGTCACCGGGGTTGACGTTGAGCTTCTTGCGGATGTCCGCGAACATCGCGTCGTACTCGCCATGGCTGCGCATGATCGGGCTGGCATTGGGCGGCAGCCCCAGCTTCACCGCGGCCTTGGCCAGGCGGCTGGCGAAGTTGAAGGCGGTGTCGCGGTGCATGTCGAACTCCTCGGCAACGCTTTGGCCGGCGACCTGGCCGGACAGCCTGAAGTGCAGCAGCACGCCCTCCTTGGGGTCGTGGCGCACCTCGTAGTAGACGTCGATATCGTAATCGGGGACGCCCGGCATGCCGGGTTGTTTCTTGCGGTTGAGGTGACCGGGTTCGAACATGATGGACTCCTCTGTGTCATGACGCGGCGCCTGTGCCAGGCGCCGCCGGGTTGCGGGCGTCAGTGGAACGGGAAGATGTAGTTCATCCAGGCGGCCATGCGCAGGAGCACCTTGCGCAGGATCGCCACATGGGGGAAGTGCTCGGAGTAGAGCGCCGCCTGACCATAGGCGCCGCCCGGTATCAGCTCCTTGTAGGGTTCGAAGGCCGGGTCGATGATTTCCAGCAACACCGGCACCCGTCCGGCCGGCATGGCGCCGGTGACGCCGATCAGGTGGCCGCCCGGCTGCACCTGGCCTTCGGCGATCACCGGTTGCACCTGCTTGACCCGCGCCTGGAACACCTGGCCGGGCAGGCCGTCGAGGGCGATCTCGGCGGAGTCACCCAGGGTCAGGCGCAGCTGGCTGTTCTGGCGCATCCAGGCCACGTAGAAATATTCCTCGTGGGGAATGAAGATCGCCGACGGCCGCAGCGGCATCTTCACCGCATAGACGCCGGGGCGCAGCACCACCTGGGTCACGTAGCCGCGCGACGGCGCCCGCACCACCGTGTTGTCCAGCTCGAACTGGGCGATATTGAGCTGCGCCTGCAGATCGTCCACGCGCGCCGTGGTGATATCCAGATCACGGCGGTTGCCCAGGTTGCGCTTGACCAGCTCGCTGGCGCGGAACTGGTCGCCCTTGGCCGAGACCAACTGGGCCTTGATCGAGCGCACGCGGTTCTCGAAGGGGGTGGGGTCGATGCGGAAGATCACGTCGCCCTCTTCCAGCAGCTGGTTGCCGCGCACCGGCACCTCGATCACCTGGCCGCTCACCGCCGGCACTATGGGGGTGCTGACGAAGTAGCTGCGCGAGACCTCGGAATAGGGGTGGTTGTAGTTCATCAGGAAAATCAGCGTGCCGATCAGCACGATGCCGCCCAGTACCGCGGTGGGCACCGTCCACTTGTTCAGCGGGATCTTGAAGATCTTGAAGATGGCGACGCAGATGGCGGTGTAGGTGAGAATCAGCAGCAGATCCATGATTCAGTCCCTCGCCTCGATCCGTTCTTCTGCGGCCGGCCGTTCCAGTGAGTCCACTCGGGCCTTGAGCTCCGCCACCTGTTGTTCCAGCTGCTGCAGGCGTGCCGTATCCTCCTTGGCCGTGGTGGCGAAGCCCCAGCCGCGATCCTCGCGGTAGAGCGTCGCCCAGATCCACAGGAAGGGCCAGAGCACGTGCAGGGTGAACAGGCTGACCCAGCCCGCCACGTGGATGGCATCCTGGTGCGGATGGTTGCGATGCACGGCGATCTCGTAGGGAATGTCGTGCACCGCGATGACGCCGTAGAACAGCACTATGGCGGCGAAGATCAGTACGCCCAAGGCAAAGTAATCCAGCATGTTGCCTCCCTAATGCGACTGTTCTGCGTGCGGCACCGCTCGGACGATCCGCAGCGGTGCCGGCAGAGCGGTTCTCAACGCTTGGCCTTGAGCTGCTCGACGGACTGGCGCATGTCGTTGGCCCAGACATCGATCACCGGCTTGACGTTGTCGAGGCTGATCACCTGCTCGTCGTTCTCCAGGTCCAGGCCGCTGCCCTTGCGCACCACCTGGGCGACGACGCGGCTGTTCTGCGCGTCGATGACCGCGGCCTCGGCGGCGATCTCCACCTGCTGGTCGCGGGTGCCGGCCGCTGTGCTGGCGGCTGCCACCACCAGGGCGATGGGAATGACTTCGTAGGGCTTGAGGCCTTCGGTGGAGGCCGAGACCGCGGTGATGGCCGGGCGCAGCACCAGGGTGCCGGCCGTGGGCGAGTCGGTGAGCGGCATGACCTTGCTCAGCTCGCGGCGCAGCGCGGTGTCGAAGTAGCGAGTGATGGCGTGCAGGGTCTCCTGGGACAGGCGGGCGCTGGGTTGTGGCTGCGGGTAGAACTGGCTGGGTTCCAGAAAGAGCTGGTTGTAGCGGGCGATCTGCAGATCCGGGTCAACCCAGCGCGCCACTTTGACGCCAGACGGTGATTGCTGCTCGCTCAGGCGACTGTAGTCCTGCAAGAAACCCGAATATTGCTCGGGGGCCACCAGGGTGCTGCTACAACCGGTAGCGCTCAGAATGGCCGCCAACAGCGACGAACCAAGGAGTCTTTGCATGCTATTTCCCTTCGTGGAGTCATTCGTGCGTTCGTGGTGTTCGCTGCGTTGGCAGAAGGCCGAACAAGCGAAAGTGTAGACGGGAAGTATCCAGTTACACGGGCCGGTCGAAAGATCGTAAAGGGCCCTGCAGAACCCTGCGCGGCTCGCCGCTCAGGGGCCGCTCAATGCAGCGCCGGCGCAACGTCCAGCGTGCGCAGGCGCTGGCTCAGCTGCAGGCGCAGGGCGGCGTCGTCGCACAACAGCAGGGCGCGTTCGAGGTCGTAGCGCTCGCCCTGTGGACAAGCCAGATTGCGGTAGATGTCGGCGCGCGCCAGATGGTCGACCATGCTCGCGGGACCTATCTGCAGCACCCGTTCGGCGTCCTTGAGCGCGGCCAGGTCGTCGTCATGCTGAAGATGCAACAGGCGCAGGTTGCGCGACAGGCGCTGCAGCATGGCGCGAGCGTCGGCGCTGTGCAGATGCGCGGCGCTGAGCGCGGCGTCCGGGCCGAGCTGGCGGTAGAGCAGTTCGCGGCAGTCGCGGGTATACAGGCGGCGACCGCCGCAGGGGTCGAGCAGGTGATCGGCGCCGGGCACGCGCAACAGGAAATGTCCGGGGAAGTTCACCCCCTGCAGGGGGATGTCCAGGCGCCGAGCCAGCTCCAGAGCGATCAGCGCCAGCAGCAGCGGTTGTCCGCGGCGCCGCCGTAGCACCTCGTGGAGCAGCGCATGGCGGGGGCGGGTGACGCCTTCGTCGTCTTCCTGGTAGTCCAATTCGGCGAGCCGGCGCAACAGCGGCTGGGCCAGTTCGCGCGCCGGCAGGGCGGGCAGTCCGGCGCTGACCTGCAGCTGCAGGCCGTGCAGTTCGCCGAGCACCTGCGTCGGCTGCACTTGCCCATCGTGTTCGGCGGCGACCCACAGCGCCGCCTCGAACGGTTCGGGCGGATCGCGCTCCAGGCACAGTAGGCAGGCTTGGCGTGGGCTCATCGCTTTCTCCGGTGACTCCTGCTCTTGTAGCCCTTCGGCCGATCCGCGTCCAGTCTCCGCCCAGCCACCTATACTGAGGCCTAAAGTCAGACCGGGAGCTCGCCCATGTTCAGCATGATGGAAGCCGCCCGCCTCGAGGCCCTGCACCTGGCGCAGGATCCGGCCACTGGCCTCAAGGCCGTCATCGCCATCCACAACACTCGTCTCGGCCCGGCCCTCGGCGGCTGCCGCTACCTGGCCTATCCCGACGAACAGAGCGCCATCCGCGACGCCATTCGCCTGGCCCAGGGCATGAGCTACAAGGCCGCCCTGGCCGGCATCGCCCACGGCGGTGGCAAGGCGGTGATCATCCGTCCGCCCCACGTGGCCAACCGCGCGGCGCTGTTCGAGGCTTTCGGCCGGGTTATCGAGACGCTGAACGGGCGCTATATCACCGCCATGGACAGCGGCACCTCCAGCGTCGACATGGACTGCATCGCCCAGCACACTCGCCATGCCACCAGCACCACCAGCGAGGGCGATCCCTCGCCGCACACGGCGCTGGGGGTGTTCGCCGGGATTCGCGCCACCGCCCAGGCGCGCCTTGGCAGCGACGATCTGGAGGGCCTGCGCATTGCCATCCAGGGCCTCGGCAACGTCGGCTTCGCCCTGGCCGAGGAACTGCATGCGGCCGGCGCCGAGCTGCTGGTCAGCGACCTCGACCCCGGTCGGGTGCAGCTGGCGGTAGAGCAGCTCGGCGCCCATCCGGTGGCCAGCGAGGCGCTGCTCACCACCCCCTGCGACATCCTCGCGCCCTGCGGCCTGGGCGGCGTGCTCAACGGCCAGACCGTCGGCCAGCTGCGCTGCGCGGCGGTGGCCGGGGCGGCCAACAACCAGCTGGCCAACCCGGAGATCGCCGACGAGCTGGAGGCACGCGGCATCCTCTACGCGCCGGACTACGTGCTCAACGCCGGTGGGCTGATCTACGTGGCGCTGCGCCATCGCGGCGAGGAGCTGGCGGCGATCACCGCCCATCTGGCGCAGATCAGTCTGCGTCTGACCGAGATCTACGCCCATGCCCAGGCCGACAAGCGCTCCCCGGCGCGGGTCGCCGACCGCCTGGCCGAACGCTTGTTGTACGGGCCCTGAGGGCCCGCTGCGCGCGCCACGCCCACCCGCGTGGTGGCGCATCCGGCCCCAGGCCACCAGCCCGGGGCCAGCAAGGTGTCCACAAGATGCCGAGGAGACTGCCATGTCCGAACAGCCGAAACTGCCGCATACCCGCTACCTCGCCGCCGACGGCAAGCCCTGCGCCGAGCTGCCGGCCTGGAGCGACGACTTCGAACTGCTGATCCGCCTGTACCGGCAGATGTTGCTGACCCGCCTGTTCGACCAGAAGGCGGTGGCCCTGCAGCGTACCGGGCGCATCGGCACCTACGCGCCGACCATCGGCCAGGAGGCCATAGGCGTGGCCATCGGCGCGACCATGCGCGCCGACGACGTGCTGGTGCCTTACTACCGCGACACCGCGGTGCAGGTGATGCGCGGCGTGCGCATGGAGGAGATCCTGCTCTACTGGGGCGGCGACGAGCGCGGCAGTGCCTATGTCGACCCGGCGGTGGCTGAGGACTTCCCGCTCTGCGTGCCGATCGCCACCCAGGCCCTGCACGCCTGCGGCGTGGCCAGCGCGTTCAAGATCCGCGGCCAGCACCGCGTCGCCGTCACCACCTGCGGCGACGGCGCCACCAGCAAGGGCGATTTTCTCGAGGCGCTCAACGTCGCCGGCGCCTGGCAGCTGCCGGTGGTGTTCGTGGTCAACAACAACCAGTGGGCCATCTCGGTGCCGCGGCGCATCCAGTGCGGCGCGCCGACCCTGGCGCAGAAGGCGATCGGCGCCGGCTTCCCCGGCGAGCAGGTCGACGGCAACGACGTGCTGGCGGTGTACGACCGGGTGCAGGCGGCGCTGGAGCGGGCGCGCCAGGGCAAGGGGCCGACCCTGATCGAGTGCCTCAGCTACCGCCTGGGCGACCACACCACCGCCGACGACGCGACGCGCTACCGCCCGGCCGAAGAGGTCAAGCAGGCCTGGCGCGAGGAGCCGGTGGCGCGCCTGCAGGCCTTTCTGGTCAGCCAGGGCGTGTGGAATGCGCAGCGCGAGCAGGCCCTGGTCGGCGAGTGCCAGGCCGAGGTGCAGCGCGCGGTGGAGGCCTTCGAGGCGACGCCCATGCCGCCGGCCGAGGCGGCGCTCGAGCATGTCTACGGCCAATGGCCGCAGGCCCTGGCCGAGCAGCGCGAATGGCTGCGCGAGCGCGCCGCGCGGCGGGAGGTGGACCATGAGTGAGAAGCCAGCCATGAGCGAAAAGAAGGTCAGCCTGCTGGAAGCGGTCAACCTGGCCCTGCACCGGGCCATGGCCGAGGACGACAACGTGGTGCTGCTGGGCGAGGACATCGGCGTCAACGGCGGGGTGTTCCGCGCCACCGCCGGGCTGCGCGAGGCGTTCGGCTTCAAGCGGGTGATCGACACGCCGCTGGCCGAGACCATGATCGCCGGGCTCGGCGTCGGCATGGCGGCGCAGGGGCTCAAGCCGGTGCTGGAGATCCAGTTCATGGGGTTTATCTACCCGGCCCTGGATCACCTGATCTGCCACGCCAGCCGCCTGCGCAACCGCACCCGCGGTCGCCTCAGCTGCCCGCTGGTGCTGCGCACGCCGATGGGCGCCGGCATCCGCGCCCCCGAGCACCACAGCGAGAGCACCGAAGCGCTGCTGGCGCATATCCCCGGCCTACGTGTGGTCATCCCCTCGTCGCCGGCGCGCGCCTACGGCCTGCTGCTGGCGGCCATCGACGACCCGGATCCGGTGGTGTTTCTCGAACCCACCCGGCTGTACCGGATGAACCCGCAGCCGCTGGCCGACGACGGCAGACGCTTGCCGCTGGACAGCTGCTTCACCCTGCGCGAGGGCGGCGACCTGACCCTGGTCAGCTGGGGTGCGAGCGTGCACGAGACGCTGCAGGCCGCCGATCGGCTGGCCGAGCGCGGCGTCGAGGCGGAGGTGATCGACGTCGCCTGCGTCAAGCCGCTGGACCTCGACACCCTGGAGGCCTCGGTGCGCAAGACCGGGCGCTGCGTGATCGTCCACGAGGCGCCGAAGAGCTGCGCGGTCGGCGCGGAAATCGCCGCCAGCCTGTACGAGCGTGCGCTGCTCGATCTGCAGGCGCCGATCCAGCGGGTCACCGCGCCGGACATTCCGCCGCCGCTGTATCGCCTGGAGCAGCTGTACATCCCCGGCGTCGAGGACATCCTCGCCGCCTGCGAGACGGTGCTGGAGTACGCCTGAAGACGGGCCAGCGAATCGACGGGAGAACGCACGATGAAATATTTCAAACTGCCCGACCTGGGCGAGGGCCTGCAGGAAGCCGAGATCGTCGAGTGGCACGTCAAGGCCGGCGACACGGTCAAGGCCGACCAGTTGCTGGTGTCGGTGGAAACCGCCAAGGCCATAGTCGACATCCCCGCGCCCTATGACGGGGTGCTGGTAAAGACCTTCGGCAAGGAAGGCGACCTCCTGCATGTCGGCGAGCCGCTGGCCGCCTACGAGGGCGAGGCCGACGCCGGTACCGTGGTCGGGCGTCTGGAAGGCGGTGGCGAGGCGGGCGCGGACAACTTCTTCGTCGGCGCTGCGCCGAGCACCCGCGAGCACCTGGCGCCGCGGGCGACCCCGGCGGTACGGCAGCTGGCGCGTCAGCTCGGCGTCGACCTAGGCACCGTGCAGGGCAGCGGCGCCGACGGCCTGATCACCCGCGCCGATGTCGAGGGCGCCAGCCAGGGCGCGCGCGAGCGCTTCGGCGGCGAGAAACTGCGCGGCGTACGCCGCAGCATGGCGCTGAACATGGCCCGCGCGCATGCCGAGGTGGTGCCGGTGGTGATAGTCGGCGACGCCGACCTGCACCGCTGGCGCGAGGCGCGCGACCCGCTGGTACGCATCGCCCAGGCCATCGCCGTGGCCTGTGAGGCGGAGCCGGTGCTCAACAGCTGGTTCGACGGCAAGAACCTGTCGATCAAGCGCCATGCCCAGCTTGACTTAGGGATAGCAGTGGACACCCCCGACGGTCTGTTCGTGCCGGTGCTGCGCAACGTCGGCGCGCGCAGCGCCGAGGATCTGAAAGAGGGCGTGGCACGCCTGCGCGCCGACGTGCGCGCACGTTCCATCCCGCCGCAGGAGATGATGGGCGCGACCCTGACCCTGTCCAACTTCGGCACCCTGTTCGGCCGCTACGCCAACCCCGTGGTGGTGCCGCCGCAGGTGGCGATCATCGGCGCCGGCGGCATCCGCGACGAGCCGGTGGCGGTCGATGGCCAGGTGGTGGTGCACCCGATCCTGCCGCTGTCGCTGACCTTCGACCACCGCGCCGTCACCGGCGGCGAGGCGGCGCGCTTTCTCAAGGCGCTGGTCGAGGCGCTGCAGCAGCCGGAGTGATGGCCCGGCGTGACGCCGGGCCGGGAGCTACCGGCCTTGCGGGGCGAAGCGAAACACCAGCGCCAGGCCCAGCAGGATCGCCGCCATGCCGGCCATGGCGCTGGGCGACAGCAGGTTGCCCAGCAGCAGGTAGTCGAGCAGGGCGGTGACCAGCGGCACCAGGTAGAACAGGCTGGTGACGTTGACCAGGTTGCCGGCGCGGATCAGCCGGTACAGCAACAGCTGCGCGCCCACCGAGATCACCAGGCCCATCCACAGCAGCGGCAGCAGCAGTCCGGCATCGAACTGCACCCGCCATTCCTGGGTTGGCAGCAGCGCCAGGCTGGCCAGCAGGCACAGGCCGTACTGCAGCGGCAGGGCGCGCATGGGCGCCTGGTTCAGACCCTTCTGCGCGATGGCGCCGAGCGTGATGCAGACCAGCGCGGCGAGCGCCAGCAGCACGCCGGCCAGCGGCAGCGAGGCGTGCAGCAGGCTGTCGCCGACGATCAGCGCCAGGCCGAGCAGGGCCAGCAGCAGACCGGCCAGGCGCAACGGCGAGGCGCGCCGCTCCAGCAGCATCAGGGTGAGGATCGGCTGCACGCCGAGCAGGGTGGCGAGCACACCGGGGGTGATGCCGCTGTCCAGCGCCAGCAGGTAGCACAGGCTGTAGCCGCCGATCATCAGCAGCCCGGCCCTGGCCGTGGGCCAGCGCAGGCCGCGTTCGGGCAGCCAGGTGCCCGAGTAGGCGGCGATCAGCGCCAGCGCCAGGCAGGCGAGGGCGAAGCGCAGGATGAGAAAGGCGAAGGGCGAGGCGTGATCAAGACCCAGGCGGGCGAAGATCGCACCGCCGGACCAGAGCAGCACGAACAGTGCCGTCGAGCCGCAAGCGGCCAGTGAGGTGGTATCGAAACGCATGGTGAAGCACCTGTCGAAAAATCCGCATAAGCCCCGTGCGCGCAGACGCGCCTCGGTCAGACCGATGACAAACGGAGCGCAATGGTCGCGGGGATGGCCCGCTTAGACGCTGGCCGGCGGGGGAGGAGGGGTGCCGGCGCGGCAGACAGGTGGAGGCGCGCAAAGCAGAGCCACAGCGCTGCGCGAGGCGGCGTTGGCGGCAGGGAGATTGCGCGTAAGGGAAGTCATCGAAATAGGCTTCGGTATGACGGGAAAGGCTGCAGGCTAGCTCGGCACCGGGCGTCGGTCAACCGCTGCCGAACTCGCCCTGGTAACAGACCGGCGAACTGGGCGAGCCCTGGCGCTCCAGCGCCTCTTCGAGAAAATCCGCCAACACCCGCGCGTTGTTGTGCGCCTCGTCGCGCGCGGCATAGAGCAGGGTCAGGCGGCCGCTGGCGGCCCAGTGCAGCAGCGCTTGCCAGTGTTCGGGATGGCCGGCCAGCTCCTGCAGATAGGCACGACGAAAGTCTTCGAAGGCGCCGGCCTTATGGCCGAAGGCCTTGCGCAGCGCGGTGGAGGGCGCCACCTGCGGCAGCCAGGCATCGAGTGGCAGCCGATCCTTGGCCAGGCCGCGCGGCCACAGACGGTCGACCAGCACGCGGCGGCCATCGTCTGCGCCGGCATCGAGATACACCCGTTTGCACTGGATCATGGCCTGACTCCTCGCACAGAGCCTAGTCCACGGCCCTGCGGCAATGCCGCACTTGGCGCCAGCAGGGGGCTGGATTAGCGTGGCGGGCGAGGAGACATGCCATGGACTACTTCATCATCGTCGTCACCACGGCCGCCGGGTTGTATTTCCATTGGTGGCTGTTTCGCCGCATCCGTCAGTGGGGCGACCGCGACCTGGCGCTGTCGTTGGCCGCAGGCGATGGGCCG
This sequence comes from Pseudomonas sp. AOB-7, assembly GCF_003696305.1. Taxonomy (GTDB): domain Bacteria; phylum Pseudomonadota; class Gammaproteobacteria; order Pseudomonadales; family Pseudomonadaceae; genus Aquipseudomonas. The sequence continues at coordinate 118,957 of NZ_RFFK01000005.1, read as the reverse complement.
ATGCGCCAGTACATGCTCGAGCAGCTGACCCGCGCGCAGCGCGAGGGTATTCGCCGGCGCGATCTGCCGAACTGGCTGGAGTTTGCCGCGGCGCAGTATCGGGCGAGCGGTGCTGCCAGGGATGGCGATTCATCGTCGGCGACGCCGCGTACCGACAGCTGAGCGCCGCTGAGGCCATCCGGGGCCACGGAACGCGACAAACCATAACGAGCTTGCCGGATTTCCCGGTGCATGCCGCCAGCGGCCTGGACGGCCCTGCCTGTTCTACTCCAACCCCTTGATGCCTAGCCATGAAAAAAGCCCCGCCACCCAGGTGGGCGGCGGGGCCAGGGGGAGAGCGTCACTCGCTGGCGGCGTTGTCGTCGAGCTCGTCGAGGGCATCGGGCTGGCTCTTGAAGGCCTTGGCGAAGATCTCGCGGTTCTTCGCCATGAAGATGCCCAGCTCCTCGCCCTGTTCCTCACTCAGCGACGGCACCGCCTTGTGCAGCGCCTGGCTGAGGCGCTCGGCCAGCTCCAGCATCTTGTCGTGACGGTCGGCTTCGGCCTTATCCATAAACAAGCGCTCCGGGTCGCGGCTGCTGCGGTACACCACTTCGACGGCCATTCATCACCTCGTCTGCCTTCATGCGTGTCGATCAGTTTTTAACTGGTTATTTGTACAGTTGTGGCGAGCATAAAGAACTCGCTGCCATTTGGCCAGCCTGCCGTGCAGCAATCGCAACGGCGTTCGGACCGCACGCCATCGCGTCCCGTGCCAGCCCCTGCGGTGTCTGGCCGAAGCCGGGTTGAACCGCGTGGATCAGGGTGGAGGCCGCGGGGCGTCTTGTACAGGATGGGTACAGGATCAGGTGCGGTCGTTTCAACGGGCCCCGGGCGTTGGTCGTCGCTTGCTGGCGCGCAGGCGCATGGCTATAGTGCCGGCTATCTCTCCCCGTCCTCCAAGTGCAGTCTGCACGGGGGTTCCATGCCGCAAACCGCGGGTCGTATCGAGCGTAAGCTGTTTGCCCTTCTGGCGTTGCTCTACCTGAGTCTGATGCTGGTTGCCGGCGCCATCTGGGGCAGCCGGGTCAACCTGGCGGGCGGCGAGGCAGTGGAAAACTTGCACAGCGCCTTGTACAAGCTTTCCCTGACTCTTTCCCACCTGCAGGACGCCGAAACCGGGCAGCGCGGTTACCTGTTGACCGGCAACGAGCTCTACCTGCGTCCTTATCAGCGCGCCAACGCCGAGCTCGATCCGCAGCTGCAGCGGTTGCGCGCCAACCCGGCGCTGCTGGGTCATGAAACCGACCTGAACGTGATCGAGCAGCTCAGCCGGCTCAAGCGCCGTGAACTGGAGGAAACCATTCGCCTGCGCCGCGAGCAGGGGCTGCTGGCCGCGCGGGCGCTGATGGTCGAGGATCGCGGCAAGGTCTATATGGACGAGATGCGCCTGCGTATCGGCAAGCTGGAGCGGCGTATCGCCGAATCCCTCGAGCAGCAGCGTGCCGACCTGCGTTGGCGTTCCAGCCTGGCGCTGTGGGGCGGCAGCGGTGCAGCGCTGCTGATGCTGGGGCTGCTCGCGCTGATCTTTTTCGACCTGCGCCGCGACCTGCGCGAGCGCAACGAGTTGGTGCAACGGCTGGCCTTCGAGTCGCAGCACGACAGCTTGACCCGTCTGCCCAATCGTCGCGCCTTCAACGAGGCCCTGGATCAGGCCCTGGCCCTGGCACGCCGTGGCGAGCGCCAGGTTGCGTTGCTGTACCTCGACCTCGACGGCTTCAAACCGATCAACGATCAGTTCGGCCATGCCGCCGGCGACGCCACGCTGAAGGCGGTGGTGGCGTGCTGGCAGGCCCTGATGCGCGAGGGCGAGTTGCTTGCGCGGCTGGGCGGCGACGAGTTCGCCGTCATCGCCGCCGGCGATGCCGAGGCGGTGGAACGTCTGGCGCAGCGGCTGATCCAGGCGCTCGACGGGCCGCTGCTGGTGGATCAGCCGACGGTGCGGGTGGGTGTCAGCATCGGTCTGGCGCGCTTTCCCGAGCATGGCGAAGAGCGCCGTCGCCTGATCGCCGCGGCCGATAACGCCATGTACCGCGCCAAGGAGGCGGGCAAGCACTGCTGCGCCTGGCCGCAGGAGCGCCCGCTGACGCTGATCGCCAGCTGAGTCGGGCGCCCTGGCGCGCGCACCGGATCCGCAATAACCCCTCTCACACCGCCCCCTGGGCCTGCTCAGGCCGCGCTTCGTCTTTCCTGGGCGTGCCGGCAACGGCTTGACCTGTTCCCGCGATGATGAGCGCATCCCGACCGCCATGGCCAGCCGCTGTCGAGAGCAGACACCGGTTGGCGGAGCCGGTCATTTTTACAATTGATATTCCAAATAAAAACACTTCTCACTAATATGTCGCCGTTTTACACCGCCCTCACCTTGCCCAAGGAGCCGCAATGCCTGCCCCTGCTGTCCATCGTTCCCTGACCCGCTCGGTTCGCCTGGCGACCCTGGGGCTGGCGCTGAGCCCGCTGCTGGTGCTGGCCGCGGAGGAGGCCATCGAGCTCGAGGCGCAGAGCGTTGTCGCGACCCCGCAAGCCGAGCGCGCCAACGGTCCGGTAGCCGGCTACGTGGCGAGCCGCAGCGCCACCGGCACCAAGACCGATACGCGGCTGCTGGAGACGCCGCAGTCGGTCAGCGTGATCACCGCCGACCGCATCCGCGACCTGGGTTCGCTGACCGTGCAGGACGCCCTGCGCTATACCGCCAGTATGCGCGGCGAAACCTACGGCCTGGACAGCCGCGGCGACTGGTCGATGATTCGCGGTAGCGCGCCGAGCATCTTCCTCGACGGCCTGCAGCAGACCTTCGGCAGTTACACCAATACCCGCACCGATCCGTTCACCCTGGTGGGCACCGTGGGCTACAGCTTCTAGCGCACCAGGCCGGCGCCCGTCATGCGGGCGCCGGCCCCAGCCCGATCAGCGAACAACGAGCCGACCATGAGCAAGCAACCTTCCCCGCCCCCCTGGAGCATCGCCTCGCGAATACTGGCCGCACTGTTCGGCGGTTATGCCCTGGCCTACGGTTTTACCGCGTTCTTCGCCGTCTACCTGCCGCTGGCGCGCGCCGACCGCGTGGTGTTCGCCAGCCTGCTGTGCTTCGCCGTGTGGACCGCCGCGGTGATCTACGTGTTCGCCGCGCGCAGCGCCCTGCGCGCCTGGTCGCTGCCGCTCGGGCTGGCGCTGTTGCTGTGCCTGGCCGCCTTCCTCCCCGCCGAGTTCGGAGCGCGCCCATGAGCCTGCGTCAATCCATGGCCGGTTTGCACACCTGGGGCGGCCTGCTGCCCAGCTGGCTGTTGTTCGTCATCCTGTTCAGCGGCACTGTGGCCTGCTTCGACAAGGAACTGGAGCGCTGGATGCGTCCGGCGCTGCACCAGCCGCAGGCGGTCACGCTGAGCGCCGAGCAACTGCGCGGCTGGCTGCAGGCCAACGTCGCGGACCGGCTGCATGCCTTCTGGATAGTGCCGCCGAGCGCGCGCGAGCCCTTCTGGCAGCTGGCCTGGGAAGTGGACGGCAGCGAGCGCATCGAGCGCCGCGCCTTCGCCCCGCACAGCCTGCAACCCCTGCCCGAGACCCAGGGTGGCGACTTCTTCTTCAAGCTGCACTACGAGCTGCACGGCGGCATGGCCGGGCGCTACCTGGTCGGCCTGGCCGGCATGTTCATGCTGGTGGCGCTGGTCTCCGGGGTGATCATCCACCGGCGCATCTTCAAGGATTTCTTCACCCTGCGCCCGGCCGCCAACGGCCAGCGCGCCTGGCTGGATGCGCACAACCTGTTCGGCGTCGCCGGCTTGCCCTTCCACCTGGTGCTGGCCTACACCGGCGTGGCGGTCTTCGTCGCCTCCTACATGCCGGCCGGCGCCCAGGTGGCCTACAAGAGCGACACCGCGCACTTCTTCAGCGAGGTGATGGGCGGCTATCACCGCGAGGAGCTGCAGCGCCCGGCACCGGCGCCGGTTTCCCTCGATACGCTGATCGAACGGGCGCGCGCTCACTGGCAGGGCGGCGAGCCGGGGCGGATCAGCGTGCATCACCCGCACGATGCCGCGGCGGTGGTGGAGATCCGCCGCGGCGACCGCTCGCGCATCGCCATCCCGGCCGACACCCTCCGCTTCGACGCGAGCAGCGGCGAGTTGCTCCACGTGCAGCGCGCGCCGGCCGGCTACGGCACTTACCTGTGGCTGGTCGGCCTGCACATGGCGCAGTTCGGCGGCGCCCTGGTGCGCGCGCTCTACCTGCTGCTGGGCTTGGCCGGCTGCGCCATGCTGGTGGCCGGCAGCCGGGTCTGGCTGAGCAAGCGCGCGGCCCGCGGCGGCCCTGGCACCGGCCTGGTGCGGGCGCTCAACGGCGCGGTGTTCGCCGGCCTGCCGCTGGCCAGCCTGACGCTGCTGTGGGGCAATCGGCTGCTGCCGGACGACCTCGCGGCGCGGGCCAGCGCCGAGGCCTGGGTGTTCGTCGCCAGCTGGGCGCTGCTGGCATTGTGGGCAGTGTGGCAGCGCCACAGCACGCAGCTGCTGCGCCGGCAACTGCGCCTCGGCGCGCTGCTGGCGCTCGGTCTGCCGCTGCTGTCGGTGCTGCTCGCGCCGCAGGGCCATCTGCTGGCCAGCCTGGCGCGCGGCGACTGGGCACTGGCCGGGGTCGACGCCGTCCTGCTGCTCGCCGGCCTGCTCTGCGCCCTGTGCGCCCGGCGCCTGGGCGCGCAGCCGCAGGCCAGGCCGGTGCGCGCGCCGCGCGAGCCGGCCGCGGAGGGGCTGTGATGTTGCTCGCCTTCGCCCTGGCCTATCTCGGCATGCTCGCCCTGTGCCTGGCCATGCCGCGTCACCACAAAGCGCTGCTCGGCGGCGAGCCGGGACGCGCGCGTCAACGCGGCCTGCGCCTGGCTGCGGCATCCTGCTGCGGCCTCGCCCTGGGGTTGTGCAGCCTGCGCCAGGGCGGCGAGATCGGCGCGCTATTGTGGCTGTGCCAGCTGATGCTCGCCGTCTTGCTGCTGGTCGCCCTGCTGGCCTGGCGTCAGCGCTGGGCGCTGCCGGCCGCCGCGCCGCTGCTGGTCGCCGGGGGGCTCGGCTGGCTGCTGTAGCCGCCCTGCGGCAATCTGCGCCTGTGCCTTTTGCGCGTCCGCCGGCATCATCCTGAGGCTGGTGTTTTTCCTGCATGCACGAAGCCGGCGAGCCGCCATTTCGGTGGCTCGGGTCGTCATGTCGGGTCTTGGGGGAGAAGTACGGATGAATTGGGCGGAACGTCTGCGCGCGGGCATGCATGGCCTGGCCGAGTCCTTGGGCAACCTGCTGATGGAGGCCTTCCACTACCTGGCGCTGTTCGCCATTGGCGCGATCACCGCCTGGGGCGGGGTGATGACCTTTATCGGCATGCTCGACAACGGCCAGATCACGGTGGACGACATCCTGCTGTTGTTCATCTACCTGGAATTGGCGGCGATGGTGGGGATCTACTTCAAGACCAACCACATGCCGATCCGCTTCATGATCTATGTGGCCATCACCGCGCTGACCCGCCTGCTGATCTCCGACATCTCGCACAACCACAAGCCGGACTGGGGCGTGGTGATGGTGTCCGGCGCCATCCTGCTGCTGGCCCTGGCGATTCTGGTGGTGCGCTATGCCTCGGCCCGCTACCCGGCGGTGGCCGCCCCGGCGGCGCGCGGCAAGGCGCGCAACCGCGCCGATGCCGAAGCCGAGCGCGACGACACCTCCGATTGAGGCGTAGGGTGGATCAGGCTCTTTGCATCCACCTATGCCGGCGCCATGGTGGATCGATAAAGCGTGATCCACCCTACGACGACAAGGGCCAGGGCCTTTAGCAGGCTGTTGAAAAACTACCTGCGTTGCCATTGCTGCGTTAAAAACAGGCTCAAAATGCTCATTTACAGCTCGTAAACTCCGCTTTTTCGCCTGTTTTTGCCTAGCACTGGCTGCCTCGCCTACGGTTTTCAACGGCCTGCTAGTCGAGCGGGGCGAACAGCGCCGCCAGGTCGGCCTCGTTCAGCTGCCACTGGCCCTGGCTGCCGCCCTCCAGCACGCCCTGGGCCAGACTGGCCTTGGCCTGCTGCAGCTGCTGGATCTTCTCCTCGACGCTGCCGCGGGCGATCAGCTTGTAGACGAACACCGGCTTGTCCTGGCCGATGCGGTAGGCGCGGTCGCTGGCCTGGGCCTCGGCGGCCGGGTTCCACCAGGGGTCGAAGTGGATCACGGTGTCGGCGGCGGTCAGATTGAGGCCGCTGCCGCCGGCCTTGAGGCTGATCAGAAACACCGGGAACTCCCCGGCCTGGAAGCGCTGCACCGGCGTGCGCCGGTCCTGGGTGCTGCCGGTGAGCTTGGCGTAGGCGATTTGCCGCGCCGCCAGTTCCGTCTCGATCAGCGCCAGCATCGAGGTGAACTGGGAGAACAGCAGCACCCGGCGACCCTCGTCCACCAGTTCCTCGAGCATCTCCAGCAGGGCGCTGAGCTTGCCCGAGTCGGCGGCGCTCAGCTCGGCCGCGCCGTCGCCCAGCAGGCGCAGGTCGCAGCAGCTCTGGCGCAGGCGCAGCAGCGCCTCGAGGATGACGATATGGCTGCGCGCCAGGCCCTGGCGGGCGATCTCCGCGCGCACCTTCTGATCCATGGCCAGGCGCAGGGTCTCGTAGCGGTCGCGCTGCAGCTGGGTCAGCTCGACCCAGTGGGTGATCTCGGTCTTCGGCGGCAGCTCGCGGGCCACCTGTTCCTTGTTGCGGCGCAGCAGGAAGGGGCGGATGCGCCCGACCAGGTGGGCCAGGCGCTGGGCGTCGCCGCGTTTCTCGATCGGCGTGCGGTAGTCGCGGGTGAAGGCCTTGGCGTCGCCCAGCCAGCCGGGCATGAGGAAGTGGAACAGCGACCACAGCTCGCCCAGGTGGTTTTCCAGCGGCGTGCCGGTCAGGCACAGGCGCAGCTCGGCGCGCACCTGGCCGGCGGCGGTGGCCGCCTTGCTGCGCGGGTTCTTGATGTTCTGCGCCTCGTCGAGAATCAGCAGGCGATAGGCATGCCGGTTCAGCGCCTTGAGGTCGCGCGGCAGTAGGGCGTAGGTAGTGAGGATCAGGTCGTGCGCTTCGATCTCCTCGAACAGCGCGCGGCGCCTGGCGCCGTGCAGGGCCAGCACGCGCAGCTCGGGGGCGAAGCGCGCGGCCTCGTCCTGCCAGTTGGGAATCAGGCTGGTGGGCATGACGATCAGCGCCGGCTGGCTCAGGCGCCCGGCCTGTTTCTCGCAGAGGATATGCGCCAGGGTCTGCAGGGTCTTGCCCAGGCCCATGTCGTCGGCCAGCACGCCGCCGACGCGCAGCTCGGCCAGGGTCTGCATCCAGTTCAGGCCCTGCAGCTGGTAGGGCCGCAGCTCGGCGCGCAAGCCCTCGGGCGCGACCACCTCGCGGCTCTGCAGTTGCTGCAGGCGCTGGGCGAAGCCGCGCAGTTCGTCGCCGCCCTGCCAACTGAGTGCCGGGCCGGCGGCCAGCTCGGCCAGGCGCGCGGCGTCGGCGCGGCCCAGGCGCAGGCGGCCTACATCCTCGCCGGGGTCGCGGAAATACAGCTCGCCGAGGGTGGCCAGCAGCGGCTTCAAGCGGGCGAAGGGCAGGGCGATGCGCTTTCCGCCCTGCGGCAGGCTGACCAGCAGGCGGTCCTCGTCGGCGCGCTGGGCCAGCGTCTCGGGGGCCAGCAGCCAGGGCGTACGGCGGATGGCCTGGAGCAGGATCGGCAGCAGGCTCAGGCGCTGCCCCTCCACCTCGATGCCCAGCTCCAGGTCGAACCAGTTCTGCTGCGGGTCTTCCTCGACCTCGGCGTACCAGTCATCGACCTCCGCCAGGTTGTACTGGAAGTCCGGGCGCATGTGGATCTGCCAGCCCTCGGCGCGCAGCTGCGGCAGCTGCTGCTGGACGAAATCCAGCCAGTCGCGCTCGCTGTCCAGCTCGAACGGCTCGCCGGCCTCGGCCGGCAGCGCCTCGCTCTGCCGTAGCGCCACCTGCAGGCCGAGGCCTTCCAGGCGTTTGCGCAGCGCCGCTTCCGCTTGCGCGTCGCGGATCAGGCGCAGGTTGGTGTCGGCATCGAGGCGCTTGACTAGGTCCTTGGCCGGCTTGCCGAACACCCGGTGCCCGGCGTAATCGAAGGCCAGCGCGGCGCGGTGCTGGGTCTGCTCCTGCATGCGCCCCTTGCGCGCGTCGAAATGCACGCGCACCTGGCTGCCGAGGCTCAGTTGCGGGGTCGGGGCGATGCCTTCGAGGCGCTGCTCGGCCACTTCCTTGGTCGCCACGATTATCTCGGACAGATCGCCGCCGCCGCGCTGCTGCGCCTCCAGGGTGAGCAGGGCGGCGACCACGTGCTTGCAGTTGAAGCCCACCGGGCAGTTGCAGTGGCCGGTGACGCTCCAGCGGCGACCGTAGGGGTGCAGGGTGATGCGCTGCTGGTAGGTGTGCCCGGCCGCGCCGCGGCAGCTGGCCAGCAGGCTGTTGTCCTTGAGGCTGAGCAGCTTGCTGCGCTTTTCCTCGGCGTAGGCGATGCCGCGGCGCAGGTCGCCGGCGCCGAACTCGGAGCGCCAGTCTTCCTGGCGCAGCTGGTGAATATCCAGGGGCATCAGCGAAACCCCGGGGACGCAGGTGATAGGCGCATGACTCGGCCGCGGCAATGCAAAGCCGCAGATTTTCGCACAGCCGCGGCGCGATTAGCAGACGCCGCGAGGCGATTGCCGACGTGCAGTCGGCTCAGGGCTCGAAGGCGGCGCGGTACTGCCCCGGCGTCGCGCCCAGGGCCTGGCGGAAGCGATTGCTGAAGTGGCTGGCGCTGGCGAAGCCGCAGGCCAGGGCGACCTCGCCCAGCGGCAGCGCCGACTGGCGCAGCAAGTGGCAGGCGCGCGCCAGGCGCCGGGCCAGCACGTAGCGGTGCGGCGGCAGGCCGAAGCTGGCCTGGAACATGCGCGCGAAGTGGTATTCCGACAGCGCGCAGAGCGCGGCCAGCTGGCCCAGCGGCAGCGGCTCGGCCAGGTGCTGCTCGATAAAGTCGCGCAGGCGTTTGCGCAGGGCAGGGGCCAGGCCGCCCTTCAGGCGCAGGCCCTGGCGCAGGCCGACCTGGGTGAGCAGGGTGTGGTCGAGCAGCTCGTGGGCCAGGCTGCTGGCCAGCAGGCGCTCGCCCGGCTCCCGCCAGTCGAGTGCGCACAGCCGGCGAAAGCGCGCGGCCTGCGCGGCGTCGTCGAGAAAGGTCGCCTCCTCCAGCTGCAGGCTGCGCGGTTCGCGATCGAGCAGGGCGACCGCGCCGAGGGCGAAGCGCTCCTGGTCCACATAGAGGTGGGCCAACTGGATCTCGCCGTTGATGATCCAGGCCGACTGGTGCTCGGCCGGCAGGATGCACAGCTTGTCCGGCGCGCCCTTGGCGCCCGGCCGCTCGCGGCGGAAGGTGCCGGTGCCGCCGGCGAGGTAGCAGGACAGGGTGTGATGGCTGGGCGCCAGGTAGTCGCGGGCGTCGTGGGCATTGCTCCAGCGCGCCACCGCCAGGCCGTGGCCCAGCTCGGCGAGGGCGTGCAGGCGCGCATTGGCCGAGCGGCTCATGCTCTGAAATACCTGCAAGTGATCGAGTTGCGCCATCGCCGTCCCCCTGATGCCGCCATGCTACGCCGCCGCTGCCGCCTCGCCAGCCCCCGGGGGAGAAAAAGCGCAACTTTGTGCAAGCGCGAATTTTTTCCCCGCCCCCGGCGCGCGCCGTGCGGAGTCGGAGTATCGTGGCGACAATTTTGCCCAGCCCTCGTGCCCGGATGCCGACCTCGATGAAACGCCTGCGCCACCTGCTGTTTGTCACCCTGATCGCCGCTCCCGGCCTGCTCCTCGCGGCGCCGCCGGTGGCCGAGCGCGACGTGCTGATCAGCGAGCTGATCGCGCGCATGAGCCTGCAGGAGAAGATCGGCCAGCTGCGCCTGATCAGCATCGGCGGCGACATGAGCGCCGAGCGCATCCGCGAGGAGATCGCCGCCGGGCGCATCGGCGGTACCTTCAACTCGGTGACCCGCCAGGACAACCGGCCCATGCAGCAGGCCGCGCTGCGCAGCCGCCTGGGCATCCCGCTGTTCTTCGCCTACGACGTGATCCACGGCCATCGCACCACCTTTCCCATCGGCCTCGGTCTGGCCTCCAGCTGGGACCTCGAGGCCATCGAGAACAGCGCCCGCATCGCGGCGCTGGAAGCCAGTGCCGACGGCCTGGACATGACCTTCGCGCCCACCGTGGACATTTCCCGCGACCCGCGCTGGGGGCGCACCTCCGAAGGCTTCGGCGAGGACCCGCAGCTGGTCTCGCAGATCGCCGCACGCATGGTGCGCGGCTTCCAGGGCGCCGCGCCGAGCGATCCGCAGCGCATCATGGCCAGCGTCAAGCACTTCGCCCTGTACGGCGCGGTGGAGGGCGGGCGCGACTACAACGTGGTCGACATGAGCCCGCTGCGCATGCACCAGGACTACCTGCCGCCCTACCGCGCGGCGCTGGAGGCCGGCGCCGGCGGGGTGATGGTGGCGCTCAACGCGATCAACGGCGTGCCGGCATCGGCCAACAGCTGGCTGCTGCGCGACCTGCTGCGTCGCGACTGGGGCTTTCGCGGCGTGGTGCTGAGCGACCACGGCGCCATCTCCGAGCTGATCCGCCACGGCGTCGCCGCCGACGGCCGCGAGGCCGCGCGCCTGGCGCTCAAGGCCGGTATCGGCATGAGCATGGCCGACAGCCTCTACCTCGAGGAGCTGCCCGGTCTGGTGCGCAGCGGCGAGGTGGACGAGGCGCTGCTCGACGAGGCGGTGGCCGCGGTGCTGGGCGCCAAGTACGATCTCGGCCTGTTCCACGATCCGTTCCGGCGCATCGGCCGCGCCGCCGACGATCCTGCCGAGGTCTACGCCGAAAACCGTCTGCACCGCGCCGCGGCGCGGGCGATGGCGCGCGATGCCCTGGTGCTGCTGGAAAACCGCGACGCCACCCTGCCGCTGCGCAAGGACAGGCGCATCGCCCTGATCGGTCCGCTGGCCGACTCCCAGGTGGACATGCTCGGCAGCTGGTCGGCGGCCGGCCGCGCCGAACAGGCGGTGACCCTGCGCCAGGGCATGGCGGCCGCGCTCGGCGGCCAGGGCCAGCTGCTGTATGCGCGCGGCGCCAACGTCACCGACGATGCGCGGGTGGTCGAGTACCTCAACCACCTCAACTGGGACCGTCCGGAGGTGGTGCAGGACGCGCGCAGCCCCGCGGCCATGCTTGATGAGGCGGTGCGCGTGGCGCAGCAGGCCGACGTCATAGTCGCCGCGGTGGGCGAGGCCCGCGGCATGTCGCACGAGTCCTCCAGCCGCACCCGCCTGGACCTGCCGGACAGCCAGCAGGCCCTGCTGCGCGCGCTCAAGGCCACCGGCAAGCCGCTGGTGCTGGTGCTGATGAACGGCCGGCCGCTGTCCCTGGGCTGGGAGCAGGCCAACGCCGACGCCATACTCGAGACCTGGTACAGCGGCATCGAGGGCGGCCACGCCATCGCCGACGTGCTGTTCGGCGCGCACAACCCGGCGGGCAAGCTGCCGATCTCCTTCCCGCGCTCGGTGGGGCAGATCCCCACCTACTACAACCACCTGCGCCTGGGCCGGCCGTACGGCGGGGATCCCGGCAACTACACCTCGCAGTACTTCGAGGAGCGCAACGGCCCGCTCTATCCGTTCGGCTACGGCCTGAGCTACAGCGAGTTCTCGCTGTCGCCGCCGCGGCTGTCCGCCGAGCGCCTGCGCCCGGGCGAGAAGATCCAGGTCAGCGTCACCCTGCACAACCGCGGCCCGCGCGCCGGCGCCACGGTGGTGCAGCTGTATCTGCACGACGAGGCCGCCTCGGTGATCCGCCCGGTCAAGGAACTCAAGGATTTTCGCAGGGTCAAGCTGGAAGCAGGCGAGGCGCGCGAGCTGAGCTTCGAGATCGACGAGGGCATGTTGCGTTTCTTCGATGCCGAGCTGCGTCACATCAGCGAACCGGGGACGTTCCGCGTGCAGCTCGGGCTGGATTCGGCCACCGTGCAGGAGGCGCGCTTCGAGCTTCTGCCGCGCGACTGAGCGGGTGCTGCGGGCAGGCGAAAATATAGCTGTGCGGGCCCCTGTGCCGGATACCGCGATCTGGTGATAATGCGCAGAAAAAACGCGCATGCAGGGGCGCCGCCGTCCGGTTGGCCGTCTGCACGGCGCTCGCGTTGTCTTTGCATCATTCGCCTGATTTCAATTTCCGTGCAGCGGCGCCCCGTGGGCTGGCCGCTGCCCGTCAATCTGCGTCGCCCTGGAGGCCGTGTGTCAATGAGTCGTTGTTCTGCAACCCGTCTGGGCAAGGCCGGCAAGCTGGCCCTCTGGGCGGTTCCCCTGCTGTTCGCCGCCCACAGCTGGGCGTTCGATCTGGACGATGTGGCGGTCAAGGCCAAGGCCCTGGCCGCCGAGGGTTACAACGCGCCGCAGAGCAATCTGCCGGGGGCGCTGCGCGAGCTGGCCTTCGCCGACTATCAGAAGCTGCGCTTTCGCGAGGACCAGGCGCACTGGCGCGACGGCAAGACGCCGTTCCAGCTGTATTTCTTCCACCAGGGCATGCACTTCGACCTGCCGGTGAAGATCAACGAAGTCACCGCCACGGGCGTGCGCGAGATTCGCTACGATCCGGCCATGTTCGACTTCGCCGATCTGCCGGTGCAGCCCGGCGAACTGGAGAACCTCGGTTTCGCCGGTTTCAAGGTGATCCACCCGCTGAACGCGGCGGACAAGCACGACGAGCTGATGAGCGTGCTCGGCGCCAGCTACTTCCGCGTCGTCGGCAAGGGCCAGGTCTACGGCCTGTCGGCACGCGGCCTGGCGATCGACACCGCGTTGCCGTCCGGCGAGGAATTCCCGCGCTTCAGCGAGTTCTGGATCGAGCAGCCGCAGGCCGACCGACGCAGCCTGGTGATCTACGCGCTGCTCGACTCGCCGCGCGCCACCGGCGCCTACCGCATGGAAATCAAGCCGGGCGAGGACAGCGTGCTCGACGTCGAGGCCAGGCTGTATCTGCGCGACTCGGTGGAAAAGCTCGGCATTGCGCCGCTGACCAGCATGTACCTGTTCGGCGCCAACCAGCCCTGGCCGCGGCCCAACTACCGGCCCGAGTTGCACGACTCCGACGGCCTGGCCATCCACGCCGGCAACGGCGAGTGGCTGTGGCGCCCGCTGAACAACCCGCAGCGGCTCAACGTCAGCAGCTACCGCATCGACAACCCGCGCGGCTTCGGCCTGCTCCAGCGCGGCCGCGACTTCGCCCAGTACCAGGATCTCGACGACCGCTATGAGCTGCGTCCCAGCGCCTGGGTCGAGACCCTCGGCGACTGGGGCCCGGGCCACGTCGAGCTGGTGGAGATTCCCACCCCCGACGAGACCAACGACAACATCGTCGCCCTGTGGCGCCCCGACAAGCTGCCCGCGGTCGGCCAGCCGCTGGATATCGCCTACCGCCTGCACTTCAGTCGCGACGAGGCGGCGCTGCACGACCCGCAGCTGGCCTGGGTCAGCCAGACCCGGCTGTCGGAGGGCGACGTCAAGCAGGCCAACCTGATCCGCCAGCCCGACGGCAGCACCGCCCTGCTGGTGGATTTCGTCGGCCCGCGGCTGGCCAAGCGCAAGGCCGAGGCGCCGCCGACGGTGCAGGCCAGCGTCGACGGCAACGCCGAGCTGCTGGAAAACAGCCTGCGCTACAACCCGGTGAGCCGGGGCTGGCGCCTGACCCTGCGGGTCAAGATCAAGGACCCGGCGCAGCCGGTGGAAATGCGCGCCGCCCTGGTCGAGGACGGCAAACCCCTGTCGGAAACCTGGAGCTATCAGCTGCCTGCCCATGAATAACTCCCCTGACGCCACGCTGATCCAGCATTACCTCGACGAACTGCCGCTCGACCCCGAGCGCCAGCAGGCACTGGCGCGCCAGCTCGAGCAGGGCGGCGACCTGGCCGCGTTGCACCATGCGCTGCAGACGCCGGAGCCGGCGCCGCCCGAGGCGCTCGGGGAGACCCGAGAACTGCTCGACTCGGTGCCGGCGCGCCTGGCGCTCGGCTGGCCGGATGCGCTCGAACGCGGCTGCCGCATCGTGCAGGATCACCAGGGCCGTCCCGCCATCGATTCCACCCCGCCGATCAAGCGCACGCGCATGGTGCCCGAGCCCTGGCAGACCAATATTCTGCAGCGCGGCTGGCGCCGCCTGAAGGGCGAGCAGCCGGCGCCGCGACCGCGCACCCGCGAGGCCGAGGATTTCAGCGAGGCGCACTGGCGCCATGTCGCCGCCGTGCGGCGCAGCGCGCTGCTGGTGCTGATGCTGGTGCAGACGGTGGTCGCCACCTGGTACATGAAGTCGGTGCTGCCCTACCAGGGCTGGTCGCTGGTCGACCTGGGCCTGGTGTTCGAGCAGCCCTGGCAGGAATCGGCGCGGCAGATCCTGCCGTATCTGGTGCAGACCAGCATCCTGGCGTTGTTCGCCCTGCTGTTCTGCTGGGTGTCTATGGGCTTCTGGACCGCGCTGATGGGCTTCTTCCAGTTGCTCAAGGGGCGCGACCGCTACAGCATCTCGGCCAGCAGCTGCGGCGACGAGCCGATCTCGCCGCGGGCGCGCACCGCGCTGGTCATGCCGATCGCCAATGAGCACGTGCCCAGGGTGTTCGCCGGCCTGCGCGCGACCTTCGAGTCGCTGCGCGAAACCGGCCAGCTCGATCACTTCGACTTCTTCATCCTCAGCGACAGCAACGACCCGGACATCTGCGTCGCCGAGCAGCAGGCCTGGCTGGAGCTGTGTCGCGAGGTGGAGGGCTTCGGCCAGATCTTCTACCGCCGTCGCCGGCGGCGGGTGAAGCGCAAGAGCGGCAACATCGACGACTTCTGCCGCCGCTGGGGCAGCAACTACCGCTACATGGTGGTGCTCGACGCCGACAGTGTGATGAGCGGCGAATGCCTGACCCGCCTGGTGCGCCTGATGGAGGCCAACCCCGGCGCCGGCATCATCCAGACCGCGCCCAAGGCCTCGGGCATGGACACCCTCTATGCGCGCCTGCAGCAGTTCGCCACCAGCGTCTACGGCCCGCTGTTCACCGCCGGCCTCAACTTCTGGCAGCTCGGTGAATCGCATTACTGGGGCCACAACGCGATCATCCGGGTCAAACCCTTCATCGAGCACTGCGCCCTGGCTCCGCTGCCGGGTACCGGCGCCTTCGCCGGCGCGATTCTTTCCCACGATTTCGTCGAGGCCGCGCTGATGCGCCGCGCCGGCTGGGGCGTATGGATCGCCTACGACCTGCCGGGCAGCTACGAGGAGCTGCCGCCGAACCTGCTCGACGAGCTCAAGCGTGACCGTCGCTGGTGCCACGGCAACCTGATGAACTTCCGTCTGTTCCTGGTGCGCGGCATGCACGCGGTGCACCGCGTGGTATTCCTCACCGGCGTCATGTCCTACCTGTCGGCGCCGCTGTGGCTGCTGTTCCTGCTGCTGTCCACCGGCCTGCTGGCGATCCATACGCTGATGGTGCCGGAGTACTTCCTGCAGCCCAACCAGCTCTATCCGCTGTGGCCGCGCTGGCAGCCGATGGAGGCCGTGGCGCTGTTCTCCGCGACCATGACCCTGTTGTTCCTGCCCAAGCTGCTCAGCGTGCTGCTGATCTGGATCCAGGGCGCGGAAGCCTATGGCGGGCGCCTGCGCGTGCTGCTGTCGATGCTGCTGGAAACCTTGTGCTCGGTGCTGCTGGCACCGGTGCGCATGCTGTTTCACAGCCTGTTCGTCACCGCAGCCTTCCTCGGCTGGTCGGTGCAGTGGAATTCGCCGCAGCGGGTGGATGACGCCACGCCCTGGAGCGAGGCCTGGCGCCGCCATGGCTCGCAGGTGCTGCTGGGGATCGGCTGGACGGCGCTGGTCGGCTGGCTGAACCCGGACTTCCTCTGGTGGCTGGCGCCCATCGTCGTATCCCTGGTGCTTTCGCCGGTGGTGTCGGTGCTGACCAGCCGTACCGCGCCCGGCCTGGCGGCGCGGCGCAGCAAGCTGTTCCTGATTCCCGAGGAGCACCAGGTGCCGCGCGAGCTGAGCAATACCGCCGAGTACGAACGGTTGAACAGTGCGCGGGCGCTGCAGCAGGGCTTCCTGCGCGCGGCGGTCGACCCGCTGTACAACGCCCTGGTCTGCGCCATGGCCCGGGCCCGCCACGCCAAGGTGGTGCCGGCGGCCGAGGCGCTGCGCGAGGCGCGCCTCGCGGAAATCCTCGCCGCCGGCCCGCATGGCAGCGTCGAGGCGACCCGCTGGCGCCTGCTCAACGACCCCGACGGCATGGCGCGCCTGCATGCGCGCATCTGGCAGGATACCCGGCAGCAGGCCTGGCGAGACGCCCACGCCGCGCTGCGCGAGCGCTGAGCCGGCGCCCGGTGCGCCGGGCGTCGACACAGTTGTTTACATCTGGGCGCGGTCGGCGGTCTGCGACATGCGGCACCCTGTGCGCCGAACCGGGTCGGTAATGACTCCGGCCGTCGGCCTTGCTTGAGGTCAAGGCGCTGCGCCGGGTTGTTGCCTGAGCCTGTGTTCACCCGCTTCTGACATTCGAGAGGAACCACGATGTCGTCACTCCACGACTCTGCCCAGCACTACGGCCTGGTCAGCCGCATTCTGCACTGGGGCATGGCCGCCCTGTTGGGCTGGCAATTCTTCACCACCCTCGTTCACCTGCTGCTGGCGGAATCCAGCCTCGACGAGTTCGCCTGGGCCACGCACAAGCCCACCGGCGTGCTGCTGATGGCGCTGGTGCTGGTTCGTCTGCTCTGGGCGCTGGCCAACCGCAGCCGGCGGCCGGCCTCGCTCAACGCCATGGCGCGGCTCGGTCACCTGGCGCTGTATGCGCTGATGCTGCTGGTGCCGCTGCTCGCGCTGCTGCGCCAGTACGGCTCCGGACGCCAGTTCAGCGCCTTCGGCATCGAACTGATGGCCGGTTTCAGCGGGCCGAAGATCGAATGGCTGATGGCCCCGGCCAACCTGCTGCACGGCAACCTGGGCTGGCTGCTGCTGGCGCTGATCCTCGGCCACGCGGCGATGGCCTTGGTCCATCGCCGCCAGGGCGAGGCAGACGTGCTGGGGCGGATGATCGGGCGGGCGCGCTGAGGCGCTATAGCCAATGTCTTACACGCGCCGGCGGCATTGGCCGCTGTCGCCACCCCGGCTGGCGCCTTAATCTACACCCATCCCCTGCAGCGACGGATCGCTGAGGATCAAGGACGATGACCAGGCCCGGATGGCCACCGACAGGATGTCGGATGGTTGGGAAGAAACCCGCTTCGGCGGGTTTTTTGTTGCCTGCCATCCATGGCGGCAACCCTTGGGGCCGTCGCAAGCGACGTCAAAAATCGTTCCTGACGATTTTTTGTTGCCTGCCATTTGACCGCCAAGAATGGCGGAGATGCCGGTTTTGCAGGAGTAGTAACCGGCCTTGGCGGCAAGCCTCGGGGCTGTCGCGGGCGACGTCAGGAGCTGCTCCAGGCAATTCTTGCTTGCCGGCGAAAAAGTCCCGGCGCATTGCTCAGCGTCGGCTCAGCCGCCCTGAAGCGAGCGCGTCGCCCCCTGCGCCTTGCGCGTATACCAGAGCACCCGGCTCACCCCGCGGGTGATGGCCACGTAGGCCAGGCGCAGGGTCTCGTCCTGCATGGCCTGATCGTAGCTGCCGGCGAAGAAGCCGCAGTGGGCGTAGAGGGCGTTGCGCAGCGGGTGTGGCTCCGCCGGCAGGCAGTCGTCGAGGATGATCGCCACCTCGGCCTGCAGGCCCTTAGCGCGGTGGATGGTCATGGTCTTGACCGGCAGTTGCTTGTCCAGCTGCGCGCGGATCTGTTGCAGCGGCTCGTTGCGCCGGCTCAGCAGCAGCACGGCGGTGCGGTCGGCGTTGGCGCGCGTGGCGACGTGGGCGCATTGCGCGCCGATGTCTGCGAGCAGGCGCGGCATGCCGCTGGCCAGCTCGAAACGCTGGATCAGCTTGACGCCGTGATCGCCCGGCTGCATGGCCTTGTGCGCGATGCTGGTCTTGTCCTGCTTGCGTGCCACGCCGGCCAGTACCCGTTCGCCGTCGCGGATCACCGCCTCGACGCTGCGGTAGTTGGTGCCCAATAGCAGGGTGGTGCTCTTGCCGCGGCCCTTGCTGGGGAAGTGGCGGTCGAAGTCGATGAACAGCTCCGGCGAGCTGCCGCGCCAGCCGTAGATCGACTGCCAGTCGTCGCCGATGGCCATCAGGCTGAGCGTCTCGCCATGTCGGGCGAGTTCTCTGTGTACGGCTTGCAGCCACTGCAGGATCTGCGGCGAGATGTCCTGGAATTCGTCGATCAGCAGATGGCCGAGGGCGAGCAGAGCCTGGCCCGGTTTGCCGCCGTCCCGCTGCAGGCGCTCGCTCAGTCGCTGGAAGGCGCCGTTGAAGCTCATCAGCCCCTGGCGTTGCAGCAGGGCGTCGAAGTGCCCGTGGAACAGCTGCATGGCCTCGATGAAGTCGCGCTCGCGCGCGCCGCAGTCGAGCGCCTTGACGTCCAGACGGTCGAGACGCAGACCCAGGCTTTCGGCGAAACCGGCCTGGCTGTGTAGCAGCTCGAACAGCGGCTGCGCGGCGAATTCGCCGGCCAGCTTGCAGGCGTCCAGTGGCGCCTTGGGCTTGCCCTGCGGCGGCTCCTGCGGCGCGGCTAGCCTGAGCAGGCGATGCACCAGTGTGCGAAAGCGCGCGTCCGCGGCATAGGCACTCTGGTAGGCCTGCTTGAGCAGGCGCTGCTGCGCCGGACGCAGGCGGCCGCCGGCCAGCGGGTTGTCCGGTTCCTCGCCGGGTTCGTCGAGTTGCTCGAACCAGCGCGGGTTGCCCAGCTCTTCCTTGGCCAGCGTCGCCATCGCCGAGTGGAAGGTGCGCACGCACTGGCGCGTATCGTGCGGGTAGCGCCAGAAGTCCAGCAGCCGCTGCAGGCGTTCGCGCAGCTCGGCGCAGGAGGCGTTGGTGAAGGAAATCACCGTCAGCCGCGCCGGGTCGATATGCAGGTGGCAGAGCATGAACACCACGCGCAGTACCAGGGTGCTGGACTTGCCCGAGCCGGCGCCGGCGAAGATGCGCGTCAGCGGCGCGCGGCAGAGGATCATCGCCCATTGCTCGTCCGAGGGGGCGCCGATCAGCCCGGCGCGCACCGCCTCGGCGACGCGCTGGCGCATGGCCTGGATCTGCGCATCGTCCACCTTGAGCCTGGCAGCGGGGTAGATACCCGCGGGGCCGGGTTTGTCGGCCTTTTGCTGGCGCTTGCCGGCTTTGCCGCCGGCGGTTTTCTTCTTCGCCGGTTTGCGCGCCGGCTGGCGCGGCTGGGCGGCCTCACGCTCGGCGCGTAGGTAGGCGGTGGTGCGGGGGAAGTAGCGGGCGAGGGCGCTGGACAGCAGTTTCTGGTAGCGCGCGACGGCGGACAGCATGCGGAGGGAATGACCTGATTGGCAAAGCCCGCATGATAAAGCCTGGGCGGCGATGGCAGGCAGTGATGGCGCAGGTTTAAAAGCGCAACTTTATGCAAGCGCGCCTCGTGGGCTGGCCGCAGACTGGCGGCAGTCATGGGAGATGCTCGATGAATCTGTCGCTTTACCTGCTTACCGTGCTGATCTGGGGCACCACCTGGATCGCCATCAAGTTCCAGATGGGCGAGGTGGCCGTCGCCGCCTCCATCGCCTACCGCTTCGCCCTGGCCGCCGCGGTGCTGTTCGCCCTGCTCTGGCTCAGCGGGCGGCTGCAGCGTCTGGATCGGCGCGGCCAGGCGATCTGCCTGGTGCAGGGGCTGTGCCTGTTCTGCCTCAATTTCCTCTGCTTCTACACCGCCAGCCAGTGGATACCCAGCGGCCTGGTGGCGGTGATCTTCTCCACCGCCACCTTGTGGAACGCGCTCAACGCGCGGCTGTTCTTCCGGCAGCGCATCGCCGCCAACGTGCTGCTCGGCGGCGCGCTGGGGCTGGCCGGCCTGGGGCTGCTGTTCTGGCCGGAGTTGGCCGGCCACGAAACCAGCCGCGAGAGCCTGCTGGGCATCGGCCTGGCGCTGCTCGGCACGCTGTTCTTCTCCGCCGGCAACATGCTTTCCAGCCTGCAGCAGAAGGCCGGGCTCAAGCCACTGACCACCAATGCCTGGGGCATGCTCTATGGCGCGCTGATGCTGGTGGGCATCTGCCTGGTCAGCGGTACGCCGTTCGCCTTCGAATGGAACGCGCGCTATATCGGCTCGCTGCTGTACCTGGCGATTCCCGGCTCGGTGATCGGCTTCACCGCCTACCTGACCCTGGTCGGGCGGATGGGGCCCGAGCGCGCGGCCTACTGCACCGTGCTGTTCCCGGTGGTGGCGCTGAATATCTCGGTGTTCGTCGAGGGCTACCAGTGGACGGCCCCGGCACTGCTGGGCCTGGCGCTGGTGATGCTGGGCAACGTGCTGGTGTTTCGCAAACCCAAGGCGGTGCTGGCAGCGGCGCGCACCGCCTGAGTCAGCGACGGCCGCCTGGCGCGGCCGTCGGGGGGCGACTCAGAAGTCGAGCTGATAGCCGAGGGTGAAGGTGCGACCACGGCCGGCGAAGTACTGGTCGTTGCGGGTGCTGGCCGCCTGCGCGTAGTAGGTCATGTAGTCGCGGTTGAGCAGGTTCTCCACGCCCAGGCTGGCTTCGCCCACCGGCAGGCGGTAGCCGACCGAGGCATCCACCAGGCTGTAGCCGTCGAAGTCCAGGCCGGGGGTGTCGAAGCTGCGGCTGGCGTAGTGGTTGGCCTGCACCCGGGTGTTGAGCTTGTCGCTCCACTTGGCCTGCCAGCTCATGCCGTAGCGGTCGGGGGCGATATTGGCGCCGTCCAGATCGGTGTCCACCTTGCCGTCGCCGTCGGTGTCCGACTGGCCGTTGAGCTTGGCGTAGCTGGCCTGCAGACGATGCACGGCGTCGATCTGCCAGCCGGCGCTGGCCTCGATGCCGTCGATCTCGGTGCGTTCGCGACGCACCTGATACACGCCGCCGACGCTCTCCAGGCGCGAGCCGAGGTCGGAGTCGGATTCGAAGTAGCTGATTTCGGCATCGAAGGGGCCATGGTTCAGACGCAGGCCGATCTCGCGGTTGTCGGTGACTATCGGCTGCAGGTCGAGGAAGCTGTCCACGCTCAGGCCGGGCTGGTTGATGCCACGCAGCACGCGGCCGACGTCGGGCATGCCGAAGCCTTCCGAGTAGTTGGCGAAGACCTGCGCCCAGTCGCTGGCCTGGAACACCAGGCCGACGTTGTACAGGGTTTCCTCGAAGTCCGGCTCGCCGCCCTCGACGGATACGCCGCCCGGCGGCATGGTGGTGGAGGCGATGGTGCGGAACGGATCGACCTCCAGCTTGGCGAACTCGTGGCGCACGCCGCCGTGCAGGGTCAGGCGCTCGTGGGCACGCACCTCGGCCTGGAGGAAGGGCGCGAGGTTGTTGAACACGGTTTCCGGCACCCACTCGCGGTCGGTGGCGATCAGCATCTGGCTGGTGGTGTCCTGCAGGAAGTCCAGGCCGCCGGTGAGCTTGAGCAGGCCATCGAACATGTCGTCGCGGCTCAGCGAGAGCTTGCCGCCGTACTTGTCCGACTCGTTCTGCGATTGGTCGAACAGGGTGCCGACCGGGGCGATGGCCGGGTCCTGGAAGCTGGGCAGGATGTTGCCGCCGTAGCGGGCGCGGAAGCGCTGGCTGTACAGCTGGGCGGTGAACTGGTTGCCGGCCAGGTCGGCGTTGCTGTAGGTCAGGCTGGTGGCCAGCACCTCGTTCTGCGGCGCCTTGCCCGGCGGCTGGCCCTTGCGCGAGGTGGTCGGCACATCGGCGGCGCGGTTGCCGGGCACGTTGACGTAGTCGTGCTCGCCCTCGAGCTGGAAGCGGTTGACCATCAGTTCGAGGTTCTGCTCGGCGTCGAACCAGTAGCCGAGCTTGACCAGCAGGTCGCTGCTGGTGGAATCCATGATGTCGCCCTGGGTGTCGTCGACGCCGATCAGCTCGCCGTCGGCGTCGTAGAACATGCCCCGGGTCTGGCCGCTGATGGCGGCCAGGTAGTCCCAACTGCCCTGGTTGCCTTCGACGCGGTAGTCCAGCTTGTAGCCCAGGCCGTCGCCGTCGAAGTCGTCGCCCGCCTCCAGGCTGACGCCGGCGTGCTGCCTGAGGCTGCCGCCCTGGGGCCGGCGGGTGACGTAGTTGATGATGCCGCCGGTGGCGCCCAGGCCATGCTCGGCGCTGGCGCCGTGGATCACCTCGATGCGCTCGACCATCGCCAGGTCGATGGTGTAGCCGTCGCGGCCGCCGGCCCGCAGCGGCGTGGACTGCGGCACGCCGTCGATCATCACCAGCGCGGCGCGGCCGCGGAAGGTCTCGCCGGCGTTGCTCAGCTTCTGCCGGCTCGGCGAGTAGGAGGGAATCAGGTTGCTCAGCACCTGGCCGTGGTCGCTGGTGATCGCCAGTTGCTGCTCGATCTGCTCGCGGCTGATGACGGTGATCTTCTGCGGCGTCTTGCCCACCTGGCTGTGGCCGCGGGTGGCGCTGATGGTCATGGCGTCCAGTTCGAGCTGTTGCTCGCGGTTGTCTTCGGCCAGGGCGCTGCTGCCCAGGCAGGCGAGGCTGATGGCGAGGCAGAGGCGGGTCTTGCGGTGCATGCGACGGCTCCGGTACGGCAGGAGGGGTTAGAAAGAGCTTGTAAAGATAATGTAAATACGAATTTGTTTCATTAGGTATTTTCGGCGAGCAGCCACCAGCCCCGCGACGCAGTGTCGCGGGAAGGCGCCAGGAAGGGACTTACTCGCCGCGGATCAGCTGGCGCAGGGCGAAGCGGTTGGGGTGACAGGCCTCGGCCACCGCGCGCGGCAGCGGCAGGGGTTCGCCTTCCAGCCAGGCGGCGATCAGCTCGCCGGACAGCGGCGCGGTGATCAGCCCGCGCGAGCCGTGGCCGCTGTTGACGTACAGGCCGGGCAGCCAGGGGCAGGGCGCCTGTGGCACCTGGCGGGCGTCCTTGGCCAGCACCGCGTAGCGTTCGGCGAAGGCCTCGGCATCGGCCAGCGGCCCGACTATGGGCAGGTAGTCCGGGCTGGTGCAGCGGAAGGCGGCGCGGCCTTCGAGCTGCGCCGGGTCGAGCTGGTCGGCCTGCAGACGCTCGGCCAGATCGCTGGAAATGTCCTTGAGCAGCTCGAGGTTGCCGGCATGTTCGGCGACGCTCGGCGTCAGGTCGTCGCTGTGGAAGTCGAAGCTGGCGCCCAGGGTGTGCTCGTTTGCGCGTGGCGGGGCGACGTAGCCGTCGGCGCAGACCACGGTGCGCAGGGCGCTGCTGGCGGAGTTGGCCGGCAGACGGCTGATCTGCCCGCGGATGCGCTTGAGCGGCAGGCCGGCGCTCTGCGCGAATCGGCGGATTTCCGCGGCGGCAGCCAGCACCGCCACCGGCGCACGGGCCAGTTCCTGCTGGCCTGCCAGCACCTGCCACTGGTCGTCATGGCGCCGCAGCTCCAGCGCCTCGCTGTGCGTCAGCAGGTCGATCGAAGGATGCGCGGCCAGCAGCCGGCATAGCGCCGGCGGGTGCACCCAGCCGGCGTCCGGGTAGAACAGGCCGCCGGCCGGCAGGCCAATGCCGGCCAGGGCCTCGGCCTGCTCGCGCGTCAGCGGCGTCAGCAGCTCGCTGGGAAAGGCCGCGGCCAGCTTGGCCTGGCGCGCGGCTTCCTTGGCGTCGAAGGCCAGCTGCAGCACGCCGCAGGCGTCCCAGTCGGCGCCGCGTTGCAGGCGTTCGAGCTGGCGCCGGGTGTGGCCGAAGCCGGCGACTATCAGTTGCGACAGCGCCGTGCCGTGGGCCGAGAGCTTGAGGTAGAGCACCCCCTGCGGGTTGCCCGAGGCCTCGGCGGCCACCTCGCCGTGGCGTTCCAGCAGGCTTACCCGCCAGCCGCGTGCGGCCAGGCTGGCGGCCGTGGCACAGCCGACCAGGCCGGCGCCGATCACCACCGCGTGTTTGTCCCGCGCCTGGTGCGCGGGGCGGGCGAACCAGGGTTTGGTCTCGTCTCCCGTGGCGCCGATGAAGCGCCCCTTGAGTACCTCCCATTTCTTGCCCAGGCCGGGTACACGTTTCATCCGGAAGCCGGCGTCGTTCAGCGCCCGGCGCACCACGCCGGCGCTGCTGAAGGTGCCCAGGGTCGCGCCGGGAGCGGACAGCCGCGCCAGTTCGGCGAACAGCTCGGGCGTCCACATCTGCGGGTTCTTCGCCGGATTGAAGCCGTCGAGGAACCAGGCGTCGATGCGTGCATCCAGCTGCGCCAGCTGCTCCAACGCGTCGCCGATCAGCAATGTCAGTACCACCCGCCCACCGCCCAGCAGCAGGCGTTGAAAACCCGGGTGTATCGCTCGGTACTGCTCCAACAGCGGGGCGCTGAACGGCGCCAGCTCCGGCCACAGGGCCAGGGCGCGCTGCAGGTCGGCCAGTTGCAGCGGGTATTTCTCCACGCTGACGAAGTGCAGGCGCGCACCGGCCGGCGCCTGCTGCTCGAACAGCTGCCAGGCGCAGAGGAAGTTCAGCCCGGTGCCGAAGCCGGTTTCGCCGATGCACAGGCACTCGCCGTCGCCGAGGGCGGCGAAGCGCGCCGCCAGGTCGTTGTTGGCGAGAAACACGTAGCGGGTCTCTTCCAGGCCGTCTTGCTGGGAGAAGTAGACGTCGCCGAAGTGACGCGACAGGGGTTGGCCGCGTTCGTCCCAGTCGAGCTGGGCGTGATGAGGTTCTGACATGGAGGGGTTCCGCTGGATCGTGCGGCGATTCTACCGCGCCGCGCCAACGGGCAAAGGCGGGCATCATCCGTTACGCTGTGGTGATCATTCCAGGGAGGTTGTCGCATGTTCGAATCCGCCGAAATCGGCCGCAGCATCGATAAAGCCAGGTTCGAAGCCGAAGAGCCGGCGCTGCGCGAGGCGCTGCTGGAGGCGCAGTACGAGTTGAAGCAGCAGGCGCGTTTTCCGGTGATCGTGCTGATCAACGGCATCGAGGGCGCCGGCAAGGGCGAGACGGTCAAGCTGCTCAACGAGTGGATGGACCCGCGGCTGATCCAGGTCAGCACCTTCGACGTGCAGACCGACGAGGAACTGGCGCGGCCGCCGGCCTGGCGCTATTGGCGTCAGCTGCCGCCGAAGGGGCGCATCGGCGTGTTCTTCGGCAACTGGTACAGCCAGATGCTTCAGGGCCGGGTGCATGGGCGCTTCAAGGACGCCGTGCTGGATCAGGCCATCGATGGCGCCGAGCGCCTGGAGCGCATGCTCTGCGACGAGGGCGCGCTGATCTTCAAGTTCTGGTTCCACCTGTCCAAGCAGCACATGAAGGCGCGCCTGGAGGCGCTCAAGGACGACCCGCTGCACAGCTGGCGCATCAGCCCGCTGGACTGGCAGCAGTCGAAGACCTACGACAAGTTCGTCCACTACGGCGAGCGTGTGCTGCGCCGCACCAGCCGCGACTACGCGCCCTGGTACGTGGTCGAGGGGGTCGACGAGTATTACCGCAGCCTGACCGTCGGGCGCATCCTCCTCGAGGGGCTGCAGGCGGCGTTGGCCAGCCAGCAGCGAGCGCAGCGCCAGCCGCATGCCGCGCCGCTGGTGTCGAGCCTGGACAGCAGCGCTCTGCTGGCCAGCCTGGACATGACCCAGGCGCTGGACAAGGACGACTACAAGGAGCAACTGACCGTCGAGCAGGCGCGTCTGTCCGGTTTGATGCGCGACAAACGCATGCGCAAGCACGCGCTGATCGCGGTGTTCGAGGGCTACGACGCGGCCGGCAAGGGCGGCGCCATCCGCCGCGTCACCGGCGCGCTGGATCCGCGCCAGTACCGCATCGTACCGGTGGCCGCGCCCACCGAGGAAGAGCGCGCCCAGCCCTACCTGTGGCGCTTCTGGCGGCATATCCCGGCGCGCGGCAAGTTCACCATCTTCGATCGCAGCTGGTATGGCCGGGTGCTGGTGGAGCGGGTCGAGGGTTACTGCAGCGAGGCCGACTGGCTGCGCGCCTACGGCGAGATCAACGACTTCGAGGAGCAACTGAGCGACGCCGGGGCGATCCTGGTCAAGTTCTGGCTGTCCATCGACCAGGACACTCAGCTGGCGCGTTTCCAGGAGCGCGAGCAGATCCCCTTCAAGCGTTTCAAGATCACCGAGGAAGACTGGCGCAACCGCGACAAGTGGCCGCAATACGCCGACGCGGTGGGCGACATGGTCGACCGCACCAGCACCGAGATCGCCCCCTGGACCCTGGTGGAAGCCAACGACAAGCGCTTTGCCCGGGTCAAGGTGCTGCGCACCATCAACCAAGCGATCGAGGCGGCCTTCGCCAAGGATTGAGGTGCATACGCCGGATCAATGATGATCGCGCCCCGGGATCGGACGGATTTATCTTCGCCATATCCGCCATCCAATAACAACGAGGTGCGTCATGCGTGAAGTGGTGATAGTCGACAGCGTGCGGACTGGCCTGGCCAAGTCCTTTCGCGGCAAGTTCAACCTGACCCGGCCGGACGACATGGCCGCCCACTGCGTCGACGCGCTGCTGGTGCGCAACGGCATCGATCCGAAGCAGGTCGACGACTGCATCGTCGGCGCCGGCTCCAACGAGGGCGCGCAGGGCATGAACATCGGCCGCAACGTCGCGGTGCTGTCGCGCCTGGGCAACCCGGTGGCGGGCATGACCCTCAACCGCTTCTGCTCCTCGGGCCTGCAGGCCATCGCCATCGCCGCCAACCAGGTGGCCTCCGGCTGCAGCGAGATCATCGTCGCCGGTGGCGTCGAGTCCATCACCATGACCCTGAAAAGCATGAACATGGACCAGCTGTTCAACCCGCTGCTGCAAAAGGACAACCCCGGCATCTACTACCCCATGGGCAAGACCGCCGAGATCGTCGCCAACCGCTACGGCATCACCCGCGAGGCCCAGGACGCCTATGCCCTGCAGAGCCAGCAGCGCACCGCCCGCGCCCAGGCCGAGGGGCTGTTCGCCGACGAAATCGTACCGATGGCGGTGAAGTACCAGGTCGAGGACAAGGCCAGCGGCGAGAAGCGGATCGTCGACGGCGTGGTCGAGGCGGACGACTGCAACCGCCCGGACACCAGCCTCGAATCCCTGGCCGCGCTGCAGCCGGCCTTCGATCCGGCCGGCAGCGTCACCGCCGGCAATGCCTCGCAGCTGTCCGACGGCGCCTCCATGACCCTGGTGATGAGCCTGGAGAAAGCGCTCGAGTTGGGCCTGACGCCCAAGGCGTATTTCCGTGGTTTTACTGTGGCTGGCTGCGAGCCCGACGAGATGGGCATCGGCCCGGTGTTCTCGGTGCCCAAGCTGCTCAAGGCCAAGGGCCTGACGGTCGACGACATCGATCTCTGGGAGCTCAACGAGGCCTTCGCCTCGCAGTGCCTGTACTGCCGCGACAAGCTGGAGATCGACAACGCCAAGTACAACGTCAACGGCGGCTCCATCTCCATCGGCCACCCCTTCGGCATGACCGGCTCGCGCCAGGTCGGCCATCTGGTGCGCGAGCTGCAGCGCCGCCAGCTGCGCTACGGCATCGTCACCATGTGCGTTGGCGGCGGCATGGGGGCGACGGGGCTGTTCGAGGCTTATCGCTGAGTCCAAGGTTCTTCGCCCCAACGAAAACCGGATCCTCGATCCGGTTTTTTATTGGCCTGGCGTATGCCGCATGCAATCGGGACGCCTGCCCCGGATTGCATCCGGGCTGCGGGTGCGCGTTTGTAGCGGCCTTGGCGGGGGCACCGGGATGGCAGGGCATAAAAAAACCGGATCGCCGATCCGGTTTCTTATGCGAGCGGGCTGCCTCAGGCGGCGACGAAGCCGGCGGGGTAGGCCAGGGCGGCCTGGCTGCTCTGTACTTCGCCGATGGTTTCGCGGACCACCTGCTTGGCCAGGCAGGCGCACTTGCCGCACTGGCTGGCGATGCCGAGGGTGCTGCGCACTTCACGGTAGCTGCAGCAGCCTTCATAGACCGCGTCGCGGATTTGCGTATCGGTGACACCTTCACAGAGGCAGACGTACATAAGCAAGGCTCGTCTTGGTGGATCTGTTTGATGCGACGGATACTAATGTTAATGAGAATGCTTGTCAAAGAACTCTTGCAAATGCCCGCGCTAGAGACCTGGCTGGCTGACGAACGGTTGCCGCCGTGGCGGCCGCGGCCAGAAAATTCCGGAAGAGTTTTTGACTGCGCCTGGCGACGGGCGGCGGCGGTTGGCAAAAGGGTCGAGTGGTCGGGCCGGGTGGTGCGCATCACTGGGCTGCACCCTGCGAGGCCGGGCGGCCAGACGCGATGGGGCATCGGCAAAAACCGGCGCGAGGCCGGTTTCTGGTGGGGACTGATTGCCGCGCAACGGCTTACTGGTCGAATTCGTCCCAGCCACCCATTTCCTTCCAGCGGTTGACGATGCCGCAGAACAGCTCGGCGGTCTTCTCGGTGTCGTAGCGCGCCGAGTGCGCCTCCTTGCCGTCGAACTCGATGCCGGCGGTCTGGCAGGCCTTGGCCAGTACGGTCTGGCCGTAGGCGAGGCCGGCCAGGGTGGCGGTGTCGAAGCTGGAGAAGGGGTGGAAGGGGTTGCGCTTGATGCCGCAACGGGCCACCGCGGCGTTGAGGAAACCCAGGTCGAAGCTGCTGTTGTGGCCGACCAGGATGGCGCGCTTGCAGCCGGCCGATTTGATCGACTTTCGCAGGCCCTTGAAGATCTCGCCGAGGGCGTGTTCTTCGCTCACCGCCATGCGCAGCGGGTGATCCAGCTTGATCCCGGTGAACTCCAGCGCCGCCGCCTCGATATTGGCGCCTTCGAAGGGCTCGATGCGGAAGAAGTGGGTGTGATCCGGGTAGAGGAAGCCGCTCTCGTCCATGGCGATGGTGGTTGCGGCGATCTCCAGCAGGGCGTCGGTGGCGCAGTTGAAACCGCCGGTCTCGACGTCCACCACCACCGGCAGATAGCCGCGAAAGCGCGCCGCCATGGGCGTGCGCGGGCCGGACGGCAGGCTGGGATCGAGTTCGTCGTCGTAATGCTCTTCGCTCACGCCTGGCCCTCCAGCAGCTTCCAGCGCAGGGTTTCGCCGGCGCGCAGGGGGATCACCGTCTGCTCGCCCAGCGGCAGGCTGGCCGGGGCTGTCCAGTCCTGGCGCACCAGGGTGATCGAGTCGCTGTTGCGCGGCAGGCCGTAGAAGTCCGGGCCGTGGCAGCTGGCGAAGCCTTCCAGCTTGTCCAGCGCACCGCGCTGCTCGAAGGCTTCGGCGTACAGCTCGATGGCGGCATAGGCGGTGTAGCAGCCGGCGCAGCCGCAGGCGGCTTCCTTGGCGTGCTTGGCGTGCGGCGCCGAGTCGGTGCCGAGGAAGAACTTGCGGCTGCCGCTGACGGCGGCGTCGAGCAGGGCTTCCTGGTGCACGTTGCGCTTGAGGATCGGCAGGCAATAGAAGTGCGGGCGGATGCCGCCGACCAGCATGTGGTTGCGGTTGTACAGCAGATGATGGGCGGTGATGGTGGCGCCGACGTTGGCCGGCGCGGCCTCGACGAACTGCACCGCGTCGCGGGTGGTGATGTGCTCGAACACCACTTTCAGCGTGGGGAAGCGCTCGACCACACGGCGCAGGTGCTCGTCGATAAAGGCCTTCTCGCGGTCGAACACGTCGATCTCGGCGCGGGTCACCTCGCCGTGCACCAGCAGCGGCATGCCCACCTCGGCCATGGCTTCCAGCACCGGGAAGATCTTGTCGATGCTGGTCACGCCCGAATCGGAGTTGGTGGTGGCGCCGGCCGGGTACAGCTTGGCGGCGTGGACGAAGCCGGCGGCCTTGGCCTGGCGCACGTCCTCGGGGCTGGTGTTGTCGGTGAGGTAGAGCACCATCAGCGGCTCGAAGCGGCTGCCGGCCGGGCGCGCGGCCAGGATGCGCTGGCGATAGGCGTCGGCCTCGGCGGCGTTGCGTACCGGCGGCACCAGGTTGGGCATGATGATGGCGCGGGCGAAGGTGCGCGCGACGTCGCCGACGGTGTGCGGCAGCACCGCGCCATCGCGCAGGTGAATGTGCCAGTCATCGGGACGCAGGAGAGTCAGGCGGTCGGACATGGGGGCTTCCAGGCGGGTAAAACGTGAGCGGAATGCTACCGGAAACCGCCGGAAAATGCGCTGTGGACGGGACGGGCGACGTCGTGCCGGCGGATTTTGCGTGCCGACACGAGCGGTGCGCGAAGCAATTCGCCCCTACAGTTTTTCGCCAAGGCACCGATACCTAGGGAGAACCGTGTATTCGTGGAGCCCGTCGTGCGCCAGCCCCGTCTTGTCCTTCCCTGTCTGCTGGCCGGCCTGGCCCTGAGCCTGCCGGCGCACGCCGTCAGCTTTCAGACCCGCCTGGAACAGGTGGAATGGAAGGTCGAGGGCGATCAGTTCGAGTGCCGCCTGAGCCAGCCGATCAGTCAGTTCGGCAGCGGCGAGTTCGTGCGCCGTGCCGGCGAGCAGGTGACCTTCCGCCTCAAGGCGCGTGAACGCTGGCTCGGCGCCGGCTCGGCGACCCTGCTGGCGGCGGCAGCGCCCTGGCAACCGGGGCGCGGCGACATCCACCTGGGCGTGGTCAGCGTCGGCAACGGCGAGGTGCCGTTCAATAGCTCCCATGAGCAGGGCGCGCGGCTGCTGACCGGTCTGCTGGAAGGGCGCAGCCCGCTGGTGCGCCACCGCACCCTCAACGGCGGCGACAGCCTCGAGGTGCGCCTGCTGCCGGTGAAGTTCCACAAGGCCTACGAGGACTACCAGGCCTGCACGGCCAAGCTGCTGCCGGTCAACTTCGAGCAGATCCGCCAGGCGCAGATCGGCTTTCCCGGCGGCGGTGTCGAGCTGGACGCCATGGCCCGCGCCAAGCTGGACATCGTGCTCGATTTCATCAAGGCCGACCCCAGCATCAACAGCTTCCAGATCGACGGTCACGCCGACAACAGCGGCAACCGCCTGACCAACCGCGACCTGTCGCGCCGCCGCGCCCTGGCGGTGCAGGAGTACCTGGTGGCCGGCGGTGTGCCGGTGGAGCAGATCACCCTGCGTTTTCATGGCGAGCGTTACCCGCTGGCACCCAACAACAGTGAGGCCAACCGCGCCAAGAACCGCCGCGCCACCCTGCGCCTGGAGCGCCTGCCGCCGGCCGAGGTCGCGCCGCCGAGCACGGCGCCTGACACTGCGCCGAGCGCCCCGGTCGATCCGGCCGGCAGCACGCCGTCCTGAGGCGAAAAACGGCGTCGCTTCGTCGTCACAAGCTGTCGCGCCCCTGTAAATTGGCCCGCAGGGTCAGTAGAATCACGGGTTTTACCGTACAACCCGTGGAGTGATGGCATGGCGGACGTCAAAAAGGTAGTTCTGGCCTATTCCGGTGGCCTGGACACCTCGGTGATCCTCAAGTGGCTGCAAGATACCTACAACTGTGAAGTGGTGACCTTCACCGCCGACCTCGGCCAGGGCGAGGAGGTCGAGCCGGCCCGTGCCAAGGCCCAGGCGATGGGCGTCAAGGAAATCTACATCGACGACCTGCGCGAAGAGTTCGTCCGCGATTTCGTCTACCCCATGTTCCGCGCCAACACCATCTACGAAGGCGAGTACCTGCTGGGTACCTCCATCGCTCGTCCGCTGATCGCCAAGCGCCTGATCGAGATCGCCAACGAGACTGGCGCCGACGCCATCTCCCACGGCGCCACCGGCAAGGGCAACGATCAGGTGCGCTTCGAGCTGGGCGCCTACGCACTGAAGCCGGGCGTGAAGGTCATCGCCCCCTGGCGCGAGTGGGACCTGCTGTCGCGCGAGAAGCTGATGGACTACGCCGAGAAGCACGCCATCCCGATCGAGCGCCACGGCAAGAAGAAGTCGCCGTACTCCATGGACGCCAACCTGCTGCACATCTCCTACGAGGGCGGCGTGCTGGAAGACACCTGGACCGAGCACGAAGAAGACATGTGGAAATGGACTGTCTCGCCTGAGGCAGCTCCGGACGCACCGACCTATATCGAGCTGACCTACCAGGCCGGTGACATCGTCGCCATCGACGGCAAGGCGATGACCCCGGCTCAGGTGCTGGCCGAGCTGAACCGCATTGGCGGCGCCAACGGCATCGGCCGTCTGGACATCGTGGAAAACCGCTATGTCGGCATGAAGTCGCGCGGCTGCTACGAGACGCCCGGCGGCACCATCATGCTGCGCGCCCACCGCGCCATCGAGTCGATCACCCTCGACCGTGAAGTGGCCCACCTGAAAGACGAGCTGATGCCGAAATACGCCAGCCTGATCTACAACGGTTTCTGGTGGAGCCCGGAGCGTCTGATGCTGCAGCAGATGATCGACGCCTCCCAGGCCAACGTGAACGGCGTGGTGCGCCTGAAGCTGTACAAGGGCAACGTCATCGTCACCGGGCGCAAGTCCGACGACTCGCTGTTCGACGCCAATATCGCCACCTTCGAAGAAGATGGCGGCGCCTACAACCAGCAGGACGCGGCCGGCTTCATCAAGCTCAACGCCCTGCGCATGCGCATCGCCGCCGGCAAGGGCCGCAAGCTGATCTGATAGACTGCTTGCACCGTGTCAGAGGAACCCCGGCCACGAGCCGGGGTTTCTTTTTAGGGCCGAGATCACGGCCAATCGCTGAGGAGAAACCTGATGAGACTGCTGCATACCATGCTGCGCGTCGGCGACCTGGACAAATCCATCGCCTTCTACACCGAAGTGCTGGGCATGACCCTGCTGCGCCGCAAGGACTACCCGGACGGCGAGTTCACCCTGGCCTTCGTCGGTTACGGCGACGAGGCGCACAACAGCGTGATCGAACTGACCCACAACTGGGGCGTGGACAGCTACGAGCTGGGCACCGGCTACGGCCATATCGCCCTGGAAGTGGCCGACGTCTACAAGGCCTGCGAGGACATCCGCTCGCGCGGCGGCAAGATCACCCGCGAACCGGGGCCGATGAAGCACGGTTCGAGCATCCTGGCTTTCGTGGAAGATCCGGACGGCTACAAGATCGAGCTGCTGTCGCCGTCGCGTAAGGACTGAGGTTATCGCCGCCACGAAAAAGCCCCGCATTGTGCGGGGCTTTTTTATCCGACTCGACCTTCAGATGTCGAAGTCGTACTCGGCCAGCTGCTTGTGCAGGCGTCGCTCTTCGAGGAAGTTGTCGATGATGCGGCGCTTGGTCAGGTTGGTCTTGGCGACTTCCACCGCAGGCTCGGCATCGTCCGATTCTTCCGCGACAAAGTCTTCGTCCAGTTCGAGGTCTTCTTTGTCAGTGCTCATATGTTCCACTCCAGGCTCCGGGGCCATTTGCGCACCTTATAGCGGCAAAAATAGAGCGGGTAAAAAAGATTTTTTCAATCGGACGATCGCTCGGATCAATGGTCGATCAATCGTCCGAGGTCTTCGCCTTGTACTCGCACAGATCCTCGATGCGGCAGGCGCCGCAGCGCGGTTTGCGCGCGGTGCAGACGTAGCGGCCATGCAGGATCAGCCAGTGGTGGGCGTCGAGCAGATAGTCCTTGGGCACGAACTTGAGCAGCTTCTTCTCCACCTCCAGCACGTTCTTGCCGGGGGCGATGCCGGTACGGTTGCTGACCCGGAAGATATGGGTGTCCACCGCCATGGCCAGCTGGCGGAAGGCGGTGTTGAGCACCACGTTGGCGGTCTTGCGGCCGACGCCGGGCAGGGCTTCGAGGTCTTCGCGGTTGTCCGGCACCTGGCTGCCGTGCTTCTCGATGAGGATGCGGCAGGCCTCGATGACGTTCTTCGCCTTGCTGTTGTACAGGCCGATGGTCTTGATGTACTCGCTAAGCCCTTCGACACCCAGGGCATGGATGGCCTCCGGGGTGTTGGCTACCGGGAACAGCTTGGCGGTGGCCTTGTTGACGCTGACGTCGGTG
Source organism: Pseudomonas sp. AOB-7 (assembly GCF_003696305.1). Lineage (GTDB taxonomy): Bacteria > Pseudomonadota > Gammaproteobacteria > Pseudomonadales > Pseudomonadaceae > Aquipseudomonas. The sequence continues at coordinate 85,015 of NZ_RFFK01000005.1, read as the reverse complement.
GCCTGGGCCGACAGGGTGACGGCTACCAGCAGCTCGAAGGGCGTGCTGTAGGCCAGCTCGGTCTTCGGCTCCGGGTTGTCCTCGTGCAGACGGCGGAAGATTTCCAGGCGTTTGGCGGCGTTCACTCGATCACTCCGGTCACTCGCACGCGACGGCTTGGCGCGGGCGCCTCGGGGGCGGCGGCCTTGGCCCGCTCGGCCAATACCTGGTCGATGCGGTTCTTGCCGGCGATCAGCAGGCCGAGGACGATAAAGGCGCCCGGCGGCAGGATGGCCAGGAGAAAACCCTTGTAGTCGCTGACCAGGGTGATCTGCCAGTCGGCCGCAACCGGGCCAAACAGCAGGTGCATGTTGGCCAGCAGGGCGCCGGTGCCGAGCAGCTCGCGGGCGGCACCGATCAGCACCAGCACCGCGCCGAAGCCCAGGCCCATCATCAGGCCGTCGTAGGCGGCGCGCGGCGGCGCGTTCTTCGCCGCGAAGCCGTCGGCGCGGCCGAGGATCACGCAGTTGGTGGTGATCAGCGGGATGAAGATGCCGAGGATCTGGTACAGCTCGTAGGTGAAGGCCTGCATCAGCAGCTCGATGCAGGTGGTCAGCGCGGCGATGATCATCACGAAGGCGGGCAGGCGCACGGCGGTGTTGACCACGCCGCGCACCAGCGACACCGCGGTGTTGGAGCACACCAGCACCACCGCGCTGGCCAGCGCCAGGCCGAGGGCGTTGACCGTGGAGTTGCTCACCCCCAGCAGCGGGCAGAGGCCGAGCAGTTGTACCAGCGCCGGGTTGTTCTTCCACAGGCCGTTGATCGTGATCTCGCGGTAGCTGGTCATTGCGCGTCCTCCGCCAGGCCCAGCAGCTGGGCGCGGTGTGCGTCGAAATACTGCAGGGCGCCGTGCACGGCCTTGACCACCGCACGCGGGGTGATGGTGGCACCGGCGAACTGGTCGAACTCGCCGCGATCCTTCTTCACCGCCCAGCCCTCTGCGCCGGGGTTACTCAGGGATTTGCCGTCGAAGCTGCGAATCCACTGGCTCTTGGCCAGTTCGATCTTGTCGCCCAGCCCCGGGGTTTCCTTGTGGCCGAGCACGCGCACGCCGGCCACGCGGCCGTCGGCGAAGATGCCGACCAGCAGGTGGATGGCGCCGCTGTAGCCGTCCGGGGCGGTGACCGGCAGGATGAGTGCGCTGGGCGCCCCGTCCTTGAGCGCCAGGTAGGCCGACTGCGGGCTGCGCTGGCCGAGTTCGCGGGCGTTGACCTCGATGCGGTTGTCCAGCAGGTGGTTGTCGTAGCTGCCGGCCGGCAGGATCTCGCCCAGGGCGCGCACCTGCGCCTCGCGCTCGGCGGCGGCGATGCGGCTGGCGGTGGCCTGTTGCAACAGGGCCACGCTGCCGACGGTGGCGATGGCGAACAGGCCCAGCACCAGGGCGTTCTTCAGCATCGAGCGGCTGATTTCCGGCAGCATGCTCATTCTCCCAGCTTGAAGCCGCTATTGGGCTTGCGGTGGCCGTAGCTGCGCGGCCGGGTGTAGTAGTCGATGGTCGGTGCGGCCAGGTTCATCAGCAGCACGGCGAAGGCCACTGCGTCCGGGTAACCGCCCCAGGCGCGGATCACGTAGACCAGCACGCCGACGCCGATGCCGAACACCAGGCGCCCGCGGTTGCTGGTGGCGCCGGACACCGGGTCGGTGACGATGAAGAAGGCGCCGAGCATGGTGGCGCCGCTGAGCAGGTGAAACAGCGGCGAGCCGTTGGAGTCCGAGCCGCTGCCGTTCCAGAACAGCAGGCTCATCACGGCCAGGGCGCCGAGCATGCCGACCGGCGCGTGCCAGCTGAAGATGCGCTTGTGCAGCAGGTACAGGCCGCCGGCGAGAAAGGCCAGGTTGACCGCCTCGCTGCCGGCGCCGCCGAAGTGGCCGAAGGCCGGGTTGGCGGCGCGCAGCTCGTCCATGGTCAGGCTCTTGTTGACCTTCAGCGCGTCCAGCGCGGTGGCCTGGGCCCAGCCGTCGGGCAGCGCGGCGATACCGAGGATGTGCTGCAGGCCATCGAGCAGGGCGACGCCATGCGGCACGGGCCAGCTGGTCATCTCCACCGGGAAGGAGATCAGCACCACCACGTAGCCGAGCATGGCCGGGTTGAAGGGGTTCTGCCCAAGGCCGCCGTAGAGCTGCTTGCCGAAGACGATGGCGAAGCCCACCGCCACCAGGGTCAGCCACCAGGGCGCGTAGGGCGGCAGCGCCAGGGCCAGCAGTACGGCGGTGACCAGGGCGCTGTAATCCGTGAGGAAGAACGCCAGCGGACGCTGACGCGCGGCCAGGATCGCCGCCTCGAACGCCAGGGCGAACAGGCTGGCCAGGACCAGATTGAACAGGGTGCCTGCGCCGAACAGCCAGGTCAGGGCGAGAATGCCCGGCACCGTGGCCAGCAGCACCTGCAGCATGACCTGCTGGGTGCGATTGCTGCCCTTGGCGTGGGGCGATGTGATGCGGGGCAGGGCCATTGGCGCTCCGGTCGTTGCTGTCGCTGCGCTGTCGGGTGTGGTGTTTGTCCCCGGATTGCGTCCGGGGCGGATATCAGGGTTGGTATTCGGCCAGTTGGCGTTCGGCCTCGGCCAGGCGCGTGCGGGCCTGTTCCAGCGCCTCGCTGGCGGCGTTGTCGTCGCGCTCCAGCTTGCGCAGGTCGGCGCGGGCGAAGGCCGCTTCGGTTTTCAGGGCTTTCAGCGTTTCGTCCACGCCGGGGCGTTCGCGGCGTACCAACTCCGGCGCCGGCTTGTCCGAGGCCGCCTCGGCGGCGACCAGGGCATCGCGCAGCGGCTGCAGTGCGGCTTCGTCGGCGCCGGCCTTCTCGGCCTTCTTCAGTTCGGCGCGCTTCATCGCCAGCTCGACCTTGGCCTTTTTCAGGGCCTCGTCGCCGGCCGGCTTGGCGGCGGGGGCGGGCGCCTGGCTGTCCAGGCTGGCCAGGGCCTTCTCGGCTGCTTCCAGCTGCTGGCGCAGGCGGGCGAGTTCGGCCTGCTGGTCGTCGTCCGGGTTTTCGATCTTTTCCAGCTTGCGCAGCTGCGCCTTGAGCATGGCGGCGTCGATCTTGGCCTTTTTCAGCGCTTCGTCGCCGGCGGGTTTGGTGGCCGGGGCGGGTGCCTGCTTCTCCAGGTCGGCCAGGGCCTTCTCGGCGACTTCCAGTTGCTGACGCAGGCGGGCGAGTTCGGCCTGCTGGTCGTCGTCCGGGGTCTCGATCTTTTCCAGCTTGCGCAGCTGGGCCTTGAGCATGGCGGCGTCGATCTTGGCCTTTTTCAGCGCTTCGTCGCCGGCGGGTTTGGCGGCCGGGGCGGGCGTCTGGCTTTCCAGGCTGGCCAGGGCCTTCTCGGCTGCTTCCAGCTGCTGGTGCAGGCGGGCGAGTTCGGCCTGCTGGTCGTCGTCCGGGGTCTCGATCTTTTCCAGCTTGCGCAGCTGGGCCTTGAGCATGGCGGCGTCGATCTTGGCCTTTTTCAGCGCTTCGTCGCCGGCGGGTTTGGCGGCCGGGGCGGGCGTCTGGCTTTCCAGGCTGGCCAGGGCCTTCTCGGCTGCTTCCAGCTGCTGGTGCAGGCGGGCGAGTTCGGCCTGCTGGTCGTCGTCCGGGGTCTCGATCTTTTCCAGCTTGCGCAGCTGGGCCTTGAGCATGGCGGCGTCGATCTTGGCCTTTTTCAGCGCTTCGTCGCCGGCGGGTTTGGCGGCCGGGGCGGGCGTCTGGCTTTCCAGGCTGGCCAGGGCCTTCTCGGCTGCTTCCAGCTGCTGGTGCAGGCGGGCGAGTTCGGCCTGCTGGTCGTCGTCCGGGGTCTCGATCTTTTCCAGCTTGCGCAGCTGGGCCTTGAGCATGGCGGCGTCGATCTTGGCCTTTTTCAGCGCCTCGTCGCCGGCCGGTTTGGGCGCCGGGGCAGGGGCAGCCGCTTGTGCGTCGGCCAGGGCCTTCTGTGCGGCTTCGGCAGCGGTGCGCAGCTCGGCGACCTGGGCCTGCAGCTCCGGCGTGTCGTGGGCTGCCAGCTGTTTTTCCGCCTTCTTCAGGGCGACCTGGGCCATGCTGGCCTCGATCTTGAGTTTCTTCAGCGCCTCGTCGGCCGGGGCGGCGGCAGCCGGCGGCGCCTCGGCCTGCGCCGCCTTGGCGCGGGCGGCTTTTTCGGCACGGGCCTTGCGCTCGGCTTCCTTCTGTTCCTCGGCGCGGCGCAGGCGCTCCTGGCGCTGCTCGAAGCGCTGCTTGGAGTGCTCGGCCTTGAGCTGCTTCTGCTCCAGCTCGCGGATTTCCGCCTTGGCCGCGCGGTAGTACTGCACCAGCGGGATGCTCGAGGGGCAGACATAGGCGCAGGCGCCGCACTCGATGCAGTCGAACAGGTTGTGTGCCTTGAGCTGCTCGTGCTCCTGGCCCAGGGCGAAGAAATGCAGCTGCTGCGGCAGCAGGCTGGCCGGGCAGGCCTCGGCGCATTCGCCGCAGCGGATGCAGGGCAGCGCCGGCGGTGGTGGCGGCAGCTCGGCGGCGGTGCTGGCCAGCAGGCAGTTGGCGGTCTTGATCAGCGGCACTTCGAGGCTGGGCAGGGTGAAGCCCATCATCGGTCCGCCCATGATCAGGCGATTGAGCTTGCTCCGGTCGAGCCCGGCAAATTCCAGCAGCTCGCCAACCGGCGTACCGAGCAGTGCCTCGACGTTGCCCGGGCGCGCCAGGGCCTCGCCGGTGAGGGTGGTGGTGCGCGAGATCAGCGGCTTGCCGTGAACCACGGCCTCGTGCACGGCCACGCAGGTGCCGACGTTCTGGCAGAGGATGCCGATATCGGCCGGCAGGCCGCCCGATGGCACCTCGACACCGGTGAGGATCTGGATCAGCTGCTTCTCGCCGCCGGAGGGGTACTTGGTGGGGAACACCCGCACCTGGTAGCTGCGCTCGCTGCAGGCGCCGCGCACCGCGGCGATGGCCTCGGGCTTGTTGTCCTCGATGCCGATCAGCACCTGCTCGGGCTGGATCAGCTGCACCAGGATATCGATGCCGGAAACCAGCTCAGCGGCGCGCTCGCGCATCAGCAGGTCGTCGGCGGTGATATAGGGCTCGCACTCGGTGCCGTTGATGATCAGCGTGTGGATCTTCTGCGTCGGCCGCGCGGTGAGCTTCACCGCGGTGGGGAAGCCCGCGCCGCCCAGGCCACTGATGCCGGCCTCGCGGATCAGCGCCAGCAGTTCGGCGGAGTCCATATGCCGGTAGTCGGGATGCGGGGTCAGGTCGATCCACTCGTCCAGGCCGTCGCTGTCGATGACGATGGCCGGCGCCAGCATGCCGGAGACATGCGGGTAGGGCTGCGGGCCGATAAAGCTGACCGTGCCGGAGGTCGGCGCATGCAGCGGCGCGCTGACGAAACCGGTGGCCTCGGCGATCTTCTGCCCCTTGCGCACCCGCTCGCCGACCACCACGCAAGGCTCGGCGACGGCGCCGATATGCTGGCCCAGCGGCAAGGTCAGGCGGGCCGGCAACGGCGCCTGCTGGATTGGCGTGCGGTTTGACAGTTCCTTGCGCTCGGCCGGATGGATGCCGCCGGGGATATCCCAGATACGCTCTTGTGCGCTCATGCCGCCTGCTCCCGGTCGCTGGCGATCAATTGGCCGGGCGCCAGCGGCTTGTCCCATTTCCAGCTCTGTACGCTGCCGCCCACTTCGAGCATGTCGATGCAGTCCACCGGGCAGGGCTCCACGCACAGGTCGCAGCCGGTGCATTCGCTGGCGATCACCGTGTGCATCTGCCGCGCCGCACCGACTATGGCGTCCACCGGGCAGGCCTGGATGCACTTGGTGCAGCCGATGCACTCGGCCTCGCGGATATAGGCGACCATCTGCGGCTTCTCGCCTTCCACCGCGTCCAGTGGCTCGGGCTCGACGTCGAGCAGGTCGGCCAAGGCGGCGATGGTCGCCTCGCCGCCGGGCGGGCACTTGTTGATCTTGTCGCCGCCGGCGATCGCCTCGGCGTAGGGCTTGCAGCCAGGGTAGCCGCACTGGCCGCACTGGGTCTGCGGCAGCAGGGCGTTGATCTGCTCGGCGATGGGGTCGCCCTCGACCTTGAAGCGCACCGCGGCGAAACCGAGGATGGCGCCGGCCAGCAGGCACAGGCCGAGCAGGGCGAGGACGGCGACGAGAACCAGGTTCATAGCTTGATCAACCCGGTAAAGCCCATGAACGCCAGCGACATCAGGCCGGCGGTGATCATGCCGATGGCCGCGCCCTGGAACGACTTGGGCACGTCGGCGATGGCGATGCGCTCGCGCATGGCGGCGAACAGCACCAGTACCAGGGAGAAGCCCAGGCCGGCGGCGAAGCCGTTGGCGGTGGCGCTGACGAAGGTGAACTCGGCCTTGTTGGCGTTGAGCAGGGCCACGCCGAGAACGATGCAGTTGGTGGTGATCAGCGGCAGGAAGATGCCCAGCACGCGGTACAGCAGCGGGCTGGTCTTGTTCACCACCATCTCGGTGAACTGCACGGTCACCGCGATCACCAGGATGAAGCTGATGGTGCGCAGGTACTCCAGGTCCAGCGGTCTGAGCACGTACTGCTGCACCAGATAGCTGCACATGGCGGCCAGGGTCAGGACGAAGGTGGTGGCCAGGGACAGGCCGATGGCCGTCTCGATCTTCTTCGACACGCCCATGAAGGGGCACAGGCCGAGGAACTGCACCAGCACGAAGTTATTGACCAGGATGGCGCTGACCATGATCAGGACGAGTTCGGTCATCGGGTTGCCGTTGTGCTCGAAAAGGCCATAGAAAAAGGGCGCTTATTATCGGGAAGCGCGCAGAAGCAAACAAGCCGGCATTGGCCGGCTTGTTCGACGCCTATAAGCCTAGCTGGCGCTTACTTGACGCGCTGGCCCGGTTTGGCGCCGCTGTCCGGGCTGAGCAGGTAGATTTCCTCGCCGCCGGGACCGGCGGCCAGCACCATGCCTTCGCTGATGCCGAACTTCATCTTGCGCGGCGCCAGGTTGGCCACGTACAGGGTCAGGCGGCCTTCCAGCTTGCTCGGGTCCGGGTAGGCGGACTTGATCCCGGAGAACACGTTTCGCTTGGCGTCGCCGATATCCAGCGACAGGCGCAGCAGCTTGTCGGCGCCCTCGACGAACTCGCACTTCTCGATCAGGGCGATACGCAGGTCGACGGCGGCGAAGGCGTCGAAGGCGATCTCGGCGGCCAGCGGGTCCTTGGTCAGTTCGCCGTTACCGGCAGGCTTGGCGCTTTCTGCGGCCAGGTCTTCCTTGGAGGCTTCGATCATGGCGTCTATCTTCGCGGGTTCTATACGGGTCAGCAGCGGGTTGAACGGATTCAGCTGGTGGTTGGCCAGCGGCAGCGCCAGGTCGGCCCAGGTTTGCGGGGCGACATTGAGGAAGGCTTCGGCGTCGGCGGCCAGTTTCGGCAGCACGGGTTTCAACATGATCACCAGCTGGCGGAACAGGTTGACGCCCAGGGCGCAGATTTCCTGCACTTCGGCCTGCTTGCCTTCCACCTTGTTCAGCGCCCAGGGCGCCTTGTCGGCGATCCAGGCGTTGGCGCGGTCGGCCAGGGCCATGATCTCGCGCATGGCGCGGGAGAAATCGCGCGCCTCGTAGGCCTCGGCGATGCTCGGTGCGGCGGTCTGGAAGGCGGCCCACAGCTCGGGCTCGGGATTGGCGGCGACCAGCACCCCATTGTTGCCCTTGTGGATAAAGCCGGCGCAGCGGCTGGCGATATTGACCACCTTGCCGACCAGATCGGAGTTGACCTTCTGCACGAAGTCCTCGAGGTTCAGGTCGAGGTCATCGACGCCGCGGCCCAGCTTGCTGGCGTAGTAGTAACGCAGGTACTCGGGGTTCAGGTGATCGAGGTAGGTGCGCGCCTTGATAAAGGTGCCGCGCGACTTGGACATCTTCTGCCCGTTCACCGTCAGGTAGCCGTGCACATTGACCGCGGTGGGCTTGCGGTAGCCGGCGCCTTCGAGCATGGCCGGCCAGAACAGGGCGTGGAAGTTGACGATGTCCTTGCCGATGAAGTGATACAGCTCGGCGGTCGAATCCTTGTTCCAGAAGGCGTCGAAGGAAAGCTCCGGGCGGCGCGCACAAAGATTTTTGAAGCTGGCCATATAGCCGATCGGTGCGTCCAGCCAGACGTAGAAGTACTTGCCCGGCTCGTCGGGAATCTCGAAGCCGAAGTAGGGCGCATCGCGGCTGATGTCCCACTCCTGCAGGCCGCCGTCGAGCCATTCGGCGATCTTGTTGGCCACCGCCTCCTGCAGGCTGCCGCTGCGGGTCCACTGCTTGAGCATGGCCTCGAAGTCCGGCAGCTTGAAGAAGAAGTGCTTGGAGTCCTTGAGTACCGGCACGGCGCCGGAGATCGCCGAGCGCGGGTCCTTCAGCTCGGTGGGGGCGTAGGTGGCGCCGCATTTCTCGCAGTTGTCGCCGTACTGGTCCTCGGCCGCACACTTGGGGCAGGTGCCCTTGATGAAGCGGTCGGCGAGGAACATGCCCTTCTCGGGGTCGAAGTACTGGGTCACCGAGCGGGTGGCGATATGCCCGGCGTCGCGCAGCTTGAGGTAGATCGCCGCCGACAGCTCGCGGTTCTCCTGCGAGTGGGTCGAGTGGTAGTTGTCGAAGTCCACGCCGAAGTCGGCGAAATCGGCGGTGTGCTCGGCCTGCACATTGGCGATCAGCTGCTCGGGGGTGATGCCTTCCTTCTCGGCGCGCAGCATGATGGCCGAGCCGTGGGCATCGTCGGCGCACACGTAGATCGCCTGGTTGCCGCGCAGTTTCTGGAAGCGCACCCACATGTCGGTCTGCACGTACTCGAGCATATGGCCGAGGTGGATCGAGCCGTTGGCGTAGGGGAGGGCGCTGGTAACGAGAATCTTGCGGGCTTCGGTCATGGTGATCGGCTGCACTGGTAAAACGAGGGAAGTCGGCAACTATAAGGGAAGCGACAAGCTTCAAGCTACCTGCGCCACGGAAAAGCGCCGTGCTCCATCGCCCGATGGCGCTGCTGCTATGATGGGCGCCTGTTTCTGCCCTGCCTTGTTCTTGGAGTTCTTGCATGAGTGCCGTCACCCGCGAAGCGGTCGAAGCCTGTCTGCGTCGGTTCACCGACCCCCATCTGGACCAGGACCCGGTCAGCGCCGGCTGTCTGCGCGAGGTCGAGATCCAGGGTGGCCAGGTCAATGTGCGTCTGCAGCTGGGCTACGCCGCCGGGCTGTTCAAGAACGGCTGGGCGCAGATGCTGCAGATGGCGCTGGAGAGCCTCGATGGCGTCGACAGTGCACGGGTGCAGGTCGATTGCCTGATCGAGTCGCACCAGGGCCAGGCCCAGGTGCCGGCGCTGGCCGGGGTGAAGAACGTGATCGCCGTGGCCTCGGGCAAGGGCGGGGTGGGCAAGTCCACCACCGCGGCCAACCTGGCCCTGGCCCTGGCCCGCGAAGGCGCGCGGGTGGGCATTCTCGACGCCGATATCTACGGGCCGAGCCAGGGCATCATGTTCGGCATCGCCGAAGGCACGCGGCCGCAGGTGCGCGAACAGAAGTGGTTCGTGCCGCTCGAGGCGCATGGCGTGCAGGTGATGTCCATGGCCTTTCTCACCGACGACAACACGCCGATGGTCTGGCGCGGGCCGATGGTCAGCGGTGCACTGCTGCAGCTGATCACCCAGACCGCCTGGAACGACCTGGATTACCTGGTGGTGGACATGCCGCCGGGCACCGGCGACATCCAGCTGACCCTGGCGCAGAAGGTGCCGGTGGCTGGCAGCGTGATAGTCACCACGCCGCAGGACCTGGCCCTGCTGGATGCCAAGAAGGGCGTGGAGATGTTCCGCAAGGTGCATATCCCGGTGCTGGGCGTGGTGGAGAACATGGCCGTGCACATCTGCTCCAACTGCGGCCATGCCGAGCACCTGTTCGGCGAGGGCGGCGGCGAGAAGCTGGCGGCGCAGTACGGTGTCGAGCTGCTGGCGTCCCTGCCGCTGTCGATGGCCATCCGCATGCAGGCCGACGACGGCAAGCCGACCACCATCGCCGATCCGGAAAGCCAGATCGCCATGATCTACCAGGACCTGGCGCGCAAGGTCGGCGCCCGCATCGCCCAGGCCGGCCAGCCGGCGATGCCGAGCATCGAGATCAGCGACGACTGATAGCGGTCGCGCAGCGGCCTTCTGATGACCCCTCCCATTTATGGGAGGGGCGGCCGGTGTTTCTTCTGGCCATAAAAAAGCCCCGCACTAGGCGGGGCTCTTTTCAAGCGGGTCAGCTCAGGTTAGACAACCTGAACTTCCTCAGCCTGCATGCCTTTCTGACCACGGGTGGCCACGAAAGTCACTTGCTGGCCTTCTTTCAGGCTCTTGAAACCATCGCTCTGGATGGCTTTGAAGTGTACGAACAGGTCGTCACCGGATTGCGGGGTGATGAAGCCGTAGCCTTTCTCATCGTTGAACCACTTAACGGTGCCAGTCTGACGATTGGACATGTGATGTCTCCTAACAAAAGTAATAACAGCCCTGGAAAAGCCCAGGCCGGGACTGAGTGCAACGAGTACTAGGAGTCGGACGATGTTTGGATCGAGATCTAGGCATCTAGTAGCGATTCGCGGTGACACATGCAGCACAGTGGGCACACCATACGTGTTTTTATCGTCGAGTGCGAATGCTGCGTGCGTCTTTCTTGCAAATAACTCGCGGCGGCCGGTCGTGACGCCGGTCGACAGCCTTTGAAGCGGGGCGCCGGGGTCGGTAAGATGCGCTCACTTTTTTCGCCACCGCCCATTCAGGACACCTCGCCATGAGCATCAAATCGGACAAGTGGATTCGCCGCATGGCTCTCGAGCACGGCATGATCGAGCCCTTCGTCGAGCGCCAGGTGCGCACCGAAGGCAACGAGCGGCTGATCTCCTACGGCGTGTCCAGCTACGGCTACGACGTGCGCTGCGCCGACGAATTCAAGGTGTTCACCAACATCAACTCGGCCACCGTCGACCCGAAGAACTTCGACGAGAAGAGCTTCGTCGACGTGAAGAGCGACGTCTGCATCATCCCGCCGAACTCCTTCGCCCTGGCCCGCACCGTGGAGTTCTTCCGCATCCCGCGCGACGTGCTGACCATCTGTCTGGGCAAGAGCACCTATGCGCGCTGCGGCATCATCGTCAACGTCACGCCGCTGGAGCCGGAGTGGGAAGGCCACGTGACCCTGGAGTTCTCCAACACTACCACCCTGCCGGCGAAGATCTACGCCAACGAGGGCGTGGCGCAGATGCTGTTCCTACAGTCGGACGAGGCCTGCGAGGTGTCGTACAAGGATCGCGGCGGCAAGTACCAGGGCCAGCTGGGCGTGACCCTGCCCAAGGCCTGAATGGCCGCTGCATCCGAAAAAGCCGAGCCTCTGCTCGGCTTTTTCGTCTTTGCCCCGCTCGATAGGCGGCTGGCGACGAGCGGTTAGCCGTTTGCCAGCCGGCGCAGTGCCTCAGGGCTCCTGTGCGGCCTTGCGCTGCTGGGCGTAGTGCTTGAGCACGTCGCCGAGTGCGGCAGTCAGCACGGCCGTGGAGACGCCGAACATGAGGATGCCGTTGGCCGCCTCCAGTGCGCTCAGCAGCTGCCGTGGCGGGGAGAGCACCAGATCGCCGTAACCCAGGGTGGAAAAGGTCACTCCGGAGAAGTACAGGGCCTGGGCAAAGGTTTCGAATTCGCCGAGCACGACGTACAGCCCTGCCCAGATGCTCATCTGCAGGAAGTTGCCGAACAGCATGAACAGCATCACCAGGCTCAGGGTCAGGATGGTGCTGCCGAGCGATGGCCGGCTCAGGCCATGCCGGTAGTCGATGTAACGACGCAGGCTGAGGGCGACCATCACGGCCTGCAGCAGCAGGCACAGCATGGTCATGGGCAGGCCGATCAGCAGGTTCAGGAACATGGCTTTTCCTCAGGGGGCATGGTGACGCGCCGGTCAATCAGGTAAACCGCCGCGCAGGCGTACAGGGTGACGAGGACGAACAGGCCCATGCGGATGGCGAAGGCGCTGTAGACATCCTTGCCGAGGGCGCTGTCCTGCACCGACTGGCCCAGCAGGATGATCAGGGTCATCGCGCTGTTCAGCCAGAAGCCGGGGCTCAGGCGGTTGGCCACCACCTGGTAGAGGCGCCGCGCCAGCAGCAGGATGAACAGCAGCATCAGCAGGAAGAACAGCCACAGGTGCGGCAGGATGCTCAGCAGTGCCCAGAAGGCTATGGCCAGCGCGCCGCCGAGCAGGGTCGAGCCGAGCAGTTCACGGCCGGCGTCGCGGGCGCTGGTGCCGCACACCTGCTGGCCGAGGCTGGCCGCTTTCATCACCAGCGGTATGTAGCTGGCGGGGTCGATCAGCGCCAGCAGCCAGGCCGGCAGCACCACCAGCATGGCGCGCAGGGCGATCCACTCGGAACGCGCCTGACCCATGGCCGCCGGCTTGGCGGCGGGCGGCAGTCCTGCGGGTTCGGGAAACAGCCAGTGGCCGATCGCCACGCACAGGGTGGTCAGCAGCACGGCCTTGATCAGCGCGATCACCACTTCCTGGCCGAGCGCCATGGAGCTGGTGCCTGCGGCGGTAATCAGGGTCAGGCCGATGACCTGCAAGGTCGACAGCAGGCCATTGCCGCCGCGCAGGGCGAAACGAAAGCTGAAGAACAGCCCGAGTGCCACCAGCAGCACGCCGCTGAACGGCGAGTGACGCAGCAGCGGGCTCAGCAGCAGGCCGCTGCCGCAGGTCAGGGCGGCCACCAGGGCCAGACTCAGGCCGGCCCTGAGGGTCAGCGGCTGGTTGCTCATCGCCAGCAAGAGCAGCACCAGCACCGGCGTGAGAAACGGCAGCGGCAGGCCCAGGCCGAAGCCCAGCACGGTGCCACAGGCCACCCCGCAGGCCAGGCGCAGGGCGCGCTGCGGGCGCGGATCGGTCGGGCCGGCCATCAGTAGGCGAACGACAGCCAGCTCATCACGCGCAGAAAGGCGCGGCCGAGCAGGTTCAGCGGGTTGCCCTCGCTGGGGAAGGCCATCACCTCGGCCTGGCCGCCGACGCGCAGGCCCTGGTAGTCGCCCAGTTCGCCCTCGGCGAACTCGATGATCACCGGGAAGCGTTGCGCCGCACGCAGCCAGTCGCGGCTGTTCTCCACCGTCGGCAGGCTGCCAGGCGGGGTGCTCTGGCCGACGCTGATGCCGTAACCGATGCTGCGTACACGGCCGCGATAGACATGCCCGGGGCGGGCGTCGAGGACGATGGCAACCGCCGTGCCGGGCTGCAGGTGGCCGAGGTTGTTCTCGCTCATCTCGGCGCTGATCCATAGGTCGTTGAGGCCGATCAGGGTCATCTGCGGGCTGCCGGCCGCCGCATACTGGCCGACTTCGCTGCGCAGGTCGGTGATCAGCCCGGCGGAGGCGGCGCGTACCTGGGTCTTGCTCAGATCCAGCTCGGCCTGCTCGAGTGCCGCGGCGGCGCTGCGCAGGCGGGCGTTGTCCGCACCGCTACCGCCCTCGCTTTCGCGGGCGCGCTGCACTTCGGCACGGGCCGCGGCCACCTGGCTGATGGCCTGCTGCAAATTGGCCCGGGAGATTTCCAGGCGGCGCAGGGAGATGGTCCCGGGGTCTTCGCGATACAGGCGTTCCAGGCGCTCGCGATCCTGCCTGGCTTCCAGCTCGCCGGCCTCGGCGGCGCGCTGCGAGGCCAGGGCCGAGTCGATGGCGGCGGTGCTGGCGCCCACCTGGCCGCGCATGTTTTCCAGCTCGGCGCGGGCCTTGGCCACGGCGATCTCGTAGGGCTGCGGGTTGAGTTCGAACAGCACCTGGCCGGCTTCGACCGTCTGGTTGTTGCCGACCAGCACCCGCTGGATGCGCCCGGCCACCTCCGGTGCCACCGCGACCACGTAGGCCTGCACCCGCGCCTGCTGGGTATAGGGGGTGAAGCGGTCGGCCAGCAGGTACCAGACCAGGGTCAGGCCGATCGCGGCGAGGGTGATCTGCACCCCGCGGCGGCTGGGATCGTGCTCCTTGCCCGCGGGTTTGGCGGCTGGCTGGTCGGTAGTTTCCGGGCTGTCGGTCATGGCGTGGCTGCCTGGGCGGACGGTGGTGATTGTTCGTCGAGCAGCTCGCCCCAGTCGGTACGCTGGCGCATCTGCTCGCGGGTGGCGTCGTCGAGCAACGGCTGGTTGCTGTGCCAGCCGCCGCCGAGGGCGCGATAGAGGTCGATCAGGTTGCTCAGTGCGGCGCTGCGCGCCACCAGATAACCATCCTGCTGGACGAACAGGGCGCGCTGAGCGTCCAGCACCCGTTGGAAGTCGGAGTAGCCCTCGCGGTACTGGGCGCTGGCCAGGGTCAGCGAGCGCTGGGCCGAGAACGCGGCCTCGCGCAGGATGCGTTCGCGCTCCAGGGCTTTGCTCAGGCCGGTGGCGGCGTCGTCGGCTTCGCGCGCGGCCTGGCGCACGCGGTCGCGGTAGGCCTCGATCAGTTGCTGCAGGCGCGCATCCTGCACGCGCACGTTGTTGCGCAGGCGGCCGTGGTCGAACAGGTTCCAGGTCAGGCTGGGGCCGGCGCCGAGGCTCATCGTATCGGGGCTGCCGGCCTGGCTGCTGGCCGACCAACCGATGCTGCCGAGCAGGCTGAGCGAGGGGTACAGGTCGCTCTCGGCCACCCCGATCAGGGCGGACTGGGCGGCCACCTGGAGTTCGGCGGCGCGTACATCGGGGCGGCGCAGCAGCAGGTTGGCCGGCACGTCGTCGAGCAGGGCCTGGTCGACCAGCGGCACCAGGCCGGTCTGCGCGCTCAGCTCGGGCAGGCTGCCCGGCGGCTGGCCGATCAGCACGGCGAGGGCGTTGCGCGTCTGCGCCGCCTGGGCCTCCAGCTCGGGCACGCTGCTCAGGGTGCCCAGGTACTGGGTCTTGGCCTGCTGCAGGTCGAGTTCGTCGCTGTTGCCGCTGTTGAACAGGCGTTCGGTGATCTCCAGGCTGCGCTTCTGCAGCCTGGCGTTGTCGCGCGCGATGCCCAGGCGCGCCTCGGCGGTGCGCAGGGCGAAGTAGGTCTGCGCCACCTGGGCACGCAGCAGCACCAGGGCGTCCTCGTAGTTGGCCCGGGCGGCGAAGTAGCTGGCATCGGCGGATTCGATGGCGCGGCTGTAGCGACCCCAGAAGTCCAGCTCCCAGCCGATGTCGAAGCCGGCGCCGTACTGCCAGGCACTGCTGTCCAGCTCGGTGTCACCACCGTACTGGTTGCGGTCCAGGTAGAAGGCGTCGGCGCTGGCCTGCTGCAGTTGCGGGTAGCGCCCGCTGCGGGCGATGCCGAGCTGGGCGCGGGCCTCGAGGATGCGCAGGGCGGCGATGCGCAGGTTGGGGTTGTGGATGTCCGCCTCGGCGATCAGGCGCTCGAGCAGCGGGTCGTCGAACTGCGTCCACCATTGCCGGTTTTCCGGCTGCGGGTGCTGTTGATTGGCCGCGTTCAGCGCCTGGCTGTCCCAGTGGTCGATCCAGGCCTGCCGCGGCGATTGGAAGTCCGGCCCCAGGCGCACGCAGCCAGCCAGGCTGGCTGCGGCCAGCAATGCCCAGGCGCGGCGCTGCTTAATCGCCATCCCGCGGGCCAGCCGCGCTGCTGGCGGGCGGGGTGTCGACCCATTGCCAGAACAGTTTGTAGCCCACCGCCAGCAGCACCGGGCCGATGAACAGGCCGATGATGCCGCCGCTGACCATGCCGCCCAGGGCGCCGACCAGCACCACCGGCATCGGCACGTCCACGCCGCGGCCGAGCAGCAGCGGCTTGAGCACGTTGTCGGCGAGGCCGGCGACGAACACGTAGATGGCGAAGACGATGCTGGCCAGGGTGGCGCCTTCGTTGAAGAAGACGAAGGCGATCACCGGCAGGGTAATCAGCGTGGCCGGCAGCTGCATGATCCCCAGCAGCAAGACGGCCAGGGCCAGCAGGCCGGCGCCGGGAACGCCCATGAAGATGAATCCGGCGCCGATCAGCAGCATCTGGATGAAGGCGATGCCGATCACGCCCTGGGCCACGGCGCGGATGGTGGCTGTGCACAGCTCGACCAGCTGATCGCTGCGACCCGGCTCGAATATCCGCGCCGAGATGCGGCGGGCGCTCTGATGACCGTTTTCGCCGTAGGCCATGATGATGCCGGCGATCATCAGCGCGGCGATGAAGACCAGCATGCCGACTCCCACCCCGGCAAGCCTGCTGAGCAGGCCCAGGGTCATGTCTTTGAGATGCGGGGCCAGGCGTTGCAGGACGCCGGTCAGGTCGGAGGCGAGCTGTGCCCAGAAGCCATGCAGTTGCTTGCCGATCAGTGGCCACTGGGCGACCGCATCCGGTGGCGGCGGGATATGCACGGCGCCCGACTTGACCGTGGCAATTGCCACCTGCACCGACTCGGTCAGCGAGGTGCCGAGCAGGTAGATGGGGATCAGCAGGACGGCGATCGCCAGGATCACGATCAAGGTGGCGGCACGGCTGTCGCTGCGGCCCAGGCGGGGCTTGAGCAGGTTGTGCAACGGATAGAGGGTGACGGCGAGAATCAGCGCCCAGAACATCAGGCTGAGGAAGGGGCTGAACACCTCGAAGCAGGCCACCACCAGGGCGGCGATCATGCCAGCGCGGATCAGGGTGTCGAGCAGGGTACGGTTAAAGATCCGTTCTGGCGTGGCGTTCGGCGACATGCGGCGTACCCCGGCTGAAGTGGCTCGAGCCCGCGCGACTAGGGGCGGGCCGTTACTTCAAAACAGCGTAGCCTGCCGCGGGCATTCCAGCCCGCGGCGCAGGCACTCAGGGCACCAGCGGCAGCTCGCGTTTGTGGCGGGTGGCATCGAAGGTGCGGACGATGGTGGCATAGGCCGCCTCACTGACCGTTTCGCCGTGCAGGAAGGCGTCGATCTCGGCGTAGCTGACGCCATGGGCTTCCTCGTCCGGCTTGCCCGGGCGCAGTTCTTCCAGGTCGGCGGTCGGGGTCTTCATCACCAGGTGCTGCGGTGCGCCCAGGTGCCTGGCGATGGAGCGCACCTGATGCTTCACCAGGCCGGACAGCGGCGCCAGGTCGCAGGCGCCATCGCCGAACTTGGTGAAGAAACCCATCACCGCCTCGGCGGCGTGGTCGGTACCTATCACCAGGCCGTTGTTGGCGTTGGCGATGGCGAACTGGGCGACCATGCGGATGCGTGCCTTGATATTGCCGACCACGAAGTCGCGGCGCGCGTCGGTCAGTTTCTGCAGGTGGGTGACCTGCTCGCCCAGTCCCAGCACGCTGCTGGCGATATTGACGGTGTCCTCTTCATCGGCGCGGATGAATTTCAGCGAGTCCTGGGCGTCGTGCTCGTCGTGCTGGGCGTTGTGCGGCAGGCGCACGGCGATAAAGCGGTACGCCGAATCGCCGGTTTCGGCGCGCAGCTCCTCCACCGACAACTGCGCCAGGCGCCCGGCGGTCAGCGAGTCGACGCCGCCGCTGATACCGAGCACCAGCACCTTCAGCCCCGAGTTGCGCAGGCACTGCTTGATAAAGGCCTTGCGCCGTTCGATCTCGGCGACCAGGGCGGCTTCGTCGGCAAAGGGCGGCACCACCTCCAGGGCGGCGGCGATTTCGGCTTGGCGGTTGCTCATCTCGGGCTCCTTGATGCGGGTCGGCGCTGCAAAGCGGGAAACGGAAAGCGCTAGAGCTTACGTCGATCCAGGGGAAAAGTGCAGGCCAGAGAGCGACGGGCGCGAGGAGCGGACAAAAAATGCCCGGGAGGCATTTTCAACGTCGCGCAGCGACGGCCCGTAGGGGGGGCGCCAGGGATGGCAGGCCCTAAAAAATAGGCGCCATAGGCGCCAGGAGCTTTCAAACGATGCACAGGTTCCGAACCCGGCGTCGGCGGTAAGTTCAATTCGATGATGTAAAAAGGCCATCTTTTGGCTGCGACTTTTGCGCAGGCAAAAGAAAAGGCGCCAGAGGCGCCTTAAACGATGATCTATGGAGTAAGTCGAATAGTCTGAGTGAGGCGCCGACGGAAAGGTTCAGCGCCACCCGACGAACGGTCGTCACCTGGCCGGCATCAGCAGCAGGCGCTGGTTGCCGTAGACCTTGTCCAGGTTCTCCGCCCGGAACGGGAAGCTCATGTAGCCGCCCTTGAGCCAGGCCTCGATGCCGTCGGCATAGTGCGGGCTGGCCGGGTTGCCCGACTGGCCGGAGCTGTTGACGCCGCGCAGCGGCTCGGCGGCGGCGAAGTCGACGACGATGCGCATGGCCGGGATCAGCCAGGTGTCGAAGTCCTGGCCCCAGGCATAGGCCGAGACGTTGAGCGTGCTGTGGTCGCCGCCGGCCGGGTAGGGGCCGCGGTCCAGGTAGCTCTTGAGCGTATTGATGCTGGCACGCTGGCTGGCGCTCATATAGGGCGCTAGGCGGGTGGTCTCGGTGACCCATGCGTAGCTGTGCAGCTTGCCCCATTGCCAGGCGCTGCGCTCCTGGCCCAGGCGGCTTTCCAGCAGCTCGATGCTGGCGGCCAGGCTGCGCGCGAGGATGGCCGGCTTGTCTTCCTGCTGCGGTGTGCGCAGGTCGTTCCAGAACGGGCTGTCGGGGCGGCCGAGCAGGTGGTCGGCTTGCGCCGAGTAGGAGGTGTTGGCGGTCTGCACCAGTGCCTGCCAGGCCGGGCTGCTTTCCGGGCCGAGTTCGTCGAGGAAGGTCTGCCGCGCGCTTTCATGCAGGAAGGCGGCGTAGATCGCCGCATCGGCGGAGCTGGCGGCCAACCTGCCGTCGAAGGCCAGCAGACGTTGCAGGGCTTCCTCGGCGCGCGGGCGCTGGGCGGCCGGCAGGGCGGCGATGGCGTCGCGCAGCGGGCCCTGCATGCCCGGGTCGTTGAACATGGCCTGCAGCTTGGCGACGAAGGGCGAGGTCTGGTCGTACTGCATGGCGATCATGCTGCGGCTGTCATGCTGGCCGCTGCCGGCCAGTTCGGCGATGCGTTCGGCGCGCTCGGGGTAGTACCAGGAACTGGACAGCTGCATGCCGTAGCCCGGTTGCACGCTGCGCTGGTTGGCGCTGCCCAGCCAGCCCTGCGGCGGGTCCTGGTCGTAGGGGTGGAGCATCGGGTCGGCGAAACCGTCCCAGGCGTAGCGTGCGTCCCAGCCGGGCGAGGGCAGCAGGCCGCGGCCCTCGCGGCGGTTCGGGAAGCGCCCGGTGACCTGCCAGCCGATGTGCTGGGCGTCGGCGAAGACGATGTTCAGCGGCATGGCGCGGATCTCGCGGGTGGCCTCGAAGGCCGCGTCCACCGACTGCGCGCGGGACAGGTCGAAGAAGGCATCGAGGCTGGCGTCGCGCTCGAACTGGGTGGTCTTCAGCGCCAGGCCGTAGCCGCTCTCCAGGCGCATCGGTTGCAGCGCGTGCTTGCGCTCGCCCAGCACCGAGTTCAGCAGCGGGCCGTTGCGGGTCTCGTAGAGCGTCTCGCGGATCGGTCGCTGGCCCCTGATAAAGAAGGTCTCCTGGCGCTCGCCGGCCGGCAACCACTGGCCGTCGGCCAGGTACAGCAGGCGGCCGCCCTCGCGCTTGACCCGTTCGAGGAACAGGTCCTGGTTGTCGCCCATGACCATGGTCATGCCCCAGGCCAGCTTGCCGTTGTAGCCGGCGACCACGGCCGGCACGCCGGCCAGCGAGATACCGGCGGCCTGGTACTTGGGCGAGCGGATCTGCACGAAATTCCACAGCGAGGGCATCGCCAGCGGCAGGTGGGTGTCGTTGGCCAGCAGGCTCTTGCCGCCGCGCGTACGCTCGGGGGCGATGGCCCAGTTGTTCGAGGCGGCGACGCCGAGCATGTGCTGCGCGGCGATCTGCGCCGCGGCCTGGCCGACGGCCTGCAGGCCGGGCAGCTGGCCCTTGAGGTCGAGGCCGGCGAGCTTTTGCGCCTCGTCGAACGGCAGCGCTTCGTCGGGGTAGATCGGCAGCAGCCAGGGCAGCTGGTCGGCGCCGACCTGCTGGGCCATGACCAGCGCGGCGATCTCTTCCTGCAGATTGACCGCCAGGCCGAAGTTGAGCAGGCAGAACAGCAGCACCGAGTCTTCCGGCTTCCAGTAGGCCGGCCGGTAGCCGGACTCGGCCAGGTCCATCGGCAGGCGCTCGCGGTAGCGGAACATGTAGGCGTTGACGCCGCGCGCGTAGACCTCGAAGAAGCGTTTCAGCCGCGGCGAGGCGCCGGCATAGAGCTCCTCGGCGCTGCGCTTGAGGTTCACCGCGCGCATGAACCTGTCCATCTCCAGCACGCCGGGGCCGGCCATTTCCGCCAGGCGCCCTTCGGCCAGCAGGCGCATGCCGACCATCTGGCTGAGGCGGTCGCCGGCATGCACGTAGCCCAGGGCGAACAGCGCATCGTGGAAGGTGCCCGACTCGATCAGCGGCATGCCGAGGGCGTTGCGACGGATCGAGGCGCTTTCCGCCAGGCCCTGGATGCGTTCCACGCCGCGCGTCGGCGGCACGCTGTCGGCATAGCGACTGTTGAGCAGGGACTGGCAGCCGGCGAGGCCGGTCAGCGAGGCGGCAAGGGTCAGGCAGGCCAGCGTGCGCATGGCGAAATTCCTTGGCAGGCAATAGGTCGGGGTGTGGCGGCTGCGCGCGACGGGCCGATCGCTGCCGATCGGCCATGAAGTCGCCACGGTAATGAGGGGCGCAGAGCCTGGCAAGAGGGGGTTCAGGCGTTTCGCCGAGCGCTCTTCAGCCCTTCGTCGAGCAACCAGCGGGCGGCCGTACGGGCGGCGGCCTTGTGCTGCAGCTCGAGCTCGTTGAAGCGCTTCTCGAAGCGCCGCCGCTCGTGCTTGTCCAGCGCCTTCCAGGCGCCATGGGTGGGCACCTCGGCGGTGGCCTCGAACAGCAGGTGGAACACCTGGCAACGGTTGTCGCGGCTCAGTTCGCTGTCGTAGTTGTCCAGCAGCACCTTGATGCGGATGGCGCCTTCGATCAGCGGCAACTGCTCGTCGAGCAGGCTGCCGGCGAGAATCGTCAGGTCGCCGCCGAGGCGCTGCTGGCGCTCCTGCTGGGCGGCGGCCTGGCTGCGTTGCTGCGCCCAGACGCGGCGCCAGAGATGCCAGGCATAGGCGGCCAAAGCCGCGATCAGCAGCAGACCGGCGAGCAGCAGGGCGAGGGTCGGCGCATTCATCGGGGCTTCAGGCGCCGTGGCATTTCTTGAACTTCTTCTGGCTGCCGCAGGGGCAAGGGTCGTTGCGGCCGACGTCCTTCAGCGCGTTGCGCACCGGCTCCTGATGGCCGTGGTTGCAATGCGGGCCGTGGACGTGGTCATGATCGTGATGATGGTCGTGATCGTGGTTGCAGTCGGGGCCGTGGACGTGGGGTTGGTTGCTCATGGCGGTTACTCCGGGATGAAATCGCCGGGAATTATCTCGCCATTGCGCGACATGTGCACGCTGCGTCCGAACAACATGCCGGTTTTCACTTCGCCCTGCAGGCGATAGCGGATCGGCTCGTCGGGTTTCTCCAGCATCTTCACGATCTGCCGCACGTGGCGCCAGAGGTTGGTGCGCACCGGCACCTCGAAGGTGTGGTGGCCGTGCGCGGGCACGGTGAACCACTCGTTGGAATAGCCCTCGGCGAGTTTCATCTCGTTGAGGTGCACGGCGTAGTCGAGGCCGCGCACCGGCAGGCTGACGCCGTTGGGATTGTCGATGCGAAAACGCAGGCGGAACTCCTGTTCGAGCAGCCTGGCCTTGATTACATCAACTTTGATGAGCTGGACGTCCGGGTCCTTGAAACCACCTGTCATCCAGGTGGAGCATCCTGCGAGGCCCGAGAACAGGCCAAAAAACATCAATAGACTGATAATTCTTATCGTTTGCGCCTGAGAAAGCATGTCATACCCCCAATAACGCCCCCAGTGTAACAAGCAACCGCTCGGCTGCAACCTGGGCACTCCATCATTATTTTTTGCCGCGAGGTTGCCGTAGGTTTCTGCCCAAGTCGGCCGAAAAGCGGTGGATGAGACGCCTGCGGTGTTAGCGTCAAAAAACCTGCGCCATACTGAGGGCCGAATAGGACAGGAGTGTGACCATGAGTCGCTACGAGATCGCCTTCTCCGGACAACTGGTGCCGGGCGCCCAACCGGAGCTGGTCAAGGCCAATCTGGCCAAGCTGTTCCAGGCCGATGCCCAGCGCATCGCCCAGTTGTTTTCCGGGCGACGCATCGTGATCAAGAACAACCTCGATGCCGTCGGGGCGGAGAAGTATCGCTCCACCCTGGAGCGCGCCGGCGCGCGGGTGGAGGTGGTGGCTATGGACCTGCCGGTGGAGGAGGTGGAACTGGCGCCGCCGCCCGCCGCCGAGCCTGCGCCTGTAGCACCGCTGGCGAGTGCCACTGGCGGCCGCCTGCGGGTGGCGCCGCGCGACGAATACATGGCCGCCTTCAGCGAGGTGGACGCGCCGGATTTCGGCATCGCACCGGTCGGCGCCGATCTGCAGGACGCCAAGCCCGAGGCCGCCGCACCGCAGGTCGATCTGTCGCAGTTCAGCCTGGCGCCGGTAGGCAGCGACATGGGCCAGGCCAAGGCTGCCCCTGCCGCGCCGCCGCCGGATACCTCGCACCTGAAACTGCAGGAATGACACCGGGCCCGCCACTGCGGGCCCGGTCGTTTCAGCTCGCCTGGCACTTGGCCTCGGCGTCTTCGGGCTTGAGCTTGCGCACCGAGACGTAGAACAGCTCGCAGGTCTGCAACTGGTCGGTGACCTGCCATTTCTGCGTGCAGCTCGCGAGCGTCTGCTGCGGATCGCCGGCGGGCTGCCGGCCCATGCCGGCTTGCCAGCAGGCGGCGCTGAGATCCTGGCCCATGACCCGGATGCCGGTGGCATCGGCCTTGGCCTGGCTGCCCTGGTTGTTGGCCGGATCGGCGGCGTACCAGATATAGCTGGGGTGGTTGGCGCCCAGCACCGACACCTGTTGCCCCGGCGCGGCCTCGATCCGGCCGAGGCCGAGCACCGCCAGCTGCACGCCATACTGCTGCTTGACCCAGTCGCGCACCGGGCTGCCGAAGGCGACCATGGGCAGGCTGGCGCCGCCCTTGCCGGCGCTCAGCTCGCGCACCATGCGCTGCTGGTAGTCGTTGAAATAACCGTAGACCCCTTGCAGGGCGCTGCCGGCGTTGGCCGGCGCGGCGATCGGGGCGATATCGACGATGGTCTGGTAGGCCGGGGTCAGCGTCGCCGGCACGCCGTTGCTGGCCAGCAGCGCGGCCCAGCGATCGGTGGTGCTGGAGCGCAGGTAGTCCTGCGCCTGGGTCAGCGAATAGTCCGGGGGGAAATGCAGCAGCTCGACGCTCTTGCGGTTGTCCAGGGCCATGCCCAGGGGCAGGAAGAAGTACCAGTCGTACTGCCATTTGCCGTCGCGGTTGAGCTGGTTGGCGCCATCGTAGGCCAGGTCGCCGGCGTCGAGCAGTTGCTTGAGCGGCTGCCCGTAGCCCTTGGGCGTGCCGGCGAAGTCAGCGTAGAGGCGCTCGCCCTGGCGGTGGATGGTCACCCGGGCGTTGGCGTAACCGTCGCGCGCCAGGCTCTGTTCGAGGTAATGCTGCACCGTCTGCTCCAGCGTCCAGTCGCGGTAGCAGATCACGCTGCAGTTGTTGGGGTAGGCGAACAGGCGGCTGACGCGCGCGCTGTCGCCCAGATCGAGGCGCTCCCCCTGCTGTCCGGACGGTTGGCTGGCGCAGCCGAACAGCAGACTGGCCAGGATGATCGCCACACCACTTTGCTTGTGCATGCCCTTCTCCTTGTTGAGCGTCCGCGCCCGGCAACGTGCCGGCGGGCGCCCACAACTCAAGCAGAAAAGGCCGCAGGCGTCAGGTGCGGGCGCTCAAGCCAGGTAGCCGGCGCAGCATTTCTTGAACTTCTGTCCGCTGCGGCAGGGGCAGGGATCGTTGCGTCCGGCTTTCAGCGGCACGCTCGGGTCGAGGAAATACCAGCGCCCGCCGACCTGGACGAAGGCCGAGCGTTCGCGGTGGCTGTGCTCGCCCTGTGCGTCGTGCCAGCGGGCGACGAAGCAGACCTGCGCATGCTCGGGCTGGCCGCCGAACAGCTCGCTGCTTTCCATCTCCAGGCCGAGCCAGGTGCTCTGCGCGCTCCAGGCGGCCATGGCGGCGCGATCCAGCGCGCTCTGCTGGGCCGGCAGGGTGGTGGCGACCAGGTAGTCCACCAGGCCCAGCACGTAGGCGCTGTAGCGCGAGCGCATCAGCAGCTCGGCGCTGGGCGCGGCGGTGCCGGCATGGTAGGGGCCGCAGCAGTGGCCGAGGGGGTTGCCGCTACCGCAGGGGCAAACGGGGTCGAGTGGATTCATGGCGTTACCACCAGTACTTGCCGAAGTTTTCCGGATTGGCCCAGAACTTGGCGTTCAGCCAGTCCGGCACCTGCTTGTAGTCGAGCAGGTCGTAGGTGAACAGGTGCAGGGTCTGGCCTTCGCGCTGGAACTGCTCGCTGGCCTGCATGGCCAGGGCGAAGAAATCGGTTTCCCGCCAGTCTGCGGCCTGCAGGTCGACCAGCACGGCGACGCGGCTGGCGTTGAGGTTGCGGATGCCGCCGAGCAGTTGCAGGCCGTCGCGCTTGCTCAGGTGTTCCAGGCAGTCGACCAGCAGCGCCAGGTCGAAGCGCTGGGCGGCCAGCTCGGCCGGCAGGGCGGCGGCCGGCGCCGTGGCCACCCGGCACTGCGGGTGAGCGCCGTGGAAGGCGCTTAGCGCGGGCAGTTCGCTGGCCCCGACCAACAGCAGTTTCTCCGGGGTATAGCGGGCGAGCAGGGCGGCCAGGGCCTGCTGCGGGGTACGGGAAGAGGGGCTGGCAGTCATCGAACATCCTCGAACAGGGCGGCAAAGACTAACGTGGCGCCGGCAATCGGCCTAGAGCGAGGAGAAATTATGTGCTATGCCTTCTATAGCTGGCGGATTGCATAACTCCTGTCTTTACTACTCTTGAGTCGGTTATGGGCCGATGAACATTGGAGACCTAAAGTATGAGCATCACAAGGAAAGCTGTACCCCTGATTCTGGCCAGTACCCTGTTGACCGGTTGTGCCGGCCTGCAGAAGTCCGACTGGCCCACCTGTGCGGCGGTGGGCGGCGTTGGCGGCGCGGCGCTGGGGGCCATCGAAAGTTCCACCTGGGCTGGCGGCGGCGCCGTGCTCGGCGCCGGTATGGCCGCGGCCTATTGCTGGGTGCATGGCGCCGAGGAGCAGGTCGCCGTGGTCGAGGAAGAAGTGGTGGTCGAGGAGGTCGTGGTGGCCGAACCGGCCGAGGCGGTGCGGGTCGAGTTGGACGTCAAGTTCGACTTCGACAAGGCCCAGGTCAAGGAAGAGAGCTATGGCGATATCAAAGCCCTGGCCGATTTCATGAAGCAATACCCGCAGACCAGCACCGTGGTCGAAGGACATACCGACTCGGTGGGTAGCGATGCCTACAACCAGGGCCTGTCCGAGCGCCGCGCCGGTGCGGTGCGCGACGTGCTGGTCAACCAGTACGGGGTCGAGTCCGGTCGTGTGCAGGCCGTGGGCTATGGCGAAAGCCGCCCGGTGGCCGACAACGCCACCAGCGACGGCCGCGCCATCAATCGTCGGGTGGAGGCCGAGGTCGAAGCTCAGCCCTGAGCCGGCCCCGCGTGGCAACCGAGCCCGCGTTGTCCAGGTTTGCCTGGGCAGCGCGGGCTTTCTTGTGCAGTGGGGAGCGGCCGTCTTTACTCCAGTGATGCCGGCATAAGGCCGGTAACACAGGAGAAACCCACCATGAGAGCGAACCTTCCCAGGTTTATCCCCCTCCTCTTGGTCAGCAGTGTTCTTTCCGGTTGTGCCACGACTTCCAGTACGGGAGACGCGCCGCTCAACCAGGGGAACTGGCCCCTGTGCAGTGCGATTGGTGCCTTGGCCGGTGGCGGTCTGGGTGCAATCGAGAGTTCCACCTGGGCAGCAGGCGGCGCGGTCGCCGGTGCGCTGCTCGGTACCATCGTCTGCTACGCGCAGGACGGCGACGAGGACGGCGATGGCGTATTCGACCGCCGCGACCGCTGTCCCGGCACGCCCGCAGGCACCCCGGTCCGCCATAACGGCTGCCCGTTGCCGCAATATCCCGAGAGCGTCGCCGAGGCGCCGGCCATGGAGCCCGAGGCACAAGACGAGGTCATCGTCCTTAGCGATCTGGGCAACGTGCTGTTCGCCTTCGACTCGGCCGAGCTGACCGGCGAGGCGCGCGGTCTGCTCGCCGACGTCGCCACGCGCCTGACCGGCGCCAACCTGGTCGGCGTCCGGGTGATCGGGCATACCGACTCGGTGGGGAGCGATGCCTACAACCAGGGCCTGTCCGAGCGGCGCGCGCGCAGCGTGGCGGATTTCCTCATCGCCCAGGGCGTGCCGGCCGGCAAGGTCAGCACCGAAGGCCGCGGCGAGAGTCAGCCGGTGGCGGACAACGGCAGCGATGCCGGGCGGGCCGAGAACCGGCGCGTCGAGCTGCACGTGTCGCGCTAGCGGTGCGGTGTTGCCAATGGGGGCCGCAAGGCCCCCGTGTTTTTCCGGCTCTGGTCATGCGGAGGGCAAGCGGTTAAGGTGCGGCACGACTAGAAAAAGAGCAGGCGAGGGCGGGGATGCAAGCACTGACGATGCTGGGTAAGGCGCTGGCCGGATTGTTCTGGCTGGCATTCGGCGCGGCGCTGGCGAAATGGCTGGGCAGCCCCTTCGAGCAACTGCTCTATCTGCTGGCGGCGCTGCTGCTGGTGATCCATGGCCTGGAACTCTGGCTGTTCGCCGCCTTGCTCAAGGGGCGCACCAACCCCTGGCAGGATCGCGTGCAGATCCTGTTGTTCGGCGTGTTCCACCTGCTAGCCCTGCAATCGGCCATGCCGGAGCAGGAGCCGGCGCTGCTCGGCGGCGAAGAGGTGGCCCATGCGTAACCTGGCCCTGCTGCTGTGCCTCGCTAGCGCTTCGGCCTGGGCCGAAAACCACCTCAGCGTCGCTTCCCACAGCCTGTTGCGCCTGCCCGTGACCGAGGCGAGGCTGCAGCTGGCACGCCTGGAAGTGGCCGAGCAGGGCACCCTGCTGATTCCGGCCGGCGTCACTGAGCTGCATATCGGCGAACTGCATCTGGGGCCCGCGGCGCGCATCGGCATCGCCCCCGGCGAGCAGCCGCTGCGTCTCGAGGTGCTCCAGGCGACGGTCGCCGCGGACGTCTGGATCAGCGCTCAGGGCGCGCCGGGTGGGGTGCTCAAGCCGGCCACGGCGGGACGCGAGCTGAGCCTGCGCCTGCAGCAGGCCAGTATCCAGTCGTTGACCCTGGACGTGCGCGGCGGTCGCGGGGCGCCGGGCTATCGCGGCCTGGACGGCGCCAACGGCCAGGCCGGCGGCTGCACCTGGGGGCGCGCCAGCCATGGCCACGACGGCCAGAACGGCGGCGACGGCAACCCCGGCGCCGCGGGCGGCCGGGTGCGCCTGGAGGTACCGGAGGCGGCATCGCTGGAGAGCATCCAGGTGCTGCTCGATGGCGGCGCCGGCGGTATGCCCGGCGTCGGCGGCAAGGCCGGGCGCGGTGGTGCGAGCAAGGGCTGTCTGCTGTACGGCGTCGATGGCGCCGCCGACGGCCAGCCGGGCCAGCCCGGCCGGCAAGGCAGCCCGGGGCGCGAAGGCGAACTGCAGGTGGTGCGCTTCTAGCCGCGCGCCTCTGCCCGCCCGGTGCGCGATGCGCGCCGATGGGTAGGTTGGCGCTGAGCCCGGCGAAGCCCAACAGGCAGCCTGCAGGGCTTGGCCCGGCGATCCCCTGTCGGTGGCGTCGGCTCGCCTCAGAAGCCCGGCCGCAGCGCCGCGATGCTCACCAGCAGCAGACCGATCAGCAGGTTGCTGCCCACCACCTTGCGAATCCTGCCCAGGACTTCGCCGCCGGCCGGCCAGTTCTCGGCTTCCACCGCACGGCGCAGTTCCGGCAGCTGCAGGGCCTGGATGCGCAGGAACAGCGCCAGCATGGCCAGGTACAGCCCCATCATGATGTGCACGTAGCGCGGCGCCGCATCGAAACCGCCGTAGCCCAGGTGCAGCATGCCCACGCCGCTGACCGGCAGCACCAGCACCGCCGCCCACACCCAGACGAAGAAGCGCTGGAACACGCTCAGCCACAGGCGCAGCCGCGCCGGCGCCTCCAGCAGCTGAACCGCGGCCGGGCGCAGGATCATCCAGGCGAAGAACATGCCGCCGACCCAGATCAGGGCGGCCAACAGGTGCAGGGTGTAGAGCGGGGCGTAAGGCGTCATGCGGCGTCTCCGGTCGAGGCAGGGGCGGCGCGATGGAATCTGCGCCGAAGCGATTAGCGCGCTATGATAGCGGCCGATGCTCAAACACTGAAAATTTATCCAGCCTTTTTCGCCCTAGATCCCATGCTCAGCACCGAACTCAAGTCCCAGATCCAGGGCGCCTATTCCCGCTTTCTCGAGGCCAAGTCGCTCAAGCCGCGCTATGGCCAGCGCCTGATGATCGCCGAGATCGCCAAGGTGCTCGGCGCGATCAAGACCGACGACGAGGGCAAGCGCCTGGGCGAGCCCGCCGTGGTCGCGGTGGAGGCGGGCACCGGTACCGGCAAGACGGTGGCCTACAGCCTGGCCACCATTCCTACCGCCAAGGCGGCCGGCAAGCGCCTGGTGATCGCCACCGCCACGGTCGCCCTGCAGGAGCAGATCGTGCACAAGGACCTGCCGGACCTGTTGCGCAACAGCGGCTTGAATTTCAGCTTCGCCCTGGCCAAGGGCCGTGGCCGCTACCTGTGCCTGTCCAAGCTCGACCACCTGCTGCAGGACGGCGCCGCGCAGAGCGCCACCGCCCAGCTGTTCGAGGAGGAAGGCTTTCGCATCGATGTCGACGAGCAGGGCCAGAAGCTGTTCACCGCGATGATCGAGAAGCTGGCCGGCAACAAGTGGGACGGCGACCGCGACAGCTGGCCCGAGGAGCTGGAGGACAGCCGCTGGTCGCAGCTGACCACCGACCACAGCCAGTGCACCAACCGCCATTGCCCGAACTTCCAGCAGTGCGCCTTCTACAAGGCCCGCGAAGGCATGGGCAAGGTCGACGTGATCGTCACCAACCACGACATGGTGCTGGCCGACCTGGCCCTCGGCGGCGGCGCCGTGCTGCCCGACCCGCGCGAGACCATCTACGTGTTCGACGAGGGCCACCACCTGCCGGACAAGGCCATCGGCCACTTCGCCCACTTCACCCGCCTGCGTTCCACTGCCGACTGGCTGACCCAGATCGACAAGAACCTGACCAAGCTGCTGGCGCAGAACCCGCTGCCGGGCGATCTCGGCCGCCTGATCGAGCAGGTGCCGGAGCTGGCCCGCGAGCTCAAGACCCAGCAGCAATTTATGTTCAGCACCTGCGAGCAGGTTGCCGACTTCAAACCCGGCGAGGATATGGAAGGCCGCGAGCGCCCGCGCCATCGCTTTGTCGGCGGTGTGGTCCCCGAGCATCTGAGCGAGCTGGGCCTGGAGCTGAAGAAGGGCTTTTCCAAGCTCAACGATCTGTTCACCGGCGTCACCGAACTGCTCAAGGAGGCCATGGACGGCGAGGGCGCCAACGGCATCGCCAGCCACCAGGCCGAGGAGTGGTACCCGCTGTTCGGCAGCCTGCTGGCGCGGGCCAAGGGCAACTGGGAACTGTGGCTGGCCTTCACCGCCGAAGACCCCGAGGAGAGCCCGCCGATGGCGCGCTGGCTGACCCTGGCCGACGGCGGCGCGCTGTTCGACATCGAGGTCAACGCCAGCCCGATCCTCGCCGCCGAGACCCTGCGGCGCAACCTGTGGAACGTCGCCCATGGCGCCCTGGTGACCTCGGCCACCCTGACCGCCCTGGGCACCTTCGACCGCTACCGCATGCGTGCTGGCTTGCCCAAGGTGGCGGTCACCGCCGTGGTACCGAGTCCGTTTCACCATGCCGACGCCGGCGTGCTGCGGGTGCCCGACCTCAAGGCAGACCCGCGCGAGGCGGCGGCGCACACCGCGGCCATCGTCCGCGAGTTGCCCGGCCTGGTGGCGGGCAGTCGCGGCACCCTGGTGCTGTTTTCCTCGCGCAAGCAGATGCAGGAGGTGTTCGACGGCCTCGACCGCGACTGGCGCCGCCGCGTGTTCATCCAAGGCAACCTGTCCAAGCAGGAGACCCTGAACAAGCACAAGGCGCGGGTCGATTCCGGTGAGGAGAGCGTGCTGTTCGGCCTGGCCAGCTTCGCCGAGGGGGTCGACCTGCCCGGCGCCTATTGCGAGCACGTGGTGATCGCCAAGATCCCCTTCGCCGTGCCGGACGACCCGGTGGAGGCGGCGCTGGCCGAGTGGATCGAGGCACGCGGCGGCAACCCCTTCATGGAAATCGCCGTGCCGGACGCCTCGCTGCGCCTGGTGCAGGCCTGCGGCCGCCTGCTGCGTACCGAGGCCGACCGCGGCACCATCACCCTGCTGGACCGGCGCGTGGTCACCCAGCGCTACGGCAAGGCGATTCTCAACGCGCTGCCGCCCTTTCGTCGACAGATCGACTGAATGACGGCGCCGCTCGTCCGGGTGGCAGAACCTTGGGGCTGAAACGCCACTCGAACGACTGTCCGCGCCTCGTACTCCGCGGCGGCGATCATCCTCTGACGGGAGAGCATCATGGCTACAAGAATGACCAAGTTGCTGGCAGCTGGTGCTTGCGCGCTGATGATGGCGGCGCTGAGCGCGCCGCCGGGTAGTTTGCTCGTGGACTCCGCCGAGGCGAGAGAGGGCGGCGGCGGTGGAGCCGGTGGTGGCGGTCGCGGCGGCGAGGGTGGCGGTGGCCGTGGTGGTGACGGTGGTGGTCGTGGCGGCGACGGTGCCGGTCGTGGTGACGGCGGCATGGGCCTGGGCGGCGGAGTGGGGCGCAGCGGCCAGGCCGATGGCGCCAATAATGGCAAAGGCCTGACCAGTCGCGGTGACAATCGGGGTAGCACCACCTCGGCGGCGGCTCGCTCCGACGAGACTTCGGGGCTGGCCAAGGCGATGGGCGTGGTCTCTACCACCGCAGCCTCCGTTGCCGCCGCCTTGGGGCTGCAAACCGCGGTCGACCGCCAGGCGGCGCGCGACGAGGTGAACGAGCCGCCGGTCGAGGAATAGTCCGCCGCCAGCCAGGCGGCCGGTGGTCGAGAACCGCGCCAGGTGCTGCTGCATCCTCGCGCTGGGCGTGGCACCATTACGCGCTTTCCGCCAGCAAGGATTTTTCGTGCAGATTCAAGGCTACTTCGACCTCAGGTTCGAGCCGCTCAAGGACGCCTTCGCCGCGCTCTTCGACGACCCGCAGGAGCGCGGCGCCGCGCTCTGCGTGCAGATCGGCGGCGAGACCGTGGTGGACCTTTGGGCTGGGGTGATGGACAAGGACGGCCAGCAGGCCTGGCACAGCGACACCATCGCCAACCTGTTCTCCTGCACCAAACCCTTCGCCGCCGTGGTCGCCCTGCAGCTGGTCGGCGAGGGCAAGCTGGAGCTGGACGCGCCGGTGGCGCGTTACTGGCCCGAGTTCGCCGCCGCCGGCAAACAGCGCATCACCCTGCGCCACCTGCTCTGCCATCAGGCCGGCCTGCCGGCGCTGCATCAGATGCTGCCGGCCGAAGCGCTGTACGACTGGCCGACCATGACCGCCGCGCTGGCCGCCGAAGAACCCTGGTGGCCGCTGGGCGAGGGCCATGGCTACGCACCCATTACCTATGGCTGGCTGATCGGCGAGCTGATCCGCCGCGTCGAAGGGCGCGGGCCCGGCGACAGCATCGCCGCGCGCATCGCCCGCCCGCTGGGGCTGGATTTTCATGTCGGCCTGGCTGACAGCGAATTCGATCGCGTCGCCCATATCGCCCGCGGCAAGGGCAACCTCGGCGATGCAGCGGCGCAGCGCCTGCTCAAGGTGATGATGAGCGAACCGACGGCGCTGAGCACGCGCGCCTTCACCAACCCGCCGTCGATCATGACCAGCACCAACAAGCCCGAGTGGCGGCGCATGCAGCAGCCGGCGGCCAATGGCCACGGCAACGCGCGCAGCCTGGCCGGCTTCTACGCCGGCTTGCTCGACGGCAGCCTGCTCGATGGCGAGCTGCTCGGAGAAATGACCCGTGAGCACTGTGTCGGCGAGGACCGCACGCTGCTCACCAGTACCCGCTTCGGCCTCGGCTGCATGCTCGACCAGGCCCAACTGGGCAACGCCACCTACGGCATGGGGCCCTACGCCTTCGGCCATCCCGGCGCGGGCGGCTCCAGCGGTTTCGCCGACCCGGAGCGCGACGTGGCATTCGGCTTCGTCACCAACAATCTGGGACCGTTCGTCTTGATGGACCCGCGTGCGCAGAAACTTGCGCGCGAGTTGGCGCAATGCCTGTAACGGCCGGTCTACACTGCCCGGCAACATAAGTTGTGAATTAATCCGCTTTGACTGTTAGAACCTGGGGGCTTCATGCGCGCCAATAAGATCTTCGCTTTCACCTGCTGCCTGCTGATCGCCGGCTGCGCCGGCTCGGAAAAGAAGGAAGTCGCCAAAGCGGCGGTCATGCCGCCGCCGCAGGTGACCCGCGCCTGGCTCGACGAGTACGAGCCGCGCTTGCGCGAGGCGGTCAAGGGCAGCCACTTCGAGTTCGAACGGCGCGAGAACCTGCTGGTGGTCACCGCCCCGGTGCAGGGCTCGTTCAACCCGGATCGTCCGCACATGCTGTTGCCGGTCAGCCTCGGCCCGATCACCCGCGTGGCCAAGCTGCTGGAAGCCGACGAAGACGTCGCGGTGGTGGTGCTTGGGCATGCCGACAGCAGCGGCGATGCCAGCCGCAACCGCGAGCTGAGCGACCAGCGTGCGCGCGCCGTGACCTCGATCTTCCGCCTGAGCGGCCTCAAGCAGAACCGCCTGCAGGTGCTGGGCCTCGGTTCCGATGCGCCGCGTGCGGCCAACGACAGCGCCGCCGGCCGTGCCCTCAACCGCCGCGTGGAAATCCTCCTGACCTCGCGCGACACCATGCACGGGCTGATCGCCAAGTACAGCCGGCCGGCCAAGGCAGACCCCGCCGCCGGACCCAAGGTGGCTGCCGTAGATCAAGGAAAAAGCAGCAAGTCGGAGTAAGCTTGGTGGCATTTCCCCATCGTGAGGAACTGCCATGACCCAGACGCTGGCCGATATGCGCCGCGACTACACCCGCGACGGCCTGAGCGAAGCCCAGGCCCCGCTGGAACCCTTCGCCCTGTTCCACCAATGGTTCGCCGAGGCGGTGAAGACCGAGCAACTGCCGGTCGAACCCAATGCCATGACCCTGGCCACGGTGGACGAGGAGGGCCGCCCGCACTGCCGGGTGCTGCTGCTCAAGGGCCTCGACGAGCGCGGCTTCACCTTCTTCAGCAACTACGACAGCGCCAAGGGGCGCCAGCTGGCGGCGCGTCCGTTCGCCGCGATGACCTTCTTCTGGCCCAGCCTGGAGCGCCAGGTGCGCATTGAAGGGCGGGTGGAACGGGTCACCCCCGGCGAGTCCGACGCCTACTACCGGGTCCGTCCGCTGGGCAGCCGCATCGGCGCCTGGGCCTCGCCGCAGAGCCGGGTGATCGCCGGGCGCGACGAACTCGAAGGGCTGCTGGCCGAGACCGAGCGGCGGTTTCATGACCAAGCGCCGCACTGCCCGCCGTACTGGGGCGGCTACCGCCTGCTGCCCGAGCGCATCGAGTTCTGGCAGGGCCGCCCGAGCCGCCTGCACGACCGCCTCAACTACCGCCTGCAGGGCGAGGGTTGGCTGCGCGAGCGCCTGGCGCCCTGATAGGCGGGCCCGTATGGTGCGCGCGCCGGGCAATGGCTTTCAGGTTTCTTAAGCGCCTTCTGAATAGCAACCCGCTCGCCTTGGGGCGGGATGCTTTGAGGTTGTTTTGGGGATGGCTGCTTCGTCCAAGAGCGGACGTTGAGAGTAAAGAAATATAGCCATCTCTTTTCCCGTCTTCAGCCCCAGAAGCCCTGTCAAGCAAGACTCTATTTTTTGTTTACCTATCCCCTCGATCACGCTAGTTTTCAGCCAGGCTAGCATAGTGCCGCTATCGTGAGTTTCCTGACTCATGTCGGTATACGCCAGCCTTAGCCCAGCTGGTACCTACTCTGGCGCATGAAAGGACCATTGAATTTTCGTAGTAACCGCGCGAGGACGCTGCAGTTTCAGCTCTTGTAGGAAGTGTTATGGATGGCGTCACCTTCAAACAGGTCGATCAGTATGCCCTGTGTTGTGTTGAGAATTTTTCTGATGAGCTCAAGCAGGCACTGGGGGGCAACCTCACTCTGGTCTGTCATGGCGCTGATCAGGCAAGCAAATACAGGGCGATCGCCTCGTTAATATGATGGTCGCAAATGGAGAGAGCGATTTATTGATTTTGAGGCAAGAATGAACCTCAAGCCAAATTGATAATGGGTGCAGGGCTGAAGAAGTAACGAATTTATATACAAAGGGGAGCGATTTATCTTCCCCTCGCGGCCGTCCGCACTTGGCCGGTTAACGACGCCCGAGGACTGGCAGGGGCGATGGCGATAGTCATCGACTGATGGCTCGCGCGCTCGGCAGCCCCTCAACCAAGCACCGCCGACGAGAGCATCTAGACGTGGCATGCGGGGCTTAAATTCGCCCCGGCTTGCCGTTAAACAAAAAGCAGAATTATCCGGATGGCCAGGAACCTAGATGCTTAATCTATTTCGTAAAAGATCTGCCTTGGATGTGATGGATGCTATCGAGCAGACGCAGGGGGTCATCGAGTTCGATCTTGACGGCAAAATAATTCGAGCCAACCAGAAGTTCCTGGACTTGTTGGGCTATTCGCTCGACGAAGCTCGCGGCCGCCATCACAGCATCTTTGCCACCCCTGATTACGTCCAGAGCCCGGCCTACCGCTCCTTTTGGCAGGATTTGCGGGCAGGCAGGCCTCAGACTGGAGAGTTCAAGCGGCTCAGCAAAAGCGGGGAACCTGTTTGGATTCAGGCGACCTACACCCCGATTATTCGTGGCGGCAGGGTCCAGCGGATCATCAAGTTTGCCACCGACGTTACCGCCCAGGTGATCGAGGGCGCACGCATTCGCGCGCAGATGGAGGCCATCAATCGCTCACAGGCGGTTATCGAGTTCGGCCCTGACGGCACGATTCTCGAAGCCAACGAGAACTTCCTCAACCTGATGGGCTATGCCCTGGCAGAGATTCGCGGCAAGAAGCACCAGATTTTCGTCCGTGAGTCCGAGCGCACATCCAGGTCTTACGCCGAATTCTGGAACAAGCTGCGCGCCGGCAGCTTCGAGACAGCCGAGTACGAGAGGATCACCAAGAGTGGCCGTTCTGTCTGGATTCATGCCACCTATAACCCCATTTGCAGCTCCGATGGCGAGGTTGTGCGAGTCATCAAGTTCGCCAATGACATCACCGCCGAGGTGCTTCGTAATCAGGAGTTCAAGCTGCTCTCCTTGGTCGCCAACGAGACAGACAACTCCATCGTCATCACCAACAGGGATGGCTTCATCCAGTATGTGAACCAGGGCTTTACCAAGCTCACCGGCTACAGTCTGGGTGAAGTGGTCGAGAAGAAGCCGGGCCACTTCCTGCAGGGGCCGGCCACTGACATGGAAACCGTCGCGCAGATCAGGGATGACCTGCGTAACAACCGCCCCATTTACAACGAGATCCTGAACTACGGGAAAACGGGCGAGCATTACTGGATTTCGCTGGCGATCAATCCCATTTTCAACGCTGCGGGTGAGGTCGAGCAGTACATCTCAATTCAGGCCAATATCACCCAAACCAAGGAGCTGTCCCTTGAGTCGGAAAAGCGGTTTGAAGCTATCAGCGTCACCAATGCCGTAGCTGAATGGGGAACTGATGGCTTGATGTACTCGGCCAACGGTTACTTGATCCAGCACCTGGGTTTCCAGCAGGCATCGGAGCTGCTGCGCCTCAAGCTCAACCTTCGCGATATTCTGGGCAGCGAAGTCTTTTCGAGACTGCTCAAGGGTGAGCAATACGCTGGCGGTTATACGATCCCAGGCAAGGATGGGCGCACCATCCAATTCAGCGGGGCCGTCTGCCCAATCACCGATTCGATTGGCAGGATTCAGCGCCTGGTCAGCTACGGCATCGACGAGCAGGCCAAGCATGATGCCTCGCTGGTCACGGATCGCGAGATGCGCCTTGTACAGGAGTCGAGCACCCAGATCGCCAACATCATCGCAACGATCAACTCGATCACCCAGAGAACCAACCTCTTGGCCTTGAATGCCGCCATTGAGGCGGCCAGGGCCGGTGAGTCAGGACGCGGCTTCGCCGTGGTCGCTGATGAGGTTCGCAAGCTCGCCCAGCAGTCAGCCGATTCAGCAACAGAGATCACCCAGCTGGTCACCGAAAGCACCGAACGGATCGACCGCTTGAGCGCATCCCTGAATGCCCTGCTGTCCTCATCGTAGATGCTAGGCTCTTGCGCCTATGTGCCCATCGCCTCATCTGGCTTCTGATCTAGCCGCTGTCACCAACTGAATCGCACGAGCTTTAGTTGCCATTGGATGGCTGCTTCTGGCCGAAAACCGCCCTCCATAAGTCTCTGCGGCCTGTCCATCACCTACCGGCGGGCACGCCAGCCGCCAATAAGGCTGTAAGAAACGAGCACATAAGATACCTTTGCGCCACGAACCAACCAGGACAATGCGAACCGAACGATGGGTTTTGAACAATTAGCTGAGCTACGTGACCGCCTACGGGCTGAAAAAGAGCAGATAAAGACCGCAGGCGCGAAGCCGCAAAGGCACATGGCGTCGAAAGCCAAACCACGCGAGCAGGATCCTACCGTCGAGGCGATCTGGAGGTTGCAGAAGCACTTCCCCTTGGCTTTCCCGGTCAATCCGGCACCCAAGGTGCCGCTGAAAGAGGGCATTCTCAAGGATGCCGAGCAGCATCTGCAGTTGCTCGGTATCACCGGTGAGCAGCTCAAGCTGGGTATTGCCGCCTGGTGCCGGGGCGGTCGCTACTGGGCTGCCATGACGGAAAATGCGCCGCGTCTGGACCTGCAAGGTCAGCCTGCTGGCGTGGTGACGGCGGCGCAGGCGCTGCATGCCAGGCAGCAGGCCAGGCGGCAACGTGCCGAAGCACGGCGCAATCAGGCCAAGGCGAAAGCGCCAGCGGACGACAAGGCCGTCGAGAGCGTTGCGCAGCCAAGCGCGGAGTAAGCCCCCTGGCAGCCTGATGGCGTTTCGACTCACTTGCGTCTCGATGGCCGCATCGTGAGGGCCGCTGATCGGCCTACAATGGCGGCCTTCCCCGCGAGGCCGCCCGCATGCTCGAACTCGACTCCACCCTGGCGCAGCACATAGTCGACCGCGCCATGGCGATTCTGCCGCACAACATCAACGTGATGGATGCCCAGGGCATGATCATCGGCAGCGGCGATCCCAGTCGCCTGCACACCCGTCACGAAGGCGCGCAGCTGGTGCTGGCCAACCGCCGCGTGGTGGAGATCGACGCCCAGGCCGCCGCCTGCCTGCGCGGCGTCAAACCCGGGGTCAATCTGCCGCTGCTGCATGGTGAACGGCTGATCGGCGTGCTCGGCATCACCGGCGACCCGGAACTCGTGCGGCCCTACGCCGAGCTGGTGCGCATGGCCGCCGAGATGCTGGTCGAGCACCGCGTGCTGCAGGCCGAGCGCCACTGGCAGCGCCACCAGCAGGAGGCCTGGCTGCGCCAGTTGCTCGATCCGCAGCAGAGCCTGGCCAGCCTCGAGGTCGAGGCCGAGCGCCTGGCGCTGCAGCTCGCCTGGCCGCGGCAGATGTGCCTGCTGCGGTTGAGCGAGGAGGGCGACCCGCTGCCGCGCCAGGCGCGTCTGCTCGCCGCCCTGGGTGGCAAGGGCGAGCACCTGGTTGCGCCGCTGGGGCGGCGCGAACTGCTCTGGTGCCGGCCCCATAGCGCCAGCCGCGACGACCGCGCCTGGCTGGTCCAGGCCGACGAGCGCGAGTGGGGCGTGCAATCGCTGGCGCTCAGCGATCCGCTGCAGGACCTGGCGGCCCTGCGCCAGGCCAGCCTGGCGCTGCGCGACCTGCAGGCCTACGGTCAGGCGCGCTTTCCCGAGAGGCGTCTGCTGCGCCTGGACGAACTGCGCCTGCCGACTCTGCTCTACGCCCAGCGCCACAGCTGGCTGCTGCAGGGCTGGCTGGCGCCGCTGCGCCGGGTGCTGGCGCAGGACGCCCAGGGCACGCTGCGCGCCACCCTGGAGGCCTGGTGCGCCCACGACGGTCAGGTGCAGACCTGCGCCCAGGCCCTGGGCATTCACCGCAACACCCTGCGCTATCGCCTGGAGCGCATCGGCGAGCTCAGCGGCCTGGACCTCAACCGCTTCGACCAGCGCCTGCAACTGTCGCTCGGCCTCGGGCTGCTGGAGCCGGGCGAGGGCTGACAGCGCCGTGCCGGCGCCGCTGCTAGGCTGCTGGGCGAGGTAGTCAGGGAACCGCTCTTGTGCGCCTGCACAGGTCGGGGTGTTTGCTGGTCGGGCTTTTGGTGCTTGCGCACAGGGTCTGGGCGGGGCGGGCTGAGCCACAATGGCGCGCCTGTCGGCATTCCCGTCCGGGCCTCGCGCCCGCCATAACAACAATGAGGAGACTGGTCATGGGCCTGGTCCTGATCCTGGTGGCACTGATCGCGTTCATCGTGCTGTCCACCACCCGTTTGAAACTGCATCCCTTTCTCGCCCTGCTGGCCGCCGCGCTGATCGCCGGTTTCGCCTATCAGGTGCCCGCCGGCGAAATTCTCAAGACCATCGCCGCCGGCTTCGGCGGCATTCTCGGCTACATCGGCATCGTCATCGTGCTCGGCACCGTCATCGGGGTGATCCTCGAGCGCAGCGGCGCGGCCATCACCATGGCCGAGACGGTGATCCGCCTGCTCGGTCAGCGCTTTCCCACCCTGACCCTGTCGATCATCGGCTACCTGGTGTCGATCCCGGTGTTCTGCGACTCCGGCTACGTCATCCTCAATTCGCTGAAGAACGCCCTGGCGGCGCGCATGAAGGTCTCCGTGGTGGCCATGAGCGTGGCCCTGGCCACCGGTCTGTACGCCACCCACACCTTCGTCCCGCCGACCCCGGGGCCGATCGCTGCGGCCGGCAACCTGGGCCTGGAGGCCTCGCTCGGCCTGGTGATCCTGGTCGGCCTGCTGGTCGCCGCGGTCACCGCCTGCGCCGGCATGCTCTGGGCCAACCGCTACCTCAAGCAGGACGACCATCAGCTGCTGGAGGAAGCGCCCAGCGAGCTGCTCGCCGACGACGTCGACTTCGAAGCGCTCAAGGCCCGCTACGGCAAGCTGCCCAGCGCCTGGCAGGCGTTCTCGCCGATCTTCGTGCCGATTGCACTGATCTGCCTTGGCTCGCTCGCCGCCTTCCCCAGCAAGCCGCTCGGCGAGGGTGTGCTGTTCGACCTGCTGAGCTTCCTCGGCCAGCCGGTGGCGGCATTGCTGGTGGGCCTGGCGCTGGCCTGCACCCTGCTCAAGGGCGAGGACAAGCGTCAGCAGTTCCACGACCAGGTGGCCGACGGCCTCAAGGCCGCCGCGCCGATTCTGCTGATCACCGGTGCCGGCGGTGCCTTCGGCGCCATGCTCAAGGCCACCGCGCTGACAGGGTACCTGGGCGACAGCCTGTCGGCCCTGGGCATCGGCCTGTTCATGCCGTTCCTGGTGGCGGCGGCGCTGAAGACCGCGCAGGGCTCGTCCACCGTGGCGCTGGTCACCACCTCGGCTATGGTCGCGCCGCTGCTGGCCAACCTCGGCCTGGACAGCGAGATGGGCCGGGTGCTGACCGTGATGGCCATCGGCGCCGGCGCCATGACCGTGTCCCACGCCAACGACAGCTTCTTCTGGGTGGTGACCCAGTTCAGCCGCATGAAGGTGGCCACCGCCTACCGTGCGCAGACCCTGGCCACCCTGATCCAGGGGCTGGCCGGCATGCTCACCGTCTGGCTGCTGAGCCTGGTTCTGCTGTAATCCGCTCTATCGGCGGACGGCCGGCGGCCGTCCGCCTCCGTCGAGGTTAGCCATCATGAAAATCGTCATCGCCCCGGACTCCTTCAAGGAGAGCCTCAGCGCACCCGAAGTGGCCGTCGCCATCGCCCGCGGCTGGCAGCAGGTGTTCCCCGACGCCGAATGCCTGCTGCGGCCGATGGCCGACGGCGGCGAGGGCACGGTGGACGCGCTGCTCGCCGCGGTCGGCGGCGAGCGCCGCGAGTGCCGGGTACGCGGACCCATGGGCGCGCCGGTGGCGGCGCACTGGGGCTGGCTCGGGCAGGGCACCGCGGTGATCGAAATGGCCGCCGCCAGCGGCCTGCACTGGGTGCCGCGCGAGCAGCGCGATGCGCGCCTGGCCAGCAGCTTCGGCACCGGCGAGCTGATTCTGCAGGCGCTGGACGCCGGCGCCACGCGGATCATCCTCGGCCTCGGCGGCAGCGCCACCAACGACGGCGGCGCCGGCCTGCTGCAGGCCCTCGGCGTACGCTTTCTCGACGTCGCCGGACGCGAGCTGGCGCCCGGCGGCGCGGCCCTGGCGGCGCTCGATCAGCTCGACCTGAGCGGCCTGGACGCGCGCCTGCTGAAGGCGCAGGTCGAGGTCGCCGCCGACGTCGACAACCCACTGTGCGGACCGCGCGGCGCCTCGGCGGTGTTCGGCCCGCAAAAGGGCGCGACGCCGGCACAGGTCGCCGAACTGGATGCCGCGCTGGGGCGTTACGCGCGCATCGTCGCCGCTACCCTGGGCGAGGACCATGCGCAGTTCCCCGGCGTCGGCGCGGCCGGCGGCCTCGGCTTTGCCGCCCGCGCCTTGCTCAAGGCCAGCTTCCGCCCCGGCATCGAACTGGTCGCCGAGCTGTCCGGGCTGGCCGAGGCGGTGGCCGGCGCCGACCTGGTGATCACCGGCGAAGGGCGGATGGACGCGCAAACCCTGCACGGCAAGACGCCGGTGGGCGTGGCGCGAGTGGCACGCGCCGCCGGGGTGCCGGTGATCGCCCTGGCCGGCAGCCTCGGCGAGGGCTACCAGGCGCTGTACCAGGTCGGTATCGAGGCGGCCTTCAGCCTTGCCCCGGGGCCGATCTCGCTGGAGCAGGCCATGCGCGGCGCCGCCGCGGAACTCGAGGCGCGGGCGGTGGACATCGCCAGGCTGTGGCGTCTTAGCTGAACTGCGTCTGTCCGAATCGGCTATTGTTGAGTCACGGCCGTGACAGCCGCGTGGACGCGGCGTCTAATGGATTGAGAAACTTCTGGAGGAACTGCTATGCGTAAACCCACTCTGCTCATTACCTCGCTGGCCGCGTTGCTGGCCCTCGGCGGGTGTGCGTCCAGCCTGACCGGCGACACCTACAGCCGCGACGAGGCCCGGACCGTGCAGACGGTGCGCATGGGCACCATCGAGTCGCTGCGTCCGGTGAAGATCGAAGGCACCAAGACGCCGATCGGCGCCGGCGCCGGTGCGGTGATCGGCGGTATCGGCGGCAGCACGGTCGGCGGCGGTCGCGGCAGTGCGGTGGCGGCGGTGATCGGGGCGGTGGCCGGCGGCCTGCTCGGCGCCGCGGCCGAGGAGGGCATCACCCGCACTCAGGGGGTTGAGATCACCGTGCGCGAAGACGACGGCACCCTGCGCGCCTATGTGCAGGAGGTCGAGCCGAACCAGATCTTCCGCGTCGGCGAGCGCGTGCGCATCATGACCGTCAACGGCACCAGCCGCGTCACTCACTGAGGTGCAGTGTACGAGCCGGAGCAGCCCCAGGTTGCTCCGGCTTTTTTGTGGCCCGTACGGGCCGCTGCCACGAGGCTGGGCGATTGGCGCGCCGCGCGTGTGTTTAGTAATAATTCAATGCATGACGATGTGTCGATAGGTATGGATAATCGGCGCTTATTCGTGTCACGACAATGACTTAGCTCGACCGCTCGGTCAGGAATCGAATACCGTCAGGGGAGTTGCGACTCCAATTCACGCCGCCGGGTTCTGCAAGCCCGGCGGGCTTGCATAAGGGGTTTTTGCCGATGGCGCTTGCGCTGATTGTCGCCTTGCCATTTCTTGGACTGTTTCTGCCGGTGCTGGCTGACCGCCTGGGGCGTTCCGCCTGTGCCGTGGCCGCCGCCCTGGCGCCGCTGCTCGCCCTAGTGCTGCTGTTCAGTCAGCAGCCGGCGGTGTTCGCCGGCGAGGTGCTGCGGGTCAAGCTGGAGTGGCTGCCGCAACTGGGGCTGAACCTCAGCCTGCGCCTGGATGGCCTGGGCTTTCTGTTCGCCCTGCTGAT
This sequence comes from Pseudomonas sp. AOB-7, assembly GCF_003696305.1. Taxonomy (GTDB): domain Bacteria; phylum Pseudomonadota; class Gammaproteobacteria; order Pseudomonadales; family Pseudomonadaceae; genus Aquipseudomonas. The sequence continues at coordinate 42,767 of NZ_RFFK01000005.1, read as the reverse complement.
CCTTGGCATCGGCCTGCTGGTGATCCTCTACGCCCGCTATTACCTGGCCAAGAGCGAGCCGATGGGGCGCTTCTTCGCCTTCCTGCTGCTGTTCATGGGCGCCATGCTCGGCGTGGTGCTGTCGGAAAACCTGCTGCTGATGCTGGTGTTCTGGGAGCTGACCAGCCTGTCGTCGTTCCTCCTGATCGGTTTCTGGAGTTCGCGCTCGGAGGCGCGCAAGGGCGCGCGCATGGCCCTGGCGATCACTGGCGGCGGCGGTCTGGCGCTGCTCGCCGGCATCCTGCTGATCGGCCATATCGTCGGCAGTTTCGAGCTGTCGCAGGTGCTCGCCGCCGGCTATGCGATCCGCGCCCACGAGCTGTACCCGCTGGCGCTGGTGCTGGTGCTGCTCGGCGTGTTCACCAAGTCGGCGCAGTTCCCCTTCCATTTCTGGCTGCCGCATGCGATGGCGGCGCCGACCCCGGTGTCGGCCTACCTGCACTCGGCGACCATGGTCAAGGCCGGGGTGTTCCTCCTGGCGCGCCTGTATCCGGCGCTGGCCGGCTCCGAGTGGTGGTTCTACCTGGTCAGCCTGACCGGCCTGGCGACCCTGCTGGTGGGTGCCGGCATGGCGCTGTTCCAGCACGACCTCAAGGGCCTGCTGGCCTACTCGACCATCAGCCACCTGGGCCTGATCACCCTGCTGTTCGGCCTCGACTCGCACCTGGCGGCGGTCGCCGCGGTGTTCCACATCATCAACCACGCCACCTTCAAGGCCTCGCTGTTCATGGCCGCGGGGATCATCGACCACGAGACCGGCAGCCGCGACATGCGGCGCATCAACGGCCTGTGGAAGTACATGCCGCATACCGCGGTGCTGGCCATGGTGGCGGCCTCGGCGATGGCCGGGGTGCCCTTGCTCAACGGCTTCCTGAGCAAGGAGATGTTCTTCACCGAGACCCTCCACCAGCACCTGCTGGGCAGCTTCAGCTGGGTGATCCCGGCGGCGGCGACCCTCGCCGGGGTGTTCTCGGTGGCCTATTCGCTGCGCTTCATCCACGACGTGTTCTTCAACGGCGAGCCGATCAACCTGCCCAAGTACCCGCCGCACGAACCGCCGCGCTACATGAAGGTGCCGGTGGAGATCCTGGTGTTCCTCTGCCTGCTGGTGGGCATGCTGCCGGCCTACACCGTGGCGCCGCTGCTGGCCACGGCGGCCTCGGCCACCCTTGGCGGCACGCTGCCGGAGTACAGCCTGGCGATCTGGCACGGGGTCAACCTGCCGTTGATCATGAGCCTGATCGCCACGGTCGGCGGCATCCTCATCTACACCCTGCGTCAGCCGCTGTTCCGCTGGTACGCCGGGATGCCCAGCGTCGACGCCAAGCTGATGTTCGAGCGCGTGGTGGTCAGCCTGTTCGGCGCCGCCACGGCGCTGACCCAGTGGCTGGAGAACGGTTCGCTGCAGCGCTACCTGGCCTGCCTGCTCGGCGCCGGCGTGCTGGTGGTGGTGCTCGGCCTCGGCCCGCTGCCGCAGCTGAGCGGTTCGGTGGCGCTGAGCCCGGTGGACGGCATCACCGCGCTCGGCCTGGGCATCCTCTCCCTGGCGGCGCTGGTCACGGTGATCTTTCACCGCCAGCGCCTGGTCTCGCTGCTGATGCTCAGCGTGGTCGGCCTGATGGTGGCGCTGGCCTTCGCCCGCTACTCGGCGCCGGACCTGGCGCTGACCCAGCTGTCGGTGGAGGTGGTGACCATCATCCTGCTGATGCTGGCGCTGTTCTTCCTGCCGGCGCAGACCCGCGTCGAGTCCAGCAGCCTGCGCGCGTTGCGCGACTTCAGCCTGGCCATCGGCAGCGGGGTGATGATCGCCATGCTCGCCTTCGCCGTGCTCACTCGTCCCTACGACAGCATCGCCAGCTACTTCCTGGCGAACAGCGTGCCCGGCGGCGGCGGTACCAATGTGGTCAACGTCATCCTGGTGGACTTCCGCGGCTTCGACACCCTCGGCGAGATCAGCGTGCTGGCCATCGCCGGCGTCGGCATCTACGCCATGCTCGACGGCCTGCGCCTGTTCCAGCCCAATGCCGACGCCCAGGGGCGCAGCTGGGCGCGCGACCGCCACCCGCTGATCCTCGCCACCCTGTCGCGGGTGCTGCTGCCGATGGCGCTGCTGATTTCGGTGTTCATCTTCCTGCGCGGCCACAACCTGCCCGGCGGCGGCTTCATCGCCGGTCTGGTCACCGCCGTGGCGCTGATCCTGCAGTACGTCGCCAGCGGCGTGCAGTGGACCCAGTCGCGCCTGCCGCTGAACTACCACCGCATGGCCGGCGCCGGGGTGCTGATCGCCGCCGCCACCGGCCTTGGCAGCTGGCTGTTCGGCCGGCCGTTCCTGACCTCGGCCTTCGGCCATTTCCACATTCCCCTGGTGGGGGAGATCGAACTGGCCACCGCCATGCTGTTCGACCTGGGCGTGTACCTGACCGTGGTTGGGGCGACCCTGCTCATCCTCGCCAACCTGGGCAAGCTGACCCAGGAAAAGCCCGGACAGGAGGTACTCTGAGATGGAAGCACTGTTTGCCGTAGCGCTCGGCATCCTCACCGCCAGCGGCGTCTACCTGCTGCTGCGCGCCCGCACCTTTCCGGTGGTGATGGGCCTGACCCTGATTTCCTACGCGGTCAACCTGTTCCTCTTCGCCATGGGCCGCCTGCAGGGCGGCGCCTCCACGGTGATCGGCCAGGGCAGCCACTACGCCGACCCGCTGCCGCAGGCGCTGGTGCTCACCGCCATCGTCATCGGCTTCGCCATGACCGCCTTCGTCGTGGTCCTGGCGCTGCGTAGCGTCGGCGAGCTGAGCACCGACCATGTCGATGGCCGGGAGCCTCATCGATGAACCATGCGTTGATCCTGCCCGTTCTGCTGCCGCTGTTCGTCGGCAGCCTGCTGCTGTTCGCCGCGCGCCTGAGCATGCCGCTCAAGCGCCTGGCCTCGGTGAGCGCCACCGCCTTGCTGGTGCCGGTCAGCCTGTACCTGCTGCTGCAGGCCGACCAGGGCGCCATCCAGTTCTACGCCCTGGGCAACTGGCAGCCGCCGTTCGGCATCATCCTCGTGCTCGACCGCCTCAGCGCGCTGATGCTGCTGGTCACCGCGGTGCTGGCGCTGTTCGCCGTGCTCTACGCCATGCGCGGCGACGACGAGCGCGGGCGCAATTTCCACGCGCTGTTCCAGTTCCAGCTGCTGGGCATCAACGGCGCCTTCCTCACCGGCGACCTGTTCAACCTGTTCGTGTTCTTCGAGATCCTGCTGATCGCCTCCTACTCGCTGCTGCTGCACGGCGGCGGCAAGGATCGGGTACGCGCCGGCCTGCACTACGTGGTGCTCAACCTGGTCGGCTCGGCCTTCTTCCTGATCGCCGTCGGCGTGCTCTACGGCATCACCGGCACCCTCAACATGGTCGACATGGCCGAGCGGGTGGCGGCGGCCGACCACGACCAGGCGGCGCTGATCGGCGCCGCCGGCATGCTGCTGCTGGTGGTGTTCGGCCTCAAGGCGGCCTTCCTGCCGCTGTATTTCTGGCTGCCGAAGGCCTACGCCGCGGCCACGGCGCCGGTGGCGGCGCTGTTCGCGATCATGACCAAGGTCGGCCTGTATTCGATCCTGCGGGTGTACACCCTGATCTTCGGGGACAACGCCGGCGAACTGGCCGACATGGCGCTGCAGTGGCTGTGGCCGCTGGCCCTGCTGACCCTGGGCCTGGGGGTGATCGGCGCCTTCGCCGCCACCAGCCTGCAGGGGCTGCTGGCCTACCTGGTGGTGGTGTCGGTGGGCACCCTGCTGGCCGGCATCGCCCTGGGCACCGCGGAGGCGCTGCAGGCCGCGCTGTTCTACCTGATCCACAGCACCTGGATGGCCGGCGCGCTGTTTTTGATCGCCGACCTGATCGCCCGCCAGCGCGGCGTCAAGGGCGGCCAGCTGGTGCAGGGCGCGGCACTGCAGAACCCGCATCTGCTCGGCGCGCTGTTCTTCGTCGGCGCCATCGCCGTGGCCGGTCTGCCGCCGCTGTCCGGTTTCCTCGGTAAGCTGCTGCTGCTGCAGGCGGTCGGCCCCGGCTGGCAGGGGCTGTTCCTCTGGCCGCTGGTGCTGATCGGCGGCCTAGTCACCCTGGTCAGCCTCAGCCGCGCCGGCAGCACGCTGTTCTGGCGCGTGGGCCTGAGCCAGCTGGACAGTGCCGAACTGGACAAGGGCCGTCTGCTGGCCGCCATCGGCCTGCTGCTGACCGGGCCGCTGCTGGTGGCGCTGGCGCAGCCGGTGCTGACGTACCTCGCCGCCACGGTGGCGCAACTGCACGACCTGGAGAGCTACCGCATGATCCTGCAGAGCGGAGGTGCGTCATGAAGGCGCGCCGCTGGTTGCCCCACCCCCTGCTGAGCCTGTGCCTGCTGTTCGTCTGGTTGCTGCTGGTCAACGATTTCGGCCTCGGCCACTGGCTGCTCGGCGCCTTCCTCGGCTGGCTGATCCCGCTGGTCACCCAGGTGTTCTGGATCAACCCGCCGCGGGTGCGCAAGCCGCTCAAGCTGAGCCTGTTCCTGCTGCGCGTGCTGCTCGACATCGTGGTCGCCAACCTGCAGGTGGCCAAGCTGATCCTCGGCCCGATCAGCCGCCTGCGTCCGGCCTTCGTCGAGGTGCCGCTGCAGCTGAGCGACGAGCTGGCGCTGACCATGCTCGCCAGCATCGTCTCGCTGACCCCCGGCACGGTGTCGGCCGACCTCAGCGACGACAAGCGCATGCTGCTGGTGCACAGCCTCGATGTCGACGACGAACAAGAGCTGGTGCGTAGCATCCAGACCCGTTACGAAGCGCCGCTGCTGGAGGTGTTCGCATGCTCGCCTACGTGATCCCGATCTGCCTGGCCATCATGGGCCTGGCCCTGGTGCTGACCCTGGCGCGCCTGATCAAGGGGCCGGACATGCCGGACCGCATCCTCGCCCTGGACACCCTGTACATCAACGCCATCGCCCTGATCGTGCTGTTCGGCATCTGGCTCGGTTCCGACCTCTACTTCGAGGCGGCGCTGCTGATCGCGGTGATGGGCTTTATCGGCACCGTGGCAGTGGCCAAGTACCTGCTGCGCGGCGATATCATCGAATAACGACCTGCTATGGAGACTGCTGCATGGACACCCTGATCGAAGGCCTGGTCGCCCTGTTCCTGCTGCTCGGCAGCCTGTTCGCCCTGGTCGGCGCCATCGGCCTGTACCGCCTGCCGGACTTCTTCATGCGCCTGCACGGACCGACCAAGGCCACCACCCTGGGCGTCGGCGGCATGGTCATCGCCTCGCTGATCTACTTCGGCAGCCGCGGCAACGGCCTCAGCCTGCACGAACTGCTGATCACCCTGTTCCTCTTCATCACCGCCCCGGTCAGCGCCCATATGCTGGCCAAGGCGGCGCTGCAGCAGAAGCTGCCGCTCAGCGAGCAGACCCGCGGGCGGCCCTGGGAACAGTAGTTGAGCGGGATCCATAGCCGAGCGGCCCGCGCCTCGCGCACGGGCCAATGCCTGGAACCATTTGCCCGTACGCAGTCACCTCGCGGCCATCGCCGCGGTGCGACCCTGTGCTGCCTGAGGCGTTAAGGCTTTAGCCCGAGCATATCGCGCGCCACCGCTTCGGCCACGCGGATGCCGTCGACCCCGGCGGAAAGAATGCCGCCGGCATAGCCCGCGCCTTCACCAGCCGGGTACAGGCCCTTGAGATTCAGGCTCTGCAGGTTGTCGCCGCGGGTGATGCGCACCGGCGAGGAGGTGCGCGTCTCGATGCCGGTGAGCACCGCGTCAGCCAGGTCGAAGCCCTTGATCTGCTTGGCGAAGGCCGGCAGCGCCTCGCGGATGGCTTCGATGGCGAAGTCCGGCAGCGACGGCGCCAGGTCGCCCAGCTTGACCCCCGGTTTGTACGAGGGTGTGACCTCGCCCAGGGCGGTCGACGGCTGGCCTTTGATGAAGTCGCCGACCAGTTGCCCCGGCGCCTCGTAGTTGCGCCCGCCGAGCACGTAGGCGTGGGATTCCAGACGCTCCTGCAGTTCGACGCCGGCCAGCGGGCCGCCCGGATAGTCCTGCTCGGGGGTGATGCCGACGACTATGCCGGCGTTGGCGTTGCGCTCGTTGCGCGAATACTGGCTCATGCCGTTGGTGACCACCCGCTCCGGCTCTGAGGTGGCGGCGACCACGGTGCCGCCCGGGCACATGCAGAAGCTGTACACCGAGCGGCCGTTGCTGGCGTGGTGCACCAGCTTGTAGTCGGCGGCGCCGAGCTTGGGATGGCCGGCGTACTTGCCCAGGCGCGCGCGGTCGATCAAGGACTGCGGGTGCTCGATGCGGAAGCCCACCGAGAAGGGCTTGGCCTCCAGGTACACGCCGCGGGCATGCAGCATGCGGAAGGTGTCGCGCGAGCTGTGGCCGAGGGCGAGGATCACGTGGCGGCTGAGGATCTGCTCGCCGCTGTCCAGCACCACGCCGGTGAGCTGGCCGTCTTCCATCAGCAGGTCGCTGACGCGCTGCTGGAAGCGCACCTCGCCGCCCAGGGCCTTGATCTCCTCGCGCATGGTGGCGACCACGCCGGTGAGGCGGAAGGTGCCGATATGCGGCTTGCTGACGTAGAGAATCTCGTCCGGCGCGCCGGCCTTGACGAACTCCTGCAGCACCTTGCGCCCGTGGTGGTGCGGGTCCTTGATCTGGCTGTAGAGCTTGCCGTCGGAGAAGGTGCCGGCGCCGCCCTCGCCGAACTGCACGTTGGACTCGGGGTCGAGCTGGTTCTTGCGCCACAGGCCCCAGGTGTCCTTGGTGCGCTGGCGGACTTCCTTGCCGCGCTCCAGCACTATGGGGCGCAAACCGGCCTGGGCCAGGATCAGCGCGGCGAAGATGCCGCAGGGGCCGAAGCCGACGACGATGGGGCGCTCATCCAGCGGCGCCTTGGCCTGGCCGACCGGCTTGTAGGCGATATCCGGCGCCGCGCCGACCTGCTTGTCGTGCGCCAGGCGGGCGAGCAGGGCGGCTTCGTCCTTCACCTCGCAATCGAGGGTGTAGATGAACGGCATCTCGCCGAATTTCTTACGCGCATCGTAGCTGCGCTTGAATACGCTGAAATCGAGCAGCTCGGCGTCGTCTATGCCCAGGCGCTGGACGATGGCCGGGCGCAGGGCGTCGTCGGCGTGGTCGAGGGGCAGTTTCAGTTCGGTCAGGCGAATCATGGCGAGTATCCCGCAGGGCCGGTGGCGATCCGGCAGAGTGAAAAAGGCCGGCGATTGTACAGGATCGCCGCCCGCAGGTCGTCAACCGGCCTGCGGCAGCGGCCAGGCCAGCAGCACGTCGAGCATGCGGTTGGCGAAGGCCCATTCGTTGTCGTACCAGGCCAGCACCTTGACCAGCTCGTCCTGCACCCGGGTGTGGTTGAGGTCGACCACGCAGGACAGCGGGTAGCCGTTGAAGTCGCTGGACACCAGCGGCAGCGCGTTGCACTCCATCACCCCGGCCGGCAGCGCCGCCGCCCCGGCCTGCAGCGCGGCGTTGATCGCCTCGCGGCTGGCCGGCCGCTCGGCGGTGAAGGTCAGGTCGAGCAGCGATACGTTGGGCGTCGGCACCCGCACCGACAGGCCGTCCAGGCGCCCGGCCAGCTCCGGCAGCACCAGGCCGATGGTCTTGGCCGCGCCGGTGCTGGTGGGAATCATCGACAGCGCCGCGGCGCGGGCGCGGTAGAGGTCCTTGTGCGCCTTGTCCAGCAGGTTCTGGTCGTTGGTGTAGGCGTGCACCGTGTTGATCAGGCCCTGGCGGATGCCCACGGCCTGGTGCAGCACCTTGGCCAGCGGCGCCAGGCAGTTGGTGGTGCAGGAGGCGTTGGAGACGATCTGCTGATTGCCCAGCAGCTCATGGTTGACGCCGTAGACCACGGTCAGGTCGGCGCTTTCCAGCGGGTGCGAAAGCAGCACGCGCTGGGCCCCGGCGGTCAGGTGCTGTTCGACCTGAGCGCGTTTCTTGAACTTGCCCGAGCACTCCAGCACCAGGTCGACGCCGAGGCGGTTCCACGGCAGGTTGAAGGCTTCGCGCTCGCAGAGCAGGTGGATCGACTGGCCGGCCAGCTGCAACTGGTCGCCCTGCAGCTCGACCTCGCCGGGGAAGCGGCCGAAGGTCGAATCGAAGCGGGTCAGGTGGGCGAGGGTGGCGTGGTCGCCGAGGTCGTTGATCGCGATCAGGCGGATGCGTTGCTGCAGATCGCGCTGCACCAGGGCGCGCAGCAGGGCGCGGCCGATGCGCCCGTATCCGTTCAGAGCTACTCGTAGCATGGCGGTCTCCTTCCGGCTTTGCTCTGTGCAGCTTAGGAGCCAGTTGGCGAGCCTGCCGCGCAGGACTGTGGCAAAAAATCACCGGGAGTGATTTTTGACGTCGCTGGCGACGGCCCAAAGGGGGCACCGCCAGGGATGGCAGGTGACAAAAAACTTCCGGGAGAAGTTTTTGACGTCGCCTGCGAGGGCCCACAGGGTGGCCGCCAGGGATGGCAGGCCACCAAAAATCGCCGGGAGTGATTTTTGACCTCGCTGGCGACGGCCCGCGGGATACCGCCAGGGATCGCCGGCAAGCCGGCGCCTACGCGGCGGGGCTCAGTTGCGCGCGCCGCCGAAGTGGGCGCAGCCGCGCTGCACCTGGCCGTCCAGGCGCAGTTCGGCGCTGAGGTGGCTGACCGCGCCGCTCATGCCGTCGACGCAACGTTGCGGCGCCACCCACAGCTCCAGGCGGCGGCCGTTGGCCTCGCTGCTGAAATTCAGGCGGCCTTCGGGCAGCTGCTCTTCCAGGTAGGGCAGGGCCAGCGGCGGCTGGTCGGGGCGGTTGAGCACCAGGCCCTTGCCGCTGACCTCCACCTGCCAGAATGGCTCGTTGCCGCTGGCACGCAGGGTCAGGCGCTTGAAGTTGAGGTCGTCGCAGCCATGGCCTTCGCCCTGGATGCGGTACAGCTGGCTGACCTCGAGACGACCGTCGCTGCCGTTGCCCTGGCTGCCGCCCAGCCGGCCGGCGAGGTCGGTGAACAGCACAGTCTGGCCGTCGGCCAGCAACTCGGCGGCTGCGCGGGTGACGCCGGTGTTGCCGCTGTCGACCAGGGCGAAGCGGCGCTGCTCCTGGCAGGGGGTGAAGAACAGCTGGCCGCCCTGAGCCTGCAACTGGCCCTGCAGGCGCGTGGCCGGCGGCGGGCCTTCGGGTTTGCCGGTGTAGACCTGGCAGGCGGTGAGCAGGGGCAGCAGGGCGAAGCTGGCGAGCAGGGTGCGGGTGATCGACATGAAAGCCTCCGAACGGAAGCCGCCACCTTAGCCACAGGCGTGCGCCGGCTCAAGCCGTTTGTTTTTGACGGCGCGCGCGGGCTGCGGCCTAATGCGCCGGATCAGCCGTTGCCCCCGAGTTGGTTCTGCCATGTCCAGCCCTGCCATGCGTCCCAGCACCCTGCACCTGCCTCAGGGCGAGTGGGCGACGGTGCTCGACTGTCTGTGCGATCACTTTCCCGCCATCGACCGCGCCACCTGGCTGCAGCGCATGGCCCGCGGCCGCGTGCTGGATGCGGCAGGTGCGCCGCTGGGCCCGCAGCATCCCTATCGGGTCGGGCTCAAGGTGCGCTACTTCCGCGAGGTGGCGGACGAGACGCCGATTCCCTTCGAGGCGCGCGTGCTGTGGCAGGACGCGCACCTGCTGGTGGCGGACAAGCCGCATTTCCTGCCGGTGATGCCGGCCGGCGAGTACGTCGAGCAGACCCTGCTGGCGCGGCTGGTCAGGCTGACCGGCAATGCCGAGCTGGTGCCGATCCATCGCATCGACCGCCTCACCGCCGGGCTGGTGCTGTTCTCGGTCGAGCCGAGCAGCCGCGGCCGCTACCAGGCGCTGTTTCGCCAGCGTGCGGTGGAAAAGCGCTACGAGGCCATAGCCCCGGCCTTGCCGCAGCTGCAGTTTCCCCATGTGCATCGCTCGCGCATGATCGAGGGCGAGCCGTTCTTTCGCATGCAGGAAGTGGCGGGCGAGGCCAACAGCGAGACGCGTATCGAGGTGCTGGAGCGCCGCGGCGCGCTGTGGCGCTACGGCCTGTCGCCGGTGACCGGGCGCAAGCACCAGCTGCGTGTGCACCTGGCCGGGCTCGGCGCGCCCATCGTCGGCGACGATTTCTATCCCGAGCTGCACGACAGCCGCGGCCAGCCGGACGACTACGCCAAGCCGCTCAAGCTGCTGGCGCGCGGCCTGCGCTTCGTCGACCCGCTCAGCGGGCAAGTACGTGAGTTCGAGAGCCAATTGCAGTTGCAGTGGTAGCGGCGCTGCGCCCCCGTCCCAGCCCGGAAGCCATCCGGAAGGCAGGCGTCAAGCAACCCCGGATTCTACTGCCTCGTGGATGAAAAAAAGCCCGCACAAGGCGGGCTAAGCGTGGCTCTTGCACCAGAGCTTGAATAAGGGCTCGGCGAGAAACATCACCAGAAACAGCCGCAGCACCTGCAGGGCGGTGACCAGCGCCACCGCCAGCTGCAGCGCCTCGGCGGTCAGGCACAGTTCGGTGATGCCACCGGGCATCATGCCCAGCATCAGCGACAGGCGATCCTCGCCGGCCAGCCAGCCCAGCGCTTCGCCGAGCAGAGCGGCGGCGAGCATGGCCAGCAGGGTGAACAGCAGTACGCGGGCGAGAAAGCCCGGCGCGCTGCGAAAGAAGGCGCGGTCGAAGTGACAGCCCAGGGCGCAGCCGATCAGCCACTGGCCGAACTGACCGAAGCCCGGCGGCAGGCCCAGGTGCAGATCGAAGCTGGCGCTGGCCACGGCGCAGGCGGTCAGCGGGCCGAGCATCCAGGGGTTGGGCTGTTTCAGCCGCGTCCACAGCAGCGCCAGCACCGCGCCGGCGGCCAGCAGGACGAGCAGCCAGGCCCAGTCCACCTGTGCCGCCGGCGGGGCGTCGACGGCCGGCAGGCTCCAGGTGAACAGCGCCGGAATCAGCAGCACTACCAGCAGCAGGCGCAGGCTGTGGGCGGCGGCCACCCGCGCCGGCTGGGCATCGTGACGCAGGGCCAGGTTGACCATCTCGCTGGCGCCGCCGGGCATGCTGGCGAAGAACGCAGTGGCGCGGTCGACGCCGCCGCGGCGCAGGATGGCGATGCCGATCAGGCTCAGCAGCAGGGTGACGCAGGCGCCGCCGACTATGATCGGCAGGTGGCTGACGACCTGCGCCAGCACCTCGCTGGTGAAGTGCAGGCCGATGCCGCTGGCCACCAGCCACTGGCCGGCCTTGCGCCCGCCGGGCAGTTCGCTGAAGGCGCGGTTGCTGATGCAGCGCAGGGCGATCACCGCCAGCAAGGATCCGACCATCCACGGCAAAGGCCAGCCGGCGAGGCTGGCCAGGTAGCCGCCGGCCGCACCGGCCAGCGGCGTCACCCACAGATCAGGCGGTAGCCGCATCGGCTTGCGCCTTGACCTGCTTGCGCCGGCGCAGCCAGCGGATGCCCGGCAGGGCCAGCATCAGCACCACCAGCGCCCAGAGCACCAGGGTGATCGGGCTGCCCCAGAGGATGCCCAGGTCGCCGGCGGAGATCGACAGCGCGCGGCGCAGGTTGTCTTCCATCAGCTCGCCGAGGACGAAGCCGAGGATCAGCGCCGACAGCGGGAAGTCCAGCTTGCGCAGGATGTAGCCGAACACGCCGAGCACGATCATCAGCACCAGGTCGAAGGTGGTGCTGTGCACCGCGTAGACGCCGACCATGCTGACCACGGTGATCGCCGGCACCAGCACCCAGTTCGGCACGCTGAGCATGCGCGAGAACAGGCCGACCATCGGGATGTTCATCACCAGCAGGATGACGTTGCCGATGAACAGCGAGGCGATCAGGCCCCAGACCACGTCCGGCTGCTGCTCGAACAGCAGCGGGCCGGGGGTGATGTTGTACAGGGTCAGCGCGCCGATCATCACCGCGGTGGTGCCCGAGCCCGGCACGCCGAGGGTCAGCATGGGGATCAGGGAGCCGCAGGCCGAGGCGTTGTTGGCCGCTTCCGGGGCGGCCAGGCCGCGCAGGTCGCCGTCGCCGAAACGACCCTTGCTGCCGGCCAGGCGCTTCTCGGTCATGTAGGTCATGGCGCTGGCGATGGTCGCCCCGGCGCCGGGCAAGGTGCCGATGACGAAGCCGGCCAGGGCGCTGCGGATCATGGTCCAGAAGCTCAGGCAAAACTCCTTGAAGTTGAACAGCAGACGCCCGCTGGCCTTGACCGCCTTCTGCCCGCCATGGGTCTTCTCCAGCATCAGCAGGATCTCGCTGACGCTGAAGAAGCCGATCACCACGATGACGAACTGGATGCCGTCGGACAGGCTGACGCTGTCGAAGGTGAAGCGGTACACGCCGGTGGTCGAGTCCACCCCGACCGTGGCCAGGGCCAGGCCGATCAGCGCCGCCATCAGGGTCTTGACCGGCTTGTCGCCGACCATGCCGCCGAGGCAGGCGATGGCGAAGATCATCAGCACGAAGTACTCGGCCGGGCCGAAGGCCACCGCCCATTTCGCCAGCAGCGGGGCGAACAGCACCACGCCGCAGGTGGCGATGATGCTGCCGATGAAGGAGCTGACCGCGGACAGCGACAGGGCGATGCCGGCCTTGCCCTGACGCGCCAGCGGGTAGCCGTCGAGGGTGGTCATGATCGCCGCGGCGTCGCCCGGCACGTTGAGCAGGATGGCGGAGATGCGTCCGCCGTACTCGCAGCCCAGGTACACGGCGGCGAGCAGGATCAGCGCGGTTTCCGGCGGCAGGCCGAGGGCGAAGGCCAGCGGCAGCAGCAACGCCACGCCGTTGATCGGGCCGAGACCGGGCAGCAGGCCGACCACGGTGCCGACGAAGGCACCGAACAGCGCCACCAGCAGGTTGGTCGGGCGGGTGGCGACGTCGAAGCCCTGCATGAGGAAGTTAAGGGTTTCCATTTCAGCTCTCCACGAAGGCTTCAAGCAGGCCGAGCGGCAGGGGCACGTCCAGCAGCAGATCGAACAACACGTACAGCAGCACGCCCATCAGCACCGCGCTGACGGCGCAGGGCAGGGGGCGGCCGGTGAACAGCAGGCCGAGGGCGAAGGTGGCCAGGGCGGTGCTGAGCACGAAGCCGAGCGACTCGAAGGTCAGCGCATAGGCCAGCAGCACCAGCACGCACAGGGCGCTGCGCGCCGCGGCGGAAAGGTTCAGGCGTTGCTCGAGCATGCCCGGCTTGTACACCAGCCACAGGCTGCCGACGCCCATCAGGGCCAGCAGCAGCAGCGGGTAGGCGCGCGGGCCGACCGGGTCGTAGGCGAAGGGGGCCTGGAAACCCCAGGCGAGGACGGCGAGCCAGGCGCACAGCAGCAGCCAGATCGCGGAGAACAGACGAACGTACATGGTGGGTTACCTCGGGAGCGCCCCGGCCCGGGGAGCGGACGGGCCGGGGGCGGGTTGTGCAGGCGGATTACTGAACCAGGCCGAACTCGCCGGCCAGCGCCTTGTACTCCTGCACCTGCTTGAGCACGAAGGCGTTGAGCTCGTCGCCGGTCAGCGCCAGCGGGAACAGGTCGCGCTGCTCGCGCAGGGTGGCGAAGTCGTCACGGGCGAGCATCTGCTCGAACTGGCCCTGCCACCAGGCGAACTGCTCGTCGCTGACCTGCGGGCCCATGTAGAAGCCGCGGATCACCGGCCAGCTGATGTCGAAGCCCTGCTCCTTGGCGGTGGGGATGTCGCCCAGCTTGCCCGGCAGACGCTCGTCGGACAGCACGGCGAGGATGCGCACCTTGCCGGCGGCCAGCTGCGGGGTGACTTCGCCGAGGCCGCTGGAGGTGACCTGGACGTGGCCGCCGAGCATGGCGGTGAGGGTTTCGCCGCCGCCCTCGAAGGCCACGTAGCGCAGGGTTTGCGGATCGATGCCGGCGGCGCGGGCGATCAGCGCGGTCTGCATCCAGTCCTGGCCGCCGATGGTGGCACCGGCGCCGAACACCACGCTGGTCGGATCTTTCTTCAGCGCCGCGACCAGGTCGCCGAGGTTCTGCCAGGGCGAGTCGGCGCGCACGGTGATGGCGCCATAGTCGGTGCCGATGGCGGCTAGCCAGCGCACGGCGTTCTCGTCGTAGCGGCCGAACTTGCCCTGGGCCAGGTTGAGCAGGGAGCCCGAGGAGAAGGCGGTGATGGTGCCCGGGTCCTTGGCGCGCTGGGCGACCACGGCGTTGTAGGCCACCGCGCCGACGCCGCCGGGCATGTAGGTGACGCGCATCGGCGCCTTGAGCAGGCCGCTGTCTTTCAGGCCGCTCTGGGCCAGCTTGCAGGTCAGGTCGAAACCGCCGCCGGGCTTGGCCGGGGCGATGCATTCGGGGCGCTTGGGCTCGGCGGCCAGCAGCTGGCCGGCGAAGGCCAGGCAGGAAACCGTCAGGGCGGCACGGGTCAGGGCAGATTTCATGATGGGTTCTCCTCGCGAATCTTATTGTGGGTTACCAGATCGGCAGGGTGTAGCCGACGATGACACGGTTCTCGTCCGCATCGCGGGCGAAATCGGAGCGGAAGCTGGCGTTGCGCAGGCGCAGGTAGAGGTCCTTGAGCGGGCCGTTCTGCACCACGTACTTGAACTCGATGTCGCGTTCCCATTCGCCGCCGGTGTCGTCCGAGCCGGCGATCTGCGCGTCGCTGCCTTTGATATAGCGGGTCATGAAACTCAGCCCGGGCAGGCCGAGGTTGGCGAAGCTGAAGTCGTAACGGGCCTGCCAGGAGCGCTCGTCGGCGTTGGCGAAGTCGTTGATCTGCACGAAGTTGACCAGGTAGGGGTCGCTGCCGTCGATATAGGCATAGCCGGTGTCGCCGCTCATGTCCTGGAAACCCAGGCCGAACTTGTGGCTGCCGATGCCGTAGCTGAGCATGGCGTTGAAGGCGCGGTTGTCGACCTTGCCGGCGTTGGCCGCACCGGTGTCGTCGCTGAGCATCAGGCGTACGTCGCTGCTCAGGGTGCCGGCGCCGAGCGGGTGCTTGCTCAGCAGGCCGACGAAGTGCTGGCGGTAGATGTCGTCCAGTTCGGCGTAGAAGTAGCGGCCGCTGAAACCCTGGCCGAAGTCGTAGTCGAAGCCGAGCAGATCCAGGTGATCGGCAGCGATGCCGGCGGCGAAGCGGCGGTTCTTGCTGTTGAGCAGCAGGTCCTCGGAGTTGGTCGAGGCGCGGTCGATCACCTTGTCCAGGCGGCCACCGGTGAAGGTCAGGCCGTCCAGCTCGGAGGAGGTCAGCAGACCACCCTCGAACACCTGCGGCAGCAGGCGGCTGTCGCTGGCCTTGACCACCGGCAGCTCGGGCACATGCGAGCCGTAGCGCAGCTCTGTGGCGGAGACCTTGACCTTGGCGGTCAGGCTCAGGCGGCTGAACTCGTCCGGGGTGCCGCCGTCGTCCTGCACCGGCAGCAGGTCGGTGCCGGTGCGGCCGCCGCCGGAGTCGAGCTTGACGCCGAGCAGGCCCATGGCGTCGACGCCGAAGCCGACGCTGCCGTCGGTATAGCCGGACTGCACGTCGAGCCAGAAACCCTGGCCCCATTCTTCGCGCTTGTTCTGCCCGGTGCCTTCACGGAAATCGCGGTTGAGGTAGATGTTGGTGGCGGTCAGACTGGCCGTGCTGTCGTCGATAAAGGCAGCGTTGGCGAGGGGGGCGGCGCCGGCAGCGGCGATGGCCAGGCAGAGCAGGCGGACAGGTGGCAGGGCCTGACGTGAGGCTGCGTGCATCTTGTGGTCTCCATTCTTGTTTTTGTCGCGACCTCGCACCACTGCGGGGTCGCTCGAGCAGGTGGATCGAGCCACCATGAGGCGATGCTAGAGAGGCAAGCTTTCGCCAGGCTTTCAGCACTGAAAAAAACGCCTGGAGCGTTTTTTGACGTGGCCCGCTTGGATGGCTGGCCACAGAAAGGTTCTTTGCATTTCTGCGGGGAGGGTGCGCTTAACACCGGACTGGCAAGTTGGTGTGCGCATCGCTGACTGACTTAGCACTATCCATCACCGCGTCTGCTGAACGTCTGGGTTGCGCCCCTTACGGGCGCCACACCTTTCTTGCTTGCCCAAGAAAGGTGTGCCAAAGAAGGGCACCCGGCATCCGGGTTTCGCTGCGCGAAACTTCCCTCGTTCCGGTGCCGCTCCGGGGGCCGGCTTACAAGGGCCGTCCCTGGCCCTTTAAGCGGGGCCGCCATCGGTATCTCGCCGCATCCATGCAGCTCGTCCCCCTACGCAACACCTCCACTCGGCCTCCTGACGGGACCGGGTCGCGAGCTTGCGAAATCTCCGAAAGATCAAACTCGGCGGTGTTTAGAGTTTGGCTTTTGCTCTTCAGCTGCGATGGCACAGACGACGCTCAAGTCCCCTTCAGGAGGCCGAGTGGAATCGTCGTGGAAGGGGTTGAGCGGCATGGATGCCGCGAGAGCCGCGATGGGCCAGGGATGGCCCTTCGCGGCGTGCCCCTGGACCGGTGATGGAGGGAGGGAACCCCGGCGTAGCCGGGGCCGGATGGTGGGGTGCCCTTCTCTTTGGTTACTTTCTCTTGGGCAAGCAAGAGCTACGTAGCGAAGCGGAGTAACAGCCGCGGGCTGGCCCGCAGGGTGAGCGCAGCGAATCAAGTGACTCGCCCGTGAGGGGCGAAACCAGAACGCAAGTTCGACACGTTAATGAACCTATTCCAGAAGTAGAGAGCGCCGCGATCAGAAAGCACCAACTTGCCAGTCCGGTGTCAACCAGCGCTTTCCCCAAACTACGGGAAGAACCCAGAAACGCCTGGAGCGTTTTTTGACGTCGCCTGCGACGGTCTGCAGGCGGACCTCCTGCTGGCATCTCGGCAATTCACAGCAGCCGCAACGGCGCTACACTGCGCGCCTCGAACGATGCTGCAGGCGGAGGTGGCGGTGCGGATTCTGCTGGTCGAAGACCATCCGCAGTTGGCGGAAAGCGTGGTCCAGGCGCTCAAGGGCGCCGGCTGGACGGTGGACGTGCTGCACGACGGGGTGGCCGCCGACCTGGCCTTGTCCAGCGAGGACTACGCCCTGGCGATTCTCGATATCGGCCTGCCCCGGCTCGACGGCTTCGCCGTGCTGGCGCGCCTGCGCGACCGCGGCCAGACCCTGCCGGTGCTGATGCTCACCGCGCGCGGCGAGGTCAAGGACCGGGTGCACGGCCTCAACCTGGGCGCCGACGACTACCTGGCCAAGCCCTTCGAGCTGTCCGAGCTGGAGGCACGGGTCAAGGCCCTGCTGCGCCGCAGCGTGCTCGGCGGCGAACAGCTGCAGCGCTGCGGCACGCTGGTCTACGACCTCGGCGCGCGGCGCTTCAGCCTGGACGGCGAGGCGCTGAGCCTGACCGCTCGCGAGCAGGCGGTGCTGGAGGCGATGATCGCCCGCCCCGGACGGGTGATGAGCAAGGAGCAGCTGGCCGCCCAGGTGTTCGGCCTGGACGAGGAGGCCAGCGCCGACGCCATCGAGATCTACGTCCACCGCCTGCGCAAGAAGCTCGAAGGGCGTGCGGTGCGCATCGTCACCTTCCGCGGCCTCGGCTACCTGCTGGAGGCGATCGAGGCATGAGCCGCGGCGCCAGCCTGCGCGGCCGCCTGCTGCGGCGCCTGGCGCTGCTGCTGGCGCTGATCCTGCTACTGAGCAGCCTGAGCGCCTACTGGAGCGCCCGGCGCGCCGCCGACACCGCCTACGACCGCACCCTGCTGGCCTCGGCGCGGGCGGTGGCCGACGGCCTGTACGCCGAGGATGGCAGGCTCAGGGCCAATATCCCCTACGTGGCGCTGGACACCTTCGCCTACGACAGCGCCGGGCGCATCTACTACCAGGTGCTCGACCTGCAGGGTGAGCAGGTTTCGGGCTACGAGGACCTGCCGCCGGCGCCGCCCGGCACCCGGCGCACCGACGACTACCCGGCGCTGGCGCATTTCTACGACGCCGAGTACCGCGGCCAGGGCGTGCGCGTGGTCAGCCTGCTGCAGCCGGTCAGCGAGCCGCAGCTGAACGGTATGGCGGAAATTCGCGTGGCCGAGACTCAGGGCGCGCGCGAGCGCATGGCCCGCGAACTGCTGGTCGGCACCCTGTGGCGCATGGGCCTGCTGTCGGTCAGCGCGCTGCTGTTGGTGTGGCTGGCGGTGAGCCTGGCCCTGCGCCCGCTGGAGACCCTGCGCCGGGCGGTGGCCGAACGCGCCAGCGACGACCTGCAGCCGCTGCCCGATGCCGGTCTGCCGCGCGAGGTGCTGCCGCTGGTGGGGGCGCTCAACCAGTTCAACGAGCGCTTGCGCGGGCTGTTCGAGCGCCAGTCGCAGTTTATCGCCGACGCCGCCCACGAGCTGCGCACGCCGCTGGCGGCGCTCAAGGCGCGCATCGCCCTGGGCCTGCGCGCCGAGCAACCGCAGGCGTGGCGCGACACCCTG
Organism: Pseudomonas sp. AOB-7; assembly: GCF_003696305.1. GTDB lineage: Bacteria > Pseudomonadota > Gammaproteobacteria > Pseudomonadales > Pseudomonadaceae > Aquipseudomonas. The sequence continues at coordinate 24,362 of NZ_RFFK01000005.1, read as the reverse complement.
GAGCAGGTGGCGCAGCAGGGCGATCGCCTGACCCAGCTGGCCAACCAGCTGCTGTCGCTGGCGCGTATCGAAAGCGGCGCGCGGGCCATCGCCGAGGGCGGTGCGCAGCGCATCGACCTCAGCCAGCTGGCGCGCGAGCTGGGTCTGGCCATGGCGCCGCTGGCCCATGCCCGCGGCGTCGCCCTGGCCCTGGAGGCCGAGCAGCCGGTGTGGATCGACGGCGAGCCGACCCTGCTCAACGAGCTGCTCAACAACCTGATCGACAATGCCCTGGCGCACACCCCGGCCGGCGGCAACCTGATCCTGCGGGTGCTGGCCCCGGCGCTGTTGGAGGTGGAGGACGACGGCCCGGGGATTCCCGAGGACGAGCATCAGAAGGTCTTCGAGCGCTTCTACCGGCGCGGCGCGCAGGGCAGCGGCGCCGGCCTGGGGCTGGCCATAGTCGGTGAGATCTGCCGCGCGCACCAGGCGCAGATCAGCCTGCACCAGGTGCAGCCGCATGGGTTGCGGGTGCGGGTGGAGTTCCCGTTAGGGGGTGAGGCTTAACGGCTGCCGGATCTCCAGCAGGTACTGCGCGACCTTGCCGCTGTCGCGCAGCTGCGCCAGGCCGCGGTTGAAGCGCGCGATGCGCTCAGCGTTGCCGGGCACCTCGCGCGACAGCAGCAGGTGCAGGCTGTCACTGCGCAGCGGTATGGGGTGTAGGCTCAGGCGGGCGCGGTCGGCGGCGCTGAAGTGCTGGTAGAGCATGTCAAAGCCGACCACCTTGTCCATCGGAAACAGCTCGACGCGGCCGGCCAGCAGCTGGCGAAAACCCTGTTCGTCGCTGGTCATGCGGCTCACCTGCAGTTCGCCCGCCGCCTCCGCCTGCTGGAAGGCCGCGCCGTAGTCGTAGCCGCGCGTGCCGGCGATGCGCAGGCCGCGCAGGTCGTCGATCGCGTTCCAGTCGAAGGCGCGGCTCTTGCGGTGAAACAGGTAGTAGCCGCTTTCCACCACCGGGTCGCTGATATGGAAGCGCTGCGCGCGCTCGGCGCTGTACAGCCACACCGCGCTGCCGTCGCGGTGGCCCTGTTCGGCCAGTTTCAGCGAGCGTGCCCAGGGGTGGAATTCCCACTGCACCTCGATGCCTTGCAGGGCGAAGGCCTCGGCGACGATGCGCGAGGCCACGCCGTGATGCGGCAGGCGCTCGCCCAGGTAGGGCGGCCACTCGCCGTTGGTCAGGCGCAGCGGCTCGGCGGCTTGTAGGCTGCCGAACAGCAGGGTGCAGAGGAGAAGGACGAGGCGCATGCGTGACGGCTTCCGACGAACCTGTGGGCTTGAGTCTAGAGGCAGATTGTCAGCCGCGCCGCGACGCTTTTATTGCAGCATGCTCATCGCCGCTTCCATGGCGGCGGAGAGGTCTTCGTCGGCCTGCATGTCGACGTTGGGGTCGAGGCCGAGCTTGGCGAAGGCCGGCACCGTGCTCCAGTCCAGCTGGGTGTAGGGGTGCTCGCTGCCCAGGTAGCTCTGCAGGGTGGCGACCTGGACGATGTCGACGTAGTCGACCTTGGCCGAGTCGCGGGCGAAGTTCAGGTACTGGCTGGGCACCATGGCGATCGGCTCGGGAAACTCCCAGGTGCGCAGGATCTTGTCGCCGATGATCGGGTGGATCTGTTCGATCACGTGGTTGAGGCTGATGGAGTCGGCCAGCAGTTCGTTGTGTTCCTCGGCGTAGGTGAGGATCGGCAGCACGCCGATCTGGTGCACCAGGCCGGCGAGGGTGGCCTGGTCCGGCATCAGGCGGGTGTAGTGGCGGCACAGCACATGGCAGATGCCGGCGATCTCGGTGCTCTTGTTCCACACCTCGCGCATCTTGCGGTCGACCACGTCGCTGGTGGCCTGGAACATCTGCTCCATGGCCAGGCCGGTGGCCAGGTTGCAGGTGTAGTTGATGCCCAGGCGGCTGACCGCCATCTGCAGGTCGGTGATTTCCTTGTTGGTGCGCAGCAGCGGGCTGTTGACCACCTTGATGATGCGCGCGGTGAGCGCGGCGTCGTTGCCGATCACCTTGCTGATCTGCGGGATGCCGATATCCGGATCTTCCGCGGCTTCGCGCACCTTCAGCGCCACCTCGGGCAGGGTGGGCAGCACCAGCTCGTCGTTCTCGATGGCGTGGATCAGTTCCTGTTGGACTTTTTCGGCAAGCTTGCTCATCAATGGGCTCTCTTAGGCGATCCGATGCGGCGCCAGGGCAGTTTAGTCAGCGCTGGATTTCCTGGTCGGCATCCAGCTGATAAGGCAGATCGAGCAAAGTCAGCGTCGGGCCTTCGCCGCTGCCGAGATGGAGACGGCCATCGTTGACGGCATCTTCCTGCAACACGGCGAGCAGCTCAACGGCATCGTCCGCCTGGGCGGCCAGCACCACTTCGCCGACGCTGGAGCCGTGCACCGGCGAGAACAGCTCGACGCCGATGGCCGGGGTGTCCGTGCCGCTCAGGCGCAGGCGGTACAGGCGCCGCTTGAGCTTGCCCAGGTACTGCATGCGCGCGACGATTTCCTGGCCGGTATAGCAGCCCTTCTTGAAGCTGACGCCGCCGAGGGCCTGCAGGTTGAGCATCTGCGGAATGAACAGCTCGCGGCTGGCGCCGAACACCTGGCCGACGCCGGCGCGCACCTGGGCCAGCAGCCAGTCGTTGAGCGGCGCCTGCGGCAGCGCGGCGGCCAGTCGGCTGTGCAGGCCTTCGGCGGCAGCGGCCGGCGCCCAGAGCTCGGCGCGGCCGTCGCCGAGGCGCACGGCTAGCAGCTCGCCGGCGCTGGCCATGGCATCGCGCTCGGCGCCCAGCTCCAGGCCCAGCTCGGCCAGCAGGGCGTCGCCGCCGGCCAGGCCGAAGCGCACCCAGGCGGGGCTTTCGTCGCTCAGTTTGGATTTGGAGAACACCGCGTACTTCTGCAGGTCGGCCAGTTGCGCCGCGACCAGCTCGCGCGCCATGGCCAGCAGGTAGCCGCCGTCCACCGGGACGATGCGAAAGCTCGACAGCATGCGCCCCTTGGGCGTGCAGCGGGCGCCCAGGCTGGACTGGGTGGCGGACAGGTAGTCGAGGTTGCAGGTCAGCTGGCCCTGGAGAAACTTGCCGGCATCCGCGCCGCGCACGGCGAGCAGGCCTTCGTGGTCGAGGAGGGTGAAGTACGCGCTATCGGCCATGGTGGGAATCGAGTCGCTGGAGAAAAGACAGGGGCGTCATCATAGAGGGCGCGATAGGCGCTTGTCAGCGGGCGCGGTCGTCGCTTCGGGTCAACAGCGAGACTTTTCGCCGTTATACTGCCGGCCTCTTTCAAGGAGCCGTTCCATGGTCGACGCAACCGAACTCAACCGCCTGTTCTGGCACAGCCGTCGCGGCATGCTGGAGCTGGACGTACTGCTGGTGCCCTTCGTCAAGGAGGTCTACCCCAACCTGGATGCCGACGACCGGGCGCGCTACCGCAAGCTGCTGGAGTGCGAGGATCAGGACATGTTCGGCTGGTTCATGCAGCGCGGCGAGCCGGAAGACGCCGACCTCAAGCGCATGGTGCGCATGATCCTGGACCGTGTCCAACCCCAGTGAGGTGTTCGAATGCCATTGGCAGCCCTCGCGCGGGCTGCTGAGGCTCTATCTGGCCGCTTTGGCGCTGGCTCTGCTGGCGCCCTGGCTGGCCGCCGTGCCCCTGTGGGGCAAGGTTCTGGCGCTGGCGTTGTGCCTGGCGCATGCCGCCTGGGTGCTGCCGCGGCATATCCTGCTGACTTCGCCCCATGCCTTGCGCGGGCTGCGTCGCGACGCCCTCGGCTGGCAGCTGTGGAGCGCCGCGCGGGGCTGGCAGCCGGTGCAGTTGCGCCCCGATAGCCTGGCCTTGCCGTTGGCGGTGGTGCTGCGCTTTCGCCTGCCGGGCGAGCGTTTCGGCCGCGGCCTGTGCATTCCCCGCGATGCGCTGCCGCGCGAGTTGCACAGGCGCCTGCGTCTGCGCCTGAAGTTCAGCCGCCGGCGCTGGGCTATGCCGGGGTCAGGATAGTGTCGCGCGCCTCGGCCAACTGCTCGGGGTAATCCAGGGTGTAGTGCAGGCCGCGGCTCTCGTGGCGGCGCATCGCCGACTCGATCATCAGTTCGGCGACCAGCGCCAGGTTGCGCAGCTCGATCAGGTCGCGGCTGACCTTGTAGTTGCTGTAGAACTCGTTGATCTCGCCCTGCAGCAGGCGCACGCGGTGCTCGGCGCGCTGCAGGCGCTTGTTGGTGCGCACGATGCCGACGTAGTCCCACATGAAGCGCCGCAGCTCGTCCCAGTTGTGCGCGATGATCACATCCTCGTCCGAGTCGGTGACCTGGCTGGCGTCCCAGCCGGGCAGGTCGGCCGGCATCGCCACCTGGTCGAGCTGATTGACGATATCGGCGCAGGCCGAACGGGCGTAGACGAAGCATTCCAGCAGCGAGTTGCTGGCCAGGCGGTTGGCGCCGTGCAGGCCGGTGAAGCTGGTTTCGCCGATGGCGTACAGGCCGGGTACATCGGTGCGCCCGTGCTGGTCGACCACCACGCCGCCGCAGGTGTAGTGCGCCGCCGGCACCACCGGGATCGGCTCCTGGGTGATGTCGATGCCGAAGCCCAGGCAGCGTTCGTAGACGGTGGGGAAGTGATTCTTGATGAACTCCGCCGGCTTGTGGCTGATGTCCAGGTAGACGCAGTCGATACCGAGACGCTTCATCTCGTGGTCGATGGCGCGCGCGACTATGTCGCGCGGGGCCAGCTCGCCGCGTTCGTCGAAGCGCGGCATGAAGCGCTCGCCGCTGGGCAGGCGGAGCAGGGCGCCTTCGCCGCGCAGCGCCTCGGTGATCAGGAAGTTCTTCGCCTGCGGGTGGTAGAGGCAGGTGGGGTGGAACTGGTTGAATTCCAGGTTGCCCACCCGGCAGCCGGCGCGCCAGGCCATGGCGATGCCGTCGCCGCAGGCGCCGTCGGAGTTGCTGGTGTAGAGGTAGACCTTGGCCGCGCCGCCGGTGGCGAGAATCACGAAACGCGCGCTGAAGGTGTCCACCTCGCCGCGCGCGCGATCGAGCACGTAGGCGCCCAGGCAGCGTTCGCCAGGCAGGCCGAGCTTGCGCTCGGTGATCAGGTCGACCGCCACGCGCTGTTCCAGCAGCTCGATGTTGGGCCGTTGGCGAGCCCGTTCCAGCAGGGTGTTGAAGATCGCCGCGCCGGTGGCGTCGGCGGCGTGGATGATGCGCCGGTGGCTGTGGCCGCCCTCGCGGGTCAGGTGGAATTCGAAGCCGCCGTCTTCGCGCGCGGTCTGGTCGTCGCGGGTAAAGGGCACGCCCTGGTCGATCAGCCACTGGATGGCTTCGCGGCTGTGTTCCACTGTGAAGCGCGCGGCGTCTTCACGGCACAGGCCGGCGCCGGCATTGAGGGTGTCGGCGACGTGGGATTCGACGGTGTCGGTGTCGTCCAGCACCGCCGCCACGCCGCCCTGCGCCCAGTAGGTCGAGCCATTGGCCAGGTTGCCCTTGCTCAGCACGGCGATGCGCAGCTGGGCGGGCAGGGTGAGGGCGAGAGTCAGGCCGGCGGCGCCGCTGCCGATGACCAGAACGTCGTGCTGGAAGTGTTGGTTCATGTCCGAATTCCGCGGGAATGCGAGCCCTAGTATATAGAGAGGGTCGGCGGCACAATAGCCAGCTTATGACCGACCGCAGTGCTCGGGAACTTTCTTAGTCGTTAAGGTTCCATACAGGGTCGCCCATATAAGGGAGAGCGCCGGCGCGTGCCCGCTCGATCTTCGGTCAAACCGTCGATCAATTGGGAAAACGTGTGGCGATAAATTATTCGCGCGAGCGGGATGCGTCCCGTTGGCGCCGCTCCGGCAGAGGGAAAAACAGACTCTGCGGGAAGCTTGCTTGGAGGGGAGAACTTTTGCGCGAGGCCCGAGTCTATCTTGGCAGGCTGATTCGCTCAGGGGCGCAAGCCTCCTCCAAGCATCATGAGGAGAGTGCATGCTAACCCAGGAAGATGATCAGCAACTGGTCGAACGAGTGCAGCGCGGCGACAAGCGCGCCTTCGATCTGTTGGTGCTGAAGTATCAGCACAAGATCCTCGGTTTGATCGTGCGATTCGTGCACGACACCCACGAGGCTCAGGACGTTGCCCAGGAAGCCTTCGTCAAGGCGTACCGGGCGCTTGGAAACTTTCGCGGTGACAGCGCGTTCTATACCTGGCTGTACCGCATCGCCATCAACACGGCGAAGAATTATCTGGTGTCCCGCGGTCGGCGGCCGCCAGATAGTGATGTCAGTAGCGATGACGCGGAGTTCTACGATGGCGACCACGCCCTCAAGGACATCGAGTCACCGGAACGGGCACTGCTGCGCGACGAGATCGAGGCCACGGTGCATCGAACCATCGCCCAGCTACCGGACGACTTGCGCACGGCTTTGACCCTGCGCGAGTTCGAGGGTCTGAGTTACGAGGACATTGCCAGCGTCATGCAGTGTCCGGTGGGTACCGTGCGTTCGCGGATCTTCCGTGCGCGTGAGGCCATTGATAAATCTCTGCAACCTTTGTTGCAGGAAGCCTGAGGCAGCGGCGACAGCCAAGAGAGGAACACCATGAGTCGTGAAACCCTGCAGGAATCGCTGTCCGCGGTGATGGATAACGAAGCGGACGAACTGGAGCTGCGGCGTGTGCTCGCGGCCAGTGAGGATGGCGAGCTGCGTGGCACCTGGTCGCGTTACCAGATCGCCCGTGCGGCCATGCACAGGGAATTGCTGGAGCCGCGCCTGGATATCGCCGCGGCGGTCTCGGCGGCGCTGGCCGACGAGGTCGTGCCGGTGCGCAAGGCGCCGCTGTGGCGCAGTGTCGGTCGTCTCGCGGTGGCTGCTTCGGTGACCGTTGCAGTGCTCGCCGGCGTGCGCCTGTACAACCAGGACGAACTGAGTGGCAGCCAGTTGGCCCAGCAGGACGCTGCACCGACGCTGTCTGTGCCGCAGGTGCAAGGGCCGGCGCTGCTGGCCGGTTACAGCAGCGGCGAGGCGTCGAGCGAAGCCGCCAAGCCCGGCACCGCCGGCTGGCATGAGCAGCGCCTGCCGACCTACCTGCGCCAGCACACGCAGCAGGCGGCGATGAGTGCCGGTGAGACCGCATTGCCCTATGCGCGAGCCGCCAGCCTGGAAAACCGCTAAGGAGTCACATGCGCGCGATCCCTCTCTTTCTTCTCAGCGGCTGGCTGGCGTTGCCGGCTCATGCCGCTGATGCACAAGATTGGCTCAAGCGCCTCGCCGAAGCCGAGCGTGGGCAGAGCTTTCAGGGCACCTTCGTTTACGAGCGCAACGGCAGTTTCTCCACCCACAGCGTGTGGCATCGGGTAGAGGAGGGCGGTTCGATCCGCGAACGTCTGCTGCAGCTCGACGGCCCGGCCCAGGAAGTGCTCAAGGTCGACGGCCAGACCCAATGCGTCAGCGGCGCGCTGGCCGACCAGGTCGGCGACGCCCAGGCCTGGCCGGCGCGCCATCTGGACGCCGAGCAACTGGGCAACTGGTACGACATCCGCGTCGCCGGCCAGTCGCGCATCGCCGGACGCAATGCCGTGGTGTTGGTGTTGGCACCCAAGGATCAGCATCGCTACGGCTTCGAATTGCACCTGGACCAGGAAACCGGTCTGCCGCTGAAATCCCTGCTGCTCAACGAAAAGGGTCAGTTGCTGGAGCGCTTCCAGTTCACCCAGCTGCAGGCCGCGGCCCCCGAAGCAGGCGCGCTGCAACCCAGTTCGCGCTGCCGTCCGGTACGCTTGCGTTCGGTCGATCAGGTGGTCGAAGGCAGCTGGCGTTCGGACTGGTTGCCCCCCGGTTTCACCCTCAACGCCGCTCAACTGCGGCGCAGTCCTGCCTCCGACGAGGCGGTCGCCTGCCTGATGTACGGCGACGGCCTGGCGCGTTTCTCGGTCTTTCTCGAGCCCCTGCAGGGGGCGGTGGTGGAAGATGCACGCAGCCAGCTCGGCCCTACCGTCGCGGTGTCGCGGCGCATGGCTACCGAGGCCGGCGACGTGATGGTCACCGTGGTCGGCGAGATCCCCCTGGGCACCGCCGAACGTATCGCCCTGTCCATGCGTGCCGGGGCCTCCGAACAGGTCAGTCAATGATCGAAGAACAGGGGCGCGTGGTGGCGGTCGAGCCCGGCGCGGTCTGGGTCGAGACACTGCGCAAGAGCACCTGTTCCAGCTGTTCGGCCAATGCCGCCTGCGGCCAAGGGTTGATGGAGCGTCTCGGCGTCGGCCGCCAGCGTGGCTATGTGCGCGCCCTCTGTCAGTTGCAGCTCGCGGTGGGTGACGCTGTGGTGATCGGCGTGCGCGAAGACCTGTTGGTGCGCAGCTCGCTGCTGGTCTATCTGTTGCCGCTGCTCGGCCTGTTGGGCGCCGCCCTGCTGGCCGACGGCCTCGGCCTGAGCGAGCCCTGGGTCATCCTCGGCGCTCTTGCCGGTCTGTTCGCCACCTGGCTGCTGGTGCGCTGGCGCGCGTCGCGCGTCGCCGACGATCCGACCTTGCAACCCGTTGTCCTGCGTGCGCTGCTGACCGGTGGGCCGGCGGCGAGTTGAGAGTGTTTGCGTTCCATATGGGGAGTCGTAGTCGATGAGAAAGCTCAGATCCGTTGCGCCGCTGTTGGCGGTTGCCCTGCTCTGGGGGCAGAGTCTGCTGGCCCAGGCCAGCCTGCCCGACTTCACCGAACTGGTGGAGGAGGCCTCGCCGGCGGTGGTCAATATCAGTACCCGGCAGAAGATGCCGGAGCGGGTGGCCGGCATTCAGCCGGGCATGCCCGACCTGGAAGGCCTGCCGCCGATGTTTCGCGAGTTCTTCGAACGCAACATTCCCCAAGTACCGCGCGGCCCCGGCGGCGGTCGCCAGCGCGAGGCGCAGTCGCTCGGCTCGGGCTTCATCATCTCCGCCGATGGGTATGTGCTGACCAACAACCATGTGGTCGCCGATGCCGATGAGATCATCGTGCGCCTGTCCGACCGCAGTGAGCTGGAGGCCAAACTGATCGGCGCCGACCCGCGCAGCGACGTGGCCCTGCTCAAGGTCGAGGGCGAGAATCTGCCCACCGTGCGCCTGGGCAAGTCCGACGAACTCAAGGTCGGCGAGTGGGTGCTGGCCATTGGCTCGCCCTTCGGCTTCGACCACTCGGTGACCGCCGGCATCGTCAGCGCCAAGGGCCGCAACCTGCCGAGCGACAGCTACGTGCCGTTCATCCAGACCGACGTAGCGATCAACCCCGGCAACTCCGGCGGTCCGCTGTTCAACCTGCAGGGCGAAGTGGTCGGCATCAATTCGCAGATCTTCACCCGCTCCGGCGGCTTCATGGGGCTGTCCTTCGCCATTCCCATGGAAGTGGCGCTGCAGGTGGCCGACCAGCTCAAGGCGGACGGCAAGGTCACCCGCGGCTGGCTCGGCGTGGTGATTCAGGAAGTGAACAAGGACCTGGCCGAATCCTTCGGCCTGGACAAACCGGCCGGCGCGCTGGTCGCTCAGGTGCTGGAGGACGGCCCGGCGGACAAGGGCGGGTTGCAGGTCGGCGACGTGATCCTCAGCCTCAACGGCAAGCCCATCGTCATGTCGGCCGACCTGCCGCATCTGGTCGGCGGCCTCAAGCCGGGCGAGAAGGCCGAGATGGACGTGGTGCGCGAAGGCTCGCGCAAGAAGCTCAGGCTCACCATCGGCACCCTGCCGGAAGAGGGGCAGGAGCTGGCGGCCGCCGGCACGCCGGGCGGCGAACGCAGCAACAACCGCCTGGGCGTTAGCGTGGTGGAGCTGACCGCCGAGCAGAAGAAGGGTCTCGACCTCAAGGGGGGAGTGGTGGTCAAGGAGGTGCTCAACGGCCCGGCGGCGATGATCGGCCTGCGTCCGGGCGACGTGATCACCCACCTGAACAACCAGGCCATCGACTCCACCGCCACCTTCGCCAAGGTCGCGCAGGAGCTGCCGAAGAACCGTTCGGTGTCGATGCGCGTGCTGCGCCAGGGGCGTGCCAGCTTTATCACCTTCAAGCTGGCTGAGTAATCCGGGCAACGCTGAAGAAGGGCGCTTTCGGGCGCCCTTCTGCGTATCTGCACCAGCGCGGTGTGCACGTGACGCGGTCGCGAGGGATCGGGTACAATCCGCGGCTATTTTCGGCAAGCGTCTTGCCTGTGCCTTCTTCGAGTGTTGATCCGTGAGTGACCTGAGTCATATCCGCAATTTTTCCATCATTGCCCACATCGATCACGGCAAGTCCACCTTGGCTGACCGTTTCATCCAGATGTGCGGCGGCCTCGCTGCACGTGAAATGGAGGCTCAGGTCCTGGACTCCATGGATCTGGAGCGTGAGCGCGGCATCACCATCAAGGCCCACAGCGTTACCCTTCACTACAAGGCGCGGGACGGTAAGACCTACCAGCTGAACTTCATCGATACCCCCGGTCACGTCGACTTCACCTATGAGGTCAGCCGCTCCCTGGCGGCCTGTGAGGGCGCGCTGCTGGTGGTCGATGCCGGTCAGGGTGTCGAGGCGCAGTCGGTGGCCAACTGCTACACCGCCATCGAGCAGGGCCTCGAGGTCATGCCGGTGCTGAACAAGATGGACCTGCCCCAGGCCGACCCGGATCGCGTCAAGGACGAGATCGAGAAGATCATCGGCATCGACGCCACCGACGCCGTGGCCTGCAGCGCGAAGAGCGGCATGGGCGTGGACGAGGTGCTCGAGCGCCTGGTGCAGACCATTCCGGCGCCGACCGGGGATATCGAAGCGCCGCTGCAGGCGCTGATCATCGACTCCTGGTTCGACAACTACCTGGGCGTGGTCTCGCTGGTGCGCGTGCGTCAGGGCCGCGTCAAGAAAGGTGACAAGATCCTGGTCAAGTCCACCGGCAAGGTGCACCTGGTCGACAGCGTCGGCGTCTTCACCCCGAAACACACCGCCACTGCCGATCTGAAAGCCGGTGAAGTGGGCTTCATCATCGCCAGCATCAAGGACATTCATGGTGCGCCGGTGGGCGACACCCTGACCCTGTCTTCGACCCCCGAGGTCGAGGTTCTGCCAGGCTTCAAGAGAATCCAGCCGCAGGTCTACGCCGGCCTGTTCCCGGTCAGCTCCGACGACTTCGAGGACTTCCGCGATGCCCTGCAGAAGCTGACCCTCAACGACTCGTCGCTGCAATACGCGCCGGAAAGCTCCGATGCGCTGGGCTTCGGCTTCCGTTGCGGCTTCCTCGGCATGCTGCACATGGAGATCATCCAGGAGCGCCTGGAGCGCGAATACGACCTGGACCTGATCACTACCGCGCCGAGCGTGATCTACGAGCTCGAGCTCAAGACCGGCGAAACCATCACCGTCGACAACCCGTCCAAGCTGCCGGATGTCTCGGCCGTCGCCGACTTCCGTGAGCCGATCGTCACCGCGACCATCCTGGTGCCGCAGGAGCACCTGGGCAACGTCATCACCCTGTGCATCGAGAAGCGCGGCGTGCAGCGCGACATGCAGTTCCTCGGTTCTCAGGTTCAGGTTCGTTACGACCTGCCGATGAACGAGGTGGTGCTGGACTTCTTCGACAAGCTCAAGTCGACCAGCCGCGGCTATGCTTCGCTGGACTATCATTTCGATCGCTACCAGTCGGCCAACCTGGTCAAGCTGGACGTGCTGATCAACGGCGACAAGGTCGATGCCCTGGCCTTGATCGTGCATCGCGACAACGCGGCCTACAAGGGCCGTGCACTGACCGAGAAAATGAAGGAACTGATCCCGCGGCAGATGTTCGACGTGGCTATCCAGGCCGCCATTGGCGGCCAGATCATCGCGCGGACCACGGTCAAGGCGCTCAGAAAGAACGTACTGGCCAAGTGTTACGGCGGCGACGTCAGCCGTAAGAAAAAGCTGCTGGAGAAACAGAAGGCTGGTAAGAAACGCATGAAGCAGGTCGGTAACGTGGAAATTCCACAGGAAGCCTTCCTTGCCGTGCTCAGGTTGGATAGCTAAGGCTCTATGTCGATCAATTTTCCGCTCCTGTTGGTTATCGCGGTCGCCGTTTGCGGCTTTCTGGCTCTGGTCGACCTGGTTCTGCTGGCGCCGCGCCGGCGCTCGGCCATCGCCGCCTATCAGGGGCGCGTCGACGAGCCCGACGAGCGCGTGCTGGAGCGGTTGAGCAAGGAGCCCTTGCTGGTCGAGTACGGCAAGTCGTTCTTCCCGGTGCTGGCCATCGTCCTGGTGCTGCGCTCCTTCCTGGTCGAGCCGTTCCAGATTCCCTCCGGCTCGATGAAACCGACCCTGGAAGTGGGCGATTTCATCCTGGTCAACAAGTTCGCCTACGGCATCCGCCTGCCGGTACTCGACACCAAGGTGATCGAGGTGGACAACCCGCTGCGCGGCGACGTCATGGTGTTCCGCTATCCCAGCGACCCGACCATCAACTACATCAAGCGCGTGGTCGGCCTGCCCGGCGACCGCATCCAGTACACCCAGGGCAAGCGTCTGCTGATCAATGGCGAGCCGGTCGCGGAGAAACTGCTCGGCGAAGAAGCCGGCAGCCTGGGCAGCGCGATGCTCTATCAGGAGCGCCTGGGCCAGGTGCAGCACACCATCCGCAAGGAAATGAGCCGCATGCGCCGCGAACCCGGCGGCGAGTGGGTGGTGCCGCAAGGGCACTACTTCATGATGGGCGACAACCGCGACAACTCCAACGACAGCCGCTACTGGCGCGACCGCAAGATCCCGCAGGCGCTGTGGGGCATGGTCCCGGACGATCATATCGTCGGCAAGGCCTTCGCCATCTGGATGAGCTGGCCGGAGCCCAAGACCAGCAACCTGCCCAATTTCTCCCGTGTCGGCCTGATTCATTGAGCACTGGCGCGCTGCTTTCGGCAGCGCCGCAGGCTATAAATAGTCTTGCCGCAAGGCTTTAAACAAGACCGTCTATTGGGGATACACATGACTTTCGCGCGTTCGCAGCAGGGCCTGTCCATCCTGGGCTGGCTGATGGTACTGGCCGTGGTGGCGTTCTTCGCCAGCACGGCGTTCAAGATGATGCCGCACTACCTCGACTACATGTCGATGGAAAAGATCATCACCTCGGTGGAAACCGACAAGGCGCAGGAAGTGCGCACCGTCGGCGATTTCTACAACCATGTCAGCAAGGGCATGCAGGTCAACAACATCCGCGACCTGAAGCTGCGCGAGGTGGTCAAGGTCAAGGTGGAGAACAACGAGTTCCTGGTCCACCTGAAGTATGAGAAACGCGAGCCGCTGATCGAGAACCTCGATCTGGTGGCGACCTTCGACAAAGAATTTCGTGTACGCATGCCGTGAGTTCCAACCTGTCCCGCCTAGAGCGCAAGCTCGGTTACAGCTTCAAGGACCAGGACCTGATGGTTCTGGCCCTGACCCATCGCAGTTTCGCCGGGCGCAACAACGAACGCCTGGAATTCCTCGGTGATGCCATCCTCAACTTCGTCGCCGGCGAGGCGCTGTTCGAGCGCTTCCCGCAGGCGCGCGAGGGCCAGTTGTCGCGCCTGCGCGCGCGCCTGGTCAAGGGCGAGACCCTGGCCGTGCTGGCGCGCGGCTTCGAGCTGGGCGAGTACCTGCGCCTGGGCTCGGGCGAGCTGAAAAGCGGCGGTTTCCGCCGCGAGTCGATCCTCGCCGATGCCCTGGAGGCGCTGATCGGCGCCATCTACCTGGATGCCGGCATGGAGGCGGCGCGCGAGCGAGTGCTGGACTGGTTGACCGGCGAGCTGGATGGCCTGACGCTGGTCGACACCAACAAGGACCCGAAGACGCGCCTGCAGGAGTTTCTGCAATCGCGCGCCTGCGAACTGCCCCGTTACGAGGTGGTGGACATTCAGGGCGAGCCGCACTGCCGTACCTTCATGGTCGAGTGCCAGGTGGCCCTGCTCAATGAAAAGACCCTGGGCCAGGGCGGCAGCCGGCGTATCGCCGAGCAGGTCGCCGCGGCTGCGGCACTGATCGCCCTCGGGGTGGAGAACGGCAATGACTGATGCACCTGTGAGCCGCTGCGGCTATGTCGCCATCGTCGGTCGCCCCAACGTGGGCAAATCGACGCTGCTCAACCATATCCTCGGGCAGAAGCTGGCGATCACCTCGCGCAAGCCGCAGACCACGCGCCACAACATGCTCGGGATCAAGACCGAGGGCGAGATCCAGGCGGTCTACGTCGACACCCCCGGCCTGCACAAGAACAGCGACAAGGCGCTCAACCGCTACATGAACAAGACCGCGGCCTCGGCGCTCAAGGACGTCGACGTGGTGATCTTCGTGGTCGACCGCGCACGCTGGACCGACGAAGACCAGATGGTGCTCGAGCGCGTGCAGTACGTGCAGGGGCCGGTGATCCTGGCGGTGAACAAGGTCGACCGCCTCGAGGAAAAGGCCGAGCTGATCCCGCACCTGCAATGGCTGCAGCAGCAGCTGCCGAACGCCGAAGTGGTGCCGATCTCGGCGCAGCAGGGCAGCAACCTCGACACTCTGGAGCAGCTGGTGGCCGAGCGCCTGCCGGAAGGCGAGCACTTCTTCCCGGAAGACCAGATCACCGACCGCTCCAGCCGTTTCCTCGCCGCCGAACTGGTGCGCGAGAAGATCATGCGTCAGCTCGGCGCCGAACTGCCCTACCAGATCACCGTGGAGATCGAGGAGTTCAAGCAGGAAGGGCGCATTCTGCATATCCATGCGCTGATCCTGGTGGAGCGCGACGGGCAGAAGAAGATCATCATCGGCGACAAGGGCGAGCGCATCAAACGCATCGGCCAGGAGGCGCGCAAGGACATGGAGGTGCTGTTCGACTCCAAGGTCATGCTCAACCTCTGGGTCAAGGTCAAGGGTGGCTGGTCCGACGACGAGCGCGCGCTGCGCTCGCTGGGCTACCTGGAGTAGACCGCGCCGTGCGCACCTTTGGTGCCCGTCATAGAGTACCCAGGCAGCCACGCCGATGAGCCACGCCGCCTACGTCCTGCATAGCCGTCCGTACAAGGAAAGCAGCGCCCTGGTGGATTTCTTCACCCCCCAAGGGCGCCTGCGTGCCGTGCTGCGCGCCGCGCGCGGCAAGGCCGGCAGCATCGCCCGGCCGTTCGCCCCGTTGGAGCTGGAACTGCGCGGGCGTGGCGAGCTGAAGACGGTCGGGCGTCTGGAAAGCGCCGGGATTCCGCTGCTGCTGAGCGGCGAGGCGCTGTTCTCCGGGCTCTACCTCAACGAACTGCTGATCCGCCTGCTGCCGGCCGAAGACCCGCACCCGCGGATGCTCGAACACTATGCCCTGACCCTTGCCGCCCTGGCCCAGGGCCGGCCGCTGGAGCCCTTGCTGCGCGCCTTCGAATGGCGCCTGCTGGACGAGTTGGGCTATGGTTTCGCCCTGGATCGCGACCAGCAGGGCGCGCCGGTCGCGCCCGACGGCCTGTACCGCTGGCAGCTGGACGCCGGCCTGGTGCCGGTGGCGCAATTGCAGCCCGGGGTGTTCCACGGTCGCGACCTGCTGGCCATGGCCGAGGCCGACTGGAGCGCCCCCGGCGCCCTGGCCGCGGCCAAGCGCCTGATGCGTCAGGCGCTGGCACCCCATCTGGGCGGCCGACCGCTGGTCAGCCGCGAACTCTTCATGACGCTCAAGGAGCCCAAGCGTGACTGACGCCAACCGAATCCTGCTAGGCGTGAACATCGATCACGTCGCCACCCTGCGCCAGGCCCGTGGCACCCGCTACCCCGATCCGGTGAAAGCCGCGCTGGATGCCGAGGAGGCCGGCGCCGACGGCATCACCGTGCACCTGCGCGAGGATCGCCGGCATATCCAGGATCGCGACGTGCGAATCCTCGCCGAGGTGCTGCAGACGCGGATGAACTTCGAGATGGGCGTCACCGACTTCATGCTCGACTTCGCCGAGCAGATCCGCCCGGCGCATGTCTGCCTGGTGCCGGAAACCCGCCAGGAGCTGACCACCGAAGGCGGCCTCGACGTGGCCGGCCAGGAGGCGCGCATCGCCGCCGCGGTCGAGCGGCTTTCCCGCGCCGGCTGCGAGGTGTCGCTGTTCATCGACGCCGAGGCGCGGCAGATCGAGGCTTCCCGGCGCGTCGGTGCGCCGGCCATCGAACTGCACACCGGGCGCTACGCCGATGCCCACACCCCCGAGGGAGCCGCCCGCGAACTGGCGCGTATCCGCGACGGCGTCGCCTGCGGCCTGCAGCATGGCCTGATCGTCAACGCCGGGCATGGCCTGCACTACCACAACGCCGAGGCGGTGGCGGCGATTGTCGGGATCAACGAGCTGAACATCGGCCATGCCATCGTCGCCCACGCGCTGTTCGTCGGCTTCAAGCAGGCGGTGGCGGAGATGAAGGCGCTGATCGTCGCGGCGGCCAATCGCGGTTAGCCGCTGCAGGGCGTCGCGGCGCCGCCCAGGCCATGCGCACCGCCCCGTATCCGATGCGTGCCGTTCAGCTCTGCGCAAACGCCTGGATCACCTGCGTGGCGAGTGCCTCGATCGCGTCGTTGGCCTGAGTGCCGCGCAGTAGCCTGATCTGGTAGTCGTCCAGCGGCGGCAGGCCGTGCTCCTCGCCCAAACGACGTAGCGGCGGCCGGATCAGGCCGCGGGGGAAGGGGGCTATCGCCAGATCGGCGATCATCGCCGCTTCCAGCCCCGCACTTTGATCGCAGGAGTACGCCACGCGATAGTCCAGGCCAATCCGGTCGAGGGCGTCCAGCGCCGCACGGCGCCAGGCGCAGCCGGGATTGGCCAGGGCCAGCGGCAGCGGCGAGCGCTGTACCGCCAGGCCGCCGTCGCGACCTGCCCAGACCAGCGGCTCGGTATGGACCACCACGCCGAGCGTATCGTCCAGGCCCTGATTGCCGGTCTCGATCAGGCACAGGTCGAGTTCGCCCAGCTCCAGTTTGGCCACCAGATCCACGCTGCGTCCCACGCAGACGTCCACCTGCACGGCCGGATGGCTGCGGGCGAAGCTGGTCAGCACGCCAGGCAGCACGCGGGTGCTCAGATCGTTCGGGATGCCCAGGCAGACCCGGCCGCTCAGCGCCGGCTGGAGAAACTGCGCCACCGCCTCCTCGTTGAGCCTGAGCAGGCGCCTGGCGTAACCCAGCAGCAGCTCACCCTCGGCGGTCAGGCGCACGCGCCTGGCCTCGCGGACGAACAGGCGCTGGCCGAGGCTTTCCTCCAGGCGTTTGATCTGCAGGCTGACGGCCGCCGTGCTGCGAAACACCTGCGCCGCAGTTCGGGTGAAGCTGCCGCTGTCGGCGATGGCGACGAAGGTGCGCAGCACATCGCTTTCCAGCAGCGGCAGGGAGATGGGGGCTGCCGTGTTCATGACCGTTAAATAATAATTAACTAATGGTTTGATATTTGTCGTTTGTTTGAACGATAGGCGCGTTTCATCCTGCTCGCAAGCCCGGCCAGAAGCCGGCACTGAACAGGAGGAAAGGCCATGAAAGGTTCGAACGAGTGCGACAAGTCGCGTCCAGCCATGCCCGAGTTCTATATGCCGGCCATGTGGCCGCTGGATCTGCAGAACGCCATCGCCGACTGGATCGGCGCCTGGTGCTGGCGTCGGCGCATGCGCCGTCTGCTGGCGCAGGATGCCGAGGGGCGGATTCGCCTGGGCAGTGCCCGCGGCGTGGTGGAGCAGGGGGCGAGCGAACCGCTACGGCTGATCGCGCAGCGGCGGGCGTTGTGGCTGCGCGGCGAATGACTGGGTTGAGCGCAGGGTGACGGTTAATAGGCGTCCGTTGGCGGATGGGCCGCTTATCGCTGTGACGCAGTTTTTGCGCAAGCCTATTACCGTTCGTCGGCTCCGACGAAGTTTTTCCGACCAATGTCGAAACGTCCCCGGCGCGTTCGACTATCCAGTACCCACCCGCCAAGGAACTGGAGCGCGTCATGAAATACCTCTGCCTCGTCTACGCCAACGAACAGGAGCTGCACAGCTCCCCCGACAGCCCGCATGACAGCGAGTGCCTCGCCTACGCCAACGCCGTGCAGGAGAGCGGGCGCATGCTCGCCGCCGAGGCGCTGCAGTCGGTGCGGAGCGCCACCACCGTGCGTATGCGCGGCGGCAAGCTGGCGATCACCGACGGCCCCTTCGCCGAAACCAAGGAGCAGCTGGCCGGCTTCTATCTGGTGGAGGCGCGCGACCTCAACGAGGCGATCCAGCTCGCCGGGCACATCCCCGCCGCCCGTGTCGGCTGCGTGGAGGTGCGCCCGGTGCGCGAACTGGACGTCCAGCCGGCGCAGTTGCAGGCCGGCCGGCACTGAGCCGCCATCGGCAGGAGAACCGCTATGGACCGCAGCTATATTCCCGAGGTCGCCACGCGCGAGCAGTGGCTGGCCGCCCGCAAGGCGCTGCTGGAGCAGGAGAAGGCCCTGACCCACCAGCGCGATGCGCTCAACCGCGCGCGCCGCGCCCTGCCCATGGTGGCGGTGGAGGAGGATTACCGCTTCCAGGGCCCGCAGGGCGAGGTGCGTCTGCTCGACCTGTTCGAGGGGCGCAGCCAATTGATCGTCTACCACTTCATGTACCACATGGATCGCGGCGAGGGCTGCGACGGCTGCTCCTGCCTGGTCGACAACATCGGCCATCAGTCCCACCTGCACGCGCGCGACACCACCCTGGTGCTGGTCTCGCGCGCGCCGCTGGCCGATCTCGACGCCTTCAAGCGGCGCATGGGCTGGACGCTGCCCTGGTACAGCTCCTACGGCAGCCGTTTCAACTACGACTACCAGGCCACCTGCGACGAGAGGGTGGCCCCGGTGCAGTACAACTACCGCGACCAGGCCGAGCTGCAGCGCCTGGGTCTGGACTACCACCTGCAGGGCGAACAGCCCGGCGTCAGCGTGTTCCTGCGCGACGGCGAGCAGGTGTTCCACACCTATTCCTGCTATGCGCGTGGCCTGGAAATGCTGATGAGCAGCTTCCACTACCTCGACCTCACCCCCTTCGGCCGCGGCGAGGGCTGGGACGGCATGCCCGACCTGGACGGCAAGGGACTCAACTGGACGCGCCTGCACGACGAGTACGAACAGGCGGCGCCCGCCCACGACTGTTGTGGCCACAAGGCCTGAATATCAACAAGGAGATTCGACATGAGTCAGCACGAACTGCAAGATGCCCTGAACGGCTGGACCGAAGCCTGCCGCAGCAAGGACGTGGCGCGCATCATGAGCCACTACGCCGAAGACGTGGTGGCCTACGATGCCATCGGCCCGCTGCGTTTCCAGGGGCGCCCGACGTACCAGGCGCACTGGCAGGCCTGCATGGAGATGTGCAGCGGCCCGGGGATGTTCGAACCGCACGAGCCGACCTTCACCGCCGCCGGCGATCTCGGCGTGACCCACTACCTGCTGCACTGCGGTGGTACCAATGAAAAGGGCGAGCTGCAGACCTGCTGGATGCGCGTGACCCAGTGCCTGCGTCGCCAGGGCGGGCGCTGGCTGATCTTCCACGAGCACTTCTCCGCGCCCAGCGACATGGAAAGCGGCAAGGCGCTGTTCGATCTGCAGCCCTGACGCCGGTCAGGACGCCCAGTCCATGGCGCTGTCTTCGGCGTACTTGAGCGCGGGCGCGTAGTCCCGGTAGTCGCTCCAGTTGCGCTGGCCGTTGGCGATGTCCTGCATCAGCGGATAGAGCGATCCTTCCAGGGCCGACACGTAGCCACGTCCGACCTCGGCCAGGTGGGTGATGATGGCCAGGTCCTGCAACTCCACCGGTAGGTGCATCAACCCGACGGCATCGCCGGTCGCCCAGTCGAGAAATTGCTGGGCGACGGCGCGGCCCTGGTTCGGTTGCCGCGCCGCCCAGGCGGCGATTTGTGCATAGCTGCTGGGGCGGCTACCGGCGCGGCGAATCACCGGATCGTAGTTCTGCCAGCCGCGCCCCAGCTTGAAGCCCAGGCCGCCCAGCTCGCTGTTGACGTGGGCGATGAGTTCGTCGCGTTTGTCCTGCTGGTTGCCGACCCACATGTTGGCGAACCAATGACGGCCCCAGATGACGAGGATATTCGCTTCTGCCTGTGACATGGCGTGCCTCCTTTCGTTGTGTCGTGGCAGGCAGAAGCCTAGTCGCTGCGTCGCTGTTGGCGAGGCCTGCAAGCAGTGCTGGCGAAATCGTGCGAACTAGCCTGCGGCCAGGCGCAACATGCGCTGCGCCTGCTGCCGCAGGGCTTCACGCAGCTGCGCCGGCTGTTCGATGTGGAAATCGAAGGACAGGCGCAGCAGCAGGCGGGCGAACCAGGTCGGGCTGTCGGTGCTGGTGCTCAGGCGCACGCCGTCGCCCTCGGGCGTCAGCAGGCCGGCGTTGACGCCGAGTTCGGCGACGGCGCCGGCCAGGTCGGTGTGCAGCAGGATGCGCACCGGGTAGGCACGCGGCAGGTTGGCGATGCTGGCATTGAGGTGTGTGGCGGCGTCGAAGTCGTGCGGGCGCTCGAAGCGGCTGTCCAGCGTCCGTACCTCGCGCAGGCGCTCCAGGCGGAACGAGCGCAGCGCCTGGCGCAGGTGGCAGTAGCCGCTCAGGTACCAGAGACCCTGACGGAACACCAGGCCGTAGGGATCGACCTCGCGCTCGCTGCACTGGCCCTGTTCGCTGCAATAAACCAGGCGCACGCGCTGACGCTCCTGGGCGGCGGCGGCGAGTTCGGCCAGCAGCAGCTGATCGCCGGTGCCGCGGCTGCGCGGCAGATCCAGGGTGGCGCTCTGGCTCAGGGCGCGCACCCGCTGCTGCAGCTTGGCCGGCATCACCCGTTCCAGCTTGGCCTGGGCGCTGGCCACCGCCGCCGCGGTCTCGGCCAGGCCGAGCTTGGTCGTGGCCAGGAGGCCCAGGGCCACGGCCTGGGCTTCCTCGAGGTTGAACATCAGGGGCGGCAGCTTGAAGCCGGCCACCAGGCGGTAGCCACCGTAGCGGCCGCGCTCGCTGGTCAGCGGAATGCCCAGGTCTTCCAGGTGGCGGATATAGCGGCGCAGGGTGCGCCCGTCCACTTCCAGGCGTTCGGCCAGTTCGCGGCCGCTGAGCTGGCCGTGGCTCTGCAGCAGTTCCAGCAGGGCCAGCACGCGGGTGGTGGGACTGTTCACGGGGGACGGACTCCGGGGGCGCGCGGGGCGTCGGGATAAACATCAGGGGAACGATTTTATTAGGGCCGAATATAGCCTAATTCGCCCTTAGCCTGGCAGCAGGTGACGCGAAGGGCGCGTCGACCGCTGGCAGACAAGGAGTTCTTCTCATGCAACCGATACTGTTCTACGGCGTGCCGCAAGGTTGTTCGTTCGGTGCCATCGTCGCCCTCGAGTGGCTCGGCCAGCCATACCGGCTGTGTCGCGTGGAGATGCTCGAGCAACCCTGGGACCCGCTGTTCGAGCGGCTCAACCCGCTGTACCAGACACCCACGCTATTGCTGGAAAGCGGCGAGTCGCTGAGCGAGAGCCTGGCGATTCTGCTGCACCTGGCGGCGCGGGCAGAGGGCTCGCCGCTGGCGCCGCGCCAGGGCAGCGCCGAGTTCGATGCGCTCAACCAGATGCTGGCCTACCTGGTGAGCGATTTCTTCGCCGCCTTCAGCCCCTTGTGGCTGGCCTACGAGAAGACCGAGCTGGACGAGTCGCAACGCGCGCTGTTGCGCAGCCTGGGGGCCGAGCAGGTGGCGGCGGGTTGTCGCTACCTCGAGCGGCTGCTGAGCGAGCGCGACTGGCTGCTGGGCGAACGGCGCAGCCTGGCGGACGCCTACCTCGCCGGCATCGGCCGCTGGGTCGACTACCACCAGCTGTTCGATCTGCAGCGGGAGCATCCGCATCTGGCCCGTCACCTGGCCCGGCTCGCCGCCGATCCGGCGGCGTGCTTCGCCCGCGCCATCGAGCGCGGCGAAACGGCCCACAGCGGCGGCTTTCTCGGTCATGTCGAGCTGCAGCAAGTGCGCGAACGTCTGGAGGCGGCCTGAGAGGTGTTCGAGGATTCGCTGATCGATCGTCCGTGCATCACCGTGGCCAACTTCCGCCGCAGCCGTGCCTGGTATCGGGCGGCCCTGGCGCCCCTGGGCTACGAGCTGAAACACGAGGGCGAGCACGGTGCGGGGCTGGCTGCCGGCTTCGGCCCGCGGGACGACGAGCCGGCCTTGCTCTACCTGCTCAGCGCCGTACCGGGGCGCGCCGTAGGCGAGGCGTGCCCGCCTTTTCGCCTGCGGGCAGGCAACCGCGAGGCGGTGCGGGCTTTCCATGCCGCGGCGCTGCAGGCCGGCGGCGAGGACGACGGCCGACCCGGACTGCGCGCCGAATCCGGCTGCTACGCCGCCTGCGTGCTCGACCCGGACGGCTACAGCGTCGAGGTGATCTGTGACGCCTGACGGCCCGCTTACTGCTGGCCCAGCGCCGCGCAGGAGGCTTCGTAGCGCTGCTGGCAGGCGCTCTGGTACAGGCGCCGCGCCTGGTCCGGGTCGCGCGGCACGCCGCCTTCGCCGCGGCGGTAGAGGTTGCCGAGGATGTGCTGGGCCATGGGGTTGCCGGCGGCGGCCGACTGGTTGAGGTACTTGAGCATGCCCTGCTGGTTGGCGAATTCCGGTGCGTCGCGCCCGGTGTAGAGGTAGGCCAGGCTCACCGCGGCCATGGCGTGGCCCTTGTCGGCGGCCTGCTTCCACCAGTATTCGGCCTGCTTGAGGTTCTTCTCCGGTTGGCCGACGAAGTAGCTGCTGCCGAGCTGGAACTGGCTCTCCAGATCGCCGCGCTGGGCCTGTTGGCGCAGATCGCGCAGTGGGTCCTGCGGCGTCTGTTGCTGGGGTTGTAGCTGCGCCGGCGGGCTCGCCGGGCTGGGCTCGCGGGCGGCGCAGCCGGCCAGCAGCGTCAGGGCGAGCAGGGCGGTGAGGCTGTGGCGCAGGAGGATGGGGCTGGGCATGGCAGGATTCTCTGGTTGAGTCGGCTCAGGCCGTTAGGCCGACCTTGCCAACCTTAGTTCGCCAGGAGCGACCTGTCTGCCTTCACAGCGGCGCGGCGAGCTGCAATCCTGACGGCTGATTTCGGCTCACGAGGCATTCATGAAGATCAGCGCGGATTTCGACAGTGGCAACATCCAGGTCATCGACGCCAGCGACCCGCAGCGGGTGCTGCTGGCCATGCGCCCGGACCTCAACAGTCATCATTTCCAGTGGTTTCACTTTCAGGTGGACGGCCTGCAGCCGGGTCAGCGCCACGCCTTCAGCCTGACCAATGCCGGACAGTCGGCCTACAACAATGCCTGGGACGGCTACCAGGCCGTGGCCAGCTACGACCGGCAAGACTGGTTTCGCGTGCCCACCCGCTTCGCGGACGGCCAGTTGCACTTCGAGCTGCAGGCCGAGCGCGCGCAGGCCTGGTTCGCCTATTTCGAGCCCTATAGCCGGGCGCGCCACGATGCGCTGATCGAGCAGGCGCTGAGCCAGGCCGGCGCCGAGCTGCTGGCCTGCGGCAAGAGCCTGGAAGGGCGCGATATCCAGCTGCTGCGCATCGCGCGCCAGGCGCAGACGCCGCGCAAGCTGTGGATCATCGCCCAGCAGCACCCCGGCGAGCACATGGCCGAGTGGTTCATGGAAGGGCTGATCGAGCGCCTGCAGGATCCGCAGGATGCCGAGTTGAATGCGCTGCTGGCCCAGGCCGAGCTGTACCTGGTGCCGAACATGAACCCCGACGGCGCCTTTCGCGGCCACCTGCGCACCAACCATGCGGGGCAGGACCTCAACCGCGCCTGGCAGTCGGCCAGCGCCGAGCGCAGCCCGGAAGTGCTGTTCGTGCTGCAACAGATGCAGCGCATCGGCGTCGACCTGTTCCTGGATATCCACGGCGACGAGGAAATTCCCCACGTGTTCACCGCCGGCTGCGAGGGCAACCCCGGTTACACGCCGCGCCTGGCCGCGCTGGAGGAGGACTTCCGCCGGCGCCTGGTGGGCATAGGCGCCGAGTTCCAGACCCGTTTCGGCTACCCGCGCGACGAACCCGGCCAGGCCAACCTGACCCTGGCGTGCAACGCCGTGGGCCAGGCCTTCGACTGCCTGTCGTTCACCATCGAGATGCCGTTCAAGGACCACGACGACAACCCGCAGCCACGCACCGGCTGGAACGGCGCGCGCTCGAAGCAGCTGGGGCGGGACGTGTTGACGGTGCTGGCGCAGGTGGTGGGCCAGCTGCGCTGAGGGGGAGTAGGGGCCAGCGGCAAACCGTTGGATCTGCAGGCCAAAAAAGCCCGTCGCAAGGACGGGCGCAAAGTGCCGTAAACACATGGAGACAAGCGGACGCGCTGGCGCGTCGGGCGTTACAGGATCGACAGCGGGTAGTTGATGATCAGGCGGTTCTCCTGCAAGTCCATGCCGACGTCGCGGCGCACGTCGGAGTTGCGCCAGCGCACGCT
>NZ_RFFK01000049.1 GCF_003696305.1 Pseudomonas sp. AOB-7 | reverse complement strand
AACCTGCCCTACCACCCCAACGCCATGACCCTGGTGGCCGAGGGCGAGGGCGGCGAGCTGCATGCCGACACCTACTACTCGGTGGGTGGCGGTTTCGTCGTCGATGCCGCGCAGGCCGCCACCGGCGCGCTGGACCAGGACCACACCGCGCTGCCCTACGATTTCTCCAGCGGCGCCGAGCTGCTGCGCCTGTGCCGCCAGCATGGCCTGCGCGTGTCGCAACTGATGCTGGCCAACGAAAAGGCCTGGCGCAGCGAGGCCGAGATCCGTGCCGGCCTGCTCGGGCTGTGGCAGGCCATGCAGGACTGCGTGGCCAACGGCCTGCGCGAGGAGGGCATCCTCCCCGGCGGGCTGAATGTGCGCCGGCGCGCCGCCAAGCTGCACCGCAGCCTGCAGGAGCTGGGCAAGCCCAACGTGATCGGCAGCACCATGAGCGCCATGGAATGGGTCAACCTCTACGCCCTGGCGGTCAACGAGGAGAACGCCGCCGGCGGGCGCATGGTCACCGCGCCGACCAACGGCGCGGCGGGGATCATCCCGGCGGTGCTGCACTACTACATGCGCTTCAACCCGGATGCCAGCGACGCCGACGTGGTCGACTTCCTGCTGGCCGCGGCGGCGGTGGGCATCCTGTGCAAGAAGAACGCCTCGATCTCCGGCGCCGAAGTCGGCTGCCAGGGCGA
>NZ_RFFK01000048.1 GCF_003696305.1 Pseudomonas sp. AOB-7 | reverse complement strand
GGCCTGGTGGCGCTGCAGGCCATGGCGGTATCGACGGGGCTGCCGTTCACCATCGTGCTGCTGGTGGGCTGCGTGTCCATCGTCAAGGGGCTGCTGAGCGAGCCGCGCTAAGCGCCGGCCTCGCCGCCTCGGAGAGCGCGCCTGCGGGTGCGCTTTCTTATGCGCGGGCCTCACAACCTCGGGTTCGACACCCCCCTGTAGGAGCGGCGTTCCCCCATCGCCAAGCGCCGCCCTCGTCGCTATTGGATAGCCCCGCGCCGCTTGCGCCGCGCAGGCCGGTTTTTCCTTCTGTTAGCGTCGGCCTCCGCGTTCGGCATTGCGCCGCGCGCCGCGTCGAGCACGCGATAACTATAAGGAGCAGCCATATGAGCCATGCCCAAGGGTCCAAGGGGCCCAGTACAGCCAACGACGACGGCATCCCCGCCCCGAGCGGCGCCGCCACTCTGATAGACACCGACTACGTGGTCGGCCAGGACAATATCCGCGGTCGCTACCTGGTCAATCTCGATATCCACGGCACGGTCTTCATCGTCTCGGCGCTCAGCGCGCTGTTGTTCGTGGTGCTGGCGCTGGCCCTGCACAACGAGGTGGAGCCGCTGTTCAAGGCCGTACGCGACTGGCTGACGCAGAACCTGGCGTGGTTCTTCATCGGCTCGGCCAATATCTTCGTGCTGCTGTGCCTCGGCCTGATCGTCTCGCCGCTGGG
>NZ_RFFK01000047.1 GCF_003696305.1 Pseudomonas sp. AOB-7 | reverse complement strand
CAACCCGAAAACCGCCCAGTGGCAGGCCATGAGCCGCGCCCATCACCTGGCGCCGTTCAGCGACTACAAACAGCTGGCCGAGAAGGGCCCGCGCATCATCACCGAGGCCAAGGGCGTGTACCTGTGGGACAGCGAGGGCCACAAGATCCTCGACGGCATGGCCGGGCTCTGGTGCGTGGCCGTCGGCTACGGTCGCGAGGAACTGGTCGAGGCGGCGGCGACGCAGATGCGCCAGCTGCCGTTCTACAACACCTTCTTCCAGACCGCCCACCCGCCGGTGCTGGAGCTGGCCCAGGCCATCGCCGAACTGGCCCCCGAAGGCATGAACCACGTGTTCTTCACCGGTTCCGGCTCGGAAGGCAACGACACCATGCTGCGCCTGGTGCGCCACTACTGGGCGTGTCAGGGCAAGCCTGCCAAGAAGATCATCATCGCCCGCGAGAACGGCTACCACGGCTCCACCGTGGCCGGCGCCAGCCTCGGCGGGATGAAGGGCATGCACGAGCAGGGCGACCTGCCGATCCCCGGCATCGCCCATATCCCGCAGCCTTACTGGTTCGGCGAGGGTGGCGACAAGAGCCCGGACGAGTTCGGCCTGTGGGCCGCCGACCAGCTGGAGGCGAAGATTCTCGAGCTGGGCGTGGAGAATGTCGCGGCCTTTATCGCCGAGCCGATCCAGGGCGCCGGCGGCGTGATCATCCCGCCCGAGAGCTACTGGCCGCGGATCAAGGAAATCCTGGCCAAGTACGACATTTTGTTCGT
>NZ_RFFK01000046.1 GCF_003696305.1 Pseudomonas sp. AOB-7 | reverse complement strand
GCGCGGAGCGCCGGGGAGGCGGTTTTTTAGGATGTCTCGCTCTTCGGTGACACGCTTGAGTTCCGCACGCAGACGACGCAGTTCGGCCTGCTGATCGTCCTCTTTCTGCCGCTGCTCCTGCGGCTTGCTGTAGCGCTTAATCCAGGCATACAGGCTATGCACCGACATGCCCAAGCGCGCAGCCACCTCGGCAACTGGCAGGCCGCGCTCGGTCACTTGCTTGACCGCTTCGATTTTGAATTCTTCGGGGTAACGCTGGTTGCTCATGGCACCTCCTGATGGGCCTCATTATGAGGCTTGGAGGTGTCTACGAAATCAGGGGCGATTCAGCGTGTCGCGCCAGAACATGCGCAAGCTGATGTTGGCTTATCCGAGCAGCTTCCCTACACCAGTACATGAGGGCAGTGCTTCGATCTGGCACCTGGCGGACGTGCTGACCTGGCTGCAGGCCAAAGGCAGCTATTTGCTGCCTGGCGGTGTCTTGGACGTGGCTCAGGTGGCCCTGCAGGTCAATCTAGCCAAGGAAGAACGGCGGCTAACGCGCCCCGCCTCCAAGGAACTGCAAGCTCTTGTCGGATGAGGTCGGCGCCGACTTCATGCTTGGCTGNTTCCTTAGATAAACATCCGGCTTGCTGATATTGAGCCGAGGCGCCCGCTTGCGTTCCTCGATCCAGGCCTCCACCTCGGCCAGATCCCAGACCACGCAACGTGGTGTCAGGTTGAAGCGCCGGGGGAACTCGCCACGACGTTCCATCTCGTAGATCGTTGATTCAGCCAGGGGGACAATCTGTCTCAGTTCATGTTTGCGGATTGTGCGCCGGAAGGGCAGGGGGCTGCC
>NZ_RFFK01000045.1 GCF_003696305.1 Pseudomonas sp. AOB-7 | reverse complement strand
GCGACGCGCGCCTGGTTACCCATGCACAGCGAGCAGCCCGGCATCTCCATGCGCGCACCGGCCTTGCCGTAGATACCGTAGTAGCCTTCTTCGGTCAGCTGGTGAGCATCCATCTTGGTCGGCGGCGACAGCCACAGACGGGTCGGGATACCGCCCTTGACCTTGTCCAGCAGCTTGCCGGCAGCGCGGAAGTGACCGATGTTGGTCATGCACGAACCGATGAACACCTCGTCGATCTTGTCGCCAGCCACGGTGGACAGCAGACGGGCGTCGTCCGGGTCGTTCGGGGCGCACAGCACCGGCTCGTTGAGCTGGGACAGGTCGATTTCGATGACTTCGGCGTACTCGGCGTCCTTGTCGGCCTCCATCAGCACCGGGTTGGCCAGCCAGGCTTCCATCGCCTGGGCACGACGCTCCAGGGTACGGGCATCACCGTAGCCTTCGCTGATCATCCAGCGCAGCAGGGTGATGTTGGACTGCAGGTACTCGGCGATGGCCGCTTCCGGCAGTTTGATGGTGCAACCGGCAGCCGAACGCTCGGCGGAGGCGTCGGACAGCTCGAAGGCCTGCTCGACGGTCAGGTTGTCCAGGCCTTCGATCTCGAGGATGCGGCCGGAGAAGATGTTCTTCTTGCCCTTCTTCTCGACGGTCAGCAGGCCTTTCTGGATGGCGTAGTAGGGGATGGCATGGACCAGGTCACGCAGGGTGATACCCGGTTGCATCTTGCCCTTGAAGCGCACCAGCACGGATTCCGGCATGTCCAGCGGCATGACGCCGGTGGCGGCGGCGAAGGCGACCAGGCCGGAACCGGCCGGGAAGCTGATGCCGATCGGGAAGCGGGTGTGCGAGTCGCCGCCGGTGCCGACGGTGTCCGGCAGCAGCATGCGGTTCAGCCAGCTGTGGATGATGCCGTCGCC
>NZ_RFFK01000044.1 GCF_003696305.1 Pseudomonas sp. AOB-7 | reverse complement strand
TGGTCTGCCCCGGAACTGGTGGACAGGTAGTTAAGAGCTACTGCTCGCATTTCGCCGCTCAAATTCCATCGGACTGAGATAGCCCAACGTCGAGTGGCGCCGACGGTGATTGTAAAAGCGGATGTAGTCGAACAGGTCGGTTTTTGCCTCCTGGTAACTGGCGTAGCGCGTCAGGTACACCCGCTCGGCCTTCAGCGAACGGAAAAAGCTCTCCATCGCGGCGTTGTCCCAGCAGTTCCCCGGACGTGAATGGCTGGGCACGATGCGATGGCGCCGAAGCAAGGCCTGGTAGTCGTACGCGCAGTATTGGCTGCCACGATCCGAGTGCAGCAGCACCTCTTCTTTCGGCTGTCGGCGTGCCACGGCCATCTCCAGCGCGGCGTGTACCAAGGCCTGCTGCATCCGGTGGTGCATCGCCCAACCGACGACGGCGCGTGAATAGAGATCGAGCACGACGGCCAGATACAGCCAGCCTTGGGCCGTCCGCACGTAGGTCATGTCCGAGACCCAGTGCCGATTGGCGCGATCCGAGGCGAACTGGCGATCCAGGTGGTTCGGGGCAATCGGCAGAGCATGACGACTGCTGGAAACCAGCCGCCAGCGCTTGCGCGAGCGAACGCGCAGACCGGCTTCGCGCATCAGTCGAGCAACCCGGTGTCGACCACACGCATGCCCCATGGCCGCCAACTCGGCCTTGATGCGGCGATGGCCATAGATCCCATTCACCTCATGGTGGATGGTGCGGATCTCCTTGCTCAGACGCCGATTCGCCATCTCTCTCGCCGAAGGTGGCCGCTGCTGCCAGGCATAGAAGCCGCTGCGGGATACCCGCAGCAGCCGGCACATCGGCGCTACGGGATAGCGACCGGCCAACGCCTCGATGGCGCGGAACTTCACTTCGTGGGCTGCGAGAAGATGGCGAGCGCCTTCCTAAGAAACACCATCTACAACCT
>NZ_RFFK01000043.1 GCF_003696305.1 Pseudomonas sp. AOB-7 | reverse complement strand
AGCACCGCCTTGCTGTCGTCGACGAAGGCCGCGCTGGCGGGGCCGGCGGCGATCAGTACGGCGCCGCCGCAGAGCAGCTGGCAGAGAGAGCTGTGGTGCAGTCGCATGGTATTTCCTCTTGTTGTTATGGGCCGCGTTGCGCGGCGCAGGAGGCAGAGCGAGAAGCGTGCCAGCCCCTGCCGGCACGCGGCCCATCGGCGCAATGCCGCGGGCCAGAGCCTTTCGCCGAGAATGCAGAGGGGTGAGCGCGGGGCTGCAAAGCGTCTGCCGCGCTGGACATGTCGGCTGGCGGCGGCACTCGCTGTCCAGCCGACTGGACGCCGGACGCACCGATGTCACTCAGCGCTGACTCAGGCCGTGCTGCTGCAGCTTGCTGTACAGGCTGGCGCGGGAGATGCCCAGCTGCAGGGCGGCGCGGCGGCGGTTGCCCTGGCAGGCGAGCAGCATGCTCTGCAGGGCGCGGCGTTCGGCCTGGGCGATGGTCTGCGCCAGCGGCTGCACCGGCTCGTCGGCGCCGGGCGAGGCAGGGCTGGCCGGCGGTTCCAGCGCTCCGGCGCTGCCGGGCGCGGCCAGCAGCGGCTGCAACTGGGCCACATCCAGCAGCGGGCCGTCGACATCCAGCTGGGCGCGCTCGAGCAGGTTGCGCAGTTCGCGCACGTTGCCCTTCCAGGGCTGGCGGGCGAGCAGGCTCAGCGCCTTGTGGCTCAGCTCCATGGGCGCCTGGGCGGAGCGGTTGGCGATATCGTCGAGCAGGTATTCCACCAGCGCCGGGATGTCCTCGCGCCGTTCGCGCAGCGGCGGCACCTGCAGGGCCAGCACATTGAGGCGGTAGTACAGGTCGCCGCGAAACTGCCCGGCGGCCACCTTGGCCTCCAGGTCGATATGGGTGGCGGCGATCACCCGTACGTTGAGCGGCTTGACCTGGTTCGAGCCGAGCGGCTCCACCTCCTGCTCCTGCAGCACCCGCAGCAGCTTGGCCTGCAGCGGCAGCGGCAGGTCGCCGATCTCGTCGAG
>NZ_RFFK01000042.1 GCF_003696305.1 Pseudomonas sp. AOB-7 | reverse complement strand
TTGCCGACCATCTTCTGCGCCAGGGTGAAGCCCTTGCCGCTGTCGGCCGGCGCTTGCGGCTTGTTGAACAGGTCGGAGGGGGCCAGACCCAGCTCGGCGCGCGCCTTCTCGGTCAGGCCGCGGCCGATGATCAGCGGGATACGGCCGCCGGCGCGCACTTCGTCGAGCAGCACGGGAGTCTTCAGTTCGAAGCGGGCCAGCACTTCTTCAGTGCCCTGTTTGCAGACCTTGCCGGCATAGGGGTAGAGGTCGATCACATCGCCCATATCGAGGGCGGCCACGTCGAATTCGATTGGCAGGGCGCCGGCGTCTTCCATGGTGTTGTAGAAGATCGGGGCGATCTTGTTGCCAAAGCAGAAGCCGCCGGCGCGCTTGTTCGGAATATGGGGAATGTCGTCGCCGAAGAACCACTGCACCGAGTTGGTGGCGGATTTGCGCGAGGAGCCGGTGCCGACCACGTCGCCGACATAGGCCACCGGGTAACCCTTGGCCTTGACCGCCTCGATCTGCGCCAGCGGGCCGACCGCGCCGGGCTGCTGCGGCACGATGCCGTCGCGAGCCATCTTCAGCATGGCCAGGGCGTGCAGCGGGATGTCCNGCCGCGGCATTGCCGGCCTTGGCGCGCTCGGCGACGTCGTGGAAGGCGTCGAACATCAGCAGGGTGTGCTTGAGCTGTTCGGCGGCAACGATGGCCAGCTCGGCGCTATCGAGCAGTTCGACCAGGGTGGCGATGTTGTAGCCGCCCTGCATGGTGCCCAGCAGTTCGACGGCGCGCTGCTTGCTGAGCAGCGGCGAGGCGGCTTCGCCCTTGGCCACGGCAGAGAGGAAACCGGCCTTGACGTAGGCGGCTTCGTCCACGCCGGCGGGGACGCGGTGGCTGATCAGATCGAGCAGGAAGGCGGCTTCGCCGGCTGGCGGGTTCTTCAGCAGTTCGACCAGGGCGGCGGTCTGTTCGGCATTCAGCGCCAGGGGCGGCAGGCCCTGCTCGGCACGTTCGGCGACATGGTGGCGGTAGGTTTCAAGCACGGTGTGATTCCTCGGGACAGAAGGCCGATCTGGCAAGGCCTGGGCCGTGTATCCGGGGGCGGGCAGGGCGTGCCCGGCCGCACCGGTGTTCTGGGGGGTTATTTTTTGGCGGCGAACAACGCGTCGAGCTTCTGCTCGAAGGCGTGGT
>NZ_RFFK01000041.1 GCF_003696305.1 Pseudomonas sp. AOB-7 | reverse complement strand
GCCTTCGTCGACGACAGCAAGGCGGTGCTCGATGCCCGCAATTTCTACTTCAACCGCGACTTCCGGCAGAGCGGCGCGACCCAGGCCAAGGCCGAGGAGTGGGCCCAGGGCTTCATGCTGCGCTTCGAGTCCGGCTACACCGAGGGCCCCGTCGGTTTCGGCATCGACGCCATCGGCCTGCTCGGCCTCAAGCTCGATTCCAGCCCGGACCGGGTCGGCACCGGCATCCTCAAGAGCGACCGCGAGGCGCCCAAGCGCGCCCAGGACGAATACGGCGAG
The DNA here is from genome assembly GCF_003696305.1 of Pseudomonas sp. AOB-7. Taxonomy (GTDB): domain Bacteria; phylum Pseudomonadota; class Gammaproteobacteria; order Pseudomonadales; family Pseudomonadaceae; genus Aquipseudomonas. The sequence goes on along the minus strand of NZ_RFFK01000041.1, from coordinate 912 downwards.
GCCGGCCTGACCGCCAAGCTGCGCGCCTCCAACAGCACCCTCAGACTCGGCACCCTGCAACCTGTGCTGCCGGCGCTGATGCGCAACGACAGCCGCCTGCTGCCGCAGACCTTTCGCGGCGCCTGGCTGAGCAGCAACGAGATCGAGGGCCTGAGCCTGGACCTCGGCCGCCTCGACCGGGTCAACCAGCGCGATTCCTCGGATAACGAGGAGATGACCGTGTTCAACGGCGGCAAGCGCAATATCGTGCTGGGCAGCGCCAAGAGCAGCGACGAGTTCCTCTTCGCCGGTGGCCGCTACCAGTGGACCCCGGAATTGGCCACCAGCTACTACTACGGCGGCCTCGACGGCATCTACACACAGCACCTGGTCAACCTGGTGCACCAGCTGCCGCTGGGCGAGGGGCAGAGCTTCAAGTCGGACATCCGCTTCGCCCGCTCCAGCGACGACGGCGGCAGCAATGTCGACAACGACGCCTTCGGCGCGCTGTTCACCTACCGCCTCGGCGCCCAGAGCTTCACCGCCGGCTACCAGCACCTGTCCGGCGACACCGGTTTCGCCTACATCGCCGGCGCCGACAACGCGCTGATCAACCTGGTGCAGATCAACGACTTCGGCAACCAGGACGAGCGCTCCTGGCAGCTGCGCTACGACTTCGACTTCGCCGCCCTCGGCGTGCCGGGGCTGACCTTCATGACCCGCTACCTGTCCGGCGACAACGTCGACCGCGGCGCCGGCTTAAGCGAAGGCAAGACCTGGGAACGCAACACCGACCTGGCCTACGTGGTGCAGAGCGGCCCGCTGAAGAACCTCGGCCTGCGCCTGCGCAACGCCACCACGCGCAGCAACATCGGTGCGGATCTGGACGAGAACCGCTTCATCGTCAGCTACAGCCTGCCGCTCTGGTAAGGC
>NZ_RFFK01000040.1 GCF_003696305.1 Pseudomonas sp. AOB-7 | reverse complement strand
GATCAACCGATTACTCGACGATCTTGGCAACCACGCCGGCGCCGACGGTACGACCGCCTTCGCGGATCGCGAAGCGCAGGCCGTCTTCCATGGCGATCGGCTTGATCAGGGTGACAACCATCTTGATGTTGTCGCCCGGCATTACCATCTCAACGCCTTCCGGCAGTTCGCACGAACCGGTCACGTCGGTGGTACGGAAGTAGAACTGCGGACGGTAGCCCTTGAAGAACGGGGTGTGACGACCACCTTCTTCCTTGGACAGCACGTACACTTCAGCTTCGAACTTGGTGTGCGGCTTGATGGTGCCCGGCTTGGCCAGAACCTGACCACGCTCGACTTCATCACGCTTGGTGCCGCGCAGCAGCACGCCGCAGTTCTCGCCAGCACGACCTTCGTCCAGCAGCTTGCGGAACATTTCCACGCCGGTGCAGGTGGTCTTGGTGGTCGGACGCAGACCGACGATTTCGATTTCTTCCTGGATCTTGACGATACCGCGCTCGACACGACCGGTTACCACGGTACCGCGACCGGAGATCGAGAACACGTCTTCGATCGGCATCAGGAACGGACGGTCGATGGCACGCACCGGCTCAGGGATGTAGGTATCCAGAGTCTCAACCAGCTTCTTGACGGCAGTGGTGCCCAGCTCGTTGTCGTCCTGACCGTTCAGCGCCATCAGCGCGGAACCGATGATGATCGGGGTGTCGTCGCCCGGGAAATCGTAAGTGCTGAGCAGGTCGCGCACTTCCATTTCCACCAGCTCCAGCAGCTCGGCGTCGTCGACCATGTCGGCCTTGTTCAGGAACACGACGATGTAGGGTACGCCAACCTGACGGGACAGCAGGATGTGCTCGCGGGTTTGCGGCATGGGGCCATCGGCAGCCGAGCAGACCAGGATCGCGCCGTCCATCTGGGCAGCACCGGTGATCATGTTCTTCACGTAGTCGGCGTGACCCGGGCAGTCAACGTGCGCGTAGTGACGAATGTTGGAGTCGTACTCGACGTGCGCGGTGTTGATGGTGATACCACGAGCCTTTTCTTCCGGAGCGCTGTCGATCTTGTCGAAATCAACGCGAGCGGAACCGAAAACCTCGGAGCACACACGGGTCAGAGCAGCGGTCAGAGTGGTTTTACCGTGGTCAACGTGACCGATGGTGCCGACGTTGACGTGCGGTTTGTTACGTTCAAATTT
>NZ_RFFK01000004.1 GCF_003696305.1 Pseudomonas sp. AOB-7 | reverse complement strand
GCTCTCCTTGCCTGGGTCATGGATCGTGAATGATCCGGGAGCCAGGCTTATAGCGAGTGGCGTGCCAATTAATTTAATTTCAATAAAATCAGTAGCTTGTCGTGACCAGGTAGGCGTGCATGGTCATATTGAGCGGCGTCGCACAGATTGTTGCGCAACAAATTGCGCACTGCTGTGCAAGTTTTTGCGCAAAGACCTATAGCCTAGAAAAGACGCCGCTTACAGGGATTTAAGTCGCTGAAAGTCACCGTACTGGTGAGCAAAAAGCTGCGCAGCTGGGGCGATTCACATCCTGCTCGCAGCGCTATTGCTCAAGCAGCTCTCTAAGTGGATCGTAGTGCAGCGCATTAGGCACGCTACAGCGCCAGCGATGACGCTGCTATGGGGCATATACGGCACGCTGATGCGATCAATGGGTGCCGTCTCCAACCCCCGTGCAGACTGCTTTCCGGGCCAACGAAGTGCCGCCCCCTTTTATCTTGCCCTCCGCTTTTTCCGTGCCTTTGTGCTCCTGAGCAGGGTAATCAGGTTGGGGGATACTAAGGACCTCGACGTCGCTGGGCGGCAGCCGAGGGCAGACGTATCTGCAGCTCCGCGCTGCTTGAATACGCAGTCTGAGCATACGCTATCGATATCATGATCGACGCGATATTGGACAGCTCATAGACCTGAGCCCGATCACAAGAGCTGCACCCGAACGATCATCTCATCGACAGACACTGTGCCGAAGTGGCGACTGTCGAATGACTTCTGGTTGGTGCGCTTGAGCAGGAGTATTTCAGCGCCAGCCAGGCGCCGACAGGCCTGCCAGACTGGCAGCGCGCGCCGCTGTCGTTACCACCCCCAAGCGTCTGGCAGCTAGGACGCCATTGATGCGTATCGTCTCTGACGACCTTGTATGCAAACGTGCTGCGGCACCATCGTCGCCACAGCCTCCAACAACGGTGCCTTCGCCAGCAGGAAGCCGTGCTGCCAGCCATTGCATTAGGTGAACCAGCATCAGATCGCCAGGCCCCAATGAATTGGCCGGCGAAGTGCGATACCAGCCGGCAGGCACGTTATAGGAGGTTGTAGACCTGCCGTGGTGGCGACGTTGCGAGTGCTGCCCAGCCCAAGGCGAATATGCTGCCTGCGAGTAGTGTCAGCGGTCGCCATGCCTGGTGAGTCCCCAGCGTCATGACGTGGCCTGCTGCTTTAGCACCTCGCGCAGTATTTTCGCCATGGTCACGCCGGGGGCGAAGGCCGCCAGCTTGAGGCGCGTGCGCAGTGCTGGCGTCACGTCTAGAGTCAGCCGAGTGCTGTAGCGTTCGACCTTTCCGTTGTCGATGATAGCGCCCTGGCGTACCCAGACTTCGGCCCGTGGATCGGCCAGCGGATGTGCACCGAGACCGATGCGTTTGCCGCTCATGGCGACCACTTCAGCAGCTCGTCGATCAGGCTGCTGACCTAGCGCGCGGCGACGCTGTCCGGTGCCAGTTCGCACGCCAGGCGACCGGCTGCCACGCTCCCGGCGAAAGCGATGCGCTGGCATACGTCGGCCTGCAGCGCTGGCAGCGGCTGGTCGGCCAGGGCGCTGCGTGGTTCTCGGCCGATCACCTTAGTACTGACGCGGCGGTTGATGGCAAATACCGCGCGCAGCGTGGGCCTGAACACCTGCGCTTCGCGGATCAGGTTGACCATCTCCGCGCTGGCCCACAGGTCGTAGGGGCTGGGCTGCACCGGGATTAACACGCGATCTGCCGCCAGCAACGCCGAGCGGGCGAGGGAGGCGATGGCGGTGGCCCGTCGATGATCACGTGATCGGCACGACGAGCCAGCTCCGGGGCCTCCTGGTGCAGCGTCTCGCGCCAGGCCGACGGCGCTGAACAGCCTGGGCAAGCCCTGCTGGCTGCGCTGCTGTGTCCAGTCCAGCGCCGAGCCCTGCGGGTCGGCATCGAGCAAGATGACGTTCTGTCCGCGAAGGGCCAGTTTGCCGGCGATATGGGTGGCTAGGGTGGTCTTGCCCACCCCGCCTTTTTGGTTGAGCAGGGCGACGATCATGGCCGTTTCTCCCCGGCCCAATCGCCCCGTTCGGCACCTGTCCACAATTGGGCGCGGCCCCAATAACAAGTTAGAGCTTTTAAGTTAGTTAAGTTAAGGGAGGCTGAAAGCCACGCCAGCCGTGGGCTGCAGAGGAGTTCGTGCGCCTGATGGCACGTGCGGCGTGCTCCTGATAGCACGGGCCGGCGTACGCCTGAAAGCACGTCGCGATTCACAGCTTTTCCCGAAGTTATCCCCGTGCCGTTTACGGCACGCGCCGGAGACCCGGTCGCCTAGGGTGCAAGCGCTGCGATGTTTCATCGGTTTCCTAGGCTGGGGTTGGCGCCGATCCCGGAGCTGGGTGCGGGCAGGCTCGAGATAACTGCGCTCAGGAGAGGCGTCACGATCTGCGGCGCATCATTCTCGTGCTGGAGTTAGCGCCGATGGTCGCCCTCCGGGCCTGTGCGCGCTTGCCGGAAACGGTCCAGGAGCGCGTTGAGGTGCTTCAGGTGACTTGGGGGAGGGCGCAGGTGTGGTAAAGCGGCTGGAGCCTTCTAAGGGGCTCTGGAGGCGTTTCTGGCCGCTGTCGTTGAGCGTGACTCAAGGGTGAACAGGCGGGCCTCATTGGTAGCCCCTGGCCTGTTCGTGTGCGAACTCGCGTCTCGCAGTCTCGCCCAACGGGCGGCACGTGGCGTGAGTGGCTGCAGTCTCCGAAGGTGCGGTTCTACGGTTTTCCGTAAATCCGTAAAAGCGTAAATCCGCGTCCCCACCAATCCGTAATTCCGTGGATACGGATCGCCGGATTTGGGTAAAACCGTAAGACCGTAATCGTCTTAGTCAGCAGGCGGCACAACGCGGCTGCAGCAGTCTGATCGCTGGCTGCGCGCGACTTTGCATCAGTCTTGCGGGTGGGGCGCGCGGGTGGCCGGCAGGGCAGGGGCGCAAAAAACAGGCACCGGGTCGCCCTGGTGCCTTCCGCTGGGTTAGCGATTCCAGAACACGTGCACCTGCTCGAAGCCGGTCTCCAGGGTGAACACGTCGCCGTTGTACTCCATGTCGCGAGCCATGGCGCGGTAGTCGATGTACATGGCCAGGTGCTGCGGAATGCTGGTGGTTTCCTCGGTCAGTTCCTGGGCGTAGTCGGCCAGCGAGCTGTAGCAGCCGCAGTAATTTTCCTCGGCCGCCTTGCGCGCCTGCTGCAGGTCGTTGAAGTGAGCGAGCAGGGCGCCGCCGAACTCGGGGTACTCCTCGATGAAACAGGCGATCTCGTGGGCGTTATCGAGGCCCTCGTACTCGCCGAGGCGGTAGCCGTCGAAGCCCTCGAAGTCGTGGATGGCATACTCCTCCGCACCCTCGACCGGCGAGGCCGCCAGCATGGCACTGACCTGCGCCTGGATGTCGTCCAGTTCCAGGGTGGCATCGATCCAGACGCCATGCAGGTGACCGGCGTTGTAGGCGGCCAGGTCGGCAACGTAGATCCTGATTTCTTCGCTCATGACTTTCGCTCCTTCGTCTTCAGGGTTCTGCGCTTGCGCTGCGCATGAACCCCTGCCGACTAGGGCGACTAAGGCGGTCGTGAAAAAATCAGGAAAAATCGCGGAGGCTCCACCCAGCGCAGCGGTCGGGTGGAAACCGTCTATTTTTATTGATTTTGAGGGGGCAAGAACCCCTGCGTTTGGAGCAGGGAAAGCGTCACCATGGGGGGGATGGCATGCGTGTTTCGTCAGTCGACAACTGGCCGGAGGCGACCAAAAGCAGACTGATCCGCAGAGACTTAGAAGGCCGTCTTTAGAACCTGGAGGCCTCCAGAGCAGAAGGGCCTATCCAGCACGTAGTAGCGCTCCTCAAAGAAGCCTGACCCAATCGCTAAGCTGCAGCGGTGCAGCTTTTTCCGGCCCAATCTGATGGAAATGCCGCTCGCACTGCAGCTAAAGATCAGTTAAATTTTTGATTTATAAATCAAAAGAAGCATGGAACGAGTAATGCAGAGCTTGAGTCAGCTGGGAGAAGCGGTAGCACAGCGCCGGCACGCCTTGGGCGTCAAACAAGGACAGGTCGCCGAGAAAGCCGGCATAACCCAAGAGTCTCTTTCCAGATTTGAGCGTGGTCGTGCTGCTGAGTTTGGAGCTCGAAAACTACTAGCGGTACTCGCTGTATTGGGAATGGAGATTCGATTTTCTGAGACAGTCCCAAGCCTCCATGCTAGGACGGAGCAAGTAGATTGAGCATTAATGTATTTGTAGAGGATCCGCGCCTGGTTAGCGTGGATAGTCATAATAGTCCTACTAACACTGCTCCTAGTAATGCGTTTGACTACTCTTGTGCCGCTGAATCGCCTCTATATCAGCAACTGGGTTTATCCTGCCTAGACAATGATGAAGTGCTTGCTCTAATGGAGCTAAGCCCGGTAGAGCGAAAGCATCAAGGAGTTTTTTTTACACCTGCCGAATTGTCAAGGCTAGCAGTAGAGAAATTTAGCTACTCTTTGGGCGACGGTGCGATACTCGACCCAGCCTGTGGGTCAGGAAATTTACTTGTAGCGTTGGCCGAAACCTTCGAAATATCACCAAGTTTAGAAGTTACATTGTCAGAGTGGAACTCCAGGCTGTACGGAGTAGATATAAACGAAAGCTTTGTAAAGATCGCCAGGAAGAAATTAGTAAAATTGGCACTGAGCAAAGGAGCCGTACCATCTGGCGAGAAGACTCCCGGTGAAATACTATCAATACTTTCTAATGTTAAGGTCGGAGACTTTCTAAAGGAGTACAAGTCCTATTGCGGAAAAATTGGAGGGGTAATAATGAATCCTCCCTTCTGTCACATAGATGCAAGTGGCGAGATTGCCTGGACCTCGGGTAGGTTTAATGCCGCATCACTTTTTGTTGTTTATGCTGCTGAAATACTACCCGCCAGTGGTAGGTTTTTAGGCATTTTACCTGATGTTCTTCGTAGCGGGACAAGGTATGCACAATGGCGCAGTCGTTTATTGAAAACAGCTGACTGCACAATGGAAACATTCGGAAGCTTCGAGCCTGGAGTCCAAGTTGATGTTTTTATTTTGCAAGGCAAAATAAAATATGCTCAAGAAGAGGTCATTGTCGAGCAGGTGGCAGCAAAGAGCTCGCCCATCACCTTATTGATGGAAAAGTTTGATGTTTCGGTTGGTCCGGTTGTACCTCACAGAGACAAAGTTATTGGTACAGAGGCGCCATTTGCGCACGCAAAGATTCTTCCAGCATGGGAAACCGTGGACTTACTACCTGAGCGAATCTGCCACGCCGGAAGAAAAGCACAGCCACCCTTTGTGGCTATTAGGCGCACCTCAAGCCCTAAAGATAAATATAGAATAGTTGGTACTGTGGTTAACTGCTCAGAGCTTGTAGCGGTCGAGAACCATATCATAATACTCGCGCCAAAAGATCGAAGCCTGCTTTCTTGTCAGAGAATTTTAGATTTTTTTAGAACTGAGCATGTAAATAATTATATAAATGAAAAAATTAGATGCAGGCATCTAACAGTGGGTGTAGTTAAAGGAATTCCCATAGGGGGAGCGGCTGATGGAAACTAGAAAGAAGATAGGCGACCACCCATTCACTGTGGAGGCTCGAGTCGCAATTCAGCTAGGTCGTGAAAGTATATCTAGTTCGTTAGTGGCTATCAGTGAGCTTGTTAAAAACGCTTATGATGCTGATGCAGAGATTGTTGAGATATCCTTTGAAGGGCTGGATACTAAGACTCCTAAATTAACCATCACTGATGACGGTGATGGTATGGATAAAACTCTCTTGCTCACAAAGTGGATGCGTATAGGTACAACCCATAAGAGTGAATTGGGGCTAAGCAATAAAAAGCGCGTCTATACCGGTGCCAAAGGACTGGGGCGCCTAGGTATTGACCGGCTGTGCAATAACTTGAAGCTTTATACAAAGACTGAGGCTTGCAAGAGTATTTATGAGGTAGATGTAAATTGGGATAAATATAATCAAGTAAAGAGCGCGGAGTTAGACAGTATCAGGCATGATGTGTTTGAGATAGATAGGTGCACTATGCCTAGTATAAACTTTCCTATGAATGATAAAGGGAAAGGCTCAAAATACGTCTTGACAGGGCTAAAAGATTCTTGGGGTGAGGAGTTCTTAGAAGAACTTAGGAAGGAGCTTTCGCTGCTTGTTTCTCCTTTTTCAAAGAATCTAGACTTTAAGGTAAAATTCAATACAAATGGTAGGTTTCCTAGTCTAGACGGGTTTGTTTCCTCCGAGCACTTTCTTGAAGCGGCAGAGTGGCGGCTGGAGTCATCGATCTCTGCTAGTAATGAAGTTCTTGTTTCAATATATGATGGAAATGGAGAGTTGAGTGAGCCAGCGATCCCTGTTAGTTGGGAAAGCTGGATGCCGGGAGGGGAAAAAGTACCTCGCTGCGGACCGTTAAGCTTTACTTTGTATTTCATGAGAAATATAGCTAGTCGAGAGATAAATACTGACAAATTCAAACCTAAAGACATTAGAGGCTTTCTGAAGAGTAACCAAGGCGTCAGGATCTATAGGGATCATTTCCGAGTCAAACCCTATGGCGACCCTAGTGGCGAAGGGGACTGGCTGGGATTAGCCATGCGCCGGGTCATCAACCCGGAAAGTATAACTATGGACAACTGGCGTATAGGCTATAACCAGGTAGTAGGCGCAGTGTTCATTGGGCGTAATCAGAACCCCAATCTTGTTGATCAGACTAACCGAGAAGGCCTGACAGAGACACCAGCCTACTTTGAATTGCGCAAGTTTGCCTTAAAGTGCGTTGAGCTTTTCGAGAAGCATATCCAAACCAAGGCCAAGGAAGAAAAAGAAAAAAGACCACTAGTGGTTGGGTTGTCGGAGCATGTTGACAAAAGCTTCAATACATATAAAGACGTAATTGAGGCTATCAAGCGAATCAAATCAGAATCAAATCAGGTTCAAGTCAAGCAGCAGCTCGAAGAAATCGAAGCGACCTTGAGCGAAGAAAGTGAGCGCACTGCGCGTGTCAAAGAGAAAGTTGATCAACTGGAAGCAGAGAAAGACACGCTGGCAAATTTGGCGTCGCTTGGAATTCTATCTGTCTCATTTGGGCATGAAACTCTCGCAGCCATATCCAATGCAATTACCAATGGCTCACTGCTCAGAACTAGAGTCAATGATGGCTTTTTCATGCTGCCTGTAGACGTTGTTGAGTTTGCAAACAAAAGATTCGACCAGATCGAGAAATCGCTCAATTACATAAAAATTTTCGGAAATTTCTCTCTAGGTAACGTTAGGCGAGACAAAAGGACTCGCAGGACATTTAACCTGGCGACTGTCGCTTCAAATGTAATCAACAGCTTCGAAGATGTACTGGCCAATAGGAAGACAACTGCGGAATTAGTGCTGTCTAGTCCTTTGCCGCCTTTAATAAAAGCATTCGAAATTGATTGGGAAAGCATATTTGCTAACCTAATAACTAATTCTTGTTGGGCATTACAGGATACGCCAGCAAGCGAAAGGAAAATTCGTATAACTGTCGCCGTGGATGATGGTAACTGCATAGTCTTCTTCGAAGACAGCGGCTGCGGTATTGAGGCAGGAGTAGAGTCGCATATCTTCAAAGCGACTTTCTCTACGAAGCGCAACCAGAGAGGTGACACAGTAGGAACGGGTATGGGGCTTTCTATTGTCAGGACTTTTGTGGAGGAGCACTCTGGCGGAACAATTGAACTCGCTAATAAAGGAGCGCTGGGCGGGGCTCGATTCCTAATAAAAGTGCCACTTGCAAAGTCCGGAGTTCAAGAATGAAAATACTATTCGTCGATGAAAATGAAGATCAGCGCGAAACGTATGCCTTGATGCTTCAGGACTGTTTTCCCAAGGGGGAGGGAGTCCCTGAGGTTTTCGGGGTCGAGCCAAAACCTCATGTGGGTGATATGAGTTTTTTAGTTGAGGATCCAAGCGTAGTAGCCATTATCCTTGATGAGCAGCTTAAAGAATCTGGCGTGGCGCAGTATTACGGTATTGAGCTTGCGGCGTACCTTCGTACCTTAAATAACAAAATGCCCATCTATATACTCACCAGCTTTGTTGACTCTGAAGAGCTGCTGGAAGGGGAGATGCAAGTCGAGGATATTCTGAATAAGCAGGATCTTTCCGCTAAGAAACATGTAGTTGGCGCTAGGATACTTCGTAGAATAGATTCGTACCTAGAAATCATGGGTAATCGGAATGTACGCTTTGAGCTGCTCTTAAGAAAATCTGTAAGAGGAGAGTTAGCTGAAGACGAAAAGGAGGAACTCAAAGAGCTGGGTTATCTAAGAGACTCTTCATTCGAAGTGGAAGAAATAATTAGCGAGGAAAAGCTAAAGAAACTTGAGGCTTTGGAGGAAAGGATTTCTCAAATAGAAAGTGGGCTCTCTAAAAAAATATGAAGCACCTATTCTTCCCCCAAATTGTTCGAACCGAAAACTATAGAGCCAAGGCCTGTGGCGACTTCTACGCTTATGCGTCATACAGTGAAGTAATTCATGCGGACTGTCAAAATAGATGCGTTTACTGTGATGTCACATTAGAGGAAAATGGGCACGAAGGTTTTGCTCTTGATCATTTTCGCCCTCAAGAGCACTTTCCCGACCTAAAAAATAATCCTAACAATTTAGTGTTATCATGCGGGAAATGCAACAGAAATAAATCTTCTCATTGGCCTGTCGGGACGAGTACAACAGCCACTCACGACGGTGCAGTAGGGTTTATAGATCCATTTCGGTGCGATAGACACCAGTACTTTCAAGTTGAGCTAGCAGGAACTCTTTATCCTCTTCAAGGGCCATCCACCTATTTAATTGTGCTGCTTGGGTTAAATCGCGCTAGCAGGGTTCTTGTAAGAAAACATCGTATACTTCATGCGAAGATAAACACCCTCATCTCCATGGCAGAAGAAAGCATTGATTGCGCTCTATCTCTCTTGGAGGCGGGGCAGGAAATAGACAGCGCACTACAGGCATTGAGTTCTGCAAAAGCAGCAATTGCTAGTATCAAAGAGATTCGTAATGAAATTCACCCGATCTAGATAGCAGCCAGCATGCTTGTGTACGCAGACGACCTGCCTCTTTGTATCGGCTGGCTGTACTGCGCTCAGTGGGTGAGGAGAGGGCTCAGTCGATAGATTCTGCCGCCGTAGAGTTCTACAAACCACAGCGCATTGGGGGCTGTCCTCGTGTGGCCGTTCTCGGCCTGTTTTAGGGCGCCCGCGTTATCGGGGCGTCCCCAAAATTTGACGGCATGTGAAGGTTAGCGCGAGCCGGCAAGGCCGGCTCGCGAACATCCGCTTTACAGTTCCAAGGAAACAGGTTTAGCCGCCTGGCCGCAGCACCTGTGAGAGCATATGCGCTGGTGGACCCGGCTGAGGAAGCCCACTTCGAAGGCTCTTCGTTCTATCGCACATGGCAGTAAGTCACGCTCGGCGATCATGACTGCCCAGAGCCAGCCGCTGCGGGCGTTGTCGAGCCAGTTCTGGGCAAGCTTCACGCCCTGGTTGAACGCTTCCCTGCAGTCGGCAGCCCAGATGATTTCGACACCTGGGTGGCCATCGTGAGGTGGCAGGCACGTCATAACGCCCTTGCTCATCTGGCACCTCCTCGTACTTCGGAGAGAGCGCGGCGATAGAGCACCACCATCTCGTCCAGCAGATCCAAGGCTGAATATGCGGCGATCCGTACGCGTAGATCTGCCGGCTGCAGCCCATCAGGTTCAGCCAGTTGATCCAGCAGATTGCTGAGCATTACGCCGCGTAGTTCAGCCGCAGCTTCAGAGGGGTGGGGAGAGCGCTCGGATTCATGCAGCGGGCTTCGCTGCAGCGGAAAAGGTACGACGCAGGATTCGAACTCAGCCATGGCACACCTCCTGATCAGAGGTGGACAGCAAGACCAGCAGCCCAAGGCGGAGCTCTCGGGTAAAAAAGGGGTAGCGCATTTTCCTTATGCTCCTTGGTTCGATTAAGGAGCCGCCACCAATCGTTGCTACACAATATGGAGGCGGACCGCACGGGGGTAGCAACCCGGGAACCAAGGGAACCGGCCAGGCAAAAGCCTGCCCCGTACGGCCCACCATAGAGACGCGGTAACGCAGTGCCGGGGCACTGGCTACACGCTATGACGCTGCCGCATCTTGGTATCCCGGGTTGCTACACCCGGTCGTGGGATTGACCACGACGGGCGCACTCTAGCCCGAGGGTTTCAGGATGGCAACCTACTGTGGCGTAGGTGAGATTGAGGACGGGTAACTCCTCGGCCCCTGATTCGGCGACGGCATGTTCGGGCTCGTCCCGGGGGCGGGGTGCGGATAATATGAAGGCTGATTGATGATGGCGTTGCCAGTTCCGTCGCCCCACAAATCGATCTATCTCCCGCGTCAGTAAAAGCTCTGCGCGATTGACGGTAGAGGTGACGGTAATGCCCATTTCAATTTCAGCCTATCCCTTAAGCCAAGCGGGCTCGGGAGGCTTGTTGATGATCGAGTGGGTTTCCGTCTGGCCGACCTGCAGGAGCGCCAGCAACAGTTGATCTTGGTCTGCGGCGGTTTTCGCGTGCAGCTGCAGGCCGATCCCCTGCTCAGAACCAAGCTGCGCCAGGCCGACGCCGCCGGCGCCATGCTTGGCGGCCTGTGGAACGGCGCCTACTTAATCGCCGAGGCGGGGCTGCTGGACGGCTACGAGTGCGCCTTTCATCCCGATGGCTGGGTGATGATGGCCGAGCTGTTTACCAAGGTAAAAGTGACGGGGCATTCGCATGTGGTCGACCGGCGGCGGATCAGTTGCGCAGGGGCCAACAGCTCCTTGAGCATGATGCTGAAGGTGGTGCGCCGCGGCACGCGGCAGGAACTGGTGAGCGCGGTGGAGGAGGTGCTGAGTTGCGACAAGATGCGCGAAACCTTTGACGTTTCCGTGGTTTCGATCGATATCGACCCGACTTTGCCGCAATCGCTGAAAACCGCACTGGAGCTGATGAACAGCAATATCGAAGACCCTATCGGGGTCGACGAGGTCGCGCAGTATGCGGGCATTTCCAGGCGCCATCTGAAGCGCCTGTTCTGCCAACATGTGAAGGCGACGCCACCGCGTTACTACCTGGAGTTGCGGCTGACCCACGCGCGTCAGTTGCTGCAGTACACTAATAAACCCCTGCTTGAAGTCGCCATTGCCAGCGGTTTTGTGACCTCCTCGCATTTTCAGCGGCGCTTCCGCGAGATGTTCGACATCGCCCCGGGACAGTTTCGTAAGCGCACCAACCGTTGAAAATGTCAGGGCTGAGGAGTCATCTACATGTTGACAACCTCTCACCTCCGAGTCGGCCGCGCTTAAGGCCCGAGGGAGCTCGATGCCTGAGTACAATGACAGGAGCGCCTTAGCGCCTAAGCTCGAAAACCCAGGCTCTATATTGGCCTTCCGCGATGTTCGTGAGTAATGAGGGGGCAGGGCTGCCAAGTCAGTTGTCCTGGATTGGCCCTAGCCTGGCGACCCGCATCCGATTTCCGCACGCAGAGTCGCCGCAGATGGCGTCGCCGCCATGAGCGATTCCGAGCGTTTGCGCCAGAGTGACCGGGATGGCGCCTGGCTCGCACCATCCCCGCCACCTCCCGGAAGTTGCCGCTCTAGAAATGCCACTCGGCATGCAACGTCGGGGCATAGGTGTTGACCCCAGGTTTGTTAACAGCGCCGTATTTGTGCCGCCAGTATTCATAGCCGGGGCCGAACCAGAGCTTGTTCTTCTGGCCGAATGCCAGCTTGCCGACATCGACCATCAGGGCGGTGCGGATCAGGCTTTCCTCGCCGGTGTCGCGGCGGAAGTAGTCCTCACCCTTTTCCGTCTTGTAGCTGGCGAAGCCATGGAACTTGAACGGCACGTCCAGCAGCTCGAAGGGCAGCCCCCAGGCCAGGTGCACGACGTAGTAGGGATCGAACTGGATGTTCTCGGTCTGGCAGGCGGGCAGCCCGCAGTGGTTCCACTCCATGGAGTAGAAGAGGCTGAGGTCCAGGTAGCCCGGTACGTCGAATTTCAGGGTCGGGCCCAGCAGAACCTGGCGCTTGCGGGTCGAGAAGTCGGTGTTCTTGTAGTTCAGTTCGAAGCCGCTGCTGAAGGCGACTTCCTTGACCGGGCCGAAGGCGAAGGAACGGTCGAAGACCTTGCTCAGGTACAGCTGGTGGCGATAGACGAGGTAGGCCTCGAGCGCGCCGGAGTCGCTGTCCTTCTTCGGGTCGTTGGCGTCGGACTTGAGGATGTCGAGATTGAAGATGTGCTGGCCATGGGAATAGCCGCTGGCATGGCCGAGCTGATAGATCTCCTTCTGGACCTTCTTGCCCACCGCGGGTTCGGTGAAGTGTTCGCCGTAGCGGAAGCCGACGAAGGTGTCGCTCCAGTCCATGGCCTGGGCGCCCGCGGCCAAGCCGAGCGTGCCAGTGATCAGTACCTTGCAAAAGCGTTTTTGTAATTGTTGTGTGTTCATCGAGGTCTGGTTCCGAGTTGACTGGCGCCCGGAGGGGAACCCTCCGGGCGCCGAGGGGGCAGGGTGGCTGCCGGTTGCTTACTTCATGGTCGGCATGACGAAGTCGGCGCCGCCGCGGATGCCGCTCATCCAGCGTGAGGTGACGGTCTTCAGGCGGGTGTAGAAGCGCACGCCTTCGGGACCGTGCATGTGGTGGTCGCCGAACAGCGAGTTCTTCCAGCCGCCGAAGCTGTGGAAGGCCATGGGCACCGGAATGGGGACGTTGATGCCGACCATGCCGACCTGGATCTCGTGGGCGAACATGCGCGCCGAATCGCCGTCGCGGGTGAAGATGGCGGTGCCGTTGGCGTACTGGTGGGCGTTGATCAGCTCGACCGCCTCCTTGTAGGTCTTCACCCGCACCACGCCGAGCACCGGGCCGAAGATCTCGTCCTGGTAGATGCGCATCTCGGGGGTGACCTGGTCGAACAGGCTGCCGCCGAGGTAGAAGCCGTTCTCGAATCCCAGTCGCTGCATGCGGAATTCGCGGCCATCGACCACCAGGCTGGCGCCTTCCTCGACGCCGATGTCGACGTAGCTGCGCACGCGGTCGCGATGCTCGCGGGTGATGAGCGGTCCCATTTCCGCCTGGGGGTCGGTGCCCGGGCCGATCCGCAGCGCCTTCACCCGGGGGGCGAGGCGTTCGATCAATGCATCGGCGGTGGCATCGCCAACGGCCACGGCGATGGAGATCGCCATGCAGCGCTCGCCGGCGGCGCCATAGGCCGCGCCCATGAGCGCGTCGGCGGTCTTGTCGAGATCCGCGTCGGGCATCACCACCATGTGGTTCTTGGCGCCGCCCAGGGCCTGCACGCGCTTGCCGTTGGCCGCGCCGGTGGCATAGATGTGGCGGGCGATGGGGGTGGAGCCGACGAAGCTCACCGCCTGGATGTCGGGGTGGGCGAGGATCGCGTCCACCGCCTCCTTGTCGCCGTTGACCACGTTGAACACGCCGGCGGGCAGGCCCGCTTCCTGCAACAGTTCAGCGAGGAACAAGGCAGCCGACGGGTCGCGCTCGGAGGGCTTGAGCACGAAGGTATTGCCGCAGGCCAGGGCCACCGGGAACATCCACAGGGCGACCATGGCCGGGAAGTTGAACGGGGTGATGCCGGCGACGACCCCGAGCGGCTGGCGCAGCGAGTGGGAGTCGATCGAGCTGCCGATGTTCTCGCTGACTTCTCCCTTGAGCAGGTGGGGGCCGCCGCAAGCGAATTCCACGACTTCCAGGCCGCGCACCACCTCGCCCAAGGCGTCGGAATGCACCTTGCCGTGTTCCGCGGTAATCAATGCCGCCAGCTTTTCGGCGTTTAGCTCCAGCAGCTCCTTGAAGCGGTTCAGCACCCGCGAACGGCGTAACGGGGTGGTAGCCGCCCAGGCTGGGAAGGCGGCTTGGGCTGCCGCCACCGCTGCGTCGAGTTCGCTGCCTGTGGCCAGAGGCACCGTGCCGCTGACCTGGCCGGTTGCCGGGTTGCGGACATCGGCAAAGCGCCCGCTGCGGCCTTCGACCAGATGGCCATCGATGTAATGCTGCAAAGTTGTGGACATGGGTAATCTCCGAAAAATAAAGTCCCGGCCAGGTAACTGGGCGTTGCCCAAGTAGTGCCTGGTTTAAACTGAACGTTGTTTGGCTGCTATCAATCGCGCGTCATTCAAGTTCGTATGACTTGGAATTACGCGAAGCGTTAAATCATCAAACTAATCGAGTTGCCTGCCAGGCAATTAATTGCCAGCCCTCCCTGCGTTTTGCCCAGACGCCGAGGGCGCGGCTGGTCATGGCCAGGGCCTGGCCGGCGATCACGACATTCATCTGCATGAGTCCGCTGACCACGCCGCAGTCGCCTTCGATACGAACAGCCTGTGCGTGGCATTCGATCCTCTGGTAGCGCCATTTTTGTGAGCGCAGACCCTGGAGATAGGCCTGTTTGCCATCGCATGTACCATCCGAATGGATATACAGCAGATCAGGGGCCAAGAGCTGTTCCAGCGCGGCGCTGTCGGCCTCGCACATGGCCCGGTGGCGCAGGGCTTCCAGCTCCGTTATCAGCAGTTCGAGGTTTTGCTCGGTCAATTCAGGCATCTCCCATGGGCACGCTGGCGCAGTCGAAGGGGGCTCAGAGGACTTCGCACTGGCCGGTTGAGTAGCTGACGCGCACGGTCATGCTGCCTTCATTCACCAGCCAGGGACGGACGCAGTAGGTTCGCGCGCCGCTGCGGTGCATGGGGTCGGAGGCGGCGATACGTTCGGCATCGGCCAGGGATGCCGCGCGAACGATCACTAGCCCTTCGCCGAGCCAGGCACTGCCGTTATCGGCAAATATCGGGCCGGCCGCAAACATGATGCCTTCGCGTTCGAGTTCAACTTGAAAAGCCAGGTGTTCTTCAACATGTTCCATCACTTTGTCGAGGTTGCCGGCCGAATGGGTGCTGATGGAGAACAGTTGCTTGGCGAGGAATCCCTTGTTTCGGCAAAGTTCCACAATGTCCCGACTGTCAATTTTCTTGTTGTTCATGTAAAGCGCTCTCTTGTGGGGGGGGTCAACGAACCAGTGCGGTGCTGATGCCGGGTATGGCGATCATCAGGGCCAGAAGTAAGAACATGCAGCCGATGAAGGGCAGCACGCCGATGAAGATGTCCTTGATGCTGATGCTGCGATCATCCAGGGCGGCTTTCACCGTGTAGACGGAGATGCCAAACGGCGGCGTGATCAGACCGATCTCCACCGCCACCACGGTGATCAGGCCGAACCAGATCGGATCCATGCCGAAGGCCTGGGCGATGGGTAGCGCGATGGGCACCAGGATCAGCAGGATGGATACCGAATCGAGGATGCAACCCAAGATCAGCAGCACGGCGATGTACATGAGCAGAAACTGGTAGGGGCCGAGGGCATGGCCGCTCATCAATTCGGCAATGCCACCCGGCAGCCCCGTCATCGCCAGCATCCGGCTGTACAGGCTGGCCGCCATGATCAGAAACAGCACGGCCACCGAGACGTGCCCGGTTTCGACCAGCACCTGCCAGAATTTCGCCAGGGTCAAGCGCCGCCGCGCCAGCGCCAGGCAGAACGCCCCCAGCGCGCCCACGGCGCCGGCTTCGATGGGGGTGAACACGCCGCTGTACAGGCCACCCAGCACCAGCAGAATGAGTGTGGCAATGGGCAGCGCCTTCTTGCTCGCCGAGGCGACGGTCTCCGTGTTCCGCAGGCCCTCGGCGACCTGCGACTGTCCGACGAAGCTCGGCCAGTAGCGGGTCATCAGCACGATCAGCAGGCAGAACAGGAACGTCAGCAGCAGCCCAGGAATGAGGCCGGCGATGAACAGCTTGCCGATCGACTCTTCGGCCAGCACGCCATAGACGATCAGCAGCAGGCTGGGCGGAATCAGCATGCCGAGGATCGAGCTGGCGGCGACCACGCCCACCGAGAAGCGCGCGGTGTGGCCATGGCGCATCATTTCCGGCACGGCGATCTTGGTGAACACGGCAGCCGAGGCGATGCTGACGCCGGTGATGGCGGCGAACGTGGCGTTCGAGCCGACAGTCGCCATGCCCAGGCCACCGCGAATCCGTCGCAGCAGCCATTCGGCGACGTCGAAGGAGTCCTTGCCGACGCCGCAGATGGCCACCAGCATGCCCATCAGGACAAACAGCGGCACCACCCCGAACAGGTAGTCGCTGATCGAGTCGTTGACCGCCGCGCCGACCATGCGGGTGGCGATTTCCGGGTCGCGCAGCACCGCCACGCAACCGAACGAGATCATGATCAGGGCGATGCCGATATGCATGCCAAGGTAGATCGCCACCAGCATCAGGGCGATTGCGAGCAGGCCTATCTCAATAGGTGTCATGGCGCGGTTACTCCTCTTGTGCCTTGCCGACGACCAGGCAGGCTCGGCAGTCGGCAATGAGATGCAGCAGGTATTGAAGGGCCGTGACCAGCGCGCCGATCAGTACTATCAGGCGGATCGGCCAGATCGGGGCGGTGAACAGGCCCTGGACGCCGAGGTACTCGCCTTCGCTCCAGGCGGCGAGCAGCAGCGGCCCCGTCGCCGCGAACATGGCCCCACAAGCGGCCAGGCCGAGCAGGTTGAACAGCGCCTGCAGCAGGTGCCCGAGACGGGGTGAGCGCGCGATGAAGCCATCGATGAAGATGTCCGCGCGTGCCATCCTCTGGTGCCGCAGGGTGCTGCCCAGTTGCAGGAAGACAATCGCCACGATGGTCAGCGAGACGATCTCCGCGACCCCGTAAATGGGTTGGTTGAACAGCCAGCGTGCGCCCACGTCGCCGCAGATCAGCAGCATCATCGCGAAGATCAGCAGCGAGCCCAGGCCGTTCAGGCCGTCGACCAGGCAGGCGAAGAGCGAGGGCTTGCGCTTGGCCGCATGGCCGATAGCCGTCTGGTCGGGCGCGGCGACCATCTGCCGGGGATTCAAGGTACTCATAGTTCCTGATCCCAGTTGCGCAGCGGCTGTGCCCCGCGCTGACGCATGGCATTCATGTAGGCGCTCAGCACTTCGCGGGCGGGCAAGCCTTTGGCCTCGTTGTCGCGGACCCACTCGGCGGCAATGTTGGGCATCTGGCTGATCCAGGCCAGGCGCTGTTCGCGGGTCCACTCGCTGATCACCAGTGGCGGCTGGCTGCTGGTCGCGTTGGCCTGCATCTGCTGCATGCCCTGCGCATACAGACCCAGCACGGCCTCGCCCATTTTCTGCGAATACTCGCGGCCGACGTCTTTCAGAATCTGGCGAACCTCTGGTGGCAGGCGCTTCCAGCTGTCCTTGTTGATGGCAAGGGCGCCGAAGTAGGTCGAGCCGAGGTTGACCTTGGTGACGTAGGGCGCCACCTCATAGAGCTTGATGCCCATCACGCCCGAGGTGAGAGACAGCGCGCCCTCGGAGAGGCCGGTCTGGATGTCGGTGTAGTAGCTGGGCAGTGCGCCTTGCACCGCGACCCCGCCGGTGCCGCGCATCCATGAGGCGAGCACGCCGGGCGTCGATATCTTGCGGCCTTTGAGATCCGCCACCGAGTTGAGCGGGAAGGTGGTGAACAGGTGGTAGGGGTCGCCACTGCAGGCCCCGAGAAACACCAGGTTGTTCTTCTCCCATTCGGCCTTGAGGGCGGGCAGCGTTTCGTTCAGCTCGTTGAACACCGCCATGACCAGTTGCGGGTCGTCACTCACGGCGGGGGTGTAGATGGTCACCTGGCTGAGCGGCTGCTTGGAGCCTTCGAGGTTGCTGAACACCCAGCCTATGTCGACGATCCCGTCGGCGACCGAGCTCAGCGTGGCATTGGCCTTGTACAGCTGGCCGCCGTAGGTTTCGTTCCACTGAATGGAATAGCCCTTGCCGAGGGCCTCGACCCGGCGATTGACTTCGGGAATGAAGTGCTCGGGAATCACACCTACCCAGGGCAGGCTGGTGGGGTGGCTGGCACCGACATTCAGCTTGAAGGTTTCCCCGGCCTGGGCGGGGAGGCTCTGGGCGATGACCAGGCAAGCGGTCAGGCCGACGGACAGCAGCGATTGATGCCACATGGTGTTCTCCTTTTGTTCTTGTTGGCCTGGCGGGTGGTCGGGAGCGGCGGGGCCGCAGCCGATACAGCGGGCCAGGTGGATCGATTGAAGCAATGGCTTTGCACGGGTTCTCAGAGCAGCAGGCAGGCCTCCTCGAAGGAGAGCCGCGGGCTGCGCGGGAACAGCTTGTCGGGGTCGCCGTAACCCAGGTTGCAGAGGAAGTTGGCTTTCACCTGCATGCCGGGAAAACAGCCGTCGTCGGCGAAGAACTCGCGGTCGACCAACTGATGGTCGAAGCCGGACATGGGGCCGCAATCCAGCCCCAGGGCACGGGCGGCGAGGATGAAGTAGCCGCCCTGCAACGAACTGTTGCGCAGGGCCGTGGGTTCGATCAGCTCGGGCTGCCCGGCGAACCAGTCGCGGACCTCCGGGTTGTGCGGAAACAGCTTGGGCAGTTGCTCGTGGAAGTTGGCGTCGTAGCCGATGATGGCGGTCACCGGCGCGCCCAGGACCTTGCCCACGTTGCCCGGGCTGAGGGCGGGCAGCAGGCGCTGCTTGGCGGCGGCGCTGCGCAGGAAGACGATCCGTGCCGGACAGCTGTTGACGCTGGTCGGTCCCCAGCGCACCAGGTCGTACAGCGCCGCCAGTGTCTCGTCGTCCACTGCCCGGTCGCGCCAGCCGTTCTGGCTGCGTGCCTGGCGGAACAGCAGGTCCAGGCCCTGCTCGGAAAGCCGTTGGTTGTTCATGTCGTGGTCCTCGTGGTTACTGAACGCTGCGTTTGCGCAGGGAGTCCGGGCGCGGGGCAAGGGTTTCCCTCTCGCCGCAGCCGCCGAGGAAGTACTCCACGGACATCGGCGGCCCCCACTGATAGAGGCTGGAATCGCAGGCCTGGATGTGGTTCATCGGCGAGGCGTGGTTGAACAGGTCGCCGTCGGTGAAGTGCTCGATCAGGTTGCCCGAGGGGTCCCTCCAGTAGTCGAAGATCTGGCTGCCGAGCACATGCCGGCCGACGCCCCAGAACGGGTTCCAGCCCCGCTCGGTCATCCACTGGTGGCCGATGCACTGGGCGTCGAAGTCCTGCACCTCGAAGGAGGCGTGGTGGACGACGTCCTTGCCCGCCTGGAACAGCGCGATGGTGTGGTGGTCGGTCCATTGGCTACCGCGATCCAGGCGCAGGAAGGCGGCGGCCGGGCAGCTGTCATCGTCCCCTTCGACGATCAGGTCCGATGGCAGCATGCCGAGCACGCTGCGGTACCAGCGCAGCATCCTGGCCATGTCGGCCACGCCGATGGCGACATGGCCGAGGCGCATCACCTGGGCCGGCCCCTTGGCTGGGCGCTGCACGTCGCCGAAGCGCCGTTTCTCCTCGGCGGAGTTGAGGGTCAGGGCGGCGCGCTGGGGCAGCGCTTCGACGCTTTCTATCCCGTGCACCAGGTCGATCCTGCGCCCCGCCGGGTCGTGCAGCGTCACGCAGTACCCGCCGCCCGGATGCGCCAGCGGCTGGATAGCGGACGCCCCCGGAAAGCGTGTGGCGGTCTGCAGGTCGTCCAGGCTTTCCACGGCGAACGCGATGGCGCTGAGCCCGGTCGATGCGGCCCGCTCGACGATGTACACATAGGGCAGCGGACCGGTGCCGCGCAGGTAGATGCGGTGCTCGGTGCGATGAGCCACGACCAGGCCGAAGTCGGTCAGGAAATGCTCGATGGCGTCGAGGTCCTGGTGCTGGTAGATCACGTGGTTGATGTCTTTGATGCGCAGCATGGCTGCTCCTCCTTGGCCGGGCGCGGCAGGTATCCGGCAACGAATGCGTTGATCTGGCGTTCGCCGGGAAGGACGGGCTGGCTCTTTTCCGGGACGGCCGGGCCCGCGGGCCCGGCAGCGGGGCCCGAACGGGTGTCGGCGGTCAGCGGGTGTCGAGCCGGCCGGCACCCCCAGGGGTGCCGGCGCGATCAGTCTTCCTCGTGCGAACGGCGCGGAAGGTCGTCAGGCCTGCGGGGCTTCGTTGGCAATGGGATTGCTCAGCATGCCGAGGCCTTCGATCTCGACCGTGCACAGATCGCCGGCCTGCATGAACAGCATCGGGCGCCTGGCCCAGCCGATGCCGGCCGGGGTGCCGGAGACGATGACATCGCCCGGTTCCAGGGTGACGGCTTCGCTGAGGGTGGCGATCAGCTCGGCGACGTCGAAGATCAGGTCGGCGGTGTTGCCCTGCTGCTCGATCTTGCCGTTGAGGCGGGTGGTCAGGCCGAGGCCGCGCGCGCCGGGCGGCAGTTCGTCGGCGGAGACGAAGGTCGGGCCGAAGGCGCCGGTGGCATCGAAGTTCTTGCCGATGGTCCATTGCGGCGACTTGAACTGGTAATCGCGCACCGAGGCCTCGTTGAAGATCGAGTAGCCGGCGACGTGCTCCAGGGCGCGGGCCTTGCCGATATGACGGCCGCCGCGACCGATGATCACCGCCAGTTCGCCTTCATAGTCCAGCTGCTCGGAAACGTTCGGGCGGATGATGGGTTCGCCGTGGCCGACGAGGGTGGTGGAGAAGCGCGGGAAGAAGGTGGGATAGGTGGGCTGCTCGTACGGGCTTTCCTTGGTGTGATCGGCGTAGTTGAGCCCTACGCAGACGATCTTGCCGGGGCGCTCAATGGGGGGCAGGTAGCGGATCGCAGCCGGGTCCAGCTCGCGGGCCTGGCTCAGGCACCGATGGGCGGCCGCTAGGGCGTCCGGACCGGCCTTGAGCAGGTCGTGCAGCGTGCCGGGAAAACCGTCCTCCTGTTCCGCGAGGCCATACAGCTTGCCGGACAGTTCGACGGCCAGCCCCTTGTGGGACCCTTCCAGGAATTGGGTGAAACGCATGGCGAGTTCCTCTGTTGTTCTTGTTTGTTGGAGAGGTACGGTACGGTACCGTACCCTTTGAGTGAAATTTGATCTCTAAACCCCACTCGGTCAAGAGGGAAATCAAGATTCATGAGGAATAAAAATTCTGATATTTATGCTCATTCGTCGAATAAGCTCGCTGGAAGCCTTGAGTGGCGCGGGTTAGGCTATGGCGCCCCGCAGCCTTGGAAACGCCCATGACCCAGTTGGAAAGCCCCCGCCAGGCCGCCAAGCGACGGCACATTCTCGATGTCGCCACCGAGATGTTCCTGGAGGACGGCTACGCAGGCGTGAGCGTGGACGGCCTGATCGCGCGGATCGGCGGTTCGAAGCGCACCTTCTACGCCTACTTCGGGGGAAAGGACGGCCTCTTCGCGGCGATCATCGCGCGACTGTGCGAAGAGATCGTCAACCCGCTGACCCATATGGATCTCAAGCGCAAGCCCCTGCGCGCAGCCCTGGCGACCATCGCCGAGACCTTCCTCGATGTGGTGCTGGCGCCTCGCACCACGGCGTTGCACCGCTTGATCGTCGCCGAGGCGCCGCGCGCGCCCGAGGCGGCCAGGTCGTTCTTCGACGCCGCGCCGGGCACCGCCTACCGATGCCTCGCGGAGTACTTCAGCTGGGCCGAAGGCGCCGGCCTGGTGGCGCCCGGCAGTGCCGAGCGGCGGGCCGTGATCTTTCTCGATGCGCTGACCGGGAAGTTCCAGTTGCAGTGTCTGCTCGGCCTGATCGAGTCCCCCTCGCGCGCGGAACGGCAGCAACTGATCGACGAGGCCATCGCCATCTTCATCGACGGCCTGGAGCCCTGAGAAACCCGTCGATGGCTATGGCCTGATGTGCTCAGCCAGGAAGTCGATCAGCGTCCGAACTAATGGCAGCAGGCCCCCGGCGGGACGGGAAGAAGGCGTGGACAATGTCGCTGCGGGGCGATCTGGCGACTGCAGAAGCACTTTCCATTGGCCTTCCCGGTCAATCCGGCCCCCAAGGTTCCGCTGAAGAAGGGGCATTCTCAACGATGCCGAGCAACACCTGGAGCTGCTCGGAATATCCAGCGAACAGCTCAAGTAGGGCATCGCTACCTGGTGCTGAGGAAGTCGGTACTGGGCATACATGACAGAGAATGCGCCGCGCTTGAACTTGAGCGGCCAGGCAGTTGGCATGGTGACGGCGGCTCAGACGCTGCATGCGAAGCAGCAGGCTAAGCGGCAGCGCGGACAAGCACGGCGTAATCAGGCAAAAGCAACCTTTAATCGAGTCGATGATTCCATCTGGCATATGCTCTAGAGATGGGCAAAGCGCAGGCATCCCGCCAAAAGTGCAGGGTGGATCAGGAAGCGGTACTTCCAGACGATCGGAGACCGAAATGGTGACTTCTCCACGAAAGGCTCTGCTGACGGCAAGACTGTCGGCCTTCTGCTGTTTCGTGCGATGACGGTGGCAATCACTCGCCACGTCAAAGTCCCTGGAACGGCCAATCCGTTCGATCCGACATGGGCCGAATACCTGGCCCGCCGTCGAGCCTCGAAACGCTCTGTCAAACTGTTCGGTGCCAAGCTCTGGTACTGAAGAATGGCTTGAGCCGGATGCGGGGTGACTCGCACGTCCGGTTCTCAGGGGCGGCGGCGCAGCAATGCGCCGCCGCTACTCGAGGCCATGATAGGGCGGGAGGAAACAGCAGGACCGTTATTCCGCTGATCTCACAGGCGTTACCAGCAAGCGGGGCGCGCAGGCTTCTGTTGTGTCAGCGGTAAACGCCTTCAATACATTACACGCCACGCTTTGCTCCTGATTGCGAAGCGATTTCGTGGGGTAAATTTGGGGTAAATCACCCGCCAAAACACGCTATTTCAGGCCCGATTCGCGCTATGTCGCAGGTCAGCGTTATTGATTTAAGTTTTTGATTTTTAAGAGTTTTATTATGATTTTGTGGCTGCGCGCCAGCAGTCTAATTACACAATCGGGGTGTGCTGGGAGAGGTCCGTCATGGTCTCGACTGTCCGGCTTAAATCGCAAAAGCGCCTAGTGTAGGGTATCGGCCTGGCCCGTTTCACCCCGGAGAGCATATGGATTCCATCAGTCACCTGGCCGCGCAGCTCGGCCGGCAGTTGCAAGCCGCCGGTGCCCAGGTCAGCACCGCCGAGTCCTGCACTGGCGGCGGCATCGCCGAGGCAATCACCCGTATCCCCGGCAGTTCGGCTTGGTTCGAAGCCGGCTACGTCACCTATTCCAACGCACAGAAGAGCAAGCAGCTGGGCGTGCCGGCCGAGTTGTTCGGCACCGTCGGCGCAGTCAGCCGCGAGGTGGTCGAGGCCATGGTGCGCGGCGCCCAGGCCCGCAGTGGGGCGCGCTACGCGGTGGCGGTCAGCGGCGTGGCGGGGCCCGACGGCGGTTCGGCAGAGAAACCGGTGGGCACCGTATGGCTGGCCTGGGGCGACGGCGAGCGCCTGTACAGCATGCGCAAACACTTCCCCGGTGATCGCGGCGAAGTGCGCCGACAAACGGTCGAGGCCGCACTGGCGGGGCTTTTGCGCTTGCTGGCCGAGGAAAATCCGGTAATGGGGTAGGCGGGCGACTTGCCCTGTGGAATAATACTGTCTACTTATACAGTTGTCGGCGGCCGCTGAGGCCTTGAGCACGTGAGGATACAAATGGACGAGAACAAGAAGCGCGCCTTGGCGGCTGCCCTGGGTCAGATCGAGAAGCAGTTCGGCAAGGGCGCGGTAATGCGCATGGGCGACCATGAGCGCCAGGCCATTCCGGCCATCTCCACCGGCTCGCTGGGCCTGGACATCGCCCTGGGCATTGGCGGCCTGCCGAAGGGCCGGATCGTCGAGATTTACGGGCCGGAATCCTCCGGTAAGACCACCCTGACCCTGTCGGTGATCGCCGAAGCGCAGAAGATGGGGGCCACCTGCGCCTTCGTCGACGCCGAGCACGCCCTCGACCCCGACTATGCCGGCAAGCTCGGCGTGAATGTCGACGACCTGCTGGTGTCGCAGCCGGATACCGGCGAGCAGGCGCTGGAAATCACCGACATGCTGGTGCGTTCCAATGCCGTCGACGTGATCATCGTCGACTCCGTGGCAGCCCTGGTGCCCAAGGCGGAAATCGAAGGCGAGATGGGCGACATGCACGTCGGCCTCCAGGCCCGTCTGATGAGCCAGGCGCTGCGCAAGATCACCGGCAACATCAAGAACGCCAATTGCCTGGTGATCTTCATCAACCAGATCCGCATGAAGATCGGCGTGATGTTCGGCAGCCCGGAAACCACCACCGGCGGTAATGCGCTGAAGTTCTACGCCTCGGTGCGCCTGGACATCCGCCGCACCGGCGCGGTGAAGGAAGGCGAGGAAGTGGTGGGCAGCGAAACCCGCGTGAAGATCGTCAAGAACAAGGTGGCGCCGCCCTTCCGCCAGGCCGAGTTCCAGATCCTCTACGGCAAGGGCATCTACCGCAACGGCGAGATCATCGACCTGGGCGTGCAGCAGGGCCTGGTAGAGAAGTCCGGTGCCTGGTACAGCTACCAGGGCAACAAGATCGGCCAGGGCAAGGCCAACGCGGCCAAGTACTTGGAAGACAACCCGGAAGTGGCGCGCGCCATCGAGGGCCAGGTTCGCGAGAAGCTGCTGGTCGGCGGTGCACCGGTGAAAGCCTCGGTCGATGACCTGGCCGACGCCGAAGTCGACTTCTAAGCCTACGCAGCATGTCCGTGGTGCTGGATAACCCGCTCGCCGTCAGGCGGGCGGCCATGGATCTGCTGGCGCGGCGCGAACATGGACGGGTAGAGCTGACGCGCAAGCTGCGCAAACGCGGCGCCCCCGAGGCGCTGATCGAGGCTGCGTTGCAGCGTTTGGCCGAAGAGGGCCTGCTCTCGGAGGCGCGTTACCTGGAAAGCTTCGTCGCCTACCGCGCCCGCGCCGGCTATGGCCCGCAGCGCATTCGCGAAGAGCTGGGCCAGCGCGGTCTGGCGCGCGGCGACATCGACCAGGCGCTGCGCGACAGCGGCATCGACTGGTTCGAACAGCTGCGCGAGACCTGGCAGCGCAAGTACGGCGGCCAGCTGCCGGGCGATGTTCGCGAGCGCGCCCAGCAGGGGCGCTTTCTCGCCTATCGCGGTTATTCCCTGGAGATGATCGGCCGTCTGCTGCGCGGCTGCGATGAGTAAGTCAGTGACCCGTTCGCGTGGTGGCGCACCCTATGAGGCGACAATCCCATGGTGCGTAACCCATGATCGGGACAATTCGGTGGATCCCTTGGTGTGTTACGCGGTGCACGACTTTCGTCTGCGCCCGCGCAACCAAGGTTCGGCGCCGCTAATCCAGTCTGCGGCGAAGTGACACTTATGGTTGCGCCTGGCTGAAACGCTGCCCGGACAGCGCCGGGTGGTACAGCGGCTGCACCTTGTTGCCGGCCGGATCGAGCAGATGGAAGCTGCGCGCCCCGTCGCCGTGGTCGAAGGGGCGATCCAGCAGGGTCACGCAGCGGGCCTTGAGGTACTGGTACCAGGCTTCCAGCTCCTCGACGCTGTCGACGATGAAACCGTAATGATCGACCAGCGGCACGCCATGGCTCTCGGCATAGGCGCGGCCGAGCGACAGGTTGTCGTTGCCGCAGGTCAGGTAGACCAGGTCCTGGTTGGCGCGGTGCAGCACCTGCATGCCCAGCACCTCGACGTAGAAGCGCTCGCATTCCTCCAGATTGGGCACCAGGAGCGCCAGGTGGCGCAGGCCATTGAGGCGGGAAGGACGTTCGAGCATGTGCGGGCACTCCATTATGTATACAATTTGTCTATCAATATAAGACATAAAGGAGTTCGCTGTGTACTGCCTGCTGCTCAAGACCCAGCTCAAGCCGGGTAGCTTCGCTGCCTTCATGGACGCCATGCGCGTCAACGCCGCCGCCTCGGTGCGCGACGAGCCCGGCTGCCTGACCTTCGATGTGCTGCGCGACCGCAGCGACCCGGATCTGGTCTGGCTGTACGAGGTCTACGTCGACGAGGCGGCTTTCGAGGCGCATATGCGCACGCCGCATTTTCTCGCCAGCCGGCCGCTGGTCGAACCGCTGATCGAACGCCAGGACGCCATCGAGGCCGACCTGCTGGCGCTCAATCCGTTACGCTGACGGCGCGGCGGCCGGGTGCGCCGCGCGCCGACCCCGGCGGGCTCAACCCAGATGAAAACCGCCGTCGATGGGGATGATGGCGCCGGTCATATAGGCCCCGGCGCTGCCGGCCAGACTCAGGGCCAGCGCCGCCATCTCGTCCTCGCGGCCCCAGCGCTGCATGGGAATGACCGCGGTATCGGCGGCCAGCGCCGCCTCGTCCTCGGCGATAAAGCGGGTCATCTTGCTCGGGAAGCGGCCGGGGGCGATCACGTTGACGTTGATGTGCTCGCCCACCAGCTCCTTGGCCAGCATCCGCGACAGCTGGTGCAGCGCCGCCTTGCTCGGGCCGTAGGCATAGGCCTGCTCGCCCATGGCGCTGATGCCGGCCACCGAGCCGATATTGATCACCCGCGCCGGGCAGTCGGTCGAGCCGGCCTTGCGCAGCAGCGGCAGCAACTGCTGGATGCAGCCGAACACCGAGGTGACATTGAGCTGCATGACCTTTTCCCAGCCCTTGGCCGGGTAGCTTTCCAGCGGTGCGCCCCAGGTGGTGCCGGCGTTGTTGACCAGGATGTCCAGGTGCTCGATACGTTCGCCCAGCTCGCGGGCCAGCGCCTGCACGCCTTCCTCGCTGGCCAGGTTGGCGGCGAGGCCCTGGCAGTGGCCGAACGCCGACAGCTCGGCGGCAGTCTGCGCGCAGGCCTCGCCGTCGCGGGCGCAGATATAGACCTGGGCGCCGGCCTCGACGAAGGCCTTGGCGATCATCAGGCCGATGCCGCGGGTGCCGCCGGTGACCAGGGCGGTACGCCCGGCAAGGGAGAAATAGCGATGCATGGAGGAGGCCTCGGAGTTGGCTGATCGGGTCTCCAGCCTAGGGCCGCGCGTGGCAGAACGCAGGCATCATTGCCGGGCGAAATGCTGCCCTATGCGCAGGCTGCGTCGTGCGTGCGGATCGAGGCGCGCTGCAAGCCTGTCCCCGATGCGCTCCGACGCGCCCATCGTGCGGACAGAAAAAAGCCGGGCAGGCGCCCGGCTCTCGTGTTTCGCTCGAAGTCAGTCGCGGCGGCCTTCGACCGGCTTGCCGTCGACCGTGCCTTCTTTGAGCATGATCTGGTATTCCTTGCCGTCCTTCTCCACCTGGTGCAGGCGCACCAGCAGGTGGCCCCAGTCCTTGGCGAACCACAGCACGGTCTTGCGCGCGCTCTGGGTGGGGTCGCGCACCCGCTCGACCTTGATCGCGTCGATCAGGCCGGCCTTGGTGCGCACCACTTCCTCGCCGAGCACGCGGAAGTCGTAGGTCTCGATCTCGTCGCCGTCCACCACCTGGTAGCTCATGCTCTGCTTGCCGGCGGCGACGTCCTGCTGCAGGGCGAGCTGGTAGGTCGACTTGTCCTGCAGGCCGCGGTTGAGCGGGAAGCGCACCGCGTCGCCGCGGTCGTTGCCGAGCACCTGCTTCTGTTCCCAGTCGAAGTCCTGCTCGACGGTCTTGCCCTTGCCCAGGCCGCTGCGGTTGAAGCGGTAGGTCAGCGGCAGCAGGGCCTGGTTGTCGACGCGGAAGGTGCTTTGCTCGGTGAGGCTGGCGACCAGCATCGAGGCCTCGAAATTGAGGGTCCAGCGGCCGTCGTCCTCGCGCTTGAGGCTGCGCTCGGCGCTGCCGCTGACCGGCAGCTGCTTCCAGTCCGCGGTGTAGCTGGCGGAGAAGGGTTGCAGCTCGCTGGCGAGGGCGGGCAGGCTGAGCAGGGTCAGGGCGAACAGCAGGGCACGACGCATAGAGTCTCCTAGGTTCGAATCAGGTGGCCGCTGGCGGGCAGCGGCTGGCCATCCAGCATTGCGCCTTGGGCGCCAAGACGCAAGCGGCCCTCGGCGAACCAGCGCACGGCCAGCGGATAGATCTGGTGCTCCTGGCGGTGCACGCGTTGGGCCAGGCTGTCGGCGCTGTCGTCTGCGGCAACCGGCAGCACAGCTTGTACGACCAGAGGGCCGCCATCGAGTTCCTCGGTGACGAAGTGCACGCTGCAGCCGTGCTCGGTGTCGCCGGCCTCCAGCGCCCGCTGATGGGTGTGCAGGCCCTTGTGTTTGGGCAGCAGCGAGGGATGGATATTCAGCAGGCGGCCGGCGTAGTGCTGGACGAAGCCCGGGGTGAGGATGCGCATGAAACCGGCCAGCACCACCAGCTCGGGCTGGTGGGCGTCGATGGCCTGGATCAGCGCCGCGTCGAACGCCTCGCGGCCGTCGAACTGCTTGTGATCGAGCACCGTTGTGGCGATCCCGGCGGCCTGCGCGCGCTGCAGGCCGTAGGCATCGGCGCGGTTGGAGATCACCGCGGCGATGCGCGCCGGATTGCCGTCATCGGCGCTGCTGTCGATCAGCGCCTGCAGGTTGCTGCCCGATCCGGAGATCAGGACGACGACGTTGCAGGGCATCAGTGGGCTTTCAGGTTGTTCAGCTGAACCTGGGCCGCGCCTTCGCCGGCCACGGCGATCTGGCCGATCACCCAGGGCGCTTCGCCGCTGGCGCGCAGGCTGGCCAGGGCGGTCTCGACCTGGTCCTGGGCGACGCAGATGACCATGCCGACGCCGCAGTTGAGCACGCGGTGCATCTCGTGCTCGTCGACGTTGCCTTGCTGCTGCAGCCAGTCGAACACCGCCGGGCGCTGCCAGCTGGCCACGTCGACCACGGCCTGGGCGCCTTGCGGCAGTACGCGCGGGATATTGTCGAGCAGGCCGCCGCCGGTGATGTGGGCCATGGCCTTGACCGCGCCGGTGTCCTTGATCAGCTTGAGCAGCGGCTTGACGTAGATGCGCGTCGGCGTCATCAGCAGGTCGGCCAGGGCCTTGCCGTCCAGTTGTACCTGTTCGATGTCGGCACCGGAGACTTCGATGATCTTGCGGATCAGCGAGTAGCCGTTGGAGTGCGGGCCGGAGGAGGGCAGGGCGATCAGCGCGTCGCCGGCGACCACCTTGGAGCCGTCGATGATCTCGCTCTTCTCCACCACGCCGACGCAGAAGCCGGCCAGGTCGTAGTCTTCGCCTTCGTACATGCCCGGCATCTCGGCGGTTTCACCACCGACCAGGGAGCAGCCGGCCAGCTCGCAGCCGGCGCCGATGCCGGTGACCACGGTGGCGGCCACGTCGACGTTGAGCTTGCCGGTGGCGTAGTAGTCGAGGAAGAACAGCGGCTCGGCGCCGCACACCACCAGGTCGTTGACGCACATGGCGACCAGGTCCTGGCCGATGCTGTCGTGCTTGTTCAGGTTCAGCGCCAGGCGCAGCTTGGTGCCGACGCCGTCGGTGCCGGACACCAGCACCGGCTGCTTGTAGCCGGCCGGGATCTCGCACAGGGCGCCGAAGCCACCCAGGCCCCCCATGACTTCCGGACGCGCGGTGCGCTTGGCCACGCCTTTGATGCGTTCGACCAGGGCCTCGCCGGCATCGATGTCGACGCCTGCGTCCTTGTAGCTGATGGAGGGTTGCTTGCTCATAGATCCGGGCCTTTGGATGGGGAGTTCGTGTAGGCGCCGATGTGGCGGGGCCCGTGCAGGGGCCCGGCGCATGCACCGGCTGGCGAAGGCGCGCGATTTTATCAGGCTTGCCCGGTAGCGGCCACTCGCGTGCATGCGCTTCGTCGCGGGCAAGCGCTCAGGTTGCCGGGGCTGGAGCGGCTGTTTAAGGTATACGCCTTTGCGCACGGACTCCGTGCCATCACCCGTCTGCGAGAGCCCGTCATGCGCCTGTCCGTCCGCCCGATCCTGTTCTGTCTGTCGCTGCTGTGCCTGCCGGCCCTGGCCGCGCCGGTCGCCGGCCTGTATCAGGTGCGCGAGGCGGTGGCCGACCAGCAGCCGGAGACCCGCGACGCGGCCATGCAGCGTGCCCTGCAGACCCTGGTGCAGCGCCTGACCGGCGATGCCGAGGCGCTGCAGAGTGCCAAGCTGGAGGGCCTGCGCCAGGATCCGCAACAGATCGTCAGCCAGTACGGCTACGAGGGCGATGTGCTGCTGGTGGAGTTCGACCCGGCCAGCACCGAGCGCCAGCTGCGCCAGGCCGGGCTGGCCCTGTGGGGGGCCAATCGCCCGGCGATTCTCACCTGGTGGCTCGCCGAGTCGGCCGAGGGCAGCCAGTTGATCGGCGAGAGCCAGGGTCCCGCGACGATGCTGCGCGACGCCGCCCAGCACCGCGGCCTGCCGCTGCGCCTGCCGCTGGGGGACCTCAGCGAGCAGCTGCTGGCCACGCCGGAGGCCCTGGCGGCCAACGATCCGCAGGCGCTGCGCGAGGCCTCCGAACGCTACGCCGCCGACGCCCTGCTGGCGGTGCAGGCGAGCGAGAGCGGCGGCACCTGGCAGGCGACCTGGCGCCTGTGGCTGGGCGACGAGCGCGAGCAGGGCAAGGCCGAGGCCGCCGATCCGGCAGCGCTGGCCGATGCGGTGCTGCTGGCGGTCAGCCAGCGCCTGGCCCCGCGTTTTCTGGTCAAGCCGGGCGCGGCCGAGAGCCTGACCCTGGTGATCGAAGGCGCCGACCTGAGCCGTTTCGCCGCCCTGGAGCGCCTGCTCGAGCCGTTCGCCGCGCGCCTGCAGTCGATCGACGGGCAGCGCCTGACCTACCAGGTCAGCGCCAGCCCGGAACAACTGCGTGCGCAACTGGCCTTGGGCCAGTTGCAGGAGGTGGCCGAGCCGCAGGGCGCCGCTGTGCCGGTCGACAGCGCCGACGCCGGCACAGCAGCGGCGCCGCAGGTGCTGCCGCGCAGCAACCAACTGCGTTTCCGCTGGTAAACTGCAGCGCCCTGGCCATGTGCCGCGCCAGGGCCCCATCCGCGGCGCCGGTCGGGCGCCGTTTCGCATCGAGGAAGCGAGCATGACCGATTCCACCCGCTGGCTATGGATGGCTGGGCTGTTCCTGCTCGCCTGGCTGCTGTACCTGCTGCAACCGATTCTCTCGCCCTTTCTGATCGGCATCCTGCTGGCCTACCTGGGTGATCCGCTGGTCGATCGCCTCGAACGGCAGCGCCTGTCGCGCACCGCCGGGGTGACGGTGGTGTTCGCCCTGTTCGGCCTGGCGCTGCTGGTGCTGCTGTTGGTGCTGGTGCCCATGCTCGGCCGCCAGCTGGCGCGGCTGTACCAGCTAGCGCCGGAAATACTCGACTGGCTGCAGGGCACCGCCTTGCCCTGGACGCAGGCACATTTCGGCCTGAACGACGACTTCTGGCAGTTCGACCAGCTCAAGGCGGCCTTCTCCGAGCACCTGGGCAAGACCACCGACGTGCTCAAGACGGTGCTGGCCCAGGCCACGTCCTCGGGCCTGGCGCTGCTCGCCTGGCTGGGCAACCTGCTGCTGATCCCGGTGGTGAGCTTTTACCTGATGCGCGACTGGGACCTGCTGGTCGAGCGCTTGCGCCGCCTGCTGCCGCGCCAGCGCGAGGCGCTGGTGGTCAGGCTGGTGGGCGAGTGCCACGAGGTGCTCGGCGCCTTCCTGCGCGGTCAGTTGCTGGTGATGCTGGCGCTGAGCGTCATCTACGCCGCCGGGTTGATGCTGGTGGGTCTGGAACTGGGCCTGCTGATCGGCGTGCTGGCCGGTCTGGCCAGCATCGTGCCCTATATGGGCTTTATCGTCGGCATCGGCGCGGCGGTCACCGCGGCGCTGTTCCAGTTCGGCCTGGAGCCCTATCCGCTGCTCGGTATCGCCGCCGTGTTCATGGTCGGCCAGTTGCTCGAAGGCATGCTGCTGACCCCGCTGCTGGTGGGCGACCGCATCGGCCTGCATCCGGTGGCGGTGATCTTCGCCATCCTCGCCGGCGGCCAGCTGTTCGGCTTCACCGGCGTGCTGCTGGCCCTGCCGGTGGCGGCGGTGATCATGGTTCTGCTGCGCCATGCCCATGATTTGTATAAACTTTCCGGCCTTTACGGAGAGTCCAACAGCGGTTCCGACGAACCGCCGAGCCCGGCATGAAACCAATCCAGCTTCCCCTCGGCGTACGTCTGCGTGACGACGCCACCTTTGCCAACTACTACCCCGGCGCCAATGCCGCGGCGCTGGGCTATGTCGAGCGGCTGTGCGAGGCCGACGCCGGCTGGACGGAAAGCCTGATCTACCTCTGGGGCGCCGAGGGCGTCGGCCGCAGCCATCTGCTGCAGGCCGCCTGCCTGCGCTTCGAGCAGCGCGGCGAGGCGGTGGTCTACCTGCCGCTGGGCGAGGTGGTGCAGCACGGGCCTGAGCTGCTCGACAACCTGGAACTGTGCGAGCTGGTCTGCCTCGACGATCTCGACGCGGTGGCCGGGCGCAGCGACTGGGAGGAGGGCCTGTTCCACCTGTTCAACCGCCTGCGCGACAGCGGTCGGCGCCTGCTGCTGGCCGGCACCGTGTCGCCGCGCGAACTGCCGGTGCAACTGCCGGACCTGAAGTCGCGGCTGACCCTGGCGCTGGTGTTCCAGCTGCACGAGCTGGCCGACGAGGACAAGCTGCGCGCCCTGCAACTGCGCGCCTCGCGCCGCGGCCTGCAACTGAGCGACGAGGTCGGGCGCTTCATCCTCACCCGTGGCGAGCGCAGCATGAGCGCGCTGTTCGAACTGCTCGAACGCCTCGACCAGGCCTCGCTGCAGGCCCAGCGCAAGTTGACCATTCCCTTCCTCAAGGAAACCCTGGGCTGGTAGACGCCCTGGCCCGGATGCATTCCGCGGCCAGGACCCCGTCATTCCCGGATTGCATCCGGGCTACGCCTCGAGTTGCGCCTATTCCCCGGCCAGCTTGCGGTCGTACTGGAAGCGCCAGCGGGTGTAGAGCAGGGCGCTGCAGAACAGGCCGAGGCTGATCACCGCTTCCAGGGCGCCGAACACTGCGCGGGCCGGGTCGATGGCGGCCAGCACGCCCTGGATGAAGTAGAGATTGACCACGAAGCAGGCCCAGGCGTGGGTGCGGGCGTTGCCCAGCAGCAGGCCGGGGGCGAGCAGCGCCAGCGGCAGCAGCTGGATCGCCAGGACCACGCCGATGCGGGCGCCGTGCAGGTCGGCGAAGGCCAGGTTCCACACCAGCAGCAGCGCCAGCAGGGCGAAAAAGCTCAGCAGGCTGAGGGCGCGGCTGAGCTTCAGCCGGGGTTGCAGCCAGTCGAGGCTGGGCAGCGGTTTCTTCGCGCGGGCCACATCAGTTCTCCAGTTTGCCGGCGGTTTGCGCCAGGCGTTGGCCGAGTGCGCGGCACAGGGCGATCTCGTGTTCGTCCAGCGGCCGCTTGCCGTCGCCGCCGGCGTGGTGGCTGGGGCCGTAGGGGGTGCCGCCGCCGCGGGTATCGAGCAGCGCCGACTCGCTGTAGGGCAGGCCGCAGACCAGCATGCCGTGGTGCAGCAGCGGCAGCAGCATCGACAGCAGGGTGGTTTCCTGGCCGCCGTGCAGGCTGGCGGTGGAGGTGAATACGCCGGCGGGCTTGCCCACCAGTTCGCCGGTCAGCCACAGGCTGCTGGTGCCGTCGAGGAAGTATTTCAGCGGGGCGGCCATGTTGCCGAAACGGGTCGGGCTGCCCAGGGCCAGGCCGGCGCAGTGCCTCAGGTCGTCCAGGGTCGCATAGGGCGCGCCCTCGTCGGGAATGGCTGGGGCCACCGCCTCGCATTCGCTGGACACCGCCGGCACCGTGCGCAGGCGTGCCTCCAGGCCGGCCAGCTCGACGCCGCGGGCGATCTGCCGGGCCATCTGCGCGGTAGCGCCGTGGCGGCTGTAGTAGAGCACCAGGATATAGGGCGCGCTCATGCCAGCAGCTCCAGCACCTTCTCCGGCGGACGGCCGATCACCGCCTTGTCGCCGGCCACCAGGATCGGCCGTTCGATCAGTTTCGGATGGCGCACCATGGCCTCGATCAGCTGTGCCTCGCTGAGGCTGGCATCGGCCAGACCCAGGGTCTTGTATTCGTCCTCGCCGCTGCGCAGCAGCTCCCGCGCGGCGATGCCCAGCTTGTCCAGCAGGGTCTTAAGTTCGTCTGCACTGGGCGGGGTTTCCAGGTAGCGCACCACGGTCGGCTGCAGGCCGCGGGCTTCGAGCAGCTCCAGGGCGCCGCGGGATTTCGAGCAGCGCGGGTTGTGATAGAGGGTCAGGTCGGTCATGGTGGGTCGCATCCGGCTTGAAGTGGCGGCTATTCTAACCGGGTCGGTTGGCTGTGGTTAGCTAAGGAGAGGGCATGCACCATCGCGTGAAGGATTGGCTGGAGTTCTGGCTGACCCTGTCTCGGCGTTTCGTCCAGAATCGCGGTGCCGGCAGCGCCGCGGCGTTGACCTACACCACGCTGTTCGCGGTGGTGCCGATGATGACCGTGACCTTCGCCATGCTCTCCGCCGTCCCGGCCTTTCAGAACGTCGGCGAGGATATCCAGGGCTTTATCTTCCGCAACTTCGTGCCCTCCACCGGCGAGACGGTGCAGCAGTACCTGCGCGAGTTCACCGTGCAGGCGCGGCAGTTGACCTGGCTCGGCGTGGGGCTGCTGGCGGTGACCGCCTTCCTCATGCTGGTGACCATCGAGAAGACCTTCAACCACATCTGGCGGGTGCGCCAGCCGCGCCGCGGCATGTCCAGCTTCCTGCTGTACTGGGCGATTCTCAGCCTGGGCCCGCTGCTGCTCGGCGCCGGCTTCGCCGTCAGCACCTACATCACCTCGCTGTCGCTGATCTCCGGGCCGGATGCGCTGCTCGGCGCCAAGACGCTGCTCGGCTTCATGCCGCTGCTATCCAGCGTGGCGGCCTTCACCCTGCTCTATGCGGCGGTGCCCAACACCCGCGTGCCGCTGCGCCATGCCCTGCTCGGCGGATTGTTCAGCGCGCTGCTGTTCGAGCTGGCCAAGTCGCTGTTCGGCCTCTATGTCAGCCTGTTCCCCGGCTACCAGTTGATCTACGGCGCCTTCGCCACGGTGCCGCTGTTTCTGCTGTGGATCTACCTGTCCTGGTTGATCGTGCTGCTCGGCGCCGAGCTGGTCTACGGGCTGTCGCAGCCGCGTCACTGGCGGCGTCAGCCGTTGCCGCGCACATTGGTGCTGCTGGGCGTGCTGCGCCTGTTGCTGCAGCGCCAGCAACGCGGCGAGGCGCTGCGCCATGCGGATATGCAACGCGCCGGCTGGAGCTTGCCGGAAGACGAGTGGGGCGAGGTGCTGGATTTTCTCGAGCGCGAGCAACTGGCCTGTCGCGCCAGCGGCGGTTGGGTGCTGTGCCGCGACCTGCATCGCTTCAGCCTGCAGCAGCTGCTGGAGCGCAGCCCCTGGCCGCTGCCGCGCCTGGCGCAGTTGCCGGCGCAGCTCGACGAGCCCTGGTTCCCGGCGTTGCGTCAGGCGCTGGAGCGCTTGCAGGCCGAGCGCGCCGAGCTGTTCGGCGCCAGCCTGGCGGACTGGCTGGCAGGGCCGGGGTGACAAAAATGCCGGGAGCATTTTTGCGCGCAAGCCCCGCAGGGGTGAGGCACATGGGTGTGCCGAACACAAAGAATTTCCGGGAGAAATTCTTGGCGTCGCGCAGCGACGGCCCGAAGGGGCACCGCCAGGGATGGCGGGTGACAAAAAACGTCAGTTTGCGGCGTCCGTCTTCCGCAGCGCTGTCATGGCGATGGCCTGGACGCCAGGCGATGGGGCTAAGGATGGGCTGGCACGCTTCTGGCTAAGGCAGTATCAGTTGCTATCGAACTGCCAGCAGGGCAGGGGTCGCTAAGGGTATTGGCAGTAATGACGGGTCGCAAAGACAAGGTAATCCATCTGCATCGGCGTGACCCGCAGGGGGCGCTGACGCGGCTCAACCGCATCACCGGGCTGCACTTCGCGCGCTGGCCGGAGTCGCTGCTGGCGCATGCCGAGCAGGATGCGCAGCCACCGGCCGAGGCGTCGCCGCCGTTACCGGCCAGCCCCGGGGTTTCCTCCGGTTGAAACGAAAACCCCGCGACTGAGCGCGGGGTTCGGCAGCCATTCGTCAGGCGCTCAGGCCATGGCCTGGCGGTTCTCGCTGCTGGCCAGTTCGACGGCCTGGACGAAGAACTCCTCGACCACCAGGCTCTGTGCCGGCACCGCCGAGCGCAGGCGTACCTGCATGTCCTCGATCTTCTGCTTGACCGGCATGCGGGCGATGCCCGACAGCAGGATCTTGCCCTGGGCGCTGACCTTGCCGTGGTCGACGTTGACCTCGCGGCGCTTGTCGCCGTCGCGGTAGCTGACCAGCAGCGACACCGGCAGGTTGGCCAGGCCCGGCAGTTGCAGCCAGGCCGCGACATTGTATTCGGCCACCCGGCCCTCGTAGGGCGTGACCTGCAGGCGGGCGACGTCGACGATGCGCGAGGGCACGGAGCCGATCAGCTTGTCTTGTGCTTGGGACATGACGGGATTCCAGGCTGATAGCGAATTAAATGAAACACCAGTGCCATGAATTATAAGCAGGCCGCCACGGCCGAAACTGTGCACTCTGCAGACAGGCGGCGTGACTGGCCTCGCAGTTTCGCGTATCGGAACCTGCTCAAGGCCTCGCGAGCCAGAGGCATGCAATACCGATGGCGGCCCCGCAAGAACAGGCGAGATCCGCTCGGAGTCGCGCTCGACTTTCCGAGTAAGCAGTCCGAGCCTGTTTTTAACGCAGCAGGCTTTGCGCTGGTTTTCAGGCCAGTTTCAAGGGATGACGGCTGACCGAGGGCGTCTCCAGGTTGCTCGCCGGCAGCGGCAGGATCGCCTGGTTGTGCACGCTGGCCAGTTGCAGCCAGAGGTGCTCGCCGGCGGCGAACTGGCCGTTGGGCAGCCACACCCCGTGGTGCCAGCCGTTGCCCGGCGCCGGGGTGCTCTGCAGCACGCCGGGGTGGGTCTGGGCATTGGGCGCGCGGCGCAGCCAGACCGGGCGCGGCAGGCCCTTGAGATAGCGCAGGCCCAGGTGCAGACCCTCGCTGTTGAGGTGGCGCCAGCGCACCAGGGCCAGGGTCGGGGTGCCGTTGGTGAGCAGCAGCACCAGTTGGCCGACCTGCAGCTGACCGCCCTCGTCGGCATTGCACAGCAGACGCGCGCCGCCGGGACTGGCGTCGAGGATATGGGCTTCGGTGCGCTGCGGCAGCTTGTCCAGCAACTGGGCGTGGATGGCCGGCAGGCCGATCACCAGGCTGCACTGGCCGTCGAGCTCGGCGCGTTCGTGGCGGCGTTGCTGGCGCCCCAGCCAGTGCTGGCGCACCTGTTCGAGCAACTGGCGCTCGGCCTGGCTCTGCAGCGGTGCCGGCTCGTGCAGGGCGATCAGCAGGGCGCCCAGCTCGAAGCGGCGCAGGTAGGCCTTGTCGCCCTCGATGCGCTGCTCGAACGCCAGGCAGGCCTGCGACTCGCTGAGATCGACTATCGGGCCCTCGGCCTCGTCCTCCTCGTCCCAGGACAGCAGGCGTGCCAGGCCGGCCAGGGGTGCGAGGGCGGCGAACAGGGTGGCGCACTCGCCTTCGGCCAGGTGGAAGGGGTTGCTCAGGGCCAGCAGCAGCATCTGCTGGTACAGGCCGCGCAGGGTGTTGGCCGGCCTGGGCTGGAAGGCGGCGGCGACCGGTTCGTCCAGGCACTGCTGGTGTTCGCCGATCCAGTACAACAGATGGCTGTCGCGCCACAGCGCCGTCGGCGGCTCCCGGTACAGCTGGAAGTGGCGCAGCAACTGCTGGGCGAGGAAGTGCTGGGCCATGTACAGGCACCAGGCCAGGTGCGGGCGCGATGGCTGGCGCCCCTGGAGGATCTGCAGCAGCAGGCGCTTGAAGCCGATCGCCAGCTCGCCGCACAGGCGCACGAACAGTGTGCTCGGCGCGTAGCCGCGGCCTAGCAGGGCGGCGTAGTGGCGGTATTCGTCGCTGAAATTTTGCAGCGCGCGCTGCCTTTCCAGTAAGGTCAGGCCGCTGCGGTTGAGCGTGAACAGCAGGCCGAGCACCTGTTGCAGGCCGTGTTCGGGCTCCAGGTGGCGGGCGGCGGCGAGCTGTTCGGCGATTTCTGCCGGCGCGGCGGCGCCGTCTTCTTGGATGTCGGGTACTTCCAGGCGCAGGGCATCCAGCGTCATATCAACCCCGGGTGGACGAGGATCGAATACATGGGCTTACGGCTCCGGATGGTCTGCAAGGCTGTTTCAGGTATCTGCGCCGGTCTGCTGCTGGCTGGCTGCGCCGAGGACTTCGGCCTCGACCAGCATGGACGAAAGGTACCGGCTGACAGTCTCGATGGCCAGTGGCTAGTCATTAATTATTGGGCCGAGTGGTGCGCCCCCTGCCGCACCGAGATTCCCGAACTCAACGCCCTGGCCAAACAGCTCGAGGGGCGCTCGGCGCGGGTGCTCGGGGTCAACTTCGATGGCCTTGCGGGCGAGGATCTCAAGCGCGTCTCCGAGGCCTTCGGCATCGCCTTCACCGTGCTCACCGTCGACCCGGCGCCGCGCTTCCAGTTGCCGCGCAACGACGTGCTGCCGGTGACCTATATAGTCGACGCCGACGGCAAGCTGCGCGAGCGCCTGGTCGGCGAGCAGACCGCTGCCGGCCTGCTGGCGCATCTCGAGCGCTTGCGCGGCGAATAAGGGCGCGTTGCCCCAAGCAACTTGGGCGCTGGTCGTAGGTTGGCGCTGAGCGCAGCGAAGCCCAACAGGGAGCACGCAGTGCTCCGCACGACGCTCTTTGACTCGTTGGGCTTCGGCGCTGCGCGCCTCAACCCAACCTACGGCTCGGTGCGCGGTGCGCGCGGCCCCGCGCGCCCCAGGTTGTGGCCGGCTCGTCGGTAGGTTGGCGCTGAGCGCTGCGAAGCCCAATGGGGAAACACGCAGTGCTCCGCGCGACGCTCCTTGATTCGTCGGGCTTAGGCGCTACGCGCCTCAACCCAACCTAATCGAAATATTGCGCCCGCTCACCAACCCGGCACCCCGCTCATGTCCGGCAGCTGGTGGGCGATGCCCTTGTGGCAGTCGATGCAGGTGGCGGAGCCGTCGGCCAGGGCGCTGGAGTGCATCTGCCGGGCGCGCGGGCTCTGCTTGGTGAAGTCCATGTAGTCGAAGTTGTGGCAGTTGCGGCACTCCAGCGAGTCGTTGGCCTTGAGCCGCGCCCATTCGTGCTCGGCCAGCTCGCGGCGCATGGCGAGGAACTTGTCGCGGGTGTTGATGGTGCCGAAGATCTTGCCCCAGACCTCCTTCGACGCCTGCATCTTGCGCGCGATCTTGTCCGTCCACTGGTGCGGCACGTGGCAGTCCGGGCAGGTGGCGCGCACCCCGGAACGGTTGCTGTAGTGGATGGTGTCCTGCAGCTCGACGTAGACGTTGTCGCGCATCTCGTGACAGGAAATGCAGAACTGCTCGGTGTTGGTCGCCTCCAGCGCGGTGTTGAAGCCGCCCCAGAAGATGATCCCGGCGATAAAGCCGCCGAGGGTCAGAAAACCCAGGCTGTAGTGCACGCTCGGGCGACGCAGGATGCCCCAGTAGTCCTTGAGCAGGGCCAGTAATGACTTCATGAATTCTCCTCAGGGCTGCGCCGCGCCGGCCGCTTCACCCTGCAGCAACTGGTCGATGTTCTGGAAGCTGTTGCCCACCAGCGGCTGCACTTCCTTCTGCGGCACATGGCACTGGTTGCAGAAGTAGCGCCGCGGCGACACCGCCGCCAGTGCCTGGCCGTCGCGATCCATGTAGTGGGTGATGCTGATCATCGGCGCCTGGCTGCGCGCGCTGTTGGCGCGGCTGTGGCAGGCCAGGCACTTGTTGCCGTTGGCGTCGACCTGGTAGCCGCGGATGCTGTGGGGGATGGTCGGCGGCTGTTCGGGGTAGTTGCGCTCGCGCTTGAGGTCCTTGTTTTCCTCGTTGGCGATCACCGGTGCCGGTAGCGTCTGGCTGAGGGTGCCGCCGGGACGGCGGCCGTCCGGCGCCGGGGCGTCGAGGGGGTAGTCGAGCTCGGCCGCGACGGCCAGGCCGAAGGCGGCGAGCAGTAGCAGGGGCAGATGACGCAGGCTCATGGCGATGCTCCTCAGGCCAGGCTGACCAGTTCGATCTTCACCGCACACTTCTTGTAGTCGGTCTGCTTGGAGATCGGGTCGGTGGCGTCCAGGGTGACCTTGTTGATCAGCTTGTTGGCGTCGAAGAAGGG
Source organism: Pseudomonas sp. AOB-7 (assembly GCF_003696305.1). GTDB lineage: Bacteria > Pseudomonadota > Gammaproteobacteria > Pseudomonadales > Pseudomonadaceae > Aquipseudomonas. The sequence continues at coordinate 401,332 of NZ_RFFK01000004.1, read as the reverse complement.
CACGAACACCAGGCCGCGCGGCGGTTTGTTGCGCCCGCGGGTTTCCACCCGGGCGCGTATCTCGCCGCGCCGGCTGACCAGCTTGACCTCGCTGCCGCGCCGCGCGCCGAGGGTCTTGGCGTCGTCCGGGTGCATGTAGACCAGGGCGTCGGGCACCGCGCCGTGCAGTTCCTCGACGCGCTGGGTCATGCTGCCGGTGTGCCAGTGCTCCAGCACCCGGCCGGTGCTGAGCCAGAACGGGTAGTCGCTGTCCGGTGCCTCGGCCGGCGGCTCGTAGGGCAGGGCGAAGATGATCGCGCGCTTGTCCGGGTGACCGTAGAACTGCACGCCGCTGCCTTTCTCGACATAGGGATCGAGGCCCTCGCGGTAGCGCCAGCGGGTTTCCGCGCCGTCCACCACCGGCCAGCGCAGGCCGCGCTCGGCGTGATAGGCGTCGAACGGCGCCAGGTCGTGGGCGTGGCCGCGGCCGAACTGGGCGTATTCCTCGAACAGGCCCTTCTGCAGGTAGAAGCCGAAGGCCTCGGCCTCGTCGTTGGCGTAGCCGGCCTCGATCTGCTCGCGCGGGAACTGGTCGACCTGGCCGTTGGCGAACAGCACCTGGTACAGGGTCTTGCCTTTGTAGGCCGGCGCCTTGGCCAGCAGCTCGGCGGGCCAGACCTCGTCGGTGGTCAGGCGCTTGGAGAATTCCACCAGCTGCCAGAGATCGGATCTGGCCTCGCCCGGCGCCTTGACCAGCTGGTGCCAGAACTGCGTGCGGCGCTCGGCGTTGCCGTAGGCGCCTTCCTTCTCCACCCACATGGCGCTGGGCAGGATCAGGTCGGCGGCCTGGGCCGAGACGGTGGGGTAGACGTCGGAGACCACGACGAAGGCCTGCGGGTTGCGCCAGCCCGGCAGCACCTCCTGCATGATGTTCGGCCCGGCCTGCATGTTGTTGCTGGCCTGGGTCCAGTAGACCTTGAGCACGCCGTCCTTCAGCTTGCGGCTCTGCTCGACGGCGTGGAAGCCGACCTTCTCCTGGATGGTGCCCGGCGGCAGCTTCCAGATCTTCTCGGCGGTTTCGCGGTGCTTGGGGTTGCTCACCAGCAGGTCGGCCGGCAGGCGGTGGGCGAAGGTGCCCACCTCGCGCGCGGTGCCGCAGGCTGAGGGCTGGCCGGTGAGCGAGAAGGGGCTGTTGCCCGGCTCGCTGATCTTGCCGGTGAGCAGGTGCAGGTTGTAGATCAGGTTGTTGGCCCACACCCCGCGGGTGTGCTGGTTGAAGCCCATGGTCCAGAACGACATGACCTTGCGCTTGGGATCGGCGTACAGCTCGGCCAGGGCCTTGAGCCGCTCGGCCGGCACGCCACTCTCTTTGGCGGTGCGCTCCAGGGTGTAGGGCTTGACGAAGGCGGCGAAGGCCTCGAACGACATGTCGCTCCAGGTGTTGGCCTTGGCCGCGTTCTTGGCCTGCTGCTCCAGCGGATGGTCGGCGCGCAGGCCGTAGCCGATATCGTCGGTGCCCTTGGCGAACCTGGTGTGCCGGGCGACGAAGTCCTGGTTCACCGCGCCGCTTTCGATGATGTGATTGGCGATGTAGTTGAGGATCAGCAGGTCGCTCTGCGGGCTGAACACCATGGGGATGTCGGCCAGGTCGAAGCTGCGGTGTTCGAAGGTCGACAGCACCGCCACCTGCACATGCGGATGGCTCAGGCGGCGGTCGGTGACCCGGCTCCACAGGATCGGGTGCATCTCGGCCATGTTCGAGCCCCACAGGACGAAGGCGTCGGCTGCCTCGATATCGTCGTAGCAGCCCATCGGCTCGTCCATGCCGAAGGTGCGCATGAAGCCCATCACCGCCGAGGCCATGCAGTGGCGCGCGTTGGGGTCGATGTTGTTGCTGCGCAGGCCGGCCTTCATCAGCTTGTTGGCGGCGTAGCCTTCCCACACCGTCCATTGCCCGGAGCCGAACATGCCGACCGCCTCGGGGCCGTGCTCGGCGATCGCCTGCTTGGTCTTCTGCGCCAGGATGTCGAAGGCCTGCTCCCAGCTCACCGGCTGAAATTCGCCCTGCTTGTGGTAGGCGCCGTCCTGCATGCGCAGCAGCGGCTGGGTCAGGCGGTCGACGCCGTACATGATCTTCGACAGGAAGTAGCCCTTGACGCAGTTCAGGCCGCGGTTGACCTCGGCCTTGACGTCGCCGTGGGTGGCCACCACGCGGTTGTCCTTGGTCGCCACCATCACGCTGCAGCCGGTGCCGCAGAAGCGGCAGGGCGCCTTGTTCCAGTCCAGGCGGGTCATGTCCGCCTCGGTGACCAGGTTGCTCGCCGTGCTGGCGAGCGGCAGGCCGGCGGCGGCCGCGGCGATGGCGGCGGCATTGGCCTTGGCGAATTGACGGCGGGAAAGCTTCATTGTTGGTCCCCTTCGGCGGCGAGGAGTTCGTGATAGACCAGGGCGGCGTTGAGCACGCCGGGCAGGGCGTTGATCTGCTCGATGCGTTCGAGAATCTGCCGCTCGTGCTCGGCCTCCAGCACCACCACCAGCTTGCCCAGCGGGCTTTCCTGGTGCAGTTCGAGGCCGTCGAGGCGGCGCAGGTTGGCCTTCACCGCCTCGAACAGTTCGGGGCGGACCTGTACCAGCAGGCTGGCGATGTGCAGGGCTTTGGCCATGTTCCGTGGCTCCAGGGGTAGTCGGGGTCAGCTGGGCGGGCCGGGCGGCCCCAGCAGCATCTGCATGAACCAGATGAAGAAGCCGTAACCACCGACCAGGGCGATGGACAGCAGGGGAAAGAGGCAGACGACCAGGAACAGGAACAGGCGGGTTTCCTTGCCCTTCGGGGTGGCTTGGGCGGCGGGTTTGCGCATGCGGTCGACTCCGTTCTCGCGTCGCTTTCAGGCTAGACCCTACAAGCAGTGCGGGCAAAAGCCGTTGAGCTGGATCAAGGCAGATGGCTTGCGTCCGCCCGCGCGGCGCGCAGCGCTTGTGCCAGTGCGGCGCAGCCAGGTTGATAGGTAGCGTGCTAAGCTTTTTACCGGCCGTTCCGGCGCCCTGCTTCCTGAGTCCGTTCCATGTCCGCTACCCATCTCGCTCGCGGCACCGCCGCCTACCGGCGTGCCACCCTGGCGCTGTTCTGCGCCGGCTTCGCCACCTTCGCCATGCTCTATTGCGTGCAGCCCCTGCTGCCGCTGCTGGCGGCGCATTTTCGCGTGTCGGCGGCCAGCAGCAGCCTGGCGCTGTCGCTGACCACCCTGAGCCTGGCGCTGTGCCTGCTGGTGTCCGGCGCGCTGGCCGAGAGCTGGGGGCGCAAGCCGGTGATGGCCGGCGCCCTGGGCCTGGCCGCGCTGCTCGGCATCGCCTGCGCGCTGGTGGAGAGCTGGAACCACCTGCTGTGGCTGCGCGCCTTGCTCGGCCTGGCCCTGAGCGGCCTGCCGGCACTGGCGATGGCCTACGTCGGCGAGGAGTTCGACCCGGACGCGCTGCCTGCGGCCATGGGCCTGTACATCGGCGGCACCGCCCTGGGCGGGCTGCTCGGGCGTCTGCTGGCCGGCCTGCTCAGCGACCTCGGCGGCTGGCCCTGGGCGCTCGGCGGCATCGCCGGCCTCGGTCTGCTGGCGCTGGCGCTGTTTCTCTGGCTGCTGCCGCCGTCGCGGCATTTCCGCGCCCAGCCGCTGTCGCTGCGCGGGCTGCTCGGCAACTTCGCCCTGCACCTGGGCAACCCGCGGCTGCGCCTGCTGTTCGCCCTGGCCTTCCTGCTCATGGGCGGCTTCGTCGCCCTGTTCAACTACGTCGGCTTTCGCCTGGCCGCGGCACCGTTCAACCTCTCGGCCACGGTGATCGGCCTGCTGTTCACCGTCTACCTGCTGGGCATCTTCAGCGCCGGCTGGTCCGGCCGGCTGGTGCCGCGTTTCGGCGCGCGTCAGGTGCTGCTCGGCGGCATCGCGCTGATGCTGCTCGGCGTGGCTCTCTGCGCAACGCCCTGGCTGAGCGCCGCGGTGGCCGGCCTGGCGCTGTTCACCCTGGGCTTCTTCGCCGCCCATGCGGTGGCCAGCGGCCAGGTCGGCGCCCACGCCCAGGGCGCCAAGGCGCAGGCCTCGGCGCTGTACCTGTGCGCCTACTACCTGGGTTCCAGCCTGGTCGGCTACGGCGGCGGCTACGTCTGGGAGCACGCCGGCTGGCTGGCGCTGCTGGCCGTGCTGGCGACCCTGTTCCTCCTCGCCGCGGCCCTGGTGCGGCGGTTGTAGGCGCTCTGTGAGTCGTTCAGGCGAGGTTCAAGGAGGGTTCAGTAGGGGTTCAGTGGCCCTCGGGCAGACTGCCTGTCGAGTCAGTCAACAACCGATCCGCGAGGCAATCCCGATGAAACCCACCCTGAACCGCATCGCCCTGGCCACTCTGCTTTCCTGCGCCGCCGTCGGCACCCAGGCCGCCGACAGCTTCGTCGGCCTGAGCTGGGGCCAGACCAGCAACAACATCCAGAAATCCAGCGCGCTGAACGCCAACCTCAACGATCCCAAGCTCGACAAGGCGATCCACGACAGCGGCACCTGGGGCGTGCGCGCCGGCCAGCAGACGGCCGACAGCCGCTACTACGCCACCTACGAAAACGTCTCCGACAGCCACGGCGGCTACAAGCTGCGCCTGCAGAACCTGCTCGGCAGCTACGACCTGTTCGTCCCGCTGGGCGACAACAATACCAAGCTGTTCGGCGGCGTCAGCGCCGGCCTGGTCAAGCTGGAGCAGGAGAGCCGCGGTTTCTCGCGCGACAGCGACATCGGCTACGCCGCGGGCCTGCAGGCCGGTATCCTGCAGGAACTCAACCGCAATACCTCGATCGAAGCGGGTTATCGTTACCTGCGCAGCAACGCCAGCACCGAAATGGCGCCGCACGGCGCGGCCAAGGCCGGCTCGCTGGACCTGCACAGCAGCTCGCAGGTCTACCTCGGCGCCAACTATGCCTTCTGAGGTTCACGCCATTAACCGCGGCCGGGCCTCTTGCCCGGCCCGTCAACCAATAGGGGATGCGTCATGAAATTGTTGGTGGTGGAAGACGAAGCGCTGCTGCGCCACCATCTGTTCACCCGTCTCAGCGAGCAGGGCCACGTCGTCGACGCCGTGCGCACCGCCGAGGAGGCGCTGTACCGGGCCGAGTCCTACAACCACGACCTGGCCCTGGTCGACCTCGGCCTGCCCGGCATGAGCGGCATCGACCTGATCCGCCAGCTGCGCAGCCAGGACAAGAACTTCCCGATCCTGATTCTCACCGCCCGCGGCAACTGGCAGGACAAGGTCGAAGGGCTGTCCTGCGGCGCCGACGACTACGTGGTCAAGCCGTTCCAGTTCGAGGAACTGGAGGCGCGCCTCAACGCCCTGCTGCGGCGCTCCTCGGGCTTCACCAAATCGACCATCGAGGCCGGCGGCCTGGTGCTCGACCTGAACCGCAAGCAGGCCTCGGTGGACGAGCAGCCGTTGCAGCTGACCGCCTACGAGTACCGCATCCTCGAATACCTGATGCGCCATCACCAGCAGGTGGTGGCCAAGGAACGGCTGATGGAGCAGCTCTACCCGGGCGACGAGGAGCGCGACCCCAACGTCATCGAAGTGCTGGTCGGACGCCTGCGCCGCAAGCTGGAGGCGGCCCTAGGCGGCAAGCCGATCGAGACCGTGCGCGGCCAGGGCTACCTGTTCAACGAGCGCTGCAAGTGAGCCGCAGCCGCGCCTACCTGCGCCGGCTGCGGGCGCGCCTGGGCTCGCTGCGCCTGCGCCTGATGCTGGGCACCGCCGTGCTGGCGGTGCTGTTCATGCTGGTGCTGCTGCCGGTGCTGCAGGGCGTGTTCAACATGGCCCTGGAGCAGACCGTGGAAAAGCGCCTGGCCTCCGACGCCGCCGCGCTGATCTCCGCCGCGCGTATCCACGACGGCCAGCTGCGCATGCCGGAGAAGATGCCGGACGAGGAGTTCGACAACCTCGACTCGCACTTGCTCGGCTTCATCTACGACCGCGACGGCCGCCTGCTGTGGCGCTCGCGCTCCTCCGAGGACGAGGCGATCCGCTACCAGCCGCGCTACGACGGCCGCGGCCACGAGTTCGCCCGCGTGCGCGACGAGCACGGCGAGGAATTCTTCCTCTACGACATCGAGGTCGACCTGCTGCGCGGCAACGCCGCCGCCTTCAGCATCGTCACCATGCAGCCCACCAGCGAGTACCAGAAGCTGTTCGACGGCTTCGTCTGGCGCCTCAAGCTGTGGCTGGGCATCGCCCTGCTGGCGCTGCTCGGCCTGCTCTGGTTCGGCCTGACCTGGGGCTTTCGCAGCCTGCGCGGCCTGAGCGACGAGCTGGACGGCGTCGAGGCCGGCACCCGCCAGCACCTGAGCGACCAGCACCCGCGCGAACTGCTGCGCCTGACCGGCTCGCTCAACCGCCTGCTGGACAGCGAGCGGCGCCAGCGCGAACGCTACCGCGACTCTCTGGAAGACCTGGCGCACAGCCTGAAAACCCCGCTCAGCGTGCTCCAGGGCCTCGGCGAAACCCTCGCCGGCCAGCCGGCCAACCGCGACCAGGCGCAACTGATGCAGGCGCAGATCGAACGCATGAGCCAACAGATCGGCTACCAGCTGCAGCGCGCCAGCCTGCGCCGCAGCGGCCTGGTGCGCCACCGCGAGGCGGTATGGCCGCTGCTCGACGGCCTGTGCCTGTCGCTGGACAAGGTCTACCGCGACAAGCGCGTGCAGGTGGACGTGCAGGTGGCCGAACACAGCCAGATCAGCATGGAGCGCGGCGCGCTGATGGAACTGCTCGGCAACCTGCTGGAAAACGCCTACCGCCTGTGCCTGCACCGCGTGCGCGTGAGCCTGGAGGAACTGCCCGACGGCTGCCGCCTGACCATCGAGGACGACGGCCCTGGCGTGCCCGCCGACCAGCGCGCCCGCGTGCTGCGACGCGGCGAACGGCTGGACGCGCAAAACCCGGGGCAGGGCATCGGCCTGGCGGTGGTGCAGGACATCATCGACAGCTACGACGGCGAACTGAGCCTGGAGGATTCGCCGCTGGGCGGGGCCTGCTTCAGGGTGCGTTTATATGACTGAGGCAGATCCAGAGCGCCGCCGTACGCAGCAGCTGCCAAGAATGGTGGGTGCCTATGGCGCACCTCTCGGCTTGCCCTGCTTAACAGCGTTCTCCGCCCAATAGCACCCGGCCGAAGCTCGCCCCGTCGTCCTGCGGGGTGATCGCCAGCAGGCGATCCAGGCGCAGGCGCCGCTCGCCATCGGCGCAGCGCAGGAGCAGAAATTCCTCCTTGCTCGCCGTGGTCTCGGTGGTCAGCGCCTGGCCTTGCAGGCGCGTGCCGTCGAGCAGTTCGATCTCCAGGCGGTAGCGGTGCAGGCAGGCGATTTCCAGGTAGTCGTACAGGTCGCAGGCCAGGGGTTGGTAGTCGCTGTCCATCGAATCGTCCTCCGCGTCGATCTGAGCCTAGCCGAACGCCCAGACCAGCAAAAGCGCCGCGACTCCGTAAGCAGAGTGGCAGCGCTTGGGGGCTCGCAGGCGGCCTTACATCAGCGGGATGGTGTAGCTGACGATCAGGCGGTTTTCGTCGAGCTCGCCCAGGGCATCGGAACGCAGGGTGGCGTTGCGCCACTTGAAGCCCAGGTTCTTGAAGGTGCCCTCCTGGACGACATAGGTGATGTCCATGTTGCGCTCCCACTCTTTGCCGTCCGAGACGCCGGGGCCGCGGTCGATATTGTCGCCGTTGAGGTAACGGGTCATGAAGCTCAGACCCGGCAGGCCGAAGGCGGAAAAATTGTAGTCGTAGCGCACTTGCCAGGATTTTTCGTCCTTATTGGCGAAGTCGCCGATCTGCACATAGTTGACCAGGAAAGGATCGGTGCCGTTGATGTAGGCGTAGCCGGTGTCGCCGCTCATGCTCTGGTAGCCCAGGCCGAACGCATGGCTACCCAGGGCGTAGGTGAACATGGCGCCAAAGGACTTGTTGTCGATATTGCTGTGGCCGTCGTCGGTGGTGCGTGCATAGCGCACGTCCGATTTCAGCGATTGCTTGTCGGCGATCGGCAGGACATGGACCAGGTTGAAGATGTGCTGCTTGTACAGGTCTTCCAGCTCGCCGTAGTGGTAGCTGGCGGTCAGGTCCTTGGTCAGTTGATAGGACAGACCAGCGAAGTTGAAGTCATCGCCGACGTTGCCCTTGCCGTTGAACGTGAAGCCGCGAATGCCGCCACCTGCGTTGACGCTGAGGTCTTCGAAGTTGGTGGAGTCGCGCTGGTTCTGTTCCTTCAACTGGCCGGCGTGCAGGGTCAGGCCGTCGATTTCGTTGGAGGTCAGATGGCCGCCAAGAAAGGTCTGCGGCAGCAGGCGCGCGTCGTTGGAAGAGACGCTGGGTAGCTTCGGCATCATGCCGCCGACCTTGGCGACGGTCTTGGATATCTTGACCTTGGCTGCGCCGGTGGCCTCGGAATACTCGCCCGGGCCCTCGTCGCCGAAGGCATTGGGCAGCAGGTTGGTGCCGGCGCGCTCGTCCGAGGAGTCGAGCTTCACGCCCAGAGCGGCATAGGCGTCGAGGCCGAAGCCCACAGTGCCCTCGGTAAAGCCGGATTCGGCCTTGAAGATAAAGCCCTGGGCCCATTCTTCGCGTTTGGACTGCTGCGCCGAGGTGGTATGGCGCAGGTCGCGGTTCATATAGAAGTTGCGCAGCTCCAGGGTGGCCTTGCTGTCGCCGATGAAGTCGGCCTGAGCCATGCCTGGCAGGGTGAGGCTGGCGCCCAGCGTGGCGAGGGCCACGGCGCGGGCGAGGGGAGTCTTACTCATTATTGTTGTCTCCTCGTTCTTATAGTTGGGTCGGCCACGATGTGACCGGCCAGTTACGGCGTTGTGAAATAAAGCATTTCAGTGGCGAGTCGACTGTAAGACTTTAGTCTGGACGGACGAGCGGTAGCTGGCGCCTGGCCGTCTATTGCAGCCACTGCGGGTAGACCGGCAGCGCCTGCTGGGCGAGCGCATCGTGCGCTGGCAGCACCTTCAGCTCGGGCTGTTGCTGCATCAGCCGGTGCACCTGCTGCAGGACGTCGGTGGTGGCGGCGCGGTCGTGATCGACCAGTCGGCGGCTGATCCAGAACTTCTCCCGCGGTCCGGTGAAGCCCTCCAGGCGCCAGCTGGCGTCGCCGGTGAAGAACAGGCGGCGACCGTCCTCGAGGGTGACGAACAGGCCGACCGAGCCGGGGGTGTGGCCACGCAGCGGCACCAGCACCAGGGCGCCGTCGCCGAACAAATCCAGGCTCTCGGCGAAGCCGAGAAAGGGCTGCGGCGCGAAGTCGTACGGCACCCAGCGCACGCCGTGCTCGAACTGGCTGGGCAGGATCGCCGGCGGTGCGGCGATGCGGCTGAACTCGATTTCCGCGTAGGGCGCCCAGACCGGCACTTCGGGGAAGTCGGCCAGGCCCGAGGCATGATCCCAGTGAGCGTGGGACAGCAGGATGCGATCGACGCGGATGCCGTCGCGCTGCAGTTGGTCGCGCACCGGCCGCACCGCGCCGTACTGCATCAGCTGCCGGCTGTGCCAGGGCATCTCGGCGAACTGGCGGTCCACCTGGCGGCCGAGGCCGGTGTCGAACAGCAGGGTGGCGGCATGGTGCTCGATCAGCACCGCCACATGGTTGGCGGTGGCGCTCTGCGTCCACTTGCCGCCGGCCACGGTGAAGGCGTCCAGGGTCGTGGTCGCGGAGGTCTTGACCAGGCTCAGGCGCAGCTCGGCCTGGGCGCCGAACGCGAGGCCGGCCAGCAGCAGGGCGAAGGCGTAGCGGCAGCGGCGCACAGGTTCGCTGTCCTTGGGGGCGGGAAGGGACTGATCATGCCGCCGTCCAGGGGTAGCGCGGCGCAGCAGCGCGCGGCCGATCAGGCTGGCGAACGAGCGCCCCTGGTAGCCGTTGGCGGGCAGGTTGAGTTCGAACCGCGTCATGGCGAATGCTCCAGGGCTGGGGTGAATGGATGTTAGACAGACAGGTCTGTATATTTCAAGCGACGATTTTCTCCCCGCCGCGGTCGACCTTTGCCGCACCTTGCGCATAATGGCCGCCTCTGGAGGTTGCACATGGCTTCGAACAAACGCGAACAGCTGCTCGCCACCGCGCTGCAGCTGTTCTACCGCGAGGGTTACCACGGTACCGGCATCGACCGCATCCTGGCCGAATCCGGGGTGGCGAAGATGACCCTGTACAAGCATTTCAAGTCCAAGGACGAGCTGATTCTCGCGGCCCTGCAGCTGCAGCATGAGCAGCTCGGTGCGCGCATGCAGGCGGCCCTGGCCGGTCTGGCGCCGCGCGAGGCGATCCTGGCGACGTTCGACGGGCTGCAGCAACTGCTCGGCGAGGCGGATTTCTGCGGCTGCCTGTTCCTCCATGCCACGGCGGAGTTTCACGACCGCGCGCACCCCATCCACCGCCAGGCGGCGGCGCACAAGCGCGCCTTGCTCGAGCACTTCCGTCGGGCGCTGCAGGCTCTGGGGGCGACGGATACCGATGCGCTCGCCGCGCAGCTGCAGTTTCTCTTCGAGGGGGCGTTGAGCATGGCCCATGTCTACGGGCCGGGCGATCAGGCGCGCCAGGCGCGGGCGGCGGCCGTGCGTCTGCTGCAGACGGCGGGGCATTGACTGGCAGACCGTTGGTCGTGTGCGACTAAAGCTTGCGCGGCGGCGGCCGCTAACCCGGCAGATGTCCTGCCCCGGTACCCTGCCATGAACAGCCTGGCCTCGCTCAACCCTTCCGCCTCGCGCGCCGCCCAAGCCGCTCAATCGCCGTCGCCGCGCAGCAATGCGGCCGATGCGCAGTCCGTTCTGGCCAACCGCTTGGCCGACAAGCTCGGTTTGCAGCCCGGCGCGCTGAGTGGCAAGCAGGACGATTTCACTCCCGAGAAGGTCGCCGGGCGCATCCTCGGCTTTATCGAACAGCGCCTGCAGAGCGAGGCTGCGGCGGGTGCCGATCCGGCCAAGCTGGAGAAACTCCTCGGCCAGGCACGCGAAGGCGTGGAGAAGGGCTTCGCCGAAGCGCGCAAGATTCTCGACGGCATGGGCGTGCTGGCCGGCAAGGTGGCCGGCGATATCGACGATACCTATCAGCGCATCCAGGACGGCCTCGGCGATCTCGACCGGCGCTTCGGCGCTGTCGCACCGGCGTCGGGCTCGCTCGCCCTGGCCGGCTACAGCGAGCGCTTCAGCGCCCTGGCGGAAACCTTCGACCTGTCGGTGACCACCCGCGACGGCGACCGCCTGCGCATCTCCGTGGCGCAGGCTTCGGCCAGCTGGTCGCAGAGCAGCTTCGCCGCCGCCAGCAACGGCAGCGGCACGGCCGTGACGGCCAGCAGCCAGTCCGGCAGCCTACGGATCGGCGGCTGGCAGGTCAGCGTCGAAGGCGAGCTGGATGCCGACGAGGTCAAGGCGCTGGAGAAGCTCTTCAGTCAGGTGCAGGAGCTGTCCAACCAGTTCTACGCCGGCGACCTGGCCGGTGCCTTCGACCGCGCCATGGCCCTGGAAATGGACGGTGAGCAATTGGCCTCGATGTCCCTGCGCCTGACCCAGACCAGCGTGCGCCAGGCCACCGATGCCTATGGCGCCGTGGCCGGGCAGGGCGCCAGCGCGGTCAATGGCGACCTACAGAACTATGCCCAGGGCTTGCTCGAGGCGCTGCGCAGCGCCGAAGGCCTGGCGCAGGACGCCGGCGGCCTGCTCAAGGACCTGCTCAAGGGCGGCTTCTCGCTCGACGAGCGCTTCGACCTGCCGCGCCTTGAGAAGGCCGAAAGCCTCAACCGCAGCCTGCTCGACGGCCTGCAGGCGCTGTTCGCCGGTCAGCTCGGCGAGGGCGCGGCCGCGAGCTGATTCGCGGCGGTGCTAAACTGCGCACCTTGCCGACAGTGAGGTGCGCACATGACGCCGGAATGCCAACTCTTCGGAACCCTGGGCTGCCACCTGTGCGAGGTGGCCGAGGCGCTGCTCATGCCGTTCGTCGAGAACGGCCTGCTGGTGGAGCTAATCGATATCGCCGAGCACGAGGGCATGGTGGAGCAGTACGGCCTGCGTATCCCGGTGCTGCGTCGTTGCGACACCGGCGCCGAACTGAACTGGCCGTTCGACGGCGAGCAGGTGGTGGCCTTTCTTCGCTGAGGCGTTGGCCGGCGCCAGGCGGGATGGTAATCGCAGGCATAAAAAAACCCGCCGGTTAAGGCGGGTTTTTGATTTGGTCGGAGAGACAGGATTCGAACCTGCGACCTTCTCGTCCCGAACGAGACGCGCTACCAAGCTGCGCTACACTCCGAATGAGCCGTATTCTACCGAAAAACTTTTACCGCACAAGGGGTTAGCCCGAAAAAAATTTAGCGCAGCGGCCGTTTTCGTGCCAACCCCACAGCCTGCCTGGGCCTCGCAGGGGAGGCCCGGGGCGTCGATTCAGAGTTCCTTGACGGTCTGCACCTGGTCCTTGTTGACGGTGGCGCGCTTGCCGTCGAGTTGCTCGAACTCGTAGAAGCCGGAGTCCTCGTCGAACTTGGGCTTGTCCACGGTCTGGATCTCGCGGCCGTCGTTCAGGGTGATCACCGACGGCGAGGCGCAGCCGGCCAGTGCGGCGAAACCGAGGGCGATAAGCAGGGCGGGGATGATCCGTTGAGTCATGGTCTGTCTCCTTGGGTGATACAACCTATGTACCCAGGCTCAGACGCAGTAGCGGCGTGCGAGTTCCACCGAGTTTTCCCGGCGCCTCAGTCGGGTCGGGCGGCGGCGAGGAGTTCCGGCGTATTCAGGTTGGCCAGGCGCGCATCGTCGAGCGGGCAGTCCAGCGGCGTCGGTGCGAGGCTGTCGAGCCAGCGCTGCGGGCTGCGCTGGCCGGCCTGCCAGGCGCGTTCCAGATCGTCCCTCAACGCGGTCGGCAGCAGGCAGAACAACGGCTGCCAGTACTGCCCCTGGCGCACCACCGCCGGTTTGCTACCGGCGCGTTCGAGCAAGGCGTCGAGCAGCGGGCGATCCACCAGCGGCGCGTCGCAGGGCAGTACCAGCAGCTGGCTGTGGCGCGCCGCCGCCAGGCCCGCGCGAATGCCGGCCAGCGGTCCCTGGAAGTCGCTGTCCTGGTCGCTCACCAGGCGGTCGGCATAGGGCGCGTAGCGCTCGGCGTTGCGGTTGCAGGAAATGATCAGGTCGTCGCTCAAGGGGCGTACCAGCTCGTGCAGCCAGGCGATCAGCGGCCGCCCGCGCCACTCCAGCAGGCCCTTGTCGCGACCGCCCATGCGTTGGCCGCGGCCGCCGGCAAGCAGCAGCACGGAGCAGGGTGGTGGGGCGTTCGAGGCGGGCATGCTGGCGTCTCCGGTGGCGGGTGGTGTGATATAACTCCGGCCATTCTCTCGCAATTGGAAGCCTGCCATGAACCATAAGGCCGAGGCGCTGTTCGTGCCGCTGCAGATCGCCGTGCTCACCGTCAGCGACACCCGCACCCTGGAAACCGATACCTCGGGACAACTGTTCGTCGATCGCCTGCAGGCGGCCGGTCACCAGTTGGCCGCGCGCGTCCTGCTCAAGGACGATCTCTACAAGATCCGCGCCCAGGTCGCCGGCTGGATCGCCGATGACGGCGTGCAGGTGGTGCTGATCACCGGCGGCACCGGTTTCACCGGGCGCGACAGCACGCCGGAGGCGGTCGCCTGCCTGCTGGACAAGCAGGTGGACGGCTTCGGCGAGCTGTTCCGGCAGATCTCGGTGGCCGATATCGGCACCTCCACCATCCAGTCGCGCGCCTTGGCCGGCCTGGCCAACGGTACCCTGGTGTGCTGCCTGCCGGGTTCGACCAACGCCTGCCGCACTGCCTGGGACGGCATCCTCGGCGAGCAGCTGGATGCCCGGCATCGTCCCTGCAATTTCGTCCCCCATCTGAAACAGGTGGCCGCCTGCGAGAGCCGCGGATGAGCGGTTGCGAGCAACCCGGCCTGTTGCCCATGGAGGCGGCGCTGGCACGCCTGCTGGCGCTGGCCGAGGCCGCACCCATCGCGCAGCAGGAAACCGTCGCGTTGGCCGATGCCGATGGCCGGGTGCTGGCCGAGCCGCTGCTCGCTGCACTCGACCTGCCGCCTTGGGACAACAGCGCCATGGACGGTTACGCCCTGCGCCTGGCCGACTGGCAAGGCGAGGCGCTGCCGGTCAGTCAGCGCATCCAGGCCGGCACGGCGCCCTTGCCGCTGCAGCCGGGTAGCTGCGCGCGCATCTTCACCGGTGCGCCGCTGCCGGCTGGCGCCGACAGCGTGGAAATGCAGGAGAACGTGGAGCTGGATGACGCCGGGCGGGTGCGCTTTCGCCAGCCGCTCAGGCTTGGCCAGAACGTCCGCGCCCGCGGCCAGGAAACCCGTGTCGGCGACTGCGTGCTGCCGGCCGGCACGCGCCTGGGGCCGATCGAGCTGGGCCTGGCCGCCTCTCTCGGTGCGGCCGAACTGCGCGTGCGGCGGCGGCCGCGGGTCGCCGTGCTGTCGACCGGCGACGAGCTGGTCGAGCCCGGCCAGGCGCTCGGTCCGGGGCAGATCTACAACAGCAACCGGCGCCTGCTCAGCGCCTGGCTGCAGCGCCTGGGTTGCGCCGTGGTCGACGCCGGCATCCTGCCGGACGACCTGGCGCTGACGCGCGAGGCCCTCGGCAGGCTCGGCGACGTCGACCTGATCCTGTCCACCGGCGGGGTCTCGGTGGGCGAGGCGGATTATCTCGGCCTGGCCCTGCGCGAGGCTGGCGAGCTGACGCTGTGGAAGCTGGCGATCAAGCCGGGCAAGCCGTTGACCTTCGGTCATTACCAGGGCGTGCCGGTGATCGGTCTGCCGGGCAATCCGGCCTCGACCCTGGTCACCTTCGGTCTGCTGGCGCGCCCCTACCTGCTGCGGCGTCTCGGCGTGCAGCGCATCGAGCCGCTGGGCTTCGTCGTGCCGGCCGGATTCGCCTGGCACAAGCCGGGCATACGCCGCGAATACCTGCGCGCGCGCCTGGAACACGGTCGCGCGGTGCCTTACGCCAACCAGAGTTCCGGCGTGCTGCGCAGCGCCGCCTGGGCCGAAGGGCTGGCCGAGGTTCTGGAGGGGACGACGCTGGAGGAGGGCGACAGCCTGCGGTTCATTCCCCTCAGCGAGATCCTGGGCTAAGGCCATGGACGAGGCGCTGCGGCGAGTCGCGCGGGCCATCGAGCAGGCCGAGCGCATTCTGGTAATTACCGGGGCGGGGTTGTCGGCCGACTCCGGCCTGCCCACCTACCGCGGCCTCGGCGGGCTGTACAACGGCCATACCGCCGAAGGCCTGCCGATCGAGGCGGCGCTGTCCGGGCCGATGCTGCGCCGCGACCCGGCACTGTGCTGGAAATACCTGGCCGAGCTGGGCAAGGCCTGCCTCGGCGCGGCGCCGAATGCCGGCCACCTGGCCATCGCCGAGCTGCAACGGCGCAAGCCCGGTTGCTGGGTGTTGACGCAGAACATCGACGGTTATCACCGCGCCGCCGGCAGCCCCGGCGAGCGTCTGATCGAGATCCACGGCGAGCTGGCGCCGCTGTACTGCCAGTCCTGCGGCGCCGAGGACAGCGAATTGGCCGAGCACCTGCAGCGGCCGTTGCCGCCGCGCTGTCGGCAGTGCGGCGGAGTGTTGCGCCCGCCCGTGGTGCTGTTCGAGGAAATGCTTCCGGAGGCGGCCGTCGACAGCCTCTACGGCGAGCTGCGCAAGGGCTTTGCCGTGGTGCTCAGCGTCGGCACCAGCGCCAGTTTCCCCTACATAGTCGAGCCGGTGCTGCGTACCCGCCAGGCCGGCGGCCTGAGCGTGGAGATCAACCCCACGCTGACCGACCTCAGCGACGTGGTGGATGTACGGCTGGCTGGGCGGGCCTTAGATGTTTTGCCGGAACTACTGGGTCACATTTCGAGCGATAGAATTTGCAAATAGACGGCATAGAGGGCATAGTCGCGCACTTGTAAATTCAACCGACACGGTCGTGCCCATGCCCAAACGCTTCGCACCCCTCGTGCCTTTTGCACTCATCGCCTTCCTCGCCGCCTGCGCCGGCCATGCGCCGCAGCCGCAGCTCGACGAACCCGCGGTCAAGCCCGTCGCTCAGCAGGTCGAACCTGCCGAGGACGAGATAGCCGCGCTGATCGACGACAAACCCTACGAAATGCCGCAGCTGGCCGATAGCCTGCTCGACCTCGGGCGTTCGCTGGTCGGCACCCGCTATCGCTACGGCGGCAACTCGGTGCAGTCCGGCTTCGACTGCAGCGGCTTCGTCGGCTACCTGTTCCGCAAGGAAGTCGGCCTGGAACTGCCGCGCTCGACCCGCGAGCTGATCAACCTGGACGCGCCCAAGGTGGCCCGCGCCGACCTGGAACCGGGCGATCTGATCCTGTTCAACGACCGCGGCCGCGGCCGCGTCAGCCACGCCGGCATCTACCTCGGCGACGACCAGTTCATCCATTCCAGCAGCAGCCGCAGCGGCGGCGTGCGCATCGACAGCCTGGACGACAGCTACTGGAATCGCAGCTACCTGCAGGCCAAGCGCGTCCTCGCCCTGGCCCAGGTGGACGACGAGCAGGCCGCCAAGCGTCATCCCTGATGGCTTGCGGCGCGGCCCCGCAGGGTTGCGCCGTTCGTCCCGAGCCGGCAGAGTAGGGCGTATCCAGGCTCAGGATCGCCTCGCTCATGCCCGTCACGACCCGTGTTGCCCTGCTCGTTCTCGCCCTGCTGCTGAGTGCCTGCAGCAGTCGCGCTCCCACCCCCCAGCCCAGCTACACGCCAGCCACCGGCCAGTTCCAGGGCGGCGCCGACGACGTGCTGTTCCGCGCCCTCGGCCTGGTCGGCACGCCCTATCGCTACGGCGGCAATACCCCGGACGGCGGTTTCGACTGCAGCGGCCTGATCGGCTACGTCTACCGCGACGCCGCCGGCATCAGCCTGCCGCGTTCGACCCGCGAGCTGAGCGCCATGCGCAGCCCCAAGGTGCACCGCGACGCCCTGCTGAGTGGCGACCTGGTGTTCTTCGCCACCAACGGCGGGCGCGGCGTCAGCCATGCCGGCATCTATGTCGGCGAGGGACGTTTCGTCCACGCGCCGTCTTCGGGCGGCACGGTGCGCCTGGACAGCCTGGACAACAGCTACTGGCAGCGCGCCTATCTGGACGCCAAGCGCGTGCTCGCCCCCGAACTGGCGCGCAATCCGTGACCCAGCGCAGCCTGCAGCTCGACGACGCGCTTTACCAGTACCTGCTGGACGTCTCCCTGCGCGAGTCGCCGTTGCTCGCCCGCCTGCGCGCGGAAACCGCGCAGCTGAGCGAGGCGCGCTGGCAGATCGCCCCGGAGCAGGGTCAGTTCATGGCCCTGCTGGTGCGCCTGGTCGGCGCGCGGCGGATCGTCGAGGTCGGCACCTTTACCGGCTACAGCGCCATCTGCCTGGCCGATGCCATGGGGCCGCAGGGCCAGCTGATCTGCTGCGACCTGCCCGGCGACTACAACGCCACCGCGCGCCGCTATTTCGCCGAGGCCGGTCTGGCCGAGCGTATCCAATGGCGTCTGGGCCCGGCGCTGGACAGCCTGGCGGCGCTGGAGCACGAAGGGCAGGGCGACTTCGACCTGATCTTCGTCGACGCCGACAAGGCCAACTACCCGGCCTACCTGGAGCAGGCGCTGCGCCTGTTGCGCCAGGGCGGCCTGCTGCTGTTCGACAACACCCTGTGGAGCGGCCGGGTGCTGCAGCCGCAGCCGGACAGCGCCGACACCCGCGCCATTCAGGCGCTGAACCGGGCGCTCAAGGACGATGCGCGCGTCGAGCTGTCGCTGCTGCCGCTGGGCGACGGCCTGACCCTGTGCCGCAAGCGCTGAGCCGCCGTGGCCGACGCCATCCGCCTGCCGCCCCAGCCCGACGCCTGCGAACTGTGCGCGCGGTCGGTGGCGCTGACCCGTCACCACCTGATCCCCAAGGCCCTGCACGACAAGGCCTATGTGCAGAAGCGCTATCCCCGCCACGAACGCATCACTGCCACGCTCTGGGTCTGTCGCGCCTGCCATAACCAGATCCACCGGCTGTTCAGCGAGAAGGAGCTGGCACTGAGCTACAACAGCCGCGAAGCGTTGCTGGGCGACGAGCGCTTGCGCGGCTTCGTCGAGTGGCTGGCGCGCAAGCCGGCCGGCTTCGTCCCCCGCCACTGAGTCGCGTCGGCGTTGACGGGCGAGGCGGCCAGCCTCTACCCTGCGCGCCTTGCTTCAGGTGCCCGACGCCACGCGCGTACGAGGTGAAACAGGGAAGCCGGTACAGAATCCGGCGCTGCCCCCGCAACGGTAGGTGAGTCAAACGCCGCTCTATTGCCACTGTGCTTCGTGCATGGGAAGGCGCGGCGCTAGCCCGCGAGGCTCGCTCACAAGCCCGGAGACCGGCCTGCTGCAGTCCACGGCATCGCGGAGGGCGTTGTCTGGCGTGCGGGCTCGCCTTCCTGGTGGCCCGCGCGCGCCGTTCTCCGCCTGCCTTGTCCAGCCCAGTGTGTTCGGGAGCGCAACGATGCCGCCACGCCAGCTTGCCAGTCGTGCACGGCGGCCCGCGCCCGGATGCCCGCAGACCAGGAAACTTCGATGAGCGAATCGACCGAACGCGACAGCGAATCGCGCCAGCGCGACAGCGCATCGGCTGACCGCGACGCCCGGCACCAGGCGCGCATGGCGCGCAAGAAGGCGCTGATCGACGCGAAGATCGCCCAGGCCCAGGACCAGTACGGCCTGCTGCTGGTGCACAGCGGCAACGGCAAGGGCAAAAGCAGCAGCGCCTTCGGCATGGTCGCCCGCGCCCTCGGCCACGGCATCAAAGTCGGCGTGGTGCAATTCATCAAGGGCGCCGCCAGCACCGGCGAGGAGGCCTTCTTCCGCCGTTTCCCCGAGGAAGTCAGCTACCACGTGATGGGCGAGGGCTTCACCTGGGAGACCCAGGATCGCCAGCGCGATATCGCCAAGGCGGGCGAGGCCTGGGCCGTTGCCCAGCGCCTGCTGAACGACGAGGGCGTCGGCCTGGTGGTGCTGGACGAGCTGAATATCGCCCTCAAGCACGGTTATCTCCAGCTCGCTGCGGTGCTCGCCGATATCCAGGCGCGGCCGCTCTCGCAGCACGTGGTGGTGACCGGGCGCGGCGCCTTGCCGGGGATGATCGAGGCGGCCGATACGGTGACCGAGATGAGCCTGGTCAAGCATGCCTTCAAGGCCGGGGTGAAGGCGCAGAAGGGGGTGGAGTTTTGACCTCGCGCCAGTGCCCGGCGCTGCTGATCGCCGCGCCGGCCTCGGGGCAGGGCAAGACCACCGTCACCGCCGCCCTGGCGCGCCTGCACAGCCGTCAGGGGCGGCGGGTGCGGGTGTTCAAGTGCGGCCCGGATTTCCTCGACCCGATGATCCTCGCCCGCGCCAGCGGCGCGCCGGTGTACCAGCTCGACCTGGCCATGGTCGGCGAGGCGGAGAGCCGCCGCCTGCTCTGGCAGGCGGCGGGCGAGGCCGAGCTGATCCTGATCGAGGGGGTGATGGGCCTGTTCGACGGCCAGCCCTCGGCGGCCGACCTGGCGCGGCAGTTCGGCGTGCCGGTGCTGGGGGTGATCGACGGTTCGGCCATGGCCCAGACCTTCGGCGCCCTGGCCCATGGCCTGGCGACCTTCCAGCCCGACCTGCCGTTCGCCGGCGTGCTCGGCAACCGGGTGGCCAGCGCCCGTCACGGCGAGATCCTGCGCGCTGCGCTGCCGCCGAGTATCCGCTGGTACGGCGCGCTGCCGCGCAATGCCGCGGTGGAGCTGCCTAGCCGCCACCTGGGACTGGTGCAGGCGCAGGAGCTGGCCGACCTGGATGCGCGCCTGGATGCCGCCGCCGATGCCCTGGCCGCCAGCGCCGAGGTGGCCTTGCCGGCACCGGTGCGCTTTGCCGCGCCGCCGCCGCGGGTGGTCGAGCCGCTGCTGGCCGGCGTGCGCATCGGCGTGGCGCGCGATGGCGCCTTCGCCTTTCTCTACCAGGCCAACCTCGATCTGCTGCGCGAGCTGGGCGCCGAACTCGAATTCTTCTCGCCGCTGGCGGGCGACGGCCTGCCGCAGGTGGACAGCCTCTACCTGCCCGGCGGTTATCCCGAATTGCATCTGGCCCAGCTGCAAGGCAACCAGGCCATGGCCGCGGCGATTCGCGCCCATCACCAGGCCGGCAAGCCGATCCTCGCCGAGTGCGGCGGCATGCTCTATCTGCTCGACGAGCTGGCCGACAAGCAGGGCGTCAGCGGCCGCATGCTCGGCCTGCTGGCCGGCCGCGCGGCGCTGCAACCACGATTGACCGCCCTGGCCCTGCAGCAGGTGACGTTGCCGGAAGGCGAGCTGCGTGGCCACAGCTACCACCATTCGCGCCTGGACAGCCCGCTGGCGCCGCTGGCCCTGGGCCGTTGCCCGAACGGCAAGGCGGTGGCCGAGGCGGTCTATCGCCTGGGCCGGCTGACGGCCAGCTATATCCACTTCTACCTGCCGTCCAATCCCCTGGCGGCGGCGGCGCTGTTGCGTCCATGAGCGAGCAGGCCTTCAGCGCCGCTGAGCGCGCCGCGGTCTATCGCGCCATCGCCGAGCGCCGCGACATGCGTCATTTCAGCGGCGGCGAGGTGCCGGCCGAGGTGCTGGCACGCCTGCTGGAGGCGGCGCACCGCGCACCCAGCGTCGGCCTGATGCAGCCCTGGCGCTTTCTGCGTATCAGCGACCCGCAATTGCGCGAAGCCGCCTACGCGCTGGTGGAGGCCGAGCGGGTGCGCACCGCCGAGGCGCTGGGCGAACGCTCCGATGAATTCATGCGGCTCAAGGTCGAGGGCATTCGCGAGTGCGCCGAGCTGCTGGCGGTGGCGCTGATGGACGGGCGCCAAAAGCATGTCTTCGGCCGCCGCACCCTGCCGGAAATGGATATGGCGTCGGTGGCCTGCGCCATTCAGAATCTCTGGCTGGCCGCCCGCGCCGAGGGCCTGGGCCTGGGCTGGGTGTCGCTGTTCGAGCCCGAGGCGTTGGCCGCGCTGCTGGGCATGC
Organism: Pseudomonas sp. AOB-7; assembly: GCF_003696305.1. Lineage (GTDB taxonomy): Bacteria > Pseudomonadota > Gammaproteobacteria > Pseudomonadales > Pseudomonadaceae > Aquipseudomonas. The sequence goes on along the minus strand of NZ_RFFK01000004.1, from coordinate 380,312 downwards.
CGGCCGGCAGCAAGCCGGTGGCGCTGCTCTGCCTGGGGCCGGTCGCGGCCTTCTATGACCAGCCGATGCTGGTGGAAGAGGGCTGGGCCAGGCCGCGGCCGCTCGCCGAGCTGCTGTTCGAGAATCGATGGGGAGAACGCGTTGACTGACCTATCCACTGGCAACGGGCGGTGGCGATGAGCCTGGCGCTCAGCACCCTGGCCGGGGTGGCGCTGGACGCCGCGCTCGGCGAGCCGAAGCAGGGCCACCCGCTGGTGGCCTTCGGGCGCCTGGCGAATCGTTTGGAGCAGCGCTTCAACCCCGCCGGCGGCGGCTGGCGCAGCCATGGGGTGAGCGCCTGGTGCCTGGCGGTGCTGCCGCTGACCCTGCTGACCTGGCTGCTGGCCCAGGTCTCGGCCTTCGGCTGGGCGGTGGAGATCGCTGCGCTGTACTTCGCCCTCGGTCTGCGTAGCCTCGGCGAGCACGCGCGGCCGGTGGCGCAGGCGCTGCGCCTGGGCGATCTGGCGCTGGCGCGCGAACGCGTCGGCTGGATGGTCAGCCGCAACACCGCCGCGCTCGACGCCGGCGGCGTGGCCCGCGCCGGCACCGAGTCGGTGCTGGAAAATGGTTCGGATGCGGTGTTCGCCGCGCTGTTCTGGTTCGTCGTCGCCGGCGCGCCGGGCGTGGTGCTGTACCGCCTGAGCAATACCCTGGACGCCATGTGGGGTTATCGCAACGAGCGCTTCGAACGCTTCGGCTGGGCCGCGGCGAAGATCGACGATGTACTCAATTACCTCCCCGCGCGTCTGGTGGCGCTGACCTACGCGCTGCTCGGCCACAGCGCCCTGGCGCTGCGCTGCTGGCGCCGCCAGGCGCCGCAATGGGACAGCCCCAACGCCGGCCCGGTGATGGCCGCCGGCGCCGGCAGCCTGGGGGTGAGCCTGGGCGGTGCGGCCGAGTATCACGGCGAGCTGCATGTGCGCCCGCAACTGGGCGAGGGGCCGCCGCCGCGGGCGCGCGATATCGAACGGGCGTTGAATCTGGTGTGGGGCGGCGTGCTGCTGTGGCTGGCGCTGCTGGGACTCTGGGAGGTACTGGGTGCTTGAGCATGGAGGCCGCCTGCGCGCGGCGGCGCAGCAATACGGCATCGCCCGGGAGGACTGGCTGGACCTGTCCACCGGCATCGCCCCCTATGGCTGGCCGCTGCCGGCGATTGCGGCCGAGGCCTGGGCCCGCCTGCCGGAGCCGGACGATGGCCTGGAAGCCGTCGCCCGCGACTACTACGGCGCGGCCAGCCTGCTGCCGGTGGCCGGCTCGCAGGCGGCGATCCAGGCCTTGCCGCGCCTGCGCAAGGGCTGCACGGTGGGCATCCTCTCGCCGACCTACGCCGAACACGCGGCCGCCTGGCGCCGCGAGGGGCACCGGGTGATGCAGCTCAGCGAGGGCGCCATCGACCGCGCCCTGCCGCGCCTCGACGTGCTGCTGCTGGTCAACCCGAACAATCCCACCGGCCGGCGCATCGAGACGCCGCGCCTGCTCGCCTGGCACGCGCAACTGGCCGAGCGCGGCGGTTGGCTGCTGGTCGACGAGGCCTTCATGGATTGCACCCCCGAGCACAGCCTGGCCGCTCACGGCGCGCAGCCGGGAATGATCCTGCTGCGTTCGTTCGGCAAGTTCTTCGGCCTGGCCGGCCTGCGCCTGGGCTTCGTCCTCGCCGAGCAGGAGCTGCTCGACGAATTGGCCGAGCTGCTCGGGCCCTGGGCGGTGAGCGGCCCGGCGCGGCAGCTGGCGCGCCAGCTGCTGGCCGACGGCGCCGGCCAGGCGCGTCAACGCCAGCGCCTGCAGGCCGACGGCGAGCGTCTGGCCGCGCTGCTGCGCGACTGCGGCCTGCCACCCACCGGCGGCTGCGCGCTGTTCCAGTTCTGCTGCCCGCCGCGGGCCGGCGACTGGCACGTGGCGCTGGCGCGGCGCGGCATCCTGGTGCGGCTGTTTCCCTTTCTCGATAGCCTGCGCTTCGGCTTGCCGCCGCACGAGGCGGGCTGGCAGCGCCTGCAGCAGGCCCTGCGCGAGTGCGCCGAGGAGCTGGGGCAATGATCGGCGCCACTCTGATGGTGCAGGGCACCACCTCCGACGCCGGCAAGAGCACCCTGGTGACCGCCCTGTGCCGCTGGGCGCGGCGCCAGGGCGTGGCGGTGGCGCCGTTCAAGCCGCAGAACATGGCGCTCAATTCGGCAGTGACGGCCGACGGCGGCGAGATCGGCCGCGCCCAGGCGGTGCAGGCCCAGGCCGCCGGCCTCGAACCTCACACCGACATGAACCCGGTGCTGCTCAAGCCCAACAGCGACACCGGCGCCCAGGTGATCATCCACGGCCGCGCGGTGGGCAATATGCAGGCGCTGGCCTATCACGGCTACAAGCAGGTGGCCATGGCTGCGGTGCTCCAGTCCCACGAGCGTCTGCGCCGGCAGTACCCGCTGGTGCTGGTGGAGGGCGCCGGCTCGCCGGCGGAGATCAACCTGCGCGCCGGCGATATCGCCAACATGGGCTTCGCCGAGGCGGTGGACTGCCCGGTGATCCTTATCGCCGATATCGACAAGGGTGGGGTGTTCGCCCACCTGGTCGGCACCCTGGCGCTGCTCAGCCCGTCCGAGCAGGCGCGCATCCAGGGCTTCGTGATCAACCGTTTTCGCGGCGACATCGCCCTGCTGCAACCGGGGCTGGATTGGCTGGAGCAGCGCACCGGCAAGCCGGTGCTCGGCGTGCTGCCCTACCTGATGGATTTCCACCTGGAGGCGGAGGACGCCGTCGACACCCGCCAGCAGGCCAAGGCCGAGGACGCGTTGCGGGTGGTGGTGCCGGTGCTGCCGCGCATCAGCAACCACACCGACTTCGACCCGCTGCGCCTGCACCCGCAGGTGCAGCTGAGTTTCGTCGGCCCTGGTCAGGCGATGCCGCCGGCCGACCTGATCGTCCTGCCCGGTTCCAAGAGCGTGCGCGCCGATCTGGCGCGGCTGCGCGAGCAGGGCTGGGACGCCGCCATCGCCCGTCATCTGCGCTACGGCGGCAAGCTGCTGGGCATCTGCGGCGGCCTGCAGATGCTCGGCCGGCACATCCACGACCCGCACGGCCTGGAAGGCGCCGCCGGCAGCAGCGAGGGCCTCGGTCTGCTCGATTTCGAAACGCGGCTGGAGCCGGAGAAACAATTGCGCAACGTGCGCGGCCGCCTGTGCCTGGAGCAGGCCGAGGTCAGCGGCTACGAGATTCATGCCGGGGTCAGCACCGGCGCCGGCCTCAATGGCGCGGTGAGCCTGGACGATGGCCGTCGCGACGGCGGCCTGAGCGGCGACGGTCAGGTGCTCGGCACCTACCTGCATGGCCTGTTCGAGCGCCCTGAAGCCTGCGGCGCGCTGCTGCGCTGGGCCGGGCTGCGCGAGGTGCAGGCGGTGGACTACCAGGCCCTGCGCGAGCGCGATATCGAGCGCCTGGCCGATCTGGTGGAGGCGCATCTGGATACCGATCAACTCAAGGCGCTCTGTGGCCTGGCGTAGGGTGGACGACGCTTTGTTCGTCCACCGCTGTGATCGCTGGACACCTGCCAATGGTGGATCGGTAAAGCGCGATCCACCCTACGTATTTGATCTGCCAACGGTGCGCACGGCGCACCCAACGGAGTGGACATGCTTGAACTGATCCTCGGTGGTGCCCGTTCCGGCAAGAGCCGGCTGGCGGAGAAGCTGGCGGCCGAGTCCGGCCTGGAGGTGGTGTATATCGCCACCAGCCAGGCGCTGGACGGCGAGATGAGTGCGCGCGTTGCCCAGCACCGCGCGCGCCGTCCGGCGCATTGGGCGCTGGTGGAGGAACCCGTGGCGCTGGCCCGTGTGCTGCGTGAGCAGGCGCGCGAGGAGCGCTGCCTGCTGGTGGACTGCCTGACCCTGTGGCTGACCAACCTGCTGCTGTTGGACGACGAGGCGCGCCTGGCCGCCGAGCGCGACGCGCTGCTCGACACCCTGGGCGAGCTGCCCGGGCGCATCCTGCTGGTCAGCAACGAGACCGGCCTGGGCGTGGTGCCCATGGGCGAGCTGACCCGCCGTTATGTCGACGAGGCCGGCTGGCTGCACCAGGCCCTGGCCGAACGCAGCCGGCGCGTGCAGTTCTGCGTCGCCGGGTTACCGATGATCCTCAAGGGAGAGGCGCTATGAGCCTGCACTGGTGGCAGGGCCCCTGCCAGCCGCTCGATCACGTGGCGCGGGCCAAGGCCGAGGCGCGCCAGCAACAGCTGACCAAACCGGCCGGCTCGCTCGGTCGCCTGGAAGCCCTGGCGATCCAGCTGGCGGCGCTGCAGGGCAGCGAGCGACCGAGGCTGGACAGGCTGTGGATCGCCATCTTCGCCGGCGATCACGGCGTGGTGGCCGAGGGCGTGTCGGCCTACCCGCAGGCGGTGACCGGGCAGATGCTGAGCAACTTCGTCCACGGCGGCGCAGCCATCAGCGTGCTGGCCGGCGAACTGGACGCCGCGCTGGAGGTGATCGACCTGGGCACCGCCGTGCCGCTGGAGACTCTGCCAGGTGTGCGTCATCTGTATGTCGGCGCCGGCACGCGCAATCTCGCCCGCGAACCGGCGATGACCAATGCCCAGGCGCTGATCTGCCTGCAGGCCGGCTGCGATAGCCTGCTGCGCGCCCGCGCGGTGGGCTGCGAGCTGTTTATCGGCGGCGAAATGGGCATCGGCAACACCACCGCCGCCGCCGCGCTGGCCTGCTGGCTGCTCGATTGCCCGCCGGCCGAGCTGGCCGGCCCCGGCACCGGGCTGGACGCCGCCGGAGTGGCGCACAAGGTACGGGTGATTGAGGCAGCGCTGGCCCTGCACCGACCGCAGCTCGCAGGGCCCTTGCAGGCGCTGGTGCACCTGGGCGGCTTCGAGATCGCCGCGCTGGTCGGCGCCTACCTGGCGGCGGCGCAGCAGGGCGTGGCGGTGCTGGTGGACGGCTTCATCTGCAGCGTCGCCGCGTTGCTGGCGGTGCGCCTGAAGCCCGGCTGCCGCGATTGGCTGCTGTTCGCCCACCGCGGCGCCGAGCCCGGGCATGCCCGGGTGCTGCAGGCGCTGGACGCCGAGCCGCTGCTGGAGCTGGGCCTGCGCCTCGGCGAGGGCAGCGGCGCGGCGCTGGCCGTGCCGCTGCTGCGCCTGGCCTGCACGCTGCACGGGCAGATGGCGACTTTCGCCGAGGCGGCGGTGGCGGAGCGTCCGGCATGAACCTGCGCCTGGAATTGCTGCGCCACGGCGAAACCGAGCAGGGCGGCGGCCTGCGCGGCAGCCTCGACGATGCCCTGACCGCCGCCGGCTGGGCGCAGCTGCGCGCCGCCGTGGCCGGCGCCGGGCCCTGGGACGCGCTGGTCAGCTCGCCGCTGCAGCGCTGCGCACGTTTCGCCGAGGAACTGGCGGCGCAGCATGAGCTGCCATTGGCCTTCGACGCCGCTCTGCAGGAGCTGCACTTCGGCGCCTGGGAGGGGCGCAGCGCCGCCGAACTGATGCAGACCGATGCCGAGGCCCTCGGCCGCTTCTGGGCCGATCCCTATGCCTTCACCCCGCCGGGCGGCGAGCCGCTGCTGCGCTTCGAGGCGCGCATCCTCGCCGCCCTGCAGCGGCTGTACGACGCGCACCGCGGCCGGCGCCTGCTGCTGATCACCCATGGCGGGGTGATGCGTCTGTTGCTGGCGCGCGCCCGCGGCCTGCCGCGCCACGAGCTGCTGCAGGTCAATGTCGGTTACGCCCAGCGCGTGCGCCTGCAGCTGGACGGGCAGGGCGCCCTGACGGAGCAGGCATGAGCCCGGCGCTGATCGCCCTGCAGTTTCTCACCCGCCTGCCGGTTCGCCTGCCGGGCATGCCGACGCCCGAGCAGCTCGGCCGTTCGCTGCTCTGGTATCCGGCCGTGGGCCTGCTGCTCGGCCTGCTGCTGTGGGGGGCTCACTTGCTGCTGGGCGCGGCCCCGGCATTGCTGCAGGCGGCGATCATCCTGGCGCTGTGGGTGGGCTTGAGCGGCGGCCTGCACCTGGACGGCCTGGCCGACAGCGCCGACGCCTGGGTCGGCGGCTTCGGCGACCGCGAGCGGACCCTGGCGATCATGAAGGACCCGCGCAGCGGGCCGATGGCGGTGACGGTGCTGGTACTGCTGTTGCTGCTCAAGTTCGCCGCCCTGGTCAGCCTGTTGCAGGCCGGGCAGGGCCTGCTGCTGGTGCTGCTGCCCTGGCTGGCGCGCGGCCTGCTGCCGTTGCTGCTGTGGACCACGCCTTACGTGCGCGCCGGCGGCCTGGGCCAGGCGCTGGCCGAGCAGCTGCCGCGGCACCAGCTGCCCTGGCTGCTGGCCGGTCACGGCCTGGCCATCTGCCTGCTGTTCGGCTGGGCCGGCGGGCTGGCGCTGGTGGTCGCTGCGCTGGTGTTTTTCTGCTTGCGGCGTCTGATGTGCCAACGCCTGGGCGGCACCACCGGCGATACCGCCGGCGCCCTGGTGGAGCTGGCCGAGTGCGCCGTTGTCCTTGCGCTGGCCTTGCTGGTCTGAAGGCAGAACCCGCGGCATCACCTAGGCTTCAGGCATAACCACAAAGATTGCCTGCCTTTATGCCTCTTCTGCGCTGGATGCTCGTGCTGCTGTGCCTGCTGCCGCTCGGCGTGCGCGGCGAAACCCTGACCTGGGGCGTGCTGCCGCTGCCCGGGGTATTCAACGTACGCGACGGCGAGTTGGTCGACGGCGTGCTCTACGAGGCCATGCAACTGCTCGATGCGCAGCTGGCGGAGTTGCAGATCCGCTACGAGGTGCTGCCGTTCGCCCGCCTGGAGCAGCGCCTGCTGGCCGGCGAGCCGCTGTGCATCAGCGGCCAGTTGCAGAGCGCCGAGCGCGACCGCCTGGGACACTTCGTCGCTTTTCTGCAGTCGCCACCGATCCATGTGCTGGTGCGGCGCCAGACCTATGCCCAGCTGGCCCTGGACGAGGGCCGGGTCAGCCTCGCCTGGCTGCTGGCCAACCCCTACCTGCGCGGCGCGCTGACCCGCGGCCGGGTCTACCCGCCGGCCATTCGCGAACCCCTGCAGCAGGCGCTGGACGCTCGCCGCCTGCTCGAACTGGCGGCCGGCACCGCCGGCGACGACCTGCTGCTGATGGTCAGCCACCGGCGCATCGACTACGCCTTCGAGTACCCCATGGTCTACACCGAGGTGGCGCGCAGCTTCAGCCTCGGCGACAGCCTGGTCAGCGTGCCCTTGCTGGAGGGCGATGCGCTGGTGCCGGTGGGTTTCTACTGCCCGCGCACGGCCTGGGGCGCGCGCATGGCCGCGCGCCTGGAACGCGCCGTGATCGCGCTGCTGGCGCAGCCGCAGGACCTGCTGCAGGTGCAGCGGAGTTGGCTGCCGGAGGAGGTCTACGCGCGATTCGCCGCGGATTTTCGCCGCTATTACCGGCAGCGCGCCGCCGGGCGCTAGCGGAAGCCCCTGGCGGACTGTTATGCCGACAAAGCGGGCAACTGTGCCTGTGTCTCGGGGCGAAGCGGGTATATACCTGTACCCCATGTTGCCGACCACCTGCCTCTGCACCCAATTGCGCCGCGCCAGCCGCGGGGTCACCCGACGTTACGACGACGCGCTCGCCGCGGTCGGGCTCGGCGCCGCCCAGTTTTCCCTGCTGCGCCATGTGCAGCGGCTGGGGCAGCCGAGCATTTCCGCGCTGGCCGAGGCCATGGGCCTGGATCGCAGCACCCTGGGACGCAACCTGCGGGTGCTGCAGGAGCAGGGCTTGCTGCAGCTCGGCGAAGGCCGCGATCAGCGCAGCCGCGAAGTGTTGCTCAGCGCCGCCGGTGTGCAGCGTCTGCAGCAGGCGCTGCCGCTCTGGCAACAGGTGCAGGACGAACTCAACGCACGCCTCGGCGAGGAGCGCCGCGCCGAGCTGATGCAACTGCTGGAACAACTGGCCTGATCGCGTATCGGCTCTTACTTATCGCCTTCACGGCCGCGACTGGCCGCCCCTGGGAGACACCCTAATGACCACCGCATGGCGCTCGACCACCTGGCTGCTGCTGGGCGCGTCGCTGATCCTGGCCCTGTCGCTGGGCACCCGCCACGGCTTCGGCCTGTTCCTGCCGCCGATGAGCGCCGAGTTCGGCTGGGGGCGCGAGGTGTTCGCCTTCGCCATCGCCCTGCAGAACCTGATCTGGGGCCTGGCGCAGCCATTCACCGGGGCGCTGGCCGACCGCTTCGGCGCACGCCGCACCATAGTGGTCGGCGGCCTGCTGTACGCCATCGGCCTGCTGCTGATGGGCCTGGCCGACTCGCCGCTGTCGCTGTCGCTGAGCGCCGGCCTGCTGATCGGCATCGGCCTGTCCGGCACCTCCTTCTCGGTGATCCTCGGCGTGGTCGGCCGCGCCGTGCCGGTTGAAAAACGCAGCATGGCCATGGGCATCGCCGCGGCGGCCGGCTCCTTCGGTCAGTTCGCCATGCTGCCCGGCACCCTGGGGCTGATCGGCTGGCTCGGCTGGTCGGCGGCGCTGCTCGCCCTCGGCCTGCTGGTGGCGCTGATCCTGCCGCTGGCGGCGATGATCAAGGAGCAGCCGATGCCGCTACCGAGCGGGCCTCAGCAGACCCTGGTCGAGGCGCTGCGCGAGGCGGCCGGCCACTCCGGCTTCTGGTTGCTGGCGCTGGGTTTCTTCGTCTGCGGCTTCCAGGTGGTGTTCGTCGCCGTGCACCTGCCGGCCTACCTGGTCGACCATCATCTGCCGGCGCTGACCGGCACCACGGTGCTGGCCCTGGTCGGGCTGTTCAATATCTTCGGCACCTATATCGCCGGCTGGCTCGGCGGGCGCATGTCCAAGCCGCGCCTGCTCAGCGCCCTGTACCTGACGCGCGGGGTGGTGATCACCCTGTTCCTGGTGGCGCCGCTGACGCAGTGGAGCGCCTACCTGTTCGGCATGGCCATGGGCCTGCTGTGGCTGTCCACGGTGCCGCTGACCAACGGCACGGTGGCGACCCTGTTCGGCGTGCGCAACCTGTCCATGCTCGGCGGCATCGTCTTCCTGTTCCACCAGCTCGGCTCCTTCCTCGGCGGCTGGCTGGGCGGCTACCTGTACGACCACACCGGCAGCTACGACCTGGTCTGGCAGATTTCCATCCTCCTCAGCCTGCTGGCCGCGGTCCTCAACTGGCCGGTGCGCGAGGTGCCGGTGGCGCGTCTGCAGGAGGCCGGCGCGTGAGCACGCGGCCGCTGCTGATCGGCGCCGCGCTGCTGGCGGCGGGCCTGCTGCTGGCGCTGGCCTGGTGGGGCTGGCGGCAGGGCGGCCTGGCGCTGCTGCAGCTGGGCATGAGCTTCTGCTGAGTTGCCCTGGGCACGCATGACGAGTAGCGTGGCCGGATAGCACCAGACTCTTCAGGGAAACCACCATGTCGCTGCGCCGCTTCGCCTGTACCCTCCTGTTGTCCGGCCTGGCCGTGCCGGCGCTGGCCGCCGACTGTCCGGCCCTGCTGCAGGGCGAGCTGCCGCGCCTGCGGGCCAAGGACAGCATCGACCTGTGCCAGTTCGCCGGCAAACCGCTGCTGGTGGTCAACACCGCCAGCTTCTGCGGCTTCACCCCGCAGTTCAAAGGCCTCGAGGCGCTCTATCAGCGCTACAAGGGCCAGGGCCTGGAAGTGCTCGGCGTGCCCTCCGACGACTTCCGTCAGGAAGCCGACGACAGCGAGAAGACCGCCACCGTCTGCTACGTCAACTATGGTGTGACCTTCACCATGAGCGAGCCTCAGGTGGTCACCGGTGCCGAGGCCATTGCGCTGTTCAAGGGCCTGGCCGAGCAGAGCAAGGCGCCGCGCTGGAATTTTTCCAAGTACGTGGTCGACCGCCAGGGCAAGGTGCTCGCCAGCTTCTCCAGCCTGACCAAGCCGGACGATCCGCAGCTGATCGAGGCGGTCGAGCGGGCCATCGCCTCGCAGCCCTGAGCCCGCGGCAGGCGCGCCGCCTGCCGTCTTAGCAAACGAGACCCGATGCACAGCCTCTCACCCATCTGGGCGATGGGCCGTGCCCGGCTGCCTGCCTAGACTGGCGCGGCGCCGGACGCAGTTCCCCGGCGTGCCCACAAGAACAATAACGGAGGCACCCATGCGTCGCGTCTATACCACTGCCCTTGCCACTCTGGCCCTGCTCGGCGCCGCCCAGGCCCAGGCCAACTACACCCAGACCAAGCACCCGATCGTGCTGGTGCACGGCATCACCGGCTTCGACACCATCGGCGGGCTGGTCAACTACTTCCACACCATCCCCTGGAACCTCGAACGCGACGGCGCCAAGGTGCATATCGCCAGCGTCGCCGCGTTCAACGACAGCGAACAGCGCGGCGCCGAGCTGGCCCGGCAGATCGTGCCCTGGGCCGCCGCCGGCGGCGGCAAGGTCAACCTCATCGGCCACAGCCAGGGCTCGCCCACCTCGCGGGTGGCGGCCTCGCTGCGCCCCGACCTGGTGGCCTCGGTGACCTCGATCAACGGCGTCAACAAGGGCTCCAAGGTGGCCGACGTGGTGCGCGGGGTGATCCCGCCGGGCGGCGCCATCGAAGGCGGCGCCAACGCCATCGCCAATGCGCTCGGTTCGCTGATCAACCTGCTGTCCGGCGCCAGCAACCCGCAGAACGGCCTCAATGCCCTGGCCACCCTGACCACCCCCGGCACCACCGCGCTCAACGGCCGCCATCCCTGGGGCGTGAACAGCAGTAGCTACTGCGCCAAGTCCACGGAAGTGCATAACGTGCGCGGACACAGCATTCGCTATTACTCCTGGACCGGCAACGCCGCCTACACCAACGTCTTCGATGCCGCCGATCCCTTCCTGGCCTTCACTGGCCTGGCCTTCGGCAGCGAGAAGAACGACGGCCTGGTGGGCGTTTGCGCCACCTACCTGGGCCAGGTGCTGGGCGACAGCTACAACATGAACCACGTCGATGCGATCAACCACCTGTTCGGCATCCGCGGCTGGACCGAGCCGGTAGCGCTGTATCGCCAGCACGCCAACCGCCTGAAGAACAAAGGCATCTGACCTCCCACCCGCGGCGGGCCCGCCGGCCCGCCGCAGCGAGTTGCTCATGTCCCGATCCCTGAGCCTTTGCCTGGCCGCGGCGCTGCTCGCCGGCGGTCTCACCCTGTATTGGCGCTGGCCGGCTGCCGAGGCCGTGCCGTCCGCCTTCGTCGCTCCCGTCGGCGCCAGCGTCGAGCAGCCAGCGCCAGCGTCGGTGCCGCGCGCAGCCGCGGCGACGCCCACCGCCACGCCACAGGCGCCAGCGGCGCCGCTGCCGAGCCTGGCCGGCACCGAAGTCGACGGCCGACTGCAGACCGATGCCGCCGGCAATCTGGTGCTGGAGCTGGCGCTGCGCGATTACTTCGATTATTTCCTCAGCGCCGTCGACCACTCCGGCCTCGACGCCTCGATCGCGGCGCTGCTGGCCGATGCTGGCGCACGTTTGCAGGAGCCGGCGCTGGGTCAGCTGACCAACCTGCTCGGCGACTACCTCGACTACAAGCGCGCCAGCCTGGCACTGTTGCAGCAGCCGCTGAACGCCCGCCAGCAGGTCGACCCCCAGGCCCAGCTGCAGGCGCTGCAGCAGGCCTTCGAGCGCCTGGATGCCCTGCGCCGCACGCATTTCTCGGCCGCCGCGCAGGAGGCACTGTTCGGCGCCGAGCAGGCCTACGCCCGCTACACCCTGGACAGCCTGGCGCTGCAGCAGCGCGACGACCTCGGCGAGGCGCAGCGCGCGCAGTTGCACGAGCAGCTGCGCCAGCAGTTGCCGGAGGCGCTGCGTGCCAGCGAGCTGCGCCAGCAGCAGGCCCAGGCACAACTGGCGCGCAGCGAACAGCTGTGGCGCGACGGCGCGGACGAGCAACAGGTGCGCGAGTTCCTGGCGATGACCTATGATCCGCCCACCGTGCAGCGCCTGCTGGCCGAGCAGCGCCGCGAGCGCGACTGGCAGCAGCGCTACCAGGCCTACCGCGCCGAGCTGGCCGGGTTGCAGGGCCAGGGGCTGAGCGCGGCGGATGGCGCGCAGGCGCAGCAACGGCTGCGCGAACGGCTGTTCGCCAGCGAAGATCGACACCGGGTGGAGACCTATGACGCCATCGCCGCCAAGCAGCCGCAGACGCCGCCCCAGCCCTGAGCGGCGGTGCCCATGAGCGTCGAGCAGCAGGAGCGCCTGCTGCTGGCCCAGCAGCGCCGCGGCTACAGCCGGCTGTGCTTCGTGCCGGCGCTGGAGCAGGCGTTCGTCGAGCACCGGGTGCAGCGCATTCGCCGCCGCCTGCCGTTGATCGCCGCCACCGCGGTGCTGTTCCAGCTGGCCTACGCACTGCTGGATATTTTCGCCATGCCGCTGGCCGTCAGCCTCTCGGCCTTGCCGCTGCGCCTGCTGGCGCTGGGCGCGGTGCTGCTGGCGTTCGTCTACTGCCGGCGTGCGGCTACGCCGCCGCGGCGGGCGGCCGCGGTCTACGCCGGCGCCTACCTGTGCAACGGCGTCAGCGTCGCGGTGATCGTCCACCTGTGCTGGCAGCAGGGCGTGGCGATGCCCTACGACGGTCTGTTCCTCATCCTGCTGTTCGGCTACGCGCTGCTCGGCCTGTCCTTGCGGGCGATCGGCCTGTGCAGCTGGGGCTTCTGCCTGCTGTTCGTCGGGCTCGGCCTGGGCCTCGGCGAGGCGGGGGACGAGCTGGCCTATCAGGCCATGTTCCTGTTCTGCGCCAACCTGATCGGCACGGTCGGTGCCTATATGCAGGAGCACGGTCAGCGCGGCGCCTGGCTCAACCTGCGCCTGCTCGATCTGGCGCGCCAGCGCGCCGAGGCCGACGACGCGCGCAAGCTGCGCCTGCTGGCGGCGGCCAGCCACGACCTGCGCCAGCCGTTGAACGCCATGGGCCTGTACGCCCAGCACCTGGTCGAGCAGGGCGGCGATGCCCAGACCCAGCGCATCAGCGCACGTCTGGCCGCCTCGGTGGAGCAGCTCGGCCGCCTGCTGCAGTCGCTGCTCGACTACAGCCGGCTGACCCTGCCCGGCGGCGTGCAGGCCAGGCCGCATGCCTTCGCCCTGCGCCCGCTGCTCGAACGCCTGCTCGGCGAGCTGGCCCCGGAGGCGCAGCAGCAGGGCGTGGCGCTGCGCCTGGAGTGCGCCGACTGTGGCGTGCGCAGCGACCCCCTGCTGCTGGAGCGGCTGCTGCGCAACCTGCTGAGCAACGCCCTGCAGCACGCCGGGGCGCGGCAGCTCAGCCTGAGCGCGCGCGTGCAAGGCGGCACGCTGCTGCTGGAGGTGAGCGACGACGGCCGCGGTTTGAGCGAGGCGGAGCAGGCGCTGGTGTTCGAGGAGTTTCGTCAGCTGGACAACCCCGGGCGCAATGTCGAGCGCGGTCTGGGCCTCGGCCTGGCCATAGTGCGGCAGCTGGCTGCGGTGCTGGAGCATCCGCTGCAACTGCATTCGCAACCCGGCGCCGGGGCGCGTTTCGTCCTGCGTCTGCCGCTGGCCGAGGTGCCGGCGTCGGCGCTGGCGGCGAGCGACGGCGTGCGGCGGTTGCGCGGACGCATCCTGCTGCTGGAGGACGACGCCACTGGGCGCGAGGCCCTGGCCGGCCTGCTGCGCCGCTGGGGCTGCGACGTACAGGCCTGTGCCGACCTGGCCGGCGCCCTGGCCGCCCTGCGCCGCGAACCGCCGCAGCTGCTGATCAGCGATTACCGCCTGGCCGAGTCGGGCGACGGGCTGCAGGCCATCGAGTGCCTGCGCGAGGCCGCCGGGCAGATGCTGCCGGCGCTGCTGATCAGCGCCGATCTGAGCCCCGAGCTGCAGGAGCGTTGCCTGCCGGCGCACGTCATGCCGCTGGGCAAGCCGCTGCTGCCGGCGCGCCTGCGCCAGGTGCTGGCCAGCCTGCTGCCGCGCAGCGCGGAGCAGGAAACGGCCTGACGCCGACTACAGCCAGCCGCGCTGGCGTGCGGCGCTAACGCAGGCGGTGCGGGTGTGCACGGCGAACACCTCGAACAGCGCCTTGAGGTGGGTTTTCACCGTGTCCTCGGCCAGGCCCAGCTGGCGGCTGATGGCCTTGTTCGGCAGGCCTTCGGCCAGCAGCTGGAGGATTTCCAGTTGGCGCGGGGTCAGCGGCGAGGCGCTGGCCGGGGCCGGCAGGGTTTCGCCGAGCAGCACGCGGGTGACCGCCTGGCGCAGGGCGTTGCCATCGGCGCTCTTGGGGATGAAGCCGAGCGCGCCGGCGGCCAGCGCGGCCTGGGCATCCAGGCTCGAGTCGCTGGCGCTGAGGATCGCCACCGGGGTGGCGTCGCCGCGCGCCAGCCAGCGTTGCAGCAGCTCCAGGCCGGGTTCGTCGGGCAGGCGCAGGTCGAGCAGGATCAGGTCGTAGGAATGCTGGCGCAGGCGCTGTTCGGCTTCCGCGGCGCTGTGCGCGGTGTGCACCTGCAGGTCTCGGGCGAGTGGCGCCAGGGCCAGGGCCAGGCCATCGAGGAAGATCCGGTGGTCGTCCACCAGCAGCAGGCGCAGGCGGTCGGGCAGGGTGGTGCAGAGGGCAGTCATGATGTTCTCACGCGGCTTTTCTTGTTGTTCTGCCGCGCGAGTGTAGCCAATCTCCGGCGCCGATTAGTAGCGGTAGGTCACCTGGGCGCCAAGACCGTGGGCGCTGTTCCGGTAGGTGGCGCGGTAGGAGCCCTTGAGCGGCTCGTCGAGGTCGATCTTGGCGTCTTCTTCCATCAGGTAGGAGTAGGCCAGGTCGAGGGTCAGGTCGTCGTTCGGGCTCCAGCCGGCACCGACGCTGAAGATGGTGCGGTCGCCGGTGGGGATGCGCGGCGAGCGGTGCCGATTGTTGGTCGGCGACTGGTCGACGGCCACGCCGGCGCGCAGCACCCACTGCTTGTTGAGCTGGTAGGCGGCGCCCACGGCATGCGCCCAGGTGTCGTGCCAGCCCTGTTTCTCGGTGATGGTGGTGAGGTTGGCGGCGAACGGGCCGGCCACGCCCTTGTTGTCCACGGTGATCTCCTGCAGGCGGCTCCAGCGCGTCCAGGTGCTGCCGGCGTAGAGGGTCCAGCGCTCGTCGAGGGCGTGGGTCACCGAGAAATCCACCGACTCGGGCGTCTGCAGCTCCAGGCTGGCATCGTACTTGCCGGCGGAGCCGGCCAGCAGGCCGTCGCTCTCGACCTTGGTGTGGCCCTTGAGCTTGTAGTCCACCTTGGAGTGATAGGTCAGGCCGAAGCGGGTGGCGGCGTTCAGTTCGAACAGCACGCCGGCGTTGAAGCCCATGGCGAAGTCGTCGCCCTTGACCTTTACCTGGCCGGCCGCCGAGCTGGGCAGGAAGGGGTTGGGAATGGTCGAGGTCAGCTGGCCCTCGATATGGTTGAGGGTGGGGCCGAAGCCGACCGACCACTGGTCGTTGAAGCGGTAGCTGAGGGTCGGCTGCAGGGTGATCACCCGCACTTCGCTGAGGTTGGCGTAGCCGCGGCCCTGGAAGTTGCGCTCGTAGTCGGTGACCAGGCCGAAGGGCACGTAGAGGCCGAAACCGAAGCTCCACTGCTCGTCCAGCGGCTTGACGTAATAGCCCATGGGCGCGGCGACGAACGGCACCATGTCGCCGTCGTTGCTACCGGGGATGGTGCTCTCGGCGTCGTCGATATCGCTCTTGGCGATGATCGCCGCCAGGCCGCCGCTGACCTGTTCGCGCTTGAGGCGGGCCATGCCGGCCGGGTTGCCGAAGACGGTGGTGGCGTCATCGGCGGCCGAGGAACGCCCGGCGAAGGCGGTGCCCATGGCGCTGACGCTCTGTTCGTTGATGGCGAAGCCGCTGGCCAGGCCGTGGCTCGAGGTGGCGGCGATGGCCATGGCCAGGCCGGTCTTGAGGAGGCGTTTGCTCACGAGAGAACTCCTGTGGGTGAGGCGGGGGGCGCACGCTACAGTTTTTCCTGACCCCTGCCAAGCCACATAAGTTCAGAGAAAATGGGGATATTGTCGGACAATTTTGCGAATTGTCGGACATTACTACAGATTGTGTTTGGCGCTCTCGGGCCTTGCCGCGGCGCCTCGGCACCCTGCCTGTGGTGACTGTGCTGCGCGGGGTGCGGCGTGCTGCCCGCTAGGCGACCCGACTGAACTGACCGACCCAGCGCTGCCAGGCGTCGATGAAGTCGCACAGCCGTCCCTGCGGCTGGAACACCTGGCGCCACACGCGGGCCAGGCCGAGCAGGTCGTCGGCGTCCGGCAGCTCGGCCTGCTCGGCTTCTATAAGCAGCCAGGCGATGGCGGTGGCGTAGCGCAGGTTGACCGTCAGCTCCAGGTGCGGCGCGGCGAGAAAGGCGTGCTGGCTGGCCAGGCCACGCACCCGGCTGGCCAGCTCCGGGTCGCGCGCCAGGTGCTGGTCCCACAACTGCAGGTGGCGCTGTTCGGCGATGCGGTACAGGCCATGGCCGCGACGGTCGTCCAGGGCGCTGCCGAGCGCCGACTGGCTGGCCGCGGTGCCGAGCAGCAGGGCCTCGGCGACGGCGGAGTGACGCCCCAGGTAGAGCAGGGTAGGGCGGATGACGTGCTGGCTGAGATCGCAGGCGGCTATTCCCATGGCATCCTCGCGAAGGGTGCCGGTGGGGCCGGGCGCTTGGCAGCCTTGTTCGTCGTTCTGATAAAGGCCCCACCGGAAGCGGGGTTAGCCGCTCATCCTCAAGTCTAGTGCGACCTTTTCACTGTAAAGAGCTGTTTTTAAATTGTTTTCGGCTTTCGGTTATTTGCCATATTCCTGCTGGTACTTAAGCCGCTTCAATCGCCGGTGGCGATGGGGCGCCGCTGATCGGTGATCCATTCGCTCCAGGAGCCGGCGTAGAGCGGCGCCAGCGGATAACCGGCGAGGCTCAGGGCGAACAGGTTGTGGCAGGCGGTGACCCCCGAGCCGCAATAGGCCACCAGGCCTTGCGCCGGGCGCGCGCCGCGCAGGGCATCGAAACGCGCGCGCAGCTGTTCGGCGGGGAGGAAATAGCCGTCGGCGTCGAGGTTGTCGGTGAACGCCGCGCACTGGGCGCCGGGGATATGCCCGGCGACCGGGTCGAGCGGCTCCACGTCGCCGCGAAAACGCGGCAGGGCGCGGGCGTCGAGCAGGCACAGATCGGCCGAACCCAGGCGCCGGGTCAGTTGCTCGGCGTCCACCAGCAGGCTGGCGTCCGCCTGGCCGGCGAAGTCGCCGGGCGTGGGCGTCGGTTGCCGCCGGTCGAGCGCCAGGCCGGCCTCGCGCCAGGCTTTCAGGCCGCCGTCGAGCAGGTACAGGCCGTCGCGCTTGCCCAGCCACAACAGCAACCACCAGGCGTGTGCGGCGAAGGCGCCGGGGCCGTCGTCGTAGAGCACCACCTGGCTGCCCGCGCGCAGGCCCCAGTCGCGCAGGCGCTGATTCAGCCGGGCCGGGTCGGGCAGCGGGTGGCGCCCGGTGACGCCTTTGACGAGCGGCCCGGACAGGTCCTCTTCGAGGTCGGCGAAGCAGGCGCCGGGAATATGCCCTTCCAGATAGCTGCGCCGGCCGTAGGCCGGGTCGTCGAGGGCGAAGCGGCAATCGAGCAGGACCAGCTCGGCTTGCCCCAGGCGTTGCTGCAGCTGGGCGGGGGTGAGCAGTTGCGCGAGCGGCATGGTGGCTCCTGTGTCGTGGCGGCGATTGCCGGCATCATAACGTCAAGCCTTTGCGCTGCAGCCATCTCCCGCGAAGAAGGAGCTATTTATGCTGAGCCTGCAACCCATCGCCCAGAGTGCGACCCTGGCCCGCCGTGTTGGCGTGGTGCTCGGTTCGCTCGCCGTGACCCTGTATTTCTGCCTGCGGGTGATCGGCCTGGCTACCGTCGGTCGGCTCGACCGCGCCCGCGTCGACCGCTACACCCGCCGCTGGTCGCAGCTGCTGCTGCGCCTGGTGCGTATGCGCCTGGCGGTGCACGGCGCCTGTCCGGACTTCGGCGACGGCCGCCGCTACCTGATCCTGTGCAGTCACGCCAGCCACTACGACATCCCCGCCAGCTTCGTCGCCCTGCCCGGTTCGATCCGCATGCTGGCCAAGCGCGAGCTGTTCCGCATCCCCTTTCTCGGCCGCGCCATGCGCGCCGCCGAGTTTCCCTCCATCGCCCGCCAGCAGCATGAACAAGCGCTGCGCGACCTGGCGCGGGCGCGGCAGATGATGGAGAGCGGCATCGTCCTGTGGGCCGCGCCGGAGGGTACGCGCTCGCCGGATGGCCGCCTGCAGCCGTTCAAGAAGGGCTGCTTCCACCTGGCCCTGGATACCGACGCGATCATCGTGCCGGTGACCATTCGCGGCATCCAGCACGTGCTGCCGGCGCGCACTTGGCGCTTCAACCTGGATCAGTCGGTGCAGCTGCTGATCGGCGCGCCGATCGACGCCGGCCGTTACCGCCGTGACGAGCTGCCGCGGCTGATGCTCGATACCCGTGCCGGCATGGAGCGCCTGCTCTACGGCGCCCCATCGCAGATGCCGGCGCCGAGCCCGGGCGTTGCACCTGCTTGTGTGCTCGAAAAGTGAGCGTAATCTGAGTCGATCTGGTGCGATTTTCTGTTGGGTGCTCTGAATTCACTGTTTTAGAGGGTTTTCCCGATAGGTTTTGCGCACCAAATAGTTTCATAAAGGCGACATATTGATCTGTTTTGGTGCCTTTGCTGCTGATAGAGTGCCGCGCATTCTGTCTGCCTGGCGTCGAGGTGCCGCATGTCGTTGTCCGTTGAAAGCTTCCTGTCGCGCCTGAAGCAGCGCGATCCCGATCAGCCGGAATTTCACCAGGCGGTGGAGGAAGTGGTGCGCAGCCTGTGGCCCTTCCTCGAGGCCAATCCGCGCTACCGCGAGGCGGGCATTCTCGAGCGCATGGTCGAGCCGGAGCGCGCCATCCTGTTCCGCGTGCCCTGGGTCGACGACCGCGGCCAGGTGCAGGTCAACCGCGGCTACCGCATCCAGATGAGCAGCGCCATCGGCCCGTACAAGGGCGGCCTGCGCTTCCACCCCTCGGTCAACCTGGGCGTGCTCAAGTTCCTCGCCTTCGAGCAGGTGTTCAAGAACTCGCTGACCTCGCTGCCCATGGGCGGCGGCAAGGGCGGCGCCGACTTCGATCCCAAGGGCAAGAGCGAGGGCGAGGTGATGCGCTTCTGCCAGTCGTTCATGAACGAGCTGTACCGCCATATCGGTGCGGATCTGGACGTGCCGGCCGGCGATATCGGCGTCGGCGCCCGCGAGATCGGCTACCTGTTCGGCCAGTACAAGCGCCTGTCCAACCAGTTCACCTCGGTGCTCACCGGCAAGGGCCTGAGCTACGGCGGCAGCCTGATCCGCCCCGAAGCCACCGGCTACGGCTGCGTGTACTTCGCCCAGGAGATGCTCAAGCGTATCGATCAGGGCTTCGAGGGCCAGCGCGTGGCCATTTCCGGCTCCGGCAACGTCGCCCAGTACGCGGCGCAGAAGGTCATGGAACTGGGCGGGCGGGTGATCTCGCTGTCGGACTCCGAGGGCACCCTGTACGCCGAGGGCGGCCTGAGTGACGAGCAGTGGCAGTACCTGATGGCGCTGAAGAACCAGCGCCGCGGCCGCCTGCGCGAGATGGCCGAGCACTTCGGCCTGCAGTTTCTCGCCGGGCAACGGCCCTGGCGCCTGGCCTGCGACATCGCGCTGCCCTGCGCGACGCAGAACGAGCTGGACGGCGAGGATGCCCGCGCGCTGCTGAGGAGCGGCTGTATCTGCGTGGCCGAAGGCGCCAACATGCCCTCGACCCTGGAAGCGGTGGACCTGTTCGTCGAGGCCGGCATCTGCTACGCCCCGGGCAAGGCCTCCAACGCCGGCGGCGTGGCCACCAGCGGCCTGGAGATGAGCCAGAACGCCATGCGCCTGCACTGGAGCGCCGGCGAGGTGGACGAGCGCCTGCACGGCATCATGCAGAACATCCACCACGCCTGCGTGCACCACGGCGAGGAGAAGGGCCGGATCAACTACGTCAAGGGCGCCAACATCGCCGGCTTCGTCAAGGTGGCCGATGCCATGCTGGCGCAGGGCGTGGTCTGAGAACCTGCTCAAAGGCTGACTTTGAAAAGGCTCTGAAAGCAGCGTCGCTGTAGTCACGAGGCCTCGCGTGTCAACGCGGGGCCTCGTCGTTTCTGGCGGGGCTGTGCTGCCCGGCCGATTCAGGCATGCTGCCTGCCCTCACGCTCGCTACACAGGTCTTCGCTCTGCATGAAACGTTTTGTCTTGCTCGACACCGCTCCGATCCCGGGCACGAATGGTGCGCTGAACCTGTTCGAGTATGGGGACGACTTCGTCATCAAGATCGCCGGCGGCGATGGCGGGCAGCTGATGAATACCCGCATGCACGGCTCGGAAGATGCCCTGGCGGCGATTCCCTGCAAGCAGATCGCGAGCCGGCCAGAGGTGCGGGTACTGATCGGAGGTCTGGGCATGGGCTTTACCCTGGCCTCGGCGCTACAGCACCTGGGGGCTGACGCCGAGGTCGTGGTGGCCGAGCTGGTGCCGGGCGTGGTCGAGTGGAACCGTGGCCCGCTCGGGGCGAAGTCCGGTTATCCGTTGAATGACCCGCGTGCGGTGATCATTCAGGAGGACGTCGCCAAGGTGCTGCAGGCCGCCGAGCAGCGCTACGACGCGATCATGCTGGACGTCGACAACGGCCCCGAAGGCCTGACTCAGAAAGGCAATGACTGGCTGTACAGCATGGATGGCCTGCGTCAGTGCGCCAAGGCGCTGAGGCCCAGGGGCATGCTGGCAGTGTGGTCGTCCAGCGCCGACCGCGCCTTTTCGGAGAAAGTGCGCAAGGCCGGCTTCAAGGGTGAAGCGGTGCAGGTGTATGCCCATGGCAACAGGGGCACGCGGCATACCATCTGGATTGCCCAGAAGGTCTGAGCGGGCTGCCCAGGTCGTGAGTGACCTGGGCAGCTGCATTGCTCAGTGCATCTGCAGTTTGCCGATACGGTCGTTGTCCAGGCTGCCGAAGTACAGATGGTCGCCCACCGGTTTCACCGAGGTGACCATGCGCAGGTGGGTGCCGCTGGTGTCGTGCAGGCTGCGCACGATCTCGCCCTGTTCGTTGAGGGCGATGGCGAAACCGTAAGGGATCGCCTTCGGCCACAGCGCGCGCGGCAGCTTGGCCAGTTGCGCCTTGAGCCAGGGGTGACGGTGGAGGAAGTCGGCGTCGGCCTTGCGCGGGGTGGGCAGGGCAACCCAGAAGGTGCCCTTGCGGTCGCCCTGCAGGTTGTCCGGCAGGCCCGGCAGGTTGTCGATGAAGATGTCGTGCTGGCCGGCCTTGTCGCCCTTGAGCCAGTAACGGGTGATGCGATAGCGGTAGGTCTCATTGACCAGCACGAAGTCCTCGTTCGCCGACAGCGCCACGCCGTTGGCGAAGTACAGGTCCTTGAGCAGCACGCGGGTCTGGCCTGTGGCCGGGTCATAGGCCAGCAGGCGGCCGTGCGGGCGGGCCTCGAGCAGGTCGAGCAGGTAGTCCGGCTGTTGGAAACGCGAGGAGGCGTCGCTGAAGTAGATGGTGCCGTCGCTGGCGATATCCAGGTCGTCGGTGAAGGCGAAGGGCAGGCCCTCGGCCTCGGTAGTCAGTACCTTGACGTTACCTTGTGGGTCGATGCTCAGCAGGCCCTCGTAGGCGTCGGCGACGATCAGGTTGCCGCTGGCGTCGAAGTCCATGCCCAGCGGCCGGCCGCTGGTGTCGACGAAGGTCTCCACGCTGTCGTCTGCCAGCACGCGGACGATGCGCCCGTCGTGCAACCCGGCATAGACCCGGCCTTCGGCGTCCACGGCGGTATCTTCCGGACCATGCAGCTGGCCGCGGGCCAGCAGTTCGGCCTTCATCAGGGTGTCGTTGGGCTCCAGCACGCCGGTCATGGCCGGCGCGGCGGGCGCGTCCCAGCCCAGCGGGTCGATGGGACTGGGGGTGATGGCCAGGTAGCCGGCCGCGGCGGCCAGCAGCACGACGAGCAGGGCAAGCAGTTTCTTCATTGTTGTTCTTCCGTGTCGGGGGCAAGCGATGCGCGGCACAGGTTACACAGTTCGCCGGCGCAGTGGCAGGGCGCTGCCCCGTCCGGCGGCCGGGGCATATATACTGCGCGGCATTCTTCACGGGAGAGCCGCGTGGCTAACGATATTCACTGGATTCGCGACGACGCCAGCCTGGCCGAGCATTGCGCCGTCTGGCAGGCGTTGCCCTTCGTCGCGCTGGACACCGAGTTCATGCGCGTCGACACCTTCTATCCCATCGCCGGCCTGCTGCAGGTCAGCGAGGGCGCGCGGGCCTACCTGATCGATCCGCTGTGCATCGGCGACTGGGCGCCCTTCGCTGCGCTGCTGCAGGCGCCGCAGGTGGTCAAGGTGCTGCATTCGTGCAGCGAGGACCTGGAAGTCTTCCTGCGCCTGACCGGCAGCCTGCCGACGCCGTTGTTCGATACCCAACTGGCCGCCGGCTACCTCAACCTGGGCTTCTCCATGGGCTACTCGCGCCTGGTGCAGGCGCTGCTGGGCATCGAGCTGCCCAAGGGCGAGACCCGCTCCGACTGGCTGCAGCGGCCGCTGTCGCAGACCCAGGTGAGCTACGCCGCCGAGGACGTGCTGCACCTGGCGGAGGTGTACCGGGCGCTGACCGCCCGCCTGTCGCCGGAGAAGTATGCCTGGGTGCTGGAGGATGGCGCCGAACTGGTCGCAGGCCTCGGCCGCGAGGTCGACCCGGAGCAGGCCTGGCGCGAGGCCAAGCTGGCCTGGAAGCTGTCGCGTCAGCAACTCGCCGTGCTGCGCGCACTGTGCGCCTGGCGCGAGCGCGAGGCGCGGGCGCGCAACCAGCCGCGCAACCGCATCCTGCGCGAGCATTCGCTGTGGCCGCTGGCGCGCACCCAGCCGGACAACCTGGTGGCCCTGGCGCGCATCGAGGACATGCACCCGAAGACCGTGCGCCAGGACGGTGAGACCCTGCTGGCGCTGATCCGCGAGGCCGCCGCGCTGCCGCCGGGCGAGTGGCCCGAGGCGCTGCCCGAGCCGCTGCCGGTGGAGGCTTCGGCGCTGCTGAAGAAACTGCGTGCCATCGGCCAGCGCGAGGGCGAGCGCCTAGCGATCGTGCCCGAGCTGATGCTGCGCAAGAAGACCCTGGAAGCCCTGCTGAAGAGCGGCTACCCCAGCGGTCCCTACCAATTGCCCGAGTCCCTGCGCGGTTGGCGCCGGGAGTTGATGGGCCAGGCGCTGCTCGACTGCCTGGCCGCCGAAGGAGAATCCGCGTGAAACGCATCTGTTCCATCTACAAGAGCCCACGCAAGAACGAGATGTACCTCTACGTGCTCAAGGCCGACGCCCTGAGCCGGGTGCCGGAAGGCCTGCTCGGCGTGTTCGGCGCGCCGGTGCACGCCTTCGACCTGGTGCTCAGCCCCGAGCGCCAGCTGGCCCGCGAGGACATCGCCCAGGTGCTGGAGAACCTGGAGAAGCAGGGCTACCACCTGCAGATGCCGCCGCCGGAAGAGGAGTACATCGAGCACCTGCCGGACGAACTGCTGCGTCGCAACGACCCGGTCTGAACCATGCGCCTGCTGATTGCCGAGCACGACCACGGGCGCTACGCCGAGCTGATTCGCGCGGCGCGGCCCGAGTTGGTGCTGCTGGCCGGCGCCGACCCCGTCGAGCTGGCCGCGGCGGCCGGCGACTGCCCGTTGTGGCTGGGCCAGCCCGATCTGCTCGCGCCCCTGCTGCGCCAGGGCCTGCGCCCGCAGTGGCTGCAGTCGACCTGGGCGGGGATCACGCCGCTGCTGGCGCCCGACTTGCCGCGCGACTATCGCCTGAGCCGCGCCGTCGGCATCTTCGGCCAGGTGATGGCCGAGTACGTGCTGGGCCATCTGCTGGCCCATGAACGGGGCCTGTTCGCCCGTCTGGCCGCGCAAGTGGCGCAGCGCTGGGAGCACAGCCTGCCGCGCAGCCTGGCCGGGCGGCGGGCGCTGATCGTCGGCTGTGGCGATATCGGTCAGGCCGTGGCGCAGTTTCTCGCGCCCTTCGGTCTGCAGCTGCGCGGCGTGGCCAGCGCGCCGCGCCAGCAGCCGCCCTTCGTCGAGGTGGCCGGCCTGGATCAGCTGCCGCGCCTGGCCGCCTGGGCCGACTATGTGATCAACCTGTTGCCCGATACCCCGGCCACCCACGATCTGTACGACGCCGAGCTGCTGGCCCGGCTGCGCCCCGAGGCGCTGCTGATCAATGCCGGGCGCGGCGCCGCGGTGGTCGATGCCGATCTGGTGGCGGCGCTGGAGCAGGGCCAACTGGCCGGCGCGGTGATCGACGTCTGCCGCGAGGAGCCGCTGCCACCCGGCCATCCGTTCTGGAACGCGCCGCGTCTGCTGCTCACCGGACACAGCGCTGCGCCCACCGAGCCGGCGCTGATGGCCGCGCTGTTTCTCGACAACCTGGCGCGCTGGCAGGCCGGCGAGGCGCTGCGCGGCGAGGTGGCGTTCGCCCGCGGCTACTGAGCCCAAGCGCTGCCGTTCGGCATCCGCCGCTTGGCCGTGACCGGCGCTCGGGCTAGACTGCCGCGCTTTTCTCCTCCGAGCTTCTGCCTGTCGCCATGGCCGCCAAAGTCGAACCCTTCTGGAAACGCAAGACCCTCGCCCAGCTCGATCAGGACGAGTGGGAGTCGCTGTGCGACGGTTGCGGTCTGTGCTGCCTGCAGAAGCTCGAAGACGAGGACGACGGCGCCGTCTACTACACGCGCATCGCCTGCAAGCTGCTCGATCTCAAGAGCTGCCGCTGCAGCGACTACGCCAACCGCGCCAAGCAGGTGCCCGACTGCATCCAGCTGACCCCGGCGCAGGCCGACCAGTTCCAGTGGCTGCCGCCGACCTGCGCCTACCGCCTGGTCAGCGAGGGCAAGGACCTGCCGCTGTGGCACCACCTGGTCTGCGGCGATCCGGAGGCGGTGCATATCGAGCGCATCTCGCAGTCCGGGCGCATGCTCAGCGAGAACAGCGTGGCCGAGGACGACTGGGAAGAGCACCTGATCTTTCGCGCCGGTTGATCGGCGCCGGGCTTCGTGGCAAATCTGTGCGCCCAGCCATGGAATTGCCCGAGGGCGTCGCGGTCATATCGGATCGCCGCGTCCCACCGCATCAGGAGCCTTGCGCGATGCCCGTTCGTTACCCTTTGTTGTCCCTGCTGTTGCTGAGTCTGAGCCTGCCGACCTGGGCGGCCACGCATAAGGTCGATTTGGACTACCGCGTGCGCTTTCTGCCCGAAACCAACCAGGCCGAAGTCAGCCTGACCCTGGAGCAGGGCGAGCGCGTGCTCAGCCTGGACTTCGACCTGGGCAAGGAGGGCCGCTACAGCGACTTTTCCGCCGACGGCCAGTGGCAGCAGGAGCAGCCCGAGCGCGGCATCTGGCAGCCGGCCGCCGGCAAGAGCCGCCTGAGCTACAAGGTGCGCATCGATCACGAGCGCCAGCCGGGGAGCTTCGATGCGCGGATGACCGAGGACTGGGCGCTGCTGCGTGGCGACGACCTGGTGCCCAGCGCGGTGCTGCGCCAGCAGGACAAGACCGAGCTGGTGGCGCGCCTACAGTTCGAGCTGCCCAAGGGCTGGAAAAGCGTGGAAACCGGCTGGCCGCGCATCGGCAAGAATCGCTTTCGCATCGACAACCCGCTGCGCAAGTTCGACCGCCCCACCGGCTGGCTGGTCGCCGGCAAACTCGGCACCCGCCGCGCCCGCCTCGGCGAGACCGATGTCGCCATCGCCGCGCCGGTGGGCGAGGGCATGCGGCGCATGGACATCATGACCCTGCTGACCTTCGTCTGGCCCGAAATGCAGGCGGTGTTCCCGCGCGATCCGGCCAAGCTGCTGATCGTCGGCGCCGGCGACCCGATGTGGCGCGGCGGCCTGTCGGCGGCCAATTCCTACTACATGCACGCGGACCGGCCGCTGGTCAGCGAGAACGGCACCAGCTCGCTGGTGCACGAGCTGGTCCACGTGTTCAGCCGCATCCAGTCGCGCGACCGTAGCGACTGGATCACCGAGGGTCTGGCCGAGTACTACGCCATCGAACTGATGCGCCGTGCCGGCGGTATCGGCGAGGACCGCTACCAGAAGATGCGCGAGCAACTGACGCGCTGGAGCAAGCCGGTGAAGAGCCTGCGCACCGC
This sequence comes from Pseudomonas sp. AOB-7, assembly GCF_003696305.1. Lineage (GTDB taxonomy): Bacteria > Pseudomonadota > Gammaproteobacteria > Pseudomonadales > Pseudomonadaceae > Aquipseudomonas. Next base: position 354,170 of record NZ_RFFK01000004.1, on the reverse strand, counting down.
GCGCGCCACCGGCCCGGTGACCGCGCGCGCGGTGCTGCTGCTGCAGGAGCTGGATCGGGAAATCCGCCAGAAGACCAAGGGCAATACGCAGCCGCGTTCGCTGGACGACGTGACCCGCGGCCTGATGCGCCTGGACAAGGCCAGCACCGAGGATTTCATCGACATCGTCGAGAACGTCATGGGCGGGCCGTCGCGGGTGCTGGATACGCGGTTGTTGCGCTGAGACCAAGGCGGCGGCGCGCCCTACGGAGAAGCCGGCACCGCACCAGTTCCTCTAACGCTTGAGCAGCGCCTCCAGCCCGGCCAGCGCCTTGTGGGTGACCTTGCTGCCGGAGCCGGCGCTGGCGGCTTCCTCCTTCTGGTAGTGCAGGTCGACCTGACGCTGATGCTCGTTGTCGTGGCAGTACAGGCACAACAGTTCCCAGTTGGAGCCGTCTTCCGGGTTGTTGTCGTGGTTGTGGTCGCGGTGGTGCACGGTCAGCTCGCTCAGGCGCTTGCCGCTGAACTCGCGGCCGCAGCGCCCGCAGATATGCGGGTACATCTTCAGAGCTTTTTCGCGGTAGCTGGTTTCGCGGCGCCGCTGCGCCTCGGCGAGGATCTGGTCCAGCTTGCTGGTGGTGCTCATGGCGTGGCTCGTGCTCGGGTGGCGAACGTTGGCGTTCGGATGCTGCCAGAATAGAACGAAAGCTCGCCGATCAGGAGCCCCATCATGCGTCGCTCGATACTTGCCGCCTCGATCCTGGCCTGCGCCGCCGCCGCACTGGCCCAGGCCCAGCAACCGCCGCGCATGCCGACGTCACCCGCCGCCGGCACGCCCGGCACCGCCACGCCGCAACCCTACGGTCAGCCGCAAAGCGCGCCGATTCAGCGCCAGGGACCGGGGACGGCGCCCTTGCTACCGCCACCGCAGGGGCAGAGCCTGCCGCGGCTGGCGCCGCAACCGCCCAAGGATCAGGCCATCCCGCTGCTGGAACAGCAGCTGCAGCGCAATCGCCAACCGGTCGAGCCGGGGAAGACGCAGAACTAGGGCGCTGTCTCAACCTAGTGTTGCGGAACTGCGGGTCGGTGCGCCATGCGCACCAATCGGCCGAGGACGGCGCAGCGCTCGTCCTAGCTCGGCTCCTCGTCCGCCGGATAGCGGCTGGCGGTCAGGCTTTCCTTGATCTTGCGCAGGTGCGGCTGGAAGTCCACGCCGCGGCGCAGGGTCACGCCGGTGGCGAGCACGTCGAGCACGGTGAGCTGGATGATGCGCGAGGTCATCGGCATATAGATGTCGGTGTCCTCCGGCAGCGGAATGTCCAGGCTCAGGGTGCTGGCCTTGGCCAGCGGCGAGCCGGCGGCGGTCAGGCCGAGCACCGAGGCGCCGTTCTCCCGCGCCAGGCGCGCCACCTCCACCAGCTCGCGGGTGCGCCCGGTATAGGAAATGATCACGAACAAATCGCCGGTGTGCGCCACCGAGGCGATCATGCGCTGCATCAGCACGTCTGAATGCGCCGACACCGCCAGGTTGAAGCGGAAGAACTTGTGCTGCGCGTCCAGCGCCACCGAGGCCGAGGCGCCGAGGCCGAAGAAGTGGATCTGCCGCGCCTGGATCAACAGGTCGACGGCGCGGCTGACGTGTTGTGGATCGAGGCTCTGGCAGGCGGCGTCGAGCGAGGCGATGGTGCTGCCGAAGATCTTCCGCGTGTAGGCCTCGGGGCCGTCGTCGGCGGCCACCGCGCGGCTGACGTAGGCGGCGCCGCTGGCCAGGCTCTGCGCCAGCTGCATCTTCAGCTCGGGGTAGCCGTTGGCGCCGAACGAGCGGCAAAAGCGGTTGACCGTCGGCTCGCTGACCGCGGCAGCCTGGGCCAGCGCGGCGATGCTGAAGCGGGTGGCCTGCTGTGGGTCGTGCAGGATCACCTCGGCGACCTTGCGTTCGGCCTTGTTCAGGTCGTCCAGGCGGCTCTGGATTTGTTCCAGCAGGTTGCGCACGCGATCCATAGGGAGCTCCTAACGGGCTTGGCGCCGTCGCGGCGGGCGCTGGCGACGGGCGGAAAAATGGCTGGCCTATCCTACTGGTGACGCCCGATGGCCACCACTGCTTATCCGGATAATGGAAAAATGTTGTTGTTATTACAACATTTACTCTTGATAAAACCGCTGCTACCCGGTATTTCTAGTGCATCTTGATAAAAGAACGAACATCATGGCCGCGATAAAGCTTGAATCCTGCACCTTTGCCCTGTTCGGCGCCCTCGGCGATCTGGCTCTGCGCAAGCTGTTTCCTGCGCTTTACCAGCTCGATCGCGCCGGTTTGCTGCACGACGACACCCGCATCCTCGCCCTGGCCCGCGAAGCCGGCGAGCCGCAGCGCCACCTGGCCGCCATCGACCAGGCGCTGCGCCTGCACGTGCCGGCCAAGGAGCTGGAGGAGGGCGCGCTGGCGCGTTTCCAGGCGCGCCTGCACTACCTGACCATGGATTTCCTCCAGGCCGAGGACTACCTGGCTCTGGCCGAGCTGGCCGGCGCACAGGACCAGCTGATCGCCTACTTCGCCACCCCGGCCTCGGTGTACGGCGGCATCTGCGCCAACCTGGCGGCGCTGGGCCTGGCCGAGCGCAGCCGGGTGGTGCTGGAAAAACCCATCGGCCACGACCTGGCCTCCTCGCGGGCGGTCAACGACGCGGTGGCGCGGGTGTTCCCGGAGAACCGCGTCTATCGCATCGACCACTACCTGGGCAAGGAGACGGTGCAGAACCTGATCGCCCTGCGCTTCGCCAACAGCCTGTTCGAGACCCAGTGGAACCAGAACCATATCTCCCACGTGGAAATCACCGTGGCCGAGAAGGTCGGCATCGAGGGCCGCTGGGGCTACTTCGACCAGGCCGGTCAGCTGCGCGACATGATCCAGAACCACCTGCTGCAGCTGCTCTGCCTGATCGCCATGGACCCGCCCAGCGACCTCTCCGCCGACAGCATCCGCGACGAGAAGGTCAAGGTGCTCAAGGCCCTGGAGCCGATCAGCGCCGAGCACCTCGGCCAGCGCGTGGTGCGCGGCCAGTACGTCGCCGGCAGCGCCGACGGCCGGCCGGTGCCGGGCTACCTGGAGGAGGAGAACTCCAATACCCAGAGCGACACCGAGACCTTCGTCGCCCTGCGCGCCGACATCCGCAACTGGCGCTGGGCCGGCGTGCCCTTCTACCTGCGCACCGGCAAGCGCATGCCGCAGAAGCTGTCGCAGATCGTCATCCACTTCAAGGCGCCGCCGCACTACATCTTCGCCCCCGAGCAGCGCCAGCTGATCGGCAACAAGCTGATCATCCGCCTGCAGCCGGACGAGGGCATCGCCCTGCAGGTGCTGACCAAGGACCAGGGCCTGGACAAGGGCATGCAGCTGCGCAGCGGCCCGCTGCAACTGAGCTTCTCCGACACCTACCGCAGCGCGCGCATCCCCGATGCCTACGAGCGGCTGCTGCTGGAGGTGATGCGCGGCAACCAGAACCTGTTCGTGCGCAAGGACGAGATCGAGTACGCCTGGCAGTGGTGCGACCAGCTGATCGCCGGCTGGAAGCAGCTCGGCGAGGCGCCGAAGCCCTATACCGCCGGCAGCTGGGGGCCGATGGCCTCGGTGGCGCTGATCACTCGCGACGGGAGGAGCTGGTATGGCGATCTCTGATCTCGACCTGCCGCCGGGCGTCAGCGCCCGCAGCTACGCCGCGGCCGAGCAACTGGCCGACGCCCTGGCCCTGCGCGGGGCCGAGGCGCTGCGCCAGGCCATCGACAGCCGCGGCAGCGCCACCCTGGTGGTGTCCGGCGGGCGCAGCCCGGTGGCCTTCTTCGAGGCCCTGGCGCAGCAGCCGCTGCACTGGCGCCAGGTGCTGGTGAGCCTGGCCGACGAGCGCTGGGTGCCGGTCAACCATGCCAGCAGCAACGAGGCGCTGGTGCGTCGCCACCTGCTGCGCGGGCCGGCCGCCGAGGCGCGTTTCCTTGGCCTGTACCGGGTCGCCGGCAGCCTGGAGCAGGCCGCCGAGCTGGCCGACGCGGCCTTCGCCGAGCTGCCGCCGATCGACGTGCTGGTGCTCGGCATGGGCGACGACGGCCACACCGCCTCGCTGTTCCCCGATAGCCCCAATCTCGACCTGGCGCTGCAGCCCGACTGCCCGCGCCGGGTGCTGCCGATGCAGGCGCCGAGCCAGCCGGCGCAGCGCCTGACCCTGACCCTGCCGCTGCTGGCGAGCGCGCGTTTGCCGCTGCTGGCGATCCAGGGCCAGGCCAAGCTGGCCACCCTGGCCGAGGCGCTGGCGCCCGGTGCGCTGGCTAGCCTGCCGATCCGCGCCTTCCTGCATTCCCCTCTCGAAATCCATTGGTGCCCCTGACATGAGCAGCCCCAACGAAGGCCAGCGCGCGCGCATGGCCGAAAAGATCGCCGAGATCGACCGCATCTGTGCCCAGGCGCGGATCATGCCGGTGATCACCATCGCCCGCGAGGCGGACATCCTGCCGCTGGCCGACGCCCTGGCCGCCGGCGGCCTGCGCGTGCTGGAGGTGACCCTGCGTTCCGAGCATGGCCTGGAGGCGATCCGTCGCCTGCGCGCCGAGCGCCCCGAGCTGTGCGTGGGCGCCGGCACCGTGCTCGACGAGCAGATGCTGGCCGCCGCCGTCGCTGCGGGGGCGCAGTTCATCGTCACCCCGGGCAGCACCCGCGAGCTGCTGCTGGCCGCCCTGGACAGCCCGGTGCCGCTGCTACCGGGGGTGAGCAGCGCCTCCGAGCTGATGATCGGCTACGCCCTCGGCTACCGCCGCTTCAAGCTGTTCCCGGCCGAGGTCTGCGGCGGCGTCGCCGCGCTCAAGGCGCTGGCCGGCCCGTTCGGCGGCGTGCGTTTCTGCCCCACCGGCGGCATCACCCCGGACAACCTGCAGCGCTACATGGCCCAGCCCAACGTGATGTGCGTCGGCGGCACCTGGATGTTCCAGCGCGAATGGGTCGAGCAGGGCGACTGGGCGCGTATCCGGCAGTGCAGCGCCGAGGCCTTGCAGTTGTTGGAATAAGTCTCGCGTTGGCGTGGTGGTGCGCGCCGCCTAGTCCGAGCGCACCGCTGCTATGCATGGCCTGTCTGGAGTTCTCCCATGACTGCACACCCGATCCGGCAGCCGCTGCTGCTGGGCATGATGCGCCTGCTCGACTATCCCGAGCTGGCCACGCCGCAGGCGCTGCTCGGTTTTGTCGAGCGCTGCGTGGAGCGCGGACTCAATGGTTTCGATCACGCCGATATCTACGGCCTGGGCGAGTGCGAGGCGCGCTTCGGCGCCGCCCTGCGCCTGCGTCCGGCGCTGCGCCAGCGCCTGGAGCTGATCAGCAAGGCCGACATAGTGCCGGCGGCGCAGGACGTCTCGCGCTGGCGGGTCAAGCACTACGACAGCAGCGCCCGCTACCTGACCCGGGCGGTGGAGGCCTCGCTGCAGCGCCTGGGCGTCGAGCGGCTGGACGGCTTCCTGCTGCATCGGCCCGATCCGCTGCTGCAGCTGGACGAGGTGACGCGGGCGCTGCAGACGCTGGTCGCGGCCGGCAAGGTCGGCTGGCTCGGCCTGTCCAATGCCGAGCCGCTGCACTGGCAGGTGCTCGGCCGCGAGCTGCCACTGCGCTGCAACCAGATCGAGCTGTCGTTGAATGCTCAACAGGCGGCCTGGGATGGCCGTCTGCAGGCGCTGCAGGCCGACGGCCTGCAGGTGCTGGCCTGGTCGCCGCTGGCCGGCGGGCAGTTCGCGGCGGCCCTGCAGCAGGCGCTGGACGAGGTGGCCGCGGCGCTGCAGGCCACCCCGACTCAGGTCGCCCTGGCCTGGCTGCGCCGTTTGCCGGGGCAGCCGGTGCCGATTCTCGGCAGCCTGCGCGAGACGCGCATCGACGAGGCCCTGGCCGGCGCCGAACTGCAACTGGATGCGCCGACCTGGTTCCATCTCAGCGAAGCGGCGCGCGGCATGCGCGCGCCCTGAGACCCGGCATACCAGCAGTTGTCGCAGATCATGACCCGGCCGCCGCGAGTCGCCTATGCTGACGGCTTCTTCACGCTGGGACGTCGAGCATGCCCTCCATCCCCACGGTCGATGTGTTGGTCATCGGCGGCGGCCAGGCCGCCCTGTCGGTGGCCTATTTTCTGCGCCGCACGCCGCTGTCCTTTGTCGTTCTTGACGCCGAGCAGGGGCCGGGCGGCGCCTGGCGCCACGGCTGGGATTCGCTGCGGCTGTTCTCGCCGGCCACCTGGAGCTCCATCGCCGGCTGGATGATGCCGCCGGTGGCCGATACCTACCCCACCCGCGATCATGTGCTGAGCTACCTGGCTGAGTACGAGCAGCGCTACCAGCTGCCGGTGCAGCGCCCGGTGTGGGTCGAGGCGCTGCAGCGTGACGGCGACTGGTTGCTGGCGCGCGCCGCCGATGGTCGGCAATGGCGGGCGCGGGCGGTGGTCAGCGCCACCGGCACCTGGCGCGCCCCCTATATTCCCGAGTACCCCGGCGCCGAGCTGTTCGCTGGGCGTCAGCTGCATTCGGCGCACTATGTCGAGCCCCGGGCCTTCGCCGGCCAGCGGGTACTGGTGGTGGGCGGCGGTAACTCCGGGGCGCAGATTCTCGCCGAGCTGTCGAAGGTGGCCGAGGCTACCTGGGTGACGCCGAGCGAGCCACTGTTGCTGCCCGACGAGGTCGATGGCCGGGTGCTGTTCGAGCGCGCCACCGAACGTTGGAAGGCGCAGCAGCAGGGGCGGGTGGTCGAGCAACCGGTAGGCGGCCTGGGCGACGTGGTGATGGTGCCGCCGGTACGCGAGGCGCGCGAACGTGGCGTGTTGCACGCGGTGCGGCCGTTCGTGCGGTTCACCGAGCGCGGCGTGGTCTGGGCTGATGGTAAGGAGTCGGCGGTGGATGCGGTGATCTGGTGTACCGGCTTTCGTCCGGCGCTGGAGCATCTTGCCGCGCTAGGCGTACTCAACGAGGAGGGCAAGGTGGATGTCACCGGCACCCGTGCGTGCAAGGAGCCGCGGTTGTGGTTGGTCGGCTACGGCGAATGGACCGGCGCAGCCTCGGCCACCCTGATCGGGGTTGCCCGGACGGCGCGCAGCACCGTTCATGAAATCGTCGAGGCCTTGCAGCGCTAGCCTGCAAGGTACTCATCACAACAGGACAACACATGCGTGACGCAACCGCTGTACCGAGCGCTGCCAGCCCGCTGGGTTTATTCGAGCGCTACCTGAGCATCTGGGTGTTTCTCTGCATCGTCGCCGGCACTTTGCTGGGGCTACTCGTGCCGGCCGTGGCGCAGGGCGTGGGCGCACTAGAGGTCGCCCAAGTGAATATCCCGGTGGGGGTGCTGATCTGGGTGATGATCATCCCGATGCTGATGAAGATCGACTTCCGCGCCCTCGGCGAAGTACGGCAACAGAAGGCCGGTATCGGCATCACCCTGTTCGTCAACTGGGCGGTCAAGCCGTTTTCCATGGCCCTGTTCGGATGGCTGTTCCTGCATCATGTGTTCGCCCCTTGGCTGCCGGCCGGCGAGATCGACGGCTACATGGCCGGGCTGATTCTGCTGGGGGCTGCGCCTTGTACGGCAATGGTGTTCGTGTGGAGCAATCTGTGCAGGGGCAACGCCAACTTCACCCTCAGCCAGGTGGCGCTCAATGATCTGGTGATGGTGTTCGCCTTCGCCCCGATCGTCGCCTTGCTGCTCGGCGTGTCGTCGATCCCGGTGCCCTGGGACACCCTGTTGCTGTCGGTGGTGATGTACATCGTCATTCCGCTGAGCATTGCCCAGTTCATTCGCGTCCGCCTGTTACGTCGTGGCGAGGCGGCGTTCCGGGCGGCGCTGGCGCAGGTCGCGCCGTTCTCCGTGATCGCCCTGTTGGCGACCCTGGTGCTGCTGTTTTCCTTCCAGGGCCAGGCCATCGTCGCCCAGCCATTGATCATCGTCATCCTCGCCGTGCCGCTGCTGCTGCAGACGCTGTTCATCGCTGCCCTGGGTTACGGGCTGAACCATCGGTTCCAGGTGCGTCACGATATCGCCGGGCCATCGACCATGATCGGCGCCTCCAATTTCTTCGAGCTGGCGGTGGCGGTGGCCATCGTGCTCTACGGTTTCGATTCCGGGGCGGCTCTGGCCACGGTGGTCGGCGTACTGATCGAGGTGCCGCTGATGCTGTTGTTGGTGCGTATGGTCAATCGCAGCCGCCAGTGGTACGAGCGTGGCTTGCCGTCCACCTGAGCATCGATGCAGCTCGGCTTGCGCCGCCGCGAGAGGGCTGCTGGTCAGTTAGGTGCGATGCCGTGGCAGCCCCAGCGAGATCAGCGCGGCGGCCAGCACGAAGGCGCTCGACACCCACAGGCAGGCCGCCAGGCCCCAGCTCTGGAACACCCAGCCGGAGAGCAGGGTGCCGAGCAACCGGCCGAGGGCGTTGGACATGTAGTAGAAGCCGACGTCCAGCGACACTCCGTCTTCCTGGGCGTAGCTGACGATCAGGTAACTGTGCAGCGAGGAGTTGACCGCGAACAGCACGCCGAACGCCAGCAGGCCGCCGATCAGCACCACCTGCGCCGGTAGCGCGCTGCCCAGGCCGAGGGCGATGGCCGCCGGCAGGCCGGCCAGCAGCGCGGCCCAGACGAAAGCGGCGCGGCCGTCCGGCACCTGGCCGCTGCGCTTGCCGGTGATCGCCGGGGCCAGGCTCTGGACGATGCCATAGCCGATGATCCAGACGGCGAGGAAGCCGCCGACCCACCAGAAGTCCCAGCCGAACACCGTGGCCAGGTACACCGGCAGGGCCACCACGAACCACACGTCGCGCGCGCCGAACAGAAACAGGCGGGCGGCCGAGAGGATATTGATCGCCCGGCTCTTGGACAGCAGGTCGCGGAACTTGGGTTTGGCCTTGGCCTTGCCCAGGTCCTTCTTCAGCAGCGCCAGGCTGGCCAGCCAGATGGCGCCGAGCGCCAGGGCCATGGCCAGCACCGCGCCGGCGAAGCCGAGCAGGCTGAGCAGGGCGCCGCCGAGGAAGAAACCGACGCCCTTGAGCGCGTTCTTCGAACCGGTCAGGCGCGCGACCCAGGTGTACAGGGTGGCCTGCTGCTCGCCGGGCACCAAGAGCTTGATCGAGCTCTTGGCGCTCATCTTGTTGAGATCCTTGGCGATGCCCGACAGCGCCTGCGCGCCCATCACCCAGGGTACCGTGAGCATGGCCGCCGGCACGGTGAGCATCAGCAGGGCCAGCACCTGCAGCGCCAGGCCCAGGTTCATGGTGCGGTTCAGGCCGATGCGCGCGCCCAGCCAGCCGCCCACCAGGTTGGTGACCACGCCGAAGATCTCGTAGAACAGAAACAGCGCGGCGATCTGCAGCGGCGTGTAGCCCAGGCTGTGGAAATGCAGCACCACCAGCATGCGCAGCGCGCCGTCGGTGAGGGTGAAGGCCCAGTAGTTGCCGGTGACCAGCAGGTACTGGCGCACTTCGGGGGCCAGGCGGGATAAGGCGTGCATGACGAAGTCCAAGAATTCAGCGAAGTTCAGCCGTAGGGTGGATGGCGCTTTATCCATCCACCAAATCGAGGTGGATGAAAAAGGCGTCATCCACCCTAGGGATCAATCGGCCAGACCGACCATCCGCGCCAGCTCCACCGCGCGGTTGGCGTAGCCCCATTCGTTGTCGTACCAGGCGTAGATCTTCACCTGGGTGCCGGCCACCACCAGGGTCGACAGCGCGTCGACGATAGAGGAGCGCGGATCGCTGCGGTAGTCGATGGACACCAGCGGGCGTTCCTCGTAACCGAGGATGCCCTTGAGCGGCCCTTCGGCGGCGGCCTTGAGCAGGGCGTTGACCTCCTCGGCGGTAGTCGCGCGCTCGACCTCGAACACGCAGTCGGTCAGCGAGGCGTTGGCCAGCGGCACCCGCACGGCGTGGCCGTTGAGCTTGCCGCGCAGCTCGGGGAAGATCTCGGCGATCGCCGTGGCCGAGCCGGTGGTGGTCGGGATCAGGCTCATGCCGGAGGCCCGCGCCCGACGCAGGTCCTTGTGCGGTTGGTCGAGGATGCTCTGGGTATTGGTCAGGTCGTGGATGGTGGTGATCGAGCCGTGACGGATGCCCAGTGCCTCGTGGATCACCTTGACCACCGGCGCCAGGCAGTTGGTGGTGCAGGAGGCGGCGGTGACGATGCGGTGCCGCGCCGGGTCGAACAGCTGCTGGTTGACCCCCATCACCACGTTCAGTGCTCCGGCCTGCTTGACCGGCGCGCAGACCACCACGCGCTTCACGCCCTGGTCCGGATAAGCCTGCAGCACCTCGACCGTCTTCATCTTGCCGCTGGCCTCGAGCACCAGGTCGCAGTTGCTCCAGTCGGTGTCGGCGATGGCCTTGTTGGCTGTCACCTGGATGCGCTGGCCGCCCACCACCACGCAGTCGCCGTCGCTGCCCGCCTCGTGCTGCCAGCGGCCGTGCACCGAGTCGAAATTCAGCAGGTGGGCGTGGGTGGCGGCGTCGCCGGCCGGGTCGTTGATCCGTACGAACTGCAGCTGTGGCCAGTCCCAGGCGGCGCGCAGGGCCAGGCGGCCGATGCGGCCGAATCCGTTGATACCGACTTTGATGCTCATGTGCTGGTCTCCGCTGGGGTCAGTGAGTGGCGTCGAACTGGTTGATCCAGTCGACGTGCGCCGGGTGTTGGATGGCCTTGGGTCGCAGCGCCTGGACCAGGGCGATGGCCTCGCTGCGCGCTACGCCGGCCTCGATCAGCAGGCGCGCGGCGATCAGCCCGGTGCGCCCGGAGCCGCCCTTGCAGTGCAGGGCCAGGCGCTGCCCGGCGCGCAGGCGTGCCAGGATGGCGGCGCTGGACTGCTGCCAGGCCGCGGCGAAGTCGTCCAGCGGCACCTGTTCGTCGGCCACCGGCAGGTGGAACCAGGCCAGGCCCAGGGCCTGGCAGCGCGCGTCGATGGCCTCGACCGCATTGGCGGCCAGTTCGCTGTGCGGCATCAGGCTGATCACCGCGCTGGCGCCGGCCTGTTGCAGGGTGGCCAGGGCCTCGTCGAGCGAGCTGCCCCGGGTGCCGGGGCAGGGGGTGAAGATCAGCTGGCCGGCGCAGCCGGGAATGCTCAGCAGGTCGTAGGGATGGCTCATGCAGGCTTCCTTAATTCAGATGGCGCGCTGGTTGACCCGCGCGGACAGTTGTTCGGCGGATTCCTTGCGCTCGGAGTAGCGGTCGACCAGGTAGTCGGTACGCTCGCGCAGCAGCAGGGTGAACTTGACCAGTTCCTCCATCACGTCCACCAGGCGGTCGTAGTAGGACGAGGCTTTCATCCGCCCCTGCCCGTCGAATTCGAGGAAGGCCTTGGGCACCGAGGACTGGTTGGGGATGGTGAACATGCGCATCCAGCGCCCGAGCACGCGCAGCTGGTTGACCACGTTGAACGACTGCGAGCCGCCGCACACCTGCATCACCGCCAGGGTCTTGCCCTGGGTCGGGCGCACCGCGCCCATGGCCAGCGGCACCCAGTCGATCTGCGCCTTGAACACCGCGGTCATCGCCCCGTGACGCTCCGGCGAGCACCACACCTGGCCTTCCGACCACTGCATCAGCTCGCGCAGCTCCTGCACCTTGGGGTGGCTGTCCGGCGCGTCGTCCGGCAGCGGCAGGCCGGCGGGGTGGAAGATGCGCGTCTCGGCGCCGAAGCGTTCGAGCAGGCGCGCCGCTTCCTCGGTCAGCAGGCGGCTGAACGAGCGCTCGCGGTTGGAGCCGTACAGCAGCAGGATGCGCGGCTTGTGGGCAAACTGCCGGGCGATGTCGAGGCGCTCGGCGCTGGGCGGCTCGGCCAGGTCGGCATCGAGTTGGGGGATGTGATCGTCGTTCATTTGCTCTGCTCCTGGGCCAGTGCGGCCTCGTCGCTATCGAACCAGCGGCGTTTGAGCCACAGCGCCACGCCGACCAGGGCGATCAGCACCGGTACTTCCACCAGCGGGCCGATCACCGTGGCGAAGGCCACCGGCGAGGCCAGGCCGAAGGTGGCGATGGCTACGGCGATGGCCAGTTCGAAGTTGTTGCTGGCGGCGGTAAAGGCCAGCGAGGTGGTGCGCGGATAGTCGGCGTTCAGCAGCCTGCCCATGGCGAAGCTGATGGCGAACATCACCACGAAGTAAATGGTCAGTGGGATGGCGATGCGCAGCACGTCCAGCGGCAGCTGCAGCACCATGTCGCCCTTGAGGCTGAACATCGCCACTATGGTCAGCAGCAGCGCCACCAGGGTCAGCGGGCTGATGCGCGGGATAAAGCGTTCGCTGTACCACTGCTCGCCGCGGCGCGCGATCAGCAGCTTGCGGGTGAGGAAGCCGGCGAGGAAGGGGATGCCCAGATAGATCAGCACCGACTCGGCGATGGTCAGGAAGCTCACCTCTATCACGCTGCCCTCCAGTCCCAGCAGCGGCGGCAACACGCCGAGGAACAACCAGGCGTAGAGGCTGAAGAAGGCGATCTGGAACAGGCTGTTGAAGGCCACCAGGCCGGCGACGTACTGGTTGTTGCCGCCGGCGATCTGGTTCCATACCAGCACCATGGCGATGCAGCGCGCCAGGCCGATAAGGATCAGCCCGGTCATGTACTCGGGCTGATCGCGCAGGAAGATCACCGCCAGGGCGAACATCAGCAGCGGGCCGATCAGCCAGTTCTGCACCAGCGACAGCGCGAGGATGCGCTTGTCGCGAAACACCTGCGGCAGCTCCTCGTATTTCACCTTGGCCAGCGGCGGGTACATCATCAGGATCAGGCCGATGGCGATGGGAATATTGGTGCTGCCGAGCGACAGGCTGTCGAGCCAGGCCGGCAGGCCTTCGAACAGGCTGCCCAGGGCTACGCCCAAGCCCATGGCGAGGAAGATCCACAGGGTCAGATTGCGGTCGAGAAACGACAGGCGGCTGTTGCTCATGGTCGGGCTCCCAGGGTGCCGATGCGGGCCAGCTCGGCCTTGAGCTGCTCACCGCTCAGTTGCGCCAGCGGCAAGGCGAGAAAGGCGCGTACGCGCCTCTCGATGAGCGCCAGGGTGTGGTCGAAGGCCGCCTCGCGAGCATCGCTGCTGCCCGCCAGTTCGGAGGGGTCGCTCAAGCCCCAGTGCGCCTTCAGCGCCGGGCCGAAGAACACCGGGCAGGACTCGCCAGCGGCCTTGTCGCAGACCGAGATGACGATGTCCGGGGCGAGCTCGGCGTGGGTTTCGCTGCCCTTGCTGGACAGACCGTCGCAAGCGATGCCGGCGCGGCGCAGGGCGGCCAGGCTCAGCGGATGCACTTCGCCCCTGGGCTGGCTGCCGGCGCTGTAGGCGCGCAGGCCGGCCGGGGCCAGGTGGTTGAACAGCGCCTCGCTGAGGATGCTGCGGCAGCTGTTGGCGGTGCACAGAAACAGTAGCTTCATCTCGGATTCCTTGAGCGTCAGCAGCAGGCGGCGATACGTTCCGGGCGCTCGCCCATGGCATCCAGGCGCTTGCTGTCCGGGCTCAGCCAGTGGCTGTTGGCCGCCAGCGTGGCGTCGAGCACGGCGATCACCCAGTCCGGCAGGTGCGGGTGCAGGCGGTAGTAGACCCACTGGCCCTGGCGGCGGTCGGCCAGCAGGCCGCAGCTGCGCAACTGCGCCAGGTGGCGCGAGACCTTGGGCTGGCTCTCGCCGAGGGCGCAGGTCAGCTCGCAGACGCACAGCTCCTCTTCGCGGGCGACCAGCAGCATCAGGCGTACGCGGGTGTCGTCGGCCAGGCATTTGAAGACGGTGGTGGGGGTGAGCAGTTCGGCCATGGCGGCGTCCGCGGAAAATCTGAGGTGCGGGGAGAATATATGTTTATCCGTATATTTGAAACCGCCGCTTGATAAGAGGTAGTGCAAGGATTACTCGCTGCGTTGGCCAGTCGCGCGCGGATGAGCCGAGCATTCTGGTCTATAGATATTCGATAAAGCATATGTATGGAGCGGCGCAGCTGCGCTCATCTGTCGCCGCCGCGGCCCTTCATGACTGTGCCCCGCCGGTCGCCTGGTACGTCTGCTGACCCCTTGTGCTGGCTTTACAAAAACAATTCTCCAGCGAAACCCGAACCGCCTGTCATCCGCACAGTTGGAGAATTGTCATGAACACCTGGTTTGCCAACCTCAGCGTCACCCGCAAGCTGGCCCTCGGCTTCGGCCTGGTGCTGGCCCTTACCCTGGCGCTGGCCTGGACCGCCTGGAGCGGCCTGGGCAGCGTCATCCAGCGCAGCACCTGGATGAGCGAGATCGCCCAGCTCAACACCAGCCTGACCAACCTGCGCATCGCCCGCCTGCAGTTCATGCTGGCCAAGGGCGACGCCCCCAGCAGCGAGCGCCTGCTGAGCAACCTCGAGCTCTACCTGCAGCAGCAGAAGAAACTGCTTGGCACCTTCACCAACCCGGTCAACGTCAAGCTGCTGCAGGAGCAGGACCGCTACAACCAGGATTACCAGCGCTCGCTGGGCGGCATGCGCGCCGCCTACGCCGCCGCCGACGCAGCGCGGCGCCAGGTGGCTGGCGAGGATGCGCAGCTCGGCGAACTGCTCGCCGCCATGCAGCGCAGCGTGCAGCTGCTGCCGGAATACGACGGCGGGCGTTTCCCCCAGCTGCAGGCGCTGACCCACACGCAGGCCGAGCTGCTGCGCCTGCGCTACCTGCTCGAACGCTACGACAGCGCGCCCGATGCGCAGACCGAGCAGGCCCTGGCCGAGCGCATCGCCGCCGCCCGCGCCAGCCTCGGCGCGCTGCAGCAGGCCTTCGGCAGCGCCCAGCAGGACGCGGTGCGGCGCATCGCCGCCGCGCTGGGCCAGTTCGAGCAGACCGTGCAGGCGTTCAAGGCCGCCACCGCCGATATCGCCCGCACCCGTCAGGAGATGACCGAGCAGCAGGCCGAGATCGTGCGCATCAGCGAGACCCTGTACCAGTTCCAGATGCAGCGCATGGCCATCGAGAGCGCCCAGGCGCGCAGCCTGCAGATCGGCGCCACGCTGCTGGCCCTGCTGTTCGGCGTGCTCGCCGCCTGGGTCATCACCCGGCAGATCACCCGTCCGCTGCAGGACACCCTGGGCGCGGTGCAGCGCATCGCCGACGGCGACCTGACCGCCAGCGTGCGGGTCGATCGTCGCGACGAGATGGGCCAGCTGCAGCAGGGCATCCAGCACATGGCCACGACCCTGCGCGAGCTGATCGGCGGCATCCGCGACAGCGTCACCCAGATCGCCAGCGCCGCCGAGGAGCTGTCGGCCGTCACCGAGCAGACCAGCGCCGGCGCCAACAGCCAGAAGAGCGAGACCGACCAGGTGGCCACCGCCATGCACGAGATGTCGGCCACCGTGCAGGAAGTGGCGCGCAACGCCGAGCAGGCCTCGCAGGCGGCCAACGACGCCGACGGCCAGGCGCGCCTGGGCGATCAGGTGGTGGCCGAGGTGATTTCGCAGATCGAGCGCCTGGCCGCCGAGGTCAGCCGCTCCAGCGAGGCGATGCACGGCCTGCAGCAGGAGAGCGACAAGATCGGCAGCGTGATGGACGTGATCAAGTCGGTGGCCGAGCAGACCAACCTGCTGGCGCTCAACGCGGCCATCGAAGCGGCGCGTGCCGGCGAGGCGGGGCGCGGTTTCGCCGTGGTCGCCGACGAGGTGCGCGGCCTGGCGCAGCGCACGCAGAAGTCCACCGAGGAGATCGAGGCGCTGATCGCCGGGCTGCAGAGCGGCACCCAGCAGGTGGCGACGGTGATGCGCAACAGCCGCAACCTCACCGACAGCAGCGTCGAGCTGACGCGCAAGGCCGGCGACTCGCTGGGCAGCATCACCCTGGCGGTGTCCAACATCCAGTCGATGAACCAGCAGATCGCCGCCGCTGCGGAAGAGCAGAGCGCGGTGGCCGAGGAGATCAGCCGCAGCATCCTCAGCGTGCGCGACGTCTCCGAGCAGACCGCCACCGCCAGCGACGAGACGGCCAAGTCCTCGGCCGAGCTGGCGCGTCTGGGCGGCCAGCTGCAGGCGCTGGTCAGCCGCTTCCGCGTGTAGTCGCGCTGTACAAAAAAAGGGCGGCCGAGGCCGCCCGAATCATCCCTGGAGGGGAAGCCGTCACTTGATTTCGATGCGCTCGAGCAGATAGGCCCTGGCGCTGGCGTCGCCGACCCGCTCGGCCTCGTCGGCCAGGCGCAGGGCGCGCTGCAGGTCCTTGCCGGCGAGGGCGGCGTCGATGCCCTGGCGGTAGTAGGCCTGGGTCTCCGGCAGCACGGCCGGGGCCGGTACGCTGGGCAACTGGTTGCCCATCTCGCGGCCGATGCTGAACGGCGGCACATAGGTGTTGGCCTGCTGGCCGGCCACCTCGTCCTCGATCAGCACCATCTTGATCACCCCCACCGGCGCATGCTGGGCCACCGGGTCGGGAATGTTCGGCGCCTCGTTGCCGAGGGCGCGGGCGAAGGCCTTGGCCGGGTGCTCGATGACGGTCTGGCCGCGCCGCTGCGCGTCGCTGGTGTAGAGCACCAGGTAGTGTTCGTTGCCGGGGTTGTCCGGGTACAGGCGGTCGACGCGCAGGCGCGCGTCCAGGCTGTCGCCCTTGAAGCCGGAAGCCGGGGCGTAGACGAAATCCTCGGCGCCGAGCAGGCGGGTGACGCGGAACCGGCTGTCGAGCAGCATGGCGTTGGGCGCCAGTACCGTGTCGCCGGCCTGGCTGTACAGGCGGATCTCGAACGACTTGCTGGAGGCCGGCAGCTGGAAGGCGCGGAAAAAACTCTTGCCGCTGTCGAAGGCGAAGGCCGGGGCGTTGGCGTCGATGCGCACCTCGCCGCTGAAATTCACCGCAATCGGTTGGTAAGGCAGCTCGCGCAGCGAGGCGCAGCAGGAGGGGGCGGCGGCCAGGGCTTGCTCGGCGCTGTCGGCGGAAGTCTGCAAGGGCGCCGGGCTGGCGCTCAGCGCGTCGATGCGGCGCAGCGGTTCGCTGGCGCAGCCGGTCAGCAGCAGGGCGAGCAGCGCGAGGCTGGCGATCTTGAACGGTGGCATGGGTTATTCCTCTTTTTATGTCACGCCTGGTAAAAGGCCCCGGCCTATTGCAGAACCGGGGCAAGGACCACAGGAGCAGCGTTGGTGCGGTTGGCCGTTACCACCAGGCCTCGGCCTGGACGCCGAAGGTGAGGCCGTCGTCGTCGCCGGCGTCGATGGATTCGCTGGCGGCGTTGTACTTGTCGCCGTCCCACATGGCGTAGGTGGCGAACACGCGTATCTGCGGGCGCGCCCAGAAGCTGCGGCCGGCCGACCACTGCTGGGCCAGGGTGATCTTCTTCAGGTCGCGCGACTGCTCGCCGTCGGCCTGCGGGTCGATATGGTCGTAGCCGAACTCCAGCGCGGTGCTCATGGTGTCGGTCCACTTGTACACCGGGCGCACGCCGAACGATGCCCAGGTCTGCCCGGAGTCATTGTCGAAGTCCTTATCCTCGTAGATCTGCACGTACATCATCTCGATGTCGTCGGTCAGACCGACCACGCCCTGGTTGACCAGGCGGAACATCTTGCCGTCGCTGTTGCCGGTGCTGTTGCGCCCGGTGCTGCCGACGATGCCGTCGGTGCCGTACTGCAGGGCGAGCTTGTTGAAGCCGCCGAACCAGTTGCCCTGGATGTGCTGCACGGTGAGCAGATGGCCCTTCTGGTCGGTGTAGCCCGGGTCCTTCTCCTGCAGATCGGTGAGGTTGGCCTTGCCGTAGTCGTAGCCGAACTCCAGCTTGGCGTCGGTGTTGAAGTCGATATCGGTCAGGCGCAGATCGAGGGTGTCGTTGGCCACGTTGGTGCCGGTGCCGGTGCCCTCGTAGACGTAGTCGCCATCGTTGTTGCGCATCCAGGCCACGTGCGCCTTGGCGAAGCCCAGGTCGATGTCCTCGACGCCGGCGCCGGGGCCGGAAACGTCCCAGTAGTAGTAATCGTTGATGTGCACGTCGTTGCGCTTGTAGTAGCGCTTGCCCGCCCACAGGGTTGCGCCAGGCAGGGCGGGCAGGAAGTTCTTGGCCTGCACGTTGAACTGGCGGATCGAGCTGGTGCCGTTGTTGAAGGCGCTGCCGCTGTCGCTGTCGGTGGCCTCCCAGTCGTTCGCCTGGTCCGACTTGTAGGCGATCATGCTGTCGATATAGAAGCTCTGCTCGCCTTCCTTCCACACCTCGTGGCCGAGACCGATCTCGGCGTAGGTCTCGCATTCGTTGCCGAGGCGGTACTTGGCCGGCGCGCCGGCGGCCTGGAAGCAGGCCTGGTCGCCGCCGCCGGCAGTGGCGCCGATGCCGGAACGCATGTAGCCATGGAAGTCCAGGGCCAGGGCCGGGGTGGCCAGCAGCATGGCGGCGAACAGGGCGCTGGGACGCAGCAGCTGGGCGGGTTGCATGGTGTTCATCGTGGGGTCCTTTGTTCTTGTTGGATTCGGAGTCGGACTTACGGGGCGAGACCGGAGCAGGCAGTCGGCCGGCGGCGCTGTGGGCAAGAGTCGGGGAAGGCGACGCCGGCAACATCCTCCCCGGGGCGCTTTTTTCCAGGCGGAGCTGCGGGGCGTAGCGCGGCGCTAGGGGGGGATGGCGCAGGCGTGGCTGTCCTACGCCTGCGCCCTACGCCGGGAGAAAGTGCGCGGGGGAGGTTGGGGGTATGCGCACGGGGCGGCAGGCTGCCCTGATCGGGTCGCCCGCGCGCGGCCCGATCAGTCCATCCGGGGGCTGGCCCCCGTAGTCGGATGCTCACGACAATGACAAGAACGGAGCTTCAAGATGAACCGATACCTGCGACTGGCCGCCCTGACCCTGGCCCTGGTACCGCTGGCCTACCCCTGGGGCAATCTGCTGCGTGCCGCCGACGCGCCGGGCAAGAGCGCCAGCGGCGTGCGCTATCACGGCGGCGACGAAATCATCCTCCAGGGCTTTCACTGGAACACCGTGCGCACCACCTCGAGCGACTGGTACGCGACCCTGGCCAGCCTGGCGCCGACCCTGGCCGCCGACGGTTTCAGCGCGATCTGGATGCCGGTGCCCTGGCGCGACTTCTCCAGCTGGAGCGACCCCGGCAACGGCACCTCGGGCGGCGGCGAAGGCTACTTCTGGCACGACTTCGACAAGAACGGCCGCTACGGCAGCGACAGCCAGCTCAGGCAGGCCGCCACTGCGCTCAACGCCGCCGGGGTCAAACCCATCTACGACGTGGTGCCCAACCACATGAACCGCGGCTATCCGGACAAGCAGATCAACCTGCCGGCCGGCCAGGGCCTGTGGCGCCACGACTGCAATGATCCCGGCAATTACGCCAACGACTGCGACGACGGCGACCGCTTCATGGGCGGCGACGCCGACCTCAACACCGGCCACCCGCAGAACCAGGCGATGTTCCGCGACGAGTTCGCCAACCTGCGTAGCCAGTATGGCGCCGGCGGCTTTCGCTTCGACTTCGTCCGCGGCTACGCCGGCGAGCGGGTCGCCGGCTGGATGAGCGATGCCCACGACAACGGCTTCTGCCTCGGCGAGCTGTGGAAGGCGCCAGGCGAATACCCGAGCTGGGACTGGCGCCACGGTGCCAGCTGGCAGCAGATCCTCAAGGACTGGTCCGATCGCGCCAAGTGCACGGTGTTCGACTTCGCCCTCAAGGAGCGCATGCAGAACGGCGGCATCGCCGACTGGCGCCACGGCCTCAACGGCAACCCCGATGCGCGCTGGCGTGAGGTAGCGGTGACTTTCGTCGACAACCACGACACCGGCTATTCGCCCGGCCCGCACGGTGGCCAGCACCACTGGCCGCTGCCGGACGCGCGCCTCAAGCAGGCCTACGCCTACATCCTCAGCAGCCCGGGCACGCCGGTGGTGTACTGGCCGCACATGTACGACTGGGGCCATGGCGACTTCATCCGCCAGCTGATCCAGATCCGCCGTGCGGCCGGGGTCAAGGCCGCCTCGGCGATCCAGTTCCACTCGGGGTTCTCCGGCCTGGTGGCGACAATCAGCGGCAGCCAGCAGCAACTGCTGATCGCCCTGGACTCCAACCTGTCCTCGCCCGGCCAGGTGGCCAGCGGCGATTTTAGCCAGGCGCTCAACATCGATAACGGCGCGATCCGTATCTGGCGCAGCGGTCAGGGCGGCGGCGAAGAGCAGGGCGAGCTGGTCAGCGTCGACTTCCGCTGCGACAACGGCGTGACCCAGTGGGGCGACAGCGTCTACGCGGTGGGCAATGTCGCCCAGCTGGGCAATTGGAGCCCGGCCGGCGCCGTGCGCCTGAGCGACACCAGCGCCTACCCGAGCTGGAAGGGCAGCATCGCCCTGCCGGCCGGCCAGCAGGTGCAGTGGAAGTGCATCATCCGCAGCGAAAGCAACCCGGCGCAGGTCAAGACCTGGCAGCCGGGCGGCAACAACGCCGTGATGGTGACGGCCGGGGTCAGCACGGCGGGGAGTTTCTAGCCCACTTGTTGGTGCGCGCGGCCGAGGAAGACGCCGATGGCGCGAACCCTAGGGATGCACCCTGTGTTCACTCTACGGGCCAGCCGACGCCGCCGGGACCCCGGCTCAGACCTGGTTGACCAGTTGCCCATCGGCCATGCGCAGGCGTTTCGACATGCCCACGGCAATGGCGCGGATGACC
Organism: Pseudomonas sp. AOB-7; assembly: GCF_003696305.1. Taxonomy (GTDB): domain Bacteria; phylum Pseudomonadota; class Gammaproteobacteria; order Pseudomonadales; family Pseudomonadaceae; genus Aquipseudomonas. Next base: position 333,580 of record NZ_RFFK01000004.1, on the reverse strand, counting down.
TGGGCGGCGGCTCTCGGCGCTTCCTGCAGCATCTTGTCCAGGGCGTCCTTGCCCAGGGTCAGCAGCACGCTGTCGCTGGCCGCGACGCAGGTGGCCGAGCGCCGTTCGCCGTCGAGCACGGCCATTTCGCCGAAGGCGCGGCCCTTGCGCAGGCAGGTGATCTCCACCTCCTCGCCGCTGACGTTGGTCTTGCGCACCGAGACGGCGCCCTGCTGGAGGATGCACATGAAGGTGCCGGCATCGCCCTCGCGGAAGATCAGCGTGCCTTCGTCGATCTTGCTCAGGCTGAAATAGCCGGCGGCGGTGAGTACGTCGCCGGCCGGCAGTTGGTCGAACAGGCCGCAGTCCAGCAGCATGTCGCGGATGGCGTCGATCAGGTGGGAAGTGTCGGGCATGGTCGGGCGGTATGGCGAGAGCGGGGAGGCGACCTTAGCCGCAACGGCAGGCGTTGCCAATCGCTGTTGGTCGCCTGCCGCGGCGTTTCTCGAGGCCGTTCACGCTCTCGCCTGCACGGGCGCTCAGAAGCTGAAGCGGCGCATTACCCCCTGCAGGCGCTCCGACATGCCCTGCAGCGCGCGGATGGCCTGGACGATGCCGCCCTGCGCCGCGGAGTTCTCCTCGACTATCTGCGCCACCTGTTCGACGTTCTGCGCCACCTGCTCGCTGGCGGCGCGCTGCTGCTGCAGGGCGGTGGCGATGCTGCCGACCGACTGCAGCGATTCGTCCAGCGCCTGGCGGATCTCACCCATCGCCGCGGCGCTGCGTTCGACCAGCTGCAGGCCGTTGTCGACGCCCGCGCAGGTCGCCGCCATGCTGCCGTGCGCCTGACGCACACCGCCGTGGATGGCCTCGACCAGGGCGACGATCTCGGTGGTGGATTGCGCGGTGCGTCCGGCCAGGCTGCGCACCTCATCGGCGACCACGGCGAAACCGCGGCCCTGCTCGCCGGCGCGCGCGGCCTCGATGGCGGCGTTCAGCGCGAGCAGGTTGGTCTGCTCGGCAATACCGCGAATCACCTCGACTATGGCGCCGATATTGCCCGATTGTGCTGCCAATCGTTGGATGTCCGCCGAGCACTGCGCCACTAGGGCGGCGACCCGGCGGATTTCTTCGATGGCCTGGCCGGTCACCGCCAGGCCGCTGTCGGTCAGCTCGCCGGCCTGCTGCGCGCGGTCGTGGGTGTGCTGGGCGTTTTCGGCGATATGGTTGATGCTCACCGCCAGCTGCTCCATGGTCGCGGCCATCGCCGCGGCGGTGTCGCTCTGGATATTGGCGCTGTTGAGCACCTGTTCGGAGGAGGCGGCCAGCTGCAGGGTGGCGCACTCGATCTGCTCGGAGGCCTCGCCGATATTGCCGATCACGTCGTGCAGGCCGTGGCGCATGGCCTGCACCGACTTCATCACCCCGCTGCTGGCGCGGCCGTCCGCCGGCGCGCCATCCAGGCGACCGGCGGCGATGCGCGCGCTGATCGCCTCCAGCTCGCCGGGTTCGGCGCCCAGCTGGCGGCCGAGGCGGCGGCTGAAATACAGCGCATGGGCGCAGCCCAGCAGCAGGGCGAGCAACAGCAGGGCCAGGCTCAGGCGCAGATTGGCGGCGTACTCCGCCTCGCCCAGCTGGAACTGGTGCTTGGCCTCCACCAGTTGCACCTCGATCAGCTCGGCGAACTTGGCCGACAGCGGGTCGATCAGCGGGTACAGCTCGCTGCCGGCGAAGCGCTCCAGTGCCGCCTGGTCGCCGCGGGCGAGCAGGCTCTGCAACTGCTCCAGCGGCGGCCCGGCGCGCTCCATCAGCGGGGCGATCTGCTCGATCAGGCGGCGTTCCTCGGCGATCAGCTCGGTGGCCAGGTAGGCCTGCCAGGTCTGCGCGATGCGCTGCTGGGCCTGTTCGATCAGTTGCTGCGCGGCGTGGCTGGTCAGTTCGCCGCTGCGCGCCTTGTGCGTGGCGTCGACTATGTTCACCGCGTAGAGGTCGGCGATCAGCTTGAGGTCGCGCAGCGGCACCACGCGATCCAGGTAGACGGTCTGCAGCCCGCCGACGGTGGCTTTCAGCCCGTGCAGGCCGAGCAGGCCGACGGCCAGCAGGGCGCTGAGCAGGGCGCCGGCGAGCAGCAACAGGTGGGTGCGAATCTTCCAACTCTTCATGGCGGATCTTCCTTGGCGGCAGGCAGGAAAAGGACGCTTATGGCCTTTCGCCATAAGCGTGCCTTCAGCCTAGATCAGATTCCGCAGTTGGCGAACGAAAGCTGATTGCTCGGTCAGCCTTCGGCGAGGCCCAGCACCTTGAACAGGAACGCGTATTCCAGGGCCACGTCGCGGATGCCCTGGTAGCGCCCGCTCATGCCGCCGTGGCCGGCCTCCAGATCGGTCTTGAGCAGCAGCAGGTTGGCGTCGGTCTTGCGCTCGCGCAGCCGCGCCACCCACTTGGCCGCTTCCCAGTACTGCACGCGGCTGTCGTTGTAGCCGGCCACCGCGAGGATCGCCGGGTAGGCCTGCGCGCGCACGTTCTCGTAGGGTGCGTAGGCCTGGATCCGCGCGAACACCTCGGGCTGGTTGGGGTCGCCCCATTCGTCGTACTCGGTCACCGTCAGCGGCAGCTCCGGGTTGAGCATGGTGTTGAGCACGTCGACGAAGGGCACCTCGGCGATGGCCGCGGCGAACAGCTGCGGGCGCTGGTTGAGCACCGCGCCGATCAGCAGGCCGCCGGCGCTGCCGCCGCTGATGGCGAGCTGCACCGGGGTGGTCAGGCCGGCGTCGATCAGGTGTCCGGCGCAGGCGATGAAGTCGCCGAAGGTGTTGGGCTTGTGCTCCAGCTTGCCGGCGCGGTACCAGGCCTCGCCCATCTCGCCGCCGCCGCGCACGTGGGCGATGGCGAAGACGAAACCGCGATCGAGCAGGCTCAGGCGGGCATGGGAGAACCAGGGATCGAGGCTCTCGCCGTAGGCACCGTAGCCGTAGAGGTAGAGCGGCGCCGGCGTGCCGGCGGCGAGCACCTCGCGGCGTGCTACCAGGCTGATCGGCACCTGCGTGCCGTCGGCCGCGGTGGCCCACAGCCGGCGGCTCTCGTAGGCCTCGGCATCGAAGGGGCCTTCCACTGGGGTCTGCTTGAGCACCTGCTGGGCGCCCGTGGCCAGCTCCAGCTGGCGGATCTGCGCCGGGCGGCCGAGGGCCTCGTAGCGCAGGCGGATCACCGTGCTGTGGAACTCCAGGCCGTCCTGCACGTGCAGGCTGTAGGCGGCGTCCGGCAGTTGCACCCGGTAGGCGGCCGCGCCCTGCGGCTGCACTTCCAGCACCGGCAGGCCGCCCTCGCGCAGGCTCAGCACCAGGGCGTCGCGGTTGAGGGTGACGCCTTCGAGCATCACCGCCGGGTCGTGAGCGCGGATTTCACGCCAGTGCGGGCGCTGCGGCGCGGCTTCGTCGGCGGCGTAGAGGGCGAAGTTGATGCCGCTCTGGTTGCTGCGGATCAGCCAGCTCCAGGCGCCGTCCTGCAGACCGTGGTCGACGTCGTACTCGTGGCCTTCCTCGCGCGGCGCCAGGCAGACGAAGGCGTCCTGCGGCCGTTCGGCATCCAGTACCCAGACTTCGCTGGTGGTCTTGCTGCCGAGCTGGAGGATCAGCTGGCGTTCGGAGCTGGAGCGGTAGCAGTGCAGGAAGAAGCGCCCGTCGCCCTCCTCGAACACCGCTTCGGCGCCATCCGTACCGAGGTGGTGGCGGTACAGCTTGTAGGGGCGGTGGGTGTCGTCCAGTTCGGTGAAGAACAGCGTCTGGCTGTCGTTCGCCCAGGTCATGCTGCCGTCGCAGTCGTCGAAGGGCAGCTCCTGGATCTGGCCGCTGTCCAGCTCCTTGACGAACAGGCGGTAGATCTCGTCGCCGCTGCGATCCAGGCTGTAGGCCAGGCGGCGTTGGTCCGGGCTGATGCTGAAGGCGCCGAGCGCCAGGTAGCCGCCGCCGGCCAGGGCGTTGGGGTCGAGCAACAGCTGCTCGCTGGCGGCGTCGAGGGTCAGCGAGCCGTCCGCCGGTTTGCGGCAGCGATAGTGGCGCGGGTACTCGTCGCCGGCGGTGGTGCGCTGGAAGTAGAGGTAGTCGCCCCAGGGCACCGGCAGCGACAGGTCGGTTTCGCGGATGCGCCCCTTGATCTCTTCGAACAGCCGCTCGCGCAGCGCCTGCTGCGGCGCCAGCTTGGCCTCCAGGTAGGCATTCTCGGCGCGCAGGTGGTCGAGCACCTCGTCGCTATCGCGATTCTCCAGCCAGCGATAGGGGTCGGCGCCGGATTCTTGGCGGGCGATGGGGGCAGCGATCATGCGACGACTCCAGGGCGGCGCAGCCGACGGCAGGGGCGCCGGGCCGGGGAAAAGCCGTTATCATAAGCGCCCCTCCGTCAGCCCCGCCAACTTCGAGGCCAGGATCGCCGCTTTATGATGAACGAGAACGACTATCTGCTCGCCTGGGCCGCCTATGGCGTCGCCGCCCTCGGCTGCCTGCTGGTGTGGCTGCGCATGACCAGCTGGATGTGGCGCTACCTGCGCGAGCCGCTGCGGGTGCTGGTGGCGGTGCTGTTATTCAGCCCGACCATAGTCGACCCGGCGCGCGAGTTGTTCGCCCCGGCCATCGCGGTGACCGCCATGGACCTGCTGCTCAAGGTGGGCAACAACGCCTGGCGGGCGGTGGCCGACCTGGCCCTCTACAGTCTGATCGCCTTCGCCCTGTACCTGGTCTTCGTCGCCGTGCGCTGGCCCATCGAGCGCTGGTGGCAGGGGCGCCGCGAGGAGACTGTGGTGGAAGACGAAGACCCGCGCACCCTGCGCGAGCTGATGGAACAGGACGACGAGCGCCTGGCACAGCGCTACGAGCGCGGCGGCCGGCTGGAACCGCGCCTCTGACCCTTGCACCTGGCCGGTTAGCCGGTCAGCATGATGGCCATCGTGGATGGGAGGCCTCATGGACTGCGTATTCTGCGGCATCGCCGCCGGCCGTTTGCCGGCGCACCAACTGTACCGGGACGAGGATTTCATCGTCCTGCTGGATATCTTTCCCATGCGCCCGGCGCACGTGCTGATCGTCAGCCGCGCCCATGCCCCCTTCCTCGAGGATCTGCCGGCGGCAGTGCGCGACCGTCTGCTGGCCCTGGCTGACAAGATGGCGGCGGCGTTGCGCGCGGCGGGCTACGGCCGCGAGGGGATCAACCTGCTGATCAACGACGGCCCCGATTCCAACCAGCACGTGCCGCACCTGCATCTGCACCTGATCCCGCGGCGCCGCGGCGATCTGCCGGCGCTGCTCTGGCGCCTGCTGGTGCGTTTCCTGCCCCTGGGCCGTCGGCGTTTGCAGGCACGCCTGCAATCCGAGGCCGAGCAACTGCGCCGTGCCCTCGGCGAGGAGAACTGACTCGATGTGCGAATTGCTCGGCATGAGCGCCAACGTCCCCACCGATATCGTCTTCAGCTTCACCGGGCTGATGCAGCGCGGCGGGCGCACCGGGCCGCACCGCGATGGCTGGGGCATCGGCTTCTACGAAGGCCGGGGCCTGCGCCTGTTCCAGGATCCGCGGGCGAGCAGCGAGTCGGAGGTGGCGCAGCTGGTGCAGCGCTACCCGATCAAGAGCGAGGTAGTGATCGGCCATATCCGCCAGGCCAACGTCGGCCAGGTGTGCCTGGCCAATACCCATCCCTTCGTGCGCGAGTTGTGGGGGCGCAACTGGTGTTTCGCCCACAACGGCCAGCTGACCGGCCTGGTCGGTGCCACCAGTTTCTACCGGCCGGTGGGCGACACCGACAGCGAGGCGGCCTTCTGCGACCTGCTCAACCGGGTGCGCCGCGCCTTTCCCGAGCCGGTGTCGGTGGAGATGCTGCTGCCGGTGCTGGTGGCGGCCTGCGCCAGCTACCGCCAGCTCGGCGTGTTCAACTGCCTGCTCAGCGACGGCGACTGGCTGTTCAGCTTCTGTTCGAGCAAGCTGGCGCATATCACCCGGCGCGCGCCCTTCGGCCCGGCGCAGCTCAAGGACGCCGACCTCAAGGTGGATTTCCAGGCCGAAACCACGCCGAACGACGTGGTCACGGTGATCGCTACCGAGCCGCTGACCGACAACGAACAATGGACGCTGTACCAGCCGGGCGAGTGGCGGCTGTGGCGCCGTGGCGAGTGCATCGCCGACGGCAAGGCTTGAGCAGGAGGGGAAGGATGTTGCGAAGCTATCTGCGCTTGGCGCTGTTCGCCTGCGGTCTGCTGCTCGGCGTGCAGGTGCCGGGCTTCGTCGATGACTACGGCAAGCGCGTCGAGGCCCATCGCCTGGAGTCGCAGCAGAGCCTCAAGGGCTTTCAGGACACCGCGCGGCGCTTCTTCAAGGGCGACCTGGATGCGCTGGTCGCGCACTACCGGGTCAGCGACGATGCGGTGATGCGCAGCGACGCGCAGAGCGTGGCCCACCTGGTGCAGCGCGCGGCCTTGCTGGAGCGCGAGTGGCAGGCCATGCAGGGGCCCTGGTACGCCCAGGCCTGGCACCTGGTCACGGCCGCCGACGGCGAACTGTTCGAGGAAACCCTCGACGCCTACCGCTACCAGGTGCTGCTGACTCCCGAGGCGATGCTCTGGGGCCTGAGCTGCGCCTTGCTGCTGGCCTGGCTGGCGGAGTCGCTGGCGCTGCTGCTCGCCTGGATGCTGGGCATGGGGCGGACGCGACGCACCCAGCAGCGTCACTGGCGCTGAACCTCCGTCATTTGGACAGGAACTTCATGCCGTCTTCCAGGCCCTGCAGGGTCAGGGGGTACATGCGGTCCTCGATCAGCTCGCGGACGATATTGGTCGAGGCGGTGTAGTTCCAGGTGTCCTTGGGGTAGGGGTTGATCCAGATGAGCTTCTTGTACTTCTCCATGAAGCGCTTCATCCACACGTAACCGGCTTCCTCGTTCCAGTGCTCGACGCTGCCGCCGGCCTGGGTGATCTCGTAGGGCGCCATGGCCGCGTCGCCGACGAACACCACCTTGTAGTCGGCGCCGTACTTGTGCAGCAGGTCCTGGGTGGCGGTGCGCTCGCTGGTACGGCGCATGTTGTTCTTCCACACGCTTTCGTAGATGAAGTTGTGGAAGTAGAAATACTCCAGGTGCTTGAACTCGGTCTTGCAGGCGGAGAACAGCTCCTCGCAGACCTTGACGTGGGCGTCCATCGAACCGCCGATATCCAGCAGCAGCAGGAGTTTCACCGTGTTGCGCCGCTCCGGGCGCATCTGGATATTGAGCAGGCCGCCGTCCTTGGCGGTGTGGTCGATGGTGCCGTCCAGATCCAGTTCCTCGGCGGCGCCTTCGCGGGCGAACTTGCGCAGGCGGCGCAGCGCCACCTTGATATTGCGCGTGCCCAGCTCGACCTGGTCGTCGAGGTTCTTGTACTCGCGCTGATCCCACACCTTGACCGCTTTGCCCTGGCGCTTGCCGGCGTCGCCGATGCGGATGCCCTCGGGGTTGTAGCCGCCGGAGCCGAACGGGCTGGTACCGCCGGTGCCGATCCACTTGTTGCCGCCGGCGTGCTTTTCCTTCTGCTCTTCGAGGCGCTTCTTGAATTCCTCGATCAGCTTGTCCAGGCCGCCCAGGCTCTGGATCTGCGCGCGTTCCTCGTCGCTCAGCAAGCGCTCGAACTCCTTGCGCAGCCACTCGTCGGGGATCATCGCCTCGATATGCCGGTCGAGGTTCTCCAGGCCCTTGAAGTAGGCGGCGAAGGCGCGGTCGAACTTGTCGAAGTGGCGTTCGTCCTTCACCAGGATGGCGCGCGACAGGTAGTAGAACTCGTCCATGTCGGCGAACACGACGTTGTGCTTGAGCGCGTTGATCAGGTCGAGCAGCTCGCGCACCGACACCGGCACCTTGGCCGCGCGCATTTCATTGAACAAATTAAGCAGCATGGCTGCGCCCTCATGTCAGTTCTGGCCGGGCTGCTGCGCGTCGGCCATGCGGCGTTGAAAGCTCGCTGCCCATGCTCACGTACTGCAGTACGCTGCGCTGTTCAGCTCGTTTTCGCCTTGCCTGGCTCTAGCTCGCGAGCTCTGTATCGAGTGGGTTGCGCGCCAGCCGACGCGCAGCAGCCCGATTTTTACCGAGAAGCGCGGCGTGCCATAAAGGCCAGGCGTTCGAGCAGCATCACGTCCTGCTCGTTCTTCACCAGGGCGCCGGCCAGCGGCGGGATGGCCTTGGTCGGATCGCGCTCGCGCAACACCGCCTCGCCGATATTGTCGGCCATCAAGAGCTTGAGCCAGTCCACCAGTTCGCTGGTCGAGGGCTTCTTCTTCAGCCCCGGCACCTTGCGCACGTCGAAGAACACGTCGAGCGCCTCGGCCACCAGCTCACCGCTGATGTTGGGGTAATGCACGTCGACGATGCGCTTGAGGGTGTCGCGGTCGGGGAAGGCGATGTAGTGGAAGAAGCAGCGGCGCAGGAAGGCGTCCGGCAGCTCCTTCTCGTTGTTCGAGGTGATGATGATGATCGGGCGCTGCTTGGCCTTGATCGTCTCGTTGGTTTCGTAGACGTAGAACTCCATCTTGTCGAGTTCCTGCAACAGGTCGTTGGGGAACTCGATGTCGGCCTTGTCGATCTCGTCGATCAGGAGGATCACCCGCTCGTCGGCCTCGAAGGCCTCCCATAGCTTGCCTTTCTTGATGTAGTTGCGAACGTCGTGGACCTTATCGGAATCGAGCTGCGAATCGCGCAGGCGGCTGACCGCATCGTACTCGTACAGGCCCTGGTGGGCCTTGGTGGTGGACTTGATGTGCCAGGTGATCAGCTTGGCGCCGAAGGCCTCGGCCAACTGCTCGGCGAGCATGGTCTTGCCGGTGCCCGGCTCGCCCTTGACCAGCAGCGGGCGCTGCAGGGTGATGGCGGCGTTGACCGCGAGCTTGAGGTCGTCGGTGGCGACGTAGGACTGGGTGCCTTCGAACTTCATCGGAAAATCCTCGAACGGTAACGCGCGGGGCCGGCCCGCTGCAGAGATTCAGACGGTGACTATAACGCGCAGGCCCGGCGGCTGTGAACGTGGACGCGGTATTCAGTCACTGAATGGCGAGTCACCCGGCTTTCGGTCTGCTGGCTGGACGGCGTCGGGCGGCAGGCATAGGCTTGAGGCTTTTCCCGTCATGCCAAGGACTTCCGACATGAGCCGCATCTTTGCAGACAACGCCCAGGCCATCGGCAACACGCCGCTGGTGATGATCAACCGCCTGGGGCCGAAAGGGGTCACCATCCTGGCCAAGATCGAGGGGCGCAACCCGGCCTACTCGGTCAAGTGCCGCATCGGCGCCAGCATGATCTGGGACGCCGAGGAGCGCGGCGTGCTCAAGCCGGGCATGTGCATAGTCGAGCCGACCTCGGGCAACACCGGCATCGGCCTGGCCTTCGTCGCCGCCGCACGCGGCTACAAGCTGCTGCTGACCATGCCGGCGTCGATGAGCCTGGAGCGGCGTAAAGTGCTCAAGGCCCTCGGCGCCGAGCTGGTGCTGACCGAGCCGGCCAAGGGCATGAAGGGCGCTATCGAGAAGGCTGCCGAGATCGCTGCTTCCGATCCTGCCACCTATTACATGCCGCAGCAGTTCGACAACCCGGCCAATCCGGCGATCCACGAGAAGACCACTGGCCCGGAAATCTGGCGCGACACCGATGGCGCCATCGACGTGCTGGTGGCCGGCGTCGGCACCGGCGGCACCATCACCGGGGTGTCGCGCTATATCAAGCAGACTCAGGGCAAGCCGATCCTCTCGGTGGCGGTGGAGCCGATCGGCTCGCCGGTGATCAGCCAGACCCTGGCCGGCGCCGAGGTCAAGCCGGCGCCGCACAAGATCCAGGGCATCGGTGCCGGCTTCGTGCCGAAGAACCTCGATCTGGCCATGGTCGATCAGGTCGAACAGGTGGCCGACGACGAGGCCAAGACCATGGCCCTGCGCCTGATGCGCGAGGAGGGCATCCTCTGCGGCATCTCCTGCGGTGCGGCGATGGTCGCCGCGGTGCGCCTGGCGGAGAAGCCGGAGATGCAGGGCAAGACCCTGGTGGTGATCCTGCCGGACTCCGGCGAACGCTACCTGTCGTCGATGCTGTTCGACGGGCTGTTTACCGAGCAGGAGCTGCAGCAATAGTCATTATTACCGCCTTATAACAAAGCCGCCCTCGGGCGGCTTTTTCGTAGGGTACGCCGTGCGCTCCGCCGCTCAGGTTCTGGCCATGCTCGGCCTGACCACCAGCCACAGCGCCACGCCGATCAGCGCGCAGCCCGGCAGGTAGGCCCAGCTCAGCGGCTCGCCCAGCAGCAGGGCGCCCCAGAGCACGCCGAACGGCGGGATGAGGAAGGTGGTGGTGCTGGCCTTGATCGGCCCGATATCGGCCAGCAGGCGGAAATACAGCACGTAGGCGAAGGCGGTGCAGAGCAGGCCGAGGCCGGCCAGCGACAGCCATACATTCGCTCCGCCCCAACTGGGCGGCGCCTGCAGCGCCAGGCTGCCGGCGAACAGCGGGGTGAGGAACAGGCTGGCACCGACCAGGCTGGCGAAGGCGGTCAGGCGGTTGTCCAGGCCGCCCTGCTGGCCGATCCAGCGGCGGGTAAGGAAGCCGGCGAAACCGTAGCAGGTGGTGGCCACCAGGCAGGCGGCGGCGCCCAGCAACAGCTCGAGGTCGAAGGCCACCGGCCCGGTACGGGTCAGCACCGCCACGCCGAGCAGGCCGAGGAACACCCCGGCGGCCTTGCTCGTGGTGATGCCCTCGTGGAAGAACAGCGCGCCGATCAGCACGCCCATCAACGGCGTCGTCGCATTGAAGATCGCCGAGTAGCCGGCCGGCAGGATCAGCGCGGCCAGGCAGTACATGGCCGACGGCAGGCCGGCGTTGATCACCCCGAGCAGCAGGCAGGCCCTGAGCTTGCCGCGAAAATCCCAGCCCACCCGCATCAGCAGCAGAAAGGCGAGCAGGCCGAGGGCGCCGAAGCTGGCGCGGAAGAAGGCGGTGGGCATGCTGCCCAGCACCGGCGCGGCGACGCGCATGAACAGGAAACTGGCGCCCCAGATGGCGGCGAGCAGCAGCAGGCGGAGTAGGTCGGCGGTACGCAAGGCGGGGCATCCGGCAGGTGGGGAGCGAGAGTGTTGCCGGCTGCCGCCGTTCTGGCAATCCGCATCGCGCTTTCGAATGGGGCCTGTGCTAGCCCGTCGCCCGGATGAAATCCGGGAGGACTTGGGCGATAGTCCCCGCATTGCATCCGGGCTACGTTTTGCCGGCTTTGCGGCTAAGCTCGCTTCACTCATTTCCTTGCGAGGCACTTCCATGGCGCAGCAATGGCCGGCCGGCGAGATCGCGCAGCTGATCCTCGACGGCTTCGACGACTACCGCGAGCACTTTCGCCAGATCACCGACGGCGCCCGCGCGCGCTTCGAGCTGGCGCAGTGGCAGGAGGCGCAGCGGGCCTCGGCGGCGCGCATCAACCTGTACGAGGACAAGGTCGGCGAGACCCGCGACCACCTGCAGCAGGTCTTCGACGAGGTGCTGCTCGAGGTCGGCCAGTGGCCGCTGGTGAAGAGCGCCTATATCGCCCTGATCGACCTGCGTTTCGACGACGAGCTGGCGGAAACCTGGTTCAACTCGATTTTCTGCAGCCTGTTCAGCCACGACCTGATCAGCGACGGCTGCATGTTCGTCCACACCACTCGGCCGTCGCTGCGCAGCCACCCCGGCGCGGCGCAGACGCGCAGCTACCGTCCGGCCGGCGAGCTGGCGGACATGCTGCGGGCGATCTTCGAGGATCACCGTTTCGACGTGGCCTACGAGGACCTGCCGCGCGATCTGCAGCGGCTGGAGCAGCAGTTGCGCGCCAGCCTGCCGGATTGGGTGTGCAAGGACCCGGAGCTGTGCATCGAGCTGTTTTCCTCGGTGCTCTACCGCAACAAGGGCGCCTACCTGGTGGGGCGCATCTACACCCGAGACGAGCAGTGGCCGCTGGCGATCCCGCTGCTGCACCGCGAAGGTCACGGCATCCAGGTCGACGCGCTGATCACCGACGAGGCCGAGGTGTCGATCATCTTCTCCTTCACCCGCAGCTACTTCATGGTGGATGTGGCGGTACCGGCGGAGTTCGTCGGCTTCCTCAAGCGCATCCTGCCCGGCAAGCACATCGCCGAGCTGTACACCTCGATCGGCTTCTACAAGCACGGCAAGTCGGAGTTCTACCGCGCGCTGATCGGCCACCTGGCGACCAGCGACGACCGCTTCGTCATGGCTCCCGGCGTGCGCGGCATGGTGATGAGCGTGTTCACCCTGCCGGGCTTCAACACCGTGTTCAAGATCATCAAGGACCGCTTCTCGCACGCGAAGAACGTCGATCGCAAGACGGTGATCGAGAAGTACCGCCTGGTGAAGAGCGTCGACCGTGTTGGGCGCCTGGCCGATACCCAGGAGTTCGCCGATTTTCGCTTCCCCAAGGCCAAGTTCGCGCCAGAGTGCCTGGCCGAGTTGCTGGAGGTGGCGCCCTCCACCGTGGTGCTCGAAGGCGATACCGTGCTGGTGCGCCACTGCTGGACCGAGCGGCGCATGACCCCGCTCAACCTCTATCTGGAGAATGCCAACGAGGCGCAGGTGCGCGAGGCGCTGGAGGACTACGGCCTGGCGATCAAGCAGCTGGCGGCGGCGAATATCTTCCCCGGCGACATGCTGCTGAAGAACTTCGGTGTCACCCGCCACGGTCGTGTGGTGTTCTACGACTACGACGAGATCTGCTTTCTCACCGAGGTGAACTTCCGCCACATCCCGCCGCCGCGCTTTCCCGAGGACGAGATGAGCTCCGAGCCCTGGTATTCGGTAGGGCCGATGGACGTGTTTCCCGAGGAGTTCCCGCCTTTTCTGTTCGCCGATATCAAGCAGCGCCGGCTGTTCAGCCAGTTGCACGGCAACCTGTACGACGCCGACTACTGGAAGGGGCTGCAGGAGGCCATTGTTCAGGGCAAGGTGATCGACGTGTTTCCCTACCGGCGCAAGAGCCCGGTCGCTTGATCGGGATCAGTTGAATTCACCGGCGGCGGGGCTAGGCTCAGTACAGGAGCCGTCCGGCTCCATCTCTCATGAACTTGGCAGGAGATCGTACCATGCTCGCCAAGCTGCAACATCATCTGCACGCGCTGCTGCTGGCCTTCGGCTGGGGCGCACCCCGGGCCCAGCCCCTGCGAATCGACCCGGCCGAGCAGGAGCGTCTGCGCCGCGAGGCGCAGCGGCGCTGATCCCTTCGTCCTGGGCGGTGCGTGCGGCCCCGCGGCACCCTACAGGGCGTGGCGGGCGAACCAGGCATCCATGAGTGCGCGCATGCGCTCGCCGGAGAAGCTGGGAAAGTGCCCGCCGTGCACGACACGCACCGGCAGTTCGCGCAGGCGCGCGAGGCTGCGCGCGTAATCCTCCAGGTTGGAATGGTAGGCATCCTCGATCAGCGGGCCGTCGTAGAGGATGTCGCCGGAAAACAGCGTCTGCGTCGCCGCTTCCCACAGGCTGATACCGCCGGGCGAATGGCCGGGCGTGTGCAGCACCTGCAACACCCGATTGCCCAGATCCAGCACGTCGCCATCCTCGATCAGACGGGTGGCCGGCGCCGCCTTGACCCGATACTCGGCGTAGCACAGCGGGTAATCCGGATGGGCCTCGAACATTTCGTCGCCGACGAAGGCCGTGGCCAGGGTATTGGCGCCGGTCGGTGCGGCGAGTATCTCGGCCTCGGCCGGGTGCACCAGGCGCTCGGCGAATTCGTGATGGCCGGCGATATGGTCGAAATGGGTATGGCTGGCCACCGCCAGCAGCGGCTTGTCGGTGAGCCAGGGCAACTGCTCGCGCAGGCTGACCAGGCCCGAGCCGGAGTCGATCAGTGCGTCGCGCTCGCGGCCCTGCACATGCCACATGTTGCAGCGGTAGAAGGGGCGCACATAGGGCTCGTGGATCAGGCGCACGCCGTCATCCAGGCGGCGCACCTCGAACCATTGATCGCGCGTGACGATTCTCATGGCTGTTTCCTCAAGCTGGGTCGCGCACGGCTTTTTCGGGGGCGCGGGGGCGGCTAGGTCGTGCGCACCGATCAACCCCGGATTGCATCCGGGCTACGGACTCGCCGCTGCCGATCAGGTAATTGTAGGAGCCAGCTTGCTGGCGATCGGTGAAGGATGGCAGCCACCGCTCCAGTTGGCTTGCCGCATTTCCTCCATCCGTGGAGGTCACCAGCTGGTTCATACGGGGGCTGCGTCAGGCCTGCTGCGCCCGCGGCAACGGCACCCAGTGGCGAAGCTGTCGGTTAGGACGAACGCTGACAGCCGCAGATGAGGATGCCCGTGACCACCAGGCTGGGGCCCGGCTAGAGGGCGATGGTGCCGTCGTCGGTTCTTGTGCTGATGGCCGTAGCCCGGATTGCATCCGGGCTACGGGGTGGTTCAAGGATGGAAGGGCGCTTGCTCCAGCACTTCGATGATCAGCGGTCGGTCGCTCGGCGCGGTGCTCAGCAGCTCGGCCAGGTGCGCGTGATCGCGCGCGCGTTCGGCGGCGCAGCCGAAGCCGCGGGCGATGGCCAGCAGGTCCGGGGTGTAGATATCCACGCCAAGCGGTTCGATATCGCGGCGCTGCATATAGCGCTTGATCTCGCCGTAGCCCGAGTTGTTCCACAGCAGCACGATGATGCCGACGCCGGCCTCCACCGCGCTGGCCAGCTCGGGCAGGGTGAACTGCAGGCCGCCATCGCCCATCAGGCTGATCACCGGGCGGCCCGGCTCGGCCAGCTTGGCGCCGATGGCCGCCGGCAGGCCGTAGCCCAGGGTGCCGTAGCCGGTGGAGGCGTTGAACCAGCGCCGCGCGCCGTCCAGTTCTACCAGGTGGTTGCCGCTGTACACCGTCTGCGTCGAGTCGCCGACGAAGCGCGCCTCGGGCAGCACCTCCAGCACTGTGTCGAACAGCTGACGGTAATGCCCCCAGCCAGCGAAATCCTCGGCCAGCTGCGCCTGCACGGCGGCCGTGCGGCGGGCACCGGGGCTGTCGGCGCGGGGCTCGCAGGGGTTGAGCTCGGCCAGCAGCATGCGCATGGCCAGGCGCGCGTCGCCCTGGATCGCCAGGTGCGGGGCGAAGTTGCGTTGCAGCTGCTGGGCGTCGATATCCACGCGGATCAGCGCGCCGCCCAGTTTGAAGTTGCCGTCGAACACCACGTCGTAGTCGGTCTCGCCCAGCTCGGTGCCGATGGCCAGCACCACGTCGGCCTCCAGCGCCAGCTGGCGCACCGGCAGCAGCGACTGGTTGCTGCCCAGCAGCAGCGGATGATTCGGCGGCAGCAGGCCCTTGGCGTTGATGGTCAGCGCGGTCGGCGCGTCCAGGCTGGCGGCCAGGGCGCGGGCCTCGGCCTGGGCGGCCACGCAGCCGCCACCGAGCAGCAGCAGCGGGCGCTGGGCGTTCTTCAGCAGGGCGGCGGCGTCGCGGATCAGCGTGCGATTCGGTGCCGGGCGCTCGACCCGCGGCCTGGCCGCCAGGCGCATATGGCTGGCGTCGGCGGTGATGATGTCCAGCGGCAGCTCGATATGCACCGGCCGCGGACGCTCGCCCTCGAACACGGCGAAGGCGCGGGCCAGGACGCCGGGCAGCTCTTCGACGCTCATCAGGGTATGGCTGAAGGCGGTGACCCCGGCGCTCATGGCACGCTGGTTGGGCAGCTCGTGCAGGTAGCCCTTGCCCAGGCCGAGGCGCGCGCGCTCGTTGACGCTGGAGATCACCAGCATGGGGATCGAATCGGCGTAGGCCTGGCCCATGGCGGTGAGGATATTGGTCATCCCCGGGCCGGTGATGATGAAGCACACCCCCGGCTTGCCGGACACCCGCGCATAGCCGTCGGCCATAAAGCCGGCGCCCTGTTCGTGGCGCGGGGTGATATGGCGAATGCCGCTATGCGGCAGGCCGCGGTACAGCTCCACGGTGTGCACGCCGGGGATGCCGAACACAGTGTCGACGCCCCAGGCTTCCAGTTGCTTGACGAGAAATTCGCCGCAGGTGGTCATGTTGAGAATCCTTCAATGGCGCTGATCGCGCTATGCAGGGTGGACAGGGCGCGGCCTGGTCCACCGTCACTCGCCCAGAGGCGGACAAGCCGTTGGCATGTCCGCCATGCGGGACTGTTAACCGACTATCCAGTGCGCCATCAGCGCGATGATCGGCAGGGTGATCAGGGTACGGATGATGAAGATCATGAACAGCTCGAGGATGTTCAGCGGCAGCTTGGCCTTGATGATCAGCACGCCGACTTCGGACATGTAGATCAGCTGGGTCAGCGACACGCAGGCCACCACGAAGCGGGTCAGTTCGCTCTCGATGCCCTTGCCCAGCACCGCCGGCAGGAACATGTCGGCGAAACCCACCAGCATGGCCGGCGCGGCCTTGGCGGCTTCCGGCAGTTGCAGCAGCTCGAGCAGCGGCACGATGGGCGCGGACAGCCAGTTGAAGATCGGGGTGAACTCGGCAATCGCCAGGGATACCGTGCCGATGGCCATCACCAGCGGCAGCAGGCCGAGCCAGATGTCCACCACGTTGTGCACGCCGACTTTGATCATCTGCGCCGGCGAGGGGTTGGCGTTGGCGCGTTTGACCGCCTGAACCAGGCCCCAGCGCAGCAGCGAGGTGCCGGCTGGCACGTCTTCCTTGATCTGCTTGCCGACGCCTGGCATGTACTCGTCCTTCTTCCACGACAGCGGCGGGATGCGCGGGGTGATGATGGCGGCGGCCAGGCCGGCGACCACCACGGTGAGGTAGAAGGGCACGAACAGGTGGTCGAGCTTCATGAAGCTGGTGATCAGCAGGCTGAAGGCGATCGAGGCGATGGAGAAGTTGGTGGCGATCACCGCCGCTTCCCGCGCGCTGTAGAAGCCCTTCTGGTACTGCTGGGCGGTGATCAGCACGCCGACCGTGCCGGAACCGAGCCAGCTGGCGATGGCGTCGATGGCCGAGCGCCCGGGCAGGCCGAAGACCTTGCGGAACACATTGCGCACCAGGGTGCCGCAGAACTCCATCAGGCCGTAGTCGGTGAGCAGCGGCAGGATCAGCCCGGCCACCAGGAAGAAGGTGATCAGTACCGGGGCCAGGTCTTTCAGCACCACGCCGCCGGTGTTGGCGTTCCAGATCCATTCCGGGCCGAACTGCCAGAAGGTCATGGCCGCGAACAGCGCGCCGAGCACGCGCAGGCCGAGCCATAGCGGGCTAAGATTGAACATCTCGTTGAGGGAGTGGCGCTCGGTGAGCCACTTGGGCTTGAGCAGGCTGGCGAACAGGCCGACGGCGGCGGAGAACAGCAGCAGGCCGGTGGCGATGGCCGGCAACCAGTCGCTCAAGCCGGCCTTCAGCGCATCGGCCATCACGCCCAGGCCGATGGTGACCTTTTCCTCGTATACGATGGGCGTGAGGAACAGCAGCACGCCGAGCAGCGAGGGGATCAGGAAGATCAGCAGCTGACGCAGGTTGTAGGAGGTATCGGCCGGTGGCTGGTCGTCCAGCAGTGGCATGGCTTCTTCACGATTCATCTGGGCACCCTAGTTGTTGTTGTAAGGATGTACCGGGCGCCTCGCGGGGCACCCGGACGGAGCAATAAAAGCTGGCGGTCAGCGGCGCTGAACCCCCGGAAGCACACACAGCATTTCGTAGAGCAGGTTGGCGCCGAGCAGCGAGGTGTTGCCGGTGGTGTCGTAGGGTGGGGAGACCTCCACCAGGTCGCCGCCGACCAGGTCCAGACCCTGGCAGCCGCGGATGATCTCCATCGCCTGGATGGTGGTCAGCCCGCCGATTTCCGGGGTGCCGGTGCCGGGCGCCCAGGCCGGGTCGATGCCATCGATGTCGAAACTCAGGTACACCGGGCCGCCGCCGACCTTCTCGCGCACCTCGGCCATCAAGGGCTCCAGCGACTTGTGCCAGCACTCCTCGGCCTGCACCACGCGAAAGCCCTGCTTGCGGCTCCAGTTGAAGTCCTCGGCGGTGTAGCCCTGGGCGCGCAGGCCGATCTGCACCACGCGGTCGCAGTCCAGCAGGCCTTCCTCGACGGCGCGGCGGAAGGTGGTGCCGTGGGCGATCTTCTCGCCGAACATCTCATCGTTCACATCGGCGTGGGCGTCGATATGCACCAGGCCGACCTTGCCGTGCTTCTTGTGGATGGCGCGCAGGATCGGCAGGGTGATGGTGTGGTCGCCGCCCAGGGTCAGCGGCTTGATGCCGTACTCGAGGATCTCGTCGTAGGACTCCTCGATGATGCGCACGGCTTCGGCCATGTTGAAGGTGTTGATCGCCACGTCGCCGATATCGGCCACGTTCAGCGAATCGAAGGGGGCGGCACCGGTGGCCATGTTGTAGGGGCGGATCATCACCGACTGGGCGCGAATCTCGCGCGGGCCGAAGCGGGTGCCGGAGCGCAGCGAGGTGCCGATGTCCAGCGGCACGCCGACAAAGGCGACGTCGAGCTCACGTTTCTCTTCGATCTTCTGGATATGCGGCAGGCGCATCATGGTGGCGATGCCGCCGAAACGGGGCATTTCGTTGCCGCCCAGGGGCTGATGAAAAACCTTGTCCATGGGAAGGCCTCACGGTTGTTGTGGTTGTAGGAATCGTTGGGCGGATTCTTGGTCAGCGCCGCCCCGGGAAAAATCGGCAGGGGCAAAAACTTAGTTCAGAGATTTCTAAACTAAGAGGCGACGGGATACAGTGGTGCGCGCGCACCACTGCTCCACCGCCGACGAGAACACCATGACCAGCCAACTGCCCGATCTCAAGCTGCTGCGCATCTTCGCCTGCGTGGTGCGTCACCAGGGCTTCGCCGCCGCGCAGCAGGAGCTGAACCTGTCCACCTCGGCCATCAGCACCTATATGAGCCAGCTGGAGACGCAACTCGGCCTGGTGCTCTGCCACCGCGGCCGCGGCGGTTTCAGCCTGACCAGCAAGGGCGAGCTGTTCCATCAAGAAACCCTGCGCCTGCTCGGCGAGCTGGAGGGCTTCGAACGCTACTCCGCCGCGCTCAAGGGCGAGTTGCGCGGTACCCTCAATCTCGGCGTGCTGGATTCCACGGTGAGCGATCCGGCGCTGCCGTTGGCCGAGGTGATCGGCGCCTACAGCCAGGAACATCCGGGCGTGCACCTGCACCTGTCGGTGATGAGCCCCTACGAGCTGCAGCTGGCGGTGCTCGACAACCGCCTGGACCTGGCCATCGGCGCCTTCTCCACGCGGATGAACGGCATGGTCTATCAGCCGCTGTACCGCGAGCAGCACTGGCTGTACTGCAGCGAGCGGCATTCGCTGTACGAGCAGCGGCGCATCCCCGCCGAGGTGATCACCCAGCAGCGCATGGTCGGCCGCGGCTACTGGAGCCAGGCGGAGCTGGCGCGGCACGGCTTCAAACACAGCGCGGCGACGGTGGAGTCGATGGAGGCGCAGCTGATCCTGGTGCTGTCCGGCGCCTATATCGGCTACCTGCCGGAGCATTACGCGCAGCCCTGGGTCGAGCAACAGCGGCTCAGGGTGCTGCTGCCCACCACCTTCGGCTACCAGGCGCCGTTCTCGCTGATCCTGCGCCGCGGCCGCTCGCGCGAGCCGCTGATCCAGACCTTCCGCGACCTGCTCAAGACGCAATTGAACCAGACCTGAAACAGGGTCGCCCGATTATCTTTGCCATGCTCAATGGCGGCGCCTGGCGCCGTGATTGCCCTGTGCTAGTACTTAATCACAGTTCTGTTCCACCCCCACGACTCGAACAGGGATGCCTCGATGCGCCAGAATCTGCCGATCACCCAGCGGGAAAGGACCTTTCCCGCCGACGAACGCCTGATCTCCACCACCGACCTCAACAGCAAGATCACCTACTGCAACGATGCCTTCGTCGAGATCAGCGGCTTCACCCGCGAGGAACTGATCGGCCAGCCGCACAACCTGGTGCGTCACCCGGACATGCCACCGGGGGTGTTCGGCCATATGTGGGACACCATCAAGCAGGGCAAGCCCTGGATGGGCATCGTCAAGAACCGTGCGAAAAACGGCGATTTCTACTGGGTCAGCGCCTATGTCACGCCAATCTACGAGAACGGCCGCATGGCCGGCTACGAGTCGGTGCGCTCGCTGCCGAGCGAGGCGCAGAAGCGCCGTGCCGAGGCGCTCTACGCGCGGCTGCGCGCCGGCAAGCCGCCGGTGCCCAAGCTGGAATCCTGGACCTACGACCTGCTGCGCTCCTGGCCGCTGATCCTCGCCGGCCTGCTGATTCTCGGCGCGCACTGGCTGCTCAGCGGGCCTTGGCTGCTGGGCTTTATCCTCGCCGCCCTGTTCGCCCTGGGCTCCTACCAGCTGTACCGCACCCGCCAGCTGATCCGCCGCACCCTGGACGAACACCCCAAGGCCTTCACCAGCGCTCTGGTGGCGCTGACCTACAGCGACAACCGCGGCGCCCAGGCGTTGCTGGACATGGCCATGATCAGCGAGGAGGCGCGCCTGCAGACCGCCTTGACGCGCCTGGAGGATGCCGGGGTCAACGTCAAGAAGCGCGCCGCGCAGTCCGCCGAGCTGTCGCGCTCCGGCGCCGCGCTGCTCGACCAGCAGCGCGCCGAGACGGACCAGTCGGCCACCGCCATCAACCAGATGGCGGCGACCATCCAGGAGGTGACGCACAACGTGCAGAGCACCTCGCACGCCGCCGAGGAGGCCGACCGCCTGGCCAAGGAAGGGCGCCAACTGGCGGTCGGCAGCCTGGACGCCATGCGCCACATGGCCCAGGCGGTGACCGATATCGGCCAGGCGGTCAACGAGCTGGCCAACTCCACCCAGTCCATCGGCAGCGTCGCCGACGTGATCACCTCGATCGCCGAGCAGACCAACCTGCTGGCGCTCAACGCCGCCATCGAGGCGGCGCGCGCCGGCGAGCAGGGCAGGGGCTTCGCCGTGGTGGCCGACGAGGTGCGCTCGCTGGCTTCGCGCACCCGCCAGTCCACCGAGCAGATCCACCAGATCATCGCCGACCTGCGCGCCGGCGCCGAGCGCGCGGTGGTCACCGCCGGCAAGGGCGAGGACATCTCGCGCGGCAGCATGCAGAGCGTGGAGTCGGTACGCGATGCGCTGGAAGGCATCAGCGCGGCGGTGACGCGCATCACCGGCATGAGCCAGCAGATGGCGGCGGCGTCCGAGCAGCAGAGCCATGTCGCCGAGGACATCAGCCGGCAGATCACCCGCATTGCCCAGCTCTCCGACCACAGTGCCGGGCAGGCGCACCAGGGCGCGGAAATCAGCCGCGAGTTGGAACAGATGGCCGACTACCTGCACAGCCTGGCGGAGCGTTTCAACCGCTGAAGCGGGATTGGGCGATGCCCTGGGGTGGAAAACCGCGAAGCGCTGTCCACCCCGGGCCCGCCTGCCGGAGTCGGCGTCTGGTAGCCCGGGTGCAACCCGCCGACTCTTCCCCGAATTGCATCCGGGCTAGGCGCCTGTGCTGCCTGGCGCCGCGCTTCGTGGCACACTGCGCGGCATGCCTCGTCCGACCTGCCCCCGCTGCCTGCGCCCGCTCGGCCATTGCCTGTGTGTGCTGATCCCCGCACTCGATAGCCGCACCCGCCTGCTGATCCTGCAGCACCCCAGCGAAACCGCGCACGCCCTGAATACCGCGCGGCTGGCCGCCCTGGGCCTGCGCAACGCCGAGCTGCGGGTGGGCGAGACCTTCGGAGAATTGCCGCAGCTCCTGGCGCAACCGGGCTACCGCGCCTGCCTGCTGTTCCCTGGCGAGGAGGCCGTCGAACTGACCGCCCAAACGCAGGGCGAGCTGCCGCTGTTGCTGGTGGTGCCCGATGGCACCTGGCGCAAGGCGCGCAAGCTGCTGCACCTGAACCCGGCGCTGGCGAGCTTGCCGCGGGTCGCCCTGCCGGCCGGGGCGCAATCGCGCTACCGCCTGCGCAAGGCGCCGGCCGAGGGGGCGCTGTCGACCATCGAGGCGATTGCCACGGCGCTGGATGTGCTGGAGGCTCCGTGCAGTTTCGCGGCGCTGCTGCGGCCGTTCGAAGCGCTGATCGAGGGGCAGATCGCGGCGATGGGCGAGGAGACCTTTCGCCGCAATCACGGGCAGGGCGGCCGCCAGTCGTAGGCGTTGCGTGGCGGGAACCCAGCAGGCACTCGCTGCCTGCAAGAGCGGGCTTGCCAGCGATACGTCACGATCCCGGAAATCGCAAGGCATCGCCGGCAATGACTGGGCGTCCCCCCGGCTCTTGCGGGGTGTTCGATCAACGTTCGCGCATGGCCTCGGAGCGGGCCTTGAGCACCGGCTTGAGCAGGTAGGCCAGCACGCTCTTCTCGCCGGTGATGATGTCCACCGTGGCAACCATGCCGGGGATGATCAGCAGCGGATTGTCCTCGCTGCCCAGGTGGCTTTTGTCGGTGCGCACCTGGATCAGGTAGAAGCTGTTGCCTTCCTCGTCGGTGATGGTGTCGGCGCTGATCAGCTCAAGGTTGGCCTTGAGCCCGCCGTAGATGGTGTAGTCGTAGGCGCTGAACTTGACCATGGCCTTCTGCCCGGGATGCAGGAAGGCCACGTCCTGCGGGCGCACCTTGGCCTCGATCAGCAGGCTGTCGTCCAGCGGCACGATCTCCAGCATGTCGTTGCCCGGCTGCACCACGCCGCCGATGGTGTTGACCTTGAGCTGCTTGATCACCCCGCGCACCGGCGACACGACGGTAGTGCGAGTGACCTTGTCCTGGATGGCGACGCTGGTGGCGGTGATCTTCTGCAGTTCGGTGCGCAGCTCGTTGAGCTCCTTGAACGCCTCGGCGCGGAAGCTCAGCTCGGACTCCTCCATCTTGCTCCTGATCTCGCTCATCGCCGCCTCGGCGCGGGGAATGGCCAGGTTGGTCGCCTCCAGCGAGCCGCGCACCTCGACTACGCTGCGGCGCAGACGCAGCACCTCGACCTCGGAAATCGCCCCGGAGGCTACCAGCGGCTGCGACATGTTCAGCTCCTGCTGCAGCAGGCCGAGGCTGGAACGGTACTGCTGGGCCTTGGAGCGGAATTCGGCCAGCTCCTGCTCCTTCTGCCGCAGCTGTTCGCCGAGGGTGCGCTGCTCGCTTTTCAGGCGCTGCTGGCGCGAGTGGTACAGCGCCAGCTGGTCTTCGGCCAGCTGCGGCGCGTCGCGGGTGATCTCCTCGGGCAGCTGCGGTTCGCGGCCCTCGGCCTCGGCGCTGAGGCGTTCGAGGCGGGCGATCAGCGCCAGGCGATCGGCTTCGGTCTCGCCGCGGTTGGAGAGGAAGCGGGTGTCGTCCAGGCGCAGCAGCACGTCGCCCTTGTTCACCACCTGGCCCTCGCGCACGAAGATCTCGCTGACGATGCCGCCTTCGAGGTTCTGGATCACCTGCACCTTGCTCGAGGGAATCGCCTTGCCCTCGCCGGTGGTGACCTCCTCGAGCACCGCGAAATGCGCCCAGAGCAGCGCGGCGAGCAGGCAGGCGCTGACCGCCCAGACGGTGGCGCGGGTCAGCCAGGGCGAATCCTCGAGGATGGCGCCTTCCACCTCGGGCATGAACTCGGTGTCCTGGCGCCGCTGGCGCAGGCTGCCGAAATAGTCGCGCAGGCTGTGTTCCATGCTCGCCTCCTAGCTCGGCGAGGGGCCGACGCGGCCCTTGCGCAGTGCTTCGATCACCGCGTCCTTCGGCCCGTCGGCGACCACGTGGCCGTTGTCCAGCACGGCCAGGCGGTCGACCAGGCTGAGCATCGAAGCGCGGTGGGTGATGAGGATCAGGGTCTTGCCCTGCACCCATTTGTGCAGACGCTGGCGCAGCAGGTCCTCGCTGGTGTTGTCCATGGCGCTGGTGGGTTCGTCGAGCACCAGGATCGGCGGGTCGAGCAGCAGCGCGCGGGCCAGCAGCACGGCCTGGCGCTGGCCGCCGGAGAGCAGCTGGCCGCGCTCGCCCACCGGGCGGTCGAAGCCTTGCGGGTGCTGCCGGGCCAGGTCGATCACCCCGGTCAGTTCGGCCACTTCGAGCATGCGCGCGTCACTGACGTAGCGTGCACCGAGGGTCAGGTTGTCGCGCAGGCTGCCGGCCAGCAGCGGCAGGTCGTGGGCGACGTAGCCGATCTGGTGGCGCAGGTCGGCGACGTCGAGCTGGCGCAGGTCGAGGTTGTCCAGCAGGATCTGCCCCTCGTCGGCGCTGTAGAAGGCCATGATCAGGCGCGCCAGGGTGCTCTTGCCCGAGCCGCTGCGGCCGATGATGCCGAGGTGTTCGCCGGCGGCCAGGTGCAGGCTGACGTTGCTCAGCGCCGGGGCGCTCTGCCCCGGGTAGCGGAAGCTGACCTGGCGGATGTCCAGGGCGCCCTTGAGCTGGGTACGCTCCAGCGGCCGCTGCTTGTCCTGGCGCTCCTGCGGCAGGGCCATCAGCGCGTCGGTGCTGGTCATGGTCAGGCGCGCCTGCTGGTAGCGGGTGATCAGCCCGGCGATCTGCCCCAGCGGGGCGAGGATGCGGCTGCCGAGCATGTAGCAGGCGACCAGTGCGCCGACGCTGAGGTTGCCGGCGATGATCGCGTAGACCCCGGCGACTATGGTGGCCATGCCGGCGAACTGCTGGAGGAACAGGGTGCCGTTGGTGGCCAGCGCCGAGAGGAAGCGTGCGTGGCTGTCCAGGCGGGTGAGGGCGCCGTGGGTCTTTTCCCACTGGTGCTGGCGTTCGCTCTCGGCGCCGCAGGCCTTGAGGGTCTCCAGGCCGCCGAGGGTCTCGATCAGCAACGCCTGGCGCTGCGAGGCCAGTTGCAGGCTCTTCTCCACGGTGTCGCGCAGGCGCATCTGGATGATGAAGGCGAACAGCGCGGTGAGCGGGAAGGCTAGCAGCGGGATCAGCACCAGCCAGCCGCCGATCAGCCAGATCACCAGGATCATCAGGAAGGAGAAGGGCAGGTCGATCAGGCTGGTCAGGGTCACCGCGGTGAGGAAGTCGCGCAGGCCCTGGAAGTCGTGGATGCTCTGGGCGAAGCCGCCGATGCTGGCCGGGCGGGCCTTCATCGCCATGCCGGTGATGCGCTCGAACAGGGTGGCCGAGAGCACCACGTCGGTCTTCTTGCCGGCGGTGTCGAGCAGGTGCGCGCGCAGCACCTTGAGCAGCATCTCGAAGCCGGTGCCGATCAGCAGACCGACGGCCAGCACCCAGAGTGTGGCGGTGGCCTGGTTGGGCACCACGCGGTCGTAGGTCTGCATGACGAACAGCGGCACCATCAGGCCCAGCAGGTTGATTAGCAGGCTGGCCAGCAGCGCATCGGCGTAGAGCCAGCGCGACAGCTTGAGGGTATCGCGGAACCAGGCTTCGAGGCGCGGCACCAGCGGCGTGCGTGCCTCCTCCAGTTCATGCCGCGGGCGGGCGAAGAAGGCCTGGCCGCTGTACTCGGCGGCCAGTTGCTCGCGCCCGACCCACTGTTCGCCGCCGTCGGCCTCGCACGGCAGGATCTGCGCCTGGTCGTTCGCTCCCCATTGGCGCAGCACGGCGCTGCGGCCATCCTTGAGCAGCAGCAGCACCGGCAGGTTGAGTGCGGAGATGCTGGCCAGGTCGCGAAACAGCAGGCGACCCTGCAGCCCGGCACGCGCGGCGGCGCGCGGCAGCAGGTCGGCGGTCAGGCGCTGCTCGGGCAGGGGCAGGCCGGCGCTCAGGCTGCCGCGGCTGACTGAGCAGCCGTGCAGCCGGCAGAGGATCAACAGGCCGTCGAGCAGCGGATCGTCGTGGCTGAGCCGCGGATCGCTGGCAGGCCCTGGCCGTTCCATGGTGGTCAAGTTCTACTACTCCCAAGCCGGGACTACTTCATTTCCGGCAAGCGCGCCTCGCTCTTCACCTCGGTGAGGGCTACAGCTTCTGCCGGGACTACGACCTGTTGCTGACGCAGCAGATCACCCATTGCGGCAATCACCCGGTACATCGAGAACTCCTCGGCGAAGCGCACCTCGCTGTAGCGGCGGTTGGCGGTGAACAGTTCGTTCTCGCTGTCGAGCAGGTCGAGCAGGGTGCGTTGGCCCAGGCTGAACTGCTGCTGGTAGGCCTCGCGCACCCGCGCCGTGTAGTCCGCGTAGTCGCGGGCCTTGGGCGTTTGCAGGCGGGCGTTTTCCATGGCGTTCCAGGCCAGCGAGAGGTTCTCGTTGAGCACCCGCAGGGCGTTGTTGCGAATGTCCATGGACTCGTTGATCTGGTGCGCGGCCCCCTGCAGGCGGGCCTTGTCGCGCATGCCGTTGAACAGGTTGTAGTTCATCACCACGGCGGCACGCCAGCCCTTATTGTGGCCCTCGTCGCCCTGGATGTTGTCGCCGGCGTTGGTCGCCAGCTCCAGGTCGAGACGCGGGTAGAAGGGCGCCTTGGCCACTTCGTACTGCTTCTCGGCGGCCTGCACGTCGGCCTGCGCCGACTTCAGGAAGGGGTTGTTGTCCATCACCGTCTGCCGCGCGGCCAGCAGGTCGGCCGGCATGTTGCCGCGGATGGTGGCGGGCGATTCGAGCTGATCGGGTAGGCGGCCGACGGCGCTGAAGAAGTTGGCCTCGGCGTCGGCCAGGTTGACCTGTTCGGTATAGAGGTTGTTCTGCGCCAGTGCCAGGCGGGCCTCCGACTGATCGAGGTCGGCGGTGCTACCGACGCCCTGCTGGCTGCGCAGGCCGATCTGGTCGTGGATGCGCTGGTGGGCCTGCAGGTTGTTGCGGGCCAGCTCGACCATCTCGCGGCGCATCAGCACGTCCAGGTATACCTCGACCGTGCGCAGGGCCAGGCTCTCGGACGTGCCGAGCAGGCGATAGGCGCGGGAGTTGACCACCGACTCGGTGCGAGCCACCTCGTTGGGGGTGTTGAAGCCGTCGAACAGCATCTGCCGCAGACGCAGTTCGGCATCGTTGTAAGTCAGGGTTTCCTTGTTGTGGTCGCCCAGCGCGCGGGTGGTGGGACTGTCGGTCTGCTCGCGACCGTAGCCGACCAGCAGGTCGACGGTTGGCAAGTAGCCGCCCTTGGCGATCTTCACATCCTCATCCGACGAAAGGCGACTGTTGGCGGCGGCATGAATCTCCGGATGGCTATCCAGGGTGCGCTGGATCGCTTCCGTCAGGTTCATGGCTTGCGCTTGGCTGCAGATAGCCGCCAATAGCATGGCACTCCACAGGGGGTTGAAGGTGCGCATGGGCATTTCTCCTTGCTGGTGTTCTTATCCTGTCGCCAGAAAAATGGCTTTTTTGCCTGTAAAACCGTTTCAGGCTTGTAACATCACAGCTAAGAACAACTTTTGGAGAGGATAAGAAGATTTTTTCACAAGGCTTATGAGGAAAAATTCTTATGAATTCCGTGAAAAGCAGCACATTGTTTGGCTCCAGAAGCCGCGTTCTTCGCGCCTTGCTATGGCGTACGCGACTAAAACAGGCAGTCAAGCACCCAAGGGCGGGGATTCATCTGGTGGAGTAGTTCGACGCAGGTTGTAGTGACATTTTTTTGTCGCTAGCGTTTCTGGGATTTTGCGCCGTTCAATTTCAATCAGCTGTTTTTTCTCTCCTCACGTTCGAAAAGGTGGCCTGGCTCTTTTGGCAATACGTGCCGGCGGTGGTCGGCAGCTGTAGTGAGGATGGAATCATGGCCACTCTAATCGGTGTCGTTAGTCAGGTCGTCGGTGAAGTGTTTGCGGTAGCGAGCGATG
The DNA here is from genome assembly GCF_003696305.1 of Pseudomonas sp. AOB-7. Lineage (GTDB taxonomy): Bacteria > Pseudomonadota > Gammaproteobacteria > Pseudomonadales > Pseudomonadaceae > Aquipseudomonas. The sequence goes on along the minus strand of NZ_RFFK01000004.1, from coordinate 305,942 downwards.
GTTCGCGCCGGCTGCTAAGCGAGGGCGACCGGGTCTATGCGGGCGAGCAACTGGTGACCGGCGCCACCGGTGCTATCGCGGTAACCCTGAGCAACGGCCAGCAACTGACCCTGGGGCGCGACAGTAGTTTGTCACTCAATGAGCAGATGCTTGCCGCCAGTTCCCCCTCACAGACCCCCGCGGCAGGTACGCCGCCCGTTCCCAGCGACAGTGACCTGACCGACGTCGAGCAACTGCAGGCGGCGATCGAGGCCGGCGTCGACCCGACCCTCGAAGGCGAAGCCACCGCAGCCGGCCCGGGGGCCGGCGGTGGCGGTGCAGGCGGCGTCGGTGGTGGTCACTCCTTCGTGCTGCTCGGCGAAGTCGGCGGCGCGCTCGATCCGGTGATCGGTTTCCCGACGGCCGGATTCTCGGGTGGTCCCGAATTTCCCGATCCTGAGCCTGAGGTGCGTGCGGATCTCGAGCCGACTCCGGAGACGCCCAATTTCATTCCCGGCATCGATGTCGAATACCAGAACTTCGTTGGCGAGGTGACCACCGGCCCGGCGCTGGTCGACGAAGCCGCCCTGGCTGACGGCAGCAATCCATCCAGCCCGGCCGAGCAAGCCTCGGGGCGTCTGGTCATCAACTCGCCGGACGGAATCTCCTCCGTGCAGATTCAGGACGTGAACGGCAACTGGATCGATGTCACCAATGGCGGTGAGGTACAGGGCAAGTACGGCATTTTGACCGTCGACGCGGCGGGCAACTGGGTCTACACCCTGACCGGCAACACCCTGGATCATGACGATCCCAACGGCACCGGTAGCGCCGACCAGGTAGGTGAGAGTTTCCTGGTGCGGATGTTCGACCTCGATGGCGATGTTTCGCCGACCGTGTCGCTGGACGTGTTGGTCAGCGATGACTCTCCCAGCGTCAGCCTGGCTGATCGCGAGTTGAATGCACTGGTGGTCGATGAGAGCGACCTGTCGGTGAACGATCAGGGCAGTTTTGCCTCCGCCTTCGAGTTCAATCTCGGTGCGGACGGTGGGGTGGTGGCCTTCAGCTTGAATGTCCTGAGGCTGGACAGCGGGTTGATCGACACGTTGACCGGGCAGGGAGTTGAGCTTCACCTTAACGGTAATGTCGTGGAAGGCTGGGTGGGTGGCGATGCCGGTATGGTCGCTTTCCGCATCTCGGTTGCCGATGACGGCAACGTGACTTGGGATCAACTGCGGGCTCTGCGTCATGACGATCCGAATGACACGAATGAAGCTGTCACCTTGGCGGGTGGATTGATTCAGCTGGTCGCTACCGCGACAGATGGCGATGGTGATTCAGCCTCTGCCTCCCTTGATCTTGGGGGGCTCCTGATTGCTCGCGACGACGGTCCGTCGATTGGTGTGGTGACTGGTGCGAACACCAGCCTGGTGGTGGATGAAACCAACCTGGCGGTGAATGCCAGCACCGACATTTCCGGTGCCTTCAACGGCGCGTTTGGCGCCGACGGGGCAGGCAGCCTGGTCTACAGCGTCAGCACGGTGAACGGCACCGACAGCGGCCTGGTGGACACCGCCACCGGGCAGGGCATCTTCCTGTTCAACACCGCGACCGGCGTGGAAGGCCGGGTAGGCGGCGTGGGCGGTCCGGTGGCGTTCAGCGTGACGCTGGCCGGTAGCACGGTGACCCTGGATCAGGTGCGGGCGGTGGTGCATCCGACGGCCGATCCGAACGAGCCGATCAGCCCGGCGGCGGGCAGCCTGAGCCTGGGCGCGACCATCAGCGACGCCGATGGCGACAGTGCCAGCGCCAGCCTGGACCTGAGCGGTTCGCTGGTGTTCCGCGACGACGGTCCGCAGTTCTACTCGATCATGGACGCGGTGCTTTCCAGTGCGGTGACGTCCGCCTTCACTGGACAGTACAGTGCCAACTTTGGCGCCGATGGTCTGGACTTCCTGTCGGTGGCGCTGGCTTTGAGTGGTAGCTACGCCGGTCAACAGGTGAGTTTCGTCCAGGCGCCGACCGCTGAGGATGGGGTCACCGAGGTGGAGGTGACTAATGGCGCCAACGAGGTGCTGTTCAGCTTCTACTACACAACGACGACCAATGCCGTTTCAGCGGGAGGGGATGGTAGCGTGGTGTTACGCGCCTTCAGCAGCCTGAGCGATCCGGAGGGGAGTCCTTTCTTTACCCTGACGATCAACCCCGATGGCACCTATAGCTTCGATCTGATCTCCAATACCATCATTTCCTCGACGACGGTAAGCGGGGAGGACTTCTCCGCCTTTGGTCCCACTGGCCAAGTTGCCACGGCTGACCAATCTCTCACTATCCGGGGTTCGGACAAGGTCAATGCCTCGCAGAACGGTATCGGGATCTCCAATCCGCAGATCACCAACGGCGAGTGGATACAGCTCGATTTCCAGAAGAGCCAGAGCTTCGTGAGCTTCACCACGCAGCAGTGGACTGGCGCCGGCAACTCGATTGCCGTCCTGATGGTGGCCCTCGATGGTGTCGCCTTCGATTTCAATACCGCTTTGGCGGGACAGCAGAACCTATCGATAGGCAAGCCGGCGGGCGATGTCCGCATCAGTGTGGTGGTGGATGGGGATCTCGCAGGAACCTGGTCCTTCACACCTGCTTCGGGAGGTGCGCTGGCCACCTACACCATCTATGTCGCCAATGAGTTTGATAGCCTGCGTGTCGATCATGTCGGGGGGGCGGCGGGCTTCAATATCAACCACATCACCTACGATCAGCTGACCACGATCGAGGACCTGACGCTGAACTTCGACCTTGCGGTGACCGATGGTGATGGCGACTCCGCCTCGCTCGACGATCACCTGACGATCAGCATGCTCGATCCTGACGATGTGGTATCTGCCGCCTCCGATGGCATCGATACGGACAATGGCGTGGTGCTGGTCGGCAATGGTGGCCATGACACCCTGCTCGGTGGCGAGGGTGACGACATTCTGATCGGCGGTGTTGGCAACGACATCCTCACCGGCGGCGGTGGCAATGACACATTCGTGTGGAATGCGGGGGATCGCGGCGGCAACTACCACGATATCGTCAAAGACTTCGGGGTTGGCGACAACGTGCTGAACTTGTCGGAGCTGCTGGTTGGGGTGAGCGATCCCAGCGATGCCAACGTACTGGACGATTATCTGAGCTTCAGCTTTACCGCCACCGATACGGTGATCAGTGTCTCCAGCACCGGCAACGTGGCGGACGCTTCGACCATCGATCAGACCATCACGCTGGAGAACACTATCCTGTCCGGCGGCAATGCGGCGGATATCATCCAGGGTATGCTCGACAGCAACCAGTTGGTGGTTTGACCTGTTGGGAGTTTCCCCAGGCCGAGCTCTCAACTAGAGTAAGCCCGCTACCCCTTTCGGGCAGCGGGCTTTTTTATGGGCGTTTGCCGGAGGCACCGATGGTCTATGTACAGCGCGACGCCGCGGGGCGGTTGCTGCGGGTCGAATACGAGCCCTTCGCGGGAATGACGGAAAACCTGGCGGTCGAGAGCGATGAGCTGCAGGCCTGGTTGGCGGCCAAGGAAGAGGTCAGGGCGCGTCTGGATAGCCTCAAGCAGTCCGATCTGGAGTTGGTGCGCGTGCTGGAAGACGTGGTCAGCGTGCTGGTCGAGCGCGGTGTGATCCGCTACACCGACCTGCCCGAAGCGGCGCGGCAGAAGCTCGACCAGCGTGCCATCGCGCGGGCCGAGATCGAAGGCCTGAGCGGCCTGCTCGGCGACGACGAACACAACCTGGTGTGAGCCTGGCCTGGACGCAATCCGGGAATATCGGGGAGTCCCGCTGAGCTTTCCGGACTGCATCCGGGCCGTGAGCCCGTGCCGTCGCCGCCAGGCACTGGCGGATAGCCTGGGCGCCTACTGCCAGGGCGCCGGCGCACCGATCAGGCGACCCATGGCGCCATGCACGCCGAGTTCCTCGAGCACGCGCAATTCCCCCTCGGTTTCCACCATCTCGGCGATCAGCGGCAAATCGATGCTGTTGGTGGCGCGGAAGATCGCCTCGATGAACAGGCGCTTGTCGCTTTCCTGGTCGATGGCGCGGATGTAGGTGCCGTCGATCTTCAGGTAGGCCAGGCCGAGGTGGGTGAGGTTGCCGATCAGGCTGAAGCGGCCGCCGAAATGCTGCAGGCCCAGGCTGAAGCCGGCCTCGCGAACGCTCTGGCTCAGGGCTTCCAGCTCTGCCGGCGGTGGCAGGTGACGCTCGTCCACCTCCAGGGTCATCAGCTGCGCCGCTTCGGGGTGGCTCTTGAGCATGGCCAGCATCTTGGCCTTGCTCGACGCATCGCGCAGGGTCGCGGCGGACAGGCTCAGGGCCAGCGGCTCGGGGTGCTGCGCCAGGTGGGCGAAGCTGTGTTCGAGCATCGCCAGGTCGAAGCGCGCGGCCCAGCCCAGGCGCTCGATCCAGGGCAGGAAGCGTCCGGCGGCGATGGCCTCGCCCTGCGGGTCGAGCAGGCGCGCCAGCACCTTGCGTTGCAGCAGACGCTCGCGCGCGGCGCACTCGGCCACCGGCTGGAAATACAGCTGCAGCTTGCCCCTGTTCAGCGCATCGTCGATCCAGCTGCGCCAGTCGTGCAGGCCCTGGCCGCTCTGCGCGGTGAAGTCGTCGAGGCGTTCCCAGCATTTGTCCGCATTGCTCTGCGCCTGGGCCAGCGCCTGGTCGGCGCGGCCGATCACCGCGCCTGGTTCCTCGCCTGGGCGAAACGCGGCGACGCCGATATGGGCGACCGGATCGCAATCGCTGGCACCGGTCTGGCGCAGGTTGTCCAGGCCCTGGCTGAGTTCGATGGCCAACTGGTCGGCGTCCTCGCCGCTCAGACCCGGGGCGAGCAGGGTGAATTCGCCGCCCCGGCTGCGCGCGGCCAGCCACTCGCTGCGCCCCGGAGCCTCCAGCAGGCGCTTGAGCAGCTCGCCGAGGGCGCCGATCAGGGCGTCGGTGCGCTGGCCGCCGAGACGCTGGTTGAGGCCGCCGAGGTCGTTGACTCGCAGCAGCAGCAGGTAGCCGTCGGCGTGCTGCTCGCTGACCACCAGCTGATTGCTCAGACGGATGTCGAACTGGCGGCGGTTGGCCAGGCCGGTGAGGCTGTCCTGGTAGGCTTCCTCGCGCAGCTTCTCGCTGCGCGCGGCTTCTTCGGCGAACAGCGTCTTGAGTTTGTCGACCATCTGGTTCATCGCCAGCACCACGCGCTTGAGTTCCGGGGTGCGCGGCACGCGGGGCAGGGTGAGGAACTCGCGGCGGGTGATGGCCTGCGCCTGCTGCACCATGTTGTCCAGCGGGCGCAGCTGGGTGCGCAGCAGCCAGCCGCCGAGCACCGCGCTGACCAGGCCGCACAACAGCAGCCAGAGCAGGCTGCCCAGCGCGCTGTCCCACAGCTTGGCCAGGGCGAACTGAGGATGGCTGAGCACCTCGACCCGCGCGGCCTGTTCCCAGCCGCGCATGATCAGAGCGTCGCCGCCCTGCGGGCGCAGGTCGACCAGCTCGACGAACCAGCGCGGCACGTTCTCCGGGGTGACCGTGGTGCGCCGTTCCACCACCAGGCTGCCGTCGGCGATGCGTACCACGCGGATGCTGGCGAAGTAGCCGCTGTCGAAGATCGAGCTGACCATCAGCTCGATCATCGCCGGGTCGTCCACGTGCGGCGTCATCGACAGGCCCAGCGCCGTGGCGGCGTCCTGGGCGTGCGAGCGCAGCTGGCTGATCAGCTGTTCGCGCGAGCTCTCCACCCCGGCGATGAAGCTGCCGGTGAAGGCCACCACCAGGAACAGGCAGATGGCGAGAAACAGCTGCTTGAGTAGGGACATGGATCTTTCCTCCTAGCCATCGCCGATGGCGAAGCCCTCCGCACGCATTTTTTTCAGGATGTCCTGCCAGCGCGAGAGCTTCTTGGTGTCGCTCTTGCGGGTATTGGAACCGGCGAGGTAGAGGCCTTCGGCGTTGAAGGCGTAGACCGGCAGCAGGTCCTTGCGCTGCGAGGCAGGGCGGATGTCGTTGATCAGGTTGTCCAGCACCAGCGGCTCGGCGGTGGGGCTGGCGTAGTAGGTCAGTACCATGTGCGCCTGGTTGTAGTTCAGCGCCTTGACGTAGGTGATGCGCAGCTTCTCGCTGGGAATGCCGAGGCGGCGCAGGGTGAAGTACTTGGCGATGGAGTAGTCCTCGCAATCGCCGGCGCCCTTGACCAGCATCTCGACGGGGGTGGCCCAGTAGTCGTTCTGCTGCCACAGGCGGATGTCGTCGGTGAAGCGGATGGTGCGGTTGAAGAAGCGGTTGACCTCGCCGAGCTTGTCCGCCTCGGACAGCGTGGCGCTGCTCTTGATCAGCGCGTCCCAGTCGAGGATGCGCTGCTTGGCGGCGCCGAGGCTGCCGTAGCGGCTCTCGGCGTTGCGCAGAACCAGGGCGAAGTCCCAATTGGCCAGGGCCAGGCCGGCCAGCAGCCCGCCGCCGACCCAAAGGATCAGCAGACGCCGTTGCCATCCCTGAATGCGCTGCCGTGGCCGCATGGGGCTGCATCTCCGCTTCGATCGGCTGAAGTCTAGGCGACGCGCTGGCGATTTGCCCCGTGAACGGGATGAAATTGTGACTGCCGGGGGCTGCCGGATTGCATCCTGGCTACGCCGGGGCACAGGGGGCGTGAGAACAGCCTTGCGTCAGGGATTGGGCAGGGTCTTCTGCTTGAGGATATACAGGCTGACCAGCACCGCGCTGGTGAGCATGAAGGCGCGTGCCCAGGGCAGGGGCACCAGGTAGCAGGACAGGGCGATGCTCGCCCACATCAGCGCCAGCGCGTAGACCTTGCCCTTGAGCGGAATGCCCTGGCCGTCGAGGTAGTCGCGAATCCAGGGCCCCAGGTGTGGGTGGGTGACCAGCCAGATGTAGAAGCGCCGCGAGCTGCGCACGAAACAGGCGGCGGCCAGCAGCAGGAAGGGGGTGGTCGGCAGCACCGGCAGGAAGATGCCGATCACCCCCAGCGCCACGCACAGCCAGCCCAGTGCCAGCAGCAGGTAGCGAACGCCGCGGTGACGGCTTTCCTGGATTTCACGAGGCATCTTCGGGCCCGGACGGACGCCGGCCGGGGCGCCTGGCCCCGGCCCACGGGATCAGTGCTGGCGGGGCTTGAGCAGCGCGGGTTTTTCCTCCGGCGCCTGGCACAGCAGGAAGAGTGCGGTGAGCAGCTCGGGAATCTGGTCGATCATGCTGTCCACCAGGTCGCGGTCGCGGGCGATCTCGGCGAACTCCGCTTGCTCGTCGAACAGACCGGAACCGACCATGATCGGCAGCAGCAGCTCGCTGACCTCGTCTTCGGCGTCCTCGAACCACACCGCCTCGCGCAGGAACACGCCTTCCATGAAGCCGATGCACCAGCCGCGCAGGTCGGAGTCGTCCGGGTCCTCGCCCAGGTCCAGCTCGCAGGGCAGCTCCGGCTCTTCCTCGCCGGCCAGCTGGCGGGCGATATGCGCCTTGAGGTGGATCAGGGTGTTCTCGATCTCCTCGCGCTCGGCCTCGCTGCGGTAGTGCGGCGGTTCGGCGAACAGGGCGTCGATCCACTCGCGCTCGGGCACCTGGTCCGGGCAGATCGCCAGGGCGGTCAGGTAGCCATGGGCGGCCACGTAGTCCAACGCCTCTTCGTGCAGCTCATCGGCATCGAGAAAGGCTTGCAGGCGGGACAGTTGCTCGGCGAAGGACATCGTGGGGCTACCTTGAAGGAGTAAACGAGGCTGGATTCTAGTCCACCGCCGCCCCAGCGGCCATAGCGGCGGGGCCTGGCGAGGGCAAAAGCCCGGCTTCGGACAGGCTGGCGCCCTGTTGCCGGCAATCCTGCGGCATAATGCGCGGCTCGATTCGGAGGCCTTCATGCTCGACCACGCCCAGCGCATCCTCAAAGACGTATTCGGTTACGACGCCTTCCGCGGCAATCAGGCCGCGATCATCGAGCGCGTGGCCGGCGGCGGCGATGCCCTGGTGCTGATGCCCACCGGCGGTGGCAAGTCGCTGTGCTACCAGGTGCCGGGGCTGTTGCGCGACGGCCTGGCGGTGATCGTCTCGCCGCTGATCGCGCTGATGGACGATCAGGTCGCCACCCTCGACGAGCTGGGCGTGGCCGCGGTGGCGCTGAACTCCACGCTGAGCAATGACGAGCAGCGCGAGATCGCCGAGCGCATCCGCCGTGGCGAGATCAAGATGCTCTACCTGGCGCCCGAGCGCCTGGTGCAGCCGCGCATGCTGAGCTTCCTGCAGGGCCTGGAGATCGCCCTGTTCGCTATCGACGAGGCGCACTGCGTGTCGCAATGGGGCCACGATTTCCGCCCCGAGTACCTGCAGCTCGGCCAGCTCGCCGAGCTGTTCCCGCAGGTGCCGCGCATCGCCCTGACCGCCACCGCGGACAAGCGCACCCGCGAGGAAATCGTCCAGCGCCTGCACCTGCAGAACGCCGAGCGCTTTCTGTCGAGCTTCGACCGGCCGAACATCTTCTACCGCATCCTGCCCAAGGATCAGCCGCGCAAGCAGCTGCTCGGCTTTCTCGCCGCGCGCAAGGGCGATGCCGGCATCGTCTACTGCCTGTCGCGCAAGAAGGTCGAGGAGGTCGCCGATTTTCTCAGCAGCCAGGGCTTTCCGGCGCTGCCCTATCACGCCGGCCTGCCCAACGAGTTGCGCGCCTATCACCAGAAGCGCTTTCTCAACGAGGAAGGCTTGATCATGGTGGCGACCATCGCCTTCGGCATGGGCATCGACAAGCCCAACGTGCGCTTCGTCTGCCACCTCGACCTGCCCAAGTCGCTGGAGGCCTACTACCAGGAAACCGGCCGCGCCGGCCGCGACGGTCTGCCCGCCGATGCCTGGATGGCCTACGGCCTGCAGGACGTGATCTTCCTCAAGCAGATGCTCAACAACTCCGAGGGCGACGATCGCCACAAGCGCATCGAGCAGCACAAGCTCGACGCCATGCTCGCCCTGTGCGAGGAAACCCGCTGCCGCCGCCAGGTGCTGCTGGGCTATTTCGACGAGGAACTGGCGCAGCCCTGCGGCCATTGCGACAACTGCATCGACGGCGTCGAGACCTGGGACGCCACCGAGCCGGCGCGCCAGGCGCTGTCGGCCATCTACCGCAGCGGTCAGCGTTACGGCGTCGGTCATCTGGTGGACATCCTGCTCGGCCGCGACAACGACAAGATCCGCGCCGTCGGCCACCAGCACCTGACGGTATTCGGCGTCGGCAAGGCGCTCTCCGAGGTCGAGTGGCGCACCCTGTTCCGCCAGCTGGTCGCCCGCGGCCTGGCCGACGTCGACCTGGAGGGCTTCGGTGGCCTGCGTCTGAGCGAGGCCTGCAGGCCGCTGTTGCGCGGCGAGGTCGGTTTGCAGCTGCGCCGCGAACCCAAGCCGGCGCAGACCGCCAAGGCCTCCAGCAGCGCCGCTAGCCAGTTGGTGCGCAGTCACGAACGGGAGATGTGGGAGGCGCTGCGCAGCTTGCGGCGCAAACTGGCCGAGGAGCACAGCGTGCCGCCTTATGTGATCTTCCCCGACGCCACCTTGCTGGAGATGCTGCGCAGCCAGCCCGGCTCGCTGAGCGAGATGGCCCAGGTCAGCGGCGTCGGCGCACGCAAGCTGGAACGCTATGGCCAGGCCTTCCTCGAAGTGCTGGGCGGCGCCGCGCAGGAGGCGCCGGCGCCGGTGGCCGACCTGCGTCATGAGTTGGTCAGCCTGGCCCGCGCCGGCATGACCCCGACGCAGATCGCCGGCCAACTCGGCTGCAGCGAGAAGAACGTCTACAGCCTGCTGGCCGAGGCCATCGGCCAGCAGCAGCTGTCGCTGGAGCAGGCGCTGGATCTGCCGGAAGAGCTGCTCGGCGAGATCCAGGAGGCCTTCCTCGACGGCGAGGGCGAGCTGCCGGCGGTGAGCGAGATCGCCCCGCTGTTCGCCGGGCGGGTCGAGGAGGCGGTGCTCTACTGCGTACGCGCCGCGCTGCAGGCCGAGTTCGAGGTCTGACGCACGATTGTCGTGATTCTGGCGGCAACTCGATGACACGGCTAAGGTGTGGGGCAAGCCGCCAACAGACGAGGTAACGGTGCCCAGCTATCACGCCTGGCTCGACGACGTCCGCCCCAGCCCCTATGCCGACCAGCTCAGCCTGGGGTTCCGCTGGCTGCGTTTTTCCCGCGTACTGGAGCGCGAATACCGCAGCCATTTGCTGGACGAGAGCTTCGAGCTCAAGCGCATCGCGCTGAGCACGGCGATGGTCATCTGGCTGGCGCTCAGCGTGCTGGACCTGATGCTGGTGCAGCCGCCCCATTTGGGTTGGATTCTGGCCGTGCGCGTGCTGGTGCTGGTCATTCTGGTGGCCTGCGCCGCCCTGATCCTTCAGCGCCGCCACATCCGTCTGCTATTACCGCTGAGCATGACCTGCATCCTCGCCCTGGGCATTGGTGCTGCGGTGATCGTTGGCATCGCCCACCACGCCGACCCCAGCTACCCGTACGAGGGGCTGCTGCTGGTGAGCATGGCGGCGTATTTTCTGGTCGGCCTGCGTCTGAGCGAGGCGCTCGGTTGTGCCTTGGCGGTACTGCTGGTCTACATCGGCGCCGAGTGGCTGGCCGGCCTGCCGCTACCGCGGTTGATCAACAACGTGCTGTTCCTGCTGTTCGGCAACCTGATCGGGGCGGTGGGCTGCTATCTGCTCGAATACAAATCGCGCGAGTACTTTCTCATCAGCCGGCTGATGCGCCTGCTGGCCGACCGCGACAGTCTCACCGGTCTGCACAACCGGCGCAGCTTCAACCGCCAGTTCGAGCGCCTGTGGCGTCAGGCGCAGCGCGATGGACAGTCACTGGCACTGCTGCTGTGCGATATCGACCACTTCAAGGCCTACAACGACCACTACGGCCATCAGGCCGGCGACACCGCGCTGCAGCGCGTCGGCGCCCTGATCGAGCAGGCCGCGCGGCGTCCGCTGGACATGGGCGTGCGCCTGGGCGGCGAGGAATTCGCCCTGCTGTTGTTCGACATCGGCGCCGAGGAGGCCAAGCGCCGTGCCGAGGCGCTGCGCCTGGCGCTGGTGGAGCTGAATATCGCCCATCAGGGTTCGGACAGCGCCAGTATGCTGAGCATGTCCATCGGCATCGCCTGCCTCAGTCCCAGCGTCGGCGGCGAGCTGAACCAGCTCTATGAGCATGCCGACCGCGCGCTCTACGAGGCCAAGGCCTTCGGCCGCAATCAGGTGGTGGCCTGATCCGCGGCCGAGACTCGTGGCCGCATTTCAGTCGCATTCTGAAACGCTCGGCCACAATCCGGGCTTGCCCTGCGCTCGCGGTTATGGCTAGCTAGCTAATAATTAGTTTTTGACCTTTGTACGAGCCCGCTCCCCCATGTCTTACCCCGATCAACACCGCTTCGCCATGCAAGTCGCTCAATTATCCCGCGCCTGGCGCTCCGAACTCGACCGTCGTCTGGTCGGCCTCGGCCTGTCCCAGGCGCGCTGGCTGGTGCTGTTGCACCTGGCCCGTTTCACCGAGATGCCGACCCAGCGCGAGCTGGCGCAGAGCGTCGGCGTGGAAGGGCCGACCCTGGCGCGCCTGCTCGACAGCCTGGAGGCCCAGGGGCTGGTGACCCGCGTCGCGGTGCCCGAGGATCGCCGGGCCAAGAAGATCGCCCTGCAGCCCAAGGCGCAGCCGCTGATCGAGAAGATCGAGGCGATTTCCACCCAGCTGCGCCAGGAGGTCTTCGCTGGCATCGACGAAGAGGACCTGCGCCGCTGCCAGCAGGTGCATGCCCGGGTGCTGGGCAACCTGCTTAAGTAGTGCTCCGTTAGTGTCAATTTTTCGGCTGTGTTGCGGTCGATAGTCGTTTTTGCCTGATTTTTGACTTCTAGCCCTTGATGGCAATGTGCTTCGTCGGCAAACTGGCGCCCAAGCCGCTACTTTGTGAATTAGTAGCCATACTGCAACACGAGCCGGGTTCGACAGGGACAGTGTCGCCCCGACCTCGGTCTACTGTTCAGGGCGCCAGCCTCCCGGCCATCGGGACGCTCATACAGGAAGTGGAGGAGGCGGCGTTCGAGCCTGCATAACCCTGGAGGTCACATGGCTCGGGTGCGTCAGTTGATGTTGGGTTTGGCGTCGGGTTCTGCCCTCTATTCGGGCATGGCGCCGGCGCTGGGACTGGGCGAGATCACCCTGCACTCGGCGCTCAATCAGCCGCTGGAGGCGGAGATCGAGCTGCTGGCGGTCGGCGATCTCGGCGCCGAGGATCTGCGCGTCGCCCTGGCGCCGGCCGAGGTGTTCAGCCGCTCGGGCGTCGAGCGTTTCTACTTTCTCAACGACCTGCGTTTCACCCCGCTATTGCGCGGCTCGCGCAGCGTGATCCGGGTGGTGTCGAGCCGGCCGGTGCGCGAACCCTATCTGAATTTCATCGTCGAGGTGGCCCGTCCGGATGGGCAGCTGCTGCGCGAGTACACCGTGCTGCTTGATCCGCCGGGTTCTGCCGCCTACACCGTACAGGCTGCCCCCAGCCCAGCAGCCGCCGCGCCAGCACCTAGTGCGGCGCAGCCGGCGGCCGCTCCCGCGCGGCGCAGCGAGCCGCCCAGCGCCGCCCAGGGCTATCGCCAGCCGGTGGTGCGCGGCGACAGCCTGTGGTCGATCGCCGCGCGTCTGCGCGAGCAGGGCAGCCCGCTGTCGCAGCAGGCGCTGATGGACGGCATCCACGCGCTCAACCCCAGCGCCTTCGTCGGCGGCGATGCCAACCGGCTGCTGGCCGGCGTCGAACTGCTGCTGCCCGATGCCGCGCGCCCGAGCACGACTGCCGCAGCGCCGGTCGAGTCCCCGGCAATGGCCCTCGAGGCTGCCGCCGCTGCGCCGTTGGTCGCCGCGCCGCCGGCTGCCGAGCAGGCCGAGAGCCTGCAGCAAGTGCTGGAAAAGCAGCGTCAGGTCGACCAGGAACTGGCCAGCCAGGCCGCGGAGAACCTGCAGTTGCAGCAGGGCCTGGCGCAACTGCAGCTGCAGTTGCAGCAGCTGCAGGAGCAGTTGGCGCTCAAGGATGCGCAACTGGCCGAGCTGATCGAGCAGGGCGCTGCCGCCGCGCCCGCTGCAGAGCCGGCCGCCGTGCTCGCCAGCGCACCGCCGCAGGCGGCGCAGGAGCCGCCGCTGGCCGCCGAGCGTGGCTGGTTCGCCACCCTGCTGGCTGGCGGCGTGGTGCTGCTGTTGCTGCTCGGTGCCCTGGTCTGGGCCGCACGGCGGCGCGATAAGGCTGCGTCGGTGGTTCAAGTCGAGCCGCCGGCACAGCGCCCTGTGGCGCCGCTGCGGCCGGCGCCGGTCGCAGTCGCCAAGCCGGCCGTGGTGCCTACTCCGGCGCCGACTCCGCAGCAGCGCCCGGCGGCACCGGTCGACCCGCTGGAGGCAGCCAACGTCTATATCGCCTACGGCAGTTTTAGCGAGGCCCGTGGCGAGCTGAGCAAGGCCCTGGCGCAGGCGCCGCAGCGCAGCGACCTGCGTTTGCGCCTGCTGGAGGTGCTGGCCGAGCTGGGCGATGGCGCCGCCTTCGAACGCGAGGAAGCGGTGCTGCGTGCCGAAGGCTTCGATGCGGCGCGGCTGGATGCGCTCAAGGCTCGCCACCCGGCCCTGCAGCAGGCGCCGCAGCCCGCCCCTAGCCAGCCCCCGCTGGCGCCGCCGGCCGCCGAGCCCTTGGCCGAGCCCGACTTCCAGCTCAATCTCGACGACCTGCCGCTGGATGCCGACTGGGACATGGTCAGCCCCTTCGAGGCCGCCCGCGGCAAGACCAAGGCGGCCGCCGCGGCGGAGTTCGATGCGGGGTTCTCCAGCAACCTGCAGGAACTGCCGGAGGTGTTCGAGCTGGACGAGGAGGTGCAGACCGTCAGCGCCTTCGGCGAGATGGAGATGGTGGTGGGCGGCGAGGACGAGTTGCTCGACGAGCATTTCCTCGATGCCTTCGCCGGCGAGGCCGATGCCACTGCGGCGCTGCAGGGCGATATCGAGCAGCTGGCCGGCAACCCCGAACACATGGCCAAGCTCAACCAGGCGCTGGCCTATATCGAGCAGGGCAACCTGAGCAGCGCCTGCGACATTCTCAACGAGGTGATCGACCAGGGCGACGACCGGCAGAAACAGGCCGCGCGCCAGTTGCTGGCGGAAATCGCCTGATCCGCCCGACTCGCTGCGCCGACAGGGCCGCGCTTGCTGCGCGGCCCTGTCTTTTATGGGGCTGGTCGTCGAGGCCCGGATGCAATCCGGGACAGCCTAGCTCGGGTGCCTGGTTACCCCGGGCGAGGAGAACGCCCCGTGGGAGCCGACTGGCTCCTGCTGTCAGAAGCTCTTGCCCAGGTTCAGGTACAGCGCCTTTTCCCGCTCGTCGTTGAAGCCGTAACTGAAGTTCACCGGGCCCAGTGGCGTATCCAGGCCGAGGAAGATGCTGGCGGCGTTGATATAGCCGCTGTCGAAGGCGTTGTCGTTGTTCCAGGCGCGGCCGCGCTCCAGCGACATGCCCAGGTACAGGGGCAGGTCCAGCGGCAGCAGCGAGCGCTGGGTCAGGCGGCGGTAGTAGATCAGCCGCGCCAGCGCCACGTTCTGCCCGCTCAGGGCGTCCTGGCGGAAGCCGGACAGCTCCTGGGCGCCGCCGAGGATAAAGCCGGAGGTGACCACGTCGGCCTCCTCCAGGGTGCGCCCGTAGCGCCCGCCGAGTACCCAGGTATTGGCCTCGACGCTGAATACCTTGTTCAGCTCCAGCTGCCACTGACGGTACTCCTCGTCCGAGCCCAGGCTGCTGTCGTACTGGCGCAGCAGCAGGCCGATGTCTTCGCCGGTGGTCGGGAAGTCGACGTTGTCCAGGGTGTCGAAGGAGTACATCAGTTCGTAGTAGCCCTCGCTGAAGCTGAAGCTGGGCAGGTCGCGCTCGCCGACGCGTACGTCCGCCTCGCCCCAGGCCTGGCCGAGGCCGAAGCGGATCTCGCCGTTGTTGGCGATCTGCCGGCCGAGGTTGAGGCCGTAGCCGTAGCGCTCCAGGCGGTATTCGGCGATGGGGTCGTTGTCCAGGATCGCCTCGATATTGCGCGCCTCGCCGAACAGGTAGGGGGCGACGAAGTAGCGCGAGCCGGCGTCCAGCGGCTGGTAGAACTCGCTGTACAGTTCCTGGCGGTCGCCCAGTTGCACGCGGGTCAGCCACTCGGCGCCCAGCTGGTTGATGCCGTTGACGCGGTAGCTGGCGCCGATGTTGAAGGCGCTGTCGCCGCGCATGTCGTCGGACAGGTTCAGGCCCAGGCGCAGGTAGTCGGTGCCGGTGCGCTTGCCGCGCGCGTCGATCACCAGCGCGCTGCCGCGTTCGTCCAGCGGCGTCACGCGGTACTGCACGCGCTCGAAGTAGTCCAGGCCGTACAGGGTGCCCATGTCCTTCTGCAGGCGGTCCATGTCCAGCGGCTCGCCCTGCGGCTGGCGGATGTGCCGGCGGATCACCGCGTCGCCGACCTTGGAATCGTTCTCCACGCGGATCTCGCGGATCACCGGGGTGCGCTGCTCGCGCGAGCGCGCCATGGCCAGCGCCGGGTTGCCGCCGCCGCTCTGCTGCAGGCGGGCCAGGCGCTCGGCCTGGATCTGCGTGGCGCGGTAGCCGGCGTCGATCATCTGCTCGGCGCGGGCGAAGTCGGTGACGCCGAAGCCGGCCAGCGGCGGCTGGATCAGCACGTCGTCGGCCGCCAGGGTGGCCAGCTGCGCCTCGGAGTTCTTGCGCGTCATCAGGGTGATCGACTGGTTCATCACGTCGACCACGGTGGTCAGCTGCTCCACGGGTTTGAGCGGGGTGCCGAGGTCGACCACTATCACCCGCTCGACGCCCATCTGCCGCGCCACGTCCACCGGGATGTTGTTGACCATGCCGCCGTCCACCAGCAGGCGGCCGTCCAGCTCCACCGGGGCGAATACCGCCGGGATCGACATGCTGGCGCGCATCGCCTGGGGCAGGTGGCCGCGGCGCAGGATCACCTGCTCGCCGTTGGCGATATCGGTGGCCACGGCATGGAAGGGGATCGGCAGGCGGTCGAAGTCGCGGGTGTCGCTGCGGTGCACCAGCAGGCTCTCCAGCAGCAGCGCCAGGTTCTGCCCCTGGATCACCCCCAGCGGCAGGCCCAGGCTGCCGTCGTCGCGGAAACTGAGTTTCTGCTTGATCAGGAAATCGCGGTCGTCCTGCTTGCGGCGAAAGGGCACGTCCTCGCGCGGCGGCGAGTCGGACAGCGCCTGCTGCCAGTCCAGCTCCAGCGCCAGGCGCTGCAGTTCCTCCACCGAGTAGCCGGCGGCGTACAGCCCGCCGACTATGGCGCCCATGCTGGTGCCGGCGATGGCGTCGACGCGGATGTTCTGCTCCTCCAGCGCCTTGAGCACGCCGATATGCGCCAGGCCGCGGGCGGCGCCGCCGGACAGCACCAGGCCGACGCGTTCGGCGGCGAGGGCGGGCAGGCTGGACAGGGCGAGCAGGCAGAGCAGCGAACGGAGCAGGCGGCGCATGGCGGTTTCCGACGAGGGCAGGGCGAAAGGCCGCTATTATAGGCGCCAAGCCCTATCCCAGAGCCGCTGCCATGTCCGATTGCAAGCCCGAAATCGTCATCACTTATTGCACCCAGTGCCAATGGTTGCTGCGCGCCGCCTGGCTGGCCCAGGAGCTGCTCAGCACCTTCGCCGACGAGCTGGGCAAGGTCAGCCTGGAGCCAGGCAGCGGCGGGGTGTTTCGCATCCTCTGCGATGGCGTGCAGATCTGGGAGCGCAAGGCCGACGGCGGCTTTCCCGAGGCCAAGGTGCTCAAGCAGCGGGTGCGCGACCAGATCGACCCGGGCCGCGACCTGGGGCATAACGACCGGTAACCCTAGGGTGCGCCGTGCGCACCATGACTCCTGGGGCGCGTAGGTCGGGGGCGCCCGTCACCCTCAACGCGCCATACGCGCCGAAACGAAAATGGCGCTGACGATCAGCGCGCCGCCGGCCAGCATGCGCAGGGTCGGCTGCTCGCTGAACAGCCACCAGGCGAAGAGGATGCCGTAGACCGGCTCCAGGGCGAAGATCACCGCCGTGGTGCGTGCCTTGAGTACGCGCAGGCTGGCGACGAACAGGCTGTGCGCCAGGCCGGTGCAGAAGATGCCGAGCATCGCCAGCCACAGCCAGTCCATCGGCCGCACGCTGGGCAGCAGCGGCCAGGCCAGCGGCATGAAGCAGACGAACACCGTGATGTTCTGGTACAGCGCCGCCTGCACCGGGTCGAGGCCGCGCGTGCTGGCGCGGTTGAGCAGCGACAGCAAAGCGAACAGGAAGCCGGACAGCACCGCCCACAGCAGACCGCCGGTGGCGCTGCTGGCGAGGCTGAATTCCGGGGTCACCAGGATCAGCCCGAGGCAGACCACGGCGACCATGGCGAACTCGATGGGGCGGGTGCGCTCGCGAAACAGCAGTCCCTCCAGCAGCACGGTGAAGGCCGGGAAACTGGCGAAGCCGAGCGTGGCGATGGCCACCCCGGAGACCTTCACCGCCTCGAAGAAGGTCACCCAGTGCCCGCCCAGCAGCAGGCCGCCGAGGCCCAGCAGGGCGAACTGGCGCAGGCTCGGGCGTACCGCGCTGCGGCTGCGCCAGAGCAGGGCGGCCAGGCCCAGGGCGAGGATGGCGAAGATCGCCCGGCCGCCGGCGATCATGTTCGGCGTGGTCGCCGCCAGTTTGCCGAAGATGCCCGACAGGCCGAACAGCAGGGCGCCGAGGTGAATCGCCAGCAGGGCGTTACGTTCCTTCATGCCAGGCGCGCGCCGTTGGGCAGCGGCTTGTCGAAGCCGGCCAGGACCACGCGGTTGTCGCTGTCATAGACCCCGGTCACCAGCACCTCGGAGCGCACCCCGGCGATGCGCTTGGGGGCGAAATTGCACACGCACAGAACCTGGCGGCCGAGCAGTTCGGCGCAACTGTAATGCGCGGTGAGTTGGGCGCTGGACGTCTTGATGCCCAGTTCGCCGAGGTCCACCTCCAGCACGTAGGCGGGTTTCACGGCTTTGTCGTTGGGGCGCGCCGAACGGATGGTGCCGACGCGCAGCTCCACCTTCTCGAAATCCTGCCAGTCGATATGTTGCATGGGGCACTCCTGATTACTGACGCGCAGTCTAGGCGCCTCGCGCAGGGCTGTCTGTCGCAGGAATTGCGGGTTTTGTCGTCGGACTCTCGCAGGTTGGCGCTGAGCGCAGCGAAGCCCAACAGGGAGCGCCTGGCGCTGCGCCCGGTGATCGCATGGCGTTCTGCGTGGCGATCGCCGTTGGGCTTCGGCGCTGCGCGGCTCAACCCAACCTACGCGCTGCGCGCCTCAACCCAACCTACGCGTTGCGGCGCAATTGCCGCGGGGTCATGCCCAGGTGGCGGGAGAGGGCGGCGGTAAAGGCGCTCTGCGAGCTGTAGCCGACCCGCGCGGCCACCTCGCCGACGGCCAGGTCGCTGCCGCGCAGCAGGCGTTCGGCCAGTTGCAGGCGCTTGTCACGGATATGTTCCATCGGCGTGCGCCCGGTTTCGGCCAGGAAGCGGGCGTGGAAACGCGCCACCGACAGCCCGGCCAGGCGCGCCAGGTCGGCCACCTGCAGCGGGTGCGCGGCGTGCTGCTCGATATGCCGGTCCAGCGCCGCCAGCGGCAGGCCGCCCGGGCGCGCCTCCTGGCTGGCGCAGGCCAGGCTGCTGAGCAGCAGGGCGGCGCCCTGATTGGCGATCACCGAATCGTTGATCGGGCTGCTGGCGAGCCAGCCGAGCAACTGGCCCTGAACCGGATCGAGCTGCAGCGCTCGCGGACTATCCAGCAGGCGCTGGATGTCGCTCGCATGGTGGCCGAGCTGGCGTTCGAGCCAGTCGTTGGCCGGCAGGTCCAGCACCAGGCACTGGCTGCCCTGCGGGCTGCCGCAGGCGTGGCGGGCGCCGGCCGGCACCACCGCCAGTTGGTGGCGCCGTACCCGGCTGCCCTGGCCGTCCACTTCGAACTGCAGCTCGCCGGCCAGGCCGAACACCAGCTGGGCATGGTCGTGGCTGTGGCACAGCAGTTCATGGCTGTAGTGACGCAGGGACAGGATCGGGGGCATGGCGGCTTCCTCGGCAACGCCGGCAGTGTACCGCCTGTCCGGGGCTGGTGCCTCGTCATCGAACGGTCTTTTGCCTGTCACAAGCCTTTCACCGCCAGCGCTCAAGCTCGTCGAAACCCAGCCGGAGCCCGCCCATGACCAGCGCCCAGCTCGCCAAGCCCAGCCGCAAGCAACGTGTCCGCACTCTGTGGATCTCCGACGTGCACCTCGGCACCCGCGACTGCCAGGCCGAGCACCTGGCGGCCTTCCTCAAGCGTTATTCGGCCGACCGCATCTACCTGGTCGGCGACATCATCGACGGCTGGAAGCTGCGCGGCGGCATCTACTGGCCGCAGGCGCACACCAACGTGATCCGCCGCCTGCTGACCATGAGCAAGCGCGGCACCGAGGTGATCTACGTCACCGGCAACCACGACGAATTCCTGCGCCGCTACTCCAGCCTGATGCTGGGCAATATCCAGCTGGTCGACGAGGCCGAGCACGTCACCGTCGACGGTCGTCGTCTGCTGGTGATCCACGGTGACCAGTTCGACGTGATCACCCGCTACCACCGCTGGCTGGCCTTTCTCGGCGACTCGGCCTACGAGTTCACCCTGACCCTCAACCGCTGGCTCAACCATTGGCGCAGCCGCTGGGGCTACGGCTACTGGTCGCTGTCGGCCTACCTCAAGCACAAGGTCAAGACCGCGGTGAACTTCATCAGCGACTTCGAGGAGGCCATCGCCCACGAATGCGTCAAGCGCGGCCTGCAGGGCGTGGTCTGCGGCCATATCCACCACGCCGAGATTCGCCAGGTCGGTGGCGTGGAGTACATGAACTGCGGCGACTGGGTGGAGTCCTGCACCGCGCTGATCGAGCACTGGGACGGGCAGATCGAGCTGTACCGCCTGGCCGAGGCGCAGGCGCGTCTGGCCGGCGAGGAGCAGGCCGCCGCCGTGCTCGAGAGCGGCGCATGAGGATACTGATCGTCTCCGACGCCTGGACGCCGCAGGTCAACGGCGTGGTCACCAGCCTGCAGGCACTGGTGCGCGAGCTGCGCGGCCTGGGCCACCAGGTCAAGCTGCTGTCGTCGGCGGACTTTCGCGCCGTGCCCTGTCCGACCTACCCGGAGATTCCGCTGGTGTGGAACCTGTGGCGGGTCGGCGCGGCGATCCGCGACTTTCGTCCCGACTGCGTCCACCTGGCCACCGAGGGGCCGCTTGGCTGGACGGCGCGGCGCTGGCTGGTCAGGCGTGGCCTGGCCTTTTCCACGGCCATCCACACCCGCTTTCCCGAATACGTCAGCACCCGCTGGCCGTGGATCGCGCCGCGCTGGGGCTATGCCTTCCTGCGCGCCTTCCATCGCCCCAGCCAGGCGGTGCTGGTGACCACCGAGCGGCTGCGCGAGGAGTTCGCCGGCTGGCGCTTGCAGCGTCTGCAGCTGTGGCGCAAGGGCGTCGATAGCGAACTGTTTCGCGTCGACGGCGAGCGCCCGCGGCCGCCGCGGCCGATCTTTCTTTACGTCGGGCGCATCGCCCCGGAGAAGAACCTCGAGGCCTTTCTCGATCTGGACCTACCCGGCGAGAAGCGCGTGGTCGGCGACGGCCCGCAGCGCGAGGCGTTGCAGGCGCGCTATCCGCAGGTGCGCTTTCTCGGCTATCGCCATGGCCGGCAACTGGCCGAGGCCTACCAGGATGCGGCGGTGCTGGTGTTCCCGTCGCGCACCGATACCTACGGTCTGGTGATGCTGGAGGCGCTGGCCTGCGGCACGCCGGTGGCCGCCTATCCGGTGGCCGGGCCGCTGGACGTGCTGCTGCAAGGACAGAGCGGGGTGATGGACGAGGATTTGCGCAGCGCCTGCCTGGCGGCGCTGGAGCTGCATCGAGGGCGTTGCGCGGAGCTCGCTGCGGCGCAGTCCTGGCGCGCCTCGGCGCTGGAGTTTCTGGCGTTGCAGCCGCTGATCGACGGTGAGCTGGTGCTGGGCAAGGTGCTGGCGGACGGCCGTTAGCTGGCTCGCTCGGTGCGCACGGCGCCCCTGCACGAGCGTGCGCCAAGCTACAGAATGACCTTGTCGCGCAGCTTCTCGGCGGCCTGGTTGAGCGCCTGGATCACCCGCTCCTTGTCGAAGTTCTGGATGCCGTTGGTGTCCAGGTACATGGAGAAGCCCGGCAGTTCGTGCTCGACGTAGCTGGAGGTGGCGCCCAGGTCGCGGCGGAAGTCCACCACCTGGTAGATCTGCACCGGGCGGGTGAAGCCCTTGACCGCGATCTGGCCCTTGTCGCGGCACATGATCACGTCCTTGACCAGCGAATAGGTCTCGTGGGAGATGAGGATCTCGCCGGATTCGGCGGCACTTTCCAGGCGGCTGGCGAGGTTCACGTCGCGGCCGATGATGGTGTAGTCCATGCGCGTGTCGGCGCCGAAGTTGCCCACCGTGCAGTAGCCGGTATTGAGCCCCATGCGGATTTCCAGCGGCTTGGTGATGCCCTGGGCGCGCCATTGCTGACGCAGCACCTTCATGTGCTTGCGCATGGCGATGGCCATGGACACCGCCGCCACCGCGTCCTTCTTGGCGCCCTGGCTGCTGGGGTCGCCGAAGAAGATCATCACCGCATCGCCGATGAACTTGTCGATGGTGCCGCCGTACTTCAGGCAGATCTTCGACATCTCGTTGAGGTAGGTGTTGAGCAGGTCGGTCAGCGCCTCGGCTTCCAGCTCCTCGGACAGCTCGGTGAAGCCCTTGATATCGGAGAAGAACACCGTGAGCTTCTTGCGCTGGGTCTCCAGGCGCACGCTCTTCTTGCCGGTGAAGATCGACTCCCACACCTGCGGCGACAGGTATTTGGCCAGGTTGCGCGCCAGCCGCGCGGCCTTTTCCTGCTCGCGCTTGATCTCGCTGCGCACCTGGGCCAGGCGCAGGCCCTGCTGGTTGACGAAGTAGGCGGTGATGCAGATGTACAGGGTGGCGAAGAGGATACTGACCAGCGCCACCAGGGTCGGGGTATCGGTATTGAGATGAACTTCCACCAGCGCGGCGCACAGCGCCAGGCTGCTGCCGGCCACCAGCAGGGCCAGGCCCAGGTAGCGCAGGCCGCCGATGACCAGGGCGCTGAAGCTCAGGGTGAGCAGGAACATCAGGCTGGGCACGCTGGAAAAACCCAGCAGCACCGCGGCCGCGCCGGCATGCAGGGCGTCGATGAACAGCAGGGCGAGGTCGGTCTGCCCGGGGTGGTCGCGTTTGAAGCGGCGGCTGAGGTTGTGCGCCAGGTGCGGGTAGAGCAGGGCGTAGGGCACCATCCACAGGATGTCGTAGGCGAAGTGGCCGACGACGGTGCCGGCGGCGATGCTGGCGGCCGTGGCGATATAGGCCAGTACGCGCGAATAGTATTCGCGCAACGGCGGCGTCGGCAGCCCGTTGACACGGCTGGGGGTGGCTGACTTCATCTGCTGAAACTATCCCTGCTGGATTTCTGGCGTCTCTTGCTGGACGCCTGGAGTGGTCTGCAAGACCTGAGCCAGGAGCTCGATGGGCGGGGATCATAACCAAGGGGGTGGCGGTCAGCCAAGCGCGACCGCCGAGTGGCGCCAAAGTAACGGCAGGCGGTCGGTGGGAGGCTCCGTAGGGGGCGCGGTGCGCACCGCTGACAGGAAGGCTAGTGCGTGCGGCGCACCCCAAGAGGTGGCTGAAACCGTGCGGCTAGAAGCGGATGCGGCCGGTAAAGGCATCCTTGAGCATCACCCAGTCGCCCATCAGGCTGTACAGCGGGTACTGGAAGGTGGCCGGGCGGTTCTTCTCGAAGACGAAGTGGCCGACCCAGGCGAAGCCGTAGCCGGCCAGCGGCATGGCCAGCAGCCACAGCCACTGCTGGGTGGCCAGGGCATAGGCAAGGATCGCCAGCACCAGCAGGCTGCCGACGTAGTGCAGGCGGCGGCAGGTGGGGTTGCTGTGCTCCTGCAGGTAGTAGGGGTAGAACTCGGCGAAGCTCTGGTAGCGTTGGGTGGTCTGAGCGGTCATGGCGCACCTCCTGTTATTGTCGGCGTCAGTCTCTCGGGCATGCCAGGCAGGCACCCCCACATCATGAAGAACCACACAGCATGCCCACCGCCCTCATCCGGCGCTTCGCGCCACCTTCTCCCGCAGGCAGAAGGGTATTAAGGAAGGTGCCGCTGTGCACTATCACATTAATTCGGCTGTCTCCCAGGGCCACTGACATAAGGTGCCAGTTTAGTATCCTTGCGCCGCCAAGCCGGGCGTTGACGGCCTGATCGAACCTACAAGAACAAGAGCATGAGCGAGAGAACCACATCCTCCAACTGGGCCCTGGCCATAGTGCAGGCGCTGGAGCTGGGCGGCGTCGACTGCGCCAGGCTGTTTGCCGAGCTGGGCCTGGATTACGCGGCGTTGAGCGACCCCGACGCACGCTTTCCGCAGGATGCCATGACCCGCCTGTGGCAGCGCGCGGTGGCGTTGTCCGGCAACCCGGCGATCGGCCTGAACATGGCGCAGGTGGTGCGTCCGGCCTCCTTCCACGTGGTCGGCTACGCGCTGATGTCCAGCCGCAACCTGCGCGACGGCTTCACCCGCCTGGTGCGCTACCAGCGCATCATCGGCGAGGGCGCCGACCTGAGCTTCCTGCCTCAGCCCGACGGCTATGCGCTGACCCTGGCGATCCACGGCGACCGCCTGCCGCCGGCGCGGCAGAGCGCCGAGGCGTCGCTGGCCTACTGCCTGGCGTTCTGCCGCTGGATGACCGGCAAGCCGATCCGTCCGCGCGAGATCCGCCTGCAGGGGCCGCCGCCCGCCGATCTGGCGCCCTACCAGCAGGTGTTCCAGGCGCCGCTACGGTTCAATGCCGAGCACTACGGGCTGATCTTCGAGCGCGGCGATCTGGAGGCGCCGCTGCCCAGCGCCAACGAGGCGCTGGCGCAGTTGCACGACCGGTTCGCCGGCGACTACCTGGCGCGTTTCTGCGGCAGCCGCGTCACCCACCAGGCGCGCCAGGTGCTGTGCCGCCTGCTGCCGCAGGGCGAGCCGCGCCGCGAGGTGGTGGCGCAGGCCCTGCACCTGTCGCAGCGCACCCTGCAGCGGCGCCTGCAGGAGGAGGGCACCAGCTACCAGCAACTGCTCGACGACACCCGCCGCGAGCTGGCCGAGCAGTACCTGGCGCAGCCCAACCTGACCTTGCTGGAGGTCGCCTACCTGCTCGGTTTCGCCGACCCGAGCAATTTCTTCCGCGCCTTCCGCCGCTGGTTCGAGGAAACCCCGGGCGAGTACCGCGCGCGGCTGTAAAGGGGCCGTAGCCCGGATGCCATCCGGGTTGCGCCCCTTGCGAATAGAGGTTTAGGGGATTTCAGCTCGGCCAGGCAATCCGTTGCCTGCGCGCCTCGGCCCTGGGCGGGAGCCGCGGAACCGAACGGCTTGTTTTCAGTGGCGCCAGAAGGCGGGCAGCAGCAGCACCAGCACGGTGAGGATCTCCAGGCGGCCCAGCAGCATGCCCAGGGTCAGCAGCCACTTGGCCAGATCCGGCAGGCTGGCGTAGTTGCCGGCCGGGCCGACCACTTCGCCCATCCCCGGGCCGACCCCGGAGACCATGGCCGCGGCGCCGGTCAGGGCGGTGATCCAGTCCACCCCGCACATGGCCACCGCCAGGGCCAGGCCGGCGATGGTGATGGTGTAGAAGAAGGCGAAGGCGAGGATCGAGCGGACGATGTCCTCGTCCAGGCGGTGGCGGTTGTACTGCTGCTTGATCACCGCGCGCGGGTGGATCAGCTGCTTGAGGTTGGCCTTGAGCAGGATGTAGGCGACCTGGAAGCGGAAGATCTTCAGGCCGCCGGCGGTGGAACCGGAGCAGCCGCCGACGAAGCCCAGGTAGAAGAACATCATGCTGGCGAAGGGGCCCCACAGGTGATAGTCGCCGACGGCGAAGCCGGTGGTGGTCATGATCGAGGTGATGTTCACCGCCACATGGCGCAGCGCATCGAGCCAGTGCAGGTCGGTGGAGAGCCATTTCCAGCCGGTCAGCACCAGCCAGCTGCCCAGCAGCAGCACGAGAAAGCCGCGTACCTGCGCATCGCGCGTCAGGGCCCGGTAGTTGCCGCGCAGGGTGGCGACATAGAGCACGAAGGGCAGGCTGCCGAGCACCATCACCAGCACCGCGACCCAGTGCACCGCCGGCTGCTGCCATTTGCCCAGCGAGGCGTCGGAGGTGGAGAAACCGCCGGTGGCGATGGCCGACATGGCATGGTTGATGGCGTCGAACAGGTTCATGCCGGCCAGCCAGAAGGCCAGCACGGCGAAGCTGCTGAGGCCGACATAGGCCAGCACCATGTACTTGGCGACCATGTGCGAGCGCGGCATGACCTTGTCCGAACGGTCCGAGGACTCGGTCTGGAACAGGCGCATGCCACCGATGCGCAGCATCGGCAGGATCGCCACGGCCATGGCGATGAAGCCGATGCCGCCCAGCCAGTGCAGCAGCGAACGCCAGATCAGGGTGCCCGGCGACATGTCGTCCAGGCCGCTGAACACCGTGGCGCCGGTAGCGGTGATGCCGGACATGCTCTCGAAGTAGGCGTCGGTGATGCTGGCGCGTTCGGCGAAGAGGAACGGCAGGGCGGCGAAGATCGACACCATCACCCAGCTCGACACCGTCAGCATGTACATGTCGCGCGGGCGCAGCTGGGTCTGCTGCGGACGCCCCTGGGCGACCATGGCCACGCCGACCAGCGCGGTGATCAGGCTGGACCAGAGGAAGGCATTGATGCCCTGTGGCTGCTCGAACGCCAGCAGGGTGCCGATCGGCACCAGCATGCTGACCGCCAGGGTGATCAGGAAGATGCCGTTGATGAAGGCGAGCATACGCAGGCTGGACAGGGACATCGGCTCAGTGCTTCCAGAAACTGCGGGTGACCAGCACCAGCACGGTGAGGATTTCCAGGCGGCCCAGCAGCATGCCCAGGGTCAGCAGCCACTTGGCCGAGTCTGGCAGGCTGGCGAAGTTGCCGGCCGGGCCGATGGTCGGACCGAGGCCCGGGCCGACGTTGCACACTGCGGTGGCGGCGCCGGTCAGCGCGGTGACCCAGTCCAGGCCGACCAGGGTCAGGGCCAGGGCCAGCACGCCGATGGTGATGGTGAAGAAGAAGGAGAAGGTGATCAGCGAGCGGACGATCTCCTCGTCCAGGTTGTGGTTGTTGTACTGCTGCTTGATCACCGCGCGCGGGTGCACCAGCTGCATCAGGTTGGCCTTGAGCAGCACGTAGGCGACCTGGAAGCGGAAAATCTTCAGACCGCCGGAGGTGGAGCCCGAGCAGCCGCCGACGAAGGTCAGGTAGAAGAACAGCAGCACGGCGAAGCCGCCCCAGGTGGTGTAGTCGCCCAAGGCGTAGCCGGTGGTGGTGACCACCGAGGTGACGTTGACCGCGACGATGCGCACGGCGTCCAGCCAGTTGTGCTCGGAGTGCAGCCACAGCCAGGTGCCGAACACCAGCCAGGTCAGCAGCAGGAAGCCGAGGAAGCCGCGTACCTGATGGTCGCGCAGCAGCGCCTGGCGGTTGCCGCGCACGAAGGCGACGTAGAGCATGAAGGGCAGGCCGCCGAGGATCATCAGCAGCACGGAGGTCCAGTGCACCGCCGGCTGTTGCCAGTTGGCCAGGGACGAGTCGGAGGTGGAATAGCCGCCGGTGGAGATCGAGGTCATCGCGTGGTTGATCGCCTCGAAGGGGTTCATGCCGGCGGCCCAGTAGGCCAGGAAGCCGAGCCCGGTGAGGGCCAGGTAGACCAGCAGGATGTACTTGGCGGCCATGTGCGAGCGCGGCATCACCTTCTCGCCCCAGTCCGAGGACTCGGTCTGGAACAGGCGCATGCCGCCGACCCGCAGCAGCGGCAGGATGGCCACGGCCATGCCGATGAAGCCGATGCCGCCCAGCCACTGCAGCATCGAACGCCAGATCAGGATGCCCGGCGACATGTCGTCCAGGCCGACCAGCACGGTGGAGCCGGTGGTGGTGACGCCGCTCATGGTCTCGAAGAAGGCGTCGGTGTAGCTGATATGGGCGATCATCACCATCGGCAGGGCGGCGAAGCAGCACACCGCCACCCAGCTGCCGGTGGTCAGCAGGTACATGTCGCGCGGGCGCAGCTGGGCGTTCTGCGGGCGCCCGGGAATCACCAGGGCCAGGCCGGCGATCAGGGTGATCAGGCTCGACCAGAGGAAGGCGTCGAGGTCTTCGGGTTGTTCGAAGATCGCCAGGGTGAGCATGGGAATGACCATGCTCACCGCCAGGGTAATGAGAAAGATGCCGATGATGAAACCGATGATGCGCAGCGTCGGCAAGGCCATGGAGTGGGCTCTGGCAGGTTGCAAAAGGCGCCATTCTACCCGCGGACGGGCGGCTGTAAACCGCCGCGGACGGGGCTTTACAAGCGCATGGCGGAGAATAGAATAGCCGCCAGTTGCCGGCGTCCGCCGGTTTCCGAGTCCTCCTCAAATGTCCGACGCTAATCCCTGCCTCACGTGCGGCGCCTGCTGCGCGTTTTTTCGTGTGTCCTTCTTCTGGGGCGAATGCCAATCGGCCGGCGGTAGCGTGCCGGACGAGCAGGTCATCCAGATCAGCCCGCACTACGTCGCCATGCGCGGCACCGAAAGCAAACCGGCGCGCTGCACCCAGCTGCTCGGCGAGGTCGGCTGCGGCGTGCGCTGCACCCTGTACGAACAGCGCTCGAGCAGTTGCCGCGAGTTCGACGCGTCCTGGGAGAACGGCGTGCACAACCCGCGGTGCGACGAGGCGCGCCAGGCCCACGGCCTGCCGCCGCTGACGCCGCCGATCCAGCCGGTGGTGTCGCCCGATCGCGTGGCCTGAGCCGGCGTCGTGCGGCGCGGGCCTGCTAGAATGCCGCCTCTTTGATTCTCGGAGGTGGCCGATGGAGGCTCTCGACGCTCTGCTCAACCGTGTTTCCGTTCCCCGTCTGGTCGACCCGGCGCCGAGCGCGGCGCAGCGCGAGCTGCTGTTTCGCGCGGCCCTGCGCGCGCCGGATCATGGCCAGCTGCGGCCCTGGCGCTTCCTCACCGTCGAAGGCGAGGCCCGCGGGCGCATGGGCGAGCTGTTCGCCGAGGCGCTGCTGGCCGGCGACGCGCAGGCGCCCGCCGAGGCGCTGAGCAAGGCACGCGGCATGCCGTTGCGGGCGCCGCTGCTGGTGGTGGTGATCGCCCGGTTGCAGGCGCATGCCAAGGTGCCGGCGCAGGAGCAGCTGATCGCCGCCGGTTGCGCCGCCCACGGCATATTGCTCGCCGCCCATGCCCAGGGCATCGGCGCGGTCTGGCGCACCGGCGACCTGGCCTACAACGCCCAGGTGGCCAAGGGCCTGGGGCTGGGCGCGGACGAGCGGATCGTCGCCTACCTCTATCTCGGCACCCCGGAGCGCGAGCTGCGCCGGCCGCCGGAGCTGGCGGTCGAGGATTTCGTCAGCGCCTGGAACGGCTGAGCGCGTCCCTGTCCGGCGAGCCTGGCACCAGCCCGGTCGCATCCGGACTACGGGCGATCCTGAGGTTGCAGCGGCAGGCTGAGCGTGGCGACGAAACCGCCCTCCGGGTGGTTGGCCAGCAGCAGTTCGCCGCCATGGCGCTGGGCGGCGCGGCGGGCGATGGCCAGGCCCAGGCCATGGCCGGCGCCGTTCTGCCCCGGCGCGCGAAAGAACGGCTCGCCCAGGCGCTGCAGATGATCGGTCGACACCCCGGGGCCGTGGTCGCGCACGCCGAGTAGCAGACGCTCGCCCTGGCGCCGGACCTCGATCTCGATGGGTTGCCCGCTCGGGTTGAAGCGCAGGGCATTGCGTAGCAGGTTGTCCAGCGCCCGTTCCAGCAGATCCGGCCAGCCGTGCAGCGCAGCGCCGTGCTCGAGGTGGATCTGCAGGCGCTGCTCGGGTGCGATCAGGCTCGCGTCCTCTTGCAGCTTGCCGAGCATTGCGGCGAGGTCGACGGGCTGTGCGGCGCCGAGGTCGGCATCCAGGCGGGCGAGGGCGAGAATCTCGCTGATCAGCGCCTCCAGGCGGTCGCACTCCTGGTTCAGGCGCGGCCACAGCTTGTCGCGCTCGGCCGCCTCCGCGCGTTCGGCCAGGGCCAGGGCGATGCGCAGGCGCGCCAGCGGCGAACGCAATTCGTGGGAGACGTCGCGCAGCAGCTGGCGCTGGCTGCCGATCAGCCCCTGCAGGCGCTCGCCCATGCGGTTGAAGTCCTTGGCCAGCAGGCCCAGTTCGTCGCGACGGGTGGCCAGGCGCGCCAGGCTGTTCTGCTGGTAGGCGGTCTGCCCGAGGTCGTGCACGGCGCCGCGCAGACGATCCAGCGGGCGGGTGATCGACAGCGTCAGCAGCAGGCTGAACAGGGTCAGCACCACCAGGGCGATGCCCAGCGCGCTGAGCGGCCAGAACAGGCTGCCGCGGTGCCAGGCGGCCAGTTCCGGGTGGGGGATGCGGTAGATGAACAGGTAGCTGTCGCCGCTCTCCGGGCTGGTGTACTCGGCGGTCAGGCGACGCCAGGGCAGGCGGCGGGCCTCGCCGTGGCGGGCTTCGAAGGCGGCGGCGCGAGGCGGGAAGGTGCCCTTGACCAGCGGCTGGCCGCTCTCGCCGATTACCTGGGTGTTGATGCGATATTTTTGCTTGCGCTGTTCGAGGAACTGCTGGGCGGCCTGCGGGCCTTGCTGCTCATAGCGTTTCACCCACTTGCGGTCGAGGTCGTCGAGGCCCGGGTGCAGGCTGAGAACCCAGGCGTCCTGGTTCAGCGCGCGGCCGAGCAGCATGGATAACCCGGCGACCAGGGCGATGGCCAGCCAGAAACTGGCGAAGATGCGCCAGAACAGTGAACGCACGGTGATTCCTCATGCGAAAGCCCGCCGCTTCGGGGAAGCGGCGGGCCGTGGGTTGAGTCGGCTCAGTTGCCCTGGCCTTCCTTCTCGGCCTTCCAGGCCTTGAACTCGGCCATTTCGGCGCGGCGCGCCTCCATCTTCTTCTGGTGTTCGTCGAAGGCCTTCTGCTGCTCGGGATTGAGCAGGTCGCGCAGGGCCTTGTGCTGGTCGGCGCGAGCCTTCTCCAGCTCCTTGTGCATGGCCTGCTTGTCGGCCTCCGGCAACTTGTCCAGGTAGCGCTGAGTGATCTCGCGCTTGCTCTTCATCTGTTCGCCCATCAGCTTGCGAAATTCCTGGCGTTGCTCCTGGCTCAGGTTCAGCTCCTTGAACATGCCGTGGCCGCGGTCGTGATGGCGCGGGCCGCCTTCGTGCATGGGCATGGCCATCGCCAGGGTCGGCAGGGTGGCGGCGAGCAGCAGGGCGGTGAGGGTCTTACGCATGGTGGTTCTCCTTGTCTCGAAACCGGTCGTTACCGGATGGGCTCAGTATGCGGCGGTCAAGGT
This sequence comes from Pseudomonas sp. AOB-7, assembly GCF_003696305.1. Taxonomy (GTDB): domain Bacteria; phylum Pseudomonadota; class Gammaproteobacteria; order Pseudomonadales; family Pseudomonadaceae; genus Aquipseudomonas. Next base: position 275,472 of record NZ_RFFK01000004.1, on the reverse strand, counting down.
CAAGGGCGGTCAGGCCTGGGTAAAGCTTGGGTAAAGGCATTGTTGCGTGGGCTTTACCGGGGCGCGGCGGTATCGAGTGGCGCTGCAGGTGCCGGGCGGAGCCGCGGGCGGCGCCCTGTTGGGCTTCGCTGCGCTCAGCACCAAGCTACGGCGCGTAGTAGTAGCCACGGCTGCGCAGGGCGAGGATGCGCGGGCGGCCGTCCGGGTGCGGGCCGAGCTTCTTGCGCAGGTTGCTGACGTGCATGTCCAGGCTGCGGTCGTAGAGGGTGAGCTTGCGGCCCAGGGCCAGTTGCGCCAGTGCCTGCTTGTCCAGCGGCTCGCCAGGTTGGCGCAGCAGGGCTTCGAGCAGGCGGCTCTCGGAGACGGTCAGCGGCACGTCGTGCGCGCCGATGCTGACCACGCCGCGGTTGGGGCTGAAGCTCAGGTCGCCCAGCTCCAGCTGGCTGCTGGTCGGCGCCGGCGTGCTACGCCGCAGCACCGCGCGCAGGCGGGCGGTCAGCTCGCGCGGATCGCAGGGCTTGGCCAGGTAGTCGTCGGCGCCCAGCTCCAGGCCGAGGATGCGATCGAGCGGCTCGCCGCGGGCCGAGAGCATCAGCACCGGCAGTTCCGGATGTTCGCCGCGCAGCTGCTTGAGCAGCTCCAGGCCGCTGCCGTCCGGCAGCATCACGTCCAGCACCACGGCGTCTGGCGCCTGCTCGACGAGGGCCTGGCGGGCGCTGCCGGCCTCATGGCAGGCGGTGACCTGGAAGCCTTCCTGGGTCAGCCAACTGGCCAGCAGCTCGCACAGCTCCTGGTCGTCGTCGATCAGCAGTAAGCGGCTCATGGCGCTCAGTTGATCCACTCGCGGCGGGTCTTGCGGCGGCCGCGCAGCAGGGCACCGACCAGCACGGAAAGCAGGCTGAGCCCGGCGCCGAGGGCGAACCAAGTCTGCTCCTCGCTGAGCAGGCCGGGCTGCTGCCGGGCCTGGCTCTCCTTGAGCTGCAGGCGCAGGCGCTGGTTTTCCTGGCGCAGGCGTTGCATCTGCGCGGCGCTGTTGGCCTGCTGTTCGCTACGCAGCTGTTCGCTCTGCGCCAGACGCTGTTCCAGGGTATCGGCCTGCGCCTCGGCCGAGGTGGCCGCGGCGAGCGGCTGGGGAGAGGTTTCCTCGGCTTGCGCCAGGGCGCAGGTCAGCAGCAGGGTGGCCAGCACGGACAGCGGGATCGGGCGCATCGCGATTCCTTGTAAGCGAAAGCAGCGTGGGAGGGATCAGGGCAGCACTTTCTTGAACGGCTTGACCACCACGCTGGCGTACACGCCGGCGGCGCGGTAGGGGTCGGCGTCGGCCCAGCTCTGCGCGGCGGCGAGGGAGTCGAACTCGGCGACGATCAGGCTGCCGCTGAAACCGGCCGGGCCCGGGTCGTTGCTGTCGATCGCCGGGTGCGGGCCGGCCAGCAGCAGGCGGCCTTCCTGCTTGAGCGCCTCGAGGCGGGCGAGGTGGGCGGGGCGAGCGGCCAGACGGTTGTCGAGGGAGTTTTCGACGTCGGTGGCGATGATGGCGTAGAGCATCTCAGTCCTTAGATGGGGTCGATCATGGAGCGGGGGCAGGCTTTTTACTGCGCGGCGGCAGCCAGAAGTCGCATGTGCCGGCATAATAACAAACATCAATCTCAACGAAAGCGCCGCCATGACTGTCGATCTGCACTGCCACAGCACCGCCTCCGACGGCGTCCTGGCCCCCGCCATGCTGGTGAGCCGGGCCTTCGAGCGTGGCGTGCGGCTGCTGGCGCTGACCGATCACGACACCCTGGAGGGGCTGGAGGAGGCGCGCCGCGCCGCCGAGGCCCTGGACATGCAGCTGGTCAACGGCATCGAGCTGTCCTGCACCTGGGGCGGCGCCACCATCCACGTGCTGGGCTACGCCTTCGCCAGCGACGCCCCGGCTTTGCGTGTGGCCATCGAGGCGTTGCACCACGGGCGCTGGCAGCGCGCCGAGGAAATCGACCGGCGCCTGGCGGCCAAGGGCATGCCCGGGGCGTTGCAGGGCGCGCGCGCGGTGCAGCAGGAGTTGGGCGACAGCGGCAATGCGCCGGCGCGGCCGCACTTCGCCGAGTTCCTGGTGCGCGCCGGGCATGTGCGCGACCGCGCCGAGGCCTTTCGCAAGTGGCTCGGTTCGGGCAAGTTGGGCGACGTCAAGCAGCACTGGCCGGCGCTGGAGGACGCGGTCGGCACGTTGCGCGCGGCCAAAGCCTGGATCAGCCTGGCGCATCCGTGGCAATACGACTTTACTCGCAGTAAGCGTCGGCGTTTGGTCGCCGACTTCGTTGCGGCGGGCGGGCATGCCCTGGAAGTGGTCAATGGCATGCAGCCGGCCGAGCAGGTCGGTGGCTTGGCGATTCTGGCGCGCGAATTCGGCTTGATGGCCAGCGTCGGCAGCGACTTCCATGCGCCGGGCGACTGGTCCGAACTGGGCATGTACCGCCCGTTGCCCGACGACCTGACGGCGCTCTGGAAGCGCTTCGAACATGCACAGCCACCCGCTGTCACTTCATGAGCAGGGAGCAAACGTGAGTCAGTTTTTCCAGGTTCACCCGGAGAATCCCCAGGCGCGCCTGATCAAACAGGCGGTGGAGATCATCCGCGGCGGCGGCGTGGTGGTCTATCCGACCGATTCGTCCTATGCGCTGGGTTGCGCCATCGGCGACAAGAACGCGGTGGAGCGCATCCGCCGTCTGCGCCAGCTCGACGACAAGCACAACTTCACCCTGGTGTGCCGTGACCTGTCGCAGATCGGCCTGTTCGCCAAGGTCGATACCGCCGCCTTCCGGCTGCTGAAGAACCACACCCCGGGGCCCTACACCTTCATCCTCAATGCCACCCGCGAAGTGCCGCGCATGCTGCTGCACCCCAAGCGGCGCACCATCGGTCTGCGCGTGCCCGGCCACCCCATCGCCCTGGCGCTGCTGGAGCAGCTCGGCGAACCGCTGATGAGCGTCAGCCTGATCCTGCCGGGCGACGACCTGCCGCTGTCCGATCCCTACGAGATGCGCCAGATCCTCGAGCACCAGGTCGAGCTGATCATCGACGGCGGCTTCGGTGGCCTGGAGGCCTCCACCGTGGTCAACCTGGCCGACGACGAGCCGGAAATCGTCCGCGTCGGCTGTGGCGATCCCTCGCCTTTTCTCAAGCCCTAGAGAATCAGCGCCACCAGTATCGCCACCAGCAAGATGATGATGAAGTCGGTGCCGCTCAGCGCGCCGGCCACCGGCAGGCTGTCGAGGCGCTGCGACAGGCTGGCGATTTCCGCCGGGGTCATGGCGTCGACACGTTCGCGGGCCAGTTGCGGCGGTACGTCCATGGCCTGCAGGGCTTGCTGCACGTCGCTGCGGGCGAGCAGGGCGTCGAGCTTGGCGCGTTCGGCGGCGAGGTTCTGTTCGCTGAGGATTTCCTCGGTACCGATCATCTGCGCCTGGGCCGGCAGGGCCAAGGCGAACAGGCAGGCGAACAGCAGGCTGGCGCAGAGGGAGAGGGCATTGTTGTTCATGGTGTGCTCCCGGTGGGTTGTCGTGAGCCCGGCGCGGCGTGCCGGCGCCGGTATCAGTGATAGGGCCGGAGTTAAGTCGGATCCTCGGTACCCATTTGCTATTTTAGCTCCGAGATATCAAGAGTTGACTCCGTTTGAACGGGCCAGGTCTCTCGTCAACTGGAATCCACAGGTGTGTTCTAAGGGTTTGTAGCGCCGATGGCAGAGATGAGTTGAAAATTTTAGCGGATAGAGCTTTGTTCTTTGCGGAATCGTGGCAGTGCAGAGGCGGGAGGGGCGAGCCGGCAAAACCGGCTCGTACCTACTCAGCTAAAGCGCAAGAGGAAAGTCGCTGTGTTGCTGTTTTTCGGATTGGTGCGCGCGGATGCGTTGGTGGACGCGGCTCAGGAATCCGACCTCGAAGGCCCGTCTCTCCATGGCACAGGGCAGCAGATCGCGCTCGGCAATCATCGTCGCCCAGAGCCAGCCGCTGCGGGCGTTGTCGAGCCAGCTCTGGGCCAGCTTCACGCCCTGGTTGAACGCTTCCCTGCAGTCGGCAGCCCAGATGATCTCGACACCTGGGTGGCCATCGTGAGGTGGCAGGCACGTCATAACGCCCTTGCTCATCTGGCACCTCCTCGCACTTCGGATAGAGCGCGGCGATAGAGCACGACCATCTCATCGAGCAGATCCAGAGCTGAGTAGGCAGCGATCCGTACGCGCAGATCTGCGGGCTGCAGCCCATCAGGTTCAGCCAGTTGATCCAGCAGATTGCCGAGCATTACGCCGCGCAGTTCAGCAGCAGCTTCAGAGGCTAGGGGAGAGCGTTCGGATTCGTGCAGCGGGCTTCGCTGCAGCGGAAAAGGTACAACGCAGGATTCGAACTCAGCCATGGCACACCTCCAGAGCAGAGGTGGACAGCAAGACTTGAAGCCCAAGGCGGAGCTCTTGGGTAAAAAGGGGGTAGCGCATTTTCCTTATGCTCCTTGGACGGGTTAAGGAACCGCCTACCAGCTTTCTCACGAGCATAGGAGGCGGACCGTGCAAGGGTGAGAAACCGGCGTCCAAGGGAACCGGCCAGGCAAAAGCCTGCCTCACACGGCCCGCCATAGGTATGCAGTAGCACAATGGGTGACCATTGGCTTTGCACTATGGCGCTACCGCGCCTTGGGCAACGTCCGGGTTCTCACGCCCGGTCGTGGGATTGACCACGACGGGCGCACTCTAGCCCGAGGGTTTCAGGATGGCAATCAACTGCGGAGTAGTTCTATTGCCGGCTTCTTGCGGTAGCCCCTTGTCAAGCGTATGAATCGTGCGATCCGGTCGCGGTATGGCTCAATATCGATCATGAAGATTCTTTTTGAATGTGTGGCTGGGTGACCTTCGATGATCCAATTGGGCTAGCCGGACGGCGTTCCCATCGGGGTTTTTCCGTTCGGCGCCTGGCTGCCCTATACTTCGCCGCCTTGTCTGTTCGTTTAGGTAAACCGGTTTGAGCCTTATCGACTCCGAGCGGCGCGTGCTGTCGGGCATGCGCCCCAGCGGCCGTCTACACCTCGGGCACTACCATGGCGTGCTGAAAAACTGGGTCAAGCTGCAGCACGAGTACGACTGCTTCTTCTGCATCGTCGACTGGCATGCGCTGACCACCGACTATGCCGAGGTCGGCCAGCTGTCGCAGCACGTCATGGACATGGCGGTGGACTGGCTGGCGGCGGGCGTCAGCCCCAGCTCGGCGACCCTGTTCATCCAGTCGCAGGTGCCCGAGCACGCCGAGCTGCATCTGCTGCTGTCGATGATCTGTCCGCTGAGCTGGCTGGAACGGGTGCCGTCCTACAAGGAGCAGCAGGAGCGCCAGGCCGGCAAGGACCTGTCCACCTACGGCTTTCTCGGCTACCCGCTGCTGCAGGCGGCGGACATCCTGCTGTACCGCGCCGGCGTGGTGCCGGTGGGAGCGGACCAACTGCCGCATATCGAGTTCGCCCGCGAAGTGGCGCGGCGCTTCAACCACCTGTACGGCAGCGAGCCGGATTTCGAACTCAAGGCCGAGGCCGCCATCGGCAAGCTCGGCAAGAAAGCCGGCAAGCTCTACAGCAGCCTGCGCAAGGCCTACCAGGAGCAGGGCGACGGCGAGGCGCTGGAGACCGCGCGGGCGCTGCTCAAGGAGCAGAGCAACATCACTCTGGGCGATCAGGAGCGCCTGTTCGGCTATCTGGAGGGCAGCGCCAAGGTGATCCTCGCCGAACCCCAGCCGCTGCTCGCCGAGCTCGCGCGCATCCCCGGGCTGGACGGGCAGAAGATGGCCAAGTCCAGCGGCAACGCGATCTTCCTGCGCGACGGCGACGCCGAGATCGAGGAAAAACTGCGGCGCATGCCCACCGACCCGGCACGGGTGCACCGCGATGATCCGGGCGAGCCGCAGCGCTGCCCAGTGTGGCCGCTGCACCAGCTGTATTCCAGCGACGAGCAGCTGCATTGGGTGGTCAATGGCTGCCGCAGCGCCGCCATCGGCTGCCTGGACTGCAAGGGCGCGCTGTGCACGGCGCTGCAGAGCGAACTGACGCCGCTGCAGCAGCGCGCCATCGATTACGAGGACAGCCCCGACCTGGTGCGCAGCATTCTCGCCGAGGGTGCCGAGCGCGCCCGCGACGAGGCCCGCGACACCCTGGCCGAGGTGCGCCTGGCCATGGGCCTGAAGTACCGATGAAGGAGCCGCAGCCGATGAGCGAATCCGTCGACAGCCAGGCCGGCGCGCAGCAGGAACTGCCGTTCGCCCTGGTCTACGGCGAGGCGGTCACCGAGCTGCCGCTGGACCTGTATATCCCGCCGGACGCCCTGGAGGTGTTTCTCGAAGCCTTCGAGGGGCCGCTGGACCTGCTGCTGTACCTGATCCGCAAGCAGAACATCGACATCCTCGACATCCCGGTGGCGGAAATCACCCGCCAGTACATGGGCTACGTCGAGCTAATGCACACCGTGCGCCTGGAGCTGGCCGCCGAATACTTGGTGATGGCCGCCATGCTCGCCGAGATCAAGTCGCGCATGCTGCTGCCGCGCTCGGCCGAGGCCGAGGAGGAAGAGGACGATCCACGTGCCGAGCTTATCCGCCGGCTGCAGGAGTACGAGCGCTTCAAGGCCGCCGCCGAGGGCCTCGACGAGCTGCCGCGGGTCGGCCGCGACGTCGTCGTGCCGCGCCTGGACGCCCCCGAGGCGCGGGCGCGCAAGCTGCTACCGGAGGTCAGCCTGGAGGAGCTGCTGCTGTCGATGGCCGAGGTGCTGCACCGCGCCGACATGTTCGAGAGTCACCAGATCACCCGCGAGGCGCTGTCCACCCGCGAGCGCATGAGCGAGGTGCTCGAACGCCTCAAGGGCGGCGCTTTCGTGCCCTTCGTCGAGCTGTTCGCCGCCGAGGAGGGGCGCCTGGGGGTGGTGGTGACCTTTATGGCGGTGCTCGAATTGATCAAGGAATCCCTGGTCGAGCTGGTGCAGAATGAGCCCTTCGCCGCCATCCACGTCCGAGCCCGAGCCGAATGAACCTGACCGACCCCCGCGAACTGGCCCAGTTGCTCGAAGCCTTTCTGCTGGCTTCCGGCAAGCCGCAGTCCCTGGAGCGCTTGTACGAGCTGTTCGAGGAGGGCGAGCGACCGGAGCCGGCGCAGTTCAAGGCGGCGCTGGAGGTGTTGCGCGATTCCTGCGAGGGGCGCGCCTTCGAGCTCAAGGAGGTCGCCTCGGGTTACCGCCTGCAGGTACGCGAGCGTTTCGCCCCCTGGGTCGGCCGGCTGTGGGAGGAACGTCCGCAGCGCTACTCGCGTGCGCTGCTGGAAACCTTGGCGCTGATCGCCTACCGCCAGCCCATCACCCGCGGCGAGATCGAGGACGTGCGCGGCGTGGCGGTCAACAGCAACATCACCAAGACCCTGCTCGAGCGCGAGTGGATTCGCGTGGTCGGCTACCGCGACGTGCCCGGGCGCCCGGCGATGTTCGCCACCACCAAGGGCTTTCTCGACCACTTCAACCTGAAGAGCCTCGACGAGCTGCCGCCGCTGGCCGCCCTGCGCGAGCTGGAGCCGGAGCCCGAGCTGGCCCTGGACGACGACGCCGTGGTGCCGGCAGGGCTGCAGGCGCGCGCTGACCTGGCGTTGCAGGAAGGCGGCGAAGTCGCCGAACCGCGCGAGGAAACCAGCTTCCGTAGCCTGCTGGCCGAACTGGACACCATGGAGCAGGGGTTGAAGACCGATTTCGACGACCTGCGCAATGACATGCCGCAAGAGGTCGTCGCCGAACTGGATAGCGATGAAGTGTCGCCAGGCTCGGCGGACGCTTGAGGCGTCCGCCGAGGTGTTTTCACGGCGCGAAGGCGTTGAGGAACCAGGTGATCGCTGGCAGAGCAACGATGTCGATCAGTACCGCACCGCACAGCGGCACGATGATGAAGGCTTTGTAGGAGAACACCTTGTAGTGTTCGCACACTGCGCCCATGTTCGCCACTGCATTGGGCGTGGCGCCCAGACCATGGCCCATGAAGCCGGCGCAGAGCACCGCCGCGTCGTAGTCCTTTCCCAGCAGGCGGAACAGCACGAACACGGTGAGCAGCAGTATGACTACCACCTGGATCAGGAGCACGCCCAGCAGCGGCAGGCCGAGCTGTTCCAACTCCCAGAATTTCAGGCTCATCATCGCCATGGTCAGGAACAAGCCCAGGCTGACGTCGCCGAGGGTATTGATGGCGTTGTCCGGCAGTTCAATCAGGCGAGCGCGGTCATTGATATTGCGCAGCAGGATGGCGACGAACATGGCGCCCACGTAGCTGGGTAGCACCACCCCGAGATGTTGGTCCAGTGCGCCACCGAGCCAAAAACCGAGCACCATGATCACCAGAATGCAGGTCAGCAGGCGCAGCAGGGTGGCGCTGTCGAGCTGGCCTAGGCTGCCCTGGCCGGCCCGCGCGAGCTGGTTCAGCTCGCTGCTGGCCTGGCTGTCGATGCGCAGTTGGTGGCGGCTGATTAGCCAGCGCGCTACCGGTGTGCCAAGCAGACCGCCGGCAACCATGCCGAAGGTTGCTGCGGCCAGCGCGGCGGTTGTTGCGCCCTGAGCGCCCAGGCTTTCAGCCACCGGGCCGAAGGCAGCAGCGGCGCCGAATCCCCCTTCCAGCGATACGGCACCGGCCATCAGGCCCAGCAACGGGTCCAGGTCGAATAGCCCGGCAGCGCCGACGCCCACGAGGTTCTGCAGGATCGCCAGTGCCCAGCACGCGCCGAGATAGACGAACAGTGCCTTGCCGCCATGACGCAGTAGCGCGAGGCTGCCGCCGAGACCGATGGTAGTGAAGAAGGCAACCATCAGCGGGCCTTGCAGGGCGGTATCCAGGGTCAGTTCGAGTACTCCGAGCTTGCGCAGCAGCCACACGATGAGGGCAAAGCTGAAGCCGGCGACGACCGGGGCCGGCACGCAAAGAAAGGTCAGTACGCGGCTGCGCCGCTTGATCACGACGCCGCCGGCAAGAAGGAGCAGGGCAAGCGCCGTGGTGGTCAGGGCGTCCAGGTTCAGGGTGATCATTATCATTGTTCTCTAGGTTGGGACGGTGGCTGGGGTTGCTGATTACTCGAGCAGGCACGCCACCAGGCGTGCCGCACAGCGAGCGGTGTGGGAGTCGATGTCGAGGCGTGGATTGAGTTCGGCGATGTCGGCCAGGCGCAACTTGCTGCTCGTTTTGATCCGCCGCAACAGGTGCTCAACCAGTGCCAACTCGACGCCATGCGCGGCTGGGGCGCTGACCCCGGGGGCCTGGGCCGCGGGCAGCACGTCCAGGCAGAGGGTCAGATAAAGGTGGTCGATCTCATCGAGGAAGGCGTCGAGCGTCCGTTCGATCAGTGGCAGGTTGCCAGTGTGCATCTGGTGATCGAGCAGGTAGCGCACCTGCAATCGTTCGGCCGCATCGAACAGGGCGGCGGTATTGTTTGCTCGACTCACGCCCAGGCAGCAGTAGTTGAACGGACGGTCTTCACGGGAGCAGCGTTCGGCGATCTGCCTAAATGGCGTGCCGGAGGAGGCGAGTGCGGCGTGGCGTAGATCGAAGTGGGCGTCGAAGTTGAGGATGCCGATGCGCGCCTCGGGTTGCTGACTGGCCAGGTGATCGGCAAGGCCGTTGTAACTGGCGAAAGCGATTTCATGGCCGCCACCCAGGCCGATAGGGAAATGACCGGCGTCGAGCAGGTTCTGGATATCTGCAGCGAAGCGCTGTTGCGCGCCTTCCAGGTCGCCGTCGCGGCAGGCGACGTCGCCGCCATCGTACAGCGTCCGCTGGCCATGCCAGGCCAGGTTGCTCAGGGCGCGGCGCAGAGCCAGCGGGCCTTCGCAGGCGCCAACACGGCCCTGGTTGCGCTGTACGCCCTCATCGCTGGCGAAACCCAGCAGGACTGCGCTAGGTTCTTGGGCGCTGGTCACGGGGCGAACCCATTGGTGCCAGCGCCGCGCACGCTCCCCTTCATCGGCGTCGATACGGCCTTGCCAGGGTGTCAGATCGAGTAGGGCGTGCATGGTGGGCTCCTGTCGGTTAGTCGAGGCGGGCGCTGAGTCTGGCGGCGCTTTCCTGGGTCCAGCGTTGCAGTTGTTCTGCTCTAGGCTGCACTCGGCTGCTCGGCCCCATTAGGCTCAGGGCCCCGTGCAGGCGGCCGCGGCTGTCGATCAGGGCGGCGCTGACGCCCCATACGCCTTCGTCGATCTCGCCCTGGCTGGAGGCGTGGCCACGCTTGCGTATGGCTGCCAGCTCCTCCAGCAGTGCGGCGCGTTGCTGTTCATCAAGGCCATGCTCGGCGAGCAGAGCGTCGCGCTCGGCTGCGGCAAGGTGGGCAAGCAGCGCTTTGGCAGAAGCGCCATGCAGTAGCGGCTGGGCCAGGCCTTTCTGGTAGCAGCAGCGCAACGGCTGAGGGCTGTCGATCAGTTCGACGCAGATCACCTGGCCGTTGCTTGGCACCATCAGGCCAACGCTTTCCTTGCTCAGTTCGGCGAGGCGACGCAGTTCGGGTTTGGCCAGGCTGACCAGGGTCGAGTCGCGGTCGAAGCGTTTGGCCAGCAGCAGGCAGGCCGGACCCGGCAGGTAGCGCCCGTGCCCTTGTTCCTCGGCCAGCCCCCAGCGCAGCAGCGTATTGAGGTGCCGGTAGGTGCTGCTCAAGGGCTGACCAAGGCTGCTCGATAGCGCCTTGGCCGACAGGGCGTGGGGTGCCTGGCCGAGGGCGACGAGGATTTGCAGCAGGCGATCGGTAGGGTTTGGATAGTGCATGGTGACATCCTTGATGATTTTTTTCGTCTGGTGAAATTACCTTCTCATTTAGTGGGAATTATTGAGCATTTTTATTGGAACAGTCCGGCATTGCTAAAGCAGTGCACCGTGCGGCCAGGTCACGGCATTGAGTGCATTTAACGGCGGCATCGAATCCTTCAATCTCTTTACCGCTCAACAGGCCTATATGCTTGGGCGCATCCGATCCTTCCTGATCTAGGAGATCAAATGAGCAAGAGTCCCTGCATCAAGGTCTGCGAATTCGAGCAGGATATCTGCCTGGGCTGCGGTCGCAGCCGCCAGGAAATCAAGGGCTGGAAGCGTCTGGACAAGGCCGGGCGGCGGGTGCTGCTGGCCGAGGCCGACATGCGCCTGCTGGCGCTGCAGGCGACCGGCCGGCGCAAGTTGTAACTCTCGGCTACCCTAAGAGTCCTGCCGCGCGTATGATTCGCGCCCCTTCGATCATCCGTTACTACACCGGGAGGTGCCCAAGATGACAGAGCACGAACAACCGCGTCCTGCAGGCGAGAAACTGCAGAAAGTCCTGGCTCGTCTGGGCCTGGCCTCGCGTCGCGAGATCGAGACCTGGATCGGCGAAGGTCGGGTCAAGGTCAATGGCGCCACCGCCAGCCTCGGCCAGCGCGTCGACAGCCATGACGCCATCGCCCTCGACGGCCGCCTGCTCAAGCGCGAAGAGATCGCCGGCTCGGTGCGCCGCGTGCTGATCTACAACAAGCCGGACGGCGAAATCTGCACCCGCGATGACCCGGAAGGCCGGCCTACCGTGTTCGACCGCCTGCCGCGGCCGAAAGAGGGGCGCTGGATCAATATCGGTCGCCTTGACATCAACACCACCGGCCTGCTGCTGTTCACCACCGACGGCGAACTGGCCAACCGCCTGATGCACCCCTCCTACCAGATGGACCGCGAGTACGCCGTGCGCGTACGCGGCGAAGTCACCGAGGAGATGCTGGAGAACCTCAAGCGCGGCGTCATGCTCGAGGATGGCCCGGCCAAGTTCACCGACATCAAGGAAGCGCCCGGCGGCGAGGGCTTCAACCACTGGTACCACTGCGTGGTAATGGAAGGCCGCAACCGCGAGGTGCGTCGTCTGTGGGAGTCCCAGGGGCTGGTGGTCAGTCGCCTGAAGCGGGTGCGCTTCGGTCCGGTATTCCTCACCTCCGAGCTGACCATGGGCCGCTGGCGCGAGATGGACCAGCGCGAGGTGGACATCCTCAGCGCCGAGGTCGGCCTGACCCCGCAGGCGCTGCCGGCGATGAAGGAGAAGGTGCGCGAGAAGCTCGATCGTCTGCAGCGCAAGTCGGCCAAGCCGGTGGACCCGCGGGCCAAGCGCGTGCTGCGCCCGGCCGCGGACGAGGCGGCCGGAGAAGGCGCCCGTCCGGCCCGTGCGCCGCGTTCGCAGGGCGGTGAACAACGTCCGCAGCGCGCGCCACGCAAGGACAGCGGCGAGCGTCGCGAGGGTGGTCGCGGCACGCCGGTGGCCGAGCGACCGAGCGACGTGAAGAAACGCCAGCCGCGCCCGGCGGTGGAGCTGGCCGAGCGTCCCGCGCGCAAACCGCGCCCGGCTGCGCCGAGCAAGCGTCCGCCGGCCGGCGACGGCCAGCGTCCGGGCTTCGGCCGCAAGCGCTAAGCGTCAGCCAGAAAAAAGGGGCCTCCGTATGGGGCCCCTTTTTTTGTCCTGCCATTCGTGTTTGTCACCCTTGGGGCTACGAACCTGCAGCTTGCCGCGGCCTCTATCCCGCCATGGTCAGGCGATTGCGTCCCTCGCGTTTGGCGATATACAGGGCGCCGTCGGCGCGGCGCAGCAGGCTTTCGCTGGACTCGCCCGGCAGCAGGCTGGCGCAACCGAGGCTGATGGACACCTCGATCGGCCGGCCGCCGTCCAGGCACTGCAGTTCCAGCACGGCGTAGCGCAAGCGCTCGCCGACCAGCGCCGCGGCCTCGCGGCAGGTGTTGGAGAGCACCACGAGAAACTCCTCGCCGCCGTAGCGGAACACCATGTCGATATTGCGCAGCTGGTTCTTCAGGGTCTGCGCCACGGCCTTGAGTACCTCGTCGCCGAGGGCGTGGCCGTGGCTGTCGTTGATCTGCTTGAAGTGATCGATATCCAGCATCAGCAGCGACAGCGGCTGCAGGTTGCGCCGGGCCAGGTCCACCTCGCGCTGCAGTACCTGGTCCATGGCGATGCGGTTGCCGGTGTCGGTCAGCGGGTCGCGCAGCGCGTTCTGCAGCGCGGTACGGTAGAGCAGGGCGTTGCGCAGCGGAAACAGCAGGCAGGCCAGCAGCGATTCCAGTTGCGCCAGTTCGTCGTCGGCAAAGCGCAGCTTGCGGCGGAAGATCAGTTCGCCCAGGTACTCGCCCTCGTGGCTCAGGCGGTAGCCGGCCGAGTGCGGCGCCCGTTCGCCCAGCTCCAGGCGCAGGTCGTGGGTCGGATGGGCGAAGGCCAGGGCATCGAGCGGCACCAGGCGCTGCACTTCGCGGAAGAACAGGCTGACGATGCGCTCGGCGTCCAGGCTGGTCTGCAGCTGCAGGCCCAGCTGCTGGCGCAGCTCGACCAGGCTGGCGGGCTTGAGCGGCAGGTTGCGGTTGCCGGTGAAGCCCAGACGCTGCAGCTTGGCCGCGTCGAAATCGATGGTGTTGGTCTGGTTGGGGGGAACCATGGAGCTGATCCTCTGGCGCGATGTAGCGACGACGAGAGGGTTAGAGCGAATTTCATGCCAGCTGGTTCAAATGCGGTGAAAGCCCTGTGAAGTCAGTCACTTATGTATCGTGAAAGGTGGCCAATGGCCGGCTTTTGCCGGTTGTCCGGCGGGGAGGTGGCAATCTGATGCCGCTTGCGCCGGCGGGCGGCGGATTTCTGTCGCGGCGTAACCCGGCGGCGGGCGCCGGGTCTGCCTTGGCTTTACTGGGCGTCGAAGGCCTGGCCGTTGACGCCGCTGCTGTCCGGGCCCATCAGGTAGAGGTAGACCGGCATGATCTCCTCCGGCAGCGGACGGCTGGCCGGGTTCTCGCCCGGATAGGCCTGGGCGCGCATGGCGGTGCGGGTGGCGCCGGGGTTGACGCTGTTGGCGCGCACGTTGCCGATGCCGTCCAGTTCGTCGGCCATCACCTGCATCAGGCCCTCGGTAGCGAACTTGGATACCGCGTAGGCGCCCCAGTAGGCGCGGCCCTTGCGCCCGACGCTGCTGGAGGTGAACAGCACCGAGGCGTCGTCCGACAGCTTGAGCAGCGGCAGCAGGGTGCTGCTGAGCATGAACATGGCGTTGACGTTGACGTGCATCACGCGCACGAAGTTGTCGCCGGAGAGCTGCTCCAGCGGCGTGCGCGGGCCGAGGATCGAGGCATTGTGCAGCAGGCCGTCGAGGCGGCCGAATTCGTTCTCGATCATCACCGCCAGTTCGTCGTACTGGTGCGGCAGGGCGGTTTCCAGATTGAAGGGAATCACCACCGGCTGCGGATGGCCGGCGGCCTCGATCTCGTCGTAGACCTGGCTGAGGTTGGCTTCGGTCTTGCCCAGCAGCAGCACGGTGGCGCCATGGGCGGCGAAGCTCTTGGCCGCCGCCGCGCCGATGCCGCGACCGGCGCCGGTGATCAGGATCACCCGATCCTTGAGCAGGTTGGGGCGGGCTTGATAGTCGAACATGGATCGTATCTCGTGATGGCGTAGGTTGGGTTGAGCGCAGCGAAGCCCAACGAGTCAGCAGCTGCAGAGCGCGCGGTCGAGCACGGCGCGCAGTTCCAGCGGGTGGTCGACCACCACGTCGGCGCCCCAGTGGCGTGGGTTGTCGTCGGGGTGGATATAGCCGTAGGTGACCGCCGCGGTCTTGCAGCCGGCGGCGCGGCCAGACTCGATGTCCCGCGCATCGTCGCCGATGAACAGCACTTCGCCGGGCTGCACGCCGAGCTGCTCGCAGGCCAGCAGCAGCATGTCCGGCGCCGGCTTGCTCTGTTCGACGTGATCCGGGCAGACCAGCACGGCCGAGCGCTGGGCCAGGCCCAGGCGCTGCATGATCGGCTCGGCGTAGCGCAGCGGCTTGTTGGTGGCCACGCCCCACAGCAGGCGCGCCTGCTCGATGTCGCCGAGCAGGGCGTCGATGCCGTCGAAGGGGCGGGTCAGCACCGCGCAGTGCTCCTGGTAGCGTTCGAGGAATTCCTGGCGCAGGGCCTCGAAGGCGGCCGAGTCCGGGTCGTCGGCGAAGGCGCAGGCGACCATGGCGCGGGCGCCGCCGGAGACCTGGTCGCGAATCGCCTTGTCCGCCAGCGGCGGCAGGCCGCGGGCGGCGCGCATGGCCTGGGTGATGGCGATGAAGTCCGGCGCCGAGTCGAGCAGGGTGCCGTCCATGTCGAAGAGAACCGCGCGCAGGCGCATCAGGCCTCCTTCAGGGTCTGGATCATGTAGTTGACGTCGACGTCGGCTTCCAGCTTGTAGTGCTTGGTCAGCGGGTTGTAGGTCAGGCCGACGATATCCTTGACCTCCAGGCCGGCGGCGCGGCTCCAGGCGCCCAGCTCGGAGGGGCGGATGAATTTCTTGAAATCGTGGGTGCCGCGCGGCAGCAGGCGCAGCAGGTACTCGGCACCGATCACCGCGAACAGGTAGGCCTTGGGATTGCGGTTGATGGTGGAGAAGAACACCTGGCCGCCGGGCTTGACCAGCTTGTGGCAGGCGCGGATCACCGAGGACGGGTCGGGCACGTGTTCGAGCATCTCCAGGCAGGTGACCACGTCGAACTGGCCGGGCAGTTCCTCGGCCAGGGCTTCGGCGGTGCTCTGCCGGTACTCCACCTCGACGCCGGACTCCAGCTGGTGCAGCTGGGCCACCGACAGCGGCGCCTCGCCCATGTCGATGCCCATCACCGTGGCGCCGCGCTGGGCCATTGCCTCGCTGAGAATGCCGCCGCCGCAGCCGACGTCCAGCACGCGCTTGCCGGCCAGGCCGACGCGTTCGTCGATCCAGTTGACCCGCAGCGGGTTGATGTCGTGCAGGGGTTTGAACTCGCTCTGAAGGTCCCACCAGCGATGGGCCAGGGCCTCGAATTTGGCGATTTCGGCGCGGTCGACGTTGCTCATAGGGTTCTCTGCAAAAGCCTTGAATTCGGTGTGCCGCCCATGTTGCCAGTTTCGGCGGCGGCATTGGGCGACGCGGGGACTCTCAATGTATGTCAGTTTGTCGCAGTCGTATCGGCGTTGTGGCCTGGGCGGACCGCTATTTTCCGGATTTCATCCGGACTACCGCTTGGCGATCCGCTCGCCCCAGGCCCTGGCCCGGGCGATCAGCTCGTCTTCGTCCATGCGCGTCAGGCGGCGCTCGTCGAGCAGCTGCTTGCCGCCGATCCACAGGTGCTTCACGCAGTCGCGGCCGCTGGCGTAGATCAGCTGCGACACCGGGTCGTAGATCGGCTGCTGGGCCAGCCCCGAGAGGTCGAAGGCGACCAGGTCGGCCAGCTTGCCGACCTCCAGCGAGCCGATCTGGGCGTCCAGGCCGAGCGCGCGGGCGCCGCCCAGGGTGGCCATGCGCAGCGCGCTGTGGGCGTTCAGGGCGGTGGCCGAGCCGGCCACCGCCTTGGCCAGCAGCGCGGCAGTGCGGGTCTCGCCGAGCAGGTCGAGGTCGTTGTTGCTCGCCGCGCCGTCGGTGCCGATGGCGACGTTGACCCCGGCCTGCCACAGGCGCTCGACCGGGCAGAAGCCGCTGGCCAGCTTGAGGTTGGATTCCGGGCAGTGGATCACGCTGCAGTTGTGCTCCACCAGCAGCGCCAGGTCGGCGTCGTCGATCTGGGTCATGTGCACGGCCTGGAAGCGCGGGCCGAGCAGGCCGAGCCGGGCCAGGCGGGCCAGCGGCCGCTCGCCGCGCTGGGCCAGGGCCTCGGTCACTTCCTGGGCGGTCTCGTGCACGTGCATATGGATGCCGGCGTCCAGCTCGTCGGCCAGCACGCGGATTTGCTCGAGCTTGTCGTCGCTCACCGTGTAGGGGGCGTGCGGGCCGAAAGCGATGCGGATGCGCGGGTGCTGCTTGAGGTCGTCGAACAGCTGCAGGCCCTTGCGCAGCGCCTCGGCGGCGTCGCGTGCGCCGGGGATGGCGAAGTCCAGCACGGGAATGGTGATCTGCGCGCGCATGCCGGCGTTGTGCACCCGCTCGGCGGCGACCTGCGGGTAGAAGTACATGTCGGAGAAACAGCTGATGCCGCCCTTGAGCTGCTCGGCGATGGCCAGGTCGGTGCCGTCGCGGACGAAGGCCTCGTCGACCCACTTGGCCTCGGCCGGCCAGATGTGCTCGTGCAGCCAGGTCATCAGCGGCAGGTCGTCGGCGATGCCGCGCAGCAGGCTCATGGCGGCATGGCCGTGGGCGTTGACCAGGCCGGGGGCGAGCAGGCAGTCCGGCAGTTCGCGCACCTCGCGGGCGGGCTGGCGCAGGGCCTCGGCGCGCGGCGCGAGCAGGACGATGCGGCCGTCGCGGATGCCCAGGGCATGCTCGCGCAGCACCACGCCGGCCGGCTCCACGGGCACCAGCCAGGTGGGCAGGAGCAGCAGGTCGAGAGGGGCGTCGGGCATGGTCGGCGGTCCGCTTGGCGTGAAGGTTGCGTGTGGAGGTCGCCAGTGTATAGAGGAATATCCGGCGCTTGAAGTCGAAGGCCGGCGCGGCGCGGCTGGATTCTTCGGTCGGCAGCTGCTTGTCTGCGTATAATCCGCGATTTTTTGGCGGCGAAGGGCGAGGTGTGCGATGCGCGAGCAATTGCTGGCGGCGGAGAAGGTTCAGGCAATCGACTGGCGCGACGGCGCCCTGTACCTGCTCGATCAGCGTCGGTTGCCGCAGCGCCAGACCTGGCTGCGCTTCGATTCGGCGGCAGCGGTGGCCGAGGCGATCACCGACATGGTGGTGCGCGGTGCGCCGGCCATCGGCATCGCCGTCGCCTATGGTCTGGTGCTGGCGGCGCGTGCGCGGCTGCAGGCCGGCGGCGACTGGCGCGCGGCGCTGGAGGCCGACTTCGCCCGGCTCGGCGAGTCGCGGCCGACCGCGGTCAACCTGTCCTGGGCGCTGCAGCGCATGCGCGAGCGCCTGCAGCGGCTCAAGGACGGCGAAGAGGTGCTGGCCCAGCTCGAAGCCGAGGCCGTCGCCATCCACACCAGCGACCGCGAAGCCAACCTGACCATGGCCCAGCTGGGCATGGAGCTGATCCGCAAGCATCAGGGCAATCCGCAGGTGCTGCTGACCCACTGCAACGCCGGCGCCCTGGCCACCGGCGGCTTCGGCACCGCTCTGGGGGTGATCCGTGCGGCTCATCTGGAGGGCCTGGTCGAGCGCGTGCATGTCGACGAGACCCGGCCCTGGCTGCAGGGTGCGCGCCTGACCGCCTGGGAGCTGGCCGGCGACGGCGTGCCGGTGAGCCTGAACGCCGACGCCGCGGCGGCGCACCTGATGAAGACCAAGGGCATCAGCTGGGTGATAGTCGGCGCCGACCGCATCACCGCCAACGGCGACGTGGCCAACAAGATCGGCACCTATCAGCTGGCGGTCAACGCCATGCACCACGGCGTGCGCTTCATGGTGGTGGCGCCCAGCTCGACCATCGACATGGCGCTGGAAAGCGGCGAGGACATCGTCCTGGAGGAGCGTGACGGCGCCGAGCTGCTGGAAGTCGCCGGGCAGCGGGTGGCAGCGGAGGTGTCGGTGGTCAATCCGGTGTTCGACGTGACGCCTGCCGATCTGATCGATTACATCGTGACCGAGAAAGGTGTGGTCGAGCGCCCGGACAGCGCCAAGATGGCCCAGTTGATGTGTCGCAAGCGTCTGCACTGAGCTGGCTGTGCTGCTTCGCACCAGGTGAGGCGGTGTCGTTCGCGGCGTCCATCGGCGCTCGACCCTCGCCATTCGCGGTGGGCTGGCCCGCCGTCCTCTCGTCCCGCCCTGGGCCGGTTCCGGGGTAGGTGTGCGGCACGCTTTGTGGTAATCTCCGGCAGTTTTCAAGGGGGCTGCTCGCGGCCGCCTTCACTGCATCGAATCGTGGCATAACTCGTTGATTTGTCGTGAGTCGCTGATGGCCTGAGGCCATGGCGACGTACTCCATGGCGTTCAGGAAGAATGACGCGGAGTTTCACCAGAAAAAGGAACCAGGCTTCTCATGGGCGAACTGGCCAAAGAAATCCTCCCGGTCAATATCGAAGACGAGCTGAAACAGTCCTACCTCGACTACGCGATGAGCGTGATCGTCGGGCGTGCACTGCCGGACGCGCGCGACGGCTTGAAGCCGGTGCACCGTCGCGTGCTGTTCGCGATGAGCGAGCTGGGCAACGACTGGAACAAGCCATACAAGAAGTCCGCCCGTGTGGTCGGTGACGTGATCGGTAAGTACCACCCGCACGGCGACACCGCCGTGTACGACACCATCGTGCGCATGGCCCAGGACTTCTCCCTGCGCTACATGCTGGTGGACGGCCAGGGCAACTTCGGTTCGGTGGACGGCGACAACGCCGCGGCCATGCGTTACACCGAGGTGCGCATGGCCAAGCTGGCGCATGAGCTGCTGGCCGACCTGGACAAGGAAACCGTCGACTGGGTGCCCAACTACGACGGCACCGAACAGATTCCTGCGGTGATGCCGACCAAGGTGCCGAACCTGCTGGTCAACGGCTCGTCCGGTATCGCCGTGGGCATGGCCACCAACATCCCGCCGCACAACCTCGGTGAAGTGATCGACGGCTGCCTGGCGCTGATCGACAACGCCGACCTGACCGTCGACGACCTGATGCAGTACATCCCGGGTCCCGACTTTCCCACCGCCGGCATCATCAATGGCCGTGCCGGTATCATCGAGGCCTATCGCACCGGTCGCGGGCGCATCTATATCCGCGCCCGCGTCGAGGTCGAGGACATCGACAAGGTCGGCGGCCGCCAGCAGCTGGTGGTCACCGAGCTGCCGTACCAGCTGAACAAGGCGCGTCTGATCGAGAAGATCGCCGAGCTGGTCAAAGAGAAGAAGATCGAAGGCATCACCGAGCTGCGCGACGAGTCCGACAAGGACGGCATGCGCGTGGTGATCGAGCTGCGTCGTGGTGAAGTGCCGGACGTGGTGCTGAACAACCTGTACGCCCAGACCCAGATGCAGAGCGTGTTCGGCATCAACGTGGTGGCGCTGGTCGACGGCCAGCCGAAGACGCTGAACCTCAAGGACATGCTCGAAGTGTTCGTCCGTCACCGCCGCGAAGTGGTGACCCGGCGTACCGTCTACGAGCTGCGCAAGGCGCGCGAGCGCGGCCATATCCTCGAAGGCCAGGCGGTCGCCCTGTCCAACATCGACCCGGTGATCGAGCTGATCAAGGCCTCGCCGACCCCGGCCGAAGCCAAGGAGCGCCTGATCGCCACCGCTTGGGAATCGTCTGCCGTGGAGGCCATGGTCGAGCGCGCCGGCGCCGACTCCTGCCGCCCGGAAGGCCTGGATGCGCAATACGGCCTGCGCGACGGCAAGTACTACCTGTCGCCGGAGCAGGCCCAGGCCATCCTCGAGCTGCGCCTGCACCGCCTGACCGGCCTGGAGCATGAGAAGCTGCTGGCCGAGTACCAGGAAATCCTCCAGCTGATCGGCGAGCTGATCCACATCCTGACCAGCCCCGAGCGGCTGATGGAAGTGATTCGCGAGGAGCTGGAGAAGGTCAAGGCCGAGTTCGGCGACGCCCGCCGTACCGAAATCGTCGCTTCGCGCATGGATCTGACCATCGCCGACCTGATCACCGAAGAAGAGCGCGTGGTCACCATCTCCCACGGCGGCTACGCCAAGAGCCAGCCGCTGGCCGCCTACGAGGCGCAGCGCCGCGGCGGCAAGGGCAAGTCGGCCACCGGGGTGAAGGACGAGGACTACGTCGAACACCTGCTGGTCGCCAACAGCCACGCCACCCTGCTGCTGTTCTCCAGCAAGGGCAAGGTCTACTGGCTGCGCACCTTCGAGATTCCCGAGGCCTCGCGTACCGCGCGCGGTCGTCCGCTGGTCAACCTGTTGCCGCTGGACGAGGGCGAGCGCATCACCGCGATGCTGCAGATCGACCTGGAAGCCCTGCAGCAGAGCGCCGGTGCTGACGAAGACCTGGACGACGAAGGCGTGCTGATCGAAGGCGAAGTGGTCGAGGCCGAAGCGCCTGCCGCCGAGCCGGCCGAAGACGGCGAGACCGAACTGGCCAACGACGAGCCGACCGGCGCCTACATCTTTATGGCCACCGCCTTCGGTACCGTGAAGAAGACCCCGCTGGTGCAGTTCAGTCGTCCGCGCAGCGCCGGTCTGATCGCGCTGAAGCTGGAGGAAGGCGACACCCTGATCGCCGCGGCCATCACCGACGGCGCCAAGGAAGTCATGCTGTTCTCCGACGGCGGCAAGGTCATCCGCTTCCAGGAAAAACACGTGCGTATCATGGGCCGTATTTCCCGTGGCGTGCGCGGCATGCGCCTGCCGGAAGGCCAGCGCCTGATCTCCATGCTGATCCCCGAAGCCGGCGCGCAGATCCTCACCGCCTCCGAGCGCGGCTATGGCAAGCGTACCCACCTGGGCGACTTCCCCCGTCGCGGTCGCGGCGGCCAGGGCGTGATCGCCATGGTCAGCAACGAACGTAACGGCAAGCTGGTCGGCGCCATCCAGGTGCAGGACGGCGAGGAAATCATGCTGATCTCCGACCAGGGTACCCTGGTGCGTACCCGCGTCGACGAGGTCTCCAGCTCCGGCCGCAACACCCAGGGCGTGACCCTGATCAAGCTGGCCAAGGACGAGACCCTGGTCGGCCTGGAGCGGGTGCAGGAACCGACCGTGGTCGAGGACGAGGAGCTGGTCGAAGGCGAGGAGGGCGCCGAAGTCGCCGAATCCGCCGAGGCGCCGGTCGCCGACGCCGAGGACGGCAGCGAGGAGTGAAATCGGGCTCCGTGGGGGCTTTAGCCGCGATTGTCGCCGCTGAAGCGCCCCCACAGGCGCGGTGACAGTGTGGACATGCCATCGCCTGGTGGTGGCGTTCTGTGAATCTGAGAGAGACAGACGTGAGCAAGCGAGCTTTTAACTTCTGCGCCGGCCCGGCCGCGCTGCCGACCGCCGTACTGGAACGCGCCCAGGCCGAGATGCTCGACTGGCAGGGCAAGGGCCTGTCGGTGATGGAAATGAGCCACCGCAGCGACGAGTACGTGGCCATCGCCAGCCAGGCCGAACAGGACCTGCGCGACCTGCTCGCCGTGCCCAACGACTACAAGGTGCTGTTCCTCCAGGGCGGCGCCAGCCAGCAATTCGCCGAGATTCCGCTGAACCTGCTGCCGGAAGAGGGCGTGGCCGATTACGTCGAGACCGGCATCTGGTCGAAGAAGGCCATCGAGGAAGCGCGTCGCTACGGGCGCATCAACGTCGCCGCCAGCGCCAAGGCGCACGACTACTTCGCCATCCCGGGGCAGAACGACTGGCAGCTGTCCAAGGGCGCGGCCTACCTGCACTACTGCAGCAACGAGACCATCGGTGGCCTGCAGTTCGACTGGGTGCCGCAGACCGGCGATACCCCGCTGGTGGCGGACATGTCCTCGGACATCCTCTCGCGCCCGCTCGACGTCTCGCAGTTCGGCCTGATCTACGCCGGCGCGCAGAAGAACATCGGCCCCAGCGGCCTGGTGGTGGTGATAGTGCGCGAGGACCTGCTCGGCCGCGCCCGCTCCAGCTGCCCGACCATGCTCGACTACAAGGTCTCGGCCGACAACGGCTCGATGTACAACACCCCGGCCACTTATTCCTGGTACCTGTCCGGCCTGGTGTTCCAGTGGCTCAAGGAGCAGGGCGGCGTCGAGGCCATGGAGCGTATCAACCGCGCCAAGAAGGACCTGCTGTACAAGGCCATCGACGGCAGCGATTTCTACAGCAACCCCATCGCCCACAACGCCCGTTCCTGGATGAACGTGCCGTTCCGCCTGGCCGACGAGAAGCTGGACAAGGTCTTCCTCGCCGGCGCCGACGCGCGCGGCCTGCTCAATCTCAAGGGCCATCGCTCGGTGGGCGGCATGCGTGCCTCCATCTACAACGCGGTCGGGATGGATGCGGTCGAGGCGCTGGTGGCCTATATGGCCGAGTTCGAGAAGGAGCATGGCTGAGATGTCCGAGCAGGAACTGCAGGCCCTGCGCCTGCGCATCGACAACCTCGACGAACGCATCCTCGAGCTGATCAGCGACCGCGCGCGCTGCGCCGAAGAAGTGGCGCGGGTGAAGATGAAGGAACTCAAGGAAGGCGAGTCGCCGGTGTTCTACCGCCCCGAGCGCGAGGCCCAGGTGCTCAAGCGCATCATGGAGCGCAACCAGGGCCCGCTGGGCAACGAGGAAATGGCGCGGCTGTTCCGCGAGATCATGTCCTCCTGCCTGGCCCTGGAGAACCCGCTGAAAGTCGCCTATCTCGGTCCCGAAGGCACCTTCAGCCAGGCCGCGGCGATGAAGCATTTCGGTCACGCGGTGATCAGCGTGCCGATGGCGGCCATCGACGAGGTGTTCCGCGAAGTGGCCGCCGGTGCGGTGAACTTCGGCGTGGTGCCGGTGGAGAACTCCACCGAGGGTGCGATCAACCACACCCTCGACAGCTTCCTCGAGCACGACATGGTGATCTGCGGCGAAGTCGAGCTGCGCATCCACCATCACCTGCTGGTCGGCGAGACCACCAAGACCGACAAGATCACCCGTATCTATTCCCACGCCCAGTCCCTGGCGCAGTGCCGCAAGTGGCTGGATGCGCACTACCCGAATGTCGAGCGCGTGGCGGTCTCCAGCAACGCCGACGCCGCCAAGCGGGTCAAGAGCGAGTGGAACAGCGCGGCCATCGCCGGCGACATGGCGGCCAATCTGTATGGCCTGACCAAGCTGGCCGAGAAGATCGAGGACCGTCCGGACAACTCCACGCGCTTTCTCATCATCGGCAGCCAGGAAGTGCCGCCGACCGGCGACGACAAGACCTCGATCATCGTCTCCATGCGCAACAAGCCGGGTGCGCTGCACGAGCTCCTGGTGCCGTTCCACAACAACGGCATCGACCTGACCCGCATCGAGACTCGTCCTTCGCGCAGCGGCAAGTGGACCTACGTGTTCTTCATCGACTTCGTCGGCCACCACCGCGACCCGCTGATCAAGGACGTGCTGGAGAAGATCGGCCAGGAGGCCGTGGCGCTCAAGGTGCTGGGTTCCTATCCGAAGGCGGTGCTGTAACCCGCGTCCTCGTAGGAGCGGCTTTAGTCGCGATGTTCGCGACTGAAGTCGCTCCTGCGAGGCCTGTGGCGCTCGGTCGAGACAATGAGGTTTGTGATGAGTTGCGATTTCCTAGCCCTGGCCCAGCCGGGCGTGCAGAAGCTGTCCCCCTATGTGCCGGGCAAGCCGGTCGACGAACTGGCCCGCGAGCTGGGCCTGGATCCGGCCGGCATCGTCAAGCTGGCCAGCAACGAGAACCCGCTCGGCCCCAGCGCCAAGGTGCTGGCGGCGATCCGTGCCGAACTGGACGAGCTGACCCGTTATCCGGATGGCAATGGCTTCACCCTCAAGACCGCGCTGGCCGCCCGCTACGGCGTGGGCGCGGCGCAGGTCACCCTGGGCAACGGCTCCAACGACATTCTCGAGCTGGTCGCCCGCGCCTACCTGGCGCCGGGGCTTAACGCCGTGTTCAGCGACTACGCCTTCGCCGTCTACCCCATCGCCACCCAGGCGGTCGGCGCGCAGGGCAAGGTGGTGCCGGCCAGGGACTACGGCCACGACCTGGACGCCATGCTCGCGGCCATCGACGCCAATACCCGCGTGGTGTTCATCGCCAACCCCAACAACCCGACCGGCACCTGGTTCGGCCCAGCGGCGCTAGACGCTTTCCTGGCCAAGGTGCCGGAGTCGGTGCTGGTGGTGCTGGACGAGGCCTATATCGAATACGCCGAAGGCGATGAGCTGCCGGATGGCCTCGATTACCTGGCCCGCTACCCGAACTTGCTGGTTTCGCGCACCTTCTCCAAGGCCTATGGCCTGGCGGCGTTGCGCGTGGGCTATGCGATCAGCTCGCCGGCCATCGCCGATGTGCTCAACCGCGTGCGCCAGCCGTTCAACGTCAACAGCCTGGCCCTGGCCGCCGCCTGCGCGGCGCTCGCCGATACCGAGTACCTGGCCGAGAGCCGTCGCCTCAACGATGCCGGCATGCATCAGTTGCAGGACGGCCTGCGCGCGCTGGGTCTGAGCTGGATTGCCTCGAAGGGCAACTTTATTGCCGTCGACTTCGGTCGCGACACCGCGTCGATCAACCAGGCGCTGCTGCGCGAGGGCGTGATAGTGCGGCCGATGGCCGGCTATCGCATGCCCCATTTCCTGCGCGTATCCATCGGCCTGCCGCAGGAGAACGCGCGCTTCCTCGAGGCCCTGGCCAAGGTGTTGTCGGCGTGACTGTCACCGCAGTGCAATCGAGCGCCCCTAAGATCGGCCGCCTGGTGGTGGTCGGCCTCGGCCTGATTGGCGGCTCCTTCGCCAAGGGCCTGCGCGAGAGTGGCCTGTGTCGCGAGGTGGTGGGCGTCGATCTGGATGCCGAGTCGCGGCGCCTGGCGGTGCAGCTGGGCGTGGTCGATCGCTGCGAGACCGATCTGGCCGCCGCCTGTCAGGGGGCCGATGTGATCCAGCTGGCGGTGCCTATCCTGGCCATGGAGAAGCTGCTGGCCGAGCTGGCCAAGCTCGATCTCGGCGATGCGGTGCTGACCGACGTCGGCAGTGCCAAGGGCAATGTGCTACGCGCCGCGCGCCTGGCCTTCGCCGGCAAGAGGGTGCGGCTGGTGCCGGGCCACCCCATCGCCGGCTCCGAGCAGAGCGGGGTGGAGGCGGCCAAGGCGGCGCTGTTCCGCCGCCACAAGGTCATCCTGACGCCTTGCGAGCACAGCGACGAGGCGGCCCTGGCGCTGGTGGAAGGCCTGTGGCGCGAGCTGGGTGCGGATGTCGAGTCGATGGAGGTGGAGCACCACGATCAGGTGCTTGCCGCCACCAGCCACCTGCCGCACCTGTTGGCCTTCACTCTGGTCGACTCGCTGGCCAAGCGCAGCGAGAACCTGGAGATTTTCCGTTACGCCGCCGGCGGCTTTCGCGACTTCACGCGGATCGCCGGCAGCGATCCGGTGATGTGGCACGATATCTTCCTCGCCAACCGCGAGGCCGTGCTGCGCACCCTGGACACCTTTCGCGACGACCTCGACGCCCTGCGCGACGCGGTCGACGCCGGGGATGGGCATCAACTGCTGGGCGTGTTCACCCGCGCCCGCGTGGCCCGCGAACATTTCAGCAAAATTCTGGCCCGCAGGGCCTATGTGGACGCTATGCACTCGACCGATCTGATTTTCCTGGCAAAACCCGGTAGCAGCCTGTCCGGACGCATTCGCGTGCCCGGCGACAAGTCCATCTCGCACCGCTCGATCATGCTCGGCTCGCTGGCCGAAGGCACCACCGAGGTCGAGGGCTTCCTCGAAGGCGAAGACGCCCTGGCCACCCTGCAGGCCTTCCGCGACATGGGCGTGGTGATCGAAGGCCCGCACCACGGTCGCGTCACCATTCATGGTGTCGGCCTCAATGGCCTGAAGGCGCCGGCCGGCCCGCTGTACATGGGCAACTCCGGCACCTCTATGCGCCTGCTCTCCGGCCTGCTCGCCGCGCAGCCGTTCGACACCACCCTGACCGGCGACGCCTCGCTGTCCAGGCGTCCGATGAACCGTGTGGCCAAGCCGCTGCGTGAAATGGGCGCGGTGATCGAGACTGGTCCGGAAGGGCGTCCGCCGCTGACCATCAAGGGCGGCCAGCGCCTGACCGGCATGGACTACGAGATGCCGATGGCCAGCGCCCAGGTCAAGTCCTGCCTGCTGCTGGCCGGCCTGTACGCCGCCGGCAAGACCTCGGTGACCGAGCCGGCGCCGACCCGCGACCACACCGAGCGCATGCTGCGCGGCTTCGGCTACCCGGTCAGCGTGGAGGGCAGCACCGCCACCGTCGAATCCGGGCACAAGCTCAGCGCCACCCGTATCGAAGTGCCGGCCGATATTTCCTCGGCGGCCTTCTTCCTGGTGGCGGCGAGCATTGCCGAAGGTTCCGAGCTGGTGCTCGAGCACGTCGGCATCAACCCGACCCGCACCGGGGTGATCGATATCCTCAAGCTGATGGGCGGCGATATCAGCCTGGAAAACCAGCGCGAGGTGGGCGGCGAGCCGGTGGCCGATATCCGCGTGCGCTCGGCCAAGCTCAAGGGCATCGATATTCCCGAAGACCTGGTGCCGCTGGCCATCGACGAATTCCCGGTGCTGTTCATCGCTGCCGCCGCTGCCTCCGGCCGCACCGTGCTGCGCGGCGCCGAGGAGCTGCGGGTCAAGGAGTCCGACCGTATCCAGGTCATGGCTGACGGTCTGGTCGCCCTGGGCGTGAAGGCCGAGCCGACTCCGGACGGCATCGTCATCGAAGGTGGCGCCATCGGCGGCGGCGAAGTCTGGGCGCACGGCGACCACCGTATCGCCATGTCCTTCAGCGTCGCCTCGCTGCGCGCCAGCGCGCCGATCCGCATTCACGATTGTGCCAACGTCGCCACCTCCTTCCCCAACTTCCTCGCCCTGGCGGCCGAAGTCGGCATCCAGGTGGCCGAAGAGGGCAAGGCATGAACGCCCCGGTGATCACGGTCGACGGGCCGAGCGGTTCCGGCAAGGGCACGCTTTGTGCCCTGCTGGCCAAGCAACTGGGCTGGAACCTGCTCGACTCCGGTGCGCTGTACCGCCTGCTGGCCTTCGCCGCCGGCAACCACGGCATCGACCTGACCAACGAGGAGGCGCTCAAGCAACTGGCCGCCCACCTCGACGTGCAGTTCACCGGCAAACGCATCGTCCTCGAAGGCGAGGAAGTGACCGACGCCATCCGCAACGAACAGATCGGCGCCGGCGCGTCCATGGTCGCCTCGCTGCCGGCGGTGCGCGAAGCGCTGCTGCAGCGCCAGCGCGCCTTCCAGGAGGCGCCGGGGCTGGTGGCCGATGGCCGCGACATGGGCACCGTGGTATTTCCCGATGCGCCGTTGAAGGTCTTCCTCACCGCCAGCGCCGAGGAGCGTGCGCGTCGCCGCTACTTGCAGTTGAAGGCCAAGGGCGATGATGTTAATCTCGCGAGTCTTCTCGACGAGATTCGGGCGCGCGACGAGCGCGATACCCAGCGCGCGGTGGCGCCGCTCAAGCCGGCTGCTGACGCAATCCTGCTGGATTCCACCGAGCTGTCCATCGAGCAAGTGTTAGAGCGCATTCTGCGCGAGGTCGCCGATCGCGATCTCGCCGGGTAAGAGCCACAGCTGCCTAAGCTGACCGGCTCGCAAGGAGGCATGCGGGAGACCAGTCCTAGTCCCGCAGGCCTCTTTTTACATGAACGAACCCACATTGTCTGGAGTGTGGTTTGGGCGAATCCCCGCCCTTGACAACAGGAATCAACATGAGCGAAAGCTTTGCAGAACTTTTTGAAGAAAGCCTGAAATCCCTCGACATGCAGCCGGGCGCCATCATCACCGGCATCGTCGTCGACATCGACGGTGACTGGGTTACCGTCCATGCCGGTCTGAAGTCCGAGGGCGTCATCCCGCTCGACCAGTTCTTCAACGAACAAGGCGAGCTGACCATCAAGGTCGGTGACGAAGTCCACGTTGCGCTGGACGCGGTTGAAGATGGCTTCGGTGAAACCAAGCTGTCCCGCGAGAAAGCCAAGCGCGCTGAGTCCTGGCTGGTTCTGGAAGCTGCGTTCAACGCTGAAGAAGTGGTCAAGGGCGTTATCAACGGTAAGGTCAAAGGCGGCTTCACCGTTGACGTCAACGGCATCCGCGCGTTCCTGCCGGGTTCCCTGGTCGATGTCCGTCCGGTGCGTGACACCACTCACCTGGAAGGCAAAGAGCTCGAGTTCAAGGTCATCAAGCTGGACCAGAAGCGCAACAACGTTGTCGTTTCCCGCCGCAGCGTGCTGGAAGCCGAGAACAGCGCCGAGCGCGAAGCCCTGCTGGAATCCCTGCAGGAAGGTCAGCAGGTCAAAGGTATCGTCAAGAACCTCACCGACTACGGCGCCTTCGTGGACCTGGGCGGCGTAGACGGCCTGCTGCACATCACCGACATGGCCTGGAAGCGCATCAAGCACCCGTCCGAGATCGTCAACGTTGGCGACGAGATCGACGTCAAGGTCCTGAAGTACGACCGCGAGCGCAACCGTGTCTCCCTGGGTCTGAAGCAGCTGGGCGAAGATCCGTGGGTTGCCATCAAGGCCCGTTACCCGGAAAACACCCGCGTCATGGCGCGCGTCACCAACCTGACCGACTACGGCTGCTTCGCTGAGCTGGAAGAAGGCGTTGAAGGTCTGGTACACGTTTCCGAAATGGACTGGACCAACAAGAACATCCACCCGTCGAAAGTCGTTAACGTCGGCGACGAAGTGGAAGTCATGGTTCTGGACATCGACGAAGAGCGTCGTCGTATCTCCCTGGGTATCAAGCAGTGCAAGACCAACCCGTGGGAAGACTTCTCCGGTCAGTTCAACAAGGGTGACAAGATCTCCGGCACCATCAAGTCGATCACCGATTTCGGTATCTTCATTGGTCTGGACGGCGGCATCGACGGCCTGGTTCACCTGTCCGACATCTCCTGGAACGAAGCCGGCGAAGAGGCCGTGCGTCGCTTCAAGAAGGGCGACGAGCTGGAAACCGTCATCCTGTCGGTTGACCCGGAGCGCGAGCGCATCTCCCTGGGCATCAAGCAGCTGGAAGACGATCCGTTCAGCAACTACGTCTCGATCAACGACAAGGGCACCATCGTCCGTGGCGTCGTGAAGGAAGTGGATGCCAAGGGCGCCATCATCGACTTGGGCAACGAGATCGAAGCTACCCTGAAAGCCTCCGAAATCAGCCGTGACCGCGTTGAAGACGCGCGCAACGTTCTGAAGGAAGGCGACGAAGTCGAAGCCAAGATCATCAGCGTCGACCGCAAGTCCCGCGTTATCAGCCTGTCCATCAAGTCGAAAGACGTCGAGGACGAGAAGGACGCGATGAAGGAACTGCGTAACAAGCAAGACGTTGAAAGCACCGGCCCGACCACCATCGGTGATCTGATCCGTGCTCAGATGGAAAACCAGAACTAAGTTCGGGTAACTCCATCAAGAAAAGGGCGACCCTCGGGTCGCCCTTTTTGTTTCTCGCCTTCCTGAATCTCGCCACTGTCGAGATGGATTTACCCGCAAACCTCGAGCGTGAAGCGCCATGGCTATGGGGTAGGGTGGAAGCGTTTTCCGCCGGCATGCGTACAAAGGTGCGGTAGATGCCCGATGCCGCCATGGCCTGCGCGGCGTTGCCGGGCTAGGGCTTGCGCGCATGCGCTCGGCGATATAAGGCGATCACTCCCCAGATTGCGCTAACACCTTGTTTTTTAGGCTGTTCAAATGCTGATCAGCATGCTAAAACCACTCTATCGAGTGATCTAGCCGCTTGAAAAAGAAGGGAAAACCATGACCAAGTCGGAGTTGATCGAAAGAATTGTCACCCACCAAGGTCAGCTGTCCTCCAAGGATGTCGAGCTGGCTATCAAGACCATGCTGGAACAAATGTCCCAGGCATTGGCCACTGGCGACCGCATCGAAATTCGCGGCTTCGGCAGTTTCTCCCTCCACTACCGCGCCCCGCGCGTGGGTCGCAACCCGAAAACCGGCCAGTCGGTGCGCCTGGACGGCAAGTTCGTGCCGCATTTCAAACCGGGCAAAGAGCTGCGCGATCGGGTTAACGAAGACGAGTAGTACCGCTGGGCGAGGCCGTTCGCTGACCGACTGGTTTCGTGGCGTCAAACCTTCGTCTTGCTTGCGAAAAAATAAAAAGCATGCAAAATGTGCGGGCTATCACATCGCCACATAGCTAGCACCGTCTTTGATTCGTCGGCACCTCCTCTGCCGAGCTAAGTGATCCGCACCTTGGGGCTGAGTCCCTGTAGTTTTCGTCAGCGTTAAGGGATTGACTCGTGCGGTACCCCAACATTCTTCATCATGGCGCCGTTTCCGGCGTGACGGGCTCCTGTCACCAGTTGCAGATGGATGCCGAGCACGCGCTTCTGGTCGATTGTGGCTTGTTTCAGGGGGCTGAGACCTCGCCCGAAGGTCGGGCCGGAGCCGGTCGTCTCGATATCGATTTCTCCCTGGCGGGTATCAGGGCGCTGATCGCCACTCACGTGCATATCGATCACGTCGGGCGCATTCCCTATCTGTTGGCCGCAGGATTCAAGGGCCCCATCCTCTGCAGCGAGCCTTCGGCGAAACTCCTGCCCATCGTGCTGGAGGACGCCTTCAAGCTCGGCTTCAGCCGCGATCAGGCCAAGGTGGCGCGTTACCTCAAGCTGATCGAACAACGCATCGTCGCCTTGCCATACAAAACCTGGTTCAACCTGGTTGATAGCGAGCAACTGACGGCGCGGATTCGCCTGCAGCGCGCCGGCCACATCCTCGGCTCGGCCTATGTCGAAGTAGACCTGCACTACCCCGTGACGGGCGAGCGCAAGCGCGTAGTGTTCTCCGGCGACCTCGGTGCGCCCCACGCACCGATACTGCCGGCGCCGAAGGCGCCCCAGCGTGCCGATATCCTGGTCATCGAAAGTACCTATGGCGATCGTCTACACGAAGACCGCCGCAATCGCCGCAAGCGTCTCGAGCAGGTGCTCGAACAAGCCCTGGCCGACCAAGGCACGGTGCTGATTCCGGCCTTCAGCATCGGCCGTACCCAGGAGCTGCTCTACGAACTGGAAGATATCCTGCATCGCAGGGCGTCCAGCAAGCGAGCGCCTGTGAATGGCATCGACTGGAGCAACTTGCCAATCATTCTCGACTCTCCCCTGGCGAGCCGTTTCACCCGTGTCTACCGGGAACTTGAACCCTTTTGGGATGCCGAAGCGCTGGCACGAGTCAGAAGTGGGCGCAAACCGCTGGCCTTCGACAACCTGCTGACGGTGGACAGTCATCAGGCTCACTTGGCCATGGTCAACCGCCTGGCCCGAACGGCGCAGCCGGCCATCGTCATCGCCGGTAACGGCATGTGCTCCAGCGGCCGCATCGTCAACTACCTCAAGGCCATGCTCGGCGATGCCCGGCACAATCTGCTGTTCGTCGGTTACCAGGCCGAGGGTACTCCAGGTAGGCATATCCAGCGCTTCGCGCCGAAGGGCGGATTCGTGGAAATGGACGGGCAGCGCTATGCCATAAGGGCGCAAGTCCATACCATAGGCGGCTATTCGGCGCATGCCGACCAAAATGGGTTGGTCGGATTCGTTACTCGGATGCGCCGCTGGCCGTCGGAGGTGCGGATCGTGCATGGCGAGGTCAGTGCCAAGCAGCAGCTGCGGCACGAATCCAGGAGCGCTATGAGCAGGCCCAGCGTCAGGTGGAGATTGTCATTTAAGCAAAGGAGTGCATTGGTTCAACGCTTTCGCCCCTCATGACTCATTACCGTGAGCGACCTAAATAAGAATCTGAGGGCAGTTAGCTGTGGTGAATGATTTTAGTTCTTGTTATTCCGTGAGCAGGCAGGTGCGTGCTCAGCAGAAGAACCAGCGTCCCATGTGTATCTGGCTGACGGGGTTGTCCGGTTCTGGAAAGTCCACGTTGTCGACGCAGCTCGAGCAGGTGCTGCATGCGCGCGGGTTGCACACAATGGTTCTGGATGGCGACATCGTGCGCCAAGGCTTATGTCGCGATCTCGGTATGAGTGACGCGGATCGCAGTGAAAACATCAGGCGAGTGGCCGAAGTGGCCAGGCTGATGGTCGAGGCGGGTTTGATAGTGATAGTGGCGCTGATATCGCCATTTCGTAAGGATCGTCAGGCAGCGCGTGAGCTGTTTGCCGAGGGGGAGTTTCTTGAAGTCTTCGTAGACGCCCCACTGGAGACATGCTCGGCACGTGACCCCAAAGGACTGTATGCAAAAGTGAGAAGTGGACAGATCAAGAACTTTACCGGCGTCGATAGCCCTTACGAAGCTCCAGAACATCCGGATGTCCATATTCGCAGCGCCGAGAACGACGTTGTCGCGTGCGTTCAGTCGATTCTGGGCCGCATGGGCCTGCGCGATGTGCAGTGATATGAGGTTACGTGTTTTGTTGAACTGCTGGCCATGAAGCTCAAGTGTCTAAGTATCTTCGGGACGCGGCCGGAGGCGATCAAAATGGCGCCGCTGGTGCGTGCCCTGCAGGCTTGTGCCTGGGCAGAGGCGCGCGTTTGCGTCACGGCCCAGCACCGAGAAATGCTCGATCAAGTGCTCGATTGCTTCGATCTTGCAGCGGATTTCGATCTGGACATCATGCTGCCCGGGCAGGATGCCGGCTCCGTCGCGAGCAGTGTCCTGCTGCAGCTGCGTAGTGTGCTGCGCGAATTTAAGCCGGATCTGGTGCTGGTTCATGGCGACACCGTTACCACGCTTGGTGCCGCCCTTGCCGCGTACTTCGAGCGTATTCCTGTTGCCCATGTAGAGGCGGGTTTGCGCACTGCGGATATCTATTCGCCCTGGCCGGAAGAGGGTATGCGCAGGATGGTCGGGCCGATTGCCGGATTGCATTTCGCGCCCACTGCGCGTGCGCGACAGAATCTGCTCGACGAAGGCGTCGATTCCGACACGGTACATGTCACGGGCAATACCGTGGTGGACGCTTTGCTGGGCTGCGTCGCGACGATCCAGGCGGACAAAGCGGCGGAGCAGCAGTTGGCCGCAAGCTTCCCATTTCTCGCCACCGAGCGGCGCATCGTGCTCGTCACCGGGCATCGTCGGGAGAATTTCGGCATGGCCATGGAGCGTATCTGCGCTGCGCTACGCCAGATTGCCGAAGCCTTTCCCGGTGTGGATGTCGTCTATCCGGTGCACCCCAACCCGAACGTGCGCGAGCCGGTCAATCGTCTGCTGGCGGGAATCCCGAATATCCACTTGATCGAGCCCCTGGATTACCGGACTTTCGTCCACCTCATGGCGCGTGCCTACCTGATCCTCACCGACTCCGGCGGTATTCAGGAGGAGGCGCCCTCGCTGGGTAAGCCCGTGCTGGTCATGCGCGACACCACCGAGCGCCCCGAAGCCATTGAGGCCGGTACGGTCAAGCTGGTGGGCACTGAGGTTGCCGGTCTGTTCGACGCTGTGCGCGAACTGCTGGAGGACGAGGCGGCATATCGGCACATGAGCCAGGCGGTCAATCCCTATGGCGACGGCAAGGCGAGCGAGCGAATCGTGCGCGTTTTAGAGCAATGGGCCAAGGCTAAACAATATGTTTAATACGGTTTCAGTGATCGGGCTTGGCTACATCGGTTTGCCGACTGCGGCAGTTTTTGCCTCACGGAAAAAGCGGGTGATCGGCGTCGACGTCAACGACGAAGCGGTGCAGATCATCAATCGCGGAGAGATTCATATCGTCGAGCCTGAACTCGACATGCTAGTCCATGCCGCCGTCAAGGAAGGCTACTTGCGTGCAACGACCCGCCCCGAGCCGGCCGATGCTTTCCTGATTGCGGTTCCAACGCCCTTCACGGAGGGCCATAAGCCCGATCTCGCCTACATCGAGCAGGCCTGCAAGTCAATTGCTCCCGTGCTCGCCAAGGGCAACCTGATCGTGCTCGAGTCGACTTCGCCGGTGGGCACTACCGAACGAGTCGCCGGCTGGCTTGCTGCGCTGCGCCCCGACCTGAGTTTTCCGCAGCAGGCGGGAGAGGCCTCGGATATCCGGGTCGCCCACTGTCCGGAGCGCGTGCTGCCTGGCAGAGTGCTGCGCGAACTGGTGGAGAACGACCGGGTCATCGGCGGTATGACCAACGCCTGCTCGCACGCGGCCGAGCGCCTGTACCGGGCCTTCGTGCAGGGCGAGTGCGTGCTCACCGACGCGCGCACGGCGGAAATGTGCAAGTTGGCGGAGAACAGCTTCCGCGATGTCAACATCGCCTTCGCCAACGAACTGGCCGCCATCTGCGAGAGGCTGGGAATCAACCCCTGGGAACTGATCGCTCTGGCCAACCGTCACCCGCGCGTCAACATCCTTCAGCCCGGTCCGGGCGTCGGTGGCCACTGCATCGCCATCGATCCCTGGTTCATCGTCGATGCAGCTCCCGAACAGGCGCGCATTATCCGCCAGGCGCGTACGGTCAACGACGAGCGTCCACTGCAGGTGGTGAGCCAGGTGGAGGGAGTGCTGGCACAGTGGCAGGTCCAGCATGGCCAGCGCCAGGCGAAAGTGGCGTTCCTCGGTTTGAGCTACAAGGCCAACATCGACGATGTGCGTTCCAGCCCGGCACTGACTATCGTCAATGCGGTCGCGGCGAAGTACCCCGACGTGGTGCTTGCCGTCGAGCCGCACCTAGCGGCCGCACCTGCCGAGCTGCACCCCAATGCGCAGTTCGTGGAGCTGCAGGAGGCCCTGCAAAGGGCCGATATTCTCGTACTGCTGGTGGCCCACAAGGACTTCCAGTCGGTACAGCTAGGCAATAACGCCAACCAGGCGGTATTGGATACATGCGGTGCCTGGAAAGGTATTGCGATCTAAACGAAGTAAGCCCCCCAGGCGAGCAAATTACAGGAAATCGACATGACGATGTTTTTCGAAGACAAGAAGGTGCTGGTCACCGGCGGTTGCGGCACGGTTGGCAAGGAACTGGTCAACCAGCTGGTGCACAAGTATGGCGTCAAGGAACTTGTCGTTCTGGATAACAACGAAAGCGAGTTGTTCTACCAGACCGAGGCCTATCGCGATCATCACAACGTGCACTTCTACCTGTGTGACATCCGTGACGAAGGCGCGTTGACCCGCAAGATGGAAGGCGTCGATATCGTCTTCCACACCGCGGCATTCAAGCACGTCATTCTCTGCGAGCAGGTGCCGCACGAGGCGGTGCAGACCAACATCCTCGGTGTCGACAACATCGTTCGCGCTGCGGTCAACTCTGGCGTAAGCAAGGTCATCTTCACCAGCTCCGACAAGGCGGTGAACCCCACCAACGTGATGGGCACCTCCAAGCTGATGGGCGAGCGTCTGATCACCGCCGCCAACGTCGAGTTCAAGAAGTCCGGCTGCATCTTCGCCTCCACCCGTTTCGGCAACGTGCTCGGCTCGCGTGGCTCGGTCATCCCGATCTTCCGCGAGCAGCTGCGCAAGGGCGGCCCGCTGACCCTGACCCACCGCGAAATGACCCGTTTCATCATGAGCGTCGAAGAGTCGGTCCAGCTGATCGTCGACTCCGCCATGCTGGCCAAGGGCGGCGAAGTGTTCGTCACCAAGATGCCGGTCATCGCGATCAAGGATCTCGCCGAAGTGATGATCCGCAAGCTGGCCCCCGAGTACGGCCAGGACCCGGCGAAGATCGAGATCAAGGAAATCGGCGTCAAGCCGGGCGAGAAGCTCTACGAAGAGCTGATGACCGGCGAAGAAACCGGTCGCGCGCTGGAGCTCGAACGTTACTTCGTCGTCAAGCCGGCGATCATGAAGCGTTTCACCGATATCGACTACAGCTACCAGGGCGTGGTCTCCGAACAGGTGGAGAACCCCTACAACTCGGCGAACGAGCCCAAACTGAGTCAGGACGAACTGGCGGTGTTCCTCGTCGAAAACAACCTGATCTGAAGAAGATCGCAGCAACCGCCGGCGGGCAGCGCTCGCCGGAAACTTTTCAGGAGTGAAACATGCACGTATTGATTCTCGGCGGCGACGGCTACTTGGGTTGGCCCTCCGCCATGTACTTCTCGGCCCGCGGCTATCAAGTCACCGTGGTCGACAACTACCTGCGCCGCAACAACTGCCAGGACCTGGACGTCGGCATGCTCTACCCGATCCCCACCCTGATGGAGCGGGCCAAGATCTGGCACGAAAAGACCGGCTACGAAATCAAGGTGGTGATCGGTGACCTGGCCGAGCCGCAGGTCATGCGCTCGCTGTTCGATGGCAGCGTCAAGTACAACTGGTGCGTCAACCCGGCATTCACCGGCATTCCGGAAACCGTCGTGCACTACGCCGAGCAGCCTTCCGCGCCGTACTCACTGATCGACTACGCACACGCCGACCAGACCATCGTCAACAACCTGCGCGTGACCAACAACCTGATGTTCGCCGTGCGCGACTTCTCCCGTGATACCCACATCATCAAGCTGGGCACCATGGGCGAATACGGCACCCCGAACATCGACATCGAAGAAGGCTGGCTTGAGATCGAGCACAAGGGCCGCAAGGGCAAGTTCCTGTTCCCGCGTGCCGCCGGCTCCATCTACCACACCACCAAGGTGATGGACACCGACCTGATGTGGTTCGGCGTGCGCATGTGGGACCTGCGCGTCACCGACCTGATGCAGGGCCCGGTCTACGGCATCGAAACCGACGAAGCCGCCATCGACCCGCGCCTGAACACCATCTTCAACTACGACGAAGTGTTCGGCACCATCGTCAACCGCTTCATCGTCCAGGCCGTGGTCGACTACCCGCTGACCGTATACGGCAAAGGCGGCCAGACCCGTGGCTACCTCAATATCAAGGACACCCTGCAGTGCGTGCACCACTCCGAGAAGGCCCCGGCCGCCAAGGGTGAGCTGCGCATCTTCAACCAGATCATGGAAACCTTCTCGGCCAACCAGCTGGCCGACATGGTGCAGCGCGTCGGCCAGTCCCTGGGCTACGACGTCAAGGTCAACCACCTGGAGAACCCGCGCAAGGAAGCCGAAGAGCACTACTACAACCCGACTTACCAGGGCCTGATCGACCTGGGCGTGCAGCCGCACTACCTCACCGACGAGGTCATGGCCGGGATGTTCCAGGTAGTCGGCAAGTTCAAGGAAAACATCCGCAAGGATGTGATCTTCAAAGGCATCAAGTGGTAAGTGGAATCGAGGACTGAGTAAATGGCCTGGAGCGGCTTGGAACTAAAGAACGCAAGGTTTTGGATCGAGCCGCTTCAGGTGCGCGAGGTGCCTCATAGAAAGACCCAGCCCGGCCTCAAGGTCGGGTTCGTGGGTAGCCGACGTCTACGGACCAACCTGGAATTCGACTGCTCGATCTACCTGCTGACGCAGGAAAACTATCGAGCGGTGATCGCAACGGCGGGGCTGGACTTCATCCTGTTCGAGCCCACGTTGCATGCTACGCGCGACGAGTGGGACGTAGCCGCCCGCGGCTATCTGGACAATCTGTCCGCGCTGAGTCGACTGGCTGAGCAGCAGGGCGTTCCGCTGGTGTATTGGGACACCCTGGGCGCCGGTTACGACTCGGTGTTTTCGCCGGTATGGCCGTTGTTCACTCATCGCTACAGTGCAGACCCTGCGCGTGCCAGCGACTGGCGCCAGCTGCCGCCAGCTATTCAGCCGGCGCTGCACAACCCCTTCCGCCATCGTGGCGATGTAGCGCTGTTCTCCGCACCGCTGCTGTTTGACGGGATGGTGGATATTTCCCGCAGGGCCGCGGACTTCGAGTTTCTCGATCAATTGGAAGACTTGGGGCTCGGCATATTCGATTCGCGCTACACCTTCTTCGTGAACAAGCTTCGCGACCTGGATCATCGTTTTGCCCGCGTCCACGGCCATCTGCCGGTTGAAATGGCGTACAAGGCGTACAAGTTTTCGCGTCATTACCTGACGGTATCGACTACGCAGAAAAGCAGCGTGGCGCGCCTGTTCGACTGTATCGAAGCGGCGGCCTGCGGTGCCTTGATTCTGGACGCTGGGCCGGAATACATCGAAGGCGTGTTTGCCGAGCTGTTCCAGCGCGTCCCGAAGGAGGAACTGCCCGCCTGGCTGGAGAATGCCTGCGAGGAGGACTGGAGCATCCGGCGTCAGCTGAACCTGCGCACGCTGGTGCTCAACCACAGCTATGCCCAGCGCCTGGCTACCCTCTGTCGGGACCTGGGTATCGAGCATGCGGAAGAACAGTTACCGCGGATTTCCATTTTTACTCCCAGCAACCGTCCACAATTGGCCGAGAAGGTGGTCGAGCAATTCGTCAAGCAGACCTATCCCAACAAGGAACTGGTCTACGTCTACAACGCCGCTCACCCGGAGTCTTTGCCCGAGGTCGTGCGCAATACGCCAGATCTGCAGTTCTTCAGCCTGCCGCCTGAAATGAATATCGGCAGTTGCATGAATTTTGCCGTCGGCAAGGCCACCGGAGAGTTCTCCGTCAAGATGGACGATGACGATTTCTATGGCGAAAACTATTTGCTGGATATCCTTGTCGCGCTGAAATGTGTGGCAGCGGATTTCTGGGGCAAACCGCCAAGTTATGTCTATTTCGAGTCCACGGAAGAGTTCTACTTCAGGGCGGACGCCAACAGGCGTGCGTCGCCCTATAGCTTTTGCTTTGCAGAAGAGCTTGATGTCAATTCGTTTAATATCGCCGGCAATACCCTGGGCGGGCGGCGATCTGCAATGGCGGAGCATGCTTTTTCTTCATCGAATGTCGGCGCGGTGGATACCATCTTTCACGATATGTCGGCTTGCCATCAGTCAGTCGTTGCAATGCTGGATTCGGGCAATATGGCGGTGTTCCGAGGCTCCGATCTGGCCGCGCATAACTGGCGCATCGAAGATGACGCATTGAAGAAGAATGCCAAGTTGATTGGGGTGGGAATGTGCCATGAAAAAGTCTTTTATTGAGCTGGTGGTGTAATGGCTGAGATGATTTTTGTCATCGGTTCGGGGCGCTCCGGCACTTCGCTTGCGGCGCAGATGTTGGGCAAGTTGGGCGGGCGTGTTTCCGATGATCTGGTGCCGGTGGGCGAGCAGAATCCGGACGGCGCCTACGAGGATAAGTTCGTTTTTGAAGCGATCAGCAAATTGATGCTCGAATTAGGCGCGACGCCTAATATGCCGATGCCGCAGGGATGGTTGGAGACGCCTGCTGCGCGTGCCTGTATCAATGCCCTGATCGAGAAGGTCGATGCTGAGTTGCAGCGTGACGGCGGCCCCTGGGTACTGAAGGAGCCACGTTCGGCGCTGTTGATCCCGTTGTGGCGGAAAGTATTCAACCGCACCAGGGTGGCGCCGAAGTACGTACTGACCCTGCGTGATCCGAAGAATGTCTGTGTGTCTTCTTTGAAACAATACGGCCAGTCAATAGATATCACGGAGTTGATGTGGCTGAACAAGAACGTGTCCGCTTTGAGTGAGTTGGGCGGTAGCAGTTATTTGCTGCATTACGAATCCTGGTTTGCCAACCCCGTCGAGACGGCGCGCGGTCTGGCCGATTTTGCCGGCTTGCCGATCGATGAAACCACCCTGCAGGCGGTTGTCGGCGAAGCGGTCAAGCCTCGCCTCAACCGCTCCGATTTCCTCGACGTCGAGTTGAAGAACCCTAGCGTGGCCACCCTGTATCAAGCCCTGCAGGCCTGCAACGGCCTGGATTATGGGCGCGACCAGTTGAAGGTCGCGCTGCAGCAGGCGATGGCTGCGATGGATGCCTTCTCCGGCTGGGTACAGCTTTATCACGCCAAGAAGTCTCCGGCCCAACCCGCCGAGGCCGCAAAAAAGGATCAGGAGAAGCTGGTTCGGCAGAACCGGGAGTCAACCGCACTGCTTGAGCAGGTGAAGCAGGAACTCACCGAGGTTCTTCAGAGGGAGTCGCAGATCAAGGAGGACCTTGCGCAGCAGAATCAGGCGCTCAGCGAGCAGCTTCAGCAGACCAAGAATGAATTGGCCGAGGTGCTGCTACGAGAGTCCCAATTGCTTGGGCAACTCGAAAGTGGACGCCTTAATCAGCAAAGCCTCAATCTAGTTGCGGTAAAATTGGTCGAAGCCACTCAGACAGTACAGAAGATCGAGCAGACTCTGGCAGGCAAAGAGGAAAAGCTGGAAGTCTTTCGCACTCGTATGGATGAGTTGCAGAAGCAAATTGCTCAGAAGAATGAACGTATAGCCCGCGAGGTGGTTGAAGCCAATACACAGCGAGCCCGACTTGAGCAGCTTGTACGTACCAATAGGCGCTTGAAGAAACGTAATGGCGCCATTTTGGCATCGACCTCTTACCAGCTGAGTTTGGTGTTTGCGCATACGATGCGCTCGCCATTGAAAGGATTTTTCCTGTTGCCGGTAAATCTATTTTCCGTTCTGAAGAAGTGGCGCGCACGTGGCGAGTAATATCAAAGTTTCCGTTATTGTGCCGCTCTACAATACAGCGGACTATATTGCCGAATGTCTCGATTCGGTGCTGACACAGACATTGAAGGAAATCGAGGTTATCGTCGTCGACGATGGCTCTATGGATGGTGGCGATAAACTGGTTGAGCAATATTGCGCGCGATATCCGCAGGTCAAATTGCTGCGTCAGGAGCGCAAGCGGCAGGGCGCAGCAAGGAATCTGGCACTGACCCATGCCAATGGCGAATATGTTTCTTTTCTGGACTCCGACGACACTATTCCTGCCGATGCCTACGAGAAAATGGTGGCAGTCGCCAAGCAATATGGCAGCGACATGGTCTGCGGCATTCAGCAGTCTTTTAGTCAATGGCGCAAATGGATTGGAGTTCCTGTCCATCAGCGTGAGTTCAATCGACTGATCGACTGCACCACCATAGAAGAGATGCCTACGCTGATACAGGACATCAGTGCCTGCAATCGCCTGATCCGTCGGGAAAGCATTGAGAAACACGCGATGCGTTTCCCTGAGGGTACGGCTGGCGAAGACCTGGATTTCATGGCCAGGATGTATCTGAAGTGCGATGTGATCACCATTTTGCCCGAGGTGGTTTACAACTATCGCGGGCGTGATGATTCGCGTACCAGTCGAATCTCTCCGCAGTTCTTCGAGGATCGCGTAGCAGTCACCGAATGCCTTGAGCGGGCTTTTGCCGAGAAAGACGCGTTGGATATCTACCAGCGCTTGCTGCGTTCCGAAGTCAGGAAACTGGTGGGCAATCGCTTCTTGAAAGTGATCAAGCAGTCTGCATACGACGAGCAACTGCAGATATTTGGCATCATCGGCCGTCTGGTGAAAAAGTTGTCACCGGAAGATATGCGCTCCGCGGAAGACTATGCGCTGCGTGAGCAGGTGCGCATCATCATGCTCAGCGCTCAGGAGTACGACGCGCTGGTGGCCTATGAAAACGCCCCGCGCTCACCGCGTTACTTGACCCTGCTCAAGTCCGATGCCGCCAAGGCGCAGCTTTTCGAACCCATGATGCGTATGCAGTTCCAGGGCCTGGCCCGTTTCGAGCGGGTGCAGAAAATCCAGAACTCCCGGGTATTTGCCGTGGCCTCGCGTATCAGCCTGTTGGCGGCGAAATGTCTGAAGCTGGCGTCGACGGTCAAGGGCCTGCCGATGCTCAAGTACTTCGCGGCGGCGCCGGTGGCCAAGCTGGCCGGGGCGTTGCAGCCGAACAAGGCCATCTGGCTGATGGACGAGCGGATTGCCAGCAGTGCCGAGGACAACGGCTACTTCTTGTTCAAGTACCTGCGCGAAACCTACCCGCAGCTGCCGGTGTTCTACGTGCTCAAGCGCAATTCGCCGCACTGGGGCATCGTGGCGCCGCTGGGCAACGTGGTGGCGCAGTACTCCTGGAAGCACGCCTATCTGCTGTGGCGCGCGCGGGTGATGCTGTCCACCGACAGTTTCCGTGGCCTGGACTATCCGAGCGAGTCACTGCCGCGCCTGCGTCGCAAGACTCTGAACGTGTTCCTGCAGCATGGCGTGGCCGGCAACAAGACCATGACCTACACACGGAAGAACTATCCCTACTTCTCGCAGGTGATCGTTTCCAACGGCATCGAACAGGCGTTTTTCAGTGGTCACTATGGCTTTACGCCAAAGCAGGTGAAGCTCACCGGTATCGCCCGGCTGGATGCCCTGGCGCCTCGGCGCGGCCCCGAGCGTTCGCGCAAGATTCTGGTGGCGCCCACCTGGCGGCGCTGGCTCAAAGGGCAGGGGCAGATTCAGGCAAGTCGCTACTACCACGCCTGGAACAGCTTCCTCACCAGCGCGCGCCTGGCCGAACTGCTGGAGCGGCACCAGATGGAGCTGTATTTCCGTCCGCATTTCAACATGATGCATTTCATCGACGAGTTCGAGAAAGG
Organism: Pseudomonas sp. AOB-7; assembly: GCF_003696305.1. Taxonomy (GTDB): domain Bacteria; phylum Pseudomonadota; class Gammaproteobacteria; order Pseudomonadales; family Pseudomonadaceae; genus Aquipseudomonas. Next base: position 232,649 of record NZ_RFFK01000004.1, on the reverse strand, counting down.
TTCGCCGCGGGTGCATGTGATCCGCGATCTCGATCAGCCGCTGCATCATCTGATTCGCGAGGCGGATTTGCTGATCACCGATTATTCCAGCGTGATGTACGACTTCTTCTATCAGGAGAAGCCGGTGCTGGGCTATATGTTCGACCGCCACGAGTGGGAGGTGCAGCCACCGGGGCCGCCGCACCTGGACTACGAGCGCGATCTGGCGCTGGAACTGGTCACCACCGAGGACGCCTTGTTGCAGCAACTGCAGCAGTGCCTGGAGGGCGGCTGCGAGATGTCTGCCGACAAGCGCGGTCGTCTAGACAAACTGTTCAGCCACCGCGACGACGGCAATTGCGAGCGCATCTACCGGGCCGTGGTCGAGGAACTGACTCAGCCATGAACAGCATACTTAGAAAGGGCAGGGGCCGCTGATGCTGCAACTGCTCAAGGATCTGCGGCACTACCACCATGCCCTGGTAACGCTGTTCTCGGTCAACGTGAAGACCACCGTAGCCTCGGCCCGTCTGGGCTGGCTGTGGTGGTTTCTCGACCCGTTGATCATGATGGCGATCTACTACTTCATCATCCGCGTGGTGTTTCAGCGCGGGGGCGAGAACTACCACCTGTTCGTACTGTGCGGCATCGTCGCCTGGCAGTTCTTCGCGCGCTCCCTGACCGCTGCGGTCACGGCGATCAGCAAGAACCGCGGCATCATCCGCCAGACCAGCACGCCGATGGGCCTGTTGATCGCGGTGCCCTGTGCGGTGCAGCTGTTTTTCGCGTCGGTGGGCATGCTGATTGTCATGTGCTGGTCTTATGCGACCCTCGGCGTGCAATCGCTGGCGGTGCTGCCGCTGTTGTTGCTGGTGTTCTTTATCGCCTATGCGGTCAGCCTGTTCGTGGCGGTGACCCAGGTGTTCTTCGCGGATACCGCGAAACTGGTGGCGTATGGCATCCGTGCGGGGTTCTTCCTCAGCCCGGTGTTGTACCCCACTTCACGGGTGCTGGATGCGGATAACATTCCCGCCTTTGCCAAGCTGCTGTTCGAGCTCAACCCCATTGGCTGGATCATCGAGGCGTTTCGCCGGGTGATCCTCGACGGTAGGATGTTCGACTGGCTCCACTACGCAGTGCTTTTGGCTGTGGCGTTGATACTGGTACAGCTAGGCCTGATGTACCTGAGGCTGTGCAGCAATCGAATCGTGAAGATGCTCTAGAGGTTTATGTGGCACGTTTGGTTCTTTCGCTGCATTCGGAATTCGACAACAAGTCGGCTATCGGTGTGTTCGATAGCGAGCAGGGGCTGCAGTACCTGCAGATCGAGGATCTCTCCAATTCATTGAGCCAACCCCAGCTACGCGGCCTGTGCTGCGTGGGGAACCGGCTGTATGTGACGACGCCGTCGAGCCTGCGTATCTACGCCATCGAGCCTAGCCCGGGGCCGGGCCAGGCCTGGTTCCGCTTGCAGCGCGAGGTGGTGCTGCCGGAATGGGTGCTGGACAAGCGCCCCGACGCCGGGCTGCTGGCGGTGCACTACGCGGCCGGCAAGGGGCGTTTGCTGGTGGCCTGCAATGCTCTGGCGAGCATCGAGGAGTTTGACCTGGAGGGCGAGTTCCTCGGTCGTCGCCACCTCTGGCAGATCGCCCCGAAGCACTTTCAGGTGCCGGCCCAGGCCTCGGGCAAGAGCGGTTTCGGGCATATTCGCGGTATCTGCGAGAACCCCAGCGGGGAGCTGTTCCTGACTGTGGCCTTTCGCAACTGGTCGGACGCCGGCAGCGTGATCGGCTACGACTCCGGCGAGCTGCTGCTGGATCAACTGGAGACGCCGCATTCCGGCCTGTTCCTCGATGGTCGCTACTTCGTCCTGGACGTGCAGCGCGGCAGCCTGCTGGGCCTGCCGCTGGCCGCCGACGGCGAGGCATTGCAGGCCAAGGCGACGAGCCAGAGCTTCGCCGCGCGCGGGCTGAAGATCAATCTGCGCGGGCTGGCCGGCGACAGCGAAGGCCTGTACGCCGGGTTCTTCAACTTCGAGAAGGACGAGAAGAAGAAGGTCGCCTCGCAGATCGTCCGCTTCGATCCGCGCAGCGGCACGCAGGACAAACTCTATCTGCTGCCGGAGGTGGCGGGTTTCCGGTTCCCGGCGCCGTTCTACCTGAGCCCCTTTGCGACGGATATCGGCCGCGTCGTCGGCGACTCGCCGCTGCTGGTCGATGCCACCCGGCCGCAGCCTTGCCCGGCCTCGCCGGTCGCCGAGGCGCCGCGCGCAGAGCCTGCGCCGCCCGTGGTCAAGGCTGCGGTCGTCGCGGTGCAGAAGCCGGCAGCGGTGCGCAAGGAGCAGCCGCTCGGCAAGCCGGTGATCGAGGTTGCCGACGTCAGCCTGTCCTATCGGCGCGGGGTGCGTCTGCATACCTGGCTGCGCCAGCGCCAGGACCGCGACTTCCGGGCGCTCAAGGGCGTGTCGCTGACGCTGCGCGAGGGCGAGGTGCTGGGGCTCGTCGGGCGTAACGGTTCGGGCAAGAGCACCATGGGCATGCTGCTGGCCGGTATCTTGCAGCCCGACCTGGGCACTATCGAGCGACATGGGCGGATTCAGTTGCTGTCGCTCGGCATCGGCTTCAACAACGAGTTGTCTGGACGCGACAACGTGTTCGTCAATGCGGCATTGCTGGGCCTGTCGCGGCGCGAAGTGCTGCAGCACCTAGACGAGATCATCGAGTTTTCCGAGATCGGCGAGTTCATCGACGAGCCGATCCGCACTTACTCGGCTGGCATGCGCAGCCGCTTGGCGTTCGCCATCGCCACGGTGATCCAGCCCGATGTGCTGATTCTCGACGAGGTGCTCTCCACCGGGGACGACTCCTTCCGGCACAAGGCCGAGGCGCGCATGCGCGAGATGAAGGGCAAGGCGAAATGCGTGGTGATGGTTTCCCATAGCGCCAACCAGATCAAGAAGCTCTGCAGCCGGGTGGTCTGGCTGGAGCGGGGGCATCTGATACTCGATGGCCGGCCGAAGCAGGTTATGCCCGAGTACGAGGCGTTTTGCCAGAGCCCTGAGAAGTGGCTGCGGCGTCACCCCAATGTCGCGGCGAGGCTGCAGGAGTGAGTCACGAACCGCCGAGCGTGCTGATGCTTGCCCCGGTCCATCGGGCCTGGGGCAATCGGGTGGTGCGCGAATGCGTATCCCTGGCCGAGGCGGGCTACCGGGTCAGGGCACTGATGCGCTGCGAGCAGGAGCATGTCGCCGAGGGTGTGACCTTCCTGCCGGCCCCGGCTTATCGCAACCGCCTGCAGCGCTTTCTCAATCTGCCGCGGGTGTTGCGCATGGCGCTGGCGCAGCGCGCCGACATCTATCATCTGCACAACCCCGATATGATTCCGCTGGCCCTGGTGCTCAAGCTGCTGGGCAAGACGGTGATCTACGACACCCATGAGGATTATTCGCAGCGGCTGCTGCTGCGCAGTTGGCTGCCGAAACCGCTGCGGCGGCCGCTGGGGTATCTGCTGTCGCTGGCCGAGCGCGGGCTCAGCCATTGGCTGGATGCCACGCTGGTCACGCAAGAGCGCCAGCTGCCGCGGTTTTCCAAACGCTGCCGGCTGCTGCGCAATGCCCCGGTGCTGTCCGAGGTGCTGATGGCGCGCGTGCGCGTTCAGGCAGCGGCCCTGGCGCGCGAGGCTCGGCCCTATCGCCTGATCTATGCCGGCGGCCTGTCGCGGGCTCGCGGGCTGTTCAATGCGCTGGATGCGCTGCAGGGCCTCAATGCGCGGGGCCTGGCCACTCGCCTGTGGTTGCTGGGCCCGGAGCTGGAGCCCTGCCTTGATCAGGCGATGGGTCATCCGGCCTGGGCGCATGTGGACTATCTGGGCCTGCAGCCGCATGAAACCGTATTGGCGCATATGATGCGTGCCGACGTAGGTCTGGCGGTGCTCGCCGATGAGGGCGATCATGCAGCGGCCAGGCCCACCAAGTTGTTCGAGTACATGGCCTGCGGCTTGCCGTTCGTGGCCAGCGACTTTCCCTTGTGGCGCGAGTTTGTCGGTGACCGCGGCGGTATCTGGGTTCGAGCGGATGACCCGGAGGGGTTGCTCGAGGCGTTATGCGCGCTCCTCGGCGACGAGGTGTGGCGACGAGAGCTGGCCGCGCAGGGAGGCGAGTTCGTCGCAAATTTCAACTGGGACGAGGAAAAGCAGAGTCTGCTGTCGGTATACGAGTATTTGAGTCGATGAGCTGTCTGGCGGTCGACGTGATTTCAGTTGCGGTGGAATGAATGAAAAGGCACTACAGGCCGGATATTGACGGCATTCGCGCTATTGCTGTGATGAGCGTGCTGCTCTTTCACGCGGGGTTCGCGTCGTTTTCCGGCGGCTATGTCGGGGTGGACGTATTCTTCGTGATCAGTGGTTTTCTGATTACGCGCCTGATCAAGGATGAGATCGAGGAGGGGCGTTTCAGCTTCGGCGAGTTCTACGCGCGACGTGCCCGCAGGCTGTTCCCGGCGCTGTTCGTGACCGTTGCCGCGACTTTTCTCCTCGCCGTGCTGATGTTCTCGCCGGAGCATATGCGGCGTTTCGCCGGCGAGCTGATTTATGCGGTCACCAGCCTGTCGAATTTCTATTTCTGGGGCGAGAGTGGTTATTTCGATGCCGATGCGCACTTCAAACCTCTGCTGCATACCTGGTCGCTGAGCGTCGAAGAGCAGTTCTATCTGTTCTGGCCGCTGCTGCTGGTGTTCTTGCTGACGCGTTTGCGTGGCTTGTCGGCGGCGCTGGCGATACTGGCGTTGGGCGGCATCAGCTTTGCACTGAATCTGCTGTTCCAGGGCGGAGGCGATGTTTTCAAGGGCGTTTCTTCGACGCTGGCGCGGGCGTTTGCGGACGGTGGCGCGACCATCTACTTTCTGACGCCATTCCGGATTTTCGAGTTCGCCATCGGCGCGGTACTGGTCTGGCTGATGGGCTTGCGGCCCAGAAGCAATTGGCCGCTGGAGCTATTGCTGCTAGTCGGGCTGGTGCTGGCGATTGCGCCAGTGTTCCTCTACGACGAGACCCTGCTGTTTCCCAGTTACTACGCGCTGGCGCCCTGTCTTGGCGCCGCCTTGCTGATCTACGCCGGCGAGGCTCGTTATCTGGGCCGAATTCTGCGCAATCCCCTGTCCGTGCGGATTGGCCTTATCAGCTATTCCCTGTACCTGGTGCATTGGCCTGTATATGTGTTCTATCGCTACTACGTTTACGGCGAGCTCACCACGGTCGAGAAATATGGGGTGTTGCTCACGTCCTTTGCCTTGGCATTGGTGCTGTATCACTTCGTGGAGCAGCGCTACCGCAAGCCTAAGCAAAGAGCTAGAAAGGGTTCGCGGGTTGCATTCGGACTAAGTTGTGTCCTATTGGCATTATTTCTGATTGTTCCTGCCGCTATGGCTTGGTTCGGCGATGGTTGGGCGTGGCGCGCGGAACGGTATGTGGTGCAACCCAATGAGATTCGCTGCGAGAGCCCCTCGCTTTGCAAACTCCAAGATGGCAGTCGCGGGCGTGTGCTTCTGGTAGGTGATTCGCACCTTGGGCATCACATGAAAACTTTGTTGGAGAAGTTTTCGGGATATCAAGTAGACGCTTTCAATGTGTCGGCTTGTTTCTTTGGTGAAGCGCTCAGAACTCAAGATCACAAGGTATGGCGTAAAAAGATATGCGCTAGGGCAAATGCTAATTTGCGAAAATACCTTCATGAAAATGGTGGTGAGTTGGCCTATGTAGTACATGCGCAGCGTTGGCATATGCAAAGGGTCGCCTCTCTAGTAACGGGCAAGCCGCTGCAAGGTACGGTTAAACAGAAGTATAAATTTTTACTTGATGATGTCATGGCGTTATATGCAGCTGTCCCGGCTCGGAAAATTGTTCTTGGGGCAGCGCCTAATACGGCTTTAGGGTGCGTGGAACGCGCGCGGTTTATATCTATGCCGTGCCGGGATGCGCTATTGAATGATACTGTGCAGAGAACTCGTATGTTTAAGAATGTGGCCAAGCAGTATGAGGCCGATGCCATATTCATCCACCCAGTGGATAGTTTGTGCCGTGGCAATGTGTGTCGTGAGCTTAGCGGCAACAAGAAGCTGTACCGGGATGTGCATCACCTGACGCGCGAGGGCAGCAATCTGGTGCTGAGAAAGTTGCAGGTAGAAGGGTGACTTGGTGCATATCGCTGCGGTAGTGCCGGCATTCAACGAAGCGCAACGTATTGGCGCGGTGGTTGCTGCGCTGGTGCCCAGAGTCGACGAGGTGATCGTGGTCGACGATGGCAGCCGCGACGATACGGCCGCTATCGCGGAAGCGGCTGGCGCAAGGGTGCTGAGGCAGGCGTCGAACCAGGGCTATATCGCGGCGTTGCGCCGAGGCATTGCCGCTGCTCGCGCGGAGGTTATCGTCACCCTGGATGCAGACGGCGAGATGCCGCTGGACAGTATTGCCGCACTGGTCGCGCCGATTCGCGAGGGGCGGGCGGATATGGTGCAGGGCCGCCGTAACCGAGTGCCCAGGCCGTCCGAGCGCCTGCTGACCTGGCTGGCTGCGCTGAGGGGCGCGGTAGGGGACTCCGGCACCGGCATGCGCGCCATCCGCAGGGATCTAGCGCAGCGCCTGGAACTGAGGGGCGCCTGCATCTGTGGTACGTTGGCTCTCGAGGTTCTGGCTAAGGGCGGACGCATCGCTGAAGTTCCCATCCACCTGCACAGGGTGAATAAGCCTCGTCGCATCGCCTGGTTCCATCTGCGGCAGTTCTTCTATCTGCTGCCCTGGTTATTGCGTACCCATAAGAATTCATCCAACGAGCGGGTTTGATGTCGCGCAAGGTTCTTTTTCTGACTCTGTATTACCCGCCCGATCTCTGTGCGGGCTCATTCCGCGCCGCGGCTTTGAGCAAGGCGCTGCTGGCGCACGCCGGCGAAGATGTTCAGGTGGATGTCATTACCGGGCAGCCGTCGCGTTACGCGTCCTTTTCGCCCGACGCGCCCGAGATAGAAACTCGGGGTGCGCTGACGATCCGGCGCGTATTGCTGCCGGCCAGGGGCAATGGTTTCCTGGCTCAGGCCTGGCTGTTTCTGTGTTTTGCCTTTGCCGTGCTGAGAGTGGTGCGGGGGCAACACTACGACTTGGTCGTAGCCACGTCGTCGCGCCTTATGACCGCTTGCCTGGGTAGCCTGATTGCCTGGCGCAAGGGGGCGCGGCTGTATCTGGATATTCGCGACATCCTGGTGGAAACCCTGGAGGGGATATTCGCCAGCCCGCTATGGCGGCCGGCCATTGGCGTCTTTGCCCTACTGGAACGCTTGGCCATGGCGCGCGCGGACAGGGTCAACCTGGTTTCGCGGGGGTTCTTGCCTTATTTCCAGTCCCGCTACCCGCAAGGGCGTTTTTCCTTCTTTTCCAACGGGGTGGACAGCGAGTTCCTGCAGGCGCCGGCAGCGGCTGCATTACCGGCCGGCGAGCCGCTGAAAGTGCTCTATGCCGGCAATATCGGCGATGGTCAGGGGCTGCACAATATTTTGCCGGGGCTTGCCCCGCGCTTGAGTGGGCGGGCCTGTTTCCAGGTTATCGGCGACGGCGGCCGTGCCTGCCTGTTGGGCGATGCGCTGGCCGGCATCGACAATGTGCAACTGCTGGCGCCGATGCCACGTAAGCACCTGCAGGCCTATTACGAGCAAGCCGATGTGCTGTTCCTGCACCTCAACGACATGCCGGCCTTCAGGCGAGTGCTGCCTTCCAAGCTGTTCGAGTATGCCGCGACCGGTAAACCCATCTGGGCCGGTGTCGCGGGCTATGCGGCGGAGTTCATCGCCGCCGAGCTGACCAATACCGCGGTGTTTGCGCCCTGCGACGCCGAGGCTGCGCTTGAAAGTTTCGAGCGACTGGAGCTCGGGCTGTCCGATCGCGCGGCGTTCGTCCAGCGCTATGCCCGCGAGCGAATCATGGACGAGATGGCGCAGGACATCCTGCAATTGCTGGAGCCGGTCTGATGCGGGTGTTGGTCACAGGAGCTAGTGGTCTGGTCGGCATGGCCGTTCTGCGCCGTTTGGGGCGCGAGAGTGGTCTGCAGGCGATTGCAGGCGTGCGTGTGCTGACGGCGGGCAATGTTGATTGCGAGCAACGGGCGCTGGGCGATCTAGCCAAGGGGCCGGTCGGTGCCGAGCTGCTGAGTGGGATCGACGTGGTGGTGCACGCCGCGGCGCGGGTGCATGTGATGCAGGAGCGTGCGCAGGATCCGCTGGCGGCTTTCAGGGTGGTCAACGTGGAGGGTACGCGAGCCCTGCTCGAGGCCTCGGCCCAGGCCGGTGTCCGGCGCTTCGTCTTGGTCAGTTCGATCAAGGTCAACGGCGAGGCCAACGCGCCGGGCAGACCTTTTTCCGAGGCTGATGAGGCCAGCCCTCAGGACGCCTATGCGTGCTCCAAATGGGAGGCGGAGCAACTGGTGCAGGCATTCTGCGAGCAGCATGGCATGGAGTGGGTGGTGGTGCGCCCGCCAGTGGTATACGGGCCCGGGGTGCGGGCCAACTTTCGGCGTATGCTGCAGGCGCTCGCCCGTGGCTTGCCGCTGCCGCTGGGGGGGCTGCACAACAAGCGCAGTCTGGTGGCGCTGGAGAACCTGGCCGATTTTCTCGTCTGCTGCGTGAGCCACCCGTTGGCAGCCAATCAGCGGTTCCTGGTCAGCGATGGCCAGGATCTGTCCGTTACCGAGCTGAGTCGAAAGCTTGCTGCTGCGCTCGACTCGCGCTCCTGGCTGGTGCCGGTACCGCGCACCTGGCTGAGTGCCGCCCTGCATCTGCTGGGGCGCGGGGCTGCGGCACAACGTCTGTGCGGTGAGTTGCGGGTGAATAGCAGCAAGGCGTGCTCCCTGCTGAATTGGCAGGCGCCGCAGGGCGTAGATGACGCATTAGCCGACACCGTGAGGGATTTCGTTCGGGAGTGCAGTCGATGATGCCGTTATGGCTGCTGGGTGTGCTGCTGGTGTCCTGGGTGCTGACCGGAGAGGTGCGTCGTTATGCCCTGGCGCGCAGCCTGCTGGATCTGCCCAATGCGCGCAGCTCGCATGCGGTTCCAACTCCGCGTGGCGGCGGACTGGCCATTGTCCTGGCGTTTCTCGCGGTACTGCCCATATTGGCCGTGGAGGAGGTGCTGCCTTGGCCGGCGATGTGGGCGCTGCTGGGTGGCGGCGCCTGGGTGGCGGCGCTGGGTTTTCTCGACGACCACGGCCATGTCGCGGCGCGCTGGCGTTTGCTCGGGCATTTCATCGCGGCAGCCTGGGTGTTGGCGTGGCTGGGCGGCTTGCCGCCGTTGCGGGTGGCCGATGTGCCGCTGGAGCTGGGCTGGCTGGGTCATGGGCTGGCGCTGGTCGGCCTGGTATGGTTGCTCAATCTCTACAACTTCATGGATGGCATAGACGGTATCGCGGCGGTCGAGGCTATCTGCGTGTGCCTTGGGGGCGCCTTGCTCTATGGACTGCTCGGTCATCAGGCCCTGGCCTGGACGCCATTGGCCCTGGGGCTGGCGGCATTGGGCTTTCTGTACTGGAACTTCCCGCCAGCACGGATCTTCATGGGCGATGCCGGCAGTGGCTTTCTCGGTTTGATACTGGGCGCTCTGGCGGTGCAGGCGGCATGGGTGGCGAGCGAGCTGTTGTGGGCCTGGCTGATCCTGCTCGGCGTGTTCGTGGTGGATGCGACCTGGACTTTGCTGCACCGCCTGCTGAGGCGCGAGCGGGTCTACGAGGCGCACCGCAGCCATGCCTACCAGTTCGCCTCGCGCCGGTTTCAGCGGCATCTGCCGGTGACGCTGGCGGTGGCGCTGCTGAATCTGCTCTGGCTGCTGCCTCTGGCCGCTGGCGTGGCGCTGGGCTATTTGGATGGCGCTGTGGGATTGCTTCTGGCCTATAGTCCCTTGGCGTGGTTGGCATGGCGTTTCGAGGCAGGAGCGGCCGAGTAGCCCTGGCGCCGTTTATCGGGAGCGCATGCGGAGTTTTGGCGTTATTCGAGTTATGCGGGTCGATATAAGGTCGATGGCCCGCCACTGGACGATCAAGAGGAACGGATGACGGATAAGCTGCGCAAGAGGCTGGTCAAGTTGCCACGGCGCTATAAGCGCCTGCTGCAGGTTACGGTGGATATCGGCCTGGTCTGGCTGGCGCTGTGGCTGGCATTCGTGGTGCGCCTGGGTTTCGACAAGCGTATCGAGCCCTGGGGCGACCACCTCTGGCTGTTCGCCGCGGCGCCGTTGATCGCCATTCCCTGTTTTATCCGCCTGGGTATGTACCGCGCGGTGATGCGCTATTTCGGCAATGATGCGCTGCTGGCGATCTTCAAGGCGGTCACGCTCTCCGCCCTGACGCTGGCGCTGGCCGTCTACTGGTATCGCGAGCCGCCAGCGCTGGTGCCTCGTTCGCTGGTGTTCAACTACTGGTGGCTGAGCCTGTTCATGATCGGCGGGTTGCGCTTACTGATGCGTCAGTACTTCATGGGCGACTGGTATGTGGCGGCGCGGCAGATGCCGTTCGTGAATGCCAGTCGTGCGGGGTCTTTGCCCAAGGTGGCGGTCTACGGCGCCGGTGCGGCCGGCAATCAGCTGGTTGCCGCCCTGCGCATGGGGCGCTCCATGCAGCCGGTGGCGTTCGTCGATGACGACGACAATATTGCTACGCGAATCATCGCCGGCCTGCAGGTCTACAAACCCAAACACATCCAGCAGATGATCGAAGAGACCGGGGCGCAGGAAATCCTGCTGGCGGTGCCCTCGCTGTCGCGGGCTCGACGCCGTGAAATCCTCGAGTGCCTGGAGGGCTTTCCGCTGCATGTCCGCACGGTGCCCGGGTTCATGGACCTGGCCAGCGGACGGGTGAAGGTCGACGACTTGCAGGAGGTCGATATCGCCGACTTGCTCGGACGCGATCCGGTGCCGCCGAATCAGGCGTTGCTGGAACACTGCATCCGCGATCAGGTGGTGATGGTGACCGGGGCCGGTGGCTCGATTGGTTCCGAGCTGTGCCGGCAGATCGTCGCCAGCGGCCCCAGGGTGCTGGTGCTGTTCGAGCACTCGGAATACAACCTCTACAGCATTCACACCGAACTGGAACAGCGTATTCAGCGTGAATACCTGTCCCTGCAACTGGTGCCCATTCTGGGCTCGGTGCGCAATCCCGGGCGTTTGCTAGATGTGATGCGAACCTGGCGCGTGGCGACGGTCTACCACGCGGCGGCCTACAAGCATGTGCCGATGGTCGAGCACAACATCGCCGAGGGGGTGCTGAACAATGTGATGGGCTCCCTGTACGCCGCCCAGGCGGCGATTCAGGCCGGTGTCGAGCATTTCGTGCTGATTTCCACGGACAAGGCGGTGCGGCCGACCAACGTGATGGGCAGCAGCAAGCGTCTGGCGGAGATGATCCTGCAGGCGCTCAGCCGCGAATCGGCTCCCGTGCTGTTCGGCGAGGACGGGGTGCACCGGGTCAACAAGACGCGTTTCAACATGGTGCGTTTCGGCAATGTGCTGGGCTCGTCAGGTTCGGTGATCCCGCGCTTCCACGAGCAGATCCGCCGCGGCGGGCCGGTGACCGTGACCCATCCCAACATTACCCGCTACTTCATGACCATCCCGGAGGCGGCTCAGTTGGTGATCCAGGCGGGGGCCATGGGGCAGGGTGGCGATGTGTTCGTGCTGGATATGGGGCAGCCGGTGAAGATTCTCGATCTGGCCGAGAAGATGATTCATCTGAGCGGCCTGAGTGTGCGTTCGGAGCGCAGCCCGCATGGCGATATCGCCATCGAGTTCACCGGCCTACGGCCTGGCGAGAAGCTCTACGAAGAGCTGTTGATCGGCGACAACGTCAGCGAAACCGAGCATCCTATGATCATGCGGGCCAACGAGGAAATGTTGCCGTGGGATGTCTACAAGCGGGTGTTGCAGGAGTTGCTTGGCGCCGTGGAGCGCGATGACTACGACCGCGTGCGACAGTTGCTGCGCGAAACGGTGAGTGGTTACCGGCCCGAGGGGGAGATCGTCGATTGGATTCACCAGCAGCGGCGTTCCGACTCCTGATTTGACAGACGGGTATCAGCGTCTAGTTTTTAGTCCGTGGACTGAGGAAGTCCCATTCAGATGAACTAATGACAAGGACGATAATCATGCTGAAAGCCCGTCTTTCTTCCCTGCTGTTCGCTGTTCTCGCTTCTCTCTCCCTGGCTGCCGTGGCCGCCGAAACGCCGAAATCCGAAAGCGCCAAGCCGGCTGCCGTGCAGGTGGCGCAGGTGGTCGTGGTCAACCTGAACACCGCCGATGCGGATACCCTGCAGCGCGAGCTGGCGGGTATCGGCGAGACCAAGGCCAAGGCGATCGTGGCGTACCGTGAGGAGCACGGTGATTTCGCGTCGGTCGACGAGTTGCTGGAGGTCAAGGGGATTGGCCAGGCGACGCTGGAGAAGAATCGCGACAAGTTGAGTGTGAACTGACGCCTGGCGGCGTTGCCATTTGGGCCGGTCCTTGACCGGCCTTTTTGCTTTTAGGCGGCGTATTCTGTCGGCGCCAGGCGTTGGTTATCGAGTGCTGGTGAGAGTCCGCAGGCAATAAAAAACCCAGCGGCTAGGCTGGGTTTTTGAATTTGGCTCCGCGACCTGGACTCGACGGCGCCAGCCGAACGCGCTTTAGCGCGGCCCCGAAGGGGTGAGCGAAGCGAATAACCTGGGACGCAGTCCCTGGTGAGAGTCCGCCGGAAACGAAAAAGCCCCGGTATGAACCGAGGCTTTAAATTTGGCTCCGCGACCTGGACTCGAACCAGGGACCCAATGATTAACAGTCATTTGCTCTACCGACTGAGCTATCGCGGAACAACGGCGCGTATGTTACTGATTAAAAAAGAGAAGTCAACACTTTGCAGCGACGTCTAGGTGGCCAGGATTCGGGGCGTTCAGCGTTGGTGTCGTGGGAAGGGGCTTTAGTCGCGACAGATCGCGGCTACGACTGCATGGATGCAGGAGGTAGAGCGACGCAGGACGCCAAAGTCGAAAGCCGCTCCTACAGTTGCGTTGTTGTGCGGCGCATAAAAAACGCCGGCTTCGAGCCGGCGTTTTTGTTTATCGCAGAGGCTTACAGCACGGCATGAATCGCGCGCGTGACGCTGTCCAGGTTGCCTTTGTTCAGCGCGGCGACGCAGATGCGGCCGGTGCCGACGGCATAGATGCCGAACTCGTTCTTCAGCCGCTCGACCTGCTCCACGGTGAGGCCGGAGTAGGAGAACATGCCGCGTTGCTCGGCGACGAAGCCGAAGTCGCGCTTGGCGCCCAGGGCGGCCAGTTGCTCGACCATGGCCAGGCGCATGCCGCGGATGCGCTCGCGCATTTCGCCCAGCTCGGCTTCCCACATGGCGCGCAGCTCGGGGCTGTTGAGCACGCTGGCGACCACGGTGGCGCCGTGGGTCGGCGGGTTGGAGTAGTTGGTGCGGATCACGCGCTTGAGCTGCGACAGCACGCGCCCGGCTTCTTCCTGGCTGCTGGTGACGATGGACAGCGCGCCGACGCGCTCGCCGTACAGCGAGAAGGACTTGGAGAAGGAGCTGGAAACGAAGAACTCCATGCCGGATTCGGCGAACAGGCGTACCGCTTCGGCGTCCTGTTCGATGCCGTCGCCAAAGCCCTGGTAGGCGATGTCGAGGAAGGGCACATGCTCGCGCTCGCGCAGCACTTCCAGCACGGCCTTCCAGTCGTCCAGCTGCAGGTCGACGCCGGTCGGGTTGTGGCAGCAGGCGTGCAGCACGACGATGGAGCGTGCCGGCAGGTTGCGCAGGTCTTCGAGCAGGCCGCCGCGGTTGACGCCGTTGCTGAAGGCGTCGTAGTAGCGGTAGTTCTGCACCGGGAAACCGGCGGATTCGAACAGCGCGCGGTGGTTTTCCCAGCTCGGGTCGCTGATGGCCACGACCGAGTCGGGCAGCAGGCGCTTGAGGAAGTCGGCGCCGATCTTCAGCGCGCCGGTGCCGCCGAGGGCCTGGGTGGTGATCACGCGGCCGCCTTCGAGCAGGGCGGAATTGGCGCCGAACAGCAGTTTCTGCACCGCCTGGTCGTAGGCGGCGATGCCTTCGATCGGCAGGTAGCCGCGCGGTGCGTGGGCCTCGATGCGCGCCTTCTCGGCCTCGGCTACGGCGCGAAGCAGCGGAATTCGCCCCTCCTCGTTGTAGTAGACGCCCACGCCGAGGTTGACCTTGGTGGTGCGGGTGTCAGCGTTGAACGCTTCGTTGAGGCCCAGGATGGGATCGCGCGGAGCCATTTCGACGGCGGAGAAGAGACTCATGATGGATGCGGCAGCTCGAAGGTGAGGGTGGGAGGCCAGGCGACCCCGAAAACTCGCGCTAGGGGGTCGCGTAAACGGGGCGCTAGTATAGCGACCCTGAGTCTGGGGGGCGACAGCGCAAACGCCTGAATTATGGGCTTTCGCCAGGTAATTCGAGCGGGTTTGTCCATCGCCCGCAGTTAGCAGCTTTGACGTAGTCTGTCAGGGCGCGTCACAGCCGTTTGTCGAGGTCAGTCATGACGGAATTTCAACTGGTAACCCGTTTCAAGCCGGCCGGCGATCAGCCGGAGGCGATCCGGCAGATGGTCGAAGGCCTGGAGGCGGGCCTGTCGCACCAGACCCTGCTCGGCGTGACCGGTTCGGGCAAGACCTTTTCCATCGCCAACGTGATCGCCCAGGTGCAGCGCCCGACCCTGGTGCTGGCGCCGAACAAGACCCTGGCCGCGCAGCTGTACGGCGAGTTCAAGGCGTTCTTCCCGCACAACGCGGTGGAGTATTTCGTCTCCTACTACGACTACTACCAGCCGGAAGCCTATGTGCCGTCGTCCGACACCTTCATCGAGAAGGATGCCTCGATCAACGACCATATCGAGCAGATGCGCCTGTCGGCGACCAAGGCGCTGATCGAGCGGCCGGACGTGATAGTGGTCTGCACCGTCTCCTCGATCTACGGCCTGGGCAGCCCCGAGGAGTACCTGAAGATGGTGCTGCACCTCGACCGCGGCGACAAAATGGATCAGCGCGACCTGCTGCGCCGCCTGGCCGAGCTGCAGTACACGCGCAACGACCTGGACTTCGCCCGCGCCAGTTTCCGCGTGCGTGGCGACGTGATCGACGTGTTCCCCGCCGAATCCGAGCTGGAGGCGATCCGTGTCGAGCTGTTCGACGACGAGGTGGAAAGCATCAGCGCCTTCGACCCGCTGACCGGCGAGGTGATCAAGAAGCTGCCGCGCTTCACCTTCTACCCCAAGAGCCACTACGTCACCCCGCGCGAGACGCTGCTCGGCGCGGTGGAGAACATCAAGGTCGAGCTCAAGCAGCGCCTCGACTACCTGCGCGGTGCGGGCAAGCTGGTGGAGGCGCAGCGCCTGGAGCAGCGCACCCGCTTCGACCTGGAGATGATCCTCGAGCTGGGCTACTGCAACGGCATCGAGAACTACTCGCGCTACCTCTCCGGGCGCGGTCCCGGCGAGCCGCCGCCGACCCTGTACGACTACCTGCCGGACGAGGCGCTGCTGGTGATCGACGAGTCCCACGTCTCGGTGCCGCAGGTCGGTGCCATGTACAAGGGCGACCGTTCGCGCAAGGAAACCCTGGTGGAGTACGGCTTCCGCCTGCCGTCGGCGCTGGACAACCGGCCGATGCGCTTCGAGGAGTGGGAGGCGGCCAGCCCGCAGACCATCTTCGTCTCGGCCACGCCCGGGCCCTACGAGGCCGAGCATGCCGGGCGCGTGGTCGAGCAGGTGGTGCGCCCCACCGGTCTGGTCGACCCCGAGGTGGAGGTGCGCCCGGCGCGCACCCAGGTCGACGACCTGCTGTCGGAGATCCGCCTGCGCGTGGCGGTCGAGGAGCGGGTGCTGGTCACCACCCTGACCAAGCGCATGGCCGAGGACCTCACCGACTACCTGGGCGATCACGACGTCAAGGTGCGCTACCTGCACTCGGACATCGATACCGTGGAGCGGGTGGAGATCATCCGCGACCTGCGTCTCGGCGCCTTCGATGTGCTGGTCGGCATCAACCTGCTGCGCGAGGGCCTGGACATGCCCGAGGTGGCGCTGGTGGCGATTCTCGATGCGGACAAGGAAGGCTTCCTGCGCAGCGAGCGCTCGCTGATCCAGACCATCGGCCGCGCCGCGCGCAACCTCAACGGCAAGGCGATCCTCTATGCCGATCGCATCACCGGCTCGATGGAGCGTGCCATCGGTGAGACCGAGCGGCGCCGCGACAAGCAGATCGCCTTCAACGCCGCCCATGGCATCGTGCCCAAGGGGGTGAAGAAGGACGTCCAGGACATTCTCGAAGGCGCCACCGTGCCCGGCGCGCGCAGCAACAAGCGCAAGGGCATGGCCAAGGCGGCGGAGGAGAGCGCTCGTTACGAGAGCGAACTGCGTTCGCCGAGCGAGATCGCCAAGCGCATCCGCCAGCTGGAGGAGAAGATGTACCAGCTGGCCCGCGACCTGGAATTCGAGGCCGCGGCGCAGCTGCGCGACGAGATCCACAAGCTGCGCGAGCGTCTATTGCAGGTGTAGCCCGGATGCAATCCGGGGTGGATGTTAAGGCGGGAGATTTCCCCGGATTGCATCCGGGCTACGTGAGCCGTTAGCGCCGGCCGAAGATGATCAGCATCACCCCGCCCAGGGTGATCGCGCAGGCCAGCAGCGCCAGCAGGCTAAGCTGTTCGCCCAGCAGCAGGTAACCCAGCAGCAGCGCCACCACCGGGTTGACGAAGGCGAAGGTGGCCACCAGGCTCGGGCGCACCTCGCGCAGCAGCCAGAAGTAGGCCGGGTACACGCCCAGGCTCACCGGCAGCACCAGGTAGGCCAGCCACAGCCAGGCCTGGCTGGAGGTGGCGGCCAGCTGCAGGTCTTGCCAGTCGCCGTGCCAAAGGCCGAACAGGCCGAGCAGCAGGGCGCCGATCAGCATCTGCAGGCTCAGCCCCAGCCAGCTGGAGCGAAACGCCGGGCGGCCGCGCAGCAGCCACACGCCGCAGGCCCAGAACAGCGTCGCCGCCACCACCAGGGCACCAGCCAGCCATTGTTCGACGCTGGCCGCGCTGCCCAGGGCGTTGTTCATCAGCAGCACGATGCCGCCGCAGGCCAGCGCCAGGCCGGCCAGCACCCAGAGCGGCGGGCGTTCGCCGAGCAGCCATTCCAGCGCCACGCTCCACAGCGGCAGGGTGGTGTAGAGCATCGCCAGCATGCCGGTGGGCAGGTACTGGTTGGCGTAGATCAGCGCGCCCTGGCCGACCGCGATCAGCGACAGGCCGCCGATCAGCACGCCGCCCCAGTCGCTGCGCTGCAGGCGCAGTTGCCCGCTCAGTGCCACCCACAGTAGCGCCAGGCCGCCGGCCAGGGCGAAGCGCAGGCAGCCGATGACGAAGGGCGGCAGCTCGCGCAGGAGGAAATGGTTGGCCAGGTAGGTGGTGCCCCAGCCGATGTAGATGGTGGCGAAGGCACCGATCAGCAGCAGGGCGCGGGAGGTTTTGAGCATGCAATACCGCAACGAAAAAACGCGCCGCAGTGGGCGCGTATGGTCAGTGGGCGGCGCCACCTGTGGCGCCGGCCGGCAGGCGGCGGGTCAGCAGCATGGCGAACATGCTCAGGCCCAGGGCGATGCCGATGAAATGAAAGGCGTCATTGTAGGCCATGATCGCCGCCTGCTGGTGGGCGATTTCGCTGAGCTTGGCCAGCGCCGCCTGCTCGCTGCCGAGCGTCTGGGTCAGCAGTTGCAGGCGTTCGTCCAGCTGCGTATTGGTCGGCACCAGGGCTTCGCGCAGGTAGTCGAAATAGACCTTGGCGCGGGCATCCAGTAGGGTCGCGAGCAGGGCGATGCCGATGGCGCCGCCGAGGTTGCGCAGGATGTTGAACAGGCTCGAGGCCGAGCCGGCGTCCTGTGGCAGCACGTAGGCGGTGGCGATCAGCGACAGGGTCACCATCACCAGCGGCTGGCCGAGCGCGCGGATGAGCTGGATGTGCTGGAACTGTTCGCCGGCGAAGTTCGGCTCGAGCACGCCCGAGGCGAAACTGGCCGCACCGAACAGGGCGAAGCCCAGGGCGCACAGCCATTTCGGCGAGATGAATGTCATCAGCTTGGGCACCAGCGGAATCAGCAGCAGCTGCGGCAGGCCCATCCACATGATCACCTCGCCGATCTGCAGCGCGTTGTAGCCCTGGATCTGCGCCAGGTACAGCGGCAGCACGTAGATCGAACCGTACAGGCCCACGCCCAGGCCGAGGCTGGCGATGCTGGCCAGGGCGAAGTTGCGCTCGCGCAGCACGCCGAGGTTGATCAGCGGGTTGGGTTTCGACAACTGCAGGATGACGAACAGCGCCAGGCTGATCAGGGCGATGCTGCCCAGGCCCTGGATCAGGCTCGACTCCAGCCAGTCCTTGCGGTGGCCTTCCTCGAGAAACACCTGCAGGCAGCCCAGGCCCAGGCCGAGGGTGAGGATCCCGGCGTAGTCGGTGGTGCGCAGCAGCGGCCAGTGCGGCGCCTTCTTCTCCAGGCCGTAGAGCAGCCCGGCGATCATCAGCAGGCCCGGCGGCACGTTGATATAGAAGATGTACTGCCAGCCCCAGTTCTCGGTCAGCCAGCCGCCCAGTGTGGGGCCGATGGACGGGGCGAAGGTGGCGGTGATGGCGAACAGCGCCATGCCCTTGGCGCGGTGGTGCTCCGGCAGCTTGATCAGGGTCAGGGTGAAGGCCAGCGGGATCAGCGCGCCGCCGGTAAAGCCCTGCAGGGCGCGGAAGACGATCATGCTCTCCAGGTTCCAGGCCATCGAGCACAGCAGCGAGGAGGCGAGAAAGCCCAGCGACACCCACAGCGCCAGACGCCGCGCAGAGAGCAGCTGCACCAGCCAGGCGGTCAGCGGAATCATGATGATCTCGGCGACCAGGTAGGAGGTGGAGATCCACGAGCCTTCCTCGAGGGTGGCAGCCAGCGCGCCCTGGATGTCCTTGAGCGAGGCGTTGGTGATCTGGATATCCAGCACCGCCATGAAGGCGCCGAGCATGGCGCTCATCACCGCGATCCAGTCGCGCCGGCTGGGCTCCGCCGTCGGGCGCAACAGGGCATCAGCCGCCATGCTGGGCGTCGTCGCGGATGTCGACAAGCACCTCGACCGACATGCCGGGGCGGATCAGCCCCTGCAGCGGGTGGTCGGCGGCGAAGGTCAGCTTGACCGGGATGCGCTGCACCACCTTGGTGAAGTTGCCGGTGGCATTGTCCGGCGGCAGCAGGCTGAACTGCGCGCCGGAGGCGGCGAACAGGCTGTCGATGCGGCCCTCGATGGGGGTGTCGGGGTAGCTGTCGAACACCAGCTCGGCGCGCTGGCCGGGGCGCATGCGGCCGATCTGGGTTTCCTTGAAGTTGGCCTGCACCCAGATGTCGCGATCCGGCACCAGCGACAGCAGGTAGCTGCCGCTCTGTACCACCTGGCCTTCGCGCGCCGCACGCTGGCCGACGAAGCCGCCGATGGGCGCGTGGATCCGGGTGCGGGCGAGATCCAGCTCGGCCTGCTCCAGGTCGACGCCGGCGGCGAGGATCAGCGCGTCGAGGCGTTTCACCTCGGCCTCCAGCGCCGCGGTCTGCTGGCGCTGCGCCTGCAGGTCGGCAGCGGCCTTGGCCCGCTGCGAGCGCGCCACGCGCTGGTCGGCGGCCAGGGTGGTGACCCGCTCCTCGGAGACGTAGCCGGGCTTGCGCAGGGCCTGGGCACGGCCGAGATCGAGCTGGGCGCGTTCCAGGGTGGCCTGGCTGGCGGCCACTTCAGCCTGGCTGGCGGCGATCAGGCTGCTCTGCTGCGCCAGTTTGCTGCGCGCCTGGTCGAGTTGCGCTTGGTAGTTGGCCAGGGCGGCGCGGGCGCGCTGGCGGGCCAGGCGGAAATCGCTGTCCTCCAGCACTGCCAGCAACGCGCCGGCCTCGACGTGCTGGTTGTCGCGCACCAGCACCCGCTCGATGCGCGCGTTCAGCTGGCTCGATACCCGGGTGATCTCGCCCTGCACGTAGGCATTGTCGGTGCTCTGCAGGTGACGGCCGATCAGCAGCCAGTGGCCGAACAGGGCGGCGGCCAGCAGGCCGAGCAGGGTGGTGAAGAGCAGGAGGCGGCGTTGCAGGGGAGCGGGCATGCGAGGGCTCGGCTTGGGTGAAAAGTGTAAGCAAATTTAACGATGTTCTCTTTTCGCTAGTAGCCGGTAGACTTGGCAAACTTTGTTGCTTTTGGGGAACAATCATGGGGCTGGACGACGCGCTGATCTTCACCCGCGTGGTGGAGTGCCACAGCTTCACCCAGGCGGCCAGCAGCCTGGGCATGCAGAAATCCACGGTGAGCCGGCGCATCGCCCTGCTCGAGGAGCGCCTCGGCGTGCGCCTGCTCAACCGCACCACGCGCAAGCTGCGCCTGACCGAGGTGGGCCAGGCCTACTACGAGCGTTGCCGGCAGATCATGCTCGACTTCGCCGAGGCCGAGCAGGCGGTGATGCAGCTGCAGCGCGAGCCCTCGGGGCTGCTGCGGATCAGCGCGCCGATCGAGTTCGGCCAACTGTTTCTCGGCCGCGTGCTCGGCGAGTTCATGCGCCAGTACCCGCAGATCAGCGCCGAGGTGGAGCTCAGCTCGCGCCTGGTCGATCCGCTGGAGGAGGGCGTGGACATCGCCATCCAGGTCGGCCAGCCGCAGGACTCCACGCTGATCGCGCGCAAGCTGTTCGAGAGCGGCCGGCGCCTGTGCGCCAGCCCGGCCTACCTGGCCGCCCACGGCACGCCGCGCAGCGTCGCCGAGCTGGAGGGCCATCGCGCCATCCTCCTGCAGCACGACGCGCCGCGTTACTGGCCGCTGCTCGGCGAGAGCGTGCCCTGCCAACGGGTGCTGACCTGCAACAACATCACCTTCGCCCGCGAGGCGGCGCTGGCCGGCGCCGGCATCGCCGGCCTGCCGCTGATGATCAGCGACGAGGCCGTGCGCGCCGGTCGCCTGGTCGAGCTGCTGAGCCAGGCGCGCCTGCCGCTGGGCGAGGTCTACGCGGTCTATCCTTCGCGGCGGTTCCAGGCGATGAAGGTCAAGGCCTTCCTCGATTTCCTCATGGCCAGCCTGCCGCTCAGCGGCGGCGGCCTGCTGGAGCCCGGCGCCCCCGGCCTGTTAACATCGCCGGCTTGATTGAACCCACGCTTCGACTGTCCGAGAGCCTTCATGACCACCGTTCGTACCCGTATCGCGCCATCGCCGACCGGCGATCCCCACGTCGGCACCGCCTATATCGCGCTGTTCAACCTGTGCTTCGCCCGTCAGCACGGCGGTCAGTTCATCCTGCGCATCGAGGACACCGACCAGCTGCGCTCGACCCGCGAGTCCGAACAGCAGATCTTCGACGCCCTGCGCTGGCTGGGCATCGAGTGGGACGAGGGCCCGGACGTCGGCGGCCCGCACGGCCCGTACCGGCAGAGCGAGCGCGGCGCGATCTACAAGCAGTATTCGGACGAGTTGGTCGGCAAAGGCCATGCTTTCCCTTGCTTCTGCAGCGCCGAGCGCCTCGACGAGGTGCGCGCGCAGCAGATGGCCAACAAGGAAACCCCGCGTTACGACGGTCACTGCATGCACCTCGATCCGGCCGAGGCGCAGCGCCGCATCGCCGCAGGCGAGTCGCACGTGGTGCGGATGAAGGTGCCGAGCGAAGGCGTCTGCGTGGTGCCGGACATGCTGCGTGGCGACGTCGAGATTCCCTGGGATCGCATGGACATGCAGGTGCTGATGAAGGCCGATGGCCTGCCCACCTACTTCCTGGCCAACGTGGTCGACGACCACCTGATGGGCATCACCCACGTGTTGCGTGGTGAGGAATGGCTGCCGTCGGCGCCCAAGCTGATCAAGCTCTACGAGTACTTCGGTTGGGAACAGCCGGCGCTGTGCTATATGCCGCTGCTCAGAAATCCCGACAAGAGCAAGCTGTCCAAGCGCAAGAACCCCACCAGCATCACCTTCTACGAGCGCATGGGCTATCTGCCGCAGGCCATGCTCAACTACCTGGGGCGCATGGGCTGGTCGATGCCGGACGAGCGCGAGAAGTTCTCCCTGAACGAGATGATCGAGCACTTCGACATCAACCGCGTGTCGCTGGGCGGGCCGATCTTCGACCTGGAAAAACTCTCCTGGCTCAACGGCCAGTGGCTGCGCGAGCTGCCGGTGGAGACCTTCGCCGCCGAAGTGCAGAAGTGGGCGCTCAACCCCGAGTACCTGATGCAGATCGCGCCGCACGTGCAGGGCAGGGTGGAAACCTTCAGCCAGATCGCACCGCTGGCCGGCTTCTTCTTCTCCGGCGGCCTGAACCTGGACGCCAAGTTGTTCGAGCACAAGAAGCTCTCGCCTGACCAGGTGCGCCAGCTGATGCAGCTGATCCTGTGGAAGCTCGAAGCCCTGCGTCAGTGGGAGAAGGAGCGCATCACCGGCTGCATCCAGGCGGTGGTCGAGCACCTGGAGCTGAAGCTGCGCGACGCCATGCCACTGATGTTCGCCGCCATCACCGGCCAGGCCAGCTCGGTGTCGGTGCTCGATGCCATGGAAATCCTCGGTCCGGACCTGACCCGCTTCCGTCTACGCCAGGCGCTGGAGCTGCTTGGCGGTACTTCGAAGAAGGAAGCCAAGGAGTGGGAGAAGCTGCTGGCCAGCATCGCCTGACCAGGGATGTGCCGCGCGCACCGCGGCACTCTCGGTTGTGGCGGTGCGCACGGCGTACCCTACGGGACGTCGCGCGACCCTAAGTAGTTGTTCTAGTGGCAAAAACTTTTGGCCGGCAGGAAAAATGTTGTTGACAGCCAATCGGGGCGCTCTTAACATGCGCCCCGTCCTCGAGATGGGGCTATAGCTCAGCTGGGAGAGCGCTTGCATGGCATGCAAGAGGTCAACGGTTCGATCCCGTTTAGCTCCACCAATCTCGACTCCTTCGGGAGTGCCAGAATCGGTTTAGACCGATTCACGATCAGGGTCTTGCGTCCCCTTCGTCTAGTGGCCTAGGACACCGCCCTTTCACGGCGGTAACAGGGGTTCGAGTCCCCTAGGGGACGCCACTTATTCCAGCCGCAACGCTCAGGCGTTGCAGCCAGACCGCAAGGTTTCGGGGCTATAGCTCAGCTGGGAGAGCGCTTGCATGGCATGCAAGAGGTCAACGGTTCGATCCCGTTTAGCTCCACCAAACACCGACAAGGCCAGCCAGGTGCTGGCCTTGTCGTTCGAAGGTTACGTCCCCTTCGTCTAGTGGCCTAGGACACCGCCCTTTCACGGCGGTAACAGGGGTTCGAGTCCCCTAGGGGACGCCATTTTCCAGTCGCAGCGCGCAAGCGTTGCGAGCCGACCGCAAGGTTTCGGGGCTATAGCTCAGCTGGGAGAGCGCTTGCATGGCATGCAAGAGGTCAACGGTTCGATCCCGTTTAGCTCCACCAATCACACGCAAGGCCAGCCTAGTGCTGGCCTTGTCGTTCGAAGGTTACGTCCCCTTCGTCTAGTGGCCTAGGACACCGCCCTTTCACGGCGGTAACAGGGGTTCGAGTCCCCTAGGGGACGCCATTTTCCAGTCGCAGCGCGCAAGCGTTGCGAGCCGACCGCAAGGTTTCGGGGCTATAGCTCAGCTGGGAGAGCGCTTGCATGGCATGCAAGAGGTCAACGGTTCGATCCCGTTTAGCTCCACCAATCACACGCAAGGCCAGCCTAGTGCTGGCCTTGTCGTTCGAAGGTTCCGTCCCCTTCGTCTAGTGGCCTAGGACACCGCCCTTTCACGGCGGTAACAGGGGTTCGAGTCCCCTAGGGGACGCCATTTTCCTTTCCGCATTTGCGGGTTTCGAGGGTTGCTTCTCCGGAGGCAGCCCTTTTTTGTATTCGCCCTCCCTGGCGGCCGCCCTGCGGGCCGCCACTCCTCTGGGCAGCCCTGCGGGCCGTGCTTGCGGTGCTGGAACTCCCAGGCTTTTCCCGCTCCCGACTGTTTTTCGCGCGTTTTGCCGACCAATGGCATGTCCCCAGGCTTGCGCTTGAATATGATGGTCGTAATATTGTGTCCATCATATCAAGGAGGCCGTCATGAGCGAGCGCAAGAGCAGAGCCCGTGAACGCATTCTCGCCGCCGCCGGGCGCGTGCTGGCCGAGCGCGGCCCGGGCGATCCGGCGGTGGCCGAAGTGATGGCCGCGGCGGGGCTGACGGTGGGTGGTTTCTATGCCCATTTCGCCAGCAAGGAGGCGCTGATGCTGGAGGCTTTCCGTCAGTTGCTCGGGCGGCGCCGGGCGCGTCTCGCCGAGATCGACGCCAGCCTCGGCGGGCGCGAGCGGCGCGTGCTGTTGGCGGCCTTCTACTTGTCGCGCAAGCACCGCGATGCGCAGGACGAGCGTTGCCCCTTGCCCAGTTCGCTGGGCGAGATCGAGCGCTTGCCCGAGGGCTTTCGGCAGGCGCTGGCCGAGCATGTCGAGCTGATGACGGCCTTGATGAGCGAGACGCCGGAGGAGGCCGACGCAGCGTTGGCCGATCTGGCGCTGATGGTTGGCGGTCTGGCCGTGGCGCGGGCATTGGGCCCGGGCGAGTTGTCCGACCGGGTGTTGCGGGCCGCCAAAGCGGCGGTGAACTGAGGAGAAGCCAGATGAAACAGATGACCTGGGTACGTGGCGTCAATGCGACGCTGGGATGGGTGGCTCCGCAATTGCTGGCGAGCCGCCTGCGCGAACGCTTCATGACCCCGCGCAACCTGCCGCCGCGCGACTGGGAGTTGCCGCTGCTGGCCAGCGCCGAGCGCATCACCCTGCGTTTCGGCCTGTCGGCGTTGCGCTGGGGTAGCGGGCCGGCGGTGCTGCTGATGCACGGCTGGGAAGGGCGGCCGACCCAGTTCGCCGTGCTGATCCGCGGTCTGGTCGACGCCGGCTATGCCGTGGTGGCGCTGGATGGCCCGGCCCACGGCCATTCGCCGGGGCAGGAGGCCAACGTGGTGCTGTTCGCCCGCGCGCTGTTGGAGGCGGCCAGCGAACTGCCGCCGCTGCACGCGGTGATCGGTCATTCCATGGGCGGTGCCAGCGCCCTGCTGGCGACGCAGATGGGCCTACGCAGCGCCGCGCTGGTCAGCATCGCCGCGCCGAGCCGGATTCTCACCGTGCTGCGCGGTTTCGCCCGGCACATGGGGCTGCCGGCGGTGGCGCGCTCGCGCTTTATCCGTCTGGTGGAGGAGAAGGCCGGCATGCCGGCGGCGCATCTCGATGTGCAGCGCTATCAACTGGAGCTGCCGGGGCTGATCGTGCATGCCGAGGACGATCCGCTGGTGCCGGTGAGCGAGGCCGAGCTGATCCACCGGGCCTGGTTCGACAGTCAGCTATTGCGCCTGCCGGCGGGTGGTCATCAGCGACTGCTTGGCGATCCGCGGCTGCTGCAGGCGGTGCTCACGCTGCTGAGCGAGGTGCGTCAGGCGCCGTCTAGGGCGCTGGCCTCGTAGCCGACCACGCGGTTGCGCCCGCCGGCCTTGGCCCGGTACAGCGCACGGTCGGCCAGGTCCAGCCAGCGTTCGCCGCAGCCGGCGTCGTCGGGGATGCCGGCGTGCAGACCGATGCTCAGGCTCAGGGCGATGGACTGGTCCTGGTACGGGCAGGGCTGGCGGGCCAGGTCGTCGCGCAGTTGCTCGGCCAGGTCGAGGGCGCCGGCCAGGTCGGTGTTGTCGAGCAGGGCGACGAACTCCTCGCCGCCGAAGCGCGCCAGCAGGTCGCTGTTGCGCAGGCGCTGCTGAATGCGCTGGGCCGCATGGCGCAGGCAGGCGTCGCCGGCGAGGTGGCCATGGCGGTCGTTGACCTGCTTGAAGTGATCCAAGTCGAGCATGAGGATGGCCAGCGGCTGCCGGCTGCGTTCGGCGCGGGCGCAGGCGCGTTCCAGTTCCTCGCTCAGGGTCTGGCGGTTGAACAGCCCGGTCAGGCCGTCGCGGCGATTCAGCTCGGCCAGGCGCAGGTTGGCGTTGGACAGCTGTTGCAGGGTTTCCTGCAGCGCCGCGGTGCGCTCCTGCACGCGCTGCTCCAGGCCGTCGCTGATCTGCGTCTGCAGCTGCAGGCGAGTGGCCTGTTCGTGGCGCAGCTGGCGCTCCTGGGCGATCAGCCGGGCCTGGGCCTGGCGTTCGGCGTTCTGCGCCTGGCGGATGCGCGCGGCCAGAGCCACGGAGAACACCGTCATCTCGATCAGGCCGCCGATCTGCTGGGCGTGCAGGGTCAGCAGCGAGTAGGGCAACAGGCCGGTGCCGGTGAGGATGCTGGCCAGGCTGGCGGCGATCAGCACGCACCAGCCCAGGGCGAACAGGCGGGCGGCGGCGTAGCCGGCGCGCCAGCGCAGCAGGGTGATGACGAAGGCGATCAGGGCGCAGGCCGCCACCAGGGCGAAGCTGCCGATCAGCGCGACCTGGTAGGGGCCGACCAGAGCCAGGCCGATCACCGCCAGGCAGCAGGCCAGCAGCGCGGCGACCACCCAGCGGTACAGCGGCGAGCCGTTGTTCAGCTCGAGCACGCTGTAGGTGAAGAAGATGCCGAACAGGGTGGCCAGCGCCGAGCTGAGCGGGAAGCTCAGCTGGTGCCAGGCCAGGGCCTCGGGCCATAGCCACTGCAGGGCGAAGCCGAGCTGGATGAACTGGTAGAGGCTGAAGCTGGCGACGAACAGGCTGTACCAGAGGTAGCTGCGGTCGCGGGTGATGCAGAAGATCGACAGGTTGTAGATCAGCATCGCCGCCAGGGCGCCGAAGAACAGTCCCTGCAGCAGCAGGCTGCGTTGCTCCAGGTGGTCGAAGGCTTCGCGGGTCATCAGGCTGGCGCTGAGGTTGGCCGAGCCGTCGGTCTGCATGCGCAGCCACAGCCGGCGCGTTTCGCCGGGCGCCAGGTCCAGCGGCAGGGCCAGCTGGCGGTGTTCGATCCAGCGCCAGGCGAAGGGGCGCTGGTCGCCGGCACGGTACACCCGGTCTTCATCCAGGCCGTAGGCGTCCAGTTGGTCCAGCAGCGGGTTGCCCACCAGCAGTATCCAGCCGAGCGAGCGCGCATGCGGGTTGTGCAGATCCAGACGCAGCCAGTAGGCGCTGCCGCCGTAGCCGAAGCTGGCGTCGCGGCGGCCGACCACCTGCCACACCGAGTCGGGCAGGGCGCGCACCTGGGTGAAGTCGGCCAGGCCCTGCGGGTCTTGCCAGACCTGCATGTACGGGCCGGGCAGCACGCGGGCCTGGCCGCTCGGCAGCGGCAGGCTGTCCGCCCAGCCCAGGGCGGGTAGCAGGAGCAGCATCAGCAGGCGCAGGACGGCAGTCAATTGCTCGATTCTCGGGCTCGCGGGCGAGGTTGACGCATTATGGCGTGCTGGCATGACGCTATGAAAGCTCGGCGCTGCAGCGAGCGGGCAGGCGGCGTATCATCCGGGGCTTGGATGGCGTGACGGCGGGTGGCGATGCCGCTGCCCAGCGCGACAGGATTCGGGAGAGCAACGATGAAACTGTGGATGGACGAGATGCCGTGTCTGGCCGCTGCCGGCGGCCCCTGCGGCCCGATCGGCGGCGCGGAGGTACGAGCATGAGCTGGGACCTGCCCACCCCCTTCGTCATCGACCTGCAGGTGGCGGCCGAGGACATCGACGGCCTCGGCCATGCCAACAATGCGGTCTACGTCAGCTGGCTGGAGCGCTGCGCCTGGCGTCATTCGCAGTTTCTTGGCCTGGATCTGGCCGAGTATCGCCGGCTGGATCGCGCCATGGCGGTGCTGCGCCACGAGATCGACTACCTGGCCAGCGCCTACGAAGGCCAGCAGCTGCAGATGGCCACCTGGATCGTCGAGTCCGACCAGCGCCTGAAGATGGATCGGCGTTTCCAGCTGCTGCGCCCCGAGGACGGCGTGACCCTGCTGCGGGCCAAGACCACCTTCGTCTGCATCGAGCTGTCCAGTGGGCGGCCCAAACGCATGCCGGCGGAGTTCGTCGAGGGCTACGGCCAGGCGCTGCTGGAGCGCTATCCGCTGGAGCTGTAGCACCGCGCTAGTTGAGCAGCGGGGCGAGGAACGCCTGGCCCGGCTCGACTATCACGGCGAACTGGCGGGTCTCGCCCGAGCCGAGCAGCACCGACTGCGCCGGCCCCGGCCCGTGTCCGGCGCAGTAGCCGGCCGGGGAAATGGCCACGGCGAGGCTCAGCTCGCCGCTGGGCAGGTCGAGGCTGGTGCGCTCGCCCGGGCCCAGTTTCGCCACCACCTGCCGATTGACGTAGAGCTCCACGTCGCAGGCATTCGGCGCGTTGTTGTCGCGGCTGAAGATCAGCCGCCCCGGGCCGTCTGGCGCCGGGTTCGGCGGTACCACCTGCACGCCCCGCGGCAGGGCGTCGGCAGCCTGGGCGAGGCTGCCGACCAGGCACAAGGCCAGTAGCGAGTGACGCAGCATGCTGGATCTCCTTTGCGTTTCTTGCAGTGTGGACCATCTTGCGCCGCGCGCGCGGCGCCTTAAACTGTGCGCCCGTTTTCTCCGGACACTCCCATGCAAATCGCCCTGGCACCCATGGAGGGGCTGGTCGACGATATCCTGCGCGACGTGCTGACCCGTATCGGCGGCATCGACTGGTGCGTCACCGAGTTCATTCGCGTCAGCGAGCGCCTGCTGCCGGCTGCCACCTACCGCAAGCTCGCCCCCGAGCTGTTCGCCGGCGCCCGCACCCGCGCCGGCACGCCGATGCGCGTGCAGTTTCTCGGTTCCGACCCGCAGTGCCTGGCCGACAACGCGGCCTTCGCCTGTACCCTCGGCGCACCGGTGATCGACCTGAATTTCGGCTGCCCGGCCAAGACGGTGAACAAGTCGCGCGGCGGCGCGGTATTGCTCAAGGAGCCGGAGCTGCTCCACGCCATTGTCCGCGAGGTACGGCGCACGGTGCCGGCGGCCATCCCGGTGACGGCGAAGATGCGCCTGGGCTTCACCGACAAGGAGGGCGCCCTGGACTGCGCGCGCGCCCTGGCCGAGGGCGGCGCCAGCCAGATCGTGGTGCACGCGCGGACCAAGGTCGAAGGCTACAAGCCGCCGGCGCACTGGGAGTGGGTGGCGCGGGTGCAGGAGGCGGTGGCGGTGCCGGTATTCGCCAACGGCGAGGTGTGGACGCTGGACGACTGGCGGCGCTGCCGCGAGATCAGCGGGGTGGACGACATCATGTTGGGGCGCGGGCTGGTGTCGCGCCCCGGCCTGGCCCGGCAGATCGCCGCGGTGAGGGCGGGCGAGCAGCCGCAGGAGATGAGCTGGGACGAGCTGCAGCCGCTGCTGCTGGACTTCTGGCAGCAGGCCCGGCGCAAGCTGGCGCCGCGCTATGCGCCTGGGCGCCTGAAGCAGTGGCTGGCCATGCTCACGCGCAGCTATCCGGAGGCGGTGGCGCTGTTCGCCGAGGTACGCCGCGAGCAGGATTGCGCGCGCATCGATCGGTTGCTCGGCGCGGCGACGGAGCCGGCCTAGGGGCACCGCGCCAGGCTGGCGAGCAGTGCGCGAAGCTCGCTGCGCATGGCGCACCCCAAGAGAGCGGCGTGGCGCCCTCGATCTGTAAACGAATTTTTCAGGCGCTTGAAAATTCTCCGGGCGACCTCAGTTAAGGGCTTGCGGGATGCCGAAGTCGGGTTCCGCACTGTGATCCCTTGCTGAATCATTCAGGAGAATTGTCATGAGCAACGTACTGTCCCTGGCCCCCCTGTTCCGCCAGTCCATCGGTTTCGACCGGTTCAACGATCTGTTCGAGTCCGCCCTGCGCAGCAACGACGGCGGCAGCTCCTATCCGCCCTACAACGTCGAGAAGCATGGCGAGGACCACTACCGTATCGTGGTCGCGGCCGCCGGTTTCCAGGACGAGGATCTCGAGCTGCAGGTCGAGCGCGGCGTATTGACCGTCAGTGGCGGCAAGCGCGAGCGCGGCGCGGAGAACGTCAGTTACCTGTATCAGGGAATCGCCCAGCGCGCGTTCAAGCTGTCCTTCCGCCTGGCCGACCATATCGAGGTCAAGGGCGCCAACCTGGTCAACGGCCTGCTCAACATCGAGCTGGAGCGCATCGTGCCGGAAGAGGCCAAGGCCAAGCGCATCCCCATCGGCAATCAGCGTCCGGCGCTGGTAAGCTGAACCGCGGCCGAGCCCCGCTGAAGAAGGCGCCCACCCGGGCGCCTTCTTCGTTTCTGCGCCATGTCGGTCGCGAGCGCTGCCGGGCTAAGGCTGTCGGGCCGGCCCTCGGCCGAGCAGGGCGCGGAAGGCTTCCTGCGGCAGCGGCTTGCTGAACAGGTAGCCCTGGTACAGGTGGCAACCCTGGCGCTGCAGGAAATCCAGTTGCTCCTGCTGCTCGACACCCTCGGCGATCAGCGCCAGGCCCAGGCTGCGCGCCATGGCGACGATGGCGCGGATGATCTCGGCGTCGTTGGGGTCGTGGGTGGCGTCCCGGACGAACGACTGGTCGATCTTCAGCATGTCCACCGGCAGGCGCTTGAGGTAGGTCAGCGAGCTGTAGCCGGTGCCGAAGTCGTCCATGGCGAAGCTGACGCCGTGCTTCTTCAGGCGCAGCATCTTGCCCACGGTGTCGTCGATGTTCTGGATGACGATGCCTTCGGTGATCTCCAGCTTGAGCATGGCGTTGGGTAGCTGGCTGTCGCGCAGGCAGCCGGCCACGCGCTCGACGAAGTCGTGCTGACGGAACTGCCGCGGGCTGATGTTGACGCACAGGCTGAAGCGCTCGGCATCGATCAGGCCGTCGGCCAGCAGGCGGGCGCAGAGGTGGCAGGCCTCGGCCAGCACCCAGCCGCCGACTTCGAGGATCAGCCCGCTTTCCTCCAACACCTGGATGAACTGCGCCGGCGACTGCGCCCCGAGCTGCGGGTGCTGCCAGCGCAGCAGGGCTTCGGCGCCGACCACCTGGCCGTCGCGGGCATCGACCTGGGGTTGGAAGTGCAGCTCGAACTCGCCGCGAGCCAGGGCCAGGCGCAGATCGTTCTCCAGGCGCAGGCGGGCGCTGGCGGCCTCCTGCATGGTGCTGCGAAACAGCTGGATGGCGTTGCGACCGGAGTCCTTGGCGCGGTACAGGGCGATGTCGGCGCGCTTGAGCAGGTCGGCCGGGGTGTCGCCGTGATCGGGAATCAGGGCGACGCCGATGCTCGGCGTGACCTGCAGCTGGTGGCCGTCCAGCAGCATCGGCTCGGCCAGCAGGCGGCGCAGCTTCTCCGCCACCTGGCGCACCTGGCGGGTGACTTCCGAGCGCTTGCCCTCCAGGCCGGAGAGCAGCACCACGAACTCGTCGCCGCCCAGGCGCGCCACGGTGTCTTCCAGGCGCACGCTGGCTTCCAGGCGCGCGGTGACCAGGCGCAGCACGGCATCGCCGACCGGGTGGCCGAGCGAGTCGTTGATGTGCTTGAAGTGGTCGAGGTCGATGAACAGCAGTGCGCCGCGCAGCTCGTGGCGCTTGAGCAGGGCGATCTGCTGGGTCAGGCGATCCATCAGCAGGGCGCGATTGGGCAGGTTGGTCAGGGCGTCGTGGTAGGCCAGATGCTGCACCTGCGCCTGCGCCAGCTTCAGTTCGCTGATGTCGCGTGCGGTCAGCAGCAGGCAGGCGACGCCGTTGAGCTCAATGGGTTGCACCGAGACCTCGACCAGGCGCACGCCGCCGTCGCGGTGCTGACCGTGCATCTCCATGTGCAGCACCTGGCCATTCTGCGCCAGGTGTTCGAGCATCTGCAGGCGTTCCTCGGGGTAGGCCCAGACGCTCAGCTCGAAGGCGGTGCGGCCGACCACCTCGTCCGGGGTGTAGCCGGTGAGGCGGGTGAAGCCCTCGTTGACCTCGATGTAGCGCGCGGTGTCGCGCTCGGTGATGGTGATGGCGTCCGGGCTGGAGTGGAAGGCCTTGGCGAATTTCTCCTCGGAGGCGCGCAGGCGCTGCTCGCGCAGTACCCGCTCGCTGATGTCGACCAGGGTGCCGACCATGCGCAGCGGCTGGCCGCCCGCGTCGCGGTGCAGTTTGGCGGTGCTTTCCAGGTAGTGCAGCGCGCCGTTGGGGTGGCGCACCCGGTAGGTCACCTGATAATTGGCGCTGCGCCCCTCGCGCAGGGCGACGTAGGCCAGACGCATGGCCTGGCGGTCTTCCAGCGGCACGCAGCGGAAGAACTCGCGAAAGTCGTCGTCGAAGGGGCAGGCGTCGAGGCCGTGCAGGGCGGCGGCGCGGGCGCTGCCGAACAGGCGGTTGCTGGGGATGTGCCAGTCCCAGGTGCCCAGGTCGGCCGACTCCAGCGCCAGCTTGAGGCGCTCCTGGCTTTCCTGCAGGGCCAGCTCCTGGGCGCGCTGGGCGGTGATGTTGCGCACCGTCAGCACCAGACAGCGCTGGCCGTCGAGTTCGATCTCGCCGCCGAACAGCAGGTTGATGCTGGCGCTGCCGTCGCGGCTGAACAGACGCACTTCGAGGTTGTTCAGGCGCCCGGCCTGCAGGGCGTCGAGCATGCGCTGGCGGTCGTCGGGGTCGGCCCAGATGCCCAGCTCCAGCGAGGTGCGGCCGAGCGCCTCGGCGCTGCTCCAGCCGAACTGTTGCTCGAAGCTGGGGTTGACCTCGATAAAGCGGCCAGTCGCCCGATCGGTAATCGCCACGGCGTCGGGGGTGTGCATGAAGGCCTTGGCGAACTTTTCCTCGCTGTTGCGCAGGGCGGTTTCGGCGCGCATGCGTTCGCTGGTGTCGAGGAAGGTGCAGAGCAGCAGGCGTTCGCCCTGCAGCTCGATGTACTGGCTCGACAGCACGCCGTCGAGGATGCGCCCGGCGCGGGTGCGCAGCTGCACTTCCTGGATCAGCGGCTCGCGGCTCAGCGGCGCCTGCCGGCGCAGGTAATCGCGCTGCTCGGCATGCACCCAGAGGTCGAGGTCGAGGGTGCTGCGGCCGAGAATCTCCGCGGCGGGCCAGCCGAAGGCGTGGGTGAAGTGCTGGTTGGTCTCGAGGATCTCGCTGGTGTCGTAGCGCACCAGCAGCATGATGTCCGGGCTGAGGCGGAACAGGCTGGCGAAGCGTTCTTCCGAGGCACGCAGGGCCTCGGCGCGCGCCTGTTGCGAGCTGATGTCGCGGATCACGCCGAACATGCGCCGGCGGCCGTCGGCGTCGCGCGACAGGCTGCCGCTGATCTCCAGCCAGTGCAGGCTGCCGTCCGGCCAGCGGATGCGGTGGCGCAGGGCGCGGCCCTCGTCGTTGCCGGCGAGGATGGCGTGGAATTGCTGCAGCACCGCGCCGCGTTCTTCCTCGGGAATCAGCTCGATGTAGTCGACGCTGCGGGTCAGTGGGCGGGCGGGGTCGAGGCCGAACAGCGCCTGGGCGCCGCGCGACCAGTTGACCCGGCCGCTGTCGATATCCCAGAACCAGGCGCCCAGCTGCGCGCCGTTCAGCGCCGCCAGCAGGCGTGGGGCGTCCTGCCAGGTCTGTTCGAATTCGGCGGGGTCCATCGCCGGGATATGCGGTAGGGGCGGGGTCTGGTCAGTGGATCTGGCCATGGCCGGGCCATCCTCGAGTGGGCGCGATGCGCGTGACGGACGTTCGGGTCATGCGTGTGCCTTTCTTATCGTTATGCCGCCACGTTAGCCGCAGCTTGGCCAGCTATGCAAGGCTGTGGCTGTCGCGCTGGGCGTCGAGCAGGGCCATGAAGGCTTTCGCAGCGTTCGACAGGGTGCGCTCGGTGTGCAGGATGTAGCCGAGCTGGCGCGACAGCTGGATGCCCGGCAGGGCCAGCGGCACCACCTGGTCGTCGAGCATGGTGCGCGGCAACACGCTCCAGGCCAGGCCGATGGAGACCATCATCTTGATGGTCTCCAGGTAGTTGGTGCTCATGGCGATGTTCGGTGTCAGGCCCTGGGCCTCGAACAGGCGCTGCACGATATGGTGGGTGAAGGTGTTGCCGCCGGGGAACACCGCCGGGTGCCGCGCCACGTCGGGCAGGCCGATGGCGGCGCTGCGCGCCAGCGGGTGTTCGGGGGCGGCGACGAAATCCAGCGGATCGTTCCACACTGGCACCGCGCGCACCGGTTCGCGGGTTTCCGGGGCCAGGGTGATCACCGCCAGTTCGGCGCGGCCGTGGAGGATCTCCTCGTAGGCCACTTCGGAGTCGAGGAACTGGATATCCAGCGCCACCTG
The DNA here is from genome assembly GCF_003696305.1 of Pseudomonas sp. AOB-7. Lineage (GTDB taxonomy): Bacteria > Pseudomonadota > Gammaproteobacteria > Pseudomonadales > Pseudomonadaceae > Aquipseudomonas. The sequence continues at coordinate 198,517 of NZ_RFFK01000004.1, read as the reverse complement.
CGGATGGGCACGGGTGAAGGCGCGCAACAGGGCGGGGAGGCGGTGCAGGCCGATATGGTGGCTGGTGGCCAGGGTCAGGCGGCCGCTGACCTCGCCGGCCAGGTTGGTCAGCGCGCGGCGGGTGTCGTCCAGCACGTTGAGGATCTGGTAGGCGCGCGGCAGCAGGGCGCGTCCTGCCTCGGTCAGGCCGATCTCGCGGCCGAGGCGGTCGAACAGGCGTACGCCAAGCTGTTGCTCGAGGCCGGCAATGCGTTTGCTCACCGCCGGCTGGGTCAGGTGCAGGCGCTCGCCGGCTTCGGAAAAACTGCCGGTTTCGGCGATGGCGAGAAAGGCGTTGAGGTTGGCCAGATCCATAGAAACAGCTCCAAACGGTGGGCCGCGAACGGCAAGCCGAGCCGCTGGGTCTTGGCTGGCGGCCTGTCGCTTGAAGCTTGCGGCTTTTGGGGATTCCTTTGTGGAATCCTTGGGATAAAAAATATGAATTTGAGTTATTCGTCCCGGGATCATAGCATTCTCCCCATAAGCCGCAGGGCCATTTGCCCGGGCATAGAAAGGGCACCTCCAAAAACGTAGGCGAGGCAGTCAGCGCAAGGCGCAACGACCTCCGGGAGTAACAGCCGCAGGCTGGCCCGAAGGGTGAGCGCCAGCGAATCAAACAGGCGAAGAAGCGGAGTTTACGAGGTGTAAATGAGCATTCTGATCGGCCTCGCGCACGAGCCTGTTTTTAACGCGGCGATGACAACGCAGGTAGTTTTTGGAGGTGCCCGCAAGACGCTGATGAGGGATAGCTGATGGCCGGCAAAACGCTCTACGACAAGCTTTGGGAAATGCACGAGGTCAAGCGCCGCGACGACGGCTCTTCCTTGATCTACATCGACCGCCACATTCTCCACGAAGTGACCTCGCCACAGGCCTTCGAGGGTCTGCGCCTGGCCGGGCGCAAGCCGTGGCGCATCGACGCCAACATCGCCACCCCGGACCACAACGTGCCGACCACCCAGGCCGAGCGCCGGGGCGGCCTCGAAGCCATCGCCGACGAAGTCTCGCGTATCCAGGTGCAGACCCTGGACGAGAACTGCGACGACTTCGGCATCCTCGAGTTCAAGATGAACGACGTGCGTCAGGGCATCGTCCACGTGGTCGGCCCGGAGCAGGGCGCCACCTTGCCGGGAATGACCGTGGTCTGCGGCGACTCGCACACCTCCACCCATGGCGCCTTTGGCGCGCTGGCCCACGGCATCGGCACCTCCGAGGTCGAGCACGTGCTCGCCACCCAGTGCCTGGTGGCCAAGAAGATGAAGAACATGCAGGTGCGCGTCGAAGGCAAATTGCCGTTCGGCGTCACCGCCAAGGACATCGTCCTGGCGGTGATCGGCAAGATCGGCACCGCCGGCGGCAACGGTCATGCCCTGGAGTTCGCCGGCAGCGCGATCCGCGACCTGTCCCTGGAAGGGCGCATGACCATCTGCAACATGTCCATCGAAGCCGGTGCCCGCGTCGGCCTGGTGGCGGTGGACGAGAAGACCATCGCCTACGTCGAGGGTCGTCCGTTCGCGCCCAAGGGCGCCGACTGGGACAAGGCCGTGGCGCAGTGGCGAACCCTGGTCTCCGACGATGACGCGGTGTTCGATACCCTGGTCGAGCTGCGCGCGGAAGAGATCAAGCCGCAGGTCTCCTGGGGCACCTCGCCGGAAATGGTCCTGGCCGTCGACCAGAAGGTGCCGGATCCGGCCGTCGAGAGCGACCCGGTGAAGAAGGACTCGATCACCCGCGCCCTGAAATATATGGGCCTGACCGCCAATCAGGCGATCACCGATATCCAGCTCGATCGTGTGTTCATCGGCTCCTGCACCAACTCGCGCATCGAAGACCTGCGTGCTGCCGCCGAGGTGGCCAAGGGCCGCAAGGTCGCCGCCACCGTCAAGCAGGCGCTGGTGGTGCCGGGCTCCGGCCTGGTCAAGGCACAGGCCGAGGCCGAGGGGCTGGACAAGATCTTTATCGAGGCCGGTTTCGAATGGCGCGAGCCGGGCTGCTCCATGTGCCTGGCGATGAATCCGGACAAGCTGGGCAGCGGCGAGCATTGCGCGTCCACCTCCAACCGCAACTTCGAGGGCCGCCAGGGCGCCGGTGGGCGTACCCACCTGGTCAGCCCGGCCATGGCCGCCGCTGCGGCGGTAACCGGCCGCTTTATCGACGTGCGCGAATTGATCCAGGCCTAAGGACTCAGACCATGAAAGCTTTTACCCAACACACCGGCCTGGTCGCTCCTTTGGATCGTGCCAACGTCGATACCGACCAGATCATTCCCAAGCAGTTCTTGAAGTCGATCAAGCGCACCGGCTTCGGCCCCAACCTGTTCGACGAGTGGCGCTACCTGGATGTCGGCCAGCCGAACCAGGACAACTCCAAGCGCCCGATCAACAAGGATTTCGTGCTGAACTTTCCGCGCTACCGGGGCGCCAGCGTGCTGCTGGCCCGCGAGAACTTCGGCTGCGGCTCGAGCCGCGAGCACGCGCCTTGGGCGCTGGAGGAATATGGTTTCCGCGCGATCATTGCGCCGAGCTTCGCCGATATCTTCTTCAACAACAGCTTCAAGAACGGCCTGCTGCCGATCATCCTCAAGGAGGATGAGGTCGATGCGCTGTTCCAGCAGTGCGAAGCCAGCGAGGGCTACCAGCTGACCGTCGACCTGGCGGCGCAGACCGTGACCCGCCCCGATGGCGTGCAGTACGCCTTCGAAGTCGATGCCTTCCGCAAGCACTGCCTGCTCAACGGCCTGGACGACATCGGCCTGACCCTGCAGGATCAGGAGGCGATCAGGGCCTTCGAAGCCAAACACCAGCAGAACAGCCCCTGGCTGTTCGGCGCGATCAAGTAATGCATGAAGGTAGGGTGGATGGCGCTTTATCCATCCACCGTGCTGGGTTTCGGTGGATGAAAACAGCGTCATCCACCCTACGGATAGATTGAGGAATGCAATGAGCAAGCAGATTCTGGTTCTCCCTGGCGACGGTATCGGCCCGGAAATCATGGCCGAAGCGGTCAAGGTGCTGAACCTGGCCAACGACAAGTACGCCCTGGGTTTCGAGCTGAGCTTCGATGATCTGGGCGGCGCCGCCATCGACCGTTACGGCGTACCGCTGGCCGACGAGACCCTGGCCCGCGCTCGCGCCGCCGATGCCGTGCTGTTGGGCGCCGTTGGCGGGCCGAAGTGGGACACCATCGATCCGGCCATCCGTCCGGAGCGCGGCCTGCTGAAGATTCGTTCGCAACTGGGCCTGTTCGGCAACCTGCGTCCGGCCATCCTCTATCCGCAACTGGCCGAGGCTTCCAGCCTTAAGCCTGAGGTTGTGGCAGGGTTGGATATCCTTATCGTGCGTGAGCTGACCGGCGGCATCTACTTCGGCCAGCCGCGCGAGAGCAAGGTGCTGGAAAACGGCGAGCGCATGGCGTACGACACCCTGCCGTACAGCGAGAGCGAGATCCGCCGCATCGCCAAGGTCGGTTTCGACATGGCCATGGTGCGTAACAAGAAGCTGTGCTCGGTGGACAAGGCCAACGTGCTGGCCTCCAGCCAGCTGTGGCGTGCGGTGGTCGAGGAAGTGGCCAAGGACTATCCGGACGTCGAGCTGAGCCACATGTACGTCGACAACGCCGCCATGCAGTTGGTGCGTGCGCCCAAGCAGTTCGACGTGATGGTCACCGACAACATGTTTGGTGACATTTTGTCCGATGAGGCCTCCATGCTCACCGGCTCCATCGGCATGCTGCCGTCGGCATCCCTGGATGCCAACAACAAGGGCATGTACGAGCCGTGCCACGGCTCTGCGCCGGACATCGCCGGCAAGGGCATCGCCAACCCGCTGGCCACCATTCTCTCGGTGTCCATGATGCTGCGTTACAGCTTCGGCCAGGCCGCTGCCGCCGACGCCATCGAGAAAGCCGTGAGCCTGGTGCTGGATCAGGGCCTGCGTACCGGCGACATCTGGTCCGAAGGCAAGACCCGCGTCGGTACCTCGGCAATGGGTGATGCGGTAGTCGAAGCGCTGCGTAGTCTGTAATCTTCCAGTCCCGCCGGGGTGGTTCCGGCGGGCTGCTTATATAGGTGTAGTCGTTATGAAACGTGTAGGTCTGATCGGTTGGCGTGGCATGGTCGGTTCCGTGCTTATGCAGCGCATGCTGGAAGAGCGGGACTTCGACCTGATCGAGCCGGTGTTCTTCACCACCTCCAATGTCGGCGGCCAGGGGCCGGCCATTGGCAAGGACATTGCCCCGCTGAAGGACGCCTACAGCATCGACGACCTGAAAGGCCTGGACGTGATCCTGACCTGCCAGGGCGGCGACTACACCAACGAAGTCTTCCCCAAGCTGCGCGAAGCCGGCTGGCAGGGTTACTGGATCGACGCGGCTTCCAGCCTGCGGATGGACGACAGCGCGGTGATCGTGCTCGATCCGGTCAACCGCAAGGTGATCGACCAGGCGCTGGACGCTGGCAGCAAGAACTATATCGGCGGCAACTGCACCGTCAGCCTGATGCTGATGGCCCTGGGCGGGCTCTATGAGGCCGGCCTGGTCGAGTGGATGAGCGCCATGACCTACCAGGCTGCTTCCGGTGCCGGCGCGCAGAACATGCGCGAGCTGATCAAGCAGATGGGCGCGATCAACGGCGCCGTCGCCGATGAGCTGGCCGATCCGGCCAGCGCCATCCTCGACATCGACCGCAAGGTGGCCGAGGCCATGCGCGGCGAAGCCTTCCCGGTGGACAACTTCGGCGTGCCGCTGGCCGGCAGCCTGATCCCCTACATCGACAAGGAGCTGCCCAACGGTCAGAGCCGCGAAGAGTGGAAGGCCCAGGCCGAGACTAACAAGATCCTCGGCCGCTTCAAGAACCCGATCCCGGTCGACGGCATCTGCGTGCGCATCGGCGCCATGCGCTGCCACAGCCAGGCGCTGACCATCAAGCTGAACAAGGATGTGCCGATGGGCGATATCGAAGGCCTGATCAGCCAGCACAATCCCTGGGTCAAGCTGGTGCCGAACAGCCGCGAAGCCAGCATTCGCGACCTCGGTCCGACTGCGGTCACCGGTACCCTGAGCGTGCCGGTCGGTCGTCTGCGCAAGCTCAACATGGGCTCGCAGTACCTGGGCGCCTTCACTGTCGGCGACCAACTGCTGTGGGGCGCGGCCGAGCCGCTGCGGCGCATGCTGCGCATCCTGCTGGAGCGCTAAAGCCGCGCTGGCTGCAAGCTGCAAGTAACAGCCAGAAAAGCCCCGCTGCCTCGGCAGCGGGGCTTTTTGCTTCTGGCGCATCTTGGGGCACACGTCTGCGCGCCGGCGGATCCGGCCGATTGCCTGGGCGAGAGGGCGCGGTTACAGTGCGGCTCCTCCCCGCGTCGCAGGTCCACCCCATGAGCCAGTCCTTCAATATCGCCCTGGTCGGCGCCACCGGTAGCATCGGCGAGGCGCTGGTCGAACTGCTCGAAGAACGCGATTTTCCGGTCAAGGAACTGCATCTGCTGGCCAGTAGCGAGTCGGCCGGGCAGAGCCTGTCCTTTCGTGGGCGCCAGGTGCGGGTCAGGTCGCTCGATGCCTTCGATTTCGCCCAGGTGCAGCTGGCCTTCTTCGCCGCCGGCGCCGATGTCACGCGGGCCCAGCACGAGCGGGTGCTGGCCGCGGGCTGCTCGCTGATCGACCTGAGCGCCGCCTTGCCGCTGAGTCAGGCGCCTTGCGTGCTACCCGAAGCCGGCCTGGACGGCTTGCCAGCGCGGCATGCCCCCTGGCTGCTCAGTTCGCCGACGCCTTGCGCGGTGGCGACCGCGCTGGTGCTGACGGCGTTGCGCCCGCTGCTGCAGCCGCGCCAGGTGCAGCTGACCGCCATGCTGGCGGCGTCCACCCTCGGTCGCAGCGGAGTGCAGGAGTTGGCGCGGCAGACCGCCGAGTTGCTCAATGGCCGCCCGCTGGAGCCCAAGGGCCTGGACCGGCAGGTCGCGTTCAACCTGCTGGCACAGGTCGGGGCGCTGGACGAGCAGGGCCATGCCGAACTGGAGAATCGCCTGGCGAGCGAGCTGCAGCAGTTGCTCGGCGTGCCGGATCTGCCGGTATCGGCGACCTGCGCCCTGGCGCCGGTATTCTTTGGCGACAGCCTGGCGCTCGGCGTGCAGGTCGATGGCGAGGTGGATGTGGCTGCCGTGTCGCGCTTGCTGGAAGCCGCGCCGGGGATCGAGCTGGTGGAGGCGGGCGACTATCCGACGGCGGTGGGCGATGCGGTTGGCCAGGATCAGGTCTATGTCGGGCGCGTGCGCAGCGGCGTCAGTGATCCGCGCCAACTCAATTTGTGGATTGCGTCTGATAATGTAAGAAAAGGCGCTGCCCTGACTGCTGTGCAAATAGCCGAGTTGTTGATAAAACACTATCTGTAAAAGATACTTACCTAGAAATTTGAAGAATCTTTCTAGCTTGGCAATACTGGCTGAGTTGATTGCTGAATGGGGAGCCGCTCCTTGGGGCGGATGCAGGCAGCAGTTATCAAGACCCTCTCGCATGCCGAGAAAAAAGATAAAACAAGGGATAACGCTATGGTTCGGGTTCGCAAACTAGTGCTGGCAATTGCAGCGGCTTCGGCCCTGTCTTCCGGTATGGCGCATGCGCTGGGGTTGGGTGAAGTTACCCTGCAGTCCTCGCTGAATCAGCCGCTGGTAGCGGAAATCGAATTGCTGGAGGTGCGCGATCTGGCCTCCAACGAGGTGATTCCCAACCTGGCGTCCCCCGAAGAGTTCGTCAAGGCCGGCGTCGATCGCCAATACTTTCTCACCGACCTGAAATTCACCCCGGTACTCAAGCCCAATGGCAAGAGTGTGATTCGCGTCACTTCGAGCAAAGCGGTACGCGAACCTTATCTGAACTTCCTGGTGGAAGTGCTCTGGCCGAATGGTCGGTTGCTGCGCGAATACACCCTGCTGCTCGATCCGCCGCTGTACTCCCCGCAAACCGCGGTGGCCGCCGCGCCGCAACTGCCGATCGCCGCGCCGGCACCAGCGCCGCGTCCCGCCGTTGCGCCGGCGCCCGTCAGTGCCGCGCCGGCACCGGCTCCGCGTCCGGCTGCACCGGCACCGGCCTCGCGGGCCATCTCCGGCAACGAATACAAGACCACCGCCAACGACACCCTGTGGGAAATCGCCCAGCGCGTGGGCGGCGGCTCGGTCAACCAGACCATGCTGGCCATCCAGGATCTCAACCCGGATGCCTTTATCGGCGGCAACATCAACCGCATGAAGAGCGGCCAGGTACTGCGCCTGCCCGATGAGCAGCAGATCCGCAGCCGCAGCAATGCCGAGGCCGTGGCCCAGGTCGCCGAACAGAACGCCGCCTGGCGCGAAGGGCGCGCCGTCGCCTCGCGTCAGCTGGATGCCACCCGCCGCACTACTGCCGGCGCAGCGCCAGCGACCGCACAAAGCGGCGACAGCCTGAAACTGGTGGCGGCCGAGGCCGGCAAGGCCACCAGCGGCAGCGACAGCGGTTCGGTCGACAGCAAGGCGCTGACCGACAAGCTGGCCGTGACCCAGGAGAGCCTCGACTCGACTCGTCGCGAGAACGCCGAACTGCAAAGCCGCGTCGGCGATCTGCAGAGCCAGCTGGACAAGCTGCAGCGTCTGATCGAACTCAAGGACAGCCAGTTGGCCAAGCTGCAGGCCGATATGGCGGCGGGTGCCGCCGCACCGGCAGCGCCGGTCGCAGCGGAGGAGGCGGCCAAGCCGGCTGCCGAACCGGCGCCGCCGACCACGGAGGCGGCGACCACGCCTGTGTCGCCGCCCGAAGGGGCGGCCCCCGACTACAACTACAGCGAGGAGCCGGCTGCGCCTGTCGAAGACAGCGCCGCCGCGGCACCCGAACAGCCGGCCAGTGAGCCGGCTGCTGTCGTTGCACCGGCTGCTCCGGCCAAGGCGGTCGAACCGGCTGAGCCGGCCAAGCCGGAAGCGGCCAAACCTGCCGCTCCTGCACCGACTCCGGCACCGGCCCCGGCCCCGCAAAGCTTTATCGACGACCTGCTGGCCAACCCCATGACCCTGGGCCTGGCTGGTGGTGGCGCATTGCTGCTACTGCTGGTCGGTCTGATGGCGCTATCGCGGCGCAATGCCATGAAGGAAGCCGAGCTGCACGAAGAGCTAGCCGACGAAATGGCACAGGACGGCAGTTTCGCCGTCGACCTCGACATGCCGGAAGACAACTTCGCCGGTCTCGGCGACGAGGCCAAGCCGGCTGCGCCGGCCGCTGCTGGCGAAGAGCGGGTGACCGCGCAAACCGGCGATGCCCTGGGCGAAGCCGATATCTATATCGCCTACGGCCGTTTCAATCAGGCCGCCGAGTTGCTGCAGAACGCCATCAACGACGAGCCGCAGCGCAGCGATCTGCGTCTGAAACTGATGGAAGTCTATGCCGAGCTGGGCGACCGCGAAGGCTTCGCCCGTCAGGACAACGAACTGCGCGAGATCGGCGGCGTCAATGCCGAGGCCGAGCAGCTGAAAGCCAAGTACCCGGCCATAGCCGCCTTCGTCGGCGCCGGCGGCATTGCCGCGGCGAGCGCCGCTGACGACCTGGGCGACTTCAGCCTCGACGACCTGAGCCTGGACGAGCCGAGCAGCGAAGCGCCGGTTGCCGCCGGCGGCGACCTGGACGATGCCTTCGATCTGAGCCTGGACGAACTGGAGGCGGACTTGGATCGCGACATGCAGGCCGCGCAGGGGGACGCTGGCAGTCTGTCGCTGGATGACGACCTGGACTTCGGTCTGGTCGACGAGCCGGCGACGGCAGCGGCCAGTGACGATCTGGATTTCGACCTGGCCCTAGGCGACGACAAGGTCGAGCTGTCGCAGCCTGGCGACGACCTCGGCGAGTTCAGCCTGGATCTGGACGAGTCCGCCCCGGCGACTGCCGACGAGGCCGACGATTTCCTCCTCAGCCTCGACGAAGACAGCGTGCCGGCAGCTGCCGAGCCCGCCGACGAGCTGGCCGAGCTGAGCCTGGATCTGCCGGAAGAAAGCGCCGCCGCCGATCTCGAACTGCCGGCGGATTTCGATCTGTCCCTCGGCGAGGAGCTGCAGGCGCAGCCCGAGGTCGAGGCCGATAGCTTCGCCGCGCAACTGGATGAGGTGACCGCCGAGCTGGATCAGTTGGCCGGTAGCCTGGAGCAGCCGGAAGAGGAGCTGCTGCAGCCGGTCGACAGCCTGGCCGGCGAGCTGGATGGCGACGACGACTTCGATTTCCTCTCCGGCACCGATGAAACCGCGACCAAGCTGGATCTGGCGCGCGCCTATATCGACATGGGCGACACCGAAGGCGCTCGCGACATCCTCGACGAAGTGGTCGCCGAGGGCAGCGAGACCCAGCAACAGGAAGCCCGTGAGATGATTGCCAAGCTGGTTTGATGGATTACATGTCTGACGCAGTACCTGCCGCGGCCGCCGAAATGGCGGCCGCTGGCTTTTCCAGAATCGCCCTAGGTCTCGAGTACAAGGGCACACGCTATCGCGGTTTCCAGCGCCAGAGCGGCAAGGTGGCATCGATCCAGGGCAGCCTGGAGCAGGCGCTGTCCAAGGTTGCCGGCGGCGAACCGGTGAGCATCCTCTGCGCCGGGCGCACCGATGCCTCGGTGCACGCCAGCGGCCAGGTGGTGCATTTCGATACGGCCGTCGAGCGCCCGCTGCACGCCTGGATCATGGGCGCCAACATGAACCTGCCCAAGGACATCAGCGTGACCTGGGCGCAGGTGATGCCGGCGCATTTTCATGCGCGCTTTTCGGCCATGGCGCGGCGCTACCGCTACGTGATCTACAACGACCCGATTCGCCCGGCGCATATGGCCGAGGAAGTCACTTGGAACCATCGGCCGCTGGATGTTCGGCGCATGCAGGAGGCCGCCCGGGTGCTGGTCGGCACTCACGATTTCAGCGCTTTCCGCGCCACCCAGTGTCAGGCCAAGTCGCCGATCAAGACGGTGCATCACCTGCAGGTGATCGAGCACGGCCGCTTCATCGTTCTCGATATCCGCGCCAACGCCTTCCTTCATCACATGGTGCGCAACATCGCCGGCGTGCTGATGGCCATCGGCGCAGGCGAGCGGCCGGTGGAGTGGGCGCGCGAGGTACTGGAACGCGGCGAGCGTCGCACCGGCGGGGTGACCGCGCATCCCTACGGCCTGTATCTGGTGCAGGTGGAGTATCCGGACGAGTTCCAGTTGCCGCAGCGTTACCTCGGCCCGCATTTCCTGTCCGCCCTGGCGGACGTGCGGCAGGTCTAGGCCTTTGCTACCATCCAGCGCTTTGCAGCAGGGGAGTACGCCCGTGTCAGTCGTGCGCAGCAAGATCTGCGGCATCACCCGCATCGAGGACGCCCTGGCGGCGGTGGCGGCAGGGGCCGATGCCATCGGCCTGGTGTTCTATGCGAAAAGCCCGCGGGCGGTCAGCATCGAGCAGGCGGCTGCGATCCTGCAGGCGCTGCCGCCGTTCGTCACCAGCGTCGGTCTGTTCGTCGATATGCCGCGCGCCGAGTTGCAGGCGTTGTTGCAGCGCCTGCCGCTGGATCTGCTGCAGTTTCACGGCGACGAGTCGCCGGCCGACTGCGAGGGACATGGTCGTCCCTACATCAAGGCCCTGCGCGTGCGCCCCGGCGAAGACGTGGCAGCGGCGATGGCGCCCTATGCCGGTGCGCGCGGCATCCTGCTGGACACCTTCGTCGAGGGCGTGCCCGGCGGCACCGGTGCCACCTTCGACTGGTCGCTGATACCGCGCCAGGCCGCCAAGCCGATCATCCTCGCCGGTGGCCTGGAGGCGGGCAACGTCGCGGCGGCGATCCGTCAGGTGCGGCCCTATGCGGTGGATGTCAGCGGCGGTGTCGAGGCGAGTAAAGGCATAAAGGATGCAGGCAAGATTCGCGCGTTCGTGCAGGCAGTGCGCGACGCCGGATGTGACGACGCCTGAGGCGCGGCCGTCCATTAGCCTGTCACGCCGCCAATGGCGGTGGAAACGAATTGCTGGCGGTGGGCGCCCACAGATGAGCCGCCCCACCCGAACCAACGGTTATGGAGAAATGACAGCATGAGCAACTGGTTGGTAGACAAACTCATCCCCTCGATCATGCGTTCCGAGGTGAAAAAGAGCTCGGTGCCCGAGGGGCTGTGGCACAAATGTCCGTCCTGCGAAGCCGTGCTCTATCGTCCCGAGCTGGAAAAGACCCTCGACGTCTGCCCCAAGTGCAACCACCACATGCGCATCGGCGCGCGCGCCCGTCTCGACCTGTTCCTCGATGCCGATGGCCGCGAGGAAATCGGCGCCGAGCTGGAGCCGGTGGACCGCCTGAAGTTCCGCGACAGCAAGAAGTACAAGGATCGCCTGGCCGCCGCGCAGAAGCAGACCGGCGAGAAGGACGCGCTTATCGCCATGCGAGGTACCCTCGAAGGCATGCCGATCGCCGTATGCGCCTTCGAATTTTCCTTCATGGGCGGCTCCATGGGCGCCATCGTCGGCGAGCGTTTCGTCCAGGCTGCCAACGTTGCCCTGGAGCAGCGTTGCCCGCTGGTGTGCTTCTCCGCCTCCGGCGGTGCGCGCATGCAGGAGGCGCTGATCTCGCTGATGCAGATGGCCAAGACCTCGGCCGCCCTGGCGCGTCTGCGCGAAGAGGGCCTGCCGTTCATCTCCGTGCTGACCGACCCGGTCTACGGCGGCGTCTCCGCCAGCCTGGCCATGCTCGGCGACGTGATCGTGGCCGAGCCCAAGGCGCTGATCGGCTTCGCCGGCCCGCGGGTGATCGAGCAGACCGTGCGCGAGAAGCTGCCGGAAGGCTTCCAGCGCAGCGAATTCCTGCTGGAGCACGGCGCCATCGACATGATCATCCCGCGTGCCGAGCTGCGTCCACGTCTGGCGCGGCTGCTCGCGCAGCTGATGAATCGCCCCTCTCCGGTTTCCCTGCCGGCCACTGCATGACCGAGCGTAGCCTGGGCGACTGGCTCGCCTACCTCGAGCAGCTGCATCCCTCGGCCATCGACATGGGCCTGGAGCGCTCGCGCGAGGTGGCGCAGCGCCTCTGCCTGGGCAAGCCGGCGCCGCTGGTGATCACCGTGACCGGCACCAACGGCAAGGGCTCCACCTGCGCCTTCGTCGCCAGCCTGCTGCGTGCGCAGGGGCGCCGGGTCGGCGTCTACAGTTCGCCGCATCTGCTGCGTTACAACGAGCGGGTGGTCATCGATGGTGGCGAGGCCAGCGACGCCGAGCTTTGCCAGGCCTTCGCCGCGGTCGAGGCGGTGCGCGGCGAAACCTCCCTGACCTATTTCGAAATGGGCACCCTGGCGGCCTTCTGGCTGTTCGAGCGCGCGGCGCTGGATGCCGTGGTGCTGGAGGTCGGCCTGGGCGGCCGGCTGGATGCGGTGAATCTGGTGGATGCCGACCTGGCACTGGTCACCAGTATCGGTCTGGATCATGCCGACTGGCTGGGCGACACACGCGAGTCGGTGGCCTACGAGAAGGCTGGCATCCTGCGCGCTGGCAAGCCCGCGTTGTGCGGCGATCTCGACCCGCCGCAGCCGCTGCTCGATCAGGTGGCGCGGCTGGATGCGCCGTTCTTTTTGCGCGGCCGCGATTACGACCTGAGTATCGGTGCGCAGGCCTGGTCCTGGTACGGCCTCGATGCGCGTGGGCAGTTGCTGCGCCTGGAACAGCTGCCGCTGCTCGATCTGCCGATGGAAAATGCCGCCCTGGCGCTGCAGGCCTATGCCTTGCTGGAGCTGCCCTGGGATGCCGCGCAGATCGCCCAGGCGCTGGCGGCGACGCGGGTTACCGGGCGTCTGGACCGGCGCACGCTGGATTGGCGAGGCAAGTCACTCACACTGTTGCTCGATGTTGGGCATAATCCCCATGCCGCCGAATACTTGGCGCAGCGTCTGCAAGCCCGGCCGCCGATTGGGCGCCGTTGGGCGGTGTTCGGTCTGTTGGCCGACAAGGACCTGCCCGGGGTGGTGGCACCGCTGCTCGATCAGGTTGCCGGCTGGGCCGTGGCGCCGCTGGCTACGCCGCGTTCGCGCCCGGCCGCCGAGCTGGCCGCGCAGTTGCAGGCCCGGGGGGCGGCGGTGACGCTGCACGCGGACGTGCGCGCCGCGCTGGAAGCCCAGTGCGAGCAGGCGGCACCCGGCGACGAGATTCTGCTGTTCGGATCGTTTTTCTGCGTGGCCGAGGCCCTGGACTGGCTGGCCCGCCCAGCTTGAAAGGGGAGTAGGGGGATGGCATTGCTGGACAAGGGGCTCAAGCAGCGCATGGTCGGCGCGCTGGTGCTGGTGGCGCTGGCGGTGATTTTCCTGCCGATGCTGCTGTCGCGCGAGGACGAGATGCGTCGGGTGGTGGTGGACGCCCCGGCGATGCCGCAGGCGCCGGTGATGCCGGAAATCGTCGTACAGCCGGCCGAGGTGGTCGAACCCGAAGCCTTGCCGCAGGAGCCGATTCCGCCCGAGGAGGTGCCGCCGCAGCCGCTCGAGACGCCGCCGCAGCCCGAGGTGCAGCCGGCAGTGCCGGCACCCGCGCCGAGCCAGCCCGAAGCGGCCAAGGCCGAGACGCTCGCCAGCGCGCCGGCCAAGCCCGCCAGTCGGCTGGACGCCAACAGCCTGCCGATCAGCTGGTCGGTGCAGCTGGCCAGCCTGTCCAGCCGCAGCGGCGCGGAAAACCTGCAGAAGACTCTGCGCAGCCAGGGCTACAACGCCTATATCCGCACCTTCGACGGCATGAACCGGGTGTTCGTCGGGCCGCTGATCGAGCGCGCCGAAGCCGAGCGTCTGCGCGACCAGCTCAATCGCCAGCACAAGCTCAGCGGTTTCGTCGTGCGTTTCCAGCCCGAGGCGGGTTGAGAACAGGACTTTGCATCGCCCGGTTACCCGATGCGCCGGGCTCTGCTAAAATGCTTCGCCTTTTCCGCTGGTAGGCCGCACCGTGGTATTCACCTGGGTCGATTGGGCGATCATCGCCGTCATCGCCGTCTCGAGTTTGATCAGCCTCAAGCGTGGCTTCGTCAAGGAAGCCCTGTCGCTGCTGACCTGGATCATCGCGGGTATCGTCGCCTGGATGTTCGGCGGCGCGCTGGCCCAGCACCTCGTCGAATTCATCGAAACTCCGTCCGCACGGGTGATCGCCGCCTGTGCCATTCTGTTCGTCGCCACCTTGCTGGTCGGCGCCCTGGTCAATTTCCTCATCGGCGAGCTGATTCGCGTGACCGGCTTGTCCGGCACCGACCGTTTCCTCGGCATGGTGTTCGGCGCCGCCCGCGGCGGTCTGTTGGTGGTGCTGCTGGTCGGGCTGATCAGCCTGGCGCCGGTGGAACAGGACACGTGGTGGCAGCAGTCGCAACTGGTGCCGCATTTTCTGATGGTCGCCGACTGGTCGAAGAACCTCATTCTGGGGTGGTCCGGTCAGTGGTTTTCCGGTGGGATCGGCTCACCCAGCTGATCCGCCATAAAAGAGCGCCTGCCCTGGCCCAAACCGCCGTGGCAGTTGCTGAAGTTAGCCTGAACTATCTAGCAGGGGTCGTGGCACATGTGTGGCATCGTCGGTATCGTCGGCAAGTCGAACGTCAATCAGGCGCTGTATGACGCGCTCACCGTCCTTCAGCATCGCGGCCAGGACGCTGCCGGCATCGTCACCAGCCATGATGGCCGGCTGTTCCTGCGCAAGGACAACGGCCTGGTGCGCGACGTGTTCCAGCAGCGCCACATGCAGCGCCTGGTCGGCCACATGGGCATCGGCCACGTGCGCTACCCCACCGCCGGCAGCTCCAGCTCGGCCGAGGCGCAGCCGTTCTACGTCAACTCGCCCTACGGCATCACCCTGGCGCACAACGGCAACCTGACCAACGTCGAGCAGTTGGCCAAGGAAATCTACGAGTCCGACCTGCGCCACGTGAACACCAACTCCGACTCGGAAGTGCTGCTCAACGTGTTCGCCCACGAGCTGGCCCAGCGCGGCAAGCTGCAGCCGACCGAGGAAGACGTGTTCGCCGCGGTCAGCCACGTGCACGAGCGCTGCCTAGGCGGCTACGCGGTGGTGGCGATGATCACCGGCTACGGCATCGTCGGTTTCCGCGATCCCAACGGCATTCGCCCGATCGTCTTCGGCCAGCGCCACACCGACGAAGGCGTCGAATACATGATCGCCTCCGAGAGCGTGTCGCTGGACGTGCTCGGCTTCACCCTGATCCGCGACCTGGCGCCGGGCGAGGCGGTGTACATCACCGAGGAAGGCAAGCTGTTCACCCGTCAGTGCGCGCAGAACCCGAAATACGCGCCGTGCATCTTCGAACATGTCTACCTGGCGCGCCCGGATTCGATCATGGACGGCATCTCGGTGTACAAGGCGCGCCTGCGCATGGGCGAGAAACTGGCCGACAAGATCCTCCGCGAGCGTCCGCAGCACGACATCGACGTGGTCATCCCGATTCCCGACACCAGCCGCACCGCCGCGCTGGAACTGGCCAACCGCCTGGGCGTGAAGTTCCGCGAAGGCTTCGTCAAGAACCGCTACATCGGCCGTACCTTCATCATGCCCGGCCAGGCGGCGCGCAAGAAATCCGTGCGGCAGAAGCTCAACGCCATCGAACTGGAGTTCCGCGGCAAGAACGTGATGCTGGTGGACGACTCCATCGTCCGCGGCACCACCTGCAAGCAGATCATCCAGATGGCCCGCGAAGCCGGGGCGAAGAACGTCTACTTCTGCTCGGCGGCGCCGGCGGTGCGTTATCCGAACGTATACGGCATCGATATGCCCAGCGCCCACGAGCTGATCGCCCACGGCCGCAGCACCGAGGAAGTCTGCGAGCTGATCGGCGCCGACTGGCTGGTCTACCAGGACCTGCCGGATCTGATCGAGGCGGTCAGCGGCAGCAAGAAGATCAAGATCGACAACTTCGACTGCGCGGTGTTCGACGGCAAGTACGTCACCGGCGATGTCGACGAGGCCTACCTGAACAAGATCGAGCAGGCGCGCAACGACGCCAGCAAGGTCAAATCGCAGGCGGTCAGCGCCATCATCGATCTGTACAACAATTGACCCGGGCGGGCAGGGCCGGTCCCTGTCCGTTTCGTTGGCGCGCAGCGCACCCCGACCCGTAGCCCGGATGCAATCCGGGGGGATATCACAGAGGATTTCCCGGATTGCATCCGGGCTAGATTGCGTGAGGTAGCGATATGACACTGGAATGGGAAGCCGGCAGGCTCGATAGCGATCTCGACGGCGTGGGCTTCGACACCCTGGCGGTGCGCGCCGGCCAGCGCCGCTCGCCCGAGGGCGAGCACGGCGAGGCGCTGTTCCTCACCTCCAGTTACGTGTTCCGCACCGCCGCCGACGCCGCCGCCCGCTTTGGCGGCGAGGTGCCGGGCAACGTCTACTCGCGCTACACCAACCCCACCGTGCGCACCTTCGAGGAGCGCATCGCCGCCCTGGAAGGCGCCGAACAGGCGGTGGCCACCGCCTCGGGCATGTCGGCGATCCTTGCCATCGTCATGAGCCTGTGCAGCGGCGGCGACCATGTGCTGGTCTCGCGCAGCGTGTTCGGCTCCACCATCAGCCTGTTCGAGAAGTACCTCAAGCGCTTCGGTGTCGAGGTGGATTATGTGCCACTGGCCGATCTCGATGCCTGGCAGGCGGCCTTCAAGCCCAATACCAAGCTGCTGTTCGTCGAGTCGCCGTCCAACCCGCTGGCCGAGCTGGTGGATATCGCCGCCCTGGCCGAGATCGCCCATGCCCGCGGCGCGCTGCTGGCGGTGGACAACTGCTTCTGCACCCCGGCGCTGCAGCAGCCGCTGGCGCTGGGCGCCGATATCGTCATGCACTCGGCGACCAAGTACATCGACGGTCAGGGCCGCGGCCTCGGCGGCGTGGTGGCCGGGCGCAGCGAGCAGATGAAGGAAATCGTGGGCTTTCTGCGTACCGCGGGCCCGACCCTGAGTCCGTTCAATGCCTGGCTGTTCCTCAAGGGCCTGGAGACCCTGCGCATCCGCATGCAGGCGCAGAGCCACAGCGCCCTGCAGCTGGCGCAGTGGCTGGAGCAGCAGCCGCAGGTCGAGCGGGTCTACTACGCCGGCTTGCCCAGCCACCCGCAGCACGAGCTGGCGAAGCGGCAGCAGAGCGCCTTCGGTGCGGTGCTCAGTTTCGAGGTGGCGGGCGGTCGCGACGCCGCCTGGAAGGTGATCGACGCCACCCGGGTGATTTCCATCACCACCAACCTGGGCGACACCAAGACCACCATCGCCCACCCGGCGACCACCTCCCATGGTCGCCTGAGCCCGCAGGAGCGGGCCAATGCCGGCATTCGCGACAACCTGATTCGCGTCGCCGTGGGCCTGGAAGACCTGGCTGACCTCAAGGCCGATCTGGCGCGCGGCCTGGCCGCGCTCTGAGCATGCTGGAGTGGGGCAGCGGCGCCGCGCCGAATAACGGCCGGGTCGCGTTGGTCAGCGGTGCGGCCCGCGGCATCGGCCTGGGCATCGCGGCCTGGCTGATCACCGAGGGCTGGCAGGTGGTGCTGGCCGACATTGACCGCGAGCGTGGCTCGAAGGTGGCGCGCGCGCTGGGCGATAACGCCTGGTTCGTCGCCATGGACGTGGCCAAGGAGGATCAGGTCAGCGTCGGCGTCGCCGAGGTGCTCGGCCAGTTCGGCCGCCTCGACGCGCTGGTGTGCAACGCCGGCATTGCCGACCCGCACAACCCGCCGCTGGAGGCGCTTGATCTCAGGCGCTGGAATCGCTTGCTGGCGGTCAACCTGACCGGCGCCATGCTCCTGGCCAAGCATTGCGCGCCCTACCTGCGCAGTCATCGCGGCGCCATCGTCAATATCGCCTCGACCCGCGCCAGCCAGTCCGAGGCCAACTGCGAGGCCTATGCGGCGAGCAAGGGCGGCCTGGTCGCGCTGACTCATGCGCTGGCGGTCAGCCTCGGCCCGGAGGTGCGGGTCAATTGCGTCAGCCCCGGCTGGATCGATGCCCGCGACCCGTCGCAGCAGCGCCTGGAGCCGCTGTCGGTGTTCGATCACGCGCAGCACCCGGTCGGCCGGGTCGGCGGGGTGGAGGATGTCGCCGCGCAGGTCGCCTGGCTGCTGTCCGAAGCCGCCGGTTTCGTCACCGGCCAGGAGTTCGTCATCGACGGCGGCATGAGCCGCAAGATGATCTATCAGGATTGAGCGCCTTAGGGCGGGTGAAACCTGTCTGCGGCGTGGAAGCAGAAACGAAAAAGGCTCCCGAAGGAGCCTTTTTCATGCATGGCCGAATTACATGTTGGGGTAGTTCGGCCCGCCGGTGCCTTCCGGCGCGACCCAGGTGATGTTCTGGGCCGGGTCCTTGATGTCGCAGGTCTTGCAGTGCACGCAGTTCTGCGCGTTGATCTGGAAGCGTTTCTCGCCGTCTTCCTGAGTCACCACCTCGTACACGCCGGCCGGGCAGTAGCGCTGCGCCGGTTCGTCGTACAGCGGCAGGTTCTTCGCCAGCGGGATGCTCGGGTCGGTGAGCTTCAGGTGGCAGGGCTGCTCCTCTTCGTGGTTGGTGTTGGAGAGGAACACCGAGGAGAGCTTGTCGAAGCTCAGTTTGCCATCCGGTTTCGGGTAGGCGATCTTCGCGCATGCGGCGGCCGGCTTCAGGCAGGCGTAGTCCGGCTTGTTATCGTGCAGGGTGAAGGGCGCCTTGCCGCCGAAGATGTTCTGGTCCAGCCAATTGATACCGCCGCCGATGATGGCGCCGTACTTGTGGATGGCCGCGCCGAAGTTGCGGCTGCGGAACAGTTCGTCGTACAGCCAGCTGGCCTTGAAGCCCTCGACGTAGCCGTTCAGCTCGTCGCCGCCTTCGCCGCCGCCGAGCAGGGCCTGGGCCACGGCGTCCGCCGCGAGCATGCCGGACTTCATCGCGGTGTGGCTGCCCTTGATCTTGGCGAAGTTCAGGGTGCCGAGGTCGCAGCCGATCAGCGCGCCGCCGGGGAAGACCATCTTCGGCAGCGAATTCAGGCCGCCCTTGCAGATGGCGCGGGCGCCGTAGGCCACGCGCTTGCCGCCTTCCAGGTACTGGGCGATCACCGGGTGGTGCTTGTAGCGCTGGAACTCGTCGAACGGCGACAGGTGCGGGTTGGCGTAGGACAGATCGATGATCAGGCCGACCACCACCTGGTTGTTCTCTAGGTGATAGAGGAAGGAGCCGCCGGTGTTCTCGGTGCCCATGATGTCCATCGGCCAGCCTGCGGTGTGCACCACCAGGCCCTGCTCGTGCTTGGCCGGGTCGATGTCCCAGATTTCCTTGATGCCGATGCCGTAGTGCTGGGCGTCGGCTTCGCTATCGAGCTTGTACTTGTTGATCAGCTGCTT
The DNA here is from genome assembly GCF_003696305.1 of Pseudomonas sp. AOB-7. Lineage (GTDB taxonomy): Bacteria > Pseudomonadota > Gammaproteobacteria > Pseudomonadales > Pseudomonadaceae > Aquipseudomonas. The sequence goes on along the minus strand of NZ_RFFK01000004.1, from coordinate 179,149 downwards.
GCCGATATGGCCACGGCAGCCTTCGGCGAACAGGGTGTACTTGCCGCGCAGTTCCATGCCCGGGGTGTAGTAGCCTTCCTTGGGGTTGCCTTCGCGGTCGACGCCCAGATCGCCGGTGACGATGCCGCGCACCACGCCGTTGTCGTCGATCAGCGCTTCCTGAGCGGCGAAGCCGGGATAGACTTCCACGCCGAGGTTTTCCGCCTGCTGGGCCAGCCAGCGGCACAGATTGCCCAGGGAAATGATGTAGTTGCCTTCGTTGTGCATGGTTTTCGGCACAAAGAAGTCGGGAATTCGGGTAGCCTTGTCGGCGTCGCGCAGCAGGTAGATGTCGTCGCGCTTGACCGGGGTATTGAGCGGGGCGCCCAGTTCCTTCCAGTCGGGGAACAGTTCGTTCAGGGCGCGCGGCTCGAAGACCGCACCGGAGAGGATATGCGCGCCGACTTCGGAGCCTTTCTCGACCACGCAGACGCTGATCTCCTGGCCCGCTTCAGCGGCTTTCTGCTTCAGTCGGCAGGCGGCGGACAGGCCGGACGGGCCGGCGCCGACGATGACGACGTCGAACTCCATAAATTCGCGTTCCACAGGCTATCTCCTACTCAAGGCTCTTCGATGTTTTATGTTGGAGGGCGCGGCTCGGTCCCTAAGCGATGCGGGCGCATTATATCTACACCCTCCCAACGGGCCAATACAAACGTTTGTTTGAATTTTCTGTAGGCCTGTTAGAATCCTACTACATCGCGGATGACCGGCCGGTTCGCTGTATTGACCGAGCCAGGCCGCGGGGTCAAGATACGGGCGGTTTTGCGCTCGCCGTCTGGGCTGAAAGGTCGGTTCCGGCCGATTTTGCATCACCGGCCAGGCTCGCCTTGGCGACATTCTTATTCACCGGAGAGTAACGAGGAATCCATGAAGGTTCTTGTAGCTGTCAAACGAGTGGTTGACTACAACGTCAAGGTTCGCGTCAAGGCGGACAACAGCGGCGTCGACCTCGCCAACGTCAAGATGTCGATGAACCCCTTCTGCGAGATCGCCGTGGAGGAAGCCGTACGTCTGAAGGAGAAGGGCGTGGCGAGCGAGATCGTCGTCGTCTCCATCGGCCCGGCCACCGCTCAGGAGCAGCTGCGTACCGCGCTGGCCCTCGGTGCCGACCGCGCCATCCTGGTCGAGTCCAACGACGAGCTGAACTCCCTGGCCGTGGCCAAGCTGCTCAAGGCAGTGGTCGACAAGGAGCAGCCGCAGCTGGTGATCATGGGCAAGCAGGCCATCGACAGCGACAACAACCAGACCGGCCAGATGCTCGGCGCGCTGACCGGTTTCGGCCAGGGCACCTTCGCCTCCAAGGTCGAGGTGGCTGGCGACAAGGTCAACGTCACCCGTGAAATCGACGGCGGCCTGCAGACCGTCGCGCTGAACCTGCCGGCGATCGTCACCACCGACCTGCGCCTGAACGAGCCGCGCTATGCGTCGCTGCCGAACATCATGAAGGCCAAGAAGAAGCCGCTGGAAACCGTTACCCCGGACGCCCTGGGCGTTTCCACCGCCTCCACCGTCAAGACCCTGAAAGTCGAAGCGCCGGCTGCTCGCAGCGCTGGTATCAAGGTCAAGTCCGTGGCTGAACTGGTCGAGAAACTGAAGAACGAGGCGAAGGTAATCTAAATGACTATCCTGGTTATCGCTGAACACACCAATGCCGCCCTGGCTGCCGCGACCCTGAACACCGTTGCCGCTGCCGCGAAGATCGGTGGCGACATCCACGTACTGGTTGCCGGTAGTGCCTGTGGCGCTGCTGCCGAAGCTGCTGCCAAGATCGCTGGCGTAGCCAAGGTGCTGGTGGCCGACAACGCCGCCTATGCCAACCAGCTGCCGGAAAACGTCGCACCGCTGGTAGCCGAACTGGGCAAGGGCTACAGCCACATCCTGGCTGCCGCCACCAGCAACGGCAAGAACATCCTGCCGCGCGTCGCCGCCGCCCTGGACGTCGACCAGATCTCCGAGATCATCGCCGTCGAGAGCGCCGACACCTTCAAGCGTCCGATCTATGCCGGTAACGCCATCGCCACCGTGCAGTCCTCGGCTGCCATCAAGGTGATCACCGTGCGTAGCACCGGTTTCGACGCCGTCGCTGCCGAAGGCGGCAGTGCTGCCGTTGAGGCCGTTTCCGGTCCGGCCGATGCCGGCAAGTCCGCCTTCGTCGGCGAAGAACTGGCCAAGTCTGATCGTCCGGAGCTGACCGCTGCCAAGATCGTCGTGTCCGGCGGCCGTGGCATGGGCAATGGCGACAACTTCAAGCACCTGTACGCCCTGGCCGACAAGCTGGGCGCCGCCGTCGGTGCCTCGCGCGCCGCAGTCGACGCCGGTTTCGTGCCGAACGACATGCAGGTCGGTCAGACCGGCAAGATCGTCGCGCCGCAGCTGTACATCGCCGTCGGTATCTCCGGCGCGATCCAGCACCTGGCCGGCATGAAGGACTCCAAGGTGATCGTCGCGATCAACAAGGACGAAGAGGCGCCGATCTTCCAGGTGGCCGACTACGGCCTGGTCGCCGACCTGTTCGAAGCCGTACCGGAGCTGGAAAAGCTGGTCTAAGCCGCTTTCTCCGCTGCGAAAAGAACCCGCTCCTTGGAGCGGGTTTTTTATTTGCCTTTCACGCAGCCCGCTTCGTCGAAGCTCACCTGGCGCGTGTTGCCGCTGTTGTCGCGGTAGTGGTAGCGCTGCAGGCCATTCTGCCGGCTGATCTTGTGTGGCTTGCCCAGGCTGCTTTCCACGTCGCTGCGAGTCATGCCGCTGCGAATCTCCTGCTTGACGATCGCGGCCCGCCGCGCGCTGCCGGTAATCCGGTTGCCGCAGCCGTCGTCCTGTTGACCGACCACCACCAGTTCACTGGCCCCCTTTGTTCGCGTGCTGCGTTCGGGTTTGGCCAGTGGTACGGCCTTGCCGCTGCTCGGCGTCTGGTTGCGGGCGTTCTGGGTTCGCTGCTGCTGCTCTGTCGGGCAGCCGTGGCGGGTGAAGGTGATATGGCCGTTGGCGTCTTCACAACGAAACACGGTGGCGGCCAGGCTGGCCTGGGTGGGGTAGAGCAGGGCGGCGCAGAATGCGGCGCGCAGCAGTCCTTGCATGGGGCGTCCTCCTTGACGGGTGCCTGGGTCAGCTTAGCCCGTTGTTCCGAGCGTGCCAGGGTGTCCTGCCGACCGTGGCCGGCGTCGCAGCAACAGGATTTCAGCGCGGATTGAAGTTTGTGATGCAAGCAATTGTTCTTGCCTGGCTTTTCTCGCGTGCAAAGCCGTATTGCGGTGTTATCATTTGCCGCGTCAGCCCCGCCGGGGCTTGTGGAATACCACCATGGACTTACCCAGTAGTTACCAGACCCGATTTGACGATCGCGTAAAACCTGATTGATCCCCTTTGGCGTGCCCGCCAACTGGGGGTGGAGCGCGCTATGACTGAAGTAGAAGCCAAGAAGCCGCAAGAGAGCCTGCAGGATCGCCTGGCCCAGGTGGTCGAACTGCTGCATCGGCACAAGCTGGTGGAAGACCTGACCCATCGTCAGGAAGGCCAGCATCACGACCTGGTCGAGAACCTGGTGCACCGGCAGAACCTCGCCGAGCTGCAGCGCAAGCTCGACGACCTGCACCCCGCGGATATCGCCCACATCCTCGAAGCCCTGCCGCTCGACGACCGTCTGACCGTCTGGCAACTGGTCAAGGCCGAGCGCGACGGCGACATCCTGCTCGAGGTGTCCGACGCGGTGCGCGAGACCCTGATCGCCGACATGGACGATCACGAGATCCTCGCCGCGGCCAAGGACATGGACGCCGACGAACTGGCCGACCTGGCGCCGGAGTTGCCGCGCGACGTAGTCCACGAACTGATGGAGTCGCTCGATGCGCAGCAGCGCGAGCGCGTGCGTTCGGCACTGTCCTACGAGGAGGATCAGGTCGGCGCGCTGATGGACTTCGAAATGGTCACCATCCGCGAAGACGTCAGCCTGGAGGTGGTGCTGCGTTACCTGCGTCGCCTCAAGGAGCTGCCGGGCCACACCGACAAGCTGTTCGTGGTCGACTACGACGGCGTGCTCAAGGGTGTGCTGCCGATCAAGCGCCTGCTGGTCAACGACCCCGACAAGCAGGTCGGCGAGGTGATGGCCGACGACCCGGTGACTTTCCACCCGGACGAGGACGCCTACGACGCCGCTCAGGCCTTCGAGCGCTACGACCTGATTTCCGCCCCGGTGGTGGACAAGAACGGCAAGCTGATCGGTCGTCTGACCATCGACGAGATGGTCGACCTGATCCGTGAGGAGAGCGAAAGCGAAGTGCTCAACATGGCCGGTCTGCGCGAGGAGGAGGACATCTTCGCCTCGGTGTGGAAGTCGGTGCATAACCGCTGGGCCTGGCTGGCGATCAACCTGGTCACCGCCTTTCTCGCCTCGCGGGTGATCGGCCTGTTCGAGGGCTCGATCGAGAAGCTGGTGGCTCTGGCCGCGCTGATGCCCATAGTCGCTGGCATCGGTGGCAACTCCGGCAACCAGACCATCACCATGATCGTCCGCGCCATGGCGCTGGACCAGGTTGGCACCGGCAATACCTCGCGCCTGCTGCGCAAGGAGCTGGGCGTTTCCCTGATCAACGGCCTGCTCTGGGGTGGGGTGATCGGCGTGGTGGCCTATCTGCTCTACGACAGCTGGTCGCTGGGCGTGGTGATGACCGCGGCGATGACCCTCAACCTGCTGCTGGCGGCGCTGATGGGCGTGCTGATTCCCATGACCCTGGCGCGCCTGGGGCGCGACCCGGCCATGGGTGCCAGCGTAATGATCACGGCGATGACCGACAGCGGCGGGTTCTTCATTTTCCTGGGGCTGGCGTCGATCTTCCTCCTGTAGGCCGCTCCATCAGCTGCACCAGCCGCCAGGTATCGAGGAAGGCCGTGACGTGAGTGATGCGGCCGTCCTCGAGCTGCATATGCCAGGCGTAGCTGTTCTCATAGCGGCTGCCATCATGGGCGGTCGCCTGGCCATCCCAGATCGCGACCACATAGGGCCCCTGCGCTACCAGCTGGCGAACCGTGGGGGTAATCGGCGTCGCCAGTTTGGCGGTGATGGGTTTGACCGCCTCTTCGAGAAATGCCTGACGTGTGGGGTAGGTACCTGATACCGGGCTGTTTCCGGCGACTATCCACACGGCGTCTTCGGCGAGCAGGTCGAAGACGCTGCCCTGGCCGTTGCGCCAGTCGTCGAAGGCCTGCTGGATCAGGGCGCGGTTGTCCTGCGTGGCGCCGGCGGCCCAGCTCGGTAGGCTCAGCAGTACGCCGAGCAGCAGGGCGCCGAGGTGTCCTAACGGGTTCATGGATCGATTCTCCTATTGGCGGCTAGCGCCTGCGGCGTGCAGGGCGCAGGCCTCATGCTAGGCGGGGCGAGGCGGGCTGCTAAGTCCGGTTACTCTTTCGATCTTGCCTGTTTCTATTTCGCGGGCCATAGAATGTCGGCCCGCGGAAACAGCCGAGTCCCCAGAGCCATGATCGCGATATCCGACAGGCGCCAACGCATGGTGGAACTGATGCTGCGCCTGGCCCCGGAAGAGGGCTACACCGAGTCGTTACTCGACGGCGTGACCTTCATGCGCGCCAATCGCCCGCTGCCCAGCACGCCGGCGCTGTACGAACCGAGCATCGTCATCGTCATCCAGGGGCGCAAGCGCGGGCTGCACGACGGCAGGTTGTATGTCTACGACGCCCAGCACTACCTGGTGCTGGCGCTGCCTCTGCCGTTTTCCATCGAGACCGAGGCCAGCGCGGCCGAGCCGTTGCTGGGGCTGGCGCTGCGCATCGACCCGTTACTGGTCGCGGAGCTGGCCATCGGCCTGGACGGGGCGTCGCCTCCGGCGCCCGCCACCCTCTGTTCGAGCCCGCTGGATGCCAGGTTGAGCGAGGCGACGTTGCGCCTGCTGGAGGCGTTGGCCGAGCCGGACGAGGCGCGTTTGCTGGGGCCGTCGATTCTGCGCGAGATCGTCTTCCGCGTGTTGCAGGGCGAGCAGGGCGGCGGCCTGCGCGCGACCCTGGCGCAGGGCAGCCATTTCGGCCGTATCGCCAGGGTGCTGCGGCGCATCCACAGCGATTATCCCCAGGCGCTCGACGTCGCGACTCTGGCTGCGATGGCCAATATGAGCGTGCCGGCCTTCCATGTGCACTTCAAGGCCGTGACCAGTCGCTCGCCGTTGCAGTATCTCAAGGCCATCCGCCTGCATCAGGCGCGCCTGTTGATGATTCGCAGCGGCATGAGCGCGGCCGACGCGGCGCAGCGGGTCGGTTACGAAAGTCCTTCGCAGTTCAGTCGCGAGTTCAGGCGCCTGTTCGGGCGTACCCCGGGCGCTGAATGCCGCCATTTCAAGGCGCTGCTGGCGCTGGCGCCCGCCGTCGCTTCCCGGTCGGGCGTGGCCTCCTAGCGGGCCTCGCGCGAGCGCCCTCGTCTTTGGTAGTAGTGGTGGGTCGCCCACTACATAAAATGCCCGCCTAGTCCGTTTGAGGTTTGCCTCAAACGCTTGTTTCAGGCTAAGGTTCGCCAGCTCTGCCCGGGGTCGATCCCGGGCGCTCCTAATCAATAATGAATGCAGCCCGCGAGCTGCTGGCAAAAGGAGCCAAGATGACCCCCAGTGAACTCCTGCTCGAGGGTGTCGAGCTCATGCTGTTCGGCATGGGTTTCGTGTTTGTCTTTCTGGTGCTGCTGGTGCTGGCGATCCGCGTGATGTCGCGCCTGATCGAAGTCTTCGCCCCGCACACGCCTGCCCCCGTCGCCTCTTCCGCAGTACCCAGCGGCAAACCGGCCAGCAAGGAGCCGGATGCCGAATTGCTGGCAGCCATTCAATCCGCCATTCATCAGCACCGCGCCCGCCGCGGTTGATCAGGTTCTAGAGGGAGCACCTGTATGACTGCTGTTAAACAAGCACTCGGGATCACCGATGTGGTGCTGCGCGACGCCCACCAATCCATCCTGGCCACCCGCGTGCGCCTGGAGGACATGCTACCGATCGCGCCCAAGCTCGATCAGGTCGGCTTCTGGTCGGTGGAGTCCTGGGGCGGTGCGACCTTCGACGCCTGTATTCGCTACCTGGGCGAAGATCCCTGGGAGCGCATCCGCGCGCTGAAGCAGGCGATGCCCAATACCCGCCAGCAGATGCTCCTGCGCGGCCAGAACCTGCTGGGCTACCGCCACTACGCCGACGACGTGGTGGAAAAATTCGTCGAACGCGCCGCCGTCAATGGCGTCGACGTGTTCCGTGTGTTCGACGCGATGAACGACCCGCGCAACCTGCAGACCGCCCTGCAGGCGGTCAAGCGCCAGGGCAAGCATGCCCAGGGCACCATCTCCTACACCACCAGCCCGGTGCACACCCTGGACATGTGGGTCGATCTGGCCAAGCAGATCGAGGACATGGGCGCCGACTCCATCGCCATCAAGGACATGGCCGGCATCCTCACGCCCTACACCGCCTTCGAGCTGGTGTCGCGACTCAAGGCCAGCCTGGCCATCCCGATCCATATGCAGTGCCACGCCACCGCGGGACTGTCGTCGGTGGCCATCCTCAAGGCGGTGGAGGCCGGTATCGATAACGTCGACACCGCGATTTCCTCGCTGTCGATGACCTACGGCCATTCGCCGACCGAGTCGGTGGTGGCCATGTTCCGGGGCACCGAGCGCGACACCGGGCTCAACCTGGAGCTGCTGGAGGAAATCGCTGCCTACTTCCGCGAAGTGCGCAAGAAGTACGCGAAGTTCGAGGGCAACCTCAAGGGCGTCGACTCGCGCATCCTGGTCGCCCAGGTGCCGGGCGGCATGCTCACCAACATGGAAAGTCAGCTCAAGGAGCAGGGCGCCCAGGACAAGTTCGACCAGGTGTTGGCCGAGATCCCGCGCGTGCGCGAAGACCTCGGTTTCATCCCACTGGTGACCCCGACCTCGCAGATCGTCGGCACCCAGGCGGTGATCAACGTGCTTACCGGCGAGCGCTACAAGTCCATCACCAAGGAAACCGCCGGCGTGCTCAAGGGCGAGTACGGCGCCGCGCCCGCGCCGTTCAATGCCGAGCTGCAGGCGCGCGTGCTCGATGGCGCCGAGGCGATCACCTGCCGCCCGGCCGACTTGCTGGACGCCGAAATGGACAAGCTGACCGCCGAACTCAAGGGTATCGCCCGGGAGAAGGGCATCAAGCTGGCCGTCGACGAGATCGACGACGTGCTGACCTACGCGCTGTTCCCGCAGATCGGCCTGAAGTTCCTGGAGAACCGCGGCAACCCGGCGGCCTTCGAGCCGGCGCCGACCGGCAAGGAAACCCCTGCCCGCGAGGCCGGCAAGCCCGAGGTCTACACCGTCGAAGTCAATGGTAAGTCGTTCGTCGTGCAGGTGGGCGAGGGCGGCGATATCGAGGGCATCAAGCCGCTCGCTGGCAGTGCCGCGGCTGCACCCGCCGCGCCCGTTGCCGTGGGGGGCGGCGAGCCGCAGGCGGCACCGCTGGCCGGCAATATCTTCAAGGTGCTGGTGCAACCCGGCCAGGCCGTGGAGGAGGGCCAGCTGGTGATCATCCTCGAGGCGATGAAGATGGAAACCGAGATCCGCGCCTTCAAGGCCGGCAGCGTCGGGGCGGTCAACGTCAAGGTCGGCGATGCGGTGGCGGTGGGCGACAGCCTGCTGACCATCGGCTGAGGGGCGCACCATGGAAAAGCTGCTCAAGCTCTGGCAGAGCACCGGCCTGTACCACCTGGAGCCCGGTCAGGCGTTCATGATCGCGGTGTGCATGCTGCTGATCTACCTGGCGATCAAGAAGGGGTTCGAGCCCCTGCTGCTGGTGCCCATCGGTTTCGGCGGCCTGCTGTCGAACATCCCGGTGGCCAACATGGCCGAGGGCGCCGGTTTCCTCCACCTGATCTATGAGGTGGGCCTGCCCACCAGCATCTTCCCGCTGCTGATCTTCCTCGGCGTCGGCGCCATGACCGACTTCGGACCGATGCTGGCCAACCCCAAGACCCTGCTGCTCGGCGCCGCCGCGCAGTTCGGCATCTTCGGCACCCTGCTCGGCGCCCTGGCGATCACCGCCATCGGCATTCCGGGGATGGAGTTCAGCCTCAAGGAGGCGGCATCCATCGCCATCATCGGCGGGGCGGACGGGCCGACCTCGATCTTCGTCACCTCCAAGCTGGCGCCGCACCTGCTCGGCCCCATCGCCGTGGCGGCCTATGCCTACATGGCCCTGGTGCCGCTGCTGCAGCCGCCGATCATGCGCGCGCTGACCACCAAGGAGGAGCGCGCCATCGTCATGCAGCAGCTGCGTCCGGTGGGGCAGACCGAGAAGATCATCTTCCCCATCGTGCTGTGCCTGCTGATCGGCATGCTGCTGCCGGACGCCGCGCCGCTGATCGGCATGTTCGCCCTCGGCAACCTGCTGCGCGAATGTGGCGTGGTCGAGCGCCTGGCCGATACCTCGCGCAACGCGCTGATCAACATCGTCACCATCTTCCTTGGCCTGACCGTGGGCTCCAAGCTGTCGGCCGAGGCCTTTCTGCAACTGAAGACCCTGGGCATCCTGCTGCTGGGCATGGTCGCCTTCTGCGCCGGCACCGCCGCCGGGGTGCTGATGGCCAAGCTGATGAATGTGTTCAGCACCCACAAGGTCAACCCGCTGATCGGCTCGGCCGGCGTCTCGGCGGTGCCTATGGCTGCCAGGGTGTCGAACAAGGTGGGGCTGGAAGCCAATCCGCAGAACTTCCTGCTGATGCACGCCATGGGCCCGAACGTGGCCGGGGTGATCGGCTCGGCAGTGGCGGCGGGGGTGCTGCTCAGCTTCGTCGGCTGAAGAAGGCGCGGAGTTCGCTCCGCGCCTTTAATACCCCCCCACAAAAAAACCGGCTCAAGGCCGGTTTTTTTGTGGGGCTTGCCTCAAGCTTCTTCGGCGGCCATTTCCACGTCGTGGGCGATCAGGGCGACCAGGGCGTTCTGCTGGCGGCGCGACAGCTGACGGAAACGCTGCAGCAGTTCGCGCTCGTGCAGGCTCAGCTCGGGGCTGTCGAGACGCAGGTTGAGCTCGTCGCCCAGGGCGCCTTCCTGCAGCATGCTCTGCTCCAGGCGGGCGATGATTTCCGAGTTCATGCTGCGATGATGGTTGCGTGCTACGTCAGCGATACGCTCACGCATGCCATCGGGCAAGCGAACGACGAATTTGTCAGCCGTGCGGCTGGAATAGGTAGCCTGTTTCATAGGGCGCATACATTAAACCGGTTAGTTCAGGAGAGCGAGACTGGTAGTCAGTTTCAAGATTGTCACCGGTTTGACCATCTTTAGCACTAGCCGTTCAACCAGTATCGCGTTATGCGTCGTTATGACCTAAGGGTCATCTGAACAGTTCCTTGACGCCAATTACGTGTCGGATTTTGAGCCAGGTAAAGGCGATATGCCAGCACCGGCTGTCAGAAATGCGCAGTATTCGGCAGAAGTCGTGCTCGGGCTGTGCTCGGGCATAAAAAATTCAAGCCCTGGTCACTCAATCGTCATCCCCGGTTCACGGCTCTGACACAGCTTGCACCTACCTTGGTCTACACCAGATGGCGGCCAGGCGCTGCCTTCTTATCGTCAATGATAGTAGAGGGCCAGCCCATGAGCGCAGTGATTCGAGTCGATAGCCTGAACAAGACCTTCGGTCAGAAACAGGCGTTGTTCGACCTGGCGCTGTCGGTGCAGCCGGGCGAGATGGTGGCGCTGATCGGCGCCTCCGGCTCGGGCAAGTCGACGTTGCTGCGGCATCTGGCCGGCCTGGCCTGCTGCGACCGCAGCGGCGGTGGCAGCATCGAGGTGCTTGGCCGTCAGGTGCAGGCCGCAGGCCGTCTGAACGGCGAGGTGCGCCGCCTGCGCGCCGATATCGGTTACATCTTCCAGCAGTTCAACCTGGTCGGTCGCCTCAGCGTATTGCAGAACGTGCTGCTCGGCGGCCTGGGGCGCATGCCGCGCTGGCGCGGCAGCCTCAGTCTGTTCAGCGCCGAGGAGAAGCAGCGCGCCATGGATGCCCTTGAGCGCGTCGGGCTGGCCGATCTTGCCGCGCAGCGCGCCTCTACGCTATCAGGCGGCCAGCAGCAGCGGGTGGCCATCGCCCGTGCCCTGTGCCAGCAGGCCGAGGTGATCCTGGCCGACGAGCCGATCGCCTCGCTCGACCCCGAGTCGGCACGCAAGGTGATGGAGATTCTCGCCGACATCAATCGCCGCGACGGCAAGACCGTGGTGGTGACCCTGCATCAGGTCGACTACGCGGTGCGCTATTGCCGGCGTGCGGTGGCGCTGAAAGGCGGGCGCATCCATTTCGACGGCCCCACCGAAAGCTTCAACCCCGATTTTCTCAACGACCTCTACGGCGGCGACCTCGACGTCAGCCTGCTGCTGCCGCAAGGGCAGCGCCCGCGCGCCGTCGAGCGCCCGCTGGTGCTGGCCAAGGCCTGATCTCGCTTCCTTCGTTCGATCCAACAACGCCAACCCGCAACAGGAGTGTGCTCCATGTTCAATCGCATCGGCCAGGTGCTGGCTGCCTCTGCGCTCGTCACCGGTTCCCTGCTGGGCACGGCCCAGGCCGCCGAGCAGCTCAATTTCGGCATCATCTCCACCGAGTCCTCGCAGAACCTCAAGGCCATGTGGGATCCCTTTCTCGCCGACATGAGCAAGCAGACCGGCTTCAAGGTCAACGCCTTCTTCGCCCCGGACTACGCCGGGATCATCCAGGGCATGCGCTTCGACAAGGTCGACGTGGCCTGGTACGGCAACAAGGCGGCGATGGAAGCGGTGGATCGCGCCGGCGGCGAGGTGTTCGCCCAGACCGTCGCGGCCAACGGCGCGCAGGGTTACTACAGCCTGATGGTGGCGCACAAGGACAGCCCGCTCGAGTCGATCGAGGACATGCTGAAGAACGCCGCCAGCCTGACCTTCGCCAACGGCGACCCCAACTCCACCTCCGGCTACCTGGTGCCCGGCTACTACGTGTTCGCCCAGAACAAGGCCGACCCGAGCAAGATCTTCAAGCGCGCGCTCAACGGCAGCCATGAGGTCAACGCGCTGTCGGTGGCCAACAAGCAGGTCGACGTCGGCACCTTCAACAGCGAAGGCATGGAGCGCCTGGAAGTTACCGCGCCGGACAAGGCCGCGCAGCTCAAGGTGATCTGGACCTCGCCGCTGATCCCCTCCGACCCGATGGTCTGGCGCAAGAACCTGGACGACGCAAGCAAGGCCAAGCTGCGCGAGTTCTTCATGACCTACGGCGCCAAGCCGGACGAGAAGAAGGTCCTCGAAGGCCTGCAGTGGGGCCAGTTCAAGGCCTCCGACGACGACCAGCTGTTGCCGATCCGTCAGCTCGAGCTGTTCAAGAAGCGCAGCGAAGTGGCCGCCAACGCCACGCTCAAGGACGCCGACAAGCAGGCGCAGCTCAAGGACATCGACGCCGAGCTGGCCAAGCTCGAGCAGCGCATGGCCGAGCGCGACAAGCAAAACGGCGCCAGCGCCGGTTGAATCCGACAGCCCCTCGGCACCTGCCGAGGGGCTGATCGCAAGTCGTTTTTTCGAGATACCGCCTTCATGACCACTCTGACTACCGCCACACCGCCAGCCGCCGACGCCAAGCGCTCCTGGTTGCAGTTGATCGGCTGGGGCCTGTTCTTCGCCGTGCTGGCCTGGTCCTGGCAGGGCGCCGAGATGAACCCCCTGGCCCTGGTGCGTGACTCGGGCAACATGGCCACCTTCGCCGCCGACTTCTTCCCGCCGGACTTCAGCAACTGGCGGCACTACGTCAAGGAGATGGTCGTCACCGTGCAGATCGCCCTGTGGGGCACGGTGCTGGCCATCGTCTGCGCCATTCCGCTGGGCATTCTCTGCTCCGAAAACATCGTGCCCTGGTGGGTCTACCAGCCGGTGCGGCGGGTGATGGATGCCTGCCGTTCGATCAACGAAATGGTCTTCGCCATGCTCTTCGTCGTCGCGGTCGGGCTCGGCCCCTTCGCCGGCGTGCTGGCGCTGTTCATCAGCACCACCGGGGTGCTGGCCAAGCTGTTCGCCGAGGCGGTCGAAGCCATCGACCCGGGCCCGGTGGAAGGGGTGCGCGCCACCGGCGCCAGTGCCCTGCAGGAGGTGATCTTCGGCGTCATCCCGCAGGTACTGCCGCTGTGGATTTCCTACTCGCTGTACCGCTTCGAGTCCAACGTGCGCTCGGCCACGGTGGTCGGCATGGTCGGCGCCGGCGGCATCGGGGTGATCCTCTGGGAGGCCATTCGCGGCTTCCAGTTCGCCCAGACCTGCGCCCTGCTGATCGTGATCATCCTGGTGGTGAGCGCCATCGACATCCTCTCCCAGCGCCTGCGCAAACTCTTTATCTAAAGGAGATGGGCGCCTGCGAGCGCCTTTTTTAAGACATGCACTTGTCTAGACGAATCGAACCGCTGTACCGCGAGCTGGCCGCCGTGCTGCGCGAGGAGCTGCAGCGCATGAGTCCGGGCGACTACCTGCCGGGTGAGCTGCAACTGGCCGCGCGCTTTGCCGTCAACCGCCACACCCTGCGCCGCGCGGTGGACGAGCTGGTGCTCGAAGGCCGCCTGCTGCGCCGCCAGGGCAAGGGCACCCAGGTGCTGGCCAAACCGCTGATCTACCCGGTGGAGGCGGGCAGTGCCTACAGCCAGTCGCTGTCGGCGCTCGGCCACCGTGTCGAGGCCCGGCTGATCGAGCGTATCCGCCGCCCCGGCTCTGGCGAGGAGTGTCGCCACCTGCAGCTGGCCGACGGCAGCGAACTGCTCGAGCTGGCCACCCTGCGCCTGCTCGACGGCCAGCCGATGAGCCTGATCCGCCACCGTTTCTGCGCCAGCCTGGCGCCACTGTTGGCCGACTACCAGGGCGGTTCGCTGCGCCAGTACCTGGGCCAGCGCGACCTGCCACTGGCGCGCACCTTCAGCCTGATCGGCGCGCGTCTGCCCAGCCGCGAGGAGGCCGCGCACCTGCTGATGCCGCGCCATGTGCCGCTGCTCAGCGTACTCACCCTGTCCCGCGATCCGGCTGGCCGGGCGGTGGAGCTGGCGCAGTCCAGCAGCCGCGCCGACCGCTTCCAGTACCAGGTAGCGACCTGATGGAGACCCGCATGAACGAACATGATTCGAACATCGCCGTACGCCAGCGCTGGATGGGCGTGCTGGCCCGCGCCGGCGACGCCCTCGATGCCCACGAGGCGGCGCTCAAGGACAGCGCCTACCAGCTGATCCGCGCCCCCGAGGTGGGCATGACCCTGGTGCGCGGGCGCATGGGCGGCACCGGCAACGCCTTCAACCTCGGCGAGATGACCGTCACCCGCTGCGTGGTGCGCCTGGCCGACGGCCGCACCGGCTACAGCTACCTGGCCGGCCGCGACAAGCGCCGCGCCGAGCTGGCGGCGCTGGCCGACGCCCACCTGCAGGGCAGCGACCAGGCCCGCTGGCTCAGCGACCTGATCGAACCCCTGGCCCGCCAGCAGCGCGAACAGCGCCTGGCTCGGGCCGCACAGACTGCCACCACCCAGGTGGAGTTTTTCACCCTGGTCAGAGGAGAGGATTGATGAACGCGCCGCACAGCTCGCACTGGCTGCAACCGGCTTTCGACGACCCGGTGCTGGACGCCCAGCTCAGCTTCCGCGCCGCCCTCGGCGCCCTGGCCGAACCGGGTCTGCCGCGCGCCATGGACCGCGCCCACGCCCTGGGCGACCTGGCCCCGGCCACCTATGGCCTGTGCCTGGCCTTTCTCGACAGCGACACGCCGCTGTGGCTGGCGCCGCACTTCGATACGCCGCTGATCCGCGCCAACCTGGCGTTCCACTGTGGCTGCCCGATAGTCGCCGAGCGCGAGGTGGCGCTGTTCGCCCTGCTCGATGAGCGCGAGCTGGGCGACCTGGCGGACTTCGACAACGGCAGCGAGCGCTACCCGGATCAGTCCTGCACCCTGCTGATCCAGCTGGGCGATCTGCACGCCGGCCCGGCCCTGCGCTGGCTCGGCCCCGGCATCAAGGACGTGCGCAGCGTCAGCCTGCCGTTGCCGGCCTCGTTCTGGCAGCAGCGCCAGGCGCGCAGCGCCTTTCCCCGTGGCCTGGACTGCTTCTTCGCCGCAGGCGGCGAGGTGATCGGCCTGCCGCGCAGCACCCGCGTGCTGATCGAAACCGAGGAGGCTGCCTGATGTATGTCGCCGTCAAGGGTGGCGAACGCGCCATCGACAATGCCCATCAACTGCTGGCCAACCGTCGCCGTGGCGATACCGCCGTCGCCGAACTGGGTGTGCAGCAGATCCGCCAGCAACTGCCGCTGGCCGTGGCCCGGGTGATGAGCGAGGGCTCGCTGTACGACGAGGAACTGGCCGCGCTGGCGATCAAGCAGGCGGCCGGCGACCTGATGGAAGCCATCTTCCTCTTGCGCGCCTACCGCACCACGCTGCCGCGTTTCGCTGCCAGCGAACCGCTGGACAGCACGCGGATGCAGCTGGAGCGGCGCATCTCCGCTACCTTCAAGGACCTGCCCGGCGGCCAGTTGCTCGGCCCGACCTTCGACTACACCCACCGCCTGCTGGACTTCGCCCTGCTGGCCGAGGGCGAGTATCCGGCGCCGCAAACCTCGCTCGCCGACGAGCCCAAACCCTGTCCGCGGGTGCTGGATTTTCTCGCAGGCGAAGGCCTGATGGCCCGCGAGACGGATGACGGCGCGCCGGTGCCGGACATCACCCGCGAGCCGCTGGCCTTTCCCGCCAGCCGCGCCGAGCGCCTGCAGGC
The DNA here is from genome assembly GCF_003696305.1 of Pseudomonas sp. AOB-7. Lineage (GTDB taxonomy): Bacteria > Pseudomonadota > Gammaproteobacteria > Pseudomonadales > Pseudomonadaceae > Aquipseudomonas. The sequence goes on along the minus strand of NZ_RFFK01000004.1, from coordinate 163,361 downwards.
GCTGGCCCGTGGCGACGAGGGCTTCCTGCTGGCGCTGGGTTATTCCACGCAGCGTGGCTACGGACGCAACCACCCCTTCGCCGGGGAGATCCGCATCGGCGACGTCGAGGTGTGGATGACGCCCGCCGAACTGGGCTTCGCCGTGCCGCTGGGCGACATCGAAATCACCGAGTGCGAGATGGTCAACCAGTTCGTCGGTGAAAGCGCCGAGCAGGCGCAGTTCACCCGCGGCTACGGCCTGGCCTTCGGTTACGCCGAGCGCAAGGCCATGGGCATGGCCCTGGTCGACCGCGCGCTGCGCGCCGGCGAGTACGGCGAAGAGGTACAGGGCCCGGCGCAGGAGGAGGAGTTCGTGCTGATGCACTGCGACAACGTCGAGGCCGCCGGCTTCGTCTCACACCTCAAATTGCCGCACTACGTCGACTTCCAGGCCGAACTGGAACTGATCCGCACGCTGCGCCGCCAGGCGCCGGCAGAGGAGAACCGCTGATGAACCTGTCCAACGCAAGCGGCGCCCGCGAGGCGTCGGCCTACAACTTCGCCTACCTCGACGAGCAGACCAAGCGCATGATCCGCCGCGGTCTGCTCAAGGCGGTGGCGATCCCCGGCTACCAGGTGCCTTTCGGTGGTCGTGAGATGCCGCTGCCCTACGGCTGGGGCACCGGTGGCATGCAGCTGACCGCCGCCATTCTCGGCCGTGACGACGTGCTCAAGGTGATCGACCAGGGCGCTGATGACACCACCAACGCGGTGTCGATCCGCCGCTTCTTTGCCCGCACCGCCGGCGTCGCCACCACCGAGCGTACGGTGGAGGCCAGCGTGATCCAGACCCGCCACCGCATCCCGGAAACGCCGCTGTCGGCCGGGCAGATCATGGTCTACCAGGTGCCGATCCCCGAGCCGCTGCGCTTTATCGAGCCGAGCGAGCAGGAGACGCGGACCATGCATGCGCTGGAGGATTACGGCGTGATGCACGTGAAGCTGTACGAGGACATCGCCACCTTCGGCCATATCGCCACCGCCTACGCCTACCCGGTGACGGTAGACGAGCGCTACGTGATGGACCCGTCGCCGATCCCGAAATTCGACAACCCCAAGCTGGACATGAGCCCGGCGCTGATGCTGTTCGGCGCCGGTCGTGAAAAGCGCCTGTACGCGGTGCCGCCCTTTACCCGTGTGGTCAGCCTGGACTTCGAAGATCACCCCTTCGCCGTACAGCGCTGGGACCAGTGCTGCGCCTTCTGCGGCAGCGGCGAGTCCTTCCTCGACGAGCTGATCGTCGACGACGCCGGCAGCAAGCGCTACGTCTGCTCCGACACCGACTACTGCCGCCAGCGCACCGAGCGCCTCGAGGAGAACCTGCAATGAGCGCCGCCGAACCTCTGCAACCTGCTGTGGCAGCGGCCGAGCCGCTGTTCTCGGCGCGTGACCTGACCCGCCTGTACGGCCCGGACAAGGGCTGCCAGGGGGTGAGCTTCGACCTCTATCCCGGCGAGGTGCTGGGCATCGTCGGCGAGTCCGGCTCGGGCAAGTCCACCTTGCTCAGCTTGCTCTCCGGGCGCTGCCCGCCGGATCGCGGCGCGGTGAGTTATCGCGGCCGCGATGGCCAGTGGCTCGATCTGTACAGCGCCAGCGAGGCGCAGCGGCGCACGCTGCTGCGCACTGAGTGGGGCTTCGTCGAGCAGAACCCGCGTGATGGGCTGCGCATGGCGGTATCGGCCGGCGCCAACATCGGCGAGCGGCTGATGGCCCAGGGCGTGCGCCACTACGGCGAACTGCGCGCTGCCGGGCTCGACTGGCTGAGCCAGGTGGAGATCGACCCGGCGCGTATCGACGACCTGCCGCGCACCTTTTCCGGCGGCATGCAGCAGCGCCTGCAGATCGCCCGCAACCTGGTCTCCGCGCCGCGCCTGGTGTTTATGGACGAACCGACCGGGGGGCTGGATGTGTCGGTGCAGGCGCGCCTGCTCGACCTGTTGCGCGGCCTGGTGCGTGAGCTGGACCTGGCGGTGGTGATCGTCACCCACGACCTGGCGGTGGCAAGGCTGCTGGCCGACCGCCTGATGGTGATGCGCCGCTCGCGTGTGGTGGAGGCGGGGCTGACCGATCAGATTCTCGACGATCCGCAGCATCCCTATTCGCAGCTCTTGGTGTCGTCGGTGTTGCAGCCATAAGCGTACCGCGAGCTGGTGCTGCGTAGGGTGGATGACGCTTTTCTCATCCACCAGCGAGTCGTCATCGGTGGATGGATAAAGCGCCATCCACCCTACAACCGACCACCCGTAGCTCCGAGGAAACCAGGGCTACGACGGTAATAGAGGTAGGTATGAACAACCTGATCGAGGTCAGCGGCCTCAGCAAGACCTTCACCCTGCACCAGCAGAACGGCGTCGTCCTGCAGGTGCTGCGTGACCTGAATTTCGCCGTGCGCGGCGGCGAGTGCCTGGTGCTGCACGGCCAGTCCGGCGCCGGCAAGTCGACCCTGCTGCGCACCCTGTACGGCAACTACCTGGCGGCCGGCGGCAGCATCCGCATCCGTCACCAGGGCGCGCCGGTGGAGCTGGTCGGCGCCGAGCCGCGCCAGGTGCTGGCGGTGCGTCGGCAGAGCCTGGGTTACGTCAGCCAGTTCCTGCGGGTGATTCCGCGCGTGTCGACGCTGGACGTGGTGATGGAGCCGGCGCTGGCCCGTGGCTGGACGCGCAGCGACGCCGAGGCGCGGGCCAAGCCCCTGCTGAGCCGGCTGAATATCCCTGAGGCGCTCTGGCAACTGGCGCCGGGCACCTTTTCCGGCGGCGAGCAGCAGCGCGTCAATATCGCCCGCGGCTTTATGGTCGAGTGGCCGGTGCTGCTGCTCGACGAGCCCACCGCCTCACTGGACGAGGCCAACCGCCAGGTGGTGCTGGAGCTGATTCTCGAGGCCAAGGCGGCCGGCAGCGCGCTGATCGGCATCTTCCACGACCGCATCGCCCGCGAGGCGGTGGCCGACCGTTACCTCGACATGAGCGTCGCGGCGGCGCAACCGGAGTACGTCTATGTCGTCTGAACAGATTCTCAGCAACGCCCGTATCGTCACCGCCGAGCGCGAGTTCCTCGGCACCCTGCTGCTGCGCGACGGGCTGATCGCCGCGGTGGACGAGGGCGCCAGCCGTCTGCCGCAGGCCCAGGACCTGGGCGGCGACTACCTGCTGCCGGGGCTGGTGGAACTGCACACCGACAACCTGGAAAAGCATATGAGCCCCAGGCCGGGAGTCGATTGGCCGTCGGCCTCGGCGGTGCTGACCCACGATGCGCAGATCGTCGCCGCCGGCATCACCACGGTGTTCGATGCGCTTTCCATCGGCGATATCAACCCGCGTGGCCGGCGCATGCAGCAGCTGCCGGCGATGATCGAGGCCATCGCCGCCAGCGAGGCGGCCGGGCAGACCCGCGCCGAGCATCGCCTGCACCTGCGCTGCGAGCTGTGCCACCCCGATGCCCTGAGCCTCTACCGCGACCTGGTGGAGCACCCGCTGGTGGCCTTGGTGTCGGTGATGGACCACTCGCCCGGCCAGCGCCAGTTCGCCAAGGTGGAGAAGTACCGCGAGTACTACATGGGCAAGTACCACCTGAGCCCGGCGGAGATGGAGGAGTTCCTCCAGGAGCAGATCGCCAACTCGCGCCAGTACAGCGACCGCCAGCGCCGCGCCATAGTCGAGGACTGCCACGCCCGCGGCATCTCCGTGGCCAGCCATGACGACGCGACCCTGGCCCACGTGCAGGAGTCGGCCGGTTTCGGCATGGCCATCGCCGAGTTTCCCACCACCCTGGAAGCGGCCAGGGCCAGCCACGAGCTGGGCCTGAAGGTGCTGATGGGCGCGCCGAATCTGGTGCGTGGTGGCTCGCACTCCGGCAATATCGCCGCCGCGGAGCTGGCACGCCACGGCGTGCTGGATATCCTCTCCAGCGACTACTACCCGGCCAGCCTGCTACACGCGGCCTGGCTGCTCGCCGGGCAGGACAACGACTATGATTTGCCGGCGGCCATCGCCACCGTGAGCCGCGCGCCAGCCAGGGCGGCCGGGCTAGATGATCGAGGCGAGATCCGCGTCGGCCTGCGCGCCGACCTGGTGCAGGCCAGGGCGCATGGCCAGCAACCGGTGATCCAGCAGGTGTGGCGCCAAGCACGAAGGGTGTTCTGATGCAGGGCAGGTTGATCTATCTGATGGGGCCTTCGGGCTCGGGCAAGGACAGCCTGTTGCAAGCCGCACGTGCGCCGCTGGAGGCGCACGGCTGCCGTTTCGCCCGGCGGGTGATCACCCGCAGCGCCGAATCGGTCGGCGAGGATGCCCTAGGGGTCAGCCCGGCGGAGTTCGAGCGCCTGCAGGGCGAGGGTGCCTTCGCCCTGAGCTGGCGCGCCAACGGCCTGGCCTACGGCATCCCGCGCGAGATCGATGACTGGCTGAGCGCCGGCCAGGATGTGCTGATCAATGGTTCGCGCGGTCATCTCGCTGCCGCCCGCCAGCGCTATCCGGATCTGCTGGCGATTGTTCTGCAGGTCGACGAAGCGGTGCTGCGCCAGCGCCTGCTGGCTCGCGGCCGGGAAACGCCGGAGCAGATCGAACAGCGCCTGGCGCGCAGTCGCCAGTTGCAGCAGGAGGAGAGGGCAGGCACCGTCATCCTCGACAACTCCGGCCCCCTGCCGCACACCGTCAGCCGTCTGCTGCACCTGCTCGACGAGGCTCGCCGATGCGCCTGACCCTGCTCGGCACGGGAGACGCCCGTCAGGTGCCGGTCTACAACTGCAGCTGCCCGGCCTGCGACGCCGCCCGCGTCTATCCGGCGCGCCGCCGTGGCCCCTGCTGCGCACTGATCGAATGCGGCACGCAGCGCTGGCTGATCGACAGCGGCCTGACCGATCTCACCGAGCGCTTCGCGCCGCATAGCCTCAGCGGCATCCTGCAGACCCATTACCACGCCGACCACGCCCAGGGCCTGCTGCATCTGCGCTGGGGCCAGGGGCTGATCATCCCGGTGCACGGGCCTGGTGATCCCGCGGGCCTGGCCGACCTGTACAAGCACCCCGGCATTCTCGACTTCAGCCAGCCGTTCGCCGCCTTCGAGCGCCGCGCATTGGGTGAGTTACGGGTCACCGCCTTGCCGTTGACGCATTCCAAGCCGACCTTCGGTTACTTGTTCGAAGGGCAAGGGCTCGAAGGGCAGGGCCGGCGCATCGCCTACCTTACCGACACGGTCGGCGTACCCGAGGCCAGCTGCGCCGAGCTGGATCGTGCGCCGCTGGATCTCTTGGTGCTCGATTGCTCCACCGCGCCGCAGCCGCTGGCGCCGCGCAACCACAACGACCTGACCCGCGCCCTGCAAGTGGTCGAGCGCCTGCGCCCGCAGGAGACCGTGCTGACCCATATCGGCCATAGCTTCGACGCCTGGTTGCTGGATCATCCCGACGCGCTGCCGCCCGGGGTGACGCTGGCCAGCGACGGGCGCGTGCTGTGAACAACGCCCGTCGCCTGACGTTGCTGCTGTGCACGGCCGAGACCCTGGGCATGGCCGGCTTCGCCCTGTTCGCCGCGCTGCTGCCGGAGTTCCAGCAGCTGTGGGGGCTCTCCAACACCGAGGCGGGCTGGATCGGCGGCGGCTTCTTCCTCGGCTACATGCTCGCCGTGCCGGTTCTCACCGGCCTGACTGACCGTCACGACGCGCGACTGATCTACCTGGTGGCCATGCTGCTGACGGCGCTGGCCAGTGCCGGTTTCGTCTTCGCCGAAGGCTTCTGGTCGGCCCTGGCCTGGCGGGTGCTGGCCGGTATCGGCCTGGCCGGCACCTATATGCCGGGACTCAAGGCGCTCTCCGAGCGTATCGACGGCGCCGCGCAGTCGCGCGCCATCGCCTTCTACACCGCCAGCTTCGGCCTGGGCACGGCGCTGTCCTTCATTCTCGCCGGCGAGCTGGCCAAACTCGGCGGCTGGCAATTGCCGGCGCTGCTCAGCGGCGCCTGCGCCTTGCTGGCCTGGGCCATGGTGCAGTGGGGGCTGGCGCCCAAACCGGTGGTGGCCCATGAGCCACGTCGGCTGCTGGACCTGGCGCCGCTGAAAAGTCGCGCGGTGCTGGCCTACTGTCTGGCCTATGCGGTGCATAACCTGGAGCTGTTCGCCCTGCGTGCCTGGCTGGTGGCCTTCGTGGTGTTCGCCGGGCACTTGCAGGGCGTCGAGCCCTGGCTGTCCGCCACCTGGGTGGCGATGCTGGCGACCCTGATCGGCATGCCGGCGAGCATCCTCGGTAACGAGCTGGCGCTGCGGGTCGGCCGTGAGCGCTGGCTGATCGCGGTGATGCTGATGTCGGCGCTGCTGGCCGGGCTGATCGGCCTGGGCGCGGCGCTGCCGTTCTGGGCGTTGCTGCTGTTGATCCTGCTCTACGCGGTGACCGTCACCGCCGACTCCGCCTCGCTCACTGCCGGGCTGATCGGCGCCGCGCCGGCCAGCCACCGCGGCGCGGCCATGGCGCTGTATTCCTGCACCGGCTTTACCGGCGCCTTCCTCGGACCGCTGCTGTTCGGCATGTGCCTCGACGCTCTGGGCGACGACCGGTTGCTCGGCTGGTGGGCGGCCTTCGCCCTGATGGGGCTGCTGCTGTTGCTCGGGCCGCTGGCCTTGCGCTGGGCGGGGGCGGCCCCTGGGGATTCCGGGGCAGAGGCGACCTTGGTGCGCACGGCGCAGCCTGGGGGCCAACGGCTGCCTTAGGCCTCGGCTTGCGCTCGCCGGACTGATACAGGGTGCGCACGGCCGGCGGCGGCCCTAATCCAGCGGCAGCTCGGTGGTGCGCTTGACCTCGCTCATGGCGATATGCGAGTGCGCCTCCTGCACGTGCGGGCGCTGCAGCAGGTGGTCGCGCAGAAAGCGTTCGTAGTCGGCGATGTCGCGGGCCACCACCTTGAGCAGGTAGTCCGAGCCGCCGGCCATGGTGTAGCACTCCAGCACCTGCGGGTAGCCCACCACCGCCTGCTCGAACTCCTCCAGATTGCCGCGGCCGTGGGCCGACAGCTTGATGTCGACGAACACCGTCATGCCCAGGCCCAGCTGCTTGGGGTTGAGCAGGGCGACCTTACGTTCGATCAGGCCTTCCTCCTGCATGCGGTGGATGCGCCGCCAGCAGGGCGACTGCGACAGCTCGACCTTCTCCGCCACCTCGGCGGCGGACAGGTCGGCGTCGTGCTGCAGCAGGCGGAGAATCTTGCGGTCGATGGGGCTCAGCTTGTCCTGCATGACTGTTTCCAATTTCTTGTGATTGTTGGAAGGATCATGCGCAGTATCGGCAATTCGGCCCGCAAATAGAAAGAAAAAAGCGGAACTCCTCGGTCATGATCTTTGCCAGTCGTCCCGTACAGCGATCCTGGCGGGGCAGAACAGGGTGGCACCCACCGTTGCCATCCAAGGTCGCCATAAGAATAAAAGGAGCGCCCATGTCACTGGCCGAGATCCGCCTGGATGACAAGTACCGTCTCGCCACCGGTCACCTCTACCTGACCGGCACCCAGGCGCTGACCCGCCTGCCCATGCTGCAGAAGCAGCGTGACGCCGCCCATGGTCTGAACACCGCCTGCTTCATTTCCGGTTACCGCGGCTCGCCGCTGGGCAACCTGGACAAGAGCCTGTGGGACGCCAAGCAGTACCTCAAGGACAACCACATCCACTTCCAGCCCGGGGTCAACGAAGAGTTGGCCGCTACCGCCTGCTGGGGCAGCCAGCAGACCAGCCTGTTCCCCGGCGCGCGCTACGACGGCGTGTTCGCCATGTGGTACGGCAAGGGCCCGGGTGTGGATCGCTGCGGCGACGTGTTCAAGCACGGCAACTCGGCGGGCGTATCGCCCCATGGCGGCGTGCTGCTGCTGGCCGGCGACGACCATGGCTGCAAGTCCTCGAGCATCGCCCACCAGAGCGAGCACGCCTTTATCGCCGCTTCGATTCCGGTGCTGAATCCGGCCAACGTCCAGGAAATCCTCGACTACGGCATCATCGGCTGGGAACTGTCGCGCTACAGCGGCTGCTGGGTGGCGCTGAAAACCATCGCCGAGAACGTCGATTCCTCGGCCGTGGTGGAAGTCGATCCGCTGCGGGTCGAGGTGAAGACTCCCACCGACTTCAAGCTGCCGGAAGACGGCGTGCATATCCGCTGGCCGGACCCGCCCCTGGTCCAGGAAAAGCGCCTCAACACCTACAAGATCTACGCCGCGCGCGCCTTCGCCCTGGCCAACAACCTCAACCAGATCAAGCTGGATTCGCCCAACCCGCGTCTGGGCATCATCACCACCGGCAAGTCCTACCTGGATGTACGTCAGGCGCTCAACGACCTCGGCCTGGACGAGGCGCTCTGCGCCCAGGTCGGCCTGCGCGTGCTCAAGGTCGGCATGAGCTGGCCGCTGGAGCCGGTGTCGGTGCACGAGTTCGCCGAGGGCCTGGACGAGATCCTGGTGGTGGAGGAAAAGCGCAGCATCATCGAAGACCAGCTGACCGGCCAGCTCTACAACTGGCCGGTGGGCAAGCGCCCGCGGGTGGTCGGCGAGTTCGACGAGGACGGCAATTCTCTGCTGCCGAACCTCTCCGAGCTGACCCCGGCGATGATCGCCCGGGTGATAGCCCGGCGCCTGGCGCCGATCTATTCCAGCCCGGTGATCGAGGAGCGTCTGGCCTTCCTCGCCGCCAAGGAGGCGGCGCTGGCCGCGCCCAAGCACCACACCGCGCGCACCCCGCATTTCTGCTCCGGCTGCCCGCACAACAGCTCGACCAAGCTGCCGGAGGGCAGCCGCGCCCTGGGCGGCATCGGCTGCCACTACATGACCCAGTGGATGGACCGCAACACCGACACCTTCACCCAGATGGGCGGCGAGGGCGCTACCTGGATCGGCCAGGCGCCGTTCACCGACACCCCGCACGTGTTCCAGAACCTCGGCGATGGCACCTACTTCCATTCCGGCCAGCTGGCGCTGCGCGCTTCGGTCGCCGCCGGGGTCAATATCACCTACAAGATTCTCTACAACGATGCGGTGGCCATGACCGGCGGCCAGCCCATCGACGGCGAGCTGCGCATCGACCAGCTCAGCCAGCAGGTCTATGCCGAGGGGGTCAAGCGCATCGCCCTGGTCAGCGACGAGCCGGACAAGTACCCGACCCGCGCTACCTTCGCGCCCATCGTCACCTTCCACCATCGCCGCGAGCTGGACGCCGTGCAGCGCGAGCTGCGCGAGTTCAAGGGCGTGTCGGTGATCCTTTACGATCAGACCTGCGCCACCGAGAAGCGCCGCCGGCGCAAGCGCGGCAAGCTGGTGGATCCGCAGAAACGCGCCTTTATCAACCCGGCGGTGTGCGAGGGCTGCGGCGACTGCAGCGTCAAGTCCAACTGCCTGTCGGTGCTGCCGCTGGAGACCGAGCTGGGGCGCAAGCGCGAGATCGACCAGAACGCCTGCAACAAGGACTTCAGCTGCCTGGAAGGCTTCTGCCCGAGCTTCGTCACCGTGCATGGCGGTAGCCTGCGCAAGCCCGAGGCCGTCGGCCTGGGCGCGCTCTTCATCGCCCTGCCGGAGCCGCGCCAGCCTGCGCTGGAGCGGCCATGGAACATCCTCCTGCCCGGCGTCGGCGGCAGCGGCGTGACCACGGTCGGTGCGCTGCTGGGCATGGCCGCGCATCTCGAAGGCAAGGGCTGCACGGTGCTGGATCAGGCCGGCCTGGCGCAGAAGTTCGGCCCGGTGGTCACCCATATCCGCATCGCCGCCAAGCAGGACGATATCTACGCGGTGCGCATCGCCGCCGGCGAGACCGATCTGCTGCTCGGTTGCGACCTGGTGGTGGCGGCCAGCGAGGAAGCCCTGGCCAAGCTCAACGACAAGATCGCCCATGCGCTGGTCAACAGCCACGAGGCGGCCACCGCCGAGTTCACCCGCAACCCCGATGCCCAGGTGCCCGGCGCCGCCATGCGCGAGGCCATCGTCGAGGCGGTCGGCGCGGCCAAGACCCAGTTCGTCGACGCCACCCGCCTGGCTACCCGCCTGCTCGGCGACAGCATCGCCACCAACCTGTTTATGCTCGGCTACGCCTATCAGAAGGGTCTGGTGCCGGTATCGGCCGAAGCCATCAACAAGGCCATCGAACTCAATGGCGTGGCGGTGCAGCTCAATCAGCAGGCCTTCCTCTGGGGCCGTCGCGCCGCCCACGACCTGGCCGCGGTGGAGAAGCTGGCCGCGCCCAAGGTGGTCGAGGCGCCGCGTTGCCAGAGCCTGGAGGAGATCGTCGAGGATCGTGCGCAGCGTCTGAGCGCTTATCAGAATGCCGCCTACGCCGCGCGCTACCGCGAGCTGGTCGAGCGCGTGCGCCAGGCCGACACTGACGCCGAGCAGCGCCTGAGCAAGGCGGTGGCGCGCTACTACTTCAAGCTTTTGGCCTACAAGGACGAGTACGAGGTGGCGCGCCTGTACAGCGACGCCGCCTTCCGCAAGCAGCTCGAGGCCCAGTTCGAGGGCGACTACCAGCTGCAGTTCCACCTGGCGCCGAGCTGGCTGAGCAAGCCCGATCCGGTCACCGGTCAGCCGCGCAAGCGCGCCTTCGGCCCCTGGATGCTCAAGGCCTTCGCCGTGCTGGCGCGCTTCAAGTTCCTGCGCGGCACGCTGCTCGATCCGTTTGGCCACAGTGCCGAGCGCAAACTCGAACGCGAGCTGATCGAGGACTACGAGGCGACCGTCGCCTATCTGCTCGCCGAGCTCGATGCCGGCAACTACCGCACGGCGGTGGCGCTGGCCGAGATTCCCGAGCAGATCCGCGGCTACGGCCACGTCAAGGAAGCGGCGCTGGCCAAGGCGCGCGAGCAGGCCGTGCAGCTCAAGGCGCGCATGGCCGTCAGCGAAATCGCCGCGGTGCAGCTGTTCGAGCCGGCCGCCTGATATTCCCCCGTCACCCCTTGCCACCCCCTCCCGCCTGGGAGCGGGGCGGCCTTTTACAATCCGATACCCGAGGTAACCCGATGTCCGTCTTCACCCACGTCGACTTCGATCAGCACGAACAGGTGGTCTACGGCCACGACAAGGCCAGCGGCCTGAAAGCCATCATCGCCATCCACGACAGCACCCTCGGCCCGGCCCTGGGCGGCTGCCGCATGTGGAACTACGCCTCGGACGAGGAGGCGCTGCGCGACGTGCTGCGCCTGTCGCGCGGCATGACCTACAAGTCGGCCCTGGCGCGCCTGCCGCTGGGTGGCGGCAAGGCGGTGATCATCGGCGATCCGCACAGCGGCAAGAGCGCGGCGCTGTTCCAGGCCATGGGCGATTTCGTCGACAGCCTCGGCGGGCGCTACATCACTGCGGCGGACTCCGGCACCGGCGTGGCCGAGATGCAGATCATGGCCGAACGCACCCGCCACGTGGCCGGCGCCGGCCAGCGCGAAGCCTTCGACGGCGGCAGCCGCGATGGCGATCCGTCGCCGTCCACCGCCTACGGCGTGTTCGTCGGCATCCAGACGGCGGTGGCCCATCGCCTCGGCCGTCAGGACCTTTCCGGCATCCGCGTGGCCATCCAGGGCGTCGGCCAGGTCGGCTTCGGCCTGGCCAAGCTGCTCAAGGACGCCGGCGCCCAGCTGTGGGTGACCGATATCCAGGCCGCCAACGTGCAGCGCGCGGTCGCCCAGCTCGGCGCCACCGCGGTCGGCCAGCACGATATCTACGGCCTCGACGTCGATGTCTTCGCCCCCTGCGCCCTGGGCGCCATCGTCAACCCGCAGACCCTGGAGGCGCTGCGCGCGCCGATCATCGCCGGCGCCGCCAACAACCAGCTGGCCGACGCCAGCCTGGCCGAGACCCTGCGTCGCCGCGAATGCCTGTACGCGCCGGATTACGCGATCAACGCCGGCGGCATCATCGACGTCTGCTACGAGCGCACCGGCGGCAGCGCCGCTCAGCTCAGGGCGCATATCGAAGGCATCGGCCCGACCCTGACGGAGATCTTCCAGCGCGCCGAGCGCGAGGGCGCCACCACCACCGCGATCGCCGACCGCATGGCCCGCGAGCGCCTGCAGGGCGGCCTCTGAGCCGCGCGCACCGAACCCGGGGTGGCTCGACCACCCCAGCCTCCTGACTTTCACAACAACAAGAGGGCAAGTCCCAATGAGTCAAGACAGCATCGCCGCCGGCGCCTTCGCCGGTGCCTCCAGCAGCGCCGGCCGAGGCCTGTGGTCGTCGCGCTGGGTGTTCTTCCTTGCCGCCACCGGCTCGGCCGTGGGCCTGGGCAATATCTGGAAGTTCCCCTATATCACCGGGCAGAACGGCGGCGGCGCCTTCGTCCTGGTCTACCTGGCGTGCATCCTGGCCATCGGCATCCCGCTGCTGATGGCCGAGGTGATGATCGGCCGCCGCGGCCGCGCCAACCCCGAAGGCGCCTTCGCCGCCCTGGCCAAGGAGGCGCGGGCCAGCCGGCACTGGCGCTGGCTGGGTACCCTGGCGGTGCTGACCGGCTTTCTCATTCTCAGCTTCTACACGGTGATCGCCGGCTGGGCCGTGGCCTACACCCCGGCGGCCATGAGCGGCAGCTTCGCCGGGTTGAACGGCGAGAGCAGCGGCGCGCTGTTCGGCGCCATGCTGGCCGACCCCTGGCAGCTGGCCGGCTATGGCACCCTGGTGCTGGCGCTGACCCTCGGCATCGTCGCCTTCGGTGTGCGCGGCGGCCTGGAGCGCTCGCTGCGTTTCCTCATGCCGGGGCTGTTCATCCTGCTGCTGGTGCTGGTGGGCTATGCCGCCACCACCGGGCATTTCATGCAGGCGGTGCATTTTCTCTTCGACGCCGACTTCAGCAAGCTCAGCGCCCAGGGCGTGCTGGTGGCGCTGGGGCATGCCTTCTTCACCCTGAGCCTGGCCAGCGGCGCGATGATGGCCTACGGCTCCTACCTGCCGGCCGGCACCTCGATCGCCAAGACCGCGCTGATGGTGGCCCTGGCCGATACCGGGGTGGCGCTGCTGGCCGGCCTGGCGATCTTCCCGCTGGTGTTCGCCAACGGCCTGGAGCCGGGCGCGGGGCCGGGGCTGATCTTCGTCACCCTGCCGATCGCCTTCGGCCAGATGCCCCTGGGCCAGCTGGTCGGCGGGCTGTTCTTCATCATGCTGGCGATCGCCGCGCTGACCTCGGCAATCTCCCTGAGCGAGCCGACCATCGCCTGGCTGACCGAGAAGTTCGGCATCAGCCGTTTCAGGGCGGTAGCGCTCAGCGGCATCGCCCTGTGGCTGCTGAGCCTGGGCACGGTGCTGTCGTTCAATGCCTGGAGCGAGGTGACCCTGCTGGGCAAGACCTTCTTCGACAGCCTGGATTACCTGACCACCAACCTGCTGATGCCGCTGGGCGGCCTGGCCACCGTGCTGTTCGCCGGCTGGGCGCTGAGCCGCAAGACCGTGCAGGAGGCCATCGGCATCGAGCAGCCCGGGCTGTTCGCGCTGTGGTGGCAGGTGCTGCGGGTGGTCACCCCACTGGGCATCCTGGTGGTGTTCCTGCATAGCCTCGGGTTGTTCTGACAACCGCTGGATGGCAGATGGATAAGGCGTCATCCACCCTAGGTCGGGTAGGGTGGATAACGCGCAGCTTATCCACCAAAGGCCTCAATCCAGCGCCAATGCCAAGCTGACGCCATGGGGCCGGAAGCCCAAGCCCTCATAGAAACGGTGCGCGGCCTCGCGGCTCTGGCTGCTCGACAGCGCCAGCTTGTAGCAGCCCCAGGCGCGGGCGTGCTCCGCTGCGCGCTGCATCAGCGCCTGGCCGATACCCAGGCCGCGCGCCTCGCCGTCGACCACCACGTCTTCGAGGATCGCCGAGCGGGCGAAGTTGTGCGCCAGGTGTTCGATCAGGATCAGGGTGCAGGTGCCGAGCAGTTTGCCGCCGCGTTCGGCCACCAGCACCAGGCGATCCTTCGCCGGCTCGGCGAGGCGCAGGGCGAGCAGGGCGGCGTCGGGCGGCGGTTCGTCTTCGCCCAGTTGCTGCAGCAGGGCGGCCAGCGGCTTGGCGTCGGCGCTGCAGGCGGCGCGGATGACGTAAGCGGCGAAGGGCGAGTCGGGCAGGGTATCGGTGAGGCTCGGCATGGCGTGGCTCCCGGGCGGTGGATCGAAGGAGTATGGCGCGCTGTGCGTGGCGGTGGCATGACAAATCCGTGCGACGCCGCTAAGATGCCGCCCGGCCTTCGCGATCCCTTGCGCACGGCCTTGTCCCCTTAGTTCAACGGATAGAATAAGCCCCTCCTAAGGGCTAGATGCTGGTTCGATTCCAGCAGGGGACGCCACCTTCATCCTCTCCGATCCGCCGCGGTTCTCCGCACTTTCCTCTGATTCAAAACGACCGGCCTCCGCTATCGGACGCGTTTCAGGTGCCTGACATGGCGCTTGTGAATGCCTCGCTTGACCTCCTTTGAAAGCCCGCGGGACCTCTAAACCGCGGCTTCTGTTCCCCTGGTCTCCGTCCCGACTCGCCTTTGAAAGGCCGTGCTAAGACGCACGTCTCTATATCAGCATTTATTCTTATACGCTGTTGCAAATCATTATCATCAAGGTCTAGTATCCGCCCACTTTCATCCGGACTGATGAGGCGCGACATGACCACGGAATTGCCCTACGACTTCATTGCCATAGGCCTGGGGCCTTTCAATCTCGGGCTGGCATGCCTGGCGGAGCCTCTGGGGACCCGCAGCCTGTTTCTCGACCGAAAGGCCGAATTCAGCTGGCACCCCGGCATGCTGCTGGGCGGCGCCACGCTACAGAATCCCTTCCTCGCCGATCTGGTCTCGATGGCCGATCCCACCAGCCGTTTCAGCTACCTCAACTACTGCAAGCAGCAGGGCCGCTTGTACAACTACTACATCCGCGAGAACTGGTACCTGTCGCGCCAGGAGTTCGACCGCTATTGCAAGTGGGCGGCGGCGCAGCTGGACAACCTGCGTTTCCAGCATGAGGTGCAGGAGATCTGGTACGACGCCGCGCTGCCCGGTTATGTCCTGGCAGGGGTGCGTGGCGATACCGGCGAAGGCTTTCAGTACAGCTGCCGCAAGCTGGTGATCGGCATCGGCGGTGTGCCGCACGTTCCCGCCTGCTGCAGCCCGGGCGACGTCCGCCAGGCGCTGCATACCTCGGCTTACCTGGGGAGCAGGCAGGCGCTGCAGCGGTGCCGCAGCATCACCGTGATCGGCAGCGGGCAGAGTGGCGCCGAGGTCTTTCAGGACCTGCTGGAGCAGGCGCCGCGGCATGGCTACCAGCTGAACTGGGTGACCCGTGCGCCGCGCTTCTTCCAGATGGAGAACGCCAAGCTCACCCTCGAGTTGATCACGCCGGACTACGGTCGCTACTTCTACGGCCTTGGCGACGGGGTCAAGCAGCAGATACTCAATGACCAGCGCAGTATCTACAACGGCATCAATCAAGCGCTGATCGAGCGCATCTACCAGACCTTGGACGAGCGGCAGCAGCAGGGCCTTGCCGGTGTCCGGCTGCTGCCCAACCTGGCGCTGCAGCAGTGTCGGCGAGACGCTACCAGCGGGCAGTGGCAACTGGAGTTTCAGCACGCTCAGACGGGCGCGCGTTATGGCCATGCGACCGATGGGCTGGTGTTCGCCACCGGCTATCGCTACCAGCTGCCGAGCTTCATCGAAGGCATTCGCGAGCGGATTCGCTGGGATGCCCAGGGGCGTTACGCCCCCTCGCCGAACTGGGCGGTGGATCATCGGGACCGCGAGATCTTCGTGCAGAACGTCGGCTTGCACAGCCATGGCCTGACCAACCCCGATCTCGGCCTGGCCTGCTGGCGCAACGGGCGCCTGCTCAACCAGCTGACCGGGCGCGATGCCTACCCTTGCGAGGCGCGCACCGCCTACCAGGACTTCCAGCCGCCGGCCGACAGCGGCTTCGTCGCGCTCGGGCAGGGGGGCGTTTCTGCATGAACCTGCGCACCACCATTCTGATCATGTCGGGCTTCGGCGTGATCAGCGATTCGATTCTGATCGCCTTCTACCCGCAGTTCTTCGAAACCCGTTACGGCGTGACCAGCCCGGTGCACGTGGGGGCCTATATCGCCGCCATCTCGATTGCGGTGATGTGCATGCTGCCGGTCTGGGCACGGGTCGCCAGGCGCATCGAGACCATGCACCTGCTGCTCTACACCCAGGGGGCGGCAGCGCTGTTCTGCCTGGCCTCGATCTGGGCGCCGAGCGTCGAGAGCTACTGGGGGCTGAGCCTGATGATGTTCATGACCAAGGCCAGCTACCTGCTGATGTTCCCCTACCTGATGCGCCTGGAGGAGCCGCAGAACCACAGCCTGGTGATCGGCCTGCTGTCGGTGGTCATCCATATCGGCGCGATCTTCGGCGCTGCCGTCGGTGGCATGGCGCTGGAGCATCACGGGCCGAGTTTCTGCATTGCCCTGATGGCCGCCGGGGATCTGGCGCAGATGGCACTGTGTCTCTACCTGATCCGCACGGGACGGGTGGTCAAGGTACTCAGCCGCGAGGAGCAGAGCGGCCAGGCGCCGGTACCGCGGCGCAGCCCGCAGGCGCTGTCGGCGCTGCTCAAGCTGTGCCTGCTGATGTTTCTCTTCGACTTCAGCGCCTACCTGGTGCGGCCGTTCTTCACCCTGTACTGGGAGGCGCGCACGGGGCTGCACGAGCCGCTGCTGACCGGCCTGGTGTTCGCCATCCCCGGCATCGTCGCCTTGCTCGCACTGCTATTCAAGCACCTGGTCGCGCAGCCGCCGCGCTGGGCCGATCACACCCTGTTCAACCTGTTGCTCGGTGCGCTGGGGCTGGCGCTGCAGGCCAGCGACTCGCTGGAGCTGATCATCGTCGGCCGCTGCCTGTATGGCTGGGCGCTGTATCAGGTGATCGTCAAGCTTGAGGTCACCCTGTTCAAGGTCAGTACGCCGGATGCCTATGCCCGCGACTTCGGCGTGACCAACTTCTTCCAGAATCTCGGCGTGCTGCTGTCTTCGTTCGGCGCCGGGTTCCTGGTCAACCTGGTCGGTATTCCGCTGACCTTCGTCATCGCTGCGGCAGGCCTGCTGCTGACGGCGATCATCGACCGCGGCTGGTTCGGCGTCGACCGCCGGCATGCCGCTCCGGGAGAACTCTGCCATGCCAACTGAAGCCATTGCGCTGAGCCGTCCGCGGGCGTTGCTCGATCCGCATTTCACCTTGCGGCCGCTGCGCCTCGACGAGGATGTCGCGGTGATCCACCCCTGGTACCAGATGGATTACGCCCACTACTGGAACATGCAAGACATGACCCTGGAGGCGACCCGCGACTTCTACGCCGACGCCATGGGCAGTGGCCATATGCGTGCCTTTATGGGTTTCTACCGTGGCGCGCCGGCCTTCGTCATGGAGTGCTACGACCCCCGGCACGACCCGCTCGGCAAGCTCTATGCGGTGCAGCCTGGTGATCTCGGCATGCACTTTTTCGTCGGCCCGAGCACCCAGCCGATTCGTCACTTTACCCGTGACGTGCTGCGCGCGGTGATGGCCTTTCTCTTCGACGAACTCGGTGCCCGCCGCGTGGTGGTGGAGCCGGACATTCGCAATCACAAGGTGCATCGCCTCAATCGCCTGGTCGGCTTCGTCGAGCAATGGCCCGTGGAGCTGCCTGCCAAGACTGCACTGCTGGCGTTCTGCACGCCCGCCGATTTTTTCCAATCACTTGAAGGATCAAGCCCGCTATGACTTCTCCTCGTCTGGATCATCCTGTCGCTGCCGTCGCCCACCTCACCCCGGAGCTGTGGCGCAAGGTCAATCGCTTGCTGGTGCGCAAGGCCCTCGCCGAATACGCCCATGAGCAACTGTTCAACCCGAAGTTGTTGGGTGCGTCCGAACGCGAAGGCTGGCAGCGCTACGAATTGGCGGCCGACACCGAGGGCTGCGTGTATCGCTTCGAGGCGCGCAGCATGGCCTTGCGTCATTGGCATATCGAGCCGGCCAGCATCGAACGCCTGCTCGATGGCCAGCCGCAGGCGCTCGATGCGCTGACCTTCGTCATCGACTTCAAGCGCACGCTGGGCATTCCGGCGGACAAGCTGCCGGTGTATCTGGATGAAATCAGCAGCACGCTCTACGGCGCCGCCTTCAAGCATGGCGAACGCGCGCTGAGCAGCGCCGAGCTGGCCGATGCCGACTACCAGACCATCGAGGCGGCGATGATCGAGGGCCACCCAGGCTTCGTCGCCAACAACGGCCGCCTGGGCTTCAACGCTTTCGACTACCACGCCTACGCACCGGAAACCGGCTCGCGCTTCGCTATCATTTGGCTTGCTGTGCACCGCGACAACGCGCACTTCGCCGCCGTACCTGGGCTGGACCACGAGCAACTGCTGCGTGAGGAACTGGGCGAGGCGCAGTTGCAGGCCTACCGCCAGCAATTGCAGGAGCAGGGGCTGAATGCCGATGACTACCTGCTGATGCCGACCCATCCCTGGCAGTGGTTCAGCAAGCTGAGCCTGATGTTCGCCGCCGACATCGCCCAGCGCAAAATCGTGCCGCTGGGGCGCAGCAGCGACGAGTACGTCGCCCAGCAGTCGCTGCGTACCTACTACAACCTGTCGCAGCCGCAACGCTGCTACGTGAAGACCTCGCTGTCGATTCTCAACATGGGCTTCATGCGCGGCCTGTCGCCGTACTACATGGCCGGTACGCCGGCGATCAACGCCTACCTCGACCAGTTGATCGGCAGCGACCCGGTGCTGCGTGAATACGGTTTCAGCATCCTGCGCGAAGTCGCCTCGGTGGGCTATCGCAACCGCTACTACGAGGCGGCCCTGGACACCGACAGCCCGTACAAGAAGATGCTCTCGGCGCTGTGGCGGGAGAGCCCCGGCAGCCGCCTGAACCGCGGTGAGCGGCTGATGACCATGGCCGCGCTGTTGCACGTCGACCCGCAGGGCCAGGCGCTGCTGCCCGAGCTGATCCGCCGCTCCGGGCTGACCCCGCGGGCCTGGATGCGCCGTTACCTGGACGCCTTCCTGCGACCGCTGATGCACTGCTTCTACGCGCACCATCTGGTGTTCATGCCGCACGGCGAGAACCTGATTCTGGTGCTCGACGGCCACGTGCCGGTGCGCGCGATCATGAAGGACATCGCCGAGGAGTCGGCGATTCTCGACAAGGACGCGCAGATGCCGCCGGGGCTGGAGCGTTTGGCCGTGGACGTGCCGGAGGACTACAAGATCCTCGGCATCTTCATCGACGTGTTCGACGGCGTGTTCCGCCATATGAGCCAGATCCTCGAAGAGAACCAGTGCATGAGCGAGGCCGAGTTCTGGCGTGGTGTCGCCGAGTCGGTGATCGACTATCAGCGCGCGCACCCGGAGCTGGCCGAGCGCTTCGCGCGCTACGACTTCTTCGCGCCGAGCTTCCTGCATTCGTGCCTGAACCGCCTGCAGCTGAAGAACAACCTGCAGATGGTCGACCTGGCCAACCCGGCGGGCAGCCTGATCATGGCCGAGCCGCTGGCCAACCCGGTCGCCCCGTTCGCGCCGCGTAGCGAGCGCCAACCGGCGCCACGGCGTAGCGCCGAGCTGCAGCGCTAGCTGCCCGCCCCGTCAGGCGGCGCCTGGCGGGGCATCGACTTCCATGGCCCGGATTGGGTCATAGCCCAGAGCCTGAGGCGTTGCTGCGCCGACGCGGGCGGGATCGGTGCAGGCCGATTTCCGCTGGCCGGTGCCCGTCCGCCTCGCACTCGCTGCAAGGAGCCAAGCATGTACAACCCCAGTCGCACCGCTCAGTTTGCCGCCACGCCCTACGATTTTCGCCCCACCGAGCCGCAGTTGCCGATTCGCAGTTACTGCGACCCGGCGATCTACGAATGCGAGCAGGAGCTGATCTTCCGCCACTGCGCCAACTACATCGGCCACGAGAAGATGGTGCCCGAGCTGGGCGACTGGTACGCGCTGCCGCATGAGGAGCACAGCCGCATCCTGGTGCGCAACGAGCATGGCGTGGAGCTGCTGTCCAACGTCTGCCGTCACCGTCAGGCGCTGATGCTCGGCGATTTCAGCCCGGGCAGCGATGCCAGTGCGGTGCGCCGCGGCAATCTGCGCGCCACCGGCAACCGCATCCTGTGCCCGCTGCACGCCTGGACCTACGACAGCAGCGGGCTGATTGTCGGTGCGCCGAAGTTTGCGCAGAAACCCTGCCGCAATCTGCCGCGTTACCCCCTGCACAACGTCGCCGGCTTTCTCTTCGAGGGACCGCGCGATCCAGTCGCCGACATCGGCGCGCTGTTCCGCCGCCCGGACATGGATTTCTCCGACTACCAGCTCGACCACGTCGAGATGCACCCGTGCAAGTGCAACTGGAAAACCTTCATCGAGATCTACAACGACGACTACCACATCGCCTCCTTCCATCCCGGCCTGCGCCGCTACGTGCGCAGCGAGGGGCTGCAGTGGGACTACGGCGACTGGTACAGCCTGCAGCGCATCAACGTGAACCCCAACCTGGCGCGTGCCGGCACCGATACCTACCGCGCCTGGCATGAAGGCCTGATGGCCGTGCATGGCGATGCCGCGCCGGATTTCGGCGCCATCTGGGCCAGCTACTACCCGACCCACATGATCGAGGTGTTCCCCCACGCCCTGGTGCTTTCCACCGTGTATCCCAAGGGCGTGCACGAGTGCCTCAACGTCGTCGAGTTCTACTACCCGCAGGCGCTGTGCGAGGGCAACCGCGAGCTGGTCGAGGCGCACCGCGCCGCCTACATGGAAACCGCCATTGAGGACGACGAGATCGCTGAGCGAACCGATGCCGGCCGGCGTGCGCTGTACCAGCGCGGCATCGATGACAGCGGCCCGTACCAGATACCGCTGGAGGAGGGCATGCAGCATTTCCACGGCTGGTATCGCCAGGTGATGGGCCAGGCCCTGGCAGCCGAGCGCCGCTGAGGCGCGCGTATCGGCCCGACATGGAGGTTGCCGCGATGAACTGCAGTCTCCTTGCGCTGCGCCAACGCCTTATCCCACTCAACCAAGAAAAAGTGTCTGCCCATGAGCGCGATGTATCACTCACGGCACCCGGCGCACCTGCGCGCCAGCTGCAGCCCCCGCATACTGGCCATGGCCCTGTGTCTGGCGCCACTGGCCTGGCCAGTGGTGGCCTGACTCGTCTGTTCTCGATTCGCGATGGCGATGGCAGCCGCACGCGCACCTTCATTCCGCAGAACAGCCTGTATCTCGCCACCACCTATCGGGTGCTGCAGGTGCAGGGCCTGAAGCTGGGCGGCAGCGTCAATTGGCAGGGCGAGATCGTCCGCGAGCAGGGCACGTCCACCAGCGGCGCGACCATCGTCAGCCGTCAGGGCTCCTACGCCGTGGTCAATGCGCTGGCCCGCTACGACATCGACTCGCACTTCAATGTCTCGCTCAACGTCAACAACCTGTTCGACCGCAAGTACCTGACCGGCCTGTACTGGGCGCAGTCCTACTGCGCGCCGTCGCGCAATGCGACCCTGAGGCTGAGCTGGACGTACTGAGCAAGGCTGTACAGCGCCGCCGGCGCCTGGCCGGCGGCTGCTTCAGTCCACCTTTGCCAGTTCCTCGCGCAGACGGCGCTGGCGTTCCGCCGGCTTGAGCTTCGGGCAGGTGCTGCAGAATTCGCCGTCTTCGCGGCGAAAATGCTGGCAGCAGGCGTTGCGTCCCAGCGCCAGGCACTCGCGGCCGTCGTCCAGGCGAACCTCGAGCAGTGCGCTGCTGCGTGGCATGGCTAGCGCTCGCAGCCAGCAGGCCTCCAGTTCGCGCAACGCCGAGTTGGGCAGGCCCAGCCGGCGCTGCACCAGTAGCAGCGCGGCTCGCGTGCAATCGACGGCGAACAGTCTGGCGAGCTTGGGATGGATGCTGGCGACGCGGTCGAACTCGTCCAGTTGCCGTTCGACGAAATCGCCAATCTGCCCGGCGGCGAGGGCGATCAACTCTTGCTGCTCGCCGCGCTGCGGGCTATGCGACGGCAGGCTGAAGCCACCGACGAAGCCGTCGCAGACCGATTGCCCCAATTGTCCCAGGCAGGGTGCGCGGTGCTGCAGGTGCACGGCCAGCAGGCTGAGGTAGATCGGTTGCCAGATCAGCAGGGTCCAACTGCGGGTGGTCCAGTAGTGGCGGCCGGCGCCGGGGTGGGCGCGTTGCCAGTGCGCGTGCAACGCGGCGATCCGTTGCGGGTTGCCTGGGCTAGCGCACTGCAGCTGATCGGGGCTTGGCGTGCCGATACGGCCGTGTAGGGCAGGGACAGTGGCGCGCAGGGTGGTAAGCAGCGCGGCGAGGTCGCCAGAGGCATCGGACATGAAGGTGAAACCCTGCAGCTTCGCGAATGGTTCGGGGCGGTGGCAGGGAATCTAGCAGGACATTGCTAATGATACAAATTAGCAATTAGGAATATGTTTCATTGGTAAGCAAGAGGCCCACGCTGGGTGGGCCTCTTGCCGTGATACGCGTCGGCGATCAGCCGTCGCTGCGCTCCTGCGCCATGCATGCGGCGGCGGTGAACAGCACGTCGGTGGAGGAGTTCAGCGCGGTTTCCGCCGAGTCCTGGACGATGCCGATGATGAAGCCGATGGCCACCACCTGCATCGCCACCTCGTTGGGGATGCCGAACAGGCTGCAGGCCAGCGGGATCAGCAGCAGCGAGCCGCCGGCCACGCCCGAGGCGCCGCAGGCGCTGATCGAGGCCAGCACGCTGAGCAGCAGGGCGGTCGGCAGGTCGACGGCGATGCCCAGGGTATGCACCGCGGCCATGGTCAGGATGGTGATGGTAATCGCCGCGCCGGCCATGTTGATGGTGGCGCCCAGCGGGATCGACACCGAGTAGGTTTCCTCGTGCAGGCCCAGGCGCTGGCTCAGCTGCAGGTTGACCGGGATGTTGGCCGCCGAGCTGCGGGTGAAGAAGGCGGTCAGGCCGCTCTCGCGCAGGCAGGTGAACACCAGCGGGTAGGGGTTGCGGCGGATCTTCCAGTACACCAGCACCGGGTTGACCAGCAGCGCCACCAGCAGCATGCAGCCGACCAGCACCACCAGCAGGTGCAGGTAGCCGAGCAGGGCATCGAAGCCGGATTCGGCCAGGGTCGCGGCGACCAGGCCGAAGATGCCCAGCGGCGCCAGGCGGATCACCAGCTTGACGATGGCGGTGACGCCATCGGACAGATCGCCCAGCAGCTGCTTGCTGCCGGTGCTGGCATGGCGGAAGGCGAAGCCGAGGCCGATGGCCCAGGCCAGGATGCCGATGAAGTTACCTTTGAGCACCGCATTCACCGGATTGTCGACGATATTCAGCAGCAGGGTCTTGAGCACCTCGCCGATGCCGCCGGGGGGCGTCAGTTCGGCGGCCTGGCTGCTCAGCACCAGCGCCGAGGGGAAGGCGAAGCTGGCCACCACCGCCACCAGCGCGGCGCTGAAGGTGCCGATCAGGTACATCAGCAGGATCGGGCGGATATGGGTCTGCTGGCCGTGCTGGTGGTTGGCGATGGACGACATCACCAGAATGAACACCAGTACCGGCGCCACCGCTTTCAGCGCCGAGACGAATACGTTGCCGACGAAGCCGACGGACAGCGCCGCCTGCGGGGCGATCAGGGCGAGGACGATACCGGCCAGCAGGCCGATGAAAATCTGCATCACCAGGCTGGTGCGGTTGAGCAGCTGCAGGGCAGGGTGAATGGCTTCGGACATCGCGGGAGTCTCTGGTTGCTGGGCCGCGCCACAAGTGGCGCTGGGCCCCGGGCGACAGGGCTTCCGGCCGGGCGCGAGAGGCTCGGCGGAAAAAATAGCGCGCGACTCTAGCACAGTCGCAGCGGGCGTCGACCGCGGCGGGGCGATCAGGGCGACAGGGTGCAAGCCGGTGTCGCATCTCGGCAAGCAGCGAGTGCTTGAAATATCGAACATCCGCTGCGTATTTTGTCCATCTCGCCGTCGGCCGACGGTATTCGAGCACACAAGGACAACCACAGATGAGCACTGCCAGCTGCCCTGCACTGGAAACCCTCCTGCGCGGCATCGACGAAATCGAGTGCGTGACCCCGGACCTCAACGGCGTGCCGCGCGGCAAGGTGATGACCGCCGCCGGCTTCCTCGAAGGGCGGCGGCTGCAACTGGCCCGCGGCGTGCTGCTGCAGTGCATCATGGGCGGCTACCCGCCGGCGCGTTTCTACGGCGGCGACGACGGCGACCTGGCGCTCAACGCCGTGCCGACGCAGATCCACCGCCTGCCCTGGAGCGAGCCGCCGCGCGCGCTGGCCATCTGCGACGCCGACGAACTGGACGGACGCAGCAGTGGCCTGTCCACCCGCGGCCTGCTCAAGCGCGTGCTGGCGCGCTACGCCGAGCATGGCTGGCAGCCGGTGGTGGCCACCGAGCTGGAGTTCTTCGTGTTCGCGGCGAATGCCGATCCGCTGCAGCCGTTCCAGCCGCCGGTCGGTCTGGACGGCCGCCGCGAGGATGGCGGTGCGGCGTTCAGCGTCAGCTCCGGCAACGGCCTGCGCCCCTTCTTCGCCGAGGTCTACCGCTGCATGGCGGCGCTCGGCCTGCCGCGCGACACCTTCATGCACGAGATGGGCGTCAGCCAGTTCGAGATCAACCTGCTGCACGGCGATGCGTTGCAACTGGCCGACCAGACCCTGCTGTTCAAGCACCTGCTCAAGGAGGTCGGGCTCAAGCACGGTCTCAGCGTGGTGTGCATGGCCAAGCCGCTGGCGCATACCCCGGGCAGTTCCATGCATATCCACCAGAGCGTGGTGGAGCGGGGCAGCGGGCGCGATATCTTCAGCGCCGACGACGGCGAGGCGACGGCGGCCTTTTATCACTTCATCGGCGGTCAGCAGGCGGCGCTGGCCGATTTCACCCTGCTGTTCGCCCCCCATGTGAATTCCTACCAGCGCCTGTGCCATCCCTATGCCTCGCCGAACAATGCCTGCTGGTCGGCGGACAACCGCGCCGCCGGCCTGCGCATCCCGGCCAGTGCGCCGGTGGCGCGGCGGGTGGAGAACCGCCTGCCGGGCGCCGATGCCAACCCCTATCTGGCCCTGGCCGCCAGCCTGGCCGCCGGGTTGCACGGTCTGGAGCGCGAGCTGCAGCCGAGCGCGCCGATCCAGGGCGAGTTCGAGGTGCCCGACGAATTGGCGCTACCCTGTACCATGCACGCCGCCATCGAGCGTCTGAAACGCAGCGAGTTGGCGGTCGAACTGTTCGGTGCGGAATTCATCGAAGGTTACATCGCCAGCAAGACCCTGGAGCTGACCAGCTTCTACGATGAAATCACCCCCTGGGAGCGCCGCGTGCTGGCCGCGCAGGCCTGACCGGCCGCCGCTCCCTATGTATTCGCGCAGTACCGCGCGCCCTGCCGGGCGCGCCCCGCACAAGGAGCCGTAGCCGTTCATGCGCCCGATCTGGAAGTCCTTCCGTTCGCTGTACTTCGCCACCTTGCTGATGCTGCTCGGCTCCGGCCTGCTCAGCACCTACCTGGCCCTGCGCCTGGCCGACACGGTGGACGGCCTGTGGGTCGGCGCGCTGATGGCGGCCAACTATTTCGGCCTGGTGCTCGGCGGCAAGCAGGGCCATCGGCTGATCGCCCGGGTCGGGCATATCCGCGCCTACGTCGCCTGCGCCGGGGTGGTCACCGCCGCGGTGCTCGGCCATGGCCTGGTGGAGTGGCTGCCGTTCTGGCTGCTGCTGCGCATGCTGGTGGGCCTGGGCATGATGTGCCAGTACATGGTGATCGAGAGCTGGCTCAACGAGCAGGCCGAGGCCAGCCAGCGCGGCCTGGTGTTCAGCGGCTATATGGCGGCCTGCTATCTGGGGCTGATCCTCGGCCAGCTGGTGCTGGTGGTGCACCCGACCCTGGGCCCGGAACTGCTGATGCTGGTGGCCCTGTGCTTCGCCCTGTGCCTGGTGCCGGTGGCGCTGACCCGGCGCCTGCACCCGGCACCGCTGCACCCGGCGCCGCTGGAGCTGCGCTTCTTCCTCAGCCGGGTGCCGCTGTCGCTGACCACCGTGGCCGTGGCCGGGCTGCTGATCGGGGCCTTCTATGGCCTGGCGCCACTCTATGCCACGCGCATGGGCCTGAGTACCGAGCAGGTCGGCCTGTTCATGGGCAGCTGCATCCTCGCTGGCCTGCTGGTGCAGTGGCCGCTGGGCTGGCTGTCGGACCGACGCGACCGGGTACGGCTGATCCGCGGTTGCGCCGCACTGCTGCTGCTCGCCGCGTTGCCGCTGGCGCTGCTGCAGCAGGTGACGCTGCTGCCGCTGATCGGTATCGGCTTCGTGGTCAGCCTGATGCTGTTCAGTCTTTACCCGCTGGGGGTGGCGCTGGCCAACGACCACGTCGAGCCGGAGCGGCGGGTGTCGCTGACCGCCATGCTGCTGGTGACCTTCGGCGTCGGCGCCTGTATCGGCCCGCTGTTGGCGGGGGTGCTGATGCGCCTCTATGGCGCCCACATGCTCTACGTGTTCGTCTGCTGCTGCACGCTGATCCTGGTCTGGCGCATCCGTCCCGAGGTGGTCACTCACCTGCATCAGGTCGAGGACGCGCCGCTGCATCACCTGGGCAGCCCGGCCAATGTGGCCGGCTCGCCACTGATGGCAGCGCTCGATCCGCGGGTCGACGAGCAGACCGTGCAGGAGCAGATGCAGGACCCTGTCGCGGCGCCAGAGGAGCCGGCGGAGGCGCCACGGGCGACGCCATGAGCCGTCTCAGCGTCGTCATCCCGGCGCTGGACGAGGCCGCGGCGCTGCCGGCGTTGCTCGAGGATCTGCGCACGCTGCGCAGTGCCGGCGCCGAATTGATCCTGGTCGACGGCGGCAGCCGCGACGGCACGCCGCAATTGGCGGCCGCGCGGGTCGACCGCCTGCTGCACAGCCCGCCCGGTCGGGCGCGGCAGATGAACGCCGGCGCGGCGCAGGCCGGCGGCGACTACCTGTGGTTCCTGCATGCCGACACCCGGCTGAGCCCGGCTTGCCTGGCCGCGTTGCAGCAGGCGCTGGTCGATGAGCCGGGCTGGGGGCGTTTCGATCTACGCCTGTCGGGCGCTGGCCCATCGCTATGGTTGATCGGCCAGATGATCAACCTGCGTTCGCGCCTGACCGGCATCGCCAGCGGCGATCAGGGCATCTTCGTGCGCCGCGAGCTGTTCGAGTCGCTCGGCGGCTATGCCGACATCCCGCTGATGGAAGACCTCGAGCTGTGCCGGCGGCTCAGGCGCGTGGCCCGGCCGCGTTGCCTGCGCCCGCCGCTCTCGACGTCGAGCCGGCGTTGGGAGCAACATGGAACCTGGCGCACGGTCTGGTTGATGTGGCGTCTGCGCTTGGCCTACTACCGCGGGGTCAGCCCGGAGCTGCTGGCTGGCCGTTACCGAGGAGGAGCACGACGATGACTACGCTGTCACTCCACCTGCTGGCGCGCGCACCCGTCCCCGGACGGGTGAAGACGCGCCTGATTCCGACATTGGGCGAGGAGGGCGCCAGCCGCCTGCAGCGGGCGCTGCTGGAACAGACCCTGGCCCTGCCGCCGCTGGCCTTCGAGCAGCGTTTCCTGTGGCTGGACGGCGATGCCGACCGGCCCTTGCAGCAGTTGGCCGAGCGCCAGGACTGGGTGCTGGTGGAGCAGCCGGCCGGCGACCTCGGCGAGCGCATGCGGCGTATCGCGGCGCTCGGCCTGGCCGAGCACGACGGCGTGGTGCTGATCGGCAACGATTGTCCGGCGCTCGACGGCGCCTACCTGCAGCAGGCCTGTGCGGCACTGGACGAGCACCGTGCGGTGCTTGGCCCGGCGGAGGACGGCGGCTACGTGCTGCTGGGCCTGCGCAGCCTCGATCACAGCCTGTTCGAGAACATGCCCTGGGGCGGCGATCAGGTGCTGGCGCGCACCCGCGAGTGCCTACAGCGCCTGGCCTGGCCGCATCTGTTGTTGCCGACGCTATGGGACGTGGACCGGCCGCAGGATCTGGCGCGCCTGGCGGAGCTGGATCAGCGCTGGCGCAACCTGGTGCACTGACCTTAGAACAGGCCGTCGCTCTCGCTGCGCCGCGCTTCGCGCTGCAGCTGGTAGACGAAGCGCTCGACCTGGCGTTGCTCCAGACCGCTCATGCGGTAGAAGCGGGTGCCGACGAAGGTCATGTCGATCTTCTCCTCGTACTGCACGTGGCGCAGCTCCACCGCGCAGGTCATGGCGCCGAACGGCAGTTGGGCGGTGAGGCGCTCGTGCACCTGGCCGTTGTGCAATTGCTGGCTGAGGTCGCCGGCAAAGCGCAGCTTGCAGCCGGTGGCGGAGATGTCCAGCAACTGGCCGGGCAGCGGTTCGCGCAGCTTGTCGCCGGCCAGCACCACCTTGATCAGGTCGCTCTGCTTGAGCGGCGCGCGGTAGGCGCTGCGGCGCTGGTGATAGATCACCTCCTGCGGCAGCGGCGCCCAGTAGCAGGGCGCCCCCTCGAACTCACCCAGTTGCACGTCGTGCTCGCAGCTCCAGGCCACGCGCACGCCCTCACGGTAGGCCTCGACGCTGAAGGCTTCGCCCTGCTTGAGGAAGCGTTCGCCATCGTTGGGAATGATTTCATCCAGCGCCACGCGGTTGCGCTCGCGGTCGATTTCCACCAGGTAGCTCTGGAATCGCTGGCTGCGATCCTTGAACTGGATCACCAGCGGGTCGTGGTTCTGTTGCAGTTGGCGCAGGGTGGCAATGATTTCCACGGGTGCCTTGAGCACCTTGGGCGGCTGAGGACCATTTTCCTCGTTGAACGCGCTGGACACAGTTCGGAACTCTCCGAGTCATCGACTACAACGGCACTAGAATACTGGCAGAGTGCCTGCGTGTCCCTGTGCTTTTTCTTGTGGTGGCTCAGGCCTGGCTGAGTGGCCTTTGCTGGGCGATTCTAGCCGCACTGCCACTGCTGTCATAGAGCCCCGGCGTCTCACCGCCGCGGAGGATGCCGAGGATGCTGCCGACCGAGGCCTGGTTGGCGCGGATCAGTCGGCCGTTGCGCAGGTTGGCCTCCTGGCAGCGCTGCAGCAGGGCGGACAGCGCTTCGCTGCGTGCCAGCAACTGTTCGCCCAGCGCGGAGCCTGCCGCCAGTGCGCCGAGGCCGTCGCGGTCGGCGCTCAGGCCGGCGGCCAGGAGCAGGCGACTGCGCTCGCCGCCGTGCTGCTGGAGCAGGGCGAGCAGGGGTTGTTTGTCGCTGAGCAGGCTGTCCAGGCGCGGCAGGTCGCGCTCGGTCAGGGCCTGGAATTCGGCATCGATCAGCTCAAGCAATTGCTCGGCGGTGCCGATATCGGTGGTGAACAGGTCAAGCAGGGCAGTGTCGTGCATGGCGGGCTCTTGGGGGTCGGGCGTCCAACACCCCCAGCGCAGCCCTGGGACTAGCGCTGGGATTCGAAGTTGAGCAGTTTTTCGGCGACGCGCTGACTGTCGACCTGGTAGCTGCCGTCGGCAATCGCCTGTTTCAGCTGGGCCACGCGCTCCTTGTTGACGATCGGCTGGTCGCGCAGCTTCTCGCCGATCTTCTGCAGCTGCTGCGCCTCGCGGCTCAGCTGTACCGGCTCGCCGGTCTTGGCGGTGTTCTGCTCATCGCCGCCGGCGACCGGCGCCTGAGTCGGCGTTGCCGGCTCGTTGCGATTGCCAGCCTGAGTCGCGCCGGTACGCCCCGCGTTGGCGGGCGTATTGGCATTGTTCAGCCGGTTGAAGTCGATGACCATGATGCAGAACCTCGGACGATATGGTGGACGCTTGCCAAGCTTTCGGCCGCTGCCGGTAAAACTTTAGGGCTATTTTCGCTGCGTCGTTAAACAGTGTAGGAAATCGCCTGGCTGTTGCGCTACAAGAAACATGCCTACATGGCCACTTGCACTTGTCCGGGCCCGATCACGCGGGCGCGCACCACCCGTTGCGAACGCAGGTTGCGCACGTTGATCTGCTGGCCGGGAGCGCCGTCGCTGAGCGCTTCGCCGGGCATGCGTACGTTGATCGTGCCGCTGCTGGCGCTGATCACCACCTGGTCGCCGCGACGGATCGCCTCGGCCACCTGCAGGTGGTTCGGCGCCAGGACCTGGTTGCTGCCCAGCTGGCGCGTCAATTTCTTGCCGATCGCCTGGGCCGGATCGGTTAGGTAGCCCTGACGGAGCTGGCCGACGTCGCGCTCGACCATACTCAGGTCGGCGGCGCCGACCACGCTCATGCGTTTGAGCGGGCGGGTCAGCACCGCCACCTGGCGAAACAGGCGCACCTCGGCCGGCACGAACACGGTCCAGGGCGCGCTGCCTTCGCAGCGTACCCGCGTGGTGACGCGTCCAATGGGGTGTGCCGGGCTCTCGAGCTGCGTAGTCAAAGGCTGGTCGCACAGAGGCAGGCGCAGCCGCGGGTCGAGTCGACTGACCTGGATCTCATGGCGGCCCTGGATTTCGCTACGCTGTAAATGGTCGACCACGGCCTGCTCAAGAAAGGCCTCGGTGGCGCCGATAAGCTGGTCGGTACTGGTGAAGGCCGCCGCAGCGCTGCCGCTGTAGCCGATCACTGGCAAAGCGAGTAAAACGGGCAGGGCGCCCAGGCACTTTGCCAGCAGCTGACGGAATGATGACGTTCTTGGCTTCATGACCAATGCAAAGCAAGCCCCGTGCCGCCTGCTAGGCTGCAAGGGGTTGGCGTTACTAGACGAGAAGGAGTCCGGGCATGGCCGGGTTGATGGATTCGGTTAACCAGCGCACCCAACTGGTAGGGCAGAACCGCTTGGAGTTGCTGCTGTTCCGCCTGGAGGGCCCGCAGTTGTATGGCATCAACGTGTTCAAGGTGAAGGAGGTGCTGCAGTGCCCCAACCTCACCATCATGCCCAAGTCCAGCCCGGTGGTGCGCGGGGTGGCCAATATCCGCGGCGGCACCATTCCGATTCTCGACCTGTCCATCGCCACCGGGCGGGCGGCCCTTGAAGACCTCAAGACCAGCTTCGTGATCATCACCGAGTACAACACCAAGGTGCAGGGCTTCCTGGTGCGCTCGGTGGAACGCATCGTCAACATGAACTGGGAGGAGATCCATCCGCCACCCAAGGGCGCCGGGCGCGACCACTACCTGACCGCGGTGACCCGCCTCGACCAGCAGCTGGTGGAGATCATCGACGTGGAGAAGATTCTCGCCGAGGTGGCACCCACCTCCGAGGTGATCTCCGCCGGGGTGATCGACGAGCAGGTGCAGAGCAGTGCGGTAACCAAGCACGTGCTGATCGTCGACGACTCCTCGGTGGCGCGCAAACAGGTGTCGCGCTGCCTGCAGACCGTGGGCGTGGAGGTCACCGCGCTGAACGACGGCCGCGAGGCGCTCAATTACCTCAAGCAGATGGCCGACGAGGGTCAGCGCCCCGACGAGGAGTTGCTGATGCTGATTTCCGACATCGAGATGCCGGAGATGGACGGCTATACCCTGACCACCGAGATTCGCAGCGATCCGCGCATGCAGAAGCTGCATATCCTCCTGCATACTTCGCTGTCCGGGGTATTCAACCAGGCGATGGTGAAGAAGGTCGGCGCGGACGATTTCCTCGCCAAGTTCAAGCCGGACGACCTGGCCTCTAGGGTGGTCGAGCGGATTCGCGTGGCGGATGGGGGCTGAGGGGTGACCTTCGGCGAATGTTATGGTCGGTGAGGCGGCACTAGTGTCTTCAGGTAATTTGGATTTCGAGCAGTTCCGGACTTTCCTGGAAAAGGCCTGCGGTATTCTGCTGGGCAGCAACAAGCAGTACCTGGTCTCCAGCCGTCTGAACAAGCTGATGGAACAGAACGGCATCAAGACCCTGGGCGAGCTGGTGCAGCGCATGCAGAACCAGCCGCGCAGCGGCCTGCGCGAGCAGGTGGTCGATGCCATGACCACCAACGAAACCCTGTGGTTTCGCGACACCTACCCCTTCGAGGTGCTGAAGAATCGGGTGCTGCCGGAGTTGATCAAGGCCTATCCGGCGCAGCGCCTGCGCATCTGGTCGGCGGCCTGTTCGTCTGGGCAGGAGCCCTATTCGCTGTCGATGTCGATCGACGAGTTCGAGCGGACCAATATCGGCCAGCTCAAGGGCGGGGTGCAGATCGTCGCCACTGACCTGTCGCCGTCGATGCTGGCCAACTGCAAGTCCGGCGAGTACGACAGCCTGGCCATGGGCCGCGGCCTGGCCCAGGAGCGCCTGCAGCGTTATTTCGACCCCAAGGGGCCGGGCCGCTGGCAGGTCAAGGCGCCGATCAAGAACCGCGTCGAGTTTCGCCCGCTCAACCTGCTGGACAGCTACGCGGCGCTGGGCAAGTTCGACATCGTGTTCTGCCGCAACGTGCTGATCTACTTCTCCGCCGAGGTGAAGAAAGACATCCTCACGCGCATCCATGCCACGCTCAAGCCGGGTGGCTACCTGTTCCTCGGTGCGTCCGAGGCGCTCAACGGCCTGCCCGAGAAGTACCAGATGGTGCAGTGCAGTCCGGGCATCATCTATAAGGCCAAGTAGCGGCGCGATCACGTCAGGGGAGCAGAGCGGGAGGCCTAGGCCTCCCGTTTGCGTTTCCTGGCCTGGGGATCTCGCCTGCCCGCTGTCCGGACCCCGTTGCGCCGAGGCGGCACCCCGTGGGAGGCGCGTCAGCGGCGACTTCCACTCTCCCGAACCTTCCGTGGCCTCAAGGCAACCCGGTGGGGCTTCCCTGGCCGGCAATCGCATCCGGGCTCCTCGGTTTTCGCGGGCGCCATTCGATCTGTCCATTGGTGATCGAGGCCGCTCCCCGGCATCACCGCCGGGCGGCAAACAGTCGAACGGCCTTTGCCGCTCGCTTGCCTACGGGCGGTAAGGGCTTGCCGCTTTGCCGCTTGCGTCGTCTCGTTATTTGTTTAACTAACTGATTTATAAGTGATTTATTAGTTGGCACAAGCTTTGCTGAATGTCTGGCAGGAAAGACCAGACTGCCCCAGCGGCAAAGGTTGCAGAGCATGAGCATCAATTTCGGCAAGGCCCTCGGTATCCACGAACAGGCACTCGGCTTCCGCGCCCAGCGTGCCGAGGTGTTGGCCAACAACATCGCCAACGCCGATACCCCCAACTACAAGGCGCGCGACCTCGACTTCGCCAGCGTGCTGGCCGCGCAGAGCGCCAAGCAGCAGCGCGGCAACGTTGCCCTGGCGCGCACCGACGGCCGCCATATCGGCGCCGAGGGCATCGCCACCGGCCAGGCCGAGCTGGCCTATCGCACGCCGCTGCATGCCTCGCTGGACCAGAACACCGTCGACCTGCAGATGGAGCAGTCGAACTACGCCGAGAACTCGGTGCATTTTCAGGCCAGCTTCACCTTCCTCAACAGCAAGTTCAAAGGGCTGACCAGCGCCCTGCGCGGCGAATAAGGAGCGCGACCATGTCCCTTGCCAGTGTCTTCAATATCGCCGGAACCGGCATGAGCGCGCAGAGCACGCGCCTCAATACCATCTCCAGCAACATCGCCAACGCCGAAACGGTGTCCTCAAGCATCGACCAGACCTACCGCGCCCGCCATCCGGTGTTCGCCACCGTGTTCCAGCAGGCGCAGGGCGGCGACCGGGGTTCGCTGTTCGCCGAGCAGGACGAGGCCGGCCGTGGCGTGCAGGTGCTCGGCGTGGTCGAGGACCAGAGCAGCCTGATGCCGCGCTACGAGCCGGATCATCCGGCGGCGGACGCCGGCGGCTACGTGTACTACCCCAACGTCAACGTGGTCGAGGAGATGGCCGACATGATTTCCGCCAGTCGCGCCTTCCAGACCAACGTGGAAATGATGAATACCGCCAAACAGATGCTGCAGCGCGTGCTGACCCTGGGTCAGTAAGTCAGCGAAAGGGAGTCAGGCATGAGCACAGTCAGCGGCACCAGTTCGGTACTGGATCAGTACCAGATCAAGCAGGACACCACGCAGAACAAGGAACTCGGCAAGAACGAGTTCCTCAACCTGCTGGTGGCCCAGTTGAACAACCAGAATCCGCTGGAGCCGCAAGGCAACGGCGAGTTCATCGCCCAGCTGGCGCAGTTCAGCCAGGTCGAGGGCATCGAGAAGCTCAATACCAGCATGGAATCGCTGCTCTCCGGTTATCAGTCGTCGCAGGCGCTGCAGGCCTCGTCGCTGGTCGGGCGCAAGGTCATAGTGCCGAGCGAGAAGGCGGTGGTCGATACCAGCGAGAGCTTCAAGGCCAGCACGGTGCTGCCGGTCAGCAGCAGCAACGTCTACGTCAACGTCTACGACAGTGCCGGCTCGGTGGTCACGCGCATCAACCTGGGCGAGCAGGCTGCCGGCAACGTCAGCTTCATCTGGGACGGCAAGGATTCCAGCGGCAAGCTGATGCCGCCCGGCACCTACAAGTTCGAGGCGCAGGCCACCTACGGCGACGAGACCAAGGGCCTGTACACCCTGCTGCCGGCCAACGTCGACAGCGTCACCCTGGGCGGCAGCGAGCTGATGCTCAACCTCGCCGGCCTCGGCAGCGTTCCGATTTCCCAAGTGCAAGTCATCGGCCAATAACTATTGCCGCCGGCAGTTCCGGCAAAGGAGTCCTCCATGTCGTTCAATATTGGTCTCAGCGGCCTGCGCGCCGCGACCAAGGATCTCAACGTCACCGGCAATAACATCGCCAACGCCGGCACCGCCGGCTTCAAGCAGTCGCGCGCCGAATTCGCCGATGTCTATGCCGCCTCGGTGCTGGGGTCCGGCTCCAACCCGCAGGGCAGCGGGGTGCTGCTCGGCGACATCTCGCAGCAGTTCAACCAGGGCAACATCAATTACACGCAGAACGCCCTGGATCTGGCGATCAACGGCAACGGCTTCTTCGTCACCAGCAACAACGGCGAGATCAGCTACACCCGTGCCGGTTACTTCGGCACCGACCGCGACGGTTTCATGGTGAACAACTTCGGCTATCGCCTGCAGGGCTACTCGGTCGATGCCAACGGCAACCTGCAAAACGGTGTGGTCAACGACATTCGTATCCAGACCACCAACCAGGAGCCGCGCGCCACCGCCAACCTGGATCAGACCTTCAACCTCAACTCGAACAATACCGTGCCGACCACCGTGCCGTTCGACCCGACTGATCCGACCAGCTACAACTCGTCCACCTCGACCAACATCTACGATACTCAGGGCAACGCCCACGTCTTCACCCAGTACTTCGTCAAGACCGGGGCCAACAGCTGGACCATGAACGTGCTGATCGATGGGCGCAATCCGGACGATCCGACCCTGACCACGCCGTCCAGCGTCGATCTGCAGTTCACCACCGCCGGCCAGCTCGACGTGGCCGCGCTGATCGCCTCGACGCCGACCGGCTTCACCGTGGCCGCCGACGGCACCATCGACCTGAGCAGTTGGGTGCCGGCTGCGCCGGACAACTCGGTGCCGCCGGTGTGGGGGCCGAACGGGGCGACGGCCAACGCGACGGGGGTCAATATCGATCTGCGCCAGTCGACCCAGTTCGCCAGTTCCTTCGCGGTCAACAGCGTCAGCCAGGATGGCTACACCACCGGCCAGCTGGCCGGCCTGGAAATCGACGACACCGGGGTGATCTTCGCCCGTTACACCAACGGCCAGTCCAAGGTGCAGGGACAGGTGGTGCTGGCCAACTTCGCCAACGTGCAGGGCCTGACGCCGGTGGGCAAGACCGCCTGGGTGCAGTCCTTCGAGTCCGGCGAGCCGGTGGTCGGCACGCCGCGCGCCGGCACCCTGGGCGCGCTGCAGTCCGGCGCCCTGGAGGACTCCAACGTCGAGCTGTCCGATCAGCTGGTCAACCTGATCGTCGCCCAGCGCAACTACCAGGCCAACGCCAAGACCATCGAGACCGAAAGCGCCATCACCCAGACCATCATCAACCTGCGTTGATGAAACCCGCTCCGGCAAAGCGGCAAGCCTGGCTTGCCGCTTTGCCGTTCCGGCGCCGGCAAACTCTCGCCGCCGGCGTTCTCCGGATTGCCGTTCTGTTTTGATAAAGCCTTTTAAATCAGCTGCTTGAGTGATCTTTTCGAATCTGGCACGGCGCTTGCTGAATAGCTTGCAAAGAGCCACGGGCAACAGGCCCTCTCGGAGAATCACCATGGACAAGCTGCTGTACGTCTCCATGACCGGCGCGCACAACAACACCCTGGCGCAGCGCGCGCACGCCAACAACCTGGCCAACGTCTCCACTTCGGGTTTCCGTCGCGACTTCGAGCAGGCGCGCTCCATGCCGCTGTTCGGCGACAGCTACCCGGCGCGCGTCTACGCCATGAGCGAGCGCCCGGCCACCGACTTTCGTCCCGGCTCGCTGCAGGAAACCGGCCGCGACCTGGACGTGGCGGTCGGCGGTAAGGGCTGGATCGCCGTGCAGGCGCCCGACGGCAGCGAGGCCTACGTGCGCACCGCCAGCCTGAACATCGACGCCCTCGGCATGCTGCGCACCGGCAACGGTTTGCCGGTGATCGGCAATGCCGGGCCGATTGCCGTGCCGCCGGAGCAGAAGGTGGAGATCGGCCAGGACGGCACCATCAGCATTCGCGCCCTCGGCGAGGACCCCAATGTGCTGGCCGAGGTCGACCGTATCAAGCTGGTCAACCCCGATCCCAAGTCGCTGGAGAAGGGCAGCGACGGCCTGATCCGGGTCAAGGGCCAGGCCGCGGCGCCGGCCGATGCCCTGGTGCAGGTGACCTCCGGCTTTCTCGAGTCGAGCAACGTCAACGCCGTCGAGGAGATGACCGCGATCCTCTCGCTGTCACGCCAGTTCGAGCTGCAAGTGAAGATGATGCGCACCGCCGAGGACAACGCCTCGTCCATGGCGCGGGTTTTGCAAATTAGCTAATTATCAGCACGCGGCGCCATGAATCTGGCGTCCGAGGAGAGTCGATATGCTTCCGGCACTGTGGGTCAGCAAGACCGGTTTGTCCGCCCAGGACATGAACCTGACCACCATTTCCAACAACCTGGCCAACGTCTCCACCACCGGCTTCAAGCGCGATCGCGCCGAGTTCGAGGACTTGCTGTACCAGATCCGTCGCCAGCCGGGCGGCCAGTCCAGCCAGGACAGCGAACTGCCCTCCGGCCTGCAGCTGGGCACCGGGGTGCGCGTGGTCGGCACGCAGAAGATCTTCACCGCCGGCAGCCTGCAGACCACCGAGCAGCCGCTGGACCTGGCGATCAACGGCCGCGGCTTCTTCCAGGTCCTGCAGCCCGACGGCACCGTCTCCTACACCCGCGACGGCAGCTTCCACCTCGATTCCGACGGCCAGATCGTCACCTCCAGCGGCTTCGCCCTGGAGCCGGCCATCGTCCTGCCGGGCGAGGTGCGCACCTTCACCGTCGGCGAGGACGGCACCGTGTCGGTGACCACCGCCGGCAACGCCCAGCCGCAGATCATCGGCAACATCCAGCTGGCCGACTTCGTCAACCCGGCCGGCCTCGAAGCCATCGGCAACAACCTGTTCCTGGAGACCGGCTCCAGCGGCGCGCCGCAGGTCGGCAACCCGGGCCTCAACGGCCTGGGCACCACCCTGCAGAACACCCTGGAGAACTCCAACGTCAGCGTGGTGGAGGAGCTGGTGAACATGATCACCACCCAGCGCGCCTACGAAATGAACTCCAAGGTGATTTCCACCGCCGATCAGATGCTGTCCTTCGTGACGCAGAACCTCTGATCCTTTCTTGATTTAGTTGTGAACGCCGCGAGGTAGTGGTTATGAACCGGCAAATACTCTGTTTCCCCCTGTTGGCTGGCCTGTTGCTCGGCAGCGGCTGCGTGGCGCCGACAGCCAAGCCGGACGATCCCTATTACGCCCCGGTGTTGCCGCGCACGCCGCTGCCGGCGGCGCAGAACAACGGCTCGATCTACCAGGCCGGCTTCGAGAACGGCCTGTACGACGACCGCAAGGCGTTCCGCGTTGGCGACATCATCACCATCACCCTCAACGAGCGTACCCAGGCCAGCAAGAACGCCAACAGCGACATAGAGAAGGACAGCAGCGCCAACATGAGCATGGGCGCCCTGTTCGGCGGTGGCGTGTCGGCGACCAACCCGCTCACCGGTGGCCGCATGACCCTGGACACCGAGTTCTCCGGTTCGCGTGACGCCAGTGGGGCCAGTCAGGCGGGGCAGAGCAATAGCCTGTCCGGCTCGATCACCGTCACCGTCGCCGAGGTACTGCCCAATGGCATCCTCGCCGTGCGTGGCGAGAAGTGGATGACCCTCAATACCGGCGACGAGCTGGTGCGCATCTCCGGGCTGGTCCGCGCCGACGACATCGCCACCGACAACACCGTGGCTTCGACCCGGGTGGCCGATGCGCGTATCACCTATTCCGGCACCGGCGCCTTCGCCGACGCCAGCCAGCCGGGCTGGTTGAGCCGCTTCTTCCTCAGCCCGATGTGGCCGTTCTGAGCGAGGCTGTATCCATGAAATCCTGGCTGAACCCCCTAGCCGCGAGCTCCGCTCGTCAGGCGTTCAACGTCGCTCCGGCGCGCGAATCGGGCTCGCCGCTGCGCGCTCTGCTTCCCGCGCCCCAGGCGCGGCCGCTGCAGGCTAGTTCCTGCCGCCGGCAATTCGCCGCCGCCCATCGCGGCTATCGCCGCCGCGGCGCCAACGACTGGCTGCTGCTGGCGACCATGCTGGCGTGCCTGCTGCTGAGCCTGCCGACCCAGGCCGAACGGCTCAAGGACCTGGCCTCGATCCAGGGCGTGCGCAGCAACCAGCTGATCGGCTACGGCCTGGTGGTGGGCCTCAACGGCAGCGGCGACCAGACCACCCAGACCCCCTTCACCGTGCAGACCTTCAACAACATGCTGGCGCAGTTCGGCATCAAGGTGCCGCCGGGCGGCAATGTGCAGCTGAAGAACGTCGCCGCGGTGTCGGTGCATGCCGATTTGCCGGCGTTCGCCAAGCCGGGGCAGACCATCGACATCACCATTTCCTCCATCGGCAACGCCAAGAGCCTGCGCGGCGGCAGCCTGCTGATGACCCCGCTCAAGGGCATCGACGGCAACGTCTACGCCATCGCCCAGGGCAACCTGGTGGTCGGCGGCTTCGACGCCGAGGGCGGCGACGGTTCACGGATCACCGTCAACGTGCCTTCGGCCGGGCGCATTCCCGGCGGCGCCACGGTGGAGCGGCCGGTGCCCAGCGGTTTCGATCAGGGCAACAGCCTGACCCTCAATCTCAACCGCCCGGATTTCACCACGGCGAAGAACATCGTCGACCAGATCAACGACCTGCTCGGCCCGGGCGTGGCCCAGGCCATCGACGGCGGCTCGATCCGCGTCAGCGCGCCGCTCGACCCCAACCAGCGCGTCGACTACCTGTCGATCCTGGAGAACCTCGAAGTGCAGGCCGGCCAGGCGGTGGCCAAGGTCATCATCAACTCGCGCACCGGCACCATCGTCATCGGCCAGAACGTGCGCGTGCAGCCGGCGGCGGTGACCCACGGCAGCCTGACCGTGACCATCACCGAGGATCCCATCGTCAGCCAGCCCGAGGCCTTCTCCGGCGGCCAGACCGCCGTGGTGCCGCGTTCGCGGGTGGATGCCGAGCAGGAGGCCAAGCCGATGTTCAAGTTCGGCCCCGGCACCAGCCTCGACGAGATCGTGCGTGCGGTGAACCAGGTGGGCGCGGCGCCCTCCGACCTGATGGCCATCCTCGAGGCGCTCAAGCAAGCCGGCGCTCTCCAGGCCGACCTGATCGTGATCTGAGGACAGCGCCATGGATTCCAGACTTTCTGCAGGCCTGCTTGGCAACGGCAAGAGCCCCATCGACAGCGGCGCCTTCACCGACCTGAACCGCCTCAACCAGTTCAAGGTGGGCGGCGACAGCGAACAGAACATCCGCAAGGTCGCCCAGGAATTCGAGTCGCTGTTCATGAACGAGATGCTCAAGGCCATGCGTTCGGCCGGCGAGGCGTTCGGCGAGGGCAATTTCCTCAACAGCAACGAGAGCAAGACCTACCAGGACATGCACGACCAGCAGCTGTCGGTGACCCTGGCCAAGGAAGGGCGCGGCATCGGCCTGGCCGATGTGCTGGTGCGGCAGATGTCCAAGCTCAAGCAGCCCTCCAGCCGGCCCAATCCCTTCGCCCAGATCGAGCAACCGCTGAGCAAGGCGAGCGCAGCCGAGAGCGAAAAAGTGGCCAGCAGCGAAGGCTTCCGCGACGAGGTGGCGCTGCTCAACCGCCGCCGTCTGGCGGTGCCGGGCAAACTGGCCGATCGCCTGCTGGCCGGTATCGTGCCGTCTGCCGGGGAAGGCGAGGGCAAGGCCCTGGCCGGCGGCGACTGGATTCCCGCACAAAGCTTCGCCGCGCCCAAGGCCGATGGCCTGAGCCTGAACAACAGCGATGCCATCAGCGGCCGGCGCATCGCCCAGCCGCCGCTGGCGCCGGGCAAGGCCGCGTTCGCCTCGCCGCAGGAGTTCGTCGCCACCATGCTGCCAATGGCCGAGGCGGCGGCCGAGAAGATCGGCGTCGACCCGCGCTACCTGGTGGCCCAGGCTGCGCTGGAGACCGGCTGGGGCAAGTCGATCATCCGTACCCGCGACGGCGAGAGCAGCCACAACCTGTTCGGCATCAAGAGCCACAACAGCTGGGACGGCGAGTCGGCGCGGGTGCTGACCACCGAGTACAAGGGCGGCAAGGCGGTCAGGGAAGCGGCCAGCTTCCGCGCCTACGACTCCTACGCGCAGAGCTTCGACGACTACGTCAGCTTCCTGCAGAGCAACGGGCGCTACGAAAAAGCGCTGAGCGCCACCGAGAATCCGGAGCGTTTCGTCAAGGAACTGCAGCAGGCCGGCTACGCCACCGACCCCAACTATGCGCGCAAGATCGCCCAGATCGCCCGCAAGATGCAGACCTACCAGGCCGTGGCAGCTGCCGATAGCGCCACCACAAGGACTTGAGGCTGAACCATGGCTGACCTACTCAGTATTGGCCTGTCCGGGCTTGCCGCCAGCAAGACCCAGCTCAGCGTCACCGGTCATAACATCACCAATATCAATACACCGGGCTATACCCGCCAGGATGCAGTGCAGGCCACGCGCATTCCGCAGTTCAGCGGCGCCGGCTATATCGGCTCGGGTACCAGCCTGGTGGACATCCGCCGCAGCTACAGCGAGTTTCTTACCAGCCAGTTGCGCTCCAGCACGGCGCTGGCCAGCGACGTGGCGGCCTACAAGAGCCAAATCGATCAGCTCGACTCCTTGCTGGCCGGCTCCACCACCGGCATCACCCCCTCGCTGCAATCCTTCTTCGCCGCGTTGCAGACCGCGGCAGAGGATCCGGCCAATATCCCGGCGCGGCAACTGGTGCTGTCCGAGGCCGAGGGCCTCTCGCGGCGCTTCAATACCGTTTACGAACGGCTCAATGAGCAGAACAACTTTCTCAACAAGCAGATGGTGGCGGTCAGCGACCAGGTCAACCGCCTGGCTACCAGCGTCGCCAGCCTGAACAACGCCATCGCCGTCGCGGCGGCCAACGGCCAGCAGCCCAACGACCTGCTCGATGCCCGCGACGAGGCGGTGCGCCAGCTGTCCACCTACGTCGGCGTCACCGTGGTGCCGCAGGACGACAGCAGCTACAACCTGTTTATCGGCAGCGGCCAGCCGCTGGTGGTGGGCGCCACCGCCAGCCGCCTGGAGGTCGGGCCGGGGCAGGGCGATCCCACGCGCTTCGAGGTTCAGTTCGTCAGCGGCAACTCGCGCCAGACCATTACCACCCAGCTCAGCGGCGGCGAGCTGGGCGGCTTGATCCGCTATCGCCAGGAGGTACTGGACTCCACCTTCAACAGTCTCGGCCGTCTGGCCCTGGCCGTCAGCGATCAGGTCAACAGTCAGCTTGGCCAGGGCCTCGACCTCAAGGGGCAGGTGGGGAGTGCGCTGTTCGGCGACTTCAACGATCCGGCGTTGGCGGCACTGCGCGTACGCGTTTTCAGTAGCAACAGCAGCAATGCCCAGCCCTTGCTCAACATAGGCGACACCAGCCTGCTGACCGCCAGCGACTACCGCCTGGAGTTCGACGGCACCAACTACACGGCGCGCCGCCTTAGCGATAACGCGATGATGAGCGTGACCGAGAACCCGCCCGGCACGCTCAGCTTCAGCGACAGCAGTGGTCGCGACCAGGGCTTCACCATCGACGTCGGCACGCCGGCGCCGGCGGCGGGTGACATCTTCCTGCTGCAGCCGACCCGTCGCGGCGCTGGCGACATTGCTGTCGTGCTCGATCAGCCCGACCAGTTGGCCTTTGCCGCGCCGGTGCGGGCCGAGTCCAATCTGCAAAACCGCGGCACCGGCGCCATTAGCCAGCCCGACCTGCAGTCCGTGCTGAATCTGGGCAGCCTAACCGGCGCTCTGCCGGTAACCCTGACCTACGACGAGGCCGCCGGTGATTTCACCGTGCCGGCTGGCGCCACCCTGACCCGTATCAACGCCGATGGTACGCCGGCCGCACCGGCCACCTTTCAGCCCGGGCAGACCAATAGCTACGAACTGCAGCTGGCCGATGGCAGCACCCTGCGCCTGACCCTCAGCGGCCGGCCGCAGCAGGGCGACACCTTCGCCGTTGCCTTCAATGCCAATGGCGTATCCGACAACCGCAACGCGCTGAAACTGGCCGATCTGCAATCGAAGGCGACCATCGGCGTCGACCCCGCCGCGCCAGGAAGTACCGGTGTGAGTTTCGCCGATGGCTACGGCGATCTGGTCGAACGGGTTGGCACCCTGACCGCTCAGGCGCGGCTGGATGGCGAGGCGACCACGGCGATTCTCAAGCAGGCCACCGACAACCGCGATTCGCTGTCGGGGGTCAACCTGGACGAAGAAGCGGCCAACCTGATCAAGTTCGAGCAGTACTACAACGCCTCGGCGCAAATCATTCAAGTTGCCCGCTCTTTGTTCGATACCCTGATCAGTTCATTTAGATAGTCCGTAGGTGCGCACGGCGCACCCTACGAATCCGTCAATGCTCGACGGTCGCATCAAGAGGCTCAAGCATGCGCATCTCTACCATCCAGGCATTCAACAACGGGGTTTCCGGCCTGCAGCGCAACTACGCCAATGCCATCCGTACCCAGGAGCAGATCAGTACCGGCAACCGCATTCTCACCCCGGCGGACGACCCGGTGGCTTCGGTGCGCCTGCTGCAGCTGGAGCAGCAGCAGTCGGTGCTGAGCCAATACCAGTCCAACCTGACGGCGGCGAAGAACAGCCTGACTCAGGAGGAGGTCACTCTCAATTCGGTCAATACCGTGCTGCAGCGCGTGCGCGAGCTGACCGTGCAGGCGGGCAATGGTGGGCTCGATCAGGCCGGGCGACAGGCCATCGCCGCCGAACTGGGCCAGCGCGAAGACGAACTGCTGGCGCTGATGAACACCCGCAATGCCCGTGGCGAGTACCTGTTCGCCGGCTTCCAGGGCAAGACCCAGCCTTATCTGCGCACGGCCGATGGCAGCTATCTGTACCAGGGCGACGATGGCCAGCGGAAACTGCAGATCGCCAGCTCGCTGGAGCTGCCGATCAGCGACAGCGGTCGGGCGATCTTCGACAGCGGCCGCAATGCCGCGCGCCTGAGTATCGGCGGCAATCCGGCGGCGCCGGCCGCGCCCATCGTCAGCGGTGCGCTGGTGGACGACGAAGTGGCGTTTGCCAACTTTCCCGCCGGCGGCATTCGCCTGGACTTCAACGATCCCGCCGATCCGCTGGCCTATACCCTGACCCCGGTGGACGGTAACGGGGTGGATGGCGTGCCGGTCAGCCGACGCCTGGTGGAAGGGCAGGACAGCCTGGTGCAGTACGGCGGCGTGGCCTTCCATGTCAACGGCGTACCGCCTGCCGGTTCAAGCTTCACCGTGCAGCCGCCGGATACCGACCCGGCTACCGCGCCTGCCAACAAGGTTGGCATCCTCAACACCATTGCAACGCTGCGCCAGGCGTTGGAAGACGCGCCCACTACTGCTGAGGGCAATCGCCAGGTACGCGATGCGGTGGCCTTGGGTCTCACCAATCTGGACAACAACATGGTGGCCCTGGACCAGGTGCGCGGGCAGATCGGCGCGCGGCTCAACGTAGTGGAAAGCTCGCTGACCGACAACGAGGACGTCACTTTGGTCAACAAGGCGGTGCAGGCCGAGCTGCGCGAACTGGACTACGCCGAGGCCCTGTCGCGCCTGGCCTTCCAGTCGGTGATCCTCGAGGCAGCGCAGCAGAGCTACGTGAAGATCGCCGGACTCAACCTGTTCAACCAGCTGCGCTGACAGGCTGACGTCTCGCCTCCGGGGCTGGGTGGTAGGAGCGGCTTCAGCCGCGAAGTTCTCAGGACGTAGGGTGGAAAACCGCGAAGCGTTTTCCACCGTCAGCTGTCGCGGAATCGTCGGCGCCATATCACAAGAGCGGTGGACAAGCTGCGCGTTGTCCACCCTACGAAACTGACGGAGTTTTGGGTGCCGGGCGTAGGAGCGGCTTTAGCCGTGAAGCTTTCCCTGGCTCGGGAAAAGCCATTTACCGTCACTCCCGCGAAGGC
The DNA here is from genome assembly GCF_003696305.1 of Pseudomonas sp. AOB-7. Classification (GTDB taxonomy): domain Bacteria; phylum Pseudomonadota; class Gammaproteobacteria; order Pseudomonadales; family Pseudomonadaceae; genus Aquipseudomonas. The sequence goes on along the minus strand of NZ_RFFK01000004.1, from coordinate 118,876 downwards.
GGGAGCCCAGTTGCTACACAGGCTCTGGATTATTGCCCTTCGGGTCAGCGCAAGCGACGTTCAGCGATAAAGCTGCTGTCCCGCCTGCTCGGGAATGCTGACTTTTTCAGGGTTTTCCCGGGCCGCTACAGTCGCCAAATCGCCATCCAACCCGACAACCCTTTGGCGAACCCTATGCTTCGATCCGGAAATCACCATAACCAGCTGTTTTAAAAAATAAAAAAAAATCCACAAAAAACTCGAAAAAAGCCTAAAGCCATCACCGATAACGCCGATACAAATCACGAATGCGAAGTAACTGGGTGCCTGAGCAAGGCGACCGCCCAAGCGCTCGCAGCACCCGGCTCATCTGAGTACCAGCCCATTGGAGGCAACACCATGGCCCTTACCGTCAATACCAACATTGCGTCCCTGAACACTCAGCGCAACCTGAACACCTCGTCCAAGGCGCTGGATACTTCCCTGCAGCGCCTGTCCACCGGTTCGCGCATCAACTCCGCCAAGGACGATGCCGCCGGCCTGCAGATCGCCAACCGTCTGACCAGCCAGGTCAATGGCCTGGGTGTTGCGGTACGTAACGCCAACGACGGCATCTCCCTGGCGCAGACCGCCGAAGGTGCCCTGCAGCAGTCGACCAACATCCTCCAGCGTATGCGTGATCTGTCCCTGCAGTCGGCCAACGGTTCCAACAGCGACTCTGAACGCACTGCGCTGAATGACGAAGTAACTCAGTTGAAGAAGGAGCTGGATCGTATCAGCAACACCACCACCTTCGGCGGTCGTCAGTTGCTGGACGGTACCTTTGGTGTGGCCAGTTTCCAGGTAGGGGCTTCCGCTAACGAAATCATTAGCGTTGGCATCGATAAAATGAGTTCTACGTCTTTGGACGGTACCTTCTACGAGGCTGACGGTGGCGGTGCTGTAACAGCGGTTACGGCTGCTGGTGATGTCGATATTGAAATTACGTTGGAAGGTGTAACTGATCCGGTCGAATTGACTGTGACCATGAAGGGCGATGAAACCGCCGAAATGGCTGCCGCGAAGATTGCGGCGGCGATTAACGATGCCAACGTTGGTGTCGGTGCATTTGTTGATGGCGATGAGATTTCGTACGTGGCCAAAGCGACCAAGGATGCTAACGGTGATCCGATCAGCGCTGTTACGTCCATCGCCATTACCGATACCGACACCACTGGTGCAGGTACGGCCGCAGGGGCAGCAGCATTTACCGTTGCTGCTGACGCCGACAGTACCGTTAAAGCAATCGACATCACCACAGCCAAAGGGGCGCAGTCTGCTGTACTGGTGATTGACGATGCCATCAAGTCCATTGATGCCCAGCGTGCCGAACTCGGTGCGGTGCAGAACCGCTTCGAGAACACCATCGCTAACCTGCAGAACATCGGCGAGAACGTCTCTGCCGCCCGCGGTCGTATCCAGGACACCGACTTCGCCGCCGAAACCGCCAACCTGAGCAAGAATCAGGTGCTGCAGCAGGCCGGTACCGCGATCCTGGCCCAGGCCAACCAGCTGCCGCAGGCCGTGCTCAGCCTGCTGCGCTAAGCTGAAAAGCCAGCTAGTTTGAGTTTCGGGGAGTAGTGCCAGGCGCTACTCCCCGTTTTGCCATGTGAGGTGAGCTCATGGATATCGATTCGATCAAAGGGGTTCCGGTGTCCGGCGGTGTTGCACGTGCCCGCGGCGAGGCGCTGCGTCAGCCGCAGATCTCGAGCGACGCGGGCGGGAACCGGCAGTTACCGGTACAGTCGCTGGCCCAGGCGCGTGCGCCTATGGAGGCGGCGGTCTCCAGCATTCAGGAGTTCGCCCAGAGCATTCAGCGCAACCTGAATTTCTCCCTGGACGATTCCACCGGCAGGGTGGTGGTCAAGGTGACCGACAGCGTTTCTGGCGAGGTCATTCGGCAGATTCCTTCGGAAGATGCCTTGCGCCTGGCCGAGAGCCTGGACGAGGTTCGCAGCCTGCTGTTCAAGGCCGAGGCGTAACTGGCCCGGTTCTTGATTGGCATGGGTTATTCGGCGGTAAGCGTCAACAGAGTGACGAGGTGTTCAACATGGTGGGTATAACAGGCGTTGGTTCCGGTATTGATATCGACAGCATCGTCAAGGCGATGGTCAATGCGGAGAAGGCCCCCAAGGAAGCGCAGCTGGCGCGTCTGGAGAAGAGCACCACCACCAAGTTCTCCGCCCTGGGCCAGCTCAAGAGCGCGCTCAGCGAGTTCCAGACGGCGCTCAAGGCCTTGAGCGACTTCTCGTTGTTCGAGAAGCGCACGGCTTCCTCGTCCGACACTAGTGCCTTGACCCTATCCGCCACCAAGAATGCACTGCCAGGAACCTACCAGATAGAGGTGGGGCGCTTGGCTACCGCCAGCAAGGTGGCCAGCGCCACGGTGGGCAGTGGCTTCAGCAGCGGTGCAGGCGAGGAAGTCTTCACAGTCAAGCTTGGTGTCGACGATGCTGGCACCGAGGTCAGAATCGCCGCCGGTTCCGATCTGGCCAGCACCCGTGACCAGCTCAATGCGGCGCTGAAGGACAAGGGCATCAGCGTCAACATCGTCGGTAACCCGGGGACCGGGGAGTCGCGTCTGGTGTACAGCTCCACCAAGACCGGTGCCGGTGAGGATGTGATCGTCACCGGCAGCGGCAGCCTCGCGGCGCTCGACGTGGACGGCACTCAGGCCCTGAACTCGACTGATCCTGCCAGTGCCGGTTACATCACCCAGGCGGCGGATGCGCAGTTCAGCATCGACGGCCTGGCGCTGACCAGTGCGAGCAATAGCGTGACTGGCGCCATACCGGAGGTGACCCTTGAGCTGCTGACCAAGACGGAAGCCAATAAGCCGCTGACGGTCAGCGTCGGCCAGAACTCCACCGGCGTCACCGATGCGGTGAACAAGTTCGTCGAGGCCTACAACAAGCTGATCAAGACCAGTAATCAGCTGACCAGCGTGGTTTCCGTCGGGGACGGCAAGCCGCCTGTGGCCGGCGGTCTGGTCGGTGACGCCACTGTGCGCAACGTGCTGAGCGCCGTGCGCAACCAGCTGGTCAACCCAGTAAATGGTCAAGGTGATCTGCGCGTGCTGGCCGACCTGGGGATAGTCACCGAGAAAGACGGAACCCTCAAAGTCGACGCCGATAAGCTCAAAGTCGCTGTCGAGGGTAACTTCGAGGCGGTGGGCGCCTTTTTTGCTGGCGAAAGCGGCCTGATGCAGCGCCTGGACAAGAGCATCGACGGCTTTATCAAGACCGGCGGCGTGCTCGAGCAGCGCATGAACGGCCTGCAGAGCACCATCAAGGATATCGACAAGCAGAAGGAAAACCTCAATCTGCGCATCGACAAGGTTCAGGCCCGGCTGTATGCGCAGTTCAACGCGATGGATATGTTGGTCGGTCAGCTGAACCAGACCAGTGATCGCCTGACGCAATCGCTGGCAAGCCTGCCCGGTTTCGTGAAAAAGGACAGCTGATAACTCATGAGCAACCCAATCGACACCTACAAAACGGTCAATACCGCGCAGGACGTAAGCCCCTACCGTATCGTTCAGTTATTGCTGCAGGGCGCCCTGGAGCGTCTGTCCCTGGCACGCCATGCCCAGCTTGAGGGCAATCCGGAGGTTCGCGGCCTGGCTGTCGGCAGTACGCTGTCCATCATTGGTGCTTTGCAGGCCGGGCTCGACAAGGACCTGGGCGGTGAAATTGCCGAGAACCTGGACGCCTTGTACGACTATATGACCCGGCGCCTGGCCGGCGTGGCGTTGGACGATACGCCGCGCAGTCTGGACGAGGTGCAGGCCTTGTTGAGCCAGATCAAGGAGGCCTGGGACGCCATCGGCCCCGAGGTTGAGCCCGCATCGGCGAGTTAAATTCGCCTAAAGCTTTACTGGCCAGAGCCGATACCCAAGGTATCAGCCAAACAGCAGAGCGAGAGCGACGATGAATGCAATGGCGGCCCTCCAGCAGTACCAGACCGTCAATACCCAAGCCCAGGCCTTCGAGGCCAGTCCCCATCGCCTGATTCAGATGTTGATGGAGGGTGGTCTGACCCGTATCGCCCAGGCGCGTGGCGCCATGGAGCGCGGTCAGACGGAGCTGAAGGGGGAGTTGATCGGCAAGAGCATCGCCATCGTCGGCGGCCTGCGCGAGGCGCTGGATCATCGCCAGGGTGGCGAGCTGGCGGCGAATCTGGATAGCCTCTACGAATATATGACCGGGCGACTGCTGCAGGCCAATCGCAACAACGAGCCGGCGTTGCTCGAAGAAGTGGCCGCGCTGCTGCGCGAGGTCAAATCCGCTTGGGATGCCATCGCCCAGTAAGGGCGTGGCATCGGAGGAGAAGATTATGAATGCTACTGTCCAGCGTTTGCAGGCGACCGGCACGGCTCTGCGCGACGCCCTGGCCAAGCAGGACTGGGCGGCCATCGGCGAGCTGGACCTGCAATGCCGCATGGCGGTCGATGCGGCCATGGTCGAGAGTCGCGATGAAGAGCAGCTGCGCGGCAGCATGGAGAACCTGCTGGTGCTCTACCGTGAGCTGGTGACCGTTTGTCAGGCCGAGCAGCAGCGCCTGGCTGGCGAACTGGTGCAGCTGAATCAGTCTCGTCAGGGCGCCAAGGTTTACCAGCTTTTCGGTTGATTTAGTCGCAATTTCCCGAGCTTAGCCGTCAGGTTGGGCTCGGTTCCCCTTTCCGCAGTTTCCTGTCAATTCTCCCTTTCCATCGCTTGCCGCTACCCGATTGGACAAACAGCTGCTTAGCTATTGCCTGGTTGAGCAAAAAAGATACGCCATAAAATTGACATCGGCCAGGATATTGACTTTACTGGTGGCCAATTGCCGTGCGCGTCGAGGATCTGGCGTGCAATTTCCTTCACTCCTCGAGTCAGACAAACACAAGATGTGGCGTGAAACCAAAATCCTGTTGATTGACGACAATGCCGCGCGCCGCCATGAGCTGGCGATCATTCTGAATTTCCTCGGGGAAGAATACCTCGCCTGTAGCAGCCAGAACTGGCAGGACGCGGTCGCCGCGCTGAGTTCCAGCCGCGACGTGCTCAGCGTGTTGCTGGGCGAGGTCGAGTCCAAGGGCGGTGCGCTCGAGCTGACCAAGCAGATAGTCGGCTGGGACGAGTTCCTGCCGCTGCTGACGATCGGCGAGACCGCGGCCGGTGACTGGCCGGAGGACCTGCGCCGTCGCGTGCTGGCCAGCCTGGAAACCCCGCTGAGCTACAACAAGCTGCTCGATTCGCTGCACCGCGCCCAGGTCTATCGCGAGATGTACGACCAGGCCCGCGACCGCGGTCGGCAGCGCGAGCCCAACCTGTTCCGCAGCCTGGTCGGCACCAGTCGCGCGATTCAGCAGGTGCGGCAGATGATGCAACAGGTGGCCGACACCGAGGCCAGCGTGCTGATCCTCGGCGAGTCCGGCACCGGCAAGGAGGTGGTGGCGCGTAACCTGCACTATCACTCCAAGCGCCGCGAAGCGCCGTTCGTGCCGGTCAACTGCGGTGCGATTCCCGCCGAGTTGCTGGAGAGCGAGCTGTTCGGTCACGAGAAGGGTGCCTTCACCGGCGCCATCACCAGCCGGGCAGGGCGCTTCGAGCTGGCCAATGGCGGCACCCTGTTCCTCGACGAGATCGGCGACATGCCGCTGCCGATGCAGGTCAAGCTGCTGCGCGTGCTGCAGGAACGCACCTTCGAGCGGGTCGGCAGCAACAAGACGCAGACCGCCGACGTGCGCATCATCGCCGCCACCCACAAGAACCTGGAGAAGATGATCGAGGAGGGCAGCTTCCGCGAGGATCTGTACTACCGCCTCAACGTTTTCCCCATCGAGATGGCGCCGCTGCGCGAGCGTATCGAGGACATCCCGCTGTTGATGAACGAGCTGATCTCGCGCATGGAGCACGAGAAACGTGGCTCCATCCGTTTCAACTCGGCGGCCATCATGTCGCTGTGCCGCCACGACTGGGCGGGCAACGTACGCGAGCTGGCCAACCTGGTCGAGCGCATGGCGATCATGCATCCCTACGGGGTGATCGGCGTCGGCGAGCTGCCGAAGAAGTTCCGCCACGTCGACGACGAGGACGAGCAGCTGGCCGCCAGCCTGCGCGAGGAGTTGGAGGAGCGTGCGGCGATCATGGCCGGTCTGCCGGGCCTGGACACCCCGGCCATGCTGCCGCCCGAGGGCCTGGATCTGAAGGACTACCTGGGCAATCTGGAGCAGGGCCTGATCCAGCAGGCGCTGGATGATGCCGGTGGCGTGGTGGCGCGTGCTGCCGAGCGTCTGCGTATCCGCCGCACCACCCTGGTGGAGAAGATGCGCAAGTACGGCATGAGCCGTCGTGAAGAGGAGGGTCAGGACGAGGATTGACTCGCCACTGATCCGTCCGCCACTGGCGGATACTCGATCAATAAAGCCGGAGCTTTGACGCAACCTCCGGCTTTATTTTTCAAGTGATTGAAAAATAAAGCTAAAAAAGTAGGCACGGGGATTGCTAAACCTCTCTCACCTGACCGTCTTCTGACGGTGCGTTGTGCGAGAGAAGAAGATGAAAGCAAGCGTTCGCCCCTCCGAGCCAGTCGAGTCGAGCCCTTCGGCGCCGCTCGAGCAAGCCAGTCGTGCCGGTCTGGAGCAGGCTTTCGCCCTGTTCAACCAGATGTCCAATCAGCTCAGCGAGTCCTACAGTCTGCTCGAGGCTCGCGTCAGTGAACTGAAGGGGCAGTTGGCGCTGGTCAGCGCCCAGCGCATGCAGGAGCTGGCGGAGAAGGAGCGTCTGGCCCATCGCCTGCAGAGCCTGCTGGACCTGCTGCCAGGCGGCGTCATAGTGATCGACGGCCAGGGTGTGGTGCGCGAGGCCAATCCGGTGGCGCGCGCGTTGCTCGGCCAGCCCCTGGTCGGCATGCTCTGGCGCCAGGTGATCGCGCGCAACTTCGCCCCGCGCGAGGACGACGGCCATGAGATCTCCATGAAGGACGGCCGTCGCCTGTCCATTGCCACCCGCTCGCTGCATGGCGAGCCGGGGCAGCTGGTGCTGCTCACCGACCTGACGGAAACCCGTCGCCTGCAGGATCAGCTGTCGCGCCACGAACGCCTCTCCGCCCTGGGGCGCATGGTCGCTTCCCTGGCCCATCAGATTCGCACGCCGCTGTCCGCCGCTTTGCTCTACGCCAGCCACCTCAACGAGCAGGTGCTGCCGGCCGAGCAGCAGCAGCGCTTCGCCGGGCGTCTCAAGGAGCGCCTGCACGAGCTGGAGAACCAGGTGCGCGACATGCTGATCTTCGCCCGTGGCGAGCTGCCGTTGCCGGATCGCCTCGGCCCGCAGGCGCTGTTCGCCGCCCTGCGTGCCGCCGCCGAACCCCATGTGACCGGCATGACGGTGCGTTGGCAGTGCGACGTTCGCGCCGGCGAGCTGCTGTGCAACCGCGACACTCTGGTCGGCACCCTGCTCAACCTGATCGACAACGCCATCCAGGCGGGCGGGCGCGAGGCGCGGCTGAAGGTCCACCTGTATCGCCGCGACAATCAGCTGCGCCTGTGCATCAGCGACAACGGCCCGGGCATGGATGCCGCCACCCTGGCGCGCCTGGGCGAACCCTTCTTTACCACCAAGACCACCGGCACCGGCCTCGGCCTGGCGGTGGTCAAGGCCGTGGCGCGCGCCCACCAGGGTCAGCTGCTGCTGCAATCGCGGGTCGCTCGCGGCACCTGCGCCATCCTTTCCCTGCCGCTGCTCGATGTGGCGCCCAGAATGAATCAGGAGTGATCCCCATGGCTGCCAAAGTTCTGTTGGTCGAAGACGACCGCGCCCTGCGCGAAGCCCTGGCCGATACCCTGTGTCTCGGGGGGCATGACTACCGCGCGGTGGATTGCGCCGAGGCGGCGCTGGTCGCCCTGGGCGAGGAGCCGTTCGGCCTGGTGGTCAGCGACGTCAATATGCCGGGCATGGACGGTCACCAGTTGCTGGCGCAGATCCGCGGCCGCTACCCGCAGTTGCCGGTGCTGCTGATGACCGCCTTCGGCGCGGTGGAGCGGGCGGTGGATGCGATCCGCCAGGGCGCCGCCGATTACCTGGTCAAGCCGTTCGAGCCGCGTACCCTGCTGGAGCTGGTGGCGCGTCACGCCCTGGGCTGCTTGAGCGCGGGCGACCGCGACGGCCCGGTGGCGCTGGAGCCGGCCAGTCTGCAGCTGCTGGAGCTGGCTGCGCGGGTGGCGCAGAGCGATTCGACGGTGATGATCACCGGCGAGTCCGGCACCGGCAAGGAGGTGCTGGCGCGCTATATCCACCAGCAGTCGCCGCGTGCCGGTGGCCCGTTCATCGCCATCAACTGCGCGGCGATTCCCGACAACATGCTCGAGGCCACGCTCTTTGGTCACGAGAAGGGCGCCTTCACCGGCGCGGTGACGGCGCAGCCGGGCAAGTTCGAGCTGGCCGACGGCGGCACCATCCTGCTCGACGAGATTTCCGAGATGCCCCTGGGCCTGCAGGCCAAGCTGCTGCGCGTGTTGCAGGAACGTGAAGTGGAGCGGGTCGGCGCGCGTAAACCGATCAGCCTGGATATTCGCGTGCTGGCCACCAGCAACCGCGACCTGGCCGGCGAGGTCGCGGCCGGGCGCTTCCGCGAGGACCTCTACTATCGCCTGTCGGTATTCCCCCTGGCCTGGCGACCGCTGCGCGAGCGGCCCGCCGATATCCTGCCGTTGGCCGAGCGATTGCTGGCCAAGCACGTCAAAAAAATGAATCAGTCCCCCGTACGCCTGTCCGAGGCCGCCGCGCAGAGCCTGCTGCATCACCAGTGGCCGGGCAACGTGCGCGAGCTGGACAACGCCATCCAGCGCGCCTTGATCCTCCAGCAGGGCGGCGTGATCCAGCCGCAGGACCTGTGCCTGCATGCGCCCATCGGCCAGGCGGTGCAGGCCCCGGCGCCGCGTCTGGCGGTGGTGCCCAGTGCGCCGGCGGCCTCGCCGCAGGCGGTCGAGGCGCCGGGTGCGGTGGATGCCGGCGCGTTGGGCGAGGACCTGCGCCGCCGCGAGTTCCAGGTGATCATCGATACCCTGCGTGCCGAGCGCGGCCGCCGCAAGGAGGCCGCCGAACGCCTGGGCATCAGCCCGCGCACCCTGCGTTACAAGCTGGCGCAGATGCGCGATGCCGGTATGGACGTCGAGGCTTATCTCTACGCCAGCTAGTTTTGCTGGGCTGAGCGGGGGCAGGAGGTACGGCTGATAGGGTGGCCTGGGTCCCCGCCTTCGCGGGGATGACGGCGATAGAAAACTCGAGGTCATCCCCGCGAAGGCGGGGACCCAGCAGCAGCGTTCAAGTTGTCGAGATTTTTGTGGACGACTATTTTTAACGCCCGTGACTGTTGAAACATGAATTCAAAACAGGCCTCTGAGAAGCCCTTTATTCATTCAGGCATTTTCACAATCTGCAAAGGACTGCAGCATGAAACAGCCAGCCGTTTACATCATGGCCAGCCAGCGTAATGGCACGCTCTATACCGGCGTCACCGCCAATCTGCTTCAGCGAAGCTGGCAGCATCGAGAAGACGTTGTCGAAGGCTTTACCCGCCGCTACGGCGTGAAGATGCTGGTGTGGTACGAGCAGCATGAGAGCATGGGCGGCGCGATAGCCAGGGAGAAGGCGATCAAGAAATGGAATCGAGCCTGGAAGCTGCGTCTAATCGAAGAGCGAAACCCGCCGTGGCGGGATCTTTGGTCGGAGGTTGTTGGTGACTTCTCCATTGCCGCTGGATCCCCGTCTTCGCGGGGATGACGGGTCTGCTTCTTTCGTCTACCCCCTCGTTTCGTTGCTGCCCGAGCCTCTGAGGCTGTAGCAGCCTTTTCTGGCACCCTTGTTGCAAATACCCCTGCAACGCACCGCAAGTGTCAAAAAGCGGGCAGTGGAGGAAGTCATGAGCCAGGGTGTTGAATTCAATCGCTTGATGCTGGAAATGCGCGCCATGCAGTCCGAGGCGATGGCGCGGCAGAAGCCGGCCGTCAGCGAGCCGGTGCAGGGCGCGCCGAGTTTCTCGGAGATGCTCGGCCAGGCGGTGACCAAGGTCAACGAGACCCAGCAGGCCTCCAACAAGCTGGCTACCGCCTTCGAGATGGGGCAGAGCGGGGTGGACCTCACCGACGTGATGATCGCCTCACAGAAGGCCAGCGTGTCCTTCCAGGCCATGACCCAGGTGCGCAACAAGCTGGTCCAGGCTTATCAAGACATCATGCAGATGCCGGTTTGAGGGTTGATTGATGGCTGAAGCAGCAGTAGCAAACTTACCGGCCAAGGCGGACGCGGCGCAGGCCAAGGGCCCGTTGCTGGGTCTGAGCTTCCTAGAAAACCTCGCGGACATGTCGGTGCTGCGCCAGCTCGGCCTGCTGGTCGGCCTGGCTGCCAGCGTGGCCATCGGCTTCGCCGTGGTGCTCTGGTCGCAGCAGCCGGATTACCGTCCGCTCTACGGCAGCCTCAACGGCATGGACGCGACCCAGGTGGTGGAAACCCTCAGCGCCTCGGGCATCGATTACACCGTGGAGCCCACCTCCGGCGCGCTGCTGGTCAAGGCCGACGACCTGGCGCGGGCGCGCATGCGCCTGGCCGCCGCCGGCGTGGCGCCGACCGACAACAGCGTCGGTTTCGAGATTCTCGACCGCGAGCAGGGCCTGGGCACCAGCCAGTTCATGGAAGCCACTCGCTACCGCCGCGGTCTGGAAGGCGAGCTGGCGCGCACGGTCTCCAGCCTCAACAACGTCAAGGCAGCGCGCGTGCACCTGGCCATGCCCAAGGCCTCGGTGTTCGTCCGCGACGAGCGCAAGCCGTCGGCCTCGGTGCTGGTGGAACTGTATCCGGGCCGCGCCCTGGAGCCGAGCCAGGTGATGGCCATCGTCAACCTGGTCGCCACCAGCGTGCCGGAACTGGACAAGGGCCAGGTCACCGTCGTCGACCAGAAGGGCAACCTGCTCTCCGATCAGCAGGAGCTGTCCGAGCTGAGCATGGCCGGCAAGCAGTTCGACTACAGCCGGCGCATGGAAAGCCTGCTGACCCAGCGCGTGCACAACATCCTGCAGCCGGTGCTGGGCACCGGCCGCTACAAGGCCGAGGTGGCCGCCGACGTCGATTTCAGCGCGGTGGAATCCACCTCCGAGATGTTCAACCCGGACCAGCCGGCGCTGCGCAGCGAGCAGCAGGTCAACGAACAGCGCCACAGCAGCCTGCCGCCGCAGGGCGTGCCCGGCGCGCTGTCCAATCAGCCACCCGGTCCGGCCGCGGCTCCCGAGCAGGCGACCGCCGCCGCGGCGCCTGCCGGTCCGGTGGCTGCCGGCCAGCCGCTGGTGGATGCCAACGGCCAGCAGATCATGGACCCGGCCACCGGTCAGCCGATGCTGGCGCCGTACCCGGCGGACAAGCGCGAGCAGTCCACCCGCAACTTCGAACTGGATCGCTCGATCAGCTACACCAAGCAGCAGCAGGGCCGCCTGCGCCGCCTGTCGGTGGCGGTGGTGGTGGACGATCAGGTGCGCGTCGACCCGGCCACCGGCGAAACCAGCCGGGTACCCTGGAGCGCCGACGATCTGGCGCGCTTCACCCGCCTGGTGCAGGACTCGGTGGGCTTCGACGCCAGCCGCGGCGACAGCGTCAGCGTGATCAACACCGCCTTCACCACCTCGCTGGGCGAGGAAATTCCGGACATTCCGTTCTACACCCAGCCCTGGTTCTGGGACATCGTCAAGCAGGTGCTCGGCGTGTTGTTCATCCTGCTCCTGGTGTTCGGGGTGCTGCGTCCGGTGCTCAACAACATCACCGGTGGCGGCAAGGGCAAGGCGCTGGCCGGCGGCGACGTCGAACTGGGCGAGATGGCCGGCCTCGATGGCGAGCTGGCAGACGATCGGGTCAGCCTCGGCGGGCCGCAGAGCATACTGCTGCCCAGTCCCAGCGAGGGGTATGATGCGCAACTGAACGCGATCAAGAGCCTGGTGGCGGAAGACCCTGGCCGCGTCGCCCAGGTCGTGAAAGAGTGGATCAACGCCGATGAGTGACAACCGTACCCCCGCCAAGCTGAGCAAGGTCGACAAGGCCGCCATTCTCCTGCTGTCGCTCGGCGAGACCGACGCCGCCCAGGTGCTGCGGCACCTCGGGCCGAAGGAAGTGCAGCGGGTCGGCGTGGCCATGGCCGGCATGCGCAATATCCATCGCGAGCAGGTCGAGCAGGTGATGGGCGAGTTCGTCGAGATAGTCGGCGACCAGACCAGCCTGGGCGTCGGTGCCGACGGCTACATCCGCAAGATGCTCACCGCGGCCCTCGGCGAGGACAAGGCCGGCAACCTGATCGACCGCATCCTGCTCGGCGGCAGCACCAGCGGCCTGGACAGCCTCAAATGGATGGAACCGCGCGCGGTGGCCGACGTGATCCGCTACGAACACCCGCAGATCCAGGCCATAGTCGTCGCCTACCTCGACCCGGACCAGGCCGGCGAGGTGCTCAGCCACTTCGACCACAAGGTGCGCCTGGACATCATTCTGCGCGTGTCCTCGCTCAATACCGTGCAGCCCTCGGCGCTCAAGGAACTCAACCAGATCCTCGAGAAGCAGTTCTCCGGCAGCGCCAACACCACCCGCGCCACCATGGGCGGGGTCAAGCGCGCGGCGGACATCATGAACTTCCTCGACAGCTCGGTGGAAGGTCAGCTGATGGACTCGATCCGCGAGGTGGACGAAGACCTGTCGACGCAGATCGAGGACCTGATGTTCGTCTTCGACAACCTCGCCGACGTCGACGACCGCGGCATCCAGGCGCTGCTGCGCGAGGTGTCCTCCGAGGTGCTGGTGCTGGCGCTCAAGGGCGCCGACGAGGCGATCAAGGACAAGGTGTTCAAGAACATGTCCAAACGTGCCGCCGAGTTGCTGCGTGACGACCTGGAAGCCAAGGGGCCGGTCCGCGTCAGCGACGTCGAGGCGGCGCAGAAGGAAATTCTCACCATCGCCCGGCGCATGGCCGAGGCCGGCGAGATCGTGCTCGGCGGCAAGGGCGGCGAGGAGATGGTCTAAGTCATGGCGGCGGGCAAGGAGTCGGAAAGCGAGCTGATTCGCGCCAAGGACCTGGGCGCCTTCGACCGCTGGGCGCTGCCCAGCTTCGACGCGCCTGGCGAGGTGCCAGGCGAAGTCGATCCGGCGGTGGACGCGCCGACGGCAGAGGTCGAGGCGCAGGACGTCGGACAGAGCGAGGAGGTGGCGCTAGAGGACGTCAAGCCGCTTACCCTCGACGAGCTCGAGGCCATCCGCCAGGACGCTTACAACGAAGGCTTCGCCACCGGCGAGAAGGACGGCTTCCACGCCGGCCAGCTCAAGGCCAAGCAGGAGGCCGACGCCGCCCTGGCGCTCAAGCTGGGCAGCCTGGAGCAGGTGATGGCGCAGTTGTTCGAGCCCATTGCCGAGCAGGACCAGCAGCTGGAAGTGGCCCTGGTGCGCCTGGTCAGCCATATGGTGCGCGAGGTGATCCAGCGCGAGCTGGCCAGCGACTCCAGCCAGATCCGTCAGGTGCTGCGCGAGGCGCTCAAATTGCTGCCGATGGGCGCCGACAACGTACGCATCCAGGTCAACCCGCAGGATTTCGAGACCATCAAGGCGCTGCGCGAGCGTCACGAGGAAAGCTGGCGCATCCTCGAGGACGACAGCCTGCTGCCCGGCGGTTGCCGCATCGAGTCGGAGCACAGCCAGATCGACGCCAGCGTCGAGACCCGCCTGGCGCAGGCGCTCAAGCAGTTGTTCGAGCAGCAGCGCGCGCAGATCACCCAACCGCCGGAAGCGGATATCAGCCTGGATCTGGATGGCGGCGATGCGCCTTGACCGGGTGAGTTTCGCCAGGCGCCTGGGCGGCTACACCGAAGCCATCCATTTGCCCAGCCAACCCATACTCGAAGGCCGCCTGCTGCGCATGGTCGGCCTGACCCTGGAGGCCGAGGGCCTGCGCGCCGCCATTGGCAGCCGCTGCCTGGTGGTCAACGGCGACAGCTACCACCCGGTGCAGGTCGAGGCCGAAGTGATGGGCTTTTCCGGCAACAAGATCTACCTGATGCCGGTTGGCAGCTTGGCCGGCATCGCCCCCGGCGCGCGGGTGGTGCCGCTGCCCGACGCCGGGCGTCTGCCCATGGGCCGTTCCATGCTCGGCCGAGTGCTCGACGGCGCCGGTCGCGCCCTGGACGGCAAGGGCGGGATGAAGGCCGAGGACTGGGTGCCGCTGGACGGGCCGACCATCAACCCGCTCAAGCGCCATCCGATCAGCGAGCCGCTGGACGTCGGCATCCGCTCGATCAACGGCCTGCTCACCGTCGGCCGTGGCCAGCGCCTGGGCCTATTCGCCGGCACCGGCGTCGGCAAGTCGGTGCTGCTGGGCATGATGACCCGCTTCACCGAGGCGGAGATCATCGTGGTCGGGCTGATCGGCGAGCGCGGTCGCGAGGTCAAGGAGTTCATCGACGAGATCCTCGGCGAGGAGGGCCTCAAGCGCTCGGTGGTGGTCGCCTCGCCGGCCGACGACGCGCCGCTGATGCGCCTGCGCGCGGCCATGTACTGCACGCGCATCGCCGAATACTTCCGCGACAAGGGCAAGAACGTCCTGCTGCTGATGGATTCGCTGACCCGTTTCGCCCAGGCCCAGCGCGAGATCGCCCTGGCCATAGGCGAGCCGCCGGCGACCAAGGGCTACCCGCCGTCGGTGTTCGCCAAGCTGCCCAAGCTGGTGGAGCGTGCCGGCAACGCCGAGGCCGGCGGCGGTTCGATCACCGCCTTCTACACCGTGCTCTCCGAGGGCGACGACCAGCAGGACCCGATCGCCGACGCCGCCCGCGGCGTGCTCGACGGCCATTTGGTGCTGTCGCGACGGCTGGCCGAGGAGGGCCATTACCCGGCCATCGACATCGAAGCCTCGATCAGCCGGGTGATGCCGCAGGTGGTGTCGCCCGAGCATCTCAAGCAGGCGCAGCGCTTCAAGCAGCTGTGGTCGCGCTACCAGCAGAGCCGCGACCTGATCAGCGTCGGCGCCTACGTGCCGGGCGGCGACGCCGACACCGACCTGGCCATC
The DNA here is from genome assembly GCF_003696305.1 of Pseudomonas sp. AOB-7. Taxonomy (GTDB): domain Bacteria; phylum Pseudomonadota; class Gammaproteobacteria; order Pseudomonadales; family Pseudomonadaceae; genus Aquipseudomonas. Next base: position 103,792 of record NZ_RFFK01000004.1, on the reverse strand, counting down.
GCCCGCCAGCCGCAGATGGCCCAGTACCTGCGCCAGGGCCTGCACGACAGCGAACCGCTGGAGGGCAGCAGCCGGCAGCTGACGGCCATCTTCAACCCGGCGGCGAACAAGGCCTAAGCCATGGCGGCGAGTCGTGCGGCGCGCCTGGCGCCGGTGGTGGACATGGCCGAGAAGGCCGAGCGCGAGGCGGCGCGCCAGCTCGGCCATTGCCAGGGGCTGGTGAGCCAGGCCGAGGCCAAGCTGGGCGAGCTGGAGCGCTTTCGCGGCGACTACCAGCAGCAGTGGATCAGCGAGGGCAGCAAGGGCGTCTCCGGGCAATGGCTGATGAACTACCAGCGCTTTCTTTCGCAACTGGAAACGGCCATCGGCCAGCAGCACCAGAGCCTCGACTGGCACCGCGCCAACCTGGAGAAGGTGCGCGCCGTCTGGCAGCAGCGCTACGCGCGCCTGGAGGGGCTGCGCAAGCTGGTGCAGCGCTATATCGACGAGGCGCGGCTGGCCGAGGACAAGCGCGAGCAGAAGCTGCTCGACGAGCTGGCGCAGCGCCTGATCGACCGCGGCGAGCCCTGAAGACGGGTTGTCGTGGGGCAGGGCAGGTGCTACACCTTGGGTGCGTATGCCGCCAATCAGGCAAGGTCTCGACAAAGGAGCAGGACATGGCCATCACCTCGCAGCCGTCGGCCGACGGGCAAGAGCTGACCATCGCGATTCGAGGACGTTTCGACTTCGCCTCCCACCAGGAATTTCGCGACGCCTACGAGCGCGTCAACATCACCCCCAGGCGCTACCTGGTCGACCTGCAGGGCACCAGCTACCTGGACAGCTCGGCGCTGGGCATGCTCCTGCTGCTGCGCGATCACGCCGGCGGCGACACGGCGCAGATCCGCCTGCTCAACTGCAGCAGCGATGTGCGCAAGATCCTGGCGATCTCCAACTTCGAGCAGCTGTTCCAGATCAACTGACCATGGCCGAGCGCCTGTCGATCCTGATCGCCGAGGACAACGCGGCCGATCGCATGCTGCTGTCGACCATCGTCAGTCGCCAGGGCCACCGGGTGCTCACCGCCAGCAACGGCCTGGAGGCGGTCGCGCTGTTCGAGCAGGAGCGCCCGCAGCTGGTGCTGATGGATGCGCTGATGCCGGTGATGGACGGTTTCGAGGCGGCGCGGCGGATCAAGCAGCAGGCCGGCGAGGCGCTGGTGCCGATCATCTTCCTCACCTCGCTGACCGAAGGCGAAGCGCTGGTGCGCTGCCTGGAGGCCGGCGGCGACGACTTTCTCGCCAAGCCCTACAACCGGGTGATACTCGCGGCCAAGATCGGCGCCATGGATCGCCTGCGCCGCCTGCAGGACACCGTGCTGCAGCAGCGCGACCTGATCGCCCGGCACAACGAGCACCTGCTGCGCGAGCAGCGGGTGGCCAAGGCGGTGTTCGACAAGGTGGCGCACTCCGGCTGCCTGGATGCGCCGAACATCCGCTACCTGCAGTCGCCCTACGCGCTGTTCAACGGCGACCTGCTGCTGGCGGCCTACAAGCCCTCCGGCGGCATGCACGTGATGCTCGGCGACTTCACCGGCCACGGCCTGCCGGCGGCCATCGGCGCCATGCCGCTGGCCGAGGTGTTCTACGGCATGACCGCCAAGGGCCATGCCCTGGCCGAGATCCTCCGCGAGATCAACGCCAAGCTCAAACGCATCCTGCCGGTGGGCGTGTTCTGCTGCGCCACCCTGCTCAACATCAGCAGCCAGCGCGGCCTGCTCGAGGTGTGGAACGGCGGCCTGCCGGACGGCCATCTGCTGCACGGCGATGGCCGCTCGCGCCAGCCCCTGGTGTCGCGTCATCTGCCGCTGGGCATTCTCGAGCCGGCGGCCTTCAGCGACCGCTGCGAGGTCTATCCGCTGGCCCCGGGCGACCGCATCTTTCTGCTCACCGACGGTGTGCTGGAGGCCTGCGACCAGCAGGGTCAGCTGTTCGGCGAGGCGCGTCTGCTGGCGCTGCTCGACGCCAACCGCCAGCCGCAGGCACTGTTCGAGGAAATCCAGCAGGCGCTGCTGGAATTTCGCGGCGAGGTCCAGGACGACGTCAGCATGCTCCAGGTCGGCCTCGCCGAGGACGCCGCCCGGCCACGCCCGCTGGCCTTCGCCGACAGCGGGCAGAGCAGCCCGCTGGACTGGTCGGCCAGCTTCGAGTTTCGCGCGCAGAGCCTGCGCCACTTCAATCCCTTGCCCTTCCTGCTGCAGCTGCTGCTCGACGTGCAGGCGCTGCGGCCGCGCGGCGGCGAGCTGTACACCGTGCTCGCCGAGCTCTATTCCAACGCCCTGGAACACGGTGTGATGGGCCTGGATTCGGCGCTCAAGCAGGATGCCCGCGGCTTCGCCGAGTACTACCGGCAGCGGCGCCTGCGCCTGGCGGCACTGAGCGACGGCTACGTGCGCTTTCACCTGCAGTTGCTGCCGCAGGCCGGCGGCGGGCGGCTGATCGTGCGGGTCGAGGACAGCGGGCCGGGCTTCGATCCGGCCGCCGTGGCCGCGCTGCAGGACGAGGCCCTGTGCGGGCGCGGTCTGGCGCTGGTGCGCGAGTTGAGCGATGGCTTTGTCTGCAGCGCCGACGGCCAGGGCGTCAGCGTGGAGTTTTGCTGGTCCGCTGGGGCATAATCCCAGCCTTGTTGTTCAGGGAGTGACCCGGTGTCCGATATCCACCTCGACGATGCCGTCCTGGCTGCCCTGCAGGACGTCATGGAAGACGAGTACCCGATTCTGCTCGATACCTTTGTCGCCGACTCCGAGGAGCGCCTGCGCCTGCTGCGCCAGGCCGAGCGCGAGGCCGATGCCCAGGGGCTGCGCCTGGCCGCGCACAGCTTCAAGGGCAGCTGCAGCAACATGGGGGCGGTGCTGCTGGCCGGGCTGTGCAAGCAGCTCGAGGACGCCGGTCGCCGCGAGGCGCTGGAGCTGGCGCCGGCGCTGATCGAGCAGATCGAGCGCGAGTTCGCCATAGTGCGCATCCTGTTCAAGTCCGAGCGCCAGCGTTATCGCGTCTGAGTCGCGCGCGACCGCCCTGCCTCTGCAGATTTTTCCCCGACTTGGCCCAGCCTTTGCTCTGACACCGTCACGACCCATCAGACGGAGAGCGTCCATGTCCGCGATGCCCGATCTACGCCTGCAGGCCACGCCTGAGGTAAAGAGCAAAGCGAAGCCGCCGGCGAAAGCGCCGGAGCCCAGCAAGAACGAGGCCTCCAGCTTCGCCGAGGTGTACGCCAAGGAGCGCCAGGCCAAGCCCGGCGAACGTGCCGGCGGCGCGGCCACGCCTGGCGAGGAGCGCCCGGCCGGCGTCAGCGGCGAGCCGGCGGCCAGCGCCGAGGCTGCCGCCGAGCAGCCGGTCGTTGCCGCGGACGGCAATTCCTTGCCGGCCGAGGGCGAGACGCCCGCGGAACTCGATCCGCTGCTGGCCATGGCCCTGGGTGGGATCCAGGCGCAGGCCGCGCAGGCTGCGCCGACGGGCGAGGCGCTGCCGGCATCCGCCCTGGCGGTTGCCGGCATGGCCGACGCCAACGCCGATGGCGAGGGCGAGGGCGGCGAGCCGGCGCTGGAGACGGAGGCGCTCGATCCGCTGGCCCTGCTGCAGCAGGCGCCGGAGGAGGAGGGCCAGGTCGAGCTGGGCAAGGAGGCGGCGGGCAAGGGCACGCGACTCGCCACCGGCAGCGATTTCGCCGCGGCCATGGCGGCGATGGGCAAGGGCGAGGAGAAGGCCAAGCCCGGCGAGGAGCCGGGGTTGGAGCTGCCGCTGGACGATCTCGCCAAGGATGCCCTGGACAGCCTCAAGGACAGCGTGCAGCCCAACCGCCCGGATCAGTTCGTCAGCAAGCTCAACGCCCTGACCCAGGCGCTCAACCAGCAGGCCGGGGCGGCGCCGCGTCTGCCGCTGGTGCCCGGGCAGCCGGTGGCGATGCAGCAGGGCGGCTGGAGCGAGGCGGTGGTGGATCGGGTCATGTGGCTGTCCAGCCAGAACCTCAAGTCGGCCGAGATCCAGCTCGATCCGGCCGAACTGGGCCGTCTGGAGGTGCGGGTGAACCTGTCCCAGGACCAGGCGCAGGTGACTTTCGCCAGCCCTAACGCCGGGGTGCGCGAAGCCCTGGAAGGGCAGATGCAGCGCCTGCGTGAACTGTTCGCCCAGCAGGGCATGAACCTGGCCGATGCCAACGTCTCCGATCAGTCGCTCAGCCGCGGCTGGCAGGGTCAGGGCGAGGGCGGGCGTGGCGGCGCCAGCGGCGGCGATGGCCGGCTGGCCTCGGACGAGTCGTTGCCGAGCGCTGCGCAGGAGCTGCGCAGCGAGCGTTCGAGCGCAGGCCTGGGCCTGGTGGATTACTACGCCTGAGCCCGGTCGCCGGGCCTGTTTCGCCAGCCTCGCATTCGCCCGGGCGGCCTGCCGGCCTCCCGGGCGAACGCATTTTGGATGACAGCCGGCGCGCACCGCTGTTAAATCCGCAGCCCAGAGTTAGACAAGCGAGCCGCTAGGCTGGCATAACACTTGCTCTCAACCCCCTGAAAGCGGAAAGAACTCCGACAGTGACGGATTATTGGCATGGCTAAGAAAGACACGGCGACCGGCGACGACCAGGGGGCCGGCAAGGGCAAGCTGAAGCTCATCGTATTGATAGTGCTGGCCCTGTTGCTGGCCGTTGGCCTGTCCATCGGTGGCACCTGGTTCGTCCTCAGCAAGGGCGACAAGGCCGCGGATGCCGAACCCGCGGCGGCGTCCGCCAGCGCGGCGCCGGTGCGCCAGGCGGCGCTGTACCAGGAGCTGATGCCGGCCTTCGTGGTCAATTTCAACTACCAGGGACGTACCCGCTACCTGCAGGTCAGCATGGCCCTGATGAGCCGCGACGCCGCCGGCCTGGACAAGCTCAAGGTGCACATGCCGGTGCTGCGCAACCGCCTGGTGATGCTGCTCGCCGGCCAGGATTTCGCCGCCCTGCAGAGCGCACTGGGCAAGGAGATGCTGTTGCAGCAGGCGCTGGCCAGCGTGCAGGAACTGGCCCAGCAGGAAACCGGCGGCACCGTGGTCGAGCAGGTGCTGTTCACCAACTTCGTATTGCAGTAGCCGGGAGCGAACATGGCCGTGCAAGACTTGCTGTCCCAGGACGAGATCGACGCGCTGCTGCATGGCGTCGACGACGGCCTGGTCGATACCGAGGACGCCGCCGAACCGGGCAGCGTCAAGCAATACGACCTGACCAGCCAGGATCGCATCGTCCGCGGGCGCATGCCGACCCTGGAGATGATCAACGAACGCTTCGCCCGCTACACCCGCATCAGCATGTTCAACCTGCTGCGCCGCTCGGCGGACGTGGCGGTCGGTGGCGTGCAGGTGATGAAGTTCGGCGAGTACGTGCATTCGCTTTACGTGCCGACCAGCCTCAACCTGGTGAAGATGAAGCCATTGCGCGGCACCGGCCTGTTCATCCTCGACGCCAAGCTGGTGTTCAAGCTGGTGGACAACTTCTTCGGCGGCGACGGCCGTCACGCCAAGATCGAGGGCCGCGAGTTCACCCCCACCGAGCTGCGTGTGGTGCGCATGGTGCTCGACCAGGCCTTCGTCGACCTGCGCGAGGCCTGGCACGCGGTGATGGACATCAACTTCGAGTACGTCAACTCGGAGGTCAACCCGGCGCTGGCCAATATCGTCAGCCCGAGTGAAGTCATCGTGGTGTCCACCTTCCATATCGAGCTGGACGGCGGCGGCGGCGACCTGCACATCACCATGCCCTATTCGATGATCGAGCCGATCCGCGAGATGCTCGACGCCGGCTTTCAGTCCGACGTCGACGACCAGGACGAGCGCTGGATCAAGGCCCTGCGCGAGGACATCCTCGACGTCAGCGTGCCGCTGGCCGCCACCGTGGCGCGGCGCCAGCTCAAGCTGCGCGACATCCTGCACATGCAGCCGGGCGACGTGATCCCGGTGGAGCTGCCGGACAACGTGATCATGCGCGCCAACGGCGTGCCGACTTTCAAGGTCAAGCTCGGCGCACACAAGGGCAATCTGGCCCTGCAGGTGCTCGAGCCGATCGAACGTCAGCGCTGACGGCGCTGGCAACCCCATTGAGCCAGGCGAGGAAAGACGATGGCAACTGAAGAGAACACCAGCCCCGAGGAGCAGGCGCTGGCCGACGAGTGGGCCGCGGCGCTGGCCGAGGCCGGCGATGCCGGTCAGGACGACATCGACGCCATGCTGGCGGCGCAGGGCGCCGCTCAGCCTGCGGCGCCGCGCGCGCCAATGGAGGAATTCGGCAGCGCGCCGCCCTCCAGCAATCTGCCGGTCGGTCTGGAAGGGCCCAACCTGGACGTGATCCTGGATATTCCGGTGTCGATCTCCATGGAAGTGGGCAATACCGACATCACCATCCGCAACCTGCTGCAGCTCAATCAGGGCTCGGTGATCGAGCTCGACCGCCTGGCCGGCGAGCCGCTCGACGTGCTGGTCAACGGCACCCTGATCGCCCACGGCGAGGTGGTGGTGGTCAACGAGAAGTTCGGCATCCGCCTGACCGACGTGATCAGCCCCAGCGAACGCATCAAGAAGCTGCGCTGACCATGAATCGATTCCTCGTCCTGCCGTTGGCCCTGCCCATGGCTGCCCTGGCCGCCGAGCCCGCCGGCCAGGCGACGACGCCGCTGGCCGGCAGCGATATGGCCGGCCAGCTCGGCCAGTTGCTGCTCGGCCTGCTGCTGGTGATCGGCCTGATCTTCCTGCTCGCCTGGCTGCTGCGCCGGGTGCAGCAACTGGCGCCGCGCGGCGGCCAGGTGATCAAGCTGCTGGCCAGTCAGTCGCTCGGTCCGCGCGACCGCCTGGTGCTGGTGCAGGTGGGCAACGAGCAGATCCTGCTCGGCCTGTCCGCCGGGCGCATCACCCCGTTGCACGTGCTCAAGGAGCCGGTGCACCTGGCCGACGCCGAGCCGGCCACGCCGGAGTTCGCCCAGCGCCTGATGGAGCTGCTGGGCAAGGATCAGAAGGACAAATCCTGATGTTGCGTTTGTTGCTGGTGCTGCTGCTGAGCCTGGGCGCCTCGTTGGCCTACGCCGAAGATCCGCCGCTCGGCAGTTCGCTGATCCAGCAGGGCGGCAACCCGCTGTCGATCCCGGCCATCACCCTGTCCACCGACGCCGAGGGCCAGCAGGAGTATTCGGTCAGCCTGCAGATCCTGCTGATCATGACCGCGCTGAGCTTCATCCCGGCGTTCGTCATGCTGATGACCAGCTTCACCCGCATCATCATCGTGTTCTCCATCCTGCGCCAGGCGCTGGGTCTGCAGCAGACGCCGTCGAACCAGATCCTGGTCGGCCTGGCGCTGTTTCTCACCCTGTTCATCATGGCGCCGGTATTCGACCGGATTAACCGCGACGCGCTGCAGCCCTACCTCAACGAGGAGATCGTCGCCCAGGAGGCGCTGACCCGGGCCGAGGGGCCGATCCGCGACTTCATGCTGGCGCAGACCCGCGAGAGCGACCTGGAGCTGTTCGTGCGCCTGTCCAAGCGCACCGACCTCAATGGCGTCGAGGACGTGCCGCTGACCATCCTGGTGCCGGCCTTCGTCACCTCCGAGCTGAAGACCGCATTCCAGATCGGCTTCATGATCTTCATCCCGTTTTTGATCATCGACATGGTGGTGGCCAGTATCCTCATGGCCATGGGCATGATGATGCTGTCGCCTTTGATCATCTCGCTGCCGTTCAAGATCATGCTGTTCGTCCTGGTCGACGGCTGGGCGCTGATCATGGGCACCCTGGCGGCCAGTTTCGGCACCCTGTAGCGAGGCTCTGATGACTCCCGAGATCGCGGTAGACCTGTTTCGCGAAGCGCTCTGGCTGATCGTGCTGATCGTCGGCCTGGCGGTGGTGCCGAGCCTGGTGGTCGGCCTGATCGTGGCGATGTTCCAGGCCGCCACGCAGATCAACGAACAGACCCTGAGCTTCCTGCCGCGTCTGATCGTGATGCTGCTGACCCTGATCTGGGCCGGGCCCTGGCTGGTACGCCAGCTGATGGAGTACACCCAGACCCTGATTCAGAACATTCCCTACCTGATCGGTTGAGAGCTCATGAGTAAATCTACTGCGCTCGGCATCTCGCGCTTCGGCTGTGCTCACAATGCTCATGTATTCCAATACACTGCGCCTGCTGCGCGCAGGCGAAACGCGACCTGCCTTCGCTCGCGACGTTTTCTGCACGTGCTCTGAGGCGCGAATGCTGGAGCTGAGCAACGAACAGATCGGCGGCTGGGTCGGCCAGTTCCTCCTGCCGCTGTTTCGCATCGCCGCCATGTTCATGGTCATGCCGATCATCGGTACCCAGCTGGTGCCGATGCGCGTGCGCCTGTACCTGGCCCTGGCGGTCAGCGTGCTGCTGGTGCCGACCCTGCCGCCGCTGCCGCAGGTCGATGCGCTGAGCCTGCGCAGCCTGCTGCTGATCGCCGAGCAGGTGCTGATCGGCGCCATGTTCGGCTTCGTCCTGCAGCTGTTCTTCCACCTGTTCGCCGTGGCCGGGCAGATCATCGCCATGCAGATGGGCCTGGGCTTCGCCTCCATGGTCGACCCGACCAACGGCGTCTCGGTGCCGGTGCTCGGCCAGTTCATGCTGATGCTGGTGACCCTGCTGTTTCTGGCGATCAACGGCCACCTGGTGGTGCTGGAGATCCTGGCGGAAAGCTTCGTCACCCTGCCGTCGGGGCAGGGCTTGATGGTCAATCACTACTGGGAGCTGGCCGGCAAGCTCGGCTGGGTGATCGGCGCCGGCCTGCTGCTGACCCTGCCGGTGGTCACCGCGCTGTTGATCATCAACCTGGCCTTCGGCGTGATGACCCGCGCCGCGCCGCAGCTGAACATCTTTTCCATCGGCTTTCCGCTGACCCTGGCCCTGGGCCTGGTGATCTTCTGGGTCGGCCTGTCCGATTTCGGCAGCCTGTTCCAGGCGCTGGCCAGCGAGGCCCTGCAGCAGCTGGGCGAATTCGCCCAGGTGCGTTGAGGAGAGGCCATGGCCGAGAGCGAAAGCGGCGCCGACAAAAGCGAGGAACCCACCAGTAAGCGGCTCGAAGAGTCGCGCAAGAAGGGCCAGATCGCCCGCTCCAAGGAGCTCAACACCCTGGCGGTGACCCTCACCGGCACCGTGGCGCTGATCGTCTTCGGCGCCTACATGGGCAACGTGATGCTCGACCTGATGCGCGGCAACTTCAGCCTGCCGCGCGAGGTGCTGATGAGCGAAGGCAGCATGGCGCAGTACCTGCTGGCCTCCGGCAAGCATGCGCTGCTGGCCTTGCAGCCGTTCTTCATCGCCCTGCTGATCGCCTCGGTGATCGGCCCCATCGCCCTCGGCGGCTGGCTGTTCTCCGCCGAGGCGTTGCAGCCCAAGGCCAGCCGGATGAACCCGCTGGCCGGGCTCAAGCGGATGTTCTCGGTGCAGGCGCTGGTGGAGCTGGTCAAGGCGCTGGCCAAGTTCCTGGTGATCCTGGCGGTGGCGCTGGTGGTGCTGGCGGTGGATCAGGACGACCTGCTGGCCATCGCCAACGAGCCGCTCGAGCCGGCCATCCTGCACAGCCTCAAGGTCGTCGGCTGGAGCGCGCTGTGGCTGTCCTGCGGGCTGATCCTGATCGCCGCGGTGGATGTGCCGTTCCAGCTGTGGAGTCACAAGCAGAAGCTGAAGATGACCAAGCAGGAGGTACGCGACGAGTACAAGGACACCGAGGGCAAGCCCGAGGTTAAGGGGCGCATCCGCCAGCTGCAGCGCGAGATGGCCGAGCGGCGCATGATGCAGGCGGTGCCGCAGGCCGACGTGGTGATCACCAACCCGACCCACTTCGCCGTGGCGCTGAAATACGACCCGGACAAGGGCGGCGCGCCGGTGCTGCTGGCCAAGGGCGGCGACTTCCTGGCGCTGAAGATCCGCGAGATCGCCCAGGAGCACCGGGTCATGCTGCTGGAGTCGCCGGCGCTGGCGCGGGCGGTGTACTACTCCACCGAGCTGGAGCAGGAAATTCCTGCCGGCCTGTACCTGGCGGTGGCTCAGGTGCTGGCCTACGTCTACCAGCTGCGCCAGTACCAGGCCGGCAAGGGCAAGCGCCCGGGGCCGTTGCCCGACCTGCCGATCCCGCCGGACCTGTGCCGCGACGAATAAAGCGGGTGGACCCCTGGTTGGGCTGAGCGCAGCGAAGCCCAACAGAAGCAGAATTGGTGTGCGGGAAGCGTTGGGCTTCGTCGCTGCGCTCCTCAACCCAACCTACGTGCTTGTAGCTTGCCGCTACCTTTCTGGAACGCTTCTTGCCATTACCCCAGCAGGGCGCAGTTTCGCGTCAAAAGATTGAATCGGCTGGGGTAGGGACGTGGCAGTAGATCGCGCACAAATCATTGGAGAGGTACGCAGCAACCTGGCGGGTCTGCGCCACGGCAACCTGGGTATCCCGCTGCTGCTGCTGGTCATGCTCGGCATGGTCATGCTGCCGATCCCGCCCTTTCTGCTCGACGTGCTGTTCACCTTCAGCATCGCCCTGTCCATCGTCGTCTTGCTGGTCAGCATTTACGCCCTGCGACCGCTGGATTTCGCCGTCTTCCCCACCATCCTGCTGGCGGCCACCCTGCTGCGTCTGGCGCTGAACGTCGCCTCGACCCGCGTGGTGCTGCTCAACGGCCACGAGGGCCACGGCGCTGCGGGGCAGGTGATCCAGGCCTTCGGCGAGGTGGTGATCGGCGGCAACTACGTGGTCGGTATTGTGGTGTTCGCCATCCTCATGATCATCAACTTCGTGGTGGTCACCAAGGGCGCCGGGCGCATCTCCGAGGTCAGCGCGCGTTTCACCCTGGACGCCATGCCCGGCAAGCAGATGGCCATCGACGCCGACCTCAACGCCGGCCTGATCGATCAGGCCGAGGCCAAGAAGCGCCGCAGCGAGGTGGCCCAGGAGGCCGATTTCTACGGCTCGATGGACGGTGCCAGCAAGTTCGTCCGCGGCGACGCCATCGCCGGCCTGCTGATTCTGTTCATCAACCTGATCGGCGGTATCGCCATCGGCGTGCTGCAGCACGGCCTGCCGTTCGCCGAGGCGGGCAAGGTCTACACCCTGCTGACCATCGGCGACGGCCTGGTGGCGCAGATTCCCTCCCTGCTGCTGTCCACCGCCGCCGCGGTGATGGTGACCCGGGTGTCCACCTCCGAGGACATGGGCGCCCAGGTCAATCGGCAGATGTTCGCTTCGCCGCGCGCGCTGGCGGTGGCGGCGGCGATCATGATCACCATGGGCCTGGTGCCCGGCATGCCGCATTTCTCCTTTATCAGCCTGGGCCTGGTGGCCGCCGGCGCCGCCTACTGGATCGCCAACAAGCAGCGCAAGACCAAGGAAGAGGAGGTCAGGGAAGTGCAGCGCCAGCAGGAGCTGCTGCCGGCGCAGAAGGCGCAGGAGGTCAAGGAACTGGGCTGGGACGACGTCACTCCGGTGGACATGGTCGGCCTGGAGGTGGGTTACCGGCTGATTCCGCTGGTCGATCGCAACCAGGGGGGGCAGCTGCTGGCGCGGATCAAGGGGGTGCGCAAGAAGCTGTCGCAGGAGATGGGCTTTCTCATGCCCTCGGTGCATATCCGCGACAACCTCGACCTGGCGCCCAACGCCTACCGCTTGACCCTGATGGGCGTCAGCGTGGCCGAGGCCGAGGTCTACCCGGACCGCGAGCTGGCGATCAACCCCGGCCAGGTGTTCGGCCCGCTCAACGGCATCGCCGCCAAGGATCCGGCGTTCGGCCTGGAGGCGGTGTGGATCGACCCCAGCCAGCGCGACCAGGCGCAGTCGCTGGGCTATACCGTGGTCGACGCCAGCACCGTGGTCGCCACCCACCTCAACCAGATCCTGCACAAGCACGCCCACGAGCTGCTGGGACACGAGGAAGTGCAGCAGCTCATGCAGCTGCTGGCCAAGAGCTCGCCGAAGCTGGCCGAGGAACTGGTGCCGGGGCTGGTGTCGCTGTCGACCCTGCTCAAGGTGCTGCAGGCGCTGCTGCAGGAGCAGGTACCAGTGCGCGACATCCGCACCATCGCCGAGGCGATCGCCAACGTCGCGCCGAAGAGTCAAGATCCCGCCGCGATGGTCGCCGCCGTTCGTGTGTCGCTGGCCCGCGCCATCGTGCAAAGCATCGTGGGACTAGAGCCGGAGCTGCCTGTGATCACCCTCGAGCCCAGGTTGGAACAGATATTGCTCAATAGCCTGCAGAAGGCCGGTCAGGGCAGCGAGGATGGCATCCTCCTCGAACCGGGCATGGCCGAGAAGCTGCAGCGTTCCCTGGTGGAAGCGGCGCAGCGCCAGGAAATGCTCGGCAAGCCGGTGATCCTGCTGGTGGCCGGGCCGATTCGGGCGATGTTGTCGCGCTTCGCGCGGTTGGCGGTCTCCAGCATGCACGTGCTGGCCTACCAGGAAATTCCGGACAACAAGCAGGTCACCATAGTCGCCACTGTGGGCCAGAACTGAGGTAAAGGGTCATGCAGGTCAAACGCTTCTTCGCCGCCGATATGCGGGCCGCCATGAAACTGGTGCGAGACGAGCTGGGCGCCGATGCCGCGATCATCGGCAATCGCCGGGTGGCCGGCGGCGTTGAGCTGACCGCCGCGCTGGACTACCAGGTGACGCCGGCGCCGGTACGGCCGAACCCGGCCCTGGAAGCCGAGCTGCGCAAGACCCAGGCGCGCATCGCCAGCGCCCAGGCCGAACTGGCCACCCGTGCCGAGCAGGACGCCGGCAAGGATCGCCAGCTGTTCGCCAACGAGTCGCTGGTGGCGCCGGAATTGCCGGCCACCCCGGTCAAGCCGCAGCGCCCGGCCGAGCCGGCGCCGGCGCAGCCTGCGGTCGATCCGCGCGCGCTGGACGCCATGCGCTTCGAACTGCACGGCCTGCGCGAACTGATCGAAATGCAGCTCGGCTCCATCGCCTGGGGCCAGCTGCAGACCCGCCGCCCGCAACAGGCCAACCTCTGGCGCCGGCTGCAGCGCATGGGCCTGTCCGCCGAGCTGTCGCAGGCGCTGCTGAACAAGGTCGCTGACGTCGCCGAGCCGCGCCAGGCCTGGCGCATGCTGCTGGCCTACCTGGCCCACGCGATCAAGACGCCGAAAATCGAGCCGCTGGAAGAGGGTGGGGTGATCGCCCTGGTCGGCCCCGCCGGCATGGGCAAGACCACCACCCTGGCCAAGCTGGCGGCCCGTTACGTGCTTAAGCACGGCGCGCAGCAGGTCGCCCTGGTCAGCATGGACAGCTATCGCATCGGCGCGCAGGAGCAGCTCAAGACCCTGGGCCGCATCCTCGGCGTGTCGGTGACCCAGGTCGACCCCGGCCAGTCGCTGCTGCAGGCCCTGGCGCCACTGGCGAAGAAACGCGTGGTACTGATCGACACCGCCGGTCTGCCGGGCAACGACCCGGCGCTGCGCCTGCAGCTGGAGAGCCTGGCGGCGCGCGGCCTGCAGGCGAAGAATTACCTGGTCCTGGCGGCCACCAGCCAGAGCCAAGTGCTCAAGGCCGCCTACCATAGTTACAAGCGCTGCGGCCTGGCAGGCTGCATACTGACCAAGCTGGACGAAGCCGCCAGCCTGGGCGAGGCTTTAGGTCTGGCTATAAGCCAGCATCTGCCGGTAGCCTATGTCGCCGACGGCCCGCGGATTCCGGACGATCTGCAGGTGCCGCGCAGCCACCAGCTGGTCAGCCGCGCGGTGGGCCTGCAGGCCGCCGAGGAGCCGAGCGAGGACGCCATGGCGCAGCTGTTCGCCGGGCTCTACCAGAGCCCGGCGCGACGCGCCGGCTGAGGCAGCGAGAAGAGAATGTTGCACCCTCGGGCGACGCCGTCGCCGGAGTGAACGGCCGGATGGCCAAGTCGAAGTTAGACAAGGTGTGTAGAAAACATGGGTATGCATCCCGTACAGGTGATCGCGGTGACCGGCGGCAAGGGTGGCGTCGGCAAGACCAATGTGTCGGTGAATCTGTCCATGGCCCTGGCCGATCTCGGTCGACGGGTGATGCTGATGGACGCCGACCTCGGCCTGGCCAACGTCGACGTTCTGCTGGGGCTGGCGCCCAAGCGCACCCTGGCCGATGTGATCAGCGGCGAGTGCGACCTGCGCGACGTGCTGCTGCAGGGGCCGGGCGGGATCCGCATCGTGCCGGCGGCGTCCGGCACGCAGAGTATGGTCAACCTCTCGCCGATGCAGCACGCCGGGCTGATCCAGGCGTTCAGCGAGATCAGCGAGAATCTCGACGTGCTGGTGATCGACACCGCCGCTGGCATCGGCGATGCGGTGGTCAGCTTCGTCCGCGCCGCCCAGGAGATCCTGGTGGTGGTGTGCGACGAGCCGACCTCGATCACCGATGCCTACGCGCTGATCAAGCTGCTCAACCGCGACCACGGCATCAGCCGCTTCCGCGTGCTGGCCAACATGGCCCACAGCCCGCAGGAAGGGCGCAACCTCTTTGCTAAGCTGACCAAGGTGACCGATCGCTTCCTCGACGTCGCCCTGCAGTACGTCGGCGCCGTGCCCTACGACGAGTGCGTGCGCAAGGCCGTGCAGAAGCAGCGCGCCGTCTACGAAGCCTTCCCACGATCCAAGTGCGCCCTGGCGTTCAAGGCGATAGCCCAGAAGGTCGATACCTGGCCGCTGCCGGCCAACCCCCGCGGCCATCTGGAGTTTTTCGTCGAACGTCTGGTGCAGCAACCGACGGCAGACAGCGCCGTATGACAGCAGCTTCTGGACTTCGTATGTACAACAAGGCGCAGGCGCAGGATTCGCAGCACCAGTTGATCGAGCGCTATGCGCCTCTGGTCAAACGTATCGCCTATCACCTGCTGGCCCGTCTGCCGGCCAGCGTGCAGGTCGACGACCTGATCCAGGCCGGCATGATCGGCCTGCTCGAGGCCTCGCGTAAATACGACTCCAGCAAGGGTGCCAGCTTCGAAACCTTCGCCGGCATCCGCATCCGCGGCTCCATGCTCGACGAAGTGCGCAAGGGCGACTGGGCGCCGCGTTCGGTGCACCGCAACAGCCGCATGGTCAGCGACGCGATCCGCGTCGTGGAAGCGAGAACCGGGCGCGACGCTAAAGATCAGGAGGTTGCGGCCGAACTCCAATTGAGTCTGGAAGATTACTACGGCATCCTTGGCGACACTTTGGGCAGCCGCCTGTTCAGTTTCGACGACCTGTTGCAGGACGGCGAGCACGGCGGGCTGCACGAGGACGCCGGGCACACCCACCTCGAACCTTCGCGGGACCTCGAAGACGAACGCTTCCAGGCGGCATTGGCCGAGGCCATCGCCGGTCTGCCGGAGCGCGAACGTCTGGTGCTGGCGCTGTATTACGATGAAGAACTGAACTTGAAGGAAATCGGCGAAGTGCTGGGGGTCAGCGAGTCGCGCGTCAGCCAGTTGCACAGCCAGTGCGCCGCGCGTCTGCGCGCGCGCTTGGGCGAGTGGCGCGCCAGCTGAGTCGGTTTCACGATTAAAGGACGTCATTGCGTGTGCAATACGTTTGGGACTGTACGGAGGTCGACTTGGACAAGAACATGAAAATCCTCATCGTTGACGATTTCTCGACGATGCGACGGATCATCAAGAACCTCTTGCGTGATTTGGGTTTCACCAACACCGCAGAGGCCGACGATGGCACCTCGGCGCTGCCCATGCTGCAGAGCGGCAGTTTCGACTTCCTGGTGACCGACTGGAACATGCCCGGCATGACCGGCATCGACCTGCTGCGTGCGGTGCGCGCCGACGAGCGCCTCAAGCACCTGCCGGTGCTGATGGTCACCGCCGAGGCCAAGCGCGATCAGATCATCGAAGCGGCCCAGGCCGGCGTGAACGGCTATGTGGTCAAACCCTTCACCGCCCAGGTGCTGAAGGAAAAGATCGAGAAGATCTTCGAGCGGGTCAACGGCTGATGTCGGCCGCGAGGGTGCTATGGAACACGATGACTCCATCTTGGGCGACCTCGAGTCGACCCTGAAAAGCAACGCCCGCGAGTTGGTCGACAGCCTGGAAAAAGGCAACTTCGGCGCCGCGGTACAACTGATCAACGAGCTCAACAAGGTCCGCGACCGCGGCCTGTACCACGAGGTCGGCAAGCTGACCCGCGAGCTGCACAACGCCATCGTCAACTTCCAGCTCGATCCGCGCATGCCGCATGCCCAGGAGCTGTCGCAGATCGCCGATGCCACCGAGCGCCTGAATTACGTGGTCACTATGACCGAGAAGGCGGCCAATCGCACCATGGACCTGGTCGAGCAGAGCGCACCGCTGGTCAACGACCTCAGCGACGAAGCGCAGAGCCTGAGCGCCGAATGGGGCCGCTTCATGCGCCGCGAGATGGGCGCCGAGGGCTTTCGTGAGCTGGCCAAGCGTATCGAGCTGTTCCTCGCCCGCAGCGAGCGCGACAGCAGCAAGCTGTCCGGTCATCTCAACGACATTCTGCTGGCGCAGGACTACCAGGACCTCACCGGGCAGGTGATCAAACGCGTCACCCAGCTGGTCACCGAGGTGGAAAGCAACCTGCTCAAACTGGTGCTGATGGCCAGCCAGGTCGACCGTTTCGCCGGCATTCAGCACGACCATGAGCAGCTGCGCGCCGAACAGGAAAAATTAAAAGAGCCATCTCGGGGTGAAGGTCCGCAGATTCATGCCGATAAGCGTGATGACGTCGCCTCCAGTCAGGACGATGTCGACGACCTGCTGTCCAGTCTAGGATTCTAAGGAGTTCCCCCCTATGAGCTTCGGCGCCGATGAAGAAATCCTCCAGGACTTCCTGGTAGAGGCCGGCGAGATCCTCGAACAGTTGTCCGAACAGTTGGTCGAGCTGGAAAGCCGCCCGGACGACATGAACCTGCTCAACGCCATTTTCCGCGGTTTCCATACCGTCAAGGGCGGGGCGGGATTCCTCCAGCTCAACGAGCTGGTGGAGTGCTGTCATATCGCCGAGAACGTCTTCGACATCCTGCGCAAGGGTGAGCGACGCGTCGACGCCGAGCTGATGGACGTGGTGCTCGAAGCCCTGGATGCGGTCAACGGCATGTTCGGCCAGGTGCGCGAGCGCAGCGAGCCGACCCCGGCGTCGGCCGAGCTGCTGGCGGCGCTGTCGCGGCTGGCCGAGCCGGCTGGTGCCGAGCCCGCCGCCGTGGCGCCGGCTGCCGCGCCGAAGTCCGAAGTCGCCGCCTCCGGCGACATCACTGACAGCGAGTTCGAGCAGCTGCTCGATGCCCTCGGCGAAGCGCCGGCCGGCGACAGCGTGGCGGCCAGCGACGAGATCACCGACGACGAATTCGAATCCCTGCTCGACCAGCTGCACGGCAAGGGCCAGTTCTCCGCGGCGGCCGAGAGCTCCGTCGGCGCGGCCGTGGCGGTCGCCGCCGTCGCGGCGCCGGCCGGCGACGAAATCACCGACGACGAATTCGAGGCGCTGCTCGACCAGTTGCACGGCAAGGGCCAGTTCGCCGGCGCGGCCGAAGCGCCAGCGCCGGCCGCCCCGGTGGCGGCGGCGAGCAGCGACGAGATCACCGACGACGAATTCGAATCCCTGCTCGACCAGTTGCACGGCAAGGGCAAGTTCGTCCCGCCTAGCGAAGCGCCGGCCGCGCCGGTGGCCAAGCCGGCTGCCCCGGTTGCCCCAGCCAAGCCGGCTGCGGCGAAACCGGCGGCCAAGGCCGAAGCGGCCGCACCCCGCCCGCCTGCAGCTCCGGCGCCCGCGGCGGACAAGGCGCCGGCGGCCAGCGAGGCGGAAACCACGGTGCGGGTCGATACCGCGCGCTTGGACGAGATCATGAACATGGTCGGCGAGCTGGTGCTGGTGCGTAACCGCCTGGTGCGCCTGGGCCTCAACAGCGGCGACGAGGCCATGTCCAAGGCGGTGTCCAACCTCGACGTGGTCACCGCCGACCTGCAGACCGCGGTGATGAAGACCCGCATGCAGCCGATCAAGAAGGTCTTCGGTCGCTTCCCGCGCCTGGTACGCGACCTGGCGCGCAACCTGAAGAAGGAAATCAACCTCGAGCTGGTGGGCGAGGAAACCGACCTCGACAAGAACCTGGTCGAGGCCCTGGCCGACCCGCTGGTGCACCTGGTGCGCAACGCCGTCGATCACGGCGTGGAGACCCCGGAAGAACGCGAGAAGGCTGGCAAGCCGCGCGGCGGGCGGGTGGTGCTGTCCGCCGAGCAGGAGGGCGACCACATCCTCTTGTCGATCACCGACGACGGCAAGGGCATGGACGCCGACGTGCTGCGCGCCAAGGCGGTGGAGAAGGGCCTGCTGGACAAGGATGCAGCCGACCGCCTGAACGAGTTCGAGTGCTACAACCTGATCTTCGCCCCGGGTTTCTCGACCAAGACCGAGATTTCCGACGTGTCCGGCCGCGGCGTCGGCATGGACGTGGTCAAGACCAAGATTTCCCAGCTCAACGGCACGGTCAACGTGTTCTCGCAGAAGGGGGCGGGCTCGAAGATCATCATCAAGGTGCCGCTGACCCTGGCGATCATGCCGACCTTGATGGTGATGCTGGAGAACCAGGCCTTCGCCTTCCCGCTGGTCAACGTCAACGAGATTTTCCACCTCGACCTGTCGCGCACCAACGTGGTCGACGGCCAGGAGGTGGTGATCGTCCGCGACAAGGCGCTGCCGCTGTTCTACCTCAAGCGCTGGCTGGTGCCGCAGGCCTTCCACGAGGGCCAGCGCGAGGGCCATGTGGTGATCCTCACCGTGGGCAGCCAGCGCATCGGCTTCGTCGTCGACCAGCTGGTGGGCCAGGAAGAGGTGGTGATCAAGCCGCTGGGCAAGATGCTCCAGGGCACCCCGGGCATGTCCGGCGCCACGATCACCGGCGACGGGCGCATCGCCCTGATTCTCGACGTACCGAGCATGCTCAAGCGCTACGCTCGACGTTTCTGATGGTTGCGGCGTCGGTCGGTCCGGCGCCGTTTAGGAGTGTGTATGGCAGTCAAGGTTTTGGTGGTGGACGACTCCGGCTTCTTCCGCCGGCGCGTTTCGGAAATTCTGTCTGCCGACCCCAATATCCAGGTGGTGGGCACGGCCACCAATGGCCGCGAGGCCATCGACCAGGCGCTGGCCCTCAAGCCCGACGTGATCACCATGGATTACGAGATGCCGATGATGGACGGCATCACCGCGGTGCGGAACATCATGCAGCGCTGTCCGACGCCGGTGCTGATGTTTTCCTCGCTGACCCACGAAGGCGCTCGCGTCACCCTCGACGCCCTGGACGCCGGCGCGGTGGATTTTTTGCCGAAGAATTTCGAGGACATCTCGCGCAACCCGGAGAAGGTCAAGCAGCTGCTGTGCGAGAAGGTGCACAGCATCGCGCGCAGCAACCGCCGTTTTAGTTCGGCCGCGGTCGCTCCGGCGCCGGCTACGGCCAGCCCTGTGCCCGCGCCGGGCAGCCGGCCGGCGGCAACCACGGCCCGCCCGGCCGGCCTGCAACCGCGTCCGGCGAGTCCGTCTGCGGCGCCCGGCGGTGCAGCCGGCGCCAGTTCCGCGGCGCCCAAGCGCAAGGCCTACAAGCTGGTGGCCATCGGTACCTCCACCGGCGGCCCGGTGGCCCTGCAGCGGGTGCTGACCCAGCTGCCGGCCAATTTCCCGGCGCCGCTGGTGCTCGTCCAGCACATGCCGGCAGCCTTCACCAAGGCCTTCGCCGAGCGTCTGGACAAGCTCTGCCGCATCCAGGTCAAGGAGGCCGAGGACGGCGACCTGCTGCGCCCCGGCCTGGCCCTGCTGGCCCCCGGCGGCAAGCAGATGATGGTCGACGCCCGCGGCGCGGTGAAGATCCTGCCCGGCGACGAGCGCCTGAACTACAAGCCCTGCGTCGATATCACCTTCGGCTCGGCGGCCAAGTCCTATGGCGACAAGGTGCTGGCCGTGGTGCTCACCGGCATGGGCGCCGACGGCCGCGAAGGCGCGCGCCTGCTCAAGCAGGGCGGCAGCCAGGTGTGGGCGCAGGACGAGGCCAGCTGCGTGATCTACGGCATGCCCATGGCGGTGGTCAAGGCCAACCTGGCCGACGCGGTCTACGGCCTCGACGAGATCGGCCGGCACCTGACCGAGGCCTGCCTGTAATGAACCCTCACACGGGCGCGTGCGCATGGATGTACTGAGCCTGATCGGCGTCATTCTGGCGTTCGTCGCGATTCTCGGCGGCAACTACCTGGAGGGCGGCCACGCCGGCGCGCTGCTCAACGGCCCGGCGGCGCTGATCGTAATCGGCGGCACCCTCGGCGCGGCCTTCCTGCAGGCGCCGGTCAGCGTGTTCAAGCGCGCCATGGTCATCCAGCGCTGGATCTTCTTCCCGCCGCGCATCGACCTGATCGGCGGCATCAACCGCGTGGTCGGCTGGAGCATGGTGGCGCGCAAGGAAGGCCTGCTCGGTCTCGAGGCGGTGGCCGACGCCGAACCCGACCCTTATGCGCGCAAGGGCCTGCAGCTGCTGGTCGACGGCGCCGAGCCGGAATCCATCCGCAGCATCCTCGAGGTCGATCTGTACACCCAGGAGGCGCGCGATATCCAGGCGGCCAAGGTGTTCGAGAGCATGGGCGGCTACGCGCCGACCATCGGCATCATCGGCGCGGTGATGGGCCTGATCCATGTGATGGGCAACCTGGCCGACCCGAGCATGCTCGGCAGCGGCATCGCCGTGGCCTTCGTCGCCACCATCTACGGCGTCGGCTTCGCCAACCTGCTGCTGCTGCCGGCCGGCAACAAGCTCAAGGCCATCGCCATGCGCCAGTCGCGTTACCGCGAGATGCTGCTGGAGGGCATCCTGTCCATCGCCGAGGGTGAGAACCCGCGGTCCATCGAGCTGAAGCTGCAAGGCTTCATGGACTGATGGAGGGCTGTCATGGCGCGTCGGCGGCAGCATGAAGAACACGAGAATCACGAGCGCTGGCTGGTGTCCTACGCGGACTTCATCACACTGCTGTTCGCCTTCTTCGTGGTGATGTACTCGATCTCCTCGCTCAACGAGGGCAAGTACAAGATTCTCTCCGAGACCCTGACCGGCGTGTTCAACCAGCCGGATCGCTCGATCAAACCGATCCCGGTGGGCGAGGAGCGGCCGCGCACCGGCGAGCCCGAGCGCGCCTCGCTGGACGAGGCCAGCAGCGAGACCCCGGACGACTCCCTGCAGGACATCGCCGCCAGCGTGCGCCAGGCTTTCGGCGAGCTGATCCAGAACGAGCAGCTGACCGTGCGCGGCAACGAGATGTGGATCGAGATCGAGCTGAGTTCCAGCCTGCTGTTCCCCAGCGGCGACGCGCTGCCGAACAACCAGGCGTTCGACATCATCGAGAAGGTCGCCAAGATTCTGGCGCCTTATCAGAATCCGGTGAAGGTGGAAGGTTTCACCGACAACCTGCCGATCCAGACCAGCCAGTTTCCGACCAACTGGGAGCTGTCCTCGGCGCGGGCGGCGAGCATCGTGCGTATGCTGGCCATGGACGGCGTCGATCCGGCGCGGCTGGCGGCGGTCGGCTACGGCGAGTTCCAGCCGGTGGCGGACAACGCCACGGCCGAAGGGCGGGGGCGCAACCGCCGCGTGGTGCTGGTGATTTCGCGCAACCTCGACACCCGGCGCAGCGCCGGCAGCACCGCGGCGCAGCAGTCCGGCGCTGGCACGCAACCTGCACCGGCGCCTGTGTCGGAGGTTCCGCAATCGTGAGCCGTCAAATCCCAGTCGTCTGCTGCGTGCCGGCGACAGCCATTCTCGGCCTGAGTGCTTCACGCCGGGAGGATGAAAGAAGATGAAAGTCTGGGCAGTAGCCAATCAGAAGGGTGGTGTCGGCAAGACCACCACCTCCATCGCCCTGGCCGGCCTGCTGGCCGATGCCGGCAAGCGGGTGGTGGTGGTCGACCTCGACCCGCACGGGTCGATGACCAGTTATTTCGGCCATGATCCCGATGCGCTGGAGCACAGCTGCTTCGACCTGTTCCTGCACCAGGGCGGCGTGCCCCAGGGCCTGCCCAGGCAGCTGCTGCACGGCACCAGCCACGAACGCATCTCCCTGCTGCCGTCGAGCACTGCGCTGGCCACCCTGGAGCGCCAGTCGCCGGGGCAGAGCGGCCTGGGCCTGGTGATCGCCAAGAGCCTGGCGCAGCTGTGGGAGGATTTCGACCACGCCATCATCGACAGCCCGCCGCTGCTCGGCGTGCTGATGGTCAATGCCCTGGCCGCCAGCCAGCAGCTGGTGATCCCGGTGCAGACCGAGTTTCTCGCGGTCAAGGGCCTCGAACGCATGGTCAGCACCCTGGCCATGATCAACCGCTCGCGCAAGCAGGCGCTGCCCTACACCATAGTGCCGACCCTGTTCGACCGCCGTACCCAGGCCTCGATGAGCACCCTGCGGGTGCTGCGCAACAGCTATCCCGAGCACCTCTGGCAGGCCTACATCCCGGTCGATACCCGTCTGCGCGATGCCAGCCGGGCCGGGCGCACGCCCTCGCAGTTCGATGCGGGCAGTCGCGGGGTGATCGCCTATCGGGCATTGCTCAAGCACCTGCTGAGCCATCAACCGGCAGCGCAGGTGGCCTGACATGCCCGTCTGTGTTGAACTGGCGCACTCAAGTCGGGCCGGGCTGCGGCCGATAGGCTGTACAGGTCTCCATCACGGGTTTCAGTCATGAGTCGTACCCTCGCCACCGCCACGCGTTCCCAGCTGGCCCTGCAGTCCTACCTCGACGGTCTGTTGCAGGAGGCTGCGGCCGAGCTGGAGATGTCCGTCAGCCTCGAGGAATTCGAGAGCGCGGTGCTCGAGGAGCAGGTGCGCGATGCGCGCCTGACGGCGCCTGCGCCGGTCGCTCCCGCACCTGTCGTCGCGCCGCGCGCGCCGGTGGCCCTGGTGGTCGCGCCGGAGGTGGAGGTGCAGGCCCCGCCGCTTGCCGCGCCGCTCGAAACGCCGCCGGCACAGCCGGCCGCGCTGCAGCTGGAGGGGCGGCCGAGCTGGGCCGAGGAGCCGTTCGAGTGCCTGCTGTTCGATGTCGCCGGCCTGACCCTGGCCGTGCCGCTGATCTGCCTGGGCTCGATCTATCCGCTGGAGGGCCAGGAGCTGACGCCGCTGTTCGGCCAGCCGGACTGGTTTCTCGGCATCCTGCCGAGCCAGGCGGGCAACCTCAAGGTGCTGGACACCGCACGCTGGGTGATGCCCGATCGCTACCGCGAGGATTTCCGCGAGGGCCTGCAGTACGTGATCTCGGTGCAGGGCTATGAATGGGGGCTGGCGGTGCATCAGGTCAGCCGCTCGATCCGTCTCGACCCGGCCGAGGTCAAGTGGCGCAGCCAGCGCACCCAGCGGCCCTGGCTGGCCGGTACGGTGATCGAGCACATGTGCGCGTTGCTCGACGTGGCGGCACTCGCCGAATTGATCGCCAGCGGCGGCGCCAAGCGCCTCGCCGCCGGCAAGCTGCACTGAGAATTGGCGGGCCCGCGCGTGCGCCGGGCTCTAAAGTTGATGACAAGCGGGTCGACCCGCGCATGCCGCAGCGAGCGGTTTTTGACGAGGCTAGGGACATGAAGAAAAGTTCTGCACAGGGTGCCGAAGATCCGATTCTGCAGTGGGTGACCTTTCGCCTGGACAACGAGACCTATGGCATCAACGTGATGCAGGTGCAGGAAGTGCTGCGCTACACCGAGATCGCCCCGGTGCCGGGGGCGCCGAGCTACGTGCTGGGCATCATCAACCTGCGCGGCAACGTGGTCACCGTGATCGACACCCGCCAGCGCTTCGGCCTGGGCTCGGCGCCGGTCACCGACAACACCCGCATCGTCATCATCGAGGCGGACAAGCAGGTGGTGGGCATCCTGGTCGACAGCGTGGCCGAGGTGGTCTACCTGCGCCAGTCGGAGATCGAGACCGCGCCGAACGTGGGCAACGACGAGTCGGCCAAGTTCATCCAGGGCGTGTGCAACAAGAATGGCGAACTGCTGATCCTGGTCGAGCTGGACAAGATGATGACCGAGGAAGAGTGGTCGGAGCTGGAGAGTATCTAGTGCTCGAAGCCGCCCTGATCGCCCTGGCGCTGCTCTGCGTGGCGCTGGGCATCGTCTGCCATGGCCTGTACCGCAACCAGCAGCGCATGCTGGCGGAGCAGGCCAAGTGCGATGCCGTGCGCGACGCGCGGATCAAGGAGCTGGGCAAGCGCCTGGATGCCTACCTGACCGGCAGCATCCGCATGGGCGAGGAGTTGCACGAGCTGCGCCGGGTGGTGGCGCCGCTGCCGGACAAGCTCAGTCAGATCGAGCAGCGCGACCCCAGCAGCCTGTCCTTCACCCAGGCCGCGCGCCTGGTCGGCATGGGCGCCAGCGTCGAGGATCTGACCCAGTCCTGCGGCCTGAGCCAGGCCGAGGCCGAATTGATCAGCCGCCTGCACCAGTCCAAGGCGCAATAATCGACGCATAGTCGTCGGCGTTCTTAAAAGCTCGTCCGATCTTCGCCAATCAATCCTAGTACGCCCCCTGGCCACGCCTAAGCTGATGCTGTAGGCATCGCCGCGGGGTGTTCGTCATGCATCGCCTGATTCTGCTGTTGGTCGGCTGGCTGCTGTGCCTGCCGCTCGCCGCCCAGGACGCGCCGCTGGAGGTACGCGGCGCGATCACGGTCAACGTGCTGCAGGCCAAGCACCTGTACGACCACGGCGCGCTGTTCATCGACGTGCGTCCGTCGCGCGAATGGGGCTGGGGCCATGTCCACGGTGCCCTGCACATGGACCTAGCCGGACGCTTCGCCGGGCTGCAGCAGAGGCACTGGCCGCGCGAGCTGCCGCTGGTGATCTACTGCGACAGCGAGGTCTGCCCGCAAAGCGCGCAGGCGGTGCAGCAGGCGGTAGCCTGGGGCTTCAGTCGGGTGTTCTATTTCCGCGGCGGCTACTTCGCCTGGCAGCTGTTCGACTTCCCCAGCGGCAAGGGCGCGGCCGGCGAGGCGCTGGCGGTCAGCCTGCCGGTCCCTTGAGCCGCGGCAGCGGCGGGCTGACGTCGCGCTCGGCGTCGGCCGCGAAGCCGGGCGGGGTCTTGCCCTGCAGGTACCAGGCGAAGGCGATGATCTCGGCGATGCAGCGGTACAGCGCCTCGGGGATGGCGTCGCCCAGCTCCAGGCGGGCCAGCAGGCGCACCAGTTCGGCATTCTCGTAGATCGGCACCTCGTATTCGCGGGCGATGGCGAGAATGGCCTCGGCCAGTTCGTCGTCGCCCTTGGCGCTGAGCACGGGGGCGCTGTGCCCGTCGTAGTTGAGGGCGATGGCCTGGCGCGGCTCGGCCTTGCTCTTGCGGCTCATGCGGTTTCGTCCACCCAGCGTTGTTCCAGCGTGGTTTTCGGCCCCTGCGGCGGCAGGCCCTGGCTGCAGGCCAGTTCGCCGACCTCGAGGCCGGCGGCCTGCAGGCGTTCGCGCAGGTTGCCGAGTTCGGCGCCGATCAGGTGGGCGGTATCGGCGCGCTCGGCCCACAGCTGGCTGGACAGGCTGCCGCGCAGCAGTTGGGCGCGCACCTGCAGCGGGCCGAGGTGGTCGAGGTCGAAGGCCAGCTCGACGCGCCAGAGGGTTTCCTTATGCTCCGGCTTGTCCGCCTTGCCGCTGTCCTCGCGCTGCAGCTTGATCTGCAGCGGGATCAGCTCCTGCTGGTGGCGCATGGGCAGCTCTAGCTGCCAGGTGGTCAGCAGGTTGCCGTTGGCATCTACCTGGGTCTGCGCCAGGCTCGACAGCTGGTGGGTCTGCAGGCGCGAGACGGCCGCGGCGGCGAGTTTGAGCAGGGTTTCCAGGTCGGCCTCGCCATCCAGGTTCTGCAGCAGCCGCGACGGCAGGGGAAAGCCGAGGGCCTGTTGGCGCGCAGCGCCGGCGGGGCTGAGACCGCCGAGCATCTGCCGGGCCAGCGCCGGCAGCGCCTGGCCCATGGCGCCCTGCAGGCCGGCGAGGGTGGCGGCGCCGCCGGGCAGTTGTGGCAACAACTGGGCGATCAGGCGCAGCAGGTTGGCTTTCAGGTCCTGGGGCAGGGCGGCAGTCTGGCCCTGCAGCAGTTTGGCTTCCAGCAGCACGCCGCTGCCTTCCAGGGCCTGGGCCAGGCCCTTGGCCGTGCTCAGTTGGGCGCTGTCGGGCAGGGCGCCGAGCAGGCGCTCGATACCGCTGCGCAGCTCGCCGCTCAGTTCGGCCTTGCCGGCCAGGCCCTGCAGCCCCTTGAGCAGGCCCTCCAGCGAGGCCTGGCGATTGTGCTGGGCGGCCAGCTGCTGGCCCAGCACCAGTTGATCGAGGCGGCCGCTGAGCGGCAGGAAATTCAGGCTCTGGCTGCCCTGTACCTGGGCGCTGAGCAGGCTGCCCAGAGGCAGCGCCAGCGGGCTGTCGAGGGCCAGCTGGCGGCCGGCCAGCGGGGTGTTGAGCAGGTTGACCAGCAGCCGGTAGACCGCCTGTGCGCCCTGCGGCGGCAATGGCTCGCGACTGAGTACCTTGCCCTGTACCAGGGTGCCGGGCGGCAGTTGTTGCAGGTCGAGGCTGGTCAGCGGCTTGTCGCCGCCGGCCTGCAGCGCCAGGGCCAGGCGGGTGTCGGACAGCGCGGTGACCAGCAGCGCGCTGCCCTGGGCCAGCGGTCGCGGGCTCTCGGCCTGCAGGGTGGCCTGGCGCCCGCCCGCCAGGGTCAGCTTGAGCAGCAGTTGGAAACTCTGCGCCTGTTCCTTGAGGGCGATCACCTCGGCCTTGGCGCTTTCGCCGGCCGCCAGCAGGCCGTCCAGCGGCTGCAGCAGGCGCACGGCCAGGTCGGCGGCGCTGACGGCGGGGCGCACCGCCGGCGGCGTGGCGGGAAGCGGACGGGGACTGCTGATTTCGCTCATAAGCGCTCGGTAGGCCGAAAGTCTATTAACACCCTGTCGAAAATGCTGACTGCGGGGACAGTGATGCGACATGTATAATGCCGCCCCGTTCCGCACCGCACTTCCGGCTCGCGTCAGTATAGCGGCCGGGGCACCGCCGACTTTAACCCTGCCAGGTAGCGATGACACCTCCCGCCCCCCTTCTCGAAGCCGTGGCGCTCAGCTGTGAGCGGGATTGGCGCATGCTTTTCGAACACCTGCATTTTCATCTGCAGGCCGGCGACATGCTGCAGATCAGCGGCCCCAACGGCAGCGGCAAGACCAGCCTGCTGCGCCTGCTGGCCGGGCTGATGCAGCCCACCGCCGGCAGCATCCGCCTGCAGGGTAGGCCGCTGGCCGAACAGCGCGGCGAACTGGCGCGCAATCTCTTGTGGATCGGCCACGCCGCCGGCATCAAGGGCCTGCTGAGCGCCGAGGAAAACCTGGCCTGGCTCTGCGCGCTGCACACCCCGGTCGGCCGCGAGGCGATCTGGCAGGCGCTGGCCGCCGTCGGCCTGCGCGGCTTCGAGGACGTGCCCAGCCACACCCTGTCCGCCGGTCAGCAGCGCCGCGTCGCCCTGGCGCGCCTGTACCTGACCGATGCGCCGCCGCTGTGGGTGCTCGACGAGCCTTTCACCGCGCTGGACAAGCAAGGGGTGGCGCAGCTGGAGCAGCACCTGGCGGCGCACTGCGAGCGCGGCGGGGTGGTGGTGCTGACCACCCACCACAGCCTGCAGCACAAGCCGGCCACCTACCGCGAACTGGACCTGGGGCAGCACGCCGCATGAGCAACGTCTTCAGCCTGCTGCTCGCCCGTGAAATGCGCCTGCTGGCGCGGCGTCCGGCCGAACTGGCCAATCCGCTGGTGTTCTTCGCCATAGTGGTCGCGCTGTTCCCGCTGGCGGTGGGGCCGGAGACGCAATTGTTGCAAACCCTTTCGCCGGGGCTGGTGTGGGTGGCGGCGCTATTGGCCGTGCTGCTCTCGCTGGACGGGCTTTTCCGCAGCGATTTCGAGGACGGCTCGCTGGAACAGTGGGTCCTTTCGTCGCACCCCCTGCCTCTTCTGGTGTTGGCCAAGGTGCTGGCACACTGGCTGTTCAGCGGTCTGGCGCTGGTGCTGCTGGCGCCCCTGCTGGCGCTGATGCTCGGCCTGCCCGGGCGCTGCCTGCCGGTGCTGCTGCTGTCGCTGCTGCTCGGCACCCCGGTGCTGAGCCTGCTCGGCGCGGTGGGCGCGGCGCTCACCGTCGGTCTCAAGCGTGGCGGCCTGCTGCTGGCGCTGCTGATTCTGCCGCTGTACATCCCGGTGCTGATTCTCGGCAGCGGGGCGCTGCAGGCGGCCCTGCAAGGATTGCCGGCGACCGGCCACCTGTTGTGGCTGGCCAGCCTCACCGCCCTGGCGGTGACCCTGACACCTTTTGCAATTGCCGCCGGCCTGACCATCAGCGTCGGCGAATAATAACGAACCGTGAACCGTGGCCCGCGCTTCCCCGGATTGCATCCGGGCCACGTTTGAGTGATGAGTCGAGCGATGAACTGGACGTGGTTTCACAAGTGGGGTTCGCCCAAGTGGTTCTATGAGATCAGCGGCCGCTGGCTGCCCTGGCTGAGCATCGCCGCCGGGCTGCTGATCGCCGCCGGGCTGGTCTGGGGCCTGGCCTTCGCGCCGCCGGACTACCAGCAGGGCAACAGCTTTCGGATCATCTACATCCACGTGCCGGCGGCCTTCCTCGCCCAGTCGATCTACGTGATGCTGGCGGTCGCCGGCCTGGTCGGCCTGGTGTGGAAGATGAAGCTGGCCGACGTCGCCCTGCAGCAGGCCGCGCCCATCGGCGCCTGGATGACCGCCATCGCCCTGCTCACCGGCGCCATCTGGGGCAAGCCGACCTGGGGCACCTATTGGGTGTGGGACGCGCGCCTGACCTCGATGCTGATCCTGCTGTTCCTCTACTTCGGCGTGATCGCCCTGGGCAACGCCATCAGCAACCGCGACAGCGCGGCCAAGGCCTGCGCCGTGCTGGCCATAGTCGGGGTGGTCAATATCCCGATCATCAAGTACTCGGTGGAGTGGTGGAACTCGCTGCACCAGACCGCCACCTTCAGGATCACCGAGAAGCCGGCCATGCCGGTGGAAATGTGGCTACCGCTGCTGCTCGCCGTGCTCGGCTTCTACTGCTTCTTCGGCGCCGTGCTGCTCTACCGCATGCGCACCGAGGTGCTCAAGCGCGAGGCGCGCAGCAGTTGGGTGAAAGCCGAGGTCGAATCCCTGGTGGAGGGCAAGGCATGAGTTTTTCCTCCTTCGCCGAGTTTCTCGCCATGGGCAGCCATGGCGCCTACGTGTGGAGCGCCTACGGCATCAGCCTGGCGGTGCTGGCGCTGAATGTGGCGTGGCCGATCCTGGCGCGCCGCCGTTACCTGCAAGACGAGGCGCGCCGTTTGCGCCGGGAGAAGTCGAAGTGAATCCGGTCCGCAAGAAACGTCTGTACATCGTTCTGGCCATCCTCTGCGGCGTCAGCATCGCCGTGGCCCTGGCGCTGACCGCGCTGCAGGAGAACATCAACCTGTTTTACACCCCGACCCAGATCGCCGACGGCGAGGCGCCGCTCGATACCCGCATCCGCGCCGGCGGGCTGGTGGAGGAGGGCTCGGTGAAGCGCTCGCCGGACAGCCTGGAGGTGGACTTCGTGGTCACCGACGGCGCCAAGGGCATCACCATCCGCTACCAGGGCATCCTCCCCGACCTGTTCCGCGAGGGCCAGGGCATCGTCGCCCTGGGCAAGGTCAACGAGCAGGGCGTGCTGGTGGCCGACGAGGTGCTGGCCAAGCACGACGAGAACTACATGCCGCCGGAAGTGATGCAGGCGCTGGAAAAGAGCGGCATGAAGCAGCAGCACGACGCCGCCACCGCCGGCAAACAGGCCTACCAGCAGGAGAGTGCGCAATGATTCCCGAGCTCGGCCATCTGGCGATGATCCTGGCGCTGTGCCTGTGCCTGGTGCAGGCCACGCTGCCGCTGATCGGCGCCTGGCGCGGCGACCACCAGTGGATGAGCCTGGCGCAGCCGGCCGCCTGGGGCCAGTTCGCCTTCCTGCTGTTTTCCTTCCTCTGCCTGACCTACGCCTTCATGGTCGACGACTTCTCCGTCGCCTACGTGGCCAACAACTCCAACAGCGCGCTGCCCTGGTACTACAAGTTCAGCGCCGTGTGGGGCGCGCACGAGGGCTCGCTGCTGCTGTGGGCGCTGATCCTGGCCGGCTGGACCTTCGCCGTGGCGATCTTCTCCCGCCACTTGCCGGAAGAGATGCTGGCCCGCGTGCTGGCGGTGATGGGCATGATCAGCATCGGCTTCCTGCTGTTTCTGATCGTCACCTCCAACCCCTTCGAGCGCCTGCTGCCAAATGCGCCGATGGACGGCCGCGACCTCAACCCGCTGCTGCAGGACTTCGGCCTGATCGTCCATCCACCGATGCTGTACATGGGCTACGTCGGCTTCTCGGTGGCCTTCGCCTTCGCCATCGCCGCGCTGCTCGGCGGCAAGCTGGACGCCGCCTGGGCGCGCTGGTCGCGGCCCTGGACCATAGTCGCCTGGGCCTTCCTCGGCATCGGCATCGCCCTGGGCTCCTGGTGGGCCTACTACGAACTGGGCTGGGGCGGCTGGTGGTTCTGGGATCCGGTGGAGAACGCCTCCTTTATGCCCTGGCTGGTCGGGACGGCCTTGATCCATTCGCTGGCGGTGACCGAGAAGCGCGGGGTGTTCAAGAGCTGGACCGTGCTGCTGGCCATCGCCGCCTTCTCCCTCAGCCTGCTCGGTACCTTCCTGGTGCGTTCCGGGGTGCTGACCTCGGTGCATGCCTTCGCCACCGACCCCGAGCGCGGCGTGTTCATCCTCGCCTTCCTGCTGCTGGTGGTGGGCGGCTCGCTGGCGCTGTTCGCCCTGCGCGCGCCGGTGGTGCGCAGCCAGGTCGGCTTCGGCCTGTGGTCGCGCGAGACCCTGCTGCTGGTCAACAACATCGTGCTGGTGGTGGCCGCGGCGATGATCCTGCTCGGCACCCTCTACCCGCTGGTGCTCGACGCCCTGACCGGGGCCAAGCTGTCGGTCGGCCCGCCTTACTTCAACGCGCTGTTCGTGCCGCTGATGGCGCTGTTGATGGCGGTGATCAGCGTCGGCGTGCTGGTGCGCTGGAAGGACACCCCGCTGCACTGGCTCGGGCGCATGCTGGCGCCGGTGCTGGTGGCCAGCGTGGTGCTGGCGCTGGTCGCCACCTTCGTCCACGGCGACTTCCACTGGGCGGTGCTCGCCGTCTGCCTGCTGGCGGCCTGGGTGGTGCTGGCCGGTGCCCGCGACATCCTCGACAAGACCCGCCACAAGGGCCTGCTCAAGGGCCTGCCGAGCCTCGGTCACAGCTACTGGGGCATGCAGATGGCACATTTCGGTTTCGCCCTGTGTGCCCTCGGCGTGGTGCTGACCAGCCTGGGCAGCTACGAGCGCGACCTGCGCATGGCGCCGGGCGATTCGGTGGAACTGGGCGGTTATCGCTTCCAGTTCGACGGTGCGGTGCACCATGAGGGCCCCAACTTCATCTCCGACAAGGGCACGGTGCGCGTGTTCGACGGCGAGCGGCAGATCAAGGTGCTGCACCCGGAGAAGCGTCTGTACACCGTGCAGCAGGCGACCATGACCGAGGCGGGCATCGACGCCGGCTTCACCCGCGACCTCTTCGTCGCCCTCGGCGAGCCGCTCGAGCAGGGCGCCTGGGCGGTGCGCGTGCACATCAAACCCTTCGTCCGCTGGATCTGGCTGGGCGCACTGCTGATGGGCCTCGGCGGTTTCCTTGCCGCCAGCGATTCGCGTTACCGGATCAAGGTGCGCACCCGCGTGCGCGAGGCCCTCGGCATGGCGGAACAGGGGGCGAACGGATGAGTATCTATGTGCGTGTGATTTTTATCGCTTTTGTCGCCGGTATTCTGGGTTCCTTTGCGTATATCTCATGGTTGCAGATGCAGAAGGGAGACATCTCCGAGCTGCCGTCGGCGCTGATCGGCAAGCCCTTCCCGGCCTTCAGCCTGCCGTCGCTGGACGATCCGGCGCGCACCCTGACTCAGGAGGACCTCAAGGGCAAACCGGCGCTGGTCAACGTCTGGGCCACCTGGTGCCCGGCCTGTCGCCACGAGCACCCGGTGCTGAACAAGCTGGCCGAGGCCGGCGTGGTGATCCACGGGGTCAACTACAAGGACGAACGCGCGCCGGCGCAGCAATGGCTGCGCGACCTGCACAACCCCTACCAGCTCAACATCGAGGACGCCAAGGGCAGCCTGGGCCTGGACCTGGGCGTGTACGGCGCGCCGGAAACCTTCTTCGTCGATGCCCAGGGCATCATCCGCCACAAGTTCGTCGGCACCATCGACGAGCGCGTCTGGCGCGAGAAGCTGGCGCCGATCTACCAGCAACTGGTCGACGAGGTGCAGCCATGAAGCGCCTGCTGCTCAGTTGCGGTCTCAGCCTGGGCCTGCTGGCCGGCGCCCAGGCTGCCATCGACACCTTCGAGTTCGCCAGCGAGGCGGAGCGCCAGCGCTACCGCAACCTGATCGAAGAACTGCGCTGCCCCAAGTGCCAGAACCAGAACATCGCCGACTCCGACGCGCCGATCGCCATGGACCTGCGCAGCGAGATCTTCCGCATGCTGGAGGAGGGCAAGAGCAACGAGCAGATCATCGACTTCCTGGTCTCGCGCTACGGCGACTTCGTGCTCTACAACCCGCCCGTCACCGGGCGCACCCTGCTGCTCTGGTACGGCCCGGCCGGCCTGCTGCTGATCGGCTTCGGCGTGCTCGGGACCATCGTCCTGCGCCGCCGCAAGCAGCAGAAGACGCGCCCGGCCGCCGGCCTCTCCGCCGATGAGCAGCAGCGCCTCGCCGCGCTGCTCGAGCAAAACTCTCAGGACAAGAAAGACCAATGATCGATTTCTGGTTGCCCGCCGGGTTGCTGCTGCTGACCGCCCTGGCGTTTCTGCTGATCCCGGTGCTGCGCATTCGCAAGCTGCAGGCCGAGGAAGACCGCACCGCCCTCAACGTCACCCTCTACCAGGAGCGCCTGCAGGAGCTGGAAACCCAGCGCCAGGCCGGCGTGCTCGACGACGCCCAGCTCGAGGCCGGCCGCGCCGAGGCCGCGCGCGAACTGCTGGCCGATACCGAAGGCGTGCAGCGCCGCAGCGGCGTGCTCGGCGGCAAGATCCCACTGCTCGCCGCCATCCTGGTGCCGCTGCTGGGCGTCGGCCTGTACCTGCACTGGGGCGCCCTGGCTCAGGTCGAGCAGACCCGCCAGCTGGCCACGCAGCAGCCGCAGAGCATCGAAGAGATGACCGTGCGCCTGGAACAGTCGCTCAAGGACAACCCGGAGTCTGCCGAGGCCTGGTACTTCCTCGGCCGCACCTATATGGCCCAGGAACGCGCCGGTGATGCGGCCAAGGCCTTCGAGCAGGCGGTGAAGCGGGCCGGCCGTGCGCCGGAGCTGCTCGGCCAGTGGGCGCAGGCGCTGTACTTCGCCGGCGGCAAGCAGTGGAACGACCAGCTGCAGGCGCTGACCGACGAGGCGCTGAAGACCGACCCGCAAGAGGTGACCAGCCTCGGCCTGCTCGGCATCGCCGCCTACGAGAGCCAGCGTTACGCCGATGCGGTGCGCTACTGGGAGCGTCTGGTGGCGGTGCTGCCGGAACAGGACCCGTCGCGCGCGGCAATTGCCGGCGGCATCGAGCGCGCCCGTCAGCAGATTGGCGCAGGCGAGCAGCCGCCGGCCGCCGCCGCGCCGGGCGCCAAGGTGCATGCCCTGGAAGTCAGCGTGGCGCTGTCGCCCGAGGTACAGGCGCAGGTACAGCCGGACGACAGCGTGTTCGTCTTCGCCCGCGCCTTGAGCGGCCCGCCCATGCCGCTGGCGGTCAAGCGCCTGAAGGTTTCCGACCTGCCGGCGCAGGTCAGCCTGTCGGATGTCGATGCGATGATGCCCGAGCTCAAGCTGTCCGGCTTTGCCCAGGTACAGCTGGTGGCGCGGGTATCGCGCGAGGGCAATGCCACCCGTGGCGAGTGGATCGGCCAGCGCGGGCCGGTGTCGAACACCGCTCGCGACACCCAGGCGCTGCTGATCGACAGCCGCGACGGTCAGGCGCAATGAAGCGCCTGGCGCTGCTCGGCGCGCTCAGCCTGAGCCTGGTCGGTTGCGCCGTGCAGCCCAGTGCGCCGGTCGGCTCGCTGCCGCCGGTGCAGCAGCCGTCCCACCCGCGCTACGCGCCGCCGCCGGGCGTGGCCAGCCACTGGAACCCGGCGCTGGGCGTCTACGTGGTCGAGGGCGCGCGCGACCTCTACTACCGCGAGCGCATCTTCTATCGCTGGGCCAGCGGCTGGAGCTGGTCGCCGCAGCCCGGCGGGCCCTGGCGCGCCACCGACAGCAGCGGCATCCCGCCGGGGCTCTACCGGCATTATCAGAGTCGCTGAAGTCTGTCCGCTCGACACACGGCGCCCCAGGGCGCCGTTCTGCGTACTGGGGATCGGCCCGGTCGAGACTGTTCAGGGTTGGCGCCGCGGCGCACTGTCCTTCACCGCCTGACGCCAGCGTTGCGCACTGGCCTTGACCAGCCAGCAGGCGAGGATAAAGGGCATGGTCAGCGCCGGTATTTCGAGAGCGGCGAAACCCGGTTGCAGCAGCAGGGCCAGCAGCAGGCCGCACAGCGGCGCGATGGGGTTGCGCTGCACCTGGGCCAACGCGATGGCGGCGAGGCTGGCGTTGTAGCCGTAGAGTCCGGCCAGGGCGCCGTCGCTGGGCCAGCCCTGCAGCAGGGCGAGGGCGAAGCCGGCGCTCGAGCCCAGCACGGCCCACAGTGCGGCGCGGCGGTCGGCCAGCAGCAGGCCGAGTAGCAGGGCGAGGCCGGCCAGCGGCGCGTCGAGGAAGATGACCTGGCCCAGGCCGCGCAGCACCGCCAGCAGCAGCTCCACGCCGGCCAGCTCGGGCGTGGCGGGCGCCAGCGCTGGCGCTGCCGGCGGCAGGCCCAGCGGGGCGGCCAGGGCCAGCAGCGCCCAGCCCAGCACGACGAACGGGAAGGTGAAAGCCGGCAGCCAGCCATGCTGGCGCATGCGCCGCATCCAGGGGGCCAGCAGCAGGCTGGAGAGCCCGGCGCTGGCGACGATCAGCAGCGGCAGCAGCGGTGTCCAGGCCAGTTTCAGGCTGAGCAGCAGGCCGAGCAGGATGCCGTTGTAGCCGTACAGGCCGATGGCGATGTCCGCCTGCGGGTAGCCGCGGCGCTGCGCCACCAGCATCGAGGCCAGGCCGCCGAGCAGCGCGCCGCCGAGCAGGTCGGGTGCGCCGAGCACAATCGCCAGCAGCACCAGCAGGCCGCAACCGGGGTGCTGCTGCAGGAAGATCTGGGCGAAGCCGCAAAGCAGGGCGCGCAGGCCTTGCAGGGCGTGCTGGGAAGAGAGAGGCGACATGCTGGACTCGAAACAAAAAGAGGCGCCCGATGGGCGCCTGCAAACTGGTTATGCCCGCGCGGGGCTCGGGGAGCGCGTTCTTCCTGGATTCATTCGCGGCTGAAGCCGCTCCCACAAGGCCGCGTGTAGTGCGGATGAAGCCGGGGAAACAGGGGATTTCCCCGGATTTCATCTGGGCTACGGTGCTGTATTGCGTTGAGCGCCGCCGGCTCAGTGCAGGGTTTCGATCCTCAGGCTGTTGGTGCTGCCGGGCTGGCCGAAGGGTTCGCCGGCGGTGATCACCACGGTGTCGCCGCGCTGGGCCATGCCCTGGGCCTGGGCGATCTCCAGTGCGGTGCTGGTGACTTCCTCGACCTTGTGCAGGCGCTCGTTGACCACCGAGTAGATGCCCCAGGCCACGGTCAGGCGGCGTGCGGTGGTCAGGCTCGGGGTCAGGCTGAGGATCGGCGCCTTGGGCCGCTCGCGCGAGGCGCGCAGGCTGGAGCTGCCGGATTCGGTGTAGTTGACCAATGCCGCCACCGGCAGGATCGCGCTGATGCGGCGAATGGCGCAGCTGATGGCGTCGCTGGCGGTGGCCTCGGCCTGCGGGCGGCCGACGTCGAGCTGGCTCTGGTAGTCCGGGCCGTTCTCCACCTGGCGGATGATCTTGCTCATCATCTGCACGGTTTCCAGCGGGTAGTCGCCGGAGGCGGTCTCGGCCGACAGCATCACTGCATCGGCGCCTTCGGCCACGGCGTTGGCCACGTCGGTGACTTCGGCGCGGGTCGGTGCCGGGGAGAAGCGCATGGATTCGAGCATCTGCGTGGCGACGACCACCGGGCGGCCCAGTTGGCGGCAGGTGCGCACGATGTCCTTCTGAATGCGCGGCACGTTCTCGGCCGGCACTTCCACGCCCAGGTCACCGCGCGCCACCATGATGGCGTCGCACAGCTTGGCGATTTCTTCGAGATGCTGCACCGCCGAGGGCTTCTCGATCTTGGCCATGAGGAAGGCCTTGCCCTGGATCAGTTCACGGGCCTCGACTATGTCCTCGGGGCGCTGCACGAACGACAGTGCCACCCAGTCCACGCCCAGCTCCAGGCCGAACGCCAGGTCGCGGCGGTCCTTCTCGGTCAGCGGCGACAGCTGCAGCACGGCCTCGGGCACGTTGACGCCCTTGCGGTCGGACAGCTCGCCACCGGCGATCACCTCGGTGATCACGGCATCGGCCTGCTTGGCGGTCACCTTCAGGCGCAGGCGGCCGTCGTCCAGCAGCAGGCTCATGCCCGGCTGCAGGGCTTCGATGATTTCTGGGTGGGGCAGGTTGACCCGGCTGGCGTCGCCGGGCGTGGCGTCCAGGTCCAGGCGCAGGCTCTGGCCGTTGACCAGTTGCACCTTGCCGTCGGCAAAGCGGCCGACACGCAGCTTCGGCCCCTGCAGGTCCATGAGGATGCCGATGGGCTGGCCCAGCTCGCGCTCCACCTGGCGCACCCACTGGTAGCGCTGGGCGTGATCGGCGTGTTCGCCGTGGCTGAAGTTGAGGCGGAACAGGTTGACCCCGGCTTCCACCAGCTGGCGGATATGCGCGGCGTCGCGGATCGCCGGCCCGAGGGTGGCGAGGATCTTCACTTTCTTGTCGGCGTTCATTGGGCAGGGCTCTCGAGAATCAGAATGGCGCGGAAATCGTTGACGTTGGTACGGGTCGGCCCGGTGACGATCAGCTCGTCGAGGGCGGCGAAGTAGCCATAGCCGTTGTTGTTGTCCAGTTCGTCGCGGGCAGACAGGCCCTTGATGCCGGCGCGGGCATGGCTGTAGGGCGTCATGATCGCGCCGGCGTTGTCTTCGGAGCCGTCGATGCCGTCGGTGTCGCCGGCCAGCGCGTAGACGCCGGGCAGGCCCTTGAGGCTGTCGGTGAGGCTGAGGAGGAATTCGGCGTTGCGCCCGCCGCGGCCGTTGCCGCGTACGGTGACGGTGGTTTCGCCGCCGGAAAGAATCACGCATGGCGGTTTGATCGGCTGGCCGTGCAGCTGCACCTGGCGGGCGATGCCGGCATGCACCTTGGCCACGTCACGCGACTCGCCTTCCAGGTCGCCGAGAATCAACACCGGCAGACCGGCCGCTTCGGCCTTGGCGGCGGCGGCGTCGAGCGATTGCTGTGGGGTGGCGATCAGCTGGAAGTGGCTGCGGGCGAGTACCGGATCGCCCGGCTTGACCGTTTCCGAGCGCGGGTCCTGCAGCCAGGCGCGCACGTTGGCCGGGATGTCGATGGCGTAGCGGGCGAGAATCGCCAGGGCTTCTGCCGAGGTGGTCGGGTCGCCCACTGTGGGGCCGGATGCGATCACCGTGGCCTCGTCGCCGGGCACGTCGGAGATAGCGTAGGTGTAGACGGTAGCCGGCCAGCAGGCCTTGGCCAGACGGCCGCCCTTGATCGCCGAGAGGTGCTTGCGCACGCAGTTCATCTCGCCGATGGTGGCGCCGGATTTGAGCAGCGCCTTGTTGATCGCCTGCTTGTCCTGGAGGCTGATGCCCTCGGCCGGCAGCGCCAGCAGCGAGGAGCCGCCGCCGGAAAGCAGGAAGATTACCCGGTCGTCTTCGCCAAGGTTCGACACCAGCTCCAGCACGCGGCGGGCGACGCGCTCGCCGGCGTCGTCCGGCACCGGGTGGGCGGCTTCCACCACTTCGATCTTCTTGCAGTCGGCGCCGTGCTCGTAGCGGGTCACCACCAGGCCGCTGACCTCGCCTTGCCACTCCTGCTCGATCACCTCGGCCATGGCCGCGGCGGCCTTGCCGGCGCCGATGACGATGACGCGGCCGCTGCGGTCGGCGGGCAAGTGGTCGGCCAGCACCTGGCGCGGATGCGCGGCGGCGATGGCGGTGGCGAACAGGTCGCGCAGCAGGCGTTGCGGGTCGAAGGTCATGGCGGCTTTCTCTTGTTCTGGGGTGACGCTGGATCGATTCCAGTCCGCAGGCGCCGCATGGCAGCGCCTGGGGAGTGGAATCGACCGACCTGGCAATCGGGCCGTGACACCTCCTGCCAGGAAGGTCGAAAGGGTGCCGGGGCTCGCCCGGCCAATCGGTGCGCACGGCGCACCCTACCGTGCGCCGTGTGCGGCGATTTACTCGCCGCGGATATTGAAGTTGGCCATGTGCTCCAGACCCTTGATCAGGGCGGAGTGGTCCCAGCCGCTGCCGCCGAGGGCCGCGCAGGTGCTGAACACCTGCTGGGCGTTGGCGGTGTTGGGCAGGTTCAGGCCCAGCTCGCGGGCGCCGGACAGCGCCAGGTTGAGGTCCTTCTGGTGCAGGCTGATGCGGAAGCCCGGATCGAAGGTGCCCTTGATCATGCGCTCGCCGTGCACTTCGAGGATCTTCGAGCCGGCGAAGCCGCCCATCAGCGCTTCACGCACCTTGGCCGGGTCGGCGCCGTTCTTGGCGGCGAACAGCAGGGCTTCGGCGACTGCCTGGATGTTCAGCGCGACGATGATCTGGTTGGCCACCTTGGCGGTCTGGCCGTCGCCGTTGCCGCCGACGCGGGTGATGTTCTTGCCCATGGCCTGGAACAGCGGCAGGGCGCGTTCGAAGGCGTTCGGGCAGCCACCGACCATGATCGACAGGGTCGCGGCCTTGGCGCCGACTTCGCCGCCGGACACCGGGGCGTCCAGGTAGGCGGCGCCGGTGGCCTTGATCTTCTCGGCGAAGGCCTTGGTGGCGGTGGGGGAGATCGAGCTCATGTCGATCACCACCTTGCCGGCGCCGACGCCCTGGGCGATGCCGTTGTCGCGGAACAGCACGTCTTCGACCTGCGGGGTGTCCGGGACCATGACGATGATGAATTCGGCTTCCTGGGCCACTTCCTTCGGGTTGGCCAGGGCGATGCCGTTGTCGCCCAGCAGGTCGGCCGGCGCCTTGTCGAAGTGCTCGGAGAAGAACAGGGTGTGGCCGGCCTTCTGCAGGTTCTGCGCCATGGGCTTGCCCATGATGCCGGTGCCGATAAATCCGATTTTAGCCATGCGTAGAGTCTCCTCAGATTGCGTTATGCGCTTTCATCCAGCCGAGGCCGGCAGCGGTGGTGGTTGCCGGCTTGTATTCACAGCCGATCCAGCCCTGGTAGCCGATGCGATCCAGGTGCTCGAAGAGGAAGCGGTAGTTGATCTCGCCGGTGCCCGGCTCGTTGCGGCCCGGGTTGTCGGCCAGCTGCACGTGGTTGATGGCGGCCAGGTTGCTCTCAACCGTGCGGGCCAGGTCACCTTCCATGATCTGCATGTGGTAGATGTCGTACTGCAGGTACAGGTTGATGCTGCCGACCTTGTCGCGGATGTCCAGGGCCTGCTTGGTGTTGTTCAGGTAGAAGCCGGGGATGTCGCGGGTGTTGATGGCTTCCATGACCAGGCGGATACCGGCGCCGGCCAGCTTGTCGGCCGCGTAGCGCAGGTTGTCGACGAAGGTCTTTTCCACGGTCGCGCAGTCCAGGCCCTGCGGGCGGATGCCGGCCAGGCAGTTGATCTGCTTGTTGCCCAGCACCTTGGCGTAGGCGATGGCCTGGTCGACGCCGGCGCGGAACTCCTCGACGCGATCCGGGTGGCAGGCGATGCCGCGCTCGCCCTTGCCCCAGTCGCCGGCCGGCAGGTTGAACAGCACCTGCTCGAGCTGGTTGGCGTCCAGGCGGGCCTTGATCTCTTCCACCGGGAAGTCATAGGGGAAGAGGTATTCCACGCCGCTGAAACCGGCTTCGGCGGCGGCGGCGAAACGGTCCAGGAAGTCCACTTCGGTGAACAGCATGGACAGGTTGGCAGCAAAACGGGGCATGGTGTGCTCCTTGTCGTAGCCCGGATGCAATCCGGGGCGGTGTTGCGGTCTTCCCGGATTGCATCCGGGCTACGTCGTGGTGGCCGGGTGCGCGTGGCACACCCGGCGGACGGATCAATCCAGCAGCGAGATGGCGGTCGGCGCGTCGACGCCGCGCTCGGCCAGTTCCTCGAACTCGTTGATGGCGTTGATCTCGGTGCCCATGGAGATGTTGGTGACGCGCTCCAGGATGATCTCCACCACCACCGGCACGCGGTGCTCGGCCATCAGGCGCTTGGCTTCGGCGAAGGCGTTCTGCAGCTCGTTCGGGTCGAACACGCGGATCGCCTTGCAGCCCAGGCCCTCGACCACGGCGACGTGATCGACGCCGTAACCGTTGAGCTCCGGCGCGTTGATGTTCTCGAACGCCAGCTGCACGCAGTAGTCGATGTCGAAGCCGCGCTGCGCCTGACGGATCAGGCCCAGGTAGGAGTTGTTCACCAGCACGTGGATGTACGGCAGGTTGAACTGCGCGCCGACGGCCAGCTCCTCGATCATGAACTGGAAGTCGTAGTCGCCGGACAGCGCCACCACGTTGCGGTTCGGGTCGGCCTTGACCACGCCGAGGGCCGCCGGAATGGTCCAGCCCAGCGGGCCGGCCTGGCCGCAGTTGATCCAGTGGCGCGGCTTGTAGACGTGGAGGAACTGCGCGCCGGCGATCTGCGACAGGCCGATGGTGCTGACGTAGCAGGTGTCCTTGCCGAAGGCTTCGTTCATCTCTTCGTAGACGCGCTGCGGCTTGGCCGGCACGTTGTCGAAGTGGGTCTTGCGCTGCAGGGTGCGCTTGCGCTCGCGGCAGGCTTCGACCCAGGCGCTGCGGTCCTTCAGCTTGCCGGCGGCCTGCCACTCGCGGGCCACTTCGAGGAAGGCGTCCAGCGCGGCGCCGGCGTCGGAGACGATGCCCAGATCCGGGTTGAACACGCGGCCGATCTGGGTCGGTTCGATGTCGACGTGGATGAACTTGCGGCCCTCGGTGTAGACCTCCACCGAACCGGTGTGACGGTTGGCCCAGCGGTTGCCGATGCCGAACACCAGGTCGGAGGCGAGCAGGGTGGCGTTGCCGTAGCGGTGCGAGGTCTGCAGGCCGACCATGCCGACCATCAGCTTATGGTCGTCGGGGATCGCGCCCCAGCCCATCAGGGTCGGCACCACCGGTACGCCGGTCAGCTCGGCGAATTCCACCAGCTTGTCCGCCGCGTCGGCATTGAAGATGCCGCCACCGGCGACCAGCAGCGGGCGCTCGGCTTCGTTGAGCAGGGCGATGGCTTTCTCGGCCTGGATGCGGCTGGTGGTCGGCTTGGCCACCGGCAGCGGCTCGTAGGCGTCGATGTCGAATTCGATCTCGGCCATCTGCACGTCGAACGGCAGGTCGATCAGCACCGGGCCGGGACGGCCGCTGCGCATTTCCTGGAAGGCGCGCTGGAAGGCGCGCGGCACCTGGCCGGGTTCCATCACGGTGGTCGCCCACTTGGTTACCGGGCCGACGATGCTGGTGATGTCGACCGCCTGGAAATCTTCCTTGTGCATGCGCGCACGCGGCGCCTGGCCGGTGATGCACAGAATCGGGATGGAGTCGGCCGACGCCGAGTACAGGCCGGTGACCATGTCGGTGCCGGCCGGGCCGGAGGTGCCGATGCACACGCCGATGTTGCCGGCATTGGTGCGGGTGTAACCCTCGGCCATGTGCGAAGCGCCTTCGACGTGACGGGCCAGGACGTGATCGATGCCACCGAGTTTCTTCAGTGCGGCATACAGGGGGTTGATGGCAGCGCCGGGGACGCCGAACGCGGTATCGACGCCTTCGCGGCGCATCACCAGTACGGCTGCCTCGATTGCTCTCATTCTGGCCATAATCTTGTGCCTCTTTTGTTATCAGATTGTATACAAAACACCTGGCTCGGATTCTATGCAGGCCATGACTTCGCGGTCAACAATTTTTCCGGTGCAGCCTGTCGCCTGGGCCAAATTCTTTTGAAACGCCCGTTTGACGGGGTTGGCAGTGCAGGCGAAGAGGTGTGTCGCGCTAACTGTATACAATAAAAAATAATATTGTATGTAGTGGTTGAATTTTTTGTTTCTGGTGGGATAGTGAGGGCGAGCTTTGGATTGCCTGGGGCCGTCGGCATGCGCAGTGCCGGCCTCGCTCCGGGCGTTTCGTTCCCTTCGTCACTTCAGGAGTCATCCGCATGAGCAACTTGAACCTGCAAACCGCCAACGCCATCGGTAACCGCGCGCTGGCCGTGGGCCGCGAGATAAAGGCGGCGCCGCTGACCGTCGCCGTACTGGATGCCGGCGGGCATCTGATCTGCCTGCAGCGCGAGGACGGCGCCAGCCTGCTGCGCCCGCAGATCGCCATCGGCAAGGCCTGGGGTGCGCTGGCTCTGGGCAAGGGCTCGCGCCTGATCGCCGCCGACGCGCAGCAGCGCCCGGCCTTTATCGGGGCGGTGAACAACCTGGCCCAGGGCAGCCTGGTGCCGGCGCCGGGCGGCGTGCTGATCCGCGACGAGCGCGGCGAAGTGATCGGCGCCGTCGGCATCACCGGCGACACCTCGGATATCGACGAGCAGTGTGCGGTCAGCGCACTGGAGTCGCTGGGGCTGAAGGCGGATGCCGGGGCGTAGGGGGGGCGTGCGCACCGGCTTTAGCGCCGGTGCGCGTTATGCCCGGATTGAGCGGGCTACGACTGTGGGAGGGGCTTTGGCCGCGACTGCGGCTTGGAGGCGTCGCCGCTAAAGCGCCGCCCACTGTTTCCAGGTCGTTGCGTAGGGTGGATGTCGCTTTTTACATCCCCCAGAGCGGTGGATCGGTAAGGCGCGATGCGTCCTGCAGGATGCCGAACATCTCTTTAACTCGGTACGCACGGTGCACCCTGCTGCGGTCAGCCGCTTAGACGCTGCTCACCAGCTCGGAAGCCGTGGACGGCGCCGGAGCCACTTCGCACCCCTTGAGCACCAGGCGGATGATGGTCTGCGCCGCGGCTTCGTAGTCGGCGTCGTCCAGGCTGGCCTTGCCGGTGACGGTGGAGATCTGCCAGTCGAAGTCGGCATAGGTCTGGGTCGCGGCCCAGATGCTGAACAGCAGGTGGTGCGGATCGACCTGCGCCATCAGGCCCTTGTCGACCCAGCGCTGGATGCAGGCGATGTTGTGCTTGGCCTGGGCATTGAGCTGCTCGGTCTGCTCCGGCGACAGGTGCGGCGCGCCGTGCATGATCTCGCTGGCGAATACCTTGGAGGCGTAAGGCAGCTCGCGGGAGATGCGGATCTTCGAGCGGATGTAGGCGGTCAGCACCTCGCTCGGGTGGCCCGCCTGGTTGAACGGCGCGGAGGCGGCCAGCAGCGGTTCGATGATGCTTTCCAACACCTCGCGGTAGAGGTTTTCCTTGGACTTGAAGTAGTAGTAGACGTTGGGCTTGGGCAGGCCTGCCTTGGCCGCAATGTCGCTGGTCTTGGTGGCGGCGAAGCCCTTGTCGGCGAACTCTTCGCTGGCCGCGCGCAGGATCAGCTCTTTGTTTCGTTCGCGAATGCTGGTCATAAGGCCCTGTGATCTGCTCAGCCGCCGGGCGGCGGTCGGGCATGGTAGCACCGGCCTTGCGCGGGGCTCAAGCCAGCGGCCACGGGCCGCACAGCGGCTATCTGACCCATGGGTCAAATTCCTGTATACAAAAAATCGCTTTTCTGTTTCTATCCCTGTCAGCGATATCCATAACAAAAAGTCTCGGCGCGCGACGCTGCAGGAGACCGGCTGTGCATACGACCCAACTCGTCGACCCCTTCGGCCGGCGCATCACCTACCTGCGGCTGTCGGTCACCGACCGCTGCGACTTTCGCTGCACCTACTGCATGAGCGAGGACATGGTCTTCGCCCCGCGCCAGCAGATTCTCAGCCTGGAAGAACTCTACGCCGTGGCCGACGCCTTTATCGGTCTCGGGGTGCGGCGCGTGCGCATCACCGGCGGCGAACCGCTGGTGCGCAAGAACCTGCTGAGCCTGCTGCAGCGCCTGGGCGCGCGCGCGGAGCTGGACGACCTGGCGATCACCACCAACGGCACGCAGCTGGCCGAGCTGGCGCCGCAGCTGCGCGCGGCCGGCGTGCGCCGCCTGAACGTCAGCCTGGATTCGCTCAAGCGCGAGCGTTTCGCCGCCTTCACCCGGCGCGACAAGCTCGACCAGGTGCTGGTCGGCATCGACGTGGCGCGCGCCGCCGGCTTCGAGCGGATCAAGCTCAACAGCGTGGTGCAGCGCGGGCGCAACGACGACGAGGTGCTCGATCTGGT
The DNA here is from genome assembly GCF_003696305.1 of Pseudomonas sp. AOB-7. Lineage (GTDB taxonomy): Bacteria > Pseudomonadota > Gammaproteobacteria > Pseudomonadales > Pseudomonadaceae > Aquipseudomonas. Next base: position 59,354 of record NZ_RFFK01000004.1, on the reverse strand, counting down.
CGAGTTCGCCATCGCCCGCGGCCTGGACATCAGCTTTATCGAGGAAATGCCGCTGGGCAGCGTGGTCAGTCACAGGCGCGAGCAGACCTTCTGCTCCAGCGACGAGGTGCGCGCGCGCATCGAGCAGCGCCATGCGCTGGTGCGCAGCAGCCAGGTCACCGGCGGGCCGTCGCGTTACTGGCAGGTGGTCGGCAGCGAGTCGCGGGTCGGTTTTATCTCCCCGCACAGCCACAACTTCTGCGGCGACTGCAACCGCGTGCGGGTCACCGCCGAGGGCAAGCTGGTGCTCTGCCTCGGCCACGACAACGCGCTGGATCTCAAGCGCCTGCTGCGCGCCCACCCCGGCGACGGCGCGCGCCTGCGCCAGGCGCTGATCGAGGCGCTGCGCCTGAAACCCGAGCGGCACCACTTCGCCAGCGACGAGCAGGTACAGGTGGTGCGCTTTATGAGCATGACCGGCGGCTGAGCCGCCTGACCGGATTCCCAGAACAACAATAAGGAGGCTTGCAATGAAGCCCGTACCACTGTGTCTGCTGTCTGCCGTTCTGCTGACGCCCACTGCCCTGGCGCAAAGCTATGTGGTCGGCGTCGAGGATCTGCCGTTCGCCCCGCACTACAGCCTCGACGCCCAGGGCGACTACCGCGGTTTCGCCCGCGAGGTGCTGGATACCTTCGCCGCCGACAGCGGTATCAGCCTGAGTTACAAGGCGCTGCCGGTGGAGCAGCTGTTGCCGGCGCTGCAGCGCGGCGAGATCGATTTCAAGTACCCGGACAGCCCGCACTGGGCGCAGGCGCAGAAGGCCGGCATGACCCTGCACTACAGCCAGGCGGTGGTCGATTACGTCGACGGCGTGCTGGTGGCGCCGCAGCGGCAAGGCCAGGCGCTGGAGGGCATCGCTCGCCTGGCCATGGTGCAGGGCTGGACGCCGCGCGGTTACGAGCAGCGCATCGACAGCGGACAGATCCGCCTGAGCTACAGCGACGATCTGCGCCAGATGATTCGCCAGGCGCTGAAGCAGGACACCGATGGCGCCTACTTCAACGTGGTGGTGGCGACCCATTACCTCGACAACATCCGCGCCCGCCCCGGCGCCCTGGTGTTCGACCCCAAGCTGCCGCACACCCGCGGCAGCTTCCATCTGTCGAGCGCTCGCCAGCCCGAGCTGATCGCGCGCTTCGACCGTTTTCTCGGCGAGCGCGCGGCGCAGGTCGCGGCGCTGAAGGACAAGCACCGGGTCGAGGCCAATCTGGACAGCGAGTACATCGGCCTGGAGCAGTGGAAGGTGGACTTTCTCGAACGCCAGAAAGCCAAAGCCGGCGCACGGGCGCCGGCTTCGTCCACCCCGTGAGGCTTCAGACGACAGCGCTGGCGCGCTTCACCGCCTGGGCCTGGCCACGCATCAGCCCGTAGTGCAGGGCCGCACCGAGCAGTGCGCCGAAGATCCAGGCGTAGCCGGACAGCTGGCTCAGGCCCGGGGTCCATACCGAGGCGACGGAGAACACCGAGGCCACCGCGAAGGCGATCAGCGCCTTGCGGTTCCAGCCGCCGTCGAAGTAGTAGGCCGAACCGACCTCGGCGCTGAACAGCTGCTGCAGGTCGAGCTTGCCGCGGCGCACCAGGTAGTAGTCGGCGACGATGATGCCGTACAGCGGCGCCAGCACCGCGCCCAGGGTGTCGACGAAGGCGGCGATGCCGACGTTGCTGATGAAGGCCACCCACAGCGCGCCGATGAAGAAGGCGATGGCCGCGGTGATGAAGCCGCCGGTGCGCGCGCTGATATGCGCCGGCGCCAGGTTGGCCAGGTCGTAGGCCGGCGGGATGAAGTTGGCCACCAGGTTGATGCCCACGGTCGCGGCGAAGAAGGTCAGCGCGGCGATGATGGTCAGGCTCAGGTTGTCCACCCGCGCGACGATGTCGGTGGGGTTGGTCAGCGTCTCGCCGAACACCACCACGGTGCCGGCGGTGATCACCAGGGCGATCAGCGAGAAGAACGCCAGGCTCACCGGCAGGCCGAGGAAGTTGCCGACGGTCATCTGCTTTTCGCTTTTGACGAAGCGGGCGAAGTCGCCGTAGTTGATCACCACCGCGGCGAAGTAGGCGACCATGGTGCCGACCACGGCGAAGAAGGCGGCTACCGGGCCGGCAGCATACTCGCCGCTGCCGTCGAAGATGTTGCCCAGCTCGCCGAGCAGGCTGGGGCCGGCCTGGTACCAGATCATCGCCATCAACGCGATCATCACCACGTAGACCAGCGGCCCGGCCCAGTTGAGGAACTTGGTGATCCAGTCGATGCCGCGGATGAACAGCGCCACCTGGAACACGCAGACGATCAGGTAGGACAGCCAGCCGATGGCGGTCATGCCGAGGAAGGTGGCCGGCGCCTCGGGCTGCAGCAGCGAGTTGAGCAGCAGCGCCACCGCGGTGGAGGCGAAGTAGGTCTGCACGCCGTACCAGAAGATCGCGACTATGCCGCGGACCAGGGCCGGGAAGTTGGCGCCGCGCACGCCCATGCTGGCACGGGCGAACACCGGGAAGGGAATGCCGTACTTCACGCTCGGCTTGCCGGTCAGCTGCACCAGGCCCATGACGATGAAACCGGCGAGGACGATGCCGGCCAGCACCGCCCAGCCGTTGAGCCCGTAGGAGATGAACAGGGTGGCGGCCAGGGTGTAGCCGAACAGGCTCTGGATATCGTTGGACCAGACGTTGAAGATCTCGAACCAGCCCCATTTGCGTTTCTCCGGGGCGAGCGGGGCGAGGTCCTCGTTGTGCAGCGAGGTATCGATGTGCTTGATGCGGAATTCTTCGGCGTTGGACATGGACAGCTCCCAGTTTTGTTCTTGCGCCGTGGCGGCGTATGAGGAGATTTGTCTGCAGGTTCCGTTCCGTTTTTGTAGACGCCGTTCGGCCGATCTTGTGTATACAGCCGTTTCGGCAGAATTTCGGTAGGAACCTGATTGCCTTGTACACATAAAACGCGCCGCTGAATATGGCTTTCTGACAAATTGCACACAAAAAAGCTGTTTATTGTGTGCAAAAACTTGACCTGCTGGTCAGTTGTATGCTTGCAAGCCATTGATGGAGAAGCCGGATAGGGCGGCTCGATCCTGCACCGATGCGGTGCTGGGCCTGGTTCGTAAGCGCCCGGTTGGTGCGGGATCGGGTTGGTAAAGGCTGTGCTCCGTGCGCCCCTTGCGCTCGGCGCAAAGAAAAAGGGGGAAGGGCGCAAGGCCCATCCCCCTTTTTACCCGGCCGTCGTCCCTACCCGACGTCGGCCAAGTGCGGTGTGGCAGCGGTCAGAAGTGGTACTTGACCAGTGCCTGCACCGCGGTCTGGTCGAAGCCGTCGGTGGAACCGTCCACCGGCTTCACGCCGTACTTGTTGTGCCACATGTTCACTTCGGTGCCGACGTAGAGCTGGCGCTCCTTGCCGAACAGGGCCTTGCCGGCGTCCCACTTGACCTGGATCGAGGAGCCCACCGAGGTCTGGGTGCCGGCGTCGCTGGACGGCGAGCGCCAGTCGACGAAGCCGTCGACCAAAAAGTCCTGCTGGCCGACGCTGAAGGGGTAGGCGGCGGAGACGGTCAGCTGGGTGGCGTAGCCGTTGCTGTCGCTGTCGGCGAAGAAGGTGTGGTTGTTGATCTTCACCCGGTACAGGTTGGTCTTGAAGAAGGCGAAACCGGGCACGTCCCAGTCCAGGCCGACGCCGTACAGGTAGTTCTCCGGGCCGGGGCCGCCTTCGCCTTTCTCGTAGGTGAAGGCGGCGTAGACGTCCTTGATCGGGCCGGCGGCCAGCTTCTGCCCGGTCAGCCAGCTCAGGCTGACGCGCGGGGAGAACTCCATGTAGTAGAAGGAATCCTTGTCGTGCTGGCGGAAGGTGCCGTTGTCGAAGCTGCCGCGCGACTGCACGTTGTCGGCGCGGATGTAGTCGAGGAAGTAGAACACGTCGCCCCAGGCCCAGCCGCTGGCGTGCTCGAAGGTGAAGGTGGTCTGGGTGCGCTGCTCCTCGCCATTGAAGTTCATGCGCTGGAAATTTTCGCCGTACAGGTAGGACAGGCTGTTGTCCTGCCAGTAGAGCAGGTCGCCGGCGAGCGCCTGCTGGCCGGAGAACAGTCCGGCGGAGAGGGCGAGGCAGTGGGGCAGATGCTTGAGTTTCATGGATTTTCCTTATTGTTGGAGTGCAAGCAGGTAGCTCCCGGCGGCGCGCCGCCGGGAGGGGAAGCGAGGTTGGCGGTCAGCTCGGTCGCGCGTCCGGGGTAAGGTCGCGGCTGAGGGTCTTGAGGCTGCCGTCGTCGACGGCCTCGTCGTCCTGGCGGTTCTGCAGCACGGTGTGCAGGTGCGCCTCGGGGTCGTAGTCGTCTTCCTCGACCTCGTGGGTCTCGTCGGGCAGGAAGATGTTCAGCACGATGGCGCTGAAGGCGCCGATGGTGATCGGCGAGCCGAAGATGTTCTTCAGCACGTCCGGCATGTGCGACAGCACGTCCGGCACGCCGGCCACGCCCAGGCCCAGGCCCAGGGAGATGGCCACGATCAGCACGTTGCGGCGGTGCAGGCCGGCTTCGCTGAGGATCTTGATGCCGGCCACGGCGACGGTGCCGAACATGATCAGGGTGGCGCCACCGAGCACCGGCTTGGGCATCAGCTGCAGCACCGCGCCGACCACCGGGAACAGGCCGAGCAGCACCAGGATGCCGGCGATGTAGAAGCCCACGTGGCGGCTGGCCACGCCGGTGAGCTGGATCACCCCGTTGTTCTGGCTGAAGGTGGTCATCGGCAGGCTGTTGAACATGGCGGCGACCGCCGAGTTGCAGCCGTCGGCCAGCACCCCGGACTTGATCCGGCGCATGTACAGCGGGCCCTTGACCGGCTGCTTGGAGATGATCGAGTTGGCGGTCAGGTCGCCGGCGGTCTCCAGCGGGGTGATCAGGAAGATCACCGCGATCGGCACGAAGGCGATCCAGTCGAAGCCGAAGCCGTACTTGAACGGTTGCGGCACGCTGATCAGCGGCACCTCGGCCATGTTGGCGAAGTCCACCCGGCCGGTGAACCAGGCCACCGCGAAGCCCAGGGCCAGGCCGATGATCACCGCCGACAGGCGCAGCACCTGCGAGGAGGCGCGGTTGAGCAGGACGATGGTACCCAGCACCAGGCCGCCGAGGGCCAGGTGATGCAGGGCGCCGAGGTCCGGCGCGCCGTAGCCGCCGGCCAAGTCGGTCATGCCCACCTTGATCAGCGACAGGCCCATCAGGCAGATGATGGTGCCAGTGACCACCGGGGTGATCACCTTGCGCAGCTTGTTGATGAACTGGCTGAAGGCGATCTCGACGAAGGCGGCGCAGAAGCAGATGCCGAACAGCGTGGCGAGTATCTCCTCCTCGCTGGCGCCGCGGCCCTTGACGATGAAGCCGGCGCTGAGCACCACGCTGAGAAAGCCGAAGCTGGTGCCCTGCAGGCACAGCAGGCCGGAGCCGATCGGGCCGATGCGCTTGGCCTGGACGAAGGTGCCGAGGCCGGAGACGAACAGCGCCATGCTCACCAGGTAGGGCACGTGGGCACCGAGGCCGAGGGCGCTGCCGACGATCAGGGTGGGGGTGATGATGCCGACGAAGCTGGCCAGCACATGCTGCAGCGCCGCGAAGATGGCAGGGGCGAAGGCTGGGGTGTCGTCCAGCTGGTAGATCAGGTCGCTGTTGCCGGAAGGCGCAGCTGGGGCTTGGGTGTTGCGGTCTGTGGTCATGTCATAGCCTGCCAGTTGTTTTTATATGGTCATGGGCTTACACGAGGCTTCACGGCACCTCTGCTCTGCTCGAAGGAAAGCTGTCCAATCGGTCAGAATGTGCCGACTATACAACTTGTGGACATGGTTAAAAACAATTTATTTATGGATTGTGCACAAAAACTGAACCGCCGGTCAGCTTGCGCTGCCGGCGGTTCATGGGCGGGACGAGGCGATTGGCGCCGATGTGTTGGATGCGCCTTGCACCCTGTAGGCGCGAATTTGCTCGCGCATCAAGGCTGGGCGCCCCCTTGGTGGCTGCAGAAGCCGTTCGGGGGATGGCTTGAGCGATCAATCTAAAAAAATGCCGCGCCCAGTCACGGGCGCGGCATGTGTGGCAATCAGTTGGTCTGGGCGCCCTGGGCGATCCAGCTGCCGATCAAATCGCGCTCGTCCTGGGTCATCTGGGTGATGTTGCCCAGCGGCATGATCTGCGTGGCCACTGTCTGCGCATGGATCTTGGCCGCCTGCGCCTTCATCTGCTCGGGGGTGTCGAGCATGAAACCGGCCGGCGCGGTGCTGAACATCGGGCTGCTCGGGGTGGCCGAGTGGCAGACGGTGCAGCGCTCGTGGATCACGCTCTCGACCTTGGCGAAGTCGGCGCTGCCAGTGCTCGCGGTTGCGTCGGCTGCGGCGCTTTCGCTGGCGGCGGGCGCCGCGGGGGCGGCTTCGCTCACTTCCTCGACCTTGGCCAGGGTTTCGCTGGCGGCCTGTTCGACCACGGCCACCGGTGCGGCGGTCGGCGCCTGACGTACCGGGGCGGTGACGTAGGCCAGGCAGATCATGCCCAGCGCCGCGGCCGGCAGGGTCCAGACGTACTTGCTGCTGTCGTGGCGGGTGTTGAAGTAGTGACGCACCAGCACGGCCAGGATCGCGATACCGGCCAGGATCAGCCAGTTGTACTGGCTGCCGTAGGTGCTCGGGAAGTGGTTGCTGATCATGATGAACAGCACCGGCAGGGTGAAGTAGTTGTTGTGGCGCGAGCGCAGCAGGCCCTTGGCCGGCAGGGTCGGATCGGGCGTGGTGTTGTCTTCGATCGCCTTAACCAGCGCGCGCTGGGCCGGCATGATGGTGAAGAACACGTTGCCGACCATGATGGTGCCGATGATGGCGCCGACATGGATGTACGCAGCGCGGCCGCTGAAGATCTGGCTGAAGCCATAGGCGGCGGCGATGATCAGCACGAACAGCACGGCGCCGAGCAGGGCCGGGCGCTTGCCCAGTGGCGAATCACACAGGAAGTGATAGATCACGTAGCCGGCGATCATCGAGCCGAAGCCGATGACGATGCCCATGGCCGGTGCCAGCTCGACGCCCGGCTTGATCAGGTACAGGCTGGGGTTGAGGTAGTACACCACCAGCATCAGGGCGATGCCCGACAGCCAGGTGGCGTAGGCCTCCCATTTGAACCAGTGCAGGTTCTCCGGCATTTTCGGCGGAGCCAGCTTGTACTTTTCCAGGTGGTAGATGCCGCCGCCGTGAATCGCCCAGAGGTCGCCCGACAGGCCCTCGCGGGGATTGCTACGGTTGAGGTTGTTCTCCAACCAGACGAAATAGAAGGATGCGCCGATCCAGGCGATGCCGGTGATCATATGGATCCAGCGGATGCCCAGGTTTAGCCATTCGGTGAAATGTGCTTCCACGATCTGTACCTCTTTCCCGGGGGAGGCACGCCAGCCCCGGGCTTCTCTTATTGGTGGGGGTTGAGGAGAAGGAGCTCGTCCTCATTGAAGAAATGCTCATCGCAGTTGTTGCCGGAACCACTGCGATCAACCACCAGGAAGTCATCCCGCTTTTCGATCGTCAGCACCGGGTGGTGCCAGACGCCGCGATGGTAATTGACGCCCTGCCTGCCATTGCTGAGGAAGGCACGGACGGACCCTGATACAGGTACATCGCCAACTGGCGCGACCACGATCAGAAAGGGGTTGCCGAGCAGCGGAATGAAGGCCTGGCTGCCCAGCGGATGGCGTTCCAGCATGCGGATGGTCAAGGGCATCTGCAGCGCCTCGGCGCTGAAGATGCTGATGATGGCCCGATCCTCCGGCTGCGCGGTCTCCACCGTGGCCAGCTTGTGATAGCGGCGGGTGGAGCCGTTGTTGATCATGAAGAAGTCGCTGCCCTCGGTTTCGATCACGTCACCGAAGGGGGCGAAGGCTTCTTTGCTCAGGGGCTCGATGGTCAGGCTACGCATGGCTGTTCTACTTGTTCTGCTCGGTTGAATGGGACTGCGGCCTTACAGCTGCTGCAGGCGGAACATGGCGATCTTGTTGATCTCGGCCAGGGCGGTGGCGAATTCCTGCTCCGGCGTGTTGTGGATACGCTCTTCGAAGGCGGCCAGGATCTGGTGGCGGTTGCTGCCCTTGACGGCCTTGATGAAGGGGAAGCCGAACTTGGCCTTGTAGGCGTCGTTGAGTTCGGTGAAACGGGCGAACTCCTCGGCGGTGCATTCGTGGATGCCGGCGCCGGACTGTTCGGCGGTGCTGGAGGCGGTCAGCTCGCCGCGCACGGCAGCCTTGCCGGCCAGATCCGGGTGCGCATTGATCAGCGCCAACTGGGCCTCGTGGCTGGCGGACAGGAGGATGTCGGCCATGCGCTGCTGCAGGCCGTCGATCTCGTCGACGCTAGCGTCCAGGCCGAGATCGTAGGCCTTCTCGGCGACCCAGGGCGAGTGCTCGTAGATGTCGGCGAAGGCGGCAACGAACGCCTCGCGGCTCAGCTGGGACGGGGTCAGGGTCTGGAAACGGCTCATTTGCTGCTCTCTTGTTCGGCGGTCGCACGGAAGGGGTGGGTGGCGTGCCAGTGCTTGGCGATGTCGACGCGGCGGGCGCACCAGACCTTGTCGTGGCTCTTCACGTAGTCGAGGAAGCGTGCCAGCGAAGCCAGGCGCGCCGGGCGGCCGAGCAGGCGGCAGTGCATGCCGATCGACAGCATCTTCGGTGCGCCGGCCTCGCCTTCGGCGTAGAGCACGTCGAAGGCATCCTTGAGGTATTCGAAGAAATCGTCGCCCTTGTTGAAGCCCTGCACCTGGGTGAAGCGCATGTCGTTGGTGTCCAGGGTGTAGGGGATCACCAGGTGCGGCTTCTCCGCGGTGCTGGCCGGGTCCCAGTAGGGCAGGTCGTCGTCGTAGGTGTCGGAGTCGTAGAGGAAACCGCCTTCCTCGCGCACGATGCGCCGGGTGTTCGGGCCCAGGCGACCGGTGTACCAGCCCAGCGGGCGCTCGCCGGTCAGCTCGGTGAGGATGCGGATGGCCTCGAGCATATGCTCGCGCTCGGTGGCCTCGTCCATGTTCTGGTAATCGATCCAGCGGTAGCCGTGGCTGCAGATCTCGTGACCGGCGGCGACCATCTGGCGGATCGCCTCGGGGTGACGCTGGGCGGCCATGGCCACGGCGAACACGGTCAGCGGAATGTCGTGTTTCTTGAACAGGTTGAGCAGACGCCACACGCCGGCGCGACTGCCATACTCGTAGAGCGACTCCATGCACAGGTTGCGCTGGCCCTGCAGCGGCTGGGCGGCGACCATCTCGGAGAGAAAGGCCTCGGATTCCTTGTCGCCATGGAGGATGTTGCGCTCGCCACCTTCCTCGTAGTTGAGCACAAAGGACAGGGCGATGCGGGCATCGCCCGGCCAGTGCGGATGCGGAGGGGTGTCGCCGTAGCCGATCAAATCGCGTGGGTAATCAGCGCTCACTGCAGTCTTCCTATCTGGAACGTTGCGGTCACTGCGCGCCTCGGGATCGGAAGGCTGCGCGACCGGGATGGCTAATTGTATACAAAGTTAGTTGCCGTTTGTAAATCGACTTTTCGTCATTTTCTTCCCTGGTCGAGCAAGCAAGAAACTTGCCTGATTGGTCAGCTATGTGCTCCGCTGCTGGCGTGGCTGCTGAGTTGCATGCCGATGGGGCGCGAACGATCCGGTTGTCAGGTCGGGCTTTTTGCTGGATTTATTGTGTACAATTTGTGTGTAAAGTGTTTTATATTCGCTCTGTGTGCTATCCTGCCAGAGCGTCGGAGCACTGCGACGAGCCGATTTCAACAGAGTAGAGGAGGTGTGGTGTCCGTGTAGCCGCAGGCCGCGACGGGCGCCCGAGAGCCATGGGACGTTTGACTACGCATGTACTGGACGCCGCGCACGGTTGTCCGGGGAGTGACATCAAGGTCGAGCTGTACCGCGTCGAAGGCGCGCAGCTGGAGCTGATCAACAGCGTTACCACCAACCACGACGGCCGTTGCGATGCGCCGGTGCTGCAGGGCGAGGACTACCGCACGGGCGTCTACCAGCTGCACTTCCACGCCGGCGACTACTACCGCGCCCGTGGCGTGAAGCTGCCGGATACGGCGTTCCTCGATGTGGTGGTGCTGCGCTTCGGTATCGACGCCGGCCAGGAGCACTACCACGTGCCGCTACTGATTTCCCCCTACAGCTACTCCACCTACCGCGGTAGCTGAGTGACTGGCGGGCCAGCTGCCCGTCAGACGAATGCTTGTCACCCTCAGACTCGTTCGAGTCCTTAGGCCCGCTCACACTGCGGGCTTTTTTTTGCCCGCGTTGCAGGGCTGTGTTGCCGGTCGCTTTGTGGGGCTGGCGGCGCTGGGAGTGTCGTGGGGATCGCCAGGTCACCCGAGCGCCGGGTAACCCAGCATTGCGCTTGTCGCTAGGCTGCCTGGTCGGCCACCAGTGGGGGAGCCGCATCTGGGGTGCGCTGCGCGCACCAGGTTCGACGCCTTCCACGGTACCAAGTGTGGATGCGCTACGCGGGGCGCCCCCAACCGGGCTATCGCTGCCTGTGCCTGGCCCGGATGCAATCCGCGAAAGGCTGGGCGACATGCTTGCGGGGCGCGCCGAGGCTGCGCGTCCCGACGCCAATGGCCAAACGAAAAGCCCCGGCACATGGCCGGGGCTTCGATCAACACCAGGTTTGCCGTCAGAGGAAGGCGAACTTGGCGATAAAGATCACGCACAGCACGTACAGGCTCAGCGAGACCTTGTCGCGCTGGCCGGTCAGCAGCTTCAGCGTGGCGTAGGTGAGGAAGCCCAGGGCGATGCCGTTGGCGATGGAGAAGGTCAGCGGCATCATCACCACGGTGACGATGGCCGGGATGGTGTCGGTGTGGTCCTTCCAGTCGATATGGGCCATGCCGCTCATCATCAGCATCGCCACGTAGATCAGCGCGCCGGCGGTGGCGTAGGCGGGGATCATGCCGGCCAGCGGGGCGAAGAACATCGCCGCGAGGAACAGCACACCCACGGCCACGGCGGTCAAACCGGTGCGGCCGCCGGCGGCCACGCCCGAGGCGCTCTCCACGTAGCTGGTCACCGGCGGGCAGCCGACCACGGCGCCGACCACGCTGGAGGTGGAGTCGGCCTTGAGCGCGCGGGACAGGTTCTGGATCTTGCCATCTTCGTCCACCAGGTTGGCGCGGTGGGCCACGCCCATCAGGGTGCCGGCGGTGTCGAACATGTTCACGAAGAGGAAGGCGAGGATCACGCTGATCATGGCCACGTTGAAGGCCCCGGCGATGTCCATGGCCAGGAAGGTCGGCGCCAGGCTCGGCGGCATCGACACCAGGCCGCCGTACTCCACCAGACCCAGGGCCCAGCCCAGCGCGGTGACGCCGAGCATGCTGAAGAGGATGGCGCCGAACACGTTGCGGTGGCTGAGCACGGCGATCAGCAGAAAGCACACGGCGGCGAGCAGGGCGTTGGGGTTACCGAACGAGCCCATGGTCAGCAGGGTGGCCGGGCTGTCGACGACGATGCCGGCGGTCTTCAGGCCGATCAGGCCGAGGAACAGGCCGACCCCGGCGCCCATGGCAAAGCGCAGGCTCATGGGGATGCTGTTGAGCAGCCACTCGCGGATCTTCGACAGGCTCATGATCATGAACAGCACGCCGGAGATGAACACCGCGCCGAGGGCGATCTGCCAGCTGTAGCCCATCTCGCCGACCACGGTGTAGGTGAAGAAGGCGTTGAGGCCCATGCCTGGTGCCAGGCCCACCGGCCAGTTGGCGTACAGGCCCATGAGGAAGCAGCCCAGCGCCGCGCCGATGCAGGTGGCGACGAAGGCCGCGCCGTGGTCGACGCCGGCACCGGCCATGATGTTTGGGTTGACGAAGATGATGTAGGCCATGGTGACGAAGGTCGTCAGGCCGGCCAGCAACTCGGTTTTGATGGTGGTGCGGTGCTCGGTCAGCTTGAAGAAACGGTCGAGCAGACCGGTTCTTGCCAGTTGAGACGCGTGTTGTTCTTGTTTGACGCTTTCCACAGCGGGTACTCCTCATCTCTCTTGTTGTGTACCGCCCAGAGCCTTGCGCGAGGACAGCGGCTCTCTGAGGCAGGCGGTGCGTTCGCGGTGCTTCCTGGCTAAGTTGTTGACCGAGCGGTCAAGAAGTCACTCAGGCGCGATTATGCTGTTGTATACAAAAAATGCAATTAATGTTTTTAATGTTGCACAAATCGAACCCTGGGCCGATTTTGCCACGAGAACGGGTGTAATTGGCGACAATGGCTGTCGCCGATTTTTAGAAAATTCATTTAAAACAAATAGATAGGATTTTTTGTGACGCCGTGCTCGGCATCGCGATCGAGATCGCCGCACAGGGGACTATGCCTGGTTAGCCGGTAATGGCCTGAGAAATGACGGCTATATAAGGAAAGAATTTGAGCCGGCCCGCCGTTCGTCGCTTGCCCTCGGCTGAGCCCGAAAAGGGGTGGTCATACAACTCTGGTGCATCGATTGGTTGAATTGTGTACAATTGTCCGAATTTTTTTCCGATGATTTTTCTCCCGGTGCTTGTCAGCTACCGGGTAGAACACAGTAGAGTCGCAGTGTCGCCGACTCTCATTGACGCGAGCCAGAATGAACGATCAATTGCAGCCCCTCAAGAAGCAGCCGCGCACCGGCAAAAGCAGCCGCAGCGGGACTCAGGACGATGTCGTATACGCCCATATCTTCGATGCCATTCTCGAACAGCGTCTGGCGCCCGGCACCAAGCTGAGCGAAGAGGCCCTGGGCGAGATCTTCGGCGTCAGCCGTACCATCATTCGTCGCGCGCTGTCGCGCCTGGCCCACGAGGGGGTGGTGCTGCTGCGACCGAACCGCGGTGCGGTGGTCGCCAGCCCCAGCGTCGAAGAAGCGCGGCAGATCTTCTACGCGCGCCGTCTGGTCGAGCGCGCCATCACCGAGCTGGCCGTCGAACACGCCACCGCCGAGCAACTGGCCGAGCTGCGGCAGATGGTCAAGGACGAGCAGGACAGTTTCTCCCGTGGCGATCGCGGCGCCGGCATCCGCCTGTCCGGCGAGTTCCACCTCAAGCTGGCCGAGGCCGCGCGTAACGCGCCGCTGGTGAGCTTCCAACGCAGCCTGGTGTCGCAGACTTCGCTGATCATCGCCCAGTACGAAAGCGGCAGCCGCTCGCATTGTTCCTACGACGAGCACAACCAGCTGATCGACGCCATCGAGGCGCGCGATGCCGAGCGTGCGGTGCACCTGATGATGCACCACATGGACCATATCGACAGCAAGCTCAATCTGGACGAGGAAAGCGCCTCGGATGACCTGCACGCGGTGTTCTCGCACCTGCTGCAGACCAAGAAGAAGTCCGGGCGTAGCGCCGCCAACCGCTGATTGACGGCGCTGTAGAAAAAAGCCCCGATGCTCGCGCCTCGGGGCTTTTTTGTTTCAGCGGGGTAGGGTGCGCTGTGCGCACCACGGCCCCTGGACAATCGCTGGTGCGCGCGACCTGGGGGACCCGCGCCCCCCTACGCTTAGCGCTGGTGCACCGACACGCCGGCGGCGAAGGTTTCCTTCACCGCGCGGTCGTCACCGAGCATGGTCAGGGCGAACAACCGCTCTTCCAGGCTCCTGGCCTGCTGCATGCGGTAGCTCATCAGCGGCGTGGCGTTGTAGTCCAGCACCAGGAAGTCGGCGTCCTTGCCGGGCAGGAAGTTGCCCAGCCGGTCGTCCAGGTACAGCGCATTGGCGCCGCCCAGGGTGGCCAGGTACAGCGACTTGAACGGGTCGAGCTTCTTGCCCTGCAGCTGCATGATCTTGTACGCCTCGTTCAGCGATTGCAGCTGGCTGAAGCTGGTACCGGCGCCGACGTCGGTACCCAGGCCGACGCGCACGCCGTGTGCTTCCAGCTTGTTCAGGTCGAACAGGCCGCTGCCCAGGAACAGGTTGGAGGTCGGGCAGAAGGCCACCGCCGAGCCGGTTTCGGCCAGGCGCTGGCACTCCTCGTCGCACAGGTGCACGCCATGGGCGAACACCGCGCGCGGGCCGATCAGCTTGTGGTGGTCATAGACGTCCAGGTAGCCCTTGCGCTCGGGAAAGAGTTCCTTGACCCATTCGATCTCCTTGCGGTTCTCGGACAGGTGGGTGTGCATGTACAGGTCCGGGTACTCGCCCAGCAACTTGCCGGCCAGTTCCAGTTGCTCCGGCGTACTGGTGGGGGCGAAGCGTGGGGTGACCGCATAGTGCAGGCGGCCCTTGCCGTGCCAGCGCTCGATCAGGGCCTTGCTCTCGGCGTAGCCGGTTTCGGCGGTGTCGGTCAGGTAGTCCGGGGCGTTGCGATCCATCAGCACCTTGCCGGCGATCATGCGCAGGTTGAGCTTGTCGGCCTGCTCGAAGAAGGCGTCCACCGATTGCGGGTGCACGGTGCCGAACACCAGGGCGGTGGTAGTGCCGTTGCGCAGCAGTTCCTTGAGGAAGATCGCCGCCACGTCGCTGGCGTGAGCCTTGTCTTCGAATTGCCGCTCGGTGGGGAAGGTGTAGGTGTTGAGCCAGTCCAGCAACTGCTCGCCGTAGGAGGCGATCATGCCGGTCTGCGGGTAGTGGATATGGGTGTCGATGAAGCCGGGGGTGATCAGCGCGTCGCGGTAGTGCTGGACGTCGACGCCGGCCAGTTTCGGCAGCAGCTCGGCAGCGGCGCCGACCTGGGCGACCTTGCCATTTTCGATCAGCAGGATGCCGTCCTCGAAATACTCATAGGACTGCTCGACGCCGACCACGGCCGGGTCGGCGAGGCTGTGCAAAATGGCGGCGCGGTAGGCTTTGACGTTGGTGGTCATGGGGCTCAAATCTCAGATCAAGGTAGTACGGGTAGGTTGGGCTGAGCTCCGCGAAGCCCAACACGAGGGTGGTGAGCCTGGCGTTGCCGCAAACCGGGCCCGCCGGGTGGAGTGCTGCGCACTCCCTGTTGGGCCGGGCCGCGATCGGCTTCGCAGCGCTCAGCGCCAACCTACGGCTGGGTGCGGCGCGAGGCGGGCAGCAGTTTGGCGACGCTGGACTCACCCTTCTTCACGTCCTGGCCGAAGCTGGCGTTGTAGGTGGCGATCACCTCACCGGCGATGGACACGGCAATTTCTACCGGCAGCTTGCCTTTCACTTCCGGCAGACCCATGGGGCAGCGCATGCGCGCCATCAGGGTTTCTTCGAAGCCGCGTTCGCGCAGGCGATGCTCGAACTTGACGCGCTTGGTCTTCGAGCCGATCAGGCCGTAGTAGGCGAAGTCGCCGCGTTTGAGGATCGCTGCGGTCAGCTCCAGATCGAGCTGGTGATTGTGGGTCATGACGATGTAGTAGCTGCCGGGCGGCATGTTCTCCACCTCGTCGACCACCTCGTCATTGACGATCTTCTCCACGCCGGCGGGGATGTGCTCGGGAAATTCGTTCTCCCGCGAGTCGATCCAGCGCACCTTGCACGGCAGGCTGGCGAGCAGCGGCACCAGCGCGCGGCCGACATGGCCGGCGCCGAACACGGCGATCTGCGCCTGTGGTTGACCCATGGGCTCGAACAGCAGCACGGTGGCGCCGCCGCAGCACTGGCCCAGGCTGGCGCCGAGGGAGAAGCGCTCCAGGCGCGTGTCCTGGCTGCGGCTGGCGAGCATCTCGCGGGCCATTTCCATGGCCTTGTATTCCAGATGACCGCCGCCGATGGTCTCGAAGATGCGCTCGGCGGTGACCACCATCTTCGAGCCGGCATTGCGCGGCGTCGAGCCGCGTTCCTCGATGATGGTCACCAGAACGCAGGCTTCACCTTTTTCCTGCAGCTCGGCGAGGGCGCTGATCCAGCTCATTTGCTCAGCCTCCAGGAAGGCGTGGTCTGTCCCGGGCGCGGCAGGCGCCAGTTACTCGGCGACGGATCGAGAATCGGCTCCGGCGCCGGGCGAGCGGGGCGGTTATTCGGTTCGGTGTGTTTTGTCATTGTTTTACACCTGCTGGGTTGTGCGTCTACGGCCTGGTGGACAACGCTTCGCGGTTGTCCACCCTACGAGCCTCGGCAGCCCGTAGGGTGGATGTCGCTCTTTACATCCACCGGGTCGGTCTTTGGCGTTACGCCGTTTCAACCTCGGCCGCACTCGCAGCCTTGGCCGTGGCCTTCAGCTTGCGCATCTGTTCCACACCCCAGAGCACGCGCTCAGGCGTGGCCGGGGCGTCGATCTGCGGTTGCACCTTGTAGTCGGCCAGGCTGGCCACGGCGTCCTTCAAGGCGCACCAGGCGGCGATGCCGAGCATGAAGGGCGGCTCGCCCACGGCCTTGGAGTGGAACACGGTGTCTTCCGGGTTCTTGCGGTTTTCCACCAGCTTCACGCGCAGGTCGATGGGCATGTCGGCGATGGCCGGGATCTTGTAGCTGGCCGGGCCGTTGGTCATCAGCTTGCCCTTGGCGTTCCACACCAGCTCCTCGGTGGTCAGCCAGCCCATGCCCTGGACGAAGGCGCCTTCGACCTGGCCGATGTCGATGGCCGGGTTCAGCGAGTCGCCGACGTCATGCAGGATGTCACCACGCAGCATGCGGTATTCGCCGGTCAGGGTGTCCACCAGCACTTCCACGCAGGCCACGCCGTAGGCGTAGTAATAGAAGGGGCGGCCGGCCGCCTTGTCGCGGTCGTAATAGATCTTCGGCGTGCGGTAGAAGCCGGTCGACGACAGCGATACCTGACCGAAGTAGGCCTTCTGGATCATCTCCTCGAAGGACAGGAAGTGGTCGCGCACGCGCACCTGGCCGTTGCGGAATTCGACGTCTTCTGGAGTGACCTTGTACTCGCGCACCAGGAAGTCCACCAGGCGCTGCTTGATGGTCTCGGCCGCGTTCTTTGCCGCCATACCGTTGAGGTCGGCGCCGCTGGAGGCTGCGGTCGGCGAGGTGTTGGGCACCTTGTCGGTGTTGGTGGCGGTGATCTGGATGCGCGAGATATCCACCTGGAACACTTCGGCCACCACCTGCGCGACCTTGGTGTTGAGGCCCTGGCCCATCTCGGTGCCGCCGTGGTTCAGGTGGATCGAGCCGTCGGTGTAGATATGGATCAGCGCGCCGGCCTGGTTGAGGAAGGTGGCGGTGAAGCTGATGCCGAATTTCACCGGGGTCATGGCCAGGCCTTTCTTCAATACCGGGCTCTTGGCGTTGAAGGCGCGGATTTCTTCGCGGCGCTTGGCGTACTCGCAGCTTTGCTCCAGCTCGGCGGTCATCTCGTGGATGACGTTGTGCTCGACGGTCTGGTGGTAGTGGGTGATGTTGCGCTCGGTCTTGCCGTAGTAGTTGAGCTTGCGCACTTCCAGCGGGTCCTTGCCCAGGCTGCGGGCCACGGCGTCCATCACTTCCTCGATGGCGACCATGCCCTGCGGGCCGCCGAAACCGCGGTAGGCGGTGTTCGAGGCGGTGTTGGTCTTGCAGCGATGACCGTTGATGGTGGCGTTGCCGAGGAAGTAGGCGTTGTCCGAGTGGAACATGGCGCGGTCGACGATGGAGCCGGACAGGTCCGGCGAGTAGCCGCAGTTGCCGGCCAGGTCCATCTCGATGCCGTGCAGCAGGCCGTCGTCATCGAAGCCGACGTCGTACTCGACATAGAAGGGGTGACGCTTGCCGGTCATGCTCATGTCTTCCATGCGCGGCAGACGCATCTTGGTCGGCCGGCCGGTGAGGTGCGCGATCACCGCGCACAGGCACGCCGGGCCGGCGGCCTGGGTTTCCTTGCCGCCGAAACCACCGCCCATGCGGCGCATGTCGATGACGATCTTGTTCATCGGCACGCCGAGCACTTCGGCGACCAGCTTCTGCACCTCGGTGGGGTTCTGCGTCGAGGTGTAGACCAGCATACCGCCGTCTTCGGTGGGCATGACCGAGGAAATCTGGGTTTCCAGGTAGAAGTGCTCCTGGCCGCCGATATGCAGGGTGCCCTGCAGGCGTCGCGGGGCGCTGGCCAGCTTGCTGGCCGAGTCACCGATGCGGTGGGTGTGGCTGGCGAGCACGAAATGCTTCTTGCGGTAGGCCTCGACGACGTCGAGCACCGGCTCCAGGTCTTCGTATTCGACGATCGCGGCCATGGCCGCCTTGCGCGCGGTTTCCAGGCTGTCGGCGGCTACCGCCAGCACCACCTGGCCAACGTACTCCACCTTGCCGTCGGC
Source organism: Pseudomonas sp. AOB-7 (assembly GCF_003696305.1). Classification (GTDB taxonomy): domain Bacteria; phylum Pseudomonadota; class Gammaproteobacteria; order Pseudomonadales; family Pseudomonadaceae; genus Aquipseudomonas. Next base: position 41,170 of record NZ_RFFK01000004.1, on the reverse strand, counting down.
CAGCAGCGGGTCGCCGGCGACCACCGGGCCGATATCCAGCTGGCCTGGCACGTCATCCTTGGTGATGGCGATGGCCACGCCCGGAAACTCGTAGCAGGGGCGGGTGTCGATGCGCAGGATGCGCGCATGGGCGCGATCCGACTGGCGCGCATAGACGTGCAGCTGGTTGGGGAATTCCAGGCGGTCGTCGACATAGACCGCCTCGCCGGACACGTGCTTGTCCGCGCTCTCGTGCTTGACGCTCTTGCCGACGCCGCTGGTCATGCCGGCGCGGAACAGGGCGGCCAGCTCTTCCTGGGATTTGTGTTCGATATGACTGGACATCTTCGCCTCCAAAACTTCGCATGCCGCCGGGCGCGCCGGCGGCGTATCAATTCACTGCGCCATCAGGCGTAAGCGGTAACCCGGGTTTCGACCTCGGGTGACTGCTGCTCCAGGAAGAACTTGCGCAGCAGGTTCTGGGCAGTGAGCAGGCGGTATTCCTTGCTGGCGCGGAAATCCGACAGCGGGGTGAAGTCCTCACCCAGCGCGTCGCAGGCGCGTTCGATCACGCCCGGATACCAGGCCGAGCCGACCAGCGCGGCTTCGCAGGCGCTGGCGCGTTTGGGAATGGCGGCCATGCCGCCGAAGGCGATGCGCGCTTCGGTGACCACGCCGTCGACGATAGTCAGGTTGAAGGCGGCGCAGACGGCGGAGATGTCGTCGTCCAGGCGCTTGGACACCTTGTAGGCGCGGAACGCCTGGTTGGCCTGGGCGCGCGGCACGATGATCTTCTCGATGAATTCGGCTTCCTGGCGCGCGGTCACCTTGTAGTCGAGGAAGTAGTCCTGCAGCGGCAGGATGCGCCGGGTGTTGCCCTGGCGCAGGGCGATCTGCGCGCCGAGGGCGATCAGCAGCGGCGGGGCGTCACCGATGGGCGAGGCGTTGCCGATATTGCCGCCCAGGGTGCCCTGGTTGCGAATCTGCAGCGAGGCGAAGCGGTGCAGCAGCTCGCCGAAGTCCGGGTACTCGCGCGACAGCGCGTCGTAGCAGTCGGACAGGGCCGCGGCCGCGCCGATCTCGATGGCGCTGTCGGTCACTTCGATACGCTTCATGTCTTCGATATGGCCGACGTAGATCATCACCGGCAGTTCACGGTGGAACTGGGTGACTTCCAGGGCCAGGTCGGTACCGCCGGCGAGCAGGCGTGCTTCCGGGTTGGCGGCATAGAGGTCGGCCAGATCGGCCACGGTCAGCGGTACCAGGCAGCGCTTGTCGCCACTGTTGAGCTCGGCAGTTTCACGCGGAGCGATGGCCTGGAGCTGGGCCACGGTGTTGCTTTCGAAGGCATCGAACTGATCCGGCTGCTTCTGGCAGCAGGCCTGCTCGGCGGCGTCGATGATCGGGCGGTAGCCGGTGCAGCGGCACAGGTTGCCGGCCAGGGCTTCCAGGGTCTGGCCCTTGTCGTAGCCGGTGGAGTTCTTCTGCAGGGCGAACAGCGACATGATGAAGCCAGGGGTGCAGAAGCCGCACTGCGAGCCGTGGCAGTCGACCATCGCCTGCTGCACGCTGTGCAGCTTGCCCTGGTGCTTGAGGTCTTCGACGGTGATCAGCTGCTTGCCGTGCAGGCTGGAGACGAAGGTCAGGCAGGAGTTGAGGGTGCGGTAGCGTACGCGGTCGCCCTCGAGCTCGCCGACCACCACGGTGCAGGCACCGCAGTCGCCGGAGGCGCAGCCTTCCTTGGTTCCGGTTTTGCCGACGTGCTCACGCAGGTAGTTGAGCACGGTGACGTTGGGGTCCAGGGCATGCTCGGTGCGCAGCTCCCGGTTGAGTAAAAACTGGATCAAGGACGACCTCCAGGCACTTTATTGTTATGACTCGGTTGGCTGGCCAGGTGATGCACGCACTGCAAGGCCCTGGCGCGGGCTGCCATGGGGCCAATCTAGAGTTTTCTGACTTTTGGGTCAACAAATATTTGACCTTGTGGTCAGCCGATTGTCATGCAATTCGGTTATGAGCCGGGCGCGAGTCGAGAGGCCTGTTTTCAGGCTAGCGGCTTTTGTGCCAGCGGTGTGCCTGGATCGCCAGGAGGGGCGCTCCTCGATGTCTGCCAAAGCGCCCGCGTGCGGGGTCAGCGGCGCACGGTCAGCGCCTGGTTGACCTTGAGCCAGCCCTGCACGGCCTCTTCGCCGACTTCGGCGAACACCCGCTGCAGCAGGCGCGCCTGTTCGCGGCGCAGGGCCTGCTCCAGTTTGGCGCCTTCGGCGGTGAAACCGAGCAGGCGCTTGCGCTTGTCGTCCGCCGCGGCCTCGCTGTGCACCAGGTGCATTTCCATCAGCTGGCGCAGCGGCGTGTTCAACGCCTGTTTGCTCACGCCGAGATAGCCGAGCAGTTCCTTCATGCTCAGCCCCGGGTACTTGGCGATAAAGAACAGGATGCGGTGGTGCACCCGCGACAGGCCGCGCTTGGCCAGCATCTCGTCGGGCTTGGCGGTGAAGGCCTGGTAGCCGAAGAAGAAGGCCTCCATGGCGGCCTGTTGGACGGCCGGGTTTTTCATGGCCTGCCATCCGTGGCGGCCACCCTGCGGGCCGTCGCTGGGCGACGTTAAAAATTTCTCGGGGAAATTTTTTAGGTCAGTCATATTGACGTATCTCTGGGTGGCGTCGTAGTTTCGGTCAAGCAGTTTGACTTAAATTTCCAGCCTTTTGCACCCCAGGTAATCCCATGGTCTTCTCCGAACGCATCGCCCGCCTGAAAAGCTCCCTGATTCGTGAAATTCTCGCCGCGGCGCAGCGTCCGGAGGTGATGTCCTTCGCCGGCGGGCTGCCGGCCGAACCCATGCTGCCGAAGGTGGACTGGGCCGAGATGCCGGCGAGCATGGGCCAGTACGGCATGAGCGAGGGCGAGCCGGCCCTGCGCGAGGCCATTGCCGCCGAGGCGCGCGCCCTGGGCGTGCCCTGCGAGGCCAGCCAGGTGCTGATCGTCAGCGGCTCGCAGCAGACCCTGGACCTGGCGTCCAAGCTGTTCATCGATCCGGGCACCGAGGTGCTGCTCGAGGCGCCGACCTACCTGGCCGCACTGCAGGCCTTCCAGCTGTTCGGCGCCGCTTGCATCAGCGTGCCGCAGGAGGCCGATGGTCCCGAGCTGGCGGCGCTGCGCCAGCGTCTGGAAAAGCACAAGCCGGCCTTCGCCTACCTGATTCCGACCTTCCAGAATCCGTCCGGCGCCCGTTACAGCGAAGCCAAGCGCGAAGCGGTGGCGGCGCTGCTCGACGAGTTCGGCGTGACCCTGATCGAGGACGAGCCCTACCGTGAGCTGGTGTTCGATGAAGGCCAGGCCACGCCCATCGTCAGCCGCCTGAAGAAGGCCAGCTGGATCTACACCGGCACCGTATCCAAGACCCTGCTGCCGGGCCTGCGCGTCGGCTACCTGATCGCCACCCCGGATCTGTTCCCGCACCTGCTGCGTTTGAAGCAGTCGGCCGATCTGCACACCAACCGCATCGGCCAGTGGCAGGCGCTGCAGTGGCTGGGCAGCGAGCAGTACCGCGGCCACCTGGCCGAGCTGCGCGATTTCTACCGCATCCGCCGCGACGCCATGCAGACGGCGCTGCTGGAGCACTTCGCCGATCTGGCCGAGTGGGAAATTCCGCAGGGCGGGCTGTTCTTCTGGCTGACCCTGAAGCAGCCGCTGGATACCCGCACATTGCTCGATGCGGCCCTGGCGCAGAACGTCGCCTTTATGCCGGGTGAGCCGTTCTTTATCGATCCGGACGCCAACGCCGGTCATCTGCGACTGAACTTCAGTCATGTGGCGCCGGAGCGCCTGGGCGAAGGCCTGCGCCGGCTCGCTGCAGTTATCCGCGAGGCGCAGGGGGCGTGATTGAGTCCCCCCTGCAGAAGCAGGGCGGTTGGCGGTGATTTGATTGGCGGCGAGCTTGCCGCAAGGATTGATGTAGGGAGGGCAATGCGATGTACAAGGTCTACGGCGATTACCGTTCGGGCAACTGCTACAAGGTCAAGCTGATGCTGCATCTGCTGGGCAAGGAGTACCAGTGGATTCCCGTCAACATCCTCAAGGGCGAGACGCAGAGCGAAGCCTTCCTGGCCAAGAATCCCAATGGCAAGATTCCGGTGCTGGAGCTGGACGACGGCACCTGCCTGTGGGAGTCCAACGCCATTCTCAACTTCCTCGCCGAGGGCAGCGAGTTCCTGCCCAGCGAGCCGCGCCTGCGCACCCAGGTGCTGCAGTGGCAGTTCTTCGAGCAGTACAGCCACGAGCCCTACGTTGCCGTGGCGCGTTTCATCCAGCTCTACCAGGGCATGCCCGAGGAACGCCGCGAGGAGCACGCGCGCTGCCTGAAGCTCGGCTACAAGGCCCTGAAAGTGATGGAGAAGCAGCTCGAACGTACGCCCTATCTGGTCGGTGAGCATTACTCCATTGCCGATATCGCCCTGTATGCCTACACCCATGTGGCAGGCGAAGGCGGCTTCAGCCTCGAAGCCTTCCCGGCCATCCGCGCCTGGCTCGAGCGGGTGGCCAGCCATCCGCGTCATGTGACCATGCTGGGCTGATCAACGCTCGGTGGTAGCCTGCGTCTTCGCGGCGCAGCGCTGTCGCCACAGCAGTGGGCTCATCCCGGTCTCGCGCCGAAAGGTGCGGGTGAAGTGCGACTGGTCGCAGAAGCCATGGGCATGGGCAATCTGCGTCAATGGCTGATCGGTGGCCAGCATCATCGCCCTGGCCGCCTCGATACGCTTGCGCGCCACGTAGGCCAGCGGCGTGATGCCGAAGGTCTGCTTGAACACATGGGAGAAGTGGCTGCTGCTCAGGTTGAGCTGAGCGGCCAGGTGGCAGGTGCGGATCGGTGTATCCAGATGCCGGCTGATGTATTCGTCCAGACGCCGCGTTTGCCAGCGGTTCAGGCCCGCCGCATGGCGCAGGTCGCTCTCGCTGCCGCCGTTCGCCTGTCTTAGCAGTTCCATGGCCTGGTCGAGGTAGACGTAGGCGCGCAGGGTGTCTTGCTGCAGGGCCGCTCCGGCATCGGCCAGCAATTCGGCGATCCTTGCCAGCGTCTGAGCATTGTCCAGCGCCTTTGCCAGACAGGGCGTGATGCCCTGAGTTTCTCCGAGCGAGCCCATATGAAGCCTCCTTGTCTGGTCGCACGCAGAGCATGCGCGGCGGAGCTGTCGGCGCCCAGCTCACAAGGTGGGGACGGGGAGCAACACTAAAGTGGCAGGCCGACCTCGAGGACCCCGCGCTGCACGGCGATGGCCACGGCGTGGGTGCGGTTGTTGGCGCCGAGCTTGTCCATGACCAGGCGCATATGCCCCTTGACCGTATCCTCGGTGATGCGCAGTTGCAGGGCGATATCGCGGTTGGAGTAGCCCAGTGCCGCCGCCTGCAGCACCTCCACCTCGCGCGCGCTGAGGCACTGCTGGCCGATATGCTCGGCCAGTTCGGCGGCGATCTCCGGCGGAATGTGGCGTTTACCCGCGGCCACCTGACGGATGGTCTCGACCAGCTCCTTGCGCAGGCTGCTTTTCAGCAGATAGGCCTGAGCGCCGGCCTGGATGGCGTGCAGGGCGCGCACGTCGCCGCGGTAGGTGGTGAGGATGGCGATGCGCGCATCCGGGCATTCGCTACGGATCGCCTGGATGCTCTCGATGCCGGTCATGCGCGGCATCTGCAGGTCCATCAGGGTGACGTCCGGGCGCAGGCGGCGGAAGCAGTCCAGCGCTTCCTGGCCGTCGCCGGCCTCGCCCACCAGCTCGATATCCGCCTGAGCGGCGAGAACGGCGGCGATGCCCTCGCGCAGCAGCGGGTGGTCATCGGCGACCAGCACGCGGATAGGGGTGGCGATGCTCATGGGTGCGGGCTCCTCGTGAGTCTTTTCCAGGGTAGCCAGCGGCGCGCGCAAGGCTCCTTCTGCCGGTAGGCCAGTACGCCGACCAGTGTCAGCCGGACCTGGCTGCCGCGCCCCTGGGCGCCGTGAATGCTGAGGGTAGCGCCAATCTTCGCGGCGCGCTCGTACATCCCGCGCAGGCCCCAGTGATCGGCGGCCTCGCTGCTGTCCAGGTAATCGGCGCGAATGCCGCAGCCATCGTCGACCACCTGCAGCTCGAACTGGCGCGGGTCATAGTCCAGCTGCAGCTGCACGAGGCTGGCGCGGGCATGGCGAAAGGCGTTGCCGACGGCCTCGCGCGCCAGCAGGTACAGCTCATCGTGAACCACCGGATGCAGGGCAATGGGCGTGCCCTTTATGTCGATCCGATAGGTTACGCCCGGGTGATCGAGCAGATGCTCCAGCTCGCCCAGTGCCTGGGGCAGGTCGACGGGACCTTGAGGCACGCTGCGCAGATCGCGTACCCGCTCGCGACCCTCGTTGATCACCTGGTCGGCGCGATCCAGTGCCTTTTCCAGCAGGCCGCGGCTGGGCTGTCCGACGGGCAGGCTATCGGCCGCGGCCTGCACGTGCAGCATCAACCCCTGCACCCCCTGCAACAGGGTGTCGTGCAGCTCGCGGGCGATGCGCTCGCGCTCCTCGTGACGCTCTTCCAGGCGGGTGCGCAGCCGCTCCGCCGCGCGCCGCATGTTGCTGCGGTAGAGCAGATGCAGGCTGCCGAGCAGGGCGACGCCGAGCGCCAGGAGAAACCACGGCTGGCGGTAGAACAGCGGTGCGATGCTGAAGTCGAGTTCGGCGTCCTGTTCGCTGGCGACCCCGTTCTGGTTGAGGGCGCGTACCCGGAAGCGGTAGTCGCCCGCGGGCAGGCCGGTGTAGGTGACTTCCCGCTGGCGGCCGGCGGATTGCCAGGCGTGATCGAAGCCGTCGAGGCGATAGAGAAAATGCAGGCCCTGCGGCGCCGACAGGCTCGGCGCGCCGTAGCCGATGACCAGACGCCGGCTGTCCGCCGGCAGCTCGGCGGTTGCACCGAGCGGCAGCGCCTCGCCGTCCACCACCAGCGATTCGATGCGCACGCGCGGCGCCGCACTGTTCTGCGGGGCGCGCAGCGGGTTCAGGCCGACCACGCCGTTGCGGGTGACGAACCATAGCCGATTCTCGCCGGCGCGCACTGCGGTGGGCAGGGCCAGTACCTGGTGCGGGTCGTTGGCCAGGCCGCCCTGTGCATCGTAGGTGCGGTAGCGGATCTGATGCGCGGGGTTGGCCAGGGCCAGGGCGATCTCCGCGGCGGGCAGCTGGAAGATGCCGCCCTGGCCCTGCAGCCAGAGATCCTCACCGGCCTCGACCCGCACCGGGACGATGGCGTAGAGGTTGTCGAACAGGCCGTTGTCCGGCAGCGGCAGGCGCTGAAAGCGCTGCCCGTCGAAGCGCGCCAGGCCACGCTGGCCGCCGACCCAGGCATGACCGGGCTGATGGGCCATGGCGGTCACATGGCCGACATCCAGGCCTTCGGCCGCGCCCCAATGGCGTTCGCCGCCGTCGTCGTGGCTGACGATCAGGTTGTCGCGATAACCGAACCAGCGGCCGCCATCGGGCGCCAGGGCGGCGCTGACCGGCATCTGCTGCGCCGGCTTGGCGCTCGGCGGCGGCAGCCCGTGCCAGCGCCCGTCGCGCAGGACGAACAGGCCCTGGCGATTGACCGACAGCCACAGCGCGCCCTGGCGATCCACCAGCATGGCGCGCACCGCGGAGTCCAGGCTGCGTTGCACCGGCAGCTCGGCGACTTTTTGCAGGCTGTCGCCGCTGCTGCGCCAGATGCCCTGTGGGCCGGCCAGCCAGGCTCGGCCCTGGCTGTCGCGGGCGGTGGCGCTGATCGGCGTCTGCAGCGGTAGATGCTGCAGGCCGTCGCGATCCAGGCGCATCACCGGCAGGTTGCTGCTGCCGGCCCAGAGCGCGCCGGTCCGATCCGCCACCAGGGCCAGGTTCTGCGCATTGGCGGGCAAGCCCGCCGGTTGCAGCGGTCGGTCGCGCAGGCGGTCCAGGCCATCGTGCGTGCCTATCCAGAGGCTGCCTTCGCTGTCCTGATGCAGCGGCGCAACGAGGTCGGAGCTGAGCCCGTCGCGAGCAGCGAAGCGTTCGATGGCGGTAAAACCGCCCTCCGCGTAGCGATCCGGCTGCGCCACATGCAGCAGGCCGTTGCCGGCGGTGCTCAGCCACAGCGCGCCACGTTGGTCGAACAGCAGGGCGTTGACCGGCTCACCGACCCCGATGCGACTGGCCTGCCCGGTCGAGGTATCCAGCCGCAGTACCGACTCGCCATCGCGTTCGGCCAACCACAGCGCGCCATCGGGCGCCTGGACGATCTGCCGGGGACGCCTGACTGCGATGCCGCTGTCGCGCAGCGTCCGGGCGCCGGGCTCCAGCGTATAGAGACGTCGCTCGTCGGCCACCCACAGCCGCCCGGAAGTATCGACCAGCAGGGCGTAGGCGTTCGTGCCGACGAAGCCGGCCTGGCTGGAAAGCTGCTGCCAGCTTTGCCCGTCGAAGCGCAGCAGACCGTCGTTGGCCGCAGCCCATAGCTGGCCGTCGGCGGTCTGCGCCAGGGCGTAGACCGTGCCGCGGCCCAGGTCGAAGGCGGCCGCGACCTCGCCTTCGGCGTCGATCAGGCGCACGCCGCCGTTGCGCAGGCCCACCCACAGGCCCTGGTCGCTGGCCAGCAGGCTGGAGACTATGCCCAGTTCCTGCTGATCGGTGGCGCGGTAGCGGGTGAAACTCAGGCCGTCGAAGCGATACAGCGAATCATGGGTGCCGAGCCACAGATAGCCGTCGCGGGTCTGCGCCAGGGCGCCGATCTGGCTGGGGCTGTCGTCGTTGAGCGTCCAGCGCCGATGTTCGAAGCGTTGCTGCAGTTCGCCAGCGTCGGCGCGAACGGCGGTGCAGAGCAGCAGGCACAGCAGGGCCAGTGCCACGAACAGAGGATGAAGCTGCGAGGCGGTCGGCGATTCAGAAGCGTCCCAGCTGGTTTTGAGCCCATTCGATGCAGTAGTCGGCAATGGTTTCCCAACCCGGTTCGGCAATCAGCCAGTGGCTGTAGCCGCTGAAGTGTTTGAAAGTGGTGACCGCCGTCGAGCCCCGGTGGCGTCGATAGGCCGCCGCGACCGCGGCGGGGCGGACGCTACGGTCCGCGCCCGCAGCAATCAGCAACAGCGGCGGGCGGTCGGGATTGCCGAAGTCGATACGGCTACCGATGCCCAGCGCGTTGTCGAAGAATACCCGGCCCGGTGCCGGCACGATATGCCGCGCGTATGCGGCGGCCTGCCGCTCTGGCGTCAGTGTCTGCGCCATAGTGCGGGCGAAATGTTGCGGGCTCATGTGCAGCACGCCGCGCCAGCACGCCTGGCGCGCCAGCCAGGGCCCGCTGCCGCGCAGCCCTTCCAGCCCACCGTGGGCCGGTGGCGCGATGGCGATGCCGGCGCAGCCCAGGCCGCGGTCGAGCAGCAGCTGCACCAGCAGGCCGCCAAGGTCGTGACCGATCAGCAGCGGCGGCTGTGCGAGGTCGCCGATCTGCCCTGCGTAGTGAGCGAGAATGGCGGCGATGCCCAGGCTGGCCGTTGCCCGCGGCGGCTGGCTGCGCTGACCCGCCGGGTCGGCAGCGAGCAGCGGCCAGGCCGGCGCGCTGCAGCTGTAGCCGCAGGCCTCGAAGCGACGGCGAAACCGGCTCCAGATCAGCGGGGTGAGCCAGGTTCCGTGAATGAACAGGGCCTGCCGGCTCATGGCGGCGAGCGTCCTGCCGCCACTGCGCCGTCATCGCGGATCGCTGGCATGCTGCGCTTCCGAAGGCTCCGGCGCCTGTTTGCCCGGCGTCAGGAAGTGGTCGATGCGTATCGCGACCCCGGCGCTCTGGAACTGCCTGGCCGCCGCCTCGATGCGTTGCTCGGCGCGGGTGACCCGGCCGTGGTGGCGCAGGTGTTCGAGCCAGGACTCGTCGAAGAAAAACTCCTGCCAGTGGCGCGGGTTCTCGCTGCTCTGCACCAGGCCCCAGGAGAACGCGCCGTTGCGCCGACGCATGCGCGCCACCTCGCTCATCGCCTGGCGAAAGGCCGTGGCATGTTCCGGGGCGATGTCGTAGTGCAGGGTGACCATCACCGGGCCGCGCTCGAGGTCGGCTTCGTCGGCCAGGATCGGCGCCGGCCAGTGCAGCGACGGGGCCAGATCCTCGGCCTCGGTCACCGGCAGCGGGAAACGCGGCGTGAGCAGCCCACCCAGCGCCAGGCAGCCGGCCGCGGCGACCAGGGCGAGCGGAATCGACGCCTGGCTGGCGACGAAGCCCCACAGCGCGCCACCGGCGGCCATGCTGCCGAAGAACACCAGGATGTAGACCGACAGCGCCCGCGCCCGTACCCAGTCCGGCACCGAAGTCTGCGCCGCGACCTGCAGGCTGGACAGCACGGCGATCCACGCCGCGCCGCTGAGCAGCATCACCGGCAGCAGGGCGGCGAAGTGGCGCAGGCTGGCCAGGGCCAGCAGCACCAGGGCATAGAGCAGGCTGGCCAGCAGCACCAGGCGGTCGCTGCTGATGCGCTCGCGCACGCGCGGCAGCAAGGTGGCGCCGAGCACGGCGCCGACGCCGACGCTGCCGAGCATCAGGCCGAAGTCGCTGGCGCTGCCCTGCAGCTCGCCGCGCACGATCAGCGGCAGCAGCGACATGCCGGCGCTGGCGCCGACGAAGAAGGCCGCGGCGCGTACCAGTACCGCCTGCAGCGGTTTCGAGGCGCGGCTGTAGCGCCAGCCGGCACGCATGGCACCCAGCAGGCGTTCGGCCGGGAAGCTGGCGACCTGGCGCTCGCGCTTCCAGGTCAGCAGCACCGCCATCACCGCGAAGAACGACAGGGCGTTGAGGGCGAAGGTCGCCCAGGGGCCGCTCAAGCTGACCAGCACCCCGGCGATGGCCGGGCCGAGCGCACGGGCGACATTGATGCCGAGGCTGGACAGGGCGATGGCCGAGGGCAGGTCGCGCTTGCTCACCAGTTCCGGCGTGAGCGCCGACCAGGCCGGCATCATCAACGCGGTACCGACGCCCATGGCCAGGGTCATGCCCAGCAGCAGCCAGACCGTGGTCAGGCCGAGCAGGGTAAGCACGGCCAGCAGCGTCGCCACCGCCGCCATCCACAGCTGCACGCCGAGCAGATAGCGGCGCTTGTCGACGATATCGGCCATGGCGCCGGCCGGCAGCGCCAGGAGGAACATCGGCGCCGAGCCGGCGACCTGTACCAGCGCCACGTGCATGGGGTTGGCCGACAGGCTGGTCATCAGCCAGCCGGCACCCACCTCGTGCATCCAGGTACCGATGTTCGAGGCGATGCTGGCCAGCCACAGCCAGCGAAAGGTGCTGTGCTTGAGGGCGCCCCAGGGCGAGGGTTTTTCGCTGGCCATGTCAGAAGGCAAAGCAGGAGCAGCCGAAGGCGCCCCAGAAGCCCTGGTGATCGCTCACCGGCACACTGCTGCGGCGCGCGCGGTCATGCTGGTGCTGATGCACGGCGCAGGCGCCGACGCACTGGTGGATGCTGGCCGACAGCGGCGCCGCGACCGGCTTCCAGTGCCCGGGCACCTTGGCCACCGGCGACCAGTCCGGCAGTACCGGCAGCGTTGGCGGGGCGAGCTTGTCGAACTCGCCGGTGCCATGCACCACCTTGCCGCCGACGATGGTCAGCACCGACTCCAGCCACTTGATCTGCTCTTCCTCGATGCTGAAGAAGTCCGCCGTCAAGGCCACCAGGTCGGCGAGCTGACCGACCTTGATCTGGCCCTTCTTGCCCTGTTCACTGGAGAACCAGGCGCTGCCGTGGGTGAACAGTTGCAGCGCGGTGTCACGCGGCAGCCCCTGCGGGTTGAGCGTGGTGCCGCCGACCGTCTTGCCGCTGACCAGCCAGTACAGCGCCGTCCAGGGGTTGTAGCTGGCCACGCGGGTGGCGTCGGTGCCGCCGCCGACCGGCACGCCTTCGGCCAGCATGCGCTGGATCGGCGGGGTGGCTTCGGCGGCCTTGGCGCCGTAGCGGTCGATGAAGTATTCGCCCTGGAAGGCCATGCGGTGCTGGATGGCGATGCCGCCGCCGAGCGCCCGTACCCGCTCGATGTTGCGCGGGCTGATGGTCTCGGCATGGTCGAACAGCCAGGGCAGGCCGTTGAACGGCATGTCGCGGTCGACCTTCTCGAACACGTCGAGCATGCGCGAGATGGATTCGTCGTAGGTGGCGTGCAGGCGGAACGGCCAGCGCTGCTCGACCAGGTGACGCACCACCGGCTCCAGATCGGCTTCCATGCTCGGCGCCAGGTCCGGACGCGGTTCGACAAAGTCCTCGAAGTCGGCGGCGGAGAACACCAGCATCTCGCCGGCGCCGTTGTGGCGCAGGAAGTCATCGCCCTGGTGCAGCTTGACGCTGCTGGTCCAGTTCTTGAAGTCGGTCAGCTCTTCCTTGGGCTTCTGGGTGAACAGGTTGTAGGCGATGCGCACGGTGAGCTGATCCTTGTCGGCCAGCTCCTGGATCACCTGGTAGTCGTCGGGGTAGTTCTGGTAACCGCCGCCGGCGTCGATGGCGCTGGTCACGCCCAGGCGGTTGAGCTCGCGCATGAACTGGCGGGTGGAGTTGACCTGATACTCCAGCGGCAGCTTCGGCCCCTTGGCCAGGGTGGCGTAGAGGATCAGCGCATTGGGCCGGGCGATCAGCATGCCGGTGGGCTGGCCGCTGGCATCGCGCTGGATCTCGCCGCCGGGCGGGTTCGGCGTGTTCTTGTCGTAGCCCACGGCGCGCAGCGCGGCGCGGTTGAGCAGGGCGCGGTCGTAGAGGTGCAGGACGAACACCGGGGTGTCGGGCGCCGCCTTGTTCAGCTCATCCAGGGTCGGCAGACGTTTCTCGGCGAACTGGAACTCGGTCCAGCCGCCGACCACGCGCACCCACTGCGGCGTCGGCGTGCGGTCGGCCTGCTCCTTGAGCATGCGCAGGGCGTCGGCCAGCGACGGCACGCCTTCCCAGCGCAGCTCCAGGTTGTAGTTGAGGCCGCCGCGGATCAGGTGCAGGTGCGAGTCGTTGAGGCCGGGGATCACCGTGCGTTTCTGCAGGTCGATGACGCGCGTGGCATCGCCGCGCAGGGCCATGGCTTCGGCATCGCTGCCGACGGCGACGAAGCGCCCGTCCTTGATGGCCACGGCGCTGGCCTGGGGTTTTTCGCGGTCGACCGTGTGCAGGCGGCCGTTGTACAGAATGAGGTCGGCACTCATGTTGCCTCCTTGTGAGCTGGCGGATGAGTCGCCGGACAAGGCGGCGAAGGGCAGGGTGGACCACAGCGCCCCGGCGGCGCCGAGCACGCTGCTGGTGGCGAGAAAATGGCGACGTTTCGGGTCGGAGGGATCCTGGCTCATGGTCGATCCTCGTCGGTGCTGGGGCTCAGCCAGGCGGCGAACAGCCGCGTGGCCATGGGCATGAACAGGTACACCACGAGCAGGACGATGCTCAGGGTGATCACGATGTTGCTCGGCAGGTAGCCGCCGAGCCAGGGAGCGAGCTGAAACAGGGGTTGCCAGAGCAGCGGCACCAGCAGGCTCAGCGGCAGGATCACCAGGAAGGTGACGCAGACCTGTTTCCAGCGGGGCGGCGGCGTCTGCGCGCTTTCCGGCATGAACCAGAACTCCTTGCCCTGGGCGATCTCCAGCTGGTCGCCGGCGCGCAGCAGCGGCTCGACCTCGGCGATCAACTGGCGCCTTTGCTCCGAGTCGACCCAGTTCTGCAACTGCTGCAGGCCGGCGAAGCGCAGCACGCAGGTGAATTGCGCCAGGCTGGCCTGACGGCTGCGCACCACGTCCACGCCGAGGTGGCCGGGGCATTGGCTGGCGGTGGCGATGATGCGCCGTAGCCAGGCCTCGTAACGCGGCACATGGTCGGGGCGCACCTGGTGGCGCACCACCAGGGTGACGGTTTCCTGTTGCGTCTCGCTCATGCTGGAGACTCTGCGCGTGGCCTGGGTCTTGCCGAGCCGGTGACGTGCGGCGGGGCGCGTCACCGGCTCGGCCGTCATCGGCTCAGATGGGGGCTGCCACCGGGGCCAGGGTCGGACCGTGCTGCACACGCTCAGGCGCCTTGTGCACCATGGTGTAGGCGTAGTCCACGCCCATGCCGTAGGCACCGGAGTGTTCCTTGACCAGGGCCATGACGGCGTCGTAGGTGTCGCGGTTCTTCCAGTCGCGCTGCCACTCCAGCAGTACCTGCTGCCAGGTCACCGGCACCACGCCGGCCTGGATCATGCGCTGCATGGAGTAGTCGTGGGCGGCCTGCGAGGTGCCACCGGAGGCGTCGGCGACCATGTAGATCTCGTAGCCGGCGTCATGCATGGCGGAGAGGGCGAAGGTGGTGTTGCACACCTCGGTCCACAGGCCGGAAACGATGACCTTGTTGCGGCCGTTCTTCTTCAGCGCGTCGCGAACTTTCTGGTCGTCCCAGGAGTTCATCGAGGTGCGCTCGAGCAGCGGCGCGTCGGGGAACACGGCGAGCAGTTCGGGGTAGGTGTGACCGGAGAAGCTTTCGGTCTCGACCGTGGTGATGATGGTCGGCACGTTGAAGATCTTGGCCGCCTTGGCCAGGCCCACGGTGTTGTTCTTCAGGGTTTGCCGATCGATGCTCTGCACGCCGAAGGCCATTTGCGGCTGCTGGTCGATGAAGATCAGCTGGCTGTTGTGCGGGGTCAGGACTTCGGTTTTTGGATTGCTCATAGCGGTTACCTGTCGGTGAGGCGGTGGACGATGCACGCATCCCGTCGGTCGTTGCCGTCGGGTAGACGAAAGGACTATTGCAGAGCGGTCGCCGCCTGGATTGGATGTAACTGCGGTTCTGGTATCGGGCTGTGGCGCTCAGGCCAGGTGTTCGCGCAACGCCGCGCCGGCCTGCTGCATGGCAGTGCGCACCGCAGGCACCTCGGCGATCACGTTGAGCAGGCCGTAGTCGTGGATCATGCCGTTGTAACGCACGGCGCTGACCGCGACGCCGGCCGCGCCCAGGCGGCGGGCGTAGGCTTCGCCTTCGTCGCGCAGCACGTCCATCTCGGCGCTCTGCACCATGGCCGGTGGCAGGCCTTGCAGCTGCTCCAGGCTGGCGCGCAGCGGCGAGGCGTGGATCTCGTTACGCTGCTTGGGGTCGGTGGTGTAGTTGTCCCAGAACCACTCCATCATCCCGCGGGTGAGGAAATGCCCCTCGGCGAACTGGTTGTAGGAGGCGTTGTTGAAACTGGCGTCGGTCACCGGCCACAGCAGCAGCTGAAAACGCAGCTTCGGCGTACCGGCCTCTTTCGCCTTGATGGCGACCACGGCCGCCATATTGCCGCCGACGCTGTTGCCGGCCACGGCCAGGCGCGAACCGTCGACACCGATCTGGCTGCCATTGGCGGCCACCCATTGGGTCGCAGCAAAGGCCTGGTTGATCGCAGTCGGGTATTTCGCTTCGGGCGAGGGGGTGTAGTCGACGTAGATCGCCGCGGCGCCGGAGTGCACCACCAGGTCGCGGATCAGCCGTGCATGGGTCGGATAGTCGCCCAGCACCCAGCCGCCACCGTGGAAGAACATGAAGCCCGGCAGGTTGCCCTGGCTGCCCGTCGGACGCACCACCACCAGCTTCAGCATCTGGCCGGCGGCCTCGATGCTGTGTTCGCGGGTTTCCACGGCCGATAGATCGACCTCGACCGAGGCTTGCGCGCCTACCAGCACGGCGCGGGCCTCCGCAGGCGATAGCCGTTCCAGGGGCGTGCCACCACCGGCGGCCAGGGCTTCGAGAAAGGATTGGGTGTTGCGTTCGACGCCGGGACTGCCGGCGCCCAGGTTGGGGGAGGGCTGCATGGCGATTGACCTCATGATGGTTGAAGGAGCTGTAGCACTACTGCGTCGGGCATCTTCTGCCCCTGAGGTCGAGCCGGCTTGTACCGGCCTGCCGTTTTGGCATCAGGCTGCTGCCGGGCTGCTAGAGTGAGAGCGGAGTCGCTGGCGTCCGGACGAGGTGGGCATGACAGGGGAAAGTCGCAAGCTGGGTCTGGGGTCGCTGACCGCGCTGGTGGTGGGCTCGATGGTCGGTGGCGGGATCTTCTCGCTGCCGCAGAACATCGCCGCACGGGCCGATGTCGGCGCCGTGCTGATCGGCTGGGGCATCACCGCGGTGGGCATGCTGGCGCTGGCCTTCGTCTTTCAGAACCTGGCCAACCGCAAGCCGCAGCTCGATGGCGGGGTGTACGTCTACGCCAAGGCGGGCCTCGGCGATTACATGGGGTTTTCCTCGGCCTGGGGCTACTGGATCAGCGCCTGGCTGGGCAATGTCGGCTACTTCGTCCTGCTGTTCTCCACCCTGGGTTACTTCTTCCCGGTCTTCGGCCAGGGCAATACGCCGCTGGCCATCGCCTGTTCCTCGGTGCTGCTGTGGTGCGTGCACGCCCTGGTGCTGCGCGGCATCAGGGAAGCGGCGCTGATCAACCTGATCACCACGGTCGCCAAGCTGGTGCCGATCCTGCTGTTCATCGTCATCGTCGGCCTGGCCTTCGACCGCGACATCTTCACCCGTGACATCTGGGGCCGCAGCAATCCGCAGTTCGGCGGCGTGCTGGAGCAGGTGCGCAACATGATGCTGGTCACCGTGTTCGTGTTCATCGGCATCGAAGGGGCGAGCGTGTACTCGTCGCGCGCCGAGCGCCGCCGCGATGTGGGCAAGGCCACGGTGATGGGTTTTCTCGGCGTGCTGGCGCTCTTGATGCTGGTCAACCTGTTGTCGCTGGGGGTGATGAGCCAGCCCGAGCTGGCGGCGCTGCAGAACCCGTCCATGGCCGGAGTGCTGGAACACGTGGTAGGGCGTTGGGGCGCGGTGCTGATCAGCATCGGCCTGGCGGTGTCGCTGTTCGGTGCGCTGCTGTCCTGGGCGCTGCTGTGCGCCGAAATCCTCTTCGTCTCCGCCAAGGACGGCACCATGCCGGCCTTCCTGCGCCGGGAGAACGCCAATCAGGTGCCGGTCAACGCGCTGTGGCTGACCAACGGCATGATCCAGCTGTTTCTGCTGATCACCCTGTTTTCCCAGGGCACCTACCTGTCGCTGATCTACCTGGCCTCGTCGATGATCCTGGTGCCCTACCTGTGGTCGGCGGTCTATGCGCTGCTGCTGGCGCTGCGCGGCGAAACCTACGAAGACCAGGCCGGGCTACGCCGCAAGGACCTGGCGATCGGCCTGCTGGCGGTGGGCTACGCGATCTGGCTGCTGTATGCCGGCGGGGTCAAGTACCTGCTGCTGTCGGCGCTGCTCTATGCGCCGGGGGCGTTGCTGTTTCTCAAGGCCAAGCGCGAGCAGGGGCAGATGCTGTTCACCCGCTTCGAATGGCCGATCTTCGCCGCCGTAGTGCTGACCGCCGCGCTGGCCGGCTACGGCCTGTATGCCGGGCATCTGAGCTTGTAGTGCTGGACAAAGCGGCCAGCGCGCGGATAATCCGCCCCATCGCCCTCTGACTCTGGCCTCGCGACCCCCATGCGCAAAACCCTGCGTACCGCCCTGATCTGGATACTGATGCTGGCCCTGCCGGCACAGGCCATGGCGGCGCTCGGCATGCAGTTGTGCGAGCAGGTGCATCGCAGCGGCGCCCTGCAGATGAGCGGCAGCGAGCATGGCGAGCACCACGAGATGACGGCCGATAGCGCACATGACGCGCATCAGGATGGCGCGCCTGCTGCCAGCAGCGAGGCTCCCGGCGATGGCAGCCTCTGTACCCTGTGCGCCTTCTGCGTCGGCGTCGCCGCGCCCAGCCAGCCGTTTCTGAACGACTCTGCCCTGCAAGCCGTCGAGCCGGCTACAGCCTGGCCCGACCGCCTTATCGTCGGCGTGGCCGACACCCCCGAACGCCCCCCGCGTCTTTCTCTCGCCTGAGCCTCTTAGGTAGCGCCGTCCTGCGGCGCCTGTAGCTCACGCGGCCGCCTGGCCGCCGTACGCGAGAACACATCATGACTTTGCATTCCCTTGCCGGAAGGCTGCTGGGCATCGCCGCCCTGGCGCTGCCCGGCATCCTGATGGCGGCCCAGCCCGACCCGCTGGACGCCAACGCCGCCGTGCCGGCGCAGGATTACCGTTCACCCCTGCAGCACTACCGCGCCCAGGCCGACGAGCCGTTGCAGGACTGGCGCGCGGCCAACGACCTGGTCGGCCGTATCGGCGGCTGGCGCACCTACAGCATGGAGGGCTGGGAGCAGCCGGCCGAGCAGGGTGCCGAGCCCGCCGAGGGAGGTGGCCATGACCACCATTAAACCCGCCGTGCTGCTCTGCGCCGCGCTGCTGTTGGCCGGTTGCGCCGGCTTCAGCCAGGACGGCGGTTTCGACCCAGTGCAGCAAAACGCCGAGCGCCAGCTGGACAAGCGACTGCTGTGGGCGCGGGACGAGGCCGGGCGCGGGCAGATCGAGGCGCGCGTCGCCGAGCTGCTGGCCGAACCCCTGAGCCTGGACGCCGCGGTGCAGCTGGCGCTGCTCAACAATCGCGGCCTGCAGGCGTCCTTCGACGAGCTGGGCATCGGCGAGGCCGAGCGGGTGCAGGCCGGGCGCCTGCCCAATCCCGGCTTCTCCTACGGCCGTCTGGAGAAGGGCAGCGAGGTCGAATACGAGCGCGGCCTGCACCTGAACCTGGCGCGGCTGATCGCCCTGCCGCTGACCTCGCGCCTGGAAGGCCGGCGCTTCGAGCAGCTGCAGCGGCAGACCAGCCTGGCGGTGTTCGAATTGGCCAGCGAGACGCGCAAGGCCTGGTACCAGGCGGTCGCCGCCGAGGAGAGCCTGGTCTACGCGCGGCAGGTGCTGGACGCCGCCGAAGCCGGCGCCGAGCTGGCTCGGCGCCTGGCCGCGGTGGGTAACTTCAGCAAGCTGCAGCAGGCCGAGCAGCAGAACTTCTACGCCGAGGCCGGCATCGGCCTGATCCAGGCCGAACAGGCGCGGGTGCGCAGCCGCGAGCAGCTGACCCGCCTGCTCGGCCTGTGGGGCGAGCAGCTCGACTACCGCCTGCCCGAACGCCTGCCGGCGCTGCCGAACAGCGCCGACCAGCTGCCGGACGTGGAGCGCCTGGCCATGAGCCAGCGCCAGGACATCCAGGCCGTGCGCCTGGATGCCGAGCGCCTGGCGCAGAACCTCGGTCTGACCCGCACCACGCGTTTCATCAACGTGCTGGAACTGGGCGTGGTCAACAACCGTTCCAACGAGGAGCCGACCCAGCGCGGCTACGAGATCAGCGTCGAACTGCCGCTGTTCGACTGGAGCGGTGCCAAGGTGGCGCGGGCCGAGGCGCAATATCGCCAGGCGCTCAACCGCGCCGCCGAGACGGCGATCAACGCCCGCTCGCAGGTGCGCGAGGCCTACCACGCCTACCGCAATGCCTTCGAGCTGGCGCAGCACTACCGCGCCGAGGTGCTGCCGCTGCGCCAGCGCATCGCCGAGGAAAACCTGCTGCGTTACAACGGCATGTTCATCAGCACCTTCGACCTGCTCGCCGATGCGCGCCGCCAGGTGCAGGCGGTGGACGGCTACCTGCAGGCGCAACGCGACTTCTGGCTGGCTCGCGCCGACCTCGACATGGCCCTGTTGGGCGCGCCCAATCCCTCGCTCGGCGCGGCGCCTGCCGCTGCTGCCGAGCCGGCCGCCGCCGGCCACTGAACAAGGAAATTCCCAGATGGTTTCACGACGCGATTTCTTTCTCGGGGCCGGCGCCATCGGCGCTGCGGTGGCCACTTCGGCGGTCAGCCGGGTGGCCATGGCGGCCCTGCCCGAGCCGGTGCTGCAGGCCAGCGCCGACACCCAACCGCCGCTGCAGCCGGGCAGCGGGCGGCCCTACAACCCGGTGGTCACCCTCAACGGCTGGACCCTGCCGTGGCGCATGAACAACGGCGTCAAGGAATTCCACCTGGTCGCCGAGCCGGTGGTACGCGAGCTGGCGCCCGGCTACAAGGCCCACCTGTGGGGCTACAACGGCCAGTCGCCGGGGCCGACCATCGAGGTGGTGGAGGGCGACCGGGTGCGCATCTTCGTCACCAACAAGCTGCCCGAGCACACCAGCATCCACTGGCACGGCCAGCGTCTGCCCAACGGCATGGACGGTGTGGCGGGCCTGACCCAGCCGGCGATCCCGGTGGGCAAGACCTTCGTCTACGAGTTCGTCGCCCGTCGCCCCGGCACCTTCATGTACCACCCGCACGCCGACGAGATGGTGCAGATGGCCATGGGCATGATGGGCTTCTGGGTCACCCACCCCAAGGAGCATCATCCGCTGATCAGCGAGGTGGACCGCGACTACTGCTTCCTGCTCAGCGCCTACGACATCGAGCCGGGTGCCTACACGCCGAAGATCATGCAGATGCTCGATTTCAACCTGTGGACCTTCAACAGCCGCGTGTTCCCCGGCATCGACCCGCTGGTGGCGCGCCAGGGCGAGCGCGTGCGCCTGCGTGTCGGCAACCTGACCATGACCAACCACCCGATCCACCTGCACGGTCACGAGTTCGAGGTCACCGGCACCGACGGCGGGCCGACCCCGGTCGGCTCGCGCTGGCCGGAGGTGACCGCCGACGTGGCGGTGGGGCAGATGCGCCAGCTCGAGTTCATCGCCGACGAGGAGGGCGACTGGGCACTGCACTGCCACAAGAGCCACCACACCATGAACGCCATGGGCCACGACGTGCCGACCCTGGTCGGCGTCGATCACCGCGACATGACCCGCAAGATCGCCAAGCTGGTTCCGGACTACATGGTGATGGGCGAGCGCGGCATGGCCGACATGGCGGAAATGCAGATGCCGCTACCCGACAACACCGTACCAATGATGACCGGCGACGGTCCGTTCGGCTCGGTGGAGATGGGCGGCATGTTCACCATGCTCAAGGTGCGCAAGGAGCAGGCCGCCGGCGACTACCGCGACCCCGGCTGGTTCAGGCATCCGGCCGGAACTGTGGCCCATGAGTGGAAGGGCGTACTGGCCAGCCCGAGCCGCTCGCACGACGGCGGTGGCCAGTCGATGCCGCTCAAGCAGCCGCTCGAGACGCCGGTGGAAGTGCAGGTGCGCAAGCCGGGCGGGCATGCCGGGCATTGACGGGTATCGGGTTGGCATGTGCGGCCCGGCCATAACGCAATTTGAGGAAATGGATCGATGAAATCACTACAGCTACTGGTACTGACCCTGGGCGGATTGCTGGGCAGCCCGGCGGCGCTGGCCCACAGCGAGGCGCACAAGGGCCATCAGGCCGCCGCGACGATCAAGGAGCAGAAACCCTGGGGCATCGCCGGCGATACGGCGCAGGTCGACCGCACCATCGAGATCCGCATGACCGACCACATGCGCTTCACCCCGGACCATCTGCAGGTCAGGCAGGGCGAGACCATCCGTTTCGTCCACCGCAACGACGGGCAGATGCTCCATGAATTCGTCATTGGCACCCGCGCCGAACTGGACGAGCACGCCGCGCTGATGGCCAGGTTTCCTGGCATGCAGCACGACGAGCCCTATATGGCCCATATCGCGCCGGGGCAGAGCGGCGAGATGATCTGGACCTTCAACCGCGCCGGCGAATTCGATTTCGCCTGCCTGATCGCCGGCCACTACCAGGCCGGCATGGTTGGCACCATCCAGGTGCTGGCCGACTGACCCAAGAGAGGAAACACGCATGAAGAAGCAACTGATGATCGCGGCCCTGGCCGCCCTGTTCAGCCTGCCGCTGCAGGCCGCCGACCCCGCGCCGCTGAGCCAGGGCGAGGTGCGCAAGGTGGACGCTGCCACGCAGAAGATCACCCTGCGCCACGGCCCCATCGCCAGCATCGGCATGCCGCCGATGACCATGGTCTTCGAGGTGCAGCCGGCCAGTCTGCTCGAGGGCGTCGAGGCCGGCGACCAGGTGCGCTTCCAGGCGCGCCAGGAGGGCAACCGCTATATCGTCACCGAGTTGCAGGTAGTCGAGTAGGGGTCAGCCCTGTGGCGCCGGCAGAGCCACCGGTTCGGCCTGCGGCATGCCGATATGCTGGCCCTGGGAATAGTCGATGCCCAGGGCCAGCACCTTCTCCTGCACTGCCGCCGAGTGGACGAACTCGGCCACCGTCTGCATCTTCAGGCTACGGGCGAACTGCACGATGCCCTGAGCCACAGCGTAGGCGTTGGGGTCGCTGTCGAGCTGGCGGATCAGGCTGCCGTCGATCTTGATCAGATCGACGTTGAGCCGCAGCAGGTGCTCGAAGTTGGAGTAGCCGCTGCCGAAGTCGTCGATGGCGATGCGACAGCCGAGTGCCTTGACCTCCTCGATGAAGGCGTGCACCTGGCTGTAGTTGTCGATGCCCTCGGACTCCAGGATTTCGAAGATCACCCGCGGGGCGATGCCGCTCTGCTGCAGCTTGAGCTTGATTGCCTGGCTCAGCTGCGGATCGGTCAGGTCTTCATAGGACAGGTTGATGGAAAACTCGTAGGGCAGCTCGCGAAAGCGTTCCAGACATTTTTCCAGCATCACCCAGGTGATCTGCCGATGCAGGCGGATCTTCTTCGCCACACCGAGGAAACGACCGGGGTTGATCACCTGGCCGTCGTCGTCGCGCATGCGCACCAGGCACTCGAACTTGCCGATGCTGCCGCTGTGGTTGTCGCGGATCGGCTGGAAGTAGGGCAGCAGCCGGTCGTCCTGCAGCGCCGCCTTGACCTTGTTGGCCCACAGCAGGTTCTGTTCGTATTCCTCGCGAATCTTCAGCGCCGGATCGTAGAGCAGGTGGTTCTTCTGCTGCAGGCGCGCCAGTTTGAGGGCAATGGCGGCCGAGGCGAGCAGGTTGTCGCGGCCCTGGCGCGCCTCGCCAGCGCTGAGACTGGCGGCGCTGAGGGTGGCGTTGAAACCGATCTCCTGGCCCTGCCAGTCCAGGCGCTGGCGCTGGATAAAGGCGCTCAGCTCGCTCATGCGCGCCTCCAGCTGTTCGCCGCTTTGGCGCGGCAGCAGCACGGCGAACTCGTCGGCGGTCAGGCGGTACAGGCGTGCCTCGCCAGGGGCCAGGCGCAGGTGCTGGTCCAGCTGCGCGCCGAGGTGGCGGAGAATCTGGTCGCCGCAGGCGTGACCGTAGAAGCCGTTGATCTCCTTGAAGGCATCCAGGTTGAGCAGGATCAGGCTCGGCCGCGGCGTGCGCCCGAGGTCGAGCAGCAGACGGGCGCGGTTCGGCAGTTGGGTCAGCGGATCGGTGTAGGAGGCCTCCAACTGGCGCATGGCACTGGCGATCAGGCGCAGCAGCAGTGCGCCGAGCACCAGCAGCACCAGTCCGGTGACGGCGAGGATGCGGTAGTTGCTCTGGCGCATCGGCGCCAGCACCGCGTCGATCTCGTTCTGCGGCACGCCGAGGCCGAACAGCATGTCGGCGCGGGTCATGGCGAACAGCAGGGCATAGCGCTCGCCGTCGATCTGCAACTCGCGGCTGTGCAGCGGCGCACGTTCGCCCGGCGTCGTGACGGGTTCGGTCGCGGCGCGGACCAGCTGTTCGGCGAGGATGGCGTCCATGATGCGCTGTGCGGCCGGGATGTCCTCCTGTTCGTTTAGGCTGCTCAGCTTGCGGTTGTCGCGGTCGAGCAGGAAGGAGAAGGTGTTGGGGGTGAGCTTGATATCGCTGATCAGGCGTACCACGTCCTCGCTGCGCCAGTCGCTGCTGGCCAGGCCGATGATGCGCCCGCGACGGTCGTGCAGCGGCGTGGCCAGGGTGATCACCGCGGCATCCGGCAGCGGTTTGTAGTAGGCGGCGCTCCACAGCAGCGGCTCGGTCAGGGTCTGGCTACGATCCTGCTCGCTGTGCAGCAGGCTGCGATACCAGTCCTGCTGGCGCGGGTCGCCGGTCTGGCGGCTTACCTCGATGCGCCGGTCGGCGCCCCAGTGGGCATAGATTCCGGGGGCTTCGCCCAGGGCCGGAAAACGCCCCGGCTCGAACCACAGGCCGACGCCGAAGGCATCGGGAAAATCGCGCAGCTTCTGCTCCAGTTGCGCCGCCAGTTCGTCGCCCAGCGCGTTGCGCTGCAGCAGCTCGCCGAGGCGGGCGAGCGCTTCGGTGTGCTGCTCCATGCGCCTATGGTGGCCGTTGATGCGTCCCAGGTTGGCGTAGAAACTGTCCTCGATCTGGCCGCGACGCAGTTCGGCCATGGCGCGTTGGGAGAAGTCCAGGTTGAGCGAGGACATCACCCACATCGCCGCGATGAACAGCGCCACGAGCAGCAGAACCAGCAGCATCAGCAGCTGCTTCGAGGACCTCGACGGCATGCCGGGTAGCCGGGGGCGGGTAGCCATCAGCGCTGTTGCTCCAGGGTCCGGCGTACCCGCTGCTGAGCCTGGGCGATCTGCGCATCGTCGAGCTGCGCGCGCAGCTGCTGCAGCCTGGCTGCGGCGCGCGGCTCGCCGTTGTCCCGGGCCAGGCTCAGCCAGACATAGGCGGCCGCGGCATCGGGGGGCACGCCGCGGCCTTCGGCATACAGCTCGCCGAGCTGGTACTGCGCCGCGCCGCTGCCCTGGCGCGCGGCGCGCAGCAGCCAGTCGCGCGCCTTGCCGTTGTCGACGGCGATGCCCTCGCCGTGCAGGTAGAGCAGGCCGAGGGCGAGCTGCGCGTCGCGATGCCCCTGGCGCGCGGCCTGTTCGAAGCGTTGACGGGCCTTGCTCGGGTTCGGCGCGGCGCCCTGGCCGTGCTGGTGCATCCGCGCGCTCTGGTACTGGGCGCGCGCCAGGCCCTGCTCCGCGGCCTGCTCGAACCAGCTCAGGGCGCTGGCCGGGTTCTGCTCGATGCCCTGGCCGCGCAGATACAGCTCGCCGAGCTGGTAGCAGCCGTCGGGCGAACGCTCGGCGGCGCGGCGCGCCCAGTGCAGTGCCTCGGGGTAGTTCCCCAGGCTGCTGGCGATCACCGACAGGTTGTACTGCGCTTTGCCGTCGCCGGCTGCGGCCGGCCCCAGGCAGGCGTCGCGGGCCTGGCTGTAGTTCTTGATGGTGAACAGCAGGTAGCAGTCGTTGGCCTGCTGGCGGTCGATCCCAGGCGATACCGCCGGGGGGGCGACGCGAGGACGCGGTTGGGCGCTATTGACGGCGGGGCGCGGTGTCGCGCCTGGTCGGGCAGGCGGCAGCAGGGCGGCGAACTGTTCGATCTGTTCCTGGCAGGAGTCGCCATAGCTGGCGCGCATCTGTTGCAGCGTGGCCGGGGTCTTGTCGCGTTCGGCGTAGCGACTGGCGACGCGCTGGCAGCGGCGCTGGCGCTCTTCCACCACCTGGCGCAGGTGCTCGGCGCGGCTGGCGTCGCTACCATGCTGGTCCAGGTAATGCGTCAGCGGGGCGATATAGGGCTGGTCGAACAGCTGCGCCAGTTCCCGGTCGTACTGCGCGTTGTTCTGCGAGGCGCCCCAGTTGCCCAGGCTCTGCGCCTGTTGGCTGATCAGCTCGCCGGTCTTGCTCAGCAGCTCGGCCGATCTGGCGAGCAAGCCGTCCTGGGCGGGCTGGCTCGAACAGCCGCTCAACCAGAGTAGGCAGAAAAGACAGGCGATCAGCGTGCGCACGGTTCCCCCCAACTTCACGGCTGCCGAGGTGGCGGGCAGCGTCTGCGTGCCGGCCTGTTCACTCTAGTCGAAAACCGCACAGGGTGATTGTGCGTGCACGCGGGGAGGGCGGAGGGGGCGGGAGTCGGCCGCGGCTGATGGCAGCCGCGGCCGGCGGGGACTCAGTTCAGCGCGTCGGTCAGCGCCTTGGCCGGTACCAGCTTGACCACCTTTTTCGCGGCGATCTCGATGGCCTTGCCGGTCTGCGGGTTGCGGCCGGTGCGTGCCGGGCGCTCGCTGACCTTCAGCTTGCCGACGCCGGGCAGGGTGATCTCGCCGTCGTTTTCCAGCGCGTCGCTGACAATTTCGCCCAGCTGATCGAGCAGGGCGCGTACCGAGGTCTTCGGCAGGTCGATGGCCTCGGCCAGGTCGCCGATCAGTTGGTCTTTGGTGATTGCCATGATGTAACTCCATTTTCGGGTGAGGGTTTCGGCCGCGGTGCCGGGCCTCTCTGGCCCGGGCGCTGTGGCCGAAAGCGGGGGAACGCTAGCACAAAAGCCGGCGCTCGGGCGCGGCGGTGAACTGGCATTAGTCGTCGGCTCCGGGCTGCTGGTTCCAGCGGGCGAGCAAAAAGCGCAGCTGGCCGCGGATGCCCGGCTCGCTGGCGCTGTCAAAGGGCAGGCGAATTTCCAGGCTGCCGTCGGCCTGCAGGGTGCCGCCGAGTGCCTGGTTGGCGGCATGCACGCCCTGGTTCTGCCAGGCGTGGTGCACCTGCCAGTCGCCGCCGGCGGCGCCGGGCGGGGTGATTTCCAGCACCAGGCTGTTGCGGAACAGGTAGCTGCCCTCGTAGTGCTGGTTGACCCAGAGTTTGCGCTCCACCTCGTAGTCCGGCACCCGCACGTTGAACGTCAGGGTGTAGGCCAGGCCCTTGCGCCGCTGGTTGACCCGCGCGCGGTCGGCGAGAAACAGGCTGCCGAGGTACAGCTTGCCGTGCTGCTTCGGCGCCTTGAGCCAGTGCTGGTGCGCCAGGCAGGCCACCGAGTCCTCCTCGGCGGTGCGCCGGCTGAGGTACCACAGCTTGCCGCGCGGCGCGGCGAGCACCTCGAACTGATACAGGGCGTTGACCGTCTGGCCCTGGGCCTCGGCCTTGCGCAGTTCCTTGGGCAGCACGATGGCGTCGACCTCGGCCCAGATGTCCACGCGCACGTCGCCGAACAGGAAACGGCTGAGGTTCTGGTAGGCCTCCTCGCTGTTGACTATGCCGAAGTAGCCGGAATGCGCGCGGTAGGCGAACGCCTTGGCGCAGGGCGCGCCCGGCTTGCCCTGGGCGTCGAGGCCGCACAGGGTGGCGTTGTCGATGCGCACCAGGCCGTCGCTGCCGTGGCCGGCGAAGGTGCGCGACAGGCCCAGGCCGGCCTCGTAGTCCAGGCGGTTGGTGCCGACCATGCAGAAGAAGCGCTTGGACGCAAAGCGCGTCTCGGGCAGCCAGTCGACCCGCTCGGTGGCCTGGTAGGCGGCCTCCAGGCCGAGGAAGCCGGCCAGGCGCTCGCGGTTGAAATTGCTGATGTCGCTCAGGCTCAGCCAGCTCGGCGGATTGATGCCGAGCAGGTCGATGCCGTTGTGCGGGGTGGCGTAGGTGAACACCTTGTCCACCAGCTTCGCCGCGCCCTTGGGGTCGAGCTTGGGGTTCTGCAGCAGGCCACGGCAGACCAGGCCGCCCATGGAGTGGGCGACCAGGTAGCAGCGAAAGTCCGCGGCGGCGATGGCGTTCTTCGGGTTGCCGCAGACCAGCTCGCGCACCTTGAGGATCAGCTCGCCGAGCTTGCCGGCGAACACCTCCAGGCTCGGCGTGCTGCCGATGCCGAGCAGGCGTGAGGCCTCGTCGTAGTAGCGGTAGACGATGATCGAACGGCTGCCCATGCGGTTGTCCGGGTTGGCCGCCCATTCCGGGTCGAGGATGTCGTAGCCGTCCTCGTACACGTCCTGGTAGCCGAACTCCGAGGCCAGGCGGATCACCGGCGACTCGAAGACGAACTTGCGCGGCTGACGCGTCTTCTCCGCCACCGCGCGGTACACGGTGGAGCCGAGGTTGAAACCGCAGAAGGGGTCGGCGCTGGTCTGGTCGATCTCGCCGGGCGTCATGGCGTAGCCGCGCACGTAGATGATCGGGTGGAAGGGGCTGTGCGGGTTGGCCATGGGCGCTCCTGAACGGGTGCGCGCGTGCCTCGGGACTGCTCATCAGGGCCGGACTGCGGGATGCGACGAGTTGCGCGGGGTGCCAGCCAAGGCTAGCCGAAAGCCGCGGCTTGTCGCGGCATTTGGTCGGCCGGGCGGTGCGCCGGTGCGCCTCGTCTAAGCTACTGGTACCTGGCTAGTACCGGAGTGCCATCATGTTGCGCGCCTTCGCCGACCTCGGCTTTCGCTGGAAAATCGCCTTGCCCATCCTGCTGCTGGCCGCCTTGCTGGTCACCATGGGCGTGCTCGGCATGCGCGGTATCGCCCAGGTGGCCGAATCCAGCACCACCCTGACCAACCGCCATCTGCCCGCCATCAGCCTGCTGCTCAACGCCGACCGCGACCTCTATCAGGCCTTCGTCGCCGAGCGCAGCCTGCTGGGCGAAGGCGCCAGCGCGCATGTCGCCGGGCTCAAGGCGGCCCATGCCGAGAACCTGCAGCAGGCCTACGACCGCGTGCACAGGTTCGCCGACATGCAGCCGGGCAGCGAGGCGCTGGCGCTGGTGGCCGAGTTCGACCGTGGTTTCGAGCGCTGGAAGGCCACCTCGCAGCGGGTGCTGGAACTGGCCGCCAGCGATCCGGACGGCGCCAGCCGGCTCAGCTTCGGCGACAGCGAGGCGCAGTTCGAGGCGGCGCGCACCGCCATCGACAAGCTCGGCGAGCTGGAAGATGGCGCCGCCAACGCGGTCGGCACCGCCGCCATCGCCCGCGGCGAGGCACTGGCCTGGCAGCAGGGGCTGATCATCGCCATCGGCCTGGGCGTGTGCCTGGTGCTGGTGCTGGGCTTTCCGCTGCTGGTGACCCGGCCGCTGCACAACCTGCTGTACCGCATCGAGCAGATCGCCGATGGCGACGGCGACCTGCGGGTGCGCCTCGACGTGCTGTCGAAGGACGAGCTGGGCAAGCTCAGCCATGCCTTCAACCGCTTTCTCGACAAGCTGCAGCCGCTGATCAAGGAAGTCGGCCGGGTCACCGGCGAGGTGGCCGACTCGGCGCAGAGCCTGGCCGGCATGGCCGCGGCCAACGATCGGCTGATCAGCAGCGAACATGCCGCGGTGGATCAGGTCAGCACCGCCGCCACCGAGATGAGCGCGGCGGTGCACGAGGTGGCGCGCAACGCGCAGAACGCCGCTGATGCCGCCCGCCATGCCGAGGTGCAGTCGCGCGAGGGCGCCGAGGTGGTCGGCGCCACCATCCATTCGATTCGCCAGCTGGCCCAGGAGGTGGAAAGCGCCTCCGACACCATCCAGACCCTGGAACAGGAAACCGCCAACATTGGCGCGGTGCTGGCGGTGATCAAGGGCATCGCCGAGCAGACCAACCTCCTGGCGCTCAATGCCGCCATCGAGGCGGCGCGGGCTGGCGAGCAGGGTCGTGGCTTCGCCGTGGTCGCCGACGAGGTGCGCGCCCTGGCGGCGCGCACCCAGGAATCGACCAAGGACATCCAGCAGATGATCGAGCGCCTGCAGGTCGGCGTGCAGAACGCGGTCAAGGCCACCCATTCGGGCAGCGCGCGGGCGCGGCAGAGCGTCGAACAGGCCGCCGGGGTCGACCAGGCGCTGAGCGTCACCGGCGATTCGGTGCAACGCATCAACGACATGGCCGCGCAGATCGCCACCGCCTGCGAGGAGCAGAGCAGCGTCACCGAGGAGATCGCGCGCAATATCAGCGATATCCGCGAGCTGTCCAACGAGGCGGCGCAGACCTCGGAGCAGAGCACCCGCGCCAGCCGACACCTGTCCGAGCTGTCCCATGGGCTGGCCCAGCTGGTGGGCCGTTTCCGTGTCTGAATAGGCAACCGACTAATCTAAGTGATTGAAGCGGTTGTAACTTTGCGTTTAGTCGCTACAATGGCGCGGCCCGTCGCCAGGCGGGCAGCGTTATGGTGGCCCTGCCGGTCCCCTCGCATTGATCAGCCGTGAACCCGGTCAGGCCCGGAAGGGAGCAGCCGCAGCGGTGACATCGAGTGCCGGGGTGTGGCTGGTGGGGTCCACCTCCAGTTTCTCCGGCGTCCGCCGGGTCTCCGCAATTCCTCCTCTTTATCAGCATCTGCCAGTGGCGGCGTTTTCCTGCGCGCAAGAAAAAGCCCGCGACGGGCGCGGGCTTTGCGGTCTGCGAGGCTCAGGCCAGGCGATAGCTGAGCACGCTGTCCTGTTCCTTGAGGGTCTTGCGCAGGTCGGCGGGGATATTGCCGGCGCGCACCGCCAGTTCCAGGCGGATTTCCTCCAGGCCCTGGGCGAAGGCGTCGCGGTCTTCGAGCTGGGGTTTGCCGAGCACGCGGCTGTAGACCGTGCTGTCGCTCTCGTCGAGCAGGGCGAGGACGATGCTGCCATCCGGGCGCGGCGGGCTGAAACTGGCGCGCAGCGGGCTGAACAGACGCTCGACGAGTTGCTGGTTGGTGAGTTCCATGACCTTACTCCATCCTGAGGGTGACACTCTGTGACCCGCGGAACCTGGGTAAGTTCAGGCGGTCAGCGACTGTTTGGTGCGCTCGATCACGCGCTGCAGCGATTCACCGCTGTACTGACCGGGGTACAGCCGCTGACTGTACTGGGCGATGCCGGCCTGGTTGACCAGGGTGAAGCTGAAGCTGCCCTTGCGAGTGGCCTGGATGCGGCAGTCGAAGGGCGCGAAGGCGCGGGTTAGGGTGCCAATGGCATCCTGAATCTGATGTTGAGTATTCATTTTTCTGGGTACTTCCTAAAAACAGCTGCGCGTCAGTGCGCGGAATATTGCTCCATGAGGTCGGCCTGCTATGGCCATTGGCATGAACCTGCTCGGAGCTTGATTAGCACGATAAAGTTCCGATGTTACGGTTCTTCAACGGGTCGGTACGTCGGAGGCAGGCAAAGCACTGCGCCAGGTGGCGAGTCGGCCTGATCAGTCAGCAGGTGGGATCGGGGAGGGCGGCAGCAGCGGCGTGCTACGCGTTGAACCGGGAAACCAGCGAGAGGGCGCGAGGCCCGAATGACTTACAGCGTGGTACGAACGCGGCGTATGGTAACGGCTTGGTCAAGAATTAGCCAGCGACATTTTTCCTCCGTGCCGCGCGCCAGAGGGCGGGCGCGGGCGGCGGATGCAATTTGCCGGTCGCTCCGCTAGGATTAGCCCACTTTGCTTTCCTCATACGACGGTTTTCCATGAGTTATCAGGTTCTTGCACGTAAATGGCGTCCGCGCTCGTTCCGCGAAATGGTCGGCCAGACCCATGTGCTCAAGGCCCTGATCAACGCCCTGGACAGCCAGCGCCTGCACCACGCCTACCTGTTCACCGGCACCCGCGGGGTGGGCAAGACCACCATCGCGCGGATCATCGCCAAGTGCCTGAACTGCGAGACCGGCATCAGCTCGACGCCCTGCGGCACCTGCTCGGTGTGCCGGGAGATCGACGAGGGGCGCTTCGTCGACCTGATCGAAGTGGACGCCGCCAGCCGCACCAAGGTCGAGGACACCCGCGAACTGCTCGACAACGTGCAGTATTCGCCGAGCCGCGGGCGCTTCAAGGTCTACCTGATCGACGAAGTGCACATGCTCTCCACCAGCTCGTTCAACGCCCTGTTGAAGACCTTGGAGGAGCCGCCGCCCCACGTCAAATTCCTCCTCGCCACCACCGACCCGCAGAAGCTGCCGGTCACTGTGCTGTCGCGCTGCCTGCAGTTCTCGCTGAAGAACATGCCGCCGGAGCGGGTGGTCGAGCATCTGACTCACGTACTGACTGCCGAGAACGTGCCGTTCGAGGACGACGCGCTGTGGCTGCTCGGCCGCGCCGCCGACGGCTCGATGCGCGACGCCATGAGCCTGACCGACCAGGCCATCGCCTTCGGCGAGGGCAAGGTGCTGGCCGCCGACGTGCGCGCCATGCTCGGTACCCTGGATCACGGCCAGGTCTACGGCGTGCTGCATGCGCTGATCGAGGGCGATGCGCGGGGCGTGATCGAGGCGGTGCGTCACCTGGCCGAACAGGGCCCCGACTGGAACGGCGTGCTGGCCGAGATGCTCAACGTGCTGCACCGCGTGGCCATCGCCCAGGCCCTGCCGGAGGCAGTGGACAATGGCCAGGGCGACCGCGAGCGGGTGTTGCAGCTGGCCCAGGCGCTGCCCGCCGAAGACGTGCAGTTCTATTACCAGATGGGCCTGATCGGCCGTCGCGACCTGCCGCTGGCGCCGGATCCACGCGGCGGCTTCGAGATGGTGCTGTTGCGCATGCTGGCCTTCCGTCCAGCCGATGCCGACGATGCACCGAGGGTGACGCTAAAGCCCTTGGGGATCAGCCAGGCCACTGCTGATTCCCAACCAAGCCCAGTGGCCGGCCCCGCTATGGCGGCGCCGGCTGCCGTCATTGCCGCCGCGCCTGCCGCAGCCGTTGTCAGCGCGCCGGCGCCCATCGCGCCGGCACCGGTGATCGCGGCCCCGCCGGTAGCAGCGCCGCTGCCTGTTGCCGAGCCCGAGCCGATTCAGCCGCCGAGCCCAGCGATCGGCGCCACGCCGCCCGCCGAGCCTGAGCCCGAGCCAGCTGCCGCGGCAAGCGACCTGCCCTGGGAAGCGCCGGCGCTTGCCGCACCGGCCAGCGAACCTATGCCCTCTGCGCCCCTGGTCGAGCCAGTGGCGGCCGTTGCGGCCGCCGAAGCGCTGGTCGAGGCAGCGCCAGCGGCAACTCCGCCTGCCCCGGCCGAGCCACCCGCGGCAGGCGCAGCGGAGGGCGACGAGGACGAGCCGCCGCTCGGCGATTACGACTATGTGGAAATGGACGCCGAGACGCTGGATTACGATTTCGGCCAGGCCGAGGTCGCGGCGCCGGCCGCCGCCGAACCCCTGCCCGCAGCCAAGCCGGCTACCGGCCTGGCCGCCGAGTGGCTGGCGCTGTTCCCGCAGCTCGGCCTGGGCGGCATGACCGGCAGCATCGCCGCCAACTGCACGCTGATCGAGGCCAACGGTGACGATTGGCTGCTGCACCTGGATCCGGCGCACAGCGCGCTGTTCAACCCGACCCAGCAGCGCCGCCTCAATGACGCGCTGAACCAGCAGCAGGGGCGCAGCATCAAATTGCGCATCGAGCTGCGCAAGCCCGAGCAGGAAACCCCGGCGCAGGCCGCCGCGCGTCGCCGCGCCGAGCGTCAGCGCAGCGCCGAGGCGTCGATCCAGGCCGACCCGCTGGTGCAACAGATGATCCAGCAGTTCGCCGCCAAGGTGCGCGACGGCAGCATCGAGCCCATCGACACCCCCAGTTAACCCCCGAACACCGAGGATACCGAGATGATGAAAGGTGGCATGGCCGGCCTGATGAAGCAGGCCCAGCAGATGCAGGAAAAGATGCAGAAGATGCAGGAAGAACTGGCCAACGCCGAAGTCACCGGCCAGTCCGGCGCCGGCCTGGTCAGCGTGGTGATGACCGGTCGCCACGACGTCAAGCGCATCACCCTGGACGACAGCCTGATGCAGGAAGACAAGGAAGTGCTCGAAGACCTGATCGCCGCCGCGGTCAACGACGCGGTGCGCAAGGTCGAGCAGAACAGCCAGGAGAAGATGGCCGGCATGACCGCAGGCATGCAGCTGCCCCCCGGCTTCAAAATGCCTTTCTGAGCATGTGACGCCCAGCCGGCACGCATTACTGCGTTGCGAAAGGCCCCGAGCATCCTCATTTACAGACGTAAACTCCGGTGCTCGGGGCCTTTCGCGCCTTGTACTGCATACCGTCTGATCGCCCCCGTGGCGGCGGTTGGATCAAATGCGCCAAGTGTGTAGCCCGGATGCAATCCGGGAATGCCCAGTGACATCTTTCCCGGATTGCATCCGGGCTACGAACCTGTAGGAACCCCATGAGCTTCAGCCCCCTGATCCGTCAACTGATCGACTCCCTGCGCATCCTCCCCGGGGTGGGACAGAAGACCGCCCAGCGCATGGCCCTGCAGCTGCTCGAACGCGACCGCAGCGGCGGCCTGCGCCTGGCCCAGGCGCTGAATGCGGCGATGGAAGGGGTCGGCCACTGCAAGCGCTGCCGCAGCCTGAGCGAGGACGAGCTGTGCCAGCTGTGCCTCGACGAGCGCCGCGACGACAGCCTGCTGTGCGTGGTGGAAGGGCCGATGGACGTGCATGCGGTGGAGCACACCGGCTATCGCGGCCGCTACTTCGTGCTCAAGGGCCATCTGTCGCCGCTCGACGGTTTGGGCCCGGAGGCCATCGGCATCCCCGAACTGCTCGAGCGCATCGCCGCCGGCAGCTTCAGCGAAGTGATCCTGGCCACCAACCCGACGGTGGAAGGCGAGGCCACGGCCCACTACATCGCCCAGTTGCTGGCCGGCAAGGGGCTGGTCGCCTCGCGCATCGCCCACGGCATGCCGCTGGGCGGCGAGCTGGAACTGGTCGATGGCGGCACCCTGGCTCACGCGCTGGCCGGACGCCGGCCGATCAGCCTCTGATCAGCCGTAGTCTCTGGCGTCTCTCTGCCATGCCCACGATCGCCGCCGCCCTGCGCCTTGTCGCCCTGCTGCTGGTGTTCGGAGCGCCGCTTGCCGCACAGGCCCAATGTCCGAGCGGGCAGGTGCAGGTCTGCCTGGGTGGCTCCTGCCTGTGCGTGCCCGATCCGGTTCGGCTGCATGAGGACGGCCTGAACCTGGCGGCGACACGACTCGAGGCCTGGCTGCTGCAGTCGCGTCAGGCGGCGCTGCGGGCTGGCACCGAGCCGCTACCGCTGATGATCCGCGCGCAGCTCGCACCTTTCTACGACGCCGCGTTGCTGGACGAAGTGCGCTTTCGCGTGGGCATCACCGAGGAGATGGACGCCGCCACCCTCATGCTGCAGAACCCGGACGTGCAGGCCGTGACCCTGGTCGATGTGGTGGTGTTTCGCAGCGACCAGGCCGCCGAGCACGACGTGGCGCTCTGGGCCCATGAGCTGTGGCATGTGCAGCAGTATCGCGACTGGGGCAGCGATGGCTTCGCCCAGCGTTACACCCGCGATTTCCAGTCCGTGGAAGGGCCGGCCTACGAGATGCAGGCGCGGGTCAGGAGGGCCTTGCGCGAGCAGAAATAAAACGCTCGCTTGAAAACCAAGCAAGCGCTAGGTTAGGGTGGCCGAAACAATAACGGGAGAACCCCGCATGGCCGCCCCGCAGTCGTACTTCGATGATTCCCACCAACTGATCCGCGATTCGGTGCGGCGCTTCGTCGAACGCGAGATCCTGCCGCATATCGATGACTGGGAGGAGGCCGAGGAGTTTCCCCGCGAGCTGTATCTCAAGGCCGGCGCGGCGGGCATCCTCGGTATCGGCTACCCGGAGCAGTATGGCGGCAGCCACGAGGGCGATGTATTCGCCAAGGTGGCGGCCAGCGAGGAGCTGATGCGTTGCGGCTCCGGCGGTCTGGTGGCCGGGCTCGGCTCGCTGGATATCGGCCTGCCGCCGGTGCTCAAGTGGGCCAGGCCGGCGTTGCGCGAGCGGGTGGTGCCGCAGGTGCTGGCCGGCGAGAAGATCATGGCGCTGGCGGTGACCGAGCCGTCCGGCGGCTCCGACGTGGCCAACCTCAAGACCCGCGCGGTGCGCGACGGCGATTGCTACCGGGTGAGCGGCAGCAAGACCTTCATCACCAGCGGCGTGCGCGCCGATTACTACACGGTGGCGGTGCGTACCGGCGGCGAGGGCTTCGGCGGCGTCAGTCTGCTGCTGATCGAGCAGGGCACGCCGGGTTTTTCCGTCGGGCGCAAGCTGAAGAAGATGGGCTGGTGGGCCTCGGACACCGCCGAGCTGTTCTTCGACGACTGCCGGGTGCCGGCGGAAAACCTGATCGGCGCGGAGAATGCCGGGTTCGCCTGCATCATGGCCAACTTCCAGAGCGAGCGTCTGAGCCTGGCGATCATGGCCAACATGACCGCGCAGCTGGCGCTGGAGGAATCGCTGCGTTGGGCGCGCGAGCGCCAGGCGTTCGGCAAGCCGCTGGGCAAGTTCCAGGTGCTCAAGCACCGCCTGGCCGAGATGGCCACCCAGCTGGAGGTGTCGCGCGAATTCACCTACCGCCAGGCGGCGCAGATGGCCGCGGGCCGCAGCGTGATCAAGGAAATCTCCATGGCCAAGAACTTCGCCACCGATATCGCCGACCGCCTCACCTACGACGCGGTGCAGATCCTCGGGGGCATGGGCTACATGCGTGAGAGCCTGGTGGAGCGGCTGTACCGCGACAACCGCATTCTCTCCATCGGCGGCGGCACGCGCGAGATCATGAACGAGATCATCGCCAAGCAGATGGGGCTGTAGAACCTGCCGTGGGAGGGGCTTTAGCGGCGATCATCCTTTAAGAAAGGGTGGAAAAGCTCGCCGCTGAAGCGCCTCCCACGGGGCATGGTCCTGCGCGGTTATCAGGACGCCGCCTGGCTCTGCGCCGCCTGGCGCAGGCGGGCGATGTCGCGCTGCGGCGGCGAGCCGAACAGGCGGCTGTATTCGCGGCTGAACTGCGACGGGCTCTCGTAGCCGACGCGGTAGCTGGCCGCCGCCGCCTCCAGGTTGTCGCACAGCATCAGTCGGCGCGCTTCCTGCAGGCGCAGCTGCTTTTGGTACTGCAGCGGGCTGAAGGCGGTGACCGCCTTGAAGCGGTGATGCAGGGTCGATGGGCTGAGGTTGACCTCGCGCGCCAGCTCCTCGATGCGCAGCGGCTGATCGAAGTTCTTGCGCAACCATTCGATGGCGCGCGAGATGCGCTGGCTCTGGCTGTCGGCGATGACCACCTCGTGCAGGCGATGGCCCTGCGGGCTGAGCAGCATGCGGTAGAAGATCTCGCGCAGCGCCAGCGGCGCCAGCATGGCGATGTCGCGCGGGGTTTCCAGCAGGCGCAGCAGGCGGATCACCGCGTCCAGCAGGCGCGGGTCGAGGCGATCGAGAAACAGTGCGCGTTGCGAGGCGGCATCGGGGGGCGCGATAGGCGGCATCTCGGTGAGCAGGCTGCTGATCAGCGCCGGATCGATTTCCAACGCCAGGCTCAGGTAGGGCCGCTGCGGGCTGGCCTCGATCACCCGACCGGTCACCGGCAGCACCACCGAGGCCACCAGGTAGTTCAGCGGATCGTAGACATAGAGCTCGTCTCCCAGACGGATCTCCTTGCTGCCCTGCGCGATGATGCACAGGCAGGGGTCGTACACCGTCTGCATCGGCAGGCTGGGCGTGGTGGCCCGCGCCAGTTTCAGGCCGGGAATGGCGGTGACATGCACCCCGTCTTCGGGCACGAAGCGTTCGACCAGGCGCGCCAGTTCATGGCTGAGTTCGGCCAGCGGGGTCTCGAGCGCGCTGGTGCTGTGCGTGGGTGACTGCATGGCAAATCTCCTGAGGAAGCGTGAAGCCTAGCCAGGTTTTTCAGGCAAGTCATGAGGGGTGGCAGGATTAGGCAAATATTCGCCAGGAATGGGCAAATCGCCGATGAAACAAGGTGTTTCATCCATGGCGTTAACTCCTGTCGATTTATCTTCGGTCAAATTGTCTTGGCAGTTTTAGGCAAGAATTGGCCAGTAATCGACTAACGCTCGCACGCCGGCCGACCTAATCTCTGCAGGCATCGCCGATTGCCCTGCCGTCAGCGCCGACAGAGGCAAGCCACTGCGCCAATTCAGCGGCAGTCGCGCTATCGCCCGCTGATCGGTGATTGGGCCCCATTCGCCACAAGGAGGACAGGCCATGTCCAGCAAATGGCTGCTCGCGCCCCTGACCCTGCTGCTACTCGCCACCGCCTGGCTCGATTCGCGGGCCGGCGACTGCGCGCCGTTCGGCGAGCCCGACGCCGCGCCCCACGTGCTGCAGCGCAACGCCGCGGGCCTGTACTGAATGCATTCCAGGAGGTTGTCATGTGCATCGTTCACCGTATGACCTTGCGCGCCCGCCAGCGCCGTTCGGCGCAACTGGGCCAATGCCTGGCCCGGCTCGATGGCGTCGGCATCGATGGATCGGGCTGCCTGGAGCTGCGGATTTTCCCGCTGGCCGGCGATGCCCTGGGCTGGCAGGTGGAGGGGCGCTGGCGTTCGGTCGCGGCGCGGGACGCCTTTCTCGCCGGCGAAACCTTGCGCGGCGTGCTGGCCGAGGCCATCGGCGCAGACCTGATCGCCAGCCTCGAATGCGCGCTGGAGCCACTGCAACAGGTGGCCTGAGGCGTTGGCCGTGTCCGCGGCGTGTTGGGGCGAGGGCGGCAGAGGCACGGCTTGCCTTTGTGAATTTATAGGCGTAGATTTTCATGAAATTACAAATTGATAATTTCATGAGGCGCCCATGTTCCGCCACGCCAGCCAGCACGTCGACAGCTATTACGCCCACAGTTGCGCCGATCGCCTGAGCGAGCATGCGCCGCTGCAGGGCGAGCAGCGCTGCGAGGTGCTGGTGATCGGCGGCGGTTTCAGCGGCCTGCACACGGCGCTGCGCCTGGCCGAGGCGGGCAAGCGGGTGATCCTGCTGGAGGCCAGCCGGGTGGCCTGGGCTGCGTCCGGGCGTAACGGCGGCCAGGCGATTCTCGGCTGGTCCTGCGATATGCCGCCGCTGGAACGAGCCCTCGGTCTCGAACGCGCCCGCCGGCTGTGGGACGGCATGGCCTGGGCCGCCGGCGAGCTGCGCGAGCTGCCGCAGCGCCACGGCTTCGACTGCGACTACCGCCGCGGCCACCTGTGGACCGCGGTGCTGCCGCGGCGGGTGGCGTTGCTGCACGAATGGCAGGAGGAGGCCGCGCGCAAGTGGGGCCATCGCACGCTGCAGTTCGTCTCCCGCGAGCAGATGCCGGAGTGGGTCGCCAGCGAGCGCTACCAGGCCGGGCTCTTCGATCCCGAGGCCGGCCACCTCAATCCGCTCAAGCTGGCCCTGGGCCTGGCCGAAGCCTTCGTCCGCGCCGGTGGGCGGCTCCATGAGCAGAGCCGCGCGCTGAGCCAGCAGGCGCATGCCGGGGGCTACCTCGTGCGTACCGCGCAGGGCAGTGTGCAGGCCGAGCAACTGGTGCTGGCCTGCAACAGTTATATCGACAGCCTGGAGCCGCGTCTGGCCCGGCGCATCCTGCCGGTGGGCACCTACCAGATCGCCACCGCGCCGCTCGGCGCCGAACGCGCCGCGGCGCTGCTGCCGCGCAACGCCTGCGTCACCGACAACCAGTTCGTGCTCGATTATTTCCGCCGCACTCCCGACCACCGCCTGCTGTTCGGCGGCGGCTGCACCTACCTGGGCGGCCTGCCGCAGGACATGGCGGCGGCCACCCGGCCGTTCCTCGAACGGGTGTTCCCGCAGCTGGCCGGCGTGGCCATCGACTTCGCCTGGGGCGGGCATATCGACGTGACCCGCGCGCGCACCCCGGATATCGGCGGCGAGAACGGCCGCTACTGGCTGCAGGGCTACTCCGGCCACGGCGTGTTGCCGACCCTGGCGGCTGCGCGGGCGGTGAGCGACGCCATCCTCGGCCAGCCCGACGAGCTGGCGCTGTACCAGCAGCTGCGCAATCCGGCGTTTCCTTTCGGCGAGCGCCTGGCCGCGCCGCTGGAGGCCATCGGTAAGGCCTGGTATCGACTGCGTGACTATTTCTGATTACGAGGCGGCGATGGACAAGCACGAAGAAATGGCCGCCCTGGCCATCCTCATCCACGACCTGCGCAAGCACAAGAAGGTCACCCTGAACGAGCTGGCCGAACGTATCGGCCGTTCGGTGGGCTTCCTGTCCCAGGTCGAGCGCGGCCTGTCGCGGCCGACCGTGGCCGACCTGACCGCCATCAGCGAGGCGCTCGACGTGCCCACCACCTATTTCTACAACCTGCCCAGGCCCAAGGCGCTGGACTGGGTGACCCGCCCGGACGAGCGGCGCACCCTGTATTTCGCCGGCGGCATCACCGACATCATGGCCTCGCCGACCCTGCAGGGCGCCTTCACCCTGCTCGAAAGCCTGCTCGAACCCGGCGCCAGCAGCGGCGAGCGGCAGATGAGCGACCGCTCGGAGCAGGGCGGTTACGTACTCGAAGGCCAGCTTACGCTGTGGCTGGGCGAGGACGAAAGCGGCGCCACCCTGCATGCCGGCGACGCCTTCCAGGTGCCGAGCTATGCACGCCTGCGCTACGCCAACCTGGGCGACACCCCGACGCGGGTGCTGTGGATTTACACCTGATTCTGCGACGTGGACACAACAACAATGACTACCGATGCACTGCTCGATGAAGTTCGCCAGTTCCGCCAGGCCCACCCCGAGGTGCGCTTCGTCGACCTGATCTGCCTGGACATCCCCGGGCATTTCTATGGCAAGCGCTACCCCGTGGAAATGCTGGAAAAGGTCGCTGCCGGCAGCGTCCTCAAGCTGCCGCAGAACTGCGTGCTGCTCGGCGCCCAGGGCGGGCTCTACGAGATCGGCGACTACTGCTTCCACGACGGCGACCCGGACGCGCCGCGGCGGCTGATCCCCGGCACGCTCAAGCCGGTGAACTGGGAGCGCCAGCCGCTGGGGCAGATGCTGATCAGCTCCGACGGCACCGAAGCGCCCATCGAGTTCGAGCCGCGCGAGGTGCTGGCGCGGGTGGTGCAGCGTCTGGCCGCACGCGGCATTCGCCCGGTGGTGGCCTTCGAGCTGGAGTTCTACCTGTTCGACAAGGCGCTCAAGGATGGCCTGCCGCAGTTCCCCCACGACGACCTGAGCGGCGATGCCGACGATCAGCCGAACATGCATATCGAGCGGCTGTCGCGTTTCGCCGAAGTGCTCGGCGACATCACCGAGACCGCGCGCCTGCAGGGCATCGACGCCACGGTGATCACCGCCGAGCTGGGCCCGGGGCAGTTCGAGATCAACTTCGGCCACAACGCCGATCCGCTGCAGGCCGCCGACTGGTCGGCGCTGTTCTGCCGGCTGACCCGCGGCGTGGCGCTGAAGTACGGCCATCGCGCCAGTTTCATGGCCAAGCCCTACCTGCAGCATCCGGGTAGCGGCATGCACGTGCACGTCAGTCTGTACGACGAGGCCGGCGACAACCTGCTGGCGCGCGACGCGCAGCGCCCGTTGCGCCATGCCGTGGCCGGCTGCTTGCAGCTGCTGCCGCAGCTGATGCCGATCTACGCGCCGAACCACAACAGCTACCGCCGCTTCGGCGCCATGGTCAATTCGGCCAGCCGCGCCAGCTGGGGCTTCGAGGATCGCGACGCCTGCGTGCGCATCCCCGAGTCGGATGCGCGCAACCTGCGCCTGGAGTTCCGTCTGCCCGGCGCCGATGCCAACCCCTATCTGGTGCTGGCGGCGCTCCTGACCAGCATTGAGCAGGGCCTGGAGGCGCAGGCCGAGCCCATCGCCCCGCTCAACGACGACCGCGCCAGCGGCGTGGACTTTCCCAAGGACATGCTCGAAGCGGTGCGCCGCATGCAGGCCAGCGAGCGGGTCGCCGCCGGCCTCGGCAGCGAGTTCGTCATGGTCTATTGCGAGAACAAACGCCAGGATCACCTGGCCTTTATGCACGACATCAACCCGCGCGAATATCGCTGGTATCTGTAAGGAGGCGCCATGCACAACCCGAAAACCGCCCAGTGGCAGGCCA
>NZ_RFFK01000039.1 GCF_003696305.1 Pseudomonas sp. AOB-7 | reverse complement strand
CAGGGCGACGATCATGGCCGGTCCCCCCCGGCAAAACCGCCCCGATCAGGATCTGTCCACACACAGGCGCTGCCCCAATAACAAGTTAGAGCTTTTAAGTTAGTAATGTTAGAGCGGGCTGAAAGCCGCGCCAGCCGTGGCCTGCAGAGGCGTTCGTGCGCCTGAAAGCACGTGCTGGGCGCTCCTGATAGCACGGGCCGGCGTGCGCCTGAAAGCACGTCGCGATTCACAGCTTTTCCCGAAGATATCCCCGTGCCGTTGACGGCACGCGCCTGAGATCCAGTCGCCTGGGGTGCAAGCGCTGCGATGTTTCAGTGGTTTCCTAGGTTGGGGTTGGCCGGAGCTGGGTGCGGGCAGGCTCGAGATAACTGCGCTCAGGAGAGGCGTCACGATCTGCGGCGCATCGTCCTCCAGCCAGAGTTAGCGCCAATGATCCCCCGGTCTGTGTGCGTTTGCCGGGAACGGTACGGATTCCACGCCATTCGGACACTCAGTCCACGCTGATTCGGACATCTGTTCCACGATCATTCGGACACCATCGTGGATGCTGTCAATACTTGGACTAGGCTGTTCCCATCTGCCGCAACGTTCACTGCCAATGCCTACAGGGAGGTTCTATGCCGACTCCACAAGAAGTACTCGAAGCGATTCACGGGGCTTTGAGAGAGTTCAATATGGAAATGCCCTACTTGAACTCGCTTGATAGCGCTCAGGTTTCGTCGCCAAATCTGTCTTGTGTCAATGTTGCAGGAGCTATTCTTGAGCGCCTGAATCGCAACCCGATTGAGTGGCCTTCGTCACAATATATTTACCCGTCTGGTCTGTTCTTGAGCGTAACCATTATGGGTGAGCCCTCGGACTGCAATCATGGGTTTTGCGTGTACTTTCACAATAATATTGCCTATGTGATCCAGGCATATCTCGGGCACAAGGTAAGGTTCATAACTCCGATGGATAGCTATACCTTCGCTACGAATATGGGGCGATTGCGTAGTGCCAGCTCGAGTGAGATGGAGGCGGGCTACAAGGCATTGTCTACTGTTGATATCTCTGGCAAGAGTTTCAAAATAGGCAGTATTTATGTGTTCCGGGCATGATGTTTATAGTGGAAGCTTGAAAATAGGCGATGGGCGGACGTAAGTGAGAGTGTCCGGATCAGCTTAGGCTGAGTGTCCGAGCCAGCGTGGAATCCGCAGGAACAGTCCAGGAGCGCGTTGAAGTGCTTCAGATGACTTGGGGAGGGGCACAGGTGGGGTAAAGCGGCTAGAGCGTTCTAAGGGGCTCTGAAGGCGTTTTTGGCCGCTGTCGTTGAGCGTGGCTCAAGGGTGAACAGGCGGGCCTCATTGGTAGACCTTGGCCTGTTCGTGTGCGAGCTCGCGTCTCGCAGTCTCGCCCAACGAGCGGCACGTGGCGTGTGTGGCTGCAGTCTCCTGAGGTGCGGTTCCACGGCTTTCTGCAAAACCGGAAAACCGCATCGGCGGATTT
>NZ_RFFK01000038.1 GCF_003696305.1 Pseudomonas sp. AOB-7 | reverse complement strand
TCCAAGCTCTGGGCCGAGCTGCCGGCCCTGGCCGAGGTGGTCGATGCCGACACCGCCAGCGCCATCCTCGAAGAAGCCGGCAAGGTCACCGCCGGCAGCATCGCCCCGCTCAACCGCAGCGGTGATGAAGAGGGCTGCTCCTGGGACAACGGCGCGGTGAAAACCCCGGCCGGCTTCCCCGAGGCCTACCAGACCTACGCCGAGGGTGGCTGGGTCGGTGTCGGCGGCTCGCCGGAGTTCGGCGGCATGGGCATGCCCAAGGTGATCGGCGCCCAGGTCGAGGAAATGGTCAACTCGGCCAACCTGTCCTTCGGCCTGTACCCGATGCTCACCGCCGGCGCCTGCCTGTCGATCCTCAACCACGCCAGCGAAGCGCTCAAGGCGCAGTACCTGCCGAACATGTATGCCGGCGTCTGGGCCGGTTCCATGTGCCTGACCGAGCCGCACGCCGGCACCGACCTCGGCATCATCCGCACCAAGGCCGAACCCCAGGCCGATGGTAGCTACAAGATCAGTGGCACCAAGATCTTTATCACCGGCGGGGAACACGACCTGACCGAGAACATCATCCACCTGGTGCTGGCCAAGCTGCCGGACGCACCGGCCGGGCCGAAGGGCATCTCGCTGTTCCTGGTGCCCAAGGTGATGGTGGGTGCCGATGGCTCGCTGGGCGAGAAGAACGCCCTGGGCTGCGGCTCGATCGAANCCTGGTGCCCAAGGTGATGGTGGGTGCCGACGGCTCGCTGGTCGAGAAGAACGCCGTTTCCTGCGGCTCCATCGAGCACAAGATGGGCATCAAGGCCTCGGCCACCTGCGTGATGAACTTCGACGGCGCCACCGGCTACCTGGTCGGCGAAGTGAACAAGGGCCTGGCGGCCATGTTCACCATGATGAACTACGAGCGCCTGGGCGTCGGCATCCAGGGCCTGGCCCTGGGCGAGCGCAGCTACCAGAGCGCCGTGGAATACGCCCGCGAGCGCATCCAGAGCCGCGCGCCGACCGGCCCGGTGGCCAAGGACAAAGCTGCTGATCCGATCATCGTGCACCCGGACGTGCGCCGCATGCTGCTGACCATGAAGGCGCTGAACGAGGGCGGTCGCGCCTTCTCCAGCTACGTCGCCATGCAGCTGGATACCGCCAAGTACAGCGAGGACAAGGACACCGCCAAGCGCGCCGAGGAACTGGTGGCGCTGCTGACCCCGGTGGCCAAGGCCTTCCTCACCGACATGGCGCTGGAAACCACCGTGCACGGCCAGCAGATCTTCGGCGGCCACGGCTTTATCCGCGAGTGGGGCCAGGAGCAGCTGGTGCGCGACTGCCGCATCACCCAGATCTACGAAGGCACCAACGGCATCCAGTCGCTGGACCTGATGGGGCGCAAGATAGTCGGCAGCGGCGGCAGCTACTACAAGCACCTGGCCGACGAGATCAAGGCCTTCATCGCTTCGGCCGATGCCAATCTCGACGAGTTCACCAAGCCGCTGGCGGCTGCCGTGCAGAACCTGGATGAGCTGACCGCCTGGGTGCTGGACCGCGCCAAGGGCAACCCCAACGAGATCGGCGC
>NZ_RFFK01000037.1 GCF_003696305.1 Pseudomonas sp. AOB-7 | reverse complement strand
GCCTTCCTAAGAAACACCATCTACAACCTGAA
This sequence comes from Pseudomonas sp. AOB-7, assembly GCF_003696305.1. Lineage (GTDB taxonomy): Bacteria > Pseudomonadota > Gammaproteobacteria > Pseudomonadales > Pseudomonadaceae > Aquipseudomonas. Next base: position 1,553 of record NZ_RFFK01000037.1, on the reverse strand, counting down.
GGGTGTAGCCAAATTCAGCGGCCCGACGGTGCAAGCCTTTTACCACGCGCTCCCGATACTTCTGCTCATAGTGATCGGCCCCCGGATCCTGATAAGCCATGCCGAAGCGCATCGCGTTGTAGAACAGGATGGCGATCTTTCGAGCGGTAGCAGTCACTGCCTTGGCTTTGCCAATGCGCGCAGACAAACGTCGGTAGAAAGCGCCCAATGCCGTATTCGTTTTACCGATGGTCACCGCGGCCAGGCGCAAGTGCGCTGTAACCCGGTTCTTGGTCTTGCGCGTATGCGCTGACAGCACCTTGCCGCCGCTGATCCGGCAGCCAGGGGCCAGCGTCAGCCAGGAGGTGAAGTGATGGGCAGTCCGCCAGCGACTCAGGTCGGTACCGCACTCAGCCACCAAACGCAGCGCCAAGTAAGGGCCGATGCCATGGATCTGGGTCAGGTCGACGCCGACCAGTTGATAGAGCAAGGTACGTACGTCGAAGTTGAGTGCATTCGGCTGCCGAGTGCGGTGACGTGGTTTGGGGAGCGGCTCGCTGGGCGTGGGGTTCTGCTGGGAGAGCCGCTGCAAACTCTGAGCAATCTGTTGATCGCAGATTTCGAGCTGTGCCTGATAGGCATCGTACATGGATAACGCCTGCGCCAAAGCAAAGACATGCTCCGGCTGGTAGTTGCCAACCAGGGCGCTCTGGATGGTCTCAGGGCTCGACTTGCAGCGGGTATCGCGCATGGTCGCCAGTGTCGCAGCGTTTCGCTCGCCGGCGACTATCGCCCGGATGATCCGCATGCCTGTAGCCCCAGTAATGTCGGCGACCACATGGTGCAACTGCAAATTCATGTGGGTGAGCGCCTTCTGCATGTGCTGGATATGCGCAGCGGCGTAATCGAGGTGGCGCTCCCGCAAACGTAGATAACTGCGTAACGCAGCAATCTCCCTATCAGGATGAAAACTGGCACGCAGTAAGCCGCAGGCATGTAGGCGCTGGATCCATTGCGCATCGTTAACGTCGGTTTTGCGCCCAGGAACTGCGCGGGCATCCCGCGCATTGGCCAGCACGACATGCAGGCCATGGCTTTCCAGAATCTCGTAGACCGGAATCCAATACACGCCGGTCGACTCCATCGCCACAGTGGTGATCCCGAGATGGACCAGCCAATTGGCCATGCACTCCACATCGGCGGTAAACGCCTTGAAGGTTTGCACCGGCTCCTCGGTGATATCGGCGGGCACTGCCACGACATGGAAGCGTGAGCCGATATCGATACCGGCTGCGCGGTCATGAATAACCGGAAGGCCGTGCCGCTCTGAACTGGATTTTTTCATGAGTACCCTCCAATCACGCGAAGTGCTGGACGGGGACTCGGATCAGATCACATTCCTAAACGGGGTCACGAAACGCGCCACCACTAACGGGTCCGCAGCTTCCCCTGGGTCAGGTTTTTTGACGGGGACTCAGCCTCCAAAAAGCAGACGACCACTGTCCAGCGGTGTCAGTGTAGTGGGCGTGTTTCTAACCCAATGGGGCGCGGAGCGCCGGGGAGGCGGTTTTTTA
>NZ_RFFK01000036.1 GCF_003696305.1 Pseudomonas sp. AOB-7 | reverse complement strand
AGAGCTCCTCGATCAGCTCGAACAGCAGCTGTTCCTTGCTCTCGAAATGGTGATAGAGCGAGCCCGCGGCCATGCCCAGGTGCAGGGCCAGCTCGCGCATGCCGACCTGGGCGAAGCCGCGCTCGGCGAACAGCGCCAGCGCCTTGCCGCGCAGGGTCTCGAGCCTGGTTTCAGCGCACGCACCGGCCATGGCGGCTCACACGCGCTCGAAGATCGCGGCGATACCCTGACCGCCGCCGATGCACATGGTCGCCAGGGCATAGCGGCCGCCGACCCGATGCAGCTCGTGGATGGCCTTGGTGACGATGATCGCGCCGGTCGCACCGATCGGATGGCCAAGGGAAATGCCCGAGCCATTGGGGTTGACCCGCGCCGGGTCGAAGTCCAGCTCACGGGCCACGGCACAGGCCTGGGCGGCGAACGCCTCGTTGGACTCGATCACATCCAGGTCGGCCACCGTCAGGCCGGCGCGCCGCAGCGCCAGGCGCGTTGCCGGAATCGGCCCGAGCCCCATCAGCTCGGGCTCGACGCCGGCGTGGGCATAGCTGACCAGGCGCGCCAGCGGGCGCAGATTGTCGCTCTTCACCGCCGCGCCGCTGGCCAGCAGCAGCGCGGCGGCGCCGTCGTTGAGGCCCGAAGCGTTGCCGGCGGTCACCGTGCCGCCCTGCTTGAAGGCGGTCTTCATCGCCGCCAGCTGCTCCAGGGAGACATCGCCGCGCACATGCTCGTCGACCTCGAACAGCTGCACGCCTTTGCGGCTCTTCAGCTCCACCGGCACGATCTGGCTGGCGAAGCGCCCTTCAGCGATGGCGCGGGCGGCGCGGCGCTGGCTCTCCAGGGCCAGCTCATCCTGCGCCTCGCGGCTGATGCCATGGCGCTCGGCCACGTTCTCGGCGGTGATGCCCATATGGATGCGCTGGAAGGGGTCGTGCAGCACGCCGAGCATATAGTCCTGCGCCTGCATGTCGCCCAGGCGCGCGCCCCAGCGCGCGGCGGACATCAGGTAGGGCCCGCGGCTCATCGACTCGGCGCCGCCGGCGATGGCCACCTCGGTGTCCCCCAGCAGCAGGCTCTGCGCCGCCGAAATCACCGCCTGCAGGCCGGAACCGCAGAGGCGGTTGACGTTGAAGGCCGGGGTTTCCTTGGGCAGACCGGCATTCAGCGCCGCCACTCGGGCCAGGTAGGCATCGCCCGGTTCGCTGGCAATCACATTGCCCAGCACCACATGCCCGACCCGCTCCGGTGCGCAGCCGGCGCGCTGCAGGGCCGCGCCGACGGCCGTGGTGGCCAGTTGCGACAGCGCGACATCCTTGAGCGAGCCGCCGAAGGAGCCGATGGCGGTTCGTGCAGCGCTGACGATAAAGACTTCGGGGGTAGACATGGCGAACTCCGTTTAATGGGGATAACCGGTTGCTGTGGCGTACACATCCAGCCGGATGGGGTGACCTCGCCGCATGCCTCCAATCTAGGGACAGCGGCGCCGGACGTCTTTTCATTTAGTGACAAATGGCTGTCATTTCATGACAAGCCTCAATGATTGTCGACACTTTAATATCAGCCGATTGACCAAGGCTACTTTAATGAGTAGTTTTCGACCATCAACTGAAATATTGTCGACACGTAACAGCCAAAGGCCAATCATGCAATCAGCCTCCTCCGCCAAGACCCCCGGCCAGCACTTCCGCCAGGCCCTCGCCATCGAGACGCCGTTGCAGGTGATCGGCGCAATCAACGCCAACCATGCGCTGCTGGCCAAGCGCGCCGGTTTTCGCGCCCTCTACCTGTCCGGTGGCGGCGTCGCCGCCGGCTCCCTGGGCCTGCCGGACCTGGGCATCAACACCCTGGACGACGTGCTCACCGACGTGCGCCGCATCAC
>NZ_RFFK01000035.1 GCF_003696305.1 Pseudomonas sp. AOB-7 | reverse complement strand
GCCCAGACCTGGCTCGACAACGCCCGCAGTGGATGGCTCTGGGCAGTCATGATCTCGGAGCGCGATCTGCTGCCCTGCGCTATTGAGAGGCGAGCTTTTGAGGTGGGTTTCCTGAGTCGTATCCATCAGCGCATGTGCTCACACCAAGGCTGCGGTGAGCAGGCAAAGACCTACAACACTGGTGAACACTTCGGCCACAGAAAGACCCTGACGCTCGCCGAAGCGAGATGTCAGGGCTGACCTGAGCCATGGCAAATGCCAATGAAGAGGCCTGTTAAAACAGACCAGGAAGGAAGATTCTGAGNACGATCAGATCACCCGCTCATTCCTGTGTTTTTAGCCGCCGCGTGCACCTCGTTGCGGCCATTTCCCACATTACAGGTGCACCTCTCCTGCATTCGTCAGCAAATGTCGGCGCGCCATCCACAGGTTCGACAGGGCAAACAATGGTTCTTCGCCAGGCCACGGAAGCGTGTCTTCACATAACCGAACTGGCGCTTGATCACCCGGAACGGGTGCTCGACCTTGGCGCGCACCTGGGCCTTGGCCTTCTCGATCTTGCGCTTGGCTTTGTACAGCGCGCTGCGCTTACTCAGCTTCTTGTACGTACTGCGGCGGGCCGCGATCTGCCAGATCACCTCCCGGCCTTCATGTTCCGGGCGCTTCTCGACGCCGGTGTAACCCGCGTCGGCACCCACCATGTTTTCCTCTCCGTGCAGCAGTTTGTCGACCTGGGTAACGTCTGCAACGTTGGCTGCCGTCCCCACCACGCTGTGCACCAGGCCGGACTCGGCATCGGCACCGATGTGCGCCTTCATGCCGAAGTAATACTGGTTTCCCTTCTTCGTCTGGTGCATTTCCGGGTCACGCTTGCCGTCCTGATTCTTGGTCGAACTCGGCGCATGGATCAGCGTGGCATCGACGATGGTGCCCTGGCGCAGCGACAGGCCCCGGTCGCCCAGGTAACCATTGATCACCGCCAGAATCCCGGCCGCCAACTCGTGCTTCTCCAGCAGGCGACGGAAATTGAGGATGGTGGTTTCGTCGGGAATACGCTCCAGGTTCAGCCCGGCAAACTGGCGCAAGATTGTGGTCTCGTACAGCGCCTCCTCCATCGCCGGATCGCTGTAGCCGAACCAGTTCTGCATCAGATGTACGCGCAGCATCGCCATCAGCGGATACGCCGGACGGCCACCTTCACCCTTGGGGTAGTGCGGCTCGATCAGGGCAATCAAACCCTTCCACGGCACCACCTGATCCATCTCGATCAGGAACAACTCCTTGCGGGTCTGCTTGCGCTTGCCGGCGTACTCGGCGTCGGCGAAGGTCATTTGCTTCATCGGGAAACTCGGGCAACAGGATCGGCGTATTTCACCAGATTCAGGAAGTCTTATTCAGACCATCCCTAACGGAGTGCAGGGTCAGCGTACTGACTGTTTGCACTTCGTTAGCCCAGAGACCGGAGAATATTTCGATAGCGTCCGTCTGCCAATCCTGTTGATGGGGTACTGGATACAAGTGGCGACCGGCCTCGTTCCTTTTTCGTTGCTGGTGTAGGCCATATCTGCAGCTCTCCTGCTCGCCCACAACATCTCTTGACATCTGTCGCTGGGCCGACAGAGCCTGCGCGCTGCGCTTGCTGGTGACGCCTGCGAGATCGGTGGAATGGCGGTCTTGCTGTTTCCTCTCACCCTATCACGGCGTTCTCACCGTCAAGGGCTGCATGCGCTTCGCGCATTTGCGGCTGAACCGGCTATCGCCCCCTGACTGCTGCGCTGCGCCGTGCCGGGCCGGTTCCGGGCAATTCCGCCCGAGCAACTGGAGCATGATCATGTCGCAGCTTTCTCTCGCCTTTGACGCTTCTCTGATGATTCGCGACGAGCAAGGTCGCTATCTGCCTGCCACTGCAGAACAGATTCTGGATGCTGCTCGCAAGGTGATCGATCAGAAGGTTCAGCGAGGTGCAGCCTTCACGTCTTCGGAGCTGGTCAAGGACTACCTGATCGCGAAGCTAGGTGGCTTTGAGCACGAGGTTTTCGCAGC
>NZ_RFFK01000034.1 GCF_003696305.1 Pseudomonas sp. AOB-7 | reverse complement strand
TTGACGTGCGGTTTGTTACGTTCAAATTTCTCTTTAGCCATCTTGACCGTCTCCTAGCGAAGAATTGAGCAAGCCATGCCGCCATTAAAACAAAGGCAGATACTTTCATATCTGCCTTCATTAGATGGAGCTCATGAGCGGATTTGAACCGCTGACCTCACCCTTACCAAGGGTGTGCTCTACCAGCTGAGCTACATGAGCCAAACTCTATTGCGCCAACCACAAACTGGAGCGGGTAGCGGGAATCGAACCCGCATCATCAGCTTGGAAGGCTGAGGTTCTACCACTGAACTATACCCGCGGAGCTTGCAGCTCACGCTGAATCTGGTGGAGGGGGAAGGATTCGAACCTTCGAAGTCGATGACGTCAGATTTACAGTCTGATCCCTTTGGCCGCTCGGGAACCCCTCCAAAGTGAGGCGGCATTTTCTAGATCTGCCACCCTGCTGTCAAGCATTTTCTCATTTAAAATCGTGAGGTTAGCTACTTTGACAACATCTTCGTCGGGAACCAACTTTGACCACCCTGCGAAGCGGGCGCCATTCTATGCAAACTACTGGAGCAATGCAACGCCTTCGCAGGGCATTAGTTGATGCTGCAAACCGGCGAAATCGCCGGCCAATCGCCCGAGCAAAAACTCATCGGCCAGACGTCTGCTTTCCGGCGCGACACGCACCCAGAAACTGCGGTGCGCGCGCGACAACTCGCGCATTTGCGGCTCGTAACCCACTTCGCGCAGGCGCTGCATGACGCTATCGGCCGAGTCGCTGCGCGGGAAAATACCCAGGGAGATGCCGTTGGCCAGATCGCCTTGGGTAATGATGTAGCTATCGATACGCCGTGCCTGCAGCTCGCGCAGCTGCCGCAACGACGCCTGTCGCGAAGCCAGCGGCGGTAGATAAACCCAGTATTCAACCCCGGCTGCCGCATCGACGCTACGCACCTGGGCCTGAATATCCAGGCTGAGCAAGCGCTGCTCCACCACCTTCGCCCGCGCCTCTTCCTCGAAGCTACCGAGAAACAGACAGACCGCCGCCGAGGCCGGCGACTCCTCTTCCGCCGGCTCACTGACACGCGCGCGCGGCGCAGTGGTCTCGCTCAGCAGGCGGATATCCTTGCGCGCGCCCTGGTAACTGCTCGTCGGCGCGACTTCCTTGGCGCGCAGTGGCGCCTGCTGCTGGTGCCAGACGTAATAGAAGACATTGAGCAGAACGAGCAACAGTAAGATCCAACGCATGCCTTGCCTCAATTCAGCGGACAGGCGATGGCCAGCCCGACAAAGACCAGATCGGCCACGACTTGCGCGCCCGGCACGACATCGCGCACCAGGTCAGCATCCCCGCCAGTCAGGAAAACCTCGAAACCTTCCGGAAAGCACAACCGCGCCTGCTCTAGCTGCACCGCGACAAAGCCCCTCAGCATCAGCACGCAACCGCGCTCTACCGCCTCCGCCGTGGAGCGCCCGGGCTCCAGCTCCTGCAACGCCGCCAATGCCGACTGCCGGTCGTAGCGAATGCGCCGGGTATGCGTGCTCAGCTGATCACGCATCAAGGGCAGGCCAGGGCAGATAAAACCACCGAGATGCGCGCCATCGGCCGCCACCAGATCGGCGGTGACCGCCGTACCGAGGTCCACCACCAGGCAGGCGCGCTGGCCCAGGTGGTAGGCCCCCAGCACCGCCAGCCAGCGATCCAGGCCAAGGCGCTGGTAATCGTCGTAGCCGTTGCGCACCCCCCCGGCTTCTTGGGCCGGCTGAGCGCAGCAAACCTCGACGACGAAGGCCGCACGCAACTCCTCCACCAACCGAGTGGTCTCCGCATCACTGCGCACGCTGACCAGGCGACAGTAGCGAATGCTCAACCCCGGAAACTCCGCCAATTCGGCAAACAACCCGGCATCGGAGTCGACCACTCCCGAGCAGACCCGCTCGCCCCCCTGCACCCTGATCACACGCCACTTGATGAAGCTATTACCGCAGTCGAGCTCAAGAATCATGCTGCAACCTCAGGCTCAACTCTCCGCCACTGAAAGAACGCTCGACGCCCTCCACACTCAAGCGGATGGCACCGCGCTCGTCCACTCCGAGCACCACGCCAAGGGTTGCATCATCGCCCGCAAGCAATGCAACCGAACGACCGCGCCACAGATGCAGCGCCTCCCACTCCTCGCGCAAGCCGGCAAAACCCAGTCGCCAGTGGCGAGACAGATGCTCGGCCAGTTGGCATAGCAGCTCGCCTGCTAGCAGATTGCGATCGAACATGCCACCGAGACACTGACGCATGGAGATCCAGGGCTGATCGATGGCCGACGACGAGTCGAGCGCCATGTTCGCATTGATACCAATACCGATCACCACATGGCAGACATCCGCCGGGTCGCCGGAAAGCTCCAGCAAGATCCCGGCAATCTTGCGCCCATCCACCAGGACATCGTTCGGCCACTTGAGCCCAGCGGCATTCAGGCCACAAACCTGCAGGGTACGAGCCACCGCCAGCCCCACAGTCAGACTCAACGCCTCGACCTGGCGCATCCCGCCGTCGACCCGCAATGCCAGGCTGCAGTAGAGGTTTTCCGCAAAGGGACTCGCCCAGGCACGCCCGCGCCGTCCACGCCCGGCCGTTTGCCGCTCGGCGAGCACGACAAAAGGCGCGCTTTGCCCCCCCTCGAGTCGGCGCATTACCTCCGCATTGGTCGAGTCGAGACTGGCCAGCACGGATACCGGCCACGCCAAGGTCGCGACCTGGCGCTCGATCAGAGCGGCATCCAACAAGGTCATCGGCGCAGCCAAGCGATAGCCACGCCCAGGAACCTTGAATACCTCGATCCCAAGCTCGGACTCCAGGCCCTGCAACTGTTTCCAGATGGCGCTGCGACTGACACCCAACGCTGCCCCCAAGGCCTCGCCAGAATGAAAGCGCCCATCCTGTAGAAGTTTCAACAATGCCAGCATGCCAGGCCCCGCCACGAACAAGGCTGGCATGATAACGACGAGCCCACGGCTTGCATAGAAAGCAGAAGACTGCAGGAGCGCGCGAACAGCGCACCCCGCTGCAAAGCCCGATAGCCTTAGGATGCCCCGCACGCACCGGGCCGTTAGCTGCGCCAGCGCTGTTCCAGGTTTTCCCGGCGCAAAG
>NZ_RFFK01000033.1 GCF_003696305.1 Pseudomonas sp. AOB-7 | reverse complement strand
TCGTGATAAACGCGGCGGTAGACAGCCACGCCAGGTTCGGGTTTGACCCGTGTGCCGCCGTGGTGATCGAAGTCCTTCCCGGTCCATTCCACGGCCTTGCGTGTGCCGCCCAAGCCGAAGAAGCTGCCCCAGGTTTCGTGCCCTTTGAAATGGATCATGTCATCAGTCAGTGCGCTCTTGCCTGGCAGCCTTAGCAAGACATAGGTGGTGGTTTGCATGCCACGATATGGATTCAATTCGTTGAGACGGTAAGCCTCGAAACTGATGGGGAATACTACCTTGTAAAACTCGGTCATCGACTTTTCGTAACTGTTCGACCAGTCGGCAGGCCGGGTGCCGAATCGGGTACGTTTGACCCAGGTTTCAAGAGGTGTGTCCTGAGTATATTGGCGGGCAATTACTCCGCCGACGATCAGGATGGTCCACCCCAGAGCGCGGGCGGCCAGGTGTGGCGCCACGCTGACGCCGCGGCCTATGACGGCAGCCTCGCCAGCGATGACCGCAGCACGGGCGGCACGTATAGCCCGGAAGCTCTGCACGTAAAGACGCAGGTTGGCGGCAGAGGCCAGGGTCAATCCGGCATTGATGGCTGTGGTGTCCAGGTCGCCTGCTTGGTAGCTCTCTAGCGCTTCGATGCCATAGACCAATACGTCGAAGCCCGAGGTCACCGATTGTAGGATCGATGCTTTAGCGCCTACCCCCAGTGCATCAGCCAACGCTTTCTGCGAAGCGATGTGCGTGGCCCCATTGAGCTTGACTGCTGCTTCCCAGTCGACTTCAGAAACTTTTTGCAAGGTCGCTGCTATTGCGCTAGAAACTCCAAAAAATCCTCCCGCAAAACTCAGCCAATTTTTTCCCGACTGCTTTTCAGTTAGCTGTAACCCGCCCCATATAAAATTCACCCCTGCCATCAGCGCTACCAGGCACTTGATAGGTGCTTTTTCTAGCGTTCCTTTGCCGAGATCGAGCATCCTCTTGAGGTCGACATCCGCCGCCATGGATGTAGGCAGGGGCGGCAAGTCCTTGGCCGGTAGCAGGCGGAAGAACGGCAGTGCCTCGCTGACCGCAACACTGAGCTGTGTGGGTTTTAGACGGGCTGGCAGATTAGGGCGTGTGCCCATCAGGTCGCTCATCCATTCGCCGAGTTGCCGCTGACTGACGGCCTCGATAGCCAGGCGCTGCTGGCTTCGCGCCAAAGCTGCGGCGAGGTAGAGGCGCCCGGCGACCTTGGAGCCGTCGTCGGCTTTTTGCAGGCCCAGGCCGACGATGGGAGCGAGCGCTGTAAACAGGGCTTCCAATGGCGAACCCAGAATATGCCGGCCCAGTTTATCGGCTGCCTGGTTCAGCAATTGCGCCAGTTTGTGTGCTTCGTTCAGCGCGCTTGCACCGTTGTCTCTTGCGCCGTCAGCCAGTCCTACCAGGGAATTGATTTCGCCGACACCGAGGCGTTTGCCCAAACCCAGTAACGCCCAAACCAGCCAGGGTTTGCCCTCTTGCTGCTGGAGTGTCAGGGCATTCGCTATGGCCTTGGCTCCGGGACCGGTTGTTGCAGGGCCAAGGCAGGCTGCAGCGAAGTGGAGTTCCAGCTCTGCACGTGGATCGGGCTGGGTAATGTCGAAGTGGCCACAGGCAGTATCCAGGCTGGCAGGGCCGCGCTGCGCTAGGGTATTTAGCCAGGCTGACCAAAGCTCGCTGAGGCGGCGCACATCGGCGCTGTATTCTTCCTCCTCCTGCGTTTGCTGCTGCCAGGTAGTTTGTAGCTGGCGGTAATTGGTGATGCTGCGCAGTTGGCCGCCGATTTGCGAGTCGCCTTCTGCCAGAGATCTGAGCACTCCTGCCATTGCCCAATCTTCGCCGTGCACTTCCCGGGTGACTTTGAACGCCTGCTGACGAGCGCGAAGCAGCTTGGCCAGATCCAGCAATACGCCCCAGGGGTCGTCGATCAAGGCATAGGCTTGTTGCTCGCAGCGCTGCATGTCGTCGAGCAGCTTTGGCCATGCCGGGCGGTGACTGGTAGAGGGCTCGCAACTCCAGCCATACCAGTTGGCGTCCATGTAGTCGCCGATACGTTCGTGAATCGTGCGAGCTTGACCGCTGAAAGGTGCTGCTCCAGGGGTGATGGTGCGCATCACGCGCTGACGTACATCCTCTTTTCCCTTGGCTGAGTTGAACTGGCTATCGCTCCACTGGCGAGGCGACCACGCCAGCATGGCCGGTGTTCCTGCGGGAAGGAGTAAATAGGGCAGGCTACGCGCGTCGATGACTTTGCCGCCGCGAGCCGTTTGGGTAAAGGCAGCCGCGTTGACACGGTACTCGACCAGTTGTTTTAGGCCGCTCTGCCAGACGTACAGCCAGCCATCGCGTAACAGACGAGCGGTGTAGTTCAGCGGACGGCCCTGAAGGGGCTCGAAGTAATCGCCTATTGCCGGAAAGTCTCCCTGTACAGCTGGCAAGCCATAGGCGCTGGTATCCACTGTCAGGGTCGGGCCGAGCGCATAGCGTAGCGGGAGTACAGCACTGAGCAGGGGGCATCCAGCGACCGTCAAGCTAAATGGGGCGGGAGTTTGAGCAGTCATAGAAGAGCCTCCTGTGCCGTGTCGTCCTGTTCGGCAAGTGCTTCCAGCAGTCGCCAGTCGAGCGTCATTTGCGCGGCGAGATCTAGTTCGGCTGGCGCCCCGTCTTTTTCGGGCCGTTCGTTTTGCCAGGCACAGAAGATTGTGCCTTCGTGATGAAGCCAGATGCGTGAGATTCGGTGCCAGAATCCCACCGGCCATTGCGCTTCGCGCCGCCATGCCTGATACAGAGGCCGGGCGTCACCCAGGCGTAGCCAGAGTTCGCGATGTTCTGGAGTGAAGATGCGCAGGCGGCGCTGCAGTATGCGCTGCAGATCGTCCATCGAAGCATCGCTTTCCAGCCAGAGACCATCCTTGATTTCGGTTCCGTGTCTCCAGGCGTCATAGGCCATGCTGCCAACCGGAGCATCCAGCAAAATCGGGCCAGCGTCCGCTATGGGCTCATAGGCCGTACCGAGCAATAACGGTCTTGGTTGATGGCTAGGGAAGCACTGATAAAGCCACGCCGTCGCACTCTCGTAACGAGCTCCGTCGAGCAGAATGGCACCGCCCCCATCGGGCATTGGAGCGCTCATGCCTTATCTCCCTTTGATGCCTTAGCGGCTTCGCACACTTCACATACGCCAGCTCGGGTGCTGCGAAACAGCATGTTTTGTTTTACCAGGGCTTCCAGTGGAATTCCCGGCACATCCGCATCCGCCGGCTTCGCCGCCCCCGGCAACACCGGCGCCGCCCCCGAGCCATTGCCCGGCNCTGGCCGGCCTGGATGAACTGGCCGTTGCCCAGCTTGATGTGCTGGCTGTCGCCGACGGTGAGGTGGTCGTTGGCCTTGATCTCGGTCTTGCGGTCGGCGTGGGTGGTGCGGTGTTCTTCGGCCTTGAAGTGGCTGTAGGCATTGGCCTCGACGGTGTCGTGGCGTTCGTTGCCGACGCGGATCTTCTGGTCGTGCTCGATGTTCTCGTCCCAGTCGCGCTGGGCGTGGACGTAGATCTGTTCGGCGCCTTTGCGGTCTTCGATGCGCAGTTCGTTGTAACCGCCGCCGCCGGGGCTGCTGAGGGTCTTGAATACGCTGCGGGTCTTGTTCGCTGGCAGGTCGTAGGGCACCACATGTTCGGCGTGGTACAGGCAGCCGGTGACCAGCGGTTGGTCGGGGACGCCTTCGAGGAAGGTGACCAGCACTTCCATCCCGATACGCGGGATGGTGATGGCGCCGTAGCGATCGCCGGCCCAGCTGGAGCTGACCCGTAGCCAGCAACTGGTCTTCTCGTCGGCCTGACCTTCGCGATCCCAGAAGAATTGCACCTT
>NZ_RFFK01000032.1 GCF_003696305.1 Pseudomonas sp. AOB-7 | reverse complement strand
GTCGAGGTCGTCGCGGGAAATGGCCATGGGCAAAGGTCCGAAATCAGGTGTCGGCGATTATGGGTGGGGCTCGTTCGGCCGGGCAACGTTAACAGACATCGGACAATGGCATTCGCCGCGCGCTTCTGGAATAGTTAGGCGGCTAAGCGTAACCCGCTGGCCCCTGCCGTTCGCCCACAAGGCCTGCCCGGCAGTCGTGACACCCGCCGTGTCCCCTTCGCGCGCCGACCAGGCGCGCCAGGCGAGCCAACCGCTCACCGCTGGATCCGCACCGCTTTGCGGTGCCACAACGACAACGACCAAGATCCATACAAGGACGCCCCCGATGAAACTCAAGCGACTCTTCTCCGCGCTGGCCGCCGGCGCCGCGCTGACCGCCCTGTGCGCCACCGCGCAGGCGCGTGAATACTCCGTTTCCACCGTGCTGTCCGACGCCTTCCCCTGGGGCCAGGCCGCGCAGAAGTGGGCCGACCTGGTCAACGAGCGCTCCGCGGGGCGCATCACCCTGCGCGTCTATCCCAATGCGCAGCTGGTCGCCGGCGACCAGACCAAGGAATTCTCCGCCATGCGCTCCGGGCTGATCGACATGGCCGTGGGCTCGACCATCAACTGGTCGCCGCAGGTGCCGGAGCTCAACCTGTTCTCCCTGCCGTTTCTGATGCAGGGCGACGCCGACCTCGACGCCATCACCCAGGGCGAGGCCGGCAAGCTGGCCTTCGCCGCCATCGAGCAGCGCGGCATCGTGCCGCTGGCCTGGGGCGAGAACGGCTTCCGCCAGCTGTCCAACTCGGCCAAGCCGGTGCGCAGCCCGGCCGACCTGGCCGGCCTGAAGATCCGCGTGGTCGGCTCGCCGCTGTTCCAGGACACCTTCAACGCCCTCGGCGCCAACCCCACGCAGATGAGCTGGGCCGACGCCAAGCCGGCGCTGACCACCGGCGCGGTGGACGGCCAGGAGAACCCGCTGTCGGTGTTCGACGTGGCGCGCATCGACCAGGTCGGGCAGAAGTACCTGACCCTGTGGGACTACATGGCCGACCCGCTGATCTTCGCGGTCAACCAGCGCGTATGGAAAGCCCTGCCCGAGGCCGATCGCGAGCTGCTCAGCCAGGCCGCCATCGACGCCGGCAAGTGGGAGATCGAGCTGTCGCGCAGCGCCCAGGCCCAGCGCCTGGCCGATATCCGCGAGCGCGGCGTGGAGGTGATCGAACTGAGCGAGGCCGAGCGTGCCGCCTTCGCCGCAGCCACCGCCAGCGTGCAAGAGAAGTGGGCGCCGCGTATCGGCGAGGCGCTGATGGACGCCGCCCGCCAGGCCGTGGCCCAGCCCTGATTCGTTCTATCTGACCGCAAGTCCCAGGGCTCTGGGGCGTGGTGCTGGAAGTCTGTGGCGCGACACCGGTCCGCTCCCCTCGCCCATTTATGGGCGAGGGGGGAGGGCGAACAGCCGCCGCTGAACCACGCCAACACGGTCGTTCGAGGTTCCTATGAACAAGCCAATCGACGCGCCGCTGGAGCGCGTGCTCGCCACCCTGGCCCTGGTGATCATCAGCCTGATCAGCCTGGCCAACGTGGTGGTGCGTTATTTCACCGATGCATCCTTCGCCTTCACCGAGGAAATCTCGGTGTTCCTGCTGGTCATCCTCACCTTCGCCGGCGCCTCGGTGGCCATGCGCAGCAACCGGCATATCCGCATCGGCCTGCTCGAGCGCCTGTTCCCGCGCCTGCGTACGCCGCTGATCCTGCTGCAGTGGCTGGCCGGCGTGCTGGTGCTGGCTCTGGTGTGCTGGTACGGCGGCCAGTTCGCCTGGGAGGAATACCAGTGGGACTCGGAGTCGCCCGGCCTCGGCCTGCCCAACTGGTGGTACGTGGTCTGGCTGCCGCTCCTGGCGCTGCTGCTGTTGGTCCGCCTGAGCCAGATGACCCTCGACCGCCTGCGCGGGAGGCTCGGCGATGAGCCCTGATCTCTGGCTGATCCTCAGTTTCGCCGTGCTGCTGGCGCTCGGTGTGCCGGTCGCCTTCGCCCTCGGCCTGTCCGGCGCCATCGGCATCATCGCCGGGCTGTCGCCGGACATGCTCGCCACCCTCGGCACCAACACCTACAACGGCGTGGCCAAGTACCCGCTGATCGCCATTCCGCTGTTCATCCTCACCGGCCTGGTGTTCGAGAAGGCCGGGGTGGCGCTGCGCCTGGTACGTTTCGCCCAGGCGCTGATCGGCCCGCGCCACGGCGGCCTGGCGCTGGTCGCGGTGCTGGTGTGCCTGATCATGGGCGGCATGAGCGGCTCCGGCCCGGCCGATGCCGCGGCGGTGGCCATGGTGATGTTGCCGAGCATGACCAAGGCCGGCTATCCCAAGCCGTTCTCGGCGACGCTGATCGCCGCCTCCGCCTCCACCGCGATCCTGATTCCGCCGTCCATCGCGCTGATCCTCTACTCCATCGTGGTGCCGGGCGTGGACCTGCGCGCGCTGTTCGCCGCCGGCCTGTTCCCCGGCATCCTCGCCGGCCTGGTGCTGCTGCTGCCGGCCTGGCTGCTGTCGCGGCGTTATGGTTGGGAGTCACCGGAGGAGGGCGAGCGGCCGCCGCTGGGCGAGAGCTTCAAGCAGGCGCTGCCGGCGCTGTTCGCCCCGGTGCTGATCCTCGGCGGCCTGCGCAGCGGCCTGTTCACCCCCACCGAAGCGGCGGTGGCCGGGGTGGCCTACGGCGTGCTGGTCGGCCTGCTGCTCACCCGCGAACTCAACTGGCGCAGCCTGTGGAAGCTCTGCGGCGAGGCGGCGGTGATCTCCGGCGTGGTCATGCTGATCATCGCCCTGGCCGGCATCTTCGCCTGGGCCGGCACCATGCTCGGCACCTTCCGCCACCTGGCCGAGTGGCTGATCTCGCTGTCGGACAACGGCTGGGTGCTGCTGGCGCTGGTGATGCTCGCCGTGCTGCTGGCCGGCATGCTGCTCGACGCCATCTCCATCTACCTGATCCTGATGCCGATCCTCATCCCGGTGATGCAGCACTTCGGCTGGAACCCGGTGTGGTTCGGCATCCTGCTGGCGATGAACATCGCCATCGGCCAGTTCACCCCGCCGGTGGCGATCAACCTGATGGTCACCGCCGAGGTGGCCAAGATCCGTCTGGAGCAGACCGTCGGCTGGGCGGCGCTGTTCGTCGTGGTGATGTCCAGCGCCCTGCTGCTGGTGGCGATCTTCCCGGAAATCGCCCTGTGGCTGCCGCGCGTGCTCGGCTACGCGGTGTAGCGCCGGCCAGCCCGCGGCGTTTGCCGGCTATAGTGAGGGGAGGGTGCGCGGCGGGGGGCTGCGCACCACCGAGGGCGGCGGTGCTGGGCGGACTGATGGTCGATGGCAAGCGAGACGACAACAAGGAGCTGACGACGGGGCACTGCGCGGGACTGCGCGAAGCCGGCAAGCGCGCGCTGATGCGCACCATCCTGCTCGCCACCGGCCTGACCCTGGGCGGCTTCGCCGTGCTGCAGACGCTGGCCGGCAACCACCTCTTCGCCATCCTCGAGCTGCTCTGCACCGTGCTGCTGCTGTTCGGCGGCTGGCGCATCGGGCAGGCGCGCCAGCTGGACCTGTGGGTCTACCTCTACCTGATCCCCACCTTCGCCTTCATCCTCTACATCATCGTCATGCCGGACGCCTCGTCCGCGGCCTTCGTCTGGGTCTACATGATCCCACTGCTGGCCTACCTGCTGCTGGGCAAGCGGCGCGGCTTCGTGCTGGCCGCGCCCTTCATGCTGGCGGCGCTGTTGCTGTACTTCGAAGATAACCACCTGCAGCTGGACGCCGCCGGGCTGATCGACCTGGGTAACGCCACGCTCTGCGGCGTGCTGATCCTGTTCTTCGTGCATATCTACGACGGCCTGCGCATGCAGGCCTACGAAGAGCTGGAGCGCCTGGCGCAGACCGACTCGCTGACCGGCGTGGCCAGTCGCGGCAGCTTCCAGCACGCCCTGCAACTCAGCATCCAGGAGGCCGAACGCAGCCACGGGCAACTGGTGCTGGTGCTGCTCGACGTCGACCACTTCAAGCAGGTCAACGACCGCTGGGGCCACGAGGCCGGCGATATGGCGCTGCAGCATATCTGCCAGATCCTCCAGCAGCGCCTGCGCGTCACCGACCTGCTCGGCCGCCTGGGCGGCGAGGAATTCGGCCTGCTGCTGCGCCACACCGACAGCGCCGGCGCCGACCCGCTGGTGGAAAGCCTGCGCCAGCAGATCGCCGAACAACCGCTGCAATACGACGGCCAGCCGATCCCCCTGTCCGCCACCTTCGGCCTGGCCGCCTGGCCCAGGGACGGCCGCAGCGCCGCCGAACTCTACCGCAGCGCCGACCGCCGCCTGTACAGCGGCAAGGCGCGCGGGCGCAACCAGCTGGTCAGCGGCGATCTGCCGGGGGAGTTGCTGCTGGATAAGTTCGATCTGCGGTTGTGAGTGGAGGGCTGGGGGAATGCAAACGCTCTTGTTAGGAAAAAGGCCAGCCCGAAGGCTGGCCTGCGTTCTCTAGTTGAGTGGTGGGCCTACACGGACTCGGACCGTGGACCAAAGGATTATGAGTTGCCCAGAAACGCTGCAAGCCCAGTGAAATCGTGCGTAGCTTGTCGTAGGTACAGTTAGCTGAAAGCAGCGTTGTAGAGGGGTTAAGCGTAATTTAGCGAAATCTGTAAAAGCTGGGCACTGTACCGCCAGTGTACTGTTTTTTGTACCGTGAAACGGTCAGGTGTGTTCTTTCGCATGTATGTGCCTACGTTAAGTTTTCAAGATGACAAACCGTTGCTTAGGTTGCGGCCTTGGACCGTTTTAACCCCGCCGTTGTAGTAGATCGTCACTTTCCTTAGCTTCAGGCTGCTGACAGTAGCCTGAGGCCAGGAAAGTGGTCTGTCCCGGGCTGAGTGGACACTGA
>NZ_RFFK01000031.1 GCF_003696305.1 Pseudomonas sp. AOB-7 | reverse complement strand
TGAACCTTCTGATCGATCACCTTGCGAGCGGCATCCAGAATCTGTTCTGCAGTGGCAGGTAGATAGCGACCTTATTCATCGCCAGCCATCAGGGAAGCCTGAAAGGGAGAGAAAGCTGCGCCCTGATTGTGCTCAGTTGGTCGGGTGGAATTGCCTGGAACCGGCCCAGAACGGCGCGGCGCAGGGCGAGAAAAGGGGACACCCCTCGCGGTGCCCCCCAATTTGAATGCCTAAGCTGCTGTTGGTCTGGTTCAGAATTTTGGTCGACGTCAGTTGTTAAACAAGGGTAGATAGCCCAGCTCGACGAGCTTAGTGTCCAGCGTGCCGACGATGCGGAAGTGCTCTCGATTCCGTTCATCCATGACCTGGGCGCAACTCACCAGTACCGTGCCGCGTTCCGGTATGTCGATCAGCTCATCCGCATCCGGAAAATCGCTGGGGTTTAGCGAGTGTGGGCAAAAACCGATCCAGCCGATGGTTTGTCGGTCGGAGAAGGTTTGGCCATCCAGGTAGTACCTGCCGGGAGCGACCACACCCCAATCGATTTCGGGCCAGATGGATACCGCTAGGCGCAGCATTTCCACCAACACCGGACGTGGGTTTTCAAGGGCTGAAACCAGAGCTCCAGCATCTTCGAAATCCATGCTGGATATGGACTCCATGTCATGTGCGTCGTAACTGAAGGCCAGGCCTCCTTGCTGCGGATCTTCCTGTCCATTCCAGACGGATACCGACAGCCATGTTGGATACTCGACGTCAAAGCTTGCGGCTGCCGCGTTGGCCAACGTGAGAGGCTTGCTCAGTATCTCGTTGCTCAACGCGTCCTGAACTGAGGCGCCTTGCAAATACCATTTGCTAAGAAGCGGATGTAATTGGCCCAACGCACTCAGATAGTGGCGTATCCGCTCCAACTGCTCTTCATGGGGCACCGCGGCGATCGCGTGCTTCTTGAAGCGCATCTTGAATACAAAGGACCGGAAAGAATTTGCCATGCTGGCTCCTCAGGCAATCAGATGGTTCTACAAGCGCTCTGGCAGGGTATTGGTGGCATCCAGATAGGGCTCACTATTGAGCAGTTTGTCGTGCCAGCTGGGTAGGTCGCCATCATCCACGTCAAGGCGCTTGAGCCACTGATCAGCCGACCAGCCCACCAACCGTAACTCCCCGTCATGTGAGCCACCATGCAAGGAGCCTACGGTTTCGTAGCGGATGCCCTTGAGTGCATGGTTCAGCAGCACATAGGGAGCAGGTCTCGGGTCGTCAGCATCTCCGCCAAGGTAGGGGTGAGCGCCTGCTTGAATGACTACGCCGTTGCTGCACCCGTAGAAAACGAAATGACTCGACGGCAATTGACTGCGTAGCGCGTCCAGGCCACCCACCTGATCCAAACGCATCTGGTCGAGCAAGGTCAGCCAGTTGATGCTCTTGATCTTGGCGTGCTTGAACGCCGGGCGATTAGCGAGCAGCGCTGCGGTACCTACATCCAGGCCGGGCATGCGTTGAGCCATAAAGGCTTCGGTGGGTTCGTTGTCATCGCGCCGAGTCGGTGACAGGTTGAAGGCCAGGCCGGCGTAACCCTGCTCGGGATCCAGCCGACGGGCGAAGCTCTGGAATAGCTGCTGAAAAAACAGGGGGTTCTGTTCCTGGTAAAGCAGTGGAGCCGAGAACTCCAGAACGCTTAGGCCGTCCCCCATCTTGGCTTGCCACCCACGCTTGCCGTAGATATCGAAGAGCCAAGTGCCGGCATCATGGGCGTTTTTTCCATTGGTGTAGGAGAAGCTGAGGTGATCATCCTCATCCATCTCCTGCATCATTTCCCGCAGCGGCTTTGCGTCCTTGTAGGCGATAAGCGGCTTACCCTTGGGGGGCTCTTCCCGCCACAACCAAGTCAGATGCGGTTCTGCCACCTTCTTGAACTCGTCGAAGCATTGGCAAAGCGCTTCACGTACCAAGGGCGTGTGTGCCTCTCTGAAGTAGAGCGTGCCGCGCACGCAAAGTACTGCCCCAATGTAGTCCTCTGGGCCGCCTTTCATCAGCAGGTTACCGGGCATTTCCAGTAGGTGAGGCTGCTTGGCCAGTTCCTCGGCCAGGTCGAATGGTTGTGCCATGGGTGTTCCTCGAAATCAGTAAGCAGGTGCTGGAAGCGGCGGGCGTGGCGAGCGGCCACGGGTCAGGATATACATCAGAGCGCTTGCCGCCGCAGCGGCCCAGCCCAGTTGTTCGACAGGTACCTCGGACTGCTGGTTTTCCTGGCTGCAGTCGCACTCGGTTGATTTCATTTCAACCACTTTTCGCTCATCCCCAGCGATAGCTGCGTATGCTTCAGTTTGCTCGCGATTCTTCTGATCCGGTGGGAACTTCATCTCCACCACCTGCTTGATATTGTCCTGCGTCGGCGGCTTGTTGGGATCCATGACGATCACCACGTCAGGACGGCGAATCATCCCCTTGCCCGGTTTGAAGGGCGGATGCTCCGGGTCATCATTCCAGTACTTGCTGATCCACCCCGGTATCCAGCCGTGAGCGCTGCTGCCCGACTGGCTGTCGAGAATGGGCTGCGGCGGGTTCTTGGTCATGTCGTAGCTGACTTCGGGCCGATAAGAACTATGCCCTTGAAGCACCTCATTCAGCTCGCCGAGTCGTTGGGCAACACAGGACTGTTTGAGGTTCTTGCCATCCTGGCTGATGTTAGGCGTGCTGCTGCAGTAGCAGATCGCTGAGCACAAAACCTTCTTGTCCTGCGGATCGAGCTTAGGCTCCAGCACACCTACTGGATTGACCTTGCCAGTCGGGCTCATACCACCTTGGGAAAGGCTTGGCTGATCGCTCATTGCCCATCCCCCTGAACCAGATCGATATGCAGGGTTTCAGAGGCGTCGTGATTGACCCAGGAGGTCATGCCTTCTGCATCTGTCGTGTCGATGGCACTCCACCCGCCGCTCGACCAGACTTTCACCCTACGACCGGCAACAGGTTTGCCGGTCTCCTGGTCGATCAATTGGAAGCGTCCGGAGAAGGGGGCAGTGGAGTTGCTTAGGGCAGCAGGAGGCGTGAAGGCAGCCACGACCGAGGCATCGCCGATCAGCACAGTTGCTGAGCCCCCGACGATCACATTGCCGTGCGCGCCGACACTCCCCAGTGTGGCCGCCGGCAAGCCGTTGATGAACACGGTGGAGGCCACCGCTGAAGCGATTGGGCTTCCACAGGCAGAAACGTCAGTCTGCCTGGCTGCTGGCAGCCCGTCGAACAGGACGTTGGGCGAGCCGGCAGCGATGGGATTGGTGCCATGGCCTGGCAGCGGGCAGGCCGTAGGGTCGGTAACACGAGCTGCTGGTTTTCCACTCATTCTGCAGATCCTTGCATGAGCGCGATGTCGCTTCGAAGAAGATGGCCAGAGGGGCGGCCGGGACCATCGAGAGGCCCGGACACGACTCGCTCCAGCCAGATTTCGCACGCGACCTTAGCAGGATGAAATTGCGCAGAATTTTGCGCGAATGGTCCCGAAGCCCCGGGATGTGTGGGCTTGCTGCGACTGTAAGAAAATATTGCGTGTGCGAGTCGAAGGGAGCGATGGACGATCATGCTGTCGCTCCCCATGTGATCCAGCAGCGCTGGGCTGGGAAAGCTGGTCGAGACTCGAGTATCAAGAGATGGAAAGGGCGGATGTGAATCGCCAAGGCTTAAAGCGCTGCTGATGAAGGTTTGCTCTGTGGAGGTGTGGATTCGTAGTGATCGGCGAGAGGTCTGCCGCGGCAGACAATGTTGCCGCTTAGGTTGGTCGTTTCGGTGCAGCTGGCGCCGATGATTACGCTGCGTTGACTTGCCCACCTCGCCCTGTGCATCGTTGGCTTGTGGGACTGGTTTGAACAAAACCCTCCTAGGCAACTGGGATTATTCGATAGGAGCAGGGATGGGAGCTTTCACTCCGGCTGGAGAAACGCGTGTAGCTGTTCTGGTGGATTGCGACAACGTATCGCCCGAGATTCTGGAACACGCATTGCGCGTTGTGGCCCAGTTCGGACGTGTCGTCCTGAGAAGGGGGTATGGCAATCACGGCACCTTGGCCAACAAATGGCAGGAGGCGCTCGTCCGTCTGGCCTTCACGCCATGCCTTCAATACCAGTATGCAGCCGGTAAGAATACCTCCGATATCGCCTTGGCTCTGGATGCAATGGAAGCGCTCTTCGATCACCGTGCGGATACGTTCTGCCTGGTGACCAGCGACTCCGATTTCGCTTACCTGTGCCGCAAGCTCAGAGAGCGCGGCGCTACCGTCTGCATCGTCGGTGAACCCAAGACTCCCGACGCACTGCGCAACGCCAGCGACCAGTTCTTTGAGTGGCGCCGCGAAGAGCACTTCCAGGAACCTGTTGCAGAGCAGGCTGACAACCCCGCAGCCAAGGCTGAATCAAGCGCCAAGCAGGAAACCGCCAAGCCTGAACCCAGCAAGCCAGTCGTTAAACGGCGGCCCCGATTCGTGGTGGATGCTGTATCTCTGCTTGCAGGTGGAACCAGTGAAGGCAAGGTCACCCTGAGCGCCCTTGGGCAGTACCTCAAGCGTACCGATCCGGCGTTCTCGCCAAACGCCTACGGCCATTCTGGGCTGCTCGACATGATCAGAACCTACGACCTGCTGCACCTGATCGAAGAGAACGGCGGACACTGGACTGTGGGGCTGGCAGCCAAGGAAGAGGAACCGGCTGAACACGCAGCGCATGCCTAAAGGGCGCAGCAAAAAGGGGGCTCAGCCCCCTTGATTCATAGCAACCCAAGCTCAGCGAAAGATACAGTGCGTTGGCCTGCCACGATGACGTGATCCAGCGAGCGGACATCCACCAGCGCCAAGGCTTCCTTCAAGCGCTGTGTGAGCGTCTTGTCAGCCTGGCTTGGCTCTGGATTTCCGCTTGGATGGTTGTGCGCGAAGATCACAGCAGCCGCATTCAGGCGCAGTGCTTCCTTAACCACCTCGCGCGGGTACACAGAGGCACTGT
>NZ_RFFK01000030.1 GCF_003696305.1 Pseudomonas sp. AOB-7 | reverse complement strand
GGTCACTTACAGCCATGCAAGTTCCTTGAGCAAGCGGTTGGCGGTGAGCGCCAGGGCACCGAGCTTTTCCGGTAACTTCACCCCCGATGAATATTGTCGTAATCGTCGCCCTTGGGCGTGGCCTGGATGCCCTTGGCTTCCTGCTGGCGGTAGTAGGTTTCGATACTCAGGCTGGGGTCAATCTTGGCTTGGAGGATGCAGGGTTGCTCTTGCCACTTGTACTCACGGTTGCGCTTTATCATCTCCGCACGGCCACGGCGCTCCCAGACCCTATAAGGCATATCGCGCCAGCGACGCGGGTCGCACTTGCTCTGTCGGTCGTGCTCGGCAGTGGTGGGGTCGAGGTGGCGGAACTGTTCGAGGATCGGCAGTTCGGGCAAGGGCTGGGTTACATCCATATAGCGTTGCAACGTATCCCAGAAGGCCAGGGCTTCTTCGAGGTTCATGCCCAGGGACTGGATTTTGCCACCAAGAAATACCTCGACCGAGGTGTAGCGGTGATGCAGCCAGATGGCGAAACCGCTGTTGCCATGGGGGCCAGGGCGGAACTCCAGGGTGGCGTCGAACTCGTAGAACGGGGCGCTAAAGGGCTTTTGGAAGCGTCGGCCGATGGTCAGCATGCCGGTCTGGCGGTTAAAGCCGCTGCCATCGTGGGCGAATACGCGCAGGTAGAGGTCTTGCAAGTAATCCCAGCCGATCAGGCCCATAAAGACGCTAAAGGCCATGCCGGCGCAGAGCCAGAACAGGTCGACTCCGTAGGGAGAGGTTTGAAAGGTTATTAACGAAGCAATTATAGCGACGGCAAAGCCTATTCCGGCGTGAACTAAGTAGTCCTTATATCGAGGATTATCTTTTCCCCATATAAGCCAAGCACTTAATCCCATCATCGCCATAGAGAAAAAAACTAACAATATATCGGCCGCCATTCCGATGCTGGCGCCGAAAGTTTGATCTATCCATTTAATTCTATTAGCCAGCGCCCCCCCGAGGCTAAGCATCCAAAAACCCCAAGGAATGAAAAATAAAGATGAATACTTCAAATATGGAATCAAAATCATCCATTTGTTGGTGTTATCGAAATTCCAGCGCTTTTGGTTGATATATAGATCATCTTCTTTTTTTTCATCTAGGTAGCCACGCATGCCGGGCTGCAACTGTGCATCCACATCCTGCCACGGCTCCAGATTGGCATAGTGCCCCCAGCGCAATTGCGTACGAGTCGGGCTGGCACGATCGGCATCTTGCGACCACTTATGCGGTGGTTGAGCTGGAATGGCATTGCTGCGGTAAGCAGAATTGGCATAGGACGCTGTCGGTGCAACAGAAGCATTCATATTTTGGCAAAGTCCCTTTGGGTGATTAGCCAATAGGCCACATCGTCGGCATTGTCCCTGTCTGTGGGCATCTGCGCTGCAAATGCTTGCCAGTTACGCGGCTTTGGCTGGGGGAGCGTGATGCGGTTATAGCCTGGGAAGGGATCGCCTGCGTGGCAAATGGTTTCGCCCAGCTGGAACTGCCCGTAGACCTTGAGGCTGTATTCGATCGCTTGCCGATAGCGCAGCGGGTCACCTGCCGTGGGCACGTCAAACTGGGCAGGCAGTACAAAGAGCAAGCGATTGCCGGTGAGTACCAGGGCACCGAGCTTTTCCTTGGGGATCGGCTGATAACGGTAGGTCCAGCCTGAGGTGTGGCCGCGAGTGCGTAGCACTTCCTTGGCTATCAGGCGAAAGTCGAGGCCATTGCGGAACTGGCCCAGCAGCGGGGTGCTTACCTCGACTACCCAGTCTTGCGGGGCCAGGTAAACGCGCGCTTCGTTTTGTGCGGCTAGCAGGCGGGCCTTGTCCGCCGCGCCGGCCTTGCTCTGCCATAACTGCAGGCGCTCGATCTGCACGCGGGGTTCACCTAGAGCTCCCAGCAATTGCTGATAGGCCTGCAAGGGGTCGTTCATCTGCGGCAGGCGCTGCTTGGTGCCGAAGGGGCCGTGCTTGATCGCTTGTTCTACCGCGCCATCGGCCAGTAGCACGGTTCCAATAACCCCGGCCACCAGCAAGCCAACGCCCAGGCCAAGCAGCCAGGGGCTGGCCAGCAGGCCAATGGTATAGAGCGCCCAGATACCCGAGCCGCTGGCAGCGATCATATTGGCCACAGCGACATCGTCGTCGCCGTCACGCAGAGCACGACCTGCGTCCCAGGCAAATAGGATAGCTGTTACCCCCATTGCAGCAGCGGAGCCGACACGCGACGCACTTAGCCAGGTGCTACCGGTACGCTTTAGCAGGTTGTCGGCCCAGAAACCGGATGTCTGGAAACGGCCTCGCTCCCAAAACACATGCCAAGGATTACCAGTACGCTTGGCATCATTCAGTAATTTGAGAGCAACGTTATTGGTGGCAAGCCCAAGATCTGCTAACGCTCCTCCTACACCTACATAGAAGCGCGCTTTTTCGCCGTTATTCCGCAAAGACTTAGCGCCTTCTGTATTCGCATACAAACTAAACCCCGCACACACCGTCGCCAGTATGGGCAGTGTCTTACTATTGGCGAGGGTTTTGGCAGTGCTCAGGTGAGCGGCGCTGGTGCGCCATTGTTTGTAGTCGGCCACCAGTGGGTCGTTGGCCTCGGCGGCCACAACCATCACCTGGCCCAGGTCTTTGCGGGCAAAGTTCAAGCGCTCGGCCAGCTTGCCGCTGCTGGTGGCGAGTACCTGACCATTCTTCTTCTCCAGGCTGGCATAGAGGTAGTTATCACGGGTCAGGGTCGCACGCTCGGCGGCGGTGATACCAAAGCTGAAGCCATCGCCATGCACGCCCAGCACCACCATATTCTTGGCCAGGGCTTCGCCTTGCGGCAGGAGTTTCAGCCCTTTGACCTGGCTATGCAGTTTTTTCAGCACATCGAAGGTGGGGGCGAAGCTGCGGTGCAGTTGCACCTGAGTAACGCTATTGCTTTCGCTGATACGTTTGACCGCGAGCGCGCTGGCGGTGGCCACATGGTTGAGCAATTCGTCCAGAGCTGAAGCCAGGTTTTGCCCGGCATAGGCGGTGTTAAGAAAACTCAGTGCGCTTAGGCCCAAGCGCTCAGGCTTGACGGCAAGGCCGCCTGCCGCCAGTGCCTGCAGGCGCTTGGCGGTTTCTGGTAATTCCCCCTGAGCATCGGCCAGCAAACCTTTGGTCAATGCATGGGTGGCCTCGATCAGTTGGCGGCTGAGTTTGTCCACGGCAGCGCTGACTTTCAGGTCTTGCGCTTCGATGCAGCGCGGGTCGCAGCCTTTGGGTGAGCGGTTAAGCACTTCCAGCAGTTCGGCTAGCTGGGCATAGGGTTCCAGCAGGCGTTCATCACGGCTGTGGAGAAAGTCGTTCCATACCGCAGGCAACCGTTCGACCAGCTTGAGCATGCGTTCCTGTTGGCGATAGAGCTGTTCGCGGGCTTGCTCGCGCTCGCTGTGCAGGGTGGCTTTCTTCAGCGCCGCTATGTCGATATGGCTTTTGAATTCCTGCAGTGGGCCGCCCGCAGGCATGGCCTCTTGGTAAAGCACCTCGGCATAACGGCCAAAGGGTTGGTGCGCAACCAATGCATTGAGGGTTTGCAACAGCTCAGCACATAGCCTCGACTGAGCAACTGCATGGCGCAGGGCAAAAATGGGGTCGTCGAGCATTACCCCGACCAATTGCGGATGGCCGCGCAACTGGTATTCGGAGAGCAAGTCTTTATTGGCGGGGAGTGCCGGCAGTGGCTCGGGTGGAGCGCTGTTGATAAAGCCGGCCAGTTCCTTTTGTCGGTGCTCAAGCTGCTTGACCAACGATGTTGCGGGTAATTCAGTGAGGCCGGCATTGAATAGCAGAGGGTCTTCCAGCAGGGTTTCAAGGTGCAGCTCACGGGCGCACATGCCTTTGCTAATGCGGGTGATCTGAATAATTGGCATCGCTTGCGTGGCTTTCCATTGCTCTGGGCCTACCACGGCGGCAGCCCAAGCCGGCGCAATGTTCTGGCAGCGTTGCTTGACCCGCGCAGAGCTGGCTTCCAGCCACTCGATGTATTCCCAGGTCCAGGGCAGTTCGCTGTAGGCCATGGCAAGCTGGTCGCCGACAAAACGGCCTTGTAACAACATGGGTACAAGAATCAGATGCTGCTTGGCACCAACAGGCTTACGCTCATCTGCCTTGCCGCCACTCTTTGCAGTTTTGCGCCAGTGCGCGACATCCACCTCGAAAAGCTGACCTTTGCCGTCACTTTCCAGCTCACGCCACAGTTTGTCCTGGCGAAAAACGTAAAGACGACCGGGGCGAAGTACCCCACCTTTAGGTGCCTCATCGTATTTTTCATAACCCGGTAGACGCGCCATGGGCACCACAGAAAGAAAGGTATTTTGCTGGATGTTCTCTTCTTCTTCGTGGCTGCGCATATCTGTTTCAACAACGATTTGCAGCATTCCACCATCGCTACGCTCGATATTCAGCCCAAGCCTCGCGCGGCGGGCGTTGTCATAATCCGTGCGCTTGCGCGTGCCTTGGTTGATGGGCTGATCCTTTAGCTCGCTCATGCGTCACCTTCCGGGTTAAGCAGTTCAACTTGCCCGCCTTGCTCCGGGTCGCCCCAGACGTCCACGATCAACTGTTGCGGCCCCTTGACCCCTTTTTCTGTTGGGGCTGGTAACGGGTTCAGATTGGCAGTGCCGGTTTTCTCGCCTACTGGCGCGGTATCTGCGGGTTTGGGCAATGTCGGGGCGATGGACGCCGCCCCCGAGCCGCTGCCCGGTGCGCCTNATCTGCGGGTTTGGGCAATGTCGGGGCGATGGACGCCGCCCCCGAGCCGCTGCCCGGTGCGCCTCCGGAGTTGATCTTGATCACCGGGCCGACCAGGGTGATGCCGCCGCCGTCGAGTTTGATAAAGCTGCCGCCGCCCTTGAGGGTCAGTTCGCTGCCTGCCTCCAACACCACCTTGAGGCCGCTGGATAGATGGATCTCGCTGCCGGCCTGGATAAATTGGCCGTTGCCCAGCTTGATGTGCTGGCT
>NZ_RFFK01000003.1 GCF_003696305.1 Pseudomonas sp. AOB-7 | reverse complement strand
TGCACGGCCATCGAGACCGGTCGCTTCGATGCCGAGATCGCCCCGGTGCTGATCCCGCAGCGCAAGGGCGACCCCGTCGCTTTCGCTCGTGACGAGCAGCCGCGTGCCGGCACCACCGCCGAAGCCCTGGGCAAGCTCAAGCCGGCCTTCAAGAAGGACGGCAGCGTCACCGCCGGCAATGCCTCCAGCCTTAACGACGGCGCGGCCGCGGTGCTGCTGATGAGCGCCGAAAAAGCTCAGACCCTCGGCCTGCCGGTGCTGGCCAGAATCAAGGCCTACGCCAATGCCGGCGTCGACCCGGCGATCATGGGCATCGCCCCGGTCTCGGCCACCCGCCGCTGCCTGGACAAGGCCGGCTGGAACCTCGCCGAGCTGGACCTGATCGAAGCCAACGAAGCCTTCGCCGCCCAGGCCCTGGCGGTCGGCCAGGAGCTGGGCTGGGACGCGGCCAAGGTCAACGTCAACGGCGGCGCCATCGCCCTCGGCCATCCCATCGGCGCCTCGGGCTGCCGTGTGCTGGTGACCCTGCTGCACGAGATGATCCGCCGCGACGCGAAGAAGGGCCTGGCCACCCTGTGCATCGGCGGCGGCCAGGGCGTGGCGCTGGCCATCGAGCGCTAAGCCAAAGCCGTAGCTTGGGTCGAGGGGCGCAGCCCCGAAGCCCAACCAGGCAACGACGATAACCAGCTCGGCCTCGTGCCGGGCTTTGTCATTTCCACCCCAACCCCAGGCTCAGCCAACCTCGCATGCCTGGCCGTCAGCCCCACTTCACAACCATAAAAAAGAGGCGTCATCCATGTTCAACACTCTCACCCGCCTGAGCGTGAGTCTGGTACAGCGCTACCTACCCTCACCCTTCGTGTTCTCCGCGCTGTTGACCCTGGCCGTGCTGGTCGCCGGCATTTCCTCCACCGGCCAGTCGCTGCCGGCCATGGTGCAGCACTGGAGCAGCGGTTTCTGGACCCTGCTCGGTTTCGCCATGCAGATGGCGCTGATCTTCGTCACCGGCCACGCCCTGGCCAGCGCCCCGGTGGTCAACCGCCAGCTCGACCGCCTGGCCAGCCTGGCGCGCACGCCGGGCCAGGCCATCATCATGGTCACCCTGGTGGCGCTGCTCGGCTGCTGGATCAACTGGGGCTTCGGCCTGGTGATCGGCGCCGTGTTCGCCCGCGCCCTGGCGCGCCAGGTGCAAGGCGTGGACTACCCGCTGCTGGTGGCCTCGGCCTATTCCGGCTTCCTGGTCTGGCACGGCGGCCTGGCCGGCTCCATCCCGCTGTCCATGGCCACCGGCGGCCCGGATCTGGCGCGCATCACCGCCGGCGTGCTGAGCGAGCCGGTGAGCATCAGCGAGACCCTGTTCAGCCCGCTGAACCTGACCATCGTCATCCTGCTGTTCATCGGCCTGCCGCTGCTCAACCGTGCCATGCACCCGCGCCAGGACGCCAAGGTGGCCGATGCCGCCAAGCTGGTGGAATCCCACGCCCAACTGCCGGAGCGCGAAACCCCGGCGCAGCGCCTGGACGACAGCCGCATCCTCGGCCTGGCGTTGGTGGCCATGGCGGCGATCTACCTGTTCAACCACTTCGCCAGCAAGGGCTTCGTCCTCGGCCTCGACGTGGTGATCGCCATCTTCCTGTTCTGCGGTCTGCTGCTGCACGGCACCCCGGAGCGCTACATGCGCGCGGTGGACGAGAGCGTGCGCGGCATCGGCGGCATCGTCCTGCTGTTTCCCTTCTACGCCGGGATCATGGGCATGATGATGGGCGCCAACGCCGACGG
This sequence comes from Pseudomonas sp. AOB-7, assembly GCF_003696305.1. GTDB lineage: Bacteria > Pseudomonadota > Gammaproteobacteria > Pseudomonadales > Pseudomonadaceae > Aquipseudomonas. The sequence continues at coordinate 479,532 of NZ_RFFK01000003.1, read as the reverse complement.
CATCTCCCTCGGCCGGCAGATCACCGAGGCCTTCATCTCCTGGTCGTCGGCCGACACCTTCCCGCTGCTGGCCTTCCTCAGCGCCGGCGTGGTCAACGTCTTCGTGCCGTCCGGCGGCGGCCAGTGGGCGGTGCAGGGGCCGATCATGCTGCCGGCGGCGCAGGCCCTCGGCGTGTCGCCAACCGTCACCGCCATGGCGATCGCCTGGGGCGACGCCTGGACCAACATGATCCAGCCGTTCTGGGCCCTGCCGCTGCTCGGCATCGTCGGCCTCGGCGCGCGCGACATCATGGGCTACTGCCTGATCATGCTGCTGTATTCGGGCGTGGTGATCTGCGGCGCCTTCTACTTCCTCGGCTGACCGCCCTGCCCGCTCGCCGACGCGAGCGGGCCCTCTCAATCGCCCATCAAGCCCCAGGCCTTGGCCATCGCCACCGCCTGGGTGCGGCGCTGCACGCCGAGCTTGACGTTGATCCGCCGTGCATGGGTCTTGACCGTGTGCAGGGAGATGAACAGGCGGTCGGCGATCTCCTGGTTGGAACAGCCCTGGGCGATCAGCTGCAGCACCGCCAGCTCGCGGCCGCTCAAGGGGGCCTCCGCGGCGGCCGCCTCGCCCTCATTCGCAGCCGGCAACGGCAACTCGTCGGCGACGAACCACAGGCCCTGGTAGTTCAGACGCTGACGCAGGGCCTGCCCGGCCTGCCTGGCGCGAGTCGCCGTCGGGGCATCCGTGCAGGCCTCGGCATAGCTCAGCCAGAACTCGCAGGCCAGGGCCTGACGCCCCTCGGCCAGCGCCCGCTCGAGCAGCCCCTGCAGCGCCTCGCCAATGTCGCGGCCCTGGTCCCGATCGAGCAGCAGCAAGAGGTGATGCAGGCGCGGCAACAGGTCGGGAAAGTTGGGCGGCGGTAGCATGACCTGATGCCTGCGCCAGTGTTCGAGTACCCGGGTGAGCGCCTCGCGGGCGCGCTCGTGATGGCCCTGCCACGACCACAGGCGGCTGCTGACGAGCAACAGCACGCCCCGATAGAGCGAATCCGCCACCCCCTGGCGCTGCATCAGGCGCTCGGCCTCGGCCAGGCGGGCGAAGGCCGCCGCCAGGTCGCGCTGGCGCGCCGCCAGCTCGGCCAAGCCGAGGTAGCCATGGAAGGCGCCGGGATCGCCATGTTCCAGGGCAACCGCGAGGCCGGCGTGAAATTGTTCGCGGGCCTCCTCCGCACGGCCCAGGCGCAAGGCCAGACGCCCCAGGCGCAGAACAATCCGCCCGCACACCGGGGTGTTGCGCAACACCCCACCGTCCGGCTGCTCGAGCACCCGCCGCAGCAGCGCCTGGGCGCGGCCGAACTCGCCGCGGGCCTCCAGTAACAACGCATGATCGAGTTCCAGCAGCGCCTCGAACACCAGGCTGCCGCAGCGCCGCGCCTGCTTCAGCGCCTCGTAGCCCAGCAGCTGGGCATCCTCCAGGCGCCCCTCGCCGATGGCCATCTGGGTCAACACCGAACGGCACAGCAACGCCTGCGCCCAGGCCCCCTCCGGCAGCATGGCCAGCGCCTCGAGGACATGAGCGCGGGCCTCCTCGGCGCAGCCGCGGCCATAGGCGACGATACCGCGTATGGCCTGCCACTGGGCGAACAGCTCACGCAGCCGCTCGCCATCGGCACGCGGCTGAAAGCGCGCCAGCTGGTCGGCGCAGTTCTGCGCCTCGTCCAGGCGTCCCACCAGCAACAACGCCCAGGCATTGAGCAGGATCAGCCGCGGCGTACTGGCCAGCAGGTCCTCCGGCAGTTCGCCGCGCCAGCGCAGGATCAGCGCCAGCTCCTGCCCCTGCAGCAACTGTTCCTCGGTGAAGCGCTCGAGAAAGCTCGCCGCCACCTCCGGCTGTCCGCCGAGCAGCGCGTGCTCCACCGCCGGTCGCACCTCGCCGCGGGCGGCGAACCACTGGCTGGCGTGCAGGTGCAGGCTCTGGCTGCCGCCGCCGATGCGTCGCTGCAGCACCTGGGCCAGCGGCGGGAACAGCACGAACCAGTCGGCGGCGCCCTCCAGCGCCTCGATGAACAGGCCGCGGGCGCGCAATGCCTGCAACCAGGCGGCGCCCTCGCCCACCCCCAGCAGGTGCTCGCACAGCTCGGTGCAGAAGCGCGGCAGCTGCGCCAGTTGCAGCAGCGCCTGCAGCAGTTCGTCCGGCAGGCCGCGCAGCACCTCGTGCTCGACGTAGTCGCGCAGCAGTGCGCAGCCGGGCGCGGCAGCCCCCTCGCGCTCGCCCTGGACGGCGAGCAAGCGCAAGGCCGCCGGCCATCCCCAGGTCTGCGCCCGCAGCGCTTCTGCGCCGGCCACGCGGCGGCCATCGAACTGCGCCAGCCAGGCATCGACCTCGGCCAGGCTGAACGCCAGGTCGGCGCTACCCAGCTCGAACAGCTCGCCCTCGAGCAGCAGCCGGGGCAGGTTGCAGGCCGGGCGTCGGCGGCTGCCGAGCCACCAGTTCAGCCCCGGCGCGGCGGCCGCGAGCAGGCGGTCGAAACAGGCATCGAGTTCGGCGTCGGGCTCGCGCGGGTAATCGTCGAGCATGATCCACAGCGCGCGTGGCTCTTGCGCCAGCGCCGCCAGCAGCTGGGCCTCGGTGAAATCGGGCGGGTAGCCGAGGGCCACGGCCAGCTGTCGGCAGAATTCGCCCGCCGACCAGGCCTGGCCGGCGCAACCGAGCCACACCGGCAGGCGCCCGGCGGGACAGGCACGGGCGCAATCGGCGAGCAGCACCGACTTGCCGAAGCCGGCCGGCGCGATCAGCAGACGCAGGCGGCAATCCTGCTCGAGCAGGCGCTGGATCAACAGCTCGCGGCGAATGTGCCCCGGCGGCTGGCGCAGCGGCACGCCCTTGCCGCAGGACGGCACGACCAGGGGCGTGGAGGGAGCGTAAGCGGTCATAGCGGCTCTGAATTGTTCTTATGCGGGGACCGGCTGATTGCAGGCTAGTGCGCAATCCCCGCGGCCGACAGCTGTATCACCGGCCCTGATGAGGGCCAATAAAAAAGGCGGCCCGCAGGCCGCCCGAACATGGAGAGACGCTTGACCCGGACTCAACGCACCCCGGCGGTACGCAGCGCGGCGGGCGTGTAGTCGGCGCCGGTGGCCTTGAAGCCGAAGGCGTAGGCGGACTTCTCCTCGTTCTTCATACCCAGCGCCAGATAGCGACCGGCGATCAGGTCGTACAGGGCTTCCAGGGTGTAGCCCGGCACCTTGTGGTTGTAGTAGCTCTGCGCATGCCCCTCGGCTACCCGCCACAGCTGGCCGCGACCGTCGTAGTGGTCGACCAGCGCCAGCTGCCAGCTGTCCTCGTCGAAGTACATGTGGCGCTTGGCGTAGATGTGGCGCTCGCCGGACTTCAGCGTGGCCTCCACTTCCCAGACCCGGTGCAGCTCGTAGCGGGTCAGGTCCTGGTTGATATGCCCGGCCTTGAGCACGTCGTCGTACTTCAGCGTGGGCGAATCGAGCTTGTAGCTGTTGTAGGGGATGTACATCTCCTTCTTGCCCACCAGCTTCCAGTCGTAGCGATCCGGGGCGCCGGAGAACAGGTCGAAGTTGTCGGCGGTGCGCATCCCGTCGGCGGCAGTACCCGGGCCGTCGTAGGCGACCTGCGGGGCGCGGCGCACGCGGCGCTGACCGGCGTTGTAGAGCCAGGCCAGGCGCGGCTCCTTGACCTGGTCGATGGTCTCGTGGACCAGCAGCACGTTGCCCGCCAGGCGCGCCGGCGCGGTCACCCGCTGCTTGAAGTAGAGCAGGACGTTGCTCGCCTTGTCCGCATCGATGTCGGGCATGTCGGCGGGAAACGCCACCTCGTCCTCGAACCGCACCAGGCTGTAGGAACCGCCGGTCTGCGGAGTGGCCTGGGTGATCCAGCGCCGCACGTTGCCGCCGCGGTAGCGGGTGATGTGGTTCCACACCACCTCGATGCCATTCTTGGGGATCGGGAAGGCGTAGTAGCGGCTGTCGGCGAAGTTCTGCAGGCCGTTGCCGCCGTCCACCGCCGTGGTATGGAGGGCGCTGCGCTTGGCTGCGGCGTAGATCTCGTCGGGCACCGCGGCGCTGCGATGAGTCGGGTAGACCGGGATCTTGTAGCTGTCGGCGTAGCGCTTGAGCATCGCCAGCTGGCCGGCGGACAGCTTGTCGCGGTACTGCTCGGCATTGGCCGCGGTGATGGTGAACAGCGGTTGCTCGGCGGCGAACGGGTCGGCGAGGAAGCCCTTGCCGTCGACCGCGCCGGCGTTGCTCGGCAGGCCGCCGGTCCAGGCGGGGATGCTGCCGTCGGCGTTGCCGGCCATCTCCGCGCCGAGCGGGGTCAGGCTGGTGCCCAGTTGCGCAGCCTCCTGTTCGGAGACGGCGGCCATCACACCGGTCGCCAGCAGGGTCAGGGCCAGCGCTCCGCTTTGCAGGATTCTTGTAGTTTTCATCGGGTACGGATCCTTTGCGCGTGGTTGATCAGAAGTTCACACCGAAGCTCAGGGCCACGAAGTCGCGATCGGTGATGGTGTTGTACTCACCGCCGAAGAAATCGGTGTAGCTGAGGCTGGCGTTGTAGGTGTTCTGGTAGTCGGCGTTCAGGGCGATGCTGATGGCCTTGCTGCCCTCGTTGAAATTGGGCCCGTAGCCGTCGACGTCATGCGACCAGGCCACGCTTGGCGTCAGGTTGACCCCGGCGAAGACGTTGCTGTAGTCGGCGCTGGCGCGCAGGCGGTAGCCCCAGGAGGTGTCGGTGTGGAAGCCGTCGCCCTGGCATTCGTCCGGGTTGGCGGCGTTGAACGCGGCGCACACACCCGGCGCGCTGAACTCGCCGGCACCGTAGATCGGGTCGCGGCCGAAGCGCAGCTCGCTGGGGTCGTCCTTGATCCCGCCGATGTGGTTCCAGCCCACCTCGCCGAGCAGGGTCAGGCGGCTGGCGCCGAGCACCCGATCGATGAACTGCACCGCGGTGAGCTGTGCCTGGGTGAAGGGCTTGCGCTCGTAGCCGTGGAGATCGGCGCTGGCGACGTTCTGCGCGTGACCGCTCTCGAACACCGGGTTGAACGGCAGGCCGAGGGCGGCGAAGGACAGGTCGGTGGAGTTGATCTGCATCGGCATGTTCGGCCGGTAGCTGATCTCGCCGGACAGCGCGGTGCCGCCGACGTTGGTCTGGAAGCTCAGGCCGTAGAGGCGGATGTCCTCCGGGTACTCGATGAAGTAGCGCGCGTTCGGCGCACCGGGAATGAAGCTGACGAAGTTCGGCGTGGTGGTGCGGATGGTGCTGAACACCGGGTTGCGGCTGTGGTAATTCAGCGCGTAGAGGCCGAACTCGGTGTCGTTGAGCTGTTCGGCGAACCAGCGCAGGGCCAGGCCGTACTGGCCGCTGTCGCGCGCGTCGCGGTCCCCGGCGCGGGGAATGTAGGCGTTGTCGACGAAGGAGTTGGTCGACTCGCCCGGCGGCAGGTCCGGGCCGAACACCACGAGACGATCCTCGCAGCCGTCGGCGACCACGTCGGAGGTGGAGAAGAAGGTGCCGCAGTTGTCGACCACGGTCTGGTCCCACTCCAGCTGATAGAACACCTCGGCCGAGAAGTTGTCGCTCAGGCTCTGCGAGACGTAAAGCATGTTGACCGGAATCAGACCTTCCTTGATCTCGGCGCCGGGGCGGCGGAAGGCGGCGACGTCGATGGGGTTGATCGAGTTGATGCTGTTGCCGATAAAGGTGCTCTCGCCCCAGCTGACCACCTGCTTGCCGACCCGCACGCTGCCCGGCAGATCGCCGAGGCTGTAGTTGTGGTAGATGAAGGCGTCGAGGATTTCCGCACCTGAACTTTGCGCGGCGGTCTTGCGGTTGTGATCCTCGATGTCGTAGAACAGCCGGCTCTCGTCCTTGGTCTCGAAGTCGTACCAGTACTTGCCGCGGACGAACACACCGGTGTCGCCGTACTTCAGCTCGAGGTCGTGAATGCCCTTGAAGATCTTCGAGAAGGTCTCGCCCTTCTTGAAGTTCAGCCGGCCGTCGTCCGAGGTGCGCGAGGAGGCCTTGCCGCCACTGGCGACGGAGACGAAATCCGGGTCCGCGCCACGTACCGACCAGCTGGCGCCGACCGACAGCGAGCTGTCGAACTGGCCCTCGATCTCGCCGATATTGAAGGTGATGGCCTGCGCGGGGGCGGCGAATCCGACGGCGATGGCCAAGGCCAAGGTGTGCGGCTGGAAGATTCCGGGCCCTGTTGTTCTTGTCATGCGGGTCTCCTGAGGTTGGGGTGCGACTGCCCTGCACCCTACGCAGCGACCGACGCCCGGATAAGCGCACCAAGGAGGGATTTCATCTGTCGCCCGAAAGTATGAATGGCGCCCTGGCGCGGGCGGCGCGCGACCACCCTCAGGCTGCTGAATGACGGAACATCAGGCCAACGGGGAACTTTCCCAGGGGGCGGGCCGGTGTTGCGTGGCGTTCAGCGCCAGCGATCGAGCAGGTTGACCGCCAGGCGATCCAGCCAGCCCCACAGGCGCTGCTGCAGGCGCCCCCACCAGGGCCGCGCGCGCCACTCGTCGAGGGTGATCTCGGCGCTGGCGGCAAAGTCGGCGACGAAGCTGGCCGTCACCGCGGCGGTCAGCTCGGGGTCGAGCGCCTCGAGGTTCGCATCGAGGTTGAAGCGCAGGTTCCAGTGGTCGAAGTTGCACGAGCCGACGCTGACCCAGTCGTCCACCAGCACCATCTTCAGGTGCAGGAAACGCGGCTGGTACTCGAAGATGCGCACCCCGGCCTTGAGCAGGCGCGGGTAGTAGCGCTGGCCGGCGAAACGCACCGGCGGGTGGTCGGTGTGCCGGCCGGTCAGCAGCAGGCGCACCTCGACGCCGCTGGCCGCGGCCCGGCGCAACGCCCGGCGCACCTTCCAGGTCGGCAGGAAATAGGGCGTGGCCAGCCATACCCGATGCTTGGCCACGCGCAGCGCGCGCACCAGCGACTGCAGGATGTCGCGGTGCTGCGCCGCATCGGCGTAGGCCACCCGGCCCAGGCCCTGCCCCGCCGGCGGATTGCCCGGCAGCTTGCGCAACCCCGCCAGGCGCGGCGGACGCCAGGCGAAGCGCGCCAGGCAGGCCTGCCACTGGTACTCGAACAGCTGCTGCCAGTCGTGCACCAGCGGCCCTTCGATCTCCACCATGACCTCGTGCCAGGCGCTGTCGGCCTGCTCCGGCAGCCAGAACTGGTCGGTCGCGCCGGTGCCGCCGACATAGGCCAGGCGCCGGTCGACCAGCAGCAGCTTGCGGTGGTCGCGCTGGAAGTTGCGCAGGCCGCGGCGCCAGCGCAGCGGGTTGTACCAGCGCAGCTGCACTCCGGCCGCCTGCAGGCGCTGGCGCAGCGCCTGGCCCAGGCCGGCGGAGCCGAAGGCGTCGAACAGCCCGCGCACCGCCACGCCGCGCGCCGCCGCCCGACACAGCGCGGCGACCAGGCGCTCGCTGCACTGGCCGTCCTCGACCAGGTACAGCTCCAGCTCGACCTGGCGCTCGGCGGCGTCGATGGCGGCGAGCATGCGCGGGAAGAACTGCGGGCCGTCGAGCAGCAGGGCGAAGCGGTTGCCGCCGCGCCAGGGGAAGATCGCGCCGCGCATCAGCGAGCGGTGAAGATCAGCACCGCACCCACCGGCACCGACAGGCTGATGGCGGACAGGTCGGCCACCTTGCGCAGCGCCTCGATGCCGCTGGCCAGGCCGAAGTCCTCGGCGTGCAGCACCAGCGGCGCCAGGCTGACCACCTGGAAGCGGCGGTCGTCCAGGCGGGTGACCAGCAGCTCGGCCTCCAGCTGGCGCGCGCGCTCGTTGAGGGTCAGGGTCAGCGGCAGGCGCAGTTCCAGCTGCGCACCCGGCGCCAGGTCGGTGAGCTGCGCCAGGTTCACCTGCGCGGCGACCCGCGCCTCGGGCAGGCGCTCGGTGTCGAACAGCATGGCGCGCAGGCGCTCGTCGCGCAGCGGGATGCCGGTGCTCAGCGAGTCCAGCTCGATACGCAGGCGGGCGCGGCCGTCGGCGGCGATCTGGCCGTGCAGGGTGAGGAAGCGGTGCACCTCCGACAGGTTGCCGGAATGGGTGGAGATAAAGGACAGCCGCGAGGACTCGTTGTCCAGGTACCAATCGGCCTGGACGGGCAAGGCGGCAGCCAGCAACAGGGCAAACAGCGAACGACGCATGGGGACTCGGCAAACGGCATGACCAGGCGCAACGATAGTCGCCGCGGCCGGGCTTGCAAAGCCCGGCGCCCTGCTCCGGTGCCATTGGCTCAAGATCGTGGGGCTAGGCTCCCCCTCTCCCATTGCGGGGAGAGGGTTGCTGGCTAGTCGTTCGGCAACAGTTGGCAGCCCTGGCGCGCGCCCAGCCAGACGGCACTGTGGGTGCGGCCCAGGCCGCTGGCGGTCACCCGCTTGCCGGCCGTATCGTCGAGCAGACTGCCTATAGGCACGTACTGGGCGACGTAACCTTCGCAATAGGCCGCCGGATTGCCGCTGACGTAACGGCAGGAGCAGTACTCCTTGGCGGTGTAGGCGCCGATGATGTCGGGGAACGCCGCCAGGTGCGCGCGATTGGGCCAGGCCAGGGCGATCAGCACGATGACCAGCAACAGCAGCAGGGTAAGCCAGGGACGACGACGGATCATGGCTGCACCTCCTCGGCGAAGGCCGCACGCACGCGCTTGAGCAGTTCGTTATGACTGTAGCTGCCGTCGCGGTCGTCGGCGTAGCGCACCACCACCAGTTTCTCCTCGGGCAGCACGTACAGGCCCTGGCCCCAGTGGCCGAGGGCGGCCAGGGTACCGGCCGGCGCATCCGGCCAGGGCCGGGCGGCGCCGGGCAGTTCGGCGTTGAGCCACCAGTGGGCGCCGGGTACCGCGTCGCCGGGCTTGGCCGTCTGCGGCTGGTAGCCGGCGAACGGCGTGGCGACGAACTCGACCCAAGCCGGCGGCAGCAGCTGGCGCTCGCCCCAGCGGCCGCCGCGCTGCAGCAGCAGGCCGACGCGGGCCAGGTCGCGGGCGCTCATGTAGGCGTAGGACGAGGCGACGAAGGTGCCGGCGCCGTCACGCTCCCAGGTCGCGCTGGCGATGCCCAGCGGCTCGAACAGCGCGGTCCAGGGGTAGTCGGGGTAGGCCTCGGCGCCGACCATGCCCTTGAGCGCGGCGGCCAGCAGGTTGCTGTCGCCGCTGGAGTAGCGAAAGCGCACCCCCGGCGCGGCGTCGGCGGCATGCGCCGCGGCGAAGCCGGCCATATCGTCGCGACCGCGGGTGTAGAGCATGGCGATCACCGAGGACTTCAGCGGCGCGTATTCGTAGTCCTCCTGCCAGGCCAGGCCCGAGGCCCAGTTGAGCAGGTGACCGACCTTGACCTGCGGGTGCTCGGCCATCGCCGGGTAGTACTTGGCCACCGGCGCGTCCAGCTTGAAGCGGCCCTCGCCGTAGGCCACGCCGAGGGTGGTGGCGAGCAGGCTCTTGGCCATCGACCAAGTCAGGTGCGCGGTGTCGGCGCGGGTCGGCGCGGCGTAGCGTTCGTAGACGATCCGGCCGTCGCGTACCACCAGCAGCGCATCGCTGCGCACGCCCAGGCGCGTGGCGTCGTCGCGTGGCGGGAAGGCGTAGGCCTCCAGCGCGGCCAGCGCCGGGCTGTCGCTGTGGGGGACGGTTTGCCAGTCCGGCTGCGGCCAGGACTCGGCCCGGGCGATGCCGGCCAACAGGCTGAGGCCGAGCAGCAGGCTCATACGGCGAAGGGAAAAGGGGCTCATGGGCGGCCTCGCTAGGAAATCGAGGCGCACCCTAGCACGGAGCCGGTGACCGCTTGAAGCGCCGCACCGCCCATGCAGGCGGGCAAAGGTGGGTTGGCGCCGAGCGCAGCCCAACAGGGGCGCGCCGCGCTCCACCCGCCCCATCGCAGCCAAGCCACCGAGCGCGCCTCAGCTCGGCAGGCGATAGTCCTCCGGCCCCATCAGGTCGAGGCCGCATTCGAGGTTTTCGATCCAGTAGAGGAAGGCGCTGATCATCTCCGCACCGACGAAGGGCCGGCCGTGCTGCGGCACTATCATCGCCACGTCCATCTCGCGGACCATCGCCGCCCACAGCCGGCAGGCCTTGTTGCCGGCCATGTAGCGGCGGTGGAAGCCCTCCATGTTGGGTAGGTGATTGACGAAGTCGCGCACCGGGTTGGCGTCGTCCACCAGCGAGGCGCCCATGTCGCCGGAGAAGAGGATCTTGCTCACCGGGTCGTACAGCTGGAAGTTGCCCACCGAATGGAGGAAATGCGCCGGCACCGCCTTCAGCGTGCACTGGCCCAGCGCGATGCTCTGGCCGCGGTCGGGCAGCGCGATGATGCGATCGAAGGTGTTGATGCCGCGGCTCAGCGCCAGGTAGTTGGCGGTCAGGTGCGGCAGAAAGCGCGCCCACAGCTTGGAGCAGATCACCCGCGCCCGGGTGTGCAGCAGCCACTTGTCCAGCGAGGCGATGATGTCCGGGTCCTGGTGCGAGGCGAAGATGTAGGTCAGGTCCTGCACCGGGATGTGCTTGGACAGTTCCAGCGACAGCGGTGTGTAGGTCAGGTCGCCGCCCGGATCGAGCAGCAGGTACTGCTCATGGTCGGTGATCAGGAACTGGTTGGACTGCACGCCCTCGCCGCTGACCAGGTCATCGAACATCAGGCATTGGTGGCTGCCGTTATCGAACAGCACGATGGGCTCGCGGCGCATGGAAACCTCGTAGACGAAACGCGAGGCAACCTTAGGACCGCGCCCTGTGCGGCGTACTGATATGGATCAAGCCCGAGCGACAATCTGCCGCGCCTTCTCCAGGCGCTTGGCCCGCGCGCCTTCGGCGATCTGCAGCAGGCCCTGGTCGCGCTGCCACAACGCCGCCCAGGGCGCCGGGCCGGCGGCGAAGGCGGCGTCCAGCTCGGCCGCCAGCGCTCGCTGCTGGGCGAACAGGCCGGCCAGCAGCAGGTGCGTGGGCGCCGCGCTCGGGCACCGCCGGGCCACCTCGGCGCAGCCGGCCAGCTGCGCCAGCAGGCGCAACTGCAGGGCCTCGGGCCAGGCGCATTCCTGGCCGACGCCATGCAGCCAGGCGCACAGCGCGGCGAGCACGTGGACGTCCTCGATGCTGCGAAAGGGTTTCACGTAGTCGGCCCAGCCGTCGCCGGCCAGACGCTCGCACTGCGCCTGCTGCAGATGCAGGCGGGCGTGGCCGATATCCGGCATCAGCGGCAGTGCCGGCAGCGCCTCGATGCGCACCCCGGGCGCGCCCTGGCGCACCACGCCGAGCACCAGGCGCGGCGCCTCGCCCGGGCCGTCCTCGCGCGCCGCCACCAGCAGCCAGTCGGCGCACTCGGCGGCGGTGACGAAGTCCTTGCGCCCGTCGATATGCAGGCCGTCGATACGGGTGTGCATATCCGCCGGCCGCGTGCTACGCCCTTCGGTGACGCACAGCGCGCCGGCCGACCAGGGCGCCGCCGGCCACAGCACGCGCAGCGCCGCCTGGTAGCCGGCGAGAAAGGCCAGCCCCGGCGTCGCCGCCAGGCGCCCGCCGAGGGCCAGCTCGAACGGCTGCGGCGCCCCGCCCAGGCGTTGCAGCAGCCGGCCGTACCAGTCCTCCAGGCCCTGTTCGGCGCTCAGGCGGGCAGCGGGTTGCAGCAGGGTTGACCAGGGCATCGCGTATTCCCTCCAGGCAACGGCCGGCGGCCGTCACACAAGCATCAAAAAAGCTTCACGGTGGTGACACCGCGGCTACCTAGCCTGACTTTGCCCAACAAGATCGACCGGCTGCAAGTCCCGAAAGCCGGCGTTAAGGAGGCTCAGGCATGACCCAGACTGCACCCAACACCGCCCGCCGCCTGCAGGCCGAACGCCTGGTGGGTCCCGCCGCCCTGCGCGAGGCCCAGGCCCTGCGCTACCGGGTGTTCAGCGCCGAATTCGACGCCAAGCTCAACGGCGCCGAACTGGGCCTGGACATGGACGACTACGACATTCACTGCCGGCATATCGGTGTGCGTGATATGAACAGCGGCGAGCTGGTGGCCACCACCCGCCTGCTCGACCACCAGGCCGCCGCCGGCCTCGGCCGCTACTACAGCGAAGAGGAATTCAGCCTGCACGGCCTGGCCGGGCTGCAGGGCCCGGTGCTGGAGATCGGCCGCACCTGCGTCGATGGCGCCTACCGCAACGGCGCCACCATCGCCGTGCTCTGGGGCGAACTGGCCGAGGTGCTCAACGAGGGCGGCTACCGCTACCTGATGGGTTGCGCCAGCATCTCCATGCAGGACGGCGGCATCCAGGCCCAGGCCATCATGCAACGCCTGCGCGAACGCTACCTGTGCACCGAACACCTGCGCGCCGAACCCAGGCACCCGCTGCCGCAACTGGACGTACCGGGCAACGTCATCGCCGAGATGCCGCCGCTGCTCAAGGCCTACATGCGCCTGGGCGCGAAGATCTGCGGCGAACCCTGCTGGGACCGCGACTTCCAGGTCGCCGACGTGTTCATCCTGCTCAAGCGCGACGAGCTGTGCCCGCGCTATGCCCGCCACTTCAAGGCGGCCGTGTAGGTTGGGCTGAGCGCAGCGATGCCCAACGGGCGATGTGCGGCCACACGTCGGCGTTGCGCCGCCCCGCTCTCGTTGGGCTCCGTCGCTGCTCGACCCAACCTACAGCCAGACAGCCAGGCATCGCCAAACGCTCCTGTGCATGGATAATGCCGCCACTCATCCTTAAGCGGAGGCCCCGATGGCCCAACTGCGTCTGTCCCTGCGCCTGGCCCACCTGCTGCTGGTGATCGCCTGCGGCGCCCTGCTGGCCGGCGTGGTCAGCCTGTGCGAACGCCTGGTGCGCCACGACCTGATGGCCCTGCGCCAACGCCTGACCCGCTGGTTCCTCGCCCGCCTCAGCGGCGCCCTGCCGTTTCGCGTGCGCGTCGAAGGCGAGCTGCCCGCGCAGCCCATGCTATGGGTCGCCAACCACGTGTCCTGGACCGACATCCCGCTGCTCGGCGCGCTGCAGCCGATCTCCTTCCTGTCCAAGGCCGAGGTGCGCACCTGGCCGCTGGCCGGCTGGCTGGCGCACAAGGCCGGCACCCTGTTCATCCGCCGCGGCTCGGGCGACAGCAACCTAGTCGGCCAGCAGCTGGGGCGCCATCTGCAACGCGGCCGCCACCTGCTGATCTTCCCCGAGGGCACCACCACCGACGGCCAGGGCCTGCGCACCTTCCACGGCCGCCTGCTGGCGAGCGCGATCGACAGCGGCGTGCCGCTGCAACCGGTGGCCATCCGCTACCTGCGCGGCGGCCAGCCGTGCCCGGTGGCGCCCTTCGTCGGCGACGACGACATGCTCAGCCACCTGCTGCGCCTGCTGCGCAGCCAGGCCGGCGAGGTGCAGATCCAGTTGCTGGCGCCGATCGCCAGCGCCAGCGCCAGCCGCAACGATCTGGCGCGCCAGGCGCAGAGCCGCATCGCCGCCGCCCTGCAGCTGGACGCGCCGGCAGCCCAGCGCGAGGCCGCCTGAAGCCCACACCAGGCCGGCCACCCAGGAGCTGTGGGCGGCGCTGATTGCAGCACAGGCCTTTCTCAGGCCGACGGCGGCACGATCAGCGCATCGCAATCCACTTCGGCCAGCAGACGACTGGCCACGCTGCCCAGGACGAAACGCGCGAGTCCCTGGCGCGCATGGGTGCCGAGCACCAGCAGATCGGCGCCAGACTGCTGCAGAGCCTCGCCGATCACCCGCTCGGGAGAACCAAACGCGACATGCAGGCACTCAGCTGCCAGCTCCACCCCTTCCTCGCGAAGCTGGGCGACAGCCTGATCACGGGCGGCGCTGCGCTGATTCTCCAGCAACGCCGGGCCGAGCCCTGCCTCCGTCATCGTGCCGCTCGAAGGCAGCTCCAGGGCGCAGGCCGCGGCGAGATCCAGCGAGTCCAGCAACCCCAGTTCCCGTACCCGACGCAAGGCCTGCTGCGAAGTGCTGCTGGATAGATCCAGCGCCAGCAGCGCGCTACGGTACTCGTGCATCACCGGCCCATTGACCCGCAGCACCGGCAGATGGCTGCTGCGCACCAGCCGCTCGAGGGTGGTACCGGCGAAGAAATCGCGCAACATCGATTTGCGGTGCGCCCCCACCACCAGCAGGTCGGCCGCCAGCTCCTGTGCACTCGCCACCAGCAGCGAGGCCGGGTCGCCACTGTCGACCACCACTCGCGGCCGGCTGCCGGCCTGCTCGGCCAGACGCTCGGCCTGCGCCTGCAGCAGGGTCTCGGCCTGACGCACCTGATTCTGCACGAATACCGTCGGCGCATCGTCATCGACCGCATGCACCAGGCTCCAGTCCCCGCCGCCCTGACTTCGCACCAACTGCACGGCGCGCTGCATGGCATGTGCCGAGCGCTCGGAAAGGTCGGTCGCCACCAGTATCTTGTTCATCTCATCCTCCTCGGCAGGCATCTGGCCCGCTCCGTCGAGCGCCTGGACAGCCCCCCGATGCTTGATGCAGATCAGGCCAGGCGCGGAGAAACCGACTAAGGTCCTAGCGGGACATCGAACAGAGACACCCGAATGGACACTCGGCTCCCTGAACACTCTGACAACGCCTGGCACGAACTGACTCCACAACAAGCCCTGGAGGCCCAGCGCAGCTCGTCGAGCGGCCTGGAGCAGCGCGAGGCCAGCACTCGCCTGCAGCTGCACGGCCCCAACCGGCTGCCGCCGCCCAAGCGGCGCGGCCCGCTGCTGCGCCTGCTGTACCAGTTCCACAACGTGCTGCTGTACATGATGATGGCCGCCGCCCTGATCACCGCCCTACTCGGCCACTGGGTCGACACCGGGGTGATCCTCGCTGCGGTGCTGATCAACGTGGTGATCGGCTTTATCCAGGAAGGCAAGGCGGAAAACGCCCTCGACGCCATCCGCAACCTGCTGTCGCCGCACGCCTTGGTGCTGCGCGGCGGCGAGCGCCTGGAGATCGACGCCGAGCAGCTGGTGCCCGGCGATATCGTCCTGCTCGCCTCCGGCGACAAGGTGCCGGCCGACCTGCGCCTGCTCAGCGTGAAGAACCTGCTGGTGGAGGAAGCGGCGCTGACCGGCGAATCGCTGCCGGTGGAGAAATCCCTGGCCCGTTGCCAGGCCGATGCCGCCCTCGGCGACCGCCGCTGCATGGCCTATTCCGGCACCCTGGTGGCCAGCGGTCAGGCCAGCGGCCTGGTGGTGGCCACCGGCGCCGCCACCGAACTGGGCCGCATCGGCGCCATGCTGCAGCAGGTGCAGGCGATGACCACCCCGCTGCTGCGGCAGATCGAGCAGTTCAGCCGCTGGCTGGCGCTGGCCATCCTGATCTTCGCCCTGGCCACCTTCGCCCTCGGCACCTTCTGGCACGGCCAGGACCCGGCCGAGATGTTCATGATGGTGGTGGCGCTGACCGCCGCGGCCATCCCCGAGGGGCTGCCGGCGCTGATGACGGTGATTCTCGCCCTCGGCGTGCAGCGCATGGCCGGGCGCAACGCCATCGTGCGGCGTCTGCCGGCGGTGGAGACCCTGGGTTCGGTGACGCTGATCTGCTCGGACAAGACCGGCACCCTGACGCGCAACGAGATGACCGTGCAGCGCGTGGTCAGCGCCAGCCGCATCCTCGACGTCAGCGGCGTCGGCTATGCCCCGCAAGGCGCCTTCCACCTGGACGGCGCGTTGATGGAACCGGATGCCGCGCTGCTGGAGATCGCCCGCGCCGCCGCGCTGTGCAACGACGCCCAGCTGCAGCAGGACGCCGGCGGCACCTGGCGCCTGCAGGGCGACCCCACCGAGGGTGCGCTGCACACCCTGGCGCTCAAGGCCGGCCTGGACGCCGCCCCCCTGCACGCCCAGTTGCCGCGCAGCGACGCCATTCCCTTCGAGTCCGAACACCGTTTTATGGCCAGCCTGCATCACGATCATCGAGGCCACGGGACCATCTACCTCAAGGGCGCGCCGGAGCGGGTGCTGGAGATGTGCCGCGAGCAGCGCGGCGCCGACGGCGGCAGCCAGCCGCTGGACGCCGACTACTGGCGGCGCCAGGCCACCGACCTGGCCGCCCGCGGCCTGCGCCTGCTGGCCATCGCCAGCCGCCCGGCCGACGCCTCCCAGCGCAGCCTGAGTTTCGCCGACGTGGAAGGCGGCATGTGCCTGCTGGCGCTGGTCGGCATCATCGACCCGCCGCGCGAGGAAGCCATCGCCGCCGTCGCCGAATGCCAGCGCGCCGGCATCCGGGTCAAGATGATCACCGGCGACCACGCCGAGACCGCCCGTGCCATCGGCGCCCAGCTGGGCATCGGCGTCGGCCTGCCGGCGCTGACCGGCGCCGAACTGGAGCTGCTCGACGAGCGCCAGCTGCGCCAGGTGCTGCCCGGCGTCGAGGTGTTCGCCCGCGCCAGCCCCGAGCACAAGCTGCGCCTGGTGCAGGCCATGCAGGCCAGCGGCGAGGTGGTGGCGATGACCGGCGACGGGGTCAACGACGCCCCGGCGCTGAAACGCGCCGACGTCGGCGTGGCCATGGGCGACAAGGGCACCGAGGCGGCCAAGGAGGCGGCCGGGGTGGTGCTGGCCGACGACAACTTCGCCACCATCGCCGGTGCCGTGCGCGAGGGCCGGGCGATCTACGACAACCTGAAGAAGTTCATCCTCTTCGCCCTGCCCACCAACGGCGGCCAGGCGCTGATCGTGATCGCCGCCATCCTGTTCCAGCTGACCCTGCCGCTGACCCCGGCGCAGGTGCTGTGGATCAACATGGTCACCTCGGTGACCCTGGGCCTGGCGCTGGCCTTCGAGCCGGCCGAGGCCGGGCTGATGGACCGCCCGCCACGGGCGCCGAACGAGCCGCTGCTGTCGGGCTTTTTCGTCTGGCGCGTGCTGCTGGTGTCGCTGCTGATGGCCGGCGCCGGCATCGGCCTGTTCCTCTGGGAGCTGGACAACGGCACCGGGCTGGACAGCGCGCGGACCATGGCGCTGAACGCGGTGGTGATGTGCGAGGTGTTCTACCTGATCAACAGCCGGCGCATCTTCGCCTCGGTGCTCAGCCTCGACGGCCTGTTCGGCAGCCGCGCCGTGCTGCTGACCATCGCCGCCTGCCTGCTGCTGCAGGCGCTGTACACCTATGCCCCGCCGCTGCAGCGGCTGTTCCACTCCACCGCGCTGGATGCGGCGCAGTGGGCGCGGGTGGTGCTGGCCGGGCTGGCGCTGTTCGTCGTCGCCGAGCTGGAGAAATGGCTGATCCGCCGTTTGCGCCTGCAGCCGACGGGGTAACCTCGGTGCGCGTGGCGCACCGGGGCAATCGCCTCAACCCCGCTCGCCGCGGGCGAACGCCATCAGCTCGGGGTAGAAGGCGCGGAAATCCTCGCTCAGCGGCTGGTACAGGCGCTCCAGCTCGCCCAGGCTGCCGTCGAGCAGCTGCGGTCGCGACAGCCGCCGCTGCATGCCGGCGATCACCTGCTCCAGCACCGCGAACTCGCGGTAGCTGCCGAGCCAGTCCTGCGCCGCCATGCGCGGCGCGATCAGCGCCAGGCGCCCGGGCAGCTGGGGTTCGTCGGCCAGCACCCGGTACACCCGCGCGGTAAAGGCCTCCAGCGGCTGCTCGGCGTAGTCGGCCCAGTCGCGCGCCAGGCAGTGGTCGAAGAACAGATCCAGCAGCATGCCGGCCGTGCGCCGCCGCGCGGCGGGGAAGCGCGCCCGCGCACGCGCCTGCAGCGGGTGGCTGTCGGTGAAGGCGTCGATGCGCCGGTGCAGGCGGATGGCCGCCTCGATTTCCGCCGGCCACTGCCCGCCCAGCGGCCCCTTGACGAAATCGCCGTAGAGGCTGCCAAGCAGTTGCGGCGGGGCAGCGCCGCCGAGGTGCAGATGGGCCAGGTAGTTCATGCGCCGAGCTTAACCGGCCGCCTCGCAGAATCGAAGCCGTCGATAACGGCTATCGGCACAAACGATCTGTATATCGCCACAGACCGATATAAGGTTCGTCCCATGCCGATACAGCGAACCCACACCATGGACCTCGACGCCATCATCAAAGCCCTCGCCCACCCGATGCGGCGCGACATCCTGCACTGGCTGAAGGAGCCCGAGCGCCACTTCGCCGACCAGGAGCATCCGCTCGAGATCGGCGTGTGCGCCGGCAAGATCAACCAGCGCTGCGGGCTGTCGCAGTCCACCGTGTCGGCGCACCTGGCCACCCTGCAGCGCGCCGGTCTGGTGAGCAGCCGCAAGGTTGGCCAGTGGCACTTCTTCAAGCGCAACGAGGCGACCATCCAGGCCTTCGTCGAACGCCTCGGCCAGCAACTCTGAACATCCTTTTCCCAATCGCTCCCCACGGAGGATTCACCATGCCCACGCTCTTCGACCCGATCCAGATCGGCGACCTCGCCCTGAACAACCGCATCATCATGGCGCCGCTGACCCGCACCCGCGCCGACGAAGGCCGCGTGCCCAACGCGCTGATGGCCGAGTACTACGTACAGCGCGCCTCGGCCGGGCTGATCATCAGCGAGGCCACCGCGGTCACGCCGATGGGCGTCGGCTACCCGGACACCCCCGGCATCTGGTCGGAGGCGCAGATCCGCGGCTGGAGCAACGTGACCAAGGCGGTGCACGCCAACGGCGGCAAGATCGTCCTGCAGCTGTGGCACGTCGGGCGCATCTCCGACCCGATCTACCTGAACGGCGAGCTGCCGGTGGCGCCGAGCGCGATCAAGCCGGCCGGCCACGTCAGCCTGGTGCGCCCGATCAAGGAGTTCGTCACCCCGCGCGCGCTGGAAACCGAGGAAATCGCCGATATCGTCGAGGCCTACCGCCAGGGCGCGGAGAACGCCAAGGCCGCCGGTTTCGACGGCGTGGAGATCCACGGCGCCAACGGCTACCTGCTCGACCAGTTCCTGCAGAGCAGCACCAACCAGCGCACCGACCGCTACGGCGGCAGCCTGGAGAACCGCGCGCGTCTGCTGCTGGAAGTCACCGATGCCGCCATCGAGGTGTGGGGTGCCGGCCGCGTCGGCGTGCACCTGGCGCCGCGTGCCGACGCCCACGACATGGGCGATGCCAACCGCGCCGAGACCTTCACCTACGTCGCCCGCGAGCTGGGCAAGCGCGGCATCGCCTTTATCTGCGCCCGCGAGCAGGAAGCCGACGACAGCCTGTCGCCGAGCCTGAAGGAAGCCTTCGGCGGCGTCTTCATCGCCAACGAGCGTTTCACCAAGGATCAGGCCAACGCCTGGCTGGCCGAGGGCAAGGCCGATGCGGTGGCCTTCGGCATCCCCTTTATCGCCAACCCGGACCTGCCGGCCCGCCTGCAGCAGGACGCGCCGCTCAACGAACCGCAGCCGCAGACCTTCTACAGCGCCGGTCCGGTGGGCTACATCGACTATCCGCGGCTGTAAGCCCGGCAACGAAACGCGCCGCTGAAGCGCCTCCCGCGACACCCACAGCCTGTGGGAGGGGCTTCAGCCGCGAGCGTAAACGCACAAGCCCCGCATTGCGGGGCTTGTGCGTTTACCGCGGCGCCTCAGCGCGCGTCGAGCTGCTGCTGCAGGTTGATCACCTGGCTCTGCAGGGTGTTGATGTTGCGCGTCATCTGCGCGCGGAAGGCGTCGAACTCGGCGGTGTTGGGGCCGGCGCTGGCGGCCGGGCGGCTGTCCAGCTCGCTGCGCAGCACCAGCAGGTCCTGTTCCAGGCGCTGGATGGCCTGGGCCGGGTTGCCCTGCTGCTTCAGCGTGTCGATCTCGCCGCTCAGGCTCTTGATCCGGCCATCGAGCTTGGCCAGTTCGGCCTGCGCCGCCTTGGCCTCGCCCTGCGCGCTCTTCAGCGCGGCCTGCTCGCTGCTCAGCGCCTGCAGGCGCTTGTCGAACGCGGCGCTGGCGCCGAGGCCGCTTTTCAGCTCGCTGCCCAGCTGCTCGAGGCGCTTGTCCAGCGCGGCCTGCGCGCTGGCGGCCTGTTGCTGCTGCTTGCCCAGCTCGGCGAGGCGATTCTCCAGCTGCTTGACCTGCAGCTTGAGCGCCTCACTGCCGCTGGTGACGTTCGATTCGGTGGCCACCACCTTGCCGGAGATGTCCTGGATGCGCCCGGCGGCCTCCTCGCTGATGCGCGCGAAGCTTTCCTGGGTCGCCACCAGGCGCTGCTCCATCAGGCCGATCTGCTGCAGGCTCCACCAGCCGAGGCCGCCCAGGGCGATGCTCAGCGCGCCGACCAGCGCCCACAGCGGGCCGGTGCTGGCGCCTTTGCCCGCCGCCGGGCCGGCCGGCGCGCGCTGCTGGCGCGGGGCCGGCTCGTCCTGGAGCTCGGCGAATTCCTCGCGGCGCCCGGGCGTCAGGCTGGGCAGGTGATCGAGCTCGTCGTGGGCATCGTTGCGCATGGTCGGACCTTTGTCTGGAACGGGGTAAACGAAAGTGCCGCGCAGTATACCGATTCGCCGATGGCCGATCAGCGCCGCGCCAAGCAGGTGCGCGGCGCACCGACGAAGGGCGCGACAGCCTCATCGACCCGCCGCCAGCCCCGTGGTTCCGCGTTTTTTGAACTGGTACGCAGATTGCTCAGGATCATTCGAGTTCAGCGACGGGCGGCCTTGGAGCCGCTCGTGCTCCGCGGCGCGGCGCCGCGGGCGATGGGCAGCCGGGCGAGGGAATACGCCCGGCCCGGTCACACAGGCGTCAGGACGAGGCCAGGGGTGACCCTTCAACCAACCTGGGGGAAGCGGCATGGAACTGAACAAAGCGCTATTGGACTGCATGCAAGCCTTGCGTCGCCGGCTGCGCGACGAACTGGCCCTGGATATCCGCCTGAGCCAGAGCGATGCGGTGATCGCCATGCTCAGCGGCTGCCTGCAGTCGAGCGACGAAGAAACCCGTCGGCTCGGCCAGCGCCTGGCCGAACTCGCCGATCAACGCCCGCCGACGCCCGCCGCCAAGCCGGTGGCCAGCGTGGCGCTGCCACAGGCGGCGGCCAGCGGCTCGGTGCGCATCTATCGCGGCCAGCGCGTCTATGCCTGAGTGGCTGGCAGGCGACACTCCGCCAGGCCGTGCCGCATCGGCCGTGCTCAAGGCCGTTCGCGGCCGAAGCCGCTGCTACAGGACGACCTGCGACCGCGCTTGATCAGGCGCGTGACTGCACCTGCCACCAGGTGCAGAACTCGTCCAGCGCATCCCACAGGCTGGCCCTGGGCTCATAGTCGAGGTACTGCCGCGCGCGGTCGATATTCAGCGAGAAATCCCTGGCCATCACCGCCACGCCGAGGCGGAACAGGCTCGGCTCCGGGCGCCCCGGCAGCAGCTTGCACACGCCCTCGTTGAGGCAGGCGGCGGCGTAGGCCAGCGGGTAAGGCACATGACGGGTCACCGGCGGCAGCTCCAGACGGCGCAGCACGTAATTGACCACGTCCCACAGCGGCACCGGCGCGCCGTTGCTGATGTTGTACACCTGCCCCAACGCCGGGCCGGCGGCCAGCAGGGCGCTGAGCAGGGCGTCGTTGAGGTTGTGCACATTGGTGAAGTCGACCTTGTTCAGGCCGTTGCCGATGATCGCCAGGCGGCCCTTGCGCTGCATGCCGATCAGCCGCGGGAAGATGCTGGTGTCGCCGGCGCCGGTGACGAAACGCGGGCGCAGGGCGATCACCTCGAGGCCGAACTCCTGGGCGGCGAACACCTGCTGCTCGGCCAGATACTTGGTCTTGCCGTAGTGATCGGAGAAGCGTTTGGGCACCTGCTCCTCGCGCAGATCGACATGAGATTTTCCATCGAAATAGATCGACGGCGACGACAGGTGCACCAGGCGCCGCACCTTCTGCTTCAGGCCGGCCTCGATGACGTTCTCGGTGACCGTCACGTTGGCCTGGTGGAAATGCGCGTAGTCGCCCCACACCCCCACCGCGCCGGCGCAGTGCACCACCGCCTCGACGTCGCGGCACAGCGCCAGGGCCAGATCGGCGTCGCCGAGATCGCCCTGGACGAACTCCGCGCCGCGTTTGATCAGGTGCTGCACGCCCTCGGCGCGGCGGCCGGTGACCCGCACCGCCAGGCCCTGTTCGAGCGCGAAGCGGGCGAAACGCCCGCCGATGAATCCGCTCGCGCCGGTGACCAGAATCTTCATCGCCACTCCCCCGTGGTGCTGCCGTTTGCCGCACTCTAGCAGCGCCACGCCGCCTGCGCGCTGTCGGCGGCGGCCAGAACAGCGACCGCACAGGCCGATGGATTGGCGCTGCGCCGCCGCGACGCGGGTATAACGGCTACCCTGCACGACACCCCATCGACGCAACAGGACGCTCCCATGGCCAAGCAACACTGGATGATCTACGGCGCCAACGGCTACACCGGTCACCTGCTCGCAGCCGAGGCGCAGCGCCAGGGCCTGCGGCCCATTCTCGCCGGCCGCAACCCGGCGGCGGTGCACGCCCTGGGCAGCCTGCTGGGGCTCGACTGCCGCATCTTCGACATCCAGCAGCCGCAACGGGCACGCGAGGCCCTGGCCGACGTCGCGGTGGTGGCCCACTGCGCCGGGCCCTTCTCCGCCACCAGCGCGCCGATGCTCGATGTCTGCCTGGCCAGCGCCAGCCATTATGTCGACATCACCGGCGAAATCTCGGTGTTCGAGGCGGCGTTCGCCCGCGACGCGCAATTCCGGGAGCGCGGCATCGTGGCCTGTCCGGGCGTCGGCTTCGACGTGATTCCCAGCGACTGCCTGGCCGCCTGCCTGCACCAGGCGCTGCCCGATGCGACGCACCTGGCGCTGGGCTTCGACACCGCCAGCGGGCTGTCGCCGGGCACCGCCAAGACCACCGTGGAAGGCCTGCACCTGGGCGGCAAGGTGCGCCGCGCGGGGATCGTCACCGACGTGCCGCTGGGCTATCGGCGCCGCACCATCGACTTCGGCCGCGGCGCCAAGGACGCCGTGACCATTCCCTGGGGCGACGTCGCCACCGCCTACCACTCCACCGGCATCGGCAATATCGAGGTCTACCTGCCGGCGCCCAAGGCGCTGGCCATCGGCATGCGCCTGCTCGATCCGCTGCGCCCGCTGTTCGGCCTGGCCAGCGTGCAGGCCTGGCTCAAGCGCCAGGTGGACAGGCGCGTGCAAGGCCCCGACGCGGCCAGCCGCGAGCGCCTGCGCACCTGGCTGTGGGGCGAGGTGCGCAATGCCGCCGGCGTCGTGCGCACGGCCCACCTGCAAACCGCCAACGGCTACGAGGTGACGGTGCACGGCAGCTTGCTGGCGGTGCGCCACCTGCTCGACTACCAGGGCCGCGGCGGCTACTTCACCCCGTCGCAGCTGTTCGGCGCGCGCTGCGTGGAACAGCTGCCGGGCTGCGGGCCGATTCGTCTCGATAGCTAGCACGGCGTACCGCCGCCGTGGACAGGCCGCCGGCTTGTCCCGGGCCGGCCGCCTGGTTCGCGCCTAGCCCTGTTGCACCAGGGCGCCGGCGGCGGCGCGGCGCAGCTGCTCGGTGAGCCCGGCCAGCAGCTCGCCGCCGTTGCGCCAGTGATGCCAGTACAGCGGCACGTCGATAGAACGCCCGGGCACCAGTTCCACCAGCGCGCCGCGCGCCAGCTCGCCGCGCACCTGCAGCTCCGGCACCAGGCCCCAGCCCAGGCCGCCTTCGGTCAGGCGCACGAAGCCTTCCGAGGACGGGCACAGGTGGTAGGCGAAGCCGCCCGCCACGCCGAGCTCGGCCAGGTAGCGGTGCTGCAGCTGATCGTCCGGACCGAAGACGATGGCCGGCGCCCGCGCCAGCGCCGCGGCCGTGACCCCGTCGGCAAAATGCCGGGCGACGAAGGCCGGGCTGGCCAGCGCGCGATAACGCATCGCCCCCAGCGCCAGGCTGCGCGCGCCGGCCACCGGGCGCTCGGCGGCGCACACGCAGCCGGCCACCTCGCCGGCGCGCATGCGCTTGAGGCCGACCTCCTGGTCCTCCACCACCAGCTCCAGCAGCAACCGCTGGCGCGCGCAGAAGCCACCCACCGCCGCCGCCCACCAGGTCGCCAGGCTGTCGGCGTTGAGGGCGATACGCAGGCGCTCCGGGGTCGCCTCCTCGTCCAGCGCCGGCACCTGGCCCTGCAGGTCGCGTTCGAGCAGACGCACCTGCTGCACATGGTTGAGCAGGCGACGGCCGATCTCGGTGGGCGTCGGCGGCGTGGCGCGCACCAGCACCGGCTGGCCGACCCGCGCCTCGAGCAGCTTGATCCGTTGCGACACGGCCGACTGCGACAGGCCCAGCACCTGCGCCGCACGGTCGAAGCCGGCCTGCTCCACCACCGCCGCCAGGGCGGCGAGCAACTTGTAGTCGAACAATCGATTTACCTAATGAGAGATCAGCAATATTGGTTTCTCTTATACCGCCACAGCCGCCAGACTCGCCAGCACTCAGCCCATTTCAGGAGCCTGCCATGTCCGGCGAAACCAACCTCGCGCGCCTGCTGCAGAGCATGACGCCACACCTCAATCCGGGGCACTACGTGTTCTGCTGCGTCGCCGCCGATCGCGACTGCAGCGCCCTGCAGCCGCTGGCCAGCATGCGCGAAGGCGAAGGCCTGAGCCTGGTGCTGCCGCGCGAAGTCGCCGATGCCCATGGCCTGAGCTACGACTACGTCGCCGCCTGGATCACCCTCGAGGTGCACTCCTCGCTGGCGGCGGTGGGCCTGACCGCGTCCTTCTCCGCCGCCCTGGCCCAGGCCGGGATCAGCTGCAACGTGATCGCCGGCGTTCATCACGACCACCTGTTCGTGCCCCTCGAACGGGCCGAGAAGGCGCTGTCGACCCTGCACGCCCTGGCGGCGGCGTCCATGCCGGAGCCCCGGTGATGTGGCAGAGCTACAGCAACGGCCTGCTGGTGGCCATCGGCCTGATCATGGCCATCGGCGCGCAGAACGCCTTCGTCCTGGCGCAGAGCCTGCGCCGCGAGCATCACCTGCCGGTGGCGGCGCTGTGCATCCTCTGCGACGCCGTGCTGGTGGCCGCCGGGGTGTTCGGCCTGGCCGCGCTGCTGGCGCAGAGCCCGACGCTGCTGGCCATCGCCCGCTGGGGCGGCGCCGCGTTTCTGATCTGGTACGGCAGCCAGGCCCTGCTGCGCGCCGCGCGCCCGCAGTCGCTGCAGGCCGTCGACAGCCCGCCACGCTCGCTGCGCGCGGTGCTGCTCGCCGCTCTGGCGGTGACCCTGCTCAACCCGCACGTGTACCTGGACACCGTGCTGCTGATCGGCTCGCTCGGCGCCCAGCAGCCGGTGCCCGGCGCCTATGCCGCCGGCGCCGCCAGCGCGTCCCTGCTGTGGTTCGCCAGCCTGGCCCTCGGCGCCGCCTGGCTCTCGCCCTGGCTGGCGCGACCGCTGACCTGGCGGCTGATCGACCTGGGCGTGGCGGCGATGATGTTCGCGGTGGCCGCGCAGCTGATGCTGGGGGCTCTGTAGTCGCGCATAATCCCCTGGCCTCTTACGCCAGGAGCAACAATGGATACCTTGCACAGCATGCGCGTGTTCGTCCGGGTGATCGACGACGGCAGCTTCACCGCCGCCGCCCAGGCGCTGGATCTGTCCACCGCGCAGGTGTCGCGGCTGGTCGCCGATCTGGAGCAGCAGCTGCAGGCACGCCTGCTGCATCGCACCACCCGGCGCCTGGCGCTGACCGAGACCGGCGAGCGCTACCTGGAGCGCTGCCGGCAGATTCTCGCCCAGGTCGACGAGGCCGCCGCCGAGGCGCGTGGCGCCCACCTCACCCCCAGCGGCCGGCTGCGCGTGCACACCATGACCGGCCTCGGCCTGCAGCACCTGACGCCGCTGATCGCGCGCTACGCCGAACGGCATCCGCAGGTGGTGGTGGAGCTGACCCTGGCCCAGCGCACCCCGGACCTGCTGGAAGACGGCCACGACGTGACCATCGCCTTCGCCCGCGACCTGCCCGACTCGCAACTGGTGGCGCAGCGCCTGGGCCCGGTGTACAGCGTGCTGTGCGCCGCGCCCAGCTACCTGGCCGAGCACGGCGTGCCGCAGCAGCCGGGCGATCTGCAGCGGCACCGTTACCTGCGCCTGACCGACCCGCTGTACCGCGGCCAGTGGAATTTCGGCGACGAGCAGCTGGACGCCCTGCCGGCCGAGAGCTTCCAGGTCAACGTCGCCGAGGCGCTGGTCAAGGCGGCGCAGGCGGGCATGGGCTTCTGCCTGCTGCCCTCGTTCGTCGCCAGCCAGCCGCTACGCGAGGGGCGCCTGCTGCGCATCCTGCCGCAGCACCGCCTGCGCGCCCTGAGCATCTACGCGCTGTACCCGTCGCGGCGCTTTCTCGACGCCAAGACGCGCACCTGGGTGGATTTTCTCAAGGCCGAACTGCCGCCGCTGCTGGCCGCCGACGAAGCGGTGCTGGACGACCCGGCCTGCTGGGCGGAGGCCGGGCAATTGTTACGTCACAGGTAAAGGTCATTCACCTGTCGCTGTCTGTTTCATGGTCCTGCGCGCCACTAGCATGGCTTCGAACCCACGAAGAATCCGCCAGAGGATCGCCCCATGAAACAGCTTCTCACTGCCGCCAGCCTGACCCTCGCCACCCTGCTCGCCGCCCAGGCCTGCCTGGCCGAGGAATCCTCCGCCTTCGTCGAGCACCACGCAAAGCTGCAGCAAAACGCCGGCTCGGCGCAGCAGCAGGCGCAACGCACCGCCGAAGCCTCCCAGCAACAGGGCTGAGCCCTTCCTCCCGGCGTCGACCTGCCAGCTCCCCGTCAACGTCCCTGGGCCGCCTGCGCGGCCCCTTTTATTCACTCGCGGCGGCGTGCCAGCCGCTGCCGATTCGAGGTCACGATGAAGCATCTCGCCTGGTTATTCCCCCTGTCCTTCGCCGCTGCCCTGGCCCACGCCGACGAACCGCAGCACTACCACTACGGCATGCACCTGGACGTGGCCAAGGTCATCAGCCAGAGCCTGCCGCACGGCTGCGAGGTGGGCGAGGCACGCATGGTCTACCTGGACTCGCAAGGCCGGCAGCACACCCTTATCTACCAGCGCCAGGGCGAGGACTGCCATTACTGAGCGCGTCACACGCCCACTGATCGGAGACCGGCTCCGCCCTGCTACAAAGTTCTCTGACAAGGCTACCCTGAGTGGGTAGCACCCATCCCTCCCTGCCTCCTCCAGGCAAGCGAGCTTGGTTGCACCCAAGCAACGTGAGGCCAGTCAGATCGCAGCAGGCGCAGCCATGTCGAGCCCTACCCGCACATCGCGACAGCATCCCCCTCGAATCCCGCGCCCCCTGAAAACCTGGCTTAGGCCAAATTTCAAACACCCGAATCAACGTCCGTCGCACCGAGCGAAATCAAAGGTTGCACCTGGTTGCACCCAGGATGGATGCAGGTTTAATCTCCCGCAGCTTTTTTTGCCGTGCATCACCTGACAAGTAGGACTCCCCATGGCCACCACCACCCTTGGCGTAAAACTCGACGATGCCACCCGCGACCGCCTGAAGCAGGCCGCCCAGTCCATCGACCGCACCCCGCACTGGCTGATCAAGCAGGCGATCTTCAATTATCTGGAGCAGATCGAGGGTGGCCTGACCCCCGCCGAGCACGCCGGCCTGGCCGCTGCCGCCGGCGAGGAGGCGGTGGAGCACCTGAACGAGGCGGGCCTGCAGGTGTTCCTCGACTTCGCCGAGAGCATCCTGCCGCAGTCGGTGCTGCGCGCCGCCATCACCGCCGCCTACCGCCGCCCGGAAACCGAGGCGCTGCCGATGCTGCTGGAGCAGGCGCGTCTGCCCAAGGCGCAGGCCGAAGCGGCCAACCAGATGGCCCTCGGCATCGCCGAGAAGCTGCGCAACCAGAAGAGCGCCGGTGGCCGCCAGGGCCTGGTGCAGGGCCTGCTGCAGGAGTTCTCCCTGTCGTCGCAGGAAGGCGTGGCGCTGATGTGCCTGGCCGAGGCGCTGCTGCGCATCCCGGACAAGGCCACCCGCGACGCCCTGATCCGCGACAAGATCGCCAACGGCAACTGGAGCCAGCACCTGGGCCAGAGCCCGTCGATGTTCGTCAACGCCGCCAGCTGGGGTCTGCTGATCACCGGCAAGCTGGTCGCCACCCATAACGAGGAAGGCCTGTCGTCCTCGCTCAACCGCCTGATCGGCAAGAGCGGCGAGCCGGTGATCCGCAAGGGCGTGGACATGGCCATGCGCCTGATGGGCGAGCAGTTCGTCACCGGCGAGACCATCGGCGAGGCCCTGGCCAACGCCAGCAGCATGGAAAGCAAGGGCTTCCGCTACTCCTACGACATGCTCGGCGAAGCCGCGCTGACCGAGGAAGACGCCAAGCGCTACCTGGCCTCCTACGAGCAGGCCATCCACGCCATCGGCAAGGCCTCCCACGGCCGCGGCATCTACGAAGGCCCGGGCATCTCGATCAAGCTCTCGGCGCTGCACCCGCGTTACAGCCGCGCCCAGTACGACCGGGTGATGGACGAACTGTTCCCGATCCTGCTCGGCCTGACCAAGCTGGCCAAGCAGTACGACATCGGCCTGAACATCGACGCCGAGGAAGCCGACCGCCTGGAAATCTCCCTCGACCTGCTCGAGCGCCTGTGCTTCGCCCCCGAGCTGGCCGGCTGGAACGGCATCGGTTTCGTCATCCAGGCCTACCAGAAGCGCTGCCCCTACGTGATCGACTACGTCATCGACCTGGCCAAGCGCAGCCGCCATCGCCTGATGATCCGCCTGGTCAAGGGCGCCTACTGGGACAGCGAGATCAAGCTGGCCCAGGTGGGCGGTCTGGAAGGCTACCCGGTGTACACCCGCAAGCCGTACACCGACGTGTCCTACATCGCCTGCGCGCGCAAGCTGCTGGCCGTGCCGGAAGCCATCTACCCGCAGTTCGCCACCCACAACGCTCACTCGCTGTCGGCCATCTACCAGCTCGCCGGGCAGAACTACTACCCGGGCCAGTACGAGTTCCAGTGCCTGCACGGCATGGGCGAGCCGCTCTACGAGCAGGTGGTCGGCTCGCTCAAGGACGGCAAGTACGCTCGTCCGTGCCGCATCTACGCCCCGGTCGGCAGCCACGAGACGCTGCTGGCCTACCTGGTGCGTCGCCTGCTGGAAAACGGCGCCAACACCAGCTTCGTCAACCGCATCGCCGACCACAGCATCTCGCTCAAGGACCTGGTGCTCGACCCGGTGCAGCAGGTCGAGCAGATGGCCGCCCAGGAAGGCACCCTCGGCCTGCCGCACCCGCGCATCCCGCTGCCGCGCGATCTGTACGGCGAGGCCCGACTCAACTCCGAAGGCATCGATCTGGCCAACGAACACCGCCTGGGCTCGCTGTCCTCGGCGCTGCTGTCGTCGACCAACAATAGCTATGTCGCCGGCCCGATCCTCGGTTGCGACACGCCCAATCCGGGCCCGGCAGAGCCGGTGCGCAACCCGGCCGATCAGCGCGACCTGGTCGGCCATGTGCACGAGGCCAGCGAGGCCGATGTGAAGAGCGCGATCCTCTGCGCCCAGTCCAGCGGGCAGATCTGGCAGTCGACCCAGCCGGCCGAACGCGCCGCCGTGCTCGAGCGGGCCGCCGACCAGATGGAAGGCGAGATGCAGCAGCTGATGGGCCTGCTGGTACGCGAATCCGGCAAGACCTTCGCCAACGCCATCGCCGAGGTGCGCGAGGCGGTGGACTTCCTCCGCTACTACGCGGCCCAGGCGCGCAGCTTCAGCAACGACAGCTACCGCCCGCTGGGCCCGGTGGTGTGCATCAGCCCGTGGAACTTCCCCCTGGCGATCTTCACCGGCCAGGTGGCCGCTGCCCTGGCCGCCGGCAACACCGTGCTGGCCAAGCCGGCCGAACAGACCCCGCTGATCGCCGCCCAGGCCGTGCGCATCCTGCTCGAAGCCGGCGTGCCCGGCGGTGCCGTGCAGCTGCTGCCGGGCCGTGGCGAAACCGTCGGCGCCCGCCTGGTGGGCGACGAGCGGGTGCGCGGGGTGATGTTCACCGGCTCCACCGAAGTGGCCGGCATCCTCCAGCGCAACATTGCCGGCCGCCTCGACGCCCAGGGCCGCAGCATTCCGCTGATCGCCGAGACCGGCGGCCTCAACGCCATGATCGTCGACTCCTCGGCGCTGGCCGAGCAGGTGGTGGTCGACGTGGTCAACTCCGCCTTCGACAGCGCCGGCCAGCGTTGCTCGGCGCTGCGCGTGCTGTGCGTGCAGGCCGACGTGGCCGACCGCGTGGTGGCAATGCTCAAGGGCGCCATGGCCGAGTACCGCGTCGGCTCGCCGGAGCGCCTGCACACCGACATCGGCCCGGTGATCGACCACGAGGCCAAGGACAATATCGACAACCACATCGCCAAGCTGCGCGAGAAGGGCCGCAAGGTGTTCCAGTGCGCCCGCTTTGAGGCCGAGGAGCTCAAGCGCGGCACCTTCGTGGTACCGACCCTGATCGAGCTGGACAGCTTCGACGAGCTCAAGCGCGAGATCTTCGGCCCGGTGCTGCACGTGGTGCGCTACCAGCGCGCCGACCTGGCCAAGCTGCTGCAGCAGATCAACGACAGCGGCTACGGCCTGACCCTGGGCGTACACACCCGCATCGACGAGACCATCAACCAGGTGGTCAGCAGCGCCAAGGTGGGCAACCTGTACGTCAACCGCAACGTGGTCGGCGCCGTGGTCGGCGTGCAGCCGTTCGGCGGCGAAGGCCTGTCCGGCACCGGCCCCAAGGCCGGCGGCCCGCTGTACCTGTACCGCCTGCTGTCGACCCGTCCGCAGGAAGCCGTGGCCCAGCAGCTGGCCGGCGACAACGTGCAGGCGCTGGACGTGCCGACCGAGCTGGCCAAGGCACGCACCGCCTTCGCCGAGTGGGCGGCCAAGCAGGAGCCGGCCGTTGCCGCCCTGTTCGAGCAGTACCTGGGCCTGAGCCAGAGCTACAGTAGTCACCTGCTGAGCGGCCCGACCGGCGAGCGCAACAGCTACACCCTGCTGCCGCGCGAGCGCGTGCTGGGCCTGGCCGACGAGCGCGGCGACCTACTGGCGCAACTGGCCGCCACCCTGGCCGTGGGCAGCCGCGCGCTGTGGCTGGAAAGCCAGCGCGGCCTGTACGCCGAGCTGCCCAAGGAGGTACAGAAGTGCATCGCGCTGGTCGCCGACTGGAGCACGGTCGACGCCGAGTTCGACGCCATCCTCCATCACGGCGACTCCGACCAGCTGCGCGAGGTCTGCCAGCAGGCGGCGCAGCGCAAGGGCGCCATCGTCAGCGTGCACGGCCTGAACAAGGGCGAGACCGACATCCCGCTGGAACGCCTGCTGATCGAGCACGCCCTGAGCGTCAACACCGCGGCAGCCGGCGGCAACGCCAGCCTGATGACCATCGGCTGATGGCCCGTGCCCGGTCGCCGCGAGGCGGCCGGGGTTTGCCGAAACCTTGCCCGGGAAAGCGGCCTGAAAGCTTTCCCGGGCATGCTGCGCCCGCCATAGGGCCTCAAGGAACAGCATGAACGCACTCTTTATCGGTTACGGCCGCATGGGCAGCGCCATCGGTGCGGCCTGGCTCGAGGCCGGCCTGGCCCAGCGCCTGGTCGCGGTCGACCCGCACGCGCCGGCCGACGCCGCCGTCGCCCATTACCCGGCGCTGACCCAGGTGCCGGCCCAGCCCTTCGATCTGATCCTGGTCGCTACCAAACCCGGCCATGCCTGTCAGGTGCTCGGCGAGTTGCCCGACGCCCTGTGCCAGCACGCCGTGGTGGTGTCGGTGGCCGCCGGCGTCACCTGCGCCAGCCTCACCGCCGCCCTGCGCGGACGCTGCCCGGTGGTACGCGCCATGCCCAACACCCCGGTGCTGGTCGGCGCCGGCTGCACCGGCCTGTATGGCGACGCCGAGCTGGATAGCGGCAAGCGCGAGCTGATCGGCCGCCTGTTCGGCGCCGTCGGCAGCGCCAGCTGGGTCGAGCGCGAGGAACTGCTGGACGCGGTCACCGCCATCTCCGGCAGTGGCCCGGCCTACTACCACCTGTTCAGCGAGGCGCTGGCCGATGCCGGCATCGCCCTCGGTCTTTCCCCCGAACTGGCCAGGACCCTGGCGGCGAAGACCGCCTTCGGCGCGGCCTCGCTGCAGACCCAGGCCGGTGCGGACTTCGTCGAACTGCGCACGGCGGTGACTTCGCCCAACGGCACCACCGCCGCCGCCATCGCCGTCTTCGAACAGGATCAGGCCCTGCGCCGCCTGGTCGCAGCGGCGGCGCAAGCGGCCCAGCGCCGCTCCCAGGAGCTTTCCCAAGGCGCCTGACCGGCCACGCCAATTGGCGCGGCCAAGCGCGACACGGCTGCCTGCAGTGGGCTACCCGCCCGGTGTCGCGTTTCCTCCTCTCCGGGCTCGTTTCGAGTCCAGGCACCAGCCTACCCGGCCAGTGCAGCAGCGGGGCCATCCGCCCCGCTCGCCCCCCTCCCCGGTCGGCCCTGGCCGGGAGAAATTTTCATTTTGCCGTCCTTGCATTGCCATAAAAGCTGACTAGCGTTTCAACAGTCGGACGTCGCTCAACGCCCGGCGCAGAGCTGCCTTCCTGCCCCCCAGGTGCTCTTCAAAAACGGCTGATCGCTTTCGCGCAAGTGCGTTTGCGCAGTTGCCAGCAGCTCGGTTGATGCAAATCAACGTGGCTGTCCACCCAAACGCGCTCAATACCGCAGTCGCTCCCCGACATGGAGGTAACGAGATGTCCGATTCGACCCAGAAACTGCGCCTGGCCGCCTTGATCGCCCTGGTGGTCGGCTCCATGGTCGGCGGCGGGATCTTCTCCCTGCCGCAGAACATCGCCGCCAGCGCCGGCGCCGGCGCCACCCTGATCGGCTGGCTGATCACCGGGGTGGGCATGCTGATGCTGGCCTTCGTGTTCCAGACCCTGGCCAACCGCAAGCCCGAGCTCGACGGCGGGGTGTACGCCTACGCCAAGGCCGGCTTCGGTGACTACATGGGCTTCTCCTCGGCCTGGGGCTACTGGATCAGCGCCTGGATCGGCAACGTCAGCTACATGGTGTTGCTGTTCTCCACCCTCGGCTACTTCTTCCCGGTGTTCGGCGAAGGCAACACTCTGCCGGCGGTGATCTGCGCCTCGGTACTGCTCTGGCTGCTGCACTTCCTGGTGCTGCGCGGGATCAAGGAAGCGGCCTTCATCAACACCATCACCACCATCGCCAAGATGCTGCCACTGGCGCTGTTCATCGTCATCGCCGCGGTGGCGTTCAAGCTCGACGTGTTCACCAACGACTTCTGGGGCAGCGGCAACCCCGAGCTGGGCAGCGTGATGGACCAGGTGCGCAACATGATGCTGGTCACCGTCTGGGTGTTCATCGGCATCGAGGGCGCGAGCATCTTCTCGGCCCGCGCCGAGAAGCGCAGCGACGTCGGCAAGGCCACGGTGGTCGGCTTCATCGGCGTGCTGCTGCTGCTGGTGCTGGTCAACGTGCTGAGCCAGGGCATCATGGCCCAAGCCCAACTGGCCGGGCTGAAGAACCCGTCGATGGCCGGCGTGCTGGAGCAGGTGGTCGGCCCCTGGGGCGCCCAGTTGATCAGCATCGGCTTGCTCGTATCCCTGGCCGGAGCCCTGCTGTCCTGGACCCTGCTGTGTGCCGAGATAATCTACTCCTCGGCCAAAGATCACACGATGCCAGAGTTCCTGCGCAAGGAGAACGCCAACCACGTCCCGGCCAACGCCCTGTGGCTGACCAATGGGCTGATCCAGCTGTTCCTCATCGTCACCCTGTTCAACGCCTCCACCTACCTCAGCCTGCTGTACCTGGCCACCTCGATGATCCTGGTGCCCTACTTCTGGTCCAGCGCCTATGCGCTGCTGCTGGCCTGGCGCGGCGAGACCTACGAGAACGCCGGCGGCGAGCGTAACAAGGACCTGCTGATCGCCCTGATCTCCACCCTCTACGCCGTGTGGCTGGTGTATGCCGCCGGCGTCCAGTACCTGCTGCTCTCCGCCCTGCTCTATGCCCCAGGCGCGATCCTGTTCGCCAAGGCCAAGCGCGAGCTGGGGCAGCCCATCTTCACCGGCGTCGAAAAACTGATCTTCGTCGTCGTGCTGATCGGTGCCGCCATCGCCGCCTACGGGCTGTACGACGGTTTCCTGAGTCTCTAGCGAGAAGGAGTTCGATATGTCCAAGAAAGCCCTCGGCGTCCATTCGGAAGCCGGCAAACTGCACAAGGTGATGGTCTGCTCGCCGGGCCTGGCCCACCTGCGCCTGACCCCGAACAACTGCGACGAACTGCTATTCGACGACGTGATCTGGGTGTCCCAGGCCAAACGCGACCACTTCGACTTCATGACCAAGATGCGCGAGCGCGGCATCGAGGTGGTGGAGATGCACAACCTGCTGGAAGAGACGGTGAGAAATCCCCAAGCGCTGAAGTGGATTCTCGACCGCAAGATCACCCCCAACAGCGTCGGCCTCGGCCTGCAGGGCGAGGTGCGCTCCTTTATCGAGGGCCTGGAGGCGCGCAAGATCGCCGAGTTCCTCATCGGCGGCGTATCCGGCGCCGACCTGGTCAGGCACAAGGACTCCGACGCGGCGAAGATGTTCAACGCCTACCTGGGCGAGTCCAGCTTCGTCTTCCCGCCGCTGCCCAACACCCAGTTCACCCGCGACACCACCTGCTGGATCTACGGCGGCGTCACCCTCAACCCCATGTACTGGCCGGCGCGCCGCCAGGAAACCCTGCTGACCACCGCCATCTACAAGTTCCACCCGGACTTCGTCGGCGAGCAGTTCGAGATCTGGTACGGCGACCCGGATCAGGATCATGGCGCCGCGACCCTGGAGGGCGGCGACGTGATGCCGATCGGCAACGGCACCGTGCTGATCGGCATGGGCGAGCGCACCTCGCACCAGGCCATCGGCCAGGTCGCCCAGGCGCTGTTCGCCAAGGGCGCAGCCGAGCGGGTGGTGGTGGCCGGGCTCGGCAAGTCGCGTGCGGCCATGCACCTGGACACCGTGTTCAGCTTCTGCGATCGCGACCTGGTGACCGTCTTCCCGGAAGTGGCCAACTCCATCGTGCCCTTCGTCCTGCGCCCGGACGAGAGCCGCCCCGGCGGCATCGACCTGCGCCGCGAGGACAAGTCCTTCCTCGACGTGGTCGCCGAATCGCTCAACCTGAAGAAACTGCGCGTGGTGGAAACCGGCGGCGACGCCTACGAGGCCGAGCGCGAGCAGTGGGACGACGGCAACAACGTGGTCTGCCTGGAGCCGGGCGTGGTGGTCGGCTACGACCGCAACACCTACACCAACACCCTGCTGCGCAAGGCCGGCGTCGAGGTGGTGACCATCAGCGCCAGCGAACTGGGGCGTGGCCGCGGCGGCGGCCACTGCATGACCTGCCCGATCATCCGCGACCCGATCGATTACTGAACAAGCCAGCCCCGGCGGTCATCCACCGCCGGGCGCCGTTTTCAGCTGCCCACAAGGAGAAAGAATCATGGCTTTCAACATGCACAACCGTAACCTGCTCAGCCTGATGCACCACAGCACGCGTGAGCTGCGCTACCTGCTCGACCTCTCGCGCGACCTCAAGCGCGCCAAGTACACCGGCACCGAGCAGCAGCACCTCAAGCGCAAGAACATCGCGCTGATCTTCGAGAAGACCTCCACCCGCACCCGCTGCGCCTTCGAGGTGGCCGCCTACGACCAGGGCGCCAACGTCACCTATATCGACCCGGGCTCCTCGCAGATCGGCCACAAGGAATCGATGAAGGACACCGCCCGCGTGCTCGGGCGCATGTACGACGCCATCGAATACCGCGGCTTCAAGCAGGAAATAGTCGAGGAACTGGCCAGCTACGCCGGCGTACCGGTGTTCAACGGCCTGACCGACGAATACCACCCGACGCAGATGCTCGCCGACGTGCTGACCATGCGCGAGCACAGCGACAAGGCCCTGCACGAGATCAGCTACGCCTACCTGGGCGATGCGCGCAACAACATGGGCAACTCGCTGCTGCTGATCGGCGCCAAACTGGGCATGGACGTGCGCATCGCCGCGCCCAAGGCACTGTGGCCGAGCGACGAACACGTCGCCGCCTGCAAGCAGTTCGCCGAGGAAAGCGGCGCACGCATCACCCTCACCGAGGACGCCAAGGCAGCGGTCAAGGGCGTGGACTTCGTCCACACCGACGTCTGGGTGTCGATGGGCGAGCCGGTCGAGGCCTGGGGCGAACGCATCCAGGAGCTGCTGCCCTACCAGGTCAACATGGCCATCATGAAGGCCACCGGCAACCCGCGGGCCAAGTTCATGCACTGCCTGCCGGCCTTCCACAACAGCGAGACCAAGGTCGGCAAGCAGATCGCCGAGCAGTACCCGCACCTGAAGAACGGCATCGAGGTCACCGAGGACGTGTTCGAGTCGCCCTACAACATCGCCTTCGAGCAGGCGGAAAACCGCATGCACACCATCAAGGCGATATTGGTCTCGACCCTGGCCGACATCTGACGCCCTAGAACCGTAGCCCGGATGAAAGCCGGGCTACGGCCTCGAACAAGGAGAACACCATGCGACTCGTCATCGCCCTGGGCGGCAACGCCCTGCTTCGCCGCGGCGAAGCCATGACCGCGGAAAACCAACGGGAAAACGTGCGAATCGCCTGCGAGCAGATCGCCAAGGTGGCGCCCGGCAACGAACTGGTGATCGCCCACGGCAACGGCCCGCAGGTCGGCCTGCTGGCCCTGCAGGGCGCCGCCTATGACGCCAGCAACCCCTACCCGCTGGACGTGCTCGGCGCCGAGACCGAAGGCATGATCGGCTACATGATCGAACAGGAGCTGGGCAACCTGCTGCCGTTCGAGGTGCCCTTCGCCACCATCCTCACCCAGGTCGAGGTGGACAGCGCCGACCCGGCCTTCAGGAAGCCGACCAAGCCGATCGGTCCGGTCTATGACAAGGCGGAGGCCGAGCGCCTGGCCGCCGAGAAAGGCTGGAGCATCGCCCCGGACGGCGACAAGTTCCGCCGCGTGGTGGCCAGCCCACGGCCACAGCGCATCTTCGAGATCCGCCCGATCAAGTGGCTGCTGGAGAAAGGCAGCGTGGTGATCTGCGCCGGCGGCGGCGGCATCCCGACCATGTACGACGGCAACAAGCTGCGCGGCGTCGAGGCGGTGATCGACAAGGACCTGTGCTCGGCGCTGCTGGCCGAACAACTGGCCTGCGAGCTGCTGGTGATCGCCACCGACGTCGACGCCGCCTATGTCGACTGGGGCAAGCCGACGCAGAAATCCATCGCCGCCGCCCACCCCGACGAGATCGACAAGCTCGGCTTCGCCGCCGGCTCCATGGGGCCCAAGGTGCAGGCCGCCTGCGAGTTCGCCCGCAACACCGGCAGCACCGCGGTGATCGGCTCGCTGGAAAACATCGAGGCCATCGTCCAGGGCACCTCGGGCACCCGCATCAGCCTGGACTGCGACGGCATCCGCTACTACTGACCCCGGCGCGGGGCCATGACCCCGCTCGCCACGTTGCAGGGACGTTCAGCATGTTCACCCCAGGCCATCTGCACCGCGACAACCTCGACCGCCCGGAAAGCCTGCGTCTGGCGCCGCCCTTCTCCGTCGACTTCTACTACCAGGTGCGCCAGGACCCGGCGCAGGGCCCGATGCTGCATATGCGCCTGGTCGGCGAGGTGCAGGGCCGGCATTTCGACGAGGAGTTCGAGCTGCACCGCGACGTCGCCTTCAACTTCGCCAGCGCCGCCACCCGCGTCGCCGCCCGTCACGGCCTGCCGATCAACGCCAGCCCGGTGATGCGCGGCCACGACGAGTACGACAAGGTGTTCGCCGATATCCGCGCCAAGCTGCATGCCAAACCGGGCGAAACGGTGAATCTCGATCACGTGCTGTGAGCGCCGTGGCCCGGATGAAATCCGGGCTGGCTGATCGACGCACAACGCTCGCAGGACGCGCGTCGCGTAGCGCCTGCCGGACACTCGGCGCTGCCGGCGCGCAAGGCGCCCCTATGCCTGCATGGTCCAGCCGTGCACACCCATCGCCGCCTGGCGCCCGGC
The DNA here is from genome assembly GCF_003696305.1 of Pseudomonas sp. AOB-7. Lineage (GTDB taxonomy): Bacteria > Pseudomonadota > Gammaproteobacteria > Pseudomonadales > Pseudomonadaceae > Aquipseudomonas. The sequence continues at coordinate 441,547 of NZ_RFFK01000003.1, read as the reverse complement.
CTCCGAGCGGGTCGGGTGCGGGTGGCAGGTCAGGGCGATGTCCTCGGCCGAGGCGGAGAACTCCATGGCCACGCAGTATTCGCCGATCAGCTCGCCGACGCTCGGGCCGATCATGTGCACGCCGAGAATCTGATCGGTAGTGGCGTCGGCGAGAATCTTCACGAAGCCTTCGGTCTCGTGGTTGATCTTCGCCCGGCTGTTGGCGCTGAAGGGGAACTTGCCGACCTTGTAGGCGCGGCCTTCGGCCTGCAGCTCCTCCTCGCCCTTGCCGACGCTGGCCACCTCAGGGCGGGTGTAGATCACCCCGGGGATCACCCCGTAGTTGACCTCGGCCGCATGCCCGGCGATGCGCTCGATGCAGGCCACCGCCTCGTCCTCGGCCTTGTGCGCCAGCATCGGCCCGGAGGTGACGTCGCCGATCACCCACACGCCGGGCACGCCGCTCTGATGTTTGTCGTTAGCGAGCATGCCGCGCCGGTCGGTGCTCAGGCCGACGCTCTCCAGCCCGAGCCCTTTGGTGTAGGGGCGGCGGCCGATGGCCACCAGCACGTAGTCGGCTTCCAGGCTTTCCGCCGCGCCGCCGGCGGCCGGCTCCAGGCTCAGGGTCACCCCCGACTTGCCGGTCTTGGCAGCGGTGACCTTGGTGCCGAGCTTGAAACTCATGCCCTGCTTGCCCAGGGTGCGCTGCAGGGTCTTGGCGGTCTCGCCATCCAGCCCGGGGCAGATGCGCTCGAGGTATTCCACCACGGTGACCCGGCTGCCCAGGCGGCGCCACACCGAGCCCAGCTCCAGGCCGATCACCCCGGCGCCGATCACCACCAGGTGCCCCGGCACCTCGGGCAGCGACAGCGCGCCGGAGGAATCGAGGATGCGCTGGTTGTCGATCTCCACGCCTGGTAAAGGCGTCGGTTCGGAGCCGCTGGCGATGACGATGTTCTGCGTCTCCAGCAGGCGTTCGCCGCCCTCGTGCAGCTTGACCTGCACCCGCCCCGGGCCGTCGATGCGCGCCCAGCCCTTGACCCACTCCACCTTGTTCTTGCGAAACAGGAATTCCACGCCCTTGGTCAGGGCTTCGACGCTGCCTTCCTTCTGTTTCATCATCTGCGGCAGGTTCAACTGCGGCGTCACCTCCACCCCCAGCGCACTCAGCTCGCCACCGGCCGCCGCCTCGTACAGCTCGGAGGCATGCAGCAGGGCCTTGGATGGCATGCAGCCGACGTTCAGGCAGGTGCCGCCGAGGGTCTCGCGGCCCTCCACGCAGGCCACCTTGAGCCCCAGTTGGCCGGCGCGGATGGCGGCGTTGTAGCCGCCGGGGCCGGCGCCGATGATGACCACGTCGTAGCTGCTCATGGCGAAACTCTCCTTGCCTCGGAAAATGCGCTCGGGCGGGCGCGCAACAGATGGAAGCCGATGAACGCCAGCGCGGCGAACAGGGCTTGCAAGGCAACCATAGGCCAGGCCGAGCCATCCTGCAGCCAGGCCAGCAACAGGCCGCTCACCGTAGCCCCGCTCATCTGCGCGAAGCCCATCAGCCCGGCCGCCAGCCCGGCGCGCTGCGGGTTGGGAATCACCGCGCCGGCCACCGCCGCCGGCAGCAGCATGCCGCCGCCCAGGGTCACCAGCACCTGCGGCAGGGACAGGCCGAGCAGCGACAGGCCAAACAGCACATAGATCGCCAGGGACAGGGCGGCGCCGGCTAGCACCAGCGCCACGCCGATGGCCACCACTCGCTGCGGTCCCAGGCGCTGCACGTTGCGCAGGGTGAACAGGGCGCCGCCGAGCAGGCCCGAGACAATGGCCGCGAAGGTCATGCCGTACTGCGCCGCGCTCAGCCCGAGCAGCCCGATATAGACCGCCGAGGAGCCGGCCACCACGACGAACATGGCGCCGTAGGTCATGGCGATGGTCAGCGCCAGCGCGCGGCAGCTGCCCAGCAGATCCCAATAGTCGCCCGCCAGACGACTCAAGCGCCCGGCCTGCGGGTCGCGCTGCAAATGGCTCTCGCGGTAGCTGCCGAGCACCGCCAAGAGCGCCACGCCGCCCAGCACCAGGCTGGCCACCAGCGGCGCCCGCCAGCCGCCGTACTGGGTCAGCAGACCGCCGAGCAGCGGCGACAGGACGATGGCGACGAACATGCCCAGCACCGTCAGCGCCAGGGCCGGACCCGCCTCGGCCTGCCACACGTCGCGCACTATGGCGCGCGCCAGCACCAGCGCGGCGCAGGCGCCGAAGCCCTGCAGCACACGGGCGGCGATCAGCATCTGGATGTTCTCCGCCAGCAGCATGCCCAGGCTCGCCAGCAGGTACAGCGACAGTCCGGCCAGCAGCACCGGGCGCCGGCCGAGACGGTCGGACAGCGGGCCGAGCAGCAGCTGGCCGAGACCGAAGGCGGCGACGAACAGCGACAGCGCCAGCAGGCTGCTGCCCGGCGCGGCGTGCAGGCCGCGCTCCAGGGCGCCGAGCGCGGGAATCAGCAACTGGGTGGAGATTTCCCCCAGGGCGGTGAGCAGCATCAAAAGCAGCAGCAACAGACGGGAGGGGGACGGACGCATGGCGAATCTCCGGCTCGGGGTGTTTATATTTCAACCATAATATGAAAGATTAGATGTCGTCCATCATAAAATTGGGAGACCCGCATGAACCCGCAAGACCGCGATACCCGTCTGGCCGCCTGGCACGCCGAAGAACAGGCGCTGCGCGCCAATCTCGCCGCCCCCGGCACCCTGGCCCTGGCCGAGGTGGCCAGCATGGCGCCCATGGACTTCTTCGACCGCATCGGCCGCGGCGAGCTGCCCAGCCCGCCCTTCGGCCAGCTGCTGGATTTCGTGCCGCTGCAGTGGGCCAGCGGTCGTTTCGTCTTCCAGGGCACGCCCGATGCGCGTCACTACAACCCACTGGGCAGCGTGCACGGCGGCTATATCGCCACCCTGCTCGACTCCTGCATGGGCTGCGCGGTGCACACCCTGCTCAAGCGGGGCCAGGGCTACACCACCAGCGACCTGCGCGTCAGCTATATCCGTGCCCTGCGCAGCGGCGCCGGCCCGGTACGCGCCGAGGGCCGCATCATCCACCTCGGCCGCTCCACCGCGCTGGCCGAAGGACGCCTGTACGACGTCGACGAGCGCCTCTACGCCATGGCCTCCACTACCTGCCTGATTCTCGATATGGCGCCGCCGGCGCCCTGAGTGCACAACGCGGTCGCGCCAAGGCGCGGCCGCGGGTGTAAGATGACAGCCAACATCTGAATCATCCGGAGCACCCCATGCGCTATTCGGAAGACCACAAGGCCAAGACCCACCAACGCATCATCGACGAGGCCGCGCTGCGCTTTCGCCGCGACGGCATCGGCGCCACCGGCCTGCAGCCGCTGATGAAGGCCCTGGGCCTGACCCACGGCGGCTTCTACGCCCACTTCAAGTCCAAGGACGAGCTGGTGGAGACCGCCCTGCGCCATGCCGTGCAGGACCTTGCCAGCAACACCGAACAGCAGGCCGAGAAGTCCGAGGCGCCGCTGCCGCGCTTTATCGCCAGCTACCTGTCCAGCGCGCACCGCGCCAACCCCGGCGCCGGCTGCCCGCTGCCGACCATGTCGGCCGAGCTGGGCCAGCGCGGCGAGGCCAGCGAGATCACCGACGCGCTGATCCGCAATCGCCTGGCGCTGATCGAAGAAAACCTCAAGGGCGACGACGCCGCCGAGCAGAGCGTGCTGCTGCTCTCGGCCATGGTCGGCGCCCTGCTGCTGTCGCGCAGCGTCAAGGACCCCGAGCTGTCCGACCGCCTGCTGAAGACCACCCGCCGCCTGCTGATCGAGCAGGCGCAGGACGCCCAGCAACAATAGGGGCGCCTGACCGGCGCCCCGCGCGCTTATTTGTAGCGCGCCGCCGCCTGGCTGTGCGACAGGTTCGGCCCCAGCGCCGCGCGGGCGGCGACGAAGGCGTCCCAGTCGGCGGCATCCGGCAGCGAGGGGATGGTCACCAGCTCGCCCTGATCGAAACCGGCCAGCGCCGCGTCGACCATCTCGCCCACCTCCATGATCATCGACGGCGGCAGCGCCGAGGCATCGGTGCCGCTGCGCTCCCAGATCTCGGTGCGGGTCACCCCCGGCAACACCGCCTGCAGTTGCACGCCCGAGCCACGCAGTTCGCCGGCCAGGGTCTGGGTCAGGCTCAGCACATAGGCCTTGGTGGCGCTGTACACGGCGTTGAACATCTCCGGCGCCAGCGCCACCACCGAGCCGATATTGACGATGGCGCCACGCCCGGCCTGGCCGAAGCTGGCGGCCGCGGCGGCGGCCAGATGGGTCAGGGCCACCACGTTGAGCTGGATCATCGCGTCCACCTGTTCCAGGTCGGCGCCGGCCAGCGGCCCGTTCATCGCCACCCCGGCATTGTTCACCAGCAGGCCGATGCGCGCGTCCTCGCGCAGGCGCTGCGCCACCTTGCGCACGTCGGCCGGCACGGTCAGGTCAGCCGGCATCACCTCGACGGCGACGCCGTACTCGCCGCCCAGGCGCTCGGCCAGGGCCTGCAGGCGCTGGGCGTCGCGCGCCACCAGCAGCAGGTCGTGACCACGCCGAGCCAGACGCTCGGCATAGGTGGCACCGATGCCGGAAGAGGCGCCGGTGATCAGGGCGGTGGCGGGTTTGCTTGCAGCGTTCATAGCGTTCTCCATGAAGAGGTTTGAGCGGGCCAGTTAGATTACGACCATAATCTTAATCACCTATATGAACCTCGCCATACTGCTCGTCAATGGCCTTTCCACTCCAGCCGACCAATGACCGCCACGGCCGTGCGCACCAACTTATGGCCGTTTCTGTCCCAGCGGTCAGCAAAAGGTGCACGAACGGCCGCCATCCTGCGCCGAAATGCAAGCCATCCGATTGATTTGCAAGGTCTATCGCCAATCACGAGAATTGGCGCCGTTTTTGCTCTAGCTGCACCAGCCTGACCAAGCAGACAGGTTTACAACCATAACGACACGCTACACACCAGGAGCCTTCATGAACCGCACCCTTTCTTCGCTGATCCTCGCCGGCGGCCTGCTGGCAGGCGGCCAGGCCGCCGCCGGCGACCTGCTGCACTGGCAGGACAACAGCCTGACCTACCTCTACGGCCAGGACTTCAAGATCGACCCGGAGATCCAGCAGACCGTCACCTTCGAGCACGCCAGCGGCTGGAGCTTCGGCGACCTGTTCATCTTCGTCGACGCGATCAAGTACAACACCGACGCCCGCAACGGCGCCGGCGACGGCCATACCTTCTACGGCGAGTTCAGCCCGCGCTTCTCCCTGGGCAAGCTCAGCGGCGCCGACCTGTCGTTCGGCCCGCTCAAGGACGTGCTGATCGCCACCACCTACGAGTTCGGCGAGGACGACGTCGAGTCCTACCTGATCGGCCCGGGCTTCGACCTGGCCATCCCCGGCTTCGACTACTTCCAGCTCAACACCTACCTGCGCACCACCGATGGCAGCCGTCCCGGCGACAACGTCTGGCAGATCACCCCGGTGTGGAGCTACACCATCCCGGTCGGCGAGTCCGACATCCTCATCGACGGTTTCATGGACTGGGTGGTGGACAACGACGAGAACAGCCGCGGCGACTACCACGCCAACCTGCACTTCAACCCGCAGATCAAGTACGACCTGGGCAAGGCGCTGAAGTGGGGCGAGAAGCAGCTGTACGTCGGCATCGAGTACGACTACTGGAAGAACAAGTACGGCATCAAGGACGGCGGCTTCGTCAGCGCCAACTTCGTCGGCCCGACCGACCAGAACACCGCCAGCCTGCTGGTCAAGGCGCACTTCTAAGCACCACCGAGGACTGGGCAACGCCGCTTGCGAGTGCCAGCATGCTCTGGTCACCTTCGGGAGCGGCGCCATGTCCGAGCTCATCGCCAGCCACACCGCCGAACGGCTGCAGGCCCTGCACCAGCAGGGCTTCGTCCTGCTGCCCGGGGTGCTGGAGGCGCCGCGCATCGCCGCGCTGCGCACCGCCATTGATGCCCTGCGTCCCATCCACTGGGACTACCAGGGCAGCCTCGACCACTACAAGTGCCTGTTCAACCGCGACCCGTTCTGGCTGCCCTACCTCGACCTGCCGCAGGTGATCGAGCTGGCCGAAGCGGCGCTGGGCGAGGATTGCCACGTGATCGGCCAGACCGCCTGGCGCTGCCACCCCGGCTTCGTCGGCAGCGAGCTGCACCTGGATCATCTGCCGATGGCGCTGCCGCCGAGCCTGCTGGACGATCCCGCCTTCGAGCTGCCGATGCAGATCTGCACCGCCCAGCTCTATCTCGACGACATCGACGCCGAGCTGGCCCCGACCCGGGTAATCCCCGGCAGCCACCGCGCCGGCCGGCCGCCCGCTGCCGGCGAGCGTCACTGGCGTGGCCGCGAGCCCGAGCCGATCTTCTGCCGCGCCGGCGATCTGCTGTTCTTTCGCAGCGAGCTGTGGCACGCCGGCAGTCCCAACCTGAGCCGCACGCGCAGCCGCTATCTGCTGCAGATCCATTACGGCCGGCGCATGGTGGCGCAGAAGTTCTCGCCCTACCTGCACTTTCGCTTCGACCCGGCGGTGCTGGCCGCCTGTACCCCGCGCCAGCGGCGCCTGCTCGGCGATCACGCCGAGGCCGAGTACGACTGAGCGCCGACGCAGTTGCGACCTTCGGCCAATCCCATCCATCGCTGCGCTGTGCTTAGCTGGCGGTCACGCCCGCACAAGGATGGCCGATGCCCCCGCGTATCCTGCTGCTCACTGCCCTGGCCATGCTGGCCTTCGCCGGCAACTCGCTGCTGTGCCGCCTGGCCCTGCGCGAGACGGCCATCGACGCTGCCAGTTTCACCGCCATTCGTCTCGCTTGCGGGGCGCTGACGCTCTGGCTGCTGCTGCGCCTGCGCACGGTGCGCCAGCCCATGGCCGGCAACTGGCCGGGGGCGCTGGCGCTGTTCGCCTACGCCGCGGCCTTCTCCTTCGCCTACCTGCAGCTGGACACCGGCGTCGGCGCCCTGCTGCTGTTCGGCGCGGTGCAACTGAGCATGCTGCTCTGGGGCCTGTGGCGCGGCGAACGCCTGGGCCTGGCGGCCAGCCTCGGCACCGCCCTGGCGGCCGGCGGTCTGCTTGCGCTGCTGCTACCCGGCGCCAGCGCGCCGCCGCTGGCGGCCGCCCTGCTGATGCTGCTGGCCGGTATCGCCTGGGGCGGCTATTCGCTGCTCGGCCGTGGCCAGGGCGACCCGCTGGCGGTGACCGCCGGCAATTTCCTGCGCGCCGCACCGCTGGCCCTGCTCCTGGCCCTGACGCTGCTGCCGCGGTTGAGCTGGGACGGCGCGGGGCTGTGCTACGCCCTGCTGTCCGGCGCGCTGACCTCGGGCGTCGGCTACGCCATCTGGTACAGCGCCCTGCCCGGCCTGCGCGCCAGCCAGGCCGCCACCGTGCAGCTCAGCGTGCCGATCCTCGCCGCCCTCGGCGGCGCCCTGCTGCTCGGCGAAGCGCTGAGCCTGCGTCTGCTGCTCAGCGCCGGCGCGGTACTCGGCGGCATCGCCCTGGTGCTCGGCAGTCGGCAACGCAGGGCCGGGAGCTAAAGCGGCTGGCGACGGTCTTCTATGCTGTAGCCAATGCTCATCCGGAAGATCGCCATGCCCCGTCTGTTTCGCCTCTGTTTTATCCTGCTGCTCGCCCTGGGCCTGGGCGCCTGCGCCAGCCTGGGCCAGCACGACCCGCTGCGCATCGACCTGGCCGGGCTGGACCCCTTGCCCGGCCAGGGCCTGGAGATGCGCTTCGCGGTCAAGCTGCGGGTGCAGAATCCCAACGACAGCGCGGTGGACTTCGACGGCGTGGCGCTGGAGCTGGAGGTCAACGGCCAGCCGCTGGCCAGCGGCGTGAGCGACCAGCGCGGCAGCGTGCCGCGCTTCGGCGAGACCCTGATCAGCGTGCCGGTGAGCATTTCCGCCTTCTCCGCCATGCGCCAGGCCTGGGGCGCCACCGACTACCGCCCGGGCCAGGGCCTACCCTACGTGCTGCGCGGCAAGCTGGCCGGCGGCCTGTTCGGCACCCGCCGGTTCAGCGACAGCGGCACTCTGGACTGGCCGGAGCCGCCGCGCGTCTACTGACAGGCCGCGCACGCCAACCCTTTTGGTGCACCCACTCGGCGCCGCTGCACCAAGACGGCTCGCCTGCGCCTCAGGCCGCCTGAGCCCGGCCCTGCAGCAGCTTGTCCAGCTGCTGCAGCAGATGGCGACGGCTGATCACCCCGAGCACCCGGCCACCGGCGTCGACCACCGGGTAGTTCTTCGGCTTGTCGCCGAGCATCTGCTGCACCAGTGCCATGGGGTCCATGTCGGCGCGCACGCTGAGCACGTCGCGGCGCATGATGTCGCCGACCGTGGCCACCCGCTGGTTGTAGTAGGCCACCTGGATCGCCACCTTCAGGCATTCCTGCTCGGACAGCCAGCCGAGCAGGCGGCCGTCGCCGTCGGTCACCGGGCCGCCGAGCAGCTCGTGGCGCATCAGTTTGGCGACCGCCTTGACCACGGGCATATCGGGATGGATGCGGGCGAAATCCCGGCTCATGCAGTCGGCGATGGAGGCAGTGATCATCGAGGTGGTCCTTGTGCGATTGGAGGAAGCGCCCGGGGACATGGCCCGGACGCTCAGCCGCTAGCAAGTTCCACGCCCTTTCCTGACAGATCGACGCAGGACGCGCCGGGAACCGCCTCTTGGAGGGCTCAGTTCTGTTCGGCGACGCGGCGCCGGCAGGCCTCGCCGAAGGCCTGGAAGATCTTCACCGAGTCGGGGTTGGCGGCGGCGCGCCATTCCGGGTGCCACTGCACTGCCAGCAGGAAGGGCGACAGGCTGGGGGCGTGAATGGCCTCGATCAGGCCGTCCTCGGCGCTGGCCAACACTTCCAGGCCCTGGCCCAGGTTGCGGATGGCCTGGCCATGCAGGGAGTTGACGCGGATCTCCGGCTGCCCCAGCAGCTCGGCGAACCAGCTGCCGGGCACCGGGTACACCGCATGGCGCGGCGCGTACTGCACCTCCACCGGGTCGTCGGGGTTCTCCCGGTGGTCGTGGTAGCCGGGCTCGGCATAGACCTTCTGGAAGATGTCGCCGCCCAGGGCCACGTTGATCTCCTGCATGCCGCGGCAGATGCCGAAGATCGGCAGGCCGCGCGCGAGGGCGGCGCGGATCAGCGGCAGGTCGAACAGATCGCGGTCGCGATCCTGGGTCTTGTTCGGCGTCTCGTTTTCCTGGCCGTAGAGCGCCGGGTCGATATTGCTGCCGGCGCCGGTCAGGTACACGCCGTCGGCCATGTCCAGGTACTGCTCGAGGTCAGCCGTGCCGCAGCAGGTCGGCACCAGCAGCGGCACGCAGCCGGAAAGCTCGACCAGCGGCTGGATGTATTTGTGGGTCATCACTTGATAGTCGTGGCCCTTGCGCTCCTGAGCGCCCATGGACATCAACACGACGGGTTTGCGCGGGGTACTGCGGATTTTCTTGTCGGACATACGTCACCTTGGGACAGGCCGGGCCTGTCGTTGCTGTGCAGGCCGGTGGCTGTCGCCGACTGCGGCCTGTTTGGCTAACTCCGTGCACCCGGGCTCGTCCTGAGCCGGGGTGCCGCCTTCCGACGGCGGCGCGAAACCGGGCCTTGGCGACTCTGCGCAAAGGGGCGCCACAGGAGCGCCCGCCACCCGGTTCGGCAGCGGAATCTATCGCCAGTCTGCCCGAGCCGTAAAATATGTCAAACAAATAAGCGCGACATTGTCGAACAAAATGCACTCGCAGATTCCGCTTAAATGGCTTAAGTCGGCATGATTCAAGCAAAAAGCGGTGAAACCTGCCCGCCCGGCAAGTCCAATATTTTTGACATCTCCGGTGAGCCGAGCGGCGTCCTAGAGCGGCGCCCACGGGCAAAACCCTATACAATTCAGGGTCTCTCAACCCACAGTCGAGGACGTCCCTTGAGCAGCCTGCCACCTTGCCCCCAGTGCAACTCCGCATACACCTACGCTGACGGCGAGCAGCTGATCTGCCCCGAATGCGCCCATGAATGGCGGGCCGGCGACGCCGCCGGGGGCGACGAGGCGGCGCGGGCGATCAAGGATTCGGTGGGCAACCTGCTGCAGGACGGCGACAGCGTCACCGTGATCAAGGACCTCAAGGTCAAGGGCTCGTCGCTGGTGGTCAAGGTCGGCACCAAGGTGAAGAACATCCGCCTGGTCGACGGCGACCACGACATCGACTGCAAGATCGACGGCATCGGCGCGATGAAGCTCAAGTCGGAGTTCGTGCGCAAGGTCTGATCTGCCGCACGCCCTCGGGGAAAATTGGCTAGCCTGAACACAAGCCCGCCCCGAGGAGACCCGCCATGCGCCTTCTGCTGCTCGTCCTGCTGGCCCTGGCCGCGGAGCCCTGGCGGGTGGTCGGCGACGAGCAGTTCGCCCCCTACAGCTTCGTCACCGCCGAGGACGACACGCCGCGCGGGCTCGACGTCGAGCTGGTCGAGGCGGTGCTGCGCGAGGCCAGGGTCGCGCACCAGATCCGCCTCTACCCCTGGGAGCGGGTCAAGCGCATGCTCGAGCGCGGCGAGGCGCAGATGGCCTTCCAGTTCGCCGGCACGCCGCAGCGCCAGGAGCAGTACGAACTGGTCGGCCCGCTGCGCAGCGGCGCCACGGTGTTCATGACCACCGCCAAGACCGCGATCGCCGACTGGCGCACGCTGGACGACTTCGCCCCCTACGTGATCGGCCAGGTGCGCGGCTACGCCTACGAGGAGCACTTCGACCGCGCCGACCTGGCCCGTGACAGCAGCGCGCAGAACCCGCGCCAGCTGGTGTCGATGCTGCTGGCCGGACGCATCGACATCATCGTCGGCGACCGCGTGCAACTGCAGTACTTCGTCCGCGAACAGCGCGCCCAGCAGCAGGAGCGCATCCTGCCCCGCCCGCTGGTGCAGATGCCGCGCTTCGTCGCCTTCGCCAAGGGCGATATCCAGCGTGCCCGGCAGTTCTCCGAGGCGCTGGTACGGCTGCGTAAGGCCGGCACGCTGGAGCGCATCGAGCAGCGCTGGGCACAATAGCCCGAGCCAGAGCGGCACCAGTGGTTGCACCCGGCGCCCCGCGCCGGCTTTACTCAGCTTTTACAGTCGCCGGCGAAATAATTGGCGCGATGCACGGTCGAAGGGATTAACCGGAACGCTCCGGCCCTAAAGGAGGCACGCTCATGCATACGCGTATTTCCCTCGTCACCGGGCTGCTCGCCAGCCTGGCGCTGGCCGGTCCGGAGCCCGCCCAAGCCTCGGACCGCCGCGATGCGGCCATCGCCGGAGCGGTAGTCGGCGCCGTGGTCGGTGGCGTGATCGGCGCCAACAGCCGGATCTACTACGCCCCACCACCGCACGTGGTGTACTACCCGCCACCGCCGGTGTACTACGAGCCGCCGGTCTACTACCGCCCCTATACCGTGGTGGTGGGCCCGCGCTACTACGAACCCCGGCCGTATCACTACAAATCGCGCCACTATCACCACCCGCACAAGCACTGGCGCGGCCACAAGCACCATCATCGCTATCGTCGTTAAACCCGCTCGCTCTGTGAAAAAGCCGCGACTATCGCGGCTTTTTCATCATTGGTGCGCGCGGCGCCCCTTACGGGGCTCAGGCCGGGCTGGCCGCCCATTGTTCCAGGCGCACCACGCTCTCGCGGTAGGGCTTGAGGCTCTTGCCCAGCAGCACGATGGACATCAGCACCGCCAGGGTGGTGACGATCAGCAGCGAGTAGCGCAGCGCGTTGTCGTCGGCGAAGACGAAGTCGGTCACCAGCGCTACCGCGGTCGGGCCTATTCCCAGGCCGATCAGGGTGATGACGAACAGGTAGATGGCCGAGGCCTGGCCGCGCATCGAGTTGGGCATGATCTCCTGGATCGCCGCCGGCGCCACGCCGAACGGCATGCTCAGGCAGAACACCGTCGGCGCCAGCAGCACGCTGGCCCAGAAGGCGGTGTCCATCAGCGGGAACAGCAGCACCAGCGGCAGCGCGCCGAGCGCGGCGTACAGGCCGACGCGCATGTTGGCGTCGCTGCGCCCGCGCTTGGCCATCCAGTCGGCCAGGCGCCCGCCGAAGACGATGCCCAGGCAGCCGAACACCGCCACTATGCAGCCGTAGACGATGCCGACCTGACCGGCGTCCCAGCCGTAGGTGCGGATATAGAAGGTCGGCACCCAGGCCGCGCTGCCGTAGCCGGCGAAGGCCAGGCCGGCGAAGCCGAAGTTGTGCAGCAGCACGGTGCGACGGTTGGCACGGATATAGCGGCCGACATCCGCCAGCGGCACCGCCACGCCGGCGCCGGCGCCACGCCGGGCCGGCTCCTTGACCGCCAGCATGAGCAGGGTGAACAGCACCCCGGCGCCGCCGAGGATCAGGAAGATCAACTGCCAGGGGCGCACTTCGCCCAGCACCGGCAGCAACACGTTGCCCTGCGCCGAGGCGAACTGGATGACCAGCCCGCCGACCAGGAAGGCCAGCCCCGAACCGAGGTAGACGCCCATGGAGTAGACGCTGATGGCGGTGGCGCGGCGCTCGGCGGGAAAGCTGTCGGCGATCAGCGAATAGGCCGCCGGCGACAACGCCGCCTCGCCCACGCCGACGCCGATGCGGCACAGCAGGAACTGCCAGTACAGCTTGGCCATGCCGCAGGCGGCGGTGGCGGCGCTCCAGAACAGCACGCCGACGGCGATCAGCCCGCGCCGGCTGCGGGTGTCGGCGACGCGCCCGAGGGGAATGCCGCAGATGGTGTAGAACAGGGCGAAGGACAGGCCCATCAGCAGGCTCATCTGCGTGTCGTTGATCAGCAGGTCGCGGCGGATCGGTTCGACCAGCAGGTTGAGAATCTGCCGGTCGACGAAGGACAGCACGTAGGCCACCATCAGGATGGCGACAGTGACCCAGGCACGGGCACTGGAGGGATAGCCGTTATTGTTGTTATGCACGGACGCTCTCCTCGGCACCGCTGAACGCGGCGCGCGGCGGTTGAAAGTGCGTCAGCTTAGGGCGATATAAACGGCGCTGAGTATCGCTCGAAGGTGTTATCAGGCGGGCGAATGCTTCATACCCGCCAGGGCGAATGGCGCGGCGGCCGCTTCAGATGGCCAGCGGCGCACGCTCGCACAGGGTCTTCAGCGCCGCCGCCCAGTCCGGGTGGTCGTTGAGGCAAGGCACCAGCTGCAGGCTCTCGCCGCCGGCTGCAACGAACTGCTCGCGGCCGCGGTCGCCGATTTCCTCCAGGGTCTCGATGCAGTCGGCGACGAAGGCCGGGCACATCACCAGCAGCTTCTTCACCCCCTGCGCGGCCAGCTCGTCGAGGCGCGTCTCGGTGTAGGGCTCGATCCACTTGGCCCGGCCCAGGCGCGACTGGAAGCTCACCGACCACTGCTGCGGCTGCAGGCCCAGGCGCGCGGCGAACAGCTCGGCGCTGCGCAGGCACTGCGCGCGATAGCAGCCGGCGAGCACCTCGGCCGAAGCCGTGCGGCAGCAGTCGGCGCCCTTCAGGCAATGGCCGCTGGGATCGAGCTTGTGCAGGTGGCGCTCGGGCAGGCCGTGGAAGCTCAGCAGCAGGTGATCGAACGGCTGCTCCAGGTAGGGCTTGGCGCTGGCCGCCAGGGCGTCGAGGTATTCGGCTTGCTCGAAGAACGGCGGCAGGATCGACAGGCGCAGCTTCAGCCCGCGTTCGCGCAGTACCCGCTTGGTCTCTTCGATCACCGTGGTGGTGGTGCTGTCGGCGAACTGCGGGTAGAGCGGCGCCAGGGTCACCTCGCGGACGCCCTGGTCGGCCAGGCGCTGCAGGGTGGTTTCGATGGACGGCTCGCCATAGCGCATCGCCAGTTCCACCGGGCCGCGCGTCCAGTGCGCCTGCATCGCCTGCTGCAGGCGGCGGCTGAGCACGATCAGCGGCGAGCCCTCGTCCCACCAGATCGAGGCATAGGCATGCGCCGAGGCCGCCGGGCGCTTGATCAGGATCAGCGACACCAGCAGGCGGCGCAGCGGCCAGGGCAGGTCGATGACATAGGGGTCCATCAGGAACTGATTGAGGTAACGGCGGACATCGGCTACTTCGGTGGACGCGGGCGAACCCAGGTTAACCAGCAACAATGCGTGATCGGTCATGCGAAATCCTAGTCAGTGATGGCCCAGCAGATCGGCCAGGGCCACGTCCAGATGGGTGAAGCGAAAACTGAAACCCGCCTCCAGCAGGCGCGTCGGCACCGCGCGCTGGCCGCCGAGCAGCAGCTCGGACAGCTCGCCGAGGCCGGCGCGCAGGGCGAAGGCCGGCGCCGGCAGGATCGCCGGGCGATGCAGGGCCTGGCCCAGCGCCCTGGCGAACTCGGCGTTGCGCACCGGCTGCGGCGCGCACGCATTATAGGGACCCCGGGCAGCGTCTCGCTGCAAGAGAAAGTCCATCAGGGCGATTTGATCGGCGATATGCACCCAGGGCATCCACTGCCGGCCGTCGCCGAGGCGTCCGCCCAGGCCCAGCCTGAACGGCAGCAGCAGACGTTTGAGCATGCCGCCATCGGCGCTGAGCACCAGGCCGGTGCGCACCAGCACCACGCGCAGGCCCAGTTCCTCGGCGCGCAGGGCAGTCTCCTCCCAGGCGCCGCACAGCTGCGCGGCGAAATCGTCGGTGACCTGCGGCGTGTCCTCGTGCAACTCGCGCTCGCCGCCGTCGCCGTACCAGCCCACCGCCGAGCTGGACAGCAACAGCGCCGGGCGCTGGCTGCGGCCCTGCAGCCAGGCCAGCAGCTGTTCGGTCAAGCCGATGCGGCTGGCCCACAGCAGCGCCTTGCGCTTGCTGCTCCAGGGCCGGTCGGCGATGGGCGCGCCGGCCAGGTTGACCACGGCATCGAGCGGCTCCTCGGCCAGCTCCTCGAGCCGGCCGATGCCGCGCACGGTCGCGCCGCACAGGCGCTTCACCTTGTCCGGCTCGCGGCTCCAGACGGTCAGGCGGTGGCCCTGCTCGGCCCAGTAGGCGCAGAGCCCGCGGCCGATCAGGCCAGTACCGCCGGTCAGCAGGATATGCATGGCATCGTCCTCGCATGGAAATTGATGAGCTTTCACCCCTAGTCTGGTTTATGACGCGCACACGTGCCTTTATTGATGGCCGCGTTTGTCCTAAACCTAGAATAAGGAGCGACACCCGAGGCAACAGCTGTACATGAAAGCATTCTTGTATAGCTTTTGTCCAAAGCGTAGCCTGTAAAGCATTCAGAGCTGACGAGGTCACCATGAACGCACCCATCGCCATCATCGGCACCGGCATCGCGGGATTGTCCGCCGCCCAGGCCCTGCACGCCGCCGGCCAGGAGGTCCAGCTGTTCGACAAGAGTCGCGGCAGCGGGGGGCGCATGGCCAGCAAGCGCAGCGATGTCGGCAGCCTCGACCTGGGCACCCAGTACTTCACCGCGCGCGACCGCCGCTTCGTCGAGGTGGTGCAGCAGTGGCTGACCCGCGGCTGGGTCGCCGAATGGACGCCGGGCATGTACCACGCCAAGGACGGTCAGCTCAGCGCCTCGCCGGACGAACAGGTGCGCTGGGTCGGCACGCCGCGCATGAGCGCCATCACCCGCGCCCTGCTCGGCGCCCTGCCGGTGCACTTCGCCTGCCGCATCACCGAGGTGTTCCGCGGCGGCAGCCACTGGAGCCTGCAGGATGCCGAAGGCTGCAGCCACGGCCCGTTCAGCCACGTCGTCATCGCCACCCCGGCGCCGCAGGCCAGCGCCCTGCTGGCGGCCGCGCCCAAGCTGGCCGGCGCCGCCGCCAGCGTGATCATGGAGCCGACCTGGGCGGTGGCGCTGGGCTTCGACACGCCGCTGGAGACCAAGGTCGAGGGCTGCTTCGTACAGGACAGCCCGCTCGACTGGCTGGCGCGCAACCGCAGCAAGCCCGGCCGCGACAACCGCCTGGACACCTGGGTGCTGCACGCCAGCAGCGCGTGGAGCAAGCAGCACCTGGACCTGCCCAAGGACACCGTGATCGAGCAGCTGCACGGTGCCTTCGCCGAGCTGATCGGCTGCGCCGTGCCGCCGCCCAGCTTCACCCTGGCCCACCGTTGGCTCTACGCCCGTCCGGCGCAGGCCCACCAGTGGGGCGCGCTGGCCGACGCCGACCTGGGCCTGTACGCCTGCGGCGACTGGTGCCTGTCCGGCCGCGTCGAGGGTGCCTGGCTCAGCGGCCAGGACGCCGCCCGCCGCCTGCTCGAACACCTGGCATGACGCCCGCGCGGCGGCTCAATCCGCGCAAGCTGCTGCTGTCGAAATGGACCGCGGCGCAGCCGCAGAACCGCGAACGCCACTTCCTGGTCACCGAACTGATCCGCGACGAGGCCGACACCATTCTCGCCGTGGAGCTGCAGGCCGTGCTGACCCGGCGCAGCCAGCGGCTCGACTGGCGCCAGCTGCAGGACACCCAGCGCTGGCTGCAAGGCTGGCGCTGAAGCCCCTCTCTTCCCCTCCCCGCCCTGACGCCGCGCTCGCGCGGCGCTTGTCGTCACACACAAAAAGCCATACACAAGCTGTACAAAGCATTTGACTTGTACAACAGCAGACCTATGATGGACAAAAGTTGTACATGGCTAAGCCCATGTACAAGACAGTCGGAGGTCGAGCCATGCAACCGAGCAAAGCCAAACTGGGCATCAGCGCCTGCCTGCTGGGCGCCGAGGTGCGCTACAACGGCGGTCACAAGCTGTCGCGCCTGTGCAGCCGCAGCCTCGCCGAGCATTTCGAGTTCGTCCCGGTGTGCCCGGAAGTCGGCATCGGCATGCCGGTGCCGCGCCAGCCGATTCGCCTGGTGGGCGACCCGCAGGCGCCGCGCGCAGTCGGCACGGTGGAACGCTCGCACGACGTCACCGACGCCCTGGCCGCCTATGCCGAACGCATGGCCGGCGAGCTGCAGGGCATCTGCGGCTTCATCTTCATGCAGCAGTCGCCGTCCTGCGGCCTGGAGCGGGTCAAGGTCTACCAGGACGGCGGCCGCCCCAGCGAGCCGGGCCGTGGCATCTTCGCCGCGGCCTTCTGCGCCCGTCATCCCGACCTGCCGGTGGAGGAAGACGGCCGCCTCAACGACCCGGTGCTGCGCGAGAACTTCCTCACCCGCGTGTTCGCCTATGCCGAGTGGCAACGCCTGCTGCAGGAGGGCCTGACGCGCCGCGCGCTGATCGCCTTCCACTCGCGCTACAAGTACCTGCTGCTGGCCACCGACCCGCTGCAGTACAAGGCCCTCGGCCGCCTGCTCGGCGACCTCGCCCGGCACGACCTGGCCAGCCTGGCGCCGCACTATTTCAGCCAGCTAATGGCGGCGCTGAAGCGCTGCGCCACGCGCGGCACCCACAGCAACGTGCTGCAGCACCTGGCCGGCTACCTCAAGCGCGCCCTAAGCCCCGACGAGAAACAGGAGATGCAACAGCTGATCGGCCAGTACCGCGACGGCGTGGTGCCGCTGGTGGTGCCGCTGACCCTGCTCAAACATCATTTTCGCCGCCACCCGGATCGCTACATCGCCGAGCAGGTCTACCTGCAGCCGCATCCGGAACGTCTGAGTCTGCGCAATGCCCTCTGAGCCGAACGACCAGCTGCAGCGCAGCGAGGCCGCCGATCAGCTGCGCAGCGCCCTCGCCCAGGGCTACCTGCCGATTCGCGACGTGGCGCGCAGCACCGGGGTCAACGCCGTCACCCTGCGCGCCTGGGAGCGCCGCTACGGGCTGATCGTGCCGCACCGTACGGCCAAGGGTCACCGCCTCTACTCGCCGCAACACGTGGCGCGCATCCAGGCCATCCTCGGCTGGCTCGGACGCGGCGTCGCGGTGAGCCAGGTCAAGGAACTGCTGGACAGCCGCCAACCGCTGCAGCCGCCGGCCGACGGCGGCTGGCGACAATTGCGCGGCGAGCTGCTCGGGCATATCGCCCAGCTCGCCGAACGGCGCCTGGACGAAAGCTTCAACGCCGCCCTGGCGCTCTACCCGCTGCGCACCCTGGTCGAACGCCTGCTCTGGCCGCTGCTCGGCGAACTGCAGCAGCGCTGGCAGGGTCAGTTCGGCGCGCGCCTGGAACAGGTGTTCTTCTTCTCCTGGCTGCGCAGCAAGTTCGCCACGCGCATCTACCACAACAACCGTCAGGCCGGCGGTGCGCCGCTGCTGCTGGTCAACCTCGGCGACGCGCCGATGGAGCCCGGCCTGTGGCTATGCGCCTGGCTGGTCAGCGACAGCGACTGCCCGGTGGAGGTGTTCGACTGGCCGCTGCCGCCCGCCGAACTGGCCCTGGCCCTGGAGCAGATCGCCCCGCGCGCGTTGCTGCTGTACGCCGACCAGGCGCTCGACGGCGCCCTGCTGCGCCGCCAGCTGCCGCGCCTGCACCAGCAGTGCCAGATTCCACTGCTGCTGGCCGGCCCCGCCGCCCATATCCACCGCGACGTGCTGGCCGAGCTGGCGCTGGCCGCCGACCCGCTGGCCGCCCATGCCTGGCTGCAGCGCCAGGGCCTGCTCGGCCCCCTCGAGGATTCACCATGCGTCAACTGATCTGGCTGCGCAGCGACCTGCGCGTGCACGACAACAGCGCCCTGGCCAGCGCCATGGCCGCCGGCCCGACCCTGGCGCTGTACCTGCTCAGCCCCAGGCAGTGGCTGGCCCACGACGACGCACCGTGCAAAGTCGACTTCTGGCTGCGCAACCTGGTCGAACTGCAGCGTGCCTTGCAGCGGCTGAATGTGCCGCTGCTGGTGCGCCAGTGCGACGACTGGGAGCAGGCACCCGCCATCGTCGCCGAAGTCTGTCACCAGCACGCCATAGGCACGGTGCAGGTCAACGAGGAGTACGGCGTCCACGAGAGCCTGCGCGACCGCACCACCGCAGCCTACCTGGCGCAGCAGGACGTCGCCTGGCACAGCCATCTGGACCAGTTGCTGTTCAAGCCCGGCAGCGTGCTGACCCAGTCCGGCGGCTACTTCCAGGTCTACAGCCAGTTCCGCAAGGTCTGTTACCAGCGCCTACACTCCGCCCTGCCGGCGCTGCGCGCACAACCAAAGGCGCAGGCGCCGCTGGACGTGGCCAGCGACCCGCTGCCCGCCGCGGTCGCCGGTTTCGCCGCTCCGAGCGAGGCGCTGCGCGCGCTCTGGCCGGCCGGCGAAGAGCAGGCGCACAGCCGCCTGGCGCGCTTCGCCGAGGAGCGCATCGAGTTCTACCAAGAGGCGCGCGATTTTCCCGCCACCCCCGGCACCAGCCAGCTGTCGCCCTACCTGGCCGCCGGCGTGCTGTCGCCGCGCCAGTGCCTGCATGCGGCGCTGCGCGCCAACCGCGGCGAGTTCGACAGCGGCAACCCCGGCGCCGTCACCTGGATCAACGAACTGCTCTGGCGCGAGTTCTACAAGCACATCCTGGTGGGCTACCCGCGGGTCTCGATGCACCGCGCCTTCCGCCAGGAAACCGAGGCGCTGCCCTGGCGTGACGCGCCGGAAGAGCTGGCCGCCTGGCAGCAGGGCCGCACCGGCCTGCCCATAGTCGATGCCGCCATGCGCCAGCTGCGCGAGACCGGCTGGATGCACAACCGCCTGCGCATGATCGTCGCCATGTTCCTGACCAAGAACCTGCTGATCGACTGGCGCGAGGGCGAGCGCTTCTTCATGCGTCAGCTGATCGACGGCGACCTGGCGGCGAACAACGGCGGCTGGCAGTGGAGCGCCTCCACCGGCACCGACGCGGCCCCCTATTTCCGCATCTTCAACCCCATCAGCCAGTCGCAGAAGTTCGATCCCGACGGCCACTTCATCCGTCACTGGGTGCCGGAGCTGGCCGGGCTGAACAAGCGCGACATCCATGATCCGGCCGCGCTCGGCGGGCTGCTCGCCCCGGCCGGCTACCCGCGGCCGATCGTCGATCTGGCGCGCTCGCGCGAACGCGCCCTGGCCGCGTTCAAGCATCTCGGCAACCGGGAGGTGCCCGCATGAGCGATTTCCTGTCCACCTTCGGCGAACGCTTCGCCGCGCTGAACAAGGACAACCTCGAGCGGCTCGGCGAGCTGTACAGCGACGACGTGCTGTTTCGCGACCCGCTGCACGAGGTACGCGGCCTGGACGCGCTGCGCCGCTACTTCGCCGAGCTGTACGCCAATGTCGACGCGCTGCACTTCGAGTTCCACGGCTGCGACCGGGTCGACGAGGGCCAAGGCTACCTGCGCTGGACCCTGAGCTACCGCCACCCGCGCCTGGCCCGCGGCGCACCGATCCGGGTCGACGGCTGCACGCACCTGCTGTGGCGCGACAAGGTCTATCTGCACCGCGACTACTTCGACGCCGGCGCCCTGCTCTACGAGCATCTGCCCGTGCTCGGCCAGAGCATCGGCTGGCTGAAGCGGAGGCTGGCATGAAGCGTATCTGGCTGACCGGCGCCAGCAGCGGCATCGGCATCGCCCTGGCCGAGGAACTGCTGCGCGGCGGCCACCGCCTGGCCCTCAGCGCGCGCCGCAGCGGCCCGCTGCAGGAGCTGGCGATGCGCTTCCCCGAGCAGGTGCTGGTGGTACCGGGCGATCTCTGCGAGCCCGAGCAGGTGCGCGCCATCGCCCAGCGCATCGAGCAGGCCTGGGGCGCGCTGGATTGCGCCATCCTCAACGCCGGCACCTGCGAGTACCTCGACGCCCAGGCGTACGAGTCCGCCCTCATCGAGCGGGTGATACGCGCCAACCTGCTGTCGACCAGCCACTGCATCGAGGCGGCCCTGCCCCTGCTGCGCCGGGGCGAGCGGCCGCACCTGGTCGGCGTCGGCAGCTCGGTGACCTTCCTCGCCCTGCCGCGCGCCGAGGCCTACGGCGCCTCCAAGGCGGCCATGCGCTACCTGCTGGAGGCGCTGCGCATCGACCTGGCCGGCGAAGGCATCGACGTCACCCTGATCAGCCCCGGCTTCGTCGACACCCCGCTGACGCAGAAGAACGACTTCCCCATGCCCATGCGCTGGCCGGCGGCAAGGGCCGCCCGGCACATCGCCGCACGGCTGGACAAGCACCCGCTGGAAATCGCCTTTCCCGCGCCCTTTATCGTCACCCTGAAACTCCTCGGCCTGCTGCCCAAACGCCTGCGCCTGGCCATCGGCCGCCGCCTGGCGCGCAGCGAGTCCACCACCCAGGACGCCCCATGAAAATCGCCATCATCGGCAGCGGCATCGCCGGCCTGACCAGCGCCTACCTGCTCAATCGCCAGCACGAGATTCAGGTGTTCGAGGCCAGCGACTGGGTCGGCGGCCACACCCATACGGTGGACGTCGAGGTGGACGGCCGCGCGTACGCCATCGACACCGGCTTCATCGTCTTCAACGACTGGACCTACCCCAACTTCATCCGCCTGCTGGAACAGCTCGGCGTGGCCTACCAGCCCACCGAGATGAGCTTCTCGGTCAGCGATCCGGCCAGCGGCCTGGAGTACAACGGTCACGACCTCAACAGCCTGTTCGCCCAGCGCCGCAACCTGGTCTCGCCGGGATTCTGGGGCATGCTGCGCGACATCCTGCGCTTCAACCGCCAGACCCAGGACGACCTGGCCTGCGGCCGCATCGCCGCCGACACCACCCTCGGCGACTACCTCGCGCGCAACGGCTACGGCCAGCGCTTCATCGACCACTACATAGTGCCCATGGGCGCGGCGATCTGGTCGATGTCGCTGGCCGGCATGCTCGGTTTTCCGCTGCAGTTCTTCGTGCGCTTCTGCAAGAACCACGGCCTGCTGTCGATCAGCGACCGCCCGCAGTGGCAGGTGATCGCCGGCGGCTCGCGCAGCTACTTGGCGCCGCTGAGCGCCAGCTTCGCCGAGCGCATCCGGCTCAATTGCCCGGTGCAGCGGGTCGAGCGCGATGCCGGCGGCGTCACCCTGCACAGCGCCGCCGGCGCCGAGCGCTTCGACAAGGTGGTATTCGCCTGCCACAGCGACCAGGCCCTGGCCCTGCTGGCAGGGCCCAGCGCCGCCGAACAGGCCATCCTCGGCGCCCTGCCCTACGCCGACAACGAGGTGGTGCTGCATACCGATACGCGCCTGCTGCCCCGGCGCCAGCTGGCCTGGGCCAGCTGGAACTACCGCCTGGGCGGGCCGACCGATCGACCGGCAGCGGTCACCTACAACATGAACATCCTGCAGGGTATCGACAGCGATACCACCTTCTGCGTCAGCCTCAACCAGGGCGCGGCCATCGACCCGGCCAAGGTGCTCGCGCGCTTTCGCTACGCCCACCCGCAGTACAGCCTGGCCGGCATCGCCGCCCAGGCGCGCTGGGAAGAGCTGCAAGGCAGCCAGCACAGCTACTACTGCGGCGCCTACTGGGCCAACGGCTTCCACGAGGACGGCGTGCTCAGCGCGCTGCGCGTGGCCCGCGCCTTCGGCGAGGCGCTGTGATGCACAGCGCCCTGTACAGCGGCTGGGTGCAGCATCGGCGCTTCGCCCCGCGCGCGCACGCCTTCCGCTACCGCATGGGCCTGCTCTACCTCGATCTGGACGAGCAGGACGCCCTGTTCGCCCTCTCAAAGCTGGCCGGGCGCAGCCGCTGGATGCCCTTCGCCTTTCGCGAGTCCGATTACCTGCCGCAATTCACCCGCGGCGGCATGCCCCTGGCCGAGGCGGTGCGCCAGCGCGTCGAGCAGGCCATCGGCCGGCGCCCGCTGGGGCGCATCTGCCTGCTGACCCAGCCGCGCAGCTGGGGCCTGGCGTTCAACCCGGCGAGCTTCTTCTACTGCTTCGACGCCGACGAGCAACTGCTGGCGATCCTCTGCGAAGTGAGCAACACGCCCTGGCGCGAGCGCTATCACTACGTGCTGCCGGCAGCCGGCACTGGGCGGCAGCAGTTCAGCGTGGCCAAGGCCTTCCACGTCTCGCCCTTTCTGCCGCACGAGCTTGAGTACCGCATGAGCTTCAGCCCGGTGGGCGAGCGCCTGGGCATTCATATGGCCGACTGGAACGGCGAGGAAAAGCTCTTCGACGCCAGCCTCAGCCTGCAGCGCCAGCCCCTGAGCCGCGCCAGCCTGCACCGCCATCTGCTGAGTTTCCCCTGGATGACCGCCAAGACCCTCGCGGCCATCTACTGGCAGGCCCTGCGCCTGCTGCTCAAACGCGCGCCCCTGTTCGCTCACCAGGCCGCGGAAGGCGACTTCCGCGTCGCCCGCCCGCAACCGAAGGACCTGCCCTATGAAAAGCTCTAGCCTGACCTCCGCCAAAGACAGCGTGCGTGCCGGCAGCGGCCTCGGTGCCGGCCTGTTGCGCCGCGCCGTACTGCGCCAGCTGGGTCGCCTGCGCCATGGCCGGCTGACCATCCACGAGGGCGCCGAGACCCTGCACTTCGGCGACCCGCAGGCCAGCCTGCGCGGCGAAATCCGCGTGCTCGACGGCGCGGTCTGGGGCCTGGTGGCCGGCAACGGCTCGATCGGCTCGGGCGAGGCCTATATCCACGGGTACTGGAGCACCCCGGACCTGACCGCGGTGATCCGCATCTTCGTCGCCAACCTGGAGGTGCTCGACGCCATGGAGCGCGGCCTGGCGCAACTCGGCCGGCCGCTGATCCAGGGCCTGCACTGGCTCAACCGCAACACCCGCCAGGGCTCGCGGCGCAATATCGCCGCGCACTACGACCTGGGCAACGAACTGTTCGAGCAGTTCCTCGACCCGACCATGATGTATTCGGCGGCCATGTTCAAAGGCGCGGATGACAGCCTGGAGCAGGCGCAGCTCAACAAGCTGGAGCGCATCTGCCAGAAGCTGGCGCTCAGGCCATCCGACCACCTGCTGGAGATCGGCACCGGCTGGGGCAGCATGGCCATCCATGCCGCCACCCGCTACGGCTGCCGGGTGACCACCACCACCTTGTCGCGCGAGCAGCATGCCCATACCGCACGGCGCATCCGCGAGCTGGGCCTGGAGGATCGCATCACCCTGCTGCTGGAGGATTACCGCGACCTCGAGGGCCAGTACGACAAGCTGGTCTCCATCGAGATGATCGAAGCGGTCGGCCACCGTTTTCTGCCCACCTACTTCCAGCAGTGCGCGCGCCTGCTCAAGCCCGACGGGCTGATGCTGCTGCAGGCCATCACCATCCGTGATCAACGCTACGAGCAGGCTTGCAAGTCGGTGGACTTCATCCAGCGCTACATCTTCCCCGGCGGCGCGCTGCCCTCGGTACAGAAGATGCTCGACGTGGTCACCCGCCATACCGACTTCAACCTGCATCACATGGAAGATTTCGGCCTGCACTACGCGCGTACCCTGCGCCTGTGGCACGACAACCTGCGCCAGGCCCGCCAGCGCCTGGAGCAGTTGGGCTACGACGACTACTTCTACCGACTCTGGGAGTTCTACCTGTGCTATTGCGAGGGAGGCTTCCTCGAACGCACCATTGGCACCGCGCAACTGCTGCTGGCCAAGCCGGCCGCGCGGCCCGCCCCTCTGCTAGGAAACTTCGATGCCTAAACTGATCGCCAACGCCCTTCTCTTCCAGCTCGGCTGGCTGGTCTGCGTCTTCGCCGGCGACAGCCCCTGGCTGCTGCTGGTGGCAGTGATCATCGGTGTGCACCTGCTGTGGGTCAGCAGTTGGGCGGCCGAAGGCAAGCTGCTGCTCAGCGTGTTTCTCGCCGGCAGCGCGCTGGACAGTTTCCTGCTCAACCTCGGCCTGTTCGACTTCGGCGAGCCGCGCCAACTGATCCCGCTGTGGCTGGCGCTGCTCTGGCTGCTGCTGGCCAGCACCCTCAACCATTGCCTGGCCTGGACCGCGCAGCCCTGGTGGAAAGGCAGCCTGCTCGGCGCGCTGGCGGCGCCGCTGTCCTACTACGGCGGCGCGCAGATCGCCGACGTCGGCCTGCCGCTGGGCACCTGGCCGACCCTGGCCATCCTCGCCGCGGTCTGGGCGGTGGCGATGCCGGTGCTGCACGGCTTCGCCCGGCTGTATCGCGCCCAGTACGAACAGAGTCTGCGTAGCCGGCGAGCGGCGTAGATTCGGCCTTGAGATCGACGGGCGGAGCGCTGCGCGCTCGCTGTTGGGCTTCGCTACGCTCAGCGCCAACCGGCGCCGCGAACCGCTCAGCCGTCCGCACACCACGACGGCGAGCCTTGGCGTACACTGCCGCGCCATGAGCCAGACCATCCCCCACAGCCAATTGCCGAGCGAGCCCGAAGTCAGCTGCAGCACCTGCGCGGCCTGCTGCTGCCAGCTGGAAGTGATGCTGTTCGGCGACAGCGGCGTGCCGCCGCGCTATATCGATACCGACCAGTGGGGCGGCGAGGTGATGCGCCGCCTGGACGACGGCTGGTGCGCGGCGCTGGATCGCGACAGCATGCGCTGCACCATCTACGCAGTGCGCCCGCTGATCTGCCGCGAATTCGAGCTGGGTGCGGCCGAGTGCCTGGAGCAGCGCCGCGGTATCGCCGGGGCCTATCGATAACGGGGTAAACCCGTGCGCCGCGCGCCCCCAATCCCCAGGCGAGACGCGCAACGAAAAAGACCGGGACTGGCCCGGTCTTGTGGTTCAGAAGCTCAGCCGATAATGCAGGGTGTAGGCTTCGGCGCCGTCGTTGGGGTTCTTCAGGCCGGCGTTGGAGTAGTGCACCGCGCGCAGGCCGACCTCCTGGCCGGAGAAGCGCAGGCCGACGCCGATGCGGTCCTCGAACTGGAAGGACGAGCCCAGGTCGTTGTCTTCCAGCTCGGTGCTGGAGAAGGCCGCCACGCCGATGCCCGCCTCGATATAGGGGCGCACATGCTGGCCGGCGAACTCGTAGACGAACACCGGAGCGAACGACAGGCTGTGGTTGCTCGCCGTCTCGTCGCCGTCCCAGTAGGTGTACCCCAGATCCCAGTAGCCGGTCAGGCGACCGACGTCGCTCTGCAGCCAGCTGCTGCTCCAGTCCCATTGCGCCCCCAGGCGATAGACCATGGTGGAATCGCCGCTCTGGCCGATGGCAGCGGTCACGTCCGCCGCCTGTACCGCCCCCATCTGTCCCATGGACAAGGCTGCACAGGCAGCCAAAACACACAGCTTCTTCATGAATTATTCCTTCTCGAGAAGTCAGCTAGAACGAATGACCTGCACCTCAGTATAGAAGCCTTCGTTATGAGCGAAAGGCTACAAAGGTACAAAACCCCGCTCAGAATGCCCGTACTTCGGCCGTCTCGCCCAGCAGCACCGGCAATACCCGCTGCATTTGCGCAGGCGACCCGCTGCTCCAGTAACGGGTCGCCTGCGCCGGCCCGGCGGCCAGCAGCTGGCCCTGTTCGAGCAGACGCTGCAGCTGGCGCGCCACCGCCGCGCCGGTGTCGATCAGGCTCACCGAGTCCGGCACCAGACGACGCAGCAGCGGCTTGAGGAAGGGGTAATGGGTGCAGCCGAGGATCAGCGTGTCGCAGCCCTCGGCCAGCAGCGGCGCGACATAGCCCTGCAGCAGCTCGCGGGTGGCCGGCGCCTCCAGCGCGCCGGCCTCGATGCACTCCACCAGCCCCGGGCAGGGCTGGGTGATCACCCGCACGTCGCTGGCGAAGCGGTCGAGCAAGGCGGCGAACTTGGCGCTCTTCAGCGTACCGGTGGTGGCCAGCACGCCGACCACGCCGCTGCGGGTGGCCGCCGCGGCCGGCTTGACCGCCGGCTCCATGCCGACGATGGGCAGCGCCGGGTAACGCTCGCGCAGCTCGGCCACCGCCGCCACGGTGGCGGTGTTGCAGGCCAGCACCAGCGCCTTGGCGCCTTGGGCGAGGAGGAACTCGGCGATGACGCGGCTGCGCTCGCGGATGAACTCGGGGCTCTTCTCGCCGTAGGGCACGTGGCCGCTGTCGGCGACGTAGAGCAGCGACTCGTGCGGCAGCAACTGGCGAATCTCGCGCAGCACCGACAGCCCGCCGACCCCCGAGTCGAACACGCCGACCGGCGCGTTACCGGCCATCGCCACCGCCGCACACGTTGCAGGCCGGATCGCGCTTGACCCGCAGCTCGCGAAAGCGCGTGCCGAGGGCATCGATCAACAGCAGGCGGCCGACCAGCGGCTCGCCGAAGCCGGCCAGCAGCTTGAGCGCCTCCAGCGCCTGCAGGCTGCCGACCAGGCCCACCAGCGGGCCGACCACCCCGGCCTCGCTGCAGGTCAGCTCGGCCTCGCTGCCGTGGCCGTAGAGGCAGTGGTAGCAGGGGCTGGCGGCGTCGCGCGGATCGAATACCGAGAGCTGGCCTTCCAGACGGATCGCCGCGCCGGACACCAGCGGCTTGCCGGCGGCCACGCAGGCGGCGTTGACCGCCTCGCGGGTGGCGAAGTTGTCCGAGCAGTCCAGCACCAGGTCGACGCCACCGACCGCCGCAGCCAGCGAGTCGGCATCCAGCGCCTGGCGATGCGGCACCAGGCGCACCTGCGGATTGATCGCGGCCAGCCGCGCCATGACCGAATCCACCTTGGTCTGGCCGATGCTGGCGGTGTCGTGGGCGATCTGCCGCTGCAGGTTGGTCAGGTCGACGCGGTCGAAGTCGGCCAGGTGCAGCTCGCCGACGCCGGCGGCGGCCAGGTACAGCGCCACCGGCGAGCCCAGCCCGCCAAGGCCGACGATCAGCGCGCGGCTCTGCTTGAGGCGCAACTGGCCGTCGACGTCGATCTGTTTGAGGAGAATCTGCCGGCTGTAGCGCAGCAGCTCGTCGTCGCTGAGCATGGTGGGGTCACTCATGATGGAAACGTCCCAGACTGATGCGCTGGTGGCCGGCCAGGTCACGCCGGCTGTCCACCTCGGCGAAGCCGGCAGCTCTGAGCAGCGCGCGCACCGCCTCGGCCTGATCGAAGCCGTGCTCCAGCAGCAGCCAGCCGCCGGGCTGTAGATGGGCCGGCGCGGCCTGGATGATGACACGGATATCGTCCAGCCCGTCGGCGCCGGAGACCAGCGCGCTGCTCGGTTCGAAACGCAGGTCGCCCTGATCGAGGTGATGGTCGTCGGCGCGAATATAGGGCGGGTTGCTGAGGATCAGGCCATAGCGCCGGCCGGCCAGGGCGGAGAACCAGTGGCTGTGGAGAAACTCGGCATTGTCCAGCTTGAGGCGCTGGCGATTGCGCTCGGCCAGGGCCACCGCCTCCGCCACCCGGTCCACCCCGGTGACGCGCCAGGCCGGCCGCTCGCTGGCCAGGGCCAAGGCGATGGCGCCGCTGCCGGTACCCAGGTCCAGCACCGCCAGCGGCGTGGCCGGCAGCAGCTCGAGGGCGCTTTCCACCAGCAGTTCGGTGTCCGGGCGCGGAATCAGGGTATGGCTCGCCACCTCCAGATCCAGGCTCCAGAAGCCCTGGTGGCCAAGGATATAGGCCACCGGCTCGCCGGCGCGGCGGCGCTGCAGATAGGTGTCGAACAGCGCCTGCTGCGCGGCATCGGGCTCGCGCTCCGGCCAGGTGCGCAGGTAGCTGCGCGGCTTGCCTAGGGCGGCGGCCAGCAGCAGCTCGGCGTCCAGCCGCGGCGTGGGCGAGTCGGGCAGATCGGCGGTATTGAGCAGGGATTCGATGGTGGCCATGGTTCTCTCGTAGGGTGGATCGGCGCGTAGCTCGCGCTTTATCGACCCACCGTGCGGGATGGTGGATGAAAACAGCGTCATCCACCCTACGGGTCTGTCAGCTCTTCCCGGATCGCCTCCGGGCTGCGGTGCGCACGGCGCAGCCTACGAGGCGCGCACCGTGCGGCTGCACTCAATCGCCCAGCGCCGCCAACTGGTCGGCCTGGTACTCGGCCAGCAGCGGCTCGATGATGGCGTCGACGCCGCCGGCGATCACTTCGTTCAGCGAATACAGGGTCAGGTTGATGCGGTGGTCGGTGACCCGGCCCTGCGGGAAGTTGTAGGTGCGGATGCGCTCGGAGCGGTCGCCGGAGCCCACCAGCAGCTTGCGCGTCTCGGAGATTTCCTTGTGCGCCGCGGCTTCCTGCTGGTCCTGCAGCTTGGCCGCCAGCCAGGCCATGGCCTTGGCGCGGTTCTTGTGTTGCGAACGCTCTTCCTGGCATTCCACCACGGTGCCGGTGGGAATGTGGGTGATGCGGATCGCCGAGTCGGTGGTGTTGACGTGCTGGCCGCCGGCGCCGGATGAGCGGTAGGTGTCGACGCGCAGGTCGGCCGGGTTGATCTCGATGGCCGCCTGCTCGTCCGGCTCCGGCAGCACCGCCACGGTGCAGGCGGAGGTGTGGATGCGGCCCTGGGACTCGGTTTCCGGCACGCGCTGCACGCGGTGGGCGCCGGACTCGAACTTGAGCTTGGCGTAGACGTTGTCGCCCTCGACGCGGGCGATCACCTCCTTGAAGCCGCCGTGCTCGCCTTCGTTGCACGACAGCACCTCGACCCGCCAGCCCTGCTTCTCGGCGTAGCGCGAGTACATGCGGAACAAATCGCCGGAGAAGATCGCCGCCTCGTCGCCGCCGGTGCCGGCGCGCACCTCCAGGTAGACGTTGCGGCCGTCGTTGGGGTCTTTCGGCAGCAGCATGCGCTGCAGCTTGTCTTCCAGGGCGACCAGGGCTTCCTTGGCCTGGGCCACTTCCTCTTCGGCCATCTCGCGCAGATCCGGGTCGCTGTCCTTGAGCAGCGCCTGGGCGCTTTCGAGGTCGCCCTGCACCTTGCGCAGTTCGCGGAAGGTGGCGATCACCGGCTCGATCTCGGCGTATTCCTTGGAATAGGCGCGGAACTGGCTCTGCTTGGCGATCACCTCGGCGTCGCCGAGCAGCGCCGTCAGCTCCTCGAAGCGGTCGCTGAGGTTGTCCAGCTTGTTCAACAGTGAAGCTTTCATTGCAGACCTTTATCGGACGGCGCGCCCTCGTCGAGGGCGAAGAGTTCCTGGGCCAGACCGAGCGCATCGAGGCGCCCTTCGGCGGTGAGTTTCTTCATGCGCACGCTGGGCGCGTGCAGCAGCTTGTTGGTCAGGCCGCGGGCCAGCTGCGCCATCACCTCTTCGGCGCTGGCGCCATTGGCCAGCAGGCGCTGGGCCTTGGCCAGCTCCTCGTCGCGCAGACGCTCGGCCTGCTGGCGGTAGGCCTTGAGCACGTCCACCGCGGCCAGCTCGCGCAGGCGCTGCATGAACTCCTCGGTGCCGGCGGCGATCAGCTCCTCGGCGGCCTGCGCCGCACCCTGGCGGCTCTTGAGGTTTTCCTCGATGACCTCGTGCAGGTCGTCGACGGTATAGAGGTAGACGTCGTCCAGCTCGCCGACCTGCGACTCGATATCGCGCGGCACGGCGATATCGACCATGAAGATCGGCTTGTGCTTGCGTTTTTTCAGCGCGCTTTCCACCGCGCCCTTGCCGAGAATCGGCAGCTGGCTGGCGGTGGAGCTGATGACGATATCGCTGTGCGCCAGCACCTCGGGGATGTCCGACAGCAGCACGGCGTGCGCGCCGAACTGCTCGGCCAGCTGGCTGGCGCGCTCCAGGGTGCGGTTGGCGACGACGATGCGCTTGATGCCCTGATCGTGCAGATGGCGCGCCACCAGGCTGATGGTCTCGCCGGCGCCGATCAGCAGCGCCTGGCTGCGGTGCAGGTCGGTGAAGATCTGCTTGGCCAGGCTGACCGCGGCGAAGGCCACCGACACCGGGTTCTCGCCGATGGCGGTGTCGGTGCGCACGGTCTTGGCGGTACTGAAGGTGGCCTGGAACAGCCGGCCGAGCAGCGGGCCGACGGTGCCGGCCTCGCGCGCCACGGCATAGGCGGACTTCAGCTGGCCGAGAATCTGCGGCTCGCCGAGCACCATCGAGTCCAGCCCGCAGGCCACGCGCATCATATGGCGCACCGCGTCGTTGTCGCTGTGCACGTAGGCGCAGGCGCGCAGCTCGTCGAGGCTCAGGCGGTGATAGTCGGCCAGCCACTGCAGCACCTCGTCGATGCTCAGCTGATCCTGCTCCAGGTACAGCTCGCTGCGGTTGCAGGTGGAGAGGATCGCCGCCTCGCGACTGGGGGTCAGCCGGCACAGCTGCTGCAACGCCTCGACCAGTTGCTCCGGGGTGAAGGCAACGCGCTCGCGCACCTCTACCGAGGCGGTCTTGTGGTTGATACCGAGGGCGATAAAGGCCATGCAGGGTCGCTGAGGGGCAGTACGGAAGGCGGCGATTGTCCTACTTCGACCCGGCGAGAACAACTACCGCGACCTATTGTCCCAATAGACAGTTCGCCGCGGCGTCCGCTGCCAGTGGGCTTGCCCCATGGCTTGTGTCATGATGCCGCGAACGTCGCAGGGCGCCAGCCGCCCGGAAATAACGCACGACAAGGCCCTATGAACAGACCCCTCGCGTTGCTCACCGCACTCGCCTTGCTCGGCGGTTGCCAAACCTTCGCCCCCAGCGAGCCGGACGGCACCCCGCCGGTGCAGGAAGCCGACCAGAAGACCCAGCTGGAGCCGAGCGAATACGGCTCGTTCAGCCAGGAAACCCTGTTCGCCCTGCTCACCGCCGAGCTGGCCGGGCAGCGCAACCGCTTCGACATCGCCCTCGGCAACTACGTGCAGCAGGCCAATGCCACCGGCGACGCCGGCGTCGCCGAGCGCGCCTTCCGCATCGCCGAATACCTCGGCGCCGAACAGGCGGCCCTGGACAGCGCGCTGATCTGGGCCGAGAACGCCTCCGGCAATATCGACGCGCAGCGCGCCGCCGCCGTGCAACTGGCGCGCGCCGGCCGCTACGACGAGTCCATGACCTTTATGGAAGGGGTGCTGCAACGCCAGGGCGACACCCATTTCGACTTCCTCGCCCTGTCCGCCGCGGAAACCGACCCGGACACCCGCGCCGGCCTGCTGCAGGGCTTCGACCGCCTGCAGAGCAAGTACCCGGACAACAGCCAGCTACTGTTCGGCAAGGCCATCCTGCTGCAACAGGACGGCCGCGCCGAGGAAGCCCTGGCCCTGCTGGAAAGCCAGCCGAGCAGCCAGACCGAAGTCTCCCCGCTGCTGCTGCGCGCACGCCTGCTGCAAAGCCTGAAACGCGGCGACGAGGCCCTGCCGCTGCTGGAGAAGGGCATTCGCCAGCACCCGGACGACAAGCGCCTGCGCCTGACCTACGCGCGCCTGCTGGTGGAACAGGATCGCCTCGACGAGGCCAAGGGCGAGTTCTCCACCCTGGTCCAGGAAAATCCCAACGACGACGACCTGCGCTTCTCCCTGGCCCTGGTGTGCCTGGAGGCCGAGGCCTGGGAAGAGGCCATCGTCTACCTGGAAGAACTGGTCGAGCGGCGCAGCCATGTCGACGCCGCCCACTACAACCTCGGCCGCGCCTACGAGGCCCTGGAGGACGCCGACAGCGCCCTGCAGGAATACGGCCTGGTCGGCCCGAGCAACGACTACCTGCCGGCCCAGCAACGCCAGGCCGAACTGCTGTTCGCCCAGCAGCGCGGCGCGGAAGCCAGCGCCCGCCTGGCCCAGGCCCGCGAGGCGCAGCCCGACTACGCCATCCAGCTGTACCTGATCGAGGCCGAGGCGCTGAGCAACCGCAGCCAGGTCGAACCGGCCTGGGCCGTGATCCAGCAGGGCCTGGAGCAGTTCCCCAACGATCTGAACCTGCTCTATACCCGCGCCATGCTGGCGGAGAAGCGCGACGACCTCGGCCAGTTGGAAAGCGACCTGCGCTTCATCCTCGAACGCGAGCCGGATCACGCCATGGCCCTCAACGCCCTCGGCTACACCCTGGCCGACCGCACCACGCGCTATGAAGAAGCGCGCGAGCTGATCGAAAAGGCCCACCAGCTCAGCCCGGACGACCCGGCCATCCTCGACAGCCTGGGCTGGGTCAACTACCGCCAGGGCAGGCTCGACGAGGCCGAACGCCTGCTGCGCCTGGCCCTGGAGAAATTCCCCGACCACGAAGTCGCCGCCCACCTCGGCGAAGTGCTCTGGGCCCAGGGCAAACAGCGCGAAGCCCGGCGCATCTGGCGCGACGCGCTGGCCGAAACCCCCGACAGCTCCATCCTGCGCGGCACCCTGCTGCGCCTGACCGGTTCCGAGACGCTCTGATGTTCCTGCGCCACCTCCTCGTTTTCAGCCTGATCGCCCTGCTCGCCGGTTGCGCCGGCCTTACCTCGCGCGAAGCGCTGGAAGGCCAGGGCGACCCCGCCCAGTGGCAAGCCCACAAACGGCAGATCACCCAGCTCGACGGCTGGCAGATCAGCGGCAAGATCGGCATCCGCGCCCCGCGCGATTCCGGCAGCGCCACGCTGTTCTGGCTGCAGCGCCAGGACTACTACGACATCCGCCTGTCCGGCCCGCTCGGCGGCGGCGCCGCGCGCCTGACCGGCCGCCCCGGCGACATCCTGCTGGAAGTGGCCAACCGCGGACGCTACCAGGCCGCCTCGCCGGAAGCCCTGCTACGCGAACAGCTGCGCCTCGACCTGCCGGTGTCCAACCTCTTGTGGTGGATTCGCGGCCTGCCCGCACCGGACAGCCGCAGCCGCCTGACCCTCGACGGCGACAGCCACCTGGCGCGCCTGGAACAGGACGGCTGGCAGGTGGAATACCAGCGCTACGCGCAGCAGAACGGCTACGCCCTGCCCGAGCGCCTCAAACTGTACGGCCAGGACCTGGAAGTGACCCTGGTGATCAAGGACTGGCAACCGCGTCTGCTGGGGCAGTAGTTTCCTTAGCCCGGATGAAATCCGGGGAATGACGACGTAATCGCACCTAGGGTGGAAAACCGCGAAGCGTCTTCCACCGCAGCCGGTGGCTGGAAAAGCGTCATCCACCCTACAAGCTAAAAGCCGTAGCCCGCCCTCTCCCGCCCCCACAATTCGCCAACTTGCACCTATGACCGCCACGCCCATCCCCGCCCACGCCGAACTGACCCTGCCCGCCCCGGCCAAGCTCAACCTGATGCTACATATCCTCGGCCGCCGCGCCGACGGCTATCACGAGCTGCAGACCCTGTTCCAGTTTCTCGACCACGGCGACGAGCTCGGCTTCAGCGTCCGCCAGGACGGCGAAATCCGCCTGCACACGCCCATCGACG
Source organism: Pseudomonas sp. AOB-7 (assembly GCF_003696305.1). Lineage (GTDB taxonomy): Bacteria > Pseudomonadota > Gammaproteobacteria > Pseudomonadales > Pseudomonadaceae > Aquipseudomonas. The sequence continues at coordinate 407,583 of NZ_RFFK01000003.1, read as the reverse complement.
GCGTGCCGCACGACAGCAACCTGATCGTGCGCGCCGCCAGGCGCCTGCAGCAGGCCTCCGGCACCGCGCTCGGCGCCGATATCTGGCTGGACAAGCGCCTGCCCATGGGCGGCGGCATCGGTGGCGGCAGCTCGGACGCCGCCACCACCCTGCTCGGTCTCGACCACCTGTGGCACACCCAGCTCGGCGAGGAGCGCCTGGCCGAGCTGGGCCTGGCCCTGGGCGCCGACGTACCGGTGTTCGTGCGCGGCCGCGCGGCCTTCGCCGAGGGCGTCGGCGAGCGCCTCACGCCGGTCGAACTGGACGAGCCCTGGTTCCTCGTCGCCGTGCCGCAAGCCTTTGTCAGCACAGCAGAAGTTTTCGGCGCGCCCGAGTTGACACGGGATACGCCGCCCATTAAAGTTCGCAGCCTTCTTGCGGGGGGTGGTCGAAACGACTGCCAGCCGGTGGTCGAGAAGCGTTACCCAGAGGTTCGTAACGCTTTGATCTTGTTGAACAAATTTGTTTCAGCTAGATTGACCGGCACTGGAGCTTGCGTATTTGGGAGCTTCCCAAAGCGGGACGATGCTGATAAAGTCGCCCGCCAACTTCCAGGCACTCTGCCGAGCTTTGTCGCTCAAGGTCGCAACATCTCGATGCTGCACCGCAGGCTCCAAGCATTGGCCAAGAAGTGAATGCTGAGCATTCGGTTATACGATACAGGGGCGTCGCCAAGCGGTAAGGCAGCAGGTTTTGATCCTGCCATGCGTTGGTTCGAATCCAGCCGCCCCTGCCATAACCTCCCACGGGAGGCATCGCCAGCCGGATCACACAGCGTTCGACACAGAATATAGGGGCGTCGCCAAGCGGTAAGGCAGCAGGTTTTGATCCTGCCATGCGTTGGTTCGAATCCAGCCGCCCCTGCCATTTTCCATACCCATCCAGGTATACCCCAGCCGGCAGGTACTGCGCGTGTCCAAGATGATGGTCTTCACGGGGAACGCAAACCCCGATCTGGCGCGACGGATCGTTCGTCAGCTGCACATTCCCCTCGGCGATGCTTCGGTCGGCAAGTTTTCCGACGGCGAAGTCATGATCGAAATCAACGAGAACGTCCGCGGCAAGGACGTGTTCCTGATTCAGCCGACCTGTGCGCCCACCAACGACAACCTGATGGAACTGGTAGTGATGGCCGATGCCTTCCGCCGTTCCTCGGCGACCCGCATCACCGCGGTCATCCCCTACTTCGGTTACGCCCGCCAGGATCGCCGTCCGCGTTCCGCGCGCGTGGCGATCAGCGCCAAGGTAGTGGCCGACATGCTCACCGTGGTCGGCATCGACCGCGTGCTGACCGTCGACCTGCACGCCGACCAGATCCAGGGCTTCTTCGACATTCCGGTGGACAACATCTACGGCTCCCCGGTCCTGGTCGACGACATCGAAGACCAGCGCTTCGACAACCTGATGATCGTCTCCCCCGACATCGGCGGCGTCGTCCGCGCCCGCGCCGTGGCCAAGAGCCTGGGTGTCGACCTGGCGATCATCGACAAGCGTCGCGAGAAGGCCAACCAGTCCGAAGTGATGCACATCATCGGCGACGTCGAAGGCCGTACCTGCATCCTGGTCGACGACATGGTCGACACCGCCGGCACCCTCTGCCACGCCGCCAAGGCGCTGAAAGAGCGCGGCGCCGCCAAGGTCTACGCCTACTGCACCCACCCGGTGCTGTCCGGCCGCGCCATCGAGAACATCGAGAATTCCGTCCTGGACGAGCTGGTGGTCACCAACACCATCCCGCTGTCCGCTGCGGCACAGTCCTGCTCGCGCATTCGCCAGCTCGACATCGCCCCGGTCGTCGCCGAAGCGGTCCGCCGCATCAGCAACGAAGAATCGATCAGCGCCATGTTCCGCTAAGCGGAACAGGCCAGATCAACACTGCCCCGCCTCGTGCGGGGCTTTTTGCCCTACCGCCCAACGCTGGTCGCAAGCGTGCAGGCGGTTTGGTTATTTTGGAGAAATGCAATGACTGACTTTACCCTGAATGCCGAAGTGCGTTCCGACCTGGGGAAAGGTGCGAGCCGCCGCCTGCGTCGTAACGCCAACCTGGTTCCTGCCGTGATCTACGGTGGCGACAAGGCCCCGCAATCCATCAGCCTGCTGACCAACCAACTGGCCAAGCTGCTGGAAAACGAAGCCGCGTTCAGCCACGTACTGGCCCTGAACGTTGCCGGCACCACCGAAAACGTGGTGATCAAGGCCCTGCAGCGCCACCCGGCCAAAGGCTTCGTCCTGCACGCCGACTTCCAGCGCGTCGTCGCCGGCCAGAAGCTGAGCGCCCACGTACCGCTGCACTTCCTCAACGAAGCTACCTCCGTTGGCGTGAAGCAGCAGGGCGGCGAAGTCTCCCACACCATCAACGAAGTCGAAGTTTCCTGCCAGCCGCAAGACCTGCCGGAATTCCTCGAAGTCGACCTGGCTGCCGTAGAAGTCGGTCAGACCGTTCACCTGTCCGACCTCAAGCTGCCGAAAGGCGTCGAGCTGGTCGCACTGGCTCACGGTAACGACCTGGCCGTGGCCAACATCCACGCCAGCCGCGTGAAAGAAGAAGGCGCTGCCGAGTAATCGCAGCGCGGAACCCGCCCGGTAGGCGATCACGCCGGGCGATTTCCTCGAAAGGGCTCCTGTATGACTGCCGTACAACTGATCGTTGGCCTGGGTAACCCCGGCCCCGAATACGACCAGACCCGGCACAATGCAGGGGCCCTTTTCGTTGAGCGCGTGGCGGACAGCCAGCGCGTCAACCTCAGCGTCGATCGCAAGTATTTCGGCCTGGTGGGCAAGTTCAACCACCAGGGACGCGAAGTTCGTCTGCTCATCCCCACCACCTACATGAACCGCAGCGGCCAGTCCGTGGCGGCCCTGGCCAATTTCTTCAAGATCAAACCCGAAGAGATCCTGGTGGCCCACGACGAACTCGACATGCCACCCGGCATCGCCAAGCTCAAACAGGGCGGCGGCCACGGCGGGCACAACGGCCTGCGCGACATCATCGCCCAGCTCGGCAACCAGAATAGCTTCCATCGCCTGCGGCTCGGCATCGGCCACCCGGGGCACGCCAGCCTGGTTTCCGGCTACGTGCTCGGACGCGCCCCACGCAGCGAACAGGAACTGCTCGACCAAAGCATCGACTTCGCCCTCGGCGTGCTGCCCGACATCCTCGCAGGCGACTGGACCCGCGCGATGCAGAAGCTGCACAGCCAGAAGGCCACCAAGTAACCACCTTTCCCTCGAGGGACACATCATGGGATTCAACTGCGGCATCGTCGGCCTGCCCAACGTCGGCAAGTCCACCCTGTTCAACGCCCTCACCAAATCCGGCATCGCCGCGGAAAACTTCCCCTTCTGCACCATCGAGCCGAACAGCGGCATCGTACCCATGCCCGATAGCCGCCTGGACGCCCTGGCCGAGATCGTCAAGCCGGAGAAGGTCATCCCCACCACCATGGAATTCGTCGACATCGCCGGCCTGGTAGCGGGCGCGTCGAAAGGTGAAGGCCTGGGCAACAAGTTCCTCGCCAATATCCGCGAGACCGACGCCATCGCCCACGTGGTGCGCTGCTTCGAAGACGAGAACGTCATCCACGTCGCCAACAGCGTCGACCCCAAGCGCGACATCGAGATCATCGACCTGGAACTGATCATGGCCGACCTCGACAGCTGCGAGAAGCAGCTGCAACGCGTCGCCCGCACCGCCAAGGGCGGCGACAAGGAAGCCGTGGCGCAGAAGGCCCTGCTGGAAAAACTCATCCCCCACTTCACCGAAGGCAAGCCCGCGCGCAGCCTGCTGAAGGACCTGGGCGACGAGGAGAAGCGCCTGGCCAAGACCTTCCACCTGCTCACCACCAAGCCGGTGATGTACATCGCCAACGTCGCCGAAGACGGCTTCGAGAACAACCCGCACCTCGACGTGGTCAACGCCATCGCCAAGGAAGAAGGCGCCATCGTCGTGCCGGTGTGCAACAAGATCGAGGCCGAGATCGCCGAACTGGACGATCTGGAAGAGATGCAGATGTTCCTCGAAACCATGGGCATGGAAGAGCCGGGCCTGAACCGCGTGATCCGCGCCGGTTACTCGCTGCTCAACCTGCAGACCTACTTCACCGCCGGGGTGAAGGAAGTACGCGCCTGGACCGTGCGCGTCGGCGCCACCGCCCCGCAGGCCGCCGCCGTGATCCACACCGACTTCGAGAAAGGCTTTATCCGCGCCGAAGTGGTCGCCTACGACGACTTCATCGCCTACAAGGGCGAAGCCGGCGCCAAGGAAGCCGGCAAATGGCGCCTGGAAGGCAAGGACTACATCGTCAAGGACGGCGACGTGATGCACTTCCGCTTCAACGTCTGACCCTCGTCAGCGCATAAAGAAACCCCGCTTCGGCGGGGTTTTCTTTGCCCGCGATTCGGCAGCCCCAAGACATACGCCCTACCTGTAGGAGCCAGCTTGCTGGCGATGCCCTTGCCCTCCCCCCCCCGCCCCACCGGTGCCAATACTTCCACTAGCTCAAACTGGGCCGTAGTCACTTTTCGCGCACAAACAAAAAGGGGTTAGCTTGCGCTAACCCCTTGAAATTAATGGTGGCTACACCGGGACTTGAACCTGGGACATCAGCATTATGAATGCTGCGCTCTAACCGACTGAGCTATGTAGCCAACGTGGCGCGCATTTTCCGCGTCTCGGTGGCGACTGTCAACCCTGTATCCTAGATAAATTTACGCTTTATCAAGCGGTTAGCCGGGCTGCATGCGGCGGCCGGGAGCAGGCTTGCGCCAGCCGGCGGCGAACGCCCGGCTGGCGAACCGGGCTCAGGTGCGATCCCTCTCGCAAGCGCTCAATAGCCCCCACCACCGCCCGTGGGGCTGCGCGGTTTTTCCTGCTTCTGTTGCGACATGTCGCCGCCATCGCCGCGTGGCTGGACGTCGTGACAGGAAGAGCCGCTGAGGGCGATCAGCACGGCGAGGGCGAACAGGGGGAGCATCGGTCTGAACATGGCGGGGTCTCCTCTGCGGTTATCCCCCAAGGCGGTTAGACAGATGAGCCGGGTAAATATCGTGCGTGCGGTGCGGCGGGGAGACCAGCGGCGCACGCCGGCAAGCCGGCTCCTGCGCCGCGCAGCGGTTCGCTCAGGCCTTGCCCGGGCGGGTGGCCAGCAGCAGGCCGGCGAAGATCAGCGTGGCGCCGGCCCAGTGGTAGGGCTGCAGGCCTTCGCCCAGCAGCAGCCAGCCGAGCAGCGCGGTGAAGACCGGCATCAGGTAGTTGGACAGCGCCGCCTTGGCCGCGCCGATGACCTTGACCCCGTGGTTCCAGGCCAGGTAGGCCAGCAGCGAGGCGAACACCGCGGTGTAGGCGATGGCGGCGAGGTTGCTCGGGGTGCTGGCGAAGTGCGCGCCCTGGCTCAGTTCGTACAGGTAGAACGGCAGGATCAGCGGCACGCCGAGCAGGATCAGCACGCCGAGCAGCGCCAGCGGCGGGATGGCGTGCAGGTAGCCGGACCAGCGCCGCAGCAGCAGCGAGTACAGCGCCCAGTCGGCCACGGCGAGCAGCATGATCAGGTCGCCGCGGTTGAACGACAGGCTGGCCAGGCGGCTCCACTGGCCCTGGGCGATCAGCACCAGCAGGCCGATGCCGGCCAGGGCCATGCCCCACCAGGCGCGCCGCGCCGGCCATTCGCCGAGCAGCAGGCCCGCGCCGATAAAGGTCATCAGCGGCAGGCAGGTGTTGACCAGGGTGATGTTGATAGCCGCGGTGGTCTGCGCCGCGCTGTACAGCAGCGAGTTGTAGCCGGCGATGCCGAGGCCGGCGACCAGCAGCAGGCGCCAGCCGGCGGCCTTGAGTTGCTGGCGGTGGCGCCACAGCGGCAGCGCGACGAAGGGCAAGAGCAGCGCCAGGGCCAGGCTCCAGCGCCAGAACGACAGGGCGAAGGGCGGGATCTCGCCGGCGAAGGCGCGCGCCACCAGGGCGTTGCCGGACCAGCAGAGCACGGCCAGCAGCAGGCCGAACAGGGCCAGCGGACGGGAAGGGTTGAGCGAATTCATTGGGCGTGGCGCAGCGGGCAGTCGGCGAAATTTACGGCCCGCGAGGCGCGGCCAGGGCATGGGTTGTGCTGAGCCAGCATGGCGTCGCTTCCGGATCGGGCGGCCTTGCACCATACGGAGGCAGTGGGGGCTTGGCAAGGTTGCGGGGCAGGCGCCGGGGGTGTCGAGCCTCGGTGCGCACGGCGCACCCTGCGGGCGAAGCGTCGAGCCTTGGTGCACGCGGCGCCCCCTGAGGGCGGCGCATCAATCCGGCGACGCGCCCGGCGCCGCCGCTGGCTCGACGCTTCTGGGGCGGCGCAGCGGTCGGGTCAGCAGCCAGAGGATCAGCAGCAGGCCGGCCAGGATCACCGCGCTGGCGCCCCATTGCAGCGGGCCGGCCAGGCGCAGCAGTTCGGCCGGATGCAGGCTGGGCTGGCGCAGCATGCGCTGCTCGGCCGCCGCGCCGCTGGTGGGGATGTCGGCCAGGCCGTCGCCGTCCAGGTCCGGCAGGTTGCGGATATGGTCGAGTAACGCCTGCCATTCCTTGAGTTCCTGCACGCCGGGGGTGTCCGGGTCCTGGTCGATGATGGCGTCTTCGATGCGCGGCAGCGGACGGCCGGCGGCGTCCTTGGGCACCACGTCGAGCAGGCCCTTGGTCAGGTCCGGCACCAACCAGGTGAAGCTGCCGACGTAGCTGGTGGCGCCGATGCTGTAGAGGCGCGGGTCGTTCAGATCCAGCTCGCGGTAACCGTTGACCGGGTCGCCGATCTCGATGCGGCTGACGCGGTCGAACGGCACGCGCCAGGGGTTGTAGCTGAAGCGCACGCCGGACACCCGCGGGTAGTAGCTGCGGCTGTCGCGCAGCTGGTAGGCGAGCAGCAGCACCTCCAGCATGGTCTTGATCTCGCGCGCGCTGACGTGGACCTTGATCAGCGGGTAGCCGGGTTCGTCGTCGAATTGGCCGATGCCCAGCGGGGCGATGCGGAACAGGTCGGAGACGCTCTGCACGCCGTGGCGGCCCTTGATCAGGTCGTCGCGGATGGTGCCGTTGCCGGTGAAGGCCAGGTCGGCGCCGGCGGCGTGGCGCAGGGCGTCGGTGACCAGGTTGGCCAGGGTGGTATCGGTGAAGTCGCGGCCGAGGCGCTGGTCGACCTTGGCCAGCGGCTGGTCGAAGCGATAGCCCTTGGGCGCCAGCATACGCTCGCTGACCACTTGCTTGAAGTCCTCGACCTGGGCGGTGATCGCCGCATCGCCGGCGATGCGGTCGTCGAGCGGGTGCAGGCGGTAGTCACGCAGGCGCGGCACACCGTCGGCGCCGAGGCTCATGCGCAGCTCGCCGAGGTACTGGATTTCCGAGCCGGCCTGCATCACCGGGGTGCGCCCATTGACCAGCACCGGCTGCGGCAGCGCCACGTGCGAATGGCCGCCGACCACTATGTCGATGCCCGGCACCTGCTCGACCAGCTCCACTTCCTCGCCGCGCCAGCTGCCGTCGGCCTGCTGGGTGACGCCCATGTGCGAGAGCAGGATGACCACCTCGGCGCCCTCCTCGCGCAGCTTGGCGACCATGATCTTGGCGGTCTCTACAGGGTCGGCGAAGGTCACCGGCTTGATCATCGGGCTGACCGCCACGGCGTTGTTGCCGAGCAGGCCGAACAGGCCGAAGCGGATGCCGCCGCGCTCGATCAGCTGGTACGGCAGGATGCGCCCGGCCTCGAAGTGCGCCTGCAGGCTGTCGTCCTCCTTGCGCGCGGGGTCGAAGCGGATATTGCTCGACAGCAGCGCCGGCAGCGCCTCGCCCTTGGCCCTGTGCGCGGCACCGATCATCGCGGCGAGGCCGGCGGGGCGGAAGTCGAATTCGTGGTTGCCGAGCACCGCGGCGTCGTAGCCCAGCTCGCTCATCAGGCGCAGCTCGCTGCCCATCTCGCGGGCGACGGTGTGAAACAGCGTGCCCATGGTGAAGTCGCCGCCGTCGAGCAGCAGCACCGCCTCGCCCTCGGCCGCCGCGCGGCGCTCGCGCAGCAGGGTGGCCAGGCGCGCGACCCCGCCGACCGTGTCGTCGTCGTTCAGCGTGGCCGGGCTGTATTCGTTGTCGGGGCCGAAGCCGAGCAGGCGTGATTGCCAGTCGTTGCTGTGCAGGATGGTGAAGCTGCGTTCGGCGGCCGCCAGCGGCGCGGCGCTCAGCAGGCCGGCGAGCAGCAGGGTGGGAAACAGGCGCATGGACGATCCTTGACGATGACTGCGGCGAAGTATGCAGCAAGCCGCCGACAGCGGCAGCGACCGATCGGGCCGCGGCTTGTCGCCAATCGGGTCAGGCATTCATTGCCACAGGTCAGCGCCGCAGACCGGCACAGCGACTAGGCTGAAAGCAGGACAGCGAAGCGGAGAAGAGCGATGGATCACTTTCACCTGATGCTGGTGCTGCTGATCGGCGGCTTCGTGCTGCTGGGGGTCGGCTTCAACTTCCGTGAACACGAATGGGGCGTGCGCGTGCTCGGCCTGGGGGTGTTGCTGATGCTGGTGCCGATTGCGCTACGGGTGCATCTGGCATTGGCGTAGATCGGGCGCACCCTACTGTTTCCAGCGCTCGGCGGCGCTCTGGTCGCTGCAGCGGCCTTCGACCCAGCGCGGGCCTTCGCTGGTGTCTTCCTTCTTCCAGAACGGCGCGCGGGTCTTCAGATAATCCATGACGAAGTTGCAGGCGTCGAACGCGGCCTGGCGGTGGGCGCTGCTGGTGCCGACGAAGACGATGGGCTCGCCCGGCTCCAGGCGACCGATGCGGTGGATGATCTCGATGCCCAGCAGCGGCCAGCGCGCGTGCGCTTCATCGGCGATCTTGGCCAGGGCCTTCTCGGTCATGCCGGGGAAGTGCTCGAGGAACATGCCGCCGACGTCGCGCCCTTCGTTGAAGTCGCGCACGTAGCCGACGAAGCTCACCACCGCGCCGATGCCGAGGTTGGCGGCGTGCAGGGCGTTGAGTTCGCTGCCGGGGTCGAAGGGTTGGGCTTGGACGCGGATGGTCATGCGGGCGTGTCTCGTTTGATGAGGGCTGAGGTCAGGGTCGGTCGGCGGGCTCTTGGTGAGCCGATTGGTGGGCTGAAGCCCACCCTACGCGGAACGCCGCCCGACCGCTCCTACAGGGGTATCAGCCACCGGTAACGGTGGGGAAGAAGGCCACTTCGTCGCCCTCCTCCAGCGGCTCGTCGAGGCCGCACAGTTCCTGGTTGCGCGCGCACATCAGGTTCTGCTCGCCGAGCACCTCCCACTCGCCGCCACGGGCCAGCAGGTGCAGGCGCAGTTCGTCGAGGCTGGCGAAATCGCCGCTGAGTTGCTCCTCGTCGCGGCCCAGGGCTTCGCGGTAACGGGCGAAATACTGCACGCGGATCATGCTGGCTCCTCCGCCTTGTAGTGGCCGCTCTTGCCGCCGAGTTTTTCCAGCAGGCGCACGTTCTCGATGACCATGCCGCGGTCCACCGCCTTGCACATGTCGTAGATGGTCAGCGCGGCGACGCTGGCGGCGGTCAGCGCCTCCATCTCCACCCCGGTCTGGCCGGACAGCTTGCAGCGCGCGGTGATGCGCACGGCATCCTCGCCCTCTGCGCTCAGCTCGACCTTGACCCCGGTGAGCATCAGCGGGTGGCACAGGGGGATCAGGTCGGAAGTTTTCTTCGCCGCCTGGATGCCGGCGATACGCGCCACGGCGAACACGTCGCCCTTGGGGTGCTCGCCGGCGACGATCATCTGCAGGGTAGCGGGCAGCATGCGTACGCGCGCTTCGGCGGTGGCCTCTCGAAAGGTAGTCGCCTTATCGGTGACGTCGACCATATGCGCGCGGCCTTGGGAATCGAGGTGAGTCAGCACGGGAAAGCTCCAGGCGGGGATCGGCCGATTGTAAACCCCTGGGTCAGGATTTGGCAGGCATAAAAAAGCGATGCCGCGTCATATGCCGGGACTCCACCCTGCTTCTGTAGCGGCGGATTTATCCGCGACCATCGCGGCTGAGGCCGCTCCTAGAGGGCGCGCAAATAATAACGCCCCTGCTCTTGCGAACAGGGGCGCGAGCGCTCAACAGCCCGAGCGCTACATATGGGTTTCCGCGTATTCGGCGAGGATCGAGCGCGGCACCCCTTGCAGGGTGATGTGCACCCCGTGGGGGAAGTCCTTGAAGCGTTCGGTGAGGTAGGTCAGGCCCGAGCTGGGCGCCGACAGGTAGGGGGTGTCGATCTGCGCCAGGTTGCCCAGGCACACCACCTTGGAGCCGTTGCCGGCGCGGGTGATGATGGTCTTCATCTGGTGCGGGGTGAGGTTCTGGCATTCGTCGATGAGGATCAGGCTCTGCTGGAAGCTGCGCCCGCGGATGTAGTTGAGCGACTTAAATTGCAGCGGCACCTTCTGCAGGATGTAGTCGACGCTGCCGTGGGTGCTCTCGTCGTCCATGTGCAGGGCTTCGAGGTTGTCGGTGATGGCGCCGAGCCAGGGCTCCATCTTCTCCGCCTCGGTGCCGGGCAAAAAGCCGATCTCCTGATCCAGCCCCTGCACGCTGCGGGTGGCGATGATGCGCCGGTAGCGCTTGCTGACCATGGTCTGCTCGATGGCCGCGGCCAGCGCCAGGATGGTCTTGCCGGAACCGGCGGCGCCGGACAGGTTGACCAGGTGGATGTCCGGGTCGAGCAGGGCGAACAGCGCCAGCGACTGGTACACGTCGCGCGGCTTGAGGCCCCAGGCTTCCTGGTGCAGCAGCGGCTCCTGGTGCATGTCGAGGATCACCAGCTCGTCGCCCTTGATCGCCTTGATCCAACCGACGAAGCCCTGCTCGTCGAGGATGAACTCGTTGATGTGCACCGCCGGCAGGTTGTCGGTGAGCTGCACCCGGTGCCAGGTGCGGCCGTGGTCCTGACGGGTCTCCACCTTGCTGACGCGGTCCCAGAAAGAGCCGGTCATGTCGTGGTAGCCCTTGGACAGCAGGGAGACGTCGTCCACCAGCTGGTCGGTGTGGTAGTCCTCGGCATCGATACCACAGGCGCGCGCCTTCAGGCGCATGTTGATGTCCTTGGTCACCAGCACCACGGACAACCCCGGATTACGCGATTTCAGCTCCACCAGCTGGTTGATGATCTTGTTGTCGTTGAGGTCTTCCGGCAGCCAGGTGATGGGCGCCGCGCGCTTGCTCATGAGAATCGACAGACGCCCGCAGGGGCCGCTCTTGCCGCGCTGGATGGGTACGCCGTGCTCCACGTCGTCCGGGCTGGCGACACCGAGGATCTGATCGATGAGGCGGATGGCCTGGCGGCATTCGGCGGCGACGCCGTGCTTGCCGGATTTCAGCTTGTCGAGCTCCTCCAGCACCGTCATCGGGATGGCGACGTGGTGCTCTTCGAAGTTCAGCAAGGCGTTCGGATCGTGGATCAGGACGTTGGTGTCGAGGGCGTAGAGGGTTGGAGCGGTGGGCTTGGAGCGTCCGTGGTCATCCATACTCGGTCACCTTCTTGTAGTAGCCAAGCGACGCAATACCAAGGCGGTGCTGCGCCGCGGAGAGGCCGCCGACTCCTCAGTGCCGGGGCTGAGAAGGTGCAAGCAAGGTGAGGGCCAGTGGCCGCCACCTGTCTGCAGGTTTCGGCGGTCTTGCTGTTTAATTACTCCAATTCAGGTGACAGAAAAACGTTTTTTTATGGTTTCGCAGGTTTATTTGTCGCCGCGACAAATAGCGCTTGGCGGGCTCTGGCGACGCCGTTACAGTCCGAAGTCCCACCCGCCGTTTTTCGTCCTCAGCCGTGGCCGACCTCGGCGCAGCGATTGACCTCCACCGTGACGTGCACCAGCTCGGCAAAGCCCGCCAGACGGGCCTTGTAGCGATCGGCCGTGGTTTCGCCATGGGTCACCACGCTGACGATGCAGGCGTACTGGGCGCGACCGACGCGCCACAGGTGCAGGTCGGCCAGTTCGGTGTCGTGCTCCTGCTCCAACGCGGTGCGCACACGCTCCACCAGGGGGCTGTCCATCTCGCGGTCGAGCAGCACCTTGGCGGTCTCCAGCAGCAGGCCCTTGGCCCACACCGCGATGATCAGCGCGCCGACCACGCCCATCAGCGGGTCGAGCCAGTTCCAGCCCAGCCACCAGCCGCCGAGCAGGGCGAGGATCGCCGCCACCGAGGTCAGGGCATCGGCCAGCACATGGAGGAAGGCGGCGTGGCGGTTGAGATCGCGCCCGCTGGCCGGCGCGTGATCGTGATCGTGATCGTGATCGTGCCCAGCATGGCCGTGGCCATGCTCGTGCTGGTCGCGCAGCATCCAGGCCGACGCCAGGTTGACCAGCAGGCCGAGCGCCGCCACCGCCAGGGCCATGTCGAAGGCGATCGGCTGCGGCCGCCACAGACGCCACAACGACTCGACGGCGAGCAGGGCAATCACCACCAGCAGCAGCACGGCGCTGGCGAAGCCGGCCAGCACCTCCACCTTCCAGGTGCCGAAGGCGAAGCGCCGGTCGTTGGCATAGCGCCGCGCCAGCAGGTAGGCCAGCGCGGTGAGACCAATGGCGAGCATATGCGAGGCCATGTGCCAGCCGTCGGCGAGCAGGGCCATGGAGTTGAAGGCGTAGCCGGCGGCGATCTCCACCAGCATGGTCGCGCCGGTCAGCGCGGTGACCCGCCAGGCCTGGCGCTCGGCCGTGGACTCCAGCGGGCGATAGTCGTGGGAAGGCTCCCAGCGCGAATGGTTGCAGCTCGTCATGACGACTCCCTGTGCGAGGTTCGCCGCCACACTACAACCCCGGGGCGGCCCCGGGGTCAAGCCGGCGCCTGGCGCCCGCTCCTGCACACCAGGCCCCGGATTGCCTCCGGGCTGGGCGCTGCGGTCGCTGTCCTGACTCAATCGTCCCTATAGGTGGTCTTGCCCGGCCCCAGCTTCTAGAATCGCCGCCAGACTTTCAGGAGCAGATGTCCATGCTGATGGTGATTTCACCGGCCAAGACCCTCGACTACGAGACCCGGCCGGCCACGCCGCGCTTCACCCAACCCGAACACCTCGACCACGCCCAGGAACTGATCGAGCAGCTGCGCGACTTCAGCCCGGCGCAGATCGCCGAACTGATGCACCTCTCGGACAAGCTCGCCGGCCTCAACGCCGCGCGCTTCGGCAGCTGGCAGCGGCCGTTCAACCCGTCCAACGCCAAGCAGGCGCTGCTGGCATTCAAGGGCGACGTCTACACCGGGCTGCATGCCGAGGACTTCTCCGAGGACGATTTCGACTTCGCCCAGGCCCACCTGCGCATGCTCTCCGGCCTGTATGGCGTGCTGCGCCCGCTGGACCTGATGCAGCCCTATCGCCTGGAGATGGGCACCAAGCTGGTCAACGGCCGCGGCAAGGATCTCTATGCCTTCTGGGGCGAGCGCATCAGCGGCTGGCTGAACGAGGCGCTGGCCGCCCAGGGCGACGAGGTGCTGCTCAACCTGGCGTCCACCGAGTACTTCGGCGCGGTCAAGCGCAAGGCGCTGAAGGCGCGGATCATCGACACCGAGTTCAAGGACCTGAAGAACGGCCAGTACAAGATCATCAGCTTCTACGCCAAGAAGGCCCGCGGCCTGATGGCGCGCTACGTGATCAAGGAGCGCCTGACCAACCCCGAGGGCCTCAAGGACTTCGACTACCAGGGCTACCGCTACTCGGCCGAGCATTCCAAGGAAGACAACCTGGTGTTCCTGCGCGACCAGCCGCAGGACTGATCCTCGCCTCGCGGCCCGGCGCCCTGCCCGGCCGCCTCCTCTGCCGCCGCAGCGACTGGCCGTCCAGGCCAGGCGCAGCGCTGGCCATCGAAGCCCTGGCGCCCCCACGAACCTTGGTTCCCGCCAACCAAACCCGCACGCCTTGGCAATTTCGACGCTGGCCTGTTTTAGCGCGAACCATTGCCCGTCCTTAGTTACCCGCTAATTGCACGCCAATTAAACTGCAAAGTGCCATCGTGCAATTTGCAAGTTGCCATTAACTTGCGATCAATTAATCGTTCAGCTTGCGTTCAGGAACAGGACGAACGGTAGGAACTATCGCCAAAGTCATGCACTCATACAGCCCGTAACACATTTCAATACATAACTTTCTTGCCATTTTAAACTGCCACCATGCGAATCAACCTTCGCTGGGCGGTTTCGCCCGGAAGAAAGTAGACGGGCCACCAGAGGGAGATAGACACCCGCGCAAGAGTACCGAAACAGAGGCCTCCATTCGGGCCGCACAGACAATACCCAAGGGCCACCACTTTATATAAAGGCCCACATTTGGCGCCACTTCCGGCGCCCTACCCTACTTATGCCTGAAGGAACTTGCTGACGCACAAACAGCAAGTTCGCAGAACAGTTTTGGCCATTTGGCCAGTATTTGAAAACGCATCGAACGGACGAGGTGAATACCATGCGAATCAGTATTTTCGGTTTGGGTTATGTGGGCGCCGTGTGCGCCGGTTGTTTGTCGGCCCGCGGCCACGAGGTGATTGGCGTGGATATCTCCGCGTACAAGATCGAGCTGATCAACAACGGCAAATCGCCCATCGTCGAACCGGGCCTGGAGGAACTGCTGCAACAGGGCCTGCGCCAGGGTCGCCTGCGCGGCACCACCGACGTCGCCGCCGCCGTGCTGGAGAGCGACGTGTCGTTCATCTGCGTCGGCACGCCGAGCAAGAAGAACGGCGACCTGGAACTGAACTACATCGAAGGCGTGTGCCGCGAGATCGGCTACGCCCTGCGCGACAAGCCCGGCCGTCATACCGTGGTGGTGCGCAGTACGGTGCTGCCGGGTACCGCGAAGAACGTGGTGCTGCCGATCCTCGAGGATTGCTCCGGGAAGAAGGCCGGGGTCGACTTCGGCCTGGCGGTCAACCCCGAGTTCCTCCGCGAGAGCACCGCGATCAAGGACTACGACTTCCCGCCGATGACCGTGATCGGCGAACTGGACAAGGCCTCCGGCGACCTGCTGGCCAGCATCTACGGCGAGCTGGACGCGCCGATCATCCGCAAGGACATCGAAGTCGCCGAGATGATCAAGTACACCTGCAACGTCTGGCACGCGGCCAAGGTCACCTTCGCCAACGAGATCGGCAACATCGCCAAGGCGGTCGGCGTCGACGGCCGCGAGGTGATGGACGTGATCTGCCAGGACCACAAGCTCAACCTGTCCAAGTACTACATGAAGCCCGGCTTCGCCTTCGGCGGCTCCTGCCTGCCCAAGGACGTGCGCGCGCTGAACTACCGCGCCGGCAGCCTGGACGTCGAGGCACCGCTGATCGGCTCGCTGATGCGCAGCAACGCCGCCCAGGTGCAGAAGGCCTTCGACATCATCGCCAGCCACGACACCCGCAAGGTCGCCCTGCTCGGCCTGAGCTTCAAGGCCGGCACCGACGACCTGCGCGAGAGCCCGCTGGTGGAACTGGCCGAGATGCTGATCGGCAAGGGCTATGACCTGGGTATCTACGACCGCAACGTCGAATACGCCCGCGTCCACGGCGCCAACCGGGACTACATCGAGTCGAAGATCCCGCACGTGTCCTCGCTGCTGGGCAGCGACCTCGACGCGGTGATCGCCAAGGCCGACATCATCGTCCTCGGCAACGGCGACGAGCGTTTCGCCAAGCTGGCCGCGCAGGCACCCAGCGGCAAGCGGGTGATCGACCTGGTCGGCTTCATGCCGCACGCCAGCAATGGCGTGGCCGAAGGCATCTGCTGGTAAGGCCAAGCGTGCCCGCGTGCCCTGCGCGCGGGTACCGAGAGACGCATATGGACAAGCTCAAGAACGGCCTCAACCACGCCAGCGGCTGGCTGCTGTACCTCAGCGCGCTGATGCTGCTGGCACTGGCCCTGCCACGTACGGTGTTCGACCCCGAATCGCGGGACTTCCTCCTGCTGATCGGCATCGTCGGCATCTGGCGTTATTCCATGGGCGCCGTGCATTTCGTGCGCGGCTGCCTGTTCCTCTACCTGGTATACCCCTGGTATCGCCGCAAGGTGCAAAGACTCGGCAAGGATGCCGACCCCTCTCATGTCTTTCTGCTGGTCACCAGCTTTCGCATCGAGGCGCTGACCACCGCCATGGTCTATCGCTCGGTGATCCGCGAGGCGATCGACTGCGGCTACCCGAGCACCCTGGTGTGTTCGATCGTCGAGCTGTCCGACGAGCTGCTGATCAAGACGCTCTGGGCCCAGGCCCAGCCGCCGGCGCACGTCAAGCTGAACATCGTGCGCATTCCCGGCACCGGCAAGCGCGACGGCCTGGCCCACGGTTTCCGCGCCATCTCCCGGCAGCAGCCGGATCGCGATGCGGTGGTGGCGGTGATCGACGGCGACACCGTGCTCGAGCCGGGCGTGGTGAGCAAGAGCGTGCCCTGGTTCAAGCTGTTCCCCAACGTCGGCGGGCTGACCACCAACGAGTTCTGCGAGGTGCGCGGCAGCTACCTGATGAGCGAGTGGCACAAGCTGCGCTTCGCCCAGCGCCACCTCAACATGTGCTCGATGGCCCTCTCCAAGCGCGTGCTGACCATGACCGGGCGCATGTCGGTGTTCCGCGCCAGCGTGGTGACCGACCCCGAGTTCATCCGCGACGTGGAGAGCGATCACCTCGAGCACTGGCGTCTGGGCCGCTTCCAGTTCCTCACCGGCGACGACAAGTCCAGCTGGTACAGCCTGATGCGCCTGGGCTACGACACCTTCTACGTGCCGGATGCGGCGATCAACACGGTCGAGCATCCGCCGGAGAAGAGCTTCATCAAGGCCAGCCGCAAGCTGATGTTCCGCTGGTACGGCAACAACCTGCGGCAGAACTCGCGCGCCCTGCGCCTGGGCCTGAATCGCCTCGGCGCCTTCACCAGTCTGGTGCTGCTGGACCAGCGCGTGTCGATGTGGACCTGCCTGCTCGGCCTGTGCGTGGCGATCATCGCCAGCATCAAGTACAGCCTGATGTACCTGTTGATCTACCTGCTGTGGATTGGCAGCACGCGCCTGGTTCTGACAGTGCTGCTGATGCTCTCCGGCCACCGCGTCGGCCCGGCCTACCCGGTGCTGCTCTATTACAACCAGATCGTCGGCGCCCTGGTGAAGATCTACGTGTTCTTCCGCCTCGACCAGCAGTCCTGGACGCGCCAGAACACCAAGCTCAACCGCGGCCTGTCCAGCTTCGCCAACTGGTTCAACAGCTGGTCGTCGCGCGCCATGACCTTCTCTGCCTCCTGTGTATTCATCGCCGCGCTGTTGGCGCTGGTATGACCGAACTCGAATAGGAACTAGCCACCATGAACTCAGTCGCCAACCTCAACGTCGTCCATGAGTCCGAGGCCCAGCGCCAGCACGCCCGGGTCAAGCTGCCCGGACGCCTGCGCTACAGCAATGCCCAGCGCGAACGCATCGACGTGCGCCTGCTGGATGTCTCCGCCGGCGGCTTCAGCTTCGCCAGCGAACGCACCGCGCACAAGGTCGGCGATTTCCATCGCGGCCAGCTGCAGTTCCAGCTCGACAGCCTGGTGCTGGGCCTGGACATGGATTTCCAGGTCTGCTCGGTGCAACCCGAACAGGGCCGCGTCGGCTGCCAGTTCCACAACCTCGGCACCCGCGAAACCGCCGCCCTGCGCCACCTGATCAGCGCCCACCTGGCCGGCGAGCTGGTCAACGTCGGCGAGGTGCTGCACATCCTCCAGCGCGAGAATTTCACCAAGGCGCGCAAGGCCGGCGCCGGGGCCGGCATGGGCTGGTTCGGCCGGCTGCGCGCGGTGTCGTTCAGCGCCGCGATCTTCCTCGTCGGCCTGGCCGCCTTCGGCTACATCGGCAAGTCGATCTACGGCCTGTACTTCGTCACCCACGCGCAGTCGGCGCAGATCAGCCTGCCCGCCCTGCAGGTGACCATGCCGCGCGAAGGCAGCGTGCAGAGCCTGGTGCAGCCCGACGGCATCGTCGAGAAAGGCGCACCGATCGCCACCTTCACCACCAGCATGCTGGAGATGCTCAAGGGCCATCTGGGCGAGGAGCAGCTCGAGCCGAGCCAGATCGAGGCACTGTTCAGCCGCGAGATGCAGGGCACCCTGACCAGCCCGTGCAACTGCAAGATCGCCCGCCAGCTGGTGGCCGACGGCCAGTTCGCCAGCAAGGGCGACGTGATCTTCGAACTGGTGCCGCAGGACGGCATCGCCACCGTCAGCGCCAGCTTCCCCTACCGCCACCTGGAACAGGCGCGCCCGGGCACCCCGGTGAGCTTCAAGGTGGCCGGCGAAGACCAGCCGCGCCGCGGCGAGATCGTCAGCAGCAGCCTGCACGATGGCGGCCTGTCCGCCGACATCCGCGTGCAGATCAAGCCCGAACAGACCCTGCCCGCCAGCCTGGCCGGCCAGCCGGTGGACGTGGTCATCGACCGCGGCCCGTCGCTGAGCTGGCTGGTCGACCGGGCCATCGCCGCCGGACGTTAACGCCATGTCTCTGCCTCTTCTCCGCCCCGCCCTGCTCGGCCTGGCCGTGAGCGCCGCCCTCGCCGGTTGCGCCGGCCTGCCCGATCAACGCCTGGCCCGCGAGGCGCTGCAGCGCGGCGACCAGCAGACCGCCGAGCGGCATTTCCGCCAGCTCGCCGAACTGGGTTACGACGAAGCGCAGATCGGCCTGGCCGACCTGTATGTCGCCAACGGCCAGCCGCAGGACCTGGCCGAGGCCGAGCGCGTCTATCGCCAGGCCCTCGACGGTTCGCCGCGGGCCAAGGCGCGGCTCGGCAAGCTGCTGGCGCGCAAGCCCGGCAGCAGCTCCGCCGAGCGCCAGGAAGCGGCCGAACTGCTGGAGACCGCCAGCCGCGCCGGCGAGCCCGGCGTGCTGCTGCCGCTGACCGAGCTTTACCTGTTCTACCCACAGGACTTCCCCGCCATGAACCTATCGCAACGCATCCATGACTGGCGCCAGCAGGGACTGCCGCAGGCCGAACTGGCGCAAATCCTCGTCTACCGCAGCGACGGCAGCTACGACCAGCACCTGGGCGAAATCGAACGCATCTGCCAGGCCGGCCTGGCGGCGAACGACGTCTGCTACGTCGAGCTGGCCACGGTGTACCAGAAGCAGGGGCGCGAAGAAGAACTCGACGCCCTGCTCGAACAGCTGATGGTCGGCTACCGCGCCGGCCGCGTGTCGCCCAATCGGGTCGACGCCGTGGCCCAGGTGCTGGCCGACGCCGAAGTCGGCCAGCCGCAGCCCGGGCGCGCGCAGGAGCTGCTCGAAGCCATCGCGCCGCAGCATCCGGCCGCCTGGGTCAGCCTGGCGCGGCTGCTCTACGACTACCCGCAGCAGGGCGACAGCGAGACCCTGCTCGGCTACCTGGACAAGGGCCGCGACGCCGCCCTGCCGCGCGCCGAGCTGCTGCTCGGGCGCCTGTACTACGAAGGCAAGCTGCTGCCGCAGGAGCCGAAGAAAGCCGAGGAGCACCTGCGCAAGGCCGCGCCCAGCGAGCCCAGCGCCAACTACTACCTGGGGCAGCTCTACCTGCGCGGCTACCTCGGCGAGGTCTACCCGCAACAGGCGCTCGATCATTTGCTCAGCGCCGCCCGCGCCGGCCAGCTCAGCGCCGACTTCGCCCTGGCGCAGATGTTCAGCCAGGGCCGCGGCGTCAAGCCCAACCCGGTCAATGCCTATGTCTTCAGCCAGCTCGCCCTGCCGCGCAACACGCCGCAGACCCACGAGCTGGCCCATGCCATCGCCCAGCGCCTGACCCCGGCGCAACTGGCCGAGGCCCAGCGCCTGCTGCAAGAGGAGCGCGAGGCGCGTGGCAACGCCTGGCGCGAACAGAACAGCCTGCAGGCGAGCCAGCCATGAACAAGGACACCCGTATGCAGTTCAATCGAATCGTCAGCCAGCTCGGCCTCGGTGCCAGCCTGCTCGCCGCCGGCACCGCCTGGGCGACCGACAACCAGACCGACTTCGGCCTGGACATCAAGATCACCGCGCAATCGGAAGACGACCGCGACCTCGGCACCCGCGACGGCGGCGACGTCAACGGCATCGGTCTCGATCTGCGCCCCTGGGCCTATGCCCAGCGCGGCGACTGGAGCGCCTTCGCCATGGGCCAGGCGGTGACCGCCACCGACACCATCGAGACCGACCCGCTGCAGCGCGCCGGCGACGACGGCGAAACCGCCGCCAGCAGCAGCCGCAGCGACGCGCGCCAACCGGACGACAGCTACCTGGCCCTGCGCGAGTTCTGGGTCGACTACAGCGGCCTCACCGCCTACCCCGGCGAGCGCCTGCGCTTCGGCCGCCAGCGCCTGCGCAGCGACGAAGGCACCTGGTGGGACACCAATATCGAGGCCCTGCACTGGCGCTTCGACAGCACCCTGCTGCAGGCCGATATCGGCGTCGCCGAACGCTTCTCCGAGTACCGCACCGACCTCGACGAGCTGGCCCCGGAAGACGAGGACCGCCGCCACTACTTCGCCGGCCTCGCCTACCAGTGGACCCCGGGCCACCGCATCGGCGCCAAGCTGCACCACAGCCGCGACGACGGCAGCCTGCCCAATGTCGGCGAGCGCGTCGACGAGCTGAGCAAGCGCCATACCGGCGACCTCACCTGGTTCGGCCTGCACGCCGACGGCGGCTTCTTCGAGCGCAACTCGCGCAACCGCCTCAACTACTGGGCGCAGATGACCTGGCTCAAGGGCGACACCGACCAGCTGCAACAGCAGGTGATCGGCGACGAACGCCTGGCCAGCGGCTCGCGTAGCCAGGACGTCGACGCCTGGGCGGTGGACCTCGGCCTGCGCTACAGCCTCGACGAGCACTGGAAGATCGGTGCGGCCTATGCCCGCGGCAGTGGCGGCGGCGATGAGGACGAGTCGCGCCAGTTCATGCAGACCGGCCTGCACAGCAACCGCGCCAATTTCACCGGCGTCGAATCGCGCCTGCACCGCTTCGGCGAGGCCTTCCGCGGCGAGCTCTCCAACCTGCAGGTGGCCAGCGCCTTCAGCTCCTGGCAACTGGGCCAGGACTACGACGCCAGCCTGGTCTACCACCGCCTGTGGCGCGTCGACGGCGACCAGGACATCGGCGACAGCGGCGTCGACGCGCCGCTGGTGGCGGGCGAGAAGGACGTCGGCCAGGAGGTCGACCTGGTCCTGACCCGCTACTTCAAGCAGGGCCTGCTGCCGGCCTCGGTGGCGGAACGACTCGACGAGCGTTCGGCCCTGGTGCGTCTGCGCGGCGGCGTGTTCCTGCCCGGCGACGCCTATGGCCGCGGCACCGACTCGGTGATGCACCGCGCCTTCGTCGACTTCATCTGGCGCTTCTGAGGAGAGATCCCATGCCACGCAGGATCAACAAGCGCCTCGCCTTCTGCCTGCTCGGCGCAGGCGCGCTGCTCGGCGCCGTGCAGCTGGCCGCGCCGCCGGCGCTCGGCGCCGAGAGCGAGCACCAGTTCGACTACCGGGTGCGCAGTGCGCCGGCCGAGCCGCTGCACCTGGAAGCGCCGACGCTGCCGGATCTGTCCGGCTACACCATGGACGCCGTGCTGGCCAAGATTCCGCGCCAGGACAAGGGCCGCGTGGCGGTGCGGCGCATGCTGCGCCAGGACGCGCTGAAGGACTTCACCGGCGGCAACGAGCGCCTGCGCGAATGGGTCAAGCGCCAGCAGGGCATGCCCCAGGCGATCTTCATCGAAGGTGGCCTGGTCACCGCGCAGGACCTGGCCAAGGCCCTGCCCGCCAGCCAGTTCGAAGAACAGCAGCCGGGCGTCTACATTGCCCGCCTGCCGATCGTGGTCGCCCAGGGCGCGACCCTGCACGTCGGCAAGGAGACCCGCGAGCTGCGCCTGTCGCAGGAACGCGGCGCGTTCCTGGTCAACGACGGCCTGATGTTCCTCACCGACACCCGCGTCACCGCCTGGCGCGAGGCCGACAAGGGCCCGGCCACCCTGCGCGACGACGGCAAGGAGTTCCGCCCCTTCCTGGTGTCCTGGGGCGGCAGCGAGCTGTACATCGCCGGCAGCGTGCTGACCAGCCTGGGCTATTCGAATTCCAAGTCCTACGGCGTGTCGATCACCCAGTACACGCCGAACATGCATGCCCGCCTCAAGCGCGAGGAGCCGACCGGCTGGCTGATCGATTCGGAGTTCGTCGACCACTGGTACGGCTTCTACTGCTACGAAGCGCAGAACGTGGTGATCAAGGGCAATACCTACCGCGACAACATCGTCTACGGCATCGACCCGCACGACCGTTCGCACGGCCTGATCATCGCCGAGAACAAGGTGTTCGGGACCAAGAAGAAGCACGGCATCATCATTTCGCGCGAGGTCAACGACAGCTGGATCATCAACAACGAGAGCCATGACAACAAGCTCTCCGGGGTGGTCATCGACCGTAACAGCGTCGGCAACCTGATCGCCTACAACCGCGTGCACGGCAACCATGCCGACGGCATCACCATCTACGAGAGCGGCGACAACCTGCTGTGGGGCAACCAGGTGCTGCGCAACCGGCGCCACGGCATCCGCATCCGCAACAGCGAGAACATTCGCCTGTACGACAACCTCGCCGCGCTCAACGAGCTGACCGGCGTGTACGGCCACATCAAGGACCTGTCCGATACCGACCGCGACCTCAAGCTCGACCCCTTCGACACCAAGGTGTCGATGATCATCGTCGGCGGCACCCTGGCCGGCAACGGCTCCAGCCCGATCAACATCGACTCGCCGCTGTCGGTGGAGCTGTACCGGGTCAAGCTGATCGCCCCGCGCAAGAGCAACGGCATCCAGCTCGCCGGCATCCTCGGCGAAAAACAGGAACAGATCCTCGACCTGCTGGTGCGCCAGCGCCAGCCCGTGCTGATCGACCCGATCGATCCCGAGCAGATGACCAATTGACGAGGCCCACCATGATCGTTTCTCCGCTCAAATCCCTCGCCCTGGCCGTGGCCTGCGCCGCCTGCGGTGCCCTGCAGGCGCAGGAGCGCCAGGCGCCGCAATACCAGGTCGAAGACTGCTGCTCGCTGTGCCCCGCCGCGCACGACGCCAGCCGCTACACCAGCAACTACATGAAGAACTTCATCACCCTGATGGACGCCGAGGAAGGCTGGCTGTTTCGCAGCGTGGAAGACCTGCGCACCGAGTTCGGCACCAGCGAAACCGGCTACCAGCGCCTCAAGGAACTGCGCGACGGCCTCAAGCAGCGCGGCGTGGAATTGGTGGTGGTCTATCAACCGACCCGCGGCCTGGTCAATCGCAGCAAGCTCAAGCCCGCCGACTACCAGCGCTTCGACTACGACAAGGCGCTGGCCAACTACCGCCAGGCGCTGACCCGCTTCGAGCAGCTGGGTATCTGGGTGCCGGACCTGAGCAACCTGACCGACGAGGACAGCGACCAGGCGTTCTACTTCCGCCGTGACCAGCACTGGACGCCCTATGGCGCCGAGCGCACCGCGCGCCTGGTGGCCGAGACGGTCAAACGCATCCCCGGCTTCGAAGATATTCCGCGCAAGGAGTTCGTCACCGAGCGCGTCGGCCTGATGGGCAAGACCGGCACCATGCAGAACGTCGCCAGCCAGCTGTGCGGCACCGGCTACGCGGTGCAGTACGTCGACCAGTTCGTCACCGAGCCGAAGGACGCCAGCGATGGCGACGCACTGTTCGGCGAGGCGAGCAGCCCGAAGATCGCCCTGGTCGGCACCAGCCACAGCGGCAAGAACTACAACTTCGGCGGCTTCCTCGAACAGCACCTGGGCGCCGAGGTGCTCAACGCCGCCTTCGCCGGCGGCGGCCTGGAAGGGGCGATGCTCGAGTACCTGGGCAGCGAGGCGTTCCAGAAGGATCCGCCGAAGATCCTGATCTGGGAATTCTCGCCGCTCTACGACCTGGCCTCGGACAAGATCCACCGCCAGCTGATGGCCACCCTGAACAACGGCTGCAGCGACCAGAGCGCCCTGCTCAGCGCCGAGACGCACCTGCGCCCGGGCAGCAACGAGGTGCTGGTCAACGGCGAGAATCGCCTGCTGACCCTGGCCGGCACGCGCCATCAGCTCGACCTGCGCTTCAGCGATCCCTCGGTCAAGCGCGTCGACGCCACCGTCTGGTACCTCAACGGCCGCCGCGAGCAACTCAAGCTGGAGAAACCCGACACCGCCGACACCGACGGCCGTTTCGCCTTCGAGCTGCGCGACGAGCCGGGCTGGGGCGAACAGAACTTCTTCGCCCTGGAAATCCAGAAACCCGAAGACAGCGCCGACGACCTCAAGGTCGAGGCCAGCCTGTGCCAGCGCCCGAGCGGTGCCGGCCAGCAGGTGGCCCGCCACGAGCCCAGGAGTTGAGGTTGCCCATGAAGCGATTCGCCCCCGCCCTGCTCGCCAGCCTGCTGTTCGGCGCTCCGGCCTTCGCCGCGCTGCAGCCGCCGCCCGGCTACCAGGCGCCGGTACGGCAGCAAGGCGGCCAGGCGCCCAGCTGCCCGGTGACGCCTGCGCCCTACACCGGTGCGCTGCAGTTCACCAGCAAATACGAGGGTTCAGGCAGCGCCCGCGCCACGCTCAACCGCCAGGCGGAGCAGAACTTCCGCGCGCAGACCGCGCCCATCACCCGCCTGGAAAAGGAAGCCGGGCGGATGATCACCGGCTATATGCGCACCGGTCAGCAGGGGCGCCTGGACTGCGCCATCGACTGGCTCGACCAGTGGGCCAGCGCCGATGCGCTGGCGTCCGAGCAGTTCAACCACACCGGCAAGTCGATGCGCAAATGGGCGCTCGGCAGCCTGGCCGGCGCCTGGCTGCGCCTGAAGTTCTCCGCGTCGCAGCCGCTGGCCGCCTACCCGCAGCAGAGCGCGCGCATCGAAGCCTGGTTCGTGCGTCTGGCCCAGCACACGGTGCGCGAGTGGAGCGACCTGCCGCTGAAGAAGATCAACAACCACAGCTACTGGGCCGCCTGGTCGGTGATGGCGGTGGCCGTCATCGCTGACCGCCGCGACCTGTTCGACTGGTCGGTGGGCCAGTTCCGCGTCGCCGCGGGTCAGGTCGACGACCAGGGTTACCTGGCCAACGAGATGCGCCGCAGCCAGCGCGCCCTGGCCTATCACAACTACGCTCTGCCGCCGCTGGCGATGATCGCGGCCTTCGCCGAGGCCAACGGCGTCGACCTGCGCGGCGAGAACCAGGGCGCCCTGCAGCGCCTGGCCGAGCGTGTGCTGCAAGGCGCGCGCGATCCGGCGGCGTTCGCCCAACGCAGCGGCGCCAAGCAGGACATGAGCGAGCTGCGCAAGGACTACAAGTACGCCTGGCTGGCGCCTTACTGCAGCCTCTACGCCTGCAGCGAACAGACCCGCGAACTGAACCGGACGATGGGGCCGTTCAACAGCTTCCGCCTCGGCGGCGAGGTAAGCCAGGTATTTGAAAGCCCGTAGGCGCGGCTTGAGCCGCGAATTTCGCGAACAAGTTCGCGCCTACGGGACGCAGCAAAACAAACCCTCCGCTCGCGGGGGGAAAGGGGGGCGCTGCCCCGGCTATTTTCGGAGAAGCCCGGATGGTCTTTTCGTCCAACGTCTTTTTGTTCCTGTTCCTGCCGATCTTCCTCGGCCTGTACTACCTGTGCCCGAATCGCGGGCGCAATCTGCTGATCCTGGTCGGCAGCTACACCTTCTATGCCTGGTGGCGGGTGGATTTCCTCCTGCTGTTCGCCGCGGTGACGCTGTGGAACTACGTCTTCGCCCTGCGCATCCAGGCCCATGCCGGCACCGAAACGG
Source organism: Pseudomonas sp. AOB-7 (assembly GCF_003696305.1). GTDB lineage: Bacteria > Pseudomonadota > Gammaproteobacteria > Pseudomonadales > Pseudomonadaceae > Aquipseudomonas. The sequence goes on along the minus strand of NZ_RFFK01000003.1, from coordinate 381,828 downwards.
CACGCCGCTGGGTGGTGGCCGGGGTGGTCGGCAACCTGGCCACGCTGGGCTACTTCAAGTACGCCAACTTCGGCGTGGCCAATATCAACGCCCTGCTCGAATCCTTCGGTCTCGAGCCCTTCGTCCTCACCTCGGTGATCCTGCCGATCGGCATCTCCTTCTACATCTTCCAGTCGATCAGCTACCTGATCGACGTGTACCGCCGCGACACCGAACCGACGCGCAACCTGATCAACTTCGCCGCCTTTATCGCCCTGTTCCCGCAGCTGATCGCCGGCCCGGTGCTGCGCTACAAGGACCTGGCCGACCAGTTCACCGAGCGCACCCACAGCCTCGACAAGTTCAGTGAAGGCGCCACGCGCTTCATGCAGGGCTTCGTCAAGAAGGTGTTCATCGCCGACAGCCTGGCGCCGCTGGTCGATCACTGCTTCGCCCTGGAAAACCCCAGTACCGGCGACGCCTGGCTGGGCATGATCGCCTACACCGCGCAGCTCTACTTCGACTTCTCCGGCTACAGCGACATGGCCATCGGCCTGGGCCTGATGATGGGCTTTCGCTTCATGGAGAACTTCAACCAGCCCTATATCAGCCAGTCGATCACCGAGTTCTGGCGGCGCTGGCACATCAGCCTGTCGACCTGGCTGCGTGACTACCTCTACGTGCCACTGGGCGGCAACCGCCACGGCACCTTCAACACCTACCGCAACCTGTTCCTGACCATGCTGCTGGGCGGTTTCTGGCACGGCGCCAACTGGACCTTCCTGATCTGGGGCGCCTGGCACGGCACCTGGCTGGCCGTCGAACGGGCGCTCGGCGTGAAAGCCGCACCGATTGTGTTCAACCCGCTGAAATGGGCCTTCACCTTGCTGCTGGTGATGCTCGGCTGGGTGATCTTCCGCGCCGAGAATCTGGAGGTGGCCGGGCGCATGTACGCCGCGCTGCTGCCCTTCGGCGACTGGCGCCCGAGCGAGCTGACCCTGGCGCAGATCAGCGGGCTGCAGATGGTCACCCTGGCGCTGGCCTGGGTGGTGATCGCCGTCAACGGCGCCCGTCAGTTCCTCGCCAGCCGCAGCCAGGAGCCGGGCCTGACCCTGGCCAGCGCCGGTGTCGCCCTGCAGGCCGTCGACCTGCGCCTGCTGGCGCTGCGCGGTGCCCTGCTGCTGCTGTTCTGCGCCTCGCTGCTCAAGCTCTCCGCGCAGAGCTACTCCCCCTTCCTCTACTTCCAGTTCTGAGCGGAGGTCATCCATGAATCGCCCCGTCACTACCCTCTACGTCGCGCTGTTCAGCCTGCTGCTGGTACCCACCAGCCTGCTCGCCCTCGGCGGCCTGGCGGACTACCGGCCGCCCGCCGAACCGCGCGTGCTTGACGGCAGCCTGGCCAAGAGCCTCGAGCGGCACTACGACGAGCACTTTCCGCTCAAGCAGGTCGGCATCAACCTGTGGGCGGCCCTGGAATACCTGGCGTTCGGCGAAGGCCGCGCCGGCCTGGTGATCGGCCAGGACGGCTGGCTGTACTCGGACGAGGAATTCGACCCGGTGGTCGATGCTCAACGCCAGCTGCGCGACAACCTGGCGCTGATCCGTGGCGTGCAGCGCCAGCTGGAAGAACGCGATATCCAGCTGCTGCTGGCCATAGTCCCGGCCAAGACCCGCCTCTACCCGGAGCACACCGGCGCCCATCAGCCCAGCGCCCTGCAGCGCAGCCTCTACCCGCGCTTTCATCGCGCGGTGCGCAATGCCGGGATCGCCGCACCGGATCTGCTCGGCCCGCTGCAGGCGGCCAAGAGTGAGGCGCCGATGTTCCTGCGCACCGACACCCACTGGACGCCGGAAGGCGCCGAGGTCGCCGCGCGTGCCCTGAGCGAGGTGGTGCGCAGCGCCGTGCAGCTGCGCGGCGAGCCGCAGGAGTTCGTCACCGAGCCCCTGGAAACCCGCGCGCACCAGGGCGACCTGACCCGCTTCCTGCCGCTCGGCCCGCTGTTCGAGAGCCTGCTGCCGAGCGCCGACCGCCTGCAACTGCGCCAGACCCATGCCGCCGGCGGCGACGGCGATGCGCTGTTCGCCGAGACCGACCTGCCGGTGGCGCTGGTCGGCACCAGCTACAGCGCCAACCCGGCCTGGAACTTCGCCGGCGCGCTGCGCCAGCACCTGCAGCGCGACCTGGCCAACCACGCCGAGGAAGGCGGCGGCCCGCTGGTGCCGATGCTCAAGTACCTGCAGAGCGAGGAGCTGAACAACGCCCCACCGCAGCTGGTGATCTGGGAGTTCCCCGAGCGCTACCTGCCGATGACCAGCGATCTCACCGACTTCGACCCGCAATGGCTCGCCGCCCTGAAAGACGGCGGCGAGCGCCAGGGGCTGGCTGCCGCCAGCCACTGATTCATCCCCCAAGGAGGACTATCCGATGAACACTCAAACCACCCTGCGCCGCTTCACCCTGGGCGCCTGCGCCCTGGCCCTGGGCCTCGGCATGTTCCAGGCCCAGGCCGACGACGGCGCCCTCTACGGGCCCAAGGCACCCAAGGGCTCGGCCTTCGTTCGCGCCTACAACGCCGGCAACGCCGAGCTCGACGTCAACGTCGGCGAGGTGCAGCTCAAGCGGGTCGCACCGCTGGGCTCCAGCGACTTCGAGTACCTGCCGGCCGGCAGCTACCAGGCCCAGGTCGGCAACGCCCGGTTGCCGGTGCAGCTGCAGGCCGCCCACTACTACACCCTGGTCAGCCAGACCGGCAGCGCGCCGCGCCTGGTCGAGGAACCGGCGTTCAGCAACAAGCAGAAGGCGCTGCTGCGGGTGCAGAACCTCAGCGACAGCCCGCTCAGCCTGAAGACCGCCGACGGCAAGACCGCGGTGGTCGCCGATGTGCAGCCCGACGGCCGCGGCGAGCGCGAGATCAACCCGGTCAAGGTCGGCCTGGCGCTGTTCGAGGGCGAGCGCAAGGTGGCCGACCTCAAACCCGTGACCCTGGAGCGCGGCGAGGTGGTCAGCCTGTTCGTCACCGGCGCCCAGGGCAAGTTGGCGCCGGTGTGGGTCAAGCGCCCCATCGACGGTTGAGGAAACTCTGAAATAGCCGTCATTCCCGCGCAGGCGGGAATCCAGAGCCTGCGTAGTCCCTGGGCTCCCGCCTTCGCGGGAGTGACGATAAATGGCTTTTTCAGAACTTCCTTAAAGGCAACGAGTTTTTTCGAGAACAAGGAAAACGGCGGGCACACGCCGCACCACATGACGCTGGAGCACCTCATGACCCTCATCTCAGGAGACACACCATGACCCCGATCATCCTTTCCGGTGGCAGCGGCTCGCGACTCTGGCCGCTCTCGCGCAAGCAGTATCCCAAGCAGTTCCTCGCCCTCACCGGCGAGCACACGCTGTTCCAGCAGACCCTGCAGCGCCTCTCCGTCGAGGGCATGCAGCCGCCGGTGCTGGTGGCCAACCTGGAGCACCGCTTCATCGTCCAGGAACAGCTGCAGCAGATCGGCCAGCAGGCGCAGCTGCTGCTGCTCGAACCCTTCGGCCGCAACACCGCGCCGGCGGTGGCCATGGCCGCCCTGCAGCTGATCGCCGAGGGCCGTGACGAGCTGATGCTGGTGCTGCCGGCCGACCACGTGCTGGACGACCAGCAGGCCTTCAGCCAGGCCCTGGCGCTGGCCACCGTGGCCGCCGAGAAGGGCGAGATGGTGCTGTTCGGCGTACCGGCCGACCGCCCCGAGACCGGCTACGGCTATATCCGCGGCGACGTCGATGCGCAGCTGCCGGACGGCGTGGCGCGGGTCGCCCGCTTCGTCGAGAAGCCCGACGCCGAGCACGCCGCCGAATACGTGGCCAGCGGCGACTACTACTGGAACAGCGGCATGTTCCTGTTCCGCGCCAGCCGCTTCCTCGAGGAGCTCAAGCGGCACGACGTGGACATCTACGACACCTGCCTGCTGGCCCTGGAGCGCAGCCAGCGCAAGGACGCGGAAATCAGCATCGACCCGGCCACCTTCGCCTGCTGCCCGGACAACTCCATCGACTACGCGGTGATGGAGAAGACCACCCGCGCCTGCGTGGTGCCACTGGCCGCCGGCTGGAACGACGTCGGCAGCTGGTCGTCGATCTGGGAAGTGCACGACAAGGACGCCGCCGGCAACGTCACCAAGGGCGACGTGCTGCTCGAGGACAGCCGCAACTGCCTGGTGCACGGCAACGGCAAGCTGGTCTCGGTGCTCGGCCTGGACGACATCGTGGTGGTGGAAACCAAGGACGCCATGATGGTGGCGCACAGGGACCGCGTGCAGGACGTCAAGAAGCTGGTGGGCAGGCTCGACGCCCAGGGCCGCAGCGAGACCCAGAACCACTGCGCCGTGTACCGCCCCTGGGGCTCGTACGACTCGGTGGACATGGGCGGGCGCTTCCAGGTCAAGCACATCACCGTCAAGCCGGGGGCGCAGCTGTCGCTGCAGATGCACCACCACCGCGCCGAGCACTGGATCGTGGTGTCCGGCACGGCCAAGGTGACCTGCGACGACCGCGAGTTCCTGCTCACCGAGAACCAGTCCACCTACATCCCGATGACCTCGGTGCACCGCCTCTCCAACCCGGGCAAGATCCCGCTGGAGATCATCGAGGTGCAGTCCGGCACCTACCTGGGCGAGGACGATATCGAGCGCCTGGAGGACGTCTACGGCCGCAGCGATGCCGCGGTCATCAGCGCACATTGAGCCGCCGTAGTCCGGACGCAATCCGGGGCCCCGCCGCCGAGGCCCCCGGATTGCATCCGGGCTACGCCCCCTGTCACAGCTTGAGACAGCCCGTGCGGTTACCCTGACAAACCGCCTTGTGTAGGATGAGGGCAGACTTTTCCAAGGCTGCCCCCATGCTGATCGGTGTCCTGCTCGTCGTCTCCTGGCTGATCCTGCTGATCCGCTACCCGCTCAAGGCCCTGCCGATCTCCATGGCGGCGCTGGCCGGCCTGGCCCTGGTCGCCAGCTGGGTGCTCTGGCAGGAAAACCGCGACGCCCGCTACCTCGCCCACCTGGAACTGCGCCTGCGCTACGATCCGCAGCAGTGCCCGGCCGACCGGCCGTTGTTCGTCACGCTGAAGAACGGCAGCGACGCCGCCCTGCTGGAACTGCGCTGGGAAGTCGCCGCCTACCGCCCCGGCAACGCCACCAACCTGGCTCAGCGCCTGTACGAATCGCCGCGCTACAGCGGCCCCGGCGAACTGCTGCCTGGCGCCAGCTGGAACGACTGCCTGCCGCTGCCCGACCTGCGCAGCGGCTACAGCCCGGCTACCCTGGAGTTTCGCGCCGAGCGCCTGCAGGGCCAGTTCGTCCGTTGAGCCCCGGGCTGCGCCGCGCATACCGATAACCCGCCACAAGGAAGACCGCCGCATGTCCCAAGCCAATGTCCTGATCACCGGTTGCTCCAGCGGCATCGGCCGCGCCCTGGCCGACGCCTTCCAGGCCGCCGGTTACCGCGTCTGGGCCACCGCGCGCAAGGACGGCGATCTGGCGGCGCTGCGGCAGGCCGGTTTCCAGGCGGGGCAGCTGGACGTCAACGACGGCGAGGCCCTCGAACGCCTGGCCAGCCGCCTGAACGAGGAGATCGGCGGCCTCGAGGTGCTGATCAACAACGCCGGCTACGGCGCCATGGGCCCGCTGCTCGACGGCGGCGTTCAGGCCATGCGCCAGCAGTTCGAGACCAACGTGTTCGCCGTGGTCGGCGTGACCCGCGCCATGTTCCCGCTGCTGCGTCGCAGCCGCGGCCTGGTGGTGAATATCGGCAGCGTCTCCGGCGTGCTGGTCACCCCCTTCGCCGGCGCCTACTGCGCCTCCAAGGCGGCGGTGCACGCGCTGAGCGACGCCTTGCGCCTGGAGCTGGCGCCCTTCGCCATCGAGGTGATGGAAGTGCAGCCCGGCGCCATCGCCTCCAGCTTCGGCGCCAACGCCAGCCAGCAGGCCGAAGCACTGATCCGCCAGGACTCGCCCTGGTGGCCGCTGCGCGACGGCATCCGCGCCCGCGCCGGCGCCTCGCAGGACAACCCCACCCCGGCCGAGGCGTTCGCCGCGCAACTGCTCGCTGCCGTGCAGCGCGACAAACGCCCGCGCCTGCTGCGCCTGGGCAACGGCAGCCGCGCCCTGCCGCTGCTCGCCGCGCTGCTGCCCGGCGCCCTGCTGGACCGGGTACTGAGCAAACGCTTCGGCCTGGCCCGCAGCCTGTGAGCGGCGCCGTGCAACTGCGCTACTACGCCCTCGGCGGGGTGCTCGCGGCGGTGCTGCTGAACCTGCTGCTGCGCACCTTCGTGCGCCTCGGCGGGGTGCTGACCACCCTGCTGATCGCCGCCGCCATCGCCGCCGGCCTGGCGCTGCTGTTCCACTGGCGCGAAGGGCGCGCGCCGAGCAACGCCGAACGCTGGCGCTTCACCGCGCTCTACGGCGGCCTGCTGGCGCTGCTCTACCTGGGCCTGCTGGCGATGATGGCCCTGCAGGACACCCCCAGCCCCATGGGCCTGTTCCTGTTCAGCCTGCACTACCTGTGCTACCCGCTGCTGGCCTGGCTGGCCTTCTCGCCGCGCCACGGCCGCTGATTCCTGGTCAGGACGACACCCATGCTGCATACCCTCGCCGTCGCCAACTACCGCTCGATCAACAGCCTGGTGCTGCCGCTGGGCCAACTCAACCTGATCACCGGCGCCAACGGCAGCGGCAAGTCCAATCTCTACCGCGCCCTGCGCCTGCTGGCGGAAACCGCCCAGGGCGGGGTGGTCAATGCGCTGGCCCGAGAGGGCGGGCTGGAGTCGAGTTTCTGGGCCGGGCCGGAGCAGATTTCCCGGCGCATGCGCAGCGGCGAGGCACCGGTGCAAGGCGGCCCACGGCAGCACGCGATGCGTCTGCGCCTGGGCTTTGCCGGCGAGGATTTCGGCTATGCGATTGCCCTCGGCCTGCCCGAGCCGAGCCGCTCGGCCTTCGCCCTCGACCCGGAGATCAAGCGCGAGTGCATCTGGGCCGGCGCCAGCTACCGCCCCGCCTCGCTGCTGGTGGATCGCGCCGGGCCCATGGTGCGCCTGCGCGAAGGCCGCAGCTGGCAGGTGCTGGCCCAGCACCTGCCGAGCTACGACAGCCTGTTCGACCAGATCGGCAACGACCCGAGCTGCCCGGAAGTCTTCCAGCTACGCGAAACCATCCGCCGCTGGCGTTTCTACGATCACTTTCGCAGCGACGCCGAGGCCCCGGCGCGCCAGCCGCAATTAGGCACGCGCACACCGGTGCTGCATCACGACGGCCGCGACCTGGCCGCGGCGCTGCAGACCATCCGCGAGATCGGCGACCGCGCCGCGCTGGATGCCGCCATCGACGACGCCTTTCCCGGCAGCCGCCTGCATATCGACTTCCAGGCCGGCGGACGCTTCGCCGTCGAGCTGCGCCAGGAAGGCCTGCTGCGCCCCTTGAGCGCCGCCGAGCTATCCGATGGCACCCTGCGCTACCTGCTGCTGGTGGCCGCCCTGCTCACCCCGCGGCCGCCGTCGCTGATGGTGCTCAACGAACCGGAAACCAGCCTGCACCCGGATCTGCTGCCCGCGCTCGGCCGCCTGATCATCGCCGCCTCGCAGCACACCCAGGTGTGGGTGGTGTCCCACGCCAGCCGCCTGATCGCCACGCTCAAGCAAAGCCCGGCGTGCAACGCCCTGGAGCTGGACAAAGCGCTGGGCCAGACCGGCATCCGCGGCCAGGGCCTGCTGGACGAACCGGCCTGGCACTGGCCGGATTGAGTCATAGTGGGTGGGGGGCTACCACGAAAAAGCCCCGCCATCTCGCGATGCCGGGGCGTTGTCCACAACCGGAGCTCAATGCCCGTCGAGATAACGCTCGACATCCAGCGCCGCCATGCAGCCGGCACCGGCCGAGGTGATCGCCTGGCGATAGACCGAGTCGGCCACGTCGCCGGCGGCGAACACGCCGGGGATGCTGGTGGCGGTGGCGTTGCCCTCGCGCCCGCCGTTGACCACCAGGTAACCGTCCTTGAGCGCCAGCTGGCCCTCGAACAGGCTGGTGTTGGGGGTGTGGCCGATGGCGACGAACAGGCCGTCCACGGCCAGCTCGCTGCTGGCGCCGTCCTGGTGTTTCAGGCGCACGCCGGTGACGCCGCCGGCATCGCCCAGCACCTCGTCCACCTCGGCATTCAGGCGCAGCTCGATCTTGCCCTCGGCGATCCGCGCGCGCAGCTTGTCCTGCAGGATCTTCTCGGCGCGGAAGGTCTCGCGACGGTGGATCAGGGTCACCTTGCTGGCGATATTGGCCAGGTACAGCGCCTCCTCCACCGCGGTATTGCCGCCACCGACCACCGCCACCGGGCGACCGCGGTAGAAGAAGCCGTCGCAGGTGGCGCAGGCCGAGACGCCCTTGCCCATCAACGCCGCCTCGCTGGGCAGCCCCAGGTAACGGGCGCTGGCGCCGGTGGCGATGATCAGCGCGTCGCAGCTGTAGATGGCGCTGTCGCCGACCAGGGTGAAGCGCGGCCCGACCAGGTCCACCGCGTTGATATGGTCGAAGACGATCTCGGTCTCGAAGCGCTCGGCGTGTTCCTGCATGCGCTGCATCAGCGCCGGGCCGGTGAGGCCGTGGGGATCGCCCGGCCAGTTGTCCACTTCGGTGGTGGTGGTCAGCTGGCCGCCGGCCTGGATGCCGGTGATCAGCAGCGGCTTGAGATTGGCCCGCGCCGCGTACACCGCAGCGCTGTAACCGGCCGGCCCGGAACCCAGGATGATGACGCGGGCATGGCGAATGGCAGACATCGACTACTCCTCCCGGCACCTGCGCCGGCTGAGATAAGAACGGGCTCCCGAGCACGTGGGTAAGGCTGACGCAGGGGGAGCCCGGCAAAGTGTGAAACTGGTCGCCAGGCTAGCGAGCGCTCGGCGCGAGCGGAAATACCCATTGCCAATGCGCGACATAGAGCCCCGCTATCGACCGGAAGGATCGTCCGCCCTGGCTATACTGGGCCCATCGACTTCAGGGACGAATGCCGTCATGACCCTGCGCACCCGCCTGTTCTCGCTGTTCGCCCCCCTGCTGGTGCTGACCCTGCTGGCCGTCTACGGCCTCTCCGAGCGCCTGCTGCTGAGCCGCTTCGACCAGCAGGACAACCTGCGCCTGCAGGCCGAGGCGCACAAGGCGCATGCCCTGCTGCTCGCCCATATCCACCGCACCAGCAGCCTGCTGCGCAGCTATGCCTGGTGGGACGGCAGCTACGAGCTGCTGCTCGGCGAAGGCGACCGCAGCCGCTTCCTGCGGCGCAACCTCGACCCCGGGCAACTGGCCAACCTCGACTTCGACTTCATGGTGCTGCTCGACGACCGCGGCCAGGTGGTGGTCGAACAATGGGCGCCGCCGGACCTGCTCGACATGCTCCCGGTCGGCGGCGAGCGCCCGCGCAGCATCGCCAGCCTGCGCCGCGACATCCTCGCCCGCAGTCAGCGCCTGGGCCTTTTGCAGCACGGCGGCGATGCGCAGTTCCAGTCCGGCCAGCTGCTGCTGGTGCAGGGCGTGCCGCTGCTGCTGACGGTCAGCGCGGTGAGCAACAGCCAGGGCAGCGCCGAGGCCATCGGCAGCCTGCTGGCCGGCTATTTCTTCGACGGCGCACGCCAGGAGAACCTGCAGCTGCGCACCCTCGGCGACCTGCGCCTGCTGCCGCCCGTGGCGATGGACGACGACTGGCAACGCCTGGCCCTGCCCGCCGACACCCCGCTGCCGCAGGGCTGGCTCAGCCCGCGCAGCCTGCTCGACGCGCAGCGTCAGCGTATCGAGCTGCAATCGGCCAACAGCCTCGGCGAGCCGGAACTGCGCCTGCAGCTGACCGGCGAGCGCATCAACTTCCGCAAGGGCGGCGAGGCCATCCACTTCTTCCTCGGCCTCAGCCTGGCGATCGCCCTGGCGGCGGCGCTGCTGGTGTACATCGGCCTGGAGTTCTGGGTGCTGCGCCGCCTCGGCCGGCTCAATGGCGAGATCGCCGCCATCGGCGACCAGGCCCGCCTGCCGCGGGTCGGCGACCTCGGCCGCGACGAGCTGGGCGCGCTCAGCACCGGCCTCAACCAGATGCTCGAGCGCCTGGAACAGAGCGAGGCGCGCGACCGCGTGGTGCTCGACGCGATCCACGACGGCTACTTCGAGGTGGACGCCGAGGGCCGCCTGCAGCGTTTCAACCGCGCCCTGGAGCGCCTGCTCGGCTACCGCGACGACCAGCTGCTGCACCGCCCCTTCGTCGAGCTGCTGGCCGGCGACGAGGTCGAGCGCGCCCGCCAGCTGTTCCAGCAGGCGCGCGACGACGCCAGCCGCGACACCTTCACCGCGCGCTTTCGCCGCGGCGACGGCCAGACCCTGGACTGCGAGGCGCGGGTCAGCGCCATCCGCGAGCGCGGCGGCGCCTTGCTCGGCTACCGCGGCATCCTGCGCGACGTCAGCGAACGCATGGCCTACCAGCGCCACCTGCACGACCTGGCCTACCGCGACCCACTCACCGGCCTGGGCAACCGCAAGGCGTTCAACGAACAGCTGCAGCACGACCTCGACCAGGCGCTGAGCGGCAACGCCGGCCCGCTGGCCCTAATGTTCATCGACCTGGACCACTTCAAGCAGGTCAACGACCAGTTCGGCCACGACGCCGGCGACGCCCTGCTGGTGGCCATCGCCGCGCGTCTGCAGCACGGCCTGCGCCAGCCCGGCAAGCTGTACCGCCTGGGCGGCGACGAATTCACCCTGCTGCTCGCCGGCGCCAGCGCCGAGGCCGCGCAGGCCCTGGGCGAGCGTATGCTGGCCAGCCTCGGCGCGCCGTTCGACATACTCGGCGAGCGCATCGACTTCGTCACCCCGAGCATCGGCATCGCCCTCTGCCCGCTGCACGCCGGCGAGGCCGAGGCGCTGATCAAGGCCGCCGACAGCGCCATGTACCTGGCCAAGCGCAAGCGCAACCAGGTGGTGCTGTACCAGCCGCAGGCCAGCACGGCGGAGCCATGAACCGCTGAACTTTCGCCGCCCCGGCAAAGTCGGTATGGTCGCGCGACTCAACCACCCTGGAGCCCCTCATGCCCGCTGCCCCCGTTCTGTCCGGCCCGCAATACCTGCGCGAAGGCCTGAAGCTGGTGCTCAGCCCCGGCCTGCGCCTGTTCGTGCTGCTGCCGCTGACGGTCAACCTGATCCTCTTCGTCGCCTTGATCGGCGTCGCCGTGCAGCAGTTCGGCGGCTGGGTCGATGCCTTCATGCCCAGCCTGCCGAGCTGGCTGAGCTTTCTCGAGTACCTGCTGTGGCCGCTGTTCGTGGTGCTGGTGCTGCTGATGGTGTTCTTCAGCTTCACCCTGCTGGCCAATATCATCGCCGCGCCGTTCAACGGTTTTCTCGCCGAGAAGGTCGAGGTGGTGGTGCGCGGCGAGGATCACTTCCCGCCCTTCAGCTGGGCCGAACTGGCGGCCATGGTGCCGCGCACCCTCGGCCGCGAGGCGCGCAAGCTGGCCTATTTCCTGCCGCGCGCCATCGCCCTGCTGATCCTGAGCTTCATCCCGGTGGTCAACCTGGTGGCCGCGCCGCTGTGGCTGCTGTTCGGCGTGTGGATGATGGCGGTGCAGTACATCGACTACCCGGCGGACAACAACAAGCTGAGCTGGCAGGACATGCTCGCCTGGCTGCGCGAAAAGCGCTGGCAGAGCCTGAGCTTCGGCGGCATCACCTACGCCGCGCTGCTGATTCCCTTCGTCAATATCCTCGTCATGCCGGCGGCGGTGGCCGGCGCCACGCTGTTCTGGGTGCGCGAACGCGGCGCGGAGCCCGTCACAAAAACGCAACCCTGACGTCACATGGGCTACATGGCGGCGGCCCACACTGCCGTCATGAACCCGACCGCCCTGCAAATCACCCTGATCAGCGAAACCTACCCGCCGGAAATCAACGGCGTGGCCAACACCCTCGGCCGCCTGGTCGAGGGCCTGCGCGGCCGCGGCCATCGCGTGCAGCTGGTGCGCCCGCGCCAGGCGACGGACCCGGCGCAGCCGCTGGACGCCGACCTGCTGCTGACCCGCGGCTGGCCGCTGCCCGGCTACCCCGGCCTGCAGTGGGGCCAGTCGGCGCTGCACAAGCTGCTGCGGCGCTGGCAACGGCAACGCCCGGACGTGCTCTATATCGCCACCGAAGGCCCGCTCGGCCTGTCCGCCCTGCGCGCCGCCCGGCGCCTGGGCATCCCGGTGGTCAGCGGCTTTCATACCAACTTCCAGCAGTACACCGGGCACTACGGCGTCGGTCTGCTGACCCGCCTGCTGACCAACTACCTGCGCTGGTTCCACAACCGCTCGCAACTGACCCTGGTGCCCAGCGCCGGGCAGCAGATCGAGCTGCAGCGGCGCGACTTCGAGCGCCTGGCCCTGCTCGCCCGCGGCGTCGACAGCCAGCTGTTCCACCCCAGCCGGCGCAGCGAGGCGCTGCGCGCCAGCTGGGGCCTGGGCCCCGACGAGCTGGCCGTGCTGCATGTCGGCCGCCTGGCCGCGGAGAAGAACCTCGGCCTGCTGGGCAAGGCCTTCACCGCCCTGCAGGCGAGCCAGCCGCGCCGGCGCATGCGCCTGATCCTGGTGGGCGACGGCCCGCAGCGCGCCAGTCTCCAGGCGCAGCTGCCGGACGCGGTGTTCTGTGGCCTGCAACGCGGCGAGGCGCTGGCCGCACACTATGCCTCGGGCGATTTGTTCCTGTTTCCCAGCCTGTCTGAGACCTTCGGCAACGTGGTGCTGGAGGCGCTGGCCTCGGGCCTCGGCGTGGTGGCCTACGACCAGGCCGCCGCCGCCCAGCATATTCACCACGGGCACAACGGCGCCCTCGCCCGCCCCGGCGACGAGCACGGCTTCTGCGAGGCGGCCTGCTGGCTGCTGGAAGACGACGAGACCCTGCGCCGGGTTCGCCTCAATGCCCGCCAGCACGCCGGCAGACAGGGCTGGGACGGCATCGTCCAGCTGTTCGAACAGCACCTGCGCGGCGCCCTGCAGGCACCGCCCAAGGTCGCCGACAGGGCTGGCGCGGCCGCAATCCGGGGCAAGGCGCCCGGGCCCTGAGCCCTGCCGGATTGCAGCCAGGCTAGGCAGCCGAGGCGCACCCCGCACCCTGCCAGCGGGCGTAAAAAAGCCCCGATGTGCCGGGGCTCGAAAGTGGGCGCCGCAGACCGGCGCCCGGGGAAGAAGCCTCAGACCAGCTGCATCAGCGCATCGCGGCTGAACGGCAGGATGTCGCCCTCGCGCCCTTCGCGCACCTTCAGCGCCCAGTCCGGGTCGACCAGCAGCGCGCGGCCCACCGCCACCAGGTCGAACTCCTGCTTGTGCAACCGCTCGAGCAGGTTGTCGATGCTGGCCGGCTCGGCGACCTTGTCGGTCTTGACCATGAACTGCAGGAACTCGCCGTCCAGGCCGACGCTGCCGACGGTGATGGTCGGCTTGCCGGTGAGCTGACGGGTCCAGCCGGCCAGGTTGAGGTCGCTGCAGGCGAACTCCGGCTCCCAGAAGCGCCGGGTCGAGCAGTGAAAGATATCCACGCCGGCCTCGGACAGCGGCTTGAGAAAGGCTTCCAGCTCCTCGGGGCTCTGCACCAGGCGGGCGCTGTAGTCCTGCTGCTTCCACTGCGAGAAGCGCAGGATGATCGGAAAGTCCGGGCCGACCGCGGCGCGCACCGCCTGGATCAGCTCGATGGCGAAGCGCGAGCGGCCGGCCAGGTCGCCACCGTACTCGTCCGTGCGCTGGTTGCAGCCTTCCCAGAAGAACTGGTCGATCAGGTAGCCGTGGGCGCCGTGGATCTCCACACCGTCCATGCCGATGGCCTTGGCATCGCGCGCGGCCTGGGCGAAGGCGGCGATCACCTCGTCGATATCCTGTTTGGTCATGCCGTGCACCACGACATTGCCGTCCTTGAGCTTCTCCATCGGCCCGTAGCCCGGCACGCCGGCGTCCGGCTCGGTACCCAGGCGTCGCACGTTGCCCACGTGCCACAGCTGCGGAACTATCTTGCCGCCCTCTGCATGCACCGCCTCGACCACCTGCTTCCAGCCGGCCAGGGCGTCCTCGCCATGGAAACGCGGCACGTTGGGGTAGCCGTTGGCGGCCTGGTGGCCGACCGTGGTGCCCTCGGTGATGATCAGGCCGACGCCGGCGGCGGCGCGGCGGCGGTAGTACTCCACCACCTGGGCGTTGGGCACGCCGCCGGGGGAGAAGGAACGGGTCATCGGCGCCATAACCACGCGGGTCGGCAGCTCCAGGTTGCCGAGGCGGAAGGGGGCGAACAGGGCTTGTACGGGGGCGCTCATGGGGTCTCCTGGGGCCGGCCAACCGACCGGTCGTCTCGTTTCAAGGGTCAAGAAAAATCAGGCCTGCAGCAGACGCTCCAGGCGCAACACGAAAGCTTCCAGCGGCTGCAGGCTGCGGCCCACCTTGAGCCGCGCCAGCACGCCCTGCCAGGCGTTGGCAATAAAGATCGCGAGGTTGCCGCAGTCCTCGTCAGCGCTCAGCTCGCCGCTGGCGCGCGCCTGCTCCAGGCACTGACGGAGGATCTCCACCGAGGCCTGCTGGATGGCCTCCACTTCGGCGCCGATGGCCGGCAGCATCTCGCTCATCTCGAAACTCAGGCTGCCGATGAAGCAGTGGTACTGCGGCGAATCCTGGCGGGCGAAGTGCGCCAGCAGGTCGCGGTAGTAGCCGAGGATGCGCGCCCGCGGGCTCAGCGCCGGGTTGCCCAGCGCCTGGGCATAACGCTCCAGCCGCGGACGGTAGATAAAGGCCAGCGCCTGCAGGGCGAAGTCTTCCTTGCTGGCGAAGTAGTGATAGAAGCTGCCCTTGGGAATCCCGGCGGCCTGGACGATCTCCTGTACCCCGGTGCCGTGGTAGCCGCGACGGGTCATCACCGCCGAGCCCTTGCTCAGGATCAGGTCGCGCTTGTCGAGTCGAATGCTGTTCATGGCGCCGAGCATATGACCGGTCGTCTCGCTCGGCACAGCACTATTGATGATGGTGATTAAGAGCTACAAAAGCGCCGATTAGCGGAGATGGCGGGATGGCGGGATGGCCGTAGGGTGGATATCGCTTTTTATATCCACCAGAGCGGTGGATCGATAAAGCGCGATCCACCCTACGCGGCCAGGGTATCCCGACTCAGGGTTGCAGCCAGATCAGCGAGGCGAAACGCCCGGTGCGTGGGCTGCGCCGGTAGGAATAGAAACGCGGGTCGCTGTAGGTGCACAGGCCGCCGCCGCTGACCGCAGTGACGCCGACGGCGGCCAGGCGGATGCGCGCCAGCTGGTAGATATCGGCCATGTACTTGCCGGCATTGGCGCCAGGCACGAAGGCGCTTGCCGCTTCGCCGTGCTGGCGGACGAAGGCCTCGCGCACCTCGGCGCCGACTTCGAAGGCCGCCGGGCCGATGGCCGGGCCAAGCCAGACCAGCAGGTCCTCGGGCGCCACGTCGAGCGCCTGCACGGTGGCCTCCAGCACGCCGCCGGCCAGCCCGCGCCAGCCGGCATGGGCGGCGGCCACCCGAGTGCCGGCGCGGTCGCAGAACAGCGCCGGCAGACAGTCGGCGGTCATCGCGGTGCAGGCGATCCCAGGGGTGGCGGTCCAGCTGGCATCGGCCTCGGCGACCCGCGCCGGGTCGGCGGCGACCACCTGGATACCATGCACCTGGCGCAGCCAGGCCGGCTGGCAACCCAGCTGGCTGAGCAGGCGCTGACGGTTCTTGGCCACGGCGGCGGGGTCGTCGTCGACGTGCTCGCCGAGGTTGAGGCTGTCGAACGGCGCCGCGCTGACCCCGCCGCGGCGGGTGGTGACGCAGGCGCGCACCCTGGCCGGCGCGGGCCAGTCCGGGGTCAACCAGTCATGTGCCCAGGCGTTCACCCGACGAATGCCTCGCGGTCCTGGCGCAGCAGGGTGAGCAGCCAGACCAGGTCGTCCGGCAGCGGCGACTCCCACTTCATGCGCTTGCCGGTGGCCGGGTGGTCCAGCTCGAGGAAGCGCGCGTGCAGCGCCTGGCGCGGGAATTCCTTGAGGCTCTGCACCAGGCTCGGGCTGGCCGCCGGGGGAATGCGGAAGCGCCCGGCATACACCGGGTCCCCCACCAGCGGGTAGCCGACGTGGCTCATGTGCACGCGAATCTGGTGGGTGCGCCCGGTTTCCAGCTTGACCCGCACGTGGGTGTGCGAGCGGTAGCGTTCCAGCACCCGGTAGTGGCTGACCGCCGGCTTGCCACCGTCGGTCACCGCCATGCGCTGGCGCTGCGCCGAGCTGCGGCCAATGGGCGCGTCGATGGTGCCGCCGGCGGTGATCACGCCGATGCAGATGCATTCGTAGATGCGGCTGACCGTGCGCTTCTGCAACTGCTCGACCAGGATGGTCTGCGCCTGCAGGGTCTTGGCCACCACCATCAGGCCGGTGGTGTCCTTGTCCAGGCGGTGGACGATGCCGGCGCGCGGCACGTTGACGATGTCCGGCACGTGGTGCAGCAGGGCGTTGAGCAGGGTGCCGTCGGCGTGTCCGGCCGCGGGGTGGACGACCAGACCGGCCGGCTTGTCGATCACCAGCAGGTGCTCGTCCTCGTAGACGATGTTCAGTTCGATATCCTGCGCCAGCCACTCGCCCTGGGCTTCCTGCTCGGCGTCCAGCACCAGCTGCGCGCCGGCATGGACGATGTCGCGCGGGCGCGCCACGGCGCCGTCGACGGTCAGCCGGCCGTCCTTGATCCAGGCGGACAGGCGCGAGCGGGAGAACTCGCCGAACAGCTGCGCCGCCACCTGGTCGAGGCGCTGCCCGCCCTGTTCGAAGGGCACGGTGGCCTGGAGTTGGATCAGCTGTTTATTGATAGAAGTCATCTTCGGCAACGGCGGGAGCCCGGCCTTTGGTTTCGGCTACGGGCTTGTGGTTAAATACGGCGTCTTTGCCCCAGGGGAACCCAGGGGGCGCTCATCATAACAGGACGGCCGCGCGGCCGTCACAGGGACGCAAGCCGCCATGCAAGTGAGACACCTGCTGCTGATCGCCATCCTCGCCCTCACCGCCGCCTGCTCCTCGAAGCAGCCGGAGGTCGACGAAAACCTGAGCGAGGTGGAGCTGTACCAGCAGGCCCAGGCCGACCTGGACAACCGCAGCTACACCAGCGCCATCAGCAAGCTCAAGGCCCTGGAATCGCGCTACCCGTTCGGCCGCTACGCCGAGCAGGCGCAGCTGGAGCTGATCTACGCCTACTACAAGAACGTCGAGCCGGAGGCCGCCAAGTCCGCCGCCGAGCGTTTCATCCGCCTGCACCCGCAGCACGCCAACGTCGACTACGCCTACTACCTCAAGGGCCTGGCCTCCTTCGACCAGGACCGCGGCCTGCTGGCGCGCTTCCTGCCGCTGGACATGACCAAGCGCGACCCCGGCGCGGCGCGCGACTCCTATAACGAGTTCGCCCAGCTCACCAGCCGCTACCCCACCAGTCGCTACGCGCCGGACGCCAAGCAGCGCATGATCTACCTGCGCAACCTGCTGGCCGCCTACGAAGTGCACGTCGCCCACTACTACCTCAAGCGCCAGGCCTACGTCGCCGCCGCCAACCGCGGCCGCTACGTGGTGGAAAACTTCCAGGAAACCCCGGCGGTCGGCGACGGCCTGGCGATCATGACCGAGGCCTACCAGCGCCTGTCCCTTGACGACCTGGCCGCCACCAGCCTGGAAACCCTCAAGCTCAACTACCCCGACCACCCCAGCCTGGTCGACGGCCAGTTCGTGCCGCGCGAGGAAGAGGCGGACAACCGCTCCTGGCTGGCCAAGGCCACCCTCGGCCTGATCGAGACCGACACCCCGCTGCCGCCGGGCGAAACCCGCGCCAGCCAGGACGTGATCCGTCAGTACGAAGATGCCGAGCAGCAGATTCCGGCTGAGCTGCAGCAGGACGCCGAGACCGGCGAGACCGAAAAGAAGCGTTCGATCTGGAGCTACCTGACCTTCGGCCTGTTCGACTGATCGCTACGTCCGCATAGAAGGGAGGCCACGGCCTCCCTTTTTTATTGCCCGGAATCAGCGCACAGCCTGCCACCCGGCCCCTGTGCCGATGGCCGCGGCTTGGCTAAACTGCCGGCTTTAACCGACTAAAGAGCACACCATGGGCCTGTTCCGCCTGCTGTTCTGGATCGCCGTGATCTTCGCCGCGATCTGGATCTGGCGCCGCTTCGTCAGCAAACCGAAACGCCCGCGTCCGCGCGAGGACGCCGCCGCGCCCATGGTGCGCTGCGCCCACTGCGGCGTGCACGTGCCGCAAAGCCAGGCACTGAGCCAGGATCAGCGCTGGTACTGCAGCCAGGCCCACCTCGAACAAGGCCCGCACGCCGGTGATCGCTGACGCCAGCGTCCTCGACAGCACGCAGGGGCGGCGCATCCTCAGGCTCTACCACTTCTATCGCCTGAGCATCGGCCTGGCGCTGATCCTGCTGATCTCCAGCAACCTCGACGAGCAATTGCTGGACGTGGTGCATATCGAGCTGTTTCGCACCGGCAGCTGGATCTACCTGGTGATGAATATCTTCATCGCCGTGCTGGTGCAGAAGCCCAGGCACCTGATGCAGCTGTTCAGCCTGGCGCTGGTCGACGTGATCTTCCTCTCCGGCCTGTTCTACGCCGCCGGCGGCACGCCCAGCGGCATCGGCAACCTGCTGGTGGTGGCGGTGGCCATCGCCAATATCCTGCTGCGCGGACGCATCGGCCTGCTGATAGCCGCCGTCGCCGCGATGGCGCTGATCTACCTGACCTTCTACCTCAGCCTCAGCCGCCCGGCCGCCGCCGCGCAGTACGTACAGGCCGGCGCCCTCGGCGCGCTGTGCTTCGCCGGCGCGCTGTTCGTCCAGGGCATCACCCGCCGCCTGCGCCTGAGCGAGAGCCTGGCCGAGCAACGCGCCGCCGACGTGGCCAACCTGGAAGAACTCAACGCGCAGATCCTCCAGCGCATGCGCACCGGCATCCTGGTGCTCGACAGCCAGCACCGCGTGCTACTGGCCAACCAGGGCGCCACCCAGCTGCTGGGGCGCGGCGAACTGACCGGCAAGATCATCGACCCGCACTGCCCCGAGCTGGTCAAGCGCCTGCAGCAGTGGCAGCACAACCCCACCCTGCGCCCGGACAACCTGCAGGCCCAGCCCGGCGGCGCGGTGCTGCAACCCAGTTTCATTTCCCTGCAGCGCGGCGAGCAGCAGCACACCCTGGTGTTTCTCGACGACATCTCGCAGATCGCCCAGCAGGCCCAGCAACTCAAGCTGGCCTCCCTGGGAAGACTGACCGCCGGCATCGCCCACGAGATCCGCAACCCGCTCGGTGCCATCAGCCACGCCGCGCAGCTGCTGCAGGAGTCGGAAGAGCTGCAGGGCCCGGACCAGCGCCTGGCGCAGATCATCCAGGATCACTCCAAGCGCATGAACATGGTGATCGAGAACGTCCTGCAGCTGTCGCGCCGGCGCCAGGCCGAGCCGCAACTGCTCGACCTGAAATACTGGCTGCACCGCTTCGCCAGCGAGTTCCGCAGCTCGGCGCCGGCGGACCGGCAGATCCACCTGGAGACCCAGGGCGGCAGCCTGCAGACGCGCATGGACCCGCACCAGCTGACCCAGGTGCTGACCAACCTAGTGCAAAACGGCCTGCGCTACAGCGCCAAGCAGCACAAGAGCGGCCAGGTCTGGCTGCGCCTGTTCCGCGACGAGACCAGCGACCTGCCGGTGCTGGAAATCCTCGACGACGGCCCCGGCGTGCCGCCCGAGCAGGAGCAACACATCTTCGAGCCCTTCTACACCACCGAGAACAAGGGCACGGGCCTGGGCCTGTATATTTCCCGCGAGCTGTGCCAGGGCAACCAGGCGCGCCTCGACTACAAACCCCGCGAAGGCGGCGGCAGCTGCTTTCGCATCACCTTCGCCCACCCGCGCAAACTGAGCTGACCATGACCCGCCAGAGAGCCTTGATCGTCGACGACGAACCGGACATCCGCGAACTGCTGGAAATCACCCTCGGCCGGATGAAGCTGGACACGCGCAGCGCGCGCAACGTCAAGGAAGCGCGCGAGTGGCTGGCGCGTGAACCCTTCGACCTGTGCCTGACCGACATGCGCCTGCCCGACGGTACCGGCCTGGAGCTGGTGCAGCACATCCAGCAGCGCCACCCGCAGGTCCCGGTGGCGATGATCACCGCCTACGGCAGCCTGGACACCGCGATCAACGCGCTCAAGGCCGGCGCCTTCGACTTCGTCACCAAGCCGGTGGACCTCGGCCGGCTGCGCGAACTGGTCGCCACCGCCCTGCGCATCCGCTCTCCCGAGGGCGAGGACGCGCCGGTCGACAACCGCCTGCTCGGCGACTCGCCACCGATGAAGGCGCTGCGCAAGCAGATCCAGAAACTCGCCCGCAGTCAGGCGCCGGTCTATATCAGCGGCGAGTCGGGCAGCGGCAAGGAACTGGTGGCGCGACTGATCCACGAACAGGGCCCGCGCGCCGAGCAGCCGTTCGTTCCGGTCAACTGCGGCGCCATCCCCTCGGAGCTGATGGAGAGCGAGTTCTTCGGCCACAAGAAGGGCAGCTTCACCGGCGCCATCGAGGACAAGCAGGGCCTGTTCCAGGCCGCCAACGGCGGCACTCTGTTCCTCGACGAAGTGGCCGACCTGCCACTGCCGATGCAGGTCAAGCTGCTGCGCGCGATCCAGGAGAAGGCCGTGCGCGCCGTCGGTGGCCAGCAGGAAGTGGTGGTGGACGTGCGCATCCTCTGCGCCACGCACAAGGACCTGGCCGCCGAGGTGGCCGCCGGGCGCTTCCGCCAGGACCTCTATTACCGCCTCAACGTCATCGAGCTGCGCGTGCCGCCGCTGCGCGAGCGCCGCGAGGACATCGCCCAGCTGGCCACGGTGATGCTCGCGCGCCTGGCCGACGGCAGCGGCCTGGCCGCCGCCAAGCTGCAACCCGAGGCGCTGGAAAAACTGAAGAACTACCGCTTCCCGGGCAACGTGCGCGAACTGGAGAACATGCTCGAACGCGCCTACACCCTGTGCGAGGACGACCAGATCAGCGCCGCCGACCTGCGCTTGGCCGACGCCGGCGGCCCGAGCGGCGAGGCCGGCGAAACCAGCCTGGCGCAGATCGACAACCTGGAGGACTACCTCGAAGGCGTCGAGCGCAAGCTGATCATGCAGGCCCTGGAAGAAACCCGCTGGAACCGCACCGCCGCCGCCCAACGCCTGGGCCTGACGTTCCGCTCGATGCGCTACCGCCTGAAGAAACTGGGGATCGACTAGGAGACACACAGCGTTCCGCAGGGTGGATGTCGCTGTTTACATCCACCAAAGCGCGGGATCGATACCGCATGCAGCTGGCCAAGCTAGCCCAACCGCCCCGCCGGCGCATAGGGCGCCGGATCGATGATCGGCTCGCGCCCCAGCAGCAGATCGGCCAGCAGGCGGCAGGACGCCGGCGCCAGCACCAGGCCGTTGCGGTAATGCCCGCAATTGAGCCACAGCCCGGGATACGAAGGCACCTCGCCGATAAAGGGAATACCCTCCGGCGAACCCGGCCGCAGACCGGCCCAGTGGCCGACCACCTCGGCCTCCTTCAACGCCGGCAACAGCGTCTCCGCCGAATCCTTCAGACTGGCCAGGGCCACCTCGGTCGGCGTCTTGTCGAAGCCGGCATGCTCCAGGGTGCTGCCCACCAGGATATGGCCGTCGCGCCGCGGGATCGCGTAGCGCCCGCCGGCCAGCACCATGCTCGGCAGAAAGTCCGCGGCGCACTTGTAGAGAATCATCTGGCCCTTGACCGGCTGCACCGGCAGATCGATCCCCAGGCCCTTGAGCAACTCGCCACTCCAGGCCCCGGCGGCCAGCACCACACGCTCCGCGCGAATCTCGCCGTCGGCCGTGGTGACGCCGCAGATCCGCCCCCCCTCCTGAATGAAGCCGCTGACCGCACACTGCTCGTGCAACTGCACCTTGGGCATCGCCAGCAGCGCCGCGCGCAGCGCCTTGACCAGCCGCGGGTTACGCACATTGGCCACCCCCGGCATATGGATGGCGTGCGCGAAGCCCGCTCCCAACGCCGGCACCCGGGCATGCACCTCGTCAATCTCCACCGCCCGCAACACCCGCCCCTCGCGCGCCGCCCAGGCCAGCGCCTCGGCCTCGTCGTCCAGATCCAGCCAGTACAGGCCGGTGACATGCACCTCGGGATCGATCCCGGTCGCAGCCAGCAACTGCTCGCCGAGCCCCGGATAGAAATCCTGCGACCAATGCGCCAACGCCGTCACCGCCGCGCCGTAACGCCAGGGATAGAGCGGCGAAACGATGCCGCCGCCGGCCCAGGAGGATTCGCCGCCCAAGGGCCCGCGATCGAGCAGGCACACTTCGGCGCCGCCCTGCGCCAGCAGGCTGGCACTCAACAGGCCGATGGCCCCTCCCCCTACGATCAACACGCGCATGACTTTTCCTCGGACGAATACGCCGTGATCCGGGCGACCGGCACAGGAACCGGGCGAGTTCGCCAGCTGTGCGACGCTAGGCTTGGATCTTGGCTAACGAAAACGGGCCGCCTCGTGCAAGACGAGGCGGCCCGTTATACGCCAGCAGCGCGTCGGCTACCAGCACTCGGCGGCGCTACGGCTGGCATTGCTCAGCGTACGAGCGCCGGTGTGGCTGACACGAAAGTCGCCACAGGGATCGCTGGCCATGCTGCCGGTGCGAGTGGCCTGCAGGAGGAAACTGGTGGCCGTGGCGTTGCCGCTGGCCGCCAGGGTATAGCTGGTACCGGCCGCCTGCGGGAACACCGCCGCCAGGTTGCCATCCGCGCCCAGGTAAGTGCCCTGAGCGGCGAAGTGGCGCTCCAGGCTCTGTGCGCCGTCCATCAGCGCGGCCTTGGCCTCGGCGCGCTTGCCGCGGGCGACGTACTCGGTGTAGTTGGGATAGGCGATGGCGGCGAGGATGCCGATCACCGCTACCACAATCATCAGTTCGATCAGGGTGAAACCTTGTTGTCGTGACATCTGTTTGAGTCCGAGGCGCCGAACCGGCGCCATTGTCATCGCTAAATTGGGTGTGCCAGGGCAATCGCTCGAAGCGGAAAGAACCAGCAGGCGGCGCCCTGTAGGAACCAAGGAGGCACCTGGCCTCTATCGCGAAATCGCGAATAAATTCGCTCCTACCCCCTCATGCCCTTGCCCTGGACCGCGCCTGGGCTACTTGATCTGATTCCACGACTGGCGCCCTTCGATGACATTCAGACCATTGGCGGCAGGAATGCAATCGTCCACCCCGGTGCCGCGGCAGAGCCAGTACTTGTTATCGTCCAGCAGGTCGTAACCGCCGGTGGGAATGCCCCCCTCCGAGCCCAGGCCGGAAACGTCCATCGGCACGCCGTCGACCAGCACGGTATCGCCGCTGTCGAAACTGCCGTCCTTGTTCATATCGAACAGGGTGTAGTTGAGCCGTCCTCCCGTCCCCAGGTCGAGTACCAGGGTCCAGCCGCTGCCGCCGCCCATGCACGGGTCGCTGGACGGAATGGCGGTCTGCACCACCAGGCGGTTGAGCAGGATGCTCGGCGCATGGATCACCCGCTCGCCCTGGGCGCCGGATACCGGCGAGGTCAGGTCGAGGTACCAGCCGCGCTGCGTGGCCCAGTTGAGCCCGGCGGACCGATCCAGCACCCGCACCAGACGCTCGTGCGCTCTGCCCTCGAAGAGGATGGAACGAGCGTCCAGCGCGCCGCGACCAGTGAAGGCGATGGAGCCGCCGTTGCTGGCCGGCTTGTCCCAGATGCCGTAGAAGCTCTGGGTGCTGCGATCGGTGACGTCGCCGGCGCTGTACATGCGTCCGCTGCCGAAGAAGATCATGTTGCCTGCGAAGCCCTCCTGCGGGTGGGGGGCGATCTCCGGCTTGACGGTGATCGGCTGGCGCTTGCCACTGCTGTCGCTGGCCACGTAGAGCGGTTGCGGCCGGCCGCCGGAGCGCAGGCTGACCTCGAAGTCGTCGGCGCCGCTGCCATTGTTCTTCAGGTTGAACTTCCACAGGTTGCCGCTGAGGTCGCCGGCATAGATGGCATCGACGTAGATGTATCCGTCGTCGTCGCGCGCATAGACGAAGGACGGGCTGGACAATCCGCCGGTCGCGGCACCGGCGCGCACCTTGTTCAGCTCGCCGCTGGCCAGGTCGACGATCAGCAGCACCGAGTCGTCGTTGGTGCTGCCGTGGCCGTTGCCGAAGATCGCCACCCACTTGCCGTCCTTCAGGCGACCGATCACCGGGTCGCCGAACACATGGCCCAGATCGGCATCGTCCTTGATCTCCCAGAGCACCTTGCTGGCGTCGAAACCGCTGCTGGAGGTGTCGGTCACGTCTAGGGCGAATACCGTCTTGCCGCCCGCGCCGAGACTGCCCACCAGCACCGAGCGCCAGCGTCCGTCGAGTACGGCGTCGCGAACCTGTAGGCCGCCGTCGACGAAGTAACGGTGGTTGTAGTCGCTGGCGGCCAGCTGTTTGACATTGCTCAGCACACCGCTGGGCATGTAGGCGAACAATTCTCGGCCGCTGTTGGCGTCGAAGGCATGGAGGAAACCGTCGTTGGCCCCGACGAACAGGGTCGGCGTGCGCCCGGCCTTGCCGGCGACGAAGGCGTTGTAGTCCTGGGCTCCGTTGCCGGGCGCCGGCACCCGCCCCTGGAAGCCCCAGTTCTGCTTGTTGGCGAGCACCAGGGTGGAATTGACGATATCGCCCAGCAGCGTACTGCGCGACCGATACTTGAGCCCGGCGGGCGCCTCGTTGGCATCGCTGCCCATCAGGTAATCGAACAGCGCCTGGTTGTTGTCGAAGTGCCCGCGCATCTCGCTGGACAACCCGCTCCAGTTCAGCGCCAGGCCCTGGCCGCTGCCGGCCGCGCCGCTGTGGCCGAACAGCCGCCGGGCGCTCGGGTTGATCAGCCTCCCGGCCTCCCACTGGTCGCTGAAGACGATGCCCGTGCTGGTCTGCGTCGGGCGCTTGGCCAGCAGCTTGCCGGACCAGTCGGCACTGCTGAAGTTGGCCTCGTAGACCAGGGTCTCGCTGTCCAGACGCCGGGCGCTGGGCACCGCCGCCGTGTTGGAGCCGTTGCGCACGGCAATCGAACCCAGGGTGTCGCTCAAGGCCTTGGCGAAGGATTGCGGATCCTGGGCGCTGAAGAACTCGCCGCGGCTGTTGACGGCGGCGTGCAACAGGTCGTCGATCTTGGCCGGCTCGCTGGCCGACGGATCCGGCCAGGTCAGGGAGGCGCCGCTGCCGATGGCGGCGAACGCCTGCTGCGCATCGACGCTGCCACTGACCCCCAGGCCGATGCCGAAGGTCACCATATGCTGCCAGAAGGCCGGATTGGCCGGCGACGTCGGCACCCGGTTGGCCAGGTTGGCGATCAGGTCGCGGCTCCAGTAGTACATCGCCACGTCGGCCAGGGTGCCGGCGTGGTTGTCGCGGAACGGCGACTTGGGCACGTAGCGGTAGGTGGCGCCGTCCGGCCCACTGATGGTCGGCCCGTTGCCGTTATCGACGTTGCCCTGCGCGTCGCTGTTGGCGGCGCCGTCACCATTCCAGTAGCCGTCGGTGGTGAGCAGGCTGTAGCTCTGCCGGCAGGCATAGTCCTGCCCACCGCTGGCACCCGGCGTGGAACTCCAGGGCCCGCGCGCATCGGCGCGCGAATAGTACTCGCCGGCATCGCCCAGAGCCTTGCGCAGCGGCGTACTGCCACTGGCCTGGGCGGCGAACAGCCAGTCGTAAAAATCGCTGCGGCCGCTGCCCTCGAAGCGCCGCACGCCGCGCACCAGGGTATCGGTGGCGACGCCATCGACCGTGTTGCCGGCAAGGTTGATGGCGCCGTAGCCGACGCGGATATCGCCGCCCTGGCCATGGAAGGCCTGGCTGACGCCGGCCTTGGCCGCCAGCATGCGAGTACGGTAGTAGGAAAACCAGTTGGCGAAGTTCTGCTGCTGGTCAGCGCTGACGGCACGCTCGGCGTAGCAGCTGTCCTGGCGCGGATTACTGGCACAGCTGCCGCCGCCGACGTAGTCATGGTAGAAGGCGGCCACGCCGCCAGAGGCGTTGCCGATGGCGAAGCCACGGTAGTAACGCACGTTGTCGCAGCGCCGATTGAGGCATTCGTAGCTGCTGGCGGCGAAATAATCGTCCATGGTCGCCATGTAGTTGCTGCGCAGGTCCACGGTCGCGCTGCCGGCATAGCCATCGAGCCAGGCCGCACTGAAGCTGGCGCTGGCGAAACGCTGGCCATCGCTCTTGATCGGTGGCAGGTAGGTGACGGCCGGGTTGAAATACACCTTATTCAGATGACTGGAGGTCAGATAACGGCGCGTGCCCTTGCTGCAGAAATGGGTGTAAGCGCCGCCATAGGCACCACGGCCGGTACACTCGGCCTGGTTGTACCAGCCCTGCCCGGATTCCATGTAGGACGGGCGCAACTCATCGGGCATGAACCCCCAGCGCATCGAGCCCGAGTCGTCGAGGATGAACAGGATGTTCGGCTCCACCTGACCGCCGAGGTTGAGCGGCGACTGCGCCGGGGTAAAGGCCCAGGCGGCTTGCAACGACGCGCCGGTCAGCAGCGCCGCCAGCAGCGCGCGCAGGGTGAAGGAAGCCATTGCCGCTTGCATCTCATGCTCCTTGATCAGTTCTGTCCGCGAATGGCGATGGCCACCGTGGAGCGCAGATGGACTTCCGCGTCGCCGCTGCCGTAACCCCGTGCCTCGACATTGAACAGGAAGGTGCGGCTGAGGCAGTCGAAGGCGCGATCCTCGCTGATCGAGCCGTCGGTCTCGCAGATGAAGGTGGTTCCGCTTGCGGCGTCGCCGTAGAAATTACTCACCGTGCAGGTCGGCGTGGCAGGCTGGCGCCGGAGATTGTCCGGCGCGGCCCACTGCTCGGCGGTCAGCACCGGACAGGCGCTCGCCACCAGGAACAGGCTGGCCGGATCGGCACTGGCCTCCACCTGCTGACGCACATAGGCTTCGCCGCTACGCAACGCCGCCTCGGCGGCCTGGAAGGCGGTGTTGTAATCGCGGGTACCACCGACCATGCGCTCCTGCAGGGTGCTGCCGGACATGGACGCCAGACCGATCACCGTGAGGATCAGCACCATCACCAGGCATACCAGGAGCACCACGCCCCGCTGCCGTTTCATCTGCATAAAGGGCCTCATCAGTCGATCCGGTTGCGCAGGGCGACCACGGTCCGGTAGACCTGGCGCAGACGTCCATCGGCGGCGACCGCCGCCCCATCGAACACCACCGTCTGATCGCGGGCACTGGCCAGTTGGCCGTCGCTCTCCAGCAGCAGCTCGAAACTGAGGGTGCGCACGTCATCCCAGCGGTTGGCCGCCTCGACCTCGGCGGCGCTCAGATAGTCGCGCACTCCCACCCCGCCGGCGGCAACCAGTCCATAGTGCACGCGCATGGACTGCACGCCCTCGACCATCTCCTCGGCGACGCCGGTGGCCGAATTGCGCACGAACAGAGCATGCAACGGCCGGCCGTCGACGCCGTTGCGCCCGGTCTCGGCGACGTAGAACACCCGGTGGGCGAAACCGAAGATGCGCGCGGGGCTTTCGAAGCGAATCTCGGAGAATTTGAAGCCGCCGCACAGGGCTGCAGCGTTGTTGGTGCCCGCGGCATGGGCCAGGGTCGGCTCCTTGACATTGGCATTCGGGGCGTTGGTGATACGGATCACCACCGCCTTCTGCAGATCCGCCACCATCACCAGTTGATTCTGTTGCATGCTCGGGCAGTAGCGGTCGACCTTGACGTTGGCGTTCTTGCCGGGCGCCATCACCTCGCCCTCGGTGAGGAAGGCCTCGCAACCGTCGTTGGCGAACACATGTACTTCGTCGCTGCCGGCCACGCCCAGCTCGCCCGCGGCACCTGCGCTGGTACGGCCCCAAACGGGACGATTGATGCCTGCCCAGTCGGCCGGATCGGCATTGCTGGCCACCACGCAAATGCTTTCTTCCGGCAGGCGCACGCCAAGGCCGATGCCGGCCGGGCGAACCTGCTGCGCCAGATACTGCAAAGCGAAACGGCCGTTTTCCTGCAGCCGGTTCAGGTTGCCCTGCATGACGAAGGTAGTCTTGCTGCTGAGAAACACCTGCAGAACCGCACCGGTGACGATCAGGCCGAGCAACATGGCCACCATCAACTCGATCAGGCTCAAACCGCGCTGTTTGCGCATAGCCACCTCGTCAGATCTGAGTCACGAAAGAGAACTGCTGGGCCGGACTGCCACCCACCCGCTCCTCTGTCCATTGAACCGTGATGGTGAAGCGTTGCCCGTCGCGAGCCACGCCACCGGTACCGTCCGGCAGCTGGCTGGCCAGGTTGGCGCGCCACTGCGCCTGGTCGCGCTGGAACGGCAGGCAGTCGTCCTCTGCGGACGGCACGCAGGCCAGCTCGGCATCCAACGCCAGGTCGTAGAGACCGGCCTGGGCGTCGCCACGACCAGCGCGCATGCGGTCGGCCATCTCGTAGGCGAGGAACACCGCATGCGAGCGAACCGATGCGCTCTGGTTGGCCTTCAGCGCGTTGAGCTGCATGGCCGCCAGACCGAGAATCGCCAGGGAAAAGATCACCACCGCGACCAGCACCTCGATCAACGAGGCGCCCTGCTGCATGCATCGGCTCATCGCGCTTGCTCCTTGGCTACCGAGACCACACCGGACAGGGCGATGGTTACGGTGCGCGCATACTGGGCCGCGCTCTCGCCATACTGGGTATCGACGCTCAGGGTCAGGGCCTTGGCCGCATTGGCGACCAGGCGTCCCTGGCCATCGAAGACGACCGCCTGCACGCCGGCGGGCTGGACGAAAAACGCCTCCATGGCCGGAAACTCGCGCAACAGCAGATCATCCGCGACCCGGCTCACCTGCCATATGCCGCTATCCTGCAGCGGCCCGCGCAGGCGCACCTGCTGGCCACGTTGAGCGGCTTCGCCGCGGGCATAGTTGAGCATGCTGACGAAGCCGTTGGCCTCGGCAGCCAGGCGGTTGTCGCGCAGCATCTGCGAAAAGCCGGGGGCCGCCACACCGAGGAGAATGGCCAGCACGGCGAGCGTCACCATCAGCTCGATTAGCGAAAATCCTTTCTGCGACATCACTGCGCCTCATAGACAATGCCCGCGCCATGGATAAACGGCGATGCGAAATCCCGACAAACCAACCGCTCATCCATGAAAAGTTGCCGCTCATCGCAAAAACCGACGAAGGCCCGAATACTAAACGAATAAACATTCGTTTGAAAAATGGGATGCGGCGAATGCGACACTGCCCGCAGGAATACTGCGAACCGATAGGATTTTTTTGAATTGGCACGAAAGTGCATGCCATCCGCCGGGACGGCACATTAGCAGATCGCAGGCGCGATGAGGAAAACGCGCCGCGGCCAGACAGGTGTCCGACCGGTAGACGCGTAAGGCTTAGGGACTAGGGGGACGGTTTGTGCCGCCCACGCCTATTAGGAACAACTGGAGGAAGACTTGCGCTCGACGGCTACACCCACTGGTTTCTGCAGTGGCTCGCCCACCGGCCGAGCCACATGATGATCAGCAGGCAAGCTCCTGCAATCAACGATCAATATCCGTATTCCAATAGATTCGCTGCCTGGTTTGATCCGTCTCCGGCACGATCTCGTTGACCTTGAGGCCCTCGCAGCCGATACAGACGGTCACCAGTTCCTCTCCATTTCCATCCGCGTCCGTTACCGGGACCGTTGTGATGATTGGCGGAATCGGCATGCCGCCGCCAACAATTTCAGTGCTGGTATCACGATCACAAGACGACGGCGTGAACAGGCTCCGCTGATAAGCCTTGCCAATACCCGGCGCCCGCGAACACAACCCTGGCTTGTCACCTCCGGGTTGATAGGAATTGAACAGTACCTGACCGCCTGCAATGGCTGCAGGATTGACAATCTGCTCCCCTCGCCCATTCAAGTTCATATACCAACCGCGCGGCCCTGCGACATTACAACTGGTGTTAGCGTCGACATTGGAGAAGCTGACGTTGGCCAACTGATTGCCATCCAAATCGACGGCACCTGACTGAGTAGCGCCAGGAAGATCCACATAGGCATAGAAGCGATCCTGGACGCTGGAAACATAGGGGTAATTGCTTTCCAACGGACGCTCACGGTTGCCCGAGCCAAGCGCGACATAGACGCTGTCGCGGAGGACTGCAACGGTTGGGCGGTTCAGGAACCGCCGGGTCGTATCCAGCGTATTGGCGATCTTGGTGATCGACCAGGCGCTCTGCGCTAGGGCGGTAAGACTGCCATCCGCGTTCAATGTGGCGAAGTTGACTCTGTACAACCCACCGGCTGCGTCCGCAGCATAGGCAAAATCGACGGTGCCGTTGAAGTCCATATCTACAGTCGCCACCTCGGCAACCACAGGCGCATCGGTCGACAGATCAGTCGGCCCGCGAAGTACGACCCCACTCACAGCGTCCAGAACATAAACGCCCTTGCCCTTGGCGGAGGAACTGCATGGATACGCCGCCTGATCGCTATCCAAGCATTTGTCATAGCCACCACCAAAAACGACTACAGCCTTCTTCGCCCCCGCGTTACTGGTATCCGCCACGAAAGCCCCTTGCGGAGTCGACCAGCTCTGGCCCAGCCCCTCAAAGCCCGTTGGGCAACCGGTGTCGTTGTCGAGGCTCGGGCAACCGAAGCGCCACAAAAGCGTGGGCGAGGTTGGATTGGTTACATTCAGGCCATACACCATCCGCCCACCACGCCGCATGGAAGGATAGATGTAGGCGCTATTGACTTGATTATTCTCGCCGTATGTCACGATCTGCCCGATCGAACCGTCGAAGAAGTAGTCCTTCGGCAACGGCGTCGGCGTGGCCGTCATGTCCTGATTCGGGAAGGCAACAATCGGCGAGTTCTGGTAGAGCCGGTTGATTTTGGCCACATGCTCGGGCGCCAGCAACGACCACTGTTCCCCGCCATCCGCCGCACGCACCGACCTGAACAGCCCGTCATTGGAGCCGTAGTAGACGAAGATCCCTGTGCTGCCGCCGTAGTTGATCGTCAGTGGCCGCGAATGGATAACGTCACCATGGATACTTGGCCGACCACCGACGTCTTGCTCCTCGCCAGTTTCCGACTCTTCGGCTGCCGGCATCTTTTCACCGGCCCCAGGCTCGGTGCCTATGATGTAATCCAACAGCGCCTGATCGACATGAGAGCTGGTCAGCGCAGTTAAACCGCTAGCTCCGACAGTGAAGAGAGTGCGGGCATCGAGATCACTGCGACGGGTAACCTGGGCCACCCCCCCTTTTTCGACAAAGGGACCATCGGGCGAGTCGGACCATACGCTATTAGTGTTGGATTCATCCACGCATTGGCTGCGCGGCGGGGGAGTGATACTCAGCCCCGACCAGTAGTCGCCAGAATCTTCTGTCCAGAAACTTTCCGCGCACTCTGTCGCAAAGCCGGAAAGTGGGTTGATCGCCTGCTTACGATTGGCGTCGGCGAGCTCGGGGCGACCATTGAACAAGGTGATCTGGTAGCGCTTGAGGTTACCGAACCAGCGCGGCAGCGCCTCCTTGTCCGGACGGAACATGCCGATAAAGACCTGGTTCTCCTGCTGAGCGCGGTTGGTCGCACTCAGCGGCAGGGTAACAGCCGCAAAGGTTGAACTGGTAGAGAGGATATCGGACAGCGCATTACCGATGGCCTCGACGATTGCATCTTCACTGCGCGCAGCGAAATAACGGCCGCCCCCTACACCCTCAGATGCACTGAGCATCAGCCCGGTGTGGTCTTCGTTCTGCTGCCTATTGAACACATCAATTGCATAGGTGATGACATTGACACGCTGTTGCTGCACCTCGCCCTCTGCGTCGGTGTAGCTAACAGGAACACCATAGTCGTGCAGGAACTTGGCCCAATCATCGAAGTTCCAAGCCCTGCCGGAGGAGCTATCCACCCCGTCAGTGGGCTCTATCGTCGTTGTTGTCCCCCCCCCTTGCAAAACGGCAAGCCGCGCAGTCCGCTGATTCTGGTTGCCCGATGTGATGCAGCCGGAGGTATTCGTGCTCTTAGTAGTGATACTGCAGGAACAGTTAGTTTGACCTACACAAAGTCCAGTACCGGTAGACTCTGCCGCCGTACAGCTATCGACAGCGGCATCCGTATAGCACTGACTCGAGAATCCTAGAGTAGTGGACGGCTCGGTAACATCGGTGCGCGAAAACTCTGGTATTGGAAGAGGTGCACTGCCGGTCGAGCCGGCCAAGCCATCGGGAGTTCCTCCAACCTCAGCATAGAGCGCGCGCAACGCCGCACTATTGGCTGCACTATCGGCAGTAGGCCCACTACTGTTTGGATTACCGATAAAAATCACATAGGTGTTGGAGCACATGCTATTGGAGGTCAACGGTGAGCGGAACACGCCATACTGCGAGCTATAGCCCCCAGTATCAGCCTTGCTCGCCGGAGTACCACCACCCGAAAAGCTTTGCGCCCTTCCCGACAGGTAGTTGTACACGTCGTACATCAAGTTGCCATAGGGCGTATTGGCACTGCGCTTCTCGACAGGCGCTTCGATATTCTGATAGATCGAGCCACTACCATCGACCAAGGTATTACTAAGTTGCGCGTAGCTTGCCGCTGTCAACTGCTGCAAGTTGAACCGAACATATCCGCCATCTTGGTTGGCATTGCCCTCGGTCGTGAACTCAACCAGCCCAACATTAACCTTATCCACCAGACCGGCCAATGCGCGCTTGATTGCCCGCACCTCGGACTGCCCCTGGGTCAAGCCGCCCGGCCATTGCTGGCTTTGCCGCGACCAATTGGAGGTATTATCAAGAACGAAAATGATATTCGGCAGACCACTATCGGCACCGGCACTGCCCACGAATATATCGATATCCTCAGCCTGAGCTGCCCCAGCAACCCCCAATCCGGCGAGCAGAAGAACACGCTGCAACCAATTCAGACACTTCATCATTACATTGCCCTCCTGCTACTCCGGACAAGCCGTCGCAATATTATTACTGGTCGCGCGAACCGCAACGCCCTGCCGCACAACGACCTCAGCGCCTGTAAGCACGTCACGCGCCGTTGCCCGCATTTCCCAAACAGAATTTACACACATGGAATTTTCGGATTCCGGAATAAAGCAACTGGCGTCGGAAGGATCTGCCACGTTCAACGCAGAGTTCTTGATCGGCAAAACAATCACGCAACTCGGACTATCCACTACAACAGCTATATCGACGCTGCCGTCTCCATTGAAGTCGTAGCATTTGCGATTGGACTGCCCGCATGACGCCTGAAAAATATTGGAAGGCGAACTGAGGAACTGCGCGGAACTTATTGCCTCTTCTAAGGCAGCATTGGCTGCATACTTGGCAAGGTTACGACTCTCCATATTTTGAACGACCTTAAGGTTGGTCTGAGTCATATTGAAGCCGCTAACCACCATCAGCGTCACTAACAGCAGCATTATCAGCGCCACCAGTAGCACAGCCCCTCGCTGTCGGCGGATCGACTCAAAATTGCTCATGGCAGCTCCCTCCGCCCGGCCACGTTGCGCAAGTGCACAGTGGTGGAATAAAGCTGGCGCTTGAACCCCCTTTGCGCTTCAGGCACCTCGTACTCCTCTCCCGCGAGAGTGTAACTACGAGAGTCGGTGTAGCCCGCTGTGGGCTCTGGGTTACGCGCGATGAGCGACACCTTGACTGCCACCACATCTGACCATTGAGCCGTTGCGGGGGCAGCAGTGAACTCGTCAATCTGGCCGTCACCATCGGTATCGATCCCATATTCGAAACGCATGATCTCGATGCCATCGACCAACGAGGTGACGGTGTTGTAGTTCCCACCCGCCAACTCGGCACGCACCAACTCATCACTGTCATTCACGTAGTAGACACGGCTAAATAAGCGGTAAACCGGGGCAGGGGTTGAACAATCTCGTTGCGTGAAAGTCAGATCAGCCGAAGCACTCTTCAGCAATACCGTTCCTGGCGAGACATCCTTGCAGGCAGAAACCTGAATATGAAAGTTGCCATTGCTGAAAAGCGCGCATCCGGCAGTACCTACCGCGCAGGTGCTCGCTCGACGCAGCGCAATGAAATCGGAACTTGCCTTGCTATTCTCACAATCGGTGCCGGAGTCCGCCGCTCCCTGTACCGGGTAGCCCATGGCATCCTCCAGTTCCGCAGCACTGGTCGGACACAGGGGCGGTAGGCCCGCCGGCACCGGCTGAGCCCCGGCCTCCCCCCAGAATCCTGCGTTGGCCAACTCGTCCTCCATCAAGCGCAGCGCATATATGCCGTTCTCGATCTGCCGGCCGGTCTTCTCGATCTCTCCGCGGGTACGGCTGTTACTGATAAAAACCTCCGAAACCGCCAGCAAGATCACGATGCCGAGCACCATTGCCACCATGATCTCCACCAGGGAGAAGCCGTGCTGTCGTCCGGGCGTCATGAGACCGCTACCTTTCATCCTCATACTCCCAGATAAGCCAGAACGACATCGACGCTGACCGCCCGGCGCAACCTGTCGTCAGCACCATAGGCATTGGCGCCACAGGACAGTGGGGGGATCACCGTTGGCGTCAAGCCTTGCCAGGCAACGGTTACCCGGATGACAGCCTGCCCGGTCGCCGCGATGCTAACGTTGTCGATACAGCCCCTGGCCCCCATGATGCTGCCAAGTTGCTGCCCCGATGCCTCGACGCTGGCGCCACGAAGCGCCTGATTCCATTCACACAAATCGATCGATACACCGTAGGCGCCGGAGCAATTCTGGTTGTTCAGACCATGCACGGTGTCCGTGTCGTAGTCGCCGTTACGAGCAGCCTGGGGATTACTCCGGATTCGGCTAGCCATATCCTCCACCAACATCATGGCCTGGGCACGCTGATAGGCCTCGAACTGGCTGTTGAGCATCCTGGCATTCATGCCCGCGAGCCCCAGCAAGCCGATGGCAAGTACCAGCAGCGTGACCAATACCTCTACCAGAGTGAACCCATACTGCCCTGCACGAAGAGATACGCTGTTCATTTCAGCATTCCCCCTTGCTGGAGCTGGCTCGACCATCCAGGCCAAGCGAAAGACAACTGACCGATGCCGCGTCGCTAGCGTCACTGCTCACTTCAAACTCCACGGCACTAGTAGTTCGGCCGGAAGCGCTGAAAATAATGCCGGCATTCGGACCAGTTATCCCCACGCCAGACGACAGGGTATGCGCCAAAATCGCAGGCTGCCCCGCCGTAGGATGTGCAATGCCCCAGCCCGCAGCCCAACCACCAGCCGCGGGGGCGAGAGTAATCTGACGATTAAGCTTGATTGCTTCGGAACGCGCCAAACTGATCGCAGTATGGAGGTCGGTGATAGTTGCCCGCACCCTCTGCTCAGCGATGATCGCGCGGTAAGACGGCACTGCGACCCCTATCAAAATGCCCAGAACCACCAGGCTTACCATCAACTCGATCAACGAGAACCCCCGAGAGCGATAAACCTGCTCTGTATTTCGGCGCGCCATAAGCTCCGAACGACCGGCAAGCAGCAGCTTCATTACCATGAGCCTCCCGCCCAAGTCTTAGCGCCACTCTGGTTGATCGTCAGGTTGCCGTCTCCAGCCTGAGCCGTACCGGACTTAGGGGCAGCAGTGATAGTGAAAGTCGGAGGCGTGGCACTCACCCCACTCAGGCTCACATCGTAATTGCGTGCAACGCTCGCCGGCTCCGGAACGCCGAGAGCGCTGACGGTGGACGCATATGCTCGCGAGTCCATAAGAATCTGCTGCTGGCGCTGCGCCAAATCCATCAAGTAGGCCTGGGCTTCGCCACGATTGGCGCGAACCACGTACTGCGTATAGGAGGGGTAGGCTACTGCGGCCAAGATACCGATAACCGCTACCGTGATCATGAGTTCAATCAGGGTAAATCCTTTGGCTGTTTGCACGCTGGGACTCCTCCATCAAATGCAGGGCAGAATTGCACAACTAGGCTATACAGGTCTTCACGGCAAGGACGACCGGCTCATCTGGACCGTTGAGCGGCACAACGCCGCTCTCTTTGTCGATTTAATAGCCACTGCATACGAGGCAGGACGCCATGTATAAAAGCGCGAAGGGATTTACCCTGCATGAGCTAATGATCGGCATGGCCATTCTGGTCCTAACAGCCAGCCTAGGTCTGCCAACTCTGTACAATTTCATCCACGATTACCGCCTGACAGCCGCAGCGAACGACCTTCTGCTGGCAGCCCTGTATGCGCGCAGCGAGGCGATAAAGCGCAATGCGCCAGTATTACTTGTGGCGCGCTCCGGATCCTGGCCGAGCGGCTGGGAGGTGTACCCCGACTACAATTACAGCAGCACTCGAGATGAAGCGGAAAATGTACTGCTGGTGGGAAAGGAGCAGCCAGAACTGACAATTAGGGGCAATCAACCGGTAGCCGCCTACATCAGATTCAGCCCCAGCGGGAGGGCCAAACTTCCGGGCGGGGCTTTTCAAGCAGGCACCATAACCCTCTGCCACCCGAAGAGTAGATCCATGCAACGAGAGCTAGTGTTGAACTCCAGAGGTCGCCTCAAGCTCCAGAAATCTTCTCGTGAAGGCTGCTCCCCATGACCAAAGCTCAGAGCGCCTTGACCCTGAGTTCCTTGGGCATCGAGAAGGTCACGTTCTCCGGCCGCCCGTCCAGTTCGGTCTCCCCTTGCGCGCCCCAGGCGCGCAGCTGTTCGACCACCCCGCGCACCAGCACTTCCGGGGCCGAGGCGCCGGCGGTGATGCCGATGCCGCTTACCCCGTCGAACCATTCGGCCTTGAGATCCTCGGCGCCGTCGACCAGGTAGGCCGGGGTGCCCATGCGCTCAGCCAGCTCGCGCAGGCGGTTGGAGTTGGAACTGTTGGGGCTACCCACCACCAGCAGCACGTCGCACTCGGCGGCGAGCTGCTTGACCGCGTCCTGGCGGTTCTGCGTGGCGTAGCAGATATCGTCCTTGCGCGGCCCACCGATGGCCGGGAACTTGGCGCGCAGGGCGTCGATCACCTTGCCGGTGTCGTCCATCGACAGCGTGGTCTGGGTCACGAAGGCCAGCGCCTCGGGGTTGCGCACCTGCAGCTCGGCGACGTCGGTCTCGTCTTCCACCAGGTAGATGGCACCGCCGTTGCTGGCATCGTACTGGCCCATGGTGCCTTCCACTTCCGGATGACCCTCGTGGCCGATGAGGATGCACTCGCGGCCCTCGCGGCTGTAGCGCACCACCTCCATATGCACCTTGGTCACCAGCGGGCAGGTGGCGTCGAACACCTTGAGTCCACGACGCTCGGCCTCGTCACGCACGGCCTTGGACACGCCGTGGGCGCTGAAGATGACGATGACGTCGTCCGGCACCTGATCCAGCTCCTCGACGAATACCGCGCCGCGGGCGCGCAGATCCTCGACCACGAACTTGTTGTGCACCACTTCGTGACGCACGTAGATCGGCGGGCCGAAGACTTCCAGGGCGCGGTTGACGATCTCGATGGCGCGGTCGACGCCGGCGCAGAAGCCGCGGGGATTGGCGAGTTTGATATGCATGCTGGTTGTCTCGGTATTGATCGAGGATCGACGCGCCGCTATGGGTCGATCCCGGAAGGTACAGCCTGCGCGGGATAAGCGCAGGCTGCAACAAGAGCTTCGCGGCCAAAGCCGCTCCCACGGAAGCGGCGATTCGGGCTAGAGCGCCTTGACCGAGAGGATCTCCACCTCGAAGTCGAGCACCTTGCCGGCCAGCGGGTGGTTGAAGTCGATGGTCACCTGCTTGTCGTCGAAGGCCTTGACCACCCCGGGCAGCTCGGCATTGGCGGCGTCGTTGAAGATCACCAGCAGCCCTTCGGACAGTTCCATGCCCTCGAACTGGCTACGCGGCATGACCTGCACGTTCTGCGGGTTGGGCTGGCCGAAGCCCTGCTCCGGCTGTACCTGCACGCTGCGCTTGTCGCCGGCCTTGAAGCCGTAAAGCGCCTGCTCGAAGCCGGGCAGCAGGTTGCCGTCGCCGACCTTGAAGGTGGCCGGCTGCTTGTCGAAGGTGCTGTCGACCACGTCGCCGTTCTCCAGCTTGAGGGCGAAATGCAGGGTGACTTCCCTGTCCGGGCCGATGCGTACGTCAGTCATTGGCAGGTTCTCCGGACTTGTTGCTCTTGAACATATCCAGCGCCAGGAGGATGGCGCCGACGGTGATGGCGCTGTCGGCCAGGTTGAACGCCGGGAAATACCAGCGGTTCTGCCAGTGCACCAGGATGAAGTCGACCACATGGCCGAGCACCACGCGGTCGTAGAGGTTGCCCAGCGCACCGCCGAGCACCAGCGCCAGGGCGATGGCCAGCCAGGTTTCCTCGGGCTTCAGGCGCTTGAGCCAGACCACCAGCACGCCGCTGACCACCACCGCGATGGCAGCGAAGAACCAGCGCTGCCAGCCGGCGGCATCGGCCAGGAAACTGAAGGCCGCACCGGTGTTGTAGGCCAGGGTCCAGCTGAAGTAGTCGGGAATCACCACGATCTGCTGGTACAGGCTGAGGCTGCCCTCGAAATAGTGCTTGGTCAGCTGATCGACGACGAACACCGCCAGGGTCAGCCAGAGCCAGGCCAGTCGGCCGAAACGCGAGACCTCAGGCATGCTTGCGCACCTCGCCTGCACCTTCGATATTGCTCACACAGCGGCCGCACAGTTCCGGGTGGGCGGCATGGCTGCCGACGTCGGCGCGGAAGTGCCAGCAGCGGCCGCACTTGGCGTGGGCGGACTTGAGGATCTTCAGCTTCAGCCCCTCCACCTCGGTGACCACCGCATCGGCCGGCGCCTCGGCCAGTGGCGCAGTCTGCGCCGCCGAGGTGATCAGGGCGAAACGCAGCTCGTCGCCGAGCTTGGCCAGATCGGCCTGCTTGGCCTCGTCGCAGAACAGGGTGACCTCGGCCTGCAGGCTGCCGCCGATGGCCTTGGCCGTGCGCAGGTTCTCCAGTTCCTTGTTGACCGCGGCCTTGACCGCCATGATCCGATCCCAGTAGGCACGATCCAGCTCGAAACCCTCCGGCAGGCGGCTGAGGCCCTCGTACCAGGTATTGAGCATCACCGACTCGTTGCGCTCGCCCGGCAGGAACTGCCAGATTTCCTCAGCGGTGAACGCCAGGATCGGCGCGACCCAGCGCACCAGCGCCTCGCTGATGTGGTACAGCGCGCTCTGGCAGGAGCGACGCGCGACGCTGTCGGCAGCGGTGGTGTACTGACGGTCCTTGATGATGTCCAGGTAGAAGCCGCCCAGCTCCTGCACGCAGAAGTTGTGCACCTTGGAGTAGACGTTCCAGAAGCGGTAGTCGGCGTACGCCTCGATGATCTCTTCCTGCAGGCGCAGGGCCGCGTCGACGGCCCAGCGATCGAGGTCGAGCATCTGCTCGGGCTGCAGCAGGTCCTTGGCCGGATCGAAGCCATTGAGGTTGGCCAGCATGAAGCGCGCAGTGTTGCGGATGCGGCGGTAGGCGTCGGCGCTGCGCTGCAGGATCACCTTGGACACCGCCATCTCGCCGGAATAGTCGGTGGAGGCGACCCACAGACGCATGATGTCGGCGCCCAGGCTGTCGTTGACCTCCTGCGGCGCGACCACATTGCCGAGCGACTTGGACATCTTGCGGCCGTTCTCGTCGACCACGAAGCCGTGGGTCAGCAGCGCCTTGTACGGCGCGTGGCCGTCGATGGCGCTGCCGGTCAGCAGCGACGAGTGGAACCAGCCGCGATGCTGGTCCGAGCCTTCCAGGTACAGGTCGGCGCGCGGGCCGTCGGTGTGGCCCATGTCGTGCGAACCGCGCAGCACGTGCCAGTGGGTGGTACCGGAGTCGAACCAGACGTCCAGGGTGTCGTTGATCTTGTCGTAGTCGGCAGCCTCGGCGCCGAGCAATTCGGCGGCGTCGAGCTTGAACCAGGCTTCGATGCCCTCTTGCTCGACACGCTTGGCCACGATCTCCATCAACTCGACGGTGCGCGGGTGCAGCTCGCCGGTGACCTTGTGCAGGAAGAACGGGATCGGCACGCCCCAGTTGCGCTGGCGCGAGATGCACCAGTCGGGACGGCCGGCGATCATGCTGTGCAGACGCGCCTGGCCCCAGGCCGGGACGAACTGGGTCTGCTCGATGGCCGCCAGCGCGCGCTCGCGCAGGGTCGCGCCATCATTGGGTTGAGTATCCATGCCGACGAACCACTGCGCGGTGGCGCGGTAGATCAGCGGGGTCTTGTGCCGCCAGCAGTGCATGTAGCTGTGCTGGATCGGCTGATGCTTGAGCAGCGCGCCGACTTCGTCGAGCTTGGCCACGATGTTGGCATTGGCCTTCCAGATAAACTGGCCGCCGAAGAACGGCAGATCCGCGGTGTAGACGCCATTGCTCTGCACCGGGCTGAGGATGTCGTCGTTGCTCATGCCGTAGGCCTTGCAGGTGCGGAAGTCGTCCTCGCCGTAGGCCGGCGACGAGTGGACGATGCCGGTACCTGCGTCGAGGGCGACGTAGTCGGCCAGGTAGATCGGTGAGAAGCGCTCGTAGAAGGGGTGGCGGAAGCGGATCAGCTCCAGCGCCGCGCCCGGCGCGGTGGCGAGCACCTGGCCGTCGAGGCCGTAGCGCTGCAGGCAGGACTCGACCAGCTCCTCGGCCAACAGCAGCAGGCGCGCGCCGGTGTCGACCAGCGCGTAGCTGAATTCCGGGTGGACGTTGAGCGCCTGGTTGGCCGGGATGGTCCAAGGCGTGGTGGTCCAGATGACGATGGCGGCCGGCTTGCTCAGCTCGGCCAGGCCGAACGCGGCGGCCAGCTTGCCGGCGTCTTCCACCGGGAAGGCGACGTCGATGGCGTCGGATTTCTTGTCCTGGTACTCCACCTCGGCCTCGGCCAGCGCCGAGCCGCAGTCGAAGCACCAGTTGACCGGTTTCAGGCCCTTGAACACGAAGCCCTGCTTGACCATCTCGGCCAGGGCGCGGATCTCGCCGGCCTCGTTGGCGAAATCCATGGTCTTGTAGGGGTTGTCCCAGTCGCCCAGCACGCCGAGGCGGATGAAGTCGGCCTTCTGCCCTTCGATCTGCTCGCCGGCGTAGCTGCGGCAGCGCTCGCGGGTCAGGTCGGCCGGCTGGTTCTTGCCGAAGGTGGTCTCGACCTTGTGCTCGATCGGCAGGCCATGGCAGTCCCAGCCCGGCACGTAGGGCGCGTCGAAACCGGCCAGGGTCTTGGAGCGGGTGATGATGTCCTTGAGGATCTTGTTCACCGCATGACCGATATGGATGCTGCCGTTGGCGTAGGGCGGGCCGTCGTGCAGGACGAACTTGGGCCGACCCTCGCCGATCTGCCGCAGCTTGCTATACAGGCCAATCTCGTTCCAGCGCTGCAGGGTCTGCGGCTCGCGTTGCGGCAGGCCGGCCTTCATCGGGAACGGGGTATCGGGCAGGTTCAGCGTGGCTTTGTAATCGGTCATGTCGGACTCTTCATCAGCGGGTGGCTCTGCCAATAATCACGGGCAGCGGCAATATCGGCGGCAATCGCCGTCTTCAGGGCCTCCAGCGAGGCGAAACGCTGCTCGTCACGCAGCTTGTGGTGGAAGGCCACCGAGAGGCGCCGGCCATACAGGTCGCCGGCGAAATCCAGAAGGTGCACTTCCAGATGGGCGCTGCCGTCGCCGGCAACGCTGGGGCGCACGCCGATATTGGCCACGCCCGGTTGAATTTGGCCGTCCACCACGCAACTCACCAGGTACACCCCGGACAGCGGCACCTTGCGCCGCTTGAGCTGGATATTGGCGGTGGGGGCGGCCAGCTGGCGGCCGAGCTTCTGCCCGTGCAGCACACGCCCGGCGATGCGGAACGGCCGGCCCAGCAGCGCCTCGGCCAGCTCGAAATCGCCATCGGCCAGGGCCTGGCGTACGCGGGTGCTGCTGACCCGGCCACCGCGCACCTCCACCGTGGTCGAGGCATCGACGCTGAAACCGTGGCGCCGCCCGGCGGCCTGGAGAAATTCGAAATCGCCGGCGCGGTCGCAGCCGAAGC
Source organism: Pseudomonas sp. AOB-7 (assembly GCF_003696305.1). Classification (GTDB taxonomy): domain Bacteria; phylum Pseudomonadota; class Gammaproteobacteria; order Pseudomonadales; family Pseudomonadaceae; genus Aquipseudomonas. Next base: position 339,755 of record NZ_RFFK01000003.1, on the reverse strand, counting down.
GGAAATCGTCGCCGATTTCCAGGTCCTTCACGCCGAGGCCGTCGACTAGCACGCGCTGGACGAACTCGGCCGCCGACAGCTCGCGCAGGCGGCGGTTGAAGGCCAGGCACAGCACCATGTCGACGCCTTCGGCGGCCAGCAGGGCGAGTTTGTCGCGCAGCCGGGTCAGGCGCGCCGGAGCGGTGTCGGGACCGAAGAATTCGCGCGGCTGCGGCTCGAAGATCACCACGCAGCTGGGCACGGCCAATTCCGCGGCACGCTCGCGCAGGCGCGCCAGGATGGCCTGGTGCCCACGATGAACGCCGTCGAAATTACCGATGGTGACCACGCAGCCCCGCGTCTGGGGCTGCAGGTTATGAAGACCTCGAACCAGCTGCATAGCACGCTTCTTGTTCACAAAGTGGCCGATTATACGCACAGCCCGCGGCCCAATACAGGCGTCAGACCGTCCGCCGGGCAAAGTCGCGCAGGCGGAAACCGAGCAGCAGCAGCATGCCGAAGTAGACCAGCAGCCCGGCGACCACCAGCGCGCCGAGACGCAGCAGGCGCAGCGGCATGTCGCCCTCGGCCCAGGCCGGCATGATCTGCAGCAGGCCCAGCAGCACCGCCACCATCGCCGTCACCGCCAGCACCAGCTTGAGCAGGAACAGGCCCCAGCCCGGCAGCGGCCGGAAGATATCGGCGCGGCGCAGCTGCCAGTACAGCAACCCGGCGTTCAGGCAGGCCGCCAGGCTGATCGCCAGGGCCAGGCCGGCGTGCGCCAGCGGGCCGACCAGCACCAGGTTCATCAACTGGGTGAAGACCAGGGTCACCACGGCGATCTTCACCGGCGTCTTGATGTTCTGCTGGGCGTAGAAGCCGGGCGCCAGGATCTTCACCAGGATGATGCCGAGCAGGCCGATGGAATAGGCGATCAGCGCCTGCTGGGTCATCAGCGCGTCGCTGGCGGTGAACTTGCCGTACTGGAACAGCGACACGGTCAGCGGCTCGGCCAGCACCGCCAGGGCCAGGGCGCTGGGCAGCACAAGCAGGAAACACAGGCGCAGGCCCCAGTCGAGCAGGCGGCGGTACTCCTCGCGGTCGCGGCTGGCGTAGGTCTTCGACAGCGCCGGCAGCAGGATGGTGCCCAGGGCCACGCCGAGCACGCCCGAGGGCAGCTCCATCAGGCGGTCGGCGTAGTACATCCAGGACACCGAGCCGGCGACCAGGAAGGAGGCGAAGATGGTGTTGATGATCAGCGAGATCTGGCTCACCGAAACGCCGAAGATCGCCGGCCCCATCTGCTTGAGCACGCGCCACACGCCGAGGTCACCAAAACTCAGGCGCGGCAGCACCAGCATGCCGATCTTCTTCAGATGCGGCAGTTGCCAGAGCAGCTGCAGCAGGCCGCCGACCAGCACCGCCCAGCCCAGGGCCATGATCGGCGGGTCGAAATAGGGCGTCAGGAACACGGAAAAGCCGATCATGCTGACGTTCAGCAGGGTCGGCACGAAGGCCGGCACCGAGAAACGGTTCCAGGTGTTGAGGATGGCGCCGGCCAGCGACGACAGCGAGATCAGCAGGATATAGGGGAAGGTCACCCGCAGCAGGTCGACGGTCAGCTCGAAGCGCTCGGCCTCATCGGCGAACCCCGGCGCGGTGGCCCAGACGATCCAGGGTGCGGCCAGCACGCCGATGGCGGTGACCAGCGCCAGCACCAGGGTCAGCAAGCCCGAGACGTAGGCGACGAAGGTACGCGTGGCCTCCTCGCCCTGCTGCATCTTGTACTCGGCCAGGATCGGCACGAAGGCCTGGGAGAACGCCCCCTCGGCGAAGATGCGGCGCAGCAGGTTGGGCAGCTTGAAGGCCACCACGAAGGCGTCCGACGCCACCCCGGCGCCGAAGGTCCGAGCGATGATGGTGTCGCGCACGAAACCCAGCACGCGCGAGACCATGGTCAGGGAACTGACCGCGGCCAGGGATTTGAGCAGATTCATGGAGTGACTCGATTTCCCGCAAACGGGCGCGCCGCTGGACAATCCGCCGGCGCGCGAAGGCGTCGAGTGTAGCGAGCCGCCATTGGTCAGGCCAGCGCGGGAAAGCGCCAGCGGGCTTGACAGATGCCCAGGGGGTCGGCATGATTCGCGGCCTTATTTGTCGTAACCCCCCAGTTTTCGAGGAGCTTGACGGTGGCCAACTCACCTTCTGCCAAAAAACGCGCCAAACAGGCTGAGAAGCGCCGTAGCCATAACGCCAGCCTGCGCTCCATGGTCCGTACCTACATCAAGAACGTGGTCAAGGCTATCGACGCCAAAGACCTCGAGCTTGCCAAGTCGTCCTACACCCTGGCCGTTCCGGTCATCGACCGCATGGCCGACAAGGGCATCATCCACAAGAACAAAGCCGCTCGTCACAAGAGCCGCCTGAACGCGCACATCAAGGCGCTGGGCGAAGCTGCTGCCGCCTAATCGCGACAGGTTCTTGAAAAACCGGCCCCCGTGGCCGGTTTTTTATTGCCTGGAAGAAAGGCAAACCACAGGGCGGACAAGCCTTCGGCATGTCCGCCCGACTGCAGGATCAGCCGGCGCGCGCGGCCTTGATCACCTCGATATAGGGCTCGGCGTTGCGCTGATCCTGGATCAGGGCGACGAAGTCGTGGCCCTGCGCGTCGGTAGCCGTCAGGTCGTAGCCGGCGGCAACGAAGAAGCCGACGAAACGTTCGAAGTCGTCGATGCGCAGACCGCGATAGGCCTTGATCAGCTTGTGCAGCGAGGGTGGCGTGGCGTCGGCCGGCTCCACCGCCAGGAACAGCTTGATCGAGTCGTCGCTGATTTCTTCGCCAATCACCTGCTTCTTGTCTTTACGCATCGCCCGCTCCCGCCAGCATTACAGAGGGCCGGCAGTTTACCGCCGCGCCGCGCGCGGCTCAACGCGCAGCCGAGCAAGCTAGCACGCGAACATTCGACGCAACAGCCGACCTAGGTCATGCCGCCGCACGGCGCGCCGCTCCTATAATGCGCCGAGCCATCCCGGAGCCACCATGCCACGCCACTCCCTGCCGCTGTTCGCCGCCTGGCGCCAGACCCTGCGCGCCGGCTACTCCTGGAAGGCCCTGCGCGGCGACCTGAGCGCCGGGCTGACGGTCGGCGTCATCGCCATCCCCTTGGCCATGGCGCTGGCCATCGCGGTCGGCGTGGCGCCGCAGCATGGCCTGTACACCGTGCTGATCGCGGCGCCGCTGATCGCCCTGTGCGGCGGCTCACGCTTCAATATCTCCGGGCCCACCGCGGCCTTCGTGGTGATCCTGCTGCCGATCACCCAGCAATATGGTCTGGGCGGGTTGCTGCTGTGCACCCTGCTGGCCGGCATCATCCTGATCACCCTGGGCCTGCTGCGCGCCGGCCGCCTGATCGAGTTCGTGCCCTACCCGGTGACCCTGGGCTTCACCGCCGGCATCGGCATCGTCATCGCCATCCTGCAGCTCAAGGACCTGCTCGGCCTGGAACTGGCCGAAACCCCGCAGCACCTGCTGCAGCAGCTCGCCCTGCTGGCCAGCGCGCTGCCCAGCCTGCAGCCGGGCGACAGCCTGGTCGGCGCCATCTGCCTGGCCACCCTGCTGCTGTGGCCGCGCCTGGCGCCGAAGATTCCCGCGCACCTGGTCGCCCTGGCCGTCGGCGCCCTGCTGGCCCTCGCCCTGGAACACCTCGGCCTGCCGGTGGCGACCCTGGGCGAACGCTTCAGCTATACGCTCGACGGCATCGAGCACCCCGGCATCCCGCCCTTGCTGCCCAGCCCGAGCCTGCCCTGGCAGTTGCCCGGCGCGGACGGCCAGCCGCTGGTGCTGTCCTTCGAGCTGGTCCGCCAGCTGCTGGCGCCGGCCTTCGCCATCGCCATGCTCGGTGCCATCGAATCCTTGCTCTGCGCCGTGGTCGCCGACGGCATGAGCGGCAGCAAGCACGACCCCAATGCCGAGCTGATCGGCCAGGGCCTGGGCAACCTGGCCGCGCCCTTCTTCGGCGGCATCACCGCCACCGCGGCCATCGCCCGCACCGCCGCCAACGTGCGCGCCGGCGCCTTCTCGCCACTGGCAGCGCTGATTCACGCCGGCGTGGTGCTGGCGGCGATCCTGCTGCTGGCGCCGCTGTTCAGCTACCTGCCGATGGCGGCGCTGGCGGCCCTGCTGCTGGTGGTGGCGTGGAACATGAGCGAACCGCAGCATGTGGCCCACACCCTGCGCATCGCCCCGCGCGGCGACGTGCTGGTGCTGCTCACCTGCCTGCTGCTGACGGTGCTGTTCGACATGGTGCTGGCGGTCGGCGTCGGCCTGCTGCTGGCCGCCGGGCTGTTCATCAAGCGCATGAGCGAGCTGACCGACACCGCCGCGCTGAGCCGGCAGCAGCGCCAGGCCCTGCAGGACCTGCCCGAGCACGTGCTGGCCTACGCCATTCGCGGGCCGCTGTTCTTCGGCGCGGCGGAGAAGGCACTGAGCGTGCTGCGCCGCTTCACCCCCGGGGTGCGCGTGGTGATAGTCGATATCAGCGCGGTGCCGCTGCTGGACATGACCGCCATCGCCGCGCTGGACAACGTGCTGCGCGACTACCGCCAGCAGGGCGTGGCGCTGATCCTCAGCGGCCCGACCGCGCAGGTGCGCCTGCAACTGCGCCGCGCCGGGGTGCACCGGCGCGCCGGCGAACTGGCCTACGTGCGCGATCTGGCGCAGGCGCGGCAGAAGGCGCTGCGCTGGCTGGGAGAAGGCCTGGAACCGTAGCCCGGATGAAATCCGGGCGCAGCACGCGCTTACAGCCCCTTGACCGCGTAGATGCCGGCGGCGTTGCGCCAGTAGCCCTTGTAGTCCATGCCGTAGCCGAAGATATAGCGGTCGATGCAGTGCAGGCCGACGTAGTTGGCCTTGAGGTCCGGGCGTGCCTTGCGCTGGTGTTCCTTGTCGATCAGCACCGCGGTGTGCACCGCACGGGCGCCGGCGTGGCGGCAGAAATCGATGATCGCGCCGAGGGTGTGCCCTTCGTCGAGGATGTCGTCGATGATCAGCACGTCGCGGTCGATAAAGGACACTTCCGGCTTGGCCTTCCAGAACAGCTCGCCGCCGCTGGTCTCGTTGCGGTAGCGGGTGGCGTGCAGGTAGGACGCCTCCAGCGGGAAGGCCAGCTTGGGCAGCAGCTTGCCGGAGAAGATCAGGCCGCCGTTCATCACGCAGAACACCACCGGGTTGCGTTCGGCCAGATCGGCGTTGATTTGGGCGGCGACGCGGTCGATGGCCGCTTCCACCTCGGCTTCGGTGAACAGGCAGTCGGCTTCCGCCATGACTTGGCGGATGTGCGCGAGATCGGCGGACATGGGGCGTTCTCTCTTGGTCGGGCTGATGAAATGAGCGGCGATCGGCGGCAAAAGCTGAGCGATCAGTCAAATAAAAGCGGGCAAAGGTACAGACCTGCGTCGCACTTGCCAAGCCTCGCCTGACCAGCGTAGCCGAGGCCGCTCGCGCGGTGCGCTGACCCATCAGTCACCCACCACCTGGCATGAGCAATGCTTTAATCTAACGCGATTTTTCCCAGAGCCCGTTCAGGGTCTCGCGAGCTAGAGCAAAACAGCGGCGAAAAAAGCTGAGGAAGCGGAGTTTACGAATGGTAAATGAGCATTCCGAAGCTGTTTTCAACGCTGTTTGGCCGACGCGCAGCAGACCGTGAATGGGCTCTCAGCCCGCCGGAGACCCCAGCCCATGCCCATCCGCGAGATCCGCCACCCGCTGATCCGTCACAAAATCGGCCTGATGCGCCGCGCCGACATCAGCACCAAGAATTTCCGCGAACTGGCCCAGGAAGTGGGCGCGCTGCTGACCTACGAGGCGACCAACGACCTGCCGCTGGAAAGCTACGAGATCCAGGGCTGGGCCGGCGCGGTGCAGGTGGAGAAGATCGCCGGCAAGAAGATCACCGTGGTGCCCATCCTGCGCGCCGGCATCGGCATGCTCGACGGTGTGCTCAGCCTGATCCCCGGGGCCAAGGTCAGCGCCGTGGGCGTGGCGCGCAACGAGGAAACCCTGGAGGCGCACACCTACCTGGAGAAACTGGCACCGGAGATCGACGAACGCCTGGCGCTGATCATCGACCCGATGCTGGCCACCGGCGGCTCCATGGTCGCCACCATCGACCTGCTGAAGAAGGCCGGCTGCAAGGACATCCGCGCCATGGTGCTGGTCGCCGCGCCCGAGGGCATCAAAGCGGTCGAGAAGGCCCACCCCGACGTGACCATCTTCACCGCCTCGATCGACGAGCGCCTGAATGAGCACGGCTACATCATCCCCGGCCTGGGCGATGCCGGCGACAAGATCTTCGGCACCAAGCAGAAGGACGCCTGAACATGTCGCAAACGGAATTCAAGGATCCGCTCTGGCGCCAGGGCCTCTCCGGCGCGCAGATGCTCTTCGTGGCCTTCGGCGCCCTGGTGCTGATGCCGCTGATCACCGGCATGGACCCCAACGTCGCGCTGTTCACCGCCGGCCTCGGTACCCTGCTGTTCCAGCTGGTGACCAAACGCCAGGTGCCGGTGTTCCTCGCCTCCAGCTTCGCCTTCATCGCGCCGATTCTGGCGGCCAAGGGTGAGTTCGGCCTGCCGGCGGTGCTCGGCGGAGTGATGGCGGCCGGCCTGGTCTACATCCTGCTCTCGGTGCTGGTCAAACTGCGCGGCCCCAGCTTCATCGACCGCCTGCTGCCGCCGGTGGTGATCGCCCCGGTGATCATCTCCATCGGCCTGGCCCTGTCGCCGGTGGCGGTGAACATGGCCATGGGCAAGGCCGGCGACGGCAGCGTCGAGCTGGTGCCCTATACCACCGCCATGCTGATCTCGATGCCGGCGCTGCTCACCACCCTGCTGGTCGCCGTGCTCGGCCGCGGCATCTTCCGCCTGGTGCCGATCCTTGCCGGCATCGCCGTCGGCTGCCTGATCGCCGCCGTGCTCGGGGTGATCGACACCAGCGCGGTGGCGAGTGCGCCCTGGCTGGCGCTGCCCAATTTCGTCGCGCCCGAGCTGCACTGGGGCGCCATCCTGTACATGGTGCCGGTAGCGCTGGCGCCTGCCATCGAGCATATCGGCGGCGTGGTGGCGATCGGCAGCGTCACCGGCAAGAACTTCGTCAAGAAGCCCGGCCTGCACCGCACCCTGCTCGGCGACGGCCTGGCCACCTCGGCCGCCGGCCTGTTCGGCGGCCCGCCCAACACCACCTACGCCGAAGTGACCGGCGCGGTGATGCTGACCAAGAGCTACAACCCGAAGATCATGACCTGGGCCGCGCTGTTCGCCATCGCCCTGGCCTTCGTCGGCAAGTTCGGCGTTGCCCTGCAGAGCATTCCGGTGCCGGTGATGGGCGGCATCCTCTGCCTGCTGTTCGGCTCCATCGCGGTGGTCGGCCTCAACACCCTGATCCGCCACCAGGTCGACCTGTCCGAGGCGCGCAACCTGATCATCGTCTCGGTCACCCTGGTATTCGGCATCGGCGGCATGGTGATCGGCGGCAAGGAATTCGCCCTGTCGGGGATTTCCCTGTGCGCCGTCAGCGCCCTGCTGCTCAACCTGCTGCTCCCCGGCGGCGCCGGCTGGAACAACAAAAGCCTCGAAGAGGCCGACTGAGTCGTCCCCATGAAAAAGCCCGCGATAGTCGCGGGCTTTTTCGTGCTCGGCCACTGCGCCGGGCGCTTACCAGCCGACGCCGAAGCCCAGGCTGTAGCGGGTCTCGTCCAGCTCGCCCTCGGCACCGCTGACGATGTCCTTTTCCGCCTTCATGTTCAGCGAGGCCCAGTCGGTGACCTTGTAGCGCAGGCCGACCTCGGCATCCAGGGTGTAGTCGGCGACGCCTTCCAGCGGCTTGCCCACCTCGCCGACGCTGAACAGTTCCACCGCCTTGCCGATCAGGTAGCGGTTGTAGTCCCACTTGACGCTGAGCGCGTAGAAGCGGTCCTGCTCGCCGTTGCTGTAGACGTAGTCGCTGCGGTTGGCCAGGGTGGCGACGGAGAAGGCGCCCAGTTCGTTGTCCCAGAACTGGTAACCGGGACCGGTACCCAGGGTGCGCTGACGCTCCAGCTCCTCGATGCGGTCGCGCTTGTACTCGAAGCGGCCCTGCCAGAACCACTGTTCGGTGAGGAAGCGGTCGAGGGCGTACTCGGCGCTCCAGTTGTCGGTGCTGACCACATCGTCCTTCAGCTCGCGGTTGTACTCGGCCTGCGCGTTGTGCCGCCACCAGCCGTGGCGGGCCTGGGTCTTGACGTCGACGTCGTAGTCGTCGGTGTCGCTCTCGGCGCGCTTGTAGTCCAGCGCCAGGTCGACGTTGCCCTTCCAGGTGAAATCCTCCACCAGCGGCTTGGGCTTGATGATCTGGGCGATCTCGCTCAACTCCACGGTCTTCGGCACGTCGCCATTGGCCAGGGTCACCTTGCCCGGCTCGGCGGCCTGCAGCGACTTGGCGCGCTCGCCATTGAAGTCGTCCTGCTTGATCAGCAGCGCCTGCTCGCTCTCCAGGGTGGCGATCTTCTTCCAGTCCAGGGCGATGGCGCCGCCATAGTCGGTCTGGAGCAGCAACTTGTTGCCGTCGTAGAACTTGATGGTGCCGGTCAGGCGGTCGCCGTTCTTAAGCCAGACGGTGTCGGCGACGGCGGTGGAACTGAGCAGGGCGAGGCTCAGGCTGAGCAGGGAAAGCGGTAACGAACGCGACATAACGAGGACAGTTGAGCTCTGATGGGGCGAAAAGCCGGGCATTATGCGCAAGCCCGACGCCAGAGCAAGAGCTGACCGGCATCGGCCGGCAGAGTTCAGCTGTTTCCGCCGGGCGGCACTCCGTAGGGCGGCATCACCAGCCCACGCCGACGCCGATCAGGTAATGGCGATCCGAGATGGTCTGGCCCTGGCCGCGCAACTGGTCGAGCTCGTACAGCAGCGACAGCCGCGCCCACTGGTTGAGGCGGTAGCGCAGGCCGAACTCGCTGTCGAGCACGTAGTCGATGGCGTCGATATGCGGCATCTGCAGCTCGGCGTTGGCATAGAACTCCAGCCGCGTGCCCCACAGCAGGCGCTTGTAGTCCAGCTCCAGCGAGGTGGTGTCGAAGGCCAGATCGACGATGTCCGACTCCAGCCGCACCCGGTTGAACTGGGCGATCAGGTCGAAGCGACCCAACTCGTCGTCCCAGAAGCGGTAGCCCGGCCCGGTGCCGAGGATGCGCTGGCGCTCGATGGACTCGAACTCGTCCTCGCGCTGCTCCCCCCCCACCCGCCAGAACCAGTGCTCGGTGAAGAAGCGGTCGAGGTCGTACTCCAGCTCCCAGTTGTCGTCGACCTTCTCGCCGTTCTTGGTCTCGTGCTCCAGCTCGCCGCTCAGCACGTGGCGCCAGCGCCCATGTTCGACGCGCGTGTTGCCCTTGAGCTTCCACTCGTCGACCTTGCTGTCGTTGCGTTCCATATCCAGCTTGGCGTCGAGATTGCCTTCCCAGACGCGATCCTCCAGCAGCGGCCGCGGCGGCACCAGGCGGGTGATCTCGGCCAGCGGCAGGACCTGGCTGCGCTCGCCCTCCACCCGCACCATGCCGGCGCCGGCCGCCGCCAGGGTCTTGCTCAGCTCGCTGTCGAAGCCCTGGCGGCGCAGCAGCAGGGGTTTGTCCGAGCTCAGGGTGTCGATATCCTTCCAGTCGATCAGCACCTGGCCGGCGTACTTGGTCTTCAGCGCCAGCTTGCCGCCGTCGAGCAGGACGATCTCGCCGCTGAGGCGGTCGCCGTTGTCGAGCCACACGGTGTCGGCCCACAGCGGTGCGGCCAGGGTATAAAGGACGAAGGCGAACAACAGGCGTGGCAGCATGACGAGGACAACCCATAGGGGCACAGTGGACCCGGCAGAGTCTGCATGGCCGGCCCCGCCACCGGCAAGCGCCGAGGCCCGGCGCGAGGCGCTGTACCTGGTGCTGGCGCAGGTGCCGGCGGGCAAGGTGATCAGCTACGGCGAGCTGGCCCGACTGGCCGGCCTGGGTCGCGCCGCGCGCTGGGTCGGGCGCACCCTCGGCCAGTTGCCGGAGGGCACCGCGCTGCCCTGGCATCGGGTGCTCGGCGCCGGCGGACGCCTGAGCCTGGGCGCCGGAACGCCGGCGGGCAACGAGCAGCGCGCGCGCTTGCGCGCCGAAGGCATCAGTATCCTGAACGAACGGGTGGATATCCGTCGGCACGGCTGGCGCCCGATGGAGCACAGCGGTTAGAGTGCGCGCTATCACCCGTTCCCCAGATTCGAGCCCGATGCCACGCAAATCCTGGCGAGAAGCCCTCGCCACCTATGCCAGCCCCGCCACCCTGGCACTGCTCCTGCTCGGCTTCGCCGCCGGCCTGCCTTACATGCTGGTGTTCTCCACCCTGTCGGTGTGGCTGCGCGAAGCCGGCGTGGCGCGCGAGACCATCGGCTTCGCCAGCCTGATCGGCCTGGCCTACGCCTTCAAATGGGTGTGGGCGCCGATGCTCGACCAATGGCGCCTGCCGCTGCTGGGCAAGCTGGGCCGGCGCCGCTCCTGGCTGGTGCTGGCGCAGAGCCTGATCGCCGTCGGTCTAGTCGGCATGGCCAGCTTCGACCCGCAGACCCAGCTCAGCTGGCTGATCGCCCTGGCGGTGGTGGTGGCCTTCGCCTCGGCCACCCAGGACATCGCGGTGGACGCCTACCGCCTGGAGATCGTCGACGACACCCGTCAGGCCGCCCTGGCCGCCGCCTACATGGCCGGCTACCGGGTCGCCGCGCTGCTCGCCACCGCCGGCGCGCTGTATTTCGCCGAGGGCTTCGGCTCCACCGCGCAGCTGTACAAGCACGGCGCCTGGGCCGGCACCTACCTGGTGTTCGCCCTGCTGATGCTGCCGGGCCTGCTCACCAGCCTGTGGATGCGCGAGCCGCCGGTGCCGCTGAAGACCCAGCTGGCGGCGGCCAAGTACGGCTTCGTGCGGCAGATCCTCTCGGTGCTGGTGCTGATCGTGCTGCTGGTGTCGGTGCCGGCGATGTTCACCCAGTTCTTCCACACCGACTTCGCCAGCGTGCTGCGCGGCGAGGCCAGCCTGCTCGACCTGCTGCTGGAGGACCGCGCCTTCCTGCGCGCCCTGCTCTACACCATCCTCACCGCGCTGTGCCTGTCGGCCATGGGCCGGCGCAGCCTGGCGCCGGTGCTGACCCCGGTCAACGACTTCATCCTGCGTTACCGCTGGCAGGCCCTGCTGCTGCTGGGCCTGATCGCCACCTACCGGCTGTCGGACACGGTGATGGGGGTGATGGCCAACGTCTTCTATATCGACCAGGGCTTTTCCAAGGATCAGATCGCCAGCGTCAGCAAGCTGTTCGGCCTGGTCATGACCCTGCTCGGCGCCGGCATGGGCGGCCTGCTGATCGTGCGCTTCGGCATCATGCCGATCCTGCTGATCGGCGCCTTCGCCTCGGCGGCGACCAACCTGCTGTTCATGCTGCTGGTGGGCATGGGCCCGCACCTGAACATGCTGATCGTCACCATCAGCTGCGACAACTTCAGCGCCGGCCTGGCCACCGCGGCCTTCGTCGCCTACCTGTCGAGCCTGACCAACCTGAAGTTCTCCGCCACCCAGTACGCCCTGCTCAGCTCCATCATGCTGCTGCTGCCGCGTCTGATCGGCGGCTACTCCGGGGTGATGGTGGAGAAGCTCGGCTACGCCCACTTCTTCCTCGCCACCGCGCTGCTCGGCATCCCCACGCTGATCCTGATCGCCCTGCAGTGGGGCCGCGACCGCCGCCAGCCCAACGGCGACACGCCGGTCGCGCCGGCGGAGAAGGCCTGAACGACAGACAGAAAAAAGCCCCGGACCTGCCGGGGCTTTTTCCATCCGCTACGCCTCAGTCGGCCTTGGCCAGGTGCACCACCCGCTGCGGGAAGGGGATGCCGATGCCGGCGGCAGTCAGGCGCTCCTTGGCCAGCTCGGTGAACTCGAAGGTCACCGGCCAGAAATCGGCGGTGGCCACCCACACCCGCAGCGACAGGTTGACCGCGCTGTCGCCCAGACCGGTGACGAACACCACGGGCGCCGGATCGAGGTGCACGCGCGGGTCCTTGGCGATCTCCAGCAGCACTTCGCGGGCGCGCTTGATGTCGCTGGAGTAGTCGATGCCGATATTGATGTCGGCACGCCGGCGCGGTTCGCGCGAATAGTTGGTGATGTGGCCGTTGGACAGGCTGCCGTTGGGCACGATGACCACCTTGTTGTCGGCGGTCTTCAGCGTGGTGTGGAAGATCTGGATGCTGTCGACGCTACCGGCCACGCCCTGCGCCTCGATCCAGTCGCCGGCGCGGAACGGGCGGAACAGCATGATCAGCACGCCGCCGGCAAAGTTGGCCAGACTGCCCTGCAGGGCCAGGCCGATGGCCAGGCCGGCGGCACCGATCATGGCGATGAAGGAGGTGGTCTCCACGCCGATCATCGAGGCCACGCTGATCAGCAGCAGAATGCGCAGCACGATGCTGACCAGGCTGCCGATAAAGCTGCTCAGCGCCCGATCCACGCGCCGCGCCTCGAGCAGACGACCGATGCTGGCAGTCAGCCGGCCGATCAGCCACCAGCCGATCAGCAGGGTGATCAGCGCCAGGGTCAGCTTGCCGCTGTACTCCAGCACCACCGGCAGCCAGGCCTCCGAGAGCTTCACCAGTTCGTCGACGTTCATCTCCATGGGGTACTCCTTTCCTGTGCATGAAACGACACCGCCATGGCATGCCATGGCGGTCAGAATGCTATCAATCCTGCGTTGCGACGCCGCTAGGCGGCAAAGGTTCAATCGCGGAAGTTGTTGTACTGCAGCGGCATGCCGAAATCGTGACCGCGCAGCAGGGCGATGGCCTCCTGCAGGTCGTCGCGCTTCTTGCCGGTGATGCGCACCTGCTCGCCCTGGATGGCGGCCTGCACCTTGAGCTTGGCGTCCTTGATATGGGCGACGATCTTCTTCGCCAGCTCCTTGTCGATGCCCTCGCGGAAGGTCACCTCCTGTTTCATCACCTTGCCGGAGGCGTAGGCCTCCTTGGCTTCCATGCACTGACAGTCGATCTTGCGCTTGATCAGGCTGCTGCGCACGATGTCGAGCACCTGCTCGAGCATGAACTCGGCTTCGGCGGTCAGGGTGAGGGTCTTGTCCTTGCTTTCGATGCTGCACTTGCCGCGCAGATCGAAACGGCGATCGAGTTCCTTGACAGCATTGTCGACCGCGTTGGTCAGTTCGTGTTTGTCCAGTTCCGACACCACGTCGAACGAAGGCATGGGCTTGCTCCTGATGGACGGCGCGATCCCCTTCACGGAGTGAACGCGCCTGACTTGACGATAACTATGGCGGGCCCATTATAACCGGACTGATCCACGCCGTTTGGCGTCCTTCCTCCCTGTCGCGAGCCTGCCCATGCCCAACCCCCATCTCAGCATCCTGGTGGTGGACGACGCCAAGTTCTCCAGCGCCATGATCGGTCGCGCCCTGAGCCAGGCCGGCTACCAGGACGTGCGCTTCGCCAGCAGCGCCGCCGAGGCCCTGCAGCTGCTCGAAGAGCGCCCCGCCAGCGTACTCCTGGCCGACTGGCTGATGCCCGAGATAGACGGCCTGGAGCTGACCGCGCGGGTGCGCCAGCTGGACGAGACGGCCGATCACTACACCTACGTCATCCTGCTCACCGGCAAGGAGGGCGAGAACGTGCTGGGCGAGGCCTTCGATCGCGGCGTCGACGACTTCATCAGCAAGGCGGCGATGAACGAGCAACTGGTGCCACGGGTCTACGCCGCCGACCGTCTGTGCAATACCCTGCAGCGCCTGCTGCAGGAAAACCGCCTGCTGACGCAGAACATCGCCAGCCTGGAGCGGCGCAACCTGGTCGACCCGCTCACCGGCCTGGGCAACCCGCGCTACCTGCGGCAGAAGCTGGCCGACAGCCTGCGCCAGGTGGAGTCGCGCGGCGGCGCGGTGTGCTACCTGCTGATCGGCCTGCCAGAGGCCGGCCAGCTGCACCGCAAGTTCGGCGACCGCTTCTACAACGAGCTGCTGCACGGCGTGGCCCGGCGCCTGCAGCAACTGGTGCGGCCGCTGGACGTGCTGACCCGCCTGGACGACAACCACTTCGGCCTGATCACCCTGCTCGAAGACCTCCACGAATGCTCGCCGAGCAGCTTCAAGCGCCTGCACGAGGGCCTCAACCTCAAGGCGTTCAAGACCAGCGAAGGCTTTGTCACGCTCAAGGCCGGCATCAGCCTGGTGGGCCTGGACGCCAAGGCCATGCCTACCGATCCGGAACAGCTGATCCGCCATGCCGAGAGCCTGCTGGCCGAGTCCTACGCCAGCGGCCGGGTCGCCGCCATGCGCCTGCCGCTGCTGTGACCTGGCACGTTCTCGGCGCCGGCAGCCTGGGCAGCCTGTGGGCCGCCCGCCTGGCCCGCGCCGGCCTGCCGGTACGGCTGATCCTGCGTAACCGCGAACGCCTGGCGGCCTACCAGCAGGCCGGCGGCCTGACCCTGGTCGAGCGCGGCGCAGCCCGCCGCTACGCCATCCCCGCCGAACTGCCGCAGGCCGATGCGCCGATCCACCGCCTGCTGCTGGCCTGCAAGGCCTACGATGCCGAGGCCGCAGCCGCCGAACTGGCGCCGCGCCTGGCCGCCGATGGCGAGTTGCTGCTGCTGCAGAACGGCCTGGGCAGCCAGGACGCGGTGGCCCAGCGCCTGCCGCAGCAGCGCTGCCTGTTCGCCTCCAGTACCGAGGGTGCGTTTCGCCAGGCCGACTTCCAGGTGGTGTTCGCCGGCAACGGCCACACCTGGCTGGGCGATCCGGCCGACCCGCTGCCGCCGCCCTGGCTCGACGAGCTCGAACGCGCCGGCATTCCCCATCAGTGGAGCCCGGACATCCTCGCCCGGCTGTGGCGCAAGCTGGCGCTGAACTGCGCGATCAACCCGCTGACCGTGCTCCATGACTGCCGCAACGGCGGCCTGCGCGAACACCCGGCCGAGGTCGCCACGCTCTGCGCCGAGCTGAGCGAGCTGCTGCAGCGCTGCGGCCAGCCGGCGGCGGCCGAGCAGCTGCACGAGGAAGTGCAGCGGGTGATAGAAGCCACCGCGGCCAACTACTCCTCCATGCACCAGGACGTGGCCCAGGGCCGCCGCACCGAGATCGCCTACCTGCTCGGCCATGCCTGCGCCACCGCCCGCCGCCATGACCTGCAGCTGCCGCACCTGCAGCACCTGCAGCAGCGCCTGCTGGCGCACCTCGGTGCACGCGGCCTGCCGCTGGACTGACGGCGCTGTCAACCAGCGCCCGCCCCCGTGGACAAGCCGGGCTGCGGCATGTCCACCCCACGACCTGTGCGCAGCCGCCCGATCCCGCCATGGCAATGGCCGCCCGGCCGCGCTAACCTGCCCTTCCCGCCCGTCACAGCGATAGCCACATGCGACTGCGTCAGCACCTCGACAACCTGCCGGTCGGCCGCAAGCTGCTCGCCGCGCTGCTGGTGCTGCTCGCCGCGGTGCTGCTGATCGCCAACCTGGCCTTTATCAGCGCCGCCTACTGGATCACCCAGGAGAGCATGGCGCCGCAGGCCCTGCACACCCTCGGGCGGCTGATCGCCAGTCCGGCGCTGAGCAAGGAGGCGCTGCACTCGCCGGCCTCCGCCGAAGCCCTGCTCAAGCGCCTGGACGACTACGCGCCGCTGCGCGCGGCGGTGATCTACGACAGCAACGGGGTCAGCCTGGCGCAGCTGCAGCGCGGCGAGAAACTGCAGGTGCCGTTGCAGCTCAGCCAGCTGCCGCACTGGCGCGAGACCGCCTTTCGCGCCAACCACCTGGTCGAGCTGCCGCACCCCAGCGGCCGCCCCGGCGCCCTGCTGCTGGTGGCCTCCAGCGAACTGCCCGGCGCCTTCTACACCGGCACCCTGACCGCCAGCCTGGCGATCCTGGCGCTCAGCGTGCTGCTCTGGCTGCTGGTGGCGCGGCAGATCAGGCGCCTGGTGACCAGGCCGATCCGCAAGCTGGAGGAGCTGTCGCGCCAGGTCACCCGCGAGGAGAACTACGCCCTGCGCGCCGCCCGCGGCAACCAGGACGAGATCGGCAGCCTGGCCGACGCCTTCAACACCATGCTGATGCGCATGGAGGCGCGCGAGCAGCAGCTCAGCCGCGCCCGCGACGACGCCCAGGCCGCCTTCGACCAGGCGCAGAGCCTGGCCGAGGAAACCCGCCACTCCAACCGCAAGCTGGAGCTGGAGGTGCAGGTGCGCAGCAAGATCGAGAAAAAGCTCACCGGTTTCCAGAACTACCTCAACAGCATCATCGACTCCATGCCCTCGGCGCTGATCGCCCTCGACGAGCAGCTCTACGTCACCCAATGGAACCAGGAGGCCAGCGCGCTTTCCGGCACGCGCCTGGACGAGGCGCTGAACCAGCCGGTGTTCCTCGCCTTCCCGCCGCTCAAGCCCTTCCTGCCACAGCTCAAGCGCACCGCCGAGCAGCACCGGGTGGAGAAGATCGAGCGGGTCACCTGGCACAAGGACGAGGAGCCGCGCCACTATGCTCTGACCTTCTACCCGCTGATGGGCGGTGCCGGGCGCGGCGCGGTGATCCGCATCGACGACATCACCCAGCGCCTGGCGCTGGAGGAAATGATGGTGCAGTCGGAGAAGATGCTCTCGGTCGGCGGCCTGGCCGCCGGCATGGCACACGAGATCAACAACCCGCTCGGCGCCATCCTGCACAACGTGCAGAACATCCGCCGGCGCCTGTCGCCGGAACTGGAAAAGAACCGCGAACAGGCCGAACAGGTTGGCGTCTGCCTGGAAAGCATCGACCGCTACCTCGAGGCCCGCGAGGTGCCGCGCCTGCTCGACGGCATCCAGCAGGCCGGCCAGCGCGCCGCGAAGATCGTCAGCCATATGCTCAGCTTCAGCCGGCGCAGCGACCGGCAACTGGCGCCCTGCCAGCTGCCGGCACTGATCGACCAGGCGCTGGAGATCGCCGGCAACGACTTCGACCTCACCGACAGCTTCGACTTCAAGGCGCTGCAGATCGTCCGCGACTTCGACCCGCAGCTGGGCGCGGTGGCCGCCACCGCCAACGAGCTGGAGCAGGTGCTGCTCAACCTGCTGAAGAACGCCGCCCAGGCCATCCACCAGCGCAGCGCGCCCGACGAACCCGGGCGCATCACCCTGCGTACGCGCCAGGTCGGCAACTGGGCCGAACTGCAGGTCGAGGACAACGGCACCGGCATGAGCGAGGCCGTGCGCAAGCGCATCTTCGAGCCGTTCTTCACCACCAAGGAAGTCGGCCAGGGCACCGGCCTGGGCCTGGCGGTGTCCTATTTCATCGTCACCAACAACCACAAGGGGCAGATGGAAGTGCAATCCAAGCCCGGCCAGGGCACCTGCTTCACCCTGCGCCTGCCGCTGGCCCCCGCTCCCGACAGCACAGGACTCTGAACATGGGCTACCGCCTTTCCAAGATATACACCCGCACCGGCGACAAGGGCGAGACCGGCCTGGCCGATGGCCGCCGGGTGACCAAGGACCACCCGCGCATCGAAGCCATGGGCGAGCTGGACACGCTGAACAGCCAGCTCGGCCTGCTGCTGGCCGAGCTGGCCGAAGGCGAGGCCAGGTGGCCGGGCTTGCAGGAAATCGCCGCGGTGCTGGCGCCCTGTCAGCACCGCCTGTTCGACCTCGGCGGCGAACTGGCGATGCCCGACTACCAGGCCCTGCAGGCCAGCGAAGTGCAGCGCCTGGAGGCGGCCATCGACTGCTGGAACGAGGAGGTCGGCCCGCTGGAGAACTTCATCCTGCCCGGCGGCTCGCGCCTGGTGGCCCAGGCCCATCTCTGCCGCAGCGTCGCCCGCGGCGCCGAACGCCGCTGCCAGCACCTCAACGCGGTGGAACCGCTGCGCGCCGAGGGTCTGGCCTACGTCAACCGCCTCTCCGACCTGCTGTTCGTCGCCGCGCGCCTGATCGGCAAGCGCCAGGGCATCGCCGAGGTGCTCTGGCAGGCGGCGGAGAAACACGACGCACCCTAGGGGCCTAGCGAGCTCAGGCCGGGGTCAGGCACTCCGGCGCATCCAGCTTGGGGTCGTTGACCAGGGTGGCCAGGGCGCGCTCGCGCAGCCCCCCCTGGGGCCTGGCCAGCAGCGCCTGCAGTTGCTCCAGCCCGGTCTCGCCGCTCAGCCACAGGGCCCGCTCCTGCTCGTCGAGAATCAGCGGGCGGCGCTGCGAGGCGGCTGCCTGGGTGATCAGCGCCACGCTCAGGTACTCGTGCCCGCCGACCGGATAGACCTCCCACAGCGCGGCGAAATACAGCAGCGAATCGGCGTTGGTCATCCAGTACGGGCGCTTGCGCGCTGCGCCGCGCCATTCGTAGAAACCGTTGGCCGGCAGCAGGCCGCGGCGCAGGCGCAGGGGTTCGCGGAACATCGGTTGCTCGGCCAGGGTCTCGGCGCGGGCATGCGCGGGGGTCTTCGACAGGTCCTTGAGCCAGGCCGGGGTCAAGCCCCAGCGCGCCGCGGCGGCTTCAGTCCCGGCGGCGCCGGCACGCAACAGCAGCACCTGGCCGTTCGGCGCGATATTCCAGTGCGGCTGCTGATCGGTGGGAAAACCGGGCAAGGCCGCCAGGGCCGGCGACCAGCGAAACAGGGCGTAGCGTCCACACATGCGGCAACTCGACAGGTAGGCAGGGGCGCGTCAGCACAGCAGCACGCCCTGGAAGGATTCCGGCTCGTCGCCGGGCAGAGGTTGCGCGGCATTGTACGCCCCGATCAGCGCGCGTGCCCGCTCGGCGTCATGGTCGGCTACCAGCAGCGCGAGCAGCCCGCAGACCGGCAACTCGCCCACCGCACCGACCAGGTGCTGGCCGAGCAGATGCGCCTCGATACCCTCGCTGGCCAGCATGCCCAGCAGCATCTCGCCCTCCAGCAGATTCTCCGGCTCGTAGATTCGTTGCATCAGTCGTTCTCCCCGCGAACCTCCAGTTGCCAGTCGACGCCGTCGGTGCGCAGCTCGAACAGGATCGGTCGGCAGCACACCGGGCAATCCTCGATATAGGACTGATCACCCGCCGACAGATCGAGCACGGCTTCGGCCGGCTCGCCGCAGTAGGGGCAGAAATAGGCCTCGGTTTCCAGCATCGCGGCCTCCTTGTGACTTGGCGGTATAATCGCCGGTCTATTGCTGGCCTGTTCGCCAGGCGTTTTCGTTCAGCACCTCATTTCAACCATAGCCGTTCTACAACAAGAGAGCATGATGGGCGCATTCGATGCCATCCGACCCTATGCCGACGCAGAAGTACGCCCCGTACTGGCGCGCCTGCTCGCCGACCCGGCCTTTCTCGGCACCCTCACCCGCTTTCGCTTCCCGCGCCTGGCCGGGCCGCTCGGCTGGTTGCTCAAGCCGCTGATCGCCGCGCGCCTGCGCAGCGAGTTCGCCGGCATCGACTCGGTGGCCAAGCTACAGGAGAAGATCGAGCCCTACGTCGACCGCAGCATCGAGCGCGCCAGCGACGGCATCACCTACTCCGGCCTCGAGCACCTGCAACCGGGCAAGGCCTACCTGTACCTGGCCAACCACCGCGACATCGTCATGGACCCGGCATTCGTCAACTACGCGGTGTACCACGCCGGCCTGCAGACGCCGCGCATCGCCATCGGCGACAACCTGCTGCAGAAGCCCTTCGTCGGCGACCTGATGCGCCTGAACAAGAGCTTCATCGTGCACCGCTCGATCAGCGGCCGGCGCGAGAAGCTGGCGGCCTACCAGCTGCTCTCGGCCTATATCAACCACTCGATCCGCGAGGACGGCGAGTCGATCTGGATCGCCCAGGCCGAAGGCCGCGCCAAGGACGGCGACGACCGCACCGATTCGGCGATCCTCAAGATGTTCCACATGAGCCGCAAGGACGAGCCGTTCGCCGCGGTGATCGACTCGCTCAACCTGATCCCGGTGTCGATCAGCTACGAGTACGACCCCTGCGACCTGGCCAAGGCCCGCGAGCTGAGCGTGCGTGCCGCCACCGGCAGCTACACCAAGGCACCCGGCGAGGACGACGCCAGCATCGCCCTCGGCATCACCGGCTACAAGGGTCGCGTCCACCTGCACTTCGGCGCCCCGGTCGCAGGTCTGGACGACACCAAGCAGCTGGCCCAGGAACTGGACCGGCAGATTCTCGGCCAGTACCGCCTGTTCCCGGTGCACTACCTGGCCTATGCCATGTGGGCGCAGCGCGACCCGGAGCTGGCCGTGCCCGCCGCCCGCGAGCTGTTCGCCGCCGACGAACTGGCCAAGGCCGAGGCTGAGTGGAACAGGCGCCTGGCCGCCTGCAGCGCCGAGGAGCAAGCCTACCTGGTGCTGCAATACGCCAACCCGGTGCGCAACCAGTACCGGATCAAGGCCGGCCTGCCGCTCTGAAAGACCCCGCCACAAAGGAAAACGGCAGCCCGAGGGCTGCCGTTTTCGTATCTGTCGCCCATTACAGCCGCGTGCTGAACCAGGACAGCAGCAGCGCCGCTGCCAGGCAGGCGCCGCCGAAGCGGTAGAAGAAGCGATTGATGCGCAGGGTGCGCTCGTCGCACGTCTCGGCCTCGGCGCTCAGGCTTTCCAGTTCGCCCTGCGCCAGCATGCGGGCCTGGCCGCGCTGCTCGCGCAGGCGGGTCATCAGGCACAGCCAGGCGCCGGCCAGGCCGAAAAACAATGCCAGCGCATTCATCGCCACGGCCGGATGGGCGAGGAACAGCGACCACAACATCTGCAGCGACATGCAACACCTCAGGATCAGCTCGGTGCAGCGACGCCGTCGCCGCACCAGAATGGGGATTCACGCCGAAAATGAGGTGCAGCAGCGCCCGTTCCGGCCGTCGAAAGTCGTCGCGCAGTGTACTGAAATCCATGTTTTATAAGGTTCGTTTCCGACGAACGCGGCGGCTATCCCGAAATCGTCTGAAAACTGTCATATCCCTGGCCTAGGGTTTGTATCTCTCATCCTGACCACGCAGTCACGACCTGCAGTGGAGCCTTACCCTTAATGTCCGCGGAGGACCTGCCATGCTCAACCCACAACCGCTGGATCGCGACTACCTGATCGACTCGCTGGATGAAGTGGACGCAGTGGTCGACGAACTTTCCTTCAACGTGCAGGACCACCACTGGCTGGTCTACTGCGCCCTGGGCGGTCACGAACACTACGACCTGCCAGACATCGACAACCGCACCGGCATGAGCCTGCCGGAGCTCTACGAGCAGGCTGCCTGAAGCGTGCGCAGAAATGAAAACGCCCCGCAATGCGGGGCGTTTTCGTGTCGGGGCTCTGCGTTACTGCAGCAGCACCTGACCAATGGTCGGATCCTTGAAGGCACGGGTCAGGGCGTCGCTGAGCACGTCGCTGACCAGCTTGGTGTTGGTCTGCTGGTTCGGCGCCATGCCGAAGCGCTGGTTCAGCGAGGCGCCGTAACGGCCGCTGTAGCGGCGGCTGGCGCCCTGCACGTCGGCGCGGATGGAGGCGGTGATGTCGGCCTCGGTGACGTACAGGCCTTCCTTGGGCGACTGGTACTTCAGCTCGGCCAGGGTCAGGGTCAGCTGCGGCGCGTTGTAGGCGTTGCTCGACGGGGTGAAGCCGAGCAGGCGTACCGCGGCCTCGGCCTCGGCCTGCAGCTTGGGCAGGATGGCTTCGCTGCTGACGCTGATGGCGCTGGTTTCCGGATACAGGCCGCCGCGGGTGCCGAGGTTCGGCGACGGACGCCCGTCGACCACCCGTACCACCACCGGCTGGCCCTGACCGACCGCGGTCAGCGCGCTGGTGAGCTTGGGTTGCGGGCTGAGTTGCTGAGGGCTGTGGGCGCAACCGGCCAGGGTCAGGCTGGCGGCGGCAAGCAAGGCGAACAACGCGCGGTGCAACATGCTCATCTCTCCAAGAGGGGTTGAAAAAGTGGCCGGCAGTATACCCAGCGGCGACTGGCGCCGACAGCACTCGCAGTATCGGACTGCCAGCCCCGGCCTGCGGTTCCTGTCATCAGCCTGTCACCGCCGTACGGCATAAAGGACGCCAGCCCATCCGCCGGAGTTTTCGCCATGTCGCTGCTGCGCCGCCTGTTCAGCCCCCGCCGCCCGCTGCGTCATTTCGCCTGGCTCGACGCCCAGGGGCATTGCCGCGCGCTGCGTCAGGCGCAGGCGCATCCGCAGCAGGCCGGCTGGGTCGAGGTGAGCGAGTCGCGCCCCTGCTGGCTGGGGGCGCCGCTGCCCGCCGGCGTGCGCGTCACACCGGTCGTCACGCATGCAGCAGACGTCCGGCCGTTGGCGGCCTGACCGACGGAAGAAGAAAAGTCACGCAGGGCGATCAATTTCGCCTCATTCACCGCTATAATCGCGCCCCGATTATAAGGACGTCTCCTGATCGGGCCGCACCACCTCGCCGATGCTAGGTCATCGCTCCCGCCCCAGAGAGTCGCCCACTTCGCGCTGCCGTTTCCGGCCAGCCGCTTTAAGCCCATACGCAGAGCCGATTGCAGCCATGCAATGCATGACCTGCGCGGGCTAGAAGCGCGCCGAGGCAGACGAGCTTTTGAGGTTCACCGCTCCAAAAGAGCGTGAAAAAACGGTTTTTACAACTTCACAAGAGTGTGGCGAATAAATGAACAGTTTTGCGTCCGCAAATCCCAGCCTTAACCCTCCCGGCCGCGCGACCAGGCACTGCGTCTGAGTCCACCGGCATCGCCCTAGCAGGCCGACAGGCCGTCAATCTGGTGCAGTATTTCTTGGAGTGAGGTTAATGGCGCATAACGATTACCAAAGCGTAGATGTGGTGCTGGTCGGCGCCGGCATCATGAGCGCGACCCTGGGCGTGCTGCTCAAGGAACTCGATCCCGGCATCACGCTGGAAGTGGTGGAACTGCGCGAGTCCGGCGCGGTGGAAAGCTCCAACCCCTGGAACAACGCCGGCACCGGCCACGCCGCGCTGTGCGAGCTGAACTACACCCCGGAAGGCGCCGACGGCAGCATCGACATCAAGAAGTCGGTGAGCATCAACGCCCAGTTCGAGGAGTCCAAGCAGTTCTGGGCCTACCTGATCGACAAGGGCGCGATCAACTCGCCGAAATCCTTCATCAACCCGGTGCCGCACATGAGCTTCGTGCGTGGCCAGGATGGCATCGCCTTCCTCAAGAAGCGCTTCGAGGCCCTGCGCCAGCACCATGCCTTCAGCGCCATGGAGTACACCGAGGATCGCGCCACCATCGCCGACTGGGCGCCGCTGCTGATCCCCGGCCGCGACCCCGGCGAACCGCTGGCCATGACCCGCGTGCAGGCCGGCACCGACGTCAACTTCGGTGCGGTCACCCAGCAGATGCTCGACTACCTGGCCAGCCAGGCGGACGCCAAGGTCATCTGCAACCAGAAGGTCACCGACCTCAAGCGCGAAGACGACGGCTGGCGCGTCAGCGTCAAGGACACCCAGACCGGCGCCACTCGGCAGATCCAGGCCAAGTTCGTCTTCCTCGGCGCCGGCGGCGGCGCCCTGCCGCTGCTGCAGCTGTCCGGCATCCCAGAAGGCAAGGGCTTCGGCGGCTTCCCGGTGAGCGGCCAGTGGCTGCGCTGCGACAACCCCGAGGTGGTGGCCAAGCACCAGGCCAAGGTCTACAGCCAGGCCGAAGTCGGCTCGCCGCCGATGTCGGTGCCGCACCTCGACACCCGCGTGGTGGACGGCAAGAAATCCCTGCTGTTCGGCCCTTACGCCGGCTTCTCCACCAAGTTCCTGCGCCACGGCTCGTTCCTCGACCTGCCGCTGTCGGTACGCCCCAACAACATCGGCCCGATGCTGGCGGTGGCGCGCGACAACATGGACCTGACCCGCTACCTGATCAAGGAAGTGATGCAGTCCGAAGAGCAGCGCCTGAAGACCCTGCGCGGCTTCTACCCCGAGGCCAAGGCCGAGGACTGGCGCCTGGAAGTGGCCGGTCAGCGCGTGCAGATCATCAAGAAAGACAGCAAGAACGGCGGCATCCTGCAGTTCGGCACCGAGCTGGTGGCCGCGGCTGACGGCTCCATCGCCGCCCTGCTCGGCGCCTCGCCGGGCGCCTCGGTGACCGTGTCGATCATGCTCGACCTGATCCGTCGTTGCTTCCCCGAGCAGGCCCAGTCCACGGACTGGCGCAGCAAGCTGGACCAGATCTTCCCGGCCATGGCCGACGTCCTGGCCAAGGACGCCGAGCGCTACCGTGAAGTGCAGGCGCAGTCGAACCAGCGCCTGCAGCTCGACGCCGGCGCCTGATCGGCCCGCGCACAAGAAACCGCCCTTAGGGGCGGTTTTTTATTGATGCCGTAGCGCGCGCGCCGCTCCCCAACTTTCCGCTGGCCAAGCGTCGATGGCCGGATATGACTGCAACATTGGCTGTTGCGAACCTGTGCCGGTAAGCCCGCTGACGCCATAGTCGGTCGCACTTCATCAGCGCAAGGGAGCCCTTATGGCCAGCACCACCCCGGAAGGTTTGCAGATCCGCCCCCGACACATGGACTTCGACCTGCCCAACCCGCTGCCGCGCCACTGGAACGGCGGCGACGCCTTCAAGACCCACCTGTTCGATGCCATGTCGGTGCTGTTTCCCGACGGCGAACGCTTCTTCATCGACTCGGTGCGCCAGTTCCGCGACCGCATCGACGACCCGCTGCTGAAGGAGCAGATCCGCGGCTTCATCGGCCAGGAGGGCCATCACAGTCGCGAGCACCTGGAATACAGCCAGCGCCTGCGCGACCTGGGTTACGACATCGAGCGCATCGAGAAGCGCGCCCGCGCGCGCATCCGCTATACCCAGAAGAAGTTCTCGCAAGAGCGCCAGCTGGCCGCCACCGCGGCGCTGGAGCACATCACCGCGATCATGGCCGACGGCCTGCTGAAGAACCCGGCGCACATGGCCGGCGCCCATCCGACCCTGGTGCGCCTGTGGCGCTGGCATGCGCTGGAAGAGACAGAGCACAAGGCGGTGGCCTTCGACGTCTACAACCAGGTGTGCGGCAGCCGCAAGCTGCTGCGCCGGGCGATGGTGATGGGCACCTTCTTCTTCGTCCTCGACACCACCCGCGGCCTGGCGCATATGCTCAAGGTCGACGGCCTGCTGTGGAACTGGCGCGTATGGCGCGACGGCCTGCGCTGGATGTGGGGCAAGGACGGCGTGTTCCGCCCGCTGATCGGCACCTATCTGGACTTCTTCAAGGACGGCTTCCACCCCTGGGAGCACGACAACCTCGCGCTGCTGCACGCCACCCGCGAGGAGTTCGACGCCGCGCCGCAGCCCCAGGCCAGCGCGGCCTGACACCACCCGCTCCTTTTCTCCGGCGGAAAAGGAGCGCCCTCCCCTCATGATTTCCGCTCCGAACGTCGTTGCTCCAGAGGGCTAAGGAGCCCCTGGATCGCTCGGGGAAAGTCCCAGGTGGGGCTCGGTCGCCCGCCGCCGCAGCGCTAAAGATTGAATATCTCTCTCGCCGATCGTGCGATCTCGGTATCCAGAACGTCGATCGTCGCTTGATTCTGTCGATGCGCGGCAGTGAGGCGATGCCGTCCGTCCGCGGTACGAATCCGGATCATCCCGCCCTCGTCCACAAGTTTCTCAATCGCGATAGCAGGTAGAGGCTGGTTGAGAATCAGCATGTTCACATAATGCTGAACCGCTGGCTCGTGGATGTTGTTGTCCCTCTGGGATCGCTGCCAGTTATCCCAAAGCCCTTGGACGCTCAGTGCTATGGTCATGGGCCACTCCTTGCTGTTGAGGACAAAGCACAGGGTAGAAGGCCGCACCCGACCTGTCGAAGCAGGTCGGGCCGCCCGCCGCTCTCGCAGGAGCGTCCCGACCGTGGCGGGACGCATCAACCCAGCAGAAACCTCATCGCATCGGCCGCGCTCTGCTCGGCAATCTCCTCCATGGGAATGTGCCCGACGCCCGGGTAGGTCTTGACCTGGATGCCCGGCAAATCGCGCTGCCACAGCGGCACGTGCTTGGGCGAGATCCAGCGGTCGCGCTCGCCCCACAGCAGCAGGGTCGGCGCCTGGATCTGCGCCACCCGCTGCGGCGTGGCGTGCAGCTCCTCTTTGTTGACCTTGAGCAGCACGCGGAAGATATCCATCATGCCGCGGCGATTGCCGGGCCGGCGCGACAGGTCGTAGTAGCGGTCGACCACCCCTGGCTTGATCCGCCCCGGCTCGCCGTAGACCTCCTTGATGCCCAGGGCGATCAGCGCACGCGGCATCCACAGCGGCATGGCCAGGGTGGCGCCGGGCAGCGCGGCGGCGGCGATCATCCACGGCACCTTGGCCATGGGGTAGCCGGCCGGGTCGACCAGCACCAGCTTGCTCACCCGCTGCGGCTGGGCCAGGGCGAAGTTCCAGGCGATATAGCCACCGAGGGAGTTGCCGGCGATATCCGCCCGCTCCACCTGCAGGTAGTCGAGCAACAGGCCGAGCACGCGAATCATGCGCTCGGCCGAATACTCGCCGTCGCGCGCCGGGCCGGTGAGGCCGAAGCCCGGCACGTCGAAACGGATGATCCGGTAGTGCGGGGCGAAGGCCTGCACCCAGCCATCCCAGGTGTGCAGCGAGGCGACCACGCCGTGGATCAGCACCAGCGCCGGCTTGTCGCGGCTGCCCTCGTCGCGGTAGTGGATATTGAAACCGTCCAGCTCGATATAGCGCGAACCGCTTTCGGCACTGCCGTAGCGGGCCTTGAGGCGCTCCAGCGGCAGGGCGCCGAAGCCCAGGCGGGCGAAACCGACGGCCAAGGGCGGTTGTAGAGACAGGCTGTTGGCGGACATGCGGGCACCTCGATCTTGTTATGGGCACCCTGTATCAGAGCACGGGCAAACCCCGCGCGCCGCCCAACCTAGGGTCTGTTCCCGCTTCATTCGCGGCCGCGCCGGAGCCAGTTTTGGCGCGAGGCGAGGCACGAGATGCGAAGTTTAGTGGGCTAAATGAGCTATCGAGTAACACTGCATCGCGCCAAAACTGGCCCGGCCCTGCGGGTTGCGCGGGAAATGCCCCCCGCTGTCGTTGCAGGACTTGGCAAGGGAGCGACCATTACCTGCGTCCTGCGCCTAACCGGGGGCCATTTCTCGCAGCAACGCGGCTCGCGAATGAAGCGGGAGCAGACCCTATTAGCTGGGGCACAACGAGGCGATCAGCAGGTCGCCGAGCACCGCCTTGGCCCGCTCGATCTCCGCGCGACTGGCGCTGCGCCCGAGCAGGTCGAGGGAGGCGGCCTCCAGCGCCCAGATCAGCGCCTGATAGACCAGCGGATCGCGCGGCGCCAGCTCCGGCTCCAGGCGCTCCACCAGCAGGCGCAGCATCTCCTGGTGGGCACGCTGGCGATGCGCGGCCAGCGGCGACTCGGCGCGCAGCGCCTCCTCCTGCATCAGACGGATGATCGGGCCGACCGCCAGGTGATAGTCGAAAAACCGCCCGACCATGGCGCGCAGCCAGGCCTGCGGGCTGCCGGCCACCTGCTGCATCTCGCGAAAGCGCGCCAGCAGGAGCAGCACCGAGGTCTGGTAGATGCCCTCGAGCACCTCCATCTTGTTGGCGAAGTACTTGTAGAAGGTGCGCCGCGACACCTGCGCGGCATCCAGCAGGTCGTTCACCGTGACCTGCTCCAGGCCCTTGCGGGCGAACAGGGGAATCGCCGCCAGCTGGATATTGGTGCGTTGCAGGTGGCCGACCAGCGGCCCCGCGCCGCCCTGCTGCGAGGTCAGCGCGCCGTAGCCGCCCAGGTCCTCGAACACCGCGCGGATGGCTCCGTGCTCGGCCAGCTCGTCCATGCCCTCTCCCCAACCAAGGCGCGGGTGACGCAGGTCTCCGAGCTGGGTACTCTGGAGCCGCCTCTAGCCGCGGATATTCATCGTGTCGCCCACCCTAGCACGTCGCCTGCTCTGGCCGCTGGCCATCCTTTTGCTGGTCTGCCAGGCGCCGGCCGGCGCCGCCGAGCTGTTCTACCTGGGCCAGCGCATCCCGGACATCCACCAGCCCTGGCGCAGCGGCGACTACCAGCAGCTGCACGCGGCCCTGGAGCAGATCGACAAGACCCAGGCCAATGCCCTGCCGCGGCGCAGCGGCGAATTCACCGGGCCGATCTACCAGCGCATGGTCTCGGCGGAGAACTTTCGTCCGCAGCTGAATATCTACGCGCCGCTGGAGCTGCGGCAGAACGAGGCGCGCGAAGTGCTGTTCCAGCTCAAGGAGCTGATGCGCCTGTACTTCGATTTCCGCGCCAAGCAGCAGCCCTATGCCGCCGAAGCCCTCGGCCTGATGAGCTACTCGCTGCGCCAGCAGGCCATCCTCTTTACCCTCACCACCGAGTTCTGGATGACCCTGTCGCAGAGCGAGCAGAGCAACCCGGTGCGCCTGCAGGGCCTGCAGGAGACCAAGGCGGCGGCGGCGATGCTCACCGGCAGCGCGCTGGACTACCTGGAGCTGACCCAGGCCTTCGGCCGCGACGAGCTGCTGCTGTACAGCGCCGAACTGAGCCAGCAACTGCCGGAGCTGTTCGTCCACCTGCCGGCCGAGGTGCAGGCGCAGCTGCTGACGCGCATCGACGGGCTGGCGAGCGACCATCGTTACCCCCAGGTGCAGAGCAACATGGCCGAACTGCTGCCGGTGCTGCAGATGATCCAGCGGGACGTGCAGGCCAAGCTGGCGCAGCCGCCCACGCCGGTGCTCAAGGCGCCGACGCTGGATCTGTCGCTACCGGGTTCAGCGCAGTAAGCCGAGGCCCTTGGCCCGCGCCACCGCCTGGGTGCGGCGTTCGACGCCGAGCTTGCTGTTGATGTGGCGGGCGTGGGTCTTGACCGTGTGCAGGGAGATGAACAGGCGCTCGCTGATCTCCTGATTGGAGCAGCCGCCGGCGATCAGCTGCAGCACCGCCAGCTCGCGGGCGCTGAGTTTCTCGGTCAGCACGCCCTCCTCCGTCAGCGCCTCCTCGCCCTCGCCCTGTCCCGTCGGCAACTGCCCAAGCAGGGCCTCGCGCAGCGGGCAAACCGGCCGTGCGAGCAGGCGCTCGCGCAGCCACTGCGGCTGGTGCTGGAGCAGTTCGACGAAGGGCAGCAAGGCGCCTCCCTGCGCCACCTCCAGGCAGGCGTCGAACTGCTGCTGCGCCTCGCGCTCGCGCCCGTTCTGGCGCAGCAACTGGGTCAGTTGCGCCTGCGCCATCAGCCCAACCAGTTGCCCGCCCAGGCCGTGGGCACGCTGCTGCAGTGCGCGCAGGCGCCGCTCGGCCGCCTCCGCCTGCCCCTGCAGGCGCTCCAGCGCGGCCTGCTGCAGATCGATATGCAGCGCCAGCTGCGGGTGGAACTCCGGCGCCACCGCCCGCCCCTGGGCACCGTAGGTCTCGCCCAGTTGCGGCAGCCAGGCCGCCGCCAGCTCGACCTGGTCCTGGCGCAGCCACAGCTCGCATTTGCTCAGGGTAATCATCGCCAGATAGTAGATCGCCGGCACGTCCCACACGTGCATCAACCGCTCGGCCTCGCCGAGCAGGGCGAAGGCCTCGGCCGGCCGGCCGCTGCGCCCTTCCAGGCCGGCCAGCACGCAGTAGCCGATCAGCACGCCGACATCGCGGCAGGCGCGCGCTTCGGCGATGCCGGCGCGCAGGCGTGGCGCCGCCTGCGGCTGCAGGCGCAGGCTGAGCAGATAGCCTTCGTAGAGGGTCAGTCGCGCGCGCACCGAATAGCTGCGCTGCGCCGTCAGGCCCTGCAACCGCGCCAGGCCCTGGCGCACTTCCTCCAGAGCGCGCAACACCTCGCCGCGGGCCTGCAGCACGCGTGCCCGCTCGTAATGGGCCAGGGCCTCGAACAGCGGGTTGTCGATGCGCTGCGCCAGCTCCAGCGCCTCGCGATTGAGGCCGCGCGCACGCCACAGATCGCCGCGCACCATGGCCAGGTTGGCCAGGGTGGACAGGCACATGAAATGCGGACCGTAGCGCTCCGCGGACAGGCCGGCCAGCGCCTCGGCGCATTGCCGCTCGGCCCGCCCGCTGTCGCCGCGACCGCGGGCGATCACCCCGTCCAGCGCCTGCCACTGCGCCAGCAGGCTGCACTGGCTGGTCGCATCCGCCGCCGGCAGGAAGCGCCCCAGTTGCTCGAGCAGCTCCTGCGCCGCATCCAGCTGGCAGGCCAGCGCCAGCGCCCAGCCATAGAGCATGATCAACCGCGGCGTGCTGGCCAGCAGCTCGTCCGGCAGGTTGGTCTTCCAGCGCAGCAGCATGGCGACGTTCTGCTCGGCCAGCAGCTGCTCCTCGGAGAGGTTCTGCACCAGGCTGGCGGCGACGTCGGCCTGGCCGGCCAGCAGCGCCTGCTCGATGGCGGCATCGAGCAGGCCCTCGGCGGCGAACCAGCGACAGGCGCGCAGGTGCGAACTGCCGCGCGAGCGACTGAGGCCCTCGGCCGGGCGCGCGTTGAGCAGATCGGAAAACAGATGGTGGTAGCGAAACCAGCGCCCCTGCTCGTCCAGCGGCACCAGGAACACCTGGTTGGCCTGCAGCTGGCGGATGATCGCGGCGCTGTCATGGCTGTCGCGCAACGCGTCGCACAGCTCGGCGCAGAAGCGCTCCAGGCAGGCGGTGTCGTAGAGGAACTGCTGCACCTCGGCCGGCTGGCGCTCGATCACCTCCTCCAGCAGGTAGTCGCGGATCAGCCCCTCGCCGCCGTGTAGCTCGAGCCTGGCCTGCGCCTCGCTGCCCAGGTCCTCGCCGGCCAGCAGCCACAGGCGCAGACCGGCGACCCAGCCCTCGCTGCGCTGCAGGATGCCGGTGACCTGCTGGCGTTCCAGGCAGGCGCCCTGGCTGGCCAGCAGGGCGTCCAGCTCGTCGGCGGTCAGGCGCAGATCCTGCTCGCTCAGCTCCAGCAGCTGGCGCGACAGGCGCAGACGCGCCAGGTGCCAGTCCGGCCGCTGGCGACTGGTCACCAGCAGCAGGACGCCGGGTGGCAGGTGATTGAGGAAGAACTGCAGGCAGCGGTCGAGCACCGGCCCCTGGGCCAGGTGATAGTCGTCCAGCACCAACAGCAGCGGCTGACCGCCGTCCAGTTCATGGGCCAACTCGTCGAGCAGGCCGTCAAGCCACTGCTCGAAGGCGAAAGGCTGATGGCGCTGACGCATCTTCAGCAGGCCCAGCGCCTCTTCCCCCAGGCTCGGGTAGAACTGCTGCAGGCCCTGCAGCAGGCGTTCGAGAAAACGCCCGGGATCGCTATCGCGCTCGCTCAGGCCCAGCCACAGGCTGTGCCAATGGGCCGGCAGGCGCTCGCAGAATTCGATGGCCAGGGAACTCTTGCCGAACCCGGCCGGCGCACAGACCAGCAGCAGACGGCCCTGCAACCCCTCCTCCAGACGCTGGCACAGGCGCTCGCGGGGCGTATGCCCCGCCGGTAGCGGCGGCCGGTAGAAACGGGCTTCGACCGGCGTGGCCGGCATGTAGGGGAAACCTGGCGAACGGGAAAGGTCAGTCATCGGCCAATTCTTGGAAGTCTCATGTATGCAGCGGGCGCGACCTGACCCCAGCCTAGCGGCTTGCACTGACCATTTGAAGCGCCGGCTACAGTCGGTAACGAAAAAGCCGGTTGGCAAGCGCAGCAGCTGCGGTTGCCAGACCCGGGCTCAACTGGCTGCGGTGCCGGCAATGGCGGACCAGGCTGCGCCATGTGCCCAGCCCGAGAAAGTCGGCGCGCAGCAACGAAAAAGCCGGCACAAGGCCGGCTTCTTCGTGTTGCAGGACGCGAGGGTTTAGCGCACGCCCGCCTGGCGCAGCGCCGCCGGGGTATAGTCGCTGCCGGCTGCCTTGTAGTTGAAGTCGTAGGCCTGTTTCTCCTCGTTCTTCATGCCCAGGGCCAGGTAACGACCGGACAGCAGGTCGTACAGGGTCTCGACGGTGTACCAGGGCACCTGCTTGTCGTAGTAGTACTGAGCATGAGCCTCGGCCACGCGCCACAGGGTACCGCGACCGTCGTAGTGCTCGATCAGTGCGGCCTGCCAGGTGTCCTCGTCGATGAAGAAGTCACGCTTGGCGTAGATGTGGCGCTCGCCGTCCTTCAGGGTCGCGGTCACGTGCCAGACGCGGTGCAGCTCGTAACGGGTCAGGTCCTGGTTGATGTGGCCGGCCTTGATGATGTCGGAGTACTTCAGGCTCGGCGAATCCAGCTTGTAGGCGTTGTAGGGGATAAAGATCTCCTTCTTGCCGTTGAGCTGCCAGTTGTAGCGATCCGGCGCACCGTTGTACATGTCGAAGTTGTCGGAGGTACGCAGGCCGTCGGAGGCGGTACCCGGACCGTCGTAGGACACCTGCGGGGCGCGGCGCACGCGCCGCTGACCGGCGTTGTACAGCCAGGCCAGACGCGGTTCCTTGACCTGGTTGAGGGTCTCGTGCACCAGCAGCACGTTACCGGCCAGACGCGACGGGGCGGTGACGCGCTGCTTGAAGTAGAACAGCACGTTGCTTTCCTTGCTGGCGTCGAAGTCGGTCAGCGCATCGCGGAAGGTGAACTCGTCCTGGAAGTACACCAGCGAGTAGGAACCGTTGGCCTGCGGCGTGGCCTGGGTGACCAGACGACGCACGCTGCCGCCGCGGTAGCGGGTGATATGGTTCCAGATCGCTTCCAGACCGTTCTGCGGGATCGGGAAGGGGTTGGCGGTCTGGAAGTTTTCCAGGCCGTTGCCGCCCTCGACCATCTTGGTGTTGACCGCGTTCTGCTTGGTCGCCTCGAGCACCGCCGACGGCAGGCTGGCCGAACGGTGGGTCGGATAGACCGGCATCTTGTAGCTGTCCGGGTAGCGCTTGAACATGGCCAGCTGGCCGGGAGTCAGCTTGTCCTTGTACTGCTCGACGTTCTGCGCGGTGATGGTGAACAGCGGCTGCTCGCTGGCGAAGGGGTCGGAGAGGAAGCCCTTGCCGTCGACGGTGCCGGCATTGGCCGGCAGGCCGCCGGTCCAGGCCGGAATCGAACCATCGGCGTTGCCGGCCATCTCGGCGCCCAGCGGCGTCAGGCTGGTGCCAAGCTTGGCCGCTTCGTCCGGAGATACTGCCGCCATCACACCACTGGCCAGCAGGGACAGGGTCAGGACGCCGCTTTGCCACAGAGTTTTTGTTGTTTTCATTCGCATCATGATTCCTCGAAATTCCTGGCCGCTTAGAAGTTCAAACCGAAGCTGAGCGCGACGAAGTCGCGGTCGATATTGGTGTTGTACTCGCCACCGAAGAAGTCGGTGTAGGACAGGCTGGCGGTGTAGGTGTTCTGGTATTCGGCATCCAGGCCCAGGCTGATGGCCTTGTTGCCTTCGTTGAAGGTCGGACCGTAGCCGTCCACGTCATGCGACCAGGACAGGCTGGGCTTGAGGTTCACGCCGGCGAACACGCTGTTGTAGTCGAGCACCGCACGCAGGCGATAACCCCAGGAGGTGTTGGTGAAGAAACCCTTGTCGTCGCAGTTCTGCGGATTCGCCGGGTTGGCAATACCGGTGCAGAGGCTGTTGTCGGGGTAGGCGCCAGCGCCGAACTCAGGGGCGCGGCCGAAACGCAGCTCGTTCTTGCCCAGGTTACTGACGTGCGTGTAGCCCACCTCGCCCACCAGGGTGAGGCGCTCGGCGCCGGCAACCTGATCGACGAACTGGGTAACGCTGACCTGCGCCTGAGTCATGGGCTTGCGCACATAACCGGTCAGGGTCTCGCCTGCGCCGAACGCCGCATGGCCGCTGGTATAGATCGGCAGGTTGGTCGGCACACCGAGCCCACCAGCCACAGGCCCCTGTGCGATGGAGGCCAGGGTCAGGTCGGTGGTGTTGATCTGCATCGGCATGTTCGGCCGATAGCTCAATTCGCCGTTCACCGCGGTGGAGCCGACGTTGGTGGCGAAGCTCACGCCATGCAGGCGAATGTCTTCCGGGTATTCCAGGCCGTACTTGGCGAACAGCTCGCCGGTGGCCGGATTTTCCACCGAGTCGGGGAACAGGTAGACGCTCTGCCCCGCCTTGTAGGACAGGATCGGCGTACGGCTGTGGTAGTTCATGGTGTAGAAGCCGAACTCGGTATTGTTCAGTTCCTCGACGAACCAGCGCAGCGCGATACCGTACTGCCCGCTGTCGCGCGCGTCCTTGTCGGCCATGCGCCCCACGTACTTGTAGCCGGGGCTGCCCGGACCACCGAAATCGCTGCCATCGACGGCCAGACGATCGACGCAGCCGTCTTGCACCACATCGACGGCGAAGAAGGTGCCGCAGTTGTCGAGAACGGTCTGGTCCCACTCGAGCTGATAGAAGAACTCGGCCGAGAGGTTGTCGGTCAGGCTCTGCGACACATAGAACATGTTGACCGGGATCAGGCCTTCCTTGATCTCGGCGCCGGGACGACGGAATGCCGAGACGTCCACCGGGTTGATCGAGTTGATCGAGTTCTGGATAAAGGTGCTCTCGCCCCAGCTCACCACCTGCTTGCCGACGCGCACGCTGCCCGGCAGGTCGCCGATGGCGTAGTTGTGGTAGAGGAAGGCGTCAAGCAGTTGCACGCCGGACGATTGCGCGGCGGTCTTGCGGTTGCTGTCGTCGATGTCGTAGAGCAGGCGGCTCTCGTCCTTCAGCTCGAAGTCGTACCAGTACTTGCCGCGCACGAACACACCAGTATCGCCGTACTTCAGCTCGAGGTCGTGGATGCCCTTGAAGATCTTCGAGAAGGTCTCGCCCTTCTTGAAGTTCAGACGACCGTCGTCGCCGGTCTGGGACGAGGCCTCGCCACCGTTACGACTCCCCACCAGACTCGGGTCGGCGCCGCGCACCGCCCAGCTGGCGCCAACGGACAGTTGCGAATCGAACTGACCCTCGATCTCGCCGATATTGAAAGTGACGCCGAATGCCGGAGCGGCGAGGGTGGAAGCGAGGCTGACGGCCAGCGGCAGTTTCGCCAGGCGCCAGTAAGGTGTTGTTTTTGTCATCGACGCTACTCCATCTATTTTTGTTATGGATGCTTGGACTATAGCCAGCGGGTATTACTGCTTGATCCCTCGAAAGTGTGATTTGCAGCCCCCAGGCACTCTGGCTCGCCGGTTTCAAGGCCTGCGACTAGCCAAGCATGGACGTGAAACAGCAATTAGCAAGCCAAACGCTTGTTTGACTGAGCGGTCATTTCCGCCGCCCAGTCAAACCGCTACTCACAGGGTGGAGAGGAAGGCGCTGCCGGCCTCCTGCCACTGGGCGATATCGACGCGAATGCGCTTCTTGTCCAGCTTGCCGACGCTGGTCTTGGGAATTTCGGTAACAAGGGCGATCTGCGTGGGAATAGCCCACTTGTTGATGTGGCCCTGCTCGACGAAAGGCTTGAGGTGCTCCTTGAGCCCCTTGGCGTCCAGCGCCTGGCCTTCACGCGCCACCAGCAGGGCAAACGGCCGCTCGCCCCACTGCGGATCGGGTACGCCGACCACCGCCACCTCGCGCACCGCCGGATGGCGGCTGATCAGGTCCTCCAGCTCCAGCGAGGAGATCCACTCGCCGCCAGTCTTGATCACGTCCTTGATGCGGTCGCGGATCTCGATGAAGCCCATGCCGTCGATGGTCGCCACGTCGCCGGTATGCAGCCAGCCGTGCGCCCAGAGTTCCTCGCCCTTCTCCGGTTCGCGGAAGTAGCCCTGGGTCAGCCAGGGCGCGCGCAGCACCAGCTCGCCCTGGGCCTCGCCGTCGCTCGGCAGCAGCCTGCCCTCGGCATCCATGATCGCCGCCTCCACCAGCGGCACCGGAATGCCGGCCTTGATCCGGTAGGCGGTGCGCTCGTCCTCGCTGCCGGCGCGCAGCTCCTCGTTGAGGTAGGCACAGGAAATCAGCGGGCAGGTCTCGGACATGCCGTAGGCCGCGGTCAGCTGGATGCCGCGCGCCTTGGCCGCCTCGTACAGCGAACGGTTCAGCGCGCTGCCGCCGATGATCATCTTCATCCCGCCGAAGTCATGGCCCTGGGCATTGGGTGCATTGAGCAACATCTGCAGGATGGTCGGTACGCAGTGGGAGAAATTGACCTGCTCCTCCTTGATCAGCCGGCACAGCATCTCCGGCTCGTAACGACCCGGGTAGACCTGCTTGACCCCGAGCATGGTGGCCACGTAGGGCACGCCCCAGGCGTGCACGTGGAACATCGGGGTGATCGGCATGTAGACGTCGTCGTTGCCGAGCAGGCGAATGCTGTCCAGCGAGCCCATGGTGGCGGCCATCGACAGGGTGTGCAGCACCAGTTGGCGATGGGTGAAGTACACGCCCTTGGGGTTGCCGGTGGTGCCGGTGGTATAGAAGGTGGTGGCCACCGAGTTCTCGTCGAAATCGGCGAAGTTGTACTGCGGGCTGGCGGCGGCCAGCAGGCTCTCGTACTCGCCGACCAGGTTCGGCAGCGCCGCGGTCTTGTCCTCGACATCGGTCAGCAGCAGGGTCTTTTCCACCGTGGTCAGCTGGCCGGCGATGCCGTTGTACAGCGGCACGAACTCGCTGTTGACCAACACGAAGCGGTCTTCGGCGTGATTCATGGTGTAGAGGATCTGCTCCGGCGACAGGCGGATGTTGATGGTATGCAGCACCGCGCCGAGCATGGGGATGGCGAACATGCACTCGAGATAGCGGTGGCTGTCCCAGTCCATCACCGCCACTGTGTCGCCGGCCTTGACCCCGGCCGCGCTCAGCACGTTGGCCAGGCGCGCGACGCGCTCGTTGAAGGTGGCGTAGCTGTAGCGCAGCTGGTCGCGGTAGACGATTTCGCGGGTCTTCTCGTAGCGGCTGCCGGACAGCAGCAGGCGCTTGATCAGCAGCGGGTAGGCGTGGGCATTGGCGGCGGAAGGGATCAGACGGGTCTGCAACATGGAGTCACCTGAAGGCGCACAAGGAAGGGATGCTGCGACTCTAGAGCGGCGCCGGCGGGGCGAAATCAGCCCAAAGAATGATTTGCCGCGTGACCCTTTGGCCACTTTCGGTCACAGGTTAGAATCCAGCCATGCAGCCGGTCGTGAAACAGGCTGCTCCCAGCCCAACTTTCGTTCGAGGTAACAGCTATGTCCGACATCGTCATCGTCAGCGGCGCCCGCACCCCCATGGGCGGCTTCCAAGGCAGCCTGGCCAGCGTGTCCGCCGTCGACCTGGGCGCCGCCGCCATTCGCGAGGCGGTCAGCCGCGCCGGTATCGCCCCGACCGAGGTGCAGGAAGTGATCATGGGCTGCGTGCTGCCCGCGGGCCTCAAGCAGGGCCCGGCGCGCCAGGCCGCGCTCAACGCCGGGCTGCCCGCCGCCACCGGCTGCACCACCATCAACAAGCTGTGCGGTTCGGGCATGAAGGCGGTGATGCAGGCCTTCGACGCGCTCAAGGCCGGCAGCAACCAGGTGATGATCGCCGGCGGCATGGAAAGCATGTCCAACGCCCCCTACGTGCTGGAAAAGGCGCGCACCGGCCTGCGCATGGGCCACGGCGAGATCAAGGACCACATGTTCCTCGACGGCCTGGAAGACGCCCGCAGCGGCCGCCTGATGGGCTCCTTCGCTCAGGAAACCGCCGATAAGTACGGCATCAGCCGCGAAGAGATGGACGCCTACGCCATCGAGTCGCTCAAGCGCGCCCAGGCCGCCATCAGGGACGGTTCGCTGGACGCCGAGATCGTGCCGATCACCGTCGTCACCCGCAAGGGCGAGGTGCTGGTCAAGGACGACGAGCAGCCGCTGACCGCCAACCTGGACAAGATCCCCGCGCTCAAGCCCGCCTTCCGCAAGGACGGCAGCATCACCGCGGCCAACGCCAGCTCGATCTCCGACGGCGCCAGCGCCCTGCTGCTGATGACCGCCGAAGAAGCGGCCAGGCGCGGCCTCAAGCCGCTGGCCAGGATCGTCGCCCACGCCACCCAGAGCCAGGAGCCGAGCGAGTTCACCCTGGCGCCGATCGGTGCGATGAGCAATCTGCTGAAGAAGACCGGCTGGAACAAGGACGAAATCGACCTGTTCGAGATCAACGAGGCCTTCGCCATGGTGACCATGCTGGCCATGCGCGAACACGGCCTGGATCACGCCAAGGTCAACGTCTTCGGCGGCGCCTGCGCCCAGGGTCACCCGGTCGGTTCCACCGGCTCGCGGATCATCCTCACCCTGATCAACGCCCTGCAGAAGAAAGGCGGCAAGCGCGGCGTCGCCTCGCTGTGCATCGGCGGCGGCGAAGCCACCGCGGTGGCCATCGAACTGCTGTAAGCCAGCCCATCAAGAAAGAGCCCCGCAGTTGCGGGGCTCTTGCGTTCAGCGCATCTCGCTCAGCGCCAGCTTCACGCCGATGGCCACCAGCACCGCGCCCATCAGCCGATCGAACCAGTGGCCCATGCGGGCGAAGCCGGCGCGCACCCGCTGCTGGCTGAACAGCCAGGCGACCATGCAGAACCACAGCGCGGTGGCCAGCGCCAGGTAGAGGCCGTAGCCGGCCTGCACCGGCACCGGCGTGTGCGGGTCGATCACCACGGTGAACAGCGACAGGAAGAACAGCGTCGCCTTGGGGTTCAGACCGTTGGTGACGAAGCCGCTGACGAAGGCGCCGCGAGCGCTGCGCTCGCCCGCCGCCAGGCTCAGCTCGGCGCTGGCCGGATCGGCCGGGCGCGCGCGCAGCGCCTTGATGCCGATATACAGCAGGTAGGCCGCCGCCAGCCATTTCAGCGCGTTGAACAGGACGATCGACTGCGACACGATCAGGCCGATGCCGAGCAGCGAGTAGGTGACGTGCACGAGGATCCCGGTGCCCACGCCGAAGGCGCTGAACAGCCCGGCGCGACGACCATGGGCCACGCTCTCGCGCACCACGATGGCGAAGTCCGGCCCCGGGCTGGCCACGGCCAGCAGGTGGATCAGGGCGACGGTGAGAAACTCGGTCCAGTACATGGTGGCTCCGCAGCGGCAGGCGAGGTCTGGTAGGCTCGCCAATCTACTCCTGCGCCCCCTCTGCGAAAAGGTACAGCTGATGAGCAACAGCGCCCGCGCCGTCTTCCTCGACCACGCCTCCCTCGACCTCGGCGACCTCAACCTGCTGCCCCTGCAGCAGGCCTTCGCCACATTGACCCTGCACCCGCAGACCGCCCCCGAGCAGGTCGCCGAACGCCTGCAGGGCGCCCAGGTAGCGATCAGCAACAAGGTACCGCTGACCGCCGCCACCTTCGCCGCCTGCCCCGAGCTCAAGCTGGTGCTGGTCACCGCCACCGGCACCAACAACGTCGACCTGGCCGCCGCCCGCGCCCACGGCGTGGTGGTGAGCAACTGCCAGGGCTACGGCACGCCGTCGGTGGCGCAGCACTGCCTGATGCTGCTGCTGGCCCTGGCCACCCGTCTGCCCGACTACCAGCGCGACGTCGCCGCCGGGCGCTGGCAGCAGGCCAGCCAGTTCTGCCTGCTCGACCACCCCATAGTCGAGCTGGAGGGCAAGACCCTCGGCCTGCTCGGCCACGGCGAGTTGGGCGGCGCGGTGGCGCGCCTGGCCGAAGCCTTCGGCATGCGCGTGCTGCTCGGCCAGTTGCCGGGCCGCCCGCCGCGCGAGGATCGCATCGCCCTGCATGAACTGCTGCCGCAGGTGGACGCCCTGACCCTGCACTGCCCGCTCAACGAGCAGACCCGCAACCTGATCGGCGCCGCCGAGCTGGCGCTGATGAAACCGCAGGCGTTTCTGATCAACACCGCGCGCGGCGGCCTGGTCGACGAACAGGCCCTGGCCGACGCGCTGCGGCACGGCCACCTGGGCGGCGCCGCCACCGACGTGCTGCTGCAGGAGCCGCCGAAGGACGGCAACCCGCTGCTGGCCGCCGACATCCCGCGCCTGATCGTCACGCCGCACAATGCCTGGGGCAGTCGCGAGGCGCGCCAGCGCATCGTCGGCCAGGTGGCGGAGAACGCCGCAGCCTTCTTCGCCGGTGCGCCGCGGCGGCTGGTCGGCTAAGCTGCGCAGCTTTTTCAGGAGCCCCCGATGGACCCGCGAAGCGAAGTTCTCCTGCGTCAGGCCGAGCTGTTCGGCGGCGAGCTACTGCTGGCCGGTCTGCCGGCCGACGACCTGCTCGGCGCCCTGCCCCAGGCGCGCGGCTGGAGCTGGCACGCTGGCGACCAGGCACTGCTGCAGGCACGCTTTGCCGGGCGCAGCCAGTTCGACACCCTGATGCCGGAGGGCGACTACCGCGCCGCCGTGCTGTTTCTGCCCAAGTCGCGCGAACTCGCCGATTACCTGCTGCAGGCCCTGGCCGCGCGCCTGAGCGGCCGCCCGCTGTACCTGGTCGGCGAGAAGCGCGGCGGCATCGAGCGTGCGGCCAAGCAGCTGGCGGCCTATGGCACGCCGCGCAAGCTGGACAACGCGCGCCATTGCCAGCTGTGGTGCGTGCAGGTCGAGCAGGCGCCCGCGCAGCCCGAGCTCGAAGCCCTGGCCCAGGTCTACAGCCTGCCGCTGGCCGACGGGCCGCTGCAGGTGGTGAGCCTGCCCGGGGTGTTCGCCCACGGCCGCCTGGATCGCGGCAGCGCGCTGCTGCTGGAGCACCTCGACGACCTGCCGCACGGCCATCTGCTGGACTTCGGCTGCGGCGCGGGCGTGCTCGGCGCCGCGCTCAAGCGCCGCTACCCGGCCAGCCAGCTGAGCCTGCTGGACGTGGACGCCTTCGCCCTGGCCAGCAGCCGCCTGACCCTGGCCCGCAACGGCCTGGATGCCGAGCTGATCGCCGGCACGGGCATCGAGTCGGCGCCACAAGGGCTGGCCGCCATCGTCAGCAACCCGCCCTTTCACCAGGGCGTGCACACCCATTACCAGGCCAGTGAGAACCTGCTGACCCAGGCCGCCGCCCACCTGAACATCGGCGGCGAACTGCGCCTGGTGGCCAACAGCTTCCTCAAGTACCCGCCGCTGATCGAGCGCCACCTCGGCCCCTGCCGCACCCTGGCCGAGGCCGACGGCTTTCGCATCTACGCCGCCCGGCGGCGTTGAGCGGGGTTGCTCTGGGCGAGACGCTTGGGCACAATGCGCCGGTCCTAGGGGAGTAGTCTCCCGCGAGCGCCCAGCTCGCCCGGCACGCGTCAACACACTTGCTCCGCAGAGCATGGCGCGCGCGACCCAAGGCCTCCCAGAGGGGCCTGCGGTTTGACAAGACCTATGACACGCACACCTTACCCGGGGCGGGAAGGTCGTACGTGTCATAGCCGTGTCGACCCGCCCCTTTAGGAAAACCCCATGCTGGAATCCCTGTTCGTCCCCACCCTGATCGTCGCCCTCGCCGAAATCGGCGACAAGACGCAACTGCTCGCCTTGCTCCTGGCCGCGCGCTTTCGCCGGCCCTGGCCGATCATCTGGGGCATAGTGGTCGCCACCCTGGCCAACCACTTCGCCGCCGGCGCCGTCGGCAACTGGGTCGCCGGCCTGTTCTCGCCCGCCACCCTGAGCTGGATACTCGCCGCCAGTTTCGTCGCCGTGGCCGCCTGGACGCTGATCCCCGACAAGCTGGACGAGGACGAGGAATCCGGGTTGAAGAAGTACGGTCCCTTCCTCACCACCCTGATCGCCTTCTTCATCGCCGAGATGGGCGACAAGACCCAGGTCGCCACGGTGATGCTGGCCGCGCAGTACCCGCACTTCGTGCTGGTGGTGCTCGGCACCACCCTGGGCATGCTGATCGCCAACGTGCCGGTGGTGCTGGCCGGCAACTTCGCCGCCGAGCGCCTGCCGCTGACCCTGATCCGTCGCCTGGCCGCCTGCGCCTTCGCCGCCCTGGCGCTGTACGCCGGCTACCAGGCGCTGCAGTTGAGCGGCCTGGCATGACGCATCGCTGACGCCATCTAGCTGGCACATCGGCCAATTCCAGCCCCCTCCTGCCTGCTGCTAAAGTGCCCGACACGTCACGCAACTTGAGTCGGCAGTCCGGAGGGCGTCATGTCATTGGATGATCGGAAGAAGGTGGTGTGCCAGCACATCGACCTGACCTGGAACAAGGGCCGTCTGGCGCTGGCCGAGCAACTGCACAGCCGCGACTTTCTCTACAAGAGTTCGTTTATCGGCCGCCCGCTGAGCAGCGCCGGCTTCGCCCAGATGGTGCAGGACATCCGCCACGCCATGCCGGACCTGCAGGTGGTGGTCGAGGAATGCATCGCCGAAGGCTACAAGGTGGTCACCTGGAGCACCCTGATCGGCACCATCGAGAAACCCGCGCTGGGCTACCCGCCCAGCGACAAGGTGCTGAGCATCTCGGCCATGGCCTTCTGGACCCTGACCCCGGGCAACGAGATCCAGGAAATCTGCACCATGTTCGACATGGAAAGCTTCCGCGCCCAGCTCAATCTGGAAACCCGCCCCTTCGCCGAAAAAGCCCTGCCCTGAAACGCCAACGGCGCGCCCTGAGCCCTCAGGACGCGCCGCCGGTCCATCCCGAGGCCGGACTCAGCGCCCGGCCTTGGCCTGCTCGTACAGCGGCATCACCTTGGGAATCGCCGCCTGCAGCGAGGCGATACGGCTGCTCGAGGACGGGTGGGTGCTCATGAACTCCGGCGGCGCCCCGCCGCCGGCGGCCGCCATCTTCTGCCACAGGCTGACCGCCGCATTGGGGTCGTAGCCGGCGCGCGCGGCCAGTTCCAGGCCGATCAGGTCGGCCTCGTTCTCGTTGCCGCGGCTGTTGGGCAGGGTCAGGCTGTACTGCACCACGGTGTCGGCCAGGGCCAGGCCGCCCTCGCCGAGACCGAGCAGGGCGCCGGCGCCCTGCTTGGCCATCTCGATGCCATAGGCCTTGGACATCGCCTCGCGGCTGTGCTCGCGCAGGGCGTGAGCCATCTCGTGGCCCATGATCGCGGCGATCTCGTCGTCGCTCAGCTTGAGCTTCTCGATGATGCCGCTGTAGAAGATGATCTTGCCGCCGGGGCCGCAGTTGGCGTTGAGCTCCGGGCTCTTGATCAGGTTGACCTCCCACTGCCAGTTGGCCGCATCCGGGCGGAAACGCGGCGCCTGCGGGATCAGCCGGTTGGCGACGGCCTGCAGGCGCTTGGCGTTGGCGCTGCTCTTGTCCAGCACGCCCTGGCTCGACGCCTCGCTCAGGGTCTGCTGGTAGGACTGCGCATACATCTGGTTGACCTGGTCGGC
This sequence comes from Pseudomonas sp. AOB-7, assembly GCF_003696305.1. Classification (GTDB taxonomy): domain Bacteria; phylum Pseudomonadota; class Gammaproteobacteria; order Pseudomonadales; family Pseudomonadaceae; genus Aquipseudomonas. The sequence goes on along the minus strand of NZ_RFFK01000003.1, from coordinate 296,672 downwards.
CGACAGCATGCTGAACATGTACTGCTTGCGCTCCACGCCCACCGCACCGCCGCTGGTGGTGTTGACGGCCTGACAGCCGGCCAGCAGCAGCGCCGCCGCCAGGCCACCCAGGGTAAGAACCTTGTTCATCGAACGATCTCCTTTATCGACCGACCTATGCTAGGCCGCCGCCTCGGCGCGAGCAACCACGCCACTTGCACGATGGCCGCGGGCCATCTTTGCTAAGCGATGAAACCGCCGAAACGCCGTCCGAGAGCTTATCCACGACAGCCCGCTAAGGTTTTCCGCCGACGCTGCCGATAGCCGCGTTAGAGCCTGTTCAAAGGCTCGCGCGCTAGAGCAATGCAAGGCGCAACGACCAACGGGAGTAACAGCCAAAGGCTGGCCCGAAGGGTGAGCGCCAGCGAATCAAACAGGCGAGAAAGCGGAGTGTACTTTTGTACATGAGCATTACTCGCTGCGCTCGCCCTGCGGGCCGTCCTGCGGACGTTCAGTGACAAGTCACTGTCCGAGCCTGTTTTTAACGCAGCAGTGCCGACGCGCAGCAGCCTTTGAACAGGCTCTTACAGGCCACCTCGCGCCCCGGAGCCAATATGAAGTTCAAGTCGATCCAGTTTTCCGTCGCCTTCCTCGCCGGCGCCAGCGTGCTGGCCGTGGTCGTGGCCCTGGTGCTCTATGCCCTGTTCGCCAGCGCTCGCACCCAGGCGCTGATGGAGCAACGGACCCAGGCGTTGCTCGAACAGGTCATCGAACAGCGCCTGGCGGCACTGGCGCGCGCCCAGGTCAGCGAAATCCAGCGCGAGCTGGAGGTGCCGCTGCAGATCACCGCCGACCTGGCCCGGGTCAACGCCCTGCTCGGCATGAGCGATGCCAACGGCGCCCCGCTGCTGGCCGTCAGCCGCGAGGAACTGGCCAACCTGGTGCGCGAGACCACGGCGCAGAACCCCAAGCTGCTGGGCAGCTACATCGGCTGGGAAGCGAACGCCTTCGACGCCAGCGACGACCTCTATGCTGGCAGCCGCGAGAACGGCTACGACGGCAGCGGCCGCTTCCTGCCCTGGTGGTACCGCAACGCCGACGGCAGCCTGGGTCTCGACGCTATCGGCTCGATGGAAAGCGAGAAACTGCTGCCCACCGGGGTGCGCGAGGGCGAGTACTACCTGTGTCCCAAGGAGCGCAAGCGCCCCTGCGTGATCGACCCGGCGCCCTACGACGTCGGCGGCAAGATGACCATGCTCGCGTCTTTCACCTCGCCGATCCTGGTGGACGGCGAATTCCGCGGCATCGCCGGCGCCGACCTGGCGGTCAACTTCATCCAGGACCTGCTGACCCAGGCCGACGCCCAGCTCTACGACGGCGCCGGCGAGATGGCGCTGATCGCCGGCAACGGCCGCCTGGTGGCCTCGACCAAGGCCCCGGACAAGCTCGGCGAACCGGCCACCGCGCTGCTCGACGCCAACGAACTGAGCAACCTGAGCGGCCTGCAGCCGGGCCAGCCGAAGTACGACATCCACGTCGAGGACAACCCCGCCGCCAGCCATATCCAGCTGTTTCTCAGCTTCACCATCGGCCAGGCCGATACCCGCTGGGTGCTGATGCTGGTGCTGCCGCTGGACACCGTGATGGCCGACCTGCGCCAGCTGCAGGGCGAACTGGCCGCGCAGCGCGAAGCCGATACCCTGGGCATGAGCCTGGTCGGCCTGCTGATCGCCGCCCTCGGCCTGCTGGTGATCTGGTTCGTCGGCTACGGCATCGCCCGCCCGCTCAAGCAGATGGTCGGCATGCTCGACGACATCGCCAAGGGCGACGGCGACCTGACCGTGCGCCTGCGGGTCGAGCGCAGCGACGAACTGGGGCAGATCGCCCAGGGTTTCAACGCCTTCCTGGCCAAGCTGCAGGCGATGATCGGCGACGTGGTGACCTCGGTACAGCAAGTCAGCGACTCGTCCGAGCACACCGCCGACATCGCCATCCGCACCAACCAGGGCGTGCAGAAGCAGCTGGCCGAGATCGAGCTGGTGGCCACCGCCGTTCACCAGATGACCGCCACCGCGCAGGATGTGGCGCGCAACGCTACCCACGCCGCCGAGGCCGCCAATCACGCCGACCGCGCCGCCAACCAGGGCAAGCAGGTGGTGCAGAGCACCTCGAGCGCCATCGCCGCGCTGGCCAGCGAAATCGGCCGCGCCGTCGGCGTGGTGCAGAGCCTGGCCAAGGACAGCGAGAACATCAACGCGATCCTGGTGGCGATCCGCGGCATCGCCGAGCAGACCAACCTGCTGGCGCTCAACGCCGCCATCGAGGCGGCGCGGGCCGGCGAACAGGGCCGCGGTTTCGCCGTGGTCGCCGACGAGGTGCGCAACCTGGCGCAGAAGACCCAGCAGGCCACCGAAGAGATCCAGAGCATGATCCAGCAGCTGCAGCACGGCACCCGCGAGGTGGTCAAGGTAATGGAGCAGAGCCAGGTCAAGACCGACGACAGCGTGGCGCACGCCAACCAGGCGGCCGACTCGCTGGAGGCCATCACCCAGGCAGTCTCGGTGATCAACGACATGAACACCCAGATCGCCAGCGCAGCCGAGCAGCAGAGCGCGGTGGCCGAGGACATCAACCGCAACGTCACCAATATCGGCCAGGTGGCCAACGAGGTGGCCGGTGGCGCCGAAGAGGCCAGCCAGGCCAGCGCCGGGCTGACCAAGCTGGCCGAGCAGCAGCGCCGGCTGATCAACCAGTTCAGGGTGTAACAGCCACTCCGCACCGGCAGGCTACGCCATGTGCACCCTGTCCCCAGGCGCGCACGACCTGGGCGGCCCTGCGACACCCTAGGGCCAGAACGCGCGGATTCCGGCGACGCCCTGGGCGCCGATCTGCAGGGCGCGCTCGATTTCGCCGGGGCCGACGCCGCCGAGCAGGTAGGCCGGCCGGTTGCAGTGCTGCAGCAACTCGGCGGCGGCGTCCCACCCCAGCGGCCGGGCCTGCGGGTGGGACTGGGTGGCCTGCAGCGGCGACAGGGTGACGAAGTCCACTGCCAGCTCGCCGGCCAACGCCAGCTCCTCGGCATCGTGACAGGAGGCGGCCAGCCAGCGCCCGGGCTCCAGCGGCCGGCCGCGGCCGGCGAGCTGGCGCAGCTGCGCCGCGCTCAGGTGCCAGCCGGCGGCGGGAAAGTCCGCCAGCCACTCCACCGGGCCCTTGAGCATCAGCTGCGCCTTGCCGGCGCACAGGCCCTGGATATCCAGCGCCAGATCACGATACTGGGCGTCGAACAGATTCGGCGCGCGCAGCTGCAGCAGCCGCGTGCCGCCGGCGATGGCGCGCTGCACGCCGGCGAGCAATTGCTCGGGCGTCAGCCCGTCGGGGGTGATCAGGTACTGCTCGGGCAGGCGCGCCGCGGCGACTATCGGCGCGTTGGCGGCGGGGAACTGGTAATCGCCGAGCCGTCCCGGGGCGACCCAGGCCAGCGGCTGGCCCTCGGCGCCATGGGGCTCGCCGGCGAATGCCGAGACCTCCCAGACATCCAGCAGCACCTGCTTGTCCGGGTAGTCGTGGCGCACCTGGATCAGCGGCCGCACCACCGTCGGGCGGATGCCCAACTCCTCCTCCAGCTCGCGGGCCAGGGCACGCTCGACCGCCTCGCCGTCTTCCACCTTGCCGCCGGGAAACTCCCACAGGCCGCCCTGGTGCTTGTCCGGCGGGCGCTTGGCGATGAGGATGCGGCCGTCCGCGGCGCGAATCACCGCCGCCGCGACATGGATGCGCTTCACCCCTGCACCTCCTGCAGGGCGGCCCGGTACCAGCGCTGGAACGCCGGCCACTGGTAGAGGGTCTCGACATAGGCCGCCGCGGTCGTCGGCAGCACCACCCGGTAGCTGCGCAGGCGCGCCGCCACCGGCGCGTAGAAGGCATCGGCGATGCTGGCGTGGCCGAACAGGTAATGACCGTCCTGGCCGAAGCGCTCGCGGCAATCGGCCCAGATCGCGCAGATGCGGTCGATGTCGGCCTGGGCCGCGTCGGGCAACTCGGTCAACGCCTGGTCGCGCGCCAGGTCCATCGGCAGGTGGCTGCGCAGCACGGCGAAGCCGCTGTGCATTTCCGCGCAGATGCTGCGCGCCAGCGCACGGGCGTACTCGCCGCGCGGCCACAGATGGGCCTCGGGAAAGCGCTCGGCCAGGTACTCGGCGATGGCCAGCGAGTCCCACACCGGGCCTTCCTCGGTCAGCAGCACCGGCACCTTGCCGGTCGGCGAATGCTCGAGCAGGCGCGCTCGGCTGTCCGGCTGGTAGAGCCGCACCTGCACCTCGTCGTAGGGCTCGCCGGCCAGTTCCAGGGCCAGGGCCGCGCGCAGCGACCAGGAGGAATAGTTCTTGTCGCCGATCACCAGTTGCAGGGCCATGCCGATGCTCCTTGGATTGCTTAAGGAAGGGATCGAGAGACGGTAAAAGTTCGCTCCCCGAAAGGCAAATTCCCGCGCGTCATGGGGGCATGAGGCGCGGGAATAGTGCACAGCCGAGGTTACTCAGGTGCGGTATTCGGCGTTGATCTTGACGTATTCGTGGGACAGGTCGGTGGTCCAGATGGTCTCGCTGCAGCTGCCGCGGCCCAGCTCGATGCGGATTGTGATTTCCTCGCGGGCCATCACCGCCGCGCCCTGCTCCTCGGTGTAGCTGGTCGCACGGCAACCCTTGCTGGCGATACAGACTTCGCCGAGGAACACGTCGATCTTGCTCACGTCCAGTTGCGGTACGCCGGCATAGCCCACAGCTGCAAGGATGCGCCCCCAGTTCGGGTCGGAGGCGAACAGCGCGGTCTTGATCAGCGGCGAGTGGGCCACGGCGTAGGCCACGTCGAGGCATTCCTGGTGGGTGCCGCCGCCGTTGACCTGCACGGTGACGAACTTGGTCGCACCCTCGCCGTCGCGGACGATGGCCTGGGCCACTTCCATGAACACCTCGAACACCGCCTGCTTGAGCTTGGCGAACAGCTCGCCGGAGGCCTCGACGATCTCCGGCAGGGCGGCCTGGCCGGTGGCGATCAGCATGCAGCAGTCGTTGGTCGAGGTGTCGCCGTCGATGGTGATGCGGTTGAACGACTTGTTCGCCGCGTCGCGCACCAGGTCCTGCAGCACGCCGCGGGCCACTTTGGCATCGGTGGCGATGTAGCCGAGCATGGTCGCCATGTTCGGCCGGATCATCCCGGCGCCCTTGGAAATGCCGGTCACGGTGACGGTGACGCCGTCGTGCTGGAACTGGCGGCTGGCGCCCTTGGGCAGGGTGTCGGTGGTCATGATGCCGGTGGCGGCATTGACCCAGTTGTCTTCCTTGAGATCGTCCAGCGCCGCCTGCAAGGCGGACTCGATCTTCTCCACCGGCAGCGGCTCGCCGATCACCCCGGTGGAAAACGGCAGCACCGCCGCCTCGGCCACGCCGGTCAGCTCGGCCAGCCGGGCGCAGGCACGGCGGGCACGCGCCAGGCCATCGGCACCGGTGCCGGCGTTGGCATTGCCGGTGTTGGTCAGCAGGTAGCGCACCTCGCCACCCAGGCGCTCGCGGGTGATCAGCACCGGTGCCGCGCAGAAGGCGTTGGTGGTGGTCACCCCGGCGATGCGCGAACCTTCGGCGCAGCGCATCACCACCACATCCTTGCGCCCCGGGCGCTTGATGCCGGCCGAGGCGATGCCCAGCTCGAAGCCGGGAACCGGGTGCAGGGTGGACAGCGGGCCAAGACCAACAGCCATAGAGTGCGCTCCTTTGAGGTGTTCGGTGACCGCGCAGGCGGCCGGGAAGATGGTAAAACGCCGCGAGCGGCTGGGCCGTTCGCGGCGTTGTCAGGGCGGCGACAGCATAGCTGAAGCGCCCTCTACTGCAAGCGGCCCATACGGGCCGGCGGTCAGCCGATCTGGCCGTGGCAGTGCTTGTACTTCTTGCCCGAGCCGCAGGGGCAGGGCTCGTTGCGGCCGACCTTGGGCTCGGCGCGCACCGGCGCGGCGGCCACGGCGACGTCACCCTCCTCGCCGAGCGCTTGCGGCTGGGCCAGGGCGGAGGCTTCGGCGTGCTGGAACTGCATGCGCTCGGCCAGGGCCTCGGCCTCGCGACGCAGGCGCGCCTCTTCCTCGGCCGGGTCTTCGCGGCGCACCTGCACATGGCACAGCACGCGGATGGTGTCGCGCTTGATCGACTCCAGCAGGTCCTGGAACAGGGCGAAGGACTCGCGCTTATATTCCTGCTTGGGGTTCTTCTGCGCGTAGCCGCGCAAGTGGATGCCGTGGCGCAGGTGATCCATGGTCGACAGGTGGTCCTTCCACAGGTCGTCCAGCACGCGCAGCAGGATCTGCTTCTCGAAGGTCCGCAGGGCCTCGGCGCTGGCCTGGGTTTCCTTCTCGTTGTAGGCGGCCAGCAGTTCGGCGAGGATGCGCTCGCGCAGGGTCTCCTCGTACAGCTTGTCGTCCTCGTCGAGCCACTGCTGAATCGGCAGCTTGAGGCCGAAGTCGCTCTGCAGGGTGGCCTCCAGGCCGGCGACGTCCCACTGCTCGGGCATCGACTGCGGCGGGATGTGGCCGTTGATCGCGGCGCTCAGCACTTCCTCGCGGAACTCGGCGATGGTGTCACCGACGCTTTCCGCGGCCAGCAGGCTGTTGCGCATGTGGTAGATCACCTTGCGCTGCTCGTTGGCCACGTCGTCGAATTCGAGCAGCTGCTTGCGCATGTCGAAGTTGCGCCCTTCCACCTTGCGCTGCGCCTTCTCGATGGCGTTGGTGACCATGCGGTGTTCGATGGCCTCGCCGGACTGCATGCCGAGGGCCTTCATGAAGTTCTTCACCCGGTCCGAGGCGAAGATGCGCATCAGGTTGTCTTCCAGCGACAGGTAGAAGCGGCTGGAACCCGGATCGCCCTGGCGACCGGCACGGCCGCGCAGCTGGTTGTCGATACGTCGCGATTCATGACGCTCGGAGGCGATCACGTGCAGGCCGCCGGCCTCGATCACCTGCTGGTGGCGCTTCTGCCACTCGGCCTTGATCTGCGCGATCTGCTCGTCGGTGGGGTTCTCCAGGGCGGCGACTTCCACCTCCCAGTTACCGCCGAGGAGGATGTCGGTACCGCGACCGGCCATGTTGGTGGCGATGGTCACCGCGCCGGGACGCCCGGCCTGGGCGATGATCTCGGCTTCCTTGTCGTGGTACTTGGCGTTGAGCACCTTGTGCTCGATCTTTTCCTTGTTCAGCAACTGGCTGACGTACTCGGACGCCTCGATCGACGCGGTACCGACCAGGGTCGGCCGGCCCAGGGCCTGGCATTCCTTGATGTCGGCGATGATCGCCTGGTACTTCTCCTCCTGGGTCAGGTAGACCAGGTCGTTGAAGTCCTTACGGGCGACGGCCTTGTTGGTGGGGATCACCACCACGTCGAGGCCGTAGATCTGACGGAACTCGAAGGCCTCGGTGTCGGCGGTACCGGTCATGCCGGACAGCTTGTTGTACAGGCGGAAGTAGTTCTGGAAGGTGGTCGAGGCGAGGGTCTGGCTCTCGGCCTGGATATTCACCCCTTCCTTGGCCTCGATGGCCTGGTGCAGGCCTTCGGACAGGCGACGGCCGGGCATGGTGCGGCCGGTGTGCTCGTCGATCAGGATCACCTGGCCGTTCTGCACTATGTATTCGATGTTGCGGTGGAACAGGGTGTGTGCGCGCAGGCCGGCGTAGACGTGGGTCAGCAGGCCCAGGTTGTGCGCCGAATAGAGGCTCTCGCCCTCGGCCAGCAGGCCGGCGTCGGTGAGCATTTCCTCGACGTACTGGTGGCCCTGCTCGTTGAGTTCGACCTGGCGCGACTTCTCGTCGACCTTGTAGTGGCCTTCCTGAGTGACCACGCCTTCCTCTTCCTCGATGTGCTGCTTGAGGCGCGGGATCAGCTTGTTGATCTCGATATACAGCTTGGAGCTGTCCTCGGCCTGACCGGAGATGATCAGCGGGGTCCGCGCCTCGTCGATGAGGATGGAGTCGACTTCGTCGATCACGGCGAAGTTCAGCTCGCGCTGGAACTTGTCCTCCAGGCTGAAGGCCATGTTGTCGCGCAGGTAGTCGAAACCGAATTCGTTGTTGGTGCCGTACGTGATGTCGGCGGCGTAGGCGGCGCGCTTCTCTTCCGGCGGCTGGAAGGGGGTGACGATGCCCACCGACAGGCCGAGGAACTCGTACAGCGGCCGCATCCAGTTGGCGTCGCGGCGGGCCAGGTATTCGTTGACCGTGACCACGTGGGTGCCCTTGCCGGACAGCGCGTTAAGGTACACCGCCAGGGTGCCCACCAGGGTCTTGCCCTCGCCGGTGCGCATCTCGGCGATCTTGCCTTCGTGCAGGGTCATGCCGCCGATCAGCTGCACATCGAAGTGACGCATGCCCATCACCCGCTTGCCGGCCTCGCGGGCCACGGCGAAGGCTTCGGGAAGCAACTGATCGAGGGTTTCGCCCTGGCCCAGACGGGCCTTGAACTCTTCGGTCTTGCCGCGCAGTTGCTCGTCCGAGAGGGCGATCATCTGCTCTTCGAGGGCGTTGACGGATTGCACCGCCTTGAGCATGCGTTTGACTTCACGCTCATTCTTGCTTCCGAAAAGTTTTTTCAACAGAGGCGCAAACATATCGACAGGATCTTCCGGCGAATGGATGGAGGTCGGCGCAAATCGCGACCTGGCAGCCAGTGTGGCTGCGGGCGAAGGGGGCATTCTACCCGGAAAAGCCGGGGAGGAAAGTGACGTTGTCTGCCCATTGCTACCGCGTGAGGCGCAGGCCGCGCACGCCCCGGACAATCGCGGCGGCGCGGCATGAACCAATAGGTTGGGGCGAATGCGAGGAATTCAAGCGACGGCGGTTGCCGACCCTTTCAGACGCAACTCACTCGACGCCGCTGGCGCGGGCGATATAGAGCGCGGGATTGACCTGGCGGCCATCCTTGCTGACTTCGAAATGCACGTGATAACCGGTGGAGCGGCCGCTGCGGCCGACCTTGGCGATGGTCTGACCACGCTGCACCAGGTCGCCGATCTGCACCGTGTTGCTCTGGTTGTGCGCATAGAGGGTGACATAACCGTCGGCGTGGCTGATTTCCACCACATTGCCGTAGCCGCTCTTCCTGCCGGAGAAGGTCACCACCCCGGCGGCCACCGCCACCACGTCGCTGCCGGGCTTGGCGGCGAAGTCGACGCCCTTGTGCATGCTCGAACGCCCGGTCAGCGGGTGCACCCGGCGGCCGAACGGCGAAGACATGTGGCCCTGCAGCACCGGCCGCCCGGAGAGGAACTCGGCCTCGCTGAGGCGGCGCTCGCCGAGCAGTTGCTCGAGCACTTCCAGCTGCTGCTCGCGGCTGTCGACGCGCAGGGCCAGCTCGTCCAGCGCGGTCATGAACGGCGGCGGCGCATAGGCCGAGGCGCCGAGGGCATCCTCGGCACCGCCCTGGCCGACGTCGAGGGAGAAATCGAATTCACTGGCGTCCAGCTCGGCCAGTTCGGTCAGGCGCTCGCCGAGGGCATCGAGACGGGTCAGGCGCGCCTGCAGTTCGGCGACGTGAGCGGCGAAGGCATCCAGCTGGCGCTGGGCGTCCAAGCGTACCGCGCCGACCTGCTCGCGCTGCTGGTCGAGGGCTTCGGCCAGCTGGCTGTCGGCAATGGGTTCGGCGATCAGCCACTTGGCGCCGAGGGCGGCGCCGGCGCCGAGGCTCAGGCTGAGCAGCAGGAACAAAGCCAGCAGCAGCCAGCGCAGGTCGAGATTGATCGTTCGCGCCGAACCGTGCCGGCCGTTGAGCAGGATAATATGCATGGCATCCCCTTCTGGCAGAACCCAGGCTGGTAGCAGGCTCTGCTACCATGACGGCTCTGCAATACTAAGGCCTCCTGCCATGACGTTCCGTCCCTTGCCGGCCCAGGCACCCGCTGCGCTGTTACGCGAAGCCAAGCCCCTGAAAGCGCTGTTCGGTCAGGCGCAACGCCTGGCCCATCTGCAGCGTCTTGTCGAAAGCCAGCTGCAACCAGCCGCCCGGGAGCACTGTCATGTGGCCTCCTGGCGCGACGGCTGTTTGTTGTTGATCGTGACCGATGGCCACTGGGCAACACGCTTGCGCTATCAGCAGCGCAGGCTGCACAGACAGCTGCAAGCGTTGGAAGAGTTCGCGACCTTAACGAAAATCCTGTTCAAGGTGCAACCGCAAAGCGGCGCGAGTCGTGCGCCCGGTCGCACAATTCACCTCTCCGCCAGCGCCGCGCAGAGCATCCAGGCCGGCGCCGAAGGTATCCGCGATCCCAGGCTGCGCGCGGCTCTCGAGCGCCTGGCCAGCCATACCAAGGACGCCGAATAAGCGCCCAAGACCGCTCGTCGAAAGAACCACGCAAAAAAGAGGCCACCCTAGGGTGGCCACTAATTTTGAAGCGAGAAAGAGAGGTCGAACTACACCGCCGCAACCGGGCGCATGTAGGAGATCGGCGCGAGCTTGGCGTCCTCGAAGGTCACCATTTCCCAGGCATCGGTCTGCTCGATCAAGGTGCGCAGCAGGCGATTGTTCAGCGCGTGCCCCGATTTGAAGCCCCTGAACTCGCCGATCAGGCTGTTACCCAGCAGGTACAGATCGCCGATGGCATCGAGAATCTTATGTTTGACGAATTCGTCCTCGTAACGCAGGCCGTCTTCGTTGAGCACGCGATACTCGTCGACCACGATGGCGTTTTCCACACTGCCACCGAGCGCCAGGTTCTGCGAACGCAGGAACTCGATGTCACGCATGAAACCGAAGGTGCGGGCCCGGCTGACTTCCTTGACGAAGGAGGTGCTGGAGAAATCCACACTGGCGCTCTGCGTGCGATTGCGGAACACGGGGTGATCGAAATCGATCTCGAAGCTCACCTTGAAACCGTCGAAGGGCACGAAGGTGGCGCGCTTGTCGCCCTCCTCCACCGTGACTTCGCGCAGGATGCGGATGAACTTCTTCGGCGCGTCCTGCTCCTGCAGGCCGGCGGATTGAATCAGGAATACAAAGGGACCGGCGCTGCCATCCATGATCGGCACTTCGGACGCGGAGAGCTCGACGTAGGCGTTATCGATGCCCAGGCCTGCCATGGCCGAAAGCAGGTGCTCTACCGTATCCACCTTGACATCACCATTGACCAGCGTGGTCGACATGGTGGTTTCACCGACATTCCCGGCCAGCGCGCGGATTTCCACCACGGGGTCGAGGTCGGTACGACGGAACACGATGCCGCTGTCCACCGGAGCCGGCTTCAGGGTCAGGTAAACCTTTTCCCCCGAGTGCAGGCCGACGCCGGTGGCACGGATGATGTTCTTCAGGGTGCGTTGTCTGATCATGGCTTTGGCCGCTATATCGCTAGTTGCGAACTGTTTTCAACAATGGCCGGGGATGATAGCAGAACCGGCCTTTGCTGAACACCAATCACCCTTATACTCCTGATACATTCCATCAATCGGCCTGACGACGCAGGAACGCCGGAATATCCAGGTAATCGAGATCGTCCTGGGTATTGAGCTTGGCCGCGGTCGCCGCGCCGCCGTGGCTCTGGCGCTGTACGGTGGGACGCTCGTAGTCCTTGTAGTTGACCGACTGCTCGCTGCGCGGCTGCGCGGCGGACTGCTGGGCAACCGGCTGGCTGGCGGCGACCTGCACGGTGTTGTCGATCACCTTGACCGGCTTCTCCATGCGCGCGCCGAGGCCGGTGGCGACCACGGTGACGTGCAGCTCGTCGCGCATGTCGGCGTCGATCACGGTGCCGACCTTGACGGTGGCCTGGTCGGAGGCGAACTGCTCGATGATGTTACCTACGTCGGAGTACTCGCCCAGCGACAGGTCCGGGCCGGCGGTGATGTTGACCAGGATGCCGCGCGCGCCCTGCAGGTTGACGTCTTCCAGCAGCGGGTTGCGGATCGCCGCCTCGGTGGCCTCGCGGGCGCGGTTCGGGCCGCTGGCGCAACCGGTACCCATCATGGCCATGCCCATTTCGCTCATCACCGTCTTCACGTCGGCGAAGTCGACGTTGATCATGCCCGGACGCTTGATGATGTCGGAGATGCCGCGCACCGCGCCGGCCAGCACGTCGTCGGCCTTGGCGAAGGCGGACAAGAGGCTCGCGTCCTTGCCGAGGATGGTCAGCAGCTTCTCGTTGGGGATGGTGATCAGCGAGTCGACGCTCTCGGCCAGCGCACGGATGCCTTCGTCGGCGATCAGCATGCGCTTCTTGCCCTCGAAGGGGAACGGACGGGTGACCACGGCGACGGTGAGGATGCCCAGCTCCTTGGCCACCTCGGCGATCACCGGCGCGGCGCCGGTGCCGGTGCCACCGCCCATGCCGGTGGTGATGAACACCATGTCGGTGCCCTGCAGGACTTCGGCGATGCGCTCGCGATCTTCCAGCGCGGCCTGACGACCGACTTCCGGATTGGCGCCGGCGCCCAGACCCTTGGTCACGCCTGGGCCGAGCTGCAGCACGGTACGCGCACCGATGTTCTTCAGCGCCTGCGCATCGGTGTTGGCGCAGATGAACTCGACGCCTTCGATGTTGCTGACCGCCATGTGGTTGACCGCGTTGCCGCCGCCACCACCGACACCGATGACCTTGATGACCGCGCTTTGCGGAATGTTATCTACTAGTTCGAACATGATCCCTCTCCTTCCTTTCTAGTTGTAACGCCTACTGCAAATTCAGAAATTGCCTTGCACCCAGCGCTTGAGGCGCTCGAGTACCGGGGTCTTGTTTTCGTCCTGGTAAGGACTGCCCACCGACATGGAAACGCCGTCGTTCTGCTTCTGCAACCCGTACATCAGCAGCCCCACGCCGGTGGAATAAATCGGGTTGCGCACCACGTCGGCCATGCCCTTGACGCTGTGCGGCACGCCGAGACGCACGGGCATGTGGAAGATCTCCTCGGCCAGCTCCACCGCACCTTCCATCTTCGCCGTGCCGCCGGTCATGACGATGCCGGCGGGAATCAGGTCTTCGTAGCCGCTGCGGCGCAGCTCGGCCTGGATCAGGGTGAACAGCTCGTCGTAGCGCGGCTCGACCACCTCGGCCAGGGACTGGCGCGACAGATCGCGCGGCGGCCGATCGCCGACGCTGGGCACCTTGATGGTTTCGCCGGCACCGGCCAGCTTGGCCAGGGCACAGGCGTAGCGGATCTTGATTTCCTCGGCGTACTGGGTCGGGGTGCGCAGGGCCATGGCGATGTCGTTGGTGACCTGGTCGCCGGCAATCGGGATCACCGCGGTGTGGCGAATCGCGCCCTCGGTGAAGATGGCGATATCGGTGGTGCCGCCGCCGATGTCGACCAGGCAGACGCCCAGTTCCTTCTCGTCCTCGGTCAGTACCGAATAAGCCGAGGCCAGCTGCTCGAGGATGATGTCGTCGACTTCCAGGCCGCAGCGGCGCACGCATTTTTCGATGTTCTGCGAAGCATTCACGGCGCAGGTGACCACGTGCACCTTGGCCTCTAGGCGCACGCCGGACATGCCCAGCGGCTCGCGCACGCCTTCCTGGTTGTCGATCACGTAGTCCTGCGCCAGGGTGTGCAGCACCCGCTGATCCGCCGGGATGGCCACCGCCTGGGCGGCGTCGAGCACCCGCTCGATATCGGCGGGGCTCACTTCGCGATCACGAATGGCGACGATGCCGTGGCTGTTCAGGCTGCGGATATGGTTGCCGGCCACACCGACGAAGGCCGAGTGGATGCGGCAGCCGGCCATCAGCTGCGCCTCTTCCACCGCGCGTTGGATCGAGGCCACGGTGGACTCGATATTGACCACCACGCCTTTCTTCAGGCCGCGCGACGGGTGCGTGCCGATGCCGACGATTTCCAGCTGGCCGTCGGCCGTCACCTCGCCCACCAGCGCCACCACCTTGGAGGTGCCGATGTCCAGGCCGACGATCATCTTGCCGCTCTGCGCGCTATTCATTGTGCTGCCTCTCCTCAATTCACTTTCTGCTCGGCCGCGGCCGGCTCCACCGGCTCGCGCCAGGCCACGGCCAGGCCGTTGGCGTAGCGCAAGTCGATGCGCGCGATGTTCGCGCTCTGTTCTTTCAGTTCCCGCTCGTATATGGCGGCGAACCGACGCATTTTTTCCACCACGTGATCGCGCCCCAGCAGCAGCTCGATGCGTTGGCCGCTGGCGTTCTCGGTGGCCGAGAGGAACCAGCTGCCGCGCTCGCGCAATTGCAGGCCGACCACGGTAAAACCCAGCGGCCGCAGCAGCTGGCTGAGCATCTGGTACTGCTGCATCACCCTGGGCTGCGCGCGCTTGGGGCCGGACAGCTGCGGCAGGTGCTGATAGTGGTTCAGCTCCTGCGGGGCGAACGCCTGGCCCTGGTTGTTGAGCAGCGCCTCGTCGCCCCAACGGGCGATCGGCAGTTGCTCCTCCAGGCGTACGTCGACCTGGTCCGGCCACACCCGGCGCACCTCGGCGTGGGCGATCCAGGGCATCTGCTCCAGCTCTTCGCGCATGCCGCGCAGGTCGACGCTGAAGAAGCTGGCCTCGATATAGGGCGCGATGCGCCGCTGCACCGCCTGCTGGCTGACATAGGCCAGATCGCCCTGCACGCTGACCTTGGCGATGGGCCGGTCGGCATAGGGCAACAGACGCAACGCGCCTTCGTAGGCGCCGAAGCCCAAGCCCACCAGCAGCAGCGGCCAGGCCAGACGCCCCACCCAGGAAAAATCCGCCTTGGGCAGGCGCAGGCGCACCGGCTCCTTGGCCACCAGACGGCTGGCGCCACGCGGCGCGGGCTTGCCGCGCAGCGGCGCCCTCAGCGAGTCCTGGTGACGCACGGCCGTGACCATTGCTTAACCCCTCGCCTCGACGCTGTCGGCCAGGATCGCCAGCACCAGCTGCTGGAAATCCAGGCCGGCGGCGCGCGCGGCCATCGGTACCAGGCTGTGATCGGTCATGCCCGGTACGGTGTTGACTTCCAGCAGCCAGAACTGGCCGCTGGCATCCTGCATCACGTCGGCGCGCGCCCAGCCCTGAGTGCCCACGGCCTCGCAGGCACGCGCGGTCAGCTCTTTCAGTTCCGCCTCCTTCTCGGCCGAAAGGCCGCAGGGCATGCGGTACTGGGTGTCATCGGCCAGGTACTTGGCGTCGTAGTCGTAGAAGCTGTGCGGGGTGCCCAGGCCGATCGGCGGCAGCACCTGGCCGCGCAGCACGGCAACGGTGAATTCCGGACCGGCGATCCACTGCTCGACCAGCACCTGGCTGTCGTAGCGCGCGGCGTCCTGCCAGGCCGCGATCAGCGCCTCGACGCTGTCGACCTTGGCCATGCCGATACTGGAGCCTTCATGGGCCGGCTTGACGATCAAGGGGAAGCCCAGCTCGGCGGCGGCCGCCTCGCAGTCGGCCTGCGAGCTCAGCACCGCATGGCGCGGCGTCGGCAGGCCGAGGCTGTGCCAGACCTGCTTGGTGCGCAGCTTGTCCATGGCCAGCGCAGAGGCGAGGATGCCGCTGCCGGTGTAGGGGATGCCGGCACACTCGAGCAGGCCCTGCATGGAGCCGTCCTCGCCGCCGCGACCGTGCAGCACGATAAAGGCGCGGTCGATCTTCTCGGCATTCAGGCGAGCCAGGAAGTCGTCGCCCACGTCGATGCCGAAGGCGTCCACCCCGGCGGCCTGCAGGGCGCCGAGCACGGCCTTGCCGGACTTCAGCGACACCTCGCGCTCGGCGCTCTTGCCGCCGAACAGCACGGCGACGCGGCCGAAAGCCTTGGGATCGAGGCTACTGTGCAAACTCATTGCGACTCCCCCACGAACAGCGGGTGCTTGATCAGTTGCGGCGCCACCGCACCGATATCGCCGGCGCCCTGGCACAGCAGGATGTCGCCGGCACGCAGCAGCGGTTTGAGCAGCGGCGCCAGGTCGGTACCGCGCTCGACGTAGATCGGGTCGAGCTGGCCGCGCTGGCGGATGCTGTGGCACAGCTGCCGGCTGTCGGCGCCGGGGATCGGCTCCTCGCCGGCCGGGTAGACCTCCACCAGCAGCAGCACGTTGGCCTCGCCGAGCACCTGCACGAAGTCGTCGTACAGGTCGCGGGTACGGCTGTAGCGGTGCGGCTGGTAGACCATCACCAGGCGGCGCTCCGGCCAGCCGCCGCGCACGGCCTTGATCACCGCGGCCACTTCGCGCGGGTGGTGGCCGTAGTCGTCGACCAGCATCACGCTGCCGCCGTCCACCGGCAGCTCGCCGTAGACCTGGAAGCGTCGACCGACGCCCTGAAAGCCCGACAGGCCGGCGACTATGGCGGCATCGTCGATGCCCTCGTCGGTGGCGATGGCGATGGTCGCCAGGGCATTGAGGACGTTGTGATTGCCGGGCATGTTGACCGACACGTCGAGCGGCGCGCAGTCCGGGCGCAGCACGGTGAAGTGGGTGCGCATGCCTTCCTGACGCACGTTGATCGCGCGCACGTCGGCGTCCTCGGCGAAACCGTAGGTCACGGTCGGGCGACCGACCTGCGGCAGCAACTCGCGCACCACCGGATCGTCCACGCAGAGCACGGCCAGGCCGTAGAACGGCAGGTTGTGGAGAAACTCGATGAAGGTCTTCTTCAGCACATTGAAGTCGCCGCCATAGGTGCTCATATGGTCGGCGTCGATATTGGTGACCACCGAGACCATCGGCTGCAGGTGCAGGAAGCTGGCGTCGCTCTCGTCCGCCTCGGCGATCAGGAAACGGCTAGAGCCGAGCTGGGCATTGGTGCCGGCAGCGTTCAGGCGGCCACCTATGACGAAGGTCGGGTCCAGGCCACCGGCGGCGAACACCGAGGCCAGCAGGCTGGTGGTGGTGGTCTTGCCGTGGGTGCCGGCCACCGCGATGCCGTGGCGGTAGCGCATCAGCTCGGCGAGCATCTCGGCGCGCGGCACCACCGGAATGCGCCGCTCCAGGGCGGTGGCGACCTCCGGGTTGCTGGTGTTGACCGCGCTGGACACCACCAGCACGTCGGCCTGCTCGGCGTTCTCCGCGGCATGGCCGATAAAGATCTTGGCGCCGAAGCTTTCCAGGCGCTCGGTCACCGCCGAGGCCTTGAGGTCGGAGCCGGACACTTCGTAGCCCAGGTTCAGCAGCACCTCGGCGATGCCGCACATGCCGGCGCCGCCGATGCCGACGAAATGGATGCGGCGGATACGGCGCATGCGCCGCACTTCGGCCTTGACCGCGGCGGGCGACTTAGCCATGGGCCACCTCCTGGCAGATATCGACCACCGCGCGGGTGGCGTCGGGCTTGGCCAGGCGACGCGCGGTGGCGCCCATGGCGGTGAGTTTTTCCAGGTGCATCAGAACCTCGGTGAGCTGCGCGGCGAGCTTGGCCGCGTCAGTGGCGTGTTGCGGAAGAAGGACGGCCGCGCCCTCCTTCGCCAGGTATTCGGCGTTGCGGCTCTGGTGGTCGTCGATGGCGTGCGGCAGCGGCACGAGAAACGACGGCAGACCGGCGGCAGCCAGTTCGCTGACGGTCAGCGCACCGGCGCGGCAGATCACCAGATCGGCCCAGCCGTAGGCACGGGCCATGTCCTTGATGAAGGGCGCGACCTCGGCTTCGACCGCGGCATCGCGATAACGCTCCGCAGTGACCTCTGCGTGCTGCTTGCCGGCCTGGTGGAACAGCTGCGGGCGCAACTCGGCCGGCAGCAGGGCCAGGGCCTCGGGCAGCAGCTTGTTCAGCGGTTCGGCGCCCAGGCTGCCACCCAGCACCAGCAGGTGCGGCTTGCGCCCGGCCAGCGGTTCGCGCGGGGTCTCGAGGAACAGCTCCTCACGCACCGGGTTGCCGGTGGTACGGCGCTTGTCGGACGCGGCGAAGGTATTCGGGAAGGCCTCGCAGATGCGCGCGGCGATGCGCGACAGCAGGCGGTTGGCGGTGCCGGCCACGGCGTTCTGCTCGTGGATCACCAGCGGCACGCCGGCCAGGCGCGCGGCCAGGCCGCCGGGGCCGGTGACGTAGCCGCCCATGCCGAGCACGCACACCGGCTGCAGCTCACGCACGATGCGGCGCGCCTGCAGCAGCGAGCGCAGCAGCTGGAACGGCGCCTTGAGCAAGGACAACTTGCCCTTGCCGCGCAGGCCGCTGACGTCGATCAGGTGCAGCGGCAGGCCGGCCTGCGGCACCAGCTCGTTCTCGATGCCACGCGGCGTGCCCAGCCAGTGCACGGCGTAGCCGCGTGCCTGGAACTCACGGGCGCAGGCCAGCGCCGGGAACACGTGGCCGCCGGTGCCGCCGGCCATGATCAGCACGTTACCGCGCATGGGCGACCTCCTGGTTCGGCTCGGCGAAATCCGCCTCGTCGAACTCGACGTCCTCGTTGCCCAGCACGTTGCGACGCTCCCACTCGATTCGCAGCAGCAGCGCCAGGCTGACGCAGCAGATCACCAGCGAGCTGCCGCCATAGCTGAGGAACGGCAGGGTCAGGCCCTTGGTCGGCAGCAGCCCGGTGTTCACCCCGATATTGATCAGGAACTGGCCGATCCACAGGAACGACAGGCCATAGGCCACGTAGGCGGCGAAGAACTGCTTGGCCTTCTCCGCCCACAGGCCGATGTAAAGGCCGCGCACGCAGACGAAGACGAACAGCGCCAGGGTCGCCAGGGCGCCGATCAGGCCGAGCTCCTCGGCCAGCACCGAGAAGACGAAGTCGGTGTGGGCTTCCGGCAGGTAGAACTGCTTCTGGATGCTGTTGCCCAGGCCGACGCCGAACCATTCGCCACGGCCGAAGGCGATCAGCGCCTGGGTCAGCTGGTAGCCGGCGCCGTACTGGTCGGCCCAGGGGTCGGTGAAGGTGATCAGGCGCTGCAGGCGGTATTCCTGGGTCTGCACCAGGACGAACACCGCGCCGACCGCCAGGGCCACCATCAGGCCGAAACGCAGCAGGCCGACGCCGCCGAGGAACAGCATGGCCATGGCCGCGCCCATCATCACCACGGTGGCGCCGAAGTCCGGCTCCAGCAGCAGCAGGCCGGCCATCGGCAGCAACACGACAAAGGGTTTGAAGAAACCGGCCCAGCTCTCGCGCACTTCTTCCTGACGGCGCACCAGGTAGCCGGCCAGATAGACCACCACGAACACCTTGGCGATTTCCGAGGGCTGCACGTTGAACGCGCCGAAGCCGATCCAGCGCCGCGCGCCATTGACCTCGCGGCCGATGCCCGGCACCAGCACCAGCACCAGCAGGGCGAAGGCGGCCAGCAACAGCATCCAGCCGTAGCGTTGCCAGAAGCTCATGGGGATCAGCAGCACCACGCCGGCGGCGCCGAGGCCGATGACCAGGTAAATCAGGTGGCGAATCATGTGGTACAGCGGGTTGCCGGACAGCGCCGCCGCCACCTCCGAGGAGGCCGAGGTGATCATCACCAGGCCGAGACCGAGCAGGCCCAGACAGCCGGCCAGCAGCGGGAAGTCCAGGTCGAGGCCACGACGGCTGAGCAGCGGCGACGGGTAGGGACGCAGGAAGGCCAGCATCAGACCAGTCCCTCCACGGCCTGGGCGAACAGCCGCCCGCGTTCTTCGAAGTTCTTGAACATGTCCAGGCTGGCGCAGGCCGGCGACAGCAGCACGGCATCGCCCGCCTCGGCCAGCTCGCTGCAACGCAGCACGGCTTCGTCGAGGGTTTTCACCCGAACCAGCGGCGCGGCGTCGCCCAGGGCCGCGGCGATCCGCTCGGCATCGCGGCCGAGCAGCACCACGGCGCGGCAGAAACGCGCCACCGGCGCCTTCAGTGCGGAGAAATCGGCGCCCTTGCCGTCGCCGCCGGCGATCAGCACCAGCTTGCCGGCGATATCGCCACCCAGGCCTTCGATGGCGGCCAGCGCGGCGCCGACGTTGGTGGCCTTGGAATCGTCGTAGTAGTTCACCCCGGCGCGCTCGCCGACCCACTGGCAACGGTGCGGCAGCCCGGCGAACTGGCGCAGGGCGGCCAGCATGGCGTCCATCGGCAGGCCGACGGCATGGCCAAGGGCCAAGGCGGCCAGGGCGTTGGACTGGTTGTGCGCGCCGCGGATCTTCAGCTCGCTCACCGGCAGCAACGCTTCGAAGCGAAACGCCAGGGACTTCTCGCCGTTTTCCTCGAGCAGACCGAAGCGCTTGAAGTCGGGCTTGCCCAGACCGAATTCCCAGCAGGTCACCTGGTCGGCGATCAGCGGACGCGACAGCGCGTCGTCGCGGTTGATCACCACCTGACGGGCACCACGGAAGATCCGATGCTTGGCCAGGTGATAGGCCGGCAGACCGCTGTAACGGTCCATGTGGTCTTCGCTGACGTTCAGGCAGGTGGCCACTTCGGCATTGAGCTGATCGGTGGTCTCCAGCTGGAAGCTGGACAGCTCCAGCACGTACAGCTCGACATCGTCGGCCAACAGATCCAGCGCCGGGGTACCGAGGTTGCCACCCACGGCGACGCGCTTGCCCGCCGCAGCCGCCATCTCGCCGACCAGGGTGGTGACGGTGCTCTTGGCGTTGGAGCCGGTGATGGCGACGATCGGCGCCTTGGCGTGGCGGGCAAACAGGTCGATATCACCAGACAGTTTGACCCCGCGTGCAGCCGCTGCGGCCAGCGCTGGAGTCGCCACAGCCAGGCCCGGGCTCACGTACAGTTCCGAGGCGCGGCAGAGGAAGTCCACGTCCAGCTCGCCGCAACGCACTTCCACCTCGGGGTAGTCACGCTTGAGCGTCTCCAGCTCCGGCGGGTTCGCGCGCGTATCGGCCACGGCGAAGCGCACGCCCTGCTGCGCCAGGAAGCGCACCAGGGACATGCCGCTCTTGCCGAGGCCGACAACGATGCGGAACTGGTCGGAAGCGATCAATGACACGCTCTATTACCTCAGTTTCAGGGTGGCCAGGCCGATCAGCACGAGAATCACGGTGATGATCCAGAAACGGACGATCACGCGCGGCTCAGGCCAGCCCTTGAGTTCGAAATGGTGGTGAATCGGCGCCATGCGGAACACGCGCTTGCCGGTCAGCTTGAAGCTGGCGACCTGGATGATCACCGACAGGGTTTCCATGACGAACACCCCGCCCATGATGAACAGCACCACTTCCTGGCGCACGATCACGGCGATGGTGCCCAGCGCGGCGCCGAGGGCCAGCGCACCGACGTCGCCCATAAAGACCTGCGCCGGGTAGGTGTTGAACCAGAGAAAGCCCAGGCCGGCGCCGACCAGCGCGGCGCAGAACACGATCAGTTCACCGGCGCCCGGCACGTAGGGAATCAGCAGGTACTCGGCGAATTTGATGTTGCCCGACAGGTAGCAGAAGATCGCCAGCGCGCCAGCCACCATCACCGTGGGCAGAATGGCCAGGCCGTCGAGGCCGTCGGTGAGGTTCACCGCGTTGCTGGTGCCGACGATGACGAAATAGGTCAGGACGATGAAGCCGACGCCCAGGGGAATGGCGACGTCCTTCAGCAGCGGCAGGATCAGGGTGGTCTCCACCGGGCTCTGTGCGGTCATATAAAGGAAGATCGCCGCCGCCAGGCCGAATACCGACTGCCAGAAATACTTCCAGCGGCTCGGCAGGCCGCGCGAGTTCTTCTCGATCACCTTGCGGTAGTCGTCGACCCAGCCGATGGCACCGAACAGCAGGGTCACCGCCAGTACCACCCAGACGTAGCGGTTGGACAGGTCGGCCCAGAGCAGAGTGCTCACGGCGATGGCACTGAGAATCAGCGCGCCGCCCATGGTCGGCGTGCCCTTCTTCGACAGGTGCGACTGCGGGCCGTCGTGGCGCACGGCCTGGCCGATCTGGCGGATCTGCAGGGTGCGGATCATCCAGGGCCCGAGCCACAGCGACAGGGCCAGGGCGGTGAGCACGCCGAGGATGCCGCGCAGGGTCAGGTATTGAAAGACCGCGAAGCCCTTGTGGAACTGTTGCAGGTACTCCGCCAGCAGCAGCAGCATTTAGTGATTCTCCCCAGATACGCCACAGAGCGCCGCCACGACCTTGTCCATGGCAGCGCTGCGTGAACCCTTGATTAGTAGTGTGCTGCCGGCCTGCTCGGCGCGAAGCGCTGCGATCAGGCTGGCTTGATCGGCGAAATGGCGGCCTTGTGAGCCGAATTCCTCGACCGCAAAGCGCATCAGCGGCCCCACGGCATAGAGCGCATCGACCTTGCCGGCGGCATGACGGCCGACATCGCGGTGGCCCTGCTCGGCCCACTGGCCCAACTCGCCCATATCCCCGAGCACCAGGACGGTGCGGCCGGAGAAGGCGGCGAGTATATCCACCGCCGCGCACATCGACACCGGGTTGGCGTTGTAGCTGTCGTCGATCACCCGCACGCCATTGGCCGTCAACTGCGCTACGGCGCGGCCTTTGACCGGCTGCAGGCTTTCCAGGCCCTGAATCATGGCGACCAACGGCAGGCCCAGGGCATGGGCGGCGGCGCAGGCGGCCAGGGCGTTGGCGACGTTGTGCACGCCGAGCAGGTTGAGCTGGATGCGCGCGCTGCCAGCCGCACCCTGCAGGGTGAAGCCCTGGCAGCCGCGCTCGTCGCGGCTCAGCTCGCTGGCATGGAAGTCGGCGGCCTGATCGACCAGCGAGAAGCTCAGCACCCGGCGCCCGGCGGCCCGTTGCTGCCAGATGGCGAAAGCCTTGTCGTCCAGATTGAGCACGGCCACGCCGTCCTGCGGCAGGCCTTCGAGAATCTCGCCCTTGGCCTGGACAATCTTTTCCGGGCCGCCGAACTCGCCGACGTGAGCATTGCCGGCATTGGTGATGATCGCCACCTGCGGCCGGGTCAGGCTAACGGTGTAGGCGATCTCGCCGACATGGTTAGCGCCCAGCTCGATCACCCCGGCGCGGTGCTCCGGCGCCAGTTCGAGCAGGGTCAGCGGCGCGCCGAGGTCGTTGTTGAGGTTGCCGCGGGTGGCCAGCACTGCACCGTTCAGGCCGGCGCGCAGAATGGCGGCGAGCATCTCCTTGACGCTGGTCTTGCCGCTGGAACCGGTCACGGCCGCCAGCGGGCCGCTGAAGGCCTGGCGATTCAGCGCGCCGAGCTGGCCGAGGGCCAGGCGGCTATCGGCCACCAGCAGCTGCGGCAGCGGTGCATTGGCCACCTCACGCTCGACCAGCGCGGCGACCGCGCCCTTGGCGGCGACTTCGGCCAGGTAGTCATGGCCGTCGAAGCGCGGACCGGTCAGCGCCACGAACAGCTGGCCAGGGGCGATGGTACGGCTGTCGGTGCCGACGGCGGAGAAGGCGACGTCGGTACCGATCAGGCGGGCGTTGAGAGGGCCGGCGACTTCGCCGAGCAGCCAGGGTTTAAGCATGAGCCGCCTCCCAGACCGCCAGGGCCTTGTTCGCCTCGATCAGATCGGAGAAGGGGTGACGCACGCCCATGATCTCCTGGTAATCCTCGTGACCCTTGCCGGCCAGCACCAGCACATCGGCGGCCTCGGCCTGCGCCACCAGGCGGGCGATGGCCTCGCCGCGCCCCGGGACGAACTGCACGGCATCCGGTGCTTTGAGGCCGGCGCGGATATCCTTGATGATCTGCGCGGGGTCTTCGCTGCGCGGATTGTCGTCGGTGACCCACACCGCATCGGCCAGACGCTCGGCCGCCGCGGCCATCAGCGGGCGCTTGCCGCGGTCGCGGTCGCCGCCGCAGCCGAACAGGCAGATCAGCCGCCCGCGCACGTGCGGGCGCATGGCCTCGAGCACCTTCTCCAGGGCGTCCGGGGTGTGCGCGTAATCCACCACCACCAACGGCCGGTCGCCGCCGCCGAGGCGCTGCATGCGCCCGGCCGGCCCCTGCAGCTGCGGCAGCACCTGGAGAATCTCGTCGAGGCCGTAGTCCATGCCCAGCAGCGCGCCGACCACCGCCAGCAGGTTGCTCAGGTTGAAGCGGCCGAGCAGGTTGCTGCGCAGCATGCCTTCGCCACGCGGGGTGACCAGGCGCGCACGTACGCCATGATCATCGAACTGCGCTTCGCTGCAATAAACGAAGGCGTTGGCGTCGCTCAGGCTGTAGCCGATCAGGCGCGAATCATGCACCTGCTGCGCCAACTCCTGACCGAAGGCGTCATCCAGATTGATCACCCGACAACGCAGGTTCGGCCAGGCGAACAGCTTGGCCTTGGCCGCACCGTAGGCCTGCATGTCGCCGTGGTAATCGAGGTGGTCGCGCGACAAGTTGGTGAACACCGCGACGTCGAACTCCAGCGCCGCCACTCGGCCCTGATCCAGGCCGTGGGAGGACACTTCCATGGCCACCGCACGGGCACCGGCCTGCTTGAGGCCGGCCAGGGTGGCCTGCACCCCGACCGGGTCGGGCGTGGTGTGCTTGCCCTGTTCCAGCGCGCCGTGGAAACCGTTGCCCAGGGTACCGACGATGCCGCAACGCTGGCCGAGCAGGTCCAGCGCCTGGGCCAGCAGCTGGCTGACGCTGGTCTTGCCGTTGGTGCCGGTGATGCCGACCAGGTGCAGGCCGCGGCTCGGCTCACCATAGAAGCGCCCGGCGATGGCCGACAGCTGGCCGGCCAGCCCCTTGACCGGCACCAGCACCGCAGTTTCGGCGTGCATGGGGGCAGCCCCTTCGGCCTCGTAGGCCACCGCGGCGGCGCCGCGGGCGACGGCGTCGGCGATATGCACGCGGCCATCCTGCTGGGTGCCGGGCACGGCGAGGAACAGGTCGCCCGGGCGCACCTTGCGGCTATCCAGGGTCAGTTCGCGAATCAGCACGGCGCTCTCGGCGGCCGGCAGCAATTGATTGAGTGGCATGGGCATCAGTTGCGCCCTCCCTGGGTCATGGCGGCTACCTTCTGCTCCGGCGGCGGCAGGTTGTCCGGCGCGATATTCATCAGGCGCAGCGAACCGGCCATCACCCGGCTGAATACCGGCGCGGAGATCAGGCCGCCGTAATAGGCGCCCTTGCCGGGCTCGTCGACCACCACCACCATGGCGATGCGCGGGTTCTGCGCCGGGGCGAAGCCGGCGAACAGCGAACGGTAGGAGTTGGCCTGGTAGCCCTTGGTACCGACGCTGGTCTTGCGCGCCGTACCGCTCTTGCCGGCCACGTGGTAGCCCGGCACCTGGGCGCGAACGGCCCCGCGCGGGGACTCGATGACCTGTTGCAACATGCCCTGCAGGGTCTTGGCCACCTCTGGCGGCACCACCTGCATCGAGCCCGGCGTGCTGTCCACGCGGATCATCGACAGCGGCACCATGCCGCCGCCGTTGCCCAGCGCGGCGTAGGCGTGGGCCAGCTGCACCGCGGTCACCGACAGGCCGTAGCCGTAGGACAGCGTGGCGGTCTCGGCCTGGCGCCACTGGCGGTGGTTGGGCAGATTGCCGACCCGCTCGCCGGGAAAGCCCAGACCGGTGTCGCGACCGAAGCCCAGCTTGCTGAATACTTCGTAGAGCTGCTCGCCGCCGACGTCGAAGGCGATCTTGCTCATGCCGACGTTACTGGAATTGATCAGGATGCCAGGCAAATCCAGCGCCGGGCCCTGGGTGCGGGACACGTCGCGGATGTTGTAACGGCCGATCTGCAGCGTGCCGTTGCCCACCTGGACGATATCGCTGGGCTTCCAGCGTCCGGTCTCCAGGGCGGCGGCCATCGACAGCGGCTTGATGGTCGAGCCGGGCTCGAACACGTCGATCATGGCGCGGTTGCGCATCGCCGCCGGGGTCAGGTTGCGCCGGTTGTTGGGGTTGTAGGTGGGGTGGTTGACCATGGCCAGCACTTCGCCGGTCTTGACGTCGACCATCACCAGGCTGCCGGCCTTGGCGTCGTGTTCCAGCAGCGCGTTGCGCAGCTCGCGATGGGCCAGGTACTGCAGACGCAGGTCGATGGACAACGCCAAGGCCTTGCCGGCCTTGGCGTTCCGCGCGACCTGGACGTCCTTGATCAGCTTGCCGCGGCGGTCCTTGAGCACCTGGCGCTTGCCCGGCACGCCGGCCAGCCATTCTTCATAGGCCAGCTCCATGCCTTCGCGGCCGCGGTCGTCGATATCGGTGAAGCCGACCACATGGGCCGCCACCTCGCCGGCCGGGTAGAAGCGGCGGAATTCCTCGATGGCGTAGACGCCCGGCACCTTGAGGTCGAGCACGCTCTGGCCCTTCTCCGGGGTCAGGCCGCGCACCAGGTACATGAACTCGCGCTCCTTGTTCTGCTGCAAGCGTTCGGCGAAGGCCTTGGGCTCCTGGCCCAGGGCGGCGGCCAGCGCCGGCCAGCGCTCGCGCCCGGCCTGCAGTTCCTTGCCATTGGCCCACAGGGTGGTGACCGGGGTGCTCACCGCCAGTGGCTCGCCGTTGCGATCGGTGATCAGGCCGCGGTGCGCCGGAATCGGGATGTGCCGCACGCTGCGCGCATCGCCATGGGCCTTGAGGAAATCGTGGTCGAGCACCTGCAGATCAAGCATGCGCCAGGCGATGGCGCCGACCATCAGCGCCAGCAGGGCCAGCACCAGGCGGAAGCGCCATGGGTAGAGCGCGCCTTCGAGTCCGATCATGGCTGCACCATGCGCACTTCGGCGGGGTCGGGAATGCGCATCTGCAGCCGCTCGCTGGCCAGCGCCTCGATGCGGTTGTGCGCGGTCCAGGTGCTTTGTTCGAGAATCAGTCGGCCCCACTCGGCCTGCGCCTTGTCGCGCACGCTGAGCTCACCGTACAACTCGTTGAGCAGCTGGCGGTTCCAGTGCGCGCTGTAGGACACCGCCAGGGCAGACAGCAGCACCGCGATGAACAGCACCAGCATCAGCAGGCTGCCGCTGGGCATGGTCTTGCCGAGACGCAGGTTCACCGCAGTTTCTCCGCGATGCGCATCACCGCGCTGCGCGAGCGCGGGTTGGCCTTGAGCTCGGCTTCGCCGGCGAAGACCGGCTTGCCGATCAGCTTCAGGCGCGGCTCGAAGGCCTTGGGGATGATCGGCAGGTCGCGCGGCAGCTTGTCCGCCTCGCCCTTGGCCTGGCGCTTCATGAACTGCTTGACGATGCGGTCTTCCAGCGAGTGGAAGCTGATCACCACCAGGCGACCGCCGACTTCCAGCGCTTCCAGCGCCGCGTCGAGGCCGCGCTCGAGGTCGCCCAACTCGTTGTTGATATAGATACGAATGCCCTGGAAAGCGCGGGTCGCCGGGTTCTTGCCCTTCTCCCAGGCCGGGTTGGCCACGGTCAGCACCTGCGCCAGGTCGGCGGTGCGGGTAAAGGGCTGCTGCTCGCGGCGCTGCACCACGGCACGCGCCATGCGCTTGGCGAAACGCTCTTCGCCGTAGTCCTTGAGCACGCGGGCGATCTCGTCTTCGGCGGCCGTGGCGATCCAGTCCGCCGCGCTGACGCCCACTGCGGGGTTCATGCGCATATCCAGCGGGCCGTCGTTGAGGAAGCTGAAGCCGCGCTCGGGATCGTCCAGCTGCGGCGACGACACGCCGAGGTCCAGCAGGATGCCGGCGACCTTGCCGACCAGGCCGCGGACAGCGACTTCCTCGCCGAGTTCCGCAAAACTGCGCTGCACAACGACAAAGCGGCCGTCTTCGGCCGCCAATGCTTCCCCGGTGGCTATCGCCAGGGGGTCCTTGTCGAACCCCAGGAGCCGCCCGTCCGGGCCGAGCTTCTGCAAGATCAGCCGACTGTGTCCGCCGCGACCGAAGGTGCCGTCCAAGTAGCAGCCGCCGGCGCGCACGGCGAGCCCCTCGACGGCCTCGTCGAGCAGCACGGTGATATGGCGCAAGGTGCTATCGGTCATGGTCACAGGATCAGGTCACGCAAGTCGTCGGAAAGGGCGCCGGGCTGCTTGATGGCAGCCAGATCGGCTTCGGCTACGGCATTCCAGGTATCTTCGTCCCAAAGTTGAAACTTGTTGAGCTGGCCGACGAGCATCGCCCGCTTGTCCAGCTTGGCGTACTCGCGCAGGCGCGGCGGCACCAGGAAACGGCCGCTGGCATCCAGCTCGAGGTCGACGGCGTTGCCGATCAGCAGGCGCTGCAGGCGGCGGTTCTCTTCACGGAAGGAGGCCAGTTCGCGCAGCTTGTTCTCGATCAGCTCCCATTCGGCCAGCGGGTAGACACAGAGGCAGGGGTCGACGGCATCGATGGTGACGATGAGCTGGCCGGCACAACGCGAAACGAGCTCGTCGCGATACCGACTCGGCATCGCGAGGCGCCCTTTGGCGTCGAGACTGATGGCGTTAGCTCCGCGAAACACGGCTGCGCTTCCCCTGTAATTAGCTTTCCATGCCCAAAAAAACCCACTTCATGCCACTTCTCACCACTTGCGCACACTATAGGAATGCGTACGCCCCACCGTCAAGGCGCGCCAGAAGGGAAAAATCCTTACAGGACGGAGATTTAGCGAAGGAAAGCGAGGAAAAAAGCGATGCCGGAAGGGGTAGTCGAGAGACAAAAACCAGCTATTCCAGAGAGCTGAAATTCGAACTTAAAGTAATTTGTTAAGAGTAAGATTTTTTCGGTATTAGAAAGGCGGGAAGTAAAAGCGCAAATCGAGGGGAAAAAGAGGTGGAGAGTCGATCTGTAAGCCGGGTTCTGTCGAGGACAGTCATTCCTCTACGACGTACATCACTGCACGCCTTTAGCAACCTACCCGGTTCCAGCGCGGGCCACGCCAATGGAACCCTATTTGGTCTTGCTCCGAGTGGGGTTTACCTAGCCACGGACTGTTGCCAGCCGCGCGGTGCGCTCTTACCGCACCTTTTCACCCTTACCGGCGCCGAAGCGCTTAGGCGGTTATTTTCTGTGGCACTTTCCGTAGGCTCGCGCCTCCCAGGGGTTACCTGGCACTCCGCCCTATGGAGCCCGGACTTTCCTCCCCCTTCTTGCGAAGGCAGCGACTGTCCGATCGACTCTCCGCCGGCAAGGGTAACAAAGCCGCAAGCGGCAAGCCACAAGCTGCAAGAAAAAGCGGCCTGCCCCCTGCAGGAGCGAGCTCATCCCTGGCGCGTCAGCGCCACCTGGTAGAGCAGGTTCTTACGCACCCCGGTGATCTCGGCGGCCAACGCCGCCGCGCGCTTGAGCGGCATTTCCGCCAGCAGCAGGTCGAGCACCCGCAGCGCCTCGGTGCTGACCGCCTCCTCGCCTTCCGGCGCCTGCCAGCCGGCTACCAGCACCACGCACTCGCCGCGCTGCTGATTGCTGTCGCCGGCCACCCAGGCGCACAGTTCGGCCAGCGGCAGGCCCTTGAGGGTCTCGAAGGTCTTGGTCAGCTCGCGGGCCAACAGCGCCGGACGCTCGTCGCCGAACACCGCACGCATATCCTCCAGGCACTCGAGAATCCGGTGCGGCGCCTCGTAGAAGATCAGCGTGCGCGGCTCCTCGCGCACCTGCTCCAGGCGCGCACGCCGCCCCACGGCCTTGGCCGGCAGAAAACCCTCGAAGATGAAGCGATCCGACGGCAGGCCGGCGGCCGACAGCGCGGCGATCAGCGCACAGGCCCCCGGCACCGGCACCACGGCGAAGCCGGCGGCGCGCGCCTGGCGTACCAGGTGGTAGCCGGGATCGGAGATCAGCGGCGTGCCCGCATCGGAGATCAGCGCCACATCCTCGCCGGCCTCCAGTTTGGCGAGAAAGCGCCCGCCCTGGTCGCGCTCGTTGTGCTCATGGCAGGCCGCCAGCGGCGTTTCGATGCCGAAATGCTGCAGCAGGCGCACCGAGTGACGGGTGTCTTCGGCGGCGATCAAGGCCACGTCGCGCAGAACTCGCAGGGCGCGGGCACTGATGTCGTCCAGGTTGCCGATCGGCGTGGCGACCACGTAGAGAGTGCCGGGCTGAGCACTGGCGACGGCGGAATGACTCACTGGAAACACCTCGTTAATTGAAAGAGCGCTCATTCTAGCCGCTTCCACCCCGGCAACATCGCACCGACTGCAGGGCTTGGGTACAATCGCCGCCTGATTCGCTCAAGCACCAGGATGCCCCGATGATCGCTAGCCTGCGCCCCCTTTCCGTCCTTTGCCTGGCCGGCCTGCTCGCCGCCTGCGCCAGCTCGCCCTCCAACACCCTGGGTCAGCTGCCGCGCACCCCACAGGCCAGCATCGAGCAGATGCTCCAGCAGGCCGCCGAA
This sequence comes from Pseudomonas sp. AOB-7, assembly GCF_003696305.1. Taxonomy (GTDB): domain Bacteria; phylum Pseudomonadota; class Gammaproteobacteria; order Pseudomonadales; family Pseudomonadaceae; genus Aquipseudomonas. Next base: position 266,659 of record NZ_RFFK01000003.1, on the reverse strand, counting down.
AGCAAGCCGGAGCAGGCCGCCCTGCTGCGCCTGTCCGCCGCCGACCAGGCCTATCAGCAGAAGGACATCGCCCGCGCCGCGCGCATCCGCGAACAGATCGACCTGGCCGCCCTGGCGCCAGCCCAGCAGATCTTCGCCAGCACCCTGGACGCCGAACTGGCGCTGGCCCGCCAGCAGCCCAAGAGCGCCCTGCAGGCCCTGCAACATCCCAGCCTGGAGCGCCTGGCCGAGCTGCCGGTGGAGCAGCAGATCCGTACCCAACTGGTCCGCGCCCGCGCCCTGGAAGCCGACGGCCAGGTCCTGGCCGCCGCCCGCGAGCGGGTGTTCATCGCCCCGCTGCTCAGCGGCCAGGCCGCCCACGACAACCATGAAAGCATCTGGGCCCTGGTTTCCACCCTGCCGCCGCAGACCTCGGCCGGCGCCGACAGCGACCTGGCCGGCTGGCTGGAACTAGCGCGCGTGACCAAGGCCGGCGCCACCCTGGAGCAGCAGCAAGCCGCCATCGATCAATGGGTCGCGCAGAACCCGCAACATCCGGCCGCCGAACAGCTGCCCGAGGCGCTGGGCAAGCTGCGCGAGCTGGCCAGCCAGCCGCTGACCCGCATCGCCCTGCTGCTGCCCCAGGAAGGCCAACTGGCCAGCGTCGCCCGCGCCCTGCGCGACGGCTTCCTCGCCGCCCACTACGAGGCCCAGCAGGCCGGCCAGAACCCGCCGCAGATCCAACTCTACGACAGCGCCCGCATCGGCTCGCTGGATGCCTTCTACCAGCAGGCCCAGGCCGACGGCGTGCAACTGGTGGTCGGCCCGCTGGAGAAGCCGCTGGTCAAGCAGCTCAGCGAGCGCGAGCAGCTGCCGATCACCACCCTGGCGCTGAACTACAGCGACGCCGGCCAGGAAGGCCCGGCCCAGCTGTTCCAGTTCGGCCTGGCCGCCGAGGACGAGGCCCGCGAAGTGGCCCGTCGCGCCTGGGACGACGGCATGCGCCGCGCCGTGGCCCTGGTGCCGCGCGGCGACTGGGGCGACCGCGTGCTGGAAGCCTTCCGCCAGAGCTGGCAGGCCCAGGGCGGCAGCCTGATCGCCGCCGAACACGTCGACCAGCCGGTGGAACTGGCCCGGCAGATCGCCGACCTGTTCCAGCTGCGCGAAAGCGAGGCCCGCGCCCGTCGCCTGCAGAACACCCTGGGCACCAACCTCGACGCCCAGCCGGCGCGGCGCCAGGACATCGACTTCATCTTCCTCGCCGCCACCCCGCAACAGGCGCAGCAGATCAAGCCGACCCTGGCCTTCCAGTACGCCGGCGACGTACCGGTGTACGCCACCTCGCACCTGTTCACCGGCGCCCACAGCCAGGCGCAGTACCAGGACCTGGAAGGCATCCGCTTCTGCGAGACGCCCTGGCTGCTGGACGCGCAGGATCCGCTGCGCCAGCAGGTCAGCGGTCAGTGGCCGCAGGCCGCCGGCAGCCTCGGCCGGCTGTACGCCATGGGCGTCGACGCCTACCGCCTGGCGCCGCGCCTGGGCCAGCTCAAGGCCCTGCCGGAGTCGCGCATCGACGGCCTGTCCGGCAGCCTCAGCCTCAACCCGGCGCAGCGCATCGAACGCCAGTTGCCCTGGGCCGAGTTCCGCGGCGGCCAGGTCCAGCGCCTTCCCGACGCGCTCAATTGAGTGCCCACAACGAGCTCGGCCGGGCCGCCGAACAGGCAGCCCGAGAGCATCTGGAACGTAACGGCCTGCGCTTGATCGAACGGAACTGGAGCTGTCGCCGCGGCGAGCTCGATCTGGTCATGCTCGACGGCGATACAGTAGTATTCGTCGAAGTCCGCGCCCGCCGTCACAGCGCCTGGGGCGGCGCCCTGGAGAGTATCGATGCGCGCAAGCGCGGCAAGTTGATCATGGCCGCCGAGCTCTTCCTCCAGCAGCAGTCTCGCTGGGCCCGCCACCCCTGCCGCTTCGACGTGGTCGCCATCGGCGGCCCCGGCCTCGACTGGATCAAGAACGCCTTCGACGCCTGACGGCCGCACACTCAAGGTTTAACCGATGGACATGCAATCCCGAATCCGCCAGCTGTTCCAAGCCAGCATCGACACCAAGCAACAGGCCATGGAAGTCCTGGTTCCCTACATCGAGCACGCCAGCCTGGTGATGGTTCAGGCCCTGCTCAACGAGGGCAAGATTCTCTCCTGCGGCAACGGCGGCTCGGCCGGCGATGCCCAGCACTTCTCCTCCGAGCTGCTCAACCGCTTCGAGCGCGAGCGCCCCAGCCTGCCGGCCATCGCCCTGACCACCGACAGCTCGACCATCACCTCGATCGCCAACGACTACAGCTACAACGAGGTGTTCTCCAAGCAGATCCGCGCCCTCGGCCAGCCCGGCGACGTGCTGCTGGCCATCTCCACCAGCGGCAACTCGGCCAACGTGATCCAGGCCATCCAGGCCGCCCACGACCGCGAGATGACCGTGGTCGCCCTCACCGGCCGCGACGGCGGCGGCATGGCCTCGCTGCTGCTGCCCGAGGACGTGGAGATCCGCGTGCCGGCCAAAGTCACCGCACGCATCCAGGAGGTCCACCTGCTGGCCATCCACTGCCTCTGCGACCTGATCGACAGTCAACTATTCGGGAGTGAAGAATGAAGCGTTCCGCCCTGATCCTGGCCGCCCTGGCCGTTACCCTGAGCCTGGCCGGCTGCGGCAGCCGCAGCATCGGCAACAAGATCGACGACCAGTTCCTCGGCCCGGATGTCGCCACCCAGGTCAGCAAGGCCCACGCCGACCTGGCCAGCCCGACCTCGCGGATCATCGTCACCAGCTACAACGGCGTGATTCTGCTCGCCGGGCAGACCCCGCGCAGCGAGCTGAAGGACGCCGCTGCCCAGGCCGCGCGCCGCGTGCAGGGGGTGAAGAAGGTCTATAACGAGCTGCAGGTGCAGCAACCGGCCTCGCTGCTGGCGCGCAGCAACGACTCGCTGCTGACCACCAAGATCAAGACCCAGATGCTCGCCGACGCCACGGTGCCGAGCACGCGGATCAAGGTGGTCACCGAAAACGGCATCGTCTACTTGCTCGGCCTGGTGACCCGCGAGGAAGCCAACGCCGCCACCCGCGTGGTGCAGGGCGTGGCCGGGGTGCAGAAGGTGGTGCGCCTGTTCGAGTACACCAACTGAGGCAGCGGCAAACCATAAGGCGGATGGCCGCCGCCCCCGCAAGCTGCAAGTAAAAACGGGCGCCATTGGCGCCCGTTTTTATTGTCATGCAACTCTTTCTTGCCCTGGCCTGCAGCAGCCCTACTTGACCACCTTGAGGCTCGGCCGACCGCTGGGCCGCGGCGGCTCGCCGCCGGACGGGCCGTCGTCGTCCGGACCTTGCTCGTCTTCGTCGTCCGCCTGCGGTGGTTCCATGTCGAAGACCATGCCCTGGCCGTTCTCCCGCGCATAGATCGCCAGGATCGCCGCGGCCGGGATGTACAGGCTGTGAGCCACGCCGCCGAAGCGCCCCTCGAAGCTCACCGCCTGATTGTCCATATGCAGGTTTCGCACCGCGCCGGGCGATGCGTTGAGCACGATCTGCCCGTCGCTGGCGAAGCCCGGCGGCACCTGCACCCCGGGGTATTCGGCATTGACCAGCAGGTGCGGGGTGCAGTCGTTGTCGACTATCCACTCGTACAGGGCGCGCACCAGGTAGGGACGGCTGGAATTCATGGTTTTCTCCTTCTCAGCGCATTTCGCGCTCGGCGGCGGACAGACTGGCCTGGAAGGCCTCGCGGGCGAACTGCCGCTCCATGTAGTCGAGCAGCGGCTTGGCCGGTCGCGGCAACTCGATCCCCAGCCGCGGCAAACGCCAGAGAATCGGCAGCAGGCAGCAATCCACCAGGCTCAACTCGTCACTGAGAAAGAACGGCTTGTCGGCGAACAGCGGCGACACGCCGGTCAGGCTCTCGCGCAACTCCTTGCGCGCCAGCTGGCGCTCGGCCTCCTTGCTGCGCTTGTCGAGAATGCGGTCGACCAGGGCGCACCAGTCGCGCTGGATACGGTGCATCAGCAGGCGGCTGTTGGCGCGCGCCACCGGATACACCGGCAACAGCGGCGGATGCGGGTAACGCTCATCCAGATATTCCATCACCACGGACGATTCGTACAGCGCCAGGTCGCGGTCGACCAGGGTCGGCACGCTGCCGTAGGGATTGAGTTCGGCCAGCTTGGGCGGACAGCGGCCCAGCTCGACATCGACGATCTCGACGCTGACACCTTTCTCGGCGAGCACCAGACGCACGCGATGGGAATAGTGGTCGGCGGGGTCGGAGTAGCAGGTCAACCTATTGGTCACCGCCATGGCGATCCTCCTCGCGTTTTGGATTTATCAGAAGCAGGAAAAATTGCCGGGAGCAATTTTTGACGTCGCTTGCGACGGCCCCGCAGGGGTGGCCGCCAGGGATGGCAGGTCACAAAAACCTGCGCGCCCATATAGGGCGCGCAGGTCGACAGCAGGGGTAAAGCGGCTTAGTGCACGTCCTTCCAGTATTCGCGCTTGAGCAGGTAGGCGAAGACGAAGAAGAAGGCCAGGTACAGCAGCACGTAGGTGCCGATGCGCTGGGACTCCAGCTTGACCGGATTGGCCGAGTAGGCCAGGAAGGTCACCAGGTTCTTGATCTTCTCGTCGAACTCGGCCTCGCTCAGGCTGCCGCTGTTCGGCTCGACGGTCAGCTGGTCGCAGGCTTCGTGAGTGATCGGGGTGCCGGTCAGCGGGTCGAACTGCTTCTTGCCGTTCTCCACCACCTGCACCTGCTTGCAGCCGATCACCTGGTTGCCCTGCAGACCGACCAGCACGTTGGGCATGCCGACGTTGGGGAACACCTTGTTGTTGGCGCCCAGCGGACGTGCCGGGTCGGCGTAGAAGGTGCGCAGGTAGGTGTACAGCCAGTCGTTGCCGCGTACCCGGGCGACCAGGGTCAGGTCGGGCGGCGCCGCACCGAACCAGGCCTTGGCGTCGTCCGGCTTCATGCCGATCTTCATGTGGTCGCCGATCTTGGCATCGGTGAACACCAGGTTCTCCAGCATGATCTCGTGCGGAATGCCGAGGTCGTCGGCCACGCGCTCGTAACGCTGGTACTGGGCCGAGTGGCAGCCCATGCAGTAGTTGGCGAAGGTGCGCGCGCCGTCCTGCATGGCGGCCTTGTCGCGCAGGTCGATATCCACTTTGTCCAGCGGATAGTTGCTGGCTGCGCCCAGGGCCAGGGCCGGCAGCGCAGCGATCACAAATGCAGCGAAGAGCTTTTTCATCAGCCAGTCACCCTTTCCGGAACCGGTTTGGTCTTCTCCATCCTGGTGTAGAACGGCATCAGGATGAAGTACGCGAAGTACAGGAAGGTGCACACCTGCGACAGCAGGGTACGACCCGGAGTCGGCGACAGCACGCCCAGTACGCCGAGGATGACGAAGGAAATGCAGAAGATCACCAGCCAGATCTTGCTCAGCCAGCCCTTGTAGCGCATGGACTTGACCGGGCTACGGTCGAGCCACGGCAGGACGAACAGCACCGCGATGGCCGCGCCCATGGCGATTACGCCGAGCAGCTTGTCCGGCACCGCGCGGAGGATCGCGTAGTAGGGGGTGAAGTACCACACCGGGGCGATATGCTCGGGGGTCTTGAACGGGTTGGCCGCTTCGAAGTTCGGCTTCTCGAGGAAGTAACCGCCCATTTCCGGGAAGAAGAACACCACGAAGCAGAACACGAAGAGGAACACCACCACGCCGACGATATCTTTCACGGTGTAGTAAGGGTGGAAGGCGATGCCGTCCAGCGGCACACCGTTCTCGTCCTTGTTCTTCTTGATGTCGACGCCGTCCGGGTTGTTCGAGCCAACTTCGTGCAGCGCCAGGATGTGCAGCACCACCAGGCCGAGAATCACGATCGGCAGGGCGATCACGTGCAGGGCGAAGAAGCGGTTCAGGGTGATCCCGGAAATCAGGTAGTCACCGCGAATCCACTGAGTCAGGTCGTCGCCGATCACCGGGATGGCGCCGAACAGCGAGATGATCACCTGGGCGCCCCAGTAGGACATCTGGCCCCAGGGCAGCAGGTAGCCCATGAAGGCCTCGGCCATCAGCATCAGGTAGATCAGCATGCCGAAGATCCACACCAGCTCGCGCGGCTTCTGGTAGGAGCCGTAGAGCAGACCGCGGAACATGTGCAGGTAGACCACCACGAAGAACGCCGAAGCGCCGGTGGAGTGCAGGTAGCGCAGAATCCAGCCGTACTCGACGTCGCGCATGATGTATTCGACGGAGGCGAAGGCGCCCTCGGCCGAAGGCTCGAAGCTCATGGTCAGCCAGATGCCGGTGACGATCTGGTTGACCAGCACCAGCAGCGCCAGGGAGCCGAAGAAGTAGAAGAAGTTGAAGTTCTTCGGTGCGTAGTACTTGGACAGATGGTCTTCCCACATCTTGGTGGCGGGGAAGCGCGCATCCACCCATTCCATGAATTTGCTCATCAGGCGTTCTCCTGGTCCACACCGATGATGATCACATCATCCGTCTCGTAGGTGTGCGGCGGCACTGGCAGGTTCAACGGCGCGGGCTGAGCCTTGTAGACGCGGCCGGCGAGGTCGTAGCGCGAACCGTGGCAGGGGCAGAAATAGCCACCGACCCAATCCGGACCGAGGTCGGCCGGGGCCACTTCCGGGCGGAAGGACGGTGCGCAGCCCAGGTGGGTGCACAGGCCGACCAGCACCAGCAGCTCGGGCTTGATCGAACGGGTCTTCTTGTCGACGTACTCCGGCTGCACCGAGGCAGCGGATTCGGGGTCGGCCATGCCGCCTTCGATCTTGGTCAGGTTGGCCAGGATCTCCTCGGTACGGCGCACGATGAACACCGGCTGACCGCGCCACTCAGCAACCATCTGCTGACCCGCCTCGATCTTGCTGACGTTCACCTTCACCGGTGCCCCGGCCGCCTTGGCCTTGGCACTGGGGAACCATGACCCCACGAACGGAGTCGCAGCACCTACCGCTCCGGCAGCACCCACCACGGAAGTGGCTGCCACCAGGAAGCGACGTCGGCCTGCATTCACGCCGTCATTGCTCATTCAGTCGTCTCCCATCAGCTTTGTGGCCTGTTGTTCAGGCCTCTACTAAGTAAAAATCGGGCCGCGCAAAAAATTCGCCAAATGGTAAAGAAAAGCCCCTTTTCTGACAAGGTAATTACCCCCGAACAGGCCGGCGAAAGCCTTGTCGCGCGCGGCTTGCGCGGCTGCGGCACGTTGTCGCAGCGTTTTGTCTCGCCCATAAAAAACGCCCAGTTCCGAAAGGAAACTGGGCGTCTTCGAAAGCGCCAGCGAATTAACGCTTGGAGTACTGCGGACGCTTACGCGCCTTGCGCAGACCGACTTTCTTACGCTCGACTTCACGGGCGTCGCGAGTGACGTAACCAGCTTTGCGCAGCGGGCTGCGCAGGGTCTCGTCGTACTCGATCAGGGCGCGGGTGATGCCGTGACGGATGGCACCGGCCTGGCCGCTGACACCGCCACCGATAACGGTAACGTAGATGTCGAACTTCTCGGTGGTCTCGGTCAGCTCCAGCGGCTGACGCACGACCATGCGAGCGGTCTCGCGGCCGAAGAAGGTATCCAGGCTGCGGTTGTTGATGGAGATGTTACCGGTGCCCGGACGCAGGAATACGCGCGCGGTTGCGGTCTTGCGACGGCCAGTGCCGTAGTTTTGAGTCGCCGACATAATGAACTATTCCGTTAAATCTTCAGTTCTTGGGGCTGCTGAGCGGTGTGCGGGTGGACGGCACCCTTGTACACCTTCAGCTTACGGTACATGTCGCGACCCAGCGGGTTCTTCGGCAGCATGCCTTTGACCGCGGTCTCGATCACGCGCTCAGGAGCACGAGCGATCAGCTTCTCGAAGTTGATCGACTTGATGCCGCCCGGGAAACCGGAGTGGGAGTAGTACATCTTGTCGCTGGTCTTGGCACCGGTGACACGCACCTGCTCGGCGTTGATCACGACGATGTAATCGCCGGTGTCGACGTGCGGGGTGTACTCGGGCTTGTGCTTGCCGCGCAGACGGCTGGCGATTTCGGTGGCCAGACGACCCAGGGTCTGACCTGCAGCGTCGACGACGTACCAGTCGCGCTTAACAGTTTCCGGTTTTGCAGTAAAAGTCTTCATTCGCTATAGCCTCAGGGGCCGCCCTGAAAATAAGACGGCGGATCTTACTGAATAGTGCTTGCTTTGACAAGTCAAAGACGGCCGGAAACAGACGCTATCGGGGGCTCGGGTCAGCGCGTCCGCTACGGCGGGGTGTTCGGCGGGCTAGGCATCCCCACCTTCTCTTTCAGCGAGCTAGGCGTTCCCGCGTCGAGAGCCGCGGAATTATGCCGATTGCAGCGAAAATAGCAACCTGCTTTGATGCACCCTCTCACCTGCAGTCGAAACTAGGAGTCAGCAATGGAATACCGTCAGCTGGGCCGTACCGACCTCAGGGTCAGCGCCCTCTGCCTGGGCACCATGACCTGGGGCGAACAGAACAGCGAGGCCGAAGGCCATGCCCAGATCGAGCGCGCCAAGGCCTGCGGCATCAATTTCATGGATACCGCCGAGATGTACCCGGTGCCGCCGCGCGCCGAGACCTACAGCCGCACCGAACAGATCATCGGCAGCTACTTCAGGCAGCGGGGCGACCGCGCCGACTGGATTCTGGCGAGCAAGATCGCCGGCCCCGGCAACGGCATCGGCCATATCCGCGGCGGCAAGTTGAAATTCGACCGCGCGCATATAGTCGCGGCGCTGGACGCAAGCCTGAAACGCCTGCAGACCGACTGGATCGACCTCTACCAGCTGCACTGGCCGGAACGTCCGACCAACTTTTTCGGCCAGCTCGGCTACCAGCATCAGGAAGCGGACTTCACGCCGCTGGAAGAAACCCTGCAAGTGCTCGACGAGCAGGCCAAGGCCGGCAAGATCCGCCACATCGGCCTGTCCAACGAAACGCCCTGGGGCACCATGAAATTCCTGCAACTGGCCGAAAGCCGCGGCTGGCCGCGTGCTGTGTCGATCCAGAACCCCTACAACCTGCTCAACCGCAGCTTCGAGGTGGGCCTGGCGGAGGTGGCCTGCTCGCGCTACGTCGCCCTGGCCCGCGCGCACGGCCTGGATCCGGCGCAGATGGCCCTGGCCTTCGTCACCGCACAGCCCTTCGTCACCAGCAACATCATCGGCGCCACCAGCCTGGCGCAACTGGACAGCAACCTGGCCAGCGCCGAGCTGCGACTCCCCGAGGACGTGCTGGCCGGCATCGAGGCGATCCATAAGGCGCAGCCCAACCCGGCGCCCTGATCCCGACTCAAACGAAAAAGCCCGGCAATGCCGGGCTTTTTCTTGTCATCACCGCACTCAGACCAGCGAGCGGGCGATGATTTCCTTCATGATCTCGTTGGTGCCGGCGTAGATGCGCTGCACCCGCGCGTCGGCCCAGGCGCGCGCCACCGGGTATTCCCACATGTAGCCGTAGCCACCGTGCAGCTGCACGCACTCGTCGAGCACCTTGCACTGCAGGTCGGTGCCCCAGTACTTGAGCATCGCCGCGGTGGGCACGTCGAGCTTGCCCTGCAGATGCAGCTCCAGGCAGCGGTCGACGAACACCCGGCCGACCTGGATCTCGGTGGCCATCTCGGCCAGCTTGAAGCGGGTGTTCTGGAAGTCCGCCACCGCCTTGCCGAACGCCTTGCGCTCGCGGGTGTAGTCCAGCGTCCACTGCAGCGCAGCCTCGGCCGAGGCCAGGGCGCCGACGCCGACGGTCAGGCGCTCCTGCGGCAGCTCTTGCATCAGGTAGGCGAAGCCCATGCCGGCCTGACCCAGCAGGTTTTCCTTGGGGACGCGCACGTCCTGGAAGAACAGCTCGGAGGTGTCCTGCGCCTTCATGCCCACCTTCTCCAGGCGCTTGCCCTTGGCGAAGCCCGGCGTACCCGCCTCCACCAGGAACAGACTGGTGCCCTTGGCCCCGGCCTTGGGATCGGTCTTGGCCACCACGATGACCAGGTCGGCCAGCCAGCCGTTGGTGATAAAGGTCTTCGAGCCGTTGATCACGTACTCGTCGCCGTCCAGCACCGCGGTGGTCTTCACCCCCTGCAGGTCGGAGCCGGCGCCCGGCTCGGTCATGGCGATGGCGGTGACCAGCTCGCCGCTGACCAGCTTGGGCAGGTAATGCTGCTTCTGCGCCTCGCTGCCGTAATGCAGGATGTAGGGCGCGACTATGTCCGAATGCAGGGAGAAGCCGATGCCGGTCAGGCCCAGGCGGCCGATCTCCTCGATCACCACGGCGCTGTAGAGGAAGTCCGCGGCCATGCCGCCGTATTCCTCGGGGATGTGCGAGCAGAGCATGCCGGCCTCGCCGGCCTTGTTCCATAGCGCGCGGTCGACATGACCGTCCTTTTCCCACTGTGCATGAAAAGGCACCGCTTCCTGCTCGAGGAACTTGCGCACGCTGTCGCGGAACAGTTCATGGTCGGAGCTGAAAATCGTTCTGGGGATCATGGCGCTACCTGTGTCTGAGACCTTGGGGAAAGTGGCCTCGACTTTAGCCAAGCAAACGCTTGGTCACACTGGACACAAGCGCCAAAAAATAAGACGATCCAGCCGTCGCATGACCGCTTAGCCCTAAAAAGAACAATATCTATGCCTACCCAATCCAATGCCCCGCTGCGCCGCGTCAGCATCCTCGCCACCGACGGCGTATTCGCCTCCACCCTGATGCAGGCCAAGGACTTCTTCCATATGGCCGGCATCCGTTACGCCAAGCAGCAGGGCCTGGGCCATGAGCCACCGTTCGAGATCCACCTGGTCAGCCCGGACGGCCTGCCGGTGAACAGCTTCAGCAAGGTGCAGGTGCCGGTGGACGGCGGCCTGGAGGCCTGCGACGTGATCATCCTGCCGGCCTTCTGGGACGACTTCGACGCCCTCAGCCGCCGCTATCCGCAGGTGCTGGACTGGCTCAAACGCCAGCACGCGGCCGGCACGGCGATCTGCGGCGAAGCCAGCGGGGTGTTCTGGATGGCCGAGGCCGGCCTGCTCGACGGCAAGGAGGCGACCACCTACTGGCGTTTCTTCCGCGAGTTCGCCGAGCGCTTCCCCAGGGTGCTGCTCAACCAGGACAAGCACCTGTCCGATGCCGACAACCTGTACTGCGCCGGCGGCGTCACCTCGGCCTGCGACCTCTATATCTACCTGATCGAGCGTTATTGCGGCGCCGGCGTGGCCCAGGGCGTGGCACGCGACATTCTCTACGAGGTACAGCGCAGCTACACCCCGGGGCGCATCGGCTTCGGCGGCCAGAAGCTGCACCAGGACGTCACCGTGCTGCAGATCCAGCACTGGCTGGAGGAGCACTATGCCGACAAGTTCCGTTTCGAGGACGTGGCCCGCGAGCACGGCATGAGCATCCGCAACTTCATGCGCCGGTTCCAAGGTGCGACGGGCGACAAGCCGCTGCACTACCTGCAGCGCCTGCGCATCGAAACCGCCAAGAGCCTGCTGTCCTCAACCCGCAAGAGCATCAAGACCATCAGCTACGAGGTCGGTTACGACGACGCCAGCTTCTTCGCCCGACTGTTCCGCCAGCACACCGAGCTGTCGCCGAATCAGTACCGCCGCCAGTTCCAGCACAAGGACAGCCACTGAACAGCCACCCACCCTTGGTTAGGTTGGCCGCAGGTGACGCCAGCCTATGATCGGGACACTGATAACAACAACAGGTCCATCGCCATGCGCCGCACCCTTATCGCCCTGCTTGCCGCCTGCAGCCTCACCGCCGTGGCGGACGACAACTGGAAGCCCTTCCCGCTCGACCAGAGCGCCTACGACTACAGCGGCGACAAGCTGCGCCAGGCCTGGCCGCAGCTGACCCGCGGCTTCGGCGACTACCCCTTCCCCGACGCCGACTGGGTGGTGAGCATGGCCAGCCGCCATCCGCAGGCGCTGGAGAGGACCGTGGCGGCTGGCACCGGCTTCACCGGCAAGCCGGAAGAGGCCGAGGTCTATGCGCAGAAACTGCAGGAGGTCTGGCGCCTGATGTTCCGCGGCGACTTCGCCCAGGCCAAGGAGCAGGGCCTGGCCCTGGGCGTCGGCGGGCAGATCCCGGCGCTGTTCGCCCAGGTGATCTACGCCATGTTCCTGGTGCCGGAGCAGGCCGAGAAGCATCGCCTGCTGGAAGAAGTGATCGCCTACACCGACGAGGCCGGCGAACTGGTGCAGGCCGACACCGTCGCCCAGTTCGGCCGGGTCTACGCCAAGGCGCGCCTGGGCGAGGAGCTGTCGGTGCCGGTGGTGCTCAAGCGCGGTTACACCTCGCAGATCCCCGACGAGCTCGAGGCGCTGCTGGCCAAGCAGCCGCAGCAGCCCTTCGCCCTGGCGCTGTACGGCGGCTACGAGGCCGGGGTGATCCGCAAGGTGGGCAAGCTGGTGGGCAAGATGACCTACGGGGTCAGCGCGGACAATATGGAAAAATACTTCAGCCGCAGCTTCCAGGCCCGCGACGACCTGCCGATCGGCCATTACGAATACGCCAACGCGCTGACCTACGTGTACGGCGACGACCAGCACGACAAGGTCGTCGAGCACCTCGAGCGCGCCGTGGCGATCACGCCGATCAACGCCATGGAGGCGCTGGAAGTGGCCCACGCGCAGAAGATGCTCGCCCAGTACCAGCAGAAGCTGGCGAAGCACTGAGCCGCCGGCAGCGCCCCCCATCCGGATCGCCGCGCGCACCAACCAATATGAAAAAGGCGACCTTGCGGTCGCCTTTTTCATGCTGCGCAAGCCATCAGGGCTTGTGCGGCCGCGACAGGAATTCGTGCGACTGCATCTCCAGCAGACGGCTGAGGGTGCGCTGGAACTCGAAGGTCAGGCGGCCGCCGGTGTACAGGTCCTTCAGCTCCACCTCGGCGGAGATGATCAGCTTGACGTTGCGGTCGTAGAACTCGTCCACCAGGTTGATGAAGCGCCGCGCCATGTCGTCCTTGGCGGTGCTCATCTGCTCGACGTTGGCCAGGATCACCGCGTGGAAGATCTTGCCCAGCTCGATGTAGTCGTTCTGGCTGCGCGGGCCGTCGCACAGCTCGCGGAACTCGAACCAGGCCACGTCGTCGCCGACCTTGCGCGCGACTATGGGGCGGTTCTCGATCATCAGCGCCTCGTGCTCCTGCACCGAGCAGTGCTCCGGCAGCAGGCTCCTGAAGCTCTTGTCCAGGCTGATCTCGGCCTCGGCGTCCAGCGGGAAGTGGAACAGCTCGGCCTGCTCCAGCGCGCGCAGGCGGTAGTCGACGCCGCTGTCGACGTTGACGATGTCGGTGTGCTGCTTGAGCAGGGCGATGGCCGGCAGGAAGCGCGCGCGCTGCAGGCCGTCCTTGTACAGGCCGTCCGGCACGATGTTGGAGGTGGCCACCAGGGATACGCCGTTCTTGAACAGCTCCTCCAGCAGGGTGGCGAGGATCATCGCATCGGTGATATCGCTGACGAAGAACTCGTCGAAGCAGATCACCCGCGCCTCGTCGGCGAAGCGCCGGCCGATGATGGTCAGCGGGTTCTTCTCTCCCTTGAGGGTGCGCATCTCCTCGTGCACGCGCTTCATGAAGCGGTGGAAGTGGGTGCGCATCTTCCGCTCGAAGGGCAGCGCGTCGAAGAAGGTATCGACCAGGTAGGTCTTGCCGCGCCCGACGCCACCCCAGAAATAGATGCCCTTGACCGGCCCCTGCGGCTTCTTGCCGAACAGCTTGCCGAGCAGACCGCCCTTGCCCTGGTCGGCGGCGACCAGCTCGTCGTACAGCCGCTGCAGGTGGCGCACGGCGTTTTCCTGGGCCGCATCATGGAAGAAGTCGGGCCGCTGGAGGTCGGCCTGATAGCGCTCGAAAGGAGTCATGATTCGTTAGCCGGGCAAGTAAAAACGGGGGCGTCACTTTAGCGACGCCCCCGTGGATTGGCAATCGCAGGTTGGGCTGAGCGCAGCGCAGCCCAACGACCGGCAACGGCATGCCATGAGCCGTTGGGCTTCGTCGCTGCGCGCCTCAACCCAACCTACGGCGTCAGGCCGTCGCCCGGCTGCCATCCGGGCGACATCATTCCTGCGTCGCCAACGCCTCGCGCAGACGGGCGATGGCGGCGTCCAGTGCCACGGCATCGGCGAATGCGGGGCTGGTCGCCACGCATTCGTCATCCAGCCAGACGCCGAAGCCCTGCCCTTCGGCGCGCACATCCAGTGGTTCGCCGGACTGCAGGCGCTTATTGACCATGCCGGCCGACTTGCCATCGGCGAAGGCTTTTGACAGCAACAGCTGCTCGCCGGCGGCGTCCAGCAGGCGGAAGCGGAAGCTGCCGTCCTCGTCGCGGAAGCTGACGAAGCGCGCGCTCTTGGCCGCCTTCTTCTTCTCGCCAGCCGCGGTTTGCACCTGCTCGCGGAACGAACGCAGGCCCACCGCTTCACGCAGTTCGCCGAGGAAGGGCGTGGCAATCTTGCGCGCCTTGGCGGCGCCGGCCAGGAGGATGTCCTCCAGGTCGGCAGGCCTGGCGATCAGCGCGTTGTAGCGCTCGCGCGCCTCGCCCAGCTCGCTTTCCAGCAGCTGGTACAGGCGATTCTTCGCCTCGCCCCAGGCCAGGCCGCCTTCCAGCTCGGCGCGGAACTCGGCCTGCTGCGCCGGGGTGGCGAAGGCCTGGTACAGGGTGAACAGGTGCGAGCCGTCGGCGTCCTTGGGTTCGCCCGGCAGGCGCGAGTCGGTGACGATGCGGGCGATGGCGTCCTTGAGCTGCTTGGCGCTACCGAACAGCGGGATGGTGTTGTCGTAGCTCTTGCTCATCTTGCGGCCGTCGAGGCCGGGCAGGGTCGCCACTTCCTCCTCGATCACCGCCTCGGGCAGGGTGAACAGCTCGCGGCCGGCACCGAACAGGTGGTTGAAGCGCTGGCCGATGTCGCGGGCCATCTCCACGTGCTGGATCTGGTCGCGGCCGACCGGCACCTTGTGCGCGTTGAACATCAGGATGTCCGCCGCCATCAGCACCGGGTAGCTGAACAGGCCCATGGTGATGCCGGCGTCCGGGTCTTCGCCGGCCTCGACGTTCTTGTCCACCGACGCCTTGTAGGCGTGGGCGCGATTGAGCAGGCCCTTGCCGGCGACGCAGGTGAGCAGCCAGCACAGCTCGGGAATCTCGGGGATGTCGGACTGGCGGTAGAAGGTCGCCTTGTTCACGTCCAGGCCCAGCGCCAGCCAGGTGGCGGCGATCTCCAGACGCGAACGCTGGATACGCGCCGGGTCGTCGCACTTGATCAGCGCGTGGTAGTCGGCGAGGAAGTAGAAGGAATCGGCATCCGCGGCGCGGCTGGCGACTATGGCCGGGCGGATGGCGCCGGCGTAGTTGCCCAGGTGCGGGGTGCCGGTGGTGGTGATGCCGGTGAGGATACGGGTGGTCATGGCGTTCGCTTGTCGTACAGCTGGTTCAGAGACGCGGCAACAGCAGATCCTTCAGATCGGTCAGCTTGCCGTGAAAGAAGTGGCCGCATTCTGCCACTTTCAGCAGCTCGTGGGCACGCCCAAGGTTCGCCGACCAGTCGTACACCGCCTGCGGCTCGACCACTTCGTCGGCGTCCGGCTGGATCAGCACCAGCGGGCAATTAGCCGCCGGCGGATTGTCGGCGGTCAGCCGGTGCACCGCCGGCGCCACCATAAACAGCTTGTCCAGCGCCACGCCCTGGCGCTCCAGACGCGCGCCCAGCGCGGCGGCGACGAACCCGCCGAAGGAGAACCCGAGCAGGGTGAGCGGCAGATCCGGGTACCCTTCGCGCAGCCAGGCGGCCACCGCTTCGGCGTCGTCCACCTCGCCGCTGCCCATGTCATGGCTGCCGGCACTGGCGCCGACGCCGCGATAATTGAAGCGCAGGGTATGCAGGCCGCAGTCGCGGGCGCTGCGTTGCAGGGTGGAAACCACCTTGTTGAGCATGGTGCCGCCCTGCACCGGATTGGGGTGGCAGATCAGCGCCACGCCGCGGGCGTCGGGCACTTCGAGAAAAAGGGCTTCGAGCTGGCCGACGGGGCCAGGGATAAAAACGGCGGTTTCGCGGTTGAGCAACAGAGAACTCCGTGACCCCGGATCGGGTCGACTCGTCTAGCAAACTGTCTGCGCGGCACGGCATAGCCGTATACAGCGCAGGTTCGAGCCGCTAACGTAAAGCAAAGCCGTTTTGAGAGGAAGGACTCGTGGAACAGACCCTTACAGCCTGGTTGATACCCGCCCTGACCCTGGTGGTCGGCATTGCCGTCGGCTTTCTGATCGCTCGCCTGGCGCCCAGCGCCGCACCGAGCCGCACGCAGCGGCAGATGGAAGAAATGCAGGCACGCTTCGAGGCCTACCAGAACGAAGTGGTGACCCACTTCAACACCACCGCCAGCCTGGTGAAGAAACTCACCCAGAGCTACCAGGACGTGCAGGAGCACCTGTCCGACGGCGCCAATCGTCTGGCCCTGGACGAACTGACCCGCCAGCGTCTGCTGGCCGCCCTCAGCAGCAGCGAAGGTGGCGAGAAGCGCGAACGCCTGACCCCGCCGAAGAACTACGAAATGCCCAAGGACTACGCGCCGAAAAGCGACGGCCCCGGCATGCTGGACGAGAGCTACGGGTTGAAGAAGTAACCCCTCGGCCAAGACAGGGAGCCCCGCTATTGCGGGGCTTTTTATTGGCCTTGTAGCCCGGATGCAATCCGGGAAGGCTCCACCCGGGCACCCTGGATGGCCGCCAAGGCGCAGGTTTATCCGCGAAACTCACCGCGCAACCGCGAATAGATTCGCACCTGCGGAGGCCGGTTCTGCGCATCGACAGGCCAGGTGGACCTCGCCCGTTACGCGCCACGAAAGCGCAGCCAACAAAAAGCCCCGCTGGCGAGCGGGGCTTTTTGCATTGCGCACAGGCTGTTAGATGGCGCCGCGGCTACGCAGCAGCTGCAGCACCTGCTTGACGCCCTCTTCCACCGACACGGTCTGGGTGTCGATCACCAGATCGGCGTCCAGCGGCACGTCGTAGGCGAAGGACTCGCCGGGGATGTTGTCGCCGGCGGCGGCATACAGGCCCTGCGGGTCGCGTTCGCGGCAGACCTGCGGCGAGGCCTGCACGTAGACGGTGAGCAGGCGCTCGCCGCCGATCAGCGCCTTGGCCTGCTCGCGGCCCTCGGCATCCGGGGCGACGAAGGCGGCCAGGGTCAGCAGGCCGGCCTCATTGAACTGGCGCGCCACATGGGCGGCGCGACGCCAGTTCTCGGTACGCCCGGCGCGATCCTGCGGCAGGCCCTTGTTCAGGTCGTGGCGCAGGTTCTGGCCATCGAGCACGTAGACGGCGCGGCCCATGTCGAACAGCTTGCGCTCCACGGCGTAGGCCAGGGTGCTCTTGCCGGCGCCGGACAGGCCGCTGAACAGCACGGTGGCCGGCTGCTGGCCGAAGCGCGCGGCGCGCTCCTCGGTCGACACATGGGCCAGGCGGCCGTGCTGGCCGCCGCCATGGCCGACCGGATCGGCAATGATCATGCCCGCGCCGACGGTGCCGTTGGTCAGGCGGTCGATGACGATAAAGGCGCCGGTGGTGCGGTTGTGCTCGTAGCCGTCCAGGGCAATGGGCGCATCCAGGGCGACCTTGACCCGGCCGATCTCGTTGAGCTTCAGTTCGCTGGCCGCGCCCTGCTCCAGGGTGTTGACGTCGACGCGGTGCACGATGCTCGGGATCGAGCCCGGCACGTAGCTGGTGGCGCGCTTGATGTCGTACTTCTTGCCCGGCAGCATCGGCTCTTCGCCCATCCACACCAGCATGGCCTCGAAGCTGTCGGTGACCTGCGGACGGTTGTCGGCGTGCACCAGCATGTCGCCGCGCGACACGTCGATCTCGTCTTCCAGGGTCAGGGTGATGGCCTGGCCGGGGCCGGCGTGCTCCAGCTCGCCCTCGAAGGTGACGATGGACTTGACCTTGCTGGTCTTGCCCGACGGCAGCGCCATCACTTCGTCGCCCTTGCGCACGATGCCGCTGGCCAGGGTGCCGGCGAAGCCGCGGAAGTTGAGGTTGGGGCGGTTGACGTACTGCACCGGGAAGCGCAGGTCGTCGAAATTGCGGTCGCCCGCCACTTCCACGGTCTCGAGGATTTCCATCAGCGACTGGCCGTCGTACCAGGGCGAGCGCTCGGACTTGTTGACCACGTTGTCGCCCTTGAGCGCCGACATGGGGACGAAATGCAGCGTACTGGGCTTGAGGCTGATCTTGTCGGCGAAGGCCAGGTAGTCGGCCTTGATCGACTCGAACACGCCCTGGTCGAAGTCCTTGAGGTCCATCTTGTTGACCGCGACGACGATGTGCTTGATGCCCAGCAGGGAGGCGATGAAGCTGTGGCGCTTGGTCTGGGTCTGCACGCCGTAGCGGGCGTCGATCAGGATGATCGCCAGGTCGCAGGTGGACGCGCCGGTGGCCATGTTGCGGGTGTACTGCTCATGGCCGGGGGTGTCGGCGATGATGAACTTGCGCTTGGCCGTACTGAAATAGCGGTAGGCCACGTCGATGGTGATGCCCTGCTCGCGCTCGGCCTGCAGGCCGTCGACCAGCAGCGCCAGGTCGATGTCGTCGCCGGTGGTGCCGACCTTCTTCGAGTCGCGGCTGATGGCTTCCAGATGGTCTTCGTAGATCATCTTGGAGTCGTGCAGCAGGCGCCCGATCAGGGTGCTCTTGCCGTCGTCGACGTTGCCGCAGGTGAGGAAGCGCAGCAGTTCCTTGCGTTCGTGCTGGGCCAGGTAGGCGAGGATGTCCTCGCTGATCAAATCGGATTGATGACTCATGGTGCGGAATCCTTAGAAGTAGCCCTGGCGTTTTTTCTCTTCCATCGAGCCGGCGGCGTCGTGGTCGATCACCCGGCCCTGGCGTTCGGAAGTACGAGTCAGGAGCATTTCCTGGATGATGTCCGGCAGGGTCGCCGCGGTGGACTCCACCGCGCCGGTCAGCGGGTAGCAGCCCAGGGTGCGGAAGCGCACCATCTTCTTGGTGATGCGCGCCTTCTCCTCGTCCGACAGGTGCTCGAGGATGCGCTCGTCGTCGATCATGATCAGGGTGCCGTTCCTCTCGATCACTTCGCGCTCGGCGGCGAAGTACAGCGGCACGATCGGGATCTGCTCCAGGTAGATGTACTGCCAGATGTCCAGCTCGGTCCAGTTCGACAGCGGGAACACGCGGATCGACTCGCCCTTCTTAACCTTGCCGTTGTACACGTTCCACAGCTCGGGACGCTGGTTCTTCGGGTCCCAGCGGTGCTTGCTGTCGCGGAAGGAATACACGCGCTCCTTGGCGCGGGACTTCTCCTCATCGCGGCGCGCGCCACCGAAGGCGGCGTCGAAGCCGTACTTGTCCAGTGCCTGCTTGAGACCCTCGGTCTTCATCACGTCGGTGTGCTTGGCACTGCCGTAGGTGAAGGGGTTCATGTCCTGCGCCACGCCATCGGGGTTGATGTGGGTGATCAGGTCCAGGCCCATCTCGCTGACCATCTTGTCGCGGAAGCGGTACATCTCCTGGAATTTCCAGCGGGTGTCGACGTGCATCACCGGGAATGGCAGCTTGCCGGGAAAGAACGCCTTGCGCGCCAAGTGCAGCATCACGGCAGAGTCTTTACCGATGGAATAGAGCATTACCGGGTTGTCGAATTCGGCGGCCACTTCACGAATGATGTGGATACTTTCCGCCTCCAGCTGCTTCAGGTGGGTCAGTTTATCGAGCATGGCTACTCACGGTTTGCTGTGTAATTGGGCCGGCGGGCCGTGGACGAGGGCGCACTCTAGCACAGCGCCAACTTCTAATCAGGACGCTACTTAGATCGAAAAGGTCTAGTTTTATACCCGCAAGAAAGCGCCCTCAGATCGGATTCGGGCAGTCGATAAACAGGTGTTCGAGGGCGAAGCGCCGCGCCAGGTAGTCGCCAAGCGCCTGCACGCCGTAGCGCTCGGTGGCGTGGTGGCCGGCGGCGATGAAGGCGATGCCGTTCTCCCGCGCGCTGTGGAAGGTCTGCTCGGAGGCTTCGCCGGTCAGGTACAGGTCGGCGCCGGCGGCGATGGCCTGGTCGATGTAGCCCTGACCGCCGCCTGTACACCAGCCAACCCGGCGGATCAGTCCCTCGCCCTCCACCAGCAGCGGCTCGCGGCCGAGCGCCTGTTGCACCTGGCGAGCGAAATCGGCGGCGCTCATCGGCTCCTCCAGCGACCCCACCAGGCCAACGGTGCGCGGGTTGTCCGGCTCCAGCGGGCCTTCGACGACGATGCCGAGCTGGCGCGCCAGTTGCACGTTGTTGCCCACCTCGGGGTGCAGATCCAGCGGCAGGTGATAGGCCAGCAGGCTGATGTCGGCAGCCAGCAGTGCCTTCAGCCGGCGCTGCTTCATACCGGTGACGCAAGGGTTCTCGCCCTTCCAGAAGTAGCCGTGGTGCACCAGCAGCACGTCGGCCTCGGCGTCGATGGCCGCCTCGATCAGCGCCTGGCTGGCGGTGACGCCGCTGACGATGCGACGCACCTGCGGCCGCCCCTCGACCTGCAGGCCGTTGGGGCAGTAATCGGCGATGCGCGCGGCGCCCAGATAGGCATCGGCTTCGGCGACCAAGGTAGACAAGGCAATGGCCATGGGGTTTCCTCACAAGCTGTTGCGGGCCGCTGCCTTATTGGCCGGCACCTCTCTATAATGCGCCACCTTAAGGGGCACCTTGGCCCCTCGCAACTCTCAGAGATCGTCTCGATGTCCCAGGCCCTGCGTTTCCTCGGCTGGCCCTTGCTGGTCGGCGTGCTGCTCGCGCTGTTGATTATCCAGCGCTACCCGGAGTGGGTCGGCCTGCCCCGCCAGGAAGTGCATATGCTGCAGGCGCCGATCTACAGCCGTCTGCAGGAAGGCCCGGTGTCCTATGCCGAGGCGGTGGATACCGCCTCGCCGGCGGTGGCCAACCTCTACACCACCAAGCTGGTGAGCAAGCCGACGCACCCGCTGTTCGAGGACCCCACCTTCCGCCGCTTCTTCGGCGACAACCTGCCGCGCCAGCAGCGCATGGAGTCGAGCCTGGGCTCGGCGGTGCTGATGAGCCGCGAGGGCTACCTGCTGACCAACAACCACGTGGTCAGCGGCGCCGACCAGATAGTGGTGGCGCTCAAGGATGGTCGCGACACCCTGGCGCGGGTGATCGGCACCGACCCGGAAACCGACCTGGCGGTACTCAAGATCGACCTGCCCGACCTGCCGGCCATCACCCTGGGCCGCTCCGATACCATCAAGATCGGCGACGTCACCCTGGCCATCGGCAACCCCTTCGGCGTCGGCCAGACCGTGACCATGGGCATCATCAGCGCCACCGGGCGCAACCAGCTGGGCCTCAATACCTACGAGGACTTCATCCAGACCGACGCGGCGATCAACCCGGGCAACTCCGGCGGCGCGCTGGTCGACGCCCACGGCAACCTGGTGGGCATCAACACCGCGATCTTCTCCAAGTCCGGCGGCTCGCAGGGCATCGGCTTCGCCATCCCGGTCAAGCTGGCGCTGGAGGTGATGCAGGCGATCATCGAGCACGGCCAGGTGATTCGCGGCTGGCTGGGCATCGAGGTGCAGCCGCTGACCCCGGAACTGGCCGAGTCCTTCGGCCTCGAAGGCCGCCCCGGCATCGTCGTCGCCGGCCTGTACCGCGACGGCCCGGCGCAGAAGGCCGGCCTGCAGCCGGGCGACCTGATCCTCAGCATCGACGGCGAACCGGCCGGCGACGGCCGCCGCTCGATGAACCAGGTGGCGCGCACCAAGCCGGGCGACCAGATCCGCATCGAGGTGCTGCGCAACGGCAAGACGCTGGAACTGACCGCGGAAATCGGCCTGCGCCCCCCCGTTAACGGCAACTGATCGGCTGAATTTTCATCTGGGAACTCTTCTCGATTGGGTTTAATGTTATGTTATTACATTAAAACTTCATCGACAGGAGCCTTCCCTTGCGCGCCACCCTTGCCCTGCTTGCCAGCCTGCTGGCTCCCAGCGCCCTCGCCACGCCATCTCCCGCCCAGCTCGAAGACAGCATCATCAGCGCCGACGCCGAGCTGGCCGACGGTCCGGTGCAGGGCTACCGCGCCACGCGCTCGGCCAGCGCCACCCGCACCGACACGCGCATCGAGGCGATTCCCCAGAGCATCGCCGTGGTGCCCGCCCAGGTGCTCGACGACCTCGGCAGCACGCGCATCGACCGCGCCCTGGATTTCGCCGGCGGCGTGTCGCGGCAGAACAACTTCGGCGGCCTGACCTTCCTCAACTACAGCGTGCGTGGCTTCACCACCGGAGAGCTGTACCGCAACGGTTTCGCCATCAACCGCGGCAGCTACAGCTCGCCGGACGCCTCGGCCATCGAGCGCCTGGAGGTGCTCAAGGGCCCGGCCGCGGCACTCTATGGCCGCGGCGACCCCGGCGGCCTGGTCAATATCGTCACCAAGCGCCCGCAACTGGAGCCCTTCACCCAGTTCAAGGCCAGCGCCGGACGCTGGGATCGCTACCGCAGCAGTCTCGACGTCAACACGCCGCTGAACGCCGAGGGCACGCTGCTCTCGCGGGTCAACCTGGCAGTGGAAGACAACGGTAGTTTTCGGGACCACGTCGGCAACCAGCGGCAGATCGTCAATCCGACTTTCAGTTGGCAGTTGTCGCCGGACACCCTGCTGACCCTCGATAGCGAGATCTCGCGCACCGACTCGGTGTTCGACCGTGGCATTCCGGCGGTCGACGGCAAGATGGGCGCGGTCAAGCGCTCGACCTTTCTCGGCGAGCCCAACGACGGCAAGATCCGCAACGACAACCAGCTGCTGCAGGCCAGCCTCGAGCATTATCTGAACGATGCCTGGAAACTGCGCCTGGCCAGCCATTACAGCCAGGGCACGCTGGACGGCAACAGCTCGGAGCCATCGCGGCTGATCGGCGACCAGGTCACGCGCTTCTATCGCGAGCGCAGTTTCGAGTGGAACGACAGCATCACCCAGGCCGAACTGCACGGCCAGTTCGAGCTGGCCGGCTGGCAGCACCAGACGCTGCTGGGCCTGGAGTACGAGAACTACCGCAACAGCCAGAAGTACCCGCAGAGCGTCACCGGCCTGGGCTACGGCCAGGACATCCATAACCCGATCTACGGGCAACCGAAACCACCCATCGTCAATCCCAACGACTTCCACGAGCACACCGAGAGCTACGCCCTCAACCTGCAGGACCAGATCGCCTTCAGCGAGCGCTGGAGCGGCCTGCTCGGCGTGCGCCTGGAGCGTTTCGAGCAGACTGCGCGCAACCGCAGCACGCGGGTCAGCAACGAGCAGAGCAAGGATGTCGCCACCCCACGCGCGGGCCTGCTCTATCAGCTGACGCCGGAGGTCGGCGTATTCGCCAACGCCTCGATGTCGTTCAAACCCAATGCCATCGGCGCTCAGGGCCAGGTGTTCAAACCGGAAAAGGGTCTCGGCTATGAAACGGGGCTCAAGCTCGACCTGCTCGACAGCCGCCTGGGCGCCACCGTGGCGCTGTTTCATATCGACAAGGAAAACGTGCTGACCGCCGACCCGAACAGTCCCGGCGACAGCATCGCCGCCGGCAAGGCGCGCAGCCAGGGCCTCGACCTGCAGATCAGCGGCCAGCTCAGCGAGGCCATGAGGCTTATCGGTGCCTACGCCTACATCGACGCCGAAGTGACCGAGGACAACAGCATTGCCGAGGGCAGCGACCTGCTCGGCATCGCCCGCAACAGCGCCAGCCTGATGGGCGTTTATCAGTTCCAGGGCGGCGCCCTGCAAGGCTCGGAGCTGGGCGCCGCGATCACCCATGTCGGCGACCGCTCCGGGCAGACCGGCAGCGATTTCGAGCTGCCGGCCTACACCACGGTCGACCTGCTGGCGCGCTGGCAGGCCACCCAGGACCTCAGCCTGGGCCTGAACCTCAACAACCTGTTCGACCGCAAGTACTACGAGCGCTCGTTCAACAGCGTCTGGGTACTGCCCGGCGAACCCCGCAACCTCAGCGTCAGCCTGACCCTCAACCTCTGAACCGGAGTTTCACATGCGTATCCCTGCCTACCTGCTCCTCGCCGGCCTGTTCGCCAGCGGTAACGTCCTTGCCCATGGTCTGTGGACCGAACAGCGTCGCGGCAACATCGAAGTGGTCTATGGCCACGGCGCCGAGGACAACGTCTTCAAGGCCGAGAAGATCAGCGGCGCCTGGGCCTATGACGCCGCCGGCAAGATGATCCCGGTGAGCGTCGAGCGCCTGAGCGACCACGCCCGCCTGCAACCCTTGAAGCCCCCCGCCGTGCTCGGCGTGGCGCTGGACAACGGCGCCTGGTCGAAAACCCCGGACGGCCAATGGATCAACCAGGGCCGCAGCCAGGTGGCGAACTCGACCCAGTCGCTGCACACCTACAAGTACAGCCTGGCGATCTACGCCGAAGGCGCCCAACTGCCGGCGCTGGACCAGCTGAAGATGGTCATAGTGCCGGAAACCGATCCGCTCAAGGTCGGCCCGGGCAAGTCGCTGCCGGTGCGGGTGCTGGTGGACGGCAAGCCGCTGGCGGGCGTCGAGCTGGTCGGCGACTACCGCGGCGCACCGCACCAGGTCAGCGCGGTGACCGATGCCGAGGGCCGCGCCCAGGTACCGGTGCGCAACCAGGGGCTGAACATCATCAGCGCCGAGGTCAGCCTGCCGGTGGCGAACGATGCGGATATCGAGACTCGCGGCCTGTTCGCCTCGCTGACCTTCCTCGGCCAGGCGCACCACGAATAACCGCGGCCGGCCTGACCGCGCGCCCAGGGCGGCGCGCGGTCAGGGGGCTCAGGAGGCCAGGTAGGACGAGCGGGTCAGGCCCAGACGCAGGGCGTCGAGGAACTGGGTGCGCTCGCGGGCGCTGATCCTGGCGCTGGCCACCTTGTCGCGGTAGTGGGTCATCAGCTCCTCGGGCGACAGGTGCACGTAGCGCAGCATGTCCTCGATGGTGTCGTGGGTCTCGATGCCGGCGTGGTACACGCTGCCGTCGGCGTTCTGATAGATGTTCACCGAGTCGGTGTCGCCGAACAGGTTGTGCATATCGCCCAGGATCTCCTGGTAGGCGCCGACCAGGAAGATCCCCAGCACATAGTCCTCGCCCTCGCGCACCTCGTGCACCGGCAGGCTGGTCTCGATCGACTGCTCGTCGACGTACTGGCGGATCTTGCCGTCGGAGTCGCAGGTCAGGTCCTGCAGCACGGCGCGGCGCAGCGGCTCCTCGTCCAGCCGCGACAGCGGCAGAATCGGCAGGATCTGGCCGATGGCCCAGGTGTCCGGCAGACTCTGGAACACCGAGAAGTTGCAGATGTACTTGTCCGCCAGCTTGTCGTTGAGCTCGTCGAGCACCGCGCGGTGCGAACGCTGACGCGCCTTGAGCTGGTTGTACAGGCGCCGGCAGATGGCGAAGTAGCACTGCTCGGCCAGGGCCTTCTGCGGCAGATCGAGCTTGCCCGCCGAGTACTGTGCCGCCACCTCCTCGATGTAGTGGGTGGCGCGCCAGTAGGTCTCGGCGACCATCTCCGGGTCGCTGTCGTCGAGCAGCTCGATCAGCACCTGCAGCACTTCCGGCTGTTCGACGCTCGCATCGATCTCCGGCACCTTGTCGTTGTGCCGCTCGACGTCGGTGACCTGCACCAGCAGCACGGCGTGGTGCGCGGTCATGGCCCGGCCGCTCTCGGAGAAAATGTGCGGATGGGGGATTTCCTGGCGGTCGCAGAATTCCTTGAGCATGTCGACCACGGCATCGGCGTAGTCCTGCATGTCATAGTTGATCGAGCTGGCGTTGCGCGAGTGGGTGCCGTCGTAGTCCACCCCCAGGCCGCCGCCGACGTCGATGTGATCGACCGGCAGGCCCAGCGCGCGCAGCTCGCCGTAGTAACGGATGGCCTCGCGGAAGCCCTTGCGGTAGTCGGCGATGTTGGCGATCTGCGAGCCCATATGGAAATGCAGCAGGCGAATCCCCTGATCCAGGCCGGCGGCCTTGAAACGCTCGACCACCTGCAGGATCTGCGCGGCGGACAGGCCGAACTTGGACTTCTCGCCGCCGGTGTCGGCCCACTTGCTCGAGGCCAGCGAGGACAGGCGCACGCGCAGGCCGATCTGCGGCGCGACCTTGAGCTCGGCCGCCTCCTCGATCACCAGGCGGACCTCGGATTCCTTCTCGATGACGATGAACACGTTGTGGCCGAGCTTCTGCCCCATCAGCGCCAGACGGATGAACTCGCGGTCCTTGTAGCCGTTGCAGACGATGGTGCCGCCCTTCGGCGCCAGCGCCAGCACCGCCAGCAGCTCGGGCTTGGAGCCGGCTTCCAGACCGATGGAGACGTTCTGCGTGGCGATGATGTTCTCCACCACCGCCTCCTGCTGGTTGACCTTGATCGGGTACAGCGCGGTGTAGCGGCTCTGGTATTCGAGGCGCTCGATGCTGGCGTCGAAGGCACCGGTCAGGCGCCGTACGCGGTCCTGCAGGATGTCCGGAAAGCGCACCAGCAAGGGCAGCGACAGACCGCTCTGACGCAACTCGTCGACCTGGTCGTAGAGGTCGATCGGCGCGCTGTCCGGGCCGTTGGGACGCACCTCGATGCGGCCGGCATCATTGATCGAAAAATAGCCGGCGCCCCAATGGCGAATACCGTAGACACTGCGGCTGTCGGCTACCGTCCACTGGCTGCCGTCGTCTTTGCGGGTGCGTCGTGCGGACATCGGGTTCTCCCATGAGAATGAGTCTGGCCCTCTAGGTGGCCAGCCTGGAAATTAAGGATGCAAGATGACGTTTGCTCGGCGGTTGACCGCATGAGCACCGTCGAAGTTTAGGAAATGGCGCTTCAGCCGCCGGACTTCTTCGCGGTGAAACCGCGCTTGCTCAGTTCCGCGAGGAGCAACTCGACATGATCGCCCTGGATCTCGATCACCCCGTCCTTCAGCGCGCCGCCGGTGCCGCAGCGCTTCTTCAGCGCGCTGGCCAGCTCCTTGAGCGGCTCCTCGGCCAGCGGCACGCCGCTCACCGTGGTCACCGTCTTGCCGCCACGGCCCTTGGTTTCACGGCGTACGCGGGCGATGCCGTCACCGGCGGGAATCTGGCTCTGCTTGCAGCTGCAGGCGTCCACCGGTTGGCCGCAGTCGGGGCAATGCCGACCACTGTCGGTGGAATAGACGAGACCGCTCAGGGCGGAAAATGACGAAGCTTTCTTGACCACCGGCTTGTCCTCGTAGGGGTCAGGATAGCGACTGGTCGACGGGCGTCGACCGCGAAGCCCCACTCTGGCAGGGGCAGCGCAAGCGGACAGACGTCCGCTGAAAAGGTCGCGCAGTGTAACGGCAAAGGCGGCGCTTGCTAAGTACGGATTTGCGTCATTGTGCGGCACTTTGGCGACGCCATGGGCCGCGGGGTTCGCTCCAAGGAATGAGTGGTACGCACCAGCCGGAAAAGCCGGTGCGCGCAGCGCACCCCATGAGCCAACGAAACCACTGGGTCAGCGCTGGCACTTGCAGGTCAGTGCACAGGCGTTAACCTTGTCAACCGATTGATCTGCGCAGGGATAGTCGCAGCCGTTTCGTACCGCCCCGGGGCCGACAGAAGCCCCTTGTCAGAAGGCCTCCTTCGCATGCTGCATTTTCTCCCCGCGCCGCTTCGCGGCCTGCTCGCCGGCCTGCTGCTGGCGCTCAACACCCTGTTCTGGTGCTGGCCCTTGTTCTGTGTGGCCCTGCTCAAGCTGTTGCTGCCCTTCGCCCCGCTGCAACGCGCGCTGCGCTTCGTCATGCACGGCATCGCCGAGGCCTGGATCGGCGTCAACAAATGGTGGATGCGCCTGGTCGGCCGCATCCAGTGGGACGTGCAAGGCCTGGAGCGCTTCGACACCCGCCATTCCTACCTGGTGACCAGCAACCACCAGAGCTGGGTCGACATCCTGGTGCTGCAATACATCCTCAACCGCCGCCTGCCGCTGCTGAAGTTCTTCCTCAAGCAGGAGTTGATCTGGGTGCCGGTGATCGGCCTGTGCTGGTGGGCGCTGGAATTCCCCTTCATGAAGCGCTTCAGCAAGGAATACCTGGCCAAGCACCCGGAGAAGCGCGGCCAGGACCTGGCCACCACGCGTCGCGCCTGCGCACGCTACAAGAGCAACCCGGTGGCGGTGTTCAACTTCCTCGAGGGCACCCGCCTGACCGCGGCCAAGCACGCCCAGCAGAACTCGCCGTTCCGCCACCTGCTCAAGCCCAAGGCCGGCGGCATCGCCTTCGTCCTCGACGCCATGGGCGAGCAGCTGCACAGCATCGTCAACGTCACCATCCACTACCCGCACGGCGTGCCCGGCTTCTGGGACCTGCTCTGCGGCCGTCTCGACGCGATGCACATGCGCTTCCAGCAGGTACAGATCCCGCGCGAGTTCATCGGCCGCAACTACGATCAGGACGAGGCCTACCGCCTGGCGTTCCAGCAGTGGGTCAACCAGCTGTGGGAAGAGAAGGACGCCGAACTGGCCGCACTCAAACGCTCGGCGTAGCGCCCCGCAGGGTGCGCCGGGTGCGCACCGTTACTCATCGCGAATCGATGGTGCGCGCAGCCTCGGCGGCCCCGCGTCACCCTACGCGGGCTGCGCCTGGTAGCCCTCCTGACGAATCGCCGCCAGCAACTGCTCCTGGCTCAGTCGGCTGGCCACCCGCACCTCGCCGCCCGCCAGGTCGACCTGCACCTCGGCCGCATCGTCCAGCGCCCTGATCGCCTCGCCGATGGCCCGCACGCAATGACCGCAGGACATGCCGCTCACCTTGAAAATCTGCATCTGTCACTCCTCGTTGGTTTGCTTGACGGCGTTCAGTCTCGAGCTTGCCACGGTGGCAAGGTCAAGCCCCCGGGTGCAGACCCCTTGCCGATCCGGCTCGATGAGCCAAGCTCAATAGGTCTTCGAAAGGATCGCCGCCATGCGCCTCATCCCGCTCCTGCTCGCCGCCCTGCTGAACCAGCCGCTCGCCGCCCAACCCCTGGCACCGCTGCCCGACACCGCCCAGGGCGAGGGTTATGCGGTGCTGATCGTCTCGCGCGAGCGCCTGGAGGTGGCCAGCCCCTGCGAGGTGGCGCTGTACCTGCAGGACCAGTTGGCGGCGCGTCTGTATCAGGGCCAGTCGGTGGCCTTCAACCTGCCGCCGGGCAGCGTTTCGCTGCGTCTCGGCCTGCAGGGCCCGGGCGCCTGCGGCCTGGGTATCGCCCAGCTCAGCGGCCAGGCGCTGCAACTGCAGGCCGGCGAGGTGCGCCGCTACCGCATCGCCATGGACGCCGCCGGCCTGCGCCTGCATGCCGCACCGCCCGTGCATTGAAGTGCTTGACCTTGCCATGGCGTCAAGGTTGATCCTGTAGCCCTCGCTACAGGGAGACCCAGCATGTCCAACCTCACCACCTACGACCTGCCGATCCAAGGCATGACCTGCGCCAGCTGCGCCGGCCGCGTCGAACGCGCCTTGCGCCAGCTGCCCGACGTGACCAGCGCCAGCGTCAACCTGGCCAGCGAACAGGCGCGCATCGAGGCGCCAGGCGACAGCCTCGGCGGGCTTATCGCCGCGGTCGAGCGCGCCGGCTACCGGGTGCCGAGCCAGCCGCTGGAGCTGGCCATCGACGGCATGACCTGCGCCAGTTGCATCGGCCGCATCGAACGCGCCCTGCACCAGCTGCCCGGGGTGACCCGCGTCGCGGTCAACCTGGCCGACGAGAAGGCCCATCTGCAGGTGCTCGCCAGCTTCGACGTGCAGCTCGCCCTGCGCGCCGTCGCCGCCGCCGGCTACCATGGCCGCCTGCTCGAGCAAGGCCCGTCCGAGACGCACATGGCGCAAAAGCGCCTGCGCCGCGAACGTCTGGTGCTGCTGGCGGCCATCGCCCTGACCCTGCCGCTGGTGCTGCCGATGCTGGTCGAGCCCTTCGGCCTGCACTGGATGCTGCCGGCCTGGGTGCAATTCCTGCTGGCCACGCCGGTGCAGTTCGTGTTCGGCGCGCGCTTCTACCGCGCCGCTTGGCAAGCGCTCAGAGCCCGCGCCGGCAATATGGATCAGCTGGTGGCCATCGGCACCAGTGCCGGCTACGGCCTGAGCCTGTACCAGTGGGCGGTGACCCCGGCCGGTGGCATGCCGCACCTGTATTTCGAGGCCTCGGCGGTGATCATCAGCCTGATCCTGCTCGGCAAGTACCTGGAAAGCCGCGCCAAGCGCCAGACCGCCGGCGCCATCCGTGCCCTGCAGGCGCTGCGCCCCGATCGCGCCGTGCGCCTGGTCGACGGCCGCGAGCAGAGCGTGGCCATCGATGCCCTGGCACTCGGCGACCGGGTCGTGGTCAAGCCGGGCGAGCGCTTCCCGGTGGACGGCCGGGTCGTCGAAGGCCACAGCCACGCCGACGAGGCGCTGATCAGCGGCGAGAGCCTGCCGGTGGCCAAGCAGCCGGGCGACAAGGTCACCGCCGGCGCGATCAACGGCGAAGGCCGCCTGCTGGTGGAAACCACCGCACTGGGCGCGGAGACCGTGCTGGCACGGATCATCCGCCTGGTGGAGGACGCCCAGGCGGCCAAGGCGCCGATCCAGAAGCTGGTGGATCGGGTCAGCCAGGTATTCGTGCCGGCCGTGCTGCTGGTCGCCCTGGCCACCCTGCTCGGCTGGCTGGCGTTCGGCGCACCGCTGGAAAGCGCCCTGCTCAACGCCGTGGCGGTGCTGGTGATCGCCTGCCCCTGCGCCCTCGGCCTGGCCACGCCGACCGCGATCATGGCCGGCACCGGCGTGGCCGCGCGCCACGGCATCCTGATCAAGGACGCCCAGGCGCTGGAAGTGGCGCATGCGGTCGACACCCTCGCCTTCGACAAGACCGGCACCCTCACCGAAGGGCGTCCGCGTATCGTCCACCTCGGCCTCGCCGCGGCCGACGAGACCGAACTGCTGCGCCTGGCCGGCGCCCTGCAGCAGGGCAGCGAGCACCCGCTGGCCAAGGCCGTGCTGCAACGCTGCGCCGAGCTGGAGATTGCCCTGCCCGCGGTGCGCGACAGCCGCGCGCTGGCCGGCCGCGGCATCGCCGGCACGGTCGAGGGCCGTGCCCTGCAACTGGGCAGCAGCCGCCTGCTCGACGAACAGCAACTGCAGATGGACGCGCTGGGCGAATCCGCCCGCGCCTGGGAAGCCGAGGGCCGTACCCTGTCCTGGCTGCTCGAAACCGGCGAATCGCCGCGCCTGCTCGGCCTGCTGGCCTTCGGCGACGCGCTCAAGCCGGGCGCGGCCGAGGCGGTCGAGCAGTTGCGTGCGCAGGGCATCGCCAGCCATCTGATCAGCGGCGACAACCGCGGCAGCGTCGCCGCGGTGGCCGGCGTACTGGGCATCGACCAGGCCCACGCCGAGGTGCTGCCGGCGGACAAGGCGCGGCTGATCGGCGAGCTGCGCCAGAAGGGCACGGTGGCCATGGTCGGCGACGGCATCAACGACGCCCCGGCGCTGGCCGCCGCCGACGTCGGTATCGCCATGGGCGGCGGCACCGATGCGGCCATGCACGCCGCCGGCATCACCCTGATGCGCGGCGACCCGCGCCTGGTGCCGGCGGCGCTGGAGATCAGCCGACGCACCTACGCGAAGATCCGCCAGAACCTGTTCTGGGCCTTCGTCTACAACCTGATCGGCATTCCCCTGGCCGCCGCCGGCCTGCTCAACCCGATGTTCGCCGGCGCCGCCATGGCCCTGTCCAGCGTCAGCGTGGTCAGCAATGCGCTGCTGCTGACCCGCTGGAAGCCGCAAGACTTGTAGGAGAAGGCTTACCCGCGCGGCGCCAGCCCAGGCGCCGCGGCGGTTTTTTCATGACCCGGCGCATAGTATGGGAATGCCATCATTGAACCGCTGCCCGGCGTCCGGCACCCTTCAGCCCTCGCCCAACTCAAGGATGGAGGCCACGGCATGCTGGATGCCAACCAGGCGCATATCACCCTCACCATTCCCGCCGTCGACAACGACCTGCAGGTGCTGAGCTTCGAGGGCCGCGAGGCGCTCAACAAGCCCTACCGTTTCGACATCGAGCTGGTCAGCCAACGCGCCGACCTCGACCTCGATGCGCTGATCAACCAGACCGCCTACCTGGCCTTCGGCCCCTCCGGCAAGGGCGTGCACGGGGTGATCTACAGCATCGAACAGGGCGACTCGGGCAAGCGCCTGACCCGCTACCGCATCGGCCTGCGCCCGCAACTGGCCTACCTGGCGCACCGCCACAACCAGCGCATCTTCCAGCACCTCACGGTGCCGCAGATCGTCGGCCAGATCCTCGAAGAGCACGGCATCCACAGCGATGCCTACCAGTTCCAGCTCGGCTACCTCTACCCCGAGCGCGACTACTGCGTGCAGTACGACGAATCCGACCTGCACTTCATCCAGCGCCTGTGCGAGGAGGAAGGCATCAGCTTCCACTTCCAGCACGGCGAAACCGGCCACCGCCTGGTCTTCGGCGACGACGCCAGCGTATTCCCCAAGCTCGCGCCGCTGAGTTACCAGCAGGACAGCGGCCTGGCCGCCGACCACGAGGTGGTGCGCGCCTTCGGCGTGCGCCTGGAAACCCGTAGCACCCAGGCCAGTTGGCGCGACTACGACTTCGAGCAGCCCAAGCTGCAGATGGACGCGGACTACCGCAGCGAATTCGCCCCGGCGCTGGAGGTCTACGATTACCCCGGTCGCTTTACCGACCGTACGCGGGGCAAACACCTGGCCAAACGCAGCCTGGAACGCCTGCGCAGCGACTACGAGCTGGCCGAAGGCAAGAGCGATGCCTACCTGTGCAGCGGCCACTTCCTCGCCCTGGCGGATCATCCACGCGAACCGTGGAACGACCTCTGGCTGCTGGTCGAGGTGATCCACGAGGGCAAGCAACCGCAGGTGCTGGAAGAATCAGTCACCAGCAACACCCAAGCCGGTGATGGCTTCCAGCAGGGCTATCGCAACCGCTTTACCGCCACCCCCTGGGACATCCCCTACCGCCCCGCGCTCGAACATCGCAAACCCAAGGTACTGGGTAGCCAGACCGCCGTGGTCACCGGCCCGGCTGGCGAGGAAATCCACTGCGACCAGTACGGCCGGGTGAAGGTGCAGTTCCACTGGGACCGCGAAGGCCAGGGTGACGACACCACCAGCTGCTGGCTGCGCGTGGCCTCCAACTGGGCCGGCAAGGCCTACGGCGGCGTCGCCATCCCGCGGGTGGGCATGGAGGTGCTGGTCACCTTCCTCGAAGGCGACCCCGACCAGCCGCTGATCACCGGCTGCCTATACCACGCCGAGCACCTGGTGCCCTACGACCTGCCGGCGAACAAGACCCGCAGCGTCTTCAAGACCCTGAGCAGCCCGGGCGGTGGCGGCTACAACGAATTTCGCATCGAAGACCGCCAGGGCGCCGAGCAGATCTACATCCACGCCCAGCGCGACTGGGACGAAAACATCGAGC
Organism: Pseudomonas sp. AOB-7; assembly: GCF_003696305.1. Classification (GTDB taxonomy): domain Bacteria; phylum Pseudomonadota; class Gammaproteobacteria; order Pseudomonadales; family Pseudomonadaceae; genus Aquipseudomonas. Next base: position 233,148 of record NZ_RFFK01000003.1, on the reverse strand, counting down.
ACGACCAGAAGATCCGCGTCGGCAATGAACGCCACGACACGGTGGAGGCCAACAGCTACAGCGAGATGCGTGCCGAGGAACACCGCGCCACCGACCTCGAGCGCAAGGTGGAAGTGCGCGCCAACGACCACCTCACCGTCGCCGCCACCCAGCACAACAAGATCGGCACCGGCCTATTCATCGAAGCCGGCAACGAGATTCACTACAACGCCGGCAGCAAGCTGGTGATCGACGCCGGCATGGAACTCACCGCCGCCGGCGGCGGCAGTTTCCTCAAACTCGACCCCAGTGGGGTGACGCTGAGCGGGGCGACGATCAAGATGAATTCGGGGGGCGGATCGGGTAAAGGCTCGGGCGCCAAGCCCATCCTGCCGGGGCCGGTGAAGCCGGCCGATGCGGACAGGGCTGGAATGTCCCTGGAGGCCCTGGCCAAGCAGCGCCGTGTTTTCCTACAAGCCACCAGCGGCATCTGCGAAGTCTGTGAGGCGGCCAAGCAGGCCAGGGAGGCGAAATGACCGACGCTGGCTTTCTGCTATTCGATGGGGCATCGCACAAGCGGGCACTGGCCTGGCTCTGCCAGACCTTCCCCGAACACGGCGCCCGCCCACTCTTGCTGGACACAGCCTACGCCTCCCTCGCGGATATAGGACCCATTCTGCTAGAGGCGGATGGCGGCAGTGCCCTGCGTAACGCCTGGTGTCAGGGCGTCCCCGAATTGCGGCACGCCGTATGGCTGAAAAGCAATTTCGCCCTGCATGATCTACGCGACACCCTGCGGCGCCGTCTACGCATCTTCTCCCCAGACGGCAGAGAGTTCTGGTTGCGTCTGGCCGATGGCCGGCCCCTGCTCAATGCCTGGCGGAAAAATTCCCAATGGCCTTCGGGGTTCTGGCATGGCGTGCATGAGATTTGGCTGCACGATGGCGAGGCACCCTTGCTGGCCTGGCGCAACCCTTCTCCCGAACAGGACGAGACCGTCGCCAGCGATACCCTGGATGCGCAAATCACTCTGGACTGGCCGCTGCTGGAAGCACTGGCGCACAGCGAGACCACTTTGCAGGAAGCAACCACATGAACCAACCCGCAACTCGACCCGACCGCCTGCAACCTGCTGCCTGCCCGTTGCTAGCGGCGGTGCTGCCCCTTCGCTACGCCATCGGCCCTATCGATCCGCGCACTCCATCCGGCCTGGATGCCTCAGCCCTGGGCTTGCCCGAAATCCGGGGGCTGTTCCCCGACCTGGGGCCGGATCATCCCCAACTGCAGGAGCGCCCGCTCGGTTATGTGCCGCGCATGCTGCGCGATGGCTGGCTCTACGTCTGGGAAGACAGCCTGCAGGAACTGAGCGAATACCGGGTCGAGGCCTCCATGCTCACCCCTACCGCGCGGGGTGGCCGTGCCCGGGATAACAGCGCCATGGCCTACCTCCTGCTGGAAGCTGGTGCGCCGGCAGCTCTGGCCTGGTCGCCCGTCGAGTGGAGCGCGGATACCTTCGCCGCAGCCGAGCAAAAGGCCGAGACACGCCAACGCCTAATGCGTCCGCTGGTTCCCGGCGCAGCCCCCTTCAGCGGGATGGTCCAGACCTTGCACCCGCAGATCGGCGATGTGAAACCGGAAAATTACCGCTGGAGCTGTGCCCGCGAATCCAAGTACTGGCTGCTGGAAGAACCGCCGCTGAAACGCATGCGGCGCTGCGAACAACAACACTTCGCGCTGCTGGACGACCCCTGGGGCGTGCTGTTCGACCTCGCCGCCCTACTGCGCACGCGCAACCAGGCCTTCGACAAACTGAACAGGCACCGGGCCGATGAGTGGTCCATTGCCGCCGTGGTCAAGTCCGTCAGCGACGGCGACAAGGACATCCGCGACCGCTTGGCCACAATGGTCGATGTGCCGAGCCTGCAACGTGTGCTGCAGGAACAGGAGCGCGAGCAGGAAACCCTGGACGCGGACAGGCGCCGCCTGGCCGAACTCTGGGCGGCCTGGTTCGCGACCCTGGGCGGCAGCACGCCCGCTGACCTGGAAACGGCCTGCGAACACTTCGATATCACCCAACTCGATCAGCGCGACATGCTCGAGGCCAGCTTCGCCGCTGCCTGCCTCGGCCCTGCGGCCACGCCGCCCGGCGTCCTGGCCATCGAAGAAGCCCTCGACCCCGAGCGTGTCAAAGGCCAGCCTTGGCTGCTATGGGCAATTCTCGGCCTGTTGCAGAAGCCTCGCCCGGGCGAGCTGAAACAGTTGCTGAATATTCCGGAAGGCGTGTCTGAAGTCGCGACCGACGCGAGCGCGGCTGCGGCTCGCCTGGCTCGCGCAACGGCCCTGAGCCTGGCCCTGAATCACGGGGCGGATGGTCTGCAGGGGCTGGCACCGGTAGGCGGTGGCGAACCCTTGTTCGCGGCGGTGTCGCCCATTCTCGCCGGCCGGCTGCGCACCCTGGCCGAGCAGGTTCACCCGCTGGCCTACAACCTGATGGTCGCCATGCTGGTGCGTAGCCGGCAACGCATGGAGGTAGAGAAACTGCGGCCCGTCGATGCCCTGCGCTGGCTCAGCGAGCAGATGGGCCAGGCCCATAACAAGGGGCAGCGGCGCAGCATCGGCAAACGCATCGAGCAGATCGAGCGCGAGCAGGCGCGCACCGCTCGCACACCCCCTGGCGCGGCGCCCAACAAAAGCCCGACGGCGACCCAGGTTGAGGACGCCATTGCACATCTTCGCCTGGTACCCGCCCCGCAATCCGCGCCCCCTCATTCCCAGCCGGGCTATGGCAGTGAGGTGCCACGCGCCATGCCCAACAAACCGACGCCGGTGCTGCCCCCGCTGAGCGGCGATGCGGCCAAGCTGGAACTGCCGCGCAATGTCGCCGAACTGCTGGACGAGGCGCCGCTAAAGACGCTGATTGTGTTGGTGGCTGCTTGGAATGTGGCGGAGGCTGGAAAGCAAGCTTGGGCGGACATGTCATCCAAGAACGTTGTTTCCGCAACAAGTGCAATCATGGCAACGGCAACTGCCTCAACCGCAGTACTGCAGCAACTGGCCGATATCCGCTGGGAGCGGTATGTGGCCCAGGCCAGCCATCTCGATCCAAAGGCCAGAGAATACCTGGCGCGTGCACTGGGTTTAGGCTCCGCGGCCATGCTGTTGCAGGCCATTACCGCCGGTATCGATGTGTTCTATTTCGGCTGGCATGCGCTGGAGGCCTTCCGCACGGGGGATCTGGACACGGCCGTGGTCAGCACCGGCCTGGTCGGCGCCAACCTGGGCTATGCCCGCATATCGCTGCAGGCCATGCGCGCCATGCGTATCGCTCGCGCCGCGGCACTGGCCGGCGAGGCGGAGGCCCTGGCCACCGGCATCCGCGTGCTATCGCTGCCGCTGCGCCTGAGCCTGGTCGGGCTGACCGTCACCCTCTTTATCGGGCTGATCTCGCTGATCTATACCGAGGACACCCCGCTGGAACAGTGGATCAAGCAGACCCGCTTCGGCATCCGCCCGGCGGATTGGTCCGGCGACTTCGCAGCCACCATGCGCGCCTTCTACCAGATCGTATTGCCGGTAAACCTTGCCCTGGAGCGCTGGAACGATATGGGGCCGAGTGGCGTGGTCAATGAACTGCGCCTGGTACTGCGCCTGCCCGGCCAGCGCGAATACCGTCAGGGCATGGTCAGCTTCGACGGGCACGAGGAGTGGAAGCGCTCGACTGGCCTGCTCGGCTCGGCCAAACGCTGCGTGCCGCTGGTCTGGGGCGAGGACGATCCCATTCCCTTCGACCTGGATATCGGCACTCGCGTGGCGCCGGAAGCCGATGGCAGCGTCCGCCTGCGCCGCGCCTATCACGAGCACGTCGAGGATCTTACGGCCATTCGCGGCAGCTTGACCTATCAACCCATCGAAGGGCTCTACCTGCCGCCCATCGATATCGACCTGAGCTAAGCCATGACCGCCACCACCAATCACCCCTTCGCCCAACGCCTGGCCCAGGTGCCGGACAGCCATCTGCTTCAGGCCAATCAGCCCACCGGCGCACCGCTGATATGCATGCCCGAAGTCGAGGAGCAGACCGAGTACTACCTAGCCATCGAGCATGGCGATAGTGCGGATAGAGGAATGTGGACTGGGGCGCTAGGGGGAGTGGCTGGTACTTTTTGGGCTATTTTCGCTCTTGCTCTCTTCCTGGATCATCGTCCTGAGCAAGCGCTAAACACCCTCCTACTTGCATTGGCCTTTTTTGTAATTCCTTTTATCTGGGAAGTCCTTCGCCCCATGCCTCTCCCCATCCTGCTCAACCGACGCAGCCGCGAGCTGTATTTCGAGCAGGACGACGAGCTTTACCACACACCCTGGGATGACGTCGCGGCAGCCGCCTACGCCTACGGCACCGTTGGCCCCTATACCGCCGGCATGCGCCATGCGGCGCTCGAAGTTCTCCTGCATCGCTTCGGCCACCCCGAGGAACAGGTGCTGCTCAACCTCGGCTCGCCCATTGGCAAGAGTCTGGAAATGCAATTGGGCTTCTGGGAATACCTGCGCGCCTATATGGACAACGGCCCCTGGTTCGACGAGCACGGCAATTCCAGCGACTCGCCTGAGTCCATTCAGAGCCTGCTGGCAGTACGCAAACGCCGAGGACATTGGACGCGCCTGCAATGGCGTGACATCAAGGAACAGTACAAGGCTAACGGCGGTCGCAACTTCCTCAGCGCTTCCGACTTCTTGTTGTTGCTCGGCGGCATCGTCCTCGCTCCGCTCAACGCCCTGCAAAACTTCACCTACGCCATCGCCAAGCGCCGCTCGCGCAGCCAATGGCCGCAGATGATTCGTGAGCGCCTGCGTGCCGACGGCCCGGCTAGTCGGCTGGTGGATCTGGAGCGAGAACAGGGCCTGATTTGATCGCCGCAGCGCTATCCTGGCGCAATGTACTCACGACGAGGCTCCAAGCATGAACATCGGCCAAGCCGCCAAGCACACCGGCCTCAGCGCCAAGATGATCCGCTACTACGAGTCCATCGACCTGCTGCCGCGGGCCGGGCGTACGGAGAGCGGCTATCGGCAGTACAGCGCCAACGACCTGCACCGCCTGGCCTTTATCAAGCGGGCGCGGGATCTGGGGTTTTCCCTGGAGGAAGTGGGCCGGCTACTGGCGCTGTGGCAGGACAAGAGTCGCGCCAGCGCCGATGTGAAGGCGCTGGCCGAGGGACATATCGCCACACTTTCGCGCAAGATCGCCGAGATGAGCGCGCTGCGCGATACGCTGGTGGAGCTGGCGAACAGCTGCCAGGGCGATAGCCGGCCGGATTGTCCGATTCTGCAGGGGCTGGAAGAGGGCGTGGGTTGCGCCGCGCCGGGATGTTCGTCGCACCCTCAGCGCTAACGACGCGGCGTGGGGTACACAGCGACTAGGGTGTCGCGGGGCTGCCCAGGTCGTGCGCACCAGAGGCTCGCGCGCGGCGAACCCTACGGACGGCATATCCAGGCGTTGGGGGCATAGCCCTGCAATCCGGGAGATGCGAGCGTCAACCCCGGATTTCATGCAGTCCCACAAGCGTCGGCGCGCATGGCGCACCCTGCGGGTTTAGGCGTCCGCCGAGTCAGCGCATCCAGGGTGGCGTCGGTTCGGCGTCCTTGGGCGCGTCTTCGGCATTGAGCAAGGCCTGGCGCCGTGCCTCTTCGGCCAGGGCGGCCTTGATCTCGCGCATCACCGCGTCGATATCGGCGGCGTCTTCGGCTTCGGCGAATTCACCGGTCAGCTGGCTGTGCGGCTGCAGTTTGCCCGCCTCGTAGAGCGCCCACATTTCCTTGGCGTACTTGGTGTATTTCAGCTCGGGGGCGAATTGGCCGAAGTACTCGGCCATGTTGCGCACGTCGCGTTCGAGCATGCTGAAGGCATGGTTGTTGGCGGCGGCGTCCACTGCCTGCGGCAGGTCGATGATCACCGGGCCGTCGGGACCGAGCAGCACATTGAATTCCGACAGGTCGCCATGCACCAGGCCGGCGCAGAGCATCTTGACGATTTCCTGGATCATGAAGGCGTGGAACTCGCGGGCGTCGTCCGGGTGCAGCTCGACGTCGTTGAGCCGCGGCGCCACGTCGCCCTGGCCGTCGCTGACCAGCTCCATCAGCAGCACGCCGTCGAGAAAGTCGTAGGGCTTGGGCACCCGCACGCCAGCGCTGGCCAGGTGGAACAGGGCCGCCACCTCGGCGTTCTGCCAGGCCTGCTCCTGCTCCTTGCGCCCGTACTTGCTGCCCTTGGCCATGGCCCGCGCCTGGCGGCTACCGCGCACCTTGCGGCCCTCCTGATACTCGGCGGCCTGGCGAAAACTGCGTTTGTTGGCTTCCTTGTAGACCTTGGCGCAGCGCAGCTCGTCGCCACAGCGCACCACATAGACCGCTGCTTCCTTGCCGCTCATCAGCGGGCGCAGCACTTCGTCCACCAGGCCGTCTTCGACCAGGGGTTCAATACGTTTGGGCGTCTTCATCGGCGTGGATCACGGGTCCTTTTTGGCCTGGGGCGGGGCTTGCAGGAGCCATCCTCTCACAGCGCGAGGCAGATGCCGACTCCCGCCGCGCATGCGCTGACCAGTTGCCCGACCGGGCAGCGCGGAAAATGCCGGGACCGCGCCCTCAGAGTGCGTCCAGCTGCGCCCGCAGGCGTCGCAGCACGGCCAGCGACTCGGGGTTGTCGCCGTGCACGCAGAGGCTGTCGGCGCGCAGGCGCAGCGGTTTGCCGTCGAGGTCGGGGAAGGCCTGGCCGCGGGCGATGGCCAGGGCCTGGGCGAGGATGCGTTCGGGGTCCTGGTGCACCGCGCCGCTGAGCCGGCGCGGCGCCAGCTGGCCGTCGGCCAGGTAGGCGCGGTCGGCGAAGGCCTCGAACATCAGCGGTACGTCGGCCTCGTCGGCCAGACACAACTCACGCTGGTTGTCGGCCAGGGCCAGCACCATCAGCGGCAGGCCCTTGCGGTAGCTGGCGCAGGCATCGAGCACCGCGGCGAGCAGGGCATCGTCGCGCACCAGGTCGTTGTACAGCGCACCGTGCGGCTTGACGTAGGCCAGCTGGCCGCCGGCGGCGCGGCAGAAGGCGTCCAGCGCGCCGATCTGGTACAGCACCAGGGCGTGGACTTCCTCCGGCGAGCACTGCAGATGGCGGCGGCCGAAGCCCTGCAGGTCGGGGTAGGACGGATGAGCGCCGATGCGCACGCCGTGCTCGACCGCCAGCGCCACGCTGCGCGCCATGATCAGCGGGTCGCCGGCGTGAAAGCCGCAGGCCAGGTTGGCCTGGTCGATCAGCGGCATGGCCAGCGCGTCGTCGCCCATGCGCCAGGCGCCGAAGCCCTCGCCCATGTCGCAGTTGAGAAGGATGCGGTTCATGCCGGCAGCTTAAGGCGCGCCGGGCGATTCGCAAAGGCCGGCGGCTCAGTCGAGAAACAGTCGCATTTACAAAATTTACAACCCACTCCCAGCCCAGTCGCCACGCGCCCTGCAGAAGTTGCTTACGCCGCTGAAACTCATTCGCGATTGAACCTTATATGCAAATCACTATCATCTCGACCGTCTCGCCTCCAATCCTTACACCGCCAGGAGTAGATCGATGTCCGCCCTCAGTTCCCGCAGCGCCTTGGCCAGCGCCATTGCCCTCGTCACCAGCCTCGGCGCCCAGGCCAGCGAGCCGGTCGCCCTCGGCGACGTGGTGGTCACCGCCGCCGGCTTCGAGCAGAAGATCACCGACGCGCCGGCCAGCATCAGCGTGATCGGCCGCGAGGAGCTGCAGCAAAAGCGCTACAGCAACCTGGCCGAGGCCCTGGAGGACGTCGAAGGCGTCGACATCGGCCAGGGCACCGGCAAGACCGGCGGGCTGAACATCAGCATCCGCGGCCTGCCGAGCGACTACAGCCTGATCCTGATCGACGGCCGTCGGCAGAACGCCGCCGGCAACGTCACCCCCAACGGCTTCAACGAGACCGCCACCAGCTTCATGCCGCCGCTGTCGGCCATCGAGCGCATCGAGGTGATCCGCGGGCCGATGTCGACCCTGTACGGTTCCGACGCCATGGGCGGGGTGATCAACATCATCACCCGCAAGGTGGGCAAGGCCTGGGGCGGCAGCCTGACCCTGGATCACACCTTCCAGGAAAACCGCGACTTCGGCGACACCAGCAACACCAGCTTCTATGCCAGCGGCCCATTGATCGACAACCTGCTCGGCCTGCAGGTACGCGGCAGCCTGTACGACCGCGGCGAGTCCGACCTCGAGTTCGACGACGACAGCACCGTCAGCAAGCGCGGCGCAGCGCCGGTGGAGGGCCGCAACTACAACCTCGGCGGCCGCCTGACCTTCACCCCGCAGGACAACCACGATTTCGCCCTGGACTTCGAGCGCGGCCGCCAAGTCTACGACAACGACGACTGCCAGCTCGGCACCCTGGACGGCAAGAGCGGCGGCAACGCCATCGGCGGCTGCAGCGTCGACCAGCCGACCCTCGCCAACGGCTACCGGGACGAACTGCGTTTCCAGCGCGACCAGTTCGCCCTGTCGCACACCGGCCGTTTCGGTATCGGCACCCTCGACAGCAGCCTGACCCACAACACCACCGAGACCCTGGGGCGCACCATTCCCGGTACCGTCGGCGTGCCCTACACGGGCTACCCGGCCATCGTCGGCGGCGACGACCGCCTGCTGAAGTCCACCGACCTGGTGTTCGACAGCAAACTGGTGGCGCCAGTGGGCGAGTCGCACATCGTCACCCTCGGCGGCCAGTACTGGGACGCCAAGGTCGAGGACGGCATCGCCGACGAAGACTTCCAGCAGACCTCCTGGGCGCTGTTCGTCGAGGACGAGTGGCGCCTGCGCCACGATCTGGCCCTGACCCTGGGCGGCCGTTACGAGGATCACGAAGCCTTCGGCGGCCACTTCAGCCCGCGCGCCTACCTGGTGTGGAACACCAACGACAACTGGACGCTCAAGGGCGGCGTGAGCAAGGGCTACAAGACGCCGAGCCTCAACCAGCTGCACGACGGCATCAACGGCGTCACCGCCCAGGGCCGCACCATCACCATCGGCAGCCCGGACCTCGACCCGGAAACCACCACCAACACCGAGTTCGGCGCCTACTACGACAACCTCGCCGGCTTCAGCGCCAATGCCACGCTGTTCCACACCAAGTTCAAGGACAAGATCGACGACGGCGCGCCGATCGCCAACTGCAACTTCCCCGGCGCCGCGAACCAGCCGGGCTGCATCAGCCTGGGCAGCAGCTTCCTGCAGGAAAGCTTCGCGCAGAGCGTCAACATCGGCGAAGCCAAGACCCGGGGCGTGGAACTGGCCAGCCGCTGGCAGTTCGCCCCGGGCTGGACCCTGGCCGGCAACTACACCTACACCGACAGCGAGCAGAGCAGCGGCGCCGACAAGGGTGCACCGCTGACCAACACGCCGCAGCACATGCTCAACGCCAGCCTCAACTGGCATGCAACCGAGCGCCTGAGCCTGTGGTTCAAGGGCGAGTACCGCGGCGAGCGGGCGCGCTTCAACCAGCGCTACGCCAACCTGACGGCCGCCAACCAGGCGCTGCAGGATCAGGTCGGCGACCTCAAGGCCTACGAGCTGTTCCACCTCGGCGGCTCGTTCAAGGCGTCGCAGAACCTCACCCTCAACGCCACCCTCTACAACCTGTTCGACAAGGACTTCCTCGACGGCGAGAGCTACACCACCAATACCGGCGCCAGCGGCTGGGCCTCCTACTACACGCAGATCGCCCAATCCACCACCGGCACCCTCGAAGAGGGCCGTCGCCTGTGGCTGTCGGCCGTGCTCGAGTTCTGACCCGGCACCGTCCCAACCCCGGCCGCACGGCCGGGGTTATCGAATCGGCACCCTGCGCCAACGGCACTGGATCGGCTCGGCTCGGCCGCGAGCAGGTGCAGGCCCTGCGCGAGGCCGGGCGTTATCGGCGGGATCTGTAGCGAGGGCGGCCATGGGGCGTGCTGGGGACAGCGCCGCACAGCCTTGGTGCACACCCCGGATTCGCGGCATTTCCCGCCACTTTTCCGCGACTTGCGCTTGTCACCCGGGCGACGCTGGGGTATCTGTGCACTCGCTGTGCTCCCAGATCAGTTCGGAATCGCCCATGACCTTCGAAGTCCCCGCCCATAGCGCCAGCGGCAAGCCCGCCGGGCGCATCCGCCAGAAGAACGAAGAAGCCATAATCCAAGCCGCCGAAGAGGAGTTCGCCCGCCACGGCTTCAAGGGCACCAGCATGAACACCATCGCGCAGAACGTCGGCCTGCCCAAGGCCAACCTGCACTACTACTTCAACAACAAACTGGGCCTGTACCTGGCGGTGCTGAGCAACATCCTCGAACTGTGGGACAGCACCTTCAATACCCTGACCGTCGACGACGACCCGGCCGAGGCGCTGGCGCGCTACATCCGCGCCAAGATGGAATTCTCCCGCCGCCAGCCGAAGGCCTCGCGGATCTTCGCCATGGAAGTGATCAGCGGCGGCGACTGCCTGTCGCAGTACTTCAACCAGAACTACCTGGACTGGTTCCGCGGCCGCGCCGCGGTGTTCGAGGCCTGGATCGCCGCCGGCAAGATGGATCCGGTCGACCCGGTGCACCTGATCTTCCTGCTGTGGAGCAGCACCCAGCACTACGCCGACTTCGCCTCGCAGATCTGCCGGGTCAGCGGCCGCTCGCGTCTGACCAAGCAGGACTTCGAAGCCGCCACAGGCAACCTGATCCAGATCATCCTCAAGGGCTGCGGCCTGACGCCGCCCGCCAAGCCCTGATGGCCTTCACCCTCAGCGCGCCCTGCGAGTACCGCGAGGAGATCCGCAAGAGCCGCTTTCACGCCCTCGCCGCGCCGGTCGCCAGCGCGGCCGAGGCGCAGGCCTTTATCGCTGCCCACAGCGACCCCGGTGCCTCGCACAACTGCTGGGCCTGGAAGGTCGGCGCGCAGTACCGCTTCAGCGACGACGGCGAACCCGGCGGCACCGCCGGCCGGCCGATTCTCGCCGCCATCGAAGGCCAGGCGTGCGACCAGGTGGCGGTGCTGGTGATCCGCTGGTACGGCGGCATCCAGCTCGGCACCGGCGGCCTGGCGCGTGCCTACGGCGGCAGTGCGGCCAAGTGCCTGCAGGGCGGCGAACGCCGCGAGCTGGTGCCGCGCCAGGCCTGCCACTGCCACCTGCAGTTCGCCGAACTGGCGCCGTTCAAGGCGCGCCTGGGCGAGTTCGACGCCCTGCTGGAAAACGAGGCCTTCGACGCCAGCGGCGCCCGCCTCGAGCTGGCCGTGCCCGCCGCCCAGCTGGACGCGCTGGATCGACTGCTGGCCGACCTCAGCCGCGGCCGCGAACGGCTGCGCCGGTCATGAAGCGCGCCCTGCTGCCGCTGCTGCTGGCCGCGCCGCTGCACGCCGAGGTGCGCGAGCAGCTCGACTACCGCCACTACGACGCCCACCTCGAAACGCACGCCAGCCTGCGCCAGGCGCTGAACAGCGCCTCGCCGATCCGTCTGGACAGCCAGACCTACCACGGCTTCACCCGCTGGCAGGTGGAATGGCGCTTCTGGTGGCGGGAGGCGCGCGATGGCCGCTGCCGTATCGAACGCAGCAGCACCCAGCTGCAGGCCAGCATCACCCTGCCGCGCCTGCACGGCGGCGACGCCCAGCAGCAACAGCGCTTCGCCCGCTACCTGGCGGCGCTCGAGGAACACGAACTGGGCCACTACCGCATCGGCCAGGCGGCGGCGCAGGCCATCGACACGGCGCTACTGGCGCTGCCGGAGCAAGCCGACTGCAAGACCCTGGAACAGCAGGCCAATGCCCGCGCCCACGCCACCTTGCAACGCCATATCGAGCGCGAACACCGCTACGACCGTGACACCGGCCACGGTGAAACCCAGGGCGCCTGGCTGGACGATTGAGCCGGCACGACCCGGTGCCGACGCGGCACAGAAAAAAGTTGAACCGCCATTAACCCGAACAGTCACTCTGCTTCGTCTACCCTCGCGTAACGGCCCATCGGCCATCGACAAGGAACCGCCCATGCGCACCATGACCCGTATCGCCACCGCCCTCGCCCTGACCGCCGCCAGCCTGGCCAGCACCGCCCTGCTGGCCGAGGAGGCGCGCTACAACCAGATCGCCCTGCGCGCCGAGGTGAATCAGGAGGTCGCCCACGACCTGATGCACGTCACCCTCTATACCGAAGCGCAGCACGCCGACCCGGCCAAGCTGGCCGCCGAGATCACCAACACCCTCAACCAGACGCTGGAGCAGGTGCGCCAGGTGCGCGGCGTCTCGGTCAAGCTCGGCAGCCGTCACAGCTACCCGGTGTATGACGACAAGGGCCAGAAGATCACCGCCTGGCGCGAGCGCGCCGAAGTGCGCCTGGAAAGCGCCGACTTCGCCCGCCTGTCGGCACTGACCGGCGAGTTGCTGCAACAGATGAAGATGGCCGGCATGGACTTCAGCATCGCCACCGACACCCGCAAGACCCGCGAGGACGCCATGCTCAAGGACGCGGTGAATGCCTTCAAGGCCCGCGCCCAGCTGGCCACCGAGGCGCTCGGTGGCAAGGGCTACAAGCTGGTCAGCCTCAACCTCAACACCGGCGGTTTCCAGCCGCCGATGCCGCGCCACTACGCGGCCAAGGGCATGGCGATGATGGAAGCGGCGCCCACCCCGGAAATCGAGGCCGGCACCAGCCAGGTCACGGTCAGCGCCGACGGCGTCATCGAAGTGCAGATGCCCTGACCACGCCCCGCAACAAGGCCACGCCGTTATCGTCAGATAACGGCGTTTCGCCATCTTTTCCCTGCAAAATTTTCATAAATGCGACAGCAAGTTACAGCGCTGTAGCGCTAACCATTTGCTGTGCGACATCGCGCTTGCCTCGGGCACAAGGGCTGCATAGTTTCGGCGGTGGCCTCCACAAGAGGCTCCTCAAGGATCACAACCACAACAACGATGAGGTCATGATGCGCAAGAACGCCGTTATCCAGGCTTTGCTTACCGCTGGGCTGATCGCCAGCGCCCCCCTCGCCAGCGCCGCCAACCTGGTGTTCTGCTCCGAAGGCAGCCCCGCCGGTTTCGACCCGGGCCTGTACACCACCGGCACCGATTTCGACGCCGCGGCGGAAACCATCTTCAACCGTCTGACCCAGTTCGAGCGCGGCGGCACCCAGGTCGAGCCCGGCCTGGCCGAAAGCTGGGAGGTGTCCGAGGACGGTCTGGTCTACACCTTCAAGCTGCGCCCCGGGGTGAAGTTCCACAGCACCGAGTACTTCAAGCCCAGCCGCGCATTCAACGCCGACGACGTGCTCTTCACCTTCGGCCGCATGCTCGACAAGGATCATCCCTTCCGCAAGGCCTACCCCACCGAGTTCCCCTACTTCACCGACATGGGCATGGACGCCAATATCGCTAAGCTGGAAAAGCTGGACGATCAGACGGTGCGCTTCACCCTCAACGAAGTGGACGCCGCCTTCGTGCAGAACCTGGCGATGAGCTTCGCCTCGATCCAGTCCGCCGAGTACGCCGACCAGTTGCTCAAGGCCGGCAAGGCCGCCGACATCAACCAGAGGCCGATCGGCACCGGCCCCTTCGTGTTCAGCCGCTACCAGAAGGACGCGGTGATCCGCTACAAGGGCAACCAGGACTACTGGAAGCCCGAGGACGTGAAGATCGACAACCTGATCTTCGCCATCAACACCGACGCCTCGGTGCGCATGCAGAAGCTCAAGGCCGGCGAATGCCACGTGACCCTGTTCCCGCGCCCGGCCGACATCGCCTCGCTGCAGCAGGACGCCAAGCTGCAGATGCCCGAACAGGCCGGTTTCAACGTCGGCTATATCGCCTACAACGTCACCCACCCGCCGTTCGACAAGCTGGAGGTGCGCCAGGCGCTGGACATGGCGGTGAACAAGCAGGCGATCCTCGACGCGGTGTACCAGAACGCCGGCCAGCTGGCAGTCAACGGCATGCCGCCGACCCAGTGGTCCTATAACGAGACCATCAAGGACCCGGCCTTCGACCCGGAAAAGGCCAAGGCGCTGCTCAAGGCCGCCGGCGTCGAGGAAGGCACCGAGATCACCCTGTGGGCCATGCCGGTGCAGCGCCCGTACAACCCCAACGCCAAGCTGATCGCCGAGATGCTGCAGGCCGACTGGGCCAAGATCGGCATCCAGGCGCGCATCGTCAGCTACGAGTGGGGCGAGTACCTCAAGCGCGCCAAGGCCGGCGAACACGACGCCATGCTGATCGGCTGGAGCGGCGACAACGGCGACCCGGACAACTGGCTCGGTACCCTCTACGGCTGCGACGCGGTCGACGGCAACAACTTCTCCAAGTGGTGCTTCGAGGACTACGACAAGCTGGTCAAGGCCGCCAAGCGCACCACCGACCAGGCCGAGCGTACCGAGCTGTACCGGCAGGCGCAGGTGATCCTCAAGCGTGAGGTGCCGATCACCCCGCTGGCGCACTCCACCGTGTACCAGCCGATGCGCAAGGAGGTGCAGGACTTCCGCATCAGCCCCTTCGCGCTCAACTCCTTCTATGGTGTAGGTATCGCCCAGTGATGGCAGGCGGCGCGCCTGCGGGTGCGCCGCTTCTACCCGGATCAGGAGTTCACATGTCTTCCATGCCCTTTAAGCGCGGCGGCCTGCTGCTGGCCGCTTTGCTGTGCGCACAGGTCCAGGCGGCGAATAATCTGGTGGTGTGCAGCGAAGCCAGCACGGAAGGTTTCGATATCGTCCAGTACACCGCCGCGACCACCGCCGATGCCACGGCCGAGACCCTGTTCGAGCGTCTGGTGGCCTTCGCCCCCGGCAGCACCGAGCTGGTGCCGGCGCTGGCAGAAAGCTGGGAAATCTCCGCCGACGGCCTGAGCTACAGCTTCACCCTGCGCCAGGGGGTGAAATTTCACGCCAACAACGACTTCACGCCCACGCGCGCGTTCAATGCCGACGACGTGCTGTGGAGCTTCCAGCGCCAGCTCGATCCGAATCATCCCTGGCACAAGCTGTCGCTGCGCGGTTTCCCCTATGCCGAGGCCATGGGCCTGGCAAAGCTGATCGAGCGCATCGACAAGCTCGACGAACATCGGGTGCGCTTCGTCCTCAGGCATCCGGAGGCGCCCTTCCTGGCCAACCTGGCCATGGGCTTCGCCTCGATCTATTCGGCCGAATACGCCGAGCATCTGCTCGCAACGAACAAGCCCGAACGGCTCAACAGTCAGCCGATCGGCACCGGCCCCTTCGTCTTCGAGCGCTATGCCAAGGACGCCCAGGTGCGCTTTCGCGGCAACCCGGAGTACTGGGATGGCGCGCCAGCGATCGAGCGCCTGGTGCTGGCCATCACCCCCGAACCCAACGTGCGCCAGCAGCGGCTCAAGGCCGGCGACTGCCAGATCGCCCTCTACCCGCGCCCGGTGGACATCCCGGCGCTCAAGGCCGACGCCAGACTGCAGGTGCTGGAACTGGATTCGCTGCTGACCGCCTATATCGGCATCAACACCCGTCACCCGCCGCTGGACGACGTGCGCGTGCGCCAGGCGCTGAATCTGGCGTTCGACAAGGCTGCCTATATCCGCGCGCAGTACGGCGAAGGCAACGCCACCCCGGCCGTGGCGCCCTACCCGGCGACGCTCTGGGGCCATGACCCCGAGCTCGCGGACTGGCCGCATGACGTTGAACGGGCCAAGGCCCTGCTGGCCGAGGCTGGTCACGCCGACGGCTTTTCCCTGTCGATCTGGACCCGCCCCGGTGGCGGGCCGACCAACCCCAACCCGGGCATCGGCGCGCAGATGCTGCAGGCCGATCTCGCCGCCATCGGCATCCGCAGCGACATCCGCGTGTTCGAGTGGGGCGAGCTGATCAAGCGCGCCAAGAACGGCGAGCACGACCTGGTGTTCATGGGCTGGGCCGGCGACAACGGCGACCCGGACAACTTCCTCACCCCCAACCTGTCCTGCGCCGCCGCCGAAAGCGGCGAGAATCAGGCGGGTTGGTGCGACAGGGCCTTCGACGCGCTGATCACCCAGGCGCGCCGCGAGCCCGAGCAGGAAAAACGCGCCGCGCTGTATCGCCAGGCCCTGGCGATCTTCCATAAGCAGGCGCCCTGGATCGCCCTGGCCCACCCCAAGCAGTTCGCCGCCCTGCGCAAGGGCGTCGAGGGCTTCGTGCTGAGCCCGCTGGGGTCGAACAATTTCGCTCGGGTGAAGCTGCCATGAACAACCCTAGCCCGGATGCGATCCGGGACTCCTCTCGCGCCCTATCCCCGGATTGCATCCGGGCTACGACAAGACCACAACAACGCCGGACCATGCAGTCCGGCACCCGCATCCCGCCACGGAGTAGAACCGCCTGATGCTGTCCTTTATCGCCAGACGCCTGGGGCTTTTGATCCCCACCTTCTTCGGCGTCACCCTGCTGACCTTCGCCCTGATCCGCCTGATCCCCGGCGACCCGGTGGAAGTGATGATGGGCGAACGCCGCGTCGACCCGGAGATGCACGCCCAGGCCATGGAGCGCCTGGGGCTGAACAAGCCGCTGCATGAGCAGTACTTCGACTACATCGGCCAGCTCGCCAGCGGCAATCTGGGCGAGTCGCTGCGTTCGCGCGAAAGCGTGTGGCGCGAGTTCCTCAGCCTGTTCCCCGCCACCGTCGAACTGGCCCTGGCGGCCTTGTTGTTCGCCGGCACCCTGGGTCTGATCGCCGGGGTGATCGCCGCGCTCAAGCGCGGCTCGCTGTTCGACCACGGGGTGATGGGTATCTCGCTGACCGGCTACTCGATGCCGATCTTCTGGTGGGGCCTGCTGCTGATCATGTTCTTCTCGGTCGGCCTGGGCTGGACGCCGGTGTCCGGGCGTATCGATCTGCTCTACGACATCCCGCCGGTCACCGGCTTCATGCTGATCGACACCCTGCTCAGCGACGAGCAAGGCGCTTTCGTCGACGCCCTGCGCCACCTGATCCTGCCGGCCATCGTGCTCGGCACCATCCCGCTGGCGGTGATCGCCCGGATGACCCGCTCGGCCATGCTCGAAGTGCTGCGCGAGGACTACATCCGCACCGCGCAGGCCAAGGGCCTGTCGCCGGCGCGGGTGGTGTTCGTGCACGGCCTGCGCAACGCGCTGATCCCGGTGCTGACGGTGTTCGGCCTGCAGGTCGGCAGCCTGCTGGCCGGCGCGGTGCTGACCGAGACCATCTTCTCCTGGCCGGGCATCGGCAAATGGCTGATCGAGGCCATCGGCGCCCGCGACTACCCGGTGGTGCAGAACGGCATCCTGCTGATCGCCTGCCTGGTGATCCTGGTCAACTTCACCGTGGACATCCTCTACGGCCTGGCCAATCCCCGTATTCGCCATCAGAAATAAGGACGGCGCCATGCATAACCACATCGATCACCTAGGGTGGATGACGCTCTTTTCATCCACCGTGAAAAGGCATCGGTGGACGGATGAAACGTCGTCCACCCTACGCGAGGTACGCCCATGACCGCCGCCACCAGCCTCGACCAGAGCCTGCTCTACCCCTCGCCGCTGAAGGAATTCTGGCAGGCCTTCAGCCATAACAAGGGCGCCCTCGCCGGCCTGGCGTTCATGCTGCTGATGCTGTTCTGCGCGCTGTTCGCGCCCTGGATCGCGCCGCATGATCCCAGCGAGCAGTACCGCGACTTCCTGCTCACCCCGCCGGTATGGCTGGACGGTGGCCAGTGGCGTTTCCTGCTCGGCACCGACGAGCTGGGCCGCGACCTGCTCTCGCGGCTGATCCATGGCGCGCGCCTGTCGCTGCTGATCGGCCTGGCCTCGGTGCTGCTGTCGCTGATTCCCGGCATCCTGCTGGGCCTGGCCGCCGGCTTTTTCCCGCGCCTGCTCGGCCCCGGCATCATGCGCCTGATGGACGTCATGCTGGCGCTGCCGTCGCTGCTGCTGGCGGTGGCCATCGTCGCCATCCTCGGTCCGGGGCTGATCAACACCATCTTCGCCATCGCCATAGTCTCCTTGCCCAGCTACGTGCGCCTGACCCGCGCGGCGGTGATGGGCGAGCTGGGCCGTGACTACGTCACCGCCGCGCAGTTGTCCGGCGCCGGCCTGCTGCGGCTGATGTTCGTCACCGTACTGCCCAACTGCATGGCGCCTTTGATCGTGCAGGCCACCCTGAGCTTTTCCTCGGCGATTCTCGATGCCGCCGCACTGGGCTTTCTCGGCCTTGGCGTGCAGCCGCCGACGCCCGAGTGGGGCACCATGCTGGCCTCGGCGCGTGACTACATCGAACGCGCCTGGTGGGTGGTGACCCTGCCCGGCCTGGCGATTCTGCTCAGCGTGCTGGCCATCAACCTGATGGGCGACGGCCTGCGCGACGCGCTCGACCCGAAACTGAAGAACGCCATCTGAGGAGGCCCGTATGCACAAGATGATCCCGCTGCGCATGGCGCTCCCTACCCCGATCCACACGGGGGGCCATGCATGAGCCTGCTGGATATCCGCAACCTCTCGGTGCGCTTCGGCGCCGCCGATGCCGTGCCGGTGGTCGACGGCCTCGACCTCTGCGTGGAAAAGGGCGAGGTGCTGGCCATAGTCGGCGAGTCAGGCTCCGGCAAGTCGGTGACCATGATGGCGCTGATGGGCCTGATCGACGCGCCTGGCATCGTCCATGCCGACTGCCTGCAGTTCGACGGCACCGACATGCTGCGCCTGAAGGGCCGCCAGCGCCGGCATATAGTCGGCAAGGACCTGGCGATGGTGTTCCAGGACCCGATGACCGCGCTCAACCCCAGCTACAGCGTGGGTTTCCAGATCGAGGAAGTGCTGCGCCAGCATATGGGCCTGAAAGGCAAGGCGGCGCGCGCCCGTGCCCTCGAGCTGCTGGAGCGGGTGGAGATCCCCGCCGCCGCCAGCCGCCTGGATGCCTACCCGCACCAGCTCTCCGGCGGCATGAGCCAGCGCGTGGCGATCGCCATGGCGATTGCCGCCGAACCCAAGCTGCTGATCGCCGACGAGCCGACCACGGCGCTGGACGTGACCATCCAGGCGCAGATCATGGAACTGCTGCTGAACCTGCAGCGCGACCAGGGCATGGCCCTGGTGCTGATCACCCACGACCTGGCGGTGGTCGCCGAGACCGCCCAGCGCGTCTGCGTGATGTACGCAGGGCAAGCGGTGGAGCTGGGCCGGGTGCCGACCCTGTTCGACGCGCCCAGCCACCCCTACACCGAGGCGCTGCTCAAGGCCATCCCCGAACACAGCGCCGGCGCCCGCCGCCTGGCGACGCTGCCCGGCATAGTGCCCGGCCGCTACGACCGTCCGCAGGGCTGCCTGCTGTCACCGCGCTGCCCCTACGTGCAGCCGCGTTGCCGCGAGGAGCGCCCAGCGCTGGACGCACACGAGCGTGGCGCCGCGCGCTGCTTCTTTCCCCTGGAGGTGGCCCGATGAACAGCGTTCTCCAAGCCCATGAGCTGACCCGTCACTACAGCGTCTCGCGCGGCCTGTTCAAGCCGGCGGCCTTGGTCCAGGCGCTCAACGGCGTGTCCTTCAGCCTCGAGGCCGGCAAGACCCTGGCGGTGGTCGGCGAGTCCGGCTGCGGCAAGTCCACCCTGGCCCGCGCCCTGACCCTGATCGAAGAGCCCAGCGCCGGCAGCCTGCAGATCGCCGGGCGCGAGGTTGCCGGCGCCAGCCGGGCCGAGCGCAAACAGCTGCGCCGCGACGTGCAGATGGTGTTCCAGAACCCCTATGCCTCGCTCAACCCGCGGCAGAAGATCGGCGATCAGCTGGCCGAGCCGCTGTTGATCAACACCGATCTGTCCCGCGCCGAACGCCGCGAGCGGGTGCAGGCGATGATGCAGCAGGTGGGCCTGCGCCCCGAGCATTACCAGCGCTACCCGCACATGTTCTCCGGCGGCCAGCGCCAGCGCATCGCCCTGGCCCGCGCCATGATGCTGCAACCCAAGGTGCTGGTGGCGGACGAGCCGACCTCGGCGCTGGACGTGTCGATCCAGGCCCAGGTGCTCAACCTGTTCATGGACCTGCAGGAGCAGTACCGCACCGGCTACGTCTTCATCTCGCACAACCTCGCCGTGGTGCGCCACGTCGCCGACGAGGTGCTGGTGATGTACCTCGGCCGCCCGGTGGAGATGGGCGCCAGCGCCGCCATCTACCATCGCCCGCTGCACCCCTACACCCAGGCGCTGCTGTCGGCCACCCCGACCCTCCATCCCGATCCGCACAAGCCCAGGATCAAGATAGTCGGCGAGCTGCCCAACCCGCTCGACCCGCCCTCCGGCTGCGCCTTCCACCAGCGCTGCCCGCATGCCGACGCACGCTGCCGCGGCGAGCGCCCGGAGCTGCGCCTGATCGAAGCGCGCCAGGTGGCCTGCCACCATGTGGAGCGGATCAACGGCTAGCAGGCTCAACCGTAGGTTGGCGCTGAGCGCAACGAAGCCCAACGAGCAGCCCCGAGCAGCGCTCATGGGGGGCGTTGGGCTTCGTCGTCGGCGCCTCAACCCCACCGACGAGCCGAGGGGAAAACCTCCTCGCCAACTCAAGGCGCCGGCGGCAGGGTCAGCTCGATGCTTTCTGCCAGCGAATCCTCCAGCCGCTGCAGCTCGAGGCCCACGGCAGCGGCGTCGTCGGCCAGGGATTCGGCGATGCGAATGAACTGCGGCGTCGCTTCGACGAAGGCCAGCACCACCATGGGGTCGAAGCGCGTGCCGCTGGCCGCGCCGATCTGCGTCACCGCCTGCGCCGGGCTGATGCGCGGCAGGTAGGGATGCTGGCAGGTCAGCTCCTCGAAATGGCCGATCAGCGCCATCAGCCGCGCCGACAGCGGGATCTGCTCGCCGTGCAGGCCCTGCGGGTAGCCCTTGCCGTCCCAGCGCTCGTGCTGGCCGTAGACGATGTCCTTGGCATCGCAGAGAAAACCGGCGCTACCGCCCAGCTTGCGCTCGGCGCGCTCCAGGGCATCGCGGCCGGCCGTCACGCCCTCCTGCAACAGGCGCAGATCGGCCTCGTTCGGCTCGCCGTGGCTGAGCAGCACGCGATCGGGCAGGGTCAGACGACCCAGTACATGGAGCATGGCCGAACGCCCCAGCTGGGCGATGCGCTCGGCGTCCAGCTCGCCGCTCAGCGCCGGCTGCTGACGGGCCAGGGCCTTGGCCAGGCAAGTCATGTAGCGCTCGATACGCTGCAGGTGCCGGCTGCGCGGGTTGTCGCGCATCAGCGCCAGGCTGGCCATGGCCTCGATGGTCACGTCCTGCAGCTTCTGGATGTCGCGGGTGCGACGCTTGACCTCCAGCTCCAGGTACTCGCTCTTGTCGCGCAGGTAGTCGGTGGCGGCCTTGAGCTGCAGCTGCGCCTTGACCCGGGCGAGGACGATGGGCGGGCTGATCGGCTTGGTGATGTAGTCGGCGGCGCCGAGGTCGAAACCCAGCTGTTCGTCGGCCACCTCGCTCTTGGCGGTGAGGAAGATCAGCGGAATGTCGCGGGTCTGCGGGTCGGCCTTGAGCCGCCGACAGACTTCGTAGCCGTCCATCTCCGGCATCATGATGTCGAGCAGGATCAGGTCCGGTGCCGGGCTGCCCTGGGCGATGCGCAGGGCCTTGGCGCCGTTGTTGGCGACCTTGACCCGGTAACGGTCGATCAGCAGTTCGCTGATCAGCTGCAGGTTGTCCGGGGTGTCGTCCACCACCAGGATCATCTCCTGCTCGGGCCTGTCGAGCATCTCGACCATCGCATCCCCCCTGTTTCAGCACTCTATGCCCTGCTCGGCCGCCGCCTCGCGCAAAGCCAGCAGCCCCTGTTCGAAATCGTAGCCGTGCACCGCGCGGGCGATGGCGGCATATCCCTCATTAAAGGCGCTCTGCAGCATTTCGCGCTGTTCCTCCAGCAGTTTTCCGCTGCGCGGATCGTCCTCGTCGAGCAGCCGCGCCAGCTGCTGGCAGACCCGCTGCAATTCGCCGGGCTCGACGGCGACCTCGCGCGGCAACGGCGGCGCCGGCAGCTGCGCGGCGATGGCGGCGAGCAGCGCTTGCAGCGGGGGCTCCAGCTCGCCGAGCAGCGCCTCGATCCGCGCCGCGGCGGCGCCCTGCCTGAGGGCCTCCTCCAGCGACGCGGCCTGCGCCTGCAAGGCGCCGGCGCCGATGCTGCCGGCCAGGCCCTTGAAGGTGTGGGCCAGCCGTTCGGCGCGCGCGCCATCGGCGTCCGCCAGGGCGGCGCGCAGCTGCGCGGGGAACTCGCCCTGACCGGCGGCGAACTTGCCGAGCAGCTCCAGGTACAGCGCGCGCTTGCCCAGCACCCGGCGCAGGCCGCTGGCCACGTCCACGCCCGCCAGCTCGAAATCCAGAGCCTGCGCCGCCGGCGCGCCAGCGACCGCCGCGCTCCCCGGCAGCCAGCGCTGCAGGGTGGCCCAGAGCGTGGCCGGCTCGATGGGCTTGCTCAGGTGATCGTTCATCCCCGCGTCCAGGCAGGCCTGGCGGTCGGCGTCCAGGGCGTTGGCGGTCATGGCCAGGATCGGCAGCGCGGCGAAGCGCGGCTGGGCGCGCAGCACGCGGGTGGCCGCCAGGCCGTCGAGCACCGGCATCTGCATGTCCATCAGCACCAGCTGGTAATGATCGTCCGCCGCCGCCTGCAGGCGCTCGATGGCCTGCGCGCCGTCGCCGGCCAGTTCCACCTGCAGCCCGGCCTCCTGCAGCAGGCCGCTGGCCACTTCCTGGTTCAGCTCGTTGTCCTCCACCAGCAGCACACGACGACCGGCGAAATCCGGTACCGCCTCGCCCACGCCGCTGCGCGCATAGCTGCTCAGCCCGCCGTTGCCGCCCAGGCAGCGCATCGCCGCATCGAACAGCAGCGAGGGGTTGAGCGGCTTGAGCAGGACGTCCTCGACGCCGACCCGCTGCGCGCCCTGCAGCAGCTCCTCGCGGCCGTGGGCGCTGACCATCAGCAGCTTGGGCGGCGGCGTCAGCGCCAGCGCGCGCACCCGCCGGGCCAGCTCCAGGCCGTCCATGCCGGGCATCTGCCAGTCGATGAAGAGCAGCTCGAAGCCCTCGCCGGCGGCCTGCGCCTGGCGTACCAGCGCCAGCGCCTGCACGCCGTCTGCGGCCTCGGCGACGCGAAAGGTCATGCTGGTCAGCAGCTCGGCAAGCACCTGGCGGGCATTGTCGTTGTCGTCCACCACCAGCACCCGCCGCCCGCGCAGATCGGCCTGCGGCTGCAGCGCCGGGCGCTGGCGACTGGCCAGGGCGAACGGCAGGCGGCACCAGAAAAGGCTGCCGACGCCGACCTGGCTGTCGACCCCGACCTCGCCGCCCATGGCCTCGGCCAGGCGCTTGCAGATGGCCAGGCCGAGGCCGGTGCCGCCGTACTTGCGGGTGGTGGAGCTGTCGGCCTGCTGGAAGGATTCGAACAGCCGCGCCTGCTGCTCGGCGTCCAGACCGATGCCGGTGTCGCGCACCGCGAACAGCAGCCAGACCTGCTTGCCGTCGCGCCGCTCCAGCTCGATGCGCACCTCCACCTCGCCCTCGGCGGTGAACTTCACCGCGTTGTTGGCGTAGTTGATCAGGATCTGCCCCAGCCGCAGCGGATCGCCGAGCAGGCTGCAGGGCACCTGCGGATCGAGGCGAAACAGCAGCTCCAGGCCCTTGGCCGCGGCCTTGTCGCCGATCAGGTTGGCCAGGTTGTCGAGCACCTGCTCGAGGTCGAACTCGATGCACTCGACGCTGACCTTGCCGGCCTCGATCTTGGAGAAGTCGAGGATGTCGTTGATCACCCCGAGCAGGTGCTGGCCGGCCTGCTGGATCTTGTTCAGGTAGTCGCGCTGGCGCGGGTCGAGGTCGGTCTTCAGCGCCAGGTGCGACATGCCGATGATGGCGTTCATCGGCGTGCGGATCTCGTGGCTCATGTTGGCGAGAAAGTCCGCCTTGGCCCGCGCCGCCTGCTCGGCCAGGGCCTTGGCGCGCGCCATGGCCTCCTCGACCTCCTTGCGCACGGTGATGTCGCGGCCGGTGCCGACCAGCCCGAGCAACTGCCCGCGGTCGTCGTAGAAGGCCACGCGCAGGGTGTCGTAGAGCACCCGCCGACCGTCGGCGTGGTCCAGCCAGGTCTCGTTTTCCAGCGGCGCGCGGCTGGCCAGGGCGCGGCGGTCGAGGTCGGCGCGCTCGCGGCTGAGCGCGGCGTCGAACAGCTGCTCGTCGCGGCAGCCGACCAGGCTCTCCGGACTGCGCGCGAAGATCGCCGCGAAGGCCTGGTTGCAGCCGCGGTAGACGCCGTCGCTGTCCTTGAACCAGATCGGGTCGGGGATCGCATTTACCAGCGCCAGCAAGGTGCTGCGCTGGCGCCTGGCCTCGGCCTCGGCGCGCTGGCGCTCGGCGATCTGCACCGTCAGGCGGCGGTTCCACACCAGCACGAAGACGATCAGCGCCAGCAGGCCGAGGGCGTAGGGCCAGCCCACCTGCAGCGCCTTGCGCCAGTTGAACTCGGTCAGCGGCGGCAGCCAGCGATCGCGGATCGCCTCGCGCTCCTCACGGCTGAGGCTGGCCAGGGCGCGGTCGAGCAGATCGACCAACTGCGGCAGGTCGCGGCGTACGCCGAAGCGGATCTCGCTGCTGCTCAGCCCCGACTCGCCGCGCAGCTCCAGGTTGGCCAGGTTGTGCCGGCGGATCAGGTAGCTGGCCACTATCATGTCGCCGACGTAGGCCTCGGCGCGCCCGGACGACACCGCGCGCAGGGCCTCCTCGGTGTTCAGGGTCTCGACGAACTCGATGCCGGCCACCTCGTCGCGCAGCAGTTGCTGCAGCACGTAGCCGCGCTCGATGGCCACACGCTTGCCGGCCAGGTCGGCGACCTGCTGCACGCGCACCTCCGGGCGGCTGAAGATCAGGCTGCTGCTGATCAGATAGGGATCGCTGAAGCGCATCCAGCCCTCGCGCTCGGGGGTGCGCGCCACCGACGGCAGGATTTCGATGCGGCCCTCGCGCAGGGCGGCCAGGGCCTGCTCCCAGTCGTCGAAGTAGACCGCGTCGATCTCCACCCCCAGGCGTTCGCCGAGCAGGCGCAGGTAGTCGGCGCTGATACCCTGATAGCGGCCGTCCTCGACCATGTCGAACGGCGGCCAGCCGGCGCGTTCCACCCCCACCAGCAGCTGCGGGTGCTGCGCCAGCCAGTGCTGCTCCGCCTTGCTCAGCGGCAGCGCCGCCAGTGCCGGCGCCAGCGCGCCCCACAGCAGCAACGCCAGCGCCCAACGAGCGTAACGCGCCATGCCTGCATCCCCTTGCCGGCCGTCGATGGGCTGTAAGCCTAGCCCGGCTTTGAAAGCGCATTACGGATTGGCAGCGCGCGGCTGCGGGCCGACAATCGAAAGCATCAGGAGGAAGGCCCCCATGCTCGACACCGACCACTGCTGGCAAGCCGTCTGCGCCCGTGATGCAGGCCAGGACGGGCGCTTCGTCTTCGCCGTACGCAGCACCGGCATCTACTGCCGGCCCAGTTGCCCGGCGCGGCGGCCGCGGCGCGACAACGTCAGCTTCCACGGCGATGCGGCCAGCGCCGAGGCCGCCGGCTTCCGCCCGTGCAAGCGCTGCACGCCGCAGGGGCAGAGCCCGGCGCAGCAGCTCGACGCCCTGGTCGCCGCCGCCTGCCAGCTGCTGCGCGGCGAGCAGCGCCTGAGCCTGGCGCAACTGGCGGCGCGCATCGGCCTGTCGCCCTCGCACCTGGCCCGCGCCTTCAAGGCCCGTACCGGGCTGACGCCCCATGCCTGGGCCGCCGCCCAGCGGCGCCAGCGCCTGGAGGCGCAACTGGGCACGGCA
Organism: Pseudomonas sp. AOB-7; assembly: GCF_003696305.1. Classification (GTDB taxonomy): domain Bacteria; phylum Pseudomonadota; class Gammaproteobacteria; order Pseudomonadales; family Pseudomonadaceae; genus Aquipseudomonas. Next base: position 207,361 of record NZ_RFFK01000003.1, on the reverse strand, counting down.
GATAGCGTGCTCGATGCCGCCCTGGCCGCCGGCTATTCCGGCACCCGCGCCCTCTATGAAAAGCCCCAGGCCATGAGCCCGGCGCAGCGCCGCCAGCGCGGCGCCGGCGAACGCCTGCGCTACGCCAGCGCCCCCTGCCCGCTGGGCCAGATGCTGATCGCGGCCAGCGCCAAGGGCGTCTGCGCCCTGCTGTTCGGCGACGACGCGCAGGCGCTGCGCGCGGAGTTGCGGCAGCGCTTCGCCCTGGCCCATCTCGAAGAGGACGACCTAGGGTTGAGGGATTGGCTGCAGCAGGTGCTGCAGCAACTGGACGAGCCCGAGCGGGCCGCCCAGCTGCCCCTGGACATTCGCGGCAGCGCCTTCCAGCAGCGGGTCTGGCAGGCGCTGCAGACGATCCCGCCGGGGCAGACGCGCAGCTACGGCGAACTGGCCGTCCAGCTGCACAGCCACCCGCGCGCGGTGGCACGCGCCTGCGCCAGCAACGCCATCGGCCTGCTGCTGCCCTGCCACCGCGTGGTGGCCAGCGATGGCAGCCTCAGCGGCTACCGCTGGGGCCTGCAGCGCAAGCGGCGCTTGTTGGAGCAGGAACAGTCGTAGGGCATCGCGGGTTCTCGGTGCGCGCGGCGCACCAATCCTCCCCAGGTGCTATACCAACATCGCCTTGGCCACCTCGTTGCGTGTGCTGCGGCCCACCAGTTGTTCCACCAGGCACAGGGCAAAGGCCAACGCCGTACCGGGCCCCTGACTGGTGATGCAATTGCCATCGACCACCACCGCCTCGTCGACGAAGGTGCAGCCGGAAAGACGCTCGCTGAATGCCGGGTAGCAGGTCATCCGCCGCTGCTTGAGCACGCCGTACTGCTGCAGGGCCAGCGCCGGCGCGGCGCAGATCGCGGCAAACAGCTCGCCGGCCTTGGCCTGCTGGCGCACCCGCTCGGCCAGCGGTTCGAAATCGGCCAGGTGCTGGGCGCCGGGCATGCCGCCGGGCAGCACGATCAGGTCGAAATCCTGGGCCAGCACGTCCACCAGCATGGCGTCGGCGGTCAGCCGCGTGCCGCGGGCGCAGGTGATCATGCGGCGTTCCTCGATGCTGGCCACCAGCACCTCGATGTCGGCGCGGCGCAGCACGTCGATCAGGGTCACGCATTCGAGGTCTTCGACGCCGTCGGCGACGGCGATCAGCGCACGCTTGCTCATATCTCAACTCCTTCAGGCAGGAAACGAAACTGTCCGCCCGGTCATAAAATGAGACGACAGGCCATAAATTCACCGGGGAAAACCTTGCTGCTATGATGCGCGGCTTTTGCGCAAACGGGCAATTTTCCGGCACGGATATGCTTAGCTTGCTGCACATCACTTTCGGCGCGTTCGCGCCTCGGGGGAGCCCACCATGCTGGAAAAACTGTTCCAACTCAAAGCGCACCACACCAACGTGCGCACCGAGGTCATCGCCGGTCTCACCACCTTCCTGACCATGGCCTACATCCTCTTCGTCAACCCCAACATGCTGGCCGAGACCGGCATGGATCACGGCGCGGTGTTCGTCGCCACCTGCCTGGCGGCCGCCATCGGCTCGCTGATCATGGGACTTCTGGCCAACTACCCGATCGCCCTGGCACCGGGCATGGGCCTCAACGCCTTCTTCACCTACACCGTGGTGATGACCATGGGCTACAGCTGGCAGACCGCCCTGGGCGCGGTGTTCCTCTCCGGCGCGATCTTCTTTCTGCTGTCGATCTTCAAGATCCGCGAGTGGATCATCAACAGCATCCCGCTGGCCCTGCGCGCCGGCATCGCCGCCGGCATCGGCCTGTTCCTCGCGATCATCGCGCTGAAGAACGCCGGCATCGTGGTCGATCACCCGGCCACCCTGGTCGGTCTCGGCGACCTCAGCCAGGGCGGCGCCCTGCTCGCCTGCCTGGGCTTCTTCGTCATCGCCGCGCTGGCCTATCGCAAGGTCACCGGCGCGGTGATGATCGGCATCCTGCTGGTCACCGGCCTGTCCATCGCCCTGGGCCTTTCGGAGCTGCCGGGCGTGGTGTCGATGCCGCCGTCGCTGATGCCGACCCTGCTGCAGCTGGATATCGCCGGCGCCCTGGACATCGGCCTGATCAGCGTGATCTTCGCCTTCCTCTTCGTCGACCTGTTCGACACCTCCGGCACCCTGGTCGGCGTGGCGCAGAAGGCCGACCTGCTGGACAAGGACGGCAAGATGCCGCGCCTGGGCCGCGCGCTGATGGCCGACAGCACCGCCACCATGGCCGGCGCCGCGCTGGGCACCAGCACCACCACCAGCTATATCGAGTCCGCCGCCGGCATCAGCGCTGGCGGGCGCACCGGCCTGACCGCCTGCGTGGTCGCCGCGCTGTTTCTGCTCAGCCTGTTCTTCGCCCCGCTGGCCGGTTCGGTACCGGCCTACGCCACCGCGCCGGCGCTGCTGTTCGTCGCCGTGCTGATGATGAGCAGCCTGGCGCAGATCGACTGGGACGACCTCACCGTCGCCGCCCCGGTGGTGGCCGCCGCCCTGGCCATGCCGCTGACCTTCTCCATCGCCAACGGCATCGCCTTCGGCTTTATCGCCTGGACCGCGGTCAAGGTGCTGTCCGGGCGCTGGCGCGAGCTGAACCCGGCGATGTGGATTCTCTCTGCGCTGTTCGTCGTCAAGCTGGGCCTGTTCGCCTGATCCCCCTTTCGCCGACGACCGGCTGCAACGCCGGTCGCCGGCCGCTTTAGAGTGTTGCCATGAGCGCCCCCGTATTCGACCCCGCCACCTACGCCGCCCAGCTCGCCGAGAAAGAGCAGCGCCTGATCGAACTGCTGGCCCCCTTCGCCGCCCCCGCGCCCGAAGTGTTCGACTCGCCGCGCGAGCACTACCGCCTGCGCGCCGAGTTCCGCCTGTGGCGCGAGGACGGCCAGCGCCACTATGCGATGTTCGCGCCGGGCGACAAGCACACGCCGATCCTCCTCGACGACTTCCCCATCGCCAGCCTGCGCATCAACGAGCTGATGCCACGCCTGCGCGCAGCCTGGCAGGCCAGCGAGGCGCTGTCGTTCAAACTGTTCCAGGTGGAATTTCTCACCACCCTGGCCGGCGATGCGCTGATCACCCTGGCCTACCACCGCCCGCTGGACGCCGCCTGGCAGGCCGAGGCCGAGCGCCTGGCCGCGCAGCTGAACGTCAGCCTGGTCGGCCGCTCGCGCGGCCAGCGCCTGGTGATCGGCCGCGACTACGTCGAGGAAGAACTGAGGGTGGCCGGGCGCCGCTTCCGCTACCGCCAACCGGAAGGCGCCTTCACCCAGCCCAACGGCGCGGTGTGCGAGAAGATGCTGAACTGGGCCCATGATGCCCTCGGCCAGCGCGACGACGACCTGCTGGAGCTGTACTGCGGCAACGGCAACTTCACCCTGCCGCTGGCCACTCGCGTGCGCCGCGTACTGGCCACCGAGATCAGCAAGACCTCGGTGAACGCCGCGCTGGCCAACCTGGCTGATAACGGCGTGGACAACGTCGAGCTGGTGCGCCTGTCCGCCGAGGAACTGACCCAGGCGCTGAACGAGGTGCGGCCGTTCCGCCGCCTGGCCGGCATCGACCTGAAAAGCTACGACTTCGGCAGCGTCTTCGTCGACCCGCCGCGCGCCGGCATGGACCCGGACACCTGCGAGCTGACCCGGCGCTTTCAGCGCATTCTGTATATCTCCTGCAACCCCGAGACCCTGGCGGCCAATATCGCCCAGCTCAACGATAGCCATCGGGTGACGCGCAGCGCGCTGTTCGACCAGTTCCCCTACACCCACCATATGGAAGCCGGGGTGTTGCTGGAGCGGCGCTAAGCCATGCTCTGAGCCGTCTCGGAGTAGGGTGGAAAACCGCGCAGCGTTTTCCACCACAAGCGACAGGTGGACAAGCTTCGCGTTGTCCACCCTACCTAACTAGGTGTGCCGCGTAGCCCGCGCAACGCCCACCAGGCCAGCCCGGCCGAAACCAGCTCCAGCAGCAATGCGGCCAGGTTGAAGGTCTGCTGCGCGCCACCGTCCAGCCACAGCCCGGCGATACGCGCCAGCGCCAGCACGCTGTAGAGCAGCACCAGCAGCGTCAAGGCCGGACGCAGCAGTTCCAGGCGCAGCAGCGCCAGCACCAGGTAGGCGGCCAGGCCCAACTGCAGGCCGCCGTAGTAGGCGCGCACCTCGGTCACCGCGGCGTTACCCATCAGCAGCGCGCCGCTGAGGCTGGCCATTTCATGGGGTTTGACGAAATACACCAGGCCCAGCCCGGTCAGGGCGGCGATCTGGATCAGTACGACGATCCGGGCGAACAGCATCGAACAGCCTCCTTGTCGACATCGGCTGCAGGCAGCATAGGTGCAGCCGGTCGCGACGCATAGTCGCAACGCCTTGGGCTGTGCTCGCCACGGCGCTATGCTCTGCGCCACAGCCCATCGGAGTCCCATCATGCGCCGCTCGCTACTCGCCCTCGCCCTCTTTGCCGGCCTGGCCCAGGCCGCCGAACCGCTGACCATCGACGTGCACCGCGACGCCAACTGCGGCTGCTGCAAGGCCTGGATCAGCCACCTGCAGGACAACGGCTTCACCGTCAACGACCACGTCGAAACCGACATGGCCGCGGTCAAGCAGCGCCTCGGCGTACCGCCGCGCCTGGCCTCGTGCCACACCGGGGTGATCGACGGCAAGTTCGTCGAAGGCCACGTGCCGGCCGCCGACATCCTCAAGCTGCGCCAGCGCCCGGACCTGCTCGGCGCCGCCGTGCCCGGCATGCCGGTCGGCTCGCCCGGCATGGAGTACGGCGACCGCGTCGACGCCTACCAGGTGATCGGCCTGGACCGCGAGCGCCGCGACCAGGTGCTGGCCGACTACCCCGGCAACTGACGGCCGGCCTGGCGCGCAGCAGCGGCGCCGACGACACTGAACAGCCAGAGCCACAGGGAGAGCGAAGATGCGCTGGCGCAAGGCAAGACGCAGTGACAACGTGGTGGACGCGCGCGGCCGCTCCGGCGGCATGCGCATGGGCGGCAAGGGGCTGAGCCTGGGCGGGGTGGCGGTGATCGTCATCGTCGGCCTGCTGATGGGCCAGGATCCGCTGCAGATCCTCGGCCAGATCGCCGGCCAGGCCACCCAGACCAGCCAGGTCGGCCTGCCCCAGGGCGCGCCGCCGGCGGCCAACGACGAGCACAGCGAGTTCGTCCGCGCCATTCTCGGCGACACCGAGGACACCTGGCGCGAGCTGTTCCAGAGCGCCGGCCAGCAGTATCGCGATCCTAAGCTGGTGCTGTTCTCCGGCGGCGTCAACTCGGCCTGCGGCTTCGCCAATTCGGCGGTCGGCCCCTTCTACTGCCCGGGCGACCAGCGGGTCTATCTCGACCTGACGTTCTTCCGCGAGCTGGAACAGCGCTTCGCCGCCGCCGGCGACTTCGCCCAGGCCTACGTCATCGCCCACGAAGTCGGCCACCACGTGCAGACCCTGCTCGGCGTCTCGGCCAGGGTCAACGCGGCGCGCCAGCGCGGCGAGCGGGTCGAGGGCGACGGTGGCCTGCTGGTGCGCCAGGAACTGCAGGCCGACTGCCTGGCCGGGGTCTGGGCACACCACGCCCAGCGCCGCCATGCCTGGCTGGAGGAGGGCGATCTGGAAGAAGCGCTGAACGCCGCCAGCGCGATCGGCGACGACCGCCTGCAGAAACAGGCGCGCGGCCAGGTGGTACCGGACGCCTTCACCCACGGCACCTCGGCGCAGCGGGTGCGCTGGTTCCGCATGGGCTTCGACAGCGGCCAACCGGGGCGCTGCGATACCTTCAAGGTGGCGCGACTCTAGGCGTCCCGGTCTACCTGGTAGGCTCTGGGTGAAACGCCGAACCAGCCCTTGAACGCCTTGTAGAAAGCGCTCGGCTCGGCGAAGCCCAGCTCGCGGCTGAGCTGCTCGACCCGGCACCCTGGCTGCGCCAGGCGCTGCAGGGCGTAGTTGCGGCGCACTTCGGCCAGCAACCCGGAAAAACTGCACTGCTCCGCGCGCAGGTGGCGGTGCAGGGTCTGCCGACTGATCCCCAGGCGCCGCGCCACCCCCGCCACCGACAGCTCGCCGCTCGGCAAGCCATGCTCGATCTGCTGCAGCACCCGGGCGCGCAGGCTGTGCTGCGCCGGCAGCTGCGCCTGCATGGCGCTCACCCGCTGCTGCATCAGGCCCTTGAGGTAGTCATTGGCACTCGGCACCGGCAGCTGCAGGTCACTCGCCAGCAACTCCAGGTAGTCCGCGTCCTCGCCGAAACGCGCCGCCACGCCGAACACCTGGCGATAGATCGCCGGTGCCGCCAGCGGCGCATGACGAAAGCCCACCGCCTGCGGCACCAGGCGCACCGCCGTGAGCTGGCGCGCCCAGCACAGCGCCGAGCTGAGGCTGTGCTCGCAGGCCACGGCGTGCCCGAGCAGCGGCGCATGGAACAGGAAGTGTACGCGAATGCGCGTGCCGAGCGCCTCGACCCGCAGGCTCTCGCCCTCGCTCATCACCGGGATGTAGCGGCGGAACAGCTCCACCGCCTCGCCCAGGGTGGCGCTCTGCGCCGCCAGGTGGGCGACCGGCCCGCGGGTATGCAGGCCGCGCCGCTGGCCGACCAGCAGGCCGATCTCCGGCGGCGCCCCGCGACTGGCCGCGCGCTCCCAGAGATGCACGGCCCAGCGCACCGGCACGCGCATCTCCAGGTTCCTCAGCTGCTCCAGCTCAATGCCCAGCACCTGCAGATCCGCCGGGCCGACCAGGCCGAAACCCTGCAGCGACAGGTACAGGTCCAGCAGTTGCGAGGCGGTCGCGCTGGGGCTGTTCGGCAGCGACATGGGGGCTCCTTGCGCCAATCGAAGGAGTCCGATTGTGCGCCGCGCATGAGACGAATTGCCAGTTTCGTGCGACCCCTGGCTATCAACAGCGCGGCGGCGACTGACTAGATTGGCCGGCAAACAACAACACCGAGTGCCTCGCACCGCCTGGAGTCCGCGCCATGAGCCATGCCGACCTGATCACCCTGCCCCGCCTGCTGTCCCGCCTGCCCCGCCTGCTCGTCGACCTGCCCGGCATCGTCAAGGGCCTGCACATCGGCAACCGCAGCCGCGGCGCCTACCCCGCCAGCCTGGCCCGCTGCGTCGAGACGGCCGCGCGCGAGAACCCCGACGGCGTGGCGCTGATCCAGGACGACGAGCAGCTCAGCTACGCCGAGCTCGAGCGCTGGAGCAACCAGCTGGCCCACTACCTGCGCGCCCATGGCCTGCGCCAGGGCGACCGCGCCGCGCTGATGTTCGAGAACCGCTTCGAGCTGCTCGCCGCGGTCATCGCCTGCGCCAAGCTCGGCGCGGTCAGCGCGCTGATCAACAGCAGCCAGCGCGGCCGCGTGCTGGCGCACAGCATCGGCCTGGCGGCGCCGCGCATGGCGCTGGTCGGCGAGGAGCTGCTGGAGGCCTTCAACGAAGTCGCTGAGGACACGGCGCTGCCCGCCGATGCCCGCCTCTACTTCGCCGACCGCCCGACCTGGCGCGACCCGGGCGAGGCGCCGAGCGGCTGGCTGCACCCGGCCGCCACGCTGCACGACTACCCCAGCGAGGCGCCGCTGCTGGAGCGCGCCGTGCGCGCCGACGACCCGTGCTTCTTCATCTACACCTCGGGCACTACCGGCCTGCCCAAGGCCGTGGTGTTCAACCACGGGCGCTTCATCAAGGGCTATGGCGCCTTCGGCTTCGCCGCCGTGCGCCTGGGCCGCGCGGACCGCATGTACGTCAGCCTGCCGTTCTACCACGGCACCGCCATGGTGGTGTGCTGGGGCTCGGTGCTGGCAGGCCAGGCGGCGCTGATCATGGTGCGCAAGTTCAGCGCCAGCCGCTTCTGGGACGAGGTGCAACGGCATCGGGCGACCGCCTTCGGCTACGTCGGCGAACTCTGCCGCTACCTGCTCGACCAGCCGCCGCGCCCCGAGGATGGCAACAACCCGATCCGCGTGATGGTTGGCAACGGCCTGCGCCCCAGTCTCTGGCAGGCATTCAAGCAGCGCTTCGCGGTCGAGCGGGTGGTCGAGCTGTATGCCTCCAGCGAGGGCAATATCGGCTTCACCAACCTGCTCAACCTGGACAACACCGTGGGCTTCTCGCCCTACCCCTACGCCATCGTCCGCTACGACCAGGAGCGCGAGGCGCCGCTACGCGAGAACGGCCGCCTGCAGCGCGTGGCCAAGGGCGAAACCGGCCTGCTGCTGGGCAAGATCACCGACAAGACGCCCTTCCACGGCTATACCGACGCGCGCGACACCGAGCGCTGCATCCTGCGCGACGTGTTCGAGCCGGGCGACGCCTGGTTCAACACCGGCGACCTGATGCGTGACATGGGCTTCCGCCACGCGCAGTTCGTCGACCGTCTCGGCGATACCTTCCGCTGGAAGGGCGAGAACGTCTCCACCACCCAGGTCGAGGCCGTGCTCGACGGCATCGAGCACGTCAGCGAGACGGTGGTCTACGGCGTGGAAATCCCCGGCACCAACGGCCGCGCCGGCATGGCCTGCGTGCGCCTGGACTGCGCGGCAGCGGACTTCGACTTCCACGCCCTGCTCGGGCAGCTGCGCCAGGCACTGCCGGCCTATGCCATCCCGCTGTTCCTGCGCCTGAGCGCGCAGCTGGAGACCACCGGCACCTTCAAGCACAAGAAGGCACCGCTCAAGGAGCAGGGCTTCGACCCGCAGCGCTGCGCCGACCCGCTGTACGCCTGGCTGCCCGGCACGGCGAGCTATGTGCCGCTGACCGGCGAGCTGCACGCCGCGATCCTCGCCGGCAGCTACCGCTACTAGCGACCGAATATTAAAGGAGGGGCTTGGACCACACAGAGTCTAGTCAGTCTCTGGTTTTACATACGACCAGAGCCTGGCTCAAAGCTTGGAGTCGCCTTGATGGAAATTAGCAACTTTGTAGTAGAGTCCCAGATGCTTATCCTGCGCTCTGCAGCTGATTGTTTCGAAGCATTTGTTAATCCAAAAATCACAACCAAATTTTGGTTCACGAAAAGCAGCGGCCGCCTTGCAATTGGCAGAAAAGTACGCTGGGACTGGGAAATGTTCGGAGCTAGCGACACCCTCACAGTCAAAGAATTGAAGGAAAACCATCGCATACTAATCGAATGGGATTCCGATCTAACCAAAGTAGAATTAAATTTTGAACCTATTGGCGAAGACGCCACTTTAGTCAAAATAGCTAACTGGGGCTTCCCAGGCAGTCTTGAAAAAATATTATCTCAAGCAGTTGATGCAAAAGGGGGCTACACAATAGTCCTTGCTGGGCTCAAGTCATGGCTTGAGCATGGCATTGAGCTCAACCTGGTTCGAGATCAATTCCCAAAGGGATATCCGACTTGAAGCATACGTATAAAAAGCGCAGAAAAAGCGACACAAGAGACAGCATCTACCGCAAACTTTAGCGATACACAAAGGCGCTAAAATTGACAATCAACAGAGTGACAATGACCCGACCAAGATCAACTCCTCATACATAGCCATATATTTAGACTTCAACATCGCAAGCATTAAATCAACAAGACTCTGGCACTCCCATCAAAACATTGATCCGTCAGTCCCGGGCTCTAGGGCTCTGTACGCCCATCGATTCCAAGAGTGATCAGCAGCTTCGCGACTAACTCCTCCGGCGAAGCTGACGCATCAAAGGGCTCACCCACGCTTTCGCTACCTGCCGTGAACAGTAGTTCTCGCTCAGCCAAAACAGTCCTGCTTTCAAACTCCGCCTCATCGAGGGCGCGGGCGCTCTGCCGACGCTCAATCCGTCGCAGGTTTTCGTCGAGTGGAAGTTGCAGCAGGAAGCAGCGAATCTCTGCCTCAGGGTAATGGACCAGGAGCCGGCGGCGCAGATCGGCCAGTTCCTCGGCCGTGCGCCACAGGTGGCTGATGACGAAGTGGCGGTAGCCCGCGGCGCGGTGGTGGCCGATAAGCAGGGCCAGGAGCCCGTGCAGGTAGTCCACTTCATCGGCCGGCGCCGGGGTCATGGCGATCAGCTGGTCGCCATCGAGCATCACCGCTCCGTCGAGGCTCTCGGCCAGCGCCTCGGCCAGGGTCGACTTGCCAATCCCCAGCGGTCCGTTCAGAAGGATGACCATGTGCTTGTCGTCACCAGGTTGCTCGTTTGCCGCAGGGTACTGCGCCAGGCCCGCCGAGCGCCGACGGAAATGTAACGGGATGCATGGACGCCTAGAACGCCAGCCCCTCGGCACAGTCGATGCGCGCCAGCAGCTCGGCGCAATCGCGCGCATGCAGCCCGGTCAGCTCGGGCCAGGGGTTGTCCGGCAGGTTGACCAGCACAGCGCGCGCACCGGCGGCCTGGGCGCATTCCAGGTCGAAGCGGTAGTCGCCGACCATCACCAGCTCGCTCGGCGCCACGCTCCAGCGTTCGGCCAGCTGCAGCAGGCCGCCGGGATGGGGCTTGGGCGGCGCCTCGTCGCGGCCGAGGATATCGGCGTCGGCGAAACAGTCGGCCAGGCCGATGGCGACCAGCGTCAGCAGCGCCAGAGGATGAGCGTTGCGGGTCAGGATGCCGAGCCGGCAGTCGCGCTCGCGCAGGGCGCGCACCAGCTGCAGCGCGCCCGGCGCCGGCTGCGCAGCCAGGGCCAGTTCACGTTCGTGCTGCAGCAGCCAGGCGTGCTTGGCCGCCGCCACCTCGGCCGGCAGGGCGGCGAGGTGATGGAGGATGTCGTGCTCCTGGGGTATCTCCAGGGCGCGCTTGATTGCCGGAAAATCGTGCACCGCCAGGGTCAGGGTGCCGTCCATGTCGAACACCCAGTGGCGCGCCGTCGCCAGTTGCCTCATTTCCAGTCTTCCCGCACGCGGGTCAGGCCTTCCTGGGCCGCCGAGGCCACCAGTTCGCCCTGGCGGTTGTAGATGCTGGCGCGGGAGAAGCCGCGGGCGTTGCCGGCCCAGGGGCTGTCCATGGCGTACAGCAGCCAGTCGTCCAGGCGCAGGTTGCGGTGGAACCACAGCGAATGGTCGAGGCTGGCGACTTGCATGAACTTCTGGAACACCGACACGCCATGCGGCTGCATGGAGGTGGTGAGCAGGTTGAAGTCGCTGGCGTAGGCCAGCAGGTACTTGTGCAGCTGCGGGTCGTCCGGCAGCTCGCCGGCGGCGCGGAACCACACGTACTTGACCGGCTCGCAGGGCTCGGGGGCGAAGGGATTGATCAGGGTCACCGGGCGGATCTCGATCGGCTTGTCGCTGATGGCGCGCTCGCGCAGGCGCTCGGGGATCATCGGTGCGACCATCCGCGCCAGTTCGGTTTCCGATTTCAGCCCCTCGGGGCCGGGCACCTCGGGCATCGGGCTCTGGTGGTGGAAGCCCTCCTCGTCGGACTGGAACGAGGCGCTGCAGAAGAAGATCGGCTGGCCCTTCTGCACCGCCACCACGCGGCGGGTGCTGAAGCTGCCGCCGTCGCGGGTACGCTCGACCTGGTAGACCACCGGCAGGCTGGCGTCGCCCGGACGCAGGAAGTAGCCGTGCATCGAATGCACATGGCGTTCGGCGGCCACCGTCTGGCTGGCCGCGGAGATGCACTGGCCGAGCACCTGGCCGCCGAACAGCTGGCGGAAACCCAGGTCCTGGCTGCGCCCGCGGAACAGGTTTTCCTCGATCTGCTCCAGGCTGAGCAGCGCCACCAGATCGTCGAGCACCTGGGTCATGGGGTCTCTCCTTGCACAGGGGGAATACGGGGTTGCGGGTAGGCCGGCAGGGAGGTCAGGCGTTCGTCCCATACGGCGCGGCCAAGGGTGAAATGGTAAAGGCTTTGCCAGCCGCTGTCGGCAGCGCCGAGCAATTCGTGCAGCGCATCGTCGAAATAGCAGCCGATGCCGGTGGCCGACAGCCCGGCCGCCTCGGCTTCCAGATAGAGCAGCTGGCCGATCTGCCCGCACTCCCAGTAGAGCCTGGGATAGCGCCAGGCGCCATCTGTCAGGGCATCCTCCAGCCGCGCCAGCATGGCCAGGGCCAGGCAGCCGTCGGCGGCGATGTCCTGGCCGCAACTCAGGAACCCCGCCAGGCCGCGGGCATCGCCTTCGAGCAGGCGGTACAGCGGCAGCTCGTCGTCCACCCGCTGCCACAGATAGTCCTCGCGCAGCGCCTGCACGCCGCGGCCGCTGCGATCCAGCCAGTACAGCCCCGGCGCCAGCCCCTGCACGCGATGGACGAACAGCAGCAGGTCGATGGCCGGCGGCTCGCCGGTCGCGGCGAAGGGCACAGGCGACTGCGCCGGCAGCAGGCGCCGCAGCCAGGCCAGCAGCAGCTCGGCCTGGATGCCGCTGCGCCCGTCCATGGCCTGTGCGCTGCGCCGCCGGTGCAGGAGCGGCCGTAGCGGCAGCCCCGGATTGTCCGCTCGCACGACGGCCGGCTCGGCACTCCAGGCCACCGGCGGCAGCGCCGGCGCCCGGCATAGTTCATGTACCCGTGGCAGTTCGGGCCAGTGGCGGTAGTCGCGCGACAGGCGATTGGGCGTGCCCTGCAGTTGCAGCTGCACGAGGTCATCGAGCAGGGTCTCGGGAAGACGAAACTCAGACTCCTGCGCCGGGCCTATCCACAGCAGGCAGTCGCCGCATTCCGCCTCGTGAAAGCCGCTGCGATCCAGCCCCAGTAGGACATCCAGCCGCCTTTCCGCCACACCGCGCAGCAGCCGTACCTGCCAGCCCAGCGCACTGGCGGCGATGGCGATGGCCGCCAGCGCGTGGCCGAGGTCGTGCTGGCAGTAGCGGTAGGCGCGCTCGCCATACTTCCAGGCCTCGCGCCAGGGGATGCTGGCCAGGCCGAGCAACAAGCCTCCGGTCGGCAACGCTGCGGCCAGCCGCTTGCCCAGCGCCCCCGACAGCTCGGCGCGCACTTCCAGGCCGTGCAGATCCGGCGCGTAATGCGCCAGCAAGCCGTGCTCATCGAGCGCGCCGGGCGGCAGCAGCAGATAGGCCTCGGTGGGGTGCAGGTTGCCGGACGAGGGGTTGACCCGCAGCGCCCAGCGGCTGCCGCCGGCCGCCTTCCAGGCGGAAATGGCCAGACTGTCGTAGAGCAGTTGCGCGACGCTGGCGCGATCCAGCGGCGCGGGCGACGCCTGCGCCCCGGCGAATGCCGCGTCGTACGCCGGCCCCTCCTCCAGCGGGCGATGCCAGAGCTCGATCAACGGCGCACCGGCGTAGCGACGAAACGGCGCCGGCTGGGTGGCCCAGTCCAGCTGCCCCGGCCCCGGTGCGAAACGCTCGGGGGCATGCTTGCTGAGTCGGTGGTAGGCGAGTACCTCGTTCATCGCCGTGCCTCCCACTGCGCGCGGCGGATGCGATAGAGCACATGCGGCTGCAGCGGATGACCGTCCGGCACGCGCGGATGGCGGAAATCGCCGCTCTCGTCACGTTGCATGCCGATGGCGCGCATCACCGCCTGCGACGGCAGATTGGCCGGCACGGTAAAGCTCACCACCTGCTCCAGGCCGAGCCGCTCGAAGGCCACCGCCAGCGCCGCGCGCGCCGCCTCGCTGGCGTAGCCCTGACGCCAGTGAGCCCGTGCCAGACGCCAGCCGATCTCCACCGCCGGCACGAAAGGCGCATCGAAGCCAACCTGCGCCAGGCCGGTGACACCGATCAGTTCGCCCGTGTCGCGCCGCTCCAGCGCCCAGAAGCCATAGCCATACGCCTCGAAATGGGCGCGGATGCGCGCCAGCAGCTGCGCGCTCTGCGCGGCGTCCAGCGGCGCGGGAAAGTGGCGCATCACCTCGGCATCGGCATTCAGCGCGGCGAAAACCGGCAGGTCGGCGTCGCGCCAGGCGCGCAGCAGCAGGCGCGGGCTGTGGGTCTCGATAGGCGGCATGGCGGCTCGCTTGAGTAGGGAGGAAGGCTGCGGCCATACTCGGTCGCTCGATTCGTTGATACCTATTCTATGCCGCTACCGCTGGTCTACCACGAGGACTACAGCCCGCCCTTCCCCGCCGGGCACCGTTTCCCCATGGAAAAATTCCGCCTGCTGCGCGATCACCTGATCGCCAGCGGCCTGACCACCGACGCCCAGCTGCAGCGCCCCGCGCTCTGCCCGGCGGACATCCTCGCCCTGGCCCACTGCCCGGACTATATCGCCCGCTACATGGCCGGCGAGCTGGCGCACGAGGAGCAGCGCCGCCTCGGCCTGCCCTGGAGCGAGGCGCTGGCGCAGCGCACGGTGCGCGCAGTGGGCGGCTCGCTGCTGACCGCCGAGCTGGCGCTGCAGCACGGCCTGGCCTGCCACCTGGCCGGCGGCACCCACCACGCCCACTACGACTTCCCCTCCGGCTTCTGCATCTTCAACGACCTGGCGGTGATCGCCCGCTACCTGCTGGAAGCCGGGCGGGTGCAGCGGGTGCTGATCTTCGACTGCGACGTGCACCAGGGCGACGGCACCGCGCGGCTGCTGGAAAACGTGCCGGACGCCATCACAGTGTCGCTGCACTGCGCGCAGAACTTCCCCGCGCGCAAGGCCGAGAGCGACTGGGACATCCCCCTGCCGCGCGGCATGGGCGACGCCGACTACCTCAGGGTGGTGGACGACACGCTGAACTACCTGCTGCCGCTGTACCAGCCGGACCTGGTGCTCTACGACGCCGGCGTCGACGTGCACCAGGATGACGCCCTCGGCCATCTGCAGCTCACCGACGCCGGCATCGCCGCGCGCGACGAGGCGGTGCTGCAGCACTGCCTGGGCCGCGACATCCCGGTGCTCGGCGTGATCGGCGGCGGCTACGCCAAGGACCGCGCCGTCCTGGCCCGCCGCCACGGCATCCTGCATCACAGCGCGCACAAGGTTTGGAACGCGCTGGGGCTGGGCTAGCCGCCGACGTGCCACTGGTCCCCCGGCAATATCCGCTGACACCCTGCGCCACCACGTCGCCTGGGGCCTGGGCGCCAACTTGGGTATGATGCCGGCGAGTCCGTCGTGCGAGTCCACCATGCGCCGTCTGTTGCCCCTGCTTCTGTTGCTGCTCGTCTTCCCGGCCGCCGCCGGCCTGTTCGATCAACGCCCCGCCGTCGCGCCCATCGGCGCCACGCTGAACAACAGCGGCGATTTCCTGCCGGTGCGCGAAGCGTTCAAGCTGAGCCTGGTGAGCAGCGACGCCGAGGCGCTGACCCTGCGCTTCGTCGCCGCCGAGGGCTATTACCTCTACCGCCACCGCTTCAACTTCGCCGTCGAGCCAGGCGATCTCGCGCTCGGCCAGGCCGAACTGCCGCCGGGCCAGGCCAAGCACGACGAGTACTTCGGCGACGTCGAGGTCTACTACGGCGTGCTGGATATCCGCCTGCCGCTGGCCAACCCGGAGCAGCGCCCGCTGCGCCTGCAGGTCGGCTACCAGGGCTGCGCCGACAAGGGCCTGTGCTATCCGCCGGAAACCGAATTCATCGAGATCGGCGAGCTGCCCGCCGTTGCCGCACCCGACAGCCCCGCCAGCGCGCCGGCCGAGGGCTGGAACTGGCAGGAGCTGGCGCTGTTCTTCCTCGGCGGCCTGGCCCTGACCTTCACCCCCTGCGTGCTGCCGATGCTGCCGATCCTCTCCGGCGTGGTGCTGCGCGGCCAGCTCGGCGGCCTGCGCAGCCTGACCCTGTCGCTGGCCTACGTGGTGCCGATGGCCGCCTGCTTCGCCCTGCTCGGCACCCTGATGGGCCTGTTCGGCGCCGGTCTCAACCTGCAGGCGCGGTTGCAATCGGCCTGGGTGTTGGTGCCCTTCGCCGCCTTCTTCGCGCTGTTCGCCCTGGCCATGTTCGGCCTGTTCGAACTGCGTCTGCCGCGCGTGATCAGCGAACCGCTGGACCGCCTGGCAGGCAAGACCCACGGCGGCTCGCACCTCAATGCCGCACTGCTCGGCGTGCTCTCCAGCCTGCTGGTCAGCCCCTGCGTGTCGGCGCCGCTGGCCGGCGCCCTGCTCTATATCAGTGCCAGCGGCGACGCCCTCGGCGGCGGTCTCAAGCTGCTCGCCCTAGGCCTGGGCATGGGCACGCCGCTGGTGCTGTTCGCCGTCGGCGGCGGCGCCCTGCTGCCGAAGAGCGGCACCTGGATGGTCACCGTGCGCAACGCCTTCGGCGTGCTGCTGCTGGCGGTCTCGGTGTGGCTGCTCGAACGGGTGCTGCCGGGCAGCCTCAGCCTGGCCCTGTGGGGCCTGCTGGCCGGCGGCGTGGCGGTGTTTCTCGGCGCCCTGGAGTTCGGCCCCAAGACCCACCGGCAGAAGCTCGGCCAGATCGCCGGCCTGGCCCTGCTGGTCTACGCCCTGGCCAGCTGGGTCGGCGCCCTGCAGGGGGCGAGCGATCCGCTCAAGCCGCTCGGCCAGCTGCAGGCCGGCACCGGCGCGGCGAGCGCCAAGGGCGGCGCCTGGCTGACCCTGAGCAGCCCGGCCGAACTGGACGCCGCGCTGGCCGAGGCCAAGGCTGCCGGCCAGCCGCTGCTGCTGGACTGGTACGCCGACTGGTGCATCAGCTGCAAGGTGATCGAACGCGAGGTGTTCGGCTCGGTCGAAGTGGGCAGCAAGCTCGGCGACTGGCGCCTGATCCGCTTCGACATCACCGAGAGCAACGCCGCGCAGCGCGCCCTGCTCGACCGTTATCAGCTGTTCGGCCCGCCGGCGATTCAATTGTTCGCCGGCAACGGTGACGAATGGCTCGATCTGCGTGTCGTAGGTGAGGTCGATGCCGCCAGCTTCGCCGCCCGCCTGGATCAGGCCAGCGCGCGCTAGGCGCCCAGCTCAGCCTGGCAACGACCGAAACCACCGCTATAGTCATATTTTTGCCGCAAACGCCGGGCATCGTGTCGGCTATTGCTGACATCGGGCCAGCTGCGGCATAGTCCTGCGCAGCTCGAACAACAAGGAACGCGACCATGGCCACCCTACTGGTGCTGCACGGCCCCAACCTCAACCTGCTGGGCACCCGCGAGCCCGACAAATACGGCGCCACCACCCTGGCCGAGATCAACCAGGACCTGGAACGCCGTGCCCGCGACGCCGGCCATCACCTGCTGTACCTGCAGAGCAACGCCGAGTACGAGCTGATCGAGCGGATTCACGCAGCGAAAGGCGAAGGTGTCGACTTTATCCTGATCAATCCCGCCGCTTTTACCCATACCAGCGTCGCATTACGTGACGCGTTGCTGGCGGTGAGCATCCCATTCATCGAAGTGCACCTGTCCAACGTGCACAAACGTGAACCATTCCGCCATCACTCCTACTTCTCCGACGTTGCGGTGGGGGTGATCTGCGGCCTTGGCGCCAGCGGTTATCGGCTGGCCCTGGAGGCCGCGCTAGAACAACTTGAAACTAAACGACCCTGACCTCACCGGGAGTTGAATCGCTATGGATATCCGTAAAGTCAAGAAACTGATCGAGCTGCTGGAAGAATCCGGTATCGACGAGCTGGAGATCAAAGAGGGCGAAGAGTCCGTACGCATCAGCCGCCACAGCAAGCAGCCGGCCTACGCGCCGCAACCGGTCTACGCCCAGGCCCCGGCGCCGGCCGCCGCCCCGGCAGCCGCCGCTCCCGCCGCCGAGGCCGCCCCGGCCGCCGCGCCGAAGCTGAACGGCAGCGTGGCCCGCTCGCCGATGGTCGGCACCTTCTACCGCGCCGCCTCGCCGACCTCGGCCAACTTCGTCGAAGTCGGTCAGAGCGTGAAGAAAGGCGACATCCTGTGCATCGTCGAAGCCATGAAGATGATGAACCACATCGAGGCCGAAGCCAGCGGCGTGATCGAGTCCATCCTGGTGGAAAACGGCCAGCCGGTTGAGTACGACCAGCCCCTGTTCACCATCGTTTGATGCGCGGGGAGCCTGCAATGCAGAAGCTGGAAAAAGTCCTGATCGCCAACCGTGGCGAAATTGCCCTGCGCATCCTGCGCGCCTGCAAGGAGCTGGGCATCAAGACGGTGGCCGTGCATTCCACCGCCGACCGTGAATTGATGCACCTGGGCCTGGCCGACGAGTCCGTCTGCATTGGTCCGGCGCCCGGCGCACGGTCCTACCTGAACATCCCGGCGATCATCAGCGCCGCCGAAGTCACCGGCGCCACCGCGATCCACCCGGGCTACGGCTTCCTCGCCGAGAACGCCGACTTCGCCGAACAGGTGGAGAACTCCGGCTTCGCCTTCATCGGCCCGAAAGCCGACACCATCCGCCTGATGGGCGACAAGGTGTCGGCCAAGGACGCCATGATCAAGTCCGGCGTGCCGGTGGTGCCCGGCTCCGACGGCCCGCTGCCGGAAGACGAGGAGGAAGCCCTGCGCATCGCCCGCGAAGTGGGCTACCCGGTGATCATCAAGGCCGCCGGCGGCGGCGGTGGTCGCGGCATGCGCGTGGTGCACAAGGAAGAAGACCTGATCAAGTCGGCCAAGCTGACCCGCACCGAAGCCGGCGCGGCGTTCGGCAACCCGATGGTCTACCTGGAAAAATTCCTCGGCAACCCGCGCCACGTCGAGGTGCAGGTACTGTCGGACGGCCAGGGCAACGCCATCCACCTGTACGACCGCGACTGCTCGCTGCAGCGCCGCCACCAGAAGGTGATCGAGGAGGCCCCGGCCCCCTACATCGACGAGAAGGCCCGCGCCGAGGTGCTCAAGCGCTGCGTCGACGCCTGCATCGAGATCGGCTACCGCGGTGCCGGCACCTTCGAGTTCCTCTACGAAGACGGCCGTTTCTACTTCATCGAGATGAACACCCGCGTGCAGGTCGAGCACCCGGTCACCGAGATGATCACCGGCTTCGACATCGTTAAGGAGATGCTCAGCATCGCCGCAGGCAACAAGCTGTCGATCAAGCAGGAAGACGTGAAGATCCTCGGCCACTCGGTCGAGTGCCGGATCAACGCCGAAGACCCGGACAACTTCATGCCCAGCCCCGGCAAGGTCAAGCACTTCCATGCCCCGGGCGGCAACGGCGTGCGCGTCGACTCGCACCTGTACAGCGGCTACAGCGTGCCGCCGCACTACGACTCGCTGATCGGCAAGCTGATCACCTTCGGCAAGGACCGCGACGAGGCCATGGCGCGCATGCGCAACGCCCTCGACGAGATCGTGGTCGACGGCATCAAGACCAACGTGCCGCTGCACCGCGACCTGACCCGCGACAAGGGCTTCGTCAAGGGCGGCGTGAACATCCACTACCTGGAAAAGAAACTGGGTATGGACAAGCACTGAGACTTAGGTCTGCTGCACCGACAAGGGCTGCCATCTGGCGGCCCTTGTCGTTTCCGGCCGGCGGCCGAACTGGCAGCCCGCCCATCCGTTCAAGTAAGCTGCGCGGCCAAACGCCCCGCCGCATCGTTCATGAGGTTGCCCATGCCCTGGTTACAAGTCCGTCTCGCCATCACCCCGGAGCAGGCGGAGACCTACGAGGACGCCCTGCTCGAGGTCGGCGCCGTGTCGGTGACCTTTATGGACGCCGAAGACCAGCCGATCTTCGAGCCGGACCTGGGCACCACCCCGCTGTGGTCGCACACCCACCTGCTGGCCCTGTTCGAGGCCGATACCGACGAGACCGCGCTGCTCGCCCACCTGCAGCTGCTGTGCGGCGGCGCTCTGCCGGAACACCATGTCGAACGCATCGAGGACCAGGACTGGGAGCGCAGCTGGATGGACGGTTTCCAGCCGATGCGCTTCGGCCAACGCCTGTGGATAGTGCCGAGCTGGCACGCCGCACCGGAGCCGGAGGCGGTCAACCTGCTGCTCGATCCGGGCCTGGCCTTCGGCACCGGCACCCACCCGACCACCGCGCTGTGCCTGGAATGGCTGGACGGCCAGGATCTGGCCGGCTGCAACGTGCTCGATTTCGGCTGCGGCTCCGGCATCCTGGCCATCGCCGCGCTGCTGCTCGGCGCGCCGCAGGCGGTCGGTACCGATATCGACCCGCAGGCGCTGGAGGCCTCGCGCGACAACGCCTCGCGCAACGGCATCGATCCGGCGCGCTTCCCGGTGTATCTGCCCGCCGACCTGCCGCAGCAGCCGGCCGAGGTGGTGGTGGCCAATATCCTCGCCGGCCCGCTGGTCTCCCTGGCGCCGCAGATCGGCGCGCTGGTCAAGCCGGGCGGGCGCCTGGCGCTGTCGGGCATCCTCGCCGAGCAGGCCGAGGAAGTGCGCGCCGCCTACGCCGGCGCCTTCGACCTCGACCCGACAGCCGTCAAGGACGGCTGGGTGCGCATCAGCGGCGTCAAGCGCTGAACCCCTGACCATTGCGTTAGACTAACCGCCTCGAGTTATCGGACCCGCGCATGAGCGAAAGCCACGTCACCCAGTGCCCCCATTGCCGCACCAGCTTCCGCGTCAGCCAGGCGCAGCTGGCTGCCGCCCGTGGCGCGGTGCGCTGCGGGGCCTGCCTGCACGTGTTCAACGCCGCGCAGCAGTTGTTCGGCACGCCCAGCGCTGCGCCCACGGCCGCCCCGCCGGCAGCGGCCGGCAAACCACAGCCAGCGGCCGCCGGCAAACCGGCCAAGGCCGCCGACGACACCCTGTGGATTCACGACGACCTCGACCTGGATGGCCTCGATCTGGACGAGGAACTGGCCAAGCTGGAGGAACAGGAACAGCAACTGTCGCAGCAGTTCCTCGCCCTGGAACGCGCCCCGCGCCACAGCGAACGCTTCGACAGCGACGAAGCGCCGAGCCGCGACGCGCCGCACGACGAGGCCTGGGCCGAAGCCCTGCTGCGTGACGAGCCGGTAAAACGCGAGCGCGACAGCTTCGCACTGCAACCTACCGAAGAGCAGCCAGAGCCCGCCGCCGCTGAGCCCAAAGCAGCCAGCGAATTCACCGCCCCCGTCACACCCCGCGAGCAGCAGCCCAGCGCCGACGAGCTCGACGAACCGAGCGAGCCGCGCCTGGGTAGCCTCGATGACGAACCGGACGAGCAAGAGCGACAGGATGAAGACCTGCGCAGCGAGCGCGAAGAACCCAGGGCGGCGCGCAACGAGCCGGGCCTGCGCGAGGAACGCCTGTTCGAACTGGACGACGAACCGCTGCAACTGGACTGGCGCCAGCCGCAGTCGCGCCCCTGGGGCCGCTGGTTCGCCTGGAGCCTGCTCAACCTGCTGGCCGCCGGCGGCCTGCTGGCGCAGTACGCCGCCTACAACTTCGACGAGCTGGCGCGCCAGGATCGCTACCGGCCCTGGTTCGAGCAACTCTGCCCGAGCATCGGCTGCAGCCTGCCGTCGAAGGTCGATATCAGCCAGATCCGCAGCAGCAACCTGGTGGTGCGCAGCCACCCGGAGTTCTCCGGCGCGCTGATCGTCGACGCCATCCTCTACAACCGCGCGCCCTTCGCCCAACCCTTCCCGCTGCTGGAAATGCGCTTCGCCGACCTCGGTGGCCAGCTGGTCGCCAGCCGCAGTTTCAAGCCCAGCGAATACCTCGCCGGCGAGCTCGCCGGGCAGAGCGAAATGCCGCCGCAGACGCCGATCCACATCTCCCTGGACATCCTCGACCCGGGCACCCGCGCGGTGAACTACAGCCTCAGCTTCCACTCCCCGGAATAGCCTGCAGGCGGCGCGACAACTGGCCGCAGGCCGCCTATCGAACTCTTGGCGATAAGCCCATAGCTGTTCAGAATTTGTTCAAAACAGCCTTTATCCGGTCATCCAGAGCGGGTATCATGCCCACCCTTTTGCGAGCACAGGCCCACCATTGTTTCCCCCTGCGGAAACCGTGGAGGACAGCTGTTGATCGCCCCATTGTCTCAACTGCGAACCAACAAGCAGGGACGCCCCATGTCGGCCCCACGTATCGGCCCCTACACATTGCCCAATCGGTTGATCCTGGCCCCCATGGCCGGCGTCACCGATCGCCCGTTCCGCCAGCTGTGCCGCCGTCTCGGTGCCGGCCTGGTGGTGTCGGAGATGGTCACCAGCGATGTGCGCCTGTGGAATAGCCGCAAGTCCAGCCTGCGTTTGCTGCACGCCGGCGACCCCGAGCCGCGTTCGGTGCAGATCGCCGGCGGCGACCCGCAGATGCTCGCCGAAGCCGCACGCAAGAACGTCGAGCTCGGCGCGCAGATCATCGACATCAACATGGGCTGCCCGGCCAAGAAGGTCTGCAACAAGGCCGCCGGCTCCGCCCTGCTGCGCGACGAACCGCTGGTGCGCGAGATTCTCGCCGCGGTGGTCGGCGCGGTGGACGTACCGGTGACCCTGAAGATCCGCACCGGCTGGGATCGCGCGAACAAGAACGGCGTCACCG
Source organism: Pseudomonas sp. AOB-7 (assembly GCF_003696305.1). Lineage (GTDB taxonomy): Bacteria > Pseudomonadota > Gammaproteobacteria > Pseudomonadales > Pseudomonadaceae > Aquipseudomonas. The sequence continues at coordinate 185,135 of NZ_RFFK01000003.1, read as the reverse complement.
TGGCGAAGATCGCCGAAGATGCCGGCATCGCCGCGCTGGCCGTGCACGGCCGCACGCGCGCCGACCTCTACACCGGCGAAGCCGAGTACGACACCATCGCCGCGATCAAGCAGGCGGTGTCGATTCCGGTGTTCGCCAACGGCGACATCGACTCGCCGCAAAAAGCCCGCGCCGTACTCGACGCCACCGGCGCCGATGCCCTGCTGATCGGTCGTGCCGCGCAGGGCCGGCCGTGGATCTTCCGTGAGATCGAGCATTATCTGCGCACCGGCGAAAGCCTGCCGGCGCCCGGCCTGCTCGAGGTGGAACGCATTCTGCTAGAACACCTGGACGCCCTGCACGCCTTCTACGGCGACGAAATGGGCGTGCGCATCGCCCGCAAGCATGTCGGCTGGTATCTCGCAACCCTGCCGGGCGCCAGGGAGTTTCGCGCCCAGTTCAACCGTCTGGACAGTACGGACGCACAGTGCGCCCACGTTCGCGCGTTTTTCCGCGAACGGCACAACGATGGAAACGAGGTGGCCGCATGACGTTGATGACAGAGACCTTAGTGAGTGGAACCGCACCCGTGAGTGACAACACCAGCCTTAAACAGCACCTGAGCACGCCGAGCGACGAGGGCCAGACCCTGCGTGGCGCCGTGGAAAAGGCGCTGCACAACTATTTCGCCCATCTCGAGGGCGCGGACGTCACCGATGTGTACAACCTGGTGCTCACCGAAGTGGAAGCGCCGCTGCTGGAAACCGTCATGAATTACGTGAAAGGTAACCAGACCAAGGCCTCCGAGCTGCTCGGCCTGAACCGCGGCACGCTGCGCAAGAAGCTCAAGCAGTACGACCTGCTGTAAGCGAATCCCCGGAAAAGGGCGGCCGAGTGCCGCCTTTTTTCACTGTTTTCCTGTTCCGATGGACTTTGCCATGACCGACCAGACCACCCGCCTCCCCGTTCGCCGCGCCCTGATCAGCGTCTCCGACAAGACCGGCATCCTCGAGTTCGCCCGCGAACTGGCCACCCTCGGTGTCGAGATCCTCTCCACCGGCGGCACCTACAAGCTGCTCAAGGACAACGGCGTAGCCGCAGTGGAAGTGGCCGACTACACCGGCTTCCCGGAGATGATGGACGGCCGGGTGAAGACCCTGCACCCGAAGATCCACGGCGGCATCCTCGGCCGTCGCGCCCTCGACGGCGCGGTGATGGACGAGCACGGCATCAAGCCGATCGACCTGGTCGCGGTCAACCTCTACCCCTTCGAAGCCACCGTGGCCAAGCCTGATTGCGACCTGGCCGATGCCATCGAGAACATCGACATCGGCGGCCCGACCATGGTCCGCAGCGCGGCGAAGAACCACAAGGACGTCGCCATCGTGGTCAACGCCGGCGACTACGCCGGCATCGTCGAGTCCCTCAAGGCCGGCGGCCTGACCTACGCCCAGCGTTTTGACCTGGCGCTCAAGGCCTTCGAGCACACTGCCGCCTACGACGGCATGATCGCCAACTACCTGGGCACCATCGACCAGTCGCGCGACACCCTGTCCACCGAAGGCCGTGGCGCCTTCCCGCGCACCTTCAACAGCCAGTTCATCAAGGCGCAGGAAATGCGCTACGGCGAGAACCCGCACCAGAGCGCGGCCTTCTACGTAGAGGCGAAGAAGGGCGAGGCCAGCGTTTCCACCGCCGTCCAGCTGCAGGGCAAGGAATTGTCGTTCAACAACGTGGCCGACACCGACGCCGCGCTGGAATGCGTGAAGAGCTTCGTCAAGCCGGCCTGCGTCATCGTCAAGCACGCCAACCCCTGCGGCGTGGCCGTGGTCCCGGACAACGAAGGCGGTATCCGCAAGGCCTACGACCTGGCCTATGCCACCGATACGGAATCCGCGTTTGGCGGCATCATCGCCTTTAACCGCGAGCTGGATGGCGAGACCGCCAAGGCCATCGTCGAGCGTCAGTTCGTCGAAGTGATCATCGCCCCGAGCATCAGCGCCGCCGCCCGTGAAGTGGTGGCCGCCAAGGCCAACGTGCGTCTGCTCGAGTGCGGCCAGTGGCCGGCCGAGCGTGCCGCGGGCTGGGACTTCAAGCGCGTCAACGGCGGCCTGCTGGTGCAGAGCCGCGATATCGGCATGATCGCCGCCAGCGATCTCAAGGTGGTCACCCAGCGCGCGCCGAGCGAGCAGGAGATCCACGACCTGGTGTTCGCCTGGAAAGTGGCCAAGTTCGTCAAGTCCAACGCCATCGTCTACGCCAAGAACCGCCAGACCGTCGGCGTCGGCGCCGGCCAGATGAGCCGCGTCAACTCCGCGCGCATCGCCGCGATCAAGGCCGAGCACGCCGGCCTGCAGGTGCAGGGCGCGGTGATGGCCTCGGACGCCTTCTTCCCCTTCCGCGACGGCATCGACAACGCGGCCAAGGCCGGCATCACCGCGGTGATCCAGCCCGGTGGTTCGATGCGCGACAACGAAGTGATCGCTGCCGCCGACGAGGCCGGCATTGCCATGGTGTTCACCGGCATGCGCCACTTCAGGCACTGAAATCGGCCGCACTGAAACCGGCATCTGCGTTGTTGCCCCGGGTTCCGCCAATGCTCATTGCCAATAGGCAACTCCGCTTGTCGAAACCCGTGGCGCCTAGCATCTACCGGCTTCATCGCGACCTCGGAATTCGTAGGGTGGATAACGCTTTTCTTATCCACCAAACGGGCCACCGGCCCGCCTCCATTGGGAGAGAGACATGAACGTACTGATCATCGGCAGCGGCGGTCGCGAACACGCCCTGGCCTGGAAAGTGGCGCAGGATCCGCGCGTCGAGAAGGTCTTCGTCGCCCCGGGCAACGCCGGCACCGCGGTGGAAGCCAAGTGCGAGAACGTGGCCATCGACGTGCTGGCCATCGAACAGCTCGCCGATTTCGCCGAGCAGAACGTGCAGCTGACCATAGTCGGGCCCGAGGCACCGCTGGTGAAGGGCGTGGTCGACCTGTTCCGCAGCCGCAAGCTGGACATCTTCGGCCCCACCGCCGCCGCCGCCCAGCTGGAAGGCTCCAAGGCCTTCACCAAGGATTTCCTGGCCCGCCACCAGATCCCCACCGCCGACTACCAGAACTTCACCGAGATCGAGCCGGCGCTGGCCTACCTGCGCGAGAAGGGCGCGCCCATCGTGATCAAGGCCGACGGCCTGGCCGCCGGCAAGGGCGTGATAGTCGCCATGACCCTGAGTGAGGCCGAAGACGCCGTACGCGACATGCTCGCCGGCAACGCCTTCGGTGAGGCCGGCTCGCGCGTGGTGATCGAAGAGTTCCTCGACGGCGAAGAGGCTTCCTTTATCGTCATGGTCGACGGCGAGCATGTGCTGCCGATGGCCACCAGCCAGGACCACAAGCGCGTCGGCGACGCCGATACCGGCCCGAACACCGGCGGCATGGGCGCCTACTCGCCGGCGCCGGTGGTGACGCCTGAGGTGCACCAGCGGGTGATGGACGAGGTGATCTACCCCACCGTGCGCGGCATGGCCAGCGAAGGCAACGTCTACACCGGCTTCCTCTATGCCGGGCTGATGATCGACAAGGCCGGCAAGCCCAAGGTCATCGAGTTCAACTGCCGCTTCGGCGACCCGGAAACCCAGCCGATCATGTGCCGCCTGGAAAGCTCCCTGGTGCTGCTGGTCGAGGCCGCGCTGGCCAAGGCGCTGGACAAGGTCGAAGCGACCTGGGATCCGCGCCCCACCGTGGGCGTGGTGCTGGCCGCCGGCGGCTACCCCGGCGACTACGCCAAGGGCGATGTGATCGAAGGCCTGGACGACGCCGCCCAGCTCGACGGCAAGGTGTTCCACGCCGGTACCGCGCTTAAGGACGGCCGGGTCGTCACCGCCGGCGGCCGCGTGCTGTGCGCCACCGCCATCGGTCGCACGGTGGCCGAGGCCCAGCAGCAGGCCTACCGCCTGGCCGAGAAGATCCGCTGGAACGGCATGTTCCACCGCAACGACATCGGCTACCGCGCCATCGCCCGCGAGCGTGGCGAAGGCTGATCGCCGCCAGGGCATATGACGCAGGCCGGTGGCCGCCAGGGACGGCAGGCCACAAAAAAACGCCTGGAGCGTTTTTTGACGTCGCTTGCGACGGCCCGCAGGGTGGCCGCCAGGGATGGCAGGCCACAAAAATGCCCGCCTACGCCATATTCTCCCGAACAAATGCTTGGCTATAATCCGGCCACTCATTTAGAAGGGATTTGCCCGTGCGCCGGCTCAGGATTGCCATCGGACTATTCGCCAGTTTGCTGCTGCTCGGTGTCAACCTGACAGCCTGCGCCGGCACCGCTCCGACAAGCCCGCAGGGCTGGTCCTACCTGATCGACGCCAGCGCCCGCCTGGGCCTGGAAGAGGTGCGCGCCCAGCGCCAGCAGTTCAAGCCGCTCACTAAACAATCCTTCACCTTCCCGCCCAGCCAGCACGCCGTCTGGTTGCGCGTCGAGCTCGCCGCGCAGCAGCAGCCGACCTGGCTCTGGGTGTTCTCGCCACGGGTGCAGTACCTCGACTACTACCTGCTGCGCGACGGCCAGCTGGAGCAGAACCTGCACACCGGCGAGGCCATGCCGCTGGAGTCGCGCCCGCTGCCCTCGCGTTTCTACCTGATGCCGCTGCCCAACGACGGCCAGGCCCGCGTCGCCTATGTGCGGCTGACCTCCAACCACCCGCTGATGACCTGGTTCAAGGTGATGGACCAGGCCGAGCTGGTCAGCCTGGAAAAGCCCGCCTACCTGTTCGGCGCCCTGTTCGGCGCGCTGCTGCTGCTGACCCTGTACAACCTGATCCGCTTCTTCTACAGCCGCAGCGCCAGCAGCCTGTGGCTGGCCGGGGTGAATATCGGCCTGGCGGTATGTTCCTCGGCCAACCTCGGCATCTTCGCCCAGTGGCTGCCGAGCCTGAGCCACAACCAGTCGCTGATCGCCGACCTCTCGGCGCTGTTCGCCGCCTTCAGCGGCCTGGCCTTCGCCCTCAGTTTCGTCCGCGGCACGCCGGTGCAGGCCAGCCCGCTCAACCGCCTGCTGCAGGGCAACGCGCTGCTGCTGCTGGCCTACGCCGTCACCGTCGCCCTCACCGGGCTGCTCTGGTACAGCTCGCTGGTCTACCTGCTGGTGGCGCTGAGCACCCTCAATCTGCTGCTGGTCAGCACCCTGCACTGGCGCGCCGGTTACCAGCCGGCGCGGCTGATCGCCGTGGGCATGCTGGTGTTCAACCTGGGCTTCGGCTTCTTCATTCCGGTGTTGCTCGGTTACGACCAGCTCAACCCCGGCTGGCTGGTGCTCGGCGTGTTCAGCGTCGCCACCCTGGCCGGGCTGATCCTCAGCGTGTCGCTGACCGAGCGCCAGCGGCAGATCCAGCGCGACACCCTGGACGAGCGCACCGCGCTGGCCGCCAGCAGCGCCGAACTGCGCGCCAAGGCCGAGTTCCTGGCCAAGATCAGCCACGAGATCCGCACGCCGATGAACGGCGTGCTGGGCATGACCGAGCTGCTGCTGGGCACGCCGCTGTCGGCCAAGCAACGCGACTACGTGCAGACCATCCACAGTTCGGGCAACGAGCTGCTCACCCTGATCAACGAGATTCTCGACATTTCCAAGCTGGAATCCGGACAGATCGAGCTGGACGACGTGCAGTTCGACCTCGGCGCGCTGATCGAGGACTGCCTCGACATCTTCCGCGCCAAGGCCGAGCAGCAACGGGTGGAGCTGATCAGTTTCATCCAGCCGCAGGTGCCGCGGGTGATCAGCGGCGACCCGACGCGCCTGCGCCAGGCCCTGCTCAGCCTGCTCGACAACGCCTTCAAGCAGACCGACGAGGGCGAGATCCTGCTGGTCGCCGCGCTGGACAGCAGCGACGGCCAGCACCGCCTGCGCATCGCCGTGCAGGACAGCGGCCGCCCGCTGCTGGCCGAGGAGCGCGACGCCCTGCTCAACGCCGAGCTGCACAGCAAGGACTTCCTCGCCGCCACCCGCCTCGGCGGGCGCCTGGGCCTGATCATCGCCCGTCAGCTGGTGCGCCTGATGGGCGGCGAGTTCGGCATCCAGGGCAGCGGCAACCAGGGCTCGACCCTGTGGCTGACCCTGCCGCTGGACGCCGCCCGCCTGCAGCAGCCCGAAGCCGACCTGGACAGCCCGCTGCAGGGCGCGCGCCTGCTGGTAGTGGACGACAACGACACCTGCCGCAAGGTGCTGGTGCAGCAGTGCAACGCCTGGGGCCTGCAGGTCAGCGCCGTGCCGTCGGGCAAGGAGGCCCTGGCCCTGCTGCGCACCAAGGCGCATATGCGCGAATACTTCGACGCGGTGCTGCTCGATCAGGACATGCCCGGCATGACCGGCATGCAGCTGGCGGCCAAGATCAAGGAAGACCCCAGCCTCAACCACGACATCCTGATCATCATGCTCACCGGCATCAGCAACGCGCCGAGCAAGGTGATCGCGCGCAACGCCGGGATCAAGCGCATCCTGGCCAAGCCGGTGGCCGGCTATACGCTCAAGACCACCCTGGCCGACGAGCTGGCCCAGCGCCCCAACGACAGCCAGGTGCAGGCCGCGCCGACGCCGGTCAGCACGCCGCTCGAGGTGCCCGGCGACTTCCGCATCCTGGTGGCCGAGGACAACAGCATCTCCACCAAGGTGATCCGCGGCATGCTCGGCAAGCTCAACCTGCAGCCGGACACTGCCAGCAATGGCGAGGAAGCCCTCAGCGCGATGAAGGCGCAGCACTACGACCTGGTGCTGATGGACTGCGAGATGCCGGTGCTCGACGGTTTTTCCGCCACCGAACAGCTGCGCGCCTGGGAGGCCGCGGAACATCGCCCGCGCACCCCGGTGGTGGCGCTCACCGCGCACATCCTCAGCGAACACAAGGAACGCGCCCGCGCCGTGGGCATGGACGGCCACATGTCCAAGCCGGTGGAGCTGTCGCAACTGCGCGAGCTGATCGAACACTGGATCGCCGAACGCGAACTGCGCCGCCAGCGTGACGCACTGCCAAACTGATCGTCTCCTTCCCCCAGTTTTCTGCGAGCCTGCCGCCATGGCCTCCGAGTTGTTCAGCCTGTACCTGAAGATGTTGGTGCTCTACAGCCCCTTCTTCGTGCTGTCGTGCTTTATCGGCCTGAGCCGCGGCTACACCCTCAGGGAGCGCAAGCGCCTGGCCTGGAAAGTGGCGCTGGCCACGCTGATCGCCAGCGTGCTGCTGTACCTGTTCGGCAGGCACATCTTCACCCTGTTCGGCATCACCATCGACGCCTTCCGCATCGGCGCAGGCAGCGTGCTGTTCATCTCCGCGCTGGGCATGGCCCAGGGCAAGCCGGCGGTGCAGAGCGACAACGTGCAGCAGGACGTGACCATAGTGCCGCTGACCATTCCGCTGACCGTCGGCCCCGGCACCATCGGCGCCCTGCTGCTGATGGGCGCCAGCCAGCCGCACTGGGACGACAAGCTGGTGGCGGTGGTGGCGATCTTCTTCGCCAGCCTCACCGTCGGCGTGGTGCTGTACCTGTCCAACCAGTTCGAGCGCCTGCTCGGCGACCAGGGCCTGCAGATCGTCAGCCGCCTGATGGGCCTGTTCGTCTGCGCCCTGGCGGCGCAGATCATCTTTACCGGGGTGAAGAACTACCTGGTGCCGTAATCCGCAGAGCCTGCCCCGGATTTCATCCGGGCTACGCCGCTCTCTTCTGCACCATATGCTTGCAACAACGCTCTGGCTCGGTGCATGCCGCTCACCTGGCAGAGCCTCACGCGCCCTAAAAACTCACTAAGCGACTGAAATTAAAAGCTTTAAAAGAAATGGCACTGACATTGCTCTGCTGATCCCAACTTGGATACAAGATGGAATCTCAGCGCATGTCCGACGCCCCGCTCGCCTTCACCCTCACCGACTGGCAACAGGCCTACCGCGACGGCCAATCCCCCTTTGAGCTGCTGCACGCCCTGCGCCGCGAACTGCGCGCCGGCGACAGCGCCTGGATCGCCCTGGCCAGCGAGGCTCAGCTCGATGCCCAGCTCGATGCCCTGGCCAGCGCACTGGACGGTGCAGCCGGCGACCCGAGCAAGCTGCCGCTGTACGGCGTGCCCTTCGCCATCAAGGACAATATCGACGCCGCCGGCTGGCCCACCACCGCCGCCTGCCCCGAGTTCGCCTATAGCGCCGAGGCGGACGCCACAGTGGTGGCGCGCCTGCGCGCCGCCGGCGCCATCCTGATCGGCAAGACCAACCTCGACCAGTTCGCCACCGGCCTGGTCGGCACCCGCTCGCCCTATGGCGCGGTGCCCAATAGCTTCAACCCGGCTTACGTCAGCGGCGGCTCCAGCTCCGGCTCGGCCAGCGTGATCGCGCGCGGCCTGGTGCCCTTCGCTCTGGGCACCGACACCGCCGGCTCCGGCCGCGTGCCGGCCGGCTTCAACAATATCGTCGGGCTCAAGCCGACCAAGGGCTGGCTGCCCAATACCGGCCTGGTGCCGGCCTGCAAGACCCTGGACTGCATCTCGGTATTCGCCCTGACCGTGGCCGATGCGCTGACCGTGGCCACTATCGCCGGCGGCTATGACGCCGCCGATCCCTACAGCCGCCAGAACCCTACCAGCGCCAAGGTCGGCATGCCGGCCCAGCCACGCCTGGCCGTGCCGGCCAACCCCGAGTTCTTCGGCGACGCGCAGAACCAGGCCGTCTACGAAGCTGCGCTGGGCAAGCTGCGCGAACTGGGCGCCGAGCTGGTGGAGATCGACTTCGCTCCCTTCCGGCAACTGGCCGAGCAGCTCTACCAGGGTTCCTGGGTCGCCGAGCGCACGGTGGCGATGGAAGGCGTCGACCCGGCGCATATCAACCCGGTGGTGCGCGGCATAGTCGCGGGCGGCCACAACTACAGCGCCTGCGACGCCTACAAGGCCGAATACATCCGCGCCGAGCTGAGCCGCCGCATCAACGAGGCCTTGGCCGGTTTCGACGCCCTGGTGGTGCCCACCTCGCCGACCATTCGCAGCCTGGCCGAGATGGACGTCGAGCCGGTGCTGTACAACAGCCAGTTCGGCACCTACACCAACTTCACCAACCTCGCCGACCTATCCGCCCTGGCCGTACCGGCGGGTCTGCGCGCCGACGGCCTGCCGGCCGGCATCACCCTGATCGCCCCGGCCTGGCACGACCAGGCGCTGGCCGCCTTCGGCCAGCGCTGGCAGCAGGCACTCAATCTGCCGCTGGGCGCCACCGGCAAGCCGCTGCCGGCGCCAAAACCAAGCGACAAACCGGCGCCGGGTTGCATCCGCGTCGCCGTGGTCGGCGCGCACCTGACCGGCATGCCGCTGAACTTCCAGCTCACCAGCCGCGACGCCGTGCTGGTGGAGCAGACCAGCAGCGCCGCCAGCTACCGCCTCTTTGCCCTGCCCGGCAGCGTGCCGCCCAAGCCGGGCCTGGCGCGGGTCGCCGAGGACGGCGCCGAGATCATCGTCGAGCTGTGGGACGTGCCGCAGGCGCGCTTCGGCGAGTTCGTCGCCGAGATCCCGCCGCCGCTGGGCATCGGCAACCTGCAGCTGGCCGACGGCCGCTGGGTCAAGGGCTTTATCTGCGAGCCGTATGCGCTCGCAGGAGCCCGCGATATCACCAGCTTTGGCGGCTGGCGCGCCTTTATCGCCAGCACCCAGGCCTGAGCACAAGCATGTCGCGCGCCGTTTCACGCCCGCAGAGTCTGGCCGAGCGCATCTACGCCCAGCTCAAGGACGACATCTTCGAGTTCCGCCTGATGCCCGGCGACCGCTTCTCCGAGGGCGAGGTGGCCGAGCGCGTCGCCGCCAGCCGCACGCCGGTGCGCCAGGCCCTGCATCGCCTGCAACGCGAGGGTTTTCTCGAGGTGCACTTTCGCAGCGGCTGGCAGGTACGCCCGCTGGACTTCGCCCACTTCGACGAACTCTACGAGCTGCGCGTCGTCCTCGAACTCGAGGCCGTACGCCGGCTGTGCCTGCGCCCCAACGACGAACAGCCCGCCGCACTGCAGGCGCTCGAGCGCACCTGGTTGGTGCGTAAAGAGGCGCAATTGCAGGACGGCGCCGCCGTTTCACGCCTCGACGAGGCCTTCCATTGCCAATTGCTGGAGGCCGCCGGCAACCGCGAGATGGCCCGCGTGCACCGCGAGGTCAGCGAGAAGATCCGCATTCTAAGGCGCCTGGATTTCACCCAGGCGCAGCGCATCGAGCTGACCTACGCCGAACACGGGCAAATTCTCGAAGCGATCCTGACTCGGCGCCTAGAAGAGGCACAGCAATTGCTCAAGAGCCATATAGAGGTCAGCCAGGCAGAGGTGCACAGCATCACCCTGCACAAGCTGTACGGCGCTCGCCAGCGCGTGCAGCCGATGCCGGAATAGCCGAGCCATGACCTTCACTGCATGACCAATAACAACGCTGTCCACTTACTCACATCTGTGAATGGAGATCGCACCATGCAACGTCGCAGCCTGATCAAGGCCTTTACCCTTTCCGCTTCCATCGCCGCCATGGGCATGACCTGGACCGTACAGGCCGCCGAGACCATCAAGGTCGGCATCCTGCATTCGCTGTCCGGCACCATGGCGATCTCCGAAACCTCGCTGAAAGACATGGCGCTGATGACCATCGACGAGATCAACGCCAAGGGCGGCGTGCTCGGCAAGCAGCTCGAGCCGGTGGTGGTCGACCCGGCCTCCAACTGGCCGCTGTTCGCCGAACGCGGTCGTCAGCTGCTGACCCAGGACAAGGTCGCGGTGACCTTCGGCTGCTGGACCAGCGTGTCGCGCAAATCCGTGCTGCCGGTCTATGAAGAGCTCAACGGCCTGCTGTTCTACCCGGTGCAGTACGAAGGCGAGGAGCTGTCGCCCAACGTCTTCTACACCGGCGCGGCGCCGAACCAGCAGGCCATCCCGGCGGTCGAGTACCTGATGAGCGAGGACGGCGGCGCCGCCAAGCGCTTCTTCCTGCTCGGCACCGACTACGTCTATCCGCGCACCACCAACAAGATCCTGCGCGCCTTCCTGATCAGCAAGGGCGTCGACGAGAAGGATATCGAAGAGGTCTACACCCCCTTCGGCCACAGCGACTATCAAACCATCGTCGCCAACATCAAGAAGTTCTCCGCCGGCGGCAAGACCGCGGTGATCTCCACCGTCAACGGCGACTCCAACGTGCCCTTCTACAAGGAACTGGCCAACCAGGGCCTGGAAGCCACCGACGTGCCGGTGGTGGCCTTCTCGGTGGGCGAGGAAGAACTGCGCGGCATCGACACCAAGCCGCTGGTCGGCCACCTGGCCGCCTGGAACTACTTCCAGTCGGTGGAAAACCCGGTCAACACCGAGTTCGTCAACAAGTGGAAGGCCTATGCCAAGGCCAAGAACCTGCCGGGCGCCGACAAGGCGGTGACCAACGACCCGATGGAAGCCACCTACGTCGGCATCCATATGTGGGCCCAGGCCGTGGAGAAGGCCGGCACCACCGAAGTGGACAAGGTGCGCGAGGCCATCTACGGCCAGACCTTCGAGGCGCCGAGCGGCTACACCCTGACCATGGACAAGAGCAACCACCACCTGCACAAGCCGGTGATGATCGGCGAAATCCAGGAAGACGGGCAGTTCTCCGTGGTCTGGGAAACCGACAGCCCGATCCGCGCCCAGCCGTGGAGCCCCTATATCGAAGGCAACGACAAGAAGCCGGATTACGCGGTGAAGTCGAACTAAGGCAAAAGCCCCTCTCCCCCTGTCCCTCTCCCGCAAGCGGCAGAGGGGCAGCGGCCCGCGCAGGGAGAGGGTCGCTGTAGCCCGGATGCAATCCGGGAAGACCGCGCCCGGATTGCATCCGGGCTACGCCAAGGACACCCCCTTATGCCCACTGCCCTTACCCGAATTCTGCTCGGCCTGTTGCTGCTGCTACCTCTGGCTGCCAGCGCCAATGAGGCCGACGCCTTCGTCGCCGCCAACCCGGCCAAGCAGGCCAAGCTGCTGCAGGACTGGGCCGCCGCGCCCACGCCTGAACGTCTGCCGCTGCTGCAGGCGCTGCAACAGGGCCGCGTCGCCGGCGACGCCGACAAGCGCGCCTTTATCCATCAGGCCGGCACCTGGCAAGCCGCCGACGGCCAAGCGGAGCCCAACGGCACGCCGCGCAAACTGCGCCTGAACAACCGCCTGCGCGGGCTGATCGCCAGCGCCCTGGCCAGCCATGAGTTGCTCGACAAGGATGCCGCCGTCCGCCTCGAGGCCGCCAAACAGCTGCAACGCAATACCCCGCCGGCCCTGCTGCCGCTGCTGGAAAGCCGCCTGAGCATCGAGGCCGACGAGGCCGTGCGCGACGCCCTGACCCTGGCCCTGGCCAACCTGCAACTGGCAGCCGAGGATCCGGCCGTGCGCCTGGCCGCCGTGGAGCGCCTCGGCCAGACCGGCGACCCGCTGGCGCGCACCCGCCTGGAGGCCCTGCTCGATGGTGAGGAAAGCGACACCGCCGTGCGCAGCGCCGCAGAAAAAAGCCTGGCCCAGGTGAAGAACAAGCTGCTGGTCGGCGAGCTGCTCGGCCAGGCCTTTAGCGGCCTGTCGCTGGGTTCGATCCTGCTGCTGGCGGCGCTGGGCCTGGCCATCACCTTCGGCCTGCTCGGGGTGATCAATATGGCCCACGGCGAGATGCTGATGCTCGGCGCCTACACCACCTATATGGTGCAGATCGCCTTCCAGAAATTCGCTCCTGGTTACCTCGCCCTCTACCCATTGCTCGCCCTGCCCATCGCCTTCCTGGTCACCGCGGCCATCGGCATGGCCCTGGAGCGCACGGTGATCCGCCACCTGTACGGTCGCCCGCTGGAAACCCTGCTGGCCACCTGGGGTATCAGCCTGATCCTGATCCAGCTGGTGCGCGTCACCTTCGGCGCGCAGAACGTCGAAGTGGCCAACCCCTACTGGCTGTCCGGCGGCGTGCAGGTGCTGCCCAACCTGGTGCTGCCGTACAACCGCATCGTGATCATCGGCTTCGCCCTGTTCGTGGTGCTGCTGACCTGGCTGCTGCTGAACAAGACCCGTCTCGGCCTTAACGTCCGTGCCGTCACCCAGAACCGCAATATGGCCGCCTGCTGCGGCGTGCCGACCGGCCGCGTCGACATGCTCGCCTTCGGCCTCGGCTCGGGTATCGCCGGCCTTGGTGGCGTGGCCCTGAGCCAGATCGGCAACGTCGGGCCGGACCTGGGGCAGAGCTACATCATCGACTCCTTCCTGGTGGTGGTGCTCGGCGGCGTCGGCCAGCTGGCCGGCAGCGTCACCGCCGCCTTCGGCCTGGGCGTGCTGAACAAGTTCCTCGAACCGCAGATCGGCGCCGTGCTGGGCAAGATCCTGATCCTCGCGCTGATCATTCTGTTTATCCAGAAGCGGCCCCAAGGGCTCTTCGCACTCAAGGGACGGGTGATCGACTGATGACCATGCCACTCAATCAAACGCTGCTGGCGCGCGCCAGCGCCAAGCTCGGCCCGCAGGTCTCGCTGGCCATCGGCCTGCTGGTGCTGGCCGTGCTGCTCGCCATGCCGCTGCTGCACCTGCTGCCGGCCGACCACGCCCTGCATGTCTCGGCCTACAGCCTGACCCTGGTGGGCAAGATCCTCTGCTACGCCATAGTCGCCTTGGCCCTGGATCTGGTCTGGGGCTACGCCGGCATGCTGTCGCTGGGCCACGGCCTGTTCTTCGCCCTCGGTGGCTACGCCATGGGCATGTACCTGATGCGCCAATCGGCGGGCGATGGCCTGCCGGCCTTTATGAGCTTCCTGGCCTGGAGCGAGCTGCCCTGGTACTGGTACGGCACCTCCAGCTTCCTCTGGGCCCTGTGCCTGGTGGTGCTGGCGCCGGGCCTGCTGGCGCTGGTGTTCGGCTTCTTCGCCTTCCGCTCGCGGATCAAGGGCGTGTACTTCTCGATCATGACCCAGGCGCTGACCTTCGCCGGCATGCTGCTGTTCTTCCGCAACGAAACCGGCTTTGGCGGCAATAACGGTTTTACCGGCTTCACCCGCATCCTCGGCTTCGATATCACCGCCGCCGGCACCCGCGCCGCGCTGTTTATCGCCACCGTGGCCCTGCTGGTCGGCAGCCTGTACCTGGGCTTTCGCCTGGCGCGCAGCAAGTTCGGCCGGGTGCTGACCGCATTGCGCGACGCCGAGAACCGCCTGATGTTCTGCGGCTACGATCCGCGCGGCTACAAGCTGTTTATCTGGGTGCTCTCTGCCGTGCTGTGCGGCCTGGCCGGCGCGCTGTACGTGCCGCAGGTGGGCATCATCAACCCCAGCGAGATGGCACCGACCCAGTCCATCGAGGCCGCCGTCTGGGTCGCCCTGGGCGGGCGCGGCACGCTGATCGGCCCGCTGCTCGGCGCCGGCCTGGTCAACGGCATGAAGAGCTGGTTCACCGTGGCCTTCCCGGAATACTGGCTGTTCGCCCTGGGCGCGCTGTTTATCGTCGTCACCCTGTTCCTGCCCAGGGGCGTGGTGGGTCTGCTGCGCAAGGAGAAGGATCAATGAGAACCGCCCCCGTTCCCGAAGCCATGCTCGAAGCGGCCTTCGATCCCACCGGCCTGGCGCTGGATACCGGCAAGAACGTCGGCAAGGGCGTCAACGTGCGCCACGGCACCATCCTTACCCTGGAAGCGATCAACGTCAGCTTCGACGGCTTCAAGGCGCTGACCGACCTGACCCTGTATATCGGCGTCGGCGAACTGCGCTGCATCATCGGCCCCAACGGCGCCGGCAAGACCACCATGATGGACGTGATCACCGGCAAGACCCGCCCGGACAACGGCGTGGCCTACTTCGGCGAGCAGTACGACCTGACCGCCATGAGCGAGGTGCAGATCGCCCAGGCCGGCATCGGCCGCAAGTTCCAGAAGCCGACGGTATTCGAGGCGCTCTCGGTGTTCGAAAACCTGGAGCTGGCGCAGAAGACCAACAAGTCGGTGTGGGCCAGCCTGCGCGCCCGCCTGTCCGGCGAGCAGAAGGACCGCATCGACGAGGTGCTCGCCACCATCCGCCTGGACGCCTCGCGCCACCGCCCGGCCGGCCTGCTCTCCCACGGCCAGAAGCAGTTCCTGGAGATCGGCATGCTGCTGATGCAGGAGCCGCACCTGCTGCTGCTCGACGAGCCGGTGGCGGGCATGACCGACGCCGAAACCGAGTTCACCGCCGAGCTGTTCAAGTCCCTGGCGCGCAAGCATTCGCTGATGGTGGTCGAGCACGATATGGGCTTTGTCGGCTCCATCGCCGACCACGTCACCGTGCTGCACCAGGGCAGCGTGCTGGCCGAAGGCTCGCTGGAGCAGGTGCAGAACGACGAGCGGGTGATCGAGGTGTATCTCGGTCGGTAAGGGATTCGTAGGGTGGATGACGCTTTTTTCATCCACCAATGGCATCGCACGGTGGATCGATAGCGCGCGAGCTACGCGCCCCGCTCCACCCTACGCAAAGGACATCGACATGCTGCAAGTTGAACAACTCCACCAGTACTACGGCGGCAGCCATATCCTCCGTGGCCTGTCGTTCGACGTGAAGGTCGGCGAAGTCACCTGCCTGCTCGGCCGTAACGGCGTGGGCAAGACCACCCTGCTCAAATGCCTGATGGGCCTGATCCCGGCCAAGGACGGCAGCGTGCAGTGGGAGGGCCAGGCCATCACCGGCCACAAGCCGCACCAGCGCGTACAGGCCGGTATCGCCTACGTGCCGCAGGGCCGCGAAATCTTCGGTCGCCTGACGGTGGAGGAAAACCTGCTGATGGGCCTGTCGCGTTTCCCCGCCGGCCAGGCCAAGGCCGTGCCGGAGTTCATCTACGAACTGTTTCCGGTGCTGCGCGAGATGAAGCATCGCCGCGGCGGCGACCTCTCCGGCGGCCAGCAGCAACAGCTGGCCATCGGCCGCGCCCTGGCCAGCCAGCCGCGCCTGTTGATCCTCGACGAACCCACCGAAGGCATCCAGCCCTCGGTGATCAAGGAAATCGGCGCAGTGATCCGCAAACTGGCGGAACGTGGCGATATGGCCATCCTGCTGGTGGAGCAGTTCTATGATTTTGCCGCCGAACTGGCCGACCAGTACCTGGTGATGAGCCGCGGCGAGATCGTCCAGCAGGGCCGCGGCGAGAATATGGAAGCCGAGGGCGTGCGCGGGCTGGTGGCCATCTAGTAGGGTGCGCCGCGCGCACCGCCGCCCTCTCGGGTCAGCGCAGTCCAGACGCGCACGGCGCGCCCCACGCACCGAATTGGTTCGAGGCACGCCTCTTGCTTGCCCACTCGGTCAACTAATGCGCGGAAATCTTTGCCCTGTCATGAACCTGCCTGTCGCCCCGTTCACGCCGAGCTGGCCCGCCGAGCTGGAGCTGGCCTACGCACGCCACGGCGAACGCACCACGCCAGTGCAAAGGCGCCACCTCGGCCCTCTTAGGGTGCAGAAGCACCTCTATGCCGAAGGGCCGCAAGTCTGCCAGCACATCATCGTCCATCCGCCCGGCGGCATCGCCGGCGGCGACCGCCTGGACATCTCCGCCCATGCCGGCGAAGGCACCTGGGTGCAGCTCACCAGCCCCGGCGCCGCCAAGTGGTACCGCGCCGCCGGCGTCGCCCGCCAGGAGCTGCGCCTGAGCGCCGCGGCCGGCGCCACCCTGGAATGGCTGCCGCAGGAGACCATCGTCTACGCCGGCGCCCAGGCCGAACTGCACACGCAGATCGAGCTGCACGGCGACGCCCGCCTGCTGTACTGGGACATCGTCGCCCTCGGCCGCCCCGCCGCCGCCGAGCGTTTCGCCAGCGGCCACTTCCAGGCCGCCCTGGGTATCCGCCGCGACGGCCAGCTGCTGTGGCACGAGCGCCAGCGCGTAACCGGCGGCGACGGCCTGCTCGACTCGCCCGTGGGCCTCGACGGCCAGCCGGTATTCGCCACCCTGCTGGCCAGCGGCGAAGTGGACAGCGAATTGCTGGAACGCTGCCGCGAACTGAAGATCGACGGCGTGCGCGGCGACCTCAGCCAGCTCTCGGGCCTGCTGATCGCCCGCTGCCTGGCCAGCGAGGCGCTGCAGGCGCGCGCCTGGCTGATCGCCCTGTGGCGCCTGCTGCGCCCGGCGCTGCTCGGTCGCGAGGCGCTGCTGCCGCGCATCTGGAGTACCTGACGGATGTAGGGCCAAGGCACGCGCCTTGGCTACCCCAATGATTGCGGCGGCTGCGACAGGCGGTCGCCCAGAAACGGAGTCACGAGATGGATCTGAGTCCACGCGAGAAAGACAAGCTGCTGATCTTCACCGCCGGCCTGGTGGCCGAGCGTCGCCTGGCCCGCGGGGTCAAGCTCAACTACCCGGAGGCCATGGCCTATATCTCCGCCGCCCTGCTCGAAGGCGCCCGCGACGGCCGCACCGTGGCCGAGCTGATGCACTTCGGCACTACCCTGCTGAGCCGCGAGCAGGTGATGGAGGGCGTGCCGGAGATGATCCCGGAGATCCAGATCGAGGCCACCTTCCCCGACGGCACCAAGCTGGTGACCGTCCACCAGCCGATTGCCTGAACCATGAGCTATTCGATACATGACGCCGGCGAGGCCGACCTGCCCGGCATCCTGGCCATTTACAACGACGCGGTGGCGTACACCACGGCGATCTGGAACGAGACCCTGGTGGACCTGGCCAACCGCCGCGCCTGGCTGGCCGAGCGCACGGCGGCGGGCTTTCCCGTGCTGGTGGCACGCGATGCCGCCGGCGGGGTGGTCGGCTATGCCAGCTACGGCACCTGGCGCAGCATCGAGGGCTTTCGCCAGACCGTCGAACACTCGGTGTATGTGCGCAGCGACCAGCGCGGCCAGGGCCTGGGACCTGTGCTGATGCAGGCGCTGATCGAACGCGCCCGCGCCGCCGCCCTGCACGTCATGGTCGCCGCCATCGAGTCGCAAAACGCCGCCTCGATCCGCCTGCACCAGCGCCTGGGTTTCGTCACCACCGGGCAGATGCCCCAGGTCGGCCGCAAGTTCGGCCGCTGGCTGGATCTGACCTTTATGCAACTGATTCTGGAGTGAACCGCCCATGATTCCCGGCCAATACCAGATTGCCGACGGCGAGATCGAGCTCAATGCCGGCCGCCGCACCCTGACCCTGTCCGTGGCCAACAGCGGCGACCGCCCCATCCAGGTCGGCTCGCACTACCACTTCTTCGAGACCAACGATGCGCTGCTGTTCGACCGTGCCAGCACCCGTGGCATGCGCCTGAATATCCCGGCGGGCACCGCGGTGCGTTTCGAGCCGGGGCAGAGCCGCGAGGTGGAGCTGGTCGATTTGGCCGGCGCGCGCCGGGTATTCGGCTTCGCCGGCCGGGTAATGGGCGACCTTTGACGAGTAGGGTGTCGCGGGGCCGCCTGGGCCATGCGCGCCACAAACAACGCGGATAGCGATGGTGCGCACGGCGCACCCAACGGGACGAACCAATGAAGATCAGCAGACAAGCCTACGCCGATATGTTCGGCCCCACCGTCGGCGACAAGGTGCGCCTGGCCGATACCAACCTGTGGATCGAAGTGGAGAAGGACTTCACCAGCTACGGCGAGGAAGTGAAGTTCGGCGGCGGCAAGGTGATCCGCGACGGCATGGGCCAGGGCCAGCTGTGCGCCGCCGACGTGGTCGACACCCTGATCACCAACGCGCTGATCATCGACCACTGGGGCATCGTCAAGGCCGACGTCGGCCTCAAGAACGGGCGCATCCACGCCATCGGCAAGGCCGGCAACCCGGATATCCAGCCCGACGTGACCATCGCGATCGGCGCCGGCACCGAGGTGATCGCCGGCGAGGGCATGATCCTCACCGCCGGCGGCATCGACACCCATATCCACTTCATCTGCCCGCAGCAGATCGAAGAGGCGCTGATGAGCGGCGTCACCACCATGATCGGTGGCGGCACCGGGCCGGCCACCGGTACCAATGCCACTACCTGCACTTCCGGGCCCTGGCACATGGCGCGCATGCTGCAGGCTGCCGACGCCTTCCCGATGAACCTGGGCTTCACCGGCAAGGGCAACGCCTCGCTGCCCGAGCCGTTGATCGAGCAGGTCAGGGCCGGCGCCATCGGCCTCAAGCTGCACGAGGACTGGGGCACCACCCCGGCGGCCATCGACAACTGCCTGAGCGTCGCCGACAAGTACGACGTGCAGGTGGCGATCCACACCGACACGCTGAACGAGTCCGGCTTCGTCGAAACCACCCTCGGCGCCTTCAAAGGCCGCACCATCCACACCTACCACACCGAGGGCGCCGGCGGCGGTCACGCGCCGGATATCATCAAGGCGTGCGGCTTCCCGAATGTGCTGCCCAGCTCGACCAACCCGACCCGGCCGTTCACCGAGAACACCATCGACGAACACCTGGACATGCTGATGGTCTGCCACCACCTCGACCCGAGCATCGCCGAGGACGTCGCGTTTGCCGAAAGCCGCATACGCCGGGAAACCATTGCGGCGGAGGATATCCTGCATGACCTCGGCGCCTTCTCCATGATCAGCTCCGACAGCCAGGCCATGGGCCGCGTCGGCGAGGTGATCACCCGCACCTGGCAGACCGCCGACAAGATGAAGCAGCAGCGCGGCCCGCTGCCCGAGGACGTGCCCGGCAACGACAACTTCCGCGCCAAGCGCTACATCGCCAAGTACACCATCAACCCCGCCATCACCCATGGCATCAGCCACGAGGTGGGCTCGGTGGAAGTGGGCAAGTGGGCCGACCTGGTGCTCTGGCGCCCGGCCTTCTTCGGGGTGAAACCGACGCTGATCCTCAAGGGCGGCGCCATCGCCGCCAGCCTGATGGGCGACGCCAACGCCTCGATCCCCACGCCGCAACCGGTGCACTACCGGCCGATGTTCGCCAGCTACGCCGGCAGCCGCCATGCCACCAGCATCACCTTTATCAGCCAGGCCGCGTTCGACGCCGGCGTGCCGCAGCAGCTCGGCCTGCAGAAGAAAATCGGTGTGGTCAAAGGCTGCCGCGAGGTGCAGAAGACCGACCTGATCCACAACGGCTACCTGCCGAACATCGAGGTCGACCCGCAGAACTACCAGGTCAAAGCCGACGGCCAACTGCTCTGGTGCGAGCCGGCCGAGGTGCTGCCGATGGCGCAGCGCTATTTTCTGTTTTGAAGCAGCCGACAGTCCTGCCCCCGTTGGGCTTGGGCGCAGGCGCCTCGACCCACCGAATGCGCCACAACCGTATCTAGCCCGTCCGCCGCTGGCTCCAGGCCAGACACAGGCCGCTTAGGATGATGATGGCCATGCCGGCGATGCCGCCGGCGTCCGGGGTGTGGGCGAAGAAGAGCATGCTCAGCAGGGTGGCGATGACGATCTGGCCGTAGGTGAAGGGCGCCAGGCTGGCCGCGCTGGCGAAACGGTAGGCGTGGGTCAGCAGCATGTGCCCGGTCATCGCCAGGGCGCCGAGCGCCGCCATCAGCAGGCCGTGGGAGAACTCCGGTAGTTGCCAGACCCAGGGCAGCGCCAGGCTCATCAGCAGCGCGCCGAGCAGGCTGGTGAGAAAGTTGCTGGTGGCCGGATGGTCGGTGGCGCTCAGGCGCCGGGTGAGCAGCTGGTAGAGGCCGAAGCACAGCGCCGCCGCGAACGGCAGCAGGATTGCCGGGGTGAACAGCGCGCCGCCAGGGCGCACGATGATCAGCACACCGAGCAGACCGCAGCCCACCGCCAGCCATATCCCGGCGCCGATCTGCTCCTTGAGCACGAAGGCCGATAGCAGGATCACCACCAGCGGCGCCAGGAAGATCACCGCCGTCGCCTCGCCCAGCGGTATGTAGCGCAGTGCACTGAAGAACAGCAGGCTGATCGCCACCAGGCTCAGGCCACGCGTCAGTTGCAGCCAGGGCCGCCGGGTGCGCACCAGGTCCCAGCCCAGGCGCGGGGCGAACAGCACCGCCATCAACAGGGTCTGCGCCAGGTAGCGCGCCCACACCACCAGCAGCACCGGGTAGAGCTGGGTCAGGGATTTCGACAGGGCGTCGTGGCTGGCCAGCAACAGGCCGGCGGCGAGGATCAGCAGGATGCCCAGGCCCGGGCGATGGGAAGTCGGCACGAAACAAACCAAACGAATAGTTAGCAGGCTACCAACTCTAGCGAGCATTCGCCGCTTTGCCCAGGGGCACCACGCCTCCGACCGGACCGTCCATCGAACGCCCGTCGGCAAACCCGAGCGGGCGCCAGCGGCCGTCCATGGCGGGACTATAGTGAAAATCCATCCCTCCGATGGGAGATCGACCTCATGCGCCCGCCCTCGCCGTCTTGCCGCCTACTCGGCGGCCTGTTGCTGCTCAGCCTGCCCCTCGCCCAGGCGGAAACACTGACGCCCCTGCAGGGGCAAAGCCCGGAGCAGATTCAAGCCGATATTGCCAGCTGCCAGGCCCAGGCCGGCGGCAGCCAAACGCAGAGCGGCAACGACGGCGTCGGTGGCGAGCGCCTGCGCGGCGCGGCCAAAGGTGCCGCGGTGGGTGCCACGGCGGCGCAGATTCGCGGCAATCGCCACGACGAGGTCTACGACCGGGTGGACGACGATATCAAGCAGGATTACCGGCAGAATCAGGCGCGCGACGCGGCGGCAGTCGGCATGGCCGTGGGAGGCTCCAGGCAGCGCCAGGAGCGGCGCGAAAACCGTCGCAACGACAGCGCCGGCGACAACGCGCAGCAGGCCTATATCAATTGCATGAGCGGGCGCGGCTACTCCGTCACGCCCTGATCAGCGCAGCTGACTGTCCTTGCTGCCGCGCCTGTTGTAGCCGCTGAAAGCGGCCTGCTCGCGGTCGTGCTCGGCCTGGCAGGCCACGCACAGGCGTACGCCGGGAATGGCCTGGCGGCGCGCCTCGGGAATCGCCGCGCCGCATTCCTCGCAGTGGCGCAGGCTCTCGCCTTTCGGCAGCTGGCTGCGGGCGCGCGCCACGGCGTCCTCGATGCTGCTGTCGATCTGTTCCTGTACTGCCGTGTCGCTCGCCCAACCGCCTGCCATCGTCTGTCTCCTCGCCCCCACCAGACAGATATGCGCCCACGGCGGGCGAAGTTCAAGAGCAGCCCGTCGTCACTCCTTGACCTCCATAAACTCGCGGGCCCAGACGATATAGTCCTCGGGCAGGCTGTACTTGTGGGTCAGCTCGGTGGCGTTGAGATCGCCCGGCTCGATGCCGCGCTGCTCGCGCAGGCAGTCGTAGGTGGCCTTGATCGCGGCGAAGTAGGCGCCGTGGCCGTTGACCAGGATGCGCACGCCGAGCCGCGCCAGGCGGGCGTTGTCGCGCAGCTGCGGGTTGCCGTAGGTGACCAGCATCAGCGGCACGCCAAGGCCGCCGGCGATCTGCTCCAGGTGGGCGAAATCCTTGACCCCGACCAGGCAGATGGCGTCGGCGCCGGCAGCCTGGTAGGCGCGGGTGCGGCGGATCACCTCGTCGGCCTCGAGCACCCCGGCGTGGCTGCGGGCGATGATCGCCAGCTCCGGATCGATGCGCGCCTCCAGCGCCGCGCGGATCTTGCCGACACCCTCCTCGACCGAGATCAGGTCGGTGGACTTGCGGCCGAACTGCGCCGGCAGCAGGGTGTCCTCGATGGTCAGCGCGGCCACCCCGGCACGCTCCAGTTCGACCACCGTGCGCATCACGTTGAGCGCGTTGCCGTAGCCATGGTCGGCGTCGGCGATCACCGGCAGGCGCGCGACCCGGCCGATGCGCGTGGCCTGCTCGACGAACTCGCTCAGGCTGATCAGGGCGAAGTCCGGCGCCCCCAGCACCTGCAGCGAGGCCACCGAGCCGCCGAGGATGCCGACCTCGAAATCCAGGTCGGCGGCGATCCGTGCGGACATCGGGTCGAACACCGAGGCGGTGTGGTAGCAGCGGTCGGAGGCCAGCAGCGCGCGAAAGGCGCTGCGCAGTTGGTGGTGGGAGGCGCGTTGCAGGATGGGCATGGTGCGTATTCCAGTCAGGTGAATCGCGGATCGGCTGTAGGGTTACCCGGATAGACGCGACGAACCGGGGCGCAGGACACCGACATGCGCCACCGCTGGCCGAGCGGTGTCACTCGGCGCGCTGCGGCAGGAGGCGTGCCGAGCGCTCAGTCGTCGCGCAGCAGCTCGGCCAAGGTCTCGGCATCGACCCAGGGCAACCAGTGCCGGTAGATGCGTTCCAGGCTGCCGTCACGGCGCATCTCCAGCAGCGCCTGCTGCCAGCGCTCCACGCGCCGCGCATCGGTCTGGCGGGAGAAGGCGATGTAGGAATCGTTGGGCATCAGGTCGAACTGCGCCTGCAGCTGCTCGGCCTGCATGCCCTGTTCGGCCAGCATGCCGTCGAGGGTCAGGCTGTTGGCGAGCAGCAGCTTGACCCGGCCGTGGCGGAACATGCGCAGCATGTCCTGCGGCGTCGGCACGCCGTAAAGGTTGTCCAGGCCCAGCTCGGTCAGCAGCTCGTAGGAGTACCACTGCTTGGGCACGGCCAGGGGACCGAGACGGCGCACGCCGTCCAGGTCGGCGACGTGCAGGCCGTCCGCCTTGCGGCTGTAGAAGCGCGTATGGCCGCGGGCGATGGGGCCGACCCAGTGGAACAGCGCCTCGCGCGGCGCCGTGCGCACGGTGGAGAACAGCGCCGTATCGGGCAGCCGGCGAACCTGGTGGTAACCGCGCGTCCAGGGCACCACTTCGATGCGCGCCGACTCGCCGGTGCGGCGGATCAGTTCCTCGACCACCGCCACTGCCATGCCGCTCGGCTGGCCGTCCTCCAGGTAGCTGAACGGCCGATAGTCCTCGGTGTACAGGCGCAGCTCGGCGGCCAGGGAGGTGGCCAGGCTGCAGAGCAACAACAGGACACAGGCTTTGCATTTCAGGGTCATCAGCGGCCACCGACTGAGGCGCGCCCCACTGCAGGATTCGGAGCGACCAGGCGCACGATGATAAACGCCTGCCCGGCGCATCACCAAGGCTGCTCGGCGGCGGCGGCGGCGTCGACCAGCTCCGCCGCAGTCAGCACGCGCGGTTCGGGCAGCAGCTGCAGGCGCGACGCCGCCGGTTCGCCCTGCAGCGCCTGTCGCCCAGCTGTCGGCTCATACTTTTTCACATTCCAACCGACGGTCGGGCTAGCCCTGGCGCGCCGGGCAGGCGATCATCGGGCCTCCTACGCAGACTCCAGACGTTATGACCGCTACCACCGACAGCCGCATCCCGACGCACAAGCCCCGCCCGCTGATCGACCTGGCCATCAGCATCCTGATCCCCTCGTTCATCCTGATGAAGCTCAGCGGCGACGAGCGCCTCGGCGCCGACGGCGCGCTGCTGCTGGCGCTGGCGTTCCCGCTGGGCTGGGGCGCGTTCGAGCTGATCAAGTACCGCAAGTTCAACTTCATCGCCCTGCTCGGCCTGATCAGCGTGGCGCTGACCGGCGGCATCGGCCTGCTGCACCTCGACACTCAGTGGCTGGCAGTCAAGGAGGCGGCGATCCCCGGGCTGATCGGCATCGCCGTGCTGGTCTCGACCCGCACCCGCTACCCGCTGATCCGCACCCTGCTGTTCAACAAGTCGGTGCTCAACGTCGACAAGATCCACCAGCGCCTGGAACAGGGCGGCCACCTCGAGCACTTCGAGACGCGGCTGATGCGCGCCACCTACTGGCTCAGCGGCACCTTCTTCTTCTCCTCGCTGATGAACTACGTGCTGGCCAAGTGGATAGTCGTCAGCCCGGCCGGCACCGAGGCGTTCAACGACGAGCTGGGGCGCATGACCCTGCTCAGCTACCCGATGATCGCCATCCCCTCGATGATCATGCTGATGGCGATCTTCTACTACCTGTGGAAGACCATCCACGGCCTCACCGGCCTGAGCCTGGAAGAGATCATGGCCCACCAGGGCCAGGAGTCGCAGTCCTGATTCCCGTCCGCGCCGGCCGCCCGGTCGGCGCAACGCCACGATGCTGAGCCTGTCCGCCTACCCGGCCCTGTTCCTCTCCGCCTTCGGCGCCGCCACCCTGCTGCCGCTGCAGTCGGAGGCCGTGCTGGTGGGCCTGCTGCTGCACGGCGAACACGCCCTCTGGGCCCTGCTGCTGGTGGCCACCTGCGGCAACGTGCTGGGTTCCTGGATCAACTGGCTGCTCGGCCGCTCCCTCGAGCGCTACCGGGAACGCCGCTGGTTCCCGGTCAGCCCGGCGCGCCTGCAGCAGGCGCAGGCCTGGTACGCCCGCCATGGGCGCTGGTCACTGCTGCTGAGCTGGCTGCCGGTGATCGGCGACCCGCTGACCCTGGTCGCCGGGGTGATGCGCGAACGCCTGTGGGTATTCCTCGCCCTCGTCAGCCTGGCCAAGGCCTCGCGCTACGCCGTGCTGGCCGCGCTGACCCTGCAGCTGAGCTGAACGCGCGCCCAGCAGGCCGTTGAAAAACGTAGGCGAGGCAGCCAGCGCAATACCGATGGCGGCCCCGCAAAAACAGGCGAAAAACGGCTGGGGTCGCAGGCGACTTTACGAGCTGTAAATGAGCATTTTGATCGGACTCGCGCACGAGCCTGTTTTTAACGCCGCGATGGCAACGCAGGTAGTTTTTCAACAGCCTGCTACGCCGGCCGCCAGATAGTTTCGGCACCGATGGAGGCCAGGTCGCGGCAGCCGGTCAGGGCCATGGCCACTTCCAGTTCGCCGCGCAGCATCTGCAGCACATGGGCCACGCCCACCGCGCCGGCCGCCGCCAGGCCGAACACATAGGGCCTTCCCACCAGCACTCCGTCGGCGCCCAGGGCCAGCGCCTTGAGCACGTCGCTGCCGCGACGAATGCCGCCGTCGAGCAGCAGCGGCACTTGCTTCTGCACCGCGGCGGCCACTTCCGGCAGCGCCTCGATGGTCGCCGGCAGGCCGTCCAGGCTGCGCCCGCCGTGATTGGAGACGATCAGCCCATCCATCCCCGCCGCCAGCGCCTGCTCGGCATCGGCGCCGCTCATGATGCCCTTGAGCAGGATCGGCAGGCGGGTCAGACCACGCAGCCAGGCCAGATCGGCCCAGGTCGGCGCCGCCGCCAATAGCGGGCCGCCGAGCAGCAGGCTGCCGGCAGGCGGCTCGATTGATGCCTGCAGCGGGCGCATGCCGCGCAGGTTGACCGCCTCGACACCCGCCGGCAGGGCGAAGCCGGCGCGCTGCTCGCGGTTGCGCACGCCGCTGACCGGCGCATCCACGGTCAGCACCAGCGCCTGGTAGCCGGCCGCCTCGGCGCGGCGCACCAGCGCCGCGGTGAAGTCGCGATCGGGCTGGATATACAGCTGGAACCACAGCGGCGTCTGCGCGGCGGCGGCGATAGTTTCCAGTTCGACGCTGGCCTGGGTGCTGACCAGCATGCCGGCGCGCACCGCGCCGGCCGCCAGCACGCTGGCCAGCTCGCCGTCGGGGTGGGCCAGCTTCTGATAGGCCACCGGGGCGAGGAAGATCGGGTGGTCGAAGTCCTGGCCGAACAGGCGCAGGCGCGTGTTGCCGCCGCTCAGGTCGCGCAGTACGCGGCTGCGCAAGCGCAGGCGGTCGAAGGCGGCACGGTTGTCGGCCAGGGTCAGCTCGTCGGCGGCGCCGCCGGCCAGGTAGGCCCAGGCCTGCTCGCTCAGGCGCTCGCGGGCGAAGCGCTCGTAGTCGGCCAGCGCGGCGATTTCTGCGGGTATCTGCTGCAGTTTGGGCAAGGGCATGGGAGCCTCTCCGCGAGTTGTTCGTCGCCCGGATGCCATCCGGGAAATGCGCGCCAGCTATCCCCGGATTGCATCCGGGCTATGGGTCGGGCGCTCAGGTCTGCGACCACTGGCGCAGCAGGTTGTGGTAGACGCCGGTCAGGCGCAGCAGCTCGGGGCTGTCCGGCAGTTGCTGGCGCAACGCCTGGATGCTGTCGTCCAGCTCCAGCAGCAGGTTACGCTGCGACTCCTCGCGCACCAGGCTCTGCACCCAGAAGAAGGCGGCCAGGCGCGCGCCGCGGGTCACCGGCTCGACCCGGTGCAGGCTGCCGCTGGAATAGAGCAGCAGATGGCCGGCAGGCAGCTTGACGCGCTTGTCCTGCAGCACCAGCTCGCCGCCGTCGTACTCGTCCGGCTCGCTGAGGAACAGGGTGGCCGACAGGTCGGCGCGGATGCGGTGCGGCGTGCCCGGCACGCTGAACACGGCGCTGTCGATATGCGCGCCGTAGCTGCCGCCCTCGGCGTAGCGGTTGAAGCGCGGCGGCAGCACCTTGAGCGGCAGTGCAGCGGCCATGAAACGCGGGCTCTGGCCGAGCTGGGCGAGGACGAACTCGGCCAGTTGCTGGGCCAGCGGATCGTCCTGGGCCAGTTGCTGGTTGGCCTTGACGCCGACCGCCTGGTGCCCGGCGCTGTGCCGACCGTCCTGCCAGTTGGCGGCCTGCAGCGCGGCGCGACACTGGCGCAGCTGCTCGGCGCTCAGCAGATCGGGGATATGCAGCATGGGTGAGGTCTCCAGGGCGGCTCGCCGTTGGCGCAGAATTCTAAAGAGAGCGAGGCCACTATGACAGCCATGCCTGGCGCTCGCTCCTGCTATAGGCAAACGCCCCGGCCGCTGGCGCGGTCGGGGCGTTGCCACAGGCACTTGCGCTTAGAAGCGGAAGTTGGTGCTCAGGGTGAAGGTACGCGGGTCGCCCAGCAGCACGCGGCGACCGTTCCAGTTGCTGGAGACGGCGTATTCCTCGTCGGTCAGGTTGTCGACGTTCAGGCGCACATCGAGGTTCTGGTTGACCTCGTAGCTGGCCATGGCGGCGAAGGTGGTGTAGCTCGGCAGCTTGCCGTACAGGCCGTTGGCGACGATACGGCTGGCATCGTCCGGGCGACCCAGGTAGGACGAACCGACGTGCTGCGCGCCCAGGCCCAGGGTCAGGCCGACCGGCAGGCGGTAGGTGGTCCACAGGTTGCCAGACACCTTGGGGGTGAAGGCCAGCTCGTCGCCGTCGGTGCGCAGCGCAGTGCCGTAGTCGCCGGCGTTGGCGCGTCGACGCACCTCGTCCAGATAGGCGCTGTGCTTGCGCTCGCTGTCCATGAAGACGATGCCGCCGTAGACGTTCCAGGCCTCGGTGATCTGGCCCGAGGCGCCCAGCTCCAGGCCCTTGACCACCTGCTCGCCGTAGCCCTTGAGGCTGTCGCTGGTCTCGCCGGCGTCGCGGCCGGTGATGGCCACGTCCTTCTTCACCGTGTAGAACAGCGCTGCGGTGGTGGACAGGCGCTTGTCGAAGAAGTCCCACTTGGTGCCGACTTCGTAGTTGTGCGCGCGCACCGGATCGGCGCCCGGGACGAAGCCGGGGAAGGCCTGGCCGTTGACCCGCGAGATGTCCGGGTTGGACAGGTAGGAGCCGGGCGGCTGGGTGGACACGCCGTAGGCGGCATACAGACTGCCGTTCTCTGCCGGCTTGTAGACCAGGCCGAGTTTGCCGCCGATGCTGAACTCGCGGTCGTCGAAGCCGTCGGCGCCCACCGCGGCGCCGGTCTGGACGTTACGGCTGCGGATATCGACGTCGTACTGCTCCAGGCGCAGGCCGCCGGTCAGTTGCCACTGCGGGGTGAACTCCAGGGTGTCGTAGAGGTACAGCGCCACGGTGTCGACGGTCACGTCGCTGCGCTCGCGCAGGCGGCTGTGCTTGGAAACCGGCCCGCTACGCTCCCAGTCCGGATCGAAGATATTGACGTTGCCCGGGTTGACCTCGGCATAGGTGCCGGCCTCGGACTCCTCGCGGGTCAGCTCCAGGCCGGCGGCCAGGTTGTGCTTGATCGAACCGGTGGCGAACTGCGCCGACAGGTTGGTCAGGTTGCTCAGGCTGGTGTTGACCCGGTCGTAGAACTGGGTGTCGGTACGCAGCTGGTCGCCGCCCAGGTACTGGAAGGGCAGGGTGTAGCGCGCCTGGCGGTCGACGCGCGCCCAGCGGGTCTGGTTGCTCAGGGTCATGCCGGTGGACAGGTCGTGTTCCAGACGCACCAGCAGCGCATCGCTGGTGGTGTCGTCGAAGTCCGACTTGAGGCCGTAGAACTCGTCGCGGTCGACCCCGGACAGCGCCGGGTTGTAGGGCGTGTCGCCCTTCATGCCCTTGACCGACGCACCGGAAACGCCCCAGTCCGGGCGGTCGTTCATCTGCACGTGCTCGTAGGCGAAGATCGCGCGGGTGTCGGTGCCCAGGCCGAAGGCCAGCGACGGCGCCAGGCCCCAGCTGTTCTTTTCGGCGTGCTCGCGACCGGCCACGCCGCTGTCTTCCACCAGCAGGTTGAGGCGGAAGGCGGCGCTGTCGTGGATGATCTGGTTGGTATCTAGGGTGGCGCGGCGGCGCGCCTCGGAATCGTACTGATCGAAGCCGAAGCTGGCGCCACCGGCAATGAAGCTTTCCAGGGTCGGCGTCTTGGTCACCAGATTGACGTAGCCGCCGGCGCCACCGCGGCCGTTGTCGGCGGCCGGGCCCTTGGCCACTTCCACCTGCTCGACGTTGAACACGTCGCGGGTGTAGCTGCCGTTGTCGCGGGCGCCGTCGATGAAGATGCTGCCGCTGGTGTCGAAACCGCGCAGGCTGAAGTTGTTGGTGCCGCTGGCGAAGCCGTTCTCACCGGCGTTGAAACTGATCCCCGGGGTGTTTTTCAGCACCTCGGTGAGGGTGCGCGCGTTCTGCTCGCGAAACAGCGCTTCGGGAATGATGTTGATCGTCTGTGGGGTATCCAGCAGCGCCGCGGTCTGCTTCGGCGAGGACGCCTTGTCGACCTTGTAGCCCTGGTCCTGCTGCCCCTGCACGGTGACGTTGTCCAGCTCCACTGCACTGTCCTGAGCCACGGCGAAGCCGGACGCCAGGGCCAGGCCGACGGCCGAAGCCAGCAGGCGACGCTGGGGAAGAGGTGCACGCTTGTTATGCTTATCGCTCACGAGAATCACTCCAGATAAAAACTGCGCGCGATAGTAGATGAGATTCAGTTGCAATCAATCTTTACGAACGATTTACAAAGGAGAATTTGTAACAAATATGTCACTGACAATCGCGCCTAGCCAACAGAGCGCTCTGGAAAGGGGTTTACAGCCGAACCGGGGGAAAGCGCAGAAGCCCGGCGGCAGAAATGACAACGCCCACACAAGGTGGGCGTTGCTGACCAGGCAGGTCGCTTACAGGTAGTAGGACTTCAGCGGCGGGAAGCCGTTGAACTCCACCGCGCTGTAGCTGGTGGTGTAGGCACCGGTGGACAGCCAGTACAGGCGGTCGCCGCTGGCCAGGTTGAGCGGCAGGCCGTACTTGTAGTGCTCGTACATGATGTCGGCGCTGTCGCAGGTGGGACCGGCGATCACCACTTCCTCCATCTCGCCCTTCTTCTCGGTCCAGATCGGGAACTTGATCGACTCGTCCATGGTTTCGATCAGGCCGCTGAACTTGCCGACGTCGGCGTAGACCCAGCGCTCCACCGCGGTGCGCGACTTGCGCGCCACCAGCACCACTTCCGAGACCAGCACGCCGGCGTTGGCGATCAGCGAGCGACCCGGTTCGAGGATGATTTCTGGCAGCTCGTCGCCGAAGTCTTCCTTGAGGAAACGGGTGATTTCCTCGGCGTAGGTTTCCAGGTCGTTGGTGCGCTGGATGTAGTTGGCCGGGAAGCCGCCGCCCATGTTGATCATCTGCAGGGTGATGCCGTCTTCTTCCTTGAGGCGCTCGAAGATCACCTTGACCTTGGCGATGGCCGCGTCCCACACGTCGATGTCGCGCTGCTGCGAGCCGACGTGGAAGGAGATGCCGTAGGGCACCAGGCCCAGCTGCTTGGCCAGGATCAGCAGGTCCAGGGCCATGTCCGGCTGGCAGCCGAACTTGCGCGACAGCGGCCAGTCGGCGCTGGTCGAGCCTTCGGTGAGGATGCGCACATAGACCTTGGCGCCCGGTGCGGCCTTGGCGATATTGCGCAGGTCGGCCTCGGAGTCGGTGGCGAACAGGCGCACGCCCTTGTCGAAGAAGTAGCGGATGTCGCGCGCCTTCTTGATGGTGTTGCCGTAGCTGATGCGCTCGGGACCAACGCCGGTGGCCATCACCTTGTCCAGCTCGTAGATCGAGGCGATGTCGAAGCTCGAGCCCTTGTCGCGCAGCAGCTCGATGATCTCGACGGCCGGGTTGGCCTTGACCGCGTAGTAGACCTTGGCGAACGGGAAGCAGTTGCCCAGCTGATCGTAGGCATCGCTGATGATCTGCCGGTCGATCACCACGAAGGGGGTTTCGTGCTGATCGGCGAACGCCTTCATGCGGGCAAAAGTGGCGGGTGCGTAATAGTCTTCGACCTTGATCGACATGCTGGTGACTCCAATGGCAAAACCGGGAACACATTGATTCGGGCAGCAGAACCGCTTACAGGTTCCGCCACGTGTCGGGGCTGGCCGCGCGTTGCTCCGGCCTGAACGTCTGACAGTTTCCCCACTTTGGTTCGCCTACTTCCCAAGGCATGTCGCCGAGCATCACCGGTACCGACCTGGCCGGCCGGCAACCTCTCGTCGTCAGTACTTGAGCCGGATGGATCGTTTCCAGCATGGACGTTCGGGCGCGGACTTTAAGACCATGCGCCCCTCAGATCAACCGGAAATTTCATCGTTCCGGATATCGCACGAAATGCCCGGAAATGCTGAACGGGCGCGGCCTGCAGCCGCTTGCCCGGCAGGCGAACTCCTTGCGGCAAAACAGTCTAGAACAGCCTTGAGTCAGCGCCATGACCAGGCCGGAGATTGGCTTCGCAAAAACCCATCCGACACTCTGCAGCGGCGCGACAAGCTGCCGGCGGCTCGCCACCG
Organism: Pseudomonas sp. AOB-7; assembly: GCF_003696305.1. Taxonomy (GTDB): domain Bacteria; phylum Pseudomonadota; class Gammaproteobacteria; order Pseudomonadales; family Pseudomonadaceae; genus Aquipseudomonas. The sequence continues at coordinate 153,372 of NZ_RFFK01000003.1, read as the reverse complement.
AGGTGCAGGCACCCGCACGGCGCTTGCTGTATACTTCGCGACCAATTTTTCGCCCCATCTTCATCCAGGTTCAGCCCATGACCACCCAGGCCGCCGAAGTCGCCAAGCGCCGTACCTTCGCCATCATTTCCCACCCGGACGCCGGTAAGACCACCATCACCGAGAAGCTGCTGCTGATGGGCAAGGCCATCGAGGTCGCCGGCACGGTGAAGTCGCGCAAATCCGACCGCCACGCCACCAGCGACTGGATGGAGATGGAAAAGCAGCGCGGCATCTCCATCACCACCTCGGTGATGCAGTTCCCCTACCGCGAGCACATGATCAACCTGCTCGACACCCCCGGCCACGAAGACTTCTCCGAAGACACCTACCGCACCCTGACCGCGGTGGACAGCGCGCTGATGGTGCTCGACGGCGGCAAGGGCGTGGAGCCGCGCACCATCGCCCTGATGGACGTGTGCCGCCTGCGGGATACTCCGATTGTGAGCTTTATCAACAAGCTCGACCGCGATATCCGCGACCCCATCGAGTTGCTCGACGAGATCGAGGCGGTGCTGAACATCAAGGCCGCGCCCATCACCTGGCCGATCGGCTGCTACCGCGACTTCAAGGGCGTGTACCACCTGTCCGAAGACAAGATCATCGTCTACACCCCGGGCCACGGCCACGAGCGTACCGAGGTGAAGATCATCGAGCACCTCGACTCGGACGCGGCCCGCGCACACCTGGGCGACCTCTACGACAACTTCGTCGACCAGCTGGAGCTGGTGCAGGGCGCCTGCCACGAATTCGATGCCGAAGCCTTCCTCAAGGGCGAGATGACCCCGGTGTTCTTCGGCACCGCGCTGGGCAACTTCGGCGTCGACCAGGTGCTCGACGCCGTGGTCGACTGGGCACCGCGCCCGCTGCCGCGCGCCGCCCACGAACGGGTGGTGGAACCGATCGAGGAGAAGTTCAGCGGCTTCGTGTTCAAGATCCAGGCGAACATGGACCCGAAACACCGCGACCGCATCGCCTTTATGCGTATCTGTTCGGGCAAGTACGAGAAGGGCATGAAGATGCGCCACGTGCGCATCAAGAAGGACCTCAAGGTCGCCGACGCGCTGACCTTCTTCTCCAGCGAGCGCGAGCACCTGGACGAAGCCTTCGCCGGCGACATCATCGGCCTGCACAACCACGGCACCATCCAGATCGGCGACACCTTCACCGAAGGCGAGAGCCTGGGCTTCACCGGCATCCCCCACTTCGCCCCGGAACTGTTCCGCCGCGTGCGCCTGAAGGACCCGCTGAAATCCAAGCAGCTACGCCAGGGCCTGCAGGAACTGGCCGAGGAAGGCGCGACCCAGGTGTTCTTCCCCGAGCGCAACAACGACATCATCCTCGGCGCGGTCGGTGTGCTACAGTTCGACGTGGTCGCCAGCCGCCTGAAGGAGGAATACAAGGTGGAATGCGCCTACGAGGCGATCAACGTCTGGTCGGCGCGCTGGATCGACTGCAGCGACGAGAAGAAGCTCAAGGAGTTCAAGGACAAGGCCTACGAGAACCTCGCCGTCGACGGCGGCGGCCACCTCACCTACCTGGCCCCGACCCGGGTCAACCTCAGCCTGATGGAAGAGCGCTGGCCGGAGATCAAGTTCCGCGCCACGCGTGAGCATCACTGATCGGCGGTGAACCCACGACCCCCCCCCCCTCGCCGGGCACCCCATCCCTCTCCCTTATAGGAAGAGGGATGGGGTAAGAGGGGCCTACGCCGCCGCCCCCACCGCCAGCGGCGGGGCATCGGCGCGTTTGATCACGGCATAGACCACCCCGGTGAGCAGGCTGCCGGCGACGATGGCCAGCAGATACGGCAGCGCCTGGTTGATCGCGTTGGGGATCAGCAGCACGAACAGCCCGCCGTGCGGCGCCATCAGCTTGCAGCCGAAGTACATCGACAGCGCACCGGTCAGGGCACCGCCGGCGATGCTGGCCGGGATCACCCGCAGCGGGTCCTTGGCGGCGAAAGGGATCGCCCCCTCGGAGATAAAGCAAAGCCCCAGTACGCCAGCCGCCTTGCCGGCCTGGCGTTCGCTCTGGGCGAACTTGCGCCGCGCCAGCAGGGTGGCGATGGCCATGCCGATCGGCGGCACCATGCCGGCGGCCATGGTCGCGGCCATCGGCGCGTAGCTCTGCGAGGCCAGCAGGCCCACGGAGAAGGCGTAGGCGGCCTTGTTGATCGGTCCGCCGAGATCGACGCACATCATGCCGCCGAGCAGCAGGCCGAGCAGAATCGCATTGGTGCTGCCCATGCCGTCGAGGAAGGCGGTCAGCCCGGCGAGCATGCCGGCCACCGGGCTGCCCACCAGGTAGATCATCACCAGGCCGGTGAACAGGCTGGCGACCAGCGGGATGATCAGGATGGGTTTCAGCGCCTCGATGCTGTCCGGCAGGCGCAGCCAGCGGGCGATGGCCAGGGCCGAGTAACCGGCGAGAAAGCCGGCGATGATGCCGCCGATAAAACCGGCGCCCAGCGAGCTGGCCAGCAGCCCGCCGATCATCCCCGGCGCCAGCCCCGGGCGATCGGCGATGGAGTAGGCGATATAGCCGGCCAGCAGCGGCACCATCAGCTGGAACGCCGTCTCGCCGCCGATCTTCATCAGCGCCGCGGCCAGGCTGCCCTCCTCCTTGAACGCCTCGATGCCGAAGACGAAGGACAGGGCGATCAGCAGACCGCCGGCCACCACCATCGGCAGCATATAGGACACGCCGGTGAGCAGGTGCTTGTAGGGCCCGGCCTTGGCACCGGGTTTGGCCGTGGTGGCGCCCTCGGCCGGCGTCGCCTCGCTCAGCGGCCGGGCCTCGGCCAGGGCGCGCTCGAGGGTCTGCTGCGGCTGCTTCAGCGCCACCCCGGTGCCGCAGCGATAGACCTTCTTGCCGGCGAAGCGGGCGGTATCCACCTCGATATCGGCGGCCAGCAGCACCGCGTCGGCGGCAGCGATGGCAGCCTCGTCCAGCAGGTTGCGCGCGCCCACCGAGCCGCGGGTCTCCACCTGCAGCTCGAGGCCCATGCGCGCGGCCGCCTGCTGCAGCGCCTCGGCGGCCATAAAGGTGTGCGCCACCCCGGTCGGGCAGGCGGTCACCGCCACCAGACGGGGTCGGTCAGCGGCCACGGCCGCGGCCTGCTCGGCGTAGGGCTGGGCGCGCTCGGCCGCCTCGCGCAGGAAACGCTGCGGATCGGCCAGCGCCTCGGCCGGGGTGGATTGCAGCAGGCGTTTGCCGACGAAGCGGCTCAGCGGCAACTCGCCGGTCTTGACCACCAGTACCAGGTCGGCGGCGGCGATATCCGCCTCGCTCAGCGGCGCGCCGATGGCGCGGGCGTCGTGCACCTCGACGCGGGTGCTCCAGCCCAGGCGCTCGGCGGCGGCCTGCAGCAGGCGCGAGCAGAGCACGCTGGTGACCTGGCCGTTGGGGCAGGCGGTGACGATCAGCAGGTTCATCGTGAAAGGCCTCTTATTCTTCTAGGGACTGCAGCTGCACCGCCGCTTCCAGGCGCGCCAGCTGTTCGCGATCGTGGATGCCGAAGCCGACCTGGGTCACCGCCTGGGCGGCCACCGCGGTGGCCAGGCGCAGGGTGCGCTCGGCCGGCCAGCCCGACAGCACACCGTGCAGGCTGGCGGCCAGCAGGGAGTCGCCGGCGCCGACCGTGCTGGCCACCGCGACCCGCGGCGGAATAGCGCGCAGGGCGATGCCTGGGCCGTGCCAGTCGACGCCGGCGGCGCCGCGCGACAGCAGCACGTGCTCGATGCCCTGGGCGCGCAGGCCGCGCACCGCCGCGTCGAGGTCGCTGCCGCAGGCCTCGGCCAGCTCCTCCTCGTTGGGCTTGATCAGCCAGGGCGTCACCGCCAGCGCAGCGCTCAGTGCGGCGCCGCTGCTGTCGACCGCCAGCGGCACACCGCTGGCCCTGAGCCGGCGCAGCAGGCCGGCGAACCACTCAGGCGCAACCCCGCGCGGCAGGCTGCCGGCCACGACCATGGCGTCGTGGCCGGCCAGCAGCGGGGCCAGCTCTTCGAGCAACTGCTCCAGGTGCTCGGCCTCGACCTGCGGACCGGGGCCGTTGAGGTCGGTGATGCGCCCGTCGGCCTCGGCCAGCTTGATATTGCTGCGCGTCTCGCCGGGCACGCGGACGAACAGGTCGTGGAAGCCGCGCCGGTGCATCAGGGCCTCGAACGGCGCCGCGTTGGCGCGGCCGAGGAAGCCGGCCACGCTCAGGCTGTGGCCGAGGTCGGCGAGCACCTGGGCGACGTTCAGGCCCTTGCCGGCGGCATGGCTGGCAAAATCGTGGCAGCGGTTGACCGCGCCGGGCTGCAGCTGGTCGAGGCTAAGGGTCAGGTCCAGCGCCGGGTTCAGGGTCAGGGTCAGGATGCGCGCCATCAGTGCACCTCCGCGACCAGCGCGCGCACCGCGACGGCGCTGTCCAGCGCCAGCGCCTGCTCGGCCAGCGCGCGCGCATGGCGGCTGTCCAGCTCGCGCACGCGCGCCTTGACCAGGGCGATGGCGCGCGGTGACACGCTCAGCTCGTCCACGCCCAGGCCGACCAGCAGCGGCACCGCCAGACGGTCGCTGGCCAGCTCGCCGCACACCCCGACCCACTTGCCCTCGGCATGCGCCGCCGCCGCCGTCATGCCGATCAGCCGCAGCACCGCCGGGTGCAGGCCGTCGGCCTGGGCCGAGAGGGTCGGGTGACCACGGTCGATGGCCAGGCAATACTGGGTCAGGTCGTTGGTGCCGATGCTGAAGAAGTCCACCTCGCGCGCCAGCACCGACGCCAGCAGGGCCGCCGACGGCACCTCGACCATGATGCCGAGCTGCAGGTCGGCCAGGGGGATTTCCTCGCGCAGGCGCAGGGCCATGTCGCGCGCCACCCGCCACTCCTCCACCGCGCCGACCATGGGGAACATGATCCGCAGCGGACGCCCCTCGGCCGCGGCCAGCAGCGCGCGCAGCTGGGTTTCGAGGATCTCCGGACGCTGCAGGCTAAGGCGAATGCCGCGCACGCCGAGGAAGGGGTTTTCCTCGGCCGGCATCGGCCAGTAGGGCAGCGGCTTGTCGCCGCCGACATCCAGGGTGCGCACCACCAGCGGGCGACCGCCCAAGGCGTCGAGTACGCGGCGGTACTCGACTTCCTGGGCCGCCTGGCTCGGCGCCTGGGCGTGTTCCATAAACACCAGTTCGGTGCGCAGCAGGCCCACCGCCTCGGCGCCCAGGGCCACCGCCTCGGCGGCCTCGCCGGCGGCGCCGATATTGGCCGCCACCTCGACGCGCACGCCGTCGCTGGTCACGGCCGCCTGCAGGCGCTCGGCATGCGCCTGCTCGCGGCGGCGCTGCGCGGTTTCGCGCTCGCGCAGGGCCTGCTGGCGGGTCGCCTGATCCGGCGCCACGCGCAGCAGGCCGCTGTCGCCGTCGAGCAGCAGCGGCGTGCCCTGGGCCAGCGCCAGCACCGCCTCGCCGGCGCCAACCACGGCGGGAATGCCCAGGGCGCGGGCGATGATGGCGCTGTGCGCGGTGGCGCCGCCGCGCGCGGTGAGGATGCCGGCGACGCGCTGGCGGTCCAGGCCGGCGACATCGGACGGCGCCACCTCGGCCATCACCAGTACATAGGGCTCGTCCGGCTCGCCCGGCAGCTCGACGCCGCACAGGCGCGCCAGCACGCGGCGGCCGATGTCGCGCAGGTCGGCGGCGCGCTCGGCCAGCAGCGCGTCGTGCAGGGCCTCCTGACGCTGCGCGGCGGCCTCGATCTCGGCCTGCCAGGCCGCCTCGGCACTGGCGCCGCGGGCCAGACGGGCGTCGACGTCCTCGCGCAGCGCCGGATCGTCGAGCATGGCCAGGTGGGCGCTGAAGATCTCGCGGATGCTGGCCACCCCGGCGCCATCGACCATCCGTTGGATCTCGCCGCCGATGGCCGCCAGCGCCGCATCCAGCCGGCGCCGCTCGCTAGCGGCGCCCTGGCCCTGCTCGGCATAGTCGAAGCGCGGCAGCACCCGCACCAGCGCCGGGCCCATGGCGATGCCCGGCGAGGCGGCCACCGCCTGCAGGCGGCTGCCGGCCGGCGGCGCCTGCAGCGGCACCTGCGCGGTTTCGTCGGCTGCCGGCTCCTGCGGCGCCACTGGCAACGGCTCGACCGCCTCGCCCAGGCCGCTCTCCAGCGCCGCGCGCAGCGCCGGCAGGGCGTCATCGGCGATGCCCGGTTCGGCGCTGAATTCGAGGACCTGCCCACGCCGCGCGCCGAGGGCGAGCAGGCGGCTGAGGCTCTTGGCCGAGACGCCGGCGCCGTCGTCGCCGGCCAGGCGCACGCGGATCTCGCCGGCGAAGCCCTGCGCCAGTTCGCTCAGAATCTTGGCCGGGCGCGCATGCAGGCCGTGGGCGTTGGCCAGTGGCAGCTGCACGCTGGGCCAGTCCGGCGCAACCTCGCCGCCGAGGGCCTCGATCACGCTGCGGCTGCTGTGCGCCTCGCACAACTCGGCGGCGCGCCCGCCGATCAGCACGTCGCACAGCCGTTCCAGCGCCTGACGATGCGCCTCGCCCTGGCTGGCCAGGCAGAACAGGCCCTTGAGCGGCTCGCCGCGAAACCTCAGGGGCGCCGCCGGAGTGACGAAGGCCAGCCCCGGCCGCTCCACGCCCCGTTCGCTGTGCAGCCACCACAGCCCCTCGCCCAGTGGCAGCGGCTCGCCGCGGGCCAGGCTGAGGGCGAAACCGGAGGCCGCGCAGCCGGCCTGCTTGAGCAGCCGCGCGCCCTGCCAGAGCAGCTCGTCGAAATCCTCGACCGGCAGGCCCAGGCCCACCAGTTGGCCGTCCATCGCCAGCGCCTGCGGCGCGCCCTGCAGCAACTCGACGATCTGCTCGGGCGTGCGCGCCGTGCGCAGCGCCTGGCTCAAATCGCCCTCGCCGAGCGCACGGGTGAGCAGCTGCAGCAGGTGCAGGTGCTCGTCGGACTGCGCGGCGATGGCGATGGCCAGGTACACCTGTTGGCCGTTGCCCCAGTCCACGCCGTCGGGGAACTGGATCAGGCAGACGCCGGTGCGCAGCACCTGGTCGCGGGTCTGCGGGGTGCCGTGGGGGATGGCGATGCCCTGGCCGAGAAAGGTCGAGCCCTGTGCCTCGCGCGCCTGCAGGCCGGCCAGGTAATCCGCGGTGGCCAGGCCGGCGGCGGCCAGAGCCTCGCCGAGCATGGCCAGCGCCGCCTGTTTGTCCACGGCCTGACGGCCCATCTGGATCTGGCTGGCGTCGAGTTCGAGCATGGAAATGTCCTCCGGCAGGCGAGGTATCCGAGTCATGCGGCCACCCGGATTCGCGATCTTGTTCTTAGCCTAGTCGATGAAAGCACTTGCTGAAACGTTTCATCTAGCGCTGGCACCTTATCCCAGAATCGGCGATCCTTGAAGCCCGATCGTCGTCGACAGCCTGGAAGCCCCGTGAAACTCAGCGATATCGCCCGCCTGGCGCAGGTCTCGGTGACCACCGCCAGCTACGTGATCAACGGTCAGGCCGAGCGCCGGCGCATCAGCCCGGCCACGGTGGAGCGGGTGCTGGCGGTGGTCGAGCAGCACGGCTATCGCCCCGACCAGCAGGCCGCCGGCCTGCGCCGCGGGCAGAGCCGCTGCCTGGGCTTCATCCTCCCCGACCTGGAAAACCCCAGCTACGCGCGCCTGGCCAAGCTGCTGGAGCAGAAGGCCCGCGCTGCCGGCTATCAATTGCTGATCGCCAGCTCCGACGACGACCCGCACAGCGAGCGGCAGTTGCTCGAACTGTTCCGCTCGCGCCGCTGCGACGCGCTGATCGTCGCCAGCTGCCTGCCGCCGGACGATCCGCTGTACCGCCGCCTGGTGGCCGGCGGCCTGCCGGTGATCGCGGTGGACCGCGCGCTGGACCCGGCGCATATCCGCTCGGTGGTCAGCGACGACGAGCAGGCCGGCGCCCAGCTCACCGCCAGCCTGCTCACGCCGCCGCCGCGGCATATCGCCCTGCTCGGCGCGCGCCCCGAGTTGGTGATCAGCCAAGCCCGCGAACGCGGCTTTCGCCAGGCGCTGCAAGGGTTCGCCGGGCGCATCAGCGTGCTGCACGGCGAGCAGTTCAGCCGCGCCAGCGGCCAGCGCCAGATGCAGGCGCTGCTGGCCGAGGCCGGCGCCCCCGACGCCCTGCTCACCACCGCCTACGTACTGCTCGAAGGGGTGCTCGACGCCCTGCGCGAACGGGCGCCGCAAGCCTGGCCGGCGCTGCGCCTGGCCACCTTCGGCGACACCCAGTTGTTGGATTTTCTGCCGCTGCGGGTCAACGTCATGAGCCAGCAGCACGAGCGCATCGCCGAACGGGTGCTGGCCTGGGCGCTGCAGGCGGTGGAGCAGGACGACTACCGCCCCGGCATCGAGGCCATCGAGCGCAGCTTCAAGGCGCGGCTGTAGAGCGCGGAGAAGACGCCGGTAGAAGCCCGCTGGCGGGCGATCGAGCACAGATCGCCGGCCAGACCAGGCGCCCCGCAGCTCCTAGGATCAAGCCACGCCGATCAATAAACGACCAGCCGAGACAATGCCGCGCCGGCTCTGCGCCGGCGCCATCGGCGCACAACTTATACACAGCTTGCTGCACCGTTACTGTGAGTTAAACGATTGAATCGGCTGGCAAATTTCTGCGCGCCTGGCATCTGCCGGACAAATCGCCGATGCTTGCTCCATGCGCCTGATCGACACCCACACCCACCTGGATTTCCCCGACTTCGACGCAGACCGCGCCGAGATGCTGGCGCGCAGCCGCGCCCTGGGTGTCGAGCGCCTGGTGGTGCTCGGGGTGTACCAGACCAACTGGCAACGGCTGTGGGATCTGGTGCAGGTCGAAGACGGCCTGTACGCCGCCTTCGGCCTGCACCCGGTGTATCTGGAGCAGCACCTGCCCGAACACCTGGGCGAGCTGCGCGCCTGGCTGACGCGCCTGGCCGGCCATCCGCGGCTCTGCGCGCTGGGCGAATTCGGCCTGGACTACTACCTGGACAGCCTAGACCGCCAGCGCCAGCAGGCGCTGTTCGAGGCGCAGCTGGCGCTGGCCGCCGAGTTCGAACTACCCGCCCTGCTCCACGTGCGCCGCGCCCATGCGGCGACCATCGCCACCCTCAAGCGCTTTCGCCTCAAGCGCGGCGGCATCGTCCACGCCTTCGCCGGCAGCTACGAGGAGGCGCGCGAGTACCTCAAGCTGGGCTTTCGCCTCGGCCTCGGCGGCGCCGCCACCTGGCCGCAAGCCAACCGCCTGCGCAAGGTGCTCACGCAACTGCCGCTGGAGGCCATGGTGCTGGAGACCGACGCCCCGGACATGGCCCCGGCCATGCACCCGAACCAGCGCAACAGCCCCGAATACCTGGCGGACATCTGCACCGTGCTGGCGGCGCTGCGCGGCATCACGGCCGAGGAACTGGCCACGGCCAGCAGCCGCAATGCCTGCGAATTGTTCGGCTGGACTTAAAACGCCGTAGGAGCCAGCGTGCTGGCAAGGCTAGGCGCCCCGCAGCACCTATGGGGGGGCACTGTCGTTGTAGCCCGGATGAAATCCGGGCTCAGACGCCAAACCATCCCGGATTGCGTCCGAGCTAAGAGCTGGTCGTGGGTTAGCTCGAATATCCGCGGGAGAGGCTTTAGCCGCGACTACAACCGCTGAAAGCTCGCCGCTAAAGCACCTGCCATACGTATCCCTACACCCGAAACGCACCGATCAGTTGCTTGAGCCGCGAGACCAGTTCGCTCAGCTCGCGGCTGGCCTGTTCGGTCTGGCTGGCGCCGGCGGCGGTGCGTTCGCCGGCGTGGTTGATCTCGACGATGTTCTGGTCGATGTCGTGGGCCACCGCGGTCTGCTGCTCGGCGGCGGCGGCGATCTGCTGGTTCTGGTCGACGATCAAGCCCACCGCACCGAGGATGTTCTCCAGCGCCTGCTGCACCTTGGCCGACTCGCTGACCGTGCCATCGGCCATCTGGTGGCTGGCGTTCATCGCCTTGACCGCCGCGCCGACGCCGCCCTGCAGCTTGGCGATCATCGACTCGATTTCCTCGGTGGACTGCTGGGTGCGCTTGGCCAGGTTGCGCACCTCGTCGGCCACCACGGCGAAGCCGCGACCCTGCTCGCCGGCACGCGCCGCCTCGATGGCGGCGTTGAGCGCCAGCAGGTTGGTCTGCTCGGCGATGCCCTTGATCACGTCGAGCACCTGGCTGATCGAGGCGCTGTCGCTGGCCAGCTGGTTGATCACCGCCACCGACTGGTCGATCTCGCCGGCCAGACGCTGGATGGCGCCGACCTGGGTCTCGACCAGGGCGCGGCCGCTGACCGTTTCCTGGTTGACGCTCTGCGCGCTGCCCACCGCGGCGGCGGCGCTGCGTGCCACTTCCTGGGCAGTGGCGGACATCTGGTTCATCGCCGTGGCCACCTGCTCGATCTGCGCGCGCTGGCCGGCCACCGCCTGGTTGCTCTCGCCGGACACCAGCTCGACGCGGTCGGCCTGGCCTTCGACTTCGCCGACGGTGTGGCCGACCCGTTCGATCAGGTCGTGAATACGCACCACGGTCTGGTTGAACACCTGGCCCAGTTCACCCAGTTCGTCGCGGCTCTGCGCCTGGAAGCTCACGGTCATGTCGCCGGCGGCGACCTTTTCCATCACCTGGCCGAGGGTCTTCAGGGTGGAGCGGGTGGAGACGTAGAAGCCGGCGTAGAGGTAGAGAATCAACAGGAACACCACTACCAGGGCCGCCACCAGCAGCACCATCTGCGCGCGGTTGTCATTCAGGCGCTCGCTCAGCTGGCTGTCGAGGAAGGCCAGCAGGCCGTCGTTGAAGGCGTGGGTCTTGGCCATCTGCTGGCTGACCTGGTCGTAGAATTGCGCCCAGGGCGTGTCCAGACTGTCGGCGATGATCACCTGATCCTCGAACAGCACGGCGCTGTCCTTGAGGGTCTGCCGGCTGGCCTCGGCCAGGCTGCCCAGGCCGTTCTGCGCGGTGACGTTGCCGGCCAGCGCTTCCTGCAGGTTGAGGCCGTACTCGGCGTGCAGCTTTTCCAGTTGCAGCAGCAGGTCGTCGAACTTGGTGCTGGCCGCGGAGTTGAGGAAGCCCTGGCCCAGGGAGTAGGAGCCGATGGCCCGGCCCTGGCTGAGCACATCGGTGACCTGCGGGGTGACGTTGGCGATCAGCTCGGTGATCTGCCGCACCTGCCGCTGCGGGTCCTGGCTGAGGCCGGCCTGGCTGGCCACCAGCTTGATGAACACCTGGGAGGAGCCGAGCAGCTTCTCGACTATCACCGTCTTGCTCTGCAACGAGGTCTCGGCCTCGGCACTCTTCAGTGCGGCGAGCATCTCGTCGCGCTTGGCAACGAACTCGGCGGCCTGCTCGGCATCGCGCACCACCGGCTCGAGACCTTGCAGGCCGGCGTCGAGCGCCTGCTGCAACTGCTTGATGCGCCCCTCCAGATCGCCGGCCTGACCGGACTGGCCGATCATCGCGTTGATCTGCACCAGGTCGTTGAGGCTCTCCAGATCGCGGCGCAACTGCAGGCTGTCGCCGAGCAACTCGAGGCTTTCCAGTGCGCTCTGGGTGCCGACGAACTGACGATAGGAGTCACGCACCAGGTAGAAGTTGGTGACCAGCATGGGCAGGAAGAACAGAACGCTGATCAGGCTGAACTTCATGCCGAAGCTGAGGCGATTCATCAGCGCGATGGCCGGATACAACACGGTCTTCACTAGACGTCTCCAGTTGCCATTATTGTTATGAGTGTTGCCTGGACCGCCGCCGAGCCTCTCATGGGCTGACGACGGCGTCCTGTGCAGCCCGATCTGTATGTGAGTAGGCGCCGTCTATACAGGCAGGCAGTGAGACGGACATCACGAAAACAGGATCGACCACGGCCTCCTATATACCCGTTATCGACGCCGATCTCTGTAACTTAAGGTTAAGCGTCCGCCCCTGGGGGATTAGGCTCGCCATCCGTCGCCTGGATTAGCCGCAGGCGTAATCCGGGCCATGCAAGCGCCGCGGATTTCGGGTTCCGCGTTGATCGCCGATTGCGCTCAGACCAGTAGCACCCACAGGGCGTAGCCGGCGTACCAGACCACCGCGGCGCGGATCAGCAGCTGCCAGAGCTGATCCAGGGTATCGACGCCCGCCTCGCCCAGCACCGGCGCCGGCATTTCCCCGGCGGCCCGCCCGGCCTTGATCACCAGCTGCGCCGCGGAAATGTCCCAGCTGAGCAGCTCGTGCAGCAAGGCACGGCTGACCGCGACGAAATTGCCGACCAGGGCGAAGCTGGAGGCCAGCACCCGCGCCGGCAGCCAGTCGAAGGCGTGCCGCAGCTGCACCGCGCGTTCGCGCAGCGCCGGCTGCTCGGCATGTTCGGCGCAGAGCGCCAGCAGGCGATAGGCCAGGGCGGCCATGGGCCCGAGCAACAGGTACCAGAAGATCACCGCGAAGAAACTCTGGTAGGCCTGCCACAGCAAATGCCCCTGCACCTGCTGCAGGAGTTCGGCGCCCTCCTCCGGCTGCAGCGCCAGGTCACGCTCCACCACGTGGTAGGCCGCCTGCCCGTCACCGCGGCGCCAGGCGTCGCGAAACGGCCCCAGCGCGGTCAGCAGATCGCCCCGTCCTAGGCTGTAGATCAGCACCAGCAGGTGCACCGGCAGCGCCAGCCAGCCGTAGGCCACCGGTTCGAGCACCAGCAACACCAGGCCCAGCGCCAGCACCGGCACCAGCACCAGCGCCGCCAGGCACAACCAGGGCGCCTGCTGCAGGCTGCCCTGCTGCAGCCGCTGCAACTGGGCCAGCCAGGGGCCGTCCTGCTGGATGCGCAGGCGCCAGGCGGAAAACTTCTCGACCCACAGCACCAGCAGAATCACCAGAAAACTCATCGTACTTCTCCTTTAATCCTTGAGCGCTGCGTGCAGACGCGACCAGTCGAAGGCCGGCCCCGGGTCGGTCTTGCGCCCGGGCGCGATATCGCTGTGGCCGCGAATGCGCTGCGCCGAAAGCGCCGGGTAGGCGGCCAGCAACTGGCGCGTCAGCTCGCCCAGACAGGCATACTGGGCATCGGTGTAGGGCTGCTCGTCGGTGCCTTCCAGCTCCACGCCGAGAGAAAAATCGTTGCAGTTGTCGCGCCCCTCGAACCAGGACTGCCCGGCATGCCAGGCGCGATCCAGGCAGGAGACGAACTGGGTCAGCGTACCGTCGCGCTCGATGAAGAAATGCGCGGAGACCCGCAGCGTGGCGATCTCGGCATAGAAGGGATGCTCGTCCAGCGGCAGGCGGTTCTGGAAGAACGCCTGCACCTTGCTGGTGCCGAACTGCCCGGGCGGCAGGCTGATGTTATGCACCACCAGCAGCGATACCTCGCCGCTTGGCCGCGCATTGAAATTCGGCGAAGGGCAATGGCCAATGCCCTGGAACCAGCCGGTGGAGGGATCAAGCTGCATGGGGCGCTCCTGAACGAGGCCCCACTCTAGAGCAGCCAGCCGCAGCGGCCAAGGGCGCGCAAGGATTGGAAAAGATTCGGCCCGGAAATCGGGCACGCGGCTTCGTAGTGGTAGATTGGGCTGAGGAGCCCGCGACGAAGCCCAGCATCGGCGCACGCCGCATCAGCATCACCGGGCCACATGGGTGACCCGGCAGAACGCCTCAGGCGTTCTTCAGCTTGCGCAGATTGCCGATCACCGACTCCAGGGCGCGGTCGAACAGCAGCGCGTCGTCGAGCAGGCGAATGGCGTTGCGCCGGAACTCCACGGCCAGGCCGGTGCGGGTCTTCTCCAGCACCTTCATGCCGGTGCGGTTGACGAAGACGAACTTGCCGGTGGGCTTGATGATCGCAGCCAGCTTGCAGCGCAGCTTGTGCTCGTCGTCTTCCTGAAGCTCGACCCAGCTGCCCACGCGCAGGTTGTCCACCTGCAGCAGCGCCTCGTCGTCGTCCGGCAGCGCCACCTCCGGCTCCTGCGGGCGGGTCTGGCCAGGCGCCAGGAGCACGATCTCCTCGACCACCTCGACCATCGCCGGTGCGTCGTCGGCCACCTCGGCCGGCGGCAGTTCCAGCAGTGGCGCCTCGATACCGGCTTCGGCCTGGGTGCTCGGCACCTCGCCGACTTCGACCTCCGCGACCGCGCGCTTGAAACGCTGGAAGGCCTGCACGTGCAGCATCTCCAGCTGGCTGAAGAACTCGCTGGTGGAGAAGGGATCGAAGGCCGCGCTGGCCATCCCCTCGCGCAGCGCCTTGAGCAAGCCGGGCACCAGTTCCAGCAGGCGCAGGCGCGCCTCGGGATCTTCGTGCGGTGCCACGCTCCAGACCAGGTCGTCCATGGTCTGCAGAGCGGCCTGCCATTCCGGCGAATGCACGCCGTGCTTGAGGCAGGTGAGCATCAACACCTTGCTCCAGGCCTCCTGCAGCAAACGCACCACCACCTCGGGCAGGGTCTTGCCCAGCAGCCGCTCGTTCAGTGCATGCTCCACCTCACGGCGGGCCAGCTCGGCCTTGGCGCTGCCTTCCTCGGCATCGCGGGTGCGCTGCTCGAGCAGCTCGCTGCGTCGGCGTTCGTCGCCGGTGAAGGCCATGAACTCGGCGAGCAGTTCGGAGAAGATCGCCGGATCGTCGACGAAATCGTTGAGCAAACGCTGCACCACCTGCTCGATCTTCTGATACAGGCTGTCGCGCTGGGCGTCGCCCTGATCGCCCCACCCCAGGGCCGCCGAGGCGATCTCGTTGAGCAGCCGGCGTGCCGGGTGGCTGCCGCGGCTGAAGAAGGTCTTGTCCAGCACCGCGACCTTGAGCATGGGAATCTGCAGGCGGCCGATCAGCGCCTTGAGCGAGTCCGGCAGGGTGCGGTCGTCGAGGATGAACTCGAATAGCATGGACACCAGGTTGATCACGTCTTCGTCGACTTCGCCGACCACGCGCGCCTTGCCGCTCTTGGCGCTGGCGCGCACCAGCAGCTGTTCGAGCTGATCGCGCAGGTCGAAATCGGCGACGCCGACCTGCGCCGGCGCGCGCTGCTGCATGTGCGACAGCAGGCGCATCAGATCGTTGCTGGAAATCGGCAGCGCATCGGCCACCTGGGCGCGCCTGGGCATCGCCGTGCCGCGCACCTGGGAGAGCAGCTCCTGCAGGGCGGCGAACACCTCACGCACGCCCTCGTCGGCCCCGTCCAGCAGCGGAATGCTTTCTTCGCCGGCGGCATGCGCGGAGGCGGCCGCACGTTGCGGCCGCCGCGGCAACGCGGACTTGAGTTCAGGTAGTACGCCGACCGCCACCAGGGTTTGATTGGCTTCGGCATAAAGCTGATCACAGCCGCCTAGCACGTACTTTTCGAACAGCTTGAGGATTATCAGCTTGACCTTGATCTCCACACCCAGGCTGCTACAAGCGTCGAGGAAGCAGGCACTGAGCAGGGCTGGCCCGAGCGGGTTGCCCTTGTCGTCGAGTTTCTTGCTGATCACCGCATTGAGGCGCGTGGTGAGGTGCCCGAGGGCGACGCCGTCGCGGCTCATCACCTTGGCCACCATGGCATCCAGGGCCACGGTTTCTTCCAGCTCGTCATCCTGCACCAGGCTCAGGCTGTCGAACGACGCCGTGTCCAGCGCCGGCTGCGGCTTGCCGATCTCGTACTGGTTGAGGTTGGAGAAGGCCTCGAAGACCTTCTGCAGGAAACCGCGCTCGATATTCTTGCGCTTCAGGCGCAAGTCGCGCATGGCTTCGAAAAAGGCGTTCTGCTCGACATTGCTGGTCGCCCGGTCGGCCATCTCGAAGAGGCTGTCGTCGGCATTCTCGAACAGGCTCTGCAGGCTCTGCCTGAGCTGTTGCGCGGCTTTGTCACGCACCTGGATCAGCGCCACGGGCAGTCTTCCTACCGGCGATGTTGGCGATTGCGCAGCGGCGGCCTTGTTCAGGGGCACCACCTTCGCGTCGGTTTTCATTTCAATCTCCTGCAGACTGCCCGTACTTGGGCCATCTGGTCTGCACAGCATCAACCGAGCGTCATCCGTAACATCAATAAAATGGCGTCAAAAAATCGAAAAGCAAAGGCATTATAGAGCGCTCGCACCCCGAACCAAGCCCATTCTTCCACTTCCATGAAACCGCTCACAGATGCGACACCGACACACCCAACGACTGCCATCGACCGCTGGGCGCATAGAACAGCGTAACTGTCGAAACGCCAGCACGCTGCACCGATGGTCGGCTGCCCCTATAATCGCCGCACCCCTGACCCGGAGCCGACCATGCCCAACCTGACCCTCGCCGACCTCACCGCCGAAATCGAGGCCAATGTTCGCCGCGCCCTGGCCGAGGACATCGGCAACGGCGACATCACCGCCCAGCTGATTCCCGCCGAGCGCCTGGCCAGCGCCCGCGTCATCACCCGCGAGGCGGCGGTGGTCTGCGGCACGGCCTGGGTCGATGCGGTGTTCCGCCAGCTCGACCCGCGCGTGGCGGTGCACTGGCAGGTGCAGGACGGCGACCGGGTCAGCGCCGAGCAGACCCTGTTCAGCCTCGAAGGCCCGGCCCGCGCCCTGCTCAGCGGCGAACGCAGTGCGCTGAACTTCCTGCAGACCCTGTCGGCGGTCGCCACCCGCTGCCGCCACTACGCCGACCTGGTCGAAGGCACCACAGTGAAACTGCTGGACACCCGCAAGACGCTGCCCGGCCTGCGCCTGGCGCAGAAATACGCGGTGACCTGCGGCAGCTGCCACAACCACCGCATCGGCCTGTATGACGCCTTCCTTATCAAGGAAAACCATATCGCCGCCTGCGGCGGCATCGCCCAGGCCGTGGCCGCCGCCCACCACATCGCTCCGGGCAAGCCGGTGGAGGTGGAAGTGGAAAACCTGGAAGAACTGCGCCAGGCCCTGGCAGCCGGCGCCGATATCGTCATGCTCGACGAACTGTCGCTGGCGGACATGCGCGAAGCCGTGCGCCTGACCGCCGGCCGCGCCAAACTGGAGGCCTCCGGAGGGATCAACGACAGCACCCTGCGCAGCATCGCCGAGACGGGCGTGGACTATATCTCGCTGGGCACGCTGACCAAGGACGTCAAGGCGGTGGATCTGTCGATGCGGCTGGCGCTGTGACCCCCTTAGCGATTGCCCGGTCACCATAAAGCCAAGGAGCCAAAGACACCTTCATCTTGCGCAATACGGCCACGCGGTTCATTGCGCAACAACCCCGAACCTTCTCGCGACAAGCGCGCTATCCACCGATCTACTGCGGCAGTACATAAAGGGGGCGTCCTGCACCTGGGCACTCGCCATATGCCCCTACAATCCATCACTACCAAATTACGCCCGCCTGCTCGTCAAACGACCCAAACGACAGAGAGTGACGCTTTTGGTCACCGAACTTACCTTAAATGTCAGCCTTGCTATTTATCCCACCCCTTCGCCGGCACCTGACACAGACTGCAAAGCCCCGCAACCCGGGAACCTCGAGCCTGCCCCAGGCACCAGAACCCACCACTGGCACAGCTCTTGCTGAATGATCCGACAGGAATCCATCGTTCCTACTCAAAACGCCTGATCCAACACTAGGAGCAAGACCATGAAGAAGGTGCAGCAAGGCTTCACCCTGATCGAACTGATGATCGTGGTAGCGATCATCGGTATCCTGGCCGCCATCGCCATCCCGGCTTACCAGGACTACACCATCCGCGCCCAGGTGACCGAGGGCATGTCCCTGGCCTCCGGCGTACGTACCGCGGTTTCCGAGGTGTATCAATCCACCGGCTCCTTCCCCACCGGCAACGGTAGCGCTGGTGTGGCTGCAGCAACTGCCATCAACGGCAATTACGTCGAATCCGTAACTGTGGCCAGCACTGGCACCAACACCGGCACCATCACCGCACTGTTCAGCTCTGGCGCCAACCCTGCAATCACCGGCCAAAACCTGGTGCTGACCGGCAGCGGCAGCGCCGGCAGCGTCACCTGGGACTGCGCCGGTTCAGTCGACGCCAAGTACCGCCCGTCCAGCTGCCGTTAATCGGTTAGTGGATGCCCAGGAGGGCCCGATAGCTATCGGGCCCTCTTGCTTTGCAGGCTACACTGCCTCCCTGATCAGCCCCCCCAAATCAAGACCAATGAACGACGCCCCGTCCGCCCGCAAGCCCCCATCATTTGCCATCTTTGCCGTATTGCTTGCCCTCGCCCTGGCGCTCTGCGCGGCGGCCTATGCCCCCGGCCTGGGCGGCTCGTACCTGTACGACGACGAGCACAACCTCGGCGGCCTGGCCTATGTACACGACCTGACCAGTGCGCTGGACTTCGCCTTGCTCGGCAACGCCGGCCCCCTGGGCAGGCCGGTTTCTCTGCTGAGCTTCGCCGCGCAGGCCTATGCCTGGCCGGCGTCTCCTGAGGTGTTCCTCTACACCAATATCGCCATTCACCTGCTTAACGGCTGCCTGCTGGCGTTGTTCCTGAGCCTGCTGGGCCGGGCACAGGGCCTGGACGCCAACCGCTCGGCGCTCGTCGCCCTCGCCTCCGCCACGCTCTGGATGCTGCTGCCCATACTGGCCTCCAGCAGCCTGATGATCGTGCAGCGCATGACGCTGCTAGCCGGCACCTTTTCCCTGGCGGGCCTGTGCGCCTATCTCCATTTCAGGCTAAGACTTAACAAGCGGCCGCTGCCCGCACTAGCCGGCATGACCATAAGCCTCGGCCTCGCCACGCTGTTAGCGGCTCTGGCCAAGGAAAATGGCGCACTGCTACCCGCGCTCACCCTGGTCATCGAAATAACGCTGCTTGCACGCCCGGCAAACCTGAATGCCAGGCTATGGCTCGGCTGGCGGATTTCGGTGCTGGGCGCCCCCGCCCTGATCGTGCTTGCCTATCTGATCATGCGCCTGGACTACAACGAGGCGACGGTCGCCATGCGCGGCTACACAGCGGACGAGCGCATACTGACCCAAGCCCACATCCTCTGGGCCTACCTGTTCAACAGCTTCATCCCTAACCCAGCTCTGCTCGGCCCGTTCCACGATCACCAAACGATCTATCACGACTGGCTCAGCCCTCTGTCGATTGCCGCCGTCGGCGGCTGGCTGCTAATCATCGCAGCCGCCATTCGCTTTCGACGCAAGGCCCCTCTATTCAGCTTCGCAGTACTCTGGTACCTCATCAGCCACAGCCTGGAATCGAGCAGCATCCCGTTGGAGCTCTACTTCGAACACAGGAACTACCTCCCGCTGCTGGGACCGATCTATGCGCTGATGGCGGCCGTAGCCGGGCTTCAGGCGCAATGGCGGGCCTACCTCGCGACGGCCATGTGCACCTACATGCTGCTGCTGGCCGCGGTGCTGTACAGCGTCACCAGTACCTGGGGCAACCCTGCACTGGCCGCCGAGATGTGGGCCATCCACAACCCGGACTCGCCCCGCGCACTCAGTTACCTCGTTCAGCAGCTACAGAGGGATCGCTATAACAAGGCCGCCCTACGCGCGCTTGAGCGCTTCCTCGAGGCCCATCCGGACGCCGGAGGCACTCGGCTTCAGGCAGTGGCGATGTCCTGCATCGCTCGCGATGAGGGCGTCACGCCGGAGCAGGTCGCGACCATGGATACGCAACTCAAGACGATGCGTTTTCAGCACGGCATCATCGATCAGCTGGAGAAGATCCGCAGCATGATCCTGGAGGGACGCTGCGCATCGCTGGCGCCCG
Organism: Pseudomonas sp. AOB-7; assembly: GCF_003696305.1. Classification (GTDB taxonomy): domain Bacteria; phylum Pseudomonadota; class Gammaproteobacteria; order Pseudomonadales; family Pseudomonadaceae; genus Aquipseudomonas. The sequence continues at coordinate 133,693 of NZ_RFFK01000003.1, read as the reverse complement.
AAGTCGTATACCGATTCGCCAGCAGCCTTGCAGAGAATCCGAACTACCAGGCCAATGCGGTGACCCACCATAACCTGCACATCACCATGGCCATGACCGGCTTCGACACCAGGAACCTGGCGCTGACCATGCGTCACCTGGAACAAGCCTTGGACATCTACTTCAGCCTCGATACCGTCGCCCTGATCGTGAATACCCTGCGTAGCGCAGGACTATCGGAGCAGGCTGCCGCCGTCATCGCCAAGGCCGAGGCTCGTCGCCCCAGCAATCCGCTACAGGCTAGAACCTGGGATCGCCAGCTGGCCCTGCTGAATCATAGTCCCGCCCCGCCGCGTCCCAGAAGTGACGAGGCCGCCTTGCTGGAACCATCAGTCTATGAATAGCCGTATTTCCGTCATTCTTCCCGCCAAGAATGAAGCACCGAGCCTACCAACCGTTGTCGCCCGGATAGAACAGCACCTGCCCGGGGCAGAGATCATCGTCGTCAACGACGGATCGACCGATGACACCGCAAACGCCGCCCAGACCGCTGGGGCACAGGTCGTATCCCATCCCTACTCCAAGGGCAACGGCGCGGCGATCAAGACCGGGGCACGAGCCGCGACGGGAGAAATACTGGTCTTCATGGACGCCGATGGCCAGCATGATCCGGCCGATATCCCACGCCTGCTGGCACGCCTGGACGAGGGCCACGACATGGTGGTGGGCGCCCGCCAGAACGGCTCGCAAGCCAGCCTCGGCCGCGGCGTGGCCAACGGCTTCTACAACCGCCTGGCCAGCTATATGACGGGCCAGCCGGTGGAGGACCTGACATCCGGCTTCCGCGCAGTGCGCGCCGACAAGTTCCGGGAATTTCTCTACCTGCTGCCCAACGGTTTCTCCTACCCCACCACCAGCACCATGGCCTTTTTCCGCGCCGGCTACTCCGTCGCCTACGAGCCCATCCATGCCGCCCAGCGTATCGGCAATAGCCATATCCATCTGCTTAAGGATGGCGTGCGCTTCCTGCTGATCATCTTCAAGATCGGCACGCTCTACTCGCCTCTCAAGCTGTTCGCTCCGGCAGCGCTGCTGTTCTTCCTGGTCGGCCTGGGCTGGTACGGGTATACCTTTCTAAGCATGGGCCGCTTTACCAACATGAGCGCCCTGCTCATGAGCGGCAGCGTGATCATTTTTATGATGGGCCTGATCTCGGAACAGATAACCGCCCTGATGTATAAAGATGATTCGCGCAGGTCGTGACATCCCTTATGCCGCATCCCTAACCCGCATGGCCAATATGACAAGTTCAACCGAAGTCGACGATCTCGCTACGAAAGCAAGAAGATGGCTTGATTGCATACGGTCGACTCCTTTGCACCCGCAATTCTTCGCATTCAAGTATGAAGAACTGCGCCACCGCTACACGGCGGGGCATTGCCGAGGCCTGGTACTCGATATCGGCAGCGGCAGGCAACCCCTGCGGGATCAACTGGATCGCAGCTGCCGCTATATTCCCCTCGATTACCCCCGCACCGGCAATGCCTACGACTCCAAGCCGCTCGTTCATGGCGACGCCGGCCAACTCCCCTTTGCCGAAGCAGTGTTTGACACCGTCGTGCTTCTGGAAGTACTGGAACACCTTCCTGCACCGAAAAAGGCAATGCAAGAAGCCTGCAGAGTGCTGAAACCCAACGGCAAGCTCATAATTTCCACCCCGTTCATCTATCCAATACATGATGCTCCGCATGATTACCAACGCTGGACGCAATTCGGCATAGAAGAACTTTCGCAACAAAGTGGCCTGGTTATTGATGAGTCGCTCCCACTGGGGCAAACGCTTGAGTCCAGTGCTCTACTTTTCAACCTTGGCTATGCGTGGGAGGCCTTGAACAGCAGGGGGTTGCGCCGCATGGCGCTGCTCATACTGGCGACCGTGCTGATCCCCCTATCGAACATTCTGGCCATGCTTTTCAATACAGGCCGACTGAATCGCGCATTAAGCCCAATATCCATCGGCTATTTGTGCGTCCTGAGGAAGAATAATGTCTAGCCACCAAGACGACCTAGACCGCGGCGAAAGATTCACCTTTGGGAAGAACTGGAAGGCCTTCCTTGAAGTCCTGAATGAGAAACGCATCACCAGCGCCCAAAACTCACTCCGTGAAATGCTTGGTGTTGAGCGCCTGGACGGAGTTTCTTTTCTGGACATAGGAAGCGGTAGCGGGTTGTTCTCGCTTGCAGCGCACCGTTTAGGCGCTAGCGTCCACTCCTTCGACTTCGACCCACAATCGGTTGCAACCACTGTGGAGTTACGCCGGCGCTTCGGCTCCAACCCGGAAAACTGGATAATCGAAGAGGGCTCGATCCTTGACGACAACTATCTTTCAAACCTTGGCCAGTTCGATATCGTTTATTCATGGGGAGTACTGCACCATACAGGTAGCATGTGGCAAGCCATAGAAAACAGCATTGCCCGTGTAGCCCCGGGTGGCAAACTATTCATTGCGCTATACAACGACCAAGGTATGCGTTCCCGCGCCTGGCATGAGGTCAAAAAGCTCTACTGTAGAAACGCTCTTGGCCGGTACGTGGTAAGCGCACTGTTCTTCCCGCTTTTCGCTTTTAGCGGTTTATTGCAGGATATCGGCCGACGTAAGAATCCACTACAGCGATATACCGAGTATTACAGCAAGCGTGGCATGTCCCTATATCACGATTGGGTTGACTGGCTTGGCGGATTTCCATACGAAACCTGCACTCCACAGGCAGCCACAGAGTTCTGTGAAAAAAAGGGATTAACCGCTAGAAAGAAGAAAACGACCGACACACTAGGTTGCAACGAATACCTATTCATAAAACAAGCGACAGATATCTGACATTATGAAAAGTCAATGTTGCCCTATATGTGATGGCCCCGTAAGGATCAACCCTAAAGCTCGTGACTTTCTCGCCCTCGACAAAGCTCCCAAAAGCTACACCATCATGTCCTGCATATCGGGTTGCAAGCTAAGCTGGATGACGCCATACCCGCAACCTGATGACTATCAGGAGTTGTACAGCAACTCCTACTATGAAGACTCACAAGCGGAGTGTTCCCCCTATAGCCAAGAAAAAGACGAGCTCGCTGACCACTACAATTCCATCGCAAGAAATTTTCTCGCATTGAATATCAGCGGAACACTTCTGGACATAGGATGTGGCACCGGAAGTTTCCTCGTAGCGGCCCAATCCAACGGCATAAATGCCGAAGGCATCGAGCCCTCCGAATACGCCGCCAATAAAGCCTCGGAGCAGGGACTGAAGGTGACATGCGGAACATTAGGCGCCCACTCAAAAAAACTTTACCAGGCCGCCTTCTGCAGCCATGTGCTTGAGCATGTACCTGACGCACACGACTTCATGCAGAACCTCAGCGCTACACTGTCGCCTGGCGCTCCTGTTTACATCGAAGTCCCCCTGCAATTCGATGGAGTTCTCGACCTCTTAAAAAGAACCATCAAAAAGAAAACTCAATACTCCATATACTCTATTCACCACCATTACTTCTTCACCCCGTCCGCCATAACGCTACTACTGCAACGACACGGCTTTGAAGTGCTCTCACTCAAAACTTTCCTTCCCAGCAGACGATCTCGACGCAAAGGATTTCGAACCCACGCAATCCAATTCTTGCTATGGACAGCAGATCGTTTCCTCAAGCGCGGCGACGTTATTTCTGTATGGGCAAGACGGGTATAATTCTCACAAGGGCTATCCACCGAGTTGCTTTGGCATCTACCGGGGAAATAATAGGCCGAGCAGTCAACCTGCTACTCCCTTTACTCCTGATAAAGCTGTACGGCCTTGCCCCACTGATAGATGTTTTTTTCCTTGCGCTAGCCATCGCCTTTTTCTTCCAAGGCACACTGGCAAACTCACTTACTAACGCACTCGTTCCAAGCTTCACAGAGAACAATGACAGGAAAAATGCAAAGCCCATCCTGTACATATCACTGTTAGGAGGAGTCATTGCGGGCCTCACTACGCTCTCGATAGCCGGTGTTACGGCAGACGCCACTCGCGCCGCCATCTACACTTGCTCCATTTTTATTATTTCCTGCACGGGCCTAGCATCGGCCGCACCAGTTGCATCGCTATACGCAAATCACAGGTATGCTCTAGCAGGGTGCACGTGGGGACTCAGGGCCTTTCCCGTAGCCCTATATTACTTCTCACACCCCAGCATTAACGATTTGCACCTCCTGCTCGCAGGACTAGCCTTGGCAGACACCGCACGACTCGCCATCCTCAGCGCAGCCTGCAGAAACAAACTATCTATTTGCAGCAACCTTCCCACACTAAGAGCCCCAACAGCTACCTTACACCTTATCGCAGCAAGTGTTATCGCCGGTCTTTCACCACTTCTTCTACGTGGAATCGCCGCCTTCGGACCAGAGGGAACGATCACTTTATTCGAAGCCACTGATCGACTCTATTCAGCTATAGCATCTCTAGCATCAATCGGTGTCGGCAGTGTAACCCTGGTTTATCTATCAAGACTTAGAGGCAACGACGACAACAAAAACACATGGCGATGGATCTTGTATGCGACTACTTCCTGGAGCCTGCTATGGTTATTTATAGCCATTACTATAGGAATTTCACTGCCGGGCGCAGCCAGCCTTTTCGGAATAAATCAAGACCACCACACGAAAGAAATCCAAGGTACTTTTATAATATTAGCCCTAGGGCTCCCCGGATTCATGCTCACAGGACTACTTAGCCGACGCATGCTCACACTGGGACTTGCCCACCACCTTACTTTACTTGCGATAATAGGTCTTTCCTTCACAGCACTCTCAGCCTTTCTCATGTTCGACAGATATGAGATCCTCGGCCTTGCGCTTGCTACGACACTAAGCCATTACCTGGTTGCAGCACTCATGGCCATAAAACTCTCGAGCCCAACTAATCGTGCGAATACTAATACTAGCTAATGTACCCCCTGGCGCCGTTGGCGGTGCAGAAGTTCAAGCATTGCATCTCGCTCGACGATGGGCCGCCTCGGGTCATCAGGTTACGGTTGCAGGACACGCCAACCAGCCACTAGTAGAAGAAAATCTAAGCATTCGTAGAATTCCTACCATACGCTTGGGCCGCCCATTGAGAGCGGCATCCTATCTCGTCTCCACATTGGGGCTACTCTGGACGCACAGAAACGACGTGGATGTCATCTACTGTCGTTTTTTAAAGGAGCAAGCCATAGCCGCGAGCCTAGGCAAACTGCTATTCGGGCTCAAGCACCCCCTGATTGCTTGCCCCGCCTGCGCCTCTATCGGTGGCGAGGCTGAACTGATCAAAGCGTCACGATTTCGCAAACTACTGACAAGCCTGTTCGCCAGGGAAATCAACACCATAAACACAATGAGCAGTGCAATCAGGTCGGAAATGCTAGATCTGGGCTTCACTCCAGAGAAGCTCAGCAATATTCCGAACGGGGTAGTAATACCGCCTCTTCCTGATAGAACCTGCCCTGCAAGCAGCACGCTGAAAATTATTTTCGTGGGTAGGCTCACCCACCAAAAAGGACTCGACACACTCATCAAAGCAGCCCATCTAGTAAGAAAAAGGAACTGCGCATTCCAGCTAAATTTGGTGGGAGACGGCCCTCTTCGCCAAGAACTGAGGTCACTGATCGAGAAACTTGATTTGGTGAATCATGTATTTCTGGATGGCCCCGTTTCGCCAATGGAAGTATCAGACAAGCTATTGGGGGCCGATCTCTTCATTCTGCCCTCTCGATTCGAAGGCATGCCCGGCGCTCTACTTGAAGCCATTGCCCATGGGCTACCTGCCATTGCAACAGAAGTGAGTGGCTCAGAAGAGATAGTCGATGCTTCCATCGGCTGGACAGTGCCTGTCGACGACAGTAGCGCCTTGGCCGACGCCCTGCAAAATGCCATTGGCCTAGGTTCAATCAAACTGAGAGCAATGGGTGGAAAATCACGCAAGAAGGCTCTAGCCCAATTCAGTGCGGATATAGTCGCCGAACGCTACGAAAAACTCTTCATTCAACTTCTTCAGCGAAAGAGTATCGACTCGTAACGATCCAGCATACTTACGCCGTCCACTCGCACAGTCGCCTCGCCGCTAGGTTCGCTCTCAAGTTTCACTTGCATGGCCGAGGCCAGGGATTCGAAATCGCCAACCGCTACTGTTTCGAACCCATGCCGTTGCGCCATTTCGCACAGCGACTGGTCATAGGCAGTTGCAACAACGGGAACCCTCAGGGCCAAGGCTTCAAGCAAAGAGTTTGGATGACCTTCAGAGTTTGAAGAAAGCACATAAAGATCAGCCTTAGTCATCCAGCGCCAGGGATTGGAGTCATAACCCAGGAGAACGACCTGCCGTTCAACCCCCAGACTCTTGATCAATTGCTCAAGTCTATTGCGCTCTTCCCCCTCACCGATGATCACGAGCCTGACAGGCAGGCTGCGAGCAAGAACCGCCACCGCCTTGATCAAGGTCGGATAGTCTTTCTGGGGGATCAAGCGCCCAACAGAAACGACCAACTTGGCGTCACTATCCAGAACGCCCCCCTCGATGCCCTCCGCTCCCTTCTTCAGCAAGTAATCGAGGTCGACTGCATTAGGAATGCACTGGATGTCACTTGTGGGAACGCCGATGCGACCGGCCAGTTTATCTGCCATCACTGGTGTCAGCGCCACCACCGTATCCGCCTTGGGGTAAAGTCGCCGTAGCAGCCACAGCCTAATCCTCCCCCTCACATCATCTACATTCCCTGCTTCTCTTATCACCACGCGCACACTACCGCCAAGCAGTTGGCGAACAATCAACGCGACGATGTTCGCCCCGGTGACCGAACTGAGCAGTACTGCAGGCCTGTTAACCCTTAACCACCGCCATAATCTCAACACAGCGATAAGCGCTAGTGTCCCGTGCCTGTATTGTTCGTCACCCGGGCAGAGCTCGATAAGATTGACTTTGTTAGGAATAACTTCACGCAGCGAACCGTGTCCAGAAATCACGAGCAGGGTAGCGATATAGCCTCGCCCAGCCAGCCCCTCGGCTAGGTTGAGAATGATTCTTTGTGCTCCGCCCACTTCGAGATCGGGAAGCAAAAGAGCCACATGCTTCATGCGCCACTCCGCCGCCAGAGCAAATAATTGAAAATCAGCCAAAGGCGGTAACCGTTGTCGCGGCCGGCTTGTCGGTGCTGCTCGAGCAACTTCATGACTACTGAAGGCTCGATTGGTCCTGGGTCGGCTTCCAACAGGCCAATCAGCTTGTCTTGGAGGCCGTTTCTAAACCAGTCCTGAATGGGAACACCAAAACCTTGTTTGCGGCGTCGCCACACCTGACTAGGTAGATCGGCATGAAAACTTCGCTGCAGCATGCGCTTTCCCGATATGCCCCGCCGATGCCACTCCCTCGGCAAGGAGAACGCCAACTCGACGACCTGCCGATCCAGGAAGGGTGCCCGCGCTTCCAGTGCGCAGGCCATGGAGGCTCGATCCACCTTGGTGAGGATGTCTTGTGGCAAATAGATAAGTGCATCGGCCAACATCATCCGCCGCAAATCATCCAGGCCAGTTTCCTGCGGAATACCAGGAGGCTGGTGCCCACGATCTCTTAACGCAGGCGCCAGCAGTCGAATATCCTCCGGCGAGAACATCAAGGGGGCGAAGTAGGGCCACTCTGCCTCCTGCCTGGCGGCGACGTCCATGAACAGATGGGCCTTTTTCAGCAAGCTGCGACTGTGATGCACCATGGGCTCGGGCAGTGCGCGCACAGCGTGCTCCGCCAGTTTGCGGGCCGACTGGGGCAAGCGCGAGTACCAGCGCCAGAGCGTACGGGCCTGGTAACGCTGGTAGCCGCAGAACAGCTCGTCCCCGCCGTCTCCCGAGAGTGCCACCTTGACCTGCCTGGCCGCGACCTTCGACACCAGGTGGGTGGGCAGCAGTGACGAATCGGCGAAAGGTTGCCCGACATGCTCGAGCATGAGACGCTCCAACTCGCTTTCATCCCAGTTGGCCAACACCTCTTCGTAGTGGTCGGTGCCTAGCGCATCGGCGACCTGTCGTGCGAACGGACGCTCATCGAACGCGGCTTCGTTGAACCCAATAGTAAAGGTCTTGAGTGGCTGCTGTAGTTCGCGCCGAACGATCGCGCAGATCAGCGAGGAGTCCACACCGCCGGACAGGAATGCGCCGACCTCCACGTCGGCGACCATACGCTTGCGAACAGCGTCGACCAGCACTTCGCGCAATTGCTCGGCAGCCTGCTGCTGAGTCCCTGAATAGCATCCGAGCTGCAGTTGCCAGTACTGCCGCATGTCCGTCTGACCGCTCCGCGCATCCCAGCGCAGGGTGTGGCCAGGTAGCAGTTCACCGACCTCCCGGTAAGCAGTGTGGCCAGGCAGGAAGTAGCCATAGCGCAGATAGTCCGCGGTGCTGTCCTCATCCTCCGACCAAACTGCGCCGCCGAGTCGACGCAGGGCAGGAAGCTCCGACGCGCAGGCGATGCCGCCCCCCCGCAGTGACTGGAAGAAAAGCGGCTTCTTGCCCATTCGGTCACGTCCGAGCACAAGCTGCTGCGTCTGCACATCCCACAAGGCGAATGCCCACATGCCCTCGAGGCGCGCGAGAAAGTTCTCGCCCTCGAGAATCAGCCCAGCTAGCAACACCTCCGTGTCGCCTTGAGTCTGGAATGCCCAGCGCGACTGCAGGGTGGCCCGGACCTCCCGGTAGTTGTAGATCTCGCCGTTATAGGTCAGTGCGTAACGCCCCGATGGATCGGTCATGGGTTGCGGGCTGCCGGCGATATCGATGATCGACAGACGGCGATGGCCGAGCAGTGCCCCTCCCACCTGCATGAGGTGACCATCATCAGGTCCGCGATGACGCATCGCCTGAAGGCAGGCCGCCATCTGCTGAACCGCGGTCTGGTCCGGAGTCGATGGCGCAAACAGAAAAGCGAAACCACACATGAAGGGCTCAGTTCCTGGATCGGAGATATTGAAATATGTTGGCGTAACGCTGGGCAGAGCGCTGCCAGGTCAGGCCCTCGTCCTCGATATAGCGACGGGCATTGACGCCAAGCTGGGAACGCAACTCGAAGTCGCCAAGCCTGGCGATGCATCGAGCCAGGGCTTCACTATCGCCCACAGGGAAGAGCAGTCCGCGCTGATCCTGCCCTACCAGCTCGAACAGTCCATCGATAGCTGTTGCGATCACGGGACGAGAGGCTGCAAAGGCCTCCAGCACCACATTGGGACGTCCCTCGGCACGACTGGGCAGTACCAGCACGTCTGCCGCAGCCAGATACGCCGGTAGTTTCTCCGGGGCCTGGAACGGCAGGAATTCAATGCGGGAGCGAACGCCTAGACGAGTTGCCAGAGCTTCGAGGGATGCCTGCTCCCCTCCTTCACCTATAAGCGTCAGGCTTACATTGGGAGAACTGAGCGCGAGCGCCCGGACAAGCGTGGAGACGGACTTGCGCGGAATCAGGCTGGCCACGCAGAGCAGCCGCAGCTCTTCGCTGCCAGCCTGCGTAGGAGAGACGGACAAGAACGGCTGAGCCACCCCGTTGGGTATGACCTCAAGCTTTTGTGCAAGCGCCGGCATTGCGAGCTGCAAGCGGCTTCCCATGGCTTCGCTGACAGTGACAATGCGGGAACACAGCCAGCCGCATAGCCTAAGCATCCAGCGGGAAGCCAGGCTGCTTGCCACCCGGTTGGCATCCTCGCCCCGCAAGGTCACCACCACCGGAGTTCCTCGGAGCGCACCGATCACCCCAGCAATAACTCCGCAGATGGACCAATTGGCGAACAGCACATCCTTGCCTTTGGCCAACTTCCAGCAGGACCAGAGCATCGACAGCAGAAAGAGCGGAATCAGCAGGGCGTTGAAACGATTCTCACGCAATGCTGTGGGTATGCCGCCGGCGCCATGCGCCAGTACCTGGAAGGCACGGGGTGCATAACGGAACTCATGCACGCTTGGTTCACCTTCGGCATGGACGCCCCGTTGAGTGGCGGAAGGCGCCAGCACCTCGAGCTGGCAGACTTCTGCCAAAGCGCAGGCCAGGCGCTTGACGAAGACCCCGCTTACGGAGCCGGGACTGAGAGGGTAGGAGGTTGTGAGCAACAGGATGGATGGCTTGCCCTTCGCCGGAACCTGTTCCGGCGAAGCAGTCTCGAACCCCGGTCTTTCTGGCATGGACATCGGCATTCTCAGGTTATGGTCGTTTACCTGTTGAAGGGCAGGCATCCCCCGATCGCGGTATATCTTTGCACGCGCAGCGCCTAGATGATGCCGATAGCTACGCAGAAGCCGAGGGGACTCGCTCGCCGTCAGCGCCCCACACCATAGTAGGCCCACCCTTCGTCCTTGAGCCGTTGCGGATTATAGAGATTGCGCCCGTCCACAATCACCCTGGCATTCAGGCGATTCTGCATCTCGTCGAAGTCGGGGGCGCGAAATTGCTGCCATTCAGTACAGATCAGAAGGGCGTCGGCTCCTTCCAGAGCACCGTACTTGTCGCGGCACAGACTGAAGCCCGGCTGCTGGCCATAGAGTCGCTCAGCCTCCCGGCCGGCCACCGGGTCGAAGGCCCGCACCTGGGCACCGGCCTGCCACAGGGCCTCCATCAGGGTACGGCTGGGAGCCTCGCGCATGTCGTCGGTGTTGGGCTTGAAGGCCAACCCCCAGAGGGCGAACGTGCGCCCCTCGAGCCCCTCGACACCGCCGAAGTGCTGGACCAGCTTGGCGAACAGGCGGGTCTTCTGCCGCTCGTTCACCGCTTCCACCGCCTGCAGCAATTCGGCCTGGTAACCAGCCTGGCGCGCAGTATGAGCCAGTGCCTTGACGTCCTTGGGGAAGCAGGAGCCGCCATAGCCGCAGCCGGGGTAGATGAAGTGGTAACCGATGCGCGGATCCGCGCCGATACCACGGCGTACCTCTTCGATGTCCGCTCCCAGCAGTTCGGCCAGGTTGGCCATCTCGTTCATGAAGCTAATCTTGGTCGCCAGCATGGCATTGGCTGCGTACTTGGTCAGCTCGGCCGAACGCAGATCCATGAACAGGGTGCGGTCGTGACTGCGGTTGAACGGTTCGTACAGTTCGCGCATCAACTGTCGGGCCCGCTCGCTGCGGGTACCGACGATAATGCGATCCGGCTTGAGGAAGTCGTTGACCGCAGCCCCTTCCTTGAGGAATTCCGGGTTGGACACCACGTCGAACTCCGGCTGCAGGCCTCGGTCGGCGAGCACCTCGGCGATACGCTGATGGACCTGATCGGCGGTTCCCACCGGCACCGTGGATTTGGTAACCACCAGCCGGTACTGGGTCATTCGCTCGGCGATCCCCTGGGCTACCGCCAGCACATGACTGAGGTCGGCGCCGCCATCCTCGTCCGGTGGCGTGCCCACGGCGATGATCTGCAGCACTCCGTGCTCCACTGCCAACGCCACGTCATCGGTGAAGCGCAGGCTGCCAGCCTCCACGTTGCGCCGCACGATGTCCTCCAGACCCGGCTCCCAGATCGGCAACTGGCCCTGGCGTAGCCTAGCCAGCTTGGCCTGGTCGATATCCACGCAGACCACCTCGTGACCCACCTCAGCCAGGCAGGCGCCAGTTACCAGCCCCACGTAGCCGCTGCCGAAAATGGAAAGTTTCATCATCCAACTCCGAAAAACTCAGTATCCGTAGTAACCGCGGTACCACTCGGCGAAACGTGCCAAGCCTTGTTCCAGCGGGGTGTCGGGAGCGTAACCGGTGTCGCGCACCAGATCCGCGACATCGGCGTAGGTATGCTCCACGTCTCCCGGCTGCAGCGGCAAAAGCTCCTTGTGCGTGCTGCGACCGAAAGCCTGCTCCATCAGTTCGATGTAGCGCAGCAGTTCCACCGGCTGGCTGTTACCGATGTTGTAGAGTTTCCAGGGGGCGCGACTGCTGGCCGGGTCCGGCGCCAGCCCGGACCATGCCGGATTGCCCTGGGGAATGCGCGCCAGGCAGCGCAGCACGCCTTCGACGATGTCGTCGACGTAGGTGAAGTCGCGCCGGTGCCTACCGTGGTTGAACACTCTGATCGGCTCGTCGGCGAGGATCGCCCTGGCGAACAGGAAGGGCGACATGTCCGGCCGGCCCCAGGGCCCGTACACGGTAAAGAAGCGCAGGCCGGTGGTCGGCAGGCCGTATAGATGGCTGTAACTGTGCGCCAGCGCCTCGTTGGCCTTCTTGGTGGCGGCGTAGAGCGACACGGGATGGTCGACGTTGTCGCCGGTACGAAACGGCATGGATTCGTTGGCACCGTACACCGAACTGGACGATGCATAGACCAGGTGCTCGATACGGCTCTGGCGGCAGGCTTCGAGCAGGTTGACGAATCCCACCAGGTTGCTGTCAACGTAGGCGTGGGGGTTTTCCAGCGAATAGCGCACCCCGGCCTGGGCGGCCAGATGCACCACGCGCTGGATACCCCGCTCCGCACACAGGCGCTCCAGAGCACCGCGCTCAGCTATGTCCAGGCGCATGAAATCGAAGCCGGCGCATCCCTGCAGCTGCGCCAGGCGAGCCTGCTTGAGGCTCACCTCGTAGTAGTCGTTGAGGTTATCGACACCTACCACCTCGTCGCCCTGCCGGCACAGGCGCCGGGCGACATGCATGCCGATGAAGCCGGCTACCCCTGTCACTAATATGCGCATGGAGGCCTCATGGAATGACTACAGGTCGTCGATGGCGCCCCATCGCTTTGCATCGCGCGGTGCGCCTTGCGCAGCACCGAGCCCTCCCGCATGCATCGCAGGCTGGCTCGGTGGCGAGCCATGGCGGCCAGTTTGGTGGTGCGCGCGGCGCCCCCTACGGAGGTGTTCATTGGAGTTGCTCGACGTACCAGGGCATGGCTGCCTGCAACCCGGCCAGCAGATCATAGGCCGGATCATAACCCAGCAGCTGCTTGGCCTTGCCGATATCGGCCTGCGAATGACGTACGTCGCCGGGACGGAAGTCGCGGTGGACGGGCTTCTGGTCGTACTGGATACCGTTATCGGCCAGCGCCTGGCGCAGCCCTTCGAATAGTTGGTTGAGCGTGACACGCCCACCAACCGCGACGTTGTACACCTGGCCGCGCGCCTCGGGCGGGGCCAGTGCAGCCAGCAGGTTGGCCTGCACGGCATTGTCGACATAGCAGAAGTCGCGGCTGGTCTCGCCGTCGCCGTTGATGAACAGCGTCTCGCCTCGGATCATCGCCGCCGCCCACCTGGGGATCACCGCGGCATAGGCGCCCTCGGGATCCTGACGCCGACCGAATACATTGAAGTAGCGCAGGCCGACACAGGGGAAACCATAGCTGCGGGCGAAAACCTGGGCATACAGCTCGTTGACGTACTTGGTCACGGCATAGGGTGACAGCGGTTGGCCGATGCACTCTTCCACCTTCGGCAAACCGGGATGGTCGCCATAGGTGGAACTGGAGGCAGCGTAGGTAAAACTGGCCACGCCGGCGTCGCGAGCCGCCACCAGCATATTGAGAAAACCGTCGATATTGGCCGCATTGCTGGCCAGCGGATCCTCCAGGGAGCGAGGCACGGAGCCCAACGCCGCCTGATGCAGCACATGCTCGATGCGTCGGCCCTCCAGCGCATGGCGGCAGTCTTCGAGCCGACGAATATCACCCTCGACAAAGTGAAAGCGTGCCCACTGCTCGGTGCTCACCAGTTGTCGCACTTCCTCTAGATTGCGTCTGTGGCCGGTAACGAAATTGTCCATGCCGACCACTTCCTGGTCGAGCCGCAGCAGCGTCTCCAGCAGATTGGAACCGATGAAGCCCGCTACCCCGGTCACCAACCAGGTACCTGGGGCGTGGCGTAGTTGCTGTTGCAGATGGTGGTAGGCGGACATAGATACTCTCGGATGGCTGCAGGTGATTCGGCTCACGCTTTCGTGGCACTCGGTGCGCACGGCGCACCCTGCGGCCAGGTGGATCAGAGACGAAGGTGGCTATCTTCGGCCGGCAACAGGTATTTGAGGTCGTAGAGAACGTGCTCGGCCTTGCCCAGACGACGTATCTGCTCGGCGCCCAACTGCCGAAACTGCTCATGGGCCACAGCCAGAACAATGGCGTCGTAGGCGCCCGGCTCCGGCTCAGTGACCAGGGCCAAGCCGTATTCCCGGCTGGCATCCTCGGCGCAAACCCAGGGGTCGTGCACTTCGACCCGGGCATTGTAGTCCTGCAACTCGCGCACTATGTCGATAACCCGAGTGTTACGCAGGTCGGGACAGTTTTCCTTGAAGGCCAGGCCCATCACCAACACCCGCGAGCCCTCCACCTGGATGCGTCGCTTGAGCATGGCCTTGACCAGTTGCGCCACCACGTAGGCCCCCATGCCGTCGTTCAGCCGGCGACCGGCGAGAATAATCTCCGGGTGATAGCCGATGGCTTGTGCCTTGTGCGTCAGGTAGTAGGGATCGACCCCGATGCAATGCCCGCCAACCAACCCGGGGCGAAACGGCAGAAAGTTCCACTTGGTTCCCGCGGCCTCCAGCACCGCCTGGGTGTCGATGCCTAAACGATTGAAGATCATCGCTAGTTCATTGACCAGCGCGATATTGAGGTCGCGCTGAGTGTTCTCAATCACCTTCGCCGCCTCGGCCACCTTGATACTGGCAGCCTTGTGCGTGCCCGCACTGACAATACGTCGATAGAGCCTATCGACCTGTTCGGCCACCTCGGGGGTTGAACCGGAGGTCACCTTCTTGATATCAGCGATACGATGCTGCTTGTCGCCCGGGTTGATTCGTTCCGGGCTGTAACCGACGAAAAAGTCACGATTGAAGCGCAAGCCGGATGCACGCTCCAGCACCGGCACGCACTCTTCCTCGGTTGCCCCCGGGTAGACGGTGGACTCATAGACCACCATATCGCCTTGCGACAACACCCGCCCTATGTCCTCCGAGGCCTTGAGCAACAAGCCCAGGTCAGGGCGTTTGTGCGCATCGACAGGGGTTGGCACTGTAACGATATAGACGTTGCAGCCCGCGAGATCGGCCAGATCGTCGGTAAAGACCAGTTGCACCGCCTCGGCCAGCTCCGCGGCACTGACCTCGAGCGTCGCATCCTCGCCGGCACGCAAGGCATTGATACGCTGAGCGTTGATGTCATAGCCAACAACGGGTACTAACTTGCCGAAAGCGACCGCAAGTGGCAAACCTACATAACCCAGGCCAATCACCGCCAGCCGGGGACTCCCAGAATCAATCATCCCGCTTCCTCTTGACAGTGCCACCAGGCACCACCGCAACAACGTACCAGCAACCCGAAGTAGTCGAATTGCCGGCTATCAGACTACATTTTTGCTAGGCTGAGCCAGCGTGATAGTGGCGAATGCACATAGGGTTCGCAAAACCCACAGAAACTCAAGGGCCAGCATTGATAATCTGTGCATCCGTCTACGCGGCCTGATAGTTTTTCCCGCACACTCAGCCACTTGGCCGGCAGGCCTTACCCAGCATGACTCAGTCAACCAGCGTGACCCGACATGAATGAACCTGCAGTAACGCTCTCCGGCCTGGCCAGGCAAATGGTTGTGGCCGAACTCTTGGACGAAAAACAGGCCCTGCAGGCTCAAACTCAGGCGCAACGCAACAAGGTGCCACTAGTAACCTACGTGGTGCAGAACAAACTGGTGCGAGGTCGCGATCTCGCTGAGCTGGCCTCCGAGCAGTTCGGAGTCGCCTTTCTCGACCTCAGCACCATCGACCGGGACAGCCAGCCCCGCGAACTGGTCAGCGAGAAACTGATTCGTCAGCACCGCGTGCTGCCGCTGTGGCGCCGCGGCAACAAGTTGTTCGTCGGCCTGTCCGACCCGACCAACCACCAGGCTGTCACCGACGTGCAGTTCAGCACGGGCCTCACTACCGAAGCGATTCTGGTCGAGGACGACAAGCTCGGCGAGGCCATCGACAAGTTCTTCGACACCGGCGCCACCGGCCTGGAGGAACTGGCGGACGTCGACCTGGACGGGGTGGATGTCCAATCCGTAAACGACGACAGGCAGGACGACGGCCCCGGCGCCGACGCCGACGATGCCCCGGTGGTGCGCTTCGTCAACAAGATGCTGCTCGACGCCATCCGCGGCGGCTCCTCGGACCTGCACTTCGAGCCCTACGAGAAGGTCTACCGGGTGCGTTTTCGTACCGACGGCATGCTGCACGAGGTAGCCCGCCCGCCGATCCAGCTGGCCCCGCGCCTATCCGCCCGCCTCAAGGTGATGGCGGCGCTGGATATCTCCGAGCGGCGCAAGCCGCAGGACGGCCGGATCAAGATGAAAATATCCAAGAACAAGGCCATCGACTTCCGGGTCAACACCCTGCCCACACTGTGGGGCGAGAAGATCGTGATGCGGATTCTCGACCCCACCAGCGCGCAGATGGGCATCGACGCGCTGGGCTACGAGCCGGAGCAGAAAGACCTGTATATGGCCGCGCTCAAGCAGCCGCAAGGCATGATCCTGGTGACCGGCCCCACTGGTTCGGGCAAGACGGTGTCGCTCTACACCGGCCTAAATATCCTCAACACCGCGGACGTGAACATCTCCACCGCCGAAGACCCGGTGGAGATCAACCTGGAGGGCATCAACCAGGTCAACGTCAATCCCAAGCAGGGAATGGACTTTTCCCAGGCGCTGCGCGCCTTTTTGCGCCAGGACCCGGATATCATCATGGTCGGCGAGATCCGCGACCTGGAAACCGCCGAGATCGCCATCAAGGCCGCGCAGACCGGGCATATGGTGATGTCGACCCTGCATACCAACAGCGCCGCGGAAACCCTCACCCGCCTGCGCAACATGGGCGTGCCCTCGTTCAATATCGCCACCTCGGTCAACCTGATCATCGCCCAGCGTCTGGCGCGCAAGCTGTGCACCAGTTGCAAGAAGGAAATCCAGATACCCCGCGAGACGCTACTAGAGGAAGGTTTCCCCGCAGACAAGATCGGCACCTTCAAGCTCTACGCCCCGGTTGGCTGCGACAACTGCAAGGGCGGTTACAAGGGCCGCGTCGGTATTTATGAAGTGGTTAAAAACACGCCCAACCTGCAGCGGATTATCATGGAAGACGGCAACTCCATCGAGATCGCCGCGCAGATGCGCAAAGACGGCTTTAATGATCTACGCACCTCGGCCCTGGTGAAAGCCATGCAAGGCGTGACCAGCCTCGAGGAAGTCAACCGCGTGACCAAGGATTAACCATGGCAGCAAAAGCGCTCAAGACCAGCACCTTCAGCTGGGAAGGCAAAGACAAGAAGGGCGCCACCGTCAAGGGTGAGATCAGCGGCCAGACCCCGGCGCTGGTCAAGGCGCAGCTGCGCAAGCAGGGCATCAACCCGACCAAGGTGCGCAAGAAGTCGACCTCCCTGTTCGGCGGCGCCGGCAAGAAGATCAAACCGATGGACATCGCCCTGTTCACCCGGCAGATGGCAACCATGATGAAGGCCGGCGTGCCGCTGCTGCAGTCGTTCGACATCATCGGCGAGGGCTTCGACAACCCCAACATGCGCAAGCTGGTGGACGAGGTGAAGCAGGAGGTAGCCGCGGGCAACAGCTTCGCCGCCTCACTGCGCAAGAAGCCGCAGTACTTCGACGAGCTGTATTGCAACCTGGTGGAATCCGGCGAGCAGGCCGGCGCCCTGGAAAGCCTGTTGGACCGTATCGCTACCTACAAGGAAAAGACCGAGGCGCTGAAAGCCAAGATCAAGAAGGCGATGAACTACCCGATCGCGGTGATCGTGGTGGCGATCATCGTCTCGGCCATTTTGCTGATCAAGGTGGTGCCGCAGTTCGAGTCGGTGTTCGCCAACTTCGGCGCCGAACTACCAGCCTTTACCCAGATGGTCATAGGCATCTCCCAGGCACTGCAGAAGTGGTGGTTCATCATTCTACTGTTGATGTTCGCCGCCGCCTTCGCCTTCAAAGAGGCGCACAAGCGCTCGCAGAAGTTTCGCGACTGGGTCGACCGTTCCGTGCTGAAGCTGCCGATCGTCGGCGACATACTCTACAAGTCCGCCGTGGCACGCTTCGCCCGCACTCTGTCGACCACCTTCGCCGCCGGCGTACCGCTGGTAGATGCATTGGACTCGGTGTCAGGCGCCACCGGCAACGTGGTGTTCAAGAACGCCACCAACAAGATCAAGGCCGACGTGTCCAGCGGCATGCAGCTGAACTTCTCCATGCGCAGCACCGGCACCTTCCCTAGCATGGCGGTGCAGATGACCGCCATCGGCGAGGAGTCCGGCGCGCTGGACGAGATGCTCGACAAGGTCGCCAGCTTCTACGAGGAAGAGGTCGACAATATGGTCGACGGCCTCACCAGCCTGATGGAGCCGATCATCATGTCGGTACTGGGAGTGCTGGTGGGTGGTTTGATCATTGCCATGTACCTGCCGATCTTCCAGCTGGGCGCCGTGGTCTGATGCCGCTGTTCGAGTTCCTGGCCGGCCATGCGCTGGCATTTTCTCTGTGTGCCGGCCTGCTGGGTCTGCTGATCGGCAGCTTCCTCAACGTAGTCATCTACCGCCTGCCGCAGATAATGCAGCGCGACTGGCAAGCCCAGGCGCGCGAGGTGCTGGAGTTGCCGCCGGCGCCCAAGGCGCAGACTTTCAACTTGGTTTTGCCCAATTCCAGTTGCCCCAGCTGCGGCCATGAAATCCGTCCCTGGGAGAACATCCCGCTGATCAGCTACCTGTTCCTGCGCGGCAAGTGTTCGAACTGCAAGGCGCCGATCGGCAAGCGCTACCCGCTGGTGGAGCTGGCCTGCGGGCTCCTCTCCGGCTATGTCGCCTGGCATTTCGGCTTTACCTGGCAGGCCGGCGCCATGCTGGTGCTGGCCTGGGGGTTGCTGGCGATGAGCCTGATCGACGCCGACCACCAGTTGCTGCCCGATGTGCTGGTGCTGCCGCTGCTGTGGCTGGGACTGATCGTCAATTACTTCGGCCTGTTCACCAGCCTGGAAGACGCGCTGTGGGGGGCGATTGCCGGCTACCTGAGCCTGTGGTCGGTGTACTGGCTGTTCAAGCTGATCACCGGCAAGGAAGGCATGGGCTACGGCGATTTCAAGCTGCTGGCCATGCTCGGCGCCTGGGGCGGTTGGCAGATTCTGCCGCTGACCATCCTGCTGTCGTCGCTGGTCGGCGCGGTGCTCGGAGTAATCATGCTGCGCCTGCGCGGCAGCGACGCTGGCACGCCGATCCCCTTCGGCCCCTACCTGGCCATCGCCGGCTGGATCGCCCTGCTCTGGGGCGATGCGATTACCGGCAGCTATCTGAAGTTCGCCGGGTTCTAGCCTTGGGGTGCGCCGCGCGCACTAACCAGCCGGTTCCGCCAGAAGCCTAGACTGGACAGGCCGCCAGGCTTGTCCAGCGCGGAACCGGCAATGGTGGACAAGGCGTCGTCATGTCCACCCTACCCATTCATGCAATTGCCTTCGTTTGTGGCTTGAGGCTTGCCGCTGGCGGCTCCCTACCCCTACCCTTGCGCCACCCGAATCCAAGGACTTGCCCATGTTGCAATGGATGACTCGCCCGGGCTGGCCCGGCCACCTGCTCGCCCTCGGCGCCGGCGCCCTCACCCCGCTGGCCCTCGCCCCCTTCGATATATGGCCACTGGCCCTGCTGTCGATCGCCCTGCTCTACCTGGGCCTGCGCGAGCTGCGCCCCGGCCAGGCGGCGCTGCGCGGCTGGAGTTATGGCTTCGGCCTGTTCGCCGCCGGCACCAGCTGGGTCTACGTCAGCATCCATGACTATGGTGCCGCCTCGCCGGCGCTGGCCGGTTTCCTCACCCTGGGCTTCGTCGCCGGTCTCGGCCTGTTCTTCGCCCTGGCCGCCGCGCTCTGGGCGCGCTGGCTGCGCCGCAGCGAGGCGCCGCTGGCCGACGCCCTGGCCTTCGCCGCCCTGTGGCTGGCTCAGGAAGTGTTCCGCGGCTGGTTCCTCACCGGCTTTCCCTGGCTCTACGCCGGCTACAGCCAGCTGGACGGGCCGCTGGCCGGCCTGGCACCGCTCGGCGGGGTCTGGCTGATTTCCTTCAGCCTGGCGCTGTCCGCGGCGCTGCTGGTCAACCTGCCGCGCCTGCGGGCGCGCAAGGCCTTTCTCGCCGGCGGCCTGGTGCTGCTGCTGACGCCCTGGGTCGCCGGCCCGGCGTTCAAGGATCGCCCCTGGACTCGCCCGGCCGGCGAACGCCTGACGGTCGCCGCCGTGCAAGGCAACGTCGAACAGAACCTGAAATGGGACCCGGCCCAGCTCAACGCCCAGCTGGCGCTGTACCGCGACCTCAGTTTCAGCGCCGAGCGGGTGGACCTGCTGGTCTGGCCGGAAACCGCCATCCCGGTGCTCAAGGATCTGGCACAAGGCTATATCGGCGTGATGGATCGCTTCGCCAGCGAACAGGGCAGCGCGCTGATCACAGGGGTGCCGGTGCGCCAGGCCAATGAACGCGGCGAGCTGCGTTACTACAACGCCATCACCAGCTTCGGCGACGGCCAGGGCACCTACCTCAAGCAGAAGCTGGTGCCCTTCGGCGAGTACGTGCCGCTGCAGGAGGTGCTGCGCGGGCTGATCGCCTTCTTCGACCTGCCGATGTCCGACTTCGCCCGCGGCCCGGCCGAGCAGCCGCCGTTGCTGGCCAAGGGTTATCGGGTGGCGCCCTATATCTGCTACGAGGTGGTCTACCCGGAGTTCGCCGCGGCGTTGGCGGCCGATAGCGAGATCCTGCTGACGGTGAGCAACGACGCCTGGTTCGGCACCTCTATCGGCCCGCTGCAGCACCTGCAGATGGCGCAGATGCGCGCGCTGGAGGCCGGTCGCTGGATGATCCGCGCCACCAACAACGGCATGACGGTGGTGATCGACCCGCAGGGCCGCATCCAGTTCGAGCTGCCGCAGTTCGAACAGGGCGTGCTCTACGGCGAAGTGCTGCCGATGGCGGGGCTGACGCCCTACCTGCAGTGGCGCATCTGGCCGCTGGCGATCCTCTGCGCGCTGCTGCTGGGCTGGGCGCTGCTCGCCGGGCGCATGGCCAAGACGGTCTAGCCGGCTGTTCCAGGATAATTGCGGTTCGTCATGAGCCTCCGCTGGCCAGCGGTGTGCGCGGCGCGCCCTACTCACACTGGCGAACCGGCTCAGGCCAGTTCGACGCGGTTGCGGCCCTTGCTCTTGGCCTGGTAGAGGGCGTCGTCGACCCGTTTGTAGAAGGCCTCCGGCGAGTCGTCGCACAGCGGCAGGTAGTCGCCGACGCCGATGCTGCAGGTGATCGACAGGTTCAGCGCCGGCAGCTGCAGCGGCTCCTGCTCCAGTTCGCGGCGAAAGCGTTCGGCCAGTTGCAGCGCCTGCTCCAGGCTGGTGTGCGGCATCAGCACGGCGAACTCCTCACCGCCCAGGCGCAGGAGGATGTCGCTGTCGCGGCGAAACACCTTGCGCATGCGTTCGGCGAACAGGTGCAGGCAGAGGTCGCCGGCGCTGTGGCCGTGGCGGTCGTTGACCTGCTTGAACCAGTCGATATCCAGAAGCACCAGGGCCAGCGGGCTGTGCTGGCGACGCACGGAGGCCAGCCAGTTGGCCAGCAGCACGTTGAACTGGTAGCGATTGCCCAGCCCGGTAAGGGCGTCGGTACGGCTGCGCTGGTCGAGCTCCTCGCTGTGCTGGCGCAAACGCATCTCGCGTTCAAGGCCGATGCGGTACTCGCGGTGCCAGCGGTAGAGAAACAGCATCATGTAGGCGAGGTACACCAACAGCGCCACCGACTCGCCCGGCGCAGTACGCTCCTGCCAGAACTTCACCGCGGTGGCCGGCAGGTAGATCAGCAGCATGGCCAGGGCACAGGGGCCGCGACGCATGGGGAAGGTGAACGCCATCGCGGTAGCGAACACCACCGCGGTGAGCATAACCATCAGGTGCGAGACATCCAGCGCCCGGCTCAGCTCGATCCCGGCCAGCATCAGCCCCCAGAGCAATGCCTGCAGCAGCATCAGCAACCAGTGCTGGCGCAGCCAGTGCTGCAGGGCGACCTCGCCGCGCTGCTCGCGGGGCTCGTGAAGGATGCGCAGGGCGACGAATGCCAACAGCAACAGGCCGCCGGCCAGCCACAGCCAGAGGTTCTGCGTCGGCGAGCGGCTGGTCAGCCACAACAGGCACCAGGCCAGCAGATAGTAGAAGCCGCCGAAACGCGAGCGCGCGTGCATGTCGCTCGCCTCGCGCCACAGCTTGAAGGCACTGCTGGACATCTTCACTTCAGGCAGCATGGCGCGCACTCCGACCACTACAGCATCAGCCTAGTCGAGTGATGGCATTTTGCTGCAGCGTCCCGCAAACGCCGCAACGCGCTTGCGGGACGGCGCTCAGGCCAGCTTGAATCGATTGACCAGTGTTTGCAGCTCACCGCCAAGGCGGGCCAGGTCGATGCTGGCGGCCGAGGTTTCCTCGGTGGCCGCCGCCGACTGCTCGGCCACATCGCGGATGCTCGACACGCTGCGGTTGATCTCTTCGGCCACAGAGCTCTGCTGCTCGGCCGCCGTGGCGATCTGCTGGTTCATCTGCTGGATCAGCGACACCGAGGCATTGATCGCGCCCAGCGCGCTGCCGGCCTGCTTGGCCGCCACCACGGTGTTCTCCGCCTGGGTGCAGCTCTGCCCCATCATGGCCACGGCATTCTCCGCCCCGCCCTGCAGATTGGCGATCAGCCCCTCGATCTGTGCAGTCGACTCCTGGGTACGGCGGGCCAGGGCGCGCACCTCGTCGGCGACCACGGCGAAACCGCGGCCCATCTCGCCGGCGCGCGCCGCCTCGATGGCAGCGTTGAGCGCCAGCAGGTTGGTCTGCTCGGCGATCCCCTTGATCACGTCGAGCACGGCGCCGATGTTGGTGCTGTCGTGCTTGAGCCGTTCGATGGCCTCGGCCGAGCGTTCGATGGAGTGGGCCAGGCCCTCGATACGCTCGATGGCCTGCTGCACCGTCTGATTGCCCCGTTGCGCCTGTTCGTCGGCGTCGCGCGCCGATTCGGCGGCGGACTCGGCATTGCGGGCCACGTCCTGCACCGTCGCGGTCATCTGGTGCATGGCGGTGGCGACCTGCTCGGTTTCCATCTTCTGCTGGGTGACACCAGCGCTGGTCTGCTCGGTGACCGCCGACATTTCCTCGGCCGCCGTGGCCAGTTGCTGGATGCCGTCGGTCAAGCGACCGAGCAGCTCGCGCAGGCTCTCGGTCATGGCGTGCATGGCCTGCATCAGTTGCCCCAGCTCGTCCTTGCGGGTGCTCTGGATATCGGCGGAGAGGTCGCCGGCAGCCACCTGGCGGGCGACGCCAACCACGCGCTGCAGCGGGCCGACGATCAACTGGGTGATCAACAGGGCGCACAGCAGTCCCAGGACGAAGGCCAGTACCGCGGCGCCGAGCAGCACCGCTTCGGCCTGCGCGGCTTCGGCTTGCAGGGTCTTGAGCTGCAGGGCCAGCGAATCGCCGGAGGCGACCGACACCTGGCGGGCACGCTCGGTCATGTCGCGTTCGCTCGCATCGCGGTTGGCGACGGCCTGCTGCAGCCCCTGGAAACCGCTGCGGTACTGCGCCAGTTGCGCCAGCGCGGCATCGATATCGGCGCGCGCCGCCGGGTCGTCGAGGTTGCCGCGCAGTTGCTGGCCGGCCCGTTCTAGCGAGCTGAAGTGGGCCTGCAGCTGGTCGGCGTACTGCTGCTCGCCGCGCAGGATGAAGTCCTTCTCGCGACGGCGGGCCTCCAGCAGCTCCTTGGCCATGGCACTGGCCTGGTTGGAGAAATCGAGCAGACGGATGCTGGTTTCATCGCCGCTCAGGCGGATTTGCCTGACTGCCGCCTGATTGAGCCGCTCCTCCAGTGCGTCGAACTGTTTGAGCGCCCCGCGGGCGGCCGTTTCCATCGCGGTCTGCGCCGTCTGGTTGGTGTCGACGGCCTGGCCGAGCTGCGCCAGTTCTTCGCGGTAACCGGCGACATCGCGCTGGATGTCCTGCATCAGGGCAATGGTCTCGGGGCGCGTCAGCCTGGCCAGGCTCTGCCGCGCCAGGGTTTCGATCTCTTCGGCCAGGGCCTGCGCCTGGGTCAGGTAGCGGCTATCGCCGCGCAGGATGAAGTTCTTCTCCTCCTGGCGGGCCTGGGACAACTTGGTGTCGATTTCGTTGACGCCCAGCAGGGTGTCGAAACGCTGCAACGTGCTGCTGAGCGAGGCTTGGCTGATCCAGGCAATGCCCAGGGTGATAAGCAGCACGAGGCCGAAGCCGGCGAGCAGCTTCTTGCGTACGCTCAGGTCGAGCAGGAAGTGGATAGGGCTCATGGTTCACTCC
Organism: Pseudomonas sp. AOB-7; assembly: GCF_003696305.1. GTDB lineage: Bacteria > Pseudomonadota > Gammaproteobacteria > Pseudomonadales > Pseudomonadaceae > Aquipseudomonas. The sequence continues at coordinate 109,360 of NZ_RFFK01000003.1, read as the reverse complement.
TTGTGTACGAGCCGCCCACATGGACGGCCGATGCCGCGTTGGATTGTTCCTGCATCCGGCCGCCAGCCGGTGGCGCCCACGGCCGGGCGTTCATGCAATCACCAGACGGTCGCGGCCCTCCATCTTGGCGCGGTACAGGGCGTCGTCGACCCGTTTGAAGAAGGCCTCGGCACTGGCGTCGCTGTCTGCCAGATACGCCCCCACGCCGAGGCTGGTGGTCAGCGGACGCCGCTCGCCTTCCAGCGCCACGCCCTGGCTGGCCAGGGCCGCGCGAAATTCCTCGGCCAGCTGCCGGGCCTGCTCCAGCGAGGTGTTCGGCAGCAGCACGCCGAATTCCTCGCCGCCCAGGCGCAGCAGGGCGTCGCTGTCGCGGCGGAACACCTCGCGCAGGCGTTCGGCGAAGGCTTGCAGACAGGTGTCGCCGGCCGAATGGCCGAAGCGATCGTTGACCTGCTTGAAATGGTCGATATCCAGCAGCACCAGCGACAACGGCTCGCCGCGACGCCGGGAGCCGGCCACCAGGCTGGGGAACAGGTTGTTGAACTGGTAGCGATTGCCCAGCTGGGTCAGGCTGTCGGTGCGGCTGAGCAGGTCGAGGCGCGCCTGCTGCTCCAGCAGCTTGAGCTCCAAGGCCAGAGTGGCCTGGTATTCGCGGTGACTGCGGCCGAGCACCAGCAGCAGGTAGCTCAGGTAGCAGGCCAGGGTCACCAGCAGCGCGCGCTGCTGCGGCCACTCCAGCGCCAGCACGACCAGACCGGGCAGGTAGAGCAGCGCGATGGCGAGCATGGCGCGGCGCTTGCGCATGGCAAAGTTGAAGGTCATCGCCGTGCTGAAGGCGACGGTGGCCAGGGTGGCGATCAGCGCCGAGTCGGCGAACTCGCTGCGGTACAGCGCCCAGGCGTGGGCCTGGCCCCAGCACAGCGAGGTGAGCAGCAGCAGGCCCCAGTGCTGGTCGAGCCAGCGCTGCAGCTGCTGCGGGTTGTCCAGCGGGCCGGGACGGTGCAACTGGCGCGCCAGCAGCAGGACGAAGAACAGCGCGCTACCGCCCAGGCCGACGGCGAGCAGGCCAGCGGGATCGGCGCTGAACAGCCAGGTCAGCAGCCAGGCCAGCAGGTAGTAGAAACCGCCCAGACGGGTCCGAATGCGGGTGTCTTGCACTTCGCGCCAGAGGGCAAAGGCGGCGGGATGGCGCGGTACTTCGGCGTCGGTCATGGTGTTTGTGATCACAGCAACTACTGGCCTGAGCATAGCGCCTTTTCGCGACCGCCAAGATGTCGAATTGCCAGTATTTGAGTACCGCTCGTCTGCCGGCGCGCTTAGCGTGAACGTCGCGTAGCGACGCCCCCCCTTGATGTCCTTATCCCCCTGGGAAAAGGTGGCGCGAAACGCCGGATGCGGGAGGACATACCGCGCAGGCTTTCATCATGCAGGGTGTCGCTCGCAGCATGCCCGCTAACGCAACAGCAGCAGCGGGCTGACGCTGGTCTGCAGCATATGGCTGGTGGTGCTGCCGACCAGGAACTGGCGGATGCGCGAATGACCATAGGCACCCATCACCAGCAGGTCGATGTCTTGCTCGGTCTGGTAGTCGTGCAGGCTCGGCTCGACCTCGCCGGCGCGGATCGCCAGCTGCACCTGATGGCCGCCGGCGACCAGGCGCCGCTCGGCCTGCTGCACCTGGGCGCGAGCGGCGTCGCTGTCGGCGCCGACCATCACCACATGGATCGGCAGGCCCTGGAACAGCGGGCTGGCGGCGAGCAGGTCGACGCCCTTGTCGCAGGTGGCGCTGCCGTCGTAGGCCAGCATCAGGCTGCGCGGCGCCCGGAACTGGCCGGGGCTGACCAGAATCGGCCGGTGCAGGGTGCGGATCACGCTTTCCAGCTGGCTGCCGACCAGTTGGCTGATCGCGTCGCTGGTCTCGCCCTGGCGGCCGATCACCAGCAGACGGATGTCGTTCTCCAGCTCACGCAGACTGTCCACCAGATCGCCATGGCGCTGACGCAGCTGCGGGTTGGCCACGCCGTCGCGCTGGGCGCGTTCCCTGGCCGCCTCCAGGGCCAGGCGACCTTGCTCCAGCCCCAGCTTGCTGCGCCGTTCGTCGAGTTCGGCCAGTTCCTGCAGCAGCTGCTCGCGGCTGCCCAGGGCGATATTGCCGGACAGGTCGCTGCGCGGCGGGTACTGCTTGTGGTCGAGCACATGCAGCAGGGTCAGCGGCGCGCCCAGACGCAGGCTGGCCCAGGCGGCGTAGTCGCACACCGCCGGGGACGACAGGGAACCGTCGATGCACGCCAGTACCTGGGTCATGGTGGTTGCTCCTCTCGCTCAAGTCCGGCCTCAACGGCTCGCGGCATCACCTTAGCAACCCCGCCCTCGAAGTCAAAGGCGGGGCGCAGCCGCCAGGCCCGGCTAACACCCGGTTACCTTTTGCCCCAAAGCCCCGACCGAACACATGCCGCAGCGCCCGGTCGAACGCCAGCCTCTTGCGAGGCCGGCAGGCGCGTTCAACTGCAACACAGGGCCGCCATACTGCCGTTTTCCCACCTGTCTGCGAGCGCTTTAGCGATGCTGTCCGCTGCCAAGGGGGTGCTAGGAAGGCTACCTGTCGTCAGCCCATGGAAATGGGCACTGTTGCTATTCGTCCTGCTGATGGTCTATCAGGTGCGCGCCCTGCATCTGGACGACCGTCTGTACTTCTGGATCAAGACCAGTTGGCACGAAGAGGCCTGGGAACACCGCAGCCTGTGGCTGCCGGAATACCGCGTGAGCATCGAGGCCAAGGCGGTGGCGGGGGTGACGGACAATTTCTCCGGGCTGAGCTACGACGACGACCGCGACCAGCTCTGGGCCGTGGTCAACAACCCCGAACAGTTGCTGCGCCTGAGCCCGGATGGCGAGCTGCTGGCGCGCTACCCGCTGAGCGGTTTCGAGGACGTCGAAGGCGTCACCTACCTGGGCGACGGCCTGTTGCTGCTGGCCGAGGAACGCCAGCACGGCCTGGTCGCGGTTCAGGTGCCGGAAAAGCCGGGGCCGCTGTTTCGCGAGGACTACCGGGCGCTGACCCTGGGCATCGGCCTGGGCGGCAACCAGGGCTTCGAGGGGCTGGGCTACGACCGCGCCGGCGACCGCCTGTTCGTGGTCAAGGAACACTCGCCGCGCAAGCTCTACGAAATCCGCGGCCTGAAAAGCAGCCTGGCCGGCGACTTCAACCTGGAGGTCATCGACCGCCAGGCCTGGATCGAACGCAAGGTGTTCGCCACCGACCTGTCGTCCGTGCATTTCGACGAACGCACCGGGCATCTGGTGCTGCTCAGCGACGAATCCCAGCTGCTGATCGAACTGGACGGCGCGGGCCAGCTGATCAGCTTCCGCTCCCTGCTGCAGGGCTTCGCCGGCCTGGGCAGCAGCGTGCCGCAGGCCGAGGGGGTGACCTTCGACAAGCGCGGCAACCTCTACCTGGCCAGCGAACCCAACCTGTTCTACCGCTTCGAGCGCTACTGACCCAGCCTTGCCGGGGGGTCGGGCGGCGCTCCGCTCTAGCCCATGCCAACTCCCGTGGTGGGCTGAAGCCCACCCTACGGGCCTTTGTCCCCACCACCAAAACTTGCCTTTGCAAGCGCCGGCAAACTCAGCCGCGGCGAATCAGCCAGATCCCGGCGACGATCAGCAACAGGCCGGCAACCTTGCCCAGGCTGATCGGCGCCTGGCGAAAGCCGGCCCAGCCGAAGTGGTCGAGCAGCAGCGCCATGCCCAGCTGGCCGGCGATCACCAGCACCATGAACAGCAGCGCGCCGACCCGCGGTCCGGCGAAGGCGGCGGTGGCGATGAAGAAGGCGCCGAGCAGGCCGCCGCTCCAGTGCCACCAGGTCAGCCCCTTGAGCGCGGCGAAGCTCGGCGCCTCGCGCTGCACCAGCACCATCAGCAGCAGCGCCAGGCCGCCCACGGCGAAGGAGATGAAGGCCGCCGCCAGCACGCTGGAAACCTGCTTGGCCAGCTGACCGTTGATCCCGGCCTGCAGCGGCAGGAAGGCGCCGGCGACCAGCGGCAGGGCGAGCATCCACCAGGGTATGGCAGGCATGGCGATCTCCAGCAGAACACGAGCGCGCGATTATGCCGCAAATCCTGTCCGCCCCGTCAGCCTACGGAGGCCGGCGGCATCACAGCGGCTTGCTGAACTGCAGCAGGGCGACCCGCTGCTGGCGGTGATCGCGACGCTCCACCAGGCCGCTGAGCGCGTAGCCCAGGCGCGGATAGAGCAGCAGCCCGGCGCTGTTGGCGTTGAAGCAGGACACGCGCATCTCGCGGGCCTTGAAGTGCTGACGGGCGAGCGCCTCCATGGCCTCGATCAGCCGCTGCGCCACGCCCTGGCCGCGCGCCCAGGGCGCCACCATGACGTTGCCCAGGGCGCAATACTCGCCGTGCTGCCACTGGTAGAAGTTGGCGAAGCCGGCGACCCGGTCGTCCAGGCAGACCACCGTGCTGTCGCGGCGCTCGGCCATGGCCGCGGCCAGTTGGCCGACGCTCAGCGGCCAGCTGGCCTTGGGGTAGCAGTAGAAGAGTTCGTCGGCGTTCTGCGGAAAGGTCACCACCGCGGCGAGGTCGGCGGCCTGCGCCGGGCGGACGGTGAAGCTGGAGGTCGTGGGCATGGCGGGACCAGTCGGGGAAGGAGATGCCGAGCCTAGTGGGTCGTCTGGCAATAATCCATCGCGCCGCGATTCTCCGCGACAGCCTGAGGACCTTAGCGTGGCGGATACTGCGCGAGCACCTTGGCCACGGTCTCGCGGATCGCCGCGGCGCGCTCCGCCGGGCTGGGTGCGTTGTTGCGCAGCACCTGCCGGGCGCTGCCGCGCCAGACCAGCTTGCCGTCGCGGCCGTCGATCAGGTCGATCTGCAGGGTGCCGACCTGGTAGTCCAGGGTGCGCGTCTCGGTGTAGGCCGGGCCGCCCCAGTAGCCGCCCCAGGGCCCGCCCCAGAAGCCGCCGTGGTAGGTGCTGACCTGGTTCTGCTTGTTCTCCACGATCAGCGCCGCCTGCACCCGCAAGTCGGCCGGGGTGCCGCCGGCGGCCGGACGCAGGCCGCGCTGGTCGAGCTGTTCGGCGGTGGCGTCGCGGATGCGCTGCTCGGTGAGGTCGCTGTGCAGGCGCGGGTCGTTGGGGCTGTAGGTCAGCGCCGGCTCCTGCCAGCTCCAGCTGCGGTAGGCGGCGAAGTCGCGGCTGGTGTCGTAGTCGCGCTCGACCTGGATGCTCTGGCAGGCGGCCAGCAGCGCCAGGGCCGGGAGAATCAGTAGACGCGGGAACATGGTGGTTTTTCCTCAGCCATCAATAGGGCGGGTAACCGCGCAGGGCGGCCTTGACCGCGGCGCGCAGGGCATCGGCGCGCTCGCTCTGGCTGCCGCCGCTGCGCGCCTCGCCGCTGCCGCTCCACACCGGCTGGCCGTCGCGGCCGTCGAAGAACTGCACGTGCACCACCGCCACTTCCTCCTCGTAGGTGCGCACCAGCGGCACGCTGCCCCAGGCGCCGTAACCATCCCAGTGCCGGCCATGGCCGTAGTAGGCGCCGTAGTCGTCGTAATACTGGCGCAGGCGCCGCTCCAGGTTGAGCGAGGCGCTGACCTGCAGGTCGCCGGGCTGGCCGGCCGGCGCCGGACGCAGGCCGTGCTGGTCGAGGCCGCTGCCGAGGCTTTCGGCCAGCAGCTCGCTGCCGGCCCAGGCGCTGCCCGCCGGCAGCTGACCGCCCTGCCAGCTCCAGTTGCGGTAGCGTCCGTAGTCGCGCGGCGGCGCCGGGTAGGCGCTGCGGTCGAAGACCTGGGCGGCCTCGGGCGGCGCCGGCGGCGTCGGCAGGGATTGCGCCTGGTAGGGATTGGGGCTCTGGCAGGCGACCAGCAACGGCAAGGACAGGATGGCGATGGCGGTGCGCATGGTGTTCTCCGTGGTCGCGCGCGGCATACCCAGTGGTTTCAGGCTACGCCCGGCCTGCCGCGGCGTCCATCGCGGCCGATCAGAGCGGCCGGCACAACCAGTGCAGGTAGCGCCCCAGCCCGGCGAAGCTGGGGTGGCGGCGGTAGGCCAGCTCCATTTCCAGCAGGTCGAGCAGCTCGGCCTTGGCCTGGAACTCCTGCGGCATGTAGTCGTGGAACACGCGCACGCCGCTGCGGCTTTCGACCTGCCACTGCGCGCCGAGTTGCGCCGCCAGCTCGCGTGGGTCGAGCGGGCGTTGCGGGGTCAGGCTCTGCCCCTCGCCGGCGAAGCGCTCCTTGCGCAGCTTGCGGAAATGGCCCTTGAGCAGGTTGCGGTAGACCAGCGCGTCCTTGTTGTAGAAGGCCAGCGACAGCCAGCCGTCCGGCGCGACCAACTGGTGCAGCACCGGCAGGATCGCCGCCGGCTCGGCCAGCCATTCCAGCACGGCGTGGCACAGCACCAGGTCGAAGGGCCGCTCGAGCTGGCCGAGCAGCTCCTGCCAGGGCGCCTGGATAAAGGTGGCGGCCTGGCCGGCCTCGGCGAAGCGCTGGCGGGCGCCGTCGAGCATCGGCGCGGCCGGCTCGGCCAGGGTCAGCTGGTGGCCGCGCTGGGCCAGCCACAGGCTCATGTGGCCGAGCCCGGCGCCGACGTCGAGCACCCGTAGCGGACGCTCGGGCAGCGCCTCGGCCAGGTCGGCCTGGAGCACGGCGAGGCGGATGGCGCCCTTGGCGCCGCCGTAGATCTTCTCGGCGAAACGGGTCGCCAGCTCGTCGAAGTGGCGGTCGCTCATTGGCCGAAGCGCCGTTCGCTATCGGCCAGCTTGGCCCGCACCACCTGCTCCATGTCCAGACCCAGTTCGCTGCACAGCAGCAGCAGGTAGAGCACGATGTCGCCGACTTCCTGGCCAGCATGGGCGAGCTTGTCCGCCGGCAACTGGCGCGATTCGTCCTCGGACAGCCACTGGAAGATCTCCACCAGCTCGGCCATCTCCACGCTGGCGGCCATGGCCAGGTTCTTCGGGCTGTGGAAGCGCTTCCACTGGTTGCCGTCGCGGATGGCGTGCAGACGGGCGGTGAGTTCGGGCAGGTTCATGACGGGCTCCTTTCGAGCCGCATAGCTTCGGCTCGAACGGGGCGTGCTGCAAGCGGCGCTTGACCGGCGCGTAGCCCGGATGCAACCCGGCAGCGGTGCATCCCGCCCCCCCGGATGGCATCCGGGCTACTTCAGGCTTGCAGCGGCTGCCAGCTGCCAGCCATATGCGCCACGTCGCCCGTGCCGAGCAGACGGAACTGGCCGCTCGCCGCGGGTTCGCTGGCCTGCAGGGCGACATGCGCCGGCAGCAGCACCGGCTTCTGGAAACGCACCTCCACCTCGTAACCCGCCAGCGGCAGCCGCCCCTGCAGCTCGGCCAGGCAGCGCGCCTTGTTCCACAAGCCATGGGCGATGGCGCGGGGAAAGCCGAACAGCTTGGCGCTGGCCGCATACAGGTGGATCGGGTTGTAGTCGCCGGCCACCCGCGCGTAGCGCCGTCCGGTATCGGCCGGCGCCGCCCAGTCGGCCAGCGGCGTCAGTTCCAGCGGCGCCTGCTCCGCGCGTGGCGGCGGCTGGCCATCCAGGCGCAGGGCGCGGCAGAGGATGCGGCTGTCACCCTCCCAGAGCAGGCCGAGCTGGTCTTCCAGGCGGGTGATCAGGCTGAAGCTGGCGCCCTTGTCGTGCGCCTGCAGGTCGGCCAGTTGCACGCTTGCCTGAAACGGCCCCAGGCCACCGAGCGGGCGCAGCACGCGGATGCGGTTTTCCAGGTGCACCAGGCCGAGCAGTGGGAAGGGAAAGCGGCGGTCGGTGAGCAACTTCATCTGCAGACCGAAGGCGAGGAGATGCGGGTAGACCGGCGGCAAATAGGCGCTCTCGGCGATGCCGCAGACCTGGCGATAGCGCGCCAGGTGGGCCGGGCTGACCTCTACCGGGCAGCGCAGGCCCAGCTGCGGCAGGCGGCGGCCAGTCACCCGGCGCCGCAGGGCGGCGCGCAGGAACAGGCCGGGCAAGGCCGGCGGGGCGTTGAGGTCGAGCCAGTCGACGGCCATGGGCAAACTCCTCGGCAAATGAATGCAGCAGCTTAGCCGCCCCGCTCGTCCCGACATTGGCTGCGCTGCCCGCCTCTGCGGCAAGCCAGTCAATCCGCCTGCCGCGCCGGTTTGCGCCATGGCCTCTGCTGCCCCTAAGATGGCGGCGCCTCACGGATAACAAGAAAACCTAAAAAAATGCGTGATCTGACCGACGATGTGGCGCTGATGCGCCCGGTAATCGATGCCTTGCGTGCCAGCGGAACCGACCCCGACCGGGTGTTGGCGCGCGTCGGCCTGCCGCCCGGCGGCCTGCCCGCCGGACGCTTCCCGCACAGCGCCCAGGCGCTGTTCTGGAAAGCCGCCAGCGAAGAGTGCGGGCAGGAGCATGTCGGCCTGTTCCTGGCCCAGCACCTGCCGGCCTTCCATGGCCTGCTGCTGGAATACCTGTTCCTCTCCAGCGACACCTTCGGCAGCGGCCTGCGCCACGCCCTGCGCTACGTGCGCCTGCTCTCCGACACGCTCAACGCCGGCCTGCAGGTGCAGGGCGAACGCGCCGTGCTCAGCCTGGGCCTGGCGCCCGATACGCCGCGGCACTTTCCGGAGATGCTCGCCGGCGCGGTGATCCGCCTGTTCGACGCCCTGACCGAAGGCGCATTCGTCGCCCGCGAGGTGCGCCTGATGCATGCCGCAGGTGCACCGGCGGCGCGCTACCAGCAGGTCTACGGCTGCCCCGCACGGCTCGGCGCCGAGGACTACGCCCTGGTGTTCGACGCCGCGGTGCTGGACAAGGCCTCGCGCCATGCCGCGCCCGAACTGCTGCGCATGCACGAGTCGCTGGCGCGCCGGCAACTGGCCGAGGTGGAGCGCCTGGACCTGGTGCGCCAGGTGCGCGAGCTGATCGGCGAGCTGCTGGTCGATGGCGGCGCCACCCTGGAGCAGGTGGCGGCGCGGCTGAACATGCCGGCGCGGCGCCTGCGCGAGCGCCTGGCCATGGCCGGGGTGCGCTTCAACGACCTGATCACCGACTACCGCTGCCGCCTGGCCAAGGAGCTGCTGCTGAAGACCGACGAGCGCATCGAAGTGATAGTCGAGCGCACCGGCTTCTCCGAGCCGAGCACCTTCTACCGCGCGTTCAAGCGCTGGGTCGGCGAGACGCCGGTGGAGTTTCGCAAGCGCGGCAAGGCGTAAGGCGACGTTCCGCTTCAGCCCAGCCTGCAACCGCTCTCTGCCGTAGGATGGGCCGGGCGGCGCTCCGCTTCAGCCCACCAATTCCACTCAGGCGCCCAGCAGACTCTGCCCGCACACCCGCAGCACCTGCGCGGTGACCGCGCCGGAGCCGGGCTGGGCGAACCAGGCCACGGCCTCAGCGACGTCCTGCGGCAGGCCGCCCTGGCTCATCGAGTTCATCCGCCGTCCGGCCTCGCGGATGCCCAGCGGGATGGCGGCGGTCATCTGCGTCTCGATAAAGCCCGGCGCCACCGCGTTGATGCTGATGCCGCGCTTGGCCAGCGCCGGCGCCCAGGCCTGGGCCAGGCCGATCACCCCGGCCTTGCTCGTCGCATAGTTGGTCTGGCCGAGATTGCCGGCGATGCCGCTGATCGAGGCGATCAGCACCACGCGGCCGTTGTCGTGCAGCTTGCCGGCGTCCAGCAGGGCCTGGGTCAGCACTTGCGGGGCCTGGAGGTTGACCGCGATCACCGAGTTCCAGAACGCATCGCTCATCTTCGCCAGGGTCTTGTCGCGGGTGATGCCGGCGTTGTGCACGACAATGTCGACGCCGTCGGGCAGCGCCTCGACCAGGCGCTGCGGCGCCTCCTCGGTGCAGATATCCAGGGCCACGCCGCGCCCGCCCAGGCGCGCGGCCAGAGCCTCGAGCGCTGCGGAGGCCGGCGGCACGTCGAGCAGGATCACCTCGGCGCCGTCGCGCGCCAGCACTTCGGCGATGGCCGCGCCGATGCCGCGCGAGGCGCCGGTGACCAGCGCCTTCTTGCCGGCCAGCGGCCGCGTCCAGTCGCGCACCTGCTCGGCGCAGGCCCCCAGGCGCAGCACCTGGCCGGAGACGTAGGCGCTCTTCGGCGACAGGAAGAAGCGCAGCGCGCCTTCCAGCTGCTGCTCGCCGCCCTTGCCGACGTAGAGCAGCTGCACGTTGCCGCCGCGGCGGATCTCCTTGCCCAGCGAGCGACTGAAGCCTTCCAGCGAACGCTGCACGCTGGCGGCGACCGGGTCCTTCAGCGATTCCGGCGCGCGCCCCAGCAGCACCACCCGCGGGCACTGGCCCAGGCCCTTGAATGCCGGCTGGAAGAAGTCGCGCAGCTCGATCAGTTGCTCGAAGCGGGTCAGGCCACTGGCGTCGAACAGCAGCGCCTTGAGCTTGGGGCCGTGCTCGGCGGTCCAGCGTGGCAGCTCCAGCTGGCCTTCGCGGGCGGCGAACAGCTGATCGGTGAGCTTGTTGGCGAAGGGCTGCACGGCCTTGAGCAGGTCACCTTCGCCGCCGAGCAGCAGGGCGCCGTCCACCGGGCGCATGCGGCCGGCCAGCCAGCGCTCCAGGCGCAGCGGCGCCGGCAGGCCGAGGGCGCCGACCAGGCGGCGGCCGGCGGCGGAGTTGGCGAAGGCGAGGTAAGGGTCGGACATGAACGGGCTCCTGTGGGCGAATCAAAGAACGTGTCTACGATTTCGCGAGCTAGAGCCATGCAAGGCGAAAACAGGCGAGGACGCGGAGTTTACGAGTTGTAAATGAGCAGTCCGAGCCTGTTTTCAACGCAGCAGGGCCGACGCGCAGCAGATCGTAGACACGTTCTAAAGTCGTGCCACTCTACGCAGTGACGGGCCAAGCGCAATTGACCGCACTGCCTGGGGCCGCGGCAAGGCGGCCAATGCAGATGCGGCGGCGCGCGCTAGCCTGTAGCCCAATCTTTATTCGCAAGGAGTCAGCATGGCCCAGCTACGCCGGGTCGCCATAGTCGGCGGCAACCGCATCCCCTTCGCCCGCTCCAACACCGCCTACGCCACGGCGAGCAATCAGGAGATGCTGACCAGCGCCCTCGAGGGCCTGGTGGAGCGCTTCAACCTGCACGGCGAGCGCCTCGGCGAGGTGGTGGCCGGCGCCGTGCTCAAGCACTCGCGCGACTTCAACCTGACCCGCGAATGCGTGCTCGGCTCGCGCCTGGCGCCCGAGACCCCGGCCTACGACCTGCAGCAGGCCTGCGGCACCGGCCTGGAGGCAGCGCTGCTGGTGGCCAACAAGATCGCCCTGGGGCAGATCGACTGCGGCATCGCCGGCGGCGTCGACACCACCTCCGACGCGCCGATCGGGGTCAACGAGGGGCTGCGCAAGATTCTGCTGGAGGCCAACCGCGGCAAGCGCACGTTGGACAAGCTCAAGAGCCTGCTGCAGATCCGCCCGCGCCACCTGGCCCCGGCCATCCCGCGCAACGGCGAGCCGCGCACCGGGCTGTCGATGGGTGAGCACTGCGAGCTGATGGCGCAGCGCTGGGCGATTGCGCGCGACGAGCAGGACCAGCTGGCCCTGGCCAGCCACCAGAAACTCGCCGCCGCCTATGCCGAAGGCTGGCACGACGACCTGCTCACGCCGTTCCGCGGCCTGACCCGCGACCAGAACCTGCGCGCCGACATCAGCGCCGAGAAGCTCACCAGCCTCAAGCCCTGTTTCGAGCGCGGCCCGCGCGGCACCCTGACCGCGGCCAACTCCACGCCGCTGACCGACGGCGCCTCGCTGGTGCTGCTGGCCAGCGAGGACTGGGCCAAGGCGCGCGGCCTGCCGGTGCTGGCCTACCTGCGCGACGGCGAGGCGGCGGCGGTGGATTTCGTCCAGGGCCAGGAGGGCCTGCTGATGGCACCGGTCTATGCCGTGCCGCGGCTGTTGGCGCGCAATGGCCTGAGCCTGCAGGACTTCGACTACTACGAGATCCACGAGGCCTTCGCCGCCCAGGTGCTGTGCACCCTCAAGGCCTGGGAAGACGCCGACTACTGCCGTGAGCGCCTGGGCCTGGACGCGCCGCTGGGCGCCATCGACCGCAGCCGAATGAACGTCAAGGGCAGCTCGCTCGCCGCCGGCCACCCCTTCGCCGCCACCGGCGGGCGCATCGTCGCCAACCTGGCCAAGCTGCTTGCGGCGGCCGGGCAGGGCCGCGGGCTGATCTCCATCTGCGCCGCCGGCGGTCAGGGTGTGACCGCGATCCTGGAAAAGTAATCCAATGTCGGTGAGCGCAAGTCATCGCGCTCACAGGATGTAAGCAACTCCGTGAATTGGGGCGGCCCGCGCGATGCGCGGCCGCCTATTTTTTTGGCCTGCCATTCCTGGTGGCCAGCCTGCGGGCCCTCGCTGCGCGACGGCGAAGGATGCTCCCGGCGTTTTTTGGCCCGGCCGTGCCGCCCACCTGTAGGGTGTCGCGGGCCGCCTGGGCCGTGCGCACCGCCCATACCCCAGCCTGCGGTAGCCTGCCGCGCGGCAAATCACCACAGCGTCAAGTGCGCCCAGACCCGCTAGTCTTTTCGATGTGGATTGATCCAGGTCAATACAACCTTCGTGGGTTTGCGCCTGCGGGCCATTGGGCCCGACCTCCGCTGCGCCTCGCTCGACAAGAACAATTGCGCCTTGCTGTGACTCCAACGCCTGGAGTCTGTGGCCCGGCAGACCGTGCCGGGTCCGAGATAACCTGTATGAGGATGTGCCATGTTCGGTTTAGAGGCCCTCGATCTCGCCCGAATCCAGTTTGCCTTCACCATTTCCTTTCACATCATCTTCCCCGCCATCACCATCGGTCTGGCCAGCTACCTGGCCGTGCTCGAAGGTCTGTGGCTGAGAAGCGGCGAGACGGTGTACCGCGACCTCTACCACTTCTGGGCGAAGATCTTCGCCGTCAACTTCGGCATGGGCGTGGTCTCCGGCCTGGTCATGGCCTACCAGTTCGGCACCAACTGGAGCGCCTTCTCCGACTTCGCCGGGGCGGTCACTGGCCCCTTGCTGACCTATGAGGTGCTCACCGCCTTCTTCCTCGAGGCGGGCTTCCTCGGCGTCATGCTGTTCGGCTGGAACCGCGTCGGCCCGGGCCTGCACTTCTTCTCCACGCTGATGGTGGCGATAGGCACCCTGATCTCGACCTTCTGGATTCTCGCCTCCAACAGCTGGATGCACACCCCGCAGGGCTTCGAGATAGTCGACGGCCGGGTGATCCCGGTGGACTGGTTCGCCGTGGTGTTCAACCCCTCCTTCCCCTATCGCCTGGCGCACATGGCCACGGCGGCCTTCCTCGCCACCGCCTTCTTCGTCGGCGCCTCGGCGGCCTGGCACCTGCTGCGCGGGCGCGACAACCCGGCGATCCGCAAGATGCTGTCGATGGCGGTGTGGATGGCGCTGATCGTCGCGCCGGTGCAGGCCTTTATCGGCGACCTGCACGGCCTCAACACGCTGAAATACCAGCCGGCCAAGATCGCCGCGATGGAAGGCCACTGGGACAACAGCAGCGGCGAACCGACCCCGCTGATCCTGTTCGGCTGGCCGGACATGGAACGCGAGGAAACCCGCTTCAAGCTGGAGATTCCGGCGCTGGGCAGCCTGATCCTGACCCACAGCCTGGATAAGCAGGTGCCGGCGCTGAAGGAATTCGCGCCCGAGGATAGGCCCAACTCCACCATAGTGTTCTGGACCTTCCGGGTGATGGTCGCCATGGGCCTGCTGATGATCCTGGTCGGCCTCTGGGGCACCTGGCTGCGCTACCGCGGCCGGCTGTTCGCCTCGCGGCCCTTCCTGCACCTGGCGGTGTGGATGGGCCCGTCCGGCATCCTGGCAATCCTCGCCGGCTGGTACACCACCGAGATCGGCCGTCAGCCGTGGATCGTCCAGGGCCTGATGCGCACCGCCGATGCCTCGTCCGGGCACAGCTTTGCGCAGATGAGCCTGACCCTGGCGCTGTTCGTGGTGGTCTACTTCGCCCTGTTCGGCGCCGGCATCGGCTACATGCTGCGCCTGGTGCGCAAGGGCCCGCGGATCGACGAGGGCCAGGAAGTCACCCAGGGCGGCCCGGGCCAGCCGCGCACGCCGTCGCGGCCGCTGTCGGCGGCGCAAGAGGACTTCGACGACACGGAAACCGATCTGCCGGGCGGGAGGGCCTGAACATGGGTATCGATCTTTCGCTGATCTGGGCGGTGATCATCGCCTTCGGCGTGATGATGTACGTGGTGATGGACGGCTTCGATCTGGGCATCGGCATCCTCTTCCCCTTCGTCCGGGACGAGGGCGAGCGCGACGTGATGATGAATACCGTGGCGCCGGTGTGGGACGGCAACGAGACCTGGCTGGTGCTCGGCGGCGCGGCGCTGTTCGGCGCCTTCCCGCTGGCCTACGCGGTGGTGCTCGACGCCCTCTACCTGCCGCTGATCCTGATGCTGCTGGGGCTGATCTTCCGCGGCGTGGCCTTCGAGTTCCGCTTCAAGGCCAAGGCGGCCAAGCGTCACCTGTGGGACAAGGCCTTTATCGGCGGCTCGCTGACCGCGACCTTCTTCCAGGGCGTGGCGCTGGGCGCCTATATCGACGGTTTCGAGGTGGTCGAGCGGACCTATGCCGGCGGCGCCCTGGACTGGCTGACGCCCTTCTCGCTGTTCTGCGGCCTGGCGCTGATCGCCGCCTACGCGCTGCTCGGCTGCACCTGGCTGATCATGAAGACCGAAGGCCGACTGCAGTTGCAGATGCACGATCTGGCGCGGCCGCTGGTGTTCGTCCTGCTGGCGGTGACCGGCATCGTCAGCCTGTGGACGCCGCTGGCACACCCGGAGATCGCCGAGCGCTGGTTCAGCCTGCCGAACCTGTTCTGGTTCATGCCGGTGCCGGTGCTGGTGCTGGTCTGCACCTGGGCGCTGCTCAAGGCGGTGGCGGAAAACGCCCACTACTCGCCCTTCCTGCTCACCCTGGTGCTGATCTTCCTCGGCTACAGCGGCTTGGGGATAAGCCTGTGGCCCAACGTCATCCCGCCGTCGATCAGCATCTGGGAAGCCGCCGCGCCGCCGCAGAGCCAGGGCTTCATCCTGGTCGGCGCGCTGTTCATCATCCCCTTCATCCTGATGTACACCGCCTGGAGCTACTACGTGTTCCGCGGCAAGGTGACCCAGGAAGACGGCTACCACTGAGGGCGCGCCATGCACGATGCCGAGAAGAAACCGCTGTGGCAGCGCCTGGGCTGGCTGGTGTTGATCTGGGCCGCCAGCGTGCTGGCCCTGGGCGCGTTGTCCTGGTTGCTGCGCCTATTCATGCAGGCGGCGGGGATGGGCACGCCCTAGCAGGCCGTTGAAAAACGTAGGCGAGGCAGCCAGCGCAAGGCAAAAACAGGCGAAAAAGCGGAGTTTACGAGCTGTAAATGAGCATTTTGAGCCTGTTTTTAACGCCGCGATGGCAACGTAGGTAGTTTTTCCACGGCCTGCTGCTCAGCCGCCGGACTCGCCCTGCAACTGCTCGAGCAGCAGTTGCAGCTGGGCCAGGCGCGCGCCGGGGTCGTCCTGCTGCAGCACCTGCAGCTTCTGCCCCGGCTCCAGCGGCAACAGGTAGGCCAGCTGGTTGGCCAGTTGCGCCTGGCCGACGGCCACGCCGCCCATGCCCAGCGAGGCCACCAGCGGGTGTTCGGCCAGCGCCGCCAGCAGCGCAGCGAGGTCGGCATGCTCGGCCTGCAGCGGGCATTCCGCGGCCTCATCCAGCCAGTCCACCTCGGCGATGGTCAGCTGATCCGGCAGCACCTGGGCGCTGCGCACCCGGAAACGCCGACCACCTTCGACGCGAATCCCCAGCAGGCCGTTGGGCCGCTGCTGGAAGTCACGCACCAGCGCCTCACACCCGATGGCGGCAAAGCTGCTGGCGGCCTCGCCGACCTCCTCGCCCTCGACTATGCAGACCACGCCGAAACCGCTGCCCTGCTTCATGCAGCGGCTGATCATGTCCAGGTAGCGCGCCTCGAATATCTGCAGATCGAGCATGCAGCCGGGGAACAGCACAGTGTTGAGCGGAAACAGCGGCAGATTCATCGTCACCTCACAGCAGCAGAACAATCGCCAGCGGCAACAGCACGGCGGTGATCACGCCCATCAGGCTCATGGCCAGGGCGGCGAAGGCGCCGCACTCGTCGCTTTCCTGCAACGCCCGCGCCGTGCCCACCGCATGCGCGGTGATGCCCAGCGCCATGCCCTGCGCCGCCGGATGCTGGACCCCGCACAGGCGCAGCAACGAGGGCCCGACGATGGCGCCGATGACCCCGGTGATCATCACGAACACCGCCGCCAGCGCGGCGATGCCGCCGATCTGCTCGGCCACCAGCATGGCGATTGGCGAAGTCACCGATTTCGGCGCCATGCTCATCAGCATCAGCCGCTCGGCGCCGAACAGCCAGGCCAGCCCGGCGCCCAGCACGGTGGCCAGGGTGCCGGCAATCAGCAGGGTCAGCACGATCGGCCAGAACAGCTGGCGGATGCGTCGCAGGTTGAGGTACAGCGGCACGGCCAGGGCCACAGTGGCCGGGCCGAGCAGCAGGGTCAGGGCCGCGACGCTGCTCCTGTACTCGGCGAAGCTCAGGCCGCAGAGCAACAGGATGCCGATCACCGTCAGCATCGACACCAGCACCGGCTGCAGGAACACCCAGCGGGTGCGCTCGTAGGCGGCGATAGCCAGCTGGTAGGCGCCCAGGGTGATGCCGATACCGAACAATGGGTGGTGGGTCAGCGCCTGCCAGGCGCCCTGCCAGTCCGGACTCATGCCTGCTCCCGGCGCTGCTGGCGCTCGATCAGTTTCTGCATCAGCCAGCCGGCGAAGGCCAGCGACAGCAGCAGCGACAGCAGCAGCGCGCCGACCACCGCCCAGAAGTCGGCGAGGATGTCGCCGGCATAGGCCATCACCCCCACGGCCGGCGGCACCAGGATCAGCGGCAGGTACTTGAGCAGGCTGCTGGAGGCGACGCTGAGCGGCTCGCCCACCTCGCCGCGCAGCATGAGGAAGACGAACAGCAACAGCATGCCGATGATCGGCCCGGGCAGCATGGGCAGCAGCAGGACGTTGAGGGCGGTACCGAGCAACTGGCACAACACCAGCCAGGACAGGCCGCGAAGCAGCATGGGCAAAATCTCCGAAAGGTGCGATGCCGAATGGCGGAAGCCGTTTGCGCTCTCCAACGCAGCAAAGCCGCCGCGCAGCAGATCGCCAACGGGTTCTCAGGGGTATTCGGGCATCTTCAAGGACATGCCGGCCATTATAGGCGCGATGGCCGCGCGCTGGCCCCTGTCTTGCTTCGCCTGCCGCGCCTATGCCGCGTCATTCAGTGCGGCGAGCCAGGCTTGACCCGGTGCCGGCCTCGTGATGATCTAGCCGGCAAGGGTTCCACGCAAAAACAACAACACCCGCGTCCTCAAGGAGGAACTATGCCGTTCGTACCCGTAGCAGAGCTCAAGGACTATGTTGGCAAGGAACTCGGCAAGTCCGAGTGGCTGACCATCGACCAGCAGCGCATCAACCAGTTCGCCGAATGCACCGGCGACCACCAGTTCATCCACGTCGACCCGGAAAAGGCCAAGCTGACCCCCTTCGGCACCACCATCGCCCACGGCTTCCTGTCGCTGTCGCTGGTGCCGATGCTGATGGAAGGCATCATGATCATGCCCCAGGGCCTGAAGATGGCGGTGAATTACGGCCTCGACAGCGTACGCTTCATCCAGCCGGTGAAGGTCGATTCCAAGGTGCGCCTGACGGTGACCCTGACCGACGCCAACGAGAAGAACCCCGGCCAGTGGCTGCTCAAGGCCCGCGCCGTGCTGGAGATCGAAGGCCAGGAAAAACCGGCCTATATCGCCGAACCGCTGACCCTCTGCTTCGTCTGACCCCTCGCGGCGGGCTCCGCCCCGCCCTTCGCCGAAGCGTGCGGCGCAGCAGCGCAAGCGCCCGCGCTTGCGGCATACTGCCGGCAATGCCCCGACCCGGACGTCTGCCATGAAGCCGCTTGCGCTGCGCCTACTGCCCCTCTGCCTGACCCTGCTGCTCGGCGGCTGCGATGAGGCGCGCAGCCTGCTGCCGGCCGATGCCGTGCTGCCCGACGGCGCGCAGTACCGCGGCGAGATAGTCGACGGCCTGCTGCAGGGCTCGGGGCGTCTGGACTACCGCAACGGCAGCTGGTTCGTCGGCCAGTTCAAGGACGGCCAGCTCGACGGCCCCGGCGAATGGCAGGGCCCGGGCGGCGAACATTACCTGGGGGAATTTCGCCAGGGCATGTTCCACGGCCAGGGCACCCTCACCTACAGCGACGGCAGCCGCTACCAGGGCGGTTTCGCGCACAACCGCTTTGCCGGCGAAGGCCTGCTGGAACAGGGCGGCCAGCGCTACCAGGGCGAATTCGCCGACGACCGTTTCCACGGCCTGGGCAAACTCGAAACGGCCGACGGCAGCAGCTTCCAGGGCCAGTTCGTCAACGGCCAGCCGGAAGGCCAGGGGGTCCGCCGCGACGCCTACGGCAACCAGTTCAGCGGGGTGTTCAGCCAGGGCCAGCTCAACGGCCAGGGCAGCTTCAGCAACGCCGAGGGCGACACCTACAGCGGCGGCTTCAAGGACAGCGAGTTCCACGGCAAGGGCCGCTACCAGAGCGCGGCTGGCGACGTCTGGAGCGGCGAATTCAGCGCGGGCGTGCTCGACGGCCCGGGCGAGTACATCGGCAGCGACGGCAGCCGCTATGTCGGCCAGTTCGAGGAGTGGCGCTACCAGGGCGAGGGCCTGCTGACCCTGGCCGACGGCAGCCACTACCAGGGCCAGTTCGTCGCCGGCGACTATGCCGGCAACGGCACCCTGACCCTGGCCGACGGCAGCCGCCAGGCCGGCACCTGGCAACGCGGCCGGCGCGTGCGCGACGAACAGGGCCAGGCCCTGCCGGATGCCCTGGAACTGGGCCTGCTGCAGCAGGGCCGGCTGCTCGACGAGGCCATCGCCGCGCTGCCCGCCTCCACCCCCGCGCGCGAGCTGTACGCCCTGACCCTGGCCGGCGACGGCAAGCAGAGCGTGTTCATGCGCGAGGCAGACTACGTCAGCCGCCTGCTGCGCGAGCGCTTCGGCGCCCACGGCAGCATCAGCCTGATCAACCACCGCGACCACCTCGCCGACCGCCCGCTGGCCACCCGCGAGAACCTCAGCCGCGCGGTGCAGGCCCTGGCCGAGCGCAGCGGCGAGGAAGACCTGGTGTTCATCTACCTGACCAGCCACGGCTCGCGCGAGCACGAGCTCAACCTCGACCAGCCGCGCCTGCAGCTGGCCGACCTGCCCGCCAGCGAGCTCGCCGCGCTGCTCGCCCCGCTCAAGCAGCGGCACAAGGTGGTGGTGATCTCGGCCTGCTATTCCGGCGGTTTCATCCCGCCGCTCAAGGACGACAAGACCCTGGTGATGACCGCCGCGCGCGCCGACCGGGTATCCTTCGGCTGCAGCGAAGAGAACGACTTCACCTACTTCGGCCGCGCCCTGTTCGCCGAGGCCCTGGGAGAGACCGACAACCTCGAACGCGCCTTCGAACTGGCCAAGGAACGCGTCGCCGAACGCGAACAGGCCGACGACTATCAACCCTCCGAACCGCAGATCTGGGCCCCGCGCGGCGTGCTCCAGCACTGGCGCAGCCTGCGCCAGAGCCAGGCCGAACGCGCCCTCAGCGCCGTGGCCAGCAACGACGCCAACGACTAAGCTCAGCTGTAACGGACAAGAGACAACTGCATGTACCTGACCCCGCAGCACATCCTGCTCGCCGGCGCCACCGGCCTCACCGGCGAACACCTGCTCGACCGCCTGCTCAGCGAACCCACCGTGGCCCGCGTGCTGGCACCGACGCGCCGGCCGCTGGCCACCCACGCCCACCTGGACAACCCGGTGGGCGAGTTGGCCGAGCTGCTGCCGCAGCTGGCCGGGCCCGTCGACACCGCCTTCTGCTGCCTGGGCAGCACGATCAAGCAGGCCGGCTCGCAGGAGGCCTTCCGCGCCATCGATCACGACCTGGTCCTGGCCTTCGCCCGCCGCGCCCGCGAGCTGGGCGCACGGCATCTGCTGGTGGTCAGCGCCCTCGGCGCCGATCCCAATTCCTCGGTGTTCTACAACCGCGTCAAGGGCGAGACCGAACAGGCGCTGAAAGCCATGGACTGGCCGCAACTGACCATCGTCCGCCCCTCGCTGCTGCTCGGCGCGCGCCGCGAGTTCCGCCTCGGCGAACGCCTGGCCGCGCCGCTGCTGCGCTGGCTGCCGGGCAAGTACCGCGGCATCGAGGCCTGCGCCCTGGCCCGCGCGCTGTGGCGCCTGGCCCTGGAGGAAGAGGATGGCGTGCGCGTGATAGAGTCCTCCGACCTGCGCCGCCTGGGGCGCTGACGCCGTGGACGAAGCAATGCAACCGACAAGCCTGATCGAAGCCCTGCAAAACGCCGACATGCTGGAGATCGACGGCCTGCACGCCTGGCAGTTCGACCTCGACACCGAACTGCTGGCCCAGGTCAGCTCCGGCAGCGCCGACAGCGCGACCAAGCCACTGCTGCAGGTGCACTGCATCGACGGTCGCGAGCGCCGCCTGTGGCAGTTCTCCCTGGCCGCGGTGCAGGCCGCCCGGCACGTCGCGGAGGACGACAGCTGGCGCCTCGACGGCAGCGACGCGAGCCACAGCCTCAAGTGCTTCGCCGCCTTTCGCGGCGACAACGAGACTGACGACGCCGACGAGGCCTGAACCGTGGGCCTCTACGAGCGCCATATCCTGCCGCACCTGATCGATTTCGCCTGCGGCATGGGCGAGGTGATGAAGGTGCGCGCGCAGCTCGTGCCCCTGGCGCGCGGACGGGTGCTGGAGATCGGCATCGGCAGCGGCCTCAACCTGGGGTTTTATGATCCGCAGCGCGTCGAGAGGGTAGTCGGCGTCGACCCGTCCGCCGCAATGCAGGCCCTGGCCAGAAGCCGCGCCGCCGCCTGCGCGGTGCCGGTGGAAATGATCGCCCTGGAACTGGGGCAGATCCAGGCCGAGGACGCCAGCTTCGACGATATCGTCTGTACCTTCACCCTGTGCACCATCCCCGACGCCGTGGCGGCCCTGCGCGAGATGCGCCGCGTGCTCAAGCCCGGCGGCCGCCTGCTGTTCGGCGAGCACGGCCTGGCCCCGGACCTGCCGGTGCTGCGCTGGCAGAAGCGCCTGACGCCCTGGTGGAAACCGCTGGCCGGCGGCTGCCACCTGGACCGCGACATCCCCGCGCTGATCGAAGCCGGCGGCTTTCATGTCCGCCAGCTGGACAGCGGCTACCTCAAGGGGCCGCGGCCGATGACCCATGTCTATCGCGGCTGGGCCGACTAGCAGGGGCTGTTGAAAAACCACCTACGGTTTTCAACGGCCTGCCAAGCTCGCATCCTCGCCGCGGCAGGCCATACTGCAACTCAGGTTGTTGGACCTCCACCGAAGGGAAGCCGACTCGCGCATGAAGCCCGCCACGCCGTCCATCCGTCTCCGCCCGTTCGCCCTCTGCCTGGCCCTGCTGGCGGGTGCCTGGCCGCTGTTGGCCGAGGCGCGTACGGTGCGCGTCGGCCTGTATGCCAACGAGCCGAAGCTGTTCCAGAACGACGCGGGCCAGCCCGCGGGCATTCTCGGCGAGCTGCTGCTGGCCATCGCCCGCGAGGAGGGCTGGCAGCTGCAGCCCGTGCCCTGCGCCTGGCAGCAGTGCCTGCAGCTGGCCCAGGACGGCGAGATCGACCTGCTGCCGGACGTCGCCTTCAACGAGGAGCGCGCCCGCGTGCTGGATTTCCACCGCGTGCCGTCGCTGTTCAGCTGGTCGCAGCTGTACAGCCACGAGGAAGTGCAGCTGCGCAGCGTGCTCGACCTGCGCGGCCTGCGCATCGCCGCGCTGGAGGGGTCGGTCCAGTACCAGTACCTGCAGAACCTACTGTACAGCTTCGGCCTGCAGGCGCAGATGATTCCGCTGCGCGACCTGCGCCAGGGCTTCGAGCTGGTGGTGGCGCGCCAGGCCGATGCGGTGGCGGCCAATCATCTGTTCGGCGACTTCAACGCGCCCAGCTACCGCCTGACCGGCACGCCGATCATGTTCCAGCCGGCGCAGCTGTTCTACGCCACGCGCAAGGGCCGCAACGCCGACCTGCTGAGTGCCATCGACCGGCATCTACAGGTCTGGCAGGACGCGCCCGACTCGATCTACTACCAGGTGCTGCAGCGCTGGGGCGGCGAGCAGGCGCGCTGGCGCGTGCCCACCCTGCTCTGGTGGGGCCTGGCGACGCTCGGCCTGCTGCTGGCGCTGGCCGTCGGCGGTGGCCTGCTGCTGCGCCGCCAGGTGGCGGACAAGACCCGTCACCTCAAGGCCAGCGAAGAGCGCCTGAACACCATCCTCGACAGCGTCGAGGCCTACATCTACATCAAGGACCCGCAATTTCGCTACCAGTACGCCAACCGCAAGGTCTGCGAGCTGTTCGGGCTGCCGCCGGCGCAGGTGATCGGCAAGACCGACGCCGCCTTCTTCGACGCCGAGACCGTGCTGGCGCTGCAGGACAACGACCGCCGCGTGCTCGCCGGCGAGCGCATGGAAACCGAGGAAACCAACCGCGACCGCAACGGTCGGCGCGAACGCACCTACCTCTCGGTCAAGCTGCCGCTGCGCGCCGCCGATGGCAGCATCTACGCCCTGTGCGGCATCTCCACCGACATCAGCGAGCACAAGAAGAACCTCGAACAGATTCACCAACTGGCCTATTACGACGCGCTGACCGGCCTGCCCAACCGCCGTTTGCTGCTCGAACGCCTGCAGTTCGCCCTGGCGCGCAGCGCACGCAACCGCCGCGAGGGCGCGCTGCTGTTCATCGACCTGGACAACTTCAAGACCCTCAACGACACCCTCGGCCACGACCAGGGCGACCTGCTGCTGCAGCAGGTCGCCGAACGCCTGCTCGACCAGCTGCGCCAGGAGGACAGCCTGGCGCGCCTGGGCGGCGACGAGTTCGTGCTGATGCTGGAAAACCTCGCCCCCGAGCCGCAGGCCGCCATCGCCGCCATCGAGCAGGTCGCAGGCAAGTTGCTGGCGAGCCTGGCCACTCCCTTCAAGCTGCCCGGCTACAGTCACAGCTGCAGCGCCAGTATCGGCGTGGCGCTGTTCTCTCAGCCCCACGCCCGGCCGGAGGAGCTGCTCAAGCATGCCGACCTGGCGATGTACGAGGCCAAGGCCGCCGGGCGCAACACCCTGCGCTTCTTCGACCCGGCCATGCAGCAGGCATTGAACGCGCGCGCCGCCCTGGAACACGAACTGCGCCGCGCCCTGGCCGACGGCCAGCTGCTGCTGCACTACCAGCCGCAGGTCGACCAGCACGGCACACTGCTCGGCGTCGAAGCCCTGGTGCGCTGGCAGCACCCGCAACGGGGTCTGGTGCCGCCGGGCGAGTTCATCCCGCTGGCCGAGAGCTGCGGGCTGATCCTGCCGATGGGCCGCTGGATTCTGCACAGCGCCTGCCGCCAACTGGCCAGCTGGGCGCAGGACCCGCGCCAGGCCGGGCTGACCCTGGCGATCAACGTCAGCGCACGCCAGTTCCACCACCCCGACTTCGTCGCCGACGTGCTCGCCGCCCTGACGGAAAGCGGCGCCGACCCGCAGCGCCTGGAGCTGGAGCTGACCGAAAGCCAGCTGGTGCAGGACATCGAGGCGCTGATCGGTAAGATGGGCCAGCTCAAGGCCCACGGCGTGCGCTTCTCGCTGGACGACTTCGGCACCGGCTACTCCTCGCTGAGCTACCTCAAGCGCCTGCCGCTGGACCAGCTGAAGATCGACCGCAGCTTCGTCCACGACCTGCAGGGCAGCGCCAGCGACACCGCCATAGTGCGCACCATCCTGGCCCTGGGCCAGGCGCTGGAGCTGCGGGTGATAGCCGAGGGCGTGGAAAGCCAGGCGCAACGCGACGCCCTGCTGCGCCTGGGCTGCCATTACTTCCAGGGCTATCTCTACGGCGCCCCGCAGCTGGCCGAGCAACTTGACCTGCACGGCCCGACGCCGGCCGACGTGCGCCAGGGCGCGGGTCTGCAGGGCTGAGGCGTCAGGCCGTCTCGCGCAGCGCCAGGCCATCCACCAGGCCGGCGGCGATGGCCATGCCCACCAGCTCCGCCAGCGTCTCGGCCTGCATGCGCTTCATCACCCGCGAGCGGTACAGGTCGACGGTCTTTACGCTGATATTGAGCTGCTCGGCGACTTCGCGGTTGGTGTAGCCGCGCACCAGCGGCAACAGCACGTCACGCTCGCGCGGGGTGAGCTGGTCGAGCCGCGCCTGCACCTCGGCCAGGCGCGGATCGTGCCGGGGCCGGGACGGACGGCGATCCAGCGCCTGCTGCACGCTGTCGAGCAACAGCTGCTCGTTGTAGGGCTTCTCGATGAAGTCCACCGCGCCGGCCTTGAACGCGCGCACGACTATGGGCACATCGGCATGGCCGCTGACGAAGATCACCGGCAGGTCGATGCCGCGCGCGCGCATCTCCTCCTGCACGTTCAGCCCGCCCATGCCCGGCATGCGCACGTCCAGCAGCACACAGGCGTTGGCGCTGGGATCGCAGGCGTCGAGAAAGGCGCGCCCGCTGGTGAAGGGCACGCCGGTCAGGCCCACCGATTCCAGCAGCCAGAGCGTCGAGTCGAGCATGCCCTGGTCGTCATCGACCACGTAAACCCGTTGTTGCATCCCTGTGCTGCTCCTCTTGTTGTTATGACTCTCGTTGCTCGCGGCTACTCGTCCCTGCCCAAGGGCAAACGACACTCCAGACACAGCCCGCCGCCCTCGGCCGGGAAGGCTTCCAGCGCCCCGCCAAAGCCCTCGACGATGCTGCGGCTCATGGACAGGCCGAGGCCCAGGCCGTCCGCCTTGCTGGTGTAGAAGGGCGTGAACAGCTTGGCCAGTTGCTCGTCGCTGACGCCCGGCCCCTGGTCGATCACCCGGATCATCAGGCTGCCGTCGCCCTCCCCCGCTTCCAGACGAATCTGCGACGGCGCTCCCGGATGCTGATCGCGGTTGGCCTCGATGGCGTTGCGCAACAAGTTCAGCAGCACCTGCTCCAGCAGGACGCGGTCGGCGAATACCGGCGGCAGATTGTCCGGCAAGACGTCGCTGATCGCCACCTGCGCCGCGCCGGCCTCCCAGTTGCACAGACGCACCGCCTCGCGCGCCACCTCGGCCAGGTTCAGCGCCTGCATGCGCCGCTGGCCCTTGCGCAGGAAGGCGCGCAGGCGCTTGATCACTGCCGCGGCGTGATTGGCGTGCTCGGTGATGCGCGCCAGGCCCTGGGCCACCTTGTCGACACCGGCCGGATCGCCACCGACGCCCTGCAGGTAGCGCTGGCTGGCGCTGGCGTAGTTGACCACCGCCGCCAGCGGCTGGTTGATCTCGTGGGCGATGCCCGAAGCCAGTTCGCCCAGGGTGATCAGCCGCGTGGTGTGCGCCAGTTCGTCTTCCAGGCGGCGCTTGTTCTCCTCGGCCTGGATGCGCGCGGTGATGTCGCGCGACACGCTGACCACCTCCACCACCGCGCCGGTGTAGGTTTCGCGAATGGCGCGGCTGGCGGTCTCGAACCACAGGTAGTGGCCGTCGCGGTGGCGGATGCGGTAGGTCATGGTGTGGTAGCCGTCCTGCTCCAGCGCCTCGCGCGCCTGCTTGGCCTGCTGCAGTTGGTCCTGCGGATGCAGCAGGCCGTCGACCGCCAAGCCGCGCAGTTCTTCCGGCCAGTAGCCGAGCAGCGTCCAGCAGGCCGGCGAGGCATCGAGAAACACGCCGTCCGGGGTATGACGGGAAATCAGGTCGGTGGTGTTCTCGGTGATCAGCCGGTACAGCCGCCGCGCCCGCGCGGCCTCGCGCTGCTCGCGAATTTCCTGGGTCGCCTCGCGGCAGCGCGCCAGCACCCGCCGTTCGGCGACATCGGGGATAAAGCTCCAGATCAGGATGCGCTCGCCGTCCTGCGCCTCCACCGCCTCGATGGCACGCGCCTGCTCCAGGCAGGCGCGCACCAGCGGCACATGGTTGACCGGCAACAGCGCGCCGACCTGGGCCAGCGCGCGCTCGCCGAGCAGCGCCTGTAGCGCCTGGTTGAACTCCAGCGGGCACGCCCGCTCATCGAGCAGCAGCGCCGGCTGCGGATCGGCCGACAGCAGCGGCGCACTGCGGCTCATGCCACCAGCCAGGCCGACCAGTTGCGCCAGCAGCTCGCGCAGCCAGGGCAGCCACTCCAGGCCGGCGTCTTCGTCCACCTGCAGCAGCAACAGACCGGCGCCCCCCTCCTCCAGGCTCAGCGCCAGCGCCTGACCGTGATGAATGGCGGCGCGGCGCAGGCGCCCGGCCAGCCAGCAGGGCAGCTGACGCACAGCCTCCAGGCTCAAACAGGGCTGCGTCGTCAGCGCCTCGAACAGGGCCTGATCGCTGGCGGCCAGCGGATCCCCCTGCCCCGGCGGCAGGCGCGGGCCACCATCGTCCTGGGCATAGGTGCGACTGGCCGGCTGCCAGGCCAGGTACCAGGCCTGGCGCACCTGCGGGCAGCCCAGCACGGCGCGGCGCAAAGCGGCCGCCCGCTCGTGGAGGGATGGCGCTTCGCGCTGGATACGCAGCCAGGCCTGCAGCGGCACGGCCGCTCGATCGCTTGAAAGACTCATATAGTAATTATTCTATAAAACCTTGGTATATATTCCATAAAAAATAGAAATTACCTATAAATCACCGCCAGCAAGCTTCGGTAATGCCTGCATCATTACCGGAATAACCAGAGCTAACAATCAGCCAAAGGTGTATCCGCCATGTCGATCTACGAGCAGGGCCTCGGCCGCGCCGCCGTCAACCATGTCGCCCTCAGCCCCCTGAGCTTCATCGAACGTACCGCAGCGGTTTACCCGCACTATCCGGCCGTGGTGCATGGCTCGATTCGCCGCAACTGGGCCGAGACCTATGCACGCTGCCGGCGCCTGGCCTCGGCGCTGGCCGGCCGCGGCATCGGCCAGGGCGATACGGTGGCGGTGATGCTGCCGAACATTCCGGCCATGCTCGAAGCGCATTTCGGCGTGCCGATGATCGGCGCGGTGCTCAATACCCTTAACGTGCGCCTGGATGCCGAGGCCATCGCCTTCATGCTGCAGCATGGCGAAGCCAAGGTGGTGATCGCCGACCGCGAGTTCCATGAGGTGATCCACGCCGCCATCGGCATGCTCGACCACCCGCCGCTGGTGATCGATGTCGACGACCCCGAGTACGGCGAGGGCCAGGCGGTCAGCGAGCTGGACTACGAGGCCTTCCTCGCCGAGGGCGACCCCGCGTTCGCCTGGCAGTGGCCGACGGACGAGTGGCAGGCCATCAGCCTCAACTACACCTCTGGCACCACCGGTAACCCCAAGGGCGTGGTCTATCACCACCGCGGCGCCTTCCTCAACGCCATGGGCAACCAGATGACCTGGGCCATGGGCAACCACCCGGTCTACCTGTGGACATTGCCGATGTTCCACTGCAACGGCTGGTGCTACCCCTGGACGGTCACCGCGCTGGCGGGCGTGCATGTGTTCCTGCGCCGCGTCGACCCGGCGAAGATCCTCACCCTGATCCGCGACGAGCAGGTCACTCACCTGTGCGGCGCACCCATCGTGCTCAACGCCCTGGTGAACATGCTGGCCGAGGCCAAGGCGGCCATCGATCATCCGGTCAAGGCCATGGTCGCCGGCGCTGCGCCGCCCGCGAAGGTGATCGGCGCGGTGGAGGAGATGGGCATCCATGTCACCCATGTGTACGGCCTGACCGAGGTCTACGGTCCGGTGACGCTGTGCGCCTGGCACGCCGAATGGGACGAACTGCCGCTGGAGGAGCGCGCCACCATCAAGGCGCGCCAGGGCGTGCGCTACCCGACCCTGGAAGGGGTGATGGTGGCCGACCCGAAGACCCTGGAACCGGTGCCGCGTGACGGTCAGACCATCGGCGAGATCTTCATGCGCGGCAACACCGTGATGAAGGGCTACCTGAAGAACCCCAGCGCCACCGCCGAGGCCTTCGAAGGCGGCTGGTTCCACACCGGCGACCTGGGCGTGTGTCACGCCGACGGCTACATGGAAATCCGCGACCGCCTCAAGGACATCATCATCTCCGGCGGCGAGAACATCTCCACCATCGAGGTCGAGGGCGTGCTCTATCGCCACCCGGCGGTGCTGGAGGCGGCGGTGGTCGCCCGTCCGGACGAGAAATGGGGCGAGACGCCCTGCGCCTTCATCACCCTCAAGACCGGCCAGCAGGCCAGCGACAGCGAAATCATGACCTTCTGCCGCGAGCACCTGGCCGGCTTCAAGGTGCCCAAGACCGTGGTCTTCACCCAGTTGCCCAAGACCAGCACCGGCAAGATCCAGAAGTTCGTCCTGCGCGATATGGCCAAGGCTCTCTGAGCTCGTAGCCCGGATGCAATCCGGGCTACGGCAAAACCGCACCGTTTGCACAACAACAAGAACCGGCCCAGGCGGCCGACGGAGAACCCTCATGCAAATCTTCCAGCGCCGTGACGGCGACGAACAACCGTACTGGCCCCTCGGCCCGTTCAAGCTGCGCCTGCCCTTCGTGCATTACCGCTGGGAAACCGCGGAGATGTTGCAGGCGCTGATCATGTTCGTGGTCAGCCTGGCGATGATCCCGCTGCT
This sequence comes from Pseudomonas sp. AOB-7, assembly GCF_003696305.1. Lineage (GTDB taxonomy): Bacteria > Pseudomonadota > Gammaproteobacteria > Pseudomonadales > Pseudomonadaceae > Aquipseudomonas. The sequence continues at coordinate 80,679 of NZ_RFFK01000003.1, read as the reverse complement.
GGAGAAATACCTCGGCCTGCCCTATGACGTCGCCCTGGCCTACGTGGTGGTGTGCGGTATCGGCTTCATGCTGCCGGCGCTGCTCGGCGTGCCGCTGGTGCCCGGCTGGATCACCCCCGGCATTCCGGTGGTGCTGCTGTTTCTCGGCGACTTCGAGCCGGGTCCTGCGGCCATTCAGGCGCTGTTCGCCCTGCAGTTCCTGGTGTTCGTGATCTTTCTCTTCCTCGGCGTCACCCGCCTGGGCAGCGCCCTGGTGCGGCTGATCCCCAACTCGATGAAGGGCGGCATCATCATCGGCGCCGGCATCGCCGCACTGATGGGCGAGATCAGCGCCGGCGGCCGCCTGGCCAACACGCCTATCTCTCTGGTGCTGGGCAGCCTGATCTGCCTGTACCTGATGTTCTCGGTGTCGTTCAAGGGCCTGACCGAGCGCGTGCCGCTGGCGCGCAAGATCGTCAACTACGGCATGGTGCCGGGCATGCTGATCGCCATCTTCATCGGCATCGCCGTGGGCGAGTACAAGATGCCGGACGTCAAATGGGGCATCACCGCGCCGGCCTTCGGCGAAATGTGGAACTACCTGCCGTTCAACGTCGGCTTCCCCGGCCTGGACGTGTTCATGCTGGCCGTGCCCACCGCGGTGATCGCCTACGTGATCGCCTTCGGCGACATCATCGTCGGCCAGTCGCTGATGCAGCGCGCCGATGAACTGCGCACCGACGAGGTGATCGAAAACAACGTCGACCGTATCCACTTGGTGACCGCCATCCGCAACGCCCTGCACGCCTTCTTCGCGCCCTACCCGGGCCTGGCCGGACCGCTGTGGACGGCCGTGGCGGCGACCATGGCCGAGCGCTACAAGTACGGGCGCAAGGCGATGGACTCGATATATAGCGGCGCCGGCACCTTCTGGATCACCGGCTTCGCCGCGCTGTTCATGCTGCCGCTGGTCAGTTTCTTCCAGCCGGTACTGCCGATCGCCCTGTCGCTGACGCTGATCCTCACCGGCTACATCTGCCTGATGGTCGGCTTCGAGCAGCTCAACAACAACACCGAGCGCGGCATCGCCGGCACCATGGGTGTGGTGCTCGCCGTCTACGGCGCGGGCTGGGGCTTGGCCGCGGGCGCGGCGCTGTACATCCTGGTCGAACGCACCCATCTGCTTAAATTCACCAGCATCAAGGATAAGACGCGCGAGCCGGCCGAAGCCGACTGACGCATTTCGTTCCACACGCGCCGCGCCTGTCGCGGCGCCTCCGCTGTCGAGGTTGCACCATGCCCGAATTCAACGCCCCGCTGCGCGATATGCGCTTCGTGCTTCATGAGGTCTTCGCCGCCCCGCAACTGTGGGCACGCCTGCCGGCCCTGGCGGAAACCGTCGATGCCGACACCGCCGATGCCATTCTCGAAGAGGCGGCCAAGGTCACCGGTACGCTGATCGCCCCGCTGAATCGCAGCGGTGACGAGGAAGGCGCGCAGTGGGAGGGCGGCAACGTGCGCACCCCGGCCGGTTTTCGCGAAGCCTACGCCACCTACACCGAAGGTGGCTGGGTGGGCCTGTCCGGCAACCCGAATTACGGCGGCATGGGCATGCCCAAGATGCTCGCCGTGGCCTTCGAGGAGATGCTCTACGCCGCCGGCTCCAGCTTCGCGCTGTACTCGGCGCTGAGCTCCGGCGCCTGCCTGGCCATCGACGCCCACGCCAGCGAAGACCTTAAAACCACCTACCTGCCGCCAATGTACGGAGGCCGCTGGGCCGGCTCCATGTGCCTGACCGAGGCCCATGCCGGTACCGATCTGGGCATCATCCGCACCCGCGCCGAGCCGCAGGCCGACGGCAGCTACAGGATCACCGGCAGCAAGATCTTCATTACCGGTGGAGAACAGGACCTGACCGAGAACATCATCCATCTGGTGCTGGCCAAGCTGCCGGACGCACCGGCCGGGCCGAAGGGCATCTCGCTGTTTCTGGTGCCCAAGGTGATGGTCAACGCCGATGGCAGCCTCGGTGCACGCAACGCCGTGAGTTGCGGCTCCATCGAGCACAAGATGGGTATCAAGGCATCAAGCACCTGCGTGATGAACTTCGACGGCGCCACCGGCTACCTGATCGGCGAGGTCAACAAAGGCCTGGCGGCTATGTTCACCATGATGAACTACGAGCGTCTGTCCATCGGCATCCAGGGCATTGGCTGCGCCGAGGCCTCCTATCAGTCGGCCGTCAGCTACGCCCGCGAACGTATCCAGAGCCGCGCCGCCACTGGCCCGGTGAATCAGGACAAGGTCGCCGACCCGATCATCGTCCACGCCGACGTGCGCCGCATGCTGCTGACCATGAAGGCGCTGAACGAGGGCGGGCGGGCCTTTGCCTGCTACGTCGGTCAGCAGCTGGATCTGGCCAAGTACGCCGAGGACGCCGACGAGCGACACAACGCCGAAGCCCTGGTCGCCCTGCTGACACCGGTGGCCAAGGCGTTCTTCACCGATACCGGCCTGGAAAGCTGCGTGCACGGCCAGCAGGTGTTCGGCGGCCACGGCTATATCCGTGAATGGGGCCAGGAGCAGCTGGTACGCGACGTGCGCATCGCGCAGATCTACGAAGGCACCAATGGCATTCAGGCGCTCGACCTGCTCGGGCGCAAGGTGGTGGCCAACGGCGGCGCCGCGCTGCGCCTGTTCGCCGGCGAGGTGCGCGACTTCGCCCATGCCCATGAATCGCCCTTCGGTGATCGCCTGGTGGAAGCGCTGGAACGCCTGGAGGCGGTCAGCGGCTGGCTGCTCGAGCAGGCCAAGGCCGACCCGAACTCGGTGGGCGCCGCCTCGGTGGAATACCTGCACCTGTTCGGCTACGTCGCCTATGCCTACATGTGGGCGCGCATGGCGGCGGTGGCGCAGGGCAAGCAGGGCGAAGACGAGGCCTTCTATGGCGGCAAGCTGGCCACCGCCGAGTTCTTCTTCGCCCGTCTGCTGCCGCGCACCCTGAGCCTGGAGGCGAGCATTCGTGCCGGCAGCGCCCCGCTCTACGGCCTCGCTGCCGAGCAGTTCTGAAACTTTTGAGCGTGTTGCGCGGCGTCCCTCTGCGAGGCGCCGCGCCTTTTTATTCCCCGCAGCCCGGATGCAATCCGGGGACAGTCGGCAGGCCTCTCCCGGATTGCATCCGGGCTACAATCCCCGCCGCACCACGGCCCATAACAAGAGTCCTCCCATGCGAACCCTGACCACCCTGACCGGCAACAGCCAGAAACTCGATGGCGGCGCCATGTTCGGCAACGCGCCCAAGGCGCTGTGGCAGCGCTGGATGCCGGCCGACGACCTCAATCGCATCGACCTCGGGTGCCGCGCCCTGCTGGTGCAGGAAGACGAGCGCAATATCCTGGTGGAAACCGGCATCGGCGCCTTCTTCAGCCCCGAGCTGAAGCAGCGCTTCGGCGTGCAGGAAGAGCGTCACGTGCTGCTCGACAGCCTGGCGGCCGTGGGCCTGAGCGACGCCGACATCGACATCGTCGTGCTCACCCACCTGCACTTCGACCATGCCGGCGGCCTGCTCGCCGCCTGGCAGGAGGGTCAGCCGGCGCGCCTGCTGTTCCCCAACGCCCGCTTCGTCAGCGGCCGCCGCCAATGGCAGCGGGCGCGCCAGCCCCATGCCCGCGACCGCGCCTCCTACATCCCCGAGCTGCTGGACCTGCTGGACGCCAGCGGCCGCCTGCAGCTGATCGACGAAACCGAAAGCTGTGAGCTGCTCGGCCCCGACTGGCGCCTGCACTGGAGCGACGGCCACACCCCGGGCCAGCTGCTGCCGGAAGTGGCCATGCCGGGTGGGCCGGTGGTGTTTCCCGGCGACCTGATCCCCGGCGCGCCCTGGGTGCACCTACCGATCACCATGGGTTACGACCGCTTTCCCGAAGGCCTGATCGAGGAGAAGGAAGCCCTGCTGGCCGACCTCGTCGCCCGCGGCGGCCGCCTGGTGTTCACCCATGATCCGGAGGTGGCCATGGGCCGGGTAACGCGCGACGAAAAAGGTCGCTACGGGCTCGATGAGGCGGTAAAAGCGGCACATCTGCTGGCAAGTTGAGGCCAAGCGGTCTTGACGGCCTCGGCGGGCAGCGCGAGCATGGCCGCTTCGCTCGGCCGCCCGCCGAAACCGCCGCGACCATTCGACAGCCCTGGGGAACCGCCTTATGAGCCTGGCCTCCGTTCGTGCCTTCCTCGCTGAAAAAGCGCCCGACATCCACATCATCGAGCTGCCCTCCAGCACCGCCACCGTGGCCCTGGCTGCCGAGGCACACGGCGTATCGCCGGGGCAGATCGCCAAGACCCTGGCCTTTCGCATCGCCGAACGCGACGTGCTGATCGTCGCCCGCGGCGATGCGCGCATCGACAACCGCAAGATGAAGGAATGCTTCGGCGCCAAGGCGCGCATGCTCGATGCGCAGACCGTGGTCGAACTGACCAGCCATCCGGTCGGCGGCGTCTGCCCCTTCGGCCTGGCCACGCCGCTCAGCGTCTACTGCGACCGCTCGCTGCTGGCCTTCGCCGAAGTGCTGCCGGCCGCCGGCGCCACCCACAGCGCCGTGCGCATCGCCCCCGAGCGCATGGCCGAGTTGGTCGACGCCGAGTGGATCGATGTGTGTATAGAAGTGGAAACCGAGCCCTGCCTCTGATGGCCAAGCTCAAGGTGTTCTACAACAGCGCCTGCCCGGTGTGCGACGCCGGCATCGCGGCGCAGCGCAAGCGCATGTAGGCCGGCGGCGACTGCCCGGTGGAATGGGTCGACGTGCACCGGCAGCCGCAGACCGTCGAGGAGCTGAACCAGGCTCTGGAGCCGGTGCGCGAGCGCCTGCACCTGCGCGACGAGCAGGGCCAAGTGCTGGTCGGCGTGGACGCCTTCGCCGCGCTCTTCGCACACACCCGCGGCCAGCGCTGGCTGGCCCGCCTACTGCGCCTGCCCGGCCTGCATTGGCTGGCGCAGCGCGCCTACAACCTGTTCGCCCGCGCCCTGTATCGCTGGAACCGCTGGCGCCGGCACTGGTAGCGCGGCCCTACAGCCCGCCGCTGACGCCCAGGCTGATCCCCAGCGCGGTGGCCAGGGAGAACGGCAGCAGCAGGGTATCGAGCAGCGCGCTGGCCGGCAGGTCCAGCCCCGGGTAACGCGGCGCCTCGGCGCCGAAGCGGTCCAGCGGGCAGCACCCTCCATTGATGGCATACCAGTCCAGCCGCGTGCCGGCATAGACCACCGGCGCATCGACCTTGGCCGCATCCAGGGTGCGCACCGTGGCGCAGCCGGTCAGGCTCAGCAACGCCAGAGCGAAGACGCTCAGGCGCAGGGCGCTAGTCATCCGACACCAGGTGATGCTCGCCCCAGCGCGGCAGCATGTCCTGGGGTATGCCCAGGCAGTTGAGGATGCGCGCGACGACGAAGTCCACCAGATCGTCGAGGGTCTGCGGCTGGTGATAGAAACCGGGCGAGGCCGGCAATATGGTCACGCCCAGGTTCGACAGCTTGAGCATGTTCTCCAGGTGGATACTCGAATACGGCGCCTCGCGCGGCACCAGGATCAGCTGGCGGCGCTCCTTCAAGGCCACGTCGGCGGCGCGCTCGATCAGGTTGTTGCAGGCGCCGCTGGCGATGGCCGACAGGGTGCCGGTGCTGCACGGCACCACCACCATGGCGGTCGGCGCACCGGAGCCGGAGGCCGCTGGCGCCAGCCAGTCCTCCTTGCCGTAGACGCGGATCTGCCCCGGCGCGGCGCCGGTGTACTCGGTGAGGAACTGGGCCATGGCCTGCGGCTTGGCCGGCAGCGCCACGTCGGTCTCGGTGGCCATCACCAACTGCGCGGCCTTGGAGATCAGAAAGTACACCTCGCGCTCCTCCTGCACCAGGCAGTCGAGCAGGCGCAGGCCGTATTGCGCGCCGGAGGCGCCGGTCATCGCCAGGGTGATGCGTTCGGGGCCTGACATCTATCCCTCCAGGGCCTTGGCCAGTTTGCCGTGCAGGCCGCCGAAGCCGCCGTTGCTCATGATCACTACCTGGGTGCCGGGGCGCACCAATGCTTTGACACCGTCGATGATCGACTCCAGCGAGTCGCATACGCGGGTCGGGTTACGCGCCTGCGCCACGCTGGCGGCCAGATCCCAGCCCAGGTTCGGCGGCGCGTACCAGAACACCGCGTCGGCCTGCTCGGCGGACTCGGCCAGGCCGTCGCGATGGGCACCGAGTTTCATGGAGTTGGAGCGCGGCTCGATCACCGCGATCACCTGGGTCTCGTCCCCCACGCGCTTGCGCAGGCCGTCGAGGGTGGTGGCGATGGCGGTCGGGTGGTGGGCGAAGTCGTCGAAGACGGTCACGCCACCCACTTCGGCGACTTTCTCCATGCGCCGCTTGGCGTTGACGAACCGGCCCAGCGCCTCGATACCCAGCGCCGGCACCACGCCGACGTGACGTGCCGCGGCCAATACGGCCAGGGCATTGGCGACGTTGTGCTGGCCGGTCAGTTGCCAATACACCACGCCCTCGACCTTGCCATCGAAGCTCACCTCGAAGCGCGAACCGTCGGCGGCGAGCAGGCGCGCCTGCCACTGGCCGCCTTTGCCTGTGGTCTGCACGGGCGTCCAGCAGCCCATCTCGATCACCCGCGCCAGCGCGCTTTCGCCGGCCGGATAGATCACCAGCCCCTCGCCGGGAATGGTCCGCACCAGATGATGGAACTGCCGTTCGATGGCCGCCAGATCGGGGAAGATATCCGCGTGATCGTACTCCAGGTTGTTGAGGATTGCGGTGCGCGGGCGGTAGTGGACGAACTTGCTGCGCTTGTCGAAGAAGGCGCTGTCGTACTCGTCGGCCTCGACCACGAAGAACGGCGTGCCGCCCAGGCGCGCGGAAATACCGAAATTCTGCGGCACGCCGCCGATCAGAAAGCCCGGGCTCATGCCGGCATGTTCCAGCACCCAGGCCAGCATGCTGGAACTGCTGGTCTTGCCGTGGGTACCGGCCACCGCCAACACCCAGCGCCCCTGCAGCACGTGATCGGCCAGCCACTGCGGGCCGGAAACGTAGGGCAGCCCCTGGTTCAGCACATATTCCACCGCCGGATTGCCGCGGCTCATGGCATTGCCCACCACCACCAGATCGGGCGCCGGCTGCAGGTGCGCCGGATCATAGCCCTGCATCAATTCGATGCCCTGGGCTTCGAGTTGGGTGCTCATGGGCGGGTAGACGTTGGCGTCGGAGCCGGTGACGCGGTGGCCGAGTTCCTTGGCCAGAACGGCCAGCGAGCCCATAAAGGTGCCGCAGATGCCGAGAATATGGATATGCATGAATGCCCTCTGAAGATGGCCACACCGGGCCTGGACGCGATGGCGGCAGGTTAGCACAGCGCCCGCCGGGCGACTGCTGCGCCCTGTTCAGACCGAGGCGCGAAGACCAAGTTGCTCCGCAGCGAAAAATCAAACGCTTGCTTGGATTGCGCTTTCAACTGGCTTTGAGGCAGCATCGCCTGGCCTACTGGCACAACAGCTGCATCGTCACTCCAGTCCAATCACAGAAGTCGAGGCCCGCCATGCGCATCGTCCAAGCCACCCTGGAGCACCTGGACCTGCTGACCCCGCTGTTCGTCAAATACCGCGAGTTCTACAACGAACTGCCCTTCCCCGAGTCGTCGCGCAAGTTCCTCGAAAAGCGCCTGCGCCGCAAGGAATCGGTGATCTACCTGGCCCTGGCCGACGACGAGGACAAGCTGCTCGGTTTCTGCCAGCTCTACCCCAGCTATTCGTCGCTGTCGCTCAAGCGCGTGTGGATTCTCAACGACATCTATGTCGCCGAGGACGCCCGCCGCCAACTGGTGGCCGACCGCCTGCTGCAGACCGCGAAGAAGATGGCCAAGGACACCAACGCCGTACGCATGCGCGTGGCCACCAGCCGCGACAACGAGGTGGCGCAGAAGGTCTACGAGTCCATCGGCTTCGTCGAGGACGAGCAGTTCAAGAACTACGTGCTGCCGATCAACGCCGACTGAGCCACCTCAGCCCAGGCTGAGCAGCAGACCCAGCAGCAGCGGCAGGGCAAACAGCCCCAGCAACGCTAGGCGCGCCGGGCGCAGCGGCGGACGCGAACGCCGCGCGCTGCGGCGGCGATCGAGCGGCTGCTGCAACGCCTGCTGCAACTCCGACAGCGCCTCGAAGCGCGCCTGCGGCTGCGGCGCCAGGGCGCGCGCCAGCACACCATCCCAGCCCGGCGGAATGCGCACGGAGAAATGCGCCAGCGGCACGTAGCAATGGCCGGGGCCGACCTCGCTGCGCGCCACCTCCGGCCATTGCCCGCACAGCAGCCAGTAGGCCAGCGCCGCCAGCGCCAGTTGATCGGCGCGGCCATCCACCGCCCGCCCAGCGCGCAGTTCCGGCGCCAGCGGCACCGCCTGTGCCGGCAGCGGCTGGCGCGCCACGCCCGGCAGGATGGCGGCGTGTTCCGCCAGCAACAGCAACCGCCCGTCGTCGCCGAGCAGGATCTGCCTGGGGTTCAGCCACAGCCCCTGCATGCCGCGGCGCTGCAGCGCGCGCACGGCGCCGATCAGTTGCGTCAGCAGGGTCAACAGGGTCTGCGCATCCGGCGCGCCATGAGCCGCCGCCCAATCCACCAGGCTGCGCATGCCGGGCGGCGGCGCGGCCAGCGCCAGGTAGGCATGGCTGCGCGCGCGCAGCGGCGACAGCACCTGCGCCAGGGCGCGCTGCGGGCTGCGGCGCAGGGCCCATTCGCGCTGCCAGAAAGCCTCGTCGGCGTCGCGCTCGGCGAACCACAGCAGCGCCTCGCGCCCGGCCTCGTCGCGAGCCAGGAACAACCGGCCCGGCGGGCCGTAGGGGCAGCCGCGCAGCAGCGTCCAGCCGTCGACCTGCAGGCCGGGTGCGACATCGACCAGCGCCGTACGCTGCGGCGTCACCGGCGTCGGCGGCAAGCCGCCACCGGCCCCCGGACAGAGCAGCACCGCCGCCCCCGGCGCCTGCAGCAGCGGTCGCAGTGCCTGACCCAGGCCCGCGCCGTCGAGCGTCCCGACGCCCTGGCACAGCGGCTGCAGGTCGCCGACCGCGAGCAGCGGCTGCGGCGCCAGCAGCAACAGCTCGTCCGTGCGCAGCGTCAGGCCGTGCTGCACCAGCGCCAGCTCGGCCTGAGCGCCCAGGGCCATGCCGTCGCGGCCGACCAGCGTCTGCACGCCGGCGCCGTGCACTCGCGCCAGGCCGATGCTGCCGGCCTGGAGGAACTGCAACGCGTCGCCCTGCACCAGCAGCAGTCCGGCATACAGCTCGGCGATGCCCTGCCCGGCCTGGCGCCGGCGAAACAGCTGCAGATTGAGCGCCGCCAGCACCTGGCGCGCGGCCTGGGTCTCGCTCCAGCCCTCCGGCGTGCAGCGGTAGTCGGCGAACAGAGCATCGAGATACTGCTCCAGGCTTTGCACCACATCGGGGCAATGGCGCGCCCAAAGCAGCGCCACCAGCAGCAGCGGCGGCCGCCCCTGGCGTCCGGCCAGCCACATGGCTCGGGCCCGCGCCGCCTGCTGCGGCAAGTCCAGCCCGGTGCCGAGGGCCAGGCTGAGCGTGGGGTGTTCGAGCAGTTGCAGCGTCATGGCCGGCCCTCCTGCGCAAGCAGCATCCTGCCCGGTCGTTGCAGGCTTTATGCCGACTTGTGGCAGGCGCCCGCGGCGCTTAAGGTGGCCGCATCTTCCCTGCGAGCCTTTCAGCATGTGGTCCTTCAAGGCCTGGCGCCGCCAGCGCACCCTCGAACGCAACCCGATCGACCCGGCCCACTGGGCCGAGGTGCGCCGTCGCCTGCCGATCCTCGACGGCCTGGACGAGGCGGAATTGCAGCGCCTGCGCGAGCGCGCCGCGCTGTTTCTCGCCAGCAAGCGCCTGACCGCCCTGCCCGGCGTCGAGCTGGGCGCGGTCGAGCGCCTGCTGCTGGCCGCGCAGGCGCAGCTGCCGCTGCTGCACCTGGGCGAGCAGGACTGGTACCGCGGCTTTCACGAGATCGTGCTGTACCCCGACGACTTCCTCAGCCCGCAGCGCCACCGCGACGCCGCCGGGGTCGAGCACGAATGGGACGACGCCCGCAGCGGCGAGGCCTGGCAGCAGGGCCCGGTGATACTCGCCTGGCCCGGGGTCGAGGCCAGCGGCGGCTGGGAGGGCTACAACCTGGTGATCCACGAACTGGCGCACAAGCTGGACATGCTCGACGGCGGCGCCAACGGCCTGCCGCCGCTGCATCGCGACATGCGCGTGCAGGACTGGGCGCAGGCCATGCAGAGTGCCTTTGACGCGCTCAACGCCGAACTGGACGCCGATCCCGACGCCGAAACCGCCATCGATCCCTACGCCGCGGAGGACCCGGCGGAGTTCTTCGCGGTGACCAGCGAATACTTCTTCAGCGCCCCGGACCTGCTGGCCGAAGCCTTCCCTGCGGTTTACCGACAACTGGCGCTGTTCTACCGCCAGGACAGCCTGGCCCGCCTGCAGCGGCTGCAGGCCGAGCACCCCGACTACCGGATGGCGACAAACGCGACCAATGGCTGAGTAAGCCGGCGTAGTCACCCCGTGCGAATGTGCCTATAATCCGCCCCACTTTTTTGGCCCTCCCTGGGAGTTCCCCCATGAGCTACAGCAAGATCCCGGCTGGCAAAGACCTGCCGAACGACATCTACGTTGCCATCGAGATCCCGGCCAACCACGCGCCGATCAAATACGAAATCGACCACGACAGCGATTGCCTGATGGTCGACCGTTTCATGGCCACGCCGATGTTCTACCCGGCCAACTACGGCTTCATCCCGCACACCCTGGCCGACGACGGCGACCCGCTGGACGTGCTGGTCGTGACCCCCTACCCGGTGGCGCCGGGTTCGGTGATCCGCGCCCGTCCGGTCGGCGTGCTGCACATGAGCGACGAAGCCGGCGGCGACGCCAAGCTGGTCGCGGTACCGCACGACAAGCTGACCGTGCTGTACAAGGACGTTCAGGAATACACCGACCTGCCGGCCCTGCTGATCGAGCAGATCAAGCACTTCTTCGAGAACTACAAGGATCTGGAGAAGGGCAAGTGGGTCAAGGTCGAAGGCTGGGGCGGCGCCGAAGAGGCCCGCGGCCTGATCAACAAGGCAGTCGCGGCTTACCAAAAATAGTTTTTTGGGGGGCTCAGCGGGAGGTGTGTTAGGATCCGTGCAGGTTTCAGCCCCCTCTAGCCCCCTTAGCTACCTGTGATTGGTACAGGATTTGGTACAAAAGGCACTTGACGCAGCTGCTCAGCAGACCTAAAGATTATCGGTAAGAAAGCTTCACAGAGCCGAAACCGTAGAACCGTAGCGTTTGAAGATCCTCATCAGCGACCTAGGAGGTGAACATAATGGTATTCAATATTGGTGTAGGTGAAGGCTGATTAGCCTTTACGAAAAAGGCCCTTGAAGGGCCTTTTTTAATGTCCAGAGGAAGCACATGGAAAAGTACTTTAACAACTTCAAGATCGGCGCATCATTCACAGCCTTTATTCTGAGCATCATTTTTAGGCTGTCTTTCACTTACCTGATAACCGACCCCCTCCCATTTAGCATGGGAATAGTTGACGCCATTATTGTCGCAGCCGGCGCAACACTATTCGTTCTATCCGCCTACGAATTTATCCATATTCGCTTCCCTGACACAGCGGAAATGCTTCCTCTATTCGCCGCTATCGTCTGGACAGTGATAGTTTCCAGCTACATTATTCTGCGCTACCAGCCAAACTATCAATCTTCGCTATCAATTCTTGTCACGGCTGTATTCGTTGGAATGGGATGGTGGATTCAAGCCATTTCAACAGCCGCCAATGCTCGACGAACTCACACCCTAAATATAATCATGGCGTCCCGAACGAGTTCCGAGTATCAAGAGCAGACCAGAAAGAGCGCTAAGCACTACCGTGCCAACGTAGTCCCACCAGAGCTTGCCGAGTGGCGCTTCAGCCCGAACAAGGAGGAATTTAGGTATATTGATGTACCTGACGACCTCAACGACTCCATTAATGGCTCAGTCTACGTACTGAATTATTTTGAGTTCCTAGCACAGGGAATAAAGTGCAGAGACCTAGATGAGAAACTTCTCAAAGAGTGCTTCTCTGGCATACTCAAGGGAGTAGAACGCCGCTGCTTTTATATAATAATAGAGGCGCAGAAGGGCGACCCAGCCTGCTTTGAGGGAATAATTTTCCTCTCAAAACGATGGAACAATGAATCTATCGTAGAACGATATCGCTCGAATCCCGATGGAGCAGCACTGGGCCCCTTCTACCCCGCTAGCGAAGCCCTTCAGAAAATCTTACAAGCCAAAAAGAGGGGTGATTGCGAGGATAACGACAACCCCGAGCACAGCTGATCTATTGAACTGACGTTGGCGGCAGGACCTATATCGACTCTGCCGCCGACTCTCGAACTTAACGCACTATTTGGCTTCGACACTCCAAAGAGCAGCCACGCTAGTCGTAAAACTCCGACTCATCATCTCCCGCCTCATCCCCCACCCCGGCGTCGGCGGCACCCCCCCCGGGCGCAGCGTTCCTCTCCCCCACTTCGCGTTCACTGCATCCAGCACCGCCATCACCTTCTGCGATGACTCCGGCTGGACAGGGGCGAACAGGTCGTCTGTGTACTCCCCGCGCTGGCACAGGTCGAGCAGCAGCACCTCGGCCTTGCTGAAGGCGAAGCCTGGCCGATACACCTGCTCCAGGCCGGCCAGCGCCGCCTGGGTGATCAGCCGGGTATCGTCGCTCGGGTACGGCAGCTCGCACAGCACACCGCGGGCGAACTTGGGTTCATCCGGGTTGAACATGCCAGTGCGGATGCTCACCCGCACCCGCTTGCACACCGAACCCTGGGCGCGCAGTTTCTCGCAGGCCCGGGCGGCGTAGGTAGCCACCGCCTCGCGGATCGGCGGCAGCTCGTGCAGGCGCTTGCCGAACATCCGGCTGCAGCAGATCTCCTGCTTCGGCGGCGCCTCGCCGTCTAGCTCGAGGCAGGCGATGCCGCGCAGCTCGCGCGCCGTCTTCTCTAGCACCACGCTGAACTGCTTGCGCAGGGTCCAGGCATCGGCCGCTGCCAAGTCGGCAGCCGTCTTGATGTTCATGTCGGCCAGCCTGGCGGTCAACCGGCGGCCAACACCCCACACCTCGCCCACCGGCGTAGCGGCCAGCAGCTTGGCGCGCCGATCAGGGTCGCGGATATCGACCACCCCGCCCGTTTGCTTCTGCCAGCGCTTCGCCGCGTAGTTCGCCAGCTTCGCCAGGGTCTTGGTCGGCCCGATGCCGACGCCAGTGGGGATACCGGTGCACGCAAGCACCTGGGCGCGGATCTCGCGGCCGAGTGCATCGAGGTCGCCGACCATGCCAGTCAGCTCGGCGAACCCTTCGTCGATGCTGTACACCTCCAACGCCGGCACCAGGCCCTCGATCACCGTCATCACCCGCTCGCTCATGTCGCCGTACAGCGCATAGTTGGAGCTGAACGCCACGCCGCCGGCCGCCTCGAACTCCTTGCGGATCTGGAACCACGGCACACCCATCGGCACGCCCAGCGCCTTGGCCTCGGCCGTTCTGCTCACCACGCAGCCGTCGTTGTTGCTCAGCACCACGATGGGCGTGCGCACCAGTTCCGGCCGAAACACCCGCTCGCAGCTGCAGTAGAAGGCGTTGCAGTCGATCAGCGCGAACACGTGCTCAGCCACAGTGGCGGCCCTGCCGGCACAGGCCGATGAACACGCCCCACACCTGGAACTCCTCGGCCTCGAGCACGTAGCGCGGCGGGTACTGCGGGTTGGCCGAGAGCAGAATCACCTGGTGCTGGTCGCCCTCGAGGATCTTCAGCAGCGGCTCGCCGTTCACGCACGCCACCACCACGTCGCCGCGGCGCGCCTTCAGCGCCTTGTCCACCAGCACCAGGTCGCCGTCGAGAATGCCCAGCCCCTTCAGGCTGTCGCCGCCCACGCGCACCAGGTAGATCTGCGGTCGATGCAGACCGAACAACTCGTCGAGGGAGATGCGCTGCTCAAGGTGATCCTGGGCCGGGCTCGGGAAGCCGGCCGGCACGCTGGGGAGGAAGTAGGGAATTTCGGCGCCGCCGGGGGCGACGGGACCGAGGATGCTGACGCTGGCCAAGGCTATTACCTAAAGCAATACTGTGTATGCACACAGTATTTGCATTGACACGCACAGCGTCAATGCCATGCTGATGGCGAGCGACAGGAGGACGAGGAGATGTGCGGAAGGTTCGCCCAGTACCGGGGCATGCGCGACTACCTGCGCGAGCTGGACAGCGAGCAGGATGTGATCGGCGGCTGGGAGGCCGAGGCGATACAGCGCTACAACGTGGCGCCGAGCACCCAAGTGCAGCTGCTGCACAGCACAGGCGGCCACCTGGTGGTGGCAGAGGTGAGGTGGGGATGGGCGCCGCACTGGGCGCGAGGGAAGATGCCGCCGCCGATCAATGCCCGGGTCGAGAAGGTCGCCACCGGCAACTTCTTCAGGCAGATCTGGCCGCACCGCGCGCTGGTCGCGGCCGACGGCTGGTATGAATGGGTGAAGGAAGAAGACAACCCGAAACTCAAGCAGCCCTACTACATCAGGCTGCGCAGCGGCGACCCGCTGTTCTTCGCGGCCATCGGTCAGCTACCACCCGCCGGCGGGGTGAGCCAGGAAGGCGACGGCTTCGTGATCATCACCGCCGACGCCGAGGGCGGCATGGTAGACGTGCACGACCGCCGGCCCGTGGTGCTCAGCCCTGAGCTGGCCCGCGAGTGGGTGGACGAAGCCACCACCACCCACCGCGCCGAGCAGATACTGCTGCACCAGGGCCGACCGGCCGAAGACTTCGAGTGGCACTCGGTCGATCGGGCGGTGGGGAATGTGCGGAATCAGGGACCGAAGCTCATACAGCCTCAGCTATCAGACTCATAAGAGGCAACACCCGAGCCAAAGGATATCCACTCACTCCCCAATGCCGACGAGTCTTGGCGAACTGCAAGCAGGTGGACGACGCTGATCGCCATCAGCCGCGAGGACTTCAAGGCCTACCCCGTAACCACAGGCGCGGGTACAACCCGGAACTACTTGGCCGGATCGAGCCAACCGCCCTGTCCCGCTGCGCCTCCTACCGCTCGATTCACAACAGCACCTGGCCGACGCAGCTTAGCCGCGGTGGCGTCGAGGGCGCACCGCCAGCAATCATTGACCAAAAGCACCGGGTGTACGGGCAGGCACGCTGGGAAGAAGGTCGGGAAATTCAGCGGGTTCAGATGTCGTGAACTCGGGCGGGCAGACCTTCCGTTTGCAAAATCTGAAAGCGATGTATCCTTTCTAAAAAATGGCGACCCGACGAGTGACATAGGCACCCAAAAATTAAAAGCCTGACAATCAGGACATCAGACTTCACGGTGATGCAGAAAAGAAAAAGCCGAGAGGGCAGCCACCCTCTCGGCTCTGACTAGACTGCAGCGGCAATGGAGAATCTGGACTACCAGCCCCGCATGCGTTTGCATTGCTAGTGCGTACTTGCAAGAGAACATTAGCACGTGCAAAACGCCTCACCAACATCCGGCCATCGCTGTTGGACCCAGGAGGACGTGTATGCCATCGCAGATCGTTGCGTTGCTGATTGAAATGCTGCGGTTGCTTCAACTGCTGGTGCAGTTACTTTTGACCAGCTAACTGAGGGCGCCCTTGCGGCGCCCGTTTTCTTTTGAACACAGCCTCAGCTGTCGGACTCGTAAGCCGCGACGCCCTCGCCGAACGAGATCCACTCAGCCTCCGGCGCCGACGCTTCGCGCATGATGAACAGCTCGACAGGCTTACCTGCTGCCGGCTCAGCCGGTTTGATGCGCGCCAAGCGGTGCGTCTTCACGCCGAGGGTGTAAGAGCTTTCCGCACGGTGGAAGTCCCACAGCCCCCAGCCACCGGTCTCGCTAAGCTTGCGTTCTAGCTTGATCGGCCGCTTGCCGCTCACTCGGATTACCAGCACGCCACTACCCCTGCGAGGAAGAAAGACCGCAGTCTACCCCACCCCATGCTGCAGCGGCCTGCTCGAAGCCTACCCACCTCCCCTCGCGATCAAGCCCGCGGCCCACCATCAGCTGGGCGGCCACAGCCTGCGCATCCACTTCGCCTTTCGCCATAGCCTTGAGCAGCTCGGTCGGCAGCGGTTGCAGGTGCTCGTGCAGGTTCATGGTGACGCTCCTTGATGGTTTCCGTTGCCACCAGTAACGCTCTGGCGCCAACACATAGCAAGCGGCTCAAAGCCCATCGAACAACCCGCCCAGGGCGGCCGGCTCCCAGTTCATGATGACCAGTTCGCCGGTCGTTTCGGCCGTGCTGCTGCGCTGGTTGGTGCAGCTGTAGCGAATGTCCAGGCGCTCCATATGGAAGCCGGCGAACGCCTCACGGATATCGGGGTGGTCGTTGATGCTCACCATCACCCTGCCCTTGGAGCGCCGCATAAAGTCGGCCATCGCCAGGTACTGCTCGAACGGGAAGTCCACGCCATATCCCTCGGTTTTCCAGTACGGCGGGTCCATGTAGTGGAAGGTGTGCGCACGGTCGTAACGCTCCACGCAATCGAGCCAGGACAGATTCTCGACGTACACCCCGGCCAGCCGCTGCCACGCCGCGGAGAGGTTCTCCTCGATGCGCAGGATGTTCGGCGCAGCGCCGGTGGTGGCGGTGCCGAAGGTCTGCCCTGCAACCTTGCCGCCGAAGGCATGGTGCTGCAGGTAGAAGAAGCGCGCCGCGCGCTGGATATCGGTCAGCGTCTCCGGGCGGGTGATCTTCTGCCACTCGAACACCTGCCGCGAACTGAGCGCCCACTTGAACTGCCGCACGAACTCCTCGAGGTGGTTCTGGATCACCCGGTACAGCGACACCAGGTCGCCGTTGACGTCGTTCAGCACCTCGACGGGCGCCGGCTGGGGGCGCATGAAGAAAAGCGCTGCGCCACCGGCGAAGGCCTCGACGTAGCACTCGTGCGGAGGGAACAGCGGGATGAGACGGTCGGCCAGGCGGCGTTTACCGCCCAGCCAGGGGATTACTGGTAGGGTCATATGCAAGCCTTTACTGTATGGATAAACAGGTGTTAGCCTGCCCCCGCTTCGTGCACGAGGCGAGGGCCTTGGCCGGGCTTGCAGGGCTAGTCTGCGGTCTGGCGACCGCTCAGGGTGTTGGCGCACTCTGGGCGGTCGCCCTCTTCTGATAGGGAAACGGCTAACCGCCGCTCCTCACTCCGTCATAGACGCGCTCGCAGGTGAGGCCAGCGGCGCGGGCACGGTCAGCAGCTTCTGCCATTGCGCGCCCTTCTGACTCCATCTCGCTAAACACCCTGCCGAGCACTGCGGCGGCGTCTTCCCTTGCCGCGCGCTCGCCGGCAGTTCCGGCATTGCAGGTAGCGAGCTGGGTGGCCAAGCTGCTGGCTTGCTTGCGCAACCCGTCAGCAGCAGCCCCAGCATCAGCAGCAGCACGCCGCAGTTCTTCGAGTTCGTCATGCCCCTTCTGCCCCTCTGCGTCAGCGACGCTCTGTTGTTGCCGCTCGACCACGCGAACGGTAGTCACGGCCTCGACCTGGCCCTGCGCGATCCCCTCGCCCAGCCGCCAGCCATTGACCTTCCAGCCGGCCAAGAAGGCCAGCGCCGCCACGACTCCGAGAACCGCGGTTCGATCCGCCAAGGCGCCGATCATGCTTCACGCTCCGATATTCGCGCGCCGCTCAGTACCGGCAGCGGATCAGTCGGCACCACCAGGCCTGCCGGCCAGCGATAGCCAGTCACGCGCGAGACGGGAAAGGCCTTGATGCTCACCGCGTCTGCCTGGTTGCCGCCCAAGACCAGCAGGTTGCCGGCCTTGTCACGGCCGACAGCAAAGCCAATATGGCCACCGCCCTGGCGGGTGAACACCACGACGCAACCAGGCACCGGCAACGCCAGCAGTTGACCCCAATCGAGGTACGACCGCGCGCTCTCGAAACGGCTGGAGCGAATGCCGACACGCTCCAGCATTGCCCCCACGAATGCGGCGCACCAAGGCGTCTCGTCATCTTTGATGCCTCCGCGCTTGATGTCGCGCCACATCTGCAGGATCTCGGGGTTATGATCGGAGCCTTTCACTTCGGCCAGGCCGAGGTGCTTACGGGCCTGGATCACCCACTTGGGTTCGTTGCTGCTCATCTTTCCTCCGGGCAATAAAAAGCCCGCGCTTGGCGGGCTGGGGGTTAATCAATGGCAAATGCAAGGGTGAGAGCGCTTGCTGCTGGGCTAGCCGCACAAGCGATACGCGATGTAATACCGACCGACAGCGATCTGATTGACGCCGAGCTATTCCGCCCGGAGGACGGAGCGCAGGTAGTGCAGGAGCTGGAGCGGCTCGCTAATCAGCTACTCGCCGAAGCGCTGAAACTCGAATCGATCTAGGCAGGCGCCAATGGGGCACAAAAAAGCCCGCACGAAGCGGGCCTAAGCGGATTTGTAGAGGTACGGGCTTTACTCGCCCAGATAACCCCTCTTGAAATCATCGTAGAAATCATCCTCCAGGACTTCCCTGAAATCACTGCAGGGCACGCGCAGCTTCGCCGCCAGCTCTCCGATGAGCGAATAGCGATACTCAGCGGGAGTGCCTACATTGGCAGACTCACCATGCCCCATCACATATCCCACACGGAATTTATCTGAATACTGAGACAGCCTGAAGGCGTCCATCGGGCTGCGGTCTTGGCCACCCGCTTCGTATCCATCCTTATAGTCGCTCATTGCCTGACCCTCTGGTTGATCGAGACAAAGGATATGGATGATACCTAGCGTTATTTCAAGCACTAGCTAATCTCGCCTGATCGCTGATGGTCTACGATAGGCAGACAACCCTAGTGCATGGAGGCAAAAAAATGGGATTGGTAGTCGAGCGCAAACCCGGCGAGAGCATTCACATCCAATTCGACCAGCGCATGTCGGCAGAGGAACTAGATGACTTGCTACGCACCGGCATAACCATCAGGGTCGTTGACATCGGACACCAGGTTCGGCCGAAGGCAAAGCTCCATATCGAAGCCGGGCAAGGCGCGCGGATCTGGCGCTCAGAGCTGCTCGAACGCGCTACACATCCACATCAAAATGCGGCAGAGCCGGAGCCGGCCCGGTAATCAGGCCGTCCGCAATATAGGCCTTGCTGTTCACGGCGATGTCGACGCCGCGCACGGTTACGCGGGTCCCGCTGCGCAGTTCCACCTCGCTGGTGCCGGCCGAGGTGTTGATGCTGCGCACAATGGCTACCGTGCGCACGCCGCCGGGCAGTAGGCCGATAAAGCGGCGCCAGGGGTTGATTGTCGCCATCAGTGGTGCCGCTCCAGTTTGATCTGCTGTTTCACCCGCACGGCCCCGGTGCCCTCGGCGCTGATATCCACGCCGAGGCACAGGCCAACCCAGGCGCCGGACTCCTCGGGTACCTGGTACAGGTGCGCCGGGAGGATCAGCCCCACGCCGTGGTCATCGCTGACCGGGAACAGCGGGATGGTAAGGCTGACGATCTCAATGTTGCCGCCCTTGCTCAGCTCATGCGTGCCGCGGGCCAGGTTGGCGGGCTGGTCAGTCAGCCAGTCGTCGAACACGTCCGGCGTCGGGTTATCGCCTGCAGTGCCGGCGCGGCGCACGAGCATCGAGCAGCCGACCGAGGTGCCGCTTGTGTAGCAGGCGTTCCAGGCTGGCTGCGGCGTCCACTCGCCGCCCAAGTCGGTCATCATCGCCGGCGGGATGATGCGCGTGATCGGCGCGTCGACCTGGTCCCACTCCCACGGCGGCACCGGGTAGCGCGGCAGCACGTCCAGGTGGTCGCTGTCGCGAGCAGGCAGCACCACGGCGCCCACCGTATCGGCCAGCCGGGCGATCACCTGGATGGCCGTCTGGCTCTGGTAGCTCAGCGCGCCGGCCGGGAACGGCCAGTCGGTGGCCTGCCAGGTCAGGGTAAAGCCGGTGTTCAGCAGCTCCGCCTCGGCGGCCTGGGCGGCGTTGATCGGCGCCGCGTTGAGCGCACTGCGCAAGGGCGCATAGGGCGCGGCCAGCAGCTGGCCGCGCGTGGCGCCGGTGATGGTGTAGGCCTCGGCCGGGAAGCGCTGCTGACGGCTGTAGCGCTCGACGAGCAGCACCCATGTCCAGCCGTTGATATCCAGCTCCAGCTCGCCGGCGCCGTCGGCATCCGGCTTCACCAGCTCAAGCGCCGCGCGGGTGAAGATGTCGGCGCTGAAGGCCCAGCTGAACGAGTCCGCATCCAGGGAGATGCGCACGTTCTTCGCCTCGATGGGCGTGCGCGAGGGCAGCGCCACCAAGTTGACGGTGTTGGCGATCATGTAGGTATCCAGTATCTCGGGAACGGGCGGCGGCTCGGGCAGCGGTTTGACCGGGCCGGGGTAGTCGATGTACTCGATGCCAGTCAGCGGCCCATCGAGCACCCGCGCCCGCCCCCAGGGCAGGCGGTGGCGCAGGTTGAGCCGGCGGGCGTCCTGCCAGCGCAGGCTCGTGCGCGCCGTGTCGGTCGGCTGGATGCCTCCCGTCGCCGGCACCTGGCGAAAATCGAAGAATACCTGCGGTGAGGTGTTCGGGAAGTACGGCCGGCCGCCCAGGGTGAAAGTCAACGGCCCGGTGCCGGGCACATACAGGCTGGCCTGCAGTGCGGTGGCGGCATCGAAGCGCGGACCGAACTCATTCGAGCGGCGGTGGCCGAAACCCAGGCGCACGTCCTTGAGCGCCGGTTCTGGGTTATAGATCAGCCGCAGCCGCAGCTCGGCCGGACGGATCGACCGATCCCAGCCGGCAGCCAGGGCCAGGTCCCGGGCAGGCACCCAGCTCCAGGGCATGGCACCTGGGTGCCGATCCAGCGCCTGGGCAGGCAACCAAGGCGCGCCGCGCGACAGGTCACGCAGCGGCACCGCAGACCAGCCCACATCGGCGGCGGCGCGATCCAGCACCCGCCCCTGCTGCCAGACCGCGCAGCGCGACAGCGACAGAGGCCGCAGGCCATTCCAAGGCACGGCCTCGCCCTGGCGGTCTGCCGGGGCCGCACGGCCCCAGCCACCACCGACGATGATGCTCAGCATTAAGAGACCTCGACAGGGATCGGCCCATGGGCCAGGGGGCGGAAGTAGCGCACGGCGACCGCACGGGCAGTGCCCAGCGGGCGGGAAGGATTCTCGCCCTCAGCCGCCCACCACTCGGGCTCGATGCCTGGCAGGGTGCCGGCTTCTACAACACGGTAGAGCCACCCGCTGTACTGGGTAGGTCTGATGACCTGCCCGGCTAGCACCGCCAGGTTCGGCGTAAACACCGCGCCCCAATCATCGACCGCAACCGCGTAGAGGCTTCCGTCTGTCACGCGCACGTCGATCACACCATTGCCGGCAGGCGTCGGCCCGTAACCAGCCAGGCGCCATTGACCATTCAACGGGCGCTCGATCACCACCACCTCGCGCTCAGCCAGGTCGCCCTCGACCTTCACCACTGCATCCATGGTGGCGGGGCTACCCACATCTCCTCCGCCCTCGCCCGTCGTGATGTTGTAGGTAAATGTGCCCGACTCGCTCAGCGTCATGTACACCGCGCGCGTCTTCCGGGGCACTGCATCATCCACGGCGCAGGCCAACCATTCACCCTGGGCCAGCATCGTCGCCAGACTCAGGCTGTAGCTTTGCGTGAACTCGCCGTCACCGGCTTCGGCCCAGAACACGATCTCCGGCTGCTGGATATTGGCCCAGCCGCGGTAGAAGCGCAGGAACTTGGGCCCGGTAGTTACCTCACCCTCCCGAAGCAGGCGGAAGCTCACAGTGATGCGCGGCGCAGTCGCTGGGCGCAGGGGGTATGTGTTGTAAGCCGGAAAGAAAGTCGCCATCACCAAAAATCCGGGTTATCCGTCAGGAAAAAGAATGCTTGCTGCCAGTTCGTCACACGTACGAAGTAGCTGTAGGCGTCGCCCAAAGGGATGGGAGTGTTCAACGTCCGGCAGCTGAGATCGAACGTCAGCCCCATTGCTCGGCCCACAATCCTGGCGTAGGTGTAGAACACCAACTGGGGGCAGAGGGCAATGCCCCGCAGATAGCCCGCGTGGAAGGCCGCTAGCAACCAAGGCGCTCTGGATAGCGAGACCTCAGCAATAGGGACGTTGGGAGCGACAGGATTGAACGATAAATCAGGCAGGCCAGGGGTATAGACAGCGATGCTGCCGCTCCCTACCAACAACCCCGTCTGTGGATTCTTCAGCGTAGTAAATCCACAGTCCCCGAAGCCGGGGACGTAGGACGAGGTGGACCCGGTTAGGTCACCGCCACAAGCAACAAAAGTTCCAGCCGAGTCCTCACCTATGTAGATGGTCCTCACATTCGCATTTGCCAGGCCATTATCGAGAGAACCCGGCGCGTTATTGGTGCTGGCAGATGCCAGGATAAACGTCCTCTCGTCCGCGATGATCACCCAGCCAGTGAGCGCATCGCTGAATGCAAAGAACCCAAGGGGAAACATGTGAGGGTTAGCATTATCGACGGACAACCCCGACTTCAAACCGTCTCCGGTCATCACATCGCCGGACATCCCGGTGTAGGTCTCCGCCAGATAAATCCGCACCACCCCGCCGGTAACCCAGGTGAAGCAGACGAACCCGGTGTGCGAGCCATTGCGCAACACCAGATAATTTGTCCCCTCGGCAATTAGCTCCCACCCGGCCGCGGGCTTACCCGTATAACCACTCACCAAGCAGCCCTTCACCACTACCTTAAACGCTTGGAACTGGGCGTTATGGTTCTGAGAAGTAAAGTAAGTGGGCACCGGCGCGCCGGGCTGATCGCGATGATAGACAGTTGGCATCAGTCCGCATCCCCCCTGATCTGTAGATAGAACTCGTCGTCATCCACCGTGCCCTGCCCGCTGATCACCGTGCGAATCACCCACATCGGGCCCAGGGCCGAATCGGTGTTGAAGCGCACAGCGTTGCCGGCCGCCCAGCCGCCACCCCACCCTTCCCAACGGATGGTGAAATACGGCTGGCCGGTCAGGGCGTTGATCGGCGAGCAGTCGCCCGTGGTATTGCCGGTGGCGATCACCCCCAGCTTCTCCTCCACCACGTTGAACGCGCCGGAGCTGGTGAACACCAGCGCCCACTTGCCGTCGATGGCGCCGCCGTTGGTGATGATTGGCGGGTAGCTCAGGCTGTTGTATTGCGCGGTGGTGGTGTTGCCGATGGGCGAATCCGTCCAGTTCGGCGCGCCGCTGCTCCAGGTCTGCTGGGTGAACCAGGTGTGGATGCGCGACTGCAGGTCGCCCCAGGCCACTGCACTGGAGACCTGCGCTTCACCGGCAGGCAGATCCCACGGCAGCGGCGAGCCAATGCCCAGCTCGCCGGTAATCTGCACCTCGGTGCACAGCGTCATGTGCTCCACCCGGTCGCGAATCAGCAGCGGCGTGGAGAGCGGGTTGCCTTCCTCGTCCTGCAGCACCAGCGGGTTGGCCCAGGTCACGGTGCCGGCGTCACGGTCGGCGCTGTAGGAGGCCGCGCGCAGCACCACTCCGTTGCCATCCACCACCTCGATGGCCGCTTGCTGCTGGCGGGCCAGCGTCACGGTGCCGCCTGGGTCCGGCGAGGCCACCGGCGTTTCGGCCGTGTGGTGGATCACCAGCACATAGCCCTCGCTGTAGATCGGTACCCGGCCATCGGCCGGCAGGCGCACCGGGTCCAGCCCGAGCAGGCCGGCATCGAGCGGCAGGCGCGTCTGCACCACGGCGTTGTAGCGCAGCAGCAGCGGGATCACCGGCACGTCGCTATTGCCAGTGTCGTCGGCCGGGTCGGTGGTGAACGTCAGCCGGGCGATGCCGGTTGTGGCGTCCACCGTGCCGCGCACGATGCCGGTATCGAACTCGCCATTGAGATCCGCCGCGGCCGTGACGATCTCGGCCGTATCGGCCCGCACCACCGTCACCTGCATACTGCCGGCGCGCAGGGGCGCGCCGGGGGTGCGGAAGGTCGCAGCGGTTACGCTGAAACCTACCGCCGTCGTCAGGCAGGCCAGCAGCGCCACGGTGCCCGAGGCGTTGCCCGCGTAGCTGCTCAGCGTCGCGGTACGGTCGGCATAGTTCACCGTGCCCACCGCGGTGCCGCCGTTGGTGTTGCTGGCGATATCGCGGTAGAGGATGCCCGAGCGGTCGGTGTACAGCCCGCCATTCCACGAGAACAGCAGCGAGCCGGGCACGATTGGCTCGGCAATGCCCGGCAGCAGCTCGACGGTGATCGGCGGCTGGGCCTGGCTGGCACTCTGCGGGTCGGTGCTCACGCTGTCGGCCTGGGCCGAGTGGGTGAGGGTGCCGCCAAAGGCCTCGCGCAGCTGCACCACGGTGGTGACCAGCACCGGCTCGGTCTTGCGAAGGAAGCCGCTACCCGTAGAGCGGTTGCTGTAGGTGTACTCGGTGTAGTCGTACAGCGCTGCCACCTGCAGCACCACCTCGCCGGTGGTGTAGTTGATGCTGCCGGCCCGGCCGCCCTGCCAACCACCGGCGCCGTTGTCGTTCGCCACGTTGGCCAGGTCGCGGTAGCCGTCATACACCGGTAGCGCGTTGCCGGTCTCGATCACCTGCCAGTTGATGGCGGGCGCGGCCTGGCGGCGGGTGGTCATCCAGCTCACCCGCACACTGCCCGGCTTGAGCGGCGCACCCGGGATGGTGAACGTCGTCATGCCGCTGCCGTCGCTGCTCACGCTCTGCGTCGCGCTGTCGACGGCGCCCTGCTGCCAGCTGTAGGCGATGCCGCTGGCCGGGGTGGCGGCGAGCAACATGTTCACCTCGCCCGAGGCGTAGGCGATAGTGCCACTGCCGCCGGTGCCGCTCAGGTTGCCCTGGCCGTCGTCGGTCAGCGTGCGCACGGTGCCGGCGGTGTAGGTGGCCGAGAAGGTGCCTGGCACCGCCCCGCCCTCGGGCAGGGTGTAACGCACCCGCAGCTGAGGCACCACGCTGCCGCCGGCGCGCTGGGTGATGGCGTTGTCGGCCGAGCTGACGTAGCTGTACACCAGCGAACTGCCCACATCCGGCAGCGCGTTGAGGGTCAGCGACACCGAGCCGGTCGCGAAGGCAATGGTGCCAGCGCCCTCGCCCACCAGCAGCCCGTCGCCGGGGTCGCGCAGTTCGTACCATTTGCCCAGCGCCATGTAGGCGACGGACAGCGTGCCGGCCCGCGGCACGGCGCCGGCCAGGTTCAGGGTGTAGACATAGCCGCGGTTGCCCAGGGTGATTTCCAGCTCGCCGGTGATGGTGTCGCCGGTGGCCGCGGCGCCAGGCCGGTAACTGCCGGTGGCCGAGCCGGTGAAGCTGGTACCGGTGCGAACCAGGGTGATCTCGCCGGTCTGGTAGTCGATGCGCCCGGAGCTGAGCCAGTTGCTGCCGCTCACATAGCGCAGACCGCCCTTGCTGTCGTCGGCGTAAGTGCCGCTGTTGACGGTGATGCTCAGCGTGCCAGGCGCACAGCCGGTACCCAGGAAGGTTCGCGACTCGCCCGCCACCGCACCCGCGGCGACGGTGAGGTTTACCGAGCGCTGCGGCCCGGCCGGGACATAGATCTGCCGCTGGTAGCCGCCGAGTAGGTCGACCAGGGCGGTCTCTTTCGTGGTGCTCGGCACCAGTTGGGAATACACGCTTTCGACGCGCAGGTTGAGCGCGCCAGCACTTACAGCTTCGGCCAGCGGGCTGATGCCGTAGTAGCGCGCGGCGTCCGCCACCTGGGTGCTCAGCACCCGGGCGCGCGCCTGGCCGTCCAAGCTGGTGGACGTGGTGCCGGCCGGGGTGACCTGGCCGCCCGGGAACAGTACCTGCAGCGGCGCGCTGATCTTCATGTCCAGCCGGCGGCGGGTGAAGTTGATGAAGTTGCCGCCGCCGTAGTCGTAGGTGAAGGTTTCCAGGCGGGCGTCCACCTCGGTCAGGCGCACATACTGGGCGCCGTTGATGCCCGCCAGCTGGAATACCTCGCCCACCTCGGGGATGCGCTGCTCCTCGCGCTGCACGCAGGCGATGGCGCGCTGGCCGGCCAGCTGGGTGCCGAGCAGCTCGAACGGCGCCGCGGTGGCGGCGGCCACGTAGCTCTCGATGGCATCGCGCGCATTGGCGCGCACGTCGGTCTGGCTGCCGGTGTTAAACAGCAGCACGCTGACGCGCGGGTCGGCCGGTGCCTGGGTGACGATGCCATGGGCGCCCAGGTAGGCGTCGTTGTTCTGCGTCATCACGCCGGCGAACACCTTGCGCAGGTTGATGCGGCCGGTGGTACGGTCAAGGCGGCTGATGTCGGGAAACAGGTTGTTCACCTCGCCATCGACCACGGCGATGCCGGTGGCGCGGCCACCACCGTCGGCCTCGTCGGTCAGGCGTTGGGACTTGAGCAGCTTTACATCGTCTTTGCTGATCGTCACGTCTCTTTTCTCCGGGCATAAAAAAGCCCCGCATGGGCGGGGCTCTGTCAATTTTATTGGAGCAGCTACTGGGTATTCTCTTCCCTTATTTCGTCAGCTCGCCTTCCCACCGAATCATTAACAAGCTCCATTATCCCCGACTGTGTGCAGTGAAACACATAATCATCCAATGCCCTTTGCGCCTGAGCAAGTGTATCTATCGATTCTGGATATGTTTTACCCACAGCGTTTAACCGACCAAAAATATCGCTTTCCTTCTGGCTTTGGCGCTCCTTAACCAGAAGCTGCAACTTCCTGATATCAACGCCAAACAGGAAAGCTTCGTTATATGCATCAAAAGAGGCCCCACCAAAGCCAAAAGTAGAACCGGTGGCAGCAATAGCCCCTGAGCTAGCGCCGGCCAGCCCCATCAAAGCACTGCTTAAACCTCCAAGCAAACCAAGCTCTTTCTGTGCAAAATTCCTATGTGCATGCGAGAAATCCAAACGATCAAAGTAGCTGGAGCACAACAACTTTGAGTAAGTCACTCCGGTATCGACGTACTTATAAACAGCTCCATTATAGCCAGCATCACCCTCATTCATTGCCTTCACACTTCTGTATGCATTCACCCATATCTGGGCGGAATCACCCAGCATTGTTTGAGCCTCACTGGTGCTGCCTTGCGCCGCAGGAGAAAATTGCCCTTCAATGATAGGATTGCGCACCCCATATGGCGTTTGATACTTACTTAATGGTGATGTCGAACAGCCAGACATCAGCACTGATAATGCAGCGACGTAAAGCACTGCTCTGTCCATAGCCAGCTCCCTTGGTTTCCGTATTGCCCTCTCAAAGTTAGCAGAGTGAATCCATTAAGCCATTACAGAGCCATCATCACTGAGGCGGAGCAACAGTGACCAGGCGTAGGGTCAGCTCGTGCAGCCAGTCGGGGTCGGGATTGACGGTGCGATGCACCGCCCGCGCTTGCACCGCCGGGCCGGCCACGCGATTCCAGGTCACATAGTGCTGGGCGCCGGTGGGCAGGGTGAGCAGGTGCACGGCGCCAGGCACGCTGGCCAGCGCTTCCAGCTCGCGCACCCTGGCCAGGGTGAACCAGGCGCCACCGTTGCTGCTGAGGGTGATTGGGCGCCCGTACAGCTTGGCGCCCTCCTGCACGATCAGCGCGCCGGTGAGGCTGCGTTCCTGCTCCTGCTCGACGGCGTTCCAGTCCCATTCGTCTACCCACTCCATCTGCTCGCCGCCCAGGGCGGGATTGTCCGCCAGGTCGATTGCGTCCAGGGTCAACTGCATTACAGCGTCCTCAAGCCGGCCTGCTCGAGAATGCCGAGCAGGTTGGTTTCATCGGTGTCACTGCCCACGGCCACGTCCACAGCCGCCCGCCCCGGCACCTCCAGGCGGATGACCTTGCTCGGGGCCTGCGCCTGCGGCTCGGCCGGCTTGGCCTGCTGGGCTTCCATGCGTTTCTTCTGTTCCTCGGCCTGCCGCTGCTGGGCGGCCTCGGCCTCGATCTGCCGCAGCATGCCGAGCGCGCGGCTGGCGTTGGCCACGGCCTGGCTGTCGCCACCGGCCTGAGCTTCGGCCAGCTGCGCCTGCAGCTCGCGCTGGCGGGCAGCGAAGCGGCGCCGCTCGATGTCCTCGGTGCGGCCCTGCAGCCCGTCCAACTCATCCTGCAGGCTCTCCAGCGTGGTGCGCGTCGAGTCGTTCATCTGCTGCATGCGCTGGTTTGCCGAGGCGATGGCCGACTCCAGACTGCTGAGGTCGGAGCCGTCGAGCAGGCTCATGGCCCGCTTCATGCTGCTGGCCCGCTGCACGAATCGCTGGGCGCTGATCGCCCCGCGCTCGTAGTCCTGCATCAGGCTCTGCAGCGCGGCCTTCTGCCCGAGGAACGCCTGCTGGGTCTGCAGGCTGGCGGCCTGCGTCTCGGCCGCCCAGCGCCCCAGGCTGCTCATCATCGGGCGAGCCAGGTCGGCACGGAGGTTCCCCAGCGCCTGGCTCACCTGCTCCAGGCTGCGCTGGGTGTCTGCCAAGCTGCTGGTGTCGATGCTCGGCGCGGCGCTGCCGATACCGCGCAGGCGGTCGAAGGCCTCCAGCGCGGCGCGGCTCAGCCCGGCAGCGCCCTCGCGGGCACGGCTGACCACGCCGCCGAAGAAGCCTTCCATGGCGGACAGGTCGCGCTGGGCGTCGCTGGATTCCTTGCGGCGGCGCTGCATGGCTTCGTCGCCGGCCTGCCGTTCCGCCTCCATGCGCTTGCCGCTCTCGCGGCGCAGCTGCTCGCTGGTGACAATGGCCTCGCGGTCGACCTTGTTCTTGTCGTCCTGGGCTTTCTTGCTGCCTTGCAGTGCCTGGGTCAGTTCCTTCTGGCGGGCGTTGAGCTTGGCCAGCTCGGCGTTGTACTCGCCGGCCGTCACCTGGCCGGTGTTGTACAGCCCCTGCAGTGCCGTACGGATGGCGGCGATGTCGCGATCTGTCTTGGCATCGCCGATGGCGCGCTGTACGTCAGTGAGGGTTTTCAGCGATGCACCGAGCGCTTTCGCGCTGCCACTTGCCTTGGCGCTCTCCCCCTCCAGCCTGCGGATGGATTCAGCCGCTTCGTTGTGGCCGTCCTGCCACTGCTGCAGGGTGATGTCGCCGGCCTTGTACGCCTCCTGCAGGCGCACTTGCTCAGCGCGCAGACGCTCAAGCTCGGTGATGGTGCGCTTCACATCCTCGCCAACGGATACAAACCCGCGTCGCTGGTTCAACGCCTCGATGGCCTGGCCAAGCTCTTCGGTCGTCAGCTTCGAGTTGCGCAGCCCTTCGCGAACCTCCTCCAGCTCTGCAGTGGTCTCGGCAAAATTGATCGCTGCTAGCGCCCCCTCGAGGGTGGCGATGTTCTGCCGGAAGTGCGCGGCGATATCGTTGCCAGTCTGCTGCATGGCCTGCCGGCTTTCTGCCGCGGCCTTCTTGGCTGCCGCCACCTGGCGCTCGGCGCTGCCCTCAGCCGCCCCGGCCACGCTGTTCCAGGTATCGACGATGTCGCGGCCGTCTTGCCGCACCTGGCCTGCCAGCCCGCGCATGATGCCCAGCGCCTTGTCACGGGCACCTTCGAGACGAGCCACGATCTCCGACCCACCAAATGCATCGGGCAGCGCCTTGGCCAACAGAGCCATACCACTCAACGAGGCAGAAACCAGGCCGGTAAAGGCCACGCCGATGGCCGAGATCCCGCCGGTAACCGCGTTGACCAGCACACGGAACGGCGCAGTGAGCAGCGCTATCCATCGTCCGGCAGTATCGAGTTTCTCGCCGAAGTCATCCAGCCAGCGGCTGGCATCGTCCGCCAACGTGCTGAAATCGACGGCGAGCAGCTTCTTGCCAAACGCTTCGACACGCTCGGCCGCGTCGATGAATGCCGTGCTCAGCGCCTCGGCCAGCGCATCGAGCCGACCATCGTTGGCCATCTCGTCCAGGTAGTCGCTCAGCTCCAGCAACTTGCGCTGCATGAACTCGAACGCACCGGAGTTGGCCACCCGGCTGACGAAATCGCCTATGCGATCCCCGAGCCCTTTCCAAAGACCGGCAGCGGTGTTCATCCGCGCCGCCGCTGCCGAGCCGCCATAGGCCTCGGCCAGCATGTCCATGATGATGGCCTGGGCTTCGGCGGTTCTGCCGGTGGCCTCCAGCTGTTTCAGCAGGCGCTTCTGGTCATCCTCCAGCTTGAAGCCCTGCCGACCCAGTGCAGCCATCGCCTGCGAAGGCGATTGCAAGGCACGGCCGACAATCTCGGCGGACTGCTCGACGCTGATTCCGAGCCGCTGCTGCTGATCGATGATGATCTGCAGCGCCCGCGGGAATTCGGTAGCCGCCACATCGGTGTAAGACAGCAGGCGAGCCTGCGCCGACTGCACCTGCTCGGCGGTGAGCATCGAGCTGGCTTCCATGGCATCGGCCATGTCCAGCAGCTGCTGCGAAGTGAACTCGGCTTGGCGCCCTGTCGAAGCCAGGGTCGCCTCGAGCTGGCCCAGCGCCTGCTGCTTGTCGGAGCCCTCCAGCGCAACAGCGCGGATGCCCTGAGCGAGCAAGCGCAGGCCACCCTGCACAAGGCCGATAGCCGCATTCACCGACAGATACGCGGCCACGAAGGCGCCGGCCTTCTTGGCACCGCTCGCCAACATCTCGCCCAGTCCTTCCTGGCTGTCGGCATGTTCAGCGGCACTGCGCGCGGCCTTGGCCTGCTCGCGCTGCGCTTCTTTCAGCTTGGCGTTGTTCTCGTCCAGCGCCTTGCGTGCCTTGTCCACCTCCCCGGCCAGGCGCTGCTGCTCGTCGCCCAGGCTGTCAGTGTTCACACCTGCAGACTTTGCCGCCTTCTCGGCGTCGGCCAGCTGCTGCGTCAGCGCGTTCAACTGCCGGCGGCTGCGGCCGGCTTCGCGCTCGGCGTCCCTCAGCGACTGCTGCAGGCCCGCCGCTTCAGGCGAGGCGCTCAGCGCATCGCGCAGATCGGTGACTTGCTTCTCGGCCTGCTCCAGGTTGCGCTGGGCCAGCTCGACGGCACGCTTGGTCTGCCCCAGGCCCTTGGCCAACCCCTGGGCATCCTTGGCATTGTCCAGCGCCTGGCCGAGCTGCTCACTCGCATCCTTGAGGCTGGTCAATGCCTCCTCAGATTGATTCGCGGCGGGCGACAGTTCGTCCTTGCCGCGCAGTACGAACTGGATCAGGCGCTCTTTCAAACTGGCCATGCTTTTCTCCGGGCAATAAAAAACCCGCCGAAGCGGGTTTGTAGTTAACGTTGTACTTACTGATACTGGGCTTTCAATTTCTCGAGCCTGGCTGCCTGACTCTCGGACAGACCACTAGCATCAAACAACGCCTTGCTATCGGGACCATCCAGCTTCACCACTTCTACGGTGAACAACGCGTCTTCAGGCGCGTCCACCTTCCCCCAATCGCTGAACATATTCGGAGCCAGCGCCCACTCTTGAGCCTCACCTGGCTCAAGACCACCGGCGATGGTGTAGTTGAAGTCCTCGACGAGCCAGGGGATTGAGCGGCCTGGCGAGGAAATGGTGCCTTTGAAGTAAGCGCGCGATATCGGGTGTTCTGTCCCGTTCCGCACGGTTAGCTCGATGATTGGCTCTTTGCCATAGGAATACTCGCGCTCGCGCAAGTAAAAGCGAGATCGACTTACCTCGAATTTTGCCAACTGCGCCTTGGCTTCTTCAGCCTTTACCGCGCGCGATTCAAGCTCAGCGATCTCCTTTAGGGCCTGCTCTTTCTCGCGAGCAGCTCGCTCGGCCTTGATGGAAGCAGCCTTGGCGATCACCTCATCCGCAGTTTTGCCATCAAGCTCGCTAAACATTTTCCCGGCCACGCCATCAGGTGTTTGCTCACCTTTCATAAGCGCGCCGAGGTCCATCTGGCTGAATGCTACGACTTGCAGCGCTTCCTTGAACTCGGCCTGCTTTCCTGGCTCCAGCTTGGAAGAAATCTTCTCAACAGATTGCTTCATGGCTTGCTCGCTGGTGCCATCCAATTTCGGTTCACCACATCCTACAAGAATTGCAGCAGCGGTACACATCACCCACAGACGCAGCTTCATGGCTTCCCTCCCACCTAGACTTTGTAGGGAATCTAACATCACAACGCCAGCACCGAAACCCAGCACCTGGTTGGGTACCGGCTATGCGTTGGCTTAGCGGCTGGG
The DNA here is from genome assembly GCF_003696305.1 of Pseudomonas sp. AOB-7. GTDB lineage: Bacteria > Pseudomonadota > Gammaproteobacteria > Pseudomonadales > Pseudomonadaceae > Aquipseudomonas. The sequence goes on along the minus strand of NZ_RFFK01000003.1, from coordinate 48,543 downwards.
TATAGCCTGGAGAGTGTCTAGGAAAGCCGGGCGATTCAGTTTTCCAGACAATATAAAACCCGCCGAAGCGGGTTTAAGTCATTCGATAAAGCACACCACTAACTAAGCAACTGGCGTTTCTGTTGCTCATACTCTTGATCGGTCAAGGCACCCTCAGCTTTAAGCTTGGCCAGCCGTTCCAACTGGCTCAGCCGCACAGCAACTGGGTCAACCGATGGTGCCTCGATCGGCTGCGGCGAGGGCGCCGGAACAGGCGCAGGCGCGGCAACAATTACCGGCTTGGCCGGGGTGGTGAACGACCAGATCAGCGCGGCGATCCAGCCGATACCGCTCCAGCCCAGAAAAAGGTTCAGAACAAAAATTGCAACCGTATTGGGGTGGGAGCGGCCAGCCGCGATGATCCAGGGAGTGAAGTAAATCACCAGACCAAAGCCGATTATGAGTAAAGCCTCCACTGCCCTGCCCCTTGAATCCTAGGATGACCAGGCGAAATCTAACATCACCTGGCCATAATCGGGAACCAAGGCCTCCGGTCAAGCCGCCTTATCCACCAGGTTCATCTCGCAGAACTTGGACAGGTCGGTGGCGGTGACCAGCGGATCGGCCAGCAGCTCGGCCGGGCCTTCCAGGCGAAGGTATTCCTGGCCAAACACCGGCAGCTCGCTGAGCAGGCCGAACTTCACGCGCTTCAGGTGCAGGCTGTACGGCTCGCCGCTCTGCGCGTCGTTCAGGCCGGCGATGAAGATCTCCAGTTCCACCTGGCTGCCGTTGAGCATCTGCACTGCGCTGGCTTTCAACTTGTTGTAGGTGACCTTCACCCCGGTGTCATCGATGGCGCTGCCGGCCGTGACGATGATGCCGTGTGGCGTCAGCAAGTAGTCGGTGCCGGCGGCGAGCGCAGTATCGGCGGCCGTCACTACGGTTACTGGCTGGGCCAGATCCGGCAGATGCTTGAACGGAATCAACTCGCCCTCAACGCCGGCACAGGCACGGGGCTCGGCAGTGACCTGCCCCGCAGCCACGGCGTTGATGGTGGAGCGAGTTACCCGGGCCAGGTTGGTAGCGGTCAGGTCGTAGAGGCCGATGGTCGAGGTAACGTCGGTAACCTGCTCGCGCACGTTGCGGTTGCCGCCACCGCCGCGGAAATTACGCAGGGTCTGGCGGTCGGTGGTGAAGCTGATGTTGAAGGTGTCGCAGTTGCCGATATCGATCAGCGGGTCCTGCGACTGGTAGGCGCGAGCATAGGGAATGCCTTCGCCGATAAACGAACGGTCGATCTGAGCCATGGGACTCTCCTGTCAGACGATAGGGTTGGCGCGGCGATTACTGGGCGGCGGGCTGCTCGGCATCGGGCGCCGTCGCGGCCGACTTCTTGCTGCCAACCAGGTAGCCACGCGCCTTGGCGTGCTCGGCAACGTCGGCCGTCACTTCCTGCTCGCCCTTCTTGATGTGTTGCACTTGGCCGCCCTTCTGGAAGTTGAAGGGCTTGGCCACGTTGATCTTGACCTTGCTCATGCGGGGTTCCTCACTTGAGGGGCTGCACGTAGGTGATCTGTACCGGCATCACCTGCGCGGCCCAGCGCCGTCCACTGCGGGGCGGCATGGGGGTTTCGGGTTGGAAGGCGGCGAGCTGTACGCCCTGCTGCACCAGACCGAGCTTCTGCCCGGCCAGGGCCGCCTTGACGCCAAGCCGCCCGGCCCGCAGGGCGGGGCCGTATTTGCGCTGCTTGGTCATCAGGGTGATGTTGATGGTTACCCGCTCGCGCACGCTGCCGGGACCGCCTTGTCGCTCGACCTCCTCGGTTGTGCCAGCCTGCAGCACGATCAGGCTCTCAGGCAGGGTGTCGTCCTCGGCGTCGATCACGCGCAGGGCGTCGTCCTCGCTCACCTCGGCGCCGAACTCCGGCACCGAGGCGAGCAGGGCCAGCAGCTCGGCGAAGATCGCCGACTGCATGTCGATGGGTTGAGGCATATCAGGGCACCACGTAGAGGGTGATCATGTGGCCGTCATCGCGCTCGATGCCGTCGATGTGCCAGGTCTTGCCGTCCATGACGAAAGCGCCTTGGCGGTCGAAGGGCTGCAGGTGGCGCTTCTGCACCTCGTGCGTGCGAACCCGGTCGGCACCGTGCTCGCTGAAGCGCTCCACGTTCTGCTCGACGATCACCGGCACATCGAGCGCTAGCACCTGGCCGTTGCGGTCCAGGTAGGTGGCGGTGCCATCGCTGAGGCTGTTCATCACCATGTCGTCGAGGTCGGCGACAAGGTCAGGGAAGCCGCTCATTACTCAGCGCCCGGGGTTTGCTCGGGCGCCTTGTAGGAGGCAGCTGCGGCCTTGCCAGCCTCGCTGTCAGCGGCAGCAATGGTGCCGGCCTTAACCAGCGCCGCTGCCCATTCGGCTGACAACGGCGCATAGGGCTGCCCCTTCACAAAGACCTCCTTGCCTTCCTGAATGCACCCGTCAACCACAACGTACTTTGCTTGCTTGGCCATGTCACACCACCTTCGCGAAGATGAAGGCGTCGGGCTCCAGCAGGGCAGCCAGCGGCGCGGATTGCAGCTTCAGCCAGCGGGCGCTCGGCTCCTTGGTCACCCAGGATTTCGGGAAGCGGCGCGCTTCGATCAAGCCGGTCTCGATCGCTTCCACATCCTGAATGGCGCCATACAGCACGCCGTTGCGGGTGGCGGTAGAACCGAGAATGATGCCGCCAGCGCTGATCATCGGCTGCTCGACGCTCTCCGCATCCAGGAACCACTCGTCGTAGGCATAGAGATCGATGCCCGGATCGTTCAGGTAACCCAGGTAAGTAACTCCGTCCGGGAGTTCTTCAGGCTTGATCATGCCGAGGTCAACACGACGGGTGTTGAGCATCTTCATAACCATTTCGTTGGCCTGGAAGGCATCGACGGCCTCGGCGCTCATGACCGCCACATTGGCGGTACGACCCGAGTCCTTGGCGACCTTACGCTTCCAGGCGCGCAGGTGGCCGATAGGATTGGAGCCGGTAGCATCCCATTTCTCGGTCGTGAGGGTGATCTTGTGATCGGATGCCATCAGGAAGTCGATGGTGTCGTCTACGCCCTCACCCACTACGCGGATCTGGCCGGTGGTAAGCGCCTGGGCGCACATCCACTCTTCGCGCCGCACGATTTCTTCATCCAGCTCTGCCAGATCCTTGCCGAGCTGCGCGGCCGCACGCATCGCCGGCGGCTGGCTGGCGAACGGGTTTTCGCCGGGGGAGCGCTTCAGGATCAGCTCGGCATCGGTTTCCAGCTTCGGCTGAATGTACGGCGGGGTGTAGTTGTCACTGCGGTAGCCTTCGCGCGTGCTGTTGCTACCAGGAAGGCGCGGGTGAACGAACGGCGCCATCTTGCGCTTGCCCTTGACGATGTCGATGTCCACCGTCTTGGTCGGGAAGGTACGCCCGGCACGGAAGAAGGTGTCCATCAGGAAGCGGCGCGCCGGCTTCATCTGCTCGACGGCGTCGAGCATGGTGCGGGTTTCGAAAATATCCATCAGTGTCGGCTCCTATCAGCGGACGAACAGGGAAAGGAGGCGCAGCGCGGCTTTCACCGACGCAACGGTATGGCCCGCACCGAGGGTCAGCCCGGAGCCAAGCACTTCGCCGGTGAGCAGCAGCGGACCCGGAGCGGCGCCGCCGGTGGTGTCGATGTCAGCATCGAGCACCACAACGGGTACTTCAGAACCGTCTGCCGCGGCAGCCAGCGAGAGCTTGTACTGGCCGTCGGCAGTGACCTTGCCGAGCACGGCGCCACGCGCCAGCTGTTGGCCGGCGGCGATGACGCCGGACTCCTTGACCTGGGGGAAGTCGCCCGCGATCAGGTGATCCGGCGTGTAGGTGGAACGAGTGGGGTTCGGCATGGCGACCTCCTATCAGCGGGCGTTGGCGCCGGCGACAATCGCGGCGACAGCGGATTGATGTTCGGCCAGGGCTTTCTCGTCGGCCGGTTTGGTGGCGGTAGTCTTGACGCCCTGGGCGTCGGACTTGATGCCGTCGATGCTGATGCCGCGATCCTGAGCGGCCTTGAACAGCACCAGAGCGGTGGCCTCGACGCTGGAGCCATCCTCGATGGCCGCACTGATCTCTGCCTCGAAGCCCTTCACCGCCAGTGCATTGATGCCGTTGATGCGCTCGCGCTCGGCCTTGGCGGCGTCGGCCTTGATAGCCGCGGTATCGACCTGTTCGCCCGCCGCGATCTGGATGGTCTGCGGATCGGCGCCGGCCGCCAGTGCCTGCTGCAGCTCCGCTGTGGATTTCACAATGGTCATGCTGAGTTTCCTCGTGGTGTTGCTGGCAGTGCCGGCCAGTTCGGCGATCAGGGTTTCCAGCGAGCCCAGTCGATGCGCCAGGCCCGCCTTGACGGCAGCGGCACCGACCAGCAGGCCGCCGTGGTCGCCCATGGCGGGGACCGATTCGGCATCGACGCCGAGATTGCGAGCGACCTTGGCGACGAACACATCACCAAGGGCGTCGATGCTTTTGGAGATTTCGGCCCGGCCCTCTTCGGTAGAGATGTCCGGCCGCTTGTTGGGGGCGTTGCGGCTGGTGATCGTCCAGCGCTTCTCGCCTTCTCGGGCTTCGCGGGTGAGCACCTCGACCACAACGCCGATGCTGCCCAGCAGCGCGGTGTCATCAATCACCAGCTCATCGGCCGCTGAGGCCACCCAGTAGGCACCGCTGGCCACGCTGCCGCCGCCATACGCCTTGATCGGCTTCTTGCCACGGGCGGCGTGGATCATGTCGGACAGCTCGTTGATGCCGTTGGCCTCGCCGCCTGGGCTGTCGACGTTGAAGACGATGGCCTTGACCTTGGGGTCGTCCAGCGCAGCCTGGAAGTCTGTGGCCAGTTCCTGCGTACTGGTCGCCCCGCTGATACGGGTAAACAGGTTCGCGTAGCGCATGATCGGGCCGACCACCGGAATGACAGCCACGCCGTCGCGCACTGTGACGGCACGAGTGTTTTCCAGTTGGCGACCCAGCCGCGCCTCCAGCGCCTCCGGGTCGCCTTGCCGATCAGCGATGGCCATCAGCCCGTCCAGGGCGTCAGGCAGCATCAGCCAGGGCCGCGAAGCGGCCAGCTCAAAAGCTCGGGACATGGGTTATTCCTCGTCGGGGTTCGCCGGGGCCTTGGTTGGCTCCGGTGTGCCGCTCTTGGTGTCGTAGGGCATGCGAGCAACGCGCCGTTGCTCCACCTCCCGGCGCCGCTGGGCAAACACCATTTGCCAGGGCTCGCCGGTCATCGCGGCGGTTTCCAGGGTTTCGTTGCTGAGCCCGCCCTCGATCCGCTCACGGGCCGCCTTGGCTTCCTTGAGCTCGTCGATTGCGCCACGGGCCGGGCCGATCCAGAGCGCCTGGCAGTACGCCTTTCGCTTGGCTGGATCGTTGTAGCCAGGGAGGCTGATCATCCCCCGCGCCACCGCTTCGTCGATGATCAGCTCACGGCTTGGCTGGCAGAAGTCGCATGTCAGCCACCAGCGCCGCAGGATGTAGAAGCGCCAGGCTTGCAACATCGCGGCGCGCGCGGCGCTGTAGCTGCTGTTGTAGTGCAGCAGCAACTCCTCGAAAGGCAGCTCCAGAGCCGCGCCGATTTCCTTGACCACCGCCACGAAGAACGGATCGAACTGCGCGTTGGGGCGCGCGGGGTTGGCGATGCTCGCCTTTTCGCCCTTGCCCAGATCGACAATGGCACCCTCGCCCAGCGCGATATCCTCACCGCCGGCATCATCGGTGCTGTAGCCCTCATCGCTCCCGGCAAGGGCAGCCATGCTCATCTTGCCTTCGTCGAAGTCGCCGCTCTTCTCGATGAACACGGTGAACATCGCGGAGATAACGGCGGCCATCAGTTCGGCGCTGCTGTAGCGTTCGAGCTTCTGCAGGGGCTCCAGCACAGCGGCCAGGTAAGGCGCGCCGCGCTTCTGCATCGGGCGATCCTTGTCCGCCATTACATGCAGCACCCGGCGCCGGCCGGTCTGGGCTCCAACAGCTTCCAGACTTTCCCAGGTCATCGCCCCGCCCACGTCATACTCGCCCGGGTAGCCCGAACAAACGTGGTAACGAATGGCATCCCCCAGCCCACCGAACTCCACTCCATCCACCAGGTTGGCGGTATCAGGATGCAGGTTCGGATTGCACACCCGCTCCGACTCGATTAGCTGCAGCCGCGTGCTGAACAAGCAGCCGGGCCGCTCCTCGTCGGGGCTGGCCACGAACACGTCACCGCCAACCAGGGCGGAAACCAGCACCAGCGCTTGAAGCTGGTAGTGGTTCAGCGCGGCCTCGGCGTCGCACTCGCGAGGGTCATCGGCATACAGCGACCAGATGCGGTCGAGCTGCCCATTCAGTTGCTCGGCTTCCGCCTCGCTGATGCCAAGCGCCTGGTAATCCACCTGCGCACGACACACAAGGCCGGTGCCAACGATGTTGGTGCGACACCGCATGATGGCGGCACGCGCGATCAGGTGATTGCGCAGCGCATCCCGCGAGCGGGCGACCAACATCGCCCGCTCATTGGCCGGTAGCGAACGCCGCGGACTGGAAAGGCCAGGTATCCAGCTGGCCATGCTGCGCAGAATGCGCGAGGCGCCCCGCCAACGTGTTTCGACCCCGCCGCCGCCACCCTGAACAGCGATCTTCGGCAGCTCGACCGTAGCACGGGCCAGGCGAATGGCCTCCTGCATCAGCAGCTCTTCAGGCTTCTTACGGAACAAGCCCATGGTTAGATCCTCGGGTAGGTCAGGCGACTACGACCACGCCCGCCCAACCGAGCGGTTTCGGCAGCTACCTCGGCGGCCAGTTGCCCCTCAAGCACCCGAAGGCTGGCCAATTCAGCGCGCTGCACTTCGCGGTCGCCTTTGCGCACGCGCTGCCCCTTTTCGAGGATGGAACGGATCGCCGCCCGGCAATCCGCCAGGCGCTGCTGTGCTTCGGTCATGGGTCACCTCAATGGCCAGCGCGGCTGCGCGTTCCTCGGCCACGTGGCTTGGCACGGCGAGGCGTGGCGTTAACGGGTTGCTCGGCGCTGGAGAACAGCGTCGGCTGCATCAATTGCTGCTCGATCTGATCCCATTCGGCATCTCGGAGCAGGTGGGTTTTCAGGCTGCGAGCGGCGTGCAGTGAGTACACCTCGCAGTCCAGCGCTTCGTTGCGCCGGCCGGCTTTCCTCTGCCAGACCATCTTGCTGGGGCTACGCGGGTGCGGTGCCAGCACTTCGTTGGTCAGTTGCTCGAAGTAGTCCGGGCGGATCTCGGCGTACCAGTGCATGCGGCCGGGACCGGCGCCGGGCAAGCGCAGGCGCGCATCGATCAGCGTCTTCGCCTTGTGGGTGCCGACGATGTGCACACGCAAGCCGTACTTGGCGGCCTTGGTGTTCGCCTGGTTGGTGTCAACGGACTGCGGCGGCTTGGAGTAGATCTCCTTATCGAGGCTGTCCACCGAGGCGCCCTTGATCGCCATGATGTTCACGTGCGACCGATTGCGGACGTAGGTGTAAACCGCGTCGTTGGTGTTGCCGTCCGAGCTGTCGATGCTCACGCCGGCAACGGCCAACTGGCAGCCGTACTCCGATGGGATCGGTGTAGCGAGCAGCTTGTCCAGCTCAGTCCAGACCGGGTCGTTCGGATCGATGGGGTTGCCCGGCAGCTCGCCCCAGTAGAGCCGCCAGGATTCCTCGCCGCGACCATAGCCAACGATGGTCACCGCTAGTCGGTCGCCCTGCACGTCGACGCCAGCCGTGACCAGCAGCACGCCCTTCGGCGCAGTCAGTTCGGCATAGGCCTCGGAGCGCTTCGCCAGTTCGTCCGTCTTTGGCGCGTCGCTCTTGTACTCGTAGCTTTCGCCCTTCTGGCTGTTGGTGAAAGCGATCATCGGGCCGATGTTGCCGCGCTCGGCGGCGTACTCGGCCTGCAGCTTCTTCTCCATCAGCACTTGGAAGCGCGACCCGTAGAACGTGGCATAAAGCTCGTTCAGCACGTAGCCAGCCACCCCACGAAACTCGGCTGTCGCGACCCAGCGGCCATGCTTCAGGTTGGCGTTCTTCTGGTTGTCGTCCCAGCTGCAACCGCAATGCGGGCAAGCGTAGTAAGTCAGCTCGGGGCGCTTGTGCCCGTAGATTTCGTGGTGGAAGTCAGGGTCGTCGGCGCAGTGCAGGTGATCGAAGCTCAACGCATGCTCTTCGCCACATTCATGGCAAGGCACCATGCCCAGGCGCTTATCGGATAGCTCCATCTCGGCTTCGATTGCCGAGAGCCCCTTGAGGGTTGGCGTGCCGCCGATGATCAGCTTGCTGCGCCGGAACGTCTTCATACGTTCCTTGGCCAGCTTGATGCTGTCCCCCTGCCCCCGCAGGTTCAGGTTGCAGTCATCGGGCTCTTCCACGCCAACACGCGATACCGGCGTCGACTTCACACTGGCCGGGCTGTTGGAGCCGACCATCTTCAGGAACCCGCCCGAAAATTTCTTGAAGTCCTGACGCTGCTGCAGCCGGCGGCTGCGCATATCGACCCGCTTACGGAGCCGAGGCGTCGCCTCGATCATCGGCTCCAGCTTCTCACCAACGTACTGCTTGACGGCTTCAGCCTTCGGGAACAGCACGAGGATCGGTGACGGATCGATGTCGATCCACTTCGCGATGGCGTTGCCCAGCACACCGGACGTCCAAGCCACCTGCGCAGACTTGATGCCGACCACCTCATGCACCGCGGGATCATCAATGGCTTCGAGCGGTCCGCCTGGCCAGATCAAGTGGGGCGTGATATCGAATCGGTACTTGCCAGGGCGCGCAGCCTCGACCGGCGAGAGGTATCGGTACTTCTTAGCCCATTCGATGATGGACATCCGCGGCGGCGGCGCCCACTTGCGATTGATGCGCTTGAGCGCCTTAGTCGCCGTCTTCTTCAGCTGCCTCCGAATCGTCCGGTTCGTCAGAATCCCCGTCTGACGGGTCGTCGTCATCCAGGTCATAGTTCGCTAGCTCATTCAGGATGGTCTCCAGCGGCTCGCGAATCAGCTGGATATCAACGTCGATCCCGTAGCGGGCCGAGAGGTCGGCTGCCAGGTTCTCGGTGTAGGTGTTGAGCAGTTCGACCTTGGCGACGGTGATCATCGACTCGAAGCGCTCCAGCAGATCGCCGAGCACCACCACCTCTTCCAGGTCTTTCGCCAGGGCCAGCTCTTCGCGGTCGCCCTTGATGCGGTCGAGCCGGTCGCGCACCGACTCCTTCTTGCCGTTGAGCGCAGCTACCTGAACCAGCCAGCCGATCACGTCCTCGGTGTCGTACTGGTTTTCGTTGCCGCGGCCCAGGCCGATCTCGAGCACCGGCATACCTTCCCGTTGCCAGCGGCTGAGGGTTCGCTCATCACGGCCAACAATCTCGGCCAGGTCGGCCTTGGAAACCTGCCTGCCCATACCTAACCCTTTGAAAAGACGGACATCCCCAGCCAAATTCCAGCTAGAGAGAAAACGTGGCTCGAATTACCCGTACCCCCCTCCCGACCGCCGGGAGGACCCGCGCTGGCCTGAGGCACGCCAGTGCCCCTCAGCGCCGCCGGCCAGCCGGCTGACTGGGCAGCCGCCCCGCCAACGCATCGGCGATGGCCTTGTCGATGTTGGCTTCCAGCTGCGCGTCGTTCTCGGCAACCCGCCGCACCACGTCGTGAAACTTGAAGCGCTCGCGGTACTGCGGCTGGCGGACGAAGGCGAGCACCATCACCAGGTTCTTACCCCGGCGCTCGGCGATGCCGATGGGCGTCTTGCCGCGCTTCATCACGAAGAACGCCTGCGCGTGCCCCTTGCGAAGTGAGCGCCGGCTATCGGTCGCCGCGTTGTCCGAGCCCGACAGCTTCATCGCCTTCAGGCCCGAGAGGATCTGCGTCATGTGCCCTTTCTGGATATTCCCGTAGGCATCCAGCCTGGCGCCCTCGGCCGGTACGACGAAGCGACCAGCCGGCAGAATCCCCGACTCGCGCAGGTACTTCTCCGACTGCCTCGTGATCCGCTCGCCGCCATCGACCTGCGGCAGCAGGTAATCCTCGGCGCTGAACGGATTCTTGCCCGCGCCCTGATCCTGCACCCACACCGCCGCTTCAGGGTCAGCCGATGGCTTGGCGTGCAAGATGCGGATCGAGTTGAGCACCCAGGGCGTCGGCTTCGGGCTGAACACGCTTTCCATCTCAGCCCGCAGTGCGATGCGCGCCTGGTTCGCCGTATGGTTCAGCGCATCCGCCAGCGCCCGAGGCGCGAGCCCGCGGCCCAGCTTCTGCAGGGCCGCCAGTGCATCGTCCAGGTCACGGGCGTGGATGCTGCCCTTCACTCGCCAACCTCGCGCGGCGGAACCTCACACACCCCGGCCCGCTTCGCCAGCCAGCGCTCGTACAGCCCACTAGCCACGTCGGCGCCCATGGTGGCCACCACAAAGCCGATGGCCGCAGCCACCAGCACATGCGCGCCTGCCGCCCAGATCAGCAGCAGCGTGCTCAGCCCGAACACCACCGAGGCGCCAGCCCGGAGCGCCACGCGATACACCAAGTCCCAGCCGCGCAGCCCAGCCTTGTCGGCCCGCCACATCTCGCCACTGAACCCGGCGACGACGGCGATAACCACCACCACCCAAATCGGCAGCTCGGCCAGCGCCTGCTGTTGCTCCTGAGTCATCACCGCACCTCGCCAGCCAGAAACAAAAAGCCCCGGCAACCGCCGAGGCTCGAATGGGTAGCGCATCCCTGCGCAAGGCGCCGGGACCACCGGAGCGCCATAAACAAAAAACCCGGCGCGGTGGCCGGGTTTGCTGAGAAGCCGCCTAAGCGCACTTCTTCGAAGATGACGGATTTATACCCCTCCAATCCGGTGGCAGCAAGCGGGACGCCCTGCCACCCCTGCAATCAGCGGCCACGCACCGGAAAAAAGCGGCCATATACCGTCACTGGCTACAGCGCCGCAGGCCAACGACCTACCGGACTCACTACCGCGCCAACAGGAGGGACGCAAAACCCCCAGCAAAAACAAGGCGTTGCCCACCGTCCCACTTATTTCTCCCTTTCTCGTGTATAGAGAGAGATTAATAAACGCTGCGCGTAACGCGCGCGCGTGCTCCTGCCTGCGCACCTCATGTGCGAGTGTGTGAGAAAGGTAGGACGGCGGGACAAACCCAGCACAGGCGCGGGTTGTAGAAGTCCCGCCAGCAAAAACGCGGGCGGGACAAGCAGGGGCGGTGCGACCAATCACGCAGCCCGCTCCAGCAGCATACCGGCAATCGCCACGTGCGCGGCATGCAGGCGCTCATAAAACTGCGTCCGGCCACATCGGCAAGCCGAATACTTCTGGCTATCCATCCGATGCGGATCACGCACCAGGTAGTGCTCGCGCACCACCACGGCAAGCTGCGCGTCCAGATGCTTGTTCACGATCAGCTCGATATCCGCACTGTACGGCAGCAGCATGCGCGAGCCCCCGCCCTTGGCGCGAATCAGCTCGCCCTTACAGGCCATCAGCTCGGCAATCATGCTGCCGCCGGAGCCACCACCGCCAGGCCCGCCGTGCATATCGAGAGCCCACAGTTTCAGCATGTCATCCATCTCCGGGATCAAAATGCGGCCTCCCTCTGCACGGGCTTGCCGCCACGCTTCCACTCGTCCGGCCGCATGTACACGTAACCGCGCGACCCCGTCGGCCTGTCTGGCTTGCTCTGTCGCTTCCTCGGCCACTTCAGCCGATGCATGATCTTGCCGACCCGCATCTGCTCGGGCTTGCCCCAGTGGCTCGGGTCGATGTTCAACGCCTTCTCCAGGATCTGCGCCCCCGTCACGCTCTCGCCGGCGGTCGGCTGGGTCAGATACGCAATGATCGGCTCCTCCCACATATCCGCCTGATAGCGCTGGTCCTGCTCCACCGCGAACAGCTCGGCCTCGTCCCGCTCCACCCACCAGGGATGCCCGGCGCGATAACACGCTACCGCCTCGGCCCAGAGTTGTTCGCGCTCAGCCCGCAGGCCATCCAGATCGACCTTCGTGCACATCACCGGCCAGTACCGCCGGTTGCCGGTGTCGTCCTTCAGGTACTCATCCTGGTTGGTCGTACCGACGAACACGCACTGCCGCGGCACGTCCAGCACGCGGCGCCCGTAGCTCTCGCGGTAGGTATCCACCGAGGCCGAGAAAAACTGCTTGGCCCTGGTCGACTCGGCCTTGTTGAACGCATCCAGCTCGCCCAGCTCGACGATCCACTTGCCGCGGATCGCCTGATAACCGTCCTTGTCGCCCAGGTTGAACGGCGTATCCATAAACCACGCACCGCCCAGCACCGACATCGAGGTCGACTTACCCGCCCCCTGCGCCCCCTCCAGAATCAGCACCGAGTCCGCCTTGCAGCCAGGCTGGAACACCCGCGCCACCGCGGACAGCATCCAGCGCTTGGCCACCTTGCGCGCATACTCGCCCTCGATCACTCCCAGATGCTTCTGCAGCCAGAACTCGAGCCGCGGCGTGCCATCCCACTCCAGCCCCTCAAGGTACTCGCGCACCGGATGGAAGGCATTGTCGTGCGCCACCGAGTTCACCGCCTCCAGCACCATCGCCGACTTCACCCGCAGCCCGTACACGTCCGCCAGCCACAGCGTCACCTTGATGTCGTCGAGGTCGCTCCAGTCGCCCGCCCCACCGCCATAAGGCGGCGTCCGCAGCTTGCGGATCTTCGAAGCGAACGAGTCATAGGCGATCACGCCCTGCCAGCGCGTATCGTTGCCCAGGATCAGCGCGATGTTGTACGGGTGCGCCACCATCCCGCCCTTCTCCGAATACTGCAGCTTCTCCCGCCACGGCGCGTCAGTCGCAGGCCGCACCACCGCCAGCACCTGGCGGCGCACCGCCTCCAGTCCCTCAGCCGCGTGCAGGTCGTTGAAGTCCGTCCACTTGTCCTCCCGATCGTCATCAAAGATCGGCAGCACAACCTCACCGCCCACCACGATGGCCGCGTTCTCGGCCTTGATCTTGCCGACGTTGACCGGCTTGCCCTGGATGACCGTTTTCCAGTCGTCATCCGCGCAGAACACCAGGCGCCGGCCCGGGTAACGCACCCGCAGCCCCTCGGCCACAGGCAGCAGGTTGCCTGCGTCGAAACACACCGCCACCGTCAGCGCCGTGGCCATATGCAGGCTAGCGCCGGTGGCGTAGCCCTCGCACACCAGGATCACATCGCCCGGCTCGGGCTCGGGGCCGATCAGATGCACCGCCCCTTCCTTCTCCAGCCCAGCCGGCCAATAGGTCTTATTCCGCCCCAGCTTCGGATGCACTGCCGGGAACAGCACCTGCAGGCCGACCACATCCCAAGTCTTCACGTTGCGCATCGGCACCAGCGCCGTGCCCGACTTGCGCTTGTAGCGCAGCCCGAAGCCACCGACGCCCTTGTCGACCAGGTACTGGCAGGCGCCCTTCTCCTCCAGATGCTTCCACATGCCTGCGGCGCGCCGGGCGGCGGTGCGATGTTTACGCAGCTCGGCCTCGGCCGCCTTGCGCTGGCCCTCCTCGGCGCGGGCCTTCATCACCGCCCGATCCTCGGCCGAGATCTTGCCGCCCTTCGGCTTGATCTTGTGCCAGCTGCCCTTCTCGCCCGAGCGCCAGTCACCGAAGGCGCCGCAGTAGAAGGTCTCGCCCTTCGCGCTCAGGTGCTCATAGATCACATACCAGCCGGTTTTCTCCGGCGCCTTGTCACCTTCCACCTCGCAGCGTGTGCGCTTGCCGATTGCCAGAGGTGTCGCCGGTCGAAGGTCACCGGCCTGCAGCTGGGCCAGCACGTCGTCGAGTAGCTCGTGACGGTCAGTCATCGCCCACCCCCTTTCCGCTCCAGCAGCACCTGGCAATCGATGCAGGTCAGGCAGTCATGCCCAGCCAACGCCTCGCGCCGGGCCAGCGGTATCGGCTCGCCGCACTCATCGCAACCCAGGCGATGCACCGGCGCCGCGGCAGCGTTGCGGGTGGCCTCGCGAGCGTGCTCGTGCACAGCGTACTCATCCGCCGCGCGATCAGCGTTATCAGCCATGCTCAACGTCCTCCGCATGCTTCTTGCGCAGGACCGCCCGCAGCTTGTACACCGCCTGCACCGTGCGCTCGGCCAGTAACTCGAACTCGGCCAGCTCATCGTCGTCGACCCTCCCGTCATCGAGGCTTTTCGACATATGCGTGCTCAGTTCCCCCTCGCGGGACAGCAGCTCACCGATGCCGGCCATAAGCGACTGCGGCGTGTCCGCCTCGCTCAGTGTCGAAACGTCGATGCCCACCCAGCCAATCGGGTGCAGCAGCGCATCGATGATTCGCGGGTCACGGGTCAGATCGAGGATCAGCTGCAGCTCGTCGATATTCACCCGGTGCTTCGGGTTCGTACCGGTCAGGCTCAGCTTATGGTTCAGGGTGGAGGGGCTAAGGGCGCCGTCTACAGCGGCAATGGCGGTGGCACCGCCGGGGTACTGGTGCACGGCGTGGTAAAGCGCCTGCGGTAGGGTCAGCAACGTGCGCTTGGCACGCTCGGTGGAACTGAGCCGGGCTCGGTTCATAGGGCAAAACTCCCGGGCCCATACCATCTGGTATGGCGCCCATAGTCAGGTGGTCACATGCGGCCGGCGAACCGACCGCACCCCAGGCTAGGCCCATGCTCCGCGCAGGCCCCGCCTCTACAGTCCGCCCGCCGGTGGTGGCGGCAAGCGAACAACCCCAGGCATCCCGTCCTAGGTGCGGCGCGCAGTGGTGGTACGCGCCTCGGGTGTGGCAGCCGCCAAAGCAAGCTGCCAGTGACCACGGCATGACGTGTTGCTATAGTCACGCCGTGGCTCCCCTTAGTCAGGTGGTCACAGCTAGCCTGCTGATCTGTGGTGGAGAGGCAGGCGACACAGAGCCCTCGGGCTCTGGCGGCCACCGGTACAACGGCGGCCGGGAAACGAGGCGCCTAACGGCGCCTTTTTTCTATGCAGCAGCCAGAGCCTTCTCAGGCTCGGGCGGGAACACCTCGTCCAGGGTGCACGGCGCGCCGAGCGCACCAAGAGCGCGGACAATGGCGCGGCACTCGGCCAGCCCTGGCTCACGCCGGCCTGCCTCGTAGTTGCTCAACCGGCCTTGAGACCAGCCAAGCTCTGTAGCCAGGGCGAGCTGGGCAATCTTGGCGCCGCGCCGAAGCTGAGAAATGCGGTTCATATTGAGACCTCCGGATACTTCGAGAGGAACACTAACAACAATTCGTTGTTTTCACAACACGTTTAGTCGTTATGAAAATAAACATAGCGTGATATTTTCCAGCCATGGAATCTCTCGGCAAACGCATCGCTCGGCTCCGCCGCGCAAAAGGCCTCTCCCAAACAGCACTCGCCGCCGCCTGCGGGTGGGACAACGGCCAGGCCCGAATCGGCAACTACGAGCACGACAAACGCGAACCGAGCATCTCGGATCTGCGCATCCTGGCCGCCGCCCTCGACACAACGCTCATCGAGCTGCTTGATGACAACTCACCGGACCAGGCTGCCGATCATCCAGGCACTTACGGGTACACCCCATCAGCCCAGGACTACGCCCTGGTGCCCCAGTACACCGCGCATGGCGCCGCCGGCAATGGCCAGCTGAACGACCATGTCGAAGTCAAAGGCGGCCTGGTGTTCAAGCGCGCCTGGCTATCCCGCATGAGCCTGCGCGAGCGCAACCTGCACGTCATCTACGTCCAGGGCCACAGCATGGAGCCGACCGTCTGTGACGGCGATGTCGTATTGCTGGACGAAAGCCAAACAACCCCGCGCGACGGCCGCGTCTATGCGATCCGCAAGCCGGACGGCGAGCTGATCATCAAGCGGCTTATCCAGTCCCTCACTGGCGGGTGGCTGATTCGCAGCGACAACGAAGACAAGCGCGCCTATCCCGATCAGCCGGTTACCGATAGCGACATCGGGCAACTGAGCATTGTCGGCCGTGTGGTTTGGCATGGAGGCGCACTGTAATGACGATGATCCGCCGCAGCATCGACACCCCCATACGTACCGATCTCGACTGGCACACCACCTGGAAAGGCGAGGACAAAGGCCTGATCAAGTGCTGGGAAGTCGGCCGCCAGCTGGCCCAGTCGAAGCCCGAGCTGGCCGAGGCCGCTGGCCGCGACGAACTGCCAGTCACCAACTGGAAAGGCGGCGTCAGCCGGACCCTCAAGAAACTGGATAAGTATGGCGCCCTGAAATACCTCGCCCAATGGCAAGGCCTGCGCGGCGAGGATCTTGCGGTAGACCTGGCGAGAGAGGTGACGATCACCTGCAGCAAAACCGGCATGGTCGTGACCTTCACACCGGACGTCAGCAAGTTCCTAGACCAAACTACGGAAGACGCAGCCGAAGGAGACGAGCAAGATGGTCGATCTGCACCAGGAATTTCAGAACAGTCGCTGTTTTCATGAGGCCCGCATCGACCGCCGATCAGCCGACGCACTGATCGGTCTGGCGGCAGGCATAACCGCGGACGGCACCATCAACCAGCAGGAGGCCGAGTTCCTCAAACGCTGGATCGAGACCAACCTGAACCATCTAGCCGACCCGGTGGTGAACATCCTCTATCGCCGCCTCGCCAGCATGCTCAGCGATAACGTGCTGGACGCCGACGAAGCCGCTGAGCTGCTCGGCCTGCTCCAGCAGTTCACCGGCCTGGAACTCAGCAAAGCCCATCCGTTTCAGACCCCAACCACCCTCCCCATCGACCAGCCAGCGCCAAGCCTGCAATGGGAAAGCCGCCTGTTTCTGTTCACTGGCGTAATGGCTTACGGCCCGCGCAAAGCCTGCGAAGCACTGGTGATCGAGCGCGGCGGCATCATCGCGCCGAACGTAAGCAAGAAGATCCACTACCTGGTTGTTGGCAGCATCGGCAACGACCAATGGCTGCACAGCAGCTACGGCACCAAGATCAAGAAGGCCGTGGAACTACGCGAAAGCGGCATCCCGCTAGCGATCGTCACCGAGGAGCACTGGCAGAAATCCATCTTCGGATAACACACCCGAACGCAATACAACATTTTGTTGTTGACACAACAACAACGATACGTTTTATTTGCCTCGTCTCTCCACCACAGAGCCGAGGTAAACCATGTCTGCATCTGTTCACGCGCTGCCGTCGTGCCCGACTGAGCGCATCTTCGAGCTGCGCCGCGCCACCCAGGCCGCCGGCTGCCAGTTCTCCCGCGTAAAACCCAAGCCCCGCACCGCGCAGGCCCCCTTCGATCCGAACGATGGAGGGCGCGCGGCATGAAACCCACCATCGAAGAGCTGATGCTGCAAATCATCAGCACCGCCCTGTTGATCAATCAGCAAGGCGTCTGGACGGTGTACTTCTACGGCCGCGGCCGTAATGGCGGCACCCTCGACATCACCATCCTGAAAGCCGGCGAACTGTTCGCGCATCAAGACCCCGAGGAACGCCGGCAAAAAGGCGCCTACTGGAGTCGCCCGGACGGCTGGGGTGGCCAGAGCGCCGAGCAGAACCAGCAGGAATGCTATGACGAGATGACCGCCCTGCTTGCCTGGCTGCAGGGCTATCTCGACGTGCCAGCGACCACCGCACAGGAGGCCGCAGCATGAACTTCACCCTGTCAGAAGAAGGCCTGCAGCGCCTCGCTGCCCAGCTCAACCTCACCGGCACGTTCACCCACACGCTGCGCTCGGCCTACGGCGGCCACCAGTTGCTAGCGCGCGTTCGCATCGAGCGCGGCAACCCCACCACCGCCGTCAAGGTCGAGATGGGCGACCAGGTGCACAGCCTCGACGTGCAGACCGCACACCTGGAGAAGCACCTGCAGGTCGCCGACTTCATCGACGCCATCGCCAACGGCCGCGTGGACGGCGGCGAACTGGCGCCGCCCCGCGTCACCCGCCAGCCCCTGCTGCCCGAGCCCGAAGCCCTGCTGGACGAATCCCAGCTCGGCCGCCTCAAGCACATGGTCCGCTACGGCGGCTTCGCCAGCATCGAGACCGGCCACGAGCACCCGATTCACGTAGCCGTGCACCGCACGAGGCCGGCCGAGGGCGTCACCGTCATCGCCAGCATCGGCGCCGCCCGCCCGCGCACCAAGTGCTTCACCGTGCGCGGCGACCAGCGCGAGTGCCTCAAGCGTCTGCTGATCAGTATCGAGCACCTCCACATCACCGCCACGCCTCAGCGCGCGGCGGCAGCGTGAGGAGGCCGCCATGTCCAACTCACTCAAATACACCGCCCAGCGCCTCGGCATCGGACATCGTGACTTGATGAAGCGCATGCGCGAGAAGGGCCTGCTCGACCGCTTCAACCTGCCGGCCAACCCGGAGATGACCAAGCTCTACCTGGTCACCAAAGAGAACCGCTACCACCACCCCGAGCACGGCATGCAGTACCCGCGCACTACCCGTGTCACCGACGCCGGTATTCCGTGGCTCGCCGACAAGCTCGGCATTGAGCGGCCAATGCCAGTTCCACAGGCGGACCCACGCGATGTCGCTTGAGCCCTTCACCGTCACCGAGGGCGCCGCCACGTTCCCGCGCCGCCCTCGCCAGTACGCCGCGGCCATCGTCGCGCTCAAGAGCAAAGACGAACGTCGCGCCGCACTGGCCGACGTGCCGGCGAACCTGCGCGACCTCGTACGCACCCACGTCGAGATCGCCTGGAATCACCCACAGAGGAAAGACTGATGGACACCCGATTGATCGAAGCCCTGCTGATCGAACTGCTCAAGCTCCCGGCCGAGCGCTTCACCCAGGACAAGATCCTGGCCAACCTCACCCTGGCCGCGACCGCCGCCGGGCTCTCCCTCTCCACCGAGGGCAGCACCCTGCAGCGCGAGCACCTGCAGCTGGCCGCGGCTCTGGAACACCTGGCCGCGGACCTCGGCAGCCAGTACCGAGCACGCGCGATGCTGCGCCTCGGCGCCGGGCTGGATGGCATCGAGCTGGGCGCGGTGATCGAACCGATCGACAGCACCAGCACGCTTCCCCGCTTCGTGGCGTTCGGCTCCAGCGCCCGCGCAACCCTCGCCGGTATCGGCGCCGACATCCGCAAGGCCAGCCAGCCCCACACCCAGCCGGCACCGCCTCGCCTGGCCGGCCGCGTAAGCCTCAAGCGCCTGGCTGACCAGCTGGCCGACGACAAGGCAACCGCGGCATGAGCCAGGCCCAGCGCGAACTGCGCCTGCCGCCTGCGCCCCGCGCGCAGACCGTCGAGCTGCTGTACCGAACCTTCGGCGACGTGCTCGCTCCAGTCGACCAAGTGCGCGAGCGCTACTTCCAGCGGCTCAGCGACGACAACTTCACCCGCGCGCTGCGCGAGCTGCGCATCCCACTGCCAGTCACCCGGCTCGACCCCAGCGCGAAGGCCGGCCGCTTCATCGACATCCGCCACCTGGCCATCTTCATCGACACCCAGGCCGAGGCGGCAGACGCCGAGCTGGCCGAGAAGGTTCAGCCGGAAACCATAGCTCCCTGATCCACCAAGACCACCTGACCACCGCAACCGCTGCCACCACCAGCGACCGGACAACACGAGGAAGACCGCAATGGAACTCACCACCCAACAGCTGTACGCCCTGTTCGCCATGCTCAGCACCAGTGCCCTGGCGGCCCTGATCTTCTACTCCATCGGCCTGCGCACCGGCAAAGCCGCTGGCCACGAGCAAGGCCGAGAGACCGCTGCCAAGCACTGCAAATCCATCGTGCACCCGCTCCGCGAGGCGCTGGCCGAGCAGCGCGACCTGCTCGACGCCCGCACCCGCGAGGCAATGACCCTGCGCGCCAACATCCGGGCAGAGGCCGAGGACCACGGCAAGGTCGAGCGCGGCCTGCTCAACCGCCTGGCCGCTGCAGCGCCACTCAGCGACGAGGACCATGCCGTCCTGCTCGCCGTCGCCAACAAGCTGGAGCTGGCCGGCGACACCTTTGCCGGCCTCAACGCGCACGATCACGCCCGCTTCAGCCGCCACCTGCAGGCCCAGGTGCTGGACATGGCCGAGCGCATCAGGAAGGCCCAGGCCAACACCCAGCCCCACCCCGACAGCGAGCTGATCGACTGGCTGGACGAGAACGCCACCCTGCATTTCGACCTCGAAACCGCCGAGCTGCGCTTCCAGGCATTCGCTGAGTACCACCCGATCATCGACGACCTGCGCACTCTGCTGCGCAAGGCTAAGGCCGACAGCGACGACCTCGACCGCAACCACGGCGAACTCCTGCAGGCCGCAGCACAGGAGGCCGCAGCATGAGCTGGATCATCACCCGCAGCGGCAAGCGCTTCGACCTGCTCGAACCCACCGCCGCCATGATCGACGCGACCGACATCGCCCATGCGCTCAGCATGCAGTGCAGGTTCAACGGCCACGTCAAAGCCTTCTACAGCGTCGCCCAGCACTGCCTCGTCGTCGCCGAGCTGGTGCCCGCGCAGTACCAGCTGGAAGCCCTGCTGCATGACGCCACCGAAGCCTACGTCGGCGATCTGGTCAGCCCGTTGAAACAGGCCCTGCCCGAGTACCGCCAGATCGAAATGCGCGTCTGGCACGCCATCTGCCACCGCTTCGACATCGAGCCGGTGCTGCCGCCCTGCGTCCACGACGCCGACCTGATCGCCCTGGCCACCGAAAAGCGCGACCTCATGGCCCCGCACCCGGACGCCTGGCCGTGCCTCACCGGCACCCACCCGGCGCAGTTCCGCATCAAGCCCATGACCCAGCCCGAAGCCGCACAGGCCTATTTCGACCGCCTGCTGCAGCTGCTGGCCACCACCCACCGCGCGAGGGCTGCAGCATGAGCAACCAACCATTGCCGGCATCCTGGCTGCCCATGGAATCAGCGCCGAAGGACGGCCGCCTTGTCCGCCTACTGGTGAGTTTCGAAGAGAACGCTATTGATGACGGCGACGAACCCTTCGCTACGATCGGCCAGAACAACTTCCAGAACGACCAGGTAGATCGCTGGCAGTTCGTGGGCTGGAACTGGACACACGACGAGTTCACCGACGGGCTGGGCACGCCGCTGGGCTGGCTGCCGATGCTGGATGAACAGAGCGCCGCCGCGCGCGATGTGCTCGCTGAACGCCAGCGGCAGATCACCGCCGAGGGCTGGACGCCTGAGCATGATGACGAGCACTGCTGCGACGAAATTGCCGCCCTTGCCTGCTACTACGCGATGCCGCCGGCAGCTCGGCTGTGGTCTGCCGAGTCAACCGGATACGGCGACACGCTGGAAGAGGCGATCCTTCCCGAAGGATGGACGGTAAAGCACTGGGATGGCAGCGAGAATGGTCGGCGCCGTGAGCTGATCAAGGCCGGCGCTCTAATCCTGGCCGAGATCGAGCGAATCGACCGCCAGCAATCCGGCTCGCCCGTAGGGCTCATGAGCCAGGCTCAGAAAGGGGGCGACCAATGACCCAAGCCCCCGCCACCACCGTAGCCACTGCCGTGCGACAGCACGGCGGCGGCCGTCACCCGCTGGATCCGCTGTGCACGGCGCCGGCCGGCCGCCTGCAGGACTCGCGCGGGGGCGTTATAAACCGCCGCGCCGAAGGCGCGACATCATCCAATCCCCTGCCCGCTAGCTGCGCAGCAGCTGCACACCCCACGACAGGCGTGCGCCGCGCCCGCGACTTGAGCCCATCGCTCCGCTCTCAAAATTGCCAGCACGCGCAGCTTGTTAAGGGGTATGCGACATTATCGATCTACGCTCTCTTGGGCGTTGAACCTTGCGCTAGATTCAGCCAGCCGCGAGCTCAAACCCGCTTGAAACTCATTGGTGAGCCTGACGAAGTCATCTTCAGCGTCGAGCTTCTGCATACGCCTCTCACAAACATGTATGTAGACACCGAGCATGTAACGACAGTCGCTTGCTGTATCGAGTCGCCACACGTCCAGATCGTCATCGAAGTTTCTAACCGCTCGGTCAAGACACCTACTCAACAAATCCTTTGTTTCCTTGCCCGGCATAATCGACTTATCTGCTTCGAGCTGATCTTTAAGCTGAGTGGCCAAATAGTTGCATTCCCAGAGCAAGCACCACAGGCGCTTCTCGTGGGCCAAATTAACCTGCGCAGCGTCAAGCTCTTTCTGGCGCTTTTGCTCTCTACGGGCTGCCTCGGCAATTCCTATAGCAGCGAAGATGGCTGCTACAGAGCCTACAGCTTGCACCCAAGCCGCAGCTCCTTCTGCTCTCGCAATGAAGAACAGCGCCACTGTAGCTACCGGACTCAATGCTCCCCAGAGAATCAAGGTGCGCCAAGTAATTCGCGGCACATCCCTGTCAAGAAAACCATCAGACATCGCTGGCTCCTAGCCATCACCAAAACTTGGAGCTTGCCGAGGCCTTATCACCATGTCCAGCGGGGTGCAGCATGACCATCATCGCTCCCGTCATCCGCTACCACGGCGGCAAGTTCCGCTTGGCGCCGTGGGTCATCGAGCACTTCCCGCCCCACCAGGTGTATATCGAGCCGTTCGGCGGCGCGGCCGGCGTGCTGATGCAGAAGCCTCGCAGCCATGGCGAGGTCTACAACGACCTCGACGGCGACATCGTGAACCTGTTCCGCGTGCTGCAGGCCGCCCCCCAGCGCGAGGCCCTGGCCGAGCTGCTGGTGCTCACACCCTACGCCCGCGACGAGTTCGAGCTGGCGTGGATCTACACCGACGAGCCAGTAGAGCGAGCACGCCGCACCGTCATCCGCGCCCAGATGGGCTTCGGCTCGGCCGGAGCCAGCAAGGGCACCACCGGGTTCCGCATCGACTGCTATCGCCAGTACGGCACGGCCCAGCAGCTATGGGCACGCTACCCGGAACAGCTCAGCGCGATCGGCAAACGCCTCGCCGGCGTGCTGATCGAGAACCGGCCGGCGATCGACATCATGCAGGCGCACGACTCGCCCCAGGCCCTGCACTACGTCGACCCGCCCTACATGCACGACACCCGCGTGCGCGGCGCGCAGAAGGGCCGCTACTACCGACACGAGCTGGACGACGACCAGCACGCCGAACTGCTGGCCACCCTCAACCAGCTGCAGGGCATGGTCGTGCTCAGCGGCTACCCGAGCGGGCTGTACATGGAACGCCTCGAGGGCTGGACGATGAACACCACCCAGGCCCGCATCGCCGCCGGCCGAGGCGGCGATACCCGCACCGAGTGCCTATGGATCAACCCCGCCTGCATGGCTGCCCTCCATCAGCGCGGGCTCCCGCTGGAGGGCGCGGCATGAGCGCAGCCGAGGAACTGAACGCCTACCCCGTCGACAAGGTGCTGGAGGCCAAGCTGGCCGAGCTGATCGGCACCACGCAGAAGGCTCTGGAGCGCAAGCGCGAACGGAAGATCATCCCCGAGGGCGTCTGGCAGAAGCTGGACGGCCGCATCATCTACAGCATCAGCAGGTACAACGCATGGCTCGAAAGCCAATGGACATGCCCGCCGGCGTCGAATCCGTCGGCCAACGACTGCGCATCCGCTTCACCTGGCGCAAAGTCCGCCGCTGCGAAACGCTCCCCTATCCTCAAACGCCCAAGGGGATCGCGGCAGCCGCCAGTCTCCTTGATCAAGTAAAACAGCTGAACCGGCTCGGCCTGCTCACCGACGACAAGTACCTGGAGCTGTTCCCCAACACCAGCTACATGCTCGGCCAGGCCACGCCCACCTTCGGCGAGTACGCCCAGCTCTGGCTCGACAGCCGCGTGATCGTCAAGAACACCCGCGATAACTACAAGCGGGTGCTCAATAGCTACTGGATGCAGGAGCTGGCCGGCGTGGCCGTCAACCAGGTCACCTCGCTCATGCTGCGCAAGATCGTCCAAGCCACTGCCTGGCCGTCGATGACAGACCGGAAATTCGCGGTGAACACCCTCAGCGGGATCTACCGCGCCGCGATCGCCGACGGCCTGATCGGCCAGAACCCTGCCGCAGCCATCCCCAGGGTGAAAGTCCAACCGCCAGAGGTCGACCCTTACCTGCAGGCCGAGGCCGACCGGATCATTGCCCACCTGCACGCCACCCTGGAGGGCGCGCAGCGTGTCTATGCCCACTACTTCGAGCTGGCCTACTACAGCGGCATGCGCCCCTGCGAACTGCTCGGCCTGGCCAGAAGCGAGGTCAACCTGGAACGCAGGCGCGTGCGCGTGTGCCGTGTGATGGTTGGCGGGAAAATCCACGAACGGGTGAAGACCAAGTATGCCCGCGACGTGCTGCTCAATGACAGGGCACTGCATGCCTTGGAAGGCGCGCTGGCTATGAACGAAGGCGCAACCTACGTCTTCAAGCCGGCGGATGGGAGGGGCGAGTACATCGCCTCGGAGAGCACGCCCAAGGAATACCTCAAGGCTGCGACCGAAGCACTGGGCATTCGCTGGCGACCACAGTATGCTGCGCGCCACACGTACGCGACCATCTGCCTGATGGCCGGCATGACCCCAGCGTTTGTTGCCAAGCAGCTGGGACACAGCGTCCAGATCCTGCTCGATCGCTACGCCCGCTGGATCGATTCAGACGCCGACATGCTGGAGCTGGAGAAGCTCAAAAGTGGCGGTATTGGTACTGTTTTGGTACAGTCCGCGCCCCGCGATCAGGCAAACACCTGATGCGTATAGATTTTTAAAGGTTGTTGCGGCTTACCAAAAATAAGTCCTGACCACCCCCTAAAAGCCGGCCACAAGCCGGCTTTTTTATTTCTATACGCCTAGTGCTGCAAGGGTCTACGAATATCGGCTGCGTGTACCCGCCAAATCACCCGCCAGCGGGCAGAACCTCGGGTTGCCGATCCGCGTCTATAAGCCGCTGTCCTTTTCACCGAAGCCGAACTAGGATCAAAAGGCCATTACATAAGGAGCTGGGAGCCATGGGAAATCTAATCAAAATCGCCGCGTCTATTGCGTTCGCCGCTCTCCTATCCGCCTGCGCCAGTAGCGGGACAAAAATTGAGCAAGGCGACGTTGATCAGATAGAGATTGGGACGACCACAAAGAGTCAAATGCTACAGACCTTTGGCGCTCCGCTGAGTCAGACGTTCAATTCAGACGGCAAGCTAATGATGACTTGGTTTTATGTCTTCGTCGGCCCCTTCGGCACTGGCATGGAGCAACAAAACTTGACTGTGCTGTTCGATCAGGGCGAAAAGGTCGAAAAGTTCAGCATCACGAATAGTGACACCAACGGGCCTCGCCTAGGCTACTAACTCAGCGAACCTTGCATCACCATCCAAAGGAAGCAGGACGCATGCCGAAGATCCATGAGCTTATAGAAAAGATTGCAGCCAGGGACGCCGCTGGCAATCATTATCAGATTAATATTTATCAAGAGTTCGCGGTAGACGGCGGCGATAGATTGCCAACCTACAAAT
Organism: Pseudomonas sp. AOB-7; assembly: GCF_003696305.1. Classification (GTDB taxonomy): domain Bacteria; phylum Pseudomonadota; class Gammaproteobacteria; order Pseudomonadales; family Pseudomonadaceae; genus Aquipseudomonas. The sequence continues at coordinate 23,201 of NZ_RFFK01000003.1, read as the reverse complement.
TCCTGAAACTTGTTGACGGAACCCCTGTAGAACAGAAAGAAGATGGCTCCTTTCTGGCTCTTGGCTTTGATCAGATTCAATTGTGGCCAGAACATGACTAGATCGCACGACCCAGCCCCCTTGATAAAGGCTTCAAGCGCCCAAGCCAAATCATCCAACTTTAAAGACGCAATCAATACGCTAAAGCAAGCACTACCTCTAATATCAGGCTCACCACTTAGCTTTGGCGCCGCCAGCTACTCAAAAATCGTCCCCTACTTCCAAAAGGCAGGCCTCTACAAAGAGGGTTTAGCCTACACTTTAGAAATACTCATCCCTACAGGGCTGCAAGACATAGAAAGAAAGCTCTCTCATGTTCCTGAGAAAAATAGAAATGCGCTATCGCACGCCCTCTTGGCCGAAATCTATGGGAAGTTGCGGCTAATCGCCCAGCGAGAAGGATTGATAGAAGATCGGGATGTATTTTTAGAAAAACATAAGTACCACACAGAAAGCCATAGAGCCTTAATGAACGAACTCTACCCGCGATAGATTTTGCCCATACCCTACAGCCAATCCCTCGACGGCCTCGGTTTGACCGCCTCGCCTACGATTGCCACAAGCCGCTGATAACGCCGCACGGTCATAGCCCTGCAATCCATGTGCTCGGGCAGGTTGTGTATTCCAGTGATGCTGACACCCTATTCCAGAGATTGTGAGCCACCACGCTGATGATTCTGACCAGGGGCGTTTAGCCCCAGCATTCTTACCCTTACTCAACTCCGCTGAGCTTGAGCAGACCCACCATCAGGAACAGCCAAGCCATGCCGACGATTACCAGCCAGGCAGATACGAGCATTAGGCGACGCAGTGAGGGTGGGAAGTTGCTGATATCGTCAGCGTCTATCACACCTTTGCGCACGAGGTACTGCGGAAAGAGCAAAGTTCCACTGAGCGTGCTCACCAGGTAGCAACGAGACGCCAGGCTGGTCGTTCCCAAAATATCCTGCTGCCTGGCCCAGGTGCTTTTGGAAAACGCTGAGAGCATGGCGTCGAAATGACGACTACAGGCGATAAAGACGCCAAGTGCTAAGCCCGTTAGCGCAATCACAAAGGGAGCCAGAAGGAGGGTGATCCGCAAGTACGGGTGCAAACTATAAAAGTCAATCATTGCATCACCTTGAAGATTTCTTCTCCCGCTACCTCTCCAGCCCATCCGCCACCGGCCCCTCCTGCAACCGAAGCCCCACCAACGACAACCATGCTGCAAATGATGCCGCCTATACCGCCTGAGCCGAGGCCGATTGCGGCACAAACCGCAGGGCCGGCAAGCCCCCCTGCCCATACTCCTGCACTTCCACCTACCACCCCACCGGCGAAACTCCCCGTCTCGGTGAAGCGTATCTTCTCGCAGGCCTGGGTTTCTCCGGAACGACACACCTCCTGCACCTTCAGGGTGGACGCCGTACCGCCGAGGGCGATGCCGATGTGACCGCCGTACTTAAGGTACTTAGCCGCCTTGGCGACTTCCGCCATGTGGGTGGCATAGCCGGGGATCTGGCCCGGCGCACCGCCTTTGCTCCAGTGGTGCACTAGGCTGCGGGTGGAAATACCGAGGTCACGGCGCAGCGTTGGATAATTACCCAGGCCCAGCTGCTTGCCGAGGAAGGTGGCCTTCAGTTGGTTGTCGAGCTGGCGATACAGCTGCTGGCGAGAGGCGAAGAATTGCGAGCTCTGCAGGTGGCCATGCGTGGCGAACTCACGCTGATGAAGGAACTCGAGGTCGCGCAGGGTGCCCTCGATCTGCTTCAAGCCCTTGCCCAGCATATCGCTGCCAACCCCTAGTGACTCGCTGGCACCACCCACCATCAAGGCGATTTCAGCCTGATGCTCGGCCATGAAGTTGGCCTCGTCCTCGCTCAGCGGAGCCAATGCGGCGCGCACCTTGGCGGCAGCGGCCATCAAGTCAGCTTCTTCACGTAGGCAAGCAGTGGGGTTGAGAAGGTTGCCTAGGACGAACATTTCCCCGGCCTTGAAGCCCTGGTCGAAGGTGGGGTTCAGTGCCTTGATGCGGTTGACCAGGTGTTTGTGGGGCGTATCGGCAAACAGCCGGGCCAGCACCTGTTCGCCGGACAGGCTGCGCGGTAAGACGTAGAAGCCGGGTGGCAGGGGCTCAGGAACTTTGAGCATGTCCGGCGGCGGCCAGTCCGAAAGCTCGGGCGCGGCCTCGGTTTTCTTCTCCCAGGCGACAAATGAGGCGCCGCCGTTACCTGGCGTGATCTTCGGCACTTCGGCCTGGCTACCCCAACCACGATCAGGCCCCCAACTGAGGTCGCGGTTGCCGAGGCTTTCTGCCTTCCAGCCGTTGTCTGCGTCCCAGCCCTGATCGAAAGGGTAGGCGGGGTCTTTAAGGTTGTCCGTTCCCATGAATAGCTCCCTGTGCTGTCGAGTTCGGGTGCGAGTGTACCCGCTTCACAGCATGTGGCTGAACAGCTAAGAGGGGGCCTTGCCTGAGATCAGTGACCAAGTGAGTGCGATTGCGCAGGGTGGGTAAGAATCATCAGCGCGGCGGATCACAATCGCTGGAATGGGTGGGGTCAGAACCTCCAGCGCGGTTGGGTCAGAACCACTGGAACAAGGTGTCAGAATCACCAACGCCTACAGGCAGGTAGCCGCCGAACCGCTGGAGCCATTCGCGCCCTGGGGTTACTGATAGCGCGACGATGGCCTTCTCTAGAAGCGGGTCGTCGCCATAGGTGCGCGTCGGCTTCATTTTCTTGACCCATGGGTCAGATTTATTAGACCCGCTACAGTGCGGAATTAAAATGTCGTTCGACATATAAACACCTCAAGAAAAAGCCCGCTCTGTTAGCCGGGCTGTGGTGTGGCGTGGATCACTTGACCTGATAGGCGCCAGATTCCAAGCCAGACGCGGCCAGATGCTGAGTAGTGCGCCAAGCTTCCTCGAACGCGCGGGCGTCGTAGGTGTGGCCAATAAAGGTATGCGCTACTTCACGCGGCAGGGCTTCCCCGCCAAGCGCCTTTAGCTTGCGGATATCAGTCTGAATCACATGCTCGGCAGCCTGGTTGAACTTGGCCAATTGCGCGGTAAGTTTGTCGGCCTGGGCCTTGATCCCGCTGTAATCGCGCAGCAGGTCGCAATACTTGCCAATTACTTGTTCGCGCAAGTCAGCAGCCTGGCTAGCGCGTTCGGCTTCGGCCTCGTCGCTAAGTTGCTCGCGCAGATATTCCAGGCGAAGGGTCAGGCGCTCGACTTCCTCGCCCGCCTGGCGCTGCTGTGCGCGTTCTTTAATGCAATCGCTGCCAGTCCTTGCGGCAACTTCAAACGCGCGTTGTGCAGCCTCTACGGCCCCTTCTGCGGCCTGTAGTTCGGACTCAGTTTGTTGGATAAGTTCGGCGGTATTCATTGTTGGTCATCCTGTAGACGTTGAATAAGTTGCTTGAGTGCTGCGGCGAGAGTCTTCGGCTTATTACGGCTGCCCTTGGGGCGTCCAGGCCCTGGCTGTGACCCATCGAACAGCCAGGGCTTGCGCTGCGTGTGGTCTGCCATCAGTGCGCCCCAGGTACATAGCCGCGCAGGCTCGCGTTGATGTCGTAGTCTTTCCACTGGTCGTCTGCGGCGTTGGCTACTGGTGCGGCAATAAGCTGGCGCATACCTTCCACGGAATCGCCTAGCTGGCTGACAACGTCGTCGCCGAAGCGCTGGGCAACAATGGCTTTGTTAGCCGCAATCTGGTCTTTTTTCAGTGTGGCGATCTCAGACTTCAGCGCGGCTATTTCTTTCGCTACAAGTTCCAGCACCCCCATTAACGCGGCGGTATCGCCGGGGGATAGTTTCAATTGATCTTTGCTTGCTACAGCGAGCTTTCTAGACATGACGGGATAACCTTCAGATAACGATTTAAGAAGGTTATATTATAACGTACTATTAAATCATCGTTATTGTGCACTGCGCAATTGTTGCGGGAGAGTGCTTTTCGTTAGCCGAGCGGTGTGTGGGCGGGAAAACTGAAAAACTACCCCCCTCTGTAAACCATGGAAAGTTAAACAAGCTTGAGAATTTAGAGATTATTAAGAAATTAAGCAAACTCAGTAACCACGCGGGTTACAGGCCGGGAACGCGTGCGAGGCCCACCCCCAGCAAGGCTAAAAAAGCGTGCGCGAGAGGCCGGGTGCCTGGCCAGTTTTTCTAAATTCTCTAACTTTCCATGTTTTTGATAGGGAGGGGGTAGGCACAAAAAAGGCCGCGTCTGCGGCCTCTCCTGTTTATCCGTTGGCGTATCGTGGCGGTGCAGAGAATGACAGCAGCAAGCTGTAAACCCGTGCATTCTTAGCTTCGCCCTTACTTACCGTCCAGCGGTGGCCCATCGCGTAGTTCGTGCCGGTATGGTCATCCAGAGCCTTAGTGACTTTGGCTTTGCTGCATCCGCTGTACTCGACTGCCGCTTCGATAAGCTGAGTTTTATGCGTAACGCCTTCGCCTATGACCTCGATGATTGCCTCGACGATTGCAGCATTCTTCTTTAACAGCTCTTCGGCCTGCTCGCGCTTGCGGGCGTCTTCTGCCTCCTCTCTCGATACTTCGCGCACGCTCTCCAGCAGATCGTCATAAGTCAGCCCCTTTTGCGTGGTGTAGGTATAAGTCGCGGTATCGGCAACATCACCTCGGGCCTTGATATTCTCGAAGATAACTGTTTTCTTGCTCTCGCTGGTGTCGCTTTCGATTACGTCCAGAACATAGGCACAGTCGGCATCGTCAATAATGTCACTTGTTCCTGCCGGAATTGACTTGCCATCGGCGCTTTTGTGCTTGTTCGTGTGCGCCAGCATTATTACGGTGCCGCCGCTAGAAACAAACTCCCGCACGACCTTACCGAACGCCGTAGCAACCGTTTTATCCATCAGGTCGGTAAACTTTTTGAGCGTGTCTAGGATTACGATCTTACCGCTCGCGCTTTCCTCCTCGGTCATCTTTTGCAGATAACGCAAGAACATAGCGGACTCGAACCCGTTAAAGCCGGGGGCAAGCTGGTTAAAGCCCCACCGCTCGGCCAACTTGAGTTTGTGCACAAGCCCTTTAAAGTTATCGTCGGCATTTATATAGAAAACATCCTTCGGATTAATCTGCCCCGCCTCAATGGCCCGAATCAGCAGCCACAGTGTTAACAGCGTCTTGCCGCTATTTGGCTTGGCATAGAAAGCGGTTGCTTGCCCGAGGATGGCCAGGCGGCCCAGTACGAAAGTATCTTCTAGCATTCTCGCCTCCATAGCGGCGGATTGGCCATTGAGCGCGAACCGCGCCAAGTCGAAAGGTTCATCGTTTGCAGCCTTAGCCAAGCTGGGGGGCGGCTCCGGCGACTTATCTGCCTGGCTCGCTGCCTTGGCCTGCATGTGCTCGCGCTGGCGTTGGCGCTGGCCTTCAGGGTCTACCTGCGGGGCGAGTGCTCCCACAGCTCGGCTAACATCCCCGCCGAACTCCAGAATGCAGATCACGTCGAATACGTCCAGGGCATGACCGCCATTGTTCAGGGCCGATAGCGGGTCGGCTGTGCCGTGCCACGAGTAGGCGACCTCCTTGCCGTCACGCTCCAAGATATGCACGCCAGCATTGCCGGTGCTGCTCCAGGGCGACAGGTACAGGTCAGCGCCCTTGCGAACGTAACCAGCGCTCTCTAGAACGGCCCTCAGACTTTCTTGGGCGACTACCCTGCCGATGATCCCGGCGTCACCAGTAGACGTGCTGCGCGGCCTTACAGCGGCCTCCTGGGCGACCTTCTGCCGTTCTTGCTGTAGGTCAGCCCATCCCGCCATCGCCTCGATAACAAACGGGTGCGAGCTGTTGCCCGCGTCCAGTGGTGGTCGGCTTGCGCAGTCGATGAAGTCATATGGCGCGTCTGCATTCTCTCGGTTTGGCGCGAAGAACACTTGAGCGGCCCGAGCTTGTGCAGGATCGGCCCCTAACGCAAACGCGATGCCCTGCGCCAGTTGTTGATACCTCTCAGCGTCAACGGGCGCAGCGAGGGGCACGATCACCCGCCAGCGGTTGGCGATTACGTCCTGCTTGTCAGGTCGCTGGTGTGTGCTGGTCGTGTAGGCCAGGAACGCCACGCCGAGGCTGTCATATATACAGGCGATAGCAGCGGCGTCGCGGTCGTCGTGGTCGTGGTCAATCACCACGACGCCATAGGTCGCCGAGCGGGCGTGATCCTTGGTCTTCCCATCGGCGCTGTAAGGCGTTATCGCGCGGGCCTTGATCTTCGGCCCGGTGCTGGGCGCCTTGGCCATAGACGACAGCCAAGCCAGGCTAATATGCCTAGCTGGTGCGGTGTCGTTAACCGAGCTGTAGAGCGGCAGATTGCTGGTCTTCATACTGGCGCACCTTCCTTGATCAATACATAGCGGGCCACCCCTCGATGCGTGCGCCCTTGTGCGTCTACTGAAACAGTCGGCACGGTGTGAATCTTCCATCCGTATTGATTGCGGAGCGTGTCGATACGCCCCGCGCCGTGCATGACGTTCCATAGGTCGCGCAACTCGTGCGTGGTGGGCTGAGAGATTCGCAGAGCCTGTGCCGTGCGCTTGAGCTGCGACGCCGTGCTGGTATCGGCTACTTTCTCCAGGCCAGCCGATCCCGTCCCGCTATCGCGGGTGAATTGTCCGGTCATAGGTCAGCCCTCGTTGCTAGCTTGGGCTAGGTAGGCGTCTACCATCGCCACGTCGAAGCGTACCGAGCGAGCGCCCACGCGGCGGATCGCGTCGCGCGGGAAGTCGGCGGCCTTCGTAATGCGCCAGAACGTGGTGCGGGATATTGCGTAGCGGGCGCACATCGCTTTGACGGGCGCGTAGGTCATTTTGTCTTGCATGGTCTGATTTCCTTAGATCAAGGCGACCGCCAATGCAAAAAGTCGTTGACTCAGGCTTCGCGCGTGCTAACCTTCGCCTTGTGGTAACAACCTTGCTTCAGCGGCCATTAGTTAGTTAACGGCGTTGGGCATGAAAGAAAAGCCCGAGCCTGGCCGCTCGGGTTTTTCGTTTCAGCTTGGGTTGCATTGTACCAGACGGCACCTAGCGGCCAGCCCCCCAGCCCTCGGCACTCCCCTAAGCCGCGCCACCCTCATCGCAAACCCTTGATCTATAAGCCCTCCGGCTTCCTTGACGAAGGCTGCCCACAAGTTACCCACAGATTACGCACAGGTTGTTGATTCAGGCCCGCCGCCCGAACTCCCCCCGCACTACCTCTCCCGGCGTACTCGCGCAGTAACGCGCCCAGTCGCACATAAGGTTGCGTCGTTTCTCTAGGAAGTCTGACCGGCTATAAGCCGCCTCGGTCTGGTCGCGCTCGTCGTGGGCAAGTGCCAGCTCGCACACCTCGCGCGGGTATCGGGTCGCCTCGCTCGCCCAGTCGCGGAAGCTGGAGCGGAAGCCATGCCGGGTAATGTCGTCGTGCCCCATGCCATGCAATAGGGTGCGGATCGCGTTGGCGTGCATGACGCCGCTCTTACCCTGGCCGGGGAACAGATACGGGCTGCCCTCCTGGCGCGGCATAGCCTTTAGCATGCCGACAACCTCAGCGGCCAAGGGGACGGCGAATGCCTTACGCATCTTCATCCGCGCGGCGGGCAGTGACCAGACGCCATCGTCAAGATCGAACTCAGCCCAGGCAGCGAAGCGCACCATATGGGCACGCGCCCCGGTCAGAATCATTAACCGCGCTGCGACTGCGACATGCCCCTCAGTCTGTGCCAGCTTGACCATAAGGGCCGGCACGTCACGCCAGTGCATCGCCGGGAAGTGCTGGCGCTGGCGGGCTTTTTTCTTCTCAGCCTTGCTCAGCAGATTGTCCAGGTGCCCACGCCAGCGGGCCGGATTATCTCCATCGCGCAGTCGGTGAGCCTTGGCGGCGTCTAGTACCTGCTCAATTTGGCCGCGCACCTCATCAGCTGTGCGGGTCTTGGCTGCCCATATCGGTTGCAGCACCTTTAGAACGTGCTCGGTCCGAATCTCGCCGGCAGGCATCTTGCCTATGATCGGGAAGGCGTACAGCTCCAGCTTGCGCAGCCAGCCCCTACGCCACTTATCTGACCAGCTCGCGCCGTGCGCCTGCTGATACTCGTTCGCCAGAGTCTCGAACGTAATGCGGCGGGCCTGCGCCTGGCGTTCGGCCTCGCGCCTCTGCTCGCGCTCGGCGTCACGGGCGGCGAGCGGATCATTCCCAGCAGCAAGAATCTTGCGCTGGTCGGCAGCCCGCAACCGGGCCTCAGCCAGCGTTACCACCGAGCACGAGCCTAGCCCCATCTCGCGCCGCCGTCCGTCGAGCTGATAGCGGAATACCCAGCTCGCCACCACAGCGCCGCCAGCCTTCTTGGGTCTGCTTATTTGCAGGTACAAGCCAGGCCCTGCAATGGTGTTGCCCGGCACCGCCGCCTTGATAATCGTCGACACGTTCCTAGCAGTAAGCTCACCCGTCGCCATTCTTCACCCTCCACTTCACCCGCCACCAAAGTCTGGCACGCAGAAAATAATCTGCGAACATTATGAAACATGGGAACGGGCAAAATCCAGTGACTACGGGGCTTGCAGGCGGTCAAGCGGCAACAATCTGGAAGTGCGAGAAACATTAAAGACGCCGGCCACAAGCCGGCTTTTTTATTGCCTGCTCGCCGCCAATCCCCGCCCCCCGCCCCAGCGCCTAGCCGGTAATCGCCCAGTTTCGCCGCCCGCCCTGGCGCCCTGCCATCTGGCTGCAAGCCCCGCCATTGCTGGCCTGCAGCGCTCCCACCGAACTTTCCCCGGCTGCCGTTGGCCAGCGCAAGCGATCCGCTCGATTGACCGTATTAACTAGTTAGTACATTTTCCCGGAACGACCTGCCGCCCGTTGCCACAACAACAAGAGATCGCCCCCTATGTCCCCCTGCATCCTGGTGCTCAACGGCCCCAACCTGAATCTGCTCGGCACCCGCGAACCGGCCACCTACGGCCATGAGACCCTCGCCGACATCTCCCGGCTGTGCGCCGACACCGCGGCCGAGTGCGGCCTGGCCATCGAGTTTCGCCAGACCAACCACGAAGGCGAGCTGCTCGACTGGATTCACAAGGCGCGCGGGCGCTGCGCCGGCATCCTGATCAACCCGGCGGCCTGGACCCACACCTCGGTGGCGATTCGCGACGCCCTGGTGGCCAGCGAGCTGCCGGTGCTCGAGGTGCACCTGTCCAACGTGCACAAGCGCGAGGCCTTCCGCCATCACTCCTTCGTTTCGCCGATCGCCGTCGGGGTGATCTGCGGCCTCGGCAGCCAGGGCTATCGCCTGGGGCTGCAATACTTCAGCCAGTTGCTCAAGGGATAACGCCATGTCCTCCGCCACATCCAGCATCCTCGCCGGCCTGATCGGGGCCGGCATCCAGGGCTCGCGCACGCCGGCCATGCACGAACGCGAGGGCGACGCCCAGGGCCTGCGCTACCTCTACCGGCTGATCGACCTGGACCAGCTCGGCCTCGACAGCGGCGCCCTACCCGAGCTGCTCGGCGCCGCCGAGCGCATGGGCTTCACCGGGCTGAACATCACCTTCCCCTGCAAGCAGGCGATCATCCCGCTGCTCGACGAGCTGTCGGACGAGGCGCGCGGCATCGGCGCGGTGAACACCGTGGTGCTCAAGGACGGCAAGCGCGTCGGCCACAACACCGATTGCCTGGGCTTCGCCGAGGGCCTGCGCCGCGGCCTGCCGGGCGTGGCGCGCCAGCGCGTGGTGCAGATGGGCGCCGGCGGCGCCGGTGCCGCGGTGGCCCATGCGCTGCTCAGCGAAGGGGTCGAGCAACTGAGCCTCTTCGACGTCGAGCCGGCGCGCGCGCAGGCCCTGGCGGACAACCTCAACCAGCACTTCGGCGCCGGTCGCGCCCTGGCCGGCAGCGACCTGGCGGCCGCCATGGCGGTGGCCGACGGCCTGGTCAACACCACCCCGATGGGCATGGCCAAGCTGCCCGGCACGCCGGTGCCCAAGGCGCTGCTGCGCCCGGCGCTGTGGGTGGCGGAGATCGTCTACTTCCCGCTGGAGACCGAGCTGCTGCGCGACGCCCGCGCCCTCGGCTGCCAGACCCTGGACGGCGGCAATATGGCGGTGTTCCAGGCGGTCAAGGCGTTCGAGCTGTTCAGCGGCCGGCAGGCCGATGCCCAGCGCATGCTGGCGCATTTCGCCAGTTTCTAGGCGAGCGGCGAACAATAGAAAGGGCCTGCGGGCCCTTTTTTAATGAACGATGCCAAACCGCACGGGGTGTGCCATGTGCGCATCCTGGCAGTGGCGAATTGGCGCGCACGGCGCCCTCGTCTCAGGCCTGCATATAGCGCAGCACCGATTCGCAGATCACTTGCTTGTGCCGCTGCTTGTTGTCCTCGGCGGACAGGTCGATCTGGAAGATGGTGCCGAAGGTGTGACGGTTGGACACCCGGTAGAAGCAGAACGAGCTGATCAGCATATGGATGTCCAGCGGGTTCAGGCCACTGCGAAACAGCCCCTCGGCCTCGCCGCGGCGGAGAATGTCGGCGATGGCCTCGAGCACCGAGTTGTTCAGCGTCGGGATCACCTCGGAGCGGGTGATGTGTTCGCCGTGATGGATGTTCTCGATGCTGACGATACGCACGAAGTCGACGTTGCGGTCGTGGTGGTCGAAGGTGAATTCGATCAGCCGGCGGATCGCTTCCGGCGGCGTCAGCTCGCCCAGGTGCAGCCGCGCCTCGGTGTTGCGGATATCGCCGTAGAGCTTCTCCAGCACCGCCAGGTAGAGCTGCTCCTTGCTGGCGAAGTAGTAGTAGATCATCCGCTTGGAGGTGTGGGTGCGCTCGGCGATGGCGTCGACCCGCGCGCCGGACAGGCCGTGGCGGACGAACTCGTCGACCGCCGCCAGAAGGATGCTCTCGCGGGTCTTCTCCGGGTTGTTCTTGCGCCCCTTGCGCGCCGCCTCGGTGGCGGGGGTGGCGAGGCTCTCTGCGGTATCGCTCATACGGACTCACGGCTTCTTATTGGAATGGGCGGATTATCCGTGGCGGCCGGGGCGCTGGGAAGCCGCCCCCCTGCGCTCACAGCCGCGGACGCTTGGCCGCGCCGCTGCGCGCCTTGGCCATGGCCGCCAGGCGCACCGCGACGTTGGCCGCACCATAACCGACATAGCCGTTCTTGCGCTGGATGACCTCGAAGAAGAAGCGCTCCTCGAACGGCTCGGTGTACACGTGGAACAGCTCGCCGCCCTGGGCGTCGCGGTCGTAGAGCACGTTGTAGTAGGCCAGCTCGCTCAAGAACTCGTCGTCGAAGTCGAAGCGCGCGGCCAGGTCGTCGTAGTAGTTCAGCGGGATTTCCAGCAGCGGCACGCCGGCCTCCTTGGCCCGCGCCACCTCGGCGAAGATGTCCTCGCAGGAGAAGGCGATATGATGCACGCCGGAGCCACGGTAGCTGGACAGCGCGTGGGCGATGGCGGTGTTGCGGTTCTCCGAGATGTTCAGCGGCAGGCGCACCGAGCTGCAGCGGCTGCGCAGCGCGCGGCTCTTGACCAGGCCGTAGGGGTCGGGCAGCACCACCTCGTCGTCGGCCTCGAAGTCCAGCAGGCTCTTGTAGAACAGCACCCAGCTGTCCAGCGACTCGGCCGGCAGCGCCAGGGCCATGTGGTCGATGCGCTGCAGGCCGCCGGCGGCCACGGCGTTCGGGTCCAGCTTGAAGTCGGTGTCGTAGATGGTCTGCCCGGCGCCGGCCTGCTCCACCAGGTAGATCAGGCTGCCGTCGGGGGCGCGCACCGCGGGGATTTCCCGCTCGTTGGGGCCGACCAGGCCGCGATAGGGCTGGCCGCGGTAGTCGCAGGCGCGCTGCAGGGCGGCGGCCTCGTGCTTCACCCGCAGCGCGGTGGCGCACAGCGACGGGCCATGGGCCTCGAAGAAGTTGTGGGCGAAGGAATAGGGCTCGGCGTTGAGCACGATATTGATATCGCCCTGACGCAGCAGGCTGACCTCCTTGGAGCGGTGCTGGCCGGCGCGGGCGAAGCCCAGGCGCTCCAGCCAGCCGGCCAGGCGCGCGCCGACCGCCTCGTCGACGGCGAATTCGAGAAACTCCACGCCGTCGTAACGGCTGGCCGGCGGCGGGGTGAACAGCACGCCGGGCTCGATCGCCAGGCCTTCCTTGTCCAGGCGCTTGGCGGTCTTCTCTTCCAGATAGAGCAGCGAACGCAGGCCGTCGGCGGCGTTCTGCCGCGGCGGCGCGGCGCGGAAGCCGTCGTTGAAGATTTCCAGCGACAGCGGGCCGCGGTAGCCGGTGCGCAGGATCGGCGCGAGAAAGCCGGCCAGGTCGAACTCGCCCTGCCCCGGGAAGCAGCGGAAATGCCGGCTCCACTCCAGCACGTCCATGGCCAGCAGCGGCGCGTCGGCCATCTGCACGAAGAATATCTTGTCGCCGGGAATCTCGGCGATGGCGGCCGGGTCGCCCTTGAGCGACAGAGTGTGAAAGCTGTCGAGGATCACCCCCAGCGCCGGGTGGTCGGCCTGGCGCACCAGCTTCCACACCTGCTGGTAGGTGTTGACGTGGCGGCCCCAGGCCAGGGCCTCGTAGCCGATGCGCAGGCCACGCGCGCCGGCGCGCTCGGCGAGCAGGCGCAGGTCGTCGACGAGGATCTCCTCGTCGCCCAGGGAGTCGGCGGCGACATTGCTGCACACCAGCACCAGGTCGGTGCCGAGTTCCTGCATCAGGTCGAACTTGCGCTCGGCGCGGTCGAGGTTGCGCGCCAGGCGGTCGCGCCGGCAGCCCTCGAAGTCGCGAAACGGCTGGAACAGGGTGATGGCCAGGCCGAGGTCGGCGCAGCGCTTGCGAATCTCGCTGGGGCTGCCGTCGTAGTAGAGCAGGTCGTTCTCGAAGATCTCCACGCCGTCGAAGCCGGCGGCGGCGATGGCTTCGAGTTTTTCCGGCAGGGTACCGCTCAGGGAGACGGTGGCAATCGAACGCTGCATGCTGCAACTCCTGGTTGGGGACGCCGGCGCTCAGCGGCGGCGCGGTGCCGGGGGTTGCGGCGCTGGCCGCACGACCCATGCACCCGCCGACCAGGTGCCAGTCAGGGTGAAAGGATTATTGGCGCAGTCGCACGGCGCGGTAAACCTAAATGTACGAACCGGTTAGTTTTCCGTGCGTTTATCGAACAGAAGCCGGCTTGGCGAATTGACCCTGGGCATGCCCGCTGCGCACCATCTCCAGCGAATCGCCAGCCGGCCGGTGCCAGTCACCCCTGCGCCTGACGACAGGCGCGCCGCCCACGGGCGCGCGCCGACAGCGTTGTGCCATAACAATTTCAAGATTCGGGTTCCTACGATGTTCATAGTCACTGCCGTATTCGCCTGCCCTTCCCTGCCTGCCCTCGCGCGCGCCGACAGCGCCCCGCAGCCACGCCTGCGACGCCCAGCGGCCCACGGCTGACCGCTCGCCCCTGCCAGACCGGCAATCCCGCGCGCCCCCGGTGGCGCCGATACCCGCAGCGTGGCGCCCGCGGCACCCCGTCCGCCCGCCCACATGCCCGACTCCTAGTCCGACTGGCGCACGTCCAGTCACCGAATGGATGGCCATGCCGATGAACCACTCCCCCAGCACCACCCTGCCCGCCGCCGGCCTTGGCCAAGGCGGAATCGGCGACAAGATCCGCGGCGCCATGGCCGTCGGCAAGACGCGCTGGGGCATGCTCGCCCTGGTGTTCTTCGCCACCACCCTGAACTACATCGACCGCGCCGCCCTCGGCATCATGCAGCCGGTACTGGCCGAGGAGATGAGCTGGACGGCGATGGACTACGCCAACATCAACTTCTGGTTCCAGGTCGGCTATGCGGTGGGTTTCCTGCTGCAGGGCCGCTTCATCGACAAGGTCGGGGTGAAGCGCGCGTTCTTCCTCGCGGTGCTGCTCTGGAGCCTGGCCACCGGTGCCCACGGCCTGGCCACCTCGGCGGTCGGCTTCATGATCTGCCGCTTCATCCTCGGCCTGACCGAGGCGGCCAACTACCCGGCCTGCGTCAAGACCACGCGCATCTGGTTCCCGGCCGGCGAGCGCGCCATCGCCACCGGCATCTTCAACGCCGGCACCAACGTCGGCGCCATGGTCACCCCGGCGCTGCTGCCGCTGATCCTGCATGTCTGGGGCTGGCAGGCGGCATTCGTCAGCATGGGCCTGCTCGGCCTGGTCTGGCTGGTGTTCTGGGCCCTGAAGTACTTCAACCCGGAAGATCACCCCAGCCTCAAGCGCAGCGAGCTGGCGTACATCCAGCAGGAGGTCGAACCCGAGCCGAGCAAGGTCGCCCTGGCGCGTATCCTGCGCATGCGCGGCACCTGGGCCTTCGCCCTGGCCTACGCGATCACCGCCCCGGTGTTCTGGTTCTACCTCTACTGGCTGCCGCCCTTCCTCAACGAGCAGTACGACCTGGGCATCAGCGTCACCCAGATGGGCATCCCGCTGATCCTGATCTGGCTCACCGCCGACTTCGGCAGCATCGGCGGCGGCATCCTCTCGTCCTGGCTGATCGGCCGCGGCATGCGCGCCACCACCGCACGCCTGCTGTCCATGCTGCTGTTCGCCTGCACCATCGTCAGCGTGGTGTTCGCCGCCAACGCCAGCGGCCTGTGGGTCGCGGTGCTGGCCATCGCCCTCGCCGTGGGCGCGCACCAGGCCTGGACCGCGAACATCTGGAGCCTGGTGATGGACTACACGCCCAAGCACATGATGAGCACCGTGTTCGGCTTCGGCGGCATGTGCGCGGCCATCGGCGGCATGTTCATGACGCAGATCGTCGGCTACGTGCTGACGGTGACGCACAACAACTATGCCCTGCTGTTCAGCGCGATCCCGGCGACCTACTTCCTCGCCCTGCTGTGGCTGTACCTGATGGCGCCGCGTCGGCTCAGCAGCGAGTCCGCCGGCTAAACGCGACGTTGCCGGTTCAGCCGCGGCGCTGCTGCCAGGCCGCCGCCAGCCCGCTCAGGCAGATCAGGGCGATGCCCACCAGCCCGGCCAGGTCCGGGACATGGCCGAACAGCAGCGCGCCGAGCAGGCCGGCGAAGACGATCTGGCCGTAGCCGAAGGGCGCCAGCAGCGCCGGCGGCGCGTGGCGAAAGGCCTGGGTGAGGAACAGGTGCGCGGCCATGCCGCAGCCGCCCAGCGCCAGCATCCACAGGGCGTGCGCCAGGCTCGGCAGCTGCCAGAAGAACGGCACCAAGGCGCTCATCAGCAGCGTGTTGCACAGCCCGGCGAAGAAGTTGCTGGTGGTGGCGCTGTCGCTCTCGCTGAGCTTGCGCGTCAGCAACTGGTAGAGGCTGAAGCACAGCGCCGAGGCCAGCGGCAGCAGCACCGCCGGGGTGAACAGCGCGCCGCCGGGGTGGACGATGATCAGCACCCCAGCGAAACCGGCCAGCACGGCCGCCCACTGGCCGCGACTGACCGCCTCGCCGAGCAGCGGCACGGACAACGCGGTGACCAGCAGCGGGGCGAGGAAATTCACCGCAGTGGCCTCGGCCAACGGCAGGAACAGCAGGCCGCTGGTGAACAGCAGGCTGGTGGCGCCCAGGCACAGCGCGCGCAGCAGCTGCAGGCCGGGACGCCGGCTACGCAGTACGCGCAGCCCCGATTGGGGCAGGAAGATGACCGCCATCAGCAGGCTGTGCACCAGGTAGCGCGCCCACACCACCATGACCACCGGGTAGAAGCCGGACAGGTACTTGGACAGCGCGTCGTGGCTGGCGAACAGCAAGGTCGCCAGCAGCACCAGGGCGATACCGGCCAGCGGCCGCGCCGGCGCGCCGTCCAGGCTGGCGGCCACGGCTACAACCGCGCCAACAGCGTGCGGCTCTTGTCCAGCGCCAGCTGCGCCCGCTCCAGCGCGCCGACGCCCTGCTCCAGCAGCTGGCGGGTGGGAATCTCCAGGCTCAGCGGGATGTTCGCCGGCAGGCTGCGCAGCAGGCCGAGCAGGTCGCAGTCGCCGTCGCCGGGAAAGCGCCGTTCGTTGCGCGCCTGGCGCAGGATCTCGGCCATGTCGGCCGGGCGCGGCCCGGCCACGTCGCACAGCTGGGCGTAGCGCAGGCGCGCGGCCGGCAGCGCGGCGAGATCCGCCAGGCGCGAGGCGCTGCGGTCGAAGTGGAAGGCATCGACCAGCACACAGCCGTTGGCCCGGTCCGCCGCGGCGACGATGCGCGCCGCCTGGCGCAGGTCGCGGGCGTCGGTCCAGGGCATGAATTCCAGGTGCGGATGCAGGCCGTAGGGCGCGGAAAGGTCGCACAGGGCGGCGAAGTTGGCGGTCAGGCGCGCCTCGTCCGCATCGTTGCCGGCCACCAGCAGCTCGCTGGCGCCCAGCTCGGCGCCGGCGGCGAGGATGGCCTCGAACTCGGCGACGCGAGTCTCGGGCTTCAGCCGCAGGATCTCCACGTCGAGCACGCGGATACCGGTATCGCGCAGGCGCTGGCGGGTCTGCGCGCGCAGCCCGGCGTCGGCCAGCAGGGGGAAGTGCTGCTCCTCCGGCGTGGCCGGCACCAGGCGCAGGCCGACGTGGCTGTAGCCGGCGCGGGCGGCCACCTCGACCATCTGCGGCGGCGACAACTCGAGCACGGTGAGGGCGGCCAGGGAGAAAATGCGTTGGCTCATGGACTCTACTCTTCAGACGATCTGCGGGGCGCAGGCGCGACCGGATTCGGCGGCCTGGCGGATGGCTTCGACCAGCGCCAGGGTGCGCCCGGCGTCCTCGGCGCCGACCAGCGGCGCGGCCTGGCCGCGGGTGACCTCGAGGAAATGCTGCAGCTGACGACGCAGCGCCTCGCCGGCGGCGAACGGCTCCTGCACCTGCAGCAGCGGCTCGTGCCAGCCGGCGCCGGCCTCGGCGTAGTGCCAGCGCTTGAGCTGGGGGATGCTCAGCGCGCCCGCGGTGCCGGCCAGCAGGTAGCAGGGCTGCTCGGCCTGGCGCGGGTAGACCGGGTTCTCGCCGGAATCCAGCTCCCAGCTCCAGGGCGCCGCCACCGCGTCGGAGCCGGTCAGGCTGCCCAGGGCACCGCTGGCGAACTGCAGCAGGATGGCGGCGCTGTCCTCGTTGGCGAAGCCACGCACGCCGTTGCTGGTGAAGGCCTGCACCTGGCGCACCTCGCCGCACAGGTGGCGCAGCAGGTCGAGGTCGTGGATCAGGTTGGTCAGCAGCAGCCCGGCGCCGGCCTCGCGGCGCCAGGGGATGGCGTAGTAGCTGTCGGGCTTGCGCAGCTGCCACAGCGCGGTGACGGTGGTCAGGCGGCCGAGCGCGCCCGCCTCGATCAGCTCGCGGGCGCGCACGATCAGCGGGTTGTGCCGGCGGTGATGGCCGACCAGCACCGGCACGCCGCTGGCGCGGCTGGCGGCGACCAGCTCGCGCACCTCGTCCAGGTGCACGCCCACCGGTTTCTCCAGCAGCACCGGCACCCCGGCGGCGAGGCAGTCCAGCGCGGTGGCGACGTGCAGGGCATTGGGGTTGGCGATGATCGCCGCCTCGGGGCGCGCCGCGGCGAGCATCTGCCGGTGCTCGGCGAAATGCGCCACGCCGCACTGCGCGGCGAACTCGGCGGCCTGCGGGCCGGGATCGGCGATGGCGCAGAGCTGCGCCTCGGGCAGCTGGCGCAGGTGCTGCAGGTGCTGGCGGCCCATGACGCCGGCGCCGATCAGGGCGATACGCAGGGGGGAAGTCACGCGGGCGATCCTCTTGTCGTCGTCGAAGCGGAAGGCCAGGGGCTGACCTCTTTTTTAATTTAGAACTCAGTTCCAAAAAATTCGCAAGGCGAAAATGGCGACGATGGATTGCCTTTGGTCGGTAGTCGGCGGGGAAGATGCGGGGCGAGGGTCACTCCCGGATTGCATCCGGGCTACCGATCGGCGGCAGCTCGTGTGGGAGGCGCTTCAGCGGCGACACCAACAGGCGTCCGTCGCGGCTGAAGCCCTTCCCACAGCCTGCCCGATGCCAGTTCGTAGGGCGGATGTCGCTGTTCACATCCGCCAAAACGGTGGATCGGTAAAGCGCGATCCACCCTAGGTCCAGACGAGGCGCAGGGCGGGTATCCCGCCGCGAGGGGGCTCAGGCGAACAGTTCGGAAGCCGGGCTGGCGGCGGACAGTTCTGCGGCGGCGGCCAGCAGCTGCGGCGCCAGTGCGTGCAGGCGCGCCAGCGGCAGGCGCGCGCTGGGCCCGGCGATGCTGAGCACGCCGATCACCCGGTCGTCCAGCGGATGGCGCACCACCGCGGCCAGCGCCGAGGTGCCCAGCGAAGCGCTCTCCACCACCCAGGCGTACCCCTTCTCGCGGGCCAGGGCCAGGCGTTCGAGCAGCTCCTGCTCGCTGCGCGGCGCGTTGGGGCCGAACTCGGCCGGGTCGGCGATGCCCTGGCGCGCCACCAGCGCCAGCGCCTGCTCATCGCTCATGCTGGCCAGCCAGGCATGCCCGGAGGCGGTGTAGAACAGCGGCGCGTCGCGGCCCATGTCCGGGTCGTAGCGCAGACCGGAGCGGGCGCCCTGGCTCTTGGCGATCCAGGTCTGCCGCTCGCCGTCGATCACCCCCAGGCGCACCAGCTCACCGCTGTCCTCGGCCAGGCGGTCGAGGATCGGCTGCACCACATCGGCGCCGCTGCTGGCCAGGTAGCGAAAGCCCAGCGCCACCAGCTTGGTCGACAGCCGATAGCGGCTGGTCTGCGCGTCCTGGCGCACGTAGCCGAGGCGGATCAGCTCGGCGAGCATACGGTGGGTGGCGCTCTTGGGGATGTCCAGCTCGTCGGCCAGGCTCTGCATGGGCAGGCCGTGGGCGTCGCGGGTGAGGCTTTCGAGGAGGCTGAGCGCGCGTTCGATCTGACTGCCGGCCATGGGAGATCCCTGCTGAATTTGCCGCGATTCTAGGAGACAGCGACCACCGGAGGCGAGCCCCAGGCTGGATGAGAATCGGCAGACGGGCGATACTGCCCGCGCCACGACGAATGTACTAACCGGTTCGTTCTTGTTCGGTTATCGAACAAAACCCGGTTTGGCGAATTGAAATGGCCAGGGGCTCGGCCCACTATTCCGAGCACGCCCTGAAGCGAAGTCGTTTTCTGCCTGCTGCCATCCGACTTCGAAAACTCAGTAGCCAATAAATATAAAAAGGTCGATTGCCATGTCACAGCCCCTGCACCTGCGTGCCCCGGCAACCCCCGCAACCGCGCCGGCCGTTGCCCACTCCTCCAGCCTCGCGCTCGACGGCCGCGCCTCCCCGTCGCCCGCTGCCCTTGCCGTTCTCGCCTGCCTTGGCTGCCAGCTGCCGCCGCGCGCTGCGCTGCGAGCGCGACTGGCCCACGCGGCCTGACGACCATCCGTATCCGGACCGCGTCGCGGTTCCCCAGCCTGTCGGAGCAAGCGCATGAACAAGACAGAAAAAATGCTGGTCGGCGAACGCAGCTTCTGCGTGCTGCTGCTGGTCTTCAGCCTGGCCATCCTCTATCTGGCCTACCAGATCGCCGGCTTCAGTTCGGCCAACTCGCCAGGCGCCTTCCCCCTCGGCGTCGGCCTGGTGATGCTGCTGGCGGCACTGAAGATCGGTGCCGAGACGCTGGCCAAGGCCAAGCCCGATTGCAGCGGCTGGCTGGATGCCTTCGGCCAGTTCCGCCGCGCGCATTTTCCCCGCCGCACGCTGATCTTCGCCGTGCTGGCGGTGGCCTACCTGGCCGCCATCCAGTGGATCAGCTTCTACCTCAGCACCTTCCTGTTCCTGGTGCTGTCGATCGTCTACCTGCGCCGCGGCCGGGTGGTCGCGGCGGTACTGATCGCCGCCCTGTTGCTGCTGTTGATCTACCTGCTGTTCACCCTGGCCTTCAGCGTTTACCTGCCATAACGAGGCACCCGAGATGAGCGATACCTTTTCCTATCTGCTGATGGCCTGGAGCGACCCGCAGCTGCTGCTGCTGACCGCCCTGGGAACCTTCGCCGGCATCTACATCGGCGCCATCCCGGGTCTGTCGGTGACCATGGCGGTGTCGATCCTGGTGTCCTTCACCTTCTCCTGGGAGGTCAACGACGCCCTCGCCCTGATCGTCGGCATCTTTATCGGCGGCGTCTATGGCGGCTCGCGCAGCGCCATCTTGCTGAACATCCCCGGCGCGCCGTCGTCGGTGGCCACCGCCTTCGACGGCTACCCGCTGGCGCAGCAGGGCGAGGCCGGTCGCGCCATCGGCCTGAGCACGGTGATGTCGGTGATCGGCGGCCTGGTCGGCACCCTGATGCTGGCCAGCGCGGCGCCGCTGATCGGCGATCTGGCGCTGAAATTCGCCCCGCGCGACTACTTCCTGGTGGCCGCCATCGGCCTGCTGCTGGTCGGCAGCCTGGCCGAGGGTTCGCTGGCCAAGGGCATCTTCGCCGCCGCCCTGGGCGCGGTGATCGGTCTGGTCGGCATGGACCCGGTGACCGCCGAGGGGCGCTTCACCCTGGGTCAGGTCGAGCTGATGGGCGGCATCCACTACGTGGTGCTGATGATCGGCCTGTTCGGCGTGGCCGAGGCCTTCTACCAGCTGCACAACCTGGACAGCCCGGTGGTGCGGCAGAAGGTCGACAAGATCCTGCCGTCCTTCGCCATGGTGCTGAAGTTCCTGCCGCTGTCGATCCGCACCTCGATCATCGGCGTGGTGGTCGGCGTGCTGCCCGGGGTCGGCGGCGACATCGCCGCGCTGATGGCCTACGACCATGCCAAGCGCACCGTGAAGAATCCCAGCAGACCCTTCGGCAAGGGCGCCTACGAGGGCCTGGTGGCGCCGGAAACCGCCAACAGCGCGGCGGTCGGCGGTGCCTACGTGCCGATGCTGACCCTCGGCATGCCGGGCGATGCGGTGACCGCGGTGATCATCGGCGCGCTGGTGATCCACGGCCTCAACCCCGGCCCGATGCTGATGGTGGAGAACCCGCACATTTTCTACTTCACCGTCGGCAACCTGCTGCTGGCCAACGTCTTCCTGATGATCTTCGGCCTGATGGGCATCAAGCTGTTCGCCAAGTTCGTCGAGATGCCCAAGGCCGTGCTGATCCCGCTGATCCTGGTGCTCTGCGTGGTCGGCACCTACTCGATCAACAGCAGCATGACCGAGGTGTACTGGATGCTCGGCTTCGGCCTGCTCGGCTACCTGCTGAAGATCTTCGGCTTCCAGATGGGCCCGATCATCCTCGGCGCCATCCTCGGCCCGCTGATGGACACTTCCTACCGCCAGGCCATGTCCTCGGCCGGCGACAACCCGCTGGAGCTGCTGCAGGGCCTGGTCACCAGCCCGCTGTCGCTGATCCTCAGCAGCGCCGTGGTGCTGATCCTGCTGGGCAACACCTCGCTGCTGAAGAAACTCAAATCCAAGTTCAAGACCGCGGTCGCCCGCGGCTGACCTGGCAAGGCAAGGTGCGCCCCGGCCGACAGGGGCTTACAACAACAATCCGATGGAGAATCTCCACATGTTCAAAGCTCTACTGACCGGCGCCGCCCTCGGCCTCAGCGCCCTGACCCTGGCCCTGCCGGCCCACGCCGAATACCCCGAGCGCAGCATCCAGGCGGTGATTCCCTGGGGTGCCGGCGGCGCCACCGACAACGTGATGCGCAGCCTGACCCCCTACGTGGAGAAGGAGCTGGGCGGCAAGCTGATCCTCAACAACCGCCCCGGCGGCACTGCGGTGATCGGCAGCACCTTCGTCAAGCAGCAACGCCCGAACGGCTACACCATCCTGCTCGGCGCCGAGAACCCGCAGCTGTACCCGGTGCTGGGCCTGGCCGACTTCGACTACAGCGACTTCTACCCGGTCAACATCATCGGCCAGAACGTGGTGGTGATCGCCGCCAACGCCGAGGCGCCGTTCAACACCATGGGCGAGCTGCTGGCCGCCGCCAAGGCCAATCCGGACAGCCTGCGCATGGGCTCCACCGGCGCCGGCGGCCTGCCGAGCACGGTCAGCGCGATGATCAACGCGGTGGACGAGCTGAAAGTGCGTGAAGTGACCTTCGGCGGCGACGGCCCCGGCATCACCGCGCTGATGGGCAAGCACATCGACTTCATGCCGCTGAGCCTGGCCGCCGCCCGCGAACTGGTACGCAGCGGCAAGCTCAAGGCGCTGGCCGTGTTCGCCACCGAGGAAACCCCGGAACTGCCGGGCGTCGAGCCGATCACCAAGTCCCTGCCGGCGATCGCCGAGTACCTGCCCTGGGGTCCGTTCTGGGGCGCCTTCGTGCACAAGGACACCCCGGACGAGGTCAAGCAGAAGCTGGTCGAGGCCTACGCCAAGGCCGTGGCCAACGAGGAGTTTCAGGGCTTTTTGAAGAACTTCGGCGCGCAGAGCCTGAACCTCAACGGCGCCGAGGCCGAGGACTTCCTCAAGCGCTGGCAGTCGGTCACCACTTGGTCGATGTACAAGGCCAAGGCCATCGAGATCGCCCCGGACTCGGTCGGTATCGCCAAGCCCTGAGACGGCGCTGAAACGAGCCGCCGGCGAACGCCGGCGGTCATTCCCCTCCCCTGCTGCTTTTTCCGCATCCGCTGCGGTGGAGGGATTCGTGCGCCCCGAAAATCAGTCACCACGAGGAACCATAACAATGAAAAACGCCGTCTCCCGTCTGCTCCCCAGCGCCCTGGCCGTGATCGCCGCCCTGCCGACCGGCGCCCAGGCCGCCGGCTTCGTCGAGGACGCCAAGGTCTCGCTGAACCTGCGCAACTACTACTTCAACCGCAACTACCTCAACGGCACCGACCCACTGATCCAGGGTGAGCGCCAGGGCCAGGCCGAAGGCTGGACCCAGAGCTTCATCCTCGACGCCCGCTCCGGCTTCACCGAGGGCACCGTCGGCTTCGGCCTCGACCTGCTCGGCCTGTACAGCGTCAAGCTGGACGGCAACCGCGGCGCGGCCAACAGCCAGCTGCTGCCGATCCACGACGACGGCCAGGCCGCCGACGACTTCGGCCGCACCGCGGTGGCCGCCAAGGCGAAGCTGTCCAAGACCGAGCTGAAGGTCGGCGAGTGGTTCGCCGTGCTGCCGATCCTCCGCGCCGACGACGGCCGCTCGCTGCCGCAGACCTTCCAGGGCGCCCAGCTGACCTCCAACGAGATCGACGGCCTGACCCTCTACGGTGGCCAGTTCTGGAAGAACAGCCAGCGCCACGACGCCAGCCGCGAAGAGATGAGCTTCGGCGGCGTCGAGGGCGACGACTTCAACTT
>NZ_RFFK01000029.1 GCF_003696305.1 Pseudomonas sp. AOB-7 | reverse complement strand
TTCGAAAAACAGCTTGACGGAAAGATGGGGTGCTGTAGAATGCGCGCCTCGGTTGAGATGAAAGACTTGACCAACTGTTCTTTAACAACTGAATCAAGCAATTCGTGTGGGTGCTTGTGGGGTAAGACTGGTAGTCGACTGATTATCAGCATCACAAGTAACACTCGTGAATTCGAGAGTTTTTTGCGATTGCTGAGCCAAGTTTAGGGTTTTCTCAAAACCCAAGCAGTATTGAACTGAAGAGTTTGATCATGGCTCAGATTGAACGCTGGCGGCAGGCCTAACACATGCAAGTCGAGCGGATGAGGGGAGCTTGCTCCCTGATTTAGCGGCGGACGGGTGAGTAATGCCTAGGAATCTGCCTGGTGGTGGGGGATAACGTTCCGAAAGGAACGCTAATACCGCATACGTCCTACGGGAGAAAGCGGGGGATCTTCGGACCTCGCGCCATTAGATGAGCCTAGGTCGGATTAGCTAGTTGGTGAGGTAAAGGCTCACCAAGGCGACGATCCGTAACTGGTCTGAGAGGATGATCAGTCACACTGGAACTGAGACACGGTCCAGACTCCTACGGGAGGCAGCAGTGGGGAATATTGGACAATGGGCGAAAGCCTGATCCAGCCATGCCGCGTGTGTGAAGAAGGTCTTCGGATTGTAAAGCACTTTAAGTTGGGAGGAAGGGTATTCACCTAATACGTGAGTATTTTGACGTTACCGACAGAATAAGCACCGGCTAACTTCGTGCCAGCAGCCGCGGTAATACGAAGGGTGCAAGCGTTAATCGGAATTACTGGGCGTAAAGCGCGCGTAGGTGGTTCGTTAAGTTGGATGTGAAAGCCCCGGGCTCAACCTGGGAACTGCATCCAAAACTGGCGAGCTAGAGTACGGTAGAGGGTGGTGGAATTTCCTGTGTAGCGGTGAAATGCGTAGATATAGGAAGGAACACCAGTGGCGAAGGCGACCACCTGGACTGATACTGACACTGAGGTGCGAAAGCGTGGGGAGCAAACAGGATTAGATACCCTGGTAGTCCACGCCGTAAACGATGTCAACTAGCCGTTGGAATCCTTGAGATTTTAGTGGCGCAGCTAACGCATTAAGTTGACCGCCTGGGGAGTACGGCCGCAAGGTTAAAACTCAAATGAATTGACGGGGGCCCGCACAAGCGGTGGAGCATGTGGTTTAATTCGAAGCAACGCGAAGAACCTTACCTGGCCTTGACATGCTGAGAACTTTCCAGAGATGGATTGGTGCCTTCGGGAACTCAGACACAGGTGCTGCATGGCTGTCGTCAGCTCGTGTCGTGAGATGTTGGGTTAAGTCCCGTAACGAGCGCAACCCTTGTCCTTAGTTACCAGCACGTTATGGTGGGCACTCTAAGGAGACTGCCGGTGACAAACCGGAGGAAGGTGGGGATGACGTCAAGTCATCATGGCCCTTACGGCCAGGGCTACACACGTGCTACAATGGTCGGTACAAAGGGTTGCCAAGCCGCGAGGTGGAGCTAATCCCATAAAACCGATCGTAGTCCGGATCGCAGTCTGCAACTCGACTGCGTGAAGTCGGAATCGCTAGTAATCGTGAATCAGAATGTCACGGTGAATACGTTCCCGGGCCTTGTACACACCGCCCGTCACACCATGGGAGTGGGTTGCTCCAGAAGTAGCTAGTCTAACCTTCGGGGGGACGGTTACCACGGAGTGATTCATGACTGGGGTGAAGTCGTAACAAGGTAGCCGTAGGGGAACCTGCGGCTGGATCACCTCCTTAATCGAAGACACCGGCTTTCTCATAAGCTCCCACACGAATTGCTTGATTCATAGTCGAAGACGATGCTGTAACGCGACCCTGTTATAGGTCTGTAGCTCAGTTGGTTAGAGCGCACCCCTGATAAGGGTGAGGTCGGCAGTTCAAATCTGCCCAGACCTACCAATTGCTTGGTGCAGATGATTACGGGGCCATAGCTCAGCTGGGAGAGCGCCTGCTTTGCACGCAGGAGGTCAGCGGTTCGATCCCGCTTGGCTCCACCACTCTCGCGCGTTGCGGTAGCAGTGAAAGAGTTCAGAAATGAGCGCTTCAGGGTGAACCTGGTGAGTGCTGATTTCTGGTCTTTTGACCGGTACGAAAATCGTTCTTTAAAAATTTGGGTATGTGATAGAAGTGACTGATTAATTGCTTTCACTGGCAATTGATCTGGTCAAGGTAAAATTTGTAGTTCTCAAGACGCAAATTTTCGGCGAATGTCGTCTTCACGATTGAGATCGTAACCAGATTGCTTGGGGTTATATGGTCAAGTGAAGAAGCGCATACGGTGGATGCCTTGGCAGTCAGAGGCGATGAAAGACGTGGTAGCCTGCGAAAAGCTTCGGGGAGTCGGCAAACAGACTTTGATCCGGAGATCTCTGAATGGGGGAACCCACCCAGCATAAGCTGGGTATCACACACTGAATACATAGGTGTGTGAGGCGAACCAGGGGAACTGAAACATCTAAGTACCCTGAGGAAAAGAAATCAACCGAGATTCCCTAAGTAGTGGCGAGCGAACGGGGACTAGCCCTTAAGTTGATTTGAGAGTAGCGGAACGCTCTGGAAAGTGCGGCCATAGTGGGTGATAGCCCTGTACGCGAAACTCTCTTGTCAATGAAATCGAGTAGGACGGGGCACGAGAAACCTTGTCTGAATATGGGGGGACCATCCTCCAAGGCTAAATACTACTGACTGACCGATAGTGAACCAGTACCGTGAGGGAAAGGCGAAAAGAACCCCGGAGAGGGGAGTGAAATAGAACCTGAAACCGTATGCGTACAAGCAGTGGGAGCCTACTTTGTTGGGTGACTGCGTACCTTTTGTATAATGGGTCAGCGACTTATATTCAGTGGCGAGCTTAACCGAATAGGGGAGGCGTAGCGAAAGCGAGTCTTAATAGGGCGCTTTAGTCGCTGGGTATAGACCCGAAACCGGGCGATCTATCCATGGGCAGGTTGAAGGTTAGGTAACACTGACTGGAGGACCGAACCGACTACCGTTGAAAAGTTAGCGGATGACCTGTGGATCGGAGTGAAAGGCTAATCAAGCTCGGAGATAGCTGGTTCTCCTCGAAAGCTATTTAGGTAGCGCCTCGTGTATCACTGCTGGGGGTAGAGCACTGTTTCGGCTAGGGGGTCATCCCGACTTACCAAACCGATGCAAACTCCGAATACCGGCAAGTGTCAGCACGGGAGACACACGGCGGGTGCTAACGTCCGTCGTGAAAAGGGAAACAACCCAGACCGTCAGCTAAGGTCCCAAAGTTATGGTTAAGTGGGAAACGATGTGGGAAGGCTTAGACAGCTAGGAGGTTGGCTTAGAAGCAGCCACCCTTTAAAGAAAGCGTAATAGCTCACTAGTCGAGTCGGCCTGCGCGGAAGATGTAACGGGGCTCAAACCATACACCGAAGCTACGGGTTCATCTTAGGATGAGCGGTAGAGGAGCGTTCTGTAAGCCTGTGAAGGTGAGTTGAGAAGCTTGCTGGAGGTATCAGAAGTGCGAATGCTGACATGA
The DNA here is from genome assembly GCF_003696305.1 of Pseudomonas sp. AOB-7. Classification (GTDB taxonomy): domain Bacteria; phylum Pseudomonadota; class Gammaproteobacteria; order Pseudomonadales; family Pseudomonadaceae; genus Aquipseudomonas. The sequence continues at coordinate 1,693 of NZ_RFFK01000029.1, read as the reverse complement.
GTAACGACAATGCGAGTGAAAAACTCGCACGCCGAAAGACCAAGGTTTCCTGCGCAACGTTAATCGACGCAGGGTTAGTCGGCCCCTAAGGCGAGGCAGAAATGCGTAGTCGATGGGAAACGGGTTAATATTCCCGTACTTCTAGTTACTGCGATGGAGGGACGGAGAAGGCTAGGCCAGCACGGCGTTGGTTGTCCGTGTTTAAGGTGGTAGGCTGGTTTCTTAGGTAAATCCGGGAGATCAAGGCCGAGAGCTGATGACGAGCGTTCTTTTAGAATGCGAAGTGGTTGATGCCATGCTTCCAGGAAAAGCTTCTAAGCTTCAGGTAACTAGGAACCGTACCCCAAACCGACACAGGTGGTTAGGTAGAGAATACCAAGGCGCTTGAGAGAACTCGGGTGAAGGAACTAGGCAAAATGGCACCGTAACTTCGGGAGAAGGTGCGCCGGTGAGGGTGAAGTATTTACTACGTAAGCCCATGCCGGTCGAAGATACCAGGCCGCTGCGACTGTTTATTAAAAACACAGCACTCTGCAAACACGAAAGTGGACGTATAGGGTGTGACGCCTGCCCGGTGCCGGAAGGTTAATTGATGGGGTTAGCGCAAGCGAAGCTCTTGATCGAAGCCCCGGTAAACGGCGGCCGTAACTATAACGGTCCTAAGGTAGCGAAATTCCTTGTCGGGTAAGTTCCGACCTGCACGAATGGCGTAACGATGGCGGCGCTGTCTCCACCCGAGACTCAGTGAAATTGAAATCGCTGTGAAGATGCAGTGTATCCGCGGCTAGACGGAAAGACCCCGTGAACCTTTACTATAGCTTTGCACTGGACTTTGAGCTTGCTTGTGTAGGATAGGTGGGAGGCTTTGAAGTGGGGACGCCAGTTCTCATGGAGCCATCCTTGAAATACCACCCTGGCAACCTTGAGGTTCTAACTCTGGTCCGTTATCCGGATCGAGGACAGTGTATGGTGGGTAGTTTGACTGGGGCGGTCTCCTCCCAAAGAGTAACGGAGGAGTACGAAGGTGCGCTCAGACCGGTCGGAAATCGGTCGTAGAGTATAAAGGCAAAAGCGCGCTTGACTGCGAGACAGACACGTCGAGCAGGTACGAAAGTAGGTCTTAGTGATCCGGTGGTTCTGTATGGAAGGGCCATCGCTCAACGGATAAAAGGTACTCCGGGGATAACAGGCTGATACCGCCCAAGAGTTCATATCGACGGCGGTGTTTGGCACCTCGATGTCGGCTCATCACATCCTGGGGCTGAAGCCGGTCCCAAGGGTATGGCTGTTCGCCATTTAAAGTGGTACGCGAGCTGGGTTTAGAACGTCGTGAGACAGTTCGGTCCCTATCTGCCGTGGACGTTTGAGATTTGAGAGGGGCTGACCTTAGTACGAGAGGACCGGGTTGGACGAACCTCTGGTGTTCCGGTTGTCACGCCAGTGGCATTGCCGGGTAGCTATGTTCGGAAAAGATAACCGCTGAAAGCATCTAAGCGGGAAACTTGCCTCAAGATGAGATCTCACTGGAGCCTTGAGCTCCCTGAAGGGCCGTCGAAGACTACGACGTTGATAGGTGGGGTGTGTAAGCGCTGTGAGGCGTTGAGCTAACCCATACTAATTGCCCGTGAGGCTTGACCATATAACACCCAAACAATCTGCTCTGAGAGCAGAGGGTGTCGATGGTGAAGTCGAC
>NZ_RFFK01000028.1 GCF_003696305.1 Pseudomonas sp. AOB-7 | reverse complement strand
TCGTGATAAACGCGGCGGTAGACAGCCACACCAGGTTCGCCGCTCGACCAGTCGGCAGGTCGGGTGCCTTTGATCTAGGTTTCTAGAGGTAGGTTCTGAGTGTCTTGGCGGGCGATTAGCCCGCCGACGATCAGGATGGTCTACCCCTGCGCGGGGACGGTATTCTGCGCGAGCACTGCCGCCCTCCTGGGGGTCAAGCAGGCCGCTGCTGTCGAGGATGCTCAGTATTGCGGCTAGCTGTGTTCAGCACCGAAAGACCGATGGACATTGTCGAAGTCATCGCCCTTGGGCGTGGCATGGATGCCCCTGGCTTCCTGGCTACGGTAGTAGGCCTTGATGTTCAGGCCAGGGTCGATTCTGGCGCGCAAGGCGCAAGGTTGCTGTTGCCAGGGATGGCTGGCCAGGTTTTCCCTCAGCTTGCGGGACGCGGAATTGCGCTTCCAGCCGTCGAGGGTGCGGTCGCGCCAGTAGCGCTCCGGGCGGCCGGTGGCGGCGTCATGGGCAGCGGTGACGGGATCCAGGTGGCGGCTCTGCTCCAGCACGGGCAGGTCGGGTAGCGGCTGCTCGACGTCCATGTAGCGTTGCAGGGTGTCCCAGAAGGCATGGAGATTGGCCTTGTCGAGACCCAGGCTGTGCATCTTCATGCCCAGGCAGACCTTGGTGTCGGTGTAGCGGTGATGCAGCCAGAGCACGTAGTCATGGCCGCCATGGGGGGTGATCTGCAGTTGCATCACCGGGTCGAATTCGTAGAAGGGCGCGACGAAGGGCGAGCGGAAGCGGCGGCCGATCCGCAGCATGCCGTCGCGCCGGTTGAAGCCGCTACCGTCATGGGTGTAGATCAGGGAATAGAGGCCGATCAGCAGGTCGACGCCGATAACCGCCATAAAGAGCAGAATCGCGCCGAACCAGAACGCGGTTTGTTCCCCCCAATAACCCCAGAGCGCGCCTTGGTCCCAAGCAATGGTTACGGCGGTAATTATTCCGAACACTCCGCCAAATATATAAGCCAGCCAGGGCCTCGATGAACTGTAAATCACGAGACAGGCGATCATAATGGAGAGACCTAGTGTTGTGACCAAGAAGTTACTATTAAAAACATCTGCCAGCTTTAGTGTCCATGGGAAAAAAAATGACATTAAGCAGCAAAGCTTTAATATGAATAAAAAGTGCAATAGCTTGCCGCTATTTTCAAAATTCCAGCGCTCCGCATCGCAATAAATGTGCTGTTTGCGTTTTTCCTTGGTTTGCCGCTCATAGGCCAGATGAGCCTCACCCATAAGCTGGCCTTCGATCTCGGATATCGAATCCAGGTTGGCGTAATGCCCCCATTTCAAGGCGGTATCGAACAAACCTTGCTTGTCGCGAATCGGTGGCGGTAGTGCGGGCACTGCTTGGCCGCGATAGGCGGCAGGGCCGTAGGTTTCAGTCGTCATACCTTGAATTCCAGGGTTTCGATCTGCCAGTAAGGAACTTCGTCGGTCCTGGCATTTAGCGCCGGCGGCTTGGCGAAGGCGGCTTGATAAGGTTGCCAGGTTTTCGGGTTGGGTTGTGGCAGCACCAGTTCGTCGGAGCGGTCGGCCTCCTTGGCGAGGCGGAACTGGCCGAAGACCTTGAGACGCTGGGTGACCTTCTGCCCATGGCGTTGCAACGGGGTGAGCGTGATCACGGGAAATTGCTTCGGCAGGATATAGAGCATCGAGCCGTCGTCCAGGGGGTGGGCGGCCAGCTTGGCCTCGTCGATCGGGCGCCGCTCGGTGCGCTCCGCATTGAAGGCGCCATTGAGGGAGAGTACCCCCAGTTCTTCCCGGGCAAAGAACTGAAAATGCTGGGCGCCGAACAGGCCCAGCAGGGGCGAGTGGATACGCACCGCCCAGTCGTCCCGCTCGAAGGGCTGGGCGGAGGTGCGGCGGCATTCCAGGGCTGCGTTCAGCGGGGCGCGCTGCCGGTCGAGGCCGCCGAGGCCTGCCCGCACGCCTGGCGGCGCCTGGTCCAGCCAGTCGCCCAGGCGGCTGACCTGGATCACGGGCCGACCGAGGATGCCGAGCAGTTGCTGGTAGGCGATATGCGGGTCGCTCAGGTGAGCGAAGCGCTGGTCGTCTCCAAGCAGTTTGTCGAGCATGCCGACCTGGCCGTGATCCTTGCCGAAAGGCCCGTTCTTCATCAGCGCCTCGACGTCGCTGTCGACCAGCCAGCCGGCCAGGATGTTGCCGCCGATAAACAGCGTGGCCCCGGCAATCAGCACCACCGGGTTGATGCACATGCCCAAGGCATAGGCCGTCCAGGCCGCCCCGCCCGCCGCTGCCGCGCCATAGGCCAGGGCGGCATCGCGGTCGCCCTGGTGCCAGGCGCGCTTGGCGTCCCAGACGGTAATCGCCGTCGTGAAAAGCATGGCCCCGCCCGAAAGAGCGCGCAGTACTGGCAGACGAGGGTTGCCCGTCTGCTCTGCCAGATTTGCCGCCCAGCGAGTGGCGATTCTGGAAACATCGAGGCGTGGTTTATTCAGCAAGCTTACGAGCTGATGCTCACCGCCAAGAATAAATTTCGATAGGTTGCCCGAGGCAACCACAAGGTCAGCCGCTGCAGATATATATCCGGCGCGATAGCGGTCTAGACCATCCCCCGCTTCCCTTTCCAAACTCCTCATCCCCTCAACCTGCGCACTCAAGTTGTACATGGCACAGGCCACTGCAACCACGGGCAGGGAGGGCGACTGTGCGGCAGTGTCGAGTTTGCTGGCGACCGCATGCTTCCAGGCGCTGTACTTGATCACCTCAGGATGGTCGGCTGGGGCTGCGATGATGACTCCCGCCCCATGATTGGGCAGCCCCCGTCCCACCTGACGCGGGCTGGTGGAGCCGATGACCTGGCCCTCCGGGTTATTGATATTCATGTACCGGTAGTTCTTGCGGGTGAGGGCCGCCCGCTCGGTGCTGGTCAGGCCATAGCGCAGCCCCTCCCCTTGAACGCCCAGAATCCGCAGGTTCGAAGCCTGGGCTTGTGCTTCGCTGACCAGCTGTATGCCGCGCCAGCTGGGTGACAGCTTCTCGAGCACGCCGTGGGTCGGTGCGAACAGGCGACGGAACTCGATGGCGACCTTCACGTTGGCATCGTTCAGGCGCTTCACCTGGGTCAGCACGGCCATGGAGAAGTTGTCCATGAAGTCGCCGATCAGCGCATGCAGGTTCTTGTAGACCAGGCCCTTGTCGGTGTCCTGCGGGTCGATGTCGGCTATGTGCAGCAGGCTGTTCATGCCCATGCGTTGCGGATCGGGTTCGCGCTTTTTCGCGGCCAGGGCGACAAGCCGTTTTACGGCCTCGGGCAGGCTGCCATCCGCCTGCGCCAGGAACGGCTTGCTAATGGGGTGGTGGCCGGTCAGGAGGCGTTCGCTCAGCTGGGCGGTGCGGGTGCGCAAGGAGTCGCTGGCGTTGGCCTGAGACAAGGCGTCGATATGCTCGGGCAGTTTGCCCAAGGTGCCGAATATCTCGCCGAGCAACTGGTAGGGTTCCAGCAGGCGCTCGTCGTGGGTGTATTGCCAATCCCACAGCGCTGCGGCCAGCGATACGTCCGATAGAAGGCTGACCAGGCGTTGCAGCTGGGAAGACAGGGCGGTCCTTACCAGCTTGCGTTCGCCGTCGAATACGGCCTCGTGAAGTTGCTCGAGGTGCAGGTGCTTCCTGAACTTGCCCAGAGGGCTGCTCGGGCTCTGCATGACCGAGCTGTACAGCGCATGGGCGTAGCGACCATTGGGGCGATGCGGCACCAGCGCATTGAGGGTGAGCAGGTAGGACTCCGCCAGACGTGCTTGCGCACAAGCATGCCTGAGCGCGAACAAGGGGTCATCGAGCATCAGCCCTACCAGCTTCGGATAGGCCCGCATATTGCGTTCGGCAAGCACATCCGCGCCGACCGCCAAGGTGGGCAACGGTTGCGGGGGAGCGCTTCGGGTCGCAGCGGCAAGCTCCTCCAGGCGCAGCTGCATGCGGCTGCTCATTTCGTTCGAGGGGATGCTGCTCAGGCTGGGGGTGAACAGGGACGGATCGCTCAACAGGCTCTCGATGCTGAAGTCGCGCGCTCGAAAGCCGTCCGCCTGCGCACTGATCACCACCGCCGGCATGGCCTGCGTCGGCCGCCATTGACCCGCCCCAACGACCGCCGCCGACCAGGCGAACGCGACGATCTGGGCGCGACATTTGACGCGATTCCGGTCTTCCTCCAGCCAGCGGATATATTCCCAGGTCCAGGGCTTCTCGCTGTAGGCCATCAGGTAGTTGTTGGCGACGGACTGGCCCTGCACGAGGATGGGAATCAACAGGACTTGCTGCTGCTTGCCGACGGACTGTCGATCATCGGCAGCGGCCCCACTCTCGGCCTGCTTGCGCCAATGGGCGAGATCGACATCCTTCATGTTGCCTTGGCCGTCGCACAAGACCTCACGCCAAAGCTTGCCGTTCTGGAATACGTAGATGCGCCCTGGGCGTGGCAGTGCTCCCCGGGGCGCCTCATTGTAGGCGTCATGTCCTGGCAGCCTGGCCAGCGGCATGATGGCGAGGAAGGTGTTCTGTTGAATGTTCTCTTCTTCTTCATGGCTGCGCATGTCGACAGCGATGGGCAGGGACAGTTTTTCGCCATCCTCCCGCTCGACACTCAGCACGAGCCTCTTGCGTTGAGCGTTATCGTACTCTGTACGCTTGCGAACGCCTTGCTCGATGGGTTGATCCTTCAACTCGCTCATGCGTCTTCCTCCGGGTCGAGCAATTCAACTTGTCCGCCTTGCTCTGGGTCACCCCAGACGTCCACGATCAATTGTTGCGGCCCCGTAGCCCCTTTTTCAGTTGGAGCCGGCAACTGGTTGAGATTGGCAGTGCCGGTTTTCTCGCCTACTGGTGCGGTATCGGCAGGCTTGGGCAATGTCGGGGAAATGGGCGCAGCCCCCGAACCGCTGCCCGGTGCGCCGCCGGAGTTGATCTTGATCACCGGGCCGACCAGGGTGATGCCGCCGCCGTCGAGTTTGATAAAGCTGCCGCCGCCCTTGAGGGTCAGTTCGCTGCCGGCTTCGAGCACGACTTTCAGGCCGCTGCTGAGGTGGATTTCCTGGCCGGCCTGGATGAACTGGCCGTTACCGAGCTTGATGTGCTGGCTGTCGCCCACCGTGAGGTGGTCGTTGGCCTTGATCTCAGTCTTGCGGTCGGCGTGGGTGGTGCGGTGTTCTTCGGCCTTGAAGTGGCTGTAGGTATTGGCCTCGACCGTGTCGTGGCGCTCGTTGCCGACACGGATCTTCTGGTCGTGCTCGATGTTCTCGTCCCAGTCGCGCTGGGCATGGACGTAGATCTGCTCGGCGCCCTTGCGATCCTCGATGCGCAGTTCGTTGTAGCCGCCACCACCGGGACTGCTGAGGGTCTTGAACACGCTGCGGGTCTTGTTTGCCGGCAGGTCGTAGGGCACCACGTGTTCGGCGTGGTACAGGCAGCCGGTGACCAGGGGTTGGTCGGGGTCGCCTTCGAGGAAGGTGACCAGCACTTCCATGCCGATGCGCGGGATGGTGATGGCGCCGTAGCGATCACCGGCCCAGCTGGAGCTGACGCGCAGCCAGCAGCTTGTTTTCTCGTCGGCTTGGCCTTCGCGATCCCAGAAGAATTGCACCTTCACTCGACCGTATTGGTCGCAGTGGATCTCTTCGCCAGCCGGGCCGGTGACTACGGCGCTCTGGCTGCCGAGGATGCGCGGTTTCGGGTGGGCCAGGGATGGGCGATAGGGCACGTCCCAGGGCGTGGCAGTGAAACGGTTGCGGTAGCCCTGGGTGAAACCGTCGGCAGGCTGGGTATCGCTGGTCACCGACTCTTCCAGCACCTGCGGCTGTTTACCTTCATGAAGGACTTCGGTGAGCAGCCAGAGCTGGTTCCACTCTTGGCGTGGATGTTCGCTCAGGTCGAGGAAGTGACCGCTGACCAGCGTCGGTGAGTCGCCGTCGCCCTGTGCCAACTCGAAGTCGTGCCGGTGCCGTTCCAGAGCGCGCTTGGCCAAGTGCTTGCCGCGTTCGCGGTCGGTGTAGCGGCCGGGATAGTCGTAGTCTTCCAGCTTGGGTTGGGCGTCGCCTTCGGCCTTGGTTTCCAGTTGCAGGCGCGGCTTCTCGAAGTCGTAGTCGCGGCGCGTCACCTGGCTGGTGCGGGTTTCCACGCGCACGCCGAAGTGCTTGATCACCGGGTCGTCAGCCACCAGGCCGCTGTCCTGCTGGTAGGCCAGCGGTGCCAGACGCGGGAATACGGTCTGGTCGTCGCCGAAGGTCAGTACATGGCCTGCGCTGCTGTGCTGGAAGTGGTAGTGGATGCCTTCCTCCTCGCACAGGCGCTGGACGAAGTGCAGGTCGCTCTCGTCGTACTGCACGCAGTATTCGCGCTCGGGGTAGAGCGAGCCGAGTTGGAATTGGTAAGCGTCGGCCTGGATGCCGTGCTCTTCGAGCACCTGGCCGATGATCTTCTCCACCGTCAGGTGCTGGAAGATGCGCT
>NZ_RFFK01000027.1 GCF_003696305.1 Pseudomonas sp. AOB-7 | reverse complement strand
ATGCACGACAAGTACAAGGAAACCTCGCGCGGCGGCCTGGCGGTGAGCCAGGTCGAGTGCTGATTCTCCTGCCCGCTGGTTTTGTCGAGGACTGCCGCAATGACCCGTTTCGAGAAACTGCCGACCCTTGCCGCCGTGGAGTCCATCGGCTTTCTGCTGGATGACCAGTTCAGCCTGGTAGCCCTGGCCGCCGCGCTGGAGCCGCTGCGCCTGGCCAACCAGCTGGCCGGGCGCAGCCTGTACCGCTGGCAGACGCTCAGCCTGCAGGGCCGGCCGCTGCGCGCCAGCAACGGCATGTGGATCACCCCGGATGGCGCCGCCGACGCGGCGGGCGAGCTGCACGGGCTGATCCTCTGTGGCAGCGATGCCGCGCAGGCGCGCGAGCGGCCCGAACTGGAGCGCTACCTGCGGCAGCAGGCGCAGCCCGGGCGGTTTCTCGGCGCGCTCGGCAGCGGCAGCTGGACGCTGGCGCGCGCCGGTCTGCTGGAGGGCCACCAGTGCAGCACCAGCTGGCGCTGCCGGGTCGATCTGCAGCGCGCGTTTCCCGGCGTGGCGCTGAGCGCCCAGCCCTTCGTCGTCGACCGCGACCGCGGTACCGCCGCCGGCGGCGCGGCGGGGCTGGAATTGATGCTGCAGCTGATCGCCGGTCGGCATGGCCAGCCGCTGGTCAGGGCGATCGCCGAGACCCTGGCGTTCGAGCTGGTCCGCTGCGAGCCGCTGCCGGCGCAGATGCCCTTGCACCTGTGCGGCGACGAGCCCAGCCCCAAGCTGCGCGAGGTGATCAGCCTGATGGAGAGCAACCTCGAGGAGCCGCTCGAACTCGGCCAGCTGGCGGGGTTCGTCGCGCTGTCGCGGCGCCAGTTGGAGCGCCTGTTCGAGCGCCATCTGCAGTGCTCGCCGGCGCGCTACTACCTGCGCCTGCGCCTGGTGCGCGCGCGCCAGTTGCTGCGCCGTACCCGCCTCAGCGTGGTCGAGGTGGCAGCCGCTTGCGGCTTCCTCTCAGCGCAGACCTTCTCGCGCTGCTACCGCGAGCACTTCGCCCTCTGCCCCAGCGACGAGCGGCGTACGCCGCAGGTGGCGCTGCACTGACCGCCGTCCCTCCGGCTGTCACCCTTTCGAGGCCCGTCCGTGCTGGCAGCGCGGTACGGGCCTCTTTTTTTTTGCGCGCGGAAATTGCCCGCGCGGCAGGGCATAGGCCGCAGCGGATCTGACCAACTTCGGGTCGGAACCGTACAAAAATCCGCGCCGGGCATCTGTTGCAATCCTCTCAACGACCCGCCAATCCGGCCGGTCGCCTTACCCCAGACAGCAGAGGGATTCACGCCATGCAGATGCCCCAAACGCTCCGAATCCGGAACGGCGAAAAGGTCAAATCGACGTTCACCGCCCAGGAATACGCCAACCGTCATGCCAAGCTGCGCGCCCACCTGGCGGCCGAGAACATCGACGCGGCGGTCTTCACCTCGTACCACAACATCAACTACTACTCGGACTTCCTCTACTGCTCCTTCGGTCGCCCCTACGCCCTGGTGGTGACCCAGGACGACGTGGTCAGCATCAGCGCCAATATCGACGGCGGCCAGCCCTGGCGCCGCACCGTCGGCACCGACAACATCGTCTACACCGACTGGCAGCGCGACAACTACTTCGTCGCCATCCAGCAGGCGCTGCCGCGCGCGCGCCGCATCGGCATCGAGTTCGACCACCTGAACCTGCAGAACCGCGACAAGCTGGCCGCCCGCTATCCGGACGCCGAGCTGGTCGACGTCGCCGCGCCCTGCATGCGCATGCGCATGATCAAGTCCGCCGAGGAGCACGTGATGATCCGCCACGGCGCACGCATCGCCGACATCGGCGGCGCGGCGGTGGTCGAGGCCCTGCGCGACCAGGTGCCGGAGTACGAGGTGGCCCTGCACGCCACCCAGGCCATGGTCCGCGCCATCGCCGAGACCTTCGACGAGGTCGAGCTGATGGACACCTGGACCTGGTTCCAGTCCGGCATCAACACCGACGGCGCGCACAACCCGGTGACCACCCGCAAGGTGAACAAGGGCGACATCCTCAGCCTCAACTGCTTCCCGATGATCGCCGGCTACTACACCGCGCTGGAGCGCACCCTGTTCCTCGACCACTGCTCCGACGACCACCTGCGCCTGTGGCTGGCCAACGTCGAGGTGCACGAGGCCGGTCTCAAGCTGATCAAGCCCGGCGCACGCTGCAGCGACATCGCCAAGGAACTCAACGAGATCTTCCTCAGCCACGACCTGCTGCAGTACCGCACCTTCGGCTACGGCCACTCCTTCGGCACCCTCAGCCACTACTACGGTCGCGAGGCCGGCCTGGAGCTGCGCGAGGACATCGACACCGTGCTGGAGCCGGGCATGGTGGTGTCGATGGAGCCGATGATCATGCTGCCCGAAGGCCTGCCTGGCGCCGGCGGCTATCGCGAGCACGACATCCTGATCGTCAACGAGCAGGGCGCGGAGAACATCACCAAGTTCCCCTACGGCCCGGAGCGCAACATCGTTCGCAAGTAGTCCCCGTGCCGTGCTCGCCAGAGCATGGCCCAAGCAGCGTCGCCCACCTCGGGTGGGCGACCGGGAGGCCAGCAGATGAATGATTTCGAGTCGAGCGGCAAAGCCGGCGGGCTGCTGTCCGCGGTTCGCGAGTGGATGCCGTCGGCGCGGGCGCTCAGCCTGCGCGCCGTTGCCCATGGCGATGGATTGGCGTCGCCGGCATCCGACGATTCACCTCCCTGACGAGCGGTGGCGCAACCCTCGCGCCGCCGAACGCCTGAGCTATCGCCGAACGCCTTGCGCGCTCGGCCCTTTGACCCGCCCTGCGGGGCGCCCATAACGACAACAAGAGGCCACACCAATGAGCTCCTGGGTACTCACGCTCTTCGTAGCGCTCAACATCCTCATGTTCCTGATCGCGGCCGCCACCTATGTGTGCCGTGCCGCCCACGAAACCTCCCGACCGGCGGAGTAAGCGCAATGGACTTCTATGAACTGTTCAACTGGGCTCTGCTGATCGTCACCTTCGCGGTAATGATCGGAATAGGTTTTCTCTCCTCGCGCAAAGTCAGGGACAGCGACGAAGGCGGCTTTCTGCTCGCCGGCCGAAGCCTGGGCGCCTTCGTCGGCGCCAGCACCATAGTCGCCACCGGCTTCAGCGGCTGGGGCTTCATGGGCTCGCCGGCGGTGGCCTACGAGTTCGGCGCCATCGAGTTGCTGGGCAACTTCTTCTTCGCCCCGGCGATGATGATCGCCGTGCTGTTCTTCGCCAATCACATGCAGAAGCGCGCCCTGTGCATGGGCAGCAACACCATCCCCGAGTACATCGGCCAGATCCATGGCGGCGGCGCCGGCGGGCGCCTGCTGCAGGGGGTGGCGGCGGTCATGACCATCGTCCTGCTGATGGTCTTTCTGGTCAGCCAGATCAAGGCGGTGGGCATGCTCGGCGCGTCCTGGCTGAACATCGATATGACCAGCAGCGCCTGGCTGATGATCTCGGTGATCATCCTCTACACCATGCTCGGCGGCCTGGCCGCGGTGGCCTGGACCGACACCGTGATGGTCTGCGGCATGGCCCTGGCCGCGGTGGTGATCATGGTGCAGATGTTCACCAGCGTCGACCTGGGGCTGTGGGAGGCCAACCTCAACAGCATCGACCCGAAGCTGCTCAACCCGGTCACCGCGGCGCCCTACGGCGAAAGCAAGGCTTCGGTGTTCCTGGTGCTGCCCTACGCCTTCCTGTTCGCCGCGGTGTTGCCCTATATGGCCATCCGCTTTCTGGCCTTCAGGCCCAAGGTGAAGATGCACAAGGTCGGGATCTACGTGGCCATTCTCGGCGGCCTGCTCAGCCTGATCCCCATCGTCGGCCTGTACATGCGCGCCTTCGGCCCGCAACTGGCCGATCCTGACAACGCCATGCCGATGTACCTGCAGACCTTCATGCACCCGGCGCTGCAGGGCTTGATCACCCTGTTCATCATCTTCGCCATGAAGTCCACCGCCAACTCCATGCTGCATACCGTGGCCTCGGCGACCTCGCACGACCTGCGCCTGGCACTGAACAAGCATGCCGAGACGGATTCGCCGCGTGCGCTGATCGTCAACCGTGTCGCGGTGGTGGCGCTGGGGCTGCTCGGCTTGCTGATGATGATGTACGCGCCGCCGTTCATGCTGTCCTGGCTCGGCATCCTCGGCTCCGGCACCCTGCTGGCGGCGATGATCGGCCCGGTGTTCATCTCCACATTCTGGCGTGGCAACGTCGCCGGCGCGCTGACGGCCATGCTGGTCGGCTTCTTCACCAGCGGCGGTCTGTTGCTGAGCACCGATATCGGCTGGGTGGAAGGGCCGTTGCTCGGTTGCCTGGCCTCATCCCTCTGCTACGTGGCGGTATCCGTCCTGACCCGCAGCCGACTGCCGGTGTTGCAGCGCGGGCTCTGAGTCCTGCTCTGTTGAGCAAGGCCACGGTCTTTCCGGAGTCCGTGGCCTTTTGCTATCCATGGCCCGCCGGTGGCGGGCGCAAGGTTTCTACAGGAGTTCGAACACGATGAGGATCAGCACCAAGGTGGCGTTAGCCGCAGCATTGGTTCTGCTGTTGACCACCAGCCTGTTGTCGCTGACTCTGATCAGCCAGGTGCGCGGCACCTTGCGCCAGCAGGTCGAAACCAGCATCAACGAATCGAGCACGGCGCTGGCGCGGCGGATCGAGGCCTGGCTGAACGCCAAGTTGCAACTGATCGACATGGCTGCGCAGCAGATAGATCTCAATTTCAGCGAGTCGCAGATAGAACAGGTTTTCGCATCAGCCGTGCTCAAGGAGCAGTTTCTCTCCATGTTCGGCGGGCTGGAGGCGACCGGAGGGCAAGCTCTCAGCAACGATCCGGGCTGGCATCCTCCCGCCGATTGGGATGCCCGCCAGCGGCCCTGGTATGCGCAGGCCCGGGACGCCGCGCGAGCCGTGCTAACCGAACCCTACGCGGTAGCCGGGACCGGTGAGGTCCTGATATCCGCAGTGGCTCGGGTCAGCGACGCCGGGGCGTTCAAGGGAGCATTCGGTGGCGACATCCGCTTGCAGACGGTGGCCGACGCGATCAACACCCTGGATTTCAACGGGGCTGGTTATGCCTTCCTGTTGAGCCGCAGTGGCACCATCATTTCCCACCCCGATACCCGCATGAACGGCAAGGCCTACAGCGACCTGTTCGACGGCCAGACGCCTGCGCTGGACAAGGGGCTGCAGGAGGCCGGTGACGATGGGCGTCTGCTGCTTTCCTTCACGCCCCTGAGCGATCTTGCGGATATGGATTGGTACATCGGTGTGGTGTTGGACAAGCGCTTGGTCATGGCCGAGGTCGATGCCCTCAGTCAACGTGCCGTGCTCGGCACCCTGCTCGGGGTGGTCGTCAGCCTGGTGCTGCTGGGGTTGTTGATGAGGCGGCTGCTCGAGCCCCTCGATCGGCTCAGGGCTTCTTTGCGCGAGGTCAACAGCGGTCAGGGCGATCTCACGCGTCGTCTGCCGGCCAGCGGTAGCGATGAGATCGCCCTGGTCTCGCGCGAGTTCAACGGCTTTCTGCAGTACCTGCAGGGTTTGATCGGCGAGATGGTCGGTGGCTCGCAGCGGGTGCGTGCCAGTACTGCCCTGACCTGCAACGAAGCCGAGGTGTCCGCCGAGCGTTTGCAGGCGCAATTGCAGGAACTCGACCAACTGGCCACGGCGACGCAGGAAATGTCGTCCACTGCCGAGGAGGTCGCGCGCAACGCCCAGGCCGCCGCCCAGACGGCGACCGGCGCCAACCTGGAAACTGCAAGCGGCCTCGTCGTGGTTGCGCGCACCAGCCGGGCGATCAAGCAGTTGGCCGCCGATATGGATGACACCGGCCAGGCAATCAATCGGCTGGTCGGGCTCAGCCATGACATCGAGTCGATTCTTGCGGTGATCGTCAGTATTGCCGAGCAGACCAACCTGCTGGCCCTCAACGCGGCCATCGAGGCGGCCCGTGCCGGGGAGTCTGGGCGAGGTTTCGCCGTGGTGGCTGACGAGGTTCGCTCGCTGGCCTCGCGTACCCAGCAATCGACCGAGGAGATCCGCCAGATGATCGACCATCTCCAGAGCGGGGTGAAGGAGGTGGAGGCGCGCATGCGGCAGAGTCGCGACAGTGCCAGCTGGACCGCCGAAGATGCCGGCGACGCCAATCGGCTGCTCGAGAGTGTTGGTGAGGCGATCGCCCGGATCAGCGACATGAACCTGCAGATCGCCGCCGCGGCCGAGCAGCAGAGCGCCACTACCGAGGAGATCAACCGCAATACCTGCAACATCCGCGACATCAGCCAGCTGGTCGCCGCCGGCGCTCAACAGCAGGTCCGGCAATGTGGGCTGATGGTCGAGCAGGTGGTCCAACAGGATCAGTTGCTGGGTCGTTTCAACGTGTGAGCCTGCCGCGCGGAGGAGGGCGCTCAGCTGTGGTGAAGACGGCAAGCGCCCTGGCGAGACGGTCTCCGGGGGCTCGCGAGCGTTCGTGCAGCAGCGCTCAGCCCAAGGGGCTCTGCTTGCGCTCGCCGCGCGGCGACAGGCCGAACTGGCGGCTGTAGCACTTGGAAAAGTGCGCCGGCGAGGCGAAGCCGCAGGCCAGGGCGACGTCGCGCACCTGGGCATCGCTGCGCAGCAGCAGCTCGCGCGCCCGATTCAGGCGCAGCTCCAGGTAGTACTGGCTGGGCTTGCGCCCCAGGTATTTGTGGAACAACCGCTCCAGCTGGCGCACCGACACCTCGTTGAGCTGCGCCAGCTCCTCCAGCTCCAGCGGTTCCTCCAGATTCGACTCCATGATCGCCACGATCTGGCTCAGCTTGGGCTGGGCGTTGCCGATCTTCTGCCGCAACGGGATGCGCTGCTGGTCGCGGGCGCTGCGCACCCGGTCGCACAGCAGCAGCTCGGCGGCGCGGCTGGCGATCTCGGCGCCGCCGGGCTCGCGGCTGACCAGCTGCAGGGTCATGTCCATCGCGGCGGTGCCGCCCGAGCAGGTGTAGCGATCGCGATCCAGCTCATACAGCTGGTTGGAGATGATGATTCCCGGGAACTTCTCCTTGACCTGCTCGATGTCTTCCCAGTGCAGGGTGCAGCGATAGCCCTTGAGCAGGCCGGCGCAGGCCAGCAGGTGGCTGCCGGTGCAGATGCCGCCCAGCGGCACGCCCTGTTCGGCCAGCCGGCGTAGCCAGGCGAGCAGCGTCCGGTCGTACTTCTGCGGGATCGGGTTGGCGCCGACGACGAACAGGGCGTCCAGCGGCGGCGCCTGCTCGAAGCTGGTGTCCGCCAGCACGCGCATGCCGTTGCTGGCCGGCACCGGCTCGTTGCCGGCGGCGATCAGCAGGGTACGGTACAGCGGCCGTCTGGCGGCCAGACCGGCCATGCGCAGGGTCTCGATGGCCGAGGCGAAGCCGATGGCGGTGAAGTTGGGGATCAGCAGGAAGCCGAAGGTCTTCAGCGTGCCGCAGGCAGGCGCTTGCGGTTGCAGATATTCGGCGTAGTTCATCTGGTGCTCCTGTCCGGTCGTTGCCTGCGCGACCGCGGAGACCGCCCCGGTCGGCACCCAGGCGGGCCTGTGCCGATCTTACACCCATTTCCCCGCTGCCCGGCGCCGTGGCCCGGGCCGCCACCTGTCTCTGCGCGACATTCCCGGCATTGGGCCGCCAGGCGCCGTGGTCACCGCCCGTCGCGCCGTTCGGGGTAGGTCAGTTTGAGCATTTTGACGTCGTAATTAGGCAAATGACCCCCCAGGCTATTTCGCACAATCGATCCCAACAGACGCCCTGCCGATGGCTCCGTGGGCCACCGCGGTGGGCGCTTCGCCAACACAGATGCGGCCCTGACGGGTTGCCGGGAGATCGAGATGTTCAGCAAGCAGGATCAGATCCAGGGTTACGACGATGAATTGCTCGCCGCCATCGACCAGGAAGAGCGTCGTCAGGAAGACCATATCGAGCTGATCGCCTCGGAAAACTA
>NZ_RFFK01000026.1 GCF_003696305.1 Pseudomonas sp. AOB-7 | reverse complement strand
AATGCAGGGTTACTTCAGACCATCCTTAGACACGGCAATCGTGCGCTCAAGTGACTCCGTTGCGCTTGGCGAACTCGATCAGAGCCACCAGTGTCTGCACGTTAAGCTTCTGCTGCAGCCTGGTTTTATAGGTACTGACCGTCTTGTTGCTGAGCAGCATCACGTCAGCTATCTCCTTATTGGTCAGCCCCCTTGCTAGGTAACGCAGGACAGACAGCTCTCGATTCGATAATCGGGCCAATCTCCCGCCATCGCTTTCTTCCGCCTCCTTACCGACATCCGTACCGATGAGGTCATAAGGGAAGTAGGTATAGCCCGAAAGCACCGCGCTCACCGCGCCTACCAGGCCACTCAGGTCTTCTTCCTTGCTGACGAAACCTGCCGCCCCAGCCTGCAGGCAGCGCTCTGCCACTACACCTGGAAGCTGCGAGGTCAATACCAAAACCCGCGGCGGTCGCCCTAAAGCTCGCAGCCGGGAAATGACCTGTAGACCATCAAGCTTAGGAATGCCGATATCCAGAATGATGACATCAACCTCTTGCTCACGAGCCATCTGCACAGCAGCAACGCCGTTGTCGGCCTCTCCCACGACAGCAAAGCCGTGCCGCTCAAGTAACACACGAACGGCCAGACGAATTACTGGGTGGTCATCGACGATCATAACTTTATGCATACTCAACCACCCAACTCTTAACAACTATTAATATAACGACGAAGGTTCGACTAGCTGTTTGCTACCTAACCGACAGCCGTCGCGAAAGCATCGCCGTCCTCAATGCCGCCCCGGAAACCGGCCTGCCGAACAGATACCCCTGAGCCTCCCGACAGCCCAGATCCAGCAGGTGCCGGCTCTGCTCTGACGTCTCCACACCCTCGGTCACAAGCGAAATGTTTAATGATTTGGCAAGGGACACCGCACTGCCTATCGCCGCATAGCCACGCGAACCACGGTGCAGACCGCGCACGAACGAGGCATCCAGCTTGATCTGATTGAACGGCAATTCGCATAACCGTTTCAACGAAGAGTAGCCCACACCAAAATCATCCATTGCCAGAATACAGCCCATCAGGCGTAGACGAATCAGTGATTCCATAACCTTCGGAGAAGCGCTCAAGATGCCGGTTTCAGTCACTTCCAGAGTGATACCGGTGGCCGGCATTCCATACAGACGCAACCTGTTCCATATATTGTCAGGCAGCCGCGAGCAATTCAGCTGGCTAGGATGCACGTTGAACGCTAGCGCAATACCGGGGCTTTGTATCTGCAACTCTAGCCCCTGCTGGAACAGCTGCCAGAACAACTGATCCAATAGTCCAAGCTGCTCGATAGCGGGTAGGAAGCTATCCGGCCCCAGAAGACCGCGTTTAGGGTGTTGCCAGCGGGCAAGCACCTCAGCGCCCAGTACTCGCCCATCTTGCAGATCGACCTTGGGCTGGAAATAGGCGACAAACTCTCCGTTCGCCAGGGCTCGCTCGATCTCATCTCTAGGGGGCATTTCGGTGCTCGTTACCAGCGGTAATGTCTCTCCCCGAACAGCGGAGAGGTCATAGCGCGACAGTACCTCGCGCAACCAATCGAGAGAGAAAATCTTGCCAAGGTTCCCAAGAAAGCTCACGCCTAGCTTCTCGACCATAACAGCAACCGTATTACGCACACCGCTGTCGATGTCACTGCTTAGTGCCACTGCTCGAACTAGACCGGAATGCCAAACCTCTCGCAAAAAGACCATGTCGTGCATGCGCAGATCGCAGATTGCGATGTCCACACCTCCCTTGCACCGCAACAGAGCGAGCGCCTCTCTCCCCTCACATGCCTCAAACACCTTACCTACACCTAGACTCTGCAGCATTTTAACGGCGAGGCTTCTATGCAGTGGGTGCTCTTCAAGTACCAACACACTCAGTGTTGAAATCACGTTATATTCACTCCTCGCGGCGATTCGCCTACGCCCCAACTGCTCTGGAGCAGTACTACGTGAGATGGACTCCGCAGCCTGAAACAAGCCTGCAAAACTGAGCAGGATCTGGAAAGTAACAAGCCGATGACACCGCACGAAAAACTCACAACCCCTCCCGAAGCGCTAACGAGGAATACAATTGCCGATTGAGGCCAGATGGGCTTGACCTCCTATACGCTTCCTAGTCCAGACCAACACTACCCCCTTACCCCTCCCATCGATGCAGGATTTGTCTGATACTGCCCACAGAAAGGCACCACGCCCTACAAGCAAAGTCGGTGCGTGTAAATGCGCCATGAATGTCTGAAGGCCCACATGGTGCGGATTCCACGCTGACTCGGACACCTATTCCACGCACATCCGGACAGTGATTCCACGCTGATCCGGACACTCATTCCACGAGCATCCGGACACCGATTCCACGGCCATCCGGACACTTTCCAGGCAGGCAGCTACGCAGGATTTATTCACTACCATCGACCTCTTTTTCGAAGCGAAGAGGTCGTCGTGGAGCGTTTATCCATGCGTAAAATCCGAGAGGTGTTACGCCTCAAGTTCGACTGCGGCCTATCCGTGCGCAAGATCGCCCGCAGCCTGGGCACTGGCCACAGCAGTGCCGGTGATTACCTCTGTCGCTTTGCCGCCAGCGGCCTCAGCTGGCCCTGCTCGTTGTCCGATGCCGAGTTGGAGCGCCAGCTATTTCCACCAGCCCCGGCGGTGCCCAGCGAGCAGCGGCCACTGCCCGACTGGGCCTGGGTACATGCCGAGCTGCGCCGCCCCGGCGTGACCCTGGCCCTCCTCTGGCAGGAGTACCGCCTGAGCCAACCGCAGGGCTTCCAGTACAGCTGGTTCTGCGAGCACTAACGGGCCTGGGCCGGCAAGCTGGACATGGTGATGCGCCAGGAACATCGCGCCGGCGAGAAGCTGTTCGTCGACTACGCCGGGCAGACGGTGCCGGTGATCGACCGCCACAGCGGCGAGATCCGCCAGGCGCAGGTGTTCGTCGCGGTACTCGGCGCATCCAGCTACACCTTCGCCGAAGCCACCTGGTCGCAGCAGTTGTCGGACTGGCTCGGCTCCCATGCCCGCTGCTTAGCCTTCCTCGGCGGGGTGCCGGAGATTGTGGTGCCGGACAACCTGCGCAGCGCGGTGAGCAAGAGCCATCGCTACGAGCCGGACATCAACCCCAGTTACCGCGACCTAGCCGAGCACTACGGCGTGGCGGTGGTGCCGGCGCGGGCGCGCAAACCGCGCGACAAGGCCAAGGCCGAAGTCGGCGTGCAGGTGGTCGAGCGCTGGATCCTCGCCGCCCTGCGCAACCGTCAGTTCTTCTCCCTGGACGAACTCAACAGCGCCATCTCCGTGTTGCTGGAGCGGCTCAACCGCCGACCGTTTCACAAGCTGCCGGGCTCCCGGCAATCGGCCTTCGACAGCCTGGATCAGCCAGCGCTGCGCCCGTTGCCGGAGCAGCCCTACGTCTATGCCGAGTGGAAGAAGGCACGGGTGCATATCGACTACCACGTCGAGGTCGATGGGCATTACTACTCGGTGCCCTACCAACTGGTGAAGAAGCAGCTGGAGGTGCGCCTGACGGAGCGCACAGTCGAATGCTTCCACGCCAATCAGCGGGTGGCCAGCCACCTGCGCTCACCGCACAAGGGTCGGCACAGCACGCAGACCGAGCACATGCCCAAGTGCCATCGCGAGCACGCCGAGTGGACGCCGCAACGGCTGATCCGCTGGGCCGAGCAGACCGGGCCTAACACTGCCGGAGTGATCAGCCACATCCTCGAACGGCGTATCCACCCAACCCAAGGTTACCGGGCCTGCCTGGGCATCCTGCGCCTGGGCAAGACCCATGGCGAAGTGCGCTTGGAGTTGGCCTGCCGTCGCGCCCTCAGCCTCGGCGCGTGCAGCTACAAGAGCCTCGAATCGATCCTGCGCCAGGGGCTGGAAAACCTGCCGCTGGCCCAGCAGCACCTGCCCCTGCTGCCGGACGACCATGCCAACCTGCGCGGCCCCGGCTACTACCACTGACCACAAGGAACTCCCCCATGCTGCCTCATCCGACCCTGGACAAGCTCCAGACCCTGCGCCTGCACGGCATGCTCAAGGCGCTGAACGAACAACTGAAGACCCCGGACATCGACAGCCTGAGCTTCGAGGAACGCCTCGGCCTGCTGGTCGACCGAGAGCTGACCGAGCGCGGCGACAAGCGCCTGAGAAGCCGCCTGCGTCAGGCCAGGTTACGCCACAACGCCTGCCTCGAAGACCTCGACTACCGCAGCCCGCGCGGCCTGGACAAGGCGCTGATCCTCCAGCTGAGCAACGGTCAGTGGCTACGCGACGGCCTCAACCTGATCATCAACGGCCCGACCGGCGTGGGTAAGACCTGGCTGGCCTGCGCCCTGGCCCACCAGGCCTGCCGAGATGGCTACAGCGTGCGTTACCTGCGCTTGCCGCGCCTGTTGGAAGAGCTGGGCCTGGCCCACGGCGACGGGCGCTTCGCCAAGTTGATGAGCAGCTACGCCAAGACCGACCTGCTGATCCTCGATGACTGGGGCCTGGCCCCGTTCACCGCCGAACAGCGGCGCGACATGCTGGAGCTACTGAACGACCGCTACGGCCAGCGCTCGACCATCGTGACCAGCCAGATGCCGGTGGACAACTGGCACGAACTGATCGGCGATCCGACATTGGCCGACGCCATCCTCGACCGCCTGGTGCACAACGCTTATCGGATCAACCTCAAGGGCGAGTCGATGCGCAAACAAGCGAAGAAATTGACGACGCCGGGAGCCCCAGGCTAACAATGCCATCCCTGCGTCGCTCCGCTCCGACTGCCTGTCCGAATGATCGTGGAACAGGTGTCCGGATCAGCGTGGGCTGAGTGTCCGAATGGCGTGGAATCCGCACCCACATGGCAAGGCGCCACGAACTCGCTGATGCCACATGGGAGTTGATCAAGAATCTGATTTCCCCAAAATAGACGGCCGTCTTCTGAGCGCCGGAAAGGGAGGCCAGAAGAACCGCTAGACCATACGCTGGGGCGGAGCCGAGGCGGCCTGATCACCAAGCTTGCGCGGTGATCCGCAACAAACCAAAGTTCTGACGCCCCTCCCAAGAGAGAAACGAATGTTGCGCACCCTACTGGTCGATGATCATGATGTGGTTCTGCGAGGCTTGGCGGCCGTCATCGCCGGAAGACCTGACTGGCAGGTCATCGGCCAAGCACATAACAGCAGGGACGCAATACGAATCGCGCAGGATCATTGCCCTGACGTGGCGATCATCGACCTCAGGCTGGACGATATGGACGGGATAGAGCTCACGCGACACTGCCTAGCCCTCTGCCCGACGTTGCGCGTCCTGATCTTCACCATGCACAAGAGCGAGGCAACAATTCGGGACGCGCTTGCCGCCGGAGCACGCGGGATTCTGCTCAAATCCGAACTAGGGCGCTCGCTCGACGCCGCTCTAGACGCAATGGAGGCCGGCGAGCCTTATCTGCCGGGACGACGCGGAGAGATCGTGCTGAATAGCCACTTAGGCCGTAGCTCCGATCCCAACCGGCTGACCCCCAGGGAACGCGAGGTGATGATGCAGATCGTGAGCGGCATCTCCGGCAAGGAAATCGCCTCAGCCCTGTCCATCAGCCCCAAGACCGTGGAAATTCATCGCACCTCGTTAATGCGCAAACTGAAACTACGCAACGCGGTCGAGCTGGTACGCTACGCAGTGCGAAATGGATTCCTGGAGCCCTGACCCCCTCGCATCAGAAACGGTAACTGACACCCAGCAACGGCCCTGACATCTCCAGTTCGTAGGGCACCCCATCATTCTCCCGATCGAAATAAAGGTGGCGATAGCCGCCGCTGGCTGACCAGCTCTCACCGATACGGTAGGTGAGCACGGTGACAATCTGCCAAGTTCGGTCCGACGCCTTGTCGATACCGAAGCCACCAGCATCCGCCAACACTACGGCTCGCCAGCGCTGACCAAGGTGTGCACTGGCACGGAGAGCAAAAAGCGGGTCTACCCAAGTGTCACTGGCACTGGTATCGCGATCATTGAGTGCAACACCTTGAAGGGTGACTTCAATATCGCTCGACAGCATGCGCAACCCTAGCCCCGCATCGAGAACCAAACCATCACGATCATACAGGTTGTAGAGCCCGTAGCCGGCCACGGAGAGCACGGTAGTCCGTGTATCGACGGCAGAGAACACCCGTCCAAAAGGTGTCCGCTCTTGGAAGGACAGATCCAGATAAAAGAGATCGCCGAGTAGGGACCAAGGCCCTCGCTGAGCGGAAACGCCGAGCATTACTCCAACATCCAGCGCATCAAGAGCATCGCGCGCACTGAGGTCGGAACTGACAGTTCCCAGTGACGTTTCGACACTGGATTCCGTCTTCGGAAACCACATGTAGGAAGATGCAGCGATTTGCCAGTCGGCGCTATCCGCCAACGCGGGCGAAACGCATAAGCCCAGGCCGGCACACAGGACAAAAAGGCGGTTGACATGACTCATAACAGGATCCTTGTTCGCAAAAGAAGGTGCCAGAAGCGACTCGAGCGCACCGACACTCCAGACGCCTCCGACGAAAACTCAATGCGTCTCGCCCCAATGCGATGGGCCGACAACCGGCCGCGAGGGTTCGCGAGACAAAATGGACTCAGGGCAGCACCTCGATGACTGGGGGCATCCATCGACCATCCAAGGCTTCGGCCTTGGGAAGGTACAGACGCATAACCACCCCCATGGGACCGTCGGGAGCGGGTAGCCAATTAGATTCAAACTCCTTGCCTGGGCTTTGGTGTTGCATATAGATAATTATTTCGCCGTTCTGGTCCGCTTTGAGGTCTCCCAGCATTGAGGAATTGATGAGGTAACGTTTGAGCGGATTGTTCACTAGGAAACGAGTCACACCGTCGTACATAGTGATGGACCAGAAAGCGCCCACCGGGGGCAACGTGTTCTTATTGAAGCGGAAGGCATAGCGATATTTCGACGTATCCAGGCGCCGGCCAGTAGCATCGAAGAGATAGCTCGGATAAAGGGCTTCCTCCACCGAGTTTCCGTAGATGCCGCCCATCGCCCCCAATGCACGTTCCTGGTACTTACCCTTCATGTCCTCAGGCGAGCCGAACAGCCCCACCGACGTCGTAAGCTTCAGTGCACCAGCCTCAAGCTCCAGCTGTGCCTCCTGACCTGCCTCCCTGATCGCCGAAACCTCCGCCAAGCCTTTCGGCGGCCAGACCGCACCAGGTATCAGGCCAAGCCGACCGAAGCTCTCACGCAGTTCCTTCTCCCAAGGCAATGGCGGCGCGAACTGCAGCAGGAAGGCGGCCAGCGACCAGTACTCGGAAGCCATTCGCTGCTCCGAAATCTCCGGCCACGACACCTTCGGTGGTGCGTCCAGTGGTGGGGTGCCGCTGTAGACGGACAACGGCCTGACACTGTAACCCGCCTGGATTCGCTTTACGTTGGCGATATCACTGGGTGCCAAGAGTTGCGTGCGAATCAAACCCAGGCCCAACTCGGTGGTCATCCTAACCACCCGCCTTACACCCTCGGGCGTTTCACCCTGCCAACTGGGCCCGACGATCAGGAAATCGCCTCCTTCGTTACCGTCCAACCGAGTCCCTAGGTAATCGACATTGTGCGTGTACAGATCGACCAACTGCATCGAGTAGTAACGGCCCTTCTCGATCGCAGGCAGGGTGACCACCAAGGGCTCCGAACGTAAATCCATAACCAGGAAAGAATAGGGCGTGTCGGAGTTGGGCGTGACGATAGCGGTGTCCTCGGGGGTATACACCCGGGCCACGCTATTGAGTGTGTTCAGGGGCCCCTTGTATTCGCTGCCCCCCGGCTCCAGCGCATATTGATAAAGGGTCAGATAATTCTTAACCAAAGGATAAGTGTAGATGTATGCGTCGCGTGCCAGGCGAGCCAGCCCCTCTTCAGCTCGTAGCGTGAGCGCTGGCAGAGCGGCAGCGGCAATAGTGAATTTCAGCAACGAGCGCCGCTTCATTTGACCTCCTCCACATCCGGGAAGCTCCAGCTTCCATCGAGAATCTGTGCAGAGGGCCGATACAGGCGAACCATCCAGTTCCAGCCATTAGGCACCGGCAGGCAGTTCACAATCTTGCCATCACAACCGCCGAACTGAACGGTGACCCGACCCTGGGCGTCTTCCACCGCGGTCAGGTTGTTGAGGGTATAGGCATTGAGCGAGTTGGGCGCTATATAGCCATCGGCATTGTAGACAGTGATCGACCAGAAACCTTCGACGGGAACCTTGTCCAGGCTCAATCGATAGACCGTCTTCCCGTCATTTTTGGGTACAGTGCGATTGAGGTATAAGGCATCGCGGGATGGGTTGCCTCCCCAGGCCATCGCCGAACCGATCAAGTGGCGGATGGGGTCGATCTCACTGCGCGCCCCGAACATCCGGTCCGTGTCTGGCAACAGCGTCCCCAGCTCAAGCAATGCTTTACGCGTACGATCCTGGCTCGCGCTGTCCCACTGTGGTAGCTCAAGTTGACCTGACGAAGCCTGGCTGACTTGGATGGCGTCCTGAAGAGCGTGCACTTTATCCATGTCCGCAGCGTCCTGGGGATTGGCAAGAATGCGGATGGCGACAAATCCATAGCGGGTACCGATCTGGTCACGATCAAGGGTGACCGTACCGGCACCATAGTGGACTTCGTGGGTGTAGTGATCCTGATCGATAACCTGTAACGACATGAACCGTTCACCCGAATCAGGCATGGTGATTCTCACCGGGCCGGCGTCCAGATCGAAGACGCCCGCCGAGTACAGGGTGTCGCGGTTAAGGCGGACGATTGTTTGCTTGTCGATCGGTGTCATGCTGCGCTCATGGCCCAACTTGCCGAAGCCGTAGAGCTGGGCGACGCCGGCAAAGTATGCATCGCTTTCAGCGCGCACGAAGTTATCGCTGTTGACGAGGGTCGGTGCGGCCAGGGCAGGCACGGTGATAGCGCTCAACAGCAATGTCGCAACAATCATAGGTTGGCAACGGAACATGCGGTTATAGTCCTCAGTGTGTGCGTTACAAAAGGAAACCCCGCTCATCGGTGCCACAACTACAATGAGCAGCGAATTCCGTTCGATAAAATGATGCGCCTATTGTGCGCCTACCCTATTCGCTTAACCTCCAGCTAGGCGGCTGCAACTTCTAAGTCGCAGACGGAATCTCAACATGGCCAACCGCAACGCACTATAGGGTGATTCCCCTAGATGGGTCGTACTTTTCCGATCGAACACATGCCCGCACCAGATGCTTGACGATGAGGACTCAGTCATGGACATGGGCTTTCTCGTAGTACAACAGGCCACTCGCCCCTCATTGCCCAGACTCCAATGGCTGATCGCCACAGTTCTTGTGGGTAGCTACATGATCTCGGCGGCCGTCACCCTATACAACGCGCACGCAGACCAAGCAAATCGCCTCATACAACTTAAGCAGACGGTACAGGATCTGTCCTCCCTGCTTGACCGGGAAGTCGCCACTTCCCGCGCTCTGCTGCAAGGTCTATCGAGTTCGCCGGCCTTGGCCTCCGGCGATATCCGTGCCTTTCACGCGCAAATGCTACGAACCCCCCACCCAGCTGGAATGGCATTGGTTCTCGCCGACAGGGAAAGGCAACTCGCCAATGTCCTGGCTCCTTATGGCACACCGCTGCCCGAACTCTCTGCCTACAAACCGCAGCCCGGCTTTTTCGAACTCTTGGAGAAGCAGGGTGTCCATGTGTCGAGCCGTGTCGAAGGACGATTGCAGCCTAGCCCCTCTACGGTCATCAGCATCAAAGTGCCTGGGGAGGACGGACACCTGAAATACCTGCTCTGTGCAGGTATCAGCAGCGACCGCCTGCTCGCCGTGTTACAGGGCGAGGCGTTGCAGCAAGAAGCCGGACTCTTGGTCATCGACGCCATGGGCCAAGTCATCGCTAGCCGTCAGCAGGTGGGCGCGATGTTGCGCACCGAGGATCTTTTTTCCGCTGTCGGGATGCCTCCAACAGAACTCGTCGCAAAACAGGGCGTCTTTCCCGGCACAGACTTGGACGGCACCGCCATTCATACGGCGTTTGTCCGCTCCGCACTAACCGGCTGGACAATTGCAGCGACGCAACCAGAAACTACAGTCGCCCTAGCCCTTCATCGGGCAATTCCCCCTCTTGCCGGAGCGGGTCTGATGGTCATCATGGCGTTGCTCGGCTTCTTCCTGTTCTTGCGCCGATGGTTCGAAGCACCTTTCGAATCCATGGATAGAATGCTAGATAGGGCTCACCAGCGGATCCGTCTGCTAATTGAAAGCTTCCAGTCGATACGGCGGCAGGAGCAAAAGCGCATTGCTCAGGAACTACACGACACCACGGCACAACACTTGGTCGCGGCGGGCCTCCAGCTTTCTGCATTACGTCACTCATCAGGTGCCACGCATGGACTCGCGCAACAAGTCGAAGAAATTCAGGATCTCCTCGACCAATCACTGACCGAGTTGCGCACCTTTGCATTTTTATTGCGCCCACCAGCATTGGATCAGTCGCCATTTAATTGGGCAATGGTGGCGCTGGCGCAGGGATTCGCTAACCGAACAGGTCATGTGGTGAAGATAGCTATCGCCGAGTCGGCCAACCATCTCCCACCTGCAGCGCACAACCTCTTCTATCGAGTTCTGCAGGAGGCATTGGTTAACATTCAGCGTCACGCCCATGCAACTTGCGTCGACATTGAACTGAATGGCGAGGATGAGAGATGGGAGCTTGCAATTCAGGACAACGGCAGGGGCGGTATTTCATTCCCTGCCCCTGTGACTGAAGTGAATGGTTTAGGTATTCAAGGCATCGTCGAAACCATTGAGGCATTGGATGGAACCCTCCATATCGAGGACACAGGCGAAGGTACCCTTCTTCGCGCCCGACTACATTGCGTGGAATGATCTCCTCCACGTCTCGCAGGAAGACCCGAATGCAACTTTTGGTCTGACCGATCGCTCGCCAAGCGGTAGCTCGACCTTTTCGCTGGCATTGGAAAGCCAAGGATATCTTGGCGGGCGTCGGTCGAGCGGCGGAGACCTTGAGTCGTAAGCGTCTGCCTCACCTCCCCCACTAGGTGACCTGTGGGGCGGACGCACGAAACTATTACCCCAA
>NZ_RFFK01000025.1 GCF_003696305.1 Pseudomonas sp. AOB-7 | reverse complement strand
TGCCAAGATCGTCGAGTAATCGGTTGATCTGTCCCTCTCAGGCCGGCATAATGGTCGGCCTGATTTTGCTTTAGGTCAGTAGCTCAATTGGCAGAGCGGCGGTCTCCAAAACCGCAGGTTGGGGGTTCGATTCCCTCCTGACCTGCCATTTTCTAACGAATCTGGCGTGTCTTTCACAGGATCCTCTCGAATGAATGTTAAGGCTGAAGCCAAAGACTCTCGCTTTGATCTGGTCAAGTGGCTGATTGTCGCTGCCCTGGTTGTGGTGGGTGTGGTCGGTAATCAGTACTTTTCTGCGGAGCCGATCCTGTATCGCGTTCTCGGTCTGCTGGTGCTGGCGGTCGTGGCGGGTGTGGTTGCCCTGCAGACTGCTCGTGGTCAGGCCTTCGCGGTGCTGTTGAAAGAGGCGCGCGTCGAGATTCGCAAGGTTGTTTGGCCGACCCGCCAGGAAACCACGCAGACCACCCTGATTGTCGTGGCTGTAGTGTTGGTAATGGCGCTGCTGTTGTGGGGGCTCGATTCCCTGCTCGGTTGGCTTGTTTCCCTGATTGTTGGTTAAGGGTGTCCCGTGGCTAAGCGTTGGTACGTTGTGCATGCTTACTCGGGTTACGAGAAGCATGTCATGCGCTCGCTGATCGAGCGCGTCAAGCTGGCTGGCATGGAAGACGACTTCGGCGAGATTCTCGTGCCCACTGAAGAAGTGGTCGAGATGCGCAACGGTCAGAAGCGCAAGAGCGAGCGCAAGTTCTTCCCCGGCTATGTCTTGGTGCAGATGGAGATGAACGAGGCGACTTGGCACTTGATCAAGGATACGCCGCGCGTCATGGGCTTCATTGGTGGTACTGCCGACAAGCCGGCGCCGATCACCGAAAAAGAAGCCGAAGCCATTCTGCGTCGTGTTGCCGATAGCGGCGACAAGCCCAAGCCGAAGACCCTGTTCGAGCCGGGCGAGATGGTGCGGGTGGTCGATGGTCCGTTCGCCGATTTCGGCGGCGTGGTCGAAGAAGTGAATTACGAAAAGAGCCGTATCCAGGTTGCGGTGACCATCTTCGGTCGCTCCACCCCGGTCGAGCTGGAGTTTAGTCAGGTCGAGAAGGCATAACTGACATAAGCATCCCTCACCCCGCAGCCTTAGGCTGCGGGGTTTTGTCGTCACTGGGATAAATGCGTAAGTAACCCGGGGAGCCGTCAGGCGTTCGAACCCGAAATTGGAGTAGCTAATGGCTAAGAAAATTCAGGCTTATATCAAGCTGCAGGTTAAAGCCGCTCAGGCAAACCCGTCGCCGCCCGTGGGTCCGGCTCTGGGTCAGCACGGCGTGAACATCATGGAATTCTGCAAGGCGTTCAACGCCAAGACTCAGGGCATGGAGCCTGGTCTGCCGACTCCTGTGATCATCACCGTTTACAGCGACCGCAGCTTCACCTTTGAAACCAAGAGCACCCCGGCATCGGTGCTGCTGAAGAAGGCCGCCGGCCTGACCAGCGGTTCCGCTCGTCCGAACACCGTCAAAGTAGGCACCGTTACCCGTGCTCAGCTGGAAGAGATCGCCAAGACCAAGCAGGCCGATCTTACTGCCGCTGACCTGGATGCGGCCGTGCGCACCATCGCCGGCTCCGCTCGTAGCATGGGCCTGAACGTGGAGGGTGTGTAATGGCTAAGTTGACCAAGCGCCAAAAGGCCATCGCGGCCAAGGTTGAAGCCGGCAAGGCCTACACCTTCGAAGAAGCGGCCGGCCTGCTGGCCGAGCTGTCTGCCGTCAAGTTCACCGAGTCCTTCGACGTTGCCGTGAACCTGGGCGTAGACCCGCGTAAATCCGACCAGGTCGTACGTGGCGCCACCGTGCTGCCGAACGGCACTGGCAAGACCGTACGCGTTGCCGTGTTCACCCAGGGTCCGGGCGCTGAAGCTGCCCTGGCTGCCGGTGCCGACAGGGTCGGTATGGACGATCTGGCTGCCGAAATGAAGGCCGGCGATCTGAACTACGACGTGGTCATCGCTTCCCCGGACGCCATGCGCGTCGTTGGCCAGCTGGGCCAGGTACTGGGTCCGCGCGGCCTGATGCCGAACCCGAAAGTCGGCACCGTGACTCCGGACGTCGCCACCGCCGTGAAGAACGCCAAGGCTGGTCAGGTACGTTTCCGTACCGACAAGAACGGCATCATCCACACCTCCGTTGGCAAGGTCGGCTTCGAAGCCGCCGCGCTGAAGCAGAACGTGGAAGCCCTGCTGGCTGACCTGAAGCGTCTGAAGCCGTCCACTTCCAAAGGTATCTACGTCAAGCGCGTGACCCTGAGCACCACCATGGGTCCCGGTCTGATCATCGATCAGGCTTCGCTCGACGCGTAAGTGATTGGGTCGGCGGCGTGCGCGTCGCCGGCCTTGAAAAATTGGGGTCCCTGCCTGGCGGGGGCTATCCAAGACCGTAGGTGGCGCAAGCCTTAAACCCGTGGAGCGATCCGCGGTCGCCTACGCAGATGGTGCTCCCGATTCTTACCGAATCAGACACCAAAACGCCGTCCGGCTCGTGCTGGACGAAACGGTAACATCCAGGAGTAAACCCGTGGCAATTAAACTCGAAGACAAGAAGGCCATCGTCGCTGAAGTCAACGAGGCTGCCAAAGCCGGTCTGTCCGCTGTCGTGGCTGATGCCCGTGGCGTGACCGTCGGCGCAATGACCGGACTCCGTAAAGAGGCCCGCGCGGCTGGTGTGTACGTGAAAGTCGTACGTAACACCCTGCTGCGCCGCGCCGTTGAAGGCACTCAGTTCGACGTGCTCAACGACGTGTTCAAAGGCCCGACTCTGATCGCGTTCTCCAACGAACATCCGGGCGCTGCTGCCCGTATCTTCAAGGAATTCGCCAAGGGTCAGGACAAGTTCGAGATCAAGGCAGCTGCGTTCGAGGGCCAGTTCCTCGCAGCCAATCAGATCGACGTGCTGGCTACCCTGCCGACCTACAACGAAGCTATTGCCCAGCTGATGAGCGTGATGCAAGGCGCCACCAGCAAGTTCGTTCGTACTCTGGCAGCTGTTCGCGACCAGAAAGAAGGCGCTGCCGCCTGATCCAGGCGCATCACCCTTTCTACGTTATTTGTTTAATTCGATGGCCGCGAAGGCTGTCACCCCAATACAGGAATTAGAGTCATGGCTCTGACCAACGAAGACATCATCAACGCCGTTTCCGAAATGTCCGTGATGCAGGTTGTTGAACTGATCAAGGCAATGGAAGAGAAGTTCGGCGTTACCGCCGCTGCCGCTGTTGCTGCCGGCCCGGCCGCTGCTGCCGCTGCTGTTGAAGAACAAACCGAGTTCAACGTCGTTCTGGCCGAAGCCGGCGAGAAGAAAGTGAACGTGATCAAGGCTGTTCGCGAGCTGACCGGTCTGGGTCTGAAGGAAGCCAAGGAGAAGGTCGACACCGCTCCTCAGGTTATCGCTGAAGGCCTGAGCAAAGAAGCTGCCGAAGACGCCAAGAAGAAGCTGGAAGAAGCTGGCGCCAAGGTCGAACTCAAGTAAGTTCGCACCTTGCGTCTACAGCCCGAGCGACTCGCACAAGGCTGATGGCTGGTGGCTTTTGCCACCGGCCTTTTTCCGTTCTAGGTCGGCTGTTCGTCAGCCGGCCTGGAACCGGAAAGATCCCGCCCCTCGAGGCGGCCGCAAACCGAGGGTTTGCACGATTTTCTGGTCATCGCCGCCGGCGCTGGCCAAATAAGCAGGTGACCAAGCTGGGGAACGCTGATGGCTTACTCATACACTGAGAAAAAACGTATCCGCAAGGACTTTAGCAAGTTGCCGGATGTCATGGATGTGCCTTACCTCCTGGCCATCCAGCTGGATTCGTACCGCGAATTCCTGCAGCAAGGAGTGAGCAAGGAACAGTTCCGCGACATCGGCCTGCACGCGGCCTTCAAATCCGTATTCCCGATCATCAGCTATTCCGGCAACGCCGCTCTGGAATATGTCGGCTATCGCCTGGGCGAGCCGGCGTTCGACGTCAAGGAGTGCGTCCTGCGTGGCGTGACCTTCGCCGTGCCGCTGCGCGTGAAAGTGCGCCTGATCATTTTCGACAAAGAATCGTCGAACAAAGCGATCAAGGACATCAAAGAGCAGGAAGTGTACATGGGCGAGATTCCGCTCATGACCGAGAACGGTACCTTCGTCATCAACGGTACCGAGCGCGTGATCGTTTCCCAGCTGCACCGCTCCCCGGGCGTGTTCTTCGACCACGACCGTGGCAAGACCCACAGCTCCGGTAAGCTGCTGTACTCCGCTCGCATCATTCCTTACCGCGGTTCCTGGCTGGACTTCGAGTTCGACCCGAAGGACGCGGTGTTCGTGCGTATCGACCGTCGCCGCAAGCTGCCGGCGTCCGTCCTGCTGCGCGCGCTCGGCTACAGCACCGAAGAGGTGCTGGATGCCTTCTACGACACCAACGTGTTCCACGTTAAGGGCGAGAACCTGAGCCTGGAGCTGGTGCCGCAGCGTCTGCGCGGTGAAGTCGCGGTCCTCGATATCAAGGACGGCAGCGGCAAGGTGATCGTCGAGCAGGGCCGTCGTATCACGGCTCGCCACATCAACCAGCTGGACAAGGCTGGCATCAAGGAGCTGGAAGTTCCGCTCGATTACGTCATTGGCCGCACTACCGCCAAGGCCATCGTGCACCCGGCTACCGGCGAGATCATCGCCGAGTGCAACACCGAGCTGACCGCCGACCTGCTGGTCAAGATGGCCAAGGCGCAGGTGGTGCGTTTCGAGACCCTGTACACCAACGACATCGATTGCGGTCCGTTCATCAGCGACACGCTGAAGATCGACAGCACCACCAATCAGTTGGAAGCGCTGGTCGAGATCTATCGCATGATGCGTCCCGGCGAGCCGCCGACCAAGGACGCTGCCGAGACCCTGTTCAACAACCTGTTCTTCAGCGCCGAGCGTTACGACCTGTCCGCCGTCGGCCGCATGAAGTTCAACCGTCGTATCGGGCGTACCGAGATCGAAGGTTCGGGCGTGCTGAGCAAGGAAGACATCGTTGCCGTACTGAAGACCCTGGTCGACATTCGTAACGGCAAGGGCATCGTCGACGACATCGACCACCTGGGTAACCGTCGCGTGCGTTGCGTCGGCGAGATGGCCGAGAACCAGTTCCGCGTTGGCCTGGTGCGCGTCGAGCGCGCGGTCAAGGAGCGCCTGTCGATGGCCGAAAGCGAAGGCCTGATGCCGCAGGACCTGATCAACGCCAAGCCGGTCGCGGCGGCGGTGAAGGAGTTCTTCGGTTCCAGCCAGCTCTCGCAGTTCATGGACCAGAACAACCCGCTCTCCGAGATCACCCACAAGCGCCGCGTCTCCGCACTCGGCCCGGGCGGTCTGACCCGCGAGCGCGCCGGCTTCGAAGTGCGCGACGTACACCCGACCCACTACGGTCGCGTGTGCCCGATCGAAACCCCTGAAGGTCCGAACATCGGTCTGATCAACTCGCTGGCCGCCTACGCCCGCACCAACCAGTACGGCTTCCTCGAGAGCCCGTACCGCGTGGTCAAGGCCGGTCTGGTCACCGACGAGATCGTGTTCCTGTCCGCCATCGAAGAGGCCGATCACGTGATCGCCCAGGCCTCGGCGACCATGAACGACAAGGGCATGCTGGTCGACGAGCTGGTGGCCGTGCGTCACCTCAACGAGTTCACCGTCAAGGCGCCGGAAGACGTCACCCTGATGGACGTGTCGCCGAAGCAGGTCGTTTCCGTCGCTGCCTCGCTGATTCCGTTCCTCGAGCACGACGACGCCAACCGCGCGCTCATGGGCTCGAACATGCAGCGTCAGGCCGTGCCGACCCTGCGTGCCGACAAGCCGCTGGTCGGTACCGGCATGGAGCGCAACGTCGCCCGTGACTCCGGCGTCTGCGTCGTGGCCCGTCGTGGCGGGGTGATCGACTCGGTCGATGCCAGCCGTATCGTGGTTCGGGTCAACGATGACGAAGTCGAAACCGGTGAAGCCGGTGTCGACATCTACAACCTGACCAAGTACACCCGCTCCAACCAGAACACCTGCATCAACCAGCGTCCGCTGGTGAGCAAGGGTGACAAGGTGGCGCGCAGCGACATCATGGCCGACGGCCCGTCCACCGACATGGGTGAACTGGCGCTGGGTCAGAACATGCGCGTGGCGTTCATGCCGTGGAACGGCTTCAACTTCGAAGACTCCATCTGCCTGTCCGAGCGTGTGGTCCAGGAAGACCGCTTCACCACCATCCACATCCAGGAACTGACCTGTGTGGCGCGCGACACCAAGCTCGGCCCAGAGGAAATCTCCTCGGACATCCCGAACGTCGGTGAAGCTGCACTGAATAAGCTGGACGAGGCCGGCATCGTCTACGTCGGTGCCGAAGTCGGCCCGGGCGACATCCTGGTCGGTAAGGTCACCCCGAAAGGCGAGACCCAGCTGACGCCGGAAGAGAAGCTGCTGCGCGCGATCTTCGGTGAGAAGGCGTCCGACGTGAAGGACACCTCCCTGCGTGTGCCGACCGGCACCAAGGGCACCGTCATCGACGTCCAGGTCTTCACCCGCGACGGCGTGGAGCGCGACTCGCGCGCCCTGTCGATCGAGAAGATGCAGCTCGACGAGATCCGCAAGGACCTCAACGAAGAGTTCCGCATCGTCGAAGGCGCCACCTTCGAGCGTCTGCGCTCCGCCCTGGTCGGCGCCATCGCCGAAGGCGGCGCCGGCCTGAAGAAGGGCACCGCGATCACCGACGAGTTCCTCGACGGCCTCGAGCGTGGCCAGTGGTTCAAGCTGCGCATGGCCGACGACGCCCTGAACGAGCAGTTGGAGAAGGCCCAGGCCTACATCTCCGACCGCCGTCAG
This sequence comes from Pseudomonas sp. AOB-7, assembly GCF_003696305.1. GTDB lineage: Bacteria > Pseudomonadota > Gammaproteobacteria > Pseudomonadales > Pseudomonadaceae > Aquipseudomonas. The sequence continues at coordinate 8,549 of NZ_RFFK01000025.1, read as the reverse complement.
CTGCTCGACGACAAGTTCGAAGACAAGAAGCGCAAGCTGCAGCAGGGCGACGATCTGGCGCCGGGCGTGCTGAAGATCGTCAAGGTCTACCTGGCCATCCGCCGCCGCATCCAGCCGGGCGACAAGATGGCCGGTCGTCACGGTAACAAGGGTGTGGTCTCGGTGATCATGCCGGTCGAAGACATGCCGCACGACGCCAATGGCACCCCGGTCGACATCGTCCTCAACCCGCTGGGCGTACCTTCGCGTATGAACGTCGGTCAGATCCTCGAAACCCACCTGGGCCTCGCGGCCAAGGGCCTGGGCGAGAAGATCAACCGCATGCTCGAAGAGCAGCGCAAGATCGCCGAACTGCGCAAGTTCCTGCAGGAGATCTACAACGAGATCGGCGGTCGTCAGGAAAACCTCGACGAGCTGTCCGATAGCGAAATCCTCGAGCTAGCGAAGAACCTCAAAGGCGGTGTGCCGATGGCCACCCCGGTGTTCGACGGCGCCAAGGAAAGCGAGATCAAGGCCATGCTGAAGCTGGCCGACCTGCCGGAAAGCGGCCAGATGCGCCTGTTCGACGGTCGCACCGGCAACCAGTTCGAGCGCCCGACCACCGTCGGCTACATGTACATGCTCAAACTGAACCACCTGGTGGACGACAAGATGCACGCGCGTTCCACTGGTTCCTACAGCCTGGTTACCCAGCAGCCGCTGGGTGGTAAGGCGCAGTTCGGTGGTCAGCGTTTCGGGGAGATGGAGGTCTGGGCGCTGGAAGCTTACGGCGCCGCCTACACCCTGCAGGAAATGCTGACCGTGAAGTCGGACGACGTGAACGGCCGTACCAAGATGTACAAGAACATCGTGGATGGCGATCACCGTATGGAGCCGGGCATGCCCGAGTCCTTCAACGTGCTGATCAAAGAGATCCGTTCGCTCGGCATCGACATCGATCTGGAAACCGAATAACACGTGACGCGACGGGAGTGGGGCGGTTAGCCCACTCCCTGCTCCGCCAGGAGGAAAGGCCTTGAAAGACCTACTGAATCTGCTGAAAAACCAGGGTCAGATCGAAGAGTTCGACGCCATCCGTATCGGATTGGCCTCGCCCGAGATGATCCGTTCGTGGTCGTTCGGTGAAGTAAAAAAACCGGAAACCATCAACTACCGTACGTTCAAACCCGAGCGTGACGGCCTGTTCTGCGCCAAGATCTTTGGCCCAGTAAAGGATTACGAGTGCCTGTGCGGCAAGTACAAGCGCTTGAAGCATCGCGGCGTGATCTGCGAGAAGTGCGGCGTGGAAGTGGCCCTGGCCAAGGTTCGTCGTGAGCGCATGGCGCACATCGAACTGGCCTCGCCGGTCGCCCACATCTGGTTCCTCAAGTCGCTGCCGAGCCGTATCGGCCTGCTGATGGACATGACCCTGCGTGACATCGAGCGCGTGCTCTATTTCGAGAGCTACGTGGTGATCGATCCGGGCATGACCACCCTCGAGAAGGGCCAGCTGCTGAACGACGAGCAGTACTTCGAAGCCCTCGAAGAGTTCGGTGACGACTTCGACGCGCGCATGGGCGCCGAGGCCGTGCGCGAGCTGCTGCACGCCATCGACCTGGATCACGAGATCGGCCGCCTGCGCGAAGAGATTCCGCAGACCAACTCCGAGACCAAGATCAAGAAGCTGTCCAAGCGCCTGAAGCTGATGGAAGCCTTCAAGGACTCCGGCAACCTGCCGGAGTGGATGGTGCTGACCGTTCTGCCGGTGCTGCCGCCGGACCTGCGTCCGCTGGTGCCGCTGGACGGTGGCCGCTTCGCGACCTCCGACCTGAACGACCTGTACCGTCGCGTGATCAACCGTAACAACCGTCTCAAGCGCCTGCTCGACCTGTCGGCGCCGGACATCATCGTGCGCAACGAAAAGCGCATGCTGCAGGAAGCGGTCGACGCCCTGCTCGACAACGGCCGTCGCGGTCGCGCCATCACCGGCTCGAACAAGCGTCCGCTGAAGTCGCTGGCCGACATGATCAAGGGTAAGCAAGGTCGCTTCCGTCAGAACCTGCTCGGTAAGCGCGTGGACTACTCCGGTCGTTCCGTGATTACCGTGGGCCCGACCCTGCGTCTGCACCAGTGCGGTCTGCCGAAGAAGATGGCTCTGGAACTGTTCAAGCCGTTCATTTTCGGCAAGCTGGAAATGCGTGGTCTGGCGACCACCATCAAGGCCGCGAAGAAGATGGTCGAGCGCGAGCTGCCGGAGGTCTGGGACGTGCTCGCTGAAGTGATCCGCGAACACCCGGTCCTGCTCAACCGCGCGCCGACCCTGCACCGTCTGGGTATCCAGGCGTTCGAGCCGGTACTGATCGAAGGTAAAGCCATCCAGCTGCACCCGCTGGTCTGCGCCGCGTACAACGCCGACTTCGACGGTGACCAGATGGCCGTTCACGTGCCGCTGACTCTGGAAGCCCAGCTCGAAGCACGCGCGCTGATGATGTCGACCAACAACATCCTCTCGCCCGCCAACGGCGAGCCGATCATCGTGCCGTCGCAGGACGTGGTACTGGGTCTGTACTACATGACCCGTGAGGCGGTGAACGCCAAGGGCGAGGGTCGCGTGTTCGCCGACCTGCAGGAAGTCGACCGCGTGTTCCGCGCCGGCGAAGCGTCCCTGCACGCCCGCGTGAAAGTGCGCATCAACGAGACCATCAAGGAAAAGGACGGCTCGATCACCAAGAACACCCGCATCGTTGACACCACCGTCGGCCGCGCGCTGCTGTTCCAAATCGTCCCGGCCGGCCTGTCCTATGACGTGGTCAACCAGTCGATGAAGAAGAAGGCGATCTCCAAGCTGATCAACCAGTGCTACCGCACTGTGGGTCTGAAGGACACCGTCATCTTCGCCGACCAGCTGATGTACACCGGTTTCGCCTACTCGACCATCTCCGGTGTGTCGATCGGCGTGAACGACTTCGTCATCCCGGACGAGAAGGCGCGCATCATCGACGCCGCCACCGAGGAAGTGAAGGAAATCGAGTCGCAGTACGCCTCCGGCCTGGTCACCCAGGGCGAGAAGTACAACAAGGTGATCGACCTCTGGTCGAAGGCCAACGACGAAGTCTCCAAGGCGATGATGGCCAACCTCTCGAAAGAGCCGGTGGTCGATCGCGAAGGCAAGACCGTCGAGCAGGAGTCGTTCAACTCCATGTACATGATGGCGGACTCCGGTGCGCGTGGTAGCGCCGCCCAGATCCGTCAGCTGGCCGGTATGCGTGGCCTGATGGCCAAGCCGGACGGCTCCATCATCGAAACGCCGATCACCGCGAACTTCCGCGAAGGTCTGTCGGTTCTGCAGTACTTCATCTCCACCCACGGTGCGCGTAAGGGTCTGGCGGATACCGCACTGAAGACAGCGAACTCCGGTTACCTGACCCGTCGTCTGGTCGACGTGGCCCAGGACCTGGTGGTGACCGAGATCGATTGCGGCACCGAACATGGCCTGCTGATGACCCCGCACATCGAAGGCGGCGACGTGGTCGAGCCGCTGGGCGAGCGCGTACTGGGTCGAGTGATCGCCAAGGACGTGTTCAAGCCGGGCACCGAGGACGTCATCGTGCCGGCCGGCACCCTGATCGACGAGCAGTGGGTCGAGTTCATCGAGCTCAACAGCGTCGACGAAGTGGTGGTGCGTTCGCCGATCACCTGCGAAACCCGCTACGGCATCTGCGCCAAGTGCTACGGTCGCGACCTGGCTCGCGGTCACCAGGTCAACATCGGTGAAGCGGTCGGCGTCATCGCCGCCCAGTCCATCGGTGAGCCGGGTACCCAGCTGACCATGCGTACCTTCCACATCGGTGGTGCGGCCAGCCGGACTTCGGCGGCCGATAGCGTCCAGGTGAAGAACGGCGGTGCGATTCGTCTGCACAACCTCAAGCACGTCGAGCGTCTCGACGGCAACCTGGTCGCGGTGTCGCGTTCCGGCGAGCTGGCGATTGCCGACGAGTTCGGTCGCGAGCGCGAGCGCTACAAGCTGCCCTACGGTGCGGTGATTTCGGTGAAGGAAGGCGACAAGGTCGACGCTGGCGCCATCGTCGCCAAGTGGGACCCGCACACCCACCCGATCGTGACCGAAATGAAGGGTACCGTGACCTTCGTCGGCATGGAGGAGGGCATCACCATCAAGCGCCAGACCGACGAACTGACCGGTCTGACCAACATCGAAGTGCTCGATCCGAAGGATCGTCCGGCCGCCGGCAAGGACATTCGTCCGGCCATCAAGCTGGTCGACGCCAATGGCAAGGAGCTGCTGCTGCCGGGTACCGACGTTCCCGCCCAGTACTTCCTGCCGGCCAACGCCCTGGTCGGTGTGGCCGACGGTGCGCAGATCGCGGTCGGTGACGTTATCGCCCGTATCCCGCAGGAAACCTCGAAGACCCGTGACATCACCGGTGGTCTGCCGCGCGTTGCCGACCTCTTCGAAGCCCGTCGTCCGAAGGAAGCTTCGATCCTGGCGGAAATCAGCGGCACCATCAGCTTCGGCAAGGAGACCAAGGGCAAGCGCCGTCTGGTCATCACCCCGACCGATGGCAGCGATCCGTACGAGGAGCTGATTCCGAAGTGGCGTCACCTGAACGTGTTCGAAGGCGAACAGGTGAACAAGGGCGAAGTCATCTCCGACGGTCCGAGCGATCCGCACGACATCCTGCGTCTGCTGGGCGTCAGCGCGCTGGCCAAGTACATCGTCAACGAGATCCAGGACGTGTACCGCCTGCAGGGCGTGAAGATCAACGACAAGCACATCGAGACCATCCTGCGCCAGATGCTGCGCAAGGTCGAAGTGAGCGAGTCGGGCGATTCCAGCTTCATCAAGGGCGACCAGATGGAACTGACCGCGGTGCTGGGCGAGAACGAGCGTCTGGCCGAAGAGGACAAGTTCGTCGCCAAGTACACCCGCGTACTGCTGGGTATCACCAAGGCGTCGCTGTCCACCGAGTCGTTCATCTCGGCGGCATCGTTCCAGGAAACCACCCGCGTCCTCACCGAAGCGGCGGTTACCGGCAAGCGCGACTACCTGCGCGGCCTAAAGGAAAACGTGGTCGTGGGTCGTCTGATCCCGGCCGGTACCGGTCTGGCCTATCACAGCGAGCGCAAGCGCAAGCGTGAAGCCGACAAGCCGGTACGGGTCAGCGCCAGTGAGGTGGAAGCCGCACTGACCGAAGCGCTGAACTCCAGCGGAAATTGAGTCGAGGCCCCGCCGGTTCGCCGGCGGGGCTTTGCCTTGACTGGGGCGTTGAGTCTCTTTAGACTCATGCACCCCTAAATTTGGCAGGGCGCTTGGCTCTGCCATCTTTATTTGTGTGTAGCTAAATAGCGTCGAAAGACAACAGTGGAGCTAGTAGATGGCAACTATCAACCAGCTGGTACGTCAGCCGCGTAAGCGCATCGTCGAGAAATCCGACGTGCCTGCGCTGCAGAACTGCCCGCAACGTCGTGGCGTGTGCACCCGCGTGTACACCACCACGCCGAAAAAACCTAACTCGGCACTGCGTAAAGTATGCCGCGTGCGTCTGACCAACGGTTTCGAGGTTTCCTCGTACATCGGCGGTGAAGGCCACAACCTGCAAGAGCACAGCGTAGTGCTGATCCGTGGCGGTCGTGTAAAGGACCTTCCGGGTGTGCGTTACCACACCGTGCGCGGTTCGCTGGATACCTCCGGCGTCAAAGACCGTAAGCAGGGTCGTTCCAAGTACGGTACCAAGCGTCCGAAATAAGGCCGCCTGATCTTTTTATTTAGTTGAGTCGATAAGAGTAAGGTCGGGCGCGGTTTGTGCCGTCAGTCCCGGGCTAACCTGAAGACCGTTTGAGGGCTTATCAATGCCAAGACGTCGTGTAGCAGCAAAGCGTGAGATCCTGGACGATCCGAAATACGGAAGCCAGATCCTCGCTAAATTCATGAACCACGTGATGGAAAGCGGCAAGAAGGCCGTGGCCGAGCGCATCGTTTACGGTGCCCTGGACACTGTCAAAGCGCGCAAGAACACCGATCCCCTGGAGATCTTCGAGAAAGCTCTCGACGCCATCGCTCCGCTGGTCGAAGTCAAGTCCCGCCGTGTCGGCGGTGCTACCTACCAGGTTCCCGTCGAAGTTCGCCCGTCCCGTCGTAACGCCCTGGCTATGCGCTGGCTGGTGGACTACGCGCGCAAGCGCGGTGAGAAGTCCATGGCTCTGCGTCTGGCTGGCGAGCTGCTGGATGCTGCTGAAGGCAAAGGCGCTGCTGTCAAGAAGCGTGAAGACGTGCACCGTATGGCCGAGGCCAACAAGGCTTTCTCGCACTACCGCTTCTAATTCCGGCTCCACTAACTTTGCGAGGGCTTTATGGCTCGTAATACAGCAATTAACCGCTACCGTAACATCGGTATCTGTGCCCACGTTGACGCGGGCAAGACCACCACTACCGAGCGGATCCTGTTCTACACGGGTCTGAGCCACAAGATGGGCGAGGTGCATGACGGCGCTGCGACCACCGACTGGATGGTGCAGGAGCAGGAGCGCGGTATCACCATTACCTCCGCTGCCGTGACCACCTTCTGGCAGGGCTCCAAGGGCCAGTACGACAAGTACCGCGTCAACGTGATCGATACCCCCGGCCACGTCGACTTCACCATCGAAGTAGAGCGTTCGCTGCGCGTGCTCGACGGTGCGGTCGTGGTGTTCTGCGGTACCTCCGGCGTTGAGCCGCAGTCCGAAACCGTATGGCGTCAGGCCAACAAGTACGGCGTTCCGCGTGTGGTTTACGTGAACAAGATGGACCGTGCCGGCGCCAACTTCCTGCGCGTCATCGGTCAGATCAAGAACCGCCTGGGTCACACCCCGGTTCCGGTCCAGCTGGCCATCGGTGCGGAAGACAACTTCGAAGGTCAGGTCGACCTGATCAAGATGAAGGCGATCTACTGGAACGAGGACGACAAGGGTACTTCCTATCGCGAGGAAGAGATCCCGGCCGAGCTCCAGGATCTGGCTGAAGAGTGGCGTTCGAACATGATCGAAGCCGCCGCCGAAGCCAACGAAGAGCTGATGAACAAGTACCTGGAAGGCGGCGAGTTGAGCGCCGAGGAAATCAAGGCCGGTCTGCGTGCGCGCACCCTGGCTGGCGAGATCGTTCCGGCCGTTTGCGGTTCTTCCTTCAAGAACAAGGGCGTGCCCCTGGTTCTCGACGCCGTCATCGACTACCTGCCTGCTCCGACCGAGATCCCGGCGATCAAGGGCATCCACCCGGATGTCATCGACAAGCCGAAGGACGAGCTGACCGACGCCGACTACGACGAGCGTCATGCCGACGATGCCGAGCCGTTCTCGGCGCTGGCGTTCAAGATCGCCACTGACCCGTTCGTCGGTACCCTGACCTTCGTTCGCGTCTACTCGGGCGTGCTGACCTCCGGCGACTCCGTGATCAACTCGGTCAAGGGCAAGAAAGAGCGCGTTGGTCGTATGGTGCAGATGCACGCCAACCAGCGTGACGAGATCAAGGAAGTGCGCGCTGGCGACATCGCGGCCCTGATCGGCATGAAGGACGTCACCACCGGTGACACCCTGTGCGACCTCGACAAGCAGATCATCCTCGAGCGTATGGACTTCCCGGAGCCGGTAATCTCGGTTGCCGTAGAGCCGAAGACCAAGGCTGACCAGGAGAAGATGGGTATCGCACTGGGCAAGCTGGCCCAGGAAGACCCGTCGTTCCGCGTCAAGACCGACGAGGAAACCGGCCAGACCATCATCTCTGGTATGGGCGAGCTGCACCTGGACATCCTCGTCGACCGTATGCGTCGCGAGTTCAACGTCGAGGCGAACATCGGCAAGCCGCAGGTTTCCTACCGCGAAAAAATCACCAAGAGCTGCGAGATCGAAGGCAAGTTCGTTCGCCAGTCCGGTGGTCGTGGCCAGTTCGGCCACTGCTGGATCCGCTTTGCCCCGGCTGACGAGGGTCAAGAGGGTCTGGAGTTCCACAACGAAGTTGTGGGTGGTGTGGTTCCGAAGGAATACATCCCGGCGATCCAGAAGGGTATCGAAGAGCAGATGAAGAACGGCGTCGTCGCCGGCTATCCGCTGATCGGCCTGAAGGCGACCGTATTCGATGGTTCCTACCACGACGTCGACTCCAACGAGATGGCGTTCAAGGTGGCGGCTTCCATGGCGACCAAGCAGCTCGCTCAGAAGGGCGGCGGTGTTGTGCTTGAGCCGATCATGAAGGTTGAAGTTGTAACGCCTGAGGACTACATGGGTGACGTGATGGGTGACCTGAACCGTCGTCGTGGTCTGATCCAGGGTATGGAAGATTCGGTATCGGGCAAAGTGATCCGCGCCGAGGTTCCGCTGGGCGAGATGTTCGGTTATGCGACCGACGTCCGTTCCATGTCCCAGGGTCGCGCGAGCTACTCCATGGAATTCTCCAAGTACTCCGAAGCTCCGGCGAACATCGTCGAAGCACTGGTTAAAAAACAAGGCTAATCCAGCCCTTTAGGCAAGAGGTTCACTGTCGTGGCTAAAGAAAAATTTGAACGTAACAAACCGCACGTCAA
>NZ_RFFK01000024.1 GCF_003696305.1 Pseudomonas sp. AOB-7 | reverse complement strand
CTGTGCATGGGTAACCAGGCGCGCGTCGCCGCCAACTCTACCGTGGTATCGACCTCCACCCGTAACTTCCCGAACCGTCTGGGCGATGGCGCTAACGTGTACCTGGCCTCTGCCGAACTGGCCGCGGTCGCCTCGATTCTCGGCAAGCTGCCGACCGTCGAGGAGTACATGGTCTACGCCAAGGATATCGACAGCATGGCTGGCGACATCTACCGCTACCTGAGCTTCGACCAGATCGCCGACTTCCGCGAAGCAGCGGCCAACGCCAAGATCCCGCTCGTGCCGGCCTGATCCCAGCGCTGTAGAACAAGCTCCGCCCCGTGCGGGGCTTGTTTATTGGGTGGCATATCGCGCGCCATACGGCGCGCCGCCAACCACTGAGCCTGCAATCTAGCGCGGCAAGATCTCTCCTGGATTTCACTGCTCATGGCCGGCGTACCCGAGGGGCCCACCGACGGCCGGCGGCTTGACCGGGTGCCGGGCAAACCGAATACTGTACATATAAACAGTATTCGGACGATTTCAACGCCATGCCTTCCGTGGTCGCCCTCGAGCACCTCTTCGACAGCCGCCGCCTCTGGCGCGCCCAGGACGTTGCCCGCACGCCCAGCCGCCAAACGACCGGCCATGCCGCGCTGGACGCCCTGCTGCCCGGCGGCGGCTGGCCCGAGGCGGCGCTGAGCGAGCTGCTGGTGGCCGCCCCCGGTATCGGCGAACTGCGCCTGCTGTGGCCAACCCTGGCGCGTCTGACCCAGGCCGGCGAGCGCGTAGTGCTGGTCGCCCCGCCCCATCTGCCCTACCCCCAGGCCTGGCTGGCGGCGCAGGTCGATCTGCGCCAGCTGAGCATCGTCCATGCCCAGGGGCGCGACGCGCTGTGGGCGGCCGAGCAATGCCTGCGCTCGGGCAGTTGCGGCGCGGTGCTGTGCTGGCCGCAGCAGGCCGAGGATCGCGCCCTGCGCCGCCTGCAGGTGGCGGCCGAGACCGGGCAGACCCTGGCCTTCGCCTACCGCCCGCTGGGCGAGGCGATCAACCCCTCGCCGGCGGCCCTGCGCCTGGCCATCGAGGCCCGGCCGGCGCAGCTGCGCGTACTCAAGTGCCGCGGCGGCCTGGCGCCGGCGCAACCGCTGCCGGCCGCGGCCTGGTCCTGAAATGAACCCGCTCTGGGCCTGCATCCTGCTGCCGCAGCTGGCGCTCGATGGCGTTATGCGCCAGCGTGCCGAAACGGCCGAGCCGCTGGTGCTGCTCGGCGGCCCGCCGCAGCGGCGCGTGCTGCAGGCGGTCAACCCGGCGGCGCGCGCGCTGGGCCTCAAGCCCAGGCAGCTGCTCAGCGCGGCCCAGGCGCTGACCCGCGGCTTCGCCAGCGCCGACTACGACCTCGCCGCCATCGAGCGCTGGCAGCAGTTTCTCGCCGCCTGGGCCTATGGTTTCAGCGCCCAGGTCAGCCTGCACTACCCGCGCTGTCTGCTGCTGGAGGTGGGCTCCAGCCTGGGGCTGTTCGGCCCCTGGCCGCGCTTCGAGGCGCGCCTGCGCCGGGAGCTGGGCGAGCTGGGTTTCCAGCAGCGCATCACCCTGGCGCCCAACCCGGTCGCCGCGCGCATGCTGGCCAACGTCCACGACGGTCTGGCGATCGGCGACGCGGCCGAGCTGCGCGCCGCGCTCGAGCGCTTGCCGGTGGAGCGCATCGGCCTGTCCCGCGAGACCGCCTCCGCCCTCGCCCGCATGGGCCTGCGCAGCCTGCAGCAGTTGCTCGCCCTGCCGCGTGACGGCCTGGCGCGGCGCTTTCCGGCCGAGCTGCTGCGCCACCTCGACAGCCTGCTCGGCGAACGGGCGCTGGCCCTGGAGTTCTACCGCCCGCCGGATCGTTTCGATGCGCGTATCGAGCTCAACTTCGAGGTCGAGTCACACCAGGCGTTGCTGTTTCCGCTGCGCCGCCTGACCGCCGATCTGGCCGCCTACCTGGCCGGGCGCGACAGCGGCGTGCAGCGCTTCACCCTGCATCTAGAGCACCGCAATCGCCCGGCCAGCCAGCTGGTGGTGGGCCTGCTCAGCGCCGAGCGCGATCCGGCCATGCTGCTGGAGCTGACCCGCGGCCGCCTGGAGCAGCTGCAACTGCCGGCGCCGGTACTGGCGCTGCGCCTGGAGGCCCGCGAGTTGCCCGCCTTCGCCCCGCAGCACCGCCAGCTGTTCGACGAGCGACCGCAGCAGTCGCTGCCCTGGGAGCAACTGCGCGAACGCCTGCGCGCCCGCCTCGGCGACGAGGCGGTGCAGGGCCTCGGCGCCCGCGCCGATCACCGCCCGGAGCTGAGCTGGCAGGCCGAGAGCGACCGGCATACGCCATCGCTGCCCAGCGTCGGGCCGCGTCCCGGCTGGCTGCTGGGCGAACCTCAGCCGCTGGCCGAGGCCGGCCTGCTGATCCTCGCCGGGCCCGAGCGCATCGAATCCGGCTGGTGGGACGGCGGCGACCTGCGCCGCGACTATTACCTGGTGCAAACCCGCAGCGGCCAGCGCGCCTGGGCCTTTCGCCCGGTCGGCGGCGCAGGGCCGCTGCAGCTGCACGGCTGGTTCGCATGACGCCCGACTACGCCGAGCTGCACTGCCTGTCCAATTTCAGCTTTCAACGTGGAGCCTCCAGCGCCCGCGAGCTGTTCGAGCGCGCCGCGCGCCTCGGCTACCGGGCCCTGGCGATAACCGACGAATGCACGCTCGCCGGCATCGTGCGCGCCTGGCAGGCGGCCAGGGAGAACGGCCTGGCGCTGATCGTCGGCAGCGAGATGCCCATCGAGGGCGGCCCCAAGCTGGTGCTGCTGGCCGAGGACCTGGCCGGCTACCAGGCGCTGTGCCGGCTGATCACCGTCGCCCGGCGCCGCGCCGAGAAGGGTCGCTACCGCCTGCTGCGCGAGGACTTCGACACGCCGCTGGCCGGCCTGCTGGCGATCTGGCTGGCCGAACCGCAGGCCAGCAAGCACGAGGGCAGCTGGTTGCGCCAGCGTTTTGCCGACCGCCTGTGGCTGGGCATCGAACTGCACCGCGGCGCCGACGATGCCGCTCGCCTGCGCCAGTTGCAGGCCCTGGCCGCGCGCCTGCAGATTCCCGCCCTGGCCTGCGGCGACGTGCATATGCACGCCCGCGGCCGCCGCGCCCTGCAGGACTGCATGACCGCCATCCGCCAGCATCTGCCGGTGGCCGAAGCCGGCGCCTGGCTGTTTCCCAACGGCGAACGCCACCTGCGCCGCCGCGAGGAGCTGGCCGAGCTGTATCCGCAGGAATTGCTCGACGAGACGCTACGGGTGGCCGAACGCTGCCGCTTTGATCTGGGCCAATTGAAGTATCAGTACCCGCACGAGCTGGTGCCGGCTGGCCACGACGCCAGCTCCTGGCTGCGTCATCGGGTCGAACAAGGCCTGCACTGGCGCTGGCCGAACGGCGCCAGCGCCAAGGTGCGGGCACAGGTCGAGCACGAGCTGCAGCTGATCGCCGAGTTGCAGTACGAGAGCTACTTTCTTACCGTGCACGACATCGTCCGCTGGGCCCGCGAGCAGCACATCCTCTGCCAGGGCCGCGGCTCGGCGGCCAACTCCACGGTGTGCTTCGCCCTCGGCATCACCGAACTGAACCCGGACGGCTCGGGCAGCCGGCTGCTGTTCGAGCGTTTCCTCTCGCGCGAGCGCAACGAGCCGCCGGATATCGATGTCGACTTCGAGCACGAGCGCCGCGAGGAAGTCATCCAGTACGTGTTTCGCCGCTATGGCCGCCAGCGCGCCGCACTGACCGCGGTGGCCAGCACCTACCACGGCGCTGGCGCGCTGCGCGACGTGGCCAAGGCGCTCGGCCTGCCGCCCGATCAGGTCGGCGCCCTGGCCGACTGCTGCGGGCGCTGGAGCGACCGCATGCCGGACGCCGAGCGCCTGCGCGAGGCCGGCTTCGACCCGGACAGCCCGTCACTACACCGCATCCTCACCCTGGCCGGCGAGCTGATCGGCTTTCCCCGTCACCTGTCGCAGCACCCGGGCGGCTTCGTCATCTCCGAACACCCGCTGCAGACCCTGGTGCCGGTGGAGAACGCCAGCATGGCCGAGCGCACCGTGATCCAGTGGGACAAGGACGACCTCGACCTGGTCGGCCTGCTCAAGGTCGATATCCTCGCCCTCGGCATGCTCAGCGCACTGCGTCGCTGCTTCGCCCTGATCGAGCGCTACCGCGGCACGCGCTGGACCCTGGCCGGCCTGCCGCAGGAAGATGCGGCGACCTACGCCATGATCAGCCGCGCCGACACCGTCGGCGTGTTCCAGATCGAGTCGCGCGCGCAGATGGCCATGCTGCCGCGCCTGCGCCCGCAGAAGTTCTACGACCTGGTGATCCAGGTCGCCATCGTCCGTCCCGGGCCGATCCAGGGCGACATGGTCCATCCCTACCTGCGCCGGCGCAACGGCGAGGAGGCGGTGGAATACCCTTCAGACGAATTACGACCGGTGTTCGAACGCACCCTCGGCGTGCCGCTGTTTCAGGAACAGGTGATGGAACTGGCCATGGTCGCCGCCGACTACAGCCCCGGCGAGGCCGACGAACTGCGCCGCTCGATGGCCGCCTGGAAGCGCCATGGCGGGCTGGAGCCGCATCGCCAGCGGCTGACCTCGCGCATGCTGGAAAAAGGCTACACGGCGGAATTCACCGCGCGCATCTTCCGCCAGATCGAGGGCTTCGGCAGCTACGGCTTCCCCGAGTCCCACGCCGCCAGCTTCGCCCTGCTCACCTACGCCAGCTGCTGGCTGAAATGCCACGAGCCGGCCGCCTACGCCTGCGCCCTGGTCAACAGCTGGCCGATGGGCTTCTACAGCCCCGACCAGGTGCTGCAGGACGCTCGCCGCCACGGCATCGAGGTGCGCCCGGCGGACGTGCGCCACAGCGCCTGGGACTGCAGCCTGGAGCCAAGCGGCGGCGAGCAGCCGGCGATCCGCCTGGGGCTGCGCCTGCTGCGCGGCTTTCGCGAGGAGGCTGCCAAACGCATCGAGGCGGCGCGGCAGGCGGCGCCCTTCAAGGATGTGGACGACCTGTGCCGACGCGCCGCACTGGATGCCCGCGCGCGCGAATGCCTGGCCGATGCCGGCGCCCTGCGCGGTTTGGCCGGCGACCGTTACCGCGCCCGCTGGGCGGTGGCCGGGGTGGAGCCGCAGCTGCCGCTGTTCGCCGGCCATCCGAGCCGCGAGGAACCCGTGGCGCTGCCGCAACCCACGGTCGGCGAAGACCTGCTGACGGATTACGCCACCTTCGGCACCACCCTCGGCCCGCACCCGCTGGCGCTGCTGCGCGAACGGCTGAGGGCCAGGCGCTGCCGCAGCTCGCGTGAGCTGGGCGCGGTCGAACACGGCCGCCCGGTCAGCGTCGCCGGCCTGGTGATCGGCCGCCAGCGCCCGCAGACCGCCAGCGGGGTGATCTTCGTCACCCTGGAAGACGAGTTCGGCATGGTCAACGTGGTGGTCTGGCATGACCTGGCCGAGCGCCAGCGCCGGGTGCTGCTGCAGGCACGGCTGCTGCGCATCGACGGTCACCTGGAAAGCGCCGACGGCGTGCGCCACGTCATCGCCGGGCGCCTGGTCGACCTGAGCCCGCTGCTGACCGGGCTCGACGTGAAGAGTCGGGATTTCCACTAGGGTGTCGACAGCCGGAAGAAAGAAAATCCCGACCTGACGCCCGAGAACGCGCACTGCCGACAAAGCCCGCCCGACAAGATGACGCCGCGCATCGCCAAGCTGAGCAAGCTGGCTTCGGCATCGCCATCCGCCGAACGCCCTTTCGTCTTTCCGTGGCGCAAGCGCGGGCTGTGGATCATGCCGCCAAGTGGTACCATTGCGCGCTTCACGCCGCGCTGGCTGCCCAGGGCATCCCCAAGCGCCGGCGATACGACGCCCGACAGACCACGCCAACACATGCCTGACGACAGGCCGGCCCCCATGGCTTCAGCGCAAGCCGGCCCGGGGCACCGCGTGTGGATGTTCCTCGACCTATACCCAGCGGCTGAACTCGGCCTTCAACAGGAACGAGTTCGCCCAGCTGCCTGCCACAAGCGACGTGGCGGGCGCGGGTGCAGGAACCGGGAAAGGCGATTAACCACCGCAGCCCCGCAGGACAAGCAATTGATCTCCACCGCTAATATCACCATGCAGTTCGGCGCCAAGCCGCTGTTCGAGAACGTTTCCGTCAAGTTCGGCAACGGCAACCGCTACGGCCTGATCGGCGCCAACGGCTGCGGCAAGTCGACCTTTATGAAGATCCTCGGCGGCGATCTGGAGCCGTCCGGCGGCCAGGTGATGCTCGAACCCAACGTGCGCCTGGGCAAGCTGCGCCAGGACCAGTTCGCCTACGAAGAATTCAACGTGATCGACACCGTGATCATGGGCCACGAGGAGCTGTGGAAGGTCAAAGCCGAGCGCGATCGCATCTACTCGCTGGCGGAAATGAGCGAAGAAGACGGCATGAAGGTCGGCGAGCTGGAGGGCGAGTTCGCCGAGATGGACGGCTACACCGCCGAATCCCGCGCCGGCGAACTGCTGCTGGGCCTGGGGATTCCGCTGGAGCAGCACTTCGGCCCGATGAGCGAAGTGGCGCCGGGCTGGAAGCTGCGCGTGCTGCTGGCCCAGGCGCTGTTCTCCGATCCGGACGTGCTGCTGCTCGACGAGCCGACCAACCACCTGGATATCAACACCATCCGCTGGCTGGAAAACATCCTCACGGCGCGTAACAGCACCATGATCATCATTTCCCACGACCGTCACTTCCTCAACTCGGTCTGCACCCACATGGCCGACCTGGATTACGGCGAGCTGCGCCTGTTCCCCGGCAACTACGACGAGTACATGACCGCCGCGACCCAGTCGCGCGAGCAGCTCTTGGCCGACAACGCCAAGAAGAAGGCGCAGATCGCCGAGCTGCAGACCTTCGTCAGCCGTTTCTCGGCCAACGCCTCCAAGGCCAAGCAGGCCACTTCGCGCGCCAAGCAGATCGACAAGATCCAGCTGGCCGAGGTCAAGCCGTCCAGCCGGGTCAGCCCGTTCATCCGCTTCGAGCAGAACAAGAAGCTGCACCGCCAGGCCGTGACCATCGAGAAGGTCTCCAAGGCCTTCGACGACAAGGTGCTGTTCAAGAACTTCAGCTTCACCGTCGAAGCCGGCGAGCGCGTCGCCATCATCGGCCCCAACGGCATCGGCAAGACCACCCTGCTGCGTACCCTGGTCGGCGAAATGGCGCCGGATGCCGGCGCGGTGAAGTGGACGGAAAGCGCCGAGGTCGGCTACTACGCCCAGGATCACGCCCACGACTTCGAAGACGACGTCAGCCTGTTCGACTGGATGGGCCAGTGGACCACCGGCGAGCAGACCATCCGCGGCACCCTGGGGCGCATGCTGTTCTCCAACGACGAGATCCTCAAATCGGTCAAGGTCATCTCCGGCGGCGAACAGGGCCGCATGCTGTTCGGCAAGCTGATCCTGCAAAAGCCCAACGTGCTGGTGATGGACGAGCCGACCAACCACCTCGACATGGAATCGATCGAGGCGCTCAACCTGGCGCTGGAGAACTACCCCGGCACGCTGATCTTCGTCAGCCACGACCGCGAGTTCGTCGGCTCCCTGGCCACCCGCATCATCGAGCTGTCGGACAACGGCGTGACCGACTTCAGCGGCACCTACGACGACTACCTGCGCAGCCAGGGCGTGATCGTCTGATCCAGCGCTCCGCGCAGCAACGACAAAGCCCGCCGAAGCGGGCTTTGTCGTTTCAGCCTGCCGCTCAGGCGGTGGCGAACAGCTCGGCGATCCGCTGTGCGGCGCCGCTCAGCGCCGCGGCACGCGGCTCCTCGCCATAGGCCAGGCCTTCGGCACGGACGATCTCGATGTCATCGATACCGAGGAAGTTCAGCACCCGCACCAGGTAGTCCTCGTGTGCCTGGCCCGAGGGTTGACCGGCATGGATGCCGCCGGCGCTCGAGGCGATCACCACCGTCTTGCCGCCCGCCAGCCCGACCGGGCCGTTCTCGCCGTAGCTGAAGGTCTTGCCGGCGATCGCGACGCGGTCGATCCAGGCCTTGAGCTGGCTCGGAATCGCGAAGTTGTACATCGGCGCACCGATGACGATGGCGTCGGCGGCGAGGAATTCCTCCAGGGTGCGCTCGGCCAGTTCGGTCTCGTGGCGCTGGGCGGCGTCGCGCAGCTCGGCCGGGGTGCCGGCTGCCACCAGGCTGGCGGCGGACAGATGGCTGAGCGCGTCGCTGGCCAGATCGCGGTAGCTGACCTGAGTACCAGGCACCGCCGCCGTCCAGGCCTCGACCACGGCTCGGCTGAGCTGGCGGGAGGCAGAGGACTCACCGAGGATGCTTGAATCGAGGTGCAACAGTTTCATGGGGCTCTCCAAATGGGCGCGCGTTTCGCGACGAGATGGCAGAGATGCTATTCATGGAGCCAATGCACGATAAGACCGGAAAAATGCGATAGTTCGTCCCACCTATAGGACGATTACCATGCACGACCTCAACGATCTGTTCTACTTCGCCAAGGTGGTGGAAGCCGGTGGCTTCGCCGCGGCCGGCCGCGCACTGGGCATTCCCAAGTCGCGTCTGTCGCGGCGCATCGCCGAACTGGAGAACCGCCTGGGCGCCCGCTTGCTGCAACGAACCACGCGCAAGCTGGTGCTGACCGATATCGGCGAACGTTACCTGCGCCACTGCCAGGCCATGTTGCTGGAGGCCGAACAGGCCGAGGAGACGGTGGCCAGCCTGACCAGCGAACCGCGCGGCCGGGTGCGCTTTTCCACCCCCAGCGGGCTGGCCCTGCTGCCCGGGCTGATCAACGACTTCCTCATCCGCTACCCCAAGGTGCAGCTGGAAATCCTGCAGACCAGCCGCCGCGTCGACCTGTTCAATGAAGCCGTGGACGTGGCGCTGCGGGTACGCAACCTCGACGACGAGGAGCCGGGGCTGATCACCCGCCGCCTGGTGCCGGCACGCGCCCACGTGGTGGCGCGCCCCGATCTGCTCTGCGGCGCGCGCATCGAGCACCCCAGAGACCTGCAACGCCTGCCGGCGCTCGGCGCCCTCGGCGCCGATCGGCGCATCCACCTGCGCTTTCACCACAACACCACGCAGGAGGCCCACGAAGTCGCGCTGGAAGCCAGGCTGGGCATCGACGACTTCGCCGTTCGCAAGCAGGCAGCCCTGGCCGGCCTGGGCATCACCCTGCTGCCCACCACCTTCTGCCACGAAGAGCTGGCCGACGGTCGTCTGCTGGCGCTACTGCCGGCCTGGAGCGTGCCCCAGGGCCACGTGCAGCTGGCCTACAGCCACCGGCGCGGCCTGTCGCCCGCGGTGCGCGCCTGGATCGAGCACCTGAGCGAGGCGATCAAGCGCTGGGACTTTCCGCTCTGACTCAGATAGGCGACCGACGCCCGCGGTGGTGGCCTGAACGAAAACGGGGCTACCGATGTACCGGCAGCCCCGTGCAGGAATCAAGCGCTCCGTGGCGCCGGACACTTGAGCCGGCGCGGACTCGTCACAGCAGCATGGCGGCGGCCCAACCGAACGCCAGCAGCGGCAGGTTGTAATGCAGGAAGGTGGGCACCACGCTGTCCCAGATATGGTTGTGCTGACCGTCGACGTTGAGCCCGGCGGTCGGGCCGAGGGTCGAGTCGGAGGCCGGCGAGCCGGCATCGCCGAGGGCGCCGGCGGTGCCGACGATGCAGACGATGGCCAGCGGGCTGAAGCCCAGCTGCACGCCCAGCGGCACGAAGATCGCCGCGATGATCGGGATGGTGGAGAAGGACGAGCCGATGCCCATGGTCACCAGCAGGCCGACCAGCAGCATCAGCAGCGCGCCGATCGCCTTGTCGTGGCCGATCAGCGCGGCGGCGCCGTCGACCAGGGTCTTGACCTCGCCGGTGGCCTTCATCACCTCTGCGAAACCGGCGGCGGCGATCATGATGAAGCCGATCATCGCCATCATCTTCATGCCCTCGGTGAACAGCCCGTCGGCCTCCTTCCAGCGCACCACGCCGGACACCGAGAAGATCACGAAGCCGGCCAGGGCGCCGATGATCATCGAGTCCAGCCACAGCTGCACGACGAACGCCGCGGCGATGGCCACGCCGGCCACCAGCAGGCTCAGCGGGTTGTACTGCACGTCGACGCGCTCGGCCTGCTCGATCTTCGCCAGGTCGTAGACGCGCTTGCCGCGGTAGCTGAAGAACACCGCCACGAGCAGGCCGAAGAGCATGCCCAGCGCCGGGATGGCCATGGCCTGGGTGATGTTCACGCCGCTGACGTCCACCCCGGACTTGGCCACGTTGGCCAGCAGGATGTCGTTGAGGAAGATGCCGCCGAAGCCCACCGGCAGGAACATGTAGGGGGTGATCAGGCCGAAGGTCAGCACGCAGGCGATCAGGCGGCGGTCGAGCTGCAGCTTGCTCAGCACGTAGAGCAGCGGCGGCACCAGCAGCGGGATGAAGGCGATATGGATCGGCAGGATGTTCTGCGAGGAAATCGCCACCGCCAGCAGCAGCGCGATCAGCAACCACTTGAGCAGGCCGCCACCGGCCGCGTCCTGCTGGCCGACCAACGCCAGCGCCTTGTCCGCCAGGGCATGGGCCAGGCCGGACTTGGCGATGGCCACGGCGAAGGCGCCGAGCAGCGCATAGGACAGCGCCACCGTGGCGCCGCCGCCGAGGCCCTGGTTGAAGGCGCTCAGCGTGCCCTCCACGCCCAGGCCGCCGAGCAGGCCGCCGGCCAGCGCGCCGATGATCAGCGCCACCACCACGTGCACCCGGCACAGGCTGAGGATCAGCATGATGCCGACCGCCGCTATTACTGCGTTCATAAACCGCTCCACCTACAGAAATGCCGGCGCAGGCGCCGGGCCGAAAAAAGCCGCGTACTCTGCCGCATGCGGCCACGGCTGTCAAAAACGCAGGCGTTCAGAATTTCGAGCGAAACGTGCATAATCCCGATCCCGCACGCGCGCCGATCAAGAAAGCCGCCGGCGTACCGATAACCAGCCGTAGTCCATCGAAGAAAGGAACGCCCCATGCTGTTCAGCCGTCTTTCGATCCAATGGAAGATCACCCTGCTCGCCGGCCTCTGTCTGCTCGCCATCGTCACCCTGCTGGTGGGCGCCTCGCAGTACCAGTCCAGCCGCAGCGCCGGCCTGGTGCGCGAGGCCTCGTACGGCATGCTGGAGGAAAGCGCCAAGCTGCGCCTGCAGGCGCGCGGCGAGCTGCAGGCGATCCGCATTCAGCGCTACTTCATGGACGCCTACCAGTACGGCAAGGGCTTCTCGCGGCAGATCCTGTTCCTCCGCGAACAGGCGGAAAAGCGCTTTCTCGATGCCTTCGACCTGCGCGAGGACCTGACCCGCCAGGTGCGCACCAGCCTGGAGGCCAACCCCGCGCTGCTCGGTCTGTACCTGGTGTTCGAGCCCAACGCGCTGGACGGCAAGGACGAACTCTTCGCCGACCAGGCCGAACTGGGCAGCAACGACGCCGGGCGCTTCTCGCTGTACTGGGCGCAGCCCACCCCCGGCACGCTGGAATCCGAGTCGATGCCCGAGGAAATGCTCGCCGACGCCACGCCCGGCGCCAACGGCGTGCCCTACAACGCCTGGTACACCTGCCCGCGCGACACTCGCCAGGCCTGCGTGCTGGAGCCTTACTACGACGAGGTCGGCGGCCAGCAGACGCTGATGACCAGCATCGCCTTCCCGCTGGAGCTGGACGGCAAGGTGATCGGCGTGATGGGCGTCGACATCAGCCTGGCCAGCCTGCAGCAGATCAGCCAGGAGGCCAATCGCGAGCTCTACGACGGCCAGGGCCACATCAGCATCCTCAGCCCCGCCGCCCTGCTCGCCGGCCACAGCCGCGACGGCGCGCTGCTCAGCCAGGCGGTGGACAAGGCCTACGGCGAGCATGCCGGCGAGCTGCGCAGCCTGATCCAGGCCGGCAGCGCCGCGGAGCTGGACCACGGCGAGATGTTGCGGGTGCTCAGCCCGTTCCAGCCGATCCCCGAGGCCAAGCCCTGGAGCGTGCTGGTGGAGGTGCCGGAGCAGGTGCTGCTGGCACGCGCCATCGAGCTCGGCCAGCAGCTCGACCAGCGCCGCGCCGGCGACAGCCTGCAGGCGCTGCTGCTCGGCCTGCTGGCGGTGCTCGCCGGCCTGCTGCTGATGTGGCTGACCGCCCGCGGCGTGACCCGACCGATTCTCGGCGTGGCCGCCATGCTCAAGGACATCGCCAGCGGCGAAGGCGACCTCACCCGCCGCCTGCACTATGCCAAGCAGGACGAACTGGGCGAGCTGGCCGGCTGGTTCAACCGCTTCCTCGACAAGCTGCAGCCGATCATCGCCGACGTCAAAAGCAGCGTGCTCGACGCCCGCGGCACCGCCGACCAGTCCGCCGCCATCGCCAGCCAGACCAGTGCCGGCATGCAGCAGCAATACCGCGAGGTGGATCAGGTGGCCACCGCCTTCCAGGAAATGAGCGCCACCGCCCAGGATGTCGCGCACAACGCCGCCCAGGCCGCCGAGGCCGCGCGCAACGCCGACCAGGCCAGCCGCGAGGGCCTGCAGGTGATCGACAAGACCACCAGCACCATCGAGCTGCTGGCCAACGAGATGAACGTGGCCATGCAGGAGGTCGAAGGCCTGGCCAGCAGCAGCGAGCAGATCGGCTCGGTGCTCGAGNCGCCGGCGAGGCCGGGCGCGGTTTCGCCGTGGTCGCCGACGAAGTGCGCAACCTGGCCAAGCGCACCCAGGACTCGGTGGAGGAAATCCGCCAGGTGATCGAGGGCCTGCAAAACGGCACTCGCGAAGTGGTCAGCACCATGCACAGCAGCCATCGCCAGGCCCAGGGCAGCGTCGAACAGGTGCAGCAGGCGGTGGCGGCGCTGCAGCGCATCGGCCAGGCGGTCGGCCTGATCACCGACATGAACCTGCAGATCGCCAGCGCCGCCGAGGAGCAGAGCTCGGTGGCCGAGGAGATCAACCGCAACGTCGCCTCGATCCGCGACGTCACCGAGGCCATCAGCAGCCAGGCCGCGGAATCGGCGCAGGTCAGCCAGAACCTCAATCGCCTGGCCAACCACCAGCAGGGTCTGATGGACCAGTTCCGCGTGTGACGCGAAACGGCCGTCATTCTGGCGGCCGATCCCTTGCCGCGCAGGCAGGCAATGGCCTAGCCTGCGCGTTCTTTTGCGCTATGCCGCCGCCAATCGTGCGCACCTGCAGGTGCGGATCTATTCGCGCCGCGCGCGGTGCATCGCCTCATCCATGCTTCTCAAGGGGGAAACAGCATGCTCAATATCGCCTTAGTCGCCGGGTCCAGCCGCAACAACAGCCAGTCGGGCAAGGTCGCGCGCTTTCTGCGCCAGCGCCTGATCGAACTGGAGCAGACCACGCCGGAGAGCAGTAACGTCATCGACCTGGGCCTGGCCCCGCTGCCGTTGTGGCCGGCTGAAGACAGCGGCCCCTGGGAGCTGTACCGGCAACAACTGGCCGCCGCCGACGCCGTGGTGATCCTCGCCCCGGAGTGGAACGGCATGGCCTGCCCGGCGATCAAGAACTTCTTCATCTACGCCAGCAAGGCCGAACTGGCGCACAAGCCGGGGCTGCTGGTGGGTGTGTCCTCCGGGGTCGGCGGCGCCTACCCGATCAGCGAGCTGCGCGCCTCCAGCTACAAGAACTGCCGCCTGTGCTACCTGCCGGAGCACCTGATCGTGCGCCAGGTGGAGAAGGTGTTGAACGGCCCGCAGGCGGCGGACGAGGCCGATGAGCGCATCCGCGCGCGCATCGACTACGCCCTCGATGTCCTGGTGCGCTACGCCCGCGCCCTGCAGCCGGTACGCGAGGCCATCGGTTTCGACAACCCGGCCTTTGCCAACGGCATGTGATGCTCTGACTGAATGCAGGCGGGCTCAGCGCCGCGGCAGACTGATCGCCACCCGCAGCCCGCCCAGCGGGCTGTCCTGCAGCTCGATGCGGCCATCCCAGGCCTCGACTATGTCGCGCACTATGCCCAGGCCCAGGCCGTGCCCGGCGACCTGCTCGTCCAGGCGGGTGCCACGGCCGAGCACCGCCTCGCGCCGCTCGGCGTCGATGCCCGGGCCGTCGTCGTCGACGCACAGCAGATAGCCCGCGGCGCCCTCTTCGATGGACAGCCGCACCCGCCGTTCGGCCCATTTGCAGGCGTTGTCCAGCAGGTTGCCGAGCAGCTCCAGCAGGTCCTCGCGATCGCGCGGCAGCACCAGCCCCGCGGGCGCCTGCCAATCCAGGTCGAGGCCGCGGTCGTGGATCATCGCCAGGGTGGCGAACAAACCGGGCAGCTCCTGCGCGCAGTCGAAACGCGCCCCCGGCAGCGCCTCGCCGGCCAGGCGGGCGCGGCCGAGCTCGCGGCTCAGGCGTTGTTCGATCTGCGTCAGTTGCTCGCGCAGGCTGGCGCGCAACGCCGGGTACGCCGCCAGTTCGTCGCGTCCGGCCAGGCTGATCAGCACCGCCAGCGGCGTCTTCAGCGCATGACCGAGGTTGCCCAGGGCGTTGCGCGAGCGTTTCAGGGTGTCTTCGGTATGGGCCAGCAGGTGGTTGATCTGCGCCACCAGCGGCTCCAGCTCCTCCGGCACCTCGGCGTCCAGCTCGCTGCGCTGGCCCTGCTGCAACTGGACGATCTGCCGGCGCACCTGCTCCAACGGGCGCAGCGCGCGGCGCACGGTGTAGCGCTGGGCGATCAGGATCAGCAGCAGCGCCGCGCCGCCCATGCCCAGGCCCAGCCACTGCATGCGCCGGAAGCTCTGCAGCACCGGCTCGTAGTCCTGCGCCACGCTGATCGACAGCGCCTCGCCGTAACGCCGGTAATCGGCGCGGTAGACCAGCAGGCGCTGGCCCTGCGGACCGTCGCCGAGTTCGGCCTGCATACCCGAGCCTTGCGGCTTGAGTAGTTCGCGGTCCCATAACGAGCGCGAACGCCAGCTGCGGTCGGCAAAGTCGATACGAAAGTAATGCCCGGAAAACTGCCGCTGAAACGACGGATCGAGGCGCCGCTCGTCCAGTTGCAAGCCGGCCGGGCCACGCACCAGGGCGGCGAGCAGGCCCTGCGCCTCGTCGCGCAGATCCTCCTCCAGGTAGGCGCGCAAGCCACGGTCGAACACCCAGAGGCTGGCCTGAGCCAGCACCAGGCCCACCAGCAGCAGGGCGCCGGCCAGACCGAGGCTGAGCCGACGCTGGATCGACCTCAACCCTGCTCCCCGGTGAAACGGTAGCCCTGGCCGCGGCGTGTCTCGATCACGTTGCGCCCCAGCTTGCCGCGCAGGCGGTTGACGTGCACCTCGATGACGTTGGAGTCGCGCTCGGTCTCGCCGTCATACAGGTGATCGGCCAGGTGGCTCTTGGACAGGATCTGCCCCGGATGCAGCATGAAGTAACGCAGCAGACGGAACTCGGCGGCGGTCAAGTCGACGGCCTCGCCGCCGACCGTGACGCACTGGCGGCTCTCGTCCAGTTGCAGGCCGGCGGCCTCCAGTTGCGGCTGGTTGGCCAGGCCATGGGCACGACGCAGCAGCGCCTGGATACGCAGGGCCAATTCCTCAGGATGAAAAGGTTTAGTCAGATAGTCGTCGGCACCGGCCTTGAGGCCTTCGATGCGCTCGGCCCAGGAGCCGCGCGCAGTCAGCACCAGCACCGGCGTGGCCAGGCCGCCGGCACGCCACTGCTGCAACACCTCCAGACCCGGCTTGCCCGGCAGACCGAGGTCGAGAATGATCAGGTCGTAGGGCTCGCTGGCGCCCTGGTAGGCGGCGTCGCGGCCGTCGGTCAGCCAATCCACGGCATAGCCCTGGCGACTGAGGCTGGCCGTCAGCTCGTCGGCCAGCGGCACATGATCTTCCACCAGCAACAGGCGCATCAGTCGTCTTCCTCGTCCTTCAGAATGTTGCCGTCGCGGGCATCCAGCTCCAGCTCGCGTACCACGCCCTGGGTGGTGAGGATTTCCACCTCGTAGACCAGCACGCCGTCCTCCTCCTCCAGCTCCGCCTCCAGCAGGGTGGCGCCCGGATACTGCTGCTCCAGGCGCTGCATCAGCTGCTCGAAGGGCATGATCACACCCTCGCGACGCAGGCGCAGGGCCTCGTCCTGATCGAGATCGCGGGCCACGCCCGGGGCGGCGGCGAGGCTGGCGGCCAGGAGCAACAAAAATGCCGTGGTGCTGCGCAAGCTCATCAATCGTCCTGATGGTTCTTGAGAATTTCGCCGGTGCTGGCATCCAGTTCCAGGTCCCACTGCACGCCTTGCGGATCGCGCAGTTCGATCTGGTAAATGTAGCGACCGTATTCGTCCTCCAGCTCGGTCTCCTCGATGCGCGAGCCCGGGTGCTGGGCCAACGCGGCCTGGTTGAGCAACTCGAAGGATTTGATGGTGCCGGCGTCGCGCAAGCGCAGCGCTTCGTCCGGGCCCAGGTCGCGAGCATGGGCAATGAGGCTGGCACTGGCAAGTGCAGCGATGGCCAGCAGGCGGGTCAACAGGTTCATGGAGCATCCTCCGGAAAGTGATTCGATGCCTGCCACTCTAGGCCCGTGCACTTAATTCAAGCTGAATTGCCGGCGTCATTCAGCCGCTGAAGTCACTTGGCCTGCGCGTCCATGGCCCTATAATCGCCTGCTTGCGTGACGGAGGCAGCGATGAGCGCGATCCATATCAAGTCCCCTGCCCTGACCCTCAGGGCAGGCCCCAGAGCCCTGGTGCGGATTCGCCAGCACGGCCTGAGCCCGGCGGATGTCGGCATCCTGCCGGGCGCCGCGGGCGGGCCCAAGGGCCTCGGCATCCAGGGCCTGGATCTGGCGTTGTTCGGCGACTGGCTGCCGCGCGCGCCGCGCGAACGCGCGCTGATCGGCGCCTCCATCGGTTCCTGGCGTTTCGCCAGCGCCTGCCTGCCGGACGCCGCCGCCGGCATCCGCCGCCTCGGCGAACTCTACACCGCCCAGCGCTTCGCCAAGGGCGTGAGCATGGCCGAGGTGTCCGGCAGCTGCCGCCAGATGCTGCACGAGCTGCTCGCCGACCAGGACGCGGCCATAGTCGCCAACCAGTACCATCGCCTGCATATCGTGGTGGTGAAGAGCCACGGCCTGCTGCAGCACGACCACCGCGGCAAGCTGAGCCTCGGGCTGTCGTCGGTGATCGGCAACAACCTGCTGGCGCGCCAACGTCTGGCGCGTCACTTCGACCGGGTGATCCTGCACGACGCCCGCCAGTTGCCGCCACTGGCGCAACTGCGCGACTTCCGCTCGCACTTTCACGCCCTCACCGCGGAGAACCTGCGCCACGCCCTGCTGGCGTCCGGCTCGATCCCCATGGTGATGGAAGCGATCCGCGAGATTCCCGGGCTAGAGCCCGGCGCCTACCGCGACGGCGGCCTGCTCGACTATCACCTCGACCTGCCCTACAGCGGCGAGGATATCGTGCTTTACCCGCACTTCACCGACCGGGTGATCCCCGGCTGGTTCGACAAGAGCATGCCCTGGCGCCGCGGCGACCGCACTCGCCTGCAGGACGTGCTGCTGCTCGCGCCATCACGCGAGTACCTGGCACGCCTGCCCCACGGCAAGCTGCCCGACCGCAGCGACTTCAAACGCTACCTGGGTGACGACGCCGGCCGTGAACGCTACTGGCGCCAGGCGATGGCGGAAAGCGTGCGACTCGGCGACGAATTCCTCGAACTGGTCGACAGCGGGCGCCTGGGCGAACGCCTGCTGCCCTTGTGATGGACGCGGCCAGCGCCGCTGGTTAGGCTGCTGCAATCAGGGAGGATGCATGAAGCTGGCAGTCGCAATCATCCACGGCATCGGCAACCAGCCCGACAGCCGCGACCACGAGGGACAACACCAGTTCGCCCAGGGTTTGATCCGCGGTTTGCGCCGCCAGTTGGGCGACGACGCCCAGCAGGTGGCGTTCCAGACCCTGTACTGGGCCAGCGTGCTGGATAAACGCGAACACGCCTTCCTCGCCCGCCTCGAGCGCGAACCCGTGCGCTGGCGCTGGTTACGCCGCATCGTCACTCTGTTTCTCGGCGACGCCGCCGGCTACCGCAAGGTCAGCGAGGCCTACGACACCACCTACCAGGAAGTGCACCAGTGCCTGCGCAGCGGCCTCAATGCCCTGCGCGCTCAGGTCGATCCACAGACCCCGCTGCTGGTGCTGACTCACTCCCTGGGCGGGCACATCTTCTCCAACTTCGCCTGGGACCAGCAGAAACTCAACGCTACCCCCAGTTGCCCGCACGACCCCTTCCTGGCCTTGGAAACCCTGGCCGGCATCGTCACCTTCGGCTGCAACATCCCGTTATTCACCTTCGCCTACGACCCGGTGCTGCCAATCCGCTTTCCCGGCCACTGCCTGAGCGACGCGGTACGTCAGCAGGCTCGCTGGTTGAATGTCTACGCACCGGCCGACCCACTCGGCTACCCGCTGCGCGCGATCCCCGCCTACGCCGCCCTGGTGCACGAAGATCGCGCCCTGCCCGTCGGCCCCTGGTACAAACGCCATACACCACTAAGCCATATGGCCTACTGGCACGATCGGCGCTTCCACCGTTACCTGACGCAGCAGATCCGCCGACTGCTGAACGCCCAGGCGTCCGGGCAGACCTGATAAACTGCGCGGCTCAGGGCCTGATCGACGGCCATCTCACGCGAGCGCTGTACTGTGGAATTGTTCAAAGAGTTCATCTTCGAGGCGGCCCACCGCCTGCCCCATGTGCCGGAAGGCCACAAATGCGGTCGTCTGCACGGCCACTCCTTCCGCGTCGCCCTGCATATCGAAGGCGAGGTCGACCCCTATACCGGCTGGATTCGCGACTTCTCCGAGATCAAGGCGATCTTCAAGCCGATCTACGAGCAACTCGACCACAACTACCTGAACGACATCCCCGGCCTGGAAAACCCCACCAGCGAAGTGCTGGCTAAGTGGATCTGGCAACAGGTCAAACCCCTGCTCCCAGAACTGTCGCGCGTGCGCATCCACGAGACCTGCACCAGCGGCTGCGAATACCGCGGCGACTGAGCCATAGAGCAGAAACGACAAGGCCACCTTCGAGGTGGCCTTTTTGTTGGCTATGCATTCGGTAATCGCTACCCTCTGCCGGAGTACCTTAAGCCGCAAAGACCGCAGGGTGCCCCGCGCGCACCGGCCGTTAGCTGCGCCGGCGCTGTTCCAGGTTTTCCCGGCGCAAAG
>NZ_RFFK01000023.1 GCF_003696305.1 Pseudomonas sp. AOB-7 | reverse complement strand
TTTGCGTAAAACCAAGGTTCTCGATACCGCCTCTGATCAATCCCTACCGCTGCCGTTGCCGGGTACAGAAGCCTACGAGTCGCTTCCGCAGTTCCCGAAGGGCAGCCCCCTGCCCTTCCGGCGCACAATTCGCAAGCATGAGCTGAGACTGATCGTCCCTCTGGCTGAATCCACGATCTACGAAATGGAGCGCCGTGGCGAGTTCCCCAGGCGCTTCAACCTGACACCACGTTGCGTGGTCTGGGATCTTGCCGAGGTAGAGGCCTGGATCGAGGAGCGCAAGCAGGCTCCTCGGCTCAATATCAGCAAGCCGGATGTTTATCTAAGGAAAACCCGCCCTGTCCGGGCGGGCTCAAACCAAGCATGAAGTCGGCACCGACCTCATCCGACAAGGGCTTGCAGTTCCTTGGAGGCCGGGCGCGTTAGCCGTCGTTCTTCCTTGGCCAGGTTGACCTGCAAGGCCACCTGAGCCACGTCCAAGATACCGCCAGGCAGCAGATAGCTGCCTTTGGCCTGTAGCCAGGTCAGCACGTCTGCCAGATGCCAGATCGACGCACTGCCCTCATGCACAGGCGTAGGGAAGCTGCCCGGATAAGCCAACATCAGCTTGCGCATATTCTGGCGCGACACGCCGACGATCTCCGCTACATCGGTGAGCCCGACCAGATCCGGCACCACCTCGATCAGCCTCGCTGAAGGTACGGCACTGCGCACATCGACCAGTGCGCTGCGCACAGCCTCTTCAGCGTTCTCCGCTTCACGGGTGAACTCCAGCGCCAACCGGCCTGGCTGGCCAATGCCGATAAGGGCATCGTCGCAGCCGGCCTCGCCGAGGCGCTCGACCAACGCTTCCGGGTCACGATCATCGTCGGCCAGTTGGTATTTCAGTGTGAAGATGTATTCCATAGCGCTACTCCTCTGCGCCCTCGGTGGTCTGCCGCTGCTTACGGTGCGTGGTGCAGTTGTCGATGACGCGCCGAAGGGCACGCGCATGGTTGCCTGGGTTCTTCGGTGTGCTCCACACACTGGTGATGCAGAACTCGCCGCAGCGACACTCTTCATCGTTGTAGGGGCAGTAGATTCGTCCCCAAGCGTGGCTACCACCCAGTTCTATGCGCCAGCCCTGCTCTTCGGCATGCCTGAGTGCTTCTTCGACCTCTTTCTTCGAGTGAGAAGGACGGGTCATCAGTGATCTCCAGTATTCGCATGACCGGCAAGGTTGTCAACTGACAACCTTGCACTTTCCTTAAACCGTGGCACTCAACACCGGCACCACGACGCTGTCCGGCAGCAGTTGGGGAACATGAGTGCGGCCATCGATCCAAGCGTCGATCATGTCCGCCCACTCCTGCAGCATGTGCCGGCGCTGCTCCGCGTACTCGGCCTTGTTGTAGACCGAGCGAGAGGAGCGACCATCTTCGTGAGCCAGGCATTTCTCGATCCAGTCGCCGTTGAAACCCACCTCGTTGAGCAGCGTGGAACCAGTCCTGCGCAGGTCGTGGACGGTGAACGGCTCCAACGGCAGGCCTGCTTCCTTCGCGCGGGAGGCGATGAGCTGAGTGATGCGGTTCAGGGTGGCGTGCGACATGCAGCGGTAGAGGTCATAGCGCGAGGGCAACACATAGCGGGAACCGGCCGCACAGGTGTGCAGCGCCACGAAGATGTCCAAGGCCTGGCGCGACAGGTAGACAACGTGCGGGTTACGCCCCTTCATCCGCTCCTTGGAGATCGTCCAGGTGGCGTTCTCGAAATCCACTTCGTCCCAGGTCGCCTCGATCAACTCGCTCTTGCGAACCAAGGTCAGCAGCACCAGCCGCAAGGCCAGCTTGATCGTGGGATACGCGGCGATTGTCTCCAGTTGATGGAAGGCCAGCCGAATTTCGGTCGGGCTCAGCGCCCGGTCCTTCGGCGCGAAAATAGCGATGGAAGACGCCTTAACGTCGTCAGCCGGATTCTCGACCTTCTCGCCATGCAGGATCGCGAACGCATAGACCTGTTTCACGATGTCGCGAATATGGACCGCAGTTGCCGGCGCCCCGCGAGCCTTTACCTTGGCACACAGGGCTCGCAGATCGTCAGGGGTGATTTCGGTCAGCAGCCGGTTCTCGAAGACCGGCAGGATGTCGCGGTCGATGATGCTTTTACGCATCGCACGAGTGCTGTCGGCCATGCGCGCACCGGCCAACCACTTCGTCAGCGTTTCACCGAAATTCTTGGCGGCGTTCAGGCGCCGCTTAGCGCGCTGCTTCTCCAGGGAGGGAGACTTGCCCAGGGCGACCATGCGCTTGGCATCGAGCAGCTTCTCGCGAGCCATGGCCAGGGATATGCCAGTCGGACCATAGCGTCCGATGGTTAGCGTTTCTCTGCGTCCATTGAGACGGTAGTCGTAGCGAAAGGTGACGGTACCGGTAGGCGATACCGTCACGTACATACCATCGCGGTCGGAAGCCTTGTACAGCTTGGACTTGGGCTTGAGATTGCGCAGTTTGGTATCAGTAAGCATCGAGGTTTTTACTCCTGTTCATGACGGCTTTTACCGTCAAGGGTCAGGAGACCTGTTGATGCCGGGAAAGCCGCACAGGGCAAGCTTTCCCAAGGAGCGATTTACCGTCAAAGACCGGTTTTGGCCGGATAGTAAACAGAACGGTCTCAATCCAACCGCTGTTTACTACCGTCCCCGCTACCGCCAATCCGTTCTGCTAATCGGCGATAGGTCACGATAACCATTGCAACGAATTTTCTTTTAAATCAACACGTTGCAATTGGCTATCGATACATCTCAATGAGCCCAGAAGGACCCGACATCACTCCGGGCTGATGGCCATCGCGCCGCTGAGCGACGTGCGTGTCGAGGAGTGGGAGCGCATGATCGACATCAACATCAAGGGCGTGCTGTACGGCATCGCCGCGGCGCTGCCGGTGTTCCAGCAGCAGAATGCCGGGCACTTCATCAACATCGCCTCGGTGGCCGGGATCAAGGTGTTCAGCCCGGGCGGCACCGTCTACAGCGGCACCAAGTTCGCCGTGCGCGCCATCTCCGAAGGCCTGCGCCATGAGGTCGGTGGCCGCATCCGCACCACCACCATCGAGCCCGGCGCGGTGGATTCGGAGCTGAAGTTCGGCAGCTCCCACCAGCAGAGCCGCGACTTCGTCGTCGATTTCTACAGGCAGGCGATTCCGGCCGAGTCGGTGGCGCGTGCCATCGCCTACGCCATCGAGCAGCCGGCCGATGTCGACATCAACGAGATCGTCCTGCGCCCCACCGTGCAGGAATTCTGATCCACTGCCGCCGGCGCTTGCGATGCGGGTCTTCACGGGCCAGCATGCGAGCGCCTTTTCCGCTTTCAGGAGTCTGCATGAGCGCGTCCATCCGTCCCGTCGACCTGGCCAAGGCCTACCGCCTGCTCAACCATGGCCCCACCGTGCTGGTGTCCGCCCGCCACCAGGCTGTGGATAACGTCATGGCGGCGGCCTGGTGCTGCGCCCTGGATTTCGACCCACCGAAGCTCACCCTGGTGCTGGACAAGGCCACCCGCACCCGCGCGCTGATCGAAGGCAGCGGCCTGTTCGCCATCCAGATTCCGACCGTGGCGCAGCTGCAGCTGACCCAGGCGGTGGGCAATACCAGCCTCGCCGACGAGCCGGCGAAGCTGGCCCGCGCCGGTGTCGAGTTGTTCGAAATGGACGGCCACGACCTGCCCCTGGTGGCCGGCTGTTCGGCCTGGCTGGTCTGCCGCTTGCTCGATGAGCCGCACAACCAGCAGGCCTATGACCTGTTCATCGGCGAGGTGATCGCGGCCTGGGCGGACGAGCGGGTGTTCCGCGACGGCCGCTGGCACTTCGAGACCGCCGATCCGGCTCTGCGCAGCCTGCATCATGTCGCCGGTGGTCATTACTATGCCGTTGGCGATGCGCTGCAGGCCTGAAGGCTGGGCAACGAGGAGGCTGCATGTTTTCCCATATCTATATCGGTGTGAGCGACTTCCCTCGGGCCTGGGCCTTCTACCAGCCGCTCATGGCGTTGCTGGGCATCGAGCTGCGCTTTGTCGATGAGCACAAGCCCTGGGCCGCCTGGCAATCGAAGCCGGAGCCCCGACCGTTGCTGTTGATCGGCAAGCCTTTCGACGGCGCCGCCCATCATCCCGGTAACGGGCAGATGGTGGCGCTGTTGGCGCAGAGCCGCGCCCAGGTCGACCAGGCCCATCGGCTGGCGCTCGTCCAGGGTGGACGTTGCGACGGCGCACCGGGCCTGCGCCCCGAATACCACCCCGATTACTACGGCGCCTACTTCCGCGACCCGGACGGCAACAAGCTGTGCGTGGTCTGCCACCAGGCCGAATGAGACGGCCGCTGCCCCGGCATATCGGCTAGCCCGGATGCAATTCGGGGCCTGGCCATCGGCCACTCAGTCGGGATACCAGCGTGGCGTATAGACCCACGCACCCCCCTCGGCGCGGGGGAAGCGGCGGGTCTGGCTGGAGCCGATGATCACCAGGGTGCGCATATCGACCAGCTCCGGCGTCAGCTCGCCGAGGGTCAGATTGCGCAGCGCTTCGGCGGGGCGGCCGATATCGCGGCCCAGCACCACCAGGGTTTGCGGTTCGCGGTGCTGGCGCAGCAGCTCCAGGGCGCGGCCGAGCTGCCAGGGGCGGGCCTTGGAGATCGGGTTGTAGAAGGCCATGGCCAGATCCGCTGCGGCGGCATGCTGCAGGCGTTTTTCGATCACCGCCCAGGGCTTGAGGTTGTCCGACAGGGAGATCAGGCAGAAGTCATGCCCCAGCGGCGCGCCGGCCTTGGCGGCGGTGGCCAGGGCGGCGGAGACGCCCGGCAGCACCTCCAGCTCGACGCCGTGCCAGGCCTCGCTCTGCGGGCTTTCCAGCGCCTCCATCACGGCGGCGGCCATGGCGAACACGCCGGGGTCGCCGGAGGAGATCATCACCACCCGCCGGCCGCTGGCGGCCAGTTCGAAGGCGTGGGCGGCGCGCTGCAGTTCCTCGCGGTTGTCGCTGGGGTGCAGGCATTGATCGGCGCGCAGCGGGCCGGCCATCTTCAGGTAGGTGTCGTAGCCGAGCAGATCTTCGGCCTGGTCCAGGGCACGGCGCACGGCCGGGGTCATGTGCTCGGCGGCGCCGGGGCCGAGGCCGACCACGCTAAGGCGGCCGCGGCGCTGGCCGAGGCGCTCGATCTGCAGCGGCTGGTCGCCCAGCAGCAGGCGCAGGCCGTCGCCCCGGTGGCATTCGGCAGGCAGCTGGGAGTCGCTGTGGATAAAACGCAGCGGCAGGTTCAACTCGGCTGCGGCGGCGTGCAGCTCGGCGTTGGCCATCCAGCCTTTGTCCGCCAGCAGGCAGGCCAGCGCCTGCGGCGCCAGCTTGGCATCGCTCAGCGCCTGCTGCAGACGTGTCGGCAGCTCGGCATCGGGGCGTTCGATCAGCGCGGCGGCGCAGCGCGGGTGGATCAGCAGCTCGTCGGCCCTCGGTGGACGCTGCTCGGCGGTGATATGGATCACCCGCGACGCGGCCTTGTCCACAGGCAGCTGCGCGGCCTCCAGCCAGGGCGCCTGGCCCTCGATACGCACGCTCTCGCCGCCGAGCAGGTCGCTGACGAAGCGCTTGCCCTGCTGCAGGTCGGCCAGGGCGTAGCCGGCCGGTGGCTCCAGCAGGCAGGTGCCGAAGCGCAGCTCGCCACTGGTGGTGATGGCCGGCGTAACCCCCAGGTGCGCGGCGATCTCGCGGGCCAGGCGATTGACCCCGGCCAGGCCGCCGAGCAGCGGCACCACGGCGCTGCCATCCTCGGCCAGGGCCAGCACCGGTGGTTCGGCGCCCTTTTCCGCCAGCAGCGGGGCGAGGCTGCGGATGACGATGCCGGCGGCGCATAGCACCAGCAGTGGCTGGCCTGCGCGATACAGGCTACGCAGAGTCTCGCCGAAGTCGTCGTAATGGCGCTCGGCGCCATCGGCGCGCCCGCGCAGGCCATGGATCACGGCCTGTGGATAAAGCCCCTGGATGCGTTGTGCGATGGCCAGCGCGCTGGCGCCGAGGATGACGATGTTCATGCGGTAAATCCTGTGGCCCGGATGCCATCCGGGGAATGGGTTTTCCGGAGTGCATCCGGGCTACGCAAATGCGCCGTAGCGTGTAGGGTGGATGACGCTTTTTTCATCCACCATTGCGCGCGGTGGATGGGTGAAGCGTCATCCACCCCACGGATTCAGCCGCGCCATTTCTGCCCGGGCACCAGAATCATCGAGAAATAGGGCGAATCCATCGGCTCCACCTCGTCCAGCGCCACTATCTTCTGCTCGGCCATGGTCGCCCGTTCGACGTAATGGGCGCGGCCATCCAGGCCCAGCTTGCGCAGCACGCGGCGGACCTTGTCGAAGTTGCGCCCGAGCTTCATCACCACGGCGGCCTCGGCGTCGCGCAGGCGCTGTTCCAGCTCCTCTTCCGCCAGCACGCCGGAGAGCACGCTCAAGCTCTGGTTGCGGTACACCAGCGGGGTGCCGAGCACCGAGGCGCAGCCGAGCATGGAACACACGCCGGGCACCACCTCCACCTCGTAGCGGTCGGCCAGGCGGTCGTGCAGGTACATGTAGGAGCCGTAGAAGAACGGGTCGCCTTCGCAGATCACCGCCACGTCCTGGCCGGCGTCCAGCCGCCGGGCGATCTGCGCGGCGCAGGTGTCGTAGAAGTCGGCGATCACATCCTCGTAGGAGAGCGGCGGGGCGAGCTTCTCGGTGGTCACCGGGTAGACCAGC
Organism: Pseudomonas sp. AOB-7; assembly: GCF_003696305.1. Classification (GTDB taxonomy): domain Bacteria; phylum Pseudomonadota; class Gammaproteobacteria; order Pseudomonadales; family Pseudomonadaceae; genus Aquipseudomonas. The sequence goes on along the minus strand of NZ_RFFK01000023.1, from coordinate 21,198 downwards.
GGCAGGCGTTGCTGCGCCTCGGTGAGATGGGCCTCGATGATGCCGAAGGCATTGCCGCCGTGACCGGCGTTGTGCTTGGCCTTGGCCACGAAGTAGGCCACCACCGGTGCCGACTGGAGCAAGCGCAGGGCCTTGAGGGTGAGCAGTTCGGGGTCGCCGGGGCCGACGCCGAGACCGAGCAGACGACCGGCCATCATTCCACCTCCGAGGCCAGGGCGTTGACCGCGGCCACCGCCATGGCGCTACCGCCACGGCGGCCCCGCACGATCACGTAGGGCACGCCGCGGTTGTCTGCCGCCAGGGCATCCTTGGATTCCGCCGCGCCGATAAAGCCCACCGGCATGCCGATGATCAGCGCCGGCTTCGGCGCGCCGGCGTCGAGCATTTCCAGCAGGTAGAACAGCGCGGTGGGGGCATTGCCGATCACCACCACGCTGCCCTCCAGGTGCTCGCGCCAGTGCTCCAGGGCCACCGCCGAGCGGGTATTGCCCAGTTCGCGGGCCAGCTCCGGCACGCCGGCGTCGTGCAGGGTGCAGATCACTTGGTTGTTGGCCGGCAGGCGCGGGCGGGTGATGCCCTCGGCGACCATGCGCGCGTCGCAGAGAATCGGCGCGCCGGCCAGCAGCGCGGCGCGGCCGGCGGCGCCGGCACCGGGGGAGAAGCGCAGATCCTCCACCACGTCGACCATGCCGCAGGCGTGGATCACCCGTACGGCGAGTTTTTCCAGGTCGGCGGGGATGCCTTCGAGGTTGGCCTCGGCGCGGATGGTGGCGAAGGAGCGGCGGTAGATTTCCTGGCCGTCGCGGATGTAATCAAGCATCGGGGGTTCCTGCAGGATGTTGGCGGGCGAACCAGGCGCCGGCCTCGTCGATGGTCATCGCCGGCGCCAGCAGACGGCCGAAACCGGGCGTCTCGGGCGTGCGTTGGTAGAGCTGGTAGTGGTCGGGCGTGCTGGCCAGCAATGTGTAGGGCTGCACGCGCGCGCTGGCGCAACTGCGCGGGCAGGCGCTGAGGTGTACTTGCGGGCGGGCGTGGCTTGCGCGCAGCAGCTCGGCCAGGTGCAGGGCGTGCTGCTTGCTGTCGGCCAAACCGCGGGCGCAGGCGGCCGAACCGGTGCAGGCGACCAGGCCGAGCAGCGGCTCGTCGGCCTGGGTCAGCAGGCCCAGCTGGTCCAGCTCAGCCGGCAGCTCGCGGGCGCGGGCTTCGGCGACGTTGCCCAGCAGCAGGCCCTGCCAGGGTGTCAGGCGCAGTTCGCCGTCGCCATGCCGTTCGCTCAGCTCGGCCAGCGTGGTCAGTTGTTCGGCATGCAGACGGCCGAGGCGGGCGCCAGCGGCGACCATGCACAGGCCGGCCTGCGCCTGTGGATAAATCCCAGCCGGCGCGCGCTCGACGGTGGCGGCAGGCTGCCAGCTGGCCGGTGCCGGCTGCAGGGCAAAATCCAGGCGTGCCTGCAGGCGCTGCAGCAGTTCGTTGGCCGGGATCTGCGCCAGCAACTGGCGCATCCGCGATTGCTCGGGCGTGGCCAGCTCGAGGAACAGCAGCAGCAGCTGGCGCACCAGTTCGAGCGCCTGGCTCGCTTCGACGCGCGCCACGGGCGCATCGCCAGGGCAGCCGGCCAGGCCCAGCAGCAGATGCTGCTCGTCTTCAGCCGCCAGCCACAGGTCGTGGGGATGTTCGCGCATGGCCAGGGCTTCGCCGCCATCGAGTTGCAGGGCGAACTTGGCCGACAGGGCATGCAGCGCCGGGGTGTCCTGCAGCAGGTCGAGCAACTGGCCGGCCAGTGGGCGCACGTCCATCCGCATGTGTGGGTCGAGGCCGGCGGCGGGGCTGAGCAGCAGGTTGCGCACATCGTCGGCGGCGGCCACGCGCGGGCCGAGGCCGGCGCTCAGCAGGGCGTCGATCAGCGCGCTTTCCTGGCCGGGCAGCACGCCGCGGATCTGCAGGTTGCTGCGGTTGGTCAGCTCCAGCACACCGCTGGCGCCATGCCGCGCCGCCTCGGCAATGGCCCGTGCCTGGGCGCTGCGCAGCACGCCGCCGGGCAGCTTGATGCGGCAGATGCCGCCATCCAGCGCGGGGACGATGCGCAGCAGGCCGGGGCAGGCGGAAGGGCGAATGGAGGCGGGCAAGCGGTCACCTGTGGCTAACGACGCGGCGACCGAACCAGCGAAATCCGCCCACAGGGGGATTCCATGGCATCGGTACACCCCGCCCGATGTTGGCACTCGCGACCAGCGTTCGTCGGCAGGTCTCCTGGCTGACAGGTCTTCGTCCGCCGCGCCTTCCCGGTTACCCAGTGGCCGATTGCATTGGACTCGCTGTTTACAGTTGCGGGGGCAGCCACGGTTTTACCGTGTTCCCTCTTAGGCCCGTTGCGGAGTCGTATCGACTCAAGGGCACCGACGAAGGCGCTATTATGCCCGCTTTGCTCGGAGCGCGGACAGGCGCTCCGTCGGGCTTGCGCGAGGACATTGGATGAAACCCTGGTTGACCCTGGTCGGCATCGGCGAAGACGGCTACCCCGGCCTGGGCAAGGCCGCGCGTCGGGCACTGCTGGCGGCTACGCGCATCGTCGGCGCGCCGCGTCAGCTGGCCTTGCTGCCGCCCTGCATCGGTGGCGAGCGGGAAACCTGGCCCAGCCCCTTCGACCTTGAGCCGCTGCTGGCGCGGCGCGGCGAGGCGCTGTGTGTGCTGGCCAGCGGCGACCCGATGTTCTACGGCGTCGGCGCCAGTCTGGCGCGCCAGGTTCCGGCCGACGAGCTGCGGGTGCTGCCGGCGCCGTCCTCGGTGTCGCTGGCGGCGGCGCGCCTGAGCTGGCCGCTGCAGGAGGTTGAGGTGGTCTCCTTGGTCGGCCGGCCGCTGGCCACGCTCAACGCCCGGCTGTTTCCCGGCGTGCGCCTGCTGGTGTTGAGCGCCGATGGCGACACGCCCGCACAGGTCGCCGCAGCGTTGCGCACCCGTGGTTTCGGTGCCAGCCGCCTGACCCTGCTGGAGCATCTGGGCGGGCCGGAGGAGCGCCGACTCGATGGCCTGGCCGCGAGCTGGAACCTGCCGCGGGGCGCCGACCTCAACCTGCTGGCGGTGGAATGCCTGGCCGACGCCGGTGCGCAACTGCTGCCGCCGACCTGCGGCCTGCCGGACGAGGCCTACCGCCACGACGGCCAGCTGACCAAGCGTGACGTGCGCGCGGTGACCCTGGCGCGCCTGGCGCCGCTGCCCGGCGAGCTGTTGTGGGACGTCGGCGCCGGCTGTGGCTCCATCGGTATCGAGTGGATGCGCGCGCATCCGGCTTGCCGCGCCATCGCCGTCGAGGCCAACGAGGGGCGTCAGGATCATATCCGTCACAATCGCGACGCCCTCGGCGTACCCGGGCTGCAACTGGTCGCCGGACACGCGCCCGAGGCGCTGGCCGGGCTGCCGACGCCGGATGCGATCTTTATCGGCGGCGGCGTCACGGTGCCCGGTGTGCTAGACGCCTGCTGGGCCGCGCTCAAGCCGGGTGGGCGTCTGCTGGTCAATGCCGTGACCCTGCAGAGCGAGTCGGCGTTGGTGGCCTTTCGCGAGCTGCAGGGTGGCGAGCTGCTGCGGCTCAGCGTGGCCCAGGCGCAGCCGCTGGGCGGTTTCGATACCTGGCGCGCCGCACTGCCGATCACCCTGCTGGCGGTGCGCAAGGCGTGAGTGCGCGACTCCTGCTGCTCGGCGGCACCACCGAAGCGCTGCGCCTGGCCCGTTGGTTGGGGCCGGAGACCGTCTACAGCCTGGCCGGCCTCGGCCGCGTGCCGGACGATCTGGCCTGCCGCGTGCGCGTCGGCGGCTTTGGCGGTGCCGAAGGCCTGGCGGCCTTTATTCTGAGCGAAGGCATCGAGCTGCTGCTGGATCTGACCCACCCCTATGCCGCGCAGATCAGCCATAACGCCGCCCGCGCCGCCGAGATCGCCGGCGTGCCCTGCTGGGCCCTGCGTCGCCCCGGCTGGCAGCCGGGCCCGGGCGACGACTGGCGCGAGGTGGATGGCTGGGATGAACTGACCCGCGCGCTGGCGCCATTCCAGCGGCCGTTTTTCACCTCCGGCCGCGAACCGCTGGCCCATCTGCACGAGATTCCCGCCCACCAGCACTGGACGGTACGCTGCCTGCAGAGCGAACCGGCGCCGCCGCGCGCCGAGATCATCGGCGCGCGCGGGCCGTTCTCCCTGGACGCGGAACGCGCGCTGTTCGCCCGCATCCGCTGCGACGTGCTGGTGAGCAAGAACAGCGGCAGCGCCTCCACCGAACCCAAGCTGCAGGTCGCCCGCGAACTGGGCCTGCCGGTGCTGCTGTTGCGTCGTCCCGCGTTGCCGGCGGTGACGCGGGAATTCGAGGATCCGGATAGCCTGTGGGCCGCGTTGGCGCGGTAGGTTGGCGCTGAGCGCAGCGAAGCCCAACAGGGCGCCCGCAGGGCTCCGCCCGGCGATCTCCAGCCACCGAAAATCCCCGTTGGGCTTCGTCGCAGGCTCCTCAGCCCAACCTACATGCTGGACTGCTGCCGTCACGGCTAAAGACCCTCCCACGGATTTGCGTTGTGGCCCAAGGGCGGGTGCGTTGGCGTAGGGTGGATCACGCTTCATCGATCCACCGTTGTGGTGGACGTAAAAAGCGACGTCCACCCTACGGATTGCCTTCAGTGCTCGGCACGCTGCTAGACTGCCGGCCCGTTTTGGAGACCCCGATGAACCAAGCCCCCTACGCGCGCATCCTGTTTATCGGCCCCGGCCTGGGGCGTGGCGCATCGGCCGAGCGTCTGCAGCAGCGCATCGAAGCGCTGCTCGGTGAGGCGCACCTGTATGACAGCGAGCAGGACGGCTGCTGGCAGGCCATCGACCAGGCGCCGCGACCGCTGCTGGTGGTGGATCTGGAGCCGCGCGCCGATGCCGCGCACCGCGACTGGCTGCGCCAGCGTATCGCCGAGCGCGGCGACGGGGCCCAGGTGTTCGTGCTCTGCACGGCGCTGGAAGACGCCTGGCTCGACGGCCTGGGCGCGCTGCTCGAGCGCCGTGCGGCGCATCTCCCCTGCAGCGAGGTGGCGCCGCTGCCGGCGCAGCACGCCTGGTCGCAGATCCCGCCGCACGCGCAGCGCCTGCTGTTGTGCAACGGCCCGCGCTGCACCCGCAAGGGCGCCCTCGGCCTGTGGAAAAGCCTGCGCCAGCGGCTCAAGGCCGCCGGCCGGCTGGAGTGCGATGGCGGTGTGCATATCACCCGCAGCCAGTGCCAGTTCCCCTGCGACCTGGGGCCGACCGCGAGCCTTTATCCACAGGGCGAGTGGTACGGCATCAAGGATGAGGCGGCGGTGATCCGCCTGGTCGACGAGCGCCTGGTGGCGGGCCGGGCGCTGCCCGAACTGCGCATCGACCGGGACTGACCCTCGGGCCCACGGCGCGGCGTGTTGCCCGGGCAATTGAACCCTTGGCCTGACAGAGGGATCATCTGGACTAGGCTGGATGTGTCTTCACGTGCATCCGCAGGAGGGTTTCGCATGCTCGCGCAACTGCCATCCGTACTCCGCGAACTCCAGCTGCCGCTGCGTCTGAAGCTGTGGGACGGCAAGCAGATCGACCTGGGGCCGCGGCCCAAGGTGACCCTGGTGGTCAAGGATCCGAGCCTGGTCAGCCAGCTGGCCAGCCCCAGCCTGGACGCCCTCGGCGGCGCCTATGTCGAGGGCAAGCTCGACCTGGAAGGGCCGATCGATCAGGCCATCGCCGTGGGCGATGCGCTGAGCAGCGCGCTGCTCGGCGACGCCACCGCGCCGGTGGAGCTGCGCACCGCCCACGACAAGCGCAGCGACGCCGCCGCCATCAGCTACCACTACGACCTGTCCAACGACTTCTACCGGCTGTGGCTGGACCGCGACATGGTCTATTCCTGCGCCTATTTCGAGACCGGCGAGGAAGACCTCGACCAGGCCCAGCAGGCCAAGCTGCGCCATCTGTGCCGCAAGCTGCGCCTGCAGGCCGGTGACAAGCTGCTCGACGTCGGCTGCGGCTGGGGCGGCCTGGCTCGCTTCGCCGCGCGCGAGTTCGGCGCCGAGGTGTTCGGCATCACCCTCAGCCAGGCGCAGCTGGAACTGGGCCGCCAGCGCGTGGCCGAGGAGGGCCTGGGCGACAGGGTCGAGCTGCAGCTGCTGGACTACCGCGACCTGCCGCAGGACGGTCGCTTCGACAAGGTGGTCAGCGTCGGCATGTTCGAGCACGTCGGCCACGCCAACCTGGCGCTGTACTGCCAGCGCCTGTTCGCTGCGGTGAAGACCGGCGGCCTGGTGCTGAACCACGGCATCACCTCGCGCTTCACCGACGGCCGCCCGGTGGGGCGCGGCGCCGGCGAGTTCATCGACCGCTACGTGTTTCCCCAGGGCGAGCTGCCGCACCTGGTCACCATCGGCACCGCGATCAGCGAGGCCGGCCTGGAGATCGTCGACGTCGAGAGCCTGCGCCTGCACTACGCGCGCACCCTGCAGCTGTGGAGCCAGGGCCTGGAGCAGCGTCTGCAGCAGGCGGCGGCGCTGGTGCCGGAAAAGGCCCTGCGCATCTGGCGGCTGTACCTGGCCGGCTGCGCCTACGGCTTCCAGCATGGCTGGATGAACCTGCACCAGATACTCGCGGTGAAGCCGCGCGAGGACGGCAGTCACGACCTGCCCTGGACCCGCGCCGACCTCTATCGCTGAGCAGCTGCTGGAGTAAGATGCGGCTCGACTCCGCCCTCCGAGCCGCCCATGCCGCAGCAGCACCGCTACCGCGTCGCCTTCACCGTTCTGGCCATTCTCGCCGGCCTGCTGCTCAGCGTCTGGCTGGGCGGGCGCCATGCCGAGCAGCGCGCCTGGGCCGAGCGCAGCGTCGAGGCGCGCGGCCAGCTGCAGCTCTACGCCCAGTCGATCCGCACCCTGGTCGAGCGCTTCAGCTCGGTGCCCGAGGTGCTGGCGCTGGACAGCGACATCAAGAGCCTGCTGCGCGCGCCGCAGGATCGCCAGCTGCGCCATGCCCTCAACCAGCGCCTGGAACGGCTCAACGCCGCCGCCGGCTCCACCGTGCTGTACCTGCTCGATGCCCGCGGCGAGACCCTGGTAGCGAGCAACTGGCGCGACTGGAGCAGCTTCGTCGGCAACAACTACGCCTTCCGCCCCTACTTCCAGGACGCCCTGCGCGACGAGGGCGCGCGCTACTTCGCGGTCGGCGTGACCACCGGCATCCCCGGCTACTTCCTCTCCCATGTGGTGCGCGACGACGACGGCAGCCTGCTCGGCGTGCTGGTGGTCAAGCTGGAGCTGGAGGAGCTGCAGCGCGAATGGGTCGGCCAGCCCGGCGTGCTGCTGGTGGCCGACAGCTACCAGGTGGTGATCCTCAGCAACAAGCCGGCCTGGCGCTTCCGCGCCCTGCAGGCGCTCGACGAGCAGGCGCGGGCCGAGCTGGTGGAGGTGCGCAAGTACGCCGAACAGGCGCTGCAGCCGCTGGCTCAGGAGGTCCACCGGCGCATCGACGAGGATGCCCAGTGGGTGCGGGTGGACGGCCCGGACGGCAGCCGCGACTACCTCTGGCAGCGCCTGGCCATGCCCGAGGAGGGCTGGACCCTGCACCTGCTCGGCGAGCCGTCCGGCCTGGCCGACAGCGTGCGCAGCTACCGCCTGGCCGCCGCCGGGGTGTGGATGACCCTGGCCTTCCTGCTGCTGTTCCTCGCCCAGCGGCGCAAGAACCAGCGCCTGCAGGCCGGCATCCGCGAGCGCCTGGAGCGCGAGGTGGAGCTGCGCACCGCCGAGCTGCGCCAGGCCCAGGACGGCCTGGTGCACGCCGCCAAGATGGCCGCCCTGGGGCAGATGTCGGCGGCCCTGGCCCACGAGATCAACCAGCCGCTGACCGCCCTGCAGATGCAGCTCGGCAGCCTGCGCCTGCTCCTCGACAGCGGCCGGCCGGAAGCGGTGCGCGAGGGCCTGCAGCGCATCGACGGCCTGCTGCAGCGCATGGCCGCGCTCACCGGCCACCTGAAGACCTTCGCCCGCAAGACCCCGGCCGGCCTCAGCGAGCGTCTGTGCCTGGGTGACGTGCTGGAACAGGCGCTGCAGCTGCTGGCGCCGCGCATGCGCAGCGAGCAGGTGGAACTGCGCACGCGGGTGGACGACGAGGCCGAGGTGCTCGGCGACGCCATCCGCCTCGAGCAGGTGCTGCTCAACCTGCTGCACAACGCCCTCGACGCCATGGCCGACAGCGAGGCGCGCATCCTCGAGGTGCGTATCGCCCGCGACGGCGACGCCTGCCTGCTGAGCGTCGAGGACAGCGGCGGCGGCATCGCCGAGGAAACCCTGGGCCGGGTGTTTGAGCCGTTCTTCACCACCAAGCCGGTGGGCCAGGGCCTGGGCCTCGGCCTGGCGGTGTCCTACGGCATCGTCCGCGAGTTGGGCGGCAGCCTGCAGGCGCACAACGGCGAGCGCGGTGCGCGGTTCACCCTGAGCTTGCCGGCGGCGCCGTGACCCTGTGGCAGGGGGCTATAGCCGCGACAGCAGCGCCGATGTTTCGCGGTTAAAGCCCCGCCCACGGCCCGTGCACGCTCCGTAGCCCGGCTGCAATCCGGGGAATTGGTGGTGCGTAGGGTGGATGGCGCTTCACCCATCCACCAGGCCATGGCAACCATGGTGGATGAAAACAGCGTCATCCACCCTACGGACCGCGTTGAATCTTGTGGGCTACACTGCCCGCCGTTTTCGAGAGGAGGTGCCATGAGCGCTCAGGTGATAGTGGTCGACGACGAGGCGGCGATTCGCGAGGCAGTGCAGCAGTGGCTGGAGCTGTCCGGTTTCACCGTGCGCAGCTGCGCCAGCGCGGCCGAGGCCCTGGCCCTGGTCTATCGCGACTACCCCGGCATAGTCGTCAGCGATGTACGCATGCCCGGCAGCGATGGCCTGCAGCTGCTCGACAAGCTGCTGGCGCTGGACGCCGACCTGCCGGTGATCCTGGTCACCGGCCATGGCGATGTGCCCATGGCGGTGCAGGCGCTGCGCCAGGGCGCCTACGACTTCATCGAGAAACCCTTCACCCCCGAGCGCCTGCTCGACAGCGTGCGCCGCGCCCTCGACAAGCGCCGCCTGGTCTGCGAGAACCGCCAGCTGCGCCAGCAGGTGGCCGACAAGGGCCGTATCGAGAGCCAGCTGATCGGCATCTCGCGGCCGATGGAGAACCTGCGCCGGCAGATCCTCGAGCTGGCCGGCACCTCGGTCAACGTGCTGATCCGCGGCGAGACCGGCAGCGGCAAGGAGCGCGTGGCGCGCTGTCTGCACGACTTCAGCCCGCGCGCCGGCAAGGCCTTCGCCGCGCTGAACTGCGCGGCGATTCCCGAGACCATCTTCGAGAGCGAGCTGTTCGGCCACGAGAGCGGCGCCTTCACCGGCGCCCAGGCCAAGCGCATCGGCCGCATCGAGCACGCCGACGGCGGCACCCTGTTCCTCGACGAGGTGGAGAGTCTGCCGCTGGCGCAGCAGGTCAAGCTGCTGCGCGTGCTGCAGGAGAAGACCCTGGAACGCCTGGGCTCGAACAAGAGCATCCAGGTCGACCTGCGGGTGATCAGCGCGGCCAAGCCGGATCTGCAGGGCGAGGTGAAGGCCGGTCGCTTTCGTGAGGACCTGCTGTACCGTCTGAACGTCGCCACCCTGCAGATTCCGCCGCTGCGCGAGCGCCGCGAGGACATTCCGCTGCTGTTCGAGCACTTCGCCCGCGCCGCCGCCGAACGCCACGGCCGCGAGGTGCCACCGCTGGCGCCCAGCGAGCTGGCGCGGCTGCTCGGCCACGACTGGCCGGGCAACGTGCGCGAGCTGATCAACGCCGCCGAGCGCCATGCCCTCGGCCTGTCCAGCCCGCCGCCGGCCGAGCGTTTCGCCGGCCAGGCGCTGGCCCAGCAGATGGAGGCCTTCGAGGCGCAATGCCTGCACAACGCCCTGCTGCAATGCCAGGGCAATATCGCCGCGGTGATGGAGATGCTGCAGCTGCCGCGCCGCACCCTCAACGAGAAGATGCAGCGCCACGGCCTGGCGCGCGGCGACTATCTGCCCGGCGGCGAGGAATAACCCCCCTCTTAGGAGCCCGCCTGCCGGCGATGTTGGTAACGCCGATCGCCCGCCGGCGGGCCATGGCTTTGCTGGCCTGCATCCGGGTGACCCGATAAGCGGATTTTTGCCGACTGCGTCACAGGGCTAGGCGGATTCCCGCTCAGCGACGCCCCCCGTCTTTCGATTAAACCCCTCTATTGCGGGCCTTTCAGGCCCTGGCACGGCATCTGCTATGACTGTTTCAGTCGCCCGGCAGCTTGCCGCCGCGGCGACCATAACAACGACAAGAGGTCTGCCCATGAACTGCCCAGTCTTCCGCGCCATGCTGCCGTGCATGGGCCGCCTCTCGACCGCGCCAGCCGCGGCCCTTGTCCGACGCTGCACCCTGTGCCGCTGATCGCGCACCGCCGACGTCGCCTGACCGGCGTCGTCTAGAGTGAAACTCTGCATAAAGCCATAACAACGACGGAGATACTTCCATGCGACTGACCAAGAAACTCAGCCTGTTCGCCGCTGCCGCGGCCATCACTGCCAGCACCGCGGTGCTCGCCGCACCGACCTTCATCAACGTGCTGACCGGCGGCACCAGCGGCGTCTACTACCCGATCGGCGTGGCCCTGTCGCAGCTGTACAGCAACGGCATCGACGGCGCCAAGACCTCGGTGCAGGCGACCAAGGCGTCGGTGGAAAACCTCAACCTGCTGCAGGCCGGTCGCGGCGAACTGGCCTTCGCCCTCGGCGACTCGGTGGCCGATGCCTGGAACGGCGTGGAAGACGCCGGTTTCAAGGCGCCGCTGAAGAAGATCCGCGCCATCGCCGGCACCTACCCGAACTACATCCAGATCGTCGCCAACGCCGAATCCGGCATCAAGACCCTGGACGACCTCAAGGGCAAGCGCATCTCCGTCGGCGCGCCGAAGTCCGGCACCGAGCTCAACGCCCGCGCCATCTTCGAAGCCGCCGGCCTGAGCTACGAGGACATGGGCAAGGTCGAGTTCCTGCCCTACGCCGAGTCGGTCGAGCTGATCAAGAACCGCCAGCTGGACGCCACCCTGCAGTCCTCCGGGCTGGGCATGGCCGCCATCCGCGACCTGGCCTCGACCATGAAGATCAGCTTCGTCGCCATCCCGGCCGAAGTCACCGCGAAGATCGACAACGCCGCCTACCAGGCCGCCACCATCCCGGCCGGCACTTACGACGGCCAGGATAGCGACGTGCCCACCGTGGCCATCACCAACATCCTGGTCAGCCATGAAGGCGTCTCCGACGAGGTGGCCTACCAGATGACCAAGCTGATGTTCGACAACCTGGATCGTCTCGGCACCGCCCACTCCGCGGCCCAGGACATCAAGCTGGAAAGCGCCACGCAGAACCTGCCGATCCCGCTGCACCCGGGTGCCGAGCGCTTCTACAAGGAAGCCGGCGCGCTCTGATGCAGGGCGGGCCGTGGCATGGCGCCACGGCCCTGGTGGGCTGTCTCGGCAGCGTTGCAACGATCACCGGTGCGCATGGCCTGGGCGGCCCCGCGACACCCTGCGGATCGCCGCCGCGACAAGGTTTCGAGGCAGCCCGCCGGCGATGGGGCTGGCCGCATTGCGGCCGACCCATCCGACGCAGAATCGCGAATAAAACCGGCGTTCACAGGCGGTGGGTTTTGTTGGCGACTCTGTCTCCGTATCGAAGTAGTCACGAGGTTTGCACTCCATGAGTGAGCAGAATCAGGGTCTGGGCGCCAGCCCGTCCGACTGGCCGAAGGCGCTTTTTGCCGTCGCGCTGCTGTTTTCCATCTTCCAGATCGTCACCGCGGCCTTCCACCCGGTGTCGACCCAGGTGCTGCGTGCGGTGCACGTCGGCTTCCTGCTGCTGCTGGTGTTCATCAGCGTGCCGGCCTTCGGCGCCAAGCGCCCCTGGCAACCGCTGGCCTGGCTGCTGGGCCTGGCCGGCATGGCCACGGCGGGCTACCAGTGGTACTTCGAGGCGGACCTGATCCAGCGCTCGGGCGACCTGACCACGGCCGACATGCTCATCGGCCTGACCCTGATCGTGCTGGTGTTCGAGGCCGCACGGCGGGTCATGGGCATCGCCCTGCCGATCATCTGCGCGATGTTTCTGGTCTACGGCCTGTTCGGCCAGTACCTGCCGGGCGACCTGATGCACCGCGGCTACGGCATCGACCAGATCGTCAACCAGCTGTCGTTCGGCACCGAGGGGCTGTACGGCACGCCGACCTACGTCTCGGCCACCTACATCTTCCTGTTCATCCTGTTCGGCGCCTTCCTCGAGCAGGCCGGGATGATCAAGCTGTTCACCGACTTCGCCATGGGCCTGTTCGGCCACAAGGTCGGCGGCCCGGCCAAGGTGTCGGTGGTGTCCTCGGCGCTGATGGGCACCATCACCGGTTCCGGTGTGGCCAACGTGGTCACCACCGGGCAGTTCACCATCCCGCTGATGAAGCGCTTCGGCTATCGCCCGGCCTTCGCCGGCGGCGTCGAGGCGACCTCGTCGATGGGCAGCCAGATCATGCCGCCGATCATGGGCGCGGTGGCCTTCATCATGGCCGAGACCATCAACGTGCCGTTCTTCGAGGTGGCCAAGGCCGCGCTGATCCCGGCGCTGCTGTACTTCGGCTCGGTGTTCTGGATGGTCCACCTGGAGGCCAAGCGCGCCAACCTGAGCGGCCTGCCCAAGGACGAATGCCCGAACCCGTGGAAGGCCGTGCGCGAGCGCTGGTTCCTGCTGATCCCGCTGCTGATCCTGATCTACCTGCTGTTCTCCGGGCGTACGCCGCTGTTCTCCGGCACCGTCGGTCTGGCCCTGACCGCCATGGTCATCCTCGGCTCGGCGATCATCCTGCGGGTGTCGTCCAAGGCCATGCGCTTCGCCTTCTGGATCGCCCTGGGCGTGCTATGCGCCGGCTTCTTCCAGCTCGGCATCGGCGTGGTGTTCGGCGTCATCGGCCTGCTGGTGGCGGCCTGCTGGTTCGTCAAGGGCGGCCGCGACACCCTGACCCTGTGCCTGCACGCGCTGGTCGAAGGTGCGCGCCATGCCGTACCGGTGGGTATCGCCTGCGCCCTGGTCGGGGTGATCATCGGTGTGGTGTCGCTGACCGGGGTGGCCTCCACCTTCGCCGGCTACATCCTCGCCATCGGCCAGGACAACCTGTTTCTCTCGCTGGTGCTGACCATGCTCACCTGCCTGGTGCTGGGCATGGGCATCCCGACCATCCCCAACTACATCATCACCAGCTCGATCGCCGCGCCCGCGCTGCTGGAACTGGGCGTGCCGCTGATCGTCTCGCACATGTTCGTCTTCTACTTCGGCATCATGGCCGACCTCACCCCGCCGGTGGCGCTGGCCTGCTTCGCCGCGGCGCCGATCGCCAAGGAGCGCGGCCTGAAGATCAGCCTGTGGGCGGTGCGCATCGCCGTGGCCGGCTTCGTCGTGCCCTATATGGCGGTCTACTCGCCGGCGCTGATGCTGCAGGGCGACAGCCTGCTGGCGACCGTCTACGTGGGCCTCAAGGCCTTGCTGGCCATCGGCATCTGGGGCGCGGTGTTCACCGGCTTCCTGCAGGCCAAGCTGAGCTGGTGGGAACGTGCCCTGGGCTTCGCCGCCGGCGCCAGCCTGATCCTGGCCACGCCGATCAGCGACGAGATCGGCTTCGCCCTCAGCGTCATCTTCATCGGTCAGCACATCTGGCGCGCCCGTCGCGCCCAGGCGGCGCTGGCGTGATCGGCCTGTGCCTGGGGCTGGCCGGCGCTGTATGGGCAGAGCTGCCCGTGCCGGCCTTCACCCTGGCCTGGGATCACAGCATCGAGAAGATCCGTTGGGAAGAGGATTACCGCGTCACCGCCGAGGGCCTGGTCCTCGGCGAGGCGCGGGTCAAGGGTTCCGGCGCCGGGATGGAGATTCCCGACGGCGCCGAACTGCGCAATGGCAGCTGGCACTACCAGCGTCGGCTACCGCCTTTGCAACCCCTGCGAGTCGGGCGTACGCCCGAAGCCGGGGATTACCAACTCTGTATCGACCAGCGTTGTCGCCCGATGAGCGACTGGCTCGGCCCGCCACAAGCGAGCCAGCCGGCGTTGGAACTCTGGAGCTGCGAGCTGGGCTCCCCCGCGGCTGACGCGGGCTAGGTTCGCCAGAGCGGACCAGGCTTCCGGCGCCACAAGTGCCGGGCGGAAAAGAAGAGAACCCCCATACGGCGCAGGCCGGTGGGGGTTTTGTTCGTCTGCGGCCTGCTAGGCTTGGCTAACCACCTGCCCAGGAGACCTGTCATGCGCCCCATCTTTCGTTTCGCCCTTCCGCTCGCTCTCTGTCTGTCCCCCCTGACGGCCAGCGCCCTGGACATCCAGCCCGGCGTCTGGGAAGTCAGCTCGCACAACATGCAGGTGGGCGGTCAGGCCATGCCCGGCATGGAGCAGATGCTGGCGCAGATGCAGAACCTGCCGCCCGAGCAGCGGCAGATGATGGAAAGCATGATGGCCGAGCGCGGCATCAAGCTCGGCGCCGGCGGCGTGCAGATGTGCCTGACCGCCGAGCAGATCGCCGCCCAGGACATTCCCCTGCACGACCCCGAGTCCGGCTGCAGCAACGAGATTCTCGAACGCAGCGACCAGCGCTGGCGCTTCCGCTTCACCTGCCCGGATGCCCAGGGCGAAGGGGAGACCCAGTTCGTCAGCGATCGGGAGTTCACCACCAAGGTCACCGGCACCTACAACGGCCAGCCCAGCAGCATGGAAAGCCGCGCGCGCTGGGTGGGTGCGGACTGCGGCAGCCTGCGCAGGCAATGACCCTCAAATGTAGATGTAAATAATTCGTATTGACGCGGGAAGCATTCTATTGCGAGAATCCTGTCGATAATTATTAGCATTTGCACCCATGGCGAATGCACTGCCAATGAGGCATCCGGCTGCCAAGGGACGAATCGCAGCCATCGACAGCGCATTAGGAGAAGTCCCTTGTTCAGTAGAAAAAACCGCCTGGCCGTGGCGATTGCGGCCGCCTGCAGTTTCAACCAGGCCCTGGCCGCCGAGCAGGAACAGCTCGAGCTGGATGCCCAGACCGTGGTCGGTGCCGCCGAAGCGGCCGAAGTCGACAGCTACAAGTCGCAGCCCAGCAGCGCCGCGACCAAGCTGGACCTGACCCCGCGGCAGACCCCGCAGTCGATCTCCACCATCACCCGCGCCCAGCTCGACGACTTCCACCTCGACAGCGTCAACGACGCGCTGAAGATGGCCACCGGCATCCAGGTGCAGGAGGTTGAGACCGACCGCACCTACTACACCGCCCGCGGCTTCGACATCACCAACTTCCAGTACGACGGCATCGGCATTCCCTTCGTCTACGGCAACGTCGAAGGCGATATCGATACCGCGGTGTTCGAGCGCGTCGAGGTGATCCGCGGCGCCAACGGCCTGATGTCCGGCACCGGCAACCCCTCGGCCACCATCAACTTCGTGCGCAAGCGCCCGACCGCCACGCCGCAGGCGCGCATCGACCTGACCGGCGGTTCCTGGGACAAGCGCCGCATCGACGCCGACGTCTCCGGCGCGCTGACCGACGCCGGCAACATCCGCGGCCGTGCGGTCTACGCCCACGAGAACAAGAACTCCTACCTGGACATGTACTCGCGCGAGAAGAACGTGTTCCACGGCGTGCTGGAGGCCGACCTCGGCGACAAGACCCTGTTCACCATCGGCCATACCCTGCAGAAGAGCGACGCCAACTCGCCGATGTGGGGCGCACTGCCGCTCAACTACAGCGACGGTTCGAAGACCGACTACTCGCGTTCCACCAGCACCTCGGCCGACTGGGCTTACTGGGACGTGCAGGAGAACCGCACCTTCGCCGAACTGGCCCACGACCTGGGCAACGGTTGGCAGGCCAAGGCCGTGCTGACCCATGTGAAGAAGGAGGGCGACGGCTCGCTGTTCTACGTCTACGGTACCCCGGATCGCACCACCGGCCTGGGGCTGTTCAGCTATCCCTCCGAGTACAAGGACAAGAACACCCAGCTGATCGCCGACCTGCAGCTCAGCGGCGCCTTCGCCCTGGCCGGCCGCGAGCACGACGCGGTGCTCGGCGCCAGCTGGTCGCGTTCGGAGCTGGAGGACATCTCCTGGTACGACTCCTCCACCGGCACCGCCCTGCCGCCGCTGGAAGAGTGGGACGGCAACTACCCGCAGCCGCGTAACGACGCCGGCACCGCCGGCAGCGATTTCACCGACCGCATGAAGAGCGCCTACGGCGCCGCGCGCTGGAGCCTGACCGACGACCTCAGCCTGATCACCGGTACCCGGGTGGTCGACTTGAAGAGCGACGGCACCAACTACGGCCTGGCGAAATCCTCGAAGAACAGCGGCAAGGTGGTGCCCTATGCCGGCCTGGTCTACGACCTCACCGAGCAATATTCGGTCTACGCCAGCTACACCGAGATCTTCGACCCGCAGACCAAGACCGATATCACCGGTTCGCGCCTGGCGCCGGTGGAAGGGGTCAACTACGAAGCCGGGATCAAGGGCGAGCTGTTCGACGACCGCGTCAATGTCTCCCTGGCGGTATTCCGCACCGAGCAGGACAACGTCGCCGAAGTGGCGGGCATGGTCGGTTCCACCACCATCTACCGCGCCGTCGAAGGCATCACCAGCGAGGGCTACGAGCTGGAGGTCTCCGGCGAACTGCTGCCGGGCCTGCAGGCGATGGCCGGCTACACCTTCGTCGACATCACCGACGCCGAGGACAAGCACGCGGTGACCTACTCGCCCAAGCATATGTTCAAGGCTTCCACCACCTACCGCATTCCCGGCCTGGAGCAGCTCAAGGTCGGTGCCAGCCTCAATTGGCAGGACAAGGTGTACAACGGCATCGCCGAGCAGGATGCCTATGCGGTGGTCAACCTGATGGCCAGCTACGATATCGATCCCAACTGGAGCGTCTCGGCCAACCTCAACAACGTTACCGACGAGAAGTACCTGACCAGCCTCTACTGGAGCCAGGCCTACTACGCGGCCCCGCGCAACGCCAGCATGAGCGTCAGCTGGAAGTACTGATCCACCGCCGCATCGCCACGGGCCGGCTCACAGCCCGTGGCGACGGCGGATTTCCCCCACCAGTTCGCCCCGCTCCAGCAGGAAACGGTCGAACTCGGCAATCAGCTGCGGGCGCTTGATGCTCGACAGGTAGTAGTGATCCTCCACGTGCGCCAGCTGCGCATCGAACACCAGGGCGTCCGGCGCCAGGCCTAGCTGACGCAGGTGGTGGGCCACCACCCGCGGGTTGAGGTACACCGCGTCGACCCGGTCGCTCATGGCCATGCGCAGCAGCGAGTCGATCTGGTTGGCCTGGATCAGCTTGATGCGCCCGGCGCGAATCTCCTCCAGATAGGGCCAGGGGGTGAAGCCGTTCTGCGTGCCGAGCAGGCGGATGCGCGCCTGGCCCTGGCCGAGGTGCGCCGGCTTGACCAGGATGCCGTCGACGTAAGGCGCCGCCGGCTGGCTGTAGCGGATGGCGTGGCCGGCCTTGCGGTCGGCGTTCCATTGCGGGTGGTCGGGGAACTTGAGGTCGAGCCGGCCGCCGAGGAAATCGCCGAGCAGGCGCCTTACCGGCAGCGGCGCGTAGACGAAACGGTAGCCGCGCTCGGCGGCGAAGGCGTCCAGCAGCTCGCGGGCGTAGCCGCGGTACTCGCTGCCGTGCACGTCGGAGTAGGGCTGGTAGGGTTGCAGCTCGACGCCGACGCGAATCGGCTCCTGCGCCAGGACATCGAGGCAGAGGCAAAGGCAGAGCAGCAGGGCGAGCGGTGTCTTCATCGCGGGGTCTCGCTGACGGCAAGCAGCGGGCGGCCCCTTAACCATAGTCGCGGCTCAGAGAATCGGCGAGATCAGCCGCGCCACGCGCATGCCCAGTTGCTGCAGGCGGTGCAGGTTGCGTCGGTCGGCGTTGACCAGCTCGCGCGAGCGGCTGAAGTCCTCCTCCAGCATGCTCGCCACCTGCTCGGCGAAGGCCGTGTCCAGGGTCAGCAGGCTGACCTCGAAGTTCAGGCGGAACGAGCGGTTGTCCAGGTTGGCGCTGCCCAGCAGGCAGGCGCTCTGGTCGATCAGCAGTGCCTTCTGATGCAAGAAGCCCGGCTGGTAGCGGAAGATCCGCACCCCGGCGCGCAGCGCCTCGAAGGCGTACAGGCTGGAGGCGGCGTAGACCACCCGGTGATCGGGGCGCGCCGGCAGCAGGATGCGCACGTCCACCCCGCGCAGCACCGCCAGGCGCAGCGCCGCGGACACCGCCTCGTCCGGGACGAAGTAGGGGCTGCTCAGCCAGACCCGCTCCCGCGCCGCCTGGATCGCCTCGACGAACAGCAGCGAGCAGGTCTCCTGCGGGTCGGCCGGGCCGCTGGCGATCACCTGGCAGAGCACCCCCGGCTCGTCCTGCTTGTGCGGCAGCAGCAGCGGCGGCAACTGGTGGCAGGCCCAGAACCAGTCCTCGGCGAAGGCCTCCTGCAGGCTGGCCACCACCGGGCCGCGCACCTCCACGTGGGTGTCGCGCCAGGGCGCCAGCGGCGGCTTCTGCCCGAGGTACTCGACGCCGACGTTGAGCCCGCCGAGAAAGCCGATCTGGCCGTCGACCACGACGATCTTGCGGTGGTTGCGGAAATTCAGCTGGAAGCGGTTGAACAGCCCGCCGCGGGTGGGGAAGGCGTGGATCTGCACGCCGCCGGCGCGCAGCGCATCGATATAGGGCCGCGGCAGGGCGTGGCTGCCGATGCCGTCGTAGAGCACATGCACCTTCACCCCCGCGGCGGCGCGGGCCAGCAACAGCTGCTGCAGGCGGCGGCCGAGGGCGTCGTCGCGGATGATGAAGAACTGCAGCAGGATCGCCCGCTGCGCACCCTGCAGCGCCTCGAACAGCGCGGCGAAGGCGGCCTCGCCGTCGATCAGCAGCTGCACCCGGTTGCCGGTCAGGCCGGGCATCTGCGACAGCCGCGGCAGGGCGCGCAGGTGCTGGTAGGCCGGCGCCTGGTGCGCGGCCTTGGCTTCCTCGACCCAGGGCCGCCAGTCCTGCGCGGTCATGGCCTGGCGCATCTCGGCGTCGGCCTGGCGGCGCGCCTTGACATAGGCATCGAAGCGGCTGCGGCCGAGCACCAGGTAGGGCAGCAGCGTCAGGTAGGGCATGAAGAACAGCGACAGGCCCCAGGCCAGGGCGCCCTGGGCGGTGCGCACGGTGAGCACCGCATGGATCGCGGCGAGCACGCCGAGGCCGTGGATCGCGGCGATCAGCCAGGCGAACAGGTGGGGGATGCCAAACTCCATGGACTTCCTCGCTGCGGGGGCCGTATCCAGCTGACCACGGGCGTTGCGCGCCGTTCGCCGGCCATCCTGCCACGGCCCCGCGGTGAATGGCAGGGGGCGGTTAAGCCGTTGTATTTGCCGTTTTCATGCAGGCCTGTTTCTGCATGAGCCGGTTTCATCTGTTACCCTTGTCGGTTCGACCCAAAGGTGGGTCGTCTTTACTCGAGGAGGGCAGACCGTCCTGTTCACGCTCGTTCAGCGAGTCAAACGCATCAAGGAGCACGCCATATGGGAAACGTCCCTTCGCATGACATGACCCCGCCACCCGTAGCGGCAACCCCCGACGGCATTCCGGCCCCGACCGGCGCTGCCAACCTGATCGACACCGACTACGTCATCGGTCAGGACAACATCCAGGGCAAATTCATCTTCTCGATGGATATCCACGGCAAGGTCTTCAGCATCTCCGCGCTGGTCGCGGTGATCTTCGTGGTGCTGGCCCTGGCCCTGCAGAACCAGGTCGAGCCGCTGTTCAGCGCGCTGCGCGACTGGCTCACCCACCACATGGCCTGGTTCTTCATCGGCGCCGCCAACGTCTTCGTCCTGCTCTGCCTCGGCCTGATCGTCTCGCCGCTGGGCAGGGTGCGCATCGGCGGCAAGGACGCCACGCCCGACTACAGCTACGCGGGCTGGTTCTCCATGCTGTTCGCCGCCGGCATGGGCATCGGCCTGATGTTCTACGGCGTGTCCGAGCCGATGTCGCACTACAGCGCGGCGATGGGTGGGGTCACGGTCGGTGAGGACGGCGTGCGCACCGACTGGGCGCCGCTCGCCGGCGCCGCCGGCAACAGCGAGGAGGCGGTGCGCCTGGGCATGGCCGCCACCATCTTCCACTGGGGCCTGCACCCCTGGGCGATCTACGCCATAGTCGCGCTGGCGCTGGCGCTGTTCTCCTTCAACAAGGGCCTGCCGCTGTCGATCCGCTCGATCTTCTACCCGATCCTCGGCGAGCGGGTATGGGGCTGGCCGGGTCACGTGGTCGATATCCTCGCGGTGTTCGCCACCCTGTTCGGCCTGGTCACCTCGCTGGGCCTCGGCGCCGAGCAGGCCGCCGCGGGTATGGAATACCTGTTCGGCATCAACGCCAGCGACACCAGCAAGGTGCTGCTGATCGTCGCCATCACCGTCATCGCCCTGGCCTCGGTGGTCGCCGGCCTGGACAAGGGGGTCAAGCGCCTGTCCGAACTGAACATGGCGCTGGCCCTGGCGCTGCTGCTGTTCGTCATCATCGTCGGGCCGACCCTGGCCATCCTCACCGGCTTCTTCCACAACCTCGGCGCCTACCTGCAGTACCTGCCGGCGCTGTCCAACCCCATCGGCCGCGAGGACGCCAACTTCAGCCAGGGCTGGACCGCCTTCTACTGGGCCTGGTGGATCAGCTGGTCGCCCTTCGTCGGCATGTTCATCGCCCGAGTCAGTCGCGGCCGCAGCGTGCGCGAGTTCCTCATCGCCGTGCTGCTGGTGCCGTCGCTGGTCTCGGTGCTGTGGATGACCGCCTTCGGCGGCACCGCGATCAACCAGCTGCTGGTGGACGG
The DNA here is from genome assembly GCF_003696305.1 of Pseudomonas sp. AOB-7. Classification (GTDB taxonomy): domain Bacteria; phylum Pseudomonadota; class Gammaproteobacteria; order Pseudomonadales; family Pseudomonadaceae; genus Aquipseudomonas. The sequence goes on along the minus strand of NZ_RFFK01000023.1, from coordinate 268 downwards.
CTTCACCGGCGCCCAGGACGCCGGCCTGGAGCTGAAGCTGTTCAGCATGCTCGGCGAAATGCCGCTGACCGCCATCACCTCCTTTATCGGCATCGTGCTGGTGGTGGTGTTCTTCATCACCTCGTCGGACTCCGGCTCCCTGGTGATCGACACCATCACCGCCGGCGGCAAGGTCAACGCGCCGGTGCCGCAGCGGGTGTTCTGGGCCAGCATCGAAGGCGTCATCGCCATCGCCCTGCTGCTCGGCGGCGGCCTGGTGGCGCTGCAG
>NZ_RFFK01000022.1 GCF_003696305.1 Pseudomonas sp. AOB-7 | reverse complement strand
GTGATCGCCGCCACCCATATCGACCTGGAAGCCAAGGTGGCCGCCGGGCAGTTTCGCGACGATCTGTACTACCGCCTCAACGTCCTGGCCCTGCGCGTGCCGCCGCTGCGCGAACGCGCCGGCGACATTCCCGCGCTGATCGAACACCTGCTCGACGACCTGGCCAACCGCTCCGGCCTGGCGCCGCTGGAGCTGAGCGGCGACGCCCTGGCCCTGCTCTGCGCCCAGCCCTGGCGCGGCAACGTGCGCGAGCTGCGCAACCTGCTGGAACGGGCGCAGCTGGCGGTCGACGGGCGACTGGATGGCGCGGCCTTGCGCGCTCTGCTGGTCGATCCGGTGGCGCCGAGCGCGCAGATTCCCGTTGCCCCCGTGGTGACGGCCGGCGCACGGACGCTGGCCGAGCAGCTGGCGCAGGCCGAACGCCAGGCCCTGCAGGCCGCGCTGGACGCCACCGGCGGCAACCGCCAGCAGGCCGCCGAACGCCTGGGCATTTCCCGCGCCGGCTTCTACGCCAAGCTGGCGCAGCATGGGCTGGGGCGCCGGGGCTAATTCTGCTCATTTGTGGGAGCGGCTGGGCGGCATTTCGCTTCAGCCGCGAAAGCCGTCGCGCCAAGCTTCGCGGCTAAAGCCGCGCCTACAGAAGGCGTTGTGGGCCGCAGTTAGGTAGCCCGGATGAAAACCGGGAATCAGACGCCCCAAAAGCCCCGGATTGCATCCGGGCTACGACTCGGGCGTAGGGTGGATCACGCTTTATCGATCCACCGTTGGCTACACCGCTGAACGCAACGGTGGAAATGAACAGCGATTACCCCCCCCAACACGCTCCAGAAATCCAGATACCTGGACAACCTCCGACCTTTTAATTCCATAAACCTGGACTAAATCCAGAAAGCTGGAGGCCATCTCGTACCTCTCCTGCCTTCCCGCGCTCGGTCTGAAAGCCTGAAAACCCCTGGCCATAGGCCTTCCCGCCCTATCGACCAAAGTCGTAACACCCTCTGGCACGACTCTGGCTCTATATCCGGCAAGGACCCGCTGCCGCATGCGCGTCTTCTCGATAAACGGCCCAGAGCCGCTAGAACAACAACAAAAGGAACCACCCATGGGTACCCTAGGTATTCTGATTTCCCTCGCGCTGCTGATGTACCTCGCCTATCGCGGCATCAACGTGCTGATCCTCGCTCCGCTGCTGGCCCTGCTGGCGTTGCTGTTCGCCGGCGACATCGGCCTGCTGCTGCCCACCTACACCCAGGTGTTCATGAAGGCCATGGGCGGCTACGTGATCCAGTTCTTCCCGCTGTTCCTGCTCGGCGCTTTGTTCGGCAAATTGATGGACGACTCGGGCTCGGCGCGCGCCATCGCCCACGGCATAGTCGCGAAAGTGGGCAGCGAGCGCGCCATCCTGGCCATAGTGCTGGCCTGCGGCATCCTCACCTACGGCGGCGTGTCGCTGTTCGTGGTGGCCTTCGCCGTGTACCCGATCGGCGCCGCGCTGTTTCGCGAGGCGGGCATTCCCAAGCGCCTGATCCCCGGTGCCATCGCCCTCGGCTCGTTCACCTTCACCATGACCGCGCTGCCCGGCACCCCGGCGATCCAGAACGCCATCCCCAACCCCTTCTTCGGCACCGATGCCTTCGCCGCGCCGGGCCTCGGCGTCATCGCCGGTCTGATCATGTTCGGCCTCGGCACCTGGTGGCTCACCGCCCAGTCGCGCAAGCTGATGGCCGCCGGCGAAGGCTACGGCGAACACCGCGACGACCCGGTTGCCGAGGACAAGCGCGACATTCCCGGCTTCTGGCTGGCGCTGCTGCCGATCTTCGTGGTGATCGCGCTGAACTTCCTGATGGCCAAGCAGATCCTGCCCAGCCTCGACACCAGCTACCTGGCCAAGCCGGAATTCGGCGGCCTGCAGGATGCCAAGTCGCTGATCGGCATCTGGTCGATCATCGTCGCCCTCGGCGCCGCCATCCTGCTGCTGATCGCCCTGCACTGGCGGCGCTGGATGGACCTGAAGCAGAGCGTCAACGACGGCGCCTTCGGCTCCATGCTGCCGATCCTCAACACCGCCGCCGAGGTGGGTTACGGCACGGTGATCGCCTCCCTGGCCGGCTTCGTCATCATCCGCGACCTGGTGCTGGGCGTATCGAGCAACCCGCTGATCTCCGAGGCGGTGGCGGTGAACATCCTCGCCGGCATCACCGGCTCGGCCTCCGGCGGCATGTCGATTGCGCTGAAGACCCTGGGCGAGCAGTACCTGACCCTGGCCAACGCCGCCGGCATCAGCCCCGAGCTGCTGCACCGCGTCGCCGCCATGGCCTCGGGCTGCATGGACACATTGCCGCACAACGGCGCGGTGATCTCGCTGCTGGCGATCTGCAAGCTCACCCACCGCGAGTCGTACAAGTTCATCTTCGTCAACACCGTGGCCTTCCCGCTGGTGGCGCTGGTTGTCGTCATCACCCTGGGCACGCTGTTTGGCAGTTTCTGACCAGGCCCTGCAGGAGCGGCTCCCGGCCGCTCCTGCAACCCCCGTTCTCCACGAGTACCCGCAATGAGCAAGATCATGACCGCCGCCGCCGCCGTGGCGCGTATCCCGGACAACGCCAACCTGGCCACCGGCGGCTTCGTCGGCATCGGCTTCGCCGAGCAGATCGCCATCGCCCTGGAGCGGCGTTTTCTCGCCGAACGGGCGCCGCGCGACCTGACCCTGGTGTACGCCGCCGGCCAGGGCGACGGCAAGAGCCGCGGCCTCAATCACCTGGCCCACGAGGGCCTGGTGCGGCGGGTGATCGGCGGTCATTGGGGCCTGGTGCCGGGGCTGCAGAAGCTGGCGGTGGACAATCGCATCGAGGCCTACAACCTGCCGCAGGGGGTGATCTCCCAGCTGTTTCGCGATATCGCCGCCGGCAAGCCGGGGCAGCTGTCGCGGGTCGGCCTGGGCACCTACGTCGACCCGCGCCACGGCGGCGGCAAGCTCAATGCGCGCACCACCACCGAGCTGGTGCGGCTGATGCCCATCGACGGGCAGGACTACCTGTTCTATCCGACCTTTCCCATCGACGTGGCGGTGGTGCGCGCCACCAGCAGCGATCCCGACGGCAACCTCAGTTTCGAACGCGAGGCGCTGACCATCGAGAGCCTGGCCATCGCCATGGCCGCGCGCAATTCCGGTGGCCTGGTGATCGCCCAGGTCGAGCGCCTGGTCGAGCGCGGCTCGCTGAATGCGCGCGAGGTGAAGATCCCCGGCATCCTGGTGGACTGCGTGGTGCAGGCCGAACCGGCCAACCACCAGCAGACCTTCGCCACCGCCTACAACCCCGCCTTCGCCGCCGAGACCCGAGTGCCGGTGGACAGCCTGGCGCCGCTGCCGCTGGACGTGCGCAAGCTGATCGCCCGCCGCGCGGCGCTGGAGCTCAAGGGCGGTGCGGTGGTCAATCTCGGCATCGGCATGCCCGAAGGCGTCGCCGCGGTGGCGGCCGAAGAAGGGGTGGTCGAGCGCCTGACCCTGACCGCCGAGCCCGGGGTGATCGGCGGCGTGCCGGCCTCGGGGCTGGACTTCGGCGCGGCGAGCAACCACAGCGCGCTACTCGATCAGCCCTACCAGTTCGACTTCTACGACGGCGGCGGCCTGGACATCGCCTTCCTCGGCCTGGCCCAGGCCGATGCCGCGGGCAACCTCAATGTGTCGAAATTCGGCAGTCGGCTGGCCGGCGCCGGCGGTTTTATCAATATCAGCCAGAACGCCAAGCAGGTGGTGTTCGTCGGCACCTTCAGCGCCGGCGCCCAGGACATCCGCATCGAAGGCGGCCAGTTGCGCATCGTCCAGGACGGCGCGCTGCGCAAGTTCGTCGCCGAGGTGGAGCACCGCACCTTTGCCGGCCGCCTGGCCGCCGAACGTGGCCAGCCGGTGCTCTACGTCACCGAGCGCTGTGTATTCCGCCTGAGCCTGGACGGCCTGGAGCTGATCGAGGTGGCGCCGGGGGTGGATATCCAGCGCGACATCCTCGCCCGCATGGACTTCGCGCCCATCGTGCGCGAGCCGAAGCCGATGGACGCGCGGCTGTTCCGCCCCGAGCCCATCGGCCTGGCCCAGTGCCTACAAAATCTTTGAGCGTGAACTTACGGGCCTAACAGGCCCGATTATTTTCCGGAATGCTTAAGGTGCTCACGCCTCATCGATCCACCCTGGGCAATCGAGGCGAACGCCCCGAGATAGCGCCCCCGGATTTCATCCGGGCTACGCCGGTTAGACCGTAGGGTGGACCACGCTTCATCGGTCCACCATGGGCAATCGAGACAAAGGCTCATGGTGGAAATGAACAGCGATTTCCACCCTACGTCCTTTCCCCAAGCTTATGCCGCGCGGCATACAGGCAGACCATCTCCATGGCCACCGTGGCGCCGGCCAGGGCGGTGATCTCGGCGTGATCGTAGGGCGGCGAGACCTCCACCACATCCATGCCCACCAGGTTGATGCCGCGCAGGCTACGCAGGATCTCCAGCGCCTGGTGGGTACTCAGGCCGCCGCACACCGGGGTGCCGGTGCCGGGGGCGAAGGCCGGGTCGAGGCAGTCGATATCGAAGGTCAGGTACACCGGGTGGTCGCCGACCCGGGCGCGGATCAGCTCGGCGATCTGCTGCGCGCCGCGGCGATGCACCTCGGGCGCGTCCAGCACCTGGAAGCCCAGGGTGTCGTCGTTGGTGGTGCGCAGGCCGATCTGCACCGAGCGCGCCGGGTCCACCAGGCCCTGGCGGGCGGCGTGGTAGAACATGGTGCCGTGGCTGACGCCCTGCTCGCTGGCATCGCTATCCGGCCAGGTGTCGCTGTGGGCGTCGAAGTGCACCAGGGACAGGCTGCCATGCCGCTTGGCATGGGCCTTGAGCAGCGGGTAGCTGATGAAGTGGTCGCCGCCCAGGGTCAGCAGGCCGCAGCCGGCGGCAACGATCCGCTCGGCATGCGCCTCGATGGCCGCCGGAATCCTGTGCGGCAGGGCGTGATCGAAGTTGCAGTCGCCGTAGTCGATCACCGCCAGCTGGTCGAAGGGGTCGAACTCCCAGGGGTAGTGGCGCTCCCAGGCACTGGTCACCGAGGCGGCGCGGATCGCCCGCGGGCCGAAGCGGCTGCCGGGCCTGTTGGTGGTGGCGGTGTCGAAGGGCACGCCGCTGACCACCAGATCGACGCCCTCCAGGTCGCGCGAGTAGCGCCGGCGCATAAAGCTGGTGACGCCGGCGTAGGTCGGCTCCGAGTAGGTGCCGTAGAGGCTGTCGCGGGTGATCGCCAGGTCGTTGCCTTGGAATGCTTCCATTTGCCCTGTCCTCAATACTGACTGCGAAAGGTGGTCCAGATACGGGTGCGCTCGCGCTGCTGGCGCAGCGGCATCAGATGCTCGCTGAACAGCCGCGCGCGCACTTCGGCCGGCGGGTAGATATCCGGATCGCCGGCGATGGCCTCGTCCACCAGCGCGGTGGCGGCCCGGTTGGCGTTGGCGAAGAACACACTGTTGGTCAGCTCGGCGATGGCTTCGGGACGCAGCATATGGTCGATAAAGGCGTGGGCGGCCTGCGGATGCGGCGCGTCGGCGGGGATGGCCATGGTGTCGAACCAGATCAGCGTGCCTTCGACCGGCACGCGGTACTCCACGCTGAACGGCTGGCCGGCCTCACGGGCATTGTCGGCGGCCATAAAGGCGTCGCCGTTGTAGGTCAGCGCCAGGCAGATCTCGCCCTTGGCCAGGTCGTCGATATGCCGGCCGCTGCCGACGTAGCGCAGGCTGGGCTGCAGGCCGGCGAGCAGTTGCTGCACCGCCGCCAGGTCGGCCTTGTCGCTGCTGTAGGGGTCCTTGCCCAGGTAGTGCAGGGCGATGCTGATCACCTCCTGGGGCGAGTCGATCACGGCGATGCCGCAATCCTTGAGCCGGCTGGCGTATTCGGGCTTGAACAGCAGGTCCAGGCTGTTGCTCGGCACGCCCGGCAGGCGCTGCGCCACGGCCTCCTTGTTGTAACCCAGGCCGACCGTACCCCAGGTGTAGGGCACGCCGTAGCGGTTGCCGGGGTCGGCCACGGCCAGCTTGGCCAGCAGCTCGCCGTCCAGGTTGCCCAGGTTGCTCAGCCGGCGGCGCTCGACCGGCTGCACGGCGCCGGCCTGGATCGCCCGGGCCAGGCCGCTGGAGGCGGGAAAGACGACGTCGTAGCCGCTGCCGCCGGTGAGCAGCTTGCTGTCCAGGGCCTCGGCGCTGTCGAAGATGTCGTACTTGACCCGGATGCCGGTCTCGTCCTTGAAGCGCTGCAGCGCCTGCTCGGGGATATAGGCCGACCAGCTGTAGAGATTCAGGGCCTTGTCTTCGGCCTGCACGGCGAAGACGCTGCACAGCAGCAGGGGGAGGATGACCTGGCGCATCGGGAATGGCCTCGTGGTGGTGATGGGCTGGGGGTCATCCTGCGCCCGGCGTTGCTTCGAATAAATACGAAGTGATCTACTCTGGCATCTACAACCATCAATGTATGGAGCCGCCATGCTCAGCCAATTGCGCGACCTCGACCTGCAGCTGCTGCGCCTGTTCGTCACCGTGGTGGAGAGCGGCGGCTTCAGCGCGGCGCAGGGCGAGCTGGGCATCGGCCAGTCGACCATCAGCACGCAGATGGCCAAGCTGGAGACGCGCCTGGGTTTTCGCCTGTGCGAACGGGGCAAGGCCGGCTTTCGCCTGACCGCCAAGGGCGAGCAGGTGCTGGCCGCCACGCGCAAGCTGTTCGGCGCCATCGAGACCTTCAAGGGCGAGGCCCAGGGCATGGCCGACAAACTGCTCGGCGAACTGCGCATCGGCCTCTCCGAGGCGCTCTCGGACCAGGTGCTGGAACGCCTCGGCGAGGCCGTAGGGCGTTTCCGTCGACGCAACCAGGCGGTGCAGATCGAGCTGCTCAGCGCCATGCCCGCCGAGCTGGAACGGCGCCTGCTGCAGGACCAGCTGCAACTGGCCATCGGCTATTTCTCCGGCAGCCAGACGGCGCTGGACTACCGGCCGCTGTTCGCCGAACGCCAGCGCCTGTACTGCGGGCGCCAGCACCCGCTGTTCGGGCGCGAGACGGTCGCGGCCAGCGACCTGGAAGACGGCGACCGGGTGCTGCACCCCTACCGCTTCGGCGCCGCCGGCGAGCCCTGGCAGTCCAGCGCCAGCAGCGCGCGCTGCGAACAGGTCGAGGGCAGCCTGGCCTTCGTCCTCTCCGGCGCCCACCTGGGTTACCTGCCCGAGCATATCGCCGCGCCCTGGGTGGCGCGCGGCAAGCTGCGCTGCCTGCCGGACAGCTGGGATTTCACCGTGCAGTTCCGCCTCGCCAGCCACCGCGGCCATAGCCCCGGCGAAGCGCAGCTGGCCTTCGCCGAGGACCTGCTGGCAGCCTTCGGGGCGGACTAGGGGCGCTGCGCGCCAGGCTCCCCGGCCGTCCTCAGTTCGGCGGCCAGGGCTTCCAGCGCAGCGAGGATCGCCACGATCTCGGCATGCAGGTCGCGTTCGTCGGGGATTTCCGCTTCCAGTTGCAACTGTGGATCGAAGCCCAGGGGGATATGGATGCCCATAACGTTGTCCTCGTCGGCGCTGGCCGAACATGGCTGATGGATAGTTGGGCAGGAGATGAGCCGAACGGCTCGAAACGGAATGCTGCGCATCAGACTGTGCTCGCAACATGACGCCTTTATGACCCTGATCGGTAGCGAGGCTCAAGCTAGAGCGTCCGGCAGGCGATAAACGGCGGTCTATAGTTGCTCACTCCCATTCGTTCTCGCCGCAAGGAGTTCCCATGAGCAAGACCTACCACGTCGCCGTGCTGGTCGGCAGCCTGCGCAAGGCCTCGATCAACCGCAAGCTGGCGCTGGCCCTGGCTCAGCTGGCACCGCCCTCGCTGAAGCTGGAGATAGTCGAGATCGGCGACCTGCCGCTGTACAACGAGGACATCGACCAGGGCAGCCCGCCCGAGGCCTACGTCGCCTTTCGCGCCAAGCTCAAGGGCGCCGACGCGCTGCTGTTCGTCACCCCGGAGTACAACCGCTCGATGCCCGGGGCGCTGAAGAACGCCATCGACATCGGCTCGCGGCCCTACGGCCAGAGCGCCTTCAGCGGCAAGCCCGGCGCCGTGCTGAGCGCCTCGCCGGGGGCCATCGGCGGCTTCGGCGCCAACCATGCGCTGCGCCAGTGCATGGTGTTTCTCGACGTCTACATGATGCAGCAGCCGGAGGCCTACCTCGGCGGCGCCGGCAGCTTCTTCGAGGAGGCTGGCATGCTCGGCGACGGCATCAGACCCTTCCTGCAGAAGTTCATCGACGCCTATGCCGCCTGGGTGGCGCAGCACGCCTGACACCGGAGCGGGCGGCACGGGCTAGGCTTGAGGAAAGCGCCACGAGGCTCGGCCATGGCAACCATCCAGCCCGACGAGGGCTTCTGGCAGGACGCCGAAACGGACAAGCAGCACGCCGCACTGCGCGCCGCCCTCGAGCAGCGCGCGCGCAGCGGCCAGCCGATGCTCGGCTTCCAGCTGAAGAAGGCCGAGCTGGCCGGCATCGATCTGGTCAACCACGGCAGCCGCGCCGGCTTCGTCCTGCGCGATGCCGACCTGTACCGCGCCGACCTGCAGCACGCCCATCTGTTCGCCCTCGACCTGCGCGGCAGCTCGCTGATGAAGGCCGACCTGCGCCAGGCCAACCTGCACTGCGTCGACCTGCGCGACTGCAACCTGCTGGGCGTGCGCCTGGAAGGCGCGCGACTGGACAACGTGGTGTGGGATCGCCAGCTGCTGCAGGAGCGGGTGGCGCGCGAGCTGCTGCGCCGCGGCGACGCCAGCGCGGCGCAGCAGCAGTTTCAGGAGGCCGAGGAAACCTATCGCAACCTGCGCCTGCACCTGGAACAGGCCGGGCTGTTCGAGCAGGCCGGCTACTTCTTCCACCGCGAGATGCTCATGCGGCGCCTGCAGATGCCACGGCTCTCCGCGCGGCGCCTGCTGTCCTGGCTGGTCGACCTGTTCTGCGGCTACGGCGAGAAACCGCTCAACGTGGTGCTGTTCTCCCTCGGCCTGATCGGCGTCTGCGGCCTGCTGTACTTCCTCACCGGGGTCAACCAGGGCGGCCAGACACTGGGCCTCAGCCTCGACCGCGGCCTGCTGGCCAACCTGCAGGACCTGCTCGCCTGCCTGTACTACAGCGTGGTCACCTTCACCACCCTGGGCTACGGCGACATCACGCCCGGCGGCCTGGCGCGGCTGATCGCCGCCGTCGAAGCCTTCGTCGGCAGCTTCACCATGGCCCTGTTCGTGGTGGTGTTCGTGAAGAAGATGACTCGCTAGCCTGGCACATTTGCCGCCAGACGCGACCGGAATGCCGCTTGCCCACCTAGACCGACCGGTCTACATAATCCCTCCCATGAACAAGACCACCCGCGACAAGCTGATCGACGCCATGATCGACGCCCTGCAGCGCAAGGGCCTGCACGGCGTCGGCCTGAGCGAACTGCTGGCCGACGCCGGCGCGCCCAAGGGCAGCCTCTACCACCACTTTCCCGGCGGCAAGAGCGAACTGGCGGTGGCCGCCATCGAGCGAGTCGGCCAGCGCGCCGAACAGGCCTTCGCCACGCTGTTCGAGCACCAGCCCGAGCCGCTCGACGCCCTCGCCGCCTGGCTGCATGGCGCCCTCGGCCAGCTGCAGGGCAGCGCCTTCGAGCGCGGCTGTCCGCTGGCCACGGTGGCGCTGGAAAGCGGCCCCGAGGACGAGGACATCCGCGCAGCCCTGGCCACGGCCTTCGCCGCCATTCGCCGGGCGCTGCAACGCCAATTGCAGGCGCACGGTTACCCCGAGGCCGAAAGCCTCGCCGCGCTGTTCGTCGCCCTCTACGAAGGCGGCCTGCTGCAGGCCCGCGTCGCCGGCAGCGCCGAGCCGCTGCGCCAGGCCGCCGACGCCCTGTTCCACCTGACCCGCCAGCAACGAGTGCCACTGCCATGAACCACGACCGCCCGACCATCCTCAGCGAAGCCGTAGCACTGGCGGCCCGCGACGGCTACCCGCTGACCGCCACCCTGTACCACGCGCGCGAACCCCGCGCGCAGTTGCTGATCGCCGGCGCCACCGGGGTGCCGCAGGGCTTCTACCGGCGTTTCGCCGAACACGCCGCCGCCCGCGGCTTCAGCACCCTGACCCTGGACTACCGCGGCGTCGGCCAGTCCAAGCCGGCCAGCCTGCGCGGCTTCGACATGGATTACCTGGACTGGGCGCACCTCGACCTGGCCGCCGCGGTGGATCAGCATCGCCACGGCGAACGCCCGCTGTTCATGGTCGGCCACTCCTTCGGCGGCCATGCCTTCGGCCTGCTGCCCAACCATACCGAGGTCGCCGGCTTCTACACCTTCGGCACCGGCGCCGGCTGGCACGGCTGGATGCCCAAGGCCGAACAAGTGCGCGTGCTGGCCATGTGGCGGCTGATCGGCCCACTGATGACGCGCTACAAGGGCTACCTGGCCTGGAGCAAGCTGGGCATGGGCGAGGACCTGCCCATGGGCGTGTACCGCCAGTGGAAGCGCTGGTGCCGCTACCCGCGCTACTTCTTCGACGACCCGCAGATGCCCGGCCTGGCCGAACGCTTCGCCCGAGTCGCCACGCCCATGGTGGCGCTCAACACCCTGGACGACCTGTGGGCGCCGCCCGCCTCGCGCGATGCCTTCATGGCCGCCTACGTCAACGCGCCCTACCAGGCGCGCACGCTCGATTCGCAGGCCGAAGGCCTGGGCAATATCGGTCATATGGGTTACTTCCGCCCCGCCGCCCAGCGCCTGTGGGACGAGACGCTGGACTGGTTCGAGCGACTGCACGCCGAGCGACGGGCGGCCTGAGCCGATAGTGGTGGGGATGGGTGTGCGCGGCGCACCCTGCGGCGAGCTAGGCCAGCAGCGCGGGAATCCGAAGAGGTCGGGCGAACGCCCCAAAAAAGAAAACCCCGCGTTTGCGGGGCCTTGCAGACTGTAGTCCTGACATCCTTGATCTGCTCGCCGTCCTGGCGGCTGTCCAGTGTGTCCCTGTTCGTTTGTGCGCTTCCTGCGCTGAATCCGTAAGCAGAAGAGTACGCTCGTGCCGAATCGCCCGACAGTGGCGATAAGCGGCAGCCTGTGTAAGCCATGGCTTACAGGCAACCCAGCATTCGCTCGGGTTTACTTGGTGGCCCGCCATCCCTGGCGGCCACCCTGCGGGCCGCCGCGACGCGGCGTCCAAAAACGCTCCCGGCGTTTTTTTGTGACGCGCGTCTTGCTAGACTCCGGCTTGTCCTACAAAAACAACAGACTCCGTCAACGGCGGTCATTGGGGCTCGATCATGCGCGCAGTCACCCTGCTTCTCGGTTGCCTGGCAACAGCTTTTGGCACGTTCGTCCTGGCTTCTGGCCAGACTCAACTGGGCGATCCCAAGCAGGCCATCGCACAGGCCTTCTGGCAGGATCTCTACGGCGCCGGCGGCACCACGCTGTATTGCGCCAAGCCCTTCGACGGCGAGAGCGGCACCGTCACCGCCAGCCCGATCTACAGCAGCAAGCAGCTCAAGAGCGCGCTGCGCTGCGTCACCGACCGTCAGTGCACCATCATGAATCCGCGCTACCCCTACATCGCCGCGGACCTGCACAACCACTATCCAGCCCTCACCCGCGTCGAGCTGGCGCGGCGCAACGCCCAGTTCGCCGACCTGGCCGACGATGTGCCGAGCAAGTTCGCCGACATCGGCTGCGACCTGAAGACCAGCTTCCAACTGGTGGAACCGCGCGACGAGGCCAAGGGCAATATCGCCCGGGCGATCTTCTACATGCACGTCGAGTACGACCTGCCCATCGTCGGCCTGGTGCCGATGTACAAGGCCTGGCACCGGCTGGATCCGCCGGATGCCGAGGAGAAGGCGCGCAACGACAAGATCGAGGCGCTGCAGGGCACCCGCAACCGCTTTATCGACGATCCGTCGTTGGTGGATCAGCTAATCAGCGATTGACGCGGGGGGTGCCGCGCGCACCCTACGGGCGGGCTATCCCCGGCGCTTGTGCAGCGACCGCAGCTTGTAACGGTCGCCGGGATGGATCAGCCGCGCGTAGCTGATCAGGTGATCCTCCGACCAGGTGCGGCGGATCACGCTCAAACAAGGCATGGCCGGGTCGATCTGCAGCAGTTCGGCGGTAGGCGCATCCACCAGCACCGCCTCGACCACGTGCTCGATGTCCGAGATCGGGCAGCTGGCCACCAGCACCTCGTTGGGCGTGTGCTGGCTGAAGTCGGTGTCCAGGTAATGCGGCACCCAGCGCGGGTTGACGAAGCGATCCTCGAGCTGGATCGGCAGGCCGTCCTGCAGGTGCACCAGGATGCTGTGAAACACCTCCGCGCCCAGGCGCAGGCCGAGACGCAGGGCCACCTCGTCGTCGGCGGCGATGGCCTCGCAGCGCACCACCCGGTTGCCGTAGACATGCCCGCGGCCGCGTACCTCGGCGGCGATGTTCATCACCTCATGCAGCGGCGACTCGGCCTTGCGGTCGGTGACGAAGGTGCCGAGTCCGGCCTGGCGCACCAGGTAGCCCTGCTGCACCAGATTCTGGATCGCCTTGTTGGCGGTCATCCGGCTGACACTGAAATCGCGCGCCAGCTGCTCCTCCGGCGGGATCTGGTGGTTGACCGGATAGGCGCCGTCGCGGATGCGCTCGAGGAGAAAATCCTCGATGGCCTTGTAGCGCGGGGTGGGACTGGTCACGACGGCTCCTTGGAAATGCCCGGTGCGCGGATGATAGCGCCCGCCTCCACCGGCGGGCAGCCCCATGCCCGCGTCGGCGCCAGGGATTGACGTAGGTTGGGTTGAGCGCAGCGAAGCCCAACAGGTGCAGTCAACCGCGCGGCCTTTCAGTCAGCTGTTGGGCTTAGTCGCGCTGCTCCTCAACCCAACCTATGCCACCGACGGCAGCAGCCCGGCCGGCAGCAGCGGCGTCAGCACCCGCTCGGCCAGCAGCGCGTCGGCGGCGGCGATATCCGGGGCGAAGAAGCGGTCCTCGACGTAGTAGGGCACCCTGGCACGCAGGATCGCGCGGGCCTGTTCCAGCGCCGGCGAGCTGTGCAGCCCCTCGCGGAAGTCCAGGCCCTGGCAGGCGCCCAGCCATTCCACGGCGAGTACGCCGCGGGTGTTGGCGGCCATGTCCCACAGGCGCTTGCCGGCGTTCGGCGCCATCGACACATGGTCTTCCTGGTTGGCCGAAGTAGGCAGGCTGTCGACGCTGTGCGGATGGGCCAGGGCCTTGTTGTCGCTGGCCAGGGCTGCGGCGGTGACCTGGGCGATCATGAAGCCGGAGTTCACCCCGCCGTTGGCCACCAGGAAGGGCGGCAGTTGCGACATGTGCTTGTCCATCATCAGCGAGATGCGCCGCTCGGACAGCGAGCCGATCTCGGCGATGGCCAGGGCGATATTGTCGGCCGCCATGGCCACCGGCTCGGCGTGGAAGTTGCCACCGGAGATCACGTCGCCCTCGGCGGCGAACACCAGCGGGTTGTCCGACACCGCGTTGGCCTCCACCGCCAGCACCTCGGCGGCCTGGCGCAGTTGGGTCAGGCAGGCGCCCATCACCTGCGGCTGGCAGCGCAGCGAATAGGGGTCCTGCACCTTGTCGCAGGCGGCATGGGAGCGGCCGACTTCGCTGCTGGCGCCGAGCAGATGGCGGTAGGCAGCAGCCGCGTCGATCTGGCCTTTCTGCCCACGGGCGGCATGGATGCGCGCATCGAAGGGCGCCCGCGAGCCCAGCGCCGCTTCCACGGTGAGGGCGCCGCAGACGCTGGCGGCGGCGTACAGGTCCTCGGCCTCGAACAACCCGCGCAGGGCGTAGGCGGTGGACACCTGGGTGCCGTTGAGCAGGGCCAGGCCCTCCTTGGCGGCCAGGGTCATCGGCTCCAGGCCGGCGATGGCCAGCGCCTCGGTCGCCGGCAGCCACTGGCCCTTGTGCCGCGCCTGGCTCTCGCCGAGCAGCACCAGCGACATATGCGCCAACGGCGCCAGGTCACCGGAAGCCCCCACCGAACCTTTCAGCGGGATATGCGGGTAGACCTCGGCGTTGACCAGGGCGATCAGCGCCTCGATCACCTTGCGCCGGATACCGGAGAAGCCACGCGCCAGGCTGTTGATCTTCAGCAGCATGATCAGCCGCACCATCGCATCACTCAGCGGCTCGCCGATGCCGGCGGCATGCGACAGCACCAGCGAACGCTGCAGCTTCTCCAGGTCGGCGTTGGCGATGCGGGTCGAGGCCAGCAGGCCGAAACCGGTGTTGATGCCGTAGGCGGTGCGGCCCTCGGCGATGATCTGGTTGACGCAGGCGACGCTGGCGTCGATGGCCTCATGGGCTGCGGCGTCCAGGGTCAGGCGCACGGGGGCCTGGTAGGCGGCGCGCAGGTCGGCCAGGGTCAGCTGGCCGGGGTACAGATTCAGGGCAGTCACGTTCACTCTCCTTTACCGATCATCGGCAGGTTCAGGCCCTGCTCTTTGGCGCAATCGATGGCGATCTGGTAGCCGGCATCGGCGTGGCGCATCACCCCGGTGCCCGGGTCGTTGGTCAGCACGCGGGCGATGCGCGCGGCCGCTTCATCGGTGCCATCGCAGACGATGACCATGCCCGAATGCTGGGAGAAGCCCATGCCCACGCCGCCGCCATGGTGCAAGGACACCCAGGTGGCGCCGCTGGCGGTATTGAGAAGGGCGTTGAGCAGCGGCCAGTCGGACACGGCGTCGGAGCCATCCATCATCGCCTCGGTCTCGCGGTTGGGGCTGGATACCGAGCCGGAGTCGAGGTGGTCGCGGCCGATCACGATCGGCGCCGACAGTTCACCGGAACGCACCATCTCGTTGAAGGCCAGGCCGAGCTTGGCGCGAAGCCCTAAGCCGACCCAGCAGATGCGCGCCGGCAGGCCCTGGAAGCTGATGCGTTCGCGGGCCATGTCCAGCCAGCGGTGCAGGTGAGCGTCGTCGGGGATCAGTTCCTTGACCTTGGCGTCGGTCTTGTAGATGTCCTGCGGATCGCCGGACAGCGCGGCCCAGCGGAACGGGCCGATGCCGCGGCAGAACAGCGGTCGGATATAGGCCGGGACGAAGCCGGGGAAGTCGAAGGCGTTGGCCACGCCCTCCTCTTTCGCCATCTGGCGGATATTGTTGCCGTAGTCGAAGGTCGGTACGCCCATCTTCTGGAAGTCGAGCATGGCTTTGACGTGAACGGCCATCGACTGTTTGGCGGCCTTGACCACCGCGGCCGGGTCGGTCTGCGCGCGGTCGCGGTACTGTTCCCAGCTCCAGCCGATCGGCAGGTAGCCGTTGAGCGGGTCATGGGCGCTGGTCTGGTCGGTGACCATATCCGGGCGAACCCCGCGCTTGACCAGCTCCGGCAGGATCTCGGCGGCGTTGCCCAGCAGGGCCACGGAGATGGCCTTGCCTTCGCTGGTGTACTTGGCGATGCGCGCCAGAGCGTCGTCGAGGTCGGTGGCCTGCTCGTCGACATAGCGGCTGCGCAGGCGGAAGTCGATGCGCGACTGCTGGCACTCGATGTTCAGCGAGCAGGCGCCGGCCAGGGTGGCGGCCAGCGGCTGGGCGCCGCCCATACCGCCCAATCCCGCAGTCAACACCCAGCGGCCGCTGAGATTGCCGCCGTAGTGCTGACGACCAGCCTCGACGAAGGTCTCGTAGGTGCCCTGGACGATGCCCTGGCTGCCGATATAGATCCACGAACCGGCGGTCATCTGACCGTACATGGCCAGGCCCTTGGCATCCAGCTCGTTGAAGTGTTCCCAGGTGGCCCAGTGCGGCACCAGGTTGGAGTTGGCGATCAGCACGCGCGGCGCATTGCTGTGGGTCTTGAACACGCCGACCGGCTTGCCGGACTGCACCAGCAGGGTCTCGTCGTCGTTCAGCTCCTTCAGGGTCTCGACGATCTTGTCGTAGCACTCCCAGTTGCGCGCGGCGCGGCCGATGCCGCCGTACACCACCAGCTCCTTGGGGTTCTCGGCCACCTCGGGGTCGAGGTTGTTCATCAGCATGCGCAGCGGCGCTTCGGTCAGCCAGCTCTTGGCGGTCAGCTGATTGCCGCGCGGGGCGCGGATTTCGGTATCGCGGAACTTGGTCATCTTGCGGGCTCCTGTGGAGAACGAGTTGAGGGTGGGCGGTCAGAGCCAGCCCAGAAATTGTGCGAGGTAGGCCAGGGGAATGGCGAACAGCAGGCTGAGCAGGGTGCGCTGCAGCCAGATCAGCAGCAGGTGGCCCAGGCTCAGGGGAATCCGCGTGGCCAGCACGCAGGGAATCGAGGCGGAGAGAAACAGCACGCTGCTGACCGAGACGATGGCGGTGACGAACTTCACCAGCACGTCGGCGTCCTTGAGCAGCATCGCCGGCAGGAACATCTCCGCCAGGCCGGCGGAAATGGCGCGGGCCACCTGCATCGGCTCGTCCAGGCCGAACAGCCAGGTCAGCGGGTAGAGCAGCACGCCGAGCACATCGAACAGCGGGGTGTACTTGGCCGCGAGCAGCCCGAGCAGGCCGACGGCGAGAATGCTCGGCAGAATCGCCGCGGTCATGCGCAGGCCATCGAGGAAGGTTTCACGCAGGGCCGAGCCCAGCGACGGCGCGTTGCTGGCCTGCTGCATACCGGCGCGCCAGGCGCTGCCCAGGCGGCTTTCACCGGGCTGCAGCGGCGCCTCGGGCGTGGATTCGGACGGCAGTCGCGACAGCGGGTAGATGCGCGCGCTGACCGCCGTCACGGCGAAGGTCACCGCCATGGCGCCCCAGAAGTACAGGTTCCACTGCCCCATCAGGCCCAGGGTCTTGGCGATGATCACCATGAACGGCGCCGACACGGTGGAGAAGCCGGTGGCGATGATCGCCGCCTCGCGCACGCTGTAGTGCCCCTGCTGGTACATGCGGTCGGTGATCAACAGGCCCACCGAGTAGCTGCCGACGAAGGAGGCCACGGCATCGATGGCCGACTTGCCCGGCGTGCGCCAGATCGGTCGCATCACCGGCTGCATCAGCACGCCGATCAGCTCCAGCAGGCCGAAGCCGATCAGGAACACCAGCGCCAGCGAGCCCAGCGGCACGATCAGCGCCAGGCTGAGCACCAGTTTCTCGAACAGAAACGGCAGCATGTCCGGCTGATACAGCGCCTGCGGGCCGAGTTGCAGCAGGTAGGCGGCGCCGATCAGCAGGCCGAACACCTTGAGCACGCTGAATACGCTGTGGGTCAGGCTCCTGCGCCAGCTGCCGTCGAACCAGGGCGCCAGCGCGCCGTAGAGCATGAACAGCAGCGCCACGCCGATCACCAGCGGCCGCGCATGCAGCTGCAAAGCGCTGGCGGCGTGGTCGAGGAGAATGGTCGAGCGCCCGCCGATCTCGAACGGCACGAAGAACAGCAGCAGGCCGATCAGGCTGTAGCCGAGCAGGCGCGCCAGGGCCCGCGAGCGCGACACGCCGGCGCTCAACGGCAGGGACTCAGACATGGCGCGGCTCCTGGCCGCGGCGGCGGGCGGTGGTGAACATGGTGGTTTCCTCGTATTTGTTGTTGTGCGGGAAAGGGCCGGGCTTGCGTGCTCAGAGGCTGAGCAGGTGGATCAGCCGCGCCGCCACCTTGGCGGTGCGGTTGTCGATGTCGTATTCGGGGTTGAGCTCGGCGAGATCGGCCAGGCGCAGCTTGCCGCTGCCCTTGAGCCGCTCGATCAAGGGCTCGAGCAGCTCCAGGCGCACCCCGCGCGCGGCCGGGGCGCTGACCCCGGGGGCCTCGCAGGCCGGCAGCACGTCGATGTCGATGGTCAGGTAGAGCACGTCGCAGGCGGCGGCAAAGGCCTCCAGCTCGGCGCCGATGGCGTCGAGGCTCGACTCGCGAATCTCGCGGTCCTCGCGCACCAGCACGCCGAGGTCGGCGGCAAGCTGGAACAGCGCACGGGTATTGCTGGCGCGGCTGACGCCGAGGCAGGCGTAGCGAAACGGCCAGCCGCGCGCGGCGCACTGCTCGGCGATCTGGGCGAAGGGGGTGCCGGAGGAATGCACATGGGCCGGGTCGCGCAGGTCGAAATGGGCGTCGAAGTTGACGATGCCGATCCGCGGGGCATGGTTGCCGGAGAGGTGCTCGGCCAGGCCGGACCAGCTGCCGAAGGCCACTTCGTGGCCGCCGCCGAGCACCACGGGGAAATGGCCGGCATCCAGCAGCGCGCAGACGGTGCGCCCGAGGCGGGCCTGGGCCGCTTCCAGGTCGCCGTCCTCGCAGACCACGTCGCCAGCATCGTAGGCCGGCGCCTGGCGGTGCCAGGCCAGGTTGGCCAGGGCCTTGCGCATCGCCAGCGGCGCGGCGGCGGCGCCGACCCGACCATGGTTGCGGCGCACGCCCTCGTCGCAGGCGAAGCCGAGCAGGGCCAGGCCCGGCTGGCTGTCGCGGCCAAGGGCGCGAATGCGCTGGTGCCAGCGCGGGCTGTCCGGCTCGGGGTCGGTACGCCCGCCCCAGGCCTCCATGGAATGGCGATCAGCGTGCATGAACGAGTTCTCCGTTGAAGATGCGCTGGCGCAGGCGGCCGGCCTGGACGGCGTAGGCCAGTTCGGCCGGGGACTGCACATCCCACAGGCACAGGTCGGCGGGCGACCCGACCTCGATCCGCCCCAGGTCGGGGCGGCCGAGGGCGCGGGCGGCCTGGGCGGTCATGCCGCTCAGCGCCTCGCGCGGGGTCAAGCGAAACAGGGTGCAGGCCAGGTTGGCCATCAGCGTGGGCAGGCAGATCGGCGAGGTGCCGGGGTTGGCGTCGCTGGCCACGGCCATCGGCACACCGTACTGGCGCAGCAGCTCGATGGGCGGCAGCTGGGTTTCGCGCAGCACGTGGAAGGCGCCGGGCAGCAGCACGGCAACGGTGCCGGCCTCGGCCATGGCGCGCACGCCGGCTTCGTCGAGGTACTCGATATGGTCGGCCGACAGCGCGCCGTAGCGCGCGGCCAGGGCGCTGCCACCGAGGTTGGACAGTTGCTCGGCATGCGCCTTGAGCGCCAGGCCATGGGCCTGGGCCGCCTGGAAGATGCGCTCGCACTGCGCCGGGGAGAAACCGATGCCCTCGCAGAACACGTCCACCGCATCGGCCAGGCCCTCGGCGGCGGCCGCCGGGATCATCACGTCGCAGACCAGGGCCACGTAGTCGTCGGCGCGGCCGGCGTACTCCGGCGGCAGCGCATGGGCGCCGAGCAGGGTGGTGATCACCCGCACCGGACGCAGCTGGCCGAGGCGCCGGGCGACGCGCAGCATCTTCAGCTCGTCCGCCAACGTCAGGCCGTAGCCGGACTTGATTTCGACCGTGGTCACGCCATCGGCCAGCAGCGCATCGAGGCGCGGCAGGCTGGCGGCGATCAGCTCGTCCTCGCTGGCCGCGCGGGTAGCGCGCACGCTGCTGAGAATGCCGCCGCCGGCGCGGGCGATCTCTTCGTAGCTCGCCCCTTCCAGGCGCTGCTCGAACTCGCCGGCACGGTTACCGGCGTAGACCAGGTGGGTGTGGCAATCGACCAGGCCGGGGGTCATCACCCCGCCGCGACCGGCGCAGGCGGCGCCCTGGGCGAACGCCTCGTCGAACTCGCGCACCGGCCACAGACCGGCGATGCGCTCGCCTTCGACCAGCAGATTCATCGGCTCGTCCAGCTGGGTCAGGCCATCGAAGACCCGCACGTCGCGCCACAGCTGTTTCGGGGTTGGGAATGCCGGCATGGGATTCTCCGCATTTATTTTGTATATACAATATGAGCCACCCGGGCGAGCGTCAAGCCATGGGCGGGAAAATGACCAGATGGTCACATGGCCTTTTCAAACCGATGGATACTGGCTGAATCCGCCTAAATAGAGCGATCAAAGCCGCCAAACAAGGTGGCACCGGCCGCACGCCGAGCAATGACCGCTGGTCGCCCGAACCAAATGTATATACATTAAGCCAAAGACCGCCTAGGAGGCTGCCATGCCCCATAGCCTGCTCGACCTCGCCACCGCCCGTGCCATGCCCTGGAAGAATGGCGGCGGCGAAACCCTGGAACTGGCCATCGCCCCGGCGGGCGCCGGACTGGACGACTTCGCCTGGCGTATCAGCAGCGCGCGGGTCGCGGCGGACGGGGCGTTCTCGCGCTTTGCCGGCGTCGATCGCAGCCTGGCGTTGCTCAGTGGCGCAGGGCTGCGCCTGCGGCGTGGCGACGGACGGGTCGAGGAGCTGCACGCCGGCGGCGCGGTGGCACAGTTTCCCGGCGAGGAGGCGATCGCCGCGACGCTGGCAGACGGCCCGGTCGGCGACCTCAACCTGATGACCCGACGCGGTGTCTGGCGCCATCGCCTGGCCCCGCTACGGCTGCATGGGCGGCAGGAATTGCACAACGATGCGGCGGTGATGCTGCTCTGGTGCCAGGCTGGCGCGGGCATCGAGTGCCGGCTGCCGGACGGCGAGATGCAGCGGCTGGAAAGCGGCCAGGGATTGCTGCTGGAAGACCAGCCCGGGCCACTGGCGCTGCAGGCGCCGCAGCCCGCCCTGCTCTATCTGGCCTGGCTGTATCGGCAGGGTTGACGCCCGCGGCAGCTGTCCCGCGCCCGCCGAACGAAAAAAAGGCGCAGCCCCTTGCGAAGCTGCGCCTCGGTCCTGCCAAGCTGGCCGCTAGAGCACGCCGATCTCCCGCGCGGTCTGGTCCACCGCCAGCTTGGTCTTGCTGACCAGCTCGTCCAGGTCGCTGCGCGTGGCCACCAGCGCCGGGGCCATGATCATGCGCCCGCCGGTGGCGCGGATGATCAGGCCGTTGTCGAAGCCGATGCTGCGGCAGCGCCAGGTCAGCTCGGTTTCGTTGGCGAAGCGCGTGCGGCTGGCCTTGTCCTCGCTGAACTGCAATGCCGCGACCAGGCCGCTGCCCTGGATCTCGCCGACCAGCGGGTGGCCGGCGAACGTCTCGCGCAGGCACTGCTGCAGGTAGGGGCCGGTATCGACCTTGACCCGCTCGACCACGCCTTCGTCGCGCAGCGCCTTGATATTGGCGATGGCCACCGCCGCCGCCACCGGGTGGCCGGAGTAGGTCAGGCCGTGGGCATAGACCCCGCCCTGCTCCACCAGGATGTCGGCGATGCGCTTAGAGAGCACCAGACCGCCCATGGGGATATAGCCCGAGGTCAGGCCCTTGGCGATGGACAGGGTGTCGGGCTGGAAGCCGAAGTGCTGGTGGGCGAACCACTCGCCGGGGCGGCCGAAGCCGCCGATCACCTCGTCGGCGCACAGCAGCACGTCGTACTGGCGGCAGATGCGCTGGATCTCCGGCCAGTAGCTTTCCGGCGGGAAGATCATGCCGCCGGCGCCCTGGAAGGGCTCGGCAATGAACGCTGCGACCTTCTCGGCGCCCAGTTCGAGAATCTTCTCCTCCAGCTGCAGCGCGCAACGCCGGCCGAACTCGGCCGGGCTCAGCTCGCCGCCGGCGGCGAACCAGTAGGGTTCGTCGATATGGGCGATGTCCGGCAGCATGCCGCCCATCTCGTGCATGAATTTCATCCCGCCCAGCGCGGTGCTGGCCAGTGTCGAGCCGTGGTAGCCGTTCCAGCGGCCGATCATCACCTTCTTCTGCGGCTTGCCGACAATCTGCCAGTAGCGGCGCACGGTGCGGATCAGCACCTCGTTGGCCTCCGAGCCGGAGTTGGTGTAGACGGCGTGGCTGTAGTGGCTCGGCAGCAGGCTGAACAGCTGCTCGGAGAGCTCCACCACCGCCGGGTGAGTGGTGTGGAAGAACATGTTGTAGTACGGCAGCTGCTCCAGCTGGCGGCTGGCGGCGGCGGCCAGGTCCTTGCGGCCGTAGCCGAGGTTGGTGCACCACAGGCCGGACATGCCGTCGAGGTAGCGCTGGCCGTCGTTGTCCCACAGCTGCAGGCCTTCGCCGCGCACCATGACCCGCGGGCCTTCGGCATTCAGCGCCTTCTGGTCGACGAAGGCATGGATGTGGTGGGCCGCGTCCAGTTGCTGATAGTCGCGGGTGGTACGGCTGGGGATGTGGGGGACTGTCATGGCAGTGACCTCGCCTCGATGGGTTGTCGGGTGCCGGGGCCAGGCCCCGGCGGAAATCGGTTAGTTACGGGCCAGCACCTGCTCCAGCGGCTCCGGGGTGAACAGCGGTTTGCGCATCACCAGCTTGATCCACAGCACCGCGATCAGCGACACCAGGCCGAGCACCGCGCCGGCGCTGTAGAAGATGCTCGCGGTCATCTCCGGGCTGGGCGAGACGTAGTAGATCGACACCAGCATGCCGGCGATGCCGAGCAGCTGCGGCAGCGGGTAGAACGGCGTCTTGAACGGCCGCGCCAGGTCCGGGTAGCGGCGACGCAGGGCGATCACGTCGAGGTGGCAGATGATGTAGGCCAGCAGCCAGGCGATGGCCGCGGCCAGCAGCAGCAGGCCGATGGCGCCTGGGTCGTCGCCCATCAGCAGCACCGGTGCGCCGGTGATGGCGGCGACGAACAGCACCGCCACCCAAGGCGTGTTGAAGCGCTTGCTGAGCCGCTTGAACTGCGGGAAGGCCTGGCCGTTGACCGCCATGCCCAGCAGCATGCGCGGGATGGCCGCCAGCGAGGTGTTGACCGTGCTGCAGGTGGCAGTGACCGCGGCGATCACCAGGAAGATCTTGCCGCCCTCGCCGAGCAGCGCGGTGGCGAACAGGTAGTGCGGCAGCGCGGCGCCGGCCAGCTCCGCCTGCGGCACGTAGAACAGCGCGCCGATGGAGTACAGGGCGATGGTGACGAAGATCACCCCGACGCCGAGGATCATCGACCAGGGAATGTTGCGCTCCGGCTGCTTGGATTCCTCCACCAGCGGGCAGACGAACTCGGCGCCGACGAAGCCCCAGATGGCCAGCGCCACCAGGGTCAGCACCCCGGCGCCGAGCGGGTTCCAGTCGTTGCTCAGCACCCCCTCCAGCGCCGGCTGGCTGCCGCTGCCGGTCACCGCGGTCAGGCCCAGGGCCAGCAGCACGATTACCATCACCAGCGCCAGGGCCGACTGCAGGCGGGCGAACAGGTCGATGCCGAGCAGGTTGAGCAGGGTGAACAGGATCAGCACGCCATAGGCGATGCTCATGCTGGGGAACACCCCGGGGTAGACCTCGCCGATGATCAGGTCGAGCAGCAGCAACTCGGCCGACAGGGCGAACATCGCCACCACCACGTAGCCGGAGAAGGTGGCGAGGATCGCCGGGAAGTGCCCCAGGGCCACCTCGGTGTAGCTGCTCAGACTGCCGGCGCGGGGAATCATCAGCGCCAGTTCGGAGAACGACATGACGTAGGTCAGGGCGAGGAAGAAAGCCAGGGTCAGCGGGATCAGAAAGCCCAGCCCGGCGATGCCGGCGCCCTGCAGCATCAGCACCATCACGCCCTGCGACACCACCAGGCCGATGGCCACGGCGAGCAGGGCGCCGAGGCCGAGGCGGGCCCGGGACTTGGCGACGGGCCGCTCCGTGGCCAGGGTGGAAGCGAGGCTGATATCGGGATCGATCATGGTGGTTCTCCTGCAATCTTGTTGTTGTGACAGGTGGAACGACGGGCCCGCGCGCGGCTCAGCCGCGCAGTTGAACCCAGGTGGTTTTCAGCTGGCTGTACTTGTCGAAGGCGTGCAGCGACAGGTCGCGGCCGAAGCCGGACTGCTTGCAGCCGCCGAACGGCACGCAGACGTCGAGGGCGTCCACGGTGTTCACCGACACGGTGCCGGCGCGCAGGCGCCGGGCCACGCGGTGGGCGCGGTTGAGGTCGTCGGTCCACAGCGAGGCGGCCAGGCCGTAGCAGCTGTCGTTGGCCAGGCGCAGGGCCTCGTCCTCGCTGTCGAAGGCGCTGACCGCCAGCACCGGGCCGAACACCTCCTCGCGGGCCAGGCGCATCTGCGGCCGCACGCCGGTGAAGATGGTCGGGGTGATGAAGTTGTCCGAGCCGCCCACGCGCAGGCGCTGGCCACCGCAGGCCAGCCGCGCGCCCTCGCCCTGGGCCTGGTCGATAAAGGCCATGATCCGTTCGGTCTGCCGCGCCTCGACTATGGCGCCCATGCGGCTGGCCGGCTCCAGCGGGTCACCCGGCTGCCAGTCGCGCGCCTTGGCCAGCAGGCGCTCGACGAACTGGTCGTGGATGGAGCGCTCGATCAGCAGCCGCGAGTTGGCCGAGCACACCTCGCCCTGGTTGAAGAAGATGGCGAAGGCGGCCTTCTCCGCCGCCAGGTCGAGGTCCTGGCAGTCGGCGAACACCAGGTTGGGGCTCTTGCCGCCGCACTCCAGCCACACCTGCTTGAGGTTCGACTGCGCGGCGTAGGCCATAAAGTACTTGCCCACCTCGGTGGAGCCGGTGAAGGCCAGGCAGTCGACATCCATATGAAGGCCGAGGGCCTTGCCGGCCGTTTCGCCCAGGCCCGGCACCACGTTGAGTACGCCCTCCGGCAGGCCGGCCTCCAGCGCCAGCTGGGCCAGGCGCAGGGCGGAAAACGGCGACTGCTCGGCGGGCTTCAAGACCACCGAGTTGCCGGCGGCCAGCGCCGGGGCCAGCTTCCAGGCGGCCAGGTCGAGGGGGAAGTTCCACGGCACCACCGCGCCGATCACCCCCAGCGGTTCGCGGCCGATGGTGGCCAGGGCATTGCTGGCGGTGGGCGCGACCTGGTCGTAGAGCTTGTCCAGCGCCTCGGCGTACCAGGCGAAGACCTGCGCGGCGCCCGGCACGTCGAGGTTGTAGGCATCCAGCACCGGCTTGCCCATGTTCAACGAATCGAGCAGCGCCAGCTCCTCGCGGTGGGCCAGGATCAGCTCGGCCAGGCGCAGCAGCACCGCCTTGCGTTCGCGCGGCGCCATGCGCGGCCAGGGGCCCTGCTCGAAGGCGCGGCGGGCGCTGGCCACGGCGGCGTCGACATCGGCGCCGTCGCAGGCGGCGACATTGGCCAGCAGCTTGTTGGTCGCCGGGTTGATCGACGCGAAACTGGCGCCGGATGCGGCCGGGCGCAGACGCCCGTCGATCAGTGCGCCGGTGGGGAAAGCCTGGGCGGCAGCCCGCTGCTGCCAGTCGGAGAGTTGCAACATCGCCTCGATCCTCGCCACGGCCGTGATGGGCGGCCCTTGTTGTTGTCGAGGTCGATGGTGGCGCAGGGGGGAAAACAGCGAAATTAGTAAATATATGCTCGCGACTTATGAAAAAACTGGGCTGCTGGCGACGGGCGCTGGAGTATGTTGAGGCCTGGAAATCCATGACAAGACGGGTCTGCAGATCCGCGCCGGAGGAGCCCAATGGCCACCTACACCTTGCGTCAGCTCAAGTACTTCGTGACCACCGTGGAATGCGGCAGCGTGGCCGAGGCCTCGCGCAAGCTGTATATCGCCCAGCCGTCGATCTCCACCGCGATCAAGGGCCTGGAGGACAGCTTCGGCCTGCAGCTGTTTATCCGCCACCATGCCCAGGGCGTGTCGCTGACCCCCGGCGGCGCGCGCTTCTACAAGAAGGCCCAGGAACTGCTGCGCATGGCCCGCGAGTTCGAGCAGAACGCCCTGGCCGACAACGACGTGATCGCCGGGCAGATCGATATCGGCTGCTTCGAGACCGTCGCCCCGCTCTATCTGCCGCGCCTGATCGCCGGCTTCAACGCGCTCTACCCCGGGGTGGAGATCCGCATCCGCGACGGCGAGCAGCAGGAGCTGGTGCAGGGCCTGACCGCCGGGCGCTTCGACCTGGCCATCCTCTACGCCCACGACCTCGACGCCACCATCGACAGCGAACCGCTGATGGCGCCGCAGAAACCCTACGCCCTGCTCCCCGAAGGCCACCGCTTCACCGGCCAGGCCCAGGTGTCGCTGCGCGACCTGTGCCTGGAGCCGATGATCCTGCTCGACGTGCTGCCGAGCCGCACCTACTTCGTCAGCCTGTTCGAGGAGCTGGGCCTGACGCCCAACATCGTGTTCAGCTCGCCGTCGATCGAGATGGTGCGCGGCATGGTCGGCCAGGGCTTCGGCTTCTCCCTGCTGGTCACCCGCCCGCACTCGGAATGCACCTACGACGGACGCAAGGTGGTGATGGTGGACATCGCCGAAGAGGTCAGCGGCTCCGGCCTGGTCGCCGCCTGGCTCAAGCGCGCGCAGCTGACCAAGCCGGCGCAGCTGTTCGTCGACTACTGCAAGGAGCAGTTGGCGGCGGGAGACAGGGGCTAAGGGCTGGACCATTCGGCCCGGGCGCCGGCGCCCAGCGCCGCACCGGCATAGCGGGCTGGCAAGATGCGTGATGCCCTGACCGCACCAGCACACTCTTCCTCGACCAGGAGCGGCGCTTTGCCCAGGCGCCGCGCGCGGTCTAGGCTTGCCTCCAGGTCTGTCGCCCGGAGGCCCCGCCATGCTCAAGACCTATCGCGGCAGCTGCCATTGCGGCGCCGTGCAGTTCGAGGCCGAGCTCGATCTCGAACAGGACTCCTACCGCTGCAACTGCTCGATCTGCCGGCGCACGCGCTTCTGGGTCGCGGTGGCCAGACCCGAGGGCTTTCGCCTGCTGGCTGGCGCGGACATGCTGAGCGAGTACCGCTTCCATAGCTGCAAGAACCAGCATCTGTTCTGCAAGCACTGTGGCGTACGCGCCTTCGGTATCGGCAACGACACGCCCATCGGCACTATGTACGGCGTCAATATCGGGTGCCTGGAAGGGCTGAGCGAGGAGGCGCTGGCACGCATCCCGATCCGCTGCGTCGATGGCCTCAACGACCACTGGCAGACGGCGCCGGCGTTCTGCGCCCACCTGTAGGCGGTGGTTGCGAAGGCTCCCGGATGGCATCCAGGCTACCTGGCCCGGATGCCATCCGTGGGCGTTTCAGGCGTCCTGCTGCAGCCACTGCGCCAGCCGCGCCAGCAGCGCGTCGCAGGCGTCCAGCTGGGCCAGGCTGACGAACTCGTCGGGTTTATGGCCCTGCTCCATGCTGCCGGGGCCGCAGATCACCGTGGCGATGCCGGCTTCGTCGAACAGTCCGCCCTCGGTGCCGAAGGCCACGGTGCTGAAATCCCGCGAACCGCTGAGCAGCGCCAGCAGCTCGGCGGCCTCGCCCTGCGGGTCGGTGGCCAGGCCTGGGTAGGCCGACAACGCCTGGAACTCGATGGCGCTGGCCGCACTCAACGCACGCATCTGCGGCAGCAGCTCGGTTTCGGCGTAGGCGCGCAGATCACGCGCCACCTGCTGCGGATCGTCGGCCGGCAGCGCGCGCACCTCGAAGTCGAACTGGCATTCGGCCGGGACTATGTTCAGCGCCCGGCCGCCCTGGATCAGGCCAGTCTGCACCGTCGAATAGGGCGGGTCGAAACGTGCGTCGCGGCGCGCCGGCGCGGCCAGCTGCGCACCGATCTCGCCGAGCTTGCCGATCAGCTTGGCGGCGTACTCGATGGCGTTGACCCCCTGCGGCGCGTAGGCCGAGTGGCAGGCGGCGCCGTGCACCTGGCAGCGCATCGCCAGCTTGCCCTTGTGGCCGAGCACCGGGCGCATCTCGGTGGGTTCGCCGATCAGGCAGATGGCCGGGCGCTCGGGGCTGGCGCGCAGGCGTTCGACCAGGCTGCGCACGCCGAGGCAGCCGACCTCCTCGTCGTAGGAGAGGACGATATGCAGCGGCCGGCGCAACGGTCGTGCGAGCAAACGCGGCACGGCGGCCAGCACGCAGGCGATAAAGCCCTTCATGTCCGCCGCGCCGCGGCCGTACAGCAGGCCGTCGCGCTCGGTCAGTGCGAAGGCCGGCACGCTCCAGGCCTGACCGTCCACGGGCACCACGTCGCTGTGCCCGGAGAGCATCACCCCGCCGCCGCCGGCCGGGCCGAGGCGGGCATGGAGGTTGGCCTTGCTGCGCTCGGCGTTGTAGTCCAGCTCGCAGCTCAGGCCGAGGCCCTCCAGGTAGTCGCGAACGAAATCGATCAGCGCCAGGTTGGAGTCGCGGCTGACGGTGGGAAAGGCGATCAGGCGGGCGAGCAGGTCGCGGCTGGTGAACATGGGCTGTTTTCCCTGAAAAAATGGGGCTCGAAGGGCTGGTGGACGAAAAAAGCGTCGTCCACCCTACCGGGCATCACGCCGGCAATTCGTAGGGTGGATGACGCTTCATCCATCCATCAAACAATGCCAGATCATCGTCCGCCCTACTCGTCCCCCGGCACGCCATAGCTGGGCGCGGCGGTGGGGTCGAGGGCGCGGGTCAGGTAGTCCTGCATCTGCGGGGCATAGGCCTGCCAGAGTTTGTCCAGCTCGCCGATGGGGTCCTGCTCGGCCCAGTCGACGCGCAGGTCGACCATCGGCCAGGTCAGGTCGCCAACCACCTTGAGCGCCGCCGAATGCACCGGCCCGGCTTCGCCGCCGGCGGCCATGGCCGCGTGCATCGCCGCCAGCAGGCGCTCGGCCAGTTGCCCCGGGCTCTGTTCGAAGGCGCTGACCAGCGCCTCGATCACCGCCGCGGAGGCCAGCAGGTTGCCGGCGGCCACGCATTGTTCGCCGGCCAGGGCGTTATGCACGCCGAGCGCCTGGCTGCCGGAAAACAGCGCGCTACGGCCCTGGCCGTCGAGCACCGCGACCTGGCGGTACTGGCTGTAGCCGTTGCGGGCCAGGGCCTGGTCCAGCGCCGCGGCGGGCTCGTGGCCGGCCTCGAGCAAATCGAGGATCTGCGGGCCGAGGGCCGGCAGGGTGACGTTCTGCGAGGCCACCGCGCCGACCCCGGCGCGCAGCCAGGGGCAACGCGCGCCGACGGCGATGCTCGACGAGCTGATGGCGATGCCCAGCTGGCCAGTTTCGGCGCAGCGGCCGACGATGGAAAAGGTCATGGGCGGCTCCTCAGCGTTGCCAGTCGTCCGGGATCACCGCGATCACGTCGATCTCCATCAGCCACTGCGGCTGGCCGAGGGCCGAGACCACCAGGCCGGTGGAGATCGGGAACACGCCCTTGAGCCACTTGCCGACCTCCTGGTAGACCGCCTCGCGGTAGCGCGGGTCGATCAGGTAGGTGGTGGTCTTGACGATGTGCGACAGGTCGCTGCCGGCCTCTTCCAGCAGCTGCTTGACGTTCTTCATCGCCTGCTCGGCCTGCGCGCGGGCGTCGCCGAGGCCGACCAGACGGCCCTCGAAGTCGGTGCCGACCTGGCCGCGCACGTACACGGTGTTGCCGGCGCGCACCGCCTGGCACAGGTCGTTGTCCAGGCTCTGGTTCGGGTAGGTGTCTTTGGTGTTGAACATGCGGATGCGGGTATGGGTAGGCATCGACTTACTCCCAGGAGGCGGCTTGTTGGACGGTGCTGGCCTGACGCTGCGCGGGTTCGCGGTACTCGGCGTACTTGCGCTGCGTGGCGATGTGATCGGCGATGTGCTTGGCGTCGTGCCACACGCCCCAGATGAAGGTGGAGCCGCGGCGCGACAGCCAGGGCAGGCCGACGAAGTACACCCCGGGTTCGCTGGACACGCCGCGCTGATGCCGCGGCTTGCCCGCCGCGTCGAAGGCGTCGACCTGCAGCCAGCTGAAATCCACGGCGTAGCCGGTGGCCCAGATGATCGAGGCGATGCCGGCGGCGGCCAGGTCGAGTTCGCGAATCGGCTGGCGGATGCACTCGGCGTCCGGGCAGGTCCGGCGCGCCTCGGGCTCCTCCGGCAGGTCGAGGCCGTTGCGGGCGATATAGGCGTCGGCGGCATCGAGCAGCGCCAGGTAGTTCTCGTCGCCGCGCGCCAGGTTGTCCGCCAGGTCGTTCTGGAAGCGCACCAGGCCGCCGTCGAACGCCTGGGTCAGGCCGACCAGGGTCATGCCCTGCTGCGCCAGGCGGCGAAAATCGATGGTCTCGCCGCCGCGCGCGCCGCTGACGGCGATGGTCACGTGTTCCTTGCCCGGCTGCGCGGCCTCGGCGTCCCACAGGCCGAGCACGCCCAGCCACCAGCAGAAGTCGCGGTTGCGGTAGCTGCGCGGCGGCCGGTCGTGCGGGCCCACCGAGAGGTAGACACGGCGCCCGGCGCGCATCAGCTCGTCGGCGATCTGCACCCCCGAGGAGCCGGCGCCGACCACCAGCACGCCGCCCTCCGGAAGCTGCTGCGGGTTGCGGTAGGCGGCCGAGTGGATCTGGTAGAGCGATTCATCCTTGGGCGCGATGGCCGGGATCACCGGGCGCTGGAAGGGGCCGGTGGCGGAGACCACGCGGTTGGCCTGGATCACGCCGGCGGAGGTCTCCACCGTGAAGCCGGCGCGGTCGGGGTTGCGCCGCACGCGCCGCACCTCCACGCCGGTGCGGATCGGCGCGTCGAACTGGCGGGCGTAGGCCTCGAAGTAGTCCGCCACCTGGTCCTTGGCGGCGAAGGCGTCGGGATCGAGGTCGAATTCCCGGCCGGGGAAACGGTCGTGCCAGGCCGGGCCGTTGGCCACCAGCGAATCCCAGCGCCCGCTGCGCCAGGCTTCGGCGATGCGGTTCTTCTCCAGCACCAGGTGCGGCACGCCGAGCTTGCTCAGGTGCTCGCTGACGGCCACGCCGGCCTGGCCGGCGCCGACCACCAGGGTGTCGATTGCCGCGGGCACAGCTGCCGCATCCCGATAGGGCTGAAAGGCGGTTTGATTCAGGTCGGTCATGGCAGGGTTCCTCGGACGCTGATCGTTGTTGTTGTGCTGTCGCGGCTAGCCGCTGGGTGTTGGCCGCATTCTGTGCAGCGCGAGGGATTCGCGAAATTATGTTTTTTGTCGTCGCTGGCGAGGAAAAAGCTGCAGGCACACCAAGCCCGCGGCCTGCGGGGCGAATGCCGGGGGCTATAGGATTTTTAGCGTTAGCAGCGACAAATCGGCGATGGGCCTGGTGTGCGCGGCGCACCAGGGGGCGAAAACGCNTAGAACCTGTGAACGATCTCGCGAGCTAGAGCACTACAAGGCAAAAACAGGCGAGGAAGCGGAGTGTACTTTTGTACATGAGCATTCCGAGCCTGTTTTTAACGCAGTAGGGCCGACGCGCAGCAGATCGTGGATAGGTTCTTAGAACTGCGCGGCGTCCAGCAGGTACAGCGACTCGCTACCGGCCTTGACCGAGGCGGTGAGCGAGTGGATGCGCGGCAGCAGGCGGGCGAAGTAGAAGCGCGCGGTGCCCAGCTTGCTGGCGTAGAAC
>NZ_RFFK01000021.1 GCF_003696305.1 Pseudomonas sp. AOB-7 | reverse complement strand
AAGTGGCGCGCATTCTACCGCCTGAGGAAAACGCGTCAAGCTTTTATTGGGCTCCTGCGCAAAGTGCTGCGCAGCCACTGCCCCAACCCCTGCCAAGCCACAGATACCGGCGGGAAACGCAGCAGCAAGAGGAAGGCACCGATCACGGCATACAGCAGCCACTCACCCAGATCGGCGCGCACGACCCAGAGCATATGCAGCAGCGCCAGCAGCAGAATCGGATAAACCAGCCGGTGCAGCGCCTTCCAGCGCTTGCCGAGCCGGCGAATGCTGAACCTATTGGAGGTCAGAGCCAGCATCAGCAAACCGATAAAGGTCAGCATGCCGACGATGATATAGGGCCGCTTACGCAGATCAACCAGCAACTGCTCAACATCTAGCCCCACCAGGAACACCGCATAGGCCGACAGATGCAGCACGGCATAAGTAAAGCACCAGAGGCCAAGCTGCCGGCGCACGGCGATCCAACCACCCCATCCGCTGAGACGCTGCAGCGGTGTCATCGACAGGGTGAGCAACAGCAGGACCAGGGTGCCCAGCCCCAGATAATCGACCAGCGTCTTGCCTGGGTCGGCGCCCAGGGCAAAGATCCAGGCCTGGTACAGCCAGTAGAGCGGCACCGCCAAGGCCGCCATGAACACCGCGCTCCGCCACCCGACATAACGCATCAGTAGTGCTTCCTTAGATCGAGGTCGCTATAGAGGCCGGCGACTTCGTCGTAGCCGTTGAACAGCCGGGTCTTCATCACATTGGGGCTGAACAGGCTGCTCGGCAGACGCCGCTCCTGCGCCTGCGACCAGCGCGGATGGTCCACCTGCGGGTTGACGTTGGCGTAGAAGCCATACTCATTGGGTGCCAGCGCCTGCCAGGTATTGACCGGCTCGTCCCGCACCAGGCTGATGCGCACGATGGACTTGATGCTCTTGAAACCGTATTTCCAGGGCACCACCAGGCGCAACGGCGCGCCGTTCTGCGCCGGCAGCGTGCGCCCATACATGCCCACCGCCATGAAGGCCAGCGGATGCATGGCCTCGTCCAGACGCAGGCCTTCGACGTAGGGCCAATCGATCAGGGAAAATCCGGAGCGTTGGCCGACCATGCGCTCGGCGTCGACCAGGGTCTCGAAACGCACGTACTTGGCCTGGCTGGTGGGTTCGGCCTGGCTGAGCAGATCCGCCAGGGGAAAACCCAGCCAGGGAATGACCATCGACCAAGCCTCGACGCAGCGCAGCCGATAGATGCGCTCCTCCAACTGCTGCGGTTCGGCCAGCGCCGCCATGTCGTAGCGCCCGGGCTTGCCGACCTCGCCATCGATGAGCACCGTCCAGGGCTCGACCTTGAACTGCGCGGCATGCCGCACCGGGTCGCCCTTATTGGGGCCGAACTCGTAGAAGTTGTTGTAGCGCGAAGCATCCTTGTACGGCGTGATGGCTTCGTCGCCGGCGGTAACCGCCTGCCAGCGCACGCTCTCAAGCTTGGCCTTGAACCAGGCCGGCTCGTCGACCGCCTCCACATCGGCGTAACGACCGCCGTCGGCGAAGGATAGCGCGGGCAAGGCGGCGAGCGAGGCCAGGCCGAGACTGCCGCCCATGAACCGGCGCCGGGAGAGGTAAACGGCTTCTGGGGTGACCTCGGACTCGGAAGCGGCAGAAGCGGGAGGAATTCGAATCAGCATGATGGCTCCGCGGCAAAGGCAGGTGACGGGCCAATAGACCGCGGAGCCGAGGTTTTATTACATCAGTCCACAGTCTTGCGGCGGCGCAGTTGCAACAAATATTGAATGGGGCCGGAGGCCGCATAGGCGAGGAAGATGATCAGCAGGATACGCGGCGGGTCGCTGAACACCACGGCGAACACCAGCACCACCGCGAGGATGGCGACGAAGGGAACGCGCCCCTTCAGATCGAGATCCTTGAAACTGTAGTACTTGATGTTGCTGACCATCAGCATGCCGGCCGCCGCCACCAGCACCGCCACGGCGAAGGCCATGTTCGAGCCCTTGATGCCGAAGTCGCTGAAGGCCCAAACCGTACCGGCCACCACGCCGGCTGCGGCCGGGCTGGCCAGGCCGATGAAGTAGCGCTTGTCGACGCTGCCGATCTGCGTGTTGAAGCGCGCCAGGCGCAGCGCCGCGCCGGCGACATAGATGAAGGCGACCATCCAGCCGACCTTGCCCATGCTGCCCAGCGCCCACTCGAAGGCCAGCAGGGCCGGGGCGACGCCGAAGGCGACCATGTCGGACAGCGAATCGTACTCGGCGCCGAAGGCGCTCTGCGTGTTGGTCAGGCGAGCGACGCGACCATCCAGGCTGTCGAGCACCATGGCGACGAACACCGCCGCCGCGGCGACGTAGAAGTTGCCGTTCATCGCATTGATGATGGCGTAGAAACCGGCGAACAGGTTGGCCGTGGTGAACAGGTTGGGCAGCAGGTAGATGCCGCGATGACGCACCTTACGCCCCTCGGCGTCCTGACCCTCCTCCACATGCTCATCGATCGGCAGCAGGCTTTCGACTTCGTCGGCGCCCCGCTTCGGCTCTTCGTGACCTTCACTCATGAACAACACCTTGCAACTGATTTGAAGAATGGCGCACCGCGCGCCCTCACGGGCACCGCTCAACGCCCAGGCTTTATACCAGAAGCCTTGCCGCAGAATGAAAAAACGCGGCATCGAGCCGCGTTCTTTCGCACATCGCAGACCTTAGTTCTTGGTCTTGTCGACGATCTTGTTGGCGGAGATCCACGGCATCATCGCGCGCAGCTTCTCGCCGACCACTTCGATGCCGTGCGCGGCATTGTTGCGGCGGTAGGCGGTCATCGACGGGTAGTTGGTAGCGCCTTCGCTGATGAACATCTTGGCGTACTCGCCGTTCTGGATGCGCTTGAGCGCGTTGCGCATGGCTTCGCGCGACTGCTCGTTGATCACTTCCGGACCGGTGACGTACTCGCCGTACTCGGCGTTGTTGGAGATCGAGTAGTTCATGTTGGCGATGCCGCCTTCGAACATCAGGTCGACGATCAGCTTCAGCTCGTGCAGGCACTCGAAGTAGGCCATTTCCGGCGCGTAACCGGCTTCGACCAGGGTATCGAAACCGGCCTTGACCAGCTCGACGCAACCGCCACAGAGCACGGCCTGCTCGCCGAACAGGTCGGTTTCGGTCTCGTCCTTAAAGGTGGTTTCGATGATGCCGGTACGGCCGCCGCCGACGCCGCAGGCGTAGGACAGGGCGACGTTCTTGGCGTTGCCGGAGGCGTCCTGGTAGATGGCGATCAGGTCAGGGATGCCGCCGCCCTTGACGAACTCGGAGCGCACGGTGTGGCCCGGGGCCTTCGGCGCGATCATGATCACGTCGAGGTCGGCACGCGGTACGACCTGGTTGTAGTGGATCGAGAAACCGTGGGAGAAGGCCAGGGTGGCGCCCTTCTTGATGTTCGGCTCGATCTCTTCCTTGTACAGGCGGCCCTGGAACTCGTCCGGGGTGAGGATCATCACCAGGTCGGCATTGGCAACGGCGGTGGCCACGTCGGTGACTTTCAGGCCATGGGCTTCGGCCTTGGCAACGGTAGCGGAGCCTTTGCGCAGACCGATGGTGACGTCGACACCGGAGTCCTTCAGGTTGCACGCCTGGGCGTGGCCCTGGGAACCGTAGCCGATAACGGCGACTTTCTTGCCCTGGATGATCGAGAGGTCGCAATCTTTGTCGTAATAAACTTTCATGGTCTTGGCTCTTTGAATCGAAAGGAATGGGGGTGCAAGCACCGCGACAGAGGCACCTTAAGTGATCCGCCCCATTGCGTAAAATGATATATTTGCAATACAACATGCCGATATATGAAACAGTTATGGATAGTCACGCACTCAGGCTCTTTCTGTCCCTGGCCGACAACCTGCACTTCGGCAAAACCAGCCGCGAGCAGCACGTCAGCCCTTCCGCACTCAGTCGCAGCATCAAGCAACTCGAAGACGAACTCGGCGCAACGCTGTTCCTGCGCGACAACCGCTCGGTCCGCCTGACCCGCGAGGGGCAACAATTTCGCGAGTATGCCAGCGAGGTCATCAACGGCTGGCAGGCCATTCGCCAGAGGTTCAAGCAGGATCAGCTGATCCTGCACGGCGAACTGTCCCTGTACTGCTCGGTCACGGCCAGCTACAGCTTCCTCTACGACATCCTCAGCAGCTTCCGTCTGGACTACCCGCGCATCGAAATGAAGCTGCACACCGGCGACCCGGCAACCGCCGTCGAACGCGTGCAGCAGGGGCTGGAGGATCTCGCCATCGGCGCCCGCCCCGACCACCTGCCGGCCGGCATCGAGTTCCAGCCGATCACTCGCTCCGCGCTGCGCTTTATCGGCCCGCAGTCGCCCCAGCTATTGAACGAGGAACAGCTTAGGCAGCCTACCGCGGAGAGCTGGAAGGACGTGCCGATGATTCTCTCGGAGGAGGGCCTGGCCCGCACCCGCACCGACCGCTGGCTGAAAAGCCACAACATCAAACCGCGGATCTATGCCCAGGTGAGCGGCAACGAAGCCATCGTCAGCATGGTCAGCCTGGGCTTCGGTATCGGCGTGGTGCCGCAGATCGTGCTCGACAACAGCCCCCTGACCGCGCGCATCCGCATCTACGATATCCAGCCGCCGTTGACCGCCTACGACATTGGTCTATTCGCCCTGGAAAAACGCCTCAAGGACCCGCTGATCGCGGCCTTCTGGAACCGCCAGCAGTAAATCCAGGCAATAAAAAGCCCCGCACCAGGCGGGGCTTTTCTCAACGCGGCAGTCAGATACTCAGTACCTTGTCGCCGCGGGCGATACCGGTGACGCCACTGCGCACAGTCTCCAGGATCGACGCGGTGCCGATGGCCTGAATGAAGCTGTCGAGCTTGTCGCTGGTGCCGGCCAGCTGCACGGTGTAGACGCTGCTGGTCACGTCGACGATCTGTCCACGGAAGATGTCGGTGGTGCGCTTGACCTCGGCGCGCTGGGCGCCGGTGGCCTTGATCTTGACCAGCATCAGCTCGCGCTCGATATGGGCGCTCTCCGACAGGTTGACCAGCTTGACCACCTCGACCAGCTTGTTGAGGTTCTTAGTGATTTGCTCGATCACCTCGTCATGACCGATGGTGGTCAGCGTCAGACGCGACAGGGTCGGGTCCTCGGTCGGCGCCACGGTCAGGCTTTCGATGTTGTAGTTGCGCTGGGAGAACAGACCGACCACGCGGGACAGTGCGCCCGGCTCGTTTTCCATCAGCAGGGAGATGATGTGTCGCATCTTAGGTCCGCTCCGTCTTGCTCAGCCACATGTCGCGCATGGCACCGTCTCTGATCTGCATCGGATAGACGTGCTCGCTGTCGTCCACCGCGATGTCGAGGAACACCAGGCGGTTCTTCAGGGCGAAGGCTTCTTCCAGCTTGGGCTTGAGGTCCTTGAGCTGGGTGATGCGCATGCCCACGTGACCATAGGCCTCGGCCAGCTTGACGAAGTCCGGCAGCGACTCCATGTAGGAGTGCGAGTAGCGGCTGTTGTACTGCATGTCCTGCCACTGGCGGACCATGCCCAACGCACCGTTGTTGAGGTTGACGATCTTCACCGGCAGGTCGTACTGCAGGCAGGTCGACAGCTCCTGAATGTTCATCTGGATGCTGCCCTCGCCGGTGACGCAGGCCACATCGGCCTCCGGGAAGTTCAGCTTGACGCCCATGGCGGCCGGGAAGCCGAAGCCCATGGTGCCCAGGCCGCCGGAGTTGATCCAGCGATTGGGCTTGTTGAAGCGGTAGTACTGCGCCGCGAACATCTGGTGCTGGCCGACATCGGAGGTGACGAAGGCATCGCCGCGGGTCACTTCGCACAGGGTTTCGATCACGGTCTGCGGCTTGATGATCGAGCCGTCGCCCTCGTTGTAGGGGAACAGGCGACCGCTGCCGCGCCACTCGTCGATCTGCTTCCACCAGCTGGCGACGGTGTCCTTGTTCGG
This sequence comes from Pseudomonas sp. AOB-7, assembly GCF_003696305.1. GTDB lineage: Bacteria > Pseudomonadota > Gammaproteobacteria > Pseudomonadales > Pseudomonadaceae > Aquipseudomonas. Next base: position 30,969 of record NZ_RFFK01000021.1, on the reverse strand, counting down.
GGTTTCGCCGATTTCCTTGAGGATGGCGACCATCTCGGTCAATACGCTGTCCACCGGACCGACGATCGGGATGTCGGCCTTGATGGTCTTGGAGATCGAGGCCGGATCGATGTCGATGTGGATGATCTTGGCGTTCGGGCAGAACTTGGCCGGACCGTTGATCACCCGGTCGTCGAAGCGCGCGCCGACGGCGAGAATCACGTCGGCATGGTGCATCGCCAGGTTGGCTGTGTAGCTGCCGTGCATGCCGAGCATGCCGAGGAACTGGCGGTCGGTGCCCGGATAGCCGCCCAGGCCCATCAGGGTGTTGGTCACCGGCAGGTTGAGCATCTGCGCCAGCTCGGTCAACGGCGCCGCGGCGCCGCCCATGATCACCCCGCCACCGGAGTACATCACCGGACGCTTGGCGGCCAGGAGCATCTCGGCGGCCTTGCGAATCTGCCCGGAATGACCGCGCACGGCTGGGCTGTAGGAGCGCAGCTTGACCTTCTTCGGATAGACGTACTCGAACTTCTCGGCCGGGTTGGTCATGTCCTTGGGAATGTCCACCACCACCGGGCCGGGACGGCCGGATTCGGCGAGATAGAAGGCCTTCTTCATCACTTCGGGAATTTCCGAAGGGTGCTTGATCATGAAGCTGTGTTTCACGATGGGCCGGGAGATACCGATCATGTCGGTTTCCTGGAAGGCATCGGTGCCGACCATGGCGCTCGGCACCTGGCCGGAGATCACCACCATCGGGATGGAGTCCATGTAGGCGGTGGCGATGCCGGTGATGGCATTGGTCGCACCGGGGCCGGAGGTCACCAGCACCACGCCGGCCTTGCCGGTGGCGCGGGCATAGCCGTCGGCCATATGGGTCGCTGCCTGTTCGTGACGAACCAGGATGTGGGTCACTTCCGGTTCTTTGAACAGGGCATCGTAGATATGCAGGAGAGCACCACCAGGGTACCCGTAGATGTGCTTAACGCCTTCGTCACGCAGGAAGCGGACGACCATTTCAGCGCCGGATAAAAGCTCCACGTTATTCACCTCTTGAACGCCAGTATGCCACCCGACAACGGGTAGCCCTAAGTAGGTCTTACTGTCAGCGGACATGCACGACGGTGATCGTGGATTCGGAACATCAGCTTGACGAGTAACGGAGCAGCCCATGGTCTTGCGGGGCTGACCCTCCCAGCGCGAGGTAACGCGTTGCGGGTGTCACGGTTCGGCGCGGGTAGCGCCTCTTTGCCCCGAGCTGGAGGACGCTTGCGGCGGACTCCACTGCGGGGAAGGCTGGATTGTTCGGGTTCGGCGGAGGCAAGTCAAGCGATGTGTAACCGATTATTCGAGCCACCGCTGTGACGCAGCGCAGGATGAAGATTGCTGGCTTTTGGTTATAGTAACCGGCAGCACCGCAGCTTTTGAGAAAGGAAACCGCATGCGCCACATGATTCTTACTGGCAGTTTGATGCTTGCCCTGAGCGCAACCGCCATGGCCAGCCAGGTCTACAAGTGGGTAGATGCGCAGGGCGTGACCCACTTCAGCGCGCAGCCGCCGCAGGGCCAGCCCGCCACCGCGATCAGCACCTCCGCCCCGCCGCCGCGCCAGGCGCCGGCCGAGCCCGCGCCCAGCGTCGAGGAACTGCTCGACCCGGAACAGGCGGCTATCGACAAGAAGGTCAAGCAGCAGATTGCCGCCAAGGAGGCGGAGCGCAAGCAGTACTGCGAGAACGCCCGCACCAACCTGGCGCAACTGGAGAACAATCCGCGCCTGCGCATCGAGGAAGAAGGCGAAGTGCGCCGCATCGACGAGAACGAGCGTCAGGAGCGCATCGCCGAGCTGAAGAAGTCCATAGCGGAAAACTGCAACTGACCCTTCCCGAGCGCGCCCGTCAGGGCGCAGCTGTCAGCAGGCGATCGAACTCGCCCAACAATTCCAGCAGCCGGCGCGCAACGCCCGGCTGTTCGCGATAGACCATCTCGGCCATGACCTGAATCCCCGACACCGACGGCAGCGCGGCGTTGGCCTCGAGCAGCTGCTTCATACGCGGCAGGAAGATCCACTGCAGCCACTGCTCGAAAGTCAGGCTGTCGACGCAGAACGGCTCCTGGCTGGCCAGGGCTTCGGCGCTGGGCGCCTGCTCATCCCACCAGCCGAGCAGACGCAACTCGCGCTCGATCAGCAACAATTGCTCGGCCAACAACGCGACGCGGGCCTCCATCAGAGACTCACCCGCGCCCGTTCGCGCGCCTGCGCGGCGCCGGCCGGGTCGCCCTGACGCTCCCGCGCCTGGGCGATCAGGTTCCACAGGCTGGCCTGCAAGGCCGGACGACCACTGGCGTAGGTCAGGCCGCGGCGGGCGAACTGCTCGGCCTGCGCCGCATCGCCCTGGGCAAGACGCACCTCGGCCAGGCGATAGAGCACCTGCGGCTCGCGCGGGGCGATGCGCTGGGCACGCTCCAGACTGGAGGACGCGCCGTTGAGGTCGCCACTACCCTGCTGCTGCTGGGCCGTGGTCAACAGCGCCAGCACCGGGCCGTCGAGCTGTTCGTCTGCAGCCAGGCCGCCGCCGCTGGGAATACCGCTGGGCATGCTCGGTGCGGGCGCGCTGAAACCGCCCTGGGCCGGCACCGCCGGCTGGCTGACCGGCGGCGGGTCGAAGGTCAGCCCGCCACTGGAGGTAATGGGCTGCGGGCCGGTCTGCAGCGGGGCCGAGACGACGCCCTGCGGGACCATGACCACCACCCCGGAATCCTCTTCGATACGCTGCGGCGCGGCCGCCGGGCTACCCGCAGGGGATGCGCCGCCGACGCTGCCGGACGACAGCGGAGCACCGGCGTCAATGACCGGAATCGAGCCCTGCGGCACCGTACTGCAACCGCCCAGCACCGTCGTTGCCAGCATCGCGGCAAGCCACTTGTTGTTCACATGCAATCCTCTTCAGAAAACGCCGGATCTGTCCGACCCTCAGTTCAGCCAGCCGCGCACCCAGTCCATCACCGACTCGACCGGCGCCTGGATGCCGCAGGCAGGCCCGGGGGCCGGCTCGCTGCCGCGAATATAAGGCATCTGCACCGCATTCGGGCAGCCCGAAGCCGAACCCTGACCGCTGTAGCCGTCGACCCAGGCCTGGGTGACGTTGTCCGGCATCGGCATGTCCAGCGGCAGCGGGTCGGCCTTGCGCATGAAGCCGGCCCACACCTGCAGGGCGCCGGTGGCGCCGGTCAGCGGAGTCGGGCCGTTGTCGTCACGACCCAGCCAGACCACCGCCAGCAGGTCCTGGCTGAAGCCGGCGAACCAGCTGTCGCGCGAATCGTTACTGGTGCCGGTCTTGCCGGCCAGGGTCAGCGAGCGGGGCAGCTGGCTGTACACCGAACGCCCGGTGCCTTCGCTCATGGTGCGCTGCATGGCGTTCTGCACCAGGTAGATGGCGCCCGGATCGAAACGCTGCTGGATCTGGAAGGGGTAGCGGCCGAGCGGCTCGCCGTCGGCGGTGAGCACGCTGCGAATGCCGCGCAACGGCGTGTTGAAGCCGCCGTTGGCCAGGGTCTGGTACATGTTCGCCACTTCCATCGGGGTCAGCGCGCCGGCGCCCAGCAGCATCGACGGATAGGCCGGCCACTGGCGCTCGACGCCCAGTCGCTCGAGGGTCTTGAGCACATTGGGCACGCCGATTTCCAGGCCGAGCTTGGCCGTGGACAGGTTGTACGACTGCGCCAGCCCCTGGTACAGGTAGATGGTGCCGTGGGCCTTGCGGTCATAGTTCTGCGGCTTCCACACCTGGCCGTCCTGGCCCTTGATGGAGAACGGCTCGTCCCGCAGCCAGCTGGTCAGGGTGTACTGGCTGGGTCGTTCCAGCGCCGACAGATAGATCGCCGGCTTGATCAGCGAGCCGATCGGCCGCAGCGCATCGAGGGCGCGGTTGAAGCCGGCGAAGCGCGGCTGGCGGCTGCCGATCAGGGCCTGTACCTCGCCGGTTTCCGGGTTGGTCACCACCATGCCGGCCTGCACCTCGTCCACCCCCTTGCGCCCGGCCAGGCGCTTGAGGGTCTCGGCCAGCGCCTCCTCGGCCTTGAGCTGGAGGATGGGGTCGAAACTGGTGAAGATGCGCAGACCCTCTTCGGTCAGATCCTGCTCGCGGTAGTCCTCGCGCAGCTGGCGCTTGACCAGGTCGAGGAAGGCCGGGAAGGTGCTGTCGGCCATGCTGCCGCGCGCGGTCACGCCCAGGGGTTTCTGCTTGGCGGCGGCGGCTTCCTCGACGGTGATCGACCCTTGCTCGGCGAGCAGGTCGAGCACCAGGTTGCGTCGTTCCAGCGCGCGTTCGGGGTTGCGCCGCGGGTTGTAGAAGGTCGGTCCCTTGACCATGCCGACCAGCAGCGCGACCTGCTCCAGCTTCAGCTCGGCGACCGGCTGGCTGAAGAAGTACTGACTGGCCAGGCCGAAGCCATGCACCGCGCGCTGGCCGTCCTGACCGAGGAACACCTCGTTCATGTAGGCTTCGAGGATCTCGCGCTTGTCGTAGTGCAGCTCCAGCAGCACCGCCATCATCGCTTCGGTGGCCTTGCGCACCAGGGTGCGTTCGTTGGTCAGGTAGAAGTTCTTCACCAACTGCTGGGTCAGGGTACTGCCGCCCTGCACCAGGCGCCCCGAGGTGGCGTTGATCCACATGGCGCGGGCGATGCCCTTGGGCGAGACACCGAAGTGATCGAAATAGTCGCGGTCCTCGACCGCCACCAGCGCATCGATCAGGTAGGCCGGCACCTGGTCCAGCTTGATCAGGATGCGGTCTTCCTGATGCGCCGGGTACAGCCCGCCGATCAGCAGCGGCTCCAGCCGCGCCACCGCCAGGTTGCTGCCATCGGCCTGGGTCAGGCCCGCCACGTAGTCGCCGGAGAAGCGCACGCGCACCCGTTGCGAGGGTTCGACGCCCTCGTAGAACTGGAAGCCGCGGCTGTGCAGCTCGATGCTGTTGCCGGCCACCGACACCGCGCCCGGGCCGTTGGCCACGCTCTCGCGGCGGTAACCCAGGGCGTCGAGCTCGCGCAGGAAGTCGTCCTTGCCCAGCTTCTGGCCGACGAACAGCTCCAGCGGCCGCGCGTAGACCTTGGCCGGCACCGTCCAGCGCTTGCCGGAGAACTTCTCCTGCACCACGGCGTCGAGGTAAACGGCGAAACCGGCGAGGATCACCAGGCCGACCAGACCGAGCTTGAGCCCCCAGGCGAGCCAGGGACGCAGACCGGCGGAACGGGATTTCTTGCTTGAGCGGGGGGAGCGTTTTCGAGTCATGGCGGGATTATACGCACTTTACATAGGGGCCAGCAGCGCCGCCCGGACGGTTTGCAGAGCAGCTCACAGCGGCCATAATGCCGACCTCGAACAGCGTCTATAACAAGGATCGAACGTGAGCCAAGCCCTGATTGCCGCATTGCAGAACCCGGCCCTGTATCCGCATCCTGTGGAGGGGTTTCAACTGATTGAGACCCACATTTCCTGGGTTTTGCTCACTGGTCCTTATGCCTACAAGATCAAAAAACCGGTCAACTTCGGTTTCCTCGATTTCACCGACCTCGCCGCGCGCAAGCACTTCTGCGAGGAGGAACTGCGCCTGAACCAACGCCTGACCGACGACCTGTACCTGGAGGTACTGGCCATCGGCGGCAGCGCCGAGGCGCCGGTGCTGGGCGGCGACACGCCGGCCATCGAGTACGCGCTGAAGATGCGCCAGTTTCCCCAGGAGCAGCTGCTCAGCGCCGTGCAGGCGCGCGGCGAGCTGGGTGATGCGCATATCGACGCGCTCGCCGAGCAGATCGCCGCCTTCCACCTGAGCGCGCCGCGGGTGCCGCAGGACCACCCGCTGGGCACGGCCGAGGCGGTGATGGCCCCGGTGCAGCAGAACTTCGAGCAGATCCGTCCGCTGCTCGCCGACAAGGCCGATCTGCAGCAGCTCGATGCCCTCGAAGCCTGGGCGCAGTCCAGCTACGCGCGGCTGCAGCCGCTTCTGACCGAGCGCAAGGCGCAGGGTTTCATTCGCGAGTGTCACGGCGACATCCACCTGGGCAACGTCGCGCAGATCGACGGCCGCGTGGTGCTGTTCGACTGCATCGAGTTCAACGAGCCGTTCCGCCTGATCGACGTCACCGCAGACGCCGCCTTCCTCGCCATGGACCTGGAAGACCGCGGCCTCAAGTGCCTGTCGCGGCGCTTCGTCAGCGCCTGGCTGGAGCGCACCGGCGACTATGCCGCGCTGCAGTTGCTGAATTTCTACAAGGCCTACCGCGCCATGGTGCGCGGCAAGGTCGCGCTGTTCCGCCTCGGCCAGGAGCAGGACCCGGTGCAGCGCGCGGTGATCCTGCGCCAGTACCGCGCCTACGCCGCCTTGGCGGAAAGCTACAGCGCCATTCCCTCGCCCTTTCTGGCCATCACCCACGGCGTCTCGGCCGTCGGCAAGAGCCACGTGGCGCTGCGCCTGGTCGAGGCCCTGGGCACCATCCGCCTGCGCTCCGACGTCGAGCGCAAGCGCCTGTTCGGCGAGCAGGACGCCGCCCACCAGGGCCAACTGGCGGACGGCATCTACAACGCCGATGCCAGCGCCGCCACCTACGCGCGCCTGCACCAGCTGGCGCGCCAGACGCTGCAGGCCGGCTTCCCGGTGGTGATCGACGCCACCTACCTCAAGGCCGAGCAGCGCCGGGCCGCCAGCGAAGTCGCCGAGCAGACCGGCGCGCCCTTCCTGATCCTCGACTGCCAGGCGCCCGAGGCGGTGATCGCCGGTTGGCTGGCGCAGCGCCAGAGCGAGGGCCGCGACCCCTCCGACGCCACCCTCGAGGTGATCCAGGCGCAGCAGGCCACGCGCGAGGCGCTCGACGACGACGAGCTGGCCCACAGCAAGCGCGTCGACACCCACGACAGCGCCAGCCTGGACAGCCTGGTGGAACGTATTCGCCAGCGTCTGCCGGGGCTCTGAGTCCCGCCCACCACAAGTTGGCACGCCGCGCCGGGCAAAGCGCGGCGCGGCTTCTATACTGCCGGTGAACTCGCCACCGGTAACCCTCATGAGCCAGCCACGCCAGCTCGACCACCCGCTCTATCGCCTGCTGCGCAACGACGACATCGCCGCCTTCAACGCCCAGAAACCTACGGACGTCGCCGTCGACCTGTCCGGCGGCGACTTTCGCGGGCTCGACCTGCGCAGCCTGGACGCCGCCGGGGTGATCTTCACCGACGCCTACTTCCGCGGCGCCGACCTGCGCGGCCTGGATTTGCGCCACGCCCAGCTGGAGGGCGCCAGCCTGGCCCACGCGCAGATTTCCGGCGCCTACTTTCCGGTCGAACTGAGCGCGGACGAAATTCTCATGTCGGTGAATTTCGGCACCCGTCTGCGCTATCGCAGCAAGTGACATGAGCGACGTCGCCCAACTGTTCGGCGCGCGCGCCGACGCCTACGCCAGCTTCCGCCCGGCCTACCCGGACGCCCTGTTCGACTGGCTGGCCGCACACAGCCCGGGCCGGCGCCTGGCGCTGGATATCGCCTGCGGCAACGGCCAGGCCAGCCTTCCCCTGCTGCGCCACTTCGAACGGGTGCTGGCCTGCGACGCCAGCGCCGCCCAGCTGGCGCAAACGCCCGCGGCCGCCGGCCTGCACCTGCTGGCAGCCGATGCGCGCAGGCAGCCGCTGGCCGACGCCAGCATCGACCTGGTCGTCGTCGCCCAGGCCCTGCACTGGTTCGCCGACGCCGCGTTCTTCGCCGAAGTCGCCCGTCTGCTGCGCCCTGGCGGGCTGTTCTGCGCCTGGTGTTACAGCCTGATGAGCATCGATGCGCGGCTCGATCCGCTGATCGAGCACTTCTACGCCAGCACCCTGGCCGGCTGCTGGCCGACGGGCCGCGGCAGCGTCGATGCCGGCTACCGCGATATCCAGGCGCCGCTGCAGCCCCTGCCAGTGCCGCCCTTCGCCCTCTCGGCGCACTGGGACCTAGCACAACTGCTCGGCTACCTGCGCACCTGGTCGGCGGTGCAACGCTGGGAACAGCGTCACGGCCGCGACCCGGTGGCCGAACTGACGCCGGCGCTGCGCGCCGCCTGGGGCGACGAAGGCGAGCGGCGCACTGTCAATTGGCCGCTACACTTCTTGGCAGGCACGCCTACGTGAACCTCTTCCTCACGCCATGCATGGAGGCCCGATGAACGACGAGCTGCAACACCTGAAAAACCTGGGCAAGACCTCGGCGCAATGGCTGCACGCCGTCGGCATCCACAGCGCCAACGACCTGCGTCGCTACGGCGCGGTCGGCGCCTATCGTGCGGTGCGCGCCCGCGGTTTTCGCGCCTCCAAGGTGCTGCTCTACGCCATCGAGGGCGCCCTGCTCGACGTGCACTGGAACGAGCTGCCGCCGGCGCACAAGGCCGAACTCAACGGCCGCCTCGACGAAGCCCAGAGCTACAACAAGAGCTAGCTCACAACCCCAGCGCGAGAGGATTTACGCGCAAGGCGCCGCAGCCTATTGTTTCAGGGACCTTCGTGTGGTCAGCCAGCCCAGCCAGTTCAAGGAATTACGGTTATGTATTTACTCGGGGAGCAACCGGCCTACGCCGATCAGCTGATCAACCGCCTGCAGAGCATCCCCACGCAGCTGCTGGAAGGGCTACAGGCCGTCGGTGCGCCGCTGCGTCTGGAACGGGTCGAGGACCTGGCCCAGGTGCTGCCGGGCAACCAGTTGTTCATCATCGAGAATGGCCTGCTCCACGCGGTAGTCGACGAACGGCCGCTGTTCTACCTGCAGGAAGGCGACCTGGTCGGCCTGCGCCAGGGCATCGACCTGCCGAGCTGCCGCTACAGCAGCGAGGAGCCGATCAGCCTGATTCCCTACTCGCGCAGCGAAGTGTTCCAGCACATCTACGCCAGCGAGCAGCGCCAGGAACAGTTCATCCACTACCTGATCGGCCACACCGCCCTGCTCTCCGACGCCCTGGCGCGCCTGAAGCAGCCGGAGATTCGCCCGGCCACCGGTTTCCAGCACTTCGCCGCCGGCGAGGAGCTGATCCACCAGGGCGACGAAGCCGATCACGTGTTCATCATCATCGAGGGCCACGCCGAGGCCTACGTCGACGGGCAGAAGGTCGGCGACGTGCAGAAGGACGAGATCTTCGGCGCCATGGCCGTGTTCACCCGCGAGAAGCGCAGCGCCACGGTGGTGGCCAGCGAGCCCTGCACGGTGATGGTGATTCCCAAGGAGCAATTCCTCAGCCTGATGCAGAGCAACCCGCGCATCGCCCACAGCCTGATCGAGAGCATGGCGCGGCGCATCGACCTGCTCAACAAGGAAGTCACCCAGCTGCGCCAGCCGGCTGCGTCCTGAGTCCGCGCGCGGCACACCAACCCCGGCCAGGCGCCGTGGGTTTGCCTTTCTGGGCACAGGAAAAGGCGCTGAGAAAAATTCTCAAAAAGCCGTTGACTATTAAATGAGAATTGTTATTATTATCTCAACTGGTCGCGAGATCAGCCGATAAGCTAAAGAGACCATTCAGTCGGACTCTTCAGACTATCTCCTCATCAGGCTAATCACGGTTATTGACCCGGCTCTTGCCGGGTCTTTTTTTGCCTGTGCAGAAGCCCCTAGGGCGGGCTCGGGAACGCCGGCGAACAGTCCGCCATTGGCCGTCGGCGTACTGCCTGCGGCGAGTGCGTGCTGGCCAGGTGACTCGGCGACAGGTCCTAGGGTCGCAGTTTGGCGCAGTGATCCTGCTGCGGCTGCGCCGCGGTGAACCAGGCGTAGTCGGCCTGCGCGGCGCTAACTGGCTTGCCGACCTCGGCGAGGATCAGCACCGCCTGCCCCGCGCCGGCGCCGAGGTCGGCCAGGTGCAGCGGCACGCCCAGATCCTTGCGCACATGGAAGGCCCCGGCCAGCAGCAGGCTCGGCCGCGGCGCCGCCAGCAGCGCCTCGGCCATGCGTCGGTCGCGCTGCTGCTGCACGGCGAGCATGGCCGGCAGCTGACTGTCCGGCAGCAGCTGGCAATGCGACTCGCGGATATCCTCCAGCAGCCTGGCCTGCACCTGCGCCGCCGCGGAGCGCTCGCCCTGCAGGGCCGGCCGCTGCCGGTAGATCTGCAGAATCTCGGCGCGCTGCAGATTGGCCGCCAGCAACGGATAGGGCTGGCGCAGCTGGTGCAACACCAGCGGCCCGTACAACGACCAGTCCCAGCCCGGCTGCCAGCTCAGCGCGCCAAAGGGGTCGCCGGGCAGTCGACCGGCGCGGGCGGCGGCCTGGGCGGCGGCGACCTTGTCCTGCTGATCGGGCGTGAGCATTTCCAGCAGCACGCTGCCCTGCGGGCGCCGTTTTGCCAGCTCGCGTGACAGCCACAGCTGCAGGGCATGGTGATCGGGATTGTCATGCTGCTCGCCGACCAGCACCCGCTCGGCCCCTGCTAGCTGCTCGACCAGCTGCTGCGGGCTGATCGAGCGACCGCTGGCCAGCTCGAGGATGCGGCCGAGGTCGGCGTGCTCGCGCCCCAGCGGCGCGATGGGCGCAGGCGGCGGCAGCACCTCGCGGGACTGACAGGCTGCGACCAGAACCAGACAGCAGAGCAGAAGGATGCGCATGGATGCCCCTGAATCGTCAGCGCGCCACGATCAACGGATGACCGCGCTCGGGATGAGTCTGCACCAGCACCTCCAGACCGAACACCGCCTGCAGCGGCTCGGCACGCAGCACCTCGGCCGGCGTGCCGAAGGCATGCGCCCTGCCCCGCTCCAGCAACAGCAGGCGGTCGCAATAACGGGCGGCCAGGTTGAGGTCGTGGAGGATCACCAGCACCGCGGCGCCAGCCTCGGCCAGACGCCGGGTGGCCTGCAGGCAGGTGTGCTGGTGCAGCGGGTCGAGCATCGCGGTCGGCTCGTCGAGCAGCAGTATCTGCCCTGCCCCGCCCGGCCACAGCTGCGCCAGCACCCGCGCCAGGTGCACGCGCTGGCGCTCGCCGCCGGACAGCGCCAGGTAGCTGCGTCCGCTCAGGTGCGCGACATCCGCCGCACGCAGCGCTTCCTGGACGATCTGCGCATCGCGCGCGCGGCCGCTGGCATGGGGCAGGCGGCCCATGGCGACGACCTCCTCGACGCGAAAGGCGAAATTCAGGCTCGAGCTCTGCGGCAGCACCGCCAGCCGCCTGGCGCGCTCCGCCCCCGGCCAGTCGCCGAGCGGACGCCGATCCAGGCTCACCCGCCCGGCGCTGGGCGGCAGCTCGCCGGCCAGGGCGGCGAGCAGGGTGCTCTTGCCGGCGCCGTTGGGGCCGAGCACGCCGAGCACCTCGCCCGCCTGCAGCTGCAGGTCGATGCCACTGAGCACGGCGCACTGGCCGCGGCGGACTTCCAGTTGTTCGGCCCGCAGCATCAGCTCCGCCCCCGCACCAGCAGATAAAGGAAGAACGGCGCGCCTATCAGCGCGGTGACGATGCCAATCGGCAGCTCGGCCGGCGCCAGCACCAGGCGCGCGGCGAGGTCGGCCAACAACAGTAGGCTGGCGCCGGCCAGCGCCGAGGCCGGCAGCAGCAGACGATGGTCGGGGCCGACCAGCAGGCGCATCAGGTGCGGCACCACCAAACCGATAAAGCCGATCAGGCCGGCCGCCGCCACCGCGGCGCCGACGCCCAGCGCGGTACAGAACACCAGTTCACGCTTGAGCCGCTCCACCTCGAAACCCAGGTGGCGCGCCTCGGATTCGCCCAGCAGCAGCGCGTTCAAGGCACGCGCGCGACGCGGCAACCACAGCGCCACCGCCGCGGTGGCCAGCAGCAGCGGCCAGAGCCGGGCGTAGCTGGCGCCGTTGAGGCTGCCCAGGTTCCAGAAGGTCAGGGTGCGCAGGGTGGCGTCGTCGGCGAGGTAGGTGAACAGGCCGATGGCCGCCCCCGCCAGGGCGGTGAGGGCGATGCCGGCCAGCAGCATGGTGGCGACGCTGGTCTGCCCGTCGCGCCGCCCCAGGCGGTAGACCAGGGCGGTGACCAGCAGGCCGCCGACGAAGGCGCAAGCGGACAGCAGATAGGGGGCGAAGGCCTCCGGCAGGCCGCCGAACGCGGCGCCGCCAACTATCGCGAGCGCCGCCCCCAGCGCCGCGCCGCTGGACACGCCGACCAGGCCGGGATCGGCCAGCGGGTTGCGGAACAGCCCCTGCATGGCCACCCCGCACAAGGCCAGGACCATGCCCACCGTCAGCCCGAGCAGGGTACGCGGCATGCGGATCTGCGCCAGGATCAGCTCGGCCTGCTCGACCGCCGCGTCGCCGGCCAGGGGCAGACCGAGCAGGCGCAAGGCCGCCCGCAGGGTATCGCCCAGCGCCAGGCTGACCGGCCCCAGGGCCAGCGACAGCCAGAGTGCGAGTACGAGCAACAGGCCCAGGGCGATGAACAATGGGCGTGCTTGAAGGGTGGGAGTCATGGCTGGCGCTGGGCTTCGGCGGTCTGAGGTTGGCTGGCAGGATAAAAGCCCGCGGCCAGCATCGCCAGCCCATCCGGCACGCGCGAGCCGAGGCCGCCGACCTGCAGGGTCGGGTCTAGCGCCGGCAGCGCCTCGCTGGACAGCGCCTGCTAGCCGCTGCAGCAGCTGCAGGGCGGCCACCGCCTGGGCCTGACCGCCGAGCGCTTGGAGCGCGAAGAGGACATCGACAGCCGCATCAACCAGGGCACGGCCACCTGCCCCGCTCACACGACGCCCGCGAAAGCAACGAGCGCCAGCGCCTGTCGTTCGACCATCGCTTCCAGGCCCGGGACGCCAGCGGCGCGCTCGACTGGGCGGAAAGCATCGTCTACTGGCAACCGGCGGCCACTACTACAGCAAGCCAGGGCGCAGCTTACGCGCCCCGGCGTCCTGGCAGTTCTGCGGTTCTGCTTGGCGCAGGGATGCGCCCCCTTTCTTCCTGCGGGATAATCGCGCCACCTGAAACGGAGACCGCGATGATCCGCCTATGCGCCCCGAGCGAGCTGGCCGAAGGCCAGAGCCGGGGCTTTCTGCTCGACCAGTTGAACCTGCTCGCCGTGCGCAAGGACGGCCGCGTGCATGCCTACCTCAATCGCTGCCCGCACCGCGGCGTGCCGCTGGAGTGGCAGGCGGACCGCTTTCTCGACGACAGCGGCAGCCTGATCCAGTGCGCCACCCACGGCGCGCTGTTTCTGATCGACTCCGGCGAATGCGTCGCCGGGCCCTGCGCCGGGCAGGCGCTGCAGGCCATCGAGTGCCGCGAGGACGCCGAAGGTATCTGGATAGAGGCCTAGGGTGGACATGCCGCAGGCTTGTCCACCGTCGCCACATTCCCGTGCCAGACAAGGCTGCACCATGTCCGGCCTACGCCAACACCTCCAGCCTGCGCATCAGGGCGATACCTGCGGGGCTGATCTCGGCGCCGTAGGCCAGCACTTCCACGCCGGCCGCCCTGGCCTCGCGCAGGCCGGCGGCGTAGGCCGGGTCGATCTCCTCGGCGGCGCGCACAGCGCGAATACCGGACAGGTTCACGCAGTAAAGCTGCACCGTGCGCACCCCGGCACGCGCCAGCGCGGCCAGCTCGCGCAGGTGCCTGGCGCCGCGCGCGGTCACCGCATCGGGAAAGGCCGCCACGTCCGTGTCGGGGAAACCCAGGGTCACGCTCTTGACCTCGACATAGGCCGGGCCGTCGGGGTAATCCAGGCGAAAATCGGCGCGGCTGTTCTCCACCCCGTAGGGCACCTCGCGCTTGAGCGCAACGAAACCGGCCAGCTCGGCGATCAGCCCGGCGCGCAGCGCCTCCTCCACCAGCGAATTGGCCCGCGCGGTATTGATGCAGGCCAGGCGCCCCTGTGGCGTTTCGCTCAGCTCCCAGCTACCCGGCAGCTTGCGTTTGGGGTCGTTGCTGCGGCTGAACCACACCCGGCAGCCCGCGCTCATGCAGTTGAGCATCGAGCCGGTGTTGGCGCAGTGGATGGTCAGCGCCTCGCCGCTGACGCTCTCGATATCGGCGAGAAAGCGCTTGTAGCGGCGCAGCAGCCGCCCCTCCTCCAGTGGCGGATCAAAGCGCATCGGGGTTCCAGCTGCTCAAGCCGCGGGCGATGCGCTCGACCGCCTGCTCCAGGCGCTCGAGGTTCTGCGTATAGGCGAAGCGCACATGATGGCCGGCCTGGTGGCGGCCGAAATCCAGCCCCGGGGTGAAGGCCACGTACTCGGTCTCGATGAAGTGGCGACAGAAGGCGAAGGCGTCGCCGCCGAAGGCCGAGATGTCCGCGTATAGATAGAAGGCGCCTTCAGGCTCCACGGCGATACCGAAGCCCAGCTCGCGCAGCGCCGGCAGCAGGTAGTCGCGGCGGCGCTGGAACTCGTGGCGGCGCTCTTCGAGAATCGCCAGGGTGGCCGGCTGGAAACAGGCCAGCGCGGCATGCTGGGCCATGGACGGCGCACTGATGTAGAGGTTCTGCGCCAGTTTCTCCAGCTCGGGCACCGCGTTTTCCGGCGCCACCAGCCAGCCGAGGCGCCAGCCGGTCATGCCGAAATATTTGGAGAAACTGTTGAGCACGAAGGCCTCGTCGTCCACTTCCAGCACGCTGGCAGCGTCACAGCCGTAGGTCAGGCCGTGGTAGATCTCGTCCACCACCAGATGGCCGCCACGCTGCTTGAGGCAGGCGGCCAGCGCCGCCATCTCGTCCTTGTGCAGCAGGGTGCCGGTAGGGTTGGCCGGCGAGGCGACCAGCGCGCCGACGCTGTCCGAATCCCAATGCCGCTCCACCAGTTGCGGGGTCAGCTGGTAACGCACCTCGGGGCCGACCGGCACCAGTTGCGCGGCACCTTCCACCAGGCGCAGGAAATGGCGGTTGCAGGGGTAACCGGGGTCGGCCAGCAGCCAGTGCTTGCCCGGGTCGACCAGCAGGCTCGCGGCCAGCAACAGCGCGCCGGAGCCACCGGGGGTAATGAGGATGCGTTCAGGGTCTATGCTTAGCCGATGTCGCGCACCGTAGAAGTCGGCGATGGCCTGGCGCAGGGCCGGCACACCGCGCGCCGCGGTGTAGCGAGTGTGGCCGGCGGCCAGCGCCGCCTGGCCGGCCTCGACTATGGGCGCGGCAGTGGTGAAATCCGGCTCGCCGATTTCCAGGTGGATGACATCGTGGCCGGCGGCCTGCAGTTCGTTGGCCCGCGCCAGCAAGGCCATGACGTGAAAGGGTTCGATGGCGCGACTGCGCGCACTGTAGAGCTGAGCCATGGGCCTGCCTTGCGAGGTTTCGAGGCGCGGATTCTAGCAGGGCTCGACAAAACCACGGATGGGCTTCGAGCTTTTGTGTACGAGGGCGGCAAACCATGGACAACCGGGAGTAGCGCACCCCGATTCGATCTGGTAAGTTCGCCCGCTTGCAGCCGCAGGGCCGAGTTCGGATCGGCAATGGACATAACCTGCGCAGTGGATTCGAGAGAGTGAGAGGCGGTCATCCATGCCCACCAAAGAAAAAGCAAAGAGCACTAGCCAGCTGGTTCGCGGTTTCCAGCCCTACGAAGAGAAGAAGGGCGAGGAATACATGAGCGAGCCGATGCGCGCTCACTTCACCGGCATCCTCAACAAGTGGAAGCTGGAGCTGATGCAGGAAGTCGACCGTACCGTGCACCATATGCAGGACGAAGCGGCCAACTTCCCCGATCCGGCCGACCGCGCCAGCCAGGAAGAAGAGTTCAGCCTGGAACTGCGCGCCCGCGACCGCGAGCGCAAGCTGATCAAGAAGATCGACGAAACCCTGCAGCTGATCGAAGACAACGACTACGGCTGGTGCGACTCCTGCGGCGTGGAAATCGGCATCCGCCGCCTCGAAGCCCGCCCCACCGCCACCCTGTGCATCGACTGCAAGACCCTGGCGGAAATCAAGGAAAAGCAGATCGGTTCCTGAACCGACGACGGGGCGCCTAGGCGCCCCGCTCTGTTTCTGCCCTTCACGCTGCGCCAGCGATGAACGACTCCTATATCGGGCGCTTCGCCCCCACCCCCAGCGGCTACCTGCACTTCGGCTCGCTGGTCGCCGCCCTCGCTTCCTACCTCGACGCCCGCGCCGCCGGCGGTCGCTGGCTGCTGCGCATGGAAGACCTCGACCCGCCGCGGGAAGTGCCCGGCGCCCAGGACGCCATCCTGCGCACCCTGGAAACCTACGGTTTCGCCTGGGACGGCGAGCTGGTGTACCAGCGCGATCGACATGCCGAGTACGCCGCGGTGATCGAGCGGCTGCTGGCTCAGGGCCTGGCCTATGCCTGCACCTGCTCGCGCAAGCAGTTGGCCGGGTACGGCGGTATCTACCCCGGCACCTGCCGCGATGCCGGCCACGCCGAGCATGGCGCCGCCATCCGCCTGCGCGTGCCGCAGCTGGAATACCGCTTCGTCGACCGCGTGCAGGGCGAGTTCGGCCAGCAGCTGGGACGCGAGGTGGGCGATTTCGTCATCCGCCGCCGCGACGGCCTGTTCGCCTACCAGCTCGCCGTGGTGCTGGACGACGCCTGGCAGGGGGTGACCGACGTGGTACGCGGCGCCGACCTGCTCGACTCCACGCCGCGCCAGCTCTACCTGCAGGAACTGCTCGGGCTGCCGCAGCCGCGCTACCTGCACGTGCCGCTGATCATCCAGCCCGACGGCCACAAGCTGGGCAAGAGCTACCGCTCGCCGCCGCTGCCTGCCGAACAGGCCAGTCCCCTGCTGCTGCGCGCCTTGCGCGCCCTGGGCCAGCGAGCGCCCGCCGAGTTGCAGGGCGCCGCGCCCGCCGAGCTGCTGGCCTGGGGCATCGCCCACTGGGACGCCAGCCGCATTCCGCGCAGCCGCACCCTGGCCGAGGCGCAGCTGCGCTGACAACCGCGTAGGCTGCGCTACGCGCACCGAGGCCGTATGCCCGGTCTTCATAGAAGGTGCGCGCGGCGCAGCCTACATACGGCCTCAAGTTTGTGGCTTGCACCGCGCGCCTTCCTTTACCATCGCCGCATCCCCCGACGAGATGCCGCATGTATATCTACCGATTGGTTCTGATCCTGGTGGTGGGGATCTACCTGTTCTCCCCGGCCATCATGGACTGGTGGATCGACCCCAATGGCGCCTGGTACCGGCCCTACCTGCTGTGGCTGATCCTGATCGTCGTCACCTTCATCCTGCAGAGCCAACGCGATGCTGACGAGCTTTAGCCTGAGCGAGCTGATCCTGATCAGCGCCGGCTACCTGTTGATCCTGTTCGGCGTCGCCTGGGTCAGCGAACACGGCCTGATTCCGCGCTGGATCATCCGCCATCCGCTGACCTACACCCTGTCGCTGGGCGTCTACGCCAGCGCCTGGGCCTTCTACGGCACGGTGGGCCTGGCCTACCAGTACGGTTATGGCTTCCTCGCCAGCTACCTGGGGGTGTCCGGCGCCTTTCTGCTGGCGCCGGTGCTGCTCTACCCGATCCTGCGCATCACCCGCACCTACCAGCTGTCGTCGCTGGCCGACCTGTTCGCCTTCCGCTTTCGCAGCACCTGGGCCGGGGTGCTGACCACCCTGTTCATGCTGATCGGCGTGCTGCCGCTGCTGGCCCTGCAGATCCAGGCGGTGGCCGACTCCATCGGCATCCTCAGCCGCGAGCCGCTGCAGGAGAAGGTCGCGCTGAGCTACTGCGGGCTGATCATCCTGTTCACCATCCTGTTCGGCGCCCGCCATATCGCCACCCGCGAGAAGCACGAAGGCCTGGTGTTCGCCATCGCCTTCGAGTCGCTGGTCAAGCTGGTGGCCCTCGGCGTGATCGGCTGGTACGCGCTGTACCAGGTGTTCGGCGGCCCGCGCGAGCTGGAGATGTGGCTGGTGCAGAACCAGGCCGCACTGGCGACCCTGCACACGCCGCTGCAGGAAGGCCCCTGGCGCACCCTGCTGCTGGTGTTCTTCGCCTCGGCCATCGTCATGCCGCACATGTACCACATGACCTTCACCGAGAACCTCAACCCGCGCGCCATGGTCAGCGCCAGCTGGGGCCTGCCGCTGTTCCTGCTGCTGATGAGCCTGGCGGTGCCGCTGATCCTCTGGGCCGGCCTCAAGCTCGGCGCCACCACCAACCCGGAGTACTTCACCTTAGGGCTCGGTATCGCGGTGAACAGCGAGGCGCTGGCACTGCTGGCCTACGTCGGCGGCCTGTCGGCCTCCAGCGGGCTGATCATCGTCAGCACCCTGGCGCTGTCGGGCATGGCGCTCAACCACCTGGTGCTGCCGCTGTACCAGCCGCCGGCCGAGGGCAACATCTACCGCTGGCTGAAATGGACGCGGCGCGCGCTGATCGCCTTCATCATCATGGCCGGCTACGGCTTCTACCTGCTGCTCGGCGCCCAGCAGGACCTGGCCAACCTGGGCATAGTCGCCTTCGTCGCCACCCTGCAGTTCCTCCCCGGCGTGCTCTCGGTGCTGTACTGGCCGACCGCCAACCGCCGCGGCTTTCTTGCCGGGCTGCTGGCCGGCATCGGCGTCTGGGCGCTGACCATGCTGCTGCCGCTGCTGGGCAACCTGGAAGGCTTCTACCTGCCGCTGTTCAACGTCATCTACGTGCTCGACGATGCCAGCTGGCACCTGGCGGCCATCGCCTCGCTGGCGGCCAACGTGCTGGTGTTCACCCTGGTGTCGCTGTTCACCGAGGCCAGCCCCGAGGAAAAGAGCGCCGCCGAGGCCTGCGCGGTGGACAACGTGCGCCGCCCGCAACGGCGCGAGCTGGTGGCGGTGTCGCCGCAGGAGTTCGCCGCCCAGCTGGCCAAGCCGCTCGGCGCCAAGACCGCCCAGCGCGAGGTGGAACAGGCCCTGCGCGACCTGCACCTGCCGTTCGACGAGAGCCGCCCCTATGCCCTGCGCCGCCTGCGCGACCGCATCGAGGCCAACCTCTCCGGCCTGATGGGCCCCAGCGTGGCGCAGGACATAGTCGAGACCTTTCTGCCCTACAAATCCGGCAGCGAGGGCTACGTCACCGAGGATATCCACTTCATCGAGAGCCGCCTGGAGGACTACCAGTCGCGCCTCACCGGCCTGGCCGCCGAGCTCGACGCGCTGCGCCGCTACCACCGCCAGACCCTGCAGGAACTGCCGATGGGCGTCTGCTCGCTGGCCAAGGATCAGGAGATCCTGATGTGGAACCGGGCCATGGAGGAACTCACCGAGATTCCCGCGCAGCGCATCGTCGGCTCGCGCCTGTCGGCGCTGGCCGAGCCCTGGCAGGGCCTGCTGCAGACCTTCATCGAACTGCCCGACCAGCACCTGCACAAGCAGCACCTGGCCGTCGACGGCCAGATCCGCTGGCTCAACCTGCACAAGGCGGCCATCGACGAGCCGCTGGCGCCGGGCAACAGCGGCCTGGTGCTGCTGGTCGAGGACCTCACCGAAACCCAGCTGCTGGAAGACAAGCTGGTGCACTCCGAGCGCCTGGCCAGCATCGGCCGCCTGGCCGCCGGGGTGGCCCACGAGATCGGCAACCCGATCACCGGCATCGCCTGCCTGGCGCAGAACCTGCGCGAGGAGCGCGAAAGCGACCCCGAGCTGATCGAGATCAGCGGGCAGATTCTCGAGCAGACCAAGCGCGTGTCGCGCATCGTCCAGTCGCTGATGAGCTTCGCCCACTCCGGCAGCCACCAGCGCAGCGAGGAGCCGGTGTGCCTGGCCGACGTGGCGCAGGACGCCATCGGCCTGCTGTCGCTGAACAAGCGCAACTTCGACATCCAGTTCTACAACCTCTGCGACCCGCAGCACTGGGCCGAGGGCGATCCGCAGCGCCTGGCCCAGGTGCTGATCAACCTGCTGTCCAATGCCCGCGACGCCTCGCCGCCCGGCGGCGCCATCCGCGTGCGCAGCGAGGCCAGCGAACACACCGTCGACTTGATCGTCGAGGACGAAGGCAGCGGCATTCCCAAGGCGATCATCGACCGCCTGTTCGAGCCGTTCTTCACCACCAAGGACCCCGGCGAGGGCACCGGGCTGGGCCTCGCGCTGGTCTATTCGATCGTGGAAGAGCATTATGGGCAGATAACAATCGACAGCCCGGCCGACCCCGAGCGCCAACTCGGCACTCGTATTCGGGTCACCCTGCCAAGGCATGTCGAGGCGACGTCCGTAGCGATGTAACTAGCGACCAGAGACCGTCGAGAGACCGAATTGATGCCACATATTCTTATCGTCGAAGACGAAACCATTATCCGCTCTGCCTTGCGCCGCCTGCTCGAGCGCAACCAGTACCAGGTCAGCGAAGCCGGCTCGGTACAGGAAGCCCAGGAACGCTACGGCATTCCCGGCTTCGACCTGATCGTCAGCGACCTGCGCCTGCCCGGCGCGCCCGGCACCGAGTTGATCAAACTGGCCGAGGGCACCCCGGTGCTGATCATGACCAGCTACGCCAGCCTGCGCTCGGCGGTGGACTCGATGAAGATGGGCGCGGTCGACTATATCGCCAAGCCCTTCGACCACGACGAGATGCTCCAGGCCGTGGCGCGCATCCTGCGCGATCGCCAGGAAGCCAAGAGCGCGCCAGCCGCGGTCAGCGCCGCCAGCCCACGCAACGGTGGCAGCGAAAAGGTCGTGGACAACGCCAACGGCGAAATCGGCATCATCGGTTCCTGCGCCGCCATGCAGGAGCTCTACGGCAAGATCCGCAAGGTCGCTCCCACCGACTCCAACGTGCTGGTGCAGGGCGAGTCCGGCACCGGCAAGGAGCTGGTCGCCCGCGCGCTGCACAACCTGTCCAAGCGTGCCAAGGCGCCGCTGATCTCGGTCAACTGCGCGGCGATTCCGGAAACCCTGATCGAATCCGAGCTGTTCGGCCACGAGAAGGGCGCCTTCACCGGTGCCAGCGCCGGTCGCGCCGGCCTGGTGGAGGCGGCCGACGGCGGCACGCTGTTCCTCGACGAGATCGGCGAACTGCCGCTGGAGGCCCAGGCGCGCCTGCTGCGCGTGCTGCAGGAAGGCGAGATTCGCCGGGTCGGCTCGGTGCAATCGCAGAAGGTAGACGTGCGCCTGATCGCCGCCACCCACCGCGACCTCAAGACCCTGGCCAAGACCGGCCAGTTCCGCGAAGACCTCTACTACCGCCTGCACGTCATCGCCCTCAAGCTGCCCGCCCTGCGCGAGCGCGGCAGCGACGTCAGCGAAATCGCCCAGGCCTTCCTCGCACGCCAGTGCACGCGCATGGGCCGCGAGCCGCTGCGCTTCGCCCAGGATGCCGAGCAGGCCATCCGTCACTACCCCTGGCCGGGCAACGTGCGCGAGCTGGAGAACGCCATCGAGCGTGCGGTGATCCTCTGCGAGGGCGCGGAAATTTCCGCCGACCTGCTGGGCATCGATATCGAGCTGGACGATCTGGACGACGACTTCGGCCTGCCAGCGGCTGCCGGGCAGAGCAGCAGCAACAGCCACGAGCCCACCGAAGACCTGTCGCTGGAGGACTATTTCCAGCACTTCGTGCTCGAGCACCAGGACCACATGACCGAGACCGAACTGGCGCGCAAGCTCGGCATCAGCCGCAAGTGCCTGTGGGAACGCCGCCAGCGCCTGGGCATCCCCCGGCGCAAATCCGGCGTGACCAGCGGCCCTTGACCGCGCGCGCCGGGTGACAACCGACCTGCGCGCAGGTTCCGCAGGTTGTTACCGAATCAATATCTCGTAACAAAAGCCGGGTCTAATGGTAACGAAAACCCGGCTTTTTTCTCCCCTCCGATCGCCCTCCACCTGCAGCAAGCCCTTGATTTATAAGGAATCGCAAAAACTGGCACGGCATCTGCTTTATCTCTGGCACAACAACAATAACAAGCAAAGCCCCACACAATAAGAACAAGACGTAACGACTCCAAAACAACAAGAACAACAAGATGGAGGCGCAGCTAACTGATTCTTTTGGAGAGGAGTTGCCCTTGGGGTTCGCCCCACGACCAGGCCGAGAACAATAAAACTGCCCCGAGGCAGCACCCGTACTGGTTGGATCACGCAAGTGTCATGGCAGCATCAGCGTCCAAAGAAATCCGTTTGCTATTGGCTCCCGCTTTCAGGGAGCACCCAACCGACCACGGTCGTTTGGGAAGGGCGAAACAACAAAAACAACGCGCCCTCAATAACAATAAAAACGAAGCACGCACCAACTTGGGGGGGAGCTTAGGCTCCCCCAGTAGCTTCCGCTCCCCGGATCCCCGCCTGCCGCTCTACACACCTTCTCCCGACACGATGCTAGAATCCGCAGCAATCATGCGGTCATCGTTTCGTCTGGCCGGTCATTTCTCCACACAGTGCATCCCATGCTGAAGAAGCTGTTCAAGTCTTTCCGCTCGCCCCTGCGCCGCGCGCAGCGCCCGCGCAGCACCCCCGAGGTGCTGAGCAGCCGGCAACACCCGATCAACCGCAACGAAATCAGCCGCCATGCCATCAGCGTGGTCGAACGCCTGCAGAAGGCCGGCTACCAGGCCTACCTGGTCGGCGGTTGCGTGCGCGACCTGCTGCTGGACATCGAGCCCAAGGATTTCGACGTGGCCACCAGCGCCACCCCCGAGCAGGTGCGCGCGGAGTTCCGCAACGCCCGGGTGATCGGCCGCCGTTTCAAGCTCGTTCACGTGCATTTCGGCCGCGAGATCATCGAAGTCGCCACCTTCCGCGCCAACCACCCGCAGGGCGACGACGAAGAAAACAGCAACCTGGCGGCGCGCCACGAGAGCGGGCGCATCCTGCGCGACAACGTCTACGGCAGCCTGGAGGACGACGCCCAGCGCCGCGACTTCACCATCAACGCGCTGTACTACGACCCGTCCCAGGAACACATTCTCGACTACGCGCGCGGCATGCACGATGTGCGCAACCACCAGGTGCGGCTGATCGGCGACCCCGAGCAGCGCTACCTGGAAGACCCGGTGCGCATGCTCCGCGCGGTGCGCTTCGCCGCCAAGCTGGACTTCGACATCGAGAAGCACAGCGCCGCGCCGATCCGCCGCCTGGCGCCGATGCTGCGCGACATCCCCGCCGCGCGCCTGTTCGACGAGGTGCTCAAGCTGCTGCTCGCCGGCTACGCCGAGTACACCTTCGACCTGCTGCTCGAGCACGACCTGTTCGCCCAGCTGTTCCCGGCCAGCGGCGAGGCGCTCAAGCGCAACCCCGAGTACACCGAGCGGCTGATCCGCCAGGCGCTGATCAACACCGACGAGCGCATCGCCCAGGGCAAGTCGGTGACCCCGGCCTTCCTCTTCGCCGCGCTGCTCTGGCCGGCCCTGCCGGCCCGCGTGCTGCAACTGCAGGACAAGGGCATGCCGCCGATCCCGGCAATGCAGGAAGCCGCCCACGAGCTGATCGCCGAGCAGTGCCAGCGCATCGCCGTGCCCAAACGCTTCACCATCCCGATCCGCGAGATCTGGGACATGCAGGAACGCCTGCCGCGGCGCAGCGGCAAGCGCGCCGACCTGCTGCTGGACAACCCGCGCTTTCGCGCCGGCTACGACTTCCTGCTGCTGCGCGAGCATGCCGGCGAGGACACCGGCGGCCTCGGCGACTGGTGGACCGACTACCAGGACGCCAGCGACAGCCAGCGCCGGCAGATGATCCGCGACCTCGCCGGCAAGCCCGAAGCAGCCGGCAACGCGCCGCGCAAACGCCGGCGCAGCAGCGGTCGGCGCAAGCGCGACGACGCGGGCAGCGTCGGCGAGGAATGATGGAGCGGGTCTATATCGGCCTCGGCAGCAACCTGGCCGAGCCGCTGCAGCAGCTGCGCGATGCCCTCGCCGCGCTCGCCCAGTTGCCGGATACCAGGCTGCTCGCCCACTCCTCCTTCTATGCCAGCGACCCGCTCGGCCCACCCGACCAGCCGCGCTACGTCAACGCCGTGGCGGCGCTGGACACGGCGCTGCAACCCTGGACGCTGCTCGACTCCCTGCAGCGTATCGAGCAGGAACAGGGCCGCGTGCGCAAGGCCGAACGCTGGGGGCCGCGCACCCTGGACCTGGATATCCTGCTGTTCGGCGAACGCTCGATCGCCGACGAACGCCTGACGGTGCCGCACTACCATATGCACGCGCGGCCCTTCGTGCTCTACCCCCTGGCCGAACTCGCCGCCGAACTGCAGCTGCCCGATGGCCGCCGTCTGAGCGAACTGCTGGCCGCCTGCCCCTTCACCGGCCTGGAACGCCTGGCCGAGTAGCGCGGATGAAATCCGGGGATTTCCCCGATTGCATCCGCAGCGGCTCTGCAGCCATGCATCACGGATTTCCTCCAGGCACTCCCCCTGACCCTGGGCGCAAGCCCGCGCCCGCTCTAGCGTCCGCCTCGCTCGCGCGCATTGGCGGTAACGCCAGTAACAGCCGGGTAACACCTGCAATTGACTTCGCCTGCCCCCATCGGGACTATAGGCGTCCCGTCGCCCGCCGCCGGGCGCACCTTTATGCCAATCCAGGCCGGATTGCCGCCGCTTAGAAGCCGCGACCGAGCCTGAGCGAGGACCCTTGAAATGCCTGACGTTACCCTGACCACCCTGCAGAGCCTCAAGCACAGCGGTGCCAAGATCGCCATGCTGACCTGCTACGACGCCACCTTCGCCCAGGCCGCCTGCCAGGCCGGGGTCGACGTGCTGCTGGTCGGCGATTCCCTGGGCATGGTGCTGCAGGGCCACGACAGCACCCTGCCGGTCAGCATCGAGGAGATGGCCTACCACACCGCCTGCGTCAAACGCGGCAACCAGGGCGCGCTGATCATCACCGACCTGCCCTTTATGGCCTACGCCACCACCGAGCAGGCGCTGGCCAACAGCGCCCGGCTGATGCAGGCCGGCGCCCATATGGTCAAGCTGGAGGGCGCCGGCTGGCTGGCCGAGCCGATCCGCCTGCTGGCCGAGCGCGGCGTGCCGGTGTGCGCGCACCTGGGCCTGACCCCGCAGGCGGTGAACATCCTCGGCGGCTACAAGGTGCAGGGCCGCCAGGAGGCCCAGGCGCGGCAGATGCGCGCCGACGCCATGGCTCTGGAACAGGCCGGCGCCGCCATGCTGCTGCTCGAATGCGTGCCCAGCGAACTGGCCGCGGAAATCAGCCAGGCGGTGAAGATTCCGGTGATCGGCATTGGCGCAGGGCCCGCCACCGACGGCCAGGTGCTGGTGCAGCACGACATGCTCGGCCTGTCGCTGTCCGGCCGCGCGCCGAAGTTCGTGCGCAACTTCATGGACGGCCAGAGCAGCATCCAGGGCGCCCTCGCCGCCTACGTCCAGGCGGTCAAGGACGGCAGCTTCCCCGCCGCCGAACACGGGTTCTCGGCATGAACACGGTCAAGACCCTGCGCGACCTGCGCGCCGCCGTCGCCCAGGCCCGCGCCGAGGGCAAGCAGATCGGTTTCGTGCCGACCATGGGCAACCTGCACGCCGGCCACGTCTCCCTGGTGGAGACCGCCGTCCAGCGCGCCGACTTCGTGGTCGCCAGCATCTTCGTCAACCCCTTGCAGTTCGGCGCCGGCGAGGACCTGGCCAGCTACCCGCGGACCCTCGCCGCCGACCAGGAAAAACTCCTGGCCGCCGGCTGCCACCTGCTGTTCCACCCGGATGTGGCGGAAATCTACCCGCACGGCATGGCCGACCAGACCCGGGTGATAGTGCCCGGCGTCTCCGAAGGCCTGTGCGGCGCCAGCCGCCCCGGCCACTTCGAGGGCGTGGCCACGGTGGTGACCAAGCTGTTCAACATGGTGCAACCGGATCTGGCCGTGTTCGGCGAGAAGGACTACCAGCAACTGGCGGTGATTCGCGCACTGGTGCACGACCTCAACATGCCGATCCAGATCATCGGCGCGCCGACCCAACGCGCCGAGGACGGCCTGGCGCTGTCCTCGCGCAACGGCTACCTCGACGCCGCGCAGCGCGCCGCCGCCCCGGCGCTGTACCGCAGCCTGCAGGGCATCGCCAGCGAGCTGCAGCGCGGCGCCCGCGACTATCCGCGACTGATCGAGACGGCCCAGCGCCAGCAGCGCGACGCCGGCTTCGTCCCGGACTACCTGGAAATCCGCAACGCCCTCAGCCTGCGTCCGGCCCAGCTCGACGACCGCCAGCTGGTGGTGCTCACCGCCGCCCACCTGGGCAGCACCCGGCTGATCGACAATCTGCTGGTGGAACTGCCCGTCCAGTAGCTGCGCCGCGAGACCGCCGGTTACACTCGCCAGGCCCGGATAACTCCGGGCCTTTCGCTTTTCCGGATCAGGAGCCCCGATGGCCTACTACCAGCAGCCGCACGACGTCACCCGCCTGCCCGCCTGGCACGCCCTGCAGCAGCACCGCGCCGAGATGGCCGGGTTCAGCATGCGCGAGGCCTTCGCCACGGACGCCCGACGCTTCCAGCGCTTCTCGCTGAACAGCTGCGGCCTGCTGCTGGACTACTCGAAGAACCTGATCGACGAACGCAGCCTCGAGCTGCTGATCCAGCTGGCCGAGCAAGCCGACCTGCAAGGCGCCATCGACGCCCTGTACAACGGCGAGCAGGTCAACGCCTCGGAAGGCCGCGCCGCCCTGCACACCGCCCTGCGCAGCCCGATCGGCCGGCGCCTGGTGGTGGATGGCGCGGACATCATCCCCCAGGTGCACCGCGTGCTGAACCAGATGACCGAGCTGGTCAGCCGCATCCACAGCGGCCTGTGGCGCGGCTACAGCGAGAAGCCGATCACCGAGGTGGTCAATATCGGCATCGGCGGCTCCTTCCTCGGCCCGCAGCTGGTCTCCGAGGCGCTGCGCCCCTTCACCCAGCGCGGCGTGCGCTGCCACTACCTGGCCAATATCGACGGCAGCGAGTTCCGCGAGCTGACCGCCCGGCTCAACCCGGAAACCACCCTGTTCATCGTCTCCAGCAAGTCCTTCGGCACCCTGGAAACCCTGAAGAACACCCTGGCCGCGCGCGACTGGTACCTGGCCATGGGCGGCCCGGAACAAGAGCTGCACCGCCATTTCATCGCCGTGACCAGCAACCGCACGGCGGCCATCGAGTTCGGCATCGGCGAGCAGAACATCTTCCCCATGTGGGACTGGGTCGGCGGCCGCTACTCGCTGTGGTCGGCCATCGGCCTGCCCATCGCCCTGGCCATCGGCGTGTCCAACTTCAAGGAGCTGCTGGCCGGCGCCTACGCCATGGACCAGCACTTCACCCAGGCCCCCCTGGCGGAGAACATGCCGGTGCTGATGGCCCTGCTGGGCATCTGGTACACCAACTTCTGGGGCGCGCAGAGCCACGCGATCCTGCCCTACGACCACTACCTGCGTAACTTCACCAAGCACCTGCAGCAGCTGGACATGGAATCCAACGGCAAGAGCGTGCGCCAGGACGGCAGCGCCCTGGACATCGCCACCGGCCCGGTGATCTGGGGCGGCGTCGGCTGCAACGGCCAGCACGCCTACCACCAGTTGCTGCACCAGGGCCGCCTGCTGGTGCCGGCGGATTTCATCGTCCCGGTCAACAGCTACAACCCGCTGTCCGACCACCACCAGTGGCTGTTCGCCAACTGCCTGTCGCAGGCCCAGGCGCTGATGCAGGGCAAGAGCCGCGCCGAGGCCGAGGCCGAGCTGCGCGCCAAGGGCCTGAGCGAGGACGAGGTGCAGCGCCTGGCGCCGCACAAGGAGATTCCCGGCAACCGGCCGAGCAATATCCTGGTGATGAACCGCATCGCGCCGTTCAACCTCGGCGCCCTGGTGGCGCTGTACGAGCACAAGGTGTTCGTGCAGAGCGCCATCTGGGGCATCAACGCCTTCGACCAGTGGGGTGTGGAGCTGGGCAAGGAGATGGGCAAGGAGGTCTACCAGCGCCTGGTCGGCCAGGTCGACAGCGCCGCCGCCGACGCCTCGACCCAGGGCCTGATCGAGCACTTCCGCGAGCACCATCGCGGCTGAATCGCACAATCTGCTGGCCTGGGTTGAGCGCAGCGATACCCAGGCCCCCGACGCGGGCATGACCGGTCTCGCGGCGCTCAGGCAATCGACGCACTTGAACCGAGCGCCTGCTTGGGTGCACCCTTGGGAACGTTGCGGACAGACAACAACAAGGACCCCGCCATGTTCGAGATCACCCGCCACCCCGTGGCCGACGCGGTGCGCCAGCGCGCACATCTGGACAACGACGCCTACCTGCGCCTGTACCGGCAATCCGTCGAGCAGCCCGAGACCTTCTGGGCCGAGCAGGCCAAGGCCTTCCTCGACTGGTTCCAGCCCTGGGACCGGGTGCACGCCAGCGACCTGAAACAGGGCCACGCCGAATGGTTCAAGGGCGGCCAGCTCAACGTCGCCTACAACTGCATCGACCGCCACCTGGAACAGCGCGGAGAACAGATCGCCATCATCTGGGAAGGCGACAACCCGGCCGAGTCGGCGCATATCACCTACAACAAGCTGCACCACAACGTCAGCCGCCTGGCCAACGTGCTCAAGCGCCGTGGCGTGAAGAAGGGTGACCGGGTGTGCATCTACATGCCGATGATCCCCGAGGCGGCCTACGCCATGCTCGCCTGCGCGCGCATCGGCGCCGTGCATTCGGTGGTGTTCGGCGGTTTCTCCCCGGATGCCCTGCGCGACCGCATCCTCGATGCCGACTGCCGCACGGTGATCACCGCCGACGAGGGCGTGCGCGGCGGCAAGTACATTCCGTTGAAGAACAACGTCGACCAGGCCCTGCAGAGCTGCCCGAACGTCTCCACCGTGGTGGTGGTCGAGCGCACCCAGGGTAAGGTGGCCTGGGTGGAAGGCCGCGACCTCTGGTACCACCAGGCGCTCAAGGAGGTCGATACCGACTGCCCGGCCGAGCCGATGGACGCCGAGGATCCGCTGTTTATCCTCTATACCTCGGGCTCCACGGGTAAGCCGAAAGGCGTGCTGCATACCACCGGTGGCTACCTGCTCGGCGCGGCCATGACCCACAAGTACGTGTTCGACTACCACGAGGGCGACATCTACTGGTGCACCGCCGATGTCGGCTGGGTCACCGGGCACAGCTACATCGTCTACGGCCCGCTGGCCAACGCCGCCACCACCCTGATGTTCGAGGGCGTGCCCAACTACCCGGACGCCTCGCGCTTCTGGCAGGTGATCGACAAGCACCGGGTGAACATCTTCTACACCGCCCCCACCGCCCTGCGCGCGCTGATGCGCGAGGGCGAAGGCCCGGTCAAGGCCACCTCGCGTTCGAGCCTGCGCCTGCTCGGCTCGGTGGGCGAGCCGATCAACCCCGAGGCCTGGGAGTGGTACTACCACGTGGTCGGCGACACGCGCTGCCCCATAGTCGATACCTGGTGGCAGACCGAGACCGGCTCGATCCTGATCACCCCACTGCCCGGCGCCACCGAGCTCAAACCGGGCTCGGCCACCCGCCCCTTCTTCGGCGTGCAGCCGGTGCTGCTCGACGAGCAGGGCAAGGAGATCGAGGGCCCGGGCGCCGGCGTACTGGCGATCAAGGCCAGCTGGCCGAGCCAGATCCGCAGCGTCTACGGCGACCACCAGCGCATGATCGACACCTACTTCAAGCCCTACCCCGGCTACTACTTCACCGGCGACGGCGCGCGCCGCGACGAGGACGGCTACTACTGGATCACCGGCCGCGTCGACGACGTGATCAACGTCTCCGGCCACCGCATCGGCACCGCCGAGGTGGAAAGCGCCCTGGTGCTGCACGATGCGGTGGCCGAAGCCGCGGTGGTCGGCTACCCGCACGACGTCAAGGGCCAGGGCATCTACGCCTACGTCACCCTGATGAAGGGCAGCGAGCCCAGCGACGCGCTGAAGAAGGAATTGCTGAGCCTGGTCGGCAAGGAAATCGGCAGCTTCGCCAAGCCGGAGCTGATCCAGTGGGCGCCGGGCCTGCCCAAGACCCGCTCGGGCAAGATCATGCGGCGCATCCTGCGCAAGATCGCCTGCAACGAGCTGGACAACATGGGCGACACCTCGACCCTGGCCGACCCCAGCGTGGTCGACAGCCTGATCGGCCAGCGGCTCAACCGCTGATGCAGCAGGCCCTTGTCCCGCGCATGCGGGACAAGGGCGCCTTGTCTTGCACCGACCAAGCGCCGAAACTGCGCGCCATGGATAGCCTACGTCGTCAGATCGAAAAACAGGTGCACAGCCTCACCGGCGCCTCGCTCGGTGTGCTCGACCTCGACCAGCCGCGCGGTGATGCCGGCCTGTTCGGCCCCGAGTCGATGGTGTGGAAAGTGCACGCCGACTTCACCGCGATGATGGTCGGCGGCATTTCCGCCCTGCTCCTGCAGATGCTCCACCCGCTGGCGCTGGCCGGCGTGTGGGATCACTCCAGCTTTCGCCAGGACATGCTCGGTCGCCTGCGCCGTACCAGCCTGTTCATCGCTGGCACCACCTACGGCGGCCTGCACGATGCCGAGCAGCTGATCGACAAGGTGCGCACTATTCATCTGCAGGTGGTCGGCAGCGCGCCGGACGGTCGCCCTTACAGCGCCAGCGATCCCGAGCTGCTGACCTGGGTGCACGTCTCCGAGGTCAGCCAGTTTCTCGCCGGCTACCTGCGTTACGTCGACCCGCGGCTGCCGGTGGCCGAGCAGGATCGCTACTACCGCGAAGTGGCGCTGATCGCCGAACGCCTCGGTGCGCAGGACGTGCCCAAATCGCAGCGGGCCATCGCCGACTATCTGCAGCGCCTGCGCCCGCACCTGCTCTGCGATGAGCGCACCCGCGAAGTGGTGCGACTGCTCTACGCCGCGCCGATGCCCAGCATCCTGGCCAAGCCTTTCGGCAGCCTGATGCTGCAGGCCGGTGTCGACCTGCTGCCGGACTGGGCCAGCGACCTGCTCGGCGAACGCCAGGCGGCCTGGCGCCGGCCCTTGATCCGCGCCAGCGTGCAGCGCACCGCCAACGTGCTGCGCTGGGCCGTGCGCAACAGCGCCGCACAGCGCGCCCACCGTCGCCTGGCGCCTTAGCAGGCGTGGCTGGCCGGTCACGGTCAGCCATGCGACCATCAGCGTCTTTCCGGTCATTGTCTGAACCGAATCGAGGACCAGCACATGCAAGACGTCGTCATAGTCGCCGCCA
>NZ_RFFK01000020.1 GCF_003696305.1 Pseudomonas sp. AOB-7 | reverse complement strand
GATGACGAATCCGAGTCCTACCGTCGCAACGAACTGCTTCGTGCCAGTGAGATCAAGAAGATCCGCATCCGGCGAAATCCATTCTTCAAGTCACTGATGATCGACATGAAGGAAGACAATCAACGCTTCTTTCTGAGCAATACGTCCCTCACAGAGAACTTTTTGGCTGAAGCAAATGCGCTCATCAACCAAGGAGCAAGCAACGCGCCGCAAGCCTCCCTGCAAAAGGCTTAAGCTGCGAGTGGGAGGCAACCGTGCATCGCACTTCAGTTTAGCGACCAGCGCCCTTACCTCGATGTTCGTGCATGCGCCAGCACGATCAGCAATACCGCAAACCCCAACACCCCCGCCCCAACGAACAACTCCTCATACCCCAACGCCTTGGCCAGCACCCCGCTGCTGGCTCCGACGAAGCCGGACAGCAGCAACTGCGCCGAGGCCTGCAGGGTGAAGTCGGCGCCTTCGTGTTCGGGGCGGCACATGCGCATCATGGCGGCGAACAGGGCGACGGTGGACATGCCGTCGGCTACCTGCTCGAACAGGGTCACGGCGTAGACCAGTCCGACATTGCCGCCCCGCCCCACCAACAGTGCCAGGGCGGCGATGCCGAGAGCCTGCAGGGCGCCGAACAGGATCAGCGCGCGCAACACGCCGATACGGGCGTAGAGCAGGCCGCCGAGCAGGGCGCCGGCGATGCCGGCTAGGCTGCTGATCAGGGTCAGTTGGCCGAGCGCCGCGGTGATCCAGCCCTGGTCCACCAGCATCGGTTTGATCATCGGCGAGCCGAGCGAATCGCCCAGCTTGAAGGTCAGCACCACCGCCAGCCAAAGCAGCATGCCGGGTTGCGCCAGCAGGCCGCGGTAGTGCTCGAGCAACAGACGCGGGCCCAGTGCGCTTTCCGCCAATGCCGGCTGGAAGGGCAACATCCGGCGCTCGGGGAACAGCCAGATCGGCACGGTCATCAGCAGGATCAGCCCGGCCAGCAGACCAACGGCAAGGTTCCAGCCCAGCGGGTCGATCACCAGCAGCAAGCCGCTACCGCTGACGATCATGCCGACCTTGTAGCCGCCCACCTGCAGGCTGTTGCCCAGGCCGCGCCAGCGCTCGGGCAGCAGGCGCACGGTAAGGCCGTCGGTGGCGATGTCCTGGGTGGACGCCAGCAGATTGATCGTCAGCAGCAGGCCCAGCAGCAGCCACAGGCCTGAGCCGAACAGGGTCTGCGGCGCCAACGTGGCTAACGCAGCCACGCAGAGGATCACGCCTGCCTGCAGCGGCAGAATCCAGCCGCGGTGATGGCCCAAGCGCGGTGAAGCCAGGCGGTCGATCCAGGGCGCCCAGAACACCTTGAGCAGCCAGGGCAGCGCCAGCAGTTTGAGCAGGCCGATCAGCGCCAGGTCGACGCCGTGCTGGCGCAGCAGCACCGGCAGCGAGTGGGCGATCAGCCCGGACGGCAGGCCCTGCGCGCAATAGAGCGAGGCCAGCAGCACCAGCGTGGCGTTGGACGGGCGAGGTGCGGATGGCGACATGGCGGGCGCTCGCGGCAAAAGCGCAAGCCTAGTGGTTAGCGACTGCGAGCGGCAACGTCCGGGTTACAGTTCGTAGCCCGGCTGGTCGCGGCTAGAGCCCTCCCACGCGCACCGCCGCGAGAGGGCGCTACGAATTATGAGGACCTCACCCGGAAGCAGAGCGAGACTCGTGTTACAGACTCCCCAGACACTCCGTCAGGCCATTGGCCAGGTTTTCCAGGAGTTGCTCGTAGCCCGTGGCGCTCACCGGCAGCTCGCCGCCGAGCGCATCCAGCTCGGCCAGTTTCACCGGCAGGCCGACTGTAAGGGTTTCCGCCAGGCGCGGGCGCAGCGGCGGCTCGCTGAACACGCAGCTGGGGCCGGCCTGCTGCAGGCGCTGGCGCATGGCGGCGACGTGGCGGGCGCCGGGTTGCACCTCGCCGAGCACGCTGAACACGCCGGCATGCTTGAGCCCGTAGGCGGCCTCGAAGTAGTCGTAGGCCTCGTGGAAGACGAAATAGGGCTTGTCGGCGATGCTCGCCAGCTGCGGGCGGATTCGGCCATCCAGTGCATCCAGGCGGGCTTCGAAGGCCTGCAGGTTGGCGGCGTAGCGCGCGGCGTTGGCAACGTCGAGATTGGCCAGGTCGGCGGCCATGCGCGCGGCGATCACCCGGGCGTTGGCCGGCAGCAGCCAGAGGTGGGCGTCGAGGCTGCCGGGGCGATGGTCGTGGTCATGGCCCAGGCCGTCGTCCGCCTGATCATGGCCATGCTCGTCGTGCTCGTGCTCGTGCTCGTGCTCGTGCTCGTGTCCAGCATGGCTGTCGCCGAAATGACGCAGGCTCAGGCCGGGCAGTTCCTGCACCGCCACGTCCGGCTTGTCGCGCCCATCCAGCACCCGCGGCAGGAAGCCTTCCATGTCCGGACCGATCCAGTACAGCAGGTCGGCCTCGCGCACCCGGCGCACGTCGGACGGACGCAGCGCATAGTGGTGCGGCGAGGCGCCGGGGGGCAGCAGCACGTCGGGCACGCCGACGCCGTCCTGCACCGCCGCGGCGATCAGTTGCAGCGGCTTGATGCTGGTGAGCAGGCGCACCTCGGCCTGGGCATTGGCGACGAACAGCAGGGCAACGAGACAGAAAAGACGCGACACGGGGCATACTCGGGCGGGATTGAACGGGTAATATAATAACGTCTCCAGCCCGCGCCGTCCTTGCCCATGACCGACACGCCCCTGGCCTCGCGCCCCCACGACCACTCCCGCTGCGTCAGCCATGCCCTGGCCGAGGCCGAGTCCATCTGCACGCGCCAGGGCCTGCGCCTGACCGCCCTGCGCAAGCGCGTGCTGGAACTGGTGTGGGCCAGCCACAAGCCGCTCGGCGCCTACGACATCCTCGGCGTGCTGAGCGACGAGGACGGCCGCCGCGCCGCGCCACCGACCGTCTACCGGGCGCTGGATTTCCTCCTGGAAAACGGCCTGGTGCACCGCATCGCCTCGCTCAACGCCTTCGTCGGCTGCAGCCACCCGGAACACGCGCACCAGGGCCAGTTCCTGATCTGCCGCGCCTGCCATGCCGCCATCGAGCTGGAACAGCCGGCCATCAGCCAGGCCATAGTCGAGGGCGCCGCCGGGGTCGGCTTCGCCGTCGAAGCCCAGACCGTGGAAGTGGTCGGCCTCTGCGCCGGCTGCAAGGGCGCGGCATGAGCGAGGCGCTGATCCGGCTGGAGCAGGTGAGCGTCAGCTTCAACGGCCAGGCGGTGCTGGAAGACGCCCATCTGAGCGTGCGCCCGGGCGAGATCGTCACCCTGATCGGCCCCAACGGCGCCGGCAAGACCACCCTGGTGCGCGTCGTCCTCGGCCTGCTGCAGGCCGAGCGCGGCAGCGTCTGGCGCAAACCGCGCCTGCGCATCGGCTACATGCCGCAGAAGCTGCACGTGGATGCCACCCTGCCGCTGTCGGTGCTGCGTTTCCTGCGCCTGGTGCCGGGTGTCGACCGCACCCGCGCGCTGGCCGCGCTGGCCGAAGTCGGCGCCGAACAGGTGATCCACAGCCCGCTGCAGGGCATCTCCGGCGGCGAGCTGCAACGCGTGCTGCTGGCCCGCGCGCTGCTGCGCGAGCCCGAACTGCTGGTGCTGGACGAGCCGGTACAGGGCGTCGACGTTGCCGGCCAGGCCGAACTGTACCGGCTGATCTCGCGCCTGCGCGAACGCCACGGCTGCGGCGTGCTGATGGTCTCGCACGACCTGCACCTGGTGATGAGCGCCACCGACCAGGTGGTCTGCCTGAATCGCCATGTGTGCTGCTCCGGCCACCCGGAACAGGTCAGCTTCGATCCGGCCTTTATCGAACTGTTCGGCCAGGACGCCAAGAGCCTGGCCGTCTACCACCACCATCACGACCATGACCACGACCTGCACGGCAGCGTGGTCAAGCCGGGCCTGACCATCCACGGCCCGGCCCACGTCCACGGCCCGGACTGCAAACACTGATGCCCGATTTTCTCCTCAACGCCCTGCTCGCCGGCCTGGCGCTGGCCCTGGTGGCCGGCCCGCTCGGCTCCTTCGTGGTGTGGCGGCGCATGGCCTATTTCGGCGACACCCTGTCCCACGCCGCCCTGCTCGGCGTGGCCCTCGGCCTGATGCTCGACGTCAGCCCGACCCTGGCGGTGACGGTCGGCTGCGTGCTGCTCGCCGTGCTGCTGGTGACTTTGCAGCAGCGCCAACCGCTGGCTTCGGACACCCTGCTGGGCATCCTCGCCCATAGCACCCTGTCATTGGGGCTCGTCGTACTGAGCTTTATGCACGAGGTGCGCATCGACCTGATGGGCTACCTGTTCGGCGACCTGCTCGCCGTCGGCCCGGCCGACCTGGCCTGGATTCTCGGCGGCAGCGCGCTGGTGCTGGTGCTGCTGGCGCTGCTGTGGCGGCCGCTGCTGGCGATCACCGTGCACGAGGAGCTGGCGCGGGTCGAGGGCCTGCCGGTGGCGGCCATCCGCCTGGCGCTGATGCTGCTGATCGCCGTGGTGATCGCCGTGGCGATGAAGATAGTCGGCGTGCTGCTGATCACCTCGCTGCTGATCATCCCCGCGGCCGCCGCCCAGCGCCACGCGCGCACCCCGGAGCAGATGGCCCTGGGCGCCAGCCTGCTCGGCCTGGTGGCGGTGTGCGCCGGGCTCAGCCTGTCCTGGTTCCAGGACACCCCGGCCGGGCCGTCCATAGTCGTCAGCGCCGCCGCGCTGTTTCTCGCCAGCTTCGCCCTGCCCAAGCGCAACGCCTGATAGCGCCCTCGACCCTGCGCAGCCCGGATGCCATCCGGGCCAGAGCCTTGCCGATCGGCGTGAATTCGCCGGTGCAACCCTGTATGATTGCGCGTTTTTTGCACAATCCGAGACGCACAGTCATGAAGTCGTTCGTTTTCCGTGGTTTCCCCCTGCTGCTGGTTCTGTTCCTCGCTGGCTGCCAGCAGGCCCCGCAGCAGCCGCTGCCGCCGGTCGACGAGCTGGTGCTCGCCCTGCGCCAGCTCGACCTGAGCCTGGCCGAGGAGCGGCTGGACGATGCCCAGACCCAGCTCGCCACCCTCGAGCGCAGCGCCGCCGGCGACACCCGTCTCGAGCAGTACCGCCGCCAGCTGGCCGACGCCTATCTGCAGCAGGGCCGCGAAGCCCTGCAGCAGGGCGATCTGGATCGCGCCGCCAAGGCCCTCGGCCAGGCGCGCAGCCTGCTGCCGCAGGCCCCGGCGCTGAGCGGCGATCTGCAGCAGGCCATCGAGAATGCCCGCGACTCCCGCCAGGCCGCCGCCGAACAGCAGGCGCGCGACGCCGCCGCCCAGCTCGACGCGCAGCGTCAGGCGCAACTGCGCGAGCAGCGCCTGGCGGTCGAGCGCCTGGCCGCCGCCGTTCCGGCCAAGCTCGCCGCCCCCGCGCCGGCCGTCGCCGAGCCGCCCAGGGCGCGCCTGATCGATCCCGCCGCGGCCAGCAGCGCGGTGGCCATGCCGATGCTGGACAAGCAGGACAACGAGCACCTGCGCCGCCTGCTCGATGGCGTGGCGGCGGACGTGGTGACCTTCCGCTGCGCCGTGCGCATCGAAGTGCGCGAGGCCAAGGACTATCCTTGGGTCGCGGCGCTGCTGTCGGCGCGGATCAAGAAGCTCGACCCGACCTTTCGCCCGCAGCTGAGCCAGAAGATCGTGCCGCAACAGGTGCCGCGGCTGCTGCTGAGCCCGCAGCGCGGTTGAGTACAGGGTGAGAGTGGATGACCCCGTTTATGCCGGCGAATCCGCGGTGCTGGTGGATGGGTGAAGCGTCATCCACCCCACGGTTCGGCGTAGCGCTTAACGGTAATGCGATTTTGTAATAACCATAGGCCAACAAAGATTTTCTCGGCCTAAACACGGCCGGGTAGACTAGCGCCCTTTTGCGCCCACCCGGCGCCCGCTGGCCGGCTCACCTACCGTGGAGCCCGCCCTTGAACATACCCAAAAGGTCGTTCGCGTGATCCAGTTTCAATCCGTCCACAAGGCCTACCGCGTCGCCGGCCGCGAGATTCCCGCACTGCAGCCGACCGCGCTGCAGATCGAACGCGGTCAGGTGTTCGGCATCATCGGCCATTCCGGCGCCGGCAAGAGCACCCTGCTGCGCCTGATCAACCGCCTGGAGGAGCCCTCCGGCGGGCGCATCGAGATCGACGGCGTCGACGTCACCGCCCTCGATGCCCAGGGCCTGCGCCGCTTCCGCCAGCAGGTCGGGATGATCTTCCAGCACTTCAACCTGCTGTCGTCGAAGACCGTCGCCGACAATATCGCCATGCCGCTGCGCCTGGCCGGCGAGCTGAGCCGCGCCGAGATCGATGCCCGGGTCGCCGAGCTGTTGGCCCGCGTCGGCCTGCAGGAGCACGCCAACAAGTACCCGGCGCAGCTCTCCGGCGGGCAGAAGCAGCGCGTCGGCATCGCCCGGGCGCTGAGCACCCGGCCGAAGATCCTGCTGTGCGACGAGGCCACCAGCGCCCTCGACCCGCAGACCACCGCCGCCGTGCTGCAGCTGCTGGCCGAGATCAACCGCGAACTGGGCCTGACCATAGTGCTGATCACCCACGAGATGGACGTGATCCGCCGCGTCTGCGACCGCGTGGCGGTGATGGACGCCGGCGTCATAGTCGAGGAAGGCCCGGTGGCCCAGGTGTTCCTCCATCCGCAGCACCCGACCACGCGGCGCTTCGTGCTGGAGTCCGAGCACGTCGACGAGGCCGAGCAGCACGACGACTTCGCTCATGTGCAGGGCCGCATCCTGCGCCTGACCTTCCAGGGCGAAGCCACCTACGCGCCGCTGCTGGGTACCGTGGCGCGCGAGACCGGAGTGGACTACAGCATCCTCGCCGGGCGCATCGACCGCATCAAGGACACCCCCTACGGCCAGCTCACACTGGCCCTGACCGGTGGAGACATCGACGCCGCGCTGGCGCGCTTCGGCGCCGCCGAGGTGCATCTGGAGGTACTGCGCTGATGCTCGAACAACTGCTACCCAACGTGTTCTGGCCGGAAATCTGGCAGGCCAGCCTCGACACCCTGAACATGCTGCTCGGCTCCATGCTGTTCACCGTGCTGCTCGGCCTGCCGCTCGGCGTGCTGCTGTTTCTCACCGGCCCGCGCCAGCTGTTCGAACAGAAGGCGCTCTACGGCGCGCTGTCGCTGGTGGTGAACATCCTGCGCTCGGTGCCCTTCGTCATCCTCTTGATCCTGATGATCCCGCTCACCGAGCTGTTGGTCGGCACCTCGCTGGGCGTGGCCGGCGCCATCCCGCCGCTGGTGGTGGGCGCCACGCCGTTCTTCGCCCGTCTGGTGGAGACCGCCCTGCGCGAAGTCGAGCGCGGCATCATCGAGGCGACCCAGGCCATGGGCGCCAGCACCTGGCAGATCATCACCCGCGCGCTGCTGCCCGAGGCCCTGCCCGGGCTGCTGGCGGCGGCCACGGTCACCGCCATCACCCTGGTCTCCTACACCGCCATGAGCGGCCTGATCGGCGGCGGCGGCCTCGGCGACCTGGCCGTGCGCTACGGCTACCAGCGCTACCAGCCGGACGTGATGGCGGTGACCGTGATCCTGCTGCTGATCCTGGTGCAGGTGCTGCAGATGGTCGGTGATCGCCTCGTCGTACATTTTTCTCGCAAGTAATGATGAAAAGCGGCGACTCGCCACCCGCGGGACCCGCGCGAACCTTCCCAAAAGGAACCTTGAAATGAAGAAACTGCTGACTGCCCTGGCCGCTTGCGCGGCCTTCTCGGCCCAGGCCGAAACCCTCAACGTCGCCGCCACCCCGGTGCCGCACGCGGAGATCCTCGAGTTCGTCAAACCGGCGCTGGCCAAAGAAGGCGTGGAACTGAAGGTGCGCGTGTTCACCGACTACGTGCAGCCCAACCTGCAGGTGCAGCAGAAGAACCTCGACGCCAACTTCTTCCAGCACCAGCCCTACCTGGACGAGTTCAACGCCAGCCGCAAGACCGAGCTGGTCGGCGTGGTCGGCGTGCACGTCGAGCCCTTCGGCGCCTACTCCAGCAAGGTCAAGAACCTCGGCGAACTGGCGCAGGGCGCCACCGTGGCCATCCCCAACGACGCCACCAACGGCGGCCGTGCCCTGCTGCTGCTGCAAAAGGCCGGGGTGATCACCCTCAAGCCGGAAGCCGGCATCCTCGCCACGCCGAAGGACATCGTCGAAAACCCCAAGGCGATCAAGGTGCGCGAACTGGAAGCGGCCACCCTGCCGCGCGTGCTGAGCCAGGTCGACCTCGCCCTGATCAACACCAACTACGCCCTGGAAGCCAAGCTCAACCCGACCCAGGACGCCCTGGCCATCGAAGGCAGCGACTCGCCCTACGTCAACCTGCTGGTCGCCCGTCCGGACAACAAGGACAGCGCCGCCATGCAGAAGCTGGCCAAGGCGCTGAACAGCGCCGAGGTCAAAGCCTTTATCGCCGAGAAGTACCAGGGCGCCGTGGTGCCGGCGTTCTAAGCCGCAGCCACTGCCCGATCCAGAAGCCCGCCGCCGTGCGGGCTTTTTTCTGCAGGTTGCGCACGCAGGGTGCCTACGCCTGCAGGCACTGCAGCAGGCAATCCAGCGCCGGCTGGCGCTGGGCGCGGCGCAGCAGGGCGAGCAGTTCGCGGTGGAAGGTCAGCTCGCCCAGCTCGAGCACCCGCAGCCGCGTCGGCCGCTGCAGCCACAGCCCGGCGCGCGGCACCAGGGCCACGCCCATGCCGTTCTCCACCAGGCGCACGATGGCCTCCAGCTCGTCCAGCTCCAGCGCCTCGTGCACGCTCAGGCGCTGTTCGCGGAGGAAACGACTGACCTGACGGCCGCCGAACGAGGCGCGGTCGTAACGCACGAACGGCTGTTCGGCGAGCAGCCGCAGCGGCTCGTCGCCCTCCGTCGCCAGCGGCGCGATCAGCACGAAGGGCTCGCGCGCCAGCGGCACCTGCAGTAGCTCCTTGGGCAGCGGGAACGGCGGCTTGATCAGCAGGGCCAGATCCAGTTCGCCGGCATCCAGCTGGCTGAGCAGCTGCAGCGACACCCCCGGCACCAGCTTCAGCTCGACCCGCGGCGCCAGCTGGCGAAAGCGCGGCAGCGCCTCGGCCAGCAAGCCGGTCTGCAGGGTGGCGATGGCGCCGACGCGCAGCTCACCCTGCCACTGGTCCGCCGCCTGCGGCAGCGCCATCTGCGCGTACAACGCCAGCATCTGCTCGGCCAGCGGCAGGGCATGCCGGCCGGCGGCGTTGAGCACGGCGGCGCGGCCGCTGCGGTCGAACAGACGCACGCCCAGCTGCTGTTCCAGCACGCGCATCTGCGCGCTGACCGCCGACTGGGTCAGGCCGACCTGCTGACCGGCGGCGGCGAAGGTGCCCAGGCGGGCGACGGCGACGAAGGTCTTGAACTCGCGCAGCATCGGCAATCCATCAAAATTATTTGAGCTTGCGAGCAAGGATATTCGCTTTCAATCGATTTGGCTGTTGCTAGGCTGGGGGCGAATAACCAAGAGGAACTCCGCAATGGCCCTAGCCCCCTTTCACCTGGCGATTCCCGTGTACGACCTGGCCGCGGCGCGGCACTTCTACGGCGAGCTGTTCGGCTGCGCCGAAGGCCGCAGCAGCGAGCAGTGGGTGGATTTCGACTTCTTCGGCCACCAGCTGGTGATCCATGAAGCGCCGAAGATGGCGCACCAGGAGGCGGCGCACCGCAACCCGGTGGACGGTCACGACGTGCCGGTGCCGCATTTCGGCGTGGTGCTGGCCTGGGACGACTGGCAGGCGCTGGCCGAGCGCCTGCAGGCACGTGGCACGGCCTTCGTCATCGAGCCCCACGTGCGCTTTGCCGGCCAGGTCGGCGAGCAGGCCACCCTGTTTCTGCTCGATCCCTGCGGCAACGCCCTGGAGTTCAAGGCGTTCAA
Source organism: Pseudomonas sp. AOB-7 (assembly GCF_003696305.1). Lineage (GTDB taxonomy): Bacteria > Pseudomonadota > Gammaproteobacteria > Pseudomonadales > Pseudomonadaceae > Aquipseudomonas. The sequence goes on along the minus strand of NZ_RFFK01000020.1, from coordinate 32,508 downwards.
GGATATCGGCCAGCTGTTCGCCAAGTGAGAGTCGGTGGCGCAGCCTAGGCCAGGATCGTCTGCTGCAGGCGTTCGGGCAGCAGGTCGCGCAGTTGCGGGTTGGCGGCCAGCAGCTGCGGCAGCAGCTCGCGCAGCACGGCCGGTCTGAGGTGGGCGCAGACGTCCGCCTGGCGCGGCAACGGCAGGCCGGCGAGCACCCGGGCGGACACCGCGACGTTGTCGTCGGCGGCCGCCGCCTCGGTCAGCTTGCACAGGTAGGCGGTGGAGAAGCTGCGCAGGCTCTGCACGATCAGCTCGATATCGAGGATATGGCGGGCGATCTGCAGCACGTGGTCGGCGTCGTTGATGCCGTAGATCAGCACCTTGACCTGCCTGGCCGACAGGCATTCGGCGTAGCGCGCGGCGGTGGCGAAGGCGCCGATCACGCAGAGCCGGCGCGCCACCTCCAGGTGCAGGCTGTCGGGCAGGCTGAGGTAGGTGGCGAGGATCAGCTGCGGGTCGAGGTGGGTGGTGACCTGCGCGAGGAACTCGACGGGCAGCGCCAGGATCAGCTCACGCAGCTGCGCCGGCGGCAGATGTGGCGACAGCTGCGCCGCCTGCTCGGGGCCGAGCTTCTGCACCAGGGCCGCCTTCACCGGCACCGGCGCCATGCGCTGCGAAGCCAGCAGCAGGCGCTGGCCAAGGCTCAGGGATGGGGCTTCGGCCATCGGGAACTCCTTGTCGTGAGCGGGAGCCCCCAGCATCTCCTAGGATGGCGCGCGCCGGCAGCCATCTTTGATTCGGTCGGCCCGGCCGTCCCCGCGGCGCCTGGGTAGGGAGGGAACAGCCTCAGTACACCGGGGCGTCGATCTGCGCACGCAGCAAGGCGGCGAAGGCCTCGGCCTCCACCGGCCGGCTGATGAGGAAACCCTGGATCTCGTCGCAGTGCTGGCTCTTGAGGAAATCCATCTGCGCCTGGGTCTCCACCCCCTCGGCGACCACCTTGAGCTCCAGGCTGTGGGCCATGGCGATGATCGCGCGGGTGATCGCCGCGTCCTCGCCGCCCGGCGACAGGTCGCGGATAAAGGTCTGGTCGATCTTCACGTAGTGCACCGGGAAGCGCTTGAGGTAGCTGAGCGAGGAGTAGCCGGTGCCGAAGTCGTCGATCGCCAGTTTCACCCCCAGCTCGCGCAGCTGGCGGAAGGTGGCGATGACGCTGTCGACGTTGTCCAGCAGCTGACTCTCGGTCAGCTCCAGCTCCAGGTATCGCGGCGCCAGGTCGGTTTCCTCCAGCACCTGGCGCACCAGGCTGGTCAGGTTGCCCTGGCGCAGCTGGTGCACCGAGATGTTCACCGACACGCGGATCTCCGCCAGGCCCTGGCGCTGCCACTCGCGCGCCTGCCGACAGGCCTGGCGCAGGACGAATTCGCCGATCGGCGCGATCAGCCCAGTTTCCTCGGCCAGGCCGATGAACTCACCGGGCGGCACCAGCCCCTGCTGCGGATGGCGCCAGCGCACCAGCGCCTCGGCGGCATTCAGGCTGTCGTCGGCCAGGCACAGCTTGGGCTGGTAGAACACCTCCAGCTGGCCCTCCTCGATCGCCTTGCGCAGCTGGTTCTCCAGCTGCAGGCGCTCCAGGGTGCAGGCCTGCAGGTTGTCGGTGAAGAACTGGAAGGTGTTGCCGCCCAGGTGCTTGGCGTGCTGCACGGCCATGTTGGCCTGGCTGATCAGCGCGCTGATCTCGCGCGCGTAGTCCGGCAGCAGGCTGATACCCAGCGAGGCGCTGACCACCAGTTCGTGGCCGCCGACGTCCATCGGCACGCGCAGCTTGGCCAGCAGCCGGCTGGCCACCCGCGCCAGGCTGGACAGGCTGCCGTAGGCATCGAGGATGATGGCGAACTCGTCGCCGGACAGCCGCGCGATGCAGTCGGCCTCCGGCACCGCCTGGGTCAGGCGGCGGCTCATCTGCCGCAGCAGCTGGTCGGCGACCTCGTGGCCGAGGCTGTCGTTGAGCAGCTTGAAGCGGTCCAGGTCGATATGCAGCAGGGCGACGCTGCGCCCGCTCTGCCGCGCGCGCTGGCTGGCCTCGTGCAGGCGCTCCTTGAACAGGCTGCGGTTGGCCAGACCGGTCAGTTCGTCGTAGTGCGACAGGTAGCGCAGGCGCTCCTCGGCCTCGCGCCGCGCGCTGAGGTCGGCGAAGAAGCCGACGATATGGCTGGGCCGCCCGCTGGCGTCGCGCACCAGGTTGAGCTGCAGCCATTGCGGGTAGAGCTCGCCGCTCTTGCGCGTCTCGATCAGCTCGCCCTGCCAGCTGCCGCTGCCGTCCAGCTCCTGGCGGATCAGCTGGTACTGGCGGCGCATCTCGCGGCTGCCGATCAAGCTGGTCACCGTGCGCCCCAACACCTCCTCGCGGGCGTAGCCGGTCACCGCGCTGAACGCGCGGTTGACCGCCAGCAGGCGGTAGTCCGGATCGAGAATGAAGATGCCCTCGCTGGCCGCCTCGAACACCGTCGCCGCCAGGCGCTGCTGCTGCTCCTGCTGACGCCGCGCGCTGACGTCGCGGCGGGTGCCGAGCATGCGCCGCACGCGCCCGGCGGCGTCGCGCTCCACCGCGCGACCACGGTCCTCGATCCACAGCCAATGGCCGTCGGCGTGCTTGAACCGGTATTCCACCTGATAGCCGTCGCTGCGCCCCTTCATATGCTCGACCAGGGCGCGGCGCAGCGTCGGCAGGTCGTCCGGGTGCAGGCGCGGGGTCAGGTCGCGCAGCATCACCTGCACCTGCTCGGCGTCCAGGCCGAACAGCTCGCGCAGGTGCGAGTGGTGCACCTGGTCGCTTTCCAGATCCCAGTCCCACAGGCCCAGTTCGCTGGCCTCCAAGGCCAGGGCCAGGCGCGCCTGGCTCTTGCCCAGGGCGTGGGTCGCCTCGTCCAGTTCCAGGGTACGCTCGGCCACGCGCATTTCCAGCTCGCCATGGGCGCCGCGCAGTTCGCGCTCGGCACGCCGGCGCTGCTCCACCTCGCGCGCCAGCTCCTCGTTGAGGCCCTCGGCGCGCAGCTTGGCGTGCTCCAGGTTGGCGATCAGCGCCTGGTTGTGAAAACGCTGCAGCAGGCTGCGCTGGACCAGGCGGTTGACCTGCCAGGCCACCACCAGCAAGGCCAGCGAGAGGATCACCCCGAGCCCGCCCCAGCCGCGCTGCAGGTTGTTGCCTTCGGCCAGCAGGAAGGCCACCGAGGGCAGCAGGCAGGGCAAGGCGAAGGTGAGGAAGGCCGGCAGGCTGACGGCGTAGGCGACGCTGGCGGAGAGGATCGCCGCGGCGATCAGGCCGTAAAGCAGCGCCTGCTGATAGAAGGCATCGGCCGGCACCAGGACGATGGCGGCGGAGGCCAGGGTCAGCCCCGAGGCGCCGGCGCCGAACAGGAAACGCCGGCGCCAGTGGGCTTCGGCCTGGCGGCTGGGCAGCGCGGCGTCGAAGGCCTTGACCTGCACCAGGCGCAGCAATACCAGCAGCACCATCCAGCCCAGCCAGGCGGCCAGCAGCGGCGCGCGCTGCTCGCTCCATAACAGGAAGGCACAGGCCAGGCCGGTGAGCAGCATCAACAGGGTGGGCAGGCGCGAGCCCTGGTAGAGCAGGCGGGTACGTTCGACGGCGATATCCGTGGCGAACAGCTGTTCGGCCGCGTACGGATCCAGCGTCACTTCAGGGACTACGGCGCTAGTGGTGGCGGTCATAGGCGATTTTCTTGTAATGGTGCCTAGGCGTCGCGGCAGAATACCCGAGACAGGCGCATCGCCCAACCAAGATGTGACCAATTTCACCCGTTCGCGCCTAACTTTCGACGGGCCGTCCGCGCCGCCGCCGCCCTGGTTCGCCGGTCGCCGCGCTGACCCGCCGGTCGTCAGCTGCCGCCGTGCGCCGCGCGCGGTTTGCCCGACGTGGCCGCGCCCCCTAGAATGCCGCGATGCAAAACGACCCCGAACTCCTGATCGCTTCTCTCAACGACGCCCAGGTCCAGGCCGTGGCCGCCCCGCTCGGGCGCCAACTGGTGCTGGCCGGCGCCGGTTCCGGCAAGACCCGCGTGCTGGTGCACCGCATCGCCTGGCTGATCCAGGCGGTGGGCGCCTCGCCCCATTCGATCCTGTCGGTGACCTTCACCAACAAGGCCGCCGCCGAGATGCGCGCGCGCATCGAGCAGATGCTCGGCCACAACCCGGCCGGCATGTGGGTCGGCACCTTCCACGGCCTGGCCCATCGCCTGCTGCGCGCGCACTGGCAGGAAGCCGGGCTGGCGGAGAACTTCCAGATTCTCGACTCCGACGACCAGCAGCGCCTGATCAAGCGGGTGATCCGCGAACTCGGTCTGGACGAGCAGCGCTGGCCGGCCAAGCAGGCGCAGTGGTTTATCAACGGGCAGAAGGACGAGGGCTTGCGCCCGGCGCATATCCAGGCCGGCGGCGACCTGTTCCTGGCCACCATGCGCGGCATCTACGAGGCCTACGAGGCGGCCTGCGCGCGCACCGGGGTGATCGACTTCTCCGAGCTGCTGCTGCGCGCCCTCGACCTGTGGCGCGACAAGCCGGGCCTGCTCGAGCACTACCAGCGGCGCTTCCGCCATATCCTGGTCGACGAGTTCCAGGACACCAACGCCGTGCAGTACGCCTGGCTGCGCCTGCTGGCCCAGGGCGGCGACAGCCTGATGGTGGTGGGCGACGACGACCAGTCGATCTACGGCTGGCGCGGCGCGCGGATCGAGAACATCCAGCAGTTCTCCAGCGACTTCCCCGATACCCAGCTGATCCGCCTGGAGCAGAACTACCGCTCCACCGCCGGCATCCTCAAGGCCGCCAACGCGCTGATCGCCAACAACCAGGGGCGCCTGGGCAAGGAACTCTGGACCGACGGCGACGACGGCGAGCCGCTGGCGCTGTACGCCGCGTTCAACGAGCACGACGAAGCGCGCTACGTGGTCGAGAGCATCGAGGACGCGCTGCGCAAGGAAGGCCTCAAGCGCAGCGAGATCGCCATCCTCTACCGCTCCAACGCCCAGTCGCGGGTGCTGGAAGAGGCGCTGCTGCGCGAGAAGATCCCCTACCGCATCTACGGCGGCCAGCGCTTCTTCGAGCGCGCCGAGATCAAGAACGCCATGGCCTACCTGCGCCTGCTCGACGGCCGCGGCAACGACGCGGCGCTGGAGCGCATCGTCAACGTGCCGGCGCGCGGCATCGGCGAGAAGACCATCGAGAGCATCCGCGAGTACGCCCGCGCCCACGACGTGCACATGTGGGAAGCGATTCGCCTGATGCTGGCGGGCAAGGCTTTGCCGGGGCGCGCCTCCACTGCCCTGGCCGGCTTTATCGAGCTGATCGAGACCCTGGCCGAGAAGGTCCTGGCCATGCCCCTGCACCTGATGACCCAGACCGTCATCGAGCAGAGCGGGCTGATCGCCTATCACCAGGCGGAAAAGGGCGAGAAGGGCCAGGCGCGGGTGGAGAACCTGGAAGAACTGGTCAGCGCCGCGCGCGCCTTCGAGAACGACGAAGACGAGGAGCTGACCCCGCTGCAGGCCTTCCTCACCCACGCCTCGCTGGAGGCCGGCGACACCCAGGCCGCCGAGAACGAGGACAGCATTCAACTGATGACCCTGCACAGCGCCAAGGGCCTGGAATTCCCCCTGGTGTTCCTGGTCGGCATGGAGGAGGGTCTGTTCCCGCACAAGATGAGCCTGGAAGAACCGGGCCGCCTGGAAGAAGAACGCCGCCTGGCCTATGTCGGCATTACCCGTGCCATGCACAGGCTGGTGATCAGTTACGCCGAGACCCGCCGTCTCTACGGGAGCGAGACCTACAACAAGGTGTCGCGCTTCGTCCGCGAAATCCCCGCGCCGCTGATCCAGGAAGTGCGCCTGAGCAACAGCGTCAGCCGGCCCATGAGCACCAGTGCGATGGGCGGCGGCAGCCTGTTCGCCGGCAGCGCCGTGCCGCAGACCCCCTTCAACCTGGGCCAGCGCGTGCGTCACAGCCTGTTCGGCGAGGGCACCATCCTCAATTTCGAGGGTGCCGGCGCGCAGGCGCGGGTGCAGGTGAATTTCGAAAGCGAAGGCAGCAAGTGGCTGATGCTCAGCTACGCCAAGCTGGAGGCGCTTTGACCATCGTCCCGATTCGCCTCCGGACCACGGGATTGAGAACCCACAATAAGGAAGCCCCGATGAATCGCCGTCATCTCTTCACCGCCACCGCGGCCCTGCTGGCCGCCCTCGGCCTGGCCGGCTGCAAGGACGACCAGGCCGGCAGCGAGCAGGCCGCCGCCCCGGCGCAGACCTACCAGTGGAAGATGGTCACCGCCTGGCCGAAGAACTACCCCGGCCTGGGCACCGCCGCCGAGCGCCTGGCCGAGCGGGTCAAGACCATGAGCGACGGCCGCCTGACCATCAAGGTCTACGCCGGCGGCGAACTGGTGCCGCCGCTGGAGGTGTTCGACGCCGTGTCGCGCGGCACCGCCGAGCTGGGCCACGGCGCCGCCTACTACTGGAAGGGCAAGGTCAACACCGCGCAGTTCTTCACTTCGGTGCCGTTCGGCCTGTCGACCCTGGAAATGAACGCCTGGCTGAGCAAGGGCGGCGGCCAGGCGCTGTGGGACGAGGCCTATGCGCCGCACGGGGTGAAGCCCTTCGTGGTCGGCAACACCGGTATGCAGATGGGCGGCTGGTTCAACAAGGAAATCAACTCGCTGGACGACCTCAAGGGCCTGAAGATCCGCACCCCGGGCCTGGGCGGCGAGGTGCTGGCCAAGCTCGGCGCGATCACCGTCAACATCCCCGGCGGCGAGGTGTTCACCGCCCTGCAGACCGGCGCCATCGACGCCACCGACTGGGTCAGCCCCTACAACGACCAGGCCTTCGGCCTGCAGCAGGCGGCCAAGTACTACTACTACCCGGGCTGGCAGGAACCACAGGCGGTGCTCGAGCTGCTGGTCAACCAGAAGGCCCTGGACAGCCTGCCGGCCGACCTGCAGGCGATCCTCACCGAGGCCGCCCGCGGCGCCAGCCAGGACATGCTCGACGACTACGTCTACCACAATGCCCTGGCCCTGGATCAGCTGAAGAAGAGCGGCACCCTGCTCAAGCGCTTTCCCGACGAGGTGCTCGACGCCATGCAGCGCGAGGCCGATGTGGTGCTCGGCGAGCTGGCCGCGCAGAGCGAGCTGAACGGCCGCATCTGGGCCTCGATGAAGGCCTTCCAGGCCCTCGCCGCGCCGATGCATTCGGTCTCGGAGAAGGAACTGTACAACTGGCGCTGAGGCGAGCGTCGCAGCCGGACAAGCGTANAGAAGGAACTGTACAACTGGCGCTGAGGCGAGCGTCGCAGCCGGACAAGCGTAGGGTGGATCGGGGCGCGTAGCTGTCGCTTTCCACATCCAGCAAAGGGTGGATCGGTGAAGCGTGATCCACCCTACGAACTGCGTAGCCCGGATGACATGCCCGCAAACGGAAGCCTCGGCTTCCGTTTGTCGTTTCAGGCCCTGGGTGGCGGCGGCGCGGCCATACTCGAAGGCGAGGTGAACCGATGAAGAAAGCCGCCCTCACCCCAGCCCGCATCCTCGACAGCGCCCTGCAGCTGGCCGACGTCTGCGGCTGGGAGCGCCTGCACCTGTTCGAAGTGGCCGCCGCCCTCGGCGCCGGACTGGACGACATCGCCCCGCACTATCGCGACAAGGACGCCCTGGTCGAAGCCTGGTTCGACCGCGCCGACCTGGCCATGCTGGCCCGCGCACGCCAGCCCGACCTCGCCGAACTGAACGCCGAACAGCGCCTGGAAGCCTGCCTGCTGGCCTGGCTCGACAGCCTCGCCGCGCACCGCGCGGTGACCGGGCAGATGCTGCTGTACAAGCTCGAGCCCGGGCATATCCACCTGCAGCTGCTCGGCCTGATGCGCATCAGCCGCACCGTGCAGTGGTGGCGCGAGGCCGCCGGGCGGGAGACCCTGCACCTGCGCCGCATCGCCGAAGAGACCCTGCTCACCGGCGCCTACCTGCGCAGCTTCGTGCACTGGCTGCGCCACCCCGAGGAAGACGCCGCCGAATTCCGCGCCTTCCTGCGCGGCCAGCTGCGCTGCGGCGCGCTGGCCCTGCTGCTGCGCCGCTGAAGGGGAAATGGCGCGCATGCGCGGCGCGGAAATCCTCGTGCACAGGCCCGGATTGCATCCGGCTACAGGAGCAACCGCACACCGGGGCGCAATCCCGACAAGGCCGTGATGCGCACCGCCTGGGCGGCCCGGCGACAGCCTAGCGCTTCAGACCCGCCATCGCCTCGGCGATCCGCCGTTCCTCCGCCCGCGACGACTGCGCCAAACCCTCACGCACGCCGGCGAAGTCGGCGGCGCCCTTGTTCTGGCTGAGCTTGCGCACGCCCTCGATCCGCCGGATCGGCAGGGCGAAGCCGACGATGGCGCGCAGCATGCTGTCGATATAGCCGGCCGGCGCATCGCTTACCGCCCAGGGCTGCGCCCGCCCCCGCTCGTGATGGGCGCTGAGGCGGCCGACCAGATCGAGCAGACGCTGGCGCTCGTCGAATACCTCGAGCCGGCCGCGCACGTGCACCGCCTGGTAGTTCCAGGTCGGCACCACCTTGCCGTGCTCGGCCTTGCTCGGGTAGTAGCCGGGGCTGACGTAGGCCTCGCCGGCCTGGAAGATCGCCAGCGCCTGGGCGTCGCCGTTCAGCTCGCGCCATTGCGGGTTGGCCCGGGCGAAATGACCGTAGAGGGTGCCGAACTCGCCCTCCTGCGCCACCAGCAGCAACGGCAGATGGCTGGCCTGCAGGCCGTTTGCGCCCGGGCTGACCAGGGTCGCCAGCGGGCTCTGCTCGATCAACTGGTGCAGGGCGGCAAGATCGCTCACGGCGAAGGCTTTCGGCTGATACAAGGTGGCGGCTCCGGACAGGCTCGACTCGACCGCCATGCTGCACCGTCGCGGCGCAAAGCAAAAGCCGGAAACATTCTGTCACTGGTCATCGCCGCCCATGCCGGGCAAGATGCCGCCACGCCTTTCCACCAGAGAGAAAACCGTGATGCAGCGTTTCCTCAGTATCGCCATGGTCCTGTGCCTGGCCCTGACCTTCAGCTTCGAGGCCCATGCCAAGCGCTTCGGCGGCGGCAAGTCGTTCGGCTCCGCGCCCAGCCACCAGACCCGTCAGGCCCAGCCCACGCAGCCCGCCGCCACCGCCCCGACCGCCGGTCGCCAACCGGCCGCCGCCAGCGGCGCCTCGCGCTGGCTAGGCCCGCTGGCCGGCCTGGCCGCCGGCGGCCTGCTCGCCTCGATGTTCATGGGTGACGGCTTCGAAGGCCTGCAGATCATGGACATGCTGATCTTCGGCCTGATCGCCTTCCTGCTGTTCCGCTTCCTCGCCGCCCGTCGCGCCCGCCAGCAGCCGCAAGTCGCCGCCGCCGGCGCGCCCTACCAGCGCGAAATGCCGGCCAGCGCCGCGCCGACCTCGATCTTCGGCGGCAACGCCGCTGCCGCGGCCCGTCCGGTGATCAACGCCCCGGCCTGGTTCAACGAGCAGAGCTTCATCGCCGCCGGTCGCGAGCACTTCCTCAGCCTGCAGCAGCACTGGGACGCCGACGAGATGGACAAGATCGCCGAGTTCGTCACCCCGCAGCTGCTGGACTTCCTCAAACGCGAGCGTGCCGAACTGGGCGAGGGCTTCCAGTCCACCTACATCGACGAGCTGGCCGTGCAGCTGGACGGCGTCGACGACGATGCCGAGAAGACCACCGCCACCCTGACCTTCAGCGGCGTGGCCAAGACCTCGCGTTTCGACCAGGGCGAGCCGTTCAGCGAAAGCTGGCGCCTGGAACGCGCCCAGGGCGACAACCAGCCCTGGCTGATCGCCGGCATCCGCCAGAACTGATCGCGCCGCGCAGCACAGCAACCCGGGCTTGTCCCGGGTTTCTTTTGCCCGTCGACTTTCGGCTAGAGTGATAGCGCCTACCTCGAGGAGCACGCGCGGATGATCGGATACACCACAGTCGGTACCCACGACCTGAACAAGGCCAAGGCCTTCTACGGCGAGCTGCTCGCCGGCCTCGGCGCCAAGCCGCTGGTGGATATCGGCCGGCTGACCCTGTTCGGCACCAGCATGAAGCAGCCGATGTTCGGCGTCTGCCTGCCCTACGACCAGCAGCAGGCCTGCGTCGGCAACGGCTGCATGACCGCCCTGGTGGCGGGCTCGCGGGCCAAGGTCGACGAACTGCACGCCAAGGCGCTGAGCCTCGGCGGCAGCGACGAAGGCGCACCGGGCGAACGCATGCCCGGCTTCTATATCGGCTACTTCCGCGATCCGGACGGCAACAAGCTGGCCTTCTTCCACGCCGGCTGAAGCCGTCGCGCACCGATACCGCCCCAGCAGGCTGTTGGGGTATAAAGCCCGCCGCATTGATCAGGAGGTTGCCCCCGTGGAAGAAGTCATCGAACAGCTGCGCGAACTCAACGAACCGGTGCCGGTGCCGCTGGAGTTGCCGGACGAGGAAACCCTGGTGGAGATCCAGGAGCAGATCCTCATCCACCTGCCCTTCGAGCTGCGCGAGTTCCTGCTCAAGGTCAGCGACGTGGTCTACGGCCGCCTGGAGCCGGTCACCGCCAGCGACCCGCAATCGCACACCTACCTGCCGGAAGTGGCCGCCGAGGCCTGGAGCCTGGGCCTGCCGCGCGACCTGGTGCCGCTGTGCCAGAGCGGCCGCGACTACTACGCGGTGGACGTGGAAGGCCAGGTCTGGCTGTGGGACGGCGACGAGGGCGAGCTGACCGACGAGAGCTGGGACTCGGTGTGGCACTGGTGCCGCGACGTCTGGCTGGAAAGCTGAGGGCCGGGCAGCGGCGCTGGGTCAGGCCGCCGCGAAAGTGCCGCCCGCCGCACTGACCATGCTGGCGGCTAACCCAGCCTGCAGGACTGCCCCCGACGCCGTTGGGGGGCAGCGCCTCACCCCTCGCCCTGCTCCAGCGCCAGCAGGTTGAGCAAAAAGCGCGCGAAGTACAGCAGATCCTGCTCCATCGCCTGACGCGCGGCCTTGGCGTCGCCGGCCTCGATGGCGGCGAAGGCGTCCTCGTGGAAGTCGTTGAGCCGCAGCGACAGGTCGGCGCCGGTGAACAGGCGGTTGAAGAAGGGGCCGATCTGCAGCCACAGCGACTCGATCGAGCGCAGCAGCACCGGGTTGCCGCAGGCGGCGTACAGGTGCAGGTGGAACTGGCTGTTGGCGCGGAGGTAGTCCTGCACCTGGCGCTGCTCGATGGCCGCATCCATGCACGCCACGCAGTCGCGCAGCAGGGCCAGGTCGGCCGCCTGCAGGCGCGGCGTGGCCAGCTCCACCGCCAGCCCTTCCAGACCCAGGCGCACCTGGAAGATGTTCTCGTAGCGCTCGCGGGTCATCGCCGGCACCCGCACCGAACGCTGCGGCTCGCCCTCCAGCGCGCCCTCGGCCACCAGCCGCTGCAACGCCGCGCGCACCGGCATCGGGCTGGTGCCCCACTGCGCCGCCAGGTCGCGGATCTTCAGCCGTTCGCCGGGCTGGAAACGCCCGGCCAGCAGGCCCTCGCGAATCTTCTGGTACAGCTGCTCTTGCAGGTTATCGGCCATCGAGCGCCTCCTGCGGCGGCGCCGGCAGTTGGGCAAGGGTCAGACTACAGTCACGCATGGCGGCCTCCGTGAAAAATGTGCACGAATGTACTCCAGACGCCGCTTTGTGCCTAAGCGACGAACTGGCGCACCTTATTTGTGATCACTAATAACCATGTATTTGCGAAATATAGCGGATTCATCGACATCATTTACTAATATGTGATCACAAAATATCATGCAGCCAGATTCTTACCGAGGTATGCCCAGATGACCGCCAGCGCTATCAGCCCCGCCGCCGTGGAACGCTTCGCCGCCGCCGAGCGCGCCTTGTTCCTGGCCCGCAACCCCAAGTCCGTCGCCCTGGCCGAGCGCGCGCGGCATTCGCTGTACGGCGGTGTGCCGATGCACTGGATGGCCGACTGGTCGACCCCGGTGCCGCTGTTCGTCGAGCGGGCCAAGGGCGCGCGCTTCTACGACGTCGACGGCCACGAGTACATCGACTTCTGCCTGGGCGACACCGGCAGCATGTTCGGCCACTCGCCGGACCCGATCGCCAAGGCCATCGCCGAACAGGGCCACAACGGCCTGACCACCATGCTGCCGGGCGAGGACGCGGTGGTCTGCGGCGAGCTGCTGGCGGCGCGCTTCGGCCTGCCGTTCTGGCAGGTGACCGCCACGGCAACGGACTCGAATCGCTATGTGCTGCGCTGGGCCCGCGCCATTACCCAGCGCAAGACCCTGCTGGTATTCGACGGCTGCTACCACGGCACGGTGGACGACGTGATGGTGCGCCATCGCGATGGCCAGACCGTGGCCCGCTCCGGGCTGGTCGGCCAGGCCTATGACCTGACCCAGTACAGCCGCTCGATCCCGTTCAACGATGTCGCAGCGCTGGAAGCGGCGCTGGCCCAGGGCGACGTCTGCGCCCTGCTCTGCGAGCCGGCCATGACCAATATCGGCATGGTCCTGCCCGAGCCGGGTTTCATGCAGCAGTGCCGGGAACTCACGCGCAAGTACGGCAGCCTGCTAATCATCGACGAAACCCACACCATCTCCACCGATATCGGCGGCTGCACCAAACTCTGGGATCTCGAGCCGGACTTCTTCGTGGTCGGCAAACCCATCGCCGGCGGCGTGCCCTGCGGCATCTTCGGCTGCAGCGCGGCGATGGCCGAGGCCATGACTGAAGCGCGCAAACGCTCCAGCGAAGGCAGCCATGGCCACGGCCACAGCGGCATGGGCACCACCTTGTCGGCCAACGCCCTGGCCATGCACTGCATGCGCGCCAACCTGGAACAGGTGATGACCCCGGCCGCCTACGCCCATATGCTGCCGCTGGCCGCCAGACTGGCGGCGGGCTTTCGCCGCCTGATCGGCAAGCACGCGCTCAAGTGGTCGGTGACCGAGCTGGGCGCACGCTGCGAATTCCAGTTCTGCGCCACCGCGCCGCGCACCGGCGCCGAGGCCGAGGCGGCCTTCCACGACGAGCTGCAGATGGCCCTGCACCTGTACCTGATCAACCGCGGCATCCTGATCACCCCCTTCCACAATATGACCCTGTGCTGCCCCTCGACCACAGAGCAGGATGTGGACCAGCTGATAGGCATGCTCGACCAGGCCCTCACCGAGCTGCTGGCCATTCCCGGCGCCCGCGAATAAAACCGTAGGGTGGATGACGCTCTTTTCATCCACCAACAGGCCACCGATACCCGGTGGATGGATAAAGCGCCATCCACCCTACGCCCCGGTGCACAACGTGCCCATCAGGTGAGAGACCACCATGCAATTCGCCAACCCCCAGGAAGCCCGCGACTTCCTCGAACGCCACCCCGAGGTACGCAGCATCGAGCTGATGCTGATCGACGCCAACGGCATCCCGCGCGGCAAGCTGCTGCACCGCGACGAACTGCTGGCCATCTACGAGCACGGCCGGCCGCTGCCCAGCTCGATCCTGTCGCTGACCATCCAGGGCGAGGACGTCGAAGAAAGCGGCCTGGTCTGGGAGGTGGCCGATGCCGACTGCTGGACCTACCCCATCCCCGGCTCGCTGTGCCTGCAACCCTGGCGCGCGGTGCCCACCGGCCAGCTGCAGGTGAGCATGCACCCGACCGAAGGCCTGCCGGCCACCCCGGGCGATCCACGGCACGTGCTGGTGCGCGCCATCGAGGCGCTCAAGGCCGACGGCTACCACCCGGTGATGGCGGTGGAGCTGGAGTTCTACCTGCTGGACAAGACCCGCGACGCCTGCGGCCGGCCGCAACCGGCGCTGCAGATGAACGGTGTGCGCCCGCAGGCGCCGCAGGTCTACGGCGTGTACGAGCTGGAGCAGCTGCAGCCGTTCCTCGACGACCTCTACGCCGCCTGCGAGGCGCAGGGCCTGCCGGTGCGCACGGCGATCTCCGAATACGCCCCCGGCCAGCTCGAGCTGACCCTGGAGCACCGCTTCGACGCGCTGCAGGCGGTGGACGAAGGCGTGCGCTACAAGCGCCTGGTCAAGGGCGTGGCCAACAAGCACGGGCTGCAGGCCTGCTTCATGGCCAAGCCGTTCGGCGACCAGGCCGGCAGCGGCCTGCATATGCACGTGTCGCTGGCCGACGCGGACGGCAACAATCTCATGGCCAGCGAAGACCCGCAGGGCACGCCGCTGTTGAAATATGCGATTGGCGGGATGATGGCCACGCTCGACGACGCCCTGGCGATCTTCTGCCCCAACGCCAACTCCTTCCGCCGCTTCCAGGCCAACAGCTATGCGCCGCTGGCCAAGAGCTGGGGGGTGAACAACCGCACCGTGTCGTTCCGCGTGCCGGGCGGGCCGGCCAAGAGTCGCCACGTCGAGCACCGCATCTGCGGCGCCGACGCCAACCCCTACCTGGCCGCGGCGGCGATCCTCGCCGGCATCCACAAGGGCATCCGCGAGCGGATCGACCCGTGCCAGGCCATCATCGGCAACGGCTACCAGCAGGCGCGCGAGACCCTGCCCACCGACTGGCTCACCGCGCTGCGCGCGCTGGAGAACTCCGCCTGGGCCAAACAGACGCTGGGCGAGGAGTTCCTCAAGGTGTTCCTGGCGATCAAATGGGCCGAGTACCGCCAGTTCATGGGCGAGGTGGGCGAACAGGACTGGCGCTGGTACCTGAGCCACGCCTGAACGGCGCACCCTGGGCTAAGCTTGCTACGGCGAGGGGCGGGGAGAAACGCATGAAACGCTGGCTGTTGCTGGCTCTGGCACTGCTGGCCAATCTGGGCCAGGGCGAGACGCTGCGCGTCGGTATTGAGCTGCACGACTACTTCCCCTACTACCGCGCCGTCGCCGGCAGCCCGCCCGAAGGCTACTGCCTCGACCTGCTGCAGGCCTTCGCCGAGCACGAGGGCCTGACCCTGGAACTGCTGCCGCAGCCGATCAACCGCCTGTACCGCAACCTGCTCGACGAGCAGAGCCTCGATCTGCTGTTCCCCGACAACCCGGCCTGGGCACGCCAGGCCAAGACCGGCCGGCACCTGCACTACAGCGATGCCGCCGCGCAGATCGTCGACGGCACCCTGGTGCTCGCCGAACGGCGCGGCCAGGGCCTGGCCCGGGTGCGCCAGCTCGGCACGGTGCGCGGCTTCACCGCCGAAGCCTGGCAGCCGCTGCTGGCCAAGGGTGGGGTGGACCTGGTGGAGACCCAGGACATCCAGAGCCTGATCCGCATGGTCGCCCGCGGCCGGCTCGATGCGCTCTACGCCAACCCCCAGGTGGTGCGCTACCAGCTCGGCGAGATGGGCCTGGCCAGCGACTACCTGCAGCTGGATCAGCAACTGCCGCTGACCTACACCAGCTTCCACCTGAGCAGCTACCGCCACCCGGAACTGATCCGCCGCTTCGACCGCTTCCTCGTCGAACAGGACGCCAGCGTGCAGCGGCTCAAGGCGCAGTACGGCCTGCGCTGACGTTCGGCAGCCAAACCGGCCGTGGACTGTGGCGCGCGAGCGCCCGCCGGCGTCCTTGCATGAGGCCGCCGCGATCCCGGCGCCGAGCCGGCACGACAGCAGGCGTCCTGCAGCGTCCCGCCCATCCCCCGCCCACGGAGTACCTATGGAAGCCGGAACCGCACAACTGACGATGACCGTACTGATGACCCCGGACATGGCCAACTTCTCCGGCAACGTCCACGGCGGCACCCTGCTCAAGTACCTCGACGAAGTCGCCTACGCCTGCGCCAGCCGCTACGCCGGTCGCTACGTGGTGACCCTGTCGGTGGACCAGGTGATCTTCCGCGAGCCGGTGCACGTCGGCGAGATGGTCACCTTCCTCGCCTCGGTCAACTACTGCGGGCGCACTTCGATGGAGATCGGCATCAAGGTGATCACCGAGAACATCCGCGAGCGCTCGGTGCGCCACACCAACAGCTGCTTCTTCACCATGGTCGCGGTGGACGAGCAGGGCCGCCCGGCGCCGGTGCCGGAGCTGCAGCCGGATACCCCCGACGGCCTGCGCCGCCAGCGCCAGGCCGCCCAGCGCCGGCAGATCCGCGCCGAACTGCAGCAGCGCTACCAGGCCCTGAGCGAAGAGAAAAGCTGAGAGCCACCCAGCGTCCACCCGACCGCATGGGCTGAGAAGCGGGCGGCAGATGGGCTAAGCTCTGTCTCCCGCCGCCGGAGTCATAATGATCGATCTGTTCGATGTCTTCCTGCTGATGCTGTTCGCCGCCTTCTGCGCCTGGCTGTGGCGCGGCCACGGCATTCGCGAACGCGCCCTGAGCCTGGCCAAGCAGCACTGCGCAAGGCTCGACGTCGAGCTGCTGGACGGCGCGGTGGCCCTGCGCCGCCTGGCCATCCTGCGCGACGCCCGCGGCCACCGGCGCCTGGCGCGGCTCTACGACTTCGAGTTCACCGTCACCGGCGAGCAGCGCCTGCGCGGGCAGATCAGCATGTTCGGCCAGCACCTGGGGCGTATCGAACTGCAGCCGCACCCGGTGCTCGAGGCCCAACCGGAGCCGGTGGCGACCCAGGGCAGCGACAAGGTGATTCGCCTGGAGGATTGGCGGCGCAAGGCCGAGTGAGCCCTCAGCCCTCGTCATCCAGCAGCGCCAGCACCTGCTGCCATTCGCCGCGGCAGCCGTAACTCATCGGCCAGCGCAGCAGCCGGCAACAGCCGCGATGCCAGCGTCCACGGGCCTGATTGCGCCGACAGCCCTCCACCAGCCAGTCACGGTCGAAGGCGCCCCAGACCCCGGCCGTCACCCAGTGGTTGAGCCACACCACCGGCGCCACCTCGTAGTGGAAGATTCGCTCCAGCTCCGCGCGGCTCAGGCCGCTGTTGCGCAGCACCGCGGCGATGCTGCGCAGCCAGGGCTCGTCCAGCTCGCTGTCCAGCCACAGGTCGGACAGCGCCAGCCAGACCTCCTCGCGCTCGGCGCTCAAGACCTAGCCACACTGCAGCAGGAAGTTGGCCACCCGCTCGGCGCTGTCGGCCGGCCGCTCCTGCATGAAGCAGTGCCCGCCGGGCACCACCTGGCCGCGCACATGGGGGTTGCCCGCGCACCAGCGCGCCACCGAGCGGGCGACGAAAGGATAGCTGCGCGCGCCGTGGATCACCTCGGTCGGGGTGCTCACCTTGGCCAGCGACGGCCACAGGCGGCGCGGATAAGAACCGAAGATCTCGGCCTCACGGCTCGGCCGGCACTTGAGCTCGACGCCGTCCGCCACCTCCTTCAGCGCATGCTCGATATAGGCGGAAAAAGCCGCCTCGTCCCAGCCGCGGAACATGCCGCGGCCGTGCAGCGCGGCATGCGCGGCGGGGCGATCCGGCCATTGCCGGCGGCGCTTGCGCGCCTTGCTCGCCATGCCGCTGCGCTGGGCCAGGCCGACCACGTCGGACAGCGCCATGACGCCGATCATCGCCGGGCTGAACAGCACCGGATCGAGCAGCACCGCGCGCCGGAACAGCTCGGGATGCCGGGCCAGGATCAGGCTGGTCAGCACGCCGCCGAAGCTGTGGCCGAGGGCGAAGCGCGGCACCGCGCCGAACGGCGCACGCAACGCCTCGAAGGCCTCCAGCGCCAGCTCGGCGCTGCGGTTCCAGCCGTGGAAGCGGCCGCCGTGATCGCTGTCGCCATGGCCCTGCACGTCGCACAGCCAAAGGTCGAAGTCCTCGGCCAGCCGCGCCAGCATCGGCTCGTAGACCCGCCCGCAGTAGCCGTTGCCGTGCAGGAAATGCAGCAGCGGCTTGCCCGAGGGCGGGCTGTGCCA
This sequence comes from Pseudomonas sp. AOB-7, assembly GCF_003696305.1. Lineage (GTDB taxonomy): Bacteria > Pseudomonadota > Gammaproteobacteria > Pseudomonadales > Pseudomonadaceae > Aquipseudomonas. The sequence continues at coordinate 14,689 of NZ_RFFK01000020.1, read as the reverse complement.
GCCGCGCAGGGTGAAGCCGGCGGAACAGGAATGGGACCAGGGAAGCAGTTGCATAGAGGACCAGCCGCAGCCAATGACGGCTGGCCAGTGTAGCGGCGCGCCGGCGCCGCGTCAGGCCGGCACGGGCGGCGAATGTTCGGCGATAAAGGCCTGCAGCAGCTGGTTGAGGCGCTGCGGCTGGTCCAGCGGGGTGGCGTGGCCGGAATCCTCGATCACCTCCAGACGGGCGTTGCGCAACTGGGCGACATAGGCGCGCTTGTAGGCCAGCGGCGTGTAGTCGCGGTCGCCGGCCACCACCAGCAGCGGGGTGTCCGCCTGCGCCGCCCGCGGCAAGGCGCTCCAGCCGGGAATGGCACGCATCGCGTGCAGGTAGGAGGTGCGGTCGTTACCGGCGATGCGCTCGATCAGCTGCTCGCGCAGCGCCTGCTGCTCGGCCTTGGGGAACAGCTTGCCGGCCAGCAGCCGCGCCAGCGTCGGCAGGCCGAGCGCGCGCACCAGCAGCAGGCGCAGGCCGACCTGGGCGCGGATCTTCCAGCTGTCCAGCGGAAAGCTCGGCGCGCTGTTGACTACCGCCGCCGCGCGCAGCAGCTCGGGGTGATCGGCGAGCAGCTGGAAGGTGAGCATGCCGCCCATGGAGATGCCGACCAGGACGCACGGCTCGATATCCAGGGCGCGGATGAAGTCGGCCACATCCGCCGCCAGCTCGGCCAGGCTCACCGGCGCACGCAGCGGCGCGCTCTGGCCATGGCCGCGCAGGTCCAGGGCGTAGACCCGATAGTGCCGGGCCAGGTGCTCGATCTGCGGTTGCCAGTCGAGCGAGGAAGAGCCCAGGCCATGCAGCAACAGCACCGCCGGGCCCCGGCCGCGGCAAACATAGGCGATGCGTCCACTGGGTAGATGCAGATAGTCCATAGCTCACTCGACTCCTTAATTAACGACAAACAATAAAGTGCCCTGACTCGCAATAAAGGAATCATCCACCGGGCGTTAATCCATCAACTTTACAGACAACTTTCTAATAATTGATCGGTTATTTGCCTTGACTTGCCAAACCCCCTAGAATCGGCCCGTGCCGGTTCGAGAATTGATCATGTACAGCATCGCCAGCCCTACCCAGGCACGCAGCAAAAAGGCTCTGGAACGCTTCCTCAACGTCGCCGCCGAGCTGCTCGCCAACGACAGCTTCGAAGACACCGGCATTTCCCAGATCGCCCATCTGGCCGAATCCTCGGTGGGCACCTTCTATCGCCTGCTGGGCGACAAGGACGTGCTGCTGTACGCCGTGCACGAACGCTTCATCGAGCAGAGCGGCAGCGCCATCGATGCCCTCGCCGAGCAGCTGGCACATGCCGAAACGCCTTTGCAGGCGCGCGTCGCGGCCTTTATCCAGGGCCTGGTGCGCCAGTTCGACGGCAGCGAGGGCCTGCTCCGCGCGCTGATCCGGCGCAGCTCGGCGGACCTGCGTTTCCGCCAGCGCTTCCATCAGCTCAATGCCCATATCGGTCAGACCTTCTGCCGTATCGCCCTGGCCAACCCGGCCGAACTGGGCCACCCCAATCCCGCCCAGGCGGCCGCTCTGTGCGCCCATCTGCTGCTGGCCGGGATGAACTACTTCACCATGGTCGGCAGCCTCGGCACGACGCCCAGGGAAGTTGTGCCAGATGAACTTTCCCGGCTTATCTGCAATTACCTGAAAGTTGCCGAAAGTTAACGCACACTGTCCCTTCTAAGTTGCGCCGGGGTGAAGTCGGTGGGTTTCAGGGCAATTTCGAACTGATCCGCCGGTTCCTCGTTGGACAGAATACCGATGACATAACGGCCGCCGATCAGGTCGTATATTGCGTCGCCCTTGGTCCACACCAGCGGCTGGTCGTAATAGTTGATGGTGTAGGACTCGCCGAGGCGCCAGAGGTTGTCGCGGTTGTCGTAGTGATCGACCAGCAGGATCTGGTAGCTGTCCTCGTCGAAGTAGAAGTCGCGGCGCTTGTACTGGTGGCGCTGGCCGGCCTTCAGCGTGGCGCGTACGTGCCAGACGCGGTGCAGCTCGTAACGCAGCAGCTCGGGATTGACGTGGCCGCGCTGGACGATGTCGCTGTACTTGTTGCTCTTGGCGGCGAAGCGGTAGCTGTTGTAGGGCACCAGCATTTCCCGCTTGCCCAGCAGCTGCCAGTCGTACTTGTCCGGCGCGCCGGAGAACATGTCGAAGTTGTCGGTGGTGCGCATGCCCTCGGAGGCGGTGCCGGGCGAGTCGTAGGCGACGTTCGGCGTGCGCCGCACGCGGCGCTGGCCGGCGGCGTAGAGCCAGGCCAGACGCGGCTCCTTGACCTGGTTGACGGTCTCGTGAACCAGCAGCTCGGTACCGGCCAGGCGCGCCGGCGCCAGCACCGACTGGCGGAAGTAGAACAGCACGTTGCCGTTGCCCTTGCTGAGATCGCCGGCGTCCTGGTTGAACAGGAACAGGTCCTCGATGCGGGTCATGAAGTAGTCGCCGCTGGCGTGCGGCACGGCCTGGGCGTAGTAGCGCTTGACGCTGTCGCCGCGGTAGCGCACCAGGTGGTTCCACAGCACCTCCAGGCCCGACTGGGGAATGGGAAAGGGCGTGGCCAGCTGGAAGTCGGCGATGCCGTTGCCGTTCTCGATCAGCTTGGCTGTCGTGGCGTTGGTCTTGACCGCGGCGTACACCTTGTCCGGGTAGGACGCCGAGCGCCGGGTCGGGTAGACCTTGAGCTTCCAGCTGTCGTGGTAGCGCTGCAGCATGGCCAGCTGACCGGGGCTGAGCTGCTCGCGGTACTGCTGGGCATTGGCCTGGGTCACAGTGAACAGCGGCTGGTCGGCGGCGAAGGGGTCCTTGTAGCCGAGCTTGGCGTCGAAGGCGCCGCTGTCCTTGGCCAGGCCGCCGTCCCAGGCGGGAATGCTGCCGGCGGCATTGCCGGCGCGCTCGGCCCCCATGGGGGTGAGATCCTGGCCGAGCCGCGCGGCCTGCGCGGCGTCGACCTGGGCCATGACCGGCGCGGCTGCCAGCAGGGCGAAGGCCAGCAGGGCGATATTCAGACGATGCATGGCGTTCCCTCTCAGAAGCTGTATTTGACGTTGAGGCTCAGGTAGTCGCGGTCGGTGCGCTTGTTCGACAAGCCGCCGCCGCTGTAGCCGACGTAGCGGGCGCCGACCGTGAAAGCTTCCTGATAGATGGCGTCGAGGCCCAGCGACCAGCTCTGCGCTTCCTCGTCGAGGCCGTTGGTGAGCTGGGGGGCGACGCCGTTGATGCTGTACTGGTAGCTGAGGCTGGGCGCCAGGGTGACCAAGTTGAACACGTTGCTGTAGGTCAGCTGCAGGCTGGCCTGGGCGCCGTAGGCGCTGCTGGTGGCCTCGTAGTAGTCGACGTCCGACTCCAGGCCCTGCACCCGGCTGGCCACCAGTTCGCTGAACAGGGTCGCGGAGTTGGCGCCGAGCAGCCCGGTGAAGTTGTAGATGGCCGACAGCGAGGCCTGGACCATGTCCTTCTCGCGGTAGCCATCCAGACGCGTGCCCACCGGCAGACCGGCGAGGTTGCCGAACAGGGCGTCCGGCAGGTACTCGCCCAGGCCCAGGGCGATCGGCGTGTCCGGTCGGTAGCTCAGCTCGCCGGCCAGCGACAGGCCGTTGAAGATGCTGTCGCCGCCGACCGAGGTGTTGAAGCTGACGCCGAACAGGTCGCGCTTCTCCAGGTATTCGGCGTAGTAGCGCGAGCTGCTGGCGTCCGGCAGCAGGCCGACCACCGGTACCAGCACCGGCTGGCCGACGGTGAGGCCGATCATCGGCACCTGCATGTTGTAGCGCAGGTAGTAGAAACCCAGTTCGGTGTCGTTCAGCTGCGGCACATACCAGCGCAGGGCCACGCCGTACTGGGGCGAGTCGTCGCCGTCGATGTCCTGCGCCCGCGGCATGAAGGTGCGCGGCAGGTAGCCGCGGATCAGCTCGTTGACGAAGCCGGGGCCGAGCGCCTCGCCGTAGGCCGCGGCCACGGCCGGGCTGTCGAAGGCAGTACCGAGAATAGCCTCCTGCAGCGGCGCCACCGACAGGTAGTTGCAGCCCTCGCCGAGCACGTCGAGGGTCGAGTAGTAGGTGCCGCAGGGGTCGATCTTCGACGCTTCCCAGGCCTTGCCCGGCTGCCAGTAGCCCTCGATGCTGAGGTTGTCGCGCAGCTCGAAGGAGGCATAGACCATGGCGGTCGGCATATAGGCCTCCTTGATCTCCGAACCCGGGGCGCGCAGCGCGTTGATGTCCACCGGGTTGGTGGCGCCGATGCCGTTCTGGTAGAACAGCGACTCGCCCCAGTTGATCACCTGACGGCCGAGACGGGCGTTCAGCGCGCGCTCGCCCAGCGTCCAGCTGCCATAGACGAAGGCGTCGAGCAGGTCGGCGCTGGAGCCGGCTTCGTCGAGGCCGGCGTCGCTGATCGGGCGATGGCGACGCTCGTCGTCCTCGAGCTCGAAGTCGTAGAAGGCGCGGCCGCGGACGAACAGGCCGTATTGTTCCCGATAGCGCAGGTCCAGCTCGGAGACGGCCTTGACCACCTCGGAGAACAGCTCGCCCTTCTTGAAGTTGAGGTTGCCGTCGTCGGAGTTGATCAGCGCCGTGTTGTCGCCTGTGCCGCCGTTGGCGCGGGCGATCAGCTTGCTGTCCTGCCCCTCCATGCGGTAGCTGACGCCGTAGGACAGGGTGGTGTCCAGCGACACGCCCCAGTCGCCATGACGGGTCTGAAACCCCTGCGCCACGCCGAACGGCAGCGCCCCGAGCAATGCCAGGCCGGCTGCCGCCAGGCCCCTTCCTTGATGTGCCACGATGACCTCCAGCTGTTGTTTTTATCGGAATCGGAACATCGGTTCCGAATAAACTAGTACGCTGGTTTCAACCTGGCAAGCCCCCGGTTCTATTTTTCTCCTCTCCGCAGCGCTCAAGCCCGCCGCATTCGCCTGCAGGCCAGGATTGGCGCGGCCTGCAGCACTTGACGGAATCGGAATTCCTGTTTCAATTCGATGCGCGGTACCCATAACAACAACGGAGAATTCCGCCATGTCCCACCTTCGCACCGCCTGTCTCTGCCTGCTGTTGCTGTCCCTATCCACCCTCCAGGCCCAGGCCGCCTCGCGCTGCAGCGAGCGCGCCAAGAGCCTGCTGCTGCCGGCCAAGGTCAGTTGCAGCTATCAGTCCGCCTGGATCGATTCCGGCCTGGTCGGCCAGCGCCAGGTGATCTACCAGACGCCGCTGGGCACGCCGCCGGCCGCCGGCTGGCCGGTGGTGCTGATCTACCAGGGCTCGTTCTTCCCGCTCGACGACTTCACCTACTACAGCAATATGCCGTTCGGCGGCTTCTACGAGGGCAAGCTGATCCAGCGCCTGCTCGACAACGGCTACGCGGTGGTTGCGCCGAGCGCACCGGCCGATCTGTTCTGGCAGACCAATATCCCCGGGCTGGCGCAGCACTACGAGCTGAGCACCGACTACGACTTTCTCGGCAACGTGCTGGAGGCCATCGCCGCCGGCCATTTCGGCCCGCTCGACGCCAGCCGCCAGTACGCCACCGGCATCTCCAGCGGCGGCTACAACAGCAGCCGCATGGCGGTGTCCTTCCCCGGCCGGTTCAAGGCGCTGGCGATCCAGTCCGGCTCCTATGCCAGCTGCTCGGGGCCGCTGTGCAGCGTGCCGACGCTGCCGGCCGACCATCCGCCGACCCTGTTCGTGCACGGCTTCGTCGACCTCACCGTGCCCTGGTGGAGCATGGAGCTGTACTACGACCGCCTGCTCCATCAGGGCATACCAACCGCGCGGCATACCGAGGCGCTGGGCGGGCACGAGTGGTTCGCCAGCTCGCCGGGCAAGATCCTCGCCTGGTTCCAGAGTTATCCCTGACCGCTAACGCGGTCTACGAGACGCGGCAGGCAGCCAGGCCGGCGCGCAGGGCTGCGGCATCCTGCGCTTCGCTGAAGATCAGCTCCAGGCGTGAGTCCTTGCGCCATTCGCTGGCGCGCCAGCCCTCGCCGGCCTGGCCGTGCAGGGCATTGAGCGAGCGCCAGCCGTCTTCGCCGTGCAGCACCGCCTTGGCCCGGCGCCAGTCCAGGCCGTCCAGCCAGCGCTGCACCTGGAGCAGGCCGAAGCGCTGGCTCGGGTGCCAGCGCCAGCCGATGCTCCAGCCTTCGGCCTGATCCTGGATCAGGCAGATGGGTTCATCCGGCGTACGCCACAGCTGCGGCAGGGGCGCTGCGGCGCTGGGCAGTACGGCGGCGCCCGGGTTGCCGGCCTGCGCGGAGCGGCCCGGCAGCAGCGCCAGCTCGAGGCGGCCCTGGGTGGTCCAGAAGAGTGGCAGCGGCGGCAATGCGGCGGCGATACGGGCGCGGTCCTCGGCGCTCAGGCGCTCGCTCTTGTTCAGCAGCAGCAGGCCGGCGCCGTCCAGCGCCAGGCGCTGGCTGTCGGGCAGCGCCTCGCCGCGGGCCAGGGCGGCGGCGTCCAGCACCAGCAGCATCGGCTGCACCGCCAGCACCCCAATCCAGGGCGGCTGGCGCAGCTGCTCCAGCAGTTGCAGCGGGTGGCCGAGGCCGGATGGCTCGATCAACATGCGGTCCGGCCGCGCCCGGCGCAGCAGGCGGCCGAGGCCGACCTGAAAGGGCGCGCCGTTGACGCAGCACAGGCAGCCGCCGGCCACCTCGGCGAGGGCGACGCCGTCCTCGCCGCGCTCCAGCAACGCGGCGTCCAGGCCGATCTGGCCGAATTCGTTGACCAGCACCGCCCAGCGCTCGGCCGCCGGCTTCTGCGCCAGCAGCTGGCGGATCAGGCTGGTCTTGCCGGCGCCGAGGGGGCCGGCGATCAGGTGGGTGGGGATCTGACTGAGCATGGGCCTATGGTCGACGGTCTTGGCTGCCGTTGCCAGCACAGACTGCAGGTGGACGGCATGCTAGATTCGCCGGCAATTTGCTCTGGAGTCGATACGATGCGTGCGTGGTTGCTGCCGTTCTACCTGTTGCCCGGCCTGGCCCTGGGCGAGGCTTGCGTGGTGCACAGCCAGGCCGAGCGCCTGGACGTGCAGCTGTGCCAGGAGAACCGCAATATCCCGAGCCAGCTGTTCCGCGAGGGCTTCTGCCAGCCGCAGCTGCAGGGCCAGAAGGTGGAGGTGGAGTTCCTCGAACAGTGCCCCGCGGGCGCCTACGGCGTGTGCCAGGAGGCGCGGGCCGGCAGCGGCCTGTATCGGCAGGACATCCACTACTACGGCGTGGCCAGCGATGCGCTGTATCTGCAGCCGGCCTGCACCAGCCAGTATCAGGGCACCTGGATCGAACCCTGACATCAAAACGTCACCCAAACCGCGCCTAATGACTGCGGGTACCTCACATGGCCCTCATGTCGAGTCACGCGTCGACATGATCTCTTGGTGCTTAAGGCCGGGGCAGTCGCTCCGGCCTATTTTTTTGGTTCGCCATCCCGTGGGTTGAGGAGCCCGCGACGAAGCCCAACGGAAACCGTCGCAACCGCCCTCAGGCCAGCCAATCCAGGGTCAACAGCAACCGCCGTTCGCCGGCCGGCGGCTGCGGCGAGCGGTGGATCAGCCCACGGCCTTCGTTGCCCTGCCATTTCTCGCCCTTGGCCAGTGCCACCTGGCCGGCCTGCAGCTGACGAATCGCTGCCGCGTCCTGCGGCTCGGCCGACCCATCGCCCAGGCGCGCGCGCGGCATGCCGCCCTCCTCCAGCCACTGGCTGCCGACCCCGGCGTAGCTGGTGATCAGCCGCAGCGGCACGTGATCGACGTGAAAGCGCGGGCACATGGCCTTGTCCAGCACACGCAGGCGCAGGCCGATGCGCTCGGCATCGAGCAGGCAGGCGTAGGCGCGCACCAGCCAGGCCACGTCGGCGAGAAAGGCGGCCTGGCCCGGCAGGTCGGCGTACTGCGCCACCAGGCCGTCGAGATTCGGCGCGCTGTCGGGCGTCGCCAGCTCCAGGGTCATGGACTGCGCCAGGGATTCGCCCTGGGCCAGCAGCGCCGCGGCGAAGTCCTCGATCTGCGCCGGCAGGCGGCGCTGCCAGACGGCCAGGTTGACCTCGTCGCGCAGCACCTCGGTGAGCACCTGGATATCCTCGCCCAGCGCCTGACGCGGCGCCGGGCGCAGCTTGAGGGCCAACATCAGGCCGCCTCCTGCTGCCAGGCGCCGAAGGGATCGGGCAGCAGACGCCAGGCCTCCGGCCCGCCGGCCATTTCCTCGTCGGTGAGCAGGCAGGCGTCCAGCTCGGCGGTCAGCCGGGCGAAGTCGATGTTCTGGCCGATGAACACCAGCTCCTGGCGGCAGTCGCCGACCTCGGCACTCCAGTGCTGCATGATCGCCTGCAGCCCCTCCTCGTCCTGCGGCCAGTGCTGCTTGGCCACGAAGCGCCACCAGCGCCCGGCCAGGCCGTGGCGCATCAGGCCGCCGGCCTGCGACCAGCTGCCGGCCTCCTGGTACTTGCTGGCCAGCCAGAAGAAGCCCTTGGAGCGCAGCAGGCGACCGTTGACCCAGTCGCGGGCGATAAAGTCGAAGAAGCGCTGCGGATGGAAGGGCCGGCGCGCGCGGTAAGCGCTGGAGGCGATGCCGTATTCCTCGGTTTCCGGCACGTGCTCGCCGCGCAGCTCCTTGAGCCAGCCCGGCGCCTGCGCGGCGCGCTCGAAGTCGAAGCGGCCGGTGTCGAGGATCTGGTCCAGGGTGATCTGGCCCATGCTCATGGCCTGGATCTCGGCGTGGGTGTTGAGGCCACGGAGGATGGCCATCAGCTCCTCGCGCTCGGCCTGGCTGATCAGGTCGATCTTGCTGATGAGGATGACGTCGGCGAACTCCACCTGCTCGATCAGCAGGTCGGTGATCGAGCGCTCGTCCTCCTCGCCCAGGGTTTCGCCGCGGCTGGCCAGACTGTCGGCCTCGTGGAAGTCGCGCAGGAAGTTCACCCCGTCGACCACCGTGACCATGGTGTCCAGCCGCGCCAGGTCGGACAGGCTGCGGCCCTGCTCGTCGCGGAAGGTGAAGGTCTCGGCCACCGGCAGCGGCTCGCTGATGCCGGTGGATTCGATCAGCAGGTAGTCGAAACGGCCTTCGCTGGCCAGGCGGCTGACCTCGTCGAGCAGGTCCTCGCGCAGGGTGCAGCAGATGCAGCCGTTGCTCATTTCCACCAGCTTCTCTTCGGCGCGGTTGAGGCTGACGTCCTGCTGGACGGTGGCGCCGTCGATATTGATCTCGCTCATGTCGTTGACGATCACCGCGACCTTGCGGCCCTCGCGGTTCTTCAGCACATGGTTGAGCAGGGTGCTCTTGCCGGCGCCGAGAAAGCCGGACAGCACGGTAACGGGTAGACGCTGATTCATGGGGGTTCCTCGTTCAGTCACGGTCACGCTGATGTTTTTCGCGCTGCTCCTGGCGCTCCTTGGCCTCGATGCACAGGGTCGCGGTGGGGCGCAGCAGCAGCCGCTTGAGGCCGATGGGCTCGCCGGTCTCGGCGCACCAGCCGTATTCGCCGCGCGCCAGGCGTTCGAGCGCCTGGTCGATCTTGTCCAGCAGCTTCTTCTCCCGCTCCAGCAGGCGCAGCTGCCACTGGCGCTGCTCCTCGGCGCTGCCGATATCGGCGACGTCGCTGCTGGTCTCGCGCTCGCGCAGTTCGGCGAATTCCTCGTCGATGCGCGCCTGCAATTCGGCACGCTGGGCCAGCAGCAGGGCGCGGAAGAAGCGCTGCTGGGCGTCGTTCATATAGGCGTCGGCGGGCTGGGCGAGCAGTTCGGCTTCGGTAGGCACAGTCAGGGTCATGGCACATCGGCTGGTTTATTTTTTAGTGTTATAACATAACACTCAATCGAACCAGCAACCCACGGATTTGCGATGAACGTACAGACCCTGCCGGACATAGCCGCCCAAGCCACCCACCACGACCTGCCGCTGGACTGGGTCGGCATGGCCGGCATCGCCCTGCCGCTGCGGCTGGCCGGCCAGACGCTGACGGCCCAGGTCGATATCGGCGTCAGCCTGATTGATGGCGGCGCGCGCGGCATCCATATGTCACGCCTGTACCTGGCCCTGCAGGCGCTGGCCGGCCAACCCCTGGACGTGCCGGCACTGCAGCGGCTGCTGGACGACTGCCTGGGCAGCCACCGCGAGCTGTCGGACAGCGCCAGCCTGACCCTGCGCGGCGCGCTGCCGCTGGAGCGCCCGGCGCTGATCAGCCCGTTGAGCGGCTGGAAGCACTACCCCTTCGAGGTTCGCGCACGCCAGGACGGCCGCCAATTCCAGGTCGAACTGCAGGTCGAGCTGGCCTATTCATCCACCTGCCCGTGCTCGGCAGCGCTGGCCCGGCAGCTGATCCAGCAGCAGTTCAACGAAGATTTCGCGGGCAAAAACCTCGATCGCGCCGACATCATCGGCTGGCTCGGCAGCACCCGGGGCATCCTCGCCACGCCGCACAGCCAGCGCAGCACGGCGACCCTGCAACTGCGCCTGAACCCGGATTGCAAGGAGCTGCCGCTGCTGGCGCTGCTCGACGGCGCCGAGCGCGCCCTCGGCACGCCGGTGCAGACCGCGGTCAAGCGCGCCGACGAGCAGGCCTTCGCCCTGGCCAACGGGCAGAACCTGATGTTCTGCGAAGACGCCGCGCGGCGCCTGCACCGCGCCCTGCGCCAGCTGCCGCAGGCCAGCGCCTTGCGCGTGCGGGTGGTGCACGCGGAAAGCCTGCACGCCCACGACGCGGTGGCCGAGAGCCGCTGGAACTGGGGGTGAGGCACGAGCCGCTGCCCCGCCCGACCATAAACGCTGGCGGGCCTGCGACGGCGTTGGGCGCATTCGGAGGGGCGAATCCCGTGGCCTCTGTGCTTAGATGGAGGCCACCCGCGAGCTAAGGACGCCCCATGCAGATCGAGCTGATCGAGATCCGCGATCACCTGAAGCGCTTTCCGCCTTTCGACAAGCTGCCGGAGGAGACCCTGGGCGAGATCGCCCGCCAGGTGCAGGTCGGCTACTTCAAGGCCGGCAGCGAGATCCTCGCGCCGGGGGCGCCGATCCATGAGCTGCACTACGTGCGCAGCGGCGCGGTGGAGATCCACAGGCGCAGCGGCGAGCTGCACAACCGCCTGACCGAGGGCGAGATCTTCGGCCAGGCCGGGCTGATGGGCGGCAACCGCGTGCGCCTGTCGGCGCGGGCGCTGGAAGACAGCCTGATCTATTTCATCCCCGGCGTCCTGTTCCACCAGCTGTGCGAGCAGTTCGACAGCTTCGCCGACTTCGTCGAGCTGGTCGGCCAGTCGCGCCTGAAGTCGGCGCTGGAGGACAGCCAGGGCAAGGCCAGCGAGCTGATGAAGATCACCGTGCGCAAGCTGGTCACCCGTGCGCCGGTCAGCGTCGTGCCGGACACCCCGGTGCAGGAAGTCGCCCGGGTGATGACCGAGCACAGCGTGTCCTCGGTCATAGTCGTGGCGCCGCAGAAGGACGCCGCGCCGGCCGCCGGCGAGCGCCCCGCGCAGCGGATGGCCGGCATCCTCACCGACCGCGACCTGCGCACCCGCGTGCTGGCCGAAGGCTTGCCCGGCCACACCCCGGTCAGCCAGGTGATGTCGCCCGATCCGATCACCACCCAGGCCGACGACTCGGTATTCGAAGCCATGCTGAGCATGCTGCGGCACAACATCCACCACCTGCCGGTGCTCAGCCGCAACGTGCCGGTGGGCGTCATCAACCTGGCCGATATCGTCCGCTACGAGTCGCGCAGCAGCCTGTACCTGGTCAACGGCATCTTCAACAAGCAGTCGGTCGAGGAGCTCAAGCGCCTGACGCCGGACCTGCGCGCCACCTTCCTGCGCATGGTCGCCGACGACGCCAACGTCAACATGGTCGGCAAAGCCATGAGCGGCATCGGCCGCGCCTTCGCCCAGCGCCTGCTGGCGCTCGCCGAGCACAAGCTCGGCCCGCCGCCGGTGCCCTACTGCTTCATGGTCGCCGGCTCGCTGGCACGCGACGAGCAGCTGCTGCTCACCGACCAGGACAACGCCCTGGTGCTCGACGACAGCTTCGACCCCGCCCTGCACGGCGACTACTTCGCCGAGCTGGCGCAGTTCGTCAACGACGGCCTGGCGACCTGCGGCTATGCCTACTGCAAGGGCGGGATCATGGCCAACAACCCCAAGTGGCGCAAACCGCTGCGGGTATGGCGCGACTACTTCATCCAGTGGATCGAGCAGCCCAACCCGGAGACCCTGCTCAACGCCAGCATCTTCTTCGACCTCGACGGCGTCTACGGCGCCACCGAGCTGGTGGAAAACCTCAAGGACCTGCTCGCCAGCCGCGCCAGCGGCAACCCGGCGTTCCTCGCCGCGCTGGCGCGCAACGCGCTCAATCGCACGCCGCCGCTGGGCTTCTTCCGCACCTTCGTGATGGAGACCGACGGCCAGCAGAAACACATCATCAACCTCAAGGGCCGCGGCACCGCGCCGCTCACCGACCTGATCCGCGTGCACGCCCTGGCCTGCGGCTCCCGCGCGCAGAACTCGCTGGAACGACTGGACGCCATCGCCACCACCAAGCTGCTGCCCAACGAAGCGCTGGAGGGCCTGCGCTACGCCTTCGAATTCCTCGGCCTGGTGCGCATCCGCCACCAGGCGCACGACCTGCAAGCCGAGCGCAAGCTGAGCAACTACATCGAACCGGAGCAGATCAGCAGCGAGGAACGGCACAACCTCAAGGAAGCCTTCCAGATCGTCAGCAATGCGCAGAAATTCCTCCGTTTCCGCTATCCGGCGCAGCCCATGGGGCGTCTGTGATGAGCGCCGCGAACTGGTCCGAGCGCCTGCGTCAGCTCGGCGAAGCTGCCCGCGATCCCCGCCTGGCGGCCTTCTACCGCGCCGGCTGCCCGGCCGCCGAGACGCCGCTGGGCGAGGCGCCCCTGCTCGCCCTGGACGTGGAAACCACCGGCCTGGAGCCGGGCCGCGACGCCATCGTCAGCCTCGGCCTGGTGCCCTTCGATCTGCGCCGCATCCGCTGCCAGGAGGCGCGCTACTGGGTGGTGCGTCCCAGCAGCGAACTGCACGGCGATTCGGTGACCTTCCACCACATCACCCACTCCGACGTGCGCCATGCACCGCCGCTGGACGCGGTGCTCGGCGAGGTGCTCGAGGCCCTGGCCGGCAAGCTGGTGGTGGTGCACTACCACCGCATCGAACGCGGCTTCCTCGACCAGGCGCTGCGCCGCCAGCTGGGCGAGGGGTTGCTGTTTCCCCTGCTCGACACCATGGCGCTGGAGGCGCGCCTGCATCCACGCAGGCGCCCCGGCCTGCTGGGACGCCTGCGCGGGCAACGGCCGATCTCCATCCGCCTGGCCGACAGCCGCCAGCGCTACGGCCTGCCGGCGTACCGCGCGCACCATGCGCTGAGCGACGCGCTGGCCACCGCCGAACTGCTGCAGGCGCAGGCGGCCACTCATCACTGGACGCATACGCCGGTGGGCGAGCTGTGGCACTAGCCGCGCCCCAACCTTCGCAGGGGAATAGCCGGTGCGCCCAGAACGCCCATGAAAAAAGCCGCGATACCCAGCGGCATCGCGGCTTTTTCTCCAGTGCCAGGGGCTCCTCGCACAGACGCTAGTCGCGCGACAGCACCCCGGCTCCGCCCGGCAGCGCACGCGGCTCGCTGAGCAGACCCTTGATGACGGCGACGCACCCCACCAGCAGCACCAGGGTGAACGGCAGGCCGGTGGACACCGCCATGGCCTGCAGCGCCACCAGGCCGCCGCCGAGCAACAGCGCCACGGCCAGCGCGCCCTCGAGCAGCACCCAGAATGCCCGCTGCGGCAGCGGCGCGTTGACCTTGCCGCCGGCGGTGATGGTGTCGATCACCAGGGAACCGGAGTCCGACGAGGTGATGAAGAACAGCACCACTAGCACGATGGCCACGAAGGAGCTGAGCGCACTGATCGGCAGCTGGTCGAGCATGACGAACATCTTCAGCTCCAGCGCCGCCTGCTGCAGCTCGGTCAGACCGCCCAGGGCCTGATGAAACGCGGTGCCGCCGAAGGTGCTCATCCACAGCACCGACACCAGCGACGGCACCAGCAGCACGGCGATGAGGAACTCGCGCACGGTGCGGCCACGGCTGACCCGGGCGATGAACATGCCGACGAAGGGCGACCAGCTGATCCACCAGGCCCAGTAGAAGGCGGTCCAGCCCTGGCTGAAGTTGGCGTCCTCGCGACCGACCGGGTTGGACAGCGCCGGCAGGTACTGCAGGTAGGCACCGAGGTTGTCCAGCACGCCGCTCAGCAGCAGCGCGGTGGGACCGGCGACCACCACGAACAGCAGCAACAGCAGGGCCAGGCCCAGGTTCAGCTCGGACAGGCGCTTGACCCCCTTGTCCACACCGGCCAGCACCGAGCACAGCGCGATCAGGGTGATGACGGCGATCAGCAGCACCTTGGTGGTGGTGTCGGCCGGCAGGCCGAACAGGCTGTGCAGCCCGGCGGAGGCCTGCTCGGCGCCCAGGCCCAGCGAGGTGACCAGGCCGAACAGGGTGGCGAACACCGCGAGGATGTCGATCACATGCCCCGGCCAGCCCCACACCCGCTCACCCAGCAGCGGGAAGAAGATCGAGCGGAACGACAGCGGCAGGCCCTTGTTGAAGGCGAACAGCGCCAGTGCCAGGGCGACTATGGCGTAGATCGCCCAGGGGTG
>NZ_RFFK01000002.1 GCF_003696305.1 Pseudomonas sp. AOB-7 | reverse complement strand
TTGCCGACCATCTTCTGCGCCAGGGTGAAACCCTTGGTGCTGGCAGCAGGCTGGTCCGGCTTCTTGAACAGGTCGGAGGCGCCCAGGCCCAGTTCGGCACGCGCCTTCTCGGTCAGGCCACGGCCGACGATCAGCGGGATACGGCCGCCAGCGCGGACTTCATCGAGCAGCACCGGAGTCTTCAGTTCGAAGGTGGTGATGACGTCGTCGGTGCCGTGCTTGCAGACCTTGCCAGCGTAGGGGTAGACGTCGATCACGTCGCCCATGTTGATGTTCGATACGTCGAACTCGATCGGCAGGGCGCCGGCGTCTTCCATGGTGTTGTAGAAGATCGGGGCGATCTTGGTGCCGAAGCAGAAGCCGCCAGCGCGCTTGTTCGGAACGTAGGGAATGTCGTCGCCGAAGAACCACAGCACCGAGTTGGTGGCGGACTTACGGGAAGAACCGGTACCGACCACGTCACCGACGTAGGCGACCGGGAAGCCTTTGGCCTTGATCTCTTCGATCTGCTTCAGCGGGCCGATGGCGCCTTGCTGCTCCGGCACGATGCCGTCGCGAGCCATTTTCAGCATGGCCAAGGCGTGCAGCGGGATGTCAGGGCGCGACCAGGCGTCCGGAGCCGGCGACAGGTCGTCGGTGTTGGTTTCGCCCGGCACCTTGAATACGGCCAGGCTGTATTTCTCGGCGATGGCCGGCTTGTTGGTGAACCACTCGCCATCGGCCCAGGACTGCAGCACGGCCTTGGCGTTGGCATTGCCGGCCTTGGCCTTCTCGGCGACGTCGTGGAAGGCGTCGAACATCAGCAGGGTGTGCTTGAGTTGCTCGGCGGCAACGGCGCCCAGGGTGGCGTCGTCCAGCAGCTCGACCATGGTGGCGATGTTGTAGCCGCCCTGCATGGTACCCAGCAGCTCGACGGCGCGTTGCTTGCTGATCAGCGGGGAAGTGGCTTCGCCCTTGGCCACGGCAGAGAGGAAACCGGCCTTGACGTAGGCGGCTTCGTCCACGCCCGGCGGTACACGGTTGGTGATCAGGTCTACGAGGAATTCTTCTTCGCCAGCCGGCGGGTTTTTCAGCAGCTCGACCAGGCCTGCGGTTTGTTCGGCGTTCAGCGGCTGGGGCACGATACCCTGAGCGGCACGCTCTGCTACGTGTTTGCGATAGGCTTCAAGCACAGTTATTACCCTCATCAGTGGTCCCAAAGGGTTGTCCGGGACGCGATCCAGATACCCATGAACCAGGCGCTTTTCGACTTTATGAGCCGATCAGCCGAGGTTTCACGAGTCTCTTGTAGAAGCTGCTTTCAAAGTTTTACGCCGGCAGGACGGTATCTGATGAGGGCGGGCGCAGAGGCTCGGGGGGACTCCGAGTGACCGCGCCGCCATCGTACCTGCAGGATCGACTGTGCTCGTGACGCTTTGAAAACAGCTTCCAACGGACATTGGCGCCGTAAAAGGCGGGCCGATTCTAATGGAAAGCGCGGATAAAGTTAAGCCAAAGCCCTGGGCTTGGCGGGGGTGATCTTGCTTAGACAAAGGGCTAACATGCTCGGCCGTCCTGCTGTCTATATTGCTTCTCCATGTCCAATCAACGCATCAAGACGCCTTGCGTGGGTCTGTGCTCGACCGTTTACGGCGATGTGGTATGCCGCGGTTGCAAGCGTTTTCACCACGAGGTGATCAACTGGAACAGCTACGGCGACGAGGAAAAGCGCGCCGTCTGGCTGCGCCTGGAAGTGTTGCTGGTGCAGGTGATGACGGCCAAGGTCGAGGTGTTCGACGAGCAGCGCCTGCGCACCCAGCTGGAGCAGCGGCAAATCCGCTTCGTGCCGCAGCAGTCGCCCTATTGCTGGGCCTACCAGCTGATCGCACGCGGCGCGCGGGTGATCAACCAGCTCGATGCCTACGGCATGGCGCTGCTGCCCGAGTTCCGTGGCTGGGCCTTGCCGGAGCTGCGTGACGCCATCGACCGCGAGTTCTTCCTGCTCTCCGAGGCGCACTACGAGCGCTATATCGCGCCGAAATTCCTCCGCGAAGGCCTGGAACTGCGCGTGTGAGACCGGGTGGGTAGCCCGGATGCAATCCGCCAGCTCGTGCACGACGATCCACTGCCTGGCTTTTGTCCGGCGCACAAAAAATGCCGCTCGCATTTGCGAGCGGCATTTTTGTCTGGCTGGCGTTTATTTCAGCGTTGCGCCACCAGCTCTTCGAGGTGGGCGATGATCTCGTCCGGCTTGAGCACCAGCACGTCGCTTTCCAGCGAGTCGAGAATCACTTCGGCGGTATTGCCGATCAGGGCGCCGGACAGCCCGGTGCGTGCCACGGTGCCGATCACAGTGACCACGGCGCTGAGCTGGTGGGCGATCTGCGGGATCAGCACGTCGGCCGGGCCTTCGACTATGTGCAGGCGATCGTCGCCGATCTCGTATTCGGCCTGGAAGCTCCTGCACTGCTCGCGGTAGCGTGCCTCGATGGTTTCCTTGAGCTGGAAGGTCGGGTCGGCCGCCGACAGCATCGGCGTCGGGTGGGCGGTGATCACGTGCAGTTCGCCCTTGGCCAGGCCGGCGATGTCGTAGCCGTGGCTGATGATGCCGGCGTGCAGGGTGCGGTGCTCGCCGTCGGCATTGCCCACGTCCACCGCAGCGAGGATGGTGCCGCCGGTCCAGGGCTTGTCGGTCTTGACCATCAGCACCGGGCCTGGGCAGTAGCGCAACAGCTTCCAGTCGTCGGGGGTGAGGATGGCTTTCTTCAGTGGGTTGTCCGGCAGGTGCTGCTTGACTACCAGGCCGCAGCCTTCGGCCTGTTGCACGGCGATGATGGTCTGGTGCGGGCTGTCGTGCCAGGCCTGCTGGGCGGAGACGGCGAAACCTTCCTCGCTCAGGCTGCTGCTGAGGTCGTTGAGCCAGGCGCTGTGCTCGCCCTTCTTGTCGCACACCAGCAGGTGCAGGCGCGATTGGGTGACTCCGGCTATCAGTTTCGCGCGCTTGAGCGCGAGGCCCTCCGGGTGCTGCGGCTCCATTACCACCAGGATGCTGCGGATCGCTTGCATGGTCGTCTCCCTGAGAATGAGTGGCACTTATTCAACTATAGCGGTGCGCGGTTGACGGGCTTGTTGACCTGCATCAACGGCGCGCTGGCCGTCTTGGCGCTCACTCGTATAATGGCCCGCCATTGCCAACCCCGCCAGCGTTCGAGAGCGCCCCCTGATGATGTCAATTGCCCAGCATATTCCGAGTAAAGGCGAGGAAAGCGCGTCGATCCTGCAGGAAATCCTCGAGTTTCTTGGCGGCGTCGCCACCCCGGCGGCCTGGCTGGACGAGGCCCTGCGCCAGCAGGAAATCCTCCTGCTCGACCACCGCAATCTGGAATACAAGGCGGCGCAGACGGCCCTGAGCCTGATGGGGCGCTACCTGACAAAGACCGAATTGACCGCGAGAATGTCGCGTTTGGCCCGTGAGGAGCTGGTGCACTTCGAGCAGGTGAGCAAGATCATCCGCGGCCGCGGCATCGAGGTTCGCCACGTTTCCGCTTCGCGCTACGCCGCCGGCCTGCGCGCGCTGCTGCGGGGCGGGGAAGTGGAGCGGCTGGTGGATGTGCTGGTGATCGGCGCCTTTATCGAGGCGCGTTCCTGCGAGCGCTTCGCCGCCCTGGTGCCGCGCCTGGATGCCGAACTGGCCAAGTTCTACGCCGGGCTGCTGGAGAGTGAAGGGCGCCACTATCGGGGCTATCTCAAGCTCGCCTACCTGTATGGCGACTCAGCCGACGTGGATGCGCGTATCGAAGTGGTGCGCGCGGTGGAGCAGGAGCTGATCACCTCGGCGGACGAGCAGTTCCGTTTCCATAGCGGTGTGCCGGCCTGAAAGCGGGCGGGAAAACGCGCACAAAACATGTAGGAGCGGCTTCAGCCGCGAAGTGATGGGCGCGTTCGCGGCTGAAGCGGAATGCCGCCCAGCCGCTCCTACAAGGTCGTATGGCTGTCGGGCGTCGTGGGCGTCAGCTCGAACGGCGCCTGGTTGAACCCCTCGTCATCGACCTGCAGCGCCCACCCCTGGCGATCCCAGTCACCCAGCACGATGCGCCGCGCCGCTTGGCCGTTCACGTCCAGTTCGTGCACCGCCGGCCTGTGGGTATGGCCATGGATCAGCGTGCGCACGCCGTGCGCGGCCATCACCTCCATCACCTCCGCCGGCGTGACGTCGACTATCTCGCTGGCTTTCATCCGCGTCTGTGCGCGGCTTTCGTTGCGCAGCTTGCGCGCCAGCTTCTGTCGGGTGCCCAGTGGCAGGTTGCGCAGGATCAGCAAGGACAGCGGGTTGCGCAGCCAGCGACGCAGCTTCATATAGCCGACGTCCAGGGTGCACAGGCTGTCGCCGTGCATCAGCAGCACGCGCTCTCCGGCCATTTCGACCAGGCTGGGATCCTTCAGCAGGGTACAGCCGGCCTCGCGGCAGAAGCGCTGGCCGATGAGGAAGTCGCGGTTGCCGTGCATCAGGTAGATGCGCGTGCCGGCGTCGCTCAGTTCGCGCAGCACGCGGGCGATTTCATGCTGGAAGGGCGTCATGCCATCGTCGCCGATCCAGACTTCGAAGAAGTCGCCGAGGATGTACAGCGCCTCGGCCTGGCGCGCGCGAGTGGCGAGAAAATGCAGAAACGCCCGGGTGATGTCCGGGCGTTGCTCTTCGAGATGCAGATCGGAGATCAGCAGGATCATCGACTTACTCGGCGACGACTTCGGCCTTCTCGATGATCACGTCGTCCACCGGCACGTCCTGGTGGCCGGCCTTCATGGTGGTGGCCACGGCCTTGATCTTCTCGACCACGTCCATGCCTTCGACCACTTCACCGAATACCGCGTAGCCCCAGCCCTGAACGGTCGGTGCGCTGTGGTTGAGGAAGCTGTTGTCGGCGACGTTGATGAAGAACTGCGCGCTGGCCGAATGCGGCTCCATGGTGCGGGCCATGGCGATGGTGCCGACCTTGTTGGCGACGCCGTTGTTGGCTTCGTTCTTGATCGGCGCGCGGGTCGGCTTCTGCTTCATGCCCGGCTCGAAACCGCCGCCCTGGATCATGAAGTTGCCGATCACGCGGTGGAAGATGGTGCCGTCGTAGTGGCCTTCCTTCACGTATTGTTCGAAGTTGGCCACGGTTTCCGGGGCCTTGTCGGCGAACAGCTTCAGGGTGATGACGCCGTGGTTGGTGTGCAGTTTGATCATGGGGGGACTCACTCTCGAATGGGGCAGGGCACCGAGCTCGGGCGGGCGCCGGAGCGGCCACTGCATTGCAGCTGTCAGGGGGTTGACGGGTTGGGTATGATACGAGCTTTGTTCCAGCCGGCCTACCCTCGCGCCGCGCCAGCATGATCTTAAGGACCCCATGAGCAAGCCCACCGTCGAAAAAGCCGCCAACTTCCTGCGCCCCATCGTCCAGGCCGATCTGGACAGCGGCAAGCACGCCAAGATCGTCACCCGCTTCCCGCCGGAGCCCAATGGCTACCTGCATATCGGTCATGCCAAGAGCATCTGCCTGAACTTCGGCCTGGCCCAGGAGTTCGGCGGCGAGTGCAACCTGCGCTTCGACGACACCAACCCGGCCAAGGAAGACCAGGAATACATCGATGCGATCAAGGCCGACGTCGAGTGGCTGGGCTTTTCGTGGGCCGGTAGCGAGCGCTACGCCTCCGACTACTTCGACCAGCTGCATGCCTGGGCCATCGAGCTGATCAAGGCCGGCAAGGCCTTCGTCTGCGACCTCAACGCCGACGAGATGCGCGCCTACCGCGGCAGCCTGACCGAGCCGGGCAAGAACAGCCCGTTCCGCGAGCGCTCGGTGGAGGAGAACCTCGACCTGTTCGCCCGCATGAAGGCCGGCGAGTTCGCCGACGGCGCCCGCTCGCTGCGCGCCAAGATCGACATGGCCTCGCCGAACATCAACCTGCGCGATCCGATCCTCTACCGCATCCGTCACGCCCATCACCACCAGACCGGCGACAAGTGGTGCATCTACCCCAGCTACGACTTCACCCACGGTCAGTCGGACGCCATCGAGGGCATCACCCACTCCATCTGCACCCTGGAGTTCGAGGACCATCGCCCGTTGTACGAGTGGTTCCTGGCCAACCTGTCGGTGCCGGCGCAGCCGCGCCAGTACGAATTCGCCCGGCTGAACCTGAACTACACCATCACCAGCAAGCGC
The DNA here is from genome assembly GCF_003696305.1 of Pseudomonas sp. AOB-7. GTDB lineage: Bacteria > Pseudomonadota > Gammaproteobacteria > Pseudomonadales > Pseudomonadaceae > Aquipseudomonas. The sequence goes on along the minus strand of NZ_RFFK01000002.1, from coordinate 477,547 downwards.
AAGCTCAAGCAACTGGTCGATGAAGGCCATGTGCATGGCTGGGACGATCCGCGCATGTCCACCCTATCCGGCTACCGCCGCCGCGGCTATACCCCGGCCTCGATCCGCGCCTTCTGCGACATGATCGGCGTCAACCGCGCCGGCGGCGTGGTGGATATCGGCATGCTGGAGTTCGCCATCCGCGAGGACCTGGACGCCAACGCCGCGCGTGCCATGTGCGTGCTCAAGCCGCTCAAGGTCGTCATCACCAACTACCCGGAGGGCCAGGTCGAGAACCTCGAACTGCCGCGCCATCCCAAGCAGGACATGGGCGTGCGCGTGCTGCCGTTCAGCCGCGAGCTCTATATCGACGCCAGCGACTTCGAGGAAACCCCGCCGGATGGCTTCAAGCGCCTGATCCCGGGCGGCGAAGTGCGCCTGCGTGGCAGCTACGTGATCCGCGCCGACGAGGCCGTGAAAGACGCCGCCGGCAACGTGATCGAGCTGCGCTGCAGCTATGACGAGAACACCCTGGGCAAGAACCCGGAAGGCCGCAAGGTCAAGGGTGTGATCCACTGGGTGCCGGCCGCCGAGAGCGTCGAGTGCGAAGTGCGCCTGTACGATCGTCTGTTCCGTTCGGCCAACCCGGAGAAGGCCGAGGAGGGCCAGACCTTCCTCGACAACATCAACCCGGATTCGCTGGTGGTGCTCAAGGGCTGCCGTGCCGAGCCGTCGCTGGCCCAGGCCTCGCCGGAAGAGCGTTTCCAATTCGAGCGCGAAGGCTACTTCGTCGCCGACCTGAAGGATTCGCAGCCGGGCAAGCCGGTGTTCAACCGCACTGTCACCCTGCGCGATTCCTGGGGGCAGTAAATGGCGCTGAGCATTTACAACACCCTGAGCAAGACCAAGGACGCCTTCCAGCCGCTGGAAGGCAACAGCGTGCGTATGTACGTGTGCGGCATGACCGTCTACGACTTCTGCCATATCGGCCACGCCCGCGTGATGGTGGCCTTCGACGTGGTCACCCGCTGGCTGCGCCAGCGCGGCTACGACGTGACCTATGTGCGCAACATCACCGATATCGACGACAAGATCATCAAGCGCGCGCAGGAGAACGGCGAGCCGTTCGAGGCCCTGGTCGAGCGCATGATTGCCGCCATGCACGAGGACGAGGCGCGCCTGTCCGTGCTGCGCCCGGACATCGAGCCGCGCGCCACCGGCCATATCGCCGGCATGCACCAGATGATCCAGGCCCTGATCGACAAGGGCTACGCCTACGCCCCGGGCAATGGCGACGTGTACTACCGCGTCGGCAAGTTCGAAGGCTACGGCAAGCTGTCGCGCCGCAAGATCGACGAGCTGAAGATTGGCGCGCGTATCGAAGTCGACGAGATCAAGCAGGACCCACTGGACTTCGTGCTGTGGAAGGGCGCCAAGCCCGGCGAGCCGAGCTGGGATTCGCCCTGGGGCAAGGGCCGGCCGGGCTGGCACATCGAGTGCTCGGTGATGTCCACCTGCTGCCTGGGTGAGACCTTCGACATCCACGGCGGCGGCCCGGACCTGGTGTTCCCGCACCACGAGAACGAGATCGCGCAGAGCGAGGCGGCCACCGGCAAGCTCTACGCCAAGGCCTGGATGCACGCCGGCGCGGTGCGCGTGGACGGCGAGAAGATGTCCAAGAGCCTGGGCAACTTCTTCACCATCCGCGAGGTGCTGGAGAAGTACCACCCCGAGGTGGTGCGCTACCTGCTGGTGTCCAGCCACTACCGCAGCCCGATCAACTATTCCGAAGACAGCCTCAAGGAAGCCAAGGGCGCCCTGGAGCGCTTCTACAACGGCCTGAAGGGGCTGCCGGAAGTGGCACCTGCCGGCGGCGAAGCCTTCGTCGAGCGTTTCGGCGCGGCGATGGATGACGACTTCAACTCGCCGGAAGCCTGCGCCGTGCTGTTCGAGATGATTCGCGAGGTCAACCGCCTGCGCGAGACCGACGTCCAGGCTGCCGCCGGCCTGGCCGCCCAGCTCAAGCAGCTGGCCGGCGTGCTCGGTGTGCTGCAGCTGGAGCCGGATGCCTTCCTGCAGGCCGGCGCCGCCGGCAAGGTCGACGCCGCCGAGGTCGAAGCGCTGATCGCCGCGCGCCTTGCGGCCCGCGCCGAGAAGAACTGGGCCGAGAGCGACCGCATCCGCGACCAGCTCACCGCCATGGGCGTGGTGCTGGAAGACGGCAAGGGCGGCACCAGCTGGCGCCTGGCCGAGTAACAGATTGTTCGGGTAGCACGACAAGGGCCGCTTTCGAGCGGCCCTTGTCGTTTATGCCAGCGCCGCGCGCCGGCCGCGCTCCAGGTCGACGCTGGCCAGGATCAGCAGGCCGATGACGAAATAACTGCCGGTGATCAGCATCGCCAGGCGATGGTCGCCGCCCGACAGCCAACTGGTCAGGCCATAGGTCATGGGGCCGAGGATGGACGCCAGTTTGACCGCCTGGCCCCACAGGCCAAAGAACTCCGCCAGGCGCGTCGGCGGCGCCAGTAGCCCGACTATGGCACGCCCGGCCGACTGGCTGGCGCCCATGCACAGGCCGGCGAGGTTGGCGGCCAGCCAGAACAGCCCCGGCCCCTGGGCCGCCCAGACCAGGCCGATCATGGCGATCCAGCCCAGCAGGGTAAGGCTCAGGGTGGCGCGGTGGCCGATGCGGTCCTGCAGCCAGCCGAACAGCACGGCGCCGATGGCGGCGGTGACGTTCACCGCAAAGATCAGTAGCAGGGTGTCCTGGGTGCTGAAGCCCATGACCTGGTCGGCATAGATGGCGGCCAGGGTGATCACCGCCGAGATGCCGGCCTGGTAGCACACGGTGCACAGCAGGAAGCGCAGCAGGTCGCGGTAGCGCCCGGCCTCGCCCAGGGTATGGGCGAGGCGTGCCCAGGCCGCCCGTGCGCCGGTGGCGGCGCCCAGCTGCGGCCGGCTGCGCTCGCGCAGGAAGAGAAAGGTGGGCGTGCAGGCGATGGCGAACAACGCTGCGGTGATCAGCATGCAGGCCGGCACGAACTGCTCCGCGCCCTGACCCTGTGCCTGGGCCCAAGTCACGTAGGCCAGGCAGGCGCCCAGGCTGACCAGCCCGCCGATATAGCCGAAGCCCCAGCCCCAGCCCGAGACCCGGCCCAGCGCCTCGCGTCGGGCCAGTTCGGGGAGGAAGGCGGCGATCAGGTTCTCGCCGGTGCCGAAGCAGAAGTTCGACAGCACGATAAAGATCAGCGCAACGACCAGCGTGTCCGGCCCGGCCAGTGCCAGCCCCGCGGTAAACAGGATGCAGCCGAGGGCGCTGACCAGCAGCAGGCGCTTCTTGCAGGCGAGGGCGTCGGCATAGGCGCCGAGCAGCGGCGCGCTGAGGATGATCAGGGCATAGGACAGGGCGATTGCGCTGGTCCAGGCCAGGGTGCCCCAGGCCTGGCCGCCGGCCACCACGGCGACGAAGTAGGCGTTGAACACCGCGGTGATCACCACCGTGGTGTAGCCGGAGTTGGCGAAGTCGAACATTGCCCAGGCCCAGACTTCTCGGCGGCGTACGCCGGGGGCGAGACTGCTTGGCATGCGGCTCTCTCTTTCATCGCGTTGGTAGCTGCAAGCCTAGCCGGGGGTGGCCGTCTCGTCAGGCGGGACGCCCATCTTGCCTATTGGGCGCATAATGGCCACTGACCTACACAACCTGTGAGGGTCGCCGATGTCTCGTCCGCCACCGTCAACCAAGGCCGCGCCGGGTTGCGAAAGGGATGTGGAGCGCCTGCTGGAGATCGTGCGGCGCACCGTCAGCGAGTTGCGCCCGCAGGCCGCGACTGCGCTGCAACCGTGCCTGGACAGCGTGCTGGATCGCGATCTGGGCCTGGACAGCCTGGCCCGCGCCGAGTTGTGGGCGCGCATCGAGCAGGAATTCGGCGTGCGCCTGCCGGATAGCTTGTTCGCCAGTGCCGAGACCCCCGCCGACCTGCTGCGGGCGCTGCAGGGGCGCACTGCGCCGGCGGCCGCCGCGTCGCCCGTCGTCGCGCCCGACACCGAGGCGGACACCGCCCAAGTGCCGGCGACGGCGCAGACCCTCATGCAGGTGCTGGAGTGGCACGCGCGCCGCCACCCGCAACGCACCCACGTGCACCTGCTGGGCGAGGGCGACGAGCAAGAGGACATCAGCTACGGCGCTCTGCACCGCGGCGCCCAGGCGGTGGCCGCCGGCCTGCAGCTCGGCGGCCTGCGGCCGGGACAGGCGGTGGCGCTGATGCTGCCCACCGGGCGCGACTTTCTCTACGCCTTCTTCGGCATCCTGCTGGCCGGCGGGGTGCCCGTGCCCATCTATCCGCCCCTGCGCCTGTCGCAGATCGAGGAGCACCTGCGCCGCCAGGTCGGCATCCTCACCAACGCCGAGGCGCGGCTGCTGATCACGGTGAGCGAGGCGCGCCTGCTGGCCCGCCTGCTGCGCCCGCAGGTGCCGAGCCTGCGGCGTATCGCCAGCGTCGCCGAACTGGCCGGCGAGGGCGGCGGCTGCGTCACGCCGCCCAGGGGCGCGCAGGACCTCGCCTTCTTGCAGTACACCTCGGGCAGCACCGGCCAGCCCAAGGGGGTGATGGTCAGCCACGCCAACCTGCTGGCCAACCTGCGCGCCATGGGCCAGGCCCTGCAGGTGGGGCCGCAGGATGTGTTCGTCAGCTGGCTGCCGATGTACCACGACATGGGCCTGATCGGCGCCTGGCTGGGCAGCCTGTACCACGGCGTGCGCCTGGCGCTGATGTCGCCGCTGGCCTTCCTCGCCCGCCCGGCGCGCTGGCTGTGGACCATCCATCGCTTGCGCGGCACGCTGTCGGCGGCGCCCAACTTCGCCTACGAACTGTGCCTGAGCAAGTTGTCCGAGGCGGAGCTGGAGGGCCTCGACCTGAGCTGCTGGCGCCTGGCCTGCAACGGCGCCGAGCCGGTCAACCCGGATACCCTGCGGCGCTTCGCCGAGCGCTTTGCCCGCTACGGCCTGGCCCCGGCCGCGCAGACCCCGGTCTACGGCCTGGCCGAGGCGACCCTGGGCGTGGCCTTTCCGCCCCTGGGCCGCGGGCTGCTGGTCGACCGGGTGCAGCGCGAGGCGTTCCAGCGCCGCGGCGAGGCGCGGCCGGCGGGCGCGCAGGATGACGCGGTGCTGCATTTCGTCGCCTGCGGCCGGCCGTTGCCGGGGCACCGCATTCGCATCGTCGACGAGCGCGGCGTCGAGCTGCCCGAGCGCCGCGAAGGGCACCTGCAGTTCAGCGGCCCGTCCACCAGCACCGGTTACTTGCGCAACCCGGAGGAAACCCGCCGGGTCCTGCGCGACGGCTGGATGGACTCGCTCGACCTGGCCTACATGGCCGGCGGCGAGGTCTACCTGACCGGGCGCGCCAAGGACCTGATCATCCGCGCCGGGCGCAATATCTACCCCTACGACCTGGAAACCGCGGTGGGCAACCTGGCGGGGTTGCGCAAGGGCTGCGTCGCGGTGTTCGGCAGCCAGGATCCGGCCAGTGGCACGGAGCGCCTGGTGGTGCTGGCGGAAACCCTGGAGCAGGAGGCCGGGCGGCGTCGGCAACTGCAGCAGGAGGTCAGCCGCGTGGTGCTCGAGCTGGCCGGCGTGCCGCCGGACGACATCGTCCTGGCGCCGCCGCACAGCGTGCTGAAGACCTCCAGCGGCAAGATCCGCCGCGCGGCCTGCCGCGAGGCCTTCGAGCGCGGCGAAATCGGCCGGCCGCGTCTGGCGGTCTGGCGGCAGCTGCTGCGGTTGGTCGGCCAGGGCCTGCGCGGGCAGCTGCGGCGCAGCTGGCGTGATGCCGGCGCGTGGCTCTATGGCCTGTACTGCTGGCTGCTGTTCGCGTTGCTGGCGGCGCCGACCTGGCTCGGCGTGGCCCTGCTGCCGCGGCGGCGCTGGTCTCGTCTGTGGGCGCGGGCCGGGGCGCGGGCCGGGGCGCGCCTGTACCTCGCGCTGTCCGGCGTGTCGCCGGCGGTCGGCGGGTTGCAGCGGCTGTCCACCGCTTCGGTACAGGTCCTGGCCGCCAACCATGCCAGCTACCTGGACGGTCTGCTGCTCTGCGCCGTGCTGCCGCCGCAGTTCGCCTTCGTCGCCAAGCGCGAGCTGGCCGAACAGCGCATCGCCGGGCGTTTCCTGCGCCGGCTCGGCGCCCACTTCGTCGAGCGCGTCGACCCGCGCGGTGGCGCCGCCGATGCCGAGGCACTGCTGACGGCGCTGGCGGCAGGCGAGTCGCTGGTGATCTTCCCCGAGGGCACCTTCGGCCCCGAGCCGGGGCTGCGGCCGTTGCGCATGGGTGCCTTCGTCCTGGCCGCGCGCAGTGGCGCCGAGCTGCTGCCGCTGGCCATCGGCGGTACGCGCGAGTGGCTGCGCGACGGTCACTGGTTGCCTCGTCGGAGTTCGCTGCGGGTCGAGTTCTGTGCGCCGCTGAGGGCGCAGCAGAACAGCTGGCTGGAGGCGATCCGCCTGCGCGACGCGACCCGTGCGGCGCTGTTGCAGCGGTTGGAGGAGGGCGAGCGGGTGCCACGCTTTGGTTAGCGCGGCCCGCGTGCACGGATGGGCGGGATCTGGCTTATGGTTGAGCCTGATCCTGGCTGCGAGTCGACCGCCTATGCGCATTCCGTTGCTGTTTGTCGTGCTGCTGCTCGGCTGCGCCACCGCGCCCGAGCCTCCCCAGGCGCCGCCGGATTGCGCCCCGCGCAGGGCGGTGCAGGTGGTCGACCACGGCCTGCACGCCGGCCTGCTGCTGCCGGCGGCCGACCTGCTGCAGCGCCTGCCGGCCCTGGCTGAGGACTTCCCAGGCACGGGTTTTATCGAGCTGGGCTGGGGCGACGAGGGCTTCTACCGCAACCCGGATGCCGGTTTCGCTCAGGGCGTGCAGGCGCTGTTCTGGTCGGGCGACAGCGTGCTGCACCTGGTGCAGCTGGCCGCGCGGCCGACTGGCGGGCAGATGGCCCTGGCGCTGGACGAGGCGGGCTACCAGCGCCTGCTGGACTACCTGCTGGCCGGCTTCGCCCTGGATGCCGAAGGCCGGCCGCAAGCGCTCGGCCCCGGCCTGTACGGGCACAGTCGCTTCTACCGGGCCAATGGCCGCTACTCGCTGCTCAATACCTGCAACACCTGGGTCGCCGAGGCGCTGGCGGCGGCCGGGCTGCCGCTCGGCGAGGGTTCGCCGCTGACCGCATCCGGGCTGATGAGGCAGCTGCGGCGCCCGGCGCTGGCGGGTTTCATCTGCCAAGCGCCGTGACCGCGCCAGCCTGCAGTCGGCGCCTGCCCGGATTGCATCCGGGCTGCAGTGTCATTCAGCGCGGCAGCGCGTCGAGTATCTGCAGGGCCACCCGCACCCGCTCGGCGTTGGGGTAGTTGCGGTTGGCCAGCAGCACCAGGCCGATGTCCCGTGCCGGCAGCAGCAGGACGTAGGCGCCGAAGCCGTTGGTCGAGCCGGTCTTGTTCAGCAGCAGGTCGCCTGTGGCGGGTATGGGCGCGTCGAAGCGCTCGATGGCCTGTGGCTGCAGTGCCATGTCCGCGGAGTTGCCGGCCTGCAGGCGCGCCAGGTCGATGGGGTAGGCGTAGCGCTCCCAGCCCAGGCCCTGGCTCATGTCGCCGACCCGGTAATAGCCGGTCTGGGTCATCGCCACGGCGCGCGGCCAGGGCTCGGGTAGCGCCTCGGGGTGCAGGTTGGCCTCGACGAAACGCAGCAGATCCGCCGCGCTGGCTTTTACCCCATAGGCCTCGGCGTCCAGCATGCCGGGGTTGACCCGCACCGGCTGATCCGCCTTGTCGTAGCCCTGGGCGTAGGCGGGCAGGCGCGAGGGCGGTACCTGGATATAACTTTGCGTCAGGGCGAAGGCCGGAAACAGCCGCCGTTCCATCGATTCGGCAAAAGGCTCGCCCAGGCTGGCGGCGGCCAGGTGGGCGAACAGACCGATGCTCGGGTTGGAGTAGAGGCGCTGGGTGCCGGCGGCATAGCTCGGTTGCCAGCTGCGGTAATAGGCCAGCATCGACGCGCGATCCAGCACCTGTTCGGGAAACTGCAGGGGCAGGCCGCCGGCGCTGTAGGTGGCCAGTTCGAGCAGGCTGATCTGCTCGAAGGGGCCGCCGCGCAGCTCGCTCAGGTGCTGGCTGGCGCTGTCGTGCAGGTCGAGTTTGCCGCTGGCCGCGGCGTAGGCGCCCAGCGTGGCGCTGAGCAACTTGCTGACCGAGCCGATCTCGAACAGGGTGGCGTCGTCGACGGCTTGCCCCGTTTCCCTCGAGGCCAGGCCGTAGTTGAAGGTGTAGCGCCGGCCCTCGACGCTCAGGGCGACCGCCATGCCGGCAATGGCGTGCTCGGCCATCAGCGGTTCAATGATGGCGTTCACCGCCGTTTCGATCTGCTGCTTCGCCGTGCTGCCGGCCAGGGCGTCGCCGGCGCCGAGCAGCAAGCCCAGCAGGAATGCTGCACGCAGGCGACTTAAAGTAGATTCTAGGATTTTTAATTTCATTAAAATCAATTATTTATTGAGTTTATATAAGGTGAATTGTCAAGTTTTGCACGCTCGCTAGCGCGACGCTGGCGATGCGGCGGCGTCGCCAATGCTAGCCGGTGAGGTCAGCGTACAGGGTGATGCAGGGCGAGAAAGGCTGCAATCGCCTCGTTGACCGGCTGCGGGTGCGTGACGGGGCCCATATGGCCGAGACCGGCGAATTCAAGCCGCTCGACCCGGGGCAGGCTGGCCAGCAACAGCTCGGCCACCGCGTGCGCGGCGGCGGTCGAGCGCTCGCCGAGCAGGTAGAGCACCGGCACGCGCAGCGTGGTGAAGGCCGCCAGCGCTGTGGGCTCGCTGAGCAGTGCATAAGCCCAGCGGCGCACGTTGCGCATCGAGGCGGCGATGGGTGCCTGACGCCGCTCTGGCATCTGCCGCCAGCTGCCGGGCCCCATCCAGTAGTCGATAAAGTGTTCGGCGGCCGCCGCGGGATCGCCCGCATCCAGAGCGGCCGCCGATTGCGCCACTGTCGCGCGAATGCCGTCGGCGGCATTGGGCGGCGGTTGCCGGGCATCGATCAGGGCGAACAACGTCGGTTCGTAGAGCACCAGCGCGGCGATCCGCTCGGGGTGCCTGAGGGCAGCGAGCAGGGCCACCGCCGCGCCGTAGGAGTGACCGACCAGCGCCAGCGGCGCGCCGGCCTTCGCCAGCAGCGGCTCGATCAGCTCGACTTCGTCGCCCAGGCTGATCTGCCGATCCGACGGCCAGTCCGGACTCTTGCCGGCGCCGTAGGCGTCGGGCGCGAGGACTCGATAGTCGGGCGCCAGGCGCTCCATCAGCGCTTGCCACTGGCTGGAACTGCTGGCGTTGGCGTGCAGGCAGACCACCGCCGGGCCGTTGCCGGCCTCGCGACAGAAGGCTTCGTGTGGCATGCAACCTCCCGCGCTAGACGCGCACGCCTTGCTCGCGCAGGCGCTTGTACAGGGTATTGCGGCTGACGCCCAGGCGCCGCGCCAGGCCCGAGACGTTGCCGCCGCAGGCGCGGTACTGGCTGGCCAGATCGCTGGGCTCGACCGACGATGCCTGCGCCGCACCGGGTGCGCTCGCCGGCAGATCGAGGAAGAAGTCGTCCGGCAGGTGCTCGGCACGGATGGGCTGGTCGTCGGCCATGGCCAGCGCCACGCGCAGCACGCTGCTGAGCTGACGCAGGTTGCCCGGCCAGGGATGACGCTGGAACAGTTCCAGCACCTCGCGGCTGAGTCCGGCCCATTGCTTGGGTTCGCGGTGCTGCTCCCACAGCCGCTGGAACAGCGCCTGCTTGTCGCTGCGTTCGCGCAGCGGCGGCAGTTCCAGGTTCAGCCCGCTGATACGGTAGTACAGATCGGCGCGGAACTGACCGCTGTCGACGTCCTGGCGCAGCGGGCGGTTGGTCGCGGAAATCAGCCGCACGTCCACCGGATGCTGTTCGCTGCTACCCAGCGGCTGCACGCAGCGCTCCTGCAGCACGCGCAGCAAACGGGCCTGCACCCGCAGCGGCATGTCGCCGATCTCGTCGAGAAACAGGGTGCCCTTGTGCGCCTTGCGGATCAGGCCGACATGGCCCTTCTGGCTGGCGCCGGTGAAGGCACCCTTTTCGTAGCCGAACAGCTCCGATTCCACCAGTTCCGCCGGAATGGCCGCGCAGTTGACCGCGACGAAGGGGTGGCTGGCGCGCGAGCTGGCACGGTGCAGGGCCTTGACGAAGACCTCCTTGCCGGCGCCGGTTTCACCCTGCACCAGGATCGGGATGTCCTTCTCCAGCAGGCGTTCGGCCTGGCGAATGGCCTTGTCCATCCGCGCATCGCCCAGGCTCAGCGCATGCAGCTCGGGTTCGCCGCTGGGGCGCGGCGCGGGCTGTGGGCGGAAATCGCGGGCCTGGATCGGTGCCGGCCGCGCCGGGCGTCGAATCCGCGCATGGAAACGCAACTGGCCGCTGGTGCGCAGGCCGAATGGCTGGCCGTCCGGCTGGTTGAGCAGTTGTTGCAGGGGCACGTCGAACAGCTGCTCGATGGCGCCGTAGGCCAGCGGTTGGCCGAGCAGGTTATCGGCGCGGCGGTTGGCCGAGACCACATGGCCTTGTTCGTCGAACACCACCAGGCCGGCCCAGGGGCTGTCGAGGTTGTCCAGGCTGGTGTTGAAGCTGAGCAGGTGGTACTGGTCGGCGAACAGCTTGAGGATCAGGCGGTTCTCCACCGACTGACTCATCATCTTGACCATGCCGAGGGTATGCGCCGGCGGCAGGTAGCTGTCGCTGGAGACGTCGAGCACGGCGATCATGCGCCGCTGTTCGTCGAAGATCGGCGAGGCCGAGCCGGTCATGAAGCGGTTGGCCTTGAGGAAATGCTCGTCGTGCTGGATATGCACGGCCTGGCCGCAACCGAGTGCGGTGCCGATGGCATTGGTGCCGGTGTAGCGCTCCAGCCAGCTGGCGCCGGCGACGAAGCCGGCGGCCTGGCGCGGCTCGATGAAGCGCCGGTCGCCCCAGGACTGCAGCAGCCGGCCCTGTTCGTCGGCCAGCATGATCAGGCAGTTGGAGTTGGCGAGGATGGTGCCGTAGTAGGGCAGCACCTCCTGGTGGGTGGTCTGCACCAGGGCCTGGCGGCTTTCCAGCAGGGCCGAGAGTTCGCCGGGGGGCGGCGGATCGAAGCGCGGCGTGCTCTGGTGGGTCAGACCGTAGTCACGACAGCGCGACCAGGACTCCTGGATGATGGTGTCGTGCGCCGGGGCACGGGCAGCTTCTGTCATGGTGCGATCTCTTCTTGTCGGTTCGCGATCTGCGTCGCGATGGGTCCAGTCTCGTTCAACACTGTTCAAAGTCAACGAACGAATTGTTCAGTTGTTCACATTCGACTGTTCAAAAGTGTTCAGTCGAACATCGCCCAGCAACCCGAACCTGCGCTTATTTCTCTTCTGGAACAGATAGATATCCAGATTCTTGGCGGTCTGGCACGCTTGTCGCTGTAGGTGTTCGAAACCGAATGGCACGACAAGAAAAAGGACAGGCCATGTCGCTCAAGCTCGAACACGTCACCCGTATCGTCGACGGCCAGGTGCATATCGACGATGCCTGCCTGAGTTTCGAACCCGGCTCCTTCAACGTCCTGCTCGGCCGCACCCTGGCGGGCAAGACCAGCCTGATGCGCCTGATGGCCGGGTTGGATCGCCCCAGCAGCGGGCGAGTGCTGATGAACGGCGCCGATGTCACCGGTGTGCCGGTGCGCCAGCGCAATGTGTCGATGGTCTACCAGCAGTTCATCAACTATCCGACCCTGACGGTGTTCGAGAACATTGCCTCGCCGCTGCGCCAGGCTGGGGTGGCCAAGGAGCAGATCGTCGAGAAGGTCGAGGCCACCGCGCGCATGCTGCGCATCGACAAGCTGCTGGCGCGCTACCCGCTGGAGCTGTCCGGCGGCCAGCAGCAGCGCACGGCGATGGCGCGGGCGCTGGTCAAGGATGCCTCGCTGATCCTGTTCGACGAACCCCTGGTCAACCTCGACTACAAGCTGCGCGAGGAGCTGCGCCAGGAAATGCGCGAGCTGTTCCAGGCGCGCCACACCATCGCCATCTACGCCACCACCGAGCCCAACGAGGCGCTGGCCCTGGGTGGCACCACCACCATCCTGCACGAAGGACGGGTGGTGCAGAGCGGTAGGACCGCCGAGGTCTACCATCGCCCGCAGCAGGTGCTGGCCGCCGAGCTGTTCTCGGAACCTGCGATCAACCTGATGCCGGGGCGCATCAGTGGCACCGAGGTGAGCTTCGCCGATTGCGTGCACTTTCCGCTCAACCCCGATCTGCGCGGCATCGCCGAGGGCGAGTACCGCTTCGGCGTCAGGCCCAGCCATATCGGCCTGGTGCCGTCCAACGACGACGACCTGGAGCTGGCCGTGACCGTCGAGCTGGCCGAGATCAGCGGCTCGGAAACCTTCCTCCACGTGCGCAACGAGCAGTTCGTGCTGGTGTTGCACCTACCCGGGGTGCACGAGTACGCGGTGGATGCGCCGATCCTCATCTATATCCCCACCCACAAGCTGTTCGTCTTCGCCGCCGACGGGCAACTGGTGCAGGCGCCCAGCCGTCGTCAGGGGAGGGCCGCCTGATGGCCGAGATTCGTCTGCACAACCTGGCGCACAGCTACAGCGGCGTGCCGAAAGCGCCTGAAGACTATGCAATTCGCGAGATGAACCACGTCTGGCAGCAGGGCGGCGCCTATGCATTGCTGGGGCCGTCGGGCTGCGGCAAGTCGACCCTGCTCAATATCATCTCCGGCCTGCTCAGCCCGTCGCAGGGCGAGGTGCAGTTCGACGGCAAGGCGGTCAACGCGCTGTCGCCGCAGCAGCGCAACATCGCCCAGGTTTTCCAGTTCCCGGTGGTCTACGACACCATGACGGTGTTCGACAACCTGGCCTTCCCGCTGCGCAACCAGGGCCTGGACGAAGCGCGGGTGATGAGCAAGGTGCACGAGATCGCCGAGGTGCTGGAACTGCATCCGCTGCTGCACAGGAAGGCGCGCAACCTCACCGCCGACGAGAAGCAGAAGGTCTCCATGGGCCGTGGCCTGGTGCGCGACGACGTGTCGGCGATCCTCTTCGACGAGCCGCTGACGGTGATCGACCCGCACCTGAAGTGGAAGCTGCGGCGCAAGCTCAAGCAGATCCACGAGCAGTTCAATATCACCATGGTCTACGTCACCCACGACCAGCTGGAGGCCTCCACCTTCGCCGACAAGATCGCGGTGATGTACGGCGGGCAGATCGTCCAGTTCGGCACGCCGCGCGAGTTGTTCGAGCGCCCCGGGCACACCTTTGTCGGCTACTTCATCGGCAGTCCGGGCATGAACCTGATCGAGGTGCAGCGCTGCGAGGGCGGGGTGCGCTTCGCCAATACCGTGCTGCCGCTGACCGAGGGGCTCAATCGACGCCTGGCCGAACTGGAGGGCAAGCGCCTGCAGGTGGGCATCCGTCCCGAGTTCGTCCACGTCTGGGATGGCGCCTACGAAGACGCGCTGTGCGGTCGGGTGCTGCACGTCGAGGACCTCGGCACCTACAAGATCCTCACCTTCGACCTCGACGGCCAGGTGCTCAAGGCGCGCCTGCAGGAGGATCAGCCGGTGCCGCGCGAGCAGGTGTACCTGAGCTTCCCGGCGCAGTGGCTGATGCTCTACGCCGAAGACTACCTGGTGGAGGTGGCGCCATGAGGGTGCAGAACAACAAGGCCTGGTGGCTGGTGCTGCCGGTGTTCCTGCTGGTGGCGTTCAGCGCCATCGTGCCGATGATGACGGTGGTCAATTACTCGGTGCAGGACATCTTCGATCCGTCCACGCGCTATTTCGTCGGCGTCGACTGGTATCGCCAGGTGCTGCAGGACCCGCGCCTGCACGACTCGCTGCTGCGCCAGTTCATCTTCTCCGCCTGCGTGCTGCTGATCCAGATTCCCTTGGGCATCGCCATCGCCCTGTGCATGCCGACGCGCGGGCGCTGGGCCTCGCTGTGCCTGATCCTGATGGCCATTCCGCTGCTGATCCCGTGGAACGTGGTCGGCACCATCTGGCAGATCTTCGGCCGCGCCGACATCGGCCTGATGGGCTGGGTGTTGAACAAGCTGGGCATCAGCTACAACTATGCCTCCAACACCATGGACGCCTGGGTGACGGTGCTGATCATGGACGTCTGGCACTGGACCTCGCTGGTGGCGCTGCTGTGCTATTCCGGGCTGCGCGCCATTCCCGACGTCTACTACCAGGCGGCGCGCATCGACCGCGCGTCGAACTGGGCGGTGTTCCGCCATATCCAGCTGCCCAAGCTGAAAAGCGTGCTGCTGATCGCGGTGATGCTGCGCTTCATGGACAGCTTCATGATCTACACCGAGCCCTTCGTGCTCACCGGCGGCGGGCCGGGCAACGCCACCACCTTCCTCAGTCAGACCCTGACGCAAATGGCCATCGGCCAGTTCGACCTGGGCCCGGCGGCGGCGTTCTCGCTGGTGTACTTCCTGATCATCCTGCTGGTGTCCTGGCTGTTCTACACCGCCATGACCCACGACGACAAAACCCGCTGAGGCCGACCATGATGCTGCGCAAACGCCTGGTGCTGCTGCTCTACTTCCTGTTCCTGCTGGTGCCGATCTACTGGCTGCTGAACATGTCGTTCAAGGGCAATACCGAGATCCTCGGCGGGCTCAGCCTGTGGCCGCAGAACTTTACCCTGGACAACTACCGGGTGATCTTCACCGACCGCAGCTGGTACGAGGGTTACCTCAACTCGCTGTACTACGTCAGCCTCAACACCCTGATCTCGCTCAGCGTGGCGCTGCCGGCGGCCTATGCCTTCTCGCGCTACCGCTTCCTCGGCGACAAGCACCTGTTCTTCTGGCTGCTGACCAACCGCATGGCGCCGCCGGCGGTGTTCCTGCTGCCGTTCTTCCAGCTGTACTCGTCCATCGGCCTGTTCGACACCCATATCGCCGTGGCGCTGGCGCACTGCCTGTTCAACGTGCCGCTGGCGGTGTGGATTCTCGAGGGGTTCATGTCCAGCGTGCCCAAGGAAATCGACGAGACGGCCTATATCGACGGCTACAGTTTTCCCAAGTTCTTCGTGAAGATCTTCATTCCGCTGATTCGCTCCGGCATCGGCGTCACCGCCTTCTTCTGCTTCATGTTCTCCTGGGTCGAGCTGCTGCTGGCGCGCACCCTGACCTCGGTGGACGCCAAGCCCATCGCGGCGGTGATGACCCGTACCGTGTCCGCCTCGGGCATCGACTGGGGCGTGCTGGCCGCCGCCGGGGTGCTGACCATCCTTCCGGGGATGCTGGTGATCTGGTTCGTTCGCAACCATGTGGCCAAGGGCTTCGCCCTCGGCCGCGTGTAAGGGAGGTTCGTCATGAGCTGGATGGCCTGGACTCTACCGACCGCGCTGTTCTTCGGCGGCATCGCCGTGCTGCTGGCTGGCATGACGCTGGTGGAGCTGCGCTGGCCGTGCGTCGAGCGCAAGGGTTTTCTGCCGATTGCCACCACCCGGGGCGATCGGCTGTTTATCGGTCTGCTCGGCAGCGCCTACCTGCACCTGCTGGTGATAGGCGTGACCGACTGGAGCGTGTGGATAGCCTCGCTGCTATCACTGTTGTGGTTGTGCGCAGTCATGCGCTGGGGCTGAGCCGGGCTGCCACCGGTATGCCTCTCCCCATATCCTGAGATGGAGGTCTCTATGTTCGACAATAACAACAAGACCCGACATAGCATGGCGTTGGCCGCCCTGCTGGCGTTGTCCGGTTTGAGCGGTGCGGCCTGGGCCGATGCCTTTGAGGAGGCCGCGAAGAAATGGATCGCCGAGGAGTTCAATCCCTCGACCCTGACGCCCGAGCAGCAGCTTGAAGAGCTGAAATGGTTCATCAAGGCCGCCGAGCCGTTCCGCGGCATGAACATCAGCGTGGTGTCGGAAACCATCACCACCCACGAGTACGAGTCCAAGGTGCTGGCTCGCGCCTTCAGCGAGATCACCGGGATCAAGCTCAAGCACGACCTGCTGCAGGAAGGCGACGTGGTCGAGAAGCTGCAGACCCAGATGCAGTCGGACAAGAACATCTACGACGGCTGGGTCAACGACTCCGACCTGATCGGCACCCACGCGCGCTACGGCAAGGCGGTGGCGATCAGCGACATGATCGCCGGCGAGGCCAAGGACTTCACTTCGCCGACCCTGGATCTCGAGGACTTCATCGGCATCTCCTTCACCACCGGGCCGGACAAGAAGATCTACCAGCTGCCCGACCAGCAGTTCGCCAACCTCTACTGGTTCCGCGCCGACTGGTTCGAGCGCCCGGAGCTCAAGGCCAAGTTCAAGGAAATCTACGGCTACGAGCTGGGCGTGCCGGTCAACTGGTCGGCCTACGAGGACATCGCCGAGTTCTTCTCGGTGCACGTCAAGGAAATCGACGGCCAGCGCGTCTACGGCCATATGGATTACGGCAAGAAGGACCCGTCGCTGGGCTGGCGCTTTACCGATGCCTGGTTCTCCATGGCCGGCGGCGGCGACAAGGGCCTGCCCAACGGCCTGCCGGTGGACGAATGGGGCATTCGCGTCGACGGCTGCCGGCCGGTGGGCTCCAGCGTCGCCCGTGGCGGTGACACCAACGGCCCGGCGGCGGTCTACGCGACCAGCAAGTACGTCGACTGGATGCGTCAATACGCGCCGCCGGAAGCCCAGGGCATGACCTTCTCCGAGGCGGGGCCGGTGCCGGCGCAGGGCGCCATCGCCCAGCAGATCTTCTGGTACACCGCCTTTACCGCCGACATGACCAAGCCGGGCCTGCCGGTGGTCAACGAGGACGGTACGCCGAAGTGGCGCATGGCACCGTCGCCCAAGGGCCCGTACTGGGAGGAGGGCATGAAGCTCGGCTACCAGGACGCCGGCTCCTGGACCTTCCTCAAGTCCACCCCGGAGAAGCAGCGTCTGGCTGCCTGGCTCTACGCCCAGTTCGTCACCTCCAAGACCGTCTCGCTGAAGAAGACCCTGGTCGGCCTGACGCCGATTCGTGAGTCGGACATCAATTCCCAGGCCATGACCGACGCCGCGCCCAAGCTCGGCGGGCTGGTGGAGTTCTACCGCAGCCCGGCGCGGGTGCAATGGACGCCGACCGGCACCAACGTGCCGGACTATCCACGTCTGGCCCAGCTGTGGTGGCAGTTCATCGCCGAGGCCGCCAGCGGCGACAAGACCCCGCAGCAGGCGCTCGATGGTCTGGCCGCGGCGCAGGACACCATGCTCGGCCGCCTGGAGCGCTCCGGCGTGCTGGGTGAATGCGGGCCGAAGCTGAACGAGCCGCGTGATCCGCAATACTGGCTGGATCAGCCGGGTGCGCCGAAACCGAAGCTGGACAACGAAAAGCCCAAGGGCGAGACCATCGCCTATGACGAGCTGCTTAAATCCTGGGAGCAGGCGCGCAACTGATCGGTAAGGCAGAAACGACAACGGCACCCGCGGGTGCCGTTGTTCGTTGTGTAGCGCTGCTTATTTATGCAGGTGTTCGGCTGCGTGCAGGGTGTTTTCCAGCAGGCCGGCGCGGGTCATCGGGCCGACGCCGCCCGGCACCGGGGTGATCCAGCCGGCGCGGGGCAGGGCGGTCTCGTAGACCACGTCGCCGACCAGCTTGCCGTCTTCCTGACGGTTGATGCCGACGTCGATGACGATGGCGCCTTCCTTGATCCACTCGCCCTTGACCAGACCCGGCTTGCCGGCGGCGACCACGACGATGTCGGCCTGGCCAACGTGGGTCGGCAGATCCTTGGTGAAGCGGTGGGTGACGGTGACGGTGCAACCGGCCAGCAGCAGCTCCATGGCCATCGGCCGGCCGACGATATTGGAGGCGCCGACTACTACGGCATGCATGCCGTACAGATCGACGCCGGTGCTTTGCAGCAGGGTCATGATGCCCTTCGGCGTGCAAGGGCGCAGCAGCGGCATGCGCTGGGCCAGGCGACCGATGTTGTAGGGGTGGAAGCCGTCCACGTCCTTGTCCGGGCGAATGCGCTCGAGCAGCAGGGAGGAGTCCAGGTGTTCGGGCAACGGCAGTTGCACCAGGATGCCGTCGATGGCCGGGTCTTCGTTGAGTTCGTCGATCAGGGCGAGCAGATCGGCCTGGCTGGTCTCTGCTGGCAGGTCGTAGGCGCGGGAGAGGAAACCGACCTCTTCGCAGTCCTTGCGTTTGTGGGACACATAGACCTGGGAGGCGGGATCGGTACCGACCAGGATCACGGCCAGGCCCGGCGCGCGCAGGCCTTGCTGGCGGCGCTCGGCGACACGTTGGGCAATCTGCTGGCGGAGGCTGGCGGCGATCGCCTTGCCGTCGATCAGTTGTGCGGTCATTGCGCTGATTAACCATTAATAAGGATGAAAAAAGGACGCGCATTCTCGCATGGGCGCTCCCCCGGGCAAAGGCGCCTGCCGTCGTTTTCGCGTAACTCCTTTATATCGCTGAATTTTTTTGATTTTTTCTGTTGACGGGGTGTGGCCGCCTCTATAACATTCGCCCCGCTTGTCGAGCACAGCCAGTCGCTGGGTAAGACGGCAGCGGCAAAGCCCTTGTGGTAGAGCCTAAGCCGAAAGCTTTAAGTCTGCGCTTGCAGATGGATAGGCGCCCGTAGCTCAGCTGGATAGAGCATCCGCCTTCTAAGCGGATGGTCGCAGGTTCGAGTCCTGCCGGGCGTGCCATTTGGCAGCTAGGCATGCAAGCGAAAAAGCAATATGGTGGGCGTAGCTCAGTTGGTAGAGCACAGGATTGTGGCTCCTGGTGTCGTGGGTTCGATTCCCATCGTCCACCCCATATTCCAGAACGCCAGGCCCCAAAGCCTGGCGTTTTTGTTTTAAGGTTCCGACCACGCGGACGTGGTGAAATTGGTAGACACACCAGATTTAGGTTCTGGCGCCGCAAGGTGTGAGAGTTCGAGTCTCTCCGTCCGCACCATCTTTATATAGCCCTCCCGACTGCCGCCTGCTTCTAGGGTGACTTCTGCACATCGACCCTCTAGAATGCATGCCCTTGATTCGGGGCCGGTTCGAGCCGGCTTATGTCTGTGCAACGAGGAATATCCATGCAAGTTTCTGTTGAAAGCACTTCTGCTCTTGAGCGCCGCATGACCGTCGGCGTCCCCGTCGAGCGCATCGAGACCGAAGTCAACAAGCGTCTGCAGCAGACTGCCCGTCGCGCCAAGGTTCCTGGCTTCCGTCCTGGCAAGGTGCCGATGAGCGTCATCCGTCAGCGTTACGAAGACGCCGCTCGTCAGGAAGCCCTGGGCGACCTGATCCAGGCCACCTTCTACGAAGCCGTGGTCGAGCAGAAGCTGAACCCGGCTGGTGCGCCGTCCGTCGAGCCGAAGTCCTTCGAGAAGGGCAAGGATCTGGAATACGTCGCCACCTTCGAAGTGTTCCCCGAGTTCCAGGTTGCCGGTTTCGACTCCATCGCCATCGAGCGCCTGCAAGCCGACGTGGTCGATAGCGACGTCGACAACATGCTGGACATCCTGCGCAAGCAGAACACCCGTTTCGAAGCCGTCGAGCGTGCCGCCGAGAATGGCGACCAGCTGAACATCGACTTCGTCGGCAAGATCGATGGCGAAGCCTTCGCCGGCGGCAGTGCCAAGGGCACCCAGCTGGTGCTGGGCTCCGGTCGCATGATCCCGGGCTTCGAAGATGCCCTGGTCGGCGTCAAGGCTGGTGAAGAGCGCGTGATCACCCCGACCTTCCCCGAGGACTACCAGAACCTCGACCTGGCCGGCAAAACCGCCGAGTTCACCGTCACCGTGAACAGCGTTTCCGCCCCGCAACTGCCTGAGCTGAACGACGAGTTCTTCGCCCTGTTCGGCATCAAGGAAGGCGGTCTGGAAGGCTTCCGCGCCGAAGTACGCAAGAACATGGAGCGCGAACTGCGCCAGGCCATCAAGTCCAAGGTGAAGAGCCAGGTGATGGACGGCCTGCTGGCCGCCAACCCGGTCGAAGTGCCGAAGGCGCTGATCAGCAACGAAGTGAACCGTCTGCGCGTGCAGGCCGTTCAGCAGTTCGGCGGCAACATCAAGCCGGATCAGCTGCCGGCCGAGCTGTTCGAAGAGCAGGCCAAGCGCCGCGTCGTGCTGGGTCTGATCGTCGCCGAAGTGGTCAAGCAGTTCGAGCTGAAGCCCGATGACGCCCGCGTGCGCGAGCTGATCCAGGAAATGGCGTCGGCCTACCAGGAGCCGGAGCAGGTTGTGGCCTGGTACTACAAGAACGACCAGCAGATGAACGAAGTTCGCTCGGTTGTACTGGAAGAACAAGTTGTAGATACTGTTCTGCAGAAGGCCAACGTGACCGACAAAACGGTCTCCTACGAAGACGCAGTCAAGCCGGCAGAAGCCCCGAAAGCCGACTGATCTCGCAACCTCGTTCGAGCACACCATAAGCCAGCCTTAGTGCTGGCTTATGCGTATTTGAGACATGACTATTTAGGGAGTGAGCGCAAGACATGTCCCGCAATCCTTTTATGCAACACATGCCCGACATCCAGGCCGCCGGCGGCCTGGTGCCCATGGTCGTCGAACAGTCGGCCCGCGGTGAGCGTGCCTACGACATCTATTCGCGCCTGCTCAAAGAGCGGGTGATCTTCCTGGTCGGCCCGGTCGAAGACTACATGGCCAACCTGGTGGTGGCGCAGCTGCTGTTCCTCGAAGCGGAGAACCCGGACAAGGACATCCACCTGTACATCAACTCGCCGGGCGGTGCGGTGACTGCCGGCATGTCGATCTACGACACCATGCAGTTCATTAAGCCGGACGTCTCCACCATCTGCATCGGCCAGGCCTGCAGCATGGGGGCGTTGCTGCTGGCTGGCGGCGCCGCCGGCAAGCGTTACTGCCTGCCGCATTCGCGCATGATGATCCACCAGCCGCTGGGCGGCTTCCAGGGCCAGGCCTCGGATATCGAGATCCATGCCCGCGAGATCCTCACCATTCGCGAGCGCCTGAACAAGATCCTCGCCGACCACTGCAACCAGCCGATCGAGGTCATCGCCAAGGATACCGACCGCGACAACTTCATGAGCGGCGAGGCGGCGGTGGAGTACGGTCTGATCGACAAGGTTCTGGACAAGCGTCAACTGGCGGTCTGAAGCACCGCGCCATAGAGCGGTCGGCGACGAGTCGGCCGCGTCGCGGGCTTGAAAATGCCCGCATTTGCCTTCATCTTGTGTTTCAAGCCTACCGTATTGGATTGATCGAATGACTGATACCCGCAACGGCGAGGACAACGGCAAGCTGCTCTATTGCTCTTTCTGCGGCAAAAGCCAGCATGAAGTACGCAAATTGATTGCCGGTCCCTCCGTATTCATCTGCGACGAGTGCGTCGACCTGTGCAACGACATCATCCGCGAGGAGGTGCAGGAAGCCCAGGCCGAGAGCAGTGCGCACAAATTGCCGGCTCCCAAGGAAATCAGCAGCATCCTCGATCAGTATGTGATCGGTCAGGAGCGGGCCAAGAAGGTGCTTTCGGTAGCGGTGTACAACCACTACAAGCGCCTCAACCAGCGCGACAAGAAAGACGATGTCGAGCTGGGCAAGAGCAATATTCTGCTGATCGGTCCGACCGGCTCGGGCAAGACCCTGCTGGCGGAAACCCTGGCGCGTCTGCTCAACGTGCCGTTCACCATCGCCGACGCCACCACCCTGACCGAAGCCGGTTACGTGGGCGAGGACGTCGAGAACATCATCCAGAAGCTGTTGCAGAAGTGCGACTACGACGTCGAGAAGGCCCAGATGGGCATCGTCTATATCGATGAAATCGATAAGATCTCGCGCAAGTCGGACAATCCCTCGATCACCCGCGATGTGTCGGGCGAGGGCGTGCAGCAGGCGCTGCTCAAGCTGATCGAAGGCACCGTGGCCTCGGTTCCGCCGCAGGGCGGGCGCAAGCATCCGCAGCAGGAGTTCCTGCAGGTCGATACGCGCAACATCCTGTTCATCTGCGGCGGCGCCTTCTCCGGCCTGGAGAAGGTCATCCAGGGGCGCTCGACCAAGGGTGGCATCGGTTTCAACGCCGAGGTGCGCAGCAAGGACACCGGTAAGAAACTCGGCGAGTCCCTGCGTGAAGTGGAGCCGGACGATCTGGTCAAGTTCGGTCTGATCCCCGAGTTCGTCGGTCGCCTGCCGGTGATCGCCACCCTCGAGGAGCTGGACGAAGCGGCGCTGGTGCAGATTCTCACCGAGCCGAAGAACGCGCTGACCAAGCAGTATGCCAAGCTGTTCGAGATGGAAGGGGTGGATCTGGAGTTCCGTCCGGATGCGCTGAAATCCGTCGCGCACAAGGCCCTGGAGCGCAAGACCGGCGCCCGCGGCCTGCGTTCGATCCTCGAGGGCATCCTGCTCGACACCATGTACGAGATCCCCTCCCAGCAGGAAGTGAGCAAGGTGGTGATCGACGAGAGCGTGATCGAAGGCAGCTCCAAGCCGCTACTGATCTACGAGAACAGCGAGCCGCAAGCCAAAGCCGCGCCAGACGTGTAACGCTCGAGTTACATGGTGCAATGAAGGGGCCCGCTGGGCCCCTTCGCTTTTCTGGCCGCAGTGCTTGTTTTTTGCCGGGCCTACCCCCATCTTAAAAGCCAAGGGTAATCCCATCTGTTTACGGCCTTATGGCCGCCGCTGAGCCGAAATCATGAAGACAACCATCGAATTGCCTCTCCTGCCATTGCGCGATGTTGTGGTCTATCCGCACATGGTGATCCCGCTTTTTGTCGGGCGCGAGAAATCTATCGAAGCCCTGGAGGCAGCGATGACGGGCGACAAGCAGATTCTTCTGGTCGCCCAGAAGAATCCTGCGGTCGATGATCCGGATGATCAGGATCTGTATCGGGTCGGTACCGTCGCCACCGTACTGCAGCTGCTCAAGCTGCCCGACGGCACCGTCAAGGTGCTGGTCGAGGGCGAGCAGCGCGGTGCCATCGAGCGCTTCATAGAGGTCGGCGGCCACTGCCGTGCCGAGGTGCAACTGATCGAGGAGGGTGACACCGCCGAGCGCGAGTCCGAGGTGTTCACCCGCAGCCTGCTGAGCCAGTTCGAGCAGTACGTGCAGTTGGGCAAGAAGGTGCCGGCCGAGGTGCTGTCCTCGCTCAACGGCATCGACGAGCCGAGCCGGCTGGTCGACACCATGGCGGCGCATATGGCACTGAAGATCGAGCAGAAGCAGGAGATCCTCGAAATCACCTCGCTGTCCGCTCGTGTCGAGCATGTGCTGGCGCTGCTGGATGCCGAGATCGACCTGCTGCAGGTGGAAAAGCGCATTCGCGGCCGGGTCAAGAAGCAGATGGAGCGCAGCCAGCGCGAGTACTACCTGAATGAGCAGATGAAGGCCATTCAGAAGGAGCTGGGCGACATCGACGAAGGGCATAGCGAGCTCGACGAGCTGCGCAAGCGCATCGACAACGCCGGTCTGTCCAAGGAGGCGCTGACCAAGGCCAATGCCGAGCTGAACAAGCTCAAGCAGATGTCGCCGATGTCTGCCGAAGCCACCGTGGTGCGTACCTACATCGATTGGCTGGTCAACGTGCCGTGGAAGGCCGAGAGCAAGGTGCGCCTCGATCTGGCGCGCGCCGAGAGCATTCTCGATGCCGACCACTACGGCCTGGAGGAGGTCAAGGAGCGCATCCTCGAGTACCTCGCCGTGCAGAAGCGGGTGAAGAAGCTCAAGGGGCCGGTGCTCTGCCTGGTCGGCCCGCCCGGCGTGGGCAAGACCTCGCTGGCCGAATCCATCGCCACCGCGACCAACCGCAAGTTCGTGCGCATGGCCCTGGGCGGTGTACGCGACGAAGCCGAAATTCGCGGCCACCGCCGCACCTACATCGGCTCGATGCCCGGCCGCCTGATCCAGAAGATGACCAAGGTCGGCGTGCGCAACCCGCTGTTCTTGCTCGACGAGATCGACAAGATGGGTCAGGACATGCGCGGCGACCCCGCCTCGGCGTTGCTCGAGGTGCTCGATCCGGAGCAGAACCACAACTTCAACGATCACTATCTGGAAGTCGATTACGACCTGTCCGACGTGATGTTCCTCTGCACCGCCAACTCGATGAACATTCCCGGGCCGCTGCTGGACCGCATGGAAGTCATCCGCCTGCCGGGCTATACCGAGGACGAGAAGGTCAATATCGCCATCAAGTACCTGGCGCCGAAGCAGACCCAGGCCAACGGCCTGAAGAAGGGCGAGCTGGTGTTCGACGAAGGCGCCATTCGCGACATCATCCGCTACTACACCCGCGAGGCCGGGGTGCGCGGCCTGGAGCGGCAGATCGCCAAGGTCTGCCGCAAGGCGGTGAAGGAGCATCTGCGCGAGAAGCGCTTCCAGGTTCAGGTCACGGCCGAGTCGCTGGAGCATTTTCTCGGCGTGCGCAAGTACCGCTACGGCCTGGCCGAGCAGCAGGATCAGATCGGCCAGGTCACCGGTCTGGCCTGGACCCAGGTGGGCGGCGAGTTGCTGACCATAGAAACCGCCGTGGTACCGGGCAAGGGCGTGCTGATCAAGACCGGCTCGCTGGGCGACGTCATGGCCGAGTCCATGACCGCTGCCATGACCGTGGTGCGCAGTCGCGCCAAGAGCCTGGGGATCGCCGCCGATTTCAACGAGAAGCGCGACGTTCACATCCACATGCCGGAAGGCGCCACGCCCAAGGACGGCCCCAGCGCGGGTATCGGCCTGTGCACCGCGCTGGTGTCGGCACTGACCCAGATTCCGGTGCGCGCTGACGTGGCCATGACCGGCGAGATCACTCTGCGTGGTCAGGTGTTGGCCATTGGCGGGCTCAAGGAAAAACTTCTGGCGGCTCACCGGGGCGGTATCAAGACGGTGATCATTCCGGAAGAAAACGTGCGCGACCTGCGGGAAATTCCGGAAAATATTAAGCAAGACCTGCAGATTAAACCGGTTAAATGGATTGACGAGGTCCTGCAAATTGCGCTGCAATACGCCCCGGAGCCCTTGCCCGATGCGGCTCCGGAGATGGTTGCAACGGATGACAAACGCGAGTCTGATTCCAAGGAGCGAATCAGCACGCATTAGCCGGGGGGCTTCCTTGACACATTTTTTGAGCCCTTGTTATAAAGCGGCTCTTATTGTGTCGGCAGGCCATCCAGCACCCGCTTTGCTTACACTAAAAATCAAGAAACAAACTCAACAGAAATAAGGGGACTTAGAGTGAACAAGTCGGAACTGATCGATGCCATCGCTGCATCTGCTGATATCCCGAAAGCTGTTGCTGGCCGCGCGCTGGATGCAGTGATTGAATCCGTCACTGGCGCTCTGAAGGCTGGCGATTCCGTTGTACTGGTTGGTTTCGGTACCTTCGCTGTCAAAGAGCGCGCTGCTCGCACTGGTCGCAACCCGCAGACCGGCAAGCCGATCAGCATCGCTGCTGCCAAGATCCCGGGCTTCAAAGCCGGTAAAGCTCTGAAAGACGCCGTCAACTAAGCGTCTTCCGGGTCTTTGCCCCGCCGCTGCGCACAGGTTGTGCAGTGGTCGCGAAGCGCCAAGGTCGGCTCAGCCCGCATCAGCCGCTTCGCACGTTACGAGAAGGCGCATCCTCGGATGCGCCTTTCTTCTATCCGGACATTACCCACGCTGCGCGGCCGGTCATTCTTTACGGACGTTCTGGGGGAAGCATGCTGCAAAATATCAGGGACAATTCAAAGGGTTGGATTGCCAAAACCATCATCGGCCTCATCGTCCTGCTGATGGCCTTTACCGGCTTCGAGGCGATTCTCACCGGCACCAGCAACAGCCAGAATGCTGCCGCGGTCAACGGTGACGAGGTCACGCTCAACGAGCTGGGCCAGGCCGTGGAAATGCAGCGTCGTCAGCTGCTGCAACAGCTGGGGCGTGATTTCGATGCCTCGCTGCTCGACGAGCGCCTGCTGCGCGAGTCCGCACTCAAGGGTTTGATCGACCGCAAGCTGCTGCTGCAGGGCGCCGGCGATGCCGATTTCGCCTTCTCCCAGGCGGCGCTGGATCAGGTCATTCTGCAAACCCCCGAATTCCAGGTCGATGGCCGTTTCGATGCCGCGCGCTTCGATCAGGTGATCCGCCAGATGGGCTACGGCCGCCTGCAGTTCCGCCAGATGCTGGAAGAGGAAATGCTCATCGGTCAGCTGCGCGCCGGCCTCGGTGCCAGCAGCTTCGTCACCGAGCAGGAAGCCCGTGCGTTCGCCAGCCTGGAGCGGCAGACCCGCGACTTCGCCAGCCTGGCGATCAAGGCCGACCCGACGACGGTCGAGCTGGCCGATAGCGACGTGCAGGCCTATTACGACGAACACGCCAGCGAGTTCATGAGCCCCGAGCAGGTGGTGCTGGAGTACGTCGAGCTGCACAAGGACAGCTTCTTCGATCAGGTCGAGGTCAGCGACGAAGAGCTGCAGCCGCTGTATCAGAGCGAAATCGCCAACCTGGCCGAGCAGCGCCAGGCGGCGCATATCCTGATCGAGGGCGACGACGAGGCGGCGCGTAGCCAGCTCGAGGAGCTCAAGGCGCGTATCGACGCCGGCGAGGACTTCGCCGCGCTGGCCAAGGAGTTCTCCCAGGATCCGGGCTCCGCTGCCGATGGCGGCGATTTGGGTTACGCCGGCCCCGGCGTCTACGACCCGTCTTTCGAAGAGGCGCTCTACGCCCTGCAGCAGGGCCAGGTGTCCGCACCGGTGAAGAGCGAATTCGGCTGGCACCTGATCAAACTACTCGGCGTGCAGGCGCCCGAGGTGCCGAGTTTCGACAGCCTGAAGGACAAGCTGGCGCGCGACTACAAGGCGCAGCAGGTCGAGCAGCGCTTCGTCGAGGCCACCAAGCAGCTGGAAGACGCGGCGTTCGAGGCGTCCGATCTGGCGCAGCCGGCGCAGGAGCTCGGTCTGGAGGTCAAGGTCAGCGAGGCGGTCGGTCGCGAAGGCGGCGCCACTGGCGTCACCGCCAACCGCCAGGTGCTGCAGGCGGCGTTCAGCCCGGAAGTGCTGGAAGACGGCAACAACAGCTCCACCATCGAACTGGATCCGAGCACTGTCGTGGTGGTCCGGGTGAAGGAGCACAAGAAGCCCGAACAGCTGCCGCTGGAGCAGGTCGCCGAGAGCATTCGCAGCCACCTGTTGCAGGAGCGCGCCGCGGCCGCGGCCAAGGCCGAAGGCGAGAAGCTGCTGGCGGCGGTGCAGGCCGGCGAGGGCAGCAGCGAGAGCTGGCAGGTGCAGGAAGCGGCGACGCGCAGCCAGGAGGGTGTCGAACCCAAGGTGCTGCAGGCGCTGTTCCGCATGCCCAAGCCGGCTGCCGCCGGCACGCCGACCTATGCCGGGGTGACGTTGAACAACGGCGACTACGTGCTGCTGCGTCTGGACGGGTTGAATGTGCCGGAGCAGGCGCTGAGCGCGGAGGAGCTGGGCATGTATCGCAACTTCCTGGCCTCGCGCGCCGGTCAGCAGGACTTCGCCGCCTACCGCAAGCAGCTCGAAGCCAAGGCCGATATCGAGCGTTTCTAAGCCTTTCCGGGCGCCTCGTTCGAGGCGCTCTTCAGGCAATAAAAAACCCGCACGCCGTGCGGGTTTTTTATTGCCTGATGGGGCGTCTCAAGTCGTTCCCGGCAATCTGCTATTGCCGGGAACGAGCCCCTCAGTCTTCCATCGCGCCCATGGCGGTGGTGTTGAAGCCGCCGTCGACGTACATGATCTCGCCGCTGATGCCCGAGGCCAGGTCGGAGCAGAGGAAGGCGCCGGCATTGCCGACTTCCTCGATGGTGACGTTGCGGCGCAGCGGGGTCTGCTTCTCGTTGGCAGCCAGCATCTTGCGGAAGCTGGCGATACCGCTGGCGGCCAGGGTGCGGATCGGGCCGGCAGAGATGGCGTTGACGCGGGTGCCTTCCGGGCCGAGGCTGCCGGCCAGGTAGCGGACGCCGGCTTCCAGGCTGGCCTTGGCCATGCCCATGACGTTGTAGTTGGGCATGGTGCGCTCGGCGCCCAGGTAGGAGAGGGTCAGCAGGCTGCCGTTGCGGCCCTTCATCATCTCGCGGCCGGCCTTGGCCAGGGCAACGAAGCTGTAGGCGCTGATGTCGTGGGCGATCTTGAAGCCTTCGCGGGTGGTCACCGCGGTGAAGTCGCCGTTGAGCTGGTCGCCCGGGGCGAAACCGACGGAGTGGACGATGCAGTCCAGGCCGTCCCACTTCTTGCTCAGCGCTTCGAATACCGCGTCGATCTCCTCATCGCTGGCCACGTCGCAGGGGAAGCACAGGTCGGCGCTGGAGCCCCAGCCGGCGGCGAACTCCTCGACGCGGCCCTTGAGCTTTTCGTTCTGGTAGGTGAAAGCCAGCTCGGCACCTTCGCGGTGCATGGCGGCGGCGATACCCGAGGCGATGGACAGTTTGCTGGCAACGCCAACGATGAGTACGCGCTTACCGGTTAGAAAACCCATTGTGCTATTCCTCTTCCTGTTTCAAGGATCAGTGAGCGGTTGCCGGGGCCATGAAAGCGGCTTCCAGCAACTGCTGTGTATAAGGGTGTTGCGGTGCGCCGAAGATCGACTCGGCAGACCCCTGTTCGACCACCTGGCCCTGCTTGACCACCATCAGTTGGTGGCTCAGCGCTCTGACTACCGCCAGGTCATGGCTGATAAACAGATAGGTCAGGTTGTACTTGGCCTGCAAGCCGCGCAACAACTCCACCACCTGACGCTGTACCGTGCGGTCGAGCGCCGAGGTGGGCTCGTCCAGCAGGATCAGCGCCGGTTTCAACACCAGTGCCCGAGCAATGGCAATCCGCTGCCGTTGCCCGCCGGAAAACTCGTGGGGGTAGCGGTGCCGCGTCTGCGGGTCCAGCCCTACCTCCAAAAGCGCGTCGATGATCGCCTGTTCCTGCTCCGCCTCGTTGCCCATGCCATGAATGCGCAGGCCCTCGCCAACGATCTGGCCCACCGACATGCGCGGGCTCAGGCTGCCGAAGGGGTCCTGGAACACCACCTGCATCTGCCGCCGCAGCGGCCGTACCTCATGCTGGCTCAGACCCTGCAACTGCTGGCCCTGGAAGCGGATGTCGCCGCGACTGGCGAGCAGCCGCAGGATGGCCATGCCCAGGGTGGATTTGCCGGAACCGCTTTCGCCGACTATGCCCAGGGTCTGACCCTGGGGCAGGCTGAAGTTGATGCCGTCCACCGCCTTGACATGATCTACCGTCCGGCGCAGCAGGCCCTTCTTGATCGGGAACCATACGCGCAGGTCGTCCACTTCCAGCAGCGGCTGGCCCACGGGGTTGGCCGCGGGCTCGCCGCTGGGTTCGGCGCCGAGCAGTTCCTTGGTATAGGGATGCTGTGGCGCCTGGAACAAGTTTTCACACGACGCCTGTTCGACGATGCGACCTTGCTGCATGACACATACGCGATGGGCAATTCTGCGCACCAGATTGAGATCGTGGCTGATCAGCAGCAGCGACATGCCCAGGCGCGCCTGCAGATCCTTGAGCAGTTCGAGGATTTTCAGCTGCACGGTGACGTCCAGTGCGGTGGTCGGTTCGTCGGCGATCAGCAGCTCGGGCTCGTTGGCCAGGGCCATGGCGATCATCACCCGCTGGCGCTGGCCGCCGGACAGCTCGTGCGGGTAGGCCTTGAGGCGCTTGGCTGGCTCGGGGATGCCGACCAGCTCCAGCAGTTCCAGGGTGCGGGCGCTGGCGGCCTTGCCGCGCAGGCCCTTGTGCAGGGCGAGCACCTCGTTGATCTGCTTTTCGATGCTGTGCAGCGGGTTGAGCGAGGTCATCGGCTCCTGGAACACCATGGCGATGCGGTTGCCGCGGATGCCGCGCAGACGGCCCTCGCCGAGCTTGAGCAGGTCCTCGCCGGCATACTCGATGCTGCCGGCCGGATGGCGCGCCAGCGGGTAGGGCAGCAGGCGCAGGATGGAGTGGGCGGTGACCGACTTGCCCGAGCCGCTTTCGCCGACCAGGGCCAGGGTCTCGCCCTTGCGGATGTCGAAGCTGACGCCTTCGACCACGCGCTGGCATTGCTCGCCCATGACGAACTCGACGGCCAGGTCGCGTACTTGCAGCAGGGTTTCGTGCTGGCTCATGTCATTTCCTCGGGTCGAAGGCATCGCGGGCGGCTTCGCCGATGAACACCAGCAGGCTCAGCATGATCGCCAGCACGGCGAAGGCGCTGATGCCCAGCCAGGGCGCCTGCAGGTTGCTCTTGCCCTGGGCGACCAGTTCACCGAGCGAGGGGGCGCCGGGTGGCAGGCCGAAGCCGAGGAAGTCCAAGGCGGTGAGGGTGCCGATGGCGCCGGTGAGGATGAAGGGCATGAAGGTCATGGTCGAAACCATGGCGTTGGGCAGGATATGGCGGAACATGATGGCGCCGTTCTCCATGCCCAGCGCCCGCGCGGCACGCACGTATTCCAGGTTACGCCCGCGCAGAAATTCGGCGCGCACCACGTCGACCAGGCTCATCCAGGAGAACAGCAGCATGATGCCCAGCAGCCACCAGAAGTTCGGCTGGACGAAGCTGGCGAGGATGATCAGCAGGTAGAGCACCGGCAGGCCCGACCAGATTTCCAGGAAGCGCTGGCCGAGCAGATCGACCCAGCCGCCGTAGAAGCCCTGCAGGGCGCCGGCGATCACGCCGATCACCGAGCTGGCCAGGGTCAGGATCAGGGCGAACAGCACCGAGATGCGAAAGCCGTAGATCACCCGTGCCAGCACGTCACGGCCCTGATCGTCGGTGCCCAGCCAGTTCTGCGCCGAGGGCGGGGCGGGGGCGGGCACTTCCAGGTCGTAGTTGATGCTCGAGTAGCTGAAGGGAATCGGCGGCCAGAGCATCCAGCCGTCCTTTGCCGCGATCAGCTCCTGGATATAGGGGCTCTTGTAGTTGGCCTGCAGCGGGAACTCGCCGCCGAACACCGTCTCCGGGTAGCGCTTGAGTACCGGGAAGTACCACTGGCCGTCGTAGCGCACCGCCAGCGGCTTGTCGTTGGCGATCAGCTCGGCGCCCAGGCTCAGGCCGAACAGCACGAGGAACAGCCACAGCGACCACCAGCCGCGCTTGTGCGCCTTGAAACGCTCGAAACGCCGTTGATTGAGCGGGGAAAGCTTCATATTCAGCCCTCCCGGCTTTCGAAGTCGATACGTGGATCGACCAGGGTGTAGGTGATGTCACCGATCAATTTCACGATCAGCCCCAGCAAGGTGAAGATGAACAGGGTGCCGAACACCACCGGGTAGTCGCGGTTGATCGCCGCCTCGAAGCTCATCAGGCCGAGGCCGTCGAGGGAGAAGATCACTTCGATCAGCAAGGAGCCGGTGAAGAAGATGCCGATGAAGGCGGCGGGGAAGCCGGCGATGATCAGCAGCATGGCGTTGCGGAACACGTGACCGTAGAGCACGCGGTGGTTGGTCAGGCCCTTGGCGCGGGCGGTGACCACGTACTGCTTGTTGATCTCGTCGAGGAAGCTGTTCTTGGTCAGCAGGGTCAGGGTGGCGAAGTTGCCGATCACCAGCGCGGTAACCGGCAGCACCAGGTGCCAGAGATAGTCGAGAATCTTGCCGCCGAGGCTGAGCTCATCGAAGTTGTTCGAGGTCAGGCCGCGCAGCGGGAACCAGTCGAAGTAGCTGCCGCCGGCGAACAGCACGATCAGCAGGATGGCGAAGAGGAAGGCCGGGATGGCGTAACCGACGATGATCGCCGAGCTGGTCCAGACGTCGAAGGCGCTGCCGTGGCGGGTGGCCTTGGCGATCCCCAGGGGGATGGAGACCAGGTACATGATCAAGGTGCTCCACAGCCCCAGGGAAATCGACACCGGCATTTTCTCGACGATCAGGTCGATGACCTTGGCGTCGCGGAAGAAGCTCTCGCCGAAGTCCAGCTGCGCGTAGTTTTTCAGCATGATCCAGAAACGCTCCGGCGCCGACTTGTCGAAGCCGTACATCTTCTCGATCTCGGCGATCAGCTGCGGGTCGAGGCCCTGGGCGCCGCGGTAATTGGAGCCGGCCACCGAGACTTCGGCGCCGCCGCCGCCGATGCGCCCGGTGGCGCCGCCGGCGGCCGCATCGAACCCCTCCAACTTGGCGATCATCTGCTCGACCGGGCCGCCGGGCGCGGCCTGAATGATGACGAAGTTGATCACCAGAATGCCGAACAGGGTCGGGATGATCAGCAATAGGCGGCGAAGGATATAGGCCAGCATTATTGCTTCGCCTCTTCGGTCGCCTGTTGCTGGGCCTCGCTTGGCTCTTCGAGGCCAGGGCGTACCCACCAGGTGTGCAGGCCGATGTCATAGAGCGGCGTCACCTTGGGGTGTTCGAAGCGGTTCCAGTAGGCCACGCGCCAGGTCTTGATGTGCCAGTTGGGGATCACGTAGTGGCCCCACAGCAGCACGCGGTCGAGGGCGCGGGTATGGGCGATCAGGCTCTGGCGCGAGTCGGCGTTGATCAGCCCCTCGACGATCTGGTCGATGGCCGGGTCCTTGAGGCCGATGAAATTGCGGCTGCCGGGATTGTCGGCGCTGGAGGAGTGCCAGTACTCGCGCTGCTCGTTGCCCGGCGAGTTGGACTGACCGAAGCCGCCGACGATCATGTCGAAGTCGCGCGAGCGCAGGCGATTGATGTACTGCGAGACGTCGACCCGGCGGATCACCAGCTCCATGCCGAGATCGGCCAGGTTGCGCTTGAACGGCAGCAGGATGCGCTCGAATTCGGTCTGCGCCAGGAGGAACTCGAAGCTCACCGGCTGGCCGCTGGCATCCAGCATGCGGTCGCCGTCGATGCGCCAGCCGGCCTGTTGCAGCAACTGGTAGGCGCGGCGCTGCTGCTCGCGGATGATGCCGCTGCCGTCGGTGGTCGGCACGCGGTACTCCTCGTTGAATACCTCGGCCGGGATCTGGCCGCGCAGCGGTTCGAGAATGGCCAGCTCGTCCTCGCCCGGCAGGCCGCTGGAGCCCAGCTCGGAGTTGTCGAAGTAGCTGCGGGTGCGGGTGTAGGCGCCGTTGAACAGGCGCTTGTTGGCCCACTCGAAGTCGAACAGCAGGCCGAGGGCCTCGCGCACGCGACGATCCTGGAACTGCGCGCGGCGGGTGTTGAAGACGAAGCCCTGCATGCCGGTAGGGTTGCGGTTCTGGATCTCTTCCTTGACCAACTGGCCGTTGGCCACGGCCGGCACGCTGTAGGCGGTGGCCCAGTTCTTCGCGCTGGTCTCCAGCCAGTAGTCGAACTGGCCGGCCTTGAGCGCCTCCAGGGCCACGGTGTTGTCGCGGTAGTAGTCGATCTGGATGGCGTCGAAGTTGTAGAAACCGCGGCTCACCGGCAGGTCCTTGGCCCACCAGTCCGTCACCCGCTCGTAGCGGATGCTGCGCCCGGCCTGTACCCGGGCGACCTGGTACGGGCCGCTGCCGAGCGGCACCTCCAGGTTGCTCTTGCTGAAGTCGCGCTCGGCCCACCAGTGCTTGGGCAGCACCGGCAACTGGCCGACGATCAGTGGCAACTCGCGATTGCCGGCGTGCTTGAAGACGAAGCGCACGCGCTGCGGCGATTCCACCTCGACCCGCTCGACGTCGGCGTAGTAGCCGCGGTACATGGGCGCGCCTTTCTCCATCAGGGTATCGAAGGTGAACTTGACGTCCTCGGCGGTGATCGGCGTGCCGTCGTGAAAGCGTGCCTCCTGGCGCAGGTGGAAGCGTACCCAGGCATTGTCGGTGGCCTTCTCGATCTTCTCCGCCACCAGGCCGTAGGCGCTGAACGGCTCGTCCTGGCTCTGCACGGTGAGGGTGTCGTAGATCAGGCCGATATCGTCGGCGGCGACGCCCTTGTTGATGAAGGGGTTGAGGCTGTCGAAGCCGCCGAAGCCGGCCTGGCGGAAGGTGCCGCCTTTCGGTGCATCGGGGTTGGCGTATTCGAAGTGCTGGAAGCCGGCCGGATACTTGGGCGCCTCGTCGTAGAGGGTGACCGCGTGTTTGGGGGCGGCGAGGGCGAGGCCGGCCAGGCCGAGCAGGATGAGGCTGCTACCGTGAAGCAGGAAACTGCGCAGCGGGTGGGTCATCGAGCGTTCTCCGTGGGCTTCAGCCACCAGGTGCGCAGGCCCAGGGTGTAGGGCGGCGTGGTGACGAAGGCGAACCGGTTGCGGTACGCCAGGCGGTGATAGTTGATGTACCAGTTGGGGATGCTGTAGTGCTGCCAAAGCAAGACCCGGTCCAGGGCGCGGGTGGCGGCGATCTGTTCGTCGCGGGTCTGCGCCGAGAGCAGCTTGTCGATCATCGCGTCGACCACCGGATGGGCGACGCCAGCGTAGTTCTTGCTGCCCTTGACGTTCACCTGGCTGGAGTGGAAATACAGCGACTGTTCCAGGCCGGGGCTCAAGGTTTGCGGCAGGGTCAGCAGGATCATGTCGTAGTCGAACTGGTCGAGGCGCTGTTTGTACTGGGCGCGGTCGACGGTGCGCAGGTTGGCGCGGATGCCGATGCTGGCCAGGTTGGCGACGTAGGGCTGGAGGATGCGCTCGAGGCTGGGGTTGACCAGCATGATCTCGAATTCGAAACGCTCGCCGCGGGCGTTGCGCAGGTCCTGGCCGGCAGGCTTCCAGCCGGCGTCGGCCAATAGACCCAGGGCGCGGCGCAAGGTTTCCCGCGGGATGCCGCGGCCGTCGGTCACCGGTTGCACTATGGGCTGGCTGAACAGCCGCGCCGGCAGCTTGTCGCGGTGCGGCGACAGCAGCAGCCACTCGGCGCCTTCCGGCTTGCCGGTGGCGGAGAACTCGCTGTTGGGGTAGTAGCTGCTGGCGCGCACGTAGGAGTTGTTGAACAGGGCGCGGTTGGTCCACTCGAAGTCGAACATCAGTCCCAGCGCCTCGCGCACCTTGCGCTGGCCGAACAGGCCGCGGCGGGTGTTTATGAACAGTGCTTGGGTCTGGGTAGGGATCTGGTGGGCGATCTCGGCGCGGATCACCTCGCCGCGGGTGACGGCGGGAAAGCGGTAGCCGTTGGCCCAGTTCTTCGCCTGGTTCTCGATGTAGAAGTCGAATTCGCCGGCCTTGAAGGCCTCGAAGGCCACGTGGTTGTCGCGGTAGAACTCCACCTCGACGCGGTCGAAGTTGTACTTGCCGCGATTGACCGGCAGATCCTTGCCCCACCAGTCCTTGACCCGTTGGAACACCAGGCTTCGCCCCGGCACCACCTGAGCGATGCGGTAGGGGCCGCTGCCCAGCGGCGGCTCGAAGGTGGTGGCCTTGAAGTCGCGGTCCTTCCAGTAGTGCTGCGGCAGCACCGGCAGCTCGCCCAGGCGCAGGATCAGCAGCGGGTTGCCGGCGCGCTTGAAGACGAAACGGATGCGCTGGCGATTGAGGATGTCGACCCGCTTCACCTCCTGCAGGTGGGTGCGGTACTGCGGATGGCCGTCGCTGCGCAGCAGGCGGTAGGAGAAGGCCACGTCGTAGGCGGTGATCGGCTTGTCGTCGTGAAAGCGCGCCTCGGGACGCAGGTTGAACACCACCCAGCTGCGGTCCTCGCTGTACTCCACGCTGGCGGCGATCAGCCCGTAGCTGGAGGCCGGCTCGTCGCCGGAGGGGTCGTAGGCGCCGGTGCCGACCATCAGCGGCTCGTTGAGCTCGTTGACCCCGTACTGCAGGAAATGCGCAGTGGAGATCGGGCTGCTGCCCTTGAAAGTGTAGGGATTGAGCGTGTCGAAGGTGCCCGAGGCCATGATCCGCAGGGTGCCGCCCTTGGGCGCCTCGGGGTTGACCCAGTCGAAATGGCTGAAGCTGGCGGGGTATTTGAGCGTCCCGAACTGGGCGTAGCCGTGGCTCTCGCTGATGGTCGCAGAGACGGGAAAGCTCAAGGCCAGGCTGAGGAACAGCGGGAGGGGGGAACGCATCGGGGGTTAGATCCGATCCATGGCGGCTTTTGGGCTTCTGGGTCGGTACAGTAACAGCTTGTATCGGCAGGAAAAAGACCGCCGTGCCAGGCAAGCAATGACAGCACTTTGGCATACACTTGGGGAAAGCTCAGCGAGGGTACCGATTTGCCAGAACGTAGCCATGGTTTGCAGTCATGGATCGATCGCTTGAACCAAGCCGAACTGCCCGCGCTGGCCGCCGTGGTGCAGGATTTGCAGCGCCTGGCGCAGCAGGATTCGGCCTCGGTGCAGCAATTGGCCGACGTGCTGCTGCGCGACGCGGCGCTGACCTCCAAGGTGCTGCGGGTCGGCAACAGCGTCTATTACAACCCCTCGCAGGAGGCCATCAAGACCATCTCGCGGGCCATCGTGCTGATCGGTTTCGACAACGTGCGGCTGATCGGCCTGTCGGTCAGCCTGATCGACGGTCTGCTCACCCGCGCTCCGCGCGAGCAGCTGCAGGAGCTGCTCGCGCGCTCCTTCCACGCCGCGGTGCAGGCGCGCAACATCGCCGGGTACGTGCTCTCCAAGCATGCCGAGGAAGTGTTCATCGCCGCCTTGCTCCATCACCTGGGCGAACTGGCGTTCTGGGGCTGCGGTGGCGAACAAGCCGACGAGCTGGCCGCCGCCCTGGCCCAGCCCGGGGTGGAGGTGGAGGAGGCGGTGCGCGAGGTGCTCGGCACCAGTTTCCGGCAGTTGACCCAGGGCCTGGTGAAAAGCTGGAACCTGGGCGAAACCGTCAGCCTGGCGCATGCCGGCGCCAACCAGCACGACCCGGCGGCCTATGCGGTGCAGCTGGGCGTGCGCATCAGCGAGGCGGCGTTGCAGGGCTGGGATTCGCCGGAAATGGAGGCGGTGCTGGCGAAGATGGCCGCCTTCGTCGACCTCAGCCCGGAGGATGCCCTGCAGCAGGTGCTGGCCAGCGCCGAGGAGGCGGTCAAGGTGGCCTCCACCTTCGGCGCCAGCAAGCTGTGCCGGCTGATTCCCAACACCGACCCCGAACAGATCCGCCTGCAGCAGGAGGAGCGCAAGGCGCGCCTGCTGCAGCCGGATCTGCTGGTGCTGCAGCAGGCCTTGCAGGATCTCGGCCTGATGGTGAGCAAGCGCGGCGACGTCGGCCTGATCCTCGACACCCTGCTCAAGGGCCTGCATCGCGGCGCCGGCTTGGAGCGGGTGATGCTGGCGGTGCTGGCCGACGAGCAGAGCTGTTTCCGCGCGAAGCGGGTGATCGGCGACAAGACCGAGCAGTGGTTGAAGGATTTCGTCCTGCCGGCCGAGCAGGTCGAGCAGCCGCATGTCTTCAGCTATGCCCTGCGTCATCGCGAGGCGATCTGGATGGGCGTGCCGGCCAGCTACAACCTGGCCGAGCTGGTCACCCAGCCGATCCGCCGCAGCCTAGGGGCGGGGATGTTCTTCATCGCGCCGATCATTGCGGGGACGCGGGAGATCGGCGTGCTCTACGCCGACAGCCGGCTGTCCGGGCGTGCGCTGCGCCACGAGCAGTTCGTCGCCTTCCAGCGTTTCACCCAGCTGACCGGGCGTTGCCTGGAGGCCTTGAGCCGGCGCTGATCAGGGCAGGTAGAGGGTCAGCATCTGTCCCGGGCGCAGGCTGCTGCTGCGCGGGTTCCAGGCCTGCAGGCGCTTGAGGTCGATCTTGAAACGCTTGGCGATGACGTACAGCGAGTCGCCTTTCTGCACCCGGTAGTAGGTGGCCTTGTCGCGCGAGGTGCTGCTGCGCGTGTTGCTGGCGACCTGGCTGCCCGTGTCGGCAGGCGCCAGGCTGAGGCGCTGGCCGACCTTCAACTGGTTGCCCCGCAGCTTGTTCCAGCGCTGCAGGTCGTGCACCGAGACCTGGTGGGCGCGGGCGATCTGCCACAGGTTGTCGCCGTCTTTCACCTGATAGCTGCGCGCTGCCGGCGCCTGTGCCGTGCTGCGCTGGTACAGCGGTTCGCTCGGCTGCGCGCCGGGCTTGCCGGGAATGGTCAGCACCTGGCCGATACGCAGGTTGTTGCCACTGAGGCGGTTGACGTCCTTGAGCGTGTTCACCGTCAGGTGATGGCGGTTGGCAATGCCATGCAGGCTGTCGCCGGCGCGCACGGTGTAGCTCTGCCAGGCGACCAGCTCCTGCGGTTTCATCAGGGCCAGGTTGGCGCTGAGCATCTCCGCCTTGTCCGTCGGCACCAGCAGGTGCTGCGGGCCGTCGAGGGTGACGCCGCGCTTGTAGGCGGGGTTGAGCTGCAGCAGCTCCTCCTCGTCGAGGTCGGCCAGGCGGGCGACACGCGACAGGTCCATGTGCTGCTTGATCGCCACCTGTTCGAAATAGGGCTCGTTGGCCACCGGCGACAGGCTCACGCCGTAAGCCTCCGGGGTGAGGATCACCTGCGACAGGGCCAGCAGCTTGGGCACGTAGTCTTCGGTTTCCTTGGGCAGCGCCAGGTTCCAGTAGTCGCTGGGCAGGCCGAGTTTCTCGTTGCGCTCGATGGCCCTGCTGATGCGGCCTTCGCCGGCGTTGTAGGCGGCCAGGGCGAGCAGCCAGTCGCCGTTGAACATCTCGTGCAGGCGGCTCAGGTAGTTGAGCGCAGCCTGGGTCGAGGCGGTGACGTCGCGGCGGCCGTCGTACCAACTGGTCTGGCGCAGGTTGTAGTGACGGCCGGTGGAGGGGATGAACTGCCACAGGCCGACGGCGTGGGCGGAGGAGTAGGCCTGCGGGTCGTAGGCGCTCTCGATCACCGGCAGCAGCGCCAGCTCCATGGGCATGTCGCGCTCGGCCAGGCGTTCGACGATGTAGTGGATATAGGGGGCGCTGCGTTCGCTGACGGTATCGACGTGCTTGGGGTTGCTGGCGTACCACAGGCGCAGGCGTTCGATGCGCGGGTTGATGCCGATCTCGTCCTGCAGCTTGAAACCGTCGCGCATGCGCTCCCAGATGTCGGCGTATTCGCGAGGCTTGACCTGGCTGCTGAGCCA
The DNA here is from genome assembly GCF_003696305.1 of Pseudomonas sp. AOB-7. Taxonomy (GTDB): domain Bacteria; phylum Pseudomonadota; class Gammaproteobacteria; order Pseudomonadales; family Pseudomonadaceae; genus Aquipseudomonas. Next base: position 438,693 of record NZ_RFFK01000002.1, on the reverse strand, counting down.
CTCCGGTTCACGCTCCAGGCCGACGGCGCGCGAGGTGTCGGCGTCGGCCGGAGCGGACGGGGCCAGGCTCTGACAGCCGGCCAGGGTCATGCAGCACATCACCACGAGCACCTGAGTGCTTTGTGCCAATGCCTTTAAATTCAAGGGCTTGCGTGGTGATAAAGGCATTGGTCGAGGTGGTATTCCCGGCGAAAAGGTCGGGCGATTCTAGGAATCGAGCCTGGACTGGTCAAGTTTTCACCAGTCTTTTGTGACCGGCATCCCTGTCGGTCAGCCTGCCGGGCCGTCGCAGAGCGACGTCAATAAACGCTCCAGGCGTTTTTTTTGCGCGCCCGTCGTGCTTTTAGAACTGGTCTTTCCAGGCGCGCAGGCTGGCGAACACGGCGCTTGGCTCGGCAAGGGTCCGGCCGTCGCGCCGTTCGGCGGCGCCGATCACCGCAGCCTCGGCAGTGCGCAGGAAGGGGTTGCTGGCCAGCTCCAGGGCGATGTTCGAGGGCAGGCTGATGCGCCCGGCCTCGCGCCAGCGGCTGACCTCGGCCAGACGGGCGGCGATCTGCGGATTGTCCGGCTCCACCGCCTGGGCGAAGCGCAGGTTGCTCAGGGTGTACTCATGGGTGCAATACACCTGGGTGGCGCCGGGCAGCGCCGCCAGGCGCCCGAGCGATTCGTGCATCTGCTGCGGCGTACCCTCGAACAGGCGCCCGCAGCCGCCGGCGAACAGGGTGTCGCCGCAGAACAGCAGGTGCTGCTCGGCCTGGTAATAGGCGATATGACCGAGGGTATGACCGGGCACGGCGATGACCCGAAACTTCAGGCCGAGCACCTCGATGCTGTCGTTGTCGCTCAGGCCCAGGTCCCGTCCCGGGATGTTTTCGTCTGCCGGACCGAGCACGCGGGCGCCGGTGGCGGCCTTGAGCCCTTCGATGCCGCCGACATGGTCGAAATGATGATGGGTGACCAGGATGTCGCTGAGTTGCCAGCCCGGATGGGCCGCCAGCCAGGCCAGCACCGGCGCCGCATCGCCTGGGTCGACCACGGCGCAGCGCTGGCTGGCGGCATCCTGCAGCAACCAGAGGTAGTTGTCGGTGAAGGCGGGCAGGGCGTCGATGCGGATCATTGCGGGTCGCTAAGCTACTAATAAAGGTGCATCTTAGTCCCCATGCACGACGACTGTCATGAGAGGAATCCGATGAGCGATCAGGCATTCGCCCAGGCCGACCCCGACTGGCTCAAGCTGATCGGCGAGGCCCGTGACTGGCTGGCCGGGCCGCTCGGCCAGTTGCTGCTGGGCGAGGAGCGGCGCCTGCTGGAGCAGGAGCTGGCGAAATTCTTCGGCGGTTACCTGGTCAGCTATGGCCCCGGTGCCGAGCCACCGCCGGATGCCGGGCAGATCCAGTGCAACGTGCGCCTCGGGGCGCCGCTGCCGGGGGTGCAGATCGTCTGCGAGGAGCAGGCCTGGCCGCTCAGCGAGCACGCCGCCGACGTGGTGGTGCTGCAGCACGGCCTGGATTTCAGCCTGTCGCCGCACGGCCTGCTGCGCGAGGCGGCGCGCAGCGTGCGGCCGGGCGGCCATCTGCTGATTCTCGGCATCAACCCCTGGAGCAGCTGGGGCGCCTGCAGCCTGTTCGCCGGCGACGGACTCAAGCGCGCACGCTGCATCTCGCCCAATCGGGTCGGTGACTGGTTGACCCTGCTCGGCTTCGCGCTGGAGAAACGCCGCTTCGGGTGCTATCGTCCGCCGCTCGCTGCAGCGGCCTGGCAAGCGCGCCTGAGCCGACTGGAGCAATGGGGCGAGGCCTGGCAGTTGCCGGGCGCCGGCTTCTATCTATTGGTGGCGCGCAAGCTGGTGGTCGGCTTGCGCCCGCTGCGTCCGGCACGCCGCGAGCCCATGGGCAAGCTGCTGCCGATGCCGGTGGCCAAGGTCAGCCGGCGCAATGCCGAACGTTAGGCGCTCTACGAGAAGCGCCTGCGCGCGGCGATTTTCGTAGGCCTGGAAACAATGTCTGAAACCGATCAAGTCGTGATCTATACCGATGGTGCCTGCAAGGGCAATCCCGGCCCCGGCGGCTGGGGCGCTCTACTGGTCTACCGGGGGGCGGAAAAGGAACTCTGGGGCGGCGATCCCAGTACCACCAACAATCGCATGGAGCTGATGGCGGCGATTGCCGGGCTGGTCGCCCTGACCCGGCCCTGCTCGGTCAAGCTGGTGACCGACTCGCAGTACGTGATGAAGGGCATCCAAGAATGGCTGCCGAACTGGAAGAAGCGCGGCTGGAAAACCGCTGCCAAGGAGCCGGTGAAGAATGCCGACCTCTGGCAGAAACTGGACGAGGAGGTCAACCGTCACCAGGTCAGTTGGCAATGGGTGCGCGGCCACACCGGCCATCCTGGCAACGAGCGTGCCGACCAGCTGGCCAACCGCGGCGTCGACGAGGTGCGCGCGGCGCGCTGAGCCGCTGGGTTAAGATGCCGCGTTGGCCGCGTGCGGCAAGCGATTGATGAGAGAGACGAGACGTGACAAGCGATAACAGTGTCATCCGCTACGTGGTGCTGGACACCGAAACCACGGGTATGCCGGTCGCCGAGGGGCACCGCATCATCGAGATCGGCTGCGTCGAGCTGATGGGCCGGCGCCTGACCGGGCGGCATTTTCACGTCTACCTCAACCCGGATCGCGAGATCGACGAAGGCGCCATCGCGGTTCACGGCATCACCAACGAATACGTCGCCGACAAACCGCGGTTCAAGGACGTGGCCGATGAGTTCTACGAATTCATCAAGGGCGCCCAGCTGATCATCCACAACGCGGCGTTCGACGTCGGCTTCATCAACAACGAGTTCGCCCTGCTGGGGCAGAGCGAGCGCGCCGACGTCAGCGACTACTGCACCGTGCTCGACACCCTGATGATGGCGCGCGAGCGGCATCCGGGGCAGCGCAACAGCCTGGATGCGCTGTGCAAGCGCTACGGCGTGGACAACTCCAACCGCGAACTGCACGGCGCCTTGCTCGACTCGGAGATCCTCGCCGACGTCTACCTGGCGATGACCGGCGGGCAGACCAACCTGTCGCTGGCCGGCGAAGGCGGCGACGGCGATGGCAGCGGTCGTCAGCAGGCCACTCCGATCCGCCGCCTGGACGCCGCGCGGCCGCGCACCCGGGTGATTCGCGCCAGCCAGGACGAGCTGGCCGCGCACCTGACGCGGCTGGCGGCCATCGAGAAAACCGCCGGTGGGCCGGCCTTGTGGGCGCAGCTGGAACAGGCGCCGGAATAAGCCAACAGCGCAATTGCGACCTTTTCGTATAGCGTGACGCATGGGGGGTTCCGCCCGTTCGGGCGAATCTCTACCCTGAGGCGATGGGCAGGTCGGACCTGCCAGCCTTCAGGACGTCACAATGTACAAAGACCTCAAATTCCCCGTCCTCATCGTCCACCGCGATATCAAGGCCGATACCGTCGCCGGTGATCGCGTGCGTGCTATCGCCCAGGAGCTGACGCAGGACGGTTTCAGCATCCTGCCCACCGCCAGCGCCGCCGAAGGGCGCATCGTCGCCTCCACCCACCACGGCCTGGCCTGCATCCTGGTGGCCGCCGAGGGCGCGGGGGAGAACCAGCGCCTGTTGCAGGACATGGTCGAGCTGATCCGCATCGCCCGGGTGCGCGCCCCGCAGCTGCCGATCTTCGCCCTGGGCGAGCAGGTCACCATCGAGAACGCCCCGGCCGAGGCCATGGCCGATCTCAACCACCTGCGCGGCATCCTCTATCTATACGAGGACACGGTGTCCTTCCTCGCCCGCCAGGTGGCGCGCGCCGCACACAATTACCTCGACGGCCTGCTGCCGCCGTTCTTCAAGGCGCTGGTGCAGCACACCGCGCAATCGAACTATTCCTGGCACACGCCCGGCCACGGCGGCGGCGTGGCCTACCGCAAGAGCCCGGTGGGGCAGGCCTTCCACCAGTTCTTCGGCGAGAACACGCTGCGCTCGGACTTGTCCGTGTCGGTGCCGGAGCTGGGCTCGCTGCTCGATCACACAGGCCCCTTGGCCGAGGCTGAGGCCCGCGCCGCGCGCAACTTCGGCGCCGACCACACCTTCTTCGTGATCAACGGCACCTCGACGGCGAACAAGATCGTCTGGCACTCGATGGTCGGCCGCGACGACCTGGTACTGGTGGATCGCAACTGCCACAAGTCGATCCTGCATTCGATCATCATGACCGGCGCCATTCCGCTGTACCTGTGCCCGGAGCGCAACGAGCTGGGCATCATCGGACCGATTCCCCTGAGTGAGTTCAGCAGGGAGTCGATCCAGGCCAAGATCGACGCCAGCCCGCTGGCCAAGGGGCGCGCGCCCAAGGTCAAGCTGGCGGTGGTGACCAACTCCACCTACGACGGTCTGTGCTACAACGCCGAGATGGTCAAGCAGGCCCTGGGCGATTCGGTCGAGGTGCTGCACTTCGACGAAGCCTGGTACGCCTACGCCGCCTTCCACGAGTTCTACGCCGGCCGCTACGGCATGGGCACCCAGTGCGACGAACATTCGCCGCTGGTGTTCAGCACCCATTCCACGCACAAGCTGCTGGCGGCCTTCAGCCAGGCCTCGATGATTCACGTGCAGGACGGCGGGCTGCGCCAGCTGGATCGCGACCGCTTCAACGAAGCCTTCATGATGCACATCTCCACCTCGCCGCAGTACGGCATCATCGCCTCGCTGGACGTGGCCTCGGCGATGATGGAGGGCCCGGCTGGCCGCTCGCTGATTCAGGAGACTTTCGACGAGGCGCTGAGCTTCCGCCGCGCCCTGGCCAACGTGCGGCGCAATCTCGACGCCGATGACTGGTGGTTCAGCATCTGGCAGCCGGCGGCGGCCGACGGTGCCGATAGCCTGGCCACCGCCGACTGGGTGTTGCAGCCGGATGCCGACTGGCATGGCTTCGGTGAAGTGGCCCAGGACTACGTGCTGCTCGATCCGATCAAGGTGACCCTGGTGATGCCCGGGCTCAATGCCGCCGGCAAGCTGGAGGAGCAGGGCATCCCCGCGGCGGTGGTCAGCAAGTTCCTCTGGGAGCGTGGCCTGGTGGTGGAGAAGACCGGTCTGTATTCCTTCCTGGTGCTGTTCTCCATGGGCATCACCAAGGGCAAGTGGAGCACCCTGCTGACCGAGCTGCTGGAGTTCAAGCGCAGCTACGACGCCAACCTGCCGCTGCCCCAGGTGCTGCCGTCCATCGCCCAGGCCGGCGCGGGGCGCTACCAGGGCATGGGCCTGCGCGACCTGTGCGACGCGTTGCACGGCTGCTACCGCGACAACGCCACGGCCAAGGCGCTGAAAAGCATGTACACGGCGCTGCCGGAAGTGGCGATCAAACCGGCCGACGCCTACGATCGCCTGGTGCGCGGCGCGGTGGAGGCGGTGCCAATCGAGCGGCTGGAGGGGCGCATCGCCGCGGTGATGCTGGTGCCCTATCCGCCGGGTATTCCGCTGATCATGCCGGGCGAACGCTTCACCGCGGCGAGCCGTTCGATCCTCGACTACCTGGCCTTCGCCCGCACCTTCGACCAGGCCTTCCCGGGCTTCGATATCGACGTGCACGGCTTGCAGACCGAGGCCGGCCAGTACTGCGTCGACTGCCTGGTGGAGTGAGCTTGGTGCTCTGCCGAGGGGACGAGACCCTCGGCAGATCAATCCCTTATTCACGATAGTCAAAGCAGTTCTTAACCTCCGGGGCGTGCCCTGCGTCACAGCGGCAAGCATCGACTTTTATGTCGTGCTTGTTATAGTTGCTCGGTTTTAATCACAAAATAATTGCGTGCGCTGCCGAGCAGCGGCTGAGGATGACTGCCGTGTCCGACTACCAAGCCTTTCGCGTCGAACTGGCGGACAAGATCGCCCATGTGCAGATCAACCGTCCGGACAAGGTCAATGCCATGAACGCCGACTTCTGGCGCGAGATCGTCGAGATCTTCCGCTGGGTCGACGCCACCGATGCGGTGCGCGTGGTGGTGCTGTCCGGCGCCGGCAAGCATTTCTCCTCCGGCATCGACCTGATGCTGCTGGCCTCGGTCGGCGCTCAGCTGGGCAAGGACGTCGGCCGCAATGCCGATGCCCTGCGGCGCAAGATCCTCGAGCTGCAGGCTTCCTTCAACGCCGTCGACCAGTGCCGCAAGCCGGTGCTGGCAGCCATCCAGGGCTACTGCCTGGGCGGCGCCATCGACCTGATCAGTGCTTGCGACATGCGTTATTCGACGCTGGACGCGCAGTTCTCGATCAAGGAAATCGACATGGGCATGGCCGCCGACGTTGGCACCCTGCAGCGCCTGCCGCGGATCATCGGCGACGGCATGATGCGCGAGCTGGCATTCACCGGGCGCAGCATCGACGGCGTCGAGGCCCAGCGCATTGGTCTGGTCAACCGCACCTACGAGAGCCAGGAGGCGCTGCTCGCCGGGGTGCTGCAGATCGCCGGCGAGATCGCGGCTAAGTCGCCGGTGGCGGTGCGCGGCACCAAGGAAATGATTCGCTACATGCGCGACCACCGGGTCGACGATGGCCTCGAGTACATCGCCACCTGGAACGCGGCCATGCTGCAGTCCGAAGACCTGCGCCTGGCCATGACAGCGCACATGAGCAAGCAGAAACCGGAGTTCGCCGACTGATGCCGTATCCACTGTTGTCCGCAGCGAGCCGCGAGGTGCCTAGAGCATGGTGAGTGGAGCCACATCCCTGAGCCTGGTGCGCGACGAACTGTTCGTCACCATGGAGGAGGCCGAGCAGAGCCTCGAGCACTTCATCGCCGAACGGCACAACGGCAGCCTGTTGCAGCAGGCGGTGGAGAGCCTGCAGCAGGTGCGCGGCACGCTCAATTTGATCGAGCTGGCCGGCGCCGAGCTGCTGGCTCAGGAAGTGCTGGACCAGGCCACCGACATCCCCGCCGGCGCCGGCGAGGAGCGCGACGTGCAGCTGGCGGCGCTGAGCAACGCGCTGCACGTGCTGCGCCGCTACCTGGAAAACGTCGACGCCCATCGCCAGGAAATGCCCGAGCTGCTGCTGCCGGCGATCAACGACCTGCGCCAGGCCGGCGCCCAGCAGCCGCTGCCGGAAAGCTTCTTCTTCAGCGTGCGCCTCGACCAGGCCCGACCGCACAGCGCCAGCCTGGCACTCGACGGCGCGGCCAAGCTGGCCGAAGGCAAGCGCCTGCGTCATATGTACCAGGTGGGCTTGCTCGGCTTTATCCGCGAGCAGAACCCACAGGCCAGCCTCAGGCTGATGGTGCGCGCCATGGGCCGCCTGGACAGCCTGTTCGCCAATGAGCCGCGCGGGCGCATGTGCTGGATCGGCGCCGCCGCCATTGAGGCGCAGAGCGACGGCCAGTTGCTGCCGCGCAAGTCGCGCAAGCAGCTGTTCTCGCGCCTGGATCGCGAACTCAAGCTGATGCTGGGCAACCCGCAGTACGAGGCGCCGCGCAGCCTGCTCAAGGAATTGCTGTACCTGGTGGCCCTGGCCGACAGTCACGGCCCGCATGCCAGCGCCATGCGCCAGGTGTTCGGCCTGACCCCGCTGCCGTTCACCGACCACCTGCTGGAAGCCGAGTACCAGCGCCTGGCCGGCCCCGGCAAGGCGGTGATGCGTTCGCTGTCCACCGCCATTCGCGAGGAGCTGGCCAGCGTCAAGGACATGCTCGACCTGATGGAGCGCGGCACCCTGCAGAGCGAGACCCTGGGCACGCTGCACGCCCTGCTCGGCAAGCTGGCCAAGACCCTGGGCATGGTCGGCCTGACCTCCGCCGGCAACGCCCTCGGCGCCCAGTTGCCACTGGTCGCCGCCTGGAGCGATGCCACGCCGCCGGCGCCTGCACAGTTGCACAAGCTGGCCGATGCGGTGCTCTACGTCGAAGGCATGGTCGCCAGTCTGGAGCGCGGCGAAAGCCGCGACACGCGACCGACCCCGGCCGAGCCGGGCAGCGAGGCCGATTCCTTCGCCAGCCACCAGCTCAACGAGGCGCGCATCGTCGTGGTCGATGAGGCTCAGGCCGGCCTGGCCCTGGCCAAGCGGGCGATCACCGCCTACCTGGAAGCCGGCGGCGACAGGATGCACCTGGCCAACGTGCCGTTCAGCCTGCAGGCGGTGCGTGGCGGCCTGTGGTTCCTCGAGCAGCGCCGTGCGGCGACCCTGGTCGGCGCCTGCGCCGACTATATCCAGACGCGCATGCTCGAGTCCGGGCAGATGCCCTCCGAGCAGATGCTGGAAACCCTGGCCGACGCCCTGAGCAGCCTGGAGTACTACCTGGAAGCCGGCGCCGTGCTGCGTCCGGAAACCCAGCCCAGCGTACTCGACCTGGCCGAGGAGAGCGTCAAGGCCCTGGGAATGCCGGTGGCGGCCTGATGGTCTGGCGCAACGCCTTTCTCGACCCCGCCCAGCCCGGCGGTTGGGCGCTGCTGTACTGCCGGCAGCAGTTTCTCGCTGACGCCAACGGCGTGCTGTTTCCCCGCGACTGGATCAAGCGCCAGGAGCTGGACATTCTCGCCGAGCAGGGCATCGGTCATTTCGGCGAGGATGCCGTCTACCTGCTGCAGGTTACGCCCTCCACCCAGCTGGACGGCGCCAGCTGGCAGAGCCTGCGCCAGTTCATGCTGCAGGGCGAGGCCGAGACCTTCCGCATGCTCGCCTACGCCGCGCAGATCGGCACCTGGTATGCCGAGCATCGTTTTTGCGGCAGTTGCGGCGCGCCGACCCGCCAGCTACCCGGCGAGCGGGCGATGCGCTGCGACGCCTGCGAGTCGCAGCACTATCCGCGCATCTCGCCGAGCATGATCGTGCTGGTCAGTCGCGGCGACGAAATCCTTCTGGCCCGTTCGCCGCGTTTCGTTGCCGGGGTCTACAGCACCCTGGCCGGCTTCGTCGAGCCGGGCGAGTCGGTGGAACATTGCGTGGCGCGCGAGGTGCGCGAGGAAGTCGGCGTCGAGGTGCGCAACCTGCAGTACATCGGCAGTCAGGGCTGGCCCTTCCCGCATTCGCTGATGCTCGGCTTTCACGCCGAGTACGCCGGCGGCGAGATCGTCATGCAGGCGGACGAGATCGAGGATGCCCGCTGGTTCCGCGTCGACGACCTGCCGCCGCTGCCGGCCTCGCGCTCCATCGCCCGCCACCTGATCGATCTCTACGTGGCGCGCCGATTGGGTTTGCCCGAGCCTGTGCTGCCAGCGTAAGACCCCTTGTAGGAGCGGCTTCGGCCGCGAACCTCGTTTACCTTTTCGCGGCTCAAGCCGCTCCTACAAGATCCCGGATGGCCCGCCGGAACTAGCCAAACCAGTGCTGCCAGGCCAGGCGCGCGGTCAGCGCCAGCGCCACCAGGATGAACACCGGGCGGATGAACTTCGAGCCGCCCTTGATCGCCGTGTGCGCACCGAGGAAGGCTCCGACCATCAACGCCGCGCCCATGCTCAGTCCCAGCACCCAGGCCACCTGCCCGAAGGCGATGAACACCGCCAGCGCCGCGGCGTTGCTGACGAAGTTCATGGTACGTGCCACGCCGCTGGCGCGAACCAGGTCGAGCGGGTAGAGCAGCAGGCTGCTGACGGTCCAGAAGGCGCCAGTGCCGGGGCCGGCGACGCCGTCGTAGAAGCCCAGGCCAAGGCCTTGCGGCCACTGGCGGCCGCGGGCGATGGGCAGGTTCTGCTCGCTCGGCGCTTCGGGCGTGCGACCGAACAGCAGGTACAGGCCGCAGGCGAACACCACCGCCGGCAGCATCTGGTTGAGCCATTCGGCCGGCAGCCAGTGGGCGATCAGCGCGCCGAGCAGGGCGCCGATCAGCGTGGCCAGCAGCGCCCCGCGCCATTGTCCGGGATCGAACAGCTTGCGCCGGTAGAAGGTCAGCGCCGCGGTGCCCGAGCCGAAGGTGGCGCACAGCTTGTTGGTGCCCAGCACCAGGTGCGGCGGCAGCCCGGCGGTGAGCAGCGCGGGAATGGTCAGCAGGCCGCCGCCGCCGGCGATGGCGTCGATGAAACCGGCGATGAAGGCGACCAGCGCCAGGATGGCCAGGGTGCTGGGATCGATGGCGAGTTCGAGAGCGAAGGGCATATAAAGTGTCGACTTGTGGGCGAGTGCGCAGCCTGCCGACTGTTCGGCGTCCGGCGAGCTGCGCATAATGCCGGGATTTTCCGGCGGAAGGAACGCAATAGATGCAATACGACGGGTTGGCCTGGGCAGTGGCGCTGCTGGCGGTGCTGGCACTGCTGGTGGCGCTGCGCATACTGCTCAATAGCGGCTGGTTTCTCGGCTGGCTGCGCGGCACCTGCGGCCTGGCGTTCCTCGCCCTGGCCGGCCTTGTCGGCCTGGTCGCCTACGACCTCTACAGCTACGCGCCGCTGCCGCAGGGCAAGCCGCTGGCGACGCTCAGTTTCAAGGCCGACGGCCCGCAGCGTTACCGCGTCAGCCTGCTGGAAGGCGGCCGCGAGCGCACGCTGATCCTGGAGGGTGATCTGTGGCAGCTCGATGGCCGGCTGATCCGCTGGAAGGGCCTGGCCGAGCTGATCGGCCTGGAGCCCGGCTACCGTTTCGAGCGCTTGTCCGGACGCTTTCTTGCCATCGAACAGCAGGCCCTGGCTCAGCACGGTCGCGTGCAGCTGGCCGAGAGTCCCTACGGCGTCGACCTGTGGCGCTGGCTGCGCCTGAGCCAGCGCGACCTGCTGCTGTTCGACCCGCAGGCGTTGCGCGTGACCTACCTGCCGATCGCCGCCGATGCGGTGTACAGCGTCAGCCTGACGCCGACCGGGCTGCTGGCCGAGCCGATGAATCCGGCGGCCGAAGCAGCGTTGAAGGATTGGTAGCGGCCGCTTTGCGGCCATTTGGCGACCCGGAGGGTGTCCGAAGGGCGGGAGAGGAGAGCGAAATATCCTACAAAGCAAAAAGGCACCCTAGGGTGCCTTCGTCGTTTATGCCGCTTGACCTCAGGAGAGGAAGCCGCCGTCGACGTTGAGCGCCACGCCGGTGGTGTAGCTGGACGCTGCGCTGGCCAGGTACAGCACCGCGCCGGCCATTTCGCTGGGGTCGGCCACGCGCTTGAGCGGAATACGCTGCAGCGCCATGTTGAGAATGGCGTCGTTCTTGGTCAGTGCCGAGGCGAACTTGGTGTCGGTCAGGCCCGGCAGCAGAGCGTTGCAGCGGATGCCGAACTGCGCGCACTCCTTGGCGAACACCTTGGTCATGCTGATCACCGCGGCCTTGGTCACCGAGTAGATGCCCTGGAACTCGCCGGGCGAGACACCGTTGATCGAGGCGACATTGATGATCGAGCCGCCGCCGCCCGCCTTCATCAGCTTGCCGCCCTCGATGGACATGAAGTAGTAGCCGCGGATATTCACGTCCACGGTCTTCTGGAAGGCGCCGAGGTCGGTATCCAGCACGTTGCAGAACTGCGGGTTGGTGGCGGCGTTGTTGACCAGGATGTCGAGGCGGCCGAACTGCTCCTTGATCTGCGCGAAGACGCTGGCGATCTGCTCCATCTCGCCGATGTGGCAGGCGATGGCGGTGGCCTTGCCGCCATCGGCCACGATGGCGTCGGCCACGGCCTGGCAGCCCTCGAGCTTGCGGCTGGAGACGATCACGTGCGCGCCTTGCTGGGCCAGCAGCTTGGCGATGGCCTCGCCGATGCCGCGGCTGGCGCCGGAAACGAAGGCGATCTTGCCGTCGAGGTCGAACAGTTGGGTCTTGGACATTGTGATTACCCCGGGGTTAGAGAGTGGATTTGCCGATGACCTGCAGGCTCATCTGCTCCAGCAGCTTGTTCATCTGAATGAACTGGGCGAAACGCTTGTCCTGGGTCTGGCCATGGTAGAAGCGGTAGTAGATCTGCTGGACGATGCCGGCCAGGCGGAACAGGCCGTAGGTGTAATAGAAGTCGAAGCTCTTGATCTCGATGCCGGCCTGCTCGGCGTAATAGTCGACGAACTGCTGGCGGGTGAGCATGCCGGGGGCGTTGCTCGGCTGGCGGCGCATCAGTTGCACCGGCGCCGGGTCGTCGGCCTCGATCCAGTAGGCCAGGGTGTTGCCCAGGTCCATCAGCGGGTCGCCGATAGTGGTCATTTCCCAGTCGAGCACGCCGATGATCTGCATCGGGTTGTTCGGGTCGAGAATCACGTTGTCGAAGCGGTAGTCGTTGTGCACGATGCCCGGCTTGTGGTGGTCGGCCGGCATCTTGTCGCGCAGCCAGGCCTTGACCGGCTCCCAGGTGGGCGCATCGGGGGTCAGGGCCTTCTCGTAACGGCTGATCCAGCCGCCGATCTGGCGCTCCACATAGCCTTCCGGCTTGCCCAGGTCGCCGAGACCGCAGGCGTTGTAGTCGACGTTGTGCAGCTCGACCAGCTTGTCGATAAAGCTCTTGCACAGCGCGCGGGTCTGCTCGGGCGAGAAGTTCAGCTCGGCCGGCATCTCCGAGCGCAGGATGATGCCCTTGACCCGTTCCATCACGTAGAACTCGGCGCCGATCACCGACTCGTCGGTGCAGTGCACGTAGGCCTTGGGGCAGTAGGGGAAACCGGCATTGAGTTGGTTGAGGATGCGGTACTCGCGGCCCATGTCGTGCGCCGACTTGGCCTTGTGGCCGAATGGCGGGCGGCGCAGGACGAACTCCTGCTGCGGATACTCGATCAGGTAGGTCAGGTTCGAGGCGCCGCCAGGGAACTGGCTGATCTTCGCTGCGCCGCTCAGGCCGGGAATATGGGCCTTGAGATAGGCGTCGATGACGGCGGCGTCGAGTTCTTCGCCTGCGCGGATGCGGGTGGATTGGTCGGTGAGCGCCATGCTTATCCCTTCTACTTATGATGGGTGCCCTAGATAATTGGCTAATCTAATGCTGCGCCCGAACCGTCACAAGCAATACGCGCCGTTATAGGCGGGCGTGTTGCACCACAATCAAGCTGCCTGATTCGCCCGCAGGCGGCGGTTGCGCATAAAAAAACCGGAGCCCAAGGACTCCGGTTTCGTCTGTGCCACGGTCAGCCTAGACGCTTAGACCGGGAACAGTTCGCCCAGCTTCATCGCCAGCATCATGTCGCCTTCGGCGCGCAGCTTGCCGGCCATGAAGGCCTGCATGCCGTCGGTTTCGCCGCTGGTGATGCCCTTGAGGGTTTCGCTGTCCATGATCAGGGTCACGTTGGCGTTCGGGTTGTCGCCTTGCTCGACGGCGCAGGTGCCGTCCTTGACGATCAGCGCGTAGTTCTCGCCGTCTTCGATATTGAACTGGAACACCAGATCCAGGCCGGCGGCGGCGCTGGCGTTGAACTTGGATTGCATGGTTTGGACGATGTCAGCAACGCTCATGGTCTTATCCTTTTTTCAGGTTTTTCGCGCAGCCTTGCGGCCGCAGTGGGCCAAAACTCATCGGTAGGTGATGAGCTCCGGCGCCTTCAGCAGCTGCAGATGCACATGGCTGTTGAAGGAAGCCAGACTCACCTCACTGCCGCGGAACTTCAGCTGGCTGAGCGAGGTGTTGACGATTTGCCAATTCAGTTCGAAGGCCTTGTCCGCCGGTACGCCGGTGATCAACCGGAGTAGGGCGGTGATGGTGCCGCCGGAGGTGAACACGGCGATGTTCTGTTTGCTCCGGGCCTGCTCGAGGATGCGGGTCAGGCCGCCTTCGACCTGCTCGACGTAGGCCTGCCAGCTCTGCAGACCGGGCTGCTCGTACTCGCCGCAAACCCAGCGGGCGATCAACTTGGAGAACAGGCGCTGGAACTCGGCACGGTTCTGCGCGCCGTTACGCAGGATATGCAGGGCCTCGGGTTCTTCGGGCAGGATGCCGGGGAGCAGGGCGCGGATGACCGCATCGGCGTCGAACTCGTTGAAGGCCGCGTCGATGTCCAGCGGCGGGGCGTCGCTCATGCGCTGCAACGCGGCATTGGCGGTATGCTGCTGGCGGCGCAGGCTGCCGCTGACGCAGCGATCGAAGACAATGCCGAGCTGATTCAGGTGCTCGCCCAATACTTCGGCCTGGCGCACGCCGGTGGCAGACAGGACATCGTAGTCGTCCGCGCCGAATGAGGCCTGGCCATGTCGAATCAGGTAAATGCTGCCCACGTCCGTTTCGGTCCCGGCGCGTTGAAAGTTCCGCGAGGGTATGAGGAAGCTCGGGGGCTGTCAACGAAAAAACATACGCTTGTTTGAATCCGCTGTGCGGTGCCCGTCGACCTTCGTCGCGCTTGGCCGTCGGCCGATGGCGCCGGTATGCTTGAGCCTTTGCGCGCCTCGGCGCCGCCGCATTGTCCAAGGGGGATCTGTGGAGTTTCTTAGCGAGTACGTCGGCTTTCTGGCGAAAATCCTGACCCTGGTGGTCGCCATCGTCCTGGCGCTGGCGGCGGTCACCGCTACGCGCGGCAAGGGCCGGCGCAGCAGCGGCCAGTTGCAGGTGCACAAGCTCAACGACTTCTACAAGGATCTGCGCGAGCGCCTGGAGCACAGCGTGCTGCACAAGGACCAGCTCAAGGCCGCGCGCAAGGCCGAGGCCAAGGCGGCCAAGCAGGAGAAGAAACATCCGCCGAGCAAGCCGCGGGTGTTCGTGCTGGACTTCGACGGCGATATCAAGGCCTCGGCCACCGATCACCTGCGCCATGAGGTGACCGCGCTGCTGTCGCTGGCCAAGGCCTCGGACGAGGTGGTGCTGCGCCTGGAAAGCGGCGGCGGCATGGTGCACAGCTATGGCCTGGCTTCCTCGCAGTTGGTGCGCATTCGCGAGGCCGGGATCCCGCTCACCGTCTGCGTCGACAAGGTGGCGGCCAGCGGCGGCTACATGATGGCCTGCATCGGCCAGAGGATTCTCGCCGCGCCGTTCGCCATCCTCGGTTCCATCGGCGTGGTGGCACAGCTGCCCAACGTGCATCGCCTGCTGAAGAAGCACGACATCGATTTCGAGGTGCTCACCGCCGGCGAGTACAAGCGCACCCTGACCGTGTTCGGCGAGAACACCGAAAAAGGCCGGGAGAAGTTCCAGGAAGACCTGGAAACCACCCATGAGCTGTTCAAGGGCTTCGTCGCCCGTTACCGCCCGCAACTGGATATCGACGCCATCGCCACCGGCGAGGTCTGGCTGGGCCTGTCCGCCCAGGAGCGCCTGCTGGTGGACGAACTGAAGACCAGCGACCAGTACCTGGCCGAGCGCGCCGCCGAGGCCGAGCTGTTCCACCTGCATTTCGCCCACAAGAAGAGCCTTCAGGAGCGTGTGGGGCTGGCTGCCAGCATGGCCCTGGACCGCTTCGTGCTGACCTGGCTGAGCAGACTCAATCAGCAGCGCTTCTGGTAAGAGCACGCCACCGAACAACGACAAGAGGAGAAGGTGATGACTGAATTCAAGGCCTTGCTGGTCAGCGAAGGCGCCGATGGCGGTTTTCAACGCCAGGTGGTGGCGCGGCGGATTGAGGAGCTGCCCGCTGGCGAGCTGCTGATCCGCGTGCGCTATTCCTCGCTCAATTACAAGGACGCGCTGTCGGCCAGCGGCAACCGTGGCGTCACCAAAGCCTATCCGCACACGCCGGGCATCGACGCTGCCGGCGTGGTGGAAGTGTCCGCCGTCGCCGAGTTCGCCCCCGGCGACGAGGTGATAGTCACCGGTTACGACCTGGGCATGAACACCGCCGGCGGTTTCGGCCAGTACATTCGCGTACCGGCGGCCTGGGCGATCAAGCGTCCGCAGGGCCTGTCCCTGCGCGAGGCGATGATCCTCGGCACCGCCGGCCTCACCGCCGCCCTGTGCGTGGACAAGCTGGAGCAGGCCGGCGTCACCCCCGAGGCCGGCACTGCGCTGGTTACCGGCGCCACCGGCGGGGTCGGCAGTATCGCCGTGGTGCTGTTGAAGGCGCTGGGCTACCGGGTCGCGGCCGCCACCGGCAAGGCCGAGCAGGGCGAATTCCTGCGTGGTCTCGGCGCCGACGAGATCGTCAGCCGCGAAGAGCTGCTGCAGGGGATTGAGCGGCCGTTGCTCAAGGAGCGCTGGGCGGCGGCGGTGGACACCGTGGGCGGCGATATCCTGTTCAATGTGGTCAAGTCCCTGCGTCATAGCGGCAGCGTGGCGTGCTGCGGGCTGACCGCCGGCGTCGGCTTCCAGGCCAGCGTGCTGCCGTTCATCCTGCGCGGGGTCAACCTGCTTGGCGTGGATTCGGTGGAGCTGCCGCTGGTGGTCAAGGCGTCGATGTGGGACAAGCTGTCGCTGCAGTGGAAGCTCGATCTCTCGGCGTTGTGCCAGGAAGTCGCCCTGCAAGAGTTGCCGGCGGCCATCGAGCGGATACTCGCTGGCGGCATGGTCGGCCGCGTGCTGGTGCGGCTGGATTGAGCGAGAGGCCCGCCTTCGACGGGCCTCTGCGTTTCACGCCCGGCTGACGTACATGGTGATTTCCGCGCGAAACACCGGCTTGTCGCCGACATAGGCCAGCACCGGCACCTTGATGTCGCCGAGCTGGCTCCAGTCCAGCGCGCTGCCGTCGGCCACGGCGCGGATATCGCCGTCGGCCTTGGCCAGGTACTCCACCGTCATGCCCTTGGGAATCCAGCGACAGCCGGCCGGGATCGAGGCGTCGGTCATGCTGCCGGCGGCCAGCTCGGCGGCGTTGCACAGGGCGATGGCGTGCACCGTGCCGATATGGTTGAGCACCTCGCGACGCTTGGGGAAGGTCAGCTCGGCATAGCCGGGGCGCAGCTCGACCATCTGCGGGGCGATGCTGGCGAAGTAGGGGGCGACCTGGCCGATCAGTGCGCTGAACTGCGCCGGGCCGGCTTGCTGGAACATCTGCAACATCTGACTCATGACTGTCTCCTGCGGGTTTGCGATTGAAGATGAGCGCGCGCCGGGGCAGTATACGAGCGTTAGAAAATAATTCTAGAAGAATATTCTAGTCATCAGGGAGTGGCATGGCCCGTCCATCGCGTAAAGACGAGATTCTCCAGGCCGCGCTGGCCTGTTTCACCGAGCAGGGCGTCGATGCCACCACCATCGAGATGATCCGCGACCGTTCCGGCGCCAGCATCGGCAGCCTGTATCACCACTTCGGCAACAAGGAGCGCATCATCGGTGCCTTGTACCTGGCCGGCACCGCGCAGTACGCCGAACGGCTCGAGCACGGCTTCGCCAAGGCAGGCAGTGCCGAGGCCTGCGTCAAGCTGCTGGTGACCAGCTATATCGATTGGGTGGTGGCCAATCCGGACTGGGCGCGCTTCATCCTGCACAGTCGCGGTCGGGTCGAGGCAGGGGAAATGGGCGAGGCGCTGCGCGAGGCCAATCGCCTGCACTTCGCGCGGATTCTCGCGGCACTGGCCGAGTACCGCCAGCAGGGGGTGTTCAGGGCCATGGCCGACGACTGCTTCGCCGCGGTGGTGATCGGCCCGAGCCAGGATCTGGCTCGCAACTGGTTGGCCGGCCGCAGCCAGAGCGAGCTGGGGGCCTGTCGCGAACTCCTGGCGCAGATCGCCTGGGAGTCGGTGCGGGCGAGTTCCTAGGTGTAGGGAAGCAGGATCTTGCTGGTAGGCCGGCCGTAATTCGGGGTGCACCGTCGCGCATTGCCGAGTGCAGCTGCGCCACATCAACGCAAAAGCCCCGCCAATAGCGGGGCTTTTGCGTACAAGCGGCGGCGATCAGGCGCGGCGGCGGAACAGCGGTTGTGGCTGGTCGGCCGAGGCCTGGTAGACCTCGCTGTAGTCTTCGAAGGCCTTGAGCGCGTCGTACGGGTCTTTGTCCGCGCGCAGGGCGAAGGCATCGAAGCCGACTCGGCGCAGGGCGAACAGCTGGTCGCGCAGCACGTCGCCGATCGCGCGCACTTCGCCTGTGTAGCCGTAGCGGGTGCGTAGCAGGTAGGCGCTGGAGGAATGGCGACCGTCGGTGAAGGCCGGGAAGTCCAGGGCGATCACCTGGAAATGCGCGAGATCGTCGGCGATTTCCTCAACTTCGTCGCCGGCTTCCAGCCACACGCCCAGGCCGCCATCGCGGGCCTTCAGCGCATGGGCGTGCTCGCGCCACAGCGCCAGCGGAACGATGATGTCGTCACAGTTGGGGATGGCGTCGAGGGTCACGTCCTTGGCCAGCAGGTGCCAGGTTTCGTCGATCACCTGGCCGTTCTTAATGATTCGCTGCATAGACGCGCTCCTTGAACGGGTCGATACCGATGCGGCGGTAGGTATCGAGGAAGCTTTCTTCTTCGGTGCGTTGCTCGACGTAGACCTTGATGATCTTGTCGATCACGTCCGGCATGTCGTCCTGAGCGAAGGACGGGCCGAGAATCTGCGCCAGGCTGGCTTCGCGACCGGCGCTGCCACCCAGCGAGACCTGGTAGAACTCCTGGCCTTTCTTGTCCACGCCGAGGATGCCGATATGGCCGACGTGGTGGTGACCGCAGGCATTCATGCAGCCGGAGATGTTCAGGTCGATGTCGCCGATGTCGAACAGGTAGTCCAGGTCGTCGAAACGACGCTGAATGGCTTCGGCCACCGGGATCGACTTGGCGTTGGCCAGCGAGCAGAAATCGCCACCCGGGCAGCAGATGATGTCGGTCAGCAGGCCCACGTTCGGCGTGGCGAAGCCTTGCTCGCGCAGCTCGCCCCACAGGGTCAGCAGCTGACGCTGTTCGACGTCGGCGAGGATGATGTTCTGGTTGTGGCTGTTGCGCACTTCACCGAAGGCGTAGCGATCGGCCAGGTCGGCGATGGCATCGAGCTGCTTGTCGGTGACATCACCCGGCGCGGTGCCGGTGGGCTTGAGCGACAGGGTCACGGCGACGTAGCCGGGCTTCTTGTGGGCGAAGGTGTTGCGCTGGCGCCAGCGGGCGAAGCCCGGGTGCTCGGCGTCCTGCTGGGCGAGCAGGGCGTCTTCGTCGTTCAGGGCCTGATAGGCCGGGTCGACGAAGTGGCCGGCAACGCGCGCCACTTCGGCGTCGGTCAGGGTGCTCGGGCCATCCTTGAGGTGCGCCCATTCGGCGTTCACCCGCTCGGCGAATACCTCGGGGGTCAGCGCCTTGACCAGGATCTTGATGCGCGCCTTGTACTTGTTGTCGCGACGGCCGTAGCGGTTGTACACGCGCAGGATGGCGTCGAGATAGCTGATCAGGTG
This sequence comes from Pseudomonas sp. AOB-7, assembly GCF_003696305.1. Lineage (GTDB taxonomy): Bacteria > Pseudomonadota > Gammaproteobacteria > Pseudomonadales > Pseudomonadaceae > Aquipseudomonas. The sequence continues at coordinate 419,617 of NZ_RFFK01000002.1, read as the reverse complement.
CTGCCAGGGCAGGAATTCGTTGATGAAGCTGCCGACGATCGGGGTACGGCCCAGGCCGCCGCCGACGGAAACGCGGAAGCCCAGCTCGCCGGCTGCGTTCTTCACCGCTTCCAGGCCGATGTCATGCACCTCGATGGCGGCGCGGTCGCTGACGGCGCCGTTGACGGCGATCTTGAACTTGCGCGGCAGGTGGCTGAACTCGGGGTGGAAGGTCGACCACTGGCGGATGATCTCGCACCAGGGGCGCGGATCGACGATCTCGTCCTTGGCCACGCCGGCGAACTGATCGGTGGTGGTGTTGCGGATGCAGTTGCCGCTGGTCTGGATCGCGTGCATCTGCACGGTTGCCAGCTCGGCGAGAATCTCCGGCACGTCTTCCAGGTCCGGCCAGTTGAACTGCACGTTCTGCCGGGTGCTGATGTGCGCGTAACCCTTGTCGTAGTCGCGAGCGATCTTGGCCATCATGCGCACCTGTGCCGAGGACATCAGGCCGTAGGGCACGGCGATGCGCAGCATGGGCGCGAAACGCTGGATATACAGACCGTTCTGCAGGCGCAGCGGGCGGAATTCCTCGCCGCTCAGCTCTCCGGAGAGGTAGCGGCGGGTTTGATCGCGGAACTGCTTGACGCGATCCTCGACGATCTTCTGATCGTACTGGTCATATACGTACATGAAGGGTCCTGTTGTCAGGCTACTACTGCCAATCAGCGCGCACGGCCGCGCACTCCCCACGGAGCCGGGGCACGATACCAGCTCAGCTTTATGCGTAAAAGTGATGTTTGAGTATATAAACAGAACTTTGAGCAATAAGAGCGCGACGGAACATAACCTGAGGGCTTGAGCCCTGGCTCGGGCTGGTCTTAACTGCAGGGCGTGTCACCCATAAGCACAAGAACAAGGGGGAGTCATGCACGACCATAGCGAAATGGAAAAAACCGACAGCCGCGTCGACGCCTGGGCCATCTTCAGCCTGATCCTGATTGCCGTGGCCACGGCGGTGTTCTGGGTCAGCGGTCAGTAGCACCCGCGCCGGCATACAGGCCGACCCGCCACCGCGGTCGGCCTTTTTGCGCTTATGCCCTTATACTGCGCCCGGTTATTGGGAGGGGCGTCGTGATCAGGTGGGTGCTGGGGCTGTTGGCCATGTTGGGCTGGTGCGTTGCCGAGGCGCAGGGGCGACCGCTTTCCGTGGTGTTTCTCAACCCCGGCCATGCCGCCGAGCCGTTCTGGGCCGATTATTCGCACTATATGCAGGACGCCGCTGGCGATCTGGGCATCGACCTGCGGGTGATCTACGGCGAGCGCGATACCGCACGCATTCTGCGCAACGCTCATGAGGTCCTAGAGCGGGGCGAGTTGCCCGACTACCTGATCTTCGTCAACGAGCAGTTCACCGGCCCGGAGATCCTGCGCCTGTTCGACGGCACCCAGGTGCGTCTGTTCGCCCTGCACAGCACCCTGACGCCAGAGCAGCAGGCGCTGGTCGGCGGCAGCCGCGAGCGCTATCGCCACTGGCTGGGCAGTCTGGTGCCCAACGACGAGGAAGCCGGTTATCTGATGGGGCGGGCGCTGATCGCCCTGGCCGGCGGTGAGCCGGCGCAGATGCTGGCGTTCACCGGCATCAAGCAGACGCCCTCGGCGACCCTGCGCATCGTCGGCCTGCAGCGAGCCCTGGCCGAGGCGCCGCATGTCCGCCTGCAGCAGGTGCTGTACGGCGAGTGGCGCCAGCAGCGCGCCTACGAGCAGTCGCTGGCCCTGTTGCCGCGCTACCCGCAGCTGAGCCTGGTGTGGTCGGCCAACGACGAGATGGCCTTCGGCGTGATGCAGGCGGCCGCCGAGCAGGGGAGGCAGCTGCGCTACGCGGCGTTGAACAATTCCGCGCGGGTGCTGCAGGCGCGCGTCGACGGGCGCATCGAGGTGTTGGCCAGCGGACATTTCCTGCTCGGCGCCTGTGCCCTGGTGATGCTCCACGACCACGCCAAGGGGCTGGATTTCGCCGCGCGCGGCGGCAAGGATCAGGTGGCCAGCCTGCTGCGCCTGGTCGATGACGAAGCTGCCGGGCGCCTGATGCGGCGCCTCGAACAGGGCGACCTCGACCTGGACTTCCGCCAGTTCAGTGCCACTCACCAGCCGCAGATGAGCCGTTACGCCTGCTCCATCGACAGCCTGCTGCACTGATCAGCCGACCGCCAGGTGCAGCACCAGTTTCACCAGGGCCAGCAGCACCAGCACGAACAGCCCGGTGAACAGCAGCCCGAGGAGGATGAAGTGGCTGGGTTTACCGCGGCTGAAGTCGCGGCTGCGATTCTTCCCGCTCTGCACCCCGAAGGCGGCGGCCAGCACGCTCTGCAGCATTTCCCAGAACGTCAGTGGCGGTGGCGGCGGTGGTTTGTCCGGTTCGTTCATGTTCAATCCCCTCTTATATCAATTAGCCTAGTCGAGCTGCAGACCGAGGTCCTGGTCAGGACGTGCGTTTCTGCTCATTGCCGGCGGCGTGCACCCTATGCATAAGGATGGCTATTTGGTGGCATGATTCTGATGGCGGGAGTTCTCGCGGCGGCAAGACCGGCTATAGTCATGCCAGAATGCTGTTTGGTAGGAGCGCAACACGGATGTCCAGTTTGCTACCCGTACCACTTCGCGATGCACTTATCGCCCAGGTGCGGGGCCGTTTGCCGGTTATCCTGCGTGAATTGCTCAAGGGCCTGGAGCATGCCCTGATCGAGCAGCGTATGCGCGCCTTCTCCAATCGCGAGGCGCAGGCCTGCGACGAATTCCTGCGCTTCTGCCACGGCCAGGGCGAGCGCGTGCTGCGTTCCACCTGCCAGACCATCGGTCAAGGCATCCAGCGGATGGCCGGCGCTCAACCGGCGGTGTTCGACGATCGTGGTGAATGGCGTCTGGTCGACGATGCCGAGGTCGAGGACATGCTCCTGGCCCGGCGTTTGGTGCGGGTACTACGCGACACCCTGGGTGCGCTGGAGTGGCGCGCCTGCGGTTGCTACAACCGCCTGCTCGGCCACCACGTGGCCGATGCCGATCATCCGCTGGCCTTCGAATTTCTGCTGCGCGAGTTGCAGACCAACCTGCAGTTGCGTCATCAGCCGGCGGCAGTACGGGCGCTGTATCTCGGCGAGGCCGGGCGAGTCCTGCCCGTGCTGCTCAAACCCTATCTGCAGGCCTTGCTTGACGCCTTCCAGAGCCATCAGGTCGAGCCTCTGCCGGAGCCCGAGGTGCTGGTGCGTGGGCGCCAGGGGCCGGCACCCGCCCCCTCGGATAGCGCAACCTATCAGGCCATAGGCCAACTGCGCCAGTGCGCGCCGGAGTCGCCGGGCGAGCCCCAGGCCCGGGAACAGGGCAGTTCACTGGTGCCCGAGGAAGTGCTGGGCTACCTGCGTCGGCTCGAGGCGCCGCCCGGTGGCTGGAGTGCCCAGGTCCTGCTCGAGCAGTTCGAACAGCAGACTTGCCACTTGAGTGCGCGACAGCGCGAAGACACCCATCTGGTCAGCGAACTGTTTCAGTACATAGTCCAGGGCGAACAGCTGGTTCCGACCATCCGGCCTGCGGTGGAGCAGTTGCTGCTGCCGGTGTTGCAGGCCACCCTCAGGGAGCCGGCAGCCATCTCCGACAGCGCCCATCCGGTACGCGCGACCCTGGATCGCCTGCTGCACCTGGCCCATAACAGCGAGCTGCCGAACAAGGCACTGGAACAGCGCCTGCAGGAGCTGATCGACCGCATCCTCAACGACTACCAGGGCGACAACGACGCCTTCGCCGCCTGCGATAGTGAACTGGACGAGCTGCTCAAACTGCAGCAGCGCGCCTGTCGGCAAAACGTCGAGCGACTCAAACAGCTGCACAAGGGGCGCGACACCCTGGAGCTGGCCCAGCGCGAGGTGGCTGCCGCGTTGGCACGGATGAACGGTGAGCGGGTGGCGCAGTCCTTTCTCGACTGGCTCGCGGTTGGCTGGCGCGAGTTGCTGGTCCACGGCCTGATCCGCCTGGGTAGGGACAACTACCACTGGCGGCTGGACCTGTCGCTGACCAGCATGCTTTGCAGGCAGTTGCAGCTGCAGGGGCAGAGCGGCAGCCACGGTGACCAGGTGGCGCGGGTCTATGACGTGGACCATCAGCTACAGATACTGCGCCGGCGCATGGAGGAGTTCAGTCCCGGCTTCTACCAGCAGGGAGCGGTGCTCGCGCGCTTGCGCGCCGAATTGCTCGGCGAGGAGCCGGTGCACTTCGTCGCAACGCCGCCGCTGCCGTTGCCGCCGCCGCCGATTCCCGAGGCGCTGCAGCGATGGTACGAGCGGCTCGAAGCCTTGCAGGAGGGCGACTGGTTGCACGACCGCGACGGCCAGCCGCTGCAACTGGTTTGGGACAACCGTGACCTGGATCACTATGTGCTGGCCAATGCCCAGGGGCGCGAGATCGGCAGTTTTCACGCCGCCGAACTGGCGGGCCGGCTGGCCGAGGGTTCGCTACTGATCGGCGACGTTGCCAGCGAACCGCAGAGCCTGGTCCAGCAGAGCATGCAGGACATGGTCGGGCGGCTGTATCGGGAGGTGGCCCATGCTCGCAGCCACGACGAGCTGACCGGATTGTACAACCGAAGGATTTTCGAGGGCCTGGTGGCGCAGAGTCTGGCCGAAGGGGCGCGGCCTTCCTTCATCATGGTGCATATCGACCAGTTCAGCCTGCTCAACAACCTCGCCGGGCCGGTGGCCGGCGATGCCTGCCTGCGCCAGGTGGCCGGTCAGCTGCGCCATCGGCTCGCCGCTGCCAGTTGCGTGGCGCGTATCGGTGGGGTGGATTTCGCCGCGGTGCTGCCCGATTGCGGCGAGGCCGAGGCCATGGCGCTGGCCGAACAGGTTCGCTTGGAGGCGGAGAGCAGCGGATTCGTCTGGGCCGATCACCGTCACGGTATCACCCTCAGCATCGGCGTGGTCGAGGCAGCCGAGCGCCATGATGTGGCCAACCTGTTCTGCGACCTGCAGACCGCCTGCAACAGCGCCAAGGAGGCCGGACGCAATCGCGTGCACCGCTTCAGCGTGGCTGACGACGAGGTGCGCACCGGGCTGCAGGCCATTGCCGCGCGGGTCGACGACATAGTCGAGCGCGAGGAGCTGGCGCTGCGCGTCCAGCAGATCGCACCGACCGCCGAAGACGCCAACGAGTTACCGCATTTCGAGTTGCTGTTGGTGATGCAGAACGAATTGCTGCTGCAAGATTTCATCGCCGCCGCCGAACGCTACCACCGCATGAGCAAGGTGGATCGCTGGGTGCTGCGGCGCATCTTCAGCGAACTGGAACGTCATCCGCAGTTGTGGGAGCGCTGCAGCGGCATGTCCATCAACCTGTCCGGCAGCAGTCTGAGCGACGACAAGCTGCTGGGGTTCATCGAGAGCCTGTTCGAACGCTATGCAGTGGATCCGCGGCGCATCTGTTTCGAGTTAACGGAGACCACGGCGGTGGCCAATCTGGCCAAGACCGCCGATCTGGTGCGCCATTTGCAGAGCGCAGGTTGCAGCTTCTCCATCGACGATTTCGGCGTTGGTTTCTCCTCCTACGAGTACCTCAAGCGCCTGCCGGTGGACTACGTAAAGATCGACGGCAGCTTCGTCAAGGAGATCGAGCGCTCGCCCAGCGACTTGGCCATGGTTCGCTCGATCAACGAAATCGCTCATGCCCTGGGGCGTCAGACCATCGCCGAGTATGTCGAAACCCCCACCATTCGCGCACGCCTGTTGGAAATGGGCGTGGATTACGTGCAGGGCTTCGCCGTGCACAAGCCGGTGCGCCTGGAAGACTGGCTCGAGATGAAGGCGCCGTGACCCGCGCGAGGGGCCCCTGGAATCGCCCTCTAGGCTGGCAGGGGCGAATCGGGCAAGCTGCACGGCGCCCCTGAAACGATGCCCGCCATGTTCGACGATAATTTCCCCGACGACGCCGCGCAGACCGCGCGCACCCGCGAGACTGTCCTGCGCTATCACCTGAGCTGGAAGCAGCGCGACCTGGAGGCGGTGCTGGCGCTGTACCACCCGGACGTGGAGTACAACGACTTCTACCAGCAGCGCTGCATGCGCCTGGCCGAGCTGCGCGGCTATGTTGAAAGCAACCTGCCGCGCCACCCCGGCGAGGTGCTGGAGCATCTCGACCGCATCCGCATCGATGGCCACACCGCCTTCATCCAGTACCGCACCAGCCTGCAGGGCGGTGCGGGATTGGTGTCGTTCCGCACCGGCGAGGCGATCACCGTGCGCGACGGGCTGATCTGGCGCATCAACGAGTACGCCACCCTGGTGCGCGAGGCGAACCCTGCCGACCAGCCGGTCGGTGCGCGCCCAGCGATCAGCCGGCTGGGTCTGTCGCCCCGTCAGCTCGGCCAGCTGGCGCAGGATCTGCAGGACTATTTCCAGCGCAGCAAAGCCTTTCTCGATCCCGAGCTGAACCTGCAGCAGGTGGCGGCGGCCACCGGCTACAGCCGCAACCAGATCTCCCATCTGCTCAACCAGGTGCTCGGCGAGAGCTTCTACCGCTACGTCAGTCGCGCCCGGCTGCAGCACCTGCTCGCCGGTCTGGAGGCGGGCAGCGACCTCAAGCGCATCGACGAGCTGGCCTTCGCCGCCGGTTTCAACTCGCTGTCGGCCTTCTACAGCTGCTTCAAGCGGCATACCGGGCTGTCGCCGAAGGCCTATCTTAGAACCCATCCAGGATCTGGCGAGCTAGAGCCCGTTTTTAACGCAGCAGGGCCGACGCGCAGCAGATTCTAGGCGTGCTCTCTAGCAGATTTCCGCGCGGGTCCGCACGCAAGACAGCTACTGAGCCGTGCCGCTAGCCTTGGGGCATCGATCGATGACGGAGGCGTGCATGAATCCCTGGCGCAATATCAGTCTGTGGATGGATCGAATCGACGATCCGCTGCAGGCGCGACCCCGCCTGCAGGCCGATCTGCAGGCGGACGTGGCGATCATCGGCGCCGGCTATACCGGGCTGTGGACCGCCTATTACCTCAAGCGCCAGGCGCCGCAGCTGCGCGTGGCGATAGTGGAGGCCGAGACCGCCGGCTTCGGCGCCTCCGGGCGCAACGGCGGCTGGTTGATGGGTAACCTGCTCGGCGAGGATCGCCTGCTGGCGGGCCTGCCTGCCGCCGAGCGCAAAGCTTCCTTCGATCTGCTGCATGGCATTCCCGACGAGGTGGCGCAGGTGGTGGCCCGCGAGGGTATCGACTGCGACCTGCGCCAGGGCGGGGTGCTCTACTGCGCGGCGCGCTATCCCGAGCAGGAAGTACGCCTGCGCGAGTACCTCGACGGCCTGCGCGCGCTCGGCCTGGGCGAGGACGACTACCGCTGGCTGGCGCCGAGCGAGCTGGCCGAGCAACTGCGCCTGGCCAACGCCTACGGCGCGCTGTACAGCCCGCACTGCGCCACCATCGATCCGGCCAAGCTGGTGCGCGGCCTGGCACGCTGCGTCGAGGCGCTCGGCGTCCAGCTCTACGAACGCAGTGCGGTGATCGACTGGCAGCCCGGTCTGGTGCGCACCGCGCAAGGCAGCGTGCGTGCCGACTGGGTGGTGCCGGCCATCGAGGGATACGCCGCCGGCTTGCCGCCGCTGGGCCGGCATCAGTTGCCGGTGCAGAGCCTGATCATTGCCACCGAGCCGCTGCCGGCGGAGGTCTGGGCCGACATTGGCTTGCAGCGTGGCCAGGCCTTCAGCGAGTTCAGTCGCCAGGTCACCTATGGCCAGCGCAGTCGCGACGACCGCCTGGTGTTCGGCGCGCGCGGCGGGTATCGCTTCAGCGGCCGCCTGCGCCGCGACTTCAACCTCAGCGATGACGAACTGGGCCTACGCCGCTATTTGATGGGCGAGCTGTTCCCGCAGTTGCGCGGCGTGCGGCTGAGCCACGCCTGGGGCGGCAACCTGGGCATGGCGCGGCGCTTCCAGCCGCATATGCTGCGCGACCTGAAGCAGCGCATCGCCCTGGCCGGCGGCTACGGCGGCGAGGGCGTCGGCGCCAGCAACCTGGGCGGGCGCACCCTGGCCGACCTCATCCTCGGTCGCGACAGCGAACTGCTGCGCCAGCCCTGGGTGCTACCCGACAGCCCGATTTCCCGCCTGCGCCGTTGGGAGCCTGAGCCGTGCCGCTGGCTCGGCTATAACGCCATCATCCGCAGCTTCGTCCACGAGGATCGGGTGCTGGCCAATCCGCACAGCCCGGCCTGGCGCCGGCGTCTGGCGCAGGCCGTAGCTGAGCGCATGGAACGTCTGATGAGTTGAGGAGGGCTTCGATTGCTGGTGCACGCGGCCTAGGCGGCCCGGCGACACCCTGCGGGCGGGGTCAGCGAACCCGGCGCAGCGGGATCAGCTCGCTGGCGCGGGCGCGCAGCTGGCCGCAGCCGCCGTCGATATCCTGGCCGGCCGAGTTGCGCACCTTGGTCAGCACGCCGCGGCTGTGCAAGTAGCGCACCATCTGCACGATGCGCTCGCCGTCCGGGCGCTGGTAGTCGTCGGCTTCCAGGCTGTTGTAGGGAATCAGGTTGAGCACGGCGAACTTGCCCTTGAACAGGCGCAGGATGTTGTCCATTTCCTCCTGGCTGTCGTTGATGCCCTTGAGCAGGGTCCACTGGTACTGGATCGGGTAGTCGATGCAGCGGGCGTAGGCCTCGCCCAGTTCCATCAACTGCTCGGGATCGATGCGCGGCGCCTTGGGCAGCAGGCGCTGGCGCAGCTCGGCGTCGGTGGTGTGCAGCGACAGCGCCAGGGCAGGGCGCACGCGTTGCTGCGGCAGACGCTCGAACACCCGCGGGTCGCCCACCGTGGAGAACACTAGGTTCTTGTGGCCGATGCCGCCCTCGGTGCCGAGCAGGTCGATGGCCTCGAGCACGTTGTCGAGGTTGTGCGCCGGCTCGCCCATGCCCATGAACACCACCTTCTTCACCGGGCGAAAGCGCCGGCCGAGGACAACCTGGGCGACCATCTCGGCGCTGCTGAGCTGGCGCAGCAGGCCGCTCTTGCCGGTCATGCAGAACACGCAGCCGACCGCGCAGCCGACTTGGCTGGAGATACACAGGCCATCGCGCGGCAGCAGCACGCTTTCCACCATCTGCTGGTCGGCCAGCTCCACCAGCAGGCGTGCCGAGCCGTCGGCGCCGGGGTGCTCGGAGCGTAGCCGGGCCAGCTTATCGAGGTCGGCGGCAAGCGCCGGCAGGCCCTGGCGTACGGACAGCGGCAGGAAGTTCTCGGTCTTCTGGTGCTTGGTGCCGGTGTCCAGCGCCTTGCCCTGCAGCCAGGCACGGGTGATCCGCCCGATGTGCTGGGGTTTGGCGCCAAGGGCGGCGAGGCGTTGAGTCAGGTCGGCGAGCTGCATGGGGCGCGGATGCTATCAGGTGCCGGGGGCGTCGGCCACGTCGAAGCGCAGCACGCCGATCAGCTGGCCGGCCTCGGTAAGCACCTGCACCTGCCAGCGGCCCTGGGCCTCGGCGGGGAAGTTCTGCTTGTGGCTCCAGGCGCGGTAGCCCTCCTTGCGCCCGCCCCGGATATCCAGGGCGATGCGGTCGATCTCGCGGCCGTCGTGGCGCCAGACGTGGTAGATGCGTTCGTTCAGCCCGCGCGGGGCGTTGATCGCGGTGTAGGCGTAGAGCCCGCCGGCGCTCAGCTGGGCCGGGCTGATGCGTTCGATCGAGCGCCCCGGCGAGCGCTGCGCGCCGTCGAACTCGGCGGTCACCGCCACCTCGTTCAGCCAGAGCGTGGCCGGCGGCACCCAGGTGCGTGCCAGCCAGCCGCCTGCGCCGAGGATCAGCGGCAGTGCGGCCAGGGCCACGACGCGGCGCCAGCCGACGAAGCCGATCAGCCCGGGCAGGCTCGGCAGCGTCAGTAGCGTGGTCAGGACCAGGGCGACGCGGTAGCTCTGCGGGGTGCTGAGGTGGAAGATGATCGGCAGCGCGGTCAGCATCACCGCGAACAGGGCCAGGCTGTGGAACATCAGCAACAGCCAGCGCCGGCCCGCCAGCCAGCGGTAGTAGAGCGGGTCGGTAATGGATATCAGCGCGGCGACGGCGAGCAGGCCGCTGAACAGCAACTGGCCGCTGTTCCAGGTGGTGGTGATGAAGAAGAACGGCAGGACGAAGAACAGGCTTTCCTGGTGGATCATCTGCGTCGCATAGCGCAGCAGCGGGATCGGCAGCTCGAAGCCGAAACGCCGGGCGATGTGCTCGCGCAGCAGGTTTTCCAGCATCAGCCACAACCAGCTGGCCAGCAGCACCACGCCGAGCACCTTGGCCAGATTGGCCTGGCGCTCGACCAGCAGGAAGCTGGCCAACCCCGAGCAGAAGCCGAAGGCGGCAACCAGGCCGGGGTAGCGGCGGACCCAGGCGAGCAGGGTGGGGATGCGGTCTAGCAGGATTTTCATGGCGGCGCTGTACGACGGCGTGGCCGCGCATGCTAGGGCCCGCTCCCCAGGGTGTCCAGCCCGGGCCGTGACTGCGCCGCGCTACGGCCTTGCCTGCCGATTCAGCCGTCGGCTATCACTGCGCCTCGACGCTGACGGCCACCGCCGAGGTCATGCGCAGCACCAGCTCGCGGCCCAGGTACTCGGGTTTCATCTCGACGTCGGGGCGCACCTTGACGGTACGCTGGCTGCCGTCGGCGAACTGCAACGTGGCGGTACGCTGGGTGCTGTCCATGGCCTTGATCACCGCGGTGATTTCCAGCGTCTCGGCCATCAGCAGGCCCGGCTTGCCCCCCTCCGGTGCGGTAGCCAGGATGCCGGCGGCGCCGTCTTCGCTGGTATCGCCCGGCTCGCGCAGCTGGACGATGCGTTCCAGGCCGATCATCGCGCGCACCTGGTCGCCGACCCTGAGCTGCTCGAAGTTGCGCATCTCCGGCGGTGCCTGCAGGGTGCGGCTGTGCCCCTGCTCGTCGGTGAGGGTAAAGCTGCGCGTGGCGGTATCGATGGCACTGACCTTGGCGTGTACCTCCTCGGTTTCGAGCACCGCGCCGCCGGGCTTGCCCGGTTCGAAGGATTCGCTGCGGTCATGCTCGCCGCCGAGCTGCTCCTCGGCCTGGCTATAACCGCCGTGTAGCAGGCTGGCGACGAGAACGGGGGCAAGGAAGCTGGATATCTTCATGGGCGGGCTCCTGCGAGAGGCGACGTGCTGCGTTTGCCGAAGGTGCTTGCCGCGCGGCTCCGGCGCGGCGGCTGAAATCAGCCTAGCAGCGCTTGGGCAGGCGCGCCCCGTCGTCTCGGCGCTGCCCGCGGCGCGCGCTCGTGCTATCGTCGCGCCCCCGATCCAACCGGAAGCACGCATGAAATTCATCCATCAACGCGAACAGCTGAACGAGGGCGACCTGGTGGTCATCGAGTGTTCGCAGCCCTGCAATATCCGACTGATGAACGACGCCAACTTCCGCGCCTTCAAGAACCGTGGCCGGCACAGCTACCACGGCGGCGCCTTTATCAAGTTCCCGGCGAAGATCCGCGTGCCGAGCAGCGGTTTCTGGAACATCACCCTGGATACCGTGAGCCGCCGTGCCGTCAGCGTGACGCGCAAGCCGCAGATGGAGTACTCGATCAAGATCGTACGCAGCAGGGTCTGACGGCGCTCGGGCATAGTCCGGAAAGCGCGCAAGGCGTTTTCGATTGGCCAGGCAGCGGTGGGCAAACAGAGCGTTGCCCACCCTACGCAACGCGAGCCCGCGTCAGCCGTCGTAGCCCAGATTCGGCATCAGCCAGCGCTCGCTGACGGCGATGTCCTGGCCTTTGCGCTTGCTGTAGCTCTCGACCTGGTCCTGGTCCACCTTGCCGACGGCGAAGTACTGCGCCTCGGGGTGGGCGAAGTACCAGCCGGACACCGCGGCAGCCGGGAACATGGCGTAGTGCTCGGTGAGGAACACGCCGCTGCGCCCGGCCTGGTTGTAGCCGGCCTCGGGGTCGAGCAGCTTGAACAGCGTGGCCTTCTCGGTATGGTCCGGGCAGGCCGGGTAGCCGGGAGCGGGGCGGATGCCCTTGTACTGCTCCTTGATCAGGTCTTCGTTGGCCAGCTGCTCGTCGGCGGCATAGCCCCAGTACTCCTTGCGCACACGTTCGTGCAGCCACTCGGCGCAGGCCTCGGCCAGGCGGTCGGCCAGGGCCTTGACCATGATCGAGTTGTAGTCGTCGCCCTTGGCCTCGTAGGCCTTGGCCACTTCCTCGGCGCCGATGCCGGCGGTGGTGATAAAGCCGCCGACATAGTCGGTCTTGCCGCTCTCCTTCGGCGCGACGAAGTCGGCCAGTGACAGGTTCGGCTTGCCGTCCGCCTTGATGCTCTGCTGGCGCAGGTGGTGGAGCAGGGCGATGGGCTTGCCCTGGGCGTCGCGCAGTTCGATATCGTCGTGCGCCACCTGGTTGGCCGGCCAGAAGCCGAACACCGCGCGGGCCTTGATCAGCTTCTCGTCGATCAGCTTCTTCAGCATAGCCTGGGCGTCGGCGAACAGCGCGCTGGCGGCTTCGCCGACCACTTCGTCGGTGAGGATGCGCGGGTACTTGCCGGCCAGGTCCCAGGAGATGAAGAAGGGCGTCCAGTCGATGTACTCGGCCAGGGTGGCCAGGTCGATATCCTCCAGCACCTGCGCGCCGATGAAGCTCGGCTTGGGCGCGTTGTAGCCGGCCCAGTCGAACTGCGGTTTGTTGGCGATGGCGTCGGCATAGCTCAGGCGCTCGGTGCGCGAGGCGCGCGCCGAGGTGCGCTCGCGCACCACCACGTATTCCTCGCGGGTTTTCTGCACGAAGTCGGCCTTGAGCTCCTTGGACAGCAGCTGGGTGGCCACGCCGACGGCGCGCGAGGCGTCGGTGACGTAGACCACCGCGTCGTTGCTGTACTGCGGGTCGATCTTCACCGCGGTGTGCGCCTTGGAGGTGGTGGCGCCGCCGATCATCAGCGGCAGGGTGAAGCCCTGGCGCTGCATCTCCTTGGCCACGTGGACCATCTCGTCGAGCGACGGGGTGATCAGGCCGGACAGGCCGATGATGTCGCACTTCTCGTCCTTGGCCACCTGCAGGATCTTCTCCGCCGGCACCATCACGCCCAGATCGACGATATCGTAGCCATTACAGCCCAGAACGACGCCGACGATGTTCTTGCCGATGTCGTGCACGTCGCCCTTGACCGTGGCCATGAGGATCTTGCCCTTGGCCTCGGGTTTGTCGCCTTTCTCGGCTTCGATAAAGGGGATCAGGTGCGCCACCGCCTGCTTCATCACCCGCGCGGACTTGACCACCTGGGGCAGGAACATCTTGCCCGAGCCGAACAGGTCGCCGACCAGGTTCATGCCGCTCATCAGCGGCCCCTCGATCACCTCGATGGGGCGCGCGCACTGCTGGCGGCACTCTTCGGTGTCCTCGACGATAAAGGCGGTGATGCCCTTGACCAGCGCGTGTTCCAGGCGCTTGTTCACCGGCAGCGAGCGCCATTCCTCGTTTTCCACTTCCTTGGCGGCGCCGTCGCCCTTGTACTTGTCGGCGATGGCCAGCAGCGCCTCGGTGGCGCCGTCGTGGCGGTTGAGCACCACGTCCTCGACCGCGTCGCGCAGCTCCTTGGGGATCTCGTCGTAGATTTCCAGCTGGCCGGCGTTGACGATGCCCATGGTCAGGCCGTTCTGGATCGCGTAGTAGAGGAACACCGAGTGGATCGCCTCGCGCACCGGGTTGTTGCCACGGAAGGAGAACGACACGTTGGACACGCCGCCGGAACTCAGCGCATAGGGCAGCTCATCGCGGATATAGGCGCAGGCCTCGATAAAGTCGACCGCGTAGTTGTTGTGCTCCTCGATACCGGTGGCCACGGCGAAGATGTTCGGGTCGAAGATGATGTCTTCCGGCGGGAAGTCCACTTCGTTGACCAGGATGTCGTAGGACCGCTTGCAGATTTCCTTCTTGCGCGCGGCGGTGTCGGCCTGGCCGACCTCGTCGAAGGCCATCACCACCACGGCGGCGCCGTAGCGCTTGCACAGCTTGGCGTGGTGCTTGAACTGCTCGACGCCTTCCTTCATCGAGATGGAGTTGACGATGCCCTTGCCCTGGATGCACTTCAGGCCGGCCTCGATCACCTCCCACTTGGAGGAGTCGATCATGATCGGCACGCGCGAGATGTCCGGCTCGCCGGCGATCAGGTTGAGGAACTTCACCATCGCCGCCTTGGAGTCGAGCATGCCCTCGTCCATGTTGATGTCGATCACCTGGGCGCCGGCTTCCACCTGCTGCAGCGCCACTTCCAGCGCTTCGGTGTAGTTTTCCTCGCGGATCAGCCGGGCGAACTTGGCCGAGCCGGTGATATTGGTGCGCTCGCCGACGTTCACGAACAGCGAATTGCGGTCGATGGTGAAGGGCTCCAGGCCCGACAGGCGGCAGGCGCGCGGAATCTCCGGGATCGCCCGCGGCGGGTACTTGGCCACGGCCTCGGCGATGGCCTGGATATGCGCCGGAGTGGTGCCGCAGCAGCCGCCGATGATGTTGAGGAAGCCGCTGGCGGCGAACTCCTCGACCACCGCGGCCATTTCCGCCGGGGTCTCGTCGTACTCGCCGAAGGCGTTTGGCAGGCCGGCGTTGGGGTGAGCCGAGACATGGGTGCCGGCCTTGTTCGACAGCTCTTCCAGGTAGGGACGCAGGTCGGCGGCGCCGAGGGCGCAGTTCAGGCCCACGGAAATCGGCTTGGCGTGCGCCACCGAGTTCCAGAAGGCCTCGGTGGTCTGGCCGGACAGGGTGCGGCCGGAAGCGTCGGTAATGGTGCCGGAAATCATGATCGGCAGCTCGATGCCGAGTTCCTCGAACACGCCCTGCACGGCGAAGATGGCCGCCTTGGCGTTGAGGGTGTCGAAGATGGTCTCGATCAGGATCAGGTCGGCGCCGCCCTCGATCAGGCCGCGGGTGGCCTCGGTGTAGTTCTCCACCAGCTCGTCGAAACTGACGTTGCGGTAGCCGGGATCGTTGACGTCGGGGGAGATCGAGCAGGTGCGGCTGGTCGGGCCGAGGACGCCGGCGACGAAGCGCGGCCTGTCCGGGGTTTCCAGGGTCTTGGCATCGGCCACTTCGCGGGCCAGGCGCGCGCCTTCGACGTTCAGCTCGTAGACCAGCGCCTCCATGCCGTAGTCGGCCTGGGACACCTGGGTGGCGTTGAAGGTATTGGTTTCCAGGATGTCGGCGCCGGCATCCAGGTAGGCCTTCTCGATGGCCTGGATCACGTCCGGGCGCGACAGCAGCAGCAGGTCATTGTTGCCCTTGACGTCGCTCGGCCAGTCGGCGAAGCGCTCGCCGCGATAGTCGGCCTCGTCCAGCTTGTAGCTCTGGATCATGGTGCCCATGCCGCCGTCGAGGATCAGGATGCGCTCCTTCAGGGCTTGCTGGAGGGCGTGGAGGCGGGCGCTGCGATCGGACATGGGAACTACCTGAGCAAAGCGGGAACAAAGGTGCGCGATGATAGCAAAGCTGCAGGGTTCTGGAGTGCCTGCGCCTTTTGCATGAATTGCGCTCATGTTGTAGGCGGCGACATCTGGCTAGAATCGCCGTTATCGTCATCAAGGAAGTTGCCATGCTCAAGCCCGCTGCCCTGTTTGTTCTTTCCTTCGCAGCCGGTCTGGCGCGGGCCGAGCCGATTTCCTACGCGAACGACGTCCAGCCCATCCTCACCCACAAGTGCGTGGCCTGCCACGCCTGTTACGACGCGCCCTGCCAACTCAACCTGGGCAGCGGCGAAGGGCTGATGCGCGGCGCCAGCAAGCAGCCGGTGTACGACGGCACGCGGGCCAAGGCGCAAGCCACTTCGCGCCTGTACCTGGATACCCAGGGCGAGGCCGCCTGGCGCCAGCGCGATTTCCACTCGGTGCTCGGCGACGGGAACGGCCAGGCCGCATTGCTCAAACGCATGCTGGAACTGGGGCGCAGCCAACCGCTGGAAGCGGGCGCCAAGCTGCCGGAGGCCCTGGACATCTCCATCAACCGCAGCAACAGCTGCCCGCTGCCCGGCGAGTTCGCCGCCTATGCCAAGAAAAATGCTCACGGCGGCATGCCCTTCGCCGTCGCCGGCCTGAGCGACGCCGAGTACGCCACCCTGCAGCAATGGCTGGAGCAGGGCGCGCCGGTGACCGAGCAGGCCCTGTACCCCAACGCCACCGAGCGTCGGCAGATCGCCGAGTGGGAGGCCTTCCTCAACGCCCCCGGCGCGCGGCAGAACCTGGTGTCGCGCTGGCTCTACGAGCACCTGTTTCTCGCCCATCTGCATGTCGACGGCGGCGAGCCGGGGCATTTCTTCCAGCTGGTGCGCTCGCGCACGCCCAGCGGCCAGGCCATCGATCCGATTGCCACGCGCCGCCCCAACGACGACCCGGGCACCGCGTTCCACTATCGCCTGTGGCCGATCCAGGGCGTCATCGTGCACAAGACCCACATCACCTATCCGCTGAGCAGCGCCAAGCTGGCGCGGGTCAAGGAACTGTTCTTCGCCGAGGACTGGCCGCTGGACGCGGTGCCCGGCTACGGCGCGCAGCGCCGCGCCAACCCCTTCGAGACCTTCGCCGCGATCCCGCCGCGGGCGCGCTACCAGTTCATGCTGGATAACGCCGAGTACTTCGTGCGTACCTTTATTCGCGGCCCGGTGTGCCGCGGACAGATCGCCACCGACGTGATCCGCGACAATTTCTGGACACTGTTCCAGGACCCGCAGCACGACCTCTATATCACCGATGCCGACTATCGTGCCCAGGCCACGCCGCTGCTGGCGATGCCCGGGCAGTTCGACGAGATCGGCGACCTGCCCGGGCTGTGGCGCAATTATCGGGACAAGCGCAACCACTACGAAAACCTGCGCAAGGACGCCTACGCCGACGCGCCGCCGGCCGACTGGGCGCATATCTGGAGCGGTAACGACAACGCGCTGCTGTCGATCTTCCGTCAGCACGACAGCGCCTCGGTGCGCAAGGGGCTACTCGGCGAGATCCCGCAGACCCTCTGGTGGATGGACTACCCGCTGCTGGAGCGCACCTACTACCAGTTGGTGGTCAATTTCGACGTGTTCGGCAACGTCTCGCACCAGGCGCAGACCCGCCTGTACTTCGATCTGATCCGCAACGGCGCCGAGGTCAACTTCCTCCGCCTGCTGCCGGCCCAGGCGCGCAAGGGTTACCTGGACGACTGGTACCAGAACAGCGGCAAGCTGAAGATGTGGCTGGATTACACCGCGGTCGACCACCGCACGCCCAGCGCGCTGGCGCTGGACGGCGGCGATCCCAAGCGCCAGTTCGCCGAGCAACTGCTGCAGCGCCTGGCCAAGCTCAATGCCCGGCCCGACCCGATCAACCGCTGCACCGGCGCACGCTGCTACCGTGAGGGGCTGGCGGCGGAGCTGCAGCACGCCGAGCAGGCGCTGGCGCGCCTGGCCAGTCGCCCGGCCGGCGGCCTGCGGGTGATCGAGCAACTGCCGGAGGCGACCCTGTTGCGGGTCGAGCTGAGCGACGGCTCGCGCGAGGTCTACAGCCTGCTGCGCAACCGTGCGCACAGCAACGTGGCCTTCATGCTCGGCGAAGAGCTGCGCTACCAGCCGCGCCTGGACAGCCTGACCATCTACCCGGAAGTGCTGAGCAGCTACCCGAACTTCCTGTTCAGCCTCAAGGCCGAGGAGATGGACGCGTTCGTCGCGCAGATGGAGCGCGCCGCCGATGCCAAGGCCTTCGAGCGCATCGTCGAACGCTGGGGCATTCGCCGCAGCCACCCCGAGTTCTGGCGCTATTTCCACGACCTGGCCGAGCATATCCGCGAGACCCAGCCGCTGGAGGCCGGCGTGCTGGACATGAACCGCTACCAGAACCTGTAGCTTGGGCTTCGTCAGCTCGGCACCCACCTATGGCGACCAACCAATCCCGGCGGTCGCCATAGCTGCAATTAATTCCTACTAATTTGCTTGGGCTTTAACCGCGCAACGCACTGGCGTACACTGCGCCCATGTTTGCGAGGAGTTGCCATGAGCGCCATCACCATTACCCAAGCCGCCGAAGACTACCTGGCCGAGTTGCTGAGCAAGCAGGACACGCCGGGCATCGGCATCCGCGTGTTCATCACCCAGCCGGGCACGTCCTATGCGGAAACCTGCATTGCCTACTGCAAGCCGGGTGAGCAGAAGCCTGAAGACACCGCCGTCGGCCTGGCCAGCTTCACCGCCTGGATCGACGCGGTCAGCGAGCCCTTCCTCGAAGACGCCGTGGTCGACTACGCCACCGACCGCATGGGCGGCCAGCTGACCATCAAGGCGCCGAACGCCAAGGTGCCGATGGTCAACGAGGACAGTCCGCTCAACGAGCGTATCAACTATTACCTGCAGACCGAGATCAACCCCGGCCTGGCCAGCCATGGCGGCCAGGTGACTCTGGTCGACGTGGTCGACGAAGGCATCGCCGTGCTGCAGTTCGGCGGCGGCTGCCAGGGCTGCGGTCAGGCCGACTACACCCTCAAGGAAGGCATCGAGAAGACCCTGCTCGAGCGCATTCCCGAACTCAAGGGCGTGCGCGACGTGACCGACCACAGCAACCGGGAAAACGCCTACTACTGAGGCACCCAGTTGCGAGCCAAATGAAAAGGCGACCCATGGGTCGCCTTTTTGCTGCCTGGCTGGGTGCATCGGCTTAGCCGGCGGCCTCCAGCAGGCCACGCCTGGCCGGCAGCAACATCAGCATGGCCAGGCCTACCAGGGGCAGGATAATCAGGTTGATCGCGTCCCAGCCAAGGCCGCTGATCAGCGCGCCGGCGGTGAACGCGGCACAGGCCGCCATCAGGCCGTTGAGCAATTCCATCAAGCCTTGGGCCTGGCCACGTTCCGTGTCGCTGTGGCCTTCGGCCAGCAGGGTGGTGCCGGCGACCAGCATCAGGTTCCAGCCCAGCCCGAGCAGCAGCGAGCTGAGCAGAAAGTGTAACTGCTGCAGGCCGGCCAAGGCTATGGCGGCACTTGCCAGCAGTATCACCCCGCCCAGCACGGCTACCCGCCGGCTGCCGAGGCGATCCACTAAGGGGCCCGCCAGAAAGGCCGGGAGGAACATGCCGAGCATGTGCCATTGAATCACCTGGGCGCTGCTGGCCAGGCCAAATCCGCAAAGGTTCATGGCCAAGGGCGTGGCATTCATCACCAAGACCATCAGCCCATTGCCAATCGCCGTGGTGGCGATCGCCGCGCGTACCACCGGGCGGCGCAGCAGCAGTCTCAGCTCACCGAGGCCAGCCTTGGCCCGGCGCGGTGCAGTGCCCTCCGGTAGCTTCATCATCAGTAACGCAGCGAGCGCTGCCAGTATCGCGATCAGCAGGTAGGCGCCGACAAAAGGCGTGCTCAGGGCGGAGCGCGCCCACAGCGTCATACTCGGTACCAGCACGGCCGCCAGTACGCCGCCGCCAATCACATAGGCACTGGCGCGGCCCTTGTGCGCCTCTTCGGCGGCTTCCAACGCGGCAAAGCGGTAGTACATCGCCGACGCTTGATAGACGCCAATGGGCAGTGCACCCAGGCAGAACAGGGCGAAATCGGCCAGCCAGACGCCCAGTGCACTGAGCAAACCGCCCACCACGCCGGCACCGGCGCCGAGCAGCAAGCCGGGGCGACGACCATGGCGCTGCATAAACAGCGACAAGGGTTGTACGGCGAACAAGTTGCCCAGCATCCACAAGCCCAGTGGCAGGGTCGCCAGGGCATTCAAGGGGGCCAGTTGCAGCCCCACCAGCGCGGTCAGGGTGATCCCGATCATCGAGCAGGACCAATACAGTGCCTGGCCGGCAAACAGTATGCGGATCGAAGGGTTACGTATCAGCAGCATCAGCTGGCTCCAGATAACGACTAGGGTCTCGAGGTATCTTGCTTCTAGTCGCAGTCGGCGGACTTGAGCACCCGCTGACAGGAGGCCGGGAAACGCTCCAGATTTTCGGCTGGACGGATCGGTCGCCTGACCAGTTCGCCGCCACAGTTCGGGCAGCTGCCGTGCAGAACCCGCTCATTGCAGGCACTGCAGAAGGTGCACTCGAAGGAGCAGATCAGTGCGTCCAGGCTGTCGGCCGGCAGGTCGCGGTCACAGCATTCGCAGTTGGGGCGCAGTTCAAGCATGGACGTTCTCCTGGCGCTGGCCGAAGCGCTGCAGGTAGTCCTGCGGGCTGACGGCCAGGTGTTTGTGAAAGCTGCGCCGCAGGTTCTCGGCGTGACCGAAGCCGGTCAGGCGCGCCACCGTGGCGATCGAGGCCTGAGCGTCCTGCAGCAGGTTGCGTGCGGCCTCCAGGCGGACGCGCTCGACGTAGCGGCCCGGCCCCATGCCCAGTTCCTGGCTGAACACCCGCGACAGGGTGCGCGGGGTCATGCGTGCCTGGGCGGCGAGCGCCTCGAGCGACAGGTCGTCGCCGAGGTGGGCGGGGATCCATTCGAGCAGGGTCGCCAGGCGCGGCACGCGGCTTGGCTCCGGGCTGAGCAGGGCGCTGAACTGTGCTTGTCCTCCGGGCCGGCGCAGGAACATCACCAGGCGGCGAGCGACCGCCAGGGCCATGGCCCGCCCCAGATCGGCCTCCACCAGCGCCAGGGCCAGGTCGATACCGGCGGTGACCCCGGCGGAGGTGAAGAGGTGCGCGGCACCGCCCAGGTCGTGCGGGTCATAGGTGTGCAGGCAGTCGCCCAGCACCTCCACCTCTGGATATCCCTGACGCAGGGTCTCCACGTCGGCCCAGTGGGTGGTGGCGCGGCGCCCGTCGAGCAGTCCGGCGGCGGCGAGGATCAGTGCGCCGGAGCAAACCGAACCGAGCCGGCGCACGCGCGGCTCGTTCTCGCGCAGCCAGGCCAGCAGCGGCGCATTGGCGCATTGCCGGCTTTCGCCCAGACCGCCGGGAACCAGCAGGGTATCCAGGGTTGCGCCGCCGAGCTGGCGCCAGCTGCCGTCGGCCACCAGCTGGAAACCGGCGGAGGTGTTCACCGGGCCGGCCTCGTCGGCCAGCAGGCGAATGCGGTAGCAGGGTGGCAGGCCCTGGCGCTGGCGTTCGACGTTGGCCGAGGCGAATACCTGCAACGGCCCGCTGACGTCCAGGCTCATGACGTCGGGGTAGATCAGGCAGGCGATGGTTCTGAGCGCGTCCATGAGGGCCTCCTTGGGAATTGGAGGCAGTCTGCGCCGGCAGGATCATGGCAACAAGGACAATAAGCCCACAGATATTGCCAAGGGGTAGCAAAACTCAGGGGGCGCCGGGCGGCGCCCCGAACGGGCTTACTCCGGCATGCTCCAGGGCGCCAGGTCGAAGCCTTGGCGACGCAGTTCCTCGCGGGAGCGCTGCAGGGCATCGGCCAGTTGTTGCGGGTCGCTGTAGGTGGCGCTGGACAGCTGGGTGCGACCGAGCAGGCGGGTGCTGGTGCGGTCGATGACGCTGATGCTGACGACGCCGGTGCCGTCCTGCTGGGCCCAGGCCACGCACTGGAACGGGCGGAAGGCGCGATCGGCAATCAGCAGGGCTTCGTTAAAACGCAGCGGGGTGTTCATGGGGTCGGTTTCTCCGAGTTGATCCCAGCAATAATGGCGGCCAGCGGTTTATTGAGTTGGCCTGTCAAAGCTGTTGATGAACGCAGTCGACCTATAAGTCACACGGTACCGAAAAAAGTTTTAACGCAGTTGGCAAAAGTGTCCGGTAAAGAAGTTTCAACGTCGCGCCCTTTACAACTTTCTGCCGCGAAAGTTCCTTTTTCCTGTTTCGCTCTACCGGCTGCAGGCCTGGAACCGCGCGCCCTGTGGCTCAGGGCGCAGCATTGCGTTGATGGCGATAAGCGCTCACCGCCTCATATACCGCCTGGCGCAAACGGTTGATACCGCCAATCGGCCGATGTTCCGGCAGGGCATGCCAGGGATTGAAGGACAAATTGTCGCAGAACAGATTCTGTTCGCGACTATCGAAGTCCTGGGCCGGCACGCTGACACGTGCCACGCTTTCGAACGGCGCGATCTTTTCGTCCCACTCGACGCTGGTGTCTTCGATGGGCATGTAGTACTGCGGATTCTGCCTTTGCACCTGCAGTTCGAAGCAGGCCGGCGCGCGATCCAGCGACAGTTGCTGGTACAGCGCGTTGCGCAGGAAGTTGGGCAGGGCGCTGTTCTGCTCCGGCAGTTGGTAGGGTGGACAGTGCTGTGGCGCCGGCACCACCCGGTACTTGATGTTGTGCGGGCCGAGCTTGAACGGCGCGATGGAGTTGTAGGTGGTCGCCACCGGGCTTTCCGGCGCCGGCGCCAGGGTTCTCAGGGCGATGATCAGATGGCGGATTTCCCAGCTGCGCGGATCCCAGCTGGGCAGGAAGGCCAGCACCTTCTTGCCGTCGGCCTGGGCGGCGAAGTTGCTGCGGTATTCGGCCACATCGCGCACGAAGAACACCGGATGGTTGAACATCACGAAGTCCTGTTCGCCGGCATGCGCAGGGCTTTTCATCAGCTTCTCGCCTGGTACCTCAAGCAGCTTGATGGCCATGCCGCGGGCATCGCGGGCGCGGTCGAACTGCGGGTAGGCGTTGCCGTTGGACAGGCGCATCCAGGCTTGCCAAGTGTGCCCCGGCTCGCTGAATACGCCATGACGCAAGCTCTCGTCCAGATCGTCCAGCACCTGCACTTCGGCCTTGACGCAGCCATGTGCCTTGGCGTGGGCATCGCGCAGCACACGGGTGTTGTCGCGGTGCTGTTCGACGATGCGCACGGCGTCTTCGATGATCAGTCGGGTCAGCGTCGCTTCGTCCGGCGGAATCTGTTCTTCGCTGGAGACCGGGCCGGAGAACTTCCAGGCGTAATAGAGTTCACCCAGCGCCCAGGCGAGGCCGGCGAGGATGAGCAGCAGGGCCAGCAGCCGGCCGAACAGACGGCAGAACCACAGCCAGAGCGTTTCGAGCATCGGATGTCTTCCTTCAGTCGGGTTCAGTTCAGGCCCGCGCACTCGGGCCCCGGTGTCCAGGCCTTGGCCGGCACGTTGCTGAGCTGGCTTTCCAGTTCGGCGTTGCCGAGCACCTTGAGGTACTCGATCAGCGCCAGGCGTTCCTCCGGCGCCAGGGCGCGACCGATCACCCCCTGCTGGCGGCAGCCGTCGCGGAACTCATGGCCGCCGTTGCCGTTGCCGGTGATGCGGGTGTCGAACAGGAAACCGCCGGGGAAAGGTTCGCTGCGGTAGCCGACGCGCACCGGGTCGAACTCGAAGTTGCCGACCCAGAACTGCGTCTGCCGTTCGTACACCGGCGAAAGCAGCTCGAACAGGTTGGCCACCGAGCCGTTGTGCAGGAAGGGCGGGGTGGCCCAGATGCCGTCCAGCGGACGGGCCTTGTAGCCGCGCTTCTCCTGCACGCCGATGGACAGCCCATAGCCGTCCATGCGCCAGCGCTGGCGCGGGGAGATGCCGGCGTCCTGATAGGCGCGGTTTTCCACGTAGGCGGTGATATAGGCCAGGCCCTTGGCGCTGGAGATGCGTTTGAAGTCGACCTCGTCGAGGCTGGCGCCGAACAGCTGGACGTCCAGCCGCGACAGCTCGGCCTTGGTCCAGCCCAGGCGGCTGATGTCGAAGCGGTGGTCGGCGATGTTGTCGGCGGTGGTCGGGTCGGTGCCGACGATGGCAGTCGGCACGATGCGCATCTTCCATTCCGGGTCGCGCGCCGGCGCCAGGCGCTGGTCGCGCGGCTTCGGATCGGGGGCGTGGCAGTAGGCGCAGTTTTCCGTGTACAGCGCCTTGCCGCGACTGGCCAGCGGCAGATCGAGCTGGCCGAAGACGGCCTGCGGCCACTTCGGCGGCTGCAGTTTCTTCAGGGTTTCTTCTAGGGTATGCAGGTCGTGCAGGCGCACACTGGAGGCATAGCGCTCGGCCTCGGCGACGCCGTGGCCTTGCTCGTCGAGCAGATGCAGGCTGGCGCCGACGCCCAGCGCCTCACCGACGTTGCGCGCCATCGGTTGCATCGCCGAGCCGTTCCACTGCACCCAGTCGAACTTCCAGATGTCCCACAGCTGTGGGTAGCTCACCGGGGCATTGGCGATGCGGTAGTTGGCCTCGTCGAGGGCGTCACCGAACACGGTATTGGCGATGCGGCCGAAGGCATCGGTGCGGCCGAAGCCTTCCTCGGTGGGATACAGGCCGCGGTGCCAGTCGTTCTTCGCCGTGGCCAGCAGGCGGTCGAGTACCTGCTTGAAGTCCTTGCGCAGTTCGTCACGCCCCTGCGGGTACTGCTCGCCGAGCACTTCGCGGGCGAAGCGGCGGAACTTCAGCGGGTTGTAGTAGGTGAAGGCCATGCTCATGCCCAGGGCCTGGCCGAAGCCGCCGCCGCGCAGGGTCGGCACGGTGGAGGCCAGCGAGTGCAGGGCGGCGCCGCCGTCGATGCGCACCGCCTGGCCCTGGTAACGCAGCTCTCCGGTGTGGCAGGCGGCGCAGCTGATGTCGAGGAAGTGCTCGCCGCTTTCGTCGTCCTGGTGGCGGGCGAAACCCACCGGCAGGTTGCCGGGGTTGAGGGGCGTGGCGCGCTGGTTCGGGTCGGTGAGAAAACCGAAGCGGGCGAGGTATTCGGGGCGGGCGAACTTGGCGCTGCCGAAGGGCATTTCCAGGGCGTTGAACCAGTCGTAGCGCAGGCCTTTTACCGTGGTGCCCTGGGGGGTGTAGTAGTAGGTCTGACGTTCCTCGTCGCTCCATTGTTCGAGGTAATGCAGCTGGCTGGGTTGTTCGAAGGTCGGCAGGTTGGGGTTGGCGATGTAGTAAAGCACCACCGCCAGGCCGATCAGCGCCAGCAACAGGATGAGTTTCAGGGTACGACGGAGCAGACGCATCAGAGACTTCCTTGTGGCGTTCTTATTAATGGGCTTGTTATGCCAATACCGCAGGCGCTTGGCAAGTTGCCATCTTGACGGCTAAGAGAAGTTCGCCATAACCAGCCAGAACAAGTGATATAGAGAAATGTTCCAAGTGCCGTCAAAGTTCTTGCTAGCGTTACAACTATGCGCGCCAAATCATTGTTTTTATTGGGATTACAAATTAATGGCGCCAAGGATGGGATATGTTGGAGGCTGTATCCGTCGCATCCCGCCAGTTGCTGGTGATCGACCCTTGTGACGAGTGCGAACGTCTGCTGCAGCATGTGCAGGCCGCCGGCTGGGCGCTGCGCCGCTGCCGCCTGGACGAGTGCGGCAGCCTGCACGGCGATGTCCTGCTGATCCGCCTGGGCGAGGCGCTGCTGCAACAGCCGCAGGCACTGCAGGCGCTGTTGCGGCGTAGCGCCGCCAGTTGCGTCGCCTTGCTCGATGGGCCGGGCCCGGCCCGGGCCGAGGTCGCCGAACTGATCGGCGAATGGTTCTTCGCCGCCCATGCGCTGCCGTGCGAGGCCGAGGCGCTGCTCGAGTCGCTGGCGCAGGCGCAGGCCACCACGCGCCTGCGCAGCCTGCAGGGCGACCGCCATCCCCGTCAGTTTCTCGGCAACAGCAGCCAGACCCGCGCGCTTCGTAAGCAGATAGCGCGCTGCGCCGGGCTGGAGGTGCCGCTGTTGCTCACTGGCGAACGCGGCAGCGGCAAGGCCCTGCTGGCGCGCCTGCTGCACGAGCGCTCGGCGCGCGCCAGCAAGCGCTATCTGCGTTTCGACTGTGCCGCGCCCTCCGCCGCACAGCTCGAGGCCCGATTGTTCGGCACAGGGGGTGCCCTGGCCGTGGCGGCGGCCGGCACCCTGGTGCTGGAGGATGTCGCCGCGCTCGACGGTGCCGGGCAACGTCGCTTGCTGCAGCACCTGCAGGCGCATCCGGGCCTGCACCTGCTGACCATCAGCCGCGGCGAACTGGAGGCGGCGGTGCGCCAGGGCCGCTTGCGCGACGACCTGTACCGCCTGCTGGCCAGCCAGCAGCTGCAGACCACGCCGCTGCGCGAGCAACGCGGCGACCTGCTGCTGCTGGCCGAGTATTTCGCCAAGGTCTATGGCGCGGTCATCGGTCGGCGCCATCGGCGGTTCAGCGACGAGGCGATCGACGCCATGGCCGAGCACCTGTGGCCGGGCAACGTGCGCGAGCTGCGCAACCGGGTCGTGCGCGCCCTGGTGCTGGCACAGGGGCGGCAGATCCTTGCCCGCGATCTTGGCCTGGAGCCGGGGCAGGGGCAGAGTACGGCGGTCGCCACCCTGGCCGACTACATCCTGCGCGCCGAGCGCCAGGCGCTCAACGACGTGCTGGCGCGCTACACCAACAATATGAGCCAGGCGGCGCGCAGCCTGGGCATTTCCCGCCCGACTTTCTATCGGCTGTTGCACAAGCACCGCCTGCGCTGAGCCGCCACGGCTGTATCGCTGGCGAAACACTGCTAAGGTGCACGGCGCACCATCTTGCCAAGGAGATCGCCATGCACCCGTTCGACGCCGAGAAACCGCCGCAACTGGCCATGCTGCTGGGCTATGCCGGGCTGGTGCCCTTCGTCAGCGGGGCTTTGGGGATCTGGGTGATCCCGCTGGGCTGGCGGCCCTTCGTGCTGGCGGCACTGCTGGATTTTGCCGCGGTGATCCTCGCCTTCATGGGCGCGATCCACTGGGGCCTGGCGATGCGCGCGGAGGAGACCGACGAGAATGCCCAGCTGCAACTGGGCCTGTCGGTGATTCCGCCTTTGCTCGGCTGGGCCGCGCTGGCCAGCGGGCTGCCCATGGCCCTGGCGCTGCCGATCTTCCTCTTGGCCTTTATCGGCCTCTATCTGGCCGACCTGCACGCGGTCAAGGTGGGGCTGGCGCCGCAGTGGTACCCGGCGCTGCGCACGCCGCTGACCCTGGTGGTCTGCGCCAGCCTGCTACTGGCCTGGGCCAGCGTGCTGATCCGCTGACTCCAGCAGCGCCTCGACCCGTTCCAACGCGGCCTGGCGGCGTTGCGACCAATCGCCGGACAGCTCGCAGAACGGCTGGCGGTTGTCCACCAGCCACTGTCGGCAGGCGCGCTGGAAGGCCAGGCGTTCGGCCAGCTGCGGCTGGCAGCGTTGGCCGTCGTCGACCCAGAGCACGCCCTGCGGGTCGAGCAGCAGGTGCAGGTCGTAGCGGCGCGCGCGCAGTTCGTGTTCCAGCCACGGCGGGCAGTCGCCGAACAGGCAGCGGCTCCACAGCAGGTTGCTCAGCAGGTGGGTGTCGAGGATCAGCAGCATCGGGCGCTCGGCCCGCGCGGCATCCTCCCAGGCCAGTTGGCCGCGGGCGATGGCCGGGATATCGGCGTAGCAGGTGTCGCGCCGCTCCCGCTCGATGAAATGGCGCACGTACTCGCCCACCAGCAGGCCGCCGAAGCGTGCCTGGATCTCGGTCGCCAACCAGCTCTTGCCGCTGGATTCGGGGCCGGTCAACACCAGCACCTTCAAGTGCTGGCCCACAGCGCCGGGGCGCGGCGCCAGCTCAGCCAGCCGCTGACAGCCAGCGCGGTGAAGGCGGCGTACAGGCCGGCGGTCAGATACAGCGCGCTGTGCAGGAAGAAGGCGACGTAGCACAGGTCCACGACTATCCACAGCGCCCAGCACTGCAGACGCTTCTGCGCCATCCACAGCTGGGCGATCAGGCTGAAGGCGGTGAGCGTGGCGTCCAACCAAGGCGAACTGGCGTCGGTGTGGGTGGCCATCAGGTAGCCGAGCAGCAGAGCGCCGCCGGCGCCGGCGCTCAGTCCAGCGGCCAGGCCGGCAACACTGAGACTGCTGACCTGACGCCCGTCGTGATGCTCGCCGCCGCGGGTCCATTGCCACCAGCCGTACAGCTGCAGGCCGGCGAACAGCAGCTGCAGCAGCAGATTGGAATACAGCCGCCAGTCGAAGAACAGCCATGCATAGAGCAGTACCATGACCAGGCCGATGGGCCAGCACCAGGGGTTTTGTCGTACCGTCAGCCAGACCGCGACGATGCCGAGACCGGCGGCGATGAGTTCGAGCCAGGACATCCAAGCTACTCGGGAGGGAAAGGGGGAGCGATTGTAGCGATCCGCCTGGCATTCAGCACGCCAGGGTATCGGCCAGGCGATAGAGCATCAGCAGCTTGCGGGTGATGGTCTGCTGGATGTCCTCGCGTTCGAAGCTGGACAGCCGCGGCAGGCGCGCCAGTTGCAGGCGGTGCAGGTGGATATAGGGCATCTGCTGATCGAATTCGCGCAGATCGCCCTTGATCAGCACCGGCAGGAACACATCGCCGACCTTCTTCTGGTTGCTGATGATCTGCGCCAGCGCCGGCTTGAAGGCCATGGTCTTGGGCGCCGGGCCGCCGTCCTTGAGCTGGGTGCCGAGCAGCAGGCCGGGTTTGCCCAGCACCTGGCCCGGCAGCACGCACAGGCCGGTCTTGCGTATGGCCTGGCTGTCGATGCCGTGCAGGGTGTCGTGGAAGGCGTAGGGGTTGGGCAGCACCACCATCTTGCGCCCGAGGTCGCTGGGGAAATGCAGGCTGTAGTTGGTGTACAGCTGGCCCACCGACTCGGAGTAGACGCACAGGCGGTTCTCGAACAGCTTGATGAAGCGCTCGGCCAGCTCGCGGCGGCCCATGCTGTCCAGGTCCCAGATCAGGTCCTGGTTCTGCGGCCGACTGAAGTCGACCTCCTGATGCTCCATGTTGCTCATGCTTGCCTCATACGCGGAACTGCCCCAGTAGGCGGCCCAACTGGTCGGCCAGCTGCTTGAGGTGCTGGCTGGCGGCGCTGGACTGCTCGGCGGCCGCGGCGGTGTTGTGCGCCAGGCCGGCGGTCTGGGTGACGTTCTGGTTGATGTCTTCCACCACATGCGACTGCTCCAGGGTGGCGCTGGCGATCGAGGCGTTGAGCCCGGTCAGGTTGCGTAGCGATTGTGCGATCTGCGCCAGGCTTTGACCAGCCTGGCTGGCCTGTTCCACGGTCAGTTGTGAGGCGCGGCTGCTTTCGTGGATGACCTTGACCGCCGCCTCGGAGTTGCCCTGCAGGCGTTCGATCATGCCCTGGATTTCCGCCGTCGACTGCTGGGTGCGCTGCGCCAGCAGGCGCACCTCGTCGGCTACCACGGCGAAGCCGCGGCCCTGTTCGCCGGCCCGCGCCGCCTCGATGGCGGCGTTGAGCGCGAGCAGGTTGGTCTGCTCGGCGATCGAGCGGATCACCTCGAGCACGCTGCCGATCTGCGTGCTTTCGCTGGCCAGCGACTGGATCACCGCCACCGCCTTGTCGATGGTGGCCGATAGCTGGTCGATCTGGCGCAGGCTGGCCTCGATGTTCTGCTGGCCCTGAATGGCCTGTTCCTCGGCGGCGTGCACCTCGCTGGAGGCGTGCTCGGCGTTCTTCGCCACGTCCTGTACGCCGTAGGTCACCTGGTTGACCGCGGTGGCCACCAGCTCCATCTGCTGCGCCTGCTGCTGGCTGTGCTGTTGCGCCTCGCTGGAAATGTCGCCGAGCGAGCGCGCGGCCTGATCCAGCGAGCCGGCCGAGTCGAGCAGCTGGCGGATGACGCCGCGCAGCTTGTCGGTGAAGGCGTTGAAATGGCTGGCCAGGGCGGTCAGCTCGTCGCGCCCGTGGGTATCGAGGTTGCGCGTCAGGTCGCCTTCGCCGCTGGCGATATTGGCCATGGCGTCCACCGCGGCCTGCAGCGGCTGGGCGATGCTGCGGGCGATCAGCAGCACCAGGGCGGCGAGCAGCAGGGTGATCAGCAGGCCGATGCCCAGGGCGCGCAGGGCCTGTTCCTTGAACACCGCCTGGACGTCGTCGACATAGACGCCGGAGCCGATGATCCAGCCCCAGGGCTGGAACAGTTCGACGTAGGAAATCTTCGGCACCGGCTCGCTGGCACCCGGCTTGGGCCAGCGGTAGTCGACCTGGCCGGCGCCCTGGCTGCGGGTGACGGCCACCATCTCGTTGAACAGCGCCTTGCCGTCCGGATCCTTGAAGCCGGAGAGGTTCTGCCCCTCCAGCTTGGGGTTGGTCGGGTGCATGATCATCATCGGAGTCTGGTCGTTGATCCAGAAGTACTCCTGGCCGGCGTAGCGCAGCCCGCGGATCAGCTCCATGGCCTGTTTCTGCGCGTCTTCGCGGCTCAGGCTGCCGGCGCTTTCCAGGCCGTGGTAGTGCTTGAGGATGCCGGCGGCGCTCTGCACCACGTGCTCGGTCTTTTCCGCCTTGCCGGCATACAGGTCGAGATTGATCTGGCGCAGCATATAGGCGCCGAGCAGGATCAGGGTCAGGATGGCCAGCGCCAGGATCAGCCACAGGCGCCGGCTGATGGGAAGACTACGTAAGCTGTTCATGGACGAGTTCCTGATTCTTGTTGTTGTCGGGCCCGAAGCGGCCTGGCCGGGCGGTGCGAACTGCCGGTCACGGCGAGGCATTCTTTACTCTAGTTGTCTGATAGCATTTCGGCCGCTCGGCGCAGAACCTGAGTTTGCATCGGGCTAGAGGAGACGGGGAACCTCTAGGGCGCCTCCGCGTCCCAGGCACGACACAGTGCTTCGACTGTACCGATTTATCGACTTTGTGCGGCGTTCGCCGCGATGTTTTGGGGGAAGAGAATGGACATCTGGACGGCCATGAAGGCCTTGATTCTGGGCATAGTGGAAGGGCTGACCGAGTTCCTGCCGATTTCCAGTACCGGACACCTGATCGTGGTCGGCGACCTGCTGGACTTCAACGGCGAGACCGCCACCGCGTTCAAGATCATCATCCAGTTGGGCGCCATCCTCGCGGTGATGTGGGAGTTTCGCCAGAGGATCTTCGACGTGGTGTGCGGGCTGCCGAGCGAGCCGCAGGCGCAACGCTTCACCTTCAACCTGCTGCTGGCCTTCATTCCGGCGGTGATCCTCGGTCTGGCCTTCGCCGATCTCATCGAGCACTGGCTGTTCAACCCCATCACCGTGGCCACTGCCTTGATAGTAGGCGGCATCGTGATGATCTGGGCAGAGAAGCGCGAGCACGAGATCAAGGCCGAAACGGTCGACGACATGACCTGGAGCCTGGCCCTCAAGGTCGGCTTCGCCCAATGCCTGGCGCTGATTCCCGGCACTTCCCGCTCCGGCGCCACCATCATCGGTGGACTGGTGTTCGGCCTGTCACGCAAGGCGGCCACCGAGTTTTCCTTCTTCCTGGCCATGCCGACCATGGTCGCCGCGACCGTCTACTCCCTGTTCAAGTATCGCGACATCCTGCAACTGAGCGACCTGCCCACCTTTGCCATCGGCTTCGTCACCACCTTTATCGTGGCGATGTTCACCGTGCGGGCATTGCTCAAATTCATCGCCAACCACAGCTATGCCCTGTTCGCCTGGTACCGCATCGGCTTCGGTCTGCTGATCCTCGCCACCTGGCAACTGCAACTGATCGACTGGAGCACCGCGCAGGGATGATGGCCAAGGAGCGCGCGGGGCGCCTCACCAGCTGGAACGACGACAAGGGCTTCGGCTTTATCCAGCCGCAGGGCGGCGGTGCCGAGGTGTTCGCGCATATTTCGGCGATGCGCGGCGAGCGGCGCCCGCAAGTCGGCGACAGCCTGCTCTATGTCGAGGGGCGCGATACCCGCGGCCGGCCGCGGGCCGAGCATATGCGCCTGGCGGGCTCACCGAGTCTGGACCGGCCGGCGATCCGCCGCCAACCCAGGGTGCCGCGCCAGCCTGCAGGGGCGCGGGAGGCGCGCGGCGCGGCTCTAGGCGTTCGCAATCCGGGGCTGAAGCTCGTGCTGTTCGCCGCGCTCTGCGCGTTACCGCTACTGGGGGCCCTGCAGCTGCTCGGCGCCGGGCTGCCGTGGGTGCTGCCGCTGTATCTGGCGGCCAGTCTGCTCGGCTTGCTGCTGTACTGGCTGGATAAACGCAGCGCCCAGGGCGGCGGCCGGCGTACCCCGGAAAACACCCTGCACCTGGTGGAGCTGGCTGGCGGCTGGCCCGGTGCGCTGCTCGCGCAACAGTTCCTGCGCCACAAGACGCGCAAGGCTTCCTACCAGACGGTGTTCTGGCTGATCGTCGCCGCTCATCAGGCGTTCTGGCTCGATTGGCTGCTGCTCGATGGCGCCTATATCGCCCGCCATTTACCGCTGTTCGTCCAGTAGCAGCCCCGGCTGCAGGCGCTTGGCCAGCTTGCGCACCACCAACTGGTGCGAGCGGGTGAGCAATCGCCGCAGTTCAGCTTCGCCCAGCGGCGGCTGCCGCCCGCTCATGCTGATCCAGTGTGCCCGCGCCAGGTACGGGGCCGGGCGGATGCCGGGGCGGTCGACGAAGCCGAGGAACAGGTCGCCGTCCACCTTGAACGCCAGGTCTTCGCCGAGAAAATCGAGGATGGCGAACATCTTGTTGCCGGCCACCGAAAATACCCGGTTGCGGCCCCACTTGAGGTCTTCGCGGACGCCGGGCAGGGCCAGACAGAAGGCGGCGATCTGATCGGAGGTCATTTCCGGCTCCAGGGCGGTTGGCGGAGGACTAAGCTGGCAAGTCTATCCACCCACCTGGGAGTGCACCATGTCGCTGTCCATGTACCACGCTTCGATTCCGGTTTTCCTGCGCATGCTCGGCAATCTTGCGGCGATTCTCGACAAGGCCGAGCAGCATGCCCACGACCACAAGATCGCCGCCGAGGTGCTGCTGAGCGCCCGCCTGGCGCCGGACATGTACCCGCTGACCCGCCAAGTGCAGATCGCCAGCGACGCGGTCAAGGGCTGTGCGGCGCGCCTGGCGGGGATCGAGGTGCCCAGCTTCGCCGACACCGAGAGTAGCTTCGCCGAGCTGCAGGCGCGCATCGGCAAGACCTGCGACTTTCTGCGCAGCGTCAGCCCGCAGCAGCTCGATGGCAGCGAAAGCCGCGCCGTCAGCCTGAGTTTTCCCGGCCTGGAACTGCGCTTCAGCGGTCAGGATTATCTGCTCAATTTCGTCCTGCCCAACTTCTATTTCCACCTCAGCATCACCTACGCCATCCTGCGCCATAACGGCGTGCCGCTGGGCAAGATGGATTATCTCGGTCACCCCTGAGGCATCCTGTATCTGCAGTGGCGGCGCTCCCCACGGCCATGCCTTCATCGGCAAAAAAAGCCCCAGGGTAAGGAGCCAACACCCTGGGGCCGGAGCGACTGGCGGTTGCCGGTCGGGAGAGAGGAAAGCGTCAGGCCTGTGGTTGCCAGCCGCCGCCGAGCGCCTTGTAGATGGCGACTATGCCGCTGTACAGCTCGACCTCGGCCAGCGCCTGGGCGTCTTCGGCGGCCAGGCGTTCGCGTTCGGCGTCCAGCAGCACGAGGAAATCCACCGTGCCTTCGCGGTAGCGGATCGCCGCCTGTTCCGCGGCGGCGCGGCTGGCCTCGGCCTGGCGCAGCAGCGAGAGCAGGCGCTGCTGACGCTTGGCGTAGTCGCTGAAGGCGTTTTCCGATTCCTCCAGGGCCAGCAACACCTGCTGCTCGTACTGCGCCAGGGCGCCGTCGGCTTCGGCCTCGGCACCGCGCAGGCGGGCGCGCACGCTGCCCAGGTCGAACGCCGCCCAGCTGATGCTCGGCGCCACGCCCCAGGCGCGTGCGGCCGAGGAGCCCAGCTGCGAGCCGCGCCCGGCGGTAAAACCGAGGAAACCGGACAGGCTGACCCGCGGGAACAGATCCGCGGTGGCCACGCCGATCTGCGCCGTGGCCGCGGCCAGCTGGCGTTCGGCGGCCTGCACGTCGGGGCGGCGGCGCAGCAGCTCACCCGGATCGCCGATCGGCAGGGCCTTGGCTATGGCCGGCAGCGGCCGGGCCGACAGGTCCACCTCCAGCTGCTCCGGACGCTGGCCGAGCAGGGTGGCGATGCGGTTCTGTGCGCGCACCTGTTCGGCCTGCAGCTGCGGCAGGCTGGCCTCGGTGGCGGCCAGGCGGGCGTCGGCGCGCAGCACGTCCAGCTCGCTGCCGACGCCGGCGTCGCGCAGCTGCTCGGTGATGGCCCGCGAGTCCTGCTGGTTCTTCAGGTTCTCGCGGGCGATGTGCTCGCGCAGCTGGGCGCCGCGCAGGGTGCCATAGGCATCCACCAGCTCGGCGATCAGGCTGACCTGCAGCTGGTAGTAGTCGGCCTCGGCCACCTCGATCTGCGCTTCGCTGGCCTCCAGCTGGCGCTGGATGCGGCCGAACAGGTCGAGTTCCCAGGCCATGTCCAGGCCCAGGTCGTAGCGTTCCTGACGGATGCGCTGCTCGCTGGTGGGCGGCTGCTGGGCCTTGCCGAACTCACCGCTGGCGCGGCTGGTGACGGTGGGCAGGCGGTCGTTGGCGACATCGTCGCGGATCGCCCGCGCCGCGCGCAGGCGGCTGAAGGCCACGCGCAGCTCGCGGTTGTCCGCCAGCGAGCGCTGCACCAGGCGGTTCAGCGTCGGGTCGTCGAACTGCTGCCACCAGGCGGCCTCGAAACGGGTGCGGTCGTAGTCGCCGGCCTCCAGCGCGTCGAGGCGCGCCGGTTCGGTCTGCGGCGCGCGGTAATCCGGGCCGACCGCGCAGGCGCTGACCGCCAGGGCCAGCAGGCTGATCTTCAGGGCATTGGCAACGCGCTTCATGGGTGCACCTCGTGGGCAGCGGCTTGGGCTTTGCGCGCCTGGCGTTTCTCGACGAAGGCGCGGATCAGCACGTAGAACACCGGGGTCAGCAGCAGACCGAAGAAGGTCACGCCGATCATCCCGCTGAATACCGCCACGCCCATGGCATGGCGCATCTCGGCGCCGGCACCAGAGGACAGCACCAGCGGTACCACGCCCATGATGAAGGCGATCGAGGTCATCAGGATCGGCCGCAGACGCAGGCGGCAGGCTTCCAGCACCGCACTGATGCGATCCAGGCCTTCCTCCTGTTTCTCCTTGGCGAACTCGACGATGAGGATGGCGTTCTTGCACGCCAGGCCCACCAGCACGATCAGGCCGATCTGGGTGAAGATGTTGTTGTCGCCACCGGCCAGGATCACCCCGGTGATGGCGGAGAACAGCACCGTCGGCACGATCAGGATCACCGCCAGCGGCAGGCTCCAGCTTTCGTACTGGGCGGCCAGCACCAGGAAGGCCAGCAGCACGCAGAGCGGGAAGATGAAGATCGCGCTGTTGCCGGCGAGGATCTGCTGATAGGTCAGCTCGGTCCACTCGAAGGTCATGCCGTTGGGCAGTTCTTCTTTCAGCAGCTTGGCGATCGCCGCCTCGGCCTGGCCGGAGCTGTAGCCGGGCGCCGCCGCGCCGTTGATCTCGGCGGTGAGGAAGCCGTTGTAGTGCATCACCCGGTCGGGGCCGGCGCTGTTCTCCACCTTGACGAAGGTGGACAGCGGCACCATTTCCCCGCGGTTGTTGCGCACCTTGAGCTGGCCGATCTGCTCCGGCTCCAGGCGGAACTGCTGGTCGGCCTGGACGTTGACCTGGTAGGTGCGGCCGAAGCGGTTGAAGTCGTTGGCGTACAGCGAGCCCAGGTACACCTGCATGGTGTCGAAGATGTCGCTGATGGCCACGCCGTGGGTCTTGGCCTTCTCGCGGTCGATGTTGGCATCGATCTGCGGCACGTTGACCTGGTAGCTGGTGAACACCGACATGGGGTTGAGCTCCGGCAACTGGCGCGCCTTGCCCAGGATGTTCTGGGTCTGCGCGTACAGCTCCTCGTAGCCCAGGCTGCCACGGTCCTGGATCTGCAGGCGGAAGCCACCGATGGTGCCGAGGCCCTGCACGGGCGGCGGCGGGAAGATGGCGATGTAGGCGTCCTGGATCTCGGCGAACTGGGCATTCAGCTCGGCGGCGATGGCGTTGGCCGACATCGACGGATCACTGCGCTCGTCGAAGGGCTTGAGCGGGGTGAAGA
This sequence comes from Pseudomonas sp. AOB-7, assembly GCF_003696305.1. GTDB lineage: Bacteria > Pseudomonadota > Gammaproteobacteria > Pseudomonadales > Pseudomonadaceae > Aquipseudomonas. The sequence goes on along the minus strand of NZ_RFFK01000002.1, from coordinate 383,901 downwards.
CGATGCCGCTGTTGGGGCTGTTGGTGAAGCCGTTGATCGACAGACCGGGGAAGGCCACGGTGTTCTCCACGCCCGGGTGCTTGCCGGCGATCTCCGACATGCGCTTGATCACCGCTTCGGTGCGGTCCAGGGTGGCGGCGTCCGGCAGCTGGGCGAAGGCCACCAGGTACTGCTTGTCCTGCTGCGGCACGAAGCCCGTGGGCGTCGTCGAAAAGCCCAGGTAGCCCAGCCCCAGCAGGCCGGCGTAGAGGAACATGGCCACGCCGCTGGTGCGCAGTACGCGCTGCACGGTGCCGACGTAGCCGTGGCTGGCGCGGTCGAAGAAGCGGTTGAAGGGGGTGAACAGCCAGGCGCCGAACAGCTTGTCGAGCAGGCGCGAGAAGCCGTCCTTGGGCGCGTCATGGCTCCTCAGCAGGGCTGCGGCCAGCGCCGGCGACAGGGTCAGCGAGTTGAACGCCGAGATCACCGTGGAGATGGCGATGGTCAGCGCGAACTGCTGGTAGAACTGCCCGGACAGCCCGGAGATGAAGGCGGTCGGCACGAACACCGCGCACAGCACCAGGGCGGTGGCGACGATGGGCCCGGTGACTTCCTTCATGGCTTGTTTGGTCGCCTCTACCGGCGTCTTGCCCAGGCCGATGTTGCGCTCGACGTTCTCCACCACGACGATGGCGTCGTCCACCACGATGCCGATGGCCAGCACCAGGCCGAACAGCGACAGGGCGTTGAGCGAGAAGCCGAACATGTGCATCACGGCGAAGGTACCGATCAAGGACACCGGCACGGCGGCCAGCGGGATGATCGAGGCGCGCCAGGTTTGCAGGAACAGGACCACCACCAGCACCACCAGCACGATGGCCTCGAGCAGGGTGTGCACCACCGCCTCGATGGAGCCACGCACGAAGATGGTCGGGTCGTAGACGATCTCGTAGTCCACGCCCTGGGGGAAACTCTGCTTGAGCTCGGCCATGCGTGCCCGCACCGCATCGGAGATCTCGATGGCGTTGGAACCGGGGCGCTGGAACACCGGGATGGCTACCGCCGGCTTGTTGTTGAGCAGCGAGCGCAGGGCGTACTGGCTGGAACCCAGCTCGATGCGGGCGATGTCCTTGAGGCGGGTGATTTCGCCGTCTTCGCCGGCGCGGATGATGATGTTCTCGAACTCCTCCTCGTCGACCAGGCGGCCCTGGGTATTGATCGACAACTGGAAGCTGTTGCCGGCATCCGAAGGCGGCGCGCCGAGCGAGCCGGCCGCCACCTGGCGGTTCTGCTCGCGAATGGCGCTCACCACGTCGGTGGCGGTGAGGCCCCGCGAGGCCACCTTGTTCGGGTCGAGCCACACCCTCAGCGAATAGTTGCCCAGGCCGAACAGCTGCACGTCGCCGACGCCGTCCAGCCGCGCCAGCTCGTCCTTGACGTTGAGCGCGGCGTAGTTGGACAGGTAGAGCATGTCGTAGCGGTCGTCTGGCGAGGTCAGGTGCACCACCATGGTCAGGTCGGGCGAGGCCTTGTCGACGGTCACGCCGAGGCGCTGCACCTCGGTGGGCAGGGTCGGCATGGTGCGGGTCACGCGGTTCTGCACCTGCACCTGGGCATTGTCCAGGTCGGTGCCGAGGGCGAAGGTGATGGTCAGGGTCAGCTTGCCGTCGGCGGTGGACTGCGACGACATGTAGAGCATGCCTTCCACGCCGGTGATCGCCTGCTCCAGCGGCGAGGCGACGGTCTCGCCGATCACCTTGGGGTTGGCGCCGGGGAAGTTGGCGCGCACCACCACGGTCGGCGGCACCACTTCCGGGTATTCGCTGATCGGCAGCTGGAACAGCGAGATGGCGCCGCCGATCAGGATGATCAGCGACAGCACCGCGGCGAAGATCGGCCGCAGCACGAAGAATTGCGAGAAATTCATGGGACTGTCCTCGGGCACGGGTGCGCCATGCGCCCCCTATGCAGGGAGCGCTGCGCGCACCAAGGCGTTATCAGCTGCGCGGCGTACCGGCGGCGTTGCTCTTGCTGGCCAGGCGCGGGGCCTGAGTGCCATCCACGGCCTGGCGCATCTGCGCCAGCTGGGCCAGGGTCGCGGGATCGGCCATGGGCACCGCCTGCGGATCGACGGTGGCGCCAGGCATGGCCCGCTGCAGGCCGTTGACCACTATCTTCTCGCCCTTGGCCAGGCCGCTGCGGACGATGCGCAGGCCCTCCAGCTTCGGCCCCAGCTCGATGGCGCGGTAGGCCACGGCGTTGTCCTCGCCGAGCACCAGGACGAACTTCTTGCCCAGGTCGGTGCCGACCGCCTCGTCCTTGATCAGCGCGGCGGGGTAGGCCGCACTGCCGACCAGTTTCAGCCGGGCGTAGAGGCCCGGGGTGAAGCGGCCATCGGCGTTGTCGAACACCGCACGACCGCGGATGGTGCCGGTGCGCGGGTTGACCTGGTTGTCGAGAAAGTCCAGCTGCCCCAGATGCGGATGACCGTCTTCGCTGGACAGACCGAGGTACACCGGGCTGGCGCCGCGGGCGTCGCCGCCGGCCTGGCGGGCCAGCTCGAGGTACTTGAGGAACACTCGCTCGTCGGCGTCGAAGTAGGCGTAGACCTTGTCGGTGGAGACCACCGAGGTCAGCAGGCTATCGCCGGCACCGACCAGGTTGCCTTCGGTGATCTCGGCGCGGCTGACGCGGCCGTCGATGGGCGCGGTGATGCGGGTGAAATCGAGGTTGAGGCGGGCGTTGTCCAGCTCCGCCTGGATCGCCGCCACGGCGGCCTGGGCCTCGGCGGCGGCGCTGGCGCGGGCGTCGGCCAGTTCGGCGGAGATGGCGTTGCTCTGGCGCAGACGTTCGCCGCGACGGGCTTCGCTGTTGGCTCGGGTCAGGTTGGCGCGGGCTTGCTGCAGCTGGGCTTCGAGGCGCTTGACCTCGGCCTGGAAGGGACGCGGGTCGATCTGGAACAGCAGGTCGCCTTTCTTCACCAGGCCACCTTCGGCGAAGGCCACCTTGTCGATATAGCCGGACACCCGCGGGCGCACCTCGACCGACTGCGGCGCCTCGAGGCGGCCGGTGAACTCGTCCCACTCGTTGATCGGCTGCTCGATCACCTCGGCCACACTGACCTTGGGCGCCGGCAGCTGCTGCATGGCGTCCGGCGCCTGACCGCAGGCGCTGAGCACCAGGGTGGCGGCGAGCGCCAGGGGGAAAATCCAGATGTTCTTATGGGGCTGTTCCATGAGTGACTCCGCCAGTCGGATTTGTGAATGGGCGGAGTCTGCTGCGAGGGCTGGCCGACGACGAATCGAATGCCGCGAAGTTGAATATCAGCGGTAATGATGATTGGCAGCGCTCTATCGTCGAGGCTCGATGATGGTGCGCGAAGGCGTTGCGGTGCCCGTTATCGGTGCCTTTTCGCCTGGCGGCTACAGGCTGTCCGGATCGCCGCAGAACATCTGGATGCGCGAGCGCAGCCAGCGCTCGGCCGGGTCGTTGTCCTGGGCACCGCGCCAGGCCATGTGCAGCTCGAAGGACTGGGTCTGCAGCGGCAGCTCCTCGGCGCGCAGGCCGCCGGCGGCGGTGAGCACGGCAGCGGTGTAGTCCGGCACGCTGGCGACTATGTCGGTGCCGGCGAGCAGCGTGCCCAGGCCGTTGAACTGCGGCACGGCCAGCACCACATGGCGCTTGCGGCCGATCCTCTCCAGTTCCTCGTCGATGAAGCCGGTGAGGTCGCCGGCGAACGACACCAGCGCATGCGGCCTGGCGCAGTAGTCGTCCAGGCTCAGCGCACCGGGCACGGCGTCGGCGCGCAGCAGGCGCGCCTTGCTGCGGCGCAGCACCTTGCGCTTGGCATTGGCCGGCAGCTCCTCGGTGTAGGCGACGCCTACGGAGATTTCGCCGGAGGCCAGCAGGCCCGGCATCAGCAGGTAGTTGGTGCGCCGCACCACCAGCACCACGCCCGGCGCCTCGGCGCGCAGGCGGCGGAGCAGGGCCGGCAGCAGGGCGAACTCGACGTCGTCGGACAGGCCGACGCGAAACACCGCCTTGCTGGTGGCCGGGTCGAAGTCGGCGGCGCGGCTGACCGCGGTGGAGATCGAGTCCAGTGCCGGGGCGAGCAGGGCGAAGATTTCCTGGGCGCGCGGGGTCGGCTCCATGCTGCGCCCGGTACGCACGAACAGGGGGTCGTCGAACAGGCTGCGCAGGCGGGCGAGGGCGGCGCTGATCGCCGGCTGGCCGAGGAACAGCTTTTCCGCGGCGCGGGTCACGCTGCGCTCGTGCATCAGCGTCTCGAAGACGATCAGCAGGTTGAGGTCGAGGCGGCGCAGGTCGTTGCGGTTCATCCGGTTACCATCCGAGAGACCGGGCCTTGTCAGCACGGCGTGGCAAATGAGAGCCTTGCCGCGCAATAGTACGGGCAGTACGGGCGAGATTGAAAGGTGCCCGGCACGCTGTTGAATCACTGCCAGGCATGTGCACTATCGATGCCGGCGGGTGGTGCCAGCGGCGATCTGCGGATAGAGTCCACAGGCATTGAAGTGTTAATCCGTGATCGGAGCTCGAGGTATAGCGATGTCCCGCATGATCCGTTTCCATAAATTCGGCGATGCCGAGGTACTCCAGTACGAGGAAGTACCCACTCCTGTGCCGGGCCCCGGCGAGGTGCTGGTGCGCGTGCAGGCCGTGGGCCTGGGCTGGAAGGACGTGCTGTGGCGGCAGAATCTGGCTGCCGAGCAGGCGCAGTTGCCGGCAGGCATGGGCTTCGAACTGGCCGGTACGGTGGCTGCAGTGGGCGAGGGCGTCGACGACTTTCCGCTCGGCACCGCCGTGGCCGGTTTCCCCGCCAGCACGCCGAATCGCTACCCGACCTGGGGCGATCTGGTGCTGATGCCGCGCTACGCACTGACCCGTTATCCCGAGGTGCTCAGCCCGGTGGCTGCCAGCGTGCATTACACCGCACTGCTGTTCGGCTATTTCGCCCTGGTCGACCTGGCCCAGCTCAAACCCGGCCAGCACGTGCTGATCACCGAGGCCAGTCACTGCATGGCGCCGCAGACCGTACAGCTGGCCAAGGCGCTCGGCGCCAAGGTCATCGCCGCCACCGGCTCGGCTGACGACCGCGAGTTCCTGCGCGGCCTGGGCGCCGACAAGGTGGTGGTCACCGAGGAACAGGACCTGGTGCTGGAAATCGAGCGCTACACCGAAGGCAAGGGCGTCGAGGTCATCCTCGACCAGTGCGCCGGACCGCAGATGAAGCTGCTCGGCGACATCGCCGCGCCGCGCGGCAAGCTGATCCTCTACGGGGTCAACGGTGGCAACGACACCGCGTTTCCGGCCTGCGCCGCGTTCAAGAAGCACCTGCAGTTCTACCGGCACTGCGTGCTGGATTTCACTGGTCACCCGGAGCTGGGCATCGAGCCCAACGCCGAGGCGGTGCAGCGCGCGCTGCAGCACATCAACCAGATGACCGCCGACCGTTTGCTCACGCCGGTGATCGACAAGGTGTTCGCCTTCGAGGATTTCGTCGCCGCGCACCGCTATATGGAAACCTGTCCGAATCGTGGGCGGGTGGCCTTGGAACTGGCCGCGGATTAAAGTCCGCGGCCGTTCGGCCGCTATAACCTGCAGGTTTTCAGTCCAAGGATCCCTTCATGACCCTCGTCACCGGCGATGCCCTGTCGCTGCTGTTGTTCCGCCTGCACAGCGGCAGGCTGCTGGGCATCAACCTGCTCAAGGTCAACGAGATCATCCCCTGTCCGCCGCTGACCAAGCTGCCCAACCGCCACCCCAACGTGCGCGGCATCGCCACCTTGCGCGGCTCGGCGTTGACGGTGATCGACCTGGCCCGCGCCATCGGCGAACGCGGCGGTTCCAGCGAGGACGAGGGCTGTCTGATCGTCACCGAGTTGAGTCGCTCGCGCCAGGGCCTGCACGTCAAGAGCGACGAGCGCATCGTGCAATGCTCGACCCGCGACGTGCGGCCGCCACCTGCCGCCTCCGGCAGTCGCGCCTTCATCACCGGGGTGACCCAGATCGATGGCGCCATCGTGCAGATCCTCGATATCGAGAAGGTGTTGCACGACATCGCCCCGGCGCTGGACGATGCGCCGGTGGGGCAATTGCTCGAAGGCGATGACGGCCAGCTGTTGCAGGGCCGCCGCGTACTGATAGTCGACGATTCCCAGGTGGCCCTGCAGCAGACGGTCAATGTCCTGCGTCAGCTGGGCCTGGACTGCACCGCGGTGCGCAGCGCCCAGGCCGCGCTGCAAAAGCTGCAGGAGTATCGCCAGGCCGGCATGCCGTTCGAGCTGCTGGTGTCGGACATCGAGATGCCGGAGATGGACGGCTACAACCTGGTGCGGGAAATCCGCCGCAGTGCCGACATCGCCGACACCTACGTGCTGCTGCACACCTCGCTGGACAGCACCATGAACACCGAGAAAGCCAGGTCGGTGGGCGCCAACGCGGTGCTCACCAAGTTTTCCTCGGTCGACCTGAGCCAGGCCCTGCTCAACGCCTTTCGCCAGATCAGCGGCCAGCGCTAGGCCGCGTCTTCCGCTCTTCGCATTCCCCACCCCGGCCCACCAAGGCCGGGGCAGGGCGCTGCTCAGAGAATGTTCAGCGGGTACTCGACGAAGGCGCGAATCTCGTTGAGATCCGGGCCGACATCGGTGCTGGAGCGGTAGATGGAATTGCGCAGGCGCAGCGACAGGTCCTTGGCCGCACCGCTCTGCACGGTGTAGCTGACCTGGTTGAACAGCTCGCGCTCGGTGCCCTCGTTGTCGGCGCCGGTGTCGATATTGTCGCCGCGCACGTAGGCGAGCTTGTAGCGCAGTCCCGGAACGCCATAGTCGCTGAAGTCCAGCTCGTAGCTGGCCTGCCAGGAGCGCTCGTCCTTGCGGTTGAAGTCCGAGTAGTAGGAGTTGGCCAGGTAGATGCTCGCGCCACCGTCGCCGTAGTCGTAGGCGAAACCGGCATCGCCGCTGTTGCGCTGATGGGCGAGGATGAAGGCGTGGGCGCCGACGCTGTACTTGGCCGCCAGGCTCCAGATGCTGTTGCGATCGCCCTGGCCGTCGCCGCCGAAATCCAGCGCGGCGGTAGAGCCGTCGTCATACTTGGTGCGGTAGAGGTTGAAGTCGAAATTCAGCGCCTGCTCGGCGGTCAGCGCCAGGTTGTAGTTGAGGTTGGCGTAATAGCGCTTGTACAGGTCCTCGATGTCGGAGTGGTACAGCGCCAGGCTCAGATCGTCGCTGACCGCGTAGCTGCCGCCGAGCACGTCGATGCTCTTGAGGCGATTGGGATCGCGCGCCGGATCGCCCATCGGGCTGTCGGCGGTGAAGCGGCCGGCATTGAGTTCCAGGCCCTCGATCTCGTTGCTGGTGACCAGGGTGCCGGTGAAGGACTGCGGCAGCAGGCGGCTGTCGTCATGGGCCAGCACGGGCAGGGACGGGAACTGGTTGCCGTACTTGATCACGGTATCGGACAGGCGCAGCTTGACCGCGGCGCCGGCCTGAGACAGCTCGTCGACCGGGCGGCCCTCGCTGTCGGTGTCGAAGAAGGCGCGGTAGTTGCGCCCGCGGCCGCTGTCGAGTTTCACCCCCAGCAGGCCGAAGGCATCGACGCCGACGCCGACGGTGCCCTGGGTGAATCCCGACTCGAAGGTGGCGATGAAACCCTGGCCCCAGGACTTGGCGTCGTTGGTACGGTCCTTGTAGTCGCGGTTGAAGTAGGCGTTGCGCAGCAGCAGATCGAGGCTGGCATCTTCGACGAAGCCGTTCGATTGTGCCTGGCTGCTGGCATGAGCCAACGGCGCGCCGAGCGCGAGGCTGCAAGCCAGCGCGAGACAGTGCTTGTTGTACATGGGTGCTCCCGGTGTCGGTGTTTTATGCGAGCAGGCCTGACAGCGAGGTCAGGCCCGGCCCAGAGGGGCCGCTAAGAGTTATCACCGGGCTGGCGAGCGGGCCATTGACGCTGATCGATGATCACTATCGATTGCTTTGATAAGCCGAGTGGGACGAACGGCGCTAGCCTGCACGCGATGAAGATTCCATGAGCTGCGCGTTCGGCGCGGCTCGCTGACTGCGCTTCATCTCCTTTGGTTAAGACTTAGCAGCCGCCTGGGTTTCCAGTGCGGCTTTTTTAGCTCATGCGGCGGCACTTTGGGGGTGATCAAACGCTACGCCTTCTGCGCTGGCGTAGCCTTGAGAGAATGGGCGCTACGTCTTGACGGCTACGCGGGCAGGTACACTCCGCTTCCCCACCGATTATTGCCTTGCCCGCCCTTCGCGCGACGACTTCTCGCACTGAACCTGGCGCGACTTGCTGCATTTCGTTTGATAGAAAATCAACCCAGTAATGCATTTATATCGATTGTCGGTAGCTCGGGCTGTGCGGGACGCTCTGGCATCTTCCGTTGTTTTACGGCCCGGCAGGAGCCCTGTGTCGTAGAGAGTGGTCGTCGAAAACCGGATCTACTTTCGGCGTCCGCTAAAACCCCCAGCTCAGAGGCTGTACATGCGCCAGGATCATCTCGATGGTCTGGTCACCTTTGTGCAGGTGGCCGAACACCGCAGCTTCACGCACGCAGCCCAACGACTGGGCGTATCCACCTCGGCGGTAAGCCAGGTGGTGCGCAGCCTCGAGGGGAGGCTGGGGGTGGTGCTGCTCAAGCGGACGACCCGTAGCGTCAAGTTGACCGAGCCGGGTGAGCGCTTTCTGAAGCGGGTCAAACCCCTGGTGGTCGAGCTGGCTCATGCTGCCGACGAGATCGCCGATCAGGCTTGTGCACCCGCCGGGCAGTTGCGTCTGGTGGCATCCACGCCAGCCTATCTGACGGTGCTGCGCCCTCATCTGCGTTGCTTTCTGCAGCGCTATCCCGCCATCGACATCGATATTGTGCTGCGTGAGTCGCGAGTGGATCTGGTGGCCGAGGGATTCGACGCCGGCCTTGGCCAGGACTGGCAGGTCGAGCGCGACCTGGTAGCCGTTGCCCTGGGATCGGAGCAGCGCATGCTTGCCTTGGCTGCGCCGCACTATCTGGCAGACCGTGGGCTGCCAGGGCACCCGAATGAATTGAGCAGCCACGATTGCATCGGTTATCGCCATCCGGCTACCGGGGCCGTGGAACGCTGGGTGTTCGAAAATGGCCAAGAACGTGTGCAGGTCGGTATCAAGAGTCGTTTGGTCCACAGTGATCCGGTGGCGCTGTTGCAGTCCGCCGTTGACGGTTTGGGAATTGCCTATCTGCCTCACGGATACACCGATGCGCTTCAGGCGCAGGGAGGTTTGCGCGCAGTGCTGGACGGTTGGGGAAGGACGATCGCCCCCTACATGCTCTACTTCCCGGACCGGCGAAGCATCTCCAGTCGTCTGCGCCTGCTGATCGACCACCTGAGAGGCCAGAATCCTGGATGCCAAGGAAGGTTGTCGGAGCTGTCCGGGATCGATGCCAAAGCCTGAGTATTAAGTTTGCCTTCAAGGCTCTTGCACGAATGTGCGGTTTTCCAGGGGGTGATGGCTATCTAGTCTTTTCGGGGGTAACGAAAGGAGATGAGCATGCACAAGATCCCCACTCTTGCGGTCGCATGTGGCCTGTTGTCATTACCCTTGGCCCATGCCGATGTCACTCAATTGTTGCAGAGCAACGCCTGTACCGCCTGCCACCAACCCGCCGCTCGCGTCGTCGGCCCCTCCTGGCAGGAGGTGGCCCAGCGCTACGGGGATGGCAGCAAGAGTGCCGAGCAGCTTGCCGCCAGTATCAAGAGTGGTGGTTCGGGGTCCTGGGGGGCCGTGCCTATGCCTCCTCAAACCCAGCTCAGCGACGCCGATGCGAGCAGCATCGCCGAGTGGATTCTGACCACAGGTCACCAGTAACCGACACATGCTCCGCACACCGAGAATCGTCCCGCCAACGCTGGTTGTGCTGCCGGGACAAGGCGGGCGCTTACCGGATTGGCGAGGACACTTTCATGGCTCACACACTGAAGATCAATGGCAGAGAGCATCAGGTGGATGTCGATGACGACACCCCCTTGCTCTGGGTGCTACGCGATGTACTCGGAATGACCGGCACCAAGTTTGGCTGCGGCATGGCGCTGTGCGGTGCTTGTACGGTGCATATGAATGGCAATGCGGTGCGCTCCTGCATCATGCCGGTCAGTGCCATGGTCGGTGCCGAAATCACCACCATCGAAGCGGTCGGGGAAACACCGGCTGGCAAACGCATACAGGAAGCCTGGTTGGCTCATGAAGTGGTGCAGTGCGGCTACTGTCAGTCCGGGCAGATCATGTCCGCCAGTGCGTTGCTGGCGCGTAACGCCAGTCCAAGCGACAGCGATATCGACGCAGCCATGGCCGGTAACATTTGCCGCTGTAGCACCTACGTGCGGATACGCGAAGCCATCAAGTTAGCTGCCGAGCAGCCGGTCGCACAGGTGGAGGGTTGAGCATGAACAGCTTGCAGGATCTGTCGATGGCGGCTGCTCCGGACGAGCGTATCGGCCTGAGCCGACGTCATTTTCTCAAGGCCAACGCAGCGCTCGGTGGAGGGCTGCTGATCAGCTTCTCCCTACCGGTTTTGATGCGTGGTGCGCAGGCGGCCGAAGGGGCCAGTTTTGAACCCAATGCTTATGTGCGCATCGATCGCGATGGGCGTATCTATCTCACCATCCAGCCGGTGGAGATGGGCCAGGGGACCTACACCTCGATGCCGGCGCTGATTGCCGAGGAGTTGGAGGTGGGACTCGATCAGGTGACCATCGAGCACGCCCCGGCCGACGACACCCGCTACGCCAATCCGATGCTCGGTTTTCAGGTCACCGGCGGCTCTACCTCGGTACCGGCCAACTGGCTGCCACTGCGCGAGGCCGGAGCGGCAGCGCGCGTGCTACTGGTCGCTGCCGCTGCCCAGCAGTGGGGCGTGGCGACCGACAGTTGCAAAGCGGAGAAGGGGGAGGTGCTACACCCGTCCAGCGGACGCAAGCTCGGTTACGGCGAGTTGGTGGATGCCGCTGCCAAGTTGGCCTTGCCGGAGTCCATACCGCTGAAGGATCCCAAGGACTTCAAATTGATCGGTACACCGGCCAGGCGCACCGACTCGCCGAGCAAGGTCAACGGCACTGCAGTGTTTGGCATTGACGTACATCCGGAGGGCATGAAGGTTGCCGCAATCACCATCTGCCCGATAGTCGGCGGCACACTCGACGAGGTCGACGCGGCCCCGGCAATGGCGGTGCGTGGCGTGCGTGAGGTGATCCGTACGGATAATGCGGTCGCTGTTGTTGCCGATCACATGGGGGCTGCGCGGAAGGGCTTGGCGGCCTTGCAGATCAAGTGGAACCCCGGTGCTAACGGTCAGGTGTCGAGCGCGCAGATGCTGGAGGATATCCGCAAGGCTTCAGAGCAAAAAGGCGTCGAGGCTCGCAACGAGGGTAATGTCGAGGAGGCCTTGCAGAAGGCCGCGAAGAAAGTCGACGCGGTCTATCAGGTGCCGTTTCTCGCACATGCTTGCCTCGAGCCGGTGAACTGCACGGTACATGTGCGCAAGGACGCCTGCGATCTGTGGTTGGGTATTCAGGTTCCGACCCGCGCCAAGACGGCAGCCGCAGAGCTGACCGGTCTGCCCGAGGAGGCCGTGACGGTACACAATCATCTGATCGGCGGCGGTTTCGGGCGACGCTTGGAGGTCGACTTCGTGATCCATGCGGTGAAGATCGCCAAGCAGGTGGACTACCCCGTGAAGGTGATCTGGTCGCGCGAGGAAGACACGCGTCACAGCACCTTGCGTCCCTATCACTACAGCCACTTGAGTGCCGGACTGGACGAGAAGAATAGCCCTGTGGCCTGGACCCATAAGGTCACTGGCGGTTCGATCCTGGCGCGCTGGGCGCCGGCGGCTTTCGTCAATGGCCTCGATCGTGACGCCATCCGCGATGCCAGCGGGCCGTATGCCTTCCCCAACATCAATGTGCAGTATGTTCGCCATGAGCCACCGACGGGTATCACCCCGGCTTTCTGGCGCGGTGTAGGCCATACGCAGAACGCTTTTATGGTCGAGGGCTTCCTCGACGAGCTGGCTCACATCGCCCAGGCCGATCCCTTCGAGTACCGTTATCCCCTGCTGAAGGAGCACCCACGAGCGATCAAGGTGTTGCAGCAGTTGCGCGATGAGTCCAACTGGGACAGCCCATTGCCCCAGGGGCATGGCCGCGGTCTGGCACTGACTTACTGCTTCAGCACTTATGCAGCCCAGGTCGCCGAGGTCAGCGTAAGTCCCAATGGCGATGTGCGGGTGCTCAAGGTCACCTCCGTGGTCGACTGCGGCATTCCAATCAACCCTGACAGCGTGGTGGCGCAGATCCAGGGCGGCACCATCTTCGGCCTTACTGCCGCGCTATTTGGCAATATCACCTTCAAGGATGGCCGGGTGGAGCAGGGGAACTTCGATACCTATCGCATGCTGCGGATCAACGAGGTCCCCGAGATCATCACCCATGTGGTGGAGAGCAGAGAGTCGCCGGGCGGTCTGGGTGAGGTATCGACGGTGACCATCGCTCCGGCGGTGGTCAATGCCATCTTCGCCGCCACTGGCAAGCGCTTGCGCAGTCTGCCGATCGACCCGCAGGCACTGCGCACGGCCTGACCGCGCACGGCCGCGGGCACGCAGGCTCGCGGCGCCGCCCTGGTGCGGGGCTCAGCCGTGCAGCGCCGGCACGCTATCGTGGATCGGCGCCTCGCGTGCCATGAGCATGCCGCCGGCACGCCCGTTGAAGTGCGCGGTGATTTCCGCCAGCACCGACAGCGCCACGCTCTCCGGCGCGTCGCCGCCGATATCCAGGCCCATGGGGTAGTGCAAGCGCGCATAGGCGGGCAGGTGGCGGCTGATCGGCCCGATTTCGTCGAGCAGGCGCTCGGTACGACTGCGCGGCCCCAGCTGGCCGATATAGCTCGGCCGCAGGCGCAGCGCCCGTTCCAGCCAGTGGCGATCCTGACTGTAGCTATGCGACATGACCACCACCGCGGCGGACTCGAGCAGGGCGGCGAGGTCGTGATCCTGGTCGATGCCCAAGTGCAGCACCTGGTTGGCCTCGGGGAAGCGCTCGCGGCGCGCAAAGTGGCGGCGGGCGTCGATCACCGCGACCTGCCAGGCCTGTTGCCGAGCCAGGCTCACCAGCGGCTGGGCGTCGTGGCCAGCGCCGAAAACCACTAGCCGGCGCGGGGGCGTCAGGTACTCGAAGAGTACTTCGACTTCGCCACCTGCCAGACGATAACGCTGCAATGCCGGGCTTTGCCGCTGCCGGACCGACTGCAAGTCGGCTTCCAGCGCCCGGGTCAAAGCAGCCTGCCGCAGGGTTAGGTGCAACTTGCCGGTGGGGTCGAGCGCGGCGCGCTCGGCCAGGCGTACGCTGTCGTCGCTACTGGCGATCACCGTGGCCAGCACGGCGGGTGCGCCCGACGCTTGCACGTGGCGCAGCAGGGACAGCGGCAGTGGTGTTTGTCCTCCCCGCACTCGCTCCAGCAGGATATGCACGGTGCCGTTACAGCCCAGGCCGAAAGCGAGTTCCTCTTCCTCATCGGCCGCGTCGACCCCCACGCCGGTACTGTAGGTACGGAGCACCGGTTCGCCGAGCTCGGTCAGCCACCAGGCTTTCTTGATCAGATCGCCTTCCAGGCAGCCGCCGCTCACCGTGCCGACGGCGCCGCCGATTGGCGGGATAAGCATTCGCGCGCCAGGGCGTCGATAGGCCGATCCCTCTACCTTGACCACGGTCGCCAGCACTGCTTGCTGCTGTGTGGCGTCCAGTTCGTCCAGCGCTCGCAACAATTGCACCGTCTCTCTCATGACAGCCTTTCCCGCTCGCTTGCCTGTGGTGCCGATTATTCACCAGGGCTCGCGCGGTATTGCCTGGCGAGCCTGGATGGCTCTTGAAGCATGGCTTAACAGTGGCAGGTCGCCAGGGCCGTTTCGCTTCAGTTTTTCTCAATCAAGTGGGGTTTTTATATCGTTTGTCGCACCCCCGGCAGGCTGCCGAACATAGCCTCATGGCGCCGTGGTCGCGGCTCCTGCAACTGGAGGTCGAACAATGAGAACGTCCCTGTGGAGCACCGATGCTCCCGCGAGGCTGCTTGCTTCCTGCCACCGATCCACTGGCGAGATCGTCTTCCCGCCGGTTCCCGCCCATTCGCCGCTGGCCGATCAATACCAAGGCCTGCTGTTGGAGGACGAAGGCACCCTGTACAGCTTCTCCGTCATTCAGCCGAGCGCGAAAAGCGGCCTGCAGCCCTTCGCCCTGGGCTACCTGGACCTGGCCGGACCGGCGCGCCTGTTCGGTCGCATCAATGGCGCGCGGCGCCCGGCGATCGGCGACACCTGTCGCATCGTGCCCGATGACACCTACGGCTACGCATTCGAACTGGTGGAGGCTGCGCAATGACTCAGATGCACGTGATGGGCGGGGCCATGACCCGCTTCGGCAAGCATGTGGGCGTGAAGGCCCCGGAACTGGCCCAGCAGGCGATTCTCGCCGCCGTGGCCGATGCCGGCATCGCGCTCAAGGATATCCAGGCGATCTACTGCGCCAATGTGCTCGGCGGGATGATCCTCGGCCAGGTGATACTGCGCGACCTCGGTCTGGCCGGCATCCCGGTCTACAACGTCGAGAACGCCTGTGCCAGCGGCGCCACCGCCGTGCACCTGGCCAGGCATGCGCTGCTGGCCGAGCAGTACGACACCGTGCTGGTGTTCGGCATCGAGCAGCTCACCGCCCTGGGTGGCGGCACCATCCCGTTGCAGCGCAACGACGAGAAGACCGATCTCTACGCCGAAGCCGGCATGGTGCTGCCAGCCGTCTACGCCATGCGTGGCACGCGTTTCCTGCATGAACGCGGCGCCAAACCGGCCGATCTGGCTGCCGTGGCGGTGAAGAACCGCTTCCATGGTTCGCTCAACGCGTACGCCCAGCAGCGCACCGAGGTGACCCTGGAAGAAGTGCTGGCCTCGCGGATGATCGCCGACCCGCTGACCCTGCTGCAGTGCTGTCCCTCGCAGGTCGATGGCGCCGCCGCCCTGGTGCTGAGCAAGCGCCCCGGGCCGCATGCCAAGGACGTGCGCGTACTCGGCTCCATCGTGGTCTCCGGCCTGGCCGAAGGTCCGCGCGACGACATTCTCGACGCCGAGATCACTGCCCGTGCAGCGCGTCTGGCCTACGAGCAGGCCGGGGTCGAGCCCGATGACGTCGGCGTGGTCGAACTGCACGACGCCTTCACCATCGCCGAACTGCTTTATTACGAGGCCCTCGGCCTGGCTGCACCGGGCGAGGCGGTGGCCCTGCTGCACTCCGGCGCCACCCGCGTCGGTGGGCGGGTGCCGGTCAATCCCAGCGGCGGCCTGCTGGCCAAGGGGCACCCGCTGGGCGCCACCGGCGTGGCGCAGATGGTCGAGCTGATGTGGCAGCTGCAGGGTCGTGCCGGCGCACGCCAGGCCCATGCGCCGCGCATCGGCGTGGCCCAGTGCACCGGTGGCGGTATCGCCGGTGTCGATCACGCGGCCTCGTCCGTGCACGTGCTGGGGGTGTGAGATGAGCGAGAAGACCTTCCACAGTGGCCAGGTCGCCGCTGTCACCGGTGCCGCCCGCGGCATCGGCCTGGGCATCGCCAGCCGCCTGGCCGCGCAAGGCGTAACCGTCTACCTGCTGGACCGCGACGAGACGGCGCTGGCGTCTGCCGTCGCCCGCCTGCGTGACCTGAGCATGGAGGTGCATGGCCTGGCCCTCGACCTCACCGACGGCGAGGCGGTGGCGAAGGCCTTCGCGCAGATCGGCGAACGCCAGGGTGCGCTGGATTTCCTGGTCAACAACGCCGGTGTGGTGCGCGACAAGCGCTTTCTGAAGATGACCGAGGAAGACTGGGACCTGGTGGTCGACAGCAACCTGCGCGCACAGTTTCTCTGCTGCAAGGCGGCGCTGCCGCTGATGCTGGAGCGCGGCTTCGGGCGCATCGTCAACCTGTCCTCGCGCGCCTGGCTGGGGGGCTTCGGCCAGGCCAACTATTCCGCCGCCAAGGGCGGGGTGGTCAGCCTGACCCGCAGTTTGGCCATCGAGTTCGCCGCCAAGGGCATCACGGTCAACGCCGTCGCACCGGGCATCGTGGACACGCCGTTGTTCCAGAACTTCGAGCCTGAAGTACGGGCGCGGTTGAAGGACACGGTACCGGTCAAGCGCATCGGCAACCCGGACGATATCGCCAACGCGGTGGAGTTCTTCCTCGCGCCGGCCAGTTCCTACGTCACCGGACAAACCCTCTACGTCTGCGGCGGGCGCAGCCTGTCGTCGGCCAGCGTGTGAGGAGGTCGCCATGTCCGTCCAACTGGAAATCCACGGCGCGGTTGCCCGCATCGTGCTCCATCGCCCCGAGGTGCTCAACGCACTGAACCTCGAAGCGCTGCACGAGTTGCGCGCGCACCTGGCCGAGGTGCGCGATCGCCGCGAGATTCGCACGGCGATCATCACCGGGGCCGGCGAAAAGGCGTTCTGCGTCGGCGCGGACCTCAAGAGTACGCGCCAGTCGCCGGCCTCCTACGCCGAGGCGTTGTTTCTCGCCAACCAGCCGGCGGCCGACGCCGGCCTGTACATCCGCCTGATGGATCTCACCGACCTCGATCTGCGCAAGCCGCTGATCGCGGCGGTAAACGGCCATTGCCTGGGCGGCGGGCTGGAACTGGCGCTGCAGTGCAGCCTGCGCATCGCCTCGGACAATGCCAACTTCGGCCTGCCGGAGGCGCTGGTCGGCTCGATTCCCGCGCTGTCCGGCCTGCACCGGCTACTCAAGGCGGTGCCCGCGGCGCATGCCATGCAGATGGCGCTCACCGGCCAGCGTATCGACGCGCGGCAGGCAGCGGTCATCGGCCTGGTTTCCGAGATCACGGACAGCCAGCTGGGCCTGCAAGAGCGCGCCTTTGCCCTGGCCGAGCGCATCGCCGCCGCCGCACCGCTGGCCGTGCAGGCGCTGCAGTCGCTCTCGGTGGAAACCGCACACCTGTCGGCTCGCGACGCCCAGCGTCTGACCGAGCTGTACTGGGGCGCCTTGCGCGACAGCGAGGATCGCCTGGAAGGGCGTGCCGCCTTCGCCGAAAAACGTACGCCGAACTATCGAGGGCGCTAGCCCCGGGAGGCCGCCATGCAATTGCACAATCCCTTTCTGCAGAGCCAGGGCGTCGAGCTGATTCACTGGGCGCCCGGCGAAGCCGAGTTTCACATGCCCATCGAGGCGCGCCACCTCAATCGCCAGGGCATGCTGCACGGCGGGCTGATCGCCACCCTGCTGGATGCGGCCTGCGGCTACGCCGGACTGCACACGGGGGAGGGCGAGGAGGAGCTGCACGGCGTGACCGTGATGCTGAACATCGCCTACCTCAACGCCGCACGCAGCGGCACGGTGATCGCCAGGGGGCGGGTCAATCGTCAGGGCCGCAGCCTGTACTTCGCCGAGGCCACGCTGAGTTCGGCGGACGGCGAGTTGCTGGCCACCGCCCAGGGCAGCTTCAAACGGGGAGGGCGCCGCCATGTTGCGTGATGCCCTGCAGGGCCTGACGGTGCTGGACTTCACCCAGATCGCCGCCGGCCCCACCTGCACCATGCTGCTGGCCGACATGGGCGCCCGGGTGATCAAGATCGAGCCGCCGGAAGGCGAGCTGGGACGCACCCTCGGCCCAGCCTGGGTCGGCGACGACAGTGCGCTGTACCACGGTTTCAACCGCGGCAAGCTGGGCGTTTGCCTGGACCTCAAGCACCCGGACAGCCAGGCCATAGTGCGGCGTATGCTGGCCGAGGCCGACGTGCTGATCGAAAGCATGCGCCCCGGGGTGATGGGGCGTCTTGGCCTGGGCTACCAGGCCTTGGCCGAGATCAACCCGGCGCTGGTCTACTGCTCCATCTCCGCCTATGGCCAGCAGGGGCCCTATGCCGACCGCGCCGGGGTCGACGGCATCCTCCAGGCCGACTCCGGGTTGATGAGCCTGATCGGCCTGCCCGGCTCGCCACCGTGCAAGGTACAGGCACCCGTGGTGGACGTGGTGACCGGTTATATGGCCTGCATGTCCATCCTGGCCAAGCTGCATGCGCGTCAGCGCGACGGGCAAGGGGGCCACCTGGATGTCAGCCTGATGAATTCGGCGTTGGCCCTGCAGCAGTCCTCGATCACCAGCTACCTGCGCGACGGGCAGCGACCGACACCGATCGGCAGTGCCGCGCCCTATGCAGCGCCCAACGAGGCGTTCCAGACCGCCGATGGCTGGATCATGGTGGCCGCCTACAACGGCAACCGCTGGCAGCGATTGTGCGGAGTTCTCGGTCATGCCGAATGGGTGGAGGACCCTCGTTTCGCCAGCTCGGCGCAGCGGGTCAAGCATCGCCGCGAGATGCAGATGGCGCTCAATGCGGCGTTCGTCACCCAGCCAACCGCGCATTGGCTGCAGGTGCTGCGTGACGCCGACATCCTCTGCGCCAAGGTGGCCAGTTACGACGACTTGCTGGAGCATCCCCAGCTCGCCGAGAACGGTCTGCTGACCTGTGTCATGCATCCACGGCACGGTAGCCTGCGCACCCTGGGGTTCCCGGTGAACAGCGCCGAAGCGGCGACTACGCCGTACCGGCCGGCGCCCGATCTCGGTGAGCATTCACGCGGCGTGCTGCGCAGCTATGCCTTTAGCGAGGACGAGATAGAGGCGTTGACCAATAGCGGCGCGGTGCGCGACAGGCAGATCGCTGCGAGTTCCTGAGCAGGGAGCAGGGTAGTAGGCCGCCCCGGTTTCCCGAGGCGGCCTCTTGCTGGTCAGGCCTCAGGCCGCGTTGCGCGTCTGGCGCGCCTGTTCCAGCAGCCACAGGCGGAAGGTAGCCATATCTTCGCTTTCCGGTCGGTGCTTGGGCGTCAGCAGGTAGTAGGTGTATGCGCCCATATCGACGCTCTGCTCGAAGGGCCGCACCAGGGTGCCCTCGCGCAACTCCTTCTCCACCAGAAACAGTTGCGCCATGGCGATGCCTTGGCCGCCGACGGCGGCGGCATAGGCCATCGACGAGCTCTGGTAGCTCATGCCGGCACGTGCATCGACCTGGCCGATCACGCCGGTCGCTTCCAGCCAGTGCGCCCAGTCGTCCGGGCGGGCCAGCGAATGCAGCATGCTGTATTCGGCCACGTCCGCCGGGCCGTGCAGGCCGGGCCCGGTATCGAGCAGGGTAGGGCTGCACACCGGCGCCAGCACGTTGTCGCTGAGCACGTAGCAGTTGCAGTTGGGCCAGTCGCCGGCGCCCAGGCGGATGGCGGCGTCGAGATCGTCCTTGTGGAAATCGACCGGATCGAGCGAGGCCGTCAACAGCACCTCGATCTTCGGGTGCTCCTGGTGGAAGCTGGCCAGGCGTGGGATCAGCCACTGCATGGCAAAGGTGGTGTAGGCGCGTACCTTGATCTGCCGGCGCTTGGGCGGGCGCTTGAGTTTGCGCGTAGCGCTGCGCAGCTCCTCGATGATGCGCGCCACGGCGTTGAAATACTGCTCGCCGGCGGGGGTGAGGCTGATCTGCCGGTGGCCACGGACGAACAGTGGCTGCTCCATGAACTCTTCCAGGCTGCGGATCTGTCGCGATACGGCGCCCGGGGTGACGTTCAACTCGTCGGCGGCGAGGGTGATGCTCAGGTGGCGGGCGACGGCTTCGAAGGCCCTGATGGCATTGAGAGGGGGCAGTCTGTCCTTCATTGAAATCTTCTTGTCGGTCGGCGGACGGCGCGAATCTTACTCTATATCTGATTGACAAAAACTCAAGCAAGAGGGGCTGTTTTATCGTTTGCCGCTTATGGCACGGCGTTCCTGGCATCCGCTCCCGGACGCCATCACAACCACAAGAGAGTGCCGCCCCATGACTCATATCCACCTGATCGCCTGGCGCGATCTTCGCCGCATTTCACGCCATCCCCTGTGCCTGTGTTCCAGGACGCCGGGATGCCTGCCCACTGGTCGGGCAGGCACGGAGCTTGCTGCTTTACTGCTTAGTTAGGCTGCACTCCAAGAGGCCCCCTGGATGAACCGCAACGATCTGCGCCGCGTCGACCTGAACCTGCTGGTGATCTTCGAAACCCTGATGTTCGAGAAGAACCTGACCCGTGCAGCGGAGAAACTGTTTCTCGGCCAGCCGGCCGTCAGTGCGGCCCTGGCGCGGCTGCGCGACCTGTTCGACGACCCGTTGCTGGTGCGCAATGGCCGCACCTTCGAACCCACGGCACGAGCCTTGGCGATCCTCAGGGAGCTGCAGCCGGCGATGGACACCATTTCCTGCGCCGTCAGTCGTGCCCGAGAGTTCAACCCGGCGAACAACCGCGACACCTTTCGCATCGGCCTGTCGGACGACGCCGAGTTCGGCCTGTTTCCGGCATTGCTCAACCAGATCCGCGAGGAAGCGCCGGAAGTGGTGATAGTGGTGCGGCGAGTCAATTTCCTGCTGATGTCGCCGATGCTGGCCTCGGGTGAAATTTCCGTCGGCGTCAGCTACACCACCGACCTACCGGCCAACGCCAAGCGTCGCAAGCTGCGCGAACTCAAGGTCAAGGTCCTGCGCGGCGATGATCGCCCCGGGCCGCTGACCCTGGACGAATACTGCTCGCGCCCGCATGCGCTGGTATCGTTTTCCGGCGATCTGAGCGGCAATCTGGATAACGACCTGGCCAAGCTGGGCCGCACGCGTCGGGTGGTGCTGGCGGTGCCGCAGTTCAGCGGATTGCGCTCGATCCTCGCTGGTACCGAGTTGCTCGCCTCGGTGCCGGATTATGCGGCGGCGGCGCTGATCGAAGGCACCAGCCTGCGCGCCGACGATCCGCCGTTCCCGATCGTCACCTCCGATCTCGCCATGGTCTGGAGCGGGGTGACCGACAACGACCCCGCAGAGCGCTGGTTGCGAAGCAAGATCGTCGAGCACATGGCCGCGCCCGACCTCTAGCAGTTGCCGGCCGGGCGTGCCTGGCCCTCCGTCAGGTACACGCACAGATCGGTCAGCGGTGGCATGGCGGGAATCTCGAAGTACATCTGCACCAGCCAGCCGCGGTGGTAGGTGGCGTGATTCACTACATGCAGCAGCATGGCGCCGGCCGTCATGCTGCCTCGATTGCCTGAGACAAAGGCGAAATCGATGACCTCGTCCAACGAGCTTTCGCTCAACTGCGCGCTCCAATCGACGTACCAGTCGTCGACCTCTCGCTGCGCCTGGCACAGCTCGGCAAGGGCTGGGTAGGGCATGGCCTGGCGTGAAGTGAAGCCGTGATCGCGATGCTGCAGGTGGGCCTGCCAGATGCGGTCGACCACGTACATATGGTTGAGCACGCCGATCATGCTCTTGATAGGGCCGGCGCGCTCCCGGGAAAGCTCCTCCGCGGGCAGTTCGCCCAGGCTGTCGAAAAAGAGTTGGTCGGCCCAGCGCTTGTATTGGCTGAGCATGCTGGCTGTGGCGACGTTGATCATTGGTTGCCCTCCCAGGGGCGCAACGGTAGGTGTCCTTCGGTTGGGAGCTCCAGGCAGGTTTGGCAAGTGACTACTGGGTATAGACCAAATGCCGCTCAAGATCGACGCCTGCTCCCCCCGGGAACGCAAACGCCCCGCGCGGAGGAGTCCGTCGCGGGGCGTTAGGGGCCTAGCTCCGCCTAGAGGCGGATGATCACCGACTTCAGCTGGGTGTAGTGGGAGAGGGCGTCGATGCCCTGTTCGCGGCCGTAGCCGCTCTGCTTGAAGCCGCCGCAGGGCGTCTGCACGAAGCCGCCGCTGTACTCGTTGACCACGATGCGCCCGGCCTCCAGGCCGGCGGCGACGCGGTGTACGCGGCCGATGTCGCGGCTCCAGATGCCCGCGCCCAGGCCGAACTCGCTGTCGTTGGCGATGCGCAGGGCATCGGCTTCGTCCTTGAACGGGATCACGCAGAGAATGGGGCCGAAGATCTCCTCCTTGGCCAGGGTCATGTGGTTGTGCACCCCGGCGTAGACGGTGGGTTCGATGTACCAGCCGCCGCCAAGATGCTCGCCACTGGCCACCTTGCCGCCGATGACGGGTTTCAGGCCTTCACGCTCGGCGACCTCGAAGTAGCTCTGCACCTTTTCGAACTGGGCGCGGGTGGTGATGGGGCCGGAGGTGGCATCGAACTGCGGGCCGACCCGCAGCGCGGCGACCTCGGCGACGAGCTTGTCGAGAAAACGTTCGTGGATATTCTCCTGCACCAGCAGGCGCGTACCGGCGCAGCACCATTGCCCACTGTTCCAGGTAAAGGCGCGGGTGGCCCCCTTGGCGGCAGCGTCCAGATCTGCGTCGTCGAACACTATGTTGGCCGATTTACCGCCCAGTTCCAGGGTCAGCGGCAGGATGCGCTCGGCGGCGATACGGCCCAGTTCCTGGCCGGCGCTGATGCCTCCGGTGAAGGAGATCTTGCGCATCAGCGGGTGACGGGCCATCTGCGGACCGAGCACGCTGCCCTTGCCGACGATCACATTGAACACGCCGGCAGGCAGGCCGGCTTCCTCGACGGCGATACGGGCCAGTTCCACCAGCGAGGCAGAGGTGTGCTCGGAAGGTTTGGCCACCACCGTGTTGCCGGTCGCCAGGGCCGGTGCGATGGCTCGTGCCGCCTGATGCAGCGGGGCGTTCCAGGGCAGGATGACGCCAATCACGCCGAAGGGGTCGCGGCGGGTGTAGACATGATAATTCGGCCCCTGGTTGATCACCTCGCCATCCATCACGTTGACCAGGCCGGCATAGAACTCGAAATACTGCGCGGTGAGATCCATCAGGGCAGCCATCTCGCCGCCGGGTTTGCCGGTTTCGGCACTTTCCAGAGCACCGAGGCGGCCTTCACTGCGGCGGACGATGCGGGCCAGTTCCAGCAGCACGCGGCCGCGCTCGGAGGGGCGCATGTCGCGCCAGGCAGGCAGTGCCTGATGGGCGTTGTCGATGGCGAAGTCCACGTCCTGCGGGCCACTGTTGGCCACTTCGCCCATCTTCTCGGCGGTGCGCGGGTCGAGCTTGTCGACGTAGAGTCCGCTGCCCGGCTGCACCGAGCGGCCACCGATGTAACTGTCCACTTTCAACATCTTCGAGTCTCCTCGTTCATTTCCGGGCCCCTTGATCGGGTGGGCCTCTTGTTGATCGATGCACTGCGCATGCTCGGCAGGTTGGTGGCTGCAGCAGGCCCGTTCAACGGAGATTTCGGCTGTCGTCAGTTGAGAAAATATCGCTCGGAAAGGCGCGGCGATGCCCGGGCCCGCCTCCCGCGTCATTCGCGCTGCGGGGGCGATTGGGTTGACTTGCAGTCAACCGAAAGACGCGGAAATCTCGCTTCACCGGCCCCAGCCCTGGTGCCATCGTTCGTGGCAACGACAACAAAAAGACATGCTCACAGGAGCCATGCCATGAACAATGACAATAGTGCGGTATACCACCTCATGCCTGACGCCAGTTCGCCTGCAAGCGCCGACACCCAGGGGCGCAAGCTCAACAAGACCGAGCGCAAGGCGATAGTCGCGGCGACGCTCGGCACTATCGTCGAGTACACCGACTGGGTGATCTACGCGACCTTCTCCTCGATCCTGGCCAAGCAGTTTTTCCCCGCGGGCAATAGCCTCACGGCGCTGTTGTCGGTGCTTGCCGTATTCGCCGTAGGTTTTCTCATGCGCCCAATCGGCGGTGCGGTGCTCGGCGTGTTTGCCGACCGCTACGGGCGCAAGAAGGGCCTGACGCTATCGATCCTGCTGATGTCGGTGGCCTCGCTGGTAATTGGCATCTGTCCCAACTACGAGAGCATCGGCATTGCCGCACCGATCATCCTGGTGCTGGCTCGCCTGACTCAGGGCTTTTCGGCCGGTGGTGAGTTCGGCTCGGCCTCGGCCTTTCTGATCGAATCGGCGCCGTCCAATCGCCGTGCCTTCGCCGGTTCCTGGCAATGGTTCGCGATCAACGCCGGCACCCTGGTGTCCTTTCTGCTCGGTTTCGTGCTCGCCTCGGTGGGTAGCGACACCGCCCTGGAGGACTGGGGCTGGCGGGTGGCCTTCATCATCGCCGCGGCGATGGGCATGCTGACCCTGTGGATTCGCTTGTCGGTGCGTGAAACCGAGGTGTTCAACTCGCGCGTGGCGCAGAAGGCTGAGGATAAGCGGCCGATTCGTGAAATTTTCACCAAGCATCGCAAGGATGTGGCGCGGGTAATCGGCGTGGCCATGGCCGGCAACCTGCTCAACTATGTGTGGATGGTCAGTTATCCGTCGCAGGTGCATCTGGTGACTGGCATGTCGATTCGCGAGACGCTGCTGGCCGGGGCCATCGCGGTGGGCGTGTCGTTGCTGTTGATGCCCCTGGCCGGCATGCTGGCCGACCGTGTCGGCCGGCGCCCGGTGCTGATCGCCTTCGCCGCCTGCGCCGCGCTGTGGGCCTGGCCGAGCTTCGCGCTGCTGCATGAGGGCATCAGCCTGGTGGAGGTGGCGCTGCTGCAGACCGTGTCGATGATTATCCTCACCGGTTTCGGTGCAGCCTCGGCGGTGACCATGGCCGAGCAGTTTCCGGCCGAGGTGCGTGTTACCGGCATCGCGCTGCCTTATGCGCTTTCGGTGACCCTGTTCGGCGGCACCTCGCCGTACATCATGACCGCCATGGCAGGCTGGGGGTACGGCCACCTGTTCTGGATCTACCTGGTGGCCGTGAGCCTGGTCAGCTTGCTGGTATACGTCCGCATGCCGGAGATGAAAGGTCAGCCACTGCGTTGAAGCTTCGGAGCGCCAAGGCCGCCTCTCGGGGCGGCCCTGGCGAAATCTCGCCAGGGCCAGCGAGCAGCGTCAGGGAGCACACCTTGTAGCCCAACTGATCAATGAGCCAATTCGTAAGTAGCGCTTCAAAACCTCTGCAGCCTTGCACGTCTTGTCCAATCCTCGGCTGCCATCGACCATGCGCCGACCCCGAGGCGCTAGCCGCGGGAAGCAACGAGTAACCCCAACCGCCAAAACTCGCCTCAGGAGGTAACCCGTGATGGATGCCTACGCCAGCCCCATAGCCTACCGCCAGGTGCTCGGTTTCGTGGCCGGCTTGTGGCTGCGTCGTCGTGGATACTTCTTCCTCGGGTTGACCCTGACGCTGGCGGCGACCGGATTCGACCTGCTGCTGCCCTGGGCGTCGGCACGACTGATCGAAAGCGTCGCCGAGAGCGCCGATCAGGCGGTCGTGTGGCAGAGCTGGGCGTTGCTGCTGGCGGCGTTCGCCGGTTTCGCCATCAGTCGCAACCTGGCCCATCGCCTGTGGATTCCGCTGGCCGCGCGCAACATGCAGGCGGTTCTGTTGCAGGGCTTTGAACACGTGCTCGCCGCGCCTGCCGACTGGCACGCGAACCAGGCTACCGGCGAAACCGTGCGGCGCCTGCGCCGGGCGATGGAGGGGTATGACGCAGTCACCGACGCCGCCACCATCCACCTTGGCCCGGCACTGGTTGTGCTACTCGGGTTGATCCTGATGATCGGCTGGCGCGAGCCGTTGGCTGGGGTGCTCGCGTTGCTGGTGGCGCTTGCCTTCATCGCCAGCAACCTGCTGGTGGGTATGCACTGGATTCGCCCGGCCAGCCTGCAGGCCAATGCCAGCGATAGTCAGCTCAGCGGCATCGTGGCCGACGTGCTGGCGGCATCGGTGACGATCAAGGGTTTTACCGCCGAAGGGCGTGAGCAGGGTCATATGGCACAAGTCGCCCATGTCTGGGGGGCTTCCTCAGCCATGGCCTGGCGCCGCTTCGTCGACCTCGGACTGGTCCAGAACCTGTTGCTACTGCTGCTGCTCACCGGTTTGAGCGGCGTGGCGCTGTACACCTGGATGCGTGGGAACACCGGCGCCGGCGACGTAGCCTTCGCCGTGACCTCCTTCCTCCTCATGGCGGGTTATCTGCGTGGCTTCGGCGAAAACCTGCGGGTGGCGCAGAAGGGCCTGGAGGATGCGGCCGATGCGCTGATGCTGACGGCGTTGCCGCGCGAGGAAACAGTTGAGCAGGTGGTCGAGGACAGGCCCTGGCGTGGCGAGGTGGTATTCGAAGGGGTGAGCTTCGCCTACCCGTCCACCACCGTGCCTGTTCTCGATGGTCTGGACCTGCGCGTCAGGCCTGGGGAAACGCTCGCCATCGCAGGTCCCAGTGGCTCCGGCAAGTCCACCCTATCCCGGCTGTTGCAGCGGTTCTACAGCCCGGATAGGGGGCGCATTCTGCTGGACGGACGGGATATCGCAACATTGCCCCTGGCTGCGCTGCGCCAGCATGTTGCAGTGGTGACTCAGGAGCCGATGCTGCTGAATCGCTCGATCCGCGAAAACATCCTGTACTCGCGGCCGGGCGCCAGCCAGGAAGAGATGATCGCCGCCGCCAAGGCAGCCTGTGCGCACGATTTCATCATGCAGTTGCCGCATGGCTACGACACCCAGGTCGGTGCCTATGGTGCGCGCCTGTCCGGTGGCCAGCGCCAGCGCCTGGCCCTGGCGCGCGCGCTGCTGGTGGATGCGCCGCTGCTGGTGCTGGACGAGGCGACCTCGGCGCTCGATCCGCAGACCGAGGCCCAGGTGCTGGCGAATCTCGCCACCTTGCGCCCGCAGCAGACCCGTATCGTCATCGCCCATCGTCCTGCGGTGATACTGGCGGCGGATCGGGTGGTGCGGATGGCGGCGGGCAAGGTCAGCGAGAGCACCGCCATCTGAGCGGCGCCACCTCAGAGAACCAGAGGGACTTCGGCGACCTGTGCCAGGCTTTCGCGCTCGTTGCGCAGAAAATCGATCAAGGCGCGCAGTTTGGCGGGGACTCGGCGTCGATCCGGATAGTAAAGGTGCAGGGCAGGGCAGGTCGGGCTCCAATCCTCCAGCAGGCGCACCAGTTGCCCCTGCTCAATGAAGGGTTCGATATAGCCATTGATCATGTAGGCGATGCCGAGTCCGTCCAATGCCGCTCGTACCAGAATCTCCGAGTCATTGAGGATCAACCGGCCCTTGGGCGGTAGGCCATACTTTTCATCGCCACGGGAAAAGCTCCAGCGCTCGATTTGCCCGCTGGTGGTATGGCGATAGCCGATGCAGTTGTGCGCCAGCAATTGCTGTGGATGAGTCGGCACCCCGTGCTGTGCCAGATAGCTCGGCGACGCGATGATCTGAGCCTGCAGCGGCGGCCCGACCGCGATTGCCACCATATCCTTCTCGACTGCCTCGCCAAAGCGGATACCGGCATCGAAACCCTGACTGACGATATCAACCAGCAGGTTTTCCACGCGTATCTCCAGGTTGATCTCCGGATAGGCAGCCATGAAGCGACATAGCACTGGCTGCAGAACGATCAGATGCGCGGCTCGCGGGACGTTGATTCGCAACAGGCCTGAAGGATGATCGGCTTCGCGCCCCAGTTCGCGGGACGCCGAGGTCAGTAGCTCAAGGGCTGGCTGCACCCGCTCCAGGTAGCGTTCCCCGATCTCGGTGAGGCTGACACTGCGGGTGGTGCGGTTGAATAGCACCAGGCCTAGGCGTTGCTCGAGGTTACGGATGCTCTGGCTAACCGCCGAAGGCGACACCCCCAGCCTCACCGCGGCGGCGGAGAAGCCCTTCTCCTCGGCAACGGCAATGAAAGTCAGCAGTCCGTCTAAATGGTCTTGACGCATAGACCGCTCCGGCATCGGTGGGGGCCGAATGTACGACATTGCCAGCGCGCCGATTATGCAGATGGGCTTCAAGGGGCATGCAGCGGGGCCCCGGTTGAATTACACCTACCATACTAGTAGATGTAACGGATAAAGGTATTTGCCAGGCGGCAATGCTCAACGCTCAGGGCGGGCGTTTCGGGCGAACTCAATGAAGGCCTTGAGCGCCGCGGGGACGTGGCGGCGGCTTGGATAGTACAGGTGCAACCCTGGGTAATAGGGGCACCAGTCTTCCAGTACCTGAACCAAGCTGCCATTGGCCAAGTGCTCGCTGACCATGTCCTCGAACACGTAGGCCAGGCCAACGCCCTGCAATGCAGGCCCGACCATCAGGGCGACGTCGCCCAGTATGAGAGGGCCTTCTACATCGATTTCCAGTTCGATACCGCCTCGGGCGAACTCCCAGCGATAGAAGGCGCCGCTCGGAAAGCGATGGCGGATGCAGGGCAGGCCGTGCAGATCCTGCGGCTGTTGTGGCGCCTGATGACGCTGGAAGAACTCCGGCGACGCCACCACCACCGAGCGCATGTAGGGCCCGATGGACAGGGACACCATGTCCGCCTCCAGGCGTTCGCCAAAGCGCACGCCCGCGTCGAAGCCGGCAGACACGACGTCCACCAGGGCATCGTCGGTCACGATGTCCAGGCGCACGTCCGGGTAGGCCTCGAGAAAGCGGCTGGCCAGTGGCAGCAGAACCAGTTGTGCGGCGGGGCGGCCGGCGGTGATGCGGAGGTTACCCGACGGTTTGTCGCGAAAGCTGTTGAGGTCTTCGAGGGCGTCGTCGATATCGCGAAAAGCTGGTTTGACCCGGTTATAGAGGCGCTCGCCAGCTTCGGTCAGTGCCACGCTGCGGGTGGTGCGATTGAACAGGCGGACCCCCAGACGGGTTTCCAGGGCCCGCAACGCATGACTCAGTGCCGACGCAGAGAGCCCGAGCTCTACCGCCGCGCGGCTGAAGCTGAGGTGCTGGGCGATGCTCAGGAAGATCGACAGATCTGCGGCGGATACCGGCTTCATATGTGAATCCTGCTCACAAAGTTATGTGAATTTCTTGGGATTATCACATCAGTAGTTGGATTTTAGAGTGGCGTCAACTCATCGAGAAGGCCCGGCAATGGTGCAGGGTCACTGACAGGAGGAGTTGATATGCGTACTTGGTTCATTACTGGAGCTTCCCGTGGTTTTGGCACGCTGATCGCAGAACATGCTCTGCGTGCCGGTGATGCCGTGATTGCCACCGCTCGCAAGCCTGAAGATGTCGTGGCCCGCCTCGGCAGCCATCCCAACCTGCTGGCCGTGCGTCTGGACGTGACCAGCGAGGCCGAGGCCCATCAGGCCGTCGCCGAAGGCGTCAAGCACTTCGGTCGTATCGATGTGCTCGTCAACAACGCCGGCTTCGGCGTACTTGGTGCGGTAGAGGAAACCAGCGCCAACGAAACCGAGCGCCTGTTCGCCACCAACGTGTTCGGTGTGCTCAACGTGATCCGCGCGGTGCTGCCGCACATGCGTCGCCAGCGCTCCGGCCACATCATCAACATTTCCTCCATCGGCGGGTACCAGGCCTACATGGGGTGGGGGGTCTACGGCTCCACCAAGTTCGCGGTGGAAGGCATCACCGAGGCACTGCATCAGGAAGTCGCGCCGCTGGGCATCCACGCCACTGTGGTCGAACCCGGCTTCTTCCGTACCGACTTCCTCGACGAGCAGTCGCTGGTGAAGACCGCGCTGGAACTGCCGGATTACGACGAAACCGTGGGCGCCATGCGCCGCTTCGCCAAAGATGCCAATCATGCGCAGCCGGGCAATCCGGTGAAGTTCGCCGAGGCCATTCTGGCTCTGGTCAATGCGCCGAAACCACCGCAGCGCCTGCCCTTGGGCAGCGACACCGTGGCGCGCATTGAGGAAAAGAACCACTTCGTCGCCAGCGAGCTGGCCGAGTGGAGAGACCTGGCCCTGTCCACCGACTTCCAGGCCTGAAGCAATCGTCCAACCTTGTAGAGGAAAGACTCATGAAAGCCATCCTGTTCTCTGTACTCGGCGTGCTGATGACCACTCAGGCCATGGCCACCGATCAGCCGACCGCGCAGTCGTCCGACGCAGTCATCGATTACCACTACGGCATGCACCTGGATATCGCTCGGGTGGTGTCGCATAGCGAAATCCCGAATGTGTGTCATGCGGTGCCTGTGGAAATGACCTACGAGGATTCCAATGGTCAGCAGCACAGGATTCGCTATCAAGTAATGGGCAACGGCTGCCTGGGCGGCTAAGCCTCCCTCCTGCAACAGTCTCAGAAACCGGGCTTGCCCCGGTTTCTGTTTTTTCGCTCATGGAATTGATCCGCGCTCAGGTTGAACACGCCGTCGATATGCCCTTCGCGAAACTCGGAGTCGCTACGAACGTCCAGCAGGGTTACGCCTTCGACAATCTGTGCTCGCGCTTGCCGCGGGCTGATCTGCAGTCGTCGACGGCGTAGCCTGCGCCGCGCGGCGCAGGAAGTCTTCGCCATGTTCGGCCATGGGGGACCTCTCAATAGGGTTTGTCGCCCAGGATGGTCGCGCGATGCATCACCCTGCGTTGTGGGCGGTAGTCGTCGACGGCGTAGTGCTGGGTGATGCGGTTGTCCCAGAAGGCCACGTCGTTTTCCTGCCAGCGCCAGCGGATAGTGAATTCCGGACGGGTGGCGTGGGCGAAGAGAAAGCGCAGCAGGGCATCGCTTTCGGCGGCTTCCAGTTCGTTGATGCGGTTGGTGAAGCCGTCGTTGACGAACAGGCCCTTGCGTCCGGTAACCGGGTGGGTGCGCACCACCGGGTGCACCACGGGCGGGTGGGTGCGCTGCACCTCGTGGTAATGCGCCAGGGCCTCGGGGGTGTTGCCGAAGCGCTCCAGGGGGAAGGAGCGGGTGAAGTCGTGGGTGGCGGTGAGGCCGTCGAGCAACTGCTTTAGCGGCTCTGACAGGGCGTCATAGGCCGCGCTGCTGCTCGCCCACAGGGTGTCGTCGCCATAGGCCGGCAGGTGCTTGGCGGCGAGTATCGCGCCGAGGGCCGGGGTTTGCAGAAAGCTGACGTCGGTGTGCCAGATGGCGTTGTCACGCACGTCGGTCACGGCGGTGTCGAGCACGAGGATTTCGGGCTGCTCGGGCACGTTGGGGTAGAGCGGGTGGATGTGCAGGTCGCCGAACTGGGCGGCGAGGGCGGCCTGCTGTTGCGGCTCGATGGGCTGCTCGCGGAAGAACAGCACCTGGTATTGCAGCAGGGCGTCTTCGACTTACTGGCGCAGGCTGGTGGTGAGGGGCTGACGCAGGTCGATGCCGCTGACCTGGGCGCCGAGTGCCGGGCTGAGTGAGGTGATGTGCAGGGTCATGTCGGGTTCTCGCTCAATGTGCCTGAGAAAGCTCGCCGCTCAAGCGCCTTCTCACAGGTGTGCGCGGTCGAGCAGGAGAGGGCGCCGTGCGTACCGGCAGATCGCAAAGCGATGATGGGTGAGGTACCGGTGGTGACTACAGCGAACGATCTAGCAGGAACTTGCTGAGGAACTGGCGCGTACGTTCGTGCTGGGGCGCGGTGAACAGGGTCTTGGCCGGGCCCTGTTCGACGATCCGGCCCTGGTCGATGAAGATCGCCCGGTCCGCCACGTCACGGGCGAAGGCCATTTCGTGGGTGACGATGACCATGGTGCGTTTTTCCTCGGCGAGGTCGCGGATGGTGGTCAGTACTTCGCCCACCAGTTCCGGGTCGAGGGCCGAGGTGGGCTCGTCGAATAGAATCACCTGCGGGCGCATGGCCAGGGCGCGAGCGATGGCCACGCGCTGTTGCTGGCCGCCAGAGAGGCGCTTGGGGTAGGCGTCTTCCTTGCCGCTCAGACCCACCTTGGCGAGCAGAGCCCGAGCATGGGACAGTGCCTCTTCGCGCGACTCCTTCTTCACCTGCACCGGGCCTTCGATGACGTTTTCCAGCGCGGTGCGGTGGGGGAACAGGTTGAAGCTCTGGAACACGAAGCCGGCCTGCTGGCGCAACTGGCGGATCAGCTTCTGTTGGCTCTTTAGCGGCTTATCCGCATCGATATGGATGTCGCCAATGGTGATCTGGCCGCCGCTGGGCTGCTCCAAGAGGTTGAGGCAGCGCAGCAGGGTGGTCTTGCCCGAGCCGCTGGGGCCGATGATGGCGACCACCTCGCCAGCTGCCACATCCAAGTCGATGCCCTTGAGTACTTCGTTGCTACCGAAGGCTTTTCGCAGATTGCGCACGGAAATCATCAGCTGTCCTGCTCGTGCCGGTTGACCCTGGCCTCCAGACGCGCCTGGAAGTGCGCGAGGATGCTCGCCAGCACCCAATAGATGAGCGCGGCTGCCAAGTACATGGTGAAAATCTCGAAGGTGCGTGCGGTGATCAGCTGCGCCTGGCGGAACAGCTCCGGCACCTGGATGGTGGCGGCCAGGGCGGTGTCCTTGACCAGCGAAATGAAGCTATTGCCTAAAGGCGGCAAAGCCGTGCGCGCCGCCTGCGGCAGAATCGCCCGGTACAGCGTCTGCGCCTTGCTCATGCCGATGCTGGCGGCCGCTTCCCACTGCCCCCGATCAATGGAGGCGATGGCGGCGCGGAGAATTTCCGAGGTGTAGGCAGCCATGTTCAGCGAGAAGCCGATCAGCGCAGCCGGCAGGGGATCGAGCTGGATGCCCAACTGCGGCAGGCCGTAGTAGATCAAAAACAGTTGCACCAGCAGGGGCGTGCCGCGGAAGAAGGACACGTACAGCCGCGAGAACCAGCGCAAGGGGGCTACGGCATACAGGCGCAGCAGGGCCAGGACGAAGCCCAGCAGCAGGCCGAAGAACATGCCGCCCAGGCTGAGTACGACGGTGTAGTAGGCGCCCTTGAGCAGAAAGGGCGCGGACTCCAGAGCCAGCTGCAGGGCGGACTCGATCATCGGGTCACGTCAGCCTTGAACCATTTCTCGGAAAGTTGCTTGAGGGTGCCGTCGGCACTCAGCTTGGCCAGCGCCTGGTCGATGGCAGCGAGCAGGGCGGGGTTGCCCTTGCGCAGGGCGATACCGGCCTCCTGGCGGGAGAAGGCGTCGCCGGCCACGGCCAGACGGCCACCGGTTTTCTCCACCATCTCGAAGGCGGCAAGGCGATCGACCAGGATTACGTCGATGCGCCCGACGTTGAGATCCTGGAACTTGGTCGGATCGTCATCGTAGGTGCGGATGTCGGCCTGCGGCACGTTGTCCTTGAGCCACTGTTCATAGTTGGTGCCGAGGCCTACGCCGACTTTCTTGCCGGCCAGATCCTGGGCGTTTTTGATGCTGTCGCCATCGGCTTTGCGGGTCAGCGCCTGGATACCTGAGACGGTGTAGGGCGTGGAGAAATCGTACTTCTTCTTGCGCTCGTCGGAGATGGTCACCTGGTTGATCACCACGTCCAGGCGCTTGGATTCCAGTGCGGCGAGGATGCCGTCCCATTTGGTCGGCTGGAACTCGGCCTTGACGCCCAGCTCCTTGGCCAGCGCTTCGGCCAGCTCCACTTCGAAGCCAGTCAGCTTGCCGTTCTCGTCCTGGTAGTTGAAGGGCGGGTAGGTGCCCTCCAAGCCGACCTTGATGGCGCCACGGGCCTTGATTTCATCGAGTAGGTCGGCGGCGAAACTCGGGGCGCTGATGCTGGCACCCAACACGAGGGCCAGGCTGCCGAAGAGGAAATGGCGACGCAGGGTGGAAAGTTTCATGGTGACCTCATGCATATGGAAAGGTGGCGCCACTCTAGGGGGAAATCCTTATGCACATAAATAATTAAAAATTATTTATGTATTCATTTTTGTTTGTATGCGAAGAGAGCTGGCGAGCCGCCTGTGTGCAGGAACAGCAACGGCCCAACGCCAGGCAAAGCGCCTCGCTTGAGCCCGTCGAGCAAACCAGCGAAGGCTTTGCCAGTGTAGACAGGGTCGAGCAATATCGCTTCCAGGCCCGCCAGCAAGCGGATCGCCGCCAGGCCGCCGGCATTCGCTTCGCCGTAGCGCGGGGCGAAGTAGTTGTCCCACAGCTCCAGTTTCAGCCCTTCTGGCACATCTACGGCCAGCAGCTCAGCCGTACGTTGCAGCAGGTTTTCCACCTTGGGGCGTTGGGCTGCTTCGCTGCGCGAGACGGTGACGCCGATCACGCGCGTGCCCGGGCGCGCACTTTCCAGCGCCAGGGCCAGCCCGGCATGGGTGCCGGCACTGCCGGACGCCAGCACCACAGCAGCAAAATCCTGGCCACTGGCGGCGATCTGCTCGGCCAGTTCCAACCCGCCGCGCACGTAACCGAGCGCGCCCAGGGCATTGGAGCCGCCGATGGGTACCAGGTATGGAAGGCGCCCGGCTGCGCTGAGGCGCTGGCAGGCGCCCTCCAGCAGCTGGTCGGCGTTGTCCAGGCTGGCGACGTTCTCCACCTCGGCGCCGAAGAGATCCAGTAGCAGGCGATTGCCGTTGCCCAGGTAGTCATCGCTCTGGCTGTCGATGGGGTTTTCCAGCAGGGCTAGGCAGCCCAGGCCTAATTGTGCAGAGACGGCGGCGGTTTGCCGTACATGGTTGGACTGGATGGCACCGGCAGTTACGAGCACATCGGCACCCTTGGCCTGCGCATCGGCGGCGAGATACTCCAGCTTGCGCGCCTTGTTGCCGCCGAGCGCCAGCGGGGTAAGGTCATCGCGCTTGATCCAGATATCTCGACCCAGGTGTTGCGACAGGCGTGGCAGGCGTTGCAGGGGGGTGGCCTGGGGAACGAGTTCCAGACGGGGAAAACGGGCGAGGGCGGCAGTGAGCATGGGAGCCTCCAGCAGATTGAAGGCTGTCTACTCTAGGTGGGTGATGGCGATGCTCACAAGCAAAAGTGAGTGGTTGTTTTTGGTATAAGAAAATAATTAACAATTATTTTATGGAATAAAAATTTCTTCGTACTGTCGCGCTCAGCCCGTCACATCCGCCGGGCGCATGCCAATCGCGCCGGACTGCCGATCCAGCCGGTGCCACAGACCGAGAACAAGGAACTATGAAGAAGACCCTGCTGTTGACTGCTCTGGCTGCTGCCCTTACCGCCTCTCTGGCTCACGCTGGCGAAAAGCTGAGCGTGGCTGCCACCCCGGTGCCGCACGCCGAAATCCTCGAACTGATTAAGCCCGAGCTGGCCAAGCAAGGCGTGGATCTCGATATCAAGGTCTTCACCGACTACGTTCAACCCAACCTGCAAGTCAGTCAGAAGAACCTGGATGCCAACTACTTCCAGACCAAACCCTACCTGGACACCTTCAATGCGCAGCGCGGTACCGAGTTGGTGATCGTGCAGGGCGTGCACGTCGAGCCCTTCGGCGCCTATTCGACCAAGTACAAGTCCCTCGACGAACTGCCGAACGGTGCCACCATCGCCATTCCCAACGAAGTCAGCACTAGCGGTCGTGCGTTGCTCCTGCTGCAGAAGGCTGGCCTGTTGACCCTCAAGGATCCCAACAGCGCTAAGGCGTTGCCGCGCGATATCGCCGATAACCCGCGCAACTTCAAGTTCCGCGAACTGGAAGCCGCTACCGTGCCGCGTGTGCTGAATCAGGTCGACCTGGCGCTGATCAACACCAACTACGCGCTGGAGGCCAAGCTCAATCCCAAGCGCGACGCGCTAGTGATCGAGGGCAGCGACTCGCCTTACGTCAATTATCTGGTCACTCGCCCGGACAACCAGGACAGCGAAGCGATCAAGAAACTGTCCGCCGCCCTGACCAGCCCCGAAGTTAAGGCCTTTATCGAGAAGCGTTATGAAGGCGCGGTACTGCCGGCCTTCTGACCGAACCCGCACGGCGGCTCTTTTTGTGGCTCGCCGTCCCTGGCAGCCACCCTGCGGGCTCTCGCTGCACGACGTCAAAAACTTCTCCCGGAAGTTTTTTGTGTCCCAGCTGCCCACCGTTGAACACGGTAGTGAACCTGTGCAAACGGGTTCGCGTTTACGCCGAGCCGGCCTTGCCGACTCGGCGTCCTTTTTTGTGGCCCACTGTCCA
Organism: Pseudomonas sp. AOB-7; assembly: GCF_003696305.1. Classification (GTDB taxonomy): domain Bacteria; phylum Pseudomonadota; class Gammaproteobacteria; order Pseudomonadales; family Pseudomonadaceae; genus Aquipseudomonas. Next base: position 348,209 of record NZ_RFFK01000002.1, on the reverse strand, counting down.
TAGTGACCACACTGCCGGCCAATATCGGCAAAGCACCTGATGGAGATTGATATGAGCGAACGACTGCCTGGGGTGTCCACCCGCGCGGTACACAGTGGCGTTGCGGTCGATCAGCGTATGGTCACCCGTGCCAAGACCCTGCCGATCTACGAGACATCGGTGTTCGTCTATGACTCGCTGGAGCAGGTCGACGACTTTCTGGCCGGAAACCCCGACAACTACATGTACACGCGCCTTGGCAACCCCAACACCAGGGCGCTGGAAGAGCTGATTCGCGACTTGGAAGGCGGCGAGGCGGCGCTGTTCTCGGCCTCCGGCATGGCCTCGATCAGCGCCGCGCTACTGGGCCGACTCAGTGCCGGTGATCACCTGATCGCCAGTCGCGAACTGTATGGCACTACCCAGAGCCTGATCGAGCGCGAACTCAGCCGTTTCGGCATCAGCGCCACGCTGGTGGACATCAACGACCTGGCCGCGGTGGAGGCGGAGATCACGCCCAGCACCAAGCTGATCTACACCGAAACCGCGTCCAACCCGTTGGTACGCGTTAGCGACATCCCGGCGCTCGCTCGTCTGACCAAGGCCCATGGGCTCAAGCTGCTGGTCGACAACACCTTCCTGTCACCGGCGCTGTACCGACCGCTGGCCGATGGCGCCGACCTGGTGCTGCACAGCACCACCAAGTACCTCAACGGCCATAGTGACGCCACCGGCGGCATCCTGGTCGGCGACGGCGAGTGGGTGGCGCAGGCGCGGCGCTTCCAGATCAATGCCGGCGGCAGCGCCAGCCCCTTCGAGGCCTGGCTGACTTTCCGCGGTGCCAAGACCCTGGCTCTGCGCATGCGCGCCCATTCCAGCAATGCTCTGGCCCTGGCCGAAGCGCTGCAGGGCCACCCGCGGGTGGCAAAGGTGTATTACCCCGGCCTGGCGTCGCACCCGGATCATGCGCTGGCGCAGAAACTCTTTCGCAAGGGCCATTCCGGGATGCTCAGCTTTACCCTCAAGGGCGGCCTGGAGGAGGTGGACCGGCTGATCCACGAGCTACAGTACACCGCCTTCGCTCCATCGTTGGCAGGCGTGGCCAGCAGCATCACCCACCCCGGCAAGACCTCTCACCGCGCGTTGTCGGCCGAGGTGCTGAGCAGCCTCGACATCCACGACGGCACCATCCGTGTGTCGGTCGGCATCGAGGATGCCGAGGATATCATCGGCGACTTCATCCAGGCGCTGGATCGCCTCTGAGCAGTGCGCGTCCCCGGTATGACGGGGGCGCGCAGCCTCGCATAACCTTATGCAATAAAAGTATTTCACCGCTCGTGGTTATGCTCGTTATCTTCTCGCTACAACTTGTTATGACAAGTAGAGATAACGAGACGGAACATGGCCCAACTGCTACCGCTTTCACCCGTACCGCTGTACAGCCAGCTCAAGGAACTGCTGCGCACGCGCATCCTCGACGGCACCTATCCGCCGCACAGCCGCATGCCCTCCGAGAGCGAGCTGGGCAAGGCTTTCGACGTCAGCCGCATCACCGTGCGCCAGGCCCTCGGCGACCTGCAGAAGGAAGGGCTGATCTTCAAGATCCACGGCAAGGGCACCTTCGTCGCCAAGCCCAAGGCCTTCCAGAACGTCAGCACCCTGCAAGGCCTGGCCGAGTCCATGTCGCAGATGGGCTACGAGGTGATCAACCGCCTGACCAGCCTCAAACACCTGCCGGCCAGCGCCCGCGTGGCCGAGCGCCTGCAGCTGGAAGAGGGCGCGCCGGTGACCGAGATCAAGCGTGTACGGCTGGTCAACCGCGAGCCGGTGTCGCTGGAAGTCACCTACGTACCTCGGTCCATCGGCGAGAAGCTGGAGAGGGCCGATCTGGTCGCGCGCGACATCTTCTTGATCATCGAGAACGACTGCGGCATCGCCCTCGGTCATGCTGATCTGGCCATCGATGCGGTGCTCGCAGATGACGATCTGACCCTTGCGCTGGATGTGGAGGAGGGCGCACCGATCATGCGCATCGAGCGCCTGACCCACGCCGTCGACGGCACGCCGCTGGACTTCGAATACCTCTATTACCGCGGCGACGCCTTCCAGTACCGCCTGCGCATCGACCGCAACAAGGAGCGCCCGGCATGAACACCCTCGAACGCGAATACGACCTGGTGGTTATCGGCGGTGGCACCGCCGGCCCGATGGCCGCGATCAAGGCCAAGGAGGCCAATCGTGAACTGCGCGTGCTGCTGCTGGACAAGGCCAACGTCAAGCGCAGCGGCGCCATCAGCATGGGCATGGATGGCCTCAACAATGCGGTGATCCCCGGCCACGCCACGCCGGAGCAGTACACCAAGGAAATCACCGTCGCCAACGACGGCATCGTCAACCAGGCTGCGGTCTACGCCTATGCCAGCAAGAGCTTCGAGACCATCGAGCAGCTTGATCGCTGGGGCGTGAAGTTCGAGAAGGACGAGACCGGCGACTACGCGGTGAAGAAGGTGCACCACATGGGCGCCTATGTGTTGCCGATGCCGGAAGGGCACGACATCAAGAAGGTTCTGTACCGCCAGCTCAAGCGTGCGCGGGTGGAGATTACCAACCGTGTCATCGCCACCCGCCTGCTGACCGACGGCGCGGTCAACGGTGTAATGGGTTTCGACTGCCGTACCGCCGACTTCCACGTGATCCGTGCCAAGGCGGTGATCCTCGCCTGCGGCGCCGCTGGGCGCCTGGGCCTGCCGGCTTCGGGCTACCTGATGGGCACCTACGAGAACCCGACCAATGCCGGCGACGGTTACGCCATGGCCTATCACGCTGGGGCCGAGCTGGCGAACCTCGAATGCTTTCAGATCAACCCGTTGATCAAGGACTACAACGGCCCGGCCTGCGCCTACGTCACCGGCCCGCTCGGCGGCTACACCGCCAACAACAAGGGCGAGCGCTTTATCGAGTGCGACTACTGGAGCGGGCAGATGATGTGGGAGTTCCACCAGGAACTCGAAGGCGGCAACGGCCCGGTGTTCCTCAAGCTCGACCACCTGGCCGAGGAAACCATCCAGACCATCGAGGAAATCCTGCACAGCAACGAGCGGCCGAGTCGCGGCCAGTTTCACGCGGGCCGCGGCACCGACTACCGCTCGCAGATGGTCGAGATGCATATTTCCGAGATCGGCTTCTGCTCCGGCCACAGCGCCTCGGGCGTATGGGTCAACGAGAGGGCCGAGACCTCGGTCAAGGGCCTGTACGCCGCTGGCGACATGGCTGCGGTGCCGCACAACTACATGCTCGGCGCCTTCACCTACGGCTGGTTCGCCGGAGTCAACGCCGCTGAGTACATCGCAGGGCGCGACTTCACCCCGGTCGATGCTGCGCAGGTCGAGCGTGAGCAGGCGAGGGTGTTCGCGCCGCTCGAGCGCGAACATGGTCTGCCACCGGCGCAGGTCGAATACAAGCTGCGGCGCATGGTTAACGACTACCTGCAGCCGCCGAAGGTGACCAAGAAGATGGAGATCGGCCTGACCCGCTTCGCCGAGATCGAGCGCGATCTGGATCAGCTCAAGGCCAACAACCCGCACGAGTTGATGCGTGCACTGGAGGTCAGCGTGATTCGCGACTGCGCCGAGATGGCCGCACGTGCCTCGCTGTTCCGTACCGAGAGCCGCTGGGGGCTGTACCACCACCGCGTCGACCACCCGCAGCGCAATGACGCCGAGTGGTTCTGCCATGCCCATCTGAAGAAGAACGAGCAGGGCGAGATGACCAGTTTCAAGAAACCGGTCGAGCCCTACCTGATCGCGCTGGATGCGGATGAACAGAGCGCCTACGACCGGTTGCGGGTGAAGACCGAGGCCGCCTGACCAGGCATTGAACCGTAGGGTGGGCTTCAGCCCACCAAATGGCGTGGCCCCCGGTGGGCTGAAGCCCACCCTACGAGAGCCCACTGCGTGCAACGCATAACGAGAGCCACGAGGCTCCGAGGAACTGTGAAATGGCCTATCAACCCCAGGAAATTTTCTTTCGCAGCAGCGCGCCGGTGACCGTCGACGAAGACAAGTGCATCGCCGACAAGGGCTGCACCGTATGCGTCGAGGTTTGCCCGATGGACCTGCTGGCGATCAACCCGGCCACGCAGAAGGCCTACATGGCCTTCGACGAATGCTGGTACTGCATGCCCTGCGAGAAGGACTGCCCGACCGGTGCGGTGCAGGTGGAGATTCCTTACCTGCTGCGTTGACTCATGCATACGGCGCAGCCTGCGTAGCTCGTCGTTACCGGATCCCATCCGGGATACAAACAAGCAAAACCCGCCATCCGGCCAACCACCGGACGCCTGATGCAATACCCCTCGTTTCCCACCGGCCCACCTGCTGGCGGAGACGATTCCAACACTCAATGATTCGAGGGGAGAATACCCATGCTCTTGCGTAGCACCCTGGCCGGCCTCGCGCTGGCAATCGCCGCCACCCAGGCGTCGGCCGAAGCCATCCGGATTGCCATCGGCACCCAGGACACCACCATCAACTGCGCCGCTGGCGGCCTGCTCATTCGCGAGCTGGGTCTGCTCGACAAGTACCTGCCGAAAGACGGCAAGTACAAGGACGCCCAGTACGTCATCGAGTGGAAGAATTTCACCAGCGGCGCGCCGCTGACCAACGAAATGGTCGCCGGCAAGCTGGATTTCGGCGCCATGGCCGACTTCCCCGGCTCCTTCAACGGCGTCGCTCATCTGGATGCCGGCAAGCAGAGCCTGTTCATCAGCGTGCTGTCCGGCAGCATCAAGGGCAGTGGCAACGGTATCGTGGTGCCGGCCTCGTCCAGCGTGCAGTCGCTGAGCGAGCTCAAGGGCAAGACCATTTCGGTACCGTTTGCCTCCACCGCCCATGGCATGCTGCTGCGCGCGGTGGCGGCGCAGGGCTGGGACCCGGAAAAGGACGTGCGCATCATCGCCCAGGCCCCGGAGATCGCCGGCTCGGCGCTGCGCAGCAACCGCATCGAGGCGCACGCCGACTTCGTGCCCTTCGCCGAGTTGTTCCCCAACCGCGGTTTCGCCCGCAAGATCTTCGACGGCTCCCAGGCCGAGGCGCCGACCTTCCACGGTGCCCTGGTGGATGCCGATTACGCGAAGAAGTACCCGGAGATCGTCATCGCCTACCTGCGCGCCGGAATCGAAGCCGACCAACTGCTGGCAGCCGAGCCGGAGAAATACAGCGAACTGATCGAGAAGGTCACCGGCATCGAGGCCGAGGTGAACTACCTGTTCCATGGCCCGCTGGGCCTGCAGACCCGCGATCTGAGCTGGAAGCCCGAGTACCGTCAGGCGGTGGCCACCTCCATCGACACCCTCAAGCTGCTCAAGCGCACCGATCGGGGCCTGGATACCGCCAAGTTCATCGACGACCAGTACATTCGCGCGGCCTTCAAGGCATCCGGGCTGGACTACGACAAGAAACTGGGCAATTACGCACCATTGCCGCTACAGGCCAGGGATGCCCTGACCGGCAAGCCGATCACCGACTTCAAGCGTCTGGCGCAGATCTGGGTGCGCGGCGAGGACAAGGTGCGCCACTACGCATCGCCCGAGGCTGCCCTGCAGGCTCTGGCCGTGCTGGAAGAGGAGGGCAAGGACATCCGCGCCATCTACGCCCAGGCCGCCGATAGCGGGATCAAGCTGCTGGCCAACCAGGCCTGGTTCGTGCGTGACGGCAAGGGCCAGCTGAAGGCCTTCCTGCTCAAGCAGCAGGCCGAGTCCTACGCCCAGGCCAATGGCGGCGAAGCGCTGGACTTCGTCAGCGTCAACCAGAAACTGCTGGCCAGCCGCTAAGACCTGGCCCTCTGTCCACTGCCTTCCGATCCGGCGAGAGGGCGATGGCAGAGGGCCTGACGTAGCCCGGATGAAATCCGGGGCAACGCAGCACGGTTCTTCCCGGATTTCATCCGGGCTACGGAGATTGCCATGAACCCGCTATACCGCTGGCCCCTGCGCCTGGCCTCGCTGGCCGCCTGCCTGCTGTTCTGGCAGGTCGCTGCCAACCAGCGCCTGGATCTGGGGCTGATCGCCTTCACCTACGTGCCCACGCCGGCCTCGGTGCTGGATGCCGCCTGGCACCTGCTGCAATCGAGCAAGCTCGCCGACCACCTCGGCAGCAGCCTGGGCCGGGTGTTTACCGGTTACCTGGCCGCTGCCGCCTTTGGCGTGCTGCTGGGGCTGGCCATCGGCCGTTCGAAGTGGGCCGAAGACAGCCTGCTGCCACCGCTGGAGGTGCTGCGGCCGATTCCCGCCGTGGCCTGGATTCCCCTGGCCATCCTGATGTTTCCCTCGTCGGAGGCGTCGATGATTTTCATCACCTTCACCGGCGCGCTGTTCCCCATTCTGCTCAACACCATCCACGGTGTCGAAGGCGTCGACCCGCGCCTGGTGGCCTCCGCGCGCAGCCTCGGGGCAGGGCGCCTGGCCATCCTGCGTGAGGTGATCCTGCCCGGCGCCGCGCCCAGCATCGTCACCGGCCTGGCCATCGGCATGGGCACCTCCTGGTTCTGCCTGGTCACCGCCGAGATGATCTCCGGCCAGTTCGGCATCGGCTACTACACCTGGGAGTCCTACACCTTGCAGAACTACCCGGACATCGTCGTCGGCATGCTGCTGATCGGCGTGCTTGGCATGGCCAGCAGCACCCTGGTGCGGCGCCTCGGCGCCTTCGCCACCCCCTGGTACCAGAGCGGAGGCAAGCGCGCATGAGTGTCTACCAACAGGCTCCAACGCCGGGGCGTATCGACGGCCGGCAACTGTCCATCCGTCTCGGCCAGGGCCGTGAAGCCTTCGAGGCTGTGCAACGCCTGGACTTTGCCATCGAACCCGGCGAGTTCGTCTGCATTCTCGGGCCTTCCGGCTGCGGCAAGTCGACGTTGCTCGGCGCCCTGGCCGGGCACCTGCAGCTCAGCGGCGGCAGCCTGCTGGTCGATGGCAATGCCGTCGCCGGGCCATCGCCGCAGCGCGGCATGGTGTTCCAGCACCACACCTTGCTGCCCTGGCGCAGCGTGCTGGACAACGTCGCCTTCGGCCTGAAGATGCAGGGCATCGGCAGGACGCAACGGCGCGAGCAGGCGCTGGAGATGTTACGCCTGGTCGGCCTGCAGGACTTCGCCCAGCGTTGGCCCAATCAACTGTCCGGCGGCATGCAACAACGCGCCGAGATTGCCCGCGTGCTGATCAACCGGCCGCGCCTGCTGCTGATGGACGAACCCTTCGGCGCCTTGGATGCGCAGACTCGTGCACGCATGCAGGAGCTGCTGCTGGATATCTGGACACGCATCCGCACCACTGTGGTGTTTGTTACCCATGATATCGACGAGGCATTGTTCCTCGCCGACCGCATTCTGGTGATGAGCCCGCGCCCGGGGCGCTTCATCGAAGACCTGCGCCTGGAATTCCCGCGCCCGCGCAATGCCAGCCTGCTCACCAGCCCCGGCTTCACCCACCTCAAGCGCCACTGCCTGGAACTGCTGCGCCACGAGGACGGCCGCGAACTGCCGCGCCTGACGCCGCTGGGCCTGCCGACCACCGACCATCCGCCCTTGCGAATAGCCCTATGACCGACCTGAACCTTGCCGACCTGGCCACCGACAACCCCGACATCCTCGACCTGCTGCCGCGTCTGGCCGCCGATGACGCCGGCATTCGCCGCATCGCGCTGATCGACCTGGCCGATCTGGAGGATCCGGACGCCTTGCCCTGGCTCGCCCGCGCCCTGCGCGAGGATGCCGACGCCGCCGTGCGCGCCGAAGCGGCGCGCCTGCTCGAAGCCTGGGAGGAGCCCGAGGTGGTCTCTGCCCTGTGCGCCGCGCTGGCCGATGCCGATGAGCGCGTACGCAGCGCCGCCGCACAAAGCCTGAGCGAATTGAAAACTGTCGAAGCCGGACGGGTGATCCTGCCCTGGGCCAGACACGCCGATGCCTTCGTCCGCGCCAGCGCCCTGCGTGCATTGCGCGAGCTGCGCCTGGCCGACGCTGCACCGCAGGCGCTCAAGGCGCTGGACGACAGCGACGCCTTCGTCCGTCGCGAGGCGGTCGGCATTCTCGGCTGGCTCAAGCAGCATGAGGCGTTGCCGGCCCTGGCGCGACTGGCCAGTGACGACGCCGATACCGAAGTGCGCCGCGCCGCCACCGGCGCCCTGGGGCTGGCGCGCGATGCCAGCGTGCTGCCGGCCTTGCGCGCAGCCTTGCACGATCGCGAATGGCAGGTGCGCGAGGAGGCCGCCACCACCCTCGGCAAGGTCGGTCTGAACGAAGCCGGCGCGGCGCTGATCGAAGCGCTTGGCGATGGCTACTGGCAGGTGCGCCTGCGCGCCGCCCGAGCGCTGGGCAAGTTGCGCCATGCTGCTGCCTTGCCGGCGCTGGTGGAGTTGCTCGGCCACAGCATCAGCAACCTGCGCAAGGAGGCGGCCCTGGCCCTCGGCGAGCTGGCCGATCCGAACGCCGTGCCGGCGCTGCAGGCTGCGGAAAACGACGGCGACCCGGAGGTACGCAAGGCCGTGCGCATCGCCCTCGCACAGTTGCAGGGTGCAGGCCAGTGACCGCACCAACGTCTCTGCGCAGCGCCGCTGGCCAGCTCCTGCTGGACTGGCCGGACGGCAGCCGTAGCGAGCTTGCCCACATGCGTCTGCGCGCTGCCTGCCCATGCTCGCAGTGCCGCGCTGCGCGCCTGCACGGACGCATCGACCTAGCGCCGAGCGACATCCGCGTGCAGGCCATCAACGCCCGGGGCTATGGCGTACAACTGATCTTCAGCGATGGCCACGACCGTGGCATCTATCCCTGGGACTACCTGCGTGGGCTGACATCCTGAGGCTGGTGATGGCGAGAGAGAGCACTTAGGATCTGCTTAAAATCGTGAGCAGATCTGCTCAGGGGTTTTAACCCTATACTTCGCATAATGTATATTATGTTAAGTGAGTGCCGTTTCAAGAGTGTTGCATTTACGCTCCTATTAAGCCGCATGGCGGCCCATGCTTCTCGACTTCAGGCTTGCCAGTGATGGTTCTTCGTCTCTAGCATCGTCGCCCCATGGCATGCATCAAGCTTCGAAATCCATCTACTCCAAAATCAATCAAGGGCTGGCTCCTGGTGGATGACCTAGGCCTCCCTCGGTTCTGGGCAACTGTCTGGGCGGATGTTCTTAAGGCCAATATGGGACTCACAACCCGAGGGCATCACCTATACGCAGTAGAACGGTTCTACCAGGTGACTGATCGACAGCTCGGATCCGGCGCTTTGGATCGAATGCTTTCCGAGCTAGATATGCCTGCGCTCGAATCAGCTCTAAGCAGCTTTCTAGCTAGCCTCAGGAATGATGGCAGCCTACGCGGCGTCAATAACAATCAAGCATGGGGATCAGCGAGATCATTTGTCGCGGATACTGTTAGTCACCTGAGCGCCTCGTCAGCCAATGAATACAGCAAAGTTCACAGCAGGCTCTTAAGGCTTGATCGCCTTTATTCCCAAGTCTCACCGGCGAGGCCAAAACCCCCGGTCGCTATTCGAGCTCTGCCCGCAGCGGTCGTAGAGGATCTCTACGAGGTTTTCTCGCCGACGTCATCAAGAAATCCATTTCGGACTGAAGCTCTGCGGTGGCGGAATTTCCTCATGTTTCTCCTTAGAGCGATTGATGCTCTTGGGCTAGAGACTAAGGGAAAGCATGTCGAGAGAGTAATTGAGAGTTTGAGCTCAATTATTTGGAGCGTTGGCGATATGAGAAATAAATACGGCGATGCACACAGTGCAACTTCGATTAGCACTCCACCAACAAAGGCCGAGGCAGGTTTCTGTGTAAACCTGGCCGGAGCGGCGGCCCTGTATTTATTGGAGGAATTCGAGCTGAGTAACTAATCGCCGTAACATTACTAGTGCCGATAGAACTGCGCACACCACATCTTAATCATTAAGACGGAGGGTATTATGCTACTGCCTGGAGCTGAAGCCCATGGAATGGACCATCGCCAATGCCTGGAGCTACTGGAAAGCACGGAGGATACATTAAATTTCCTGACCTCCACCCTCGGATACTTAATACATGCCGAGAGCCAAAAGCCTTTTCCTGATATGCAGCTAATTGACGACTGGAATGCTCTGAAGCAAGAGGTCTTTGATGTAGGTTATTCTTTATCAGGCGCAAATGTAGAAATCTATAAGCAAATAGAGCAAACCTATCGAGGGCGCAATCTGGAACTGCAGTCAATAGTGGATATTTACATGGCGGGTCGATTCTAGCGACCCTAGGGTGACGTCATACTCCTAGCATAGGTTTACTCAGCTTTGGCCCGTCCAGGCTAGAATTTCCGCGCAAGGGGCTAACGCCACCTTTGAAAGCCAGGGACTGACTGGCAATGGCATCCCAGTGATTATTCATATTCGATGTATTTAAGGAGTGGCAGTTAGATGCCTGAGCAAGATCAAGAACTAAAGAGTGGGAAAAATAAGCACGCTGATGAAATACCACTTCAGACAGCTAAAGAGTACTACCAAATGGTGGCGCGTCATCGCAGAAAGATGCGCATTGAGAGATTTTTTGAGCAGAACCCTTTGGCGTGGTTCTTTAACGAGTTTCCCCCTCAGGATATGTATAAATCATCCCCCGAGAATCGCCGAAACACAAGGCAAGAGATGCGATATCACTGGCTGCGGCAAAGAACCAGCTGGACGTTCTTATCTCATCTTACAACCTCAACAGGAATTCGATTTGCTGCTATTGGTGGCTTAGTCAGTGCTTTTTTTCAAGCAGCACCTGGGCTAAGAGGTGAAGGAGTGAACGGGGAGGTATTTAACTGGCTACTGATCGCTGGATTACTTTATCTTATTGCTGGGGTGTGGTTTTCCTTGAGTTGCCCTCTACTCTTGAAGCAGACGCTAAAGGGAACTCCCCGTTATTTGGGGCAGCACCATAGACGATGGTTGCAAGCACTAGTTGAGGATGAGCTACGGCGGTGGTGGAAAAAAATAGAATGGCTGCCTCATCCGGCCCGACTGCAAATTGAAAACAATGCGCATGATCGAACAACCTTGGTGATCATGCAGAGCTACGGTGTTCCAGCATTTTCTGGCTTTGGTGTTTATGCGTGCGCTCATATAGAAAGTGCCCTGCATGAATATGAAATTATCAGCAAGACTCGGCCATGGCGCCAGAATAGATGCAATGGAAAACTGGAGGCTTTTTCTCCATCCGTTGTATATGAAAGTAGTCGCCCTCTTGTTAGAAGCCTGTCATTAAGTAGAGTCGACGAATATCTTGCAGAGCAAGGGTGTGGTGCGAAGGTAGGAGATCTTGTCGTGCACTGGCATGACTCCAATGTGGAGATTTCACATCAAGTACCAAAACGTAGCGCAGTGCATATTTCCAGGGAGGCCGAGGGATTAGTCTACCTCTTTGCCGAGGATGGCAGCGCTTCAGTCTTTGCCGAAATTGTGGCCTTCTGGCAGGAGAGTATGTATCCATGGAGAAGGCTAATAATGATTCTACTACTATCAATGAGCGCTTCTTCATTTGCTTGGTTTGTCTACCTACAACTGAAAACTGTTCTCTCGGCTTTATAGCTGGTAGCTAGTTGCGGAAATTCCAAGGTTTCATAGAGCGCCTCCCCTCCCCAACGTCCTCTGCTGCACGCGGATACTCGGTGGGGAGGTAGAGCAATGAATCCCATGCTGGAGCCAGGAGCAAGCGGCAAGAAACAGCCCCTGAGAGTTCTTCATCACCGCATGGGAGTTCTTCATCACCGCATGAGAGTTCTTCATCACCCACCTCCAGCCCAACAGATGAGGGTCTGTGAGGGCTAAGCTATGAGAGTCTGTAACAAAATGCGTGCAACACTGCCGCGCTTTTTTAGTGCAACAGGCCTCCCCTCACTTCTCTGGCCAAGAGGTTGTGAATAGCTTGGCTCTCAGCAAGTCCAGAGGCGCAACACGTGCCGAAACGGCCTTCATTGTTAAATCATGTGCTATTTCAGATATGTGCATGAATGCACCAGCCCCCGATTCGTTAGCCCCCTCTCAAGACCTCTGGCGAAGGACGTGTCGATGTTGCGTTCACCTCGAGCGCGACGGCTTCTTTATCGAGCCACGCCTACGCTCTGCAGGCATTCGATAAAGCCCGCCATGGCCGCCGAGCGGCTGATCCTGGGATACAGGGCGCCGATTTCGCGGTGGATCGGCGCTGGGCCAAGCTCGATGGCGCGAACGCTCCCCGGTAGCGGCAGGATGGTTTCCGTAAGTGGCACCACCGCCACACCGAGGCCGTTCTCGACCATCGACAGCATGGCCTGGATATCATCGACCTCTATCCATTCCTGCAGAGCTATCGAGTGATCGCGCAGGTACCGCTCCACCTGTCGTCCACCGAATGAGGATCGGTTGTAACGAATAAAGGGCTGCTCGCGAATCACTGAGCGCCAGTCTTCGCCAGGCACATTGCCTGCTGCCAGCAGGACATAGTTCTCGCATGCCAGCGGCGTCCATTCCAGTTCCCGCGGCGGTTCGAATGCCGGGCGGATGAGGATGGCCAGATCGAGCTCCCCTGCTTCTACTCGATCCATCAGTTGCAGGGAAACGCCTGGCGACAGATTCACTCGACAGTTGGCAAAGCGCTGGCGAAACGGCACCAACGCGCGCGTCAGGACGGTCGCCTGCACCGAGGCAATCGCGCCGATCTCCAACGGCCGGGCCCACTCCTCGTCCTGGTTCGGCTCGCCCAATGCATCGAAACCGGCGACCAGCGCCTCGGCACGGGCAAGCGTGCGCAGCCCGGCGGCGTTCAGCGTGGCCGAGCGACCGGTGCGATCAAACAGGGTAAAACCCAGGGTTTCTTCCAGGCGCCGCATATGGCCGCTGACCGCAGCCTGCGTCAGGCCGACCCGGTCGCCCGCCGCACTGAAGGTGCCATAACGGGCGACGGCGATCAGGGTGCGTAATTCGGTGATCATGGCGATTGATAAGATTCCGTTTTGCTCATGATCAGAACATATAGTTTTTTATGAACATTGTCGCCGACTAGGATGATTCCACTCACCCACAACGAGGGAACTCCAATGACCGCGCTATGCCCCTTCCACCTGGCCTTTCCGGTTGACGACCTGGCCGCCGCCCGTGACTTCTACGGCAACCTGCTCGGTTGCAGCGAGGGTCGCAGCTCGCCGGAGTGGATCGACTTCAATTTCTATGGCCACCAGATCGTCGCGCACCTGGCGCCCGGCGAGGCCGGCGCCGGTCCGGCGAACGCGGTAGACGGCCACGGCGTGCCGGTACGTCATTTCGGTGTGATGCTGTCGATGGCGCAGTGGCAGGCCGCCGCCGAACGCCTTACCGCAGCGGGCGTCGACTTCATCATCGAGCCCTATATCCGCTTCAAGGGCGAGCCGGGCGAACAGGCGACCATGTTCTTCAAGGATCCAAGCGGCAATGCCGTCGAAATGAAGGCCTTCGCCGACATCAACAACCTGTTCGCCCGCTGACCGCGAAAGGATCGAAGCCATGCAAACGCTCAAGGTGGCAATCGCCGGTTTCGGCGGTGTCGGCCGCGCCACGGCCAACCTGCTGTTGCAACGCCGCGAACGCTATCGCCAGTTCTACGGCGTGGACGTGCGCCTGGTTGCGGTGTGTGGCTCACGCACCGGCCTGGCCGATGCCAACGGTCTGCAAGCGGATCAGTTGGACGCACTGCAGCCCGGCCTGACAGGGCCGGATTTCGTGACCGCGAGCGGCGCATCGGTGCTCATCGAAGCCGGCCCCAGCGATTTTCGCAGCGGCGGACCGGGCCTTGCCTACCTTCGGTCGGCGTTGTCGGCCGGGCAGGATTGCATCGTCATTTCCAAAGGCGCGCTGGTTCACAGCGGGCCGCAGCTGCGCGAACTGGCGCGCGCCTCTGGAGCGCAGCTGAAACTCAGCGGTGCAGCCGCGGCCGCCCTGCCCACGCTCGACCTGCTCGAACACAGTCTGGCCGGCTGCAAGGTGCTGGCCGTAGAGGGCATTCTCAATGCCACCACCAACTACCTGCTCGATGCCATGCGCACCCAGGGGCTCGGTTTCGATGCGGCGTTGCGCGAGGCGCAGACCGGCGGCTTCGCCGAAGCGGACACGCGCAACGACACCGAAGGATGGGATACCGCCTGCAAACTCCTGCTGCTGGCCAACTTCGGCCTCGGCGCCAACCTAACGATGTCTGATGTCGAGGTCGAAGGCATCCACTCGGTTACGGCGCAGCGTATCGATGCCTGGCAGTCGCAGGGCCTGGTTCCGCGGCTGGTCGGCAGCCTTAGCCAGGTAGGCGGCACGATCCGCGCCAGCGTCGGGATCAAGACCTACCCGCTGTCCGACCCATTCGCCCAAGTGAACGGGAAGAACAAGGCGATCCGTATCAGCAGCGACGCCATGGGCGAGACCATTGCCATCGGCTGCGGCGTCGAACCGCTCGCCACGGCCGCCGCCGCGCTGAAGGACTTTGAACATATTCTCCAGGCCAGGGGCGCTCGCCCCGTCTCCATTACGGAACATTCAGCATGACCCGACGCACCCTGCACGCCATCCGTCATGTCGGATTCGAAGACCTTGGCAGCTTCGAGACGCCTCTACGCACTGCCGGCTACCAGATCGAATACATCGATGCCGCGGAACGCGACCTCGGCCAACTCGATCCACTCGCCGCAGACCTTCTGGTGATACTCGGCGGCCCCATCGGCGTCTACGACCACGACAGCTACCCACTTGTCGCCGACGAGCTGCAATTGCTACGCGCGCGCCTGGCAGCCGACCGGCCGACGCTGGGTATCTGCCTCGGCGCGCAATTGATGGCCGCTGCACTTGGTGCGCGCGTCTATCCCGGGCCGGCCAAGGAAATCGGCTGGTCGACGCTCGAACTAGCGCCTTCAGCCAAGTCTCAGCCTCTGGCCGCGCTGCGCGACGTTGCCGTGCTGCACTGGCACGGTGACACCTTCGATCTGCCGCAGGGCTGTACGCTCCTCGCCTCGACACCGCTGTGCCGCCATCAGGCCTTTGCCCGTGGCCCCAATTTGCTCGGCCTACAGTTCCACCCAGAGGTGCGCGGCGACCGCTTCGAGCATTGGCTACTGGGACATGCAAGCGAATTGGCCACCTCGGGCCTGGACCCCGTCACCCTGCGCCACGATGCCAAGCGTTACGCCCGCACGCTGGAGCAAGCCGGCACCGTCATGCTCAACGATTGGCTGGCGAAGCTGAAACACTGAAGCTGTCAGAGAGCCCGAACCTGGTGGCAGGACTGCCGCCAGACATGGAGATGCGGCTGCTTTATCGACATCTAACCCGTTAACGCGGGCAGTTTCGAGTCAGCTCACCTCCAGCCCTATCCAGGCGTCAGAGATAGGCGAGCAGAATTCGCTCCTGCTGGTGCCGGCTCTCCCACAAGAACGCCGCAACTGCTCAAGCAATTGCAGCGTTCTCAGGTGCCCAGCAGTACGCCAGCTGGCTGTGAGCACTACACGCTGGTGCAGGGATCGGGTGCCCAGTCGCCCAGATCGGGGTTACTGCAGGCGCTGCTGATCATGCCGGTGCCGCGGCTGCTGACCTGTTGCGCCTCGCTGCGCTTGGCGCTGGCTTTCTGGATCTTCTGCTCGGTGACCACCGCCTCTTGCGGCACGGGCTTGGCCGCCGGTGCCGGTTTGGCCGCGGGCGCGCTTTCCACCTTGGCGGCGACGGCGACCTGTTGGCGCTCGACGCCCACCTGTTGCAGGTCCTTCTCGTAGGCCTGGGTGTAGGTATCGATGTCTTCGCCGGTGCGGCCGTCGGCGGCGGCCAGCAAGGCGTTGGTTTCCTTCAGGCCGCTGAGGATCTCGGCGAAGCGACTGCGCCCTTCGCTGTCGCTCATGGTCTTGCTGCGATGGGCGGCGCGCAGGTTGTCGAATTCGCGCTGGTAGCAGTCCTGCGCCGCCTTGGCGTGGACGATGCTGCGATCCAGGTCCATGGTGCTGCGCTCGAAATCGCTGCCGTAGGAGGCGATGCGCTGGCGGTCGTCACTGATCTGCTTCTGCCGCTCGGTGTAGTAGCCCGCCGCGCCACCGACCAGGGCGCCGGCCGCGGCGCCGATCAGGGCGTTGCGCCCGGCGTGGTCGCCGCCGCTCAGGGCGCCGGCCAGGCCACCGAGCAGACCGCCGGTGACCGCGCCGGTGGTCACCGATTTCTGCATCGCCGCGTCGGAGGCCCGCAGGTGATTGACCGGCTCGTAACAGGCCGGGTAGTAGTTGGCCTGGGTGGTCTTGGCCACCTTGGCGCTGACCCCGCCACCGACGCTGGCGCAGCCGCCCAGCAACAGGACGGAAAAGGCGCCGGCGAACATCAGGGAGGAGCGTAGAAAGCGAATCTGCTGCGGATATTCCATGGTCTTGGCCTCATGCTTGAGTTGTCTGATTCCATCCCGGGCCGGCTCGAGCGTACAGCGCCCCTCACCCGCAGCCTGCTCTCCTACGTCAGGGTGCCAGCAGCTCCTTGAGAATCGCCGCCGGATCAGCCTTGCGTTGCAGGCGGTACTCGCCCACATGCCTCACAAACAGCGTAGCCCGTTTCACCAGACTCTTGCCCAACACCGGCTGGCGCTCGAGCTCCTGACGGGTACGCTGGAACTGCGCCTGGATCACCGCATCGCTGTAGCGGGTGCCGGTGGCCAGGTTGTCGATATAGATGCTCACCGCGCCGTCCAGCGCGCTGCGGCCGTTGGCGATGGCCGACTCGTAGAGTTTCGCCGCGGTCTGATCCTGGGCCTGGCGCGCCTGGTTCAGGCTGTTCTGCAGGTTGGTCAGGCGGATGTTGTAGTTGTTGACCGTCTCGGCCACCAGCGCCGCGGACTGGATCAGGTTGGCCGCGGCCTCCTGGCGCTGCTGGGCGATCAGCGAGACGTTGCGCTTGAGTTCCTCGTTGATCAGCGCCAGGCGCGCCTGCAACTCCGGGTCTTCGCTGCCGGCGATGATGTTGTCGAGCAGCAGGGTCGGGTCGTCGGCATCCTCGATCTCGTCGGTCAGGCCGGCCAGGCGCCCTTCCCTCTGCCATTGCTCGAACAGCTCCTGATAGCGCGAGCGCGGCGCCGACAGCGCGCCCAGGGCGACGCGAAAGCCGGTGGTCTCGTTGCGCTGCTCGCTGCCGTCGGCGGCGAACGAGGGATATTCGCGGCGCATGCCAGTAAACAGGGTCAGCTCGCCTTCCAGGTAGTTGCCGCCCTTGACCACGAAACCGCCATAGGTGCCCTGGCGGCGCCCGGCGTGAACCATCTGGAAGGGATCGTGGACCATCTCGGCAGCATTGCCGATCACGTCGTGCAGCCCCAGTGGGTTGGGCTTCTTGCTGCCCACCGGCAGCAGCCGCGCGCCCTGCCCCGTGCCGCCGGCGACCTGGGTGAACACCGCCCAGTCGGCCAAGGGGCCATCGCCGTCGACGCCCTCCTCGCGCCGTGGAAACAACCGCGCCTCCAGCTCCTGACGGCTGACTGCATGGCCGCCGCGGGCGGCGAACTCCCATTCCACCTCGGTGGGCAGGCGCACGAAGCCGACGCCGCCGTCTTCCAGGCTCTCGCCGCGGCCGCTGATCGGCAGGCGTTCGCGGTGGTGCCTGAGCAGCCAGGCGCTGTACACCGCGGCGAAGCGCTCGGCCTCGAAGCGCGACAGATTGACTTTGGGCCGGCGCGCCATCACCCCGCCGGCGACCGGCGTGCAGACCTCCTCGCCACCTTCGACCAGGGCCGGCGCCTGATCCATCACCTGCTGGTACTGGCGCTCGGTGACCTCGTACTTGCCGACGAAGTACAGCATGGGCTTGAGCAGCTCGTCGTCCTGGCGGATCGGCAGGGTCGGGGCGATGCGCGATCGCCAGTCCTCGGGCAGGTCCTCGACGACGAACTGGCCGTTGATGAAATCGCGCCGGTAGCCGGAGATGAAGGACTGCTGATAGCCCGGCTCGTCCTCGCTGAAGGGGTAGCCGAGGCTGATCTCGCGGTCGTCCAGGGTGCCGCGGGCGAGGATATAGACGTGGCGGAAGACCATCTCGCCGCCGCAGGGCAGCGGCAGGCTGACGTCGTCTTCCAGCGGCTTGGGGTTGTAGTCGGCCGGGCTGCCTGGCGCCGGCGCGGGTACCGCGGCGGCACTGGGCGGCGGCGCCTCGACTGGCGCTTCCGCCACGCTCGGCGCAGCTTCCTGCGCCGCCTCGACCTTGGCGGCAACGGGCTTGGCCTGTTCACCCTCGGAGCAGCCGAGCACCAACAACGCGGGCAACAGCAGAGGCCACTGACATCTAGACATCGCGCAATCCTTCAGAAGCTTCGATTCGCGCCGCCCGCCAGCCGCCGGAAGCGGCCGCCAGGCTGCTGCACAACAGGGTGACCAACAGGGCCAGCAGGTAATGCCCGGCCAGCAGGCGGCAGGCGTATTCGCCCGGGTTGTGCTGGAACAGCTGGTTCAGGCCGAGTTCCGCGCCGGCATACAGCGCCCAGGCCAGCAGAGTGCTGAACAATCCGGTATAGAGCGCCTGCAGTACCACGAAGGCGACCATCGCGGAAGACGAGAAACCCAGCAGGCGCAGCACCGACAGCGCGCGGCGCTTGCGCTCCACCGCGGCCAGGGCGCTGGCGGTCATCGCGGCGAAGGCGCCGCCCAGGGCCAGGCAGGCGATGATCCAGAACACCAGGGTCAGGTTGCGGCTGAGCGAGCGCACCTGGGCGATGGTGTCGGCCTGGGTCGCCACTTCCAGGTTGCGGCTGGCGAAGTGGCGGCGTAGCACTTCGACGCTGTCCAAATCGGCGGCGTACAGGCGAAAGCCCGGGTAGACCCGCGCGTCGCGGGTCTCCTGCAGACCCGGCCAGCCGAACGCCGGCACAGCGAGGCCGTCGCGATAGTCCTCGGCCGCCTCCAGCAGGCGCAGGTCGGCGAACAGCGCGTCGCGGGCGAAGGCGCTGAGCGGCAGCACCGCCTGCACGCGCAGGCGGGTGCGCTGGAATTCGCTGCGCCCGCCGACCTGGCGGCCGAAGGCGGCCTGCAGTTCGTCGCCGGCGGCGACGCCGAGTTTCTCTGCCGCACGCTGGCTGAGCACCACGGCGTCCAGCGCCAGGGGCTGACCCTGCTGCGGCAACAGCGGGTCGCCCGGTGCGGTGGGAATCATCTCCACGGTGAGGCTGCCGGCGCCGGCGGACAGCTCGGCGGTGGCGGCGATCTGCCGGGTACGCGGCACGACGAAGGCCACGTCGGCCCGCGCGCGCAGTTCGGCGATGGCCTCATTGCCGAAGCGGCCGCCGCCCAGCGGGATCACCTCGCGAATGCCGGGGTCGCGCTCCAGGCGCTCGGTCAGGGTGCTGATCAGACCGAACTTGAGACCGAACAGCACCAGCAAGGGCGCCAATACGGCGACCAGGGCCAGCACCGCGCAGGCCGACAGCCGCCCTTCGCGGCGGTAGTCATGCCAGGCCAGTCGGCCCATCAGCCCCAGGCGCATCAGCCGGCCTCCCGCAGGGTGGCGAGCACCCCGCCCTGGCCGTCGCGCTCGACCGCCAGGCGCTGCAGGTCGAGGCCGACGCGGCGTGCCAGGGTCTCGTCGTGGGTGGCGATGAGGATGCAGGCGTCCTGCTCCTGCGCCCGCTCCACCAGCAGCTGCATGACCCGCTCAGCGTTGAGCGGGTCGAGCGAGGCGGTGGGTTCGTCGGCCAGCACCAGGGCCGGGCCATGGGCCAGGGCGCGGGCGATGCTGACGCGCTGGCGCTGGCCCACCGACAGCGCGGCCGGCAGTTTGTCGAGCTGGTCGGCGATTTCCAGGCGCTCGGCCAGGCGCTGCACCGTGGCATCGTCGGGCAGGCCGAGCAAGGCCCGCGACAGGCCGATATTGCTGCGCACGTCGAGAAAGCCGAGCAGCCCGCCGGTCTGCAGCACGTAGCCCATCAGCCGACTGCGCAGCTCGGCCAGCTGATCCTGGCGGTCGTGGCGCCAGAGCCCGGCGATGTCGGTGCTGCGCCCGTCGCGGGTGAATTCCAGGGTGCCGCCCGGATCCGGGCTGAGCACCAGGGCCAGCAGGTCGAGCAAGGTGCTCTTGCCGCTGCCGCTGGGCCCGACCAGGGCCAGGCGCTGGCCAGGGCGCAGGTCCAGGCGCGGCACCTGCAGGCGGTAGCCCGGGCGGCTCTTGCCGATGTCGCGCAGGCGCAGCATCAGGGCAGCGTCGCCAGCGGCACGCGGTACAGCGCGTCGCCCGGTTGCGCATCGCCGAAGCGTACCCAGTGGGCGATGTCGTTATGGAAGGTCTCGTACAGGCGGATCTTCGACTCCAGCTCGTCGATGTAGTCCTGCTGTTCGGCGACGCTGAGCGACAGCCACAGCTCCTGGGTCATGTTCAGCGACTTGCTGCGGTACGGCAGCCCTTCCAGGTACTCGCCGAGGATGCCGGACTCGGCCAGGTTGCGGCCTTGGCTCAGGCCGCTGGGGTCGCGACTCATGTAGGCGCTGGCGCTGGCGATCTCCTGGAAGAAATCCTTGGGCGAGGACTGGGTGCGCCGCGCCGCGTCGACGATCAGCTTGAGCGACTGCTGCAGGTCGTTGAGCTGCAGCTTGGTCAGCAGCACGCAGACCTGGAAGGCCGGCAGCGAGGGGTTGGTCAGGTCGTGGTCGGCGGTCCAGGCGGTGACCAGCTGCGGTGCCTGGGCGGCGGCGCGGCGGCCGAGAAAATCCATCTGCATGGCGTAGCCGATGGCCGAGGTCTTCGCCGCAATGCTGCGGATCGATTGATGCTGATTCGGCGCCTGCACCTGGTTGTTCGCCACCTTGTTCACCAGTTCGGCGAAGATCAGTCCGATTTCCTTCACAGTCTGCCCGAACTTCTCCACCGCGCCATCGGCCACCGGGATGTACAGGTCGCCGATCTGCGGGTTGGCGTCGGCGGTCAGGCTGCGGTATTGCTGCTCGGCGAAGCCGTGGTTGTCGCGGCCGACCGGAGTGCGCAGGTGCAGGGCGTAGACCTTGATCTGCTTGCGCAACGCCGCCTCGCGCACCTCGGCCTCGTTCATCTGGGTGCGGCTCAGTGGGTCGTTCTTGCGCAGCGCGCCGGCATCGGTGACCAGCAGGATCAGCCGGCCGCTGTAGGGCGTCCAGTCCATGCCCTCGACCGCCTCCATCACCCCGGCGAAGGCGTCCTCGTTGAAGGCATGGCTGGAGACGTTGGTGGCGCGTACCTGGCGCGCCAGTTCGGCGAAGCGCTGCGGATCGCTGCCCTCCTCCAGGCTCACCAGGGTGCGGCTGACGTATTCCAGCCCCGGGGTCTTGTCGACGTTGCTGCGAAAACCCACCAGGCCGAAGCTGACGCTGTCCAGGTCGCCGCGGCTGGCGATCTGCCGGTGCAGTTCGTCGACCACCTGCGCCACCCGGTCGATATAGGGCTGCATCGACACCGAGGTGTCGACCACCAGGACGATGCCGGTGCGGAACTTGTCGTGCTGGATGCGCGGACTGCCATCGCCGACCACCCGTTCGGCGTCGCCCGGATCGATCGACGCCACGTTCAGCAGCTGCACCGGCGCGCCGTTGCCGTCGAAGGTCTCGTGCGACTCGAAGATCGGCAGCAGGTAGAACTGCTCCTGCGGGATGGCGCTGGCCGCCGGCTCCAGGGCGACGATCTGCGGCGCCACGCGCTCTTCGAACTGCGCCTGGTGCAGCGCCGTGCGCGCCTGCGCCGGATCGGCCAGGTACTGTTCCACCGCGCTGCGGCTGTCGAGAAACATCACCGGCGAGCGCCCGGAACGCTCGGTGAACTTCAGCACCAGGCTCTGCTTCCAGTCGCTGACGTCGGCGGCCGCCAGCCAGCCCTCGCGCGTGCCGTCGCTGGAGGCGCCGACCTCCAGCCAGGTCTGTCCGCCGTGCTCCTGGCGACGGTAGACGTAGAGCACCGAGAAGGCCGGCAGCTCGCTGCCCTGCCCCGCCTCGCCGGGCTGGCTGGCCAGACGCGCCTCGGGTTTGCTCAGCACGCGCTGGAACAAGCTCTTCTTGCCCGGCATCAGCAAGGGACGCTCGCCGCCGTCGCTGGCCTGCGCGCCCGGCGTGCCGCCGTTCGCCACCGGCGGCTTCGTCTCCTCAGGCGGCGGGTCGCTCTGCGCCTGCCCCTGTGGCGGTGGCTTGGGCGAACCACTGAACAGCCAGTAACCGCCGCCGGCCAGCACCAGCAGGCCGACCAGGGCCAGCGCGACTATGGCCAGCATGGGGCTGCGCGAGGGTTCGGGCGGCGGGCTCGGTTTCGTCGGCGGCACGCGGGTGGCATGCTCGTCGGCCGGCCGTGGCGGCGGCTCGGTCTGCGCCGGCGGCATGTTGACGGAGACCGCCTGCAGGCCGCCGAGATCGGCCGCGCCGGAGCGCTGCGCCGGGGTTTCCGGCAGGCCCAGCGGGCGGAACTGGGTAGCTTCGCTGTCGCCGCCGTTTGCGGGGGTCGGGCTGGCGGATAGTGCGTCCAGCGCCTGGATCAGCGCGGCGGCATCGGGGAAGCGATCGGCCGGGTCCTTGGCCAGCAGGCGCGACAGAATCGGCTGGTAGCGGCCCTGGGCAATCGGCAGCTCGGGCAGCGGCTGGGTCAGGTGGGCCAGCGCGGTGGACAGCGAGTCGGCGCCGACATAGGGCAGCTTGCCGGTGAGAATCTCGTAGAGCACCACGCCCAGCGCATAGAGGTCGGCGCGGCCGTCGACCTGCTGACCGCGCGCCTGCTCCGGGCTCATGTAGCTGGGCGTGCCGACGGCGAAGCCGGCCTGGGTGAACTGGGTGCGGTCTTCCAGCGACTTGGCGATGCCGAAGTCCGACAGCACCGCGGTGCCGTCGGCGCGAAACAGGATGTTGGCCGGCTTGACGTCGCGGTGCACCAGGCCCTGGGCATGGGCATAGCCGAGCGCCGAGGCGATCTGGCGCAGGTACTGGATGCCTTGCTCGGCGCTCAGCCCGGCGGCGATGCGCTCCTTCAGCGTGCCGTTGGGCAGGTACTCCATGGCCATGTAGTAATGGCTGCCGACGTTGCCGATGTCGTGGATGGTCACGGTATTGGGGTGGGACAGCCGCGCCAGGGTCTTGCCCTCGCGCAGGAAGCGCTCGCAGAAGCTGGGGTCGGCGGCCAGCGCGGCGGCCATCACCTTGAGCGCCACCTTGCGCTCCAGCGAGCGCTGGGTCGCCAGGTAGACCACGGCCATGGCGCCGTCGCCCAGCTCGCGCTCGATCTCGTACCCGGGGATGTCGATATCCATGGATTACTGCGTCCTTCAATAGGCTTTGACGACTATGGCGGTGATGTTGTCCGGCGCGCCGCGGGTCAGGCCCAGGTGCACCAGGCTGCGCACCATCTCGTAGGGGGCGACGTGGCCGAGCACCTCCTGCAGCTCGTGTTCCTCCACGGTGCGGGTCAGGCCGTCGCTGCACAGCAGGAAGCAGTCGCCGGGCAGCACCTCGAGCTGCACCTCGGCCAGCTCCAGGCGCTCCTGGGCGCCGACGGCGCGGGTGACGATATTGCCCATGGGGTGTTCGCGCGCCTCGGCCTCGCTGAGCAGGCTGCTGTCGATCAGTTCCTGCACGTAGCTGTGGTCGTGGCTGATGGCCTGCAGCGCGCCGTCGCGCAGGCGGTACAGGCGGCTGTCGCCGGCCCACAGGCAGGTGGCCTGGCTGCCGCGGGCGACCAGCAGCACCAGGGTGCTGCCCATCATGCTCACGCCGCGGCGCCGGGCCTCTTCGCGTACCGCCTGGTTGACCTCGTCGAGGCTGTCGCGCAGCGCCTGCACGTAGTCATCGAGCCGCTGCGCCGGCGCCACCCGGCGCAGGCTGTCGACGATCAGGCTGCTGACGAAATCGCCGGCGGCGTGGCCGCCCATGCCGTCGGCCACCGCCCACAGGCCGACCTCCTGGGCGTCCAGGCAGGCGTCCTCGTTGATCTGGCGGACCATGCCGACATGGCTGTGGCTGGCGGACTGGTACTGCTCCACTGCGGCTGCGCTCATCATCGGCCCTCGCTCTGCAACTGCGCGGCCAGGCCGGGCGCAGGCGAGACGTCCGCCCCCAGCAGCAGGCCGCTGAACGCCTGCGCTGCCGGCATCCCAGCGCAGCACAGCAGGCCGGCGGCGACATGCTCCGAGCCGCGCCCCCACCATAGACTGGCGCCTTCGCAGGTGAGCTGGGCCAGCACGGCCAGGCGCTCGCCCGGGCTGGCCACGCAGAAATGCATCTGCCGAAACCCCGGCGTGCGCGGCATGCGCCGGCCGTAGGACGGCGTGTCGAGGGCGGCCACCGCCGCCTCGAAGGCCTCGAACTCGCTGCCCTCCTCCAGCGTCGCCAGCAGCAGGTTCTCGACCTGCTCGTACCAGGCGTCCGGGCCGCCGAGCAGCGAACCCAGGTCGGCGTCGGCGTCCAGCAGGCAGGCGACGGTCAGCGGGAAGTAGCGGCCGACCCGGTCGACGCTGGGCATCATCACCCCGGTGACCGCCTCGTTGCCAATCAGGCCCGGGGCCAGGGCGAAGCGCCACAGCGGGCTGACCAGGTAGGCATCCAGCCAGGCCGAGCCCAGCTCCTGCTGGCTGGTGGCGATACCGCTGGCCAGCCAGGCGTCCCAGGGCTCGATAAAGCTGCTCGGCAGGCCGCGGTGAAGAAAGTCGCCGCGACTGGCCAGCTTGCCGTAAAAGCCCGCCGTCATAGCCGCTCCGGCAGGCTGAAGCCGGTCAGCACGCGGCTCTTGAACGGGTTGAAGGCGCTGCTGGCGCGCAGTTCGCAGGCCACGCTGGCGTTGTCCACGCGCAAGCGCAGGGTGAAACGGTCCGGCGAGGCGCCCGGGGTCAGGTCGGACTGTTCCAGCAGGCGGAACCAGGCCCAGGGCCCGTCCAGGGTCAGACCGGAGCGGCCGGCGCTGGTCGGCGGGGTGATCGACAGGCGCACCACGCCCAGGCTGTTGGGGCTCGGCCACTGCATGGCCACCGGCCGGCTGGGGCCGTGGTCGTAGGTCATCTGCTGGCCGTCCAGATCGAGGATGAACTGGCTGATCGCCGCGTCCATGGCCACCGGCTTGAGCTCGAAACGCACGGTGGGCTGCACGCCGCCGGAGCGGAAGAAGGCATCGCGGATCGCCGCCGCGCGCTGGAAGGTTTGCAGCACGCCGCCGCCTATGCCCAAGCGTTCGGCCGCCCCCGGCTGCCAGCGCCAGGTGGTCGCCGAGGTGTCGACGTAGGGCTGCAGGTATTTGCGGAAGTAGCTGTCCATCACCCCGCCGACGCCGAAGAAGTTGCCGAAATCCTCCAGGGTGGCGTCGCGCGTGCTGCCGCTGTCCAGCGGGTAGCGGCCGGCCAGCGACTGGCGGTAGACGTTGACCACCTCGGCCACCCAGGCGGCATTGAGCTGGCTGCGGATACCCCCCATCATGCTGTTGGTGGTGGCGTTGACCACCGAGTTGACCAGGTTCTGCACCAGCGGCGGCTGGCGTTCGCCGGCCAGCTTGACCCGCTGCGCCGAGGCCACCGCCTGGTTCTTCGCCTCGCCCAGCAGGGCATCACCGCTGGCGCCGCTCATGGCGCTGAGCTGCACGTAGAGCTCGTTGAACTGGGCCAGCAGGTCGTCGATGGGCGCGCTGTTGCTGCCCTCGGGCTTGCGCACCAGGCTGTTCAGCTCGTTGAAACGGGCGGTGATCGGGTCCACCTGCGGCGCGGCCTGTGCCTGGTTCTGCGGCGTCTGCCCGACCAGCGAGCCGAGCTGCTGCTTGAGCTTGTCCACCGTGCCGTCGGCGGCCTTGAGCTTGTCGGCGAGCAGGCGGTCTTCCTGCTGCAGGTCGGTCTCCCGCGCCACCGCCTCGAGCAGTTGCTTGAGCGGCGAATTGGGCCCGGACAGCACTCGCATCACGTCGGCGGCCTGGGCCACGCTGGTTATGGCGACGAAATCGACATCGCCGAGCAGGCTTTCCCACTGGCCTAGAAAGTCCTGGAAGTACAGGTTGCGCACCTCCAGGGCCAGGCTTGCGGCGTCCTGGTTGTCGCTCAGCGGCCGCCCCAGTACCCACTGCTCCTCGGCCAGTGCGCCGGACTGGCTGAGGCTGGCGACCATGAACACCTGGCGATAGCCGCGGTAGGTGTAGAAGCCGCTGAGCGGATCGTTCAGCGGCTTGCCGCTCTTGCGGGTGAACACCAGGGCCGCGTCGCGCCCGGCCGCTTCGCTGATACGAAAATCCGCCAGGCCGTCGGGCAGCGGTTGCCGCTTGACTCGGTTGTACACCCGCTGCGCCACCGACATCTGCTGCAGCTGACGGCGCAGGTCCTCGATCAGGTTTTCGTCCAGCCGCGCCGGTGGTGGCTTGCGCGCGAACAGCGCATCGAGGTGCTCAGCGAGCGCCAGGCGCTGTTCGGGGGCCAGGTCGCGCGGCAGGCTCTGGTCCCAGTCCAGGTTGATCCAGGCCTTGATGAAGTCCGCGTCGTACTGCTCTGCGCTGGCCAGCATCAGGTAGGCCTTGAGCCCTTCGTAGAGGAAGTCGGAGTTGCCGCCGCTGCGCAGCTGTTCCTCGATGCGGGTCAGCAGCCGCGGCGCCATCACCGCGATCAGCAGCTTGCGGTAGACGCTGCTGGCCTCGGCGCCGAGCATGTCGCCCTGGTACAGGCCGAAGCCCTCGGCCCAGGACGGCGGATTGTCCGCCACGTGGCGGATGGCGTTGAGCAGCGGCAATACCGCCAGCACCTCGCGCTGCGCCGGGCTCAGGGCCTCAAGCTGGCCCTTGAGCGGCGCCACGCGGGCGTCGACCTCGGCGATATAGGCCTGGTTGGCGTTGTAGCTGGCCAGCCAGACGCCGGCGACCGCGACGAACAGCAGTACCGAGGCGGCCAGGGCGCCACGGGTGATCCACTTGCGCCGACGCTCCACCTTGGGGTTGGCGCCGACCAGCCCACGCTCGCCGAAGGCCACCTCGCGGAACAGCCGCTCGATGAAGTAGCTGCGCCCGGTACCGGTCTGCCGCGCCAGCTGCTGACGATCCAGGTTCATGCTCTGCGCCATGGCGCCGATCAGGCGGTCGATGGGGCTGCCTTCCTGGGTGCCGCTGGTGAAATAGACGCCGCGCAGCAGCACCCGCTCTTCATAGGGATTGGGTTTGAACACGCCGTCGAGGAAGCTGGCGAGGTTGTCGCGCAGCGCGGCGAACTGCTGCGGGAAGCCGTAGATCAGGTCGCGCCGGTTGGGGTCGCGCTCCTGCTGCAGGCGCTCGACCAGGCGCTGGGTCAGGCGCTCCTCCAGGGCGGCGAACTCCTGCCTGAAGCCGGCCAAGGGCCCTTCCCCGCTCTTGCCGTCGTCCAGGGCGAAGGTACAGCCCCAGACCTGGCCGCGCTCCTCCTTGCTGAGGCCGTCGAAGAACTCCATGAAGCCCGGCACCAGGTCGAACTTGGTCAGCATCACGTAGATCGGGAAACGCACGCCGAGCTGGGCATACAGCTCCTGAACGCGCGCCTTGATGGCGCGGGCATGGGCGGCGCGCTCGCTCTCGCTGCCGAGCAGCAGGTCGGACAGGCTGATGGCGATAAAGGCGCCGTCGATGGGACGGCGCTTGCGCTGGTTCTTCAGCAGGTCGAGAAAGCCCAGCCAGGCAGCCTTGTCCACCTCGGCGTGGCTGTCCTGGGTGGTGTAGCGGCCGGCGGTGTCCAGCAGCACCGCCTCGTCGGTGAACCACCAATCGCAGTTGCGCGTGCCGCCGACGCCGCGGATGGCGCCGCCGCCCATATGCTCGGCCAGTGGGAAGTTGAGTCCGGAATTGACCAGCGCGGTGGTCTTGCCCGAACCGGGCGGGCCGATGATCACGTACCAGGGCAGCTCATAGAGGTTGCGCCGCTCCTGGCCGCCGAGCTTGGCCTTCTTCAGCAGCTGCAGGGCTTCATCCATGCGCTGCTTGAGGGTCGCCAGCTCCTCGGCGGTGGCCACGCTGGCGGCATCCGGCGCCACCGCCACCAGCCCCTGCATGACCTTGGCGGCGTTGCGCCGGGCCTGGATCAGGCGCAGGACGCGAAAGCCGATCCAGGTCAGGAACAGCAGCGCGATGAGGATCCAGCGCACCGTCGCCGAGGCCAGCGGCTCGTAGCTGTCGATGGCGATCAGCGGGCCGACGAACCAGATCACCAGGCTCAGGGCGAGCAGGCCGAGCAGCGGCACCAGCCAGCGCACGCAGAAATTGAAGAAGGCCTTCACAGGTTGCCCTCCGCGAATACGGTGATCTCCACCCGGCGATTGCGCGCGCGGCCGGCGGCGGTCTCGTTGGAGGCCACCGGCTCGGTGTCGCTGCGCCCTTCGGCGGTGAAGCGCTCGGGCTGGCCGCTGCGCGCGGCCAGCACATCCATGACCTGCTGCGCGCGGTCCTGCGACAGCTTCCAGTTGGAGGGATAACGCAGGGTGGCGATGGGCCGGTCATCGCTGTGGCCGGTGACCAGCACGTTGCCCTTGACCTGACGGATGGCCTCGGCGATGCGCAGCAACAGCGGCTGCAGGGCGTCGGAAATGCTGGCGCTGCCGGAGGCGAACAGCTCGTCGCCGCGGATGGTCACCACCGAGCGGTCCACCGCGTCCTCCACGGCGACGCGCTGGGCGCGGATGTCCTCTTCGAGAAAACGCGCCAGGCGCGGCCGCTCGATCAGCTTGGGCTGCAGCGGCGGGCGATCGATGGTCTGCACCGGGATCTCGCCCAGGGCATGGATGTTGCGAAACACCGGCTCGGCGTCACTGGCCAGCTTCAGACGCAGGCCGAACAGCAAGAGCAGCAGCAGCGCCAGGCAGATGGCCGCGCCGACCCAGGGCGGGACGAACTGCGACAGCCGATCGCGCACCGCGCTGACCCCGCGCCAACGCGGCGACAGCTCGCGCTCGAACTCGCCGCGCACGCTGCGGATGGTCGCCGCGGTGCGCTCGCGCAGCGCTTCGAGCTGGCTGCGGCCGTCGTTCATCACCCGGTAGCGGCCCTCGAAACCCAGGCACAGGCACAGATACAGCAGCTCGAGAAGGTTCAGCTTCTGCCGGGCGTTTTGCAGGCAATGCTCGAGCAGCTGGAACACCTTCTCGCCGCCCCAGGCCTCGTTGTGCAGGGTGATCAGCAGGCTCTGCTTGCCCCAGTCGCTGCCGCTGCCCCAGGGCGTGCTGAGCACCGCTTCGTCCAGCGCGGTACAGAGCACGTAGCGGCTGAGCATCACCTCGTCCTGCGGCACGCCGGCGCCCTTGGCCTGTTCCTCGAACTGGCGCAGATAGGCCAGCAGCTGCGCGCGCAGGCTGGCCGGCATCGGGTGGGAAATGGTGTTGCGCAGCCGCGTCAGCAACGCCAGCAGCGGTGCCGCCGCGCGCTCCAGCGGGTTGAGGCCCTGGGCCAGGCTGCTGGGCAAGGGCGCGCCAGGCATGGCCGGGGCTGGCCCGGCTGCGGGCGCCGGGCGAGGCTGCCCGCCGGGCGGCTCAGGTGCCCGGCCACCGGGGCGCGGCATGATCATGGTGCGGTCGCTGCCGCCGCCCGAGCCGCCGCCACCGTTGCCGGGTGGGCCGCCGAAGGGATCGTCGATCGGATGCATGGCGAACTATCCTCGGATGGCCCAGAAGGCCAGGTTCAAACCGGGGAACTGGCCGGCGATATGGAAGGCGAAGCCCCCCGAGTTGGCCAACTGCTTCCAATGGTCGCTGCCGCGATCCAGCTCGAAGTAGCTGGAGCCGGCGTGATAGGGAATCTGCCGTGGCGCCACCGGCATCGGCAGCAGGGCGATGCCCGGCAGCTGCAGGTTGACCAGGTCGCGGATGTGCTCCACCGAGCCGACCTTGGCCTGCTGCGGGAACAGGCTGCGCAGGTTTTCCGCCGGCACGTCGGCGCGCACCACCAGGACAAAGCTGGCGCCCTGCAGCAGATTCTTGTCGGCCAGCATGGCCACGTGCACGCCGTAGGATTTCTCGACTATGGGAATCGGCGTGGCGCGGCTGTCGATGACCATCGACAGTGCCTGGCGCAGCTCGCGGATCACCGGGGCGAAGCTGGCCGCCAGGTCGTCGTGCTCGTAGGCCGGGTACTCGGCCGGGCGCCGGCCGCTGCTGGAGAAGGTGGCGAACTCGCCGGCCAGCGCCACCGCCTCGCGGTAGAAGGCCTCCGGGTGCAGCGGGCTGAGCCGGGCCAGGTGACTGATCAGCGGCTCGGCGCGGTTGACCAGCTGCAGCAGCAGAAAATCGGCGATCTCCGAGGCGCCGCCGGCGCCGGAGGCCACCACCCTGCCCGCCAGCGCCTCGCCACGCTGATGCAGCAGGCCCTGCAGTTCGCTGCGAAAGGCCGCCAGCGGCGGCGAGGCGGCGACGTCCAGCAATGGCGGGATGTAGTTCTCGTCGAGCAGCAAGGCATTGTCGGCGCGTTTTTCCACCACCCGCACCACGCCGATGCAGGCGTACTCGCCGAGGCCGTCGCGCTCGGTGAGCAGGCGCAGCGCCTTGCCGCCGATGGCCAGCGGCGCGCGGCTCTCGAACGGCGCGTTGTCGTCGCGCACCTCGCGCACCTGGCTGACGTAGCGGGCGCCGCCGAGGGCTTCGCCCTCCTCCACGGTGTCGCGGGTACCGGCGCGCTTGAGCGGCAGGCCGAGGTAGATCAGCTGGTCGCGCATCTGCGGGTCGACGATCAGCGGCGTCGGCGCCACGTCATCGCCGGGGATGTCGAACGGCGTGCCGTCGGGCAGTACGCCGCGGGCGCCGAGAATGGCCAGCTTGCCCTGGGTCAGCAGCGCCGTGTCCAGCTGCAGTTCGGAGAACCCCCAGCCGCCGGCGAACATCGGCCGGCAGCGGCTGTCGACCAGGGTTTCCAGATAACGGTCATGCTGTTGCAGGTGTTGCGGGCGCAGGAACATCCCCTCGGACCACACCACTCGGTTATTCCAGGACATGAGCGAATCTCCCGAGTGGTTTATTTGGTCGGCGGCGCGGGCACGGCGCTGACCGCGCGCGCGCTGAGGCTGACGTTGAGCACGCTGGTCTGGTGCGGCGGGATGTTGACCAGCTGCCGCCACACCGAGTCGTCCAGGTCGCGGAAGGCGACCACCAAACCGAGCAGACGGCTCTGTTCGTCCAGGGTGCGGTCGAGGATCAGTTGTTCGCCGGGCTGGATCAGCAACTCGTCCTGGGCCACCAGATCGCTGCTCAGGGTGGCGTTGGCCGACTCGACCAGGGAGAAGTAGTCGGCCCGGCTGAACACCGCCCCGCTCTTCAGTTCGTACAGGCGTACCCGCACCGGTGCCGGCTGCCCGCCCGGCGCAGGATTGAGGTCGGCCGAGGCCTGGATCTGCAGACGCACCACGGTGGGCGCAGGCGGTGGCGGCTCCGATGCACAGGCGGTCAGCAACAGGGCCAGCACTCCCCACAATATCCTTGGCATCTTTGGCGTCCTCTAGAAGTTTTATTATTTCAATTCAGAATTAACAGCCCGCCGCTCCATAACAAACACTAAGTTCTACGCAGTTTGGCGCTGTGCTCTTCATAGGCGCGACTGAACTCGCGGCCGAACAGGTCCTGGAAGTCGTCCTCCGCTTCCCGGGATATGGCGGCATAGGTTTCGGTGAACAGTTCCCAGTACTTGGCTTGGCGCCCCCCCGACAATAATCCGCCAATACCCGAAGGTTTGTTCAGACGCGCCTCCAGAGTGGCCGGCTCGAAGCGCTTCAACAGATGTTTGATGGCCGCCTGTACCCCCGCCATGACCGCCAGTTGGTGCGCGCGCAGGTCATCGAAACTTTCCGCGATGGCCTGGTCGGCCGGCATGAAGGCCTGGTTGCCGGAACGTAGCAACAGCAGCAGTGCCTCCTCGACGTTCGGCGCGAATTTCAGCGGGTTGTTTTCCACCGGCTGAATCATGGTCTGCGCCATGCGGAACTCGCCCTTGAGACTGGCGCGGGCGCGCAGCACGTCCACCAGGCCTTCGACCATCTGCCGGTAGCTGCGACCGATGGCCTCCATCTGCGCCAGCGCCTCGCCCCGTTCGATGCGCAGCTGCGCCACTCCGGCGCCGCGCAGAAAGGCTTCCAGGGCGTCGTCGGTAGGCGCCGCCGCGCCAGGCTGCGGCGTGCCGACAGCCGGCGGAACGGCCGCGGCGACGGGCGCCGTTGGGGCGGCCGGCAGCGGCGCGGCCACTGGCACAGGCTGGGCAGCCGGCACCGCTGGCGGCGCCGACGGTGCGGCGGGCGGGGCCTGCGGCGTCGCCGCGGCGATGCCCAGTTCGGCGAAGGGATCCCAGTCCGCCGGAATCGCATGCGCCGCTGCCGGGCTGGCCTCGACCGGCGGCGCGGGCACCTGCGCCTGCGGCGGGCGGAAATCGTGGCGTTCGGCGGGAATATGATCGGGCGCGCTCGGCGGCGGTACCGCCGGTGTGGCGAGGAAGTCGAACAGGTCGGGCTTGGTGTCCAGCGGCGAGCCGCCCGCCTGCATCTGCGCCGGGGCGGCGGGCGGCGGCGCGGGCATGCTCGGCGCGCCGGCGCCTTGACGGTTCATCAGCGCATCGAAGCCGGTGAAGGGATCGCTGGCGGCGGGCAGCCCCGGCGACGATATGTCGGCGCCGGTAATCTGTACCAGGATGTCGTACTCGCCCAGGCGCACCAGCTCGCCGTCCCGCAGCGGCTCGCTATTGCCGCGGTGCAGGCGCACCCCGGCGTTGACCAGTTGCACGCCGTTGGTGCTGGTGTCGGTCAGGTAATAGGTGCCGTCGCGGAACTGGATCACGCAGTGCTGGCCCGATACCAGGCGCTCCGGGTCGGGCAATACCCAGTCGTTCTCCGGGTTGCGCCCGATGCGCAGCTCGCCGCGGTCGAGCTCCATGTCCGCACGCTGCCCGGGCGTCAGCTTGTGATAACTGGTGATGGTCAAACGCAGCGGCATTCAAACTCCTTACAAAACTTCGCTCATCGACCGCATGAGTCCCCAACCGGTGCCCTGAGTATAGGCATCACAAAGTTGACCAGTGTTGTTCAGGAGTAACACTTTGAATCTGCTTTTTTGTAATTAGCGATATAGCGAAAGACACTAAATAAAGAATTTCGGCTCGCCTATCTTAATCCGCTCGACAGTTCGTCCAGGCGCCTGGCCAATTTCTTGACAAGCCTAAAACAACGCCAAGACTTGCTCTAACAACTCGATCGGAGTGGCCATGCCCCGCTCCGAATAGAACGTAATCCACAGGATGTGGATTGAAGTCCAACGTTCGCTCTGACGGTATGCCTGCCCGCAGCAGGTTGGATATGGAGATCACCCATTGTGGTGGACGTACAGCAGCTGTTGACCGCGGTATCCCCCGACTCCCCGAGTGGCGCCGATCTCGAATACGACTCGGCGTTCCTCGAACTCGAGCGCGTCGCCCAGGGCCAACCCGAGCGCCAGATGGGCGATTCGGTATTGCCCGCCGAGCCGCCGGAATGGCGCCAGGTGCGCGATCTGTGCGTCGAGCTGTTCGCGCGCAGCAAGGATCTGCGCATCGCCAACTATTACCTGCAAAGCAGCATCGCCCTCGATGGCCTGCCCGGCCTGGCCCAGGCGCTGCAGCTGATCCAGGCGCTGCTGCAGCAGTACTGGGACAGCCTCTATCCGATGCTAGACGTCGAGGACGACAACGACCCCACCTTCCGCATCAACGCCCTGGCCGGCATAGGCGCCGAGCCGGTGGTGCGGCTGTTGTGGGAAATGCCGCTGATCCGCTCGCGCGCCTTCGGTACCGTGACCTTGCGTGCCGCGCTCAATGCCAGCGGCTTGCAGCGCTTCGCCAGCGAAAGCCTGGGCCTGGAACAGGTCGCGGCGGCCTTTCGCGACAGCGATGCCGAGCAGGTCGAGGCCTGCCGCGCCGCGGTCGGCGCCGCCCAGGCAGCGCTGCAGGGGATAGAACGGGAGGTCAACGAGCGCGTCGGCTCGGACCGCGGCGCCGATCTGGGCACCATCAAGCAACTGCTGCGGCATGCCGTGCAGATAGTCGCCGAACAGGCGCCCGCCGCGACCGCGGCAGAGGTGGCCGAGACGGCTCCCGCCGCAGAGGGCGCCAGCGCGGCAACAGCGGGCGCGCCCGCCGCACCGCGCATCAGCGGCGAAATCGGCAATCGCGACGACGTGCTCAAGACCCTCGACCGCATCCTCGCCTACTACGCCCGGCACGAGCCCTCCAGCCCGGTGCCGGTGCTGCTGAGCCGGGCCAAGACGCTGGTCAGCGCCGACTTCGCCACCATAGTGCGCAACCTGATCCCCGACGGCTTCTCCCAGTTCGAAAAGCTCAGGGGGCCCGACGGCGAATAGCGTCGGGTCACCTCATTCACAGCCCATAGCCGCATACGCAGCGCAGGAGGAACAAGATGGCCAACCCCAGCAGCCAGAAATTCATCGCTCGCAACCGAGCTCCACGGGTGCAGATCGAGTACGACGTGGAGCTCTACGGCGCGGAAAAGAAAGTCCAGTTGCCCTTCGTCATGGGGGTGATGGCCGACCTCGCCGGCAAACCCGCCGAACCGCTGCCGGCGGTGGCCGACCGCAAGTTCCTCGAGATCGACGTGGACAACTTCGACTCCCGGCTCAAGGCGATGAAACCGCGGGTGGCCTTCAACGTGCCCAACACCCTGACCGGCGAGGGCAACCTCAGCCTCGACATCACCTTCGAGAGCATGGACGACTTCAGCCCCGCCGCCGTGGCGCGCAAGGTCGACGCGCTCAACCAGTTGCTCGAAGCCCGCACCCAGCTGGCCAACCTGCTGACCTACATGGACGGCAAGACCGGCGCCGAGGAAATGATCATGAAGGCGATCAAGGACCCGGCCCTGCTGCAGGCATTGGCCAGCGCGCCGAAACCGACCGACTCCGAGCCGCAAAGCTGATTAGAGGACGCAGACCATGGCCGAACCGATGACCGAACAGCAGGCCCAGGGCGGGACTGCTACCGAAGAGACCAGCGACTTCGCGTCGCTGCTGCTGCAGGAATTCAAACCCAAGACCGAGCGCGCCCGCGAGGCGGTGGAAACCGCGGTGCGCACCCTGGCCGAACATGCGCTGGAAAAGACCGACCTGATCTCCAACGATGCGATCAAGTCCATCGAGTCGATCATCGCCGCCATCGACGCCAAGCTCACCGAGCAGATCAACCTGATCATGCACCACCAGGACTTCCAGCAACTGGAAAGCGCCTGGCGCGGCCTGAGCTACCTGGTCAACAACACCGAGACCGACGAGCAGCTGAAGATCCGCGTGATGAGCATCTCCAAGGGCGAGCTGCACAAGACCCTGAAGAAGTTCAAGGGCACCGCCTGGGACCAGAGCCCGATCTTCAAGAAGATGTACGAGGAAGAGTACGGCCAGTTCGGCGGCGAGCCCTACGGCTGCCTGGTCGGAGACTACTACTTCGACCAGTCGCCGCCGGACGTCGAGCTGCTCGGCGAGCTGTCCAAGGTCTGCGCAGCCATGCATTCGCCGTTCATTGCCGCGGCATCGCCCACCGTCATGGGCATGGGCTCCTGGCAGGAGCTGTCCAACCCGCGCGACCTGACCAAGATCTTCACCACCCCCGAGTACGCCGCCTGGCGCTCGCTGCGCGAGTCCGAGGATGCGCGCTACATCGGCCTGACCATGCCGCGCTTCCTCGCCCGCCTGCCCTATGGCGCCAAGACCGACCCGGTGGATGCCTTCGCCTTCGAGGAGGACACCGCCGGCGCCGACAGTAGCAAGTACACCTGGGCCAACTCGGCCTACGCCATGGCGGTCAACATCAACCGCTCGTTCAAGCTCTACGGCTGGTGCTCGCGCATTCGCGGCGTGGAGTCCGGCGGCGAGGTGCCGAACCTGCCGGCGCACACCTTCCCCACCGACGACGGCGGCGTAGACATGAAGTGCCCGACCGAGATCGCCATTTCCGACCGCCGCGAGGCCGAGCTGGCGAAGAACGGTTTCATGCCCCTGCTGCACAAGAAGAACACCGACCTGGCGGCCTTCATCGGCGCCCAGTCGCTGCAGAAGCCGGCCGAGTACGACGACCCCGACGCCACCGCCAACGCCAACCTGGCGGCGCGCCTGCCCTACCTGTTCGCCACCTGCCGTTTCGCCCATTACCTCAAATGCATCGTGCGCGACAAGATCGGCTCGTTCAAAGAGAAGGACGACATGCAGCGCTGGCTGCAGAACTGGATTCTCAACTACGTCGACGGCGACCCGGCGCACTCCACTGAAACCACCAAGGCCCAGCACCCACTGGCCGCCGCCGAGGTGGTGGTCGAGGAAGTCGAGGGCAACCCCGGCTACTACAACTCGAAGTTCTTCCTGCGCCCGCACTACCAGCTGGAAGGCCTGACGGTGTCCCTGCGCCTGGTCTCCAAGCTGCCCTCGGCCAAAGGCGCCTGATCCACCCTCACATTGGTATCCGCCACGGCGGCGGATACCGCACCACGTAGCGTGGCGCGAGCCACCAAGGAGGCATGATGGCTGTTGATATGTTTATCAAGATCGGCGATGTGGACGGAGAATCCGCCGACAAGACCCACGCCAAGGAAATCGACGTACTGGCCTGGAGCTGGGGCATGTCCCAGTCCGGCAGCATGCATGTGGGCGGTGGTGGCGGCGCCGGCAAGGTCAGTATCCAGGACATCTCTTTGACCAAGTGGATCGACAAGTCCTCGCCCAACCTGATGATGGCCTGCTCCAGCGGCAAGCATTACCCCGAGGCCAAGCTGACCATCCGCAAAGCCGGCGGCGAGGATCCGGTGGAGTACCTGATCATCACCCTCAAGGAAGTGCTGGTGTCGTCCATCAGCACCGGCGGCAGTGGCGGCGAGGATCGCCTGACCGAGAACGTCACCCTCAACTTCGGCCAGGTTCAGGTCGACTATCAACCGCAGAAACAGGACGGCAGCAAGGACGGCGGCCCTATCAAGTACGGCTGGAACATCCGCGAAAACGTCAAGATCTGAGGCATGACCGCCCGGCGCCGCTGCGGCGCCGGGCGCTCGTTTCGTCGGCCATGGCACCAGCGCAGGCGCTCGGCGCGCACGTCTGGTATCGCCGCCAAAGGCCGGGACACCCGCGGCCCGCAGCGCCACTGCTGCGCGGCACATGAACGGAAGGACGCAGCGATGAATGCCGATGAACTTGTGCGTGCCGGTCAGCTGAACGAGGCCCTGGGCGCCCTGCAGGATCAAGTGCGCAGCCAGCCGTCCAACCCCGCCCTGCGCGTCTTCCTCTTTCAACTGCTGGCCGTGCTCGGCCAGTGGGGCCGCGCACAGAACCAGCTCAAGGTCGCCGGCGAGCTGGATGCCGGCGCCCTGGCCATGGTGCAGACCTACCGCACGGCCCTGGAATGCGAGGCGCTGCGCGGCGAAGTCTTCGCCGGGCGCCTGACGCCGGTGCTGCTGGGCCAGCCGGCGGACTGGCTGGCACCGCTGATCCAGGCCCTCAAGCTGGATGCCGAAGGTCATGCCGAAGCCGCAGCGCAGCTGCGCGAGCAGGCCTTCGACGCCGCCCCGGCCATCGCCGGCGAACTCAACGACGAACCCTTCGCCTGGTGCGCCGACGCCGATCCGCGGCTCGGTCCGGTGCTGGAGCTGATAGTCAACGGCCGCTACGTCTGGCTGCCGATGGAGAACCTCGTCAGCCTCAGCTGCGAGGCGCCTAGCGACCTGCGCGACCTGGTGTGGATGCCGGCCGAGCTGACCCTACGCAACGGCGGCACCACCGTGGCGCTGATTCCCAGCCGCTACCCGGACACCATCGAACTCGGCGACGACGCCGCGCGCCTGGCGCGCAAAGTCGACTGGCAGGACAACGGTTTGCCCATCGGCCAGCGCCTGTTCGCCACCGACCGGGGCGAAACCGCGCTGTTCGACCTGCGCAGCCTGCGCTTCGCCGCCGGGGACGCCTGAGCATGGCCGAGCTGACCCTGCAGGAGCGACTGCAGCCTTCGCTGCTCGATCGACTCACCGACGACGAGCCGAGCAACCCCAAGGAAAGCGCCGAGCGCCGGGTGATGAATCTCAACCAGCTCAAGGCCTCGGTACTGCGCGACCTGGCCTGGCTGCTCAACACCACCGCGTTGTTCGGCCCGGAAACCGCGGCACAGATGCCGGCCGGCACCTCGGTGATCAATTTCGGCCTGCCGCCGCTGTCCGGCCACACCGCCTCGAGCATCGACGTACAGCTGGTCGAGAGCCTGCTCGCCGAGATCATCGAAACCTACGAGCCACGCCTGCTCCAGGGCTCGCTACGGGTGCGCGCGCAGCTGGCAAGCGACGAGATGAACCACAACGCGCTGAGCTTCGAGATCGAGGCCGACCTGTGGGCCGAGCCCGTGCCGCTGCGCCTGCTGCTGTCCACCGATCTGGACCTGGAGACCGGGCATATCAAGGTCGCCCCGGTCGACGGCAGGAGGCGCGCATGAACCCGCGCCTGCTCGACTACTACAACCAGGAGCTGCAGCACATCCGCGAGAGCGCCGCCGAGTTCGCCGCCGAGTTCCCCAAGATCGCCAGCCGCCTGACCCTGTCCGGCATCGACTGCGCCGACCCCTATGTCGAGCGCCTGCTGGAGGGCTTCGCCTACCTCACCGCGCGCGTGCACCTGAAACTCGACGCCGAGTACCCCACCTTCACCCATAACCTGCTGGAAATCGCCTACCCGCACTACCTGGCGCCGACGCCCTCGGTGGCCGTGGTGCAACTGTGCGCTGACCCCGACGAGGGCTCGCTGGCCAGCGGCTTTCGCGTCGAACGCGGCGCCGCCCTGCGCGGCCAGCTCGGCCACGAGGAGCAGACCGCCTGCGAGTACCGTACCTGCCATGACGTCACCCTGTGGCCGCTGGAGGTCAGCCGTGCCGAGTATTTCGGCAACCCGGCCACCGCCCTAGGCCGCCTCGCCGCGGCCGAACCGCGAGCCAAGGCCGGCCTGCGCATCCGTCTCAAATGCGGCGCCGGCATGCCGTTCAAGGCCCTGGCGCTGGACAGCCTGCCGCTGTTTCTCGGCGGCGCCGACGAGCAACCGTTCCGCCTCTACGAGCAACTGCTGGGCAACGCCTGCGCCTTGTTTATCAAGAGCGTCGATGGCGAATGGGCCGAACGCCTGCCGCTGAGCGGCATCCAGGCACGCGGCTTCGACGACGAGGACGCGGTGCTGCCGGTGGTGCCGCGCGCCTTCCAGGGCTACCGCCTGCTGCAGGAGTATTTCGCCCTGCCCAATCGCTTCCTGTTCGTCGAGTTCGCCGGCCTCGCGCGCGGCGTGGCGCGCTGCAACGCCCAGGAGCTGGAACTGGTGGTGCTGTTCACCCGCCTGGACAGCAGCCTGGAAGGCGCGGTGTCGGCCGCCCAGTTCGTGCCTTTCTGCACCCCGGCGGTCAACCTGTTCCCGCGCCGCGCCGACCGCATCCACCTCAGCGACCGCGTGCACGAACATCAGGTGATCGCCGACCGCACCCGCCCGCTGGACTTCGAGATCCACTCGCTGACCCAGGTCAGCGGCCACGGCAGCGGCCCCGAGCAGCCGTTTCAGCCCTTCTACGCCATTCGCGATCCGGCCCGTTACGGCCGCGAGCAGGCCTATTACGTGGTGCGCCGCGAGCCGCGCCGGTTGTCCAGCCAGGCGCGCCGGCGCGGGCCGCGCTCCACCTACGTCGGCAGCGAGACCTTCGTATCCCTGGTCGACGTCAACCAGGCGCCCTACCGCCACGACCTGCGCCAACTGGGCATCGGCGCGCTGTGCACCAACCGCGACCTGCCGCTGCTGATGCCGATCGGCACCGGCAAGAGCGACTTCACCCTCGAAGACAGCGCGCCGGTGCAGGCGGTGCGCTGCCTGGCCGGGCCGAGCCGGCCGCGCGCCAGCCGCGCCCACGATGCCAGCGCCTGGCGGCTGATCAGCCAGCTGTCGCTCAACTACCTGTCGCTCAGCGAGCGCGGCCAGGGCGCCGCGGCCCTGCGCGAGTTGCTGCGCCTGTACGGCGATCCGGCCGATTCGGCGCTGCAGTTGCAGATCGAGGGCCTGCGCGAGGTGCGCAGCAGCCCCTGCACGCGGCGCCTGCCGATGCCCGGGCCGATCGTGTTCGGCCGCGGCCTGGAGATCAGCCTGGAATTCGACGAGAACGCCTTTCGCGGCACCGGCGTATACCTGCTCGGCGCGGTATTCGAGCGCTTTCTCGCCCGTTACGTGTCGATCAACAGTTTTACCGAAACGGTATTGCGCACCACCGAGCGCGGAGAGGTCATGCGATGGCAGGCACAACCGGGTCGCCGCCCGAACATCTGAGCGGCGCCGCCGAGATGGCCGCCGCGCCCTGGAGTTACGACTTCTTCCAGGCGCTGCGCCGTATCGAATGCGCGGCCGTGGCGCAGCCGCGCATCGGCCGCTCCGTGCGCCTGGCCGACGATCCGCTGCGCCTGGGCCAGCAGCCCGACTGCAGCTTCGCCCCGGCGACCCTGGCCAGCGTGCACCAGGGCCCGGTGCCGCGTATCGAACAGTTCTTCTTCGGCCTCACCGGCCCCAACGGGCCGCTGCCGCTGCACCTGACCGAGTACGCCCGCGAGCGCCAGCGCAACAATGGCGACGCCACCTTCAAGCGCTTTCTCGACGTCTTCCACCATCGCCTGCTGACCCTGTTCTACCGCGCCTGGGCCGAGGCACGGCCCACCGTCAGCCACGACCGGCCGGACGACGACTACTGGTCGATGCGCCTGGCCGCCCTGTCCGGACGCGGCATGCCCAGCCTGCTCGGCCAGGGCCCGCTGGCCGATTCGGCGAGCCTGCACTTCAGCGGCCACCTGGCCGCTCAGACCCGCTACCCGGACGGCCTGCGTAGCATCCTCGAAGCCTATTTCGAGGTGCCGGTGCGCATCGAGGAATACGTCGGCCAGTGGCTGCAGCTGCCGCAGTACAGCCAGGTCGGCGCGGCCGCCTGCACCCTCGGTAGCGACCTGTGCCTGGGCACCCACGTATGGGATCGCCAGCACAAGTTCCGCATCCGCCTCGGCCCGCTGAGCCTCGAGCAGTACCAGCGCCTGCTGCCGGGCCAGGAGAACTTCGCCGAGCTGGCCGCCTGGGTCGCCGAGCACCAGGGCGACGAGCTGGACTGGGAGGTCAACCTGGTGCTGCGCTGCCAGGAGGTGCCGCGCATCGACCTCGACGGTGGCACCCAGCTCGGCTTCAACACCTGGCTCGGCACCCCGTTGCACGACCCCGACGACCTCTCGCTGGTACGCGACTACGCCAGCCAATCCATCCCCGATTCGAGGAGCTGCGAACATGAGTGAGATCAGCCGCGCCGCGCTGTTCGGCAAGTTGAACAGCCTGGCCTACAAGGCCATCGAAGCCGCCACGGTGTTCTGCAAGCTGCGCGGCAACCCCTACGTCGAACTGGTGCACTGGCTGCACCAGATCCTCCAGCTGCAGGACTCCGACCTGCACCAGCTGGTGCGCCAGTTCAGCCTCGACCCGGCGCGCCTGGCCAAGGACATCACCGAGGCGCTGGATCGCCTGCCGCGCGGTTCCACCTCGATCACCGACCTGTCCTCCCACGTCGAGGAAGCGGTCGAGCGCGGCTGGGTCTACGGCAGCCTGATGTTCGGCGAGAGCCAGGTGCGCACCGCCTACCTGATCGTCGGCATCCTCAAGACGCCGAGCCTGCGCCACGCGCTGACGGCGATTTCCCGCGAGTTCGACAAGATCAAGGTGGAGAGCCTGATCGAGCGCTTCGACGAGTATGTCGGCAACTCGCCGGAGAACGGCCTCGGCGCCAGCGACGGCTTCAGCGCCGCCGGCGCGCCGGGCGAAGCCAGCGGCGCCATGGCTCCCAGCGCCATGGGCAAGCAGGAGGCGCTCAAGCGCTTCACCGTCGACCTCACCGAGCAGGCGCGCAGCGGCAAGCTCGACCCCATAGTCGGGCGCGACGAGGAGATCCGCCAACTGGTGGACATCCTCATGCGCCGCCGGCAGAACAACCCGATCCTCACCGGCGAGGCCGGCGTCGGCAAGACCGCGGTGGTCGAGGGCTTCGCCCTGCGCATCGTCGCCGGCGACGTGCCGCCGAGCCTCAAGGATGTCGAGCTGCGCGCCCTCGACGTCGGCCTGCTGCAGGCCGGGGCGAGCATGAAGGGCGAGTTCGAACAGCGCCTGCGCCAGGTGATCGAGGACGTGCAGAGCTCGCCCAAGCCGATCATCCTATTCATCGACGAGGCCCACACCCTGGTCGGTGCCGGCGGCGCGGCCGGCACCGGCGACGCCGCCAACCTGCTCAAGCCGGCGCTGGCCCGCGGTACCCTGCGTACCGTGGCGGCCACCACCTGGGCCGAATACAAGAAGCACATCGAGAAAGACCCGGCGCTGACCCGGCGCTTCCAGGTGGTGCAGGTGGACGAGCCGTCCGAGCACAAGGCGATCCTGATGATGCGCGGCGTGGCCTCGACCATGGAGCAGCACCACAAGGTGCAGATTCTCGATGAGGCGCTGGAGGCCGCGGTCAAGCTGTCGCACCGCTATATCCCGGCGCGCCAACTGCCGGACAAGTCGGTGAGCCTGCTGGATACCGCCTGCGCCCGCGTCGCCATCAGCCTGCACGCGGTGCCGGCCGAGGTGGACGACAGCCGCAGGCGGATCGAGGCGTTGGAAACCGAGCTGGCCATCATCGCCCGAGAACAGGCCATCGGCATCGCCATCGGCAGCCGCCAGAGCGACGTGCAAGGCGCCCTGGCCGAGGAGCGCGAGCGCCTGGCCGCCCTGGAAAGCCGCTGGAGCGAGGAAAAGGCCCTGGTCGACGAGCTGCTGGCGACCCGCGCCAGCCTGCGCGCCGCCGCCGAAGCGGTGGACACCACCGGCGCGGCCCAGGCGCAGCCGCCGAGCCCGCAGCTGAGCGACGACGAACGCCAGGCGCTGCACGGCAAACTGGCGGATCTGCAGAGCCGCCTCAGCGCGCTGCAGGGGGAAACGCCACTGATCCTGCCCACCGTCGATTACCAGGCGGTG
The DNA here is from genome assembly GCF_003696305.1 of Pseudomonas sp. AOB-7. Lineage (GTDB taxonomy): Bacteria > Pseudomonadota > Gammaproteobacteria > Pseudomonadales > Pseudomonadaceae > Aquipseudomonas. The sequence continues at coordinate 305,274 of NZ_RFFK01000002.1, read as the reverse complement.
GCCTCGGTGGTCGCCGACTGGACCGGCATCCCGGTCGGGCGCATGGCGCGCAACGAGATCGACACCGTGCTGCGCCTCGACGAGCACCTGAAAAAACGCATCATCGGCCAGGACCACGCCCTGAGCATGATCGCCAAGCGCATCCAGACCTCGCGCGCCGGGCTGGACAACCCGAGCAAGCCGATCGGCGTTTTCCTTCTCGCCGGCACCTCCGGGGTGGGCAAGACCGAAACCGCCCTGGCCCTGGCCGAGGCCATGTACGGCGGCGAGCAGAACGTCATCACCATCAACATGAGCGAGTTCCAGGAGGCGCACACCGTCTCCACCTTGAAGGGCGCCCCGCCCGGCTACGTCGGCTACGGCGAAGGCGGCGTGCTGACCGAGGCCGTGCGGCGCAAGCCCTACAGCGTGGTGCTGCTGGACGAGGTGGAAAAGGCCCACCCGGACGTGCACGAAATCTTCTTCCAGGTGTTCGACAAGGGCGTGATGGAAGACGGCGAAGGCCGCATGATCGATTTCAAGAACTGCCTGATCCTGCTCACCACCAACGCCGGTACCGAGATGATCGCCGGCCTGTGCAGCGACCCCGAGCTGATGCCGGACCCCGAGGCCATCGCCAAGTCGCTGCGCGAGCCGCTGCTCAAGGTGTTCCCCCCGGCCCTGCTCGGCCGCCTGGTGACCATCCCCTACTACCCGCTGAGCGACAAGATGCTCGAGAGCATCAGCCGGCTGCAGCTGGACCGCATCAAGAAGCGTGTGGAGGCCACGCACAAGGTGCCGTTCGACTACGAGCAGAGCGTGCTCGACCTGGTGGTGTCGCGCTGCACCGAGGCCGAGAGCGGTGGCCGGCAGATCGACGCCATCCTCACCAACAGCCTGCTGCCGGACCTGTCGCGCGAGTTTCTCGGCCGCCTGCTGGAGGGCAAGCCGCTGGCCGGTGTGCATATCGGCGCCGAAAATGGCCAGTTCAGCTACCGCTTCGACTAGCAGGCCGTGATCGCCAAGGGAGAACGTAGATGGCACTGACCCAATCCCAGCGCCTGGTGCAGGTCAACGGCCCGCTGGGCGCCAATGTCCTGCTGCTGCAGAGCCTGGAAGGCAGCGAGGAACTCGGACGGCCCTTCCAGTACCACCTGGAGCTGACCTCTGAGGACGCCTCGGTCAAGTTCGACCAGCTGCTGGGTAAACCCATGGGCCTGGCACTGGAGCTGTACGACGGCGGCGAGCGCTACTTCCACGGCATCGTCTGTGCCTGCCGGCAGACCGTCGGCACCGGCCAGTACGCCGGCTACCAGGTGACGCTGCGGCCCTGGCTGTGGCTGCTCAGCCGCACCTCGGACTGCCGCATCTTCCAGAACAAGACGGTGCCGGACATCATCAAGCAGGTGTTCCGCGACCTGGGGTTCTCCGACTTCGAGGACAGCCTCAGCGGCAGCTACCGCGAGTGGGAATACTGCGTGCAGTACCGCGAAACCAGCTTCGACTTCGTCAGCCGGCTGATGGAGCAGGAAGGCATCTACTACTACTTCCGCCACGAAAAGGCGCGCCACGTGCTGGTGCTGGCCGATGCCTACGGCGCCCATTCGACGGTGGAGGGCTACGCCTCGGTGCCCTTCTTCCCGCCCGAGCAGCAGATGCGCGAGCGCGATCATTTCTACGACTGGCAACTGGCGCGCGAGGTGCAGCCCGGCGCCCTGGCGTTGACCGACTACGATTTCCAGCGCCCCAGCGCCAGCCTGGAGGTGCGCTCCAGCGTGTCGCGCAGCCACAGCAACGCCGAATACCCGCTGTTCGACTACCCCGGCGAGTACGTGCAGAGCAAAGACGGCGAGCATTACGCGCGCACGCGCATCGAGGCCATCCACACCCGCTTCGAACGCGTGCAGCTGCGTGGCCGCGCCCGCGGCCTGGGCTCGGGGCACCTGTTCAAGCTCAGCGGCTACGAGCGCGCCGACCAGAACCGCGAATACCTGGTGGTGGGCGCGCGCTACCGCATCCACCAGGAGCCCTACGAAACCGGCTTCGGCGACAGCAGCGAGCAGTTCACCAGCGAGCTGGACTGCATGGACGCCAGCCAGGCCTTCCGCCCGCTGCCGCTGACGCCGCTGCCCATCGTCCGTGGGCCGCAAACCGCCATGGTGGTCGGGCCCAGCGGCGAGGAGATCTGGACCGACCAGTATGGCCGGGTCAAGGTGCACTTCTACTGGGATCGCCACGACCAGTCCGACGAGAACAGCTCCTGCTGGATGCGCGTGTCGCAGGCCTGGGCCGGCAAGAACTGGGGGGCGATCCAGCTGCCGCGCATCGGCCAGGAGGTGATCGTCAGCTTCCTCGAAGGCGACCCGGACCGGCCGATCATCACCGGCCGTGTCTACAACGCCGAGCAGACGGTGCCCTACGACCTGCCGGCCAACGCCACCCAGAGCGGGGTCAAGAGCCGTTCGAGCAAGGAGGGCACGCCGGCCAACTTCAACGAGATCCGCATGGAGGACAAGAAGGGCGAGGAACAGCTGTTCATCCACGCGGAAAAGAACCAGGACATCGAGGTGGAGAACGACGAGACCCACTGGGTCGGCCACGATCGCACCAAGACCATCGACAACGACGAAACCGTGCACGTCAAACACGACCGCACCGAGACGGTGGACAACATCGAGACCATCACCATCGGCGTCGACCGTATCGAGAAGGTCGGCAACAACGAATCCATCACCATCGGCGTCAACCGCACCGAAAGCGTCGGCAGCAACGAAGACATCACCATCGGCGCCAACCGCACCGAGAACGTCGGCAGCAACGAGAGCATCACCATCGGCAGCAACCGCACCGAGAACGTCGGCAGCGACGAGAGCATCACCATCGGCAACAACCGCACCGAAAACGTCGGCAGCAACGAGAACATCACCATCGGCAGCAACCGTACCGAGAGCGTCGGCAGCAACGAAGAAATCAGCATCGGCAGCAACCAGAGCACCAGCATCGGCAAGAACGAGTCGCGCAGTGTCGGCCAGAGCCGCGACAGCAGCATCGGAAAGGACGACAGCCTGAGCGTCGGCAAGAACTTCTCGCTGACCGCCGGCGACTCCATCACCCTGACCACCGGCTCGGCCAGCATCACCATGAAGAAGGACGGCACCATCACCATCCGCGGCAAGGACATCACCATCGACGGCTCCGGCGCGATCAACGTCAAGGCCAGCAAGAACGTGGTGGTCAAGGGGCAGAAGATTCTGCAGAACTAGCAGGCCGGTTCTACCCACGGCCAGGAGCCCAGCTTATGACGGTTCAATACTGCCTGCCCAGCCAGGCGCGCCTCGACGGCGTGATGATCGGCACCCTACTCGCCCTGTCCGAGGACGGCGTGCCGCGGGTGAACTTTCCCGGTTGCGCCGATGCCCAGGGCGTAAGCGCTCGCAGCATGGCGCCGCTGGCTGCCGCGGATATCGGCGCCCAGGTCGCGCTGATGTTCGAGAACGGCGACCCGAGTCGCCCGCTGCTGATCGGCCGCCTGCTCAGCGCGCCGGCGGCGCCCCAGGTGCAGCTGGACGACGAACGCCTGGAGCTGCGCGCCGAACGGGAAATCGTGCTGCGCTGCGGCAAGGCCAGCATCACCCTGACCCGCACCGGCAAGGTGATCATCCAGGGCGCCTACCTCTCCAGCCGATCCAGCGGGGTCAACCGCATCAAGGGCGGCTCGGTGCAGATCAACTAGAAGGCGCAGGCCCATGCAACTGCTCAATGCCACCCGACTGATGGCGGCCTTCACCCAGGGCCTGGCGCCCGACGGGCGCGAATCGCTGGTAGTGATCGCCAAGGGCACCTTCGACCTGCCGCTGGACGGCCGCGAGGCGCGCCTGCTCGACACCCAGCAGCCGCTGCTGATGGCCGATACCTTTCACGGCGAGCCGGGCCTCAGCGCACCGCTGCAGGAAATGGACTTCGCCCCGGTCAAACCCTTCTGCGACGTGCTGGTACAGGGCAAGGCCCATGCGCCGGGCGGCAAGCCGGCGACCCAGATCACCGCCGGCATCCGCATCGGCCGGGTCGGCAAGGCCTTCTCGGTACTCGGCCCCAGGCACTGGCAGCCAGGCCTGCTCGGCGTCGCCCCTGGGCTGCCGCAGCCTTTTCTCGAACAGACGATTTCCTACGCCCAGGCCTTTGGCGGCGCCCATCCGCTCAAGGGCAACCCCGAGCAACAACAGGCCTACCCGGATAACCCGGCCGGCATCGGCTGGTATCCGCGCGGCACGGACAGCGCCGACATGCTCGGCATGCCGATGCCCTGCACCGAGGAACTGGGCAAGCCGGTCGACAGTCCGCATGGCGACTTCCGCCCCATGGCGCTGGGGCCCATCGGCCGTCACTGGCCGCAGCGCGCCGCCTTTGCCGGCACCTACGACGAGGCCTGGCTGGCGGACTGCTTTCCATTCCTGCCGGCCGATTTCGACAACCGCTACTTCCAGGCCGCGCCGGCCGATCAGCAGACCGATTATCTCAAGGGCGGCGAGGAGGTGCTGCTGCTCAACCTCACGGCGCAGGAACGCGCGGGCTTTCGCATTCCGCAGATGTCCGTGCCGGTAACCTTCTTTCTCAACAAGGGCGGCCATGAGACGGTGCATGCCGTGATCGACACCCTGCTGATCGACACCGAGGCGCGCCAGGTGCAGCTGACCTGGCGCATATCGCGTCCGCTCAAACGCAATATGTTCGAGATCGCCCAGGTGCTGGTGGGCAGCATGTCGCGCGCCTGGTGGCGTGCGCGCGAGCTGGGCAAGGATTACCACGCCGGCCTCGGCAGCCTGGTCAAGTCCAGACACCAGGCGACGGAGGCCGACTGATGAACGCCCTGTGCATTCTCGGCTCCGGCATGGTCAGCGCGGTCGGCCTCAGCGCCCCGGCCAGCTGCGCGGCGATTCGCTGCGCCATCGACAACTTCCAGGAAACCCGCTTTATCGACCGTGGCGGCGAATGGCTGATCGCCGCCAGCGTGCCGCTGGAACAGCCCTGGCGCGGCCGCGCCAAGCTGATCAAGATGGCCGCCCGCGCCATCACCGAAGCCCTGCAGAGTGCACCCGGCGTCGATCCGGCGCAGACCCCGCTGCTGCTCGGCGTCGCCGAACTGGAACGCCCAGGGCGGCTGGAGGGCCTGGATATCGAATTGCTGCACGATATCGAACGGGAACTGGGCCTGGCCTTTCATCCCAGCTCCAACCTCATCGCTCGCGGCCGGGTCAGCGGCGCGGTGGCGCTGCTCAATGCGCGCAAACTGATCTACCAGGGCGGCCATCGCCACGTGCTGATCGCCGGTGTCGATTCCTTCCTCAGCGCGCCGACCCTGGCCGCCTTCGAGGAGCGCGAACGTCTGCTGACCAGCCAGAACTCCAACGGCTTTATCCCGGGTGAAGGTGCCGCCGCCGTGGTGATCGGCGCTCCGGTCGCCAGCGAGGAGCCGCAACTGGCCTGCCTGGGTCTGGGCTTTGGCATGGAGCCGGCGACGGTGGAAAGCGAAGACATCCCCCTGCGCGCCGAGGGCCTGACCCAGGCCATCCGCGCTGCGCTGGCCGAGGTGGGCTGCGGTCTGGAGCAGATGGACTACCGCGTCACCGACCTGTCCGGCGAGCAGTACTACTTCAAGGAAGCCTCGCTGGCCCTGAGCCGCAGCCTGCGCGTGCGCAAGGAGTTCTTCCATATCTGGCACCCGGCCGACTGCATCGGCGAAGTCGGCGCCGCCATCGGTCCGGCCATGCTCGTCGTGGCCCTGGCCGCCAGCCGCAAGGCTTACGGTGATGGGCCGAACATCCTCTGCCACCTGGGCAACGACGCCGGCCAACGCGCCGCCGCCCTGCTCAGCTACCAACCGGTGAGGGCCGCCTGATGGGCAACGAGGTCTATGCCAACAATATGGAAGTGTCGTGCAAGTCGGCCGACGGCAAGGCCGTGGCCTGCTTCCCGGACGTCTGCTTCACCCCGCCGCAGACCCCGGCCACCCCACCCGGGGTGCCCATCCCCTACCCCAACACCGGCATGGCCAAGGACACCACCAACGGCACCCGCACGGTGAAAATCACCGGCAAGGAAGTGATGCTCAAGAACAAGAGCTACTTCAAGACCAGCTACGGCGACGAGGCCGGCTGCGCGCCGAAGAAAGGGGTGATCACCAGCAAGAACAAGGGCAAGGTGTACTTCACCTCCTGGTCGATGGATGTGAAGTTCGAGGGAGAGAATGTGGTCAGGAACCTGGATATGACCACCCATAACCATGCGTCAATGCCAGGCAATACGCCAATTTGGCCCTATATGGACAAGCTGGCGATGGATGCCGGAGGGGGCGCCTGCAAGAAGGAGGTAGAAAAGGAAAAAACCGACTGCGCGGACTTCAAACCCCATGGCAGCAAGGATGCTTGCACGGCGTTGGGTAAGAAGAAAAAACCCTCGGGTAAGAAAACCAGCCCTGAAGCCGATCAGGTGGCCGACAAGGCTGCCGCCAGCAAGTGTTTGTCTGCTCGTCGTTGCTCCCTGCAGCCGTACAAGCCCAGCGGCTGCTGTCCGCAACAGACACCGCACCACCTGATAGAAGCCAGTTCGCTACATGACACCGGACGCGGTGGTACTGGTTCATCGCCGCTCAAGGGCATCAAGGACTATAAGGAGGGAAAAGCTCCTTGCGTCTGTGCCGAGGGGGTGAACCAGAATGTGGGGACGCACGGTTTGATGCATACCTACCAGAGCAGCGGCTCGGCCAAAGCCCGCAGAGGCAATCTCACTTTCGAGAACGGTTACACCACCAAAGCCAAACGCATGAGCTACAAGAAGGCAAAAGGCAATGCGGTGACCGCAATGTCGAAAGCCTTTCCACAGTCCAAATGCTCGAAGAAATGCATCGAGGCCCAGTTGGACAACTACCACAACCAGTGCGGGATCAAGGACACGACACAGATCAAGGCCGTGGAAACCGGGCAGAGCGATGTCCGTGCAGCCAATCAGGCGGTCAGCGCACGAAACGCCAGGCTGGCCAGCCCTCGTGGCAGAGGCGGCCGTTAAACAAAAAGGAGGAAGCTCATGGCTGGACAATGGACAGGAATCTTCTCATTCGTTACCGGCGTCGTCAGGTATCACGACCTGGCCTACCTGGCATCGGTATCGGATGAAATGCAGGCCAAGCGGATCAATCACATCTATATCACCGAGTGGGATGCGGGCACCTGGAGAGTCGGCGACGACGATGACGATATCCAGCATTGGTCGGTGGTCGCCGCTACGTTGGTTCACTCGCCATTGGAACAGGCATTGTTTCTCGGCGCGGGCGGTCAGGTCATCTGCATGGGCTCTGGCGACACCCACGAAGAGCAGCTCCCCAATGATGATTCCGCCATTCCCGGACGCGGCGAGATGCGCGGCTTATGTGCCGTCGAGGGTGTCGCTTACGCCTGCGGGATGGACAGGCAGGTCTACCGCCGACATGACGAGAACGACTGGCGTGCGATGGATGCCGGAGCTCGACCTGCAGCAGAGGACGAGCGCATCGTCGGCTTCGAAGCCATCGCCGGTTTCGCTAAGAGCGAAATCTATGCGGCAGGCTGGGAAGGTGAAATCTGGTCATTCGACGGCAAGCTATGGCGTCCGCAGGTCAGCCCGACGAATCTTGTCCTTACTGCACTGTGCTGTGCGGAGGACGGCTACGTATATGCCTGCGGACAGCTCGGCACCCTACTCCGTGGCCGGCATGCCACTTGGGAGGTTATCGAGCACGGCGACACCGAAGATGATCTCTGGAGTCTTGCCTGGTTCATGGGGACGCTCTACGTTTCCAGTTCGACCGCTATCTATAAATTGCACAACGGCCATCTGCAGTCCGTCGACTTTGGCGACGACGAGCCTACCAATTGTTTCCACCTGAGTTCCGCCGACGGCGTGCTATGGAGTATCGCCGGCAAAGATGTCTTCGCCTTCGATGGAAACCAGTGGCAACGGATCGACTAGATGCCCAGTCTTGAAGTGATAGTCGACCAACACAGCGAAGAAGCCGCATTCCTCGGCCTGCTGCGCAGCATCGCCGTCCACGAGCCCCACTACGACCTCAACCATCTGACTACCCTCGACAACCGTATCGAGGCCCATCTGGACGGCCTGCGTATCGCCGGCCCGGTCGCTCTAGAAACCCTGCTCCAGCAGCTCGATCCCAACGCCCAGGGCGAAATCTTCGCGGCCACGGTGCTGGCCTTCGAGACCGCCAATACCGCCGCCATGGCCCGGCTGGCCGAGCATGTGCGCGCCGCCCCCGACAGCGCGCGTTTTATGGCCGCGGCCCTGGGCTGGCTGGATTGGGCCCGAGTCGAGCCCTGGGTGGACAATCTGCTTGGCTCGCCCGAGGCACTGTTTCGTCAGATCGGCCTGGCCGCCTGCGGCATGCACCGCCGCGATCCGGGGCCGGCGCTGATCGCCGGGTTGGCGCATGCCGACGCGGCAGTCGTCGCCCAGGCCGCGCGCACCGCCGGCGAGTTGCGCCGGCGCGATCTGCTGCCGGCGATCCGTGCCCATCGCCTGCAGGCCGACGAAAACGCGCGCTTCTGGGCCAACTGGGCCACAGTGCAGATGGGCGACGAGGAGGCGCTGCTGCCGCTGCGCCAGTTCGCCGAACAACCGGGCCCGCTGCAGCAGCGCGCCTTGCCGGTGCTACTGGCCTGGCAGCCCAGAGAAACCAGCGTCGCCTGGATTCGTCAGTTGATGCCGCAAGCGCAGCAGCGCCGCATGGCCATCCAGGCGGTCGGCCTGCTGGGCGATCCGTTAAGTCTGCCCTGGCTGATCCAGCAAATGCAGGAGGTGCCGCAGGCCCGGGTCGCCGGCGAGGCCTTCAGCCTCATCACTGGAGCAGACCTGGCGTTGCTCGATCTGGAGCTGCGCGACACCCCCGAGCACGACGCCGGCCCCAACGACGATCCGGCCGATGCCAACGTGGCCATGGACGAGGACGAGAACCTGCCCTGGCCCGATCCGGCGTTGGTCGAGGCCTGGTGGCAAGGGGAGAAAGGCGCGTACCAGAATGGCCAGGGCTATTTCCTCGGCCAACCGGTAAGCGAGCAGGGCTATCGCCTGGCCCTATCCACGGCACAGCAGCGCCAACGCGGGATCGCGGCCTATGGCCTGGCGCGTTTTCGCCCGACCGAGGCGTTGTTCCCGGTCGCCGCGCCCGCCTGGCGGCAGCGGGCCTTGCTCAAGACATGAACGTGAAACAACCGCTCCTGGCGGTGCACCCTAGGCGGCCGGATAACGGCTGACTTCGATCAGATTGCCGTCCGGGTCGCGGAAGTACACCGACTCGATGGGACCGATGGCGCCGGTGCGCGCCACCGGCCCCTCCTCCACCTCGACGCCCTGCGCTGCCAGATGGCTGAGGATGCGCTCCAACGGCCAGGCGCTGATCAGGCACAGGTCGATGGCACCCGGCGTCGGCCTGGCGGCCTTGGGTTCGAACTCGCGGCCGGCCTGGTGCAGGTTGAATTTCTGTTGACCGAAGACCAGCGCACTGCGCCCGGCGCCGAAGCGCTCATGGCGCATGCCCAGCACCCGTTCGTAAAAGGCGACGGTGGCGTCGATATCGGCCACGGTCAGCACCAGGTGATCCAGTCGTTCGATCATGTTCAATGCCTGTCCAGCAGATGAAAACGCGGCAGCCCCAGGTGCCAGTGGATCGCCGCCAGGCGCGCGCCCAACACCACCAGCATGGCGGCGCTGGTATCCAGCCAGTGCGGCGTGTCCAGTGCGCGCAGGCCGATAAAGGTCAGCGCGCCGGCGATGCAGGCGGTGGCGTAGATCTCCTTCTGGAAGATCAGCGGGATCTCGTTGCACAGCACGTCGCGGATCACCCCGCCGACCACGCCGGTCATCACCCCCATGATCACCGCGGTGCTGATCGGCGTGCCGTGCTGCAGCGCCAGTTCGGTGCCGTACACGGTGAACACCGCCAGGCCGAAGGCGTCGGCGATCAGCAGGCCCTTCTCATGGATCGGCCGGGTCATGCGCACCCAGACCACCGTGCCCAGCGCCGCCAGCGACGCCACCAGGATATAGGTGTCGTCGCGTATCCAGCTGACCGGGTGATTGTCCAGAATCAGGTCACGCAGGGTGCCGCCGCCCAGGGCGGTGACGATGGCCATGACCAGCACGCCGAACAGGTCCATGGATTTGCGTCCGGCCATCAGCGCGCCGGTGATGGCGAACACCGCCACACCGAACAGGTCGGCGAAGTAGAACAGCTCCTGCATAACCGCCTCAGCGACTGACTGGCGTACGCAAAGTGACGAACTCCTCGGCGGCGCTCGGGTGCACGCCGATGGTCTCGTCGAATATCTGCTTGGTGGCGCCGGCCTTGAGCGCGATGGCCAGGCCCTGGACGATCTCGCCCGCCTCCGGGCCGACCATGTGGCAGCCCAGCACGCGGTCGCTGTCGGCATCGACCACCAGCTTCATCAGGGTGCGCTCCTGGCATTCGGTGAGGGTCAGCTTCATCGGTCGGAAGCGGCTCTCGAAGATCTGCACGCGGTGCCCCGCTTCGACCGCCTGTTCCTCGCTCAGACCGACGGTGCCGATATTCGGCAGGCTGAACACCGCGGTGGGAATCATCCGGTAGTCCAGCGGGCGGTACTGCTCAGGCTTGAACAGGCGGCGCGCCACGGCCATGCCTTCGGCCAGTGCCACCGGGGTCAGTTGCACGCGGCCGATCACGTCGCCGATGGCGAGGATCGACGGCGTGCTGGTCTGGAACTGCTCGTCCACTTCGATATGGCCGCGCTCGTCCAGCTTCACCTCAACGTTTTCCAGGCCCAGGTTGTCCAGCATCGGCCGGCGGCCGGTGGCGTAGAACACGCAGTCGGCCTGCAGCACGCGGCCGTCCTTGAGGGTGGCGTTGAGGCTGCCGTCGGTTTGCCGTTCGATACGTTCGATATCGGCGTTGAACTGCAGGTCGATGCCTTTCTTGCTCAGTTCCTCCTTCAGGTGCCGACGCACCGAGCCGTCGAAGCCGCGCAGGAACAGATCGCCGCGGTAGAGCTGGGTGACCTGGGCGCCCAGGCCATGGAAGATCGAGGCAAATTCCACTGCGATATAGCCGCCGCCCACCACCAGCACGCGCTTGGGCAGGGTTTCCAGGAAGAATGCCTCGTTGGAGCTGATGGCATGCTCACGCCCGGGAATGTCGGGGATCTGCGGCCAGCCGCCGGTGGCGATGAGGATGCGTTCGGCGCTGTGGCGCTGACCGTTCACCTCGACGCTATGGGCGTCAAGAATCCGCGCGTGACCTTCGAACAGGCTCACCCCGCTACTCTCCAGCAGGTTGCGGTAGATGCCGTTGAGGCGCTGGATCTCGCGGTTCTTGTTGGCGATCAGGGTCGCCCAGTCGAAGTTCGCCTCGCCCAGCGACCAGCCGAAACCGCCGGCCTGCTCGAAATCTTCGGCAAAATGCGCGCCGTAGACCAGCAGCTTTTTCGGCACGCAGCCGACGTTGACGCAGGTGCCGCCCAGGTAGCGGCTCTCGGCCACGGCCACGCGGGCCCCAAAACCGGCGGCGAAGCGCGCCGCGCGGACGCCGCCGGAACCGGCGCCGATAACGAACAGGTCGAAGTCGTAACTCATCTGCGGCCTCCTTGGACAGGACGCCAGCATACCGGAAAGGCAAAGACTAAGCTGACAGCCAAGGAGGAAAGCCGCCATGCGCCCGACCCTGACCCACCTGGCGCTGCACGTGCCCGATCTGGACGCCTGCATCGCCTTCTACCAACGCTACTGCGCCATGCAGGTGATCCACCAGCGCCCCGGCAAGGGCACGCGCATCGTCTGGATGGCCGAGCCGGGCAAGGAGCATCAGTTCATCTTCGTCATCATGCCCGGCGGCCAGGATCGCCGGCTGGCCAGCGACGACTACAGCCATTTCGGCTTCGCCCTGGCCAGCCGCGAGGAGGTAGACCGCGTCGCGTCCATGGCCGAGGAAGGCGGCTGCCTGATCTGGCCGCCACGCGACGAGCCCTACCCGGTCGGCTACTACTGCGGCCTGCGCGACCCGGCCGGCAACTACGTGGAGTTCAGCTACGGCCAGCCGCTGGGGCCGGGGTCGGAGCGGATGCCCATCCCCTGAAACGCAAGACGCCACCCGAAGGTGGCGTCCTGTGTTGCGCAGGCCTGGTGCGCACGGCGCATCCTACGGGGGCCCCGGTTGCCGAGGCTCAGTAGGCCTTGCCGGTCTTGTACAGGTTCTCGAAGCAGAAATTGGTCGCCTCGATATAGCCTTCGGCGCTGCCGCAGTCGAAGCGCTGGCCCTTGAACTTGTACGCCATCACGCAGCCCTGCTGGGCCTGGCGCATCAGCGCATCGGTGATCTGAATCTCGCCGCCCTTGCCCGGCGGGGTGTCGCGGATCAGATCGAAGATGTCCGGGGTGAGGATGTAGCGGCCGATGATCGCCAGGTTCGACGGCGCGTCCTCGGGCTTGGGCTTCTCCACCATGTTGCTGACCCGGTAGATGTCGTCGCGGATCATCTCGCCGGCGATCACCCCGTACTTGTGGGTCTCGTCCCGCGGCACTTCCTGGATGGCGACGATGGAGCAGCGGAACTGCTTGTACAGCTTGACCATCTGGGTCAGCACGCTGTCGCCTTCCAGGTTCAGGCACAGGTCGTCGGCCAGCACCACGGCGAAGGGTTCGTCACCGATCAGCGGCTGGCCGCAGAGGATGGCGTGCCCCAGGCCCTTCATCTCCACCTGGCGGGTGTAGGCGAAGCTGCACTCGTCGATCAGGCGGCGGATGCCGACCAGGTACTTTTCCTTGTCGGTGTCGCGGATCTGGTGCTCCAGCTCGTAGCTGACGTCGAAATGGTCCTCCAGCGCGCGCTTGCCGCGGCCGGTGACCATGGCGATCTCGGTGAGACCAGCGGACAGCGCCTCTTCGACGCCGTACTGGATCAGCGGCTTGTTCACCACCGGCAACATTTCCTTGGGCATGGCCTTGGTCGCGGGCAAGAAGCGGGTGCCGTAACCGGCGGCGGGGAACAGGCATTTCTTGATCATGGGACTCCCAGATGGCGTGTGGAATGCGCCGCCAGTCTATCAAGCTGCGCTGGCCTTACAACTGCCCAGCGCCGGCCGGCCGATGCCGCGATAGAGGAAACCCAGCTCGGCGAGCTGCGCCGCATCGTAGATATTGCGCCCGTCGAACAGCACCGGCATGCGCATCGCGGCGCGGATACGTAGAAAGTCCGGCTGGCGGAACTGCTTCCACTCGGTCACCAGCACCAGGGCGTCGGCGCCCTCGCTGACCACATAGGGCGAATCGCTGAGCAGCAACTGGCCCTTGGCCAGGTACTCGGCGTAGCGCGACGCCAGTGCCGGAGTCGCCACCGGATCGCAGGCCTGCACCCGCGCACCCGCCGTCAGCAGCGCGTCGAGCAGCACCAGGCTGGGCGCCTCGCGCAGATCGTCGGTGCCGGGTTTGAACGCCAGCCCCCACAGCGCCACCACCCTGCCCTGCAGATGGCCGTTGAAGTGCTCGCGCAGGGCCTGGAACAGCAGGGTCTTCTGCAGCGCATTGCGCGCCTCCACCGCCCGCAGGATGCCCGGTTCGAAACCCTCCAGCTCGGCGGTGCGGATCAGCGCGCGCACGTCCTTGGGAAAGCAGGAGCCGCCGTAGCCGCAACCGGCGTAGATGAAGTGGGTGCCGATGCGCTTGTCGCTGCCGATGCCGCGGCGTACCTCCTCGATGTCCACCCCCAGGCGCGCGCAGATGCCGGCCATCTCGTTGATGAAGGAAATCTTGGTGGCGAGGAAGGCATTGGCCGCGTACTTGCTGAACTCCGCGGCGCGCACGCCCATGCACAGCAGGCGGTCGTGGTTGCGCAGGAATGGCGCGTAGAGTCGGCGCAGCAGCTCCCGGCCGCGCTCGTCGTCGCAGCCGACTATGACCCGGTCGGGGCGCATGAAGTCCTCGACCGCCGAACCCTCCTTGAGAAACTCCGGGTTGCTCGCCAGCATGACCCGGGCACGCAGGCCACGCCGCGCCAGGGCGGCGTTGATACGCTGGGCGACGCGCTCGGCGGTGCCCACCGGCACGGTGGACTTGTCCACCACCAGGCAGCCGTGCTCGAGTTGTTCGCCCAGCTCATCCGCCACCGCCAGCACATGGGACAGATCGGCCGAACCGTCCTCGCCGCTGGGCGTGCCCACGGCGATGAAGACCACCTCGGCGCGGCGAATGCCGGCCTTGAGCTGTGCGGTGAAACTGAGTTGGCCGCTGGCCAGTTGCGCCTTGAGCATCGCCTCGAGGCCGGGTTCGTAGATCGGCACCTCGCCGCGGGCGAGCCGCGCCACCCGCAGGGGGTCGCGCTCGACGCAGATCACCCGGTTGCCCATCTCGGCAAAGCAGGTCGCCGTCACCAGCCCAACGTAGCCAGCCCCAATTACGCATATCTGCATCGTTGCATCCTCTCGACGGGTTGCAGCGATTGCAGCGGATGGCGGTGGCAGCGGTATGACCGTCAGGTGACCGGGCCATGACAGTCGGCGCAAGGCCACCCCTCAGTCGTCATCCCACTCCTTGCATTTCACCTCTTTCTTGTACTCGTCGCGCTTGGCGTCGATCTTCACCCGGCAGGCACCGTCGCGGAACTCCTCCTTCCATTCACCGCGTGGCCAGCTTCGCCCGTGCCCGTCCGGGCATTTGATTTCCAGCAGGTAATCGCCCCGGTCGAACTCCTCTTTGACGCGGCACGGCCCGTCCCGGTAGCGGTTTTCCCATTTGTCATGACCATCGTGACGGTGTTCGGCACTGGCCTGGCTGGCCAACAGCGCCGCCCAGCAGAACGGCAGAACACCGCGCGAAATGAACCGACAGAGCATCATGCAACCTCGCCAATCAACCTCCTCCGCGACGGCGGAGGCACCGGATACCTCTCAGACAGCGGCGCCAGGCTATTTGCTCGCGGCTCGTTCGCTGCTTGTGCGCCGGCAAGCGGCGGGCAACGGCATCCATTCGCCCATGAATTCATCGACTGAATACCTGGCATCACGACATGTCATTTCTCAAATAGTCGCCGGGTCACTAGGGTGCGATGAGCCGGGCTCAGCGACATCCGCCAGGCGGCGCAGCGCGCCGGCCTCGCCGCCCGGCCTTCAGGGCCGGCCCGCTTGGCGGTCTCGCCTCCATTTCCCTCCGCGACGCCAGCGATCAGCCAGGAGTTGACCATGCAAGATGCCGTAATCCTTTCAACCGCGCGCACGCCGATAGCCAAGGCCTTTCGCGGCGCATTCAACGACCTCAAAGCGCCCAGCATGAGCGCCATCGCCATCCAGGCGGCCGTGCAGCGCGCGGGGATCGACCCGGCGGCTATCGACGATGTGGTGATGGGCACGGCGATGCAGGGCGGCAGCGCCTCGACCAACCTGGCGCGCCTGTCCCTGCTGGCCGCCGGGCTGCCGCTGACGGTCAGCGGGCAGACCATCGACCGCCAGTGCGCCTCCGGCCTGATGGCGATCTCTATCGCCGCCAAGCAGATCATGGTCGACGGCATGCAGATCGCCCTGGGCGCCGGCCAGGAGCAGATCAGCCTGGTGCAGAACCCGCACATGCAGTGGGCCGCCGCGGAAGCCGACGCCAATGTCACCCGCCACGCCGAGCACGCCTACATGCCCATGCTGCACACCGCCGAACGGGTGGCCAAGCGCTACGGCATCAGCCGCGAGGAGCAGGATGCCTATGCCCTCGAATCCCAGCGGCGCACCGCCGCGGCCCAGGCGGCCGGCCTGTTCGCCGAGGAGATAGTGCCGGTGACGGCGCGCAAGAAGCTGGTGGACAAGGCGAGCGGCGAAGTCAGCTACGAGGAAGTGACCCTGAGCGTGGACGAAGGCAATCGCCCGCAGACCCAGCTGGAGGACCTGAGTCGGCTCCAGCCGGTGGTCGACGGCGGTTGCGTCACCGCCGGCAACGCCAGCCAGCTGTCCGATGGCGCCAGCGCCTGCGTGCTGGTGAGCGGCAGCCTGGCCGCCCGCCACGACGTCGCCCCGCTCGGCCTCTATCGCGGCATCGCCGTGGCCGGCCTGGCGCCGGAGGAAATGGGCATCGGCCCGGTGTTCGCCGTGCCCAAGCTGCTCAGGCAGCATGGCCTGAGGGTCGACGACATCGGCCTGTGGGAACTCAACGAAGCCTTCGCCTGCCAGGTGCTGTACTGCGCCGAACGGCTCGGCATCGACCCGAGCAAGCTCAACGTCAACGGCGGCGCCATCGCCATCGGCCACCCCTACGGCATGAGCGGCGCGCGCATGGTCGGCCATGCACTGCTGGAGGGCAAGCGCCGCGGCGTGAAGTTCGTCGTGGTGACCATGTGCGTGGGCGGCGGCATGGGCGCGGCCGGTCTGTTCGAAGTGCTGTAACGCCGTTCACACCCCATCCAGCCCGGCGAAGCCGTGCGCACCAGCCGTTGGTGCGCGCGGCGCAGCCGACGAGCGGCCGCTTGGCCGCCGATGCAGGGCCAATGCATCGGCCGGCCCCTCAGCTGAAGTAGTCGTCATTCCCGCGCAGGCGGGAGCGCAGCTTTATCGCTGAACAGCGCTTGCGCTGACCTGATCCACAACCGGCCTGGTAGCTGGGCTCCCGTCGTCGCGGGGGTTACGGTAAAGGGCATTTTCAGCACGTCCCCGGACACTCTTGCTGCACGGCAAAGTTAGCGCCGGTTGCCGTTATATCTGTCGCCATCCAATAACGATATGGGCTGCATCGAACTCTTGTATTAGTTATCGGCGAACTTGCCTGGCTAGCATCGGCGAACATTGTCCAGCCGATGAGAACAACAAATTGAACCTCGGAAAAATCATCAGCCGCAGTGCACTTTATTGGCCAGACCATGAGGCACTCGTCGATAACAAACAGCGCATCAACTTCGCGCAACTGGAACTTCGCACCAACAGGTTGGCCTCGGGCTTGTTCGAGCTCGGCCTGCAGCCCGGTGCGCATCTGGCCATATTGGCCCTGAACCGGGTCGAACTGGCCGAAGCGGAAGTCGCCTTCTACAAGGCGGCGATGGTCAAGGTACCGATCAACGCCCGCCTGTCCCTGGACGAGATCATCCAGATCCTCAACGACTCGCATAGCCAGGCGGTGATCGCCGAGGGTCGCTTCGCCGCCGCCCTGCAGGCACGCCGTGCGGAGACCCCGCACCTGCGCTGGATCATCTCGCTCGACGACGAGACTGGCGATATCGCCTATCCCACGCTGCTGGGAAGCGGCAACGAGGCGCCGGTACACAGCGATCCGGCCGACGACGCCCTGGCCGTGCTGCATTACACCTCCGGCAGTTCCGGTGTACTCAAGGCTGCCATGCTCAGCTTCGGCAACCGCAAGGCGCTGATCCGCAAGAGCATCGCCAGCCCGACCCGCCGCGCCGCGCCGGGCGACGTGATGGCCCATGTCGGCCCCATCACCCACGCCAGCGGCATGCAGATCATGCCGCTGCTGGCGGTCGGCGCCTGCAACCTGCTGCTGGAGCGCTACGACGACCGCCTGCTGCTGGAGACCATCGAGCGCGAACGGGTGACCCGGCTGTTCCTGGTGCCGGCGATGATCAATCGCCTGGTCAACTTCCCCGAGGTCGAGCGCTTCGACCTGTCCAGTCTGCGCCTGGTGATGTACGGCGCCGCGCCCATGGCGCCGGCGCTGGTCAAGCGCGCCATCGCGGTGTTCGGGCCGATCCTCGCCCAGGGTTATGGCGCCGGCGAGACCTGCTCGCTGGTCACCGTGCTGACCGAGCAGGACCACCTGATCGAGGACGGCGACTTCAGCCGCCTGGCCTCCTGCGGCCGCTGCTATTTCGAGACCGACCTGCGGGTGGTCAACGAAGACTTCGAAGACGTGAAGCCCGGCGAGATCGGCGAGATCGTGGTCAAGGGCCCGGACATCATGCAGGGCTACTGGCAGGCTCCGGAGCTCACCGCCGAGGTGATGCGCGACGGCTACTACCTCACCGGCGACCTGGCCACGGTGGACGCGCGCGGTTACCTGTTCATCGTCGACCGCAAGAAGGAAATGATCATTTCCGGCGGCTTCAACATCTACCCCACCGAAGTGGAGCAGGTGCTCTACAGCCTGCCGCAGGTGTTCGAGGCGGCGGTGGTCGGCGTGCCCGACGAGCAATGGGGCGAGGCCGTGCGCGCCGTGGTGGTGCTCAAACCGGGCGCGAGCCTGAGCGCCGAGGCCGTCATCGAGCACTGCGGCCGCAGCCTGGCCAGCTTCAAGAAACCGCGCGCGGTGGACTTCGTCCAGGAGCTGCCGAAGAACCCCAACGGCAAGGTGGTGCGCCGCCTGATCCGCGAAGCCTACTGGCAAAACACCGACCGCCGCATCTGATGGGAGAGTTCAACATGATCGAACCAAGTGCCAAGGCCAGCCAACTGATCGACGGGCTCAAGGCCTTTATCCGCGACGAGGTCGCCCCGCTGGCGCAACGCGAGGGCATCCTCTGGGGCGAACCGGTGCCCAGGCCGCTGCTGCGCGACCTGTGGAAGCGTTCCTGCGAACTGGGTTTCTACAACGCCATGCTGCCGGAAAGCCTCGGCGGCGCCGGGCTCAGTGTCGCCGAACTGTGCGCGGTGAAGGAGGCGGCGGCGCTCAGCGGCTCGCCGCTGGCCGCGCACGTGCTCGGCGAGCTGTCCGGGCCACCGCGCATCGGCCATTTGTTCAAGGTGGCCAGCGCCCACCAGGTCGACGCCTTCCTGCGCCCGGTGTGTGCGGCGGACAAGGCCGTGTGCTTCGCCCTCACCGAGGCCGGGGCCGGCTCCGACGCCAGCGCCATCGGCACCACCGCGCGCCGCGACGGCGAGCACTATGTGCTCAACGGCGCCAAGCGCTACATCTCCGGCGCGCCCTATGCCGATCTCGCCGTGCTGCTCGCAGTCACCGAACCCGGCCGCGGTGCCCAGGGCATCTCGGCCTTCTTCGTCGACCTGCACGCCGAGGGCGTGCGGGTGGACAGCGACTACGCGGTGATGTCCGGTGGCGGCGCCCACGGCAACATCCACCTGGACAACGTGCGGGTGCCGGTGGACAACCGCATCGGCGAGGAAGGCGCAGGCTTCAAGCTGGCCATGGGCCGCATCACCCTCAACCGCCTGCTGCATTGCCCGACCATGCTCGGCATGGCCGGCCTGGCGCTGAACCTGTCGCTCGAGCATGCCCGCACGCGCAAGCAGTTCGGCCAGCCGATCGCCATGTTCCAGGCCATCAACCACCAGCTCGCCGACATGGCCACCGAGCTGTACGCCGCGCGCAGCATGATGTACGCCACCGCCGCGCTGAACGACGCCGGCGGCGACATCAAGCTGCAGGCGCCGATGTGCAAGCTGTTCGCCTCGGAAACCGCCTTCCGCATCGCCGACAAGGCGGTGCAGGTCCACGGCGGCGCCGGGCTGATCAAGGGCCATCCGGTCGAGTGGCTGTTCCGTGCCACGCGTATGATGCGGGTACTCACCGGCACCAGCGAAATCCAGCGCAATACCATTGCCAAGGGCATCCTGATGCCCGGCTAGGGCGGCAGGACAGGCCCGTCCCCCACGCGGGGCGGGCCTTTTTCCATAACAACAAGATCAGAGATTACCCCCATGACTCGCGACGCCCCTGCCTTCCACCCTCGCACCGCCTGGACCATCGCCTTCCTGCTGGCCTTCATGAT
Organism: Pseudomonas sp. AOB-7; assembly: GCF_003696305.1. Classification (GTDB taxonomy): domain Bacteria; phylum Pseudomonadota; class Gammaproteobacteria; order Pseudomonadales; family Pseudomonadaceae; genus Aquipseudomonas. Next base: position 285,575 of record NZ_RFFK01000002.1, on the reverse strand, counting down.
GCTGGTCAACTTCCTCGACAAGGTGGTGATCGGCCTGGTGGCCGTGCCCATGACCCAGGAACTGGGCCTGACCCCGACCGAGTTCGGCCTGATCGGCGGCGCCCTGCACTGGTTCTTCGCCATTTCCGCGGTGATCGGCGGCTTTCTCGCCAACCGCCGGCCGACCCGCACCCTGCTGCTGGGCATGGGCCTGTTCTGGTCGCTGATCCAGCTGCCCATGCTGTTCGCCAGCTCGCTGTGGATGATCGTCGCCTGCCGCGTGCTGCTCGGCATCGGCGAGGGCCCCGCCTCGCCGGTGGCCACCCACGCGCTGTACAAGTGGTTCCCCAACGACCGCCGCAGCCTGCCGGTGGCCCTGCTGCATTCCGGCAGCGCCATGGGCCTGCTGGTGGCCGGCGCGATGATTCCCTGGATCAGCCTGAACTACGGCTGGCGGGTCAACTTCGCCGTGCTGGCCGCCATCGGCGCGGTCTGGTGCGTGCTGTGGCTGCGTTTCGGCCGCGAAGGCAGCCTCGACAGCCTGCGGGCCGGTCAGCTGGCGCCGGATGGCGAGCGCCTGCCCTACCGCCGCCTGCTCAGCGACGGCAGCGTGCTGGGCAACTACCTCTGCCACTTCGCCGCCAACTGGTCGCTGGCGCTGACCCTGACCTGGGTGCCCAGCTACCTGGAGATCGGCCTGGGCATCGACCCGCTGAAGACCGGGCACATCTTCGTCATGTTCGTGGTGGTGACCACCCCGCTCAGCCTGTTCATGGCCTGGCTGTCGCAACGTCTGCTGCGCAGCGGCTACTCCTCGCGGGTGGCGCGCGGCGCCTTCGTCTCGGTGTGCCTGATCGCCAGCGGCCTGCTGTCGGCCTCGCTGATCCTCACCGAGCTGTCGGTCGCCACCCGCGTCGCCTGCCTGACCCTGAGCGGCGGCCTGGCCCTGGTGATGTACTCGGTGGGTCCGGCCATGCTCGGCGAGTTCACCCCCAGCAGCCAGCGCGGCGGCATTCTCGCCATCGGCAATGCGGTGGCCTCGCTGGCCGGCCTGTCGGCGCCGGTAATCACCGGCATGCTGGTGCAGGGCGCCGGCGCCGCGCATCCGCTGGGCTATGCCCAGGGCTTTCTGGTGTGCGGCGGCGTGCTGGTGGTGGCGGGCCTGATCGGCCTGGTGAGCATGAACCCGCAGCGCTCGCGCCAGCGTCTGCGGGCTCAGGAAGCGGTGTCGGCTGCCTGTTCGCGGGCCTGATCCGACTCCTCCGGGCTGCGCTCGATCAGGCTGCCGCGCCAGCGGCCGTCGCCCACCGCATCGAGCAGCAGCCCGCGCACCAGATCGCGCATGCACGAGGCCGCGAAGGACAGCGGCTTGTGCACCGAGTAGGCGATGGACACGGTGCGGGTGATGCGCGGCTCGATGATCAACCGCGCCGCGGTGGACTCGAACAATTCCTCCAGCGGCGGCCAGTTGCAGATGGTCGCCGCCAGCCCATGGCGCACCAGGCTGGCGATCCCCGGCGCTGATTGCTGCTCGTAGACCACGTTGAGCGTCACCCCCGCCTCCATCGCCGCCTGCTCGATACGCCGGCGCAGGTGCAGGGCTCGCGGCGCCATCACCAGGCGCGTGGCTCCGGCCTCGGCCAGACTGATCGGCGTGCCGCTCTCGGCGCTCGAACCCGGCCCAACCCAGTACAGGTCCTCGGTGAAGATCGGCTCGGCGATCACGTGCTCCAGTTCCTCGGCGTTGGGCACCACGCCGAAATCCACCTTGCCCAGCTCGATGGACTGGCCGCCTTCGCGGGTCAGGCCGTCGCAGATGGTCAGGCTGATGCCGGGGAACTTGTCCGAGGCCCGGCGGATGATCTCCGGCAGCAGCAGCGCCGAGACCGTGGCCGGAATCGAGATGGACACGTGGCCCCTGGGGTCGCCGCGGGTCGACGCCAGCTCGTCCTTCACCGAATCGAGTTTCTGCACCACCGAGCGGGCCACCTCGTACAGCCGGCGCCCGGCGTCGGTCAACGCCACGCCGTCGTGCTGGCGCTCCAGCAACTGCATCTCCAGCTCGCTCTCCAGCAGGCCGATCTGCCGGCTCAGGGCCGGTTGGGCGATATAGGCGCGACGTGCGGCGGCGGAAAAGCTGCCGGCCTCGGCAATGGCGATCAGGTAGCGGAGCTGCTTGAGGGTCATGCGGTTCTCTCTGGCTATGCCGAAGCGTTATGGCAACTATCCGAAGACACTATTTGTCGGCTTTTTCAGGCGCCCCTAGTATCGCCGAAACACCGCCATCCAGGGAGTAGGCACTACCCAGAGTTACCGCGCGAAACATTAAGTTTTTCCACCGGAACAATTAATTCGCGGCCTGCCGTATATCGCCAGACGAATTAAACGTTCGCCCCGAATATTGTCCGGACCAACTTATCGACAGCGCACCCACAACTTAACTATTCACTCGACAACAAAGAGGATAATGAGTGATGAGATGCAAAGCATCGGGCTTTATCAAGCCCCCTTATCTGCTGTTGCCGTTGAGCTGCCTGATCGGCTCGGCCACCGCGGCGAACTTCCAGTTTGGCGAACTCGAAGCCCAGCTGGATTCTTCGCTGTCGATCGGCACCAGCATCGCCACCGCCAATCCCGACCCGAAGCTGATGCAGAGTGCCAGCGGCGACGACGGTCGGCGCAATTTCGGCGCAGGCGACGCCTTCTCCGGCATCTTCAAGGGCACCCACGACCTGGAGCTGCGCCATGGCGACTTCGGCGCCTTCCTGCGCGGCAGCTACTGGTACGACTACGTGCTGCGCGACCGCGAGCAGCCGTTCAAGGACGTGGTCGACAACAACCGCAAACGCTCGGCGAAATCGGCCGGCGCCGAGCTGCTCGACGCCTTCGTCTACTACAACTACGCCGTCGCCGATCAGCCCGGCTCGGCCCGCCTGGGCAAGCAGGTGGTGAACTGGGGCGAGAGCACCTTCATCCAGGGCGGGCTCAACACGGTCAACCCCTACAACCTGTCGGCGCTGCGCCGGCCCGGCGCCGAGGTCAAGGAAGGCCTGGTGCCGGTGAACATGTTCTACCTGTCGCAGAACCTCAGCGACGCGCTCTCCGGCGACTTCTTCTACCAGCTGGACTGGGAGCAGACCCAGCTCGACAACTGCGGCACCTTCTTCTCCAGCAACGACTTCATGGCCGACGGCTGCGATGGCCTCGATGTCGGCAGCGTGCTGACCGGCATTCCGGCGGCGGTGACGGCGCTGACGCCGTTCGGCGTCAACCTCACCGACGAGGGCATCCGCATCCCCCGCGGCCAGGACCAGGACGCCCGCAACGGCGGCCAGTGGGGCCTGTCGCTGCGCTGGTTCGCCGCCGAGCTGGATACCGAGTTCGGCGCTTACCTGGCCAACTACCACAGCCGCCTGCCCTATCTGGGCACCATCAGCAGTCCGTACTACAACAGCCCGGTATTCGGCAACGCGCTGGACAACGCCCTGCGCCTGGGCACCTCGCAGTACGTGGTGCAGTACCCCGAGGACATCCGCCTGTACGGCCTGACCTTCTCCACCAACCTGCGTACCGGCACGGCGCTGCAGGGCGAGGTCAGCTACCGGCCGAACATGCCGATCCAGTTCAACGGCACCGACGTCATCCAGTCGCTGCTCAACGACGCCGCGCGTTCGCCGCTGGTCGCCGAAGGCATCCGCCCGGCGCAGGCCGACAGCCTGTTCAACGGCTACCTGCGCAAGGAGGTGACCCAGGCCCAGGTCACCGCCACCCATTCCTTCAGCCAGGTGATGGGCGCCGATCAGCTGGTGCTGGTCGGCGAGGTCGGCGGCACCTGGGTCGGCGGCCTGGAAGGCAAGTTCGGCCCGCGCTACGGGCGCAACGGCACCTTCGGCAACGGCATCCTCGCCAGCGGCGCCTGCGCGTCCATCTCGAAGACGCCCGAGCACTGCAACGACCAAGGTTTCCTCACCTCCTTCTCCTGGGGCTACCGGCTGCGCGCCACCTGGAGCTATGCCAACGCCATCGCCGGCATCGACCTGCGCCCCAGCCTGTCGTGGCAGCACGACGTCGACGGCAACGGCCCCGGCGAAGGCTCGGCCTTCAGCGAAGGCTCCAAGGCCATCAGCCTCGGCCTCGATGCCACGCTGAACAACACCTACAACGCCAGCCTGGCGTACACCGACTATATCGACGGCGACTACGGCACCCGCGGCGATCGCGACTTCGTCTCGATCAGCCTGGGCGTCAATTTCTAAGCGGAGTCCCTGATGAACCACACCAAAACCCTGCTGCGCGGCGGCGCCCTGCTCTGCACCCTGCTGCTGGCCGGCTCGGCCCTGGCAGCCGTGACCGCCGAACAAGCGGCGCAGCTGCAAACCACCCTGACCCCCATCGGCGCCGAGCGCGCCGCCAGTGCCGACGGGCGCATCCCCGCCTGGGACGGCGGCCTGGCCAAGGCCAACCTGAGGCTGCTGGCCAACGGCATACCGGCCGATCCGTTCGCCGATGAACAGCCGCTGCTGACCATCGATGCGAGCAACTACACCCAGCACCAGGAGCACCTCAGTCCCGGCCAGATCGCCCTGCTCCGGCGTTTCCCGGACAGCTACCGGCTGCCGGTCTACCCCAGCCACCGCAGCGTGGCGGTCTCCGAGTCCGTGGCCCAGGCGGCCGCGCGCAACGCGGTCAACGCCAAGCTGAGCAATGGCGGCAACGGCGTGGAAGGTTTCGCCGGCGTGGTGGCCTTTCCCATTCCGCAGAACGGCCTGGAAGTGCTGTGGAACCACCTCACGCGCAACCGCAACCCCAGCTTCAGCCTGATCACCGACAGTGCCGCGCCGCAGAAGGACGGCGCCTACACCGTCATGACCACCCAGCAGTACTTCACCCGTGGCGAGGCGGTGCAGGGCCAGGCGCCCGACAAGGCGCGCAACATCCTCTACTACTACAGCCACAAGCTCACCGCGCCGGCGCGCATGGTCGGCGAGGTGGTGCTGGTGCACGAGACCCTCGACCAGGTCGCCGAGCCGCGTCTGTCCTGGGTCTACAGCGCCGGCCAGCGCCGCGTGCGGCGCGCGCCGAGCGTGGCCTACGACAGCGCCGGGCCGACCACCGCCGGCCTGCGCACCGCCGACGGCCGCGACATGTTCAACGGCGCGCCCGACCGCTACGACTGGCAGCTGGTCGGCAAGAAGACCCTCTACGTGCCCTACAACAGCTACCGCCTAGCCTCGCCCGAGCGCAGCTACGAGGCGCTGATCCAGCCCGGCCACGTCGCCCCCGAGGCCACCCGCTACGAGCTGCATCGGGTCTGGGAGGTGGTCGCCACCCTGAAACCGGGCATGCGCCATATCTACAGCAAGCGCCATTACTTCATCGACGAGGACACCTGGGCGATCCTCGCCGCCGACCACTACGACAACCGCGGCGAGCTCTGGCGCATCGGCGAGGCGCACAGCTTCTACCACCCGATCGGGCAGGCCGCGGTCAACGCCATGGAAGTGACCTACGACCTCAACAACGGCCGCTATCTGGCCTCGGGCCTGGTCAACGAACAGCGCCAGCCGTTCGACTTCAGCTACCGCGCCAGCGCCTCCGACTACTCGCCGGGCGCCCTGCGCAGCAAGGGCCTGCGCTGATGCTTTAGCCGACTGCCGGCCCGTTGTGGGTCGGCGGTTTTTTTGTGGCGGCCGCCCGAGGTTCATCCGCGTAAGGCGCAATGGGCAGCCTTGTAGGCTGGGCCGGGCGGCGATCCGCTTTAGCCCACGCGGACTACCACTGGTGGGCTAAAGCCCACGAGCCTTTGCCAACACTTAACGCAGACATAGCCGATAAATTCGCGCCTACAGGCGCCTTGCTCCGCTCCTCGCCGTGCAATCTGCCTCCGATCTTTCCGGTGCCCCATGACCCCTCCTCCTTTGCGCAAACCCCTGACGCAAGCCCTGCTCGGCGGCGAAGAGCCCGACCCGCGTTTCACCCTGGCCAACGAACGCACCTTCCTGGCCTGGGCCCGTACCGCGCTGGCCCTGCTCGGCGGCGGCATCGCCGTGGAAACCTTCGCCGGTCAGGCCTTCGCGCCCTGGTTGCGGCTGTCGATCACCCTCAGCCTGCTGGCGCTGAGCCTGCTGCTGAGCCTCGGCGCCTGCCTGCGCTGGCTGGCGGTGGAGCGTGCCCTGCGCCACCGCAGCGCCCTGCCCCTGCCCGTTCTTGTGCCGGCGCTGGCGATCGGCGGCGGCCTGGCGGCGTTGTTGCTGCTGGTGCTGTTCGGGTGGCACGGGCATGGCTGATGCGGGGCTGCAGGCCGAACGCACCGAGCTGGCCTGGCGTCGTACCCAACTGTCGCTACTGGTGGTCGCCTGCCTGGCGCTGCGCGGCGCACAGCCGGCGCTGATGCTGCTGGCGCTGGCCACCGCCCTGGCGCTCTGGGCCGGCCAGTGCAGGCGCTATCGCCACAGCCTGGCGATGCTCGACGCGGAACGCGGCCAGGCCAGGATCGCCACGGTGCTGGGCATCGGCCTGGTGCAGGTGAGCCTGTGCGTGCTGGCGATAGAAGCGGCCCTGGCAGGCCGCTGAAAGGCAGGCGCGACGCCCCTGACGGGGCGCCGCGTGCAGCTCAGGGGGTGACCAGATTGAAGTTCGACTTCGGCTGTTCCAGCCCGCCCAGCAGCTTGAACAGCTTCTGCCGCTCGCCGCTGACGACGATGGCGCCGTCTTTCGTCGCCTGGGCGAAGCTGGTCTGCTTGAGGGCGATGCGATCGAGCAGCGCCTTGCTCATGCTCAGCTCGATATCCGCCTGGGCATGGCGCTCGCCGCTGCGGTGGGTGAGCACGCCGTGGCGCAGGGTCAGGGCATGCTCCTGCTCCAGGTCGGTGAAGCGCCAGTTGATCCGCAGGTCCTCGTCGGCTGCCTGGAGCGCATCGATGCGCACCGCCAGGTAGTCGAAGAACATACTCGGGGTCAGCGCCCGCACCATGTCCGGCGCGCCGTTGCCCGCTCGCTGGGGATTGACGCCCTGGCGCAGTTCCTGGGCGCCGCTGAGGTAGATGTTGCGCCAGGTGGCGTTCTCGCTCTGGTAGCCGAGCTGCTCCAGGGTGTCGGCCTGCAGCTCCAGGGCGGCGCGATTGTCCGGCTCGGCGAACACCAGGTGATTGAGCAGTTGCGCGCTCCAGCGGTAGTCGCCGGCGGCGAAGGCCTGGCGGGCGGTGTCCAGCACCGCCGCGGCGCCGCCCATGGCCGCCACGTAGCGCCGGCCCGCGGCCTCCGGCGGCAGCGGGTCGAGGTTGGCCGGGTTGCCGTCGTAGAAGCCCATGTAGCGCTGGTACACGGCGCGCACGTTGTGGCTCAGCGAGCCGTAGTAGTCGCGGCTGTACCACTTGCGCGCCAGGCGCGGCGGCAGGCTCTGCAGCTGCTCGGCGATCTCGGTGGAGGTCAGCCCCTGGTTGATCAGGCGCAGCGTCTGGCTGTCGAGAAAGGCGTACATGTCGCGCTGGTCGGCCAGGTACTCGCGAATCCTGTCGCCCCCCCAGGTCGGCCAGTGATGCTGGGCGAACAGCACCTCGGCCTCGTCGCCATAGCGCGCCAGCGACTCGCCCAGGTAGTGCGACCAGATCTTCGGATCGCGCACCAGCGCGCCGCGCAGGGTCAGCACGTTGTGCTGGGTGTGGGTGGCGTTCTCGGCCATGCACAGGGTCTTGAACTGCGGGAAGTACAGGTTCATCTCCGCCGGCGCCTCGGTGCCGGGGGTGAGCTGGAATTCGATCTCGACGCCGTCGATGCTGCGGGTCTCCAGCGGCTGGGCGATCAGCTCGCTGGGCGCGATCAGGGTCACCGTGGCATTGACCGGGGTGCTCTTGCCCAGGCCGGCATCCACCTGGCCGCGCTCGCCGCGCGGCAGCAGCGAGCCGTACATGTACTGCGCGCGGCGCATCATCGCCGGCCCGGCCAGTACGTTCTCGCTGACCGCATGCTCGTAGAAGCCCTCAGGCGCGATCACCCGCACCTTGCCGGCCTTGACGTCGGCCTCGTCGATCACCCCGCGCACGCCGCCGAAATGGTCGACGTGCGAATGGCTGTAGATCACCGCCCGCACCGGCTTGCGCGGGCGGTGCCGGTAGTACAGCTCGAGCCCGGCGCGGGCGGTCTCGGCGCTGATCAGCGGGTCGATCAGGATCAGCCCGCTGTCGCCCTCGATGATGGTCATGTTGGACAGGTCCATGCCGCGAATCTGGTAGATGCGTTCGCGCACCTCGAACAGGCCGGCGATGTTGTTGAGCTGCGCCATGCGCCACAGGCTGGGATTGACGCTGGCCGGCGCAGCGTTGCCGTCGAGGAAGTTGTAGGCCATGCGATCCCACACCACCTGGCCCTTGGCGTTCTCGACGCGGCCGGCGAAGGCCTCGATCAGGCCGCGCCGGGCATCCGCGAAGCTGGTCTGGTCCTCGAACGGCAGGCGTTGCAGCCAGGCCTGGTTGAGCGTGCGGGTGCTGTCGCTGGCCGGCTTGGCCGTCGCCGCGTCGGCCTGCACCGCGGCGGAAAAAGCGAGCGCCAGGGCGAGGGCGCTGAGGCGGAAAGTAGTCATGGAAAGTTCCGTGCTGTTCTTGTTGGAGTCGGTCGCGCCCGACTCTAGGGCGGCCTCGGCGCCCGCGCCAATATCAGAGGCGCATGCCTGCCATAACACCCTGCAATGGCTCGCCCGCGGGCGGCGAGCGTCAGCGGCGCCGCTGCAGGCCGCGGCCTCGGTCGACATAGGCGGCGAATTCCGCGTCCGGCACCATGCTGCCGCCGGTTCCCCAGATCAGGTGCGTGGCGTTCGCCAGCTGCGTCGCGGCGACACCGATGCGGTCGAGGTAGGCGTCGGCGCCCAGCACCCTAAGCATCCCCGGCGCCCCCGCCAGGGCCGAGGGCTCCAGGCGCACCCGCTCCTCCTGATGGGCGATGGCCAGGAGCCGGTACAGCTCCTCGTCCGTGACCGTGTAGTAGCCGTCGATCAGCCGCTGCATCGCCCTGCCGACGAAGCCGGAGGGCCGGCCCACCGCCAGGCCGTCGGCCGCGGTGAGGTTGTCGATGCCGAAGTCCTGAACGCTGACCGCGTCGTGCAGCCCGGTGTACACCCCCAGCAGCATGCAGGGCGAATGGGTCGGCTCGGCGAAGATGCAGTGCACCGCATCGCCGAACACCAGCTTGAGGCCGAAGGCGACGCCGCCGGGGCCACCGCCGACGCCACAGGGCAGGTAGACGAACAGCGGATGATCGCCATCGACCACCACCCCGGCCTCGGCGAACTGCCGCTCCAGGCGCTCCGCGGCGACGGCATAGCCGAGAAACAGCTGCGGCGAGTTCTCGTCGTCGACGAAATAGCAGCTCGGGTCGGCCGCGGCCTGGCGGCGGCCCTGCTCCACCGCGACGCTGTAGTCCGCTGCGTACTCGACCACCGTCACGCCATTGGCCCGCAGCTTGTCCTTCTTCCATTGCCGCGCATCCGACGACATGTGCACGCAGGCCTGAAAGCCGAGCTTGGCGCTGATGATGCCGATCGACAGGCCGAGGTTGCCGGTGGAGCCCACCGCCACCTTGTAGCGGCCGAAGAACTGCCGCGCGGCAGCGCTGGCCAGGGCCTCGTAGTTGTCGTCGAGGCGAATCAGGCCGGCCTGCAGGGCCAGATCCTCGGCGTGCTTGAGCACCTCGTGGATGCCGCCGCGCGCCTTGATCGAACCGGATATGGGCAGTTCGCTGTCCAGCTTGAGCCACAGCGAGCCGCTGCCAGGCAGGCTGGCCTCGTCCAGCAACCGCTGGTGCAGCCTGGGCAGCGGCCGGATTGCCGACTCGATGATCCCGCCGCTGGCGGCGGTTTGCGGAAATACCTTGGCCAGGTAGGGAGCGAAGCGCTGCAGCCGCGCGCTGGCCTGGGCGACATCCGCCGCGCCCAGCCCCACGTCGGCCAGGGCCTCGGCGACCGGCGCGCTGGCCGGGTTGAACCAGGCAGTTTCGCGCAGCGCAACCAGCTCCTTGAGCAGCGGGTGACTGGCGTACCAGGCAGCGAGGGTTTTGCCGTGAATCATCGTTGTTCCTGTCGACAGCTCTGCGCGAGGACGGAGGCGTCGCGCACGTGTCGAGCTTATGGCGCAAATCCCGGCGCCGAGCAAGCCGATGGCACCCAACCGCCGTCACGCCTCCGTAGCCTTACGGATGGCAGCCCCCCGAGGCGGCTGGCATGATATCCGCCGTGAAGCCCCTGACCGACATCCGCACCCTGGTTCTCTGGCTGGCCCTGTTCGCTCCCGTGGCGGTCTGGATCGGCTGGCAGGAGCAGGCCGAGCGCTACGAGCGCTTCGTCCAGGACACCAGCATCGCGCAGCGCATGCTCAGCCAGAAGGTCGTGCAGCACGAAGCGGTACTGGCCACACTGAGCGCGCTGAGCCATCCGCCCAGTCCCGCCCAACTGCTGCCCAGTCTGCAACCGGCCATGCCGCAGCTGCTGGGCCTGGGTTACCTGCGCGGCGGCGCCTGGGAGGGCAGCGGCGCAGCTCCGGCGGGCATGCCTGGCGCGCAGGAACAGGCCCGCCAGCTGCAGCGCCCCGTCACCCTGGCGGTGGATCGGGCGCGTTATTGGCTCGTGGCCCCGTCGAGCTGGAGCCTGTTGCTGGATGCCCGGCGCTTTATCCCGGCCGGCGACTTTCCCCCGACGCTGGCCAGCCTGACGCTGGACCTGGGCATGGGGCCGCTGACGCTGCTGGCGCGCCAGCCCGCTGGCGGCTCGCTGGGCGGCATCATGAGCCTGCACAAGCCCCTGGGCGCGGCCAGCCAGCCCTTTCCCCTGCACAGTTGGCGCAGGCTCACACCCAGCGACTGGCCCTGGACCGAATGGCTGGCCTGGGCGCTGGCCAGTTACCTGCTGGCCGCGGCCAGTGCGGCCTGGCAGCGCTCGCGCGCCGAGGCGCGACGCCGGCAGGAAGAGGTCCGCCTGGCGGCGATGACGCGCCTGAACACCCTGGGGGAAATGGCCGCCGGTATCGCCCATGAACTGAACCAGCCGCTGACCGCCATCCTCGCCCAGGTACGCGCCGCCGAACGCCTGCTCGACGACGAGGAGGAGCGCCCCGCAGTGCGCCAGGCCCTGCTCGCCAGCGCCGGCCAGGCGCGCCGGGCGGCGGACATCATCAGCCGCATGCGCGGGCTGGTGCAGCCCTGCGCGCCCTCCCCGCGCGCGGCAGTAGACCCTGATGCCCTGGCGGCTTCGCTGCTGTTCCTGCGCGAAGAGGAGCTGGGCCGCCGCGGCATCCGCCTCAGCTGGCACAACGCGAGCCCCGGCGCCCGCCCGCTGGGCGACCGGGTGGCACTCGAACAGATCCTGCACAACCTGGTGCAGAACGCCGTCGATGCCCTGGCCGACTGGCCCGCCTCCCGCGTCATCGCCCTGAGCGGCGGTCGCGACGGCATGGAATACCGGTTCGAGGTCAGCGATAACGGCCCCGGCATCCCCGACGAAGCCCTGCCGCGGCTGTTCGAGCCCTTCTACACCACCCGCGCCCAGGGCATGGGGCTGGGCCTGGCGCTGTGCGAAACCCTCGCCGGCGCCATGGACGGCCGGATCACGGCGCGCAACCTCGACCCGGTGGGCGCCTGTTTCACCCTGCGCCTGCCTATCGCCGGAGCCGCTGCATGAGCCTGCCCGACCATTCCCCGCTGGTCCATCTGGTCGACGACGATGACGCCGTGCGCGAGGCCCTGGCGCTGTTGCTGCGCAGCGTCGGCTTGCGCAGCGAGGGCCATGGCGACCCTCAGGCCTTCCTCACCTCGCTGTCGCCGCACGCGATCGGCTGCGTGGTGCTCGACATCCGCATGCCCGGCATCGGCGGACTGGACGTGCTGGCCAGGCTGGCGGAGCTGTCCGACCTGCCGGTGGTGATGCTCACCGGTCACGCCAACGTCGACCTGTGCCGCCGCGCCTTCAAGGGCGGAGCCATGGAGTTCCTGCAGAAACCGGTGGACGACGACGTGTTCCTCGACGCCGTGCAGGCCGCCGTGCGCAGCCATATCGCCAGCCGCGAGCGCCTGGCGCTGACCCAGGCGGCCGTCGAACGGCTGGCGCGTCTCTCCGGGCGCGAGCATGAGGTGCTGGTGCGTATCGTCCAGGGCATGAGCAACAAGGAAATCGCCCGCGAACTCGATCTGTCGCCACGCACCGTGGAGACCCACCGAGCTCACGTCTTCGACAAGCTCGCGGCCGACTCGCTGGCGCAGCTGATCCGCCAGTATGCCGGCCTGCTGGACGCGCCGCCTCCGTAGCACTACGGAGCCCCGGGCGTAGTCGAGCGAATACCCCGGCTGACTGGCGCTGGTCACACTGACGACTCCTCACCTCGATCCACGACAAGGAGTTAGCCATGCCCCGTTTTTCGCTCGCCGCCCTGTTCTGCGCCCTGACGTGCGCCGGCGCCGCCAATGCCGCCGTGCTGCAGGAACGCAACCTCTCCAGCGCCGACGCCCAGCAACTGGCGGCCGCCACGGTCGCCGCCTGCCAGGCCAAGGGCTACAACGTCAGTGCGGCGGTGGTGGACCGCGCCGGTCTGCTCAAGGCCTTCGCCCGCGCCGACAACGCCGGCCCGCACACCATCGAGGCCAGCCGCGCCAAGGCCTTCACCGCCGTATCGGCGAAGACGCCGACCCTGGCCATCATGGAAAACGCGCAGAAGAACCCGGGCGCCGGCAACCTCACCGACATCCCAGGCTTCCTCCTGCTGGGCGGCGGCGTCCCGGTGAAAGCCGGCGATAACGTGATCGGCGCGATCGGCGTGGCCGGTGCCCCGGGCGGCCACCTGGACGCCCAGTGTGCCGACGAAGTCCTGGCCGCCAACGCGGCCCTGTTCCAGTAAGCGAAGGTTGCCCCGACGCGGCGCAGGCGCGCCTGCAGCCTGCCGCAGTGTTGGGCAGGCTGCAGCACTAGCGAGAAGATCGCGAAAACGGCCAGTGCTAACTGGGGCTCAACAAAGCCCTGCGGGCTGCTCCCGCAAGAACGCCCGAACATTGGCAAAGGCTTCGCCGAAGTAGGCCTCGTAGCTGTGCCGCTCGACGTAACCGAGATGCGGGGTGCAGAGCACGCGCGGGTGCCTCAGCAGCGGATGGTCAACCTGCAGGATCGGCTCCTGCTCGAACACATCCAGCGCGGCCTGCCCCGGCCGGCCGCGATCCAGCGCCTCGAGCAGTGCCCCGGGTGCGATCAGCTCGGCGCGGCTGGTGTTGACCAACAGCGCGTCGGGCTTCATCCGCGCCAGGTCGGCGGCGCCCACACAATGCCGGGTTGCCGGCAGCAGGCGCAGATGCAGGCTGAGCACGTCGGCCTGCTCGAAGAAGGCCTCGCGCGTCGGCGCGGCCTCATGGCCATCGGCCACAGCGGCCTGGCGTGAGGCCGCGCTGCCCCACACCAGCACGCGCATATCGAAGGCAGCTGCATAACGCGCCAGGCGCCGGCCGATCTTGCCGTAGCCCCAGATGCCCAGCGTCTGGCCATACAGACGTTGGCCCAGGTTGACCTGCCAGTGCCCGGCGTAGAGGCCGTTCATGGCTTCACGCAGCTGGCGCCGGGCATTGAGGATCAGCGCCCAGGTCAGCTCGGCCGCGGCGATGGGCGAACCGCTGCCCTCGGCCACGGTCACGCCGCGTTCGCGACAGGCCTGCAGATCGAGATGCGGCCCGGCTCGCCCGGTCTGGCTGATCAACTTCAGGTTCGGCAGCCGCGCCAGCAGCGCGGCATCGATACGGGTGCGTTCCCGGGTCAGCACCAACGCCTGAGCGTCGGCGAAGCGCTCGGCCAGCAGGTCCGGATCGCAGACGTGATCGTGATACACGCGGACGTCGAAGCCCTCCAGCAGGCGGAAGCAATCCAGAGACTGCACGACCCGCTGATAATCGTCCGGTATCACCACACGCATGCGCATCCTCCTTCGCCGCCAATCAGGCCAGGCTGGCGGCGGTTTGCCGGCGACGTGCGCGCCAGGCGCGCCAGAACGGCAGCAGGATCATCACCGCCACCAGGCCCCAGACCACCCAGGTGATCGGGCTGGCGAACAGGATACCGATGTCGCCGCTGGACAGGGACAGTGCCCGGCGCAGGTTCTGCTCCATCATGCCGCCCAGGATGAAGCCGAGCAGGATCGCCGACAGCGGGAAGTCCAGCTTGCGCATGACGTAGCCGAAGATGCCGATGGCGATCATCAGGTACAGGTCGAAGGTCGTGGCATGCACCGCATACACCCCGATGGCGGTGATGATCGCCACCGCCGGTACCAGCGCCCAGTAAGGCACGGCCAGCACCTTGGTGAAGACCTTGATCATCGGCACGTTCATGACGATCAGCATGAGGTTGGCGACGAACAGCGAGGCGATCAGGCCCCAGACGATGTCCGGCTGGTTCTGGAACAGCAGCGGGCCCGGGGTGATGTTGTACAGCGTCAGGGCGCCGAGCATCACCGCGGTGGTGCCCGAACCCGGCACGCCGAGGGTCAGCATCGGCACCATGGAGCCACAGGCTGCGGCGCTGTTGGCGGTTTCCGGTGCGGCCAGGCCACGCAGGTCGCCGTTGCCGAACTTGTTGTCCTTGACCGCCAGGCGCTTCTCGCTCATGTAGGACACCGCGCTGGCCAGCGTCGCGCCGGCGCCAGGCAGCACGCCGAGGACGAAACCGACCACGCCGCTGCGCAGGTTGGTGGCCAGGACGAAGCCGCCCTCCTTCAGGCTGAACAGCATGCGCCCGCTGGCCTTGATGGCTTTCTGGCCATGGTGGGTGCGCTCGAGCAGCACCAGCAGCTCGCTGACCGAGAACAGACCCAGCACCAGCACCACGAACTGGATGCCATCGGCCAGCCCCAGGCTGCCGAAGGTAAAGCGATAGACGCCGCTGTTGGCATCGATGCCCACGCACGACAGCAACAGGCCGATCAGCGCGGCTATGGCGGTCTTCAACGGCTTGTTGCCGGCCATTCCCGCCAGACAGGTGATGGCGAACACCATCAGCACGAAGTATTCGGCGGGACCGAAGGCCACCGCCCAACTGGCCAGCAGCGGCGCGAACAGCACCACACCGACCGTGGCGATCAGGCCGCCGATGAACGAGCTCCAGGCCGACAGCGACAGTGCGACGCCAGCCTGGCCCTGACGCGCCAGCGGGTAGCCGTCGAGGGTGGTCATCACCGCGGACGCCTCACCCGGAATGTTGAGCAGAATCGAGGAGATGCGGCCGCCGTATTCGCAGCCCAGGTATACGGCCGCGAGCAGAATCAGCGCGGTTTCCGGCGGCAGGCCGAGGGCGAAGGCCACCGGGATCAGCAGCGCCACGCCGTTGATCGGGCCGAGGCCCGGCAGCAGGCCGACGATGGTACCGATCAGGGTGCCGCACAGCGCAGTGACCAGGTTGTAGGGGCTAAGCGCCACGCCGAAGCCATGGCTGAGATAACCGAAAGTATCCATGGGTTCAGCTCTCCAGGGTTGCAAGGATGCCAAGCGGCAGCGGTACCGCGAGGGCTCTGTCGAACAGCAGGTAGAGGCCGAGGGCCAGAACGCCCCCGCTGACCAGGCTTTGCAGCCAGCTACCACCGTAGAGACGCGCCATGCCGATACCGAACAGCACGCTGGCGGGGATGAAGCCGAGCGTTTCGAACAGCACTGCATAGCCGATCATCAGACCGAGGAAGGCGAGCGCCTTGAACATCACCTCCCGGTTCAGCGGCGGTTCCTCGCCGTGGGTGTCGCTGCTCGGCTTGAGCAGCAGTTGCACGCAGCCAAAGGCGATCAGCAGCAACAGCAGCAGCGGGAAGGCCTTGGGCCCCACCGGCTCATAGGAAAAGGATGCGCTGTAACCCCAGGCGAGGAATGCCAGGACACAGCACAGCAGCAGGGTGATCCCCGCGAAGATACGATCATGCATGTGGATGCGCTCCAGAATGCTGCGCCGTCGGTGACGGCGCAGGAGGACTCGACTACTCGACCAGACCGAACTCGCGGCCCAGCTTGCGGTACTCCGCAACCTGGCTTTTCACCAGGGCTTCGAGCTCCGGACCGGTGACGTAGTAAGGCAGCACGTCGCGGTCGGCCAGGTAGGCCTGGAAGTCGCTGGAGGCGTTGAGCTTGGCGAAGCGCTCGCTCCACCAGGCCACGTCCTGCTCTTTCACATCCGGGCCGAGGAAGTAGCCGCGAATCAGCGGCCATTGGATCTCGTAGCCCTGCTCGCGGGCAGTCGGAATGGAGGCCAGCTCACCGCCCAGGCGCTCCTCGCTGAAGATCGCCAGGGTGCGGATCTTGTTGCCCTGCTGCGCACGAATCTCGCTGGCGCTGCCGGTGACCAGATCCACGTGCCCACCCATCAGCGCCATGTAATGCTCGGCCCCGCCCTCGAAGGCGGCATAACGCAACTCGCGCGGGTCGACGCCGGCTGCGCGGGCCAACAAGGCGATCTTCACCCAACCCTGGCCGCCGACACTGCCACCACCGCCGACCACGATGCTTTTCGGGTCTTTCTTCAGCGCCTGCACCACATCGTCGAGGTTCTGGTAAGGCGAATCCTCGCGCACCGCCAGGGTGCCGTAGTCGTTGCCGACAGTGGCCAGCCATTTCACTGCGTTCTCGTCGAAACGACCGTATTTGCCCAGGGCCAGGTTCAGCAGCGAGGCGCCGGAGAAGGCCACCAGGGTGCCGGGCTCGGCACGGCGGTTGGCGGCGATGGAGTTGTAGGCCACGGCGCCGATGCCGCCCGGCATGTAGGTCACGCGCATGGGCGCCTTGAGCAGACCCTCGTCCTTGAATCCGGCCTGGGCCAGCTTGCAGGTCAGGTCGAAGCCGCCGCCCGGCTTGCTCGGAGCGATGCACTCCGGACGCGAAGGCTCGCCGGCGAGCACCGAACCACTGGCGAGCAACAGGGCGAGGGAAAACGGCAGAGTACGGCGAATGGAGCAGGTGATCATGGTGAGGTTCCTCTTATTAGACTTGTATGCACAGCCGGCGCTTTACCAGAGCGGCACGATGTAACTCAGGATCAGACGATTCTCGTCCAGGTCGCGGACGAAGCTCGAACGGTAGGTGGCGTTCCTCCAGGTCACCTTGAGATTCTTCAGCGGGCCCTCGACGAAGGCGTAGGCGATATCGGTGTTGCGCTCCCACTCCCGCCCTTCGCCGACGGCCAGGTCGACCTGATCGCCGCGCACGTAGCGGGTCATGAAGGTCAGGCCGGGCACCCCGACACGGGCGAAATCGAAGTCGTAGCGCAGCTGCCAGGAACGCTGGTCGGGGCCGGCGAAATCGTTGATCTGCAGGAAGTTGGTCAGATAGGGCGTGGCCCCGTCGACATAGGTGAAGGCGTCGTCGCCGAGCATTTTCTGGTAGGCCAGCCCCAGCGCATGGCCGGCGATGCTGTAGGTGAACATGGCGTTGATGACCTGGTTGTCGATGTCGCCCACCAGTTTCCGCCCGGCTTCGCTGTTGTTGAAGTAGCGCAGGTCGCTTTTCAGCTTGCCGTCGCCCAGCGCCAGGCCGTGCTGCAGCCCGACGAAGTGCTGGCGATAGACGTCGCTCAGCTCGGCATAGTGATAGCTGGCCAAAAGTTGCGGATTGATCGCGTAATCCACCCCGCCGAAGCGCAGCTCATCGCTTTCAGGGCTGGCGCCGAAGCGGCGGTTCTTGTTGTTCAGCGCCAGCTTCTCGGAGCCCGAGACGCTGCGCTGCACCACGCGGTCGATCTCGCCGAGGGTGAAGGTGGCGCGCTCGAGGTCCTTGCTCTGCAGCTGCCAGCCCTCGAATACCTGCGGCAGCAGGCGCGCGTTGCTGTACTGCAGATAGGGCATCTTCGGCAGCAGGGTGCCCACGCGCAGCTGGCTCTCGGCGAAACGCGCCTTGCCGGTCACGCCGAGCTTGCTGTAGTCGTCCTCGGCGCGGTTGCGGCTGTCGCGCGGCAGCAGGTCGGTGCCGCTGCGATCCGGCGAGGAGTCGAGCTTGACGCCGAGCATGCCGAGGGCATCGAGGCCGAAACCGACCGTGCCCTGGCTGTAGCCGGACTCGAGATTGAGGATGAAACCCTGCGCCCATTCCTCGCGCTTGTTCTGCCCGGCATCCTCGCGAAAGTCACGGTTGAGGTAGAAGTTGCGCAGCTCCAGGCTGGCCTTGCTGTCCTCGATGAAACCGGCGGCGTGAACGCTGGCGCCAGGCAGTGCCAGAACCGTGATGCCGAAGGCGGAGCAGCTTAGGGATTTTCTTCTTGTCATTGTGGTTGGCCCTAGGGGTGTGGTTGTGGTGAGGCGAAGTCAGCTGCCCGTACGCCGCAGGCTGGGGATGTAAACCTCACCCGAGAACAGACGGCGCGCGGTGCGCACCAGCGAGGCGCGCAGGTTCTCGGGGTTGCCGTCGGCGGCAGGCTGCAGGGAAACCTCGATCTGCCCGCCCGGATGCTCCAGGCGCACCAGCGCCTCGCCTGCAATGGGCGCGACATCCTGGGCGACGCTGCCGGGCACGGCGCAGGCCGTGGCCAGGCCGATGGCGCCGGTGGCGGCGACCGAACGGTGGCAGTTGTGCGGCATGAAATAACGCACGCTCAGCGTGCCGCCATTGCGCGCCGGGGCCAGCAGCACCGGCTTGGGAATGACCATCTGCGCAACGTCCCCCAGCCCCATGGCCAGCCCGGCCTGCAGGCGGATGCGCTCCAGGCGCTGGAGGAACGCCGTGTCGGCATCCAGTTCGGCCGGCGACTCGTAACCGGTCTTGCCCAGCGCCTCGGCATGCAGCAGCACCATGGGCATGGCCATGTCGATGCAGGTGACTTCGACACCGTCGAACAGGTCGCGCACCCGGCCGGTGGGCAGCAGGCGGCCGGTCTTGGCACCGGCGGCATTGAGGAAGGTCAGCTTGATCGGCGCAGCGCTGCCGGGCACGCCATCGATGGTGGTATCGCCGTCGTAGCGCACGCGGCCGCCCGGGGTCATCACGTCGGAATCGACGAAGGTATTGGTGTTGAGGTTGCGGATGCGCACCCGGGTCATCGGCGAGCCCGCGTTCACCAGCCCGTGCTCGATGGCGAAGGGCCCGATGGCGCAGAGCATGTTGCCGCAGTTGGGCGCGGTGTCGACCCGGCGCTGGGTCACCATGACCTGCACGAACAGGTAGTCGACATCGGCGTCCGGGTGCGGCGAGCGGCTGACGATCGCCACCTTGCTGGTCTGCGGACTGCCACCGCCGATACCGTCGATTTCCAGCTCGTGGCCCGAGCCCATCAGGCTGAGCAACAGCTCGTCGCGCTGCAGCGGGTCAGTGGGCAGGTGGTTGGCCAGAAAGACCGGCCCTTTCGAAGTACCGCCTCGCATGAGTACGCAAGGTACCGTCCGCATGATGCCTCCAACGCAATAAAGCTAGTGATTGTTGCTTTGCGTCGATTATGGGGAGCAACACTTTCTTCTGTAAAATGCATATATTTCTATATTTATTGCATTATACGCATTAATGCATGGGGGTATTCCCTCGCTTGCCAGTCCTCAGCGCAAAGACTAGGGTTCATTGGTAATCTGCAGACAAAAATACGACCGACTAATAACCAAAGCGCATGAATTACGAACTTCAAGACATCCGCGCCTTCGTGAAAATCGCCGAGTTCGGCAATTTTCACGAGGCCGCCAATGCCATCCACCTGTCCCAGCCGGCGCTGACCCGGCGCATGCAGAAGCTCGAGGAAAGCCTCGGCATCCAGCTGCTGGACCGCACCACGCGCCGAGTCAGCCTGACCGCAGTAGGCCGGGATTTTCTGCCCAAGGCGCAGCGCCTGCTGGACGACTTCGAGCGCTCGATCCTCGGCATCCGCGAGCTGGCCGAGCGCCAGTCCGGCCAGGTCACCCTGGCCTGCATCCCCACGGCTGCCTTCTATTTCCTGCCGACGGTGATCCGCGCCTTCAATCAGCAGTACCCTAAGATCCGCATCCGCATCCTCGATCTCAGCGCCCATGAGGGACTGGAGGCGGTGATTCGTGGCGAGGCAGATTTCGGCATCAACATGCAGAGCGGACAGAGCGCGGAAATCGACTTCACCCCACTGGTCAACGAACCCTTCGTGCTCGCCTGCCGGCGCGACCATCCCCTGGCCAAGCAGCCGGAAGTGGCCTGGCGCGAGCTCAGCGACTACCGCCTGATCGGCGTCGGCCGCCTGAGCGGCAACCGGGTGCTGCTCGACCACGGCCTGGCCCATCTCGACTGGCGCCCGAGCTGGTTCTACGAGGTGCAGCACCTGTCGACCTCGCTGGGCATGGTCGAGGCCGGCCTGGGCATCGCCGCCCTCCCCAGCCTGGCCATGCCGGCCGAGGACCATCCGATCCTGGTCAGGCGCCCGCTGGTCGACCCGGTGATCAGCCGCACCCTGGGCCTGGTGCGCCGCCGCGGCTCGTCGCTGTCGCCGGCAGCCGAGCAGTTCGTCGAAACCCTGCTGCGGCAATGGCCCAACTACACCTCGCTGGGTATCGACAGCGAATCGAGCTGAACGTGAGCGCGCAATCGCTCGCGATTGCGCCGGTGCATGCCGAGCAGCCAATACAGGAACAAAGTCAGCGCCTCGCCCACCACCCGTCTGCAATCCTTGCCGGGAAGTGACGGACACCTGAGCGGCCAGGATGGGCAATCCGCCGCTCACCGGCATAACGGGGCAAACCAAAACGCTCAAACCGTGAGCCCAGGGGCCTGGCCTGGTGCTTCGCGACCATCCGCCATCCAGACATAGCCTAAGCTGGAACTAGGCGCTGCAGTCTGGCAGCAGGAGGGAGCAATAATGATCGCCCGCTGCATCCTCACCCTGACCCTGAGTCCCGCATTGGATCTGGCCACATGCGTGCAGCACCTGCGCCCTCACGACAAGCTGCGCTGTAGCGCACCGGCGTACGCGCCTGGGGGTGGCGGGATCAACGTGTCGCGGACGATTCGACGACTCGGCGGAGAGACAGTGGCCCTGTTTCCCGTTGGCGGCTCCACTGGCGAACACCTGCTTGAATTATTGAAGGCTGAGGGCGTGCCTTTTCATGCGGTCTCGGTGTCCGGCTGGACACGCGAGTGCATCAACGTCACCAACCGGGCCGACAACCAACAGTACCGTTTCGTCCTCCCGGGAAATCCACTCTCGCCCCAGGAGCAGAGCGCGGTGCTGTCGGCTTTGGAGACATTGCCCGCCGCGGATTTTCTGGTCATCAGCGGTAGCCTGCCAGAAGGTCTGGCCGCGGACTTCCTGCCGCGTCTGCTGGGCAATGCACAACGCCGGGGTTGCCGCTGCGTGGTAGACAGCAACGGCAGCGCTCTGCGTCAGATGCTGGATATCGGTGGCCTGCTGCTGATCAAGCCGAATCTGGACGAACTCGCAGCCATGCTTGGTGAGCCTATCGCCGGACCGGAGCATCTGAATCAAGTGGCCCGGGATCTGGTGGCAGCGGGACGCACGGAAGCCGTGCTGGTTTCCCTTGGTGCACAAGGGGCGCTGCTGGTGACCGCCGACGTCTGCGAGCGCATTCCGGCTCCGACCGTGCCGCGCCGCAGCACGGTTGGTGCGGGCGATAGTCTGCTGGCGGCGATGGTACTCAAACGCGCCTCAGGGGCGAGCTGGTCAGTGGCGGCGCGCTACGGTGTGGCGGCCGGCACAGCGGCGATCATGGCCGAAGGCAGCGAGCTGTCCCGACTCGAAGACACGGAGCGCCTATACAGCTGGTTAGCTGCCTCCCGTTAGGAACCAGGCTAACGGTATACCGTTGCAGCTTTAAAAGGCTCACCAGTGTGGCATCCCTTCCTAGATACGGGCTTATAAAGACGGGAATGAGTCGCAGCCTGCAATTAAACAAGACAAGGCGAATGGATGCACACCTTGGCGCTCGCCAGCCATTCGCTACCATTCATGGAACGCGCTGGCGTCGGAGCCATACCGATGAAATCTGCCCGAACCGCCCTGCTCAGCTTATGCAGCACGCTGGTGCTTGGCGTTTGGCTCTGGTCTGCAATCAGCCCGGTGAGCCGTCAGGATTGGTTGCTGGAGAATCTCCTGGTGTTCGCCCTGGTCGCCCTGTTGCTGATCACTCGGCGGCGCCTCGTGCTCTCATCGGTATCCTACGGCCTGCTCAGCCTGTTCCTCGTTCTGCATCTGTACGGTTCGCATTACACCTACTCGGAAACACCCTTCGGCTTCTGGCTCAGCGAACAGCTTGAACTCGAACGCAACCATTACGACCGCCTGGTGCATTTCGCCTTTGGCCTCCTGCTGACTTACCCCCTGCACGAGCTGCTGCAAAAAAACGCCAGGGTTTCCGGGCTGTGGCTGATGCCGCTTTGCCTGGCCACGGTGATGGCTCTGAGCAGCCTCTACGAGCAAATGGAAATGCTCGCCGCGCTGGTGGTGGCCCCGGATCTGGGCACGGCCTTCCTCGGCACCCAGGGCGACGAGTGGGATGCGCAGAAGGATGCAGCTCTTGCCATCCTCGGTGCCCTGCTGGCCTTGCTGCTGATCCGTCTGCTCAACCGCCCGTCCTGTCATTGACCGAGCAGGACGGAGCACGGCTGTTTTGCTGTGCAAACCCTTCCGCCGCCAGTTCGCCGACAGCCAAAGCGCACGCCTGCCGCTGGCCCTCGAGGCTACTGAGCCAGTGGCTGCTCGGTCGTACGACGGTGCCGGCCGCGGCTTGATGCACATCAATATGGCCGCCGCGAAAGCGGCGCAAAAGGACAGAATAGCGGGGATTGCCTCGCCCCAGACAATGAGGAGCGCGTCATGGACAAACATCAGCAGAGCCAGAGGAACAAGCTGTTCAAGCCGGCCCAGGACGACCCCTACCTCGAGATGCCGGGAGGCAGCGCGCACTGCCCGCAATGCGGCGCCGTGCGCCACCAGGGCCGCTGGAGCTGGCAGCAGGCGGTACCGGAGGATGCCCAGGCCCATGCCTGCCCGGCCTGCCGGCGCATCGCCGACGACCAACCGGCCGGCACCCTGCGCCTGACCGGCAGCTTCCTGGCGGCACACCGTGAGGAGGTGCTCGGCCTGATCCACAACACCGAGGCCGCTGAGAAAGCCCAGCATGCGCTGGAACGCCTGATCAAGGTCAGCGAGCGAGGGGACGGCCTGCAGGTCACTACCACCGGCATCCACCTGGCCCAGCGCCTCGGCCATGCCCTGACCGGCGCCTTCAAGGGCGAATGCAGCTACCAATATGCGGACGACGAGCACCACCTGGCGGTGCATTGGTCGCGTGACTGAAACCTGGGGGCACGCCCCGCCGTGCCAAGCCCAGTTGACCCGCTGGCTGTCATTCACGGGCGCGCGGCCTGCTCGGCGGCTGGCGCAATTGGCCGAGTCGCAGGGCTTGCACTAGGTTGACAGAGGCGAGCCGCCTGGCCGAAGGCGTGCTTCACACCGCCAGGCAGTCGCGCGACCTGCCGGGAACTGGAGTGCAGACCGTGGAGAAATCGCACCGCAGGCTCGAGTGCGCGCCTGCAACAGCGCCGGGGGCCTGGCACCACGGCCTCTGCCACCGGTTGCTCGATCCTCGGGCCGGGCACTTACGCGCAGCTACCGGAACCAGTCATCCTCCCCGGAGCCGCCTTGAACATCTCGTCTAGCTGGCTCAGCCTGGTTCTGCCTGGCATCGCCCTGCTGGCCTTTTCCGGCGGCTTGCTGCTGCGCGGCCTCGGTCAGGGCGAGCTCGCCACCCTGCTGTGGAGCGGCAGCGCCCTGCTGGCCGCGGGCCTGCTGCTGGTGGAGATTCTGGCCCGCCTGCGCCGCAAGGAGATCGGCGTCGACCTGATCGCGCTGCTGGCCATCGGCACCGCCGTGTTCTTCGGCCAGGCCCTGGTGGCCGCGCTGGTCGCCCTGATGCTGGCCAGCGGTCGCGCGCTGGAGAGCTACAGCGCGCGGCGGGCCGAGCGCGAGCTGCGCCGTCTGATCGACCGTGCCCCGCGCGTGGCCTGGCGCTATCGCGGCAGCGAACTGGAACAGGTGCCGGTGGAGCAGGTCCAGGCCGGCGACCGCCTGCTGCTGCGCCTGGGCGAAGTGGTGCCGGTGGACGGCGTGGTGCTCGACAGCACGGCCACCCTGGACGAGTCGGCGCTGACCGGCGAGCCGCTGCCGGTGCGTCGCGCCCCCGGCGAAGCCTTGCGCAGTGGCGCGCTGAACGCCGGCGCGCCGTTCGAGATGCGCGCCAGCCACCCGGCGACCCAGAGCACCTACGCGGCCATAGTGCGGATGGTCGAGGCCGCACGCCTGTCGCGCGCGCCCTTCGTGCGCCTGGCCGATCGCTACGCCCTGCTGCTGATCCCCGTCACCCTGGCGCTGGCTGGCCTGGCCTGGCTGATCAGCGGCGACCCGCTGCGTGTGCTGGCGGTGCTGGTGGTGGCCACGCCCTGCCCGCTGATCCTGGCGGTGCCGGTGGCGATCATGTCCGGCATCTCGCGGTGCGCGCACCGCGGCATCCTGGTCAAGGACGGCGCCACCCTGGAGGCGCTGGCCCGCGCCCGGCTGCTGTTTCTCGACAAGACCGGCACCCTGACCACGGGGCATGCCAGCGTACTCTCCGTGGAAAGCGCAGGCAGCTACTCGCAGGAGCAGCTGCTGCGCCTGGCCGGCTCGCTGGCGCAGTCCTCGCCGCACCTGGTGGCGCAGGCCATAGTCGAGGCCGCGCGCAACCACGGGCTGAGCCTGGAGCGTGCCCTGGAGGTGCAAGAGCAGCCCGGGGCCGGCCTGTGCGGGGTGGTCGACGGGCACGCGGTGATGCTCGGCGGCCATGACTATGTCGCCGCAGCCACGCCGGCCGTGCCCTGGACCGAGGGCATGCTGCGGCGCATGGCCTACGAGGTGGCGGGCGCCAGCTTCATCGCCATCGACGGCGTGATGGCCGGCGCCGTACTGTTCTCCGACCGCCTGCGCCTGGAGTCCCCGCGGGCTTTACGCCTGCTGCGCCAGGCCGGCATCCGCCACATCGTCATGCTCACCGGCGACCGTTCGGAGGCGGCGCAGACCATCGGCATGGCCGTCGGCGTCGACGAGATCCGCGCCGGCCTCTCCCCCGCCGGCAAGGTCGCGGCCATCGCCCAGGGCAAGAGCGACGGCACCACCCTGATGGTCGGCGATGGCATCAACGACGCCCCGGCCCTGGCGGCGGCCGATGTCGGCATCGCCCTGGGTGCCGGCGGCGCCAATGCCTCTTCCGAAGCAGCCGGGGTGGTGCTCTTGGCCGACCGTCTGGACCGGGTCGCCGAAGCCCTGCGCATCGCTCGCCGCTCCCGTGGCATCGCGGTGCAGGGGGTCATGGTGGGGATAGGCCTGTCGCTGCTGGCCATGCTGCTGGCGGTCGCCGGTTACCTGCCGGCGCTGGCGGGGGCGATCGTGCAGGAAGTCATCGACCTGGCGGTGATCGGCAATGCGCTGCGCGCCCTCGGCGCGGGCTGGCGCGAACGGGCCGCCCCCACGCTCACCGGCGAATGGATCGACAGCCTGCGCCAGGAGCATGCCGCCCTCCTGCCCCTGCTCGAACGGCTGCGCGCGGCGGCCGAAGGCCTCGACAGCACGCCGCCGGCGCAGGCGCGGGAGGAACTGGCCGGCCTGGTCGAGGCGCTGCAGCGCCAGCTGATCCCCCATGAGCAGGCCGACGAGGACCGCCTGTATCCGCAATTGGCCCAGCGCCTGCCGGGCGAGGATCCGCTCGCGGCGCTGAGCCATACCCATCGGGAAATCTTCCGCTTGGCACACCTGCTGGAGCGCATGAGTGCCGACCTGTCGGGCGATGCCAAGGGTAGCTCGCTGGCGGAAATCCAGCGCCTGCTGCTGCGTCTGGACACCCTGCTGAGCCTGCATTTCGCCGAGGAGGACGAGCTCTACCACAGCCTCGACAGGCGCTGAGGCGGTGTATCTCAGACGCGGCGAGCGAGATAGGCCACCAACGCGTCCAGGCTGTCCAGGCGCCGGTAGTCGGCTTCGGGGATGTTCACTCCCAGGCGCTGGTGCAGCGCACTGAGCAGGCGCAGCCAGTCCATCGAATCCAGATCCACCTCGTCGCGCAGCGGGCGGTCGCCGCGCAGCTGTTCGGGCTCCAACTCCGGGGCGATGCGTTGCAGCTCTTCGAGCACCAGGCGGCGGATCTCTGCGGCGTCCATCGCACCCTCCTCAGAGCCGTTCGGGCTCTTGCAGCAACCGGCCGATGGCGCCGAGAAAGCGCGCGCCCAGGTGACCGTCGCTGGCGCGGTGGTCGGCGGCCAGGCTGGCGACCACCTGCGGCCGCACGCAGAGCTGCCCCGCCTCGACCCAGGGACGCTCGACGATGCCGCCGAAGCCGACCAGCGCGACCTGCGGCGGATAGATCACGCCGAATACGCTGTCCACGCTCTGCTCACCCAGATTGGTGACGGTCAGGCTGGCGTCGCTCAGCTCCGAGCTGCGCAGGGAGCCACTGCGCGCGCGTTGTACCAGATCGCTGAACTCGCTCATCAACTGCACCACCGGCTTGTCGGCCACGTCGTGCAGCGCCGGGGCGATCAGCCCACCCTGGCGCAGCGCGATGGCAACCCCCAGATGAATGCCCGGCGCCGCCTGGAAGGTGTCGTCGCGCCAGAAGCCGTTGAGCTGCGGATACTCGCGCAGCGCCAGGCCCACCGCCTTGAGTAACAGCACCGCCGGGAGCAGGCGCTGCTCCGGCGGCAGCTCGGCATTGTGGGCCTGCAACCAGGCCATGAGCTTGCCGAGGGCGATAGTCTCGCTCAGGTAGTAATGCGGAATTTCGCGCTTGGAACGGCTCATGGCCATGGCGATCGCATGGCGCATGCTGGCCTGACGGTCCACCGGCACGGCTGCCCGAGCGGCAGCCTCGACGTCTTCCAGACTGACCACGCCATGGGGGCCGCTGCCCTTGAGGGTGGCGACGTCCAGCCCCAGTTCGACGGCCCGCTTGCGCGCCGCCGGCGAGATGCGCGGCCGGGTCGCCTCAGCCAGCGCGGGTGCGACTGCCGTCGCAGCGGGCGCCGCAGGGGTGGGTTGCAGCGTGCTCGGCGCCTTGCGCCGCGCGGTCTCGGGGCTCTCGCCGGGCTCCAGCAGCGTGGCGATGGGCGTGCCCACCGGGACCTTGGCGCCGGGTTCGATCAGCAGCTCGAAGACCTCCCCCTCCTGCCAGCACTCCACATCGACCGCCGCCTTGGCGGTATCCACCACGGCGACCACCTGGCCGCGCGTCACCCGCTCGCCGGGCTGTACCTTCCACTCCAGCAGGGTGCCCTCGTCCATGTCGGAACCGAGCGATGGCAGTTTGAACTCGATCATCGGTCTTCTCCCGCGCTAACCGCACAGTGCCCGCGCCGCCGCCACGATGGCCGGCACCTGGGGTAGCGCCGCTTCCTCCAGATGTTTGGCATAGGGGATCGGCACCTCGGCGCTGCAGACCCGCGCCGGTGGTGCATCCAGTTCATAGAAACCCTGCTCGCTGACGCGGGCGATGACCTCGGCGGCCAGGCTGCCGCTGCGCCAGCCCTCGTCCACCACCAGCAGGCGCCGGGTCTTGCGCACCGACGCCAGCAGGGTCGCGTCGTCCAGCGGGCGCAGCACGCGCAGGTCGATGACCTCGGCGTCGATGCCCGCACCGCTCAGTTCCTCGGCCGCCGCCAGGGCCTTGCCCAGGGTGCCGCCATAGGCGACCAGGCTCAGATCGCGACCGGCGCGGCGCACCCGCGCCGAACGGATGTCCACCACGCCGCCCTCGTCCAATTCGCCTTCCAGGTTGTACAGCTGGGCGTGCTCGAAGATCAGCACCGGGTCGGGGTCCTGCAGCGCCGGCCAGAGCATGCCGCGGGCGTCCTCCAGGGTGGCCGGGGCGAGAATCTTCAACCCGGGGATATGCGCATACCAGCCTTCCAGGCTGTGCGAATGCTGCGCCGCCAGCTGGCGCCCGGCGCCGGTGGCCATGCGCAGCACCAGGGGCACGGAGAACTGGCCGCCAGACATATGCCGCAACGTCGCCGCAGTATTCATCAGCGGGTCAAGGGCGAGCAGGCTGAAGTTCACCGTCATCACCTCGACGATCGGCCGCATGCCACCGAGCGCCGCGCCGATGCCGGCACCGACGAAACCCAGTTCCGACAGCGGCGTGTCGCGGATGCGCTCCGGGCCGAATTCCGCCAGCAAATCCCGCGACACCGCGTAGGTGCCGCCATAGCGGCCGACATCCTCGCCCATCAGGAACACCCGTGCATCGCGCTGCAGCGCCTCGCGCAGGGCCTGGCGCAACGCTTCTCGATAGGTGGTGCGCGTACTCATGCCGCGTCCTCCGGGGTATGCACATCGCGCAGCAGGTCGCCAAGCGGTTCCAGGCTGCCGGCCTCGGCGAAGGCCACCGCCTTCTCCACCTCGACGTCCACCTCGGCGGCAATGCTCAGAAAGCCCAGCTCGTCCAGCAGCTCCAACGCCTTCAACCGGGCGCTGTAGCTGTGGATCGGCCCGCGCTCCTTCCACTTGGCCACCTCAGCCTTGTCGCGGTACAGCTCGGGGTCGAACATCGAGTGGGCGCGGAAGCGGTAGGTCTGCAATTCGAGGAAGAACGGTCCTGCGCCGCCGCGCACCTGCTGCACCGCCGCCGCAGTGGCCTGCTGCACCGCCACCACGTCCATGCCGTCCACCACCTGGGCCGGCACCCGGTAGGAGGCCGCCTTGGCGCACAGGTCGGTCTGCGACTCGGAACGCGCCAGCGCGGTGCCCATGGCGTACAGGTTGTTCTCGCAGCAGAACAGCACCGGCAAACGCCACAGCGCCGCCAGGTTGAGCGCCTCGTGGAAGGCACCCTCGGCCATCGCGCCCTCGCCGAAGAAGCAGGCGACGAGGCGCGAGCCACCCTGCATGCGTTCGGCCAGGGCCAGGCCGACCGCCAGCGGCAGGCCACCGGCGACTATGGCGTTGCCGCCGAAGAAGCGGGTGGCGGCGTCGAACAGGTGCATGGAGCCGCCACGGCCGCGCGAGCAACCCTGCTGCTTGCCGTACATCTCGGCCATGATCGCGTTCATCGACACGCCCTTGAGCAGCGCGTGGCCGTGCTCGCGGTAGGTGGCCACCACCGCATCGTCCGCCGCCAGGGCGTGCAGCGCGCCCACCGCCACCGCCTCCTCGCCGATATACAGGTGCAGGAAGCCGCGGATCTTGCCGGCGCCGTACAGTTCGGCGGCGCGCTCCTCCAGGCGGCGGATACGCAGCATGTCGTGCAGCAGGCGCAGGGCGAACTCGCGGGAAAACGGCAGCGGCGCGCTCATCTCGGGTTCTCCAGGGTCGAGGTGTCACCCTCCGGCAGGCCCAGCTCGCGGGCCTTGAGCAGGCGGCGCATGAGCTTGCCGCTGCGGGTGCGCGGCAGGTCCGGCAGAAACGCCAGGGCCTTGGGCGCCACCGCGGCGCCCAGGCGCTTGCGCCCATGGCCGAGCAGTTCATCGTGCAGCGCCGCACTGGGCTCGATGCCGCTCTTCAGGCTGACGAAGGCCTTGACCGTCTCGCCGAGCAGCGCGTCGGGCAGACCGATCACCGCCGCCTCGGCCACCGCCGGGTGCTCCAGCAGCGCGCTTTCGACCTCGAACGGGCCGATCAGGTGGCCGGCCGACTTGATCACGTCGTCGCTGCGGCCGACGAACCAGTAGTAACCGTCGGCGTCGCGCCGGGCCAGGTCGCCACTGAGGTACCAGTCGCCGACGAAGCAGCGCCGGTAACGCTCCTCCTGGCCCAGGTAGCCACGAAACAGCGCCGGCCAGGGCTGCTTGAGGGCCAGTTCGCCGACCGTCTCGTCGCCCAGCAGGATCAACCCGCCCTGCTCGTCGCGAGACACGATGGCCGCCTCCACGCCCGGCAGCGGCTTGCCCATGGAGCCGGGCTTGATCGGCATGGCCAGGGTGTTGGCGAGCATGATGCCGCCGGTCTCGGTCTGCCACCAGTTGTCGTGGATCGGCAGGCCGAGCACGTCCTGGCCCCACCACACCGCCTCGGGATTGAGCGGCTCGCCGACGCTGGCTATGAAGCGCAGCCGCGGAAAGCGATGCCGTCGGGCCAGCTCGGCGCCGGCCTTCATCAGCATGCGGATGGCCGTGGGCGCGGTGTACCAGACGCTGACCCCTTGCGTCTCAAGGATGCTGTACCAGCGCTCGGCATCGAACTCGCCACTGTCGACCACGCTGGTGACGCCGAGCAGCAAGGGCGCGAGGATGCCGTAGGAGGTGCCGGTGACCCAGCCGGGGTCGGCGCTGCACCAGTAGATGTCGTCGGGGTGCAGGTCGAGGGCGTACTTGCCGGTGACCAGGTGGGTCAGCGCCGCGCCGTGCACGTGCAACGCGCCCTTCGGCGTGCCGGTGGTGCCGCTGGTGAAGTGCAGCAGCGCGGGCGTGTCGGCAGTGGTCGGCGTAATGGCAAAGTCGTCGCTTGCCTCGGCCAGCAGCTGCGCCAGGCTCAGGGTGCCCGGCGGGGTATCCACCGCGCCGCCATTGTCCTCGTACAGCAGCACCTGCCGGAGCTGCGGCAGGCGCTCGCGGATGCCCGCCACCTTGCGCCGGTACAGCGCCTCGCTGGTCAGCAGCACGCTGCCCTCGCCGATGCGCAGGCGGGTCTCGATCGGCTCCGGGCCGAAGGCGGAAAACAGTGGGCAGACCACGCAGCCCAGCTTGAGCCCGCCGAGCACCCCGAGGTACAGCTCCAGGCCACGCCCGCAGAGCACGAACAGGCGCTCCCCGGGCTGCACGCCGAGCCCCTTGAGCACGTTGGCGAAACGATTGCTCAGGCTGCTCAGGCGTGCGTAGCTGATGTCGCAGCGGCCGCCGTTGCGGTCGAGAAGGCGCAGGGCGACATGCTGCCGCCGGCGCCCCTGGGCGTGCCGGTCGACTGCCTCGTAGGCCAGGTTCAGGCCGCCGCCCGGTAGGCCGCAAAGCTCGCCGGCCTGGGCCTGCCAGGAGAAGGCGGCGCGGGCCGCGGCGCTGTCGTCCCAGTTGGGCGTGACCGACTGCTCGGCGGGTTTGCGGATGATCGCTGGACGCATGGCTAGCCCTCGACGGTGAAAGGTCAGCAGAAGTTGTGTTGCTCCACCCTGGGCCGAATGTAGCCCTGGCTGAGCAACTGCAAGAAGCGGTCATAGCGGTAGGTCGGCCCGTCCCGGCAGACATAGCTGGAACCCAGGTAACAGTGCCCGCACAGGCCGTCCGCGCAATGCATCCGCCGTTCCAGCGAAAGCCACACCTGGTTGGCGCTCAGGCCGCGCTGCAGGCAGGCCTCGGCGGTCGCCAGCATCAGCGGTTCCGGGCCGCAACAGAGCACCGCATCCGGCGGCGCTACGCCGAACAGCTCGTCGAAATGCGCCAGCGGTGAGCCCTGACGCATCCCCGCCGTGGCCACGTCGAGCGTTTCGATGCAGTGCAGGCGCTGGCGCCACACGGCGCGCTCGCGGCCGAGCACCTGGGCACCGGCATGGCGGGCGCCGTAGACCAGGTTCAACTGCAGCCGCAGGCAATGGCTGATGACCTCGTTAATCACCCCCGCCAGCGGTGCCAGGCCACAACCGCCGGCCACCGCCAGCACCCGGCTGGCCCCGAAGAACAACGGCCAGCCCTTGCCGAACGGGCCGCGGTAGCCCAGTACGGTGCCCTCGGGTTGCTCGAACAGGGCGTCGGTCAGCCTGCCCATGCGGCGGATCAGGGCGGTAAAACGGCCACTGCTGTCCGGCAGGCTGACGTAAGTGAAAGGCGCCTCGCCAAAACCCGGCAACGTCAGCATAAAGAACTGACCAGGCATCACCGCCAGATCGCCGGGCAGCGGGAAGTCGATGCGAAAGCTGAAGTGCCGCGCATCCTCGCCATCGGCATAGTGGTCGAGCACCTGCAGTCTACGCGGCGTTAAGTCGATCATTGCCCACCTACCTTGTGCATCACGCCATGCACGCCGATGCCGCCGGGACAGACCCGGTCGCAACGGCCGCAGCCGACGCAGCCGTAGCGCTCGAAGCGCTCCTTGAAGGCGTCGCCGAACTTATGCGTCCAGAAGCGCTGCACCCGCTGCCCGGGGCTGGCGCTGGGATTATGGCCGCTGGCCTCGCGCTGGAAGCCTTCGTACAAACAGGAGTCCCAGACCCGCTCGCGCTGCACGCCGCCCTCGCCGCTCGGCCGGTCCAGCGGGGCGAAGCAGGAACAGGTCGGACAGACCGAGGTGCAGCCCGAGCAGCCCAGGCAGTGCAGCCCCAGGGACTCCCATACGCTGCCTGCGATGCTGCCGCTGTTGAGTGCCGCTATCCCGGCCAGCACCTCGCGCTGCTCGCCCTGCTCGGCTGCCACACGCTGGCTGTTGGCGGCCCGTTCGGCGCGCCAGTCGCACTTGGCCGCCGCTAGCCTGAGGCCATGCATGGCCTTGCGCCCGGCTTCGGAGGCGACCAGCAGCAGCCAGGCGCGCGACTCCTCGTGGCGCGGCAGGAGGATCAGGTCGGCGGTCGGCGCATGCACCGCGGGGCCACTGTCCAGCAGGCTGCAGAAACCACCCTGGCAGCTGTGCAGACAATCGACCCCGACCAGCAGGGTGGCCTGGCGGCGTGCCTGGTAATGGGGGTCGGTGGCGAAGAACTGGTCCTGGTAGGCGAGTGCGACCAGATCGCAGGCATGCACACCGAACAACACCTGGGGAGCCACCTCCGGCAGCGCCGAGTAGAACTGGCCACCGTCGAAACGGAAGAGCAACTCGCGCTCGGCGAAGAAGAAGCTCTTGGCGGAGAACGGTGGCGGCTCGGCGCTGGCGTCGAAGGCGTCCAGATCCTCGGCGCCGACCAGTTGCCAGTGCGCGCCGCCCTGGCCGTCGCCACGCACCTCGTAGAGCCGGCGCTCGCGCGCCAGATGGGCGCGCAGGCGCTCGGGACGGTCCAGGCTAAAGGCTTGCATGATCCGCGCCTCCCGCCGCCCTGCCAGGCACCGGCAGCGGTTCCACCGCCACCGCGCAGGCCTTCAGTTCGGGCATCTTGCTCTGCGGGTCCTGGGCGGCGTTGGTCAGCCGGTTGCAGGGCGCCTCGCGGAAGTGATAAGGCATCGCCAGGGTGCCCGGGGGCACGTCGTCGGTCAGGTGCACGCGGGTTTCCAGGCGACCGCGGCGCGAACGCACCGCCACCGCCTGCTGGTCGCGCAGGCCCAGCCTGGCGCCGTCGTCGGGGTGCATGAACAGCAGCGCGGCCGGGGTCTCGCGTTCGAGCAGCGGCGACTGGCGGGTCATCGAGCCGCCGCCGTAATGAAAGTGCAGGCGGTGGGTGGTAAAGGCGAACGGGTAGTCGGCGTCCGGGCACTCGTCGGGTTCGACCTGGGTCACCGGCAGCAGCCGCGCGCGGCCGATGGGAAAGCCCTGGCCATGCAGCAGCGGCGAGCCCTGCGGATGCTCGCCATCGCAGGGCCATTGCAGGCCGTGCTGACGATCCAGCGCCGAGTAACTCATCGCGGAGTAGATCGGCGTCAGCCCGGCCATCTCGTCGAACACCGCCTCGGCATCGGACCAGGCCATGCCCGGGTAACCCAGGCGCGCGGCCAGCTCGCCGAGGATCTGCCAGTCGCAACGGGCTTCGCCGGGCGGCGCGATGGCCTGGCGCACGCGCTGCACGCGGCGCTCGCAGTTGGTGAAGGTGCCGTGCTTCTCGGCGAAGGACGCCGCCGGCAGCACCACATCGGCCAGCTTGGCCGTTTCGGTCAGGCTCAGCTCCACCACCACCAGGAAATCCAGGGCGGTCAGGGCGCGGGCCACGTGGCCCTGGTCCGGGTCGGTGAGCACCGGCTCCTCGCCCATGATCATCAACGCACGCAGCGCGCCGTCCAGCGCCGCCTGGGTCATGCCCAGGGAGGTCAGGCCCGGATGCGCCGGCGCAGGCCGGCCCCAGGCGGTGGCGAACTTGGCCTGCACTGCCGCGTCGG
The DNA here is from genome assembly GCF_003696305.1 of Pseudomonas sp. AOB-7. Classification (GTDB taxonomy): domain Bacteria; phylum Pseudomonadota; class Gammaproteobacteria; order Pseudomonadales; family Pseudomonadaceae; genus Aquipseudomonas. The sequence goes on along the minus strand of NZ_RFFK01000002.1, from coordinate 251,690 downwards.
CAGCATCCTGGTAACCGGGATAGACATTGGGCAGGCAACCCATGTCGCAGGCGCCCTGCACGTTGTTCTGCCCGCGCAGCGGGTTGATGCCGGTGCCGGGGCGGCCGACCTGGCCGCAGGCCAGGGCCAGGTTGGAGACCGCAATGACATTGTTGGTGCCGCTCTGGAACTGGGTGATGCCCATGCCGTAGGCGGTATAGGCGCTGCGCGCGTGGCTGTACAGGTAGGCCACCTGCTCCAGCTCGGCTACGCCGATGCCGGTCAGGGCGCTGCTGAGTTCCGGGCTCAGCTCGGCCAGATGTCGGCGCAGCGGCTGGATATCCGCGCAGCGCGACTCCAGGAAGGCGCGGTTCTCCCAGCCGTTGGCCAGGATGATCTGCAGCAGGCCGTTGAGCAGGGCGATATTGCTGCCCAGGCGCAGTTGCAGGTGGATATTCGCCAGCCGCGCCAGGCGGGTCTTGCGCGGATCGACGACGATCAGCGTGGCGCCGCGGGCCTGGGCGCGCAGCATGCGCGCGCCGATCATGGCGTGGTTCTCGGTGACGTCGGCGCCGATCACCAGGATCAGCTCGGCCTCGTCGATATCGGCGATGCTGTTGGTCATTGCCCCGGAGCCCAGGGTCAGCGCCAGGCCCGCCACCGACGGGCTGTGGCAGATGCGCGCGCAGTGGTCGATGTTGTGAGTACCGAGCACCGCGCGGGCAAATTTCTGCGCGGCGTAGTTGTCCTCGTTGCTCGCCCGGGCGCAGCTGATCACCCCCACGCCTTGCGGCCCGGCCTCCTCCAGCGCGGTGCGAAATGCCTCGGCGACCCGCGCCAGCGCCTCGTCCCAGCTCGCGTGGCGAAACTGGCCATGCTCCTTGATCAGCGGCTCGGTCAGGCGCTTGGCCGCGTCGATGGCGAAGCTGGTGGCCCAGCCCTTGGCGCACAGCTGGCCCTGGCTGACCGGGTGCCCCGGCTGCGGCTCGACGCCGATTACCCGGCCGTCCTGCACCCGCAGGCCGATGCCGCAGCCAACCCCGCAGAAGGTGCAAATGCTTGGAATTACGCGCATTGCCAACTCCTAGCCCAACCCAGTCGATTCAGCCTAGGAGGCTCAGCGAGGGCGCTGTTTGATCTTAATCAACGAACCCCGATAAGCATGTCGTCAGCTCTTGATCGAGATCAAAGTCGCCTGCCTGCGCCAGCACAGAATCAATCCTGTCCATATCAAGACTGACAAAATGGAGGGTCAAGTAATGGCCAATACTGCTAAGAATGTACCCATTGCTCATCGACAGTCCGCCAGTGGCAGGCCAAGTACGCTGACCTCCTGGTTCAACCTTCATAACCTGCGGCGCCAGATAGATCACCTGTTCGAAGCGTTCTCCCAGCGCTCGCTGCACCTTCCGTTTCGCCGCCGCGATGCGAATCTCGAGCAAGACTGGCAGCGTGGGCTGAGCCTGTACGGTATGCCGGCAGTGGATATCGCGGAAAAAGAAACAAGCTTTGAAATCACCGCCGAACTGCCTGGCATGGATGAAAAGAATATCGAGATAACCTTGTCCAACGGCAACCTGGTAATCAAAGGCGAGAAACGGGAAAGCATTGAAGAACAGAAGCAGGACTATTATTTGTCCGAACGCCGTTACGGCGCCTTCGAGCGAACCTTACCTCTTCCCAAGGGCATCGATGCCGACCAGATAGATGCCAGTTTTGCCAGGGGCGTATTGACCGTATCACTGCCTAAGCGACCGGAGGCGATCAAGCCAGAGAAAATCATTCCGGTTAAATCCAGTTGAATCGCCATGGCAGATAAACGCCTGTTCCAGGATGCCTACCAGCCACGACAGATTGCCCAGCGCGTCAAGGAAATGGGGGTGGCCAAGGCACGCGCGAAGCTGCTTACGTTGTTCGTGTTAGCGGTGCTTGCGGGTGCATTTATATCACTCGGTGCTCTGCTTTTTACTGTGATAGTCACCGAAAGTAACTTGGGCTTCGGCGCTACCCGTCTACTGGGTGGACTTGGCTTTTGCCTTGGCCTTGTCTTGGTCGTAATCGGCGGGGCGGAGTTGTTCACCGGCAACAATCTGTTGGCGATGGCTTGGGCCAGCCGCTTGATCAGCGTGCAAGAGATACTGCGGAACTGGTGCACGGTCTATCTGGGCAATATCGTCGGATGCCTGGGCACCGTGCTGCTGGTAGCTTGTGCCGATACAGCCAGTATGGGGGGAGGCGCCGTGGGTGATACCGCCCTGCAGATAGCCCGGGATAAAGTTGAACTGTCATGGCTGGAAGCCTTTGCCCGCGGAATACTCAGCAACACCCTGGTGTGCCTGGCAGTTTGGCTGGCGATGGGCGGACACAGCGTCAGCGACAAGATTCTCGCCATTCTATTGCCCATTAGTGCGTTCGTTACGGTCGGCTTCGAGCACTCCATCGCCAACTGGTTCTTCCTGCCCTACGGCCTCACGTTAGAAGGGGCAGGTATCTATGATTGGTCCAGCATCGCCGGCAACCTACTAGCAGTTACCTTCGGCAATATCGTCGGCGGCACGCTATTGGTTGCCGGCGTATATTGGCTTGCGTACCTGCGCGACGACGATGGCCAAATGACCTGAGAGTGACGCGGCGCGGTCTGAACTAAACCCTGATCGCTAAAATGCTACATGGCACCTGGTACAACAGATGCTCAGTCGTACTACCGACTAACTTGTTCAGCCCTTTGCGCTGCGACGTCCCCATCACCATGACATCGGCCTGAATTTGGCTGGCGAAATCGGCGAGTGCAGTGGTCGGTGGCCCTATGATGAAGTGCCTGCGTTCCGCAGGAACCCCATAGCGTTCAGCTAGCGCCTCAAGAGTTGCTTTCTGCGACGCCTGCATCTTCTCAACCAAAGCCGGCCAGACCCCACTTCTGGCATCAGTCTCGGTAAGAAAGACCGAGGATAGGTCGTAGCTATACACCAGATGCAGTTCTGCATTGCATTGCAGTGCAAGCCCGGTTGCCTCCTGGATGATTCGCTGGTTGAGGCCGCTGCTCTCTGACTCCGGTGACGAGGGGTCGACCGCCGCGACCACCTTGCGCGGCAACGCATGGGTTAGCGCTCCGATCAGGTGAACTGGCGCCGGGCACTCGCGTAGCAGGTGCCAGTCCAGCGGCGTGACGAACGCACGTTTCAGTGCCGGCTCATGCTGCACATCCTTGATCAACAGGTCCGGTTGCATTTCCGACACATGCAGGAGGATCTCCTTGAGCGTTTGGTTGGTCCAGACCGCCTCGGTGGTCACCTTGAGCCCCTTGCTGCGCAGCAAGCCGGCCTCGTCCGCCAACCATTCGCGATGTTCGCGCAGATGATCCTCGCGGATCTGTTCGCGGACGCTCTTTTCCAGCAGCGCGAAGGTGGCGAAAGGTTCGACGAAGGCGGTGATATGCAGCGCGGCGCCGCTCGCCTCGGCCAGGGCCGCGGCCCGCTGCAGCGCCTGCGAGTGGCGCATGGCCGGGTCGGCGATCAGAAACAGGCGTTGATACTGCCCCATGGGACACCTCCGCAGGCTGGTTGGACCGAGTGACCGCGCCATGAGGCGCGGCCGGTGCATGTCTACAAGTTGCGCCGCGGACGCTGCCCCGGTGTTGATGCACGTCAAGCGGAGGCATTGCGGTTGATCGCTATCAATATCGCCGTGGCGACGGTGGGCGCATGCTGTACTGGTAGCGCCGATTGCCGAGCAAGGGAGAAGATCGATGCCGCTCGTTCGCACGCCCTACGCGCAAGGCTTCTTCCGCGTCGCAGCCTGCACTCCAGGGGTCGCACCGGCCGACCCGCGGGCTAACCTGCTCGCCACTCTGGAGTTGGCCAGCCAGGCCGACCGGCAGCGGGCGGGGCTGGCGGTATTCCCGGAGTTGGGGCTGTCGGCCTACAGCAACGACGACCTGTTCTTCCAGGATGCCCTGCTCGACGAGGTCGAGCGCTGCCTGCAGGAACTGTGTCGGGCCAGCCTCGAACTGCTGCCGATCCTGCTGGTCGGCGCGCCCCTGCGGGCGCAGGGCGCCCTGTTCAACTGCGCGCTGGCGATCCATCGCGGGCGCATCCTCTGCGCGGTGCCCAAGACCTACCGGCCGAACTACCGCGAGTTCTACGAGAAACGCCACTTCGCCTCGGCCAAGGACGCCCTCCAGCCGATGCTGTCGATCGTCGGCCAGGAGGTGCCCTTCGGCAGCGACATCCTCCTCGAAGTGCCGCAGGTGCCAGGCTTGGCCCTGCACATGGAGGTCTGCGAGGATCTCTGGGTGCCGCTGCCGCCGAGCAGCTATGCGGCGCTGGCCGGCGCCACCCTGCTGGCCAACCTGTCGGCGAGCAACGCCACCATCGGCAAGGCCGACTACCGCCGCCTGCTCGGCGCCGCCCAGTCCGGTCGTTGTATCGCCGCCTACGTCTACAGCGCTGCCGGCTTCGGCGAGTCGACCACCGATCTGGCCTGGGACGGCCACGCGATGATCCACGAGAACGGTGAGCTGCTGGCCGAGAGCCAGCGCTTCTCGCCTGCCCCGCAGTTGATCCTGGCCGATATCGACCTCGACCGCCTGCGCCAGGATCGTGCCCGCACCACCAGCTTCACCGATTGCGCCAGCCTGCAGCGCGAGCGCCTGGCCGGCTGGCGACGGATCAAGGTGGAGTTCGATCCGCCACACCAGCCCTTGGCCCTGCAGCGCCGGGTCGCACGCTTTCCCTTCGTGCCCGACGACGCTGGCAGCCTGGATACGCGCTGCGCCGAGGTCTACGCGATCCAGCAGCAGGGCCTGGCCAAACGCCTCGCGGCCAGCGGCATCCGGCGTGCGGTGATCGGCATTTCCGGCGGCGCCGATTCGGCCCAGGCGGCGCTGGTCGCCGCCGGCGCCTTCGACCTGCTCGGCCTGCCGCGCCAGCAGATTCTCGGCTACAGCCTGCCGGGACTGGCCACTGGCGAACACACCCGGCACAACGCCATGGCGCTGATGCAGGCGCTGGGCTTCAGCGCCGCGGAAATCGATATTCGCCCCTCCTGCCTGCAGATGCTGCGCGATATCGACCATCCCTACGCGCGTGGCGAGGCGCTCTACGACATTGCCTTCGAGAACGTGCAGGCCGGCGAGCGCAGTTCGCACCTGTTCCGCCTGGCCAACCAGCACCAGGGCCTGGTGATCGGCACCAGCGACCTGTCGGAACTCGCCCTGGGCTACACCACCTATGGCGTCGGCGACCAGATGGCGCATTACGCGGTGAACGCGTCGCTGCCGAAGACCCTGATCCGCCACCTGCTGCACTGGCAGTCGGCGCGCCAGCCGAAGGTGGTCCGCCGGGTGCTGCAGGCCATCCTGGCCACACCGGCTTCGCCGGAACTGGTGCCGGATGCCGGCGGGCACGGTTTGCAACGCGCCGAGGACACGGTCGGCCCCTACCCGCTGCAGGACTTCTTCCTCTATTACCTCAGCCGCTTGGGCTACCGGCCGAGCAAGGTCGCCTACCTCGCCGAGCAGGCCTGGGGCGATGCGCGCCGCGGCGAGTGGCCGAGCGGCCTGCCCGCCGCCGAACGGGTAGCCTACTCGCCAGAGCAGATACTCGGCTGGCTGGAGGTGTTCTGCCGGCGCTTCTTCGCCGCCAGCCAGTTCAAGCGCTCGGCCCTACCCAACGGGCCCAAGGTCGGCTCCGGCGGCTCACTGTCGCCGCGCGCCGACTGGCGCGCGCCCAGCGATGCCGGCGCGGCACCGTGGCTGGAGGAACTGGCGATGCTGCGACGTCCTGCTGGAGAGCGCGCCGGACCGAGCGACGGCGATAGACGTCGCCGTTGAACCGCATCAGCGGCCGGCCCGAGCACGGCGCCGGCTGACGCAGATCAAGCCCCGTCCCTACCTGTGGCTCAGGCTGGCAGTGGGCTGACAAGGTGGAGATGACCATGCTTGCCGATACTTCCAGAGCACGCCTGTTTCTCGCCGGCGACCTGATGTGCGGCCGCGCTATCGACCAGATATTGCCGCACCCGGGCGATCCGCGCCTCTATGAAGCCTATGTCAAGGATGCCGGCGACTACGTGCGGCTGGCCGAGCGGCGCAACGGCGCGATCCCCCGACCAGTGGACTTCGCCTACGTCTGGGGCTGGGCGCTCGAGGCGCTGCGCCAGCGTCGGCCCGACGTGCGCCTGGTCAATCTGGAAACCGCGGTGACTCGCCAGGGGCGGCCGGAACCCAAGGGCATCAACTACCGGATGCACCCGGCCAACCTGCCGGTACTCGAGGTGGCCGGTATCGACTGTTGCGTGCTGGCCAACAACCATGTGTTGGACTGGGGCGAAGCCGGCCTGGCCGAGACCTTGGCCAGCCTGGACGAGCATGGCCTGCAGCACGTCGGAGCCGGCACCGCGCTGCATGACGCCGAGGCGCCGGCGATGCTGCCGCTGGCGGACGGTGGACGCCTGCTGGCGTTCGCCTTCGCCACTCCCGACTGCGGCGTACCGCCGGACTGGGTGGCCGGCCGACGGCGGGCAGGCGTCGCCCGCCTGGACGATATTTCGCCGCAAAGCCTGCGGCGCGTCGCAGCCTGCATCGCCGCGGCCAGGCAGCCCGGTGACCGGGTATTAGTTTCGATGCACTGGGGCGGCAACTGGGACTTCGGCGTGTCGCCGGCGCAACGATGCTTCGCCCACGGGCTGGTCGACGACGCCGGCGTGGACCTGCTACACGGCCATTCCTCGCACCATGTCAAGGGCATCGAGGTCTACCGCCAGCGCTTAATCCTGTATGGCTGCGGCGACCTGCTGAACGACTACGAGGGTATCGAGGGCCATGCCCGCTACCGTGGCGAGCTGGGTCTGCTGTACTTCGCCGACCTCGACCGCGACGGTCGCCTGCTGGCCCTGGAACTGCTGCCCACCCGGCAGCGGCGCCTGAGCATCCAGCGGGCCAAGGGCGAGGACCGACAGTGGTTGCACGATACCCTGGCGCGCGAATGCGCGCCCCTAGACTGTACGGTCCGCCCCACTGGCGAGAACAGTTTCGCCCTGGCGTGGCCCGCATCGCGCTAGTGTCGCGACAACCTTGAGTTGTCGGTTGATCGCTGTCTTATCCATGACCCGCGATCCCCTGTGGGGAGGGTTAAGCGTATGTCGAAAATGCTCTTGAACCCGCAAGTTCAGTTGCGCCGTAACCCGCCATTGGCGCAACGCAAGGAAATCGCCGAGTGGGTTACGCAACGCGCCACGATGGGAGTGTCCGATCGTTCGGAGGTTAGCGCCGCTAACCCACCCTACAGTGATCCGACATTCCATGGTTATCGCGACACTAGGCAGGCGCAGAAGGCGACCCCGTTCAGTCGAATACCTATGTGCGGCTGATACTGTCCGGAGGCCGAAGAGAACCTAGAGCGAACGTCGCCTCAGCGACAGAAGCAGCAGCGATGCTGTGGCAAAGCCAGCGCCGACGCAGAAGGTCAGCATGGCGCCGTATTCCTGCCAGAGCCAGCCGGCCAGCAGGCTGGCCAGCAGCAACGCGACGCCGCTGAGGAGGTTGAACAGGCCGAAGGCGGTGCCCTTGAGGTCCTTGGGCGCGGTGTCTGCGACCAACGCCGCGAGGATGCCCTGGCTGAAGCCCATGTGCAGCCCCCACAGGGCGACACCCAATAGCACCAGGGGCACCGATTCGGCATAGGCCAACGCCAGGGCGGCCAGGACCAACAACACCAGACCGGCACTCAGCAGTGCGCTACTGCTGACTCGATCAGACCACCTGCCCACCGGGTAGGCGGAAATCATGTAGAACGCTGCCATCACCACCATGACCGTGGGAACCCAGGCGATGGCGAAGCCCAGTTGCTGCGCGCGCAATACCAGGAAGGCCTCGCTGAAACGTGCCAGGGCGAAGGTCGCGCCCGTTGCCACGACCCACCAGTAAGCGCTCGAGAACTGGCCGAGGGTGCGCAAGCGGATGGGCGAGCGGATCTGATGGGACGACACATCATGGGCCGGCTCGCGCACCCCGAGCAGGAGAAAACCTACCGCCAGCAGCGCCGGAATCACGGCGAACCACAGCACCAGCGAGATATCGCTGGCGAACCCCAGCATCAGCAGAATCGCCAGGATCGGGCCGAGAAAGGCGCCCGCCGTGTCCATCGACTGGCGCAGCCCGAAACAGGCGCCGCGGATAGCGGGTGGTGTCACGTCCGCGATCGGGGCATCCCGTGGCGCACCGCGAATGCCCTTGCCAACCCGATCGAGCAGGCGTGCGGTGAAAATCAGATCTGCCGAGGCCGCGAGGGGAAACAGCGGCTTGCTCAGCGCCGCCAGCCCATAGCCGAGCAAGAGCAGACCCTTACGGCGGCCGATGAAATCGCTGATGGCCCCGGAAAAGACCTTGACGAGCAACGCCGTCGCCTCCGCCACCCCCTCGATCAGCCCGATGGTCAACATGCTCACGCCCAGCGTCCCCACCAGAAAGACCGGCAGCAGGCTGTGTACCAGCTCGGAAGAGAGGTCCATGAACAAGCTGACCAATCCCAGCGCCCAGACGGTGCGAGGGATACCTCGGAAAGATGACGTGGTCAGCACCTGCCTGTTCTCCTTGTGCGGTTGTTCCGCGGCCTTGCAGGATTATGGCGCTTTGCACCCGTCAGCGTTCCCGTGCCTCTTGTCGGCTCGATCGGCATCAAGCAGAGCTGAAGCGGGCTGGGGCAGCGTCAGTGGTTCGCGCATGGCAAGGCGGCACCGCCGGTCTGCTCCGACCGGCCAGCTCACACATCGCGGAGGCCGGCGAGACCGAGCTGGAGCGCGCCGGCCCCATCATCGGATGCAGCCATGGACCTACGCGAGTCTCGCCTGGCGAGGCGACAAGACGCTGCTGTTCAGCGCCTCCGGCAATGCCTTTCTCATGTAGGCTCGCAGGGGACGCATCAGGATCGCTCTGGGCGATCCGATCGGCCCACCGGAGGGGAGCGGCCGACCTCGCCTGGCGGTTCCGCGACCTGTGCGGCCGATATGGCGGGTGGCCGTTCTTCTAGGAGGTTTCCGGACACAATCTCGACCTCTACCCGGACCTGGGGCTCACGCTGGTCAAGCTCGGCGAGGAGGCACGGCTGGATCTCGCCACCTTCGACCTTTCCGGCCCTTCCCGGGCGCGCCTGCGCCAAGCCTGCTCACGGCTCGCGCGGCTCGACCGTCGCTCATCCCACGGGATGCGGTGTCGGCGGCGCTGCCGGAGCTCGTCTTTTCACCGACTGCCTACGGGCTGCTCGGCCTGTTTCGGAAACGCCTTTCGGCTTCTGGCTGAGCGGGCAGCTGGGATGGTAGCGCAACCACAATGATCGCCTGGTGCATATCGCCTTCGGGCTGCGGCTGGCCTTGCGCGAGCTGTTGGAGCGCCGTTGACCTGCATCAAACCGAGTTGGTGGGCGGGCGCCGACACTGTGATCTTGCCAATTGGAGAGACGCCATGGAGAAACAGCAACAATGGAACTTCTGGTACTTCGTCCTCAGCTTCGTCCTGCTGATCATCGCGCAGAGTTGGTGGGCCCAGCAGAACGCGGTGCAGACCCTGCCCTACAGCGAATTCCTGCGCCTACTCGAGGAGGACAAGCTGCAAGAACTCGAGGTCGAGCAGCAGCGCATCAGCGGCAAACTTAAGGAGCCGATCAACGGCCGTAGCCATTTCACCACCAATCGCGTCGATCCGGCTCTGGCCGGAGAACTGGCTCAGTCGCAGGTGACCTTCACCGGCGTGCGCGAAGACACCCTGCTGAACAACCTGCTCGGCTGGCTGCTGCCTTTCGTACTGATCTTCGCCCTGTGGAATTTCCTGTTGCGCGGGCTGTTCAACAAGCAGGGGCTCGGCGGCATGGTCAACGTCGGCCGCTCCAAGGCACGGGTGTTCGTCCAGCGCGACACCGGAGTGACCTTCGCCGACGTGGCCGGGATCGACGAGGCCAGGGCCGAACTGGAAGAAATCGTCTCCTTTCTCAAGGATCAACCGAAATACAGCCGGCTCGGCGCGCGCATCCCCAAGGGCATATTGCTGGTCGGCCCGCCTGGCACCGGCAAGACCCTGATCGCCAAGGCCGTGGCCGGCGAGGCCTCGGTGCCGTTCTTCTCCATCTCCGGCTCGGAGTTCGTCGAGATGTTCGTCGGCGTCGGCGCCGCGCGAGTGCGCGACCTGTTCGAGCAGGCGCGCAAGGCCGCGCCCTGCATCATCTTCATCGACGAACTGGACGCCTTGGGCAAGATGCGCGGGATCGGCGCCTTCGGCGGCAATGACGAGAAGGAGCAGACGCTCAACCAGTTGCTCGCCGAACTGGACGGCTTCGACACCGCCGAAGGCGTGGTGCTGTTGGCCGCTACCAACCGCCCGGAGGTGCTGGACCCGGCCCTGCTGCGCGCCGGCCGCTTCGACCGGCAGATCGTCATCGACCGGCCGGACCGCAACGGCCGGGTGGCCATCCTGCGCGTGCACCTCAAGCGCATCCAGGCCAGCGACGATCTCAATCTGCAGCGGGTGGCCGGCATCACCACCGGTTTTTCCGGCGCGGACCTGGCCAACCTGGTCAATGAGGCCGCCATCCTGGCCACCCGCCGCGGCGCCTCCAAGGTGGAGATGGGAGATTTCACCGCCGCGGTGGAACGCATCGTCATCGGCAGCGAGCGGCGTGGCCGTCTGCTACAGCCCCACGAGCGCCAGGTCGTCGCACACCATGAGATGGGCCACGCCCTGGCCGCCGCCAGCCTGCCGGGCATGGACCCGGTGCACAAGGTCTCTATCATTCCGCGTTCGGTCGGTGCACTCGGCTATACCCTGCAACGCCCCACCGAGGATCGCTTCCTGATCACCCTGACGGAGCTGAAGAACCGCATGGTGGTATTGCTGGCCGGGCGGGCGGCGGAGGACCTGGTGTTCGGCGAAATCTCCACCGGCGCAGCCGACGACCTGGCCAAGGTCACCGACATCGCCCGGCAGATCGTCACCCGCTTCGGCATGAGCGAACTGGGCCAGGCGGTGCTGGAGCGACAGGGCAACAGCTTCCTCGGTGAGCACGCCATCGCCCTGCGCGAGAAGGATTACTCCGAACAAACCGCGCGCGAGGTCGACCTGTGCATCAAGGCGCTGATCGACAGCGCCTACAGCCACGCCAAGGCCCTGCTGCAGCTGCGCCGCACTGATCTGGAGCAAGGCGCCAAGCTGCTTCTGGAACGGGAAACCCTGAGTCCCGAGGAGTTTGCGCCGTTACGCCCGCGGGCCGCGGAGCTTCCTTGATCATGCGCAGTGGTTAGCCCGATCTGGCGCCGCTCGGCATCACCCTGCGGGCCCTGCCTGGCGGATTGCTGCTGCACGGCCTTGGTCACGGCAAACTCGCCACCCTGCTGTGGAACGCCAGCGCTCTGCTGGCGGCGAGTCTGTTGCTGGTGGATATCCTGGCCCACTTGCGCCGCAAAGAGATCGGCGTCGACCTGATAGCGCTGCTGGCCATCGGCGCCGCCGTGTTCTTCGGCCAGGCCCTGATGGCCGCGCGCTGGAGGAGTTGGCGCAGCTGCGGGCCCGCCAATGAGCGGCTAAACGGGAAACGGCGGCGGCGCCGGGCTGTCCTTCTCCGCGATCTCGGTCATGGTCGCCTCGGTCAGCAGCAGCACGCTGGCCACCGAGACGGCGTTCTCCAGGGCCACGCGTACCACCTTGGTCGGGTCGATGATGCCGGCCTCGTACATGTCCACGTAGCGGTTGGCCGCCGCATCGAAGCCTATACAGCCCTGTTCGGCGAGCATCCGCGCGACCACCACACCGGCATCCACCGCCGAGTTTTCGGCGATGATCCGCGCCGGCGCCTCCAGGGCGCGGCGCAGTATCTGCAGGCCAGTTTTCTCATCGCCCTCGCGTTCGGCTTCGGCGGCGGCCAGCGCCGGCACGCAGCGCAGCAACGCCAGCCCGCCACCCGGGACTATGCCCTCGGCCACCGCCGCCTTGGTCGCCGCGATGGCATCGTCGAGGGCGTCCTTGCGCGTCTTCATCTCCGCTTCGGTGGGGGCACCGACGCGGATCACCGCGACACCACCGGCGAGCTTGGCCAGGCGCTCCTGCAGCTTCTCGCGGTCGTAGTCGCTGGCGGCCTTGCCGATCTGCTGACGAATTTGCGCCACCCGCGCCTCGATTGCCTGGCGGCTACCCGCACCGCCGATCAGGGTCGTGCTCTCCTTGTCCACCACCACCCGATGGGCGCGGCCGAGCTGGCCGATCTCGACCTGTTCCAACCTTATGCCCAGCTCGCTGGAGATCACCACAGCATCGGTCAGCACGGCGATATCCTGCAGCATCTCCTTGCGCCGCTCACCGAAGCCAGGTGCCTTGACCGCCACCGCATGCAATATCCCCCGGATCTGGTTGACGATCAGGGTGGCCAGCGCCTCGCCTTCGATATCGTCGGCGATGAATACCAGTGGTTGGCCACTCTTGGCGACTTGTTCCAGCAAGGGAATCAGGTCCTTGAGCAGGATGAGTTTCTGGTCGCTCAGCAGCAGGTAGGCATCCTCCAACTCCACCTGCATCTTCTCGGTATCGGTGACGAAATAGGGCGAGACGTAACCGCGGTCGAAGCGCATGCCTTCGACCACGTCCACCACGGTCTCGGTGGTCTTGGACTCCTCGACGCTGATCACGCCCTCGTTGCCGACCTTCTCCAGCGCGTCGGCCACCAGTTCGCCGATGCCCTCGTCGTTATGCGCGGAAATGGTCGCCACCTGAGCCCTCTCCTTGCGCGTGCGCACCGGCCTGGATTGCCCCTGCAGTGCCTCGATGGCCAGGCGCAAGCCGAGATCCAGGCCGCGCTTGAGGTCGATGGCGCTGGCCCCGGCCACCACGTTGCGCACACCATCGGCGAAGATCGCGTGGGCCAGTACGGTGGAGGTGCTGGTGCCGTCGCCCACCGCGTCGCCGGTACGCACGGCTGCCTGGCGCAGCATCTGCGCGCCGAGGTTCTCCTCGGGGTCCTCCAGGTCGAGTTGTTTGGCGATGGTCACGCCGTCGTTGCACACCATGGGGTTGCCCCACTTGGTCTGGATCAGCACCGATTTGGACTTGGGCCCGAGGGTGACGCGGATCGCTTCCGCCAGTTGCGTGGCGCCGCGCAACACTTTCTCGCGCGCGCTGCCGCCGAACAGGATTTTGCTGTGCGCCATGGCCCGATCCTCTCGATTGTCCTGCCTCTGCGCAAAAGCTTCGATCCGGGCCCGGTTCGCCGCCTTGATCCATATCAAGCCGCAGGCTCAGCGCGGCGCCTGGTAGCCGCCCGGTACACCGCCCTTGCTCAGTACGATCTGCCACAGCTGATTCTTGCGGGCGCGGAAGGAGCCGGCGCAGGTCAGCAGGTAGTAGCGCCACATGCGATAGAAACGGTGATCATAGTGCGCCGCCAGCTCGCCCCAGCGGCGCTCGAAGTTGGCATGCCAGGCCATCAGGGTGCGATCGTAGTCGGCGCCGAAGTTATGCCAGTCCTCCATGACCCAGTCGGGCTCGATGGCTTGGCCAATCTGCGCGACGCTCGGCAAATTGCCATTGGGGAAGATGTGGCGATCGATCCAGGCATCGCTGCGTATGCCGCTGCGATTGACGCCGATGCTGTGCAACAGGAACAGGCCATCGTCGGCCAGGCAGCGCTGCACCACTTGCATGTAGCCGCGATGGTTTTTCCAGCCGACGTGCTCGAACATGCCCAGCGAGACGATGTGGTCGAAGCGCTCGCGCATGTCGCGGTAGTCCTGCAGGCGTATCTCCACCGGCAGGCCCTGGCAGCGCTGCCGGGCCAATTCCTCCTGCTCCCGGGAGATGGTGATGCCGACCACCCGGACGCCGTAGCGGCGCGCGGCGAACTCGGCGAAGCTGCCCCAGCCGCAGCCGATGTCCAGCACCCGCTGCCCCTCGCGCAGGCCGAGCTTGCGGCACACCAGATCGAGCTTGTGCTCCTGGGCCTGCTCCAGGTCGGCGGCCTCGCGCCAGTAGCCGCAGGTGTAGGTCATGCGCGAATCGAGCATGCACTCGTAGAGCCGGTTGCCGAGGTCGTAGTGACGCTCGCCGACCATGCCGGCGCGGGCCTTCGACTGCAGGTTGGAGACCAGCGCGCGCGCCACCAGACCGGCATCGTGCCAGGTGAAGCCGACCTTGCGGGGCAGCTCGGCGCGCAGCGCCCGGCAGGCGAACTGGTCGAGGCGTTGGCAGTTCCACCAACCGTCCATGTAGGCCTCGCCCAGGCCCAACGTTCCCTGGGTCAGAATGCGCGAATAGAGCTGTTCGTCATGTACCTGCATGTCCCACGGCTGGCTGCCGTTGAGGCCGATGCCGGCCTGTTGCAACAGCCACTCGACCCTGTCCCGGGCTCGCCGCTGCGCATCGGCAGGCATCTGTGGCTGATGAAACTTTTCTTGCATCGTCGCCCCTCCTGTCCTCTCCACGCAGCGCTATGGCCTTGGACATGCGCCCACCATCGCGACTGCATGCCGCTGCGAGTCGCGACCGTTCTTCGTACTTTGCTCGGCAGTCAATCGGGGTTATTGATGCAGCTCACTTTTTTATCGAATCGGGGGCTCTCGCCACCCAGGCCTTGCGCGCCCCCTCCAGCAACGCCATGGCCAGGACGAAAGGCAGCATGAACAGCCAGGCGGCCGCTGGCAGTGGTGCGCTGCCGAACAGCCAGTTGCCCAGTGGCGTATAGACGATGAGCAGGGTCAGTACGATCTCGAAGGCCAGGCCCGCCCAGATCAGCCTGTTGGGACGCCCCGTGCCGAACGGCGAACCCCGCTCGCTGCGACAGAGGAACAGGTTCATCACCTGCATCAGCACGATCGCGCCGAGGTAGGCCGTGGTGGCGGTGCGGTAGAGCTCGGTGTCGCTGGCCAACGCAGCGCCGTACTGCCAACCGCCGCTGTCGAGCACGAAGAAGAACGCGGCCAGCGCGGCGACGGCCTCCATCGGCCCAAGGAACAGATAGGCGCGCGCCAGCAGGCGCCTGTCCAGCAGGTGTTCGTGGGCCGAAGGGGGTGGACGTTGCATGAGCTCCGCCCGGGGGCGCTCGGCGCCCAGGCCCAGCGCCGGCAGCATGTCGGTACCCAGATCGACCGCCAGAATCTGCACCACGGTCAGTGGCAGCGGGATACGCAGCAGGACGAATGCCAGATAAGGCACGATCTCCGGAATATTCGAGGTGAGGATGTAGGTCATGAAGCGGCGGATGTTCTGGAACACCGCCCGCCCCTCTTCCACCGCCGCCACTATGCTGGCGAAGTTGTCGTCGAGCAGCACCATGTCCGCGGCTTCGCGCGCCGCATCGCTGCCGGAAAGGCCCATGGCAATGCCGATATCGCCCTGGCGCAGGGCCGGCGCATCGTTCACCCCGTCGCCCGTGACCGCGACCACCTCCCCCTTGGCCTGCAGCTCCTTGACGATCAGCAGCTTCTGCTCCGGGTCGACGCGGGCGAAGATCAGTTCGCGCGCCTCCAGCGCCAGGCTCAGCTGGCTGTGGGACATGGCCGCCAGGGCCGCGCCGCTGATGACCCTGGGCTGCCCCCTGGTCAGGCCGATTTCCCGTGCCACCGCCACCGCCGTGCGGGGATGGTCGCCGGTCACCATCAGGATGCGGATGCCCGCCTGTTGGCAGCGCTGGACGGCGACCGGCACCTCCGGCCTGGGCGGGTCTTCGAGCCCCACCAGGGCGATCAGTACCAGCCCCCGCTCCAGTTCGGTGCGCAGGTAGCCCTCGTCCACCGACCGGTGGGCGAAGGCCAGTACCCGCAGCCCACGATCCGCGAGGCGCCGCTCCGCCTCGCGCCAGCGCTCGCGTTCGGCATCGTCGAGCGGGCGTTCGGCGTCTGCGTCCTGCACCCGAGACGAGAGTGGCAGCAGGGCCTCCAGCGCGCCCTTGCTGAAGAGCAGCAAGCCCTGCTCGGCGCGGTGCAGGGTCGACAGCATGCGCCGCTCGGCGCTGAAGGGCAGCTCGTCGACGAGGGGCAGACTCACCTGCCCGCCCGCGTTCTGCGCCATGCGCAGCAGCGCTTCCTCCAGCGGATCGCCGACCAGCACCTGCCGGCCGTCGACCTCCCCCCGCTGCAGCGTCTGGCACAGCGAGGCCACCGCGCGCAGGCTGTGCGGCAGGGTCGCAGGCTGCCCGCTCAGGTCGATCTCGCGGCCCGCGCAGACGGCCACGCGCGCCTCCATCCGGTTCAGCGTCAGCGTGCCGGTCTTGTCCGTGCAGATCACCGTGGCCGAGCCCAGGGTCTCGACGCTCGGCAGGTGGCGGATCAGCGCCTGCTTGGCCGCCATGCGCTGGGCACCCATCGCCAAGGACAGGGTCACGGTGGGCAACAGGCCCTCGGGCACGTTCGCCACGATGATCCCGATGGCGAACAGGAAGCTGTTCCAGAAGCCGAGCCCGATCCACTGGCCGAGGCCGAAGAACACCAGCCCGAGCAGCACCGCCAGCATGGCGATCAGCCGGCTCAGGCGGTTGATCTGGCGTTGCAGCGGGCTTTCGACGTCGCCACCGGCCTGAATCAGGTGAGCGATGCGGCCGAACTCGGTGCGCATGCCCGTGGCGTAGATCAGGGTCCGCGCCTCGCCACTGAGCAGCGTGGTGCCCGCCAGCAGGATATTGCGGCAGTGCAGCAGATCGGGCGCATCGCTGGGCTCGGCATCCCGCGCCACCGGGTAGGACTCGCCGGTCAGCGCGGCCATGTTGATGCGCACATCGAAGGCTTCCAGAACCCGGCAATCGGCCGGCACGTTGTCCCCGGCCGACAGCAGCACCACATCGCCGGGCACCAGCAGGGCGCGATTCAGCTTGCGCAGGCGCCCGTCGCGCAGCACGCGCACGCTGTCGGGCATCAGGCGCTCCAAGGCGAGGATCGAGCGCCCCGCCCGGTATTCCTGCCAGTAGGAGAACAGCGCATTGATCAGGATGACGCAGATGATGGCCACGCCCAGCGTCGCCATGCCCTTGCCCGGATCGCGCCATTCGGCGAAGAAGGCCAGCCCCGCGGCCAGCCACAGGACAATCGCCAGGAAGTGGATGAAGCCCGCGACGAACCGCCGCCACCAGGGCGCGGCCCGCAGATGCAGGATTCTGTTGGCCTGGAATGTCGCAAGCCGCCGCTCGGCTTCCGCCTCCGCGAGCCCCTCCGGGCCACTCTGCAGACTGGCCAAGGCCTCCTGCGGCCCGAGCGTCTGAATCTTCATCCGCGCGTCCTCGCCTCAGCTTTCATTGGCCGTGCCAGTACGCCTCGAATCCTTGGCCGCCGCGCTCTCGAGATGCGACTTAGCGAATGCCGCAGAGTGCTCGCGCCCTTCCATGCCGCGCTATCGTTTCAGCCTAGGCGGCCATCCCCGCTGTCGGTTTGATGGGTATCAAGAAAACCGCGCAGCCTTGGCGGTTCGCGCACGACGCGGCGGTGCGGCCGATTGTGCCTATATTCCAGGCTAGTGACGACGCACCGCCTCGTCTGCAGCCAAGGAGATGCCCATGTCGCCGACTGTCAACGGACCAGAGCGCATCAGTTTCGAAACCGCGGCGCAGCACGCGACTCGGGACATACCGGTATTCACCCCCGAGCATCGGGTTGATGACGTCCGTGCAGCCCTGATGCAACAGCGCTATGCATGCGCCAGCCATATCGTGATCTGCACGGGCCGACGCTTCCTCGGCCTGCTCAGGATCGAGGACCTGCTGGGCGCGCCCGCCGATCTGCGCCTCGATGCCCTGATGGACCGCGAGGCTCCGCGGGTGGCGCCGGGAGTGGATCAGGAGATCGCCGCCTGGCGCGCCGTTTGCCATCAGGAATCGGCGCTCGCCGTGGTCGACGCCGACGATGAGCTGATCGGGGTGATTCCGCCCCATCGCCTGCTGGCGGTGCTGCTGAGCGAGCACGAGGAGGATCTCACCCGCCTCGGCGGATTCATCAAGGGCACCGAGGCCGCACGCGCCTCGAGCGAGGAGCCGGTGATCCGCCGTTTTCGTCATCGCATCCCCTGGTTGCTGGTCGGGCTGGTGGGCGCGCTGCTGGCGGCCGACTTCGTCGGCCGTTTCGAGGCCCAGTTGCAGGACAAGGTCATGCTGGCGTTCTTCCTGCCGGGGATCATCTACCTGGCCGATGCCGTCGGCACCCAGACCGAGACCGTGGTGGTGCGCGGCCTCTCGGTGGGCATCGGCATGCGCAGGATGCTCGGCCGCGAACTGCTGGTGGGCCTGGCCATCGGCCTTGCCCTGGCGTTGGTCGCGGGGCCGCTGGTATGGCTGTTGTGGCATGAGGCGGACATCGCCCTGTGCGTCGGTCTCGCGGTATTTGCAGCCTGCGGGACCGCGACCCTGGCCGCCATGGCTCTGCCCTGGCTGCTCAGCACGGGCTCGATGGACCCGGCGTTCGGCAGCGGCCCGCTGGCGACCGTGGTCCAGGATTTACTGTCGATCCTGATCTACCTGGGTATTGCGAGCCTGCTGATTTGAGGTCGAGCCCCGGCGGTTGAGAGCCCGCTCAGCGCCTGGCGCCGCGCTGGAGCGCTGCGCTCAGATGCTGTTCGAACCATCCAGCGGCCAGACGCGCGACCTCCTGCAGCGTGCCCGGCTCCTCGAACAGGTGCGTGGCGTCGGGAATTACGTCCAGTCGCTGTTCGCAGGCCAATGCCCGGCTGACTTGACGATTGCCGCCGAGCGTAGGTAGGTCACGAGCACCGACGATCTGCAGGATGGGCGCTCTCAGCCGCTCGAGTTGATTACCTGCCAGATCGGTGCGTCCGCCGCGACTGACGATCGCCTGCACCCGGTCCGGTCGCTCGACGGCGGCCAGGATCGCCGCGGCGGCGCCGGTGCTGGCACCGAACAAACCCACCGGCAGATGGCTCAGCTCAGGGTCGGCGGCAATCCAGTCAAGGACGCCGACAAGGCGGTGCGTTAACAGTGGAATGTCGAAGCGCAGCTGACAGGTGACCCTGTCGATGCGCTCCTCGGACTCGGTAAGTAGGTCGAACAACAGGGTCGCCAGCCCCTGCTCGCTCAGATAGCGCGCCACCTGCTGATTACGCGGGCTCAAGCGGCTGCTGCCACTGCCATGCACGAACACCACCAAGCCCTTCGCTTCGGTAGGTAACCACAGGTCGCCCACCAATCGCACATTCGGAAGTTCAATGCCCAGTCGAGCTTGGTGCATCACTGGCCTCCCCGCGCCTAGCTGACACTCGGCAACTTGCGCTGCCAGGCGTGTTGCAGCAGGCGCATCACCGCTTGATCGCTGACCTGTGAAAAATCCACATACCAGCGCCCGATAGCCGTGAAGAACTCGGGGGCAAAGGGACAGATGACCTCATCCACCTCCTCCCGCAGCTCGGCAATGGTGTCGCTTGGTGCTACCGGCACGGCGATGACGATGCGCGCCGCCCCCCGATTGCGCACCGCTTGCACCGCCGCGCGCATGGTGGCGCCGGTCGCCAGCCCGTCGTCCACCAGAATCACCTGCTGGTCGCGCAGCTCCGGCAAGGGGTGATCGCCGCGATAGACCCGCTCCCGGCGCTGCAGCTCCAGCAACTCCCGCTGCGCCACCGCATCCAGGGTGGCCTCGTCGATATCGTGCATGGCCAGCACGTCTCGGTTGAGCACGCGCACGCCGCCACTGGCGATGGCGCCCATCGCCAGCTCATCGTGATACGGCAGCCCCAGCTTGCGTACCGTCAACAGGTCCAGACGCAACTCCAGCGCGCAGGCGATCTCGTAGGCGACCGGAACGCCACCGCGCGGCAGGGCCAGGACAATGGTGTCGGCGCGGCCGCGGTACGCGTCCAGCATGGGCACCAGTGCCTGACCGGCCGCCCGCCGATCGGGAATCGGAATCTGCAGTGCGTGGCTATGGTTCATCCTGCGACCCTCGTGCAGCGCGTGAGCCATTCAGCCAGATTCGGGGCGTATGGCCAGGACGCTCCCGGGGAGCCGGTAGAGCACCGACTCCGTCGTACTGCCAATCCACTTGTTCAGCACTCTCCGGTGAACGCGTCCCATCACCACGACATCCACCTGTTGCTCTTGAGCAAATTCGATGATGTCGGCAACCGGCTGACCGGTAATGAAGTGACGCCGCTCCTGGGGGACGTCATGCCGATCGGCCAGGGCCACGAACGATTGATGCAGCGAAGCGCGCAACTGCTCGGTGATTTCTGCCCAATCGGCCACCGCTTCGCCATCGGCGACATAAGCCGGCATGTTTTCGTGGATGTAGAGCAACTGAAACCCGGCACCACATTGCGTGGCCAGGCTGGTACCGGCTGCAATGATCTGATCGTTGAGGCCCGAGTATTGTGCATCCGGATCAGCCAGATCGACTGCCGCCGCTACCACGCGGGGTTTGGGATGGCGGGCATCGCTCACGAGGTGAAGTGGCACAGGGCAACTACGTAGCAGATGCCAGTCCAAAGGCGTGACGAAAGCCCGTTTGAGCATTGTCTCGCGCTGGATGTCCTTCACCAGCATGACCGGCTGCAACTCGCGAACCTGGCAAATGATTTCCTCGTGCACGTTCTCAGCCCAAGTTACCGAACAAGTAACCTGGAGACCCTTGCTCCTGAGGGGCTCGACTTCCTTGTCCCAACTCCGCCGCTGTTCGTTGAGCATGCTTTGACGCACCTGATTCCTGATCTCGCTCGCCAATAACGAGTAAGTCATGAAGGGCTCAACTAGAACGGCGATATGCAATGGCGTATCGCCAGCCATCGCGAGTGCGACCGCCCTTTGCAAAGCCGCGGACCTGTGCTGCTCCGTATGACCCACCAGCAGGATTCTTCGAGTTTGGTTCATGCCCCACCTCCACCTGACAAGCGCTCGATCTGACGCCACCAAGACCAACTACAGATTGCGGTTCGAGGAGCAGGAACAGATTGATGCAGGTCAATTTTCGCTGCGGAGGTGGGGCTGACTGTCCGGCAGAAAAGCATTGTTTACAGCGTCTTAGCTGTACCGTTTATCTCCTGCTAGGCGGATGCGTCATCATTCCGACGAAAGGCCGCGCCCGCTGAAATATCCTCTTATAAATTTACTATTCAGGCTTGCGAAAGGTATTCGCGATGATTGATCGTTCATCCAGTGGGCCAGAACTATCGCGCTTAGCACACCTAAGTTGTCATGACTGCTCATTGGCCCGCTTGTGCCTTCCTCTCTGCCTTGACGAGACCGATATAGGTCGCCTCGAGGGCATCATCAAACGCTCCCGGCCGCTGCATAAGAACGAATACCTGATTCGCGCAGGCGATTCGGTGCAGCATGTGTATGCCGTGCGCTCTGGAGCCCTCAAGAGCTACCTGCTCAACCCCGATGGCGCTGACCAGATCACCTGCTTTCACTTGCCGAGTGAACTCATAGGTCTCGATGCCTTGGGGGAGGAACGCTACCCCAGCTATTCTGTTGCTCTGGAAACCTCGATGGTGTGCGCAATACCCGTACACCAACTCGAGGAGCTGGCCGGTCAAATTCCAGGGCTGCGCAAACAGTTACTTCATACCCTGAGCCGGGAAATCCATGAAGAACACGAATATCGCAGTCATGCGCGTGAAAGTGCCGAACGACGTCTGGCGGCTTTTCTGCTCAATCTCTCGGCCCGTTATAGTCAACGCGGGCTCTCGCCCCTGCAATTCGTGCTGCCCATGAGTCGTGGCGACATCGGTAACTACCTGGGTATGACTACCGAAACGGTCAGTCGTCTGTTTACTCGCTTTCGTGAGTTGAAGCTAATTGCCGGCAGCGGCCACGAAGTGCATTTGCTGGATATTCAGAGGCTGTGCAGACAGGGTGATACCAGCGGTGCAAAACAGTTCTAAAACAATGGGGATGCAACCGGAACCAAGCCTCCGTTTGGCCGGTTCGCGATGATCGCCGGTGCGCTAGAAAGCCTACTCGCCAGACGTTGACTCGGGTCGATTCGCTCTCTTGACCGATGCACGGCGCCACCGACTCCTCAAACTTTCCATGTGGAAGTGCTCCATTCTCGTCTCGGATAAGCTCGGCAAGCCGGCCGGATGCCGACCATCTGCCGCTTGAGGCTCAGCTCCCGATAACCTTCAGTACCGCAGAGTCGGCACGGAACCGCTGCGCAGCGTCGTCGACTTACTGCAGCCGATGTAAGGCACTCGATGTTGCCCTCAAGTTGATCCTGATCAATCCGCCGCGCTGCCATGGGAGTACAGATTCAGCGAACCGCCGCCTCAACGGAGTACGCAACATGCCTTCGCTCTACGACACTCAGCAGACAGACGCGCGAGTCGACGAACACTGGATCGAACACTTGAACGATGGCAGCCACGTCTTGATCCGCCCGATCAGACCAGAGGATCGGGAGCGTGAAGCCAAGTTCATCCGCAATCTGTCACCCGAAACGCGCCATTTCCGTTTTCTTGGCGCGGTGAAGGAAGTCAGTCCTGCCCTCCTCGACTCTCTCCTGCAAGCCGACTACAGCCACAGAATGGCCTTTGTCGCCCTTGTTCACCAGGATGGGGAACTGATCGAGGTCGGGGTCAGCCGATATGCCTCGACCGGGGAAAACGGACAGTGCGAATGCGCGGTGACCGTTGCCGATGCCTGGCAGCATCGCGGGCTCGGCACCGCGTTGATGCGCCATCTCATCGATACTGCCCGACAGAACGGCTTCAAGCAGATGTACTCGGTAGATTCCGCAGCCAATAGCCACTTGCAGGCCCTGGCCCATGAGTTGGGCTTCCAACATGCCCGCGATCCTCAAGATGCCACACAGGTAATTCACCGCCTGGAGCTTTAGTCGGGGGCTGACGCGCGATCCTTTGATGAAGATCAAGAATCGTCCGGGCAGGCGCTACAAGATTTCTGGCAGGAAGAGATGAAATGGAGTTCGAGCAGCGAAACAGCACCCCAAGCAGGAGGACATGAAAATGGCACATCCCGTAAAGGAAGTCCCTGAAAAAGCAGCGCCACAAACCACCAGAAGCCCCGCTCTGAGCGATCCCTGGCGGCCACTGGACACCCTGCGCACTGAAGTGGATCGCCTGTTCGAGGACTTCATCCGCCCCCCTCTGAATTTCCCCTTCGGCCGCAGCTCATTCGACATCGAGCCGTTCTGGAAACGCAGCATGTCCGGATATGGCATACCGGCGGTGGACATCGCGGAAAAGGACAAGTCGTTCGAAATCACCGTCGAACTACCGGGCATGGAAGAAAAGGACATTCAGATCAGGCTCGCGAATGGCAACCTGTCCATCAGCGGCGAGAAAAAGGACGAGAAGGAAGAAACGCGTAAGGACTACCATCTCTCGGAAAGGCACTATGGCTCGTTCGAGCGTATTTTCAGCCTTCCCAAAGGCGTCGACGTGGATCACATCGAAGCGAACTTCAGCAAGGGGGTCCTGGCGATCTCCCTGCCCAAACGCCCCGAGGCAGTCAAACCGGAGAAAGTCATCCCGGTCAAGTCGCGCTGAACGCCGTTGCGCAGGCCCTGCATGCGTCAGGACCTGCGCCTCTCCCAGAGTCCCGGGCTTCGAGGAGGTGCGATCATGTTCAATGCAGCCCCTCTGCTGTTCGCTCTTCATGAAAGTCACTCCTTTGCCACCCGCGTAGCCCGGCACCTCGGATTGCCTCTCGGCACAGTGGGAGAGCATGAGTATGAGGACGGCGAGTACAAGTGCCACCCGCAGGAGGCTGTGGCCGGCAGGCGTGTCGTGGTCTTTGCAGGGCTCTACCCTGAACGCGGGCTAAGCGTGCACGACAAGCTGTGCCGCTTGCTGTTTCTCTGTTCCGCGATCAAGGATGCTGGGGCTCGACATCTTCAGGTGGTGTCCCCGTACCTTTGCTACTCACGTAAAGAGCAACGTATCCACGCACAGGATCCGGTCATCACGCGCTATCTCGCCACGCTGATGGAAGCGAGCCGCATCGACAGCCTGACGACCCTGGACGTGCACAGCAAGGCAGCCTTCGATAATGCCTTCCGCATTCCAACCCAGCATCTCGAGAGCACGCAGCTCTTTGCTGAGCACTTCATCCACGAACACCGGGGCGAGGCACCGGTGGTCGTCTCTCCAGACCTTGGCGGAATCAAGCGCACCGAGCGTTTACGCCAGGTTTTAGAGCAGCGACTGGGACGTTCGGTAGCCCGCGCCTGCGTGGAAAAATACCGCAGCGACGAGACCCTCAGCGGGAGCCTGCTGGTGGGCAGTGTCGAAGGACGTAACGTCGTCCTCGTCGACGATCTGATCAGTACCGGGTCGACCCTGATGCGCGCCGCCGAAGCCTGCCACAACGGCGGTGCCAAGTGCGTATGGGCGATGGCGACTCACGCGCTGCTCACAAGCGGCAGCGAGTCTTTCCTGAAGAGCCAGCTGTTCGAGCGGATCGTGGTCAGCGACAGCATTCCGTCTCCCAGGCTGGAGTCGTTCGTGCAGGCCGGTCGCGTCGAGGTGCTGGACACCTCCGCCGCAATCGCAGCAGCGCTGGAGAGCCATTACGCGATCGGGGATGCCGGCCGATGAACGACGCCAAGACGCACTGCCTGTACGACGCCCAGGAGCTCGATGAGGTTCTGGCATGCATGGCGCGCCAGCTGGCGGTGTTCTTCCACGGCCAGCCGTTCGCCATGGTCGGCATCCTGCGCCGGGGAGTCCCCCTGGCGACTATGCTGCAGCGGCATTACAGCAGCCAATCCGGCGAGCCGCAGCCGCCAATCTACCGACTGAAGGTTCAGCGCTATGCAGACGACCTCAGCCTTCTGCACCCGGGCACGGCGCTCACCGAAAGCCCTGAACTGGCGGCGCTGGACCTCGCCGCAACGCCCCTGCTGGTGGTTGACGATGTCCTCTACGAAGGCCACTCGCTGTTGCGCTCCTGCGCCTACCTAGCGCAATTGGGGGCACGCCGAGTACACACCGCGGTGCTGGTGGACCGTTGCGTAAGAACCCAACCGATCCAGGCAGACGTAGTGGGGATCAGGCTGCAAGTCGCGCCCGGCGATATCGTCGAGTGCCATGTGCCACCCTACGAGGCGGACTTGCGCATCGAGATTGTCCGCCACGGCCAGCATCCTCTCCCCCCCGAAGATTCCATGCCGCCTCGAACCGGTGGCAGGAACTAACGCCATGTCCATGTTCGATGAAATCCTTGAGCAGGTCCTGAAAGCCGAGATCGCGCTTTACCACGCCCGCTGCCGCCTGCAGGCCAGCACCGATGGCGAAGCCCTGCATGACCTGAGGATTCAGCTACGACGGTTGCGGAGCCTGCTGAGGCCTTTGCGCAAGATCGACTCGGTTGGGCGCCTGGACAGCGCAGCCGCTGCGGTGGGAAACCTGACCGTCCCCGTAAGAGACCTCGAAGTACTGATTAACGAATTGGAACAAAAGGGATATCGCGAGCTGGCAGCATCCAGGCAGGCTGCTCTGAGGGCATCGGTTGAGCGGGTGCTGCAAAGTCGGGCACTGGCGATACTCTTTGCCGAGCTGGATGAATGGCCAAGGTCGTTTCGCGCCGAGCGAATGGCAGGTAAGGCCAGGAACTTAGGCAAGCTGATCAGCAAACGCTTGGACAGACAGGTTCAACAATTGGCCCAAGCGCTTGGAGATCCGAAATACGATCGCCACAAACTGCGAATTCTGGCTAAGCACGCCCGCTACATGATTGATGCCTATCCGCGGCAAGCCGCGGTTTCGCAGCAGGCAGTCCGTTCGTTGAAGACCGTGCTGTCAGCACTCGGAACCTGGCATGACCTGTCCCAGTGGTGTCTCAAGGCTGCCTCCGAGCGGGATCTCCAGCCCCTGTTAGCGGGCTGGCAGAAGGCTTCGATCAGCGCCTTGCAGGATGCCGAAGCGGAGATACTCCGATTGCGCCTCAACCTGGGGCACGATAGCGGATCGGCTCATGAGCACCGAGTGTCGAGAGATCCACTCCTGCCGGTGCCTATCTCAGCCTAAGCCTGAGGGTCGCATCAACGGCTACGCCGCAACAGCTCACGCAGTTGCGTCAGACTTCGAGTATTCAACACGTCGGCGCGCTCCAGCCACCCCCGCCGAGCCTGGCCAATGCCAAAATCAAGCAGGGCGAAATCCACCAAGCGATGAGCATCCGAGGAGATGCTCAGCAACACCCCCTCATCCTTGGCGAGTCGACAATGGTATTCGTCCAGATCCAGGCGCTGCGGTTGCGCGTTGAGTTCGAGGAAGCAACCGCGCTGCCGGGCATGCCTGATCACCGCATGCATATCCAGGGCGCATGCCTCGCGCTCCAGCAGCAGACGGCCGCTGGGGTGCGCCAGGATGGTGAAATAGGCTGAGTCCATGGCCCGCAGGATACGTCGAGTTTGTTGTTTGGCAGACAGCTGCAAGTTGCTGTTCACGGCGCCTACCACTATGTCCAAGCGCGCCAGGATGCTGTCATGCAGGTCCAACTTGCCGTCGGGGAGGATGTCCACCTCACACCCCTTGAGCAGGGTCAACGAATCCAGCTCATCGTTTAATCGGTCGATCTCATCGAGCTGCCGAGCCAAGCGTCCGGCATCCAGACCATGACCGATGCTCAAGCGTTGCGAATGATCGGTGATTGCCAGGTATTCCCAACCCAAGCGCTGCGCAGCCAGAGCCATTTCACGCAGGCTGTTGCGACCGTAGCCGGCACGCGTATGGCAGTGCAGATCGCCACACAGATCAGCCGTCTCGATCAACACCGGCAGCAGGTTGCCCTCGGCGGCGGCGATCTCCCCGTTGTCCTCCCGCAACTCGGGAGCGATCCAGGGCAGGCCGAGGGCCTGGTAGGTGCCCTCCTCGGTCTCGCCGGCAAGCTGCTCGGCGCCACGGAAAACGCCGTATTCGTTGAGTTTGCAGCCCAGCGTGCGAGCCCGACGCCGCAACGCGATGCTGTGCGCCTTGCTGCCGGTCAAGTAGAGCAATGCCGAGCCAAAACTTTCCCGGCCAACTATCCGGACATCCACCTGCATGCCACTGCCCAAGCGCAGGCTGCTGCGCGTCGCGCCGGATGCCATAACCTCGGCGACCAGGGGATAAGCCAGCAGCGCATTCATAAGCTGCTGGGTATTGCCCTGGGTGCACACGACGAAATCCAGATCGCCAACGGTATCTCGACGTCGGCGCAGGCTACCGGCCACCCGTACCTGCTCCACGCCTTCCAAACCATGGATGAAGTTCAACAGGGCCTCTGCCTGAGCTTTGGCATCGATTTGCAGGTGTCGGCGCTCGCGGGCGCTCCTGATCCTCAACGCTTTGTCTAGCTGGTCTAGCAGGCGCGGCCCGAAGCCGTGCAGATGCGCCAGACGACCGCTGCGCAAGGCTTCCTGCAAGGCCGCAAGCGAGTCGACCCCCAGCTCCCGGTGTAACTGGTGAACCCGTCTCGGCCCGATATGAGGCAACTGCAGCAATTCGATCTGGCCAGCGGGAACTTCGCCATGGAGGAGCTCGAGCAGCGGGCAGCGGCCGGTAAGACTGATCGTTCGTATTTTTTCTGTCAGATCCGCGCCAATCCCCGGCAGCTTCGGCAGCGGCTTGCCAGCCCGTATCTGTGCGGTGAGTTGAGCCTCTGCGCCACGCACGCTGCGGGCGGCATTACGGTAGGCACGAATGCGGAACGGATTGGCATCTTCGAGTTCAAGCAGATCGGCTATTTCTTCAAACACATGGGCAATGTGTTCATTGTCCGGCAGCGCCCCGGCGTCTGTGCGTGGATGAGCGGGCATGATCGCGCACCTAGAAACCTTGGCTGCGCGCGCGTTCTGCGCGCATGCGACGGCCACCCGGCGGATAGCCAATGGTCAGAGTGGACCCAGCGGGCACGGTGCTATAGACGTCGCGACAGCAGTATTTGCCAAGGCGCATGACTGATCCCTCATAACCAAAGTGGAGTGACGGTCTTTAAACGATGGCAATGACAGTCACCGGCCATTTTGATTTACGTCAGCCGACCTCAACGCCGTGGATCGTTGACAGTGATGAGCGGACGAGTGGTATTCATGCAGGCATTGGACCTATCCGATCGCCAGCGCGCCTGGGGCGCAGGCGCTGCCAGGCATCGCCACAGCTCCAAGCAAGATAGCGGCAAGAACTCGATCAAGCTGCCGGTGCCCGGCGAGCAGCAGCGTCCCCCTGTGCCGGGTGACGTGCCTGACCGGTTCCAAGAACGCGCTCGACGGCGTCGGTTTCTTCCTTGGGGGGCCATGCCCAGTGTCCCAGCTGGGTGTTCCAGACCCTGTGCCTAACGTAGCGAGCGCCTTCGTACGGGCCGCCGCACTGATTTTCCCAGGGCTATCGCAGCACCGGCCGGCGTGATCAGGCGCAGGCTTGGGCGGCGCCCGGGTATACCGGCGCGAAGCCGCCGCCGGGGGTACGGAAGTTGGTGGTCTGGCCCTGGTACAGGCGTGCCGCTACCCACTGCACCTGGCCCTTGTAGACGTAGGCGCGCAAGTCGTACTTGAGCGCCGGAGCTGCATCCGACAAAGCGCGCTGCCCCGGCAGAACCAGAGCCTGGGCCACATAGTCGCCGGCCAGAATCTCCTGCCAGACCCGCTGCGTCAGCTTGTCGCCACGGTAAGCAGCGCGACTGCCATAACCGGCGCTGGGCTTGAAGAACAGCTGCTTGCGCGCGCGCCACAGACGCTCGGCGTTGCCCGCCCCCACCGCTTCGGTGGTCGGAATCGCCGCCTGCAGCAAGTCGCGGGTGGCCGGCGGCACGCCGAGCTGTTCCAGCTGACGGGCGTCGCCGAGCAGAGTCAGGTTGTGCTTGTCAGCATATAGGGCATGAGCGCGCGGATGCGGGGTAAGCAGCACAGCACCGTCCAAGTAGGCCTGACGCAAGACGCCAAGCGCCGGCGCCTGCAGGGAGAAGTCGGTTAGCCGGTTGTAGACCAGGTCGATGGCCCACTCGCCGTGCCACAGCCGCCCGTCGCGCAGCTGCAGCTCGCCCGGATCGGCAATCACCGCCTGCAGCCCGTGACGCTGGAACAGTTGCTGGAACAGCAGGAACTCCGGGTAGAGGTACTGGTGCTCGGGCGCCTGATCGACGATGGCAATGCTGAGCAGCGGGCGCGACTGCCCGGTTCGGGCCCATTCCTCGTGGAACATGGCAATTATCGCCTGCTCCAGTGCCTCGGCCTGGCGCGCCGGCGGCAATAGGCGCTCAAGGGCTGGGCAGCAAACCTTCTGTGCCCGCGCCAACAGCGCGTTGAGCATGGCGCCGCCGGCATTGCTGTTGATCTCGATCAAGCCGAAGCCTGCCTCGGTGACATGGAAGTCGTAGCCGAAGAACACGCCCCGGGCACCGGGATCGTGCCGGGCGATGACCGGCGCTCGCGCCAGTACCCGCTCGCGGTAGGTCGGCAGCGCCACCACCGATTCGACCGCGGCGATCACTTCGGCCATACGCTGCAACTGGGCAGGAGCGACGAACACCGGCTGGGCGGCGAACAGGTAGGGGCAGCGCTCGCGCACCAGGCGATATAGCTCGGGCCGGCCCAGGCTGCGCTGCAAAGCGACGCGCAGCGCCTCGTCATCGAGACTGATGCAGAAACAGCGGCTGTTCAGCGTCTCGACACTCAGCCCGGCCAGAGAAACCAGGTGCGCCAGCGACTCCTTGGAAAGGTTCTCGTCCATCGTTCGACTCCACCCATGCCGGCCCATGGCCAGGCCTATCGGGATCAACGGATCGCGCCGGACGCCAGGTAGGCGCGAATCTCCTCCGCCGCGCTGCAAGCAGTGCGCGCGACGATGGTCATGACAAAACACTAGATCAGAGGGCGCCGAGGCAAAGAGGTATCGCCAACAAGATAATTGCGGAAAAAATAGAATTGCGGACGAACTGGCGCGACCCAGAAAATCCGTAAGCACTTGATTTGAAGTGGTGCCCGAAGCCGGACTCGAACCGGCATGCCATTGCTGGCGAGGGATTTTAAGTCCCCTGCGTCTACCGATTTCGCCATTCGGGCGGTAGCGCTGCGCTGAAGGGCTGGACTATATACAGCGCCTACAGCAGCCGCAAGGCATGGGGATTGCCTTGGGGTAATAAAAAAGCCTCGTAAATCATGGATCTACGAGGCTTTTTGAATTGGAGGCTGAGGTCGGAATCGAACCGGCGTTCACGGATTTGCAATCCGGTGCATAACCACTCTGCAACTCAGCCTTAAATCAAACGAGCCGCCGTGGCGACTCGTGTAAAACTGGAGCGGGAAACGAGACTCGAACTCGCGACCCCGACCTTGGCAAGGTCGTGCTCTACCAACTGAGCTATTCCCGCTTGTCTTGGTGACGGGCGCCATTCTATAGAATCGAATCGCCGCGTCAACCCTTTGATTCAAAAATACTTATTTCTTTTCCGAGGTGGTGCGCAGGTGCGGCCAGGCGGCCAGCAGGTACTGCAGCATCGACCACAACGTCAGCACTGCGGCGATGATCAGCAGGGCATAACCGAGCAATACCCAGAAGGTGAATTGCGGCGGATTGGCCAGCAGGATCACCAGCGCCACCATCTGCGCCGCGGTTTTCCATTTACCCAGATTGGACACCGCCACATGCGCGCGCGCACCCAGTTCGGCCATCCATTCGCGCAGCGCGGAGACCACGATCTCGCGTCCGATGATGGTCGCCGCGGCCAGGGTCAGCCACAGGTTGGAGTGCTCGGCGGCCAGCAGCACCAGGGCCACCGCCACCATCAGCTTGTCCGCCACCGGGTCGAGGAAGGCGCCGAACGGCGTGCCCTGCTCCCAGCGCCGTGCCAGATAGCCGTCCAGCCAATCGGTCACGGCGGCGATGGCGAAGACTGCGCTGGCGGCCCAGTAGCTCCAGGAAAACGGCAAGTAGAACAGCAGGATGAAGACCGGGATCAGCAGAACCCGGAGCACGGTAAGCAAGTTGGGGATATTCATCGGCACAACTGGGCTGCGAGGTGAGCGGGCATTCTACTCGCTGTGCAAGGTGGCATAAATCAACTCGGCGAGCTTTTTGCTGATTCCCGGCGCCTTGGCGATTTCCTCGGCGCTGGCGCGGGACAGTTCCTGCAGGCCGCCGAAGTGGTTGAGCAGCTCGCGCCGGCGCTTCGGGCCGACGCCAGCCACCTCCTCCAGGCTCGAGGTGCGCCGCGCCTTGCCACGCCGGGCGCGGTGGCCGGTGATGGCGAAACGGTGCGACTCGTCGCGAATCTGCTGAATCAGATGCAGCGCCGGCGAGTTGCCCGGCAGGGTGAATTCGTGCTCGGCATCGTTCAGATAGAGCACCTCCAACCCCGGCTTGCGCGTGGTGCCCTTGGCCACGCCGAGCAGGACCAGGTCGGGCACCGCCAGCTCCTGCAGCACCTCGCGAGCCATGGCCAGTTGGCCCTTGCCGCCATCCACCAGCAGCACGTCCGGCAGCTTGCCTTCGCCGTCCTTGAGCTTGCTGAAGCGCCGGGTCAGCGCCTGATGCATCGCCGCGTAGTCGTCGCCGGCGGTGACGCCCTCGATATTGAAGCGGCGGTAATCGGATTTGAGCGGGCCTTCCGGGCCGAACACCACGCAGGACGCCACCGTCGCCTCGCCGCTGGAATGGCTGATATCGAAGCACTCCATGCGCTGCGGCGGCTCGTCCATCTGCAGCACCGTGGCCAGCGCCTCGAAGCGCTCGGCCAGATGCTGACGATTGGCCAGACGCGCGGCCAGCGCCTGCTCGGCATTGGTCACCGCCAGTTGCTGCCAGCGCGCGCGGGTGCCGCGCACGCGATGGCTGATGCTCAGGCTGCGCCCGCGCAAGGATTCGACCGCCTCGATCAGGGTGGCGAAATCCTCGTGCTGCACGTTGACGATCAGCTCGCTCGGCAGGTCGCGCTCGACATTGCCCAGGTAGTACTGGGCGAGGAAGGCCATCAGCACGTCGCCGCCCTCCTCCTCGATCGCCACCTGAGGGAAGAAGTTCTTGCTGCCCAGCACCCGGCCACCGCGCACGCTGATCAGGTGCACGCAGGCGCCGCCGGGATTGAGCATCACCGCGATCACGTCGACGTCGCCGCTGCCGCCTTCCATGCTCTGCTGATCCTGCACCCGGCGCAGCAGGGCGATCTGATCGCGCAGCTCGGCGGCGCGCTCGAACTCCAGGGCCATGGCGGCCTTTTCCATGCCGGCGGAAAGTTCGTCGCTCAGGGCGTTGCTGCGCCCTTCGAGGAACATCACCGAGTGGCGCACGTCCTCGGCGTATTCCTCGGGCGTGACCAGGCCGACGCAAGGCCCCTTGCAGCGCTTGATCTGATACTGCAGGCATGGCCGCGTGCGGTTCTTGTAGTAGCTGTCCTCGCACTGGCGGACGAGGAAGGTCTTCTGCAGCAGGCTGAGGCTCTCGCGGATCGCCAGCGCACTGGGATAGGGGCCGAAGTAGCGCCCCTTGGCCTTCTTGGCGCCGCGATGGATGCCCAGGCGCGGGAAGTCGCCGTCGGAGAGAAACACGTAGGGATAGGACTTATCGTCGCGCAGCAGGATGTTGTACGGCGGCCGCCATTCCTTGATCAGGGTCTGCTCGAGCAGCAGCGCCTCGGTCTCGTTGGCGGTGATGGTGGTTTCGATTTGCGCGATGCGCGCCACCAGGGCGGCGGTCTTGGGCGCCTGGCCGGTCTTGCGGAAATAGCTGGCCAGGCGTTTCTTCAGGTTCTTCGCCTTGCCGACGTAGAGCAGCTTGGCCTCGCCGTCGAACATGCGATAGACGCCGGGGCGACCGCTGCAGGTCGCCAGGAAGGCACTCGAATCGAAGGGGGCGGACATCTTCAGCTGACGGCGTCGACCATGCCGTGGCGCACCGCGAGCAGCGCCAACTCGACGTCGCTGGTGATGGAGAGCTTCTCGAAGATGCGGTAGCGGTAGGTATTGACCGTCTTCGGCGACAGGCACAGCTTGTCCGAGATGTTCTGCACCTTGTGGCAGTTGGCAATCATCAACGCGATCTGGATCTCGCGCTCGGACAGCAGGTCGAACGGCGAGCCGTTGCTCTGCGGCTGGAAGGACTTCAGTGCCAGTTGTTGGGCGATCTGCGGGTCGATGTAGCGCTGGCCGGCGAACACCAGGCGGATGGCCTGGACCATCTCCTCCAGCGCCGCGCCCTTGGTCAGGTAACCGGCGGCGCCGGCCTGCAACAGGCGCGTGGGGAAGGGATCTTCCTCGCATACGGTGACGGCGACGACCTTGATGTCGGGATGGCTGCGCATCAGCTTGCGCGTGGCTTCCAGGCCGCCGATGCCGGGCATCTTGACGTCCATCAGCACCACGTCCGGCTTGAGCTCACGCACCTTGAGCAGGGATTCTTCCCCGGTGCAGGCCTCGCCCACCACCTGCAGGCCGTCGATGTCGGCGAGCATGCGCGTAATGCCTGTGCGAACCAGATCGTGGTCGTCGACCACCAGCACCCTAATCAATCGGCCACCTCGTTGCACCTTGTCAGCCACCGCGTACGCGGTGAGGTTGAACTTGTCGGTCACCTTAGCAAAAAGCCAAGGCCTGACCTAGCTTGGCGCACGGCAGTCAAAAAGCAAGCGCCAGATAAAGATCAGAAATTGCGTCAAGGCAAAAGGAATTGGCGGAGGCGGTGAGATTCGAACTCACGGATAGTTGCCCATCGACGGTTTTCAAGACCGTTGCCTTAAACCACTCGGCCACACCTCCGCTGCAGTGCGGGCGGCAATCTTACCGGAACGCAACACACTGTCAAACTCTGCGCCTTGGCACTGCGCCGGGCTCTGCTATGATCGGGAACATTCGAATATCGGAACCCTTGTGCCACAGGAGCGTCGCCATGCAAGAGCAAGACTACGTACTCAATCACTCGCAGGCCGAGCAGCTGGAAGTCAGCCGCGTCCTGCGCAATACCTACGGCCTGCTGGCCATCACCCTGGCCTTCAGCGGCCTGGTCGCCTTCCTCAGCCAGCGCGCCAACCTGCCCTACCCGAACTTCTTCGTGGTGCTGATCGGCTTCTACGGCCTGTTCTTCCTCACCTACAAGCTGCGTGACTCGGCCTGGGGCCTGGTTTCCACCCTGGCGCTGACCGGCTTCATGGGCTACACCCTCGGGCCGATCCTCAACCGCTACCTGGGCATGGCCAACGGCGCCGAGGTGATCAGCTCGGCCTTCTCCATGACCGCGCTGGTATTCTGCGGCCTGTCCGCCTATGTGCTGACCACCCGCAAGGACATGAGCTTCCTCAGCGGCTTCATCACCGCCGGCTTCTTCGTCCTGCTCGCCGCCGTGCTGGCCAGCTTCTTCTTCCAGATCAGCGGCCTGCAACTGGCCATCAGTGCCGGCTTCGTGCTGTTCTCCTCGGTCTGCATCCTCTATCAGACCAGCGCCATCATCCATGGCGGCGAGCGCAACTACATCATGGCCACCATCAGCCTGTACGTGTCGATCTACAACCTGTTCGTCAGCCTGCTGCAGATCTTCGGCATCATGGGCGGCGACGACTGATCCTTTTCGTCCCCCTTCAAGCCCGCCTCGGCGGGCTTTTCTTTGCGCGCTTGTTGGCGCAAAGCCCGCGCCCACCAAGACACCGTCAAGGACTCTTTGTCTGCCATGCGCCCCTGGCCTTATCATTGCCGTCAGTTTGCCTCGCCGGACGCTCCATGAAATTCGCCATCGCCCTGTTCGCTGCGCCCCATCTGCCCGCCTCCCGCCGCGCCCTGCGTTTCGCCCAGGCCGCCCTGGCCGGCGGCCACGAGATCGTGCGCCTGTTCTTCTACCAGGACGGCGTGCACAGCGCGGCCAGCAACGTGGTCAGCCCGCAGGACGAGCTCGACCTGCCGCGGGAATGGCGCGAGTTCGTCAGCGAGCACGGGCTGGACGCCGTGGTGTGCATCGCCGCCGCCCTGCGCCGCGGCGTGCTCGATGCCGATGAGGCGCAGCGTTACGCACGGCCGGCGGCCAACCTGCAGGCGCCCTGGGAGCTGTCCGGCCTCGGCCAGTTGCATGAGGCGGCGCAGCAGGCCGACCGCCTGATCTGCTTCGGAGGCCAGTAATGAGCAAGTCGCTGCTGATCATCAGTCGTCAGGCGCCCTGGAGCGGCCCCGGTGCCCGCGAGGCACTGGACATCGCCCTGGCCGGCGGCGCCTTCGACCTGCCCATCGGCCTGCTGTTTCTCGACGATGGCGTGTTCCAGCTGGCCGCCGGCCAACAGCCCGGGGCCGTGCAACAGAAGGATCTCGGTGCCAACCTGCAGGCCCTGCCGCTGTTCGGCGTGGAGGCGCTATATGCCAGCGCCCGCAGCCTGAGCGAGCGCGGCCTCGACGATGCCGAGTTGCAGCTCGCGGTGCAGCGCCTGGACGACGGCGCACTGACCAGCCTACTCGACCGCTACGACCAGGTGATCACCCTCTGATGGCCACCCTGCATATCCTCTCTCACTCGCCCTTCGCCGACAGCCGCCTGGTCAGCTGCCTGCGCCTGCTCGGCGCGAACGATGCCCTGCTGCTCACCGGCGATGCGCTCTACGCGCTGCAGCCAAACACCGCCAACCTGCAGGCGCTGCAACTGCTGCCGAGCGGCATCGCCCTCTATGCGCTGGACGAAGACCTCGCTGCCCGCGGCCTGACGGCGCCCGAACGGGTGCAGGCGGTGGATTACCCCGGTTTCGTCGAACTGTGCAGCCGTTACGCCAAGGTCAACAGCTGGTTATGAACGTCCTGAACCTCGACGGCCGTGAAATCGCCCTGGACAAGGACGGCTACCTGGTCGACCTGCAGGACTGGTCCGAGCCGGTCGCCGAGGCCCTGGCCGCGGCCGAAGACCTGCCACTGAGCGCCGAGCACTGGGAGATTCTCCAGCTGCTGCGCGCCTTCTACGCCGAATTCCAGCTGTCGCCGGCCAACCGCCCGCTGATCAAGTACGTGGCCCTCAAGCTGGGTCCGGACAAGGGCAACAGCCTGCACCTCAACCGCCTGTTCAAGGGCACCCCAGCCAAACTGGCGGCCAAGCTCGCCGGCCTGCCGAAACCGACCAATTGCCTATGAACCTGATCACTCCCGCCGAACACCCCTTCGCCCAGTTCGTGCGCATCC
This sequence comes from Pseudomonas sp. AOB-7, assembly GCF_003696305.1. Lineage (GTDB taxonomy): Bacteria > Pseudomonadota > Gammaproteobacteria > Pseudomonadales > Pseudomonadaceae > Aquipseudomonas. The sequence goes on along the minus strand of NZ_RFFK01000002.1, from coordinate 215,678 downwards.
TCGGCAAGGGCAAGCGCGGCGCGCGCAGCCTGACCCGCGAGGAAGCCCGCGAGGCCATGGGTCTGCTGCTCGACGGCAAGGCCGAGGACACTCAGTTGGGCGCCTTCCTCATGCTGCTGCGGCACAAGGAGGAAAGCGCCGAGGAACTGGCCGGCTTCACCGAGGCGGTGCGCGCGCGCCTGGCAACGCCTGCCATCGATGTCGATCTGGACTGGCCGAGCTACGCCGGCAAGAAGCGGCATCTGCCCTGGTACCTGCTGGCGGCCAAGGCGCTGGCCGCCAGCGGCGTGCGCATCTTCCTGCATGGCGGTGGCGCGCATACCGCCGGCCGCCTGTACTGCGAGCAGTTGCTGCAACCACTGGGGATTCCCCTGTGCCGCGACTGGTCGGCGGTGGACGCCGCCCTGCAACAGCACCGCCTCGCCTACAGCCACCTGGGCGACTGGATGCCAGCGCTGCAGCGCATGATCGACCTGCGCAACACCCTCGGCCTGCGCTCGCCGATTCATTCCCTGGCGCGTGTGCTCAATCCGCTCGGCGCACGCTGCGGCCTGCAGAGCATCTTCCATCCCGGCTACCAGGCGGTGCACCGCGAGGCCAGCCAGCTGCTCGGCGATCACGCCATAGTGATCAAGGGCGAAGGCGGCGAGATCGAGGTCAATCCCGATGCCGCCTGCCACCTCTATGGCACGCAGGACGGCCAGGCCTGGGACGAGGAATGGCCGGCGCTGTCGGCGCAGCGCCACGTCAAACCGGAAAGCCTGCAGCCCGAACAGCTGCTCGTCTTCTGGCGCGGCGAGCGCGAAGACGCTTACGGCCGTCTGGCGGTGATCGCCACCATGGCCCTGGCACTGCGCGGCCTGGGGCTGCCGCGCGAGCAGGCGTTCGCCGAAGCCGAGCGACGCTGGAGCCGCCGCCTCCAATCGAACTGATCGAAGGGTTCAACCGGTTTTTTCCACCTTTCCATCGAGCCTCTGGCGCTAGACTCCAGATTCATTCGAAACGGAGGAAGGCGCGATGGGCTTGTTGATCGATGGACGCTGGCACGACCAGTGGTACGACACCGGGGACAGCGGTCGCTTCCAGCGCGAGAACGCCCAGCGCCGCCACTGGATCACCGCCGACGGCAGTGCCGGGCCGAGCGGCGACGGCGGCTTCAAGGCCGAGGCCGGACGCTACCACCTCTACGTGTCGCTGGCCTGCCCCTGGGCCCACCGCACGCTGATCCTGCGCAAGCTCAAGGGGCTGGAGCCACTGATCGAGGTTTCGGTGGTCGGCTGGCTGATGCGCGAGCATGGCTGGACCTTCGACCGCGCCTTCGGCTCCAGCGGCGACCGCCTCGATGACCTGCGCTACCTGCACCAGCGCTACACCGCCGACGACCCGCACTACAGCGGCCGGGTCACGGTGCCGGCGTTGTGGGACAGGCACACCGGCGGCATCGTCAGCAACGAATCGGCGGAGATCATCCGCATGTTCAACTCCGCCTTCGATGAGCTGACCGGCAATCGCCTGGATTTCTATCCCGAAGCGCTGCGCGAGCGCATCGACCAGCTCAACGAGCGCATCTACCCGGCGGTGAACAACGGTGTCTACCGTGCCGGCTTCGCCACCACTCAGGAGGCCTATGAGGAGGCCTTCGACGAACTGTTCGCCGCCCTCGACGAGTTGGAGGCGCTACTGGCCGAGCAACGCTACCTGGCCGGTGTGTACCTGACCGAAGCCGATATCCGCCTGTTCACCACGCTGATCCGCTTCGATGCCGTCTACCACGGGCATTTCAAGTGCAACCTGCGGCGCCTCGAGGACTATCCGAACCTGTCCAACTGGCTGCGCGAGCTCTACCAGTGGCCAGGGATCGCCGAGACGGTGGACTTCACCCATATCAAGTCGCACTACTACGCCAGCCACGCCAGCATCAACCCGACCGGGGTTATTCCGAAGGGGCCGAAGCTGGACTTCAATCACCCCCATGATCGCCAACGCTTGCCGGGCAAGGGCGTGTTCCAGCGCTAGGAATAGGCTGATTCGCGGCTGAAGCCGCCCCCGGGAGAAGCCACCATCCGGCAGGGTGGATCGCGCTTTATCGATCCACTCTGACAGGAGTAACGGTGGATGCAGAAGACCTCATCCACCCTGGGTGCTGAGCACAAACGCGCCCCGCTCAGACGTCGCTCTGCGCCCCTTCGAACCAGGCCAGCTTGTCGCGCAACTGCACCACCTCGCCGACTATCACCAGGGTCGGCGCATGCACCTCATGCTCGGCCACCAACTGCGGCAGGCTCGCCAGGGTACCGGTGAACACCCGCTGGTTCTGCGTGGTGCCCTGCTGGATCAGCGCCGCCGGGGTGGTGGGCGCACGGCCATGGGCGATCAGTTGCTCGCAGATGCCGGCCAGCCCCACCAGCCCCATGTAGAACACCAGGGTCTGGTTGGGCGCCACCAGATCCTGCCAGGCCAGGTCGCTGCTGCCGTCCTTGAGGTGGCCGGTGACGAAGCGCACCGACTGCGCATGGTCGCGATGGGTCAGCGGGATGCCGGCATAGGCCGCGCAGCCGGAGGCGGCGGTGATACCCGGCACCACCTGGAAGGGAATGCCCTCGGCGGCCAGCTGCTCGATCTCCTCGCCGCCGCGGCCGAAGATGAAGGGATCGCCGCCCTTCAGGCGCAGTACCCGCTTGCCCTGGCGGGCCAGGTCGATGAGTAGCTGGTTGATCTGCTCCTGCGGCACGGCGTGGTCGGCGCGGCGCTTGCCGACGTAGATGCGCTCGGCGTCGCGGCGGCACAGCTCGATGATGGCCGGCGCCACCAGGCGGTCGTAGAGCACCACATCGGCCTGCTGCATCAGGCGCAGGGCGCGGAAGGTCAACAGGTCGGGATCGCCCGGACCGGCGCCGACCAGGTACACCTCGCCCAGCGCCCGCGGTGCGGCGCCAGCCAGACGCGCTTCAAGCAGACGCTCGCCCTCCTCCGGCTTGCCGGCGAACACGCTTTCGGCCACCTGGCCCTGGAAGACGTCCTCCCAGAACACCCGGCGCTGCTGCACATCGGGGAACAGCTGCTTGACCCGCTCGCGAAAGCGCTTGCCCAGGTTGGCCAGCTGGCCATAGGTGGCCGGAATCCAGGTCTCGATCTTGGCGCGGATCAGCCGCGCCAGCACCGGCGCGTCGCCGCCGCTGCTGACCGCGACGATCAGCGGCGAACGGTCGACGATGGCCGGGAAGATCACGCTGCACAGTGCCGGCGCGTCCACCACGTTGACCGGAATCCCCAGTGCCTGGGCCTGCACGGAAATCTGCGCGTTGAGCGGCTCGTCGTCGGTGGCGGCGATCACCAGGGCCACGCCCTGCAGGTCGCTGGCCTGGTAGCCACGCAGGAAGATACCGGCCGGTCCTGCCAATTCCTGCAGCTCGCTGCGGATCTCCGGCGCGACGACGCGCAGACGGGCGCCGGCGTCGCTCAGCAGGCGCGCCTTGCGCAGGGCGACTTCGCCACCGCCGATCACCAGCACCGGGCGATCCTGCAACTTGTGGAACAGCGGAAGGAACTGCATCAGATCAGCCTCGTAAGAGGTAGTAAGGCGAGCTTAGTAGGGGGCACCATGCGCACCCTACGCGCGACGATCATCGTCCGGCATTCCGCCTAAAAAACGGGGTGGCCGCGCCACCCCTATTCTGCACCGGCTCAGCCGATCACTTCGATGCCGCCCATATAGGGCTTGAGCACCTCGGGCACGCGGATGCTGCCGTCGGCCTGCTGGTAGTTCTCCAGCACGGCCACCAGGGTACGCCCCACCGCCAGCCCGGAGCCGTTGAGGGTGTGCACCAGCTCCGGCTTGCCGGTTTCCGGGTTGCGGTAGCGCGCCTGCATGCGGCGGGCCTGGAAGTCGCCGCAGTTGGAGCAGGAGGAAATCTCGCGGTATTTGTCCTGGCTCGGCACCCAGACTTCCAGGTCGTAGGTCTTCACCGCGGAGAACCCCATGTCGCCGGTGCACAGGGCCAGCTTGCGGTATGGCAGCTCGAGCAGTTGCAGCACGCGTTCGGCGTTGGCGGTCATGCCTTCCAGCGCCTCGAAGGACTTGCTCGGCTCGACGATCTGCACCATCTCCACCTTGTCGAACTGGTGCTGGCGGATCATGCCGCGGGTATCGCGACCGGAGGCGCCCGCCTCGCTGCGGAAGCAGGGGGTGTGGGCGACGAACTTCAGCGGCAGCTGCTTGGCGTCGAGGATCTCACCGGCGACGATATTGGTCAGCGACACCTCGGCGGTGGGGATCAGGTAGAAGTCCGCCTCGCCTTCGCGGGCGATCTTGAACAGGTCTTCCTCGAACTTCGGCAGCTGGCCGGTGCCCTGCAGGGCCGGGGCCTGCACCAGGTACGGGGTGTAGGCCTCCTCATAGCCGTGCTCGCCGGTATGCAGGTTGATCATGAACTGCGCCAGGGCGCGGTGCAGGCGGGCGATGGGGCCGCGCAGCAGGGCGAAACGGGCGCCGGAGAGCTTGGCGGCGGTCTCGAAATCCAGCCAGCCGTGCTGCTCGCCGAGGGCGACGTGATCCTTGACCGCGAAATCGAAGCTGCGCGGGGTGCCCCAGCACGATACTTCGACGTTGCCGTCCTCGTCTTCGCCGACCGGCACCGACTCGTGCGGCAGGTTGGGAATGTTCAGCAGCAGGTTGTCCAGCTCGTTCTGGATGGCATCGAGTTCACGCTTGCCCGCTTCCAGGTCACTGCCCAGCTGGTCTACTTCGGCCAGCAGCGGCGCGATGTCCTCGCCGCGCGCCTTGGCCTGGCCGATGGCCTTGGAACGGCTGTTACGCTCGGCCTGCAGTTGCTCGGTGCGCACCTGCACCGCCTTGCGCTGACTCTCCAGGGCCTCGAAGCGGGCGACGTCGAGGACGAAGCCTCGCGTGGCGAGGCGCTCGGCGATTTCGGTGAGTTGCGTGCGGACAAGTTTGGAATCGAGCATATTCGGGTCTCAAGACAACGGCGAAATGGTGGTGGCCAGCAGTGTGGCGCGGGTTGTGGAGTGTAAAGCCTTAGCGGGTCAGGATGCCAATCGGGCCAGGCTCAACCCGGCCCAGGCCGCCAGCAGGCCGCCGATGATGCTGAACGCCAGGTAGCCGAAGGCTTCGACGGCGCGACCGCCCTCCATCAGCTTCAACATCTCCAGACTGAAGGAGGAAAAGGTGGTGAAGCCGCCCAGCACTCCGGTAATCAGCCCGGTGCGCAGCTCCAGCGGCAGATCGCTGCGGGTGAGAAACAGGCCGGACAACAGGCCGATCAGCAGACAACCGAGGAGGTTCACCGCGAAGGTAGCCAGGTAGAAATGCCGCGGCCAGTGACCGGCGACCCAGCTCGCGACCAGAAAGCGCATAACCGAACCGGCCGCGCCCCCCAGGGCCACGGCAAGCGCCACGCGAACCATCATTTTCGCCGCCGCCTCGGACTGCTGGCGTCCAGATTGCGCAGGTGCTTGAGCTTGTCGCGAATCTTCAGCTCCAGGCCACGCGGTACCGGGTCGTAGTACTGGCGCGGTTGCAGCGCCTCGGGGAAATAATCCTCGCCGGCGGCATAGGCATCCGGCTCGTCATGGGCGTAGCGGTACTCGTCGCCATAGCCGAGCTGCTTCATCAGCTTGGTCGGCGCGTTGCGCAGGTGCAGCGGCACTTCCTGCGAGCCCTGTTCGGCGGCGTCGCGCATGGCCGCCTTGAATGCCGTGTACACCGCGTTGCTCTTCGGCGCGCAGGCCAGATAGACGATGGCCTGGGCCACCGCCAACTCGCCCTCGGGACTGCCCAGACGCTCCTGCACGTCCCAGGCGTTGAGGCACAGGGTAAGGGCCCGCGGGTCGGCATTGCCGATGTCCTCGCTGGCCATGCGCACTACCCGCCGGGCGATATACAGCGGGTCGCAGCCGCCATCGAGCATGCGCGCGTACCAGTACAGCGCGCCGTCGGGACTGGAGCCGCGCACCGACTTGTGCAGCGCGGAAATCTGATCGTAGAAGGCCTCGCCGCCCTTGTCGAAGCGCCTGCGGCTGTCGCCCAGCAGGTTCTGCAGCAGCTCCACGCCGATCTCGCCGCCATCCTCGGCCAGGTCGGCGGCGTTCTCGAGGAAGTTGAGCAGGCGCCGGCCGTCGCCGTCGGCGGCGGCCAGGAGGATCTGGAAGCTCTCCTCCGGCAGGCTCAGGTTACGCCCGGCCAGGCCCTTCGGCTCGCTCAGCGCACGGCCCACCAGCTTGCGCATCGCCGCCTCATCGAGACTCTTGAGCACGTAGACGCGGGCGCGCGACAGCAGCGCGTTGTTCAGCTCGAAGGAGGGGTTTTCCGTGGTGGCGCCGATAAAGATCAGCGTGCCGTCTTCCACATAGGGCAGGAAGGCGTCCTGCTGGCTCTTGTTGAAGCGGTGCACTTCGTCGACGAAGAGGATGGTGCGCCGGCCATACTGGGCGGCGTGCTGCTGGGCCACCTCCACCGCCTGGCGGATCTCCTTGACCCCGGAGAGCACCGCAGAAATGGTCTCGAAGTGCGCATCGGTGACCTTGGCCAGCAACCGTGCCAGGGTGGTCTTGCCCACGCCCGGCGGCCCCCAGAAGACCATCGAGTGCAGGGCGCCCTGCTCCAGCGCCTCGCGCAGCGGCTTGCCCGGGCCGAGCACGTGTTCCTGGCCGACGTACTCGTCCAGGCTGGTCGCGCGCAGGCGCGCGGCCAGGGGTTGTGCGACGGGTTGCCGACCGAACAGGTCCACGCCTTACTCCTGAATGACGTCCGCCCCTTGCGGAATGTCGAAGCTGAACAGGTGATCTTCGACCGGCTCGTTCATCTTCACGTTGAGGAACAGGATATTGGTGCGCTGGCCGATGCTGTCGATCAGCTGCATGTCGTTGAGCACGCGGTTGCGGAACGACAGGCGCAGGCTGTCGAACAGGCTGTCCTTGGCCTTGGGCTTGAGGATGAAGTCGACCACGCTGCCGCCTTCCTTGTAGCTGATCTCGAAGTTCTCGCGGATCTGCGACACGTCGCCGGACAGCAGCAGCGCCGGGGTATGGGTCAGGCGCTGGTCGAGAGTCTGGATGGTCACCTGCTCCAGGTCCGGGTCGTACAGCCAGACCTTCTGGCCGTTGGACACCAGCAACTGCTCCATCGGCTCGTCGGTGTGCCAGCGGAACAGCCCTGGACGCTTGAGCACCAGCTGCCCGGCGGTTTCCTGCAGCTGGGTGCCGCTGGCGTCGAGGGTGAGCTGGGAGAAACGGGCACTGATGGTCTGCGCCTGGTTGAGCAGTTCGGTCAGGCGCTGGGTGGCCGCCTCTTCGTCGGCCTGGGCGGTCAGCAGGGTGAAACTCAGAGCGGCCAGCATCAGCAGGCGGATAACACGCATATAAACCCCTTGAAGGATGGCGGGACGTCCACGCCCCGCATTGCTCGGCCGCCGCTGGGGCCGCCGTGGAATCTTGTAGACCGCGAATCCGCCGATTTGTCCGCGGCCGCCGCGCTCAGCGGTTGTGAAGAAATCGTAGCGAGCGAAGGCAGGTCGCGTTTCGCCGGAACGCAGTAGATTTATTCACAACCTCTCAGTCGCGCGACGGCCCGGGCGCGATCACCTCGCGCGAGCCGTTGGTGTTCATCGAGCTGACCACGCCGGCCATCTCCATCGCCTCGATCATCCGCGCGGCGCGGTTGTAGCCGATCTTCAGCTTGCGCTGCACCGCGGAAATGGAGGCGCGGCGGCTTTCCAGGACGAAGTTGACCGCTTCGTCGTACAGCGGATCTTCCTCGCTGCCCTCGCCGCCTTCGCCACCACCGCCGCCGCCCTCGAAGCCGCTGCCGGCCTCTTCGACGCCGGCGAGGATGTCTTCGATATAGTCCGGCGCGCCGCGCTGCTTCCAAGCCTCGACGACGCGGTGCACCTCGTCGTCGGAGACGAAGGCGCCGTGCACACGGATCGGCAGGCCGGTGCCGGGCGGCAGATAGAGCATGTCGCCATGGCCGAGCAATTGTTCCGCGCCGCCCTGGTCGAGGATGGTTCGCGAGTCGATCTTGCTCGACACCTGGAAGGCCATGCGGGTGGGGATGTTGGCCTTGATCAGGCCGGTGATCACGTCCACCGAGGGACGCTGGGTGGCGAGGATCAGGTGGATGCCGGCGGCGCGCGCCTTCTGCGCGATACGGGCGATCAGTTCTTCGACCTTCTTGCCGACGATCATCATCATGTCGGCGAACTCATCGACCACCACGACTATGGTCGGCAGCGGCTTGAGCTGCGGCGCCTCGTCTTCCATGCTCTCGCGGCGATACAGCGGGTCGGTCAGCGGCGTGCCGGCCTCGATGGCGTCCTTGATCTTGCGGTTGAAGCCAGCCAGGTTGCGCACGCCCATGGCCGCCATCAGCTTGTAGCGGCGTTCCATTTCGGCGACCGACCAGCGCAGGGCGTTGGCGGCTTCCTTCATGTCGGTGACCACCGGGCAGAGCAGGTGCGGAATGCCCTCGTAGATCGACAGCTCCAGCATCTTCGGGTCGATCATGATCATCCGCGCCTCTTCCGGCGTGGACTTGAACAGGATCGACAGGATCATCGCGTTGACCCCCACCGATTTACCCGAGCCGGTGGTACCGGCCACCAGCAGGTGCGGCATCTTGGCCAGGTCGGTGATCACCGGGCGACCGCCGATGTCGTGGCCCAGGGCCAGGGTCACCGGCGACTTGGCATCGTCGTACTCGGGCGACGACAGCACCTCGGAGAAGCGCACGATCTGCCGGTCTTCGTTGGGAATCTCGATGCCCACGGTGGTCTTGCCGGGGATCACCTCGACCACACGCACGCTGACCATGGCCATCGAACGCGCCAGGTCCTTGGCCAGGTTGGAGATGCGGCTGACCTTCACCCCCGCCGCCGGCTGGATCTCGAAACGGGTGATCACCGGACCGGGATGCACGGATTCGACCACCACCTCGACGCCGAACTCCTTGAGCTTGATCTCCAGTAGGCGCGACATGGCCTCCAGCGACTCAGGCGAGAACTGCTTCTGCTTCTTCTCGGCGACGTCGAGAATGGAAATCGGCGGCAGGCTGCCTTCGATGGCCGTGTCGACGAACAGCGGCGCCTGTTTTTCCTTGAGCACGCGCTTGCTCGGCTCGGCCGCCTTGGGCGGCGCGGGCGGGGTGATCACCGGCGCCGGGCGTTTCTCGCGCTCGCTCATGTGCTTGCTCAGGGATTCTTCGCGCTCGAGCAGGCGCTCCTTGACCTTGGCCTGCTCGCGGCGATCGCTGACCACCGGCGCGGCCACCTCGCTGACCCGCTCGTCCAGCTCGCGCAGCTGCACTTTCATCTGCTTGCGTTCGTTGCGCGCGTTCCACCAGCCGGTGATGGCGCCGTTGATCAACTCGATCAGGTCCAGGGTGATCTTGCCGGTCAGGTCCATCACGCGGAACCAGGACAGGTCGGTGAACACGGTCAGGCCGAACAGGAACAGCGCCAGGAACAGCAAGGTGCTGCCCTGCACGTTCAGCGCGTGCACGGCCAGGTCGCCGAGGCTGGCGCCGAGCATGCCGCCGCCGGAGCCCTGCATGCCGGCCGCGGCCGTGAAATGAATGTCGCCGAGCGCCGCGCCGGACAGGATCAGGAATACCAGGCCGATGCTGTGCCAGGAGAACAGCCAGCCGTTCCAGTGCCAGGGCTGGTTGCGCGTGCGGAACACCTGCCAGGTCTTGATGCCCAGCAGCAGCGGGAAGATGTAGGCGAAATAGCCCAGGGCGCCGAACAGCGCGCTGGACAGCCAGGCGCCGATGCTGCCGCCGGCGTTGAGAATGCGCTCGACCTGCACGCTGTTGTCCCAGGCCGGATCGGCGACGTTATAGGTCAGCAGCGTCATCAGCAGGTACAGGCACAGCGCCGCCAGGGCAATCAATGCGCCCTCCTTCAGTCGATACTGAAGTTTCTGCCGCCAGTCCGGAATCTGCGTGGTGGAATTCTTCAAAACAGCCATTTCCTGCGCCCCTGGCGCGTCCATCTGATGGTTAACCGCAGAACGCGGACATTGTACGGATTTACCCCAGGCCCGTCGCCCACCGGCCAATCGCCAAGCTCCCGCACCCGCCCCGCTTCGGTGTAGCATAGCCGGCAGCAGCTTCCATGCGGCTCAATTGGAGCACGCATTCTCTTTTGTGACAAAGGCTTATGGGGTTTTTTTATGAGCGAAGTCAAGCATTCACGCCTGATTATCCTGGGCTCCGGCCCTGCCGGTTATAGCGCAGCCGTCTACGCCGCTCGCGCCAATCTCAAGCCCGTGGTCATCACCGGCATCCAACCCGGCGGCCAACTCACCACCACCACCGAGGTGGACAACTGGCCGGGCGACGTCGAAGGCCTGACCGGCCCGGCGCTGATGGAGCGCATGCAGAAGCATGCCGAACGCTTCGACACCGAGATCATCTACGACCACATCCATACCGCCGAGTTGCAGAGCCGCCCCTTCGTGCTCAAGGGCGACAGCGGCACCTACAGCTGCGACGCACTGATCATCGCCACCGGCGCCAGCGCCCAGTACCTCGGCCTGCCCTCGGAAGAAGCCTTCTCCGGCAAGGGCGTATCGGCCTGCGCCACCTGCGACGGCTTCTTCTACCGCAACCAGGTGGTGGCGGTGATCGGCGGCGGCAACACCGCCGTGGAAGAGGCGCTGTATCTGTCCAACATCGCCAAGGAAGTGCACCTGGTTCATCGCCGCGACAAGCTGCGCTCGGAGAAGATCCTGCAGGACAAACTGTTCGACAAGGCCGCCAACGGCAATATCAAGCTGCACTGGAACCACACCCTCGACGAGGTGCTGGGCGACCAGACCGGCGTCACCGGCGTGCGCCTGAAGAGCACCGAAAACGGCGCCACCAAGGAACTGCCGCTGGCCGGCGTGTTCATCGCCATCGGCCACAAGCCCAACACCGAGCTGTTCACCGGCCAGCTGGAGATGCGCGACGGCTACCTGCTGATCAAGGGCGGCAGCGAAGGCAACGCCACCGCCACCAGTATCGACGGCGTATTCGCCGCCGGCGACGTGGCCGACCACGTCTACCGTCAGGCCATCACCTCCGCCGGTGCCGGCTGCATGGCTGCACTGGACGTCGAGAAGTTCCTCGACAGCCATTGATCCACCCGGGCGAGCCGCTTCGCTCGCCCTCTCCCCTGCCCTGCTCCGCCGGACACCCCGCATGCTGACCTGGCTGCAACGCGACTCCCTGGCATTCCCGCCACTGGCCAAGGCCATGCGCGAGCCCAACGGTTTGCTCGCGGCTGGCGGCGACCTCAGCGCCGATCGCCTGATCGGCGCCTACCGCCACGGCTGCTTCCCCTGGTTCCAGGACGGCCAGCCGATTCTCTGGTGGTCGCCCGATCCACGCACCGTGCTGTTTCCCGACGAACTGCATCTCTCCCGCAGCCTGGCCAAGCTGCTGCGCCAGCAGCGTTATCGGGTCAGCTTCGACCGGGATTTCGCCGCGGTGATCCGCGCCTGCGCCGCACCGCGCGATTACGCCGACGGCACCTGGATCACCCCGAGCATGCAGGACGCCTACCTGGAGCTGCACCGCCGCGGCATCGCCCACTCGGTGGAGGTCTGGCAGGGCGAGGAACTGGTCGGCGGCCTCTATGGCCTGGCCATCGGCCAGCTGTTCTTCGGCGAATCCATGTTCAGCCGCGCCGACAACGCCTCCAAGGTGGGGTTCGCCACCCTGGTCGACAAGCTGCGCCAGTGGGGCTTCGTCCTGATCGACTGCCAGATGCCCACCCAGCACCTGCACAGCTTCGGCGCCCGCGCCATCCCACGCGCGGCTTTCGCCGACTACCTGCAGCGCCATCTGGACCTGCCCAACACGGCAAACTGGCTCGCCTAGAGCGCCGCGGGCACCGATCCGTGCGCGAAGCTGCAACGCCGTATGGCCCGACGGACTGTCCGCCGGCGCTGCAAGCGCTCGGCGTTCCGATCCGCCCTACACCCCCGAATCCACTCGCACCACTGGCAGCCTGAGGACCTGTAGCTTGCAGCCGAACTTGGCTTACACTCTTAGGCAAGGCTTTACCGAGACACCGCCATGACCGAGCTGGCCCGCCTGAAGTTCTACGCCACCCAGCCTCATCCGTGCAGCTATCTGCCCGAAGAACAGGCCACCACCCTGTTTCTCGACCCCAGTCAGCCCATGGACGTGCTGGTCTACGCCGAACTCTCGGAAATGGGCTTTCGCCGCAGCGGCGACCACCTCTATCGCCCGCATTGCCAGCAGTGCACCGCCTGCGTTCCGGCGCGCATCCCGGCCTCGGTGTTCACCCCTAATCGCCAGCAGCGGCGTATCCTCAAGCGCAACCAAGACATCAGCGTGCGTCCCGTGCGCCCGGCCTTCACCGAGGAGTACTACGCGCTCTACGTGCGCTACATCGAGCAGCGCCACGCCGATGGTGACATGTATCCGCCGAGTCGCGACCAGTTCTCCACCTTCCTGGTGCGCGACCTGCCGTTTTCGCGTTTCTACGAATTCCGTCTGCGCGGTCGCCTGGTAGCCATAGCTGTGACCGACCTGCTGCCCAACGGGCTGTCAGCGGTCTACACCTTCTACGACCCGAGCGAAGAGCGCCGCAGCCTCGGCCGCTTCGCCATCCTCTGGCAGATCGGCGAAACCGCGCGCCTGGGACTGCAGGCCGTCTATCTCGGCTACTGGATCAAGAACTGCCGCAAGATGAACTACAAGACCCAGTACCGCCCCATCGAGCTGTTCGTCAATCAGCGCTGGACCCTCCTGACCTAGAGCCTCGCGCGCACCACCGAGCAAGCTCTCCCCGCCAAGCCCCTTGGCGCAGCCTCCTGTTTTCGGGCACAATGCACGCCGCTTTTGCCTGGCGCCAGTTGCACCGGGCCATTTCCTGGATACCGAGGGCTTTACTGCATGTCGAAAGAAGACAGCTTCGAAATGGAAGGCACTGTCGTCGACACCCTGCCCAACACCATGTTCCGCGTGGAGTTGGAAAACGGGCACGTCGTTACCGCGCACATCTCCGGCAAGATGCGCAAGAATTACATCCGCATTCTCACTGGTGACAAGGTGCGCGTCGAGCTGACACCTTATGACTTGAGCAAGGGCCGCATCACCTACCGCGCCCGTTAAGCCAAGCACCAAACGAAAACGCCCGGCATATGCCGGGCGTTTTCGTTGGCTCACTGAAAGCCACCAGGGCTTTCAGTGCACTTGAGGCCATTCGATCAGGCGACCTCTGCCGCCGTCTCGAACTCGAAGCTGGGCTCGCCATCCTTGATGTCGATGTGCACCACACCGCCATGCTCGGCCAGCTCGCCGAAGAGGATTTCCTCTGCCAGCGGACGCTTGATCTTGTCCTGGATCAAACGTGCCATCGGCCTGGCGCCCATCATGACGTCGTAACCGCGCTCGGCCAGCCAGCCGCGCGCCGCATCGCTGACCTCCAGGGTGACGCGCTTGTCCTCCAGCTGCGCCTGCAGTTCGGTGAGGAACTTGTCGACGATGCTCTTGATCGTCTCGTGGCTCAGGCGGCCGAACTGGATGATGGTGTCCAGGCGGTTGCGGAACTCCGGAGTGAAGCTCTTCTTGATCACTTCCATGGCATCGGTGGAGTGATCCTGCTGGGTGAAGCCGATCGACGCCCGCGCCGCGGTTTCCGCCCCGGCGTTGGTGGTCATGATCAGGATCACATTGCGGAAATCCGCCTTGCGCCCGTTGTTGTCGGTCAGGGTACCGTGATCCATCACCTGCAGCAGCAGATTGAAGACTTCCGGATGGGCCTTCTCGATCTCGTCCAGCAGCAGCACGCAATGCGGCTGCTTGGTGATCGCCTCGGTCAACAGACCGCCCTGGTCGAAACCGACGTAACCGGGCGGCGCGCCGATCAGCCGCGACACGGTATGCCGTTCCATGTACTCGGACATGTCGAAGCGCACCAGCTCGATGCCCATGGCCTTGGCCAACTGCCGGGCGGCCTCGGTCTTGCCCACCCCGGTGGGGCCGGCGAACAGGAAGGAGCCGACCGGCTTGTCCGGTGCCTTGAGCCCGGCGCGCGACAGCTTGATCGCCGTGGCCAGCGAGTCGATGGCGGCATCCTGGCCGAATACGGTGAGCTTGAGGTCGCGCTCCAGGTTGCGCAGCAGCTCCTTGTCCGAGCTGGATACGTGCTTGGGCGGAATCCGCGCGATCTTCGCGACTATGTCCTCGACCTGCGCCACCTCGATGCGCGGCACGCGCTTGTCTTCCGGCTGCAGGCGCTGATAGGCGCCCGCCTCGTCGATCACGTCGATGGCCTTGTCCGGCATATGGCGGTCGTTGATGTAGCGCGCGGCCAGCTCGGCCGCCGCACGCAGGGCCTCGTCGCTGTACTCGATATGGTGATGCTGCTCGAAACGTGCCTTGAGCCCCTTGAGGATACCGTAGGTGTCGTCGACCGACGGCTCGACCACGTCGACCTTCTGGAAGCGCCGCGCCAGGGCGCGATCCTTCTCGAAGATGCCGCGAAATTCCTGAAAGGTGGTGGAGCCGATGCAGCGAATCTCACCTGAGGACAGCATTGGCTTGAGCAGGTTGGAAGCATCCATCACCCCGCCGGACGCCGCACCGGCGCCGATGATGGTGTGGATCTCGTCGATGAACAGAATGGCGTGCGGGCGCTTGCGCAGCTCGTTGAGCAGCGCCTTGAAGCGCTTCTCGAAATCGCCGCGGTACTTGGTGCCGGCCAGCAGCGCGCCGAGGTCCAGGGAATAGACCACGCTGTCGGCCAGCAGATCGGGCACCTGCTCGTCGACGATGCGCTTGGCCAGGCCCTCGGCGATGGCGGTCTTGCCGACGCCTGCCTCGCCGACCAGCAGCGGGTTGTTCTTGCGCCGCCGGGCGAGGATCTGCGCCACGCGCTCGACCTCGTGCTCGCGACCGACCAACGGGTCGATGCGCCCCTGCCGCGCCAGTTCGTTGAGGTTGCTGGCGTAGGCGTCCAGCGGATTGCCGGAGGCCGAGGCCTCGCCACCCTCTTCGTCCTGCATCTCCTGGTCGTTCTCGTGATGATCGCCGTGCCCCGGCACCTTGGAGATGCCGTGGGCGATGTAGTTGACCACGTCGATACGCGCCACGCTCTGCTGCTTGAGCAGGAACACGGCCTGGCTTTCCTGTTCGCTGAAGATCGCCACCAGCACGTTGGCGCCGGTGACTTCGCGCTTGCCCGAACTCTGCACATGGAACACCGCGCGCTGAAGCACGCGCTGGAAGCCCAGGGTTGGCTGGGTTTCGCGCTCTTCGTCGTGCTGGGGAATCAACGGCGTGGTGGAGTCGATGAACTCCTGCAAATCATGGCGCAGCTTGTCGAGATTGGCTCCACAGGCGCGCAACACGCTGGCCGCCGCCTCATTATCCAGCAGGGCCAGCAGCAGGTGCTCGACCGTCATGAACTCATGACGCTTGGCGCGCGCCTCCTTGAAAGCCAGATTGAGGGTGACTTCGAGCTCTCGATTCAACATAGCTTCACCTCATACCCAAGTGGCCGGCATTAACCGTCCTTCTCGATCTCACAGAGTAGCGGATGCTGGCTTTCCCTAGCGTACTGATTGACCTGCATGGCCTTGGTCTCCGCGATATCACGGGTGAACACGCCGCATACCGCCCGCCCCTCTGTATGGACGGTCAGCATGATCTTGGTCGCCAGCTCCCGGTTCATGCCGAAAAACACTTCGAGCACTTCGACGACAAAATCCATCGGGGTGTAGTCGTCATTGAATAAGACCACCTTGTACATCGGTGGTGCCTGTAATGCTGGCTTGGATTCCTGAACAGCAACGCCGGAGGAATCGTCCTCATGCTCTGCCGGGTGATCCTGATTGAATGTTAGTCGAATCTGGCTACTTGCATGCATGCTGAAATCAGAGGTTCAGGGCCGGACGAACAGGGATGCTAGAGGGAGTTTGACTGACTTCTCAGCCGTCCGCCGCATAGCCTTGACTATCGGCAAAAGGGTGTTACAAACAATAAATACCCATTAGTGGGTATCAGGGGTTCCGCGCCCTCGCCCAGCCTGGTTGGTTTTCGCGCGGAATCGAAGTGGATGATACTCCAGAGATGGAGTCCTTTGCAGAGGGATATCAGCATGCTCAGCGGTAAGGTCAAGTGGTTCAACAACGCCAAAGGCTATGGATTCATCCTGGCCGACGGCCGAGATGAGGACCTGTTCGCCCACTACTCGGCCATCCAGATGGAAGGTTACAAAACACTCAAGGCCGGCCAGCCGGTCCGCTTCGAGATCGTGCAGGGCCCGAAAGGACTACACGCCGTCAATATCAGTGCCGCCGCCCAGGACGCCCCTGCGGCAGTACCCCAGGCGCAGAGTACCGCTAGCACTGTCGAAGTCTGAGTACCCTGGCAAATCGCCACGAAAAAGGCCGGTCAATTGACCGGCCTTTCTTTGTGCGACAACCCGCCGCTACATGTGCGCGATCATCGCGTCACCGAACTCCGAGCAGGACAGCAGGGTCGCCCCTTCCATCAGGCGCTCGAAATCGTAGGTCACGGTCTTGGCGGCGATGGCGCCGTTGGTACCCTTGATGATCAGGTCGGCCGCCTCGACCCAGCCCATATGCCGCAGCATCATCTCGGCGGAGAGGATCACCGAGCCCGGATTGACCTTGTCCTGGCCGGCGTACTTCGGCGCAGTGCCGTGAGTCGCCTCGAACATGGCCACCGAGTCGGACAGGTTGGCGCCCGGCGCGATGCCGATGCCGCCGACCTCCGCCGCCAGGGCGTCGGACAGGTAGTCCCCATTGAGGTTGAGCGTGGCGATCACGTCGTACTCGGCCGGACGCAGCAGGATCTGCTGCAGCATGGCGTCGGCGATCACGTCCTTGACCACAATGTTCTTGCCGGTGCGCGGGTTCTTGAACTGCATCCACGGGCCGCCATCGAGCAGCTCGGCGCCGAATTCGTCGCGGGCGATCTCATAGCCCCACTCCTTGAACGCGCCCTCGGTGAATTTCATGATATTGCCCTTGTGCACCAGGGTTACCGAGCTGCGGTCGTTGTCGACGGCGTACTGCAGCGCCTTGCGCACCAGACGCTTGGTGCCCGCCTCGGAAACCGGCTTGATGCCGATGCCGCACATGTCGGTGAAGCGGATCTTCTTGACGCCCATTTCCTCGGTGAGGAACTTGATGACCTTCTCGGCCTCAGGGCTGCCGGCCTTCCATTCGACGCCGGCATAGATGTCCTCGGAGTTCTCGCGGAAGATCACCATGTCCACGTCACCGGGCTTCTTCACCGGGCTGGGCACGCCTTCGAACCAGCGCACCGGACGCTGGCAGACATAAAGGTCGAGTTCCTGGCGCAGGGCCACGTTGAGCGAGCGGATACCGCCACCCACCGGCGTGGTCAGCGGGCCCTTGATCGACACCACGTAGTCGCGTACCGCCTCCAGGGTTTCCTTGGGCAGCCAGGTGTCCCGGTCGTAGACCTGGGTAGCTTTCTCGCCGGCGTAGACCTCCATCCAGGAGATCTTGCGCGCACCGCCATAGGCTTTCGCGACGGCGGCGTCGACCACCTTGATCATCACCGGGGAAATATCCACGCCGATACCATCACCCTCGATGAAGGGGATGATCGGGTTGTTCGGCACATTGAGCGACATGTCGGCATTGACGGTGATTTTGTCACCGCTGGCTGGCACCTGGATCTTTTGGTATCCCATGCTGGACTCCATCTTGTGGTTAGAACTGTGCGCAATCCCCCGAGAGTAGCGCAGTTGAATCGGGTGGAACCACATGTTCGTTGGTCTTATACAACTGGGCATTCTGCGACGCGGCGTCGCAGTGATATACTGCTTAGGTGACTAACGAGTCATAAGGGGCGCCCGTCCCGAACCGGACGGCAACCTCTTGAAACCGGCCAGTGGCTATCACCGCTGGCTGGCTCGAAATGCTCGACACTCTACTGGTGCATCCAACATCACCGCGGCGAGTCCTCGACTCCAGCCCGATCAATGACCGGGTTCAGGCGCCTACCCGCGCACGTCGAGTTTCTGTGCACGCTCAGCAAAGAAGAGAGTTAACTCTAAATGTCCACCCCTTCGAAGATCATCTACACCTTCACCGACGAAGCTCCAGCCCTCGCCACCTATTCGCTTCTGCCCATTGTAGAAGCTTTCGCCGCATCGGCTGACATCTCCGTCGAAACTCGCGACATCTCTCTTGCTGGACGGATCCTGGCAAGCTTTGCCGACCAACTGGGCGCCGACAAGCGCATCGAGGACGACCTCGCCAAGCTGGCCGAACTGGCCACCCAGCCCGAAGCCAATATCATCAAGCTGCCCAACATCAGCGCTTCGGTGCCGCAACTCAAGGGCGCCATCGCCGAGCTGCAGGCCCAGGGCTACGCCCTGCCCGACTACCCGGAAGACCCGCAGAGCGACGCCGAGAAGGAAGTCCGTGCCCGTTACGCCAAGGTACTCGGCAGTGCGGTGAACCCGGTGCTGCGCGAAGGCAACTCCGACCGCCGTGCCCCGGCCGCGGTCAAGGCCTATGCGCGCAAGCACCCGCACAGCATGGGCAAGTGGAGCATGGCCTCGCAGTCCCACGCCGACTACATGCGCGGCGGCGACTTCTTCTCCAGCGAGCAGTCGATCACCATGGCCAAGGCCGGTGACGTGCGCATCGAGTTCGTCGGCAAGGACGGCAAGGTCGAGGTCAAGAAGCAGCTCGCCCTGCAGGAAGGCGAAGTGTTCGACAGCATGTTCATGAGCTGCCGCAAGCTGCGCGACTTCTTCGAGAAGACCCTGCAGGACTGCAAGGAAACCGGCGTGATGTGGTCCCTGCACGTCAAGGCGACCATGATGAAGGTCTCCCACCCGATCGTCTTCGGCCACGCCGTCAGCGTTTACTACAAGGACGTGTTCGACAAGTACGGCGAGCTGTTCAAGGAGCTGGGCGTCAACCCGAACAACGGCATCAGCAGCGTCTACGACAAGATCAAGGCCCTGCCCGCCTCGCAGCAGGAAGAGATCCTGCACGATATCCACGAGGTCTACGCCCATCGCCCGGAAATGGCCATGGTCGACTCGGTCAAGGGCATCACCAACCTGCACATCCCGAGCGACGTCATCGTCGACGCCTCGATGCCGGCGATGATCCGCAACTCCGGCCAGATGTGGGGCAAGGACGGCAAGCAGAAAGACACCAAGGCCGTCATGCCTGAGAGCACCTACGCGCGCATCTATCAGGAAATGATCAACTTCTGCAAAACCAACGGTGCGTTCGACCCGACCACCATGGGTAGCGTGCCGAACGTCGGCCTGATGGCGCAGAAGGCCGAGGAATACGGCTCCCACGACAAGACCTTCGAAATGACCGCCGACGGCACCATGCGCGTCGTCGCTGCCGACGGCACCGTGCTGATGCAGCACCAGGTCGAGGCCGGCGACATCTGGCGCGCCTGCCAGACCAAGGACGCGCCAATCCGCGACTGGGTCAAACTGGCCGTCACCCGCGCCCGTCAGTCCAACACCCCGGCCATCTTCTGGCTGGACCCGGAGCGCGCGCACGACCGCGAGCTGCAGAAGAAGGTCGAGCTGTACCTGAAGGACCACGACCTGACTGGCCTGGACATCCGCATGATGGGCTACAACGAAGCCATCCGCGTGTCCATGGAGCGCATGATCCGCGGCCTGGACACCATCTCGGTGACCGGCAACGTGCTACGCGACTACCTGACCGACCTGTTCCCGATCATGGAGCTGGGCACCTCGGCCAAGATGCTGTCCATCGTGCCACTGATGGCCGGCGGCGGCATGTACGAAACCGGTGCCGGCGGTTCGGCGCCCAAGCACGTACAACAGCTGGTCGAAGAGAACTACCTGCGCTGGGATTCCCTCGGCGAGTTCCTGGCCCTGGCCGTCTCCCTGGAAGAAACCGGGATCAAGACCGACAACCTCAAGGCCAAGATCCTCGGCAAGACCCTGGACGAAGCCACCGGCAAACTGCTGGACAACAACAAGTCCCCGGCGCGCAAGGTCGGCGAGCTGGACAACCGTGGCAGCCACTTCTATCTGGCGCTGTACTGGGCCCAGGCCCTGGCCGCGCAGAACGAAGACGCCGAGCTGAAGGCACGCTTCACCCCGCTGGCCAAGACCCTGACCGAGCAGGAAGCGACCATCGTCGCCGAACTGGCCGCCGTCCAGGGCAAACCGGTGGACATCGGTGGCTACTACCGCTCCAACCCCGAGCTGACCAGCCAGGTGATGCGCCCCAGCGCCACCTTCAACGCCGCTCTGGCCGCGCTGAACGCCTGATAAGGGCTCGGCAACACGGAGAACCCCGGCCATAGTGCCGGGGTTCTTTTTTGCATAGAGATCACTGGAGAAGCAGAAATGGAGTGGCAGCCCCATATCACCGTGGCCACGGTCATCGAGGACCAGGGCCGCTTCCTGTTCGTCGAGGAGTTCAAGGCTGGCCGCCTGGTGCTCAACCAGCCCGCCGGGCACCTGGAGGCCAATGAATCGCTGCGCCAGGCCGCGCTGCGCGAAACCCTCGAAGAAACCGGCTGGGAGGTGGCGCTGAGCGGCCTGCTCGGCATCTACCTCTATACCGCGCCGAGCAATGCCGTGACCTACCAACGGGTGTGCTTTATCGCCCACCCGCTGCGCCACGATCCGGCCCGCGCACTGGACAGCGACATCCACGGCATCGCCTGGTTGAGCCGCGACGAACTGGCCGCGCAACCCGAGCGCTGGCGCAGCGAACTGGTGCTGCGCTGCGTGGACGATTACCTGGCGGGCATCCGCGGGTCGCTGGAGCTGGTGCGCGATTGAAACAATAGCCCGCGCTTGGCGTACTGCTTCGCGAGTACGCCCTACACGTCGGGTGCAGGCTTTCTGGTAGACTCGCCAGTTTTTCAGGCTTCACTCGCAGACTCCCATGCAAGCACCTAGCACCCAACGCGTGATCGTCGGCATGTCCGGCGGCGTCGACTCGTCCGTTTCCGCCCTGCTGCTGCTGGAACAGGGTTATCAGGTCGAAGGCCTGTTCATGAAGAACTGGGACGAAGACGACGGCACCGAATACTGCACCGCCATGGACGACCTGGCCGACGCCCAGGCCGTGTGCGAGCGCATCGGCATCAAGCTGCACACCGCCAACTTCGCCGCGGAATACTGGGACAACGTGTTCGAGCACTTCCTGGCCGAATACCAGGCTGGGCGCACGCCGAACCCGGACATCCTGTGCAACCGCGAGATCAAGTTCAAAGCCTTCCTCGACTACGCCCTGTCGCTCGGCGCCGACCTGATCGCCACCGGCCACTATGTGCGCCGCCGCGACGTCGACGGCCGCACCGAGCTGCTCAAGGGCCTGGATCCGAACAAGGACCAGAGCTACTTCCTGCATGCCGTCGGCGGCGAGCAGATCGCCAAGACCCTGTTCCCGGTCGGCGAGCTGGAAAAGCCGCAGGTGCGCGCCATCGCCGAGAAATACGAGTTGGCCACGGCGAAGAAGAAGGATTCCACCGGCATCTGCTTTATCGGCGAGCGCCGCTTCAGCGATTTCCTCAAGCAGTACCTGCCGGCCCAGCCGGGTGATATCGAGACCACCGAGAGCCAGGTCATCGGCCGCCATCATGGCCTGATGTACCACACCATCGGTCAGCGCCAGGGCCTCGGTATCGGCGGCCTCAAGGACGCCGGCGACGATCCCTGGTACGTGCTGAAGAAGGACCTGACGCGCAACGTGCTGATCGTCGGCCAGGGCAACGAACACCCCTGGCTGTTCTCCCGCGCCCTGCTCGCCTCGGATATCTACTGGGTCAACCCGGTGGACCTGAGCAGCCCGCGCCGCCTGAGCGCCAAGGTGCGCTACCGCCAGGGCGACCAGGCCTGCACCCTGGAGCAGACCGCAAGCGGCTACCGCGCCGTGTTCGACGAGCCGCAGCGCGCCGTGACGCCCGGCCAGTCCGTGGTGTTCTACGACGGCGAGGTGTGCCTCGGTGGCGGCGTGATCGAGACCGCCGAGCCCTGGTACGAGGACGCCCGATGAACCCGACGCAGGAACAACTGGTCGCCCTCGGCGCCGTGTTCGAGGCCGCCGTGCTGGCCGACAAGATCGCCCGCACCGGCCAGGTCAGCGAGGCGTCGATGAGCTGCATGCTCGGCAGCCTGCTGGTGCGCGACCCGAAGAGTACGCTCGACGTCTACGGTGGCGACGACCTCAACTTGCGCGACGGTTATCGCGCGCTGGCCAGCTCGCTGGAGCGCAACCCCGCGGCGCTGCAGCGCGAGCCGCTGCGCTACGCCCTGGCCCTGCTCGGCCTGGAACGCCAGCTGGACAAGCGTGGCGACATGTTGCAGGTGATGGGCAGCCGCCTGGATCAGATCCAGCAGCAGGTCGAGCACTTCGGCCTGGTCCACGACAACGTCATCGCCGCCTGCGGCGGGCTGTACCAGGACACCATCAGCACCTTCCGCCAGCGCATCCAGGTGCACGGCGACATGCGTTTTCTGCAACAGCCGAGCAACGCGGCGAAGATCCGCGCCCTGCTGCTCGCCGGCATCCGTTCGGCGCGGCTGTGGCGCCAGCTCGGCGGTCACCGCTGGCAGCTGGTGTTCAGCCGCGGCAAGCTGCTCAAGGAACTCTACCAACTGATGCGCAGCTGACCGCCATGGGCGCGCCGAGCCGCAGCGTCAAGCCGCTGCAGGGCGCCCTGCTGCTGGCCCTGTCCGCCCTGCTGTTCGCCCTTACCGGCGTCGGCATTCGGGAAATCTCGGCCAGCGTCAACAATGAGTCGGTGGTGTTCTTCCGCAACCTGGTCGGCGTGCTGTTCTTCCTGCCGCTGCTGCTGGTGCGCGGGGTACGCCCGCTGCGCACGACACGGCTGAAATCGCACCTGTGGCGCACCACCTACGGCCTGGCGGCGATGTACTGCTTCTTCTACGCCATCGCCCACCTGCCGCTGGCCGACGCCATGCTGTTCACCTACTCGGCGCCGGTGTTCACCCCGCTGATCGCCCACTTCTGGCTCAAGGAGCCGCTGACCCGGCGCATGCTGCTCACCAGCCTGATCGGCCTGCTCGGCGTGCTGCTGGTGGCCAAGCCCAGCGCCGCGCTGTTCGAGGGCCCGGCGCTGATCGGCCTGGCCGCCAGCCTGCTGGCCGCCTTCGCCTTCGTCTCCATCCGCGAGATGAGCGACAGCGAGCCGGCGACGCGCATCGTCTTCTACTTCTCGCTGTTCAGTGCGCTGTTCTCCGCCATTCCGCTGAGCTGGAGCTGGCAGCCGCTCGCCGCCAACCAGCTCGGCTGGCTGCTGGGCATCGGCCTGCTGGCCACCGCCAGCCAGATCATCATGTCGCGCGCCTACGGCCTGGCGCCGCCGGGGCTGATCGGCCCGATCGCCTACCTGGCCATCGTCTTCGCCGGGATAATCGCCTGGCTGCTGTGGGGCGAGATGCCCGATCGCCTGTCACTGCTCGGCGCCGCACTGATCTTCGCCGCCAGCCTGCTGTCGGTCGCCCGGCGCAACGCATAGGCGGTCAGCCGGACGTTTTCATGTATGATATGCGCCCTTTTCGTCAGAGGCCGTCCAGGCACCTGAGCTAGAGCCCGCTTCATCGGAGCAGGCGCGATGCGCAGCAACCCGGATGGCTTTTCAGCCCGACAGCTCGAGAACGCCCATATGCAGCTTTCCTCGCTCACCGCGGTTTCCCCCGTCGACGGCCGCTACGCCGGCAAAACCAGCGCCCTGCGCCCCATCTTCAGCGAATACGGCCTGATCCGTAGCCGCGTTCTGGTCGAAGTGCGCTGGCTGCAGCGTCTGGCCGCCCACGAAGGCATCGCCGAAGTCGCGCCCTTCTCCGCCGAAGCCAACGCCCTGCTCAACCAGCTGGCGGAGAACTTCGCCGTCGAGCACGCCGAGCGCGTCAAGGAAATCGAGCGCACCACCAACCACGACGTCAAGGCCGTGGAATACCTGCTCAAGGAGCAGGCCGCCAAGCTGCCGGAGCTGGACAAGGTCAGCGAGTTCATCCACTTCGCCTGCACCAGCGAGGACATCAACAACCTGTCCCACGCCCTGATGCTGCGCGAAGGCCGCGACACCGTGCTGCTGCCGCTGATGCGGCAGCTGGCAGGCGCCATCCGTGAACTGGCGGTGAAGTTCGCCGAGGTGCCGATGCTGTCGCGCACCCACGGCCAGCCGGCCTCGCCGACCACCCTGGGCAAGGAGCTGGCCAACGTGGTCTACCGCCTGGAGCGGCAGATCGCTCAGGTCGCCGCCGTGCCGCTGCTGGGCAAGATCAACGGCGCCGTGGGCAACTACAACGCCCACCTGTCCGCCTACCCGGCCATCGACTGGGAAGCCAACGCCCGCCAGTTCATCGAAGGCGACCTGGGCCTGACCTTCAACCCCTACACCACCCAGATCGAGCCGCACGACTACATCGCCGAGCTGTTCGACGCCATCGCCCGGTTCAACACCATCCTCATCGACTTCGACCGCGACGTCTGGGGCTACATCTCCCTCGGTTACTTCAAGCAGAAGACCGTGGCCGGCGAAATCGGCTCCTCGACCATGCCGCACAAGGTCAACCCGATCGACTTCGAGAACTCCGAAGGCAACCTCGGCATCGCCAACGCGATCTTCCAGCACCTGGCCAGCAAGCTGCCGATCTCCCGCTGGCAGCGCGACCTGACCGACTCCACCGTGCTGCGCAACCTCGGTGTCGGCTTCGCCCACAGCGTGATCGCCTACGAAGCCAGCCTTAAGGGAATCAGCAAGTTGGAGCTCAATGCTCAGCGTATTGCTGAAGATCTGGACGCTTGCTGGGAAGTGCTCGCCGAGCCGATCCAGACCGTCATGCGCCGCTACGCCATCGAGAACCCCTACGAGAAGCTCAAGGAGCTGACCCGCGGCAAGGGCATCAGCCCCGAGGCGCTGCTGGCCTTTATCGACGGCCTGGACATGCCGGCCGAGGCCAAGGCCGAGCTCAAGCAACTCACCCCGGCCCGCTACATCGGCAACGCGGTGGCCCAGGCCCAGCGCATCTGATCCGCACCAGCCTCGAGGACGCCCGGCTGAGCCGGGCGTTTTTGTTTTAAGGTTTTTTTCTATTTCAATGGCTTACTGATGAATCCTGATACTCCGCTGCAACTGCTGGGTGGCCTCACAGCCCGTGAATTCCTGCGCGACTACTGGCAGAAGAAACCGCTGCTGGTGCGCCAGGCCGTGCCCGGCTTCGAAAGCCCGATCAGCCCGGACGAGCTGGCCGGCCTGGCCCTGGAGGAAGAAGTCGAGTCGCGCCTGGTCATCGAGCACGGCGAACGCCCCTGGGAACTGCAACGCGGCCCCTTCGCCGAGGACAGCTTCCAGAACCTGCCCGAGCGCGATTGGACCCTGCTGGTGCAGGCGGTCGACCAGTTCGTCCCGGAAGTGGCCGAACTGCTGGAGGACTTCAAGTTCCTGCCCAAGTGGCGCATCGACGACCTGATGATCAGCTTCGCCGCGCCCGGCGGCGGCGTCGGCCCGCATTTCGACAACTACGACGTTTTCCTGCTGCAGGGTTACGGTCATCGCCGCTGGCAGATCGGCCAGATGTGCGACTCCGAAAGCCCGCTGCTGCCCCACGCCGATCTGAAGATCCTGGCCGAATTCGAACCAACCGATGAATGGGTGCTGGCACCCGGCGACATGCTCTACCTGCCGCCGCGCCTCGCCCACTGTGGCACCGCTGAGGATGATTGCATGACTTATTCCGTGGGTTTCCGCGCGCCGAGCGCCGCCGAAGTCCTGACCCATTTCACCGATTTTCTCGGCCAGTTCCTCCCCGAGGAGGAGCGTTACAGCGACGCCGATATCCAGCCGAGCGAGGATCCCAACCAGATCCAGCGCGACGCCCTGGAGCGCCTGAAGGCCCTGCTCAACGAGCACATGAGCGACGAGCGCCTGCTGATGACCTGGTTCGGCCAGTTCATGACCGAGCCCAAGTATCCGGAGCTAGTCGCCGGCATCGAGATCGACGAAGAAGAATTTCTGGGCAGTCTGGAAGACGGCGCCGTGATCATCCGCAACCCCAGCGCGCGCATGGCCTGGTCGGAAGTCGGCGAGGATCTGGTGCTGTTCGCCAGCGGCCAGAGCCGCCTGGTGTCGGCGCGCCTGCGCGAGCTGCTCAAGCTGATCTGCAGCGCCGATGCGTTACATATCGATAACCTTGGCGCCTGGCTGGCCGATGACGAGGGGCGTACCCTGCTCTGGGAACTGGTCAAGCAAGGTAGTCTGGGGTTCGCCGATGAGTGAGATCCGAGTTCGCGTCGCGGACTGGCACAAGGACAACGCCGAGCTGCGGCGTATCCGCGAAAGCGTGTTCGTCGCCGAACAGGCCGTGCCGCCGGAGCTGGAATGGGACGCCGAAGACGCCGAAGCGGTGCATTTTCTCGCCGAGGAAGGCGACTACGCGGTGGGCACCGCGCGCCTGCTGCCGGACGGCCATATCGGCCGCGTCTCGGTACTCAAGGACTGGCGCGGCCTCAAGGTCGGCGAGGCGCTGATGCAGGCGGTGATCGCGGAAGCGGAAAAACGCGGCCTGGATCGGCAAATGCTCAGCGCCCAGGTGCACGCCACGCCGTTCTATGAAAGGCTAGGCTTCGAGATAGTCAGCGGCGAGTACCTCGACGCCGGCATCCCGCACGTGGACATGGTGCGCACCCGCCAGTAGAGGCCGCAATGGACGACCAAGACGCCCCGCTCGAGACGAGCGATACCCCGCAGCCGGCCGAGCTCGCGGCTATCGAGTTCGAATCGCCGGGGCGTTTTGCCGTGCACAACCCCGAGCCGGCGACGGCGGACGCCCCGCAATGGGAGCCGGCGCCCTTCGTCCTCGGCGCTCACGAGCGCCTGGAGCGCTTCAGCCAGCCACAGCAGGCGCGTGCCCATGTGCTGGCGCTGATCCAGCAGGCGCAGCGCAGCCTGTGCCTGTACAGCGACGACCTGGAACCCTGGCTCTACCATCACGGCAGCGTGCAGCAGGCCTGCACCCGCTTCCTTCTGGCCAGGCCGCGCGCGCGCCTGCGCATCCTCGTGCGCGACCCGACCCGCGCGGTCAAGGAGGGGCATCGCCTGCTCGGCCTGTCGCGGCGCTTGTCCTCCAACCTGCATATCCGCAAACTCAACCCGGATTATCCCAGTGAAGAACTGGCCTACCTGATCGCCGACGACCAGGGCCTGCTGCTGCGCCCCGAGCTCGGCCAGCAGGCCGGCTACGCCCTGTACCGCGACCCGGCGCGGGTGCGCCAGCGCCAGGCGCAGTTCGACCAGGCCTGGGATACCAGCATCAGCGATCCCGATCTGCGGAGTTTCCTGCTATGACCCTGCGTGCCCTGCTCGCCGCCCTGCTTCTCGGCCTGTGCCTGCCGCTGCAGGCGGCCACCGAGGTGATCCCGCTCAACTACCGCACCGCCGACGAGGTGATCGGCGTCGTGCAGTCGGTGCTGGGCAACGAGGGCCGGGTCAGCCCCTACGGCAACCAGCTGATCGTCAACGCCTCGCCGGCCAAGATCGACGAGGTGCGCCAGTTGCTGGAGCAGCTCGACACCCGCCCGCGACGCCTGCTGATCAGCGTGGAGAGCAGCGACAGCAACTACCAGAGCGACCGCGGCTACCGGGTCGACGGCAGCCTCAGCGCCGGCGACGCCGAGGTGCAGGTCGGCCGCGGCGAAGTGGGTGGCCGCGACCAGGTGCGCATCATCCGCCGCAGCACCGACAGCCGCGGCGGCGGTACCCAGCAGGTGCAAGCCACCGAGGGCTATCCGGCGCTGATCCAGGTCGGCCAGAGCGTGCCGCTGACCACCACCAGCACCGGCCCCTACGGCCAGGTCTACCAGGACACCCAGTACCGCGATGTGACCCGCGGCTTCTATGTCACCGCCACCCTCTCCGGCGAGCTGGTGCACGTCAGCATCAGCAGCCAGCGCGACCGCCTCAACGCCCACCGTCCCGGCGTGATCGACGTGCAGAGCACCGACACCCGGGTCAGCGGCCGCCTCGGCGAATGGATCACCCTCGGCGGGGTCAACGAGGACACCGCCTCCAGCAGCCGCGACATCCTCCAGCGACGCACCACCCAGGGCCGCGAAGACATGACCCTGCGCCTGAAGGTCGAAGCCCTCGACTGACCCCGACCAAAGTCGCAGCCCCTCGCCGCTTTCGACCAATGGACAGCCCCCGCAATCCCGCGCAACGCTGGAAACGCCCGCACCAGAGGGTTTCCGCCATGACCAGCCGGTCGTCTTGAGAATATGTAGTAGTCTAAAAAAACCACTACAAAACGTTTGACGAAGCTTTTGCCGAGAGGCATGATGGCCTCGCTCCCGCTAGCCAGGGGTCCTGAAAAGGATCTCCAGATCGCCAACGAAGCACTTCGTAGCGGTCCGTGTCCCAACAGCCCACAAGGCCGTACGACGAGGTTGCGACTGGAACGAAGTTGTCCTGAGGGACGGGGAAGCGTTTAGCGTCAGACAGATCGACAGCCCGGCAGGTGCCCAAGGTTTCCACGAGCCGACCGGCCCACGCCAAGCGCCCGAACTGTTCGCCACATCCCCCCTCCTCGCGGTCAATCCTCACCCCAGCCGTTTTCTCGCCGTCAAAGTGGAAGCCTCCCGCAGCCGCTGCATCCGTGCACGCATTGAGTGGGTAGTCGGTGCTCAACCAACACATTTTTTGAAGGATTGACCATGTCCGCATATCAAAACGACATCAAGGCTGTAGCCGCTCTGAAAGAGAAGTTCGGCAGCAGCTGGAGCGCTATCAACCCCGAGTCCGTCGCCCGTATGCGCGCTCAGAACCGTTTCAAGACCGGTCTGGAAATCGCTCAGTACACCGCTGACATCATGCGCAAGGACATGGAAGAGTACGACGCCGACTCCTCCGTCTACACCCAGTCGCTGGGCTGCTGGCACGGCTTCATCGGTCAGCAGAAGCTGATCTCGATCAAGAAGCACCTGAAGACCACCAACAAGCGCTACCTCTACCTGTCCGGCTGGATGGTCGCCGCCCTGCGCTCCGACTTCGGCCCGCTGCCGGACCAGTCGATGCACGAGAAGACCGCCGTCTCCGACCTGATCGAAGAGCTGTACACCTTCCTGCGTCAGGCCGACAGCCGCGAGCTGGACCTGCTGTTCACCGCCCTGGACGCCGCTCGTGACGCTGGCGACCACGCCAAGGCGGCCGAGATCCAGAAGCAGATCGACAACTACGAAACCCACATCGTGCCGATCATCGCCGACATCGACGCTGGCTTCGGTAACCCGGAAGCCACCTACCTGCTGGCCAAGCGCATGATCGAAGCCGGCGCCTGCTGCATCCAGATCGAGAACCAGGTTTCCGACGAGAAGCAGTGCGGCCACCAGGACGGTAAAGTGACCGTTCCGCACGCCGACTTCCTCGCCAAGATCGCTGCCGTTCGCTACGCCTTCCTCGAGCTGGGCATCGACAACGGCGTGATCGTTGCGCGTACCGACTCCCTGGGCGCCGGCCTGACCAAGCAGATCGCCGTGACCAAAGAGCCGGGCGACCTGGGCGACCTGTACAACAGCTTCCTCGATTGCGAAGAAGTGTCCGCTGCCGAGCTGGGCAACGGCGACGTGGTGATCAACCGCGGTGGCAAGCTGCTGCGTCCGAAGCGCCTGCCGTCCAACCTGTTCCAGTTCCGTGCCGGCACCGGCGAAGACCGCTGCGTCCTGGACTGCATCACCAGCCTGCAGAACGGCGCCGACCTGCTGTGGATCGAAACCGAGAAGCCGCACGTTGGCCAGATCAAGGCCATGGTTGACCGCATCCGTGAAGTCATCCCGAACGCCAAGCTGGTGTACAACAACAGCCCGTCCTTCAACTGGACCCTGAACTTCCGTCAGCAGGTGTTCGACGCCATGGTTGCCGAAGGCAAGGACGTTTCCGCCTACGACCGCGCCAAGCTGATGAGCGTCGAGTACGACGAAACCGAACTGGCCCAGATCGCCGACGAGAAGATCCGCACCTTCCAGCGCGACGGTTCGGCCCACGCCGGCATCTTCCACCACCTGATCACCCTGCCGACCTACCACACTGCCGCGCTGTCCACCGACAACCTGGCCAAGGGCTACTTCGCCGACCAGGGCATGCTGGCCTACGTCAAGGGCGTACAGCGTCAGGAACTGCGCCAGGGCATCGCCTGCGTCAAGCACCAGAACATGGCTGGCTCCGACATCGGCGACAACCACAAGGAGTACTTCGCTGGCGAAGCTGCTCTGAAGGCGAGCGGTAAAGACAACACCATGAACCAGTTCCACTAAGAACGGTTCCCCCGCTGCGGGCCACGCACCCGCAGCGTCTCGTTTGCCTAATCCGCCCCGGCCTTGCCGGGGCTTTTTTATGCCTGAGTCGCGGGCCGCCGCGGTCGTGCGCAGCGCTGCCGCTGGCAACGACTGCTGCGCACGACGCCCCCTACGGCCCGTCCTCCGGGCAGATTTGTGCAGCAGCGCACAGCCGTTGTCACTTTCCCGTCGTCTTGCTTGGTTAGCGTCATGGCTCCGTCGATCAGCCTCAGGAGCCCCCCATGCGCAATGAACACGAGCAAGACGTGCTATTCGGCAACGGCGACGAGCCGCTCAGCAACGCCTCCGCCAATCCCCATATCAACGAGTTGATCGAAGCCGGCCTGAGCCGCCGCCAGGTGGTCGCCGGCGGCGCCGCGCTCAGCGTCATGGGCTTTCTCGGCGTGGCCCTGCCCGGCAGTGCCGAGGCCGCCGGCAACCCGCTCAAGGACCTGCTCGAGCGCCTGGACAAGCGCGGCAGGCGCCTGCCGTTCAGCCCGGTGGCGGTGACCCGCGCCGACACCATCAGCGTGCCGCCCGGCTACAAGGCCACGCCCTTCATTCCCTGGGGCACGCCGATCCGCGGCAGCTTTCCGGCCTTTCTCGACAACGCCGGCAACAGCGCCGCCGACCAGGCCGACCAGGTCGGCATGCATCACGACGGCATGCACTTCTTCCCCATCGACGGCCAGCGCGGCGGCGGTCGTAACAGCGACCACGGTCTGCTGGTGCTCAACCACGAGTACATCGACGCGCCGCTGCTGCACCCCAACGGCCCGACGCTGGTGAATGGCAAGCGCAGCAGCGCCGACGAAGTGCGCAAGGAAATCAACGCCCATGGCGCCTCGGTGGTGGAAGTGCGCCGCGTGCGCGGCCAATGGGAGGTGCTGCCCAGCGCCCGCAACCGCCGCATCACCGGCGCCACGCCGATGCAGATCGCCGGCCCGGCGCGCGGCCACGCCCTGCTCCGGACCCGCTACAGCCCGGACGGCACCGTCACCCGCGGCACCCTGAACAACTGCGCCAACGGCTTCACGCCCTGGGGCACCTACCTGACCTGCGAGGAGAACTGGGCCGGCTACTTCGCCAGTGGCGACGCCGAGCGCCCGCGTGAACTGACCCGCTACGGCGTCGGCAGCGCTAGCCGCTACGGCTGGGACCACCTGGCCGGCGACGAATTCCAGCGCTTCAACGCCACCCGCCTGGCCGCCGATGCCACAGGCGACTACCGCAACGAGCCCAACCACTTCGGCTGGATCGTCGAGATCGACCCCTTCGCCCCGGAATCCACCCCGGTCAAGCGCACCGCGCTGGGTCGCTTCGCCCACGAGGGTCTGGTGTTCGCCCCGGTCAAACCGGGCCGGCCGGTGGTCTGCTATTCCGGCGACGACTCGCAGAACGAGTACATCTACAAGTTCGTCAGCCGCGGCAAGTACCTGCCGGGTCGCAGCGACGGCAGCCTGCTCGACGAGGGCACCCTCTACGTGGCGCGCTTCAAGGCCGACGGCAAGGGCGAATGGCTGGCGCTGGACATCCAGGACAAGGCCTTCCAGGCCGCCTGCCAGGCCGCCGGGGTGAGCTTCGCCGACCAGGGCGAGGTGCTGATCAATACCCGCCTGGCTGCCGACATCGTCGGTGCCACCAAGATGGATCGCCCGGAATGGGGCGCGGTCAACCCGCACAACGGCGAGGTTTACTTCACCCTCACCAACAACAGCTCGCGCACCGTCGCCGATGCCGCCAACCCGCGTCCGGCCAACGCTTACGGCCATATCATCCGCTGGCGCGAACTGAGCCGCGACTACGCCGGCCGCGCGTTCGCCTGGAGCCTGTTCCTGCTGGCCGGCCCGGAAGGCGACAGCCTGGATGTCAACGGCAAGCCGCTGAGCGCCGACAACCGCCTGGCCAGCCCGGACGGCCTGTGGTTCGACGACGATGGCCGGTTGTGGATCCAGACCGACATGAGCGGCAGCCAGCTGGCCAGCGGCCCGTTCGGCAACAACCAGATGCTGGTGGCCGACCCGCGTACCGGCGAGATGAAGCGCTTTTTGGTCGGCCCGGTGGGCTGCGAAGTCACGGGCATCGCCGCCACCCCGGACTTCCGCACCCTGTTCGTCAATATCCAGCACCCGGGTGAAGGCTCCACCCCCACCAACTTCCGCAGCACCTGGCCGGACGGCCCCGGCCGCCGCCCGCGCTCGGCCACCGTGATCGTCACCCGCGACGACGGCAAACCGCTGCTCTGAGCGCGCTGGCGATCCCCTCTCCCGCAACGGGAGAGGGAGCTCCCTCGCACCGGCACGGTACGGCACCAGCTTCTACGCTGAAGAAGCCGCTCGACTCGCCCGAAGAAGCGCGAGCGCCGGTGCCATCCATCACTACCGGGAGCCCCGCCATGCCATTGACCACCCTCAATTACAACGACAACGAACAGGAGCACCGCGGCTTTGCCGATACCCTGGGGCAGATGCAGGGGCTGATCGACAAGGGCAAGCTGGATCGCAACACCAGCCATGCCTACTACGGCGGTCATGAGCTGCGCGAGTGCGGCGTCAGCTGGAACGGTCATTTCCTCAAGCGCGACTGCCCCGGCAGCGGCAAGACCATGCACGGCCGCAGCCAGAACCGGGTCATCGTCAATATCGACCGCAACGGCCATCTGGTGGAGAACTGGGCGGTGGCCTGGCGCCATGACAACCGCCTGCTGCTGCTCGACGCCGGCTTCTTCAAGCGGGCCCAGCAGATGCGCGACTACATCAATTCGATGTGAACCATTCGGACGTCCCGCTCGAGGCCCGCAGCACCAGGCAAGGCAAGGTCCCCAACGAAACGGACATGGCCTCGGATTGGCGCAGCCTGTGCGAAGCGGGACGTCGGCTAGAGCGATGGAACATATCAATTGGAGATAGCTCCACCTCTTTTCATTATTTATCGCTATTTAGTAGCCACTAAGAGGGTTCTGACAGGGCCATTTACCCTCACTGCCGTGAAGGCGGGAGCCCAGGTAGTACAGAGCCCACCTGCGCGGGGATGGCGACTGTTGCAGTTTCGCCAACCTCAGCCTCCGACTCGCCAGTTGTGCTCATCCAATCGGATTCATGGCCTTTCCAGCCATAAGCTGCAGATGCCGCCCCTGCTGGATGTCCTGACGATATTGAAATTTATACCGGCGCAACCCGATAACTGCGCCTAGCATTTAAATCACTGGAGCTAGGCCAGTGGGTTCGGGATGGAGGCTTTTCCGGGGAATGGGAGAACTTCCGTCCACTGCAGCCGACGGTCAGCCCGGTCGATGGGCCGCATCGATCCAGCAGCACGCGGTCCGTCCTCTGTAGTGATTTCACTCGCGGGGGTACGGTGATGAACGAAACGCTCGCCCAGCACTGGGCGCTGGCAGTGTTCCTCGTGGCGGTGGGCGGCCTGTGCGCCTTCATGCTCGGCGTATCCAGCCTGCTCGGCGGCAAGGCCTGGGGGCGCAGCAAGGAGGAACCCTTCGAGTCCGGCATCGTGCCCACCGGCAGCGCGCGGCTGCGCTTCTCCGCCAAGTTCTACCTGGTGGCCATGCTCTTCGTGATCTTCGACGTCGAGGCGCTGTTCCTCTTCGCCTGGGCCATCGCCGTGCGCGAAAGCGGCTGGGCCGGGCTGATCGAGGCCGCCGTGTTCATCCTCATCCTGCTCGCCGGGCTGCTCTACCTGTGGCGCGTCGGCGCCCTGGACTGGGCCCCCGAGGCACGCCGCCGGCGCCTCGGCGCACGCAAACCCTGAGGTCATCGCGATGCAATACAAGCTCACCCGCATCGATCCCGACGCCCCCGGCAGCCGCTACCCCATGGGCGAGCGCGAGCTGGTCGACGACCCGCTGGCCGGCCAGGTGCACCGCAACGTCTTCATGGGCCGCCTCGAGCAGGTGCTGCACCAGACGGTCAACTGGGGCCGCAAGAATTCGCTGTGGCCCTACAACTTCGGCCTGTCGTGCTGCTACGTGGAGATGACCACCGCCTTCACCGCGCCGCACGACATCGCCCGCTTCGGTGCCGAGGTGATCCGCGCCTCGCCGCGCCAGGCCGATTTCATGGTGGTGGCCGGCACCTGCTTCATCAAGATGGCGCCGATCATCCAGCGTCTGTACGAACAGATGCTCGAACCCAAGTGGGTGATCTCCATGGGCTCGTGTGCCAATTCCGGCGGCATGTACGACATCTACTCGGTGGTCCAGGGCGTCGACAAGTTCCTCCCGGTGGACGTCTACGTGCCGGGTTGTCCGCCGCGCCCGGAGGCCTTCCTGCAGGGTCTGATGCTGCTGCAGCAGTCCATCGGCGAGGAACGCCGGCCGCTGTCCTGGGTGGTCGGCGATCAGGGCGTGTACCGCGCCGAGATGCCCTCGCAGCGCGAGAAAAATCGCGCCGAGCGTATCCAGGTCACCCAGTTGCGCAGCCCGGACGAGATCTGATGAGCACCAGCAGCGCCCGCCTCGCCCCCTCGCCCGCCGGCCACGACGACGTGGTCGCCGAGCTGCAGGCGCTGTTCGGCGCCGACGCCTTCGTGGTGCAGGCGACCCGCACCGGCATGCCGGTGCTCTGGCTCGGCCGCGAACGCCTGCCGGCGGTGCTGCGCGCGCTGCGCCAGCTGCCGCGCCCCTACCTGATGCTGTACGACCTGCACGCCATGGACGAGCGCCTGCGCACCAAGCGCGAAGGCCTGCCGGCGGCAGACTTCAGCGTGTTCTACCACCTGCTGTCGATCGAGCGAAACAGCGATGTACTGCTCAAGGTCGCCCTCGCCGAGGACGACCTCAGCCTGCCCAGCGCCACCGCCATCTGGCCCAACGCCAACTGGTACGAGCGCGAGGTGTGGGACATGTTCGGCATCCGCTTCGACGGCCACCCGCACCTGACCCGCCTGCTGATGCCACCGACCTGGCAGGGCCACCCGCTGCGCAAGGACTACCCGGCGCGCGCCACCGAGTTCGACCCCTTCAGCCTGGATGCGGCCAAGCAGGACCTGGAGCAGGAGGCGCTGCGCTTCAACCCCGAGGACTGGGGCATGCAGCGTCACGGCGCCCACGAGGACTTCATGTTCCTCAACCTCGGCCCCAACCACCCCTCGGCCCACGGCGCCTTCCGCATCATCCTGCAACTGGACGGCGAGGAGATCGTCGACTGCGTGCCGGAGATCGGCTACCACCACCGCGGCGCCGAGAAGATGGCCGAGCGGCAAAGCTGGCACAGCTTCATCCCCTATACGGATCGGATCGATTACCTCGGCGGGGTGATGAACAACCTGCCCTACGTGCTGGCGGTGGAGAAGCTGGCCGGCATCCGCGTGCCGGAGCGGGTCGAGGTGATCCGCGTGATGCTCGCCGAGTTCTTCCGCATCAACAGTCACCTGCTGTTTCTCGGCACCTACATCCAGGACGTCGGCGCCATGACCCCGGTGTTCTTCACCTTCAGCGACCGCCAGCGCGCCTACCAGGTGATCGAGGCCATCACCGGTTTCCGCATGCACCCGGCCTGGTACCGCATCGGCGGCGTCGCCCACGACCTGCCGCGCGGCTGGGACAAGCTGGTGCGCGAGTTCGTCGACTGGCTGCCCAAACGCCTGGACGAGTACCAGAAGGCCGCGCTGGACAACAGCATCCTGCGCGGACGCACCGTCGGCGTGGCTGCCTACAACACTCGCCAGGCCCTGGACTGGGGCGTCACCGGCTCGGGCCTGCGCGCCACCGGCCTGGACTTCGACCTGCGCAAGGCGCGCCCCTACTCCGGCTACGAGCGCTTCGACTTCGAGGTGCCGCTGACCGCCAACGGCGACGCCTTTGATCGCTGCATCATCCGCGTCGAGGAGATGCGCCAGAGCCTGCGCATCATCGAGCAGTGCCTGCACAACATGCCCGCCGGCCCCTACAAGGCCGACCACCCGCTGACCACGCCGCCGCCCAAGGAACGCACGCTGCAGCATATCGAGACGCTGATCACCCACTTCCTCCAGGTGTCCTGGGGCCCGGTGATGCCCGCCGGCGAGAGCCTGCAGATGATCGAGGCAACCAAGGGCATCAACAGCTATTACTTAACCAGCGACGGCAGCACCATGAGTTATCGCACGCGCATCCGCACCCCGAGCTTCGCCCATCTGCAGCAGATACCGGCGGTGATCAGGGGCAGCCTGGTGGCGGACCTGATCGCCTACCTGGGTAGTATCGATTTCGTTATGGCCGACGTGGATCGCTAATCACATGAGCCAGACTGACCTGATCCAGACCGACCGTTTCGTCCTCAGCGCCGCCGAGCAGGCGGCCATCGAGCACGAACGCGAGCACTACGAAGACCCGCGCGCGGCCTCGATCGAGGCGCTGAAGATCGTCCAGCAGCAGCGCGGCTGGGTGCCGGACGGCGCCATCGCCGCCATCGGCGAGCTGCTCGGCATTCCCGCCAGCGACGTCGAGGGCGTCGCCACCTTCTACAGCCAGATCTTCCGCCAGCCGGTCGGCCGCCACCTGATCCGCGTGTGCGACAGCATGACCTGCTACGTCGCCGGCCACGAAGCGCTGCTGGCCCACCTGGCCCGGCGCCACGGCCTGACGCCGGGCCAGACCAGCGGCGACGGCCGCTTCACCCTGCTGCCGGTGTGCTGCCTGGGCAACTGCGACAAGGCGCCGGCGCTGATGATCGACGAGCAGACCTTCGGCGAGGTCGCGGTGGAGCACCTCGATGCCCTGCTGGAGGCCTTTGAATGAGCCGCCTGCCCTCCTTCGCCCCGGCCAACCAGGTCGTGCGCCCGGCCGAGACCCATCCGCTGACCTGGCGCCTGCGCGACGACGGCGAGCCGGTTTGGCTGGAGGAATACCGCGCCAAGGGTGGCTATGTGGCGGCCCGCCGCGCGCTGCTGGAGCTGGCCCCGGCGGACATCGTCCAGCAGGTCAAGGATTCCGGACTCAAGGGTCGCGGCGGCGCCGGTTTTCCCACCGGGGTGAAATGGGGGCTGATGCCGGCCGACGAGGCGCTGAAGGTGCGCTACCTGCTGTGCAACGCCGACGAGATGGAGCCCAACACCTGGAAGGACCGCCTGCTGATGGAGCAGCTGCCGCACCTGCTGGTTGAGGGCATGCTGATCGCCGCGCGCGCGCTCAAGGCCGGGCGCGGCTACATCTTCCTGCGCGGCGAATACGTCGAGTGCGCCCAGCACCTGCGCCGCGCCATCGCCGAGGCACAAGCCGCCGGCCTGCTCGGGCGCAATATCCTGGGCAGCGGCTTCGACCTCGAACTCTTCGTGCATACCGGCGCCGGGCGCTACATCTGCGGCGAGGAAACCGCACTGATCAACTCGCTGGAGGGCCGCCGTGCCAACCCGCGGGCCAAGCCACCGTTCCCCGCCACCGTGGGCGTGTGGGGCAAGCCGACCTGCGTCAACAACGTCGAGACCCTGTGCAACGTGCCGGCGATCATCGAGCACGGCGTCGACTGGTACCGCGCCCTGGCCCGCCCCGGCAGCGAAGACATGGGCAGCAAGCTGCTGGGCTTCTCCGGCAAGGTCAAGCGTCCCGGCCTCTGGGAGCTGCCGTTCGGCATCGAGGCGCGCGAACTGTTCGAGGAGCACGCCGGCGGCATGCGCCCGGGCCATCGCCTCAAGTGCTGGCAGCCGGGCGGCGCCGGCACCGGTTTCCTCCTGCCCGAGCACCTGGATGCGCCGCTGCACGGCGCCGGCATCGCCAGGTACGGCACGCGCCTGGGCACCGGCCTGGCGCTGGCGGTGGACGACTCGGTGAGCATGGTCGGCCTGCTACGCAACATGGAGGAATTCTTCGCCCGCGAGTCCTGCGGCTTCTGCACCCCCTGCCGCGACGGCCTGCCGTGGAGCGTCAAGCTGTTGCGCGCGCTGGAACGCGGCGAAGGCCAGCCGGGCGATATCGAGACGCTGGAGCAGCTGTGCCGCTTCCTCGGCCCGGGCAAGACCTTCTGCGCCCATGCCCCGGGGGCGGTGGAGCCACTGGCCAGCGCCCTGCAGTATTTTCGCGACGAGTTCGAAGCGGGAATCGCGCAGCGCACACGGATGCAGGCGGAAGGCGTGGGCTAGACGAATCGACTCGCGGCGCGAACCGCTTCTACGGCAAGGCAGACGACGAGGCAGCAGCAGATGGCCACCATCCATATAGACGGCAAGGCATACGAGGTCGACGGGGCGGACAACCTGCTCCAGGCCTGCCTGTCGCTCGGCCTGGACATCCCCTACTTCTGCTGGCACCCGGCGCTCGGCAGTGTCGGCGCCTGCCGCCAGTGCGCGGTCAAGCAGTTCAACGACGAGAACGACCAGCGCGGCCGCCTGGTGATGGCCTGCATGACCCCGGCCGGCAGCGCGCCATGGATATCCATCGAAGACGAAGAAGCGCGCCAGTTCCGCGAGAGCGTGGTGGAGTGGCTGATGACCAACCACCCGCACGACTGCCCGGTGTGCGAGGAAGGTGGCCACTGCCACCTGCAGGACATGACCGTGATGACCGGCCACAGCCAGCGGCGCTACCGCTTCAGCAAACGCACCCACCTCAACCAGGACCTGGGCCCCTGCATCGGTCACGAGATGAACCGCTGCATCGCCTGCTACCGCTGCGTGCGCTACTACAAGGACTATGCCGGCGGCAGCGACCTGGGCGTGTACGGCGCCCACGCCAACCTCTACTTCGGCCGCGTCGAGGACGGCACCCTGGAGAGCGAGTTCTCCGGCAACCTCACCGAGGTCTGCCCGACCGGGGTATTCACCGACAAGACCCACTCGGCGCGCTACAACCGCAAATGGGACATGCAGTTCGCCCCGAGCATCTGCCACGGCTGCTCGCTGGGCTGCAACATCAGCCCCGGCGAGCGCTACGGCGAGATCCGCCGCATCGAGAACCGTTACCACGGCGCGATCAACCACTACTTCCTCTGCGACCGCGGCCGCTTCGGCTACGGCCACGTCAACCGCGCCGACCGCCCACGGCGGCCGCAGCTGGCCGACGGCACGCAGCTCGACCTGGACGCCGGACTGGACCGCGCCGCGGCGCTCCTGGCCGGCAAGCGGGTGATCGGCATCGGCTCGCCGCGCGCCAGCCTGGAGAGCAACTTCGCCCTGCGCCAGCTGGTCGGCGCGGACCACTTCTACAGCGGCATCGCCGCCGGCGAGCTGCACTGCCTGCACCTGGCCGTGCAGCTGCTGCAGCACGGCCCGCTGCCCAGCGCCACTCTGCGTGAGATGGAGGGCTGCGACGCCGCCCTGGTGCTCGGCGAGGACCTGACCCAGAGCGCCGCGCGCATGGCCCTGGCGCTGCGCCAGATGGTCAAGGGCAAGGCCGTGCAGCTGGCCGCGTCGCTGCAGGTGCAGCCCTGGCTCGACGCCGCGGTCAAGACCATCGGCCAGCAGGAGCGCTATCCGCTGCACAGCGCCACGCCGGACGCCACCCGCCTCGACGACGTGGCCCTGCCCTGGCACGGCGCGCCGGCCGACATCGCCCGCCTCGGCTTCGCCGTGGCCCACGCCCTGGATGCCGAGGCGCCGGCGGTGCCCGAACTGGACGAAGCCACTCGCCGCCATGCCGAGCGCATCGCCGCCGACCTGCTGGCCGCCGAACGGCCGCTGCTGATCGCCGGCACCTCGCTGGGCCAGCCGGCGCTGCTGCAGGCCGCCGCCAGCATCGCCAAGGCCCTGCACGAACACGGCAAGCACGCGCGCATCGGCCTGGTGCTGGGCGAGGCCAACAGCCTGGGCCTGGCCCTGCTCGGCGGCGACTCGGCCGACGCCGCCCTGCACGCGCTGATCGACGGCAAGGCCGAGGCCGCCGTGGTGCTGGAGAACGACCTGTACCGCCGCGCCAACCATGCCGTGGTCGAGGCCGCGCTGCAGGCGGTCGACAGCCTGCTGGTGCTCGATCACCAGCACGGCGCCACCGCCGCCTGCGCCGACCTGCTGCTGCCGGCCGCCAGCTTCGCCGAGGGCGACGGCACCCTGGTCAATCAGGAGGGCCGCGCCCAGCGCTTCTTCCAGGTGTTCGAGCCGAGCTACTACGATGCCGACTGCCTGATCCGCGAGGGCTGGCGCTGGCTGCACGCCCTGCACTGCACCCGCGACGGCCGCGCGGTGGACTGGACCCAGCTGGATCAGGTCACCGCCGCCTGCGCCCAGGCGATTCCGGCACTGGCCGGCATAGTCGAGGCGGCGCCGTCGGCGGCGTTTCGCATCAAGGGCCTCAAGCTGGCGCGCGAGCCGCACCGCTACAGCGGCCGCACCGCCATGCGCGCCAACCAGAGCGTGCACGAGCCGCGTGCGCCGCAGGACATCGACAGCGCCTTCGCCTTCTCCATGGAGGGCTACGCCGGCAGCGCCGAACCGCGCCAGCAGGTGGCCTTCGCCTGGGCGCCGGGCTGGAACTCGCCGCAGGCCTGGAACAAGTTCCAGGACGAAGTGGGCGGCCACCTGCGTGCCGGCGACCCCGGCGTGCGCCTGCTGGAACCTTCCGGCGCGCGCCTGGACTGGTGCCACGACATTCCGCCGGCCTTCGTCGCCGAACCCGGCTGCTGGCGGCTGGTGGCGCGCCAGCAGCTGTTCGGCAGCGAGGAAACCAGCGCCCTGGCCGCGCCGATCCAGGCGCGCATGGCGTCGCCCTGCGCCACCCTGGCGCGCGCCGACGGCCAGCGCCTGGGCCTGAGCGAGGGCGCGCGGGTGCGCCTGCAGATCGCCGGCGAGTCGTTCGAGCTGCCGCTGCAGCTGAGCGATCGGCTGGCCCCCGGCCTGCTCGCCCTGCCCCATGGCATCGCCGGGCTGCCGGCAGTGTTCGACGGCCTGCTGGCCGAGCGCATCGAAGAGGTGCGGCCATGAGCTGGCTCAGCCCCGAGCTGCTGGCGATCCTCACCGCCGTGCTCAAGGCACTGGTCATCCTGGTCGCCGTGGTGCTCTGCGGCGCCCTGCTCAGCTGGGTGGAGCGGCGCCTGCTGGGGCTCTGGCAGGATCGCTACGGACCCAACCGGGTCGGCCCGTTCGGCGCCTTCCAGCTCGGCGCGGACATGATCAAGATGTTCTTCAAGGAGGACTGGACGCCGCCGTTCGCCGACCGCCTGATCTTCACCCTGGCGCCCATAGTCGCCCTCAGCGCACTGCTGATCGCCTTCGCCGTGGTGCCCATCACCCCTACCTGGGGCATCGCCGACCTGAATATCGGCCTGCTGTTCTTCTTCGCCATGGCCGGCCTTGCGGTCTATGCCGTGCTGTTCGCCGGCTGGTCCAGCGCCAACAAGTTCGCCCTGCTCGGCAGCCTGCGCGCCTCGGCGCAGACGGTGTCCTACGAGGTGTTCATGGGCCTGGCGCTGATGGGCGTGGTGGCCCAGGCCGGCACCTTCAACCTGCGCGAAATCGTCGACTACCAGCACCAGCACCTGTGGTTCATCGTTCCGCAGTTCCTCGGCTTCTGCACCTTCTTCATCGCCGGCGTGGCGGTCACCCACCGTCATCCGTTCGACCAGCCGGAGGCCGAACAGGAACTGGCCGACGGCTACCACATCGAGTACGCCGGGATGAAATGGGGGATGTTCTTCGTCGGCGAGTACATCGGCATCGTGCTGGTCTCGGCGCTGCTGGTAACGCTGTTCTTCGGCGGCTGGCACGGCCCGCTGCTGCCGCCCTTCGTCTGGTTCGCGCTGAAGACGGCGTTCTTCATCATGCTGTTCATCCTACTGCGCGCGTCCATACCGCGGCCGCGCTACGACCAGGTGATGAACTTCAGCTGGCTGGTATGCCTGCCGCTGACCCTGCTCAACCTGCTGGTGACCGGCGCCCTGGTGCTGGTCGCGGCGGCTTAGGGAGGTTGCTATGTTCCGCGCCATCGGCCACATCCTGCACGGCACCTACACCCAGCTACGCAGCCTGGCGATGATCTTCGCCCACGCCTTTCGCAAGCGCGACACCCTGCAGTACCCGGAGGAGCCGGTGTACCTGCCGCCGCGCTACCGCGGGCGCATCGTGCTGACCCGCGACCCCGACGGCGAGGAGCGCTGCGTGGCCTGCAACCTCTGCGCGGTGGCCTGCCCGGTGGCCTGCATCTCGCTGCAGAAGGCCGAGAGCGCCGACGGCCGCTGGTACCCGGAGTTCTTTCGCATCAACTTCTCGCGCTGCATCTTCTGCGGCCTGTGCGAGGAGGCCTGCCCGACAACCGCGATCCAGCTCACCCCGGACTTCGAGATGTGCGAGTTCGACCGCCAGCAGCTGGTGTACGAGAAGGACGACCTGCTGATCGCCGGCACCGGCAAGTACCCGGACTACAACTTCTACCGGGTGGCCGGCCTGGCCATCGCCGGCAAACCCAAGGGCGCGGCGCTGAACGAGGCCGAGCCGGTCAATGTGAAGGGGTTGTTGCCATGACGAGAACATTCGCGTCGATAGGCTCCAGGCGGCTCCTCGGAGGGGTTACCACGCAGGATCCTGCCAACATTCAATTCATCAGGCGCGCGAAGTCCTCCGTCAGGAGGCCGAACGGAGGTATTGCGCAGGGGGACGAGCCGCAGGGACGCGGCGAGAGGCGTAATGGGCCAGGGATGGCCCATGTACGCCGGCCCCCGGAGCGATACCGGAGAGAGGGGAGTCGAGCGCAGCGAGACCCGGATGCAGGGGCGTGTTTCTTTTGCTTACTTTTCTTTGCACGAGCAAAGAAAAGTAAGGCGCCCGAGGGGGCGCAACCAGAACTACCGGCACACGCAAAAGCGGCGGCTGCCTTTGCACCTGAAGTGCTCCAAAAACATAGACCTGAGGGAAGCCACTGACCATGGCCATCGCCTTCTACCTCTCCGGCGCCATCGCCCTGCTCGCCACGTTGCGGGTGATCGGCCACCACAACCCGATCCACGCCCTGCTCTACCTGATCATCTCGCTGCTGGCCGTGGCCATGTGCTTCTTCGCCCTCGGCGCGCCCTTCGCCGGGGCGCTGGAGATCATCGTCTACGCCGGGGCGATCATGGTGCTGTTCGTCTTCGTGGTGATGATGCTCAACCTCGGTCCGGCGGTGATCGCCCAGGAGCGCAAGTGGCTGACCCCGGGCATCTGGATCGGCCCCGGCATCCTCGCCGCGCTGCTGCTGGCCTTGCTGCTGCATGCCCTGTGGCGGCTCGACGGCGGCCAGCCGCTGGGGCACACCACGGTGCCGCCCAAGGCGGTGGGCATCAGCCTGTTCGGCCCCTACCTGCTGGCGGTGGAACTGGCCTCGATGCTGCTGCTGGCGGCACTGGTCGCCGCCTTCCACCTCGGCCGCGCGGAGGCCAACCAGCCATGATCGACACGGTACCGCTGGAACACGGCCTGGCCCTGGCCGTACTGCTGTTCTGCCTGGGCCTGCTGGGCCTGCTGGTGCGGCGCAACATCCTGTTCATGCTGATGAGCCTGGAGGTGATGATGAACGCCGCCGCCCTCGCCTTCGTCGTCGCCGGCAGCCGCTGGGCGCAGGCCGACGGCCAGGTGATGTTCATCCTGGTGATCACCCTGGCCGCCGCCGAGGCGGCCATCGGCCTGGCCATCCTGCTGCAGCTGTATCGCCGCCACGACAGCCTCGACATCGACTCGGCCAGCGAGATGCGCGGATGAACCTGTTGCCCCTGACCCTGCTCCTGCCGCTGCTCGGCTTCCTCGCCCTGGCGTTCTCCCGCGGGCGCCTGAGCGAGAACCAGGCGGCGACCATCGGCGTCGGCTCGGTCGGCCTCGCCGCGCTGACCGCGCTCTGGGTCGGCTGGCAGTTCCTCAGCGCGCCGCCGGCCGGCGGCGTCCACGTCCAGCCGCTGTGGCAATGGCTGGAGGTGGACGGGTTCGCCCCGGCCATCGCCCTGCACCTGGACGGCCTGTCGCTGACCCTGCTCGGCGTGGTCAGCGGCGTCGGCTTTCTCATCCACCTGTTCGCCAGCTGGTACATGCGCGGCGAGGAAGGCTACGCGCGCTTCTTCGCCTACATGAACCTGTTCGTCGCCAGCATGTTGCTGCTGGTGCTCGGCGACAACCTGCTGGCACTGTACTTCGGCTGGGAAGGCGTGGGCCTGTGCAGCTACCTGCTGATCGGTTTC
Organism: Pseudomonas sp. AOB-7; assembly: GCF_003696305.1. GTDB lineage: Bacteria > Pseudomonadota > Gammaproteobacteria > Pseudomonadales > Pseudomonadaceae > Aquipseudomonas. The sequence goes on along the minus strand of NZ_RFFK01000002.1, from coordinate 171,267 downwards.
TACTACCGCAACCCGGCCAACGGCGCGGCGGCGCTGAAGGCCTTCATCGTCACCCGCATCGGCGACGTGTTCCTCGCCCTCGGCCTGTTCCTGCTCTACCACGCCCTCGGCACGCTGAACATCCGCGAGCTGCTGGAGCTGGCGCCGCAACGCTTCGCCAGCGGCGATGCGCTGCTGACCCTGGCCACCCTGCTGCTGCTCGGCGGCGCGGTGGGCAAGTCGGCGCAGCTGCCCCTGCAGACCTGGCTGGCCGACGCCATGGCCGGCCCGACCCCGGTGTCGGCGCTGATCCACGCCGCCACCATGGTCACCGCCGGGGTCTACCTGATCGCCCGCTGCCACGGCCTGTTCAGCCTGGCGCCGCTGAGCCTCGCCCTGGTCGGCGCGGTGGGCGCCATCACCCTGCTGCTGGCCGGCTGCGCGGCGCTGGTGCAGCGCGACATCAAGCGCATCCTGGCCTACTCGACCATGAGCCAGATCGGCTACATGTTCCTCGCCCTGGGCGTCGGCGCCTGGCAGGCGGCGATCTTCCACCTGATGACCCATGCCTTCTTCAAGGCCCTGCTGTTCCTCAGCGCCGGCGCGGTGATCAACGCCTGCCACCACGAGCAGGACATCTTCAGGATGGGCGGCCTGCGCCGGCGTCTGCCGCTGGTCTACGCCTGCTTCCTGGTCGGCGGCGGCGCCCTGGCCGCGCTGCCGCTGGTGACCGCCGGCTTCTATTCCAAGGACGAGATCCTCTGGCAGGCCCTGGCCGGCGGCGAGCGCCTGCTGCTGGCGGCTGGCCTGGTCGGCGCCCTGCTCACCTCGCTGTACACCTTCCGCCTGATCTTCATCGCCTTCCACGGCCAGGCGCAGATCGACGCCCACCCCGGCCAGGGCCTCGCCCACTGGCTGCCGCTGGGCCTGCTGCTGGTGCTGTCGACCTTCGTCGGCGGCCTGATCGTCCCGCCGCTGGCCGATGTGCTGCCGGCCGGTCCCGGCGCGGCCCACGGCGACGGCAGGCTGGGCCTGGAGCTGCTGTCCTCGGCGGTGGCGATCATCGGCGTGGCGCTGGCCGCCGGGCTGTTCCTCGGCCAGCGCCGGCACGTCGCGGCACTGGCCGCCAGCGCCCCGGGACGCCTGCTGGTGGCCTGGTGGGGCGCGGCCTGGGGCTTCGACTGGCTCTACCAGCGGCTGTTCGTGCTGCCCTACCTGTGGCTGTGCCGGCTGCTGGCCCGCGACCCCTGCGACCGCGGCCTCGGCCTGCTGCCGCGCCTGGCGCGGCTGGCGCACCTGCTGCTGAGCCTGAGCCAGACCGGCCGGCTGCGCTGGTACGCCGCCTCGCTGGCGGGCGGCGCGGTGCTGCTGCTGGGAGCCCTGGCATGGACTTAAGGGTCGGTTGCCGTTTCGTTCGTGAGCCGCGTTGCTGCGCCAAATGGCGCCAGGTTAGGCGCAGGACGCCGGTAATGGCCATTCCCTTGCCAAGTCCTGCAACAACAGCTGGCGCCATTTGCCGCGCAACCCTACGGGCCGGGCCGGTTTTTCCGCGGTGCGTTGTTACTCGACGGCTCATTTGGACGACCAAACTTCGCGTCTCGTGCCTAGCCCCGCGGAAAAACCGGCTCCGGCGCGGCCACGAACGAAACGGCAACCGACCCTAGCATGGAGGCGGCATGATCCTGCCCTGGCTGATCCTTATCCCCTTTATCGGCGGCCTGCTGTGCTGGCTGGGCGAGCAGCGCAGCCAGACCCTGCCGCGCTGGCTGGCGCTGCTGACCATGCTCCTGGTGCTGGCGCTGGGCCTGCTGCTCTGGGCCCAGGGCGACTTCCAGCTGGCGCCGATGCCGGGCCGCGATCCGGTCTGGGAGCTGGAATTCAAGCAGCCGTGGATTCCCCGCCTGGGCATCAACATCCACCTGGCGCTGGACGGCCTGTCGCTGCTGATGATCCTGCTCACCGGCCTGCTCGGGGTGCTCTCGGTACTCTGCTCCTGGCGCGAGATCCAGGCGCGGGTGGGTTTCTTCCACCTCAACCTGATGTGGATTCTCGGCGGGGTGATCGGCGTGTTCCTCGCCCTCGACCTGTTCCTGTTCTTCTTCTTCTGGGAAATGATGCTGGTGCCGATGTACTTCCTCATCGCCCTGTGGGGGCACAGCGCGGCGGACGGCAGCAGCTCGCGGATCAATGCGGCGACCAAGTTTTTCATCTACACCCAGGCCAGCGGCCTGATCATGCTGGTGGCCATCCTCGGCCTGGTGCTCAGCCACTTCAATGCCAGCGGCGTGCTCACCTTCGACTACGCCCTGCTGCTGCGCGCCGAGCTCGCGCCCGGCCTGGAATACCTGCTGATGCTGGGTTTCTTCGTCGCCTTCGCGGTCAAGCTGCCGGTGGTGCCGCTGCACTCCTGGCTGCCCGACGCCCATGCCCAGGCGCCGACCGCCGGTTCCGTGGACCTGGCCGGCATCCTGCTGAAGACCGCCGCCTACGGCCTGCTGCGCTTCGCCGTGCCGCTGTTTCCCAACGCCTCGGCCGAATTCGCCCCCATCGCCATGGGCCTCGGCCTGCTCGGCATCATCTACGGCGCGCTGCTGGCCTTCGCCCAGAGCGACATCAAGCGGCTGATCGCCTACACCAGCGTCTCGCACATGGGCTTTATCCTGATCGGCATCTACAGCGGCCACCCCCTGGCGCTGCAGGGCGTGGTGGTGCAGATGCTCGCCCACGGTCTGTCGGCGGCGGCGCTGTTCATCCTCTGCGGCCAGCTCTACGAGCGCCTGCACACCCGCGAGCTGGGGCAGATGGGCGGGCTGTGGAGTCGCATGCACTACCTGCCGGGGATCACCCTGTTCTTCGCCGCCGCCAGCCTGGGCATGCCCGGCACCGGCAACTTCGTCGGCGAATTCCTGATCCTGCTCGGCGCGTTCAAGGACTGGCCCTGGTTCACCGTCGTCGCCGCCAGCGGCCTGGTGCTGGCCTCGGTCTATGCCCTGATCATGATGCAGCGCGCCTTCTACGGGCCGGCTAAGAGCGAGGCGGCGCTGCAGGCGCTGGACGGCCGCGAGCTGGCCATGCTGCTCGGCCTGGTGGCGCTGTTGCTGTGGCTCGGGCTGTTCCCCCAGGCGGTGCTGGACACCTCGGCGGCCAGCATGCAGGGCGTGCAGCAGTGGCTGAGCGCGGCCTTCGCCCAACTGACGGTCGCGAGGTAGCCGGCCATGGATCTACGCCTCGAGCACTTCATCGCCCTACTGCCGCTGCTGGTCTGCGCCGCCACTGCCATCGCGGTGATGCTCGGCATCGCCTGGCGCCGCAGCCATCGGCAGAGCTTTCTGCTCAGCGTGATCGGCCTCAACCTGGCGCTGCTGGCCCTGCTGCCGGCGCTTCGGGTGATGCCGCTGGAGGTCACCCCGCTGCTGCGCATCGACAGCTTCGCCGCCTTCTACATGGCGCTGATCCTGGTGGCCACCCTGGCCTGCGTGACCCTGGCCCACGCCTACCTCGGCGAGGGCCGCGGCAAGGGCTACCCGGGCAACCGCGAGGAGCTCTACCTGCTGATGCTGCTCAGCGCCTGCGGCGGCCTGGTGCTGGTCAGCGCGCAGCACCTGGCCGGGCTGTTCATCGGTCTGGAGCTGCTCTCGGTACCGACCTACGCCCTGGTCGCCTACGCCTTCTTCAACCGCCGCTCGCTGGAGGCCGGGATCAAGTACATGATCCTCTCCGCCGCCGGCAGCGCCTTCCTGCTGCTGGGCATGGCCCTGCTCTACGCCGAATCCGGCAGCCTGGCCTTCGCCGCCATCGGCGCCAGCCTCGGCACCCCCGGCCTGCTGGCGCAGTCGGCGCTGGGCCTGATGCTGGTGGGCCTGGCCTTCAAGCTGTCGCTGGTGCCCTTCCACCTGTGGACGCCGGACGTCTACGAAGGCGCGCCGGCGCCGGTCGCCGCCTTCCTCGCCACTGCCAGCAAGGTGGCGGTGTTCGCCGCCCTGCTGCGCCTGTTCCAGCTGGCACCGGTGGCCGCCGCGCCGGCCCTGCACGAGCTGCTCGCGGCCCTGGCGGTGGCCTCGATCCTGGTGGGCAACCTGCTGGCGCTGCTGCAGAACAACCTCAAGCGCCTGCTCGGCTATAGCTCCATCGCCCACTTCGGCTACCTGCTGGTGGCCCTGGTGGCCAGCCGCGGCCTGGCCCTGGAAGCCGCCGCGGTGTACCTGGTGACCTACGTGCTGACCACCCTCGGCGCCTTCGGCGTGATCAGCCTGATGTCCACCCCCTACAGCGGTCGCGACGCCGACGCCCTGTACGAGTACCGCGGGCTGTTCTGGCGCCGCCCGTACCTGACCGCGGTGCTCACCGTGATGATGCTGTCGCTGGCCGGGATTCCGCTCACCGCCGGCTTCATCGGCAAGTTCTACCTGATCGCCGTGGGCGTCGAGGCGCGCCTGTGGTGGCTGCTCGGCGCCCTGGTGCTGGGCAGCGCCATCGGCCTGTTCTACTACCTGCGGGTGATGGTCACCCTCTACCTGCGCGAGCCCAATCTGCATCGCCACGACGCGCCCTTCGACTGGGGCCAGCGCGCCGGCGGCATGATGCTGTTGCTGGTGGCGCTGCTGGCGTTCGCCATCGGCGTCTATCCGCAGCCCCTGCTGGCCATGCTGCAGGGCGTCGCGCTCGGCTGACACCGGCAAGATTCCGCTAGGCCCGAGCGGGCGTATGGCGGTTTTCCGCCACCCGCTGTGCGCTGCGTCACGGGGCTTTTCCCGTGGTCACGGCGCTGGCGGAAAATCGCCACCCTGGCACAGCCCTTGCCATGCAAGCCACCAGCCTTGACCGCGAACCGGCGCTGCCGAGCTCCGCCGCCCGCGGCCAACGCCACCAACACCGGGCGCCCCGCGCCTCACCACAGATAAGAAGAAAAAGGTAGCAAGATGCTCAACACGATCCGCGCCCTGGCCGTCTGCGCCCTGGCGTTCAGCTCGCTTGCGGCGCTCGGCGCCCAGGCCGACGAAGCCATCCTGATCAAGTTCTCCCACGTGGTCGCCGACGGCACCCCCAAGGGCCAGGGCGCGTTGCTGTTCAAGCAACTGGTGGAGGAGCGCCTGGCCGGCAAGGTCAGGGTCGAGGTCTACCCCAACTCCAGCCTGTACGGCGACGCCAACGAGCTGGAGGCCCTGCGCAACAACGAGGTGCAGCTGCTGGCGCCCTCGCTGGCCAAGTTCGAGCAGTACACCAAGCAGCTGCAGGTGTTCGACCTGCCCTTCCTGTTCGACGACCTCGACGCGGTCAACCGCTTCCAGAAGCGCGCCAAGGGCCGCCAGCTGCTGCGCTCGATGGAGGATCACAACATCGTCGGCCTGGCCTATTGGCACAACGGCATGAAGCAGCTGTCCGCCACCCGCGTGCTGCAGATGCCCGGCGACGCCAATGGTCTGAGCTTCCGCATCCAGCCCTCGGTGGTGCTCGAGGCGCAGTTCCGCCAGCTCGGTGCAGGCGCGCAGAAGCTGCCGTTCGCCGAAGTGTTCAAGGCGCTGCAGAGCGGCCAGGTGCAGGGCGCGGAAAACCCCTGGTCGAACATCCATAGCCAGAAGCTGCACGAGGTGCAGCCCTTCATCAGCGAGACCAACCACGGCGTGCTGGACTACATGCTGGTGAGCAACTCGCGCTTCTGGTACGGCATTCCGCACCAGATCCGCATGGAACTGGAAGGCATCATCGACGAAGTCACCTACGCGGTGAACCGCCAGGCCGAGGCCGCCAACCAGGCCGATCGCCAGCGCATCCTTGACTCCGGACGCAGCCAGGTGCTCGAACTCAGCGCCGAGCAGCGCCAGGCCTGGCGCGACGCCATGCGCCCGGTGTGGCAGCAGTTCGAAACGGCGATCGGCAGCGATGTGATCAAGGCCGCGCAGACGGTCAACCGCAAGCACCGCGACTAGCCTGGCGGAATCCCGCCAAGGCGCTTCAGGCCGCCGGCAACTGCTCCGGCGGCAGCGGATGACCGAGCAGGTAGCCCTGCAGCGAGTCGCAGCCCAGCTCGGTGAGGAAGGCCTGCTGCTGGCGGGTCTCCACGCCCTCGGCGACGATGCGCAGGTTCAGCGCCTGGCCCAGGGCGACGATGGCCGAGACGATCGCGGCATCGTCGCCGTCGTGCTGCAGATCGCGGACGAAGCCGCGGTCGATCTTCAGCTCGTTGGCCGGCAGGCGCTTGAGGTAGAGCAGGCTGGAATAGCCGGTGCCGAAGTCGTCGATGGCGATGTCCACGCCCATGGCCGATAGCTGCTGGAGAATCGCCAGACTGGCGTTCACATCGTGCATCGCCGTGCTCTCGGTGATCTCCAGGGTCAGGCAGTTGGCCGGCAGCTCATGCCGCGCCAGGGCCTGGCGCACGCTGTCGACCAGCTCGCCGTGGCAGAACTGCAGCGCCGACAGGTTCACCGCCACCCGCCAGTCGCTGCGCCCCTGCTGGTACCACAGCCGCATCTGCCGACAGGCCTCGTCCAGCACCCAGTCACCGATGGCGATGATCAGCCCGGTCTTCTCCGCCAGGCCGATGAAGCGATCCGGCGCCAGCAGCCCCTGCTGCGGATGCTGCCAGCGCAGCAGCGCCTCGGCGCCGATCATGCGCTCGCTGCCGGTGGCGAACTTGGGCTGGTAGTAGAGACGGAACTCGCCGCGCTCCAGCGCCGCACGCAGGTCGTGCAGCAGCTGCAGCTGCTGGCGCGCGTTGGTGTTCATCGAGCGCTCGAAGAAGCTGTAGCCGTTCTTGCCCAGGCCCTTGGCGTGGTACATCGCCGCGTCGGCGTTGATCAGCAGCTCCTGCTGGTCGCTGCCGTCGCCCGGGTAGAGAGCGATGCCGACGCTGGTGGAGACGCGCAACTCGTGCCCCTCGACCAGAAACGGCTGGCTCAGCAGGCTGACCACCTGCCCCGCGAGGTTGGCCGCGTCCTGCGCCTGACGCAGCTCGGCGAGCAGGACGAACTCGTCGCCGCCGATCCGCGCCAGGCTGTCCTGGGCGCGCAGATGGGCGCGCAGGCGCTGAGCCACGGCCACCAGCAGCTGGTCGCCGACATGATGGCCGAAGGCGTCGTTGACCGGCTTGAAGCCGTCCAGGTCCATGAACAGCAGGGCGAAATGGCCGCCGTTGCGGCCGACCTTGAGCATGCCCTGGCCGATGCGGTCTTCCAGCAGCAGACGGTTGGGCAGCTTGGTCAGGCCATCGTGCAGGGCCAGCTGGGTCAGCTCGGCGTTGGCCTTGGCCAGCGAGCTGCTGAGCAGCGCGGTACGCACCTCCAGGCGGGCGTCGAGGATCGAGGTGAGCAGCGCGATGGCCAGCACCGCCAGGGTCACTACCACCACCAGGCTGGCCAGCCAGCCGCTGTCCAGGCCGCTGCCGGCGGCGGCGCAGTAGCTGCCGGCGGGGAAGTTCGCCGCGGCCATGCCGGTGAAGTGCATGCCGACGATGGCGATGCCCATGATCACCGCCGCGCCGCCGCGGGCCAGGCGCACGTAGGGCGTGTCGCGGCGCAGGCGAAAGGCGATCGACAAGGCCGCGCCCGAGGCGAGCACGGCGATCAGCAGCGACAGGGCGAAGAGCAGCGGGTCGTAGTCGATCCCCGGCTGCATGCGCAGCGCCGCCATGCCGATGTAGTGCATGGCGCCGATCCCCGCGCCCATGGCCAGTGCGCCCAGGCCCAGATGCCAGGCCGGCAGCTCGGGCTGGCTGACCAGCCACAGGGCGAAGCCCGAGGCGAGCATGGCGATGGCCAGCGACAGCAGGGTGATGGCGAGGTCGTAACCCAAGGGGATCGGCAGGCTGAAGGCGAGCATGCCGACGAAGTGCATGGACCAGATGCCGATGCCCATGGCCACCGCGCCGCCGGCGATCCACAGCGACTGGGCGATGCCCTTGGCGCTGGCGATGCGTCCGGCCAGATCGAGCGCCGTGTAGGACGCCAGGATGGCCACGCACAGCGACAGCACAACCAGGGATAAATCGTAACTACCGATCAGCATCGAAACTCTCTACAGGCGTTGCGCCGACCGCGGAGCGGCGCGCGCTCCGAATCCCTGATGGCCAGTTGCAAGCATTGACGACAAGAGCGCGAATCTTAGCGGAAAGCCCGTTTCCGGGTGAGGGCAAAAAACACCTGACTAACGAGTCGAGCTGCTGTTCGTCGCCCGCTCGTCGCTTTCATGCAATTGCTCGAGCTGCCAGCCGCCGCCGAGGGCGGCGATCAGCTGCACGCTGGCGGTAAGCCGGCTGCCGAGCAGGGTCAGGCTGGAACGCTCGTTGCTCAGCGCGGTGGCCTGCACGTTGACCACGCTGTTGAAGTCCACGGTGCCGGCGCGGTACTGGTTTTCGATCAGGCGCAGCGATTCGCGCGCGGCGTCCAGCGCCTGCTGCTGCACCTCGCTCTCCTGCTCCAGTACGCGCAGCTGCACCAGCTGATCCTCGACCTCGCGGAAGCTGTCGAGCACGGCCTGGCGGTACTGCGCCACAGTCTGGTCGTAGACCGCCTCGGTACGCTCCAGCTCGGCGCGGCGGGCGCCGCCGTCGAACAGGCTCAATGCCAGTTGCGGGCCGAGCGACCAGAAACGGTTGGGCACCTCGATCCAGTCGGCGAAGCTGCTGCCGCGGTAGCCGCCACTGGCCGAGATCGTCAGATCGGGGAACCAGGCGGCCTCGGCCACGCCGATCTGCGCGTTGGCTGCCATCACCCGGCGCTCGGCGGCAGCCACGTCGGGGCGCCGTTCGAGCAGCTGCGAGGGCAGCGCCACGGGGATCTGCGGCAGCCCCGGCACGCCGTCGCGCGCGGCGATGGACAGTTCGGCCGGGCTGGCGCCGACCAGCACGGCAATGGCGTGCTCCAGCTGGGCGCGCTGCCACTCGAGATCGATGGCCTGGGCCTGGGTGCTCTTGAGCTGGGTGATGGCCTGGGTCACGTCGGACTTGGGCACGATGCCGGCCCGGTACTGGTTCTCGGTCAGGCGCAGCGAACGGGCGTAGGCGGCCACGGTGGCATCGAGCAGGCGCTTCTGCTCATCCAGCACGCGCAACTGCAGGTAGTTCTGCACCAGCTCGCTCTGCAGGCTCAGGCGCGCGGCGGCCAGGTCGGCGGCGCTGGCGTCGTATTCGGCGCGGCTGGACTCCAGGCCGCGGCGCAGCTTGCCCCAGATGTCCAGCTCCCAGGCCGCATTGAGGCCCAGCTCGTAGGTCTTGGAGATGCGCGCGGCGTTCGAGCCGCTGACGCTCACCCCGTCGCCGGTGCTGATGGTGCTGTCGCCGCCGCCCTGCCCCGCGCGGGTCACCCCGCCGCTGGCGGACAGGCTCGGGTAGAAGCTGGCGCGCGCGCCGCGCACCAGGGCGCGGGCCTGGCGGTACTGGGCCTCGGCGGCGGCCAGGTTCTGGTTGGACAGCCGCAGGCGCTCGACCAGCGCGTTCAGTTCGGCGTCGCCGTACAGCTCCCACCAGGCGCCGCGTTCCAGGGCGTCGCCGGGGCTGGCCGCCTTCCAGCCTTCGATCTGCTTGAACTGCATGGGCGCCGCCAGCTCGGGGCGCTGGTAGTCGGGGCCGAGCATGCAGCCACTCAGCACGCCGGCCAGCAACAGGGACAGGAGGGTTTTGCCGACAGGAGCCTGGGTCATAGCGGATTTTCCAACGAAGCATCGGTGCGCACGCCGCGCCAGCGGTTGACGCGGTGGCGCAGGCGGTCGAAGTAGAGGTAGATCACCGGCGTGGTGTAGAGGGTCAGCAGCTGGCTGAGCAGCAGGCCGCCGACTATGGTGATGCCCAGCGGCTGGCGCATCTCCGAACCCTCGGCACTGCCCAGCACCAGCGGCAGCGCGCCGAGAATCGCGGCCAAGGTGGTCATCAGGATCGGCCGAAAGCGCAGCAGGCAGGCGCGGCGAATGGATTCCTGCGGGCTGAGGCGCTCGCCGCGTTCCAGTTGCAGGGCCAGATCGACCATCAGGATGGCGTTCTTCTTGACGATGCCGATCAGCAGGAACAGCCCCAGCAGCGAGATCAGGCTGAACTCCATGCCCACCAGTTGCAGCGCGAGCAAGGCGCCGACGCCGGCCGAGGGCAAGGTGGAGAGGATGGTCAGCGGATGGATGTAGCTCTCGTAGAGCACGCCGAGGACGATGTACACCACCACCAGCGCCAGCAGGATCATCAGCGGCTGGTTGTCCTGGGTCTGCTGGAAGGCCGCGCCGGTGCCGCCGAGCATGCCCTGCACCTCGCCGGGCAGGCCGAGCCGCGCCACCGCCGCCTCGATGGCGCGGCTGGCCTGGTCCAGGCTCACCCCTTCGGCCAGGGAGAAGCCGATGTTCTCGGCGGCGAACTGGCCCTGGTGGTTGACCCGGTCCTCCTCCAGGCTGCGCTCCCAGCGGGCAAAGGTGGACAGCGGCACACGCGCGCCGGCGTCGGTGATCAGCTGGATCTGGTCGAGCGCCTCGGGGTGCTGGGCGTACAGCGGGTTGATCTCCATCACCACGCTGTACTGGTTGAGCGCCTCGTAGATGGTCGACACCTGGCGCTGGCTGAAGGCGTTGTTGAGCACCGCGGTGATCATGCTCATCTCCACGCCCAGGCGCTGCGCCGCTTCGCGGTCCACCACCAGGCGAATCTGCTGGGCGCCCTCGTTTTCCTTGGCGTCGATATCGGTCAGCTCGGGCAGCGCGCGCAGCGCCTCGCGCACCTTCGGCAGCCACTGGCGCAGCACGTCGAGGTCGCCCGACAGCAGCATGTACTCGTTCTCCGAGCTGCGCCCCTCGCGTCCGCCGATCTGCAGGTCCTGGTCCGGCATGAGGAACATGCGCCCGCCCGGCACCTTGGGCACGCTGGCGCGCAGGCGGTTGATCACCTGCTGCGCGGACGCCTCACGCTCACCCACGGGCTTCAAGCGCACGATCATAAAGGCGTTGTTGATCCCGCCGCTGCCGCCGATGAAGCCGGCCACGCTGTGCACCGCCGGGTCGGCCAGCACCGCCTTGCGGAAGATCTCCATCTTCGGCTGCATGACCTGGAACGACAGACCGTCGTCGCCGCGGATAAAGCCGATCAGCTGGCCAGTGTCCTGCTGCGGCATGAAGGTCTTGGGAATGCTGACGAACAGGTAGACGTTCAGCGCGATGGTCGCCAGCAGGCTCAGCAGCATCAGCAGCGAGTGACGCAACGCCCAGTCCAGGCTGCGCCCGTAGAAGGCCAGCACGCGGTTCTGCAGGCGCTCGCCCCACTGCTGCAGGCGGCCCTGCGGCTGCTCGGCCTCGGCCTTGAGCCAGCGTGCGCAGAGCATCGGCGTCAACGTCAGCGACACCACCAGGGAGATCACCACGGCCACCGCCAGGGTGATGGAGAACTCGCGGAACAGCCGCTCGACTATGCCGCCCATGAACAGGATGGAGACGAACACCGCGACCAGCGACAGGTTCATCGACAGCAGGGTGAAGCCGACTTCGCGGGCGCCCTTGAACGCCGCGTCCATCGGTTTCTCGCCGTTATGAATGTGCCGCGAGATGTTCTCCAGCACCACGATGGCGTCGTCCACCACCAGGCCGGTGGCGATGATCAGCGCCATCAGCGACAGGTTGTTCAGCGAGAATCCCAGCAGGTACATGGCTGCGAAGCTGCCGATCAGCGACACCGGCACCGCCAGCGCCGGAATCAGCGCCGCCCGCCAGCGACCGAGGAAGGCCAGCACCACCAGAATCACCAGAGCCACGGCGATCAGCAGGGTCTGCTCGGCCTCGTGCAGGGTGGCGCGGATCACCGGCGAGCGATCCATCGCCACCTCCAGTTGCACGCTGGCCGGAATCACCTCGCGCAGCGCCGGCAGTTCGGCGCGGATATCGGCGATGGTCTGCAGGATATTCGCCCCGCTCTGCCGGTTGACCACCAGCAGCACGGCTTCCTGGTCGTTGAAGAAGCCGCTGTTGTAGCGGTCCTCGACGCCGTCGCTGACCGTGGCCACATCGCCCAGGCGCACCGCGGCGCCGTCCTGATAACGGATGATCATCGGCAGGTAGTCGGCGGCCTTGGCCAGCTGGTCGCTGGCCTGCACCTGCCAGCGGCGCTGCGCGTCCTCCACCGCGCCCTTGGGGCGCAGCGCATTGCTCGCAGCGATGGTCTGGCGCACCTCGTCGAGGGCGATGCCGTACTGATCCAGCAGGCGCGGCTCCAGCGCCACCCGCACCGCCGGCAGCGAACTGCCGCCGACCTGCACCTCGCCAACGCCGCCGACCTGGGCCAGTTTCTGCGCCAGGATGGTCGAGGCGACGTCGTACAGCTGGCCCTTGTTGAGCGTCGCGCTGGTCAGCGAGATGACCATGATCGGCGCCTGCGACGGATTGATCTTGCGGTAGCTGGGCATGGTCCGCATGCCGCTGGGCAGCAGCTCGCGCGCGGCATTGATCGCCGCCTGCACCTCGCGCGCGGCGGTGTTGATGTCCTTGTCCAGGTCGAACTGGATCATGATCCGCGTGTTGCCCTGGCTGCTGCGGCTGTTCATCTGGCTGACCCCGGCGATGGTGCCGAGCGAGCGCTCCAGCGGCGTGGCCACGGTCGAGGCCATGATCTGCGGGCTGGCGCCGGGCAGGCTGGCCTGCACGGTGATGGTGGGGAAATCCATCTGCGGCAGCGGCGCCACCGGCAGCAGGCCGAAGCTGACGCCGCCGAGCAGCATGATCGCCAGGCTCAGCAACAGGGTCGCCACCGGGCGACGGATAAAGGGGGCGGAGAGGTTCATCTAGACCGCCAGTCCCGCCGCGCTGCGCCCGCTGACGCGGCGCGACAGACGATCGAAGTACAGGTAGATCACCGGCGTGGTGAACAGCGTCAGCAGCTGGCTGAGCAGCAGGCCGCCGACCATCACCAGGCCCAGCGGCTGGCGCAGCTCGGCGCCGGAGCCCGAGGCCAGCATCAGCGGGATGGCGCCGAACAGCGCGGCCAGGGTGGTCATCAGGATCGGCCTAAAGCGCAGCAGCGCCGCCTGGTAGATCGCATCCTGCGGCGCCATGCCCTGGTTGCGCTCGGCCTCCAGGGCGAAGTCGATCATCATGATCGCGTTCTTCTTGACGATGCCGATCAACAGGATGATGCCGATGATGGCGATCAGGCCCAGGTCGTTGCCGGTCAACAGCAGCGCCAGCAAGGCGCCGACCCCGGCAGAGGGCAGCGTGGAGAGAATGGTGATCGGGTGGATATAGCTCTCGTAGAGCACGCCGAGCACGATATACATGGTGACGATGGCCGCCAGGATCAGCAGCAGGGTCGAGCTCAGCGAGGCGCGGAAGGCCTCGGCGGCGCCCTGGAACTGGGTGTCGATGGCGCCGGGCAGGCCGATCTCCTGCTCCACCCGCTCGATCACCGCCACCGCCTCGCCCAGCGACACCCCCGGGGCCAGGTTGAACGACAGGGTCACCGCCGGGAACTGGCCGATATGGTTGACCAGCAGGCTGGCCGGACGCTCCTCGATGCGCGCCAGTGAGGCCAGCGGCACCTGCTGGCCGTCGCCGGTGGCGACGTGGATCTGCTCCAGCGCCGCCAGGCCGATGCGCCCGCCGTCGCGGCTCTCCAGCACCACGCGGTACTGGCTGGCCTGGGTGTAGATGGTGCTGATCTGGCGCTGGCCGAAGGCGTCGTACAGCGCGTCGTCGATGTCGCCGACGCTGATGCCCAGACGCGCGGCGGCGTCGCGGTCGATCTGCAGGTACACCTGCAGGCCGCGGTTCTGCAGGTCGCTGGCCACGTCGGTGAGCGCCGGCTGCTGGCGCAACGCCTCGACCAGGCGCGGCGTCCACTGCTCCAGCAGCGCGCCGTCCGGCGACTCCAGGGTGAACTGGAACTGGGTGCGGCTGATGCGGTCCTCGATGGTCAGATCCTGCACCGGCTGCATGTACAGCTCGATGCCGGGAATCCGCGCCAGCTCGGGGCGCAGGCGCTCGATCACCGCGCTGGCGGTGACGTCGCGCGCGGCATGCGGCTTGAGGTTGATCAGCAGACGGCCGCTGTTGAGCGTCGGGTTGTCGCCGTCGACGCCGATGGACGAGGACAGGCTGGCCACCGCCGGGTCGCGCAGGATGACGTCGGCCAGGCGCTGCTGGCGCTCGCTCATGGCGGCGAAGGAAATCGACTGCGGCGCCTCGGAAATGCCCTGGATCACCCCGGTGTCCTGCACCGGGAAGAAGCCCTTGGGCACCGCCAGGTAGAGCAGCACGGTCAGGCCCAGGGTGGCCACCGCCACCAGCAGGGTCAGCGGCTGGTGCCTGAGTACCCAAGTCAGCCAGACGCCGTAGCGCGCGATCATGGCGTCGATGACGGCGCCGGCGACGCGGTAGAAGCGCCCTTCGTCCTCGGGCTTCTCGACCTTGAGCAGGCGCGCGCACATCATCGGCGTGAGGGTCAGCGACACCACCAGGGAAATCAGGATGGCCACCGCCAGGGTGATGGCGAATTCGCGGAACAGTCGCCCGACCACGTCGGCCATGAACAGCAGCGGGATCAGCACGGCGATCAGCGACAGGGTCAGCGAGACCAGGGTGAAGCCGATCTGCCGGGCGCCCTTGAGCGCGGCGTTGAGTGGCGTCTCGCCCTCCTCCAGGTGACGGGCGATGTTCTCCAGCATGACGATGGCATCGTCGACCACGAAACCGGTGGCGATGGTCAGCGCCATCAGCGTCAGGTTGTTGATGGTGAAGCCGGCCAGGTACATCACGCCGAAGGTGCCGATCAGCGACAGCGGCACGACGATGGACGGGATGATGGTCGCCGACAACTTGCGCAGGAACAGGAAGGTCACCATCACCACCAGGGCGATGGCCAGCAGCAGTTCGTGCTGCACATCGCGCACCGCAGCGCGGATGGTCTGGGTGCGGTCGGTGAGCACCTTGACCTCGACGCTGGCCGGCAGGCCTTCGGTCAGGTGCGGCAGCAGGGTCTGGATGCGGTCGACCACCTCGATCACGTTGGCCCCGGGCTGGCGCTGCACGTTGACCAGCACCGCGGCGTTGCGGTTGGCCCAGGCCGCCAGGCGCTCGTTTTCGGCGCCATCGATGATCTCGGCGACGTCCTTCAGGCGCAGCGCCGCGCCGTTCTGGTAGGTCAGGATCAGCTCGCGGTATTCCGCCACGGATTTCAGCTGGTCGTTGGCGTCGAGCTGGGAAACCCGCGTCGGCCCGTCGAAGTTGCCCTTGGGCTGGTTGACGTTGCTGGCGGTGATCAGATTGCGCACGTCGGCCAGGCTCAGGCCGTAGGAGGCCAAAGCCTCGGGGTTGACGCGGATGCGCACCGCCGGGCGCTGACCGCCGGCCAGGGTGACCAGGCCGACGCCGCTGGTCTGCGCCAGTTTCTGCGCCAGGCGGGTATCGATCAGGTCGAAAACCCGCGGCAGCGGCAGGCTCGC
Organism: Pseudomonas sp. AOB-7; assembly: GCF_003696305.1. Classification (GTDB taxonomy): domain Bacteria; phylum Pseudomonadota; class Gammaproteobacteria; order Pseudomonadales; family Pseudomonadaceae; genus Aquipseudomonas. The sequence continues at coordinate 155,896 of NZ_RFFK01000002.1, read as the reverse complement.
CGAGCTGACCGCCAGGGTCAGCACCGGGGTGTCGGCCGGGTTGACCTTGTTGTACACCGGCGGCGCCGGCAGGTCGCCGGGCAGCAGGTTGCTCGCCGCGTTGATCGCCGCCTGCACCTCCTGCTCGGCCACCGCCAGGGATACCTCCAGGTTGAAGCGCAGGGTGATCACCGAGGCGCCGCCAGAGCTGGTCGAGGACATCTGCTTGAGGCCGGCCATCTGGCCGAACTGGCGCTCCAGCGGCGCGGTCACCGCGCTGGTCATCACCTCCGGGCTGGCGCCCGGATAGAGGGTCAGCACGCGGATGGTCGGGTAGTCCACCTCCGGCAGCGCCGACACCGGCAGCAGGCGGTAGGCGATCAGGCCGCTGAGGAAGATCGCCACCATCAGCAGCGTGGTGGCGACCGGCCGCAGGATGAAGGGGCGGGAGATGTTCATGCGTCGTTCCGCGGCTTGGCAGAACGCTCGCCCCGGCCCGGCTTGCCGCCCTCGCTCAGCGGTTGATGCGCCGCACCGTCCGGGCTGTGCACCACGGCCGGGTCGATCACCTCGACCTGGCTGCCGTCGCGCAGGCGGTCGGTGCCCTCCAGCACCAGCCGTTCGCCGGGCTGCACGCCGCCGGCCACCAGGCTGCGCTCGGCGTCGCTGGCGGCGATGGTCACCGGCCGCAGGCTGACCTTGCCACCCTCGTCGACTACGTAGACGAAGGTGCCCTGGGCGCCGAACTGCACGGCCGCCGAGGGGATGATGGTGGCCGCTTCGCGGGTTTCCACGCGCAGGCGCACGTTGACGAACTGGTTGGGGAACAGCATCTGCTCGGCATTGGCGAAGCGCGCCTTGAGCTTGACCGTGCCGGTGGCGGTATCGATCTGGTTGTCCAGGCTCTCCAGCACGCCGTCGGCCAGTTTCAGCCGCTCGCCGCGGTCCCAGGCCTCCACCGCCAGGGTCGCGCCGCCGCGGGTGCGCTGCAGCACCGCCGGCAGGTCGCCCTCGGGGATGGTGAAGGTCACCGCGATCGGCAGGGTCTGGGTGATCACCACCAGTGGCGTGGTGTCGCCGGCGCTGACCAGGTTGCCGACGTCCAGCTGGCGCAGCCCGAGACGGCCGGAGATCGGCGCGCGGATCTGGGTGAAGTCGAGGTTGAGCCTGGCCGTGGCGACATCCGCCTGGTAGCTCTGCAGGCTGCCGCGGTACTGGCCCACCAGCGCCTGCTGGGTGTCGAGGGTCTGCTTGGCGATGCTGTCTTCGGCGTACAGGCCCTGGTAGCGGGCCAGGTCCAGCTCGGCGTTCTTCAACTGCGCCTGCTGCTCCTGCAGCGCGCCCTGGGCCTGCTGCAGCGCCGCCTGATAAGGACGCGGGTCGATCACCGCGAGCAGATCGCCGGCCTCGACCTGCTGGCCCTCCTCGAACAGCACCTTGACCAGCTCGCCGTCCACCCGTGAACGCACGTTGACCGTGTTGTAGGCGGTGACCGTGCCGAGGGCCTTGAGCTCGACGGCGAAGTCGTCGCGGCGCACCTCGGCCACCCGCACCGGCACTGGCCCCAGGTCGCCGAAGCGGCCAGCGCCCATCGGCGCCTGCGCCTCGCTCGGCCAGAACCACCAGAGCAACAGCAGCAGCACGGCGAGCAGACTCAGGCCGATCAGCCACTGGCGGGAGGTTTTCGAGGCGGTCGAGGCGGTAACGGACATGGCGGGGACGGGTCACTTCTTGAGGGAGTCGGAACGATAAGCACTGACACCCGGCAAGCAAAGCCCATTTACCCGCTTTTTACGCTCCTCTTACGTTACCAACTGTTTGCAAAACGGCCCGCAGTGCGTAGCCCGGATGCCATCCGCGAGCGGGCTGGCAGGGCGCCGCTCTTTCCCGGTTTGCATCCGGGCCATGGGCGATGGCCGGCACAAACAAAAACGGCCTGCAGAGCAGGCCGTCGTTCCAGCACGGGCGGTTACTTGAGTACCGCCAGGGCCGCCGCGTAGTTCGGCTCGTCGGCGATCTCGCCGACCAGCTCGCTGTGCAGCACCTTGTTGTTCTCGTCCAGCACCACCACCGCACGGGCGGCGACGCCGGCCAGCGGGCCGCCAGCGATGGCCACGCCGTAGTTCTTGAGGAAATCGGCGCCGCGCATGGTCGACAGGTTGATCACGTTGTCCAGACCTTCGGCGCCGCAGAAGCGCGCCTGGGCGAACGGCAGGTCGGCGGAGATGCACAGCACCACGGTGTTGGCCAGTTGCGCGGCCTCAGCGTTGAACTTGCGCACCGAGGTGGCGCAGGTCGGGGTGTCGATGCTGGGGAAGATGTTCAGCACCTTGCGCTTGCCGGCCAGGCTGGCCAGGCTGACGTCGCCGAGGTCCTTGCCGACCAGGCTGAAGGCCGGTGCTTGCTGACCGACCTGCGGCAGTTGACCGTCGACCGGAACCGGGTTGCCTTTGAGGGTGACTTGCGCCATGGGGAGAATCCTTTTCTGCGAAGTGAGGGTAGAAGAGTAAGGGCGCGATCCGGGCTTTTGGCAAGCCTAGAACGCGCCCTCGTCAGGCTGTGGATCAAGCTGACCCGGAGGTCAGACTACTTTGCCGACACTGGCGACACATTCGCTTGCTTGGCGAAGTACTCGCGGGTCAGCGCCACCACCACCGGGCTCAGCAACAGCAGCGAGAGCAGGTTGGGGATGGCCATCAGGCCGTTGAGGGTATCGGCCAGCAGCCAGGCGAAGTCCAGCTGGGCGATGGCGCCGAACGGCACCGCGACGACCCAGACCAGGCGGAACGGCAGGATCGCCTTGGTGCCGACCAGGTATTCCCAGCATTTCTCGCCGAAGTAGCTCCAGCCGAGGATGGTGGTAAAGGCGAATACCACCAGGGCAATGGTCAGGATCGCCCCGCCGATGCCCGGCATGGCCGACTCGAAGGCCGCCGCCGACAGTGCCGCGCCGCTGGCGCCGCTGGTCCACACGCCGGAGCAGATGATCGCCAGACCGGTCATCGAGCAGATGATGATGGTGTCGATGAAGGTCCCGAGCATGCCGATCATCCCCGAGCGCACCGGGCTGCTGGTGGTGCCGGCCGCCTGGGCGATACCGGCGGTGCCGAGGCCCGCCTCGTTGGAGAAGATGCCGCGGGCCACGCCGAAGCGGATCGCCGCCATCACCGCTGCACCGGCGAAGCCACCGGTGGCGGCGATCGGGGTGAAGGCGTAGGTGAAGATCATCTCGAAGGCCGCCGGAATCTGGCTGGCGTTGACCACCAGCACGACGATGGAGGCGACGATGTAGGCCACGCACATGGCCGGCACCAGCGAGGCGGCGACCTTGCCGATGCGCTTGATGCCACCGAGGATGACCAGGCCGACGAACACCATGGTCACCAGGCCGGTGACCCACAGCGGCACGCTGAAGGTGGTTTCCAGGGCGTGGGCCATGGAGTTGACCTGCACCATGTTGCCGATGCCGAAGCCGGCCAGGCCGCCGAAGATGGCGAAGGCGCCGCCGAGCCAGGCCCACTTGGCGCCCAGGCCGTTCTTGATCGCGTACATCGGGCCGCCGACGTGCTCGCCGCGGTCGTCCTTCTCGCGATAGTGCACGGCCAGTACCACTTCACAGTACTTGGTGGCCATGCCCACCAGCGCGGTGCACCACATCCAGAACAGCGCGCCGGGGCCGCCGAGGAAGATGGCGGTGGCCACGCCGGCGATGTTGCCGGTGCCGACGGTGGCGGCCAGGCAAGTCATCAGTGCCTGGAACGGGCTGATCTCGCCGCTTTCTTCGTCGTCTTTCTTGCGCCCCTGCCACATCAGTTTGAAGCCGGGGCCGATCTTGGCCAGCGGCATGAACTTCAGGCGCAGCATGAGAAACAGCCCGGTACCGAGGATCAGCACCAGCATGGGTGGGCCCCAGACCAGGCCGTTGAGTTGGTTCACCAAGTTGGTTATGGCTTCCATTGAAGGGTCCTTATTCTTGTAGTTGCGCGGTTGGGTACCCGTCGCGTGATCGACTGCCGGATAGACAGTGCCGTTTTTTCGTCACCGCCCCGCGCTGCACCAGGGTTACCGGATCGAGGGGGCGGCTAAGTATACGAAGACGAAATAAGTTCTTTTCACTATTTAGAAAAAAGTTAACGCGACCATTCTCCAAACGGTTGGGGAAAAGCCGCACGAAACACCTAGCTAAGCCGGCTCGACCCCGGAAAAGCCAGAGCAGTTCCACGCCGGCTAGAAATCGCGCCGATAGAACAGGTCCAGGGAACTGGCCAAGCCGCTGGCGGCCTCGAGATAGAGCCTGCGGCCGAGCTGGTAGCGCAGCGCGATGGTATTGGCCGGTTCGAACACGCCGACGCCGTAGCGCAGGCTGAGGCGCTCGGTGAGGTTGCCGCTGGCCACCACGCTGGTGGTGATGCCACTGCCCTCGGTGTCGAGCTGGAAATCCTGGATGCCCAGGCTGCTGGCCAGGCTGCTGGTCAGCGAACTGCTGCCGGCCAGGCCCAGGGCCAGCGCGGCCTGGCCGAGCATGTTGTTGTCGCCGCTGCCCTGCCCCAGCGGCCGGCCCAGCACCAGGTAGGACAGCGCCTGCTCCTGGCTCATCGCCGGCTCGGCGAACACCGTGGTGCTGGGTTGCTCGGCGCTGCCGGACAGGCGGATGCCGGCGACCACATTGTCCACCCGGCGAATCGCCTCGACGTCGAGGAACGGCTGATCGATGGGCCCGGTGAACAGCAGGCGCGCCCGACGGATGGTCAGACGCTGGCCGTAGGCGCGATAGCGGCCGTTCACCAGGTCCAGCTCGCCGCGGGTGTCGAGGTCGTCGCCGATATGCACGCGCCCGCGCAGGTCGGCGCTCAGGCCGAAGCCGCGGAAGGCCAGTTTGTCCTGGCCGACCTCGACATCGACATCCATGGCGATGCCCAGCGCCTCCTCCTCCAGCGGCGTCTCGCGCCCGGCCACCCGCGCATCGCCGGACAGCTTGACGGTGGAGGCCGGCAGCTCGCGCACGCTGATCTGCCCGCGCGGGATGCCGACCTTGCCGCGCACCGCCAGTTGCTGGGCGCGAAGCTGCAACTGCAGGTCCGGCTCCACTTCCAGCTCGGCATAGGGCTCGACCTTCAGCGGCAGGCGCTGGCCCTGCACGGACAGATCGCCGCTCAGCCCCTCTGCCCAGCTCAGCTCGCCGCGCAGGTTGCCGCGCCCCTGCTCGCCGCTGCGCCAGTCGCCGGCCAGCTGCAGCCGCTCGCCAGCGATCAGCGCCTGCAGCTGCAGCGCCTGCAGGCTGAGCGGCAGTTCACTGCCGGCCAGCTCGCCATCGTCCAGGCGCAATTGGCCATCGACCTGCGGCGCCAGCAGCGGCCCGGACAGCGTACCGCTGCCCTGCAGGCGCCCCTCCAGGCGCTCGGCCATGGGCACGAAGGGCCGCAGCACGGCCAGGTCGAAACCGGTCAGGCGGAACTGGCCGCTGAGCGGCTTGTGCGCTGGACGAGGATCGAGCTGCGCCTGCAGGCTCAGTTCGCCGAGGCGTTCGCTCAGCAGGCGCAGCTCGCTGTCCACCCGCTGCGGGCGCAGCGTGCTGTCCAGGCGCAGGCTGGTGTAGGGGAAATCCAGCCACTCGTCCTGCTCCGGCTGGCGAATGCGCAGGCTGCCGCCGCCGGCATCCAGCAGGATGCGCCCTTTGGGGCCGCTGGCCGGCAGCTCCAGCTCGAGCCGGCCGTCGAGCCGCCCCTGCCAGGCGAAATCCGCCGGCAGCCAGGGTTGCAGGCTGGCCAGGGGGAAATTCTCCAGGCGCAGATCCAGGCTCGGCTGCGGCGCCAGGCGCTGCTGACCGCCGCACAGGCTGGCATCGCCGGCCCGCCAGCAATGCGCGCCCAGGCTCAGCTGGCCGCTGGCCAGGCGCTGCAGCGCCGCCGGCTGTTGCAGCTGCCAGTCCTGGCCGCCGCTCTGGATGCGCCCGCGGGCGATGCGCCCGCGCCAGTCGCCCTGCTCGCTCAGGTTACCGTCCAGCGCCAGGGCCAGTTGCAGCAGCGGGCCCTGCAGATCCAGCTGCAGCGCCTGGCGCCGCGCATCGCCCTGACCATTGGCCTGCAGACGGCCGAGATAGGTGTCGCCGAGGCGAATGCCGCGCGCCTGCAGCGCCAGCCTGCCCTGCTGAAGGGCATCCAGGCTAGCGTCCAGCTGCAGACGGCGCAGGCTGGGCTCGCCGAAGGCCAGGCGCTCACCGCCGAGCTGCAACCGGCCCTGCGGCGCCTGCAGCGTACCGGCCAGTTCCAGGCTGCCCTGCACCTGGCCCTGCAGGCCCGGCCAGAGCTGACCGAGGCGCGGCAACGCCAGTTGCAGCTGGCCGCGCAGGCGCTGATCCAGTGCGCCCTGTCCGCTCAGGCGGTTGTCGCCCAGACGCACCAGCAGGCGCTGCACCTGCCATTGCTCGCCGGCGCCGGCGCCTTGTACCTGCAGCTGCGCGGGCTGGCCGCGCAGGCGCCCGGCCAGGTCGATATCGGCCTGCGCCTGCAGGCGGCCCTCGCTGAAACTGCCGCGGCTGTTCAGCGGCCCGCCGAGCCGGCCGGGCATCTCGGCCAGCCAGTAACCGGGATCCAGTTCGCTGAGCTGGAGCATGGCCTGCCAGTCGATGCCCGCGGCGAAGCCCAGCTTGAGCACGCCGTCGAGCTTGCCCTGGCCGGCCCGCAGCTGCAGCTGCGGCAGGCTGATCTGCTCGAGATCGCCGCTGACCGGGCTGCTCAGGCTGAAGGCGCCGGCCGGCCCCTGCAGCTGTCCGGAGAAGTTGCCCAGGTAGTTGCCGCCGCTGTAGCTGAATTCGGCCTGCAGTTGCTGCAGACTCACCGGCGGCGCCTGCTCCAGCGGGTACAGGCGCTGCCAGGGGAAGGCCTGCCAGTCCAGCTTGGCGTCGGCGGCGAAGGCCTCGCGCCAGTCGAGGCGGCCCTGCAGCTGCAGGTGCTGCTCGGCGTCGCCCTGCAGGCGCAGCAGCTCGATATCCGCGCCCTGGGCCTCGACGCGCCCGCGCAGGCGCACGCCGATCGGCGCCTGCTCGGCCGGCAGGCTGGCGTCGCCGTCGATGCGGTAGCCGCTGGCCAGATCGCCGGTGGCGCGCAGCTCCAGCTGCTGCAGGCGCAGGGTCGGCGGCAAGGCGCTGCTGGGCGCGAAGTCGCCGCTGCTCAGGCGCAGCTCGGCCGGCAGGTGCTCGGCCAGGGCCTGCACCTCGCCGACCAGGCGCGCCTCCAGATAGCCCGTGCTGTCGGCCTGCAGGGTCAGGCTGCGCTGCAGCTCGCCGCCAACCTGCAGCGCCAGCTGCCAGGGTTTGCCGTCCACCTCCGGCAACTGCAGGCGCCCGCTGACGGCCAGCGGCCAGTCGCCCTGCGGGGTCAGCTCGCCGCTGAGTTCGAGGCTGAGCTCGTCGCGGCGCAGGCTCAGGCGCTGCAACGTCACGCCCTGCTCGTTCCAGGCGGCGATCAGGCTCAGCTCGCTGAACTGGGCCTGGCCGTCGAGGCGCAACTCACCCAGCTGGATATCACCCAGTTGCAGGCGCAGCGGCAGCTTCAACTGCGGCAGGCGCAGCGGCTCGCCGCTCGCCTCCCCGCTCGCGGGCAGGTTCAGCACGACCTGCCGCAGGTGCAGACGATCCAGGCACAGGCTCAGGCGCAGCAGGCAGGCCGGCGACCAGGCGAAATCCACCTGGTGCAGCTCGGCGCGCAGCCCGTCCTGCTGCCAGCGCAGCGCATCGGCCTGCCAGGCCGCACCGAGCCGGCCGCTGAAGTTCTCCACCGTCAGCCCCGGTACCTGCGCCAGCAGCCAGCGGCTGCCACCCTGGGTCCCCAGCAGGCCCAGCACTGCCGCACCGAGCAGCAGCGCCAGGCTCAGCAGCCCCGCCGCCAGCCACTTGAGTGCGCGCCTCATAGTTCCGGCCCCATGGAGAAGTGCAGGCGCACGCCGCCCTCGTCGTCCAGCGCATGGGCCAGGTCCAGACGCAGCGGGCCGACCGGCGAGACCCAGCGCAGGCCGAAGCCGACGCCGGTCTTGAGGGTGGGAAAGTCCAGCGAGTTGAACGCGTTGCCCTGGTCGACGAAGGTCGCCAGGCGCCACTTGTCCGTCAGGCTGTACTGGTACTCGGCGCTGGCGGCGAACAGGTAGCGGCCGCCGATCTTGTCGCCGCGGTCGTTCTCCGGCGACAGGCTCTGGTAGTCGTAGCCGCGCACGCTCTGGTCGCCGCCGGCGAAGAAGCGCAGCGACGGCGGCACGCCGGAGAAGCCGTTGGTTTCGGTGCCGCCCAGCTGCACGCGGCCGAGCAGGCGATGGTTGTCCAGCACCGTGGTCAGGCCCTTGAGCATGACGTTGCCGTGCACCACGTTGGCGTCGGAGAGCACCCCGTCCACCGCGCCGGAGACATCGAACTGCAAGCGATAGCCGCGCCGCGGATCGAGGCGGTTGTCGCTGCGCAGCAGCGAATAGCTGACGCCCGGCATCAGCAGGGTGCTCAGGCCGGAGTCGTCGCCCAGACGGTACTCCTCGCGCTGCCACTTGAGCGACAGCACCCGCTGCCAGCCGCCGGCGCGCTGGCTGTGCCACTCCGGACCGAGGGTGAGCAGACGGCTGAGGCTGTCCTTGCTGGCCAGTTCCTCGTACTGGTAACCGCCGGCCAGGCGCAGCTTGTCGGTCAACGGCGGGTCGCGGGGCATGTCGTACCACAGGCCGAGGTTCTGCCTTGGCGCCGACAGCTCGGTCTCCACCCCGTAGCTATGACCCTGCGGGTTGCGCCAGTGGCGCGTCCAGGAGCCGCGCAGGCGCGGCCCGACGTCGGTGGAGAACCCCACACCCAGGCCCAGGGTGCGCGGCTCGCGGGTCACCAGCGCGACCGCCACGGGAATGCGCAGCTGCTCGGCCTGGGTGGGAATGGCATCGATGCGCACCGACTCGAAGTAGCCGCTGGACTGCAGCGCCTGGTACAGCTCGGCGATCAGCTCGGAATCGTAGGGGGTGTCCGCCTGGAACGGCACCATGCGCCGCAGCAGCGCCTCGTCGAAGGGAAAGTCGCCGCTGAAGGCGAGGTCGCCGAGGCGGTAGCGCGGCCCGCTGACGTACACCAGCTCGATATCGGCGACCCCGGCGGCGGGGTCTATATCCAGGCGCTGGCGGGAGAAGCGGCCGTCGAAGAAGCCGTAGCGCGAGGCCTGGTTCTGGATCAGCCGCTTGGCGTCCTCGTAGCGGCCGTGGTGCAGTACCGCGCCGGGCTGCAGGCGGCTGGCGCTGGGCAGGCGAAAGGCGGCCAGCTCGCTGGCCGGGCCTTCGATGCGGATGTCGACGCTGCGCAGGCGCACCCGTTCGCCGGGCTCCACCTCCAATACCAGGCGCGGCGTCTCGCCCTCCTCGATGCGGCTGCGGATGCGCGCCTGGTAATAGCCCAGCGCCTGCGCGGCCTTGTCCGCCTCGGCCTCGGCGACCCGGCGCAAGCGCCGCAGCGCCTGGCCGTCGCGGCCCTCGAGGCTGCCCACGTAGCCTTCGATATTGGCCTTGAGGGCCGCATTGGCCGGGCTGATGCGCACGTCCAGCTCACCGGCGGCGAGGGCGCCGGTGCTGATCAGCAGCAGCGCCAGGCTGCGCCGGATATGTCCATATACGCTCATGGCCGGGGATGCTATCACGGAGCGGACGGCGAGCTAGAGCGGTGGAGAACGGCGGTGACAGCCAGGGTTCAGGCGCGGGCCCGCGCCACCGGCTGCGGATTGGGGTGGAAGAACACGTGCTCCACCACCGGGCCGATGGCCAGTTCGCCGATTTCCTCGTAACCCTGGCGCTTGTAGAAATCCAGGTAGCGCGCATTGCCGGTGTCCAGCACCACGCCCTGCGAGCCGGCATCCTCGGCGCACCAGTCGTGCAGCGCTTCGAGCAGTTGCTCGCCGCGGTGCTGGCCCTGGAACTCGGGATGGATGCCGAGCAGCGGCAGCACGTGATAGGGCCCCGGCGGCAGGCAGGCGAGCACCGCGTCGTGGTATTCGAGGTAGCGCTTGGTGCAGCGGAAACCGGTGCTCAGCAGCATGCGCAGACGCCAGCCCCAGCTCTCGGTGATATCCAGGCGCCGTTGCGGCGGGGCGATCAGCGCGGTGCCGATCAGCCGGTCGTCGAGCAGCAGGCCGATGGCCGGCAGCTCCTCGGCGAAGTGCTGCTGCACCAGTTCGCGCACCGTGGCCCGCACCCGCTGGTCGAAGCCCGGCCGCTCGGCCTCGAACAGGTAGGCGAAGGTCGGCTCGTGGCGGTAGGCGTGGTAGAGCAGCGAACGCACTTCGCGGGCGTAGCCGCCGTCGAGCATGCGGACTTCGGCAGGAGCGTTATGGGGCATGGCGGACCTCTGTTGTTATGCGTTGTGCGGTCGGGCGCGTCACAGCCAACTTAGCACCGCCGCCGGGGCCCTGCCAGGCGCTGGCCGCGAGCGCGGCGGATCGGCTAGCATCGCCTTTTGCCCAGGACTCGCCGCCCATGAAAATCGTCTCCTTCAATATCAATGGCCTGCGCGCCCGCCCCCATCAGCTGCAGGCCCTGATCGACAAGCACCAGCCGGACGTGATCGGCCTGCAAGAAACCAAGGTGGCCGACGAGCAATTCCCCGAGGCCGAGATCCGCCAGCTCGGCTATCACGTGCACTACCACGGGCAGAAGGGTCATTACGGCGTCGCCCTGCTCTCGCGCCAGGAACCGCAGAACCTGCACAAGGGCTTTCCCGGCGACGCCGAGGACGCCCAGCGGCGCTTTATCTACGCCACCTTCACCGACGCCCAGGGCCAGCCGGTGACCGTGATGAACGGCTACTTCCCGCAAGGCGAAAGCCGCGAGCATCCGGTCAAGTTCCCCGCCAAGCAGCGCTTCTACGCCGACCTGCAGCAGTTGCTGGTCGAGCGCTTCGATCCGCAGCAGGCGCTAGTGGTGATGGGCGACATCAACATCAGCCCCGAGGACTGCGACATCGGCATCGGCGAACCCAACCGCCTGCGCTGGCTGAAGACCGGCAAGTGCAGCTTCCTGCCGGAGGAGCGCGAGTGGCTGGCGACCCTGAAGAACTGGGGCCTGGTCGACAGCTTCCGCCAGCTCAACCCCGGGGTGAATGACCGCTTCAGCTGGTTCGACTACCGCAGCCGCGGCTTCGAGGACGAGCCCAAGCGCGGCCTGCGCATCGACGTGATCCTCGCCAGCCAGGCGCTGCAGGGCCGGCTCAAGGACGCCGGCATCGACTACGAGCTGCGCGGCATGGACAAGCCCTCGGATCATGCGCCGATCTGGCTGGAACTGGGCTGAGAGCCTATACGGCGCGCCCCAGCGCCGTCATATCACTGAAACCTGACTGACTTAATCTGCGCGGCACTCTCCATCACCCACAGAAGGTGTCTGCCGCATGCCGCGCGCCCCGTCCGCCGTCGACCGCGACCTCTGGAGTCGCACCCTGTCCCTGCTGGTCCTCGGCTTCATCTGCTACGCCCTGCCGCTGTCGGTGTTCGCCGCCCTGCCCGCCTCGCAGGGCGGGCAGCCGGTGCTGCGCCTGCAGGGCTCCAACACCATCGGCGCCAAGCTCGGCCCGGAACTGGTCAAGGGCCTGTTCGAGGCCCAGGGTCTGCGCGATATCCGCAGCGAGGCCGGCGCGGCGGAGAACGAACAGCGCCTGCTGGCGCGCCACGCCGACGGCCGCACGGTGATAGTCGAGGTCGCCGCCCATGGCTCCGGCACCGGCTTCGCCGCGCTCAAGGACGGCACGGCGGACCTGGCCGCCTCGTCGCGGCCGATCAAGGACGGCGAAGCCACCGCCCTGGCCGCCCTCGGCGATCTGCGCAGCGCGCAGGCCGAACAGGTGATCGCCATCGACGGCCTGGCCATCATCCTGCACCCGAGCAACCCCATCGCGGCGCTCGGCGTCGAACAGGTGGCGCAGCTGTTCGCCGGCGAGATCGGCGACTGGCGCGAACTGGGCGGCAACCCCGGGGCGGTGCGTTTGTACGCCCGCGACGACAACTCCGGCACCTACGACACCTTCAAGGAGCTGGTGCTGGCACCGGGCGGGCGCAGCCTCGCCGCCGGCGCCCAGCGCTTCGAGTCGAGCACCCAGTTATCCGATGCGGTCAGCGGCGATCCGCAGGGCATCGGCTTTATCGGCCTACCCTATATCCGCCAGGCCAAGGCGGTGGCCATCGCCGCCGGCGACTCGCAGCCGATGCCGCCGAGCACCACGCTGATCGCCACCGAGGACTACCCGCTGTCGCGCCGGCTGTTCCTCTACAACCAGCCGCAACCGGACAACCCCTGGGCCCAGGCGCTGATCGACTTCGCCCACAGCCCGCGCGGCCAGGCCATAGTCGACGCCAGCGGCTTCATCGCCCAGACGGTGCAGGCGATCCGCGTCGAGCCCAGCGCACAGATGCCGGCCGGCTATCGCCAGCTGGCCGAGCGGGCGCAGCGCCTGTCGGTGAACTTCCGCTTCCAGGAAGGCAGCGCCAGCCTGGACACCAAGGCCCAGCGCGACCTGGCACGGGTGCTGGACTACCTCAAGCGCCACGACAAGCTGCATAACCAGGTGGTGCTGGTGGGCTTCGGCGACGCCAAGAGCGACCCGGCCCGCGCCGAGCTGCTGTCCAAGCTACGGGCCATGGCCGTGCGCCGTGAGCTGGCCAGGCAGGGCGTGCTGTTTCGCGAAATCACCGGTCTCGGCGACGAGCTGCCGGTGGCGGCCAACAGCGAAGACCACGGGCGCATCCGCAATCGCCGGGTCGAGGTCTGGGTCTACTAGAGTTGCAAGCGGCAAGTGAGGCAAAACCGCGGCCTGGCTTGAGGCTTGCCGGGTTAAGCGCTAGCCTGTCTGAGCGTGACGCCGGGCCCCTCTGGCGGTGAGCTCTCACCGTGATGTCGGAGTCACTGAGTCGATATTCAACTCAGGCAGACATTTAGGGAGGGCTCATGGACGCTCTACTCGCCTTTTTCACCACCCCGCTGTTCGGTACCCCCGGCTGGTTCTGGCTGGCCTTTCTCGTGCTGATCGTCACCCTGCTGGTGCTCGACCTTGGCGTGCTGCACCGCGACCAGCACGAAATCGAGATGCGCGAGAGCCTACTGCTGTATTCGGGCTACTTCAGCGTCGGCGTCGCCTTCGGCGGCTGGATCTGGTGGCAGCTCGGCGCGACCAAGGCGCTGGAGTACTACACCGGTTTTCTCGTCGAGCAGTCGCTGTCGATGGACAACGTCTTCGTCATGGCGATGATCCTCGGCTACTTCAACATCCCCCGCCGCTACCAGCACCGCGTGCTGTTCTGGGGCATCCTCGGGGTGATAGTGCTGCGCGCCATCATGATTGGCCTGGGCACGGCGCTGGTGCAGCAGTTCGACTGGATTCTCTACCTGTTCGGCGCCTTCCTGCTGTTCAGCGGCTTCAAGATGCTGCGCAGCGAGCACGAGCAGGAACATCACCCGGACCTGGCGCAGAACCCGCTGCTGCGCTTCCTGCGCCGGCATATCCGGGTCACCGACGAGCTGCACGAGGGCCACTTCCTGGTGCGCCTGAAGGACCAGGTCAGCGGCAAGCCGCTGCTGCACGCCACGCCGCTGCTGCTGGCGCTGGTGCTGATCGAGCTGGCCGACCTGGTGTTCGCCGTCGACAGCGTGCCGGCGGTGCTGGCCATTTCCCAGGACCCCTTCATCGTCTACACCTCGAACATCTTCGCCATCCTCGGCCTGCGTTCGCTGTATTTCGCCCTGGCCGCGCTGATGCACCGCTTCATCTACCTGAAGTACGCCCTGGCGCTGGTGCTGATGTACATCGGCGGCAAGATCTTCCTCCACGACCTGGTCAAGGTTCCCGCCCTGCTCTCGCTTGGCGTAACCTTGGGCCTGCTGGCCGGCGGCGTGATCCTCTCCCTGCTGAGAACCCGCGACCGGGCCAGTCTCGATCGACAACAGAGTTGAAGCATGGCGGATGTACGCATAGATGAGCTGGAACGTGGCGGCCAGCGCCTGTGGCAGGTGCGCGTCGGCCGCCGCGCGCTGACCTTTCACGAGGAGCTGGCCGCGCGCGCCTTCGCCGCGCAGTTGCACATGCGCCTCGGCTGGTTGGATCAGGCACGGAACTCCGACGACAAGGGGTCGCAACCGACATAAACGACGAGGCCCGCAAAAATGCGGGCCTCGTCCTTTTCAGCGCCTGATTCAGCGGCTGGCTTTCATCACGTCGCGCGGCACGTACTTGCCGATCTCGTACTTGCCGATGGCGGCGCGGTGCACCTCGTCCGGGCCGTCGGCCAGACGCAGGGTGCGCTGCATGGCGTACCAGTAGGCCAGCGGGAAGTCGTTGGAGACCCCGGCGCCGCCATGCATCTGGATCGCCCGGTCGATCACCCTGAGCGCCACGTTGGGCGCCACCACCTTGATCTGGGCGATTTCGCTGGCGGCGATCTTGTTGCCGACGGTGTCCATCATGTAGGCGGCGTTGAGGGTCAGCAGGCGCGCCTGGTTGATCTCCATGCGCGAGTCGGCGATATGGTCGATATTGCCGCCCAGGCGTGCCAGCGGCTTGCCGAAGGCGGTGCGGCTCACGGCGCGCTTGCACATCAGCTCCAGGGCCCGTTCGGCCATGCCGATCGAACGCATGCAGTGGTGGATGCGGCCCGGGCCGAGGCGACCCTGGGCGATCTCGAAGCCGCGCCCCTCGCCGAGCAGCACGTTCTCGTAGGGCACCCGCACGTTCTCGAACAGCACCTCGGCGTGGCCGTGCGGCGCGTCGTCGTAGCCGAACACCGGCAGCGGACGCAGCACGGTGACGCCGGGGGCGTCCATCGGCACCAGAATCATCGAATGCTGCTGGTGGCGCGGCGCGTCCGGGTTGGTCAGGCCCATGAAGATCATCACCTTGCAGCGCGGATCGCAGGCGCCGGAGGTCCACCACTTGCGGCCGTTGATCACCCACTCGTCGCCTTCGCGGCGGGCGTTGGCCTGCATATTGGTGGCGTCGGACGAGGCCACACCCGGCTCGGTCATGGCGAAGGCCGAGCGAATCTCGCCGGACAGCAGCGGCTCCAGCCACTGCCGCTTCTGCGCCTCGTTGCCGTAGCGCACCAGCACCTCCATGTTGCCGGTGTCCGGCGCGGCGCAGTTGAACGGCTCCGGGCCGATCAGCGAGCGACCCATGATCTCGGCCAGCGGCGCGTACTCGGTGTTGCTCAGGCCGGCGCCGTAGTCCGACTCGGGCAGGAACAGGTTCCACAGGCCCTCGGCCTTGGCCTTGTTCTTCAGCTCTTCCATGATCGCGGTGGGCTGCCAGCGGTCGCCCTCGGCCACCTGCCGTTCGAACACCGCTTCGGCCGGGTAGACGTGCGCTTCCATGAACGCCGTGACGCGCTCACGCAGCTGTTGAACCTTGGGGGAGTAGGCGAAATCCATGGGGGCTACCTTCTTGGCTGTGCGGTTGTGGAAAAGATGCTAGAACAGCGCCTAAGATTTATCGAACCTATTTTTAGTGTGTATGAACATTCATAACCGATATATGATCGATTGATATCGACAGCCCTGGAGCGCATCCGGCATGAACCTGACCAAGGTGGATCTGAACCTCTTCATCGTCTTCGACGCCATCTACACCGAGGCCAACCTGACCCGTGCCGGGCAGATCGTCGGCATCACCCAGCCGGCGGTGTCCAACGCCCTGGCCCGCCTGCGCGAGACCTTCAACGACCCGCTGTTCGTGCGCACCGCCCAGGGCATGGTGCCGACGCCGATGGCGCAGAACATCATCGGCCCGGTGCGCAATGCCCTGCAGCTGCTGCGTGTATCGGTGCAGGAGAGCCGCACCTTCAACCCGCAGCAGGCGAACAAGACCTACCGCATCAGCATGACCGACCTCTCCGAGCAGATTCTCCTGCCGCCGCTGTTCCAGCGCCTGCGCCGCCTGGCGCCGAACGTGTGCATCGAGAGCTTTCTGGCCAAACGCCGCGAAACCACCAAGGAGCTGGCCGCCGGGCGCCTGGACTTCGCCGTCGACGCGCCGCTCAACACCGACCCGCAGGTGCGCCACGTCAAGCTGCTCGATGACCGCTACGTCTGCGCCATGCGCCCAGGCCACCCGCTGGCCAAGGACAAGATCAGCCTCGACGAGTACCTGTCGCTGACCCACATCCATATTTCCAGCCGCCGCAGCGGTCTGGGCTACGTGGATCTGGCCCTGGGCAAGATGGGCATCCAGCGCAAGATCGCCCTGCGCTCGCAGCACTACCTGATGGCCAGCAGCGTGATGCTGCAGACCGATATGGTGATCACCGTGCCGGAGCGCTTCGCCCGCCGTCATCACCTGCATCACGTGACGCTGCCGGTCGGCGACGTGCCGGCGCTGGAAACCCATCTGTACTGGCACGAAAGCACCGATCAGGACCCGGCCAACCGCTGGATGCGCGAGCAGATGATCGAGCTGGCCCAGCAGGTCACCGCGCAGGAGAAAAAGGCCGAGCAAGCCGCTACGGCCTGAAAGCTCGCAGCTGAACGCAAGAAGGCCCGCATGTGGGGGCCTTCTCGTTGTTGCCGGATTGAATCAGCGAGCGATCTTGCCATCCACCGACAGCTTGCCGGCCCCTTCGAACACCAGCGCCACGCTGATGGCCAGCAGCGCCAGGGCGAACTCGTAACCGTTGTTGCTCATGAAGAAACCGTTGGCGAAGTGCACGGTGAAGATGGCCACCAGCATGGTCACCGCCAGCACCACCGCAGCCGGGCGTACCAGCAGACCGATGATCAGCGCCACACCGCCGAAGAACTCGGCGCTACCGGCCCCCAGCGCCATCAGGTAGCCCGGCGTCAGGCCGATGCTTTCCATCCACTGCGCCACGCCGTCCAGACCATAGCCACCAAACCAGCCGAACAGCTTCTGCGCGCCATGGGCGGCGAAGGTGATACCGGCGACGATACGCAGGATGGTGATGCCGAAGCCGGCCTGGGTGGCGGTGATGCTCTTGATCAGGTTGTTCATTACAGCGCTTCCTTCGTGTGTGGGAGTTGATGGCGCACAGAATAACCAATTAATTCGATTTAAAAACAGCAAAAAAACGCTAATTAATATCGAATTTATAGATATTTAGTTGGCCGTCAGGCGCTGTCTATGCGGTTCGAGCAAATAGCGCTCACGGTCATAAGCAAGGTAGTACTTATTCACCGCATTCACATAACTCACCACGCCCATGCCCATCTGCTCCATGGCCACCCGCTCCACCTGGAAGAACCACTGATTGGGATTGAGGCCGCGCCTGCGTGCCTCGGCGCGCAGGCTCTGCACCCGCTGCGGGCCGAGGTTGTAGCCTGCCAGGACGAAGGCCATGCGCTCGCGCTCGTTGAGCTGCGGGCTGTTGAAGAAGGTGCGGCGGATCATCGCCAGGTACTTGCTGCTGGCCAGCACATTGCCGTCCAGGCTGGCGATATTGCTCACGCCGACGGCGCGCGCCGCCGCCGGGGTGATCTGCATCAGCCCGGTGGCACCGCTGGCGCCACGCGCCGAGGGGTTGAGGGTCGACTCCTTGAATGCCAGCGCCGCCAGCAGCAGCCAGTCGAAGCCCTGGCGCTCGGCATGCTGCTGCAGCACCGGGCGCACCCGCTCCAGGCGCTGGCGCTCGGTGCGGCCGAGCGGCGAATGGACCTTGTACAGACGCCGGTAGACGCGCTGGAAGGCGGCGTCCTGGTCAGCCGGGTTCTGGTAGCCGCTGAAGAAGCGGTCGATGCTGGCGCGCAGCATCGGCGCATCCGGGCGCACGAACCAGCTCATGTCGCCGTCGCGCGCCAGCACCAGGTGCCTGTCCACCCTGAGCTTGGGCATCACCTTGGCCCAGCGCTCGGCGATCGGCAGTTCCACCGCGGTGCGCTCGAAGATGCCGGCCTGGACCATTTCCAGTACGTCCTCCACCGCCAGACTGGGGTCGACCCACTCCACCACGATCGGCGGCAGCTTGCGCGCCGCCAGTTGCTGGTTGACCTTGCGCAGCGCCTCGCCCACCGCGCTGCCGGCCGGCAGCGACAGGCTGCGCCCGGCCAGTTGTTCGAGGCTGCGGTAATGCCGGTTGCCCTGCTTCGCCACCAACACCAGCGGCACCTCGCGACGGATCGCCGCGCTGGCGCTGACGTCGCGCCCGGCACGCACGTTGAGCAGCTCGCCCGGCGCCACCAGATCGCCCTCGCCGCGCTGCAGGGCGCCGAGCAGCTGGTCCTTGGCCTTGGGGATGATCTTCAGGCGCAGGCTGCGGCCGTCGCGGGCGTTGCGGTTGAGGTACTGCTCGAAGGCGCGCAGGCGGTGGTACTCGACGCCGATGCTCTGGCCCTTGACCGAGCCCGAGCTGTTGCGGCTCTGGTTGACCAGCACGCGCAGCTCGCCGCTGCTGCGGATCGCCGGCAGGTCGCGGGCGCTGCGGGCCTGAGTGCCGACTTCCGGCGGGCCGATCAGGCGCGCGCTCGCCGGTAGCGGCAGCAGGGCCAGCAGGCACAGGATCAACAGCAATCGCGACATCGATTCTCCAGGGATGGGCGGCAGGCCGCCGGACTCAGAGCACAACCCGCGAAACAAGTTCCCAAGCTTCGCGCGGGGCGCGGAGGGTCGCACAGCTGGCGCCGGCGGCGCCAGCCCGCAACCTTGCATCAATCTTAAAAAGCGTCGCCAACTTATTGTTTCTAATTGCCTTTCTGACGAACGGAATGCTTCTGCTATGCTCCCCCTTCGCCCAGACCAGGTGGCACCATGCAACTCATCGATATCGCCGTCAATCTGACCCATCCCAGCCTCGCCGCGCAGGCCGAAGCCCTGCTCGCGCGCGCCTACGCCGCCGGCGTCTGCCAGATGCTGCTGACCGGCACCAGTCTGGCCGAAAGCGAAGCCAGCCTGACGCTGTGCCGACGGCTGGACGGCAGCGGCGAGCGGCTGTTCAGTACCGCCGGGGTGCATCCGCACGACGCCAGCAGCTGGAACGGCGCCAGCGCCGACAGGCTCAAGGCCCTGCTGGGCGAAGCCGAGGTGCGCGCAGTGGGCGAATGCGGACTGGACTTCGACCGCGATTTCTCCCCCAGACCGCTGCAGGAGAAGGCCCTGGAGCAGCAGCTGGCGCTGGCCGCCGAGCTGAATATGCCGGTGTTCCTGCATGAGCGCGAGGCCAGCCAGCGCCTGCTGGAGATACTCCGCGATTTTCGCGACCGGCTGCCGGCGGCGGTGGTGCACTGCTTCACCGGCGAGCGCCAGGCGCTCTACGCCTATCTGGATCTCGACCTGCATATCGGCATCACCGGCTGGGTCTGCGACGAGCGCCGCGGCACCCACCTGCATCCGCTGCTCAAGGACATCCCCAGCGGCCGTCTGATGCTGGAGACCGACGCGCCCTTCCTGCTGCCGCGCAGCCTGCGACCCAAGCCGAAAAACGGCCGTAACGAGCCGGCCTTCCTTGGCGAAGTGCTGCGCGAGGTGGCGCTGCACCGCGGCCAGAGCCAGGCGCAGCTGGCCGCCGAAACCACCGCCTGCGCCCGCGCCTTCTTCGCCCTGCCGCCACTGCCGGAGCGCGCCGCAGCGGAGTCTTGATCCCGGTCAACACTTGCGCTCCGGGCCTCGACGACACTGCTGGCATTTGGCCAATAGCGGCTGTCGTACGCGGACACTACAAAGCATGGGCGCCTGGATCAGCGATATTTCCCTCAAGTACAAGTTCTGGGCGGTCAACGCCGTGGCCTTCGCCACCAGCCTGCTGCTGGTGCTGTTCGCCCTGCATACCGAACAACGCGCACGTGCCGTCGATGCCCGCCAGGCCGCGGCCGAGCAGGCGCGCCTGCTGGCGCACTGGCCGGCGCAGGCGGCGCTACCGGCCCTCGCGCAGTTGCGCACGCTGCAAGATGGCGAACGCCTGCCCGGCGCCCTGGGTCAGGCCGACGCCAGCGGCTGGCAGGCGCTGGCGCACGACGCATGGCTGAGCGAATCCCCGCTGATCGGCGCGCAGCTGGTGACCCTGAGCGACGGTCGCCGCCTGGCCCTGCTGACCCGCGCGCCCGGCCTGCGCCAGCTGTTCGCCGAGCACGCACTGGCCTACGCCGGCGCCGTGGCCGGACTGATGCTGCTGCTTCTGGCCGCCTCGCAGCTGCTGATCCGCTTTTTGCTCAGCCACCTCAACACCCTCAAGGACGTGATGCTGCAGGTCGAGCGCAGCGGCGACCTGGCCCTGCGCGTGCCGCTGGAGGGCCGCGACGAGGTCGGCCAGATGGCCGCCGCCTTCAACGCCATGCAGGCCGGCTACCAGCGTGTGGTCGGCACCGTCGGCCAGGTCGCCGCCGAACTGGACAGCGGCACCCGCAGCATGGCCGAGCGCATGGGCGCGGTGCGCCAGGGCATGCTCGACCAGCAGAGCGAGACCGACCAGGCGGCCACCGCGATCAATGAGATGTCGGCCACCGTGCAGCACATCGCCGAACACGCCGGCAGCACCCGCGACCAGTCGCACAACGCCGACCAGCTGGCCCGCGAAGGCCAGGCCGCGGTCGGTCGCGTCGAGCAGTCCATCGCCGGGCTGTCGCGCGGCGTGCAGCAGAGTGCCGGCACTATCGAGCGCCTGGCCGAGGACAGCCAGCACATCAACCGAGTGGTCGGGGTAATCCACGGCATCGCCGAGCAGACCAACCTGCTGGCGCTCAACGCCGCCATCGAGGCGGCGCGTGCCGGCGATATGGGCCGCGGTTTCGCCGTGGTGGCCGACGAGGTGCGCAACCTGGCCAAGCGGGTGCAGGACTCCACCGACGAAATCACCCAGATGATCGGTAACCTGCAGGCCGGCACCCGCGACGCCGTGGAGTTCATGCGCGAGAGTTCCGACAGCGCCAACCATTGCGTGCAGCTGGCGCAGGAAGCCGGCGAGGCGCTGGCGGCGATCACCGCCGCGGTGGCGCTGATACGCGACAGCAACACCCAGATCGCCGTGGCCGCCGCCCAGCAGAGTCAGGTGGCCGAGGAGATGAGCCGTTCGGTGGTGGGCATCCGCGACGTCACCGAGCAGACCGTCGGCCAGACCCTCGACTCCGCCGCCACCAGCCAGCAACTGGCCGAGCTGGCCGGCGAGCTGAGCCAGGCGATCCGCCAGCTGCGCCTATAGCAGGCCTTTAGGTTTGAGCCTATCTGCACCATAGCCAGGGGCAATTCGCCGGGGCCCAGGCGGCCGGCCCAGACTCGCTGCATGACCCAGAGGAATGCAGCATGAGCAAACGCCGCCCCAACCTGCTGGCCTGGCAATGGCGCCACTACGCCGAGCAGCACCGGCACCCGACCAACCTGCTGCTGCACCTGCTGGCCGTGCCGCTGTTTCTGCTGTCGGCCGCGCTGTTACTGATCGGCCTGTGGCGTCTGGGCTTCGTACCCCTGGCACTGGGCACCATCGGCCTGCTGGCCGCCCTCGCCCTGCAGCGCCAGGGTCACCGCTTCGAGCAGCAGGCGCCGGAGCCCTTCGCCGGCAAGCGCGATGCGGTCAAACGCCTGCTGCTGGAACAGTGCGTGACCTTCCCGCGCTTTCTCTTCAGCGGCGCCTGGTGGCGCGCCTGGCGCCGGCGCAAGCGGCACTGATTCAGCCGAATACCGTCACCGTCTGCCGGCTGATGGCGATCAACTCGCCCGCCGGGCTCCACAGCGCTGCGGCGATATGGCCGTAGCCGTCACGGGCGTGCTCGATCTCGGCGCGGTACAGGCACCAGTGCTCGGTGCTCAGCTCCCGCAGCGGCTGGACGAACTCGATGGTCCAGGTCAGCGAACTGCCCGGCGCCGGGCTCTTCAAATGCGGCAGCACCGCCGGCGGCCAGGCATCGACCAGCGCCAGCAGATGCGCCTCGCTCAGTGCCTGCGGCTCGGTCTCGCCGCGCAGGCGTACCCAGCCGCCCATCTGCCGCGAAGGGTTGTTGGTGAAGGGCATGCCACCGATGCCCCAGCGCATGGCCAGGAAGCGGGTGAACTCGGGGGTGACGCCGCGCAGGTACGGCAGCTCCTGGCAACGCTCGGCCGGCTCGATCTGCGGTGCCGGCAGCGGCGCCACGTCGATGGCCGAGGCCCGCGCGGCGCCGAAACTGCCCTGCACCATGGTCACCACCTGGCCGTCCTGCACCGCGCGCAGGCACAGCTGGCTGACCGCCTTGCCCTCGCGCAGCACCTCGGCCTGGAAGCTCACCGGCACGTCCGCCGCCACCGGGCCGACGAAGGTGATGGCCAGCGAGCGCACCGGGCGCCCTGCCGGCACCTTGGCGCGCATGGCCTCGAAGGCCAGCGCCGCCACCAGGCCGCCGAAACTGGCGCGCCCCTGGCCCCAGAGCGACGGAATCACCAGCGCCTCGGGGTTGGTACGCACGGCCTGCAGCAATTCGGAAAAGGTCATAGCCACCTCGCAAACGATAGATGGCGTCGATCTTAGGGGATGGTGGAGGCCGAACGATAGGCCGAAAGGATGGTTATTCGGCCATAGTTCCGGCGAAAATGTCGCCTTATTTATCCAGCAGGAAGTCGCCATGCAGCGCCAGCAGCGCCTCGTCCGCGCGCCGTTCGGCTGCCGCCTGGGCCTGCAACCAGGCCGCGCGGCAGGACTGCAGGGCCTCGCTGGAATCGCTCTGCGCCAGCCATTGCAGGTGATCGTGCCAGTCGCCCAGCTCGCTCTGCGCGTGCTTCAACCGGCCCTGCGTCGCGGCGTCCAGGCCGCTATGCAGCGGATAGGCCTCGGCGGCGTAACGCACCCGCTTGATCAGCAGGCGCAGGCGGTGGCGGTCGTGCGCCGGGTCGCGCAGGGCACGCGCCAGCTGGCGCTGCTGACGGCGCAAACGGCGGCGGATGCGCTTGCCCACGCCGCGCAGCTGGCCCTCGGCTGCGGCTTGGCGCCAGTTGCCCGGCCAGGCATCGAGCAGCAGCTGCAAGTCGGCCAGCTCGCGACTGGCGGCGACGGCGGCATGTCCGGCGACCCGCCGCGCCTCGCCGGCCTGGGCCAACTCGCTCAGCCCCAGGCGACGCAGCTCGGCCGTCAGCACCTCGCGGTCGCGCAACGGCCCGCTGAGGCGCCCCAGCACGGCGGCGCCCTGCTCCAGCGCGTCCACCGCCGGCAAACCGCGCAAGGGTCGCAGCAGGCTGCGCAGCTGGCGCAGGGCGATGCGCAGATCGTGCAGGGCTTCCGCGTCGGTGGCGCCTGCCAGACGCGCCTGGCAGGCGTACAGACGCACCTGCAACGCCAGCACCCGGGCCAGAATCCGCTCGACGAACCCCTTCATACGCACGTCCCCTTACTCGGATCGGTCATTCACCACTGCCGGACCAAGGGTGGATGAAAAGAGCGTCATCCACCCCACGCGCCGTCGCAGCAGCATATTGCGCTGACGCCGGCTCGTAGGCTGTCGCGGGGCCGCCCAGGCCATGCGCACCGGGCATCCCGTCGCTCGCGGTGCGCACAGCGCACGGCGCACCCCCAGGTGATTATTGCGAGACCGCGCCCTAGCGCAACAGGCGCCAGGGCAAAGCCCTGCGCAACTCACCCAGCGCCTGGCGCAGGGCCGCCCGCGAGGGGGGCTGGCCGGCGTAGCGCTGGGCCTCGAAACAGCGGGCAAAGGCCTGGATCGCTGCGGCCTGGGCCGGGAGTTCGCGACCCGCTCGCTCGGCGAAGGCACGCGGCCCCTCGCCCGCCTGGCGCCGCACGCCGTGCCGCGCCAGCAGCTGCTCGAAGCGGCGGAAGGCCTGGCGCTGCGGGTCGCGACGCTGCTGCCAGGGCCTCAGCAACCACAGCGCCAGCAGGCCGAGCAGCAGCGTGCCGCTGCCGACCAGGGCCAGCGCCAGGCGCTGCCAGTCGAGGCTGCCAAACCAGCGCTGCAGCAGCTGCAACTGCTGCTCGCCCTGGTAGCCCAGCACCCAGCGCTGCCAGCCGTAGTTGAGGTTTTCCCAGCTCAGGCGCAACTGGTTGAGCCAGGCCAGCTCGCGGTAGCGCAGCGGCGAGAAGGGCTGGTCGTCGAGAAAACCGTCCTCCTCGGCCAGCGCCTCCTCCAGGCTCTGCTCAATGCGCTGCGGCGCCACCTGGAAGGTGGGATCGACGCTGCGCCAGCCGCGGCCTGGCTGCCAGTACTCGACCCAGGCGTGGGCATCGAACTGGCGCACCTGGATGTAGTTGCCGCCGGGGTTGAGCTCGCCGCCCTGGTAGCCGGCCACCACCCGCGCGGGAATGCCGGCGGCGCGCAGGACGAAGGTCATGGCCCCGGCGTAGTGGGCGCAGAAGCCGCGGCGGGTGTTGAACAGGAAGTCGTCGATGCTGTCCGCGCCCAGCGGCTGCGGGCGCAGGGTGTAGACGTAGGGCTCGCGGTTGAAATGCTGCAGCAGCGCGGCGACCAACGCATCGGCCTGCGGATGCTGACGCTGCAGCTCGGCGGCCCAGGCGCGGCTACGCGGATCGCCCTGCTCGGGCAGTTGCAGCGCGCGGCGCAACGCCGGCGGTTCGGCGTCCGCCTCGCGCAGTGCCTGCGGCCAGGAGCGCACCTGATAGAGCAAGGGGCGATCCACCGGGCGCCGCCGCTGCCAGCGGAAGTCGCTCATCATGCGGCTGTCGCCCTGCGCGAGCTCGCCGACGTCGAGGGCGAACAGCCAGGGCTTGCCGCTGGGCTGCATGACGATGCTGTAGTCCAGCGGCTCGCCCGCCTGGCGCCACTGCGGCGTCGCGGGCAGCTCGGCGTAGCTGGATTGCGACCAGCGCCGGCCGTCGAAGCGCTCCAGGGTCAAGGCGCGCCAGTACAGCGCGTGGCGCTCCGGTATCGGGCCGTCGAAGCTGGCGCGAAAGGCCAGCGCCGAGGAGCGGCTGAGCTCGGCGATCTCCCCCGGCTCCATGCTGTCGGACAGCCCGGTGACGCCCTTGTCGCTGGGCATCGGCAGCGACCACAGCGGGCCCATGCGCGGGAAGAACAGAAACAGCAGAACCATCAGCGGCAGCGCCTGCAGCAGCAGGCCGCCGGCCAGGCGCAGGGTCGGCCAGGGCCGCTCGGCGAAACCGCTGTGCTGCAGCCCCACCAGCGCGGCGAGCAGCGCGGTCACCGGCAGCAGGCTGTACAGCGCGGCGAGGATGCCGTCGTCGAACAGGTAGGCGGTCACCACGCAGAAGAAGCCGAGAAAGATCAGCACCAGGGCGTCGCGCCGGCTGCGCATCTCCACCAGCTTGAGGACGAAGGTGGCGATCAGCAGCACCACCGCCGCGTCCAGCCCCACCAGGGTGCCGCGCGACAGCAGCACGCCGGCCAGCACCAGCAGCATCAGACCGCCCTTGGCCCAGCCGTTGGGGTAGCGCGCGCGCATGCGGAAGATCTGCACGCGCCAGGCGGCGGCGCCCAGCCACAGGGCGACCATCCACAGCGGCAGGTGCACCAGATGCGGCAGGATCACCAGCACCTGGGCCACCAGCAGCCAGGTCAGGGCAATGCGCGGAATGCCCGGCAGTGTGCTCATGCCGGCTCACCGAACAGCGCCAGGGCGCGCAGGCAGGCGTCGCGATGGCCTTCGCCGGAGTCCGGGGCGATCACCTGCCCCGGCAGCTGCAGGCCGAACGCCTGTTGCCGCTCCGCCAGTTGCAGCACCCAGTGACAGAGCAGCGACAGGCGCAGCTCCGCATCGCCGCCCAACTGCTCGAAGTCCAGCCACAGGTCGCGCCCGCCGAGCATGGCGAACTCCTTGACCAGCAGGCCCTGGCCGCGCGAGTAGGCCTTCCAGTCCAGGCGCCGCTTGGAGTCGCCCGGCTGGTAGTCGCGCAGGCCCTGGAAATCGTCGGAGCCCTGGCCGCGGGCGCGCATGCCCTCCTCGTCCTCGGCGCCCAGGCCGGCGGCCAACGGCAGCTCGCCCGCAAGCGGCCGCGGATAGACCAGCACCGCCTGATCCAGATCGACCCAGCTCCAGGCCACCAGCAGGCCGAGGGGAAAGCGGCTCTCCACCCGCAGCCGGCCTGGGCGCAGCCAGCCGCGGCGCTGCGCCGGCAGGCTCAGCTCCAGCTCGGCCTGGCCCTGGCGCGGCACGTCGCGCGCCAGCAGCTCGGCCGGCGGCCACCCCAAGGCCACGGCCTGGTGCTCGCGCTCGCGGCTTTCCAGACGCACGCGAAAGCGCGCCTGCTCGCCGACGAACACCGCGCCGCCACCGCCGGCCTTGAGCACCAGCCCGGCCAGGTTGCGATAGGTGTGCAGGATGGCGACCACGAACACCGCCATCAGCAGGAAGGTCAGGCCGTAGGCCAGGCTGTTCTGGTAGTTGATGCCGACCAGCAGCATCAGCAGCAGGGCCAGGCCATAGGCGGCGCCGACCCGAGTGGGCAGGATGAAGATGCGCCGCTGATTGAGCCGCACGCTGGCCGCCGGCGGAATGCGCCGCGCCAGCCAGCGGCCCCACAGCGGTTTCAGCGCGGCACGCATCAGAGCGCCGGCACTTCGCGCAGCAGCCACTGCACCAGGCTGCCGCCGCCGTGGCCGGTGGGGTCGGCGCGCTCGCGCAGGCGGTGACCGACCACCGACGGCAATACCGCCTGCACGTCCTCGGGGATCACGTAGTCGCGCTCGGCCAGCAGCGCCCAGGCCCGCGCCGCGGCCAGCAGCGCCAGGCTGGCGCGCGGCGACAGGCCCCAGGCGAACTGCGGCTGGCTGCGGGTGGCCTCGACCAGGCGCAGCACGTAATCGATCAGCGCATCGCTGGCGCGCACCCTGGGCACCTCGGCCTGCAGCCGGGCCAGCTCGGCATGGTCGAGAATCGCTTGCAGCCGCGGCAGCAGCTCGCGCCGCGCGTCGCCCAGCAGCAGCGCCTTCTCCGCCGCCTGGGCCGGATAACCCAGCGACAGGCGCATGAGGAAACGGTCCAGCTGCGACTCCGGCAGGGCGAAGGTGCCGCCGCTGCTCACCGGGTTCTGCGTGGCGATGACGAAGAACGGCTCGGGCAGCGGTCGGGTGGCGCCCTCGATGGTCACCTGGCCCTCTTCCATGGCCTCGAGCAGCGCGCTCTGGCTCTTCGGCGTGGCGCGGTTGATCTCGTCGGCCAGCACCAGCTCGGCGAAGATCGGCCCGGGGTGGAAGACGAACTGGCCACTGTCCTTGTCGAACACCGAGGTGCCGAGGATGTCGCCGGGCAACAGGTCGGAGGTGAACTGGATACGCTGGAAGCTCAGCCCCAGCACCCGCGCCAGAGCATGGCTCAAGGTGGTCTTGCCCATGCCGGGCAGGTCTTCGATCAGCAGGTGACCGCGCGCCAGCAGGCAGGTCAGCGCCAGGCGCACCTGCGCCTCCTTGCCCAGCAGCACCTGATTGACCGAGTCCAGGCAGGCGTCCAGTTTGCTTCGCATCGTTGGCTCCTTATGCAGACCGCCGATGCTACTGGGCCACTCAAGTGCGGCAAAGTGCTATGCAATCTTTGCTGACGAAACTGTGAGCGCGCCCGCCCTTACAGACGAAAATGCCCGGCCATGCCCTGCAGCTCGCGGCCCAGCTCGGCCAGCTGGATGCTCGAGGCGGCGGTCTGTTCCATGGCGCTGGCCGACTGATCGGCGATATCGCGGATCGAGGTGACGCTGCGGTTGATCTCCTCGGCCACCGCCGTCTGCTGTTCGGCCGCCGCGGCGATCTGCTGGTTCATCTCGAAGATCCGCGCCACCGCCTCGGCGATGGCCGTCAGCGCGCCCTCGGTCTGGTTGGCGCCCTCCACCGTCTGGCTCACCAGGCTGGCGCTCTGCGCCATGTCGGCCACCGCGCGGCGGCTGCCCTCGCGCAGCGCGGCGATCAGCGCCTCGATCTCGGCGGTGGACTGCTGGGTGCGCTTGGCCAGGGCGCGCACCTCGTCGGCGACCACGGCGAAGCCGCGGCCCTGCTCGCCGGCACGCGCCGCCTCGATGGCGGCGTTGAGCGCCAGCAGATTGGTCTGCTCGGCGACGTTCTTGATCACCTCCAGCACCGCGTCGATGCGCTGGGTGTCCTGGCTCAGGCGCTGGATGCTGGCGGTGGTGGCGTCCATCGCGCCGGCCAGCTGGTCGATGCGCTGCAGGGTCTGGCGCACCACCTGGCTGCCACTGTCGACGCGCCGATCGGCCTGCTCGGTGGAAACCGCGGCGGCCTCGGCGTTGCGCGCCACCTCGTGCACGGTGGCGGTCATCTGGCTCATGGCGGTGGCCACCTGATCGGTCTCCAGCTTCTGCCCGTTGACCCCCTGGCGGGTCTGCTCGGTCACCGTCGACAGCGACTGCGCCGAGCTGGACAGCTGGGTCACCCCGCCCTGCAGACGGCCGACCATCTCGCGCAGGTTGCCGGCCATGGCCTGCATGGCGCCGAGCAGCTGGCCGATCTCGTCGCGCCGGTCGATTTCGATGCGCGCACTCAGGTCGCCGGCGGCGATGCGCTCGGCCAGGCCGATCACCCGTTTCAGCGGCCGCACTATGGCCAGGCTGATGGCCAGCGCGGCCCCCAGGCCGACCAGCAGGGCCAGGGCCGCCGCCAGCAGGATCAGGGCGCTGCTCGCCTGCTGCGCGGCCTGCATGGCCTGGCGCTGGGCGCCGAGGGCCTGCTCGACCTGGCCGAGCAGTTGTTCGATCTGCGCCACCAGCTGCAGGTAGACCTGCTTTTGCTGCTGCAGCTGCTCGGCGTATTCCTTGAGCCGCTCGTTGAAGGAGTCGACATTGACCACCACCTCGCCGAGCACCGCAGCGTAGCCGGGATCGCTCAGCGCATCGCGCAGTTCGGCGGCCAGCGCCTGGGCCTCGCCGGCCTGGGCGATCTCGACCCGCTCGAGCACTTCGCTGCGGCGGCTCGCCTCCAGACGCTGGCGGGCCTGGTCCAGTGCCTGTAACAGCAACTGGTGAATCTTGCCGACCTGCCCGGCCTGCAGCACCGCCTCGCCGCCCTGCTCGCCCTGGCTGCGCTTGAGCAGGTCGACGCCGTCCTCGGCCAGGCCCTCCTGCAGCAGCTCCAGGCTGTTGGCGGCGCTGACCACCAGCCAGTCGGCGGCCTGCAGCGCCAACTGCATGTTGTCGGTGAGTTCAACGTAACGGGCGAAGGCGGCGCGGTAGTCGGCCAGCGCCGGCGCCAGCGGCGCCAGGATCGCGGCGGTGCCTTCGTCCAGTTCGCCCTGCAGGGCGGCGCAGGCCTGCAGGATCGCCTCGGCCTGCTCGGCCAGGCGCGCGGCCTGCTGCGGATCGCCGGCCAGGGCGAAGGCCTGCTCGCTGTGGCGCATGTGCAGCAGCTGCTCGCCGAGTGCACTCATGCGCTGCTGCAGCGCCGCCCCGGCATTCACCTCGCGCAGCGCCAGCAGCCCGGTGCCGGCCACCAGCGCGGTAAGCCCCAGCACCAGGGCGAAACCCAGCATCAGTTTGCTGGCCGTGCTCAGACTGGCCAGCCGATTGCTCCACGCGCTCCCCATGACCATCCCCGCCTACTGCTCGCCGCGAATGGCCGAACATAGGAGCGCCGCCCTGCTGGCGACAAGCCAGCAGGGCCTGAAATGGCAGGATCAGCTAACTGAAGGTCGTTTCCAGAGCGGATTCATGGCCGCTGCATCTGGAACAGCTCGGTGGTGCGGCAGTAGGCGCTGCCGCCGAGACGGCCGATCAGGTCGAGCTTGAGCGGGTCGAGGCGGCCCTGCTCGCTGAGCACCGCGTCGTCGATATGCGCCAGCAGCACCTCGGCGAAGATCAGGTGGCAGTTGGGATTCGCCGCCGGATAGGGCTGGATCTGCGCCACCCGGCACTCGAAGGTCACCGGCGCGCCGGCCACCCGCGGCACGTCGATGCGCTCGCACGGCAGGCTGGCGATGGCGCAATGGGCGAACTCGCTGACCTCGTGCGGCAGTATCGCCGCGCTGGCGTTCATCGCCTCGGCCTGGGCGAAGCTGACCAACTGGATCGCCAGTTCGCCGCTGGCCTGCGCGTTGCGCAGGCTGTCCTTGAGGCTGCCGTCGTCGCGGGTGTTGACGTTGACCAGCAGGGTCGGCGGGTTGTCGCTGATCACCTGGAAGAAGCTGAACGGCGCCAGATTGGCCACCCCTTGCGGGGAGCGGGTGGAAGCCCAGGCGATGGGCCGCGGGGTGACGCTGGCGGCCAGCCAGCGGTAGGCCTCCAGCGGGCTCAGCGTGGCGAAGTCGAGCTGCATCAGCGCCCCGCTCGCGATTCGCGGATGTAGAAGCGCGCCCGCTCGGCCTTGCTGGTGCAGCCCTCGTAGGCCTCGAACTGCTGCTGGGTCTTGGCCGCGGTGAGCAGCGACAGCGCCTTGGAGTAGCTGACCGTGCCGGCGAAGCCTTCGGCCTCGGCGATGCTCAGCTCCTTCCAGGCCGCGTCCAGCTGATTGGCGCAGGTGTCGCGGTACACCGTCTTGCCGGCGCAACCGCTCAGCACCAGGGCCATTACTGGCAAACAGATCCAATGTTTCATCGACCACACTCCTTACAAGGACATGACTACGGATTGACCCAGTGTAGGACGCCGGCGCCCGGGGAAAGTGCCCGCTTCAGCGCCCGGCGCGTTGACGCAGATAGTCCACCACCGCCTGCTGCTCGCCGACGAACTCGATGCGCCCGGCCTTGCTCTCGCGCTGGAACACGTACATCGGATCGTAGTACTCCACCAGCAGCGCCTCGATCCACCCGCGGTGGGTGTCGACCTGGCCGGCGGCGGCCTGCTCGCCCAGGGCCTGGTCCATGATCGCCGCCAGACGCTGATAACGCTCGCCACCGAGGCGCCGGGTGATATTGGCCAGGCTCTCGCGCAGGCGCGCGGCGAAGGCGGCGAATCCGCCCTCCTCGCCGTGGACGGCGACGAACTCGGCGCACAGCTCGACCACATAGGCCTTGAGGATGCGCTCGACGCGATGCTCCAGGCTGTCCTCCAGCCACACCAGCGGGTAGTCCTGCATGGCCTGGTACAGCGGCAGCGGCAGCGAGCAGCGGCCGATCAGCCGCGCCTCGTCCTCCAGCACGAACTGCCGCTGGCCGCGCGCGCGACGCTTGAGCAGGTCGATGGCCAGGGCGTTCTCGAAATCGATCTGCGCCGGCTGGGCGCTGGCGCGCTTGCCGAAGCTGGAGCCGCGATGGTTGGCGTGGCCTTCGAGGTCCGGGGCGTTGTCCAGCTGGCCGATCACCTCGGTCTTGCCGGTGCCGGTCATGCCGCCGACCAGGACGAAGTCGCACTCTGCCACCGCCTGCTCGCTGGTTTCCAGGAGAAAGCCGCGCATCGCCTTGTAGCCGCCGATCACCCGCGGGTAGTCGATACCCGCCTCGCTCTTGAGCCACTGCTGGACGATCTGCGAGCGCAGGCCGCCGCGAAAGCAGTACAGGTAGCCGTCCGGATGGGCCTTGGCGAAGGCCGCCCAGGCCGCTATGCGCTCGTCCTTCAGCGTACCGCTGACCAGTTGGTGGCCCAGCTCGATGGCCGCCTGCTGGCCGCGCTGCTTGTAGCAGGTACCGACCTTCTGCCGCTCGAGGTCGTCCATCAGCGGCAGGTTGACCACCCCGGGGAAGGCGCCCTTGAGAAATTCCACCGGCGCGCGGGCGTCCATCATCGGCCGGTCGCCCAGAAAGATGTCGCGGTAGTCGGCGCTGTTGTCCCGCATCACAGCACCTCGACCGCGTGGCGCTGTCGCTCGACCATCTCGCCGATGGGCGCCAGCTGCAGGCCCAGCTCGGCGGCGACGGCGAGGAACTCGGCCTCGCCTTCCGGCGCCACGGCGATCAGCAGGCCGCCGCTGGTCTGCGGGTCGCACAGCAGCAGCTTGGCCAGCTCCGGTAGCGGCGCGATCTTGTCGCCGTAGCTGTCGAAGTTGCGCAGCGTGCCGCCGGGCACGCAGCCCTGCTCCAGGTAATGCTCGACGCTGTCCAGACGCGGCACCCTGGCGAACTCCACGCGCGCGCTGAGGCCGCTACCATCGGCCATTTCCACTAGGTGCCCGAGCAGGCCGAAGCCGGTGACGTCGGTCATCGCCTTGACCCCGGCGAGCTTGCCGAAGCGGCTGCCGGGCTTGTTCAGGGTGCACATCCAGTCGCGCGCCAGGCCGACGTCCTCGCTGCGCAGCTTGGCCTTCTTCTCCGCGGTGGTGAGGATGCCGATGCCCAGCGGCTTGGTCAGGTACAGCTGGCAGCCGACGGTGGCGGTGTCGTTGCGCTTCATATGGCGCTTGTCCACCAGGCCGGTCACCGCCAGGCCGAAGATCGGCTCGGGGGCGTCAATCGAGTGGCCGCCGGCCAGCGGAATGCCGGCCTCGTCGCACACCGCGCGGCCGCCGCGGATCACCTCGCGGGCGACCTCCGGGGCCAACAGGTTGACCGGCCAGCCGAGAATGGCGATGGCCATCAGCGGGTCGCCGCCCATGGCATAGATGTCGCTGATGGCGTTGGTCGCGGCAATGCGGCCGAAGTCGTAGGGGTCGTCGACGATGGGCATGAAGAAGTCGGTGGTGGAAACCACCCCGCGCTCTTCGTCGATGGCATAGACCGCGGCATCGTCTCGCGAGGCGTTGCCGACCCACAGACGCGGGTCGAGGTTCTGCGCGCCGCTGCCGGCGAGGATCACCTCCAGCACCTTGGGGGAAATCTTGCAACCGCAACCGGCGCCGTGGCTGTACTGGGTCAAACGAATCGGCTCGCTCATGTCTCTCTCTTGCATCGACGACTGGCGGCGGATTCTAGCAAAGACCGCCTTGGCGCAGCGCCTTTGCGCGAGTAAGGTCGAAACATCGACGGGGGATTTTTCCTATGAGCAAGAAAGTGGCGCTGGTACTGGGCTCGGGGGGCGCGCGCGGCTACGCGCATATCGGCGTGATCGAGGAGCTGCAGGCGCGCGGCTACGAGATCGGCTGCATCGCCGGCTGCTCGATGGGCGCGGTGGTCGGCGGCATCTTCGCTGCCGGCAAGCTGCGCGAGTACCGCGAGTGGACCGAGAGCCTGGACTACCTGGACGTGCTGCGCCTGATCGATGTCAGCTTCCGCCTCGGTGCCATCCGCGGCGAACGGGTGTTCGGGCGCATCCACGACATAGTCGGCGAGATCAATATCGAGGAGCTGGCGATCCCCTTCACCGCGGTCGCCACCGACCTCACCAACCAGCAGGAAATCTGGTTCCAGGAAGGCTGCCTGCACCAGGCGATGCGCGCCTCGGCGGCGATTCCCAGCCTGTTCACCCCGGTGATCCAGGGCAAGCGCATGCTGGTCGACGGCGGCCTGCTCAACCCGCTGCCGATCGTGCCGGTGGTGTCCAGCCACTGCGACCTGATCATCGCGGTCAACCTCAACGCCACCAACCAGAGCCACTACCAGCTGCCGGTGATCGAGCGGCCGGCCGCGCTCAAGGGGCGCATCGACCAGTTGATGACCACGCTCGGCTCGCGCCTGCCGAGCTTCCGCCGCAAGAGCGAGGACGACGTGCTGCTGCTGGCCGCCGAGCAGCAACAGGCCGACGCCATCGGCCCGGCCGCGGCGCCGAACCGCAACGCCGCCGGCGCCGTGCCGAAATCCGCCAGCGGCTCGCGGGTCGCCGAGTTCAGCGGCCCGGCCTCGCTGCTGGAGCTGGTCAACCAGAGCTTCGAGGTGATGCAGACCTCGCTGGCGCAATACAAGATCGCCGGCTACCCGCCGGACATCCTGATCAACGTGCCCAAGCGCGTGTGCCGTTTCTTCGAGTTCTACAAGGCGCCGGAGCTGATCATGCTCGGCCGCCAGATCGCCCGCGACACCCTCGAGCGCTACGAGCGTGAGCGCTGAACGGCCTCAATCGCCGCGCTCCGCGGCCGACAGCGGCCCGTCGACCGGGGGCTCGGCTGGCGGTGCCTTCTCCGCCACCCAGTCGCTGAGCAGGCTGTAGGCCACCGCCAGCAGGGTCGGGCCAAGGAACAGGCCCATGAAGCCGAAGGCGAGGATGCCGCCGAACACCCCGAGCAGCACCACCACCAGCGGCAGGTTGCCGCCGCGACTGATCAGATAGGGCTTGAGGATATTGTCCACGCCGCTGATGACGAACATGCCCCAGGCGCCGAGGAACAGGGCGAAGCCGTACTCGCCCTGCCACACCAGCCAGGCGGTGGCGGGTATCCACACCAGCGGCGGGCCCATCGGCACCAGGCTGAGGACGAAGGTGAGAATGCCCAGCACCAGCGCCCCCGGCACCCCGGCGATCCAGAAGCCGATCAGCGCCAGCAGGCCCTGGGCCGCGGCGGTGCCGATCACGCCGTTGACCACCCGCTGCACGGTGCCGGCCACCAGCTCCAGGTAGTGGTCGGCACGCTCGCCGATCAGCCGTTCCAGCAGGCTGTGCACGAACACCGCCAGGCGCGGGCCGTCGCGGTAGAAGAAGAACACCAGCACCAGGCTCAGGCCCAGCTCCAGCATGCCGCCGCCGAGCTGGGCGCTGCGCGCCAGCAGCCAGTTGCCGACCTGGCCGAGGTAGGGCCGCAGGGTGGCGAAGAAGGCCGCGCCCTGCTGGTCGATGGTCAGCCACAGAGTGGCCAGGCGCTCGCCCACCAGCGGCAGGCCGACCAGCCAGCTCGGCGGCGGCGGCAGGCCCTCGACCTGCAGGTCCTTGATCAACGCGTTGGCGTCCTTGATGTGATCGGCCAGGTTGAAACCCAGCCAGATCAGCGGCACCGCCACCAGGATCACCCAGCCGCAGGTGAGAATGCCCGCGGCCAGCGACAGCCGCCCCTGCAGCGCCTGGGTCAGCAGACGCATCAGCGGCCAGCTGGCGAAGGCCAGCACCGCGGCCCAGAACAGCGCCGACCAGAACGGCGCCAATACCCAGAGGCTGGCGGCCAGCAGGCCGAGCAGCAGAATCTGCACCAGCAGACGATCGTTAGTGGCCATGACCCGAAACTCCCTTCGTTGCAACGACAGAGCGCCCCTGGAGGGCGCTCTGGATGTGCCTGGTTGTGCCGCGCAGCTTAGCGCAATAGACGCACCGCCAGGGCTTCGCCGGCACCCTCGCCGAGTTCCAGACGCGCCTCGCGCACGCGCTGGGCGATCAGTGCCTCGCGCCAGGCCTGCGCCTGGCTGCCGGAGAGGCTGACGCGCAGCGTGCTGTCGAGGTTGAGGCTGCGCGCCAGCACCTCGACCCAGGCGCTGTCCGCCCGGGCTGCGTCCGGCAATTGCAGCAGGCCGTCGCTGCGCAGCTGGCGCAGCAGGGTCGCCGGGGTCGGCAGCAGCTCGCCCAGCGGCGCCTCGGCATCCAGCTGCTCGGCATGCAGGTAGGCGCGGCGGTTGCCGCGGGTGATGCTGTACAGCGCCAGCAGGCTGTCGTGGTTGGGCTCGGCCAGGCGCAGCAGCGCATAGGCCTGCTGGTCGTCGGAACCGTACAGGGTGGCGTTGCCGAACACCGAATTGGCCCACAGGCTGCTGGCGCCGCATTCGCGCCCCTTGCACCAGTAGAGCAGCTCGGCGCCCTGCTCCAGCAGGGACTCGCGCGCGCTGGTAAATACCTGGTCGGCGCTGTGGGTGCGCGGCAGCTCGTAGGTCACCGCGGCGTGCCGGCCCTGCGCCAGGATCTCCCGCTCGTAGCGCAGGCGCCCGCTGATGCGGCGGATCGAGCCCTGCGGGTAGATGCGCTCCAGACTCGGGCGTTCCTTGTAGGCAACGATCGTGCTCGCCGGAAAACGCGGCAGGCTGTCGAGGTCGCGGCTGCCGGGCAGATCGGCAGCCAGCACGCCGCCGCTGCCCAGCAGCGCGGCCACTAGGGCGAAACCTTTCATACGCGCCCTCATTGGATCAGCATCGCTTGCGCGGCTTTTACCAGGCGCGCCTCGTCGACCTCGCGCTGCGGCACCTGCAGGCCGCGCTGCACCGCCGGGCGCGCCGCGATGGCGTCCAGCCAGCGCTGCAGATGCGTCAGCCCGTCGAGCGAGACGCCGGCCCAGTCGTGCACGCGCACCCAGGGGAAGGTGGCGATATCGGCGATGCTGTAGTCGCCGGCCAGGTATTCGACCTCGCCCAGGCGCACGTCGAGCACCTCGTAGAGGCGGCGGGTCTCGTGCTGGTAGCGGTCGATGGCGCCCTGCAGCTTTTGCGGGAAATAGCGGAAGAACACATTGGCCTGGCCCTGCATCGGGCCGACCCCGCCCATCTGGAACATCAGCCACTGCAGCGCCCGCGAGCGTCCCTTGGCATCGCTGGGCAGCAGTTGGCCGGTCTTCTCGGCGAGGTAGATGAGGATGGCGCCGGACTCGAACACGGCGAAGTCGTCATTGTCGCGATCGACGATGGCCGGAATGCGGCCGTTGGGGTTGATACGCAGAAAGGCCGCGGCCTTCTGCTCCTTGCGCTCGAAACTGAGGGCGTGCACCTGATAAGGCAGGCCGAGTTCCTCCAGGGCGATGGATGCCTTGTGCCCATTGGGGGTGGCGGCGGTATACAGGTCGATCATGCGATCCTCCATGGCAGACCGCCACACCTTTCCCCATGAGCCGTCGGCAAGTCAAGGCGAGCGCAAAAATGGATTGAAACAATCCGCGACACGTTGCGCGCCGGCCTCGTCGTCCAGGTGCAGGTGGTGGCCGCCCGGCAGGCGGCGCACCTCGAACGGCAGCCCCTGCAGCAGCTGCTGCACCGCCGGCTGCGCCTGCATCATGCCCTGCTCGGCCAGCACCAGGCTGACCGGGCATTGCAGGGCGCGGACGAAGGCCTGGGCATGGGCCCAGCTCAGGCGCAAGGGCGAAGCCAGGGTCAGGCGGGCGTCGGTGCGCCAGGTGTAGCCGCCGGGCACCGGCATCAGGCCGCGCTGGGCGAGCAGTTCGGCGGCCTCGCGGCTGACCGCGCCGACGCCCTTCATGCGCGCCTCGACGGCTCGCGCCACCTCGGCGTACACCGGCTTGCGCTTGCCATCCAGGGCGAGCTTGGCGCGCAACGCCTCGCCGAGTTTCGCCGGTGCAGTGTCGGCCTCGCCGGTATAGGGCACCAGGCCGTCGATCAGGGCCAGGCGGGCGATGCGCTCGGGCATGGCAGCGGCCAGCAGCACCGCGGTGATCGCGCCCATGGAGTGACCGAGGATGGAAAAGCGCTGCCAACCGAACTGCTCGGCCACCTGCAGCACGTCGTAGGCGTAATCCCACAGGGCGTAGCCGGCGCCCGCCGGGCGGTGTTCGGAATGGCCGTGGCCGGCGAAATCCAGGGCGACGATGCGCAGTCCGTCCAGCTTCGGCGCCAGTCGGGCGAAGCTGGCGGCGTTGTCCAGCCAGCCGTGCAGGGCCAGCACCGGCAGGCCGTCCTCGGGGCCGTAGAGATGGGCGGCCAGCTCGATATGCGGCAGGCTCAGGCGGACTTCTTCGAAACAGGCGCTCATGCGGACTCCTCAAGCGGGCCGGCCCAACGGGCGAACAGCTGGCGCAGCAGCTCGGCGGTGGCCTGCGGGCGCTCCAGGGGGAACATATGGCCGCCCGGCAGGCTCAAGTATTCGCCGCGCGGCATGCGCCGCAGCAGGCGGGCGTGATGCGGCAGCACCACCCTGCTGTGGCGGCCGCGGACCATGGCCAGCGGCACCGCCAGCTGCTGCGGGCGACCCGGTGCGGTGTGCGGCACGCTGCGGTAGATGCTGATCTCGGTGGCCGGATCGAACTTCAGGCGCAGCCCCTGCCCCGCCGGCTGCAGGCCATGGCGCACGTAGGCGTCCAGGCATTCGGGATCGAAGCGGCGGAACAGGCTCTTCGCGGCGAAGTAGTCGCGCGCCTCGGCCGGGTCGGCGAAGGCCTCGCGCCGGCCCAGGGTACGCCCGGCCGGGGTGATGCGGTCGATGAAGCCGAAGCGCTTGGCGGCGCGGATCACCATGCGGTCGGCCAGGGTCAGCAGCGGCGAGTCGAGCATCACCACGCCGCGGTACAGCTCCGGCCTGAGCAACGCGGCGTGATAATGCAGCACGCCGCCGAGGGAATGGCCGACGCCCCAGACCGGCTCGTCGCCGCCTTCCAGGTGATGGATCAGCTCGGCGACCAGGTTGGCCCAGTTGTCGTCCACCGGAAAGCGCGGATCGTGGCCGTGCTGCTGCAGGTGGCGCACCCGGTAGTCCGGCGCCAGGGCGGCGAACAGCTTGGCGTAGGTGGCCGAGGGAAAACCGTTGGCGTGGGCGAAGAAGATCGGCTGCGGCATGCGCGGCGCTCGCAAAATGAACACCGGGCGATTTTCCGGCAGCCCCGCCGCCGCGGCAATGACCGTAACCGCCATTGATGGCGGCGCTATGGCCAGAACTATCGGCGGCGCCCGCTCATGCCTTGGGCGGCTGCTCGCCCAAGGGCACTATGGCCATGGTCAGGCGTGAGATGCAGCTGGGCTTGCCGTCGTCGCCACTCAGGCGGATGTCCCAGACGTGGGTGGTGCGCCCCAGATGCACCGGCCGCGCCACGGCATGCACGCGCCCTGTGCGCAGGCCGCGCAGATGGTTGGCGTTGACCTCCAGGCCGACGCCGTAGAAGCGACTGCTGTCGATGCACAGGTAGCTGGCGGTGGAGCCGAGGGTCTCGGCCAGCACCACCGAGGCACCGCCGTGCAGCAGGCCGTAGGGTTGGTGGGTACGCGCATCGACCGCCATGCTGGCGCTGAGCGAATCATCATCGAAAGACTCGAAGCGGATGCCCAGCAACTCGCCGATGGTGTGTTTCTGCAAGGCGTTGAGCGCATCGAGATCGGGGGCTTGTCGCCACAGGCTCATGGGGCATTCCTAATGCTGTCGGGAAACCGGGCCGACGCCGCCGGCCCGCTCACATTCACTCGTGCCAGAGCACTGCTTCGCTGCGCTGCTGCCACTCGGCGAAGCGCGCGCCGTAGGCGCCCTCGACCACGTTGCGCTTGATCTTCAGGGTCGGCGTGAGGAAGCCGTTCTCCACCGCCCAGACCTCCTTGACCAGCACCAACCCCTGCAGCCGCTCATGCTGGTCGAGACGCCGGTTGACCTCCTCGAGCAGTGCCTTGAGGCTGCTTTCCAGCGCGCCGCGGCTGTCGTTGGCGGCCTCCTGGCGGCCCGCCTCGGACAGTACGCAGAGCGCCAGGGGTTGTGGCAGGCCGTCGCCGACCACGCAGACCTGCTCGATGCGCGAATGCTCGCCGAGACGGTTCTCGATGGGCGCCGGCGCCACGTACTTGCCCTTGCTGGTCTTGAAGATCTCCTTGATCCGCCCGGTCAGGCGCAGGTTGCCCTCGGCGTCCTGCTCGCCCTTGTCGCCAGTGCGCAGGAAACCGTCTTCGGTGAGGGTCTCGGCGGTCTTGACCGGGTCCTTGTAGTAGCCCTGCATGGTGGCGCCGCTGCGCACCTGCACCTCGCCGTCCTCGGCGATGCGCACCTCCACGCCGGGGCTGTTCTGGCCGATCCAGCCCTGCTTGAACTTGCCCGGCCGGCACACGTGGGAGTAGCCGCAGTTCTCGGTCATGCCGTAGACCTCCTGGATTTCCAGGCCCAGGCGGCGATACCAGTTGAGCAGCGCCTCGGGCACCGGCGCGGCGCCGGACAGCGCGTAGCGCACGGAGTCCAGGCCGAGCCCGGCGAGCACTTTCCTGCCGACCAGGCGGCCGATCAGCGGCAGTTTCAGCAGGCGGTCGAGCTTGTGCGCCGGCATCTTGGCGTACACGCCCATCTGGAACTTGGTCCAGATGCGCGGCACACCGAACATCACCGTCGGCCGGGCGCGCTTGAGGTCGTCGAGGAAGGTGTCCAGGCTCTCGGCGAAGAAGATCGTCTGCCCGGCGTAGATCGATGCCAGCTCGACGAACATCCGCTCGGCCACGTGACACAGTGGCAGGTAGGACAGCAGGCGGTCGTCCTCGCCGACGCCGAACAGCTCGATGGCATTGCTGGCGGCGAAGCCGAAATTGCCGAACTGGTGCATCACCCCCTTGGGCGTGCCGGTGGTGCCGGAGGTGTAGATGATGGTGGCCAGCTGGTTGGCCGCGGGCTTGGGGTCGTCCTGGATCGGTGCGCAGCGCTGCAGGTCGTCCCAGCTGTAGTCGAACTCGCCCGGCGGGTGCAGCGGCAGGCTGACGGTCGGCAGCCCGGCGGGCAGCCCCGGCGCCATGGCCGGCCAGTCGTCGAGCTTGCCGATCAGGGCCAGCGCCGCTTCGGAATGCTCCAGCACCTGGCGCATCGACTCGGCGGTGAGGTTGGGGTACAGCGGCACCGAGACGTGCCCGGCCATCCAGATCGCCAGGTCGGCGACTATCCAGTGCGCGCAGTTCTTCGACACGATGGCGATGCGGCTGCCCGGCGCCAGTTCGCGGCTGCGCAACCAGTGGGCGGCGCGCCGCGCCTGTTCGCCCACCTCGGCCCAGCTCAGCTCCAGCAGCTGGCCGCCGCCGAGAGGCTGGACCATGTAGCGTTTGTTCGGGTGCTTTGCTTCACGCTCGTAGAACAGCTCGAGCGGCAGACGGATCGCATCGGCCACAGGGCTTCCTCCTTGTTGTTTTTATGGGGGTCAACCAAGCACTTGCTTGGTCGACTATTCCACGCAGACAAGGACGGCGCAAGTTAAGAAATGTTTCCCCGGTCGCCCGGCTAGCCGGCTACAACCGCGTGTCGCGGGATCAATGCGGATGGATCAGCGCCAGCAGCTCCATCAGCCCGGCCGCCGGCAGATCGCCGTCGAGCTCGGCCAGGCTGGCGGTGCGCATCGGCAGCGGCTCCTGGCGATTGCCATGCACCAGCAGGCCGCCGAGGGCGCCGATCAGCGGCTGGTGGCTGACCAGCAGCATTTCCGCGCCTTCGCGCTCGTCGAGGTACTTGAGCACCTCGCGCGGGTCGCTGTCCGGCGTCAGCCAGGGCACGGTGCCCACCGCGCCGGCGAAACCCAGCGCGCCGCGCACCAGTTCGGCGGTCTGCTGGGCGCGCACGTAGGGGCTGGCGAGAATCGCCGTGAGCGGCCGTCCGGCCAATTGCGCGGCGGCCTGCAGCACCTCCTTGCGGCCGTGGGCGGTCAGCTCGCGCACGGCATCGCTGGCGGCCTGCGGCTCGGCCTGACCGTGACGCAACAGCCACAGCCTCACAGCTTCGGCTCCTCGTCGCGCACCGGGTGCGGCGCCGGCGGGATGCTATGGGCGGCCTCGCCTTGCGGCGCGCGCGGGGTCGGCCAGTCGGCGAACGGCCAGGGCTTCTCGTCGCTGTTGAAGGTGCCGAAACGGCCGATCTGCATCAGGTACTGGCTGAGGCTGTCGCCGAAACCCAGCAGGCTGGCGTTCGGCGCACCGTAGAACAGGCGATAGCCGAGTTGCAGCAGCACCACGGCGCCGAGCAGCAGCTCGGCCAGTTGCCAGACGATGACGAAGATCACCATCCACAGAATGCGCAACAGGATCGACTCGCGTTCCAGCTCCTGCTTCTCATCGTTCATCACTTGCTCCTTAGAAACCCGCGGTGGGAATGAAATCGACGTCGGTCTTGGGTTCGCCGCGCATCAGCAACTCGATCACCTGCGCCAGCGTGCGCCCCTCGAACAGGATGGCGTGCAGCCCGGCGACCAGCGGCATGTACACCTCCAGCTCCTCGGCGCGCGCCTTGAGCACCTTGAGAGTATTGACCCCTTCGGCGACTTCGCCCAGGCGCTGCACCGCCTCGTCCAGGCTGAGGCCTTCGCCGAGGGCGAAACCGACCTGATAGTTGCGGCTTTTCGGTGACGAACAGGTGACGATCAGGTCGCCCACCCCGGCCAGGCCGAGGAAGGTCATGGGGTTGGCCCCCAGCTTGACGGCGAAGCGGGTCATCTCGGCCAGGGCACGGGTGATCAGCATGCTCTTGGTGTTCTCGCCCATGCCGAGGGCCGCGGCCATGCCGGACATGATGGCGTAGACGTTCTTCAGCGCGCCGCCCAGCTCGACGCCGAAGCGGTCGGCGCTGGCGTAGACGCGAAAGGTGCGACCGTGCAGGGCCTGCTGCACGCGCAGGCAGAGTGCTTCGTCCTCGCTGGCGATCACCGTGGCGGTCAGCGCGTGCTCGGCCACTTCCTTGGCCAGGTTCGGCCCGGACAGCACGCCGATGCGCGCATCGGGAGCGATTTCCTCGAGAATCTGGCTCATCAGCTTGAAAGTCTTGGCTTCGATGCCCTTGGTGGTGCTGATCAGCAGCTTGCCGGCGAGCAATCCGGCCACCGGTTGCAGCGCCTCGCGCAGGGCGCTGGAGGGCAGCGCGACCAGCACCAGCTCGGCCTGCTGCAGGGCGCCGGCCAGGTCGCTGGTCGGTTCGATGCCCGGGTGTAGCTTGACGCCCTTGAGGTAGCGCGGATTCTCGCCGCTGCGGCGCATCTGCTCGGCCTGCTCGGGGTCGCGCATCCACTGCAGGACGCGCTGGCCGTTCTCCGCCAGCAGATTGGCCAGGGCGGTGCCGAAGCTGCCGCCGCCGAGTACGGCAATGGGTTGAAGCTCTGTCATAACACTTCCGAGTGGGGCCATGCGCGATGGCGGTCTGCAGGCATTATACGGAGCCGCGAGTGACCGGCCAGGGCAAAAGTTCGCCGTGCCGCATCGGTCCCGGCGGGCAAACGCGAAATGGTGCAGAGTGCGCGCGCCTGGCGCTGGCAAAGCGCGCCGGGTCGGTTAACATGCCGGCTCGACGTAATTTGCCAAGGACGACCCGTGCCCACAGGCAGCCCCTTGCCCCGCCCTGCCCGCTACAGCCGCCGGCAGCGCCGCACTCCGACAGGGACAGTACGACCATGAGCCAGCGCCGCGGCTGGAACATCCACACGCGTACCCAGCTGATCAGCGTCGGCCCGGCCCTGCTGCTGACCCTGCTGCTGACCGGCTTTCTCACCTTCACCCGCCTGCAGGACCTGCGCCAGGAGCAGGGCCACACCGGCCAGCTGATCGCCAACCAGCTGGCCCCGGCCAGCGTGTACGGCGTGCTCAACGGCAACCTGGGCACCCTGGAAAACCTGCTGCGCGCCACCCTGAGCACGCCGGACGTGCGCTTCGCCGAGGTGCGCGACCGCGACGACAACATCCTGGTCTACGTCGAGCGGCCCAAGGAACAGGGCCACAGCACGCCGCAGGTGGAGGTGTTCCAGGCGCCGATCCGCCTGCAGCGCCCGCCATCCGGCGCGCAAACTGCGGTGCCGCACGGCAAGACGCTCGCCGACGGCTACCTGGGACGGGTGGTGGTGGGCATGTCCAACGACACCTTCAACGCCCGCCAGCAGGAAATCCTGTTCAAGGCCGGGGTGCTGTCGCTGCTGGCCCTGCTGCTGACCTTCCTCCTCGCCCGCCGCCTGGCCCGCCGCCTGGCGCAGCCGCTGAGCGCCATGGGCCAGGCCCTGGAACGCATCCAGGCCGGCGACTACCGCCCGGCGCTGGCCGAGCGCGGCAACGACGAGCTGACCGACCTGGCGCGGCACATCAACGACCTCGCCAGCGCCCTGGATCGCAGCGGC
Source organism: Pseudomonas sp. AOB-7 (assembly GCF_003696305.1). GTDB lineage: Bacteria > Pseudomonadota > Gammaproteobacteria > Pseudomonadales > Pseudomonadaceae > Aquipseudomonas. Next base: position 112,576 of record NZ_RFFK01000002.1, on the reverse strand, counting down.
CGCGAGCAGCAGCAGGCAATCGCCGAACTGATCCAGGCGCGCGAGGAATCCGAGCAGGCCAACCGCGCCAAGTCCGACTTCCTGGCGATGATGAGCCACGAGCTGCGCACGCCGATGAACGGCGTGCTGGGCATGCTGCAGCTGCTGGAGACCACCAGTCTCAACGACGAGCAGGCCGAGTACGCGGCGCTGGCCACCGAATCCACCGAGCACCTGCTCAAGGTGATCAACGACATCCTCGACTTCTCCCGTATCGAGCGCGGCGCGCTGGAGCTCGAGGCCATCCCCTTCAACCTGCCGGAGCTGCTGCAGGGCTCGATCCAGGTGTTCCAGCACAGCGCCCAGCAGCGCGGCCTGCAGCTGCAACTGGACAGCCAGCCGGGGCTGGAGCAGCTGGAGATGCGCGGCGACCCCACGCGCATCCGGCAGATCCTGGTCAACCTGATCGGCAATGCGCTGAAGTTCACCGAAGATGGCGGCATCCGCGTGGAAACCCGCTGGCAACCGCTGGACGAGCAGGTGCTGTGGTTCACCTGCGCGGTGCACGACAGCGGCATCGGCATCGACGCCGAGCGCCTGGAGCACATGTTCGACGCCTTCCAGCAGGCCGATACCTCGATCTCCCGCCGCTACGGCGGCACCGGCCTCGGCCTGCCCATCGCGCGCACCCTGGCCGAACGCATGGGCGGCACCCTGCGCGCCGATAGCGAGGTCGGCGCCGGTTCGGTGTTCACCCTGGAGATTCCCCTGCCGTTCCGCCAGCGCAGCGAACAGGAACAGGCCAGCGAGAGCCTCAAGCCGGGCGGCGACGGCCAACCGGTGCTGCTGGTGGAGGACAACCCGGTCAACCAGACGGTGATCGAAGCCATGCTGCGCAGCCTGGGTTACCGGGTCAGCCTGGTCGGCGACGGCCAGCAGGCGCTGCACAGCTTCGCCCAGCACGATTACGCAGCGATCCTGATGGATTGCCGGCTGCCGCTGATGGACGGCTACGAAGCCACCCGGCAGATCCGCCAGCAGGCCAGAGGCCAGCAGATACCGATCATCGCCCTGACCGCCAACGCCCTGCAGGGCGACCGCGAGGCCTGCCTGGCCGCGGGGATGAACGACTACCTGGCCAAGCCCTTCAAGCGCGCGGATCTGCAACACATCCTGCAGCGCTGGCTGCCACCCCGACCATAGGCGAGTGGCAGTGGCGCGGTGGCGGGGTTACAAGGAGAAATGCCGGCGGCTGTGACAAGGCCGCGGCAGCGGAGTACAACTGTACTCACCGCGCTGTGACTTTCACCACAACGCAACAGTCTATGACTAGGCTGCCGGCAGACGCCTACCAGGCGTGGCCGGCCAGGACGATTCGCCCAGCCTTAGAAGCGTGGGGACAATTGAGGAGCTCGCATGACAAGACAAAACGCCTATACCCGGGAAGACCTGCTCGCCTGCAGCCGCGGCGAACTGTTCGGTCCGGGGAACGCGCAACTGCCCGCCCCGAACATGCTGATGATCGACCGCATCGTTCACATCAGCGAAACCGGCGGCAAGCACGGCAAGGGCGAAATCGTCGCTGAGCTCGACATCAATCCGGACCTGTGGTTCTTCGGCTGCCACTTCGAGGGCGACCCGGTCATGCCCGGCTGCCTCGGTCTCGACGCCATGTGGCAGCTGGTCGGCTTCTACCTCGGCTGGCAGGGCAACCCCGGCCGCGGCCGCGCTCTGGGTTCGGGCGAAGTGAAGTTCTTCGGCCAGGTGCTGCCGACGGCGAAGAAGGTCACCTACAACATCCATATCAAGCGCACCATCAGCCGCTCGCTGATCCTCGGCATCGCCGACGGTAGCGTCAGCGTCGACGGACGCGAGATCTACAGCGCCGAAGGCCTGCGCGTCGGCCTGTTCACCTCCACCGACAGTTTCTGAAGGACTTGCACATGCGTCGTGTAGTGATCACCGGTCTGGGCATCGTTTCCTGCCTGGGCACTGACAAAGAAGCCGTAGCCGCCAGCCTGCGTGCCGGCAAGTCGGGCATCCGTTTCAACCCGTCCTATGCCGAGATGGGCCTGCGCAGCCAGGTCTCCGGTTCGGTCGACCTGAACCTGGAAGAGCTGATCGACCGCAAGGTCTACCGTTTCATGGGCGACGCCGCCGCCTTCGCCTACCTGTCCATGGAGCAGGCGATCAAGGACGCCGGCCTCAGCGAGGAACAGGTCTCCAACCCGCGCACCGGCCTGATCGCCGGTTCCGGCGGCGCCTCCACCTTCAACCAGATGGAAGCCCTCGACATCCTGCGCGAGAAAGGCGTCAAGCGCGTCGGCCCGTACCGCGTGCCGCGCACCATGGGCAGCACCGTCTCCGCCTGCCTGGCCACGCCGTTCAAGATCAAGGGCGTGAACTACTCGATCTCCTCGGCCTGCGCCACCAGCGCTCACTGCATCGGCCACGCCATGGAGCAGATCCAGATGGGCAAGCAGGACGTGGTGTTCGCCGGTGGCGGCGAAGAAGAACACTGGAGCCAGAGCTTCCTGTTCGACGCCATGGGCGCCCTCTCCACCCAGTACAACGAAACCCCGGACAAGGCCTCGCGCGCCTACGACGCCAAGCGTGACGGTTTCGTCATCGCCGGCGGCGGCGGCATGGTGGTGGTCGAGGAGCTGGAACACGCCCTGGCCCGCGGCGCGAAGATCTACGCCGAAATCGTCGGCTACGGCGCCACCAGCGACGGCTACGACATGGTCGCGCCGAGCGGCGAAGGCGCGGTGCGCTGCATGCAGCAGGCCCTGGCCACCGTCGACACGCCGATCGACTACCTCAACACCCACGGCACCTCCACCCCGGTCGGCGACGTCGCCGAAAGCCGCGCGGTGCGCGAGGTGTTCGGCGACAAGGCGCCGGCCATCAGCTCGACCAAGAGCCTGTCCGGCCACAGCCTGGGCGCCGCCGGCGTGCAGGAAGCGATCTACTGCATGCTGATGATGGAAGGCAACTTCATCGCTGCCTCGGCCAACATCGAGGAAGTCGATCCGGAACTGGCCGACCTGCCGATCCAGCTCAAGACCGTGGAGAACGCCAAGCTCGACACCGTGATGAGCAACAGCTTCGGCTTCGGCGGCACCAACGCCACCCTGGTGCTCAAGCGCTGGGCCGGCAAGTGACAGCTGCCCTGCAGTAAAGACAACGGCGCCTGCGGGCGCCGTTTTCGTTGCTGCATCAGAAACCCTTGTGGGAGCCGGCTTGCCGGCGATCAGCCTGGCTCGCCGGCCGCCCCCTGTCGGCCTCAGACCTTGAAGCGCGCCACCAGGTTGTTCAGATCCACCGCCAGGCGCGACAGCTCCTGGCTGGCGGCGCTGGTCTGGTTGGCACCGGCCGAGCTCTGCAGCGACAGGTCGCGGATGTTGACCAGGTTGCGGTCCACCTCGCGCGCCACCTGCGCCTGCTCTTCCGAGGCGCTGGCGATCACCAGATTGCGCTCGTTGATCGAGGCGATCGCCTGGGCGATCTGCTCCAGCGCCGTGCCGGCGGCCTGCGCCACCTCCAGGGTGGAACGGGCGCGGCCGTTGCTGCTGTGCATCGCCCCCACGGCCTGGTCGGTGCCGCTCTGGATGCCGCCGATCATCTGCTCGATTTCCTGGGTCGACTGCTGGGTGCGATGGGCCAGCGCCCGCACCTCGTCGGCGACCACGGCGAAGCCGCGGCCAGCGTCGCCGGCCCGCGCGGCCTCGATGGCGGCGTTGAGCGCCAGCAGGTTGGTCTGCTCGGCGATGGAGCGGATCACGTCGAGCACCTTGCTGATCTCGCGCACCCGCTCGGCCAGCTGCTCGACCTGCCCGGAGGTGCTGTTCACGTCCTCGGCCAGTTGACTGATCGAGCTGACGGTCTGGCGCACCTGCTCGCGGCCCTGCTGGGCGGTCTGGTTGGACTCGCGCGAGGCCTCCGAAGTGCTCACCGCGTTGCGCGCCACCTCCTCCACCGCCGCGGTCATCTGGTTGACCGCGGTGGCGGCCTGTTCGATCTCGGTGTTCTGCTGGTGCAGGCCGCGGCTCGAGTCCTCGGTCACCGCGTGCAGCTCCTCGGACGCCGAGGCCAGCTGGTTGGAGGAGTCGGCGATGCTCTGGATGGTGCTGCGCAGGCTCTGCTGCATGCTTTTCAGCGCCGCCAGCAGGCGCGCCGGCTCGTCGTTGCCGAGCACCTGGATCGACTGGGTCAGATCGCCCGAAGCCACCACCTCGGCTACCCGCACCGCTTCGGTCAGCGGCGCGACGATGCTGCGGGTCAGCAGCAGCGCCAGCACCACGGTGGCCAGGGCCGCCAGCAGCAGCATGCCGATGACCCAGGCGCGCGCCGACTCGAACACCACGCCGGCGCGCTGCGCCGCGGCCGAAACGGCGTTGCGGTTGAGTTCCGAGAGCTCGCGCAGGCCGCGGGCCATGGCGTCGGCGTGCTGGTTGAGCACGCCGCCGGCGACTGCGATCGCGGCATCGAAATCGCCGCGGCGCACCGCCTCGACTATCCGCCCCTGTTCCTGCAGGTAGGCCGTCTCGGCCCGCTTGAAGTCGTCGTAGAGGCGACGTTCCTCGGCGGTGGTGATGCGCTGCGCGTAAGCCGTTTGCGCCTTGGCGAGCATGGCGCGCAGCTCCTCGGCCAGGCGCAGGTTGCGCTGCACCTGCTCGGGTTCGCGGTTGAGCATCAGGCGCAGGGTAATGGCGCGCAGGCGCAGCACGTCCTGACTCAACTCGGCCAGCGCCAGCACGCTGGGCAGCCAGTTTTCGTCGACCTCGGTGGACTGCTTGCGCATCTCCGCCATCTGCAGCAGAGAGAAGGCGCCGAGCAGCAGCACCAGCAGTGCCACCAGTCCAAAACCCAGGGCCGCCCGCGGGGCGATGGCAAGATTACGCAGCGACATTGATGATGCTCCTGTTGTCGGCAACCCACCGCCATTCCTGACCGCAGGTCTGAAGATATTCAGCTAACTACTTAATTTCCCTTGTATCGGCTTGTGCCTTGGGCGCTTGATGGGGTGCACGAAATTTTTCTGCACACATGCAAAAGGCGCCCCGCGGGGCGCCTTCGGTTGGCGAGCGGATGCTTCAGGCCGCCTCCTCCAGCTCCTCTACCTTGCGCTTGCCGCGCAGGCGCGGCAGCAGCATCGGCACCCGTTGACGATAGCTGCGGTACTGCGGATACGCCCGCAGCAGGTCGCGCTCCTCGAAGACGATGGCCAGCAGGATGTAGGCGCTGGTGGCCAGGGCGAACAGCAGGTGGGTGGCGCTCATCTGCGGCGTGCACCAGAAAGCGAAGAACCAGCCCAGGTACAGCGGATGGCGCACCAGCTTGTAGGCCCCTGGGGTCTGGAACGGCAGCGCGGTGTAGGGCCGGCCGAGTAGTTGCAGCCACACCTGGCGCAGGCCGAACAGGTCGAAATGGTTGATCAGGAAGGTGCTGTACAGCACCAGCGCCCAACCGAAGCCGAAGCCGGCGTTGAGCAGCAGGCGCCCACTGCGGTTGTCGATCTCCCAGATCATCCCGCCCAGCGGCTGCCAGAAGTAGAACAGGGCGATCAGCGCCAGGCTGGAAAACAGCACATAGGTGCTGCGCTCCGCTTCGACCGGGATGATTCGCGTCCACAGGGCCTTGAAGGCCGGGCGCGCCATCACACTGTGCTGCACGGCGAACAGGGTCAGCAGCAACAGGTCGATCGCCAGGGCGTCGGCCAGGGGCAACAGCGGTGCGCCGTCGATGGTGCGCGGCGCCGCCGGCAGGTTGCCGACGAAGGCCATGGCGTAGAGAAAGGTGGCCAGGAACAGGGCGTAGCAGGCAAGGCCGTAGATAAAGATGGCAAGGCGTTTCATGAGGAGTCCTCGATGCGCGGGCGCGCACCTGATGTTCGTCTAGGCAATCAGCTCAGGTCCATGTAGCGGCGCGTCAGTCCGGGGTTCTGCGCCAGGTAGATGCACAGCATGCGGTCGCCGGCGGCGGACGCCTTGCGGCGGCGCGCGGCGCCGTGCTGGCGCGGCGCTGTCTCGCCGGCGGCCTGGCTCGGGCTCATGCGCCCGGGGGTGAAGAATGGGAGTTTCATGGGATGTTGCCTCGTGGTGGTTGGGGGCTGCAGGCTGTTGCCGAGCCCTGAGGCCAGCTTGCCGCGCCCCTGTATCGCCACGATGGCGCCGTGCTGCGCCTTTGTATGCCTTGAGTATCAGCGGGTATCAGCCGCCAGCTGGGCGCTCAGCCAGGCGTACAGGCGGCCCTGGTCCAGCGGCTTGTGCAGCAGCGCGCGCACGCCCTGGGCCAGCACCTCGGCCTCCTCGAGACGCTCGCTGAAGCCGGTGTAGAGGGCGATCGGCAGATCGGCGCGGGCGGCCAGCAGGCGCCGCGCCAGTTGCAGGCCGGTCAGGCGCGGCATGCACTGGTCGATGATCGCCAGGTCCCAGGCGTAGGGATCGGCCAGCAGCTCCGCGCTGGCCTGCTCGGCGTCGCACCACAGGCGCGTGTGCAGCCCCCAGCCGGCCAGGCGCTCGCAGACGAACTCGCCGACCAGGCGCTCGTCGTCGATCACCGCCACCCGCCCACACAGCGCCGGCCAGGCATGCGCGGCGGCCACCTGCGCCGTCACCGCGCGCGCCGGCGCACCGGCCTCTGCCTGCGGCGGCAGACAGATCTCGAAGCTGCTGCCCTGGCCCGGGCGGCTGTGCACGCGGATATGCCCGCCGTACTCGTGAACGATGCCGTGGGCCATCGACAGGCCCATGCCACTGCCCTGCCCCGGCGCCTTGGTGCTGAAGAACGGCTCGAACATGTGCAGCTGCACCGCCTCGGCGATACCCGGCCCGGAGTCGCTGACCCGCAGCACCAGGTAGTCGCCGGCAAACGCCTGCTGACAGGAGGCACAGATGCCGTGCGGCTGCAGGCCGCGCTGCAGTTCGATGCGCAGGCGGCCACTGCCGGCCATGGCGTCGCGGGCGTTGATGCACAGGTTCATCAGCACCTGCTCCAGCTGCAGCGGATCGACCCGCGCCAGCGGCAGCGCCTGGGCCAGTTGCAGGTCGATTTCGATGCTGCTCGGCAGGGTCGACTGCAACAGCTGGCGGAACTCGCCGATCAGCTGGTCGAGCGCCACCGCCTGCGCCTGGCCGCGCCCGCCGCGGCTGAAGGTGAGCATCTGCTGGATCAGGTCGCGGGCCTTCTCCGCCGAATGCTGCACCCGCGTCAGGTAGTGGCTCAGACGTTCGTCGCCCTGGCGCTCGGCCAGCTCCTCGGCCATCACCGTGTAGCCGAGCATGCTGGTCAGCAGGTTGTTGAAGTCGTGGGCGATGCCGCCGGTCAGATGGCCGATGGCCTCCATGCGCTGGGCCTGGCGCAGCTGCTGCTCCAGATCGGCGCGCTGCTGCTCGGCCTGGCGACGCTCGGTGATGTCGCGCAGAAAGCCGATGAACTGGCTGCCCTGGGCGCCCTGCACCACCGTGATGGCCAGCTCGGCGGGAAACTCCTGACCGTCGGCGCGCATCGCCTGGACCTCGACCCGACGCCCCAGGAAGGCGCCCTCGCCGGTCGCCAGATAGCGGCGGAAGCCCTGGTTGTGGGCAGCGCGATGCGGCAGCGGGATGATCAGCTCGGCCAGCTCGCGGCCCAGCGCCTGCTCGCGGCGATAGCCGAAACACTGCTCGGCGGCCGGGTTGAAGGTGGTCACGCGGCCCTCGGCGTCCATGCCGATGATGCAGTCCAGGGCGCTGGCGACTATGGTGCGGTACTGCTGCTCGCTGGCGCGCAGCGCGCATTCGGCCTCCTTGCGCTGGCTGATCTCGCGGGTGAAGGCGAGGATGCGCTCGACACCGCCGATATTGGCCCGCTTCAGACACACCTCGTCCCAGTGCAGGCTGCCGTCGCGGTTGCGCCGGTGCCACTCGAAGCGCTGCGGGCCCTCATCGCGGGCCCGCGCCAGCCAACCCAGGGCCTCGACCCCGGTGTAGGGCGGATAGCCGGCGCAGAAGGCGTCGAGCGGCAGGCTGAGCATCTGCGCGTGGCTGTAGCCATACAGGGCACAGGCGCGCGGGTTGATGTCGAGCAGCGCGCCGCTGTCCAGTTCGTGGACGAAGATGGCGTCCTCCGAGGCCTCGAAGATCGCCCGGTAGCTGGCCTCGGCGTCCAGCCGCTGCAGCTCGGCGGCGGCGCGCACCGAGAAGATCCGCAGCACCGACTCGACCCGGCTGCGCTCGGGCAGCGCGTGGCGATGGCCGACGGCGATCAGCCCCAGCGGCCGGCCGTCGCTGGCGAACAGCGGGTAGCCGGCGTAGCTGTCGAGGCCCAGGTGGCTCAGGCTGTCGTCGCCCGGGTAGCAGTGCGCCAGGTTGCACTCGACCAGGTGGAAGGCCTGACCGAACACCTCCTCGCAGGGCGTGCCGGCGATGCTGTAGGTCAGGTTGGGCAGCAGCTGGCCGTCGAAGTACAGCGCCAGGGTGCTCAGGCGCCGGGCATCGGGGTCGCAGACGCGGCTGACGAAGGCGAAATCGGCCTGCAGCGAGCGCGCCAGGTAGCGGGCGATGGCCTCGAACACCGCCTCGCCGGTGGCCGCCGAGACGCCGAGGGCGACGTGGCGCAGGGCCTCCTCGACCCGCTTGCGCTCGCTGATGTCGGTGGAGATGCCGCATACCGCGATGACCCGGTGGCGCTCGTCGAACAGCGGGAACTTGCTCGACAGGTAGACCCAGCTGCGCTCGCGCAGCAGCAGCTGCTCCTCGAACTCGATGGAATGGCCGAGGCTGGCCACGCTGAGGTCGTTGCTGCGCAGGGCGTCGGCCACCTGCACCGGGAACAGCTCGTGGTCGCTGCGCCCGAGCACCTGCGCGGCGCTGAGCTGGAAGAAGCGCTCGAAGGCCGGATTGACCAGGCGGTAGCGGCCGTCGAGGTCCTTGATGTAGATGACCGCACTGCTGTTGTCGACGATCTGCCGCAGCGGGTGGTCGAGATCGCTGGTCACCAGGGCCGGGAGCGGGTGCATGGCGGACCTCCGCACAGGGGCTATGGCGCCAGTATAGGAAGGCGCGCGACGTCCCTGGCCGCCGGCAGGCACAGTGAAACAATTGAAACATTGCGCAGCGGCTTTAGCCGCTAAAAGCCGCCACGGCAGCGTCGGTTCAGCGGGTCACCAGCATATAGCCGACACCGCGCAGGGTGCGGATGATCTGCGGCTTCTCCGGGTCGTCCTCGAGCTTGCGCCGCAGGCGGGCGATACGGATGTCGATGGAGCGGTCGAAGGGGTTCCAGTCGCGGTTCTGCGTCAGGTTGAGCAACTGGTCGCGCGACAGCGGCCGGTTGGGGCGCTGGGCGAAGGCCTGCAGCAGGTCGAACTCCATGGCGGTCAGCTCGATCTCGCCGCCCTGCTCGTCGAGCAGCTGGCGGCGCTGCAGGTCGAGGCGGAAGCGGCCTAGGCACACGCCGCCGTCCGAGGTTGGCGCCTCCTCGCCGGCGTGTCGGTAGCGGCGCAGCACGCTCTTGACCCGCGCCAGCAGCTCGCGCGGGTCGAAGGGCTTGGCCAGGTAGTCGTCGGCGCCCACTTCCAGGCCAATGATGCGGTCGACCGGGCTGCCGGCGCCGGAAATCATGATCACCGGCAGGTCGTGGCGTTCGCGCAGAAAGCGCGCCAGGCTCAGGCCGTCCTCGCCGGGCAGGCCGACGTCGAGCAGGACCAGGTCCGGCAGGCCGTCCTGCAGCGCCTGGCGCAGCGCCGCGCTGTCGGCGCAGCCGTGCACCGCATAGCCGTGACCGCCGAGGTAGTCCTGCAGCAGCTGCCGCACCTCGCCGTCGTCGTCCACCACCAGTACCCGCTGCCCGTCCGCCATCGCCCTGCCCTGCTCCGCTCCTTTCACAGCATAGGCCGGGACGGCGGATCAACGTACCTGAAAGCGCTGTTCGGCCAGCTTGCGGTCGCCCTGGAACACCATGAAGTGCCATTCGCCGGGCACCACCTCGTGATGTTCGCTGAACTCGAAGGCCATCACGTCCTGCGGCGCACCTGTCACCAGCTGCTGCCGCACCTCGAACTTGTCGTGGCGCTGGCCGTCCGGGGTGACCACGCCGGGGGTGAAATACAGCAAGGTCAGCGGCTCGTCGCCCTCGCGCTTGCCCACCAGGCGGTAGCGCAGGCCGAACTTGGTGCCGAGCTTGGCGGGCACCTGCTCGGTGCGCTGGATGTCCTGGTTGCTGCGGGTCAGCACCCTCTCGCCGGCCTCGAAGTCCTGATACTGGCTGGTGAAGATGCCGTATTCCACCGGCCCCTCCACCCGCACCTCGGCCTGAACGGCGGCGGCGCAAGCGAACAGACCAGCCACGGCGGCCACTTGAATTGGGTGCATGTCGCGCTCCTTGTTGAGATCGGCGCGAGCCTATGACGCCCAGATGACAGCCTGATGACGGCCGCGCTAGCGGTTCAGCTCGGCCTGCACCTTGCGCGGCAGCACGGCGAGAAAGTTGTCGCGCGCCACCTGCTGCGCCACGTCCGGCGGCAACGCATCGAGGAAGGGGACGAACCCCCTCATGTACTCGCCCAGGCTGCCAAAGCGGCCGACCACGTCGGAGCCGAGCATGAAACGCTGCGGATAGCTGCTGACCAGGTGCACCCAGTCCGCATCCGCCTTGCCGTTCTCGTCCAGCAAGTAGGGGCGCAGCATGGTCCAGGACAGGTCGATGTACAGATTGGGGTACTCGCCGAGCATGCGCTCGAGGGTAGGCAGGAGAAAATCCAGCTTGTCCTGATGCCGGTGAATTTCCATGCTGGTGCCGGCATGCGCCCAGATGAAGCGCACGTGCGGGTGGTTGCGCAGCGGGTCTTCGATCTCCTGCAGGTAGAGCGGGTTGCGCTCGCGCTTGGAGGTGATGTTGGAGTGCAGCATCACCGGCAGATCGTACTCGGCGGCTAGATGGAAGACCCGCGTCAGCGCCTCGTTGTTGGCCCGCGGGGCGCTGCCGTGGATCAGCGCGGTGAGGTCGTCGTGGCGGGTGAAGATCTCGCCGATGCCCTGCCACAGCCCGGGGTCCAGCTCGAGCATGCGGCGGATATGGGCGTCGGCGTTCTTGTCATTGGGGTTGAAGCCGGACAGGAAGGGGTGGAAGCGCTGGCGCTGCTCAGCCGGCAGGCGCTTGTAGGCGGCGGCGACGAACACATCGGTGGCGCTGTACCAGTAGGCATTGGCGTCGTCGCCGGCGTAGTAGCGCGGCCGCTTGGGCTCGTCCTCGTCCCATTTCTTCGCCACCGGGATGCCGGACAGCATCACATGGTCGATGCCGCTGGCGGCCATCTGCTCCAGCAGCTCGTCCATCCCGGCGCTTTCCTGGAAGAAATCCACGTAGTGCAGATGGGCGTCGCTGTAGCGGTAGTCGCGCGCCTGGGCATTGCAGGCGAGCAGGCCGGCGAGCGCCAGCGCGATAACACGGAAAATGGGCAAGACGCGTCCTCCTGACAGGTTCGAGCAGCATAGACCCCGGGCCGGCCCGGCGAGTTCGCCGCACCGCGCTGGTGCAGCAGCGGCCGGCAGCGCGCCAGCGTCGCCCCGGGCGCCTGGCGCTCGCCGCCAGGGCGCGGTGCCGCGCCAATGCTGGCACTTGGCTTGCAACGCCACGTGCAGACCATCAAGGGGACTCACCATGCTGCAGTTGCTGCGCAAACCGAACCGCCAGGCTCAGGACGAAGCCGCCCTCGACGCCCTGTTCCAGCACCACGACCTGACCACCCGCCTGCCCGAACATCGGCAGTGGATGGCGCGCCTCAACGGCTTCAGCGCCGGCCTGCAGCAGCGCATCCGCGCCAGCCTCGGCGCCGCCGTCGGCATCGCCGCCCATGCCCCGCAGCTGGCGCGCATCGCCGCCGCCAACGAGCAGAGCGGCCAGGCCCTGGCGCAGTCCTCGGAGCTGATCGCCAGCGCCAGCGAACAGGTCACCACCACCCTCGACGCCGAACTGGTGCCGGGCGCCGGCGCGGTGGCGCGGCTGTCGGCCGAGGTCTCGGCGACCCTGCGCCAATGCCAGCAGAGTGGCCAGACGGTGCTGCGCCAGGTCGAGGCGATCGGCGCCAGCGAGGCGCAGCTGGGTCAGGTGATCGAGCAACTGGCCGGCCAGCTGGACGAAGTGAGCAAGGTCATCGGGGTGATCGCCAGCATCTCCCAGCAGACCAATCTGCTGGCGCTCAACGCCGCCATCGAGGCTGCCCGCGCCGGCGAGCACGGCCGCGGCTTCGCCGTGGTGGCCGAAGAGGTGCGACGCCTGGCCGGGCATACCACCGCGGCCACCGACCAGGTCAGCGGCATCATCGAGCGCTTTCGCGACGGCATGCGCCAGCTCGGCGACGCCGGCGGCCATATGCACCAGGCGGTGGCCGACGGCCGCGACGGCATGCGCGAAGTCGGCGCCGGCCTGGACAGCACGCGCCAGGCCATGGACCGCCTGGACGCCCAGGTCGGCCAGATCGCCGCCGGCACCGAGCAGATCGGCCAGGCGCTGCGCTCGATCAACGGCGACGTGCAAGCCATCGCCCAGGTCGCCGGCGAGCTGCTCGGCAAGGCCGGCCAGGTGCTGCACCACAGCCAGGCGGTGCGCGAGGACGGCGACCGCCTGCTGGCCGGGCTCGGCGATTTCCGCCTGGAGATCCACAGCGCGGTGCGCGCCGGCGTCGAGCGCCTGGCCGGCGAACCGGCGCTGGCTGGCGAGCCGCTCGCCGCCGAGCGCCTGCTGCGCGAAACCCTGGCCCGCGACAGCCGCTTCGAGCTGTTCTATCTGGTCGACAGCCGCGGCGTGCAGCTGTCGGAGAACGTCTTCGCCGCCGACGTGCCGCACCACGACAGCGCCAGCTGCCGCGGCCGCGACTGGAGCCAGCGACCCTGGTTCCGCGCCGTCGCCGACGGCCTGCGCAGCCATATCACCCAGGTCTACCGCTCCTCGGCCACCGACGCTTTCTGCTTCACCGTCTCGGTGCCCATCCTCGACGCCCAGGGCCGTCTGCTGCGCGTGCTGGGCGCCGACGTGCGGCTGTCGGCGCTGGTCTGACCGACCCGGCCTGCGCTAGGCTGGCAGCACCATCACTCGCCGGGACACCCGCCATGATTCGCGTAAGCACCGCCAAAGGCCTGTTGCATCACATCGACATCGGCCCGCATCGACTCGACAGCGACGTACCAGCGGAGCTGGGCGGCGACGGTGCCGGGCCGGAGCCGCACGACCTGTTCGACGCCGCCCTCGGCGCTTGCAAGGCCCTGACCCTGATGCTCTACGCCCGCCAGCGCGGCTTGCCGCTGGAGGGGCTGGACGTGAAGGTGGAGCGCGACGACAGCGAGGAGCGCCAGGGACGTTACCGCCTGGCGGTGGAACTGGAATTGCGCGGTGCGCTGGATGACAGCCAGCGCCAGCAACTGCTGCGCATCGCCGACAAGTGCCCGGTGCACAAGCTGATGACCGGCACCGAAATCCAGGTCGACACACGCCTGAGCGGAGCACGGCCATGAGCGACCTGCTGCTGATCCGCCCGCGCGCCGAGGATATCGCCGGCCAGCCGATCCTGCGCCCGCTGCCCTCGGCGCAGTGCCGCAGCGTCGGCCCCTTCGTGTTCTTCGACCATATACTGGCGCAGCCCTACCCGGCCGGCAGCGGCATGGACATCGCCCAGCACCCGCATATCGGCCTGTCCACCCTCACCTACCTGTTCGAGGGCCAGTTGCAGCACAAGGACAGCCTCGGTTCGGATCAGCTGGTCGGCCCCGGCGACGTCAGCTGGATGACCGCCGGCCGCGGCGTCGCCCACGTCGAGCGCACCCCGCCGCAGCTGCTTGGGCAGGCCAAGCGCCTGCACGGCCTGCAGGTGTGGCTGGCGCTGCCGACAGCCGAGGAGAACGGCGAGCCGGCCTACAGCCACCACCCGGCCAGCACGCTGCCGCGCAGCGACAGCCTGGGCGTGCAGATCACCCTGATCGCCGGCAGCGGCTTCTGCCTCGAGTCGCCGGTGCCGGTGCGTTCGCCGACCCTCTACGCCGAACTCAAGCTGGCCGCCGGCGCCAGCCTGGCGATAACGGCCGAGCACCGCGAGCGGGCGCTGTACCTGATCGACGGCGAAGCCGACCTGGACGGCACGGCCCTGCCCCTTCATAGCCTGGCCGTGCTGGAGGAAGGCGCCAGCCCGACCCTCAGCGCCTGCAGCGAGTGCCACCTGGCGCTGATCGGCGGCGAACCGCTGGGGCCGCGGCGAATGAACTGGAACTTCGTCGCCAGCACCCCCGAGCTGATCGACCAGGCCCGCCAGCGCTGGGCCGCGGGCGACTGGCCGCAGGTGCCTGGCGAGACCCGGCGCATCGAACTGCCGCGCTGAGCAGCTTTTTGTTGCACTCGCGTGATCCGCTGACGCCGCCGGCGGGTATAAGCTTCGGGCGGATTGAACCAGGCCAACGGATGACCCATGGCGGATCGCGACTTCGACTACGACAGCACCCTGGAAGCCTGCGCGCGCGGCGACGAGCGCGCCTTCCAGGCGCTCTACCGACAGGAGGCCGGGCAACTGCTCGGCCTGGCTATCAGCATGCTGGGCCGCCGCGATATAGCCGAGGATTGCCTACATGATGCCTTCGTGCGCATCTGGCAACACGCCGCGCGTTATCGACGCGAACTGGGCAGCGGTCGCGCCTGGGTGCACAGCATCCTGCGCTACCGCGTGCTCAACGCCCTGCGCAGCGGCGGGCGACAGGTCGAGGTGGACGATGACTTCATCGAGCGCGTGCTGGACGACAGCCCGCAGGCCGAGGCGCAGGCGCTGCAGCAATCCGAGCGGCGCCTGCTGCGCAGTTGCCTGCAACGCCTGGAAAGGCCACGCCGCCATCCGATTCTGCTGGCCTTCTACCGTGGCCTGACCCACGAGCAGATCGCCAGCCGCCTGAGCACACCGCTGGGCACCATCAAGGGCCGTATCCGCGCCGGCCTGCGCGCGCTGCAGGAGTGTCTGCAAGCATGATTCCGCACGACCCCGAAGAACGTCGCGCCCTGATCGGCGAGTACCTGCTCGGCCTGCTCGACGGCGCCGAGGCCGACGAGGTGCGCCAACTGCTGGAGCACGACGAAGACGCTGCGCGCATGGCCCTGGACTGGGAGCGGCACTTTCTCGAACTGAGCGACCGGCTGCCCAGCCAGGCCCCCTCGCCGGCACTCTGGGTGCGTATCCGCCGCAGCCTGGGCCTGCATGATGAGCCACGCCCGAGCGCCCTGGCCAACTGGTGGAACAGCCTGCTGACCTGGCGCCTGACCGCCGCCACACTGGCCGCTGCCCTGCTGGTCGCCGTGCTGCTGCCGATCCTGCGCAGTCCGGACATCGCCGGCGAACGCTACACCGTGGTGCTGCAGCAACCGGGTGAAGCGGCCAAGCCGGGTTGGGTCATCCAGGTCGGCAGCGATGGCACGCTGCTGCTCGATCCGCTGGTCGCCGACCAGGTGCCGGAAGGCCGCGCCCTGCAGTTCTGGACGCTGATCGATCCGGCCGAAGGCCCGCGCTCGCTGGGCCTGGTCGAGGCCGGCAAGCCGCTGCGCCTGCCCGCCGAACAGATCGGCGCCGTGCAGGCCGGCCAGCTGTTCGAGCTGACGCTGGAACCGGCCGGTGGCTCGCCCTACGACCGCCCTAGCGGCCCGGTGCTCTATATCGGTCGAGCCGTGCTGGCCAGCGCCAACTGATAGGCCTTGCCGGCCGCTCGGTCGGCAAGCCGCTTGAAAAAAATTTCCGCCGCCGACATCCAGCTCCATTCCTCGCGGGTATAGCTCTCAGGTGTTTCGTCGAGGCACCTGCGAAACCGGCCAGCCGGTTTCGTCTCGATGCTGAAACCTTCACGAGGAACCCACATGAAACGCATCACTACCCTCTGCACCGCCGGCCTGCTGACCCTGGGCACAGTTGCCGCCAGCGCTACCGAACTGCTCGCACTGAGCGCCGATGGCACGCTGTACAAGGTCGATGTCGCCAGCCTCAAGGTCAGCGGCAGCATGGCGGTCAGCGGCGCCAGCGACCTGCGCGGCCTGGATGTGCGCCCGGCCAGCGGCCAGGTCTATGCCTTGAGCGGCGCCGATCGGCTCTACACCCTCGACGCCGCCAGCGGTCAGGCGACTGCGGGCAGCAAACTGCAAACCGCGCTGGCTGGCAGCGGCCAGGCCGTGGTCGACTTCAACCCGGTGGCCGACCGCCTGCGCCTGCTCGGCCCGGACGGCACCAGCCTGCGGGTGAATGTCGATACCGGTGAAGTGGCCGTGGACGGCAAGCTCGCCTATGCCACCGACGGCCCCTACGCCGGCCAGCAGCCCAAGGTGGTCGCCGGTGCCTACACCAACGCCTATGCCGGCACGCAGAGCACCGCGCTGTACAACATCGACCTGGCCAGCGCCAGCCTGATGCTGCAGAACCCGCCGAACGACGGCGTGCAGCAACTGGTCGGCAAGGTCGCCGATGGCCTCGCGGCGGCCGCCATGGACATCGCCAGCGATGGCAAGGGTGGCAACACGGCCTTCGTGCTGACCGGCAAGACCCTGCATCAGCTCGATCTGGCCAGCGGCAAGCCGACCACCCTGGGCGACATCGCCGATCTGCCGGACGGCATCATCGATATCGCCGTGCTGCCTGCGAAGTAAGATGAAAAAAGGCTGCGCCCACTGGGCGCAGCCTTTCGTTCAACGCGTGGTATACCCGCGGTCACTGCTCGGCGAAGACCTCGTCGAACAGATCGTTCATCGCCTTGAAGGCCCGCGCAGCCACCACCGGATGATATTCGTTGCGTCCCGGCACGTTGGCCTTGGGATTGGTGAACGAGTGCACCGCACCACCGTAGCTGACCAGTTGCCAGTCGGTCTTTGCCGCCTTCATTTCGGCGATGAAGCCGTCGACCTGAGCCTGCGGCACGGCCGGATCATCGGCACCGTGCAGCACCAGCACCGGCGCCTGGATATTCTGCGCATCACTCGGGTTGGGCGTGTCCAGGTTGCCGTGGAAGGACACGAAACCCTTGAGCGGCGCGCCCGAACGCGCGAGCTCCAGCACCGTGCCGCCACCGAAGCAGAAGCCGATGGCGCCGAGCTTGTCGAGATCCAGCGCCACCTCACCGCTCTGCGCCTTGAGCACCTCGACCGCCGCCTGGGCGCGCTTGCGCATCAGCGGGCGATCGGCGCGCACGGCAGTGGCCGCGGCACCCGCTTCTTCGGCGTTGCTCGGACGAATCGACTTGCCGTACATGTCGGCGACGAACACCACGTACTTGTCGCCCGCCGCACGGGCGGCCTTGGCCACGGTGTCCTCGTTCACTCCCATCCAGTTGGGCACGGCGAGCAGCCCCGGACGCGGCGTGGTCACCGAGTCGTCGTATACCAGCACGCCTTCGAAGGCTTCGCCTTCGATCTCGTAGGCAATCGTCTTGGTCACGACAGCCGCGTCGGCAAGACCGGCGAATGCGGCGCACAACAGGGGAACCAGTGTCTTCTTCTGCATGGCGAGGCCTTCCTTCGCAAGGGTTGGCCCCTAAACATAGTCCTGCAACCGGCGATGACCAAGCCGCGGGTGCACGGGTTTGACACAGGACATGTCAGAGTACCCCCAGCCCGGTCCAGTGTGCCTTCCGCAGTAGCCAGGGCAAGCGCCTGGCGAGCGCTTGCGCCATCTGCGGCACTGGCTTGTTTGTCCTGCAAGAATGCGCAGAACCATAAAAAAAGCCCGCCGAAGCGGGCTTTTCTACTGCTTGGCCAGTCAGGCGGACAGCTCCACCAGCAGCTTGTTCAGGCGCTGCACGTAGGCGGCCGGATCCTTGAGGCTGTCGCCGGCGGCCAGCGCGGCCTGGTCGAAGAGGATGTGCGACAGGTCGACGAAGCGGTCCTCGTCGGCCTCGGCATCCAGACGCTCGATCAGCGGATGGCCGGGGTTGAACTCGAAGATCGGCTTGGATTCCGGCACCTTCTGCCCGCTGGCCTCGAGGATCTGGCGCATCTGCAGACCTAGGTCCTGCTCGCCGATGGCGAGGATCGCCGGCGAGTCGGTCAGGCGATGCGACACGCGCACCTCCTTGACCTGCTCGCCCAGCGCGCCTTTCAGACGCTCGATCAGCCCTTCCTTGGCCTTGGCCACTTCTTCCTGGGCCTTCTTGTCCTCTTCCGAGTCCAGCTTGCCCAGGTCCAGGTCGCCACGGGCCACGTCGACGAACTGCTTGCCGTCGAACTCGGTCAGGTAGCTCATCAGCCACTCGTCGATGCGGTCGGTGAGCAGCAGCACCTCGATGCCCTTCTTGCGGAACACCTCCAGGTGCGGGCTGTTCTTGATCTGCGCGTAGGATTCGCCGGTCAGGTAGTAGATCTTGTCCTGACCTTCCTTGACCCGACCCAGGTAGTCGGCCAGCGACACCGACTGCTCGTCGCCCTCGCCTGCGGTGGAGGCGAAGCGCAACAGACCGGCGATCTTCTCCTTGTTGGCGAAGTCTTCCGCCGGGCCTTCCTTGAGCACCTGGCCGAAGGCCTTCCAGAAGGTCTTGTAGTCCTCCGGCTTGTCCTTGGCCAGCTTCTCCAGCATGTCCAGCACGCGCTTGGTCAGCGCCGACTTCATCGAGTCGATCACCGGATCCTTCTGCAGGATCTCGCGCGACACGTTCAGCGACAGGTCGTTGGAGTCCACCACGCCCTTGATGAAACGCAGGTACAGCGGCAGGAACTCGTCGGCCTGGTCCATGATGAACACGCGCTGCACGTAGAGCTTGAGGCCCTTGGGCGCTTCTCGGTGGTACAGGTCGAACGGCGCGCGGCCCGGCACGTAGAGCAGCGAGCTGTATTCCAGCTTGCCCTCGACCTTGTTGTGGCTCCAGCTCAGCGGGTTCTCGAAGTCGTGGGCGACGTGCTTGTAGAACTCCTGGTATTCCTCATCCTTGACCTCGCTGCGCGGGCGGGTCCACAGCGCGCTGGCGCGGTTGACGGTTTCCCACTCCGGCTCGGCCGGCTTGTCCTTGTCTTCGCCGTAATGCTCTTTCGGCAGCTCGATGGGCAGGGCGATATGGTCGGAGTACTTCTTGACGATATTGCGCAGGCGCCAGCCGTCGGCGAACTCCTCCTCGCCGCTTTTCAGGTGCAGGACGATGCGGGTACCGCGCTCGGCCTTGTCGATGGTGGCGACCTCGAACTCGCCCTCGCCCTTGCTCGACCAGTGCACGCCCTCGCTAGCCGGGGCGCCGGCACGGCGGCTGAACACATCCACCTTGTCGGCGACGATGAAGGCCGAATAGAAGCCCACGCCGAACTGACCGATCAGGTGCGAGTCCTTCTTCTGGTCGCCGGAGAGGTTCTTGAGGAAGTCGGCGGTGCCGGACTTGGCGATGGTGCCCAGGTGCGCGATGACTTCCTCGCGGCTCATGCCGATGCCGTTGTCTTCGAGGGTGACGGTCTTGGCGTCCTTGTCGAAGGACAGGCGGATCTTCAGCGGATCGCCGCCTTCGAGCAGCTCGGGCTTGGCCAGCGCCTCGAAGCGCAGCTTGTCGGCGGCATCGGAGGCGTTGGAAATCAGCTCGCGCAGGAAGATTTCCTTGTTCGAGTACAGCGAATGGATCATCAGGTGCAGCAGCTGCTTCACCTCGGTCTGGAAGCCCAGGGTTTCTTTTTGAGTTTCCACACTCATGGTCGTCTAACTCCACATGCAGGACTAAGCCACTAACGCGGCGGATGTCCTACAGGTGGGGGCAGTGCGATGGATTTCAAGGGCTTGGCTGAATCAGGGCTCGAGCAATTCGAGGCGGCCGATTTCCTGCGGCTTGAAGCTGAAGCTGGCCTGGCCGGCGCCGCTGCCCAGCTGCTGGTTGAGGCGGATGCTGCCGTCGGCGTCGATGCCGACGAAGCGCCCCTCCACCGTGCCGCCGCTGGCCTTGCTCAGGCGCATGCTGAGGTTGCGGTACTGCTCGGGGTTGCGCTGCAGGCGCGCCAGGCTGAAGCGCTGGCGGCGGTCGAGCGGTCGGCTGAGGCGCTCCTCCACCGGCTGCGCCTCGGGCTGCGCGGCCGGCGGCGCCGCAGCCAGCGTCGGCAGCGGCGGAAAGCGATCGCCAAGCACTGCCCAGCCCTGCTGGTCGCGCTTGCTCAGGCGGATCGGCAGACGCTCGGCACGCCCGTCGATCACGGCTTCGACCGGCAACTCCAGCTCGTCGCCGTCGAAGGTAAAGGGCGGCAGTTTCAGCTCGCGCACGTCGCGGCTGGCGAAACGCCGCTGCAGGTAGTCGTGCAGCACATAGGCGATGGTGTCGCGCGAGTCGAAACGGCGGTCGACTTCGCCGTCCTCATAACGCAGGCGGTCGCTGTACAGCTCCACGCGGCCGCTCAGGCTGGTCTTGAAACGCGGCGGCAGCACCAGGTGGAAATCGCCGACCAGGCGGTTCGGCGCCTGCGGTTGCAGATCCAGGTGCAGGGTATAGCCGCGGCTCAGGCGCCGCGCCTCGGGCAGGTCCTGCTCCGGCAGCAGCCAACTCAGCTCCACCTCCGGCAGGTTGCCGCCGTCCTGCGGCAGTACGTCGAGGCGCAGCGCGCCGCTGACCGGCTGGGGCAGGCGGATGTTCAGCTCACGCTGGGCGAAGAAATCCAGGCCCTCGCGCAGGCTGAGCACGCCGTCGATCAGCTCGCCCTGTTGCGGGCGGAACGGCTGGCCGTTGAGCTCGCCGCGCAGCTCGATGGCCAGCTCGGCCGGCACCTGTACCTCGGGCTTGAGCCAGTCCAGGCGCATGATCGCCGCCAGGCGCTCGGCATCCTTGGCCGCCAGCAGGGTCAGGCCGACCACCAGGGGAATCACCCCCAGGCCGATCAGCGCCACGGCGCTGCGCGCCCGCGACCAGTGGCGTAGCAGGTAGATCAGGGTCAGCGGCGGGATCAGGCTGCCCCAGCCCCACAGCAGGCTGGTGGCGAACGCCCGCATCACCAGCCAGACCAGACCGGCCAGCATCAACAGCAGGCCACCGATTATCAGCAACGCATCCATCCACAGGTTCCTTGTCGTTATTGCGGCGCGCTGCGTTAAGGCTCGTCGACCTTGAAATGGGCGCGGGCGGTGGCGATCGGCTCGGTCTGGGTGGTCTGCCAAGCGGTGATCGCCACGTTGGCGACCCGCCGGCCCTGGCGCCAGACCTGGCACTGCGCGTAGGTGTCACGATAATGACCGGCGCGCAGGTAATCTATCGAGAAGTCGATGATTTTCGGCAAATGTGGAATGCCCATGAACATCAGCAGATGGAGCATGGCGGCATGTTCCATGAAGCCGGCGATCACCCCGCCGTGCAGCGCCGGCAGCACCGGGTTGCCGATGCAGTCGCGGTTGGCCGGCAGGCGAAACACCATGTCCTCGCCCAGGCGCAGGCACTCGATGCCGAGCAGCTTGGCGTAGGGGATCAGGTTGATCAGCGGGTCGTAGTCGTTCTGCTGGTGGGCGCGGGCCACCAGTTGCTCCAGGTTCAGTTCGCTCATGCCGCACCGCCCTGCTGGATGTTCTGCTTCAGCTCGCCGCCACCCTGTACGGCCTTGCCCATACGCATGAAGGCGCCGACGACGTGGGCGATGGGCTGCTCGGGATCGTCCTGGTAGGCGTAACCGCGGGTGAAGATGACGTTGGGGGTGACCCGGTAGCACTCGGCGAAACCGAACACGTCCTTGCCGGGCTCGGCCGGATGCATGTAGTCGATGCGCAGGTCCAGAGTCGGGCAGATCTCGAACTCCGGCAGCACGCAGACGGTGGAGATGCCGCAGGTGGTGTCCATCAGCGTGGTGATGGCGCCGCCATGGATCACGCCGCTGTCCGGGTTGCCGACTATATACGCGCTGTACGGCAGACGCAGGGTCAGTCCCTGGCTGTCGGCCGCCTCCACGCGCATGCCCAGCACCTGACAATGACGCAAGGCGGCGAGAAACCGCTGCGCACGCGCCTGAATCGACTGCTCGCTCATCACTACGACCCTACTGCTTCACGGGAAAAGGCCGCGCATGATAACGCCTCGTGGCCCCGCCCGGCCAAGGCCGGCGAGGCGCACCGGGAACTTAAGCGCATCCGCTCGCTCCAACGGGGTGCGCATGGGATCACCCCAGCCGCCTATAACTTCCACACATGGAGTGCCGACCGTGAACAAACCCCTGACTTATGCCCTGCTGCTTGCCGCTACCCTGGGTCTCGCCGCCTGCGAGAAGACCCCGGAAGACAAGATGGAGTCGGCCAAGGAGTCAGCCTCTGAAGCCATGGAAAACCTGGGCGACGCCGCCAAGGAAACCGGTGAAGCCATCGAACAGAAAGCTGACGAAGTGATGGGCACCGAGCCGACCACTGGCGAAAAAATTCAGGACGCCGCCGAAGACGCCGCCGATGCCATCGAAGAGGCCGGCGACGAAGCCAAGGACGCCGTCGAAGGCCAGTAAGGCCCGAGCAACGAAAAAGGCCCGCCAATGCGGGCCTTTTTCTTTTACAGCGCCGGGCTGAGCATCAACAACAGACTGCACAGCAAGCCGACCACCCAGATCAGGCTGCGCTGCCAGTGCAGGTCGTACCAGTAGCACAGCAGGTACAGCACCCGACTGACCACGAAGGTCACCGCCAGCACATCCACCAGCACCCCGTAGGTCTGGGTCACGTGGGCCATCAACACGCCGACGGCGAACAGCGGGAAGGCCTCGAAGCTGTTCTGGTGGGCAGCCAGGGCGCGCGCGCCGAAGCCCGTCAGGCGGTTCTGCTGGGTACGTGGATGACGGTTGTCGTAGCGCCCGCTACCCTCCTCGGCCATCGCCTTGGCCACCGGGGCCTTGGCGATGAAAATCAGCAGGGCGCTGATGAAGACGCACCAGAACGGCAGACTCATTCGCTCTTCTCCTTGGCCACTTCGGCGGCCGGCGTTGGGGTGTAGACCATCACTTCCAGCACATCCGAGTGGAATTCGCGGCGATACAGCACCAGCACCACGCCGGCGCTGACCAGCATGAAGAACCAGGGATTGATGAACCAGGCCAGGGTCGCCATGCCGAAGTAGTAGGCGCGCAGCCCCTGGTTGAACTGGTTGGCGGCCATCGAGATGACCCGCGCGGTGCGCTCGGCGAAGGCCTTGCGCTCCTGCTCGGTGACGTGCCGTTCGCCGACCATGGGCGCCGAACCGACCAGCACCGCGGCGAAGTTGTACTGGCGCATGCACCAGCTGAAGGTGAAGAAGGCGTAGACGAACACCACCCCCAGGCACAGCAGCTTGACCTCCGACAGCTCGCGGCTGGCCGGTTGCACGAACGGCAGGTCGGCCAGCAGCGACAGCGCGCGGTCGGAGGCGCCGAGCACGGTGAGGATGCCGGCGAGGATGATCAGGGTGCTGGAGGCGAAGAAGGAGGCGTTGCGCTCCAGGTTACCGATCACGTTGGCGTCGGCGATGCGGTTGTCGCGCAACAGCATGCGGCGCATCCAGTCTTCCCGGTACAGGTGCAACACACTGGCCAGACAGGGCGTGGCGCGGCCCTTCCACAACGCATAGCGGGTGTAGCCGGCCCAGCAGACGACGAACCAGAGCGCAGCCAGTAGATGGGGCAAGTAATAATCGCTGATGGGCATGCCAACTCCTTGTAGGACTGGCGGCGATTATAGCCAGGGCACCCCGGCGGTTGCCCAAGAAAAAGGCCGCCTCATGGGCGGCCTCTGATGGCGCTGACGACTCAGGCCGCAGCCGGCTGGCGCAGGGCCAGCAGCCGGTCGAGCGCCGCGGCCAGCACCAGGGTCACCAGCACCGGCAGCAGCCAGCCCAGGCTCTGATCGGCCAGCGGCAGTTGGCCGAACCAGGCCGGTACCTGCTCGCCCCAGCCCGCCGCGGCGATGCCGTCGGCCAGGCCGAACACCAGGGTCACCGCCATCACCGGCACGAACACCAGCGACTGCGAGACCCACAGGCGATTGGCCAGGCTCAGCGCCACCAGCACGATGGCCAGCGGATAGAGGCCCACCAGCACCGGCACCGAGACGCTGATCAACTGGGTCAGGCCCTGGTTGGCCACGCCCAGGCTGAACAGACCGAAGACGATCACCACGCTGCGGTAGGACACCGGCAGCAGGTTGCTGAAGAACTCGCCGCAGGCGGTCAGCAGGCCCACCGCGGTGGTCAGGCAGGCCAGGGTGATGACCACCGCCAGCAGCAGGCTGCCGGGGGTGCCGAAGGTGTGCTGCACGTAGGAGGTCAGCACCTGCACGCCGTTCTGCGCATCGCCGGCAATGCCCTGGCTGGTGGCACCGAGGTAGAACAGCGCCAGATAGACCAGCGACAGGCCGATGGCGGCGACCACCCCGGCGATCACCGAGTAACGGGTGATCAGGCCGGCGTCGCTGACGCCGCGGTCGCGGATGGCGCTGGCGATGACGATGCCGAACACCAGCGCGCCGAGGGTGTCCATGGTCAGGTAGCCCTGCAGGAAGCCCTGCACCAGCGGCGCCTCGCGGTAGCTGTCGGCCACCGTGCCGATCTCGCCGGCCGGCGCGAACAGCGCCGCGCCGCCCAGCACCAGCAATGCCGCCAGCAGCACCGGGGTGATGTACTTGCCGATGCGGTCGACCAGTTGCCCGGGGTTGAGCGAGAGGAACAGCACGGCGGCGAAATAGGCCAGGGTATAGAGCAGCAGCGGCAGGCCCTCGTTGCCGGTGAAGGGCGCCACGCCCATCTCGAAGGACACCACGGCGGTGCGCGGAGTGGCGAACAGCGGGCCGATGGCCAGGTACACCGCCACCGCCAGAACGGCGCCGGCGAGCTTGCCGATGGGCGCGGTCAGGCGCTCCATGCCGCCGCCGACGCGGGCCAGGGCTACCACGGTGAGCAGCGGCAGGCCGACGCCGGTGAGCAGAAAGCCCAGCGCCGCTGGCAGCAGGTTCTCGCCCGCCGCCAGACCGGCGCTGGGCGGAAAGATGATGTTGCCGGCGCCGAGAAACAGCGCGAATGTCATGAAGCCGAGGGCCAGGAGGTCCGAGCCTTGCAAACGAGTCATAAAGGGGAATACCACAAGCAGGAAATCGAAGAGTTGCGGGGGTTTCCTTCAGGGATCGGGGAAACGTCGCCCGAGCGTTTGGCTCGAACCACTGCAGGCATCGCCAGGCGCTTGTGGCGCCGCGGACACCGGATAGTTGCGATACTAACGAAATTTACGCGATAGCAGCACAGTCGCCGGACGAGCTGTCGAACTGGCGTAACTGACTGTCGCATGCCCGACAGTTGCACGGCTCCAGCGACAACTGCCCTGCCCGCCTGCCTTCCTGCAGGAGCGAAGGGCGACGTTCCGCTGTATTCGCGATTTCGCTGCGAGCTTTGCGGATGAATCCGCCACGACCCGGACCTGCGCAGCATCGACAGGCAGCAGGAACGGACGCAAACAAAAAGGCCACCCGAAGGTGGCCTTTTTGCGCAGAGTCAACCAAGGCTTAGGCCTTCTTGACTTCCCAACCGGTCAGCTCGGCCAGGGCCTTGCCGATGTCGGCCAGGGAGCGCACGGTCTTCACACCGGCGTCCTGCAGCGCAGCGAATTTCTCGTCTGCAGTGCCCTTGCCGCCGGAGATGATGGCGCCAGCGTGGCCCATGCGCTTGCCGGGCGGAGCGGTCACACCAGCGATGTAGGAAACCACCGGCTTGGTGACGTTGGCCTTGATGAAGGCCGCCGCTTCTTCCTCGGCCGAACCGCCGATCTCACCGATCATGACGATCGCTTCGGTCTTCGGATCGTCCTGGAACAGCTTGAGGATATCGATGAAGTTGGAGCCTGGGATGGGGTCGCCGCCGATGCCCACGCAGGTGGACTGGCCGAAGCCGGCGTCGGTGGTCTGCTTCACGGCTTCGTAGGTCAGGGTGCCCGAACGGGACACGATGCCGACTTTGCCTGGCAGGTGGATGTGACCCGGCATGATGCCGATCTTGCACTCGCCGGGAGTGATCACGCCCGGGCAGTTCGGGCCGATCAGGCGTACGCCCAGCTCGTCGCACTTGACCTTGGCTTCCAGCATGTCGATGGTCGGGATGCCTTCGGTGATGCAGACGATCAGCTTGATGCCGCCGTTGGCCGCTTCCAGGATCGAGTCCTTGCAGAACGGCGCCGGCACGTAGATCACCGACGCTTCGGCACCGGTGGCTTCCACGGCTTCCTTAACGGTGTTGAACACCGGCAGGCCCAGGTGAGTGCTGCCACCCTTGCCCGGGGTCACGCCGCCGACCATCTTGGTGCCGTAGGCGATGGCCTGTTCGGAGTGGAAGGTGCCCTGCGAGCCGGTGAAGCCCTGGCAGATGACCTTGGTGTCTTTGTTGATCAGGATGCTCATTACTTACCCTCCGCGGCCTTGACGACCTGCTGGGCAGCGTCGGTCAGGCTGGTTGCCGCGATGATGTTCAGACCGCTGTCGGCCAGGACCTTGGCGCCCAGGTCGGCGTTGTTGCCTTCCAGACGGACGACCACCGGAATCTTCACGCCGACTTCTTTGACCGCGCCGATGATGCCTTCGGCAATCATGTCGCAGCGCACGATGCCGCCGAAGATGTTGACCAGAACGGCCTTCACGTTGCTGTCGGAGAGGATGATCTTGAACGCTTCGGTCACGCGTTCCTTGGTCGCGCCACCGCCTACGTCGAGGAAGTTGGCCGGCTTGCCGCCGTGCAGGTTGACGATGTCCATGGTGCCCATGGCCAGGCCAGCGCCGTTGACCATGCAGCCGATGTTGCCTTCCAGCGCGACGTAGTTCAGTTCCCACTTCTGCGCATGGGCTTCACGCGGATCGTCCTGGGACGGGTCGTGCATGGCGCGCAGCTTGGGCTGACGGTACATGGCGTTGGAGTCGATGTTGATCTTGGCGTCCAGGCAGTGCAGGTTGCCATCGGCCTTGATCACCAGCGGGTTGACTTCCAGCAGGGCCAGGTCGTAGTCCTGGAACAGCTTGGCCAGGCCAACGAAGATGTGGGTGAACTGCTTGATCTGATCGCCCTCCAGGCCCAGCTGGAACGCCAGCTCGCGGCCCTGGTACGGCTGCGCGCCGACCAGCGGATCGATGGTGGCCTTGAGGATCTTCTCAGGGGTTTCGTGGGCCACTTTCTCGATGTCCACACCACCTTCGGTGGACGCCATGAACACGATGCGACGGCTGGAACGATCGACTACCGCGCCCAGGTACAGTTCCTTGGCGATGTCGGTGCAGGATTCGACCAGGATTTTGCTGACCGGCTGACCGTTGGCGTCGGTCTGGTAGGTCACCAGACGCTTACCCAGCCAGTTGGCGGCGAAGGCCTTGGCGTCTTCCTTGCTCTTCACCAGTTTGACGCCGCCCGCTTTACCGCGGCCGCCAGCGTGGACCTGAGCCTTGACGACCCACTCGGTGCCACCGATTTTTTCGCAGGCTGCTGCGGCTTCTTCCGGGGTGTCTACCGCGAAGCCCTTGGATACGGGCAGGCCGTATTCAGCGAACAGCTGCTTACCCTGATACTCGTGGAGATTCATGCTTGTCTACCGTCTTCGTTTAGGTATTGCGCATTCGGCGCTGTACTTGTGATACCGCGCCACCTGTGACTGCCTGAGCAGTCCGCCGGGCTTTCCGCGGCGCGTGTCGAGCACTCGACGCGGGCCACCCGCCGTGGTTCTGCTTGCAAACACCGCCGTGGCGATGAGGCGATTACGCGACGCCTCGCCTACCACGGCGGCTTACAACAACTTGCGTGGCCGGACGGGCCGGCCACCTCTGCCGCTTAGCGCTTCTTGCGGTTGGCGATGTGAATGGCGCCGCCATTCACCGCCAGGGCTGCTTCGTGCAGCGCCTCGGACAGCGTCGGATGCGAGAACACCATCATGCCCAGGTCTTCGGCGCTGGTGCCGAATTCCATGCCGATCGCGCCCTGCTGCACCAGCTCGGCCGCGCTCGGGCCGATCACGTGAACGCCCAGCACGCGGTCGGTCTTGGCATCGGCGATGACCTTGACCAGACCACCGGTATCGTTGGCGGCCATGGCACGACCGCTGGCGGCGAACGGGAAGGTGCCGACGTTGACGGCAACGCCTTCGGCCTTCAGCTGCTGCTCGGTCTTGCCGACCCATGCGATTTCCGGGTGGGTGTAGATCACCGATGGGATCAGGTCGTAGTTCATCTGCGCCTTGTGGCCGGCGATGCGCTCGGCAACCATCACGCCCTCTTCCGACGCCTTGTGCGCCAGCATCGCGCCACGCACCACGTCACCGATGGCGTAGACGCCCGGCACGCTGGTGGCGCACTGGTCGTCGACATAGATGAAGCCACGCTCGTCCAGGGTCACGCCGCTGTCGGCGGCCAGCAGATCGGTGGTCACCGGGCGGCGGCCCACCGCCACGATCAGCTTGTCGAAGGTCAGCTTCTGCTCGCCTTCGGCGTCGGTGAAGCTCACGGTGACCTGCTTCTTCTTCACTTCCGAACCGGTCACGCGGGCGCCCAGGCGAATCTGCAGGCCCTGCTTGGTCAGGGTCTTCAGGGCTTCCTTGGCGATCTGCTCGTCGGCAGCCGGAAGGAACTTGTCCAGCGCCTCGATCACGGTGACTTCCGCGCCCAGGCGCGACCACACCGAACCCAGCTCCAGGCCAATGACGCCGGCGCCGATCACGCCCAGCTTCTTCGGTACGCTCTGGAATTCCAGGGCGCCGGTGGAATCGACGATCACGTCCTGATCGACCGGGGCCGGGGGGATATCCACCGGACGCGAGCCGGAAGCCAGGATCACGTTGCCGGCTTCGATGACCTGGGTCTTGCCGTCCTTGTCGGTGACTTCGACCTGCTTGTTCGCCAGCAGCTTGCCGTGGCCTTCGAGCAGGGTCACGCCGTTGGCCTTGAACAGGCCGGCGACGCCACCGGTGAGGTTCTTGATGATGCTGTTCTTGCGCGCCACCATGGCCGGGACGTCGATGGTCACGCCCTTGGCTTCGATGCCGTGCACGGCGAAGCCGTCTTTGGCTTCGTGGTATTTCCAGGAGCTGTCCAGCAGCGCCTTGGACGGGATGCAGCCGACGTTCAGGCAAGTACCGCCGAGGGCGACCTTACCCTCCTTGTCCTGGTACTTCTCGATGCAGGCGGTCTTCAGACCGAGCTGCGCTGCTTTGATGGCCGCTACGTAGCCACCAGGGCCGGCACCGATGACTACCACGTCGAATTTCTGGGTCATAACGTATTCCTTCTCGAATAAACCGGACGGCCCTGTGAACAGGGCCGCCGTGGGAGAGACTGGCTTTTAGATATCCAGCAGCAGACGCGCCGGGTCTTCCAGCAAGTTCTTGATGGTCACCAGGAAGGTCACGGCTTCCTTACCATCGATCAGGCGGTGGTCGTAAGACAGCGCCAGGTACATCATCGGGCGGATCACCACCTGACCGTTGATCGCCATCGGACGCTGGATGATGTTGTGCATCCCCAGGATGGCCGCTTGCGGCGGGTTGACGATCGGGGTCGACATCATCGAGCCAAAGGTACCGCCATTGGTGATGGTGAAGGTACCGCCGGTCATCTCCTCGATCGACAGCTTGCCGTCTTTGGCCTTCTTGCCGAAGGTGGCGATGCCGCTCTCGATCTCGGCCAGGCTCATCAGCTCGGCGTTGCGCAGCACCGGCACCACCAGGCCGCGGTCGCTGGATACGGCGACGCCGATATCCTGGTAGCCGTGGTAGACGATGTCGTTGCCATCGATCGAGGCATTGACCGCCGGCAGGCGCTTGAGGGCCTCGACAGCGGCCTTGACGAAGAACGACATGAAGCCCAGGCGCACGCCGTTGTGGGTCTTCTCGAACAGCTCCTTGTACTTCGCGCGCAGCGCCATGACTTCGGTCATGTCGACTTCGTTGAAGGTGGTCAGCATGGCCATGGAGGACTGCGCCTCGACCAGACGCTCGGCGATCTTGGCGCGCAGGCGGGTCATCGGCACGCGCTTCTCGGTGCGGTCGCCAGCGGCGAAGACCGGAGCGGCAGCGGCCGGAGCGGCGGCAGGCTTGGGCGCCTGCGCGGCCGGGGCGTTCTTCTTGGCTTCGACGGCGGCGACCACGTCTTCCTTGGTCACGCGGCCACCCTTGCCGGTGCCGGCAATGCTGTTCGGGTCGATGCCGTTCTCTTCGGCCAGCTTGCGCGCGGCCGGCGAGAGGATGGCGTCGTCGCCAGCGGCAGCCGGGGCGGCGGCCTGAGCCGGAGCAGCAGCAGCGGCGGCCGGAGCGGCAGCCGGAGCAGCGGTGGCGGCACCGCCTTCGCTCAGTTTGCCCAGCAGCTCGTTGGAGAGCACGGTGTCGCCTTCGTTCTTGACGATCTCGGCCAGGACGCCATCGGCCTCGGCCAGCACTTCGATCACCACCTTGTCGGTCTCGATGTCGACGATCAGCTCGTCGCGCTTGACCGCATCGCCCGGCTTCTTGTGCCAGGTGGCCACGGTGCCGTCGGCAACCGATTCCGGGAAGGTTGGGGCTTTGATCTCGATAGCCATTGTGTGTGTTTCCTTAAATTCGGTTTTTACCAGGAGGCGACACCCGCCGCCCCCTGGGTGAAGGCGTTAAACAGTAAAGGCGTCCTGCAGCAGTTTTTCCTGCTGTTCGGCGTGCATCGAGGCGTAACCGCAAGCCGGTGCGGCCGAGGCCTCGCGACCGGCGTACTCGAGGAACAGGGCCTTCTTGTGCGCACTGGCAACCCGGCGCATGTGGTGCTGGCTGCAGTACCAGGCGCCCTGGTTCATCGGCTCTTCCTGGCACCAGACGATGTGCTTGAGGTTCTTGTACGGCGCCATCACCTCGGCCAGATCCTCTTCCGGGAACGGGTAGAGCTGTTCGATACGGACGATGGCGATGTCCTCGCGCCCCTCGGCACGACGCTTCTCCAGCAGGTCGTAGTAGACCTTGCCGCTGCACAGGATCAGACGCTCGACCTTCTTCGGATCGAGTGCATCGATCTCGCCGATCACGGTCTGGAACGAGCCTTCGGCCAGGTCTTCCAGGGTCGAGATGGCCAGCTTGTGGCGCAGCAGCGACTTCGGCGTCAGCACCACCAGCGGCTTGCGCAGCGGGCGGATCACCTGGCGACGCAGCATGTGGTAGACCTGCGCCGGAGTGGTCGGTACGCAGACCTGCATGTTGTGCTCGGCGCACAGCTGCAGGTAACGCTCCAGACGCGCCGAGCTGTGCTCGGGGCCCTGCCCTTCGTAGCCGTGCGGCAGCAGCATGGTCAGGCCGCAGAGGCGCCCCCATTTGTGCTCGCCGCTGGAGATGAACTGGTCGAACACCACCTGGGCACCGTTGGCGAAGTCGCCGAACTGGGCTTCCCAGATCACCAGCGCGTTCGGCACGGTGGTCGAGTAGCCGTATTCGAAGGCCAGTACCGCTTCCTCGGAGAGGAAGGAGTCGTACAGCTCGAACTTCGGCTGCCCTTCGTAGAGGTTCTTCAGCGCCACATAGGTGCTGGCGTCCTTCTGGTTGTGCAGCACCGCGTGACGGTGCGAGAAGGTGCCACGGCCGATGTCCTGGCCGGTCATGCGGATCGGGTGGCCTTCGAACAACAGGGTGGCGTAGGCCATGGTTTCGGCGTAGCCCCAGTTGATCGGCAGACCACCTGCGCCCATCTTCTGGCGATCCTCGAGAATCTTCGCCACCTGGCGCTGAACCAGGAAACCCTCGGGGATTTCCAGCAGCTTGGCGGACAGATCCTGCAGGGTCTTCAGATCGAAGCGGGTGTCGTGACGAGCGGTCCAGGCATGGCCCAGGTACGGACGCCAGTCGACGAACAGCTCCTTGTTCGGCTCCTTGACCAGGCTCTTGACCACGTGCTGGCCGTTGTCCAGCGCAGTGCGGTACTCGTCGATCTTGGCCTGCACCTCGTCGCTGCTCTGCACGCCGGCAGCAACCAGGGCGTCGGCGTAGAGTTCGCGGGTGGTGCGCTGCTTGGCGATCTGCTGGTACATCAGCGGCTGGGTGCCGTTCGGCTCGTCGGCCTCGTTGTGGCCACGACGACGGTAGCAGACCAGGTCGATGACCACGTCGCGCTTGTACTGCATGCGGTAGTCGACGGCCAGCTGGGTGACGAACAGCACGGCTTCCGGATCGTCGCCGTTCACGTGGAAGATCGGCGCCTGGATCATCTTCGCCACGTCAGTGGCGTATTCGGTCGAGCGCGAGTCTTCCGGACGGCTGGTGGTGAAACCGACCTGGTTGTTGATCACGATGTGGATGGTGCCGCCCGTCTTGTAGCCACGGGTCTGCGACATCTGGAAGGTTTCCATGACCACGCCCTGGCCGGCGAAGGCCGCGTCGCCGTGGATGGAGATCGGCAGCACCTTGTCGCCAGCGGCGTCGTTGCGACGATCCTGGCGGGCACGCACCGAACCCTCGACCACCGGGGAGACGATCTCCAGGTGCGAGGGGTTGAACGCCAGCGCCAGGTGCACTTCACCGCCGGCGGTCATGACGTTGGAGGAGAAGCCCTGGTGGTACTTCACGTCGCCGGACGACAGGCCTTCGGTCTTCTTGCCCTCGAACTCGTCGAACAGGTCGCGCGGGTTCTTGCCGAAGGTGTTGACCAGCACGTTGAGGCGGCCGCGGTGGGCCATGCCGATGACGATTTCCTTAGTGCCGTAGGAACCCGAGCGCTGGATGATCTCGTCCAGCATGGGGATCAGGCTTTCGCCGCCTTCCAGGCCGAAACGCTTGGTGCCCGGGTATTTGGTGCCCAGGTATTTTTCCAGGCCTTCGGCAGCGGTGACGCGCTCGAGCACGTGTGCCCGCACCTCGGCAGAGAACTGCGGACGACCGCGCACGCTTTCCAGGCGCTGGGCGAACCAGTGGCGCTGACCGGAGTCGACGATGTGCATGAACTCGGCGCCGATGGTGCGACAATATGTCTGCTGCAGCGCATCGCGAATTTCGCGTAGCGTTGCCTCCTCTTTGCCGATGTACAGTTCGCCGGTGCGGAAGGTGGTGTCCAGATCGGCGTCGGTCAGACCGTAGTGGGTGATCGACAAGTCGGACGGCGCAGTGCGCACCCACAGCCCCAGCGGGTCGAGCTGGGCGGCCTGATGGCCACGCACGCGATAGGCCTGGATCAGACGCAGCACTTCCACCTGCTTCTTCTCGTGCTCGCTGCTCACGGTTCCCGCGGAAACCGGCTGGGCACGACGCGAATTCTTGGCGAGCAGGACGAAGTGGTCGCGGATGGTCGAATGCGACACGTCCGTTGCGGCGCTGCCGTCGGTCGGCAACTTCTGGAAGTAAGTGCGCCACTCTTCTGGCACAGCGTTGGGATCGTGCAGGTAGAGCTCGTAGAGCTCTTCCACGTAGGCAGCGTTGCCACCGGATAGGTGGGCACTGTCCCACATGCGCTGCATCACGCTTTCTTGCATGCTTGGTCACCCTCGGTAAGGGGACACCACCGGCGTGGACACCGCATGGTCGTACCCGAGCCCTGGTGCTGCGACTCGGATAAAGCCACTTCGGTTCCCGCAGATAGTCCGGGTACCAGCCCGGATGCCCCTGCTGGTCGTCATATTTTTCGAGTAGGAACCGCGGCTTTGTGGGCTGCGGTTCTAGCTTTACTGCGAGACCGGCCGAAGCCGGGCTCGCAGGTGTTACGGGTACAGCAACTTGCGAATCAGGTACCGCTCTGCAGCAGCATGTTGCGTACGTGACCGATGGCCTTGGTCGGGTTCAGACCCTTGGGGCACACGTTCACGCAGTTCATGATGCCGCGGCAGCGGAACACGCTGAACGGATCATCCAGCGAGGCCAGACGCTCGGCGGTCTTGGTGTCGCGGCTGTCGGCCAGGAAGCGATAGGCCTGCAGCAGCGCGGCCGGACCGAGGAACTTGTCCGGGTTCCACCAGAACGACGGGCAGCTGGTCGAGCAGCAGGCGCACAGGATGCACTCGTACAGGCCATCCAGCTTCTCGCGCTCTTCCGGGCTCTGCAGACGCTCGATGGCCGGAGCCGGGGTATCGTTCTGCAGGAACGGCTGCACCTTCTCGTACTGCTTGTAGAAGATGCTCATGTCGACGACCAGGTCACGAATGACCGGCAGACCCGGCAGCGGACGAATCACCAGCTTGCCACCTTTGAGCCCCGCCGCGGACAACGGGGTGATGCAGGCCAGACCGTTCTTGCCGTTGATGTTCATGCCGTCGGAACCGCATACGCCTTCACGGCAGGAGCGACGGTAGGAGAAGCCTTCGTCCTGCTCCTTGATCAGCGCCAGCACGTCGAGAACCATGACGTCCTTGCCGCCGGTGTCGACCTGGAAGTCCTGCATGAACGGAGCGGCGTCCTTCTCCGGGTTGTAGCGATAAACACTGACTTGCAACATATCAGTCACCCTTAATAAGTCCGAACCTTGGGTTCAAATGCCGGAACGGTCTTCGGCGCGAAGTTGACCGCACGCTTGGCCACGCGCTTCTCACCCGGGAAGTACAGGGAGTGGCACAGCCAGTTCTGGTCATCGCGCTCCTCGAAGTCTTCGCGGGCGTGGGCGCCACGGGACTCTTTGCGAGCCTCGGCCGCCACCGCGGTCGCTTCGGCGACTTCGAGCAGGTTTTGCAGTTCCAGCGCTTCGATACGCGCAGTGTTGAACGCCTGGCTCTTGTCCGCGATCTTGACGTTCGCGATGCGCTCACGCAGGTCGGCCAGTTGTTGGATGCCCTTCTGCATGTATTCGCCGGTACGGAATACACCGAAGTAGTTCTGCATGCACTGTTGCAGCTCTTTGCGCAGCGGGGCGACGTCTTCGCCGGTGCTGCGCTGGTTGACGCCGGACAGGCGCGCCAGCGACTGCTCGATGTCGGTCTCGCTGGCACCGCGGACTTCCACGCCTTCTTTCAGCGCTTTTTCCAGGTGCAGGCCGGCGGCACGGCCGAATACCACCAGGTCGAGCAGCGAGTTGCCGCCCAGACGATTGGCACCGTGCACCGATACGCAGGCCACTTCGCCCACGGCGAACAGACCTTCGATGATCTTGTCGTTGCCGTTGGCGTCCTGGGTGATGGCCTGGCCATGGATGTTGGTGGCCACGCCGCCCATCATGTAGTGGCAGGTTGGAATCACCGGAACCGGCGCGACCACCGGATCGACGTGAGCGAAGGTCTTGGACAGTTCGCAGATGCCCGGCAGACGGCTGTGCAGCACTTCTTCGCCGAGGTGATCGAGCTTCAGCAGCACGTGGTCCTTGTCCGGGCCACAGCCGTTGCCGGCGATCACTTCCTTGACCATGGAACGGGCGACCACGTCGCGACCGGCCAAGTCCTTGGCGTTCGGCGCGTAGCGCTCCATGAAACGCTCGCCATGGGCGTTGATCAGGTAACCACCCTCGCCACGGCAGCCCTCGGTGACCAGTACACCGGCGCCGGCGATGCCGGTCGGGTGGAACTGCCACATCTCGATGTCCTGCACCGGCACGCCGGCACGCAGGGCCATGCCCACGCCGTCGCCGGTGTTGATCAGGGCATTGGTGGTGGAGGCGTAGATACGGCCGGCACCGCCAGTGGCCAGGACCACGGCCTTGGAACGGATGTAGACGGTCTCGCCGGTCTCGATGCAGATGGCAATGATGCCGACGATGGCGCCGTCCTGGTTCTTCACCAGGTCGACGGCGTACCACTCGTTGAGGAACGAGGTGCCGGCCTTCAGGTTGGCCTGGTACAGGGTGTGCAGCAGGGCGTGACCGGTACGGTCGGCCGCGGCGCAGGTACGGGCCGCCTGGGTCGGATTGTCCGGCCCCTTGGACTGGCCACCGAACGGACGCTGATAGATGCGGCCCTGCTCGGTACGGGAGAACGGCAGGCCCATGTGCTCGAGTTCGAACACGGCTTCCGGGCCGACGGAGCACATGTATTCGATGGCGTCCTGGTCACCGATGTAGTCGGAGCCCTTGACGGTGTCGTACATGTGCCAGCGCCAGTCGTCGTTCGGGTCGGCCGAGGCGATGGCGCAGGTGATACCGCCCTGGGCGGACACGGTGTGCGAACGGGTCGGGAACACCTTGGTGACCACGGCAGTCTTGTGACCGCCCTGGGCCAGTTGCAGCGCAGCACGCATGCCGGCGCCGCCGCCACCCACGATGATGGCGTCATAGGAGAGAGTACGGATGCTAGCCATGAATCAGAAACCCCACAGAATCTGCACGCCCCAGACGAACATCGCGAACATGGCGATGCCGCACACGGCCTGGAACAGGAAACGCACACCGGTCGCCCACTTGCCCAGCGCCATCGGCGTCAGGTAGTCGGTGGAGATGGTCCACATGCCGACCCAGGCATGCACGCTCAGTGCAACCAGGGCCAGCAGGCTGAAGATGCGCATTGCGGTATGCGAGAACAGGCCGTGCCATTCGGCGTAGCCCATGCCCGGATTGCAGATCACATAGCCCAGCAGAAACAGCGTGTAAGCCGCGAGAACGACCGCAGACACGCGTTGCGCCATCCAGTCATAGAGGCCCGAACGCGAGAAATTTGTGACATTAGTTACCATATCCACACCCCCAGCAGCACGATCACGACCGCCGAGACGGCGATGACGATTTGCGAGCCCAGCTTGCCGCCTTCCAGCGTCTCGCCGATGCCCATATCCATGATCAAGTGGCGTACACCGGCCACCAGGTGGTACAGCAGAGCGGACAGCAGACCCCAGATCACGAACTTGGCCAGCGGGCTGGCCAGACATTCTTTCACCTGGGCGAAGCCCTCTTCGGAGGTCAGCGACTTGTCGAGGCCGAACAGCAGGATGGCGATACCGACAAAGAGGATGACACCGGAGATGCGGTGCAGAATGGACGTGTAAGCGGTGATTGGGAGCTTGATAGTCCTAAGGTCTAGGTTTACAGGTCGTTGGCTATTCACGGCTTTTATCACACTGAGAGCCCCTAACTATCAGGGCAAAGTTGTTGGGAAGTGCACTGGTCAGGTACCCATCACCCAAGGAGTGACGACCGCCATGATTATGGCCGCAAAGCCCCTGGCGGTCGGGCGCAGAGTATAGACAGTTAGCAGACTAATGACAATGCAATGGCCTACCCCAAAAAGCGCATTGCAGGCGCTAAACAAATGGCGTAAATAGCGGCCTTTTTTCGCGGAAAAACCCGCCGAAACCCTTCTGCCGCCTGGGTTTTCGCAAATTGACTTTCGGATTTATCCCACTATAGTGGTGCGGGCCCTGCGTGGGGGGCTGTCTGATGATTTCAAGCATAACTAGGAGGCCACATATGGCTGACAAAAAAGCGCAGTTGATCATCGAGGGCAATGCCCCCGTCGAACTGCCCGTTCTGACCGGCACCATGGGTCCCGATGTAATCGATGTGCGGAGCCTGACCGCCACGGGTCGGTTCACCTTTGATCCTGGCTTTATGTCGACCGCCTCTTGCGAGTCGAAGATCACCTACATCGACGGCGACAAGGGCATCCTGCTGCACCGCGGCTACCCCATCGAACAGCTCGCCGAGCAATCGGACTACCTGGAAACCTGCTACCTGCTGCTCAACGGCGAACTGCCGAGCAAGGAAGAGAAGGCCAAGTTCGTCGGCACCATCAAGAACCACACCATGGTTCACGAGCAGCTGAAGAGCTTCTTCAACGGTTTCCGCCGCGATGCCCACCCGATGGCCATCATGTGCGGCGTGGTCGGCGCCCTCTCCGCCTTCTACCACGACTCGCTGGACATCAATAACCCGCAGCACCGCGAAGTCTCGGCCATGCGCCTGGTGGCCAAGATGCCGACCATCGCCGCCATGACCTACAAGTACTCCATGGGCCAGCCCATGATGTACCCGCGTAACGACCTGAACTACGCGGAAAACTTCCTGCACATGATGTTCAACACCCCGTGCGAGATCAAACCGATCAGCCCGGTACTGGCCAAGGCGATGGACAAGATCTTCATCCTCCACGCCGACCACGAGCAGAACGCCTCCACCTCCACCGTACGCCTGGCCGGCTCTTCCGGCGCCAACCCCTTCGCCTGTATCGCCGCCGGCATCGCCGCGCTGTGGGGCCCGGCGCACGGCGGCGCCAACGAGGCGGTGCTGAGCATGCTGGACGAGATCGGCAGCGTCGAGAACATCGACAAGTTCATCGCCAAGGCCAAGGACAAGAACGACCCGTTCAAGCTGATGGGCTTCGGTCACCGCGTGTACAAGAACTTCGACCCGCGCGCCAAGGTGATGAAGCAGACCTGCGACGAAGTGCTGGCCGAGCTGGGCATCAACGACCCGCAGCTGGAACTGGCGATGAAGCTCGACGAGATCGCGCGCAACGATCCGTACTTCAAGGAACGCAACCTCTACCCGAACGTCGACTTCTACTCGGGCATCATCCTCAAGGCCATCGGCATCCCGACTTCCATGTTCACCGTGATCTTCGCCCTGGCGCGTACCGTCGGCTGGATCTCGCACTGGAAGGAAATGCTCTCCAGCCCGTACAAGATCGGCCGTCCGCGCCAGCTGTACACCGGCTACGAGCAGCGCGACCTGCCGAGCGGCCGCGACTGATCGCCAGCGCGACGCGAAAAAGGCTGCCCGATGGCAGCCTTTTTTATTGGCTCGCAGTACATGCGGCGATCTTTCTGCAGCAGGGTGGTTTTATCCGCGAACTTCGCGGATAACCCCTACTTCCGCCCAGAACCCTCGACCAGCGCCTTGAGCGCTTTCAGCGTCTGCAGCGGCGCATCGACGACGAAGCTGTTGGCCAGCCAGGACGGCACGCTGCCGCCCGGCTCGGTATGCGCCTGGTAGACCACCTCCACCTGGCCCTCGCCCAGCGGCCGCAAGCGCCAGATGCCCTCCAGCTTGCGCAGCCGCACATAGCCGCGCTGCTCCGGCAGGCGCGTCGGCGCCGCCGTGAGCCGACGAGTGACGCTGCCGTCGGCGCCGACCTCGGTGGCGACCTGCAGCACCGA
Source organism: Pseudomonas sp. AOB-7 (assembly GCF_003696305.1). Lineage (GTDB taxonomy): Bacteria > Pseudomonadota > Gammaproteobacteria > Pseudomonadales > Pseudomonadaceae > Aquipseudomonas. Next base: position 73,708 of record NZ_RFFK01000002.1, on the reverse strand, counting down.
ATCGCGCGGCGTCACCGGCCAGGGCGTGGCGTAACGGCTGTAGATCCAGCTCAGCGCGCCTTCGCTGCCGAGCAGGCGCTGCTCGCTGCAGGCGTAGTCCAGGCGCAGGAGGCGGCGACGTCCTCCTGCAGGGCGAGCAGGGTCGGCATATCGGCGCGCAGGACGACCACGCCGCGATAGGCCTGATAGCGCGAACCCGGCACCTCGGCCAGGTACACGCGCACACCACCCTCCTCCCGGGCCAGCCGCCATTGCAGCTCCACGGCCGGCGCGCTCGCGGCCAACAGCAGCAGGCCCAGCAGAGCGCCTCGCACGCCTCCTTTCATCGACACTCCCAGCGTTCAGGCCACCGCCGTGGCCTGTTCCAGCCACCCCAGCAGACGGATGGCGGCCTCGCGGCTATCGCCGCAGACCTGTTCGTCGGCGCTGAAGCCGACGCACACCGCCGGCCGCTCCGGGCGTCCGAACAGGGCACAGAGATGCTCGGCGGACAGATGGATGCAACGCTCGCCGGCCGGCTTGCCCTGGGGCATTCCGGGAATCGGCGAGCTGATGGAAGGCGCGATGCAACAGGCACCGCAGCCTGCACGACAGTCCATGACAAACCTCGACATGCGGATAGAACGGCGGCGATGCTAATTTCGCGCGCGCCGCCAGTCGAGGCCTTTCGCGATCAGCGGCCGCGCTGCAAGCGCGCCAGCAGGCTGGACGTATCCCAGCGTCCGCCGCCCATGGCCTGCACCTCGGCGTAGAACTGGTCGACCAGTGCGGTCACCGGCAGCTGCGCGCCATTGCGCCGCGCCTCGTCGAGCAGGATCGACAGGTCCTTGCGCATCCAGTCCACGGCGAAGCCGAAGTCGAATTCGCCGGCCAGCATGGTCTTGTGGCGATTTTCCAGCTGCCAGGACTGCGCCGCGCCCTTGCTGATCACCTCCATCGCGCCGTGCGCGTCGAGACCGGCGCGCTGGGCGAAATGCAGCGCCTCGGACAGCCCCTGCACTAGGCCGGCGATGCAGATCTGGTTGACCATCTTGGTCAGCTGGCCGCTGCCGGCAGCGCCCATCAGACGGATCATCCGCGCGTAGCTCTGGATCACCGGCTCGGCGCTGGCATAGGCCTCGGCCTCGCCGCCGACCATCACCGTCAGCACGCCGTTGACCGCGCCGGCCTGGCCGCCGGACACCGGCGCATCGAGAAAGCCCAGGCCGCGCTCGGCGGCGAGCGCCGCCAGCTCGCGGGCGACATCGGACGACGCGGTGGTGTGATCGACCAGGATGGCGCCCGGCGCCATGCCGGCGAAGGCGCCCTGCTCGCCCAGCACCACACCGCGCAGGTCATCGTCGTTGCCCACGCAGCACATCACCAGCTCGGCGCCCTGGGCCGCCTCGCGCGGCGTCGGCGCGCTGCTACCGGCGTATTCGGCCATCCATTGTTCGGCCTTGCCCGGCGAGCGGTTGTACACCGTCACCTGATGGCCGTTGCGGGCCAGGTGCCCGGCCATCGGATAGCCCATCACCCCCAAGCCGATAAACGCGACCTTCGCCATAGCTACCTCCTCCAGACATAGACGGCAGAGCCTAACACGGGGTTTGCCCTGGCCGGAAAGCCCTTCCATACTGCCTGCGCACGCAAGGGAGGGCCTATGGGACATTGGTTGATCATCGACCTGGAAGCCACCACCGACGAGGGCGGCTGGCCAGTCGAGGAAATGGAAATCATCGAGATCGGCGCCAGCCTGGTCGGCGCCGACGGTCATGAGCGCGATCACTTCCAGCGTTTCGTCAAACCGCAACGACGCCCCTGCCTGACCGCCTTCTGCCGCGAGCTGACCCATATCGCCCAGGCCGAGGTCGACGCCGCGGCGCCCCTGCCGCAGGTCTGGGCGCAGTTCGAGCGCTGGCTCGGCCAACACGCGCCGCGGCTGGTGGGCTGGAGCAGCTGGGGCGACTACGACCGCCGCCAGCTGGAGCAGGAATGGCGCCGGCACCAGCTCGCCAGCCTGCTCGCCGCGGTGCCGCACCTGAACCTCAAGCAGGCCTTCGCCAAGGCCCGTCAGCTGCCGCGGCCGATCGGCCTGCACAGCGCCCTGCAACTGGCCGGCCTGCAGTTCCAGGGGGCGCAGCATCGCGCGCTGACCGACGCGCGCAATACCGCTCGCCTGTTGCCGCTGGTGCTGCCGCTCAAAGACTGATGACGAAGAAAAGGCGCTTGGGCATACTGGCGGCCCCTTTTTAAACCCTCCCGAGGAATCGCAGATGTTCAAGGTCAACGAGTACTTCGACGGCACCGTCAAATCCATCGGTTTCGCCATGGCCGAAGGTCCTGCCACCATAGGCGTGATGGCCCCGGGCGAGTACGAATTCGGCACCAGCCAGCTGGAAGTGATGCACGTAGTCGCCGGCGCCCTGACCGTGAAGCTACCGGGCAGCGACAGCTGGAGCACCTTCGAGGCTGGCAGCAACTTCACCGTACCGGCCAACAGCAAGTTCCAGCTGAAGGTGGCAGTGGACACCGCCTACCTCTGCGAATACCGCTAAGCTGCCGCAGCGCCTCGAAGAACCGGCCCTCGCGGCCGGTTTTTTCTTGCTCCCGCAGAAGCTCGGGGCCCTCGGTGCGCACGGCGCACCCTACGCTCAGATGCACCTGAAAGCCGATTAACCCGCCAAGGACCGCCCCATGCCCCGCACCGCCCTTCTCGCGCCCATCGGCCTGCTGCTGGTGGCGATGATCTCGATCCAGAGCGGTGCCTCGCTGGCCAAGAGCCTGTTCCCGCTGGTCGGCGCCGAGGGCACCACGGCGCTGCGCCTGGTGCTCGGCGCGATCATCCTGTCGCTGGTGATGCAGCCCTGGCGCACCCGCCCGAACCTGGCCGCCTACCGCCCGCTGCTGGCCTATGGCCTGGCCCTGGGCGGGATGAACCTGCTGTTCTACATGTCGCTGCAGAGCATTCCGCTGGGCGTCGCCGTGGCCCTGGAGTTCACCGGGCCGCTGGGCCTGGCGCTGCTGTCGTCGCGGCGCTTGCTGGATTTCGCCTGGATCGCCCTGGCCGTCTTCGGCCTGTGGCTGCTGCTGCCCAGCGATCTGGCGCAGACCCAGCTCGACCCGCTGGGTATGGCCCTGGCCCTCGGCGCCGGGCTGTGCTGGGCGCTGTACATCGTCTTCGGGCAGAAGGCCGGCGCTGCCCACGGCCGCCAGACCGTGGCCCTGGGCACCTGGGTCGCCGCCCTGCTGGTGCTGCCCATCGGCCTGTGGCAGGCCGGCGGCAGCCTGTTCTCGGTGGATCTGCTGCCCATCGCCCTGGGTGTGGCGGTGCTGTCCTCGGCGCTGCCCTACAGCCTGGAGATGGTCGCCCTGACCCGCCTGCCGGCGCGCACCTTCAGCATCCTGATGAGCCTGGAACCGGCCATCGCCGCGCTTTCCGGGCTGCTGTTCCTCAGCGAGCAGCTGAGCTGGAACCAGTGGCTGGCGATTGGCGCCATCATCCTCGCCTCGGCCGGCGCGGCCGCGACGATCAAACCCAAGAGCTAGCCGGCCTCACCGAACTGCAACTCGGCCAGGCGCGCATAGAGCGGGCTGCCGGCCAGCAGTTGCGCGTGGCTGCCGATGGCCGCCAGGCGCCCCTGCTCGATCACCGCGATGCGTTCGGCCTGCTTCACCGTGGCCAGGCGGTGCGCGATCACCAGGGTGGTGCGCCCGGCCATCAGGCGCGGCAGGGCCTGCTGGATCAGGTGCTCGCTCTCGGCGTCCAGTGCGCTGGTGGCCTCGTCGAGCAGCAGGATCGGCGCATCGGCGAGCAAGGCGCGGGCGATGGCCAGGCGCTGGCGCTGACCGCCGGAAAGCCCCCGGCCGGCGTCGCCCAGGTGGGTCTGGTAGCCCTGCGGCAGGCGCTGGATGAACTCGTGGGCATGCGCCGCGCGCGCGGCTGCCTCCACCTCGGCCTGGCTGGCATCGAGGCGGCCGTAGCGGATGTTGTCCTCCACCGTGCCGTAGAACAGCGCCGGATTCTGCGACACCAGGGCGAAGCAGGCGCGTAGCTCGCGCGGGTCGAGCCGCTCGATCGGCACGCCGTCGATCAGGATGCGCCCGCCCTGCGGGTCGAAGAAGCGCAGCAGCAGGTCGAACAGGGTCGACTTGCCGGCGCCGGACGGCCCGACCAGCGCCAGGGTCTCGCCGGCGCGCACCTGCAGGCTGATGCCATCGACCGCGTAGTGCTCCGGACGCCCCGGATAGGCGAAGCGCAGATGCTGCAGCTCAATCTCGCCGCGCACCGGCTGCGCCAGGTGCTGCAGCCCCTGTTGCGGCGCAGCGATCTCGTTGCGCGCACGCAGCAGTTCGGCGATGCGTTCGGCCGCACCGGCGGCGCGCTGCAGCTCGCCGATCACCTCGCTCAGGGTGCCGAACGAGGAGCCGACGATCAGGCTGTAGAACACGAAGGCCGCCAGCTCGCCGCCGGAAATGCGCCCGGCGATCACGTCCATGCCGCCGACCCAGAGCATCACCCCGACGGCGCCGAGCACCAGCACGATGACCAGGGTGATCAGCCAGGCGCGCTGGGCGATGCGCTTGCGCGCCACCGCGAACGCCGCCTCGGCGGACAGGCCGAAGCGGCGTTTGTCCTCGTCCTGGTGGTTGTAGGCCTGTACCGTCTTGATCTGCCCCAGCACCTCGCCGACGTAGCTGCCGACGTCGGCCACGCGGTCCTGCGACAGGCGCGACAGCGCGCGCACGCGACGGCCGAAGATCAGGATCGGCGCCACCACCAGCGGCAGCGCCGCCAGCACGATGCCGCTGAGCTTGGGGTTGGTCACCACCAGCAGCACGCTGCCGCCGACCAGCATGATCAGGTTGCGCAGCGCCATCGACAGCGACGAGCCGATCACCGATTGCAGCAAGGTGGTGTCGGCGGTCAGGCGCGACTGGATCTCCGAGCTGCGGTTGCTCTCATAGAAGCCCGGGTGCAGCTCGATCAGGTGATCGAACACGCGCCGGCGAATATCGGCGACCACCCGTTCGCCCAGCCAGGACACCAGGTAGAAGCGCGTGTAGGTGCCCAGCGCCAGGGCCAGCACCAGGACGAAGAACAGCCCCAGCGACTGGCGCAACGCCGCCGGCGACTGGGTGGCCAGCCCCTGATCCACCAGCAGCTTGATGCCCTGGCCCATGGACAGGGTGATCGCCGCAGTGAACAGCAGCGCCAGCAAGGCGCCCAGCACCCGCCCGCGATAGGGCGCGATAAAGCGCCAGGCCAGGCGCAAGGCGCCGCGCTGACGGGAGGAAAGCAGCGATGTCATGGGGTTTCGGGTCGCCTCAGCAATAGATAGAAACCAGCGCCAGCCAGGCCGTCCGCACCAGCGGCCGCTCAGTCATGCAGAAAGCGCTCGGCGTGGTCGGCGCTGGGCAGCAGGCATACGTCATGCCGCCCGAACAGGCGGTAGCGGTTCAGCGCGATGCGGTCGTAGCACCAGTCGCGCAGCGGTCGCGGGATCAGCCGCAATCCGGCCAGCCCCCGCCAGGGCCAGGGCAATTGGGCGAGGATGCCCAGCACGGCGTCGGAACGCAGCAGCAGGCGACCATTTTCGATCAGCGCCATGCTGTCGAAACGCTCGCTGGGCAACCCGTACCAGGCCAGCAATGCCTGCCCCTGGGCGGACTGCACCGAGGCCAGGCGAAATTGCCGCGCACGGTCGTGGCGGATGAGGAATTTCGCCCAGCCGTTGCACAGCTTGCAGACGCCGTCGAACAGCACGACGCGCTCACCAGCGACGAGACCGGGCGGCAGTACAGGTTCAGTCATGGTGCGGCACTCGCCTGTCGAGCGAGCGGGCGGTAGTGGCCGGTAATGCGGAAGGCGAAGAGGATATCCTCCTCCTGAGCGCCACGGCCGATGTTGTGCAGGATCAGCGGCGTCCCCGTGGGAGCCTGGCGATCGCTGACGATGCCGATATGGGTGAGGCCGCGCCCCAGATCCCAGGTGACGATATCGCCAGCCCGGTAGGTGGCAGCGTCCTGACTGACCGGCAACGACCAACCCTGGCGCTTGAACCAGGTCATCAGGTTGGGCACGCGGCGGTGGTCGATATTGCGATCCGGCCGGCTCAACCCCCAGTTCTTCGGATAGACGGCGAAATTGCCGCGCATGTCGCGGTGCACCGCCTCCTGCAGATCCAGCCCCTGCTGGCGCAGCGCGCGGATCACCACGTCGGTGCACACCCCGGTCGCCATGGGCACGTCGCCGCCCGGATAGTTCAACTGGCGGTAAGCTGGGTCATAGCTCAGGGTCACGCCGACCTGCTGGCGCGCATCCAGCACCAACCTGTCAGCCTCGATGGCCTGCGCGGCCAGCGCCAGCGCCCAGGCCAGCAGTAGAACCAGCATGCGCATTGCGATCTCCTATCGAGCCAAGGGATACAGCAGTTCTTCCTTATACCCGGCCCAGACCCGCACGGCATCGGGAAAGGCGTCGTCCAGGGTCACCTCGCCGCTGTCCACCAGCAGCGGGCGGCCTTCCAGCGTGGCCAGCTTGCGCTTGGTGGCCACCACGCGCAGGCGCTCCAGGCCGATGGCGCGCAGCACGCGCGGGCTGATCTGCTGGTTGCCGCGGCCGAGGATATGGCCCTGGCCGCCGATGGCGGTGACCAGCAGATAGGCCGGATGTCCGTCGACCAGGGCCAGCAGCTCGGCCTCGTTGACGTCACGGGCGATCACCCGCCCGTCTTCGATCACATCGACGCCCAGCAGCGTGGTGTCCAGCCCCAGGTTCTGCGCCAGGCCGTGCAGGGTCGAGCCGGGGCCGAACACATAGCGCACGCCCGACTCCCACTGCGCCTCCAGCCAGGCGGCGAGATCGGCCAGCACCAGCTCCTCGGACTCCACCCCGCCCTGCTTGACCGCCTGCACATAGCCGCCTTCCTGCGGCACGCACAGTTCGCCGTACCAGCGCGCGGTGACCCGGCCCTCGCGCAGGGCATTTTCGTCGATATCGCGCACCTCGCCGCTGGTCAGGCGCACCAGGCCGCCCTCGACCAGGCGCGCGGTCAGCTCGCCGGCGGCACGCGGGCTGATGGCGTAGACGCCGGACTGGATCTTCACCCCGGCCGGAATGCCCAGCACCGGTTGCCCTTCCCTGACCACGGCGCAGACGTCCCGCGCCGTGCCATCGCCACCGGCGAACAGGATCAACGCCACCCCCGCGTCCTGCAGCTGCCGCACGGCGCGGCGGGTGTCTTCGGCGGTGGTGGCGCCTGCGCCCAACTCGCCCAGCAGGCGATGGGCGAAGCCCAGCTGTGCCAATAGATCGCCGCCCATGGCGCCCGGGTAACTGACGAACTCGATGCGTTCGCGCAATCCCAGCAACTGCTCCAACGCGGTGCGGGTGCGCTGCGCCGCCTTCGGCTCGATACCCAGGGCCAGCGCCTGTCCGGCCACGCCGTCGCTGCCCTTGAGCGCCGCCGGGCCGCCCAGGCCGGCCAGCGGATTGATGATCAGACCTATATGGAAACGCGACATGAATTCCTCGTTCGACACAGGCTGGCACGCCGCCTGCAATACGACCTTTGCTATGTGTTTTGTGACGGAGCGGCACCGTCGCAATTGTCACCGCGCCTTCATCTAGCCGCTCTAGACTGGCGCGCATCACTGATGAGGAGACAGGCCATGAGCTTGCACGACACTGCCGCCCAACGCCCCGCCACCCCGGTCAAGCATCCGCAGATGCCGGTGGGCGGTTTTATCATCGATGGCCAGGGCCGCGAAGTGCCGATTACCGAAGGCATGATCCAGCAGGCCTGCGCCGAGCTGGAAAAGACTCAGCAGCAGTCCCGGCGGCAAGGCTGAGGCGGCCAGGCGCCTGGCAGATCAGGCGCCTGGCGCTCCCCCTCAAGCGCGCGGCAGCAGTTTCAGCGACAGCGAATTGATGCAGTAGCGCAGCCCGGTCGGCCGTGGCCCGTCGGGGAACACGTGGCCGAGGTGGGCGTCGCACTTGGCGCATTTCACCTCGATGCGGTGCATGCCATGGCTGAAGTCGTCGAGCCGGGCGATCGCCTCGTCGCTGACCGGCTGGAAGTAGCTCGGCCAGCCGCTGCCAGAGTCGTACTTGGCGTCGGAGTCGAACAGCGCCTCGCCGCAGCAGGCGCAGTGATAGACCCCCGGCGTCTTGCTGTCGTGATACTCGCCGGTAAAGGGCCGCTCCGTGCCGCCCAGGCGACAGACATGAAACTGCTCCTGCGACAGTTCCTCGCGCCAGGCCTCCAGGGGTTTGTCGAGTTTGTCCACGGGCAGGGTTCCTCCTCGATAAAAGCCAGGCGATGCGTGACAGCGCTGGCCTTGGTTGTACGCGGGGCGCGTTGAGTTCGCGGCGGAAGCCGCTGCTACCTGGCCGCTACCTGGGCGCATCCTCGCTTAAAAAAGCCGGACTGGCACCTTTGCCGCGCTCAGGCCGCCACGTATGATTCGACGCCAGTCTGTCACCCGCGTTACAGGCTGCCAAGATTCTCCGTCGCGAGACTTTTGCAGCGTGCTTCGGCGGGTTATCCATCGCTCGGGATCCCTTACATGCAGGTCAGCAAATCGAACAAGCTCGCCAACGTCTGCTACGACATCCGCGGGCCGGTGCTCAAGCACGCCAAACGTCTGGAAGAGGAAGGCCAGCGCATCCTCAAGCTGAATATCGGCAACCCGGCGCCGTTCGGTTTCGAGGCGCCGGAGGAAATCCTCCAGGACGTCATCCGCAACCTGCCCACCGCCCAGGGCTACAGCGACTCCAAGGGCCTGTTCAGCGCGCGCAAGGCGGTGATGCAGTACTACCAGCAGAAACAGGTCGAAGGCGTCGGCATCGAGGACATCTACCTCGGCAACGGCGTCTCCGAGCTGATCGTGATGGCCATGCAGGCGCTGCTCAACAACGGTGACGAGGTGCTGATCCCGGCCCCCGACTACCCGCTGTGGACCGCGGCAGTGGCGCTGTCCGGCGGCAAGCCGGTGCACTACCTGTGCGACGAGCAGGCCGGCTGGTTCCCCGATGTCGCCGACATGCGCGCCAAGATCACCCCCAACACCAAGGCCCTGGTGCTGATCAACCCGAACAACCCCACCGGCGCGGTGTATTCGCGCGAGGTGCTGCTGGATATCGTCGAGCTGGCGCGCCAGCACAACCTGGTGCTGTTCTCCGACGAGATCTACGACAAGATCCTCTACGACGAGGCCGTGCACATCAGCACCGCCTCGCTGGCGCCGGACGTGCTGTGCCTGACCTTCAACGGCCTGTCCAAGAGCTACCGGGTGGCGGGTTTCCGTTCCGGCTGGGTGGCCATCTCCGGGCCCAAGCACAAGGCGCAGAGCTATATCGAGGGCCTGGACATCCTGGCCAATATGCGCCTGTGCGCCAACGTGCCGAGCCAGCATGCGATCCAGACCGCGCTCGGCGGCTACCAGAGCATCAACGACCTGGTGCTGCCCAACGGCCGCCTGCTCGAGCAGCGCAACCGCGCCTGGGAACTGCTCAACGACATTCCCGGGGTCAGCTGCGTCAAGCCGATGGGCGCGCTGTACGCCTTCCCGCGGATCGACCCCAAGGTCTGCCCGATCCACAACGACGAGAAGTTCGTCCTCGACCTGCTGCTGTCGGAGAAACTCTTGATCGTCCAGGGCACCGCCTTCAACTGGCCCTGGCCGGATCACTTCCGCGTGGTCACCTTACCAAGGGTCGACGACCTGGAGCAGGCCATCGGCCGCATCGGCAACTTCCTCAAGGGCTACAGCCAGTAGGCCGGCATGGATCTGCAGATCGACGACTTCTACAAGGACGCCGCCGGCGGCCTGCTGCTGCTCTATCAGGCCTTCCCGCGCAAGCTGGCGCTGTACGTCGAGGACCTGATCGGCCGCGAGGAGCCCGACGAGTTCGGCCTGCCGAGCAAGCGCCACCAGGCCTGTCTCGGCGCCCTGCTGTGGCTGGCCGAGGAAGGCTATCTGCGCTTCGAGTCGACCATCGCCTACGACGCGCTGGACCAGGCGGTGCTGACCGAGAAGGGTTTCCTGCGCCTGTCGCGGGCCATTCCCCACGCCGTGGGCGAGAGCCAGGCGCTACCGCCCAGCGTGCGCCGGGTGCATGCTACCCTGGCCTTCCAACTGCGCGAGGCGCTGGCCCAGCAACACGGCGAACGTACCGCGCGCCTGACCCGCCTGCTGTTCGAGAGCAACCTGCAGGGTTCAGGCGACATAGTTTGAAATAGTCGCTGGTTGAAACCCTGGGGGGCGCGCCCTTATATAGCCCGCATTACTCGTACGTCTTTCCCCGTGAGGAGTCCGTTCACACCATGATGCGCATTATGTTGTTCCTGGCCACCAACCTGGCGGTGCTGATCATCGCCAGCATCACCCTCAAACTGCTGGGGGTCGATCGCTTCACCGGCCAGAACCATGGCAGCCTGCTGATCTTCTGCGCCGTGTTCGGTTTCGCCGGCTCGCTGGTGTCGCTGTTCATCTCCAAGTGGATGGCGAAGATGAGCACCGGCACCCAGATCATCACCCAGCCGCGCACCCGCCACGAACAGTGGCTGCTGCAGACCGTCGAGGAGCTGTCGCGCGAAGCCGGGATCAAGATGCCGGAAGTCGGTATCTTCCCCGCCTACGAGTCCAATGCCTTCGCCACCGGCTGGAACAAGAACGACGCGCTGGTCGCCGTCAGCCAGGGCCTGCTCGAGCGCTTCTCCCCGGATGAAGTGCGCGCGGTGCTGGCCCACGAGATCGGCCACGTGGCCAACGGCGACATGGTCACCCTGGCGCTGATCCAGGGCGTGGTGAACACCTTCGTGATGTTCTTCGCGCGCATCTTCGGCAACTTCGTCGACAAGGCCATCCTCAAGAACGAGGACGGCCATGGCATCGGCTACTTCGTCGCGACCATCTTTGCCGAACTGGTACTGGGCATCCTGGCCAGCATCATCGTCATGTGGTTCTCGCGCAAACGCGAGTTTAAGGCCGACGAAGCCGGCGCCCGCCTGGCCGGCACCGGCGCCATGATCGCCGCGCTGCAGCGCCTGCGCGCCGAACAGGGCGTACCGGTGAACATGCCGGACAGCCTGACTGCCTTCGGCATCAACGGCGGCCTGAAGAACGGCCTGGCCGGCCTACTGATGAGCCACCCGCCGCTGGAAGATCGCATCGAGGCGCTGCGCCGCCTGGGTTGATCGCAAGCAACAATGAAAAGGCGACCTGCGGGTCGCCTTTTTTGTTTCGTAGGGCCGCGTGCAGCATCCCTGGCGGCGCGCGTGGCGAAGCCTACACAAGCTTCTCCAGCCGATAGACCACCTCGTCCAGCGCCTTGAGCTCATGACGGATGAACTTCCAGTTGCCCGCCAGCACGTCCTCGCGCTGCAGCTCCTGCACCTGCCAGGCGGCGGCGGCGTGCCGTTGCACCTCGTCGTCGCCGACGGCGAAGGGCGGCCCGTCCATCTGGCTCTGGGCGTAATCCAGGGTGATCAGCAGGCCGCGGCAACCGCGCGGCAAAATCGCCGTCAGGTGCGCCGCATAGCGCTCGCGCATCTGCGGCGGCAGGGCGATCAGCGCGGCGCGATCGAACAGCGCCTGGCAATCGGCGACATCCTCGGCGCGCAGGGCGAAGAAATCGCCGCACCACAGCTCCAGCGCGCCGGCGCGGTAGAGCTTGAACGCCCCGTGCCGGACGACCTCGGCCTGCAGGCCCTGCTCGGCGAAGAAGTCCTGCACGGCCTTTTCCGCCAGCTCCACGCCCAGCACGCGATAGCCCTGGCCGGCCAACCAGGCCAGGTCCAGGCTCTTGCCGCACAGCGGCACCAGCACTCGCGCGCCCACAGGCACCGCCAGCGCCGGCCAGTGCCGTTGCAGGTAGGGATTGACCTGATCCAGGTGAAAACCGATCTGATCGCGCGCCCAGCGCTCCTGCCAAAAACTTTCGTGCACGCAAAACCTCCAGGTAAATCGATGATAAGGCTCAAGAATTTATGCTGGTATCGGATAGGTCCAGCCACCAAGATGGCCGCATCCTACTCCAGGAGTTAGCACCATGCTGCCTTCGCTGTTCATCTCCCACGGCTCCCCCATGCTCGCCCTCGAACCGGGCGCCAGCGGCCCGGCCCTGGCCCGCCTGGCGGCCGAGTTGCCGCGCCCGCGCGCCGTGCTGGTGGTCTCGGCGCACTGGGAAAGCGATCGCCTGCAACTGACCAGTGCCGAGCGCCCGCAAACCTGGCACGACTTCGGCGGCTTTCCGCCCGCCCTGTATGCCGTGCAGTACCCGGCCCCCGGCGCGCCTGCGCTGGCAGCAGAGATTGCCCAGCGCCTGAGCGATGCCGGCTTGCCCGCCGCGCTCGACCCGCAGCGCCCCTTCGATCACGGCGCCTGGGTGCCGCTGTCGTTGCTGTACCCGGCCGCCGACATCCCCGTGCTGCAACTGTCGCTACCCAGCCAGCTCGGCCCCGAGCTGCAGACCCGCGTCGGCCGCGCCCTGGCCGGTTTGCGCGCCGAGGGCGTGCTGCTGATCGGCTCCGGCAGCATCACCCACAACCTCGGTGAACTCGACTGGCGCGCCGGCCCCGAGGTCGTCACCCCCTGGGCCAGGGAGTTTCGCGACTGGATGGTGGCCCAACTCGAAGCCGACGACGAAGACGCCCTGCACCGCTACCGCCAGCTGGCGCCGCACGCGGCGCGCAACCACCCCACGGACGAGCACCTGCTGCCGCTGTTCTTCGCCCGCGGTGCCGGTGGCGCCTTCAAGCTGGAGCATGCCGGCTTCACCTATGGGGCGCTGGGCATGGATATCTACCGCTTCGGCTGAACCGGCGCGCAGGGCCTTGCCCGGGTATCGGCGCGCTCAACCCGGGCTACGCGCCTGGCAAGCCCATCGGCCCCGGACTGCATCCGGCTACAGGCCAGAAACGAAAAAGCCCCGCACTTGGCGGGGCTTTTCGTTTATCGCTGCGCGATCAATCCTCGCGGTAGCGGCGCAGCTTCAGGGCCTTGCCGGCAACGCGGGTGTCCTTGAGCTTGCCGAGCAGGCGATCCAGGCCGTCTTCCGGCAGCTCGACCAGGCTGAAGGTCTCGCGGATCTGGATGCGGCCGATGGCTTCGCGAGCCAGGCCGCCCTCGTTGAGGATGGCGCCGAGCAGGTTCTTCGCGGCGATACCGTCGCGCGTGCCCAGCGCGGTACGGCAGCGCACGCGACCTTCGGTCAGCGGCAGCGGCGCGCGACGTTCGCGGTACTCACCGCGCTCAGCGCTGCGCTCGCCATCGCGCTCACGACGCTCGCGCGGCGCACCACCGGCGCCCGGCACCAGCGGCTGCTCGCGCTCGACGCTGGCCAGATCCAGGGCCTGGCCGTTGGTCGCCTTGCGCAACAGGGCGGCGGCCAGCGCGCGCGGGCTGCAGCCGATTTCGGCGGTCAGGCGGTCGAGCAGTTCGCCATGACTGGCTTCGGCATCGGCCACCAGCGGCGCCAGGCTGCTGGTGAGCTTCTTGATCCGCGCATCCAGCACCTGCTGGGCGTTCGGCAGCTTGACTTCGCCGACCTTCTGCCCGGTGACGCGCTCGATCACCTGCAACATGCGGCGCTCGCGCGGAGTCACCAGCAGCAGCGCGCGACCGGTACGGCCGGCACGACCGGTGCGGCCGATACGGTGCACGTAGGATTCCGGGTCATAGGGCATGTCGACGTTCATCACGTGAGTGATGCGCGGCACGTCGAGGCCGCGGGCGGCCACGTCGGTGGCGATGACGATATCCAGGCGGCCGTCCTTGAGCGAGTCGATCACCCGCTCACGCTGGTTCTGGGCGATGTCACCGTTCAGCGCGGCGGCCTTGTAGCCCTTGGCTTCCAGCGCGGCGGCGAGGTCCAGGGTGGCCTGCTTGGTACGCACGAAACCGATCAGCGCATCGAACTCCTCGACTTCCAGCAGGCGCAGTACGGCGGCGTGCTTCTGGTCGGCGTGGACCATCAGGTGCGCCTGCTCGATGGCAGTCACGGTCTGGGTCTTGGAGGCGATCTTGATGTGCTGCGGGTTACGCAGGTGCTTCTCGGCAATGGCGCGGATCGAGTGCGGCAGGGTCGCGGAGAACAGCACGCTCTGGCGGCTTTCCGGCATGGCCTCGAAGATCACTTCGAGGTCGTCCATAAAGCCCAGCTTGAGCATCTCGTCAGCCTCGTCGAGCACCAGGTACTGGATGGTCGACAGCACTTTCTCGTCGCGACGCAGGTGGTCGACCAGACGGCCCGGGGTGGCCACGATGACCTGCGCGCCCTGGCGGATGGCCTTGAGCTGCGGGCCCATGGGCGCGCCGCCGTAGACGGCGACCACGTTCAGGCCGGGCATCTGCTTGGAGTAGGTTTCGAAGGCGGTGGCCACCTGCAGGGCCAGCTCGCGGGTCGGGGCGAGGATCAGCACCTGCGGCTCGCGCTTGGCCGGGTCGACCTTCGACAGCAGCGGGAGGGCGAAGGCGGCGGTCTTGCCGGTGCCGGTCTGCGCCTGGCCGATCATGTCGTGGCCGGCGAGGATCACCGGAATCGCCTGCGCCTGGATCGGCGAGGGCTCTTCGTAACCGACGGCGGTCAGAGCGGCGAGAATATTGGGGTGAAGTCCGAGCGCGGCGAAGCCGCCGATTTCCTGGGTCATGGGTCTGCCTCTAGTGCATCCGCAAAGACCCATGTTCCAAAGCTGCGCATGCCGTGTAAGACCTTGTGGGTCACCCTGGCAGCCTGGTTCGGCGGGGATTTGCGAAGACGTGATGAAAAGTGAATCGTCAAGGATAGTCCGCTGCGGGACTGGCTGCCGAAGTCGGGCTTCGGGCGAATTGCGCTACCTGAACGTGGCCAGAGAATTGGCCGGCGCGCACTATACCGGAAATTCCTGACGCGGGTGGCGGTTTTTGCAGTTTTCCCGGCCGTGCGCTGCCAAACGGTCGCCGCCATGGACAAGCGCGCGGCGGCCGGCTATATCCCTGCGACCTCCTCCACGAGCCAAGGATCATCCTCATGACCTCCTCCGACCGCGGCCGCGTCAGCCGCGAAAAACGCGGCCACATCCTGCTGCTCGGCCTCGACCGGGTGGCCAAGCGCAATGCCTTCGACCTCGACATGCTCGACGACCTGTGCCGGGCCTACGGCGAGTTCGAGCGCGACGACGAGGCGCGCGTGGCGCTGGTGTTCGCCCATGGCGAGCACTTCACCGCCGGCCTCGACCTGGCCAAGGTGGCCGCCCAGTTCGCCGCCGGCTGGCAGATTCCCGCGGGCGGCTGCGACCCCTGGGGCGTGTTCGGCGGACCGCGGGTGAGCAAGCCGGTGCTGCTCGCGGTGCAGGGCTACTGCTACACCATCGGCATCGAGCTGATGCTGGCCGCGGACATCAACCTGTGCGCCAGCAACACCCGTTTCGCCCAGATGGAGGTGCAGCGCGGCATCTTCCCCTTCGGCGGCGCCACCCTGCGCCTGCACCAGCAGGCCGGCTGGGGCAACGCCATGCGCTGGCTGCTCACCGGCGACGA
This sequence comes from Pseudomonas sp. AOB-7, assembly GCF_003696305.1. Taxonomy (GTDB): domain Bacteria; phylum Pseudomonadota; class Gammaproteobacteria; order Pseudomonadales; family Pseudomonadaceae; genus Aquipseudomonas. Next base: position 58,204 of record NZ_RFFK01000002.1, on the reverse strand, counting down.
GTTCGACGCTCACGAGGCCTATCGCCTGGGGCTGGTGCAGGAGGTGCTGGCCAGCGAGGAACTGCTGCCCAAAGCGTTGCGCCTGGCCGAACGCATCGCCGCGCAGGCGCCGCTGGGCGTGCGCGCCACCCTGGCCTCGGCGCGCCAGGCGGTGCGCGAGGGCGAGGCCGCGGCGGCGGCCGCGCTGCACGGCACGGTCAAGCAGCTGATGGCCAGCGAGGACGCCGCCGAGGGCGTGCGCGCCATGCTCGAACGGCGTCCGGGGAATTTTCAGGGGCGCTGAGCGGAACCAGCCGATGCATGACTGCCTGCAAGCCAGGCTTGCGTAGGGTGGATCGCGCGTCACCGATCCACCGCTTCTGGTGGCTGCAGACAGCGACATCCACCCTGCCCTGCGCCTCAGGTGGCCGGGCGCAACGCCTCGATCAAGGGCTGCAGCGAGTAGCCCAGGCGCGGCGCCAGCTCGCCGGCGCGCGCCTGCAGGCGGCCGCGATCCAGTTGCTGGTCGAGGTCGGCGGGGATCAGCAGCACCACGTTGCCCTCCTTCACCGGGCATTCCCAGTAGTGGCGGTGGTAGAGCCCGCGCAGCAGCGCGGCGCCGAGCGGCTTGCCGTCGTTGCCGGCCCACTGGTTGATGATCAGCCAGCCGCCGGGGTTGAGCTTTTCCCGGCAACGCTCGAGAAAGCGCCAGGCCAGGTGGCCGGCGCCCGGCCCCTGGTCGGTGTAGAGGTCGAGGAAGATCAGGTCGGCGGTCTCGGCGCTGCCCAGCAGCTCGGTGGCGTCGCCGATGCGGATGGTCAGCCGCGGGTCGTCGTCCAGGCCGAGAAACTCCATGGCCAGACGCGGCACGTCGGGGCGTAGCTCGATGGCCTCGACATCCTCCAAGGGTAGAAACCTGAGGCAGGCCTGGGTCAGGTTGCCGGCGCCCAGACCGAGAAACAGCGCGGTCTCCGGCGCATCGTGGCACAACGCGCCGAGCAGCATGGCGCGGGTGTAGTCGTACTCCAGCCAGCTCGGGTCGCCGGCGAACACGCAGCTCTGCTCGATGGCCTCGCCGAACTCGAGGAAGCGGTAGGCGCCGATCTGCACCACGCGGATCACCCCGAAGGCGTCGCGCACCTCGGCCAGCAGCACCTCGTCCTGCATCTGCAACTCGTCGCTCGGCGGCAATCCCGGCATGGCTCTCCCTCCAGCAGTGACATCCCGCACCAGAAGCGACGGGGCAAAGGCGCCGATTGTCATTGAAGCGGCCGCCCCCGGTCACGCGATAATTCCAGCACTTGCGCTGCTCACTCATAACAATAACGAGGTTCGCCATGTACGCCATCATCGGCGCCGGTCCCATGGGCCTGTGCACGGCCCGGCAATTGAAGAAGCACGGCATCGACTTCGTCGGTTTCGAGCTGCACAGCGATGTCGGCGGCCTGTGGGACATCGACAACCCGCACAGCACCATGTACCACTCGGCCCACCTGATTTCCTCCAAGGGCACCACCGAGTTCAGCGAATTCCCCATGCGCGCCGAGGTGGCGCCCTACCCGCACCACAGCGAGATGCGCCGCTATTTCCGCGACTACGCGCGGCAGTTCGGCCTGTACCCGCACTACCAGTTCGACACCCGGGTGGTGCAGCTGCAGCGCCTGGACCAAGGCTGGCAGCTGATCAGCGAGCGCCATGGCGAGCGCCGCGAATGGCGCTTCGACGGCGTGCTGATCGCCAATGGCACCCTGCATACGCCGAACCTGGCGGCGCTGCCGGGCGAGTTCAGCGGCGAGCTGCTGCATTCTTGCGCCTACAAGAGCGCCGAGCTCTTCACCGGCAAGCGCGTGCTGGTGGTCGGCTGCGGCAATTCGGCCTGCGACATCGCGGTGGATGCCGTGCACCGCGCCGCCTCGGTGGACCTGTCGGTGCGCCGCGGCTACTACTTCCTGCCCAAGTTCATTCTCGGCAAGCCCACCGACACCTTCGGCGGCGCGATCAGGCTGCCGCGCCGGCTCAAGCAGCTGGTCGACGGCCTGCTGGTGCGCGCCCTGGTCGGCAAGCCGTCGCAGTACGGCCTGCCGGATCCGGACTACCGCCTGTACGAGTCGCACCCGGTGATGAACTCGCTGGTGCTGCACCACCTCGGCCACGGCGATATCCGCGCCCGCGGCGATATCGTCGCGGTGGACGGCCACAGCGTGCACTTCGCCAACGGCGAACAGGGCGAGTACGACCTGATCCTGATGGCCACCGGCTACAAGCTCGACTATCCCTTTATCGAACGCGGCGAGCTGAACTGGCCGCAGGGCGCCGGCGCGCCGCAGCTGTACCTCAACGTCTTCCACCCCGAACGGGACGACCTGTTCATGCTCGGCATGGTCGAGGCCTCCGGTCTCGGCTGGCAGGGCCGCGACGAGCAAGCCGAGCTGGTGGCCCTGTACATCCGCCAGCTGCAGGCCGGCAGTCCGGCGGCCGAGGCCTTGCGCCGGCTCAAGCGCGAACGCGCCGGGCAGCGCCTGGACGGCGGCTACCGGTACCTGGACCTGGAGCGCATGGCCTACTACGTGCACAAGGACAGCTATCGTCAGCGCATCGCCACCCATAGCGCGGCGCTGCGCCGCGAGCTGGCCGCCGGCGCCATGCCGGCCGCCCAGGGAGCCTGAACGTGGAAGCCGTCACTATCGCCTTCGACCCCAGCAACCTGGTACTGATCAACCTGATCGTCGCCCTGATGATGTTCGGCGTGTCGCTCGACCTGCGCGCCGAGGACTTCCGCCGCATCGCCCGAGCGCCCAAGGCGCCGCTGATCGGCCTGCTGGCGCAGTTCGTGCTGCTGCCGGCGCTGACCTGCCTGGCCTGCTGGGCGCTGCGCATCCAGCCGGAACTGGCCCTGGGCATGGCGCTGATCGCCGCCTGCCCCGGCGGCAGCTTCTCCAACATCATGACCTGGATGGCGCGCGGCAGCGTCGCCGTGTCGGTAAGCATGACCGCGGTGTCCAGCCTCGCCGCCAGCCTGCTGACGCCGCTGAACTTCGCCCTGTACGCCTGGCTCAACCCGTACACCCGACCGCTGCTGACGCAGATCGCCCTCGACCCGCTCGGCCTGCTCCTGCTGGTGCTGCTGGTGCTGGGTCTGCCATTGGTGGCCGGCATGTGGGTCGGCCGGCGCTTTCCGCAGCTGACCCTCAAGGTGGAAAAACCGCTGCGCCTGTTCGCCCTGCTGGTGATGCTCGGTTTCGTCGCCCTGGCCTTCAGCCGCAACCTCGAGCAGTTCACCACGCACTTCCACCTGTTCTTCTGGCTGGTGGTGGCGCACAACGCCCTGGCCCTGAGCATCGGCTACCTCAGCGCGCGGCTGAGCGGTCTGGCGGTCGCCGAACGTCGCGCCATCACCCTGGAGGTGGGCATCCAGAACTCGGCGCTGGGCCTGGTGATCATCTTCACCTTCTTCCCCCAGGCCGGCGGCATGCTGCTGATCGCCGCCTTCTGGGGCTGCTGGCACCTGGTCTCGGGCCTGGCCCTGGCCTGGTTCTGGTCGCGCCGCCCGCCGCCGCCACTCACAGCCCCGCTGATCGCTCTCGGAGAAAAATGATGCGAGTCGTCCTGATCACCGGCGCCGCCAGCGGCCTCGGCTGGCAACTGGCGCGCGCCTGCCACGCCCGCGGCGACGCCCTGCTGCTCACCGATATCGACGCGAGCGGCCTGGCCGCGCGCGTCGGGGAGCTGGGCCAAGCGCGCGTGCTCGGCGTGGCCGGCGATATCACCGATCCGGCGCTGCACCAGCAGCTGCTGGCGACTTGCCGCACGCACTTCGGCCGCCTCGACGTGCTGCTCAACAACGCCGGCATCACCCACCGCTCGCCCACCGTGCACACCGCCCCGGCGGTGCTGCGCAAGGTCATGGCGGTGGACTACCATGCGCCGCTGGAGCTGACCCTCGCCGCCCTGCCGCTGCTGCGCCAGAGCCGCGGCCAGGTCGTCGCCATCGGCTCCATGGCCGGTTGGATGCCGGTGCTCGGCCGCGCCGGCTACTGCGCGGCGAAAAGCGCCCTGGGCCAGGCCTTCGAGGTGCTGCGTGCGGAGATCGGCCGCGACGGCATCGGCCTGCTGATGGTCTACCCGAGCTTTCTCGACACCCCCATCGAGCGCAACGCCCTGGGCGGCGACGGCCAGCCGGCCGGCCATGCGCGCTCGACCGTAGGCCGCATTCGCGGCGCCGACTGGATGGCCGGGGAAATCCTCGAGGCCCTGGAGCAGCGCCGCGAGCGCCTGTTTCCGGATCGCGGCAGCTGGCTGGCCAGCCTGCTCTGGCGCGTCGCCCCGGCCCTCTACTACCGGCAGATGAGCCGGCGCTTCGCCGGGGAGCTGGGTTGATGGCCTTCGCCCCCTACGCCCTCGGCGCCTTTATCCTGCTGGCCTACACCCTGGAGGCGGTCACCGGTTTCGGCAGCATAGTGATCGCCCTGTCGCTGGGTGCATTGCTGCTGCCCATCGACCAGCTGCTGCCGGTGCTGGTGCCGCTGAACATCGGCATGACCGGCTACCTGGTGTGGCGCCACCGCGCGCAGATCGACCGCCCGCTGCTGCTCGGCACCATACTGCCGGGCATGCTCGCCGGCACCCTGCTCGGCTACTGGCTGCTGCCCTATCTCGACGCGGCGCTGCTCAAGCGCGGCTTCGGCCTGCTGATCCTGTGGTTCGCCGGGCGCGAGCTGTGGCGCCTGCGCCATGCCGCAGCGCTACCGCTGCGCCCGGCCTGGCTGACCCGCGCTATTACCCTCGGCGCCGGCCTCAGCCACGGCCTGTTCGCCTCCGGCGGGCCGCTGCTGGTCTACGGCCTGGCCGGCACGACGCTGGACAAGGCACGCTTTCGCGCCACCCTGGTGACGGTCTGGTTCAGCCTCAACAGCCTGCTGACCGCCGCCTTCCTGCTCGACGGCCGCCTGCAGCCGGCCCTGCCCCAGGTGCTCGCCTACGCCCCGCTGCTGCTGCTCGGCCTGTGGCTGGGCGAACGCCTGCACCGGCGCTTCGACGAGCGCCATTTCCGCCTCGCCATCTACTGCCTGCTGCTGGTCACCGGCGTTCTGCTGCTGGCCCCCTGGAGCCTCGCATGAGTTTCGACATCGTCATCAACAACGGCCTGTACTTCGACGGTAGCGGCGCACCCGGCGCGCTGCGCCATATCGGCATCAAGCACGGCCGCATCGACACCCTCAGCCTCAGCCCGCTGGATGAGCGCGGCGCCGAGGTGATCGACGCCGCCGGCAAGTGGGTCACCCCGGGCTTTCTGGAAATCCACTCGCACTACGACGCCGAAGTGATCGCCGCGCCGGCGCTCAAGGAGTCGGTGCGCCACGGCGTGACCAGCGTGACCATCGGCTCCTGCTCGATCAGCATGGTGCTGGCCGACGCCGAGGACTGCTCGGACCTGTTCACCCGCGTCGAGGCGGTGCCGCGCGAATACGTGCTGCCGATCCTCCAGGAGAAGAAGAGCTGGCGCGACGCCGCCGGCTACCGCGCCTTCTACGACCAGCATGCACTGGGCCCGAACGTCAGCTCCTTTCTCGGCCACTCCGAACTGCGCGTAGCGGTAATGGGCCTCACGCGCGCCACCAGCAAGGTGGCGCCGAGCGAGGCCGAGCTGCAGCGCATGGAGCAGTTGCTGGAGGAGGCGCTGGACGCCGGCTGCATCGGCCTGTCGGTGATGACCACGCGCCTGGACAAGATGGACGGCGAGCGCGCCTGGTCCAGCCCGCTGCCCTCGACTTTCGCCAACTGGAAGGAGTTCTCGCGCCTGTTCGCCGTGCTGCGCCGCCGCGGCGCGGTGCTGCAGGGCGCGCCGAACGCGGTGACCAAGGTCAATGTGTTCGCCTTCCTCTGGCAGGCCCACGGCTGGTTCAGACAGCCGCTCAAGTGCACCATGCTCACGGCGCTGGACCTCAAGTCGCAGCCGCTGCTGCACCGCTTCACCCGCCTCTCCGGCTGGCTGGCCAACCGCGTGCTGCGCGGCCACTTCCGCTGGCAGACCCTGCCCGCGCCCTTCACCCTGCGCCTGGAAGGGCTCAACGTGAACGCCTTCGAGGAGTTCGGCGCCGGCGAGATCCTGCGCAACATCAAGGACCCGGACGAGCTCTACGCCAAGGTCAAGGAACCGGCGTTCCGCGCCCTGTTCAAGCAGCAGGTCAAGGCGGTGCTGACCAAGGGCCTGTGGCACCGCGACTTCTCCGACTGCTGGGTGACCGAGTGCCCGGATGCCAGCCTGGTCGGCCAGAACTTCAGGCAGCTCGGCGAGGCTCGCGGCCTGGACGCGGTGGACGCCTACTTCGAGCTGGCCTGCCAGTACCGTGAAGCGCTGAAGTGGAGCACCTGCTACGGCAACGATCGCGAGCCGATCATGCGCAAGCTGCTGGCCAGCCCCTGGACCCACCCCGGCTTCGCCGATTCCGGCGCGCACTTGCGTTCCATCGCCCAGTACAACTTCCCGCTGCGCTTTCTCAAGTATGTGCGCGATGCGCAGTTGGCCGGCACGCCCTTCATGGAACTGGGCCAGGCGGTGCGCCGCTGCAGCGGCGAGCTGGCCGACTTCATCGGCGTGGACGCCGGCTATATCCGCGTCGGCGACCGCGCCGACCTGGTGATCATCAACCCCGAGGGGCTCACCGAGGAGCTGGACGCCATCGCCGAGGCGCCGATGGAAGTGCTCGGCCTGACGCGGGTGGTCAAGCGCAACGATGCGGCGGTGGAGGCCACCCTGATCAACGGCCGCATCGCCTACCGCCGCGGCCTGGAATACCCCGAGGAGCTGGGCAAGACGCAGGATTACGGGCGCTTCCTGCCGAGCCGCGAGGTGCTGCCGCGCCGCCAGCCGGCGGCGGACCTGCAGCCGACCACCGCCTAGGCTGCGCGCGCACCGCACCCGGCCCTCGGTGCGCACGGCCTGGCGGGCCCACACACCCTACGGCCAGCAGGCTTATCGGTTACCATGCAGGTCTGTCCGATTAGCCGATAGAGACGCCGCATGTCGCACGCCTGGAGCCCCGCAAGCTGGAGAGCCAAACCCATCCAGCAGCAACCCGAATACCCCGATGCCGCCCACCTCGCCCGGGTCGAGCAGACCCTGGCCGGCTACCCGCCGCTGGTGTTCGCCGGTGAGGCCCGCGAGCTGCGCCGGCAGTTCGCCGAGGTCACCCAGGGCCGCGCCTTCCTCCTGCAGGGCGGCGACTGCGCCGAGAGCTTCGCCGAGTTTTCCGCGGCGAAGATTCGCGACACCTTCAAGGTGCTGCTGCAGATGGCCATCGTCATGACCTTCGCCGCCGGCTGCCCGGTGGTGAAAGTCGGGCGCATGGCCGGCCAGTTCGCCAAGCCGCGCTCGTCCGGCAGCGAGACCATCGACGGCGTCACCCTGCCGGCCTACCGCGGCGATATCGTCAACGCCATCGAGTTCGACGCCGCCAGCCGCGTGCCGGATCCGGAGCGCCTGCTGCAGGCCTACCACCAGGCTACCGCCAGCCTCAACCTGCTGCGCGCCTTCGCCCAGGGCGGCTTCGCCGACCTGCACCAGGTGCACCAGTGGAACCTGGACTTCATCGCCAACTCGGCCCTCTCCGAGAAGTACCACCAGTTGGCCAACCGCATCGACGAGACCCTGGCCTTCATGCGCGCGGTCGGCATGGACAGCGCGCCGCAGCTGCGCGAAGCCAGCTTCTTCACCGCCCACGAGGCGCTGCTGCTGAACTACGAGCAGGCCTTCGTGCGCCAGGACAGCCTCACCGGGCGCTGGTACGACTGTTCGGCGCACATGCTGTGGATCGGCGACCGCACCCGCCAGCTGGACGGTGCCCACGTCGAGTTCATGCGCGGCATCGAGAACCCCATCGGGGTCAAGGTCGGCCCGAGCATGGACCCGGACGAGCTGATCCGCCTGATCGACGTGCTCAACCCGGACAACGACCCGGGCCGCCTCAACCTGATCGTGCGCATGGGCGCCGACAAGGTCGAGCAGCACTTCCCGCGCCTGCTGCGCAAGGTGCAGGGCGAAGGCCGCCAGGTGCTGTGGAGCTCCGACCCGATGCACGGCAACACCATCAAGGCCTCGAGCGGCTACAAGACCCGCGACTTCGCGCAGATCCTCGCCGAGGTCAAACAGTTCTTCGCCGTGCACCAGGCCGAAGGCAGCCACGCCGGCGGCATCCATATCGAGATGACCGGGCAGAACGTCACCGAATGCATCGGCGGCGCCCGCCCGGTCACCGAGGACAGCCTGTCGGACCGTTATCACACCCACTGCGACCCACGGATGAACGCCGACCAGTCGCTGGAACTGGCCTTTATGATCGCCGAGACGCTGAAGCAGGTGCGCCGCTAGGAGACGCCAGCGCCCTAGCCCGGCGGCAATCCGGGCTAGGTTTCGAGCAAGGCCCCGCGCAAGCGCTGCGCCGGCTGCGAGCGGCAGTGCAGCGCCACCCCGTCCAGCCCCAGCCACTGCGCCAGCGCTCGCAGCGCGCCGGCCAGCGCCGGCAGCGCGTCCTCGCTCGGCCACGCCGCCTCCAGATGCACGGCATGCACCGCCAGACGACCCTGCGCCCGTTCGCTGCGCAGGTCGACACGTGCCAGCAGGCGCTCCTGGTACAGGAACGGCAGCACGTAGTAGCCGTGCACGCGCTTGTGCGCCGGGGTGTAGAGTTCCAGGCGATAACGAAAGCCGAACAGGCGCTCGGTGCGCTCGCGGGCCCAGATCAGCGAGTCGAACGGCGACAGCAGCGCGCTGGCCTCGATCCTGCGCGGGATGCTCGGCTCGCCGAGGCAGTAGCCCGGCGCCTTCCAGCCCTCGACGCGCAGCGGCCGCAGTGCGCCGGCCTCGACCAGCTCGGCCAGGCGCGCCTTGCAGTCGGCGGCGTCGAGCCGGTAGTAGTCGCGCAGATCCTGTTCCGTGGCCAGTCCCAGCGCCGCGGCCGAGCGCAACAGCAGGTGGCGCTGCGCCTCGGCCTCGTCCGGCTCCGCCTGCGCGAGGATGGCGGCGGGAATCACCCGCTCGGGCAGGTCGTACAGGCGCTCGAAACCGCGGCGTCCGGCCACCGTCACTTCGCCTGCGGCGAACAGCCATTCCAGCGCGTGCTTCTCCTCGCTCCAGTCCCACCAGGGGCCGGCGCGCTGCTGGCGGCTCGACAGGCTGCCGGCGCCCAGCGCGCCCTGCTCGCGCACCGCCTGCAGCACCCGGGCGATCACCTCGCCGCGTTGTGCGCCGAATTCCGCCAATTGCCGGTAGATGCCGCGTCCCTGCGCCGCGCGGCGCATGCGCCAGCGCAGCAGGGGATGGATCTCCAGCGGCAACAGCGAGGCCTCGTGGCCCCAGTACTCGAACAGCGCGCGCTGACGCGGCTTGCCCCAGGCCAACTGGTCGAGCAGCTCGGGCGCGTAGTGGCCGAGACGGGAAAAGGCCGGCAGGTAGTGCGAGCGCACCAGCGCGTTGACCGAATCGAGCTGCAGCACGCCGAGGCGCTCGACCTGGCTCAGCAACTGATGCCGGCCGACGGCGCCGCGCGGGGCACGACCGAAGCCCTGGGCAGCCAGTACCAGGCGCCGGGCTTCGGCGAGGGAAAGTGAATCGGGCATGGGGCCGTCCCTGGAGTGGCGGTGCGCCCAGACTAGTCGCGCGCCAGCTCCAGTGGCAACGACGGCTGCGCGTCGGGCGCCAGGAAGCGCTGGCGAAAGCTGAAGGCCGCAGGCGTCGGCCCCTCGCGGCGCAGGCGCTGCAGACGTTCGGCCGCCTCCTCGAGGCTCGGCCGCTGTCCGGCCGCCACCCACCAGAGCACCAGATGCGCCTGCGCCACCGGCTCGAACCATTCGCGGCGGCGCTTGAGCATCTCGGTGTGGGCCGATTTGTAGACGTAGTCGCTCAGGCTCTCGACGTCGCGCCAGAGCGACAGATTGACCAGCACGTCCTCACCGAACGGGCTCAACGCGGTGGCGTCGCCCCCCTCGTCCGCGAGGCGCCAGACGAAGCCCGGCGAGGCCTCGGCCAGGGCGTTGATGCGCTGCAGATTGGCGACGAAATCGGCCAGCGGCGGCGAATCCAGCGGCGCCGCCAGGTTGGCGATGTTCAGCTGGGCCAGGTGGTAACCGGGCATGGGCACTCCTTGTCTATCCATTACATGATGCGGTTATTGGGCTGCGCTGCCGAGCCGGCGAGCCCCACAGCGCCACGGCCTCAGAACCGCTTCAAAGTCTGCTGTGCGTCGGCACTGCTGCGTTAAAAACAGGCTCGGGCTGCTCATTTACAGCTCGTAAACTCCGCGCCCTCGCCTGTTTTTGCCTTGCATTGCTCTAGCTCGCGAGCCTTTGAACAGGCTCTCAGCGCTTGAGCGGATCGTCCCAGAACGGCCGCTCGCTCTCCTGCAGCGCATCGGCGCGGCTCAGGCCGATGTCCTTGAGCGCGGCATCGTCGAGCATGCCCAGACGGCGGCGCTGCTCGGCCAGCTGCCACCAGCGGCGCAACTGACGCGCCATCGACAGCAAGCGGGCGCCCAGGCGCGGAGCGGCGAAGTGCAGCGGCTGAGCGACGGCATAACCTTTTTGACCTTTCATCTCTTTGCCCTCCCTGTGGGGTTGGCGCCAGTCTCGCGCCGGGCTTAAGATCAATCCAACGAATGTTTCTTATGCACTGCATCTGGGAGATTGATGGATGGCCCTGTACCCAAGCATCGACAGCGAACTGCTGCGTACCTTCGTCGCCATCGTCGACCAGGGCGGCTTCACCCGCGCCGCCGAGGCGGTCAACCGCACCCAATCGGCGGTGAGCATGCAGATGAAGCGCCTCGAGGAAGACGTGATGCAGCGCCCGCTGTTCCAGCGCGACGGCCGCCAGGTCAGCCTGACCGCCGAGGGCCAGCTGCTGCTCGGTTACGCCCGACGCATCCTCAAGCTGCACGGCGAGCTGCTGACCACCCTGCGCGAGCCGCACATGGTCGGCACCGTGCGCATCGGCACGCCGGACGACTACGTGATGCGCTTCATGCCCGGCATCCTCTCGCGCTTCGCCCAGGCCTACCCCATGGTGCAGGTCGAGCTGCACTGCGAACCCTCGTTCCAGCTGCTGCAGCGCCAGGATCTGGACCTGACCATCGTCACTCGCGAACCGGGCAAGGAAATCGGCCAGTTGCTGCGCCAGGAGCGCATCGTCTGGGCCGAGGCCCAGGGCTTCAGCCCGCACGAACAGGAGCCGCTGCCGCTGGCGATGTTCAACTCGCAATGCTTCTGCCGCTCCTGGGCGTGCAATGCGCTGGACGCCATGGAGCGCGAGTACCGCATCGCCTACACCAGCCCCAGCCTGTCGGCGATCATGGCGGTGGTCAGCGCCGGCTTGGCGATCACCGCGCAGCTGCAGAGCCTGATCACCCCGGACATGCGCATCATCGGCGAGGCCGAGGGGCTGCCGGCCATGCCCTCGGCGAGCATCGTGCTGCTGCGCAACGAGGCCAGCCAGTCGCCGGTCACCGAGTGCCTGGCCGAGCATATAGTCGAGGGCTTTCGCCTGTAGCCGGAGGCAATCCAGCAGCGCCCGCCGCTGCTACTCCAGGGCCAGCAGCGCCGCACAGACCAGCAGAAAACCGCAGAACAGGCTGCGCAACAGGCGCTCCGGCAACGCGTGGGCCATGCGCACGCCCCAGCTGATGCTGAGCAGCCCGCCCACCGCCAGGGGCACGCCCATCCACCAGTTGACGTGCTGGTGCAGCGCGTAGGTCAGCAGGGTCACCCCGGTGCTGGGCAGCGCCAGCGACAGCGATAGCCCCTGGGCCACCACCTGGCTGGTGCCGAACAGGCTGGTCAGCACCGGCGTGGCCACCACCGCACCACCGACGCCGAACAGCCCGCCCATGGCGCCGGAGACTCCGCCCAGCGCGCCGAACCAGCCCCAGGGATGACGCAGCTCGGCGCTGGCCGGCGCCTGGCGCATCGACATGCGCAGCAGGTTGTAGCCGGCCAGGGCCAGCAGGAAGCCGACGAAGGCCCAGCGCATGGTGCGCGCCTCCAGCCCCACCGCGTAGAGCGAAGCCAGCCAGGCGCAGAGCAGGCTGGAGCCGCCGAGCAGCAGTGCGTGGCGCGGATCGATGCGGTTGCGCTGGTGGTAGCGCCACAGCGCCAGCATCACGTTGGGCACCACCATCACCAGGGCTGTGCCCTGGGCCAGTTGCTGATCCAGGCCGAACAGCACGCCGAGCACCGGAATGGCGATCAGCCCGCCGCCGATGCCGAACAGCCCGCCCAGGGTGCCCAGACTCAGGCCCAGCAACAGATTCAGCGATAGATCGAGCAGATTCATGGCACCTCCAGGCAATGGGCGCATGCTAATCAGGGGCGGCTGGCGCGGAAACGCATAGCCGCGCACAATGGCTGCGCTTATCACGCACAACAGAGTCGCCATGAACCCCGATGCCCTGACCGACCAGCTGCAACTCTTTCTCGACGTGCTGGAGGCCGGCAGCTTCTCCGCCGCCGCGCGCCGCCACCCGCTGACGCCCTCGGCGGTGGCGCGGCGCATCGACGCCCTGGAGCGCGGCCTCGGCAGCAGCCTGTTCAGCCGCAGCACCCACGCGGTACGCGTCACTCCGGCCGGCCTGGCCTTCGCCGAACGCGCCCGGCGCATCCTCGCCGAACTGCACCTGGCGCGCGCCGAGGCGGTGTCGCTGAGCAGCGCGCCGGAGGGGCTGATCCGCATCGACGCGCCCTCGCCCTTCGGCCGCCGCCACCTGGCCCCGGCCATCGCCGAGTTTCTCGGCGCCAACCCCGGGCTGGACGTGCAGCTGCGCCTGATCGACAGCTTCACCGACCTGCACGGCGAACACCTCGGCGAAGTGGACATAGTCGTGCGCATCGGCCCGCTGCCGGACAGTCGCCTGGTCGCCACGCCGCTGGCCTCGATGACCCGCATCCTCTGCGCCAGCCCGGACTACCTGCGCCGCCGCGGCATTCCGCGCAGCCCGCTGGAGCTGGAGCAGCACGACGGCCTCGACTGGGACAGCCTGGCGCCGCCCTACGCCTGGCGCTTCGAGGCGGACGGCAAGCTGCAGCTGTGCAAGCCCAAGCGCCTGCGCCTGACCACCAACAACGCCGAAACCCTGCTGTTCAGCGCCCTCGCCGGCCTGGGCATCGCCCACCTGCCGACCTGGCTGAGCAGCGAGCACCTGCAGCGCGGCGAACTGCTGCCGCTGTTCTGCGAGACCGGCCTGCCGCCGGCAGAGCCGGTGAGCATCTACGCCCTGCGCCTGGAACGCGAAGCCAGCCCGCGCACGCGCCTGCTGCTGAGCTTTCTCAAGCAGCGCTTCGGCTTCCCGCCGCCCTGGGACCAGGCCCTGCAGGCCGGCCTGGCGACGCCGCAGCAATAGCACGGGGAATACGTGGGAGGAGCCTTGCCGGCGGCAGAGCCCGAATCCCGGGCACAAAAAACCCGGCGCAAGGCCGGGTTTTGTCTGACGCGCAGGCTTAGGCTTGCGGCGCCTGGGTGCGGCCCTTGTAGGAACCGTCACGGGTGTCGATCTCGATCCAGTCGTCGATGCCGACGAACTCGGCGACCTTGATCTCGGTGCCGTTGCGCAGCTTGGCCGGCTTCATCACCTTGCCGGAGGTGTCGCCACGGGCGGCGTTCTCGGTGTACACCACCTGACGCACGATGGTGGTCGGCAGGTCGACGGAGATCACCTTGCCTTCGAAGAACACGGCTTCGCAGACGTCGGTCATACCTTCTTCGATGAACGGCAGGACGCTTTCCAGGTCTTCGGCGCGCAATTCGTAGGAGTTGTACTCCGGATCCATGAACACGTAGTCCTCACCGCTGATGTAGGACAGGGTCACTTCCTTGCGCTCGAGGATCACCGGCTCCATCTTGTCGTCGGCCTTGTACACGGTCTCGGTCTTGGAGCCGTTGAGCAGGTTCTTCAGCTTCATCTTGACGATGGCGCTGTTACGGCCGGACTTGGTGAACTCGGCCTTCTGGATCAGCCACGGCTGGCCGTCGATCAGGGCCACGCTGTTGGGCTTCATTTCTTGTGCGGTTTTCATACGAATATCCGAAATATGCGGGAGGTACAGAAATCTAGGCCGCGTATGATAGCCAATTTCGGTAAAACTGTTCCAGCGCCGTGGCAAGGTCCGGCCGAGCGGCCTGCTCAACGCACCAGCGCTCGGCGTGCGCCGCCAGCTCCGGCCAGACCGGCAACAGCCTGTCCCAGGCCTCGCCCATGCCCTTGCCGGCGTTCCAGGCGCGGCACAATTCGCCCAGGGCTGCGGCCGCCGCGGGCGACAGTTCGGCGCCGTACAGCGCCAGAAAAGCTTCCAGCTTGTCCCAGTGGGCGCCCTCCTCCTGCTGATAGATGTGCCAGAGCAGCGGTCGCCCGGCCCACTGCGCGCGGACGAAGGAATCCTCGCCGCGCACCGCATTGAGGTCGCAGCACCAGAGCAAGCGGTCGTAGTCGTCCTGCGCCATGAACGGCAACACCTGGATCTGCAGGCTGCCGCGCTGCCGGCGGTCGCCGGGGACCAGCCCGTCCTCGCCGAGCCAGGCCTGCAGGTCGCCGAGGATCTTGCCCTGCGGCACCAGCAGCTGACTGGCCTGGCGCTCGTCCGCCAGCGCCTGCAGCCAGTCCGCCAGCCCCGGGTTCTCGTAGGCGAACAGCGAGATCAGCCGCGCGCCGGCCTGGCGCGTCACGCCGAGACGCTGGAGAAAGACCTGCTGCGCCGCTGCATCAGCCTGGAAGGCGCGCCGCCGCGCCAGCAGATCGCCCTCGCGCAGCAGGCCGCCGGTGCCAGCGACGAAGCCGGGAAAGAAGAAGAATTTCTGCAAGCCGCCCGGCTGCGGCGACGGCAAGCCATGGCAGCCGGCCACCCAGTCCTCGGCGCTGAGGTATTCCAGGTTCAGCCACAGCCGCCGCGCCCCGCTGGCGGCCATCGCCTCTATATAGGTGGGCGGCAGGTGGCAGGCGAAGGCCTCGATCACCACCTCGGCCGGCTCCACCACGGGCCAGGGCGCACTCCAGTGACACAGCTCGACGCCGGCCAGCTGCTGGCGGGCGGCCGTGGTGCTGGCCTCGGGGCACAGGCGCGCGAAGGCGGCCAGCTCGTCCACCCACAGGCGCACCGCATGGCCGTGCTCGGCGGCCAGCTGACGCGCCAGACGCCAGGTCACCCCGATATCGCCGTAGTTATCCACCACGCTGCAGAAAATGTCCCACTTCGCCACGCATGCGCCCCTCGGAAAAAGGCCGCCAGTGTACCTCGCGAACAAGAAAAAGCCCGCCAGAGGCGGGCCAAGGGGAGCGCGGGAGCACGCGCAGGAAAACCATGGGATCAGGCCAGCAGCGCGGCGCCCTCGTCGCGCGCGGCGGTGCTCAGCAGCCACACCGCCTGGCAGGCCAGCGCGGCCTCGCGCGAGGCGAAGGGGCCGGCCTTGGGCTGGCCGTCGACCATCAGCAGCCAGCACGCCATATGGCCGTCGGACCTGAGTTCGGCGGGTACGGCGCTGCCGACCAGGGACACCACATCGATACGGGACATAACGACCTCCAACTGAATCTGCGTTGAGTCCACCTTAGGCGCCTGGCCGGCCGCGCGGAAATCAGTGCTTTCGATAGTCACCATGGTTATTGCCAATGGATCGCGGCCGGCCGCTCAGATGTCCGCTTGATAGAGAGCCAGCACGACGGGCGCATCCGCGGCCAGGGCGTAGGGGGCGCCGGCCATCAGCATGGCCAGAGTCAACGGGCTGAGTTTGAAGCACGGCTGCCTGGGCGTATCTCTCCGCAAAAGAGAAAGGACCGCCCAGCAGGTGCCACGAACGCCGGGAACCTCGACAGCGCTCCGCTGCCGCCAGCCGGAATCGCAGTTCATGATATTTACTGTTATTTGCCAGTTAAGCGTATTTACAAACCATACAAATTGCCCCGCGTCACACGCACCACTCTGGCACGCGGATAGACGGCGGAGTACCGGAAATAGAGAGACTGCGGCGCTCTGGATTTGACCGGCCTCGGGAGCGCTCGCGATGCGCAGGCCAGCACGCCCGAAGCCGCTAGCGAGCGGCGCCTGCCGAGCGCAGGCGCCGTAAAGGCTGACCAGGCGAAAACGAAAAAGCCCAGCGCAAGGCTGGGCTTTTTGAAAGTGGCGGTGAAGAAGAGATTCGAACTCTTGATACGGTTTCCCGTATACACACTTTCCAGGCGTGCTCCTTCAACCACTCGGACACTTCACCGGATCTCGACGTTTTTGCGTGTAGCCCGTCGAGGCGCGCTAATGTAGTCGAATGTTTTCTCGATGGCAAATTTTTTTTCAGAAGATTCATGCGCTTAAGAGCAGGACGGGTCTTCGCCGCGGCGCTCGCCGAGCAGCTCGTCGAAGCGCATGTGGCCGAACAGCAGAAAACCCAGGGAGATGAACAGGCCGACGGAGAACAGGGCCAGCACGCCGAGCGGGTTGTGCAGCTGCGGGCGCTCGCCGATCAGCACCGAGACCAGCAGCAGGACGAGCGCCGCGGCGACGCAGAGGATGGACGACAACAGATTCATGGGTGACTCCTTCGATTCGCCGCCCACTCTAGTTACCGCCCCTAACCCTCGACCAATTGCCATCGGCCATCGCGGCAATAGGCGAAATCGCTGACCCGCCGGTCAGCCGCGGCGCTTTACCGCAGCGGTGCGGCTGAGTACCTTCTGCCCACATTCAGCCCCGCGGCCTTAATAAGGAAACTGCCATGAGCGACCTGATCAGCTACCAACTCGAAGACGGCATCGCCACCCTGACCCTGAGCAACGGCAAGGTCAACGCCATCTCCCCCGACGTGATCGCCGCCTTCAATGCCGCGCTGGACCGCGCCGAGCAGGATCGCGCCATCGTCATCGTCACCGGCCAGCCGGGCATCCTCTCCGGTGGCTACGACCTCAAGGTGATGACCTCCGGCCCGCAGAACGCGATCAACCTGGTGGCGGCCGGCTCGACCCTGGCGCGGCGCATGCTCGCCCACCCCTACCCGATCATCGTCGCCTGCCCGGGCCATGCGGTGGCCAAGGGCGCCTTCATCCTGCTGTCGGCCGACTACCGCATCGGCGTCGAGGGGCCGTTCAATATCGGCCTGAACGAGGTACAGATCGGCATGACCATGCACCACGTCGGCATCGAACTGGCGCGCGACCGCCTGCGCAAGTCGGCTTTCCACCGCTCGGTGATCAACGGCGAGATGTTCGATCCGCAGGGCGCGGTGGACGCCGGTTTCCTCGACAAGGTGGTGCCGGTCGGCGAGCTGATGGCCGTTGCCAACGCCGTGGCGCAGCAGATGAAGAAGATCAACATGACCGCGCACCGCAACACCAAGCTGAAAGTGCGCAAGGCGCTGCTGGAGACCTTGGACGCGGCCATCGAGCTGGACAAGCAGCATCTGATCTGAGGCCGTCCCGCTTTATCCGAGCCCGGCCTGATGCCGGGCTTTTTGTTGGCTATGCCCCGCTATGTGTCGATGCTCCGATCCGGCGTTTTTATGGCGCGGCCGGGGGCGCACCGTTTCAGCCGCGAATTTCGCGGATGAATCCGCTCCTACAGGGGCTGGCGACATTGTCTTTCTCTATCAGCAGCCCGGATGCAATCCGGGACGGCTGGCCTGACTTGAGTGTATCCCCGGATTGCATCCGGGCCACGGGCGAAGCGCCTGCTCCTAGGCGCCCAAGCCGCCGCGTTCGAGCAGATGACTCATCGCCGCCTTCAGCTTCATCGGCCGTACCGGCTTGTGCAGCAGGCTGTGGCCCAGCTCGCGCATCTGCTGCTTGAGCTCGTTGCTGTAGTTGGCGGTGATCATCAGCGCCGGTAGCGCAGCGCTGCGCCGGGCGTTGATCTGCGCCACCGCGTCGACGCCATTGCGTTCGTCGTCGAGGTGGTAGTCGGCGATCAGCAGGTCGGCCTCGGCGTGGTAGTTGTCCACCTGGCGCGCCAGGTCTTCCTCCGACAACGCCGTGACCACCCGGCAGCCCCAGCCTTCGAGCAGGGTGCGCATGCCGGCGCAGATCGCCGCGTCGTTATCCAGCACCCACACCCGCGCTCCGGAGAGGCGCTCGAGCAGCTGGTCCGGGCTGTCGTGCAGCGCCCGCGCCTTGGGCGCCAGGCGAGTCAGCGGCACCTCGACGGCGAACATCGAGCCCCTGCCCGGCTGCGAGGCCACGCGGATGCGGTGGCCGAGCATGCGCGCGATCTTGTCGACTATGGCCAGGCCCAGGCCGAGGCCGCGGTCCTGCTTGCGCTGCACCGTGTCGCCGCGCTTGAACTCCTGGAAGATCTCGCCGAGCTTGTCCGGTGCGATGCCGATGCCACTGTCCCAGACCTCGATCGACAGGCTGTTGCCGCGCCGCCGGCAGCCGAGCAGGATGCGCCCGCTGGCGGTGTAGCGGATGGCGTTGCTGAGGAAATTGCGCAGAATCCGCGCCAGCAACTGCACGTCGCTGCGTACCAGCGCCGAGCTGGGCAGGTAGTCCAGGCGCAGGCCCTCGCTGCGGGCGATCTGGTGGTATTCGGCGGCGAGGTTCTCCAGCAGCTCGCTGACGGCGAACGGCGCGATGTCCGGCTTGATCACCCCGGCGTCGAGCTTGGAAATGTCCACCAGGGTGCCGAGCAGGCTCTCGACGTCCTCCAGCGAGTTGCTGACGTTGCGCACCAGCGGCGCGCAGCCGGACAGGTCGTCCTTCTCCAGCAGCGCGCTGGTGAACAGCCGCGCGGCGTTGAGCGGCTGCAGCAGGTCGTGGCTGACCGCGGCGAGGAACTTGGTCTTGGACAGGTTGGCCTGTTCGGCCTCGCCCTTGGCCTCGCGCAGGCGCGCCGCCATCTGCGTGCGTTCGTCGATCTCGCGGCGCAGCTGCTCGTTGACCGTGGTCAGCTCGGCGGTGCGCTCGCGCACGCGCTGCTCCAGGTGCTGGTAGGCCTGGTGCAGCGCCTCGGCGGTGCGCCGGCGCTCGGTGATGTCGCGGATCAGCACGAAGATCCCCACCACCTCGCCGCTGGCCTGGCGGTTGGGCACGTAGGAACGCAGCATGTAGCGCTCCTGGCCGCTGTGGTTGGTTTCGGCGAACTCGAAGGTCACGCTCTCGCCGGACAGCGCCCGCTCGACGTAGGGTTCCAGGCGCCGGCAATGTTCCTCGCTGTGCACCTCGCGCAGGCTCTGGCCGAGCATGGCGCCGCGCGGCCAGCAGTACCACTCCTCGTAGACCTTGTTGGTGAACTCGTAGACCAGGTCGGCCGACAGGTAGGCGATCAGCGCCGGCACGTGGTCGGTGATCAGGCGGATCCAGCGCTCGCTGTCGCTCAGCGCCTGGGCCTGGCGGTGGCGCTCGGTGATGTCGGTGAAGGTGTTGACGAAGCCGCCGGTGGGCAGCGGATGGGTGCGCACCTCGAGCATGCGCCCGTCGAACAGACGCACCTCCACCTGGCGCAGCGGCTTGCCGGCGATATCGCGGCTGGCCGGGGTCAGCGGCTCCAGCTCGCTTTCGGCCATCACCTCGGCGAAGGGCCGATGCGCGCTGATCGGCGCCAGGCCGCAGAGTTCGAGGAAGCGGTGGTTCCACAGCTCCAGCGCGCCCTCGGCGTTGACCATGGCCATGCCCTGGGACAGGTTGTCCACCGCGCGCTGCAGCAGCCGCGATTTCTGCGCCAGGGCCTGTTCGCGGCGCAGCGCCTCGCTCTGCTTGACCTCGGTGATGTCGGTGTAGAGGATCACCAGCCCGCCCTCGCGGGTCGGCCGCTCGCTGACCTGCACCCAGCGCCCATCCTGCAGGCGGAACAGGCTCGGCTCGCCCTCCTTGCCCAGCTGCGCCTCCACCACCAGGCCGGTGCTGCGACTCAGGCGCCTGATCTCCTCCAGCCGAGTACCGGTGCCGATGCGCGCCCGGCTGCGCGCCCATAGCGCCTTGAAGCGGCTGTTGAACAGCACGATGCGCTGGCGGTCGTCGAACAGCACGAAGGCGTCGGAGATGCTCTCGATGGCGTCGATCAGGTGCTGGTGGGCGGTCTCGGCGCGCAGCCGCGCGTCGCTGAGCAGCTGGTTGCTGGATTTCAGTTCGGCCATCGCCTGGTTCAGCGCGTCGGTGCGCTCGCGCACCTGCTCGGCCAGTACCACCGAGTGCTGGAAGGCGGCGTAGGCATCGTCACCACGCGAGTGGATCGACTCCACCCGCTCGATCAGCGCGGCGTTGATCCGCCTGAGCTTGGCGTTCTCGCCTTCCAGCGCGGCCAGGCGCACCTGCAGCTCGGCGCCATCAGCCGCGACCAGGGCGGCCAATGGCGACTCCGGTGAAGGTCTGATTGATGTGCATGCCATTGAACTGCTCTCCGTAGGAGTTGAAGCCGATCACCCGCTGCCGACGCAGAAAGGCCGACACCGGCAGGCTGCCGCCGTCGTTCTCGATCTCCAGGCGGCGCAGGAAACAGTCGCAGCCGATGGTCAGCAGCAGCGGACCGAGGCGCTGCTCGAGGCCGGCGAACAGCTGCTCGAGATTCGGCAGCAGCGGCCCGGGGCGCATGGCGGTGAGGACGATGCCGTTCTCCACCGCGCAGTAGAAGCTCAGGCTGAGGTCGTCGTGCACCTGCTGGATCGAGCGCACGTAGTAGTGATCGCTGATGCGCACCGCCAGCGGATAGGCGGCGAACACCCGGTGGTCCAGGGCGTCGAGCGGCACGCCGATCAGCTCGGCGTATTCCTGCGCTGCCGGCGCGGCGTTGAGCTCGTAGACCCGCCGGCTGGCGCTGTCGGCGCGGGTCACCACCAGTTTCTCGCCGCTGGGCTGGATGTGGTGGGTGCTGAACACCTCGAAGTCGAGCCAGGTGTTGAACAGCACCACCACCGCGGCGCCGCTGTGAAAGCGCCCACCGTGGTAGACGTGGGTGTGGGTCAGGTGGTTGTCGTCGCCGGCCGAGCCGCCGAAGTGCGGGATGCTGCCCAGCGCCGCACTGAGCGCGCCGAGCACCAGCTCCTCGCGGCTGGACAGACCGTCGAGCAGGGTCAGGGCGAAGCTGTGGCCCTTGATCGAGGCCAGCTCGTTGCTTCGGCAGTCGCGCACCAGGCCGTCGACCAGCTGCTGCGCATCGAGCAGGTTGAAGCGCTCCATCTCGTCGATCAGCGCGCTGGCGATGGAGAAGCAGCGCAGGTCGAAGCCCAGCGCCACCACGCAGCCGCGGCCGTAGCCCTGCGGGGTGATCTCGCCGGCGCTGGTGCAGCCGACCAGGCTGACACCGCCGAAGTGCTGCTCCAGGGCCCGGCCGAGGGCTTCGAGGTCGTACTCGGCCGAGCAGAAGAACAGCACGAAGCCGAGGTAGGGATGGATCAGCTGGCGCGCCAGCTCCTGGGCGGCCTGCTCCACATCCTTTGCGCTGGAAACGGCGCTGAGCACGCCTTCCGACTGTTCCAAGGCCATAAGACGCCCCAATACACCTGCTGGATAGGGGGAAATTCTACGAAGCGGAGGATGGCTGCCCCATGCTACTTGAGTACTGGGTCGGGCCTTCCTAGGTAGGGTGTCGCGGGGCCGCCAGGCCGGGCGCAGCAGCGGTAACCGGGAACCTGGTGCGCACGGCGCATCTTACGAAGCGCAGGCAAAAAAAGACCGGGCAGCGGTCGCCCCCTGCCCGGCCCTGTGCAACGGTGTTTACCAGCTGAGCACGGCGCCCACGGCGAAGGTGTCGGTGTCCTCGTTCAGACCGCTGCCCTCGGCGGCATCGATCTCGTACTGGTTGTACTCGGCGACCAGCTTGAGGTTGTCGTTGATGGTGCGGAAGTAGGCCAGACCGCGGGTCTCGTAGTCGGCCGCCACGCCCAGGCCGTTGCCGTCGTCCTCGGTCTTGCCGTAGGACAGTGCCACGCGGTTCTTGCCCCAGGTGTAGGAGCCCTGCAGCAGGTAGCCGTCGCTGTCGATGTCGCGCAGGGTCGGCTCGCCCAGGTTGTTGGTGAAGAAGGGGTTGATGCCCTTGGCCTGGAAGCCCGAGCCGGTCAGCGAGAGGCCGCCGAACTTGGCCTGCACGCCGTAGCCGAGGCCCTTGGAGGTCACGGTATCGACGCTGTCGTCGGTGTTTTCCGAGGTCTGGTAGGCGCCGTTGACCCAGGTGTAGATGGTCGAACCACCCAGGTCGAACTGGTAGCTGACCTCCGATTCGAAACGCGGCTCTTCCTGGTAGGCCTTGCCCACGGCGCTGTCGTCGTTGGTGTCCACCGGGTCCATGATGCCGACCGCCAGGCGCAGGCCCTCGGCCAGGTGGTTGTTGCGGTAGGTGATCTGCGAGGTGGGGAACGGGTACGGATAGCCGGTACCAATGTTGCCGAAGGACACCCCGGTGCCGTCGACCAGGCCGAGGGTATCGGAGACGTTGCCGTAACCGGCCAGCAGTTCGTCGAGGAAGATGTTGGAGCGCGAGAACAGGCCGAAGTCCTTGCCCACCAGCACCTCGCCCCACTCCGGGTTGGCCACGGTGCCGTAGAACTGGCGCACGTCGATGGCGGTGTCGGTGCCGTTCTGCTCGCTGTCGTTGATGGTCACCCAGAACGAGGAACGCCCGCCGAGCTTGAGATCGTCGATCTGCTTGCCGAAGTTGAAGCCGATCCAGTTGGGCAGAAAGCCCATCTTCACCCGCGACTGGCGGCGGTCGAACTGCTCGCCTTCGCGATCCACGTCGCTGTTGACGTAGAAGGCGTTGATGTAGCCGTCGGTGGAGAAGGTGGTGTCGTCCTGGTCGTACAGGACGATCTCGGCGGCGGCCTGCTGGGCACCGGCCAGGGCGACGGCCGCAGTCAAGGCAAGGGGCAGAAACCGGGGGTTGGCGATCTTCTTGTTGTGCATAACGCTCTCCGCTTGAGTGGCGACCGCCAGGGCAGTCAGGTCGGAGGCGATTATCGAAAGGCGCCGGGAGCGGCCATACGCTGCCTTGGCAGCGTTTGCCCGCTGCTTTGGCGCGCCCTGCCCGACTTGCCCCGGGCGGCCCGCGACCGACCCGCTACCGGTAGCGGGCGAAAGGTCGTAGTACCGGGACAATCCTTGGGCGTAGAAGCGCGAGGCGCACCGACTACCGGCGGCAAACCCTAAGGTGCGCCGCGCGCCGCGAAGACCATCGAAAAGAAGGGGAAAGAAAAAGGCTATTTCTGCGTTAAGTGTTGGGAGTGGGTGCAAAGGCCCGTAGGGTGGGCTTTAGCCCACCACCGGTGGTTGGCGTGGGCTAAAGCGGATCGCCGCCCGGCCCACAGGCCCCCGAGCCTTCCTTGGAGCCCTAGTAACGGCTAGCAGGGGCATAGCCAAGAAATGCACGCTTAGACGTGCGGCCCTGGTCCACTGGCCAGTACGCGCCAGTGGCCGCTTTGCAACAACTGCGCATAAGCCGCCTGCAGCTCGTCCGGCGTCAACTCGGCCAGCGCCTGGCGCACCCGTTGCGGGTGCGCCTCGCTCAGCCCGGCCAGCTGCAGCTGCCACAACTGTTCGGCGCGGGCCAGGTTGCTCTTGGGCGGGCGCAGGGCCTGCGCCAGCTCGTCGCGGCAGCGGGCGAACTCCGCCACCGACAGCGCGGCGAGACGCTGGCGCTGCTGATCGAGAAAGGCGTGGATATGCTCAAAGATGCCGGCCGCCTCGCACACCGGCGACTGCAGGGCGAACAGCAGCGCGCGCTCGCCCTGCACCTGGCGATAGCCGGCAAACAGCGCATAGCCCAGTTGCAGCTCGCCGCGCAGGCGGCGGTAGAAGGCCCCCTGCAACAGCTGCCCGAGCAGGCGCCAGGCCGCCTCGCGGCCGGCATCGGCATCCGGCAATGGGCACAGCAGCACCAGCGCCGCCTCGCTGCCCGGCTGCTCCACCTCGCGCCACAGCAGCTCGTGGTTTCGCGCTGCTAGCGGTTGCCCGGCGGGCAAGGGTTCGACCACGGCGAACAGCGCGTCGAGCTGCGCCCGCTCGCCCGGCCCCAGGCCCACGCTCAGCCCCTGCAGACCGCCGTCACTGTCGCCGCCGCCCAGCTGCGGCAAGCGCTGCAGCAACTGGCGCAGCAGCAGGCCGCTGGTGGCCGGTTCGGCCGCCTCGGTTGGCGGCGCCAGCAACAGCGGCAACAGCCGCGCGCTGCAAGCCGGCAGCAAGGCCGCGGCGCCCTGCAGCGCCAGGCTCCAGCCGCCTGGCTGTACCTCAAGCTGCAGGGCGATGCCCAGGCGTTCGCAGCCACGTTGCAGATCGGCGATGCGTGCCTGCAGCAGGGCCTGCAGCTCGCCAGGCCCATGCTGCCCGGCCACCTCGCCGCACCAATGCAGCGCCGCCGGCCCGCCAGCGGCCGCGCCGGGATGGTGACGCAAGCGCGCGAGCGGCAGGCTGGGCGAGGCCGCCTCGGGCAGCGCCAGCAGCGATTCGACCGGTGCCAGCCCCACGCTCAGCTGCGCTGCAGGCAGCTCGCGCGCCGGCAATGCGGCCAGCGGCAACGCCAGGCCGGTGGCCGGCCACGGCGGTCGCGCCTGGTTGTCGCACGCCAGCTCGATCAGCCCAGTGCCGCCGGCCAGCTGGGCGAGCAAGGCGCTCAGGGTGTGCAGCAGGCGGGCGTCGTCCAGCTCCGCTTCGGCGTCCTGCAGGCTGCGCGCCAAGGCCAGCGGCCCCATGCCGAACTGGCGCAAGGCCTGGGCCTGACGCCAGTCGGCCAGACGCACCGGCCAGGCGGGGTCGCCCCGCACCTGGCGCAGCCAGCCCAGCAGTTCGGCGATCAGCGCGGCGCCCCGCTCCGCTGCGGTGCAGTCCAGGCGCAGCAGGCACTGCCCGGCGTGGCAGTACAGCACTCGCGCCCGCAACTGCCGGCACAGCCGCGCCTGGCGCAGGCCGGCGAGCAGCCCGCCAGGCGCCGGGTCCTGCAGCACGTCCAGCAGCAGCGCCAGCGCCGACGCCAGGCCGGGTTCGCTCAGTTGCACGGCAAAGCCCAGGTGCAGCGCTGCGGCGCGCTGCTGCAGACCCAGGCGCGGCGCCCGCAGCGGCAGCATGGGCGGCGGGGATTCGCCGATGGTCGGCGAGTCGGCAGCGGGCAACTGCGCCAGCAGGGCCTCACCGATGGCCAGCAAGTCTTCCGGCGACTGCGGCCCGACCAGCGTCAGGCGCATGTTGCCGGCCTGGTAATGACGCCGGTGATAGCCGTGCAGCGCCTGCTGAAAGGCGGCCTGCTCGACAGCCAGGCTGGCGCGATCACCGGCGAGGAAGTCGCCGCAGCGGTGCCCCGCCGCCAGCGCCTGGCCCAGGGCGTGCTCGATGCGGCTGTCGGCGTCGGTGCTGCGCGCCTGGTATTCGGCCTGCAGCACTTCGCGCTCGCGCAGCTGCGCGGCGCTGTCCAGCAGCGGCCGGCACAGCATGTCGAACAGGCGCGCCAGCGCCGGCTGCAGGCGCTCGGCCGGCAGCTCGCAGAGGAAATCGGTATGGCGCGCCTGGGTCGAGGCGTTGACCTGGCCGCCGCAGCCCTGGGCATAGGCCATCAGCCCCTGTTCGGGGCCGTAGTCGCGGCTGCCGAGAAACAGCAGGTGCTCGAGAAAATGCGCCAGCCCCGGATAGGCGACCGGCTCGTCGTGACTGCCCGCCGCCACCCGCAGGCAGATGCCGGCCCGCTCGGCCCAGGGCTGCTGCGCCACGTCCAGCGTGGCGCCATTGCGCAGGCGCAGGCGGTGGCGGCCGGCGGAGAAAGAAGGTGAAACGCCATGCATCGCAGCTACTCGGGGCAGTCCGCGCCCAGAGTCGCCCCGGCGCGAGGCGCCGGCAATGCTGCTTTCGCCCGGCCCGACCGGCACTTTGGTCGTAGGGGCGAGCCAGCGCGCAACGCGGCTACTGCTGCTGCACCTGCAGCAGCGGCGCCACCTGCACCAGGGCGTGCATCTGCTCGCCGCCACCGCCGCGGCGCATGCCGCGTACCGGGCAGGCGTCGAGGTAATCCAGGCCGACCGCCAGCTTGAGGTGGCGCTCCGGCTTGGCCAGGCAGTTGGTCACGTCGAAGCTGTACCAGGCGCCGTCCAGCCAGGCTTCGGCCCAGGCGTGGCTGGCCAGGTGCGCGGCGTTGTCGGTGTACAGGTAGCCGGACACGTAGCGCGCCGGCACGCCCAGGCTGCGCGCGCAGGCGAGGAAGGCGTGGGTGTGGTCCTGGCACACGCCGCGGCGCCCGGCGAAGGCTTCGGCGGCGCTGGTGTCGACCGCGGTGATCCCCGGCTGGTAGGCGATATGGGCGTTGAGCGCGTGCATCAGCTCGATCAGCGCGTTGCGGTCGCTGCGCGCCTTGCTCTGCTGGCTGGCGAACTCGCGCAGGGCGTCGTCGGCCTCGGTCAGGCGAGTGAAACGCAGGAACGGCAGCGCCGACTGGCGTTCGTGTTCGGCCTCGCGCGCCTCGTCGATATCGACCTGGCCACGGGCGCCGATGACGATGGCCTCGTGCGGCTCGTCGAGGGTCAGCACATGGAGGATATTGCCGTAGGGGTCGAGCTGCGCACGCACCGGGCGCGGCAGGTCGAGCTGCCAGCTGAGCACCTGCTGGCGCTCGCTGTCGTGCGGGGTCAGGCGCAGGTACTGGATGCTCGCGCGCACCTGGTCGTCGTAGCGGTAGGTGGTGTCGTGGCTGATCGAGAGTCTCATGCGACCTCCAGGTAGGACGTGTGGATGGTGTTGCCCAGCTGGCGCACCAACAGGATGAAGTCGGTGAGCCAGGCGTGCAGGCCTTCGCCGAGCACTTCGTCGATGCCGGTGTAGCGCAGCCGCGCATCCAGCTCGGCGGCCAGGCGCTGCGCCGAGCGGCCGTTGTCGCCGGGCAGGCCGGCGAGCATCAGGTTGAGTTCCTCCATGCAGGCGCGCAGCGACCGCGGCACCTCGGGGCGCAGCAGCAGCAGTTCGGCGACCTTGCGCGTGCGCGGCGAGCCGCGGTAGATCTCGGCGAAGGCCTCGGACGACGACAGCGCACGCAGCAGCGCATTCCACTGGTAGTAGCTGCGCGCGGTGCGTTCTTCCAGCTCGTCGATCTCCTCGCCGAGCATCTCGTAGCGCGCATCGAGCAGGCGCAGGGTGTTGTCGGCGCGTTCGATGAAGGTGCCCAGGCGGATGAAGCGGTAGGCCTCGCCGCGCATGATGGTGCCGAAGGTGGCGCCGCGGAACAGGTGCGAGCGCTCCTTGACCCACTCGCAGAAGCGGCTGATGCCGTAGCGGCCCAGGCCCTGCTCGGCGATGCCGCGCACCTCCAGCCAGGTGGCGTTGATGTTCTCCCACATGTCCGCGGTGATCCGCCCGCGCACCGCGTGGGCGTTGGCCCGCGCGGCCTGCAGGCAGCAGTAGATGCTCGCCGGGTTGCTCGCGTCGAGGGCGAAGAAGTGCAGCATGCGCTCGGCGTGCAGCGGGCCGTGACATTCCAGGTAGGCGTCCAGGGTGCCGGTGATCAGCAGCGGCATGGCCAGTTCATCGAGGCCGTCGCCGCGGCCGTCCTGCGGCATCAGCGACAGCGAGTAGCTGACGTCGAGCATGCGCGCGAGGTTCTCGGCGCGCTCCAGGTAGCGCGACATCCAGTACAGATCGGAGGCAGTTCTCGACAGCATGTTCAGTCCTCCACCACCCAGGTGTCCTTGGTCCCGCCGCCCTGCGACGAGTTGACCACCAGCGAGCCTTCGCGCAGCGCCACGCGGGTCAGGCCACCGGGCACCAGACGGGTTTCGCGCCCGGACAGGACGAAGGGGCGCAGGTCGATATGGCGCGGGGCGATGCCGCGCTCGACGAAGGTCGGGCAGGTCGACAGGCTCAGCGTCGGCTGGGCGATATAGGCCTCGGGCTTGGCCATCAGCCGCGCGCGGAAGGCCTCGATCTCGGCCTTGCTCGCCGCCGGCCCGACCAGCATGCCGTAGCCGCCGGAGCCCTGGGTTTCCTTGACCACCAGCTCGGGCAGGTGGGCCAGCACGTGGGACAGTTCCTCCGGCTTGCGGCACTGCCAGGTCGGCACGTTGTTCAGGATGGGCTCCTCGTCCAGGTAGAAGCGGATCATGTCGCCGACGAAGGGGTAGACCGACTTGTCGTCCGCCACCCCGGTGCCGATGGCGTTGGCCAGCACCACGTTGCGCGAGCGGTAGGCGGCCAGCAGGCCGGGCACGCCGAGCATGGAGTCGGGGTTGAAGGCCAGCGGGTCGAGGAAGGCGTCGTCGAGGCGGCGGTAGATCACGTCGACCTGGCGGGCACCGGCGGTGGTGCGCATGTACACCTTGTCGTCGCGGACGAACAGGTCGGCGCCCTCCACCAACTCCACGCCCATCTCGCGGGCGAGGAAGGCGTGCTCGAAGTAGGCGCTGTTGAAGCGCCCCGGGGTCAGCACCACCACCGTGGGGTTGTCCAGCGCACTGGAGCTCTTCAGGGTGTCGAGCAGCAGGTTCGGGTAGTGGTCCACCGGCGCCACGCGCTGCGCGGCGAACAGCTCGGGGAACAGGCGCATCATCATCTTGCGGTCTTCGAGCATGTAGCTGACGCCGCTGGGGGTGCGCAGGTTGTCTTCCAGCACGTAGTAGCTGCCGTCGCCGTCGCGCACCAGGTCGACCCCGGCGATGTGCGCGTAGATGTCGCGGTGCAGGTCGAGGCCCTGCATGGCCATCTGATAGCCCTCGTTGGCCAGCACCTGCTCGGCCGGGATGATGCCGGCCTTGATGATGCGCTGGTCGTGGTAGAGGTCGGCGAGGAACAGGTTGAGCGCCTGCACGCGCTGGATGCAGCCGCGCTCGACCATGCGCCATTCGCTCATCGGAATGCTGCGCGGGACGATGTCGAAGGGGATCAGGCGCTCGGTGCCCTGATCGTCGCCATAGAGGGTGAAGGTGATGCCGGCGCGGTGGAACAGCAGGTCGGCTTCGCGGCGGCGCTGGGCCAGCAGTTCGTCCGGCGTCTCTGCCAGCCAGCGGGCAAATTCACGGTAGTGCGGGCGGACTGCGCCGCTCGCGTCGTACATCTCGTCATAAAAGGTGCGGGCCATGCCGTACTCCTTGTCACCCGGACTTGCAGGGAGCTTTGCAAGGCCCGAGCCAGCGAAGTAATTCCTTTTATTTCAATGGCTTGACAAAAAAACCCGAGCCCCGCGCACCAACGAGGTGCAACGCCGTGACCCACGGGTCGCACGCCGCCCCGTTAGGTGGCAGCTGCCTTGTCTATGAGGCAGATAGGCAGAAGCGATTTCCCCGCAGCCGGCGCACTGCCCATACTCGCCGGCAGTTGTCGCCGCCGAGCCGGAGCCGATTGACTGCGGCGGTTCGGCCCAGGCGACTTGCGCCAGGCCACGCAAGGCCAGCAGCGCACGCCCTCTCTCCTGGTCGAAGTCTTCGACCGATGTTCTGCACCGCCCGTATGGGCGGTTTTTTTTGCCCGGGTAGCCGCTATGGCTGGTACGCGCGGCGCTCCACCAGGCCGCCTCTTTCGCAACTAAAGCCGCGGCTGCGACGCCCCGGCAAGAAAGTCCGCCACCGCCTGCGCCGCGTCGGCCAGGTGCTGCTCATGACTGCAGCCCGAGCTTTTCAGCGGCTTGAGGTCGTGGTCGGCTGCCGTCAGCCAGTGCAGGCGGATCGCCGGCGCCAGGGCATAGCCGGCCACCGCCTCACGATTGCCCAGGGCGTCGCGCTCGCCCTGCACGATCAGCGTCTTGGTGCGCAGCTCGGCCAGGTGCGCGACCCGCGGTTTTTCCGGCTTGCCGGCGGCGTAGAAGGGATAGCCCAGGCAGACCAGGGCGTCAGCGCCCAGTTCGTCGGCCAGCAGACTGGCCATGCGCCCGCCCATCGACTTACCGCCGATGGCCAGCGGCCCTGCGACCTGTTGGCGCACCCGGGCATGCACATCGCGCCATTGCTGCAGCAGTTGCGCCTGTGGATTGGGCGGGCGTTGCTTGCCGTCCACACGCCGCGCGGCCATGTAGGCGAACTCGAAGCGCACTACTGCAATGCCGCGCGCGACAAGGCCTCTGGCCATCTGCTGCATGAACTCGCTGTCCATCGGTGCCCCGGCGCCGTGGGCGAGGATCAGCGTCGCGCGCGCCTCGCCCGCCGGCCTGTCCCACAGCCAGGGCAGCCCCTGCGCGCATTGATCGGCGTCAATAAACCCGGATGGCCCTTTGCTCATGCTTGCCTCGCGTCGATATCCGTGGCGGTCGTGGCTTGCTCATGCCTGCGCACGCCAGGGTTATCGGCCGCTCTGCCATAACCGTGGATGGAAACCCAGACATGAACACAACAACCCGTTCCGCCTACAACTACAGGGTGGTTCGCCAGTTCGCCATTATGACGGTGGTTTGGGGCATCGTCGGCATGGGACTCGGCGTTTTCATCGCCGCCCAGCTGGCCTGGCCCGACCTCAACCTGAACCTGCCGTGGACCAGCTTCGGCCGCCTGCGGCCGCTGCACACCAACGCGGTGATCTTCGCCTTCGGCGGCTGCGCGCTGTTCGCCACCAGCTACTACGCGGTACAGCGCACCAGCCAGGCCGCGCTGTTCGCGCCCAAGCTGGCCGCCTTCACCTTCTGGGGCTGGCAACTGGTGATCGTCCTGGCCGCCATCAGCCTGCCGCTGGGCTGGACCAGCTCCAAGGAATACGCCGAACTGGAATGGCCGATCGACCTCCTCATCACGGTGGTCTGGGTCGCCTACGCCATCGTCTTCTTCGGCACCATCGTCAAGCGCAAGGTCAGCCACATCTACGTGGGCAACTGGTTCTTCGGCGGTTTCATCCTCACCGTGGCGATCCTGCACGTGGTCAACAACCTGGAGATCCCGGTGACCCTGACCAAGTCCTACTCGCTGTACGCCGGCGCCACCGACGCGATGATCCAGTGGTGGTACGGCCACAATGCCGTGGGCTTCTTCCTCACTGCCGGCTTCCTCGGGATGATGTACTACTTCGTGCCCAAGCAGGCCGAACGCCCGGTCTACTCCTACCGCCTGTCCATCGTCCACTTCTGGGCGCTGATCGCGGTGTACATCTGGGCCGGCCCGCACCACCTGCACTACACCGCCCTGCCGGACTGGGCGCAGAGCCTCGGCATGGTGATGTCGCTGATCCTCCTGGCGCCGAGCTGGGGCGGCATGATCAACGGCATGATGACCCTCTCCGGGGCCTGGCATAAGCTGCGCACCGACCCGATCCTGCGCTTTCTGGTGGTGTCGCTGGCGTTCTACGGCATGAGCACCTTCGAGGGCCCGATGATGGCGATCAAGACCGTCAACGCCCTGTCGCACTACACCGACTGGACCATCGGCCACGTCCACGCCGGCGCGCTCGGCTGGGTCGCCATGGTGTCGATCGGCTCGCTCTATCACCTGATTCCCAAGGTGTTCGGCCGCGAGCAGATGCACAGCGTCGCCCTGATCAACGCCCACTTCTGGCTGGCCACCATCGGCACCGTGCTGTACATCGCCTCGATGTGGGTCAACGGCATCACCCAGGGCCTGATGTGGCGCGCGGTGAACGAGGACGGCACCCTCACCTACTCCTTCGTCGAGGCACTGGAAGCCAGCCACCCCGGCTTCGTGGTGCGGGTGATCGGCGGCGCCATCTTCTTCGTCGGCATGCTGCTGATGGCCTGGAACACCTGGCTGACCGTACGCGCGGCAAAACCGGCCGAGGTGCAAGCCGCCGCGCAGTTCTCGGTTGAAGGAGCGCACTGATGAAACACGAGATTCTCGAGAAAAACATCGGCCTGATGGCCCTGGTGATGATCCTCGCGGTGAGCATCGGCGGCCTGACGCAGATCGTCCCGCTGTTCTTCCAGGACGTCACCAACGAGCCGGTGGAGGGCCTCAAGCCCTACACCGCGCTGCAGCTGGAAGGTCGCGATATCTACATCAAGGAAGGCTGCGTCGGCTGCCACTCGCAGATGATCCGTCCGTTCCGCGCCGAGACCGAGCGCTACGGCCACTACTCCGTCGCTGGCGAAAGCGCCTGGGACCACCCCTTCCTGTGGGGCTCCAAGCGCACCGGCCCGGATCTGGCACGGGTCGGCGGCCGCTACTCGGACGAGTGGCACCGCGCGCACCTGTACAACCCGCGCAACGTCGTGCCCGAGTCGAAGATGCCGTCCTACCCCTGGCTGGTGGAGAACAAGCTCGACGGCCAGGACACCGCCAAGAAGATGAGCGCCCTGCGCACCCTCGGCGTGCCCTACAGCGACGCGGATATCGCCGGCGCTGGCGAGGCAGTGAAGGGCAAGAGCGAGATGGACGCCCTGGTCGCCTATCTCCAGGTGCTCGGCACCGCCGTGAAGAACAAGAGGTGAGCGCCATGTTCGAGCTGATCGATGTCGGCACCCTGCGCGGTCTGGGCACCGCCCTGGTACTGATCGCCTTCACCGCCGTGACCCTCTGGGCCTACAGCGGCAAACGCCGCGACGCCTTCGCCGCTGCGGCCAACCTGCCCTTCGCCGACGAAGCCAAGCCCGCCGTTTCGAGGACTGACGCATGACCCCCTTCTGGAGCTGGTACATCACCCTGCTGACCATCGGCACCCTGGTCGCCCTGTTCTGGCTGATCTTCGCCACCCGCAAGAGCGAGGTGCACAAGAACCCCACCGAGCATACCATGGGCCATGCCTTCGACGGCATCGAGGAGTACGACAACCCGCTGCCCAAGTGGTGGTTCATGCTGTTCCTCGGCACCCTGCTGTTCTCCATCGCCTACCTGCTGCTCTACCCCGGCCTGGGCAACTTCAGGGGCTGGCTGCCGGGCTACGAAGGCGGCTGGACCCAGGTCGCCCAGTGGCAGCGCGAGATGGACCGCGCCGACGAGGAGTACGGGCCGATCTTCGCCAAGTTCGCCTCCATGCCCATCGAGGAAGTAGCCAAGGACGAGCAGGCGCTGAAGATGGGCGGCCGCCTGTTCGCCTCCAACTGCTCGGTCTGCCACGGCTCCGACGCCAAGGGCAGCTACGGCTTCCCCAACCTGGCCGACGGCAGCTGGCGCTGGGGCGGCGCGGCGGAGACGATCAAGACCAGCATCCTCAAGGGCCGCATCGGCATGATGCCGGCGCAAGGTCCGGCCATCGGCGAGGACGGCGTGCGCAACGTCGCCGCCTACGTCCTCAGCGAGCTGGGCGGCCGCGAGCTGCCGGACGATGCGCAGGCCGACATCGCCGCCGGCCAGCAGATCTTCGCCAGCACCTGCTCGGCGTGCCATGGCCAGGACGGCAGCGGCATGGCGCTGATGGGCGCGCCCAACCTGCGTCAGCCCGGCGCCTTTATCTACGGCAGCAGCTTCGCCCAACTGCAGCAGACCATCCGCTACGGCCGCAGCGGCAACATGCCCGCCCAGGAAGACTTCCTCGGCAACGACAAGGCCCACCTGCTGGCCGCCTACGTGCTCAAGCTGAGCCAGGGCGACGCCGAGTAACCCTCAGCCTGCCGGCGACCGCAAGCGGGTCGCCGGCCCTTCCTTTATATGTCTGCGACCCAGTGTCGCACCCGCCGACCAATAGCCCGGCAATTCCCTTGAACTGGGCTAAGCTGCCTTTCAGTCGCCATCTGCCACAACTCCAAGGCGATCCCTTCTTAGCGCCGCGCAAACTGGTTGCGCAAAAGTCTGCCAACGCCACTACCGAGGCCCCGGCCAAGGCACGCGAAAGGCTCTGAAACCCTAATCGCGTCGGTATGTTGCGTTGCAATGGCTACCTGCTTTCTCCATACTTGCCGCCGATTTTTGCCCCATAAAACTCCATTAACCGTGGAACCCCTAGCATGAGCACAGCAATCAGTCAGACTGCTTATAACTATAAGGTGGTCCGCCAGTTCGCCATTATGACGGTGATCTGGGGGGTCATTGGGATGGGTCTAGGTGTGTTCATCGCCGCACAACTCGTGTGGCCGGAACTCAACCTGAACCTTCCGTGGACCAGCTTCGGCCGTCTGCGCCCGCTGCACACCAACGCGGTGATCTTCGCCTTCGGCGGATGCGCACTGTTCGCCACCTCGTACTACGTGGTTCAGCGCACCTGCCAGGCGCGCCTGATCTCCGACGGTCTGGCTGCCTTCACCTTCTGGGGTTGGCAAGCGGTGATCGTGCTCGCCGTGATCACCCTGCCCATGGGCTACACCAGCTCCAAGGAATACGCCGAGCTGGAGTGGCCGATCGACATCCTCCTGGGCGTGGTCTGGGTGACCTACCTGGTGGTGTTCTTCGGCACCATCGTCAAGCGTCGGACCAAGCACATCTATGTGGGCAACTGGTTCTTCGGCGCCTTCATCCTGGTCACCGCCATGCTGCACATCGTCAACAGCATGGAAATGCCGGTCAGCCTGTTCAAGTCGTACTCCATGTACGCCGGCGCCACCGACGCGATGATCCAGTGGTGGTACGGCCACAACGCCGTGGGCTTCTTCCTGACCACCGGCTTCCTCGGCATGATGTACTACTTCGTACCCAAGCAGGCCGAGCGTCCGATCTACTCCTACCGCCTGTCCATCGTGCACTTCTGGGCGCTGATCACCCTGTACATCTGGGCCGGTCCGCACCACCTGCACTACACCGCGCTGCCGGACTGGGCCCAGTCCCTGGGCATGGCCATGTCGGTGATTCTGCTAGCACCGAGCTGGGGCGGCATGATCAACGGCATGATGAGCCTGTCCGGCGCCTGGCATAAGCTGCGCACCGACCCGATCCTGCGCTTCCTGGTCGTTTCCCTGGCGTTCTACGGCATGTCGACCTTCGAAGGCCCGATGATGGCGATCAAGACCGTCAACGCCCTGTCGCACTACACCGACTGGACCATCGGCCACGTCCACGCCGGCGCGCTCGGCTGGGTCGCGATGATCTCCATCGGCTCGCTCTATCACCTGATCCCGAAGGTGTTCGGCCGCGAGCAGATGCACAGCGTCGGCCTGATCAACGCCCACTTCTGGCTCGCCACCATCGGCACCGTGCTGTACATCGCCTCGATGTGGGTCAACGGCATCACCCAGGGCCTGATGTGGCGCGCGGTGAACGAGGACGGCACCCTCACCTACTCCTTCGTCGAAGCGCTGGAAGCCAGCCACCCCGGCTACATCGTGCGCATGATCGGCGGCGCCTTCTTCGTCACCGGCATGCTGTTGATGGCCTACAACACCTACCGCACCGTGCGTGCCGCCAAGCCGGCTGAATACGAAGCGGCTGCGCAGTTCACCGCGGGGAGCGCTCACTGATGAAACACGAAATCATCGAGAAGAATATCGGCCTGATGGCGCTGCTGATGGTGATCGCCGTCAGCATCGGCGGCCTGACCCAGATCGTCCCGCTGTTCTTCCAGGACGTCACCAACGAGCCGGTGGAGGGCCTCAAGCCCTACACCGCGCTGCAGCTGGAAGGTCGCGATATCTACATCAAGGAAGGCTGCGTCGGCTGCCACTCGCAGATGATCCGTCCGTTCCGCGCCGAGACCGAGCGCTACGGCCACTACTCCGTCGCTGGCGAAAGCGTTTGGGATCACCCCTTCCTGTGGGGCTCCAAGCGTACCGGCCCGGACCTGGCCCGCGTCGGCGGCCGCTACTCGGACGAGTGGCACCGCGCCCACCTGTACAACCCGCGCAACGTCGTGCCCGAGTCGAAGATGCCCGCCTACCCCTGGCTGGTGGAGAACAAGCTCGACGGCCGCGACACCGCGAAGAAGATGGAAGTCATGCGTGGCTTCGGCATCCCCTACAGCGACGAGGACATCGCCGGCGCCAAGGATGCGGTGAAAGGCAAGACCGAAATGGACGCGCTGGTCTCGTACCTGCAGGTTCTCGGCACTTCCATCAAGAACAAACGGTAAAACGCTATGGACATCGGGATGATTCGCGGCATCGGCACGGCGGTGGTGTTCATCGCCTTCATCGGCGTGGTGCTCTGGGCCTACAGCAGCAAGCGCAAGTCCAGCTTCGACGAGGCTGCCAACCTGCCCTTCGCCGACGAGCCCGAGTCCAAGCGCGACCAAGACTCTTCCAGGAGCAATAACCAATGACCACGTTCTGGAGTTGGTACGTAACCATTCTGTCTCTGGGCACCATCTTCGCCCTGACCTGGCTGATCTTCGGCACCCGCAAGGGCCAGCGCCAGGAGACCACCGAGGAAACCGTCGGCCATGCCTTCGACGGCATCGAGGAGTATGACAACCCGCTGCCCAAGTGGTGGTTCATGCTGTTCGTCGCCACCATCGTCTTCGCCCTGGGCTACCTGGCCCTGTATCCGGGCCTGGGCAACTGGAAAGGCGTGCTGCCGGGCTACGACTACGTCGACAGCGACAAGCAGACCCCCTTCGCTGCTGGCGTACAGATCGCCGACGGCTCCATGCGTCACACTGGCTGGACCGGCGTGCACCAGTGGGAAAAGGAAATGGCGCGTGCCGACGAGCAATACGGCCCGCTGTTCGCCAAATACGCCGCCATGCCGATCGAGGAAGTGGCCAAGGACGAACAAGCCCTGAAAATGGGCGGTCGCCTGTTCGCCTCCAACTGCTCGGTCTGCCACGGCTCCGACGCCAAGGGCAGCTACGGTTTCCCCAACCTGACCGACAGCGAATGGCGCTGGGGCGGCGAGCCGGAAACCATCAAGACCACCATCCTCGCTGGCCGCCAGGGCGCCATGCCGGCCCAGGGCCCGGCCATCGGCGAAGACGGCGTGCGCAACGTTGCCGCCTACGTCCTCACCGAGCTGGCCGGTCGTGAGCTGCCGGAAGGCGTGGAAGCCGATATCGAAGCGGGCCAGAAGGTCTTCGCCGGTACCTGCTTCGCCTGCCATGGTGCAGACGGCAAGGGTACCGCAGCCATGGGCGCGCCCAACCTGACCAACCCGGCAGCCTTCATCTACGGCAGCAGCTACGCGCAACTGCAGCAGAGCATTCGCTACGGCCGTCACGGCAACATGCCGGCCCAGGAAGAATTCCTCGGCAATGACAAGGTGCACCTGCTGGCTGCCTACGTGTACAGCCTGTCGCACAAGGCACAAGAGCAGTAATCGCAGCACGACTCTTTTGACAAGGGTCAATGAACGCCCGGGTCGCGACCGCTGGTCGCACCCGGGCGTTGTCTTTCAGGCGTACCATATAGCTACCGTGAATTGACCCTGACCGGCATGTATCGGCCCGGGCTGCCAACCAACCGCTTTGGTATGCATTGATGAGCGAACAGATTCCCGTCCAGGACGTCACCCCTCCTTCTGCCAAGAATGCCAGCGTCGATCTCTACGCCAGCCGCGAGAAGATCTACACCCGCGCGTTCACTGGCCTGTTTCGTAATCTGCGACTCGCTGGCGGCGCCCTGCTCTTCCTGCTGTTCTTCGGCACCGTGTGGCTGAACTGGGAAGGTCGCCAGGCCGTGTGGTGGAATCTGCCGGAGCGCAAGTTCCACATCTTCGGCGCCACTTACTGGCCGCAGGACTTCATGCTGCTGTCCTGGCTGCTGATCATCTGCGCCTTCGGCCTGTTCTTCATCACCGTGTTCGCCGGTCGCGTCTGGTGCGGCTACACCTGCCCGCAGAGCGTGTTCACCTGGGTATTCATGTGGGCCGAGAAGGTCACCGAGGGTGACCGCAACCAGCGCATGAAGCTGGACAAGCAGCCCATGAGCGGCGCGAAACTCGGGCGCAAGGC
Organism: Pseudomonas sp. AOB-7; assembly: GCF_003696305.1. Classification (GTDB taxonomy): domain Bacteria; phylum Pseudomonadota; class Gammaproteobacteria; order Pseudomonadales; family Pseudomonadaceae; genus Aquipseudomonas. The sequence continues at coordinate 20,639 of NZ_RFFK01000002.1, read as the reverse complement.
GGCCAAGCACGGTATCTGGGTTGGCGTCTCGCTGCTCACCGCGATCACCTTCGTCGGCTATTTCACGCCGATTCGCGAACTGGTGATCGAGATCTTCACCGGTGAAGCCAGCGGCTGGGCCTATTTCTGGACCGGCTTCTTCACCCTCGCCACCTACGGCAACGCTGGCTACCTGCGCGAGCAGGTGTGCATCTACATGTGCCCCTATGCGCGCTTCCAGAGCGTGATGTTCGACCAGGACACCCTGATCGTTTCCTACGACCCGCGCCGCGGCGAGAGCCGCGGCCCGCGCAAGAAGGACGCCGACTACAAGGCCCAGGGCCTGGGCGACTGCATCGACTGCAAGATGTGCGTGCAGGTCTGCCCCACCGGCATCGACATCCGCGACGGCCTGCAGATCGAGTGCATCGGCTGCGCCGCCTGCATCGACGCCTGCGACAGCATCATGGAGAAGATGAACTACCCCAAGGGGCTGATCAGCTACACAACCGAACACAATCTTTCCGGGCACAAGACCCACCTGCTGCGCCCGCGGCTGATAGGCTACGCCGTCGCGCTGCTGGCGATGATCGGCCTGTTCGCCTGGGCCGTGGCCAATCGCCCGCTGGTGGAGCTGGATGTACTCAAGGACCGCGTGCTGTTCCGTGAGAACGAGCGCGGCCATATCGAGAACGTCTACACCCTGAAGATCATGAACAAGGCGCAGCGCGACATGACCTACGTGATCACTGCCGACGGCCTCGACGGCCTGGTCTACGAAGGCAAGCGCGAAGTGCGGGCCCTGGCTGGCGAGGTGTATTCCTTCCCGGTCGAGCTGTCCATCGCACCGGAGAAGCTGCCGTCGAGCGCCAACAACATCGTCTTCCACGTACAATCGGCAGACGACCCCAGTATCAAGAACGACGCCGACAGCCGCTTCATCGGCCCAAGCGTCCGCTGACAACGGAAAACGCATGACCGAGCAAACCCCATCGCCAGTCAAACCCTGGTACAAGCAGTTCTGGCCCTGGTTCATCCTGTTCCTGCTGGGCTACTCGGTAGTGCAGGGCCTGACCCTGCTCACCATCGCCACGAAGAATCCGCCAGGGCTGATCTCCGACGACTATTACGATGTCGGCAAGGGCATCAACCAGTCGCTGGAGCGCGAAAAATTGGCCGAGCGCCTGCAATTGCATGGCGAGCTGGTGCTGGACAACACCACCGGCGTCGCCACCCTGTCGTTGGAGGGCAACAGCAGACCGCAGCAGATCGTGCTCAACCTGATCTCGCCGACCCAGCCGGAGCGCGACCGCCGCGTGATCCTGCAGCCGGCCGCTGACGGCCAGTACCGTGGGCAGATGGTCGATGAAGTCAGCGGTCGCCGCTTCGTCGAGTTGCTCGGCCAGGAAGGCAGCCAGAACTGGCGTCTGTTCGAGGAAGAGAACATCAGCGGCGGCCAGACCATCATGATCGGTGACAACCCCTCCTACTGACCCAGCCGATGCCCACCCCCACTCCCTGCTATCACTGTGGCCTGCCGGTGCCTACCGGCAGCCAGTTCCGTGCCGACGTACTCGGCCAGACCCGCGAAATGTGTTGCCCCGGCTGCCAGGCCGTGGCCGAAGCCATCGTCGCTGGCGGCCTGGAGCATTACTACAGCCATCGCAGCGAGAACGCGGCCAACCCGCAGGCACTACCCGCCGCCCTGCCGGATGAACTGGCGCTGTATGACCGCAGCGATGTGCAGCAGCCCTTCGTCCAGCACGAGGGCGAACTGAGCGAAACCCAGCTGCTGATCGAAGGCATCAGTTGCGCCGCCTGTGGCTGGCTGATCGAGAAGCATCTGCGCGGCGTGCCGGGTGTCGCCGAAGCGCACCTGAATCTGTCCAATCACCGCTTGCAGGTGCGCTGGCAGGACAGCCAGATCGCGCTGAGCAAGCTGCTCGCCGAACTGCGCCGCATCGGTTACGCCGCCCACCCCTGGCGCGCCGACGAGGCCGCCGAGCGCATGGCCGCGGAAAACCGTCGACGCATGCGCGAGCTGGGCGTGGCCGGGTTGCTGTGGATGCAGGTGATGATGGCGACCATGGCCACCTGGCCGGAATTCAACATCGACCTGTCGCCGGAGCTGGACAAGATACTGCGCTGGACCAGCCTGTTTCTCACCACGCCCATCGTCTTCTACTGCTGCGGTCAGTTCTTCCGCGGTGCCCTGCGCGACCTGCGTACCCGCCATCTGACCATGGACGTGTCGGTCTCGCTGGCCATCGGCGGTGCCTACGTGGCCGGCATCTGGTCAACCATCACCGGCCAGGGCGAACTGTATTTCGACGCCGTGGGCATGTTCGCCCTGTTCTTGCTCGCCGGACGCTACCTGGAGCGCCGTGCACGAGAACGCACAGCCGCCGCTACGGCGCAGTTGGTCAAGCTGCTGCCGGCCTCCTGCCTGCGCCTGAGCGACGACGGCCAGAGCCAGCGCATCCTGCTCAGCGAGCTGCGCGAAGGTGAGCAGGTGCTGGTGCAACCCGGCTCGCTGATTCCCGCCGACGGGCGCATCCTCGCCGGCCAATCCAGTGTCGACGAATCGCTGCTCACCGGCGAGTACCTGCCGCTGCCACGCGGCATCGGCGACAGCGTTACCGCTGGCACGCTGAACGTCGAAGGCCCGCTGACCGTCGAAGTGCAGGCGCTGGGCGATGCCACGCGCCTTTCGGCCATCGTGCGTTTGCTGGATAGGGCTCAGAGCGAAAAACCACGCCTGGCGGAAATCGCCGACCGCGTGTCGCAATGGTTCCTGCTGTTCATCCTGATCGCTGCCGCCGTGGTCGGTTTCGCCTGGTGGGAGATCGACTCCAGCCGCGCCTTCTGGGTCGTGCTCGCCCTGCTCGTGGCCACCTGCCCCTGCGCCCTGGCCCTGGCCACCCCGACTGCGCTGACCACCGCCACCGGCACCCTGCACAAGCTGGGCATGCTGCTGACGCGCGGCCATGTGCTAGAAGGCCTGAACCAGATCGACACCCTGGTGCTCGACAAGACCGGCACCCTGACCGAGGGCCGTCTGACGCTCAGGGCCATCCAGCCGCTGCGCGAGCTGGACCAGGACGCCTGCCTGGCGCTGGCCGCGGCCCTGGAGAACCGCTCCGAGCACCCCATCGCCCGCGCCTTCGGCCAGGCACCGCGCGCCGCCGAGTCGGTCGACAGCCATCCTGGCCAGGGCCTGCAGGGCCGCGTCGACGGCCGTCTGCTGCGCATCGGCGAGGCCAGCTTCGTCTGCGCCCTGAGCGGCCAAACCGTGCCGTCGATTGCCGGCGAGCACGGCCAATGGCTGCTGCTAGGCGATGAACAAGGGCCGCTGGCCTGGTTCGTGCTCGACGACCGCCTGCGCGAGGATGCGCCCGAGCTGATCGCCGCCGCTCGCACCCGTGGCTGGCAGATCCACCTGCTGTCCGGCGACAGCTCGCCGATGGTTGGCGAGGTGGCTCGCCAGCTGGGCATCGAGGATGCCCGCGGCGGCCTGACCCCGGATGCCAAGCTGGCGGTGCTCAAGCAGCTGCACGGCGCCGGTCGCCGCGTGCTGATGCTCGGCGACGGGGTCAACGACGTGCCGGTGCTGGCCGCCGCCGACATCAGCGTGGCCATGGGCTCGGCCTCGGACCTGGCCAAGACCAGCGCCGATGCGGTGCTGCTGTCCAACCGCCTGGGCAGCCTGGTGCAGGGCCTGACCCTGGCCAAGCGCACGCGGCGCATCATCGTCGAGAACCTAACCTGGGCCACCCTGTACAATGGCCTGGTCCTGCCCTTCGCCGCCCTCGGCTGGATCACGCCGATCTGGGCCGCGGTGGGCATGTCGCTCAGCTCGCTGCTGGTGGTGCTCAATGCGCTGCGCCTGAGCCGCCCCCCGAACACCTAGGTGCGAGCGCTACTCGCGACCAAGCGGTTCGCGAGCAGCGCTCGCGCCTACCCAGATGCCCACCATGGAGACAGCATGTCCGCCCTCTACATCCTGATTCCCGTCGCCATCGCCCTGGTCGGCTTCGCCATCTGGCTGTTCTTCTGGGCGGTGGACAGCGGCCAGTACGACGACCTCGACGGCCCGGCGCACAGCATTCTGTTCGACGACGAAGACCCGCTGCACAAGGCGGGGGTCGAACAGGCCGAAGAGCAGAGCAAGCAGGACAAGCCCGATGCTTGAGCTGGCGCCGCTGCTGGTGTCCGCGCTGATTCTCGGCCTGCTCGGTGGCGGTCACTGCCTGGGCATGTGCGGCGGCCTGATGGGCGCGCTGACCCTGGCCATCCCGGCCGAGCAGCGCGGCCGCCGCCTGCGCCTGCTGCTGGCCTACAACCTCGGTCGCATCCTCAGTTATGCCGCCGCCGGCCTGCTCCTCGGTCTGGCCGGCTGGGCCATTGCCGGCAGCGCCGGCGAAGTGGTGATGCGCACCCTGGCGGCCTTGCTGCTGATCGCCATGGGCCTGTACCTGGCCGGCTGGTGGAGCGGCCTGACCCGTATCGAGGCGCTCGGCCGCGGCCTGTGGCGCCACATTCAACCGCTGACCCGGCGCTTTATGCCGGTTACCAGCCTGCCGCGCGCCCTGGTGCTGGGCGGGCTGTGGGGCTGGCTGCCCTGCGGGCTGGTCTACAGCACCCTGCTGTGGGCCTCCAGCCAGGGCAACGCGGTCGACAGTGCCGTGCTGATGCTGGCTTTCGGCCTGGGCACCTGGCCGGTGCTGCTGGCCACTGGCCTCGCCGCCGAACGCGTCACCGCCCTGCTGCGCCAGCGCGGCATTCGCATGGCCGGCGGCCTGCTGGTCATACTGTTCGGCCTCTGGACCCTGCCCGGCCCGCACCAGCACTGGCTGATGGGGCACTGAGACGCCATATCCAACGCCGCCGCCCGCTGCCCCCCGTTGGGCTTCGCTGCGCTCAGCGCCAACCTACAGCTGCGCCGGCACATGTAACGCGCGCGCCAGGCAAACGCACCGCGACCTGACTCAGATCAACAGCCGCCGCCGCCGCACTCCCTAGACTGGCCCCACTGCCTTTCCAGGATTTTTTCCATGCTCGACGCCATCCAGTGGGACGCCGACCTGATCCGCCGCTACGATCTGGCCGGCCCGCGCTACACCTCCTATCCGACCGCCGTGCAGTTCCACGACGACATCGGCCCCTTCGACCTGCTGCACGCCCTGCGCGACAGCCGCAAGGGCAAGCGCCCGCTGTCGCTGTACCTGCACATCCCGTTCTGCGCGCACATCTGCTACTACTGCGCCTGCAACAAGGTGATCACCAAGGACCGCGGTCGCGCCCTGCCCTATCTGGAGAAGCTTGAACGCGAGATCGAGATCATCAGCCGCTACCTGGACCGGGGCCAGGTGATCGAGCAGCTGCACTTCGGCGGCGGCACCCCGACCTTCCTCAATCACGACGAACTGCGCCGGCTGATGCAGCACCTGCGTCAGCACTTCAATCTGCTCGACGACGACTCCGGCGACTACAGCATCGAGATCGACCCGCGCGAGGCCGACTGGTCGACCATGGGTCTGCTGCGCGAGCTGGGCTTCAACCGCGTCAGCCTCGGCGTGCAGGACCTCGACCCCGAGGTGCAGCGCGCGGTCAACCGCCTGCAGACCCTGGAGGAGACCCGCGCCATAGTCGAGGCGGCGCGCACCCTGCAGTTCCGCTCGGTGAACATCGACCTGATCTACGGCCTGCCCAAGCAGACCCCCGAGCGCTTCGCCCGTACCGTCGCCGAGGTGATCGCCCTGCAGCCCGACCGCCTGTCGCTGTTCAACTACGCCCATCTACCCGAGCGCTTCATGCCGCAGCGGCGCATCAGCGCCGACGACCTGCCCAGCCCGGCGCAGAAACTGGAGATGCTGCAGGCCAGCATCGAGCAGCTGACCCGCGCCGGGTATCGGTACATCGGCATGGACCACTTCGCCCTGCCCGACGACGAGCTGGCCGTGGCCCAGGAGGAAGGCACCCTGCAGCGCAACTTCCAGGGCTACACCACCCACGGTCATTGCGACCTGATCGGCCTGGGGGTGTCGGCCATCAGCCAGATCGGCGACCTTTACAGCCAGAACGACAGCGACATCGCCAGCTACCAGCAGAGCCTCGGCAACGGCCAACTGGCCACCAGCCGCGGCCTGCACTGCAACGCCGACGACCGCGTGCGCCGCGCGGTGATCCAGCAGCTGATCTGTCATTTCCAGCTGGATTTTGCCGCCATCGAGCAGGCCCACGGCCTGGTCTTTCGCGACTACTTCGCCGCGCTCTGGCCCGAGCTGCAGCAACTGGCCCGCGACGGCCTGATCCGACTCGACGCCGAACGCCTCGAAGTGTTGCCCGCCGGCCGCCTGCTGGTACGTTCGCTGTGCATGCTGTTCGACCGCTACCTCAACGACCAGGTGCGCCAGCGCTTTTCACGGGTGATCTGACCGGTTAGCAGCCGGCTTGCCGGCGATCAGGGCTCGGCCATCGCCAGGCTGGCGGCGGTCATCATCTGCTCGTCGCTGAGGCCGTTGTCGCGCATCAGCTTGATCAGGTTGGCATTGGCCGCAGTCAAGGCGCTGTTGAGCGACGCCAGCTCGGTCTGCAGCCCTTCAAGCTGCTGGCGCTTGGTTTCCGCATCGAGACTCTGATCGCTCATGATCGCCTCGATCTGCGCCTGCTTCTCGGCGATCTGCGCCTTCAGCTCGCGGATCATCTTCAGCAGCTGCTTGATGCTGTCGGGCAGCCCGCTGTCGTCGATGTCCTGGTTCTTGCCGGCCTTGGCCGACAGGCTCCTGCCCAGCTCGGAGAGACTGATGCGCAGGCCCTCGCGCACCTCCTCGGGACTGCGCTCGCCTGCGCTATTTTGTCGCTGCACGCCGCGGACCAGATTGGCCAGCGGAGCGCCGGATTCGATGCGCATCGCGCTGCTCCCTGCGTTGAACTAAGGTTCCACTGTCTGGGTCGGCCGCCTGGCGACGAACTTGAGCGGATGGTCAGACCTTGCTACGACTGGCCGGCATCCGCCCCCTGCTGTACCCTTACGAACATTGCGTGTTTACCCGGGAAGCCCAACGATGTCCGAGAGCATCAAGCTGCGTGCGCAGCATCAAGCCCATTGCAAGGATTGCAGCCTGGCCAGCCTGTGCCTGCCGATCTCGCTTAACCTGGAAGACATGGACGCGCTGGACGAGATCGTCAAGCGCGGCCGCCCGCTGAAGAAGGGCGAATTCCTGTTCCGCCAGGGCGACGCCTTCGGCTCGGTATTCGCCGTGCGCTCCGGCGCGCTGAAGACCTTCAGCCTGAGCGACGCCGGCGAGGAGCAGATCACCGGTTTTCACCTGCCCAGCGAGCTGGTCGGCCTGTCCGGCGTCGACGGCGAGCGCTACCCGGTCTCGGCCCAGGCGCTGGAGACCACCTCGGTGTGCGAGATCCCCTTCGAGCGCCTCGACGACCTGGCCCTGCAGCTGCCGCAGCTGCGCCGCCAGCTGATGCGCGTCATGAGCCGGGAGATCCGCGACGATCAGCAGATGATGCTGTTGCTGTCGAAGAAGACCGCCGACGAACGCATCGCCACCTTCCTGGTCAACCTCTCCGCGCGTTTCCGTGCCCGCGGCTTCTCCGCCAACCAGTTCCGCCTGGCCATGTCGCGCAACGAAATTGGTAACTATTTGGGCCTTGCGGTGGAGACGGTGTCTCGCGTATTTACCCGCTTCCAACAGAACAAGCTGCTCGAAGCCGAAGGCAAGGAAGTGCATATTCTCGACCCCATCGAGCTGTGCGCCCTGGCCGGCGGCAACCTCGACGTCTGAGCTCGCCCGCGAGTCGTGGGCGCAGCGCCTTTCAGGAACCCGCGATGATTTTCGACGAATTCAGCATCAAGACCCTGATCCGCCCGGTGCCGGACTTTCCCAAGCCGGGGGTGATCTTCCGCGACATCACCCCGCTGTTCCAGTCGCCGCGCGCCCTGCGCATGGTCGCCGACAGTTTCATCCAGCGTTACGTGGAGGCCGAGTTCAGCCATATCGGCGCCATGGACGCGCGCGGCTTCCTGATCGGCTCGATCATCGCCTACGAACTGAACAAGCCGCTGGTGCTGTTCCGCAAGCAGGGCAAGCTGCCGGCCGACGTGCTCAGCGAGGGCTACCAGACCGAATACGGCGAAGCCTTCCTCGAGGTGCATGCCGACAGCCTCTGCGAGGGCGACTCGGTGCTGATCTTCGATGACCTGATCGCCACCGGCGGCACCCTGCTGGCCGCCGCCAAGCTGGTGCGACGCATGGGCGCCAGCATCCATGAAGCCGCGGCGATCATCGACCTGCCGGAACTGGGCGGCTCGCAGAAGCTGCAGGACATCGGCATCCCCACCTTCTGCCTGACCGCCTTCGCCCTCGACGATCGTTGAGCAGTTGCCGCGTAGCCCGGATGCCATCCGGGACAGGCGTGCGCCCCATCCCGGACGGCATCCGGACCACCGATATCCACTGAAGTAATCATGAACGAACTCGAACTGAAGCAATCCCCCGCCGACTGGCGCCAGCGCCTGGGCCAGCTGATGGACGGCCTGGCCGTGCAGCGCCTGGTCACCCTGCTGATCGTGATCAACGCCGCCATTCTCGGCCTGCAGACCTCGCCGGCGATCATGGCCGACTGGGGCCGGCCGCTGCTGACCCTGGACGCCATCATCCTCGCCTGCTTCGTCATCGAGCTGGCGCTGCGCTTCGCCGCCCGCGGCCCCGGCCTGCTGCGCGATCCCTGGGCGGTGTTCGACTGCCTGGTGGTGGGCATCGCCCTGGTACCGGCCAGCGGCCCCTTCGCCGTGCTGCGCGCCCTGCGCGTGTTGCGCGTGCTGCGCCTGATCTCGATCAACCCGAGCATGCGCAAGGTGGTGCAGGCGCTGCTCGCCTCGCTGCCGGGCATGGGCAGCATCGTCATGCTGATGGGGCTGATCTTCTACGTCGCCGCGGTAATGGCCACCCAGCTGTTCGGCCAGAGCTTCCCCGAGTGGTTCGGTAACATCGGCGCCAGCCTCTACACCCTGTTCCAGGTGATGACCCTGGAGAGCTGGTCGATGGGCATCGTGCGTCCGGTGATGGAGGCCTATCCGCTGGCCTGGCTGTTCTTCGTGCCCTACATCCTCATCGCCACCTTCATGATGCTCAACCTGTTCATCGCGGTGATCGTCAACGCCATGCAGAGCACCCACGAGCCCAGCGCCGAGGAACAGGCCGCGGAGGCCCGCGAGCAGGCCATCCTCGACGAGCTCAGGGCGCTACGCGGCGAAATCGCCGAGCTGCGCCGCCAGAGCCGCTAACCCCTCGCTCGCCTCGACCAGGGCGGATTGCCCCGCCCTGGCCCCTTCAGTCCCTCGCGCTTGTCCGACACGACCCGCCTTAAGTTGGCGGCGTCCGGCGCGCCTGCGCCCGATAGTTACATCGTTCAATGACACGATTGCTCGTGTCGCCCAGAGCCGCACAACAACCGGGAGCACCGGCTCCCCAGAAGAGGACTCGAACGATGAGCGCCAGCGCCACCCTGCCCCAGCCGAAATCCAGCTTCCCGGTTCGCCGCATGGACTTCAGCTTCTCCGAGACGCCCAAGTACTGGTTCTACGACGATCCCTTCATGAGCCAGTTCATGAACAACCTGTCGTCGCTGTTCCCCTACGGCGAGAAGTTCTTCGTCGACAGCGTGCGGGCGGTGCGCGACCAGGTCAGCGAACCGCAGTTGAAGAAGGACATCAGCGCCTTCATCGGCCAGGAGGCCATGCACTCCAAGGAGCACGCGGCCTACAACGACTACGCCAATGAGCACGATATCGACCTGGAGCGCCTGGAGCTGCGCATCAAGGTGCTGCTGGAGTGGGTCACCAAGGTCAGCACCAAGAAGCAGCGTCTGGCCGCCACCTGCGCCCTGGAGCACTTCACCGCGACCATGGCCGAGCAGCTGCTCAAGCGCGAAGACCTCACCACCCAGATGAACGACCCCAAGCTGTACCAGCTGTGGATGTGGCACGCCATCGAGGAGAACGAGCACAAGGCGGTCTGCTACGACGTGTACCAGAAGGTCTACGGCGGCTATTTCACCCGCACCCTGGTGATGATGCTGACCACCCTGATCTTCCTCGGCGTGATCGGCTGGTTCCAGGTGCACCTGCTGCGCAAGGACGGCCAGCTGTTCAATTGGCGCAGCTGGGGTTTCGGCCTGAAGACGCTGTTCGGCCCGCGCAACGGCTTCTTCACCAAGCTGATCGGCCCCTACCTGGACTACTACCGCCCCGGCTTCCACCCCAAGGATCACGACACCGCGCAACTGGAAAGCCGCTGGCGCCAGCGCCTCGGCTTCGCCAACTGATGTCCCCTCGGGCGGCCCTGGCCGCCCTTTTTCATTCGCCTGTGCGCCCCGGAGCAGGCACTGTGGGAGCGGCTTGAGCCGCGAAATTCGCGGATAAATCCGGTCCTGGCCAAGCGCCTCGGACGACCCTCAGCCCAGACGCAGCTGCCCCAGGCTCTGCAGCACGCTGGCGCCGGTGAACAGCATGACGATCTGCTCCTCGGCCAGCGCGCGGATCGCCGCACGCCGCTGCGGCTGGCCGATATAGTCCAGCGACTGCTCGAACAGGCTGCGGCTTATCAGTCCGGACACCTGGCGCACCGCTGCCGCGCTGACGATACCCGGCAACAGCTTGAACTCGAGGATGTCCTCGGCCATATCGTCGGCGAAATCGTCCATCACCTGGCGCAGTGCCTCGCGCAATACGGGCGAAGCGCCGTGCAGTTCGCGCACGCCGATGATGAAGGCCTCGGGGTGCTCGGCGACGAAGTTGAAGAACAGCTGCACCGTCTCGTGGCAGACGCGCCGACCGCGGCCGAGGTCGATGCCCAGCAGCTTGGGCAGCACCGGCCCCTCGTCCTTGACCGCGCGCTGCGCGGCCTCGCGGCGCAGGTCGCGCAATGGCTGGCGCAGCAGCTGGGTGATCTCGCCGATCACGCTCAGGCCGAGATCGTCGATGTCGCGAAAATGCCGGTAGAAGGTATTGGGGTTGAGCCCGGCCTCGCGCGCCAGCTCGCGCAGGCCCAGGCTGCTGAGGCTGCGGCTGGTTGAGGTGAGACGTAACGCCGCCTCCATCAGCAGGCGCTTGCCGGGGGCTTCGCCGACCTTGTCGCGTAGCTGCGTTTCGTCGCTGTGCATCCTCACCCCTACCGAAAGTTGGCTTGTTGGTCCGCTGGCGCGCCGCGAGTATACATCTGTCTACCCAGGTATACAGCTGTAGACCTCAACAAGAACGACAAGCAGGAGTTCGCCCATGAATGCGCCCGTGTCACCCCCTACCGCTGCCCGCCAGTGCAAGATCGCCATCCTCGGCAGCGGCTTCTCCGGCCTCGGCATGGCGATCCGCCTCAAGCAAAAGGGCGAGCAGGATTTCCTCCTGTTCGAGAAAGAGGCGGGCGTCGGCGGCACCTGGCGGGTCAACAACTACCCGGGCTGCGGCTGCGACGTGCAATCGCACCTGTACTCCTTCTCCTTCGAGCCCAATCCGAACTGGACGCGGATGTTCGCCAAGCAGCCGGAGATCAAGCAATACCTGGAAGGCTGCTGGGAGAAGTACCGCCTGCAGGACAAGACCCTGCTCGGCACCGAGGTGGTGCAGATCCGCTGGGACGAACAGGCCGAGCTGTGGCACCTGCAGGACCGCGCCGGCAACCGTTACAGCGCGCAGTTCGTGGTCTCCGGCATGGGCGCGCTGTCGACGCCGTCGATTCCCAAGCTCAAGGGCCTGGAGCACTTCACCGGCGAGGTCTTTCACTCGCAGCAGTGGAACCACGACTACGACCTCACCGGCAAACGCGTGGCGGTGATCGGCACCGGCGCCTCGGCCATCCAGTTCGTGCCGCAGATCCAGAAGCAGGTCGAGCGCCTCGACCTTTATCAGCGCACCGCGCCCTGGATCATGCCCAAGCCCGACCGCGCCATTCGCGACGGCGAGCGCGCCCGCTTCCGGCGTTTCCCGCTGGCGCAGAAGCTCTGGCGCGGCGCCCTGTACGGCATCCTCGAAAGCCGGGTGATCGCCTTCGCCTTCGCCCCGCGCCTGCTGCGCCTGGCCCAGGGCATCGCCAAGCTGTACATCAACAGGCAGATCAAGGACCCGGTGCTGCGCGCCAAGGTCACCCCGGACTACACCATGGGCTGCAAGCGCGTGCTGATCTCCAACGACTACTACCCGGCGCTGGTGCAGCCGAACGTCGCGGTGATCACCGACGGCATCGCCGAAATCCTGCCGCACGGCGTGCGCACCGCCGATGGCCAGGAACGCGAGGTCGACGCCATCATCTTCGGCACCGGCTTCACCCCCAGCGACCCGCTGCCGCGCGGCACGGTGTTCGGCCGCGGCGGCGTCGACCTGCTCGACACCTGGCCGATGGGCCCGGAAGCCTACAAGGGCACCATGACCGCCGGCTTCCCCAACCTGTTCTTCCTCATGGGACCGAACACCGGGCTGGGCCACAACTCCATGGTCTATATGATCGAGTCGCAGATCGCCTACGTGCTCGGCGCCCTCAAGCAGGTCGAGGACGGCCGCCTGCAGAGCCTGGAACCCAAGCGCGAGGCGCAGGATGCCTTCAACCGGAGGATCCAGGGCACCCTCGGCGGCACGGTGTGGAACGCCGGCGGCTGCATGAGCTGGTACCTGCACCCGGTCAGCGGGCGCAACTGCACGGTATGGCCCGGTTTCACCTGGCGCTTTCGCATGCTGACGCGCCACTTCGACTCGGCGGCCTACCACTTCAGCCGCAAGGACGCCGTACACCCGGCGCAGAGCAACGCCCTCATCCTCGACGTGCAGGAGGCCACCGCATGAAATCCTTCGAAAACAAAGTAGCCGCCATCACCGGCGCCGGCTCCGGCATCGGCCGCGCCCTCGCCTACCACCTGGCCCGCCAGGGCTGCCACCTGGCGCTGTCCGACGTCAATCTCGAGGGCCTCACGGAAACCGCGGAGCAGGCGCGCAAGCTTGGCGTCACCGTCAGCGCAGCCCGCCTGGACGTGGCCGACCGCGCCGCCATGCAGGCCTGGGCCGAGCAGGTGGTGGCCGAGTTCGGCCGGGTCAATGCCATCTTCAACAACGCCGGCGTGGCGCAGGGCGGCACCGTGGAAGGCAACGATTACGCAGACTACGAGTGGATCATGAACATCAACTTCTGGGGCGTGGTCAACGGCACCAAGGCCTTCCTGCCCCACCTCAAGGCGAGCGGCGCCGGCCATGTGGTCAACGTCTCCAGCGTGTTCGGCCTGTTCTCCCAGCCCGGCATGAGCGCCTACAACGCCAGCAAGTTCGCCGTGCGCGGCTTCACCGAATCCCTGCGCCAGGAGCTGGACATGGACGCTTGCGGCGTGTCCGCCAGCTGCGTGCACCCCGGCGGCATTCGCACCAATATCGCCAAGACCGCGCGGATGAACGACAGCCTGACCAAGGTAACAGGGCAAGCCGCCGAGCAGGCGCGCCAGCAGTTCAACGATCAGTTGCTGCGCACCACGCCGGAACAGGCGGCCAAGGTCATAGTGGGCGGCGTGCTGGCCAACAAGCGGCGCATCCTGATCGGCGCCGACGCCCATGTGCTGGACTGGATGCAGCGCAGCATGCCGGCGCTGTACCAACGCCTGGTGACCGTCTCGATGCGCCTGGCCGCGCGCTTCGCGCCCAAGCCCAAGGGGGCAGCCAAGGTGCGCGAGGCGACCGAGTAAAAAGCGCCACCGCGGGGCCGGCCCATGCCGGCCCCGTGCGTTTTGTCGGGTAACGCCCGGCGCTGCGCCATCTGGGCTATGGTGGGGAAACCGACGCAACACTCATCCACGCGGCGCCGATTCCGGCCCCCGGCTGGAACCCTCGGGCCAGCGTCGACGCCCGGGGCGGCGCCTCGCCATGAGGATAAGCCCATGAGCACCATGACCTGCACCCACCGCGACCACATCATTCGCGCCACGGTGATGGAACACCCAGGCCTGCCCACGCCCTGGGCCGGCGGCTGCCAGATCACCGACCCCGACGGCCACACCAGCAAGCGCCAGACCCTGCCGGTGGACTATGCCTTCATGGACGACCTGAATAAGGCGCAGCGCGCCTCCATCGCCCACGGCAAATGGCTGGTGGACCAGAAGCTCGACCACGGCCGCAGCTGGCATTGACCCTGGGTGCACCGCAGCCCGTAGCCCGGATGAAATCCGCGGCAGAGCGCAAGGCTTTCCCCGGTGGCATCCGGGCTATGCATCCCGCCGCAGCGGATCGAGCAGCGGCTTGAGGCCGTTGTGGTCGATCTCCTGCATCAGCGCCAGCAGCTGGCCCAGTTCGCCCTTGGGAAAGCCGGCGCGGGCGAACCAGTTGAGGTAGTGCCCGGGCAGGTCGGCGATCAGCCGATCCTTGTACTTGCCGTAGGGCATGCGGCGGGTCACCAGGAGTTTCAGCGCTTCGGGGTTCATCGGGGTCTCGCACAATGATCGGCGGTAACGCCGGCCATTGTGCCAGAGCCTCAGCGCGCGAGCGCCTCGCGCACGAAATCCAGGCGATCCTGGCCGAAGAACATCTCGCCGCCGACGAAGCAGGTCGGCGCGCCGAACACGCCGCGCTTGACCGCCTCCTCGGTGGTCGCCTTGAGCGCGTCCTTCACCTCTTGTTCGGCGATCTGCGCCTGCAGCGCCTCGGCGTCGAAGCCGGCCGCGGTCAGTACTTCGGCCACCTTCGCCGGATCGCCGAGGTTCGCGCCATCCACCCAGATCGCCTGGAACAGCGCCTGCAGGCCCGCCGCCAAGCGCTCGGGCTGATACAGCTGGATGGCGACGACCAGGCGCATCAGGCTCAGGGTATTGAGCGGGAAATGCGGGTTGAAGCGCATCGCCACGCCGTAGCGCTCGGCGAAGCGCGCCAGGTCGCGCAGCATGTAGCAGCCCTTGGCCGGGATCAGCGCCGGCGAGGCGTTGCCGGTGGCCTGGAACACGCCGCCCAGCAGCATCGGCCGGTAGACCAGCGCGGCGCCGCTGTCGCGGCAGATGGCGGGCAGTTGGGTATGGGCCAGGTAGGAGGCCGGGCTGCCCAGGTCGAAGAAGAATTCCACGCTCTTGCTCATGGCGGTCACTCGCTTGTGGTTATGGGGCAATTACCAGCGCTCGATCCAGGGCCGCAGGTCCAGCTCGAAGGTCCAGGCGTCGCGCGGCTGGCTGTGCAGGTACCAGTAGCTGTCGGCGATATGCTCGGGATCGAGGATGCCGTCCTGGTCCTTCTTGGCATAGAGCTCGGGGAAGCTGTCGCGGATAAAGGCGGTGTCGATCGCGCCGTCCACCACCACATGGGCGACATGCACGTTCAGCGGCCCCAGCTCGCGCGCCATGCTCTGCGCCAGGGCGCGGATGCCGTGCTTGGCGCCGGCGAAGGCGGCAAACCCGGCGGCGCCGCGCAGACCGGCGGTGGCGCCGGTGAACAGGATGGTGCCGCGGCCGCGGGCGACCATGCGCTTGGCCACCGCCTGGCTGGTGAGGAACCCGGCGAAGCAGGCCATTTCCCAGATCTTGAAGTACTTGCGCGCGGTCTCCTCGAGGATGCTGCAGGGCACGTTGGCGCCGATGTTGAAGACCATCGCCTCGATCGGGCCGATCTCCCGTTCGATGTGCTCGACCAGTTCGGCCACCTGCTCTTCCTGGCGCGCATCGGAGGCGAAACCATGGGCCTGGCCGCCCTCGGCGCGAATCTGCTCGAGCAGCGGCTGCAACTTGTCCAGGCTGCGCCGGGTGACGCAGGCGACATAGCCTTCACGGGCGAAACGCCGGGCGATGGCGCCGCCGGTGGCATCGCCGGCGCCGATAACCAGTGCGACTTTCTTGTTGTGTACGTCACTCATGGCCTACCTCGCTAACTAAACGGTCGTTAGGTGAACGGACGTTATGCTAGGCTTCGCGCCAGGTCAAGCGACATTCCTCCGGAGCTCCCATGCGCTACTCCGCCGAACACAAGGCCGAAACCCGCGAGAAACTGCTCGCCAGCAGCGGCGCCATCGCCAAGCAGGGCGGCTTCGCCACCACCGGCGTGGACGCCCTGATGAAGGCCATCGGCCTCAGCGGCGCGGCCTTCTACAGCCATTTCGACTCCAAGGACGCCCTGTTCGCCGCGCTGCTCGAACGCGAGCTGAGCAACAGCCTGGCCCGCCTCGGCGCCGGCGATGGCGGGCGCGACAAGCTCAAGCGCTGCCTGGCCGCCTACCTCAGCCTGGCCCACGTCGAACAGCCGCAGCAGGGCTGCGCCCTGCCCGCCCTCGGCGCCGAGATCGCCCGCGCCGACCTGGCCGTACGCCAACGCGTCCAGGACTGGATAGTGCAACTGCAGCAGGCCTGGGCCGAGATCTTAGGCGACCCGCAACTGGCCTGGGCCATCCTCGCCCAATGCCTCGGCGCCGTGCTGCTGGCGCGCATGCTGGCCGGCGGCGAAGCCCGCCAGCAGGTGCTGGACGCCAGCCTGAATCTGCTGCAAGGCACACTGGAGCCTGTCGGCTGAGGGCGGATACCGCTAGGCTAGAGGCTATTTCCCCGCGGCAGGATCCACCCATGTCCCATACCCCCTCCCCCCTGGTCGGCGACACCCCGTTGCACGCCATCGAAGTGCGCCTGCTCGGCTGCCTGATCGAAAAGCAGCTGACCACCCCGGAAAGCTACCCGCTGACCCTCAATGCCCTGCAACTGGCCTGCAACCAGAAGACCAGCCGCGAGCCGCTGATGAACCTGGAAACCGGCGAAGTCGGCCGTTACCTGCGCAGCCTGGAAGGCCGCGAGCTGGTGCGCCTGGTCATGGGCAGCCGCGCCGACCGCTGGGAGCAGCGCTGCGACAAGCAGCTGGAGCTGGTCAAGCCGCAGACCGTGCTGCTCGGCCTGCTGCTGCTGCGCGGCCCGCAGACCCTGAGCGAACTGCTGACACGCAGCAACCGCATGCACGACTTCGACGACGTCGCCGAAGTCCAGCACCAGCTGGAGCGCCTGATCGGCCGCGGCCTGGTGGTGCTGCTGCCGCGTCAGAGCGGCCAGCGCGAGGATCGCTATATGCACCTGCTGGGCGAGCCGACCGACCTGGAAAGCCTGCTGGCCAGCCGCCCCAGTTCGCGTAGCGAGACCTCGGCACCTAACGACGAACGCCTGGTCGAACTGGAAGCGCGCATCGCCGCCCTCGAAGAACGTCTGGCGCGCCTCGAAGGCGCGCAATAATCCCTATGGAAAAGGAGCCCACAGCGTTGACTCTCAAAACCCGTTTCAGCCTGATTCTCGCCACCGCCCTGCTCGCCGCCGGCTGCAGCACCGCCGACAAACCGCCGGCCAAGCCCGCCGACCCCAGCCAGGGCTGCACCTCTTCGGCAGTGGAACACCTGCAGGGCCAGGTGGCCACCCCCGAACTGCTCGAACAGGCCCGCCAGCAGGCCGGCGCCAGCACCGCCCGCGTGCTCACCCCCGGCAGCGTGGTGACCCTGGAATACAACGGCCAGCGCCTCAATCTCAACGTCGACGACCAGCGCGTCATCACCCGCGTATCCTGCGGCTAGCCTGGTCGAGGTGCGGGTGACGCCCGCACCTTCCTCTGGCGCAAAGATCATTGGCGCGCTAGCTTTAAGCACACTTACCCCCTCACAGGCCACCGCCATGACCACCCAAGTGCAGCCCTGCGCCGAGCTGCTGCTGGACAACCAGCTGTGCTTCGCCCTCTATTCCACCTCGCTGCTGATGACCAAGACCTACAAGCCGCTGCTGCAGGCACTGGGACTGACCTACCCGCAGTACCTGGCCATGCTGGTGCTGTGGGAGAACGACGGCATCACCGTCGGCGAGATCAGCGCACGCATGCTCACCGACCCCGGCTCGCTCACCCCCCTGCTCAAGCGCCTGGAAAGCGAGGGCCTGCTGCAGCGGGTACGCAGCAGCCAGGACGAACGCGTGGTGCAGCTCTACCTCACCGACCGGGGCCGCGCCCTGCACGAGCAGGCCAAGGCGCTGCCGGCCTGCATCCTCAAGGCCTCCGGCCTGAGCCTGGAGAAGCTCGCCTCGCTCAAAGCGGATCTGGTGGAACTGCGCAGTCACCTGCAGCAATCGCTCTAAACCAGGCGCTCATGCCGCCCATCGCACCGGCAGCGATTGAGCGGCCGCCACCTCAAGGTCCATCCGAGGTCCGCACGCCCCCGCCCGAGCCCTTCCATCGGCTCTATCCCCCGTCACGCCTGCTTATGCTCTGAAGTTCCAGGGTTATAGCGAAATACTCAAAAAATTATCTTGCGCGCAAAATGTATGCGGACTACAGTTCGCTCCATGGAAATGACTTGCGCACAAAACATTAGCGCGAAATATTCCACGGAGACTTCGCTGTCGTCTCCACCCGCTACCCACCGAAGCCCTGGAGAAACCGATGAAAACCCTGATCGCACTGACCGCCACGCTGATTCTTTCCGCCCCGGTTCTGGCCGACAATGGTCAAGCCAGCCAGAACGGCAAGGGCCTGTACCCCGAATGGCTGGTCAGCCACGAAGGCTGATCGACGAATACCTACGCACCCCCCCATCGCATCTCAAGAGGAATACCGCCATGACCATCGAAAACGTTCTCTACCGTGCTACCGCTGAAGCCTTCGGCGGCCGTGAAGGCCGCGCCGTCTCCTCCGACGGCGTACTGGACATCGCCCTGACCACGCCGAAGGAACTCGGCGGCGCCGGCGGCAACGGCACCAACCCGGAACAACTGTTCGCCGCCGGCTATTCGGCCTGCTTCCTCGGCGCCCTGAAGTTCGTCGCCGCCCGCGACAAGCTGAGCATCCCGGCCGACTCCTTTATCGAAGGCACCGTGGGCATCGGCCCGATCCCCACCGGCTTCGGCATCGAGGTGGAGCTGCGCATCAGCCTGCCGGGCCTGGACCGCGAAGCGGCGCAGACCCTGGTGGACCGCGCGCACATCGTCTGCCCCTACTCCAATGCCACCCGCGGCAACATCGACGTCACCTTGACCATCGTCTGACACACTGAGGCGAACGCTGACGGCCTGGCCGTCAGCGGGCCCAAGAGGAAACACCGCAGCCACCCCGTATCGCTGCGGCTTGCCACTGAATATCGCCATGCCGATTGCCATCGGCGTACCCGCCAGCCCCTGGTGCGAAGTGGTCACCGCGAAGATGACTTACCGCAACAGCGCCGGTGAAGTGGAAGTGCTCACCTACGAGCAGCTGTCCAGCATTTGCAGCAACCAGAACTGATCCTTGCAGCCCCTATCGACAGGAGTTTGACCATGAACATCTCGCGTACCCTGACCGCCGGGCTGCTTGCCCTGGCCGTTAGCAGTAGCTTCGCCGCCGGCAGCCCCGGTGTGGAACACAACACTCAGGGCTTCCTCGAGGCCCTGGCTGCCGGCGGCGGCCAACCGCTGGAAACCCTCTCGCCGAAGGATGCCCGCGCCGTGCTGGTGGGCGCCCAGGCCAGTGCCAAGGTGGACCTGTCCGGCATCGTGGTGGACACCAAGGTGATCCAGGCCAACGGCCAGTCGATCACCCTCAAGGTGGTGCGTCCCGAAGGTGCTCGCGGCGTGCTGCCGGGCTTCATGTTCTTTCACGGCGGCGGCTGGGTGCTGGGCGACTACCCGACCCATGAGCGCCTGATCCGCGACCTGGTGGTAGGCTCCGGCGCTGCGGCGGTCTATGTCGACTACACCCCGTCGCCGGAAGCCAAGTACCCGACCGCGATCAACCAGGCCTACGCCGCCACCCAGTGGGTCGCCGACAACGGCAGCCAGATCGGCGTCGACGGCTCCCGTCTGGCCGTGGCCGGCAACAGCGTCGGCGGCAACATGGCGGCGGTGGTGGCGCTCAAGGCCAAGGAGGCTGGCACGCCGAAGCTGCGCTTCCAGCTGCTGCTGTGGCCGGTGACCGACGCCAACTTCAACAACGCCTCCTACAACCAGTTCGCCGAAGGCCACTTCCTGACCCGCGGCATGATGGAATGGTTCTGGGACAACTACACCACCGACCCGAAGCAGCGCAACGAGATCCATGCCTCGCCGCTGCGGGCCAGCCTGGAGCAGCTCAAAGGCCTGCCGCCGGCACTGGTGCAGACCGCCGAGATGGACGTGCTGCGCGACGAAGGCGAAGCCTACGCCCGCCGCCTCAACGCCGCCGGCGTGGCGGTGACCGCCGTGCGCTACAACGGCATGATCCACGACTATGGCCTGCTCAACGTGCTGGCCGGGGTGCCGGCGGTGCGCAACGCCATGGATCAGGCCGCCCAGGCACTGAAGAACGGCCTCGAGTAAGCGGCTGAAAAAACTAACCCCGCCACCGTTACCGGTGGCGGGGTTTGGTTTTGCTCATCGTCCTTCGCGACTGCTCACACAGAGCTACGAACCTGTTCCCAGGTCAGGTCCAGGCACTTGCGTGCTTTTTCCACCAGTTCGTCGATCTCCGCACGGCTGATCACCAGCGGCGGCGCGATGATCATGGTGTCGCCCACGGCGCGCATGATCAGACCATTGTCGAAGCAATGACCGCGGCAGACCATGCCCACGCCCACCTCGCCGGCGAAGCGCGTGCGCGTGCGCGTCACCTTGCCCCGCACCAACTCGATGGCGCCGAGCATGCCGACACCGCGCACCTCGCCCACCAGCGGATGCTC
>NZ_RFFK01000019.1 GCF_003696305.1 Pseudomonas sp. AOB-7 | reverse complement strand
AGCGCTGAAGTGGCGCGCATTCTACCGCCAGCAGAACGCGCGTCAAGCATAAATTGCAGTTTTATTACTCAGCCTTGAGCGTGATGCGCGCAAAGGCCTTCTTGCCGGCCTGGCAAACGTGGGTCGCCCCCACCTTGAACAGAAAGGCCCGATCGACTACTTCGCCATCCACGCGCACACCGCCAGAGCCCAGCAGGTCGCGCGCAACGGCGGCGTTCTTCACCAACCCCGCCTTATTAAGGACGGAGGAAATCGGCATATCCTCGGCCGAGGCCAGTTCCACCTCGGGCAGATCCTCGGGCAGCTCGCCTTCTTTCATGCGGTTGCCGGCAGAACGATGCGCAGTGGCCGCCGCCTCTTCACCATGGAAGCGGGCGACGATTTCTTCGGCCAGCTTGATCTTGATGTCGCGCGGATTGGCGCCCTGCTCGACGTCGAGCTTGAACTGCTCGATCTCTTCCATGGAGCGGAAGCTGAGCAGCTCGAAGTAACGCCACATCAGCGCATCCGGCATGGACACCAGCTTGTTGTACATCACCCCCGGCGCTTCCTGGATGCCCACATAGTTACCCAGGGATTTGGACATCTTCTTCACGCCGTCCAGCCCTTCCAGCAGCGGCATGGTGACAATGCACTGCGACTCCTGCCCATAGGCGCGCTGCAGCTCGCGCCCCATCAGCAGGTTGAACTTCTGGTCGGTGCCGCCAAGCTCGACGTCGGCTTTCAGCGCCACCGAGTCGTAGCCCTGCACCAGCGGATAGAGGAACTCGTGAATGGCAATGGGCTGGTTGCTGGTGTAGCGCTTGTCGAAATCGTCGCGCTCGAGCATGCGCGCCACGGTGTACTGCGAGGCCAGACGAATGAAGTCGGCCGGCTTCAGCGCATCCATCCAGGTGGAGTTGAACGCGACCTCGGTCTTGGCCGGATCGAGGATCTTGAACACCTGCTGCTTATAGGTCTCGGCGTTATCCAGCACCTGCTCGCGGGTCAGCGGCGGGCGGGTGGCGCTCTTGCCGCTGGGGTCACCGATCATGCCGGTGAAGTCGCCGATCAGGAAGATCACCTGATGCCCCAGCTCCTGGAACTGACGCAGCTTATTAATAAGCACGGTATGGCCGAGGTGCAGATCCGGCGCGGTCGGATCGAAACCGGCCTTGATCCGCAGCGGCTGACCCCGCTTGAGCTTCTCGACCAGCTCCGCTTCAACCAGAACCTCTTCCGCACCGCGCTTGATCAGCGCCAGCTGCTCTTCGACCGACTTCATGACAGGACTCGCGACCACTCGAAAATGAAAGGGAACCAACCATACAAGATCGCGAACTAATTACAAGTTTTGCCCCGGGCAAGCGCCCGTACGTCTCCGCTCGGCATGTCAAGGGTTGCCCCACGCCGATTTTGGTTATATTTTATACAGTTAATGCATATTCCAAGAAAACGCCTCACGCCATGACGCAAAATACTCCCAAAGCCCCGCCCTACCCGAAGAGCCATATCCTGGCCGCTAGCGGTGTAGCTGCGCTGCTGAGCCTGGCTCTGCTGGTGTTTCCTTCGCGCGAAGTCGAAGCGCAGAAGACCTTCCTCGACCTGGATCTCGGCAACGATGCCGAACTGGTACTGCAGGAAAAGGACGACCTCCGAGCGGGACAGCCCGCCACCGGCGCCGCCTCGCCTTTCGCCAAGATCGAGCAGGGTGCGGAGAACGCCGAACACAGCGCCGGACATGACGCTGATGATAAGAATCTCGAAACAGCCGACTCCCCCCCCACCGATCCCAGCCAACACAACGTCACCGTCAGCAACGGCGATACGCTGTCTACCCTGTTCGCCAAGGTAGGCCTGAGCGCCAACGACCTGCACGAAGCGCTCAACAGCAGCAAGGAAGCCAAGCGGTTCAGCCGCCTCAAGGTCGGCCAGGTGCTGGCGTTCGAACTGGATGAAGCCGGCAAGCTGAAGCACTTGCAGAGCAAGCTGAACGATCTGGAAACCATCCGCCTGAGTCGCAGCGACAAGGGCTTCGACTTCCAGCGCGACCTGGTCAAGCCGGAAGTTGTCACCACCTACAGCCATGGCGTGATCAACAGTTCGCTGTTCCTCTCCGCCAAGCGCGCCGGCCTCTCCCACGGCCTGACCATGGAGCTGGCCAACGTGTTCGGCTACGACATCGACTTCGCCATGGATATCCGCGAGGGCGACGAGTTCGAGCTGATCTACGAAGAGAAGGTAGTCAACGGCAAGCGCGTCGGCACCGGCAACATCCTCTCGGCGCGCTTCACCAATCGCGGCAAGACCTACACCGCGGTGCGCTACACCAGCAAGCAGGGCACCACCAGCTACTACAACGCCAACGGCGAAAGCATGCGCAAGGCGTTTATCCGCACCCCGGTGGACTTCGCCCGAATCAGCTCGCGCTTCTCCACCGGCCGCAAGCACCCGATCCTGAACAAGATTCGCGCGCACAAGGGCGTGGACTACGCGGCGCCGCGCGGCACGCCGATCAAGGCAGCCGGCGACGGTCGCGTCAGCCTGGCCGGCCGTCACGGCGGCTACGGCAACACCGTGATCATCCAGCACGGCCAGCGCTACCGCACCCTCTACGCCCACATGCAGGGCTTCGCCAAGGGCATCCGCAATGGCAGCACCGTCAAGCAGGGGCAGATCATCGGCTATATCGGCACCACTGGCCTGTCCACCGGCCCGCACCTGCACTATGAATTCCAGGTCAACGGTGTGCACGTCGACCCGCTGAGCCAGAAGCTGCCGATGGCCGATCCCATCGCCGCCAGCGAGAAGCAACGCTTCATGCAACTGAGCAAACCGCTGATGGCGCGCATGGACCAGGAAAAGGCCACCATGCTGGCCGCCAACCAGCGCTAAGCCATGCCTCTCTATCTCGGCGTGATGTCCGGCACCAGCCTGGACGGACTGGACATCGCGCTGATCGAGCAAGAGCAGCACACGCGCCTGCTCGCCACCCTCTACCGGCCCATGCCGGATCGGCTACGCAGCGAACTGCTGGCGTTGTGCGCCTCGGGCGCCGACGAGTTGGCACGCGCGGCGATGGCCGAACAACAGTGGGTCGAACTGGCCGCCGCCGCCATCAATGAGCTTCTGCAGCAGCAGAACCTGACTCCGCAACAGATTCGCGCCATCGGCAGCCACGGCCAGACTGTGCGCCATGAGCCGGCACGCGGTTTCACCATCCAGATCGGCAACCCCGCCCTGCTCGCCGAGCTGACTGCTATCGGCGTGGTCGCCGACTTCCGCCGTCGCGACGTTGCCGCCGGCGGCCAGGGCGCCCCGCTGGTACCGGCCTTCCACCAGGCACTGTTCGGCGATAGCGCACGACATATCGCGGTGCTCAACGTCGGCGGCTTCAGCAACCTCAGCCTGCTCTCGCCCGGGCAGGACGTGCTGGGCTTCGACAGCGGCCCGGGCAACATCCTGCTCGACGCCTGGATTCAGCACTGCCAGGGCCTCGCCTATGACCGCGATGGCGCCTGGGCGGCCAGCGGCAGGGTGCACCCCGAGTTGCTGAACCGGCTACTGAGCGATCCCTTCTTCGCGACACAAGGCCCCAAGAGCACCGGCCGCGAGCTGTTCAATCTCGCCTGGCTGCTTGGCCATCTGCAAGCACTGCCGCCGCTGGCCGCCGAGGACGTGCAGGCGACCCTGGTCGAGCTGACCGCGCGCAGCATAGTCGGCGCCCTGCGCAGCGCGCAGGGCCGTACCGACGCGCTGCTGGTATGCGGTGGCGGCGCGCACAACGCCTGCCTGATGCAGCGTTTGAGCGAGCTGCTGGCGGATACCGAAGTGAGCAGCACCGCCGCTCAGGGCGTCGATCCGGACTGGGTCGAAGCCATGGCCTTCGCCTGGCTGGCCCACTGCGCGCTGGAAGGCATTCCAGGCAACCGCCCGAGCGTTACCGGTGCGAAAGGACTGCGCATCCTCGGCGCCATCTATCCAGCGTAGAAACCTAGCGCAGCAGAGTGGGCGTAGCCCATCAACGAAAACGCCGCGCACAGGGCGCGGCGTTGGTTATCAGCGACAGGCTCAGATCGAGAACGACGAACCGCAGCCGCAGGTGGTGGTGGCGTTGGGGTTCTTGATCACGAAGCGCGAACCCTCCAGACCTTCCTGATAGTCGACTTCGGAGCCGGCCAGGTACTGGAAGCTCATGGCATCGACCACCAGGCTGACGCCTTCGCGCTCGACTATGGTGTCGTCCTCGGCCACGTCCTCGTCGAAGGTGAAGCCGTACTGGAAGCCCGAGCAGCCGCCGCCCGTGACGAACACGCGCAGTTTCAGACGCGGGTTGCCCTCTTCATCGACCAGGGTCTTCACCTTGCTGGCCGCACCCTGGGTGAAGTGCAAAGGGGCGGGGGTGAAGGTTTCGACGCTCATGCTGTGACTCCCGGCGCCATGCGCCATACTGCGTTGGGCGTGCATTATCCGCTTGCCCCAGAAAATTGGTCAACTATTGCTCGGTGTCCAGCGTTTCGGGCAGCTCCAACGGCCGCACGCCGTCCTTCACATGGCACAGGCGGCCTTCGATCTGCGCGCCCATGGCCATTTCCATCAGGCTGTAATGCAGATTGCCGCGCACCCGCGAGCGCGCGCCCAGCTCCAGATGGCCGCTGGCGAACACATCGCCGCTCACCTCGCCGTCGATGACTATATGGGGTGCGCGCACCTCGCCTTCAACCAGGCCGCCGACGCTCACCCGCACCAGCCCCTCGCTGGCCAGCAGATTGCCGGTGACCCGACCATCCACCTGTACCGCCCCCTGAAAACGCATATCGCCCACCAGTTCGGCACCGGCGGCGATCAGGCTGGTCTTGCCGCTGAAACGCTGCAAGTCGGGCTTGGCCTTGTCTTTATTCCACATTGGCGGATGTCACTCCTCATCAATCCATTCGAATGTACGGTCCAGCGGCTTGTCGCCCTTGACCTCGGCGCGAACCTTGACCTGACGCGGCTCGAAGCCTTCCGGCAGCTCCAGTTCGGCGAAGCGTCCGGCTTCGGGGAAGGACTGGAAGTGTTTGAAGGAGAAGGGAATCGCCGCCTCGCCCACTTCGTCGGACAGCGCCGACAGTTCCAGACTGACGTCCTTGCCGCCCTGTCGCCCCTCGATGGTGACGCGCAGCTGCCCCTGCAGCGGCTCGTCGCCCGTGCCGACCCGGCTCAGCAGCAATTTGTAGCGGAAACGCCGCGGGACGTCCGTGGCCTGCAGCTCAAAGGCGCGAATGCGCAGGCCTTCGCGACGACTGGCAGGCGCCAGCACGCCCTTGTAGAAGGCCAGGTCCTGTTGCTGCTTGAAGATCTGCTCCTCGAGCAGCTTGATGGTACGGCGGTTCTGCTCCATGGCCTGCTGGGTGACCTTCTCGCTACTGTCGACCACCGCCAGGCGCTGGCGCAGCAACTCCAGCTCCTGTTCCTGTTCGGCCAGGCGGGTGAGCTGGGCCTGGACCTCAGCCTGCTCGGCCTGTGTCTGCCGCTCGCCCCACCACAGGCCGAGGACAAAGGCCAGCGGCACGCTCAGCAGCAACAGGAGCAGCAGGACGCGGCGCCGGCGTTCGCGGCGCGGGTCGCTGACGCGGACCTCCCAGCCCGGTGTCACGGCAGCAGGGCCGCGTGCGACAGGCCGAGGCGCTCGTCGAGACCGAAGAGGATGTTCATGTTCTGCACCGCCTGACCGGAGGCGCCCTTGACCAGGTTGTCGATCACCGACAGCACCACCACCAGCTCGCCGCCCTGCGGCCGGTGCACGGCGATGCGGCAAACGTTGCCGCCGCGCACGCTGCGGGTCTCCGGATGGCTGCCGGCCGGCATCACGTCGACGAAAGGCTCATTGGCGTAACGTTGCTCGAACAGCGCCTGCAGGTCGACCGCGGTGTCGGCCACGCGCGCATAGAGGGTGGCGTGGATGCCGCGAATCATCGGCGTCAGGTGCGGCACGAAGGTCAGGCCGACCTCGCCACCGGCGGCCAGGCGCAGCCCCTGGCGGATCTCCGGCAGGTGGCGGTGGCCCTTGACCGAGTAGGCCTTCATGCTTTCGCCGGCTTCGCAGAACAGCGAACCGACGCTGGCGCCGCGCCCGGCGCCGCTGACGCCGCTCTTGCAGTCGGCGATCAGGCTGGCGCTGTCGGCCAGGCCGGCTTCCAGCAGCGGGATCAGGCCGAGCTGGGTGGCGGTCGGGTAGCAGCCGGGCACGGCGATCAGGCGCGCGCCCTTGATCGCCTCGCGGTTGACCTCGGGCAGGCCGTACACCGCCTCGGCCAGCAGCTCCGGGGCACCGTGCGGCTGGCCGTACCACTTGGCCCACTCCTCGGCGTCCTGCAGGCGGAAGTCGGCGGACAGGTCGATCACCCGCGTGCCGGCGGCCAGCAGTTCGCCGGCCAGAGCATGGGCGACGCCGTGCGGGGTGGCGAAGAACACCACGTCGCAGGCGCCCAGGGTGGCGACGTCGGGCACGCTGAAGGCCAGCTCCGGGTAGTGCCCGCGCAGGTTGGGGTACATCTCGTCGACGCGCAGGCCGGCTTCGGAGCGCGAAGTGATCACCGCCACCTCCGCCTGCGGGTGCTGCGCCAGCAGACGCAGCAGTTCGACACCGGTGTAGCCCGTGCCGCCGACGATACCGACCTTGATCATCACATGCCCCTTTGCAAAAACCATTGGAAAGGTGCCGATGATAAAGCCGCATCGGCCAAGCTCCAACCGCGCAG
This sequence comes from Pseudomonas sp. AOB-7, assembly GCF_003696305.1. GTDB lineage: Bacteria > Pseudomonadota > Gammaproteobacteria > Pseudomonadales > Pseudomonadaceae > Aquipseudomonas. Next base: position 46,255 of record NZ_RFFK01000019.1, on the reverse strand, counting down.
GTGACGCAGGCCGTCGCCTGCCTCTACTATCGAGGACATTTTCTGCCCGAGGATCGGCAATGCTCTATCTGTGGCTCAAGGCTCTGCACATCGTCGCCATGGTCTGCTGGTTCGCCGGCCTGTTCTATCTGCCGCGGCTGTTCGTCTACCACGCCATGAGCACGGACGCCGCCAGCCACGAGCGTTTCTGCACCATGGAGCGCAAGCTCTATCGCGGCATCATGATGCCCTCGATGGTCGCCACCCTGGGCCTCGGCATCTGGCTGCTGAGCCTCAACCCCGGCTACTACTTCGCCCAGGGCTGGATGCACGTCAAGCTCACCCTGGTGATCGCGCTGGTGGTCTATCAGCACCTGTGCGGCGCCCAGCTCAAGCGTTTCGCCCGCGGCGAGAACACCCGCAGCCACGTGTTCTACCGCTGGTTCAACGAGGCGCCGGTGCTGGCGCTGCTGGGTATCGTCATTCTGGTCGTCGTCCGCCCCTTCTGAGGAATCCGTCATGTCCCTGCCCGCCCTGCTCGAACAACGCCTGCGCCTGCCGCTGATCGCCGCGCCGATGTTTCTGGTGTCCAACCCGGCGCTGGTCGGCGCCTGCTGCAACGCCGGCATAGTCGGCAGCTTTCCCGCGCTCAATCAACGGGAAAGCGCCGGCTTTCGCGCCTGGCTCGACGAAATCCAGGCCAGCCTGAGCGCCGACGCCGCGCCCTACGCCGTCAACCTGATCGTCCATCACAGCAACCCGCGGTTGCAGGCGGACCTGGCGATCTGCGTCGAGCGCCGCGTGCCCATCGTCATCACCAGCCTCGGCGCGGTGAAGGAAGTGGTGGATGCGGTGCACGGCTACGGCGGCCTGGTGTTTCACGACGTGACCACCCGCCGTCATGCGGAAAAGGCCGCCGAAGCCGGCGTGGACGGCCTGATCGCGGTCGCCGCCGGCGCCGGCGGCCATGCCGGCACCTGGAGTCCCTTCGCCCTGCTCGCCGAGATCCGCCAGTTCTTCGACAAGACCCTGCTGCTGTCCGGCTGCCTCAACCACGGCCATGAGCTGCTCGCCGCGCAACTGCTCGGCGCCGACCTGGGCTACATGGGCACGCGCTTTATCGCCAGCCAGGAGAGCAACGCCTCCGACGATTACAAGCGCATGATCCTCGCCGCCCACGCCGCAGATATCGTCCACACCCCGGCGGTCTCCGGGGTGCCGGCCAGCTTCATGCGCCAGAGCCTGGAGCAGGCCGGCTACGACCTGAAGCAGCTGCAGAACAAGGCCGACATCAACTACGGCGAAAAACTCAAGCCGGTGGACGACGAGGCCAAGGCCTGGAAGACCGTGTGGTCGGCCGGCCAGGGCGTCGGCGGCATCGACGACCTGCCCGCGGTCGGCGAACTGGTGGCGCGCCTGGACGGCGAGTACCGCGCCGCCCTGCAGCAGGCCGACAAACTGGGGCAACGCTGGCCGCGATGAAGCGCCGTCAGCTGCTCGGCCTCGCCGCCCTCGGCCTGCTCGGGGCCTGGGCGCTGCGGCCGCGCGACCGCGGCCAGGTGCACGACGCCTATTTCGCCGGCCTCAACCGCCTCATGCACGCCGAAGGCAACGGCATTGCGTCGCTGCTGCTCGATCTGGATCGCCTCGACGCCAACGCCGAACTGCTCGCCCAGCAACTGCCCGAGCGCTTGGCGCTGCGTCTGGTGGCCAAGTCGCTGGCCAGCGCCGGGCTGCTCGACTACCTGGCCAAGCGCCTGCGCACCCAGCGCTTCATGGCGTTCCACCAGCCGCAGCTGAACCAGCTGGCGCGCAGCTTTCCGCAGGCCGACCTGCTGCTGGGCAAGCCGCTGCCGGCACAGGCGGCGCTGAACTTCTATCGCCAGCTGCCGCAGCACCTGGGCTTCGACCCCGCGCGCCAGCTGACCTGGCTGATCGACAGCGAGACGCGCCTGAGCCAGTACGCCGAGCTGGCCAGGGCGCTGGGGCAACCGCTGCGCATCGCCCTGGAAATCGATATCGGCCTGGCCCGCGGCGGCTTCGCCGATCCCCAGGCGCTGGGCCAGACCCTGCAACGGCTGCGCCGGCAACCGGGGCAGCTCCAGCTGCAGGGGTTGATGGGCTACGACGCCCAGGTCGCCCACGCCCTGCCCTGGCTGAGCCAGGAGCGTGCGTTCGCCCAGGCCAACGCGCGCTATCGCGAGTTCGTCGCGGTGGCGCGAGGCTTTACCGAGCTGTGGCCGGCGCAGCCGCTGCTCAACGGCGGCGGCAGCCTGACCTACGCCCTGCACAGCCGACTGGACAGCCCGCTCGGCGAAGTTGCCCTCGGCTCGGCCCTGCTCAAGCCGGGCGACTTCGATACGCCGCTGCTGGAGCAGCACCAAGCGGCACTGTGGATCGCCAGCCCGGTGCTCAAGGCGGTCGACGGCGCCCTGCCCTTCCTGCACGCGGCGCAACCGCTGCTCGCCGCCTGGAACCGCAATCGCCAGCGCGCCTACTACCTCCAAGGCGGCCGCTGGCCGGCGACGCCGGTATCGCCGCCCGGCCTCGCCTACGACTCGCTGTACGGCCGCAGCGCCAACCAGGAACGCCTGATCGGCAGTGCCGCCAGCGGCCTGAGCACAGACGACTGGGTCTTTCTGCGCCCGGCGGTCAGCGAGGGCCTGCTCGGCGACTTCGGCGAACTGCAGCTGCTGCGCGGCGGCCGCCTGGTCGGACGCTGGGCCGCCCTGCCCGGCGGCTGAAAGACCGGCGCGAACTGCGGCGCAGGCCGCTTGTGTATTGGCCTGTCGGCACTCTAGGCTTAGCTGACCTCCACTTCCCGCAGACAAGGAAGCTCGCATGAATCAACCGCGCTACAAGATAGTGTTCGACGGCGAACTGATGCCCGAGATGACGCTGGAGTCGGTGAAGGACAACCTCGCCCGCCTGTTCAAGAGCGATATGGCGCGCATCAACGGCCTGTTCAGCGGCGCCCAGGTGGCCCTCAAGCGCGACCTCGGGGAAAACGAGGCCGACCAGTACCTCAGCGCCCTGCACAAGGCCGGCGCCAAGGTGCGCAAGGAGCTGGACCAGGCCGCCAGCCTGAGCCTGGTGTCTACCGACGACCACGCCGAGGCGGATGCTGCACCGACCGATACCGCCGCCGGCATGAGCTGTCCCAAGTGCGGCCATCGGCAACCCCAGGCGGACGAGTGCGCGGCCTGCGGCATCATCGTCGAGAAGTATCTCGCCCGTCAGGCGCAACTGAGCGCCATGAGCCAGCCGACGCCGGCGCCCGCCAGCGCCTCACCCTACGCACCGCCGCAGGCCGACGTCGCCGAGCAGTTGCCGCAATTCGGCGAGCTCAAGGTATTCGGCGTCAACGGCCGGATCGGCCGCGTGCGCTACCTGGGCTGGAGCATGGCCATGTTCCTCTGCGCGCTGCCGGTGCTGCTGCTGGGCATGGGCGCCGCCGCGCTGTCCGATGCCCTGGGCATGGTGCTGCTGGTGGCCGCCGGCCTGGCCATGATGGTGCTGAGTATCTGCTTCGGCGTGCAGCGCCTGCACGATATCGGCTGGTCCGGCTGGCTGTGGCTGATCAACTTCATCCCCCTGGTCGGCGGCGTGTTCGCTCTGCTGATGTTCATTGTTCCCGGCAACCAGGGGGTCAACCGCTTCGGCCCGCCGCCGCCGCCCAACAGCACCGCGGTCAAGCTGCTGGCCTGGTTGTGCCTGCTGGTGCCGATCAGCGGCATCCTCGCCGCCATCGCCATTCCGCAGTACCAGAGCTACGTCGAGCGCGCCGCCGAAATGCAGGGACAGTGACCCCGCGCCATGCCCAGTTATGCACTGATCACCGGCGCCTCCAGCGGCATCGGCCTGGCCCTGGCCGAAGCCCTGGCGCGCCGCGGGCGCAACCTGATCCTGGTGGCGCGGCGCCGCGACGCCCTGGAAAGCATCGCCTGCGAGTTGGCCCAGCGCTTCGGCGTCGAGGTGCTGTTTCGCCTCTGCGACCTCAGCGAGCCGCTGCAACTTTCCGGCCTGCTGCTCGAACTGGAACAGGGCCAGTGGCGCATCGACCTGCTGGTGAACAACGCCGGCCTCGGCTGCGCCGGGCCCTTCCTCGAACAGGACTGGGGCCGCGAGCTGGAACAGCTGGAAGTCAACGTACTGGCCCTGACCCGGCTGTGCCACGCCATCGGCCAGCGCATGGCCGAACAGGGCGGTGGGCAGATCCTCAACGTCGCCTCGATCGCCGCCTTCCAGCCCGGCCCCTGGATGAGCAGCTACTACGCCAGCAAGGCCTATGTGCTGCATTTCTCCGAGGCGCTGCGCGAAGAACTGCGCGAGCACGGCGTGCGCGTCTCCGTGCTGTGCCCGGGGCCGACGCGCAGCGCCTTCTTCCGCAGTGCGCAGATGAACGCCGCCCTTCTGGACGCCAGCAAGCTGCTGATGAGCGCCGAGGAAGTGGCGCTGCTCGCGGTGCGCGCGCTGGAGAATAACCGCGCCATCATCGTCCCCGGCTGGCGCAACCGGCTGCTGGCGCTGAGCCCACGCCTGGCGCCGCGCTGGCTGGTGCGCAAACTCAGCGGGCGGCTGACCCGGCCCTTCACCCGAGGTTGAGCAGCCCCAGAACCTGCTCCCGATCTCGCGAGCTAGAGATAAACAGCGGCGAAAGCGGCCGAGGAAGCGGAGTTTACGAAAGTAAATGAGCATTCCGAGGCTGTTTTCAACGCCGTTTAGCCGACACGCAGCAGATCGTGAGCAGGTTCTCAGCCGGCGTTGACCGTGCGCCCATCAGCCCAGCCGCGCAGCGCCGCGAGCTGCTCGGCCATCACCACCGACAGCGGCGCCGTGCCTTGCAGCGCGCGCAGCAGCAGTGCCTGATCCACCGCCTGCTGCTGCGCCTGAGCGGCATACAGGGCGCTGACCACCGCCTGCTCGATCTCAGCCCCGGAAAAGCCCGCGCTGGCCGCGGCCAGCTGCGCCAGGTCGAAGGCGCCAGGCTCCAGCTCGCGGCGCTGCAGGTGGATGCGGAAGATCTCCGCGCGCACCTCGGCAGCGGGCAGATCGACGAAGAACAGCTCGTCGAAGCGGCCCTTGCGCACCAGCTCCGGCGGCAGGCGGTCGATGGCATTGGCGGTGGCGACGACGAACACCGGCGCCTTGCGCTCGGCCATCCAGGTCAGCAGGGTGCCTAGCACGCGCTGGCTGACGCCGCCGTCGTGGTCGCCGCTGGCCAGGCCCTTCTCCACCTCGTCCATCCACAGCACGCAGGGCGCCATCTGTTCGGCCAGGCGCAGCGCCTCGCGCAGGTTGCGCTCGGTCTCGCCGAAGAACTTGTTGTACAGGCAGGCGAAATCCAGGCGCAACAGCGGCAGGCCCCAGAGTCCGGCCACCGCCTTGGCCGCCAGGCTCTTGCCGCCACCCTGCACGCCGACCAGCAACACCCCCTTGGGCGCATCGACGCCCTTACCCTCGAGAAAGCCGACCTGGCGCTCGGCCAGCCAGCGCTTGAGGTTGAGCAGGCCGCCGACGTCGGCGAAGCGCGCGGTGTCGTACTCGAAACTGAGCACGCCCTCCAGATCCAGGAGCTGGAACTTGGTCTTGTTCAGTTCGGGGATGTCTTCCTGGGTGATCGCGCCGTCGTCGCAGATCACGTTGCGCGCCAGCGCCCGCGCCTCGGCGTGGCTGAGGCCGCGCAGGTTCTTCACCACCTGCTGCAGGGTGCGATTGTCGGTGCGCACCCGGGCGCCGCGGTTGCGCTCGCTCCAGCGCGTGGCCTCGTCGCGGACGATGCTCAGCAGCTCATCTTCCGACGGTAATGCCAGGCTGAAGCGCGCGGCATGGCGCTGCACCTCGGCCGGCAGCCTGAGCGCGTGGGACACCAGCACCAGGGTCGGCTTGTGCGCCGCCTCGCTCATGGCGATCTCCTTGAGCAGGCGCACCAGGCGGGGATTGTCTTGCAGATACGGATGCAGGTCGCACATCACGTAGAGGTTCGGCTGCTGATCGGCCTTGATCAGCTTCAACGCCGCCTCCGGCTCCAGGCTCGCCTCCTCGCCCAGCGGCGCGCCGCCGAAACCCAGGCGCTGCAGGCCCTCGGTCACCGACCAGGTGTGCAGGCCGAGGCCGCGTTTGACCGCCAGGCTGGTCAGGGTTTCCAGCACGCGCAGCTCGTCCCAGGACTCGATGACGACCAGCTTGACCTTGGAATCCAGCACCAGGCCGAGATCGTGGATATCGTTCTTCACCGCCGCTCCTTGTGGGCGCGCCGCCGATTGGCCGGCCTTGGCGCACGCGATTAAACTCAGGGCTTCCAGCAATGGCTCGGGAGCCTGCCCATGGACTGCCTGTTCTGCAAGATCGTCGCCGGTGAGATTCCGGCGCGCAAGCTCTACGAGGACGATCAGCTCGTCGCCTTCCACGATATCGGCCCGCAGGCGCCGGTGCATTTTCTGGTGATCCCCAAGCGCCACATCGCCACCCTCACCGACCTCACCGAAACCGACAAGGCGCTGGCCGGCCACCTGCTGTACACCGCCCAGCAGCTGGCCAGCGAGCAGGGCTGCGCCGAGGGCTTTCGCCTGGTGATGAACTGCAACGAGCTGGGCGGACAAACCGTCGGCCACATCCATATGCACGTGCTCGGCCAGCGCCAGCTGCACTGGCCGCCGGGCTGATGTGCCAGTCGGTCGCGGCGGCGAGGCGCACTCGCCGCCGCGCTTTGCAGTAAACTGGAGCCTTCGTGTTCCCCGGAGGTGCCCCATGGCCAGCGAACGCCAGTACTCCCCAGTCGACCGCCTGCTGCTGCAGGCCGATGCCGCCCTGCGCACCCTGCTGCCGTTCAGCGGCGCGTCGAGCCGTCCCTCGCCGGCCATCGTGGAGAACGAGGCCGAACTGTCCAGCGAGGAAACCCGCCATATCGCCGGGCTGATGCGCATCAACCACACCGGCGAGGTCTGCGCCCAGGCGCTGTACCAGGGTCAGGCGCTGACCGCCAAGCTGCCGCAGGTGCGCAGCGCCATGGAGCAGGCCGCCGATGAGGAGATCGATCACCTGGCCTGGTGCGAGCAGCGCATCCGCGAGCTCGGCAGCCAGCCGAGCCTGCTCAACCCGCTGTTCTATGGCCTGTCGTTCGGCGTCGGCGCGGTGGCCGGGCTGGTCAGCGACAAGGTCAGCCTGGGCTTCGTCGCCGCCACCGAGGATCAGGTGTGCAAGCACCTGGACGAGCATCTGGAGCAGATTCCCGAGCGCGACGCCAAGTCGCGGGCGATTCTCCAGCAGATGCGCATCGACGAACAGCAGCACGCCGACAGCGCCCTGGATGCCGGCGGCCTGCGTTTTCCCGCACCGGTCAAGCTGGGCATGACCCTGCTGTCCAAGGTGATGACCAAGAGCACCTATCGCATCTGAACGAACAAGGGCGCCGATTGGCGCCCTTGTCGTTTGCAGCGAAGCGATTCAGCCCAGCTCGATGATTTCGTAGTCATGGCTGATAGCCACCCCGGCACGGCCGAGCATGATCGAGGCCGAGCAGTACTTCTCCGCCGACAGCTCCACCGCGCGCTTGACCTGGGCCTCTTTCAACCCGCGGCCTTTGACCACGAAGTGCAGGTGGATCTTGGTGAACACCTTGGGCTCCTCACCGGCGCGCTCGGCGTCGAGGAACACCTCGCAGCTCTCCACCGGCTGGCGCGACTTGCGCAGAATGCTGACCACGTCGAAGTTGCTGCAACCGCCGAGGCCGACCAGCAGCATCTCCATCGGGCGAATGCCCAAATTGCGCCCACCGGCTTCCGGCGGACCGTCCATCACCACGGCATGGCCGCTGCCGGACTCGCCGAGAAACAGGGCTTCGCCGGCCCACTGCACACGCGCTTTCATCGATCCAGACTCCCTCGGTTGCAAAGGTTCGCAGGTTAGCACAGGCGCCGAGCGAACCGATGGGCGGCCAGCGCGCTAAAGTTCCCCGGCGTTGTGTTAGCCAGGTCGCAAAATACGCCCTGGTCATAGTATGTCTGTTAAGCTGGCGCCGGATTGCTGGCACACTGGTACGGATAACCAATAAGAAATTGCCTGTTGGACAAAGGCTTATCTTTTTTATATTCGGGACTCGGGCATGGTCGCTATTACCCTTACACCTAAAATCAAGAACCTCGACAAGCTCCTCGCACACTGTCACCGCCGCCGTTACACGGCGAAAAGCACCATCATCTATGCGGGCGACCGCTGCGAAACCCTGTTCTTCATCGTCAAGGGCTCGGTCACCATCCTGATCGAAGACGACGATGGCCGCGAAATGATCATCGCCTACCTCAACGCCGGCGACTTCTTCGGCGAGATGGGCCTGTTCGAGAAGGACGGCGCGGAGAAGGAACGCAGCGCCTGGGTACGTGCCAAGACCGAATGTGAAGTGGCGGAGCTGAGCTACGCCAAGTTCCGCGAACTGACCCAGCAGGATCCGGACATCCTCTACGCCCTCGGCAGCCAGATGGCCGAACGCCTGCGCAACACCACGCGCAAGGTCGGCGACCTGGCCTTTCTCGACGTCACCGGCCGCGTCGCCCGCACCCTGCTCGACCTGTGCAAGCAGCCGGACGCCATGACCCACCCGGACGGCATGCAGATCAAGATCACCCGCCAGGAGATCGGCCGCATCGTCGGCTGCTCGCGCGAGATGGTCGGTCGCGTGCTCAAGGCCCTGGAGGAACAGGGCCTGGTCCACGTCAAGGGCAAGACCATGGTGGTCTTCGGCACCCGCTGATAAACAGCGCGTATAAAAAAGCCGGCAGGGATGCCGGCTTTTTTATACGCGCGGGTGTCAATCGGGATCCTTGCCGATCACCGCCGGCCGCCCCCGCTCGGGAAAGAACAGGCGCTGCAGTTCGCCGCCCGGGCTCTCGGCGCGCATAAAGGCCTCACCGACCAGGAAGGCGTAGACCTCGTTGATCTCCATCAGCTCGACGTCGGCGCGGTTGAGAATGCCGCTCTCGGTCACCACCAGGCGCTCGCGCGGAATGCGCGGCAGCAGGTCCAGGGTGGTTTCCAGGGACACCTCGAAGCTGTGCAGGTTGCGGTTGTTGATGCCCAGCAGCGGCGTATCCAGGGTCTTCAGCGCCCTGTCCAGCTCGTCGCCGTCGTGCACCTCCACCAACACGTCCAGCCCGACCTCCTTGGCCACCGCCGCCAGTTCGGCCATGCGCACGTCGTCCAGGCAGGCGACGATCAGCAGCACGCAGTCGGCGCCGAGGGCGCGCGCTTCCACCACCTGATAGGGATCGACCATAAAGTCCTTGCGGATCACCGGCAGCGCACAGGCCGCGCGGGCCTGCTGCAGGTACGCATCGGCGCCCTGGAAGAAGTCGATATCGGTGAGCACCGACAGGCAGGTGGCGCCGCCGGCCTCGTAGCTGCGGGCGATATCGGCCGGCACAAAGTCGGCGCGCAACACGCCCTTGCTCGGCGAGGCCTTCTTGATCTCGGCGATCACCGCCGGCTGCTTGCGCGCGGCCTGTTCCAACAGCGCACGGGCGAAGCCACGCGGCGCATCGGCGCCGCGGGCGGCCGCTTCGAGCTCAGCGAGGCTGACCTGGGCGCGGCGCGCGGCCACTTCCTCGAACTTACGGGCGACGATCTTCTCCAGTACGGTTGGCACGCTCACCCTTCGTTCTCCTGTTTGAATACTGCGGTAAAGGACACCAGCTCCTCCAGCTTCTCCCGCGCCAGCCCGGTGTGCAGGGCGTCGTGAGCCAGCTGCATACCTTCGCGCAGGCTGCTGGCATGGTCGGCGGCGTAGAGCGCGGCGCCGGCGTTGAGCACTATCATGTCGGCGGCCTTCTGGCCGTTGTCGGTCTTGCGCCGGCCCAGCGCATCGCGGATCAGCTCCAGCGACTGCTGGGCGTTGTCGACGGTCAGGCCGATCAGGCTCTGGCTCTTGATGCCGAAGTCCTCGGGCTGGATGCGGTACTCGCTGACCACGCCGTCCTTGAGCTCGGCGACGAAGGTCGGCGCGGCCAGGCTGATCTCGTCCAGGCCGTCCTGCGCGTGCACCACCAGCACGTGCTGGCTGCCCAGGCGCTGCAGCACCTCGGCCATCGGCCGGCACAGCGCCTGGCTGAACACGCCGATCACCTGATGCCTGGCACCAGCCGGGTTGGTCATCGGGCCGAGCATATTGAACAGGGTGCGCAGGCCCAGCTCGCGACGCGGGCCGATGGCGTGCTTCATCGCCCCGTGATGGGACGGGGCGAACATGAAACCGACGCCCACGCCTTCGACACAGCGCGCCACCTGCTCGGGCTTGAGCCCCAGGTAGACGCCGGCGGCTTCCAGCAGATCGGCGCTGCCACTCTTGCCGGAGACCGCGCGGTTGCCGTGCTTGGCCACCTTGCCGCCGGCCGCGGCGACGACGAAGGCCGCGGCGGTGGAGACGTTGAAGATGTTCATGCCGTCACCGCCGGTGCCGCAGGTGTCGACCAGGCGTTCGGCGTCGATCACCACCGGCGCGGCCAGCTCACGCATGACGCTGGCCGCGCCGACGATCTCGTCGATGGTCTCGCTCTTCATGCGCATGCCCATGAGGAAGGCGCCGATCTGCGCGTCGGTGCACTGCCCGGTCATGATCTCGCGCATCACGTCCTGCATTTCCTCGGTGCTCAGGTCGAGCTGGGCGACGATGCGGCCCAAGGCTTCCTTGATATTCATGCGCGCACGCCTCCGGTCTGCTTGAGGAAGTTGGCGAACAGTTCGTGGCCCTGCTCGGTGAGGATGGACTCGGGGTGGAACTGCACGCCCTCGATGTTCAGGGTCTTGTGGCGCAGGCCCATGATTTCGTCGACCGAGCCGTCGTCATGCTGGGTCCAGGCGGTGATTTCCAGGCAGTCCGGCAGGGTTTCGCGCTTGACCACCAAGGAATGATAGCGGGTCACGGTGAGCGGCTTGTTGAGGCCGGCGAACACGCCCTTGTCCTGGTGGAACACCGGGCTGGTCTTGCCGTGCATCACCTGGCGCGCGCGCACCACGTCGCCGCCGTAGGCCTGGCCGATGCTCTGGTGGCCGAGGCAGACGCCGAGGATCGGCAGCTTGCCGGCGAAATGCAGGATGGCCTCGATGGACACCCCCGCCTCGGTCGGCGTACAGGGGCCGGGCGAGACCACGATGCGCTCGGGCTGCAACGCCTCGATCTCGGCGATGGTCAGCTCGTCGTTGCGGATCACATGCACCTCGGCACCCAGCTCGCCGAGGTACTGCACCACGTTGTAGGTGAAGGAGTCGTAGTTATCGATCATCAGCAGCATGTCACGCTCCCCTTATTCGGCGGTCTGTTCGGCAAGGGCGACGGCGCGGAACATGGCGCGGCGCTTGTTCAGGGTTTCTTCCCACTCCAGGGCGGGCACCGAGTCGGCGACGATGCCGGCACCGGCCTGCACGTGCAGCTCGCCGTCCTTGATCACCGCGGTGCGAATGGCGATGGCGGTGTCCATATTGCCGTTCCACGCGTAGTAGCCGACCGCGCCGCCGTAGACGCCGCGCTTGACCGGCTCGAGCTCGTCGATGATCTGCATGGCGCGGATCTTCGGCGCCCCGGACAGGGTGCCGGCCGGCAGGATGGCGCGCAGCGCATCCATCGCCGACAGTTCGGGTTTCAGCTGGCCGGTGACGTTGGAGACGATGTGCATGACGTTGGAATAGCGCTCGATGACCATCTTCTCGGTGAGCTTGACCGAGCCGATCTGCGACACGCGGCCGGTGTCGTTGCGGCCCAGGTCGATCAGCATCAGGTGCTCGGCGATCTCCTTGGCGTCGGACAGCAGGTCCTCTTCCAGCGCCAGGTCGGCTTCTTCATTGGCGCCGCGCGGGCGGGTGCCGGCGATCGGGCGCACGGTGACCAGGCCGTCCTCGACCCGCACCAGCACCTCAGGCGAGGAGCCGACCACGTGGAAGTCGCCGAAGTTGAAGAAGTACATGTAGGGCGTCGGGTTGATGCAGCGCAGCGCGCGGTACAGGTCGATGGGCGCGGCCTTGAACGGGATCGACATGCGCTGGGAGATCACCACCTGCATGCAGTCGCCGGCGAGGATGTATTCCTTGATCGCGCTGACCGCCGCCTCGTAGTCGCCACGGCTGTAACTGGAACGAAATGCCGGCTCGGCGCCGGGCGGCGCGCCGAGATCGACGCCCAGACGCGGAGTGATCGGCTGGCGCAGTTGGCGCAGGATCTCGCCCAGGCGCGCCTGGCCCTGTTCGAAAGCATCCGGCTCGGCCGGATCGGCAAGAACGATGGCGTGCATCTTGCCGGCCAGGTTGTCGAACACCACCACGGCATCGGAGACCATCAGCAGGATATCCGGCGTACCCAGCGGATCGGGGTTGGGGCAGCTGGCCAGCTTCTGCTCGACGTAGCGCACGCTGTCGTAGCCGAAGTAGCCGACCAGGCCGCCGTTGAAACGCGGCAGACCGGCAATGGTCGGCACCTTGTAGCGCGCCTTGAACTGCTCGACGAAGGCCAGCGGATCGACGCTCTGCTGGCGCTCGACCTCGACGCCGTCGGTGCTGACCAGGATGTCGTGGCCGTGCACGCGCAATACGGTGCGCGCCGGCAGGCCGATGATCGAGTAACGCCCCCACTTCTCGCCGCCCTGCACGGATTCCAGCAGGTAGGAGTTGGGCGCATCGGCCAGTTTCAGGTAGATGGACAGCGGCGTGTCGAAATCCACCAGGGTTTCGCAGGCCAGGGGGATGCGGTTGTAGCCTTCGGCGGCTAAACGCAGGAATTCTTCATGGGTCATGATCAGCCTCATGGCTCGGGGAAAACGGTCGGGTACAAACGGGTCGCGCGCGGCGACCGGACGAAATCAGGCGCGCCAGCGCCAACGGGCCAGGGCCTTGATCACTTTCATCCAGAGTTTGCAGCTGACCACCACGGTGCGATCTCGACAGGCGGGGGAATAAGGAGAGCGGCCACGGTAGCGCAGCCGCTCGGCCTAAGCAACCGTCAGAGCAGCGCAGCCAGGCTATCGACCACCAGACTCGGCTGTTCCTCGGCAATCGGCCGACCGTGGTTGTAACCGTAGCTCACCGCCACGCAGGGCACGCCGGCGGCGCGCGCCGCCAGCACGTCGTTGCGCGAGTCGCCGACGAACAGCGCCTGTGCCGCGTTGACGCCGGCCAGACGCATCACCTGCAGCAGCGCGGCCGGGTCCGGCTTCTGCTGCGGCAGGGTGTCGCCGCCGACTATCCAGCGAAAGTAGCCGCCCAGGCCGACCTGCTCCAGCAGCGGCGCAACGAAGCGCTCCGGCTTGTTGGTCACCACCGCCAGCTCCACCGCCGCCGTGCTCAGCGCCTCGAGCAGCTCGTGCACGCCCGGATAGAGCGCGGTCAGCTGGTGGCAGTCGGCGTAGATATCGAGAAAGCGCACCAGCGCGACGTCCGCTTCGGCCTCGCTCACCGCCGCATGCTCCAGGCCGCCGGCCAGGGCACGGCGCACCAGCACCCGCGCGCCGTTGCCGACCCAGTCGCGCACGCGGTCGACGCCGACCGGCTCGCGGCCCAGTTCGACCAGCATGCGGTCGACCGCCGCGGCCAGGTCCGGTACCGAATCCACCAGGGTGCCGTCCAGGTCGAACATCACCAGACGCGGCAGCTCGCCGCGGCACAGCGCGCGCAGCGGTTTCATCCGCGCACCTGGGCCAGTTCGGCGCGCATGGCGTCGATCACGGCCTTGTAGTCCGGCTGGTTGAAGATCGCCGAGCCGGCGACGAAGGTGTCGGCGCCCGCCGCAGCGATCTCGCGGATGTTCTGCACGTTGACCCCGCCGTCGATCTCCAGGCGGATCTCGCGGCCGCTGGCATCGATCAGCGCGCGCGCCTCTTTGAGTTTATCCAGGGTGGCGGGGATGAACTTCTGCCCGCCGAAGCCGGGGTTGACGCTCATCAAGAGGATCATGTCGACCTTGTCCATCACGTACTTGAGCACGTCCAGCGGGGTGGCCGGGTTGAACACCAGGCCGGCCTTGGCGCCGCCGGCCTTGATCAGCTGCAGCGAGCGGTCGATATGCTCGGACGCTTCCGGGTGGAAGGTGATGTAGGAGGCGCCGGCCTCGATGAAGTCGCCGATGATGCGATCCACCGGCTTGACCATCAGGTGCGCGTCGATCGGCGCGGTGATGCCGTACTTGCGCAGCGCCGCGCAGACCATCGGGCCGATGGTCAGGTTGGGCACGTAGTGGTTGTCCATCACGTCGAAGTGAACGATGTCCGCCCCGGCGGCGAGCACGTTGTCGACTTCCTCGCCCAGACGGGCGAAGTCGGCGGAGAGGATCGACGGGGCGATGGCGAAGGGTTGCATGGCGCACCTCGGGAGGCATTCACGAAAAGGTGCGCATTGTAGCAGCCCCGACCCAAGGTCGGGCGCCGCCCGCGGTCGCTGACAAGCGCCAGCGGAACCGGCTAGGCTGCAGGGCAGATTGCCCGAGGAGCCCGTCATGCCCGCACGTTTTTCCCCGCTCGCCCTGGCCCTGCTGCTGGCGCTGCCCGTCCTGGCCGAACAGCAGGACAGCCCACCCGGCAGCGCCGCGGCAGCCGAGACGCCTAGCGAGGACGCCGCGCCCGAGCGCCCGGCCCTGCCCGAGCGCAGCGTCAGCGAGGCACAGGCGCTGGAACAGCGTCTGGAGCAGCGCGAACAGCAGTGGCTGCAGGCCGGCGACGAGCGCTTCCTCGCCCTCTGGCTGCCGGCCAATGTCGGCGAACCCAGTGGCGCGGTGATCCTCTTGCCCGGCGATGCGGAAAACGCCGACGGCGCCACCGCCGTCGGCCCGTTGCGGCGCAAGCTACCCGATGGCGGCTGGCACAGCCTGAGCCTGACCCTGCCCGATCCGGACCACGACGCGCCGCCGCTGCGCCTGCCTGAGCCGCCGACCAGCGCAGCCACAGAAGCTGCGGCCGACGACGAGGCCCCGGGCGAAGCCGAGGCGGCGCCAAGCGCCGCGCCCGATCCGACGGCGAACGACGCCGCCCGCCGCAGCGCCCATGCGCAGCGGCTGATGGCGCGCATCGACGCCGGCATCGCCTTCGCCCGCCAGCAGCAGGCCAGCCGCATCGTCCTGCTCGGCCACGGCAGCGGCGCCTACTGGGCCGCCCAGTACCTGGCCGAACGCCAGCCGGAAGATATCCACAACCTGCTGCTGGTGGCCGCCGCCGTACCGGCCGGCTTTTCCCCGCCGCTGGACGAGCTGGTGCCGCAACTCGAACTGGCCACCGGCGACTTCTATTACAAGGACCAGGCCGGCGACCGCCAGGCCGCGCTCAGGCGCCTGCAGGCCAGCAAGAGGGTCAAGCACCCGACCTACGTGCAGGTGGCGATGAAGGCCCTGCCGGGCAATCGAGGCATCGAGCAGGAACAACTGTATCGCCGCCTGCGCGGCTGGCTGAGCCTGAATATCCGCGCCGCGGCGCCGAGCGCGATGAGCGGCGGCTAACGCCAGCCACGCCGCTCGCGAATCAGCGCATAGGCCTGGTGCAGCTGGCGGGTGGTTTCGGTGGCTTCGCGCAGGCGCGCAGGCGACGCCCCGGCACCAGCCAGCTTGTCCGGATGGTGTCGACTGAGCAGGCGGCGATAGGCGCGCTTGACCTGCTCGGGCTCGGTGTCCGCCGCCACCCCCAGCAGCCGCAGCGCCTCCTTGTAGCTGCCGCCGGTGGCCACCGGCGACTGACTGCGGCGCGGCGCGTACTCCTCGCCCAGGGCCTCCAGGCGAGCACCGTTCCAGCCCAGCCATTTGCCCCACAGCAGCATCAGTTCGTGCTCCGCCGCGCCGACCCGACCGTCGACCCAGGCCATGCGCCAGCAGGCGCGCAACAGGGCCTCGCCGCGCTCGGCCTGGCGCTGCAGCGGGGCGCGCAGGTTGTCGCGAGCGGTCTTGCCGCGGGAGAAGGCCTCGATGGCGCGGCGCTGGGCGAACTCGTCCAGACCCAGGCGCTGCATCTCCGAGCGTGCCTGCTGGATATGGCTCGGCAGCACGCGGCCGTCGCTCTTGGCCAGGCGCCCGAGCATCAGAAACAGCAGCTCCTCGTCGGCCGGCGCCGGGCGCCCGCCGAGGCGTTCGCGCAGGTTGGCCCAGTCGTGCAGACGCAGGCGGCGATCCAGCACCTGGCCGAGCAGGCCGCCAAGCAGGGCGCCGGGAATGCTGGCCACCGCCAGACCAGCCACGGCGCCGAGCAGGGTCACCGGCCAGAGCACCTCAGCGCCCCAGCGCCAGCAGGCGCTCGACTTCGGCCAGGCGCTCGTGGGTGCCGACATCCACCCAGCGTCCGACGTAGCGCTCGCCGCTGACCAGTCCCGCGGCCATGGCCCGGCGCAGCAATGGCGCCAGCTTGAAGGCGCCCGGCTGGCAGTCGGCGAACAGTGCCGGCGACAGCACGGCCAGACCGCTGTAGGTCAGCCCCGTACCCGCGCCGTGGAGCTCGCCCACCCGACCGTCGGCGAGGCGAAAGTCGCCCTGGGCGTGGTGCGGCGGGTTGTCCACCAGCACCAGGTGGGCCAGCCCCTGCAGCGGACGGCGCAACTCGGCGAAGGGGTAGTCGGTGAAGATATCGCCGTTGACCAGCACGAAGGGCTCATCGCCCAGCAAGGGCAGCGCGTGGAAGATGCCACCACCGGTTTCCAGCGGCTCGCCCTCGGCGGAATAGGCGATGCGCAGGCCGAAGCGCGCGCCGTCACCGAGATGCTCCTCGATCTGCCGGCCGAGCCAGGCATGGTTGATCACCAGCTCGGTGAAGCCGGCGGCGGCCAGGCCGCGCAGGTGGTACTCGATCAACGGCACGCCGGCGACACGCACCAGCGGCTTGGGCGTATGCAGGGTCAGCGGGCGCAGGCGCTCGCCCTTGCCCGCGGCGAGAATCATGGCCTTCATGCGCGGGCGACCTCGGCCTGCGCCAGGCTGGCGAGCAGCGCGCCCAGCTCGGCCAGCTCCGGCCGGCGGGCCAGCACCGCCTCGATATAGGCGAAGAAGCGCGGCACGTCGCCGAGGTACTTGGGCTTGCCATCGCGGTGGCAGATGCGCGCGAAGATGCCGATCACCTTGAGATGGCGCTGCACGCCCATGAGGTCGCTGGCGCGCAGAAACTCGTCGAGCGAAGGCTGCACCGGGATGCCGGCCGCCTGCGCCCGCTCCCAGTAGCCCTGCAGCCAGCCCCGCACGCGCGCCTCGGGCCAGCTGAGGAAGGCGTCCTTGAACAGGCAGGTGATGTCGTAGGTGACCGGGCCGTAGACGGCGTCCTGAAAATCCAGCACACCGGGATTGGGCGTGCTCTGCATCAGGTTGCGCGGCATGAAGTCGCGGTGCACCAGCACCTTGGGCTGGACCAGGGCGCTGTCGATCAGCAGGGCGCAGATGCGCTGCCAGGCCGCCTGCTGCTTCGCGTCGAACTCGTAGCCCAGATGGCGCTGCACGTACCACTCGGGGAACAGCTGCAGCTCGCGACGCAGCAGCGCCTCGTCGTAATGCGGCAGATCGCCGTCCAGCGGCAGGCGCTGCTGCAGCAGCAAGGCCTCGACAGCGTCGTCGAACAGGGTGTCGGCGTTGTGCTCGTCGATCACCTCCAGATAGGTCTGGTGGCCAAGATCGTCCAGGATCAGAAAGCCCTGCTCCAGATCGGCGGCCAGCACTTCGGGCACATGCACGCCAGCGCCGGCCAACAGCGCAGCGATGCGCACGAAGGGCGCGCAGTTCTCCTGCGGCGGCGGCGCGTCCATCAGGATCAGGCTGCGCTCGCCCGCCTGCCAGCGGAAATAGCGGCGAAAACTGGCGTCGCTGCTGGCGGGCGTCAGCTGCGCAGGCGGTACCGGGCCCCAGCCGCGAGCGGCGAACAGGGCGGGTAATTGCTGAGCGAGCCAGGTGTGCAGCTGTTGCAGACGTACATCGTGTTCAGGCATCAGGGGGGTCTCCGACGGCGCTAGCCGTTGCGCGGGTCATGCTTTATTATCCAGCATCTTTTTCAGCCCATCGAGAGGCGTGCGGCCCCTGGGCCGATAGCGCGCAGGAAGCCCGGACTAACAAGATGGCAGTAAAATACCCCGCGTTCCGCAAGAAATTCCCGCTGCTGGTCACCGGCAGTCTTCTGGCCCTACAACCCGCCGTCAGCCTACAGGTTTTCGCCGCCGAGCAGTTCGACTGCCAGGTGTCGCCCAGCGGCGGTTGGGCCTGCGCGCCCAAGGCCCCTGCCGCCAGCCTGCCGCCCCGTCCTCAGCACAGCACCAGCGCCGTCAGCGCGAGCGACGCCAGCAGCGGCAAAGCCAGCGCCAAGCAGGAAACCACCACCCTGGTCACCGAGAGCAAGGGCCGCGCCCTGGCCTCGCGCAGCGCCGACTACAGCCACCTCGACTGGGTGCCGCGCGACAAGCTGACCGCCGCCCAGCTGGCCGAAGCCGGCCCTTACTGCGCCGGCGCCTATGTCGAGCCGCTGCGCCCGGGCATGGACGACGACACGCCGCTGGACGAAGCGCCGATGTTCGTCTCGGCCAAGGCCTCGCGTTACGAGCAGGAAAAGCAGGTGGCGACCCTCGCCGGCGACGTGATCCTGCGCCAGTCCGGCATGCAGGTGGAGGCCGACGAGGCCAGCCTGCACCAGACCGAGAACCGTGGCGAGCTGATCGGCAACGTGCGTCTGCGCGACAAGGGCATGCTGGTGGTCGGCGACCGCGCCGAGCTGCAACTGGACAACGGCGAAGCCAAGATCGACAACGCCGAGTACGTGATGCACGAAGCCCACGTCCGCGGCAGCGCACTCTATGCCAAGCGCGAAGAGACCGCGATCATCCGCCTCAAGGACGGTACCTACACCCGCTGCGAGCCGGGCGACAACGCCTGGCACCTGAAGGGCAACAACGTCACCCTGAACCCGGCCACCGGCTTCGGCACCGCGACCAACGTGACGCTGCGGGTCAAGGACATCCCGGTGTTCTACACCCCCTACATCTATTTCCCGATCGACGACCGTCGCCAGTCCGGCTTCCTGCCGCCGAGCATGGGCACCTCGAGCGACAACGGCTTCTCGCTGCAGACGCCCTACTACTTCAACCTGGCGCCGAACTACGACGCCACGCTCTACCCGACCTACATGGCCAACCGCGGCCTGTTGATGGAGGGCGAGTTCCGCTACCTGACCGAGAGCAGCGAAGGCCAGATCGGCGCCGCCTACCTCGACGACAGCGAAGACGAGCGCAAGCTGCAGTCCGAGTACGAAGACCAGCGCTGGCTGTACAGCTGGCAGCACAAGCAGGGCCTGAACTCGCGCCTGCTGGCCGAGGTCGACTACACCGACATCAGCGACCCCTACTACTTCCAGGACCTGGATACCGACCTGGGTATCGACACGCCCACCTACGTCAACCAGCGCGGCAGCCTGACCTACCGCGGCGACAGCTACCGCGCGCAGCTCAACCTGCACGCCTACGAGCTGGCCAATATCACCGACGTCACGCCGTACGACCGCCTGCCGCAGCTCACCCTGGACGGCAAGCTGCCGTTCAATCCGGGCGGCCTGGACTTCACCTACGGCAGTGAATACGTGCGCTTCGACCGCGACCTGCGCTCGGGCAACTTCATCAACGAAGACGGCGTAGCCGAACAGACCTGGTACGACACCCGTATTCGCGGCCTGGCCCGCGCCAACGGCGAGCGCCTGCACCTGGAGCCGGGCGTAGCCCTGCCGCTGGACTGGACCTGGGGCTTCCTCAAGCCGCAGATCAAGTACCGCCAGACCCACTACGACATCAGCCTGGATCAGCAGGGCAAGAACAGCCTGCTGGCCGAGCAGGAGTTCGACAGCACGCAGAACCGCGGCGTCGGCCTGTTCAGCGTCGACAGCGGCCTGTACTTCGACCGCAACACCCAGCTGTTCGGCAAGGACTTCCGCCAGACCCTGGAGCCGCGCGCCTTCTACCTCTACGTGCCGGAAGAAGACCAGACCGACATCCCGGTGTTCGACAGCGGCGAGCCGACCTTCAGCTACGCCTCGCTGTGGCGCGAGAATCGCTTCTCCGGCAAGGATCGCATCGGCGACGAGAACAAGCTGTCGCTGGGCGTGACCAGCCGCTGGATCGAGCCCAACGGCTTCGAGCGCCAGCGCTTCAGCATCGGCCAGGCCTTCTACTTCGAGGACCGCAAGGTGCAGCTGGCCGGTATCGACTACCGCACCCGTCCGGATGCCACCGCCGACGTCTCGCCCTATGCGCTGGAGTACCTGTACCGCTTCAACCGCGACTGGCGCGTGTCGTCGACCTTCAACTGGGACCCGGATACCCACCGCACCCGCTCGGGCAGCGCGATGTTCCACTACCAGCCGGAAGACAACCCGAACAAGGTGGTCAACCTCGGTTATCGCTACCGCAACGACACCGTGCGCTACGACCGCGACAGCGGCACCTGGACCACCAACCCGGACTACGGCAACCCGACCCTGGGCGACGGTTCGCCGAACCCGAACTACATCAAGAACTACTACAAGATCGACCAGCATGACTTCTCCGTCATCTGGCCGCTGGTTCCACAGTGGAGCCTGATCTCGCGCTGGCAGTACGACTACGGCCGCAACCGTACCCTGGAAGCCTTCGGCGGCTTCGAGTACGACAGCTGCTGCTGGAAGCTGCGCCTGATCAACCGCTACTGGATCGACTACGACGAAGTCAGCCTCAACCCGTCGCTCAACGACGAGGCCGACCGCGGCATCTTCCTGCAGATCGTCCTCAAGGGCCTCGGCGGCGTAGTGGGCAACAAGGTGGAAACTTTCCTCGACCAAGGCATTCAAGGTTACCGTGAACGTGAAGACCAAGCTTTCTGATTGCCTGCGCCCCCTGCTGTTGGGCGCAGCGCTGCTCGCGGCGACGGCCCAGGCCGACGTCCGCCCGCTGGACCGCGTGGTGGCCATCGTCGACAACGACGTGGTCATGCAGAGCCAGCTCGACGCCCGCCTGCGCGAGGTGCAGCAGACCATCGGCAAACGCGGCGGCGCCCTGCCGCCCGAGCACGTGCTCAGTCAGCAGGTGCTCGAGCGCCTGATCATCGAGAACATCCAGCTGCAGATCGGCGACCGCTCCGGCATCCGCATCACCGACGAGGAGCTGAACCAGGCCATGGGCACCATCGCCCAGCGTAACGGCATGAGCCTGGAGCAGTTCCGCCAGGCTCTGGCGCGCGACGGCCTGTCCTACGCCGACGCCCGCGACCAGGTGCGCCGCGAGATGATCATCAGCCGCGTGCGCCAGCGCCGGGTCGCCGAGCGCATCCAGGTCACCGACCAGGAAGTGCAGAACTTCCTCGCCTCCGACCTGGGCAAGATGCAGCTGTCGGAAGAGTTCCGCCTGGCCAACATCCTCATCCCGGTCTCCGAAGGCGCCTCCTCCAGCGAGATCCAGGCAGCCGACCGCCAGGCCCGCGAGCTGTACCAACAATTGCAACAGGGCGCCGACTTCGCCCAGCTGGCGATTTCCCGCTCCGCCAGCGAAACCGCCCTGGAAGGCGGCGAGATGGGCTGGCGCAAGGCCGGCCAGCTGCCGCCGCCGTTCGACTCGATGGTCAGCGCACTGAGCCCGGGCGAAGTGACCGAACCGCTGCGCACGCCGGGCGGTTTCATCATCCTCAAGCTGCTGGAGAAGCGCGGCGGCGACACCCAGGTGCGCGACGAAGTGCACGTGCGCCATATCCTGATCAAGCCCAGCGAGATTCGCAGCGCCGAGGAAACCCGCCGCCTGGTCGAACGCCTGTACCAGCGCATCGTCGCCGGCGAGGACTTCGCCGAGCTGGCCAAGAGCTACTCGGAAGACCCGGGCTCGGCGCTCAACGGCGGCGACCTCAACTGGATCGACCCCAACGCGCTGGTGCCGGAGTTCCGCCAGGTGATGAGCGAGACCGCCAGCGGCGAGCTGTCCAAGCCGTTCCAGACCCAGTTCGGCTGGCACGTGCTGCAGGTCATGGGCCGTCGCGCCACCGACAGCAGCGCGCAGTTCCGCGAGCAGCAGGCGGCCAACCTGCTGCGCAACCGCAAGTACGACGAGGAACTGCAGGCCTGGCTGCGCCAGATCCGCGACGAAGCCTACGTCGAGACCAAGCTGTAACGGCGGTTTCGCACACAAGAGCCCGGCCCCGCGCCGGGCTTTTTCGTTATCGGCCCAGGCAGCGTAAACTGGCGCCCCCGCGGCGCAACCGAGAATGCCCATGAGCGCACCCCGAGTCTTTGCCCTGACCCCCGGCGAACCGGCCGGCATCGGCCCCGACCTCTGCCTGCTGCTGGCCCGCCAGGCGCAACCCGAGGCGCTGGTGGCCATCGCCAGCCGCCAGCTGCTCGGCGAGCGCGCCGCCCAGCTCGGCCTGCACATCGCGCTGCTGGACGTCGCCCCGGGCCGCTGGCCGAGCGCCCCCGCGCCGGCCGGCAGCCTGTATGTCTGGGACACCCCGCTGGCCGCCCCGAGCCAAGCCGGCCGGCTCGATCCGGCCAACGCCGGCTACGTGCTGGAAACCCTCACCCGTGCCGGCCAGGGCTGCCTGGACGGCAGCTTCGCCGCGATGATCACCGCACCGGTGCACAAGGGCGTGATCAACGAAGCCGGCATCGCCTTCTCCGGCCACACCGAGTTTCTCGCCGAGCTGACCCACACGGAGCAGGTGGTGATGATGCTCGCCACCCGTGGCCTGCGCGTCGCCCTGGTCACCACCCACCTGCCGCTCAAGGACGTCGCCGCCGCCATCACCAGCGAGCGCCTGGAGCGGGTCGCGCGCATCCTGCATGCCGATCTGCAGAGCAAGTTCGGCATCGCCGCGCCGCGCATCCTGGTCTGCGGACTCAACCCCCATGCCGGCGAAAGCGGCCACCTCGGCCGCGAGGAAATCGAGATCATCGAGCCGACGCTGGAGCGCCTGCGCGGCGAAGGCATGACCCTGATCGGCCCGCTGCCGGCCGACACCCTGTTCACCCCCAAGTACCTGGAGCAGGCCGACGCGGTGCTGGCCATGTACCACGACCAGGGCCTGCCGGTGCTCAAGTTCAAGGGCTTCGGCGCGGCGCTCAACGTCACCCTGGGTCTGCCGATCATCCGCACCTCGGTGGATCACGGCACGGCGCTGGACCTTGCC
This sequence comes from Pseudomonas sp. AOB-7, assembly GCF_003696305.1. Taxonomy (GTDB): domain Bacteria; phylum Pseudomonadota; class Gammaproteobacteria; order Pseudomonadales; family Pseudomonadaceae; genus Aquipseudomonas. The sequence continues at coordinate 23,169 of NZ_RFFK01000019.1, read as the reverse complement.
GGCAGCGGCAATATCGATACCGGCAGCCTGCAGGTGGCCCTGGAAACCGCCTACCAGATGGCCGCCGCTACCAGCCGCAAGTAGACGGCAGCCCAGCCCGGATTGCATCCGGGCTACGGGTGTTGTCGCTTTTTGCCTTAAACTACCCGACTTCGTTTTTTCGCTTTGCGCTCTTGCTTGATGCTTGCAGCTTGAAGCCTGGAGCTGCCCTGCCATGTCCGAATACCAACACCGCGCGCGCAAGCGCTTCGGCCAGAACTTCCTGCACGATGCCGGCGTCATCGACCGCATCCTGCGCGCCATCCGCGCCAAGGAGGACGAGCGCCTGCTGGAGATCGGCCCGGGCCAGGGCGCGCTGACCGAGGGCCTGCTCGGCAGCGGTGCGCAGCTCGACGTGATCGAGCTGGACCTCGACCTGATCCCCATCCTGCAGAGCAAGTTCGGCGCCAACCCGCGCTTTCGCCTGAACCAGGGCGATGCGCTGAAGTTCGACTTCGCCCGCCTCGAGGCCGCCCCCGGCAGCCTGCGGGTGGTCGGCAACCTGCCGTACAACATCTCCACCCCGCTGATCTTCCACCTGCTGGACAACGCGGCGCTGATCCGCGACATGCATTTCATGCTGCAGAAGGAGGTGGTGGAGCGTCTGGCCGCCGGCCCCGGCGGCGGCGACTGGGGCCGTCTGTCGATCATGGTGCAGTACCACTGCCGGGTCGAACACCTGTTCAACGTCGGCCCCGGCGCCTTCAACCCGCCGCCCAAGGTCGACTCGGCCATCGTCCGCCTGGTGCCGCACGCGGTGCTGCCGCATCCGGCCAAGGACCATCGCCTGCTCGAGCGGGTGGTGCGCGAAGCCTTCAACCAGCGGCGCAAGACCCTGCGCAATACCCTCAAGCAGCTGCTGCCGGCCGAGGCCATCGAGGCCGCCGGCGTCGATGGCAGCCTGCGCCCGGAACAGCTGGACCTGGCCGCCTTCGTCCGCCTGGCCGATCAACTGGCGACGCACCTGGCCGCCAGCCAGGGCTAAACTGCCATACGCCATACGGGTTACTCGCATGTCCGACCCTCGCTACCAGATCGATGTCAGCGTCACCACCCGCTACCTGGCCGCGCAGTCGCAGCCGGAGCTGGGCCGCTACGCCTTCTCCTACACGGTGACCATCCGCAACCAGGGCCAGCTGCCGGCCAAGCTGCTGTCGCGCCACTGGATCATCACCGACGGCGACGGCCGCGTGCAGGAAGTGCGCGGCGCCGGCGTGGTCGGCCAGCAGCCGCAGATCGCCCCGGGCGCCAGCCACACCTACAGCAGCGGCACGGTGATGACCACCCAGGTCGGCACCATGCAGGGCAGCTACCAGATGCTCGCCGAGGACGGCAAACGCTTCGACGCCGTCATCGCGCCGTTCCGCCTGGCCGTGCCCGGAGCCCTGCACTGATGGCGCTGTATGCCGTCGGCGACATCCAGGGCTGCCTGCGACCGCTGCAATGCCTGCTCGAGCGGGTGGCCTTCGACCCGGCGCAGGACCAGCTGTGGCTGGTCGGCGACCTGGTCAACCGCGGCCCGCAATCGCTGGAAACCCTGCGTTTTCTCTATTCCATCCGCCAGGCGGTGACCTGCGTGCTGGGCAACCACGACCTGCACCTGCTGGCCGTGGCGCACAACATCGAGCGGCTGAAGAAGGGCGATACCCTGCGCGAGATTCTCGACGCGCCGGACCGCGCCGACCTGCTCGACTGGCTGCGCCTGCAGAAGCTGGTGCACCACGATGCCGAGCGCCGGGCCACCCTGGTGCATGCCGGCATCCCGCCGCAGTGGAGCCTGACCAAGGCGCTGCGCCGCGCCGCCGAGGTCGAGGAGGCGCTGCGCGACGACGCCCGCCTGCCGCTGTTTCTCGACGGCATGTACGGCAACGAACCGGCCAAATGGCACAAGGACCTGCACGGCGTCACCCGCCTGCGGGTGATCACCAACTATTTCACCCGCATGCGCTTCTGCAAGGCCGACGGCACCCTGGACCTGAAGAGCAAGGAAGGCGTCGGCAGCGCACCGCCCGGCTACGCCCCCTGGTTCAGCCACCCGCAGCGCAAGATGCGCGGCGAGACCATCATCTTCGGCCACTGGGCCGCCCTCGAAGGCAACTGCCAGGAGCCCGGCCTGTATGCGCTGGACACCGGCTGCGTGTGGGGCGGCGCGATGACCCTGCTCAACGTCGACAGCGGCGAACGCCACCGCTGCACCTGCCCCAAGGAGCACCCATGAGCGAATTCCAGCGTATCTCTCCCCAGCAGGCCCAGGCCCTGCGCCAGCAAGGCGCCGTGGTCGTGGATATCCGCGACCCGCAAAGCTTCGCCGCCGGGCATATCCAGGGCTCGCGTCACCTGGACAACCACTCGCTGTACGACTTCATTCGCAACGCCGACCTCGACGCGCCACTGATCGTCTCCTGCTACCACGGCAATTCCAGCCAGGGCGCCGCCGCCTACCTGGTCGGCCAGGGTTTCAGCCAGGTCTACAGCCTCGACGGCGGTTTCGAGCTGTGGCGCGCCACCTACCCCGACGACACCGCGCAAAGCCCCGCAGAATAATTTTGATGGCCTGCCATCCCTGGCGGCCACCCTTNTACAGCCTCGACGGCGGTTTCGAGCTGTGGCGCGCCACCTACCCCGACGACACCGCGCAAAGCCCCGCAGAATAATTTTGATGGCCTGCCATCCCTGGCGGCCACCCTTCGGGCCGTCGCTGCGCGACGTTAAAAATGCCTGCCGGCCATTTTTTGATGGCCTGCCGTCCCTGGCGGCCACCCTTCCGGGCCATCGCTGCGCGACGTTAAAAATGGCTCCCGGCCATTTTTTGATGGCCTGCCGTCCCTGGCGCCCCCCCCTTCCGGGCCGTCGCTGCGCGACGTTAAAAATGGCTCCCGGCCATTTTTTTCCGAGCCGGCAGGCCGCGCCTCCTCTGGCCTGCCAAGGATTCCCGACGGACGGTAACATCTGGTTATCCTTGTCCCCGCCTTGACCCCCGCCAGAAAGAACTATCCTGTAGCTCAGGCCATCCAACTCAAGGTAGAGCCGGCCAACCGGCATCGGGCCATCGGTAACGACCTTTAGGTGTTCTGGGGGATTCTTCCCGGCCAAGTCCCAGGCCGGGGCTACCAAGCACCCGCACGACCGAACCCGAACCGGCTTTCAGCATCGAGCGAGGTGAAGTCATGAGTATTTTCAGCCACTTCCAACAACGTTTCGAAGCGACCCGCCAGGAGGAGTACTCGCTGCAGGAGTACCTCGAACTGTGCAAACAGGATCGCAGCGCCTACGCCACTGCGGCCGAGCGCCTGCTGATGGCCATCGGCGAGCCGGAGCTGCTCGACACCTCGACCAACTCGCGTCTGTCGCGCATCTTCTCCAACAAGGTGATCCGCCGTTACCCGGCCTTCGCCGACTTCCACGGCATGGAAGAGTGCATCGACCAGATCGTCTCCTACTTCCGCCATGCCGCGCAGGGCCTGGAAGAGAAGAAACAGATCCTCTACCTGCTCGGTCCGGTGGGCGGCGGCAAGTCGTCGCTGGCCGAGAAGCTCAAGCAACTGATGGAGAAGGTGCCCTTCTATGCCATCAAGGACTCGCCGGTGTTCGAGTCGCCGCTGGGGCTGTTCAACGCCGCCGAGGATGGCGCCATCCTCGAGGAGGACTACGGCATCCCGCGCCGCTATCTCAATTCGATCATGTCGCCCTGGGCCACCAAGCGCCTGCAGGAATTCGGCGGCGACATCAGCCAGTTCCGCGTGGTCAAGCTCTACCCCTCGATCCTCAACCAGATCGCCGTGGCCAAGACCGAGCCGGGCGACGAAAACAACCAGGACATCTCCGCGCTGGTCGGCAAGGTGGATATTCGCAAGCTGGAGGAATTCCCGCAGAACGACGCCGACGCCTACAGCTACTCGGGCGCGCTGTGCCGGGCCAACCAGGGCCTGATGGAATTCGTCGAGATGTTCAAGGCGCCGATCAAGGTCTTGCACCCGCTGCTGACCGCCACCCAGGAAGGCAACTACAACAGCACCGAAGGCCTCGGCGCGATTCCCTACAGCGGCATCCTGCTGGCCCACTCCAACGAATCCGAGTGGCACAGCTTCCGCAACAACAAGAACAACGAGGCCTTCATCGACCGCATCTACATCGTCAAGGTGCCCTACTGCCTGCGCGTCACCGACGAGGTCAAGATCTACGACAAGCTGCTGATCAACAGCTCGCTGGCCAAGGCCCACTGCGCCCCGGACACCCTGAAGATGCTCGCCCAGTTCAGCGTGCTGAGCCGCCTGAAGGAGCCGGAGAACTCCAACATCTACTCGAAGATGCGCGTCTACGACGGCGAGAACCTCAAGGACACCGATCCCAAGGCCAAGTCGATCCAGGAATACCGCGACAGCGCCGGCGTCGACGAGGGCATGACCGGCCTGTCGACCCGTTTCGCCTTCAAGATCCTGTCCAAGGTGTTCAACTTCGACCCGCACGAGATCGCCGCCAACCCGGTGCACCTGCTCTACGTGCTGGAGCAGCAGATCGAGCAGGAGCAGTTCCCCGCCGAAGTGCGCGAGCGCTACCTGCGCTATATCAAGGAATACCTGGCGCCGCGCTATATCGAGTTCATCGGCAAGGAGATCCAGACCGCCTACCTCGAGTCCTACAGCGAGTACGGACAGAACATCTTCGACCGCTACGTGCTGTACGCCGACTTCTGGATCCAGGACCAGGAATACCGCGACCCGGAAACCGGCGAGATCCTCAACCGCGTGGCGCTCAACGAGGAGCTGGAGAAGATCGAGAAGCCGGCCGGCATCAGCAACCCGAAGGACTTCCGCAACGAGATCGTCAACTTCGTGCTGCGCGCCCGCGCCAACAACAACGGCAAGAACCCCACCTGGCTCAGCTACGAGAAGCTGCGCGTGGTCATCGAGAAGAAGATGTTCTCCAACACCGAGGACCTGCTCCCGGTCATCAGCTTCAACGCCAAGGGCAGCAAGGAGGAACAGCAGAAGCACAACGACTTCGTCAAACGCATGGTCGAGCGCGGCTACACCGAGAAGCAGGTGCGCCTGCTGTCGGAATGGTATCTGCGGGTACGCAAGTCGCAGTGATCCGCACCCGGCGCGCGCCGCGCGCCGGGCTATCCGCCGCACGCCCGTGGCCACGGGCGTGCTAGGGAGACGTCATGAGCTACGTGATCGACCGGCGCCTGAACGGCAAGAACAAGAGCACGGTAAACCGCCAGCGTTTCCTGCGGCGTTACCGCGAGCACATCAAGAAGGCGGTCGAGGAGGCCGTCAGCCGGCGTTCCATCACCGACATGGAGCACGGCGAGCAGATCAGCATTCCCGGCCGCGACATCGACGAGCCGGTGCTGCACCACGGCCGCGGCGGCAAGCAGACCATCGTTCACCCGGGTAACAAAGAGTTCACCGCCGGCGAACGCATCCCCCGCCCGCAGGGCGGTGGCGGCGGGCGTGGCAGCGGCAAGGCGAGCAACTCCGGCGAGGGCATGGACGAGTTCGTGTTCCAGATCACCCAGGAGGAATTCCTCGACTTCATGTTCGAGGACCTGGAACTGCCCAACCTGGTCAAACGCCACCTGACCGGCAGCGACACCTTCAAGACCGTGCGCGCCGGCATCAGCAACGAGGGCAACCCCTCACGCATCAATATCGTCCGCACCCTGCGCTCGGCCCATGCGCGACGCATCGCCCTGTCCGGCTCCAGCCGCGCCAAGCTGCGCGAGGCCAAGGCCGAACTGGAGCGCCTGCGCCGGGAAGAGCCGGATAACTTCGGCGATATCCAGGCAATAGAGGCGGAAATCGAACGCTTGAGCGCACGCATCCACCGCGTGCCCTTCCTCGACACCTTCGACCTCAAGTACAATCTGCTGGTCAAGCAGCCCAACCCCAGCTCCAAGGCGGTGATGTTCTGCCTGATGGACGTCTCCGGCTCCATGACCCAGGCCACCAAGGACATCGCCAAGCGCTTCTTCATCCTCCTCTACCTGTTCCTCAAGCGGAACTACGACAAGATCGAGGTGGTGTTTATCCGCCACCACACCAGCGCCAAGGAGGTGGACGAGGAGGAGTTCTTCTACTCCCGCGAGACCGGCGGCACCATCGTCTCCAGTGCGCTCAAGCTGATGCAGGAGACCATGGCCGCGCGCTACCCGATCAACGAGTGGAACATCTACGCCGCCCAGGCCTCGGACGGCGACAACTGGAACGACGACTCGCCGGTGTGCCGGGATATATTGATCAACCAGATCATGCCGTTCGTGCAGTACTTCACCTACGTCGAGATCACCCCGCGCGAACACCAGGCGCTGTGGTTCGAGTACGAGCAGGTGGCCGAGGCATTCGCCGACACCTTCGCCCAGCAGCAACTGGTGTCGGCGGCGGACATCTACCCGGTGTTCCGCGAGCTGTTCCAGCGCCGGCTCGCGACCTGAAGGAGGCGTGACATGAGTGCCAGCAGGAAGGAACGCAAGCCCATCTCCACCGGCTCGGAATGGACCTTCGAGCTGATCCGTCAGTACGACAAGGAAATCGCGCGCATCGCCGAGCGCTACGCGCTGGACACCTACCCCAACCAGATCGAGGTGATCACAGCCGAGCAGATGATGGACGCCTATGCCTCGGTGGGCATGCCGCTGGGCTACCACCACTGGTCCTACGGCAAGCACTTCCTGGCCACCGAGAAGGGCTACAAGCGCGGGCAGATGGGCCTGGCCTACGAGATCGTGATCAACTCCGACCCCTGCATCGCCTACCTGATGGAGGAGAACACCATCTGCATGCAGGCCCTGGTGATCGCCCACGCCTGCTACGGCCACAACAGCTTCTTCAAGGGCAACTACCTGTTCCGCACCTGGACCGATGCCAGTTCGATCATCGACTACCTGGTGTTCGCCAAGCAGTACATCATGCAGTGCGAGGAGCGCCACGGCATCGACGCGGTGGAGGAGCTGCTCGACTCCTGCCACGCCCTGATGAACTACGGCGTCGACCGCTACAAACGGCCCTACCCGATTTCCGCCGAGGAGGAGCGCAAGCGCCAGAAGGACCGCGAGGAGCACCTGCAGAAGCAGATCAACGACCTCTGGCGCACCATCCCCAAGAGCGCCGGCAAGCACAGCGACCAGGACAACAAGCGCTTTCCCGCCGAGCCGCAGGAAAACATCCTGTACTTCCTGGAAAAGCACGCGCCGCTGCTAGAGCCCTGGCAGCGCGAGGTGATCCGCATCGTGCGCAAGATCGCCCAGTACTTCTATCCGCAGCGCCAGACCCAGGTGATGAACGAGGGCTGGGCCACCTTCTGGCACTACACCCTGATGAACGACCTGTACGACGAGGGCCTGGTCACCGACGGTTTCATGATGGAATTCCTCCAGTCGCACACCAGCGTGGTCTACCAGCCGCCGTTCGACAGCCCCTACTACAGCGGCATCAACCCCTACGCCCTGGGTTTCGCCATGTACCGCGACATCCGCCGCATCTGCGAGGAGCCCACCGAGGAGGACAAGCACTGGTTCCCCGACATCGCCGGCAGCGACTGGCTGACCACCCTCAAGTTCGCCATGGCCAGCTTCAAGGACGAAAGCTTCATCCTGCAGTTCCTCTCGCCCAAGGTGATCCGCGACTTCAAGCTGTTCGGCATCCTCGACGACGACCAGAAGGACGAACTGCTGGTGCCGGCGATCCACGACGAGCCCGGCTACCGCACCATCCGCGAGCTGCTCGCGGCGCAGTACAACCTGGGCAACCGCGAGCCCAACGTGCAGATCTGGAGCATCGACCGCCGCGGCGACCGCTCGCTGACCCTGCGCCACCAGCAACACGACCGCAAGCCGCTGGGCGACTCCACCGAGGAAGTGCTCAAGCACCTGCACCGCCTGTGGGGTTTCGACATCCACCTGGAGGTGTGCCAGGGCGACCAGCTGATCACCACCCAGCACGTGCCGCCGCGCGGCGAGGCGGAGGGCGACGGCGACTACCCGCGCCTCGACCTGATCATTCCACCCATTTGATCGGTTGCCGGGCATGCGCCGCGCACTCAGCATCGGCGGCAGACTCCGCGAGACGCCGTGCATGCGTGTATTTCTGGTTTTCCTGCTGTGCCTGGGGCTGGCCACCTGCGCCAGCCATATCCCCCAGGCGCAGATCCTCAGCCCCGCCGACGCCGCGCTGGCCGGGCGCCACAGCTTCGAGCTGATCGACCCGCAGCACAGCCTGGCCGGCGAGCCGCCCTTCCCCGAGCGCTACCGCCAGCTGCCGCAGCTGCTGCGCCATGGCCTGTCGTCCCGCGGCTACCATGAAAGCCAGCAGCCGCAACTGCGCCTGTACTACTGGCTGGCGGTGCAGGACGGCCCGCTGACCTTCAGGGTCGACGTGCCGCCGCCCAACGCCCTTGGCCCCTACCAGGCGATCCATCGCCTGCGCGACGAAACCGGCACGCTGCGCCTGCGCCTCACCGACCTGGACCAGCGCGTGCTGTGGGAAGGGCTGATCAGCACCGGCCTGAGCCCGGCACGCGACAGCGCCGAACTGCTGGAACGTGCCGCCCAGGCGCTGATCGAGCAGATTCCCCAGGCCACGCCGTAGCCCGGAGGCAATCCGGCCGCGTAATCCCCGGAGTGCATCCGGGCTACCCCGCGCGGCCGGCCAGCCGCTATCCTCCGCACTCAGCGGAGGAACAACGATGCAGATCTACAAAGTCGGCGGCGCCGTGCGCGACCGCCTGCTCGGCCGCCCCGTCGAGGAAATCGACTGGGTGGTGGTGGGCGCCAGCGCCGAACAGATGCTCGAGCTGGGCTATCGGCCGGTGGGCGCCGACTTCCCGGTATTCCTGCATCCAGACAGCGGCGAGGAATATGCCCTGGCCCGCACCGAGCGCAAGAGCGGGCGCGGCTACGGCGGCTTCGTCTTCCACGCCAGCCCCGAGGTCACCCTGGAGCAAGACCTGATCCGCCGCGACCTGACCGTCAACGCCATGGCCGAAGACGACCAGGGCAGGCTGATCGACCCCTATGGCGGCCAGCGCGACCTGCAGGCGCGCGTGCTGCGCCACGTTTCCCCGGCCTTCGCCGAAGACCCGCTGCGGGTGCTGCGCGTCGCCCGCTTCGCTGCCCGCTATGCGCCGCTGGGCTTCAGCGTGGCGACGGAAACCCTGGCGCTGATGTGCCAACTGGCCGAGTCCGGCGAACTGGCCCACCTCACCGCGGAGCGCAGCTGGAAGGAAATCTCCCGTGCACTGCTGGAGCCGCGCCCGGACGTGTTCGTCCAGGTGCTGCGCGACTGCGGCGCCCTGGCCGCCCTGCTGCCGGAGGTCGACGCGCTGTTCGGCGTGCCGCAGCCGGCCGCTCATCACCCGGAGATCGACACCGGCGTGCATGTGCTGAGCGTGCTGCGCCAGTGCGCCGAACACGAGCAGCCGCTGACGGTGCGCTGGGCCTGCCTGCTGCACGACGTCGGCAAGGGGCTGACACCCGAGACGGAGTGGCCGCGGCATATCGCCCACGAGCCCAAGGGCCTGCGCCTGATCCAGGCCATCAACCAACGCTGCAAGGCGCCGCGCGACTGCGCCGAGCTGGCGCTGCTGGTCGGCGAATTCCACACCCACGGCCATCGCGCGCTGGAACTGAAGCCCTCGACCCTGCTGGAACTGCTGCAACGCTTCGACGTATTCCGCCGCCCGCAGCGTTTCGCCGAGTTCGTCGCCGCCTGCGAGATGGACGCCCGTGGCCGCCTGGGGCTGGAGCAACGCGAATACCCGCAGGCCGCCTACCTGCTCGGCGCCGCCGAGACGGCGCGCCAGGTGGCGGTCAAACCGCTGCTGGAAAAGGGCTTGAAGGGCGCGGAGCTGGGCGAGGCGCTCGCTCGCGAACGCCTGCGGGCGCTCAAGGCCTACCAGGATCAGCAGGCGCAGTAGCCCGGATGCAATCCGGGGCGGTTCCGGGGGCGAGTCCCGGATTGCAGCCGGGCTACGAAGAGCGCGTCCGCAACAGCGCTGCGGGCGTCAGCTCGACGCCGCGCCACTGGAAAGCAGCCGGCCACAGTTGCTGATCGATTTGCGCCGACGCCCACAACTCGGCGAACGAACGTCCATCCACCGGGTGCTGCAGCTGCGGCGCCAGCAGTGCCAGCGGCCAGAGCACGAAGGCGTTCTTGAGGATTTCCGCGCGCGGCAGCACCAGCCCGTTGAAGTTGCCGACCTGTTCGCCGTACAGCAGCACGTCGATGTCCAGCGGCAGGCCCCTGCGCTCCGGCGCGTAGCGGCCATTGTCGGCCTCGATGAACTTGAGCCGGCGGTCCAGCTCCAGCAGCGGCAGCTCGGTCTGCCCGGTCACCACCAGATTGAAGAAGTTGCCGCTCTTGATGCCCACCGCATGGCTCTCGAATACCGGCGAGCAGCGCATGTCGCCGAGCAGGTCGGCCAGCGCATCGAGCCCGGCGCCAAGGTGAGCCTCGCGCTCGATATTGCTGCCGAGGCCGAGGTAGACCCGAGTCAGAGGCATCCGCGCTCGATCTCCACGCCCACGCCGCCACGCGCGGCCGGTACTGCGCCGGGCTTGGTCAGCTTGAGGCGCATCCAGGGGATGTGGAACTCCTCCATCAGGGTCTGCACCAGGCGCTCAGCGAAGGTTTCCACCAGGATGAACTGCGACGCCTCGGCGAAGGCCTGCACCCGCGCGGCGACGCTGGCGTAGTCGAGCGCCTGGGCGAGGTCGTCACCGGCCGCGGCCGGACGGTTGTCCCAGCCCATCTGCAGGTCGAGACGCAGGCACTGGCGAATCTCGCGCTCCCAGTCGTAGGCGCCGATCACCGTATCGACCTCCAGGCCCTCGATAAATACTCTGTCCACCCGCACTCTCCGCGCCACGACAAGGGCGCCGCACCTCGTTAGAATCGGGCCACCCCATGCCCTGGAATGGCCACCATGTTCTGGCTTCTGGCGATCCTCGCCTACCTGCTCGGCTCGCTGTCCTTCGCCATCCTGCTCAGCCGCCTGGCCGGCGGCCCGGACCCACGCGCCAGCGGCTCGGGCAACCCCGGCGCCACCAACATGTTGCGCGTGGCCGGCAAGAAACTCGCCGGACTGACCCTGCTCGGCGACCTGCTCAAGGGCCTGCTGCCGATCCTGATCGCCAAACTGTTCGGCCTCGACCTGCAGCAACAGGCCTGGATCGGCCTGGCCGCGGTGCTCGGCCATCTCTACCCGCTGTACTTCCGCTTCCGCGGCGGCAAGGGCGTGGCCACCGCCGCCGGCATGCTGCTGGGCCTCTACCCGCCGGCCGCGCTGCTGGCCATCGGCGCCTGGCTGCTGGTGTTCGTGCTGACCCGCACCAGCTCGCTGGCCGCGCTGATCGCCACGCCGCTGACCCTGCCGCTGCTGGCCTGGCAGCAACCGGCGGCGCTGCTGCCGGTCTGCGTACTGACCGGGCTGATCGTCTGGCGCCACCGCGGCAACCTGCGCGATCTGTTCGCCGGCCGCGAGCGCCGCTTTTAAAGCGCCGGCAACGACTCCATCGGCCAACGCGCCTGCACCTTGATCGCCAGATCCTCGTGCTGCCCGGCCAGCAGCCGCTGGCAGCCGGCGTAGGCGATCATCGCGCCGTTGTCGGTGCAGAAACGCGGCCGGGCGTAGAACACCTTGCCCTTCAGCTCGCCCAGCATGCGTTCCAGATGCTCGCGCAGGGCCTTGTTGGCACTCACCCCGCCGGCGATCACCAGGCTGTTCAGCCCGGTCTGCTTGAGCGCGCGCTTGCACTTGATGGTGAGAGTCTCGACCACCGCCTGCTGGAAGGCCAGGGCGATGTCGCGGCGGGCTTGGTCGAGGTCGTCATCGCCGTCGCGGCACTGCTGCCAGGTGTTGAGGGCGAAGGTCTTCAGCCCGCTGAAACTGAAATCCAGGCCAGGGCGGTCGGTCATCGGCCGCGGGAAGACGAAACGCCCCGGCGTGCCCTGCTCGGCCAGCCGGGCGATCTCCGGGCCGCCGGGATAATTCAGGCCCATCAGCTTGGCGGTCTTGTCGAAGGCCTCACCGGCGGCGTCGTCCAGCGACTCGCCGAGCAGCTGGTACTGGCCGATGCCATCGACCCGCACCAGCTGGGTATGGCCACCGGACACCAGCAGGGCGACGAAGGGAAAGGCCGGCGGCTGCTCTTCGAGCATCGGCGCCAGCAGGTGACCTTCCATATGGTGCACGCCGACGGCCGGCACACTCCAGGCAAAGGCCAGGGCCTGGGCACAGGAGGCGCCCACCAGCAGCGCGCCGACCAGGCCGGGGCCGGCGGTGTAGGCCAGCGCATCGATATCGGCCGGCTCGCGCCCGGCCTCGTCCAGCACCTGGCGGATCAGCGGCAGCATGCGCTTGACGTGGTCGCGCGAGGCCAGTTCCGGCACCACGCCGCCATAGATGCGGTGCAGGTCGATCTGACTGAACAGCGCGTCGGCCAGCAGGCCGCGCTCGCTGTCATAGAGCGCGACGCCGGTTTCATCGCAGGAGGTTTCCAATCCCAGTACGAGCATGGAGCTTGAGCCTTGATTTGCCGCGGGGAACAAAGGCGCGCATGATAAGCGCCGCTCGGCGGAGCGGCTACTGCTTTTCGACCTAAGGCCTTTGCATTCCGCACGGCGAGGCGGTAACATCCGCAACCCTTAAAAACCGACGCAACCCGAGCCAATTTGCCGGGAACGCGTTCACCCCGGTAATTAATGAAGGTACGACCTGGATGCCAGCCGTCAAAGTTAAAGAGAACGAACCCTTCGACGTAGCCCTGCGTCGTTTCAAGCGCTCCTGCGAAAAGGCCGGTGTACTGGCCGAAGTTCGCAGCCGCGAATTCTACGAAAAGCCGACCTCCGAGCGTAAGCGCAAGGCTGCTGCCGCTGTTAAGCGTCACGCCAAGAAAGTGCAGCGCGAGCAGCGTCGCAGCGTCCGCCTGTACTAATCAGTACGCGCAACGCCCGAATGCCCGGCCTAGGCCGGGTATTGCATTTCAGGAAACTCCGCCTCGCCGTTCGGCGAATGAGCGGAGTTTTCTGCTTTCTGCCCGAGACTGTCCAGCCCCGCGCCACGACAGTATGCTGAGCACCCTATGGCCGGCCTGATTCCGCAATCCTTCATCGATGACCTGCTCAACCGCACCGACATCGTCGATGTGGTGAGTTCGCGCATCCAGCTGAAGAAGACCGGCAAGAACTACAGCGCCTGCTGCCCCTTCCACAAGGAAAAGACCCCCTCCTTCACCGTCAGCCCGGACAAGCAGTTCTACTACTGCTTCGGCTGCGGCGCCGGCGGCAACGCCCTCGGCTTCGTCATGGACCACGATCAGCTGGAGTTTCCCCAGGCGATCGAGGAACTGGCCAAGCGCGCCGGCATGGACGTGCCGCGCGAGGAAGGCGGTCGCGGGCGCACGCCGCGCCAGCCGGTGGACTCGCCGCTCTACCCGCTGCTGGAGGCCGCCGCCGAGCACTACCGCCAGGCGCTGAAGAGCCACCCGCAGCGCAAGTACGCGGTGGACTACCTCAAGGGTCGCGGCCTGACCGGCGAGATCGCCCGTGACTTCGGCCTCGGCTTCGCCCCGCCCGGCTGGGACAACCTGCTCAAGCAACTGGGCGGCGACGTCCTGCAGCAGAAGGCGATGATCGACGCCGGCCTGCTGATCGAGAACGCCGAGAACGGTCGGCGCTACGACCGCTTCCGCGACCGCATCATGTTCCCCATCCGCGACAGCCGCGGCCGGGTGATCGCCTTCGGCGGCCGGGTGCTGGGCGACGACAAGCCCAAGTACCTCAACTCGCCGGAAACCCCGGTGTTCCACAAGGGCCAGGAGCTCTATGGCCTGTTCGAGGCGCGCAGGCACAACCGCGACCTCGACGAGATCATGGTGGTCGAGGGCTATATGGACGTCATCGCCCTGGCCCAGCAGGGCCTGCGCAATGCCGTGGCCACCCTGGGTACCGCCACCAGCGAAGAGCACCTCAAGCGCCTGTTCCGCATCGTGCCCAGCGTGCTGTTCTGCTTCGACGGCGACGCCGCCGGGCGTAACGCCGCCTGGCGCGCCCTGGAGTCGACCCTGCCGAGCCTGCAGGACGGCCGCCGCGCGCGCTTTCTGTTCCTGCCCGAAGGCGAAGACCCGGACACCCTGGTGCGCGCCGAGGGTACCGACGCCTTCCGCGCCCGGATCAACCAGCACGCGCAGCCGCTGGCCGACTACTTCTTCCAGCAGCTGTCCGAAGAGGCCGACCCGCGCTCGCTGGAAGGCAAGGCGCACTTGGTCACCCTGGCCGCACCGCTGATCGACAAGATTCCCGGCAACAACCTGCGCGCTCTGATGCGCCAGCGCCTGAGCGAGATCACCGGCCTCTCCGGCGAAGCCCTCAGCCAGGTCGCCAGCGCCCCGCGCAGCCAGCCGAGCCACGCCAGCCCGGCGCCCGGCGGCGACTACCCGGACTACGCCGACATCCCCGACAGTGCCTTTTACGACGCCGCGCCGGATCTGGGCGGCTACGAGCAGCCGGCGTCCGCGCCGAGCTACGAACGCAGCACCGGCAAGGGCAAGGGTGGCTGGAAGAAGGACGGCGGCAAGTGGAGCAAGAAGGGCCAGGGCGACTTCGCCCCGCGCGCGCCGCGCACCGCGGTCAGCGTCGAATCGCCGCACCTCAGCGCCCTGCGCACCCTGCTGCACCATCCGCAGCTGGCGCAGAAGGTCGAGGACGTCAGCCACTTCGCCGACGAAGACGACACCTACGCCCAGTTGCTGGTGGCCCTGGTCGGCGCCCTGCAGAAAAATCCCGGGCTGCGTTCGCTGCAGTTGATCGCACGCTGGCACGGCACCGAACAGGGCCGTCTACTGCGGGCCCTGGCGGAAAAGGAATGGCTGATTTCAGCGGACAACCTTGAACAACAGTTTTTCGACACTATAACTACTCTTGCAGCCCGCCAACGCGAGCGCAGCCTTGAACAACTGCTGCGCAAGGCCCGTCTAAGTGAGTTGAGCGCAGAGGAAAAAGATCAGCTGCGCGCCCTGCTAAGCCGTAACGCATCACCAGTCTCCCCCTCCCCAACTGGCGCGTAAGGGTCTTAATCAGGTATAATCCGCGGCTTGTTTTCAGCCCGCCAAGACCTTCAGTGGATAGGGTGTTATGTCCGTAAAAGCGCAACAGCAATCTCGTTTGAAAGAATTGATCAGCCGCGGTCGCGAGCAGGGCTACCTGACGTACGCGGAGGTCAATGACCACCTGCCGGAAGATATTTCCGATCCGGAACAGGTGGAAGACATCATCCGCATGATCAACGACATGGGGATCAACGTATTCGAGAGTGCTCCGGATGCGGACGCCCTGTTGTTGGCCGAAGCCGACACCGACGAAGCCGCGGCCGAAGAAGCCGCTGCCGCCCTCGCCGCCGTTGAGACCGATATCGGCCGCACCACCGACCCGGTGCGCATGTACATGCGCGAAATGGGTACCGTGGAACTGCTGACCCGCGAAGGCGAGATCGAAATCGCCAAACGCATCGAGGAAGGCATCCGCGAGGTGATGAGCGCCATCGCCCACTTCCCCGGCACCGTCGACGGCATCCTCGCCGAGTACACCCGCGTCACCACCGAGGGCGGCCGTCTGGCCGAAATCCTCAGTGGCTATATCGACCCGGATGACGGCAGCGTACCCGACGAAGCCGCCGCCCCCGTCCCCGTCAAGGAAGGCGCCGCCGCCGCAGACAGCGACGACGACGAGGAAGAAGAGAGCAGCGACGACGAGGAAGAAGAAGGCGACGGCGGTCCGGACCCGGAAGAGGCGGCGCGCCGCTTCAATGCCGTGGCCGAGCAGCTGGACAAGGTGCAGAAGGCGCTGAAGAAGCATGGCCGTGGCAGCAAGCAGGCCACCGAAGAGCTGGCCGCGCTGGCCGAGCTGTTCATGCCGATCAAGCTGGTGCCCAAGCAGTACGACGCCCTGGTCAGCCAGGTGCGCGACGCCCTCGACCGCCTGCGTGCCCAAGAACGCGCCATCATGCAGCTGTGCGTCCGCGATGCGCGCATGCCGCGTGCCGACTTCCTGCGCCTGTTCCCGGGCAACGAAATCGACATGGCCTGGGCCACCGACCTGGCCAAGGGCAAGGCCAAGTACGCCGAAGCCCTGGGCAACCTGCAGGCCGACATCCAGCGCTGCCAGCAGAAGCTGGCCGACCTGGAAGCCGAGTGCAGCCTGAGCCTGGCCGAGATCAAGGACATCAACCGGCGCATGTCCATCGGCGAAGCCAAGGCTCGCCGCGCCAAGAAGGAAATGGTCGAGGCCAACCTGCGTCTGGTGATTTCCATCGCCAAGAAGTACACCAACCGCGGCCTGCAGTTCCTCGACCTGATCCAGGAAGGCAACATCGGCCTGATGAAGGCGGTGGACAAGTTCGAATACCGTCGCGGCTACAAGTTCTCGACCTACGCCACCTGGTGGATTCGCCAGGCGATCACCCGCTCGATCGCCGACCAGGCGCGCACCATCCGTATCCCGGTGCACATGATCGAGACGATCAACAAGCTCAACCGCATCTCCCGGCAGATGCTCCAGGAAATGGGTCGCGAGCCCACTCCGGAAGAGCTGGGCGAGCGCATGGAGATGCCCGAGGACAAGATCCGCAAGGTGTTGAAGATCGCCAAAGAGCCGATCTCCATGGAAACCCCGATCGGCGACGACGAAGACTCGCACCTGGGCGACTTCATCGAGGACAGCACCATGCAGTCCCCGATCGACGTAGCCACGGTCGAAAGCCTCAAGGAAGCCACTCGCGAAGTGCTGGCCGGCCTCACTGCCCGTGAAGCCAAGGTCCTGCGCATGCGCTTCGGGATCGACATGAACACCGACCACACCCTCGAGGAAGTGGGCAAGCAGTTCGATGTCACCCGCGAGCGTATCCGGCAGATCGAAGCCAAGGCGCTGCGCAAGCTGCGCCACCCGACGCGCAGCGAGCATCTACGCTCCTTCCTCGACGAGTGACAACAGAACCCCCGGCCCAGGCCGGGGGTTTTGCTTTAGCGCTGTCCCAGTCAGCTGTTGCCAGGGCTCCAAGCAAGGCTCGGGGGTCTTAGGCGGCGATCCGCCGTGACCCACGCCAGCCGCCATTGCCGGGCTAACGCCCAGCCTACGGGCCTTTGCCCCCATTCCCGAGCATTGATGCAGACATCGCCTCTGCTTTAGTGCGCAGGCAAACTGCCATCTATGCGGCAGCCGGTCTACACTGCGACAGGTACTGGTTCCGAAACGAGGCTGTTATGCCACGCTTGCCGGCCATTCTGTTGTTGTGCCTGGCGTACTGGACGACCCCGGCCTCGGCTCTGACCCTCAGCGAGGAGGAACGCCGCTGGCTGGCGGCCCATCACGAGCTGCGCCTGGGCGTCGATGCCTCCTGGCCGCCCTTCGAATTCCGCGATGATCAGGGTCAGTACCAGGGTCTGGCCGCCGACTACGTGCGGCTGATCGAAAGCCGCCTGGGCGTACGCCTGCAGCCGGTCGAGCCGAGCAGCTGGAGCGAAGTGCTGGCGCAGGCCCGCGCCGGCGAAATCGACCTGCTGCCCGGCATCATGTCGACCCCGGAACGCCAGACCTACCTGGCCTTCACCCGCCCCTACCTGGATTTCCCCATCGTCATCCTGGCCCGCAACGGCGGCCCACAACCCAGGCACATGGACGACCTCTACGGCCTGAAGGTCGCCGTGGTGGCCAACTACGCGCCGCACGAGCTGCTGCGCCAGCGCCACCCCGACCTCAACCTGCAGCCGCTGCCCAGCGTCGCCGCGGCCCTGCAGGCGCTGGCCACCGGCCAGGCCGACGCCCTGGTCGGCGACCTCGCCTCCAGCGTCTGGAGCCTGCGCCAGCTCAAGCTCGACGGCCTGTTCATCAGCGGCGAAACGCCCTACCGCTACCAGCTGGCCATGGCCACCCCGCGCGACCAGCCGGTGCTGATCGGCATCCTCGACAAGCTGTTCGCCGAACTCAGCCCCAGCGAGATCGCCGTGCTCCAGGCGCCCTGGGTCGGCGGCGTGCTGGATCGCCGCAGCATCTGGCGCGAGGTGCTGCTCTACGGCCTGCCGGCGCTGCTCGGCCTGCTGGCGGTGATCGCGATCATCCTGCGCATCAACCGCCGCCTGCACAGCGAGATGCAGCGCCGCGCCGAGCTGGAACAGGAGCTGCGCAGCCGCGAGCAGCACTTCCGCGACCTGGTGGAAAGCCTCTCGGCCATCGCCTGGGAGGCCGAGCCGGGCGACCTGCGCTTCACCTACGTCTCGCCGCATGCCGAGAAGCTGCTCGGCTACCCGCAAGGCGACTGGCTGCAGCCGGGCTTCTGGCAGCAGCACCTGCACCCGGACGACCACCAGCGCACCCTGCGCCAGTGCCTGGAGCACTGCAGCGCCGGCCAGGATCATGTTCTCGAATACCGTCTGCAGGCCGCCGACGGCCGCAGCGTGTGGGTGCGCGACATCATCACCCTGCTGCAGCGCGGCGAACGCCAGGTGGTGCGCGGCCTGATGATCGACATCAGCGAGACCAAGCAGACCGAGCAGGCGCTGCGCCTGTCGGAACAGAAGTTCGCCTCGGTGTTTCAGCAGTGCCCGGACATCCTGGTCATCGCCCGCCGCGCCGACGGCGTGCTGCTCGAGGTCAACGCCGCGTTCACCGAGCAGACCGGCGTCAGCGTCGAACGGGCGATCGGCAAGACCGCCACCGAACTGGACATCTGGGGCGTGCCCGGCATCGGCCCGAACCTGCTGCTGCGCCTGCAGAACGAGACCCTGCGCAACCTCGAGCTGCCCTTCCGCCGCGCCGACGGCAGCCTGTTCACCGGGCTGATCTCGGCCGAGGCCTTCCAGCTCGCCGACACCCCCGCGCTGGTGGTGGTGGTGCGCGACATCAGCCAGCTCAAGGCCACCCAGGAGCAGCTGCAGATTTCCGAGGAGAAGTTCGCCAAGGCCTTCCACGCCTCGCCCGACGGCCTGCTGATCACCCGCCTGCGCGACGGCCTGCTGGTCGAAGCCAACGAGGGCTTCAGCCGCATCACCGGCTACCGCCTCGACGAGATCGCCGAGCAGAGCACCCTGAGCCTGGGCATCTGGGCCGACCCGCGGGATCGCCAGCGCCTGGTCGACGCCATCCGCCTGCGCGGCCGGGTGCGCGAGATGATCGCCCCGGTGCGCACCAAGGACGGCCAGCTGCGCCTGTGCGAGCTGTCGGCGCAGCCCTTGCCGATCGGCGGCGAAGACTGCCTGCTGACCATCGCCCGCGACATCACCGAGCGCCAGCAGATGCAGGAGGAACTGCAGCAGGCCGCCACCGTGTTCGAGAGCACCGCCGAAGGGGTGATGATCACCGACCTGGAGCAGCGCATCACCGCGGTCAACCGCGCCTTCACCCAGATCACCGGCTACGCCGAGGCCGAGGCGCTCGGCCAGCGCCCCAGCCTGCTCGCCTCCGGCCAGCATGACAGCGCCTTCTACGCCGCCATGTGGCACAGCCTGGCGGCCAACGGCCACTGGCAGGGCGAGATCTGGAACCGGCGCAAGAACGGCGAGCTCTACCCCGAATGGCTGACCATCAGCGCGGTGCGCAACGCCGAGGACCGGGTCACCCACTTCGTCGGGGTGTTCGCCGACATCTCCAGCCTCAAGCACGCCCAGGCCCGCCTCGACCACCAGGCCCACCACGACCCGCTGACCGGCCTGCCCAACCGCCTGCTGTTCGAGAACCGCCTGCGCAGCGCGCTGGAGGGCTCGCGCGCCGACGACCAGCTGGGCGCCGTGCTGTTCCTCGACCTCGACCGCTTCAAGCAGATCAACGACAGCCTCGGCCACCCGGTCGGCGACCTGCTGCTCAAGGCCATCGCCGAGCGCCTCAAGCTGCAGCTGCGCGACATCGACACCGTGGCCCGCCTCGGCGGCGACGAATTCATCATCCTGCTGCCCGGCCTGCACCAGCCGCAGGACGCCGAACAGGTCGCGCAGAAGCTGCTGGAGTGCTTCGCCGCACCCTTCCAGATCGACAACCACGAGTTCTTCATCAGTGCCAGCATCGGCATCAGCCTCTACCCCAAGGACGGCGCCGACGTCGCCACCCTGGTGAAGAACGCCGACGCCGCCATGTACCAATCCAAGGCCAAGGGGCGCAATCGCAGCGAACGCTACACCCGCTCGCTGACCTTCCAGGTCAACGAGCGCATGGCCATGGAACAGGAACTGCGCCGCGCCCTGGAGCGCGACGAGCTGTGCCTCCATTACCAGCCAAAACTCTGCCTGCGCAGCCAGCGCCTGGTCGGCGCCGAGGCCCTGGTGCGCTGGCCGCACCCGGTGTTCGGCGACATCCCGCCGGATCGCTTCATCCCGGTGGCCGAGGAAAGCGGACTGATCCTGCCGCTGGGCGACTGGGTGCTGCAGCAGGCCTGCCGCCAGCTGCAGCACTGGCAGGAGGAACACGGCAGCTTCGGCCCGCTGTCGGTCAACCTGGCCGGCGCCCAACTGCACCAGGCCAACCTGCTCGCACGCATCGACGAACTGCTGCAACAGCACGGCCTGGCGCCGCAGCGGCTGCAGCTGGAGATCACCGAAAACTTCATCATGAACCAGGCCGAGGAAGCACTGGGCATCCTCCACCAGCTCAAGCAGCTTGGCGTGCAACTGGCCATCGACGACTTCGGCACCGGCTACTCCTCGCTCAGCTACCTCAAGCGCCTGCCGCTGGACGTGCTGAAGATCGACCAGTCCTTCGTCCGCGGCCTGCCGGACGACCCACACGACCTGGCGATCACCCGCGCCATCATCGCCCTGGGCCACAGCATGCAGCTGACGGTGATCGCCGAAGGGGTGGAAACCAAGGCCCAGGAGCTCTGCCTGGCCGCCGAGGGTTGCCTGCAGATCCAGGGCTACGTGGTCAGCCGCCCCCTGCCCGCCGACGCCTTCGCCCGCAAGTTTCTCTCGCCCGGTCACGCGGTTGGCACTGGCGAGAGCGCGCCGGTATAATCCGCCGGCCTTCTGGGGGCCTATAGCTCAGTTGGTTAGAGCACTCGACTCATAATCGATTGGTCGCAGGTTCAAGTCCTGCTGGGCCCACCACCTTCAAAGCCGCGCATTGCGCGGCTTTCGTGTTTCTGGCCCACCAGGCGGCCACGAGTCACCGCGGTACGACGCATTCACGCTACGCGGGCCTGCTTGCAGCGCCTTGCTGCGCCAGCCTACAGAACCGAAACGTGAGCGAATGCAGCGCATGATTCGGCTCACCAGGTGAGCCGAACAGCATTCCTAATCGGCTCACACGGGGATGACCGCCGGCGACAGGCTCCCTCACACCGCCACGGATACAGCGTGCCACCTGAGCCCTGACGACCCGCCGCATCGCACTCGCCGGCCATAGGACAATGGTCGCGCCCCCTTGAGCCATACAAAGCAATTAGCCATTATCCAGGGCAGTGCCAGGCGCCTGGATTTCGGCACGCCTGCTCGCCCGACCCTCAAGCGGCTTTGCTCAAGGAAGAAAAATGGATTACAGCCCGATAGTCGCCCAGGTCTGGGGCATGCTGAGCTGGTTCATCCCGGCAGCCCTGCTGATCGGCCTGCTCAAGTCGCCCTGGGCCAAGGGCCAGATCGGCGAGCTGCTGGTGCGGCTGTTCGCCCACTGGCAGCTGGACCAGCAGACCTACCGCCGCCTGCACAACGTCACCCTGAACACCCCGGACGGCACCACGCAGATCGACCACGTCTTCCTCTCGCCCTACGGCATCTTCGTGCTGGAAACGAAGAACATGAGCGGCTGGATCTTCGGCAGCGAGAAGCAGCCACAGTGGACGCAGAAGCTCTACAAACGCACCTTCAAATTCCAGAACCCGCTACGGCAGAACTACAAGCACCTCAAGGCCCTGGAAGCCACCCTGGGCGTCAGCCCCGAGCACCTGCACTCGGTCATCACCTTCGTCGGCGGCAGCACCTTCAAGACCGAGATGCCGGCCAACGTCACCCAGGGCATCGGCTTTATCCGCTATATCCAGTCATTCCAGCAGCCGGTATTCAGCGCGGCCGAAGTCGACGCCATGCTGCAGGCCCTGCAAAGCGGCCGCCGCTCGCCGACCCTCGCCACCCATCGCGAGCATGTACAAAACCTCAAGCGCCGCAGCGATCCGACGGCCGAACGGCAATGCCCGAAGTGCGGCAGCGCGCTGCTGATACGCACCGTGAAATCGGGGGCGAAGGCGGGGCAGCAGTTTTGGGGGTGTTCGGCGTTTCCCAAGTGCCGAACCATGCAGAGCCTTTAATACTCATCCATCGATACGCAGGACGCTCATCATGCAATCAAGCAAAACCTGGCTGCTGGCCATTGCCGTTACCACGCTCAGCGTTGGCATACACGCAGCAGACGATGGCTACAGCACGACCTATACCGCCTGCATGGACGAGTCCGGCGGCGTGACGATGAATATGCTCGATTGCATGGGCAGCGAGACGGAACAGCAAGACGCCCGCCTGAACCAGAATTACAAAGCCGCCATGCAGGCGCTAACACCCACCCAGCAAACACAACTGCGCGACGCGCAGCGGCTATGGATCAAATTCCGCGATGCCGATTGCGCCCTGCTTGGCAGTTTGACTGGCGGCACCATCGACAGCGTCAACAGTGCCTCATGCTTTCTGGATATGACCAAGAAGCGCGCCGATGACCTCGCCTGGCTCGCCAAGCAAGACCAATAGCTGCATCACTCAGCACCTGGAGCCACGATGTCCGTTCCAACCTACGACCAGTTTATTGAGCCGATCCTGCGCTACCTGGCCGCAACCCCCGAAGGCGCGTCAGCACGTGACGCCCATGAAGCCGCTGCCGATGCGCTGAACCTGTCGGAAGCGCAGCGCCAAGAGCTGATTGCCAGCGGCCAAGCCACCTACAAGAACCGCGCAGGCTGGGCCCATGACCGCCTCAAGCGCGCCGGCCTGTCCAGCAGCGCCAAACGTGGCTACTGGAAGCTGACTGACGCAGGCATTACCTATGCCGTCCAGCACCCCGCCCCTCTGACTGCGGATAAGGTCGAACAGCTCGCCATCGGTTTTATGAATGTAAAACTCAAGACCCCGACAGATGCTGTACCATGGTCTGCCCCGGAACTGGTGGACAGGTA
>NZ_RFFK01000018.1 GCF_003696305.1 Pseudomonas sp. AOB-7 | reverse complement strand
CTGTTCGTCGACATGGCCCACGTCGCCGGGCTGGTCGCCGCCGGTCTGTACCCCAATCCGATCCCCTTCGCCGACGTGGTCACCACCACCACTCACAAGACCCTGCGCGGCCCGCGCGGCGGCCTGATCCTGGCCAAGGCCAACGAGGAGATCGAGAAGAAGCTCAACTCCGCGGTGTTCCCCGGCGCCCAGGGCGGCCCGCTGATGCACGTGATCGCGGCCAAGGCAGTGTGCTTCAAGGAAGCCATGGAGCCCGAGTTCAAGGCCTACCAGCAGCAGGTGATCGACAACGCCCAGGCCATGGCGCGGGTGTTCGTCGAGCGCGGCTTCGAAGTGGTCTCCGGCGGTACCGACAACCACCTATTCCTGCTCAGCCTGATCAAGCAGGGCCTGACCGGCAAGGAGGCCGATGCCGCCCTCGGTCGCGCCGGCATCACGGTGAACAAGAACGCGGTGCCCAACGACCCGCAGTCGCCGTTCGTCACCTCGGGTATCCGCATCGGCACCCCGGCGGTCACCACCCGCGGCTTCAAGGTCGCCCAGTGCGAGGCGCTGGCCGGCTGGATCTGCGACATCCTCGACCACCTCGGCGATGCCGACGTCGAGGCGCAGGTGGCCAAGCTGGTGGCCGGGCTGTGCGCGGATTACCCGGTGTATCGCTAAGCCAACCCTCTCCCCCGGCCCCTCTCCCGCAAGCGGGAGAGGGGAGTAGAACCCTGGAGCATGCCCATGCAACGTTATTCCGGCTTCGGCCTGTTCAAGCACTCGTTCAGCCACCATGAGAATTGGCAGCGCATGTGGCGCAACCCGACGCCCAAGCCGGTCTACGACGTGATCATCGTCGGCGGTGGCGGCCACGGTCTGGCCACCGCCTATTACCTGGCCAAGGAGTTCGGCGTGAAGAACGTCGCCGTGGTCGAGAAGGGCTGGCTGGGCGGCGGCAACACCGCGCGCAACACCACCATCGTGCGCTCCAACTACCTGTGGGACGAATCGGCGCAGCTCTACGAGCACGCCATGAAGCTGTGGGAGGGCCTGTCGCAGGACCTCAACTACAACGTCATGTTCTCCCAGCGCGGCGTGTTCAACCTCGGCCACACCCTGCAGGACATGCGCGACATCGAGCGTCGGGTCAGCGCCAACCGCCTCAACGGCATCGACGGCGAAGTGGTCGATGCCAAGCAGGTGGCGGAGATGATCCCCTACCTGGACTGCTCGAAGAACACCCGTTACCCGGTGCTCGGCGCCTCGCTGCAGCGTCGCGGCGGCGTCGCCCGTCACGACGCGGTGGCCTGGGGCTTCGCCCGCGCCGCCGACGCCCTGGGCGTCGACCTGATCCAGCAGACCGAGGTGATCGGTTTCCGCAAGGAAAACGGCGCGGTGATCGGCGTGGAAACCAGCAAGGGCTTCATCGGCGCCAAGCGCGTCGGCGTGGTCACCGCCGGTAACTCCGGGCATATGGCCAAGCTCGCCGGTTTCCGCCTGCCGCTGGAGTCGCACCCGCTGCAGGCGCTGGTCTCCGAGCCGATCAAGCCGATCATCGACACCGTGATCATGTCCAACGCCGTGCACGGCTATATCAGTCAGTCGGACAAGGGCGACCTGGTCATCGGCGCCGGCATCGACGGCTACAACGGCTACGGCCAGCGTGGCTCCTACCCGACCATCGAACACACCCTGCAGGCCATCGTCGAGATGTTCCCGGTGCTCTCGCGGGTGCGCATGAACCGCCAGTGGGGCGGCATCGTCGACACCACCCCGGACGCCTGCCCGATCATCGCCAAGACCCCGGTGAAGAACCTGTTCTTCAACTGTGGCTGGGGCACCGGCGGCTTCAAGGCCACCCCGGGTTCGGGCCACGTGTTCGCCGCCAGCCTGGCCAAGGGCGAGATGCACCCGCTGGCCAAGGCGTTCTCCATCGAGCGCTTCCACAACGGCGCGCTGATCGACGAGCACGGCGCGGCGGGTGTCGCGCACTGATTTTGGCGCCCTCTCTCGCTGAGAGAGGGACGATGGTTTTCTGGAGGTACCGAGCATGTTGCATATCTTCTGCCCTCACTGTGGCGAACTGCGTTCCGAAGAAGAGTTCCACGCCGGCGGCCAGGCGCACATCGCCCGCCCGCTGGACCCGAACGCCTGCACCGACGAGGAGTGGGGCGAGTACCTGTTCTTCCGCGACAACCCGCGCGGCATCCACCACGAGCTGTGGATCCACGCGGCGGGCTGCCGCCAGTACTTCAACGTCACCCGTCACACGGTGAGCTACGAAATCCTCGAAACCTACAAGATCGGCGAGCGCCCCAGCGTGACTGAGGCCTCCCTCGCCGCGAAGAAGGCCGTCGACCAAGGAGTAACGGCATGAGCCAGGTCAATCGTCTTGCCCAGGGCGGCCGCATCGACCGCAGCCAGCCCCTGACTTTCAGCTTCAACGGTCAGACCTTTCAGGGTTACGCCGGCGATACCCTGGCCGCTGCCCTGCTGGCCAACGGCGTCGACGTGGTCGGCCGCAGCTTCAAGTACTCGCGTCCGCGCGGCATAGTCGCCGCCGGTGCCGAAGAGCCCAATGCTGTGCTGCAGATCGGCTCCAGCGAGGCCACCCAGATCCCCAACGTGCGCGCCACCCAGCAGGCGCTTTACCAGGGCCTGACGGCCGCCAGCACCAACGGCTGGCCGAGCGTCAACACCGACCTGATGGGCATTCTCGGCAAGGTCGGCGGCGGCATGATGCCGCCCGGTTTCTACTACAAGACCTTCATGTACCCGCAGAACCTCTGGCTGACCTACGAGAAGTACATCCGTAAGGCCGCAGGCCTGGGCCGTGCGCCGAAGGAAAACGATCCGGACATCTACGACTATATGAACCAGCACTGCGACGTGCTGGTGGTCGGCGCCGGCCCCGCCGGTCTGGCTGCGGCTCTGGCCGCCGGGCGCAGCGGTGCGCGGGTGATCCTCGCCGACGAACAGGAAGAGTTCGGCGGCAGCCTGCTCTCCACCCGCGAGACCCTCGACGGCAAGCCGGCCGCCGAATGGGCCGCCAAGGCCATCGCCGAGCTGGAAAAGATGCCGGAAGTGACCCTGCTGCCGCGCGCCACGGTCAACGGCTACCACGACCACAACTTCCTCACCATCCATCAGCGTCTCACCGATCACCTCGGCGAAGTCGCGCCCATGGGCCAGGCGCGTCAGCGCATGCACCGTGTGCGTGCCGGTCGCGTGGTGCTGGCCACCGGCGCCCACGAGCGGCCGCTGGTGTACGCCGGCAACGACGTGCCCGGCAACATGCTGGCCGATGCGGTATCCACCTACGTGCGCCGCTACGGCGTGGCGCCCGGGCAGAAACTGGTGCTGTCGACCAACAACGATTACGCCTACCGCGTGGTGCTCGACTGGCTGGACGCCGGCCTGCAGGTGGTGGCGGTCGCCGATGCGCGCAGCAACCCGCGCGGCAGCTGGGTCGAGGAGGCGCGCCGGCGTGGCGTGCGCGTGCTCACCGGCAGTGCGGTGGTCGAGGCGCGCGGCAGCAAGCGCGTCACCGGTGCGCGCATCTGCGCCATCGACCTGGCCAAGCACAAGGTCAGCAGCCCCGGCGAAATGCTCGACTGCGACCTGATCGCCAGCTCCGGCGGCTACAGCCCGGTGGTGCACCTGGCCTCGCACCTCGGCGGCCGTCCGCTGTGGCGCGAAGACATCCTCGCCTTCGTCCCCGGCGAAGGCTTCCAGAAGCGCTATTGCGCCGGTGCGGTCAACGGCGTGTTCGGCCTCGGCGACAGCCTCGCCGACGGCTTCGAGGCCGGCGCCAAGGCCGCCGCCGAAGCCGGCTTCAAGGCTGTCGCCGGCAGCCTGCCGAAGGCCGAGAAGCGCATCGAGGAAGCCGCGGTCGCGCTGTTCCAGGTGCCGCACGACAAGGGCACCGCGCGGGCGCCGAAGCAGTTCGTCGACCAGCAGAACGACGTCACCGCGGCCGGCATCGAGCTGGCCACCCGCGAGGGCTTCGAGTCGGTCGAGCACGTCAAGCGCTACACCGCGCTGGGCTTCGGCACCGACCAGGGCAAGCTGGGCAACATTAACGGCCTGGCCATCGCCGCGCGTTCGCTGGGCATCAGCATCGCCGAGATGGGCACCACCATGTTCCGCCCGAACTACACCCCGGTGACCTTCGGCGCCATCGCCGGCCGTCACTGCGGCGAGCTGTTCGAGCCCAAGCGCTACACCGCCATGCACAAGTGGCACCTGGAGAACGGCGCCGAGTTCGAGGACGTCGGCCAGTGGAAGCGTCCCTGGTACTTCCCCAAGAACGGCGAAGACATGCACGCCGCGGTGGCCCGCGAGTGCCTGGCGGTGCGCAACGCGGTGGGCATCCTCGACGCCTCGACCCTGGGCAAGATCGACATCCAGGGCCCGGATGCGCGCGAGTTCCTCAACCGCGTCTACACCAACGCCTGGACCAAGCTGGACGTGGGCAAGGCCCGCTACGGCCTGATGTGCAAGGAAGACGGCATGGTCTTCGACGACGGCGTCACCGCCTGTCTGGCCGACAACCATTTCGTCATGACCACCACCACCGGCGGCGCCGCCCGGGTGATGGAGTGGCTGGAGATCTACCACCAGACCGAGTGGCCGGAGCTGAAGGTGTACTTCACCTCGGTCACCGACCACTGGGCGACCATGACCCTGTCCGGCCCCAATAGCCGCAAGCTGCTGGCGGAAGTGACGGATATCGATCTCGATAAAGACGCCTTCCCCTTCATGAGCTGGAAGGAAGGCAAGGTCGGCGGCGTACCGGCGCGGGTGTTCCGCATCTCCTTCACCGGCGAGCTGTCCTACGAGGTCAACGTGCAGGCCAACTACGCCCTCGGCGTGTGGGAGAAGATCATCGCCGCCGGCCAGAAGCACGGCCTGACCCCCTACGGCACCGAGACCATGCACGTGCTGCGTGCCGAGAAGGGTTTCATCATCATCGGCCAGGACACCGACGGCTCGGTCACCCCGGACGATCTGGGCATGGGCTGGTGCGTCGGTCGCACCAAGCCGTTCTCCTGGATCGGCTGGCGCGGCATGAACCGCGAGGACTGCCTCAAGGAAAACCGCAAGCAGCTGATCGGCCTCAAGCCCCTGGACCCGAACAAGGTCCTGCCCGAAGGCGCGCAGCTGGTGTTCGACCCCAAGCAGCCGGTGCCGATGACCATGGTCGGTCACGTCACCTCCAGCTATATGAGCGCGGCCATGGGTTACAGCTTCGCCATGGCCCTGGTGCGGGGCGGCCTCTCGCGGATCGGCGAGCGCGTGTTCGCGCCGCTGGCCGATGGCAGCGTGATCGAAGCCGAAATCGTCAGCCCCGTGTTCTATGACCCGAAAGGGGATCGCCAGAATGTCTAACGTGAACGTTTACCAGCAACGCCCCGCCGACATCGCCGGGCAATCGCCGCTGCACCACGCCGGCCTGCACGAGCTGGCCGGCAAGGGCCCCAAGCGCGCCGGGGTGACCCTGCGCGAGAAGAAGCTGCTGGGTCACCTGATCCTGCGCGGCGACGCCGACGATGCCGAGTTCGCCGGCGGCGTGCACAAGGCCCTGGGCCTGGAGCTGCCGGTGGCGCTGACCCTGGTGGCCAGCGGCGACAGCTCGCTGCAGTGGCTGGGCCCGGACGAGTGGCTGCTGATCGTGCCTGGCGGCAGCGAGTTCGAGGTCGAGGCCAAGCTGCGCGAGGCGCTGGCCGGCCAGCACATCTCGGTGGTCAACGTCAGCGGCGGGCAGACCCTGCTGGAACTGTCCGGGCCCAAGGTGCGCGAGCTGCTGATGAAGTCCAGCAGCTACGACGTGCACCCGAGCAACTTCCCGGTGGGCAAGGCGGTGGGCACGGTGTTCGCCAAGTCGCAGCTGATCATCCGCCACACCGCCGAGGAAACCTGGGAACTGCTGATCCGCCGCAGCTTCTCCGACTACTTCTGGCTGTGGCTGCAGGATGCCAGCGCCGAGTACGGGCTGGCGGTAGAAGCCTGATCGACAAGGGGCTCTGGGTAGGTTGGTGCCGAGCGCAGCGAGGCCCAACGCAGGGAGCCCCGGAAGGCCGCAGGGAGCGCCGTGCGCCCCTTGTTGGGCTTCGCAAGCTCAGCCCAACCTACGTCGTTGCGCTTTGGAGATCGACATGAGCCGCACCCCCGATACCTGGATTCTCACCGCCCACTGCCCGAGCGTGCTCGGCACGGTGGACGCGGTGACGCGCTTTCTGTTCGAGCAGCGCTGCTACGTCACCGAGCACCACAGTTTCGATGACCGGCTGTCCTCGCGCTTCTTCATTCGCGTCGAGTTCCGCCAGCCGGACGGTTTCGACGAGGCCGCCTTCCGCGCCGGAGTGGCCGAGCGTCTGGCGCCCTTCGCCATGCAGGTGGAGCTGACCCCGCCGGGCTACCGGGCCAAGGTGGTGCTGATGGTGTCCAAGGCCGACCACTGCCTGAACGACCTGCTCTACCGCCAGCGCATCGGCCAGCTGGCCATGGACGTGGTGGCGGTGGTGTCCAACCACCCGGATCTGGAGCCGCTGGCGCGCTGGCACGGCATCCCCTATCACCACTTCCCGCTCGACCCGGCCGACAAGCCGGCGCAGGAGCGCAAGGTCATGCAGGTGGTCGAGGACACCGGCGCCGAGCTGGTGGTGCTCGCCCGCTACATGCAGGTGCTGTCGCCCGAGCTGTGCCGCAAGCTGGACGGCTGGGCGATCAATATCCACCACTCGCTGCTGCCCGGCTTCAAGGGCGCCAAGCCCTACCACCAGGCCTATCAGAAGGGCGTCAAGCTGGTCGGCGCCACCGCCCACTATGTCAACGACCACCTCGACGAGGGGCCGATCATCGCCCAGGGCGTGGAGGCGGTGGACCATGCCCACTACCCCGAGGACCTGATCGCCAAGGGCCGCGACATCGAGTGCCTGACCCTGGCCCGCGCCGTCGGCTACCACATCGACCGCCGCGTGTTCCTCAACGCCAACCGCACGGTGGTGCTCAACCCCTGAGGGCAATCGCAGTCGCGTAGGGTGGGCTTCAGCCCACAGGCTTTTTCGGTGGGCTGAAGCGGATCGCCGCCCGGCCCACCCTAATCAAAACGGTCGCGAGCATCGCCGCGCGCACCGGGTATCACGCAAGAACATAGGTGCGCACGGCGCACCCTAGATTCGTTCACCGCTCTGCCAGGCTTCACCGGCGGTGTCCGGCAACAGACGAAAAGCTCCAGTGCAAGGCCGCGCGGCCCTTCGGTCGCGTCTTGTATCCACAACAACAAAGGAGAGTGACGCATGTCTGGTAATCGTGGTGTGGTTTATCTCGGTGCGGGCAAGGTCGAAGTGCAAAAGATCGACTACCCGAAAATGCAGGACCCGCGCGGCAAGAAGATCGAGCACGGGGTCATCCTGAAAGTGGTTTCCACCAATATCTGCGGCTCCGACCAGCATATGGTGCGCGGTCGTACCACCGCCCAGGTCGGCCTGGTGCTGGGCCACGAGATCACCGGCGAGGTGATCGAGAAGGGCCGCGACGTCGAGCGCCTGCAGATCGGCGACCTGGTTTCGGTGCCGTTCAACGTCGCCTGCGGCCGCTGCCGCAGCTGCAAGGAACAGCACACCGGCGTCTGCCTGACCGTCAACCCGGCGCGTGCCGGCGGCGCCTACGGCTACGTCGACATGGGCGACTGGACCGGCGGCCAGGCCGAATACGTGCTGGTGCCCTACGCCGACTTCAACCTGCTCAAGCTGCCGGATCGCGACAAGGCCATGGAGAAGATCCGCGACCTGACCTGCCTGTCCGACATCCTGCCCACCGGCTATCACGGCGCGGTCACCGCCGGGGTCGGCCCCGGCAGCACCGTCTACGTCGCCGGCGCCGGTCCGGTCGGCCTGGCCGCCGCCGCTTCGGCGCGTCTGCTCGGCGCCGCCGTGGTCATAGTCGGCGACGTCAACCCGGTGCGCCTGGCCCATGCCAAGGCGGTGGGCTTCGAGATCGCCGACCTGTCCAAGGATACTCCGCTGCATGAGCAGATCGCCGCGCTGCTCGGCGAGCCGGAAGTCGACTGCGCCATCGACTGCGTAGGCTTCGAGGCCCGCGGTCACGGCCATGACGGCGTGCAGCACGAGGCTCCGGCCACCGTGCTCAACTCGCTGATGCAGGTCACCCGCGTGGCCGGCAAGATCGGCATTCCCGGCCTCTACGTCACCGAAGACCCGGGCGCGGTGGACGCGGCGGCGAAGATCGGCGCCCTGAGCATCCGCTTCGGCCTCGGCTGGGCCAAGTCGCACAGCTTCCACACCGGCCAGACCCCGGTGATGAAGTACAACCGTGCGCTGATGCAGGCCATCATGTGGGATCGCATCAACATCGCCGAGGTGGTCGGCGTGCAGGTCATCAGCTTGGACCAGGCCCCCAACGGCTACCACGAGTTCGATGCCGGGGTGCCGAAGAAATTCGTCATCGACCCGCACAAGACCTTCAGCGCGGCCTGATCGCGCTGCGCTGCACGGTGGACGGGCCGCGTGCCCGTCCGCCCCGATTCAATGTTGGTGCTACGGCCAGGCGCATTGGTCCGCGCCTTTTTTCGGGAGCCTGCGGGCTCCCTTTTTTCGTGCCGGCGTCACGCGCCCTCGGCGCGAATCTGCGCGATGCGCGCGTCCTTGTCCTGCCACAGCTGCGTCACCCAGCCCTGCAGGTACTGGCGAAATTCGCCGTCGTTCTCGTAGTCGCCCTGCCACAGCGCCGGGTCCAGCTCGCGGGTCTGGATATCCACTATGACCTTCGCCACCTGGCCGCTGAGCAGTGCCCAGAAGCCCGGCACGCCTTGGCCCGGATAGACCAGGGTGACGTCCAGCACGGCGTCGATCTGCTCGCCCAGGGTGGCGAGGACGAAGGCCACGCCGCCGGCCTTGGGCTTGAGCAGATGCTGGTAGGGCGAGCCCTGCTGCGCCTGCTTGGCCGGGGTGAAGCGGGTGCCTTCGAGGTAGTTGACCACGGTCACCGGCAGGCGCTTGAACTTCTCGCAAGCGGCCCTGGTGATCTCCAGGTCCTTGCCCTTCATCTGCGGATTCTTCTCCAGAAACGCTTTCGAATAGCGCTTCATGAAGGGGTAGTCGAGCGCCCAGAAGGCCAGGCCGAGCAGCGGCACCCAGATCAGCTGCTGCTTGAGGAAGAACTTGAAGTAGGGCGTCTTGCGGTTGAACGCCTGCACCAGCGCCGGGATGTCGACCCAGGACTGGTGGTTGCTGATCACCAGGTAGGAGCGGTCGCGGCGCAGCTCGGCGTTGCCGCGGATGTCCCAGTGGGTCGGGGTGGTCAGGGCGAAGATGCGCTTGCAGTTCTCCGCCCAGAACTCGGCCACCCACATCACCCCGCGCGAGCAGGCGTCGCGCGCCGTCTGGCCGGGCAGGACGAACTTGGCCAGGGCGATCAGCAGCAGCGGTCCGATCAGGATCAGGGTGTTGGCGAGCAACAGCACGAGGTTGGCAAGGCCGGTCAGCAGCGGGCGCATATCGACTCCATGATGGGCGGTGGCCAGCCATGATAAGCAAGGCGCGGCGCGGCCTCCAAGGGCAGCGGCGGGCCGCTTGGTAACACCTTGTCACGCCGCCCGGGGAACAGGGCGGCGCCGCGGGCGGTCGGAAATCCGGTCTATCCCCTTACAGGAGTACCGACCTTGAACCATGTCCTGATCTTGCTGGCCGCGCTGCTCAGCCTGCCGGCCCTGGCCAATCAGCAACCCACGCTGTACGGCCGTTACGAGCTGATCGCACTGCCCGAGCTGGGCCAGACCCTCAAGGCCAAGATGGACACCGGCGCCATGACCGCCTCGCTGTCGGCCAAGGACATCCAGCGCTTCGAGCGCGACGGCGAGGACTGGGTGCGCTTTCGCCTGGCGGTGGACGGCGCCGAGCAGCGTGTGCATGAGCACCCGCTGGTGCGCATCGCCGAGATCAAGACGCGCAGCGAGGAGCTGGCCGGCCAGCCGCTGAAGACGGCGGCGGCCTCGCAGCGCCCGGTGATCGAGCTGCCGGTGTGCCTGGGCGAGCAGCAGCGCACCATCGAGGTCAACCTCACCGACCGCAGCACCTTCAACTACCCCCTGCTGATCGGCGCCAGCGCCCTGCGCGATTTCGGCGCGGCGGTGAACCCCGCCGAACGCTACACCCGCGAGCGGCCGCAGTGCTGAACTAGGTTCAGTACGAAAAGTCGTCGAGCGAAGGTCAGGCAAGGCAAAAATCGGTGAGGAAGCGGAGTGTACGAGCTGTACATGAGCATTCCGAACCGATTTTTAACGCAGCATCACCGAGCGCAGGCACTTTTCGTGCAGAACCTAGACTGCGGGCACGGGGCCATAGCCACCTGCCCGCGGTCGCCGAGTGCTCCAGGATGGCGGCCTGTTTCTTGCTTGATGCAGTTTCTTACCTGGCCCGCGAGGGCCCGTGGAACTCGTTGAGGTGTCGCGATGACTGGAGTACTCAAACCGGGTGTGCGGCTGCTGGAGCGGTTCAGCTTCGCGCGCAAGTTTCAGCTGGTGTTCCTGCTGTTCGCCCTGCCGCTGGGCTACGCCCTGTGGGTGATCAGCAGCGACTACCTGGGTCGCCTGCAGGCCATCGACCACGAGCTGGAAGGCGCGCAGGCGCTGCAGTCCATGGCCCTGGTGCAGCGCGAGCTGATCGCCCAGCGCACCCTGCTGGCGCGCTGGAAGGGCACCGATAACGCCGCCGAGGGGCTGCTGCGCCAGCGCGAGGCGCAGCTCGACGAGGCCCTGCAGCAGGCCGCCGTGCCACTGCAGAGCGCGCTGATCGGCGCCCAGGCGCGCGAACATTTCCAGGCGCTGCAAGCCGAACGCGCTGGGCTTCAGGCGCAGGCCCTGGCCCCTGTGGCGTTACCGGATGCGCTGGAACGTTACCAGAAGACCCTGCTGCACCTGCTCGCCCTGCGCGAACAGGTGGCCACCGACAGCGGCCTGATCCTCGATCCGCGCCTGGCCACCTACCTGATGATGGAGCAGCTCACCTACATCCTGCCGCGCCTGCTCGAGCAGCTCGGTACCTTCGCCGCCCAGGGCCATGGTGCGGTGGTGTCGCAGCATTTCACCCTGCAGAGCCGGGTGCTGATCCGCGACCTGCGCCGCGGCCTCGACGAGCAGCGCGCGCAGCTGATCAAGGCGCAGAGCACCCTGCAGCGCGAGGCGCCGCAGGCCATGCGCCAGCTGGCCGGGCCGTTCGAGGCGGCGCTGGCCGGCTTCGACCAGTTCCTCGCGCAGATCGACCGCGACATGTTCGAGGCCAGCCCCATGGCGCTGACCCCGGAGCAGTTCGTGCAGCGCGTCGAGGCCCTGGAGGCGCAGTTGCAGGGGCTGCAGCAGGCGGTCTACGACCAGTTCGCCGCGAGCCTGGGGCAGCATCGCCAGCGCGCGCTGCTGACCATGGTCGAGGTGATCGGCGCCTTCGTCCTGCTCACCCTGCTGGCGCTGTACGTGCTGCTGTGCCTCAACGCCTCGATCCGCCGTAGCACCGCTGGCATCATCGAAGCGGCGGAAAGCCTGCGCGACGGCGACCTGCGCGTGCGCATGCAGGTGCATGGCGCCGACGACCTGGCCTCCATCGCCCAGGCGCTGAACAGCGCCGTGGCGCAGCTGCGCGACTCGCTGCAGGGCGTCGGTCGTGAGAGCCGTCAGCTCGACGACACGGTGCAGCTGCTCGGCGGCCAGGCCCGCGACGCGCTGGATGCGGTGGAGCAGCAGCAGGCGCAGATGAGCCAGATCGCCACCGCCGCCACGCAGATGGCCGCCACCGCGCAGAGCGTGGCGCAGAGCTGCGAGCAGGCCGCGGTGGAGGCGCAGCAGACCCGCGAGGTGGCGCTGGGCAGCAACCAGCGCAGCGCCCGCACCAGCGCCAGCATGCGCCAACTCAGCAGCCGCCTGGGCGACAGCGCCGCGGCGCTGCAGCAGCTGCGCGAGCAGACCCAGCAGATCAACCGGGTGGTGGANTGCAGCAGCTGCGCGAGCAGACCCAGCAGATCAACCGGGTGGTGGAGGTGATCAAGGGCATCGCCGAGCAGACCAACCTGCTCGCGCTCAACGCGGCGATCGAGGCGGCGCGCGCCGGCGAGGCCGGGCGCGGTTTCGCCGTGGTCGCCGACGAGGTGCGCTCGCTGTCCAAGCGCACCCAGGATTCCACCCAGGAAATCGCCCAGACGGTGGACAACCTGCAGCGCGTGGTCGGCCAGTCGGTGAGCCTGATGGAGGAGGCCTGCAGCCAGGCCGACGGCGATATCGGCAGCGTGCTGGCCATGGGCGACGACCTGCAGGCCATAGTCGAGTCGGTGCAGCGGGTCAGCGACCGCCTGGCGCAGATCGCCACCGCCGCCGAACAGCAGGCCGCCACCGCCGACGAGGTCAGCGGCAATATCCAGCAGGTCGATCAGGCCGCCGGCCAGCTGCTCGACGGCGCCCAGGCGGTGAGCAGCGCCGCCGAACAGCTGCGCCGCGGCAGCGAGGGCCTGGCGCAGAACACCGGGCGTTTCCAGCTCGGCTAGCGCCGTTGCGCAGAAAACCGCCAACCCGGCGCAGCCCCCGCGGTGCCGGGCCTGGCAGCGGGCATCCCGAGCTTATCCACAGCGCCGTCCCCAGTATCTGTGCATAGCCAGGGCCCCTGAGGTGCCCCGCACGCAGCACCTGTGACTAACCCTGCGCCACCCTCGCCGTACACAAATCGCACAATCGCCCGCAGCCCCCGGCCAGCGCCGCCTGCAGCGCATTACTCCAAGGTTATCAACAACTTGGCCCCCAGCTTCTGTGGGTTTGTGAACGCCCCCGGGGGGCGCGATGCGCACCGCTGTCTCGCCTGAATGCTCGGCGCCGCGCAGAAATCAGCCAGCCGCCGCAGAGCCAGGCACCATCTGGCCCGGCGCCAACTGCTCCAAGCTTATCCACAGCGCCATCCCCAGTTTCTGTGCATCGATTGCGTCGCCTTGACGGGCTGTTCGGGCTGGCGCAGTCTGCCGGCCGTGACCGCCCCGCCGAGCAGGACGCCCGATGCCGCAGATACTGATAGTCGAAGACGAAGCCGCGATTGCCGATACCCTGGTCTACGCGCTGCAGGCCGAAGGCTTCGCCACCCGCTGGGTGGCGCTCGCCGGCGAGGCGCTGGCGCTGCTGGAAAACCAGGCCTTCGACCTGGCGATACTCGATGTCGGCCTGCCGGACATCAGCGGCTTCGAGGCCTGCAAGCGGCTGCGGCGCTTCTCCGAGGTGCCGGTGATCTTCCTCACCGCGCGCAGCGAGGAGATCGACCGCGTGGTGGGCCTGGAGATCGGCGCCGACGACTACGTGGTCAAACCGTTCAGCCCGCGCGAGGTGGCCGCCAGGGTCAAGGCCATTCTCAAGCGGGTGGCGCCACGCGCCGCCGCGCCTGTGGATAACGCCGCGACCGGGCCCTTTCGCCTCGACCTGGCGCGCTACCAGATCGCCTTCCACGGCCAGCCCCTGGCCCTGACCCGCCACGAGTTCCGCCTGCTGCAGACCCTGCTCGGCCAGCCGCGGCGGGTGTTCTCCCGCGAGCAGTTGCTCGACGCCCTCGGCGTGGCCAGCGAGGCCGGCTACGAGCGCAATATCGACAGCCATGTCAAGAGCCTGCGCGCCAAGCTGCGCGCGGTGGTGGCCGCCGCCGAGCCGATCCAGACCCACCGCGGCCTGGGCTACAGCTACGATCCTGAGGGCTGAACCATGCCCTTGGGCGTGCGCATCTTTCTCGTCTATTTCCTCTTCGTCGGCCTGGCCGGCTGGTTCGTGCTGAGCACGGTGATGGACGAGATCCGCCCCGGCGTGCGCCAGAGCACCGAGGAAACCCTGGTCGACACCGCCAACCTGCTGGCCGAGATTCTGCGCGACGAGGTCAAGGCCGGCAGCCTGCAGCACAGCCGCCTGCCCGAGGCGCTGGAGGCCTATGGCCGGCGCCAGCCCGGGGCGAATATCTGGGGCGTGAGCAAGGCCCAGGTCAACCACCGCATCTACGTCACCGACGCCCGGGGCATCGTCCTGCTCGACTCCAGCGGCCAGGCCGTCGGCCAGGACTACTCGCGCTGGAACGACGTGCTGCTGACCCTGCGCGGCGAGTACGGCGCGCGCTCGACCAGGGAAGACCCCAGCGATCCGGATTCCTCGGTGATGTACGTGGCGGCGCCGATCAAGGACGGCGAGCGGATCATCGGCGTGGTCTCGGTGGCCAAGCCCAACCGCAGCCTGCAGCCCTATATCGAGCGCTCGCAGACCCGCCTGGGCTGGCTCGGCGCCGGCCTGATCGGCCTCGGTCTGCTGATTGGCGCGGCGCTGTCCTGGTGGCTCGGCGCCGCGCTGGGCAAGCTGACCCGCTACGCCCAGGCGGTCAGCGAGGGCCGTCGCGCCGAGGCGCCACGGGTGCGCGGCGGCGAGCTGGGCCAGCTGGCCGTGGCGGTGGAGCGTATGCGCACCGAACTGGAGGGCAAGGCCTACGTCGAGCGCTACGTACACACCCTGACCCACGAACTGAAGAGCCCGCTGGCGGCCATCCGCGGCGCCGCCGAACTGCTCGACGGCGAGATGCCGGCCGCGCAGCGCCAGCGTTTCGTGGCCAATATCCAGCAGGAAAGCGCGCGCCTGCAGCAACTGATCGAACGCCTGCTGCATCTGGCCCAGGTGGAACAGCGCCAGGGCCTGGAGGAGCGGGTGGCGGTGCCGCTGGCGGCGCTGGTGGACGAACTGCTGCAGGCGCAGCAGGCGCGCATCCTCGCCGCCGACCTGAGGGTCGAGCAGGCCGTGCCGGCGAACCTGAGCCTGCGCGGCGAACGCTTTCTGCTGCGCCAGGCGCTGGCCAACCTGCTCGACAACGCCCTGGACTTCACCCCGCCCGGCGGCACGATCCGCATCGGTGCCGAACGCCAAGGCCAGCGGGTGACGCTGCGCCTGTTCAACCAGGGCCAGGCGATCCCCGACTACGCCCTGGCGCGCCTGACCGAACGCTTCTACTCCCTGCCGCGCCCCGGCAGCGGCCGCAAGAGCACCGGCCTGGGCCTCAACTTCGTCCAGGAAGTAGCCGAGCTGCATGGCGGCGAGCTGCACATCGGCAATGTCGAGGGTGGGGTGGAGGTGTGCCTGGTTCTGCCGAGTGGGTAGGCGCTAGCTTGCTGGCGATGGATTGGGTAAGAGGGGTGTAGAAACGGATTAGCACGATGGAGGGGTTTCATATTATGGATCTGTACGGAATCAAATCTCACTTGGAGCGAGCCAAGGCTCATCTGAATAGTCCAGAAGAACACTCACTTCGATACTCTGCACTTGAACTGCGTTTCTGTCTGGAGACAGTGGCCTACCGCCAATTGCAGCAATACGGAGATGTGTTTCCCGGTCATATGGTTGGGGTCTGGAAAGCAGATCAAATTCTGAAGTTGCTGGCTTCTTTCGACCCTCTGTCCAACCAAGAGGGGGAGCTGTCCATAGCTCCGCACGCTAAAGACGGTGAAGTTCCATCCGAATGGACACCGCTCGGGAAGACCAAGATAATTCCCTGGCGAAAATTTAGAACGTTTTACAACAAGCTTGGCTCATTCCTGCATGCTCCCGCCCCCAAGCCGGCTGGGGAGGAGAGAAAGCCGATAACCAGAGAATCTTTTAGCGAAATAATTCAAGCTCTAGAAAGTGTCACTAAGGCAACGGTGATATTGGCAATGAAGGCCGTTATACATGCCAAATGCGATTGCGGGGCTACTGTATATATCGGGCAGAGCGAGTTTGATAACGACGAGCTTGTTGTATGCGGCAATACGAAATGTAATTCGATCTACGCCAAGAACACAACGGAGAGCGGTGAGCAGGTATTGAATCGAATCAATGCCATTACATTTACTTGCCAGAAATGTGAGGCAAAAGTTCCAGTGCTTCTGGAACGTATATGGGCCCCAGTAAGATGCTCTCACTGCTCGGCCACCTACCGGCTTGACCTAGCATTCACTAGTGCAAAGATTGTTGAGTGAGTATGGCGATTCATGGAAGAAATTGGCCGTGGGTGGCGTTTCGCATCAGGCTGGAGCCGGTGAAAGATAACTGTAGTGTTTCTGCGCAGAGGAACAATCGGAGACAGACCACGGTATTGATGCTGAGAGGCCGCTCCTAGCCGGTAACGGCCGATAAGGCAGAAATAATCCCCGCCACCCAACGCCCCCAACCAAGACCCGCCTACAATACGCCCCCGATCACCCTGGGCCATGCATATGGCTGTCTCGAACAAGGAACCCGCCCCTATGGCCTCCCCGGATAAACAGAAAAAGCGCGCCCAGCGGGCCAAAGCCAAGGCCAAGCAGAACCGCATGGGCAAGCCCAAAGCCAATCTGGTGCATCCGCTGCTGGCCAACCCGCTGATCGACGAGCCGTTCGACGATGTCGCCATCGACCTGAGCATCTTCGACTTCAAGGACATCGAGGAGAACGGGTTCGATCCGGCGGACTTCGACGACCTGTTTCAGGCGATGCGGGTCGGCGAGGGCATCAGCCTGCTGGCGCTGTGTCTGGTGTTCCTGCAGTACCCGGTGCTGGAGCTGGTGGTCGCCGAGGAGGCGGAAGATGCGGCCACCGACTTTATGATGGGTCTGCTGATCGTCTATCGCGGGATCTTCCACGATGAAGACGAGGACGCGGCGGTGGAATGGATCGGCAGCGACGCCTTCCAGACGGCCTACAACGAAGCCTCGCTGATCCTGCAGCAGAAGCACGCACGCCGCACCCCGGGCAGCCGCGTCTAGCAGGCCGTTGAAAAACGTAGGCGAGGCAGCCAGTGCAAGGCAAAAACAGGCGGAAAAGCGCAGTTTACGAGTTGTAAATGAGCATTTTGAGCCTGTTTTTAACGCCGCAATGGCAACGCAGGTCGTTTTTCAACAGCCTGCTAGCCGCACGGCGAGCAACGGCCTGGCCCTGCGCTTCCCGCCCGTCGAATTACCTGACTGAAACCTTGGAGCGGGGTTTTGTTTCAGTTTTGTATCTACTGATTCGATTGTTTAGATTGTTTATTTGCGCTTTTTTATCAATTTCGTGCGAGTAGCATAGGTTCCGTAGCCACCTTCCAGCCCGCCCCGGAGCCTGACCATGAAAAAGCACATCCTCGCCAGCCTCGTTATCGCCGCCCTGTCCGCCAGTGCCTTCGCCGCGGCGCAGTCTTCCGTTCAATCCGGCGCTGCGCCGCTGGTGACCGAAGGCGGCGCCGACCGCGTAGGCGTCAATCGCGTCGCCGCCGATGGTGCGGATCGCGTCGGGGCCAATCGTATCGCTGCCGATGGCGCGGATCGCGTCGGTGCCAATCGTATCGCCGCCGATGGTGCGGATCGTGTCGGTGCCAATCGCGTTGCCGCCGATGGTGCGGATCGCGTCGGTGCCAATCGCGTTGCCGCCGACGGTGCGGATCGCGTCGGTGCCAATCGCGTTGCCGCCGATGGTGCGGATCGTGTCGGTGCCAATCGCGTCGCCGCCGATGGTGCGGATCGCGTCGGTGCCAATCGCGTTGCCGCCGATGGTGCGGATCGCGTCGGTGCCAATCGCGTTGCCGCCGACGGTGCGGATCGCGTCGGTGCCAATCGCGTTGCCGCCGATGGTGCGGATCGTGTCGGTGCCAATCGCGTCGCCGCCGATGGTGCGGATCGCGTCGGTGCCAATCGCGTTGCCGCCGATGGTGCGGATCGCGTCGGTGCCAATCGCGTTGCCGCCGACGGTGCGGATCGCGTCGGTGCCAATCGCGTTGCCGCCGATGGTGCGGATCGTGTCGGTGCCAATCGCGTCGCCGCCGACGGTGCGGATCGCGTCGGTGCCAATCGCGTTGCCGCCGATGGTGCGGATCGCGTCGGTATCAACCGCATCGCCGCCGATGGCGCCGACCGCGTCGGGGCCAGCCGTATCGGCTGATGCCGCCTCGCTCAGGTTTCGACTGAAGGCGCCCGCTCGGGCGCCTTCGTCGTTTCCGCCGGTAGGCGCATGGCCTCGACCTGCCACCAGCTCGGCAGCAGGTCGCGCACTTCCGGGCGGGCGAAGCGGTCGTCGATCAGGTAGAGCACGCCCTCGTCCTCCGGCGTGCGGATCACCCGGCCGGCGGCCTGCACCACCTTCTGCAGGCCGGGGTAGAGGTAGGTGTAGTCGTAGCCGTTGCCGAACAGCGCGTGCATGCGCTGGCGGATTTCCTCGTTGATCGGGTTGACCTGGGCCAGGCCGAGGGTGGCGACGAAGGCGCCGATCAGGCGGTCGCCGGGCAGGTCGACGCCCTCGCCGAACACCCCGCCGAGCACGGCGAAGCCGATACCGCGGCCGCCGACCTGGAAGCGTTCGAGAAAACCCTGGCGCGCCGCTTCGTCCATCTGCCGCGACTGCACCCAGACAGGAATCTCGGGATGCTCGCGAGCCAGCAGGTCCAGCACCTGTTGCAGGTACTGGTAGCTGCTGAAGAAGGCCAGGTAGTTACCCGGCCGTTCGCGGTACTGGCGGGCGATCAGCCGGCAGATCGGCGCCAGCGAGGCCTCGCGGTCGCGGTAGCGGGTGGACAGGTTGCGCACCGCGCGCACCTGCAGCTGCGTGGCGGTAAAGGGCGAGGCGACGTCCAGGCACTGGGTCTCCTCCGGCAGGCCGAGCAGGTCGAGGTAGTAGTGGCTGGGGCTGAGGGTGGCGGAGAACAGCGTGGCGCTGTGCGCGTCCTCGAAGCGCGGGCCGAGAAAGGGCGCCGGCAGGACGTTGCGGATGCACAGGGTGGAGTAGCTGCGGCCGTTGCCGGCCTCGACGCGGCTGATGTCGAACAGCGAGTGCGGGCCGAAGCTCTCGGCCAGGCGGCAGAACAGCATGGCGTCGAGGTAGAAGCTGAGCAGCTCGCCGGCATTGCCCTCGGGCTGGTCGGTGAGCAGATCGGTGATGGCGCTGACCGCCTTGCCCAGCGCGGCCAGCAGCAGGTCCGGCGCCAGCGGATGGACCTGATAGGGCACCTGCTGCTCGCGGTGCAGCTGGTTCCAGTGGCGGTCGACCCGCTCCAGCACGCCTTTCAGCTTGGCCGGAGCGTCGCGGCGCATGGCCTTGAAGCGCGCCTGGTCCAGCTCGGCGCTGTACATGCTGCGGCCGCGTTCGACCAGGTTATGCGCCTCGTCCACCAGCAGGCAGACGCGCCACTGGTTGACCAGGGTCAGGCTGTGCAGCAGGGCGCCGAGGTCGAAGTAGTAGTTGTAGTCGCCCACCACCACGTCGCTCCAGCGGCACAGTTCCTGGCTCAGGTAGTAGGGGCAGATGCCGTGGGCGAGGGCGATGGCGCGCACCGCCTGTTGATCCAGCCAGCGTTCCTTCAGCGCCGCGCTGCGCGCCGCCGGCAGGCGGTCATAGAAGCCCTTGGCCAGCGGGCAGGAGTCGCCGTGGCAGGCCTTGTCCGGATGCTCGCAGGCCTTGTCGCGGGCCACGTGCTCCAGCACCCGCAGCGGCGTCTCGGGCTGGCGCAGGCGCTGCAGCGCGTCCAGCGCCAGGCGCCGGCCCGGGGTCTTGGCGCTGAGGAAGAACAGGCGATCGAGCTGCTGGCCGGGCATGGCCTTGAGCTGCGGGAACAGGGTGCCGAGGGTCTTGCCGATGCCGGTGGTGGCCTGCGCCAGCAGGTAATGGCCGTCGCGCGCGGCGCGGTACACGGCCTCGGCCAGTTGCCGCTGGCCATGGCGGAACTCGTCGTAGGGAAAGCGCAGCGTGGTCAGCGCCGCGTTGCGCGCCAGGCGATGGGCCTGCTCCTGGCGCGCCCAGTGGATATAGCGGCGGCATTGCAGCTCGAAGAACTCGCGCAATGCGCAGGCAGAGTGGCGCTCGCGAAATACCGTTTCCTTCTGGCTGATGACGTTGAAGTACACCACCGCCAGGTCTAGCTCATCGAGTTCCAGCGCTTGGCACAGCAGCCAGCCGTAGACCTTGACCTGCGCCCAGTGCAGCAGGCGATGGTTGGCCGGGATGCGCGCGACGTCGCCGCGGTGGGTCTTGATCTCTTCCAGCAGGCGAAACTGCGGATCGAAGCCGTCGATACGGCCGCTGACCGTCAGTTCTTCGAACTCGCCACTTACGGCCAGCTCGGACATATAGTCGGGGCCGCGCCGGGCGACCACCGTGGCGTGCCCCGCGATACCCTCCTGGGCGGTGGGCGAGGGGGTGAAGCGCAGATCGAGGTCGCCTTCCTTGGCGGTGAATTCGCACAGCTCGCGCACGGCGATGCGCAGGCTCACTCAGCCCACTCCACGTAGCAGACGCTGACCGGCATGCCGTGCTCGGCGCAGAACGCCAGCCAGCGTTTCTGGTTGTCCTGCAGGCGGTCGCCCGGGCCTTTCACCTCGATCATCCGGTAGCGCCGCTCGGCCGGCCAGAACTGGATCAGGTCGGGCATGCCGGCGCGGTTCTCGCGGATATCGGCGAGCAGGCGGCGGAACCAGGCGCCCAGGTGCGCCGGCGGCAGGCAGACCAGCGCCTGCTCCAGGCGCTCGGCGTCGAGCAGCTCC
Source organism: Pseudomonas sp. AOB-7 (assembly GCF_003696305.1). Classification (GTDB taxonomy): domain Bacteria; phylum Pseudomonadota; class Gammaproteobacteria; order Pseudomonadales; family Pseudomonadaceae; genus Aquipseudomonas. The sequence continues at coordinate 37,979 of NZ_RFFK01000018.1, read as the reverse complement.
CAGAACACGAAGGGCGACTGGATGCCGAACTTCTCGGCATGGGTGCGGCGCATGGCCTCGACGTAGCTGCCGTCGTCCAGGCGTGCCAGGCAGGCGGCGAATAGCTCGCTGCGCCGGGCGTGGAAGTCGGCGCGGTGCAGGTCCACCGGGCCGGTATGGAAGGGGTGGAAGAAGGCGCCGGGCAGCGGGGCGAAGATCACCTCCCAGCAGAGCAGGCCGAACAGCCCGCAGATCAGCGTGTTCTCCACGTAATGCACCGGGGCATCGGGTTCGGCCAGATACGCGGCCACGGCCAGCTCGACGCTGGCGGCGCGTGGCAGGAGCAGGTCGATTCGATCCTCCACCAGCTTCGCCGCCCTGGCCGGAGCCGGCAGACCGAGGCGTCTGCACAGACGGGTACGCGCCCGTTCGGCCAGCTGTGCCTCCTCGCCGTTATATGGCGAATCGATGACCCGTTCGGCCAGGGCCAGCGCCTCGGCATCGCGGCCCAGGCGCTCCAGCACGCGGATCTGCCGCTGCCGTGAGCCGAGCGCGGCGGTGTCGCGGTACAGCGCCAGCGCCGACTCCAGCTCGCCGGCGCGTTCCAGCTGCTGGGCCAGGCGCAGCAGCAGGCGCTGGTGGCGCTCGCCGATATGCGGATTGTCGGTGGAGAAATCACCGAGTAGTTGCAGCACCTCGGTTACCGCCATGCCCGCGTCGAAAGCATCACGGCAGGCGCGCAGATGCAGGTAGTGGTAGACATCCTGGCGGCTGCGGAAACCGCGCGAACCCGGGGTGATCGGCACCTGCTCGTAGCGGAAGATGCCCAGGTCGGCCAGGACGAATTCCGACCAGTCCTGCGCCAGGTTGCCGAAGAACATCAGCCGCAGGCGGTCGCACAGCGGCCCGATGGCCAGGCTCAGCAGACGGTCTTCCAGGCGCGGGCACCAGTCGGCCAGGCTACGCGGCTCGACATGCAGCTCGCGCAGATATTCGAGCAGTTCCCTCTTCTTCAGCGCGCCGCCCGGCAGGTCGGCGGCGAAATGCGCAGCCAGTTCGTCCTTGAGCAGCAGGGCGCCGAGCTCGTCGAACGTCAGCGCGGCGTCGTCGATCAGCCAGCCCTGCGCCAGCAGCGGCGCGGCGGCGGTCGCGATGTCGCCGATCTCGGCGTAGCGCAGTTTGCTCGCGCGAAAGTGCACGCCCTTGCGCATCACCAGGCGTACCAGTAGCGCCTGGGCCGGCAGCGGCAGCTGGATGAAGCTGGCGATGAAGGTCTGCTCGGCCTCGTCCATCAGCTCGCGGTGATGGGCGTCGAGCCAGTCGAGGGCCTTGCGGAAGTTGGCCAGGTAATAGAGTTCGGGGGCGTCGAGGAGGGGCATGGCGCACTGCTGGGTACTGGTTTTTTGTACAGATACCAGGGTGCGCCCTGTCGCGCAACGGCGGCGGGACGGATGGGCGGCTCCCGCTCATCACTACTATGTCCATGATCGATAAGAAATTTTCCGGGTATCGATGGCGTCGATGGTCGCTATCGAGACATGTCCCTTTTGCCAAATTGGGGCGTGCGTAACATGGGCCCCGTAGCCACTTTCCAGCCCCACCCAGGAGCCCGATCATGAAAAAGCAAATCCTCGCCAGCCTCGTTATTGCCAGCCTGTCCGCCGGTGCGTTCGCCCTGCCGCAGGTCTCCGTCGAGCAGTCCAACGCCCCGGCGGTTGCCGCTGACGGCGCCGACCGCGTAGGCACCAACCGCATCGCCGCCGATGGCGCCGACCGCGTAGGCGTCAACCGCATCGCCGCCGATGGCGCCGACCGCGTAGGCGTCAACCGCATCGCCGCCGATGGCGCCGACCGCGTAGGCGTCAACCGCATCGCCGCCGATGGCGCCGACCGCGTAGGCGTCAACCGCATCGCCGCCGATGGCGCCGACCGCGTAGGCGTCAACCGCATCGCCGCCGATGGCGCCGACCGCGTAGGCGTCAACCGCATCGCCGCCGATGGCGCCGACCGCGTAGGCGTCAACCGCATCGCCGCCGATGGCGCCGACCGCGTAGGCGTCAACCGCATCGCCGCCGATGGCGCCGACCGCGTAGGCGTCAACCGCATCGCCGCCGATGGCGCCGACCGCGTAGGCGTCAACCGCATCGCCGCCGATGGCGCCGACCGCGTAGGCGTCAACCGCATCGCCGCCGATGGCGCCGACCGCGTAGGCGTCAACCGCATCGCCGCCGATGGCGCCGACCGCGTAGGCGTCAACCGCATCGCCGCCGATGGCGCCGACCGCGTAGGCGTCAACCGCATCGCCGCCGATGGCGCCGACCGCGTAGGCGTCAACCGCATCGCCGCCGATGGCGCCGACCGCGTAGGCGTCAACCGCATCGCCGCCGATGGCGCCGACCGCGTAGGCGTCAACCGCATCGCCGCCGATGGCGCCGACCGCGTAGGCGTCAACCGCATCGCCGCCGATGGCGCCGACCGCGTAGGCGTCAACCGCATCGCCGCCGATGGCGCCGACCGCGTAGGCGTCAACCGCATCGCCGCCGATGGTGCCGACCGTGTAGGTATCAACCGTATCGCCGCCGATGGTGCCGACCGTGTAGGCGTCAACCGTATCGCCGCCGACGGTGCCGACCGCGTGGGTATCAACCGCATCGCCTGACCCGCCAACCCTTCTGGCGGGAGCAGTTCGATGCCGCACAGCAGCAGTTAATCAGGGCGCCCGCAATCGGCGCCCTGATGCTTTTCCGCTTTCTCCACGCAATCTCCACGTTCCCCCCATAAAGCCCCCACCTGCGCTGCCCAGACTCTGCCGTACCTTCACTCGCTACGGAGAGCCGCGCCATGAGCCGCACCCTGAGCTTCAAGCTGGGCGCCATCGCCCTGTTGATCCTGCTGTTGCTGATTCCCCTGCTGATGATCGACGGCCTGGTCGACGAACGTCAGAACCTGCGCCGCCAGGTGCTGCAGGACATCGCCCGCAGCTCCAGCTACCGCCAGCAGATCACCGGGCCGATCCTGGTGCTGCCCTACGTCAAGACCACCCACGAATGGAAGACCCACGACAAGACCGGCGAGCGTTACCAGCAGGAGCGCCAGCAGCGCGGGCGCCTGTATTTTCTGCCGGAGCGCTTCGTGCTCGACGGCCAGGTGAGCACCGAGCTGCGCGCGCGCGGCATCTACCAGGCGCGCCTGTACCGCAGCGATAGCCAGGTCAGCGGCCAGTTCCGCCTGCCGCCGCGCCTGGGGCTGGGCGACGAGCTGGGTTTCTACCGTTTCGACAAGCCCTTCCTTTCCGTCGGCATCAGCGATATCCGTGGCATCGGCAACGACCTGCAGCTGCGCCTCAACGGCCAGACCCTGGGCTTCGCCCCGGGCAGCGGCGACCCCAGTTTCGGCGCCGGCGTGCATGCGCCGCTGCCGGCGCTCGACGCGCAGGGCGGGCAGCTGCTGGAGTTCGCCTTCGACCTCAAGCTGCAGGGCACCGAGCAGCTTGCCGTGGTGCCGGTGGGGCGCGACAGCCGGGTCAGCCTGAGCTCCGACTGGCCGCACCCGAGCTTCGTCGGCGAGTACCTGCCGAGCCAGCGCGAGGTGAACGCGCAGGGCTTCAGCGCGCAGTGGCAGACCAGCTTCTTCGCCACCAACCTGGAGGAGGCGCTGGCCGACTGCGTGGGCCGCGAGCAGTGTCACGCGCTGCTCGGCCGCAACTTCGGGGTCAGCTTCGTCGACCCGGTGGACCAGTACCTGAAGACCGACCGCGCGATCAAATACGCGCTGCTGTTCATCGCCCTGACCTTCGCCGCCTTCTTCCTCTTCGAGGTGCTCAAGCGCCTGGCGGTGCACCCGGTGCAGTACGCCCTGGTGGGCCTGGCGCTGGCGCTGTTCTACCTGCTGCTCTTGTCGCTGTCCGAGCACCTGGCGTTCGCCCTGGCCTATGGCCTGTCCGCCAGCGCCTGCGTCGGCCTGATCGGCTTCTACGTCAGCTTCGTGCTGCACAGCTGGCGGCGCGGCCTGGGCTTTGGCGCCTTGCTGGCGGCGCTGTACGCCATGCTCTACGGCCTGCTCAGCGCCGAGGACCATGCCCTGCTGATGGGCTCGCTGCTGGTGTTCGGTGTACTCGCCAGCGTCATGGTGCTGACCCGCAAGCTGGACTGGTACGGCGTCGGCCGCACTGCTCCGCACGCCTGAATCCGATCGGCGCGGCGTGGGCCGCGCCCCTTCTCTGGAGCTGATCCCATGCGTCTGTTCATGCAGTTTTCCGCCTGCCTGGCCCTGGGCCTGGTGGTGGCGGTGATGATCCTCATCGGTCTGATGTTCGCCGGCTGGTTCGACCTGATCGACGGCCTGCTGCTGACCGGCAAGCCGCTCGCCCATGTGAGCCTGATGCTGTTGCCCGAGGGCTTCTGGAATGCCCTGACCGGCATACAGGACGCGGCGAACAACGGCACGCTGCGCTCCTTCCTCTCGCTCTGTGCGGCGCTGGGCCAGGTCAGCCTGCTGCTGGCGCTGGGCTTTATGCGCCTGTGGTATCGGCCATGAGCGGGCATATAGGTCTGCGCGAGGAGGCGCGTGCCGGGCATCTGTTGGCGCGGCGTATCGCCGGGTTGTTCGCGCAGGCGCGGCAGGGGCGATTGCGCGGCGAATCTGCACGGGGGCCCAGGGATTACGCAGGTCCTGGATTATTCCCCTGCGGGCCAGCGCAAGCGCGGTTTAGCGATAAAGCTGCTGTCCCGCCTGCGCGGGAATGACGGCTATTTCAGTGTTTCCTTAGACCAAAGTCGTCCCCGTTGATTTTAGGCCGCCGACGCTGGTGCAAGTGCCTGTTAGCTGGGGAAAGACAACTACGCTCGGAACTTCTCCAGGCGGCTAATACCAATGTCTATCTGTCGGTTTGCCGGGGCCTGCTGCTAGTTTGAAGCTGCATCAGAATAACAATAACCGGAGGCGTCTATGACTTCTGAAAAAGCAAATGCCGCGGCCTACTGGAAGGCCAATGTGCGGCTCATCACCTGGAGCCTGGTTGTCTGGGCGCTGGTTTCCTACGGCTTCGCCATGATTCTCCGACCCATGCTCGCGGGCATCATGATCGGCGGCGCTGACCTCGGATTCTGGTTCGCTCAGCAGGGCTCCATTCTCGTATTTATCGGCCTCATTTTTCACTACGCGTGGAGACTGAACAGACTCGATAAAGAATTCGGCGTCGAGGAGTAAGAGGTCATGAGCCAATTCGTCATCAACATGCTGTTCGTGGGTGCGTCCTTCGCGCTCTACATCGGTATCGCCATCTGGGCCCGCGCGGGCTCGACCAAGGAGTTCTACGTCGCCGGTGGCGGCGTGCACCCGGTCACCAACGGCATGGCCACCGCCGCCGACTGGATGTCGGCCGCGTCCTTCATCTCCATGGCCGGTCTGATCGCCGCCGGCGGTTACGCCAACTCCACCTTCCTCATGGGCTGGACCGGCGGCTACGTGCTGCTGGCCATGCTGCTGGCGCCCTACCTGCGCAAGTTCGGCAAGTTCACCGTGCCGGATTTCATCGGTGATCGCTTCTATAGCCGCGGCGCACGCCTGACGGCAGTGATCTGCCTGGTGATCATCTCGGTCACCTACGTGATCGGGCAGATGGCCGGTGCCGGTGTGGCCTTCTCGCGCTTCCTCGAAGTGAGCAACTCGACCGGCATCTGGATCGCCGCGGCCGTGGTGTTCGCCTATGCCGTATTCGGCGGCATGAAGGGCATCACCTACACCCAGGTGGCGCAGTACGTGGTGCTGATCATCGCCTACACCATCCCGGCGATCTTCATCTCCCTGCAGCTGACCGGCAACCCGATCCCGCCGCTGGGCCTGTTCGGCGACCACGTCGACTCCGGCGTGCCGCTGCTGCAGAAGCTCGACGAAGTGGTGCGTGAACTGGGCTTCGCCGCCTACACCGCCGATGTCGACAACAAGCTGAACATGGTGCTGTTCACCATGTCGCTGATGATCGGTACCGCCGGCCTGCCGCACGTGATCATCCGTTTCTTCACCGTGCCGAAGGTGGCCGACGCCCGTTGGTCCGCCGGCTGGACCCTGATCTTCATCGCCCTGCTGTACCTCACCGCGCCGGCCGTGGCCTCGATGGCGCGCCTGAACCTGGCGACCACCATTTATCCGGAAGGTGCTACTGCCCCGGCCCTGGCCTACGAAGAGCGTCCGGAATGGGTCAAGACCTGGGAGCAGACCGGTCTGATCGCCTGGCAGGACAAGAACGGCGACGGCCGCATCCAGATGTACAACGATGCCGCCCCGGCCTTCACCGCGACCGCTCAGGAGCGTGGCTGGAACGGCAACGAGCTGACCGTCAACAACGACATCCTGGTACTGGCCAACCCGGAGATCGCCAACCTGCCCGGCTGGGTGGTGGGGCTGATCGCGGCGGGCGCCATCGCCGCGGCACTGTCGACGGCGGCGGGGCTGTTGCTGGCGATTTCCTCGGCGATCAGTCATGACCTGATCAAGACCTTGATCAATCCGAAGATCAGCGAGAAGAACGAGATGCATGCGGCGCGGATCTCCATGGCTGCCGCGATTCTGCTGGCGACCTACCTGGGCCTGAATCCGCCAGGCTTCGCCGCGCAGGTGGTGGCGCTGGCCTTCGGTATCGCCGCGGCCACGCTGTTCCCGGTGCTGATGATGGGCATCTTCTCCAAGCGGGTGAACGACAAGGGCGCGATCTGCGGCATGGTCGCCGGTCTGGTGGTGACCCTGCTGTACATCTTCACCTACCTGGGCTGGTTCTTCATTCCGGAGACCAACATGCTGCCCAATACCCCGGACCAGTGGTTCATGGGTATCTCCCCGGCCTCCTTCGGTACCATCGGTGCGCTGATCAACTTCGGCGTGGCCTATGCCGTGGCGATGCTGACCACCGCTCCGCCGCAGGAAATCCAGGACCTGGTGGAAAGCGTGCGTACTCCGAAAGGTGCTGGTGGCGCGCTGAGCCACTGAGCATAATCCAGGCCTGAGGCCATCGGTCGATGGTTCAGGGTCTAACGGACGGGCCTCCAGTGGAGGCCCGTCTTATTTCAGGAACAGTCGAATGTTATGGACTTTGCTTGCCATCGTGGTGGCGGGGCTCGGCGCTGCCGGTATCGCCCTGCTGCTGCGAAAGCTGACGCGCAACAAACTGCCGAAGTGGATAGTGCCGCTGTTCGGCGGCCTGGGGATGCTGGGCTACCAGATCTTCTACGAGTATTCCTGGTTCGAGCATCAGCAGCAGCGCCAGCCGCAGGAGTCGGTGGTGGTGGCCAGCGAGGCCGGCCACGTGTTCTGGCGCCCCTGGAGCTACTTCGTGCCGATGATCACGGCCTTTACCGTGCTCGATAGCACGAGCGTGGTGAAGCGCGAGCTCGACGGCCGGGTGGTCGCCGAATTCATGCTCTACCGCTTCGAGAAGCAGCACATCGATCACGTCGCGCATCAGGCGCACCTGCTCAACTGCGACAGCGCCGAACTGCTGCCGCTGAACGCACAGCAGCAGCCGCAGCTCGATCAGCTCAAGCGCATCGCCAAGGACGATCCGCTCTACCTGCAGGTGTGCCGCTAGCGCCGTTTTGCGGTGAACGCGCACGGCGTACCATCCTGACCCATCGTCTCGCCCGGGCGCTTTTGCGCGCCCGATAGACCCAGATCAATATCCACGCCTGCCACCTGCATAGAATCGCCAGCCCCTGATTTTTCGAGCTTGCGGTCATGCCCCGTTTTCCCGAACTGCTGTCGCCGGCCGGCAGCCTGAAGAACATGCGCTATGCCTTCGCCTACGGCGCCGACGCGGTCTATGCCGGGCAGCCGCGCTACAGCCTGCGCGTGCGCAACAACGAGTTCGACCACGCCAACCTGGCCCTCGGCATTGCCGAAGCCCATGCCCAGGGCAAGCGCTTCTACGTGGTGGTCAATATCGCCCCGCACAACGCCAAGCTCAGGACCTTCCTCAAGGACCTGGAACCGGTGATCGCGATGGGCCCGGATGCGCTGATCATGTCCGACCCCGGGCTGATCATGCTGGTGCGCGAGCACTTCCCGCAGATGCCGATCCATCTGTCGGTGCAGGCCAATGCGGTGAACTGGGCCAGCGTGCGGTTCTGGCAGCAGCAGGGGCTGAGCCGGGTGATCCTGTCGCGTGAGCTGGCGCTGGAAGAGATCGAGGAAATCCGCAGCCAGGTGCCCGGCATGCAGCTGGAGGTGTTCGTCCACGGCGCGCTGTGCATGGCCTATTCCGGGCGCTGCCTGCTGTCGGGCTATATCAATCGCCGCGACCCCAACCAGGGCAGCTGCACCAATGCCTGTCGCTGGCAGTACCAGGCCACGCCTGCCGCCGAGAACGAGACGGGCGACATGGTGCGCCTGGTCGAGCCGACCCTGGGCCAGGGCACGCCAACCACCCAGGCATTCGTGCTGCAGGAGGCTGGGCGACCGGATGATGAAATGACCGCGTTCGAGGACGAGCACGGCACCTACATCATGAACTCCAAGGACCTGCGCGCGGTGCAGCACGTCGAGCGCCTGCTGCGCATGGGCGTGCATTCGCTGAAGATCGAGGGGCGCACCAAGAGTCATTTCTACGTGGCGCGCACCGCCCAGGCCTACCGTCAGGCCATCGACGACGCCCTCGCCGGACGGCCCTTCGACAGGGGCCTGATGCAGCGCCTGGAGTCACTGGCCAACCGCGGCTACACCGAGGGTTTCCTGCGCCGCCATGTGCACGACGAGTACCAGAACTATGAGCGCGGCAGCTCGCGCGCCGAGCGCCAGCAGTTCGTCGGTGAGCTGACCGGCGAACGTCGCGGCGCGCTGGCCGAGGTGCGGGTGAAGAATCGCTTCGCCCTCGGCGACTGGCTGGAGCTGATGACCCCGCAGGGCAATCGGCGTTTTTCCCTGGCGCAGTTGGAGAACCGCCAGGGCCAGGCGGTGGACGTGGCCCCGGGCGACGGGCATGTGCTCTATCTACCGCTGCCGGAGAATCTGTCGCTGGAATACGGCCTGCTGCTGCGCGATCTGTAGGGCTGCGTAGGGTGGATGACGCTTTACCCATCCACCAGGATTGTCGGCGGCTGCCCCGTGGTGGATAAAAAGAGCGTTATCCACCTTACGCCCGGATCGTCGGCGCAGGCTACAGCGAATAGGCGCGCTGGCGGCGCCGGCTGTTGAGCGCCTGGAGCAGCGCCGGCAGGCTGTCGAGGCCCTGCTGGCGGGCCTTGCTCAGCAGGATCAGGGCCAGCTCGGCGGTGACCAGGGCGTCGGCGCTGGCGTGGTGGCGCTGCTGCACCTGCAGGCCGAAATGCCGGGTCCAGTCGTCCAGCCCGGCGTGCGCCAGCTTGGCCTTGGGGCACAGCAGCGGGGCCAGTTCGGCGACGTCGAAGAAGGCATGCTGCAGGCGCTGGCCCAGGCTTTCCTTGAGCGCGCGGGCGAGCATGCGCTGGTCGAACTCGGCGTGGTAGGCCAGCAGCGGGCTGTCGCCGACGAACTCCATAAAGGCCAGCAGGGCCTCGGCCGGCTCCTCGCCGCGGGCGATCTCGCTGGGGGCGATACCGTGGATCAGGGTGCTGGCGCTGGCCTGGTGGCCGTCGCGCTGCAGGGTGCACTCGAACTGCTGGCTGAGGTCGATGGCGCCGTGCTCGATCACCACCGCGCCGATCGACAGCACCTGGTCGCGGCGCATATTCAGGCCGCTGGTCTCCAGGTCGAGGACGACGAAACGTTGCGCGTGCAGCGGCCGCTCGTCGAGCGCGGCCGGGGCCGCCAGCTCGCGGCGGCGCTCCAGCTGGCGCTGGGTCAGGGCCGGGCCGCGCCCGGTGAACCAAGTGAACTTGCTCATAGCTGATACCTCAGGGCCAGGCTGCTCTGCAGCCGCTGCGCCTGGCGGAAGGACTCGCGCAGGATGCGCCGGTCCAGGTGGTTGAGGCGGTCGGGGTCGACCCGGTTGGAGTAGGGCAGCTCGTCGCGCGCCTGCAGCTGGTGCTGCTGCATGCGGGTCTGCTGGATGAAGTGGTAGGCCTCCTCGAAGGCGGCGCCGTCCAGGGCCTCGATCACGCCCTTGGCCACCAGCGCGCGCAGGCGCTCCAGGGTGCCGACCGCGGCGACGTTGTGGGCCAGGGCGAGCAGGCGGGCGCCGTCGACGAAGGGGGTCAGGCCCTGCACCTTGAGGTCGAGGGTGTCCTTGTCGGCGCCGGAGCGGACCACCACGAAGTCGCGGAAACGGCCCACCGGCGGACGCTGGCGCAGCGCATTCTCGGCCATCATCTGCTGGAACAGGCTGTTGTTGCCGATACGCCCGAGCAGCTCCTCGCGCAGCTGCTCGCAACCCTCGTCCGGGCCCCAGATCGCCCGCAGGTCGAAGTAGATGGTCGAGCTCAGCAGGTTTTCCGGGGTGGCCTCCAGCACGAAGCCGGCGAAGCGCCGCGACCACTCCTGACGCGACAGGCACAGCTCCGGGTTGCTGGCCATGATGTTGCCCTTGCACAGGGTGAAGCCGCACTGCGCCAGGCGCTGGTTGATGGTGGCGGCCAGCGGCAGCAGGCGCCCGCGGATGGCGGCGGCCTCGGCGGCGTCGGCCGCCTCGAAGAGGATGCCGTTGTCCTGGTCGGTGTGCAGGGTCTGCTCGCGGCGGCCTTCGCTGCCGAAGCACAGCCAGGTGAAGGGTACGCCCGGGTCGCCCATTTCCTCGATCGTCAGCTCGATCACCCGGCACACGGTGTGGTCGTTGAGCAGGGTGACGATATGGGTGATCTGCGTCGAGCTGGCGCCGTGGGCCAGCATGCGGTCGACCAGCAGGCGGATGTCGCTGCGCAGCCCGGCCAGGGTCTCCACCTTGCCCGCGTGGCGGATGGTGCGCGCCAGGTGCACCAGGTCGACGCGCTGCAGGCTGAACAGGTCGCGCTCGGAAATCACCCCGCAGAGCCGCTCGTGTTCCACCAGGCAGACGTGGGCGATATGCCGCTCGGTCATGGCGATGGCGGCGTCGAAGGCGCTGGCGTCCGGCGCCAGGTGGAAGGGCCTGGGGGTCATCAGGTTGCTGATCGGCTGGGCCAGGTCGACGCCGTCGGCCACCACCCGGCGCAGGTCGCGCAGGGTGAAGATGCCCAGCGGCCGCTCGTTCGGGTCGACGATGACGATGCTGCCGACGTGCTGTTCGTGCATCAGCCGCACCGCCTCGCGCAGCGGCGTGACGGGGGCGCAGCCGATGGGTTGGCGCATGGCCAGTTCGCCCAGGCGGGTATCCAGCGAATACTGCGCGCCGAGGGTCTCCACCGCGCGCAGCTGCACCTGCTGGTTGACCTGGTCGAGCAGGCTGCTGACCCCGCGCAGGGCGAAGTCGCGCAGCGGGTTGGACACGGCGAACAGCTTGACGAAGGCGTGCTTGGCCAGCAGCAGGCAGAAGGTGTCCTCGGCGGCCAAGTGTTCGGTGCGGGTGGCGCGTTCGCCGATCAGCGCGGCCAGCGGGAAGCATTCGCCGGCGGTGATCTCGAAAGTGGTCTCGGTGCCGCGCCGCGCGCTGTGCGGGCGCTCGCCATGCACCCGGCCCTGCTTGACGATGTAGAAGTGCTCGACCGGGCCGTCGCTCGGCTTGATGATCGACTCGCCCTCGCCGTAGAAGCGCAGCTGGCAATGCTCGACCAGAAACGCCAGGTGGGCGGTGTCCATCTGGTTGAAGGGCGGAAACTTCTGCAGGAACTCCATGGTGCCGTGGATGTTCTGCAGCACCGCGGTCTTGCCCGCATCGGCCAGGGCGTCGGCCTTGCTCATGGGCTTGCGCCTCGCAGTTTCGAGATGCTGCCAGTGTGGCCGCGCGCGTGGGCCTTGGCCATTGCACCTAAGTAGGGGGAGGTCGCTCTTTTTTCTGTTTTTGTCATAAAAATGACGCCTGAAATACTGATATGTGATAAGGCGCAGGCATATGTCAAAATGCCATCTTTTCGCCGGCGGCTCGTCTTTCCGCATGTCGCGGCCGCCCGAACATATCTGGATGTAGTGCGTGAACCTGAGCAAAAGAAGAGGGCGCGTCGTGCCGTGTGGGGCGCGCCGCGCCACGCTGTTTGTCAACACCCTGCTGCTGAGTGCCTGCCTGCAGGCCCAGCCGCATTACGACGCCTTGCTCGAGCAGGCCCGTGCCGGGCATTACCAACCGGCGCTGAGCTTTCTGCGCGGGCAGGTGGGGGGCTGGGCCTCGCCTCGCTACCTATCCGATCACCTGCTGATCGCCGGCTGGGCGGGCGAGGATGCCGAGGTCGTCAGACTCTATGAGGGCTATGGCGCGCAGGTCGCCTTGCCTGCCGACGTGCTGACCGGCGTGGCTCGGGCCTATCGCAATCTGCGCCTGTGGCAGCCGGCGCTGGCGGTCTACGAACGGGGGCTGACGCGTTTCCCCGACCATCCGCCGATGGCGCTCGGTCAGGTGCTGGTCATGGCCGATGCCGGCCAGACGCAACAGGCGGTACGCCGCGGTCTGCGCCTGGTGCAGCAGGCGCCGCATGACGCCGAGCGCCGGCTGGCGCTGGGCTACGCCCACCTGCGCGACGGCCAGCCCCATGCCGCGCTGTTTCAGATCGACCGCGCCCGCGAGTTGGCGCCGCAGCGCAGCGATGTCGCCAGCGAGTACCTGACCGCTTTGCAGCGCGCCGGTCTGGCCGAGCAGGCGCTGGCGTTCGCCCTGGCTCACCCCGAGCTGCTCGACGCCGCTCGGCAGCGCCAGCTGCAGGCCGACGCGCTGGCCGCGCTGGTGCGCATGGCGGACATGGCGACGCGTGGCGAGGTCGAGCGCTTTCGTCTCGCCGACCAGGCCCTGGCCGATGCCGAACGCCTGCTCCAGGCCTGGGCCGAGCTGCCGCAGGCGCGCGCCGACAGTCTGCGGGTGCGTATCGATCGGCTCGGCGCCCTGCATGCGCGGGTACGCATGGCCGAGCTGCTGGAGCACTACCGGCAGTTGCAGGCCGAAGGCGTCGAGTTGCCGGGCTATGCCCTGCGCTGGGTCGCCTCCGCGCTGCTGTACCTGCGCGAGCCGGAGCAGGCGGCAGAGCTCTACCGGCGGGTGATCGCCGGGGAAAACGACAAGCACCCGCTCTGGCTGGCCGACCATCAAGGGCTGTTCTACGCGCTGGTGGAAAGCGAGCAGCTGGAGGAGGCCCATCGGCTCGCCACGCGGCTGGCGGCGCAGCAGCCGCCGCGGCTGTACCAGCCGGGCAACCCCGAGGCCGAGCCCAATGCGCGCTGGCTGGAGGCGCAGGTCATGCAGGCCAACGCCGAGCTGTACCTGAACGACACGCCGGCAGCCACCCAGGCATTCGCCCAGTTGGCCGGGAACGCGCCGAACAACAGTTCGTTGCGCACCTCGCTCGCCAGCCTGTACCAGGTCCGCGGCTGGCCGCGACGCGCCGAGGACGAGCTGAAGGTGGTGGAGAGCACGGCGCCGCGGCATCTGGGCCTGGAGGTGCAGCAGGGCCTGGGAGCGCTGCAGCTGCAGGAGTGGCGCCAGCTCGACCTGCTGACCGACGACGTGATCCGCCGCTATCCGGAAAACCTGCAGGCGCAGCGTCTGGACAAGCTGCGGCGGGTGCATCACATGGCCGAGTTGCGGATTACCGCCTACCGCGGCCTGGGCTCGGGCAGCAGCGTATCCGGCGGCCATGACCTGGGCATCGACAGCGTCCTCTACAGCGAGCCGCTGCACGACGACTGGCGCCTGTTCGGCGGTGCCGGTTATGCCAGCGCGGATTTCGAGGAAGGGCGCGGCCATCATCGCTGGCAGCGCGGCGGACTCGAGTGGCGGGTGCGCAACCAGCGCCTGGAGGCCGAGGTGTCCCGCCACGACTACGGCCACGGCGACAAGCTGGGCCTGCGCCTGAACGGCTGGTACGACATCGACGATCACTGGCAGTACGGCTGGTCGGCGCAGTCCTTGTCGAGCGAGACGCCGCTGCGGGCGCTGAACGCCGACATAAGCGCCGACAGCCTGAGCGGCTTCCTGCGCTGGCGTGCCGACGAGCGACGCGAATGGCGGGCCTCCCTGGCTGCCGCGCATTTCAGCGACGGCAACGACCGTCTGGGCCTGCTGCTGGCCGGCAGCGAGCGTCTGTACACCGCGCCGACCTGGCAGGCCGACCTGGGGCTGGAGTTCTCCGCTGCCCACAACAACGGCTCGGCCGACGTGCCCTACTTCAATCCTGCGGCCGAGTTCGGCGTGCTGCCCAGCCTGAGTCTTTCGCACAGCCTCTACCGGCGCTACCAGACCGCCTGGAGCCAGCAGCTGCAACTGGGCCTCGGTAGCAACAGCCAGCGCGACTACGGCAGCGCGGCGGTCGGCCTGATCGGCTACGGCCAGCGCCTGCGCCTGGATGACCGTTTCGATGGCGGTATCACCGTGTCGGCCCTGAGCCGCGAGTACGACGGCGACCGCGAGCGCGAAATGAGCGTGCTGCTCGATCTCAATTACCGCTTCTAAGGACCATCCCATGGCCTATTTCCCTCGTTGGCTGCTGCTCGGGCTGAGTGCCCTGCTGCTCGCCGCCTGCGCCGTCGAAGCGCCGCCCTTCACCCCGCCGCTGGAGCGCCCGCGGGCTGCCGCGGAGAGCCCCTGGCCGCAGGGGCGTGTCCTGGCACTGGCCTATCACGATGTCGAGGACGGCGAGGCCGACCAGCGCTTCATGTCGGTACGCACCGCCAATCTGATCGAGCAGCTGGCCTGGCTCAAGGCCAGCGGCTTCCAGGCCGTATCGGTGGATCAGCTGCTGGCTGCCCGGCAGGGCGGCCCGGCGCTGCCGGACAAGCCGCTGCTGCTCAGCTTCGACGACGGCTACGTCAGCTTCTACGAGCGCGTGCTGCCCATCCTTCGGGCCTATCAGTGGCCGGCGGTGCTGGCCCCGGTGGGCGTCTGGCTGGATACGCCGGCGGACCAGCCGGTGGATTTCGGCGGCGCACCGGTGGCGCGCGAGCGCTTCCTCAGCTGGCAGCAGATCGGCGAGATCGCCGCCAGCGGCCTGGTCGAGATCGCCGCGCATACCGACGCCCTGCACTATGGCGCGCAGGCCAATCCGCAGGGCAACCTGCAGCCGGCGGCGGCCACGCGCCTGTACGATCCGGCGCGCCGGCGTTACGAAAGCGATGCCGAGCATGACGCGCGCATCGCCCGCGATGTCGAACGCATCAGTGCCAAGATCCAGGCCGCCAGCGGCCGGGCGCCGCGGGTCTGGGTCTGGCCCTACGGGGAGGCCAGCGGCAGTGCCCTGCGCATCGTCGGCGACAACGGCTACGAGCTGGCCCTGACCCTGGAGAACGGCCTGGGCGACTTCGCCAACCTGCAGCAGGGCCCGCGCATGCTGCTCAGCGGCGACCCGGATACCAGCAACCTGGCCCTGGCGGTCAGCCGGGTCGAGGAGCAGAAGCTGATGCGCGTCGCCCATGTCGACCTGGATTATGTCTACGACCCCGACCCGCAGCAGATGGACGCCAACCTCGGCAAGCTGGTGCAGCGCATCGCCGACCTGCGCATCAGCACGGTGTTCCTGCAGGCCTATGCCGACCCCGAGGGCGACGGCCTGGTCAAATCGCTGTACTTCCCCAACCGCCACCTGCCGGTGCGTGCCGACCTGTTCAACCGCGTCGCCTGGCAGCTGCGCACCCGCGCCAAGGTCGAGGTGTTCGCCTGGATGCCGGTGCTCAGCTTCGACCTCGATCCCGCCCTGCCGCGGGTGCTGCGCTGGTCCGCCGATGCCGCGCCGCAGGTGGACGAGGCGCAGTACCGTCGCCTGTCGCCCTTCGATCCCGAGGTGCGCCGGCAGATCGGCGAGATCTACGAGGACCTGGCGCGTCACGCCAATTTCGCCGGCGTGCTGTATCACGACGATGCGCTGCTCTCGGATTTCGAGGACGCCAGCCCGGCGGCCCTGGCGGCCTATCGCGCTGCCGGTCTGCCCGGCGAGATCGCCCGGCTGCGCGCCGACGAGGACAGCCTGCAGCGCTGGACACGTTTCAAGAGCCGTTACCTGATCGACTTCACCACCGAGCTGACGGCCAAGGTTCGCGCCATTCGCGGCCCGCAGGTGAAGACCGCGCGCAACCTCTATGCGCAACCGGTCATCAACCCCTACAGCGAGACCTGGTTCGCGCAGAACCTCGACGATTTCCTCGCCAGCTACGACTGGACCGCGCCCATGGCCATGCCCCTGATGGAGGGCGTCGAGGCGCAGCAGGCCAATGCCTGGCTGGATCAGCTGGTGCAGCAGATCGCCAGGCGTCCGGGCGCGTTGCAGCGCACGGTGTTCGAGCTGCAGGCGCGCGACTGGCGTAGCGGCAGCCAGGGGCCGATCGACTCACAGCTGCTGGCCCAGTGGATGCGCCGCCTGCAATGGCAGGGCGTGCGCCACTTCGGTTACTACCCGGACGACTTCCATAGCGACCAGCCGCGTCTGCAGACGATTCGGCCGGCGCTCTCCAATGCCTGGTATCCCCTGCCATGATTGATCGCATCTACGCCCTGCTGATCCTGCTGCTGGTGCTCGGCGCCCCGGTCGGGGTGGCCCTGGCCCTGACCGGGGACGTGCTACTGGACTTCGTGTTCTTCTACCCGCTGTTCATGTCGGCACTGTGGATGGCTGGCGGCAGCTACTTCTGGCTGCACTGGGAGCGCCACTGGCCCTGGTCCGACAGCGGCGAGGTGCTGCCGCCGCCGCTGGCCGGCGAACCACTGGTGTCGATCCTGGTACCGTGCTTCAACGAGGGCGAGCACGCCCGGGAAACCATAGGGGCGGCCCTGGCGCAGCGCTACCCGGCCATCGAGGTGATCGCCATCAACGACGGCTCTCGCGACGACACCGCCGCGGTGCTCGATCGCCTGGCGGCCGCCGAGCCGCGCCTGCGCGTGCTGCACCTGGCGCAGAACCAGGGCAAGGCCGTGGCCCTGCGCATGGGCGCCCTGGCGGCGCGCAGCGAATACCTGGTGTGCATCGATGGCGACGCCCTGCTAGATCGGGACGCCGTGGCCTACCTGGTGGCGCCGCTGATCGACAACCCGCGGGTCGGCGCCGTCACCGGCAACCCGCGCATTCGTACCCGCTCGACGCTGGTCGGACGCATCCAGGTGGGCGAGTTCTCCTCCATCATCGGCCTGATCAAGCGGACCCAGCGGGTCTATGGCCGCGTCTTCACGGTGTCCGGGGTGATCGCCGCGTTCCGCCGCAGCGCGCTGAACCGCATCGATTACTGGAGCGCGGACATGATCACCGAGGACATCGACGTCAGCTGGAAGCTGCAGCTCGATCACTGGTCGATCTTCTACGAGCCGCGCGCGCTGTGCTGGATCCTTATGCCGGAAACCCTGCGCGGCCTGTGGAAGCAGCGCCTGCGCTGGGCGCAGGGCGGCGCCGAGGTGTTGTTGAAGAACATCGGCACCATCTGGGCCTGGCGCTTTCGCTACATGTGGCCGCTGCTGATCGAGTTCGCCTTGTCGGCGATCTGGGCCTTCACCTTCGCCCTGTCGATCCTGCTGTGGCTGGTCGGCCAGCTGGTCGAGCTGCCGGCCGAGTTGCAGGTCAGCAGCATCATGCCGCCGGCCTTTACCGGCCTGGTGCTGGCCTGCGTATGCCTGCTGCAGTTCAGCCTCAGCCTGTTCATCGAGCGACGCTACGAAACCGGGCTGGCGCGCGCGTTGTTCTGGATCATCTGGTATCCCCTGGCGTTCTGGATGATCACCCTGTTCACCACCCTGGTCAGCTTCCCCAAGGTCATGCTCAAGCGGCGTCAGCAACGGGCGCGCTGGGTCAGCCCGGATCGCGGGATCAATACCCTCAACGCAAGGAAGCCGTCATGAGTCTGTTGATTCGTAGCCAACAGAGCCGTTTGGGGCGCGCCGTCGATGTGCTGCTGACACTCTCTGCCTGGGCGGCGATGGCCTATCTGCTGGTGCAGGGCGTGGCCTCGCTGCTGGCCAGCGGCCGGCATGGACCGCGGCCGGCCCTGGTAGCGGAAATCATGCCGACGCTCGATACCCTGCTGATCTACCTGCTGGTGGCGCTGGGGCTCGGCACCATCCTGCTGGCCTGGGCCAAGTACAACGAACGCCGCGCCGGCTGGTACCAGCGCCGTTCGCGCATGCCGGACATCGCCGAGGAGACTCTGGCGGCCAATTTCCAGGTCTCCCTGGCGATCCTCGATTGCCTGCAACGTCAGCAGGTGCTGATTCTGCACAATGGCGAGGACGGTGCGCTGGCTGCCATCGAGTTCCCTGGTACCGCGCTGCGCCTGCCGGCCCTGGCCAGCGACGAGCTGCTCGAGTCGCTGCGCAGCGAAGAGGCGCCGAGCGCCGAGCCGCTGGCGGGCTGAGCGCAGCCTCTGGCGTCGGCGACAACGGCCCCTGGGAAAAGAAAATCCCCGCAGCGAGCGGTCGCTGCGGGGATTTCTTTGTCGAGCCGGGGCGAATCAGAGACCGTTCTTGGCCTTGAACTCGCGACGACGGCGGTGCAGCACCGGCTCGGTGTAGCCGTTGGGCTGCTTGGTGCCTTCGATCACCAGCTCCAGCGCGGCCTGGAAGGCGACGTTGTTGTCGAAGTCCGGGGCCAGCGGGCGGTACAGCGGGTCGCTGGCGTTCTGCCGGTCGACCACCGGCGCCATGCGCTTGAGGCTTTCGATCACCTGGGCTTCGCTGACGATGCCGTGGCGCAGCCAGTTGGCCAGCAGCTGGCTGGAGATGCGCAGGGTGGCGCGGTCTTCCATCAGGCCGACGTCGTTGATGTCCGGCACCTTGGAGCAGCCGACGCCCTGGTCGATCCAGCGCACCACGTAGCCGAGGATGCCCTGCGAGTTGTTGTCCAGCTCGTTGAGGATTTCTTCTGCTGACCAGCTGGTGTCCTTGGCCAGCGGGATGGTCAGGATGTCGTCCACCGACGCCGGAGTGCGCTTGGCCAGCTCGGCCTGACGGGCGAACACGTCGACCTTGTGGTAGTGCAGGGCGTGCAGGGTGGCGGCGGTCGGCGAGGGGACCCAGGCGGTGTTGGCGCCGGACAGCGGGTGGGCGATCTTCTGCTCGAGCATGGCGGCCATCAGATCGGGCATGGCCCACATGCCCTTGCCGATCTGCGCGCGGCCCTGCAGGCCGGTGGCCAGGCCGACGTCGACGTTGTTGTTCTCGTAGGCGCCGATCCAGGTCTCGCTCTTCATGGCGGCCTTGCGCACCACGGCGCCGGCTTCCATGGAGGTGTGGATCTCGTCACCGGTGCGGTCGAGGAAGCCGGTGTTGATAAATACCACGCGTTCCGAAGCCGCTTTGATACAGGCTTTCAGGTTGACGGTGGTGCGGCGCTCTTCGTCCATGATGCCGACCTTGAGGGTGTTGCGGGCCAGGCCCAGCACATCCTCGACGCGGGCGAAGATTTCGCTGGCGAAGGCGACTTCTTCCGGGCCGTGCATCTTCGGCTTGACGATGTACACGCTGCCGGTGCGGGTGTTCTTGCGCGTGGTGTTGCCGATCAGGTTGTGCACCGCGATCAGGCTGGTGAACAGCGCGTCCTGGATGCCTTCGGGAATCTCGTTGCCTTCGGCGTCGAGGATGGCCGGGTTGGTCATCAGGTGGCCGACGTTGCGCACGAACAGCAGCGAGCGGCCATGCAGGGTCAGTTCCGAGCCGTCGACCTTGGTGTAGACGCGATCCGGGTTCATGGTGCGGGTGAAGGTCTGGCCGCCCTTGGCGACTTGCTCGGCCAGGTCGCCTTTCATCAGGCCCAGCCAGTTCTTGTAGACCACCACCTTGTCGTCGGCATCGACGGCGGCGACCGAGTCTTCGCAGTCCATGATGGTGGTCAGCGCGGCTTCCATCAGCACGTCTTTCACGCCGGCGGCGTCGGTGCTGCCGATGGGGCTGGCGGCGTCGATCTGGATCTCGAAGTGCAGGCCGTTGTGCTTGAGCAGCACGGCGACCGGCGCACTGGCCTCGCCCTGGAAGCCGATCAGTTGCGCGTCGTCGCGCAGACCGCTGTTGCTGCCGCCCTTGAGCGAAACTACCAGCTTGCCGTCAACGATCTTGTAGCCGGTGGAGTCGACATGGGAGCCGGCGGCCAGCGGCGCGGCCTCGTCGAGGAAGGCGCGGGCGAAGGCGATGACCTTGTCGCCGCGCACCTTGTTGTAGCCCTTGCCCTTCTCGGCGCCGCCTTCTTCGCTGATCACGTCGGTGCCGTAGAGGGCGTCGTACAGCGAGCCCCAGCGGGCGTTGGAGGCGTTCAGGGCGAAGCGCGCGTTCATCACCGGTACCACCAGCTGCGGGCCGGCCAGGCGGGCGATCTCTTCGTCGACGTTGGCGGTGGTGGCCTGGAAGTCTTCCGGCTCCGGCAACAGATAGCCGATTTCCTGGAGGAAGGCCTTGTAGGCAGCGGCGTCATGGGCCTGACCCTGGCGCGCCTGGTGCCAGGCATCGATCTGCGCCTGCAGTTCGTCGCGTTTGGCCAGCAGGGCACGGTTCTTCGGTGCCAGGTCCTTGATGACCGCGGCGGCACCGGCCCAGAACTGGTCGGCAGCGATGCCGGTACCGGGGATGGCTTCGTTGTTCACGAAGTCGTACAGGACTTTGGCGACCTGCAGGCCACCGACTTGAACGCGTTCAGTCATCACTTGCCTCACTCTCTCTGAGCTCTACTCAATAGCCGCTTCGGGCACCTCTAAAAACTACCTGCGTTGCCATCGCTGCGTTAGAAACAGGCTCAGAAGGCTCATTTACACCAAGTAAACTCCGCTTCTTCGCCCGTTCGATTCGCTGGCGCTCACCCTTCGGGCCAGCCTTCGGCTGTTACTCCCGTTGGTCGTTGCGCCTGGCGCTGGCTACCTCGCCTACGTTTTTAGAGGGGCTCGTCGGAGACGGGTTTGCCGTCTTGTAGTCCGAGGCGCGGCATACTACATCAAGATTCCGGGGAAATGCAGTGGGTGTGCGTCAGTCTGCGACCGGAAGGCTCTGCACGGTCACGTTGAATACTCTATGTATGCAAAAAAGTGCGCTATTGTTTCATAAAAATTGTAAAAACGTACACGATTAATTGCGCGAGCTACTGACAAGAGGGCGAATATGGCCTACGCCGCCTTCGCCTATACTGCGCTGATCCGTTCTGGAGCCTGCCATGCCGGTATCCGCCGCCGTTGCCGCCGACCTCGTCGACCTCACCCGCCTGTTCGCCGGCTACCTGGCCTTCTACCAGGTGCTGCGGGCCGAGACGGAGATTGCCGCCTTTCTCCGCCAGCGCCTGCAGCGCGGCGACTCGCAGCTGCTGATCGCCCGCGACGAGCGGGGCGCGGCCCAGGGCTTCGTCCAGCTCTATCCCTTCCACTCGTCCCTGGCGCTGGAACCGGCCTGGCTGCTCAGCGATCTCTATGTCGACGAGTCGGCTCGCCGCGCCGGCGTCGGCGCGGCGCTGATGAACGCCGCCCGTGCTCATGCCGAGGCCAGCGGCGCCTGCGGCCTGCAGCTGGAAACGGCGAAGACCAACCTGGCCGGGCAGCGCCTGTACGAGCGCCTGGGCTATGTGCGCGACGAGCAATTTCTCACCTACTGGCTGGCGCTGCGCGGCTGAGCCTTTCCAATCCTGTGAACGAGTGAGGTAGTACATGGATCATCTGGTACTGACGGTGATTGCCGAGGATCAACCGGGGCTGGTCGAGCGCCTCGCCGCCTGCGTCGCCGAACACGGCGGCAACTGGCTGGAAAGTCGCATGGCGCGCATGGCCGGGCAGTTCGCCGGCATCGTGCGGGTGGACGTGCCGGCCGAGGCGCACGGCGGTCTGATCAAGGCCCTGGAGGCGCTCGGTGCGCAGGGCATTCGTGTGCAACTGGCGGTCAGCGGCAGCGAGCCGGGCGGACGCTTCACCGCGATCCGCCTGGAGCTGGTGGGCAACGACCGCCCCGGTATCGTGCGCGACATCACCCGCTTGTTGGCCGAGCAGGGGGTCAACCTGGAAAGCCTGCTGACCGAAGTGGCGCCGGCGCCGATGAGCGGCGAGCTGCTGTTCACCGCCGAGGCGCTGCTGGCGGTGCCGGAGACGCTGCCGCTGGAGCAGTTGCAGGCGCGCCTGGAGACCCTGGCCGACGACCTGATGGTGGAGCTGAATCTGCGTCAGGAGGACTGAATATCCACGGCTGGCGTGGATCAGCCTGTGGATAAGCTGGGGAGCCCCGGCGCACCCACTAGTGCCCCGGGGCTTTTCTTTGCCTGGCTAAAAAATCAGCAGGATCAAAGGTTTGTGCGCAAATGCCGGGGGGAGCTGTGGCTGAGTCGGGGCCGAAAGGCGCCGCGCCAGGGCTGACGCAGCCTGGCGGCGGTTGGGTGTTTTCTGCTCAGCCGAGTGCGTGCGCTGTGCGCCCCCCCTTACACGCTCGGACGTTTGCGCAGGCTCAGCCAGATATCCAGGCTGTACACCGCCAACCCGGCCCAGATGCAAGCGAAGGCCAGCAGGGTGCTGGGGGCGAAATGCTCGTCGAACAGCAGGATCGCCTGCAGCAGCACCAGGGTCGGCGCGATGTACTGCAGAAAGCCCAGGGTGGTGTAGGGCAGGTGGCGCGCTGCGGCGTTGAAGCACACCAGCGGCACCAGGGTGATGGGCCCGGCGGCCGCCAGCCACAGCGCCTCGCTACTGGTCCAGAAGCTCGCCTGGCTGCTCGCCGCCGCCGGGTGCAGGGCCAGCCAGGCCAGCGCCACCGGCAGCAGTAGCCAGGTCTCCACCACCAGACCGGGCAGGGCGGCGACCGGCGCCTGTTTGCGGATCAGCCCGTAGAAGCCGAAGGTCAGCGCCAGCACCAGCGACACCCAGGGCAGGCTGCCCAGCTGCCAGACCTGCTGCAGCACGCCGAGGGCGGCCAGGCCGACGGCCAGCCACTGCAGGCGGCGCAGGCGCTCGCCGAGAATCAGCAGGCCGAGCAGCACGTTGATCAGCGGGTTGATGTAGTAACCCAGGCTGGCCTCGATCATCCGCTCGTTGTTCACCGCCCAGACGTAGACCAGCCAGTTGGTGGCGATCAGCAGGCCGCAGCCGGCCAGCACCGCCAGGCGCTTGGGATGGTCGCGCAGCTCGCGCCACCAGCTCGGGTGTTTCCACACGAGCAGCAGCAGGCCGCCGAACAGTGCCGACCAGAGCACCCGGTGGACGATGATTTCCAGTGCCGGCACGCTCTGGATGGCCTTGAAGTAGAGCGGGAACAGGCCCCAGATGACGTAGGCGGTGAGGCCGAGGAGATACCCGCGTCGCGGGTTGGCGGTGGCCATGCGGAGTCCTTGCTTAGGCAGCTAACGGTAGCCGCGGAATTCTAGTCCCCGGCCCCCGGGCTTGTCTGTTCGTTCAGTTTTTCTTCATGGCCGCGTGCCGGGAAAGTCGTAAGGCAAAGTTTACGCGGCGCGGGCAACTGTATCGGTCTGGGCCGGCTTGCCGGCGATCATTGCAAGGTTCATCCGGGCTACGTCTCAGAACAGCCGCAGCGGCTCCTCGTCCAGCGCCGCCAGTTGCTCGCGCAAGGAGAGGATCTGGTCGCCCCAGTAGCGCTCGCCGGCGAACCAGGGGAAGGCCAGGGGGAAGGCCGGGTCGTCCCAGCGTCGGGCGATCCAGGCGCTGTGGTGCATCAGGCGCAGCGCGCGCAGGCCCTCGATCAGCGGCAGCTCGCGGGCGTCGAAGTCGTGGAATTCCTGGTAGCCGTCCATCAGCTCGGCCAGTTGACCGAGGCGCTCGTGGCGCTCGCCGGCCAGCATCATCCACAGGTCCTGCACCGCCGGGCCCATGCGGCAGTCGTCGAGGTCAACGATGTGGAAGCTGTCGTCGCGGCACAGCAGGTTGCCGGGGTGGCAGTCGCCGTGCAGGCGGATCGGCTGGTAGCGCACGCGGGCGAACAGCTGATCGAGGCGCGCCAGCAGGTCGCGCGCCACCGACTCGTAGGCCGGCAGCAGGCTGCGCGGGACGAAGCCGCCGCCGAGCAGGGTGGCCAGCGAGGCGTGACCGAAATTGTCCACCGCCAGGGTTTCGCGGTGGGCGAAGGGGCGGCTGGCGCCGACCGCGTGCAGGCGGCCGAGCAACTGGCCGAGGCGGTACAGCTGATCCAGGTTGCCCGGCTCCGGCGCGCGCCCGCCGCGGCGCGGGAACAGGGCGAAGCGGAAACCGCCGTGCTCGAACAGGGTCTCGCCGTCACGCAGCAGCGGCGCCACCACCGGCACCTCGCATTCGGCCAGCTCGAAGCTGAAGCTGTGCTCCTCGCGGATCGCCGCATCGCTCCAGCGGTCGGGACGGTAGAACTTGGCGATCAGCGGCGCCTCGTCCTCGATGCCCACCTGATAGACGCGGTTCTCGTAGCTGTTGAGCGCCAGCACGCGGGCGTCGCTGAGGTAACCGAGGCTCTCCACGGCGTCGAGCACCAGGTCCGGGGTGAGGGTGGAGAAGGGATGGCTCATGACAGGCTCCGCGCGCTAGGGCGCACAGTGTAGCCCTTTGTCCCCGGCCAGCGGGGTCAGACCTGGGTGCCGAGCAATACCTGGCTGGCGGCGAACTGCGCGCGCACCGGGTCGCCGGCGCGCAGGCCCAGCTGCGCCAGGCGCGCGGGGTCGACCAGGGCGCACAGGGTCTGGCCGCTGGCCAGGCCGATGCGCACTTCGCTGGGGCCGTCGTCCGCCGCCAGGACCTGCTCGATCCAGCCGTCCAGGGCATTGCGTGCGGGATCGGGCGGCGCCGACAGCGGCTGCAGTTCCAGCCAGCCGGCCTTGATCAGCGCCACCACGCCGGCGCCGGCACTCAGTTCGAGTTTCTCGGTGCTGTCGCGCGTGATCTGCGCGCGGATCAGCGCGCCGCCCGGCAGTTCCAGTTCGACCAGATCGTTGCGTCCCTGTGCCTGGATCGCCCGCACCCGGCCGCTCAGCTGGTTGCGCGCGCTGGTGCGCAGCAGCAGGCGGCCGAGCAGCTGCAGGTCGGCGTCGTCCTCGGCAGCCTGCAGCAGCTGCGCCTGCAGTGCCTGCACCCGCCGATGCAGGGCCAGCAGGCGTGCGCCGGCCGGGGTCAGGCGCGCGCCGCCGCCGCCCTTGCCGCCGACGCTGCGGCTGACCAGCGGCTGTTCGGCGAGGTTGTTGAGTTCGTCGATGGCGTCCCAGGCGGCCTTGTAGCTGAGCCCGGCGGCCTTGGCGGCGCGGGTGATCGAGCCTTGTACGGCGATCTGCTCGAGCAGGGCCAGGCGTTGCGGGCGGCGGCTGAGCAGTTGGGCGAGGGGATCGGGCTGGGCCATGGGCTGCGGATGGCAAGGGCGATGGGCGGCACGTTGCGCGACTCTGACCGGCAAGTCAAGTCAGCGGTCGCCGGGGCGCGGCGTGCGCGCCAGGCAGTAGACGTCGACCCGCGCGGCGCCGGCGCGGCGCAGCAGGCGGGCGAGGATGCCGGCGGTGGCGCCGGTGGTGAGCACGTCGTCGACCAGTGCCAGGTGGCGCCCGGCGAGTTCGGCGCCGGCGTCGAGGGCGAAGGCCTGGCGCAGGTTGCGCTTGCGCGTGGCGGCGTCCAGGCCCTGCTGCGCCGGGGTGTCCAGGCGCCGTTGCAGCCAGTCGCCGTGCACCGGCAACTGCAGGCGGCGGCCGAGCCAGTCGGCGAGCATCTGCGCCTGGTTGAAACCGCGGCGACGCTGGCGCCGCCGCGCCAGGGGCACCGGCAGCAGCGCCTGCGGCCTGGGCAAACCTTCGTCGTAGGCGTGCTGCAGGTGTTCGGCCAGCAGCTCGGCGAGCAGCCGGCCGTGCGGCCACTGGCCCTGGTGCTTGAAGCGGGTGATCAGGTTGTCCACCGGAAAGGCATAGCGCCACGGCGCCTCCACCCGGGCGAAGCTCGGCGTCTGGCGCTGGCAGGCGCCGCAGATCAGGCCGGCCATCGGCAGCGGCACCGCGCACACCTGGCACTGCTCGCCGAGCCAGGGCAGCTCGGTCTCGCAGGCGCTGCAGATGGCGTGTCGGGGGTGGTCGGCGGGCTCGTCGCAGAGCTGGCAATGGCGGCGCGGTTGCAGCCAGGCGGGAAGCTTGAGGGGGAGCAGGGGCATGACGGCTCGTCCGTGAGCGAAAGCCCTGAGCCTAGTCGGCGCTCAGCGGATCAGCCAGCCCATCAGCACCAGGCCCAGCAGCAACCAGATCACCCCGGCGAAGATGGCTTTGCGCAGCAGCGCGCGCACGCCCTTGTAGAGAAACAGCAGGCCGAGGATCAGCAGGACGAGGCTGAAGATCGACACGTCCATGCCGATGGCCCGCGCCATGCCGCCGAGGAACGCATCGATGGCGTCGGCCACCGCGCCCAGGGCGCCGGAGAACAGATCGACGATAAAGCGGATGGCGCTGCCCAGGGTGTGGCCCAGCCAGTCGAAAAAGCCGGTTAGCTGCATGCAGAAGATTCCGATGACGCGATAGGGGTTTGGCCAGGTGCCAGTATGAAAGTCCGATTGATCAATAAATGATCAGTGGTCAACCTGTGCCTTGTTGGCGGTTGACAGCATCCAAAGGCCACTTATGATGCCCTAAGCCTGAACGTCCCGTCGCCCCGTGCGCGGGCCCCGACAACAGACGCCGCCTAGCGTCGAAGGAAGCTCCCGATGAGTGCAACCGCCGCCACCCCCACCCGCCACGACTGGTCGCTGGCCGAAGTCCGCGCGCTGTTCGAACAGCCGTTCAACGACCTGCTGTTCCAGGCGCAGACGGTGCACCGCGCGCACTTCGACGCCAACCGCGTGCAGGTCTCGACGCTGCTGTCGATCAAGACCGGCGCCTGCCCGGAAGACTGCAAGTACTGCCCGCAGTCCGGTCACTACAACACCGGCCTGGACAAGGAAAAGCTGATGGAGGTGGAGAAGGTGCTCAAGGCCGCCGCCGAGGCCAAGGCCATCGGCTCCACCCGTTTCTGCATGGGCGCGGCGTGGAAGCACCCGTCGGCCAAGGACATGCCCTACGTGCTGGAGATGGTCAAAGGCGTGAAGAAGCTCGGCCTGGAAACCTGCATGACCCTGGGCAAGCTGGATCAGGAGCAGACCCAGGCGCTGGCCGAGGCGGGGCTGGACTACTACAACCACAACCTCGATACCTCGCCGGAGTTCTACGGCAACATCATCACCACCCGCACCTACGGCGAGCGTCTGCAGACCCTGGCCTACGTGCGCGAGGCGGGGATGAAGATCTGCTCCGGCGGCATCCTCGGCATGGGCGAGTCGGTGGACGACCGCGCCGGCCTGTTGATCCAGCTGGCCAACCTGCCGGAGCACCCGGAGAGCGTGCCGATCAACATGCTGGTCAAGGTCAAGGGCACGCCGCTGGCCGAGGAGAAGGACGTCGACCCGTTCGATTTCATCCGCACCCTGGCCGTGGCGCGGATCATGATGCCGAAATCCCACGTGCGCCTGTCCGCCGGCCGCGAGCAGATGAACGAGCAGATGCAGGCCCTGGCCTTTATGGCTGGCGCCAACTCGATCTTCTACGGCGAGAAGCTGCTGACCACCGCCAACCCCCAGGCGGACAAGGACATGGCCCTGTTCAAGCGCCTCGGCATCAAGCCGGAGGAGCGCGAGGAGCATGCCGACGAGGTGCACCAGGCCGCCATCGAGCAGGCCCTGGTCGAGCAGCGCGATTCCAAGCTGTTCTATAACGCCGCGGTCTGAAGTCAGGCGGTGGATGAGCTTCGCGTCATCCACCCTACGTAGTCCTTCTGTAGGGTGGATAACCCGCTTGCGGTTATCCACCAGGTCTTGCCATGAGCTTCGATCTTGCCACTCGCCTCGCCGAGCGCCGCGCCGCCAACCTCTATCGCCAACGCCCGCTGCTTGAATCACCGCAGGGGCCGCTGGTGCAGGTCGATGGCCGCGAGCTGCTGGCCTTCTGCTCCAACGATTACCTGGGCCTGGCCAATCACCCCGAGGTGATCGCGGCCATGCGCGCCGGCGCCGAGAAGTGGGGCGTCGGCGGCGGCGCCTCGCACCTGGTGATCGGCCACAGCACGCCGCACCACCAACTGGAAGAGGCGCTGGCCGAGTTCACCGGGCGGCCGCGCGCGCTGCTGTTCTCCACCGGCTATATGGCCAACCTGGCGGTGGTCACCGCGCTGGTCGGGCAGGGCGACAGCGTGCTGCAGGACCGCCTCAACCACGCCTCGCTGCTGGATGCCGGCCTGCTGTCCGGGGCGCGCTTCTCGCGCTACCTGCACAACGATGCGGTGAGCCTGGCCAATCGCCTGCGCAAGGCCAGCGGCAACTGCCTGGTGGTCAGCGACGGCGTGTTCAGCATGGACGGCGACCTCGCCGATCTGCCCGCGCTGTGCGCCGAAGCCCGCGCCAGGGACGCCTGGGTGATGGTCGACGACGCCCATGGCTTCGGTCCGCTGGGCGCCACCGGCGGCGGCATAGTCGAACACTTCGGCCTGGGCCCGGACGACGTGCAGGTGCTGGTCGGCACCCTGGGCAAGGCGTTCGGCACCGCCGGGGCCTTCGTCGCCGGCAGCGAGGAACTGATCGAGACCCTGATCCAGTTCGCCCGCCCCTATATCTACACCACCAGCCAGCCGCCGGCGGTGGCCTGCGCCACCCTGAAGAGCCTGGAGTTGCTGCGCAGCGAAGGCTGGCGCCGCGAGCACCTGAACCAGTTGATCGCGCGCTTTCGTGCCGGCGCCGCCGAGATCGGCCTGAGCCTGATGGACAGCCCGACGCCGATCCAACCGATCCTGGTCGGCGACAGTGCCCGTGCCCTCAAGCTTTCGGCACTGCTCAAGGAGCGCGGCCTGCTGGTCGGCGCCATCCGCCCGCCCACCGTGCCGGTCGGCGGCGCGCGGCTGCGGGTGACCCTGTCCGCGGCGCACAGCGAGGAGCAGGTGGAGCTGCTGCTGGAGGCGCTGGCCGAATGCTGGCCGCAGGTGCAAGAGCATGACTGAACGACTGATCCTGCTGCCCGGCTGGGGCCTGGACAGCACCCTGTTGCAGCCGTTGGCCGAGGCGCTGGGCGACCAGCTGCGGGTTGAATGGTGCGAACTGCCGGCGCTGACCTCGGCGGCAGTGGACGATTGGCTCGATGAGCTGGACGCGCGCCTGCCGCAAGACTGCTGGCTGGCCGGCTGGTCGCTCGGCGGCATGCTCGCCACCGCGCTGGCGGCGCGCCGCGGCGCGCGCTGCCGGGGGCTGATCGGCCTGGCCGCCAATGCCTGCTTCGTCGCTCGTGAGGACTGGCCGAGCGCCATGCCGGTCGAGACCTTCGCCGCGTTCGAGGCCGGCTGCGCGCAGGACGCCGGTGCCACCCTCAAGCGTTTCGCCATGCTCTGCGCCCAGGGCGCAAGCGACGCCCGCGGCCTGGCGCGCCGCCTGCAGGCGGCGTTGACCGAGGCGGCTGGCGCGCAATTGCTGGCCGGGCTTCGGGTGCTGGCGAGCCTGGACAATCGCGCGGCGCTGGCCGCCTTCACCGGGCCGCAGTTGCACCTGCTGGCCGAGCAGGACGCCCTGGTACCGGCCGCGGCCGGCGCAGCGCTGCTGGCCCTGCTGCCGGCCGGCGAGGTGGATGTGCTGGAAGGCTGCGGCCATGCCTTCGTGCTGGAACAGCCACAGGCCCTGGCGGCGCTGCTGCTCGAGTTTATCCGCGAGGCCAGTGATGGCGAGTCGTAGGGTGCTGGCTTTCTTCCGCGGGGGCCGACCATGAGCGAGCATGCCCAGCCCGGCGGTCTGCCGGACAAGCGCCAGGTCGCGGCCTCCTTCTCCCGTGCGGCGGACAGCTACGATGCGGTGGCCGAGCTGCAGCGCAGCGTCGGCGCGCAGCTGCTCGAGCGCCTGCCCGCCTCGCTGCAGCCGGCGCGCTGGCTGGACCTGGGCTGCGGCACCGGGCATTTCACCCGCGCCCTGGGCGCGCGCTTCCCCCTGAGCGAGGGCCTGGCCGTGGATATCGCCGAGGGCATGCTGCGCCACGCCCGGCCGCTGGGTGGCGCCGCGCATTTCGTCGCCGGCGATGCCGAGGCGCTGCCGCTGCAGGCCGGCAGTGTCGACCTGCTGTTCTCCAGCCTGGCGCTGCAGTGGTGCGCCGATTTCCCGCAGGTGCTCCGCGAGGCGGCGCGGGTGCTGCGCCCCGGCGGCGTGCTGGCCTTTTCCAGCCTGTGCGTGGGCACCCTGCAGGAGCTGCAGGGCAGCTGGCAGGCGGTGGACGGCTTCGTCCACGTCAACCGCTTTCGCCGCTTCGAGGACTACCAGCGCCTGTGCGCCGCCGGCGAGCTGCAGCTGCTGAGCCTGCAGCGCCAGGCCGAGGTGCTGCATTTCCCCGACCTGCGCAGCCTGACCGCCTCGCTCAAGGACCTCGGTGCGCACAACCTCAACCCGGGGCGGCCGGGCGGGCTGACCGGGCGCGCGCGGATTCGCGCGCTGATCGAGGCCTACGAGGGCTTCCGTCAGGCCGAGGGGCTGCCGGCCACCTACCAGGTGGTCTACGGCGTGCTGCAGAAGCCGTTGAGCGTGGATCGAATGGAGCATCCGCAGTGACCCACGCCTACTTCGTCACCGGAACGGATACCCGGCTCGGCATGAGAAGCCGGCAAGACCACTTCGGCAGAGGGTTCGACTGATGACTCAAGCCTACTTCGTTACCGGAACGGACACGGAAATCGGCAAGACCACCATCGCCGCCGGCTTGCTGCATGCCGCTCGCCGGCGCGGACTGAGCACCGCGGCGGCCAAGCCGGTGGCCTCCGGTTGCGCCATGACCGCAGACGGCCTGCGCAACGACGATGCCCTGGCCCTGCTCGGCGAATGCTCGCTGGCGCTGCGCTACGAGGAGGTCAATCCGCTGGCCTTCGCCCCGGCCATCGCCCCGCACCTGGCGGCGCGCGAGGCCGGGGTGCAGCTGGATGTGGCCAGCCTGCTCGGCCCGGTGCGCGCGATTCTGGCCAAGGGCGCCGATTTTTCCCTGGTGGAAGGCGCCGGTGGCTGGCGCGTGCCGCTGGCCGGCGACGAGAACCTCTCCGATCTGGCCGTGGCCCTGGGCCTGCCGGTGATCCTGGTGGTCGGCGTGCGCCTGGGCTGCATCAACCACGCCGTGCTCAGCATGGAGGCCATCGAGCGCGACGGCCTGCGCCTGGCCGGCTGGGTGGCCAATGTGGTCGATGCGCAGACCTCGCGCCTGGAGGAAAACCTCGCCACCCTCGCCGAACGCCTGGCGGCGCCCTGCCTGGGGCGCGTGCCGCGTCTGGCCCAGGCAAGCCCGGCGGCGGTGGCGGCGCATCTGGATCTCGACCGGCTGGTTCAGCGGTAATAAGCAGTTACCCGACCATAGCCTTTTGCCTGTACGTTTTTTAGGCAGTTTCTGCTTCAATACCGGCCATTAGGTTCTAATCGCGCCGGGAGCTGCCGATGGAAATCTCCGCCAACGCATTCAACTCGGGTCTGAGCGGCATTAAGGCCGGGCAGCGCCGTGTCGAACAGGCAGCCAGCGAGATCGCCAGCAACGCCGTCAGCCAGCCGCCGCAAGGCAGCCAGACCCCGCCGCAGAATCAGGTCAATCCGGCGCCGCAAGCCGCCGAACAGACTCGCCCTGACCTGGCGCAAAGCCTGGTCGCCCTGCGCGTCGGCGAGAACGAGGTGCGCGCCAGTGCGCGCGTCGTGGAAACCGCCGACGAGGTGCTTGGCACCCTGATCGATACGCGTGTCTAAGTAGTTCCACCCCGGCCGCGGATGCGGCTAACTGCGGGGTAGGAGTGAGCATATGCAGATCGGCAGCAGCCTGCCGTCGTTCGTCCCCTCGCCGCCCGTCGCGCCGACCCGGCCACTCTCGGCCGCAGTTTCCCCCGATATCGCTCGCGCCGATCAGCCGCCTGCCGCCCCGACGCAGGAGGCGCAGGCCGATTCCTCCGCTTCCGGGCGTGAGGCGGCGGATCGCTCGGCCGAGCGCGATGGCCGTGGCGACGGCGAGCCCAGTGCGCAGCAGCAACGTCTCGAACGACTGGAAATCGCCGAGCTGAGCCAGCGCGACCGCGAAGTGCGCGCCCACGAGCAGGCCCATGCCGCGGTGGGCGGGCAGTACGCCGGGGCGCCCAGTTACAGCTTCAAGCGCGGCCCGGACGGCCAGCGCTACGCCGTTTCCGGCGAAGTCAGCATCGACACCGCCCCCGTGCCCAATGATCCCGAAGCCACCCTGCGCAAGATGGAGGTGGTCCTGCGTGCCGCGCTGGCGCCGGTCGAGCCGTCCGCGCAGGACCTGCGCGTCGCCGCCCAGGCCCAGGCGCAGGCGGCTCAGGCTCGGGTGGAACTGGCCGAGCTGCGCCGCGCGGAGGCCGTCGCCGCGGCCGAGGCGCGCCAGGCCGAGCGGGACGCCGAGGAAGGCGACGAAGAAGACCGCGCCGCGCAGCAGCCCTTGCCGCCAGCGCCTAGTCTTGAGCTGTATCGGCGCCTGGGCGAATGGCCGGCGCCGGATTCGCGCATCGATCTGCTCGCCTAGCCGGGCGATTGGCAGCGCTTGACAAGGGGGTGGCGTAAACGTATGTTTCAAACGCCTGTTTGATTGCTGGACCGCGAATGCGTGGCCCAGCAGCCGGGAGTGATCCCGAAAGCGACCGACAAGCCGGTCACCCCAACTACTAGGAATCCACCGCAGAGGTTTACCGCTATGCCTGATTACAAGGCCCCCTTGCGTGATATTCGTTTCGTCCGTGACGAACTGCTGGGCTACGAAGCGCACTATCAGAGCCTGCCTGGCTGCCAGGACGCCACTCCGGACATGGTCGACGCCATCCTCGAAGAAGGCGCCAAGTTCTGCGAGCAGGTGCTGTCGCCGCTGAACCGTGTGGGTGACATCGAGGGCTGCACCTGGAGCGAATCCGGCGTGAAGACCCCGACCGGCTTCAAAGAGGCCTATCAGCAGTTCGTCGAAGGCGGCTGGCCGAGCCTGGCGCACGACGTCGAGCACGGCGGCCAGGGCCTGCCGGAATCCCTCGGCCTGGCCATCAGCGAGATGGTCGGTTCGGCCAACTGGTCCTGGGGCATGTACCCGGGCCTGTCCCACGGTGCGATGAACACCCTGAGCGCCCACGGCACCGACGAGCAGAAGCACACCTACCTGACCAAGCTGGTGTCCGGCGAGTGGACCGGCACCATGTGCCTGACCGAGCCGCATTGCGGCACCGACCTGGGCATGCTGCGCACCAAGGCCGAACCGCAGGCCGACGGCAGCTACAAGGTCTCCGGCACCAAGATCTTCATCTCCGCTGGCGAGCACGACATGGCCGACAACATCGTCCATATCGTCCTGGCCCGCCTGCCCGATGCGCCGGCCGGTACCAAGGGTATCTCGCTGTTCATCGTGCCGAAGTTCCTGCCCTCGGCCGACGGCGGCGTCGGTGAGCGCAACGCGGTGTCCTGTGGCTCGATCGAGCACAAGATGGGCATCCACGGCAACGCCACCTGCGTGATGAACTTCGACGGCGCCACCGGCTTCCTGATCGGCCCGGCCAACAAGGGCCTGAACTGCATGTTCACCTTCATGAACACCGCTCGCCTGGGGACCGCGCTGCAAGGCCTGGCCCACGCCGAAGTCGGCTTCCAGGGTGGCATCAAGTACGCCCGCGAGCGTCTGCAGATGCGTTCGCTGACCGGCCCGAAAGCGCCGGAAAAAGCCGCCGATCCGATCATCGTGCACCCGGACGTGCGCCGCATGCTGCTGACCATGAAGGCCTTCGCCGAAGGCAACCGCGCCATGGTCTACTTCACCGCCAAGCAGGTCGACATCGTTCAGCACAGCCAGAACGAAGAAGAGAAGAAAGCCGCCGACGAACTGCTGGCTTTCCTCACCCCGATCGCCAAGGCCTTCATGACCGAAGTGGGCTTCGAGTCCGCCTCCCACGGCATGCAGATCTACGGTGGCCACGGCTTCATCAGCGAGTGGGGCATGGAGCAGAACCTGCGCGACTGCCGCATCTCGATGATGTACGAAGGCACCACCGGCGTGCAGGCCCTCGACCTGCTGGGTCGCAAGATCCTCATGACCCAGGGCGGCGCGCTGAAGAACTTCACCAAGATCGTGCACAAGTTCTGCCAGGCCAACGAGGCCAACGATGCCGTCAAGGAGTTCGTCGAGCCGCTGGCCAAGCTGAACAAGGAGTGGGGCGACATCACCATGAAGGTCGGCATGGCGGCGATGAAGGACCGCGAGGAAGTCGGGGCCGCTTCGGTGGACTACCTGATGTACTCCGGCTACGCCTGCCTGGCCTACTTCTGGGCCGACATGGCGCGCCTGGCGGCCGAGAAACTGGCGGCCGGCAGCGGCGACGAGGCCTTCTACAAGGCCAAGCTGCAGACCGCACGCTTCTACTACGCGCGCATCCTGCCGCGTACCCGCATGCACGTCGAAGCCATGCTGTCCGGCGCCAGCAACCTGATGGACATGGACGAAGAGCACTTCGCCCTGGGCTTCTAAGCCTGCCATCCGCTGGTCGAAGAACGCCGCCCCTCGGGGCGGCGTTTTTTTATGCCGGTGCGCTGGCGATAACGGAATGTCGCAACCCGTCGCTGTTTTCGCCGCAGCAAGCAGGCAAAATGCCGTCATCTCCGTGATGGACGTTGCCGCGATGCGTCTCGCCAGCCTGCGCCTCAGCCATTTCCTGTCTTCGCTGCCGTTGCTGCTCGGCGGGCTGCTGGCGGCGCGTTTGCCGGTGCTGAGCGAGTTCTTCGTCTCGCTGTTCAATGTACTGCCGACCCTGTTGCTGCTGCTCGGCGGCGCCTTCTGCCTGGGCTACGGCCGTCAGCGCGAGCTGTTCCTGCTGCTGGTGCTGTACCTCGCCTATTTCCTGCTCGACATCCAGGTCGACCATTTCCGCGCCGGCGGCCAGGTGCGCGAGGATGCGGCCCTGGTGTTCCACCTGGTCTGCCTGCTGTTGCCGCTGTTCTATGCCCTCTACGGGTGTTGGGAGGAGCGCTCGCACCTGGCCCAGGACCTGCTCGCCCGCGGCGCCGTGCTGCTGGCGCTGGGGGGGCTGGCGCTGGGCCTGGCGCGGCGCTATCCGCAGGGGCTGGCCGAGTGGCTGGCGGCGATCCACTGGCCGAGCCTGCACGGCGCCTGGATGAGCCTGGCGCAACTGGCCTATCCGCTGTTTCTGCTGGCCTTCGTCGCCTTGCTGCTGCAGTACCTGCGGCAGCCGCGGCCGTTGCACGCGGCGCAGCTGTGCGGCCTGCTCGGCGTGCTGTGGATGCTGCCGCAGGTGTTCATCCTGCCCCACGCGCTGCAGGTGATGAGCAGCCTGGCGATGCTCATGCTGGTCGCCGCGGTGGCCCACGAGGCCTACCAGATGGCCTTTCGCGACGAACTCACCGGGCTGCCGGGGCGGCGCGCGCTGAACGAACGCCTGCAGCGGCTGGGTCGCGACTACGTGATCGCCATGGTCGACGTCGATCACTTCAAGAACTTCAACGACACTCACGGCCACGACGTCGGCGACCAGGTGCTGCGCCTGGTCGCCAGCCAGCTGCGCAAGGTCGGGGGCGGCGGCAAGGCCTACCGTTACGGCGGCGAGGAATTCACCCTGCTGTTTCCCGGCAAGAGCCTCGAGCAGTGCCAGCCCCATCTGGAGGCGGTGCGCCTGGCCATCGAGCACTACCGCATGCAGCTTCGCGACAAGCAGAGTCGTCCGCGCAGCGACCAGCAGGGCAAGCAGCGCCGCGGCGGCAAGGGCGCGAGCGAGGTGTCGGTGACCGTCAGCATGGGCGTGGCCGCGCGCCAGGCCGAGCAGCGCAGCCCGCAGGCGGTGATCAAGGCGGCGGACAAGGCGCTGTACAGCGCCAAGGCCGCCGGGCGCAACTGCATCCGCAGCGCCGGCCAGCGCCGCGGCGCGGTGAAACTGGCCGGCGAAGCCGACTGAGGCCGCTTATGGCCGCGCATTCAGCCGGCCAACTGTCGTTGTTGCCGGCCGCCGTGCGGCAGTAGCGTGGGGCGACCTGACCGCTGCCCGACTGGAGAACCGCCATGCCCGAGTACAAGGCCCCGCTGCGCGATATGCGCTTTCTGATCGACGACGTCTTCGCCTTTCCCGCCCACTACGCCGCACTCGGCGCCAGCGAGGCGAGCCCCGACATGCTCGGCGCCATCCTCGAGGAGGGCGCCAAGTTCTGCGAGCAGGTGCTGGCGCCGCTCAACCGCAGCGGCGACGAGGAGGGCTGCCGCTTCGACGCAGGCCAGGTGAGCACGCCCAAGGGCTTCAAGGAGGCCTTCGCCCAGTACGCCGAGGGCGGCTGGATGGGCCTGGCGGCCGACCCGGCCTACGGCGGCCAGGGCCTGCCGCAGTCGCTGGGGCTGATCGTCAGCGAGATGGTCGCCTCGGCGAATCAGTCCTGGGCCATGTACCCGGGCCTGACCCACGGCGCCATGTCGGCGATCCATGCCCATGGCAGCGAGGCGCAGAAGCAGACTTACCTGAGCCGCATGAGCGAAGGCCGCTGGACCGGCACCATGTGCCTGACCGAGGCGCACTGCGGCACCGACCTGGGCCTGATCAAGACCCGCGCCGTGCCCCAGGCCGACGGCAGCTACCGGATCAGCGGCAGCAAGATCTTCATCTCCGCCGGCGAGCACGACATGAGCGAGAACATCGTCCATCTGGTGCTGGCCAAGCTGCCCGACGCGCCGGCCGGCACCCGCGGCATCTCGCTGTTTATCGTGCCCAAGTTCCTGCCCGAGGCGGCAGGCGAGGCCGGCGCGCGCAACGCGGTGAGCTGCGGCGCCATCGAGCACAAGATGGGCATCAAGGCATCGGCCACCTGCGTGATCAACTTCGACGGCGCCAGCGGCTACCTGATCGGCGAGGCCAACAAGGGCCTGGCCTGCATGTTCACCATGATGAACCACGCGCGCCTGGGCACCGGCATGCAGGGCCTGTGTCTCGGCGAGGCGAGCTTCCAGGGCGCGCTGAAATACGCCAACGAACGCCTGCAGATGCGCGCGCTGAGCGGGCCGAAGGCGCCGGACAAGGCCGCCGACCCGATCATCGTGCACCCCGACGTGCGCCGCATGCTGCTGACCATGAAGGCCTTCAACGAGGGCAACCGCGCGCTGGCCTATTTCACCGCGCAACTGCTCGACGTGGCGCACCAGGCCGAAAGCGCCGAAGCGCGAGAGGAGGCGGAGAATCTGCTGGCCTTCCTCACCCCGATCTGCAAGGCCTTCATGACCGAGACCGGGCTGGAGGCGACCAACCTCGGCATGCAGGTGTTCGGCGGCCACGGCTATATCCGCGAATGGGGCATGGAGCAGCTGGTGCGCGACTGCCGCATCGCGCCGATCTACGAGGGCACCAACGGCATCCAGGCGCTGGACCTGCTCGGGCGCAAGGTGCTCGGCAGCCAGGGCAAGCTGCTGCGCGGCTTTACCAAGATCGTCCACAAGTTCTGCGAGGCTCAGGCCGGGCATCCGCAGCTCGGCGCGCAGGTGGCCCAGCTGGCCGCATTGAGCCAGCAATGGGGCGAGCTGACCCAGCAGGTCGGTATGGCGGCGATGAAGAATCCGGACGAGGTCGGCGCCGCCTCCGTCGACTACCTGATGTATTCGGGCTACCTGACCCTGGCCTATTTCTGGCTGCGCATGGCCGTGGTGGCCCAGGAGAAGCTGGCGGCTGGCGACGACGACGGCTTCCATCAGGCCAAGCTGGCCACCTGCGCCTTCTACTTCCAGCGCCTGCTGCCGCGGACCGAGGCGCACCGCCTGGCCCTGGCCGCCGGCAGCGCCTGCATGATGGAACTGCCGGCCGAACACTTCGCCTTCTGACCGGCGGTCGTGGTCACTGGAGCCCGCCTGTTGGCGGGCTTTTTCATATCAAGCGGATGCGAACTTTTAGTGAATAATTGGTCACAACACGACCCTATGTGTCTATAAAGTTGTTCCATTAAACTCGGAGTCCTCACGTAACTCCGTTTTCCGAGGATGTGCCATGGCCGATTACCAAGCCCCCCTGCGCGACATGCGCTTCGTGCTCAATGAAGTTTTCGAAGTCTCCAAGCTCTGGGCCGAGCTGCCGGCCCT
>NZ_RFFK01000017.1 GCF_003696305.1 Pseudomonas sp. AOB-7 | reverse complement strand
GTCTGGGGTTTCTTCTTTGCGCCGGGAAAGCTTTGCGAGCAAAGCTCGCTCCACAGCTCCTACAGGCAGAGCCGCCTGGAGGAGACATTATGCGTTTTGATCCACGAATGACTAACTGCCGCGTGCTAGACTCGCGCGCTTTCGTTCTGTGGTGATTGTCCTTCGTGCCCCACGCTG
Organism: Pseudomonas sp. AOB-7; assembly: GCF_003696305.1. GTDB lineage: Bacteria > Pseudomonadota > Gammaproteobacteria > Pseudomonadales > Pseudomonadaceae > Aquipseudomonas. The sequence goes on along the minus strand of NZ_RFFK01000017.1, from coordinate 61,412 downwards.
CCCTTGCCCATCCGCCGCGCTGGCTGACCTGCGCCCAGCTGCATCCGCAGCCGACCGCCGGGGTGCGCGACTGGCTGTTCAACCGGGACTCGTTGACCCGCCGCCTCACCGCGCTGTCGCATGACGGTTTCTCCGTTACCCCGCTGGACGAGGGCTGGCAGCGCCTGCGCAGCGACGAGTGCGCCGCGCTCGGCGTCGCCGAGGGCAGCCAGGGCTGGGTGCGCGAGGTGTACCTGCGCGGCCACGGCCAGCCCTGGGTATTCGCCCGCAGCGTCGCCGCGCGTAGCGTGCTGGAAGGCTCCGGGCTGAACCTGGCCGAGTTGGGCAGCCGTTCGCTCGGCGAGCTGCTGTTCAGCGATCGCGCCTTCGACCGCGGCGAGCTGCAGGCCTGTCGCTATCCCGCTGCCTGGCTGCCGCAAGAGGCGCGCGCCGAGCGTCTGTGGGCGCGGCGCTCCTGTTTTAGTCGCGGGCCCTTGGGGGTACTGGTGGCCGAGGTGTTTTTACCGCAATTCTGGGCCGCAGCTGCTATCGAGCCTTAGGCCGGGGCAGGCACAGCGGTACCCATCACCTGCATAGCCATGATGGGTTACGCCGTTACGCGCCTAACCCATCCTACACATCGCTCCCTTATACTCCGCGCAACCTCCACGGAGACGCTTCGATGTACACCCGCCTGTTGCAATCGACCACCCGCCTGCACCCGCGCGCCTGGGACTTCATCCAGCTGATGCGCCTGGACAAGCCGATCGGCATCTACCTGCTGCTGTGGCCGACGCTGTGGGCGCTGTGGGTGGCGGCCGAAGGCGTGCCCAGCGCGAAGAACCTGTTCGTCTTCGTCGTTGGCGTGATCCTGATGCGCGCCGCCGGCTGCGTGATCAACGACTACGCCGACCGTAACTTCGACGGCCACGTCAGCCGCACCCGGGCGCGCCCGCTGGCCAGCGGCAAGATCCAGCCGCGCGAGGCGCTGATCCTGTTCGCCGTGCTGGTGGCGCTGAGCTTCGGCCTGGTGCTGCTGACCAACGCCGCGACCGTCTGGCTGTCGTTCGGCGGCCTGGCCCTGGCGGCCTGCTACCCCTTTATGAAGCGCTACACCTTCTACCCCCAGGTGGTGCTCGGCGCGGCCTTCTCCTGGGGCATGCCGATGGCCTTCACCGCCGAGACCGGCAGCCTGCCGCCCGAGGCCTGGCTGCTGTACATCGCCAACCTGCTGTGGACCGTGGCCTACGACACCTACTACGCCATGGCCGATCGCGAGGACGACCTGAAGATCGGGGTCAAGTCCACTGCCATCCTGTTCGGCGACGCCGACCGCCTTATTATCGCCACCCTGCAGGGCCTGGCGCTGCTCTGCCTGCTGCTGGCCGGCGCGCGTTTCGAGCTGGGGCTCTGCTTCCACGTCGGCCTGTTGGTCGCCGCCGCCTGCTTCGCCTGGGAGTACCACGCCACGCGCAACCGCAAGCCGATGGCCTGCTTCAACGCCTTCCTGCACAACCACTGGGCGGGGCTGGCGATCTTCGTCGGCATAGTGCTGGACTACGCCTGGCGCTGAAGCAGGCCGCGCACCTGTCATATCGCTGCAATAATTCCGTTATCTAATGCGGCGCAGACAGATGAACGAACCGAGGCGGTACCCATGGTTGGCAAGAACATCCTGATCGTCGACGACGAAGCACCGATCCGCGAGATGATCGCGGTGGCCCTGGAGATGGCCGGCTACGAGTGCCTGGAGGCGGAGAACACCCAGCAGGCCCATGCCGTCATCGTCGACCGCAAACCCGACCTGATCCTGCTCGACTGGATGCTGCCCGGCACCAGCGGCATCGAGCTGGCCCGCCGCCTCAAGCGCGACGAGCTGACCTGCGACATTCCGATCATCATGCTCACCGCCAAGGGCGAAGAGGACAACAAGATCCAGGGTCTGGAAGTCGGCGCCGACGACTACATCACCAAGCCCTTCTCCCCGCGCGAGCTGGTCGCCCGCCTCAAGGCCGTGCTGCGCCGCGCCGGGCCCAGCGACAGCGAGGCGCCGATCGAGGTTGGCGGCCTGCTGCTCGACCCCATCAGCCACCGCGTCACCATCGACGGCAAGCCGGCCGAGATGGGCCCCACCGAATACCGCCTGCTGCAGTTCTTCATGACCCACCAGGAGCGGGCCTATACCCGCGGCCAGCTGCTCGATCAGGTCTGGGGCGGCAACGTCTACGTCGAGGAACGCACCGTCGACGTGCATATCCGCCGTCTGCGCAAGGCCCTCGGTGATGCCTACGAAAACCTGGTACAAACCGTGCGCGGCACTGGCTATCGTTTCTCCACCAAAGGCTGAGAAGCTGTTTACGATCTGCTGCGCGTCGGCCCTGCTGCGTTGAAAACAGGTTCGGCAGGCCGCTAGCGGCCAACGCACTTTAGTGCGGCCCCGTAGGGGGCGAACGTAGTGAGTAATGCTCATGTACAAAAGTACAGTCGCCCGCGACTCCGACCGTTCCTCACCTGCTTTCGCCTTGCATGGCTCTAGCTCGCGAGATCGTAAATCAGCTTCTGCGGGTTCGCTCTTCTCACAAGGATGCGCTCCATCGTGAACCAAGACTGGCGTGGCGCTGTGGTGCGTCGCCTGCTGCTGCTGATCGGCGCCTGCTTGCTGCTGGGCCTGGTCACCGGCGAATATGCCTGGGCCCTGGCCGCCGGCCTGGCTATCCACCTGGGCTGGACCCTCAGCCAGCTGCTGCGCCTGCACAAGTGGCTGCGCGAGCACAAACCCGACGAGCCGCCGCCGGACGGCTACGGCCTTTGGGGCGAGGTGTTCGACAGCATCTATCACCTGCAGCGGCGCAACGAGAAGGCGCGCGGCCGTCTGCAGGCGGTGATCGACCGCGTGCAGGAGTCCACCGCGGCGCTCAAGGACGCGGTGGTGATGCTCGACAGCCAGGGCAACCTGGAGTGGTGGAACCGCGCCGCCGAGACCCTGCTGGGCCTGAAGACGCCGCAGGACAGCGGCCAGCCCATCGCCAACCTGGTGCGCGACCCGCGTTTCAAGGACTACTTCGAGCGCGGCAACTATGCCGAGGCGCTGGAGATTCCCTCGCCGGTCAACGACCGCCGTCGTTTGCAATTCCATATCACCCAGTACGGCAACCGCGAGCACCTGCTGCTGGTGCGCGACGTCACCCGCCTGCATCAGCTGGAGCAGATGCGCAAGGACTTCGTCGCCAACGTCTCCCACGAGCTGCGCACGCCGCTGACGGTGATCGCCGGTTACCTGGAGACCCTGCTGGACAACGTCGAGGCGGTCAATCCGCGCTGGCTGCGGGCGCTGCAGCAGATGCAGCAGCAGGGCGCGCGCATGCAGACGCTGCTCAACGACCTGCTCTTGTTGGCCAAGCTGGAGGCCACCGACTACCCCTCGGACAACCAGCCGGTGGCGGTCGACCTGCTGCTGCTGTCGATCAAGAACGACGCCCAGGCGCTGTCCGGCGAGCAGCACCATCGCATCAGCCTGGAAGCCGACCCGCACCTCAGGCTCAAGGGCAGCGAGGCGGAGTTGCGCAGCGCCTTCTCCAACCTGGTGTTCAATGCGGTGAAGTACACCCCGGCCGGCGGCGAGATTCGCATCCGCTGGCAGGGCGACGAGCAGGGCGCGCACCTCAGCGTGCAGGACACCGGCATGGGCATCGAGGCCAAGCACCTGCCGCGGCTGACCGAGCGCTTCTACCGGGTCGACTCCAGCCGTGCCAGCAACACCGGCGGTACTGGCCTCGGCCTGGCCATCGTCAAGCACGTGCTGCTGCGCCATCGCGGCAATCTGGCGATCGTCAGCGTGCCGGGCAAGGGCAGTACCTTCACCTGTCATTTCGCCCCGGCGCAGGTGGTGCAGCGCGTCCGCTGAGGCCGCCTCGGCTCTTGCAAAGCGTCGCGCCAGCCCCCACCCTCTAGCGGTCATTGGCCAACCCGAATCCCCATGGACCCTTCCACGAGCCTCTCCGTTTCCACCTACTTCGCCGACTTCGGCCTCGTCCTGTTCGCCCTGTTTCTGGTCCTGCTCAACGGCTTCTTCGTCGCCGCCGAGTTCGCCATCGTCCGCCTGCGCGCCACCAAGGTCGACGCCCTGGCCGAGGCGCACGGCTGGCGCGGGCATATCCTGCGCACCGTGCACAACCAGATGGACGCCTACCTGTCGGCCTGTCAGCTGGGCATCACCCTGGCCTCGCTGGGCCTGGGCTGGGTCGGCGAGCCGGCCTTCGCCCACCTGCTCGAGCCGCTGCTCGGCGCCCTGGGCGTGGAGTCGCCTAAGCTGGTGCACGGCATCGCCTTCTTCACCGCGTTCTCGATCATTTCCTACCTGCACATAGTGGTCGGCGAGCTGGCGCCCAAGTCCTGGGCGATCCGCAAGCCCGAGCTGCTTTCGCTGTGGACGGCGGCGCCGCTGTACGCCTTCTACTGGCTGATGTACCCGGCGATCTTCGTCCTCAACGCCAGCGCCAACGCCATCCTGCGCGTCGCCGGCCAGGGCGAGCCGGGGCCGCACCACGAGCACCACTACAGCCGCGACGAGCTCAAGCTGATCCTCCACTCCAGCCGCGCCAGCGCGCCCAGCGACCAGGACATGCGCGTGCTGGCCTCGGCGGTGGAGCTCGGTGAGCTGGAAGTGGTGGACTGGGCCAACTCGCGCGAGGACCTGGTGTACCTGGAGCTCAACGCCAGCCTCGACCAGGTGTTCGCCACCTTCCGCCGGCACAAGTACAGCCGCTACCCGATCTTCGACGAGAGCAAGGGCGAGTTCGTCGGCGTGCTGCATATCAAGGACCTGCTGCTGCACCTGTCGCTGCTGGAGATGCTGCCCTCGGCGCTCAAGCTGGGCGAACTGATGCATCCGCTGGAGCGGGTCAACCGGCACATGCCGCTGTCGCAGCTGCTCGAACAGTTCCGCCAGGGTGGCGCGCACTTCGCCCTGGTCGAGGAGGCCGACGGCAAGGTGATCGGCTACCTGACCATGGAGGACGTGCTCGAGGCCCTGGTCGGCGATATCCAGGACGAGCACCGCAAGGCCGAGCGCGGCATCCTCGCCTACCAGCCGGGCAAGCTGCTGGTGCGCGGCGACACGCCGCTGGCCAAGGTCGAGCGCCTGCTCGGCGTCGACCTCGACCACATCGAGGCCGAGACCCTGGCCGGGCTGATCTACGACTACCTCAAGCGCATGCCCGAGGAGGAAGAGGTGCTGGAAACCGACGGCCTGCGCATCATCGTCAAGAAGATGAAGGGGCCCAAGGTGGTGCTGGCCAAGGTGCTCAAGCTCGACTGACGCCTGGCCGTGGCGCGCCGATGCCGCGCAACGCCGGGCGGCAGCGGCGCAGCAGCAGGACCAGGGTCACGGCGTACAGGCCGATCACCGTCAGGCCCACCCAGTGGATCTCGAACGGGGTGAACTTGAAGGCCAGCACCAGGGCGCCGAGCAGGGTGAAGTGGCAGGCCAGGAAGCGCCCGCGGCCCAGGCGCTGCACGCTGAGGCCGAGGTTGTCGCTGTACAGGCGCACCAGCGAATCCACCGAGTTGATCACGAAGATCACCCCCACGGCGAGCATCGCCAGCTTCCACAGCGGGGCGATGGCGATGTTCTCGGCGAAATGGTGGTGCAGCACGGCGAACCAGATCGCCAGCGGAATCGACGGGATGATCAGCAGCGCCAGCAGCAGCTGGTAGGTCTTCAGGCCGCCGACGAAGCGCGAGACGAACTGGCCGACCATGATGCTCCAGGCGAACCACCAGAACAGGTAGAAGGCGTGGTAGTCGCTCAGCGGCAGGACGAAGCGCGGCAGCTCGGCGAAGTAGCCGCTGCCGATGGCCGCCGCTGCCGCGGCGAAATGTTCGGGGCCGACCCCGCCGACCAGCGCCATGGCCAGGATCAGGGCGAAGAACAGCCAGGTGGAGGCGACGCTGAGGATCTTCAGGTAGCGGATATCGGTGCTGGAGTAGATCGCCGCCAGGAGGATCGCCACCACCGTCAGGTACTGCCAGGCCTCGCCGACCTCGGGGGCGTACCAGGCGATATTGACCAGGAACAGGTAGGCGGTGAAGGCGCAGGTGGCGACTATCACCAGGTTGTTCACCAGCTTCACCGGACGCAGCTCGAACAGTTTGACCTTGGGTTCGATCACGCAGAAGTAGAAGGTGGTGATGAAGTACAGCAGCCAGACCAGGAAGCCCCAGAAGCCGAAGGCCACCGCCAGCGGGTTGGAGAACTGGTAGGGCGCCTCGCTGGCGTACACCGGGAATTCGGTGAGCGGGAAGATGATCAGGCCCATGTCCAGGCCCGAGGTGAAGAGGATGGCGAGGAAGGTGAACAGCCCCACCGGCTCGCTGCCGGTGCAGCGTAGCCGGCCCCAGCGCAGCAGCACCCAGAAGGTCAGAGCGAGGAGGGCGAGGATCGCCGCGGAGAGAATCGCGTTCATCGGTGCGTGGCCTCGTGCTTTCTTGTTGGAATCGCCCGGTTTTCCCCGGGAGGCCCTGGATACTGCTTCAACCCTGGCCCGCGGACATATCCGAGGGCGTCACGTTGCGTACCGATTACGGCCATGCGGCGCCCCAACCTCCGTCTGGAGGGGGCGCCGCGCGCTTGGCTGGCGAACCCTATCTGGAGTAGGGTCGGTGTGAGCGGGCGCGGAAGGAGAGGGCGATGCGCAAGTGGCAATGCGTGGTCTGCGGTTTCATCTATGACGAGGCCGAGGGCCTGCCCGAAGAGGGCATAGATCCCGGCACGGCCTGGGAGGACATCCCCGCCGACTGGGTATGCCCGGACTGCGGCGTGGGCAAGACGGATTTCGAGATGATCGAAGTGTCCTGAGCGGCGCGGTTTCTTTCACTGGATCAATGGCGACGGCCCGCGGGCCGTCGCGTCGTATGCGAAGCGAGGAGTTGTGAACATGAGTGCACCTGTGGTGATCGTCGGCACCGGCCTGGCCGGCTACAACCTGGCCAAGGAGTGGCGCAAGCTGGACGGCGATACGCCGCTGCTGCTGATCACCGCCGACGACGGGCGCTCCTACTCCAAGCCGATGCTGTCCACCGGCTTCGGCAAGAACAAGGACGCCGACGGCCTGGCCATGGCCGAGGTGGGCGCCATGGCCGAGCAGCTCAAGGCCGAGATCCGCACCCACACCCGCATCACCGGCATCGACCCGGAGCACCAGCGCCTGTGGATCGGCGAGGAAGCCGTGGCCTATCGCGACCTGGTGCTGGCCTGGGGCGCCGAGCCGATCCGCGTGCCGGTGGAAGGCGACGCGCAGGACGCCATCTACCCGATCAACGACCTGGAGGACTACGCACGCTTTCGCGCGGCGGCGGCCGGCAAGCACCGCGTGCTGCTGCTCGGCGCCGGCCTGATCGGCTGCGAGTTCGCCAACGACCTCAGCGCCGGCGGCTATCAGGTCGAGCTGGTGGCGCCCTGCGAGCAGGTCATGCCCGGCCTGCTGCACCCGGCCGCCGCGGCGGCGGTGCAGGCCGGCCTGGAAAGCCTCGGCGCGCGTTTCCATCTCGGCCCGGTGCTGGCCAGCCTCAACCACAAGGGTGAGGTGCTGCAGGCGCTGCTGTCCGACGGCAGCCTGATCGACTGCGACCTGGTGGTGTCCGCCGTCGGCCTGCGCCCGCGCATCGAGCTGGCCGCCGCCGCCGGCCTGGCGGTGGGCCGCGGGGTAGTGGTCGACCGCCGGCTGCAGACCTCCCACGCCCATATCTATGCCCTCGGCGACTGCGCCGAGGTGGACGGCCTCAACCTGCTCTACGTGATGCCGCTGATGGCCTGCGCCCGCGCCCTGGCCAAGACCCTGGCCGGCGAGCCGACGGCGGTCAGCTATGGCCCCATGCCGGTGACGGTGAAGACCCCGGTGTGCCCGCTGGTGGTGTCGCCGCCGCCGCGCGGCAGCCAGGGCGAGTGGACGGTGGAAGGCAGCGGCGGCGATATCAAGGCGCTGTGCCGCGACGCCGCGGGCAGCCTGCTGGGCTACGCCCTGACCGGCAGCGCCGTGCAGGAAAAACTGGCGCTGAACCGGGAGCTGCCGGCGCTGTTGGCATGATTGCCGGCGGTTCTGTCGGATACGCCACGAAAATGCCCGGCCAAAGTGTCGGACGAGACTGGCGCAGTGCGATGCGGCATGCCATTCTCCCTGGGGTCTGCCGCAGCGCAGAGCTGTTGCGGCGCCTTGGGCGCTGTTCTGGAAGGACAGCACGGACACAACAACAAAAAACCGTCAAAGAGGCATCTATGCGTAAACCGGAACTCGCCGCCGCCATCGCCGAAAAGGCTGATCTGACCAAGGATCAGGCCAATCGTGTACTCAACGCCGTACTGGAAGAAATCACCGGTGCACTGAACCGCAAGGACAGTGTGACCCTGGTGGGCTTCGGTACCTTCGTCCAGCGCCACCGTGGCGCCCGCACCGGGAAGAACCCGCAAACCGGTCAGCCGGTCAAGATCAAGGCCAGCAACACCGTCGCCTTCAAACCGGGCAAGTCCCTGAAAGACGCGGTCAACTGAGCCTGTCGCCCGGAGCCGCTCGGCTCCGGGCCTCTCCCGTCTGGGTGCGTACGACGCAGCCGGCGCCTTCAGCGTCCCCACCGTGCTTTTGGCAGGCTGTAGTCCTGCAAGAAAACCACTACAATGCGCGGCCATCATCTTCGATAATTGGGGCCTGTGCATGAAATTCCGTTTTCTCCTGTGGATGCTGGGCCGCCTCATGGCCAAGGCCAGTCGCGACAACCCGGCGTTTCGTCAGCAGCTCGAAGGCCGCGATATGGTGTTCCAGCTGCATACCCTGGACGGCAAGGTGGCGCGCCACTTCATCGTCGCGGGCCAGCGCATCAGCAGCAAGCGCGGCCCGGCCAGTCAGCCCGCTTTCGCCATCGGCTTCAAGGATGCCGCCTATGGTTTCGCCACCATGACCGCGAAGAACAAGCAGCTGGCCTTCATGCAGGGCATCCAGAACAAGGACATCCAGATCCAGGGCAACCCGGCGCTGGTGATGTGGTTCCAGGGGCTGACCAAGCACCTGACACCGAAGAAGAAGGTCGATTCGGCGAAAAAGGCCGCCTGATCCCCAGTTGCGCGCGCCGTCGCTGGTCGGCGCGCCGCGCTTTGGTTAGGCTGCCCGGCAAGTCCCAGTGGAAAGCCTGGCCATGCGTCTGATCGTCCTGCCCCTCCTGCTGTTGGCGGCCGCCTCGCTGCGGGCCGAGCCGGCCTCTCCCCACGCGCTGTTGCCGTTGTTCGAACTGGCCGGTATCCATCTGCTCTGCGAGCAGAGCGCGCCCTTGCTGCAACGCGGCCAGGAGCCGGCCGAGCAGCAGCGCCTGGGGCAGCTGTTCGCCGGCCCGGCGCTGTGCCTGGAGCTGGCCAAGCGGGTCAGCGCCCAGCTCGATGCCGCGCAGCTGGCGCAGGCCCGCGAGCGCCTCGACAGCCCGCTGGCGCGGCGTTTCACCGCCGCCGAACGGGCGGTCGGCGAGCAGCCGCAGGGCCTGGTCGAGTATCGCCAGCGCCTGGCCGCGCAGCCGCCGCGCGGTGTGCGCCTGGAACTGGTCAAGCGTCTGGATGCGGCGGCGCACACCACGGTGCTGGCCAGCCTGCTGCGTTACGAGGTGGGCAAGACCCAGGCGCTGCTGGCGCTGCGCGCGCGCGGCGAGAACCTCGACGAGGCCGAGCTGCAGGCGCAGACCCAAGCCCAGGCCGCGGCCATTCGCCAGTCCAGCGCGCAGGCGGTGGAATCCTTCATGCTCTATGCCTACCGGCAGATGCCCAGCGAGCAGTTGGCCGAGTATGCCGCGCTGTACGAGCACGCCAGCGTCAACCGCCTGCTCGCCGCCAGCGTGGCGGCGGTACCGCAGCTGTTCGGCGAACGCCGCGAGCAATTGCGCCAGGCGCGCTAGGCGGAGCAAGCCTCGGAAGCGTCGGGCGGAGCGCTGCGCGCGCCCCGTTGGGCTTCGCTGCGCTCAGCGCCAAGCTACGCGCGCCCGTGCATGACCCCACGAGCAGCGCGCGGGTGGCGTCGGCTCAGTGCGGATGCTGGAACTGCGCCGCCAGTTCGCGCAGCGCCACTTCGGCGGCCAGCACCTTGCTCACCGCGTCGTCGGCCTTTTCCCGGCTCAGGCCCAGGGCCTCGAACAGTTCATCGGGAATCTCTTCCTGCGGTCCGGCGCCGATGCCGCGGTTGCGCAGCAGGCGCACGGCCAGGCACACCAGGTTGGCGAAGGCGGCGTGATCGCCGGCGTAGCTGGGGTCGTGCTGGAAGCGCAGGGCGCAGGCCAGTTCCTCGGGCATGTCCCAGTGGCGCATCAGCCAGGCGCCGATCTGTTCGCGGGTGATGCCCAGCAGGTGCTGCTCGATATGGCTGGCCGGCAGGTGCGGGTTGACCTCCAGGTGCCGGCAGATCAGCGAGAAATGCGGCGGGAACACGTGCGCCAGGACCAGGTAGCCGAAGTTGTGCAGCAGCCCGGCGAGGTAGGTCAGGCCGGCTTCCGGGCGCTGCGCACGGGGCATGGCGCGGGTCAGGCCCTCGATCACCGCGGCGCTGTAGATCGCCTGCTGCCAGTAGGGCGTGGCGTGCTGCGGCTGGTCCTTGGGCAGGCTGAGGGTCTTGCCCAGGGCCAGGCCGAGCGCCAGGTTGATCACCAGGTCGAAGCCCAGCACGCGGACGATGGCGTCCTCCACCGAGCGGATCTTGCCCGGCGCGGCGTAGTAGGGCGAGGCGGCCCAGCTGACCACCTGGGCGGCCAGCGCGGGGTCGGTCTCGACCACGCCGGTGATGTCGTCCACCGTGGCGTCGGGGTCGACGCGCAGCTTGATGATCTTCTGCGCGGTCTCCGGCAGCGGCGGAATCTCGATGGTTTCCTCCAGGCGCTGCTGGATGCGCCGCGCGGTGAAGGCCTGCACCGCCTGGGTGATCTCGGCGCGGTCGTCGTCGGGGCGGTCGAGGTTCGGCCTGATCGCGCTCAGCGGCTCGCCGAAGCGCGCTGCGCTGGCCTTGCTCAGCAGCGTCTTGTAGGCCTCGGTGGGAATCTCCAGCAGCACGCCGGGCTGGCCGGATTCCACCAGCAGGCTGGGCACCTGCAGCAGGCGCTCGTCGTACAGGCAGGGCGAGCTGGTCAGCGGTGGCAGGCCGGGCAATAGCGCCAGGTTGTGCTTGCCGAGCATGCGCTCCAGCCGCTCCGGCTTGACCGCGGTGAGCTGGCGCCCGGTGAGTTCGGCCAGGCGGCCGAGGTCGAGCAGCTGGCTGCGCGGGTAGAGCACCAGCAGGGCGCCCACGGCATCCTCCAGCAGCACCGCCTGCAGTCGGGCGGCGGCCGGCAGGCCGGGGCGCTCGGCGCAGACCCGGTAGGGCACGGCGAGCTTGTCCAGCAGCTGCAGGATCACCGCGGGCGGCTGCGGATGGGCGTTGGGGGCGAGGGCGGCTTCAGTCATTTCGGGTATCCGGCGGTGGCGCATGTGCCCCGGAGTATAACCAGCGGGCATCGACGCGAAGGTTCGGGGCGACGGTCGCCCTGTGATTCAGTTCACACTTGACCGTATTGTTGGCCGTGACGCAACCAGCGTTCCAGCAACGGCGCGACATGCTGCGGCCAGCGCTCCAGCAGGGCGGCGGCGGCGTCGCGCACGGCCGGCAGCAGGTCGGCGTCGCGCATCAGGTCGGCCACCTTGAACTGCAGCAGACCGGTCTGGCGGGTGCCGAGCATCTCGCCCGGTCCGCGCAGCTCCAGGTCCTTCTCGGCGATGACGAAACCGTCGGTGGTCTCGCGCATGATGCCCAAGCGTTCGCGGCCCAGTTGCGACAGCGGCGCGTGGTAGAGCAGCACGCAGTGGCTGGCGGCGCTGCCGCGACCGACCCGCCCGCGCAGCTGGTGCAGTTGCGCCAAGCCCAATCTTTCCGGGTTCTCGATAATCATCAGGCTGGCATTGGGCACGTCGACGCCCACCTCGATCACCGTGGTGGCCACCAGCAGCTGCAGCCGGCCCAGCTTGAATTCGTCCATCACCGCGGCCTTCTCGGCCGGTTTCATGCGCCCGTGGATCAACCCCACGCGCAGCTCGCCCAGCGCACTGGAGAGCTCCTCGAAGCTGGTCTCGGCGGCCTGGCAGGTGAGTTCCTCGGATTCCTCGATCAGGGTGCACACCCAGTAGGCCTGGCGCCCCTGCTGGCAGGCACTGCGCACGCGCTCGACCACCTCGTCGCGGCGGCTGTCGGCGATCACCAGGGTGTTGACCGGGGTGCGCCCCGGCGGCAGCTCGTCGAGGATCGAGGTGTCCAGGTCGGCGTAGGCGCTCATCGCCAGCGTGCGCGGGATGGGTGTGGCGGTCATGATCAGCTGGTGCGGGCAGAGCCGGCCGTCGATGCCCTTCCGGCGCAGGGCCAGGCGCTGCTGCACGCCGAAGCGGTGCTGCTCGTCGATGATCACCAGCGCCAGGCGCTTGAACCGTACTTCGTCCTGGAACAGCGCATGGGTGCCGACCACCATCGGGCAGCCCGCGGCTATCTGTTCCAGCGCGGCCGCGCGGGCCTTGCCCTTGAGCTTGCCGGCCAGCCAGGCGACGTCCAGGCCGAGCGGCGCCAGCCACTTGCTGAAGTTGAGAAAGTGCTGCTCGGCGAGAATCTCGGTCGGCGCCATCAGCGCCACCTGATAGCCGGCCTCCAGCGCCTGCAGCGCGGCCAGGGCGGCGACCACTGTCTTGCCGGCGCCGACGTCGCCCTGCACCAGGCGCAGCATGGGTTCGCTTTGCGCCAGGTCGTAGGCGATCTCGGCGCCGACCCGCTGCTGCGCGCCGGTGGGGGCGAAACCGAGGTTGGCGAGGTACTGCTGTGGCAGTCTTTTCGCCGGCGGCAGGGCCGGCGCCTGCTGCGCGCGCACCTGCTCGCGCAGGCGTTGCAGCGACAGCTGGTGGGTCAGCAGCTCCTCGAAGGCCAGCCGGTGCTGGGCCCAGTGGCGGCCCTCGGCGAGCTCCTCGACATCGGCGTCCGGCGGTGGCCGGTGCAGGTAGCGGATGGCATCGCTCAGCGGCGCCAGGCGGTAGTCGCGGGCCAGCTCGTCGGGCAGCCAGTCCGGCAGGCTGTGCGGGCCGAGGCGGGCCAGGGCCAGTTGGCTCAGGCTGCGCAGGCGCTGCTGGGTGAGGCCCTCGGTGGTCGGGTAGATGGGCGTCAGGCTCTGTTCCACCGGGGCCGGCTCGTCGCCGCTCTGCGCGCGGTATTCCGGGTGGTAGATCTCCAGGCCGGTGGCGCCGGGGCGTACTTCACCGTAGCAGCGCAGCGCGGTGCCGCGCTTGAGGCCGTCGCGCTGCGCCTGGCTGAAGTGGAAGAAACGCAGGCTCAGCGTGCCGCTGCCGTCCTGCAGACGCACCAGCAGGCTGCGGCGCCGGCCCATGACCACGTCGGCACCGGCGACGATGCCTTCGACCACCGCATCCTGCCCCGGTCGCAACGCGCCGATGGGGGTGATGCGGGTGCGATCCTGATAGCGCAGCGGCAGGTGGAACAGCACGTCCTGCAGGTTTTCCAGGCCGACCTTGGCCAGCTTCTCGGCCAGGGCCGCACCCACGCCCTTGAGCGCGGTGACGGAAACCGTCGCCAACTCGGTCATGCTGCGACCTCAGGCGCTCTTGGCCTGCGGGTTGCGGGCGACCGAGCAGAGGCGGATGGAGTCGGCCAGCACTTCGATGGCGTTGGGCCGCGGGAAGCTGGCGCGCCAGGCGATGGCCACGGTGCGGAAGGGTACCGGCGCGCTGAGCGGACGCACCTCGATCACGCCGGGCGCGTAGTGGTGGCTGTCCACCGCGGAGAACGGCAGGATCGACACGCCGAGGCCGGAGGCGACCATATGGCGGATGGTCTCCAGCGAGCTGGATTCCACCGTGGTGTGCTTGCCGTGGTCGTCGCCGCCCTTGCGCAGGGTCGGGCAGGCCTCCAGCACCTGGTCGCGGAAGCAGTGGCCCTCGCCGAGCAGCAGCAGGCTCTTGTCGTTGAGCAGCTTGGTGTCGATGGTGTCCATCGCCGCCCAGGGGTGGCCGGCTGGCAGCAGGGCGTAGAACGGCTCGTCGTACAGCGGCTTGGTCAGCACATCGGCTTCCTGGAACGGCAGGGCGATGATGATGGCGTCCAGCTCGCCGGTGCGCAGCTTGTCGCGCAGGATATGGGTGAAGTTTTCCTCGATATACAGCGGCATGTCCGGGGCGACCCGGTGCAGCTGCGGAATCAGGTGGGGGAACAGGTAGGGGCCGACGGTGTAGATGGCGCCGATCTTCAGCGGTGCGGCCAGCTGGTTCTTGCCGGCCTGGGCCAGTTCGCGGATACCCTGGGCCTGCTCCAGCACCTTCTGCGCCTGGGTGACGATGCCCTCGCCGACCGGCGTCAGGCGTACCGCGCTCTTGCTGCGCTCGAAGATCAGCACGCCGAGCTCGTCCTCCAGCTTCTTCACCCCGACCGACAGGGTCGGCTGGCTGACGTGGCAGCGCTCGGCGGCGCGGCCGAAGTGCTGTTCCTGGGCGAGGGTGACGATATAGCGCAGTTCGGTGAGGGTCATAGTGTTTATCCATTAAGTTGCCGACAAGCATAGCCTTTGCATACGAATGAACCAACCGGGCCAACAGGCTGTTTAAAAACTATCTGCGTTGTCATCGCTGCGTTAAAAACAGGCTCAAAATGCTCATTTACAGCTCGTAAACTCCGTTTTTTCGTCTGTTTTTGCCTTGCGCTGACTGCCTCGCCGACGTTTTTAAACGGCCTGTTACACTGCGCCTTCGCACAAATCTCGGGGAGAAAAGCATGTCCGCATGCAACAGCCTGCTGATCGCCGGGTGCGGCGACGTCGGCACCCGTCTCGGCCTGCGCCTGGCCGAAGTCGGTTGGCGGGTGCACGGCCTGCGCCGTACGGTGGCGCAGTTGCCCGCCGCCATCGCGCCGGTGGCCGGCGATCTGCACGCAGACGCCTGCCCGGCGGCCTGGCCGCAGGGCGAGCTGGATTACCTGGTGTATTGCGCGGCGGCCAGCCAGCACGACGAGGCCGGCTATCGCGCCGCCTATGTCGACGGCCTGCGCCACGTGCTGGCCTGGCTGGCGCAGCACGGCCAACGCCCGCGGCGCATCCTGTTCGCCTCCAGCAGCGGGGTATACGGGCAGCAGCAGGGCGAGTGGGTCGACGAGGATTCGCCGGCCGAGGCGCAGAGCTATTCGGCGCGGATCATGCGCGAGGCCGAGCAACTGGCACTGGGCAGCGGCCTGCCGGCCAGCGTGGTGCGCCTGACCGGCCTCTACGGCCCTGGCCGCGAGTGGCTGCTGAGCCAGGTGCGCGGCGGTTATCGGGCCAGCGAGACGCCGCCGCTGTACGGCAATCGCATTCATGTCGATGACGCAGCGGGGCTGTTCGCCACGCTGCTGCAGGCGGACGCCGCGGGTGCGCCCTTGGCCGACTGCTACCTGGGCGTCGACGACGAGCCGGCGCCGCTGCACGAGGTGGTGGCCTGGCTGCGCGGGCAACTGGGCGTCAGCCACTGGAGCGACGAGCAGCGCGTGCGCCGCGCCGGCAGCAAGCGCTGCAGCAACGCCCGCGCCCGCGCACTGGGCTGGGCGCCGCAGTACCCGAGCTACCGCGAGGGCTATGCGGCGATTCTGGCGGGGCGCTAGATGGACGCCAATCGCCTGCTGGCCAAGCCCTGGCTGCCGGGTGTGGAGCTGTTCCATGCCGACTTCTCCGGGCAGGCGTTCGGCCGCCACAGTCACGATGCCTTCGCCGTCGGCGCCATTCTGGCGGGCGTCGGCGGCTACCAGTGCCGTGGTCAGCGCCATGCCCTGCCGGCCGGTACCCTGTCGCTGATGAATCCCGAGGAGCCGCACACCGGCCACGCCGAATCGCCGCGGCTGGTCTACCGCATGCTCTATATCGAGGAGGCGCGGCTGCCGGCGCTGCTCGGGCGCAAGCGCCTGCCCGATGGCTTTCGCAGCCTCAATCCGACCGACGACGGTCAGGTCGCCGCGGGTCTGGCGCGTCTGGCGCAGGAGTTCGAGCGCGGCGACGCGCTGGCGCTGGAGAGCGAGTTGCTGGCCGTGCTGGAACTGGTGTTCGTCCGCCATGGCGGCCTGCGCGCGGCGCGCCCGGCGCCGCGCGACGGCGGAGTGACGGCCTTCGTGCGCGACTACCTGGAGGCGCACTATGCCGAAGCGGTCAGCCTGGAGCAGTTGGCCGGGCTGGTGCAGCGCCATCCGCGTCACCTGATCGAAGCCTTTCGCCGCGCCTATGGCGTACCGCCGCACACCTACCTGCTGCAGCGCCGCGTGCGCGAAGCCAAACGCCTGCTGCTGAGCGAGCAGGCGCCGCTGGCGGTGGCGCTGAGCCTGGGTTTCTACGATCAGGCGCATTTTGCCGGGACCTTCAAGCGTTTTACCGGCGTCACCCCCGGCCAGTTCCGGCGCGGCGCGGTGACCTGAGTTTTCTCCAAGACTCCGGCGCAGAGCCCTCGGGAAACTGATCGCCCTGTTCGCCGGAGGTCGCTTTCGATGTCTGCCTTGTTCGTGCTGGTGGCCAGCACCCATTTCGCCGCCCTGCTGTCGCCGGGGCCGGACTTCTTGCTGCTGATTCGCACCGCCCTCGGCGACGGCCGGCGTCAGGCCGATGGTTGCGCCGCCGGTATCGCCCTGGCCAATCTGCTGAGCATGCTGCTGGTGTTGCTCGCCCTGGGCCTGTTGCCGGGGCAGGGTGGTGGCTTCTGGCGGGGGCTGCAGGCGCTGGGCGGCGCCTACTTCGCCTGGATCGGCCTGCAGGCCTTGCTGTCGCGGCGTGAGCTGCACCTGCCATCGGGCCAGCAGGCGGCGGCCGGCAGCTGGTGGCGCGGGCTGCGCCAAGGGCTGCTGGCCAGCAGCCTCAATCC
This sequence comes from Pseudomonas sp. AOB-7, assembly GCF_003696305.1. Taxonomy (GTDB): domain Bacteria; phylum Pseudomonadota; class Gammaproteobacteria; order Pseudomonadales; family Pseudomonadaceae; genus Aquipseudomonas. Next base: position 44,527 of record NZ_RFFK01000017.1, on the reverse strand, counting down.
CAAGCTGCCGCTGTTCTATGCCGGGTTGTTCGGCGTACTGCGCGAGGCGGCCATGCCGGTCTGGGGGCTGGTCCTGGCCATGGCCTGGATGACCCTGGTGGTCTGGCTGTGGGATCTGGCGCTGGTGCGCCTGCTCGGCCGGCGACGCTGGCGGGGCTGGCTGCAGCGTCGGGTACGCTGGCTGGACCGCGGCTGCGGGGCGCTGCTGCTGGCGCTGGGGAGCTGGCTGCTGCTGGGCGCTTTGCGCTGAAGGGGGGGCGGCTGGTGCGGATGCAATCCGGCAATTGCCTGCCGCCACAGTCCCGGATCGCATCCGGGCTAGGTGGCAGCCAGCTTGCCGGCGATCGCCGCGACGCCGCTCAGCGCCGCCTGAGCAGCCAGCGCTGCGGGCCGGGCTGGTACTCGGGCATCTCGTCGAACTGGGCGCGGTTGTGCGCCTCGAAGATGCGCAGCTGGTCGCCCTCGTGGACGAACAGCCAGGGGCTGCCCTGGTCGCCTGCCTGCAGCCACAGGCTGTCGTGCTCGCCGCTCATCGCCGCGCAGTCGCCGGCCAGGCACAGGGCGAAGCGTTCGGCGCCGGGCAGGCCCTGGACCTGGCCGTCGGCGGCGAAACGCACCAGGCCGCCCTGGCCCAGGCCCTCGGCGATCAGCCAGTCGCCGCCGAGGTAGTCGCGGTACAGCGCCTGCTCGAAGCTGCTGCCCAGCGGCGCGCCGTTGCTCTGGCCGGCACTGCGGGCGAAGCGCTGCTCCGGCCAGTAGCCGCTGGCCACCTGGGTCAGCTGGCCGCCGTGCAGGCTCAGCTGCTCCTGGTAGTCGCCGTAGAAGGTCACCTGCCAGCGCCCGTCGCCGGCCGCCTGCAGGCGCCCTTCGGCCAGTTCGAAACCGTTGCTGTAGCTGGCCTGCTGGCGCTCGGGGTCGATCTGCCATTCCAGGTTCGGCCCGTAGGCCAGCAGCGCCTCGCGCAGGCGGCCGCTTTCGCGCGCGGCGTCGATGGCCGCCTGGTTGATCCAGGTGCCGCTCGGGTCGTTGCTCGGGGTGCCGGCGCAGCCGACCAGCAGGGCGCTGCACAGCAGCAGGGAAAGCAGGCGCATGGCGGTCTCCATGCCGGGCGGGAAGAGAGGGCGGGGCAGCGGGCCCCGCCGCAGGACTTACTCGAGAACCAGAATAGCGTCCATTTCCACCTGCGCGCCGCGCGGCAGGGCGGCCACGCCGATGGCGGCACGGGCCGGGTAGGGCTGCTCGAAGTAGCGGCCCATGACTTCGTTGACCTTGGCGAAGTGGGAGAGGTCGGTGAGGAAGATGTTCAGCTTGACGATGTCCTTGAACGAGCCGCCGGCGGCTTCGGCCACCGCCTTGAGGTTCTCGAACACCTGCACGGTCTGCGCCTCGAAGCCTTCGACCAGCTCCATGCTGACCGGGTCCAGCGGGATCTGTCCGGACATGTAGAGGGTGTTGCCGGCCTTGATCGCCTGGGAGTAGGTGCCGATGGCGGCCGGGGCCTTGTCGCTGGTGATGACGGTCTTGCTCATGAATCGCTCCTTGGAAAAGGCAGCTTCAAGCCATGGGCCTCGAGCTGCAAGTAAAGGCGGCTGTCAGGCTACAGGCTGCAAATGGCAGGCTCAAGAAACCGGCTGGTGCTTGTCGCTTGCAGCTTGAAATTTGTCGCTGGCGCTAGGCGCGCACCCGGGTGATACGCATCACGCCCTTGATCGCGCGCAGCTTCTTGATCACCCGGGCCAGGTGCACGCGGTCATGCACGCTGACCACCAGTTGCACCACGCTGATGCGGCCGTCGCGTTCGTCCATGCTGATCTTCTCGATGTTGCCGTCGGCGGCGTTGACGCTGCTGGCCAACAGGGCGATCAGGCCGCGCTGGTGCTCCAGCTCGACGCGCAGTTCGACGTTGAACTCGCCGGTGACATCCTTGGCCCAGTTGAGCTGGATGCATTTCTCCGGGTTGTGGCGGATATCGACGATGTTGCGGCAGCTTTCCATGTGCACCACCATGCCCTTGCCGGCCGACAGGTGGCCGACGATGGGATCGCCTGGGATAGGTGTGCAGCATTTGGCGTAGCTCAGCACCAGGCCCTCGGTGCCGCGAATGGCCAGCGGCCCCTCGCTGCTCGGCAGGGTCTCGTCGCCACTTTCGGCCAGCAGGCGGCGGGCCACCACGTAGGCCATGCGGTTGCCCAGGCCGATGTCTTCGAGCAGGTCCTCGATGACCTCCTGGCGGTACTCGCCGAGCACGGCCTGCACACGCTCGGGGGCGATCTTCTCCAGGTGCGTGTCGAAGCTGGCCAGCACCTTGTTCAGCAGGCGCTCGCCGAGGCTGATGGATTCCGAGCGGCGCTGCTGCTTGAGGGCGTGGCGGATATGGGTGCGTGCCTTGCCGGTGACCACGAAGTTGAGCCAGGCCGGGTTGGGCCGCGCGCCCGGTGCGGTGACGATTTCCACCGTCGAGCCGCTCTCCAGCGCCTGCGACAGCGGCGCCAGGCGGCGGTTGATGCGGCAGGCGATGCAGGTGTTGCCGACGTCGGTGTGCACCGCGTAGGCGAAGTCGACCGCGGTGGAGCCCTTCGGCAGCTCCATGATGCGGCCCTTGGGCGTGAACACGTAGACCTCGTCGGGGAACAGGTCGATCTTCACGCTCTCGATAAATTCCAGCGAGTTGCCGGCGCGCTGCTGCAGCTCCAGCACGCCCTTGACCCACTGCCGTGCCCGGGCGTGGTTGCCCTTGGGCGTTTCGTCCTCGTTGGACTTGTACAGCCAGTGCGCGGCGATGCCGTTGTTGGCCATCTCCTCCATCTCGCGGGTGCGAATCTGGATCTCGATGGGCACGCCGTGCATGCCGAACAGCGTGGTGTGCAGCGACTGGTAGCCGTTGGCCTTGGGAATCGCGATGTAGTCCTTGAAGCGGCCGGGCAGGGGCTTGTACAGGTTGTGCACGGCGCCGAGCACGCGGTAGCAGGTGTCGACCTTGTCGACGATGATGCGGAAGGCGTAGACGTCCATGATCTCGTTGAACGCCCGGCGCTTGCCGCGCATCTTCTGGTAGATGCTGTAGAGGTGCTTCTCGCGGCCGAGCACCTCGCCCTCCATGCCTTCGCGCTGCAGGCAGGCCTTGATCGACTCCTCGATCTTGTTGACGATTTCCTTGCGGTTGCCCCGAGCGCGGCGCACGGCGGCGCGGATGCGCTCGGAGCGCATCGGGTGCATGGCCTTGAAGCCCAGATCCTCGAACTCCACGCGCATGGCGTGCATGCCCAGGCGGTTGGCGATGGGCGCGTAGATTTCCAGGGTTTCCTTGGCGATGCGCCGGCTTTTCTCGTGCGGCATGGCATCGAGGGTGCGCATGTTGTGCAGGCGGTCGGCGAGCTTGACCAGGATCACGCGGATGTCGCGGGCCATGGCCATGGCCATCTTCTGGAAGTTCTCGGCCTGCGCCTCGGCCTTGGTCTCGAAGTTCATCTGGGTCAGCTTGCTGACCCCGTCGACCAGTTCGGCCACGGTCTCGCCGAACTGCGCGTTGAGCGCTTCCTTGGCGATGCCGGTGTCTTCGATGACGTCGTGCAGCATGGCGGCCATCAGGCTCTGATGGTCCATGTGCATGTCGGCGAGAATGCTGGCCACGGCCAGCGGGTGGGTCACGTAGGCTTCGCCGCTGCGGCGGCGCTGGCCATCGTGCGCCTGTTCGGCGTAGAAGTAGGCGCGGCGGACCAGGTTGACCTGGTCGTGGCCGAGGTAGGCCGAAAGTCGGTCGGCGAGAGCGTCTATGCCAGCCATGGGAGGTTCCCCCGTTGGCAGCCGTGGCTCTGCGCCGCGCGACTTCGACCCGGCTTCATCGGTTTACAGAGGCTCGTTGGCCTCTTCCTCGAAGGCGGCGAACAGCGGTTCTTCTTCGACGATGTCTTCCTGGGCGACCACTTCGTAGTCCACCAGGCCGGCGGCGATTTCGCGCAGGGCGACGACGGTGGGCTTGTCGTTTTCCCAGGCCACTTTCGGCTCTTTGCCGCCGGTGGCCAGCTGGCGCGAACGCTTGGTCGCGAGCATGACCAGTTCGAAGCGGTTATCAACGTTGTCCAGGCAATCTTCGACGGTAACGCGAGCCATGGTGTTCCTCGTAACTTGTGCGGATAGGCTTGGCCCGAGCGGGCGAGCGGACTGAATAGTCTAAAAAATCACCAGCGACAATGGAAGCGCTGATTTTCTGCGGCGCCACCGTCAGGCGGCGCGCGCCGGGTCAGGCCAGCAACTCGCTGAGCAGACCGGCGTGGCGCTGCTGCTGGGTTTCCTGGCGCAACTGGTTGCTGCGGAAAATCGCCTTGAGGTCGCTCAGGGCGTGGGCGAAATCGTCGTTGATCACCAGGTAGTCGTACTCGACGTAGTGGCTCATCTCGCTGACCGCCTCGCGCATGCGCCGCTCGATGATCTCGCCGCTGTCCTGGCCACGGTTGGTCAGGCGGTGGCGCAGCGCTTCCTGAGTCGGCGGCAGGATGAAGATGGATTTGGCCTGCGGCATCAGCCGGCGCACCTGCTGCGCGCCCTGCCAGTCGATTTCCAGGATCAGGTCGAAGCCCGCGGCCAGGGTCTGCTCGACCCAGCGCTGCGAGGTGCCGTAGAGGTTGTCGAAGACCTGAGCATGCTCGAGGAACTCGCTGCGCTCGAGCATGGCGTTGAACTGGGCGTGGTCGACGAAGTGGTAGTTGACTCCGTCCTGCTCGCCCGGACGCATGGCGCGGGTGGTGTGCGACACCGACACGCGAATCTGCGCCTCGCTGTCGATCAGCGCCTTGACCAGGCTGGTCTTGCCGGCGCCGGAGGGCGCGGAAACGATATAGAGGGTACCGGTGGTGACGGTCATGGATGCTTCCCGGAAAACGTTATGCGAAGCCTAGCAGCGGCTTACTCGATGTTCTGTACCTGTTCGCGCATCTGCTCGATCAGGACTTTCAAATTGACCGCGGCCTGGGTGCTGCGCGTATCGAACGCCTTGGAGCCGAGGGTGTTGGCCTCGCGGTTGAGTTCCTGCATGAGGAAATCCAGGCGCCGGCCGGCGGCGCCGCCGGCCTTGAGCACCCGGCGCACCTCACTGACGTGGGTACTCAGGCGATCCAGTTCCTCGGCGACGTCGCTCTTCTGCGCCAGCAGCACCAGCTCCTGCTCCAGGCGCTGCGGGTCGAGTTCGGCCTGCAGTTCGGCGAAACGGGTCTCGATCTTGGCGCGCTGAGCGGCGAGCATCTGCGGCACCAGCTCGCGCAATGCGGCGACCTCGGCGAGGATGGCGTCCAGGCGCTCACCCAATAGCTTGGCCAGTTCGGCGCCTTCGCGGGCGCGGCCGGCCTTGAGCTCGCCCAGCGCCTGGTCGAACAGCGCCAGGGCGGCGGCATTCAGCGCCTGCGGGTCGGCGGCGTCGGCCACCAGCACGCCGGGCCAGCCCAGCACTTCCAGCGGGTTGAGCGGCGCCGGTTGCTGGATCAGCGCGGCGACCTGCTCGGCGGCGGCGATCAGTTGGCGGGCGCGCTCGCCGTCGACCTGCAGCGGCTTGCCGGCATTGTCCTCGGCGAAGCGCAGGGTGCATTCCACCTTGCCGCGCGACAGGCTCTGGCGCAGGGCTTCGCGCACCGCGCCTTCGAGGTCGCGGAAGGCGTCTGGCAGGCGCAGGTGCGGTTCCAGGTAACGGTGGTTGACCGAGCGCAGCTCCCAGCTCAGGGTGCCGTGCGCGGTTGCCTGCTCGCAGCGGGCGAAGGCCGTCATGCTGTGAACCATGGGGTACCTCTCGGAAAGTCGGCTCGAAAGGCGGGCGATTGTAGCGCAGTGCGTCGGCCCTACCCAATTCGGCATGTCGCCTGTGCCGCCGGGCCCCTATAATGCGGGCAGATTTCACTCAAGAAGTAGGTATTGTCCCGATGAAACGTCCCAGTGGCCGCGCCGCCGATCAGTTGCGCTCGATTCGCATCACCCGCAACTACACCAAGCACGCCGAGGGTTCGGTACTGGTGGAGTTCGGCGACACCAAGGTGATCTGCACGGTCAGCGTCGAGTCCGGCGTGCCGCGTTTCCTCAAGGGCCAGGGCCAGGGCTGGCTGACCGCCGAGTACGGCATGCTGCCGCGCGCCACCGGCGAGCGTAACCAGCGCGAAGCCAGCCGCGGCAAGCAGGGCGGGCGCACCCTGGAGATCCAGCGGCTGATCGGCCGTTCGCTGCGCGCCGCGCTGGACATGAGCAAGCTGGGCGAGAACACCCTGTACGTCGACTGTGACGTGATCCAGGCTGACGGCGGCACCCGCACCGCCTCGATCACCGGCGCCATGGTCGCCCTGATCGACGCGCTGAAGGTGCTGAAGAAGCGCGGCGCACTCAAGGGCGAGCCGCTCAAGCAGATGATCGCCGCGGTGTCGGTGGGCATCTACCAGGGCGAGCCGGTGCTCGATCTGGACTACCTGGAAGACTCCGCCGCCGAGACCGACCTCAACGTGGTGATGACCAATGCCGGCGGTTTCATCGAGGTGCAGGGCACCGCCGAAGGCGCGCCGTTCCAGCCGCACGAGTTCAACGCCATGCTGGCCCTGGCGCAGAAGGGCATGAGCGAGCTGTTCGAACTGCAGCAGGCGGCGCTGGCCGACTGACCTTTTCCCCGAGCAAGGAGCACCACCATGAGCGACGACGCGCAAACCCCGATTCCGACGCCCAGCCAGGAAGCCCGTCAATGGGCGATGTTCTGCCACTTCGCCGCCTTTTTCGGCCTGGTGTTCCCCTTCGGCAACCTGCTCGGCCCGCTGATCGTCTGGCAGATCAAGAAGGACCTCGATCCCTTCGTCGACGCCCAGGGCAAGGAGGCGCTGAACTTTCAGATCAGCGTGGCGCTGGCGGCGGTGGTCTGCTTCATCCTGATGGTGGTGGTGATCGGTTTCCCGCTGCTGGTGCTGCTGGGCATCGCCGCGCTGGTGCTGACCATCATCGCCGGGATCAAGGCCAACGAAGGCCAGGCTTACCGCTATCCCTTCGCCTGGCGCCTGCTGAAGTAGCCACGGGCGCAATAAAAAAGCCGGCGCGATGCCGGCTTTTTTCTACCTGTCGATCAGACGCTGAGAATCCAGTCGTAGTCGACGATCAGCGGCGCATGCTGGGAGAAGCGCGGCTGGCGCGGCAGGCGCGCGGTGCGCACGCTGCGGCGCATGCCTGGGGTGAGCAGCTGGTAGTCGAAGCGGTAGCCCAGGTTGAGCATTTCCGCCTGCTCGCTGTCCGGCCACCAGCTGAACTGGTCGCCTTCGCGGCTGACTTCGCGCAGGGCGTCGACATAGCCCATGCTGCCGATCACCTCATCCAGCCAGGCGCGCTCGGGCGCGAGGAAGCCCGGCGACTGCTGACAGTCGCGCCAGTTCTTCACGTCCAGCTTCTGGTGCGCCACGTGCAGTGAGCCGCAGTAGATGTACTCGCGACGCTTGCGCCGTTGCTTGTCCAGATAATGGGTGAAGTCGTCCATGAACTTGAACTTCTGGTTCAAGCTCTCGTCGCTGTCCCGCCCCGATGGCAGCAGCAGGGTAGCGATACTTACCTTGTCGAAATCGGCCTGCAGGTAGCGCCCATAACGGTCGGCCATTTCAAAGCCGAGGCCGCTGATCACCGCCTTGGGTTGCAACCGCGAATAGAGTGCCACGCCACCTTGGCTGGGCACTTCACCATCGCATGCATAGAGGAAATAACCATCCAGCTGGAAGGCTTGGTCGTCCATTTCAAAGGCGGAGGCACGGGTATCCTGCAGGCAGATCACGTCGGCATTCTGGGCTTGCAGCCAGCTGAGCAATCCTCGCTCGGCCGCAGCCTGAATACCATTCACGTTCACACTGATGATCCGCATAAATGGCCCCCAAAAACACGTGCGTGTATGATACCCGAGCTCATCTCAATTAGCTAAATCCGTGCCGCCCGGGGCTTTTTCATGCAAGCGTACCAGCGCGATTTCATCCGTTTTGCCATCGAACGCGGGGTGCTGCGTTTCGGTCAGTTCACCCTCAAGTCCGGGCGCACCAGCCCCTATTTCTTCAACGCCGGGCTGTTCGACAGCGGCCTGGCGCTGGCCCAGCTGGGGCGTTTCTACGCCGCGGCCATCGTCGACAGCGGCATCGACTTCGACGTGCTGTTCGGTCCGGCCTACAAGGGCATCCCGCTGGCGGCGACCACCGCGGTGGCGCTGGCCGAGCACCACGGCCGCGACCTGCCCTGGTGCTTCAACCGCAAGGAAGCCAAGGACCACGGCGAGGGCGGCACCCTGGTCGGCGCGCCGCTCAAGGGCCGGGTGCTGATCGTCGACGACGTGATCACCGCCGGCACCGCGATCCGCGAGGTGATGCAGATCATCCAGGGCCAGGGCGCCCAGGCCGCCGGCACGCTGATCGCGCTGAACCGCCAGGAGCGCGGCCAGGGCGAGCTGTCCGCCATTCAGGAAGTCGAGCGCGACTTCGGCATGCCGGTAGTGAGCATCGTGTCACTCGAGCAGGTGTTGGAATATCTGGCGGGGGATGCTGAACTGAAGCAGTATCTGCCGGCTGTGCAAGCCTATCGCGCCGAGTACGGAATCTAGTCCAGCACAAGGTATCTGCCTCTTATGCCCAAGCCGCTCCTGACCCGCTGTACGCTGCTGCTCAGCTTGCTACTGCCGTTGTCGGGGGTGGCCGCCGAGCTGTATCGCTACGTCGACGACAAGGGCGTGACGGTGCTCAGCCGCCAGGGCGTGCCACCGGAGTTCATCGCCAAGGGCTACGAGGTGCTCAACGACCAGGGCCGGGTGCTGCGGGTGATCCCGCCGGCGCCGACGGCCGAGGAGTTCGCCCGGATGCAGGCGGACAAGGCGCGTGCCAGCAGCGATGCGCAGTTGCTGCGGCTTTACACCAACCTGGACGACGTCGACCGGGCCCGCGAGCGCAAGCTCGCCGAGCTGGACGGGGTGACCAGCGTGGCGCGCGGCAACCTGCAGTCGGTGCGTACCCAGCAGGCCAACCTGCAGAGCCAGGCCGCCGACCACGAACGTGCCGGACGGGCGGTGCCGGAGCACCTGTTGGTGCAGATCAACAATCTCAAGGACGAACAGCAGCGCCTGCTGCGCGATATCGCCCGCTACCAGGAGGCGCGCAAGAAGGCCGAGGCCGATTTCGCCGCCGACCGTGCGCGGTTGGCCGAGCTGTTCGGCGCGCCTAAGGCCAAGCCCTAAGCGCTGGCGCCTCAGCTCTGCGGCGCCGTCCTCTCGAAGCCCAGAATCTTCTCCCGCAGCCAACCCGGCAGCGGCGCGCTGCTGCGCGTGGCACCATCGGCATGCACGTAGACGATCTCGCCGCTGGTGAGCAGCTCGCCGTCGCGCCAGATGCCGAGGGCGAAGGTCAGGCTGGAGCGGCCGAGGCGGGCGGCGCGGATGCCGATCTGCAGCTGCTCGTCGAAGCGCGCCGGGGCGCGGTATTCGAGCAGGGTGCGGATGGCGAAGAAGTCGCCGCCGTCTTGCGCCAGATCGGCCGGGTAGGCCACGCCGAGGGCGCGGAAATACTCGGTGATGGCGACGTCGGCGTAGGTCAGGTAGTGGCCGTTGAAGACGATGCTCTGTGGATCGACCTCGGCCCAGCGCACGCGCAGGGGGTGGAAGAAGCTGAACTGGCTGGGTTCTGGCCGGCTGCTCATGGGCGCTCCGTTACAGGGGGTGCCTGGCGAGCGTCGCTCTTGCGCGGACTTGCGGCAAGTTCGAGTCGCCATACAGATGGCCGGTGATAAAGCGGCTCGATGGCCGGCGTTAGCCCACAGGGTGTCGCGGGGCCGCCCAGGCCGTGCGCACCGGCTTTGCGAGTACGCCGGTTGGGTGGTACGGCCCGGGCACCCTCTCCCGGAGGGAGAGGGGCATCGGCAGGCCGCTAGCGGCCGCTTTTCAATGGCGCTTGCGGTTGGTGATCAGGGTGCCGACGCCGCTGTCGGTGAAGATCTCCAGCAGCACCGCGTTGGGCACCCGGCCGTCGACGATGTGCGCGCTGTGCACGCCGCCCTGCACCGCTTCCAGGGCGCAGCGGATCTTCGGCAGCATGCCGCCGTAGATGGTGCCGTCGGCGATCAGCGCGTCGACCTGCTCGGTAGTCAGGCCGGTGAGCACTTCGCCCTGCTTGTCCATCAGGCCGGCGATATTGGTCAGCAGCATCAGCTTCTCGGCCTTGAGCGCTTCGGCGACCTTGCCGGCCACCAGATCGGCGTTGATGTTGTAGGACTCGCCGTCCGGGCCGACGCCAATCGGTGCGATCACCGGGATGAAGTCGCCCTTGACCAGCATGTTGAGCAGGTCGGTGTTGACCCCGGTGACCTCGCCGACGTGGCCGATATCGATGATTTCCGGCTGGGTCATTTCCGGCGTCTGCCGGCTGACCTTGAGCTTCTTGGCGCGGATCAGCCCGGCGTCCTTGCCGGTCAGGCCGATGGCGCTGCCGCCGTGCTGGTTGATCAGGTTGACGATGCTCTTGTTGACCTGGCCGCCGAGCACCATCTCCACCACGTCCATGGTGGCGGTGTCGGTAACGCGCATGCCGTCGATGAAATGACTCTCGATGGACAGGCGCTTGAGCAGATCGCCGATCTGCGGGCCGCCGCCGTGCACCACCACCGGGTTGATGCCGACGGCCTTCATCAGCACGATGTCGCGGGCGAAGCCCTGCTTGAGCTCCTCGCTTTCCATGGCGTTGCCGCCGTACTTGATCACCAGGGTCTTGCCGACGAAGCGGCGGATATAGGGCAGGGCTTCGGACAGTACCTTGGCAACCTGGGCGGCGGCGTCACGCTCGAGGGTCATGGGGGGCTCCTGGAACAAATCGATCAAAAGGGCAGTTGCAGGTCGGGGGCGACCTTGTGCAGTTGGCCGCGGAACACATCCTGGATACGCTGCAACTCTTCCTGGGTGTCGGCCTCGAAGCGCAGCACCAGCACCGGCGTGGTGTTGGAGGCGCGGATCAGGCCCCAGCCCTTGGGATAGTCGACGCGCACGCCGTCGATGCTGGTGAGGTTGGCTTCGCCCCACTGGCCTTCGCGCTGCAGGCGCTCGATCAGCGGGAACTTGCTCTGCTCGGTGACCTGGATGTTGATCTCCGGGGTGGCGATGTCGCTGGGGAAGGCGTTGAACACCAACTCGGCATCGCGCTTGTCGAGGCTGAGGATTTCCAGCAGGCGCGCGGCGCTGTAGATGCCGTCGTCGAAGCCGTACCAGCGCTCCTTGAAGAAGATGTGCCCGCTCATCTCGCCGGCCAGCAGCGCGCCGGTTTCCTTCATCTTCTTCTTGATCAGCGAGTGGCCGGTCTTCCACATCACCGGGCGACCGCCGTAGCCGCTGATCAGCGGGGTCAGGCGGCGGGTGCATTTGACGTCGAAGATGATGTCGGCGCCGGGATTGCGCGACACCACGTCCTTGGCGAACAGCATCAGCAAGCGGTCCGGGTAGACGATGGTGCCGGTGTTGGTCACCACGCCGACGCGGTCGCCGTCGCCGTCGAAGGCCAGGCCGAGGTCGGCGTTTTCCGCCTTGACCCGGGCGATCAGGTCGACCAGGTTCTCCGGCTTGCCCGGGTCCGGGTGGTGGTTGGGGAAGGTGCCGTCGACTTCGCAGAACAGCGGGATCACGCTGCAGCCGAGGGCCTCGATCAGTTGCGGGGCGATCACCCCGGCGGCGCCGTTGCCGCAATCGACCACCACCTTGAGCGGCCTGGCCAGGGCGATGTCGTCGCGGATGGTCTTGAAGTAGCGCTCCAGCACGTCGACCTGTTGCACGCTGCCGACGCCGCTGGCCAGGTCGTTGTTGTCGATGCGTGCCTTGAGCGCCTGGATCTGTTCGTTGGCCAGGGTGTCGCCGGCGATGACGATCTTGAAGCCGTTGTAGTCCGGTGGGTTGTGGCTGCCGGTGAGCATCACCGCGGAGCGGCCTTCGAGCACGTTGGCGGCGAAGTACACCACCGGGGTCGGCACCATGCCGACGTCGGTGACCTGGCAGCCGCAGTCGAGCAGGCCCTGCACCAGTTGCTGCAGCAGCTCGGGGCCGGACAGGCGGCCGTCACGGCCGACGATGACGTTGGGCTCGCCCTGCGCCAGGCTCTGCGAACCGACGGCGCGGCCGATCCAGTAGGCGGTTTCTGCGGTCAGGCTGTCGCCCACCACACCGCGGATGTCGTAGGCGCGGAAGATGTCGGCGGGGAGGGTCGGGGCGCTTTGGCTAATGGTCATTGCGGGTGTCTGCTCCAGTCCCAGGAGATCCTGGTCGTCGTCGAGAATGTCGATATCGAGGATATCGGTGTCCTGGAACAGCGGGTCGACCGCCTCCGCCGGCTTGCTCGCGGGCTGGGCGGCGGGGGCCGCGGTTGTTCCGTTGCCTGTGGCACTGCCGGCACTTTCGTTGCTGCGGCGCGGCAGGCGCGCCAGGCCCTGGGCCAGGCTGTCCAGGGCCGGCAGGCTCAGGCTGATGGCTTTGACGGCTTTGCCCGCGGAGAGTTCTTTGAGCATCTGCGCGAGTCGCTGAACGTCGTCGAGCAGGCGGCGCTGCTGCGCGCCCTGCAGCAGCATCAGGCCGATCAGCGCGCCGCCCAGGGCGAGCAGGGCGGCGAGGCCGAGCAGGGTCGGCGGCAGGCCGCTGGCCAGGGCCGGGCCGGGGGCGAAGCTGAGCGTCCAGTTGGGGTTGCCGGTGGCGAAGCTCTGCGCTGTGCCGCCCTCGCTCTGGCCGCGTTGCAGCAACACCTGGGGCGGGCTGTTGCCGAACTTCTGCACCAGTTGCAGCTGGCCGAGCTCCGCCGGCAGCGGCGGCAGGCTGGCGAGCAGGCGCTGGAGGTCGACGGCCAGCAGCAGGGTGCCCTGCGCCGGCTGGTTGTCGTTCAGGCGCAGCGCCACGGCGCTGTAGGCCAGCCAGCGGTCGCCGACCCGATAGGCCTCCACTGCCGGCTGCTGGCCGCTTTCGGCGCGGCGCAGCATGTCCAGTCCGGCGAAGTTCATCGGCGCAGCGCGGCTGCCGTCCTGCACCGCTTCGGCGCGGCGGTTGAGGTGGGCGTCGACCACGCCGTCCCAGTAGCCCAGGCGTCGCTCGGCGTCGCGTTGCTGTTGGTTGTCGCCGCTCTGCAGCGCCTGCAGCAGCTCGGGGTTGCGCGCGGCGGCGAGGTTGTCGGCCAGCAGTTGCTTGAGTGCCTGCTGCACGGCGGCGGCCTGGCTGCTGCCGATGGCCTGGGTCAGCTCGGCCTGGCGGGCCTGGCTGTCGCTGTTCTGCGCGAACCACAGCAGGGCGCCGCCGGCGCCGATGCCGAGGGCGGCGGCGAGCAGGCCGGGCAGCAAGGGGCCGAGCGCTTTGCCGGTCGGCTGTTTCGCTGCCGCGGCGTCGTTCAGAGGCCTGTCGGCTTCCTTGGCGGTGCGCTTGAAGAGTTTCACGCGGGGGCTCCTCGGCGGGTCGTCCGTGTTGGCATTGGGCTCAGTGGCTGCCGGAGTGGCCGAAGCCGCCGGCGCCGCGCTGGCTCTCGTCGAACTCCTCGACCAACTCGAAATGCGCCTGCACCACCGGTACCAGCACCAGCTGGGCGATGCGCTCGCCGACGGCGATGCGGAACGCGCTCTGGCCGCGATTCCAGCACGACACCATCAGCTCGCCCTGGTAGTCCGAGTCGATCAGGCCGACCAGGTTGCCGAGGACGATGCCGTGTTTGTGGCCCAGGCCCGAGCGCGGCAGGATCAGCGCGGCCAGGTTCGGATCGCCGATATAGATCGACAGGCCGGTGGGGATCAGCAGGGTCTGGCCAGGCTCGAGAACGACGTCCTCCTTGAGCATGGCGCGCAGGTCGAGGCCGGCCGAACCGGGTGTGGCGTACTGCGGCAGGGGAAAGTCCTGGCCGAGGCGGGGGTCGAGGATCTTGGCTTGCAAAGCGTGCATGGTCAGTTCTTGTTCAGGCGGTCGGCGATAAGGGTGATCAACTGGCGGGCGATCTTGCCCTTGCTGGTCTGGGCGAAGCTGCTCTGCTGCAGCTCGCGGTCGATCACGGTGATGGCGTTTTCCTCGCTGTTGAAGCCGATGCTGGGGTTGGCCACATCGTTGGCGACGATCAGGTCGAGGTTCTTGTCGCGCAGCTTGCGCGAGGCGTATTCGAGCAGGTTCTCGGTCTCGGCGGCGAAGCCGACGCTGAACGGGCGATCGGCGCGGCCGGCGATGGTGGCGAGGATATCCGGGTTGCGCACCATTTGCAGGAGCAGCCCATCACCGCTGGTGGGGTCTTTCTTCAATTTGTGCTGGGCGACCACTTCCGGGCGGTAGTCGGCCACTGCGGCGGCGGCGATCAGCACGTCGCAGGGCATCGCCGCTTCGCAGGCAGCGAGCATGTCGCGGGCGCTGACCACGTCGATGCGGCTGACCCGGTCCGGCGTCGGCAGGTGCACCGGGCCGCTGACCAGGGTCACCCGCGCGCCGGCTTCGGCGGCGGCCTCGGCCAGGGCGAAGCCCATCTTGCCGGAGCTGTGGTTGGTGATGTAGCGCACCGGGTCGATGTTTTCCTGGGTCGGCCCGGCGGTGATCAGGATATGCAGGCCGTCCAGCGCCTGGCGCTGGAAGCAGTCGGCGGCCAGTTGCGCCAGCTGCTCGGCTTCCAGCATGCGGCCGAGGCCGACGTCGCCGCACGCCTGGGCGCCTGCGGCCGGGCCGAACAGGCGCATGCCGCGCTGCTGCAGCAGTTCCAGGTTGGCCTGGGTGGCGGCGTCGCGCCACATCGCCTGGTTCATCGCCGGGGCCAGGGCAATCGGCGCATCGGTGGCCAGCACCAGGGTGGTCAGCAGGTCGTTGGCGATGCCCTGGGCCAGGCGCGCGATCAGGTCGGCGGTGGCCGGGGCGATGAGGATCAGGTCGGCCCAGCGCGCCAGCTCGATATGGCCCATGGCGGCTTCGGCGGCCGGGTCGAGCAGGTCGAGGTGCACCGGATGGCCGGAGAGGGCCTGCAGGGTCAGCGGGGTGATGAACTCGCGCCCGCCCTGGGTCATCACCACGCGCACTTCGGCGCCCTGATCCTTGAGTCGGCGCACCAGTTCGGCGCTCTTGTAGGCGGCGATGCCGCCACCGACGCCGACGATGATGCGTTTGCGATACAGCCGCTGCATAGGCCTGCCTTTTATATACAGGTGGATGTGCGCCACGGTGCCAACGCCTCCCCAGGCCGGCCCCGCGTAAAAAGATGGGCTACGATAGCACAGCGCCCGCAGCGGAGCAGCGGGCGCCTGGCTCGGACAAGGAGGTGAGATGAGCATTCGCGATTGGCCCGCGGCGGAGCGCCCGCGGGAAAAACTCCTGGCCCAGGGCGCCGCCTCGCTGACCGATGCGGAGCTGCTGGCGATCTTCCTGCGCACCGGGGTGGCGGGTAGGAGCGCGGTGGACCTGGCGCGCCAGCTGCTCGCCGAGTTCGGCAGTCTGCGGGCCCTGCTGCAGGCCGATCTGGCCGATTTCAGCCAGCACCTGGGCCTGGGCCCGGCCAAGTACGCGCAGTTGCAGGCGGTGCTGGAAATGGCCCGCCGCCACTTGGCCGAACGGCTGCGCCGCGACTCCGCGCTGGAAAGCCCGCAGGCGGTGCGCGACTACCTCAAGGCGCTGCTGCGCCACGAGCCGCACGAGGTGTTCGGTTGCCTGTTCCTCGACGCCAAGCACCGCGTGCTGGCCTTCGAGGCGCTGTTTCACGGCAGCATCGACAGCGCCAGCGTCTACCCGCGGCAGGTGGTCAAGCGCGCCCTGGCGCACAACGCCGCCGCACTGATTCTGACCCACAACCATCCATCCGGCGTCGCCGAGCCGAGCCAGGCCGACCGCGTGCTGACCCAGCGCCTCAAGGACGCGCTGGCGCTGGTGGACGTGCGGGTGCTCGACCATTTCATCGTCGGCGACGGCGAGCCCTTGTCGATGGCCGAGCTGGGCTGGATGTAGCAGGGCGGTGAAGGCAACCGTGCAGGACGCACCGGTGCGCCCTGCCCACGAGTGTGCCCGGCTCAAGGTGCCAGGCTTACCGCGGCGAAATTCAGCCGGCCAAAGGGGCTGACGGTATAGCCCTGCACCTTGTCGCTAATCAGGGCGAAGGCGGTGGGGTGGGCCAGCGGCAGCCACAGCGCCTGCTCCTGGATGATCTGTTGCGCCTGCCGATACAGGCGGCTGCGTTCGGCCTGGTCGCTGCTGGCCTTGCCGGCGGCGATCAGCTGGTCCAGCGCTTCGTCGCAGTAGCGGGCGAAGTTCAGCCCGGACTGCACCGAGGCGCAGGCGAATTGCGGGGTGAGGAAATTGTCCGGGTCGCCGTTGTCGCCGGCCCAGCCCATGAACAGCAGGTCGTGCTCGCCGGCCTTGGCGCGGCGAATCAGCTCGCCCCATTCGATCACGCGGATCTCGGCAGCGATGCCGACCTTGGCCAGGTCGGCCTGCAGCAGCTGGGCGCCGAGGCTGGGGTTGGGGTTGAGCAGGCTGCCGCTCGGCCGGGTCCAGATGGTGGTCTTGAAACCCTCGCTCAGGCCGGCCTCGGCCAGCAGGGCGCGGGCCCGTTCCGGGTCATGGGGGTAACCGGGCAACTCGTCGGCATAGCTCCAGGTATTGGGCGGGTAGGGCCCGCTGGCCGGCTCGGCGCTGCCCTCGAACACCGCCTTGACGTAGCTGGCCTTGTCGAAGGCCAGGTTGATCGCCTGGCGCACCTGCGGCTTGTCCAGCGGCGGGTGCTGGCTGTTGATGCCGACGAAGGCGGTCATAAAGGCCGCGGTCTGCGCGCTTTTGAGCTTGGCGTCGGCGGCGATGGCCTGCACGTCCTGCGGCTTGGGCGACAGGGCGATCTGGCATTCGCCGCGGCGCAGTTTCTGCAGGCGCACGTTGCTGTCCGGGGTGATGGCGAACAACAGGCGGTCGACGGCCGGCTTGCCGGCGAAGTACTCGGGGTTGGCGCGGTAGCGCACCACGGCATCCTTCTGGAAGCGCTCGAAGACGAAGGGACCGCTGCCCACCGGCGCGCTGTTGAGTTTTTCCGGGGTGCCGGCTGCGAGCAGCTGGGCGGCGTATTCGGCCGGGTAGATCGAGGCGAAGCCCATGCTCAGGGTGGCGAGGAAGGTGGCGTCGCGGCGGTTCAGGCGGATGCGCACGCTATGCGCATCCGGCGCCTCGACGCCGGCGATCAGGCTCGGCCACTGCATCGATTGGGCGTGCGGGTAGCCGCTGGCGGCGCTCTGGTGCCAGGGGTGGGCGGGGTCGAGCATGCGCTGGAAGCTAAATAGCACGTCGTCGGCATTCAGCGGCCGGCTCGGGGTGAACTCGGCGGTCTGGTGGAAGCGCACGTCGTCGCGCAACTGGAAGTCGTAGACCAGGCCGTCGTCCGAGATCGACCAGCTGCGCGCCAGGCTCGGCAGCAACTGGCCCTGTTCGGCGTCGAACTCCACCAGGCGGTTCATCAGCACGTCGGCCGAGGCGTTGGTGGTGGTCAGCGAGTTGTACTGCACCACGTCGAAACCTTCCGGGCTGGCCTCGGTGCACACGCTGAGGGTGGCGGCCTGGGCCAGTAGCGGGGCGCAGAGCAGGGCGGCGAGAGCCAGGCGCATGGCGAACTCCTTCTTCACGGAACGCCGGGTTGGCCGGCAACGACCTAACCCTAGTCGATTTGCCGGGAGCTGAATACCGCTTCGGGCGACGAATGGTCGAGCCTGGGTGAACCCCGGCAGGCTCCGGGGCGGCTGGGTGGCGGGGAGCGGGGGACTGTTTTTATCCTGCGCTTTCCCTTGTTGCGCCAGGGGCTTTCTGGTATAAAGCAGCGCTCTTTTCTAGGGGCCCGGTTCTTGCGCTTTGCAGTGCGCCCGGTAAGACCCTCGAGAAACGCGGCGCCGAGCGCCAATGACATTGAGTTTAAGCGGCCAACCCATGCCGGGTTGGGCATGTGGTTTTAGAGGGCTGAGGCATGTCGAGAGTCTGTCAAGTTACCGGTAAGGGTCCGGTAACCGGGAACAACATTTCCCACGCAAACAACAAAACCCGTCGTCGTTTCCTGCCGAACCTGCAGCACCATCGCTTCTGGGTCGAGTCCGAGAATCGCTTCGTGCGTCTGCGCGTCTCTGCCAAGGGCATGCGTGTCATCGACAAGCGTGGCATCGACGTAGTGCTGGCCGAGCTGCGCGCTCGCGGCGAAAAGGTTTAAGGAGAGAGTCATGCGTGAATTGATCCGTTTGGTGTCCAGCGCCGGTACCGGCCACTTCTACACCACCGACAAGAACAAGCGCACCACCCCCGACAAGATCGAAATCAAGAAATTCGATCCGGTCGTGCGTAAGCACGTGATGTACAAGGAAGCCAAGATCAAGTAATTGATCGGCGACCTGTTGAAGAAGCCCGCCGCATGGCGGGCTTTTTTGTGCCTGCGATTTCTGCGGCGCCGGGTATCGCCATGCTCGACCCGGGCGCCGTCGCCGGATCTGCAGGCGGAGCCCGCTCCAGCCTCGCAACGATGTCTCGGCCCCTGGGCTTGGCGGCGATTTCGGCCCATGCTGTAACGAGGCACGCCAGACCTGCTCTAATGGCTGGCCGTCGCCGAGGACTTGTTGATGCACGCCATGCTGCCCCTGCTCGACCAGCTGGCCTTTCCGCCCATCCGTCGCGGTGTGCTGGAAGCGCTGCAGGTCAACCTGACTTACCGCTGCAACCAGCGCTGCCTGCATTGTCACGTCAACGCCGGGCCGACCCGCACCGAGGCCATGAGCGACGAGTGCCTGGCGGTGCTGCATCGGGTGATCGATGCCCATCCGGTGCACACCCTGGATCTCACCGGCGGCGCCCCGGAGCTGCACCCGCGCTTTCGCGAGATAGTGCGGCACGCGCGGCGCGAGGGCCTGCGGGTGATCGACCGCTGCAACCTGACCATACTCGGCGAGCCGGGCCAGGAAGACCTGGCCGAGTTCCTCGCCGGCGCCGGCGTCGAGGTCACCGCCTCGCTGCCCTGCTACTCGCGCGAGAACGTCGACCGCCAGCGCGGCGACGGGGTGTTCGCCGCCAGCATCGCCGGCCTCAGGCGGCTCAACGCCCTCGGCTACGGCCAACCCGGCAGCGGCCTGCTGCTCAACCTGGTGTACAACCCGCAGGGCCCCAGCCTGCCGCCGCCGCAGGCGGCGCTGGAGGCCGACTACAAGCGCCACCTGGCCGAGGACTTCGGCGTCCGCTTCGACCACCTGCTGTGCATCACCAACCAGCCCATCGCCCGCTTCGGCAGCACCCTGGTCAGCAAGGGCCAGTTCGCCGCCTATATGCAGCTGCTGCGCGACAGCTACCGGCCGGAGAATCTGGAGGGCCTGATGTGCCGCAGCCTGGTCAGCGTCGACTGGCAGGGCTACCTCTACGACTGCGACTTCAACCAGATGCTCGATCTGCCGCTGGCGTTGATCGGCCGTGAGCGTGCCCATCTGCGCGACCTGCTCGATGCGCGTCTGGACGGCAACCCCATCGTCAGCCGCGACCACTGCTTCGCCTGCACCGCCGGGCAGGGCTCCAGTTGCGGCGGTGCGCTGCATGACTAGGCCGTGCGCCGTGCGCACCTACGAGACGCGCGGGAGGCGCTGACCGATGAATAGCCGCAAACTGGCCCTGATGGGCCTGATCTTGGCGCTGCTGGGCAGCTTCTTCGTCTTCGACCTCGGCCAGTACCTCAGCCTCGACGCGCTCAAGGCGCAGCAAGCCGCGCTGAATGCCCAAGTCGCCGCCCAGCCCTGGCAGGCCGCCGGGCTGTTCTTTCTCGCCTATGTGCTGGTAACGGCGCTGTCCCTGCCGGGTGCGGCACTGATGACCCTGCTCGGCGGCGCGCTATTCGGTCTGCTCGAAGGCTTGGTGCTGGTGTCCTTCGCCTCGACCCTGGGCGCCAGCCTGGCCATGCTCAGCAGCCGTTTCCTGCTGCGCGACTGGGTGCAGCAGCGCTTCGGCCGGCGTCTGGCCGGGATCGATGCCGGGGTCGAGCGCGAGGGGGCCTTCTACCTGTTCGCCCTGCGCCTGGTGCCGGTGTTCCCGTTCTTTCTGATCAACCTGGCCATGGGCCTGACCCGCCTGCCGCTGCGTACCTACTGGTGGGTCAGCCAGCTGGGCATGCTGCCCGGCACCCTGGTCTACGTGAACGCCGGGCGCGAGCTGGGCCAGCTGGAGTCGCTGGCCGGCATCCTCTCGCCGGGGCTGCTCGGCGCCTTCGTTCTGCTCGGCGTTTTCCCCTTGCTGGCCCGGCGTGCGCTCGATGTGCTCCAGGCGCGCCGGGTCTATGCCGGCTGGCACAAGCCCAAGCGCTTCGAGCGCAACCTGCTGGTGATCGGCGCCGGCGCCGGCGGCCTGGTCAGCGCCTATATCGCCGCGGCGGTCAAGGCCAAGGTCGGCCTGATCGAGAAGCACCGGATGGGCGGCGACTGCCTGCACAGCGGCTGCGTGCCGTCCAAGGCGCTGCTGCGTTCGGCCAAGCTGGCCCATGAGCTGGGCCGTGCCGAGGCGCTGGGCCTGCGCGGGGTGCAGGGCCAGGTGGATTTCGCCGCGGTGATGCAGCGCATCCAGAATGTGATCGCCGCCATCGAGCCGCATGATTCGGTCGAGCGCTACAGCGGCCTGGGCGTCGAGGTGATCCAGGGCCAGGCGAAACTGGTGTCGCCCTGGGCGGTGGAGGTGAACGGTGAGCGTATGACCGCACGCAGCATCGTCATCGCCGCCGGGGCGCGGCCGCGGGTGCCGGAGATTCCCGGCCTGGAGCAGGTGCGTAGCTATACCAGCGAGAGCATCTGGAGCCTGCGCCAGCAGCCGCGCTGGCTGCTGGTGCTGGGCGGCGGGCCGGTGGGCTGCGAGCTGGCCCAGGCCTTCCAGCGCCTGGGCAGCCAGGTGATCCTGCTGCAGCGCAATGCGCGCCTGCTGCCGCGCGAGGACGAGGACGCCAGCGCGCTGGTGCTGACCAGCCTGCGCGACGACGGTGTCGACGTGCGCCTGCGCCACGTGGTCGAGCGCTTCGAACTGGTCGAGGGCGAGCAGCGCGTGCTGGTGCGCGACTTAGGCAGCGGCGAGCAACGCAGCATCGCCTTCGACGCCGCGCTGCTGGCGCTCGGTCGCCAGCCCCATGTCGCCGGCTATGGCGCCGAGGAACTGGGGCTGGCGTTGCGCCCCGACGGCAGCCTGGAAACCGACCAGTACCTGGCCACGCGCTTTCCCAATATCTACGCGGTGGGCGACGTCACCGGGCCCCACCAGTACACCCACGTTGCCGCGCACCAGGCCTGGTACGCCGCGGTCAACGCGCTGTTCGGCGGCCTCAAGCGCTTCAAGGTGGACTACCGCACCATCCCCCATTGCACCTTCACCGACCCCGAGGTGGCGCGGGTCGGCCTGAGCGAGCGCGAGGCGCAGGAGCAGGGCGTCGCCTTCGAGCTGACCCGCTTTGGCCTCGACGACCTGGACCGGGCCATAGTCGACGACGTCGCCCGCGGCTATGTGAAGGTGCTGACCGAGCCGGGGCGCGACCGCATTCTCGGCGTGAGCATAGTCGGCGCCCAGGCCGGCGAGTTGCTCGCCGAGTACGTGCTGGCGATGAAGCACGGCCTCGGCCTGAACAAGATCCTCGGCACCACCCACAGCTACCCGACCCTGAGCGAGGCCAACAAATACGCGGCCGGGCAATGGAAGCGCGCCCATGCGCCGCAGGGGCTGCTGCGCTGGGTCGAGCGTTTTCACGCCTGGAGGCGCGGCTGATGCGGGCGCTGTGGCTCGCGCTGCTGTTGGTCGCGGCGCCGGCACTGGCGGAGAACCGGCTGACGCCGTGGACGGCCGGCCCGCCGGGCGGCCCGTGGTCGCCGCCCTGGCGCCTGGCCGATATCCCGAAGATCACGCCGGCGCAGCGCAGCCTGGTCGAGCAGGACGGCCGGTTGGTGCTGCGCATCCAGGCCGCTGCCGCCGCCGGCGGCCTGCTGCATCCGCTGGAGCTGCCCGGCGAGCGGCCCTGGCAACTGAGCTGGCAGTGGCGCAGCGAGCAGCGGCTGGAACAGGCGCGCTTCGCCACCCGCGAGGGCGACGACTACGTGGCGCGGGTCTATGTGCTGCTGGATTACCCGCTGGAGTCGCTCACCTTCCTTACCCGGCAGAAGCTGCGCCTGGCGCGCACCTTCTTCGACCCCGACTTGCCGGCGGCGACCCTGAGCTACGTCTGGGACAACCGCAAAGCACCGGGCAGCCACGCCCGCAGCGCCTACAGCGAGACGGTGGAGATGCGCGTGCTGCGCGGCCCGGAGGCGCCGCTGGGGCAGTGGCTGGCGGAGTCGCGCGACCTGCGCAGCGACGCCATCGCCGCCTTCGGCCGCGCGCCGCGGCGCATCCTCGGCGTGGTCTTCGCCGCCGACAGCGACAACACCGGCGAGCGCGTCGACAGCTCTTTCGCCGCGCCCGAGCTAATCGAGACCCGCTAGGGTGCGCCGTGCGCACCGCGGCCAGGTGAACGTCAGGCGGTCTGGGGGCGCCCGCCGGCGGCTTGCGGGGCGCGACGGGTCCAGCGATTGGCGCGGGTGAAGGTGCCGAAGTCGTTGAAGCGCACGCCCATCTCGCGCATCACCTGGTGGGCGAAGGGCACGGTCAGCTGGCGGATGTAGAAGGGCTCCTTGACCACGAAATGATGGATCGCGTGGCTGCTGCCGAAATTGCAGCAGAACGCCTGCAGCGGCCACAGCCACCAGGGGTTGAGCACCTGGGTCTGCTGGATCACGTTGCCCGGCTCGACGTCGCCGTAGTAGTGCATGTTGGAGCTGACGAAGTGCAGGCAGAAGGTGCGCAGCACATTGGGCCCGACCAGCACCACCACGGCGACGTTCACCACCTGCATCAGGCCCAGGGTGGTGGCCGACCAGGCGATCGGGGCGCCCAGGGCGGCGGCGGCCCAGTCGAGCAGATGGAAGCCGAGGAACAGGTACCAGGTCGCCCAGTTGAGCAGGCCCAGCGGCGCATAGACCTTGAGCGTGCGGCTGAGGATCAGCCGGCGGTGCTCGGGGTTCTTCGCCCGTAGCCAGCGAATGAAGGAACTCATCATGTTGTCGCCGACCATCAGCAGGCGCGCCAGGCCCCAGGGC
Source organism: Pseudomonas sp. AOB-7 (assembly GCF_003696305.1). Taxonomy (GTDB): domain Bacteria; phylum Pseudomonadota; class Gammaproteobacteria; order Pseudomonadales; family Pseudomonadaceae; genus Aquipseudomonas. The sequence continues at coordinate 21,439 of NZ_RFFK01000017.1, read as the reverse complement.
TCGCCGTTGGTGATGGCGCGCTCCTCCATGTCGGCCTCGCTGCCGGAGACCTTGTGGTGGTTCAGGTGCAGGTGGCGGCGCACCCAGGGGTTGATGGTGCTCGGCCGCGCCAGCCAGACCAGCGCCAGCATCAGGTTGTGCGGCACCGGGCGTTTGCGGAAGTACATCGAGTGGATCAGGTCGTGCTCCAGCTCGTGGGTCAGCGAGGCGAAGAAGGCGTTGAGCAGCAGGCAGGCCCACCAGGCCATGTGCCCGCCGATATACAGCGCGGCCGAGCCGAGCATGCCGGCCAGGGCGAAGGCGAGGATGGCGGCGCCGAGGGCGTCCTGGTGCTGCAGGATCGGGTAGCGCTGGCGCAGGGCGTTGCCGTGGGCCATCACCCGTTCGCGGATCAGCGCGGCGCGTTGCTGGTCATTAAGGCTTGCGGGGGAGGGGGACATGCCGACATCCTCTTGTGCTTGGACAGTGACGCTACTGTGCCGCCGCGCCCGCCAACGCGCCCGACCGAGCACGCCAACCTGCCTACCGGACACGCCAACCTGCAATGACCGCCGAACCCACCACCCTGGCCAGCTGGACCCGCGCCCTGCGCAAGCAGCTCGACGCCCTGGGCCTGGACAGCGCCGCGCTGTGCCACGCCGCCGGCCTCGAACCGGCGCTGCTCGACGACCCCAACGCGCGCTGCCCGTTGTCGGTGACCACGCGCCTGTGGCAACTGGCGGTGGCGGCCAGCGGCGACCCGGCGCTGGGCCTGAAGACCTCGCAGTACGTCAGCCCGACCACCTTCCACGCCCTGGGCTATGCGCTGATCGCCAGCAGCAGCCTGCGCGAGATGTTCGAGCGCATCGTGCGCTACCACCGGGTGGTCAGCGACGCCCTGGAACTGGAGCTGCGCCAACTGGACGACGCCTACGAGTTCCGTTTTCGCGTGCCGCCCGGCAGCCCGCCGCCGGCCCCGGAGGCGCTCGACGCCTTCGCCGCAATCTACGTGCGCAGCTGCCGCAATCGCCTGAGCCGTGATTTCGCCCCGCTGCTGGTGCAGCTGCAGCGCCCGGCGCCGGCCGATCCCGCGCCCTGGCAGGCGGTGTTCCGCGCGCCGCTGCAGTTCGATGCGGCCGAGAGCCTGCTGCGCTTTCCCCGCGCCGCCTTCGAGCAGCGCCTGGACGACGGCAACCCGGAGCTGGCCGAACACAACGAGGCGGTGCTCAAGCGCAGCCTGGAACAACTTCGCGCCGCCAGTTGCAGCGAGCGGGTGCGCAGCTGCCTGGAGACGCAGCTGCCGGACGGCGAGCCCTCGGCCGAGCGCATCGCCCAGGCCCTGCACCTGAGCCTGCGCAGCCTGCAACGCCACCTGGCCGAGGAGGGCACCAGCTACGAGGCGCTGCTCGGCGACACCCGCCACGCCCTGGCCCTGCGCCATATGCGCGATCCACGCTGCTCCATCGGCGAGGTCGCCTACCTGCTCGGCTTCAGTGACAGCAGCAGCTTCGGCCGCGCCTTCAAGCGCTGGACCGGGCAAACGCCGAGCCAGTACCGCGACGGCTTGAAGCAGCCATGAGCCAGTACGACCTGCTGCTGGCCGGTGCCGGCCATGCCCACCTCGGCGTGCTGCGCCGCTGGGCCCTGGTGGAGCGCCCGCCGGGACGCATCGCCCTGCTCAGCCCCGGCCCCGAGGCCTGGTATTCGGGGATGCTGCCGGGTCTGCTGGCCGGGCGCTACGCCGCCGCCGACTGTCGCCTGGAACTGCAGCCGCTGTGCCGCGCGGCCAAGGTGGAGCTGATCGAGGGCGAGATCGCCGCGCTGGATGCCACCAGCCGCCAGGTCGAACTTGCAGATGGCCGGCGCCTTGCGGCCGAGTGGCTGGCGCTCAATGTCGGCGCCGCGGTGGCCGCGCCGCCGCAGCAGGGCGACGCCATGCAGCTGCTGGCGGTGAAACCCTTCGCCGGTTTTCTCGCCGGCTGGCAGCAGTGGCAGGCCGAGCCACGGCGCCTGGCCATCCTCGGCGGCGGCGCGGCGGGGGTCGAGCTGGCCCTGGCGCTGGCCGGGCAGGTGCCGGCGCTGGCGCTGTTCTGCGCCGGCCCGCTGCTCGCCGGGCACGCCCCGGGCCTGCGCCTGCGCGCCCTCGGCCACCTGCGTCAGCGCGGCGTGCAGGTGCGCGAGCACTGCCCGATCGGGCGGATCGAGGACGACTGGCTGCTCAGCGGCGACGAGCCGGTGTGGTGCGGCCGGCGTCTGCTGCTGGCCAGCGGCGCACGCGCCTGGCCCTGGCTGGCGGCCAGCGGCCTGGCCTGCGACGAGCAGGGTTTCGTCGCCATTCGCCCGAGCCTGCAGAGCCAGTCCCATGCCCAGCTGTTCGCCGTCGGCGACTGCGCCAGCCTGGCTGGCGCGCGGCGCAGCGGCGTCTACGCGGTGCGCCAGGGCCCGGTGCTGGCGGCCAACCTGCAGGCGGCGCTGCAGGGCCGGCCGCTGCGCCAGTACCGCCCGCAGCGCCACAGCCTGGCGCTGCTGGCCACCGGCGACGGCGGCGCGCTGCTCGCCTGGCACGACTGGAGCGCCGGCGGGCAGTTCTACGGGCGCTGCAAGGATTGGCTGGATCAACGCTTTATCCAGCGTCATCGTCTGGTGGGTTAAGGTCGCAGCCAGCTGCGACCAAAGTGCGATGGTGCTGCTGCTTCCAAGGTGTTCGAATCGATTCCATCCTGCCCGAGTTGCGCGCGTCTTTGCCGCCGGGCCTGTCGATCGCGTAGCCTGCGTCAGGTTGCGCGGGAAGTTCGAGGAGAACCCGCCGTGACCCCGTCCGCCTACAGCGCCTCGCCGCGCCCAAGAACAAGAACTCTGAGGTCGGTCATGCAAGCTGCCTTTGTCCGTTCCCCGATTGCCTGCCTGTTGCACGCCCTCGGCCTGGCCGGGTTGATGCTGGTCTACCAGCAGACGGCGCTTCCGCTCTATGTCAGCGTGCCGTCCCTGCTGCTGCTGGCGCTGTGGCCCTGGCTCGGCCCCTGGCAGCGTCGCGACGAGCCTGCGGCCGCGCAGCAGCCGGCCGGCGGCGACTTCGTCGAACTCAGCCGCGGCCTGTCGCGGCACACCTGCCACAACGCGCTGTCCGCCGCCCAGGTGGCGCATGCGGTCAAGCAGCTGGCCGAGCGCCTGCAGTCGCAACTGGCGGCGGTGGCGCAGGTCAGCCAGGCCGCCGAGGCCATCACCCACACCGAGCAGGACAGCGCCGCCCGCGCCGAGCAGACCCTGGCCGCCGCGCGCCAGGTACGCGATGCCAGCGCCAGCGGCCAGGCCGAGCTGAGCCAGGCCATCGCGCGCATGCAGCAGCTCAGCGCGCAGACCCTGGCCAGCCGCGAGCTGATCGACGGCCTCGGCAGCCGCACCGAGCAGATCGAGCAGGTCACCCAGGTGATCCAGTCCATCGCCAGCNGCCGCGGTTTCGCCGTGGTCGCCGACGAGGTGCGCAACCTCGCCGCGCGCACCGCCAGCGCCACCGAGGAAGTCAGCCAGATGGTCGCCGACATCCGCCAGCAGAGCGCCGCGGTGGTCGCCCATATCCAGCGTCAGAGCGGCGAGCTGGAGCAGGCCGCGCAGCAGATCGAGACGGCCGGCAGCCAGCTGCACGGCATCGCCGAGCAGGCCGAGGAGGTCGAGCAGCAGGTGGCGCAGATCAGTGCCGGCACCGCCGACAACCACCAGCGCCTGGCCAGCCTGTCCGCCGCCGCGGTGCAGCTGCAGAGCGACGTGCAGGGCAGCGAGGCGCAGACCCGCCAGCTCGCCGGCGCCGCCGAACAGCTGGTGGGCCAGGCCGAGACGGTCAGCGAGCAGCTTGCCGAGGTCGGCCTCGACGCCTACCACCAGCGCGCCTACGACCTCGCCCGCGAGGGCGCCGCGGCCATCGCCGCGCAGTTCGAGGCGGACGTCCAGGCCGGGCGCATCGGCCTCGACGACCTGTTCGACCGCCACTACCAGCCGATTGCCGGCACCCAACCGCAGAAGTACCGCACCCGCTTCGACCATTACGCCGACCAGGTGCTGCCGGCGCTGCAGGAGCCCTTGCTCGCACGCCACGAAGGGCTGGTGTTCGCCATCGCCACCACCCCCGAAGGCTACGTGCCGACCCACAACGCCGCCTTCAACCACCCGCCCAGCGGCGACCCGGCCAGGGACGCCGCGCGCAGCCGCGGCAAGCGCCTGTTCAACGACCGTACCGGCAGCCGTTGCGGCAGCCACCGCCAGCGCCTGCTGCTGCAGACCTATATGCGCGACACCGGCGAGCTGATGCACGACCTGTCGGTGCCGATCCAGGTTCAGGGCCGCCACTGGGGCGGCCTGCGCCTGGGCTACAAGCCGGAGCCGTAGGGTCGCCCCGACCGCGGCATCATCCAGGCGGCGGTGAGCGTCGGCGTTGCCGGGGCTGGTGCACCGCCTTGCCGCTATCGAACCTGCGGTGCGCGTGGTACGCGCAGGCCCCCGGACGCCACGGCGCATCGGCCAGGCTTGCTCCCGTTGTCGGGCCGGCGCGACAAGCGCCCGGCTCACAGCACGCGGTACACCTGGCCGGTCTGCCGGCCCTCGGCGCTCTTGGCGTAGGCCAGCGCCACCGTGGCCGCCGGCACCGCCTTGAAGCCGCGGAAGTAGGGGCCGTAGGCCGGCAGCGACTCCTCCAGGATGGTCGGGCTCACGCCGTTGATGCGCAGGCCGCGCGGCAGTTCGATGGCGGCGGCGCGGACGAAGCCGTCCAGCGCGGCGTTCACCGTGCTGACCGCCGCGCCGTAGCGGATCGGGTCTTCGCTGAGCACGCCGGAGGTGAGGGTGAAGGAGGCGCCGTCGTTGGCGAACTCGCGGCCGATCAGCACTAGGTTGATCTGGCCCATCAGCTTGTCGTCCAGGCCCACGGCGAACTCCTTGGCGCTGAGTTCCTCCAGCGCGCCGAAGTGGGCGTTGCCGGCGGCGCTGATCAGCGCGTCGAACGGGCCGGTCTGCTCGAACAGGCGGCGGATCGACGCCGGATCGCTGATGTCCACCTGCAGCTCGCCGCTGTGGCGGCCGACACGGACGATGTCGTGGCGCTCGCGCAGCTCGCGGTCGATGGCCTGGCCGATGGTGCCGCTGGCACCGACGAGGATGATTTTCATGCTGGGGCTCCTGAGTGAGGGGGTGTGGAACCAGCTTAGGCGGGATTGGGTTGCCAATAATCCGGGCAATGTGAAACCTTTGGTTCTCATATGGAAACAATGAGTGCCGCGCCATGAGCGAGCTGGAAGACCTGGTCGCCTTCGCCCTGCTGGTCGAGGCCGGCAGCTTCACCGCCGCCGCCGAGCGCCTGGGCTGCAGCAAGGGCCAGTTGTCCAAGCGCATCAGCGGCCTGGAGCGCAGCCTCGGCAGCCAGCTGCTGCACCGCACCACGCGGCGCCTGCACCTGACCGCCGCCGGCGCCGCCCTGCTGCCCGAGGCCCAGGCGCTGCAGGCCCAGGCCCAGCGCGCGCGGCAGGCGGTGCGCAGCCTGCAGGACGAGGTGGCCGGCACGGTGCGCCTGACCGTGCCGGTGTCGCTCGGCGAGACCTTCTTCGATGCTCTGCTGCTGGATTTCGCCAGCCGCTACCCGCGGGTGCGCGTCGAGCTGGACCTGGCCAACGCCTACCGCGACCTGCTGGCCGATGGTTTCGACCTGGCCATCCGCTCCGGCGTGGAGCAGGACGAGCGCCTGGTGGCGCGGCCGCTGTTCGCCCTGCAGGAGATCACCTGCGCCGCGCCGGCCTACCTGGCGCGCCACCCGGCGCCGCAGACGCCGGCCGAGTTGAGCCGGCACCAGTGCCTGCTCAACACCCACTACAGCGGCTTCGAGCAGTGGCTGTACCACCGCCAGCACCGCCTGGAGCGGGTGCCGGTGTCCGGGCAGCTGGCCAGCAACCACTACAGCCTGCTGAAGAAGGCGGCGCTGAGCGGCGCCGGCATCGCCCGCCTGCCGTCCTACATGGTCCAGGACGAGCTGGCCGGTGGCTGCCTGCAATGGCTGCTGCGCGACTACCAGACGCGCAGCACCCCGGTATTCCTCGTCCACCCCTGGCAGGGCGCCCTGCCGCGCCGTACCCAGGCGCTGGCGGACTACCTGCTGGGCTGGTTCGAGCGCAGCCGCCTGGCGCTGGACGGCCTCAGCGCCTGAGCTCGCCGGCCACCTGCTGGATCTGCTGGCGCAGCCAGCGGCGCAGGCGATCGGCGTCGGTGCGCTCGTGCCAGATCTGCATCACCTCCACCTGCGGCAATTCCAGGCCGGCCGGCAGGGGGTGCAGCACCAGCGAGGCGTCGCGCGCCACCGCTTCCTCGGCCACCGAGCGCAGGCAGGTCAGCAACAGTTCGCTGCCGCGCACCAGGCGGCTCGGCGCGATGAAGCTGGACAGCCCGGCCGCCACCCGGCGCGTTTGCCCCTGGGCCTGCAGGGCGCGGTCGACCAGGCCGTTGAGGTCGCCGGTGAGGGTGGTCAGCAGGTGTTCGCAGGCCAGGTAGGCCGGCAGGTCGAGCCCCCCGGCCAGGCGCGGATGGTCGCGCGCGGCCAGCACCACGAAGTCCTCGGAGAGCAGGCGCTGCTGGCGGAAGGTGTCCGGCAGGTTGGCGTAGAAGCCGGCGATGGCCAGGTCGCAGGTGCCTTTCTCCAGTTCCTCGCGCGGCAGCAGGCCGCGGGTGTTGTGGGTGATCAGCAGCAGGTTGGGCGCCTGCTCGCGCAGGCGCGGCAGCAGGGCGGGCAGCAGGGTCTGTTCGATGTAGTCGGTGGTGTAGAGGTGGATGCGCTCGGCGCGCTGCAGGAAGTCGCGGCCCTCGCACTGGTCGTAGAAGGCCTCCAGCTCGGCCACCAGGCCCTGCACCAGCGGCGCCAGCTCATGGGCCCGCGGCGTTGGCGTGAGGCCGCGCGGGGCGCGCACGAACAGCGCATCGCCCAGCTCGTGGCGCAGCTTGTTCAGCTTGTGGCTCAGCGCCGGCTGGCTCAGCGCCATGCGCGCGGCGGCCTGCGAGGCGTTGCGCTCCTGGTAGAGCATGTGGAAGACCAGCAGCAGGTTGAGGTCCTTGTTGGCGATATTCACTTTTTGGATACCAGAAATAAAAGCTTTCGAATTATCGAATCATAACCGCCCGCCTAAGATTCGCCTCATCCGAACGGACCCACGTTCGCCTCATTCAACGGAGACCGCCCATGAAGACCTTCCACCCGCTGGCCCTGGCCGTGCTCGCCGGCCTCGCCGCCACCCCGGCCTTCGCCGCCGAGCCCAAGGGCCAGGTGCTGGTGCTGCTGTCCAGCGAGAACCAGCTGGCGCTCAAAGATGGCCGGCACTACGCCACCGGCTACTACCTCAACGAGTTCGGTGTGCCGGCCGACCGCCTGCTCAAGGCCGGTTACGAGCTGGTGCTGGTGACGCCCAAGGGCAATGCGCCGAGCGTGGATCAGAAGTCCGTCGACCCGCAGTACTTTGGCGGTGACGCGGCCGAGATGCAGCGCATCCAGCAGGTGGTGGCCGGGCTGCCTGGCATCGACGACAGCCTGTCGCTCGACGAAGTGCTGGCCGGCGACCTGGAGCAGTACGAGGGGCTGTTCATCCCCGGTGGCCACGCACCGCTGATCGACCTGGCCAACAACCCGCAGGTCGGCGCGCTGCTGCGCCATTTCCACCAGGCCGGCAAGCCCACCGCCGCCATTTGCCACGGCCCCATCGCGCTGCTGGCGGCGCAGACTGACCCGCAGGGCTACGAGGCGGCGCTGGCTCGCGGCGACCAGCCGGCGGCCAAGGACTGGACCTACCAGGGTTACCGCATGACCATCTTCTCCGACCCGGAGGAGGCGGTGTTCGAAGGCTCCCTGGAGGGTGCGCGCATCCGCTACTACCCGGCCCCGGCAATGGCCGCCGCCGGTGGCGACATGCAGTACGCCAAGGCCTGGCAGCCGCACGTGGTGGTCGACCGCGAGCTGATCACCGGTCAGAATCCCTTCTCCGACAAGGCCCTGGCCGAGGCCCTGCTGACCCTTCTGGAGCGGAACTGAGCGATGAAATACCTGCACACCATGGTGCGCGTCCGGGATCTGGATGCCTCCCTGCGCTTCTACCGCGATGCCCTCGGCCTGGAAGTGCTCAAGCAGCGCGAATACCCCCAGGGCCGCTTCACCCTGGTCTACCTGGCCGCCCCGGGCGATCGGGATGCCCAGGTCGAGCTGACCTACAACTGGGACACCGAGGACTACGGCAGCGCGCGCAACTTCGGCCACCTGGCCTACGCGGTGGACGACATCTACGCCGCCTGCCAGCGCCTGCAGGAACACGGCGTGACCATCAACCGCCCGCCGCGTGACGGCCACATGGCCTTCGTGCGCTCGCCGGACCAGATCTCCATCGAGCTGCTGCAGAAGGGCGAGCCGCTGGCGCCGGCCGAACCCTGGGCGTCCATGCCCAACGTCGGCAGCTGGTGAGCGCACCGTGCGCCTTAACGCCGACTTCGCCCTGCCCGTGGTGATCCGCCCGGGCGATGCGCCCTGGGTTGCCTCGCCGCTGGCCGGGGTGGAACGGCAGATGCTCGACCGCATCGGCGAGGAGCTGGCGCGGGCCACCTCCATCGTGCGCTACGCGCCGGGCTCGCACTTCAGCGCGCACGGGCATCCGGGCGGTGAGGAGTTCCTGGTGCTGGACGGGGTGTTCTCCGACGAACGTGGCGACTACCCGGCCGGCACCTACGTGCGCAATCCCATCGGCAGCCGCCACACGCCCTTCAGCCGCGAAGGCTGCACGATTTTCGTCAAGCTGATGCAGTTTGACCCGGCCGATCGCGCCGAGGTAGTGATCGACAGCCGCCGTGCCGAGTGGACGCCGGGGGCGCTGCCCGGCCAGCACGAGCTGGCCCTGCACGCGTTCGCCGGCGAGCAGGTGCGCCTGCAGCGCTGGGCGCCCGACACCGCGCAAGCGCCGCATGACTATCCCGGCGGCGCCGAGTTTCTCGTGCTCGAAGGCAGCCTGCAGGACGAGCGCGGGGTGTATCCGGCGGGCAGCTGGCTGCGCTACCCGGCGCAGTTCAGCCATAGCCCGGGCAGTGCCGAGGGCTGTCTGGTCTGGTGCAAGACCGGGCACCTCGCGCCCTAGACGCCTGTACTGGCGGGTGCGGCGGGCGGTCTTCAACTGCTCGGCGAGCAGCGCGCACCTATACTGGGAGAGAGCGGACGCAGCGGCGCCATCTGCGGCCGTCCCTGGCCCCGGCATGGCGCGGGAGGCATCCCGATGCCCGGCTTGCGCCTGCTGCTTGCCGTGCCGCTGCTGGCGCTGGTGGCCTGCACCTCCGCGCCCCCGGTGCAGGTGTCGGCATATACCTGGCGCCAGGTCGACCGCGATATCGCCGCCGCCTCGCGCAGCGCCGCCAGCCAGGCCCGCGAGCAGGCGCTGGCGGCCATGGATCGCTGGCTGGACCTGGTCTACCGCCAGACCGACACCGCCTATATCCCCTGGTTCTCCAGCTACTGGACCCAGCGCTGGCTGGGCTTCAAGGTCGCCTGGTACAAGCTCGACGGCGAAGGCGAGCGCGATGAGACCGTGAGCCGGCTCGCCCAGTACCTGCAGGAGCGGTACCAGGACCTGGTGCTGGAGCCGGTGGCCAGGGATATCGCGCCGCCGCAGATTCTCCAGCAGTCCACCCAGTTCTACCTGCGCCAGCTCGACCAGCAGCTGCCGGGCATCGCCCAGCGCCATGGCATCCCCGCGGCGCAGTTCGACCAGCATCTGCAGGCCATTGCGGCCATCGCCGTGCCGCCCGGCGCCTCGCTCTACCAGGTGCTCCGCGCCAAGCCGCTGGAGCGCCTGCCGGCCTATGCCGCGCTGATCGAGCGGATCGGTGCGCAGCCGGGCAACGCGCTGGCCTGGTCGGCGCATCCGGGCATCTCACAGGTGACCCGCAGCACCAGCGAACGCCTGGTCGACGACCTCACCACCAGCGGCGCCGCCAGCGTGATTTCCTCCATGGTCGGGCGCGCGGCCGGCCTGGTGGTGTCCATCGGCGCCTCGGTGTTCCGCGCCATGGTTCACGAGCGCGAGCGCCCGGTCACCGAGATGCAGCTGCGCCGCCACCTCAACGACGCCTTCGACGAGCAATGGCTGGCGCTGGTGCGCGACCCCGAGCGCGGCGTGATGGCCGGCATCGAGCACCTGTCCCGGCAGATCGAGGCCAGCCTCGGCGGACCCGGTGCGCTGCTGCCGCGCTACCGACCGGTGCTGGCCGATGGGCAGCCGCTATGGCGCGAGCCCTGAACGCGCCGGCGCGCATTGTTTAGCCAGGGAATAACTGAATGTGTAAAAAATGCGATTTAACCGGGATTCGCCGCCATGCGAGTCTCCTTGGCCATGACTCCCGTCGCCCAGCGTCATCGCCACCCGCCCAGCGCCAGTCCGTTACGGACCCGCCTCGGCGCCGACCGGCTCAACCCCCTGCTGACCATCATCCTCGCCTTCTGGGCGCTGTGGCACTGCCGTCACGCGCGTCCACCGGACCCCGCGCCCGCCTGCTGACAGCAAGGGCTGCGCCATGCCCGCAGCCGTCCAACCCAGCCTTGTCTGCCGTAGCCAGGCGCTCGACCATCGAGCCGGCCGTGCGGACCCCGAGCGCCGAATTGGCGCAAGCGAGCGCAACATGACGAGTTTTGCCCCCGTGCAGGAAGCCGAGGATTTCCTCGCGCACAACCCCGATATCGAACTGATCGAGCTGTTCGTCCTCGACGCCAACGGCGTGCCGCGCGGCAAGCTGCTGCACCGCGAGGAGCTGCTGGCGCTGTACCGCAGCGGCCGGCCGCTGCCGAGCACCATGCTCGGCCTGACCCTGCAGGGCGAGGACGTCGAGGACTCCGGCCTGGTCTGGGAGGTCGGCGATATCGACTGCCGCGCCTACCCGCTGCCCGGCAGCCTGGTGCGCCTGCCCTGGCGGCAGATTCCCACCGCCGCGGTGCAGGTGTCGATGCACCCGAGCGAGGGCCTGCCGGCCACCGTCGCCGATCCGCGCCAACTGCTGGTGCGGGTGATCGAGCAGCTCGAAGCCGACGGCTACCACCCGGTGATGGCCTGCGAGCTGGAGTTCTACTTGCTCGACCAGAAACCGGACGCCCAGGGCCGCCCGCAGCCGGCGCTGGACGCCGACGGCGGCCGCCCGCGGCAGACCCAGGTCTACGGCCTGCGCGAGCTGGAGCAGATCGAGCCGTTCCTCAAGGATTTGTACGCCGCCTGCAAGGCCCAGGGCATCCCGGTGCGCACGGCGATTTCCGAATACGCCCCCGGCCAGGTGGAGATCACCCTGGAACACGGCCCGGCGCTGGCGGCGATGGACCAGGCGGTGCGTTACAAGCGCCTGGTCAAGGGCGTGGCCCATGCCCACGGCATGCAGGCCTGCTTCATGGCCAAGCCCTTCGCCGAGATCGCCGGCACCGGCATGCATATGCACGTCAGTCTGGCCGACGGCGACGGCGCCAACCTGTTCGCCAGCGAGGACCCGGCCGGCACGCCGCTGCTGCGCCAGGCGGTCGGCGGCATGCTCGCCAGCCTGCTCGATTCGCTGCTGCTGTTCTGCCCCAACGCCAACTCCTACCGGCGCTTCCAGGCCAACAGCTACGCGCCGCTGGCGCCGACCTGGGGCGTGGACAACCGCACCGTGAGCCTGCGCGTGCCGGGCGGCCCGGCCCCAACCCGGCATGTGGAGCACCGCATCTGTGGCGCCGACGCCAACCCCTATCTGGCCGCCGCGGCGATCCTCGCCGGCATCCACCGCGGCATTCGTGAGGGGCTGGATCCGGGCGAGCCGGTGCAGGGCAACGGCTATGCCCAGGCCAAGGAGCTGCTGCCCACCGACTGGCTGACCTCGATCCAGGCGCTGGAGCGCTCCGGCTGGGCGCGCGACGCCTTCGGCGCGGAGTTCCTCAAGGTCTTTCTCGCGGTCAAGCGCGCCGAGTACCGCCAGTTCATGGGCGAGGTCGGCGAGCAGGACTGGCGCTGGTACCTGAGCAACGCCTGATGGCCCCTATTTGAAAGGATCGCGGCTGAAGCCCCTCCCACATGGGACGCACGTTTAGCCGCGACGACTGATGATTCATCGGTGCGCACGGCCTAGGCGGCCCCGCACCCCCTACGGCGGCTAACCGCCCTGAAGGATATGCAATGAACGCCATCACCCAACCCGTCAAACCCGCCGCCGAGCGTGCGCCGTCCTACTACTCGGCCTCGCTCAACTTTGAGACCGACTACCCGACGCTGCAAGGCAGCGTGAGCGTCGACGTGGCCATCATCGGCGGCGGCTTCACCGGCGTCGCCACCGCCGTGGAGCTGGCCGAACGCGGCCTCAAGGTGGCCGTGATCGAGACCCACAAGATCGGCTGGGGCGCCACCGGGCGCAACGGCGGCCAGGTCACCGGCAGCCTGTCCGGCGACGAGGCCATGCGCAAGCAGATGCGCAACAGCCTGGGCGAGGAGGTGGACGACTTCATCTGGCACCTGCGCTGGCGCGGCCACCAGATCATCAAGAGCCGGGTGGAAAAGTACGGTATCGACTGCGACCTCAAGCACGGCCATCTGCACGCGGCGATGAAGCCGGTGCACATGGACGAGCTCAGGGCTTCCTATGAGGAAGCTGTGCGCCGCGGCATGGGCGAGGAGGTGACCCTGCTCGACGCCGCCGGCGTGCGCGCCCAGCTCGGCAGCGAGCTGTACTGCGGGGCGATCAGGAACAACCGCAACATGCACCTGCATCCGCTCAACCTGTGCATCGGCGAGGCCAAGGCGGCCGAGAGCCTGGGCGCGCTGATCTTCGAACATTCCGAGGTGCTGGAGATCGTCCACGGCGCGCGTCCGGCGGTGGTCACCCGCGGTGGGCGGATCGAGGCCAAGCAGGTGCTGCTGGCCGGCGACGTCTACCACAAGCTCGAGCGCAAGCAGCTCAAGGGTCTGATCTTCCCGGCCATGGGCGGCATCGTCACCACCGCGCCACTGGGCGAGCTGGCCCGCGAGATCAACCCGCAGGACCTGGCGGTGTACGACTGCCGCTTCGTGCTCGACTACTACCGCCTCACCGCCGACGGCCGCCTGCTGTTCGGCGGCGGCTGCAACTACTCCGGGCGCGACTCGCGGGATATCGCCGGCGAGCTGCGCCCTTGCATCGAGCGTACCTTCCCGCAGCTCAAGGGGGTGCAGATCGACTTCCAGTGGAGCTGCGCCATGGGCATCGTGATGAACCGCATCCCGCAGCTGGGCAAGCTGTCGAGCAACGTCTGGTACTGCCAGGGCTACTCCGGCCACGGCATCGCCACCACCCACATCATGGGCGAGATCATGGCCAAGGCGATCACCGGCGATCTGGAGCAGTACGACACCTTCGCCGCCTGCAGGCACATCAAGGTGCCGCTGGGCGACCAGCTCGGCAACCCGATGCTGGCCGCCGGCATGTGGTACTACCAGATGCTGGAGAAGCTGCGCTGAGCACAGCGCGTCAGTGACGGCTGCCCGGCTGCGCAACCTCCGCGCCTGCTGCGCGCAGGCCGACGAGATTCGGCATGCGGCTGCGGATCAGCTCGGCGAACAGGCGCAGCTTGGCCGGGTAGCTGCGCGCGTGTGGGTAGATCAGGTAGACCGGCAGGGGCGCGGCCTGCCATTGCGGGATCAGCTGGACCAGGCGGCCTTCCTCGATATCGCGGGCGACTATCCAGGCCGAGCTGACGCAGGCGCCGAGCCCGGCGAGCGCGGCGCTGCGCAGGGCATAGAGGCTGTCGGTGCTCATCCGCGGCTGGATCGCAAAGCGGTGCGAGCGACCGTCACGCAGGCAGGTCAGCACCACCTCGTTGGTGTAATAGGTGCGTAGCGCCAGCCAGGGCAGGCGCTGCAGCTGTTCGGTCGAAGCGGGCAGCGGCCCGTCGCCGACGAGCTCCGGCGCCGCGACCACGATCCGCGGCACTTCACCGAGGCGGATGGCGACCACCGACGGGTCTTCGATGAAGCCGACCTGAATCGCACAGTCGATGCCCTCGGCGGTGAAGTCGGGCCGGCGATCGTGCAGCACCCACTCCACGCCCACCTTCGGGTAGCGACGCAGGTACTCCCCCAGCGGGGCGATCAGCTGGTCCTGGCCGAAGGCGTGAGGGACCTGCACGCGCAGCGTACCGCGAGGGTCTTCGCGTGCGCCGATCAGCTCATCTTCCATCTCCGTCCAGCTTTCCAGCACCTGCCTGGCGTAGGTGTAGCAGCGCTCGCCATCGCCGGTCAGCTGCATGCCGTGGGTGGTTCGGTTGAGCAGCTGCAGGCCCAGCGAGCGCTCCAGCGTCTGCAGGCGACGGCTGACGGTGGGCTGCGTGGTGTTCAGCTGCGCGGCGGCGGCCGACAGGCTGCCGGCGTCGACGATGCGGATGAAGGTGCGCAGCAGTTCGATGCGATCGAGGCTGGTGACGAGTTCGCTCATACGTAAAGTGCATAACTGATTTGCCTGGAAGGCTACTACAGCGCCTTTCGATACGCGATGAGAATGACGCCCTTGTTCAAGCCTCTGGGAAAACGCTCATGACCTCGACACCTTGCTCCCCCGCGCTGGCGCACAGCGCACCCGCGTTGTCGCGCGGGCTCGTGCTTCTCCTGGCCACGGGGGCCGGGCTGAGCGTTGCCACCCTCTACTACAGCCAGCCGATGCTGGGTGTGCTGGGCGCCGACATCCAGGCTGGCGAGCGTGCCGTCGGCATGGTGCCGATGCTGACGCAGCTCGGCTACGCCCTGGGCATCCTGCTGCTGGCGCCGCTGGGGGACCGCTACGACCGGCGGCGGATCATCCTGGCCAAGGCCGGCATGCTGATGCTGGCCCTGCTGCTGAGCAGCATCGCGCCGGGCGTGGGGGCCCTGCTGGTCGCCAGCCTGGCCATCGGCCTCGCCGCCACCATGGCCCAGGACATCGTCCCGGCCGCCGCGACCATGGCCCCGGAGAGCGAGCGCGGCACGGTGGTGGGCACGGTGATGACCGGTCTGCTGCTCGGCATTCTGCTGTCGCGGGTGATGAGCGGACTGATCGCCGAGCAGTTCGGCTGGCGCGCGGTGTATGGGGTGGCGGCGATCTCCATCGCGCTGTTCGCCCTCGGTGCCTGGCGGGGCCTGCCGCGCTTCGCCGCGACCACCTCGCTGGGCTATGGCGCGCTGCTCGGCTCGATGCTGAAACTCTGGTCGCGCTATCCGGCCCTGCGCCGTGCGGCGCTGGCCCAGGGGCTGTTGTCGGTGGCGTTCAGCGCGTTCTGGTCGACGCTGGCGGTGATGCTGCATGCCCGCTTCGGCCTGGGCAGTGCGGCGGCCGGGGCGTTCGGCCTGGCCGGTGCGGCGGGTGCCCTGGCGGCGCCTCTGGCCGGGCGCCTGGCCGATCGCCGCGGTCCCGAAGGCGTGACCCGCCTCGGCGCGGCATTGACGCTGGGCTCGTTCGCCCTGCTGGGTCTGGTCGAGGCGCTGCCGTTCGAGGCCCAGCTGGGTCTGATCGTGGTCGCCGCCATCGGCTTCGACTTCGCCATCCAGGCGACGCTGGTCGCCCATCAGACCATCGTCTACGGCATCGACCCGCCGGCGCGCAGTCGCCTGAATGCGGTGCTGTTCACCGGCGTCTTCGTCGGCATGGCGAGCGGCGCCGGGCTGGGCAGCATGGCGCTGGCGCAGTGGGGCTGGAGTGGGGTGGTGGCGCTGGCCATCGTCGCCTCCTGTGGCGCGTTGCTGGTGCGGCTGCTGCCGGCATCCAGGCCGTGACGGACCTGGTCGAGCGCATGCCAGTGGAGCGGGGCAGAGCGCTCTGGGACGCGGCGCTGCCGGCCCAGGGTCTGGCCCGCTGGACAGCCTCCTCCCGACTTCTGGACACAAAGGGCCGCTGCGCGGGCGCGGGCCGGATAAAGCTGTCCGAAATCCTGGAAACGACCTGCGCTTCAGCCCGCTGCTGACGCCAACTCATTGAAAATATTGAGCCTTGCCGGTTGGCATGAATATTCCAAAGACGCCAGGGCGAGCGTCTGGCGGGCAGCCGCAGTTCGGAGCTGTCCCAGGGTGGTTCGCGCACCTCCAGAAAACAACGTCAATAACGGAGTACGCCCATGACCAAGCGATCCTTGCCCCCAGGCATGGCGGATCAGCGTCTTTGCCGCTTTTTCACTGCCGCCCTGTGTTCCCTGCTGATGCTCCTGCTGTGGCCGACCACGGTCACGGCGGGGCAAACTTACTCCTACACCTCGCCACAACAGGCCTACAGCGGCTCGCGGGAGCGCACTTACAAAGTGTATGTTCCCGCCGGAATAACCAGTCCGGCGCCCCTGGTCATGGCCCTGCATGGCTGCAAGCAAAGCAACGACGACGTGCTCAACGACTGGGGGCTCAAGGCGGCGGCGGATCGCTACGGCTTCATTCTGGTGGCACCCTTCATCACCAGCTACGACGGCCTGCGCAACGAGAACTGCTGGGGCTTCTGGTTCGAGCAGCATGTCCACCAGGGCGGCGGGGAGGTCGCGGACCTGCACCGCATCGCCCAGCAGGTGGAAGCCAACTTCGTCATCGACGCCAACCGGCGCTTCATCACCGGCCTGTCGTCCGGCGGGGCCATGGCCCTGGTCGCAGCCGTGGCCTACAACGAGTACTGGGCGGCGGCGGCGCCGGCGGCAGGCTTGCCATACCGGGAAACGGCGTCTTCGGTCTCGCTGTCCGGGCAATGCCCCGGCTCGGCCACCTTCCGCAGCGTCAGCCAGGTTGCGGCCGACATGCGCAGCGAAGTCAACGACGCCTACCCGATCCCCCTGATGATCCTGCAGAACAAGAACGACTGCACCGTGCTGCAGACCGCGGCCAACACCATGCGCGACGCTCAGCTGCAGGTGTTCGGCAGCGCCAGCCGCAACACCCCGGCGACCACCAAGGCCTCCGATACCGGCTGCTCGCCCTACCATCAGAACGACCATGGCTGCCGTCGCATCGCCTACACCCAGGACGGCACCACAGCGACTCGTTCGCTGGTGGAGACCGTCATCTACGACGGCCCGCTGAGCACGCCCAACACCCTGGATACCAACCACGGCCATTACTGGATCGGCGGCGCCCAGGGCAACAACGGCAAGTGGTCGGTACAGGTCGGCCCGAGCTACCCGGACATCGTCTGGGACTTCTTCAGCCGCCACAGCCGTGACGGTAGCCAGCCGCAGGGGCATCCGGTAATCACGCTGAACGGCGACAACCCGCTGTCCTGGCCGCTGGGCAGCGCGTTCAGCGATCCGGGCGCCACGGCGAACGATCCGGAGGACGGCAGCCTGCCGGTCAGCGCCGACTGCAGTGCGGTGAACCCGAGCGTCGTCGGCAGCTACAGCTGTCTCTACTCGGCCACCGACAGCGACGGCAACCGCACCACGCTCACCCGTACCGTGGAGGTCTACGATCCCAGCGCCCCGGTGGAAACCTGCCAGGTCGTCAGCGCTTCGCCCTATGCCCACATCGGCGCCGGTCGCGCCTACGCCGGCGGCACCTCCAACCTGCGCGCCTACGCCAAGGACGACGGCGTGGACATCGGTGGCTCGTTCGACACCTGGAGCAACGTTCCGCTGTACGAGGGTGAGCCGGGGCGCTGGTATGCCCAGCGACCCGCCGCGTGCGGCGGCAGTGGCCCGGGCTTCACCTGCCAGGAGTGGAACGCCAGCAATCTCAGCCACGTGATGGCCGGGCGCGCCTATTACGGCTACTACACGGTCGGCGGCAACCAGTACCTGGGCAGCCTGTCGGGGCTGAGCACCTGGGTCAAGGAAACCGCCCAGGGCCATTTCCAGACCGGACGCTGCAGCAACTGAGGCGGCGCCTGGCGGGCAGGAGCGTGCCCGCGCACGGCTGAAACGAGAGGCGAGTGCCGTTGACGGCTCGCCTCTCACCCCCCTCCGCCCCGTCAGGCGGCCTGTCCGGATTTCTGGACATGTCTGGCGGACTCTTCGCGCAACTGTCCAGATTTCAAGACTTGGCCGCTGTGCTGGGTGAGCGAGTGCCTTCTAACTTGTTGTTTTATAAAGACATTGAAAGCTGGCACAGAGATCGCATTGGCGTATGGGCTAACGGCTGGCGCCGCTGCGGCGCGGAGCATTCCGCGTCGGCGCGAGCGACCGGGCCGTTGTTCGAAAACAATTACAACAAGAAGGAACTCCAGCATGTCCGTCACACATTCGTTTTCCCGCCTGACCCTGGGTATCTCTGCCGCCGCGCTGCTCGCCGGCAGTCTGCTGGCCGGCCCGGCGCTGGCCAGCGAGAAGATCCGCTGGCAGGTGCCGTTGGCCTTCCCCTCCCACCTGGTCGGCCTGACCACGCCGGTCAAGCACCTTTCCGAATCGCTCAAGGCCATCTCCGGCGGCGACATCCAGCTGCGTTACTACGAGCCGGGCGAGCTGGTGCCGCCGTTCGAGATCATGAACTCGGTGAGCAGCGGCAAGTACCCGGCCGGCTACACCTGGATCGGCTACGACCAGGGCAGCATCCCGGCCCTGCCGCTGTATTCCGGCGCGCCCTTCAACATGGAGCCGCCGGCCTACCTGGCCTGGTACTACCAGGGCGACGGCAAGAAGCTGCTGGAGGAGATCTACGCGCCGCACAAGATCCACCCGATGCTGTGCAGCATCATCGGCCCGGAGGGCGCCGGCTGGTTCGCCAAGCCGATCGAGCAGATGAAGGACTTCGACGGCCTGCGCATCCGCTTCGCCGGCATCGGCGGCAAGGTGCTGGAGAAGCTCGGCGCCTCGGTCACCATGATCCCCGGCGGCGAGATCTACCAGGCGCTGGAGCGCAAGACCATCGACGCCACCGAGTTCTCCCAGCCGGCGATCGACAAGATGCTCGGCCTCGACCAGATCATCAAGAACTACATCATGCCGGGCTGGCACCAGACCCTGACCACCTCGCACCTGCTGGTCAACCAGGACGTGTGGGACAAGCTGGAGCCGCAGAGCCGCGCGCTGATCGAGATGGGCTGCGAGTCGGCCACCCTCAAGGGCTTCGCCGAGAGCGAGTGGGCGCAGCCGTTCGCCCTCGCCGCCTACCAGCAGGAAGGGGTCAAGCCCCAGGTGCTGCCCGCACCGGTGCTGCAGGAGCTGCAGAAGGTGACCAACGAGGTACTGGACGAGATGGCCGGCCAGGACCCCATGTTCAAGCGCGTGCTGACCAGCCAGCGCGAGTTCATGGCGCAGTACGCCGGCTGGAACCGCATGGGTTACCTGCCGCGCGACTTCAACCAGCAGAACTGATCGCCCAGCGCGAACCCGCACGGGCCCGGCATCGCCGCGGCCCGCTGCACCTGTCTGCCTGATTCGTTCGAGGTTCCCCGATGCAACAACCCGCATCCGCCGCTCGCGCGCCTGGCGCCGAGCTGCCGCACAACCGCCTGTCCCACCTGCTGGAACGCTTCATCGTCGCCATCGGCCAGGCCAGCGCCTGGTTGTGGATCGCCGTGCTGCTGGTGGTGCTGTGCAACGTGTTCAGCCGCTTCGTCCTGGCGCGCGGCTCGATCGCCCTGGAGGAGCTGTCCTGGCACCTGTTCGGCGCCGCCACCCTGCTGGCCCTGGCCTACGCCGTGGTGCGCGACGACCACGTGCGCGTCGATGTGCTGCGCGAGAAGTTCGCGCTGCGCACCCAGGCCTGGATCGAGCTGCTGGGCATCGTCCTGCTGGCGCTGCCGGTGATCGTCCTGATGATCGACAGCCTGCTCGCCTATGCCCACACCGCCTTCGTCTACCTGGAGCATTCGCAGGCGCCCAGCGGCCTGCCCTATCGCTTCCTGTTCAAGAGCGTGCTGCCGCTGGGCCTGGCGCTGACCGCCATCGCCCTGTTCGCCCGCGCCACGCGCTGCAGCACCCTGCTGCTGAATTTCCCCCGGGCCATCCCTGCGCCTGACGCCGACCGCGATGGCGGTCCGACGCATCCCTGATCACGAGGCTGAAAAGATGGGTCTGGAACAAATTCTGGTCATCGCCATGTTCGCCGCCTTCATGGGCCTGCTGCTGCTCGGCTTTCCCGTGGCCTGGTCGCTGGCCGGCGTCGGCCTGGTATTCGCCGTCGCCGGCCATGTGCTGGTGGAGTATTTCGACGCCAACCTCTGGTTCACCTGGGGCGGCACCATCGGCGTACTGGACGCGCGCATCTACGGCATAGTCGCCAACGAGCTGATGGTGGCGCTGCCGCTGTTCATCTTCATGGGCATCATGCTCGACCGCTCCGGCATCGCCGAGCGCCTGATGCACAGCCTGGTGCGCGTGCTCGGCCCGCTGCGCGGCGGCTACGCCGTCACCGTGGTGATAGTCGGCGTGCTGCTGGCCGCCTCCACCGGCATCGTCGGCGCCTCGGTGGTGCTGCTCGGCCTGCTGTCGCTGGGGCCGATGCTGCAGGCCAACTACAACAAGCGCCTGGCGGTGGGCACCGCCTGCTCGGTGGGCACCCTGGGCATCCTGATTCCGCCGAGCATCATGCTGGTGCTGATGGCCGACCGCCTCGGTACCCCGGAGGCCTCGGTGGGCAAGCTGTTCATGGGCGCGCTGATCCCGGGGATGATGCTCGGCGTCCTGTATGTGCTGTACATCCTGATCGCCGCCTGGCTGAAGAAGGACTTCGCCCCGGCGCCGAAGAACCGCCAGCCGCTGGACGCCCGCGCCCTGCTCGACGTGTTCCTCGCCGTGGTGCCGCCGCTGGCGCTGATCCTCGCCGTGCTCGGCTCGATCTTCTTCGGTATCGCCACCACCACCGAGGCCTCGGCGGTGGGCGCCGCCGGCGCCGTGCTGATGGCCTACGCCAGCGGCCGGCTGAACCTGGCCGTGCTCAAGGAGTCGCTGTACCAGACCAGCCGCACCACCGCGTTCATCTTCGGCATCTTTATCGGCGCCACGGTGTTCGCCGCGGTGCTGCGCGGCCTCGGCGGCGACGACGTGGTGCGCGCGGCGCTGACCAGCCTGCCGTTCGGCCAGACCGGCGTGCTGCTCACGGTGCTGCTGATCACCTTCCTGCTGGGCTTCTTCCTCGACTGGGTGGAGATCACCCTGATCGTCCTGCCGCTGGTGGCGCCGGTGCTGTTCGCCATGGGCGTGGACCCGCTGTGGTTCGCCATCCTCTTCGCCCTGTGCCTGCAGACCTCCTTCCTCACCCCGCCGGTGGGCTTCGCCCTGTTCTACATCAAGGGCGTGTGCCCGCCGGGGATCACCACCCGGCACATCTACCTCGGCGTGCTGCCCTTCATCCTCCTGCAACTGCTCGGCCTGGCCCTGGTGTTCCACTTCGAGGCGCTGGCCACCTGGTTGCCCAACGAGGTGTATGGCGGGCCATGACCGCCATCGCCGCATGCGCGATGCCCTGCCCAGGTGGCAGGGCTTGCGTCATTTCCCGGATCAACCGATGGAGGCGCAACTGCCATGGCCATTTCCCGCGACGACCTCGAC
>NZ_RFFK01000016.1 GCF_003696305.1 Pseudomonas sp. AOB-7 | reverse complement strand
GCTCTCCTTGCCTGGGTCATGGATCGTGATCGATCCGGGAGCCAGGCTTATAGCGAGCCGCGTGCCAGGTAATTTAATTTCAATAAAATCAATTAGTTGATATGACCAAACTAAGGATTTCGGTCATCATGAGCGCTGTGTCACGTCTGGTTGCGCAACAAGTTGCGCAGTGCTGTGCAGCTTGTTGCGCAGCCTGCTGCAGGGCCCGTGGTCGCTGGGCTGGGCCCGGCCCGGCGGAGGGTTATCCACAGCCGTCTGCGCAAGAAGCTGCCAGGTTGCTCACTCGGCCCAGTGCCGGCCATGGCGCTCCAGCAGGTGCTGCAGCTGTTCCGGGCCGTCGCTGCCGGCCGGGTAGGGGCGCGGGCTCTGGTAGTGCTGATGCCAGCCCTGCAGGATGGGGTCGACCCACTGCCAGGCGGCCTCCACCTCGTCGCGGCGCATGAATAGCGTCGAGTCGCCTTCGATCACGTCCAGCAGCAGGCGCTCGTAGGCGTCCCAGCGGCGCTGCTGGCTGAAGGCGTCGGCCAGGTTGAGGTCCAGTTCCACGGGTTTGAGGTGCATGCCCTTGCCGGGGTTCTTGGCCATCAGCTGCAGGCTGATGCGCTCCTCGGGCTGCAGGCGGATCAGCAGCTGGTTGGCCTGGCCCTCGTGGAACAGGCGATGCGGCACCGGCTTGAACTGGATGAGGATTTCCGAGGTTTTCTTCGCCAGGCGCTTGCCGGTGCGCAGGTAGAAGGGCACGCCGGCCCAGCGCCAGTTGTCGATTTCCACCTGCACGGCGACGAAGGTTTCGGTGTCGCTGTCGTTGTCGACGTTCTTCTCGAAGTAGTAGGCCGGCACGTCGTGCCCGCCGATCTTGCCGGCGGTGTACTGGCCGCGCACGGTCTTGTCCTGCACGTCGAGGCCGCTGATCGGCTTGAGCGCCTCGAGAATCTTCACCTTCTCGTTGCGCACCGCCTCGGCGTCGAAGCGCACCGGCGCCTCCATGGCCACCAGGCAGAGCAGCTGCAGCAGGTGGTTCTGGATCATGTCGCGCATGGCGCCGGCATGGTCGTAGTAGGCGCCGCGGTTTTCCACGCCGAGGGTTTCGCACACGCTGATCTGCACGTGGTCGATATGCCCGGCGCGCCACACCGGCTCGAACAGGGCGTTGGCGAAGCGCAGCGCCATCAGGTTCTGCACGGTTTCCTTGCCCAGGTAGTGATCGATGCGAAACACCCGCGCCTCGTCGAACACCGCGCCGATGGCGGCGTTGATCGCCCGTGCCGAGTCCAGCGAATGGCCGATGGGTTTTTCCAGCACGATGCGCGCCTTGGGGCCGGCCAGGCCGGCGTTGGCCAGGTGCGCGGCGATGTCCTCGAACAGGTCCGGCGCGGTGGCCAGGTAGTAGACCCGCACGCGCTCGTCGTCGCGCCCCAGGCGTTTGCTCAGGCGGCCGAAGTCGGCGCTCTGCGCGGCGTCCATGGCGAAGTAGTCGAGGCGCGCGGCGAAGCTGGCCCAGGTGCCGGCATCGAAGTCGGCGCGTGCCACCTGAGCCCGGCAGCGGCGCTCGGCCAGGGCCTGGTAGGCCTCGCGGCTGTGGCTGCTGCGGGCCAGGGCGAGGATGCGCATGCCGGCGTGCAGACGCCCTTCGCGGTGCAGGTGATAGAGCGCGGGCAGCAGCTTGTGCAGGGCCAGATCGCCGGTGCCGCCGAATACCAGCATGTCGCAGGGGATGCTCAAGAGAGGACTCCGACTCGGTTTAACCTGTGCGCGGGTGCGAGCCATGTAGTATAACTACAAGGTCACTACAACCGCCGGCCACCGATCATAACCGAGCCATGGCCGGTCGAGCGCCGCGCTTGACCCTTTTCTTCATAGAGCCGAATCCGTGAATCTGTTGCAACACATCGCCCAGTCGCGCCACCTGCTGCGCAAGTCCGAGCTCAAGGTGGCCGACCACGTCCTGCTCGATCCCGCTTCGGTGATGCACAGCTCCATGGCCGAGCTGGCCCATAGCGTCGGCATCAGCGAGCCGACCATCGTGCGTTTCTGCCGCGCCATCGGCTGCAGCGGCTTCCAGGACCTAAAGCTGAAGCTGGCGCAAAGCCTGGCCGCCGGCGCCAGCTTCGGCCAGTTCGCCATCCACGAGGACGACTCGGTCGCCGACTTCAGCCTGAAGATCTTCGACACCACCCTGCACACCCTGATGGAGGTGCGCGAGAAGCTCGACCCCGAGGCGCTGCAGCGCGCCATCGCCGCCTGCGCCCAGGCGCAGCGCGTGGAGTTTTACGGTTTCGGCGCGTCCGGCGCGGTGGCCGCCGATGCCCAGCACAAGTTCTTCCGCCTGCTGCTGACCGCCGCCGCCTACTCCGACCCGCATATGCAGGCGATGAGCGCGGTGACCCTCAAGCCATCCGACGTGGCCATCTGCATCTCCCAGTCGGGGCGTTCCAAGGATCTGTTGATCACCGCCAACCTGGTGCGCGAGTCCGGCGCCACGCTGATTACCCTGTGTCCGAGCCAGACCCCGCTGGCCGACCTGGCCACGGTCAACCTGGCCATCGACGTGCAGGAAGACACCGAGATCTACACCCCGCTGACCTCGCGCATCGCCCACCTGGTGGTGATCGACGTGCTGGCCATGGGCGTGGCCATGGCGCGCGGGCCGAGCCTGGTCAACCACCTCAAGAGCGTCAAGCGCAGCTTGCGCAGCCTGCGCCTGTCGCCGAAGTCGCTGCGCAACGTCGAGGACTGAGCGCAGCCGGTTTCACCGGCTGTTCATGTGGGCGCCGTCAAAGCGTCATCTGCCCGGAGGATGCTGAGGGCTCCAGTCCTCGTTCCGGGAGAACCGAGATGTCTCGAATCTTCGATGACGCGCCACTGCAGGCCAAGCCTGACGCCAAGACCCGCCGCAAACTCCAGGACCAGCGCCGCATGGCCTATCGCCGGGCCATCGAGGCCTACGCCGAGCAGTGCCAGCTGCAGCGCGAACTGGCCGACTACCCCGACCTGATCCCCGCCGGCTACCTGCTGGCCGGCGCCCAGCGCAACGCCGCCTGAACCCTGGCTGCGCCCGGCGCTCGCCGGGCCGGCCCGCCAGGGTTGCCCGATCCTGCGGACTTATTGCCCGGTTCTGCCGATCTGCGCGCGGGCCGACGACAGCGCCCGCGCGCCCCTCTAGAGTGATGCTCTGCCCCGCTGCGCATGACGCACGCGGGCCAGCGTGACCTGTCGGCCCTGGCTGCCGGCTATCCAAGACCGGCCTGAAAAAGGTGGCAAACCATGATTACCCTGAACCTCAATGGCCAAGACCATGAGCTCGACGTGGCCGACGACATGCCGCTGCTGTGGGCCTTGCGCGACGTCGCCAATCTCACCGGCACCAAATACGGCTGCGGCATGGCGCTGTGCGGCGCCTGCACGGTGAACGTCGACGGCCAGCCGACCCGCTCCTGCGTGACCCCGGTGTCGGCGGTGGCCGGCAAGCGCATCCGCACCATCGAGGCGGTCGGCGAAGACGCCGTGGGCAAGGTGGTGCAGGACGCCTGGCGCCGGCTCGACGTGGTGCAGTGCGGCTACTGCCAGTCCGGCCAGATCCTGGCCGCCACGGCGCTGCTCAGCGGCAACAAGGCGCCGAGCGACGCCGATATCGACGCGGCCATGAGCGGCAATATCTGCCGCTGCGCCACCTATGTGCGGATTCGCGCCGCCATTCACGACGCCGCCAAGCAACTGGCCTGAGGAGAGACGCAGTATGGGCAAGATCGAAACCCCCGATAGCGCCGCCCGCGGCATCCTCAATCTCAGCCGGCGCAGCCTGCTCAAGGGCGCCGGCGGCCTGGCCCTGGGCATCTTCTTCGCGCCGCTGCTGCGCGGCATGGAGGCGCTGGCGGCAGGTAGCCCGCTGGAGCCGAACGCCTTCGTGCGCATCGACCTCGATGGCACGGTGACCGTGCTGGCCAAACACCTGGAGATGGGCCAGGGCAGCTACACCGGCTTGGCCACGCTGCTGGCCGAGGAGCTGGACGCCGACTGGAACCAGGTGCGCGTCGAGGGCGCGCCGGCCGACGCCAAGCGCTACAACAACCTCGCCTTCGGGGCGATGCAGGGCACCGGCGGCAGCACCGCCATGGCCAACTCCTGGGAGCAGATGCGCACCGCCGGCGCCGTCGCCAAGGCCATGCTGGTGGCCGCCGCGGCGCAGCGCTGGGGCGTGCCGGCCGGCGAGATCGGCGTCAGCCAGGGCGTAGTCAGCCACGCCGGCTCCGGGCGCAGCGCCGGTTTCGGCGAGCTGGTCGAGGCTGCCGCGCAGCTGCCGGTGCCCGCGCAGGTGCAGCTCAAGGATGCCAAGGACTTCAAGCTGATCGGCAAGCGCGAGCTGCGGCGCAAGGACAGCCTGGACAAGACCGACGGCAGCGCGATCTTCACTCAGGACTTCAAGCTGCCCGGCATGCTGGTGGCCATGGTCGCCTACCCGCCGCGTTTCGGCGGCGTGCCGCGGACCGTGGACAGCAGCAAGGCCAAGGCCGTGCGCGACGTGGTCGCGGTGGTGGAGTTTCGCGACCTGCCGCACGGCCGCGCGGGCGTGGCGGTGTTGGCGAAGAATACCTGGGCCGCGCGCCAGGGCCGCGACGCCCTGCTGATCGACTGGGACGAGAGCCAGGCCTTCACCCTCGGCAGCGCGGAAATCTTTGCCCAGTATCGCGAAGCCGCCGGCCAGCCGGGGCTGCCGGCCACGCGCAAGGGCGATGCCGACGCCGCGCTGACCGCGGCGGCGAAAACCCTCGAGGCCGAGTACGAGTTCCCCTACCTGGCGCATGCGGCGATGGAACCGATGAACTGCCTGGTGAAGCTGTCTGCCGAGCGCTGCGAGATCTGGAACGGCGAGCAGTTCCAGACCGTCGACCAGGCCATCATCGGCGGTTACCTGGGCCTGGCGCCGGAGCAGGTGTCGCTGACCCAGCTGTATGCCGGCGGCAGCTTCGGCCGCCGCGCCAGTTCGGTGTCGGACTATCTGCTGGAGGCGGTGGCCATCGCCAAGGCGGCGCGCGCCCAGGGCGTCGAGGCGCCGGTGAAGATGGTCTGGACCCGCGAGGACGACACCCGCGCTGGCTACTACCGGCCGCTGTACCTGCACCGCGTGCGCATCGGCCTGGATCAGGCCGGCAAGCTGCAGGCCTGGCACAACCGCATCGTCGGTCAGTCGATCATTGCCGGCACCTCGATGGAGTCGTTCCTGGTCAAGGAGGGGATCGACCACACTTCGGTGGAAGGGCTGTCCAATCTGGCCTACAGCGTGCCCAACCTGCAGGTGGAGCTGAGCACGCCGAGCAATATCAAGGTGCCGGTGCTGTGGTGGCGCTCGGTGGGCCATACCCACACCGGTTACGTCGCCGAAACCATGATCGACGAGGCCGCCGTGGCCGCCGGCCAGGACCCCTACGCCTTCCGTCATGCGCTGCTGGACAGCCAGCCGCGGCATCGTGGCGTGCTGGAACTGGCCGCCAAACAGGCCGGCTGGGACCAGCCGCTGGCTGCTGGTGCCGAGGGTGAGAAGCGCGGGCGCGGTATCGCCGTGCACGAGTCGTTCGGCTCCTTCGTCGCCCAGGTCGTCGAGGTGACGGTCAAGGCCGACGGCAGCTACAAGCTCGATCGCGTGGTCTGCGCGGTGGATTGCGGCATCGCCATCAACCCGGACGTGATCCGCGCGCAGATGGAGGGCGGCATCGGCTTCGGCCTGGCGGCGGCGTTGCATGGCGCGATCACCCTGAAGGAGGGACGCGTGGAGCAGTCGAACTTCCACGACTTCCAGGTGCTGCGGATGAACGAGATGCCCAGGGTCGAGGTGCATATCCTGCCGTCGGCGGAGAACCCGACCGGCGTCGGCGAGCCGGGCGTGCCGCCGCTGGCGCCGGCGCTGGCCAACGCGCTGTTCGCCGCCACCGGCGTGCGCCTGCGCCAGCTGCCGTTGCCGGCGCAGATCAAGGCCTGACGTCCGATACTGGAAACACGAACGCCCGGGGGAATCCCGGGCGTTTGCGTTTATGGGGCTGGTTTTCCCGGATTGCATCCGGGCTACGGTGTGGTGGGAGGCAAGAGCGTGTCGGGTGGGCGACGCGAAGCTTGTCCACCTGTTTGATGGCGGCTCAGGATGCGTTCAGCCTGGTCGCCGTTTCGAGCTCGCTGGCGTCCTGCGGGGTCGGTGCGTGGATCGCCGCCTGGCGATGCTTGAGCATGCCGCCATCGCGCTGGTTCAGCGCTGCGGTCATTTCGGCGAGGATCGCCGTGGCCACGCTTTCCGGGGTGTCGCCGCCGATATCCAGGCCGATGGGGTAGTGCAGACGCTCCAGCGCCGGCAGGCGCCTGGTGTGCTGGCGAATTTCTTCCAGCAGGCGTTCGGTGCGCTCGCGCGGCCCTAGCTGACCGATATAGACCGGCGCGCCCTGCAACACAGCGCCCAGCCAGTGGCGGTCCTGGCTGTAGCTGTGGCTCATCACCGCCACCAGCGCGCCGTCGGTCAGATGGTGCAGGGCGTAGGGCGAGCCGGTGTCGACCTGCAGCACCGCATCGGCCTCGGCAAAGCGCTCGGCGCGGGCGAAATGGGCGCGGCCGTCGATCACCGTGACGTGCCAGTCCAGCAGCTTGGCCATATGCACCAGCGGCTGCGCATCGTGGCCGGCGCCGAAGATCACCAGACGCCGTTGCGGCGCCAGGTATTCGCAGAACACCTCGATCTCGCCGCGCGCATCGCGGTAGCTGTGCAGCGAGGAGCGGCCTCGAGCCAGGGTCTCGGCCAGATCGGCGCGCACTCGGGCGTCCAGCGCCGGATCGAGCAGGCGCGCGCTGTCGGCGTGAGCCGGATGCAGCAACAGGCGCTCGCCAACCCTGACGCGGGCGTTGCGGTAGCTGGCGATCACCGTGGCCACGGCGCCGGCCTGGCCGCTTTCGCGCACCCGGCGCAGCAGGCCGAGCAGCGCCAAGGGTCTTTCGCCGCTGTGGCGCTCGAGCAGCACGTGCACGGTGCCGTTGCAGCCGAGGCCGAAGGTCAACGCGGCGTCCTGGTCGTCGTCATCGTCCTGGGTGGCGGTGCTGTAGCGGCGGATCACCGGCTCGCCGCCGTCGGTCAGCCACCAGGCCTTCTTCGCCACCTCGGACTCCAGGCAGCCGCCGCTGATGGTACCGACCGTGCCGCCGTAGAGCGGAATCAGCATGCGTGCACCGGGGCGGCGGTAGGCCGAGCCCTCGACCTTGACCACCGTGGCGAGCACGGCCTGGCCGCCGTCGCGCTCGACGGCGGCGATGGCGCCGAGCAGGGCGCTGGTTCCCGACAGCATTGGCTTCTCTCCCAGGCAGGTTCGGCGGGGCGCAGGGGCGCGCCGCCCAGGCTGCCAATGTCGCGCAGGCCAGTTACGAAGGGTTAGGCCGATCCTGCTGGATCATTGCCCGATCCTGCCGCTCCGAGCTGAAAGCGCTCGGCCAGCTGGCCGATGGCGGCGCGCTCGCTGCGGATAAAGTCGAGAAAGGCCTGGGCCACCGGCGACAGGCGCCGGCCGCGGTTGTTCACCGCGCACCAGCTGCGGTACAGCGGCAGTTCGGCCACCGCCAGCTCGCGCAGCAGGCCGTGGCGCAATTCCAGATGCACCGCGTGGCGCGGCAGCAGGGCCAGGCCGAGGCCGGCGATCACCGCCTCGCGCTGGGCGTCCAGCGAGCCGATCTCCAGGGTCTGGGGAAAGTGCGCGCGCTTCTGGTGGCAGTATTCCTCGCAGGCGCGGCGGGTGCCCGAGCCGCTTTCGCGGATCAGCAGCGGATAGGCGGTGAGGTCCTGCAGCTGGAGGTCGTCTCGTGCGCAGAGCGGATGATCCGGCGGCGCTACTGCGATGATGGGGTTGTTGAGAAACGGCAGAAAATCCAGCGCCATGTCCTGCGGCACCTGGCTCATGATCAGCAGGTCGTCGCGGCTCAGGCTCAGGCGGCGTACCGCCAGGGCATGGTTGACCACCGTGAGGTTCAGGCTGACTTCGGGGTACTGGCGGCGAAAAGCGGCGAACAGGTGGGGAATGAAGTACTTGGCGCTGGATTCCACGCACAGGTTGAGCTGCCCCTGCAGCGAGCCCTGCAGGTCCGACAGCTGCATGTCCAGGCTCTCCAGGCGGCCGAAGATGTCGCTGCCGGCGCGCTTGAGCGCCTCGGCCGCCTCGGTCAGGTAGAGCTTCTTGCCGACGTATTCGAACAGCGGCTGGCCGACCAGCTCCTCCAACTGGCGAATCTGCAGGCTCACCGCCGGCTGGGTCAGCGCCATCTCGTCGGCGGCGCGGCTGTACGAGCCGTGGTCGCACACGGCACGGAACACCTGGAGTTGGCGCAGGGTCATGCGCAGCAGGGTTTTACGCACGCTTTGCTCCTCGCTGGATCAATGCATAAGTAATTACTTATGTCTGATCAAATAATTATTGATTTTGGTTAATTCGTACAGCCAGCTAGGGTAACTGGGCGTTCGCCGTATTGGCCGCCGCGACCCTGACAGCTCTGCGCTGAGGATTCCAACCGTGATCAAGAAAATCCTGATCGCCAACCGTGGTGAGATTGCCGTCCGCATCGTGCGCGCCTGCGCCGAAATGGGCATTCGCTCGGTGGCCATCTATTCCGAGGCCGACCGCCACGCGCTGCACGTCAAGCGCGCGGACGAGGCGCACAGCGTCGGCGACGACCCGCTGGCCGGCTACCTGAACCCGCGCAAGCTGGTCAACCTGGCGGTGGAGACCGGCTGCGACGCCCTCCATCCGGGCTACGGTTTCCTCTCCGAGAACGCCGAGCTGGCGGAGATATGCGCCGAGCGCGGGATCAAGTTCATCGGCCCCTCGGCCGAGGTGATTCGCCGCATGGGCGACAAGACCGAGGCGCGGCGCAGCATGATCAAGGCCGGCGTGCCGGTCACCCCGGGCACCGAAGGCAACGTCGCCGACCTCGCCGAAGCGCTGCGCGAAGCCGAGCGCATCGGCTACCCGGTGATGCTCAAGGCCACCTCCGGCGGCGGCGGCCGCGGCATTCGCCGCTGCAACTCGCGCGAGGAGCTGGAGCAGGCCTACCCGCGGGTGATCTCCGAGGCCACCAAGGCCTTCGGCAGCGCGGAAGTCTTCCTGGAAAAGTGCATCGTCAATCCCAAGCATATCGAGGCGCAGATCCTCGCCGACAGCCTCGGCAACACCGTGCACCTGTACGAGCGCGACTGCTCGATCCAGCGCCGTAACCAGAAGCTGATCGAGATCGCCCCCAGCCCGCAGCTGACCCCCGAGCAGCGCGCCTATATCGGCGACCTGGCGGTGCGCGCGGCGCAGGCGGTGGGCTACGAGAACGCCGGCACCGTGGAGTTCCTGCTCGCCGAGGGCGAGGTGTACTTCATGGAGATGAACACCCGGGTGCAGGTGGAGCACACCATCACCGAGGAAATCACCGGCATCGACATCGTTCGCGAGCAGATTCGCATCGCCAGCGGCTTGCCGCTCTCGGTCAAGCAGGACGACATCATCCACCGCGGCTTTGCCCTGCAGTTTCGCATCAACGCCGAGGACCCGAAGAACAACTTCCTGCCCAGCTTCGGCAAGATCACCCGCTACTACGCCCCCGGCGGCCCCGGCGTGCGCACCGACACGGCGATCTACACCGGCTACACCATTCCGCCTTACTACGACTCGATGTGCCTGAAGCTGGTCGTCTGGGCGCTGACCTGGGAAGAGGCGATGGACCGCGGCCTGCGTGCGCTGGACGACATGCGCGTGCAGGGCGTGCGCACCACCGCGCCCTATTACCAGGAAATCCTGCGCAACCCGGAGTTCCGCAGCGCCGAGTTCAACACCAGCTTCGTCGAGAGCCATCCGGAGCTGACCCAGTATTCGATCAAGCGCAACCCGTCGCACCTGGCCATCGCCATCGCCACCGCCATCGCGGCCCACGCCGGCCTGTAGGGGAAGGATTCAGATCATGAGCAATACCAAGAAAATTACCGTCACCGACACCATCCTGCGCGACGCTCACCAGTCGATCATCGCCACGCGCATGCGCACCGAAGACATGCTGCCGATCTGCGGCAAGCTCGACCAGGTCGGCTACTGGTCGCTGGAAGTCTGGGGCGGCGCCACCTTCGACGCCTGCGTGCGCTTCCTCAAGGAAGACCCCTGGGAGCGCCTGCGCCAGCTCAAGGCGGCGCTGCCCAACACCCGCCTACAGATGCTCCTGCGCGGGCAGAACCTGCTCGGCTACCGCCACTACAGCGACGACGTGGTGCGCGCCTTCGTCGCCAAGGCCGCGGTCAACGGCATCGACGTGTTCCGCATCTTCGACGCGATGAACGACGTGCGTAACCTGCGCGTGGCCATCGAGGCAGTGAAGGCCGCCGGCAAGCACGCCCAGGGCACCATCGCCTACACCACCAGCCCGGTACACACCGTGGCCGCCTTCGTCGAACAGGCCAAGGCCATGCAGGCCATGGGCATCGACTCCATCGCCATCAAGGACATGGCCGGCCTGCTCACCCCCTACGCCACCGGCGAGCTGGTCAAGGCGCTCAAGGCCGAGGTCGATCTGCCGGTGTTCGTGCACAGCCACGACACCGCCGGCATGGGCTCGATGTGCCAGCTCAAGGCCATCGAGGCCGGCGCCGACCATATCGACACCGCCATCTCCAGCTTCGCCTGGGGCACCAGCCACCCGGGCACCGAGTCGATGGTCGCCGCGCTGCGCGGCAGCGAGTTCGACACCGGCCTGGACCTGGAGCTGATCCAGGAGATCGGTATGTACTTCCATGCCGTGCGCAAGAAGTACCACCAGTTCGAGAGCGAATTCACCGCCGTCGATACCCGCGTGCAGGTCAACCAGGTGCCGGGCGGCATGATGTCCAACCTGGCCAACCAGCTCAAGGAACAGGGCGCGCTCAATCGCATCAACGAAGTGTTCGCCGAGATTCCGCGGGTGCGCGCCGACCTCGGCTACCCGCCGCTGGTCACCCCGACCTCGCAGATCGTCGGTACCCAGGCGGTGTTCAACGTGCTCGCCGGCGAGCGCTACAAGACCATCACCAACGAGGTGAAGCTGTACCTGCAGGGCCGATACGGCAAGGCGCCGGGCAAGGTCGACGAGGCCCTGCGTAAGCAGGCCATCGGCAGCGAAGAAGTCATCGACGTGCGCCCGGCCGACCTGCTCAAGCCGGAGATGGCCAAGCTGCGCGAAGAGATCGGCACTCTGGCCAAGAGCGAAGAAGACGTACTGACCTTCGCCATGTTCCCCGACATCGGCCGCAAGTTCCTCGAGGAGCGTGCCGCCGGCACCCTCAAGCCCGAGGCCCTGCTGCCGCTGCCGCAGGCCGGCGGCGCGGCGCCGGTGGGCGGCGAGGGCGTGCCCACCGAGTTCGTGGTGGACGTGCACGGCGAGAGCTACCGCGTCGACATCACCGGCGTCGGCGTCAAGGGCGACGGCAAGCGTCACTTCTACCTGTCCATCGACGGCATGCCGGAAGAGGTGGTGTTCGAGCCGCTCAACGACTTCGTCGCCGGCACCGGCGGCAAGCGCAAGCAGGCCAGCGCGCCGGGCGACGTGTCCACCACCATGCCGGGCAACATCGTCGACGTGCTGGTCAAGGTCGGCGACGCGGTCAAGGCCGGCCAGGCGGTGCTGATCACCGAAGCGATGAAGATGGAGACCGAGGTGCAGGCGCCGATCGCCGGCACGGTCAAGGCGGTGCACGTGGCCAAGGGCGACCGGGTCAACCCGGGCGAGGTGCTGGTGGAAATTGAAGGTTAACCTCATGGAGCCCGGCCTGTTGAATGGGCAAGTTTGATGGGATCGCCCGGGCTCCTTTTTTATTTCGGCGCGACGGCGCGCGCGTGTTGTCCCGGGGGCCGCAAGGCTCCCTTTTTTTGATCGCGCGCGTGCCGGCGCGCCTACGCTTTCCGGTCATGTCCCGGTGCGTCGCCCGGTGGCGAGGCAAAGCAGGGCGATCAGCACCGCCCTGTGCCGGGGCATGGCCTTTTCCTTCGTTTCACTCGATCTAGGAGGTGAGCTCAAGTGGCTCTGGACCCGGTGGTGCTGTTCTTCGTCTTCGGCCTGGTCGCCGGTCTGCTCAAGAGCGAGCTGAAGCTGCCGGCGGCGCTGTACGAGACGCTGTCGATCATCCTCCTGCTGGCCATCGGCCTGCACGGCGGTGTGGAGCTGGCCGAGCAGGCGAGCCTGCAGCTGCTCGGCCAGTCGGCGCTGGTGCTGGCGCTCGGCGTGCTGTTGCCGCTGCTCGCCTTCGTCCTGCTGCGCGGCCTGCGCTTCGACCGCATCAACGCCGCCGCGGTGGCTGCGCACTACGGCTCGGTCAGCGCCGGTACCTTCGCCGTGGTGGTGGCCTATCTGCTGGCCAAGGGCGTCGCGTTCGAGAGCTACATGCCGCTGTTCGTGGCCATCCTGGAGATTCCCGCGATCCTGGTCGGTATCGTCCTGGCCAAGGGCATCTCGCGTGAGACCCACTGGGGCGAGCTGGGCCGTGAGATCTTCCTCGGCAAGAGCATCATGCTGCTGCTCGGCGGCCTGGTGATCGGCGCCATCGCCGGCAAGGAGGCGATCAAGCCGCTGGAGCCGCTGTACACCAGCATGTTTAAGCCGGTGCTGGCGTTCTTCCTGCTGGAGATGGGCCTGATTGCCTCCGGCCAGCTCGGTGCGCTCAAGCAGTTCGGCCTGCGCCTGGCCGCCTTCGCCCTGCTGATGCCGCTGCTCGGCGCGCTGATCGGCGCCCTGCTGGCGCGCTTCATGGGCTTGAGCCTGGGCGGCACGGCGATGCTCGCCACCCTGGCCGCCTCGGCCTCCTATATCGCGGTGCCGGCGGCCATGCGCCTGGCGCTGCCGGAGGCCAACCCGTCGCTGTCGCTGACCGCTTCGCTGGGGATAACCTTCCCTTTCAATATCCTGCTCGGCATCCCGCTGTACCTGGCGCTGGCCGAGCTATTGATCGCCTGGGGATTCTGAGATGAACGCACATAGCCGTACCCTGCTCACCGTGATCTGCGAGGCGGCGCTGGAGAAGAAGCTGCTGGCCGACCTGGAGGCGCTCGGCGCCCCCGGCTGGACCCTCTCCGACGCCCGCGGCCGCGGGCACCGCGGCGTGCGCAGCGCCGATTGGGACACCGAGGGCAATATCCGCCTGGAAATCATCTGCGGCCGCGAGCTGGCCGAGCGCATCGCCGAACACCTGCAGGCGCGCTACTACGACCATTTCGCCATGGTCTGCTACCTGGCGCAGGTGGAGGTGCTGCGCGGGGAGAAGTTCTGACGGGGGCCCGGTAGGGTGCGCTATGCGCACCCGGCGGCCCCTCGGTGCGGTCACTTGCCGCAGAGGGGTGAGGCGCGCAGCG
The DNA here is from genome assembly GCF_003696305.1 of Pseudomonas sp. AOB-7. Lineage (GTDB taxonomy): Bacteria > Pseudomonadota > Gammaproteobacteria > Pseudomonadales > Pseudomonadaceae > Aquipseudomonas. The sequence continues at coordinate 55,610 of NZ_RFFK01000016.1, read as the reverse complement.
CTCAGTCCTGCGGGTAGCGCGCGCGCGGGGTGGCCATCGGCACCTTGTCGCCATCGAGGGGCAGGAAGCCGCCCAGCTCGGCGTCGTAGGCCCGGATCTGGCTGGTTTCGATGTCGTACACCCAGCCGTGGATGAACAGTTGGCCGCGCGCCAGCTTGGCCGCCACCGAGGGGTGGGTGCGCAGGTGGTCGAGCTGGGCCACCACGTTTTCCTCGGTGAGCACGGCGAGGGTTTCCTGGTCGTTGCCGCAGCTGCAGTTCTCCGCCACCACCGTGCGCGCCACTTCGGCATGGCGCAGCCAGGCCTTGACCGTGGGCATGGTTTCCAGCGACGCCGGATTGAGCACCGCCTTCATCGCGCCGCAGTCGGAATGGCCGCAGATGACGATGTGCTGAACGCCCAGGGCCATCACCGCGTACTCGATGGCGGTGGATACGCCGCCCATCATCTGGCCGTAGGGCGGCACCACGTTGCCGACGTTGCGGTTGACGAACAGGTCGCCCGGCGAGCTCTGGGTGATCAGTTCCGGCACCACCCGCGAGTCGGCGCAGGTGATGAACATGGCGCGCGGGTTCTGCGCGGTGGCGAGCTTCTTGAACAGCTCTTCCTGCTGCGGGAATACCTCGTTGCGAAAGCGTTTGAAGCCGTCGACGATGCTTTGCAGCGCCTGCTCGGCGGTTTCGTTGCCCTCGTGGGTCTGAAGTGGAATGACCTGGTGTTTGTAAGGCATGCCCTGAACCTCTATGAACCTGAAAAGACGCTGCTAAGAACCTGCATACGATCTGCTGCGCGTCGGCCCTACTGCGTTAAAAACAGACTCGGACTGCTCATTTACAGCTCGTAAACTCCGCGTCCTCGTCTGTTTTTGCCTTGTATGGCTCTAGCTCGCGAGATCGTAAACACGTTCTAAACCGACAGCCGCAGCCGCTGGCGAGTCACACGCCAAGTGTCGCCTCAGGGCCGGTGCGGCGACAACCCGCAGGCCCGTGCAGACTGTGGCCGGGTGCGTCAGAGCAGGGCCAGCTGTCCACCCGGCGGGGCGAAGCGGCTGCAGTCCAGTTGCAGGGCCTGGCGCCGCTGCAGGCCGAGGCGGCGGATGGCCAGGGCGAAGCGCTGCGCCAGCAGTTCGGCGAAGGCGCCCTCGCCGCGAAAGCGCGCGCCGAACCGGCTGTCGTACAGCTCGCCGCCGCGGCTCTGGCGGATCAGGCTGAGCACGTGTTCGGCGCGCTGCGGGTGATGCGCCCGCAACCACTCCTCGAACAGCGGCGCCACCTCGCGCGGCAGGCGCAGCAGCATGTAGTTGGCGCTCTGCGCACCGGCCTGCTGCGCCGCTTCGAGCAGGCGCTCAAGTTCCATGTCGTTGATCATCGGAATCATCGGCGAACACAGCACGCCGACCGGGATATCCTGCTGGCGCAGCACGCGGATCGCCCGCAGGCGCGCCGAAGGCGCCGCCGCGCGCGGTTCGAGGATGCGCTTGAGCTCGTCGTCCAGGGTGGTGAGGCTGATATACACCGCCACCAGGCGCTGCTTGGCCAGCTCGGCGAGCAGGTCCAGATCGCGCAGGATCAGCGCACCCTTGGTGACGATGGTCACCGGGTGGCGGTAGTCGAGGAGGATTTCCAGGCACTGGCGGGTCAGCCGCTGCTCGCGCTCGATCGGCTGGTAGGGGTCGGTGTTGGCGCCCAGGTTGATCGGCGCGCACTGGTAGCCGGGCTTGCTCAGCTGCTGCTGGAGCAGGGCGGCGGCGTTGGTCTTGGCGATCAGCCGGGTCTCGAAGTCCAGCCCCGGCGACAGGTCCCAGTAGGCGTGGCTGGGCCGCGCGTAGCAGTAGATGCAGCCGTGCTCGCAGCCGCGGTAAGGGTTGATCGAGCGGTCGAAGGGCAGGTCCGGCGACTGGTTGCGGCTGATGATGGTCTTGGCGGTTTCCGCGCGCACCTCGGTGGCGCGGCTCGGCGGCACTTCCTCGAACCAGCCGTCGTCGCTGGCGATCACCCGGGTCGGGGCGAAGCGGTTATGCGGATTGCTGGCGGTGCCACGGCCACGTGGCGGCAGGCTGACGGACATGCTCGGACTCCTCGGTATACTGTATAAAAATACAGTTATTTTGAGTCCGAGCAAGTGCCGGTCATCAGCTGTAGGTCGGGTTGAGGAGCCCGCGACGAAGCCCAACGAGCGAGGGTGGGCACGACGCCGAGGCCAGGTCACCAGGTACCGTCGTTGGGCTTCGCTGCGCTCAGCGCCAAGCTACCTCGTAGCCTGGATGCAATCCGGGGCATGTGCCGCCATCGAACCGTGGATCGCATCTGGGCTATGCTGGGGCGGCCTCCTGCGCCATCTCCGGGCGCTTGGCATAACGTTGCGCCAGCACCGCGCAGACCATCAGCTGGATCTGGTGGAACAGCATCAGCGGCAGGATCAGCAGGCCGATGCTGCTACCGGCGAACAGCACCTGGGCCATGGGCACGCCGGTGGCCAGGCTCTTCTTCGAGCCGCAGAAGAGGATGGTGATGCGGTCTTCCAGGCTGAAGCCCAGCCACTTGCCGAGCAGGTGGGTGAGCAGCAGCGCCAGCGCCAGCAGCACGCAGCAGGCCAGCACCAGGGCCAGCAGGGTGAGCAGCGGCACCTGCTGCCACAGGCCGCCGATCACCGCGGCGCTGAAGGCGGTGTAGACCACTAGCAGGATCGAGCTCTGGTCGACGTATTTGAGCCAGCCCTTGTTGCGGGTCACCCAGGCGCCGATCCAGCGTTGGGCGATCTGCCCGAGGATGAACGGCAGCAGCAGCTGCAGGCTGATCTTGCCGATGGCGTCCAGGGTCGAGCCGTTGGCGCCTTCCACGCCCATCAGCAGCGCCACCAGCAGCGGGGTGAGGAAGATGCCGAGCAGGCTGGAGGCCGCCGCGCTGCAGATCGCCGCGGCGATATTGCCGCGCGCCAGCGAGGTGAAGGCGATGGCCGACTGCACCGTGGCCGGCAGGGCGCAGAGGTAGAGCATGCCCAGGTACAGCTCGGTGCCGATCAGCGGCGCCAGCAGCGGCTTGAGCGCCAGGCCGAGCAGGGGAAACAGCACGAAGGTGCAAGCGAATACCAATAGATGCAGGCGCCAGTGGCCGGCGCCGGCGAGGATGGCCTGGCGCGACAGCTTGGCGCCGTGGAGGAAGAACAGCAGGGCGATGGCCAGGTTGGTGATCCACGCGAAGGCCACGGCCACCTGGCCGCTGGCGGGCAGGACGGTGGCGATCAGCACCACGGCGAGCAGGGTCTGGGTGAAGGCATCGGGCAGGAAGCGGCGCAGGAGCATGGCGACTCTCGGGCTTGCGGTACGGGAGGCAGCCACACTATCGTGCTGGAAAATTTCCGGCTAACGCCAAAGAGCCAGCAAGTGTCGCCAAACAGACATTCGTCCACCCTGCACCGTAGCCTGCCCGAGCTGCCGAGTCTGCCGCGGCCGCTCTATGGCCGGGTCGAATCGCTGAGCAACCGCGCGCTGACCTTCCGCCACAGCCACCCCTGGGTGCAGCTGTCCTACGCCATCGCCGGGGTGCTCGAGGTGCAGACCGCCGGCGCCCGCTTCGTCGCCCCGCCGCAACGCGCGGTGTGGGTGCCGGCGGGCGTCGAGCACCGGGTGTTCAGCTCGCCGCACACCGAGATGCGCAGCCTCTATATCGACGGCAGCGCGGTGCCCTGGGGGCCGGACGCGTGCCGGGTGCTGGCGGTCAGTCCGCTGCTGCGCGAGCTGATTCGCGGCTTCAGTGCGCTGCCGGTGGAATACGACGAACAGGGCGCGGCAGGCCGGCTGGCCGCGGTGCTGCTGGATCAGTTGCGCGCCGCGCCGGAGGTGGCGCTGATGCTGCCGCTGCCGCAGGACGCGCGGCTACGCGAGGTGTGCCTGGGGCTGGAGGATGCGCGCCTGCGCCAGCTCGGCCTGGGCGAATGGGGCGAGCGCCTGGGGGTGTCGGAGAAGACCCTGAGCCGGCTGTTCCTGCGCGAGACCGGGCTGAGCTTTCGCGCCTGGCGCCAGCGTCAGCGCCTGCTCGATGCGCTGACCCCGTTGGAGCAGGGCGAGCGCGTCACGGACGTGGCGCTGGCCTGTGGTTACGACTCGCTATCGGCCTTTATCGCCGCCTTTCGCCGCCAGTTCGGCGCGACGCCGGGGGAGTTTTTCCGCGAGTAAGGTCGAGGTGAGTGCAACTCGCCTGCAGCAATCGCCCCGATTCGTAGGGTGGGTTAGCCGCTTGTCACGGAGGTTAAAAAACCGCTGCGCCTGCTGCGGCGTAACCCACCATCGGTGCAACACGGCCTATCGCCTGGTGGGTTACGCGGCGCGCTGCCTTTATCGGCGCTTGCAAGATCAGCGTTCTGTGCCGCTAACCCAGCCTACGGATCTTCCCGAGCTAAGTCGGCTCGCTCGGCTTTTTCAGCTTGGGATTGGGGAAGAACTGCACCGCCTGCACCTTGGGGTCGGCGGCCTTGGGCTTCAGGCCGCTGACGTTGACCCGGGTGGGGATCTCCTTGGGCACCGAGTTGCCGCGGGCGTCGAGGGTGTCGGCGTAGCCGCAGGCCACGCACTCGCGGTGCGGCACGCCGTCCTCGTCCCACATCTGGATCTTGTCCTGCTCGCTGCAGGCCGGGCACACGGCGCCGGCGATAAAACGCTTCTTCACGCGGCCTCCTGGCTGAGGCCGAGGTGGCGCAGCAGGGCGTCGATCTTGGGCTCGCGGCCGCGGAAGTCGACGAACAGCACCATCGGCTCCTGCGAGCCGCCACGGGCGAGGATCGCCTCGCGGAAGGCGCGGCCGGTGTCGGCGTTGAACACCCCTTCTTCCTCGAACTTGGAGAAGGCATCGGCGCTGAGCACCTCGGCCCACTTGTAGCTGTAGTAACCGGCCGCGTAGCCGCCGGCGAAGATGTGCGCGAAGCCGTTGGCGAAGCGGTTGTAGGCCGGCGGACGCAACACCGAGACTTCGTCGCGGATGGCTTCGAGCACCTCCAGCACGCTGCGGCCGTCGCCGTGGGTGGCGTGCAGCTCGAAGTCGAACAGGGAGAACTCCAGCTGGCGCACCATCATCAAGCCGGACTGGAAGTTCTTCGCCGCCAGCATCTTGTCCAGCATGGCCTGCGGCAGCGCCTCGCCGGTTTCATGGTGACCGGAGATCAGCGCCAGGCCCTCGGGCTCCCAGCACCAGTTCTCCATAAACTGGCTAGGTAATTCGACGGCATCCCACGCGACTCCATTGATCCCCGAGGCGCCGGCATGCTCGACGCGGGTCAGCAGGTGGTGCAGGCCATGGCCGAACTCGTGGAACAGGGTGGTGACCTCGTCGTGGGTCAGCAGCGCCGGCTTGCCGCCGACCGGCGGGGTGAAGTTGCACACCAGGTTGGCCACCGGGCTGATCAGGCTGCCGTCGGCGGCGCGGCGCTTGTCGCGCGCGCCGTCCATCCAGGCGCCGCCGCGCTTGTTGGCGCGGGCATAGAGGTCGAAGAAGAAGCGGCCGACGTGTTGGCCGTTCTCCTGGATTTCGAACAGGCGCACGTCCGGGTGCCAGCTGTCGAAGTCTTTCAGCTCGCGAATCTCGATGCCGTAGAGCTTCTGCACGATGGCGAACAGGCCGGTGAGCACCTTGTCCACCGGGAACCAGGCGCGCACCTGTTCCTGGGAGATGCTGTAGCGCTGCTGGCGCAGTTTCTCGCTGTAGTAGCCGACGTCCCAGCTTTGCAGGTCATTCAGGCCCTGCTCGGCGGCGAAGGCCTTGAGCTCGGCCAGGTCCTGCGCGGCGAAGGGTTTGCTGCGCACGGCCAGGTCGCGCAGGAAGCTCAGCACCTGCTCGGTGGATTCGGCCATCTTGCTGGCCAGGCTCAGCTCGCTGTAGTGGGCGAAGCCGAGCAGGCGCGCCAGCTCCTGGCGCAGGTCGAGGATCTCGGCCATCAGCGGGCCGTTGTCGTGCTGGCCGGCGTTCGGCCCCTGGTCGGAGGCGCGGGTGCAGTAGGCGGCGTAGATTTCCTCACGCAGGGCGCGGTCGTCGGCGTAGGTGATCACCGCGAAGTAGCTGGGGAACTCCAGGGTGATCAGCCAGCCGTCCAGGCCCTTGGCCGCGGCGGCCTGCTGCATCTGCGCCTTGGCCGAATCGGTGAGGCCGGCAAGCACCGCCTCGTCGGTGACGTGCTTGGTCCAGGCCTGGGTGGCGTCGAGCAGCTGGTTGGAGAATTTGCTGGTCAGCTCGGACAGGCGCATCTGGATTTCGCCGTAGCGCTTCTGCTGCTCGGCCGGCAGGTCGATGCCGGACAGACGGAAATCGCGCAGCGCATGCTCGAGGATGGTCTTCTGCGCCACGTCGAAGCCGGCGGCCTCGGGGCTGCCCGCCAGCGCGTCGTAGGCCTGGAACAGCGGCTTGTTCTGGCCCAGCTCGGTCCAGTACTCGGACAGCTTGGGCAGGCAGGCCTCGTAGGCGGCGCGCAGCTCCGGGCTGTTGCACACCGCGTTGAGGTGGCTGACCGGGCCCCAGGCGCGGCCCAGGCGCGCGCCCAGCTCGTCCAGCGCCAGCACCAGGCCGTCCCAGCTCGGCTCGGCCTGCTGCTGGAGCAGTTCGGCGATGGCCGCGCGGCTGTCGGCCAGGATCTGGTCGATGGCCGGCTCGACGTGCTCGGGTTTGATCTGCGAGTAGGGCGGCAGGTCGAAGTCTTGCAGCAGGGGGTTGTTCGCGGTCACGACGAGGCACCTGTGGCGAATGGATTCCAAGGTTGCGACCCCGGGACGCGATAAACAATCCAGGGTCGATAACAACCGACATGGGGGCCATCTTAATTACAATCAAGCTTTCCCGCAGCCCAGGAGATTTCTATCGTGGCGATTCGCAGCTACCAACAGTTCACCCCGCAGCTCGGCGAGCGGGTGTTCGTCGACGCCAGCGCCGTGGTGCTGGGCGATGTGGAAATCGGCAGCGACAGCTCGGTGTGGCCGATGGTGGTGGTGCGCGGCGACATGCACAGCATCCGCATCGGTGCGCGCACCAGCGTGCAGGACGGCAGCGTGCTGCACATCACCCACGCCGGGCCGTTCAACCCGGCCGGCTATCCGCTGATCATCGGCGACGAGGTGACGGTCGGGCATAACGTCACCCTGCACGGCTGCACCCTGGGCAACCGCATCCTGGTCGGCATGGGCAGCATCGTCATGGACGGCGCGGTGGTCGAGGACGAGGTGGTGATCGGCGCCGGCAGCCTGGTGCCGCCGGGCAAGCGCCTGGCGAGCGGCTACCTCTACGTCGGCAGCCCGGTAAAACAGGCCCGGGCGCTGACCGAGCAGGAACGCAGCTACTTCGCCTACAGCGCGGCCAACTACGTGCGTCTGAAGGACCTGCATCTGGTCGAGGGGTATGACGGCTGATGCATTACCAGACCATCCTCTTCGACCTCGACGGCACCCTCACCGACCCGCGCGAGGGCATCACCCGTTCGGTGCAGTATGCCCTGGCCAAGCTGGGCATCGACGAGCCGGACCTGGCGGCGCTGGAACACTTCATCGGCCCGCCGCTGCTGCAGTGCTTCATGGCCAGCTACGCGCTGGACGAGGCCACGGCCTGGCAGGCGGTCAATCACTACCGCGAGCGTTTCAAGGTCACCGGGCTGTACGAGAACCGCCTGTTCGACGGCGTGCCGGCGCTGCTCGGCGAGCTGGCGGGGCAGGGCCGCAACCTGTATATCGCCACCAGCAAGCCGACGGTGTTCGCCGAGGAGATCGCCCGCCACTTCGGTTTCGCCGGGCACTTCAAGCGCATCTACGGCAGCGAGCTGGACGGCACGCGCACCGACAAGGTGGCGCTGCTGGCGCATCTGCTGGAATGCGAGGGGCTGGCGCCGCAGACGGCGCTGATGATCGGCGACCGCAAGCACGACCTGATCGGCGCGCGGCGCAACGGTCTGGATGCGGCGGCGGTGGGCTACGGCTTCGGCAGTCGCGAGGAGCTGCTCGGCGAGGCGCCGACCTATCACTTCGCGACGCTGGAGGAGCTGCACCGGGCATTCATCTGCTGAGGGGCTGTAGCAGCGGGCGCTGTTCGCGAATGCTGCCCAGGCGAGAGCTTCGCGAGCCGGCTCGCGCCTGCAAGAGCTGCGGTGGCCAGCTGAGGGGAGGTATCAGCCGTTCTTCTGGTAGATGATCTTCTTGCTGCCGCCGTCGCAGCTGCCGACCACCATGTTCTGGTCCGTGACCTCGTCGTTGGCGACGATTTCCAGGGTGTAGCTGGGCACGCCGGCGGCCTGGATCTTCACTTCGATTTCTTCCTTGAGTTCTTCACAGGGCTTGGGCGCGGCCTGCGCGCCGGCGGCGAGCAGCATCAGGGCCAGGGTGGGTATCAGGCGTTGCATCGCTTACCTCCGGTGTCGAGCGAGTCCTGTCACTTTCGACAGGCAGATGGGTTGGCCAGTTCTAGCCGCCGGCCTGCAGCCTGTCCAATGCCGCGCGACGCTCTGCCTGCGGCAGCCGACCAAGGGCGGCCACCGCTCGGTAGAAGGCCGCCCAGTCGCCTGCGTGCTGGGCGAACAGCGCGGCGAAGGCCGGCACCCACTGGTCGTAGAGGCCGAACGGCAGCAACTTGGCGTTGTTCAGCGGGCTTTCGATCCAGGCATCGAAGCGGCCGTTGCCGCCCCATTCGCGCTGGCGCAGGGCGCGGTAGTCGCGGCGCAGGCGCTCGAACTCGGCCTGCTTGGCGGCGCGCATCGCCGCCGCGTCCAGTTCGCTGGCGTACAGCCGCTGCAGGCGCTCGCGGCTGGCCAGCACCAGGTCGACGAACTGCTGGCGCTGGCGCTGGCGCTCGCCGTCGTCCGCCTGCGCTTCGCCGCGGCTGGCGTGCCACTGGCGCAGGCCTTCGCGCTCGACGAAGGTGGCGAAAGACTCGTTGAACGCGGTGTCGCCGGCCAGGTAGTACTGCTGGTGCGCCAGCTCGTGGAAGATCACCGCCACCAGGCGCTGGTCGTTCCAGCGCAGCATGGTGTTGAGCAGCGGGTCGTCGAACCAGCCGAGGGTGGAATAGGCCTCCACCCCGCCGATATGGGTGTCCAGGCCCTGCTGACGCAGCAGCGCGGCGCCGCCGCGAGCCCGGCCCAGCTGGTAATAGCCGCGGTAGGCGACGCAGCCGGCGATGGGGAAACAGTGCAGCTCGGGCTCCAGGGAAAACTCCGGCGTGGCGAAGAGGTTCCATACCACGAAGGGCCGGCCGAGGTCGGCGTACAGGCGGTAGCTGCGGTTGTCCGGCAGGTCCAGCTGGCTGCTGGCGAAGTCGCGCGCCTGCTGCGCCAGGGTCAGGCGCCGCACCAGCTGCGGCTCGGTGGCGGGATCGGCGAGCAGGCGCGCGACCGGCTGGCGTGCCTGCAGCAGCTGCCACTGGCCCTGGCCGAGGTGGGCGTAGTAGTCCAGGGTCGAGCAACCGCCCAGCAGCAGAGCGAGCAGGGGAGCGCTAAGGCGACGCAGCAGGTGGAGGCGGGCGATGGGCATGGCGCCACGCTACCCCATCGGCGCAGCTGCCTCCAGCGCCGAATGGGCGTAGGCTAGGGTTTCGCGCCACAGACTGGAGGTCGCCATGCGTGCCCTGCTTATCGCCGCCGCGCTGCTGCTCGGTGCCTGCGCTTCACCCCTGCCGAAACCCGACCCGCAACAGGCCTGGGTCGATCTCTACGCGCCGGCCGGCGACCTGCTGATGGCCGACCGCCTGGACCGCAAGCGCTGGCCGGACGGTCGCTACTTCCAGGTCGGCCCCGGTGCCCACGAACTGCTGGTGCGCCTGCAGTTCGAGGCCAGCCGCGGCGGCGGCATGGGCTTCAACAGCGAACCCTTGCTGCTGACCTGCGAACTGCGCCTGCGCTACGACGAGTTCGCCGCCGGCCAGCGCTACCGGGTGGAGGCCCGCTCGATGGCGATGACCGCCCAGGCCTGGCTCTACGACGAGCAGCGCAACGTGCTGGCGCGTGGCAAGGTGATGCGCTGCGGCACCGCGATCTAGCTGAGGCGGCAGCGTCCCCACCTCGTCCGAGCAGCAGGTTGGACAACCCGCAGCTTGTCCGCCGGCTGGTTCAGCCGCGCTGCAGTTCGGCGAGGATGTCGAAGGCGTGCAGGCGGTCGGCGAAGTCGTACATATCGCAGGTGAAGATCAGCTCGTCCGCCTCGGTCTGCTCCAGCAGCTGCTCCAGGCGGCTGCGCACGGTCTGCGGTCCGCCGATGGCGGCCAGGCCGAAGAACTCGCTGACCCCCTGGCGCTCGTGCGGCAGCCACAGCCCTTCCATGCTCGCCACCGGCGGCCGTTGCACCAGGCTCTGCCCGCGCAGCAGGGCGAGGATGCGCTGGAACGCCGAGGTGGCCAGGTACTGCGCCTGCTCGTCGCTGTCGGCCGCCAGCAGCGGCACGCCGAGCATCACATAGGGTTTGTCCAGCACCTCGGAAGGTCTGAAGTGGTTGCGGTAGATGCGCAGCGCCTCGTGCAGGTAGCGCGGCGCGAAGTGCGAGGCGAAGGCATAGGGCAGCCCCTTCATTCCCGCCAGCTGCGCGCTGAACAGACTGGAGCCGAGCAGCCAGATCGGCACCTGGGTGCCGGCGCCGGGCATGGCAATCACCCGTTGAGCCGGGGTGCGCGGGCCGAGGTAGGCCTGCAGCTCCTCGACGTCGCCGGGGAAATCCTCGGCGCTGCCGTCGCGGCTGCGGCGCAGGGCGTGGGCAGTGTGCTGGTCGGCGCCGGGCGCGCGGCCCAGGCCCAGGTCGATGCGCCCGGGATAGAGCGTGGCGAGGGTGCCGAACTGCTCGGCGATCACCAGCGGCGCGTGGTTGGGCAGCATCACCCCGCCGGCGCCGAGGCGGATGCGCGAGGTGCCGGCGGCCAGGTAGCCGAGCAGCACGGCGGTGGCGGAGCTGGCGATGCCGTCCATGTTGTGGTGTTCGGCGACCCAGAAACGCTGGAAGCCGAGGCTTTCCACGTGCCGCGCCAGCGCCAGCGAGTTGTGCAGGGCCTGGGCGGCGTCGCCGTCGTCGCGGATCGGTGCCAGGTCGAGGGTGGACAGCTTGATCGAGGCCAGTCGGCTCATGAGGGGCTCCTCGTTGCGTGGCCGGCCACTCTAACCCCTTGAGTCCGGGCGGCGCACGCCGTGCAGGGGCATAGTCATCATCGACGCGGCTGATGCGCCGAGGTCGTTGCGGGCCGATTCGACGCCGAGAAGCCGGGCGACCCGCAGCCAGTTCGACCCGGCGCGCGGCCATGGCGGCGAAGGGGCTGATGCAGGGCTCGGGCTCAGGTGGCGGGGCCGCTGCCGTGGCGCGCGCGGTATTCGCCGGGGGTCAGCCCGGTCCACTGGCGGAAGGCGCGGAAGAATACGCTGGGCTCGGAGTAGCCCAGCAGCAGGGCGATCTCGGCGGCCGGCAGGCGGCCTTCGCGCAGGTGCTGTTCGGCCAGCTGGCGGCGGGTGTCGGCGAGCAGCTGCTGGTAGCTGCAGCCTTCTTCGGCCAGGCGCCGCTGCAGGGTGCGCTCGCTGAGCAGCAGGGCGCGCGCCAGTTCGCCGCGATCCGGTTCGCCGTGGGCCAGCTGTTCGCCGAGCAGGCCGATCACCCGCGCGCTCAGGCTGGCGCTGGGCAGGCGCGCCAGCAGCGCTTCGGCGTGCTGGCGCAGCAGCTGCTGCAAGGGCGGGTTGGCCTGCACCAGCGGCACGTCGCGCAGGGCGCGGGGCAGGGCGATGGCGTAGTCGGCGGCGGCGAACTGCAGCGGACAGGCGAACACCTCGCGGTAGGGCGCCAGATCCGTCGGTGCGGCGTGGCGAAACTGCGCGCCGAGCAGGTGGAAGCCGTCCAGCAGCGGCATGGTCATCTGCACCCAGCAGGTCATCATCGCCAGCACGCGAATGCGCGTCGCCGGGTGCTGCGGGTGCAGCGGGCGATAGAGCAGCAGCAGGGACTCGCCCCGTTCCTCGATGTGCAGCTCGCCGCCTTCGCCGCCCAGGCGCTGGTAGCGCAGCGCGGCGGTCAGCGCCTCGCCGAGGGTGGCGCTGCTCTGCAGCAGGTAGCTGAGTACGCTGAACGGGCCGGGGGTGAGGCTGCGGCCGAGCAGCAGGCCGGGCTCCGGGTGCTGCAGGCGCGCATCCAGTTCGCGCCACAGCGCCTCCTGGGCACTGAACGGTACCCGCGCGTCGGGGTCGGCCAGTTGCCCTTCGTGCAGGCCGCAGGCCGTCAGCAGCGTCTGGCGGTCGAGGCCGAGGCGGCTGGCGGCGTGCAGGATCGCCTGGGTCAGGCTGGCGCTGACCGAGGCCTGCGGCGACTCGTGAATGGCGTGTGACATGTGCCGATTCTGCCCAATGGCGGAGAACGGCGATAGCCCGGCGCGCCACACGCGGTTACGACCGATTGGTCGTAACCGCGTGCATATTGGCGCCGAGCGGTTAGACTTGCCCTCCCGAACGTCGCCCACAAGGCGCGCTCGCTCTACAACAACAGAAAAAGGAGATCTCCCATGAAAGGCAAATCCTTGGCATGGGTCCTGTCCGCCGCACTCGCAGGCACTACCCTGAGTGGCATGGCACAGGCTGAAGAGAAGTTCGTCACCATCGGCACCGGCGGCCAGACCGGCGTCTACTACGTGGCCGGCCAGTCCATCTGCCGTTTCCTCAACCGCGGTGCGGCCGAGCACGGCATCAAGTGCAACGCCCCGGCCAGCGGCGGCGGGGTGGCCAACGTCAACGGCATCCGCAGCGGCGAGTTCAACTTCGGCATCATGCAGTCGGACCACCAGTACAAGGCGCTCAACGGCGCGGCGCCGTTCGAGGCCGAAGGCGCGATGAGCGACATCCGCGCGGTGTTCTCCCTGCAGAGCGAGGTGTTCACCATCCTCGCCCGCCGCGACGCCAAGATCGCCAGCTTCGACGACCTCAAGGGCAAGCGCGTCAACGTCGGCAACCCGGGTTCGGGTCAGCGCGACACCCTGGAAGAAATCATGGCCGTCAAGGGCTGGGATCGTTCCGCCTTCGCCCTCGCCGCCGAGCTGAAGCCGGCCGAGCAGGCCAGCGCCCTGGGTGACAACAACATCGATGCCATGACCTACTTCGTCGGTCATCCCAACGGCGCGATCCAGGAAGCCACCACCACCACCGACGCGGTGCTGGTGCCGGTGACCGGCGCCGAGATCGACAAGCTGCTGGCCGAGAAGACCTACTACACCAAGGCCGACATCCCCGGCGGCCTGTACAAGGGCAACGATGCGCCGACCCCGTCCATCGGCGGCAAGGCCGTGCTCTCCACCTCGGCCAACGCCGACCCGGAAGTGGTCTACCAGCTGGTCAAGTCGGTGTTCGACAACATCGAGCGTTTCAAGCGCCTGCACCCGGCCTTCGCCGACCTCAAGGAAGCCGACATGATCAAGGTCGGCCTGACCGCGCCGCTGCATGAAGGCGCCGCGCGTTACTACAAGGAGCGCGGCTGGCTGTAAGCCGCCAGCGACCGGCCTGCCGAGCAGGCCGGTTGGCCTTTCCGGCGGGCGCTGCGCCCGATTCGCTTCTAGTGTTAAGCAAACCCGCACGGCGCAGGCCTGCGGGTTTTGCCGTTCTCCGATTACTCGAATGCAGGTTTGATCCCATGCATGACAAGCAACTCTCCACCGAGGAACTGATCGCCCAGGATGTCGGCGCGCGTCTGCCCGTCGGCGCCATGGCCCAGGTGATCGCCGGCCTGGCCCTGCTCTGGTCGCTGTTCCAGCTGTGGATCGCCTCGCCGCTGCCGTTCGTGCTCGGCTTCGGCGTGCTCAACGATACCCAGACCCGCGCCATTCACCTGGCCTTCGCCCTGCTGCTGGCGTTTCTCGCCTACCCGGCGTTCAAGCAGTCGCCGCGCGACCGCGTGCCCTTGCTGGATATCGCCCTCGGCCTGGTGGCCGCCGCCAGCGCCGCCTACCTGTTCGTCTTCTACCAGCAGCTGGCGCTGCGCCCCGGCAGCCTGACCACCGGCGACCTGGTCACCGCCTGCATCGGCATTCCGCTGCTGCTGGAGGCCACCCGCCGCGCGCTCGGCCCGCCGCTGGCGATCATCGCCCTAGTGTTTCTCGTCTACAGCCTGGCCGGCCCGTACATGCCGGGGCTGCTGGCGCACCGCGGGGTCAGTTTCAACGCCCTGGCCAACCACCAGTGGATCACCACCGAAGGGGTGTTCGGCATCGCCCTCGGCGTGTCCACCAGCTTCGTCTTCCTCTTCGTGCTGTTCGGCGCCCTGCTCGAGCGGGCCGGCGCCGGGCACTACTTCATCCAGCTGGCGTTCAGCCTGCTCGGCCACCTGCGCGGCGGCCCGGCCAAGGCCGCGGTGCTGTCGTCCGGGCTGACTGGGATGATTTCCGGCTCGTCGATCGCCAACGTGGTCACCACCGGCACCTTCACCATTCCGATGATGAAGCGCACCGGCTTCTCCGCGGAGAAGGCCGGCGCGGTGGAAGTGGCCTCCTCGGTCAACGGCCAGATCATGCCGCCGGTGATGGGCGCCGCGGCCTTCCTGATGGTCGAGTACATCGGCATGCCCTATGTCGAGATCATCAAGCACGCCTTCCTGCCGGCGGCGATCTCCTATATCGCGCTGCTCTACATCGTCCACCTGGAGTCGCTCAAGCTCGGCCTGCAGCCCATCGGCGGCCATCAGCCCAAGCCCTGGCTGCGCCGCCTGACCGGCTTCGCCTTCGGCGCGGCGCTGATCAGCGGCCTGTCGCTGGCGGTCTACTACGGCCTCGGCTGGCTCAAGCCGGCGCTCGGCGACTACGCCCTGCCGGGCATCGGCGTGCTGCTGGCGCTGGTCTACCTGGGCCTGCTGAAGGTCGCCGCCAGCGTGCCGGTGCTGCCGCCGGAAGACCCCAATGCGCCGCTGGAGTCGCTGCCCGAGACCCGCGCCGTGCTGCTCTCCGGCCTGCACTTTTTGCTGCCGGTGGTGGTGCTGGTCTGGTGCCTGATGATCGAGCGCCTATCGCCCGGCCTGTCGGCCTTCTGGGGCAGCGTGATGCTGATCATCATCCTGCTCACCCAGCGTCCGCTGCTGAGCTGGATGCGCCACGACGGCAGCCACGACCACGGCACCTTCGTCGACGGCGTGATCGACCTGCGCGAAGGCCTGATTGCCGGCGCGCGCAATATGATCGGCATCGGCATCGCCACCGCGGCGGCTGGCATCATAGTCGGCGCGGTGTCGCAGACCGGCGTCGGCCTGGTGCTGGCCGACCTGGTCGAGCTGCTGTCGATGGGCAACCTGCTGCTGATGCTGGTGCTGGTGGCGGTGTTCAGCCTGATCCTCGGCATGGGCCTGCCGACCACCGCCAACTACATCGTGGTGTCCAGCCTGCTGGCGCCGGTGGTGGTGGCGCTGGGGCAGCAGAACGGCCTGATCGTGCCGCTGATCGCGGTGCACCTGTTCGTCTTCTACTTTGGCATCATGGCCGACGTCACCCCGCCGGTGGGCCTGGCCTCGTTCGCCGCCGCCGCGGTGTCCAAGGGCGACCCGATCAAGACCGGCCTGGTGGCCTTCTTCTACAGCCTGCGCACCGCGGCGCTGCCGTTCCTGTTCATCTTCAACACCGACCTGCTGCTGATCGACGTGGACTTCTGGCACGGCGTGCTGATCTTCATCGTGGCGACCATCGCCATGCTGATCTTCGCCGCCGGCACCCAGGGCTTCTTCCTGGTGCGCAGCCGCTGGTACGAGAGCCTGCTGTTGCTGCTGGTTGCCTTCACCCTGTTCCGCCCCGGCTTCTGGATGGACAGGCTCCACGACCCCTACCAGGACGTGCCGCCGGCCCAGCTGGCGCAGGCCCTCGACGGCGTCGCCGACGGCAGCCAGCTGCGCCTGCGCGTACTCGGCGAGAACGCGGTGGGCGACCCGCGCGAGTTCACCCTGCTGCTGGCGGTGCCGGATGGCGCCTCGGGCGAGGAACGCCTGGCCAAGCTCGGCCTGAACCTCTACGAGGAGGGCGACAAGGTGCTGGTCGACAGCGTCACCTTCGGCAGCCTGGCGGCCGACGCCGGCCTGGAGTTCGACCAGCAGATCCTCAGCGTGCGGGCGCCGACCGACCGCTGGACCAAGGAGCTGATGTGGCTGCCGGGCTTTATGCTGTTCGGCCTGATCGTCTGGTTGCAGCGCCGCCGTCAGCTGCCGCAGCCGGCGTAGGGATCCGCCGTCACCACCACAAGGCAGCTTCGGCTGCCTTGTTCGTTTATGCCCCGGCGGCGGGTTGCTAGACTCGCCGACCTGACCATTCGGACAACAAGGATTCCGCCCGCCATGTCGACGCCGCGCGTGCATTACCCCTGGTACAAGAAGGAGGACACCGACG
This sequence comes from Pseudomonas sp. AOB-7, assembly GCF_003696305.1. Taxonomy (GTDB): domain Bacteria; phylum Pseudomonadota; class Gammaproteobacteria; order Pseudomonadales; family Pseudomonadaceae; genus Aquipseudomonas. The sequence continues at coordinate 39,288 of NZ_RFFK01000016.1, read as the reverse complement.
CCTTCTTCGCCCTGTTCCAGAACAACATCGCCAACTTCGTGATCATCGCCATCAGCATGCTGGGCATGGGTTTTCCCGCCGAGATCGTGTTCGGCCAGGTGTTGCCCGGTGCGGCGGTGGCGGTGATGGCCGGCAACTTCTACTACGCCTGGAGCGCCGCGCGCCTGGCCCGCAAGGAGAACCGCGCCGACGTCACCGCGCTGTCCTACGGCATCAGCACGCCGGTGATGTTCGTCTTCCTGTTCGGCGTGCTGCTGCCGGCGAAGCAGCTCACCGGCGACGCCGAGCTGGCCTGGAAGGTGGCGGTGGCGGCCTGCCTGATCAGCGGTGCGATCGAGGCGGCGATCAGCCTGATCGGCAACTGGGTGCAACGCCATCTGCCGCGCCCGGCCATGCTCGGCGCGGTGGCCGGGGTGGCGCTGACCTTCATCGCCGGCGAAATGCTGTTCAAGACGCTGGAAATTCCCATGATCGGCCTGCTGGTGCTGGCCATCACCCTGGTCGGCCTGGTGGCGCGCATCAGCATGCCGTTGCGCCTGCCGGCCTCGCTGTTCGCCATCGTCGTCGGCACCGCGCTGGCCTACCTGGTCGGCGCCGCCGACAGCGGCAAGTTCGGCGACGCCTTCACCCACCTGGGCTTCTACCCGCTGCTGCCCAACTTGGCCTGGTACGAGGGCCTGGGCCTGCTGTTCACCAGCATGCTGGCGCTGATGACGGTGATCCTGCCGATCACCCTGTACAACGCCATCGAGACCATGAACAACGTCGAGGCCATGAGCGCCGCCGGCGACCGCTACAGCGTGGGCGAATGCCAGGCGGTGGACGGCGTCGGCACCCTGCTCGGCGCGTTGTTCGGTGGGGTGTTCCCGACCACGGTGTACATCGCCACCGTGGGCTCGAAATGGATGGGCGCCGGGCGCGGCTACAGCATCCTTAACGGCGCGGTCTACGGCCTGGCCACCATGTTCGGCCTGATCGCCTTTATCGCCGCGCTGATCCCGGTGGCGGTGGTGGCGCCGATTCTGGTGTTCGTCGGCATGTCGATGATCGCCACCGCCTTCAACAGCAACCACGCCCGTTACTACCCGGCGGTGGCCCTGGCCATGCTGCCGTACTTCGCCAACTACCTGATGACCCGCTTTAACCGCGGCGCGCCGGAGGTGGTGCAAGGCATCTCCTCGGCCATCGGCGCCCTCGGCCAGGGCGCCATGTTCAGCGCCATCCTGCTCGGCGCCATGTGCGTGGCGGTGATCGACCGTCAGTTCCGCCAGGCCACCGCCTTCGCCCTGGTCGCCGCGGCCATGGCCTGCGTCGGCCTGATGCACGCGCCCAAGCTGGCCTGGTACGCCGCGCCGGACTTCGTCCACGGCTACCTGCTGATGGCGCTGTTCTTCGCCTGGTACGCCTGGCGCGGGGTGGAGCCGGCGCCGGCCGCGCGCGCCGCCGACGCGGACTGAGGCGGGGGGCTATTCGCCGCCTTCTTCGAGTTGCAGCGCGCCGGTCTCGCCGCCCTCCAGCACCACGTAGGCGCTGGAGCAGAACAGCGAATTGAGGCGCTTCATGTCGGCGATCAACTCCAGGTGCAGCGAGCTGGTCTCGATGCTCTGCACCACCTGGCGCTGCAGCCGGCCGATATGCGCATGGGCCAGGCGCCGCTCCTGGGCGCGGAAGCGGCGCTTCTCGCGCAGCAGCTGGCTGGCGCTGGCGTGATCGGCGCTGAGGAACACGTTGAGGCCCAGGCGCAGGTTGGCCATCAGCTGTCCGTGCAGGCTGGTCAGCTCCTCCAGCCCCTTGTCGGAGAAGGCCCGGCGCTGCGCGGTCTTCTCGTTCTGGATCTTGCCGAGCATGCGTTCGATCAGCTCGCCGGCCTGCTCCAGGTTCACCGCCAGCTCGAGCACCTCGGCCCAGCGCCGGCTCTCGTGTTCGCTCATCGCCTCGCGCGGGATCTGCGCCAGGTACAGCTTGACCGCCCGGCACAGGCTGGCGACGTCGTCGTTGAGCAGGCGCAGCTCCTTGCTCGTCGCCGGCTGGTTGTGTTCCAGCACCGGCAGCAGGTGGCCGAGCATGGCCTCGATCAGATCGCCGATGCGCAGCGTTTCACGCACCGCATTGGCCAGTGCCAGGCTCGGCGTGGCCAGCGCCGTGGCGTCCAGATGGCGCGCGCGGGCGATGCCGGCCTCTTCGGCGCGGTCCGGCATCAGCCAGTTGCAGAAGCGCGCCATCCAGCCCACGGTGGGCAGCATCAGCAGGGCGCGCAAGCCGTTGTAGAGCAGGTGGAAGAAGATCACCAGCTCGGCCGGACGCCAGTTCAGGCCGTCCAGCCAGTTGGCCAGCGGCTGCAGCAGCGGCAGCACCAGCAGCAGGCCGATCAGCTTGTAGATCAGGCTGCCCAGCGCCACGCGGCGACCGGCCGGGGTCTGCAGGCTGCTGGTGAGAAAGGCCAGCAGACCGCTGCCGATATTGGCGCCGATCACCAGGCCGATGGCCACCGGCAGGCTGATCAGCCCGGCGCCGGCCAGGGTCGCGGTGAGCAGCACGGCGGCCAGGCTGGAGTAGGTGAGCAGGGCGAACAGCGCGCCGACCAGGGCGTCGAGCATCAGGTCGCCGGTCAGCGAGGCGAACAGCACGCGGATGCCGCGTGCCTCGGTGATCGGCGTGGCGGCGGCGACGATCAGCTCCAGCGCCAGCAGCATCAGGCCCAGACCGATCGCCACGCGGCCGAGCTGGCCGGCGCGGGTCTGCCGTCGCGAGAGGAAGAAGATCACCCCGAGGAAGATCAGCAGCGGGCTCAGCCAGCTCAGGTCGAGGGTCAGCACCCGCGCCATGAGTGCGGTGCCGACGTCGGCGCCGAGCATGATCGCCAGCCCCGGCGCCAGCGCCATCAGGCCCTGGGCGACGAAGGAGGTGACCAGCAGCGCGGTGGCGTTGCTGCTCTGCACCAGCGCGGTGACGCCGATGCCGGCGGCGAAGGCCAGCGGCCGGCGGCCGACGTTGTGGCTGAGGATCTTGCGCAGGTGCGAGCCGTATACCCGCAGGATGCCGGTACGCACGATGTGGGTGCCCCAGACCAGCAGGGCGATGGCGGACAACAGATTGAGCAGGGTCAGCATAAGGCGGCTCCCCCTTGCGAGCCCGCTGGCGATCGGTCGCGATCGCGACGCAGGTTGCATAGCCGGCCGGCGAGAAATGTTTTATCCGGCTTGTACTTAGCATCGGCCGAAAATCGTTGTCGCGCCAGTCAGCCGTCGCGCAACACCTTGAGTTCGGCCTCGTCGGCGGAGAAGCCGCGCTGGAGTTTGAACTTGAGGCTGAGGTCGGTGCGCGAGTCGGCGTACTTGAGCGCCTCGGCCAGGCTGATGCGGCCGGCCTCGAGCAGGGCGAACAGGTGCTGGTCGAAGGTCTGCAGGCCCTGTTCGGCGGCGCGCGCGGTGGCCTCGCGCAGCTGGTCGAGTTCGTCGCGCTGGATCAGGTCGCGGATATAGGGCGTGCCGAGCATCAGCTCCACCGCCGCCACGCGCTTCTGCGCCCGGCCCGGTACCAGGCGCTGGCCGATCACCGCCAGCAGGTTGTGCGCCAGGTCGGCCAGCACCTGCTTGCGCGCCTCGTCGGGGAAGAAACGCACGATGCGTTCCACCGCATGGCTGCTGCTGGTGGCATGCAGCGTGGCCAGGCACAGGTGGCCGGTCTCGGCATAGTGCAGGGCGTGCTGCATGGTGGCGGCATCGCGAATCTCGCCGAGCATGATCACGTCCGGCGCCTCGCGCAGCACGTTGCGCAGGGCGTCGGCGAAGCTGTGGGTGTCCAGGCCCACTTCGCGCTGGTCGATGATCGAGCGCTGGTGCTCGTGGAGAAACTCGATCGGGTCTTCGATGCAGACGATATGTCCGCTCTTGTGGCGGTTGCGGAAGTCCAGCATCGCCGCCAGCGTGGTCGACTTGCCCGAGCCGGCCGCGCCGGTCACCAGGATCAGGCCGCGATCCTGCATCGACAGCTTCTCCAGCAGTTTGGGCAGGCCGAGCGCCTCGAAGCTCGGAATCTGCGCCTTGATCAGGCGCACCACCATGGTCACCTCGCCACGCTGGTAGTAGACGTTGACCCGGTAGCGCGCAGCGCCCTGCAGGCTTACCGCCAGGTTCATCTCCAGATCGCGTTCGAACTCGGCGATCTGCTTCTGGGTCATCAGCTGATAGGCCAGCTGCTGCACCTCGCCAGCCTTGAGCGCGTGGGTGTCGAGCGGCTGGCTGTGGCCCTCGACCTTCATGTGCGGCGGCGCGCCGACGCTGAAGAACAGGTCGGAGCCGCCGTGCTGGTGCATCAGCTGCAGGTAGGGGAAAACGTCGGGCTGCTCGGGGCTCTGAGGGTCGTTCATCGGAATGGTCACTGGTCGATCGGATCACGCCAAGCATAGTCGGCCGGGGTTGGCGCGGCTTGCCTTGGATCAAGGAGTGCGTGGCGCCGTGAATAGCTCTGAAGTGCCGGTGCCCGAAGCTCTACACTATGGCCACTGGAGCGAATTCGTTGCGTTCGGGCGCTGGGCCGACGCTAAGGCTGGGGATCGATGGCGGGACAATGGCGGGCGGGCCTGCTTCTGGGGCTGGCGCTGAGCGGCGCCGCCTGGGCGGCCGAGCTGCGCCTGGTGACCGGCGACGATTACGCGCCCTTCACCGGCCAGAGCCTGCCCGGCGGCGGCCTGCTGACCCAGGTAGTGCACGCCGCCCTGGCCGAACGCGGGCTGTCCGCCACGCTGGCGTGGCAGCCGTGGAAGCGCGGTTACCTGAAGACCCTGCGCGGCGACTACGACGCCACTTTCCCCTATGTCCCCGGCGCCCAGCGCCAGGCGGAATTCCTCTACTCGGCGCCGCTGTTCGTCGCCGAACAGCACCTGTTCAGTCGCGCCGGCGACGCCATCGAGGTGGCGGATCTGTCGCGCCTGGCCGGCAAGCGCCTGTGCTACCCGCTCGGCTGGCAGCCGCCGGCGCCGATCCAGGCATTGCTCGACCAGGGCCTGCTGACCCGTCATTCGCCGCTCGGCCTCAACGAGTGCGCGCGCCTGCTGCTGCTGGCGCGCGACGACCTGTTCATCGCCGACCGCCGCCTGGGCGAGAGCGCCCTGCGCGCCACCGGGGCGCCGGCGAGCCGCTTCCACCGCTCGCAGGGGGTGTTCGGCAACAGCACCCTGCACCTGATCGTGCCGCGCAACCATCCGCGTGGCGCCGAGCTGATCGCCGAGTTCGACCTCGGCCTGGCCGCCTTGCAGGCCAGCGGCGCCTACCAGCGCCTGCTCGAGGCCTATCTGCAGCCGCCTGAGCTCAGCCCAGCAGCGCCATGATCGCCACCAGGCTGCCCGCCGCCAGCAGCGTCTGCAGGGTGATGATGCCGGCCATCAGCTGGCTGTCGCCGCCCAGCTGGCGGGTCAGCACATAGGCCGTCGGCGCGGTGGGCAGGGCGAAGAACAGCACCAGCACGGCGCTCTCCATCGCCGGCAGGGCCAGCGCCCAGGCCACCGCCCAGGCCAGCAGCGGCATGGCCAGCAGGCGCAGGGCGCTGTTCCACCCCAGCGCCGGAATTTCCCCGCCGAGCTGCTCGGGTTTGAGCGCCGCGCCGACGCAGAGCAGGCCCAGCGGCAGGCTGGCGGCGGCCAGCAGGCCGAGCAGGCGATCGCTGCCGCCGGGCAGGCCGATGCCGGCGAGGTTGACCAGGGCGCCACCGACGCAGGCGAGGATCAGCGGGTTCTTGGCGATCGGCAGCAGCAGGCCGCACGCGCTGACGCCGCGCTCGGCGGTCAGCGACCAGACCGACAGTACGTTCACTGTCGGCACCATCAGCGCCAGCATCAGCGCGGCGAGGGTCAGCCCCTCCTGGCCGAACAGGCTGCCCACCGCGGCCAGGCCGAGGTAGGTGTTGAAGCGCAGGATGCCCTGGGTGAAGGCGCCCAAACGCCCGGCCGGCCAGCCGCGCAGACGGCGCAGCAGCAGCAGGGTGAGCCAGGCGATGCCGAGGCCGAGCAGCACCGCCAGCGCCAGGCGCGGCAGCGCCGGGTTGCTCAGCGGCGCCTGGGCCAGGCTGGAGAACAGCAGGGCGGGGAACAGGATGAAGTAGTTGAGGCGCTCGGCGCCGGGCCAGAACGCCTCGCTGGGGAAGTCGCGCAGGCGCAGCCAGTAGCCGGCGACTATCATGGCGAACAGCGGCCAGAGGGCCAGCAACAGGTCGATCACGGCAGCTTCTTCCATGGGCAAAGCGGCGATAGTCGACCAGCTGCGCGCCTCGGCGCAAGCCTTCAGCTCGGCGGCAGGGCGCTGATGCGCAGGTGGAAGTCGAGCCGTTCCCAGTCCTCGCGGCGGTTGGCCAGGGTCGGCGTCGAGTGCAGGACGATGCGGTGCTCGCCGTCCGCGGTGCGGCGGTAGCCGGGGCGCGCCGGCTCCCAGTCCGAGCCGCGGAACTCCAGCGGCGCCATGCCGAACTGGCGGATCAGCAGGGCTTCCAGGGCCTCGGCCTGGCCGGCGGCGACCCGGTACAGCGCCGCGCCGTCGTCCTCCTCGGCGCAGCCGGCGAACTGCGCCGGCAGCTCCAGTTGCCAGCGCTGCAGCCAGTCGATGCAGGCGCGCTCGTCCTGCTCGGCGAGCAGGGCCGTGGCGACCAGCAGCAGGGGCAGGAGCAAGGTGCGCATGGGCAACCCGGGGCGTTGAGGTGACCGTCAGAGTCTAGACTGCTGGCGAGCCCTTCGCGGAGTTCCTGCCATGCCCGCCTCGCACCAGGGCGGCTGCCATTGCGGCCAGCTGCGCTACGCCCTCGACGCCCCGCTCGCGGATATCGCCCACTGCCATTGCGCGGATTGCCGGCGCAGCAGCGGCGGCATCCTGGTCACCTGGCTGACGGTGCCGCTGAGCAGTTTCCGCTGGCTGCGCGGCACGCCCGCCGAGTACGCCAGCACGCCGACCTGCACGCGCAGCTTCTGCCCTCACTGCGGTGCCCAGCTGACCCTGTTCAGCGCGCTCAGCCCGCACAGCCTGGATATCAGCGTGGCCTGCCTCGACCAGCCCGAGCGGGCGCCGGCGGATCGGCATATCTGGGTGCGCAGCCGGCTGCCCTGGCTGAGCGTCGACCCGCAGTTGCCGGAGGAAGACGAGGAGATTCTCTAGCCGGTCGCGGGTGCGGGGTATCGCGGGGCCGCCCGGGCTGCGCGCACCAGATTCCTGGCCGTATAACTCAGGGCAACTGCAGGCCGCCGCTGTCTTGGTGCAACTTGCGCAGGTGCGCGCCGAGGGCCGCCAGGTTGGCCTCGTTGGCCTGCAGCTCGGCCAGGCGCGCGGACGGCAGCAGCTTGCGCACTTCCGCGTCGAGCTCGTCGCTGAGCTGACGCAGTTGCTGCTGGCGCTGCCGGCTCTGGGTTTCCAGGCTGTGCCATTCGCCGGCCTGGGGCAGGCCGTAGCCGCCGTCGAGCAGCTCGGCCGGGCGGCTGAGAAAGCCGCTGCCGGCCAGTATCTGCTCCAGCGCCGCACCGGCCTTGTCCAGGTTCGGGTCGCCGGCGGCGCGGCCGCTCAGGTAGCGGCGCTTGAGCTCGTCCTGGGCCAGCAGCAGCTGGCGGCGCAGGGCCGCCTGTTCCAGCAGCAGCAGGGCGGCGCTGGCGCGCAGGTCGGCCTCGGCGAACCAGTCGCGGCGTGCGCTGGCGGGCTGCTCCAGCCAGGCCTCGACGTTGTCCTGGGCGATCGGCAGACGCTGGCGCAGCACGGCGAACATGGCCTGGTAGCGCTCGCGGAACGAATCGAAGCGATAGCCCAGGCGCAGCGCCTCGCGGGGATCGTCGAGCACCGCGGTGTCGGCCAGGCCGCGCGCCGCCAGCAGTTGCAGCAGGCCGTTGGGCAGGATGCTGTCGAGCGCCTGCAGATCGGGATGCGCGGTGCCGCTGCGCAGCAGCTTGAGGGTCTCCACCGCGCAGTTGTTGGAGATGAAGTAGTAGTCGCCGTCGTAGCTCCAGTGCTGCTCGACGGCGCGCGCGACCAGCTGTTCCAGTTCGTCGCGCGACAGCTTGAGCGGCACCGAGGCCAGGCTGCGCAGCTCGACCTTGGTGTACTCCTCGACCACCTGCTCCAGCGGCAGGACGAACAGCCGCGAGGGGTAGACGCCGGTCAGGCCGTCCCAGCTCGACAGCTGCAGGTCGCCGACGAAGGCACGGTAGGACAGCACCAGGTGCTGGTCGAGATCCAGCCGGCAGTCGGGGCCGCGCGGCCGGCCCGGCGCGCACACCACCAGGCGCAGCATGCTGTGGCCCCAGCGGCTCATCCATTGCTGGTTGGCCTCGGCCAGCAGGTAGTCGACCGCATAGACCCGCTCGGGATCGAGGCGGCCCAGCGGCTGGCGGGCGAAGTCGCGGCCGGCGTTGAGGTAGGCATGACCGCCGGCGCAGTCGGCCTGCGCCGGCGCCCAGGCGAAATGCTCGCGAAAGTAGCGCGCCAGCGACGGCCTACGGCAGGCGTAGCCGGGGTCGAGGAGGAAATACTCGAGGTTGACCGCGACGAACTCCAGCGGCCGGCTCAGCTCGTAGACGTCCGGGCTGCGCGCGACCTGGCCGTTGTCCTGCTCGCGCGCGCCGCGCCGGCCGACCTGCTGCGCCCAGCCGGCCAGGTCGAGCAGACGCGGGTCGTCGCTGAGGGTGAAGCGCCGCGCGGTCTGCCCGCGGCAGCTGTCCGGCAGGCCGACCAGGCCCCGCGACTCGGCGCGTTGCCGGCAGCGCTGCAGTTGCCGGCGCTGCGCCGCGGGCCAGAGTTGGGCGCGGTCGTAGAGGTGAGTCAGCTCGTGGATCAGGGTGGCGAGCAGTTCGCGGCGCTGGCTGCCGTGTACGCGTCCGGTCTGCGTCGTGGCGGCCGTGCCGTCGGTCAGCGCCGGCAGCAGGCTGGCATTGAGCTCGATGCCGGACCAGCGCCCGACGCGGCCGTAGGCGTTGGCCGGCAGGTCGTCGCGCCAGGCGACCTTCACGCTGCGCGCCAGGCGCTGGACGAAGCTCGGCGGCAGGGCGGCCAGGGCGTCGTCGAGCAGCGCCTGGCTGGCCTGGCGCTCGGCGGCGCTCAGCTGGTCGTGCTCCAGCACCAGGCGCAGCTCGGCCTGGACGCCGCCGCTGAGCGCCAGCAGCGCGGCGCAGCACCAGGCGCGCAGGGACCTCACAGGGCGAGAATGGCTTCGGCCAGTTGCAGGTCGCTGGCGCTGCGCGCTTGCGGCAGTTGCGTGCGGATCGCCAGCAGCGCCGCCTCCAGCTGCGCGCCGCGGATCTCGCCGGCGCTGGCGACGAAGCTGGCGGCGTCGTCGCGGGCCTGCACCACCAGCTTCATGTCGCGCAGCGAGGTGGTGGTATCGGAGGTGAAGTCGATGCTGCGATCCAGGGCGCGGACGATGATATTGCTGGTGGCGACCACGGTTTGCGCCTGGGCGAGGCCGCTGAACAGGGCGCAGGCGGTGGCGAGGACGAGAAGCGAATGACGCATGGAGAAACTCCGCAAACGGCGAATGGACGGTTGGACGAGCCCGCGCGGTTGGGGTTCCGCAGGCGGGCGCGTATGCCCGTGCAGTTTACGGGGCCGGCGCGCGCCGGTCAGCAACTGGGCCGGCCGGCGTTGCCTGGGGAGCAATCAGAGGCTGAGGATGGCCTCGGCCAGGTGCAGGTCGTCGGCCGCCGCCAGCGCCGGCACCTGGCTGCGGATATGCAGCAGCGCCGCCTCCAGCTGCACGCCGCGGATCTCGCCGGCGCTGGCGACGAAGCTGGCGGCATCGTCACGGGCGGCGAGCACGACCTTGTCGTCGCGCAGCGAGGAACTGATATCCGAGGTGGCCTCGCTGGTCGCGGCGACGCCGCTGACGATGGCGTCGGTGGTGACCACGAAGCTGGTGGCGGAGGCGCTGGTGGCCAGCGCCAGGAGGGTGGCGGCGCTCAGGATGCGGAAGGCGGTCATGGGATATTCCTCAACGGGCGAGATGGGCGGTGCAGAGGGCCTGCAGCCGGAATAACAAGCCTAGCTCAGGGGCGCTTGCGCCGACCAGTTGCTGGCGTTCTGCTGGCGCGTCTTTCACAGGAATTTCACCGCGCCACGATTGCGTCGGATGACAAAGGCTGAGATGCTCTTCGAGCATAAAAAGCAGGTATTGCTAAGTAAAATGCCGCCATCGTGCGAAGACTCTCGCCTTCAGTCGGAGTGGATCGTCTCCGGCAGCTCTGCAGATGTGTCACCAATAACAATTAAATGCGCATTCCGGGCCATGGCCCGTGTTAGTGGGGTTGTTCTCGCGTCATGATCATCCTTGTGGCATCGAAAATCGATCAGGCCAGTATCCACGGTTCTCTCGGCAAACCCGAATACAGCTACTTCTTCCTGATGAAGGATTTCCTCCCGGTGCTCGAACGCCTGGGGCGGGTGCAGGTCGTTCGCAGTCTGGCCGAGATCGAGCAACTCGCCGCGCAGCACCGCGCGGCCGGCGAAACCGTGGTGTTCCTCAGTTTCAGCCCGCCGCACCAGGCCCCGCTGGGGCTGAGTTGTCCGACCCTCAGCGTGTTCGCCTGGGAGTTCGACAGCCTTCCGTCGGTGGCCTGGGAGGGCAATCCGCAAAATGACTGGCGCTACGCATTCGCCCATCTGCAGGGTGCCATCAGCACCAGTCGCGAAGCCGCGGCCCTGGTTGAAGATGCCATGTCGCCCGATTACCCGGTCGTCGCCCTGCCGGCGCCGGTCTGGGATCGCTATCGCGGTGACCCGGCGACAGTGCGCAGCAGTCCGCAGCTGGGCGAACGCCAGTTCCCGTTTGCCGGTCTGGTGATCGACAGTCCGACGCTGGGGCTGTCGGCGGACGGTCTGGTACGCAAACCGGCGGTTGCCGAGCCCGCGCCCGTCGCGCAAGCGCCCACATCCAAACCGTTGCGTGACGACCGTTTCAGTCTCGCCTGGCGCGAGACCAAGGCGCTCGCCAGGGGCTGGTGGCGGGAGGTCGGTCTGCCCGCATTGGCGGTCGATACGCCCCAGCCGCAAGACGCTCCACCCGCTCCCGCGAGCGCGCCGCCGGCCGTGCCGATCAGTGTGACCGGTGTGGTCTACACCACCGTGCTCAACCCGGCCGACAGCCGCAAGAACTGGGTCGAGCTGATCACCGCATTCTGCTGGGCCTTCAAGGATCGCGACGATGCCACGCTGATCGTGAAGATGACCCACCACGATCTCGAGTACTACCGCATCGTTCTGATGACCCTGCTGTCGCGCCTGGCGCCCTTCAGTTGCCGGGTGGTCGTGTTGCACGGCTTTCTTGAGGACCAGCAGTATCGGCAACTGATCGAGGCCTCCAGCTACTACGTCAACGCCTCCTCCGGCGAGGGCCTGTGCCTGCCGCTGATGGAGTTTCTCAGTGCCGGCAAGCCGGCCATCGCGCCGACCCACACGGCCATGGCCGACTATGTCGACGAGCGGCTGGCGTTCCTGGTGAAGTGCGCGCTGGAACCCTTCTGCTGGCCGCACGATCCGACCGGGATCTTCATGACTCATCGCCATCGGCTGAACTGGCAGTCGCTGGTCGAGGCCTACCGACACAGCTATCGGGTGGCCAAGGACGAACCCGAGCGTTATCGCGAGATGGCGCGACAGGCCGATGCGCGGATGCAGGCGTTCGCCTCCATCGATCGGGTGGCCGGGCCGCTTGGCGCGTTTCTCGAACGGATTGCCGCGACGCAATCGGCGCAGGCCGAGCTGGGTTGTGCAGGGAGTGCAGTGCTATGAGATTCCTGGTCTATTCGCAAGTGAGCGCGGCGAAGATCGCCAGCAGCATGGGTCTGCCGGAGTACAGCTACTACTTCGTCCTGCGCGACTTCCTGCCGGTGCTGCAGGCGCTGGGCGAAGTCCTGGTGGTCGAAGACCCCGAGCAGGAGGTCGACCGGCTGTACGACGAAGCGCGCGCCGCCGGCGAGCGGTGCCTGTTCCTGTCTTTCTCGCCGCCGCACAAGACTCCCCTGCAGCTGCGCTGTCCGACCGTTCCGGTGTTCGCCTGGGAATTCGATAGCATTCCCAACGAGTCCTGGCTGGATGAGCCGCAGCAGGATTGGCGGCACGTGCTGAAGATCTGCGGCAGCGCCATCACCCACTCGCAGATGATTGTCGCGGCGGTGCGTCGGGAGATGGGCGCGGATTTTCCGATCGTTTCGGTGCCCTCGCCGGTCTGGGACAAGTTCGCCGCGCTGCGCGCACATCCGGGGTCGTTGCCCCTTGCAGACGGCGTGAGCATTCGCGTGCGCTCGGGCGTGGTGGTGGACAGCCGCGACCCCGCGCTGAGCCCCTATATCTTCGGTCCAGACGCCACTGCGCGGGTGGTGCAGGCGATCCGCGAGCACGAGAACGCCATGGCGCGCGCGCAAGGCGGCAGTGTGGCGGTCGAGCCGCCGGCCGGCCGCCGGCAGTCGCGGTATCGCATCACTCGGCGTTACCTGGGCGAGTGGTACCTGAAGGTGCTGCAGCCGCTGCTGCCTTTTCTGCCGGGGCGGGCAGAGCCATTGGTCGAGCTGGTGGCGGAGAGCCCCGATACGCCCCTGGAGCCGCGCAATACCGTCGAACCGCCGCATCCTGCGGCCAAAGGTGTCACGCCGAAGATGCCCGATTGGCAACCCGGCGAGTCGGAGCTGCAGCTGTCCGGGGTGATCTTCACCGCGCTGTTCAACCCCTATGACGGGCGCAAGAACTGGGCCGACATGCTGACCGCCTTCTGCGCGGCTTTTCGCGATACGCCCGACGCCACCCTGGTGTTCAAGCTGGGGCACCACGAGTACCTGTCGGCCATGCACGACATGCTGATCTGGATGGCGCGCATGCCCAGGTTCAGCTGTCGTGTGGTGCTGCTGCACGGCTACCTGGAGGGCGGCGACTTCGACACCCTGATCCGCGCCAGCGCATACGCCGTCAACGCTTCCCACGGCGAGGGGCAGTGCCTGCCGCTGATGGAATTCCTGTCCTGTGGCAAGCCGGCGATTTCGCCGCGGCATTCGGCGATGGTCGACTACATCGACGAGCAGGTGGCCTTCGTGGTCGACAGCTGGCTGGACTCCACCGCCTGGTCGCACGACCCGCGGCTGGCCTACCGCACCCAGCGCCATCAGATCGACTGGGCATCGCTGCGCGATGCCTATCGGGCCGCCTATACCTGTGTGACCGAAGAGCCTGAGCGCTACAAAAGGATGTCCGCAGCAGCCATCGAGCGCTCGCGCCAGCACTGCTCCCGTGCGGTCGCCAGCGAGGGAATCCAGGCCCTGCTGAATAGGGAGGTGGCCGAGCATGCGAGCCTTGCGTGAATGGTTGTGTCGCTCGGCAGCGACGGAAGCAGAGCCGGCCTCGGCGCCCGAGACCGCAGCGCCAGGGGCTGCCGTCGACTCCCGTGATTGCGGCCTGGTCGACGCGGTGATGGGGGGCTGGTTTCAGAATGACGCGAATGAGCTGTTCCGTGGTTTTCCCATCTATGCGGATGACGTGGTTCTGGATCTAGGCTGCGGGCATGGCGGCAGCACGCTGTTCTGCGCGCGACGTGGTGCTCACGTCATTTTTACCGATAGCGAGGCGGCCAAGGTCGAGACGCTGTGCGAGAAAGTCCGCGAGACCCCGGCGCGTGAGGCTCAGGGCATAGTATCCGACAGCTTGCCCTTGCCCTTGCCGGACTGTCTGGCGACCAAGGTCGTCGCCCTGGAAGTACTGGAGCATGTGGAGCAGCCATTGGCGATCCTGCAGGAGCTGGTCAGGGTCGGTCGCCCGGGTGCCCAATACTTCATTTCAGTGCCCGACCAGAGTAGCGAAGACCTGCAGCGAGCCATCGCGCCGCCTTTGCACTTCGAGTCTCCCAACCACATCCAGGTCTTTTCTCGCGAAGGCTTTGCCGAACTCGTGGAGAGCGCTGGGCTGGTCGTCGAATCACGCAGTTACTACGGCTTCTACTGGACGTTGTGGATGATGCTGTTCTGGGGCACCAAACAGGCCGATGGCCATGTGTTCCGTGGCGCCACCCACGATCAGATCGAGGGGCCGTTCCACCCATTGCTGGATCAATGGGCCACGCTCTGGCACGCAACGATTCATCTGCCCGGAGGCGAGAAGATTCGCGATGCTCTGGATCGTGCCTTGCCGAAGAGCCAGATCATCCTGGCGCGTAAACCCCTGGCAGGTGATGTCTCACGATGAATAAACGAATCGACGATATCGAGATTCTGCGGGCTTTCGCCGTACTTTTCGTCGTACTGCACCATGCGCTAGGCAACCTGTTTACCTGGAGCACGCCAGCTCTGGCGAGACTTGGTGCGTATTTTGGTGGTGGTTTCGGGGTCGATCTGTTCTTCGCGATTTCTGGCTTCGTGATTGCCCGCGACTTGTTGCCAAGGTTGCAGGCCAGCAGCAATGTGGACATGTCGATGCGTATCACGGTGGCTTTCTGGATTCGCCGCGCCTGGCGTCTACTGCCATCGGCCTGGACGTGGCTGGCGCTGATCCTGTTGGCGTCGGTGCTGTTCAATCAGTCGGGAGTCTTCGGGACCTTCCGGACGAACTTGGAGGCCAGCGTGGCGGGTGTGCTGCAGGTGGCGAACCTGCGTTTCGCAGAGACCTTCGGCCGCAGCGAGTATGGTGCCAGTTTCGTTTACTGGACCTTGTCGCTCGAGGAACAGTTCTATCTGGTGCTTCCCCTGCTGGTGATGTTGTCCCGTCGATTCTTGCCTCATGTGCTTATAGCGCTGGTAGTAGTCCAGTTGCTGTCGAGCCGAACGCTGATGAGCGTGATGTTTCGTACCGATGCAATCGCCCTTGGCGTATTGCTGGCCATTTGGAGCCAGCACAGCACCTATGCCTTGATGCGTCCGGTATTTCTGCGGGAATGGGGCCTGGGTACGCTGGTGATGGCCGGGATTTTCCTTTGCATGGGGGTGGTGGCCTCCGAGGTCTTGCAAGTGGTGTCGTACAAATTCAGTCTGTTCGCCGTGCTTTCGGCGCTGCTGGTCTGGATGGCTTCGTATGACCTGCGCCTGTTTGTCCCGGCAAGCCCTCTCAAGCAACTGCTGCTCTGGGTAGGAACGCGCTCCTACGCCATCTATCTCATCCACATCCCCGCGTTTTTCATCACCCGGGAACTCTGGTATCGCCTGAGACCCGAGATCGTGCCGGGGGATGACATGTTCTTTCCGTTCCTACTCACTGCAGGCGCATTGATCGTCCTGTGCAGTGAGTTGAACTATCGCCTGATCGAGACGCCATTGCGGCAGCATGGTGCAGCCATTGCGAGGCGTTTCCTGACTGCCGGCCCTGCTCGAAGCACTTTGGAAGACGGTCAGGCATGTCAACAAGTCAAGGGATCGTGATGTTCAGTGTTCTCAAGAGGCTCTTCAGCAAGCAAAGCCCTATTCATGCAGCACACCCTGAAAGGTCGGAATCAGAGGCTCCGCTGGATGATTTCGCCTTGGTCGATGCCTGTCTGAGTGGCTGGTTCAATACCGACACCGGCGAGTTGCTGCAAGGCTTCCCGATTCGCCCCGAGGACCGGGTATTGGACGTGGGCTGTGGCGAGGGGCCGTTCACCCATTTCTGCGCCAAGATGAAGGCCGAAGTCATCTTCGCCGATATCGACCCTGAGCGTGTCTGCGCGGTCGAAAAACTACTGCAAGGTTCACCCGCCAGGGCGTTACATCCACTGGTAACGGACGGCAATCCCCTGCCATTGCCCGATGCTCACCTCGACAAGATCATCGCGATGGAGGTTCTCGAGCACGTGGACGTGCCGGCGGATTTCATGCGCGAGCTGGTCCGGGTGGGCAAACCCGGCGCGTTGTACCTGCTGACCGTGCCCGATGCCGCCAGTGAGGGGGTGCAACAACAGTTGGCACCCGCAGCGCACTTCATGAAACCCAACCACATCAATATCTTCAGTCGCGACGATTTCGAACGATTAGTGCTGGATGCCGGGCTGGTGATCGAGCGACGCACCTATTACGGGTTCTACTGGGCAGTTTGGTGGGCATTCTTCTGGGTCTGTAAGAAAGACCTGGCTGCGCCCGACCATCCGTTATTGAACAACTGGGCCAGAACCTGGGCAGCGCTGCTGCAGGAACCAGGCGGTGCACAGGTCAAGCAGGCGCTCGACGGCGTCATGCCGAAAAGCCAGGCGATCATTGCGCGCAAGCCGCTTGAGTCTTGATATGGATTAATTCGCACACTTCCTTGTCGAGTGTTAAAGCCGTTGGATAGAACAAAATAACAGCTCAGCGCCTTCGGGTTAAGAAAAACATATAGGTATGTTGACCATGGTATTCATCTCCTACGCGCAAAACTTCGAAGATGTAACGCTCTGGCGAGCACTTAAACTCTTTGGGCCGGGCTTCTATATCGACATCGGCGCGAATCATCCCACGCGTGATTCGGTAACGCGCTCCTTGTATGAGCGGGGGTGGCGCGGTATCAATATCGAGCCCGTTCTGCATTACTATGAATCTCTTTGCAATGAGCGTCCTGAGGATATAAATCTTTGCATGGCGGTGGGCGATGAGGAGAGTGATTTGATTTTCTTCGAGTCGCCTGAGACGGGGCTTTCGACCCTCAGCTTGGAAATGGCAGAAAGGCAAAAAGCCGAAGGGATACCATTTGTTCAACGAACAGTTAAGACCCGAACGCTTGCTAGTATTTGCGACGAGCATGCTAGGCGCGAAAGTCCCATTCATTTTCTAAAGATCGATGTCGAGGGCTTCGAAGAGCAAGTGTTGCGGGGCATGGACTTTCAGAAATGGCGCCCTTGGATCATCTTGATTGAGTCTTCCTACGACAGCGATCCACACTGGAAGTCACTCATTCTTGATGCGGGTTATCAGTTTGCATTTTGCGACGGAATCAACCGTTACTATGTGGCAAAAGAAAAGCTAGAACTCCTCGTGCCGCTCTCGCTGCCCCCCAATATCCTGGACGACTTTCAGCTCTGCGATGGTCATCTCCTTAGCCATCCTGTGTCGGATGTACAGTTGCTTAAGGACAATCTATGTAGCGCTACGCGGCGCGCGGACACGGCAGAGGCGCAGTTGTATGCAATTTACAATAGTCGGCTATGGGTGTTTGTACGATTTGTTACAGCGGTAAGGCGAATGTTCTCTTCGAAATAGCAGTTGCCGCCTTGTGTGAGTGCTGTTACGAGTTATGTCAACTGGCGGTGCTCGCAAGATAGGGGGTTATTGTTTGTGAGTCATGTTGTGACATGTGTGCGGATGGACATGCCCGCAATCGTGAGACTTTGAGGGCTGTTAGTCCGATTGGCTGGCTTTTTCAGAGTTTCCCTGGTTTTTCAAGTTGCGTAGACTGATTAAGGTTGCTGGGTATGGAAATGCAACAGATGGCTTTAAAGGACATAACGGCTATCGTGGAAAATGTCGCCAGCAACCCGGCGTTAGATTGGCGGAAACATACGCCGCTGATCGTTTTGTTCGTATTGGTTACCTATTTTTGGTGGCCTGCGCTGTGGGGTGGACAGGTAATTGTTCATGCCGATGCCGCACACCACGGGCTGTCACTGTTGTCATTTCATTCGCAGGCGTTGCTGGGCGAGCGGGAACTCCTCTGGGATAGCGGGATTTATGGTGGACACCCTTTGTTTGCCGAAGGGCAAGGTGGCTTTGCCAATCCGCTGAATGTTCTCTGTGCGCTCTTGTTCGAGCCCCAGTACGGAATCGGCGTATTTCACTGGCTAAGCATGCTACTAGGCGGCATAGGGGTTTATTGCCTTGCCTTGAGTCTGGGTATAAGGCCCTGGGCAGCTGTCTTTGCCAGCTTGGCGACTACGTTCTCGGGTGTTTGGATTGGTTTTCAATACAACCTGAGCGTTTCTGGCGCCATGACCTGGGCGCCTTGGCTACTTGCCGCTGTCGAGTACTGGCTAAGGCGACCTACTTTGTGGCGCGCGAGTTTGATGGCGCTGCCTGCCGCACTGCTTATTTTTGCCGGCTATCCGCACATTGCACATGGCTCGGCCATCTACCTGATCGTAAGGCTCTCGGTATTGCTGCTCACGCAGGAAAACCGGAGCCTGGTATGGAGCAACCGCAAGCCCCTTCTATTGTTCGGTATCTGGGCCGTGGCCCTGGCGGTGGGCTTGTCGGCAGTACAACTGCTGCCCCTGATCGAACTGATTGGCCAATCGCATAGAGAGAATGGTATCAATCTGGCGTTCGCCGGTTTAATCGGCCTGGACGTCTATGTGAAAGGCCTGTTGTTCTTTAACGCCGACCCTACGACCAAGATCTTTACCACGGAGAGTCTGGCTTCCTGTCTGGTCGTCTTGCTGTTTGGGGCGGTGATTTTTGCCAAACCTTCTGCGCGAATTGTCGGGCATGTGTTAGCGGCGACTTTCCTGTTCAACTTAGGGATGGAGTTCGCATCGCCGCTATTTAGGCTGGTGTACGAATTAAATCTGGTGCCTGGGTTGCGTGGTTACAGGATTATGCACCCATTCTTTTCATTGGCGGTAATAGGTATGGCGGTCATCGCCGCTTATGTACTGGACAATTTAGCGGGTATACTAAGCCAGGCCTCAGTTAGTAAGAGTACACGTTATGGCGTGATGTTCTATTTCCTGCTCTGGTTGATGCTGGTAGCCTATTTTTACGACAGCGCTTTTACATCGCTCAACGCGTGGGAGTCGGCAGCTTTTATAATTTTGGCCGGTGGCCTTTGCCGAATAGGCCAGCTGAGGCATGCTGCCGTCCTGGCTGTGATTCTTTATGCAATGGGTGCGTTTGCTTACAAAACGGCCGTATTCAATTTTTACGATACAACCGTGCTTCACCAGCCTGAGTCGATCCAGACTATTCTGCAAGACCCGCAACTGGCAGAGTTCAAGGCATCAAGCGGTCGCGAGGCCGGCATGTTTGTTTTTATTCCGTCCAATGACCCGAGCTTGGCCAAACAGTATCAGCACTATTTGAAGAGTATCAGCCCTTTCCCCTCCCTTGACTGGGGCATCCCTTCGATTGACGGAGTTCTCGGGCTGGCGCTGGCGAGGCGCATGCTGATTCAGTCGACGGTCGAGGCGGAGTTGAACGGTGATGTCGCCACGCAACCGGGAAGTCGCATCATCGATGTACTGGGCGTCAAATACGCGTCTCGTCATGCCCCAAGCCATGCTGCGGGTTTGACGCTGATTCATCACGACACCGATGATGGTGTGTTGATCTATCGAAATATCCATGCGCGGCCACGATTCCAGTTATATCAGCGTGCTGCTTTCGTGGACTCCCCCGAGGCGGCCTTGCAGCAACTGGTGCAGAGTGAGCCAGGGCTGCTGCTGGTGGAGGGGCCGGACGCCGTGGGTGCTGCTGTGCAGCACGTGTGCGAAGAGCCAGCCCGTTTAGAGGTATCGCAGGCAACCTCCCGGCACTACCGAATGACCGTGCTCACTGAGTGTCCGGTCTGGCTGTTCGTTGCCGATGCCAATTATCCGGGCTGGCAAGCAAAAATTGACGAGGCTCCGGTAACGCTCTACAGCGCTCAGGTCATGGGTAAAGCCGTAAGGGTTCCCTCGGGCAAGCATCACATTCAGCTCGACTATATGCCACGCAGCTTTTATGTCGGACTCGGCGTCACTCTGGTAAGTCTCGTATTGGTCTTCATCAGTCTGCTGTTGGCGCTGCGCAAGAGGTCTCGGCCATGAACGTCGCGGTTGCGTTGGCCGTCCTGACGGCATTCTCCATGGCTTCCGGTCAGCTGTTGTTCAAGCTGGGGGCCGATCGCTGGCGGGGCGACAGCTTGGTGCAGTTGCTCTGGTCGTTCCTGAGTAGCCCGTATCTGATGGGCGCCGTATTTCTTTATGCGCTTACGATTCTGGTCTGGATCTATGTCCTGAAAGTACTGCCGCTCTCGATTGCCTATCCGCTGACGGCCCTGTCCTACATTTTGGTGCCGGTGTTTTCATTGGTGATATTGGGCGAGAAAGTGAGCACCAATACCCTGGTCGGTAGCGGTCTGATCATTGCCGGCATCATCGTGACCCACATGCAGAGGGTGTGACCGATGTTTCTTCTGGAAATCAATGAGTTCAATCCCGAACTTATGGCGCTGGCCGCCGAGCGGCTGGGTGCCAGACATCTGCAGCGGTTGCTCGCGTTAAAGCACACCCGGACGGATACGAACGAAAAACAGGAACGCTTCGGCCTGGATCCTTGGGTTCAATGGGTCTCGATTCATACCGGACGCCCGGCCGCCGAACATGGTGTTGCTCACCTCGGTGACGTGCCGTCGCTGACCCATCCGCAGCTATGGGAAACGCTCGGCAGTGACGGCTGGCGCTGCGGTGTGTGGGGGGCGATGAATGCGAGTCGCGGCGTGGGGAGAAATTGTGCATTCTTCTTTCCCGATCCTTGGACCTTCAGCGAGTCCGCCTATCCGCCTGAGCTGAATGATCTGCTCGCCTTTCCTCGTTATTACTCGAAGAACTATGGCGACTTAAATGTGGGGCGATCGCTTACTTCGGCACTGCGTCTGCTGAAATTTTGCCTGCGGCCTCATATTGCCCTCGCCTTATTGCCGCGGGCGCCGAAACTGGTGGTTAGCGCGCTGCACCATGGTGTATCCGAGCATATGCTGTTCGCCCTGTTCGACGTGGTGAATGCCATCCTCTTCGCGCATTACTACCGTCGCGAGCGTCCGGATTTCGCTCTGCTGTTCATGAATTCGCTGGCTCACCTGCAGCACCATAAGTGGACGGTAGAGGATGGCCTGTCGGAAGAAATGCGGGTCGTTTTCGGGCTTTTCGATTATGCCCTGGGCATTCTCTTCGATGCAGTCGATGGCAAGGATTGGCTGGTAGCCAATGCCTTCTCTCAATACTGCTCGGTGTCTGAAAACGAGTTTCTTTATCGCCAGCTGAATCCGGAAGGTTTTCTAAGGGCTGTAGGTATTACCTTCGAGCGTGTCGAGCAGGCGATGACCAACGATGGCCACGTCTTCTTCTCCTCCGCCGAGGAGGCCCGACAAGCGGCCGAGGTGTTGCGTGAAGCCCATATAGACGGTTCTCCGGCTTTTCATGTGGATATCCAGACAGGGGCAACCAAACTGTTTTATCAGTTTGTCATCTGGCGTCCGTTGGAGGCGGATGCTCGTCTGTGTATCAACGACCGCCAGCCAAGGTTCTTCGAGTTGTTTGAAAGGATTACTCAGCGCACGGGCAGTCATACCTCACGTGGCGATGTTTTCTCCGATGGCATGCCGTTGCCGGAGCTGATTCACAATCATGAGTTACATGACTATGTCATTCGTTCATTCTCCGCCAAGGTTGCCGCATGAACGTATTGTCCGGCTTTAACGAGATGCGCGAGGGTGTTGTGAGCCACCACGTGGCGGTGGTGCTGCCCTGCTTCAGAGTCAAGGCGCACATTCTGGGGGTTATCGAAAAAATTGGTCCCGAGGTGTCCAGCATTTACGTAGTGGATGATCAGTGTCCGGACGGCAGTGGCGATTTTGTCTTGGAGCACTGTGCCGACCCTCGGGTTCAGGTGCTCAAGAACCCACACAATCTTGGTGTGGGGGGCGCAGTGATGGCCGGCTACAAGGCGGCGATTGCGGATGGTGCGCGGATTATCGTGAAGGTCGATGGCGATGGCCAGATGGACCCTCGACTGGTGCCGAAGTTGATCATGCCCATTCTCAAGGGGCGTGCTGACTACTGTAAGGGCAACCGTTTCTATGACCTGGAGCATATTCGTCGGATGCCCAAACTGCGGTTGTTCGGTAATGCCGCGCTCTCGCTGCTAGCCAAACTCTCGACGGGGTACTGGAGTTTGTTCGACCCCACCAATGGATTTACCGCAGTTGATGCGCGCGTGGCCGCTCATTTGCCCATGCATCGTATGAGCCAGCGATATTTCTTCGAGACCGACATGCTGTTCCGTCTCAACACGCTGCGCGCCATGGTGGTCGATGTTCCCATGGACGCCTATTATGGCGACGAGGTCAGTAACCTGCGGATTGGTCGAATTTTGCCGGAATTCCTCCTCAAGCATTCGCGGAATTTCTGCAAGCGCTTCTTCTATAACTACATCCTGCGGGATATGTCCCTGGCGTCTCTCGAGTTCGTAGTCGGACTGGCGATGATCTTGTTCGGCGTAGTCTACGGCGGCATCCATTGGTACTCATCGATCACCACGGGCGAGCCTGCCACTTCTGGAACCATCATGATTGCCAGCTTGCCGATCATTTCCGGGATTCAGTTTGTGTTGGCCTTCTTTGCTTTCGACATTTCATCGGGGCCATCGCAGCCAATTGGCGACCTTTTATTCGATGCACGCCGGCGACAGGAAAACGAAGCATGAAAAACCTTCTGGTCACCGGATTGAGCGGGTTCGTGGGGGGGCACCTGCAGCAGGCGTTGTCCCGTCATGACGCCTGGCGAGTGCTGCTTGTCGGTGATTTCGATCTTTGCGATGCGCAGTCGCTAGACACCATTCTGCAACCGATCTGCCCTGATGCGGTGATCCACCTGGCTGGCCAGACCTTCGTGCCGGAGTCTTTCCGCGATCCTGCGCGCACTCTGCAAGTCAATCTGCTCGGTACCCTCAACCTGCTGCAGGCACTCAAGCGCAGAGGCTTCAGCGGCACCTTTCTCTACGTCAGCTCGGGCGACGTGTATGGCCAGGTGGACGAGGCGCATATGCCCATCGCGGAGGCTCTGGCACCGCGTCCGCGCAATCCTTACGCGGTCAGCAAGGTTTCCGCCGAACTGCTCTGCCAGCAGTGGAGCTACGCCGAGCCTTGGCGCATTATGGTGGCGCGCCCGTTCAACCACATAGGCGCGGGGCAGAGCGAGTCCTTCGTGGTTTCCAGTATCGCCAGGCAGTTGGTACGGGTGTGCCATGGCATGCAGCCACCACGCCTGGAGGTGGGCGATATCGATGTGACGCGGGACTTTCTCGATGTTCGCGATGTGATCGAAGCGTACCTGCTACTGCTGGACAAGGGAGTGAGTGGCGAGGTCTACAACGTGTGCTCCGGCCAGGAGCGCAAGGTGCGCGACATGATCGCGGAGATGGCCCGTTTGGCGGGGGTGGAGGTGGAACTGGTGCAGGACCCGGCTCGCATGCGGCGAGCCGAACAGCGTCGGGTTGTCGGTAGCTCCGACAAGTTGCAAAGAGAGACCGGGTGGAAACCCGGCGTACACATCACGGATACCCTGCAGAGCGTGCTCTCTGACTGGGCTGCGAGAGAATCACAATAATATGAACAAGAGTGCACTGATCACAGGGGTTACCGGCCAGGATGGCGCCTATCTCGCCAAGCTGCTGCTGGAAAAAGGCTATCGGGTCCATGGTTTGGTGGCCCGGCGCAGTACCGACACACGTTGGCGTCTGCGTGAGTTGGGTATCGAGCGGGAGATCAATTACCTGGACGGGGATCTGGCCGACGCCTGCTCCGTGCAGCGTGCACTGCTCAAGGCCTGCCCGGACGAGGTGTACAACCTCGGCGCGCAAAGTTTCGTCGGCTCGTCCTGGGACCAGCCGGTCACGACCGGCATCGTCGACGGTCTGGGCGTCACCCATATGCTCGAGGCCATTCGCCAGTTCAGCCCGCAGAGCCGTTTCTACCAGGCTTCGACCAGCGAGATGTTCGGCCTGATCCAGGCCGAACGGCAGGACGAGAGCACGCCGTTCTATCCACGCAGTCCCTACGGCGTGGCCAAGCTCTATGGCCACTGGATCACCGTGAACTACCGCGAGAGCTTCGGCCTGCATGCTTCCAGCGGCATCCTGTTCAACCACGAGTCGCCGCTGCGCGGTATCGAGTTCGTCACCCGCAAGGTCACCGACGCGGTGGCGCGGATCAAGCTCGGCAAGCAGCGCGAGTTGCGCCTGGGCAACATCGACGCCAAGCGTGACTGGGGCTTTGCCGGCGATTATGTCGAAGCCATGTGGCTGATGCTGCAGCAGGAGCAGGCCGACGACTATGTGGTGGCCACGGGGGTGACCACCACGGTGCGGGACATGTGCCGCATCGCCTTCGAGTATGTCGAGCTGAACTATGAGGATCATGTGGTGATCGATCCGGCGTTCTTCCGTCCGGCCGAGGTCGAGGTACTGCTCGGCAATCCAGGCAAGGCCGAGCGGATGCTCGGCTGGACGCCGAAGACCAGCCTGGAAAGCCTGATCCGCATGATGGTGGATGCCGATCTCGTTCGCGTAGCCAAGGAGTAGGCCGATGTTGTTTCCCGTGATTCTGTCCGGCGGCGCCGGTACCCGTTTATGGCCTGTTTCCCGCGAAGGCCATCCCAAGCCGTTCATGGCTCTGCCGGACGGCGAGTCGCTGCTGCTCAAGACCTATCGCCGGGCGGGCGCCCTGCTGGCCGACGGCGGCGAGATCGTCACGGTGACCAACCGCGATTACTACTTCCAGAGCAAGGACGAGTTCGCCGCGGCCAGGCTGCCGCAGCGGCGCGCCCGTTACCTGCTCGAGCCGCTGGGGCGCAATACCGCGCCGGCGATTGCCGCGGCCGCGCTGGCGCTGCGCGAACGGCATGGCGACCAGGCGATCATGGTGGTGATGCCGGCCGATCATCTGATTCGCGACAGCGAGGCGTTCGTTGCCGCGGCCAGGCAGGCGGCGACTCTGGCGCAGGATGGCTACCTGGTGACCTTCGGCATCCGCCCGACTCGTGCGGAAACCGGTTTCGGCTATATCGAGGCGGGCGACGCGCTGGGCGGCGATGGCGCCGCCCGGGTCGTGCGTTTCGTCGAGAAGCCGGATCGCCAGACGGCCGAGCATTACCTGGCCAGCGGCCGCTTCCTGTGGAACTCCGGCATGTTCTGCTTCAGCGTCGGCAGCCTGCTCCGCGAGCTCGCCGAACAGGCACCGCAGTTGCTCGAGCAGGTTGCCGCCTGCGTCGCCGCCAGTCCGGCGCTGCAACAGGGCGAACTGGCGCAGCAGGAGCTGAACGCCGAGCTGTTTGCCGAGCTGCCGGATATTTCCATCGACTACGCACTGATGGAGCGTTCGGACAGGGTAGCGGTGGTGCCGGCGGCTTTCGACTGGAGCGATATCGGCTCCTGGAACGCCCTTAGCGAGCTGGTCGAGGCGGATGCGCAGAACAATCGCGCGGCCGCCGATGCGCTGTTCATCGACAGCCGCAACAACTTCGTACAGAGCGAGGCGCGTCTGGTGGCGGCGGTTGGAGTCGACGACCTGATCGTGATCGATACCGCGGATGCCTTGCTGATCGCCCACGCCGAGCGCGCGCAGGACGTGCGCCAGGTGGTCAAGCAGTTGAAGGCCAGCGAGCATGACGCTTATCGCCTGCACCGCACGGTGAGCCGTCCCTGGGGCACCTACACGGTGCTCGAGGAGGGGCCGCGCTTCAAGATCAAGCGCATCGTGGTCAAGCCGGGCGCGGCGCTGTCGCTGCAGATGCATCACCACCGCAGCGAGCACTGGGTGGTGGTGCAGGGCATGGCGCGGGTGGTCAATGGCGGCGAGCCGCGGCTGGTCAGCGCCAACGAATCGACCTTCATCCCCGCCGGGCACAAGCACCGCCTGGAGAACCCCGGGGTGATCGATCTGGTGATGATCGAAGTGCAGAGCGGCGAGTACCTGGGGGAGGACGATATCGTCCGCTTCGAGGATCAGTACGGCAGGATCAAGTAATGGCCTTGAGTATGGCGCGCGCGGTGTGGAACTACCGCGGTTTTGTCGTGGGCAGCGTCAAGCGCGAGTTTCAGACGCGCTATCGCAACTCCCTGCTGGGGGCGGTGTGGACGGTGCTCAACCCGTTGTCGATGATCATCGTCTACACAGTGATCTTCTCGCAGGTGATGCAGGCGCGCCTGCCCGGAGTCGAACACAGCCTGGCGTACGGCATCTATCTGTGTGCGGGCATTATCGCCTGGGGCTTCTTCGCCGAGGTCATCGGGCGCAGCCAGTCGGTGTTCCTCGAACACGCCAACCTGATCAAGAAGCTGAGCTTTCCGCGCATCTGTCTGCCGTTGATCGTGGTGCTCAACGCCTCGGTGAACTTCGCCATCATCTTCGCCCTGTTCCTCGGCTTCCTGCTGCTGACCCAGACCTTTCCCGGGTTCGTATTGCTGGCGGTGCTGCCGGTGCTGCTGGTGCAATTGGCCTTCTCCGTTGGCCTCGGCATCATCCTCGGGGTGCTCAACGTGTTCTTCCGCGATGTCGGTCAGTTCACCGGCATCTTCCTGCAGTTCTGGTTCTGGTTCACGCCGATCGTCTATCCGGCCTCGATTCTGCCGGAAGCCGTTCGCCCGGTGCTCGAGCTGAACCCGATGATGCCGGTGATCGCCGCCTACCAGGGCATCTTCGTCTACGGGCGCTGGCCGGACTGGGGGTCGCTGCTGCCGATCGCGCTGGTCTCGGTGGTGCTCTGTGCCCTGGCCCTGCAACTGTTCCGCAAGCGCTCCGGTGAAATGGTGGATGAACTCTGATGGGCAGCATTCAAGTCAGCGGCCTGGGCAAGGCCTATAAACAGTACCCGTCGCGCTGGTCGCGTCTGGCGGAGTGGCTGATCCCCTTCGGCAGGGATCGTCACCAGTTGAAGTGGGTGCTGCAGGACATTTCGTTTCGCGTGCAGCCGGGGGAGGCGCTGGGCATCATCGGCGTCAATGGCGCCGGCAAGAGCACGCTGCTGAAGATGATCACCGGCACCACTCAGCCCAACGCCGGCAGCATTCATATCGATGGTCGCGTCGCCGCCCTGCTGGAGCTGGGGATGGGCTTTCACCCGGATTTCACCGGCCGGCAGAACGTGTTCATGGCCGGACAACTGCTCGGTCTGAGCATGGAGGAGCTGCAGCGGCTGATGCCCGAGATCGAGGCGTTCGCCGAGATCGGCGAGTACATCGACCAGCCGGTGCGCACCTACTCGAGCGGCATGCAGATGCGCCTGGCGTTCAGCGTCGCCACCGCCCGGCGGCCCGACGTGCTGATCGTCGACGAAGCGCTCTCGGTGGGCGATGCCTACTTCCAGCACAAGAGCTTCGACCGCATCCGCGAGTTCCGTAAGGCGGGCACCACCCTGCTGATCGTGTCCCACGACCGCCAGGCGATCCAGTCGCTGTGCGATCGCGCCATCTTGCTGGTCAATGGACGACTGGCGCTGGAAGGGGCGCCGGAAGAGGTGATGGACTTCTACAGCGCGATGTTGGCCGAGAAGGAGCAGCAGACCGTGCGCCAGGAGCGCCTGGAGGGCGGCCAGATCCGCACCATCTCCGGCACCGGCGAGGCGGGCTTCGCCGACATCGCCCTGTTCAACGAGCAGGGACAGCGCATCGAGGTGCTCTCCGTCGGCAGCACAGTCACCTTGCGTGTGGTGGTGGATATCAAGGCGGATATCCCGCGGCTGGTGCTGGGCTTCATGATCAAGGACCGCATGGGCCAGCCCATCTACGGCATCAATACCCACCGTCTGCAGCGCGCGCTGGAGAACCTCGCCGCGGGCGAGCGGGTGACCTACGACTTCCGTTTCCCGGTGCGCCTCGGCAAGGGCAATTACTCCATCGCCCTGTCGCTGTCGCGTTTCGACTCGCATCTGGACAAGAACTACGAGTGGCGCGATTACGCCCTGGTCTTCCATGTCATCAACGTGCAGCAGCCCGATTTCGTCGGCTGCGCCTGGCTCGATTCGCAGGTCGCCATCGAGCGCAGCGGCTCGTTGGCCGCCGAAGCCTGTCATTGAGGAGCGCTGGCATGCGTTTGTTGGTCGAGTGCACCTATGTCTACGAACATCCCCAGGACAATTCGGGGATCCAGCGCGTGGTGCGCAATATCATCGGTCATCTCGCCGGTGTGCAGGCGGGCGTCGAGTGCGTACCGGTGATGATGACCGGCGGGCGGCTGTATCGGGTGCTGAGCCTCGAACCGCTGTCGGTCGACCGCGCCAAGAGCCGGCGGCAGAGGCTGATCATGCGCCTGGATCACGCGCGCAATCGTTACTGGTGGCTGCATTCGCGCCTCGAGCGGTTGCCGCCGTTCCGCGATTCGGCGCTGGCCAGACGTCTGCTGTACTGGCCGTGCAAGCTGCTGAGCCTGGGCATTACCCTGCCGTTGCGCAGCCTGCTCTGGCTCAACCGCAACGCCCAGCCCGCGCCGCAACGGGCGGTGGAATTGCAGGTGGAGGAGGGTGATCAGCTGCTGCTGCTCGATTCTTCCTGGCACGCCGATTTCTTCGAGCTGGCCGAGCGCCTCAAGAATCAGGGCGTGGGCATCGTTTCGGTGATCTACGACCTGATCCCGCTGACCCACCCGCAATTCTGCGATGCCGGCCTGGTCAAGGTCTTCGACCGCTGGTTCGACTGGGTGTCGAGAACCGCCGATGGCTTCATGGCCATCTCGCAGACCGTGAGCGACCAGGTGGCTGCCGAGCTGCAGGTTCGGCTGGGCGCTGCCGAGGCGGCGCGACGTTGGCACGGGTACTTCCATCTGGGCTCGGAGCTCGACCTCAATCGCCCGGCCGCCGAGTTGCACAAGGGCGTCCGGCGGATGTTCGAGCAGCAGGCGCCGGTCTACCTGATGGTCAGCACCGTGGAGCCGCGCAAGAACCACGTCTATCTGCTCGATGCCTTCGAGTGCCTTTGGGCGGACGGGGTCAATGTGCGCCTGTGCATCATCGGCAAGATCGGCTGGAAGTGCGAAGCGCTGGTCGAGCGGATCAGGCGCCACCCGCAGCACGGCAAGCGCTTGTTCATGTTCAACGATGTCAACGACAAGAGTCTCGAGTTCGCCTACTCCAACGCGCGTGCGCTGGTCTTCCCCTCGCATGCCGAAGGCTTTGGCCTGCCGCTGGTCGAGGCCATGCAGCGCGGCCTGCCGGTAATGGCCAGCGATATTCCGGTATTCCGCGAAGTGGGCCAGGATTTCATGGCCTACTTCGACCTGCACGACCCGGGCAGCCTGGTCGAACGGGTCAAGGCGTTCGAGCTGTCCGGCCAGTTCCCGGCTGCCCGCGCGGTCGAACATTGGCAATGGATCGACTGGGCGGCGGCGGCTGGGCAGCTGGTGACGCGAACCCTGCACGGTATTCGTGGCACTCCGAGCAAGGCAATGGTCGATGCGGATTGCCCTTAACGCTCGCATCCTCCAGGCGCCGCGCACCGGCATCGGCCAGTACCTGATCGAGCTGATCGCGGCGCTCGACGCCGATCCCTCGCTGGAGCTGGAGTTCTTTCATGGCTGGGGTTGGAGCCGGCAACTGCCGCCAGCGGCGTTGCCCGGCTACAGCCGCTGGGTCGCCTGGGCCAAGCAGGTGCCGGGTGCCTACCGTATTCGGCGCCTGCTCGAGCAGCGTCGTTTCGAGCGGGGGTTGCGGCATACGGCAGTGGACCTGTACCACGAGCCCAGTCTGTGGCCGCTGGATTTCCCCGGCCCGATGCTGATGACCCTGCACGACCTGACCCATGTCCACTATCCGCAGACGCAGCCGGCAGATCGCCTGGCCGAAATCGCCAGGTGCGTCGAGCCCGCGCTGGAACGGGCGCGGGTCATCCTCACCGACTCGCAGTTCGTTGCCGACGAGTTGCAGCGGCATTACGGCGTGGCGCGCGAGCGCCTCAAGGTGGCCCCGCTGGGTTATGCCCAGCGCTTTCATCCGCGGCCGCTGGCCGATCTAGGCCGGGTAACGGCGCCGCTGGGCGTGAGGCCGGGCTCCTACCTGCTCTGCGTCGGCACCCTCGAGCCACGCAAGAACCTGGCGCTGGCGCTGCGCGCCTACGCGCTGCTGCCCGAGGCGGTGCGCCGGCGCTACCCGCTGCTGATCGCCGGCATGGCCGGCTGGCGTCGAGACGACTTTGCCGCTGAACTGCAGGCGGCCCTGGCCAGCGGGCAGGTGCGCCTGCTCGGCTACCTGGACGACGAGCGCCTGGCTGAGTTGCTGGCGGGAGCACGCATGCTGTTGTTCCCCTCGCTCTATGAGGGGTTCGGCCTGCCCGTGCTGGAGGCGATGGCCAGCGGTGTGCCGGTGCTGCTGTCGCCAAGCTCGGCACTGCCGGAGGTGGCGGGGACGGCTGGAACCTATGTCGAGGCCGGCGACCCCGAAGGCTGGTGCCGTGCCATCCTGCGCCTGATCGAGGATCAGGCCGAATGGCAGGCGCGCCGGGTGGCGGGCCTAGAGCAAGCGCAGGGCTTCTCCTGGAAGCGTTGTGCAGGTATTACCGCTGCCGCCTATCGGCAGGCGTTGGAGCACTGAATGCGCGTTCTGCACTTGTTCAAGACCTACCTGCCGGAAACCGTCGGCGGCATCGAGCAGGTTATTTTCCAGATCTGCCAGAGCGGGATTGCCCACGGCATCCAGGGCGAGGTGCTGACCCTCAGCGCCGAAGACGGGCCGTCCGAGCTGATGGTGGCGGAACATCGTGTGCACCGAGCCAAGCTCGATCTGCAGCTGGCCTCGACGGGCTTTTCCTACAGCGTCCTGGCGCGACTGAAGGCATTGGCGGCCGAGGTGGACCTGATCAACTACCACTTTCCCTGGCCGTTCATGGACCTGCTGCACTTCGCTGCGCGTATCGACAAGCCGACGGTGGTGACCTACCACTCCGACATCATTCGCCAGAAATACCTGCTCAAGCTCTATCGGCCGCTGATGAACCGTTTTCTCAGCAGCACCGACCGTATTGTCGCGGCTTCGCCGAACTACCTGGAGACCAGCGAGGTCCTCAAGCGGTATCGGCACAAGACCTCGATCATCCCCTATGGTCTGGACAAGACCACCTACCCGGTGCCTTCGGCGAGCGTTCTGGATGCTTGGCGGCAGCGTTTCGGTCCGCGCTTCTTCCTGTTCGTCGGGGTCATGCGCTATTACAAGGGGCTGCACATTCTCCTGAATGCCGCCCAGGGGACGGGCTACCCCATAGTGATAGTCGGGGCCGGGCCGCTTGAGCTGGAGTTGCGTGCTCAGGCCCAGGCGCTGGGGCTGGCGCACGTGCATTTTGCCGGGCGTCTCGGCGAAGAAGACAAGGCGGCGCTGCTGCAGCTGTGCAGCGCGATCGTGTTCCCGTCGCATCTGCGCTCCGAAGCCTTCGGCATCTCCCTACTGGAGGGTGCCATGTACGGCAAGCCGATGATCTCCAGCGAGATAGGTACCGGTACCAGCTATATCAATGTCCACGGCGAAACGGGGCTGGTGGTGCCGCCCAGCGATCCGCAGGCGTTTCGCCAGGCCATGCGTACACTCTGGGGCAATCCCGAACTGGCGCTGCAGATGGGGCTCAAGGCCAAGCAGCGTTATGAGCAGCTGTTTACCGCACAGCGCATGGGGCTGCAGACGGCGCAGCTGTATCGCGAACTGCTCGAGAGCAAATCACGGCACTGAAGATGAAGAACGGACTGTTCCGAGACAATTGCTCTATTGCGCTTGAGCCTGTGCGCAACTGTGCTGCTAAGCGCCACGGCTGCTCGGCCCAGATAAAACGAAAGCCCCATCGCAGCAGAGACGATGGAGCCTTCAGAAGAGCCCAACTTGGAGGGAGCTAAATCGGTGAATCAGCGCCAGAACGGCTTGCTCAGCTCGGCGTAACGCTGGTTTTCGCTGATGCCGGCGTCGGCCAGCAGGCGGGCATCCAGTCGAGCCAGCTGACGGCGGCTGACGATGCGGCGCTGCCACAGGCTGAGGGTGGCGATCAGGCGCAGCGGCCAGGAGGCCTGGTGGCTGGCGGTGCTGTGTTGGTGAAACAGGTCGGAACTGAGGGTACGTTCCATGGTGGTCATCCTTCCGCTTGTGGCGGCGCTGGTGTTTGCTTTCGATGGGCAAATTATCGCGAGCGGGGCGACGACCCAGTAGTCACAGCTGGATTAAATTGTTGTGCTATTAGATAGGTTGCTTTGTAACTGTTGCGCCTGAAACGGAGCTAACTGTACTGGTCATAAGTGAAATGGCTGGGTGCAACCGGTCAATACGAGAAAATCGCCTGCATGAGGCCTCGATTGCAGTGGCTATCAAGCGGTACAGTTTTAAATTGATCCGCTATGACGGCTGACCTGAAGTTCAGCTTTTTCCTGTCTCCCGGGCACAAAAAACCCGGCGCAAGGCCGGGTTTCCTGTCTAATTGGTCAGGGCTTAGTCCACGGCCTTGACCATGTCCTCGATGACCTTCTTGGCGTCGCCGAAGACCATCATGGTCTTGTCCATGTAGAACAGTTCGTTGTCCAGGCCGGCATAGCCGCTGGCCATCGAGCGCTTGTTGACGATCACGGTCTTGGCCTTGTAGGCCTCGAGGATCGGCATGCCGGCGATCGGTGACTTCGGATCGTTCTTCGCCGCCGGGTTGACCACGTCGTTGGCGCCGAGCACCAGCACCACGTCGGTCTGGCCGAACTCGGAGTTGATGTCCTCCATCTCGAACACCTGCTCGTAGGGCACTTCGGCCTCGGCCAGCAGCACGTTCATGTGGCCCGGCATACGCCCGGCCACCGGGTGGATCGCGTACTTCACGGTCACGCCGCGGTGGGTCAGCTTCTCTGCCAGTTCCATCAGCGCGTGCTGGGCACGGGCCACGGCCAGCCCGTAACCGGGCACGATGACCACGGTGTCGGCGTTGGTCAGCAGGAAGGCGGCGTCGTCGCTTGATCCCGACTTCACGTTGCGTTCCTGCTGCGCGCCACCGGCGGCGCCGGCGTCGGCATCGGCGCCGAAGCCGCCGAGGATGACGTTGAAGAACGAGCGGTTCATCGCCTTGCACATGATGTACGAGAGGATGGCACCGGACGAACCGACCAGGGAGCCGGCCACGATCAGCATCGAGTTGTTCAGCGAGAAGCCGATACCGGCCGCCGCCCAGCCCGAGTAGCTGTTGAGCATCGACACCACCACCGGCATGTCGGCGCCGCCGATCGGGATGATGATCAGCACGCCGATGACGAAGGCCAGCGCCACCAGCACGGCGAAGGCGGTGATGTCGCCGGTGAAGGTGTAGAACAGGCCCAGGCCCATGATGGCCAGGCCGACCAGCAGGTTGACCAGGTGCTGGCCCTTGAACACCACCGGGGCGCCCTGGAACAGGCGGAACTTGTACTTGCCCGACAGCTTGCCGAAGGCGATCACCGAACCGGAGAAGGTGATGGCGCCGATGGCCGCGCCGAGGAACAGCTCCAGGCGGTTGCCGGCCGGAATCGCGTCGCCCAGGGCCGCGACTATGCCCAGCGACTGCGGCTCGACGACCGCGGCGATGGCGATAAATACCGCGGCCAGGCCGATCATGCTGTGCATGAAGGCGACCAGCTCGGGCATCTTGGTCATTTCCACGCGCTTGGCCATGATGGTGCCGACGCTACCACCGACCAGCAGGCCGACGATGACGACGCCCAGGCCCTGCACGGCCAGTTCGCTGCCGAGCTTGTGGATCAGGCCGACCGTGGTGACGATGGCGATGGCCATGCCGACCATGCCGAACAGGTTGCCGCGCCGCGACGAAGTCGGGTGCGACAGGCCCTTGAGCGCCTGGATGAAGCAGATCGAGGCGACGAGGTAGAGAACAGTGATCAGGTTCATGCTCATGGTCAGTGCTTCTCCGCCTGCGCTTTCGGCGCCTTCTTCTTGAACATTTCCAGCATGCGTCGGGTCACCAGGAAGCCACCGAACACGTTGACCGCGGCCAGGGCCACGGCCAGGGTTCCCATGGCCTTGCCCAGCGGGGTGACGGTGAGGGCGGCGGCCAGCATGGCGCCGACGATGACGATCGCGGAAATCGCGTTGGTCACGGCCATCAGCGGGGTGTGCAGGGCCGGGGTGACGTTCCACACCACGTGGTAGCCGACGTAGATGGCCAGCACGAAGATGATCAGGTTGTAGATGCCGTCGGAAATCAGATCCATGTCTCTACTCCTTAGCCGTTCTTGCGCACGACTTCGCCGGCGTTGCACATCAGGCAGGCCGCGACGATGTCGTCTTCGAGGTTGAGCTGGAACTGGCCTTCCTTGTCGATCACCAGCTTGAGGAAGTCCAGCAGGTTGCGTGCATAGAGGGCGGAGGCGTCCGCCGGCACCAGCGCGGCCAGGTTGGTGTGGCCGACCAGGGTCACGCCGTGCTTGACCACCACCTGGTCGGCCTCGGTCAGCGGACAGTTGCCGCCCTGCGCCGCGGCCAGGTCGACGACCACCGAGCCCGGCTTCATCTCAGCCACTGTGCTCTCATGGAGCAGTGTCGGTGCCTTACGACCCGGAATGAGGGCGGTCGTGATGACAATATCGGCCTGCTTGGCGCGCTCGTGCACGGCCTTGGCCTGGCGCTCCATCCAGGATTGCGGCATGGGCCGGGCGTAGCCGCCGACCCCCTGGGCGCATTCGCGTTCTTCATCGGTCTCGAACGGCACGTCGACGAACTTGGCGCCGAGCGACTCGATCTGTTCCTTCACCGCCGGACGCACGTCGGAGGCCTCGATCACCGCACCCAGGCGCTTGGCCGTGGCGATGGCCTGCAGACCGGCGACGCCGGCGCCGAGGATGAGGATACGCGCGGCCTTCACGGTACCGGCGGCGGTCATCAGCATCGGCATGAAGCGCGGGTAATGGTGCGCGGCCAGCAGCACCGCCTTGTAGCCGGCGATATTGGCCTGCGAGCTCAGCACGTCCAGGCTCTGTGCGCGCGAGGTGCGCGGCGCGGCTTCCAGGGCGAAGGCGGTGATGCCGCGGGTGTTCATCCGCGCGATGGTGTCGTTGCAGAACGGGTTGAGCATGCCGACCAGCACGGCGCCGGTCTTCATATGCGCCAGTTCGGCCTCGGTCGGCGCGAGCACTTTCAGCACCAGGTCGGCGCCGAGGGCGGCGGCGTCGTTGCCGATGATCGCGCCGGCGGCGGTATAGGCCGCGTCGGGAATGCTGGCGCTGACGCCGGCACCGGCCTGGACGGTCACCTGGTGGCCTTGGCCGACCAGCTTCTTGACGGTCTCGGGCGTCGCGGCAACCCGCGTCTCCCCGGCGTGGGTTTCGAGAGGAACACCGATGTGCACTTCTAATCTCCTGCGTGATCTTTTGGGTGAACCGGCGTACTGCGCTGGCACGCTGGCGATTGGGGATCAGCACATAACCTGCCAGTTGGCGGCGGGCGCGGCGATTGTGCAATCGAACGCAGACCCTTACAAGAAGTTATGGAGTAAAAAAAATGGATTACTACAAGTAATAGGTCTATGAGAGATTTTTATACCGCGTGCAGGCCGCGCCGCACCTGAGGGGAAGCAGGTTTGCTGGGGCCTGTGCGGTCTGACGGTCATTCATCGAACGAATGACCGTTGGTCGAATCGACTGAGGTGTAAAAAGCGGCGAACGGAGCGTTCAGAATAGTGGAATGCCGCGAAAGTGCTGGGCGTGACGCGGATCGAGGCTATTGCGGCGTTGTAGTGTGACCGTGGCTGCACTACCTGTCCTTGTTGCGAGCCTTGTCTGCCGTTCTTGTCGCCTTTGTGGGCGGGTCATAAGCGCTGCAGGGGCGTTATCCCTGGCGGTAGGCGCTGGCTTGCAGCAGCAACCAGTCGCGAAATGCCAGGAGCGCTGCCGACTCGGCCTTGCGCTCCGGCACCATCAGGTAATAGGCGCGGTCGTTGTGGGGGACGGCGCGGTCGAGGGCCACCACCAGGCTGCCGTCCTCCAGTTCGCGCTGGATCAGGAAGGGTGGGATCAGCGCGACGCCCATTTCATGGCGCGCGGCCTGGGCGAGCATGGAGAACAGCTCCAGGCGCGGGCCGGTCATGTCGCGGGCCACGCTCAGGCCCTGGGCAGCGAACCACTGGCGCCAGGCATAGGGGCGGGTGGTCTGCTGCAGCAGGGGTAGCGCGGCAATCTGCTCGGCGTTGACCGGCTGCTTGCCCAGCAATGTCGGGCTACATACCGGCAGCAGGTGCTCATGCATCAGGAAATGCGCCTCGGTGCCCGACCATTCGGCATCGCCGTAGTAGATGGCGGCATCGAAGTGGGTGTCGGCGAACAGGAAGGGGCGGGTGCGGTTGGTCAGGTGTACCGTCACCTCCGGGTGCAATTGTTGGAAGGCGCGCAGCCGCGGCAGCAGCCATTGGGTGCCGAAAGTCGGCACCACCGCCAGCTCGATGCTGCTGGTGCCCTGGTTGCCCATCAGCGCCAGAGTGTCGCGCTCCACGGCATCGAGTTGCGCCGCTACCTTGCGGCTATAGGCGACCCCGGCCTCGGTCAGCACCACGCCGCGCCGCGAACGACGGAACAGTTCCACATTGAGAAAACTCTCCAGGCCGCCGATCTGCCGGCAGATGGCGCTCTGGGTCAGGCTGAGCTCGTCGGCGGCCTTGGTGAAGCTCTGGTGGCGCGCGGCGGACTCGAAGGCGACCAGGGCGGCGGTGCTGGGGATCTTGCGGCGCATTTATGCCAAAGCCTCACTCATAAGCGATATATCTTGTTGATTAAGCTATCTCGAAGTGAGAAAAAAGCACAGTTCTGTGCGAATTCTGCGTTTGTCCAATCGGCAAGTCAGGCCTAGGATCAATGCCATTCGGGTCGGCTCGGCCGACCGCTCACTTCACCGCTTCGAGGTTTCTCGCAATGGCCAAGGCAAGCTTCAACTGGATCGACCCGCTGCTGCTGGATCAACAGCTCACCGAAGAAGAGCGCATGGTGCAGGGCAGCGCCCGGCAGTTCGCCGCCGACAAGCTGGCCCCGCGCGTGCTGGAGGCCTTCCGGCACGAGCGCACCGACCCGGCGATCTTCCGCGAGATGGGCGAGACCGGCCTGCTCGGCGCCACCATTCCCGAAGCCTATGGCGGCAGCGGCCTGAACTACGTGTGCTACGGCCTGATCGCCCGCGAAGTGGAGCGCATCGACTCCGGCTATCGCTCGATGATGAGCGTGCAGTCCTCCCTGGTGATGGTGCCGATCCATGAGTTCGGCAACGAGGCGACCAAGCAGAAGTACCTGCCGAAACTGGCCAGCGGCGAATACATCGGCTGCTTCGGCCTGACCGAGCCGAACCATGGTTCCGATCCGGGCTCGATGGTGACTCGCGCCAAGAAGGTCGAGGGCGGCTATCGCCTGAGCGGCAGCAAGATGTGGATCACCAACAGCCCGATCGCCGACGTGTTCGTGGTATGGGCCAAGGACGATGCCGGCGAGATCCGCGGCTTCGTCCTGGAGAAGGGCTGGCAGGGCCTGTCCGCTCCGGCCATTCACGGCAAGGTCGGCCTGCGCGCCTCGATCACCGGCGAGATTTTCATGGACAACGTGTTCTGTCCCGAGGAGAACGCCTTCCCCGGGGTGCGCGGCCTCAAGGGGCCGTTCACCTGCCTCAACTCCGCCCGCTACGGCATCAGCTGGGGCGCCCTGGGCGCGGCCGAGTTCTGCTGGCACACCGCACGCCAATACGTACTGGATCGCCAGCAGTTCGGCCGCCCGCTGGCCGCCAACCAGCTGATCCAGAAGAAGCTGGCCGATATGCAGACCGAGATCACCCTGGCCCTGCAGGGTTGCCTGCGCCTGGGCCGGATGAAGGACGAGGGCACCGCGGCGGTGGAAATCACCTCGATCATGAAGCGCAACAGCTGCGGCAAGGCGCTGGATATCGCCCGCCTGGCCCGCGACATGCTGGGCGGCAACGGCATCAGCGACGAGTTCGGCATCGCTCGCCACCTGGTCAACCTCGAGGTGGTCAACACGTACGAAGGAACCCACGACGTGCATGCGCTGATCCTCGGGCGTGCGCAAACCGGTATTCAGGCGTTCTTCTAATAGAGGGGGTGCGCCATGCGCACCACCGAGTTGTTCATGGTGCGCGTGGCGCACCCTACGGAGAATCGCCATGCCCGGCGCCCTGTCCCATATTCGTGTGCTCGACCTGTCCCGCGTACTCGCCGGGCCCTGGGCCGGGCAGATTTTCGGCGACCTCGGTGCCGAGGTGATCAAGGTCGAGCGGCCGGGTTCGGGTGACGACACCCGGCATTGGGGGCCTCCTTATATAAAGGACGCCGAGGGCAATGATTCGCGCGAGGCGGCCTACTTTCAGAGCGCCAACCGCAACAAGCAGTCGCTGACCCTGGATTTCACCCTGCCCCAGGGCCAGCGCCTGATCCGCGAGCTGGTGCCGCAATGCGACGTGCTGTTGGAGAACTTCAAGGTCGGCGGCCTGGCGGCCTATGGTCTCGACTATGAATCGCTGAAGGCGCTCAATCCGCGGCTGATCTACTGCTCCATCACCGGTTTCGGCCAGACCGGCCCTTATGCCAAGCGCGCCGGCTACGACTTCATGATCCAGGGCCTGGGTGGCCTGATGAGCCTGACCGGGCGTCCCGAGGGCGAGGAGGGCGCCGGGCCGATGAAAGTGGGCGTGGCGCTGACCGACATCCTGACCGGCCTCTATGCGGCTGTGGGTGTGCTGGCCGCGCTGAATCAGCGCGAGCAGTCCGGCATCGGTCAACACATCGATGTGGCGCTGCTCGACGTGCAGGTCGCATGCCTGGCCAACCAGGCGATGAACTACCTCATGACCGGCGTGGCACCCAAGCGTCTGGGCAACGCCCATCCCAATATCGTGCCCTACCAGGACTTTCCCAGTGCCGATGGCGATTTCATTCTCGCCGTGGGCAACGATGGGCAGTTCCGCAAGTTTTGCGAGGTCGCCGGCCTTCCGGCTTTGGCTGACGATCCGCGTTTTTCCACCAACAAGGCGCGGGTCACCCATCGTGGCGAGCTGATCCCATTGTTGCGCCAGGCGACGGTGTTCAAGACCACCGCGCAGTGGATCGAGCTGCTGGAAGCGGCCGGTGTGCCCTGTGGCCCGATCAACGACCTGGCGCAGGTATTCGCCGATCCGCAGGTTCGGGCGCGTGGCCTGCGTCTCGATCTGCCCAATGCCCTGGGCAGCAGCACGCCGCAGGTGGCCAGTCCGCTGCGTTTGTCCGCCACGCCAGTGGCCTATCGCTCGGCTCCGCCGTTGTTGGGGCAGCACACCGAAGCCCTGTTGCAGCGGCTGCTAGGCATGAGCGCAGCGCAGGTCGCTGAGTTGCGTGAGGCGGGGGTGATTTAAGCTTGCTGCCCTCTATATAGAAGAGGGAAAAGGGCGCTGATCCGATTTGCGCAATTTTTTGCATATCAGGGGTTTACAGCTCGCTGTGCTCATGTAGAATGCGCGCCTCGCTGAGACGAACCCAGGTTCGACGAAGCGCTAAGTTGTTGAGGTAGAAAGAAAATTTCTTCAAAGCGACTTGACGGAGTGAAGAGGTGCTGTAGAATGCGCCCTCACTGAAGCGGAAGAGATGACGCTGAGGTTGCTCTAAGTTGTTGAGTAGAAAGAAAAAATCTTCGAAAAACAGCTTGACGGAAAGATGAG
>NZ_RFFK01000015.1 GCF_003696305.1 Pseudomonas sp. AOB-7 | reverse complement strand
TACCTGTCCACCAGTTCCGGGGCAGACCAATCGCTGGACGGGCTGGCCTCAAGCCGCTCCGCTTTTCTTATCAATCTTTCTATCTGGCTACCGAAGGGGTAGAGCAGGGTGGTGGCGCTCGGCATGCCCAGTTGCAGGTAACGCCAATCGACGGCCCATTGCGCCTGTTGCCTGGGGGGGGCGGCTCGCTTGATTTGCTGTTCGATAAGCTCCCGTAGGCGAGGCTCGGCATCGCCTGATCTGTCGGCTACCGGGGGAATGCCGCAGGTCTGATGAATTCTGAGGCGTGCCAGGCTGCGCAGATTATCCGCCAGGCTGGCGGGGGCAAAGTGAGCGGGCGCGGGCAGATAGACACTGAATAGGTCGCTGACCTGCAGGGCGTGCTTCATGGCGATTCGTCTGGCGCTCTCTGTCTGACTTACGGCGTGCTGCGCTTGCGCAATATGCGTATTGAACAGTTCGAGGATATCCAGCAGCACATGGGCGTTCGCATGGTCCGCAAGGCGTTCGTGTAGAGCTGCGTGCCTGCTTTTGAGGGTGCCGAGGAAATAGGTAGAGCCGGTGCAGCTATGCAGCAGCAAGTTGCGTTCGATATCCAGCAGGTCGCGTCTTATCTGTTGGTCGTTGGCAAATACATGGCTGCTCTGGCCGAAGAAGAGCAGCAGAGCCAGCCATAGGGTCATTCTGAACATGTGAGCGATCCACCTTCATCAATAAAAACGGTAACTACAGCAGAGTGCGCCAAGTTGGGGTGTAGGACGCTGCTGAAAGTTAAATGGGGCGCGTCCTTCTGTTGTTGTCCTTGTTGCGGGGCGCACTAGCTGCTGAGGGATTCTTCAGTCGGGCGCCGTGTCGGAATCGTCCTACGGTCTGTGCGGCCTTGTCTGGCAGATGGGGGTGGAGGGGGTAGGTAACATTGTCGTTGTCCTGGCGGTGGTATGGCTAGGACGAAGAAATTAACTTGGAGAAATTGATGAAGAAGTTTGCTGCTGTAATGGTGCTGGGTGCTGGTCTTGTGGGTTCGTTCGGTGCTTCTGCTTCTGATGGCACCATCACCATTATGGGGGAGGTTGTTGATGCCTCCTGCGATATCTCGGTTAACGGTGGTACTGCTGATGCGACTGTCGTTTTGCCTACGGTGTCCAAGACCGTGCTGGCTGCTCCGGGTGATGTTGCTGGTGCCACCGCTGTGAACCTGGCGCTGACCAACTGCCCTGTTAGTGGCAGTGTGCGTGCCTACTTTGAAGCGCATAACGTTGATCAGGCCACTGGTTACCTTCGCAATAATGCTGCTGCTACCCCGGCTGGGAATGTCCAGGTGCAAGTAGCGGATGCTGCTGGCAGTGGTATCGATCTGCGTGACAATGTTGGCAATACCTTTGTGGCCTTCACTGATGATGGTGGCGTGGGTTCGGCTAATCTGAACTACATGGTTCAGTACATCGCCACTGGCGCCTCCACTGCTGGCTTGGTCGAAACTGCTCTGGTCTATAGTTTGGACTATCAGTAATCGGCTGCCCGGCTGCGGATGGATTCGCGGCCGGGCGCTTATGGGAGGTAGTTATGGGTGTGGGTCTGAGGCGTCTGGTCATCTCTCTGCTGGTGGGGGTGGTGGTTATGCCGCCCTTGGCTGGTGCGGCGGTTCAGGTTACGGGTACTCGCTTTGTCTATCCGGCAGGAGAGCGCGAGATCATTGTTCAGCTGAACAATACGGGGGCTCGTCCTGCGTTGGTGCAGGCTTGGCTAGATAGCGGTGATGCCTCGATGCAGCCTGGTTCCGAGCAGTTGCCGTTCGTCGTGCTGCCTCCTTTGATGCGTGTGGAGGCGCAAAAGGGGCAGGCATTGCGTATTAGTAAGGTGGGGGGCGGGCTGCCGCAGGATCGCGAGTCGGTATTCTGGCTCAATGTGCTGGATATGCCGCCGAAAGCTGAGGATGTTGATGGGCGCAACATCGTGCAGTTGGCTTTCCGTACTCGGCTGAAGTTGTTCTATCGCCCTGATGGTTTGCCAGGTACTCCGGGCGCTGCAGTCGAAGCTTTGGCTTGGGTGTTGGCTCCTCATGGTCGGGGTTACGCCCTGCGTGTGCGTAACGACTCGGCCTATCACGTTAGCTTTAGTCGTGTTGCGCTGCAGGCGGCAGGCAAGACCTACGACAGTGTCGATGCTGGTGGCATGGTTGCTCCGCACGGGGTTAAGGATTTTCCGCTTAAGGGGTTGCAAGGCTCGGTCTCTGCTGGTGAGGTCGAGGTTCGGTGGGTTGATGATTTCGGTGCTAGTCGAGAGCGCTTCTATCGGCTGAGCTTCTAATGGTGGTGCTCTCTGGGGGGGTGTTTCTTCCTGGGGATTTCTCTTCGTTTTGGGTTTGTGATGTATCTTTCCTGTTCTAGTCGTCGGTCTGGGGGGGGGTTCGCGTCGGTGGTCGACTGCGACTGAATCCTCTGGCTCAGGCTGTTATTGTGGCGCTCGGTTTGGTGCCGCAATCGGTCGTATCTGGTGTCGATCCGGCAAGTGTGGCGACTAGTCCGGTATTCGAGAGTGGTTTTTTGCGCGGGCTTGGTCAGGACATTGATGTGTCGCGCTTCTCCCAGGCTGGAGTGGTCGTGCCTGGCACCTACATGTTGGATATCACTCTCAATGGCGTCGAGCGGCTGCGCCAGCAGGTGCGCGTGCTCAACGAGGGCGGTGTGCAGCGTATCTGTTTTGGTGCTGCGGATGCGCGGCGTTGGGGGGCGAAACTCGAGGAGCTGCCTGATCAGGCACGGGTCGAGCAGGTGCTCGGCGGTGACTGCGTCGAAGCCCAGGCGCTGATACCGGGCGCCACCTTCAGTCTCGATATCTCGACGCTAAGCGGTGCGCTGAGCATTCCCCAGGCCTATGCCGGTCGTGTCAAGCGTGGTTACGTCGACCCCTCGGAGTGGGATGAGGGGATCACCGCGGGCATCCTTGGTTACCACGCCAACGCTTTTCGTAGTGAGCGCGATGGTGAGGCGAGCGCCACCGACTACAACGTCAATATCAATTCCGGGCTCAACGTTGCCGGCTGGCGCCTGCGGCACAACGGCAACTATCGAGACAGCGACGATACCGCGGGGAAGTACAGCGCGCAGAATACCTATGCGCAGACCGATATCGATGCCTTGCATTCGCAGCTGACCCTGGGCGAGTACTTCACGCCTGGCAGCGACTTCGACAGCATCCCCTTTACTGGTGTACAGCTGGGTAGTGACGACAGCATGTTGCCGGAAAGCGAGCGGGGTTTTGCGCCCATCGTCCGTGGTATAGCAGAGACCAATGCCAAGGTGACCATTCGTCAGAACGGCAATGTGGTCTATGAGACTAGTGTGGCGCCTGGTGCTTTCGTCGTCGACGACCTCTACGCCACCGGCTATGCGGGCGATCTCGAGGTGACCGTTACTGAAGCGGATGGCCGCGAGAAAGTCTTTACCGTACCATTTTCCGCCGTGGTGCAGATGCTTCGGCCTGGTGCTTCGCGCTACAACCTTGCCCTCGGTCACTTTCGTGACGACAACCTGAGTGATGAGCCTTGGTTCGCTCAGGGTACCTACCGCCGCGGGATCAGCAATGACCTGACGCTCTATGGCGGTGGCATCCTGGCGGACGACTATGCTTCGTTGCTGGCCGGTGCAGCTTTTGCCACGCCGATAGGCGCGCTGGCCTTCGATGCTACTGCGTCGCGGGCCAAAGGTCTTGGGCAATTCGATGACAGCGATGATCGCGACGAGAACTTGAACGGTAGCAGTTACCGGATCAGCTATAGCAAACGGCTGAATGCCAGTCGTACCAACTTCTCTCTGGCGGCCTACCGTTTCTCCAGTGAAGGCTTTCTCAATTTTGGTGACTTCGCTCGCCTGCGCGAGGGGGATGGCTCGATGGCATTGCGCGAGCGCAACCGCCTCCAGCTCAGCGTTAGTCAGCCGATCAGTGGTATCGGTGACTTTCACTTTACCGGTTTGGCGCGTGACTACTGGGGCGACCAGGGCAGCAGCAGTACGTTTCAGGTGGGGTATGGCAGGGGCTTCAGCTGGGGTTATCTGAACCTGACGGCCAGTCGTGATCTGCAGGATGGCGAGAGCAATGACACCTTTTTGTTGAGTGCCAGTATTCCTCTGGGAACGGGGGGGCGTAGGTCAATGCTGACGACCGCGGCCACCTTCGACGATGAGAGTAATAGCACGGTCAGCACCAACTTGTCCGGGAGTCTGGGTGAGCATAGCGAGCTGAACTACGGTGTTTATGCCAAGCGCTCGGATGGTGCGGGCGATAGCAGTAATAACTACGGGGCCAACCTTGGTTATCGCACTTCTGCCACTAGACTTGCTGCCAGTTACAGTCAAGGTGAGGGCTACCGGCAGTATTCGGCCTCGGCCAGCGGCACTGTGGTGGCGCATGCCGGCGGGCTGGTTTTCAGTCCTGAGCAAGGAGAAACTATGGCGCTGCTGGTGGCGGAGGGAGCGTCCGGTGCTGCGGTGGGCAATGGCTTGGGCAATCGTCTGGACGCCGATGGCGAAGCGCTCAGTTCGGGCTTGACGCCCTATCGCCACAACCAGGTCAGCATCAACCCCAAAGGCCTGCCAATGGATGTAGAGCTGGAAGCCACCTCGCAGAATGCGGTACCGCGCCGCGGGGCCGTGGTGCGCCTAGACTACGCCACCATCAGCGGCAAACCGCTGCTGTTGCGCGTACTGGACAGTCAGGTGCCATTCGGCGCGAGCGTGGTCGATGCCGAAAACAACCAAGTGGCGATGGTGGGGCAGGGAGGTTTGATTTTCCTGCGGGGCGAGCACGAGGGGCTGAAGGTAGTGTGGGGTCAAGCCGGGCAGCTGTCTTGCAAGTTGCACTATCAAGTGTCTCAGGTTGCAACAGATGACACACCCTACGAGCAGGTCGATGCGCACTGTCCTCCGGCAGGTTAGAAACATTCAGGAAAGGTTTTTTCTTATGAGCAGATTGCTTTATCTTGCCTTTACAGGACTTCTACTGCTGCCCGTCAGTGGGTGGGCGGTGTGCTTTAGCCCGAACGAAGTTGTCATCCCCTTTCCGGAGATATCAATTAACGGCGGGAACGAAATTCCCGTACACAGCCCCAACATCAACAGCCAACTTACCTGGAACGATGCCCCGCCATCCGAGATCATGGACTGGTTCTCCTGTTCTGAACGAGGTGTGGAGGGTGGGACCGCTGTGCTCCGACCTGTAGGGGCTCAGATTGGCGGTATAGGCGGGTTTCAGTATGCGGATCAGTACGGAACCTATGCCGTGTTTGATCTGCCCGCCGTGCCCGGCGTGGGCTACGTCATGCGTGTCAAAACCCAGGACACGAACTGGGTAGCCGTTGGCCCGGGCGCAGAAACCGTTATTCGAACACTGACCAGTACTCAGACGAGAACGCGGCTAGAGGTTTCGGCCACCCTGATTGTCTATGGTACCCCGCAGACTGGTCACTATGTGTTTCCGAGGGCGCTGTTGGCCGAATGGGGGCTGCGGAAACCTTCGGGTGAGCACTATGCGCCAATGGGCTGGGTGCCGGTCTATACCGACTCTGGCTCGCTTACGCTTAATGCCGTTGCGTGCGAGGTCACCTCTCCGACCGACCAGGTCGCAGTGCTTCGTTCGGTTG
Organism: Pseudomonas sp. AOB-7; assembly: GCF_003696305.1. Classification (GTDB taxonomy): domain Bacteria; phylum Pseudomonadota; class Gammaproteobacteria; order Pseudomonadales; family Pseudomonadaceae; genus Aquipseudomonas. Next base: position 69,092 of record NZ_RFFK01000015.1, on the reverse strand, counting down.
GTCGCACGGAATTTTCCGGTGTTGGCTCCACGGCCCCTACCAGTACCAGGTTTCAGTTCAGCCTGAACTGCGCACCTATGATCGCGCTGCACGCCACTATGAGTGACGGCCTTTCGCCGGGCAATAGTAGTACGATCTTGAGCCTGGCTCCCGACTCCACGGCAACCGGCGTCGGCATTCAAGTCTTCCGTGATGGGCAGGCCACGCCGATTGCTTTCGGGCCGGACTCCCCGATTGCGGGTACCCTCAACCAATGGTACGTGGGTACTGGTGCGTCCAGCTATGTATTGCCCTTCGAGGCGCGCTACGTGCAGACGGAGGAAAGCATCACCCCGGGAAGTGTCAGATCGCTGGCGACCATCACTTTTTCCTATCAATAGTTCGGTGCGATTTTTACCGTGGAGAAAGGCGGCCAACCAATCCATATCTTAGGGATGGCCTGAAATGGCCATCTGCCTCAGGCCGGCTTTAGCCGCCACCGATTTGGACAGAGGCGAGTCGATCAAAAATGATCAGATCACTCGTTCATTTCAATCTGTTCAATCGTTGCGAGCGCCTCACGGTGGGCATTTCCTCCTCCTTTCTCGCCCTTGATGGGGCGGACAGGCTTTGGATGTGGCTGGGACGCGATTGCTCGGCTTTTCGGGGTGGGGCATTCGAGGGCGCGAAGTTTTTTGTTGGTTGAGCGGGGTGGAGGGCTCTAATGCGGCTGTGCATTGAATGGTTATATGTCGCTCTGGGGCTCGGCAGTCAGGTTCATGCATGGTTTTGGGATAAGTCCTATGTCGCCCTGTCCGGGTGGCTGCGAATCTGTCGCCTGTATTTGCCGGGAATCACTGGGAGGTCGGTGTGCAGGTGCATGAAGCCGTGAGTCGTGTCGGTGATGTACTGACTTTGAATATTTTGAACGGTCATGCAGGGGGGCGTTTGATGCGGCTTCTGTTGACACAGGGTATCGAAATTGAAATTGGTGAGATTCGGGCTGGCTCGGTCAAGCTCCTCATTCGTGCTCCCGGGGAAATGCTGGTAGTGGAGGAGTTGGCGTGGGCCGTGTGAGCGCTGCAGTTTGTAAGCGGCGGGGCGGGTTCTTCAGAAGGGAGGACGTGCATAAGGACGGTGCAAGTGTGATGGTCTACTGTCGGAATGCCGGTTCGCTGATCGGCTACGCCGCTCGGCTCAACGTGCTGGGTCACTTTCGGCTCAGTCTTTGCGGTTCGGCGGCAGAGGTGGTCGAGCTTTTGGAGGCGGGAAGGAAGTTCCGCTTTCTGATCTACGATGATTTCGGTCTGGATACTCATGCGCTGACGCTTAGCGAATTCGCTTGGTTTGAGGCGTTCGAGGGGGTCGTTGTCATCGCTGATGTCAATTCTGAGCAGCGCTCGGAGATATACCGTTGGGCGAAGGGGGAGGGCTTGCCCTTGCGGGCGATCTTACAGGCGCCTCTGCGTGACTACGAACTTGCACAGGTTGTAGGTTTTGGTGACGTGTGGGGTGGCGAGCTGTCCGATACCCTGGATTGTCTTGTAAGCCGGTCCTGCGCTCTAAGGGACGGCGAATGTCCGTCGGTGTGCGCAGAGAGGCTCGCTGGCTAGCGTCGTGTTTTCCTTGAGGTGGGCGTCGACCACTTAAGGTGGTTTTTCTTTGCGAGTCCTTCGCTGACGCTGTGTTCTATGGAGCGGAATGCCGCTGCGGTAGGGTTGCAGTCTTTAGGTCTTGCTTGTTGCTGCTGGATTCGCGCAGGGGGGGGGCGCGATCCCATGGGGCGGACTCTGTGCTCCGTGAGTCGAGCCCCCTTCGCGGTGCTCAGCCTTCTTTGAGGGGCTTGTCTTTCTTTGGGGGGGTGTCTTTTGCGGCAGCGCTTGTTGATGGCGTTCGGCCGTTGATGGAATCGTCGATGTGTAAGGTCGAGGAGGGCGGATGGGCGATCGATGTCGACTAGCAGGGTTGGGGCGCGGCTCGTGTCTATGCAATATCAAGTCTCCCTTCTGTTAAGAGGTTTGGGCGTTGCACGAGCAGTCTCCAGCGAAAAACTCAATCAAGGACTGGTAGCGGGCAAGTCGCTCTATGTTGTGTCGACTATCACATCAGCTGTAGTTGGTGTGCCCAGTTTCGAGAGCTGGTGTGTACGACGGCGCCTGCCGCTAGCTCCCGTTGGGGTCAGAAAAGTGGCGCGAGTCCCTGTCCCGACCGCGTCCCATCTTGAATCAATTTGATTATCGACAACCAAGATCTTCATCGTGACCTTGGTGGAATTCTATATGCTCATGAAAGTATCTATTACCAGATTGACAGCCGTTTTTCTGGCTTCTCTGATCGCTACCCTGGTGCAGGGAACAGCCAATGGGGCCGTCTCACTCGGCGCTTTCGGCGATCCACATCATGCAGTACCGCCGGTATCCTCGGAGCAGAGCCCGGTCGTCCATTACCGTCCGGGGCTGCCGGGTGAGCCCTTGGGAGCGGCGAGCAACTACGTTCAAGGCGGGTTTCATATCGGTCTGCTGCCTGGTGGTTACAACGTATTCTGTCTGGCTTCGGGCGAGCGCGGAATTAACCCGGCACCCCGGGGTACACCTACCTACGCTGGCAAGCATGCACGACCCAAGTTGCAGTTCGAGGGCCGTAAGACACAGTTCCTGCGAGCCAGCACGTATGTCCATCAAGTGGCGCAGATTGTCGAACGTAAATTAGCAGAAGAGGAATTGGCCGAGCACCGTCTCCAGGCCCATGTTCTTTCCCGTGCAGCTGCTGGATTGCGAGACTGTGCAACATCCGCCGGAAAGGATCTGCTCGCTATTCAGTGACGTGCTGTCTGGTTTCGGTAAGGCTGAATATGACGATATCGCTCGGGAGCAAGGGAGGGGCTGGTCTGTCGCCCGATCCGGGGCGATGTGCGTATCGATAACATCGAAGTGGCGGCCATGCCGAACGATTCGGCAAAGAGGCTATCAACGATGCTCCGGGATTGGGTCTTGCACATACCGTTCGTCAACGGCTGATCAACAATGGCTTGGCGCCGGAAAGCATCGTCGCTCATTCTGCAGGTAACAGCGTGTCGGTTCCGCGCGATTGCCGAGGCAAGACAAGGGCGCTAACTGGCTGCTATGCAGCGGATCGCCATATGGTGATTCACCTTAAAGGTTCCAGTACGCCGTGCCCAGCGCTTGGAGTGTTTCTTTGCTCGGACCTGAAGACTCAAGCAAGGATGCAGCTATACTTTTTGTCTGCGTGGGGCTGAAGCGGCATAGATTTTTTGTCTTAACTATGAGTGGTGGCAGTCCCTTGTGGTCCGCATCTGTATTGCGGCGGCATGTGTGATGTGAGCGACTCGCTTGGCTGGAAGGTCCATTACTGTGCATGGAGGGGAGAGCGTGAAGTGGTCAGTCATGTCGCCATTGCGAATCGCTGTGTTGGACGATCATTCGCTGATCCAATTGGCGTTGCAGCTGCGCCTGTCCCGTGAAGCAGATTTCAAGGTGGTTGGGGTCTATTCCAATAGTCGCGACATGTTTGCTGAGTTGGATAGCATCGAAGTCGACCTGCTCATACTTGATTACGTGCTAGGGGATAATGAGCTGGATGGCCTGAATCTGGTGCGCATGGTCCGGCGGCGATTCCCTGAGCTATACATCCTCATCTCATCTTCGGCGGAGAAGCCATCGGTGGTAAACCTTACCCTTAATGCCGGTGCCAATGGCTTCATCGGTAAGTCTGAGGATGTCGAGTTATTGCTGGAGGCGGTCCGCAAGGTCGCAGCGGGCAAGTCCTATATTTCACCTATGCTGGCCTACGAACTGGACCGTGATCTCAGCGTTAACCGTGCAGGCGTCGAAATCGTTGAGGCGCAAGGAGCAGAAGTTCTGCTCAAGGATCCCGCGCTTTCACCGAAGGAGCAGGAGGTCTTGCGCTGTTGCCTCGACGGCATGTCGGTGTCGCAGATCGCTAGGAAATTTTCCAAGAGCATGAAGACGATCAGCGGACAGAAACAGTCCGCATTCCGAAAGCTCGGGGTGCGTACCGATGCAGAGTTATTCAAGCTCGAACAGAGTCTGAAGGGTTTCTAATGAGGCTTGCCCCCCTGCTGTTAAAGATGCGGTGGTATCCGCAGCGAGATTGGCTTGCTGTTTTTTTTTTCTTGTCTGTTTTTCTGCTGGCTGGAGCTCAAGCGGTATTCGCTTCACCTGAGCTGGAAAATACCAACACTCTGAAGGTGATTGGTCGCTCTGAGTTCGAAGGGACGCATCTGGAATTGTCCGACGATGACTGGGCGTGGGTGCGCAGCAAGCGCGTGATCGTGCTGGGTACGGCTGCACCGGGTTTCGCTCCGCTAGAGATCGTCTCCAATGGGATGTATTACGAAGGAATTAGCGCCGATGTAGTTGATCTCATTGGTAAGCTTTTACATGTCGAAGTGCGGGTAGTCCAATTCCCTGACCGTGCCGCGGCTCTCAACGCTTTGGCGCGGGGACTGGTCGATATCGTCGGAAGTGCCAGCAGCCACGAACCGGCCGCATACCATGGGCGGCTTACGGGGAGCTATGTCAGCGATCAATTGGTGCTTTACGTCCGCAAGTCGGAGATGCGCTCGATACCATCCCGTCTGGACGGTATGCGAATTGCCGTGGCAGATGATTATCTTCCGCTTGGGCAGTTGAAGACAGCCTATCCTGCCGCCGAGTTTGTTGCGTACAGGTCTCGTGAGCAAGCCCTGGCAGCACTGGCTTTCGGCAACGCCGATCTTTATTTAGGCGATGCGATATCCAGCAATTACTTCGTTAACCTCAATTACTTCAATGATGTGCGAATGCTATCGCGGTTGGACATTCCAGCGGGGGGATTTGCCTTCGTTGTGCATGTGGGCGCCGACCGTCTGGGTTCGGTGCTCAACAGTGCGCTGGAGGTCGTACGCAGAGAATACTCGGCTGAAATTCTGAAGCGTTGGTCTGGGGGGGGGGGGTGATCAGCTTCTCCAAAATCGATCTTTCGCCAGCAGAGCAACGCTGGATTACTAAGAATCCCATCGTGCGCTTTGTTGTTACGGGCGATTCAGCGCCACTTGCCTACTTCGATACCTCGGGCCAGTTCAGTGGTGTCGGCGCCGATCTAGCCAAGGCCATTTCCTTGCGTACCGGGTTGAGATTCGAGCCAGTGGTGGCGGTTGGTCAGGCCGATCATCCCGATTATGTAAAAAACGGCAAGGCAGACCTCACTGCGCTGGTTCCCACAGTGGGGCGTGAGGAGTTTTTGCGTTTCACCCGGCCTATTCTATCTACCTCCTACGCCATCATCACTCGAAATGAACCAGACCAACCCGTCAGTTTGGCAGAACTGAAGCACAGACGCATCGCCTTGCCACGCAACCACGCTTTGCGGGAGTTGTTGCAGCCGTTGGCGGACTACAGTTATGTCGAAGTCGCGACCCTGTTAGATGCTATGGAGATGGTCAGCAGTGGGCGAGCTGATGCGACTGCGGCTTTTCTTCCGGTGGCGCAGTACTACACCATGACCTTCCGCAGCGGTGAGCTGAAGATTTCCAACATCATCGAGGATGTTGTGGCCCCGCTGACCTTCGCCGTGCGCAAAGAGGACACCGAGCTCGCCTCGATCCTCGACAAGGCCCTGTTGCGGATTCCGCCCGACGAGATCAATGTATTTCAGAATCGTTGGAGGCCCAGGGCTGATGTTTCGCAGGGTAGCTGGGTGGACTACCGAGGTCTGATATTCAAGATTGGCGGGGCAGCCTTTGCCTTCATCCTGTTGTCCTTCGTCTGGAATGTCTACATCCGCTCACAGTTCAAGCGCCGTCAGCAAGCTGAGGCCGCCTTGAACGAACAGTTGAACTTCATGAGTTCGCTGATCAATGGTATTCCACATCCGATTTACGTCAGGGACCATGAGGGGCGTATGGTTACCTGCAATGCGAGTTATCTGGAGGTGTTTGACAAAACGCTTGATGAGATAATTAACAAGACCTCTCTGGAAGGCGCCAAGATTAACCGTCAGGAGGCTCTTCAGTTTCACGATGACTACTTGCGGGTCATGCAGACTGGCGAACCACTGGAGGTCGATCGAGAGCTGCACTTGCCTGGGCGGGTGCTGAGTATCTATCACTGGATCTACCCGTACTACGACTTTCAGCGGCGGGTCAAAGGTGTGATATGTGGTTGGATCGATATCAGTGATCGTCGTCAGTTGACGGAAGAGTTGCGGGCTGCTCTCGAGGCAGCGGGTGAGTCGAGTCGCGCCAAGACCACCTTCCTGGCCACCATGAGCCATGAAATCCGTACGCCGATGAGCGCGGTGATCGGCATGCTCGAGCTGGCGATGAAGCACGCCGACCAGGGGCGATTCGACAGGCAAGCGATCGAGATTGCCTACGATTCGGCCAAGAGCTTGCTGGAGTTGATCGGAGATATTCTCGATGTGGTGCGGATAGAGTCCGGTCATATCAGCCTCAGTCCGAAGCGGGCCAACCTCCGGGAGCTGGTCGAGTCGGTCGTGCGCGTGTTCGATGGGCTGGCCCGGCAAAAGGCGCTCACCCTGACGTTGCAAATCGACGCCAATGTCAATCGGGACGTTCTCGTCGATGCCATGCGTTTCAAGCAGGTGCTTTCCAATCTGATTGGCAATGCCATCAAGTTCACCGACATTGGAGAGGTGAGCGTGGTCATCACTGGTGATCTTGTCGAGGACGAGCGGCTACGTGTACGACTAAGCGTAGAGGACACCGGTATTGGTATTTCTGCCGAGGAGCTGACCAAGCTGTTCCAGCCCTTTGCTCAGGCTGATCATGGGCGTACCTCTCGCGGCGGGACAGGCTTGGGGCTTGCGATCTGTAAGTCGCTATGTGAACTCATGGGGGGGGAGTTGGCGGTACGCAGCGTCGTGGGCAAAGGCACCTGCGTGACGTTGGATGTCCCTTTCAATGTACTGTCAGCCGCCCCGAGAGTCGTCCAGTCCGAAGGAAATAAAGGGGAGCAGGAGCATCCTGTGCTCAATGTCCTGGTGGTCGACGATCAGCAGGCCAACCGCGTGCTGTTGGCTCAGCAGTTGTCCTTCTTCGATCAGTCGGTCCGGACCGCGGAAAATGGCGAGCGTGGGCTGGAATTGTGGCGGGAGAATTCCTTCGACGTCATCTTTACCGATTGCAACATGCCGATGATGAATGGCTACGAGATGACCCGAGCCATTCGCCAAGAGGAGGAGCGGCGCTCCTTGAATCGATGCACCATCATCGGCTTCACTGCGAACGCCCAACCGGAGGAGAAGGCTAAGTGCTTGGAGGCTGGAATGGACGACTGTGTGTTCAAGCCTTTGAGTCTGAAGGGCCTGTCCTCCGTGCTCTCGTCACTCGCGGTGCTACAGCGGGTTAGCGAGGCTGCTCGGGAGGAGCCTGAACAGACCGACAGCGAGGTGATCGCTTCGATACTACGTGACCTGACCGGAGGTGACTTGGCGATGATGCAGGCGCTGATCTCCGAGGCGCGCAGCGGTTATGCTCGTGATCTCGCCGAGCTGAAAGCCCAGCGACAGAGTTTCGTTCCAGAGTCACTGGCTGATCTGGCTCATCGGATAAAAGGAGGCGCGCGCATACTGCGGGCGCGGAGGATCATCGAGGCCTGTGAGCGGGTCGAGAATCTTTGCCACGAGATGCCGCTTGACCGAGATGCGGTCATGGCGCATGCCGCTATCGTCGAATCCGAATTGGAGGTGCTGATCTCGCAAGTGAACTCAGTCGGTGCATCTGAAGGCGGCCGTTGCAGCTGAGGCTACCTATCCAAGGCCCGGTGCATTTGGATGCTTTCGTAGTGCAGAGCAAGCCCTGAGGATCGATTGTTACCGACACCTGTCATTTTATGTCAGGTTGTTGGCGGCTAAGGTCAAAAGTCGCGATGTGGGGCGGCCGATACTCCCTCTTAGAACAGCTATAAGAGCGAGGAGTGTCCAATGAAGCAGCACTACGATGTCCTGATCGTCGGGGCCGGACTGTCCGGCATAGGAACAGCTTGCCACATGGCCAAGGAAATGCCCTATGCGCGGATTGCCATCATCGAGCGTCGCAAGGCGATCGGGGGAACCTGGGATTTGTTCCGTTATCCCGGCATCCGCTCCGATTCCGACATGTTCAGCTTTGGCTACTCCTTCCGCCCATGGAATGAGCTGAAGGTGTTGGCTGACGGGCCGGCGATTCGTCGTTACATCGTCGATACTGCCCGTGAGTACGGCATCGAGCAGAAGATCCATTTCGGCCTGAGGACGATCAGGGCCGACTGGTCCAGCGAGCAGCAACGTTGGTCGCTGGAGTGCCAGGACGAGGACACCGGAGAGTTCCTCGGTTTCACCTGCAACTACTTGGTGAGCTGCACCGGCTACTACGACTACGATCAGGGCTTTCTGCCGGATTTCCCGAGTGAGGAGCGCTTTCAGGGATTGCGCATCCATCCGCAGCATTGGCCGGAGAACCTGGATTACCGGGGCAAGCGTGTCGTCGTGATCGGTAGCGGGGCAACGGCGGTCACCCTGGTTCCATCGATGGCCGAGAGCGCTGAGCACGTAACAATGCTGCAGCGCTCTCCCAGCTATGTCTTCAGTGTTCCCGGGCGTGACAAGCTTTCTTCGGTGTTGCGGCGCTTTCTGCCGGAGTCTCTGGTCTACGGTTTGGCCCGCAAGCGCAATATCGTCTTGCAGCGACAGCTCTACAAGGCCTCGAAGCGATGGCCGAACCTGGTCCGATCCTGGTTGCTGTCGGGTGTGAAGAAGCAAGTTGGCAAGGATTTTGACATGCGGCACTTCACGCCCAGGTATCAACCCTGGGACGAACGTATCTGCGCAGTGCCGGACGCTGACCTTTTCAAAGCTTTGAGGGAGGGGAGGGCGTCTATCGAGACAGACACCATCGAGTCCTTCACCGAGACCGGTATCAAGCTCCACTCCGGAAAGGAACTGAAGGCCGACATCATCGTTACGGCCACCGGATTGAAGCTGCAGACCTGCGGCGGCATGGAGTTGGTCGTAGACGGTGAGCCGCGCTCCTTGGGCAGGCTGATGACCTACAAGGGAGCGATGTTGCAGGACATTCCCAACATGGGCTTCGTCTTCGGATACACCAACGCCCCCTGGACGCTGAAGGTCGATATCACCGCCGCCTACCTGTGTCGCTTGTTCAACTACATGCGAAGCCGGAACCTGAAAGTAGTGACCCCGAGGGCTCCTGTCGGGGAGGTGCAGGTGCAGGAGACCGTTCTTGGGTCGCTGCAGTCGGGATACATCAAGCGAGGCGAGGCCATCCTGCCGCGCCAAGGGCGTGGCTGGCCGTGGCGGGTGCTACATGACTTTGAACGTGATCGGGCTATGTTGTTGGGCCAGCCCATCGAGGATGCTGCGCTGGAGTTCAAAGGCGCCTGAAACCCTCTGGCCTCGTACTCGTATCTATCATCGTCCTCGGCGATCTATTGAGGCTGGGGGCGTAAGTGCGGGGGTGATTACCAATTGACACGCTGGTGGAGTCTATGAGCGAGAAGCCCGATATTGTTTTCATCCACGGGATGTGGTCCCGTCACACCGTTTGGGAAGGGTGGACTTCGTTGTTCCGACAGATGGGCTTTCGTTGCCATGCCATCGATCTACCCGGTCACGAGGAGCGTGGCTCGGACGTTCTGTTGCAGGGCATGGCCCTCCAGCACTATGTCGATGCTGTTGTGGATGCGGTGACAAGGCTTCATCGGCCCGTCCTGCTCGGTCATTCGCTGGGCGGGCTGATCGGGCAGTTGGTGGCGCAGAGATTGAAGATTGCAGGTTTGGTCATGATCAATAGTGCGGCGCCTGCTCAGATTTTCCCATTACGGCTGTCGATGTTGCCTGGCCTGGTGCGTCACTTCGGCAAGTGGGCGCTGTGGCGTAGATCGTTTCGGCTTTCGCCCTGGGAGGCGAACTACCTCATATTCAACCGGGTCGGGGCGGATGAGCGTGCTGCGCTCTATGAGCTCCTGATTGCTGAGTCGGGCATGGTGGCTTATGAGGTTGGCTTTGGGCGCCTGAACCTGTCGCATTCGAACCGTGTGCACAAAGACAGCATCACTTGCCCCATGCTCAGCCTGGCCGGAGGGCAGGACCGAATCATTCCCAGGTCGGTGAGTCGCCGCATGGTGCGTTGGTACGGTGGTCGTCTGGACTATTGGGAGTATCCCTCGCATGGGCATTGGTTGCTCGGGGAGTCCGATTGGAATCTACGTGCCTACAACGTGGCGGCCTGGATTCTTTCCAAATGCCCTGTAGAGAACGGCGTCGTCGGCAGCACCTCCTAGGTCGCCGTGTTTTTCCTTCTGCAGTTGCGTCGTACAGTGGGGCTGTGAGCGCAGCGTCCCCGAATACTCCACTCAGGAAGTAACCCCCATGAGAACGTTCAGAAACAAAGTCGCTGCGATCACCGGGGCAGGCTCAGGCATTGGTCGAGCGCTGGCATACGAACTGGCCAGCCGGGGATGCCATCTTGCATTGTCCGATATCAGCGCGACGGGGTTGGAGGAAACCAGGTGCGCTCTGGCGAGCCGTTTCAAGGACGTGCAGATCTCGACCGAGGTGGTCGATGTCGCCTGCAGGGAGGAAGTTCATGGCTGGGCCGATGAGGTGGTCAGACGGCATGGGCAGGTGAACCTGATCTTCAACAACGCGGGGGTTGCCCATGCCGGGACAGTGGAGGGCAGCGGTTATGACGAGTATGAGTGGATCACGAATATCAACTTCTGGGGCGTAGTGCATGGAACCAAAGCCTTCCTGCCGCATATCAAGGCTTCGGGCGAAGGCCATATTGTGAATATCTCCAGCATCTTCGGCCTGTTTGCCCAGCCTGGCATGAGCGCTTACAACGCTACCAAATTCGCTGTTCGTGGTTTTACCGAATCTTTGCGCCAGGAGTTGGATCTGGAGCGCTGCGGGGTTTCGGCGAGCTGTGTGCATCCCGGTGGGATCAAGACGGATATCGGCAATCGTGCACGAATGAACGATAGCATGGCAAAGGTTACCGGCCAGGACATCGGTGCGACTCGTCAGACATTCAACGAGCAGATGTTGCGGACGACTGCGCAAAGGGCCGCCCAGGTCATCTTGCAAGGGGTACGGCGCGACCGTCGACGCATTCTGATCGGAGCCGATGCTCATGCCATCGAACTAACCCTGCGTTTGCTGCCAGCGCTGTACCAGCGCTTGGTGACCATGAGCCTGCGTCTGGGGGCAAAGCGTTGATCGAGATTTCTCGTCAGTGACAGTAGCCGAGGACTGCCTCATAAATCTGATGGACGCTTTCGTTGTATGTGCCCTATCAGCCTACGGGACTTTCCTTGCCCTTGGCGTTTCTTCCACTCCCGCGGGCTGACGCCGAACCAGCGACTGAAGGCTCGCGAGAAAGCGCTCAGCTCGGAGTAGCCGAGAATTTCGGAGAGTTGCGTCAGGTTGATCTCGGAGTCGTTGAGGTAGCGGTTCGCCATAGCCATACGGGTTTGGTCGAGAATTAGGTTGAACGAGGTATTCTCTTCCTTGAGGTAGCGCTGCAGGGTGCGGGTGCTCAGCGACAGGTAATCGGCGATCTGCTCAATGGCGACGCGCCCCTGTGGGAGGAACTTGCGGATAACCTGTTGGACATGGGCGGGTAGATCCTGGGTGGAGATTCGCCCCAGGGCCTCGAGGTGTTGCTGAACCAGGCGCTTGAGCTCGGGGTCAGCTGAGCTCAGCGGGACGTCAAGCAGCTTGGCATCGAAGATCCAGGCATTGAGGGGGGCATTGAATTGCGGAGCCACGCCGAGAATACGGCTGTAGCTTTGTGGGTCGCGCACGGGGGCGTGCTGCAGTAGCAGGGCCTGCGGCTGCCAGCGAATGCCGAGCAGCAGCCGCATGAGTTGCAGTCCGCCGCCGAGCACCAGCTCGACGATGGGGCGCGAACTGGCTATTTCCTCTCCTTCGACCGGGTCGTAGTAAAACAGCGCCAGCTCGCCTTGGACCTCTAGGCGAATCCGGACTGAACTGGCATGTACGTGAAAGTAGTTGCCGATCTCCCGAAGGGCGTCTCCGACGTTATTCGAGTTGCGCGCAAGATAAAGAAGGGGGCCGATGGTGCCGGCGATATTTTGCTGTAGGCCGAGTTGCAGGCCGAAAAGGGCGTTGCCGGAGCGTTCTGCCCCCAACTCCAGCACTTTGGCGATCTTCCGATAGGGGACCAGGCTATCCGGATAATCCAGCAGATCGCTTGGCAGGTCAGCTGCCTCAAGCAGGTACTGAGTATTCAATGAGTGCTTGGAAGCAAATTCTGCAAGGCCATGCAGAGCAGAAGCGCGTGCATAATCGATCATGGTTATCGTATCGAGATTCGATTGTTTAATGCGGTTACTACTCTATTGAGTTGGCGCTGGATGTCAAGTTTTTTGGGGCAATTCAGCTGCTCCCTAGGTTCTGTACGAAAAGTCGGTGCGGGTAGAATTGCCGCCATGATTGGCTGGAGGCCCGCATGGCAAAGCGCTACGAACTCCCCGATGCAGCATGGGAGTTGATCAAGGATCTAGTTTCCCCGGAACAGAAGATGGGCCGGCCGCGCAGTGATGATCAGCTGTTGCTCAACGGTATCTTCTGGATCCTTTGCTCTGGAGCCGCCTGGCGCGACCTGCCGGAGCGCTTCGGCCCGTGGTCAACGGTGTATCAACGATTCCGTGATTGGCGAGACGATGGCACGTTTGGCCGAGTACTTGAGCGGTTGCACGTCCGGTTAAATCAGGAAGGCCTGATCGATCTGGACACTTGGATGATCGACTCTACTGCAGTACGTGCAACCCGAGCCTCTTCAGGCGCCGGGAAAAAGGGGGGCCAGAAGAACCGGTAGACCATGCGTTGGGACGTAGCCGAGGCGGCCTGACCACCAAGATTCACCTGATCTGCGATGCCAGTGGGATACCTCTTCGCTTCGTGCTTTCGCCAGGACATGCCAGCGATATTGCACATGCTCAGCCGCTCTTGGATCAGGTGCGTATCCCCGGAAAGTCGGGACGACCTCGTAAGCGCTGCCGTTGGTTACTGGCAGACAAAGGTTACGATGCCGAACATCTGCGCCAGTACTGCGACCGTTACCGCATGCAACCGGTAATTCCGCAGCGCACCATGAAACGCAAACCCAAGCCAGGACTACCCAGGCTTTTTGATCGCCCGAAATACCGGCAACGGAACATCATCGAGCGTATGTTTGGCTGGCTGAAAGAGAGCCGGAGGATCGGCACCCGCTACGACAAGCTCGCCAGAAGTTTTGGCGCGATGGTCACGCTGGCTTGCGCGCTGCGATGCCTACGGCAGTACTTTTCGTACAGAACCTAGGGATGGTCTGAAAAAAGACTTCCTGAATTTGGCAACATGCCCGGATCCCCCGCTGAGTTATCCGATGAAGCAGGTGGCCTTTGCCGGCGCCGAGTACGCTGGCAGGCGCAAGTACACGCGCAAGGAGGTTTTCCTGATTGAGATGGATCAGGTTGTGCCGTAGAAGGGAAGGGGTTGGTCGTTCTGATCGCCCCCCACTACTAATGGCGATATTGCGTGTGTATCTGATGCAGAACTGGTTTGGCAACAGCGATCCAGCTATGGAGGAGGCGCTGTAGGAGGCCACGATCCTGCGCCAGTTTGCTGGGCTGAGTTTGGAGCGCACTCCCGATGAAACCACCATCCTCAACTTCCGCAGTCTGCTGGAAAACTACGGCCTGGCTGCCGGAATTCTGGCCATACTCAATGGCTATCTGGGAGACCGACGTCTGTCGCTGCGCCAAGGCACCATCGTCGATGTCACGCTGATCAATGCGCCTACCTCGGCCAGTAATAAGGATGGTAAGTGCGGCCCGGAGGTGTACCAGGCCGAGAAGGGCAATCAGTATTGCTTCGGCACCTAGGTCCATATCGGCGTAGATGACGAGCCGGGCTTGGTACATAGCATGGTGAGGGCGGCGGCCAGCGTGGCGGATATCACTCGGGTCGATAAGCTGCTGTATGGTGGTGAAAACATAGTTGGTGCCGCTGGCGTCGAGAAGCGCCTTGAATATGAAGGTCGTGAGGTCATCTGGCAGGTCGCTGTCTGCCGCAGTACAGACAAGAAGTTGGGCAAGCGCAGCCTGCGGTATAAAGCCAGGCGCAAGATCGAGAAGGCCAGGGCTCAGATGTGTGCCAAGGTCAAGCACTCGTTCTGGGTGATCAAGCGCCAACTCGGTTATGCGAATACGTGCTTTCGTGGCCTGACAAAGAACGCCGCGCAACTGGTGACGCTGTTCGTGTTGTCGAGCCTGTGGATGGCACGCCGACACTTCCTGATCAATACAGGAGAGGTGCGCCTGCAATGCGAGAAATGGCTGCCGCGAGGCGTTCGCAGCGGCTAATAACAAAGAAATGAGCGGGTGACCTGATCGTTTCTGATCGATTCGCCGCTTTCAAAATCGGTGGGGCTGAAGTCAGCCAGAAATGCATGGCCACCTCAGGCCATCCATAGGGTGGATGTTTTGCGCCAGAAAAAAAGGGCCACGACCAGCTTGATAGGGAACTGTTCCTATACATGCTGATGGCGGCCCGAAGGAGAGGAGAGAAATGTACTTCGGTACAAATAAAGGATTGCAGCAGGGCAGTCATCCCTTTTTCCGTGGGAAGCGAGTTCGCTGGTGGAGTGGCCGTCCGTGGCCAACCCATTAAATGAAATGACTGTGCGGGATAAATATTATCAACTCCGGTGCGAATCGCTTAATAGGATTTATCCTAAAACGGGTGTCGGTAAATTTGCCCCTTACTATTGAAAGGTGGTGCCTGTAGTGGAGCTCCATCCGGCAGGGTTCTTGCTCTGTGCACTATCCATCCCCAGCTTTACCTTGCCAATATTGCGAACGCCGCCCATCGAACCACTGATCCAGTAGGTCACGCTCGCGCACTTGGCACAAACGCCGCTCGTGGATGAAGGGACTGGGTTACTGACAGCGCCCACACCGGGGCATTCGAGAGGGCTGGGGGGGCAGTTCAATCAGCAGAGTGTTTTCAGTCACAGGGCGAGAGGTGACTACGTCGCGTAGCGCCGGAATCCGCAGACCGTCGTGTCGGAGCGGGCGAAAGGGCGGACCATGTCTACAGCCCGCTTGCTCGCCGCCTCGCGTTGGGCGTCGTCGAAAATGATGTCGACTGAGCTGTGTCCATAAATGATTTCAATCCGCTCTCCTGCGGCCGCACGAACACCGTATCGGGCGGCGAGACTGCTATGTTGACCGGCTCGGTAATCCAGATTCAAATCGTCATGGCAGGTTGCGATGGAGGGGCTGATGTAGGCTGTCCCATTCTGGCCAATGGTATGTCGCCCCTTCCATGCCTTCCTTGCCAGAGCGCTTGTCAGCGAACCTGTCTGACCGCTGGTGGGGCCCAGGTGCCGTTCAGCGCCTCTGGCTTGGGTGAGTAGAGCCGCAGCATGATTTGGAAATTGCCTGCTGGGGCTGGAAGCCAGTTGCTTTCCTTGTCCCGGCCTGGGGATTCGTGTTGCAGATACAGCCGCAGTGAACCGTCTGCTCCGTAATTGAGCGTGTCGTAGCTACCCAGGGCAAAGCGGTTGATCGGGTTGCCGACCTGGAAGCCCTCGTGGTCGTACATGGTCAATGACCAGAACGCTTCGGCTGGCGGTAGTTGGCCGGCCTCGAAGTGCATCACATAGGCATGCCGGCCGGAGTATGGCTGGCCATTGGCATCGACGAAACTGTTGGGGTAGATGGCGTCTTCCGGCAGATTCGCCCCCAGTCCGGCCAGCGCCACGGTGGCGCGCCGGCGGTAGTCGGTACCGTATGTACCCAGGTTGTTCGCCCAGTTCCAGCCATTTCTCACGTTACCGATGGAGGCCTTGCTGACGACCTCATAGAGTTCCTTCTGCGCCTGCTTGGCGATATCGCGTAGGATCTGCAACTGGTCCGCAGTGAAACGGCTGGTGTCGAAGTCTTTGCCGGGGTTCAGCCCCAACGCTTGCATGCGATGCAGGATGGGGTAGTCGTTGGCATGCGGAGGATAAACGTTCAGCAACTGGGCGAAACGGCTCAGCAGTTCTACGCCGTCCAGGGCATTGATCTGCTGCAGAGGGGGCGTTTCGTCGTCGATTGCCCGGCTCACAGGCTGGTCGTCAGACGGGGTGTAATCCTTGCCCCAGTGGCGCAACGGAGTGAGCTGGAGACCGTCCTGGAACTCGTGCACGTTGGCGTAATCGGCCGGGCCGTTGGTGAGGATGCGTGTCATCAACCAGACCATGGAGGTAGGCGCCTGAATCCGTTCGACGCCTTCTGGTAGCTGCCCGTCCCAGCCTGGCGCGGTAATGGCGTAGTGGCCTGGCTTGCCTTCGGTGGTGCGTGTGCCGGGAACAGCAAATACGTCAGTCCACATGTCCAGCATCGGGGCCAGGAAGTAGCGGCCTTTGTTATCCGGAATGGTCAGGATCACGGGCTCTTTGCTGGAGTCGATCCAGGCAAAGGAGTAGAGGGTATCGAAATTGAAGCGCACCACCTCTCTGGCATCGGCGGCGGGGTATTTGCGGTAGTGGGCGAACTGGTTGACGGGAGCCCTGCGTGGCACGCTTCGGGCGTCGGGCACATTGGTCGCCTGGCGCATGGTGAGGTCCATGATCACCAACGGGTAGGCGTACAGATAGACGTCTCGCGCCAGCGCCCTGAACGCAGCTTCGCTTTCGCTGACCGTATGGGCGGGCGATGAGGGGGGCTGGGCGGCGTGAAGCTTTGGGGCTAGACAGGCTCCGGCGGCCAGGCTGGCGGCGAGGCTGAGGGGTAGGGAAATTTTAGCTAGTGACACAGTGGGTCTCTCCATGGTTGTCGGTCTTGTTGTGCTTGGCGAGTCGAGCGGATTTGTACCAGACGCCACGTGACGGGGGCCCTTGGCTCGCGCTCAAGTGCCATGTGCCAAGGGGCGCAACTGGTGAGAGCGGGGGCGGGGGCGGGCCCGACGCTGCTTCCTGGGGGATCAAGCAGGCCATTGGATGTGGCGGTATTGCTCGCGAAGCTCTTTTTTGCTGACCTTGCCGGTGGCTGTGTGGGGAAGGGTTGCGGCTAGCAGGCAGGCGTCCGGCAACCACCATTTGGCGATGCGCCCTTTGAGAAACTCGAGTAACTCGCTCGGCTCTGGAGCGCCGTCTTGCCGAGGCACGACGATCAGCACTGGGCGTTCGCCCCAGTTGGGATGGGGCAGTCCGATCACGGCGGCCTCCAGGACTGCGGGGTGGGCCATTACGGCGTTCTCGATGTCGATCGAGCTGATCCACTCGCCACCCGATTTGATCACGTCCTTGGTGCGGTCAACGATATGCACATAGCCATGCGGATCGATGGTGGCCACGTCACCGGTGTCGAACCAACCAGCAATTGGAGCACTGCCAAAATAGCCGGCAGCTACCCAGGGACCACGTGCTTGCAGTGCTCCCGCGGTCTGGCCGTCGGGCGGCAGGGGCCGGCCGGTGTCGTCGATGATGCGCAGGCGGATGCCAAACACCTGGCGGCCTGCGCTGGTCAGTTGCCGGTTGCGACGGTCTTCGGGAAGTTGCGAGTACCAGGACTTGTGGCGGTTGTAGCTGCCCAAGGGGCTGGTTTCAGTCATGCCCCAGCCTACCTCGAGGGTGATGTCCTGAGCACGCATGCGCTCGATCAGAGACAGTGGGCAGGCCGAGCCACCCGAAACGGCACGGCGCAGGCTGGGGATATGGGTGCCGGTGGTTTCGAGGTGGTTGAGCAAGGCGAGCCATACCGTCGGGACGCCCAGGGCGTAACTGACCCGCTCTTCGTTGATCAATGCGGTCAGGGTTGCGCCGTCCCCCGCTTTGTTTCCAGGCAATACCAGCTTACTGCCGGCTATTGCGGCGCTGTAGGGAATACCCCAGGCGTTGACGTGAAACATCGGCACGATAGGCAAAACCACGTCATCGCCGCTCAGGCCGGTCGCTTCCGGCAAGCTGCCGGCCAGGGTGTGCAGCACGGTGCTGCGGTGGCTGTAGAGAACCCCCTTGGGATTGCCGGTGGTACCGGACGTGTAGCACAAGCCGCTCGGGGTACGTTCGTCGACGTCGGGCCAGGAATAGGTATCGGGATGTTCGGAGATCAGCGTTTCGTAACTGATCAGATTGGGCAGCGACGAGCCCGGGAGGTCATCCGCGGCACAGAGCGCTACGTAGTGGCGAACAGCGGGTAACTGGTGTTGAAGCTGTTCCAGCAGGGGGATGAACTGTGGATCGAGGAAGACGATGCGATTCTGCGCATGCTGGATAATGTAGGCGATCTGCTCGGGAAACAAACGCGGGTTGATGGTGTGACAGATACGGCCGGAGCAGGGTGCGGCGTAATACAGTTCGAAGTGGCGATAGTCGTTCCAGGCCAGGGTGGCGACAGGCTCGCCGGCATCGATCTGCAGATGATCCAGAGCATTGGCCAACTGCCGTACGCGCCTGAATGCGTCGGCATAGGTATAGCGGTGATGTTGGGCGTTGCTGAGAATCGAGACGATTTCCACATCGGCCGCTATCTGCTCGGCGTATTCCATGATCATGGTGATGTTGAGGGAGTCGGCCATCATCAGGTCTTGCATCGGATCCTCGCGGAACGTTGGCGTCGCCCAGCAGCCAGGCTGCAAGGTGAACGGTGGTGGATGTTTCAAGAGTGCGCGCATGGCGCAGAGATAAACTTGACTTTCTGCGTCAGCCTCTTGATGAGGCGCGCCTTCCTGGAACTCGTAAGCGAGCCGCTTTCGAGTGGGTACAGGGATGGCCAGCCATGCGCTCTAAGGGCCGAGCCTCGCGCGCTTCGCTGCGTCAGGGGTCTATAGGGTGGAAAGCAGGTGTCCGCCGTCCACAGCCATGACTTCTCCTGTCATGAACGATCCCGCTTCGCTGGCCAGCAGCAGGAAGGGCCCGTCCAGTTCCTGACGCAGCCCCAGGCGGCGCATCGGTACCGCGTCGCGGATATAAGCCTGGCCCTTATCGCAATCGAAGTAGGCGTCGTTCATCTCCGTTTTAAAGTAGCCGGGCGCGATGGCATTGACGCGAATCTGGTGGCGTGCCAGTTCCAGCGCCAGTGACTTGGTCAACTGCACCACGCCGGCCTTGGCTGCGCAGTAGTGGCTGTAGCCGTTACCGACTCGCAGCCCGAGAATCGATGCCACGTTGACGATGCTGCCGCCGCGACCGGCCTTGACCAAGCGCTGAGCGGCGCACTGGGCGACACGCCAGACTCCATCGAGGTTGGTCGACAGCATGGCGCGCCACTCGTCTTCGCTGATTTCCAGGGCGCGCCGGCCATTGCCGACGCCCGCGTTGTTGAGCACTACCTCGACCACGCCGAAGTGAGCTTCTGCCGCATGGAAGGCAGCTTCGACGCTGCTGCGATCGGTCACATCAAGCGCGACGGCCAGAGCCTCGCCGCCTAGCCATTGGATATCCTGGGCAATTTTCTCCAGGCGTTCGATGCGACGAGCCCCCAGGACAACCAGGGCACCGGCCTGGGCTGCGAGCCGGGCGAGGTGTTCGCCTATGCCGCTGGAGGCCCCGGTGATCAGAACGGTCTTGCCGGCCAGGGAAAACTTCTGCAGAGCGTCCATCAGAGCACCTCGAACAGGCCGGCTGCGCCCATACCACCGCCGACGCACATGGTGATCACCACGTACTTCACGCCCCGGCGCTTACCTTCCAGTAGCGCATGGCCGACCATGCGTGCACCGCTCATACCGTAGGGGTGGCCGATGGCGATGGCGCCACCGTTGACGTTCAGTCTGGCCGGGTCGATACCGAGCTTCTCGGCGCTGTACAGCACCTGGCAGGCGAAGGCCTCGTTGAGTTCCCACAAACCGATGTCATCGACGCTAAGACCGTGCTGCTTGAGCAATTTGGGTACGGCGAACACCGGACCTATGCCCATTTCCTCTGGCGCGAGACCTGCCACGGCGATGCCTCGATAGAGGCCCAGGGGGTTCAGATTGCGTTGTTCAGCCAGGCGCGCGTCCATCAACACGCAGGCGCTGGCGCCGTCGGACAGCTGGCTGGCATTGCCCGCGGTGATACAGCCGCCTTCGATAACCGGTTTGAGCTTGGTCAGGTCCTCCAGCACGGTCTGCGGGCGGTTGCCCTCGTCCAAGCTGAGAGTGACGTCCTCGTAGCTGACTGCGCCAGTTTCTTTATCTACCTGCTTCTTGCGGGCGCTGACCGGCACGATTTCGACGGTGAACAGGCCGGCGGCTTGGGCTGCGGCCGTACGTTGCTGCGACTGCAGGGAATAAGCATCCTGCGCCTCGCGGCTGATGTTGTAGCGCTTGGCGACGATCTCGGCGGTCTGCAGCATTGGCATATAGGCATGCTCGGCATTGCGCATCACCAGTTCGTCACGTTCAGCCATCGCCCATTCCAGATGGCGACCTTGCACCAGGCTGATGTGTTCCTGGCCGGCGCCCATGGTGACTTGCATGCCATCGACCATGATCTGTTTGGCTGCGGTGGCGATGGCCATCAGGCCGGAGGCGCACTGGCGGTCGAGGGTCTGGCCGCTGACCGAGAGTGGCAAGCCGGCGGCCAGGGCGGCCATGCGGCCGAGGTTCCAGCCGGCGGTGCCGCCCGGCATGCCGGTGCCCATGACCAGATCTTCGATCTCGCCGGCTTCAATGCAGGCGCGTTCGACTGCGGCGCGGATCGCATGGCTGGCCATGCTCGGCGATCTGAGATCGTTGAACGCGCCGCGAAACGCCTTGGTGATCGGTGTGCGGGCAGTGGAGAGGATGACGGCTTCTTTCATGCTTTGGATGTTCCTTCAGGTAGTGGAATCCGCGTGCCCGCCCTTGGCCCAGGGGCACGCAGGATCAGGCTCAGATCTTTTCGATGCGGCTCCTACCGGCCGCGACCAGTCGCTGCAGCAGCGGGGCCGGTTGAAACCACATTTCTCCGTAGGCACCAAGCGCCTGGCGGTAGTGCTGCAAGCGCGCCAGCAGCCGATCCAGGCCGATGCATTCGGCCTCGTGCATCGGGCCGCCGCGCCAGGCCGGAAAGCCATAGCCGTTGATAAACACCAGGTCGATATCGCTACTGCGCAGGGCGGTGCCTTCGTCGAGCAATTGGATGCCTTCGTTGATCAGGCCAAACAGGCAGCGTTCAAGGATTTCCTCGTCGGCTATCTGCCGACGCTGGATGTGCAACTCGCCGGCCACGCGCTCGGCGAGGGCAGTGACTTCGGGGTCGTCGAGGCGCTCACGGCCTTCATAGCGATAGAAACCTGCCATGGTCTTTTGCCCGAAACGGCCGAGGGTGTGCAGCTCGTCGCCCAGCTTGCAGTAGCTTGGGTCGTGGCCGATCACCTCGCGGCGCGATTCGCGGATCAGGTAGCCGATATCGATACCAGCCAGGTCCTGCACGGCCAGCATGCCCATGGCCAACCCGTGGTCGGTGAGCACCTTGTCGATCTGCGCCGGCGTGGCCCCCTCCAGCAGCAGGCGATGAGCCTCGCGAGAGTAGGGCTCGAACATGCGGTTGCCGATGAAGCCGAAGCACACCCCAGAGACCACCGCGATCTTGCCGATCCGACGCGCCAGCTTTAGCGTGGTGGCCAGCACGTCGGGCGCGGTCTCGCGGGCTCGGACCACCTCCAGCAAGCGCATTACGTTGGCCGGGCTGAAGAAGTGCAGCCCGATGACGTCTCCTGGGCGCTGGGTGACTGCGGCAATGGCGTCGACATCCAGGGTCGAGGTGTTGCTGGCGAGAATCGCGCCGGGCTTGCATACCTGATCCAGGGTGCGGAACACGTTCTGCTTGACTTCCAGGTTCTCAAACACCGCCTCGATGACCAGGTCGGCATCGGCCAGGTCGGCGTAATCGAGGCTGCCTTTGAGCAGCGCCATGCGCTGTTCCAGTTGCCGCGAGCTCAGCTTGCCGCGTTGCACGCTGATTTCATAGTTTCTGCGGATCTGCGTCAGACCGCGGTCCAGTGTTTGTGCCTGGGCTTCCAGCAAGATCACCGGGATACCTGCGTTGGCGAAGTTCATGGCGATGCCGCCGCCCATGGTGCCAGCTCCGATCACCGCTACTTGCGTGATCGGCCGTAGCATGGTGTCGGCGTTGATTCCAGGCACCTTGCTGGCTTCGCGCTCGGCGAAGAACACATGGCGCAGGGCTGCCGATTCCGTCGAAGCGTCGGCCTCGCGGAACAGTTCGGCTTCACGCCGCAGCCCCTCGGCGAGGGGGCGCTCGCAGGCTGCCTGAATCGCGGCGAGCACCCGCTGCGGGGCCTGCCGGCCTTTCCAGCGCGCTGCGTGCTTGGCCTGGTAGTCGGTGATGAAGGTGGCTGGCAGGCTAATACCCGGCTCGGAGAAGGGCGCGCTCGGTTGCGCCGGTGCGGCGTCGGCGAGCAGTTTGCGAGCGAAGGTGCGGGCGTCCTCCAGCAGGGTGGCAGAGCTGCGCGCCAGGCGGTCGACCAGGCCCGATTCTGCGGCCTTGGCGGCTTTAAGCGATTGGCCTGAGGCAATCAGATCGAGTGCTGCTTCGGCACCAATCAGGCGTGGAAGGCGTTGGGTGCCGCCGGCGCCGGGGAGCAGGCCGAGGTTTATTTCCGGCAGGCCGACGCGGGCCTCCGGCACGGCGATGCGGTAGCCGCAGGCCAGGGCAAGCTCCAGGCCGCCGCCGAGGGCCAGGCCGTCGATCGCGGCAATCAGCGGTTTGTCGATCAGGCTCAGACGCATCAGTATGTCGGGCAGGGACGGCTCAGCGTGGCTGGCCGCGCTGCCGAATTCGCCGATGTCGGCACCGGCGCTGAACGGTGAGCCGTGCAGGATGATGGCGCGTACCGTGGGATCGCTGGCAGCACGCTCGCAGGCAGCACTCAGGGCGCTGCGCAACGCCTGGCTCAGCGCGTTGACCGGTGGATAAGTCAGGCCGATCAGGGCCAGGCCGTCGTCGAATTGGTAATGGATAAGGTCGCTCATAATGGCTCCTGATCATTAAGGGTTAGGTGGCGTCTGCCTGAAGAAGCTGTTCCTCGCTTCCGCCCTTCGTATGCAGTCGATTCGGCTTGCTGAGTGCTGCAACTAGTGAGCGGGGGAGGGGGCGTTAGAACCAGGCGTTCTGCATGTCGAAGCAGACTCGATTGCCATCTCCGAGTAGTCGGGCCTGACCCTCCAGGCCAGCCAGCTCCCAGTCCATGAAGTAGCGCGCGGCCTGCAGCTTGCCCTGGTAGAAATCCGCGTCGCTGCCCGCTGCGCCTGCGCTCAGCGCCCTACTGGCGACCAGCGCCTGACGCAGCCAGATCCAGCCGAGCACCAGCTTGCCGAACAGATCGAGATAGGCGGTGGCGTTGCTCAGGCCGAGATCTGCGTCGGCGGCAACCTGGGCCTGCTGCTCGGCGGTGACCCGCTCGACGATCTGCAATGCGCTACGTAAAGCAGTGCCAAGTAAGGTGCAGCGTTTATCGTTGGCAGCCTCGCTCAAGCTGGCTCCGATCTCGGCCAGCAATAGCGGGTAGCCGTCTCCTCCGCGTGGACCGAGCTTGCGTGCAAGAAGGTCGATGGCCTGTATGCCTTCGGTGCCCTCATGAATCTGGTTGAGCCGGTTGTCTCGATATAGTTGCTCAAGCATGTACTCGCGGGTGTAGCCGGAGCCCCCCAGCACTTGGATGCCGATCTCCGATGCGAGCAGGGCATAGCGTGACGGCCATGACTTGACCACTGGAGTGAGCAAGTCGAGCAATTCGGCCGCTCGATGGCGTTGCTCGTCGTCAGGTGCGGTATGAGTGTCTTCTACCAGGGTACTGGCATACAGGCACAGCGCCAGGCTGCCTTCGGCATATACCTTCTGCTGCAGCAACATACGTCGTACGTCGGCGTGTTCGACGATATGCACTTGTGGGGTTGCGGGGCTCTTGTTGCCGGGCAGGCGGCCTTGTGGCCGCTCGCGGGCATAGTGGAGGGCGTGTAAGTAGCTCTGGTAGCCCAGGCTGGCAGCGCCCAGGCCTACCCCGATACGTGCCTCGTTCATCATCTGGAACATGTAAGCGAGGCCCTTGCCGGCTTCTCCGACCAGATATCCAACAGCACCTTGCTTTTCGCCGAAGTTGAGAACGGTGGAGGTGGTGTTGCGATAGCCCATCTTGTGCAACAGACCGGCCAGCGCCACATCATTGCGCGCACCTAGGCTGCCATCGTCATTGACCAGGTGCTTGGGCACAAGGAACAACGATATGCCCTTGACCCCAGGCGCTGCGCCTTCGATGCGGGCGAGAACCATGTGCACGATATTTTCGCTCAGCTCGTGGTCTCCGCCTGAGATGAACATCTTGCTGCCGCTGATGCGATAGCTGCCGTCACCGGCCTGTCGCGCGCTGGTGCGCAGGTCGCCGAGGGCCGAGCCTTGACCTGGCTCGGTCATCGCCATGGTGCCGCTGAATCGGCCGTCGAGCATCGGCGGCAGGAAGCGCTGACGCAGTTCGGTGCTGGCGAAGCTCTTCACCAGGTTGGCGGCAGCGATGCTGAGGAAGGAGTAGCCGACAGTGGCGATGTTCGCCGCGTTGAAATAGGCCATGCACGCGCGCAGAACAACTTCCGGCAATTGCAGGCCGCCGTCCTGGTAATCGTGATGTGCAGCCATGAAGCCTGCTGCGGCGAAGGCATCCCAGGCGACCTTGGTTTCGGGAATGAGGGTGACCTTCTCACCGTCGAAGGTCGGCTCGTTCGCATCACCTTTCTGATTGTGCGGTGCGAAATACTGGGCGGCGATCTCCCTGGCTGTGTTCAGCGTGGCATCGAGTACTGCGCGGTCATGCTCGGCATAGCGCGGTCGCTGTAGCAGGGCCTCGGTGTCGAGCATCTCGTACAGTTGAAAGCTCAGATCGCGGTCGTTGAGCAACTGGTCGGTCATGGTGTTCTCGTTCGACTAGAGGGACGAGGCGGCTTTGTAGCAAGGGGAGACGGTTGGGCGCGTCCAACCACGGGTGGATATTGGGAGGGAGGGGGGTGGAGATGGCAGGGATTGGCTTCCCTACCCTCGGTAGTCAGCTCAGCAGCTTCAGCTCTCGCGCCGTTTGCAGTGCACCTTCTCGATCCACGGCATCGAGCTTGCGGAACAGATTATTGATATGGGTCTTTACCGTGCTCAGACTGATATACAGGGCGTCGGCGATTAGCTGGTTGCCTTGGCCTTCGGCCATGCGGCGCAGAACATCTTGCTCTCGGCGGGTGAGGGGGTCGAACAGTGGTTGGTTGGTGCTGCCGTGTGCTACCAGCAGATGGAGCAGCTCGGCGAGTTTCTCGCGTGCTGGCAAGGGCTGCTCTAGGCTGTTCTGGCGACGAAACGATGGCGAAGCCAATTGGCGTAGTAGATCACCCAAGTGACGCCCCTCTAGTGTCAGCAACTGGCCGAACCCATTACGGCTTGCGAGTTGTACTGCTGACTCCAAGGTCAGCAGTGCCGCCGAGCGATCCGCTTCGTCCAGACGAAGGTAGGTATCCAGAAGGTATAGCTCTATGTGCAGCTGCTGATTGTCCTCGGCGGTGGCCAGCGCATGCAAGTCGCTGGAGACTTTATTCGCGACGGTGCGCTGGCCCAGATGGCGCTGTACCCATGCGTAGGCTAGCCATTCTTCGGGCATGGACTGGTCTGGACACCGACCCCGACACCGGTGCCACTCTTCAAACCAGTGGTGGATAAAGTCGTGGTCGCGTTCGAGAACCGCCAAGCGTACGCGCCATGCACCGCTCAGCCGGTAGACGGCGAACAGCTTGAATTGCCCGGCTAGGCGCCTCGCCTCGTCCCAGTGCAGTCGCGCTTGGTGTGTCTGGCCCTGAGCTGACAGGCACATGGCCTGATGATGCAGGACCCAGGGCAGGGCAGCGCTGTGTGGCGCCTCAAGGGCTATGGCTTCAGCCTGAGCCAACTGCTTGCAGGCCTGTGGCAGTTGATTCTGCAGCAATAGCACGACGCTCTGTCCGAGATGCTGGAACAGGTTGTAGAAGCCGTGTGGCGCAGCGGTGGCGAGCTGTCGAACGAGATTGGCGAAGCGCTCATCGGCGCGAGCAGTCTGTCCCTGCGCAAGTTCGATCAGGCCGAGTTGTAGGTGGAGTAGGTTGATGTAGCCGCTGAAACCGAGGGTCTCGAGCACATTCAGCGCGCGTTCGGTGTCGCGTCGAGCCTGCTGCAATTGCCCTAAGGCGAAAAAACAGGAGGCGCGGTTGAACAGCAGCACGGCGGTGGCTGCATTGATCTGCGTATAGCGCTCCAGAGCCTGCGTCACCAACGCTATGCCATGAGCGAAGTTGCCACCGAGAAAGGCCAGGCGACTGCGCAGGAAGGCCAGGGTCTGGTGCGCCCGTTCGCTTCGTCGTTCGGGCAGCATCTGGTGCCGGAGCAGTCGTTGGAGGCGACGCAAACTGGCGGTCGCCCGCGGGATGTCATTGGTGACTATGACTGTGCTGGCCTCGGTAATCGCCAGCGTGAAATGATCGTCGGCGCCTTGCCCGGGGATATCGGCAAAGAAGTCAACCAGCGCGTCGATTTTGCCTTCGCGCAGCAGGTCGAAACTGTGTCGCTCGATGGCGGTCAACAGGCTGTTGAAGTCGCGCCCTCTGCCGAGCTGATAGATGGCTTCTGCATAGCACTCATGTTGCAGCAACCAATGGGCCGCTCGTTGATGTAGCTGATTCAGGTTATCTGGATCGTCCTGACGAAATCGCCGGTAGAGCGTCTGGCGCAGTAGCGGGTGCAGGCGGTACTTCAGGCGCTCATTGCCGTGTTGCTGAATGAACAGGTCTTGGCGCTGTAGTTGGTGGATCAGTGCCCTGGCATCGTTGCGGCCGCTGAGATGGACGGCGAGTTCCGCATCGTAGGCGTTGACCACGGCCAGGCTTTTGAGGAATAACCGCATCGGTATAGACAAGGAGCGCAGTACTTCCTCTTCGAAGAACTGGGTAACCAGAGCATTAAACCTTTGCACCTGCATCTGGTTCGTTGGGTCTAGTGGTTGCTCAGCATCTTTGGGGAAGCTGAGGAGCACGCCGCTGATCCAGCCTTCGCAGGTTGCGCGCAGCAGATAGTTTGCGTCGCTATTGAGCGAGTGCCCGTGCGCGGTAGCGAGCGCGTGGACCTCCCCGCTATCCAGAGTGAAGTGGCGTATTCCCAGAACGTTCAGGCGACGGTCGCGGTGCAGGTGGCTGAGTGCCAAATTGGGCACGCCTTCACTGGCCGCGAGGATATGTAAACCAATTGGCGGATGGCGTAGAAGCTCGTTCAGATAGCGGCATGCTGAACGCGAGCGGATATGCTGCAGGTCGTCGAAGAACAGGGTAAAGCGCTCGTTCTTGCGCTCCAGGCACTCGATGATCTCGGCCCACATCTGTGTCTCGGCAGCTGCCGTAGGAGGGGGCGGTTGCTGCTGCACGCCGATGGCCTGGCGCAGATGCAGAAGCAAGTTGTAGGGCGTGTTATCGCTGTTTTCGCAGCGAAGCCAGGCCCAGGGGGTGGTGAGGCCGATCGCATACTGGGCGAGCAGTGTGGTCTTGCCATAGCCGAGAGGTGTACTTAGCAGGGTTAGTAAGCAGTCGCGCTCGATCGATTCATTCAGCTGTCGTAGCAAATGCGGTCGATCAATGATTGCCACCGGCAAGAAGGGAGGGCGCAGTTTGTTCAGTTTGAGCAATGTTCTAAACACGTCCAGCCCTGTGTTTGGTCGCGGAGCATCATAAGGTAGAACTACGCGGCGGTCATGATTGGTAATCAATACCCGGAGCGCTGCCGTTGTCAGCCGTAAGTCAGTTCGCCTCGTTATGAGATGAGGCCGATGTACTGAAGGTAAGAGTCAGGCCTTGAAATGACAAGTTGCTGGCGGGGCCTGTCAAGTTTTACGGTGGATAGCGAAGGCAGTATTCCCCTGATGCTTGTGTACTTCGAATGTGGGGCTTAGCTGGGGGAGCGATACCGGAAATTACGTCGAATTTCTGGACGCCAGTGAGATCGGGCCATGATCAACCGATCTCCTCGGTTAGCGCGATCAGGCCTCAGCATAGAAATACATCGACTCTACAGCAATACGGTACACCGCTCACGCCAAGTCCCGCTGTAACGACCGGTCATGGCCCGTTGATGACCGGTTGGGTGCGTTCCGGGACGACGCCAGGAAAGCGGGCGTTTCACGCTATTTCACAGCATGTCCTGCCTTCCGATATTGAATCAGGCGTTTGGCACTGAAGCGCTATTCCCTTGCGTCCGCGTTTTCCAGCTTGGTTGAGATGCTCGGAGTAAGGATGTCACATGCCTGAAGTACTCCAGGTGTGGCGCGAAATGATAAAACATTGGCGTGATATATCCAGAACCATCGCGAGGTCGGGCGTACAACTGATAGCCGGGCAGTCCCCTCGCGTCTGGATTGGTATCAACCTGACTCCAGTTTCTGGTGGCGGGACACGGTTCAGGCCGTTCGGCTCCACTTAACCGGTTGCTCGCGGCTAGTGAGCAGGGTGTCGGGCTCTCTTGCAATTACACAAGGCCCCAGACACTGCTCAAGGCAACCTCATATTCCATTACGGAGAGCCACATGACAAAAACAATATGGCCCGGATCCATCCTGCCAAGACCGCTAGCTGTCGCTATCACCCTGGGGATCGCAGCCCCCTCTGCGCAGGCGGTCACTTTCAATATTGGAGAAATTGAAGGCCAACTGGACTCTTCGCTCTCTCTAGGTGCCAGCTGGTCGATGCGTGGTGCCGATCCGGATCTGGTCGGTGCAACCAACGGCGGAAAGACCGCTGCTTCGGCCAACGACGATGGGCGCCTGAACTTCAAGAAGGGGGAAACCTTCTCGAAGATTTTCAAGGGCATTCATGACTTGGAACTGAAGTACGGCGATACCGGTGTGTTCTTGCGAGGCAAGTACTGGTACGACTTCGAACTGAAGGACGAGAACCGTCCGCATAAGGACATCGATGATCACAATCGCAAGGTAGGGGCACAATCCTCGGGTGCAGAGCTGCTCGACGCCTTTATCTACCACAACTACAGCATCGATGACCTTCCTGGCAGCGTGCGCCTGGGCAAGCAGGTCGTCAGTTGGGGCGAAAGCACCTTCATCGGCAATAGCATCAACTCCATCAATCCCATTGACGTTGCTGCTTTTCGTCGACCAGGCGCGGAGATCAAGGAGGGTTTGATCCCGGTCAACATGCTGTTCGTTTCTCAGGGCATTTCCGACCAACTTTCTGCTGAAGCCTTCTATCAGCTGGATTGGGAGCAGACGGTCGTTGACAACTGTGGAACCTTCTTCGGCTCAGACACCATTGCCGATGGGTGTGATGACAACTTCACCGTCGGCACGCCGCCGGCGGTTGCCGGATTGATGCCTTTTGCCGATCTGATGGGAGTCACGATCAAGTCGGAGGGACTGATTGTTCCACGTGGAGGGGACCGCGATGCCCGTGACAGCGGGCAATGGGGTTTGGCCCTGCGCTGGCTGGGTGATCAGGCGGAGTATGGCGTGTATGCCATGAACTACCACAGTCGCCTACCTTACCTGGGCTTTACCACTCCTGACGCGGCAAATATTGGCCTGGCGGCGGGGCTTCCCCAGGGGGGGCTGATAGGACCACTGGGACCGACTTCGCTGCTGGGCAACAGTCAGTACTTCTTCGAGTATCCCGAAGATATCCGTCTTTACGGTGCGAGCTTCGCCACCACTTTGCCCAGCGGTACGGCCTGGTCGGGTGAAATCAGCTATCGACCCAACATGCCGCTGGCCTTCAATGCCATAGATGCCACCAATAGCCCGGTGCTGCATGTAATCGGCGGGGCCTTGTCTGGTGGCCTGCCGGGGGCGTTGGCGACTGCCAGCGAGGATCTGAGCGCCTACAAGCGCAAGGAGGTGACTCAGGTGCAGACGACCCTGACGCACTTCTTCGAGCGAGTGATGGGCGCCGATCGCCTGATCCTGGTGGGTGAATTGGGGGCTACGCAGATCGGTGGCCTGGAGCGTCGCAGCGAACTGCGTTACGGACGAATCACCGAGGCGGGAGCTTACAGCCCGACCCATGATGGCGGTTTCTACACCCATACATCTTGGGGCTATCGGGCTCGCGGCATCCTCGAGTACAGCAATGTTATCGCCGGCATCAACCTCAAGCCTAATGTCGCCTGGTCGCATGACGTCGATGGTTATGGCCCAACGTTCAACGAGGGGGCCAAGGCCATCAGCGTCGGACTCGATGCCGACTACCGCAGCGTCTACACCGCTAGCCTCTCCTATACCGACTTCTTTGGTGGCGAATACAACAACCAGATTGATCGCGACTTTTTGGCGTTCAGTGTCGGTGTGAGCTTCTAATTCTGCTTTGAGAGAACCCGTTGCTATGAAAAAAACTGTACAGCTGTTCAGTGCTCTCACTTTGTCCTTGCTCGGCTCTTGCGTGTTTGCCGCTGCCTCCTCCACGGAGCTGGCCAAACTTGGCACCACCCTGACCCCTATGGGGGCGGAGAAGGCGGGCAACGCCGATGGCAGCATCCCCGAGTGGTCCGGCGGCCTGCCTAAGGATGCTGCACCGGTCGATGCCCAAGGTTTCCTTGGTGATCCCTATGCCGGGGAGAAGCCACTTTTTGTCATCACTGCGCAGAATGCTGAGCAATACAAGGACAAGCTGGCGGAAGGCCAACTGGCAATGTTCAAGCGTTACCCCGGTACGTTCAAGATGCCGGTCTACCCAAGTCATCGCAGTGTAGGGATGCCTCAGGATATCTACGCAGCCACTCACGTCAGTGCCGAGAAGGTTTCGCTCCTTGACGGCGGAACCGGGCTTAAGGGGTTTTCCGAGTCCCGCGTTTTTGCATTCCCCATTCCCAACAATGGATTGGAGGTGGTCTGGAACCACATCACTCGTTACAAGGGGGGTAACGTGCTCCGAGAGTCGACCAATGCTTTCCCGCAGAAGAATGGCGACTACACCCTCGTGCGGATGCGCGATCAGGTCGCGTTCCCGTTCTGGTTGGCGGATATGCCGCAAGACAAGGGAGAGAATACTCTCCTGGTTTTTAAATCTGTCACTACATCGCCGGCACGTTTGGCCGGCAACGTATTACTGGTGCATGACACCCTGGACCAGGTGCGTGAGCCACGTATGGCATGGCAGTACAACCCTGGACAGCGCCGTGTGCGTCGAGCTCCGCAGGTGGCCTACGACAGCCCCGGGTCCAATGCTGACGGTACGCGTACCTCGGATGACTTCGATATGTACAACGGCGCACCGGATCGCTACGACTGGACGCTGATTGGCAAGAGGGAAGTGTATATCCCCTACAACAACTACAAGCTGGCATCTCCAAGCCTGAAGTACGCCGACATTCTTCAGTCCGGCCATACCAATCAGGACCTCGCGCGCTATGAGCTGCATCGTGTCTGGGTGGTCGAAGGTGATTTGAAGAAGGACAAGCGCCACGTCTATGCCAAGCGCCGTTTCTACATCGACGAGGACTCTTGGACAATCGTCGCTTCCGAAATGTATGACGGGCGCGGACAGTTGTGGCGCGTCGGCCAGGCCATGCACCTTCACGAGTACAACGCACAGACGCCCTGGTATGCATTCGAAGCCGTCTACGACCTTATCTCGGGACGTTACGGGGTTTACGGGATGATTAACGAAGAAAAGAACTGGGTGAAATTCGGTATCCAAGCTTCGGCCAAGGAATATACCCCGGCGGCGTTGCGTACGGCCGGCGTTCGGTAATTAAGCCAGGGCGGCTCTGCCTCAGGCGAGCCGTGCGACTGAATGAACGACGGAAAAGTCAGTGTCGACGCTCTGACTTTCTGTAGCTGCGCAGATTGCGCTCGGGCCGCCGCCCCTTTTCGGCGGCCTTTTCTTTGAACCCGAGTCATCCAGCAGAACGGGGCTCGCAGTCCTAAGCACCTAGCGGCGTTTCAACCTGTGTGGAGCGGTCTATGGCTTTTCCAGAGCGACATTGTCTGGCGACAGGGCGGTTATATTGCGAAACTAAGGAGAACACATGAAGAGCCTATTGTTTGCGATCGCATGCGGGGCAGGGCTGGGAGTGCCGTTTATGGCCCAGGCCCAGCAGACCCTGTCCCGGGAAGAAGCTCGTGAAATTGCGCGAGACGCTTACATCTACGCTTATCCGCTGGTGCTGATGCAAGTAACTCGGGAGGTGAGCACGAATGTGTTGGAGCCCAAGGGGTTGGCCGCACCGATAAACCAGCTCACCCATGCGCGAAGCTTCCCCGATCATAATTTCACAGTAGTTGTCCGGCCTAATGCCGACACGCTTTACACGGCCGTTACTTATGACGTTAGTAAAGAGCCGTTGATAATCGAGATTCCGGAATCCGATGGTCGTTACTATCTGATGCAGGTTCTGGACTTCTGGACGGATGTTTTCATGTCGCCAGGCACCCGCACGACAGGTAATGCGGCGCAAAGTTTTGCCATTGTCAGTGCAAAGTGGAATGGTACGTTGCCGGAGGGCGTCAGGGAGTATCGCAGTCCAACCGATTCAGGGCTGATAATCGGTCGAGTGCAAACTAACGGTAAAGCGGACTATACGGCTGTGCATGCTTTTCAGAACGGCATGCGTGCATATCCTCTCAGTGCATATGGAAAGCCTTACAAGCCTGTGCCCGGCGTAGTACGGGACAATCAGGACATGACCGCTCCGCCTTTGCAGGTAAGGGGAATGGATGGGCGGCAATTTTTCACGAAGTTCGCCGAGTTGCTAAAGAGTAATCCTCCTCATGCCAATGATTACCCCATACTCGATCGTATCAAGAAGATTGGTATCGAGCCCGGTGCAGGTTTCGAGTTCGATGCTGCTTCGCCGGTGGTACAGGATGCCATCACTTCAGCACCAGCTGCGGCGCTTGAGCTGATTGAAAATGTGTTTGGGCAGTCAGGGCAGTCTGTCAATGGCTGGCGCATCAATATGACGGCCATTGGTACCTATGGCGCCGACTATCTCCGCCGCGCAGGGGTCGCATATGCGGGGCTGGGGGCCAACGTAATCGAGGATGCCATCTATCCCACCGCATTTGCGGATGCGGACGGTCAGCCTTTCCAGAGCGACCGGCGCTATGTGCTGCATTTCAAAAAGGGTGAGCTCCCTCCTGTGAAAGCATTCTGGTCACTGGCCATGTATGACGAGCGGCAGCTCTTCACCGATAACCCGATTGGCCGTTACTCGATTGATGATCGCGATGGGTTGAAACTTAATGCGGATGGTTCGCTGGATATATATATCCAGCGAGAATCACCAGGTAACGATAAGGAGTTAAACTGGTTGCCGACTCCGGCGCAGGGGCAATTCACCATGAACCTGCGCCTCTACTGGCCTGAGGCCCAGGCTCTGAATGGACGTTGGTTGCCGCCGGTAGTTAAGCGGGTTGATTAGTTCTGTAAATCGCGTACGTTCTGACCCAGGTAAAGGGCCCAGTCCACGCGCCCGCCATCATGAACGTGGGCCAGCAAGCCGTCAACTTAGCTCGGCAGGCAGGTAGCGCTTTGGAGCTTAATTCTCCAGGAGACCGTATTGCCTCAGCGACGCGCTTCGCTTGAACTCCCGAGGAGAGATCGTTAGATGGTAAAAAAGTGGTACGGACGGTTTGGTTTCTCTGGCTAAAGCCTCTAGAACTGGCGCCTTATGGCTTTAGGCCGTCCAATCCATCATGGGGGCCACGGAGAAACGGCGGGACAGGGCAGTGCACGTGGTTACTGGCTTTGAAGCTGATTCTAGAGGCATTGGTTCAGATCGATTGACGGCCGCAAAGGCTGGTTGTTGCCCGTTTTTGCGCATGCGATACCAAAATCAAGCACTGGTAAATGCATTTCCAGCACTGGTGATGAGCGCACAGAAACGATCACTCGGCGCAGTGGGCAGACCAGGTACAGGGTTCAGGTTCGGCTGCGCCGCAACGGAGCCATAGTCTACCAAGAAAGCCGGTCCTTAGACCGCAAGCCGTTTGCTCGCGCCAGGGTGATGAGGAGGGAGGCCGGGCTTGCATTGCCCGGTGCTCTCGAAAAGGCTTCGCGCAAGGGCAAATGGGCAAGGAGGGCAGCGGCGTTCAGGCCCAGGCCGTTGGGAGCGATCTCACACACACCTTGGCGCGGTCCTGTCTGTCGCTAAGCCTGCCTCGGGTATGAGATCGAGGCGAGCGCTATGACTGATGCGCGCAAGGTGCTGTGTAAGCTGGATACGGTGACTCGGAGTCGAGAGCCTGATCGAGACCGGGCAGGGATGAGTTGGACGAATTGCTTGCCTACTTTTTCGATCTTCTCGACGCTTAGGCAGGAGGAAATCGCGCGGATCCGTTGGGAGGATCTGGATGAGCGGCGGCAGGCGGTTGTTCGCTCCAACCGGCGATATTGGCTGGAGCAGCGCTCGTGGACGATACGCGGGAGAAAATGCTACCCAAGCCCTGATTGGTTGAGGTATTCGCGTCTTGCCTGAATGACGTTGTTGTGGCACTGAACGCGGTGAGCCCCGGGCCTCCGTCTCGAAGCTGTTTTGGCAGGCTCCGTCGTCCTCAGCCCTAGTGGGGTATCGAGGGATTTTCAGTCGGGAAGTGCAAGGTAAAGCAAGTACCGGAGTCATCGCTGCTGACCAGGGCCTGTCCTCCATGCGCATGCATGATCGAGCGCACAATCGCCAAGCCAAGCCCCCCGGAGTCGTCAGGCTGATTGCGCGAGGGATCGCAGCGGTAGAAGCGTTCGAACAGGCGCGCTAGATGCTCGCCGGCAATCGGCTCGCCCAGGTTATGCACGCTGATTTCAAGCCCTGCTGCTCCAGCCACGCTGTCGATGGTTACGGGAGTATCGGTGGCGCCATAGCGCAGCGCATTGGCAATCAGGTTGGCCAGTGCGCGCCGCAGCAGTTGTGCGTCGGCCCAGAGCTTGCCACTGGTCTGGTTGATCAATGTATTGCCACGCTCATGTGCCATGCCCTCGAAGTACTCGCACAGCTGTGCTGTCAGCTCTCGAAGATCGACTGACTCGCGAGTGAGCGAGGCTTTGGGTTGTTCGCAGCGGGCAAGGAACAGCATGCTGTCGATCATCCGGGCCAGTCGCTCATATTCCTCCAGATTGGACACCAGCAGATTCTGGTAATCCTCGAGCGAGCGTGTGCGCCCCAGTGCCTGCTGGGTCTGGCCCATTAGATTGCTCAATGGCGTGCGCATCTCGTGGGCGAGGTCTTCGGAGAAGCGCGACAGCTGGACGAAGCCATCCTCCAACCGGGCCAACATCTGATTGAGGGCCTGGCTCAGTGCCTGTAGTTCGCTCAGCTCCTCGAACTCGTCCAGGCGCAGGTACAGGTGCTGGGCGTCCACTGTGCAGGCCTGTTTGGCTAGCCGACGTACCGGATGTAATCCGCGCAGGCTAACTAGCCAGCCGAGTAGAAAGGCCAGCAAGGCACCGGTGGAAAGGGCGATCCACAGCTTGAGCCGATAAGCGCTGAGCATCTGCTCGCGCTCGTGCAGCAGCTTGCCGGCGATCAATGTCAGGCGGCGCTCTGGGCGGGCTACATCGAGCCATGCCAGGCGCAGCGGCTCGGCAGACAGGCCATCGGCAAGCCTCGCCTGGGGGGCTGCCGGTAAGCTGGGTAATGGCAACGAGGGTGGGTTGATCTCGATGAGCAGCTTGCCGCTGCCATCGATGATCCACAGCAGGTTGTCGTGGTTGCCCAGCATGTTCTCGTACAGCTGTGGTCGGCTGCGCAGCGCCTCGATGCTGTCGCTGTCGTCGATCAGTGCCTGCATGCGCTGTAGCCGGCCGAGCAGAGCCTGATCATCCCGCCAAGCGATCTCGCGGTGCAGCGATTGATAGAGGTAAAAGCCAAAGGCCCCCAGCAACAACGCACTGACTGCGGCGAACATCAGCGCCAGACGCAGACTCAGCGAGCGCGGCCAAAGGCTCACGACTGCACCTCCAGCATGTAGCCCATGCCCCGTACGGTATGAATCAGCTTGATCGGGTAGGGGTCGTCGACCTTGGCCCGCAGGCGGCGGATGGCCACGTCGACCACATTGGTATCGCTGTCAAAATTCATGTTCCAGACATGGGAGGCAATCAAGGCGCGTGAGAGCACCTCGCCCTCTCGGCTGAGCAAGAGGTGGAGCAGGGCGAACTCCTTGTTGGTCAGGTGCAGCCTCTCGCCATTGCGAGACACCTTGCGCTTGAGTAGATCCATCTGCAAATCGGCGGCCTGAAAATGCTCCACTTCGCGGGGTGGCCCGCGTCGCAGCAGCGTGCGCACCCGGGCGAGCAGCTCGGCGTAGGAAAAGGGCTTGACCAGGTAGTCGTCCGCGCCCAACTCCAATCCCTTCACGCGATCTTCGACGGCATCGCGCGCGGTGAGAAACAGCACCGGTGTGTGCCCCTGCCGCCGAATGATCTGTAGCAGTTGCCAGCCATCTATCCCCGGCAGCATCACATCCAGGATGACCAGGTCGAATTCGCTTTCCTGTACCAGGTGCTGGCCGTCCAAGCCGTTCAAGGCAACCTCCACCAAATAGCCGGACTCACTCAAGCCTTTGCGCAAGTAGTCGGCGGTTTTGGCTTCGTCTTCAACAACCAGGATGCGCATCTTCCCCTCCAGTGCAGGCGCATAGCCTAGGCCTATACGCGGCGCGCTCCCATTACAAATTGGTAATCCCGGCGCAATCGGTCTGACTGGGAGGCTTGTGCAGGATTGCCGGCATCCGCTCAGCAGAGCCTAAACCGGGAGAACTGCATGCTCATTCGTAAAACCACCCTGTCTCTAATCGCCCTGGCCATGGGCGCTTCCACCTCTTGGGCGGCCGATCAGGTCGCTCAGCGTCAGGACGTTACCCTGCCTCTGGCCAACGATTTGCTCGATGCCACGCTGGCTGCCTGCCATGCCGATGGCCGCACGGCAGTTGCGGCTGTGGTCGATCGGGGTGGCAACCTGGTCGCCGTCCAGCGTGACGACAACGTCGGCCCGCACAACACCCTGGCCGCGCAGCGCAAAGCCTTTACCGCACTCTCGACCAAAACTCCGACGCGCTTACTGGCGGAGCGCGCTCGCGGCAACCCGGAGGCCGAGAACCTCAACACCCTCGACGAGCTGTTGCTGCTGGGCGGTGGCGTACCGCTGAAGCTCGGCGATCAGGTCATAGGTGCCATTGGCGTAGCGGGGGCGGGCGGTGCAGCCAACGACGAGGCATGCGCACTCAAGGCCATCGAGCACGTTCTATCCACCCATCAATAACCTGGAGTTACAACATGAAAGCACTCAAAACCCTTCTGGCTGGCGCAGTCCTCAGCGGTCTGTCGTCCTTTGCACTGGCAGACGCCAACCCGCTCAGCGTACATGTCCTCAATCTGCAGGATGGGTTGCCGTCCCCGGCCGTGACTGTGACGCTGGAGAAGCAGAACGGCCAGAACTGGCAGACCCTCAATGGCGGTGTCACCAACGAACAGGGACGCATTACAGCGCTGTATCCGGAAGGCAAAGCGCTCGAGAAGGGCACCTACCGAGTCACTTTCAAGACCGGCGAATGGTTCGAGAAGCACGATCTGAAAACCTTCTTTCCTGAAGTGCCGGTGATCTTTGAGGTCGATGGCACGGTGCCGCATTACCACATTCCGCTTTTGCTCAGCCCCTACGGCTTCTCCACGTACCGCGGCAATTAACGAACCAGGGTGATATCGGTCCGGTGCTCGCCCTGGATCGAGCTGCAGCAGTACTCGCCCACGCATCGGCTGGGCGAGGGCTGCTGCTTTACAGGAAAATTACAGATCTAGTCCTGGGCCGGCTGTCGCCGGAAAAACAGAGTGACTTGACCCAGCTCTACACCGAACTTGCTCATGCGCGAGCGATTGATCATGGTGTCTTCGTCCATCAGGTACATCCAGTCGTCGAAGCTGACTTCATAGGTTGTGCCGTCAACGGGAAGGTTGAGCTGGTAACGCCAGCGTAGGGCATTACCGGCCAGTTCCCCCCGAGCTTCGCCGATCACATCGGCCGCAGTACCTCGCCAACGCTTGTCGCCATCTGGAGTAAGCGTCCAGACACGACGTTGCTTGCTGCCGTCGCTGTAGACAAAGCGCTCATCCAGAATCAGTTTCTCGCCTTCACGGCGGCTAATGATCTGGACATGAAAGCGTTTGATTACCTTGCCCGAGCCATCCTGGAACATTCCCCAAGCCTCTACCGGGCCATCGAAATAACGGATCAGGTCCAATTCAGGCTGCTGTCCGGCATAGTCTTGAACTGAGACGCTGGCGCAGCTACCCAGCAGCAGACAGGTTAAGAGCACGAGCACTTTCTTCATGTGTTACCTCTTCAGTTGCTCTCGCGGTTCAGCCGAGCAGCGCCGCGTGCAGATCGCTTTCAGGATCAACCCGCGCCTGGGTACCCGCTGGGCGATCTGGCGAGCGGCCGAATAAAAAAACCGGCAACCAAAGTAGGGGAGAGCTGGTTGCCGGGTTGCGCAGCCGGGGAAGGAGGCAGACGCCCTATGCGGCGAACTCTTCCTCGCTGAAGGCCATCAGGGTGGATTTGCCTGCAAGTACTTCTGCCAGCAGGCCATCCGTTTCGGTCAGCACTCGGTTGAAGAAGAAATCAGCCGACTTGATCTTGGCTCCGTAGAAGGCGGTCTCCCCGCTGCCGGCACTCAGTGCGTTTCTGGCAACCAGCGCCATACGCGACCACATCCAGGCAAGCGAGGTAAGAGCAAACAAACGCAAGTAGGGGGTCGACGCCGCGCCGGCCTGCTCGGGATCTTTCATGCCTTCCATCGCGATCCACAATGTCGCCTGGTGCAGCTGCTTGAGCGCTGATTCCACGGCAGCAGCGTGCGGTGCATCGGCGTGCTCCTGCAGCCATCCCTCGGTCATGGCGAAGAAGTTGCGGATGGCCCGGCCGCCGCCCAGCGACAGCTTTCGACCAACCAGGTCGAGTGCCTGGATGCCGTTGGTGCCCTCGTATATGCGAGTGATGCGGCAGTCGCGTACCAGTTGCTCGATACCCCAGTCTTCGGTGAAGCCGGAGCCGCCGAGCACCTGCAGAGCTTCGTTCGCGCAGGTGAAGCCCTCATCCGTCAGGAAGGCTTTGACTACCGGAGTCAGCAGCTGAACCAGGTCGTCTGCATGCTCACGGGCCTGCTCGTTCTCATGATCGTGTGCGATGTCCAATTGCAGCCCGGTGAAGTAGGCCAGCGCGCGGCAGCCTTCGATCATGACCTTCTGACGCAACAGCATTCGACGTACATCCGGATGAACCAGGATCGGATCGGCAGGCTTGTCGGCGCATTTGGGGCCAGACAGCGAGCGACTCTGCAGGCGCTCCCTGGCGAAGCCCAGGCTGATTTGGTAGGCGTTTTCCGCGATGCCCAGGCCCTGCATCCCAACCATCAGGCGGGCCGAGTTCATCATGGTGAACATGCACCGCAGGCCCTTGTTCGGCTCTCCGATGAGCCAACCTTGCGCACCCTCGAAATTCATCACGCAGGTAGCCGACCCCTTGATGCCCATCTTGTGCTCCAAACCGCCGCAAAAAGCTGTGTTGCGGGAGCCGTCCTCGAGGAACTTGGGCACCAGGAACAGGGAGATACCTTTCACGCTGTCCGGCGCATCGGGCAGTTTTGCTAGCACCAGGTGCACGATGTTATCGACCAGGTCGTGTTCGCCGCCGGTGATCCAGATCTTGGTGCCGGAGATGGCATAGCTGCCGTCTGCCCGGGGGAGGGCGCGGGTTCGAATCAGCCCCAGGTCGGTGCCGCACTGCGGCTCGGTCAGGCACATGGTGCCGGTCCATTCGCCGCTGATGAGTTTGGGCAGGTAACGGTCTTGTTGCTCGCGGGTGCCATGGGCGGTCAGGGCGTTGATCGCGCCATGAGTCAGGCCTGGATACATGCCCAGGGACAGGTTGGCGGAGCAGACCATTTCTTCGACCATCATGTTCAACACATGGGGAAGGCCCTGACCACCGAACTCCGGCGTACACGCCAGCGCCGTCCAGCCACCCTCGGCGAACTGCTTGTAGGCGGCTTTGAATCCCTCCGGCGTAGTCACCGACTTCTCGGCAGGGTCGTAGTGGCACCCTTGTTTGTCGCCTGGCCCATTGAGCGGCGCCAGCACGTTTTCGGCGACCTTGGCTGCTTCCTCCAGGATCGCGCCACCGAGATCGGCACTGAACTCATGTTGCGTCGGCAGTGACTGCAGGGCTGGGTAGGCGTTGAGCACTTCCTCGAAAACGAAGCGCATATCACGTAACGGCGCGCGGTAAGCCGGCATCGAAGTATCCTCTATTTCTGTACATTAAAAAATCTTGTACAGCTTTTGTATAGCTTTTCGATGCTGCGATGCAAGCACCGATAAGACCGGATACGAATCAGGCGAAACAGCGGCGTGACACATCAGGGGGGCCGGCTCGTGAATGGCCGAGTCTGGGAGGCGCAGATGTACCCACTTGCTTGGTGGGGTTCCTGAAGTGGCGTTTGGTGCCCGGGCCGACACACCGGCCTCGATCTCCCGATTTCACAGGATTAAGGCGATTCAGTGTGACCTG
The DNA here is from genome assembly GCF_003696305.1 of Pseudomonas sp. AOB-7. Taxonomy (GTDB): domain Bacteria; phylum Pseudomonadota; class Gammaproteobacteria; order Pseudomonadales; family Pseudomonadaceae; genus Aquipseudomonas. The sequence goes on along the minus strand of NZ_RFFK01000015.1, from coordinate 28,540 downwards.
TCCTGCAGCCGCGAACACTGCCCTAGCCGCCCATTCGGGCCTTATATGCTTTCGGGCTGACCAGTTGGGTGTTGGGAAACTGAAGCAGGAGCTATGCACGAATTCAGAGCAGTTCTTTTAGAAAATCGACAAAGGCCATCGTCCGCGCCGAGCGCCGTCGTTCTGGACTGAACACCGCCTGGACGGGAAGGGCCCTGGCCCTATGGCCGTCCAGTACGGTGACAACCCTGCCCTGCTCGAGGTCGGCCGCGAACAGCCACTCGGGAGACAGGGCGATGCCCAGGCCTGAGAGCACCAGCTCGCGAATGGCCTCGCTGCTGTTGCTGGTCATGTTGCCCCGGATGGCAATGTCGAACTCCTCTGCATCGCGGCTGAAGTGCCAGATGTCGTAGTGCTCCAGCAGTGTGAAGCCGATGCAGTTGTGGCCACTCAACTCGCCCGGATCGAGCGGTAGACCACGGCGGCTTAGGTAGGCCGGTGCTGCGAACACCCGGCGTTCGCTGGTACCGAGAGGAACTGCTACCAGCCCCTCGTTCTTCACCGCGCCGATACGAATGGCCAGGTCGATATCCTCCCTGAGCAGATCCTCGTGCTGATCGTTCAGCCTGAGGTCGATCCGTACATTCGGGTGGCGCTCCAGAAAGATGCCCAGCCGCGGTGCCAGGCACAGCCGCCCGTAGCTCACGGGGGCGGCAATGCGCAGCGGCCCGGCGACCTGCTCCTGACCGCTGGCGAAACTCAGGGTGGCGGTTTCCAGGTTGGCGAGGATGTCCTGGCAGTCGGCGTAGAACCTTTGGCCCTGGTCGGTCAGGGCCAAGTGCCGGGTGCTGCGAACGAACAGCGGGCCGCCGAGATGTTGCTCCAGTGCGCGGATCTGCTTGCTCACCGCTGGTTGTCCGACATTGCGTTCGCGGGCTGCCGCGGTGAAGGAGCCGCGCTCCACGACGCGCACGAACAGGCGCATGCTGTCGAACAGGTCCATCGCAATTAGGTCTCCTCTTGGAATGAGTGATATCCACTTTCTAGTTCTTATCGGAATGCGACGAGGACGGCAACCTGTAAGCGTTCAACCACACAGGGTTCGCCATCATGAATCACAGCATGCTTGCCGCCATCGCGGAGTCCGCCCAGGCCCCTCTGGCTGTGCGTCGTCTGGCTCGTCCGGTACCTGCCGCTGGGCAGGTGCTGGTCAGGGTTCACACCGCCGGAGTCAATCCTCTGGATACCAAAATTGCCTCCGGCGCGGCGGCCCATGCCCGCCAGACCCTGCCTGCCGTGCTCGGACTGGACCTGGCTGGGACTGTCATTGAGCTAGGGGCGGGGGTTGCAGGCTTCGCTCCCGGGATGGAAGTTTTCGGTATGGCCGGAGGAGTCGGTGGCAACCAGGGCGGCATGGCCGAGTACATCGCCGTCGATGCCCGCCTGATCGCGCCGAAGCCGCGACAGCTGAGCATGCGCGAGGCTGCCGCATTGCCCCTGGTATTCATCACGGCATGGGAGGGGTTGGTGGATCGCGCCAATGTCCATGCCGGCCAACGTGTTCTGGTGCATGGTGGAGCGGGGGGCGTCGGCCAGGCAGCCATACAGCTGGCCCAGGCCCGTGGTGCCGAGGTCTTTGCCACCGGCTCGGCGGGCAGTCTCGACTTCCTCCGTGCGCTGGGAGCCACGGCCATCGATTACCGAGCCGAGGCCGTGGAAGACTATGTCGAGCGGCATACGGCCGGCGAAGGCTTCGATATTGTCTACGACACGGTCGGTGGCGACACGCTGGATGCCGCGTTCCGTTCGGTGCGGCCCTATACCGGGCACGTGCTCAGTTGCCTGGGCTGGGGTCAGCACAGCCTCGCACCGCTGTCGTTCAGGGGGGCCAGCTACTCGGGAGTGTTCACCCTGATGCCGTTGCTCGACGGGCGCGGGCGTGAGCACCATGGCGCCATCCTGCGCGAGGCCGCCGCATTGGCCGACGCCGGGCAACTGGCAATCCGGGTCGATAGCCATCGTTTTGGGCTGCACGAGGTGAACGAGGCCTTCCGCCAGGTCGCCGAGGGCTCCGGGGTGGGCAAGACGGTGATCGATCTGGTGGGCGAATCCGCTCCGGCGGTGAAGCCGTCGCTGCTTGGGCCGTGCTGGTTACCGCCTGATTCAGGCTCGGGTTATGCGTCGACCTGCTGCGCGGTGGCGCGGGAAGCGCGCCTAAGCATCTGCGGCGGCTGGCCGAAGGCCCTGAGGAAGGCCTTGCGCATCCTTTCGCGATCCGCGAAGCCGGTTTCCACGGCGATACGATCCATCGACAGGCGGCCCCTCTCGATCAGCAGGCGGGCCGCCTCGAGGCGCAGGCTCTCGACCGCCTTGGCCGGTGATTGGCCGGTCTCGGCCCTGAAGGCCCGGCTGAACTGGCGGGGACTGAGGTTGGCGGCCTCGGCGAGCTCGTCTACCGCCAGGCGGTTCTGCAGGTTCTGCTTGGCGTAATCCAGGGCCTTCTGAATTCGGTCGGACTTCGGCCTCAGCTTCGCCAGCGCGGAGAACTGCGACTGTCCGCCAGCACGCCGGTGGTAGACCACCAGGCTTTTGGCCACGCTGCGAGCGATCTCAGGGCCGAGATCCTGCTCGATCATGGCCAGCGTCAGATCGATCACCGCGCTCATGCCGGCCGAGGTCCACAGGTTGCCGTCGACGATGAAGATGCGGTCCTCCTCCAGGCGTACCTTCGGATAGCGTCTTTTCAGGTCACGAGCGAAGAACCAGTGCGTGGTGGCCCGGCGACCATCGAGGACGCCGGCTTCGGCCAGGGTGAAGGCGCCGGTACAGGGCGCCGCGACTCGCCGCGACTTGCTCACGGACTGGCGCACGAAGTCCAGCAACCCCGGCGAGGACGGCTGGATATAGGTGGCGGCGCCGACCACCAGCGTATCCAGCGCCCTCTTGCCGAAGGCTTCGGTTACAACCGCAAAACCGGCCGACGAAAGCACCGGACCGCCCTGCTCGGATAGCAGGTGCATGCCGTAGAAGGCCTCGCCGATGGCGATGTTGGCCATTTCGAAGGCCGAAACGGCGGCCAGGCTCATGACCTGGAAGTTGGGAAATACCACGAAGCCTACGTGATGCACCTGTTTGCTCACTTGCGCGGGTCATGTCTTTAAAAGACGTATATATGACATTTGAGTCATCCACAAGGCCGGATACGCTCCTGTGAAAGTTCCTCTTCCAATCCCTTCGCAACTCATCAGGAGAAACGCTTATGACCACCCAGGCTTCCCAGGGCACCGCGCTGATCACTGGCGCATCGTCCGGCATCGGCGCGCTCTACGCCAAGCGGTTGGCTGCCCGCGGCCATGACCTGATTCTGGTCGCGCGCTCCCATCAGCGTCTGGATCGGTTGGCGCAGTGTCTGCACGAGAAGACGGGCCGGCGCGTCGAAGTGCTGGTCGCCGATCTGGGCGACAGGCAAGGGCTTGCCCTGGTGGAGCGACAGTTGCGCGAGCGCGGCGATGTCTCACTGTTGGTCAACAACGCGGGAGTCGGCGCGACCTCGGCACTGCTCGACTCGGACGTGGATGCGATGACCCGGATGATCGAGCTCAACGTGACCGCCCTGACCCGCCTGGCCCATGCCGCTGCGCCGGGGTTCGTGGAGCAGGGGCGGGGTGCCATCATCAACATTGCCTCGATCGTGGGGATCGCCCCCGAGATACTCAACGGGGTATATGGCGCAACCAAGGCATTCGTGCTGGCCTTCAGCCAATCCCTGCATCACGAGCTGGCGGGCAAGGGCGTGCGTATCCAGGCCGTCGTCCCTGGGGCGGTCGCCACCGAGTTCTGGACGGCAGCCGGAACGCCGGTGGATGCCCTGCCGCGGGAGATCGTCATGCAGGCGGACGACCTGGTGGACGCAGCGCTGGCCGGCTTCGATCAGGGCGAGTTGTTCACTATTCCCTCTTTGCCCGAGCTGGCGGACTGGCAGGCCTATGAAGCGGCGCGGCAGAAGCTCATTCCCAATCTCTCCCGCCAGTCGGTGGCGCAGCGCTATCGCCGGGCCTGAGCGATGATCGACCGTGCGGGCGGCAGCGTGTCAGCCGCCTGCCATGGCACAACGACGCAGGAATCACCGAATGAGGTGCAGACATGTCCACGCCTAGCGAGATCCGCCCACCGCTGCCGCCCTTCACCCACGAGACGGCGCTGCAGAAAGTCCGCCTGGTCGAAGATGGCTGGAACAGCCGCGATCCCGCGGCAGTCGCTCTGGCCCACAGCCAGCACACAGGCTGGCGTAACCGTGTCGAGTTCATCGGGGGGCGCGAGCAGGCCCGTGCTTTCCTCGTGCGCAAATGGGCGAGGGAGCTCGACTACCGCCTGATCAAGGAGCGCTGGGCCTTCACCCACAACCGCATCGCCGTGCGCTACGCCTACGAGTGGCGAGATGACTTGGGGAACTGGTTCCCTTCCTACGGCAACGAGAACTGGGAGTTTGCCGAGGATGATCTGATGGTCAATCGCTATGCCTGCCTCAACGACCTGCCGATCAGCGAGGCGGAGCACAAATTACGCTGGCCTCTGGGCTGCCGTCCGGATGACCACTCCGGGCTTGCGGCGCTTGGACTCTAACCCACTCAGGCCCGACTCTCGGGGGCGACCCAGTCAGGTGATCCGCCATGCATGAAGCGATCTCTTTATCTTCGACAGCCGTGCGCCATCGTTACCTCGAGGTCGATGGTGTGCGCCTCTTCTACCGTGAGGCGGGTCGGTCTGGGCTGCCGCCGCTGCTCCTGCTCCATGGTTTCCCCAGCTCTTCGCATCAGTTCCGCCATCTGTTGCCGCTGCTGGCCGAGCACTTCCATGTCTATGCCCCCGACTTTCCGGGCTTCGGCTTTACCCAGGTCCCCGTCGAGCGAGGCTACGTCTACAGTTTCGCGCGGATTGCCGAGACCCTGGCGGCCTTCACCAGCGAGTTGGGACTGCAGCGCTACGCTCTCTACCTGTTCGACTACGGGGCGCCCATAGGGCTGCACCTGGCATTGCTGCAGCCGCAGCGGATAACCGGGCTGATCTCGCAGAATGGTAACGCCTATGAAGAGGGGCTCAGCGAGGCCTGGGCGCCGGTACGGGCATACTGGTCCGATCCGTCTGTCGCCAATCGCAAGGCAATCCGCGACGCGCTACTGAGCGCCGAGGCCACCGGCTGGCAGTACCTCACCGGCGTCTCCGACCCGGAGTTGATCGCCCCGGAAGCCATAATGCTCGACTACACCCTTCTCGAATGGCCTGGCGTTAAAGACATTCAGCTCGATCTCATCCTGGACTACGCCAACAACATAAAGCAGTACCCGGCGTTCCAGGCCTGGCTGCGCAGGAGCGACTTCCCGGTCTTGGTCATATGGGGGCGCAACGACCCGTTCTTCCTGCCGGCCGGTGCCGAGGCGTTCGCCCGCGACGTGCCGCACGCGGTGATCGAACTGCTGGAGACCGGACACTTCGCCTTGGAGACCCACTGCGATTACATCGCCGCTCGCATCAGGGCGGTGCTCGGGCAACAGCTCCTCGAGGGAGGGCAATGACATGAGCAACCGGGATTCTGAACTGCTTGATCGGGTGCTGGACGCCCATGGCGGTGTCGAACGCTGGCGCCAGTTCGACCTCGTGGAGGCCAGTATCACCAGCAGTGGCGCGTTATGGGACATGAAGGGGTTGAGGCAGGACAGCCAGTCGCGTCGGATGTCGGTCTGGCTGCACGAGCAGCGCGCCGCGGTAATGCCTTTCGGTGCGCCCAATCAGCGTACGGCCTACACTCCCGGGCGCATCGCCATCGAGACGACCGAGGGCCAGGTGGTGGCAGAGCGCCTCGATCCGAGACGCTCGTTTCTGGGGCACGGCGAAACGACTCCCTGGGATCCGCTGCATCGTGCCTACTTCAATGGCTATGCGCTCTGGTCCTACCTCACCATGCCCTTCCTGTTCTGCATGCCGGGGGTACTGGCCGAGGAAATCGAGCCCTGGCAGGAAGGGGCCGAGCGCTGGCGCCGCTTGAGGGTTCGCTTTCCCGAGGATGTCGCGACTCATTGCCAGGTGCAGGACTTCTACTTCGGCGACGACTTCCTCCTGCGTCGGCATGACTATACCGTCGAGGTCAGTGGCGGCATTCCGGCTGCCCAGTATGTGCATGACTACATCTCGGCCAGTGGGATCCTCATGCCAAGCAAGCGCAGAGCATATCGACGAGACTCAAACGGCAGGGCTATCACGACGGACCTGTTGGTATCGATAGACCTGAGCAACGTCAGCTACTCGTCTAAAGGTAATTCTGCGGTCTAACCGGGGGCGTCAGTGAATGATGTAATGTTGGCAGATGGCCGCTACCGAAATGTTCTCCGGTCTCTGGGCTAACGAAGTGCGAACAGGCAGGACGCTGACCCCATGCACTTCGTTAGCTCAAGCATATGACGGGGATGTCTACCGGAGCCGGGTAGTCCATTCGCTCGGCCAGGCTGTTCGCGGCATTGAGGTGGGGCTCGTTGCTGATCAGCATGGCCTGACATGTCGGGAGCTCGCCGCTTTCGACATCGAGGCGCTTGAGCCAATGACCAGCCGACCAGCCCACCAAACGTACTGGATGGCCCTTGCCAGCGGGCTCATACCATCTCGGGAGAGACTTGGCTGATTGCTCATTGCTCATTGCTCATTGCTCATTGCTCGTCTCCCTGAACCAGATCGGTACGCAGGGCTTCAGAGGCGTCGTGAATGGCCCAGGAGGTCATACCTCCTGCATCTGTTGTGTCGATGGCAATCCACCCGCCGCTCGACCACGCAACAGGTTTGCCGGTCTGTTGATGGATCAGTTGGAAGCGTCCGGAGAAGGGGGGCGCGGAGTTGCTTAGGGGAACAGGAGGCATGAAGGCTGCCACCACCGAGGCATCGTCAGAATCCCAGCGTGCTTGTCCAGCAGACGGCGGACGTTGAAGATGGTGGCTTCATCGGGAATGTGCTCCAGGCTCAGGCCGGCGAACTGCCGCAGGATGGTGGTTTCATACAGCGCTTCCTCCATTCGACCTGGGTAAACAAGCCCTTCCACGGTACCACTTGATCCACCTCGATCAGGAACAATTCCCTGCGGATCTGCCTGCGTTTGCCGGCGTACTCGGTTTCGGTGAAGGTCACCTGCTGCATCGGGAAACTCGGGCAACCGGGCCGGCGCATTTCACCAGATTCGGGAAGTCTTCTTCAGAGGTTCCCTAAGAATTTGCTGAATTTAGTTCGTGACTTTATCTATCTATTTGAATTTAAATAAAAATATTTCCATTCCATCATCGGCGCGACGCTGAACTTTCTGCTGATAAGGTTCTGATTCGAAATGTCTTTCTGCAATTGTGCGGTCATCGTCGTGCTTGGGTTTGCCACATGGAGTCGCCATGGGCATGCGAGGTACGACAGCGGGGCATTATACGGCTGTGCCGAGGGGCGAACGCCTGCAATCACCAGGCGCCCGGTGGCCGCTGGGTAGTCGGCTCAGGGATTCGCGGAGCTGTTGCCGGGCCGGGCGGTCATCGCCGGTTCATCGGCGGATTTCCGCCATCCCTCGCCCGGGTAGTGGCGTGCGCTCTCCACTCCAGCGTCGGCAGCGCCCGGCAAATCGCCGCAACGGCGGCGCTCCGGCCTTCGGGTACAGGTCTTGCACAAGCTTGAGCAATACGAAACCAGGACACCAGACCATGCAGAAAGCCTGTCACCATGAACTGCGCAACGCCTTCCGGGCGTTGCTCGCCAGCCGCGCCTGTTATCACACCGCCTCGGTGTTCGACCCCCTGTCGGCGCGCATCGCCGCCGATCTCGGCTTCGAGGTCGGCATCCTCGGTGGCTCGGTCGCCTCGCTGCAGGTGCTCGCCGCTCCGGACGTCGCCCTGATCACCCTCAGCGAATTCGCCGAGCAGGCCACCCGCATCGGCCGGGTGGCACGCCTGCCGGTGATCGCCGACGCCGACCACGGCTACGGCAACGCGCTCAACGCGATGCGCACGGTGATCGAGCTGGAGCGCGCCGGCGTCGCCGCATTGACCCTCGAAGACACCTTGTTGCCGGCCCAGTTCGGCCGCAAATCCTACGACCTGATCAGCGTCGAGGAGGGCGTCGGCAAGCTGCGTGCCGCCCAGGAGGTGCGCGACGACAGCGCCCTGGCGATCATCGGTCGCACCCATGCCGGCGTGCAGCCGCTGACCGAGGTGGCCCTGCGCACCCGCGCCTATCAGGANGCTGACCGAGGTGGCCCTGCGCACCCGCGCCTATCAGGATGCCGGCGCCGACGCCATCTGCCTGGTCGGGGTGAGGGACTTCGCCCACCTCGAGGCTATCGCCGAGGGTCTGCGCGTGCCGCTGATGCTGGTCACCTACGGCAACCCGGATTTGCGCGACGACGGCCGTCTGGCCGAGTTGGGCGTGCGCATCGTGGTGGACGGTCACGCCGCCTACTTCGCGGCGATCAAGGCCACCTACGACAGCCTGCGCGAGCAACGTGGCATCGCCGTCGACAACGGCCTCAGCGCCTCGCAACTGGTGAGCAAGTACACCAGCCCCGACGATTACATCGCCTGGGCACGGGAGTACATGAACGTCAAGGAATAGGGCCGGTCAGGGGCGATGGTTGGCACTCTCCCATCGGGGCCGCCAGGAATCGCCTGCTCGTCCGTTCGGTGAGTTCTTCTTGGAAGCCTTCGGCGCCCTGACGCCGGTAGGCGGCCACGCGCATGGCCTGCCTGGGTGGCCCTTGGCGTTCGCCAGGATGCGGCGGATGCCTTTCATCAGTGCCGCCTCGCCGGCGGCCCAGGTAAAACCCTCGCCGGCCGGCAACTACAGCGCCGCGACGGCGGTCAGCAGCGCTTCGCCATCCTCGAACCAGTGCAGTTGCAGCTGCGCGGCGCAGGCCAGCTCGCGGCTGTCAGTCGCGATAGAACACCTGGATCAGGTGATAGCCGAACTGGGTCTTCACCGGGCCATGCACCTCGCGCAGCGGCTTCTTGAAGATCACCTGGTCCACCGCCCGCACCATCTGCCCCGGACGCACTTCGCCGAGGTCGCCGCCTTTCTTGCCGGAGGGGCAGGTGGAGTACTTGCGCGCCAGCACGTCGAAGGCCTCGCCGGCGGCGATGCGTTTCTTCAGCGCCGCCGCTTCCGCTTCGGTCTTGACCAGGATGTGGCGGGCCATTGCCTTTGCCATATGACGGGCTCCTCAAATTTGCCGGGCTGCTATTGTGCCAGCATCCATAGCGCCAGCAGAATGGCGCCAGATTTTAGGTCATGCATTGCCCGCGACGCCGGCGAATGATGGCCTATGGTATTTCAATCGCGCCTCACGGAAACGTCGCCATGGATCTCCACGCAATGCTGAAAATCCTGTCCAGCCAGGACGGTTCCGACCTCTACCTGTCCACCGGGGCGCCGCCCTGCGCCAAGTTCAACGGCGTGCTCAAGGCGCTCAGCCAGGAGCCGATGAAGTCCGGCGACGTGGCGGCCATCGCCGAGTCGATCATGGACAGCGCCCAGCGCGAGGAATTCGAGCGCGAGCTGGAGATGAACCTGGCGATCTCCCTGGCCGGCGTCGGGCGTTTTCGCATCAACATCTTCAAGCAGCGCAACGAAGTCTCGATAGTGGCGCGCAATATCAAGCTGGACATTCCGCGCTTCGAGGACCTCAAGCTGCCCGAGGTGCTGCTCAGCACGGTGATGGAGAAGCGCGGGCTGGTGCTGTTCGTCGGCGGCACCGGCTCGGGCAAGTCGACCTCGCTGGCGGCGCTGATCGACTACCGCAACCGCAACAGCGGCGGCCATATCATCACCATCGAGGACCCGGTGGAGTACGTGCACCGGCACAAGAAGTCGATCATCAACCAGCGCGAGGTGGGGGTGGACACCCGCAGTTTCCACGCCGCGCTGAAGAACACCCTGCGCCAGGCACCGGACGTGATCCTGATCGGCGAGATCCGCGACCGCGAGACCATGGAACATGCCCTGGCCTTCGCCGATACCGGTCACCTGGCCATCTCCACCCTGCATGCGAACAACGCCAACCAGGCGCTGGACCGCATCATCAACTTCTTCCCCGAGGATCGCCGCCCGCAGCTGCTCAACGACCTGGGCAACAACCTCAAGGCCTTCGTCTCCCAGCGCCTGGTCAAGACCGTGGACGGCAAGCGCCGTGCGGCGGTGGAGGTGATGCTGGGCACGCCGACGGTGCGCGACCTGATCAAGCGCAACGAGTTCTCCGAGCTCAAGGAGATCATGGAGAAGTCGAAGAACCTCGGCATGCAGACCTTCGATCAGGCGCTGATCGATCTGGTCCACCAGGGCGCCATCGACGAGGAGGAGGCGGTGAAGAACGCCGACTCGGCGAACAACGTGCGCCTGAAGCTCAAGCTCTACCGCGACAACCCGGCCAATGCCGCACCCCCGGCCGCCGCGGCAGCCCGACCGGCAGCGGCGCCGGTCAGCGCGCCCAAGGTGGCCGATGCCGGTGACTGGGGCCTGGAGCTCAAGCTGGAAGACATCGAGGAGGACCTGCCGCCGGAAGATCCGGGGCGGCAGGGGATCTGACTCAACGCGGCTCGGGCCGATAGGCCTCGATCAGGCGCTGGCTGATGCCCTCGTCGTGCAGGCTCTGCACGGCGGCGCGCAGGTTTTCCACGAGCTGCGCGTCGCAGTCCCTGGAACAGGCCAGGTAGAGGTCGGTGCTGGCCAGCGCCGGGCTCATCTGCAGCTCGCGCTTGGAGTGCTGTGGCCAGATATACAGCGCCTCCGGCACGCCGGTGAACCAGGCGTCGATACGCCCGCGCTCGAGCAGGTGAACGGGGTTTTCGCCCAGGTTGTGGGTGACGATCTGCTGGTCGGCGAAGCCCTGCGTTCTGAGGATTTCCACCTGCGCCGTGCCCAGACCGACACCGATGCGCCGGTAGCGCTGGCGTGCCTCGGCGAAGCTCTGCACCGGCTCGTCGAGGCTGAAGAAGGCGCGTTCCAGCGGCATGATCGGCGCGATCCAGGTATACAGCGCTTCGCGCTGCGGGGTGCGCGACAGGGGAATGATCAGCTGGTTGCGGCCGCCTGCGACCGTGCGCTGGGCGCGAGCCCAGGGCTCGACCTTGAGCTCGGCGAGGTAGCCCGCGCGAGCCAGGGCGGCCAGGGTGATATCGCCGACCATGCCGTAGCCGGCCTCGAATGCGACCAGGGTCAGCGGTGGCGCTTCCGGCATGTGCAGCTCGACGACTTCCTCGGCCTGACCGGTGGCGGCCAGGGCGAGCAGGGCGCAGCAGCAGAGTTGACGTAGCGACACGGCAGGATCTCCGGTGGGAGAGTCGTACTTGAGTATACGCAGCACGGTCATGGGCTACCTGTGACGCCGCGGCTCTTGCTCATGCGGCGGCAGGCGGCCAGGATCGACCCCGTGCGCCGGCTCAGCGGTGGTCATGGCGAACGCTGCGATTGCGTCCCTGGGCCTTGGCCGCGTACAGCGCCGTGTCGGCCTCTTCGAGGAGTTGTTCGAGGTAGCGCTCGGGGTCTTGCCCCTGCGGTACGAGGTTGGCGATACCGATGCTCACGGTAAGGCGCTGGTCGGCGATCTGCAGCAGGGAAACCTGCTCGTGCACGCGCCGGGCGATGACTGCGGCCTCGTCTCCATCGGCGAACGGCAGCCACAGCGCGAACTCCTCGCCGCCGTAGCGCACGACGCTGTCCTGGCTGCGCACGCTCTTGAGCAGTTGCTGGGCCAGCTCGATGAGCACCCGATCGCCCTCGGCATGGCCGAAGCGGTCGTTGATCTGCTTGAAGTAGTCGATATCGATCAGCAGCAGGCTGGCGTGCGCCTGCGCGCTGACCGTTGCCGTCCACTGTTCTACGTGCAGCGACAGCGCCCGGCGGTTGCCCAGCGCAGTCAGTGGGTCGGTGTGGCTCAGCTGCGCGAACTGTTCCGCCTCGCTCTTGATCTCCACGGCGTATTCGGCGAGCTGGGCGTAGGCGCTCTGCAGGGCGAGGTTGGCCTTGGCCAGCTGCGCCGCGTTTTCCTGCGCCTGCTCGCGGGCCTTGAGCAGTTCGGCCTCGAAGCGCTGACGATCCTTGGCGACGAAGAACAGCCAGATCACCTCGCGTTCGCCATCCACCTCGCTCATCCGGGCATTGGCCATCACCGGGATGTGCTGTTGATCCGTCGCCAGGAGCTGCAGGTGCAGTTCGTTGAATTCGCCGTTTCTGAGCAGCAGTGGCCAGGCATGGGTGTGCAGGAAGATGCGGCTCGCCGGCGGGAAGTAATGATCCATGCTGTCGACCAGCAGGACGCCGGCCAGGTGCTTGAAGTCGTGGTTGGAGTGCTTGATCTGGCCGTTGCAGTCGGTCACCAGCACTGGACAGGGCAGGCGTTCAAGGTAGAACAAGGTGATGGCTTCCTTGCAGGTAGCGGAGCATGGCGACGGCGACCAGCTCCGGGTGGCTCATGTGGGCGCAGTGGCCGCTGATGTCGAGGATCTCGAGGGTACTCGCGTTGAGGTGAGTGTGCAGGTAGTCGGCTACCGCTGGCGGTACCAGCGCATCGCGACGGTGATGCAGGATCAGGCTGGGCACCGGGCAGTGCGGCAGCGCGGCGCGTATGTCGGAGCTGAAGGTGGCCTCGGCGAACAGGCGCGCCATCAGCGGGTCGGTCGAGCAAAAGCTGTCGGACAGCTGCGCGGTCACCGGCTGGCCCGCCTCCGCGCCGGACACCAGCGGCGCGAAGTGCTGCGTCCAGCCCAGATAGTTGTGCGCCATCAGCTCCAGCAGACTGTCCAGGTCGCTGCGCCGAAAGCCGCCTTCGTAGGCCGGCGGGTCGCTGAGGAAACAGGGCGAGGGACCGAGCAGCACGAGTCGGGAGAACAACGATGGCCGTTCGATGGCGGCGAGTATGCCGATGCTGCAGCTGACCGAGTGGCCGACGAAGGTGATGTCACCGCTCAGTTGCAGGGCGTCGCAAACCTCCAGTAGGTCCTGGACGTAGCCCTCGAGCAGTCGATAGCGGCCGGCATCGAACGCGCTGGCGTCGGAGCGGCCGCTACCCACGTAGTCGAACAATACCTGCCGGTAGTGCGGTGCAAATGCTGGTGTGAGCTTGCTCCACATCTCCTGGCTGCAGCCGAAACCGTGGCCGTAGACCAGCACCGGGGCGTCGGCATGCGCCGGCAGCAGCTGCTGAACATGGTTGCGCTGGATGATACTCACGCGGTCACCTCGACAAGCGAAAGCACCTCGCTGAGCGAGGTTGCGAACTCGCGAGGGCGTAAAAATGACGCCAGTATAGGTACTTTCGATTGGCAGAAGGCGATTTGCTATCAGTCTTCCGCGGCGCGGGGACTGCAAGGGTGTGAGCCCAATGGCGGCATCGTTCGGCTCGTCGCCTGGCGTGGATAGGGCGTGTTGCGGCTATTGCCGCAGCTGCGGCAGGTCGCGGAACAGCTCCAGCGCCTGCGGGTTGGCCAGGGCATCGGTGTTCTTCACCGGGCGGCCATGCACCACGTTGCGCACCGCCAGCTCGACCAGCTTGCCGCTGATGGTGCGCGGGATATCGGCCACCGCAACGATCTTCGCCGGCACGTGACGGGCGGTGGTGTTAGCCTGGATCACCTGGCGGATCTCGCTTTCCAGCGCCTCATCCAGCACCACGCCCTCGCGCAGGCGGACGAACAGCACCACGCGCACATCGCCAGCCCAGTCCTGGCCGATGGCGATGGATTCCAGCACCTGCGGCACCTTTTCCACCTGGCGGTAGATCTCCGCGGTGCCGATGCGCACGCCGCCCGGATTCAGCACCGCATCGGAGCGGCCGTGGATCACCAGGCCGCCGTGCACGGTTTCCTCGGCGTAGTCGCCATGGGCCCAGACGCCGGGGAAGGTGGCGAAATAGGCAGCGCGGAATTTCTCGCCGCCTTCGTCGTTCCAGAAACCCAGCGGCATCGAGGGAAAGTGCCGGGCGCAGACCAGTTCGCCTTTCTCGCCGGTGACCGCCTGGCCACTGTCGTTCCATACCTGCACGTCCATGCCCAGGCCCTTGCACTGCAGCTCGCCGCGCCACACCGGCAGCACCGGGTTGCCGAGGGCGAAGCAGGAGACGATATCGGTGCCGCCGGAGATGGACGACAGGCACAGGTCGGTCTTGAAATCGCGATAGACGAAGTCGAAGCTCTCGTGGGCCAGCGGCGAGCCGGTGGAGAGAAGCGCCTTCAGGCGTTGCAATTTGTGCGTTTCGCTTGGCTTGGCGCCGGCCTTCTGCAGCGCGGCGAGGTACTTGGCGCTGGTGCCGAAGATGCTGATGCCCTCGGCATCGATCAGCTCGATCAGGCGTTCGGGCCCCGGATGGAAGGGCGAGCCGTCGAACAGCACCAGGGTGGCGCCGAGGGCCAGGCCGGAGACCAGCCAGTTCCACATCATCCAGCCGCAGGTGGTGTAGTAGAACAGGCAGTCGTTGGCCGTCAGGTCGGTGTGCAGGCCGAGTTCCTTGACGTGCTGCAGCAGGGTGCCGCCCACGCCGTGGACGATGCACTTGGGCACGCCGGTGGTGCCGCTGGAGTAGAGGATGTACAGCGGCTGGTCGAAGGGCACGGCGGTGAACTCGGGCTCGCCGCCGGGCTGGTAGAAATCCTGCCATAGCGCGATCCGGGCCTGGGTGCTGAAGTCGGCGGGCTTCGCCTCGGGCCGGGAGTAGGGCACGACGACGAGTTGCTCCAGGCTCGGCAGGCGTTCGAGGATTTCACCCAGCTTGGCGGTCAGGTCCAGGTTCTTGCCGGCGTAGCGGTAGCCGGCGGCGGCGATCAGCACCTTGGGCTCGATCTGGCCGAAGCGGTCGATCACCCCCTGGGTGCCGAAGTCCGGCGAACAGGACGACCAGGTGGCGCCGAGGCTGGTGGCGGCGAGCATGCCGACCACGGTCTGCCAGGTGTTGGGCATAAAGGCCGCGACCCGGTCGCCGACCCCCACGCCGGCCTCGCGCAGGCTGCGCTGCAGGCCGGCGACATGGCCGGCCAGCTCCAGATAGCTGAGCTGCTCGCGGCTGCCGTCTTCGCCTACGGCCACTAGCGCCGGATGCGGGTCGCGGCGGCGCAGCAGGTGTTCGGCGAAATTCAGCCGGGCGCCGGGGAACCAGTCGGCGTCGGGCATGGCCGGGCCCTCGCGCAGCACCTGCTTGGCGGGCGCGCTGAAGCGGATCTCGAAAAAATCGACGATGGCCTGCCAGAAGGCCTCGCGCTGTTCGATGCTCCAGGCGTGCAGGGCCGGGTAGTCGGCCAGGTCGAGGCCGTGGCGCCGGTTGATCAGGCGGCGGAAGGCATCCAGGCGGGTAGCGGCGATACGTTCCGCGGAGGGCGTCCAGAGAGGCTGCTGCATGGCCGGTCCTCGTCGTTGCTTGTCGGTACTTTCTACCCTAGCGCAAGCGGGCGGGGTTGCCTTGACGCGCAGCGACGCTTATCGCCACGCGACCGACTTTCTGCCGTAGTGACGCCACCACGGCAACTGGCGCGAAACGCAAGGTGGCTCGGAGCGTAGGGTGGATCACGCTTCACCGATCCACCATGGCGTGACACCGTGGTGAGGATTGGTGGATGAACAAAGCGTCATCCACCCTACGGGCTTATCGGTTCAGGCGGGCGCGTGCCACCCGCGAGCCGTTGGCCTTGCCCAGCACCTCGCAGATGCGCTGGCCGGCGGCGATCAGCTTGTCCATGTCGATGCCGGTGTCGATGCCCAGACCTTGCAGCATGTAGAGCACGTCCTCGGTGGCGACGTTGCCGGTGGCGCCCTTGGCATAGGGGCAGCCGCCGAGCCCGGCGACCGAGCTGTCGAACACATGGATGCCTTCGAGCAGGCTGGCGTAGATATTGGCCAGCGCCTGGCCGTAGGTGTCGTGGAAATGTCCGGCCAGCAAGTGGCGGGGGATCTCGCGGCCGACCACGTTGATCAGGTGGCGGGTCTTGCCCGGCGTGCCGGTGCCGATGGTGTCGCCGAGGGAAACCTCGTAGCAGCCCATGGCGTACAGCTCGCGGGCGACGCTGGCGACCTGCGCTGGGTCGATCTCGCCGTCGTAGGGGCAGCCGAGCACGCAGGACACATAGCCGCGCACGCGCACCTTGGCGGCCTTGGCCGCCTCCATCAGCGGCACGAAGCGCTCCAGGCTCTCGGCGATGGAGCAGTTGATGTTCTTCTGCGAAAAGGCCTCGCTGGCGGCGGCGAATACCGCCACTTCCTCGACCTCGGCCTGCAGGGCGGCCTCGAAGCCTTTCAGGTTTGGCGTCAGCGCGGCGTAGGTGACCCCCGGCTGGCGCTGGATAGCGGCGAACACCTCGGCGGAGCCGGCCATCTGCGGCACCCATTTGGGCGAGACGAAGCTACCAACCTCGACATAACCGAGGCCGGCGGCGCTCAGGTCGTCCACCAGGCGCACCTTGTCGGCCACGCTGATCGGCTGCTTCTCGTTCTGCAGGCCGTCGCGCGGGCCGACTTCGACCAGGCGTACGGATTTGGGCAGGCTCATCGGGGTTCCTCGTATGTATCCGTTGTCATCGCGCGTGCGCGGTGGCGTAGGGTGCGCCGTGCGCACCATGGGGTTTGGCTATCTTAGGGCGCTTGCTGCGCATGACGCACGACAGCGTAGGGTGGATGTCGCTTTTTACATCCACCAACGCAGCCGTTGGTGCGCATGGCGCACCCTGCGGCTACTCGAGCTCCACCAGCACCGCGCCGTCGCTGACCAGCTCGCCTTCGCGGCAGTAGATGGCCTTGACCGTACCGGTCTCGGGCGCGCGGATGCTGTGCTCCATCTTCATCGCCTCCAGCACCACCAGGGCGGTGCCGGCCTCCACGGCCTGGCCCGGCTCGACCAGCACGCGGACGATGCTACCGTTCATCGGCGCGGTCAGGCCGCCGTGCTGATGATGGCTGGCCTCGGCGGCGGCGATCGGGTCGAAGCGGCTGACCGCGTGCAGTTCGCCCTGCCACTGCAGATACAGGGTGTCGCCCTGGCGGATCGCGGGCAGGCGCTGCTGCGCCGCGCCGGGCACCAGCAGGCTGTCGCCCTGCAGCTGTGCCTGGCCGCTGGCGCGCACCTTGCGGCTGCTGCCCTGGCAGCTCAGGTGCAGTTCGATCTCCGCCGGGCCGCCGCTGCGCCAGCCGCTGCGCGCGGCCCAGGGCGAATGGGCATCGTCGGCGCGACGGCGCGCGGCTTCGCTCTGGATAAAGGCATCGGCCGCCAGCTGCCAGAAGGCCTCCGGCAGCTCGCTGGGCGGTGGCAGCAGCTGCGCCTCGTGGCGCGGGATAAAGCCGGTGTCCAGCTCGGCGGCGGCGAAGGCCGGATGGGCCAGCACGCGACGCAGGAAGGCCAGGTTGGTCTTGACCCCGCCGACCAGGGTTTCGTCGAGCATGGTCAGCAGGCGCAGGCGCGCTTCCTCGCGGTTCTCGCCCCAGGCGATGACCTTGCCGAGCATGGGGTCGTAGAAGGGCGAGACCACATCGCCCTGGGCCACGCCGCTGTCGGTACGCCGGCCGGGGCCGGCGGCAGCTTCGCGGTACAGCTGCAGGGTGCCGGTAGCCGGGAGGAAGTCGTGGTCCGGATCTTCCGCGTACAGGCGCACCTCGATGGCGTGGCCGTTAAGCGGCACCTGCTCCTGGGCGATGGGCAGCGCCTCGCCGCGGGCGACGCGAATCTGCCAGGCCACCAGGTCCAGGCCGGTGATCAGCTCGGTGACCGGGTGTTCCACCTGTAGGCGGGTGTTCATCTCCATAAAGAAGAAGTCGCCGCGCTCGTCGAGCAGGAACTCCACTGTGCCGGCGCCGACGTAGCCGATGGCCTGGGCGGCCTTGACCGCCGCCTCGCCCATGGCGCGGCGCAGTTCGGGTGACAGGCCGGGGGCGGGGGCTTCTTCCACCACCTTCTGGTGGCGGCGCTGGATCGAGCAGTCGCGCTCGTTCAGGTACAGGCAGTGGCCGTGCCGGTCGGCGAATACCTGGATCTCCACGTGGCGCGGCTTGAGTACGTATTTTTCCACCAGCATGCGCGAGTCGCCGAACGACGACTGCGCCTCGCGCTGCGCGCTGGCCAGGGCCTCGGCCAGCTCGCTTTCGCGCTCGACCACCTTCATGCCCTTGCCGCCACCGCCGGCAGCGGCCTTGAGTAGCACCGGGTAGCCGATGCGCTCGGCGGCCTGGCGGAAGGTGTCGATATCCTGCGCTTCGCCGTGATAGCCGGGCACCAGCGGCACGCCGGCGGCCTCCATCAGCGCCTTGGCCGCCGACTTGCTGCCCATGGCGTCGATGGCCGAGGCGGGCGGGCCGAGGAAGATCAGCCCGGCTTCTTCGATGGCGCGGGCGAAGCCGGCGTTTTCCGAGAGAAAGCCGTAGCCGGGGTGGATGGCCTGGGCACCGCTGGCCCTGGCCGCGTCGATCAGCTTGTCGATCAGCAGGTAGCTTTCCGCCGGCTTGGCGCCGCCCAGATTCACCGCCAGGTCGGCCTCGCGCACATGCCGCGCGTTGGCGTCGATGGCGCTATGCACCGCCACGGTACGGATGCCCATGGCCTTGGCCGTGCGCATCACGCGGCAGGCGATCTCGCCGCGGTTGGCCACCAGCAGGGTGTCGATAGGCTTGAGGTTCATGCTTGTTGCTCCTGCCAGGCGGGCGTGCGTTTTTCCAGGAAAGCGCGCAGGCCTTCCTGGCCCTCGGCGCTGACGCGCAGACGGGCGATGGCGTTCTCGGTATAGCGGCGCAGAGCCGGCGTCAGCTCGCCGCTGCCGACTTCGCGCAGCAGGTCCTTGCTGGCGCGCATGGCCTGCGGGCTATTGAGCAGCAGGTTGGCGATCCAGGCCTCGGCCTGGGCATCGAGCTCGGCGGCCGGGCAGGTTTCGGCCAGCAGGCCCAGCTCGCGGGCACTCAGACCGTCGAAGCGTTCGGCGGTCAGCGCGTAGCGCTTGGCCGCGCGCTCGCCCAGGGCCTGAACCACGAAGGGGCTGATCACCGCCGGGGCCAGGCCGATACGCACCTCGGACAGGGAGAACAGGCTGTCCTCGGTGCCGATGGCCATGTCGCAGCAACTGACCAGGCCCACCGCACCGCCGAAGGCCGCGCCCTGCACCACGGCCAGGGTGGGGATCTTCAGGGCAGCCAGGTTGTACATCAGCTCGGCCAGCTCGCGGGCGTCATTGAGGTTGGCGTTGTAGTCGAGCTCGGCGGCCTGCTGCATCCAGGCCAGGTCGGCGCCGGCGGAAAAGTGTTTGCCGCGGCCGCGCAGCAGCAAGAAGCGCAGGCTCTTGTCCTCGCCGACGGCGTCGAGGGCGAGGATCAACTCGCGGATCATCGCGGCGTTGAAGGCGTTGTTCTTCTCCGGACGGTTGAGCCACAGGGTGGCAAAACCGCGCGGGTCTTTTTCCAGTTGGATGGTGGTGAAGTCGGTCATGGTCATTCCGTAGGGTGCGCCGTGCGCACCGATACATTGGATTCGGTGTGGGAGGGGCTTCAGCCGCGACCTGTAGCGCGGTTGTCGCGGCTGAAGCCCCTCCCACGGATTACATGCGGAACACACCGAAACGGGTCGGCTCGATCGGTGCATTGAGGCTGGCCGACAGCGCCAGGGCCAGCACTTCGCGGGTCTGCGCCGGGTCGATCACCCCGTCGTCCCACAGTCGGGCGCTGGAGTAGTAGGCGTGCGCCTGCTTCTCGTACTGCTCGACGATGGGCTGCTTGAGGCGCTGTTCATCCTCGTCCGAATAGTGCTGACCGGCGCGCTCGGCCTGCTCGCGCTTGACCTGTACCAGCACGCCGGCGGCCTGCTGCGCGCCCATCACGCCGATCTTGGCGTTGGGCCACATCCACAGAAAACGCGGGTCGTAGGCGCGGCCGCACATGCCGTAGTTACCGGCGCCGAAGCTGCCGCCGATGATCACGGTGAACTTCGGCACCTGGGCGCAGGCCACGGCGGTGACCAGCTTGGCGCCGTGCTTGGCGATGCCGCCTTCCTCGTATTTCTTGCCCACCATGAAACCGGTGATGTTCTGCAGGAACAGCAGCGGAATGCCGCGCTGGCAGGCCAGTTCGACGAAGTGCGCGCCTTTCTGCGCCGACTCGGCGAAGAGGATGCCGTTATTCGCCAGGATCGCCACCGGGTAGCCGTCGATGCGGGCGAAGCCGCACACCAGGGTGGTACCGAACAGCGCCTTGAATTCATCGAACTGCGAGTCGTCGACGATACGGGCGATCACCTCGCGCACATCGAACGGCTGCTTGGCGTCGGCCGGGATCACCCCGTACAGCTCTTCGGCCGGGTAGCGCGGGGCGATGGGCACGCGGGCGTCGAGCTGGCCGAGCTTGCGCCAGTTGAGATTGGCGATTGAGCGCCGGGCCAGGGCCAGGGCGTGCTCGTCGTCGTCGGCATAGTGGTCGGCCACGCCGCTGGTCTTGCAGTGCACATCGGCGCCGCCCAGCTCCTCGGCACTCACCACTTCACCGGTGGCGGCCTTTACCAGCGGCGGGCCGGCTAGAAAGATCGTCGCTTGCTGGCGCACCATAATGGTCTCGTCGCTCATCGCCGGCACATAGGCGCCGCCGGCGGTGCACGAGCCCATCACCACGGCGATCTGCGGAATCCCCATTGCGCTCATATTGGCCTGGTTGAAGAAGATCCGACCGAAATGCTCGCGGTCGGGGAACACCTCGTCCTGGCGCGGCAGGTTGGCGCCGCCGGAGTCCACCAGGTAGATGCACGGCAGGCGGTTCTCACGGGCGATGGCCTGGGCGCGCAGGTGCTTCTTCACGGTCAGCGGGTAGTAGCTGCCGCCTTTTACCGTGGCGTCGTTGGCCACGATCATGCACTCGACGCCTTCGACCCGGCCAATGCCGGCGATCACGCCGGCGGCGGGCACCTCTTCGCCGTAGACCTCATGGGCGGCGAGCTGGCCGATCTCGAGGAACGGCGAGCCGGGATCGAGCAGGCGGTTGATGCGTTCGCGCGGCAGCAGCTTGCCGCGCGCGGTATGGCGCGCCTGGGCCTTCTCGCCGCCGCCTTCATGCAGGCGAGCGAGTAGGGTGCGCAGGTCGGCGACCTGCTCGAGCATGGCCGCGCTGTTGGCGGCGAACTCGGGGGAGCGGGTATTGATCTGGGTATGCAGGATGGCCATGGTCGCTTCCTGTAGGGTGCGTCGTGCGCACCCTACCGTTGTTTTGGTGCGCATGGCGCACCCTACGGATTATTTGGTCTCGTTGAACAGCTCGCGGCCGATCAGCATGCGGCGGATCTCGCTGGTGCCGGCGCCGATCTCGTAGAGCTTGGCGTCGCGCAGCAGGCGGCCGGCCGGGTACTCGTTGGTGTAGCCGTTGCCGCCGAGCAGCTGGATGGTGTCGAGGGCCATCCTGGTGGCCATCTCGGCGGTGTAGAGGATCACCGCCGCGGCGTCCTTGCGCGATTCCTCGCCGCGGTCGCAGGCCTTGGCGACGTTGTACAGATAGGACTTGGAGGCGTTCATGCCGGCGTACATGTCGGCCAGCTTGCCCTGCACCAGCTGGAATTCGCCGATGGACTGCTTGAACTGCTGGCGCTCGTGCACGTAGGGCAGCACCACGTCCATGCAGGCCGTCATGATCCCAGTCGGGCCGCCGGAAAGCACGGTGCGCTCGTAGTCCAGGCCGCTCATCAGCACGCGCACGCCGCCGCCTTCGACACCGAGGATGTTCTCTTCCGGCACCTCGCAGTCCTCGAACACCAGCTCGCAGGTGTTGGAGCCGCGCATGCCCAGCTTGTCCAGCTTCTGGTGGCGGGAGAAGCCCTTGAAGTCGCGCTCGACGATAAAGGCGGTCATGCCGCGCGAGCCGGCGTTGATGTCGGTCTTGGCGTAGATCACGTAGGTGTTGGCGTCCGGGCCGTTGGTGATCCACATCTTGTTGCCGTTGAGCAGGTAGCGGTCGCCGCGCTTCTCGGCGCGCAGCTTCATCGACACCACGTCGGAGCCGGCGTTGGGCTCGCTCATGGCCAGGGCGCCGACGTGCTCGCCGGAGCACAGCTTGGGCAGGTACTTGAGCTTCTGCTCGTGGGTGCCGTTCTTGCGGATCTGGTTGACGCACAGGTTCGAATGCGCGCCGTAGGACAGGCCGACCGAGGCGCTGGCGCGGCTGATCTCTTCCATGGCCACCACGTGGGCCAGGTAACCCATGTTGGTGCCGCCGTATTCCTCTTCCACGGTCATGCCGAGCAGGCCCATGTCGCCGAACTTGCGCCACATGTCCATGGGGAACTCGTTGTCGCGGTCGATCTGCGCCGCGCGCGGGGCCAGCTCGGCCTGGGCGAAGTGGTGGACCGCATCGCGCAGCATGTCGATGGTTTCACCGAGGGCGAAGTTGAGGCTGGGGTAGGTCATGGGGGGGGCACCTTGATTGTCGTTATCGGCGGGGCGATGGGTACAGGTTGGCAGGTTTCGTTGCTTTACGTTAACGTAAAGGTGACTTCGTCGCCTGTCAACTCCCGCGAGCAGGCGATCGACCGCGCCGAGGCTGTGCCCCGACCCGTCGCCGCCGGCTCTCTGGCAATAGGATCAGGCTTGCGGGACCACGACCACCATAAGGAACCTCCCATGAACGCCGCGATCAGCCGCTTTCCCATCCCCGACTCGCTCGACGAACTGCCGCCGGACGTGCGCGAGCGCATCCTCGCCGTGCAGGAAAAGGCCGGCTTCGTGCCCAACGTATTCCTGATGCTGGCGCACCGGCCGGAGGAGTTCCGCGCCTTCTTCGCCTACCACGATGCGTTGATGACGCGCGAGTCCGCCAGCCTGACCCCGGCGGAGCGGGAGATGATCGTGGTCGCGATCAGCGCCCGTCACGGCTGTCTGTACTGCGTGGTGGCGCATGGCGCGCTGCTGCGCATCTACGCCAAGGACCCGCTGCTGGCGGACCAGTTGGCGATCAACCCGCGCAGCGCGCCGCTGACCGAGCGCCAGCGCTCGATGCTCGACTTCGCCCTGCACGTCGGCCTCGAACGCGGCGGCCTGGATGATGACTGGCAGGCGCGTCTGCAGGCGGCCGGCTTCGACCTCGACGACATCTGGGATATCGGCGCCATCGCCGCCTTCTTCGGCCTGTCCAACCGCCTGGTGACCCTGGCCGGTACGCCGCCGAACGAGGAGTTCTACCTGATGGGGCGGGTGCCGCGCTGAGATCGCGGCGCCGGCCGGTCGCCTCAGTTGCGATATTTCCGCATAACCAACCAGTTTTTTTGTCCGGTATTAATTCATCCGCGCCTGCCTATACTCGGTTCCAGCTTGGCGGCCGGGTGTAGCCGCCGGCCAGCGCGGGGCAGGGCGGTGTGATCGCCTTCCCGTTTTTGCGTCCGTATGCGACCGAAAAGTCGGATCTAGACTTTCGTATGATGTTGTCGTTTACGTAAAGGTAATAACTTCTGCAGCGCCATAACCGAATAACAACAAGCAAGGTTAGAGGGCTCCTCATGTCACCAGAGTTCGTGTTGGAAACACGCGGCCTGACCAAGGAATTCCGCGGCTTCACCGCGGTGGACGCGGTCGATCTGCGGGTCAGGCAAGGGCACATCCACGCGCTGATCGGGCCCAACGGCGCCGGCAAGACCACGGTGTTCAACCTGCTCACCAAGTTCCTTCCCCCCAGCCGCGGCGAGATCCTTTACCAGGGCCGGCCGATCACCGGGCTCAAGCCCAACGAGATCGCCCGGCTCGGCCTGGTGCGCTCCTTTCAGATTTCCGCGGTGTTCGGCCATATGAGCGTGCTGGAGAACGTGCGCGTGGCGCTGCAGCGCAAGCTGGGCAATTCCTTCCACTTCTGGAAATCCGAACGCAGCCTGCGGGCGCTCGACGAGCGGGCCCGGCAGATGCTCGAGGAGGTCGGCCTGCTGGAGTTCGCCGAGACCCTGACGGTGGAGTTGCCCTACGGCCGCAAGCGCGCCCTGGAGCTGGCCACTACCCTGGCGCTGGACCCCAGCGTGCTGCTGCTCGACGAGCCGACCCAGGGCATGGGCAGTGAGGACGTGGAGATGGTCATCGGCCTGGTGCGCCGCGCTGCGGTGGGGCGCACCGTGCTGATGGTCGAGCACAACCTCAGCGTGGTCAGCCAGTTGTGCGACCGCATCACCGTGCTGGCGCGCGGGGCGATCCTCGCCGAGGGCGACTACGCCAGCGTGTCGGCCAACCCGCAGGTGCGCGAGGCCTACCTGGGCAGCGAGGCAGCGGCTATCGAGGAGGTGCAGTCATGACCAGCCTGCACGTGCCCGAATACGAGCAACTGCGAGTCAACGACCTGCACGCCTTCTACGGCGAGTCGCACATCCTGCATGGCATCGACCTGCTGGTGCGCCGCGGCGAGCTGGTGACCCTGCTCGGGCGCAACGGCTCGGGGCGCAGCACCACGCTGCGCGCGATCATGAACCTGGTGGGCCGGCGTACCGGCTCGATCGTGATCAACGGCAACGAGACGCTCGGCATCGCCGCGCACCTGATCCCGCGCCTGGGCGTGGGCTACTGCCCGGAGGAGCGCGGCATCTTCGCCAGCCTCAACGTCGAGGAGAACCTGCTGCTGCCGCCCATGGTGCGCAGCGGCGGGATGAGCCTGGACGAAATCTACGAGATGTTCCCCAACCTCTACGAGCGGCGCTTCAGCCAGGGCACCCGGCTGTCCGGCGGCGAACAGCAGATGCTGGCCATGGCGCGCATCCTGCGCACCGGCGCCAACCTGCTGCTGCTCGACGAGATCACCGAGGGCCTGGCTCCGGTGATAGTGCAGAAGCTCGCCGAGGTGCTGGTCAAGCTCAAGCGCAAGGGCCTGACCATCGTCCTGGTGGAGCAGAACTTCCGCTTCGCCGCGCCGCTCGCCGACCGCCACTACCTGATGGATCACGGCCAGGTAGTCGATGAGATCGCCGCCGCCGAGTTGGAGGCCAAACAGGACCTGCTCAACCGCTGTCTCGGCGTCTGAGCTTTTTCCCCGCAGTAAGCAGCACGGCGCGTTTCGGCGCGCCGGCTCGGGGTCGCTTTGCCCGTACAACAACAATAACGTGGAAGGTAACCAGATGAATCCGTTCCAGAAGACTGCAAGCGCCATCCTCGCCACCAGCCTGTTCGCCGGCGCCGCCCAGGCGCAGATCAGCGACGACGAAATCCGCATCGGCTACCTGGCCGACATGTCCGGTACCTACCGCGACCTCTCCGGCCCGGGCGGCCTCGAGGCGCTGAAGATGGCCGTCGAGGACTTCGGCGGCCAGGTCGACGGCAAGAAGATCGTGGTATTCAGCGCCGACGACCTGAACAAGCCGGATGTCGGCGCCAACACCGTGCGCCAGTGGGTCGATGAGCGCAACGTCGACATGGTCACCGGCATGGTCGCCTCCTCGGTGGTGCTGGCGGCGAGCAAGGTGGTGGAGCAGTCCGGCAAGCTGGCGCTGATCTCCGGCGCGGCGGCCTCCAGCCTGACCAACGAATTCTGCTCGCCCAACCATATCCACTGGACCTACGACTCCTACGCGCTGGCCAACGGCACGGCCAGGGCGGTGCTGGCCGACGGTGGCAAGAGCTGGTTCGTGCTGACCGCCGACTACGCCTTCGGCCACGCCATGGAAAACGACATCACCAAGGTGGTGGAGGGCGACGGCGGCAAGGTGCTGGGCAAGGTGCGCCACCCGTTCCCCAGCAGCGACTTCTCCTCCTACATCCTTCAGGCCCAGGGTTCCGGCGCCGACGTGATCGCCCTGGCCAACGCCGGCGCCGACACGGTCAACTCGCTGATGACCGCCAGCCAGTTCGGCGTCGCCCAGTCCGGGCAGAAGCTGGCCGGCATGGTGGTGTTTCTCAACGACATCCACGCCATGGGCCTGGACGTGACCCAGGGGCTGATGCTGACCACCGGCTGGTACTGGGACATGAACGAGGACAGCCGCGCCTGGGCCCAGCGCTACCACGCGCGCTTCGGCAAGATGCCGGGCATGGTGCCGGCGGGCATCTACTCGGCGACCCTGCACTACCTCAACGCGATCAAAGCCAGCGGCAGCGACGACGCGCAGACCGTGCGCGCGCAGATGATGGCCACCCCGGTCAACGACATGTTCGCCAAGAACGGCCAGATCCGTGCCGACGGCCGCATGGTCCACGATATGTACCTGGCCCAGGTCAAGACCCCGGCCGAGTCCAAGGGCGAGTGGGACCTGTACAAGATCGTCCGCACCATCCCCGGCGACGAGGCCTACCGGCCGCTGGCAGAGAGCCAGTGCAGGCTGGTGGCGAAGAACTGAGCGGCGCCATCACCCGGCCGCCAGCGGCCGGGTGTCACGGACTTCCAGCGGGTGAACAATCATGACAATGGTACTCGGCATCCCCCTGAGCGTTCTGCTCGGCCAGCTGCTCCTGGGCCTGATCAACGGCGCCTTCTACGCCTTGCTCAGCCTGGGCCTGGCGATCATCTTCGGCTTGCTCCGCATCATCAACTTCGCCCACGGTGCGCAGTACATGCTCGGCGCCTTCGCCGCGGTGCTCGGCCTGAGCTACCTGGGCGTCAACTACTGGGTCGCCCTGGTGCTGGCACCGCTGCTGGTCGGCGTCCTCGGCATGGCGATCGAGCGCGGCCTGCTGCGGCGCATCGCCGGTGAGGATCATCTCTACGGCCTGCTGCTGACCTTCGGCCTGGCGCTGATCGTCGAGGGTAGCTTCGTCAAGCTGTTCGGCGTCTCCGGGCTGTCCTACCCGATGCCGGAGCAGCTCAAGGGTGGCTACAACCTCGGCTTCATGTTCCTGCCCACCTATCGCGCCTGGGTGGTGGCGGCGGCGGTGCTGGTGTGCCTGGGTACTTGGTACATGATCGAGCGCACCCGTCTCGGCTCCTACCTGCGCGCCGGCACCGAGAACCCCAAGTTGATGCAGGCCTTCGGCATCAACGTGCCGCTGCTGATCACCCTGACCTACGGTTACGGTGCGGCCCTGGCGGCCTTCGCCGGTGTGCTGGCGGCGCCGATCTATTCGGTCACCCCGACCATGGGCGCCAACCTGCTGATCGTGGTGTTCGCCGTGGTGGTGATCGGCGGCATGGGCTCGATCATGGGCGCCATCGTCACCGGCCTGGCGATGGGCCTGATCGAGGGGCTGACCAAGGTGTTCTACCCCGAGGCGGCCAACACCATCGTGTTCCTGGTAATGGTGCTGGTGCTGCTGACCCGTCCCGCGGGACTCTTCGGTAAGGAGGCATGAGCATGACCAGTCTGCAGATCAAGCCCGCGCCGGTGGCGCACCCCCCGCAGGCGGTGCGCGAGCGCCGCCAGGCCGCCGCGCGGCGCCAGCGCTGGTTCTACCTGGCGCTACTGGGCGTCGCCCTGGTCGCGCCGCTGGCGGTGTACCCGGTGTTCCTGATGAAGCTCCTGTGCTTCGCCCTGTTCGCCTGCGCCTTCAACCTGCTGCTCGGCTACGCCGGCCTGCTGTCGTTCGGCCATGCGGCCTTCCTCGCCACCGGCGGCTACGTCACCGGCTACCTGCTCAGCCAGCACAGCGGGCTGGGCACCGAGCTGGGCATCCTCGCCGGCACGCTGGCCGCGACCCTGCTCGGGCTGGGCTTCGGCCTGCTGGCGATCAGACGCCAGGGCATCTACTTCGCCATGATTACCCTGGCCCTGGCCCAGCTGGTGTTCTTCCTCTACGTCCAGGCGCCGTTCACCGGCGGCGAGAACGGCCTGCACGGGGTGCCACGCGGCAAGCTGCTGGGGTTGTTCGACCTCGGCGACAACCTGACCCTGTACTACTTCGTGCTGGCGGTGTTCGTCTTCGGCTTCGCGGTCATCCAGCGCACCATCCACTCGCCCTACGGCCAGGTGCTCAAGGCGATCCGCGAGAACGAGCCGCGGGCCGTCTCGCTCGGCTACAACGTCGATGCGCACAAGCTGCTGGCCTTCGTCATTTCCGCCGCACTGACCGGCCTGGCCGGTGCCACCAAGACCGTGGTGTTCCAACTGGCCTCGCTGACCGACGCGCACTGGCACATGTCCGGCGAGGTGATCCTGATGACCCTGCTCGGCGGCGTCGGCACGCTGCTCGGTCCGCTGGTCGGCGCCGGCGTGGTGGTCACCCTGCAGAGCTACCTGTCCAACGGCCCGCTGGGCGAATGGGTGCACGTGATCCTCGGGGTGATCTTCGTGATCTGCGTGCTGCTGTTCCGCGCCGGCCTCGTCGGCTGGGTGCTCAAGCTGGCCCGCCGCAACTTCTAGTCACACGCCCTTGTCGCTCACGGCGCGGACTTCGGTCCGCGGCGCGGGCCTGCGTGTGCCGAATTCGCTCGGTCGAGCCTTCGACCGGGCCAGTCGCCACGGCCAGATCCGTGGCTAACGGGCCGGCTCCGTCGGCCTTCGCCGGGTCACGCCGCCGTGGGCTGTCTGGGAGACGGCGTGGCCCAACCAACAAGAAGAGAGAGCCATGTACCAACTTCGTCCCACCCAGCTGTTTATGCCGTCCGCCCTGGCCGCGGCCCTGGCGTTAAGTGCTCCGGCTTCGGCCGCCTTCGTCGACGACAGCAAGGCGGTGCT
>NZ_RFFK01000014.1 GCF_003696305.1 Pseudomonas sp. AOB-7 | reverse complement strand
GCCAAGGGCAACCCCAACGAGATCGGCGCGGCGTCGGTGGAGTACCTGCAGGTGTTCGGCTATACCGCCTACGCCTACATGTGGGCGTTGATGGCGCGTGCTGCGCTGGGCAAGGAGGCGCAGGACGCGTTCTACGCCAGCAAGCTGGGCACCGCGCGCTTCTACTTCGCCCGCCTGCTGCCGCGCATCCACTCGCTGAGCGCCTCGGTCAAGGCCGGTAGCGAGTCGTTGTACCTGCTGGACGCCGCGCAGTTCTAAGAACCTATCCACGATCTGCTGCGCGTCGGCCTTACTGCGTTAAAAACAGGCTCGGAATGCTCATGTACAAAAGTACACTCCGCTTCCTCGCCTGTTTTTGCCTTGTAGTGCTCTAGCTCGCGAGATCGTGCACAGGTTCTACGCTCGAGCAACTCCCGCAAGCCCCGGCCCCAGTGCCGGGGCTTTTCGTTTGGACCCCTGGTGCGCGCGGCGCACCCTACGCGGGACGTTGGTAGGGTGGATGGCGCTTCATCCATCCACCAGGGCGTGATCGCATCGTTGTGGTGGATGAAAAGAGCGTCATCCCCCCTACGAACTGCGCATGTCCGCTAGCGAGCAGCGCTGTCAGCAAATGTAAAGCGCATGACGTGGTAGGCGAAGCGGTAGCGGGCGGGGCTCTCTACTGTAGGCCCGAGAGGGGGCGCCGCCGCGTGCGCGAGAGCCCATGAGGCGCACCCCTGCCTGCAGCGATGCAAACATTCAGAACGGTCACGTTGGGAAAACAAACATGGCGACGACAAAAAGAATTGCCCCGGCAGAGGGCGCCTACGACTACCCCTTGCTGATCAAGCGCCTGCTGCTGTCCGGGGTGCGCTACCAGCCGGACCAGGAGATCGTCTACGCCGACAGGCTGCGCTACAGCTATCGCACCCTAAACGAGCGCATCCAGCGCCTGGCCAACGCCCTGACCGCCGCCGGGGTCAAGGCCGGCGACACCGTGGCCCTGCTGGACTGGGACAGCCACCGCGCGCTGGAATGCTTCTTCGCCGTGCCGATGCTCGGCGCCGTGCTGCATACGGTGAATATCCGCCTGTCGCCGGAGCAGGTCGCCTACACCATGAACCACGCCGAGGACGATATCGTCCTGGTGCATGACGATTTCCTGCCGCTGATGGAGCAGGTGCAGGGCGAGCTGAGAACCGTCAGGGGTTACGTGCAGCTGACCGACAGCAGCGCCAAACCGACCCGGCTGCCGTCGCTGGGCGAATACGAGACCCTGCTGGCCGGCGCCGCCAGCCACTTCGATTTCCCCGATTTCGACGAGCGCTCGGTGGCCACCCTGTTCTACACCACCGGCACCACTGGCAACCCCAAGGGCGTGTACTTCAGCCACCGTCAGCTGGTGCTGCACACCATGAACGAGCTGGGCACCTTCGCCGGCTGGGACGGCCAGCCGCTGCTGCGCTCGGGGGACGTGTACATGCCGATCACCCCGATGTTCCACGTGCATGCCTGGGGCGTGCCCTACGTGGCCACGGCCATGGGGCTCAAGCAGGTGTATCCGGGCCGCTACGAGCCCAACAGCCTGGTGCGCCTGTTCCGCGAGGAGGGGGTGAGCTTCTCCCACTGCGTGCCGACCATCCTGCAGATGATGCTGGAGTGCGAGGAGGGCAGGCGCACCGATTTTACCGGCTGGAAGATGCTGCTCGGCGGCAGCGCCCTGACCCTCGGCCTGGCGCGTCAAGCCAGCGAGCGGGGCATGCGCGTGCACTGCGGCTACGGCATGTCCGAGACCTGCCCGCTGCTGACCCTGACCCACCTGCGCACCGAAGACCTGGCCCTGCCGATGGACGAACAGATCCCCGAGCGGATCAAGACCGGCGTGCCGATCCCCCTGGTCGACCTGCGCATCGTCGACGCCAACGGCCAGGACGTGGCCCATGATGGAGTGGC
Organism: Pseudomonas sp. AOB-7; assembly: GCF_003696305.1. Lineage (GTDB taxonomy): Bacteria > Pseudomonadota > Gammaproteobacteria > Pseudomonadales > Pseudomonadaceae > Aquipseudomonas. The sequence goes on along the minus strand of NZ_RFFK01000014.1, from coordinate 79,299 downwards.
CCTGGGCGAGATCGTGGTGCGCGCGCCCTGGCTGACCCAGGGCTACCTGCATGAGCCACAGAAGGGCGCCGAGCTGTGGCAGGGCGGCTGGCTGCACACCGGCGACATGGCTTCGATCGACGCCCGCGGCGTGGTGGAGATCAAGGACCGCATCAAGGATGTGATCAAGACCGGCGGCGAATGGATCAGCTCGCTGGACCTGGAGAACCTGATCAGCCAGCACGAAGCGGTGGCCTCGGTGGCCGTGGTCGGTATCCCAGATGCGCAGTGGGGCGAGCGGCCGCTGGCCCTGGTGGTCTGTGCGCCGGGCGCGAGCCTCGACCAGGCGGCAATCGAAGTGCACCTGCAGCAGTTCGTCGACAGCGGGCAGATCAACAAGTGGGCGATCCCGCGGCAGATCCGTTTCGTCGCCGACATCCCCAAGACCAGCGTCGGCAAGATCAACAAGAAGCTGATCCGCGAACAGGAACTGGCGGGGGCCTGAGCGGCGCCGGGCGCGCCGGGGTGGCGGCCGTGCAAGCGGCAGCAAGGCTGCTAGCCTGATGCTGGTAGGCAGCGTTCAGGGGCGCAGGGCGGCAGCCGCCATGGCGTCGCGCGCCGCGCAAGCCTGCACACCAGGGTGCCACCCATCACGGGTGGCATCGGTCGTTCAGTGCCGCATCCCCCAACGCACCGACGAGGTCTCGAACCATGGGCAAGAAGAAGGACAAGGACAAGGAGCAAACCTCTGCCACCGAACCGCTGCGTCGCAAGGACTACGAGCAAGAGCTCAAGGCCCTGCACGTGGAGCTGGTCAAGTTGCAGCAGTGGGTGGTCGCCAATGGTCTGAAGGTCTGCATCGTCTTCGAGGGGCGCGACGGCGCCGGCAAGGGCGGCACCATCAAGGCCATCACCGAGCGGGTCAGCCCAAGGGTGTTTCGCGTGGTGGCCTTGCCGGCTCCGACCGAGCGGGAAAAGAGCCAGATGTATGCCCAGCGCTACCTGCAGCACCTGCCCGCCGCGGGCGAGGTGGTGATCTTCGATCGTAGCTGGTACAACCGCGCCGGCGTCGAGCGGGTGATGGGCTTCTGCAGCGAGGAGCAGGCGCACAAGTTCCTCACCGTGGTGCCCTTGTTCGAGAAGATGATGGTCGAGTCCGGCATCATCCTGATCAAGTATTGGCTGGAGGTGAGTGCCGAGGAGCAGCAGCGACGCCTGAAGGAGCGCATCAACGATGGGCGCAAGATCTGGAAGCTGTCGCCCATGGATCTCAAGTCCTTCAGCCGCTGGGACGACTACACCCGCGCCCGCGACGAGATGTTCGCCGCCTCGGACACCTCCTGGGCCCCCTGGTACATGGCCCGTTCCGAGGACAAGCGGCGGGTGCGGCTGAACATCATCAGCCATCTGCTCAAGCAGGTGCCCTACGAGGACATCACCCGGGAGCAGAAGATCGAACTGCCCAAGCGCGGCAGGATCGGCCGTTACAAGGGGGCGCATTACCCCTTCCGCATGGTCGAGGAGCGTTTCTGAGGCGGCGATGCGGCGGTTGTCCATGCCGCGACGCAACAGGCGCGGCGGATGGACGCCACGCCATGGCAAATGCCCAGCGCCGGCCTATGCTTGCTGAACTCCGTCGCCAGCGCACGCGCCTGCGTGCAAGGGGATGCGTCATGTTGCAGATACTGCCTCTCCTGCTGGTCCTCGGTGGCCTTGCCGGGCCGCCGCTACTGGCGGCCGAGGAGCCGGCGGCGGCGACTGCGGAGCAGGTGTTCGGCACTGAGGAACTCGACCAGATGCTGGCGCCGCTGGCGCTCTATCCCGATGCCCTGCTGGCCCAGGTGCTGATGGCGGCCACCTATCCCGGCGACGTCGCCGATGCGGTGGCCTGGTCCAAGGCCAATCCGCAAGCCAGTGGCGACGATGCCGTGCGCCAGGTCGCCGAGCAGCCCTGGGACCCCAGCGTGCAGTCGCTGGTCGCCTTCCCGGCGGTGCTGGTCACCCTCGGCCAGGACCCGGCCTGGGTGCAGCGCGTCGGCGATGCCTTCCTGGCCCAGCCAGATGCGGTGATGGACTCGGTGCAGCGCCTGCGCCGCCAGGCCCAGGCCGCCGGCAACCTGCAGAGCAACGAGCAGCAGCAGGTCAGCGTGCAGCCCAGCGCGAGCGGCTCGACCGCGCAACCGGTGAGCAGCCAGCAGACCATCATCATCGAGTCGGCCGACCCGCAGGTGGTTTATGTGCCGAGCTACAACCCCAGCGTGGTCTACGGCACCTGGCCCTATCCCAGCTATCCGCCGGCGTACTACCCGCCACCGCCGGGCTACTACTTCGGCAGCGCGCTGGCCACCGGATTGGCCTTCGCCGCCGGGGTGGCGATCATCGACTCGCTGTGGGGCGACTGCGACTGGGGACACGGCGATATCGACATCGACGTGAACCGCTACAACAACATCAACCGCAACCGCCAGATCAATGCCGGCGACAACACCTGGCAGCACAACGCGCTCAATCGCGACGGCGTGCCTTACCGCGACCGCGCCAGCCGCGAGCAGTACGGCCAGCGCCTGAGCGGCAGCGAGCAGCGCCAGGAGCTGCGCGGCCGCGACCCGGCGCGCAGTGCAGAGCGCGAGCGCGCCCGGCAGAGCCTGGAACAACGCGGTTTCGACAGCCCGGCCAGCAGCAACCGCCAGGCCCGCGAGCGGGCGCAGACGGCCGACCGCGACCTGCGCAATCAGCCTGTGCGCCAGAACGATCAACTGCGCAGCAATGCGCAGACCCGGCAGCAGGCCCGCCAGCAGTATTCCGCGGGCCAGGGCGCCCGCAACAATGCCTTCGCCGGCGCCCGCTCGCCCAGCCAGGCGCGCAACTACAGCGAACGCGGCCAGCTCAGCCGCGCCGCCGCCAGTCGTCCGCAGGCGGCGCGCGCCGCCGGGCACGCCGTCAGTCGTCCCGCCATTTCCGCGTCTCGCGGCGGCGCCCGGCGGCGCTGACAGGGAGTCCAGCCATGACCAACGCCGTTCTTCGCGTCTTCCTGCTGGTGCTGCTGGCGCTGCCGTTGCAGGGCTTGCAGGCGCAGCAGAGCTTTCCCAGCCCCAATGCTGCGGTGGATGCCCTGATCCTCGCCCTGGGCAACCAGCGCGCCGACGCCGCGCGCATGGCGGCCCTGCTCGGCGAGCAGTGGCGCAGCTACATTCCGCTCGAAGGCATCGAGCGCGAGGATGTCGACGCCTTCCTCGCCCTGTACCGGGAACATCACGAAATTCGTTCGACGGCCCCCGACCAGGCGGTGTTGGTCGTGGGCCAGGAGGCCTGGGAGTTTCCCTTGCCACTGATGCGCGACGCCTCGGGATGGCGCTTCGATACCCAGGCCGGCGGCGAGACCATCCGCGTGCGTCGCATCGGCCGCAACGAGTTGGCCACCCTGCAGGCGGTGCGCGCCTACCACGACGCGCAGATGGACTACGCCGAGGTCGACCGCGACGGCGACGGCGTACTGGAGTACGCACAGCAGTTCGTCAGCCGCGATGGCCAGCACGACGGCCTGTACTGGGTCGAGCAACCCGGCCTCGAGGAAAGCCCGTTGGGCCCGCTGTTCGGCGACGAACTGCCGGACGGCGACTGGCAGGGCTATCGCTACCGCATCCTCTCCGCCCAGGGGCCTTCGGCGCCGGGCGGCGCCTACGACTACCTGCTGGGCGACAACATGAGCCGCGGCTTTGCCCTGATCGCCTGGCCCAGCGCCTATGGCGACAGCGGCGTGATGAGCTTCATGATCAGTCACGAGGGGCGGGTGTTCGAAAAGGATCTGGGCCCCGACGGCGGCAACCAGGCCCTGGCCATGAGCCGCTTCGATCCCGATAGCAGCTGGCACGAAGTCGACGAGACGGTGCAGGCCGCGCTGCCCTGAGGGGCGGCTGCACAGCCTGGCTGCCGGCGGTTCGTCCCGGCTGCCTTGTCATTAAATGAAAAGCGCCTGTCGTCCGATGAGAAGCACCCGCCAGGCCCTCGCCCTAAAGTCCAATCAACGCAAATCGACGCTGTTCGTCAAGATCGATGATTGGAGAAATCAGGCATGGCCAAAGCCGTACGCTTCTACGAAACCGGTGCTCCCGAAGTCCTTCGTTATGAGGACGTCGAAGTCGGCGAACCCGGCCCAGGCGAGGTTCGCCTGCGCCATGTGGCCGTTGGCCTGAACTACGCCGACACCTACTTCCGCAACGGCACCTACCCGATCCCGCTGCCCAACGGCATGGGCGTGGAGGCGGCCGGCGTGGTGCAGGCGGTGGGCGAGGGCGTGAGCAACGTGGCGGTCGGCGATCGCGTCACCTACACCGGCTTTCTCAACACCCTCGGCGCCTACTCCACCGAGCGCCTGATCCCGGCTGCGCCACTGATCAAGCTGCCCGACACCATCGCCTTCGAGACCGCCGCGGCCATGACCATGCGCGGCCTGACCTCGGCCTACCTGATGCGCCGCATCCATGACTTCAAGGCCGGCGACAGCATCCTGCTGCACGCCGCCGCCGGCGGCGTCGGCCTGATCGTCTCGCAGTGGGCCAAGCTGCTCGGCCTGACCGTGATCGGCACGGTGTCCAGCGAGGCCAAGGCCGAAGTGGCCCGCGCCCACGGCTGCGACCACACCATCAACTACAGCCATGAAGACGTCGCCAGCCGTGTGCGCGAGCTGACCGACGGCGTCGGCGTCAACGTGGTGTTCGACAGCGTCGGCAATAACACCTTCATGGGCTCGCTGGACTCGCTCAAGCGCCGTGGCCTGCTGGTCTGCGTCGGCACCGCCTCCGGGCCGATCGAAGGCTTCAACCCGCAGCTGCTGGCGATGAAGGGCTCGCTGTACATGACCCGCCCGGCCCTGGCCGACTACATCGCCGACCCGGCGGAGAAGGCGGCGCTGACCGGCGAGCTGTTCGACCATGTCGGCAGCGGCCGGATCAAGATCGAGATCAACCAGCACTACGCGCTGCAGGACGCGGTGCAGGCGCACCGCGACCTGGAGTCGCGCAAGACCACCGGCTCGTCGATCTTCGTCATCTGAGGAGGCCCGCCATGCAAGTCGAACAACTGACCTACAACATCGGCGCCGAGCTGATCGGCGTGAATCTGGCCGACGCCATCCACGACGACGGGCTGTTCGCCGAGATCCGCCAGCAGTTGCTCAGGCATCGCGTGCTGTTCCTGCGCAAGCAGGAGTTCAGCCGCGCCGAGCACGTGGCCTTCGCCCGCCGTTTCGGCGAGCTGGAAGACCACCCGGTGGCCGGCAGCGACCCGGAGCACCCGGGCCTGGTGCAGATCTACAAGCGCCCGGATCAGCCGATGGACCGCTACGAGAACGCCTGGCACACCGACGCCACCTGGCGCGAGGCGCCGCCGCTGGGTTGCGTGCTGCGCTGCATCGAGTGCCCGCCGGTGGGCGGCGACACCATGTGGGCCAATATGGTGGTGGCCTACGCCAATCTGCCGGACGACGTCAAAGCCAGGCTCGAGGGCCTGCGCGCGCGCCACAGCATCGAGGCCAGCTTCGGCGCGGCGATGCCGATCGACAAGCGCCTGGCGCTCAAGGCGCAGTACCCGGATGCCGAGCACCCGGTGGTGCGCACCCATCCGGAAACCGGCGAGAAGGTGCTGTTCGTCAACGCCTTCACCACCCACTTCAGCAACTACCACACCCCGGATCGGGTGCGTTTCGGCCAGGACGCCAACCCCGGCGCCAGCGACCTGCTGCGCTACCTGATCAGCCAGGCGTACATCCCCGAATACCAGGTGCGCTGGCGCTGGCAGCCCAACAGCGTGGCGATCTGGGACAACCGCAGTACCCAGCACTACGCGGTCATGGACTACCCGCCCTGCCATCGCAAGATGGAGCGAGCCGGGATCATCGGCGACAAGACCTACTAACCCTTTCGCCCGTTCCGTTCCTACCGTTGCGGGGCGGGCTACTTTGACAAGACCAAGCGAGGATCCCATGCAATTCTTCGACGATTCGCTGCACCCGGAAAACATGGAAAAGGTGGTGATCACCGTCGCCCCCTACGGCCCCGAGTGGATGCCGGCGGACTTCCCGGAAGACATCCCGGTGACCATGGACGAGCAGATCCAGAAGGCGGTCGATTGCTATGAGGCCGGCGCCACCGTGCTCCACCTGCACGTGCGCGAGCTGGACGGCAGCGGCTCCAAGCGCCTGTCCAAGTTCAACGAGCTGATCAAGGGGGTGCGCGAGGCCGTGCCGGACATGATCATCCAGGTCGGCGGCTCGATCTCCTTCGCCCCGGAAGGCGAAGGCGAGGCGGCCAAGTGGCTGTCCGACGACACCCGCCACATGCTCGCCGAACTGACGCCCAAGCCCGATCAGGTCACCGTGGCGATCAACACCACCCAGATGAACATCATGGAGCTGCTCTATCCGGAGTACCTGGAAGGCACCTCCCTGGCCAACCCGGCGTTCCAGGCCGCCTACAGCGAGATGACCGTGCCGGCCGGCCCGGCCTGGGTCGCCGAGCACCTCAAGCGCCTGACCGCCAACGGCATCCAGCCGCACTTCCAGCTGACCGGCATCCACGCCCTGGAAACCCTCGAGCGCATGGTGCGCAAGGGCCTGTACATGGGCCCGCTGAACCTCACCTGGATTGGCATCGGCGGCGGCTTCGACGGCCCCAACCCGTTCAACTTCTTCAACTTCATCCACCGCGCGCCGGACGGCTGTACCCTCACCGCCGAGTCGCTGCTGAAGAACGTCCTGCCGTTCAACGCCATGGCCCTGGCCATGGGCCTGCACCCGCGTTGCGGCATCGAGGACACCATAGTCGACCAGCATGGCAAGCGCTTCACCTCGGTGCAGCAGATCCAGCAGACGGTGCGCGTGGCCCACGAGCTGGGCCGCGAGATCGCCAGCGGCAAGGAAGCGCGCGAGATCTACCGCATCGGCGTGCAGTACGACAGCGTCGAGCAAACCCTGCTGGCCAACGGCATGGCGCCGAACCGCAAGGCGGGCCAGAAGGGCGTGCCGCAACGCGGTTGATCGACCGAGTCAGTCCCCCTGTTTTGGTCAGGTCCAGGGGGGAGGGCGATGCCGGCTCGCCGGCAGCACCCGTAGCGAACACGCCAGCCGGCTGGCTGGCGTGTTCGGCTGATCCCGAGGCTTTTGCGATAAAGCTCTTGCCCGGTTGGTAGTCGCGTCCGTCGCCACGTTGGCGGATGCGACGCCGGCCCTCCGCCCCCACAAGAGGCGGGTGAGGAGCTTTTTCCCAGAGGCTTTTACCCTAAAACAATAACGACAGTTCGAGGAGGCAGCATGGCTGCGCATCATATCGGCGATGACATCGAGGATAGCTCCCAGGGGATAGCGCGCCGCTATGCCTGGATCGTCTTCGCCCTGACCTTCGGCCTGCTGATTTCCGACTACATGTCGCGGCAGGTGCTCAATGCCGTGTTCCCCAGCCTCAAGGCCGAGTGGGCGCTGAGCGACACCCAGCTGGGCCTGCTCAGCGGCATAGTCGCCTTGATGGTCGGCCTGCTGACCTTCCCGCTGTCGCTGCTCGCCGACCGCTTCGGGCGGATCAAGAGCCTGACCCTGATGGCGGTGGTCTGGAGCCTGGCGACCCTGGGCTGCGCACTGGCGCAGAACTACGAGCAGATGTTCTGGGCCCGCTTTCTGGTCGGCGTCGGCGAGGCCGCCTATGGCAGCGTCGGCATCGCCGTGGTGGTCTCGGTGTTTCCCCGTGAGATGCGCGCCACCCTGTCCGGCGCCTTCATCTCCGGCGGCATGTTCGGCTCGGTGCTGGGCATGGCCCTGGGCGGCGTGATGGCGCAGCACTTCGGCTGGCGCTGGGCGTTCGCCGGCATGGCGTTCTTCGGCCTGGCGCTGGCGCTGCTCTATCCGATCGTGGTGCGCGAGTCGCGCATCGCCCCGCAGCGCGTGGCCAAGGCAGCCGGCGCGGCGGCGCTGAAGGTCGGCCGGCCGCTGCGCACCCTGTATTCCAGCCGTTCGGTACTCTGCGCCTATGTCGCCAGCGGCCTGCAGCTGTTCGTCGGCGGCACCGTGATCGTGTGGATGCCCAGCTACCTCAACCGCTTCTACGGCATGAGCACCGACAAGGCCGGCGCCGTGGCCGCCATCATCGTGCTGTGCAGCGGCGTCGGCATGATTCTCTGCGGCATGCTCAGCGACCGCATGAGCCGCCATGGCCCCGAACGCAAGATCAGCCTGTGCATGGCCTACTGCCTGGGCAGCTGCCTGCTGTTGTCGCTGGCCTTCGCCCTGCCGTTCGGCACCGCCCAGCTGGCGCTGATTGGCCTGGGCATGGTGATCGCCGCCGGCACCTCGGGCCCGGCCGGCGCCATGGTCGCCAACCTGACCCACCACAAGGTGCACGGCACCGCGTTCGCCACCCTGACCCTGGCCAACAACCTGCTCGGCCTGGCCACCGGCCCGCTGCTGACCGGCAAGGTCTCCGATCTGATCGGCCTGGACAATGCCTTCCAGCTGGTGCCGCTGGTGAGCATCGCCGCCGCCGCGGTGTTCCTCCTGGCGGGGCGCAGCTACCTGGCCGACATGGCGCGACTGAAAGGCGAGGGCGTCGAGGAGAAAGCCGTCGAGGCGGCGCTGGAGGCCCAGGCATGAGCGCCGTATTGCAGGTCGAGGTGTTCTTCGACTTCATCTGCCCCTGGTGCCTGATCGGCAAGCGTCAGCTGGAAAGGGCCCTGCTGCAGCTGCAGCACGAGCGGCCCGGTGTGCGGGTGGAGCAGCAGTGGCATGGCGTGCAACTGTTGCCGCATCTGCCGGCCGAGGGCGTGCCCTTTGCCGCCTTCTACCTGGAACGCCTGGGCAGTGCTGAGGCGGTGAGCCTGCGCCAGGCCCAGGTGCAGCGCGCCGCCAGCGTCGCGGGGCTGGATCTCGACCTGAGCCGCATCGCGCAGATGCCCAATACCGCCGACGCCCATCGTCTGCTGGCCTGCACCGCCGCGCTGGGCCAGCCGGCCCAGCGCGATGCCCTGCTGGAGCGCCTGTTTGCCGCCTATTTCCAGCATGGCGAGAACCTCGGCGATGGCGCCACCCTGCTGGCCATCGCCCAGGCCTGCGGTTTCGACACCGCCCAGCTGGCGCCGGTACTGCGCGGCAACGGCCAGCCGTACTTCGCGCCCGGGGCGAGCGCGGCCCAGGGCGTACCCCATTTCGTCTTCAACAAGCGCCTGGACGTATCCGGGGCGCAGTCGGCCAACGCCTTGCTGCTGGCCATGCGCCGGGCCCTTGACGAGCCCGAGGAGCGCCGGGCATGAGCCGGCGTATCAGCGTCGCCCTGGCGCAGGTGGCCGCCCCCGGGGCGCGCCTGCTGCTCGAAGGCGAGGGCTACAGCCTGGCGCTGTTCAACGTCGAGGGGCAGTTTTACGCCATCGGCGACAGCTGCCCGCACCAGGGCTCGTCGCTGTGCGGCGGCAAGCTGCAGGGCCGAGTGATCCAGTGCGGCGCCCATGGTCTGCGCTTCGACCTGGCCAGCGGCTACCTGCTCAATTCCACCCAGCTGAAAGTGCCCACCTACCCGGTAGAGGTGGAGGGCGAGCAGTTGCACATCCTTGTTTCGCCGCAGGAGTCGGCCCCATGACCACCATTACTCTGGTCCAGTTCAACGACCGCGTGCGCGAACTGGCGCCGGGCATCAGCGTCAGCCTGGTGGCCGCCGCTGCCGCCACCTTCCTCTCCGAGCACTACGGCGCACCGGTGATGCTGTTCGCCCTGCTGCTGGGGCTGTCGCTGAACTTCCTCGCCAGCGAGGGCAAGTGCAAGGCCGGCATCGAGTTCACCGCGCGCACCGTGCTGCGCCTAGGCGTGTGCCTGTTGGGCATGCGCATCACCCTGGAGCAGATCGCCGGCCTCGGCTGGAAGCCGCTGGCGCTGGTGGTGGTGCTGGTGGTGCTGACCATCTCGCTGTCGGTGCTGGCGGCCAAGGCGCTGGGCTTCCAGCGCCTGTTCGGCATGCTCACCGGCGGCGCCACCGCCATCTGCGGCGCCTCGGCGGCGCTGGCGCTGGCCGCGGCGCTGCCCAACCACCCGCAGAAGGAACGCGCCACCCTGTTCACTGTGATCGGCGTGTCGGCGCTGTCGACCCTGGCGATGATCCTCTACCCGATGATCGCCAACTGGTTTGCGCTGTCGCCGGAGCTCGCCGGGGTGTTCCTCGGCGCCACCATCCACGACGTGGCCCAGGTGGTCGGCGCCGGCTACAGCATGTCGGCGGAAACCGGCGACACCGCCACCGTGGTCAAGCTGATGCGCGTGGCCATGCTGCTGCCGGTGATAGTGGTGGCCGCCATGATCACCCGCATGCAGGGCGCCGAGACCGGCGGCCAGCGCCCGCCGCTGCTGCCCTGGTTCGCCGTCGGCTTCCTGATCCTGGCCTGCATCAACAGCACCGGCTGGGTGCCGAGCCTGGTGCAGGGCGGTATCAACGAGCTGTCGCGCTGGTGCCTGGTGGTGTCCATCGCCGCCCTCGGCATGAAGACCCAGCTCAAGGAGCTGGCCACCGTCGGGATCAAGCCGATCCTGCTGATGATCGGCGAAACCGCCTTCCTCGCCGCGCTGGTCCTGGTGCTGTTGCACTGGGGCTGGTGATGCGCCTTCCGAGCCTGCCTAGCCGAGACTTGTCATGAAGCAAAACCCCGAATCCCCCACGCCGGAGCAGTCCGCCGTGCCGGCCGGCGCCGCCCTGCGCAAGCCGCGCAGCAGCCGGAGCAAGGCGCCGAGCGCCAGCAAGCCGACCGCCAAGAAGGTGGTGCGCAAGGTCGCCAAGCCGACCGCCAAGTCGATAGTGCTGGAGACGGCCGCCGAACTGGCCGAGGCCGCGGAGAAGCACACCCTGGCGGTGACCCCGCTGATCGGCGTGCGCCCGCGCGATGTGCTCGGCGCCGCCGGCTCGCTGCTCAAGGCGGTGGCGCGCACCCCGTTCAAGGCCGGCATGCACGGCGGCAACTACCTGCGCGAGCTGTACCGCATCGCCAGCGGCGCGTCCGCGCTGGCACCGGCGCCCAAGGACAAGCGCTTCGCCGATCCGGCCTGGCACAGCAACCCCTTCCTGCGCGCCCTGGTGCAGAGCTACCTGGCCGGCGAGCGCGAGCTCAATGGCTTTATCGAATCTTCGGACCTGCAGGGCGCCGACAAGGGCCGCGCACGTTTCGTCGCCTCCCTGCTGGTCGATGCCCTGGCGCCGAGCAACCTGCTGCTGACCAACCCCGCGGCGCTGCGCAGGGTGGTCGACACCGGCGGCGCCAGCCTGCTGCAGGGCGGCCGCCAGCTGGCCCGCGACCTGTTGCACAACCGCGGCCTGCCGTCGCAGGTCGACAGCACGCCGTTCAAGCTGGGCGAGAACCTCGCCACGGCCAAGGGCGAGGTGGTGTTTCGCAACAAGATGTTCGAGCTGCTGCAGTTCGCCCCCACCACGCCGAGCGTGTTCAGCCGCCCGCTGGTGATGTCGCCGCCGCAGATCAACAAGTACTACGCCGTCGACCTGTCGCCGGAAAAAAGCCTGATCAAGTGGATCCAGGACAGCGGCGTGCAGCTGTTCGTCATCAGCTGGCGCAACCCCACGGCCAAGCAGCGCGACTGGGGCCTGTCCGACTACGTGCAGTGCCTGGACCAGGCGGTGGACGTGGCGCGGCAGATCACCGGCAGCCCGGACGTCAACATGTGGGGCTCCTGCTCCGGCGGCATCACCCTGGCCGCCTACCTGGGCTGGCTGGCGGCCCAGGGCGAGGGCGCCAAGGTGGCCAACACCAACTGGGCGGTATGCGTGCTGGACATGCCTGCGGTAATGGACGACACCGGCATCGGTATGATTGCCACCCCGACCGCGCTGGCCGCGGCCAAGGCGGGCTCGCGGCGCAAGGGCGTGCTCAGCGGCCAGGAAATGGCGCGCATGTTCGCCTGGCTGCGGCCCAACGACCTGATCTGGAACTACTGGGTCAACAACTACCTGCTCGGCAACAAGCCGCCGGCCTTCGACATCCTGGCCTGGAACAGCGACACCACGCGCCTGCCGGCGCAGCTGCACGCCGACTACCTGGACCTGATCGAGCAGAACCCCTTCAGCAACCCGAACCGGCTGCGCATCGCCGGCCTGCCGATCGACCTGACCCAGGTGCAGGTCGGCGCCTATGTGGTCGGCGGCACCACCGACCACATCACCCCCTGGCAGGGCTGCTACGGCACCGCGCGGCTGTTCGGCGAAGGCAGCACCTTCGTCCTGTCCAATGCCGGCCACCTGCAGAGCCTGGTCAACCCGCCGGGCAATCCCAAGGCCTATTTTCATGCCGCTCCGGCGGCCCAGCCCGAGGCCGAGGACTGGCTCGAGGCCGCCGGCGAGCGCCAGCAAGGCAGCTGGTGGCCGCACTGGCGGCAGTGGATCGGCCAGCGCTCCGGCGCCAGCCGCAGCGCGCCGAAAACGCTCGGCTCGAAGAAATACCCGGCGCTGTGCGCCGCGCCCGGTACCTATGTGCTGGAGCGCTAGGTTCAGATCAATCCCGAGGTCATCCATGAACAAGATTTATCCCGATGCCCATGCCGCACTGGCCGATATCGTCCACGACGGCATCACCATCGCCTCTGGCGGCTTCGGCCTGTGCGGCATCCCCGAGGCGCTGATCGCGGCGCTGGGCGAGACCGGCAAGACCGGCTTCACCATCATCAGCAACAACTGCGGGGTCGACGACTTCGGCCTCGGCCCGCTGCTCTACAGCCGCCAGATCAAGAAGATGGTTTCCTCCTACGTCGGCGGCAACAAGGAGTTCGAGCGCCAGTACCTGGCCGGCGAGCTCACGCTGGAGTTCACCCCCCAGGGCAGCCTGGCCGAGAAGCTGCGCGCCGGCGGCGCCGGCATCCCGGCCTTCTTCACTCGCACCGGCTACGGCACGCTGATCGCCGAGGGCAAGGAAACCCGCCAGTTCGACGGCGACTGGTACGTGATGGAGCGCTCCCTGACCGCCGATGTGGCGCTGATCAAGGGCGCGGTGGCCGACAGGGCCGGCAACCTGATGTTCAACAAGACCGCGCGCAACTTCAATCCGCTGTGCGCCAAGGCCGGCCGGGTGTGCGTGGCCGAGGTCGAGGCAATCGTCGAGGTCGGCGAACTGGGCCCCGACGAGATCCACCTGCCGGGCATCTTCGTGCAGCGCCTGGTGCTCAACCCCAACCCGGAAAAACGCATCGAAGTCCGCACGCTTTCTAAAGCGGCAGGGGGGAACTGATCATGGCCTGGACCCGCGAAGAAATGGCGCAACGCGCCGCCGCCGAGCTGCAGGACGGCTTCTACGTCAACCTCGGCATCGGCCTGCCGACCCTGGTGGCCAACTACATCCCCGACGGTATGGAGGTCTGGCTGCAGAGCGAGAACGGCCTGCTCGGCATCGGCCCCTTCCCCGGTGAGGAGGAGATCGATGCCGACCTGATCAACGCCGGCAAGCAGACCATCACCACGCTGCCCGGCAGCAGCTTCTTCGACAGCGCCGAGAGCTTCGCCATGATCCGTGGCGGCCACATCAACCTGGCCCTGCTCGGCGCCATGCAGGTGGCCGAGAACGGCGACCTGGCCAACTGGATGATCCCCGGCAAGATGGTCAAGGGCATGGGCGGTGCCATGGACCTGGTGGCCGGCGTGAAGCGCGTGGTGGTGATCATGGAGCACTGCGCCAAGGGCGGCGCGCACAAGATCCTCGAACGCTGCGACCTGCCGCTGACCGGCGTCGGCGTGGTCGACCGGATCATCACCGACCTGGCCGTGCTGGACATCACCGCTGCCGGCCTCGAGCTGGTGGAGATGGCCCCCGGGGTGGACTTCGACCAACTGCAGGCGGCCACCGGCTGCGCGATCCGGCGCCAGTAACCGCCACGCCCTGTGCTTTCAGGTCAGGGCGTGACCCGCTTCGGCGTGACGCTCCGGAGCGTTTGCGGCGACTGCGCACGCAGCTCGCCGCCTTTTAATCCTGTGTGGCGGCGCTTGCTTGCCGTTTGGCAAGGCGAGTGCGTCCACCATCGCCGGGCTGCGCTGTTCAGCGCACCGGGCACCAAAGAGCTGGTCAATCCGGGGGGCACCGCCCTGGATGCTTCGCGGCGGCTGGGGTAGCAGTCGTCCGCTTTTTTATTCCACCTCCGCGGCGGCTGCGCCTGCCGCCGCGGACGCGCCTGTCGCTGGCAGGTGCAGAACCGCTTAGCCCGATAACAATTAGAACGAGGTTAGGACCATGCGCAGAGTCATCCGGCTTTCCCTGCTGCCCTTGTTGTGTGCCCCGCTATTGGCCGCCGGCCAGCCCCAACCGTTGAACGAGCTGAGCGCGCGCGGCCAACTGCTCTGCGCCAGCGCCCTGCTGTACTTCAATCCGGCCGAGCGGGCACCGGATCCGCGCAGCCTGACGGCCGTCTACCACCACCTGCACAGCCTGCAGATTCAGGTTCTGCAGCTGGGCCAGCCGCCCGAGCTGGCCGCGCCGCTGGCGGCCATGCAACGCAGCTTCGCCACGCTCGACGCCTTGCCGCGCCGGAAGCGCCAGGCCTATCCGCAGCTGCTGGCCCAGCTGCTTAGCCAGCAGCGCGCGCTGCAACAGGCGGCCGCCGGGGTCGTCGCGCCGGCCTCGGTCGCTGTCGAGGCGCCGACGTCGGTGCAGTTGCTGGGGCAGCAGAGCCTGGATCTGGCCAGCCTGCTGCTCGATTACCAGATACGTCATTACCCCTGGCCGTCGGGCATGCCCATAACTTTCCCGCAGGTGTCGCCGCAGGCGCTCGACCAGGTGCTCGAAGCGCGTTTCGCGCAGCTGCGCCTGCTTTTGCCCGAGCATGCCGCGGCGCTGGCCAAGATCCGCAGCAGCTACCAGTTCGTCCGCCCGTTGCTGCAGGCGTCGGAGACAGGCGGGCAGGGCGGGGCGGAGTTCTACCTCAGCCGCGCCGTGCTCGATCTCGACGAGCTGGCCGCGAGCCTGCGCCAGCCGGCGCCCTGAACCGATATTTCCCACCCCCCACTGCAAGGAGTCAACGGCATGCAGCCCTTCGTTCTCATCACCGGCGTTTCCTCCGGCATCGGCCTGGCTTGTGCCCGTCTGTTGCTCGATCAGGGTTACCGGGTCATAGGCACGCTGCGTCGTCAGGACGAGGCCGCACGGCTGCGCGAGCAGCTGGGCGAGGCCTTCCATCCGCTGCTGCTGGACGTCACCGATCAGGCGGCGCTGCCGGACGCGGTGCGCCAGGTCGAGGCCTGGGTCGGCGGGCAGGGGCTGGCGGCGCTGATCAACAACGCCGGTATCGCCTCGCCCACCGGCCCGCTGCTGTTGCAGCCGCTGGCGGAGATGCGGGCCATGTTCGAGGTCAACCTGTTTGGCCTGATCGGCGTGACCCAGGCCTTCGCGCCCCTGCTCGGCGCGGGGCCCGATCGCGCCGGCCGTGGTCGGCTGATCAATATCGGCTCGGTGTCCGGGCGCCTGACCACGCCGCTGGCTGGCTGCTACGCGGCGAGCAAGCATGCGCTGGAGGCGGTCAGCGACGCCTTGCGGGTGGAGCTGGGCATCTACGGCATCGAGGTGGTGCTGATCGAGCCGGGGCCGATCCGTACCGCGATCTGGGGCAAGGTCAAGGCCGATCCGCGCTACGCCGGCACGGATTATCAGGTGGCAGTGCAGGCGCTGCTGGAGCGGGTGGAACGCAGCGCGCGACAGGGCGCCGCGGTGGAGCGCGTCAGCCTGGCGGTGCTGCGGGCGATCCGCGCGAGCAGGCCGAAGCCGCGCTATCCCCTGCATCCGATGTGGCACCTGGCCGCCTGGTTGCCGACCCGCTGGCGTGACCGCCTGCTGGCAGGGCGTGGCGCGTTGCCGCGGCGCAGCAGCCTTTGAACAGGCTCTGAGGGGCTTCAGCTGCCTTTGCGCGAGCCCACCTGGTGCTGCTCGCGCCAGGTCGCCGGCGGCATGCCGAACTGCGAGATGAACCAGCGGGTGAAGGAGCTGGGCAGCGAGTAGCCGAGCATGTCGGCGATGCGCGCCAGCGAATAGCCGGGGTTCTCCATATAGCGGATCACCAGTTCGCGGCGCACGCTGTTGATCAGCTCGCTGAAGGTGGTGCCGCCGTCCTCCTCCAGGCGCCGCTGCAGGGTGCGCACGTTCATGCCCTGGGCCTGGGCGATCTGTTCGATGGTGGCGCGGCCCATGGGCAGCAACAGGTAGATGGCCTTGCGCACGTCCAGGGTCAGCGAGTGTTCGCTGGAGCCCTGCAGCGAGTCCAGGTAGCGCTGGGCGTGGCGGGCCATGGCGGCATTGGCCAGCGGGTTGGCGGTATCCAGGTTGGTCGAGGGGCAGACGATGCCGTTGAATTCGCTGCCGAACTCCAGGGGGCAGGCGAACATGCGCCGGTGCACGGAGAGATCCGCCGGGGCCTCGTGGCTGAAGTTGACGCTGATCGGGTGCCAGTGCGCGCCGAGCAGGGCGGCGCAGAAGCGGTACATCACGCCGATGGCCAGTTCGATGGCCTGGCGACTGTGGCTGGGGTATTCGCTGACCACTTCCTCACGAATCAGCACCGTCTTGCCGGCTTCCTCGATATAGATCGCCAGCGAGTCGTTCATCAGGTGGCGGTACTGCACGATCACCTGCAGCGCATCGCGCAGGCTGTGCTGGTGGCTGAGCAGCAGGCTGACCTCGCCGAAGTCGGAGAGCTGACGCAGCTCGGCCATGCGCAGGCCGAGGGTTTCGCAGCCGCTTTCGCGGGCGGAATCTTCCATCAGGCGGATGGCCGCCTCGACCGGTATGCGCTGGTCGGGGTCGTTGAGCATGGCCTGCGTCAGGCCCGCCTGGGCCATCAGCACGCGGGTATTGAGGCCGTACTGGCGCGCCACTTCCAGGTAGTTGGTCAACACGGCGGCACGGGCTTGGGCGGTCATGCAGGGGCTCGCTCTCGGGGCGGCTCGGGCTGGCCGCTGGGCTTGGACATGCCTCTAGCTTATAAAACGTTAGTCATGAAATGAAAAGTGCCTGGCAGCCAAAGCGAAGCCGGTGCGGGGGGCGAGCTCCTACTATCCTGGCCGGTCTGCCGGGCATTCGCGCCCGGCACCGCCGCCCCGAGACTGGCGCTTGCGGCACTGCTCCCGTCGCGCTGGCCCGCGCTGGTCGCGGCGCAGTTGCAGCTGTCCGCACAGCCGGTGCGGCACAACCACGCGTAGGAGCAACCATGCGAGTCAACATGCCGCTCAGTGGCCGCGAATGTACCTATCCGGCCGACCAACGTCTGATTTCCACCACCGACCTCAGGGGGCTGATCACCTCCTGCAACGACGAGTTCGTCGCCGTCAGTGGCTTCAGCCGCGAGCAACTGATCGGCAGCCCGCACAATCTGGTGCGCCATCCGGAGATGCCGGCGCAGGTCTTCGCGCAGATGTGGGAGTACCTCGAGGCCGGCAAGAGCTGGATGGGCATCGTCAAGAACCGCTGCAGCAACGGCGACCACTACTGGGTCAACACCTATGTCACGCCGATCCTCGAGCAGGGCCGGGTGGTGGGCTACGAGTCGGTGCGGGTCAAGCCGGACGCCGACCAGGTGCGCCGCGCCAGCGCGCTGTATGCACGCCTGAACCAGGGCCGCGCGGCGGTCTCGCTGGGCGAGCGCCTCGGCGTGGCGGCGCGCTTCATGCTGCTGCCACTGCTCGGTGCGGGACTGGGGCCCTGGCTGTTCGCCCTTGGCCAGGCCGGCCTGGGCATGGCGCTGGTGATTCTGCTGTCGCTGGCGCAGACCCTGGCCACCCTGCGCTTCGTCAAGCGCGCCCTGCGCCGGGTCGCCCTGGCGGCGCCCAAGGCCTTCGACAATGAGCTGGTGGCGCGCACCTACACCGACGACACCGGCGCGGTGTCGCGGCTGCAGCTGGCGCTGATCAGCGAGGGCGCGCGCATCCGTACCGCGCTCGGCCTGCTCGGCGACCAAGCCACCCGCACCGCCCGCCAGGCTTCGCAGAACGGCCAGCTGGTGCAGCAGGCCGAGCGGGCGTTGCAGGCGCAGCGGGTCGAGGCCGACATGGCCGCCACCGCCATGCAGCAGATGGCCGCCTCGATCAACCAGGTCGCCGTGCACGTGCAGCAAACCGCCGTCGAGGCGCGCCAGGTCAATCGGCTGTCGCAAGGCGGCAGCAGCCAGGCCCGGCAGAGTCGCGCGGTGGTGGAGAAGCTGGCGCATACGGTGGACGGCATCAGTGCCTCGGTGGCCGGGCTGGCCGGCGAGGCGCAGTCGATCCAGCAGGCGGCCAAGATGATTCGCAGCATCGCCGAGCAGACCAATCTGCTGGCCCTCAACGCGGCCATCGAGGCGGCCCGCGCCGGTGAGCAGGGCCGCGGCTTTGCCGTGGTGGCCGACGAGGTGCGGGCACTGGCGTCGAAGACCCAGGAGTCCACCGAGGCGATCCAGGGCATCATCGCCAGCCTGCAGCAGGTGGCGGCCCAGGCGGTGCAGATCGCCCGCCAGGGCAGCGAGGAAGCGCGGGCCGGGGTGGCCTGGGTGAGCGAGACCGAACAGGCGCTGGACGCCATCACCACCGCCGTCGAGCGCATCCACCAGATGGCCGAGCAGATGGCCGCCGCCGCCGAGCAGCAGAATCTGGTGGCCGAGGACGTTTCCCGGCAGATCAGCAATATCTCCACGGCCGCCGAGCAGAATGCCGAGGTCACCGCGCGCTCCGCGCACCTGGGCGGCGAGCTGGAGGCCACCGCGCACGCCCTGCATGCCCTGGTCGCGCGTTTCGATACCTGAGCGGCCACCGCCGGCATGACCCTGCCCGGCAATCTGAAACCCCTTCGTGAGGCTGGCGCGCGTCCGGCCCAGCTGCGCGGCGCCGTTGCCGGCCCGGAACGATCGCCGGGAAAGGGCTTTTCGGGAGGCTGTGCGGTGGCGTTCGAAGGGGCATTTCGCCCCTGTCATCAAATGAGAAATGGCTGACGCCAAATGTGAAGCGGGGTAGGTGGGGGCTCTTTACTGTTGTCTGCAACGACCATCCGGCTACCCGTAAAGCCGGAGCCAACTGCAAAGGTGTCGATGTGGAAAAGCTGCAAACCCATGCCACGGTGCTGATCGTTCCCGGTCTGCGCGAACACGTGCCGCAACACTGGCAAACCCTGCTGGAAGCCAAGCTGAGCAAGGTGCGTTCGGTTGCCCCGCTGCAGGCTGACAAGCTCAGCTGTGCCGCCCGGGTCGAGGCCATCCAGCGCAAGCTGGAGCAGATCGAGGGTCCGGTGATCCTGGTCGCCCACAGCGCCGGCGTGCTGATGGTGGCGCACTGGGCGGCCCGCTACAGCCGCCCGATCCAGGGCGCCCTGCTGGCCACGCCGCCGGACCTGCAGGCCAGCTGGCCGCAGGGCTATCCGACGCCGGACAGCCTGCGCGCGCATGGCTGGGATCCGCTGCCGGACGGCCGCCTGCCCTTTCCCAGCATCGTCGCCGCGAGCAGCAACGACTACCTGGCGAGCCTGGAAGCCGCCTGCCACCTGGCCGAGGCCTGGGGCAGCCAACTGGTCAATCTCGGCGCGGTCGGCCACCTCAACCCGGCTTCGGGTTACGGCGAGTGGGCGCGGGCCGAGGCCTTCATTCGCGAACTGGATTGTTGAGGCGCGCGGCTCCCCGGAGCCGCGTCGCCCAGCGCTGCCGCCAGCCGCCGGCTGAGCCGCAGCATGAGAACTCGCACCCTTGCTATACCGGATGTGAGCCGTTGTTAGAGCCACAAACACAACAAGCGGAGACAACGCATGTACAACAATAAGAATCACGCTACTCGGCCCTTGCGGCGCAGCCTGCTGGCCACGGCGATCCTCGCCGCTTCCATGCCGGCCGCCCATGCCGTCGAAGTCGACCTGGGCAGCGAGGACTGGGCCGTACGCTTCGACAACACGGTCAAGTACAACTACGGCGTACGCACCGAGAGCGCCGATAAGCGCATGCTGGCCACGCCGAACAACAACGACGGCGACTACAACTTCCGCAAGGCCGGCACCAATATCACCAACCGCGTCGACCTGCTCACCGAGCTCGACGTGGTCTACCAGAACCGCATGGGCTTCCGGGTCAGCGCCGCGTCCTGGTATGACAAGGCCTACGACAACACCGGCTCCAACTCCAACCCCTTCGTCAACGGCAACGACGCGGCCAGCGGCATGACCACCCAGCACCCGCTGGTCGGCCCCTTTGCCAGCGCCGACGGCCTGGGCAACGGCAATCCGCACCTGAGCCGCTACGCCAAGCGCTACTACAGCGGCCCGTCCGGCGAGATCCTCGACGCCTTCGTGTTCTACAGCACCGAGGTCGGCGAGGAGTCGCTGCTGAGCGTCAAGGCCGGTCAGCACAACGTGTTCTGGGGCGAGACCATTCTCAACCCGGTGCACTCGCTGAGCTACGGCCAGTCCGGCCTGGACCTGGCCAAGCTGGCCGCCTCGCCGGGCACCGAGGCCAAGGAGCTGTTCATGCCGCGCAACCAGCTCTCCACCAGCTTCACCCTGAACTCCGAGTGGACCTTCGGCGCCCAGTATTTCTTCGACTGGGACGCCGCCCGCCTGCCCGAGGCCGGCACCTACTACGGCACCTCCGACCTGCTCGGCGAGGGCGCGCAGTCCTTCCTGCTCGGCCACACCGCGACGCCGCCGGGCTTCCTCGGTCAGGATGCGCTGACCAACGTGCGCCGCGGCGACGACAACACGCCGAACGACAGCGGCGACTGGGGGCTGATGGCCAAGTGGGCGCCGGAGTGGCTGGACGGCACCCTGGGCTTCTACTACCGCCGGACCTCCGACATCCTGCCGCAGGCGGTGCTGGATGCGCGCTCGCTGTCGCTGACCCAGGGCAGCTGCGTGGTGGCGCCGGGCGGCGTGGTCAGCGTACCGGCCACCGGCGTCTGCCGCCTGGTCGATTCCCTGGCCGGCACCAGCTACAACCTGTCCTACGGCGACGACATCGACATCTACGGCCTGAGCCTGTCCAAGGAGTTCGCCGGGGTCAGCGTCGGCAGCGACCTGAACATCCGCAAGAACATGCCGCTGTCCAGCATCCCGGCCATCGTCAGCGCCACCGGCCCGGCCGGGCTGGCCGCCGGCCTGGGGGCGCTGCCGCCGCGCAGCGCCGGTTCCGGCGTGGTCACCGACCTGCCGGGCGAGGGCGACAGCATGGCCGCCACCGGCGACACCCTGCACTGGACCCTCAACGGTCTGCTGGCCATCGCCGAGACGCCGCTGTTCGACGCCGCGACGCTGCTGGGCGAGCTGTACTACAGCAACCTGCTGAGCCTCGATAGCAAGAACGAGGCGCTGTACAAGGGCAAGGACACCTACCGCGGCATCGACAAGCCGACCCGCGACAACTGGGGCCTGGCGGTCAACTTCACCCCGACCTGGTACCAGGTGTTCCCGGGCGTGGATCTGTCCGCGCCGATGTCGATCAACGTCGGTCTCGACGGCGTCTCGCCGGTGGTCGCCGGCGGCGCCGAGGAAACCGGCAACTACGCGGTGGGCGTGAGCGTGGCCATCTACAACCAGTACTACGTCGACCTCAAGTACGTCGACTCCTTCGGCGATTCGGCCAAGTGCGAGAACGGCGCGACCGATGGCGCGACCCCCAACGCCCTGGACGGTACCGAGCGTTACACCTGCTACGCCGGCGGCTATGCCTCCTTCTCCGGCGGTGGGGCCACCGGCGAAGACCGGGGTGCGCTCTATCTGACTTTCAAGACCACCTTCTGATCTATGAATTGCCCAGCTTACGAGCAGGAGTACACCCAATGAAATTCGTGAAAACCCTACTGGCTGCCTCTCTGGCGCTGGTCGTTGTGCAGGCCCAGGCCGCGGTATCCGCTGACGAGGCCGCCAAGCTCGGCCAGACCCTGACCCTCGTCGGTGCCGAAAAGGCCGGCAATGCCGACGGCTCCATCCCGGCTTTCGAGGGCGGCCTGAGCACCGCCCCGGCAGGCTTCAAGAACGGCGACACCGTGCGCCCCGATCCCTTCGCCGGCGAGCAGCCGCTGCTGGTGATCGACGGCAAGAACGCCGATCAGTACAAGGACCAGCTGACCGCCGTGACCTACGAACTGGCCAAGCGCTACCCGAGCTTCCGCGCCGAGGTCTACCCCAGCCACCGTACCGCGACCATGCCGCAGGCGCTGCTGGACAACACGCTGAAGAACGCCACCGGGGCCAAGTCGCTGGAAGGCGGCAACGCCATCGAGAACGTGCTGCCGGGCATTCCCTTCCCGATTCCGCAGTCCGGCGCCGAGGCCATGTGGAACCACCTGCTGCGCTTCCAGGGCGCCGGTTACACCACCAAGTACGACTCCTGGAACGTCGATGCCGCCGGCGTCGCCACCCTGGCCACCACCGGCACCGCGTTCAACGCCTTCCCCATCTACGAAGACACGAACAAGGTGATCGACGCCAGGGACACCTACTTCCAGACCAAGCTGTACTACAGCGGCCCGGCCCGCCGCGCCGGCGAATCGCTGATGCTCAAGGACGCCGCCAACCCGCTGGAGCAACCGCGCCGCGCCTGGCAGTACCTGCCCGGCGTGCGTCGGGTCAAGCTGGCGCCGAACCTGGCCTACGACACGCCGAACCCGGGTACCGCCGGCTCCGGCACCTACGACGACATCTACGTGTTCAACGGCGCGCTGGATCGCTACGACTGGAAACTGGTCGGCAAGCAGGAAATGTTCGTGCCCTACAACACCTACAAGCTCACCTATATCAAGGACCCCAAGCAGCTGACCACGCCCAATCACCTGGCGCCGGAGTTCGTGCGCTGGGAGAAGCACCGCGTGTGGGTGGTCGAGGGCAAGCTGAAGGCCGGCGCCCGCCACATCTATGCCAAGCGCCGCTTCTACCTCGACGAGGACAGCTGGAACGCCCTGGCTTCCGATCAGTACGACGCCGGTGGCCAGCTGTACCGCGGCTCCTTCAGCTTCCTGACCCAGAGCTACGACGTCGCTACGCCCAACACCGCGCCCCATGTCATCTACGACCTGATCGGCGGCAGTTACAACGTCAACGGCGTGGTCGGCCCGTACGGCGGCATCAAGTACATCGAGCCCCTGTCCAAGGCCCAGTGGTCGCCCGAGGCGCTGGCCGGCGCCGGTATCCGCTGAGGGTCGCCGGCCGGGCAGGGCCCGGCCGGCGCTGAGCGCCCGCGGTCGGCGACGACTGCGGGCTGGTTTTTCCGGCCCTGCTAGCCGCTGCGGTGCAGCCAGGCGGGGCCTTCTTTCTCACGAGGAACGCGCTATGCGTGCAATCCGACGCTACCTGCAGCTGGCGCTGGGCGCCTGGCTGGCGCTGCAGAGCAGTGCCTGGGCCAGCGACTACGTCGACGTGCTGGACCTGCCGGCCAAGCCCAGTGCGCTGGCCGTGCACAGCCCGCTGCTGGACGTCGCCCGCGCCGGCGACCGACTGGTGACGGTCGGCCAGCGTGGCCACATTCTCTATTCCGACGACGACGGCCAGCACTGGCAGCAGGCCCAGGTGCCGGTCAGCGTCGATCTCAATGCCGTGCATTTCGCCAGCCCGAGCCTGGGCTGGGCGGCGGGCAACGACGGCGTGATCCTGCACAGCGCCGACGGCGGCCTGACCTGGCGCAAGCAGCTCGATGGCCGGCAGATCGGCGCCCTGGTGCACGACCACTACAGCACCCTGGCCGCCGCCGAGCCCGAGAACGAAGAGTGGGCTGCACTGGCGGCCGAAGGCGAGCGTCTGATCGAGCAGGGGGCCGACAAGCCCTTTCTCGACCTCTGGTTCGCCGACGCCCGCAACGGTTTCGCCGTGGGCGTGTTCAACCTGATTCTCGCCACCCGCGACGGCGGCCAGACCTGGCTGCCGCTGCAGGATCGCAGCGACAACCCCATGGGCCTGCATCTGACCGCCCTGGGTTACACCGGCGATGCGCTGTACCTGGTCGGCGAGCAGGGCCTGCTGCGCCGCTGGGACGCCGCCGGCCAGCGTTTCGTCGCCCTGGACAGCCCCTACGCGGGCACCTACTTCGGCGTCATCGGCAAGCCCGGCGAGGTGCTGGTCTACGGCCTGCGTGGCCACGTGTTCCGCAGCCGCGACGGCGGCCAGAACTGGCGCGAGCTCGACAGCGGCCTGCAGGTCAGCATCACCGCCGCCGCCCGCGACCGCGCCGGGCGCTACCAGCTGTTCACCCAGGCCGGGCACCGCCTGCAGGCCGAGGAGGGCAGCGCGCTGCGCCTGATCCCGCAGCAGAGCCAGTCGCCAGTGGCCGGCGCCACGTTGTCCGCCGCCGACGATCTGATCCTGGTGGGCAGCCGCGGCGTGCGCAGCCTGTCCGGCGAATAACCCCCCAATCCGAGCGAGTACCCTGTCATGGGCAATATCAAGCAAGACACCATGCCGGTGATCCGCGATGTTCGCGATTTCGACACGAACACTGGCAACCTGCTGGAACGCATGGTGTTCAACCATCGCGTGCCGTTCATCCTGCTCATGGCGCTGGTCACGCTGGTGCTGGGCTACATGGCGGTGACCCGCCTGGAGCTGCGGCCCAGCTTCGAGAAGATGATTCCGCAGAGCCAGCCCTACATCCAGAACTTCCTGGAGAACCGCGCCTCGCTGCGCGGCCTGGGCAACTCGGTGCGGGTAGTGGTGGAGAACAGCGAAGGCGACATCTTCGACCCCGAATACCTGGAGACGCTCAAGCAGGTCGGCGACAAGCTGTTCCTCACCCCGGGCGTCGACCGCGCCTGGATGAAATCGCTGTGGAGCCCGGCGGTGCGCTGGACCGAGGTCACCGAGGAAGGCTTCCAGGGCGGTCCGGTGATGCCCGACAACTACGCCGGCAAGCCCGGGGACATCGAGCAGCTGCGGCAGAACATCGTGCGTGCCGGCATAGTCGGCAGCCTGGTGGCCAACGACTTCAAGTCGAGCATGATCGTGGTGCCGCTGCTCGACCGCGACACCGCCACCGGCCAGGGCATCGACTACCACCTGTTCTCCCAGGTGCTCGAGGAGCAGCTGCGCGACCAGATCGAATTCGCCGGCGACAGCGCCGCGCGCCAGGCCGGCGAGGAGGGCAGCGGCAAGTACAAGGTCCGCGTGATCGGCTTCGCCAAGCTGGTGGGCGATCTGATCGACGGCCTGATCCAGGTGATGCTGTTCTTCGCCCTGGCGGTGGTCAGCTCGTTGCTCATCATCCTGCTCTACACCCGCTGCATCCGCAGCACCCTGCTGGTGATCCTGTCCTCGCTGGTGGCGGTGGTCTGGCTGCTGGGCATCATCGCCTGGCTGGGCTATGCCATCGACCCCTACACCGTGCTGGTGCCCTTCCTGGTGTTCGCCATCGGCGTGTCGCATGCCTCGCAGAAGATGAACGGCATCATGCAGGACATCGCCCGCGGCACCCACAAGCTGGTGGCGGCGCGCTACACCTTCCGCCGCCTGTTCGTCGCCGGGGTCGCCGCGCTGCTCTCCGATGCGGTGGGCTTCGCCGTGCTGATGCTGATCGACATCCCGGTGATCCAGGACCTGGCGATCACCGCCAGCATCGGCGTGGCCGTGCTGATCTTCAGCGCGCTGCTGCTGATGCCGGTGGCGCTGTCCTACGTCGGCGTCGGCGAGAAAGCCGCCGCGCGGGCCCTGCGCATCGATACCCGCGCCTCCCAGCACCGCGGCTTCGGCCGTCTGTGGGACCTGCTCGACCGTTTCACCACCCGCAAGTGGGCCACCGGCGCGGTTCTGGTGGCGGCCGTGCTGGGCATCGGCGGCTTTATGGTCAGCCTGCAGCTGAAGATCGGCGATCTCGACAGCGGTGCCCCGGAGCTGCACCAGGACTCGCGCTACAACCGCGACAACGCCTACATCACCAGCCACTACGCGCTGTCCAGCGACCTGTTCGCGGTGATGATCAAGACCGCGCCGGAAGGCTGCCTGAACTACCAGACCCTGGTCCTGGCCGACCGCCTGGCCTGGGAGCTGCAGCAGCACCCGTCGGTGCAGACCACGGTGTCGCTGGTCAATGCGGTGCGCCAGATCACCGCCGGCAGCTTCGAGGGCAACCCCAAGCTGGCCAGCATCCAGCGCAACCAGGACATGCTCAACTACGCGGCGCAGCAAGCCTCGGTCAATGCCCCGGAGCTGTTCAACACCGACTGCTCGCTGATGCCGGTGATCGCCTTCCTCAAGGACCACAAGGCCGAGACCCTGGACGAGGTGGTGGCCATCGCCGACCAGTTCGCCCGCAACAACAGCACGCCCGAGCGCCAGTTCCTGCTCGCCGCGGGCAGCGCCGGCATCGAGGCAGCGACCAACATCGTGGTGCGCGAGGCCAACCGCACCATGCTGCTGTACGTCTACCTGGCGGTGGCGCTGTTCTGCCTGTTCACCTTCCGCAGCTGGCGCGCGACCCTGGTGGCGCTGCTGCCGCTGATGCTCACCTCGATCCTCTGCGAGGCGCTGATGGTGGCCATGGGCATCGGCGTGAAAGTGGCGACCCTGCCGGTGATCGCCCTCGGCGTGGGCATCGGCGTGGACTACGCGCTGTACCTGCTCAGCGTGCAGCTGCACTACCAGCGCCAGGGCATGTCGCTGGCCGATGCCTACCAGAACGCCGTGGCCTTCACCGGCCGGGTGGTGGGGCTGGTCGGCATCACCCTGGCTGCCGGGGTGATTACCTGGGCCTGGTCGCCGATCAAGTTCCAGGCCGACATGGGCATCCTGCTGGCCTTCATGTTCCTGTGGAACATGCTGGGCGCGTTGATTCTGATCCCGGCGCTGTCGCACTTCCTGCTCTCGGGCAAGGGCGTGGCGCAGCCCGTCGCGCAGCCCGAGCCCAGCGCCAGCGGAGCCTAGCGATGGGCGGCGCAGCCTGGTGGCCAGGGCTGCGCCCACGCGGAATCGCAGGGTAGGCGCGGAGTTGCCCGCGATGCTTGCGGCTGAAGCCGCTCCTGTAGCGGTCGGGGCGGCGGGAGCTCGAGGGGCGCGGCCTGATTCGGCCCGCCGGCGAGGGTTCAGCGCCTGTGCTTGGCCATGTGCTGCAGATAGCCAAGCAACTCGTTCAGCTCCCGCTCGCTCAGCACCGCTTCGCTGAACCCCGGCATCCTTCCCTGCGGCCACTTGCGCAGGCTCTGCGGGTCGCGGATGTACAGGCGCAGGAACGCCTCGCCGAGGTATTCGGTGGGGTTGTGCGGGATATTCAGGTCGGGGCCGAAGGCGGAGTCGCCGGCGCCGTTGAGGCGGTGGCAGGCCAGGCAGTGTTTCTGGAACTGGGCGAAGCCGGCCTGCACCTCGGCGCTGGCGTCGGCGGTCGGCAGCAGGGCGGGGAAGCGTTGCGCCACCGGCGCCAGTTGGCGGATGCGCGATACCTGGAACGGCCATTGCTCCGGGCCGATCTGGCTGGCGGCCGGGTCGGTCCAGACCAGGTAGAAGGGGCCGGCGCTGGGTTTGCCTTGGCCCAGCGGCGGCCACGGCTGGGCCGGGTCTTCCACCGCCAACCAGGCTTTGGCGCCCTGGCTGGCGAGCAGGCTGGCGGCCGGCAGCTCGGCGGCGAAACCGTCCAGGGCCACGGCCTGCAGGTGGTCGCCCGGCGCGATGCCATCGAGCAGTGCGCTCAGCGGCACGGCGCGGTAGCGCATGCCGCGTTTGTAGCTGACGTCCTCGGCGATCTCCACGCTCTGCGCCTGCGGGTGAGCGAGCAGTTCGGCGGTTTGCCAGGTGCGCTCGCCGCTGCCGAGCTGGATATGCAGTTCGGCAGCCTGGGCGGTGCCGAGCAGAAAGAGGGCGAGCAGGGGCGCGAGTGCGTTCAAACCTGGGGCTCCGTCATGGGTTGAGGCGTCGTGTCGATGCCACCCTAGCACAATTGCCCGCGCCGCCTCGGCGGTCTAGCATGCGTCCTTTTGATTGGCGGGAGAGCCCCATGCTGGCCGAGTTGTTCGCTGTTCTGGCCCCGGTGCTGATCGCCGCTGGCATCGGTTATGGCTGGGCGCGCAAGGGGCATGCCTACCCGACCGATTTCGTTGCGCGCATGGTGCTCAATATCGGCACGCCCTGCCTGGTGCTGTCGACCCTCAGCCGCGCCGAGCTGGACAGCGCCGCCTTCGCCGAGATGGCCCAGGCCTGCGTGCTGGTGACCCTGGGCATGGGCCTGATAGGCCTGCTGCTGAGCCGCCTGTTTGCCATCGACTGGAAGGTGCTGGTGCCGGCCTACCTGTTCCCCAACTCCGGCAACATGGGCCTGCCGATGGCGCTGTTCGCCTTCGGCGAGCCCGGCCTGGCGCTGGCGGTGGCGTTCTTCCTGGTGCTCTCGGTGGGGCATTTCAGCCTGGGCATGCTGCTGTCCGGCGCCGAGCGCTCGCTCAAGGGCCTGCTGGTCAACCCGATCATGATCAGCCTGGCGCTGGTGCTGCCGGTGTTGCTGCTCGACCTGCAATTGCCGCGCTGGCTGGCCAATACCGTCGACCTGCTCGGCGGCATGACCATCCCGCTGATGCTGATCACCCTCGGCGTGTCGCTGGCCAGCATCCGCGTGCAGCATATCGGCAGCGGCCTGCTGCTGGGGCTGCTGCGCATCCTCTGCGGCGCCGCGCTGGCCTGGGCCATCGGCTGGCTGCTGGCGCTGCCGCCGCTGGTGCATGCGGTGTTGGTGCTGCAGTCGTCGATGCCGGTGGCGGTGTTCAACTACCTGTTCGCCGTACGCGCCGGACGCTCGCCCGAGCAGGTGGCCAGCCTGGTGCTGTGCTCGACCCTGCTGGCGTTCGCGCTGATTCCGCTGCTGTTGGCGTGGTGGATGCCCGCACTGCGCTGAGCGCGCCACGGCGACAGCGCGCGTGCGGGGTGGTTGACGAGTTCAGCTGACCAGACGGGTCAGGTTGGGAAGGATCAGGACGACCGCCGTGGCGAAAAGAATTACGCCGGCTTGGCGGTATTTCGGCTGTTTGAACATGGCCGCATGCCTTTTGTTGTTATTGGTGTGGCGTCGGATGCCCGCGATAGCGCACTGCGGGCTGCAGCGTCACGCCTTAGCGTGGTCTGACTCACCGCCCCGGCATGACCCGGCGGCGGTTCCCTGCGCCCGTTTCGCGACGGGTGCAGGAGTAACTCTAGGGCTGGCGTCACAGATCCTTTAGATGACTTGGTTGCTAGCAGCGGGCTGCTAGGAATTTCGGGCTATGCATGGCCTCTGGCCATCCACCAGCGAGCCCGGAGGCAGACGCCTTGCTTGGGCTTCACCGGCGTGCGCGGACTAAACGACCGTTCGTCTGAGCTCAGCGGTCAATGGGCCTGAGCGCTTCGGTCATTGAGCGCTTGGCGCCTGGCGCTATGGTAGGGAGGCTCAATAAGAACAGGCGCTGCCGAGCGCCGCACGACCCTCGAGGACGCCATGACCGAAGCATATATTTTCGACGCGGTGCGCACGCCCCGCGGCAAGGGCAAGAAGGACGGCGCGCTGTACAGCGTCAAGCCCGTCAACCTGATCGCCGGCCTGCTGGGCGCCCTGCAAGCGCGCAACGAGCTGGACACCAGCCAGGTCGACGACATCGTCCTTGGCTGCGTGACCCCGGTGGGCGACCAGGGCGCCGACATCGCCAAGACCGCGGCGATGGTCGCCGACTGGGACGTCAGCGTCGCCGGCGTGCAGCTCAACCGCTTCTGCGCCTCGGGCCTGGAGGCGGTGAACCTGGGCGCGATGAAGGTGCGCTCGGGCTTCGAGGACCTGGTGGTGGTCGGCGGCGTGGAGTCCATGTCGCGCATTCCCATGGGCTCGGACGGCGGTGCCTGGGTGATGGACCCGGAAACCAATATCCACACCAATTTCGTGCCGCAGGGCATCGGCGCCGACCTGATCGCCACCCTGGAAGGCTTCAGTCGCGCCGATGTCGACGCCTTCGCCCTGCGCTCGCAGCACAAGGCTGCGCGCGCCAGTGCCGATGGCTCGTTCGCCAAGTCGCTGATCCCGGTCACCGACCAGAACGGCATCGTCCTGCTCGACCACGACGAATTTATCCGCGGCGATTCCACCCTCGAAGGCCTGGGCAAGCTCAAGCCGAGCTTCGAGATGATGGGCCAGATGGGCTTCGACGCCACCGCGTTGCGCGTCTACAGCCATGTCGAGCGCATCGAGCACGTGCACACCCCGGGCAACAGCTCCGGCATAGTCGATGGCGCGGCGTTGATGCTGATCGGCTCCGCGGCCAAGGGCAAGGAGCTGGGCCTCAAGTCGCGCGCGCGCATCGTTGCCACCGCCGTGACCAGCACCGACCCGACCATCATGCTCACCGGCCCGGCGCCGGCCACGCGCAAGGCGCTGGCCAAGGCCGGGCTGTCGGTGGAGGACATCGACTTGTTCGAGGTCAACGAAGCCTTCGCCTCGGTGGTGATGAAGTTCATGAAGGACATGGGCGTGCCGGAGAGCAAGGTCAACGTCAACGGCGGCTCCATCGCCATGGGCCACCCCCTGGGCGCCACCGGTTGCGCCATCCTCGGCACCCTGCTCGACGAGCTGGAGAAGCGCGAGCTGCGCTACGGCCTGGCCACCCTCTGCGTGGGCGGCGGCATGGGCATTGCCACCATCATCGAACGAATCTGATGAGCGTCCAGCCGCTGCTGCGCTCGGCCTGGCGTTGTTGGAATCTGGCATCAGAATGCTCATTTGCTACAGCAAACTGCGCTTCTTCGCCAAATTCCGCCTAGCCAGACCTTCGCTCGCGACGCGGCTGAATCGCTCCTCGAAGCTGAGGAATGAAAAATGACTGACGCCATCCGTTACGAAAAGGGCCAGGACAATATCGTCGTCCTGACCATCGACATGCCCGGCCAGAGCGCCAACACCATGAACGCGGTATACCGCGAGGCCATGGGCCAGACCGTCGCGCGCCTGGAGGCCGAGAAGGACGCCATCGCCGGCGTGATCATCACCTCGGCGAAGAAGACCTTCTTCGCCGGCGGCGACCTGGGCGAGCTGATCAAGGTCACCAAGGCCGACGCCAAGCCGTTCTACGACATGGTCCTGGGCATCAAGGGCCAGCTGCGCCGCCTGGAGACCCTGGGCAAGCCGGTGGTGGCCGCGATCAACGGCGCCGCCCTGGGCGGCGGCTGGGAAATCTGCCTGGCCTGCCACCACCGCATCGCCCTGGACAACGCCAGCGTGCAGCTGGGCCTGCCGGAAGTGACCCTCGGCCTGCTGCCGGGCGGTGGCGGCGTGGTGCGCATGGTGCGCCTGCTCGGCCTGGAGAAGGCGCTGCCGTACCTGGCCGAAGGCAAGAAGGTACGCCCGGACGCCGCGCTCAAGGCCGGCCTGATCCACGACATCGCCGCCACCCCGGAGGAGATGCTGGCCAAGGCCCGCGCCTGGATTGCCGCAAATCCGAGCGCCAAGCAGCCGTGGGACGTGCAGGGCTACAAGATTCCCGGCGGCACGCCGAGCTCGCCGAACGTCGCGCAGATGCTGGCCATCGCGCCGAGCGTGCTGCGTGACAAGACCAAGGGCTGCTTCCCGGCGCCGGAGAAGATCATGTGCGCCGCCGTGGAGGGCGCCCAGGTCGACTTCGACACCGCGCAGATCATCGAGGCGCGCTACTTCACCGAGCTGACCACCGGCCAGGTGGCGAAGAACATGATCGGCACCTTCTGGTTCCAGCTCAACGAGATCAACGCCGGCAGCTCGCGCCCGCAGGGCATCGCGCAGTACGTGACGAAGAAGGTCGGCGTGCTCGGCGCCGGCATGATGGGCGCGGGCATCGCCTATGTGTCGGCGGCCGCCGGCATCGAGGTGGTGCTCAAAGACCTGTCCGTCGAGGCGGCCGAGAAGGGCAAGGCCTACTCGGCCAAGCTGCTCGACAAGAAGGTCAGCAAGGGCCATATGACTGCCGAGAAGCGCGACGCCTTCCTCGCCCGCATCAAGCCGACCGCCAGCGAGGCCGACTTCGCCGGCTGCGACCTGATCATCGAGGCGGTGTTCGAGGACCGTGAGCTCAAGGCCAAGGTGACTGCTGCCGCCGAGGCCGCCGCGCTGGCCGATGCGGTGATCGCCTCCAACACCTCGACCCTGCCGATCACCGGCCTGGCGACTGCAGTTCAGCGTCCGGACAAATTTATCGGTCTGCACTTCTTCAGCCCGGTCGACAAGATGCCGCTGGTGGAGATCATCAAGGGCGCCAGGACCAGCGACGAGACCCTGGCCCGTGGCTTCGACTACGTGCTGCAGATCAAGAAGACCCCGATCGTGGTCGAGGACAGCCGCGGCTTCTTCACCTCGCGGGTGTTCGGCACCTTCACCAACGAGGGCATCGCCATGCTCGGCGAGGGCGTCAGCGCGGCGATGATCGAGGCCGAGGCACGCAAGGCCGGCATGCCGGTGGGCCCGCTGGCGATCAGCGACGAAGTGTCGCTGAGCCTGATGGACCATATCCGCAAGCAGACCGTGGCCGACCTCGCCGCCGAGGGCAAGAGCATTCCCGAGCATCCGGCGTTCGCCGTGATCGACCTGATGCTCAAGGAGTACAAGCGCCCGGGCAAGGCCGCCGGCGGTGGTTTCTACGACTACCCGGAAGGCGGCAAGAAGCACCTGTGGCCCGAGCTCAAGGCACGCTTCGAGAAGGCCGATGCGCAGATCTCCCAGGAGGACGTGCGCGACCGCATCCTGTTCATCCAGGCGATCGAGACGGTGCGCTGCGTGGAGGAGGGCGTATTGAAGTCCGTCGCGGACGCCAATATCGGCTCGATCTTCGGCATCGGCTTCGCCGCCTGGACCGGCGGGGCGCTGCAGTTCATCAATCAGTACGGGGTCAAGGACTTCGTCGCCCGCGCCCAGTACCTGGCCGAGCAGTACGGCGAGCGCTTCCTGCCGCCGGCGCTGTTGCTGGAGAAGGCCGCCAGGGGCGAGAGCTTCTGAGGCTGAGCAGGCCCGATAAAAAACGGCCTGCAAGGGCCGTTCTCATTGGCTGGATCAGTTTTCCAGCTGGTCGCGGGTGATCTGGCCGCTCTTGCCGTCGATGTGGAACTCGTAGAGCCGGCCGTCCTGCTTCAGGCCTTCGCCTTCCCAGTAGCCCTCGTCGTCGGCCTCGATCTTGTGCAGCTCGGTGTAGCCGGCCGTGCGGGCCTTGCTCAGGGCATCTTCGATGCTGATCCAGTCGCTGCCGGGACGATCCGCCAGGGCGTTGCCGGCCAGCAGCAGGCCGCCAGCATCAGGCGGCCTGGCGCCAACTCCGGACCGCTTCGTGGATCGCCAGTACTTCGCTGTGGCGGGTCGGCATGCGCAGGGTCAGCATGCTGCCGTCTTCCAGTTGCAGGGCGGCTTCGCTTTCGAACTGCAGGCGGTGCCCGTCGAATTGGGCATAGGTGACGCCGTAGGCGTCCAGGCTGAGCTGGCTATGCATGATGACGGCCTCACTTGACGCTGGATTTGTCCGCCGGAGCGGGGCGTGGGGCGCTGCTGCCGTGGTAGGCAGTGACGGCGAACAGGCTGGCGAGGGCGGCGTAACGGCTCATGGCATTGTCCTTCTGGGCGAGTGGGCAGGGGCCCGATGCCGCGATCATCCGACAGGCGCGCGGACGACAGAAGTCGAAGGCATTTATGGTGACTATCGAGCGCGCTGATAAGAGCCGCAGACGAATAAGGCGGGGGGTTATAAGTTGCGCGGGAAAGTTATACGAAGGCGGGGGCTATATATAAAAGTAAAGTTGCCGCGAGTGGCAACTTTATAAGTGAAGGCGAACATCCCTGTTCGCCCTTTTCGGTCAACGGGTGGCCAGGGCGTAGTTGCTCTGCATCCAGTTCTGATGATGCTCATCGCTGCGGCTCATCGACCACTTGGTCAGGGCCAGCATGGCCAGGGCGCCGCCGAGGATCATCAGCGGGTAGGCGGCCATCAGTTCGACCAGCGAGTATTTCCAGGCCAGCGCCGAGCAGGACGGCATAGAACCAGGACACACCGTACAGCGTGCCGGAGAAAATCGCCAGGTTGCGCATGCTCACCGGCAGCTTGAGCAGCGAGCCGGTCTTCTGCGGGGCCGGCAGCGCCAGGCTATGTAGCACCACGCCGTTGATGGTCAGCAGCACGGCAATGCTGATCGTGGCCTGCAGCGTAGCAGTCGATCAGGTGAACCTAGACTGTCCCTGGCGCATCAACTCCATGGTTTCCTTTTGCTGCAGTGCCGAAATCAGAAAGTGTGAATATCCACGGGGGGTATCTCGTGTTCTGCAGTTAATAAGTAAAAAATGTGCGTTTGCCTGAACTTGCTAAGTCGGTGCTGGCTCGGATTTATTCGATTAATAAATGTCGTTTGTCGCGGTTGTGCTAGTTATGAGTTGCAGTAGTTCTCCTTTGTCTGGGCAATAACCAGCCATCGACCGCAAGCTCTTGCGGTCAAGGAATCTTCCAGATTCAGGGGGAGTGCGGAGTTCGAGGAGGGGGGCGAATGCTCAAGCCGGGGAGGGCCCACGACAGCAGGGATAATGATGAGGGCCATAGTTCAATTGTTGAGCAGCCGTTCGTCGACATTGGCCCCCGGTTCTGTGCTCAGCTGAGCATTTTTTGACCAGAAAGCCCATTCTGGTTGCGTCTGCCGCTTTCCCGGCGCCGTTGAGTCGGCACGACGGGGGGCGCCCCCCGTGGGGGCATCGAGCGGTTCGTCAAATTTTCTTGACGATAGGGGCGGCGATTCCGGTCGTCGCGGGCGGCGGCGATAACCCATCCCTTGGGCGGCAACGCTATTTCCTTGGGCAGGTTCATATGTTAAGAAAAACGCACGAATCACCCTCCCTCGGCGTTCACCTCAGGAAACCTCATGTCACTGCGTATTTGCATCCTGGAAACTGACATCCTCCGCCCCGAACTGGTCGACCAGTATCAGGGCTATGGCCGCATGTTCGAGCAGTTGTTCGCCCAGCAGCCGGTTGCGGCGGAGTTCAGTGTCTATAACGTGGTGGAGGGGCATTACCCGCCGGACAGCGAGCAGTTCGACGCCTACCTGGTGACCGGCAGCAAGGCCGACTCCTTCGGCGCCGAGCCCTGGATTCAGACCCTCAAGACCTACCTGCTGGAGCGCTATCAGCGCGGCGACAAGCTGCTCGGCATCTGCTTCGGTCATCAGTTGCTGGCGCTGCTGCTCGGCGGTAAGGCCGAGCGTGCGGAGCAGGGCTGGGGCGTCGGCGTGCACAGCTACCGTCTGGAGAACCAGCCGGCCTGGATGAGCCCGGCGCTGGACGAGCTGCAACTGCTGATCAGCCACCAGGACCAGGTCACCCGCCTACCGGAGAAGGCCACGCTGCTGGCCACCAGCGACTTCTGCCCGATCGGCGCCTACCACATCGAGGATCAGGTGCTGTGTTTCCAGGGCCACCCCGAGTTCGTCCACGACTACTCCAAGGCGCTGCTCGACCTGCGTCAGCAGCATCTCGGCGAGCAGGTCTACCAGCAGGGAGTGGAGAGCCTGAAGCATCACCAGCAGGGCAGTACGGTGGCCGAGTGGATGATGCGCTTCGTCGCCCAGGGCAAGCAGGCCAAGGCCTGAGTCCTCGCCCCAGCAACCTGAAAAAGCCCGGCATGCCGGGCTTTTTCATGCTTGTAGCGGATGTTGCAGGACGAAGTGCGGCGACAGCCTTCTGCTCCCCGCTGGCGGCGGGGTCCCGGGCTGCAGCTTGAGGCTCTCGGCCAGATCGAGTTGGTGCGCCAGCTTGTGGCTGCATTCGATGTTACGCGCGATGGCGCCGGCCGAACCTTTGCCGATGCCGAGCAGGGCGAACAGGGTGGTCAGCAGGGCCAGGCTGGCGAGCAGCAGCAGGCGGCCGCGTTGCCTTCTCATGGTGACGGGCTCCGGCTTCAGCTGCGCGACAGGGCGCCGAGCAGCGGCGGCAAGCGGCTGGCCAGGCTGTGCAGCGGCCCCGGTTGGTCGATGCTGGGGGCGTTCTGCTGCAGGCTGGCGTAGCTCAGCGCCAGCACAATGGAGGTGACGATCAGGTACAGGCCGATGGCGGCGAGGGCACCGTTGCGGGCGGCTTGAGCGAGGTTGGACATTTCTGTGCTCCACGTCGATGGGATCGCATGGGCACAGAGTCGCTCAAGTCATTTCGAACGAATAATGGATGATCTTAAGAGTAACTATCGATCAGGCTGATGCTTTGTCGCGTCAGGCCTGTGCCAGCTCGCGATCCATGGCGGCGATGCAGTCGTTCATCGCCTGCTCGCAGCGTTCGATCAGGGCGGGCATGTCGTCCAGGCTGAGGCCGGCGGTGGGGATCGCCGGCAGCGAACGGATCAGGATGCGGCCGCTGTCCCAGCGGTTCAGGCGCATGGTCTTGGCATAGTTGCTGACGCACACCGGGATGATCGGCACGCCGGCGGCGATGGCCATCTGGAATGCGCCTTTCTTGAACGGCAGCAGGCCGCGCCCCAGGTTGCGCGTGCCTTCGGGGAACACCCAGATCGAGGTGTCGCGCTGACGCAGGGTTTCGGTGGTGGTCAGCATGGCGCGCTTGGCGGCGGCCGGGTTGCTGCGGTCGATCAGCACGTTGCCGGCCAGCCAGTACAGTTGACCGAAGAAGGGCAGCCACTTCAGGCTCTGTTTGCCGATGCTCACGGTGCGCCGCGGCACCACGCGGCCGAGCACGTAGAGGTCGTAGTTGGACTGGTGGTTGGCGATGATCACGCAGGCGCGCCGATGCTCCAGCAGCGGGCGTACCTCGGTTTTAAGCTTAAGGCGCAGCAGGCACAGGGCCGGCAGGGAATAGAGGCGGGCGCAGAGGCGGCTGTTGTCCGGGTTGAACGGTCGGCACAGGCCAATCAGCAGGCCGACCAGCCCGGCGAGGATGAAATGCACGCCCATCAGCAGCATGCGCAGAACGAAGAGCATTATTGGTACGACCGTCAGGGAAAAAGGCCGCGCAGTGTACGGGCGTTCACTCTGTCGGGCAATTGCGCCGAACGGCCGGCTGGCGAGCGGCAACGTCCGGGAATGTCAGGGGGCGCGCGGCCCTTGGGCCGGCTCTGGGTGATCTCCAGCGCGCTCATGCGGGGCCGGCAGCCCTGGCGGCCATCGCCCGGCAACGACAAGCTGGCGGCAAAGCGATTAAACTCGCCGGGTTTTTGCCGACCCGGATCCCCCGCCATGCAGCACCCCGCCGAACACTCCCCGCTGGGCAAGTCCAGCCAGTACATCGCCGAGTACAGCCCTGCGCTGCTGTTTCCCATTCCACGTGCGGCGAAATGGGCCGAGCTGGGCCTGGATGGCGAGCACTTGCCGTACCGGGGCGTGGACTACTGGAACTGCTACGAGCTGTCCTGGTTGCTGCCCTCGGGCAAGCCGGTGGTAGCCATCGGCGAGTTCGCCATCCCGGCCGACTCGCCGCACATCATCGAGTCGAAATCCTTCAAGCTCTACCTCAATTCGTTGAACCAGACGTCCTACGCGACCTGGGACGAGGTGCAGGCGACCCTGGTGCGCGACCTCTCGGCGGTGGCCGGCAAGCCGGTGGCGGTGCGCCTGCGCAGCCTGGCCGAGGTGGCCGACGAGGGCGTGGCGGTCTTGCCCGGCGTCTGTATCGACGAGCTGGACATCAGCGTCAGCCGCTACGACCAGCCGCAACCCGAATTGCTGCGTTGCGACCCGGAACGCGTGGTGGAGGAGAGCCTGCATAGCCACCTGCTGAAGTCCAACTGCCCGGTCACCGGCCAACCGGACTGGGGCAGCCTGGTGGTGCAGTACCGCGGCGCGGCGCTGGATCACGCCAGCCTGCTGGCCTATCTGGTGAGCTTTCGCCAGCATGCCGATTTCCATGAGCAGTGTGTCGAGCGCATCTTCCTCGACCTGCAGCGCCTGCTGCAGCCGCAGGCGCTGACGGTCTACGCGCGCTACGTGCGCCGCGGCGGGCTGGATATCAATCCCTACCGCAGTACCGAGGCGCTCGCCGCGGACAATGCCCGCCTGGTGCGCCAGTAGTCGATGGCAGGAACGGCTGCAGCGCATGCTGCGGCCTGGGTGTCCGGTAAAACCCAGTGATGAAAAATGCCGCTGCCCCGGCAGCGGGCGAGCGGCATTCGGCGTCGTAGCCCGGATGCAATCCGGGTTGCGGTCTGTGCGATGCTCCTGGCGTGCAGCGAGCCCGCTGGCCGGTTCAGATGCCCATATTGGCCAGGCTCTGCATGATGTTGCGCAGGGTGCCGGCGAGGGTCGGGTGGCTGGCTTCGAAACGCTCCACCGCGAGGTTGACGCCGTCCACCAGGGTGGCGTCGGGGGCGGCCGCCGCCTGGCGCGCCAGTTGCAGTTCGATCTCCTGGGTCAGGACGTAGAGCGATGCCCGTTCTTCCTCGCTGAGCGGCGGATCCTGGGCCAGTTGATCGCGCAGGGTTTCCAGTTGCTGCTGCAGGTCGCGTGCTGGCATGGGGTTCTCCCTTGTCTGAAGACATAGGCATTGACCTCGAACTGCGGTCCAAGGTTTCTACCTGTGTTCAAGGGTACTCCAAGCCTGCCGGCTTTGCCTGATCTCGATCAAACCGCCTCAAGGCTTTTCCCCCTTGCTGCGCCGCATGCCGATATCGGCCAGGCTCGGGCCGATTTCGCCGAGGTGGTCGATCACCGAGTGGCTGCCGAGGCGATACAGCTGCAGCGTGGCCTGCGCCCGCAGGCATTCGCGCTCGCTGCCGCTCAGGGCTTGCCAGTCGGCCGGCGCCAGGCCGCACAGCGGGCCGCAGGCGGCCAGGCCGATGGTCCAGCAGCCGGCATTGAGTCCGGCGCGCAGCAGCAGCGGGTTGCCGCTGACCAGGATGCAGCCGTCCAGGCGCTCGACCTGCAACTGGCTGAGTGCCTGCCAGCAGGCGTCCGGCGCCGGCCAGGGCCGGGCGCTGCGCCCGGCGCCGGTCGCCAGCGGCGCGGGCAGGGCCTCGGCCAGGCGCGCACTGGCGTCCGCGGGCAGGCTGTCCAGCCAGGCCCAGGGCGTGCCCTGAGCTTGCAGCTGTTGCAGCAACGGCGCGGCACCGGGGGTGAGTTCGGCGTGCTCGTCGGCGACGGTCGCCAGCATCTGCTGCAGCGCCTGCCGTTCCTGGGCCTGCGGCGGACGACCGAGCAGTTCGGCCAGGGCCTGCTCGGGGCAGTGAGCGCCAGCGGGTAGTTCGGTATCGGGATGCAGACGCTGCAGGGCGACCGGCAGGGTGCGGGCGCCGAAGTCGACCAGGCAGCCGGAAAGCTCGAATAGAAGGGCGGTGGGGGCGGTGTGAGGCATAGGGTCATCCCTGCGATGGTCTAGGCCACTCTAGGGCGCGCAGATGACCACAGGATGACCGGGCGATGACGCCGCTTAGCCTCCGCCGAGCAGGGCGCGCAGGTGCTCGGGCAGGGGCACCGAGCGTTCGCTGGCATGCTCGATCCAGACCAGCTTGCAGTAGCCCTCGCCATAGCAGCGCTGCGGATCTTCCAGGGTCGACAGGCGGTGTTCGAGCACCAGGCTGCTGCGGCCCAGGGCGCCGGCATACAGCTGCACCACCACGGTGGCGGGGTGAACCACGGGTTTCAGGTAGGTGTGCTGGGTCTGCAGCACCACCGGGCCCTGCGGGGCGTCGTTCATCGCCACGCCGACGCGTTCGAACCAGGCGATCCGCGCTTCTTCCAGGTACTGCATATAGAGGATGTTGTTGACGTGCCCGTAGCTGTCCATGTCGCCCCAGCGCACGGGGATATGGGCGGTGTGCAGAAGCATTTTCTCGATCATCGGGGTTGTCCGCTATGCTGCCATCAGGGGGCTCAGGCTATATACTGCGCGGCCTCGGTGGCCGCTGGCGGGTCGCCACACTACTTTTCTCAAGGAGAGACTGCAATGCATGTGAACGGTGCTCGCTGGATCGTGCGCCTCGGCGGCCTGATGGCGCTCGTCGGCCTGAGTCTGCTGCCTGCGATGGCGCAGGCCGCCTCGGAGGACGACCCCTGGGAAGGCTTCAACCGCGCCATGTTCCGCTTCAACGACACCCTCGACACCTACGCGCTGAAGCCCGTGGCGCAGGGTTATCAGGCAGTCACCCCGCAGTTTCTGGAAGACGGCGTGCACAACGTCTTCGGCAACCTGGGCGACGTCGGCAACCTGGCCAACAACCTGCTGCAGGGCAAGATGCACGACGCCGGAGTGGATACCGGGCGCCTGATCTTCAACACCACCTTCGGCCTGCTCGGCTTCTTCGACGTGGCCACGCCGATGGGCCTGCAGAAGAACGACGAGGACTTCGGCCAGACCCTCGGCGCCTGGGGCCTGGGCAGCGGCCCCTACCTGGTGATTCCGTTCCTCGGCCCGAGCAGCGTGCGCGACGCCACCGGCAAGCTGCCGGACAGCTTCCTCGAGCCCTATCCCTACATGGGCCATGTGCCGACGCGCAACGTCACCCGCGCCGTGGATGTGGTCGACACCCGCGCCAGCCTGCTGTCGGCGGAGAAGCTGATCAGCGGCGACAAGTACATCTTCATCCGCAACGCCTACCTGCAGAACCGCGAGTTCAAGGTGCAGGACGGCCAGGTCGAAGACGACTTCTGAGTTTGGCGGGCATGAAAAAGGCGGCCCTTGGCCGCCTTTTTCGTAAGTGCAGATGTCAGCTCATCGACAGGATGGCCAGGCCCAGCGACTGGCGACCGTCGCCCAGGTCGGCGATGCGCACCACCTCGGCCTGGGCGTCGAGGCCGGCCAGCTCACTGTGCTCGGAGGGGATGTGGACCTTGACCCGGTCGCCCATGCTCAGCGCGACTTCGGCCTCGAGTTGCATGCCGGTACTGGACAGATCCAGACACAGCGCGGAAATTTCCCGCCCGCCATGGTGCAGGGTTACTGGCGCTTCCAGTCGCATGCGGATGTAGTCACGTTTCTCGCTGTACGCTCGATCACTCTGACTCATGGACGCTGTCCTCTTGTTATAAGGTTCTCCTGCGGCTCTTATAACCCTCGCCGATTTGCCCTGTAAAGTCGCCGAACGACGACTGGCGCCGGCTTGAATCGGTCGACGGATGGGAGTACCGTCTGCCCCTTGAATTCGCCCTGACGCCACCTACGCGGCGCCGCGCCACGGGCCGTCACCCAATTGCCCCGGCGCAGTTTGCCTGGATACCCCATGCACAAAACCAGTGCCACTCTGCTGATCATCGATGACGACGAAGTCGTGCGTGCCAGCCTCGCGGCCTACCTCGAGGACAGCGGCTTCAAGGTGCTGCAGGCCAGCAACGGCCTGCAGGGGCTGGAAGTGTTCCAGCAGGCCAAGCCCGACCTGATGATCTGCGACCTGCGCATGCCGCAGGTCGATGGCCTCGAACTGATCCGCCGGATCAACGCCCTCGGCGTCGAGGTGCCGGTGATCGTGGTGTCCGGCGCCGGCGTCATGAACGATGCGGTGGAGGCCTTGCGCCTGGGCGCCGCCGACTACCTGATCAAGCCCCTGGAAGACCTGGCGGTGCTCGAGCACTCGGTGCGCCGCGCCCTCGATCGCTCGCGCCTGCGTCTGGAGAACCAGCGCTACCGCGAGAAGCTGGAAACCGCCAACCGCGAGCTGCAGGCCAGCCTGCACCTGTTGCAGGAAGACCAGAACGCCGGGCGTCAGGTGCAGATGAACATGCTGCCGGTGACGCCCTGGCAGGTCGACAGCCTGACCTTCGCCCACCAGATCATCCCTTCGCTGTACCTGTCCGGCGACTTCGTCGACTACTTCCGCGTCGACGAGCGACGCATCGCCTTCTATCTGGCCGACGTGTCCGGCCACGGCGCGTCCTCGGCCTTCGTCACCGTGCTGCTCAAGTTCATGACCACCCGGCTGCTCTACGAGTCGCGCCGCGGCGGCCTGCTGCCGGAGTTCAAGCCCTCGGAAGTGCTCGGCCACATCAACCGCGGGCTGATCAACTGCAAGCTGGGCAAGCACGTGACCATGCTCGGCGGGGTGATCGACGAGCAGAGCGGACAACTGACCTACAGCATCGGCGGCCACCTGCCGTTGCCGGTGCTGTTCGAGAAAGGCGAGGCCCGTTACCTGGAAGGCCGCGGGCTGCCGGTGGGGCTGTTCGAGGAGGCCGAATACGCCGATCACGTCATGCCACTGCCCGAGTCGTTCAGCCTGACGCTGTTGTCGGACGGCATTCTCGACCTGTTGCCGGGCGAGACGCTGAAGGACAAGGAATTGGCGCTGCCACAACTGGTTAGCCAGGCTGGCGGCAGTCTAGACGGTTTGCGTCAAGTTCTCGGTCTGGCCAATCTGGGCGAGATGCCGGATGATATCGCCTTGCTGGTGTTAAGCAGGAACCTTGCATGAATCCTGGGATAAGCCCCGGTCGTATCCAATTCGCCGAGCAGGACGGGACCTTCGTCCTCAAATTCGTCGGCGAAGTGCGCCTGACGCTCTGTTCGGCGCTGGATGCCACGATTGAAAAGATCTTCACCGCGCTGAATTTCTCGGCCATCGTCATCGACCTGACCGAAACCCGCAGTATCGACAGCACCACCCTCGGCCTGCTGGCCAAGCTGTCGATCCTGTCGCGGCAGAAGGTCGGTCTGTTGCCCACCGTGGTCACCACCCACGACGACATCACCCGCCTGCTGCAGTCGATGGGCTTCGATCAGGTGTTCAATATCGTCGACCGGCCGGTGCCGTGCCCTGAGGCGCTGGACGATCTGCCGTCGCAGGATCAGTCCGAAGAGGTGGTCAAGGCCAAGGTGCTGGAGGCCCACCGCATCCTCATGGGGCTCAACGACTCCAACCGCGAGGCCTTCCACGATCTGGTCAGCGCCCTCGAGCGGCACTGACAGGCGAACAATGCAAAGGGGCGCCCGCATGCGGGCGCCCCTTTTTGCGTTTCAGGCCCTGGCGGCGAGCAGCGCTTCGAGCTTTTCCTGATCGCGGGCGAACAGGCGGATGCCTTCGGCGAGTTTCTCGGTGGCCATGGCGTCTTCGTTGAGCGCCCAGCGGAAGGCGCTTTCATCCAGGCTGCGGCGGGTTTCGCCGGCGGCGCCGGGGGCCAGTCGGCGGCTCAGTTGGCCTTGGTCGTCGGCCAGTTGCTGCAGCAGCTCCGGGCTGATGGTCAGGCGGTCGCAGCCGGCCAGTTGTTCGATCTGGCCCAGATTGCGGAAGCTCGCTCCCATCACCACGGTCTGGTAGCCGTTGGCTTTGTAGTAGTCGTAGATGCGCGCCACCGACTGCACGCCGGGGTCCTCGGCGCCGACGAAGTCGCGGCCCTCGGCCTTCTTGTACCAGTCGTAGATGCGCCCGACGAAGGGCGAGATGAGGAACACCCCGGCATCGGCGCAGGCCTGGGCCTGGGCGAAGGCGAACAACAGGGTCAGGTTGGTCTGCACGCCGGCTTTTTCCAGCTGTTCGGCGGCGCGGATGCCTTCCCAGGTCGAGGCGATCTTGATCAGCACCCGCTCGCGGCCGATGCCGGCCTGCTCGTAGAGGCCGATCAGGCGTTCGGCGCGGCGCAGGGTGGCGTTGGTGTCGAAGGACAGGCGGGCGTCCACCTCGGTGGAGATACGCCCGGGAATCACCTTGAGGATCTCCTGACCGACGGCCACGGCGAAGTGGTCGCAGGCCAGGCCGAGGTCGCCCCGGCCGGCTGTCACCGCGCGCCCCAGCAGCTCGGCGTAACGCGGCAGCGCGGCGGCCTTGAGCAGCAGCGAGGGGTTGGTGGTGGTATCCACCGGTTGCAGGCGGGCGATGGCGTCTAGGTCGCCGGTGTCGGCAACCACGGTGGTGAACTGCTTGAGTTGTTCCAGCTTGGAGGTCATGACGGAGCCTTGTCGTTGCGGATGTCACGACCTTACCCGAGGTGCCTGGGCGGCTCAACGGGCAGCGAGGGCTGTCGCACTGACAATGTTTGCGCGTGCGGGCTGCGCTGCTGCATGTCGCAGCTGAAGGTGGCCGAGGCGCTGTCCGGCGCCGATGACGAGCGGGGTATCCCCAGCCGCGAGCTGCACCGCCAGCTGAGCAAAGCCGGCGAACCGCTGCCGCTGGCTCAGTGCCCGCGCAGCAGCTCGGCGGCCTGATCGAGCAGCGCCAGCGGGTCCTTGACCTTGTGGATGTCCACCGACAGCAACTGGCGGAAGCGCCGTGCGCCGGGGAAACCCTGGGCCAGCCCGAGCACATGGCGGGTGATGTGATGCAGGGTGCCGCCTTCGCGCAGGTGCTGCTCGACATAGGGGCGCAGCGCGAGCAGGGCGTCCATGCGGGTGATGCCGCTATCCGCGGCGCCGAATAGACGGTTGTCCACCTGCGCCAGCAGGAAGGGATTGTGGTAGGCCTCGCGGCCGAGCATTACGCCGTCGAAGGTCCTCAGGTGCGCCTCGCATTCTTCCAGGGTCTTGATGCCACCGTTGAGGATGATCTCCAGGTCGGGGAAATCCTGCTTGAGCTGGGCGGCGACTTCGTAGCGCAGCGGCGGCACCTCGCGGTTCTCCTTCGGCGACAGGCCTTCGAGAATGGCGATGCGCGCGTGCACGGTGAAGCTGCGACAGCCGGCATCACGCACCTGGCCGACGAAATCGCACAGCTCGGCATAGCTGTCGCGGCCGTTGATGCCGATGCGGTGCTTGACCGTCACGGGGATGCTCACCGCGTCCTGCATGGCCTTGACGCAGTCGGCCACCAGCGCCGGGTGGCCCATCAGGCAGGCGCCGATCATATTGTTCTGCACCCGGTCGCTGGGGCAGCCGACGTTGAGGTTGACCTCGTCGTAAC
Organism: Pseudomonas sp. AOB-7; assembly: GCF_003696305.1. GTDB lineage: Bacteria > Pseudomonadota > Gammaproteobacteria > Pseudomonadales > Pseudomonadaceae > Aquipseudomonas. Next base: position 34,651 of record NZ_RFFK01000014.1, on the reverse strand, counting down.
CATGCTGCTCGGCCATCTTGGCACAGGCGGCGAGGTCCTGCGGGTTGCTGCCGCCCAGCTGCAACGCCAGCGGATGCTCGCACTCGCTGTAACGCAGGAAGCGCTCGCGATCGCCATGGATCAGCGCACCGCTGGTGACCATTTCGGTATACAGCAGGGCGTGACGCGACAGCTGGCGCAGAAAGAAACGGCAGTGGCGATCGGTCCAGTCCATCATCGGCGCCACGGAGAAGCGGCGGGACAGGGCAGGGCGCGTGGTTGCTGGGTTTGAGGCTGATTCTAGAGGCATTTCGCGTGTCGCGTTCTCAACGGGTTTTCAGGGGTTTCCGGGCATTTTCCTAAAGCAGGTGGTAAAATGTACCACCTGAAAAACTTCTTGTACCACCAGCCAGGAGGGCAGACTGCCGTGGCAACCATCCGAGCCCGAAAGAGTGCGGACGGCTCGCTCCGCTACACCGTGCAAATCCGGATCAAGAAGAATGGGGCGCAAGTCTACCAAGAGAGCCAGACTTTCACCCGCAAACAGGCTGCACAGGCTTGGGCCAAGCGACGAGAGACCGAGCTGAGCGAGCCAGGTGCCATCGAACGGGCAAATCGCTCCGGGACTACCGTTGCTTCCATGATTGAGACCTATTTGGAGGAGTACAGCAAAGCGCGGCCGATGGGTAAGACCAAGAAGGCGACGCTGGAGGCTATTGCCAAGAGCTATCTGGGCGAGTGCGAAGACCGTAAGGTCAATGCTCAGGTGCTGGTCGATTACGCTCTCTGGCGTATGAGTGCTGAAGGGGGTGGGGTTCAGCCGCAAACGGCTGGTAATGATCTTGCTCATCTCGGCGCGGTGCTGTCTGTTGCTCGCCCAGCTTGGGGGTGTGATGTCGACCCGCACGCCATGGCGGATGCGCGGAAAGTGTTGGCCAAGCTAGGTTACAAGCTTAAGAGCCGTGAGCGAGACCGCCGACCTTCTTTAAAGGAGCTCGACCTGGTTTTCATGGAGTTCCAGAAGGTTCTGGCAAGTCGGCCTACCTCCATCAATATGCTGAAAGTTTCGGGCTTCGCGATCTTTTCAACGCGCCGGCAGGACGAGATTTGCCGTATCCGCTGGGATGACCTGGACGAGTCACGGCAGATGGTGATGGTGCGGGATATGAAGAATCCGGGCGATAAGATCGGCAATAACGTGTGGTGTCATTTGCCGGATGAGGCCTGGGCGATCGTGAAGAGCATGCCGCGCACATGCGACGAAATTTTTCCCTACAACAGTGAGTCGGTGTCCACTGCATGGAGACGAGCCTGCGAGCGTGCAGGCATCCCGGATCTGCACTTCCATGATCTTCGCCACGACGGAGTTAGCCGGTTATTCGAAATGGGGTGGGATATCCCCCGTGTGGCAAGTGTTTCCGGTCATAGGGATTGGAACTCGTTGCGGCGTTATACCCATCTGAATGGGCGTGGCGATTCTTATGCGGGGTGGGCGTGGCTGCCGCGGCTGTTGGCGTCGAGTGTCGAGTATGGAGACCGTACTATCAACGGCCTCTCCCGGCGCGGAGGCCGCCGCTGAGTTGGTCGCGCTCTCTGAGCGCTTCTGCGCGCTGGATATCGAGATAAGCGGCCAGGTCCTCAAGGTGTATTCCCTTGGCGGCTTTCTGGCTCGGTTCGAGGCGTACGATGGGGATCCTTAGCACACCGCTCAGTACCTTGCGTTGGAACATTTCGGGGCTGAGATGCGAAAAGTAGTCCTGGCAAACTTGATCAAGCGGGATTATTGCTTTCCCGTCGTACTGAGCCATCAGTAACAATAGTGTCTTCATTGCTCCATGCCATAGCGCCATTCCAGTGAATTCAGCCTATTGACGCTAGGTTTGGTGGCAAACCAGCTATGTCGTAGAGGGGCGCGGGAGAGCGGGTGATCCGGGCAGCGTCAATTCTTGATCTTATCAGCCCATTCGCTTTGATTTCTCCGCTGGTTCGGTATACGTTACATATAAGGTAAATTGTCTCGTATACAGAACATGGACTATTCCCTCATCACACAGCGACTTGGCGAGCAGCTTCGGCAGCGCCGTCTGAATCGCGGGCTGACGCAGGCCGCGCTCGCTTCCCTGGCGGGCATCACCCGGCAAAAGGTTATCGCCATCGAGAAGGGCGACCTCTCGGTGGGGATGATTGCCTATGCGCGAGTGCTGGCCGCCCTCGACTCTGAACTCAACGTGGTGCCGGCAGCCATGCCCACTCTGGACGAAATCCATGGAGTATTCGACTGATGACGGCCGTGCTGCAGGTTGCAACGCCTGAGGGTGACAGTGGGAAGATTCTTAGCAGCGGCACAGACTATCTGTTCCGCTACCACGAGGACGCCAAGGCGCAGGCAGCAATCAGCTTGCTCATGCCGGTGCGCTTGGACGAATACCGCCATCGGGAGCTGCACCCCATTTTCCAGATGAACCTGCCGGAAGGCTACGTCCTGGAGCAACTGCGCAACCGTCTGGCCAAGGTGGCGAACGTTGACCCGATGTTGCTGTTGGCACTGTCTGGCAGCAGTTCGCCTATCGGGCGGGTGGCGGTCAGTTCGCCTGAGGTCGATGCGCTGTTACGCAGGCAGCGGTTCCCCGGAGAAAAACTGGAAGAAATCCTCGCCTGGGACGGTGCAGAAGATATTTTTGCCGGCCTGGTGGATCGCTACATCCTGCGTGCTGGTATATCGGGAGTCCAGCCTAAGGTGCTGGTGCCGGAGCATCAGGACTCAGTGCCACAGCGCTTCACCTCGAAAACCTCTGACCTGATCATCAAGAGCGGTCGGGATGAGTTTCCGGGGCTGGCGATCAACGAGTTCCTTTGCATGTCCGTGGCAAAGGAGGTGGGCATTGCTGTGCCGGAATTCTATCTCTCCGACAATGCCAAGCTATTCGTCATGCGCCGCTTCGATCGGGATAAGCAGCTCAATCCTATCGGCTTCGAAGACATGGCTGCATTAATGGGGCTGGCTGCGGAGCAAAAGTACAGCAAGAGCTATTCGGCCATCGCCAAAGCCATACGCCTGTTCTGCGCGCCTGAGCAGGTGCAAGAATCGCTGGCACAGCTTTTCGCCATCGTGACCTTGAGCTGCATCGTTGGTAACGGCGACGCCCATCTGAAAAACTTCGGACTCCTGTATTCTAACCCCACTCAGCGCGACGCGCGGCTCGCCCCAGCCTACGATATCGTCAACACCACTGCCTATATTCCTGAGGACGTATTAGCGCTGGATCTTGTGGGCAACAAATCGCTCTTTGCGTCGCGCCAAGGGCTGCTGGACTTCGCCCAAATCTGTGATGTAGCGCGGCCAGAAGAAGTAATTCGCGGGCAGTTGAGCGCGCTTGAGAAGGTACTAGCACGCTCAACTGAACTGAGCGAGCAAGCACCGCATGTGGTAGCGGCGATCAGGCATTGCGCTGAGCCGTTCATGAAAACCTTTGGCTAGAACGGCAGTGCAGGCCCTGATATATGGCAGGCTTCCGCTAAAGGTTTTTGAGCGCAATATCGCATACCGCTCAAGGTCGGCCTCAAGCCGGTCGTACTGGTAGAGTCAGCTCTCTTACGCGTTTCGCTTCTTCGAGTACCTTGCGCTGACTTTCGATGGCACGCTCAGCTGCTGCGCCGTAAGCCGCTCGCTTGGCTGTATCAGAGCTGCTCCTGAAGACGGTCGACAGCGGGCTTGAGTTGCGCCCAACGGCCTTTCTTCTCATCGTAGTCGCCTCCCTCGGTATCAGTCGTCACCTTCCATACGGAACTAAGCAATCGCAGCAAAGCGTTCGATGTGCGGTTGTTCGCGATGTCTGGCTTGCCAAAGGTCGTAGTCGGCTTGCACGCCGAGCCAGGTGCGAGCTTTGCCGATGCCGGCCAGTTCTAGGCGAACAGCCAAGTCCGGGCTGACCGGCGCATGGCCGTGCAAGATCCGAGACAGGGATTCGCGCGCAAAGCCAAGGCGGCGGGCAAGTTCGGCAATGCTGATGCCCAGTTCGGGGAGCACGTCCTCAAGCAGGGTTTCACCAGGATGCGGTGGGTTGAACATGGTCATGGATAACCCCCTCCTGCTTAGTGGTAGTCAAGGTAGTCGACGAGCTCGATGTCGCTACCCACGAATCGAAAGATCACTCGCCAGTTTCCATTGACGGTGAGTGACCAGAACTCTTCCAGTTCCCCTTTGAGGGGATGTAGCCGCCAACCGGGGATGTCGAGGTCGGCGGGTTCATTGGCTCTATCCATGAAACTCAGCATTCGACCCAGACGCTTTGCGTGGTCGGCCCGAATGCCTTTGGTTGAGCCGGATTCAAAGAAAATGCGTAGACCTTTGTGCCGGAAGCTTACGATCATGGTGATAAGTGTGATGTATTAGGTCACGGTTTTCAACCGTGTGTGGGTTTTCTGCCGTTGTCATCACGGCAGCTGGGAGGGGATGCAGGCTTATCAATTGCCGGTGCAAGATTGTGTATTTGTTCTCCTGAACACCCGATCCCTCGCCATGAAGGCCTCCAGCATGTGCGGAATGAGCGTCAGGGCGTCGACCTCTTCACCGTAGGTCTGTGAGTGCAGCGCCGCGTAGCGATCGAGGTCAGCCTTCAGGCTGGCCGGGCAGGTGAAGGTCAGCTTCAGGTTCTCGGTTTTCGGCAGCGGGCCGAGGCGCAGCTTGGTCGTACTCATTGTGGGCTCCTCATTTGAGCGGAGAAGGGCTGATAGGGACGCAGCACCAGGTCGCGGTTGACGATCACGCGCAGGGGCAGGCCGGGACGCTGGGTCAGCGTGGGCTGGATATCGAGGTTGCGGCGGGTGACCTCCTGGCCGACCTGGTTCACCGTGTCTTGCAGGCTGTCGCGTCCGGCGATGATGATGCGGTCGCCATCGGTGCGACTGGTCGGTGCTGCCAACTCTGCACTGATGCCCAGCAGGCTTGTCATGGCCGCGCCGGCGACGACCCGATCCCAATGCCAGTCCACGCCATCCTCGAGACCGGCATAGCCGGCGGCGTCGGTACCGACCAGGTTGTCGAGCTGGAAGGACGAGGTGTCCGGCAGGATCACCCGCTGCCACACCACCTGCACGCGGCTTTGCCCGTAGCTCACCTGACTGTTGTAGCGGCCCAGCAGGCGGGCGCCTTGAGGGATCAGCACGTGCTGGCCGGTGGCGCTGTCGTAGACCGGTTCGGTCACCGTGGCGATCACATCGCCGGGTAGATCCGACTTGATACCGGTGACCAGGGCCGCCGCGATGACGGTGCCGGCCATCACCTGGTAGGGCGAATCAGGCATCTGCAGCAAGCCGGAATTACGGATTTGTGCGTTTATGGATTTACTCAGAAACGCCTCATTCCGTTCCTGCTGGGTCGGCGTTCCTGCAGTTGCGGCTACCGCGCCTGACGAGGCCATACCCAGGATCATGGGATCTTGTTGGGCGTCCCCAGTGGGTGCGACATTCGATTTCCTCGCGCTGTTGGTCTGGAAAAACACCGAGGATTGCGCCGCCTCCTCGGCTTCCTTGAGCCGGGCAAGACGCTCGGCTTCAGCAGCGTCCGGACCCTGGCCGTAGCCCTGCGCCTGCTGTTCGGCCCTGAGTATCGGCCCGCCCAGGTCGCCGGGTAGCGGTGGGCCCAGTTGCGGTATCTCGGGAGCAGGTGGTGGCAACTGCGAGTAGTCTGCCGGCAACTGCTCTAGTCCCTCGGAGCGCGTCACGCGGTCGACGTTGTATAGCTCGTTCGGCTCGACACCCTGGCGGCGCTGTTGCGGCTGCAGCGACCACAGCATGGCCCCGAGCACCGCGGCCGAGAGGCCACCGACCACCGCTGCCAGCATGCGCGGGTTGAGGCGAGTGACAGGGCGCGGCTTGGCGCGCAGCTCCAGCGACTCCGGCGCTTCCTTGGGCGGTAGCGAGGTTGCCGCGGTTTGTTTGTCGTCCTTGGCCGTCATGCTCAGGGCCTCCGTGCCACGCCATCGGTGCGCTCGATCCGCACCACGTCACCCTTGTCGGCACCCAGGCGCAGCTCGGCCGCGCCGAACAGGCGGTCGACGATGTAGTAGGGCGAGCGGAAGCGATAGTTGACCAACTGTCCGTCGCCTTCCGGGCCAATTACGAACAGCGGCGGCAGCTCGCCCTGGGCGATACCGGCGGGGAACTGGATATACACCTTGCGGCCGTCATCGAAGGCGCGCAGCGGTTTCCAAGGCGGATTGCTGCCGCTGATCGCATAGCGAAAGCGCAGCTGCTCCAGCGCCAGGCCGGTATCCACCGGCGCCGCGGCCTGGGCGGCGCCGGCGCGACGTTGCAGCGCGAGCATGCGGTCCTGGGGGTAGTCCCAGGACACCGACGCCATCCAGGCCTGCTCGGTAGAACTCAGCTCGATCAGGTAGGTGCGGCGCGTGGTGGTGATCACCAGGTTGGTCTTGAGATCGACGCGTGTCGGCTTGATCAGCACGCTGGTGCGTAGCTCGTCTCCGCTTCCGCTGGTGGTGTCGCCTACGATCCAGCGCACGGTGTCGCCGGCGGCCACGGTGACCAGCTCCTCACCAGGCTGCAGGTTGATCGCAGTCACCCGGCCCGGACTGGCGTACACCTGATACAGCGCGCCATCGGAGTAGGGCCAGACCTGGATGGCGTTGATATAGCCCTCGCGGCTCGGCGCGACTCGAGCGTCGCGATTGGCGCGCGAGACCCGCACGCGCTCATCGGCCGGCTCCTTGGCCTGCTTGCTGCGCTGAGTTTCCGGCAGCGGCTTGAGCTGCGCGGGCAGGGCCAGGGGCTTGGGGACTTCCACCACCTCGATGGGCTTGGGCGGCTCCGGCAGGCGCTGCGCCTCGACTGGTTCATCCAGCGCGATCACTGGCGGTTCCTGGCTGGCGCAGCCGGCCAGCACGCTCAGCAGCAGCGGGCAGACGTAGAGGTTCAGGGCGGTTTTCATGGTTTGTTGGCTCCTTCCGTAGTGTCCAGCTCGCGGCTCCAGGACAGGCCGTTGACGTAGATGCCGAGCGGGTTGCGGCGCAGCTTTTCCTCGGTGCGCGGAGGCTGCAGCACCAGCGAGATCACCGCGGTCCAGCGCTCCAGACCGGCGGCCGAACCATTCACGAAACGGCGTTCGGTCCAGCGCACCTGGAACGAGCTGTCGCTGGCACGCACCACGCTGGTGACCTCGACCGATACCGTCTCCTTGCCGACCCGGGTGAAGGGATCGTTGGCGCGGGCATAATCATTGAGGGTGGCCGCGCCTCGGTCGGTGGTGGAGTGATAGGCCTCCAGCCAGTTCTGCCGTATCACCACCGGATCGATTGATAGCGAGCGCACCTGCTCGATAAAGCGCGCCAGGTGGTGGGCAATTTGCGCATCCAGGGGCTGGTAAGGGCTGGCGGCTTCGCCGACGGCGCGCACCTGGCCGAGGTTGTCGACCTCCACCACGTAGGGCGTCACTGTCGACTGCACCGAACGCCAGACCAGGCCACCAGCCATCAGCAGCGCCAGGCCCAGGCAACCGAAGGCCATAAGTCGCCAGTTGCGTGCCTGCGCCAGGCTGCTACCCATACGCAGATCCCAGGCCTGTGCCGCGGCCTGGTAGGGCGTGATGGGTTGTGGGGTGTCGCTGTAGCGCACCCGTGGACGTCTGAATCGCATCCTCGTCCTCCTTTACGAATTCGATGGGTCGCGGATCTGCGGCCCAGGTGATGAGCCACCGCCATCGCCACCACGCAGGGTGTGGGCGACCGTGCTGGTGGCCTGTGAGAGTTGCTGCCTGCGCTGCAGGCGCCTGGCCCAATCAGGCGGCTTGGCGGTGGCCGCCGATGAGCCAGCGGCGGCGGACGTTCCAGCAGCCGCAGTACCGCCAGCTGCAGTTCCAGAAGACACACCAGCCAAAGAGCGGGCTCCACCCATGGCCAGGCGCGCCGCACTGGGCGCCATGCGTGCACCGGCCAGCACCGCGCCGCCGACACCTGTAGCTACTGCAGCAGCACCTGCTGCCATGCCCGCCGCGCCGAGCGCGGTGCCGGCTGCGGCACTAGCACCCAGTTGCGGCGCGCCGGAGACCAGGCCGGTGGCAATGCCCGGGCCGAAGATGCCCAGGCCGAGCAATGCCAGCGAGGCGAGCATGACCACCAGCGCATGGTCGATGGAGGGCTCGTCCGGCACGGCCTGGAACTCGGCGAACAGCCCGCTGCCGATGCCGACGATCACCGCCAGCACCAGCACCTTGATGCCGGACACCACCACGTTGCCCAACACCCTCTCGGCGAGAAAGGCGGTCTTGTTCCACAGCGCGAAAGGCACCAGCACGAAGCCGGCGAGGGTGGTCAGCTTGAACTCGATCAAGGTGACGAACAGCTGGATCGCCAGGAAGAAGAAGCTAACGATCACCACCAGCCAGGCCAGAAACAGCACCAGGATGCTGTCCAGATTGCCGAACACCTTGGGAAAGCCGCTCAGGTGACGAATCTGCTCGAGCAGCGGCCGCCCGGCCTCGATACCGATCGAAGCCAGGTGTCCCGGCTGCAGGAGCTCGGCTGGGCTCAGCGCCGAGCCAGCCGCCAGCAGGCCCAACCCGGCGAAGGAGTTGAAGACGATCTTAGCCAGGGCATTGAAGTTGCCGATGATGAAGGCGAAGGCGCCGACATAAAGGATCTTGCGGATCAGCTTGGCGCTAACGTCCTCACCGCCCATGGCCCAGAACAGCCCGGCCAGGGTCATGTCGATCACCACCAGGGTCATGGTGAGAAAGGCCACCTCGCCGGCGAGCAAACCGAAGCCGGTGTCGATGTACAACCCGAACACCTCGAGGAAACGGTCGATCACGCTGACGTCGTTCATTGCACGTCCTCGTCGAAGCTCGGGGGGATCGCGGGCAAGTCGGTAGGCCGGAGAAACTCGCCGGGCCCGGCGCAGCCGGAGTAGAAGCGCTCAGTCGAATCGTCTTGCCGTGCCACGACGCCATCGTCGCCCTGCCCACAAGCGGCCAGCGCGAGCAGCGGCAGCAGTACCAGGATTTTCATGTGGGGCCTCCCTACCGATAGAACTGCACGGGGTAGGGGGTGTAGGGCGTGCCGCTGCCCATAAAGCGCCGCCGCCGTTCGCGCGCCTCCTCGGCCGCGGCAGCCTGGCGGGCCAGCTCCAGGGCGATGGCGCGGTTCTGGGTGATCTGCAGCTGCTGCGCCTGGATCGACTGCTTGGCCTGCAGGGCCAGCAACTGGTTGGTGGCCTGGGCGGTTTGCAAGGCCCCACCCGCGGACTGGCTCTGCTGCACCAGCTCGGCCAACGCGTGCTCGTCCTCGGCCAGGTTCTGCGTCACCTGCGCCTGCACGCGCAGGGCGGTGTGCAGCCCGTCGAGCCCCTGTTGCCAGCGCTCTCGGGCTTCCTCGGCCAGGCGCTGGCTGCTGACGTCGCCGGTGTACTCGGCCGGATAGAGGCGGGCGAACTCCTGATCCAGTCGCTGCACCTCGTAGGCCAGTCCCCGCGCCTCGGCCAGCAGTCGTTCGGTAGTGGCCAGGCTCACGCGCAGGCGGTTGACCACGTTGTAGTCCAGACGCGCCAGGTGACGGCCCTGGTTCAACAGCATCTGGGTTTCGTTCTGCAGCTGGCGGACCTGGTTGTTGACCATCTCCAGGGTTCGCACCGCGGTCAGGGTGTTCTGCGCCAGGTTGGTCGGATCGATCACCGTCAGGGCGCTGGCTGGCTGCACGGCCAGCAGGCCAAGCACCAGCAGCGTGGTGCAGGGGAAATGGTGGACAGGGGATCTCATGGCAGGCACTCCTTGCGTGGCGAGGGATAAGTGGTGAGCAGGTCGGCGGCCCAGTCCAGGCCACGGTGACGCAACCAGGCAGGGGCGAAGTCGGCAGCGCCGGACGCCTGCAGCATGCGGTCGATCTCGCGCTGCTCGGCCGGGCTGGCCGAGGCGGCGAAGGCCAGCGCCACCGGCCCCAGGCCGAGATCGAACAGGCGGTTGCCCAGGCGCGACTGGTAGTAGTAATCACGCTTGGGCGTGGCCTGGGCGATGATCTCGATCTGCCGTTCGTTGAGGCCGAAGCCCTGGTAGATGCCACGGATCTGCGGCTCGCCCGCCTGTGGGTTTGGCAGGAAGATGCGGCTGGCGCAGCTTTCGATAATCGCCGCAGCGATGCTGGAGTCCTTGATGTCGGCCAGCGACTGGGTGGCGAAGATGACGCTGACGTTCTTCTTGCGCAGGGTCTTGAGCCATTGGCGGATACGTGCAGCGAACAGCGGATCGTCGAGAAACAGCCAGGCCTCGTCGAGGATCAGCAGGGTCGGCGCGCCGTCGAAGCGCTCCTCGAAACGGGCGAACAGGTAGCTCAGCACTGCGGCCACCGCCGCCTTGCTGTGCATCAGCTCCTCCATCTCGAAGCACTGCACGTCGGCCAGCCCAGCCGATCCTGATCGGCATCCAGCAACGGGCCATGGGCGCCGCCCAGCACGTAGGGCTGAAGCGCCTGGCGCAGGGCGTTGTCCTGCAGTAGCACGGACAAACCGGTCAGCGTGCGCTGCGCCTCGGGTGCGCCGGCCAGGCTGTCCAGCGCCGTCCACAGCGCGGCCTTCTGCTCGGGTCCGACGGCCACGCCTTCCTGCAGCAGGCGCGCCTCCAGCCATTCCGCCGCCCAGGCGCGGTAGCCGGGCTGGTCGATGCGCGCCAGGGGCTGGAAGGCCAGGTCGCCGTCGCCGCCGAGGTCGTAGTGCTCGCCACCCAGGCCCAGCACCGTTGCACGCAGCGAGCGACCCATATCGAACAGAAACAGGTGCGAACCCGGGTAGCGCCGGAACTGCAGGGCCAGGGTCGCCAGCAACACCGACTTGCCCATGCCAGTGGGGCCGGCCACCAGGGTGTGGCCGACATCGCCAACGTGGGTGACCAGGCGAAACGGCGTGGCGCCATCGGTGCGGGTGATCACCAGTGGCGGGCCGTCCAGATGTTCGTTCCGCGCGGGGCCGGCCCAGACTGCCGAGACCGGCATCAGGTGCGCCAGGTTGAGCGTGGAGATCAACGGCTGGCGGACATTGGCGTAGACGTTGCCGGGGATCGACGACAGCCAGGCCTCCACCGCGTTGAGGCCCTCGGCAATGGTGACGAAGCCACGACCCTGGATCACCCGCTCGATCCGGCGCAGCTTTTCGTCGGCGACCTGGGCGTCGGCATCGCTCACCGTCACGGTGGCCGTCACATAGCCGAAGGCGACCTGGTCGGCGCCAAGCTCCTGCAGCGCCGCGTCGGCGTCGCTGGCCTTGTTCGCAGCGTCGCTGTCGAGCAGTGGGCTTTCCTGCTGGAAGATCGCTTCGCGCAGCAGCGCCAGGACGCCCTTGCGTTTGGCGAACCACTGCCGGCGCAGGCGCACCAGTTCCTTCTCGGCCTCGTCCTTGTCCAGGCAGATAAAACGGGTCGACCAGCGATAGGCGAAGCCCAGACGGTTGAGGTCGTCCAGCACGCCGGGCCAGGTCGAGGTGGGGAAGCCACGTACCGACAGCACGCGCAGATGCTGCTCACCCAAACGCGGCGCCAGGCCAGTAGTCAGGGGGCTGTCGGCCACCAGGGCATCGAGGTGGAAGGGCACTGCGGGCACCGCCAGCCGCTGGCGGTGGGTCGATACCGTGGCGTGTAGGTAGGTCAGCGTCTGGCTGTCGTCGAGCCAGGCGAGCTCCGGCATCACCCCGTCCAGCAGATCGAAGAAGCGATCCGTCTCGGCGACGAAGGCGGCCAGCCGTTCGCGCCAGTCGACGCCACGCTGCGTCCGATGCTCGTAGAGCAGGCCGGCGGCGCGCGAGCGCGACTCCTCCGGCGGCAGGTAGAGCAGCGTCAGGTGGTAGGTACTCTCGAAGTGGCTACCCTGAGCCTCGAAGGCCGCGCGGCGCTCCTCGTCCACCAGCCAGGACAGTGGCTCGGGAAAGTCACTATCGGGGTAATCCGCCGCCGCCAGACGCTCGGCCTCGATAAACAGCGCCCAGCCCGAGCCGAGGCGACGCAGGGCGTTGTTCAGGCGCGCCGAGGTGGCTACCAGCTCGCCCTGGGTGGCGCTGTCCAAATCCGGCCCGCGAAAGCGCAAGCTGCGCTGGAGCGAACCGTCCTTGTTCAACACCACGCCGGGGGCGACCAGGCCGGCCCAGGGTAGCCAGTCGGCGAGCTGGGCGGGGCGGCGCTGGTATTCGGTGAGGTTCAGCATGGCGGCGCTCCTCACACATCCAGCAGCGGGGGCTGCTTGATATGCCGGGCGAACACCTGCAGGAACTGCGGGTCCAGCCGGGCGCCCCACACCGCCAGCGAGTGGCCGACCAGCCAGAGCGCCAAGCCTGGCAGCCACAGCTGCAGGCCCAGGCCGACGACGGCCGCCAGGGTGCCGTTGAGGATCGCCACGTTGCGTGGCGCACCGCCGAGCAGGATCGGCTCGGCCAGCGATCGGTGCAGTGGCACCTCGAAGCCGAGGATGAGTTCACGTTCGCCCGTCATGCGACCACCGCCCCGCCGGCGAAGTTGAAGAAGCTGAGAAAGAACGACGACGCGGCGAAGGCGATGGACAGGCCGAAGACGATCTGGATCAGCTTGCGGAAGCCGCCGCTGGTGTCGCCGAAGGCCAGCGTCAGGCCGGTTGAAATGATGATGATCACCGCGATGATGCGCGCCACCGGGCCCTGTACGGATTCGAGGACTGCTTGCAGCGGTCCCTCCCAAGGCATGCCGGAGCCAGCGGCGAGCACGGGCAGGGAAGCGCCCAGGCAGAAGGCGCCGAGCATCAAGGCACCGACGATGTGGCGACGATAAGCAGCGGAAAGCTGAAGCACAGTCATGGCTGAGTTCCTGAGGCAGAGGTGGAGCGAAGGAGGGAGTCGATGGAGCTGAGCTGGTAGCCGCGCTCGTCATGGCCGATCACGCGGGCGATCTGCTGGACATGGCGGGCGCGGCCACGCCCGGCGAGAAACACCACCAGGTTGACCGCCTCGGCGATCAGCGCCCGCGGCGCGGTCAGGGCGACTTCCAGAATCAGTTGCTCCAGGCGCAGCAGCGCGCCCTGTGCAGAGCCGGCATGAAGGGTGGCGATACCGCCTGGATGGCCGGTGCCCCAGGCCTTGATCAGATCCAGTGCCTCACCGCCGCGCACCTCGCCGACCACCACGCGGTCGGGGCGCAGACGCAGCGTGCTGCGCACCAGATCAGCCATGGAGACCACGCCGGGCTTGGTGCGCAGAGCGACGTGGTCGAGGGCCGGACATTGCAATTCGACCGTGTCCTCCAGCACCAGTACGCGGTCGCCGCTGCCGGCCACCTCGGCCAGCAGTGCATTGGCCAGGGTGGTCTTGCCGCTGCTGGTGCCGCCGGCCACCAGGATGTTCTGCCGCTCACGCACGGCCACGCGCAGGTACTCGGCCTGGGCGGCACTGAGGATGCCGTCGGCCACGTACTGCTGCAGCGGGATGACGCCGGCGGCGCGTTTGCGCAGAGCGAAGGTCGGCCCGGCCACCACTGGCGGCAGTACACCCTCGAAGCGCTCGCCAGTCTCTGGCAGCTCGGCGCTCAGTAGCGGCTTGTTGCGATGTACCTCCTGGCCGACATGCGCGGCCACCAGGCGGATGATCCGTTCACCGTCGCCAGCCGCTAGCGTGCCCAACCGGGCGCGGCCAACTGACAGGCGATCCAGCCAGAGCAGACCGTCGGGGTTGAGCATCACCTCAACCACGTCCGGATCATCCAGGGCCGCCGCGATCAGCGGGCTCATCGCCGTGCGCAACATGCGGGTGCGCCGATTCAGGGACGTTGCCGCAGCGCTCAGCATTGGGGAGGAGGCGGCAGTCATGGAAGCTCTCCCGAGACCTGAGCTTCTGCTTGAACCTCTTCGTGCACATCTCTGACCAGGCTGCGTCCGCGCTTTAGGTGGCGCCCCAGTTGATCGACGAACTGGCTAAAGCGCAGCTTGCCCTGCGCGCGTGCTGCGTCCTGATGTGCCTCGGGTACAGGCGTGCTGACCGTGAGGTAGTAGCGCACATACAGCGCCACAGTCTCGATCAGGATGTGCTGGTCGCGCTCCAGGCGCTCGAACTGACGTGACAGGCGATCCAGGCGCTTGGCCATGGCCATCTCGCGCTGCTCACCTGACTCGGGCGACAGCCAGGAGGCCAGCGCCGCGGCGATGATCGAGGACTTAGACACGCCCTTGGTGATCGCCAGTTCGTTCAGGCGCTTGGCGTGCTCGGGTTGGATAAACAGGTTGAGGCGGGCTCGGCTCATAGGGCTATTCCATCGTCAGGGTCGAGGGCGGCCAGCCGTGCCACGCGCTGCAGGCGTGGATCCGGCTGGGTGGGGAAGGCGGCGAGAACGTCGTCCTCGTCGAGCAGCAGGTCGCTGGCCAGCTCGTCGTGATCCGGCAACTGGGCGAGTTCCGCCAGTTCGGGCTGACGGCGCGGGCCGCCGTCCTCGACGGTCTCGTCGTCGGTCAGCCCGGCCGGTGAAGCGTCGACGACCATAGGCACGGCCATGCCGCTCCAGTCGTCTGCGCGTGGCGCCGGTGCGTCGACGTAGCGGCCCGGCTGCAAACGCGGCGCGGGCAGCACCCGGCTCTGGAAGTTGGCATCGGTGAAATAGCGCAGCTTCTTCGCGCGGATTGGCGCCAGGCCGGAGAGCATCACTACGGCCTCGTCGCTGGGCAGCTGCATCACCTCACCTGGGGTCAGCAGCGGGCGTGCGGTTTCCTGGCGCGACACCATCAAATGGCCCAGCCAGGGCGCCAGGCGGTGGCCGGCGTAGTTGCGCTGCGCGCGCAGTTCGGTGGCGGTGCCGAGGGTCTCGGAGATGCGCTTGGCGGTGCGTTCGTCGTTGGTGGCGAAGGTCACCCGCACGTGGCAGTTATCGAGGATCGAGTGGTTCTGGCCGTAGGCCTTGTCGATCTGGTTCAGCGACTGCGAGATGAGGAAGGCGCGCAGCCCATAGCCGGCCATGAAGGCCAGCGCTGTCTCGAAGAAATCCAGCCGCCCTAGCGCTGGAAACTCATCGAGCATCAGCAGCAGCTTGTGCCGACGCTCGATGCCGTCAGAGCCGTCGAGCGACTCGGTCAGGCGCCGGCCGACTTGGTTGAGGATCAGGCGGATCAGCGGCTTGGTGCGGCTGATATCCGAGGGCGGCACGACCAGGTACAGCGAAACCGGATGCTCGGCCGAGATCAGGTCGGCGATGCGCCAGTCGCAACGTGAGGTGACCTCGGCCACTGTCGGGTCGCGGTACAGGCCGAGGAACGACATCGCAGTGGACAGTACGCCCGAGCGCTCGTTGTCGCTCTTGTTGAGCACTTCCCGCGCGGCCGAGGCCACCACTGGATGCGGTGCATCGCCCAGGTGCGGCGTGGTCATCATCCGATGCAGGGTCAGCTCGAAGGTGCAGGCCGGATCGGAAAGGAAGTTGGCGACGCCGCGCAGGGTCTTGTCCTGGCCGGCGTAGAGCACGTGAAGGATGGCGCCGACCAGCAGCGCATGGCTGGTCTTCTCCCAGTGGTTGCGCCGCTCCAGCGCGCCTTCTGGGTCGACCAGGATGTCGGCGATGTTCTGCACGTCGCGCACCTCATGGGCGCCGCGACGCACTTCCAGCAGCGGGTTGTAGGCTGCCGATGCCAGGTCGGTGGGGTTGAACAGCAGGCAGTGGGAAAAGCGCGATCGCCAGCCCGCAGTCAGGCTCCAGTTCTCGCCTTTGATGTCGTGGATGACCGCCGAGGCCGGCCAGGAGAGCAGGGTGGGCACCACCAGGCCGACGCCCTTGCCCGAACGCGTCGGTGCGAAGGTCAACACATGTTCGGGGCCTTCGTGACGCAGGTATTGGTCGTCGAGCTGGCCGAGGAACACACCCGCGGGCTGGGTCAGGCCGGCCTTGTGCACCTCATCCGCATCGGCCCAACGCGCCGAGCCGTAGGTGGTGACGCGGCGTGCCTGGCGCGCCCGCCAGATCGCCATGCCGATGGCCACCACCAATGCCAGCAGACTGCTGCAGGCGGCGATGCTGCCGCCGACGTTGAAGACGTCCGGCGCATAGGCATCGAAGACGAACCACCACTCGAACAGACGCCAGGGATGATACACCGGCGTGCCCAGCAGTTCGAACCAAGGTGCCCCCAGGCGCACCTGGTAGCCGAGCGCGGCAGCCGTCCACTGCGTGGCACTCCACACCCCGGACAGGGTAATGGCCAATACCACCAGCACCTGGCCGTACAGCAACGTAGTCGCTTGCATCCCTGAACCCAACCTCCCTGGCAAAACGCACGGCACGCAGATGTGCCGCGGGCGAGAGGTTCGGTACTGGGGGAGGAAGGGTCAAAGACCGTTTCGTGGAGGATTATCGTCGAGGGGACGGCATATCCAATTGCAGGGTGGAGGAGAGGCGGTCAGGGGGACAGATACGACCTGACGAATGAATGCAACGCTAATTGGCGATCCTCAATCTCACACCTGTGGATGGCGCGCCGATATTTGCTAACGAATGCAGGAAAGGTACGTTTTCAATGCGGGGAAATGATCGCCCTGAGGTGCTCGCGGTGGCTACAAGCACAGAAATAAGCGGGTGTTTTGATCGTTTCTGATCAACTCTCCGCTTTCAAAAAAAACGGCGGGCCTGAAGTCGACCGAAAATGCAGGGCTACTTCAGACCATTCCTAGTTTCCAGTGATTAATTACATGCTGTGGTTCGTGATAGCCCCGGTGGAATATGGGAACAGGCGACTGCGTCACCTATGGAGTAATGGAAAGCCGGCTCGGATCAGTGTGATTAATTATGCGTAGCAAGTCTTCGATAGTATTTTTAAAATTTTTGTCGTAACTAATTACATGTCAGGGCGCTCTGATAAGGCCTAATTTTTTGGAAATTGAGGTCTGTAATCAGTATGGTTATTGGCTCATAGTTTATAGGGGTAACGTTTTCAGACCATTCCTATGGGCTCTGTGGGCTCATTGTCGCAGGATGCGCCTCTCACTGCACACGATTTACATGAAGAGGTGTCATGTTTCAGGTTTCATTGCTAAGCCTGTCCAGGCAATGGTTACACGACTTCAATGCCAGTCAGCGCAAACGGGCACTGATCTGGTCGGTCGGAGTTTCTCTTGCGGTTGCAGCTGGTGCGCTTATATTTCATCCGCCTGAAATAGTAGATCTCTCAGCGGAGGGAAGGGGCAAGTTGCCCGACCTGTTAACCCAATGGGAAAATGGCAATGTGATTGTTTTGCTCCGACACCTTGAGAGGTGCGACAAGGAAAGCTATCCCTGTCTGGAGGGTACGGAAGGTGTCACCTCTAGGTCTGTGGCGGTTGGAAATGTTCTAGCCGACAGTTTCGCCCAGCTTGGCCTCGGTAAAACCGACATTTACAACAGTCCGCTCAAGCGGACGGCCCAGACAGAAGCAATCGTATTTGACGACGTGGGAGTAGATAAAGACTGGTTGTATAAATGTCGAGAGACGATGGTGAGTGACGCTCTACGGCATAAAGTGCCTAGTAAAAACTTGATTCTCGTTACTCATAGCAGTTGTATCTCCGCTTTCGAGCGGGAGTTGGGTTATGACAGTGACAAGCCTGCTTATGGGACTTCATTGTTCTTTATCTATAGTTCTGGCTCGGGATCTTTGGATGCCCTAGGTTTTCTTGACGCTGACGACTGGAGCGTTGCACTGAACCTATACGCGCAGAGGGTTAGCCAAGCAAGTCCCTCAGATGTGAAAAGCAGGCAAGCAGTGCAGGACAATGTGCATCCCGTATTTGCGCAGGACTAGTAGGTTCTGCGCGAAAAATCCGAGTAGCTAGAATAAGCGTGATGACAAGTTAGGGGCTGCATGGTGGCGTTACAAATTTCCGGATGCTGCTTGGAACTGACCGCAGACCTGTTTCTCCGCCACAACAAAAGATGGGGCGACGTTGCAGTGATGACCAAACTCTAGGAAGCAGCGCGCTGTGGTCTCCATGCTCTCCCTTGATATAACGCGCCATTGATATCCCTCGCTGATTTGAATCCATCAAATCATAGCAAGGTCGATGCCGACGGGTTTACGCGGCCTGGGCCGATTTCAGCCGGTTGTGATTGGTTGCGGAGGAGAGCCAAGCAGGTCTAGCGCGGCTTTAGCGTGCAGGCTCACCTCCCCGGCCGAATCCTTTCGGCTGCCGCGGAGATAGGGGGTGCGGGAAATCCGCAGCCCCCAGCAGTCTTGCTCGCAGGAGGCCCTCCACTTTTCAGTGTCAGAGTGGAAGAATTTGGTGGAGTGCGGAGTGCGGAGTGCGGAGTGCGGAGTGTAGGGTGTGCCTTTGCCCATAAAGCATATGCGCTCGGCGTCGCCAACCGCGTTGCATTGGGCCTCACCCAGCTTTTCTCTATTGTCCCAGCACTGCAATCGCAGCTCCTTTAGCCGCTCGGGGTCTTCCGCCAGCGCTTCAGCCGACTCAAACGGCGTCGGCTTTTCGCATGCGCTTAACAGCAAGGCAGTCAGCAGCAACAATATCCTCTTCAACAAGCGATCTCCTCGCGGGAAGCGTGATCCGGCAGCAACGCCTCGTTTTTCGCCGGGCATACCCGCCCGATAAACCGCGCCAATTGTTCGGCCGGCTCGCCTTCGCGCCGCACCAAGTAGGTGGTCAGCATCGTGGGGCAACCGGCCAGTGGGCGGGCTACGACGTCCGGATTGTTGAGCTCGGTGATGCGCGCCAGGCTGGAAAAACCCAGCCCGTAACCAGCGGCGACCAGCGCCATCATCAGGTCCAGGGTTGGAACGCGGTCGGCAATAGTCAGTCGCGTATCTGCGGCGCCAAGCACCCGCTGCAACTGTTGCCAGAAGCCTTCGCACACCTGCGGATCGCAGAGCACCAGCGGGTAGCGCACCACCTCGTCGAGCGGTACGCGCCGATAAGTCAGCAGTGGGTGGCGGGCCGGCACCGCCACTACCAGCGGATCGAACCAGACTGGCTCGGCCACCAGGCCATCACCAACCTCGTCGGACTGTGCAAGCCCGATGTCGAACAGGTCGTCGCTCAGGCCTCTGACCTGTTCGCTGAAGGTTACTTCCGACAGGCAGATCTCGACCTCGGGTTCTTCCTCGCGGCACTGGGCGAGCAGGGCGGCAAGGCGCGCCTGGGGGATGCCGTCGGACAGCGCGACGCGGATGCGCCCGCGGTAGCCGGCCGCCGCGCTCTTGACGCTGGCCTTGGCCTGGTCGACCACGGCCAGCACCCGGCGCGCTTCTTCCAAGAGCACCTTGCCGGCCCAGGTCAGGCGCGTGCGCCGCGTAGTGCGCTCGAACAGCTGGACGCCCAGGCGGTATTCCAGTTCCTTGATGATCCGCGACAGGGGCGATTGCTCGATATGCAGGCGTGCGGCGGCACGGGCGAAATGCAGTTCTTCTGCTACGGCAATGAAACAGCGAAGGTGGCGCAGTTCCACGGCCTTTCCTCCGTCAGTTGTAGGGTTCGGCTTGCACGTCGCCGTTCCAGGTCGGCTGGCGACGCAGGTTGACGATCTGCAGCAGGGCACCGAGGGCTGCGACACCACCGGCGCTGGCGGCCAGGGTCCAGGTGGGCATCTGCAACAGCAGCACGAAGCCGCCGGCCGCGGCGCCGATGGCGCTGCCCAGGTAGAGCGCCGACTCGTTCAGGGCGATGGCCAGGTTGCCGTCGCCTTGAGCCTGGCGGGCCAGGATCAGCTCGTTGTTCTGCGGCACCTGCAGCGCCCAGCCGACCGCGCCCCAAAGGGCGATGGGCAGCATCACCAGCCAGGTGCTGAGGGCCGCCGCCAGCGGCAGCACGAACAGCGACACGGCGAGGATCAGCATGATGGCGAAGGTCAGCACCGGGCCCTTGATGCGATCCACCAGCGGGCCGATCAGGAAGCTGCCCAGCACACCGCCGATGCCCCAGACCCACAGATAGGGCGTGACCGAACGCACCGCGCCGTAGGCCGGGTCAGCCAGCAGCGGGGCGATAAAGGTGTACATGCCCAGGCTGGCGATGGCGGCGAGCAGCGACACCAGCAGGATGACCAGCACATGGCCGTCGCCGAGGATCGCCAGCTTCTGGCCAAGCGTGGTGGCGGTGGCTGCCGGCAGGGACGGGAGCTTCAGCAGCAGACCGAAGAAGGCCACCAGGCCAAGCAGGGTGACCAGCCACAGGGCGGCCTGCCAGCCGAGCTGTTCGGCGATCAACAGGCTGAGCGGCACGCCCAGCACTACGCCACTGGCCATGCCACCCATGATGATGGCGATGGCCTTGCCACGGCGTTCAGGAGAAGACACGGCGGCCGAGGCGCCGATGCCCATGGCCAGGTAGACACCGGCGCCGATACCGGCGATGGCGCGCCAGACCATCAGCGCGGTGAAGCTCTCGGCCAACGCGCTGGCGGCGTTGGCGATGACGAACAGGCCCAGGGCCAGCAACAAGCCGGCGCGCTGACGATGCGCCGGGGTCAGGGCAACGAAGATCGGCGAACCCAGGCCGTAGGCCAGGGTGAAGGCGGTGACCAGCTGTGCGGCCACCGCGACGGAGACCGCGAACGAGGCCTCGATCATCGGGATCAACCCGGCGGTGACGTAGGAGGCCATGCCGAGGGCGAAGGCCCCCAGCGCTATGAGGTAGATGGGTGATTGGTTGGGTGTGTGCATGCTCGGACTCGCTTGCGTTGCAGGAACGCGTGGGTGGTACAGCGAAGGGATGCGGCCCCGCACCGGGGCCGCATCCGGTTGGGGACTAGAGTTCGAGGCTGACGTCGTACTCGTTCAGCCAAGTGTTGAGGCCGACCGCCAGCTCCATGCCCATGCGCTCGTACATGGGCGAGACGCTGCCGAGCGGCTTGGCCAGGGTTTGCTGGATACGGCCGCTGTCGAGCAGGGGCGTCACCGGCGCGTTGCGATCCGCCTGAATGGCGGCCAGGGCATCACGCAGCGCCTGCTCGTAGGCCGGGTCCTGGGTCGAGGGGTAGGGGCTCTTGACCCGCTCGCTGATCGACTCCGGCAGCAGGTCGCGGGTCGCCGCGCGCAGGATGCTTTTCTCCCGCCCGTCGAAGGCCTTCATCGCCCAGGGGATGTTGAAGGCGTACTCGACCAGGCGGTGGTCGCAGAACGGCACCCGCACCTCGAGGCCGACGGCCATGCTCATGCGATCCTTGCGGTCGAGCAGGGTCTGCACGAAGCGGGTCAGGTTGACGTAGCTCATCTGCCGCATGCGCTGGTCGAGCGCGCTTTCGCCTGGCAGTACCGGCGCCTCGGCGATGGCTTGGGCGTAGCTGTCGCGCAGGAAGCTGTGCATGTCGAGATGGGTCAGCAGGCCCGGGTCGAACAGGGTCTTGCCGTCGAAGTACTTGCCGGTGACCGAGGCCAGCCAGGGGAAGTTGTCGGCCTGGATCGCCTCGGGATCGTGGAACCAGCGGTAGCCGCCGAACACCTCGTCCGCGCTCTCGCCCGACAGTGCCACCGTCGAGTGCTTGCGCACCTCCTGGAACAGCCGGTAGAGCGACGGCCACATGTCGCCCCAGAAGGCCGGCGGCAGGTCGAGGGCGCGGACGATCTGTGCCCGCAGCGCCGGATCGGCTAGCTCGCGACTGTCGAGGACGATCTCCTGGTGGCTGGAGCGAGTCTTCTCCACCAGGTCGCGCACGAAGGGTGCATCCTGGGTGCCGCGCACGGCGTCGCCGGTGAAGCCGCTGCCGTGATCGACGAAGTCGACGGAGAAGGAGCGGATGTTCTCCTTGCCGGCGGCCAGCAGCTTCTTCGATGCCAGCGCGGTGATGATCGAGGAGTCGAGGCCGCCGGAGAGCAGGCTGCACAGCGGGACGTCGGCGACGATCTGGCGATCGACGATGTCCTCCAGCAGGTCGCGGGTATGGCGAATGGTCTCGTCCAGCGAGTGGGCGTGCTCGCGCGCCTCCAGCTTCCAGTAGTGGCGGCGACCCAGGCCCTGGCGGTTGATGCGCACGATCTCGCCTGGCATCACCTCGCGCATGCCGTCGAACACGGCATGGCCCGGCGTCTTCACCATCTCCAGGATCTCGCGCAGGCCGTCTGCACGCACCTTGCGCGGTACCAGCGGGTTGGCCAGTAGCGCCTTGGGCTCTGAACCGAACACCACACCGTCCGCGGTGGGGAAGTAGTACAGCGGCTTGACGCCCATGCGGTCGCGGATCAGCAGCAGCTCTTGCGAACGCAGGTCCCAGATGGCGAAGGCATACATGCCGTTGAGCCGCTCGACGAAGGCCTCGCCCCATTCGACATAGGCGCGCAGCACCACCTCGGTGTCGCTGCGGGTCTCGAAGCGGTGGCCGAGACGTTGCAGCTCGGTGCGCAGCTCGCGGAAGTTGTAGACCTCGCCGCTGTAGGTGATGGCGGCGGCTTCGCGCGGACCACCGTGCATGGCGGTCATCGGTTGGCGACCACCCTCCAGGTCGATGATCGACAGGCGCCGATGGCCCAGGCCCACCGGGCCCTCGATCCACAGACCGCCAGCATCCGGGCCGCGCAGGGCCATGGTGTCGGTCATGCGCTGCAGGGTGTCGCGTTGCGTTTCCAGGTTCTGGCTGTAGGACAGCCATCCAGCGATTCCACACATAGTCGTTCTCCTTGTGATTGGGTTACCCGAGGCTTTCCAGGTCGCTGTCCTCGGCCAGCAGCACGCGCGTCTCGCCATGGACGTAGCGCGCCGGTGCTGGGGTTTGGGCGTGGGTTTCCAGGTCGTTGAGCAGGCGCTGCAGCGCCACTGCGGTGTCGAGGCCGGCGAAGGGCTGGCGGGGCGGCTCCTTGAGCGCCACGGCGCGCACCACCTGCCGGCACAGCCGTGAGAGCTTGTGCAGGGTGTCCAGGCCAGGCTCGTCGGGCGCGGTGGCGAACGCGTGCAGCAGCTCCTCGGTGCCGTTGGTGCCGCGCGTCCAGATGCGCAGCTGGTCGTGATCCCAGCGCGGCGTGTCGAACACCAGGCGCGCATGGATCAGCCGAGCATCGCGATCGACGAAGCTGAAATCCACGGTGCGCTGGCGCACGATGTTGACGAAGCTGGCGTAGCCGGTGACCCGCGCCTCGCCCAGGCTGGCGGTGAGCTGCACGGTGTCGAGTACCTCTGCGCCGGAGACCGAGAAATCCGAGCGCACGCCGAGCACGCCATCGAGCCGGAGCTGGCCGGCGCGAGGGCAGATCCAGCCGAGCAGGTCCAGGGCATGGATCACCTCGCTGGTCACGCCGCAGGTGGGGCGGTAGTCGTTGATGCGGTCCTTGCCCCAGTGGAAGTTGGCGCGGACCAGTTGCCAGTCGTGACGCTCGACCCACTCACGCAACTGCTGGGTCGCGTCCGAATAGCGCTCTACCAGGTCTAGGGCAAAGCCGCCGATCTGCTCCAGTGCGGCGAGCAGCTCGTCCAAGTCGTCACTGGGCGTGACCAGCGGCTTCTCGCAGAGCACGAAGCCCCGGTAGCCGGCCAGCTGCTTGAGCACCGGCGCATGGCTGTGGTCGTTGACGCTGACCACGACGATGTCCGGCGCGAAGCCTTCCAGTGCGCGGGTGACGCTGTCGAAGTAGGGCAGCTCGGTCGTCTTCTGCTGGCGCCCGACATAGGCCAGCGACAGCGGCAGGCCAGTGCTCGTGGCGATATGCTCGAAGGCGCGGCGGTAGCGGTTGCCGGCGTAGCCCAGGCCGATGATCAGGATCTTCATGCCGAGGCCTCCTGACGGATCAGCAGGCGCTCGTCGCTGGCGACGAAGCCCAGGGCCTGGTAGAGCGTGCCCGCGGCCTCGGTGCTCTGCAGTACCACGCAGCCGACGCCGCGGTTGGCGAACCAGCGCAGCAGGTGCTGCATCAACTGCCGGGCGATGCCACGGCCGCGCCACTGCGGCTCCACCACCACCGATTGCACCCAGCCGGACAGGCCATTGAGGCAGCCTGGCGCCGGCGCGCGCTGGTCGATGATGGCCGTCGCGCAGCCCAGCACCTGGCCGGATTCCCTGTGCTCGGCGGCGAGGATCTGCACGCAGTCGCTCTCGCTCAGGCGGCTGCTCAGCCAGGTGCGGTAGGCCGCTCGCCAGCGCGCTGCGTCCTCCGGCGTCTTGCTCGAATAGCTGGCGGTGGTGCCGTCCAGCAGATACGCGCGCAGCTCCACCAACCTGGCCAGGTCGGCCTGGATCGCCGGGCGCACGGTGAGGAAGGATTGCTCCATCTCAGGCCACCTCCGCAGCGAACGCCTCGGAGGCCAGCGGAATGCTGAAATGCTCGAAGGTCTCGCGCAGCGACCGCGCCAGGTGCTCGATCTGCGTATCGCTGTGGTTCGGCGTGGCGTTGACGCGGAAACGCTCGGTGCCCACCGGTACCGAGGGATAGTTGATCGGCTGCAGGTACACGCCATGGGTATGCAGCAGGCGTTCTGCCGCCGCCTTGCAGCGCTTGGCCTCGCCCACCAGCACCGGCAGCACGTGGGTCTGCGAGCAGGGCATCACTGGCACGTCGTAGTGCTTGAGCCGCTCGCGCAGCTTGGCGGTCTGGGCATGCAAGCGATCGCGCTCGAAGCGGCTGGCCTTGAGGTGCTCGACGCTGGCCAGGCAGCCGGCGGTGATCGCCGGCGGCAGCGAAGTGGTGAAGATGAACCCGGTCGCGAAGGAGCGCACAGCATCGACGATCACCTGGTCCGAGGCGATATAGCCGCCGATCACGCCGATGGCCTTGGCCATGGTGCCCTGGATGATGTCCACCTGATCGGCCACGCCCAGCTCGGCGGCGATACCGGCGCCGCGTGGGCCGTACATGCCCACTGCATGTACCTCGTCGAGGTAGGTGAGGGCGTTGTAGCGCTTGGCGACCGCGACGATTTCGGCGATAGGGGCGATGTCGCCGTCCATCGAGTAGACCGACTCGAACACCACGATCTTCGGCTGGCCCTGCGGGTAGCTGGCGAGGATCTGCTCGAGGTGCGCGACATCGTTGTGGCGGAAGATCTTGCGTTCGTTGGGCGTCGAGCGGATGCCATTGACGATGGAGGCGTGGTTCAGCTCGTCGCTGATCACCACGCAGTCGGGGATGCGCCGCAGCAGGCACTGGAGGGTGGCATCGTTAGAGCCGAAGCCGGTGGGGAAGACCAGCGCCGCTTCCTTGTCGTGCAAGTCGGCCAGGCTCGCCTCCAGGCTGGCGTACAGCTCGTGCGAGCCGCCGATATTGCGTGAGCCGCCGGAGCCAGCGCCGTAGGTCTCCAGCGCGTCGTGCATTTGCTCGCGCACGGCGGGGTGTTGCGACATGCCGAGGTAGTCGTTGCTGCACCAGACCACCACCGGCTCCTGCTTGCGACCATCCAGCTTGGCCAGTGGGTACTGGCCGCAGATGCGGCTGAGGGTGGTGAAGGTGCGGTACTGGTTGGAAGACTTCAATGTCTCCAGTTGTTCCCGAAGAAGTGCTTGGTACATCCGTTTATCTCCTTAGCGAGTTGATGACACGTCTCTGTGTGGTTCCTCATCAAGCAAGAGCCCTGGCTCGGGCATTCGCGGCCAGGTCGGGGTATTCTTCTCGGGATTTATAGGGGTTACAATTTGACTGTTTATCCTATTACTGGAGGTAACCGGATGAGCGCGCCCCGCACAGCCGAACGCACTCGGGTAGAGCTGGCCGAATTCCTGCGTAGTCGCCGCGAACGCATTTCGCCGGAGGAGGTGGGCCTGCCCGCCGGTAGTCGGCGGCGCACGCCGGGGCTGCGCCGCGAGGAGGTCGCAGCCCTGGCCGGGGTGGGTTTGTCCTGGTACACCTGGCTGGAACAAGGACGGGACATCAGCGTGTCCGCTACCTTCCTCGACAACCTCTCGCGCACGCTCAAGCTGGATGCCACCGAGCGTCGTCACCTGTTCCTGCTCGCCCACCAGCGCCTGCCGCCCGAGCCGGGCAAGACCTGGTGCACGGTGCCGGCGCTGATTCACCGGCTGATGGCCGACCTGCCGTCACGTCCGGCCTACGTACTCAACCTGCGCTGGGATGTGTTGGCCTGGAACGCCGCAGCGGATCGGGTGTTCGGTTTCTCCGCGCTGCCGGCGGACCGCCGCAACCTGCTGTGGATGCTGTTCACCAGTCCGGCCATGCGCGAGCTGTTCGACCCCTGGGAAGAACAGGCGCTGCAGATCCTCTCCAGCTTCCGCCGCGACTTCGTGCGGGCGACCCAGGATCCGGATATCGCTGCGCTGGTGAGGGATCTGGAGAAGGCCTCGCCGGACTTCAGGGACTGGTGGCGGCAGCAGGACATCCACGGCCCGTGCCAGGGGATACGCCACCTGCACATCGAAGCGGTTGGCCAGGTGGTGTTCGAACACACCACGCTGACCATCGACGAGGATCGCCACCTGCGGCTGGTCTACTACGCGGCCAAGGAGGGCAAGCCGCAAAGCCGATCGTTCGAGCAGTGGCTGCAGCAGGAGCCGGCGCTGGTATAGGGCCCGGCGCCTGTTGCTCAACCAATCGACGGCCCGCGCTGGCGACCCAGTTGCCAGGAGACGCTGTTGCCCTGGATCACCGCCGACACGCTCTGCCCGAGCCTCTGCTCGATCACCGGCTTCCACGGCACCAGGCTGAAGCCTACACCATCGTCGAGTAGGGCATAGCGGCCGCTGGCCAGCTGCACGCTGCGCCGGTAGATCCCACTGACGCGCTTGCCCTCGACCGCAGGGCGATACTTCGTGCCCGTCTGCGCCGAGATCTCGCGCGCCGCCGCGGTCAGCTCCCGACCGCGCAAGGTGGCCAGCAGGTTGCGTGCGAGCACCACGCGTTGGCCCTGGCGTTGGGCCAGGCCCTGTTCCACCAGGAAGTCGACGCGCTGCCGCAACGCTTCGCGCACCTCCTTGCCGAAACCTTGGTCGCTCAGCTCGCGGTTGCCACCGAGCAGCTGCTGGTCCAGCCAGGTCGCGCTGACGGCGCGCACCTGCTGCTCAAGGGGCAGCGGCGTGCGCAGTTCGACGGCGACGTCGCCCAGGCGACGGGCGTCATGCTGCCGGCCTTTCTCGGGCAGATCGGTCGGCACCCGCCAGACGCCTTCGGCCAGCCGCTCGACGATTCCGGCCCGGCGCAAGGCTTCCAGTCGCCGGATGTGGCGTTCAACCAATGCCTCGGGATCCTGTCCTTCGACTGCCTGTGATCGTGCCAGGGCCGCGTGATGATCGGTGCGATAAAGGCCGCCCGCAGCCAACGCCGCAATCGAGCGATCCACCGCGCGCGGCTCGCTCAGGCTGCGTGTTTCCACCACGCCGCCGATGGGGTAGTCGGCCAGCTCCGCACGGGCCGGCAGCGTCAGGTAATGCGCCTTGCCGTCGAGACCGTCGACCACCAGGTAGCCGCGGTCACGCAACTCGTCAGCCAGGCCCTTGGCCACGATCCGGCCGACCACCCTGGGAGTACCCTTGCCCGGCTCGAATACAGCCAGCTCGTGCTGCAGGCTACCCATGGCCCGCTGCATCGTGCGCACGATATCGCCGCGCTCGCCCATGGCGCGCAGAGTGGCCTCGACGTCGTCACGTAGGATCCATTGTCCGGGTCGAACTTCATGGGCCAGCTCGAGCCGCTGCAACTGTTGCAGGCGGCCTATCAGTAGCTGCCGACGTGGATGGTTGGCAAGCGATTTCAGGCTGAGCACGCCGGCTTGGCGTTCGCGCAATAGGGTGCGATCCAGGCTGGTAAAGCGCTCCTGCTGCACCTCGCGCTGCAGACTCTGCCGGATCTCCAATTCAGTACGCGGGCCGAGCCATTCGGTGGCCAGCTCCGCGGCGCGGTTGCGCATGCCCTCGGCGATGTAGTCACGAGCGATCACCAGGTCCTTGCCGGTGTCGTCCTTGCCGCGCAGGACGATGTGGGTGTGCGGGTTGTCTGTGTTCCAGTGGTCGACCGCCACCCAGTCGAGGCGGGTGCCGAGGTCGGCCTCCATCCGGTTCATCAGGTGGCGGGTATAGGTGCGTAGGTCGTCGAGCTGCTCGGCATCCTCGGGCGAGACGATGAAGCGAAACTGGTGGCGGTCGTCCCGGCCGTGTTCCTCGAACGCATTGAGGTCAGCCTGGTCGGTCAGCGGCCCGTAGGCCTGGCCCGGATCGCCCTCGCGACTGACGCCGTCGCGCTCGATGTAGCGTAGGTGGCTGAGCGTCGAGCGTTTGCCGGCCTGGCGCAGGTTCACCAGGCGCGTCTTGATGGTGACGCGGCGGGCGTTGGACGGCAGTTGCTGCGCGCTGAAACGAGCGGCGACATGCCCGCGGCCGAGGCGGGCGCCAGGCTGGTGGCCTGCCTTGCGCGGCTTGCCGGTGCCGGCCTTGTTGGCCTGGCGCAGCACCTGGTTGACGAAGTGTTGGCCGCGTTGCTGCGGTTTGCCCGGCTGCGGCCGAAAGCGCAATTCGTCGTCCGGACGGCTTCCTTTGCTCATGTTTAGACTCCTCCAAGTTGATCGCAGTACGGCGTATCAGGCACGCTCCCAGGCCGTTTCCGCTGTGGGGCGAACACGATTTCGGCACTTGCCGACACCGGCGCCGTGTCGCCGCCACCCCCCGTGCAGACTGCTTTCCGGGCCAACGAAGTGCCGCCCCCTTTTATCTTGCCCTCCGCTTTTTCCGTGCCTTGGCGCTGCTGGGTTGGGTAATCAGGAGAGGCGGGACGACGACTTCCACAGCCCCTGGCCGGCAGGCGAGGGTAGAGGTATCTGCAGCCAGGCGGCCCGCGACTGCGCACGTCGAGCGCGTGAGGGCGGCAGGCGGGTCGACACGGAGAAGGCCTGTTCATCGACGCGACTCCAACCACAGGGGCTGCGCCTGGCCGAGCACTGCCTCGGCGGAGACCGGGCCGAAGTAGCGGCTGTCGAACGACGCCGGGTTGCTGCTGCTGAGCAGGAACAGCTCATCGCCAACCAGGCGCCGGCAGGCCTGCCAAGTCGGTAGCGCGCGCCCCTGTCGATCCCACCTCAAGCGCCTGGCAACCACGACGCCATCAATGCGCACCTGATTGCCCAGCACGCATACCTGCTGCGGCGCCATCGCCGCCACGGTCTTCAGCAACGGCACGTTCGCCGGCAGGTAGCCGCGCTGCGCTGCCAGCGGCCTCACCTCCGGCGGCAGATGAACCAGCACCAGGTCGCCAGACGCCAACGAGTTGGCCGGCGAAATGCGGTACCAGCCGACGGGCACGCTGTCGGAGGCGTTGTAGATCAGCTGGGGTGGCGACGTCGCAATCGTTGCCCAACCCAGTGCTGCCAGGCTGCCGGCGAGCAGCGCCAGTGGCCAGCGCACGCCGTGAGCACCCTGCATCATGACGTGGCCTCAGGAAACTGCCGCTCCAGCACTTCACGCAGCATCTCCGCCATCGTCATGCCACGCTCGAAGGCCGCCAGCTTGATCCGCGTGCGCAGTGCCGGCGTCACGTCCAGCGTCAGCCGGGCGCTGTAGCGCTCGGCCTTGCCATGGGCGACGCCAGCGCCCTGGCGTATCCAGGCTTCGGCCTGCGGGTCGGCCGAGGGACGTGCGCCGATACCGATGCGTTTGCCACTCATGGCGACCACCTCAGCAGCTCGTCGACCAGACTGCTGACTTCGCGCGCGGCGGCGCTGTCCGGCGCCAGTTCACGCGCGAGGCGACCGGCTGCCACGCTCTCGGCGAAGACGATGCGCTGGCGTACTTCCGCCTGCAGCGCCGGTAGCGGTTGGTCGGCCAAGGCGCCGCGCGCTTCGCGGCCGATCACCGTGGTGCTGACGCGGCGGTTGATGGCAAATGCCGCGCGCAGCGTTGGCCTGAACACCTGCGCTTCGCGGATCAGGTTGACCATCTCCGCGCTGGCCCACAGGTCGTAGGGGCTGGGCTGCACCGGGATCAACACGCGATCTGCCGCCAGCAACGCCGAGCGGGCGAGGGCGGCGATGCGCGGTGGCCCGTCGATGATCACATGATCGGCACGACGAGCCAGCTCCGGGGCTTCCTGGTGCAGCGTCTCGCGCGCCAGGCCGACGGCGCTGAACAGCCTGGGCAAGCCCTGCTGGCTGCGCCGCTGCGTCCAGTCCAGTGCTGAGCCCTGCGGGTCGGCATCGAGCAGGATGACGTTCTGCCCGCGCAGGGCCAGTTCGCCGGCGATATGGGTGGCCAGGGTGGTCTTGCCCACCCCGCCTTTCTGGTTGAGCAGGGCGATGATCATGGCCGGTTCCCCCTGGCCAAACCGCCCCGATCAGCACCTGTCCACACACAGGCGCTGCCCCAATAACAAGTTAGAGCTTTTAAGTTAGTTAAGTTAAGGGCGGCTGGAAGCCCCGCCAGCCGTGGCCTGCAGCGGAGTTCGTGCGCCTGATAGCACGAGGGGGATGCGCCTGATAGCACGTGCCGGCGTGCGCCTGATAGCACGACTGCATTCACAGCTTTTGCGCAAGTTATCCCCGTGCCGTCTACGGCACGCGCCGGAAGGCGAGCAGCTCGGTCGATGGGGGCAGGTGAACGACCTCCAGGCGATACCCCGGAAGTGGTTGCCGGGCCACCAGAGCACGCACATCCAAAGCAAAGTCCGAATAGCGCGCCGAGCTGCCGGATTTGCGGTACAGGTGGCGAAAGTCGAACTGCCAGCCGTCCTCCTGCTTGCCGCCGTGCTTGCGCACCAGGCGATACAACCAGCGCTCGATACCGCCGGTGAGGCGGAAATAGGCCGGGTCGATGGTTAGCACTAGGGCCTGATCCAGCACCCCGCTGTAGAACCAGTCCGGCAGGATCAGCTCGATACCCAGTGGCCGGCCATCCGCCGCGGCCAGCTCCTTCCACTCGTTGATCCAGGAGAAACGGTGCAGCCGCCGGCCAGTGGTCTCGCGGATCGAGGTAGCTACGCTGGTCGACTGCAGCCGATCCAAGGCGGCCTTCAGGCGTTGGTAGTCGCGCAGCGAGGTACCACGGCCGATGAATCGCAGAATCTGGTAGGGCGTCGCGCGCATCAGCCGCGAAGTGGGAATGCCCGCATCGCGCGCCTCGACGATTTGGCTGGCTGCCCAGATCAGGATGTCGGCATCCCAGATCGTGGCGATGCCATGCTCCAGCGTGCCCTCCACACGCACCGTCACCTCGCCCGAGCGAAAGTCGATGGGCACGGTGCGCCGCGACTTGGCCAGCGAGAAGAACGGATGTGCCATCAGATCCTGGGCGTCGCGTGGCGCCATATCCCCCGGCAGGGCGCGGAACAGATCCAGTTGCTCGCTCTGCGAAGTCAAATCGAGATGCCGACAATTCATAGGCGAAGGTTTCACTGATCATCACGCTGCGCTCCCGGGTGGCGGTCGATGTACTCGGGATCGAAGGTGGTCTCGAAACTGCGCTCACTGGCCCAGGCTTCGAGATCAGTGAGCGCATACATCACCCGCCGGCCAAACTTGTGAAAGCGCGGCCCTCCGCCGATTACCCGCTGCTTCTCCAGCGTGCGCGGAGACAGCCGCAGGAAGGCCGCTGCTTCGTTGTTGGTGAGGTAGCGAGGGGCAGGGCAGGTCTGTGGCGCTTGGGCCTCGTCAGCGCCCTCCACGGGCCGCATGGCATGCGCCGTCGGCCCGGCCTTGCGGTGCAGTGGGGCGTCGAGATCGATGCGACGCGGCTGGCGGGAAAGATCGGTTGAGTGCGACATGGTGTGTCCTCCGTTGACGTGGGAGGTGCACCGTGCGGCAGCCGTCGCGCCCGATCATGCCGGGTTGGGTCTGGGCGAATGCGCAGGCAGGAGGGGCGAGGATTAATACCGGGAAGGTCTGGACGCTGACCGGGTACGCCCATCTACGCACATCACCGGTCACGGTGCCCAAGCGCGCAAAGCCGCATTGGCGAAGCCCTACGTATTTGCGGATCTGCGGCTTTCCACAAAACCGGAAAACCGCATCGGCGGATTTCCGTAAATCCGTAAAAGCGTAAATCCGCTTCCCCACAGATCCGTAAATCCGTGGATACGGATCGACGGATTTGGGCAAAACCGTAAGACCGTAACGATCTCAATCAACTGGCAGCACAACGCGGTTGCTCCAGACTGATCACCGTGTGTTCGCCCCCTAGCATCAGCCTTCCGGGTGGGCGCGCGGGTGGCCGGCAGGACAGGGGCGCAAAAAACAAGGCACCGGGTCGCCCTGGTGCCTTCCGCTGGCCTAGCGATTCCAGAACACATGCACCTGCTCGAATCCGGTCTCCAGGGTGAACAGGTCGCCGCTGTACTCCATGTCGCGGGCCATGGCGCGGTAGTCGATATACATGGCCAGGTGTTGCGGAATGCTAGTGGTTTCCTCGGTCAGTTCCTGGGCATATTCGGCCAGCGAGCTGTAGCAGCCGCAGTAATCTTCTTCGGCTGCCTTGCGTGCCTGCTCAAGGTCATTGAAATGAGCGAGCAGGGCGCCGCCGAATGCGGGGTACTCCTCGATGAAACACGCGATCTCATGGGCGTTCTCGAGGCCCTCGTGTTCGCCGAGGCGATAGCCGTCGAAGCCCTCGAAGTCATGGATGGCGTATTCCTCCGCCCTCTCGACCGGGGAGGCCGCCAGCATGGCGTCGACCTGCGCCTGGATGTCGTCCAGCTCCAGGGTGGCATCAATCCAGACGCCATGCAGGTAACCGGTGTTGTAGGCGGCCAGGTCGGCAACGTAGATCTTGATGTGTTCGCTCATGGCTTTCGCTCCTTCGTCTTCAGGGTTCTGCGCTTGCGCTGCGCATGAACCCCTGCCGACTAGGGCGACTAAGGCGGTCGTGAAAAAATCAGGAAAAATCGCGGAGGCTCCACCCAGCGCAGCGGCCGGGTGGAAACCGTCTATTTTTCTTGATTTTGAGGGGGCAAGAACCCCTGCATTTTTTGACCCACGACTGATGGAGGTTCCAAACGATAAGGGGAGCCTGTTTGGCTAGGTCATCGTCCGCGAGCCATCTGATTATGGGGATCAAGAGGAGGGCAGCGTCACGGATTCAACAGATACCAGAACATTGCGATCTCCTGCCTGCCGGAGTCCATCCCGCTGTACAGGTAGCGGTCATAACCGCCCAGTTTGAATCCGTAGCGTTTGTAGAAGCGGCATGCGGTGACATTGTTCGACTGCGTCTCGAGCCGCACACCTGCAAGATCTTCTCGGCGTGCCCAGCCAACGGCGGCATCCATTAGACGGCGGGCAATGCCGCTGCCTCTGTGCTGAGCATCGACTGCTATGTCCTCAATGACAGCGAAGTGATTCCAGCCACGGGAAACGGCGAGATAGCCCACAGGCCTCCCGTTTAGCTCGGCGACAAAAAGCTCCGAGTCTGGTCCTTCCAGATACTCGGTTAGTTCGTCAGGATCAAAGCCATACGCCTTTTGGTAAGGAGGTACGACCGGAACGGTTCGTGTGTCGTCGAACGGCTCGGCAAATTTAGCATCCACCAGAAACGAGAAATCGCATCGGGCGAGCAGGGCGATACAGGAGTCAGTGGCTTGGCGAATGTTCAAAGTATCGCCCTAAGCCGGCTACGCCGACAGGTCTTGCAGTAGCTAGTCATACCATCCCTCTGGTTATCAAAAGAGCGCCCTTCAGAGCGCCTACAGGCCGCGTCAATGGCGGTCACAGGTTTCTTGATCGGAGCTACAGTCTATTGGGCGTTCATCACTTCAGCATGGAGGCGGTCATGTATTTCATTTTCTGGGGGCATGGTGACTGGGGGCCGGAAGACGGCCATACCTTCATTCCGCAAGGCAGCCAACTGTACTTTTTCGCTCGCCACAAGGAAGAGATCAACACGAAACGAATGGATAGCATTTTGTACGCGGTGACCGAAGGGATTGATCGAGGCGTCGAGAACATCATCAAGAACGATTATTTCGATCTTCATGAGGAGCGGAACTTGCGCCGTATCAAACCCGAGGGCGCACGAATTCGGAACTATCGACTGCTACCTCCCTCGGGGGATGTCTACGCGCCTGACCCGCTTGATCCAACAGTCGCCGCAGTCTGCCAGATCATTACCACGGCCAAGCCCGAAGGCGAGCGGCTTGAGGCGCTCTTTAAGCAATATGGCACCGGCCCCGCCACCTATCTCTGGCTACCTTGCAGAGCTGTCAGAGGCGTGGAGGACAATTTGTTTGTCGATGGCTTCAACTACACGCGTGAGCCTGATTACTTCAAGGCGAGTTGAGATCTGACTTGGAGCTCGCGCCGTAGCTGCACTGCTCTCAGGTTCTGAACCATCTCTTGGCTAGGACAGCCGACGCTACGAAGGGGATTCGACCATGCCCGCCTATCATCGCTACCTCTATGTTGCTTGTGCCGCCGCTTTGGTCGTTGTGTACACAACCATGTGGCTATCCGCACCAACACCTCTGAAATCTCAGCCCGTGACGGTGCCACCGCTGCGTATCCTGCAGGGCGATAATCTGCTGGTATGGGGCAGTTGGCGTACGGTTGAGGGCTATGAACCCGGCACCTTCAACGGTGTCGAGATCATCTGCAATCGGGAACGGCAAACCTGCCTGGAGGCGTATGCCGAGCTTTTACGTCACGACAGCGGCGAAGATCTGATCACCTCGCGCGGGTACACAGAGGCACTGTCGATGGTGCCGCGAAACATCTCGACGTACTGGATCAGGCGATGCTTGGCATCCAGAAACAGCGCTGCGAAAACCTCGTGCTCAAAGCCACCCAGTTTCGCGATCAGGTAGTCCTTGACCAACTCCGAAGACGTGAAGGCTGCTCCTCGCTGAACCTTCTGATCGATCACCTT
>NZ_RFFK01000013.1 GCF_003696305.1 Pseudomonas sp. AOB-7 | reverse complement strand
AAGTTGAAGTCGTCGCCCTCGACGCCGCCAAAAGTCATCTCTTCGCGGCTGGCGTCGTTGCGCTGGCTGTTCTTCCAGAACTGGCCACCGTAGAGGGTCAGGCCGTCGATCTCGTTGGAGGTCAGCTGGGCGCCCTGGAAGGTCTGCGGCAGCGAGCGGCCGTCGTCGGCGCGGAGGATCGGCAGCACGGCGAACCACTCGCCGACCTTCAGCTCGGTCTTGGACAGCTTCGCCTTGGCGGCCACCGCGGTGCGGCCGAAGTCGTCCGGGGCGTGGCGCTCGTTGCCGGTGCCGTGGACCGGCAGCAGCTGGCTGCCGATGGTGCCCTTGCCGCCGTCGAGCTTGACCGAGTACAGGCCGAGCAGGTCGAGGCCGAATCCGACGGTGCCCTGGGTGAAGCCGGATCGGGCGTCGAGGATGAAGCTCTGCGTCCACTCGGCGGCCTGGCCCTGGTCGTCGCCTTGCACCTGTGGGCCGGTGTGGTTGAGGAAGTTGCGGTTGAAGTAGTAGTTGCGCAGGCCGAGGGTGACCTTGGTGTCTTCGACGAAGCCGGCGGCGTGGGTGGCGGTGGGCAGGACGAGGGCCAGCGCCGTGCTGCCGATCAGGGCCAGAGGAAGGGCGTTGCGTGCGGTCATTGTTGTTGTGCTCCCAGTTTTTGAACAAACCGTCCCCCTGCCGGCCTACTCGGGGCCCGCATGATGGGAGGGTGGTGGGTGCCCCGGCGGGGCGGCAGACCGGCCGTCATGGCCGGTCATTGCCAGGGGCTGGGGTCAGCCTCCGGCGAATCCGGTTCGATGGCGTCTGGCGGCGATGGATGCCGTGCAGGAGAGGCGGTGCTGCGCTGGGGAGAAGACGAGGGTGGTCATGGTCTGGCCCTGGTTCTTGTTGTTATTGGTGTTATACGTCGTCATACAACCGTGCGGATTATCGACAGCCTTTTCTGCGCTTGTCAACGCATGCCTAGACCAAGGTCGCAGGTGCTTCTCGCCTGTAATCGCCGTTTTATCTGGATTTATGCTGGCTAAGGGGCTCTGGCCTGGGCTTCGCGCGGTTGGCTGCAGGGCAGTGGGTTCCTCTACTGTTGTGTGATAACGTATGACATTTTCCAGTCATCGCCCCGAGACACCATGCCCCATTGCCTGATCGAAGCCGCCCACCAGCTGAGTCGCCTGATCGACCCGCAGGAGTTGGTGCGCAGCGCCGCGGATAGCGGCCTGTTTCAGCCGGGCGAGGTCAAGGTGCGACTGAACCTGTACCAGCAGCATTGCGTCGGCGGCGAGCCGGGCGACTTCGTCCAGCTGATCTTCTAGGTGTTGGCCGGCCGCAGCGACGAGGACAAGCGCGCCCTGTCGCGCCGGGTGGTGCGCGGCTGCCGCAGGTGCCGACGGTTTCCCTGGATGTGCGCGACATTCGGTGGGAAAGCTTCGGCAACCGGCGCAATTGCCTGGGCGATTAGCCGGGTTCGAGCAGGCGCGGCCCTGCCCCTTGCTCGCCGAGCTGATCCTGGGGGTTGCGCAGCGGGCAGTCCTGCATCGACAGGCAGCCGCAGCCGATGCAGCCGGTGAGCAGGTCGCGCAAGCAGGTCAATTGTTCGATGCGCGCGTCCAGGTCGCGTTGCCACTGCGCGGACAGGCGCTGCCAGTCGGCCGCCGTGGGCGTGTGGTCGGCAGGCAGGCTGGCCAGCGCGGCGCCGATGTCGGCCAGGGGAATGCCCAGGCGCTGCGCCACCTTGATGATTGCCACCCGGCGCAGCACCTCGCGCGGGTAGCGGCGCTGATTGCCGGCATTGCGCTGGCTGTGGATCAGGCCCTTGGCCTCGTAGAAGTGCAGGGTGGAGATCGCCACTCCGCTGCGTTCGGCCACCTGGCCGACGCTCAGGGGGCGCTCGAAACGCGGGTTGCAGGGCGACATGAAAAATCCCTCTTGACCTCAAGTTAAGTTGAGGTTTTACCCTCGGCCACCTCGATTGACAACCCCGAGGGCATTTCCATGCAGGACAGAGTTCGACTGGTACTGATCTACGGCAGCGTGCGCGAGGGTCGCTTCTGCGACCGCGTGGTGGCCTGGGCGTGCGAGCAGATCGCCCAGCGCAGCGAGTTCGAGCTGAGCCTGGTCGACCCGGCCGCGATGTTCCGCCAGCCTGGCGAGGCGCCCGGGGCGGGCGAGGCGCGGCATCAGGCGTTGCAGCAGTTGCTGCGCGCCGATGCCTTCCTGATCGTCACCCCGGAGTACAACCACGGCTATCCGGCGGCGCTCAAGCAGTTCATCGACGAGGTGCCGGCCTCCTGGGAGGCGCGCCCGGTGGGCTTCGTCAGCTATGGCGGGGTGTCCGGCGGCCTGCGCGCGGTGGAGCAGCTGCGCCAGGTGCTGGTGGAAATGCACGGCATGACGGTGCGCAGTTCGGTGAGTTTCGCCAATGCCTGGGAGCAGTTCGACGAGCGCGGCCGGCTGCGCGAGCCGCGCCACGCCAACTCGGCCATGGCGCACCTGCTGGTGCAGCTGAACTGGTGGGCGCAGACCTTGCGCGCCGGGCGCGAGCGGGTGGCTTATGAGCGGGTCAGGGGGTAGGGGCTCCTGCCAGGTACCGAGGCTTGCGGGCAGGCGGCGATTTGCTGAAGCTGCGCGGGTCGCCATTGACCGGAGAAGAACATGCAGCTGGCTGCCCCCTTTCCCATTCTGCGCAGCTTCGACGAGTTGCGCGCACGGGCCTTCTATATCGATTACCTGGGTTTTGCCGAGGATTGGGCGCACCGTTTCGAACCGCAGCTGCCGCTGTACCTGCAGCTGTCGCGCGGGCGTTGCGTGCTGCATCTGTCCGAGCACCATGGTGACTGCTGCCCTGGCGCGGCGCTGCGTATCGCCTGCGACGATCTGGATGGGCTGCTGAACGAACTGCGCGGCAAGGACTACGACTTCGCCCGACCTGCCATCGTCGCGCAGCCCTGGGGACGTGATCTGGCGCTGAGCGATCCGTTCGGCAATCGCCTGATCTTTACCGAGCCGAGCTGAGAACGCTGCGTAGGAGGCGGCTGGCCGGCGATGCTCCTAACGGCAGCCGGCAGCGCGGGATCGATGGCAACAACGAGGTAGCCCGCAATGCAGCCGGGCGACGAGAGCTGGCGTTGGGTGGATGAACACAGCAGCATCCACCCTGCGCCTGACGCTTAGCCGCGGTAGTAGCGCTGCGGCACGAACGGCGTCTTGGCCACCTTCATCGCCACGCGCTTGCCGCGCACCAGGGCCCAGACTTCGCTGCCCACGGCGGCGTGGCTGGCCTTGAGGTAGCCCATGGCCACCGGCGCGCCGAGGGTCGGGCCGAAGCCGCCGCTGCACACCCGGCCGATCACCTGGCCTTCGCTGTCGACGATCTCGGCGCCTTCGCGTACCGGCACGCGCTCCTGCGGCAGCAGGCCGACGCGCTTTTCCGCCACGCCGTCGCGCTGCTGTTCGAAGATGCGTCCGGCGCCGGGGAAGTTGCCGGCGCGCTCGCCGCCTTCGCGGCGCACCTTGGAGATGGCCCACAGCAGGCTGGCTTCGATCGGCGTGGTGGCGCTGCTCATGTCGTGGCCGTACAGGCACAGGCCGGCTTCCAGGCGCAGCGAGTCACGCGCGCCGAGGCCGATGGCCTCGACTTCCGCTTCGGCCAGCAGGCTGCGCGCCAGGGCTTCGGCCTGCTCCACCGGCACCGAGATCTCGAAACCGTCTTCGCCGGTGTAGCCGCTGCGGCTGACGATGCATTCGCTGCCCAGCAGGCGCACGCGGGCGACCTGCATGAAGGTCATCTTGCTCACCTCGGGGGCCAGGCGGGCCAGCACCTCGACGGCCTTGGGGCCTTGCAGGGCGAGCAGGGCGCGCTCCTCGAACAGGCACTCGATCCGGCACTGCTCGCCGATGTGCTGCTTGAGGTGAGCCAGGTCCTGCTCCTTGCAGGCGGCGTTGACCACCAGGTACAGGGTGTCGTCGCCGAGGTTGGCGACCATCAGGTCGTCGAGGATGCCGCCGTTCTCGTCGGTGAACATGGCGTAGCGCTGCAGGCCCACCGGCAGGTCGATGATGTCCACCGGCACCAGGGATTCCAGGGCGCGCGCGGCGTGCTCGCCGCGCAGGAGGATTTGGCCCATGTGCGAGACGTCGAACAGGCCGGCGGCGTCGCGGCAGTGCAGGTGTTCCTTCATCACGCCCAGCGGGTACTGCACGGGCATTTCAAAGCCGGCGAAGGGCACCATGCGCGCGCCGAGTTCCAGGTGCAGGGCATGTAGCGGGGTTTTGGCGAGGGTCTCAGAGGTCATTTCGATTTCCTGTAGGGTGCGCCGCGCGCACCGGGTCGTGAGCAATGCGTGTGTCGGATGGGATCGTTGCTGCGCGCGGCCTAGGCGGCCCCGCACACCCGACGAATCAGCATTCGATGATATTGACGGCCAGACCGCCGCGAGCGGTTTCCTTGTACTTGCTCTTCATGTCGGCGCCGGTCTGGCGCATGGTGCGGATCACCTTGTCCAGCGAGACGAAGTGCTGGCCGTCGCCGCGCAGGGCCATGCGCGCGGCGTTGATCGCCTTGACCGAGCCCATGGCGTTGCGCTCGATGCAGGGCACCTGGACCAGGCCGCCGATGGGGTCGCAGGTCAGGCCGAGGTTGTGCTCCATGCCGATCTCGGCGGCGTTCTCCACCTGGTTGACGCTGCCGCCGAGCACTTCGCACAGGGCGCCGGCGGCCATCGAGCAGGCCACGCCGACCTCGCCCTGGCAGCCGACTTCGGCGCCGGAAATCGAGGCGTTTTCCTTGTACAGGATGCCGATGGCGGCGGCGGTGAGCAGGAAGCGCACCACGCCGTCCTCGTTGGCGCCGGGCACGAAGCGGGCGTAGTAGTGCAGCACCGCCGGCACTATGCCGGCCGCGCCGTTGGTGGGGGCGGTGACCACGCGGCCGCCGCTGGCGTTTTCCTCGTTCACCGCCAGGGCGTAGAGGTTGACCCAGTCGAGCACGCTGAGGGTGTCGCGCAGGCAGGCTTCGGGGTGCTCGCTGAGCTGGCGGTGCAGCGCGGCGGCGCGACGCTTGACCTTGAGCCCGCCGGGCATGATGCCCTCGTTGCGGCAGCCGGCGGTGACGCAGTCCTGCATCACCTGCCAGATATTCAGCAGGCCGGCGCGGGTCTCCGCCTCCGGGCGCCAGGCCGCCTCGTTGGCCAGCATCAGCTGGCTGATCGACAGCTTGTGTTCGGCGCACAGCGCCAGCAGCTGCTTGCCGGTGGTAAAGGGATACTGCAGGGCGGTGCTGTCCTCGACGATGCGGTCGGCGCCGGCGGCCTGTTCGTCGACCACGAAGCCGCCGCCCACCGAGTAGTACTCGCGGGCGCGCAGCTGCAGGCCGGCGGCGTCGAAGGCGCGGAAGATCATGCCGTTGGGGTGGAAGTCCAGCGGCTTGCGGATCATCGCCAGGTGCTGCTTCTCGACGAAGGCGATGGTCTTTTCGCCGAGCAGGTTGATCTGCCCGGCGCCGCGGATGGCGGCCAGGCGCTCGGCGATGCAGCTGGTGTCGACCGTGTCGGGCTGCTCGCCCTCCAGGCCGAGCAGCACCGCCTTGTCGCTGCCGTGGCCCTTGCCGGTGGCGCCGAGCGAGCCGTACAGCTCCACCTTGACCGAGTCGGTGGCGGCCAGCAGGCCGTCGCGCTTGAGCCCCTCGACGAAGCGCGCGGCGGCGCGCATGGGGCCGACGGTATGCGAGCTGGACGGCCCGATACCTATCTTGAACAGATCGAAAACGCTCAGTGACATGTCGTACTCCTGGCGGCGCCGGTTGGCCCCTCCCCTGAGAGAGGGGAGGGCCGGCGCCCGCCTTATCAGTCAGCGTAGACCGGGAAGGTGGCGCAGAGGTCGGCGACCTGACCACGGACACGCGCGATCACCGCCGGGTTGTCCAGCTCGTCGAGGATGTCGCAGATCCAGCCGGCCAAGGTGCGGCATTCGCCTTCCTTGAAGCCGCGGGTGGTCACCGCCGGGGTACCGATGCGGATGCCCGAGGTGACGAACGGCGACTGCGGGTCGTTCGGCACGGCGTTCTTGTTCACCGTGATATGGGCTGCGCCCAGCGCCGCGTCGGCCGCCTTGCCGGTCAGGGCCTGCTTGACCAGGCTGATCAGCATCAGGTGGTTGTCGGTGCCGCCGGAGACCACGTCATAGCCGCGCTGGACGAACACCGCCGCCATGCCGCGGGCGTTGTCGATCACCTGCTGCTGGTAGGTCTTGAAGCCCGGCTCCAGCGCTTCCTTGAAGC
The DNA here is from genome assembly GCF_003696305.1 of Pseudomonas sp. AOB-7. Lineage (GTDB taxonomy): Bacteria > Pseudomonadota > Gammaproteobacteria > Pseudomonadales > Pseudomonadaceae > Aquipseudomonas. Next base: position 117,355 of record NZ_RFFK01000013.1, on the reverse strand, counting down.
ACACCGCCTTGGCCGCGATGACGTGCATCAGCGGGCCGCCCTGGGCACCGGGGAACACGGCGGAGTTGAGCTTCTTCTCGATCTCTTCGTTCTTGCGCGCGAGGATCAGGCCGCCACGCGGGCCGCGCAGGGTCTTGTGCGTGGTGGTGGTGACCACGTCGGCGAATGGCACCGGGTTGGGGTACAGACCGGCGGCCACGAGTCCCGCCACATGGGCCATATCGACGAACAGCAGCGCCCCGACCTGNGCCACATGGGCCATATCGACGAACAGCAGCGCCCCGACCTGGTCGGCGATGGCGCGGAAACGCGGGAAGTCCAGCACGCGCGAATAGGCCGAGAAACCGGCGACGATCATCTTCGGCTTGTGCTCGATGGCCAGGCGCTCGACTTCGTCGTAGTCGATCAGGCCGTTCTCGTCGATGCCGTACTGCACGGCGTTGTACAGCTTGCCCGAGGACGACACCTTGGCGCCGTGGGTCAGGTGGCCGCCATGGGCCAGGCTCATGCCGAGAATGGTATCGCCGGCGCTCAGCAGCGCCAGGTACACGGCGCTGTTGGCCGAGGAGCCCGAGTGCGGCTGCACGTTGGCGTAGTCGGCGCCGAACAGTTGCTTGGCGCGCTCGATGGCCAGCGCCTCGACCTTGTCCACATGCTCGCAGCCACCGTAGTAGCGCTTGCCCGGATAGCCTTCGGCGTACTTGTTGGTCAGGCCGCTGCCTTGCGCCTGCATCACGCGCTGGCTGCAGTAGTTCTCCGAGGCGATCAGCTCGATGTGGTCTTCCTGGCGCTGTTCTTCGGCCTGGATCGCCGCGAGCAGGGCGTCGTCATAGCCCTGCAGTTGGTCGTGCTTGCTGAACATGGTGAGGCCCTCTTTATCGTTTTTCTCGGGATGCAGTCGGCCCGCCCCGGTGAGGGGAGCCGAATGGAAACTGGGTAGAGCGATGAACCTTCCCTCTCCCGCACGCGGGAGAGGGAAGGTTATGGGCGCTTACGCGTCCTGATACGCCTCGATGGACGGGCAGGCGCAGACCAGGTTGCGGTCGCCGTAGACGTTGTCCACGCGGCCGACCGGCGGCCAGTACTTGGCCTCGATCAGGCTCGCCAGCGGGTACACGGCCTGCTCGCGGCTGTAGGCGTGGTGCCAGTCGCCGACCAGTTCCAGGGCGGTGTGCGGGGCGTTCTTCAGCGGGTTGTCGTCCTTGTCCAGGCGGCCCTGCTCGACCGCGCGGATTTCCTCGCGGATGGCGATCATGGCGTCGCAGAAGCGATCCAGCTCTTCCTTGGATTCGCTCTCGGTCGGCTCGATCATCAGGGTGCCGGCCACCGGGAAGGACATGGTCGGGGCGTGGAAGCCGAAGTCGATCAGGCGCTTGGCCACGTCGTCGACGCTGATGCCGCTGCTGTCCTTGAGCGGACGGATGTCGAGGATGCACTCGTGCGCCACCAGGCCGCCTTCGCCGGAGTACAGCACCGGGTAGTGCTCTTCCAGACGACGGGCGATGTAGTTGGCGTTGAGAATCGCCATCTGCGACGCGCGCTTGAGGCCGTTGCCGCCCATCATGGTGATGTACATCCAGGTGATCGGCAGGATGCTGGCGCTGCCGAACGGCGCGGCGCTCACCGCACCTTCCTTGCGCGCCATGTGGCCATGGCCCGGCAGGAACGGCGCCAGGTGCGACTTGACGCCAATCGGGCCGACGCCCGGGCCGCCGCCGCCGTGAGGGATGCAGAAAGTCTTGTGCAGGTTCAGGTGCGAGACGTCGCCGCCGAACTGACCCGGCGCGCAGAGGCCGACCATGGCGTTCATGTTGGCGCCGTCGATATACACCTGGCCGCCGTTGTCGTGGATGATCTGGCAGATCTCGCGGATGCCTTCCTCGAACACACCGTGGGTGGACGGGTAGGTGATCATGATCGCGGCCAGGCGATCCTTGTGCTCTTCGGCCTTGGCCTTCAGATCGGCGATGTCGACGTTGCCGCGGGCATCACAGGCGGTCACCACCACGCGCATGCCGGCCATGGAGGCGGTCGCCGGGTTGGTACCGTGGGCCGATTGCGGGATCAGGCAGATGTCGCGCTGATCGTCGCCACGGCTCAGGTGATAGGCGCGGATGGCCAAGAGACCCGCGTACTCGCCCTGGGAACCGGCGTTGGGCTGCAGCGACACGGCGTCGTAGCCGGTGGCGGCGCAGAGCATGGCTTCCAGTTCCGTGGTCAGCTGGGTGTAACCCGCAGCCTGCTCGACCGGAGCGAAGGGGTGCAGGTTGCCGAACTCCGGCCAGGTGACCGGGATCATCTCGCTGGCGGCGTTGAGCTTCATGGTGCAGGAGCCCAGCGGGATCATGCTGCGATCCAGGGCCAGGTCCTTGTCGGCCAGCTTGCGCAGGTAGCGCATCAGCTCAGTTTCGCTGTGGTAGCGGTTGAACACTTCGTGCTGCAGGATGGCCGATTGGCGCAGCAGGCCTTGCGGCAGGCGGCTGGCGATCTGTGCGGCCAGATCGCTGACCGCAGGGGCGGCCTGATCGCCGGCGAACAGTGCCAGCAGCGCTTCGACGGCGGCCTGGTCGGTGGTTTCGTCCAGCGACAGACCCAGACGCTCGGCGTCGATCTCGCGCAGGTTGATGCCGGCGGCACGGGCCTTGGCATGCAGCTCGGCGGTCTTGGCGCCGGTCTTGATGCTCAGGGTGTCGAAGAAGTGCTGCTGCTCGACGCTGTGGCCCAGCTTGGTCAGGCCCAGGGCGAGGATGGCGGTGAAGCTGTGCACGCGCTGCGCGATGGCGGTCAGGCCTTTCGGGCCGTGGTACACGGCGTACATGCTGGCGATGTTGGCCAGCAGCACCTGGGCGGTACAGATGTTGCTGGTGGCCTTCTCGCGGCGGATGTGCTGCTCGCGGGTCTGCATGGCCAGGCGCAGGGCCGGCTTGCCGAAACGGTCCACCGACATGCCGACCAGACGGCCCGGCATGTCGCGCTTGAACGCGTCGCGGGTGGCGAAGTAGGCGGCGTGCGGGCCGCCGAAGCCCAGCGGTACACCGAAGCGCTGGGCGCTGCCCAGTGCGACGTCGGCGCCGAACTCGCCCGGCGGGGTGAGCAGGGTCAGGGCCAGCAGGTCGGCAGCCACGGCCACGAGGGCACCCGCAGCATGGAAGCGCTCGACCAGGGCGCGGTAGTCGAAGATGTCGCCGTTGCTCGCCGGGTACTGCAGCAGCGCGCCGAAGTAGGCGCTGGCATCGGTGATGGCGGCTTCGTCGCCGACTTCAACTTCGATGCCCAGCGGCTCGGCACGGGTGCGCAGCACGTCGAGGGTCTGCGGGTGGCAGTGCTGGGAGGCGAAGAAGGTGTTGCTGGCCTTGTTCTTCGACAGACGCTTGCAGAAGGTCATGGCCTCGGCGGCGGCGGTGGCCTCGTCGAGCAAGGATGCGTTGGCGATCTGCATGCCGGTGAGGTCGCTGATCAGGGTCTGGAAGTTCAGCAGCGCTTCCAGGCGGCCCTGGGAAATCTCCGGCTGGTACGGGGTGTAGGCGGTGTACCAGGCCGGGTTCTCCAGCAGGTTGCGCAGGATCGGGCTCGGCGTGTGGGTGCCGTAATAACCCTGGCCGATGAAGTTCTTGAACTGCAGGTTCTTCGAGGCGATGGCTTTGATCTTGGCGAGGGCGTCGGCTTCCGACAGGCCCGGCTGCTCGCCGAGGATGCTGGTGCCCTTGATGCTCTCGGGGATCACGGCACCGGTCAGCGCATCGACCGAATCGTAGCCGAGCAGTTCGAGCATGGCGGCGGTGTCGGCATCGCGCGGGCCGATATGGCGGGCGATGAATTCGTTCTGGGTATCGAGCTTGGTCATGGCGGTCACTCAGGCGTCGGCGTTGGCGTTCAACAGACGATCATAGCCGGCCTTGTCCAGCAGGTCGGCCAGCACGGCGTTGTCAGCCAGGCGCATGCGGAAGAACCAGGCCTTGTCCAGCGGCGACTCGTTGACCAGCTCCGGGCTGCCTTCCAGGTCGGCGTTGATTTCGACGATCTCGCCGTCCAGCGGCATGACGATGTTGCTGGCGGCCTTGACCGACTCCAGCACGGCCACTTCCTCGCCCTGGGCGTAGGCCTGGGTTTGCGGCAGTTGCACGTAGACCACGTCGCCGAGCGCGTCCTGGGCGTAATGGGTGATGCCGACGGTCACCAGACCATCGTTGTCCAGACGCAGCCATTCGTGATCGGCGGTGAAACGCAACTCGCTCATGTCAACTCCTCAAGGGGCAAGGGTGCCCGCTTCTAGGCGGCGGGCATAAGGGGCGCCCACGCTCTGGCGGGCAAGATTGGGTAAACCCTTAGCAATGCTGGTGCCAATATAAAAATATTCAATAAAAACAAATACTTAAGTGTATTTATGAGGCTTGTATACAGTCCAGTGGAACGATATCGCTACGAATGCTCGCGTCGCTTTTGGCAAAGTCGAGGTCGTACCAGCGGGCACGGGGCTTTCGGCTGGATGTTGCGAAATCGTTACGATGGATCGATTTGCTTACGGTGTCCCTGAAGGCCGCGGCGTGTCTGGCTTGCGCAGTGGCGCGAGACTGAATCCGGCTGTCGCTGCGTCGGATAAGCCGGCGATTGGCTGCAGGGCTGTGGGGGCGTTAAGCCTTGCCGATTCCGTATTTACGCAGGCGCTTGGCGATGGCGGTGTGCGAGGTGCCCAGGCGCGCGGCCAGCTGGCGGCTGGAAGGATGGCTGGCGTAGAGCTTTTCCAGCAGCGCCTTCTCGTAGTCGTCCATGGCCTGTTCCAGGCTGCCGATCTCGCCATTCAGGCGCGGCGCCACCTCGGTGCCGGCGATATCCAGATCGTCGATCTCCACCCAGTTGCTGTCGCAGATGGCGGCGGCGCGGAAGATCACGTTCTGCAACTGGCGCACGTTGCCCGGCCAGCGATTGGCCAGCAGCGCCGGAAAAGTGGCCGGCGCCAGGCGGCAGGGCAGGCGCTGGATCTGCGCGCAGGCCTGGGCCATGAAGTGCTGGGCCAGCAGCAGGATGTCCTGGCCGCGCTCGCGCAGCGGCGGCACTTCCAGATTGAGCACGTTGAGGCGGTAGAACAGGTCTTCGCGGAAGCTGCCCTGGGCGACCATCTGCTCCAGGTCGCGGTGAGTGGCGCTGAGGATGCGCACGTTGACCCTGACCTCGCGCTCGCCGCCGACCCGGCGGAAGCTGCCATCGCTCAAAAAGCGCAGCAGCTTGGCCTGCAGATAGGGCGACATCTCGCCGATCTCGTCGAGAAATACCGTGCCCTGGTTGGCCAGCTCCAGCAATCCCGGCTTGCCGCCGCGCTGGGCGCCGGTAAAGGCGCCGGGGGCATAGCCGAACAGCTCGCTCTCGGCCAGGTTTTCCGGCAGCGCCGCGCAGTTCAGCGCCAGGAACGGCGCGCTGCGTCGGGCGCTGACCGCGTGGCAGGCGCGCGCCACCAGCTCCTTGCCGGTGCCGGTTTCACCCTGGATCAGCAGCGGCGCATCCAGCGCCGCCACACGCAGGGCGCGCGCCTTGAGGGTGCGAATCGGTGTCGAGTCGCCGAGCAGCGAATCGAAGCCGTCGGTGTGATCGTGGTGCAGCGCCGCCAGGCGCTCGCCGATCCGGCTCGGCGCATAGAGCGTCAGCAGGCCGCCGGCCAGGCGCCGCTCCTCGGTGATCGGCTGGGCATCGAGCAGCAGCGGCTGGCCGCCGAGGGTGACTTCGCGCAGTGGCAGACGGAACTCGGCGGCGAGCAGCGCCCGCTGCAGTTCGTCGTCGGCGAACAGCGCGGCGATGCTCTGGCCGGCCGGGGCGCTGCCGCACAGCTCGACCAGTGCCGGGTTGGCCAGCAGCACGGTGGCGCGATCATCCACCGCCAGCACCGGGTCGGGCATGGCGGCGAGCAGGGCGTCGAGCTGCAGGCGGCGGCGCTGGCCGGGGAGGATATCGACCACCTGCACGCTCTGCACGCCATGCACCTGCAACAGCGCATCGCGCAGCTCGTCGAGCACGGCGGCGCTCAGGGTCGGTGCGTCGATATAGACGTTTGGCGGTACCATCTCCACCGCATCGAGGTTCAGATTGCGCCCGCCGAGCAGCGCCAGGACTTCCTGGGTAATGCCGACGCGGTCGATAAAGCTGACGTGGATGCGCATTGATGACGGTCGAAATGGGCGAACAGGCGGCGATTATGCCTGCTCCGCCCGGCATGAGGAAAAGGGCAACACCGTGAGCACAGAAAAACCGAGCCGTGCCGACTACCACCGTAAGCACCAGGGACGCGCCGAAGCCGAGGCCCAGCGCCTGCTGGCGCGCAAGGCCGAACTGCAAGGGCGCTGGCTGCCCTGGGTGGCGCAGGAGCTGTACCAGCTCAGCCCGCCGGAGTTCGTCAATATGGTGCGTCGCGAGTTGCAGCGTCTTTCATAGCCGCGATTCCGACGGCGCGGCGTGCGCACCGGCCTCATTTTCGTTGGTGCGCACTACCTGGGCGGCCCCGCGACACCCTACGACCTACGCGCGCAGCGGCTCATCTCCACCTTGCCCACATGCGGGTTGCCCCAACCCATGACACAGGCCACCTGCTGATTGCGCTGCTGCTCCCAGGGCTTGACCGGGTAGGCCTTGTCCCAGGCCTGGTAGAGCTGGCGATCCTGCTTGGACAGACGCAGCTGGTAACGGTCGGCCATATAGAAATAGGTGCGCGCGATCATCCCGCGAATGGCCGGGCGCGGCATCACCTTGCGCGCCTTGAAATCCACCACCGTCTGGCACTGGCCGTACTGGTGCGGCTGTTGCGGCAGCCAGGCGAAGCTGTAGTTGCTGCGGTCGCCGTTGACCTCGCCGATGCTCGGCACCAGGTTGTGCAGATCGGCCTCGGCCTTGCGGAACTGCGCATCCTTGGCCGCACAGTTCTTGCGCCCGCCGTGCTGCCAGCACTGGCGCTGATGGCCGATCACCCAGGCCGGGACTATATGCTCCCACTCGATGCGCTTGGCGCGGCCCGCGTTCTTGCGCGGGCTGTAGCCGCAGGAGCGTAGATCGACCCGATTGCCGCTGTACTTGCAGCCGCAGTAGAACTCGGTGGACTGCTTGGCATACAGCGGCCAGGCCAGGCGCTTGGCCTCGGCGAAGCTGGCGGGGGCGGCGTTGAGGGAGAAGCTGGCGAGACAGCAGAGCAGGGGGATAAGGCATCGAATCATGGGGCGCCAGGGTAGCCGTCACTGCTGTCGACGTGAAGTAAAAAGTCTCTTTTTTTCAAATGCTTAGATGGTGGCAATGGGCCGCGTCAAAGCCTCCCAGCAGGCTGCTGGCAGAAGGTGGTGGCGGTAATCGCCATGGGCAAGTTCGTCGAAGGTCTGCTGGAAAGCGTCCAGCAGAGGGATGAAATTCGCCGCGGCGAACCTCAGCCCTCGCGGGCGTTTACCCTGGACGCGCTGCAGGTGCGGAAAGTCTGTACAGCCACCGGACTGATCCAGGCCAAGTTCGCGGCCATCATCGATGTTCGACTCGGCTCGCTGCGCAACCGGGAACAGGGTCGGCGTGAACCTGGCGGCCCGGTCAGGGCGTTGCTGCGTGCGATCCACAACGACCCGAAGCACGCCATCCTGGCACTGTCCGCCTAAGCCCGTCTGCATGGCTGGTCGATTTCGACACTTCTTCGACGCCAGCGAACCCCAGAAACGAAAAAGCCCTGTAAATACAGGGCTTTAACTTGCTGAATTCTGGAGCGGGCGAAGGGAATCGAACCCTCGTCATGAGCTTGGGAAGCTCAGGTAATGCCATTATACGACGCCCGCGGCGGGTGCCTTTATACCGGAACTCGGCGGGGAAATGAAGGGCGAACCGGTGCTGGTCGTGCATCCGGTTCGCCGTGGGGCCTGCTCATACGGCGATGGCCTGCAACTCCTGCAGCCCGCCACGGCGTGGCAGCAGCAGGCGCTTGCTGGGGGCGTTGAAGAAGTCCAGCAGCACGCGTTGGGTCTGCAGCCAGGCGTCCTTGTGCTCCATGTCGAGGAAGTGGCCGGCGTCGTTGATCACGGCGAACTGGGCGTTATCGAGGTGCTGGGCGAACAGGCAGGCGTCTTCCACCGAGGTGTATTCGTCGCGGTCGCCGTTGACGAACAGCAGGGGGATGTCGATGGCCTGCAGGCATTCCTTGCGGCAGTGCGCTTCCAGGCTGAGCACCTGTTTGATATGGGCATACATCTGCCAGTACTCGTGCTCGTCGAGGGTGCTGACGTGCTTGTGGTTGAAGCGCTTGAACAGCGATGGCAGGTGTTTGCCGATGGTGCTGTTGACCAGCAGGGCGATGTTGTCGCGGTCCACCGCGCCGAGAAAGCGCAGGCCCTTGTGCAGGTAGTCGAGCATCGGCACGTTGAGGATCGGCGAGAAGGAGCAGATCGCCGCCTTCTCCAGACTCGCCGGACGCTGGGCTAGGGCGAGCATGGAGGCGACGCCGCCCCAGGAGAAGGACATCAGGTAGTTGGCGCCATGGTGGTCGATCAGCTTGAGCAGGATCGCGGCTTCGTCTTCCTTGCTGATGGGCGTGAAGTCGCTGTTGAACGGCTTGGACTGACCGGCGTACGGCAGATCGAAGGCCACCACGTTGAACTGCGGCTGCAGGTATTTGATGGTCTGGGTGAAGGACGCCGTGGTCGCCAGGGAGCCGTTGACCAGGATGATCGTCTTGCTCGCTGCCGGGTTGCCGTAGAACTCCGTGTGAACCTTGTGCTTCCTGTTGATCTCGACGACTGCGGTTTGTGGCCTCATGTCGTTTCCTCCTGGCGCAAGTGTGACGAGGCGAGCGGTGGGCCGTTCGCAAGCTTTTGGGCAGTCAGATAAACGCCTGGACATGACAACCTAATGTCAGGCTGGAGGATTTTATAATTCTTTGATTTTCAATCAGTTAGGATCGAAACAGAGCGACTGCCCAAGCCTTTTAAAGGCCGGGAGCGAGGGCGGTGTTACCAGGCAGGAATCCAGTTCGCGCAGGGCGCAAGCAACCGATGGAACGCTTAGATGTCTGCTGTGACTCATTGGTCACGCCGAGACTTATGGTTCGATTTAAGCAGCGCCCTTGCAGCCATGCAAGAGCGAGTCACAGCTTTATCGCATATTGCTGCTGCCGTTGGTCGGTTAGCTTGCGAACGATTGCCGGCGTTGCCAGCGCCCCTCAAACGCTGGCGATTTCCGCGCGGGTCAGTGGACGGTATTGGCCGGGGGCAAGCGCGGGGTCGAGGTGGATCTCGCCCATGCTCTCGCGGTGCAGGGCGACGACCCGATTGCGGAAGTGGCCGAACATGCGCTTGACCTGATGGTAGCGGCCCTCGAACAGGGTCAGGCGAGCGCTGTGGCTGCCGAGCAGTTCGAGCCGGGCGGGCAGGGTGGTGAGGTCTTCATAGGCGAAGTACAGGCCGCGGGCGAAGACTTCGGCGTACTCGGCGGTGATCGGCTGTTCGGTGTCGACGAGGTAGACCTTGGGCTTGCGCTGCTGCGGCTGGGTGATGCGCCGCGACCAGCGCCCGTCGTTGGTGATCAGCAGCAGGCCGCTGGTATTCAGATCCAGGCGGCCGGCCAGGTGCAGGTCGTGTCTGTCCGGCTCGTCGAGCAGGTCGAGGACGGTGCGGTGTTCGTCGTGCTCGGTGGCACTGACCACGCCGACCGGCTTGTGCAGCATCCAGTAGCGCGCGCTACGCCCGGCTTGCAGCAGTTCGTCGTCCAGCTCGACGCGCTGGAAGTCGCGCACGTCGAAGCGCGGGTCGTGAATTACCGCGCCGTCCACCCGCAAACGCCCGGCGCTGATCAGCAGGCGGCTGTCCTGGCGGCTGAAACGGGGGAAGTTGCTGAGGAAGCGGTCGAGGCGCATGGCTCAGTCCTGCTCGTCGCGCCGGTCGCGCTCGGCGGCTTCGACCACACCCGCGCAGGCCGGGCACAGGCAGGCCTGGTCGCGCTGTTCGGGCGTCAGGCGCTCGAGCACAGCCGGGTCGATGCGGGCCACGAAGCACCAGCAGGCCTGGATGTCCGGCGCGCCGTCGGCCAGGGCGCAAGCGTTGCCCTGGCCACAGAGCGGGCAGCGTTGTGCGGGGTTCACGGCTCGTCGTCCAGGGTGGCGGCGCAGACGCGGTTGCGCCCGCCCTGCTTGGCCCGGTACAGCGCCCAGTCGCGCAGGAAGGTGTCGTGCGACATCATCGAGGCGATCTGGGTGGGGCGGATCAGGTCCTTCTGGATTTCCGAGTAGATGTTGTCCGAGGTCAGCGGCAGCTCGGTGTTGACGATGTTGTGGCGGATGCTCGCGCGCGAGGCGTAGTAGCTGGCCAGGCTGGTGGCAAGGAAGCCGCCCGGTAGGAGCAGGAGGGGGATCTGGGCCTTGCGCGAAGTGCTGAATGCCATGAGGTCGGGGCCTTGGAGACGTGGAGCAATGCTAGCGTGCCGCCGCAGGCGCGTCATCGGTGCCCGTGCGATTTGCGCTTGCGTGCCGCGGCCGCCGGGTTGTCAGCGGCGGCCGCGATGCTCAGGCCTGTTCCAGCACCACCACGCGCTGCCCGGCGCGCACCGGCGAGCCGGGCTGCACACGTACCTCGCGCACCGTGCCGGCCACCGGGGCGGTGAGGGGAATTTCCATCTTCATCGACTCGAGGATCACCAGCACGTCGCCGGCCTCGACGCGCGCGCCTTCTGCCACCTGCACCTGCCACAGGTTGCCGGCGATATGGCTGTCGATGCCGTGCTGGCCCGCGCCGAGCGGCGCATCCTCGCCGAGTTCGGCGGCCACCTCCTCGACCTCGAAATGCGCCTGGCCCGACTCGATCCAGCGCTGGCGTTCGGCGGCGAAGGCGGCGCGCTGCTGGCGGCGGAAGGCGTCGATGCCTGCGGCCTCATCGGCGAGGAACTGCTGGTAGTCGGCCAGGGCCAGCTCGCTGTGCTCGATACGCAGCGGGTAGCGGCCCAGGGGGAAGTCGCGGCGGATCTGCAGCAATTCCTCGGCAGAGACCGGGTAGAAGCGGATCTGGTCGAAGAAGCGCAGCAGCCAGGGCTTGCCGTGGAAGGCGGTGACTTCGCGGTAGCGGTTCCACATCTGCAGGGTGCGGCCGACGAACTGGTAGCCGCCGGGGCCTTCCATGCCGTACACGCACATATAGGCGCCGCCGATGCCCACCGAGTTCTCCGCGGTCCAGGTGCGCGCCGGGTTGTACTTGGTGGTGACCAGGCGATGGCGCGGGTCCAGCGGGGTGGCCACCGGCGCGCCGAGGTAGACGTCGCCCAGGCCCATCACCAGGTAGCTGGCGTCGAACACGGTGCGGTACACCTCGTCCAGATTCGGCAGGTCGTTGATGCGGCGGATGAACTCCAGGTTGCTCGGGCACCAGGGCGCGTCCTTGCGCACCGTGGTCATGTATTTCTCTATCGCCAGCTGGCAGGCCGGGTCATCCCGGGACAGTGGCAGGTGGACGATGCGCGACGGTACCTTCAGGTCCTTGGCCGCGCAAACTGCGTCCCACTCGCCGGCGACTGTGTCGAGCAGCCGCTGCAGCGGCAGGGTTTCCGGCTGGTAGTGCACCTGCAGCGAGCGAATGCCGGGGGTGAGGTCGATCACACCGTCGAGCTGCTTGGCCTCCAGCGCCTGCATCAGCGCGTGGCCACGGAAACGCAGCACCAGGTCCAGCTCAGGCGCGCCGATTTCCAGCAACAGGTGGGTGTCGCCGGACAGGCGCGCGACCAGACGGGTGTCGCCTTCGCCGAGGTCCAGCACGATAGGGCTTTGGAGGGCCTTTGTGGGAGGGGCTGCAGCCGCGACCGAAGCGGCGTGATCGTCGCGGCTAAAGCGGAGCGCCGCCCGGCCCCTCCCACCTAATTCGGCGTATTCGCGTGCATTGCGTTGTGCCAACTCCCGCGCCGTGGCGATATCCACCGGCACGAAGCGCACCTTGTCGCCGGCCTTGAGTTGGCCGAGCTGCCACAGGTCGGCCTCGATGATGGTCACCAGGCAGACGAAACCGCCCAGGCTGGGGCCATCGGGCCCCAGAATTACCGGCATATCGCCGGTGAAGTCCACCGCGCCGATGGCGTAGGGATTGTCGTGGATATTGGACGGGTGCAGGCCGGCCTCGCCGCCGCTGTCGCGCACCCATTCCGGTTTCGGGCCGATCAGGCGCACGCCGGTACGGCTGGAGTTGAAGTGCACTTCCCAGTCGGTGGCGAGGAAGGTCTCGATATAGCGCTCGCTGAAGTATTCCGGCGCGCCGTGCGGGCCGTAGATCACCCGCAGTTCGCGTACGGCCGGTAGGGTCGGGCAGAGCTCGGCGGGCAGTTGTGCGCCGCTGCTGGTATCGCTCAGCGGCAGCAGGTGCAGCACGTCGCCGGCGCGCAGGGCGCGGCCGCCATGGCCGCCGAACTGGCCGAGGGTAAAGGTGCTCTTGCTGCCCAGGTAATCCGGCACCTGCAGGCCGCCGCGCAGGGTCAGGTACGAGCGTGCGCCGCTACCGGCGATGGTGCCGAGGGCCAGGGTAGTGCCGGCCTTGATCGGCAGGGCGGTGTTCATTGGCTGTTCCACGCCATCGACGCTCAGCGGAATCTCGGCGCCAGTGACGGCGACTACGGCGTCGGTATTGAAGCGCAGCAGCGGGCCGCTCATGGTGATTTCCAGGCCGGCGGCGCCCTCAGCGTTGCCCAGCAGGCGGTTGCCCAGGCGCAGGGCGCGGCTGTCCATCGGCCCGGACGGCGGCACGCCGACGGCCCAGTAGCCGAGGCGGCCAGGGAAGTCCTGCACGCTGGTCTGGGTACCGGCGCTGAGCACTTCGAAGGTGCTGGCCTGATAGACGAGGTTTTCCAGGCAGCGCGTCCAGGGCTTGCCGCTGGCGAAGGGCGCATCGCTGAGGATCTGGCGCAGGTAGTCGCGGTTGCATTCCACGCCATACAGCAGCGTGTCTGCCAGCGCCTGGTCCAGCGCGTTGGAGGCTTCTTCTCGGCTTGGCGCCCAGGTGATCAGCTTGGCGATCATCGGGTCGAAGTAGGGCGGAATCTCGCAGCCGGCCTCGACCCAAGTGTCGATGCGCAGGGCCTTGCCGTCAGCGGGCGGGAATGCGACGGCGGTGAGCAGGCCGGGGCTGGGCTGAAAATCGCGGCCCGGATCTTCGGCGTACAGGCGTGCCTGGATGGCATGGCCGCTGGGTTCGAGGGTTTTCGCCAGTTCGCTCAGCGGCGGCAGATCGCCGGCTGCCAGCTCGATCATCCAACGCACCAGATCGACACCCCACACCTGTTCGGTGACGCCGTGCTCGACCTGCAGACGGGTGTTCACTTCGAGGAAGTAGAAGCGCTCGGCCTCGCTGTCATAGACGAATTCCACGGTGCCGGCGCTGCGGTAACTGACCGCCTTGGCCAGCTTGATCGCCGCCGCGCACAGCTCATCCGCCATGCCGGCGGGCAGGTTCGGCGCTGGGGTTTCTTCCAGCACCTTCTGGTTGCGCCGTTGCACCGAGCAGTCGCGCACGCCGAGGGCTAGCACTTCACCCTGGCCGTCGCCGAACACCTGTACTTCCAGGTGGCGGGCGCGCTGGATGTATTTCTCGATAAATACGCCGCTGTCGCTGAAGTTGTTCTGCCCCAGGCGCTTGACCGCCTCGAAGGCTTCGCTGAGTTCTGCCGCCGAGCGGCATACGCGCATGCCGATGCCGCCACCGCCGGCGGTGCTTTTCAGCATCACCGGGTAACCGACCGCCTCGCCTGCGGCCAGCGCCGCATCGAGATTTTCCAGCAACTCGGTGCCTTCGAGCATCGGCACGCCGTGCTGCTTGGCCAGGGCGCGGGCGGTGTGCTTGAGGCCGAATACGCGCAGTTGCTCGGGCGTCGGGCCGACGAAGGCGATGCCGGCCGCTTCGCAGGCTTCGGCGAAGGCGGCGTTTTCGGAGAGAAAACCGTAACCGGGGTGAATGGCTTTGGCGCCGCTGCGTTTGGCGACGTCGAGAATTTTCTCCACAACGAGATAAGTCTGCGCAGCCGGGCCGTCGCCGAGGCAGAAGGCTTCATCTGCCTGCTGGATATGCAGGCTGGCGGCGTCGGCTTCGGCATACACGGCTACGCCGCTGACATTCAGCTCACGCAGGGTGCGCAGGATGCGGCAGGCAATGGCGCCACGGTTGGCGATCAGGAGTTTGTCGAACATTCGAGGAGCCCTCGAAGGTGGCGGGCCGTCCCGCCGTCATTGGGTCTGCGCCACGGTCGTCCGTGGCGAAAAAATCGGGTGATGCGTATTGCTGTGTAGGAGCGGCTTTAGCCGCGAACCGGCGGAGCCGGTGGATGTAGAAAGCGACATCCACCCTACGGGTTATCGCGGCTGAAGCCGCTCCTACGGGAAGTGATCAATCCCAAACCAGGACTTCAGCCGGGGTCGGGTTCCAGCCGTTGCACGGGTTGTTCAGTTGCGGGCAGTTGGAGATCAGCACGATCACATCGGTCTCGGCCTTGAGCTCCACGTACTTGCCGGGCGCGGAGAGGCCGTCCTCGAAGGTCAGGCCGCCTTCGGGAGTGACCGGCACGTTCATGAAGAAGTTGATATTGGCGCCGAGGTCGCGCTTGCTCAGACGGCCGTCGTGCAGGCTGGCGCGCAGGAAGTTGTCGCGGCAGCTGTGCATATAGCGCTTCTCGAGTGCATATCTGACGGTGTTGCTTTCCTGCGCGCAGGCGCCGCCGAGGGTGTCGTGGCGGCCGCAGGTGTCGGCGACTATGGTCAGCAGCGGCTTGCCGAGGTTGGAGTAGAGCACCGTGCCGGTGGTCAGGTAGACCTTGTTCTGCTTGCGCAGGGTGCGCTGCGGATCGAAGCGCTCGCGCGGGGTGCGCGCGGCGAAGAACAGGGTGTCGATCGCCTGGTTGCCTTCCAGATCATGCAGGCGCAGGGTCTGCCCGGCCTTGACCTCGAACAGGTAGGGCTCGCCCGCCGGGATGGTGTGGCGGAAGCTGGCGGTTTCGGGATGCAGCTTGCTTGCGGTCAGGCTCATGTGTGCGCCCTCAGAGATACTGGCGTTCGGTATTGTGAAAGCCGCGGCCGTTTTCCGGGCGCGAGGTGCGGCAGAGCAGGGTGATGCCGTCGCTGGCGATCTTGCTCCAGCGCAGCTGCACCGGCTTGGGCGCATACTGCGGGTTGGGGTCCATCGGGTGCTGCAGGGCGGTGAGCACCACCAGGGTGTCCATCGGCGCATACAGCTCGATATGGTCGCCGGCCTTGGAGTTGTTCGGCTGGAAGTGGAAGACACCCTCGGCGTCGACGTCCACGCGGCTGAACAGGTTGAGGTTCATCAACAGGTCCTGCAGGTTGAGGTCCCACTTGCCCATTTCCACCAGCAGGTTGTCCATGCCGTTGCGGAAGAAGCCGTTGCGCAGTTCCTGGTAGCGGCCCTGACCGTATTTCTCCAGCACTTCGGAGGCCGACAGCACGCCGCCGAAGCTGTCGTGCCAGCCGCAGGTATCCGCGGTGATGGCGGCGAGCACGCGGCCCATGTCCGAATACAGGCAGTGGCCGGCGCTGAGCCTGGCGGTGTGCTGGCACTTGAGGGTATCGGGCAGGTTCAGCCGCTCGCTTTTCTCGGCGGCGTTGAACAGCAGCAGGCTGACGTTGGCGTCGCCTTCGATATCGGTGATGCGCAGCAGCTGGCCGCGCTTGAGCACGAAGGAGGTGTGGCCGCCACCGGGGACGGTTTCCTCGTACAGGGTCGGGCGCAGGACGAGAGAGGCGGTCATGCTCAGGCTCCTTGAATACCGGCCAGCTGGGCCGGCAGCAGCTCGGCCGCGGCGCGCTGGCTGCGGCGGCTTTCGTTGAGGGGGATGTCGTAGGTCACCCGTGCGCCATAGGCGCCGGGGGCGTGCGGGTCGTGGCGCAGCTTGTCGAAGACCAGGATGCGCGTGCCGAGGCGAAAGCCCTCACTCAGATCATGGGTGACCATAAAGACGGTGAGTCGGGTCTCGTGCCACAGCTCGAGCAGCAGGGCGTGCATGTCCTTGCGGATGCCGGGGTCGAGGGCGCCGAAGGGTTCGTCGAGCAGCAGCACGCGCGGCTGCATGATCAGCGCCTGGGCGATGGCCAGGCGCTGCTGCATGCCGCCGGATAGTGCGCTGGGGTATTTGTCCAGGGCGTGGCCGAGGCCGACCTTGTGCAGCAGTTCGGCGGCGCGCTCGCGCGCCTGGCGCTTGGCCCCGCCGAACAGGCGGCCGAGCAGCTTCGACTGCGGCAGTTCCAGGCCGAGGGCGACGTTGTCCAGTACCGACAGGTGGGGGAACACCGAATAGCGCTGGAACACCACGCCGCGGCTGGCATCCGGCTCGGCGGCCAAGGGTTCGCCAGCCAGTAGGATCCGCCCGCGACTGGGGCGTTCCTGGCCGAGCAGCAGGCGCAGGAAGGTCGACTTGCCACAGCCGGAGGCGCCGACCAGCGTGCAGAATTCGCCTTCGTTGATGTTCAGATTCAGGCGCTCAAGCACCACCTGGTCACCGTACTGCTGCCAGACGTTGTTCACCTCGATGAAAGCGCCTACTGCGCGAGCCGCTGACTGCGTTGCGCGGTGCTCGCAATCCTCATGGACTACCTGTCCACTCCGGTTGCTGCGCTCCGTGCGCCTTGCCAGCGACTCGCTCGCAACGGCTCCGCTTTTTTTATCGCTCATGGCTTGGCTCCTTCGTACCAGGGGAAGCACAGCCGGGTCAGCTGGCGCAGGCCCAGGTCCATCGACCAGGCCAGCAGGGTGATCCAGGCCACGTAGGGCAGGATCACGTCCATGGCCATATAGCGGCGCACCAGGAAGATGCGGTAACCCAGGCCGTCGGTACTGGCGATGGCCTCGGCGGCGATCAAAAACAGCCAGGCCGAGCCGAGCATCAGGCGCAGCGAGATCAGCAGGCGCGGTAGCAGTTGCGGCAGCACCAGGCGCAGGATAAGCGTCCAGGTGTTGGCGCCCAGGGTCTGCGCCTTGATCAGCAGCTCGCGCGGGATCTCGCGGGCGCGCTGCTCGATATCGCGGGCGATGCAGGGGGTTATGCCGATCACGATCAGCATCACTTTCGACAACTCCCCCAGGCCGAAGACGATAAACAGGATCGGCAGGATCGCCAGCGGTGGGATCATCGACAGCACGGTCAAGAGCGGCGACAGCGGCGCGCCGAACAGCGGCAGGCTGCCGGCGGCGATGCCCAGCACCAGGCCGGCCAGCGCCGCGACGCCCAGGCCCAAGGCCAGGCGCTGGAGGCTGGCGGCGCTGTCGACCCAGAACAGGTACTGGCCGCTGCGCTTGTCCTCGGTCAAGGCCAGGCGCTCGATGGCATCGGCCATCTGGCTGGCGCTGGGCAGCAGCTTGTCGTTGGGGTTGTCCGCCAGCCGCGCGGTCGAGCTGCTGAAGTAGAGAAACAGCAGCAGGGCGAAGGGCAGCAGGATCAGCAGCAGGCGGCTGCCGCGGTCCGGGTGTCGGTTGATCAGACGCATGGGCTATCTCTGGTAGGGTGCGCCGTGCGCACCATCGGTACTCGCAGGGAGGGTGAGGCCTTATCCACCCTACGAAGCCGTATTACGCGAAGGTTTCCGCCTCAGAGCTTGCCGTCGGCGGCCATCTGCATATAGCTGGGGTCGAAGCGCAGCTTGAGGTTGCTCGCATCGCCGGTGACCAGGTCCTTGGCGAAGCTCATGCCGATGGCCTTGGCACTCTGCGCGCCCTCGCCGAGCAGGCCGTGGGCGAAGGAGAATTCGGCCACCTTGGTCATGGTCGCCGGCAGCTTCGGGCTAGTGGCGAAGGCCACGGCATCGCTGGCCGAATAGAACATTCTGGTCGCCGCCAGCTGCGCCTCGTAGCCGGCCAGGTCGGTGCCGGAGGCCTTGGCCATATGCTCGCGGGCGGCCTTGCCCTCGGCCGAGTCGCTGCTCATGCGGGCCATGATTTCGTACCAGGCGCCGGTCAGCGCCTTGCCGAAGGCCGGGTTGTCCTTCAGCGTCTGGCTGTTGACCACCATCAGGTCGATGATCTCGCCGGGAATCTGGCTGGAGTCGAACACCTTGGTCACCTGCGGCGTGGCCTCGATCTCGGCCAGCAGCGGGTTCCAGGTGGCCACGGCCTGCACGCCGGGCGTGGCGAAGGCGGCGACCAGGTCGGCGTCGGAGGTGTTGACCACCTTGAGGTCGCGCTCGCTCAACTGGGCGCGCTCCAGGCCGCGGGCCAGCAGGTAGTGGGAGACCGACAGCTCCACCAGGTTGACGTCCAGGCCCTTGAGGTCGGCCAGGGTCTTGCTCTCGCCCTTGAGCACGATGCCGTCGTTGCCGTTGGAGAAGTCGCCGATGATCAGCGCGGTGCTGTCGACGCCGCCGGCGGCGGGGATGGTCAGGGCATCCATGTTGGTCATGGTGCAGCCGTCGAACTGCCCGGCGCTGTACTGGTTGATCGACTCGACGTAGTCGTTGATCTGCACCACGTCGATGCTGATGTCGTATTTCTTCGCCCACTTGTCGACGATGCCCTGTGCGTCGCCGTATTCCCAGGGCATCCAGCCGGCGTAGATGGTCCAGCAGACGCTGAAGTCGCTTTTCGGCGCGGCCTGGGCCGAGAGGCTGAGCGCGGCGCCAAGGCCGACGGCGGCGAGAACGGAGAACAGACGGGGTTTACGCATGGGGAACCTCCAGTTCGAGTAAGGGGCGGGCAGGAGTGCGCGGCGGTTTCCCATCGCTGGGGCGCGTTCTCCCGGGCTTTTGTCCCGCCGTGTAACCTCGAAGGAGGTCGCCAACTCTCGGACCAGTCGCGCGCCGCTGTCGGCGCGCCGGAACCCTAGTCGGCCATTGCAAATTGTGGTGCCGCTATCCCGGCGAGCCGGGTTGTTCCTGCACACAGGGTCTATAGCGAACATCGTGCCAGTTGCCCGCGGCGGCTAATCCGGGCCTTTCGCCACCGCCGTGGTCGAAATCTGCGCACTGCTGGTGCGTGCCGGGCTGTGTGTGCCTCTCGATGGGGCGTTATAGCGCCCCGTCGCTGGCCAGCTGCATATAGCGATGGTCGAAGCGCAGCAGGATGCGTTGAGCGTTGCCCAGGGTCTGCTCGCCGCTGAAGGCGATACCCAGGTTGCTCAGGCCCTGGCCGCTCTGGCCCAACAAGCCGTGCGCATCGGCGAAATGGGCGACGCGCTGCATCAGGTCCGGCAATTTGCCGGTCTGGGCGAAGTTCAGCGCATAGCGCGGGGCGTAGAAGGAACGCAGGGTGTTCAACTGGGCCTCGAAGTCCTCGGCGCTGGTGTGCGCGGCGGCCGCCATCTTCGCCCTGGCCTCACGCCCGGCGGCGGTGGGCAGGCCGAGCAGACGCTGGGTTTCGAACCAGGCGCCGGTCAGTGCCCGGCCGAATTCAGGATGTTGCGCCAGGGTCTGGCTGTCGACCACGGTCAGGTCGAGTATCTCGCCGGGAATCAGGTTGGAGGTGAACACCTGGCTGACCTCGGCCTTGCGTTTGATCTCGGCGAGGATCGGGTTCCAGGTGATCACCGCATCGCCGCGGCCGGCGAGGAAGGCTGCGGCGATCTCGGTGTCGGAGACGTGCTCGATGGTCACCTCGCTTTCCTCCAGCAGCGCCCATTCCAGCGCGCGGCTGAGCAGGTAGTGCGACACCGAATGCTCCACCAGCAGCACGGTCTTGCCCTTGAGGTCACGGATGCTCTTGCCGGCGCCGCGCAGCAGCAGGGCGTCGGCGCCGTTGGAGAAGTCGCCGATTATCAGCGCGGTGCTGTCCACGCCGCCGGCGGCGGGGATGGTCAGGGCGTCCATGTTGGTCATGGTGCAGGCGTCGAACTGGCCGGCGGCGTATTGCTCGATGGAGCCGACGTAATCCGGTACCTCCTGCACCTGGATGTCGATACCGTATTTGTCCGCCCATTTCTTCACGATGCCCTGTTCGGCGGCATAGCCCCAGGGCATCCAGCCGGCGAAGATCGACCAGCACAGCTTGAAGGTCTTGGGCGCGGCCTGGGCGACGGGAGCGGTCAGCAGGGCGGTGCAGAGCAGGGCGGTAAGCAGGGTACGCAATGACATGGTGACCTCGGCGGCAGGGAACGGAGGCGGGAAGGCGGGCAGCCGTGCTGCGCGTTCTCCCGGGCTTTTATCCCGCCGTGTAACCCCGCGGCTTCCCGCCGCTCTATGAGGTCGCCCACTCTCGGACCAGCCACCCGCCTGGTGGGGCGGGCCGGAACCCTAGTCGGCCATTGTCTGCACGCAGCGCTGTTCGCCTTCCCGCTGCGGCGCCTTGCCAAGCGAGGAGCGTGCCAGCGGCCATGGCGAGCCTGTGATGGCCGTCACTCGGCTGCACGGAACGTGATCCACTGCCGATGGTCGAACCAGCATGCCGATAGAATTGTGCCCGCGCCGCTTGCGGGGCATCTAATGGCCACTGGAAATTCGAGGAGTATTCCGACATGCGTGGTTTGACTGTGATGGTATTGGCGTTGCTGCTGGGCGGCTGCAGTTTCAGTGCGCCGGGCGTGCATGCCCGGGTCGGCGATCCCGATGTGATTCATGTCGACCTGGGTGGTCGCGGCTACCACGGCGGCGGTCACTTCTGCCCGCCGGGGCACCGGATGAAGGGGAGCTGCTGATGAAAACCTTCGGCGCGTTGCTGCTGGCGATCAGCCTGGCTTTCGGTCTGTCCGGCTGCAGCCTGAGGCTGCCGGGTATCGGCATCGATATCGGCGATGTTGGCGGTGGTCCTCCCCACTGCCCGCCGGGGCAGGCCAAGAAAGGTCGTTGCTGA
This sequence comes from Pseudomonas sp. AOB-7, assembly GCF_003696305.1. Lineage (GTDB taxonomy): Bacteria > Pseudomonadota > Gammaproteobacteria > Pseudomonadales > Pseudomonadaceae > Aquipseudomonas. Next base: position 96,608 of record NZ_RFFK01000013.1, on the reverse strand, counting down.
TCCAGTCCCGGGCCTCGCGGCCCGGCCTCTTCCCTCGGGGGCGCGGTGCGCGTCCCCCGCTTCCCCTGCGGAGGCTCCCCATGTCCTACAGAACCCTGCTTGCTGCCCTGCTGTTCATCCCGCTCAGTGGCTGCGCCGTGTACGGCGACGGTTACGACCGTGGCTACCGCGACCATCATCACTCGCACCACTATTACGACGGTTACCGCCGCGATTACTCGCCGCCGGTCTACGTCACGCCGCGTTACTACTATTACGACGATCGCCGCCACGACCGCCATCGCCACGATTCCAAACACTACGTGCCGGTACCGCCGCGCCAGCATGGCTTTTACCCGCGCGATCACAAAGGCCACGACGGCTACTCGCGCCACGACGGCCGCCGCGATGACTGGCGCCGCCACGACGGTCACCAGCGATCGCAGCACAAGCAGCATCTGCAGGGCCTGCCCGCCGGCAAGCACTGGGACGGCAAGCGCCAGCAGCAGGTGCAGCAGCGCTACTCCCGCGACGACCGTCACTCGCGCGGCGAGCAGCAGCGCAGCGGCGACTGGCGGCGCAACTAGCGGCGTTCAGCGCCGTGGCGGCAGCGGCTGGCGATCCGCCCGGCGAATTTCCTCCACCAGCGCCTGCGCCGCCGGCGACAGGCTGTGCCCGGCACGGCTGACCAGGCCGTAGGCCGACTGCTGCTGCAGGCTCGCCGGGGCCAGCGGCAGCAGGCTCAGCTGGCCGGCCGCCACTTCCTCGGCGATCACGTCCCAGGGCGCCATGCTCAGCACCTCGCTGTCGGCCACCAGGCGCTTGAGCACCAGAAAGTTGTCGCACTGCACGCTCAAGGGTTGCGGCCGGCCGCTGGCCGCGCCGAGGCTGCGCTCTACCGCCTGCGGCAACTGGGTGCCGGCCAGGGGGAAGTCGAGCAGGTCGCTCAGGCGCAGCGCGGCGCGGCGTAGCAAGGGGTGGCCGGGACGGCAGAACAGCACGCCGGCATGCACCTGTAGCGCCTCGATCTGCAGTTGCGGGTCATCCTGCAATTCGCGCACATCGGCGACGAACAGTTCGACGCCGGCCTCCAGCAGCCGCTCGCGCAGCTCCAGCCAGTTGCCGATCTCCAGTCTCACCTGTACCCGCGGATAGCGTTGCAGCAGCCTGCCCACCGCCTGCGGCACCAGCCGTGCGGCTGGGTAGGGGCCGGCGCCCAGACGCAGTTCGCCGGCCTCCAGGTTGTCCAGCTGGCTGACCGCGTTGCTCAGCGCCTGGCTGCCGGCCAGCAGGCGGCGGGCATGTTCCAGCACCAGCTGGCCGTGGGCGGTGAGGCTGATGCCGCGGCTGTGGCGATCCACCAGGCTGCAGCCGAGCTGCGCCTCCAGGGCCTGGATGCTGCGGCTCAGTGCCGGTTGGCTGAGGTGCACGGCCTCGGCGGCGCGGGCGAAGTGGCCGTGTTCGGCGAGGGCGACGAAGTGACGGAGCTGGCGTAGGTCGTTCATGCGCTGCCTGCATTGGTTCATGGATTCGAATGCATTGGAATTATCAGGCGGCCTTTGCCAACCTGCCAGCACTTCAACAACAAGACGTCCTATCGCCATGAGCACCTTCTCTCGCCTTGGCGGCCTGCTGCTGGCCGCCGCCTTGCCCCTGAACGCGCAGGCCGAACTGCCGGCCGAGCGCATCGAGCCGAGCATCCACGCCGAGCTGGCCGCGCACACCAAGCACTTCGTCCAGCAGGTCTACCGCGTCGCGGGCAACGTCTACTCGGCCGTCGGCTGGCAGCTGGGCAACGTGGTGATGATCGAGGCGCCCGAGGGGCTGATCATCGTCGACACCGGCGAGTCGGTCGGCGAGTCGCGCAAGATCATGGCCGAATTCCGCAAGCTCTCGGACAAGCCGGTCAAGGCGGTGGTCTACACCCACTTCCACCCGGACCATATCAACGGCGTGCAGGCCTTCGTCAGCCGCGAGCAGGTGGAACGCGGCGAGGTGCAGATCTACGCCCACGCAAGCCTACTGGAAAACGTGGTGGCGCAAGGCGCGCTGGTCGGGCCGATTCTCGGCGTGCGCTCGGCCTACAGCTTCGGCTCCTTCCTGCCGGCGAGCGACCTGGAGGGCATGAATGCCGGCATCGGCCCGCTGGCCAAGCCCGAGCCGTCGTCCTTTATCGCGCCGACCGTGACCTTCGCCGAGCGCCTGGACACCCGCATCGCCGGCCTCGACGTGCAGCTGCTGCACGTGCCCAGCGAGGCGCCGGACGAGATCACCCTGTACCTGCCGGACAACCGCGTACTGATCAGCGCCGAGGTGGAGCAGGGGCCGACCCTGCCGAACATCCATACCCTGCGCGGCACCAAGTTCCGCGACCCGGTGCAGTGGGTCGCCAGCCTGGACAAGCTGCGCGAATACCAGGCCGAGCACATGGTGCCGTTGCACGGCCGCCCGGTCAGCGGCCAGGAGCGGGTCGAGGAGGTGCTGCGCATGACCCGCGACGGCATCGCCTATATCCACGACCAGAGCGTGCGCTGGATGAACAAGGGCCTGACCCCGGACGAGCTGGTGGAGAAGGTCAAGCTGCCGCCGCACCTGGCCGGCTACACGCCCTACCTGCGCGAGTACTACGGCACGGTCAAGCACAGCGTGCGGCAGATCTACAACGGCTACCTGGGCTGGTTCCAGGGCGACCCGGTGGCGCTCGACCCGACCCCGCCGCGGCAGCAGGCCGAGCGGCTGATCGCCCTGGCCGGTGGCCGGGAAAAGCTGCTGCTGGAGGCCGGCAACGCCTACCTCAAGGGCGACTACCAGTGGGCCGCCGAGCTGGCCGGCTATGCCATCCGCGTCGACCGCGAGGATCGACTGGCACGTGAGATCAAGGCGCGCAGCCTGCGCAAGCTGGGTTACGCCAGCATGAACATCAACTGGCGCAACTGGTACCTGATGAGCGCCATGGAGCTGGAAGGCAAGCTCGACGGCGAGGCCATCCGCCAGCGCTCGCAGGAGATGCGCAAGGTCCTCCTCTCCCCGGACATGGTGCGCAGCTTCACCCCGCAGGCCTTCCTGCAGAACTGGGTGACGCGCATCGACCCAGAGCAGGCCGGCGACCTCGAACTGACCCTGGGCTTTCGCTTCCCGGACGTGAACGAGGAGTGGGCGCTGGAAGTGCGCCGCGGCGTGGCCCAGTTGCACCGGGGCATTCCCGAAGGCACCGAGCTGCGGCTGAGCATGGACAAGCGCTTTATGGAAACCCTGCTGACCGGCGAAGGCGGCCTGGTCAAGGGCGCGCTGCTGGGCGACGTGCAGGTCGAGGGCAACCTGCTGGAGATCCGCCGCTTCCTCGCCTGCTTCGACTTCGCCGACGAGTCCTTCGGCCTGACCCTGCGCTGAGCACCGTTCCAGCCGAAAGAGCGGCGGCAGCGCCGGGCTGGCCCGGCACACTGCGGCGATCGCCCAACCGGAGGATCGCGATGAAACTGCTGTCGTTCGCCAAGGGCGCCCTGGCCATGTTCTGGCTGGTGGCGCTGCTCAACCTGCTCTACCCCTTCGCCGCGCCGCTGGGCGGCTGGGTCAACTGGGCCGCGCTGGCGCTGTTGCTGGCCCATCTAGGCGAGCTGCTGCTGTTTCGCGTGCGCCTGCACGGCCGGCCGGGGCTGTGGCGGCAGCGCCTGCAGGTGCTGCTGTTCGGCCTGCTGTATCTGCAGACGCTGCGCTGAATGCCGTTGGCCCGGAGGCAATCCGGGGCGGTCGCCGCGCTTTATCCCGGATTGCATCCGGGCCAAGACTGCACGACGTACTCGCGCTTTCGTAGGAGCCGGCTTGCCGCGATCCGCTTCAAGGCATCGCCAGCAAGCTGGCGCCTACGGACCGCTACTCCACGAACAACTGCTGCACCACTGAAAAATCCTTCTTGCCCTTGCCCTGCTTGAGCAGCAGGCGGTACAGCTGCAGCGCCAGGGCGCCCATCGGCGTGCTGTTGCCGCTGTGGCTGGCGGTTTCCTGGGCCAGGCCGAGGTCCTTGGCCATCAGTTCGGCCATAAAACCGCCGCTGTAGCCCTTGGAGGCCGGGGCATTCTCCATCACCCCGGGCCAGGGGTTGTACTTTTCCAGCGTCCAGTTGCCGCCGGAGCTCTGCCGCATGATCTCGGCCAGGGTTGCCGGCTCCAGACCGTTGGCCACGCCCAGGGCCATGGCCTCGGCGGTGGCGATCATTTGCACCGCCAGCACCTGGTTGTTGCACACCTTGGCCACCTGGCCGGCGCCGTCCGGGCCGGCGTGGAAGATGTTCTTGCCCATGGCGGCGAGGATCGGCCGCGCCTTGTCCAGGGCGTTGGCCTCGCCGCCGACCATAAAGGTCAGGGTGGCGGCCGCGGCGCCGGCGGTGCCGCCGGACACCGGCGCATCGAGCAGGGCGATGCCGCGCTCACGGGCGGCGGCGTGCACCTTGCGCGCCGACTCCGGGGCGATGGTCGAGCATTCCAGCACCAGGGTGCCGGCCGGCAGTTGCGCCAGCAGGCCGGCGTCGCCCAGGTACAGGCCTTCGACATGGCGGCTGGCCGGCAGCATGCTGATCACCACCTTGGCCTGGTCGACCGCCTCGGCGGCGCTGTCCGCCGCCAGGGCGCCTTCGCCGGCCAGTTCGTCCACGGCGCTGCGCACCAGGTCGAAGACCTTGAGCGGGTAGCCGGCCTTGAGCAGGTTGCGGGCCATGGGCAGGCCCATATGGCCGAGGCCGATAAAGGCGATCTGGGTCATGGTTTGGGTTCTCCTTGTGCTGATGCCTCGGGGAGCGAAGGTTTACAGATCCGCCAACGGATGCGCGCCGTCCCAGGCCGGGGCGAAGTGCGCCTCGATCACCGCCGGCGGGATGGCCGCCACGTCCGGCCAGTGCCAGCGCGGCGTCTGGTCCTTGTCGATCAGGCGGGCGCGCACGCCCTCGGCAAACTCCGGGTGGCGGCAGCAGTTCAGGCTCATGGCGTACTCCATGCGGAACACCTCGGCCAGCGACAGGTGACGGGCGCGGCGGATCTGCTCCCAGACCAGGTGCGCGGTCAGCGGGCAGCCGCCGGCCAGGGTCTTGGCCGCACGGGCTAGCAGCAGGTCGGCGTCGCCGTGCAGGCCGGCGATGGCCTGTACCGCGGCGGGCAGGTCGGCCACGTCGAGCAGCGCGTCGAGGCGTTCGCGGCGCGGCAGCCACTGCGCCTGCGGCAGCTCGCCGCGCGCCTCGCGTTCCAGCGCGCGCAGCAGGCTGTGCAGCTGCTGCGCGGCGTGCTCCCGCCAGTTGAGTTGCACCAGGCCTTCGATCAGTGCGTCCTGCTGCTCGTCGCGGAGGAAACGGTCGGCCAGGTTCAGGTCCAGCGCGTCGCGGGCGTTGATGCTGGCGGCAGTGAGACCGAGGAACAGGCCGAGCCTGCCCGGCAGGCGGGCGAGGAACCAGCTGCCGCCGACGTCCGGGTACAGGCCGATATTGATTTCCGGCATGCCCAGGCGGCTGCTGGGGGTGACGATGCGGATCGCCGCGCCCTGCATCAGGCCCATGCCGCCGCCCAGCACGTAGCCGTGGGCCCAGCAGATCAGCGGCTTGGGATAGCTGTGGATGCGGTGGTCGAGGCGGTATTCGTCGGCGAAGAAGCGCCGCGCCAGCGGCGGCACCTCGCCGGGGTGTTCGCGGCACTGCTGCACCAGCTGCACCACGTCGCCGCCGGCGCAGAAGGCCTTGGGCCCGTTGCCGCGCAGCAGCACGCAGGCGATTTCGGGATCGATGGCCCAGGCCTTCAGGCGCGCGTCCAGCGCCTCGATCATCGGCAGCGACAGGGCATTGAGGCTCTTCTCGGCATCCAGGCTGGCGATGCCGATGCGGTAGCCATGCAGGCTGGGGCGTTCTTCGAAGTGCAGGTTCATACAGGTTTCCAGCTTAGGGCGGGGCGGTTCTGGTGGATGTAAGAAGCGACATCCACCCTACGGGCCTGGCCGATTACGGTGCCACGAATCATTTGTTGCGCCACTGCGGGTCGCGCTTCTCGAGGAAGGCGTTGACCCCTTCGCGGGTGTCGTCGGCGTCGAACAGGTCGACGAAGCGCTCGCGTTCCTCCGCCAGCCAGGTGTTCGGGCCGCGCTCGCGCGCGCCCTGGATCAGCGGCTTGATGGTGCGCACCGCCACCGGACTCTGTCGCGCCACCTTGGCCGCCAGCAGCAGCGCATGGCCACGGGCCTCGCCGCTGTCCACCAGCTGTTCCACCAGGCCGATGCGCAGGGCGGTTTCGGCGTCGATACGTTCGCCGCAGAGGATCATGCGCTTGGCCCAGCCTTCGCCCACCAGCCAGGGCAGCGCCTGGGTGCCGCCGGCGCAGGGCAGCAGGCCCACCGCGGCCTCGGGCAGGGCCATCTGCGCCTGGCGTTCGGCGATGCGGATATCGCAGGCCAGCGCGCATTCCAGGCCGCCGCCCATGGCGTAGCCGTTGATCGCGGCGATGGACACCCCGCGGAAGTCGCGCAGGGTCTCGAAGGCCTCGCCGAAGCGCCGCGCCATCTCGCGGGCGCGCGCCTTGTCGCCGTCGGCGAACATGTTCAGGTCGGCGCCGGCGGAAAAGAACTTCGGCCCCTGGCCGGTCACCACCAGGGCGTAGATGTCGTCGTCGCGGTTGAGGTGCTCGACCAGCTGCTTGAGGCCGATCAGCGAGTCGCGGTCCCAGGTGTTGGCCGGCGGGTGGTTGATGGTGATCAGCGCGGTGTGGCCGTGCTTTTCCACGGTGAGCTTGTGGGTCAGGTCGAAGATGCCGGGCTTGTAGGCTTCGATGGCGGTGCTCATAAGGGTCCTCTTAAATGATGTTCCCCTCTCCCCCGGGGAGAGGGGATAAAGCGGTCACAGCAGGCGATCGAGCATGCCGCCCTGCTGCAGCAGGCGGCGGGCGACGATCACCCGCATGATCTCGTTGGTGCCTTCCAGTATCTGGTGCACGCGGCTGTCGCGCACCCAGCGCTCCAGCGGATAGTCGCTCAGGTAACCGTAGCCGCCGTGCAGCTGCAGCGCCTCGTTGCAGATGGCGAAACACTGGTCGGTGGCGAAGCGCTTGGCCATGGCGCAGTACAGGCTGGCCTCGGCGTGGCGCCGGTCCAGCTTGTCCGCGGCCAGGCGCACCATCTGCCGGCTGGCGGTCAGCTCGGTGAGCATATCGGCCAGCTTGAACTGCAGCGCCTGGAATTCGGCCAGTGGCTTGCCGAACTGCTTGCGCTCCTCCACGTAGTGCAGGCTCTGCTGCAACGCCGCCTGGGCCGCGCCGAGCGAGCAGCTGGCGATGTTCAGGCGGCCGCCGTCCAGGCCCTGCATGGCGTAGACGAAGCCCTGGCCCTCCGGGCCGATGCGGTTGCCGGCGGGGATGCGCACGCCGTCGAAGGCGATGGTGCGGGTCGGCTGGGCGCGCCAGCCCATCTTGTCCTCGTTGCGTCCGTAGCGGATGCCGGCGGCGTCGGCCGGCACCAGGAAGCAGGAGATGCCCTTGGCGCCGTCCTCGCCGGTGCGCGCCATGACGATCAGCACATCGGTCGATCCCGCGCCGGAGATAAAGCACTTGCTGCCGTCGAGCAGGTAATCGTTGCCATCGCGCCGCGCGCGGGTTCGCAGGTGGGCGGCGTCGGAGCCGGCGTCCGGCTCGGTCAGGCAGTAGGAGGCCAGCAGGCGGCCGTCGATCAGTCCGGGCAGGTACTGCGCCTTCAGGGCCTCGTCGGCGAAGCTCGCCAACATCCACGAGGCCATATTGTGGATGGTCAGGTAGGCGGTGGTGGCCACGCAGCCGGCGGCCAGCTGTTCGAAGATCAGCGAACTGGACAGCCTCGACAGGCCCAGGCCGCCGTCCTCCTCCTTGAGGTACAGGGCCAGGTAACCCTGTTCGGCAGCGCGGCGGATCACCGGCAGCGGAAAGTGGTGGTCGCGGTCCCAGTCGCCGGCGTGCGGCGCCAGCTCCCGCGCGGCGAAGGCGCGGGCGCTGTCGGTGAGCAGGCGTTGTTCGTCACTGAGTTCGAAGTCCATGGCGCCTCATTGCAATGTCAGGGGTTGACCGCCGGCGCGGCGCTCGGCCTGCCACTGCGCCAGATTGGGCAGCGCGGTGTCGGCGTCGAGGCGGTCGACGATTTCGAAGTAGTCCTGCTTGAGCGGGTCCTTGAGCACCTCGTCGCGCGGCTTGACCCGCACCGCGTAGACCGTCTGCAGGTTCTGGTGATCGAAGGCGCGCCACTGCTGTTCGTCCTTCAGCAGGCTGTAGCGGTGGCCTTCCAGCGCCTTGATCAGCGCCTCGCTATCCAGGCTATTGGCACGCTTGGCGGCATCGGCCCACTGCTGGACGATGCTGTAGGCCGAGGCGGCGGAACTCGAGGGATACATCTGGTAGCGCGCCTTGAAGGCGGCGACGAAGGCTTCGCCGCGGGCGGATTTCTCCAGCGCCGGCACGCGCCAGGTCCAGGGTTCGGTGCCGATCACGCCCTGCATCAGGTCCGGGCCGGCCTGCTCGACCATGCTCTGGGTCAGGTTCGGCGCGATGACCTGCATGCGCTCGGTCAGGCCCAGGTCCTTGGCGATGCGCATGGCGCGCACCAGGTCCTCGCCGAACAGCACCAGGGCGAGGATCTCGGCATCGCTCGCGGCGGCCTGGGTCAGGGCATCCTGGTAGTCGGCCAGGCGTGCGCCGGGGAAGGGCACGCGCACGCCGGCGTGCTGGCCGGCGTCGTCGCTGGCGGTGGCCTGGCGCAGCGAGGCCTCGGTGGTGTGGCCCCAGGTGTAGTCGGAGGTGACGTAGAGGTAGCGCTTGTCCGGCAGGTGCTTGCTCAGGTACTGGCCGAGCACCTGGGCGCTCATCCAGGCGTTGTTGCACTCGCGGAACAGGTAGCGGTGGCCGTCCTTGCCGGTGGTGTCGTTGGAGTAGGTGAGGGTGCCGAAGTACAGCAGGCCGTGTTCGCGGGCGCGCTTGCCGGCGGCGATGGCCACCGCGCTGGAGGCGCCGCCGAACAGCATGGCGGCGCCCTCGGCGGCCAGCTTGTCGACGTTCTTCACCGCCTTGGCCGGACGCGAGGCGGTGTCCTTGCTGGACAGGCGCAAGGGGCGGCCCAGCACGCCGCCTGCGGCGTTGAGCTCGTCGATGGCCAGCAGGGCTCCACGCATCTGCGCCAATCCCTCCTCCTTGTATGGGCCGGTGCGCGGGTAGTTGAGCCCCAGGGTGATGGGCTCGGCGGCCTGCGCACAGGCGGTGATCCCGGCCCACAGGGCCAGGGTGGCAGTCAGGTGGCGCATTGCAGTTCTCCTTGTTGTTGTGCTGCAGGAGACTGTTTTACGCCGCTCGTCCAGTTGCAGTGATCGTCTATTGGTCTAACAGAGGCCTACTCCGTTCTCATTTCAACTGAATGGTCATGTTGGGGCCGTCGCCGAGCGGTGTGTCGTCGAACCAGCGGCTGGTGACCGTCTTGGTCTCGCTGTAGAAGCGCACCGCCTGCTTGCCGTAGGCGTGCAGGTCGCCATAGAAGGAGCCCTTCCAGCCGGTGAAGGAGAAGAACGGCAGCGGCACCGGGATCGGCACGTTGATGCCCACCTGGCCGACTTCCACCGCGTGCTGGTAGTGGCGCGCGGCGCCGCCGGAGCGGGTGAAGATGCTGGTGCCGTTGCCGTAGGGGCTGGCGTTGACCAGCTCGATGGCCTCTTCCAGGGTCGCGACTTCCAGGCACACCAGCACCGGGCCGAAGATTTCCTCGCGGTAGATGGACATTTTCGGCGTGACCTTGCGAAAAAGCGTCGGCCCCAGCCAGTTGCCCTCCGGGTAGCCCTCGACGCTGCACTGTGAACCGTCCAGCAGGCACTCGGCGCCCTCGGCCTTGCCCTCGGCGATCAGGCGCAGCACGCGCTGGCGCGCCTGCTGGCTGATCAGCGGGCCGAATGCAGCGCCGCTGTCGCGCCAGTGGCCGGGGCGCAGCTCGGCCATCTGCGCGGCCAGCTCGGGAATCCACTGTCGCGACTCGCCGACGAACACCGCCACGCTGATCGCCATGCAGCGCTGGCCGGCGGCGCCGCAACTGGCGCCGACCAGGTTGCTGATGACCTGGTCCTTGGGCGCGTCGGGCATGATCACCATATGGTTCTTGGCCCCGGCGAAGGCCTGCACCCGCTTCAGGTGCTGGGTGCCGGTGCGGTAGATATGCTGGCCCACCGGCACCGAGCCGACGAAGGAAATCGCGCGCACGTCCGGGTGCACCAGCAGCGCGTCGACCTGCTCGCGCCCACCGTGCAGCAGCTGCAGTACCCCGGGCGGCGCGCCGGCCTCGAGAAACAGCTCGGCCAGGCGGTTGGGGGTCATCGGGTCCTGCTCGGAGGGCTTGAGGATGAAGGTGTTGCCGCAGGCGATGGCCAGCGGGAACATCCACAGCGGAATCATCGCCGGGAAGTTGAACGGGGTGATGCCGACGCACACGCCCAGCGGCTGGATCCAGCTGGCGGTGTCGATCTCGCGGGCGACGTTCTCCACCGTCTCGCCCATCATCAGGCTGGCCACGTTGGCGGCGTGCTCGGCCACCTCGATGCCGCGCCAGACATCGCCCTTGGCATCGGCGAAGGTCTTGCCGGTCTCCTGCGCGAGAATCTCGGCCAGCTCGTCGTGGTGCTCCTTGAGCAGGTGCTGGTAGCGCAGCATCAGCCGTGCCCGTTCCGGCACCGGCACCTCGCGCCAGGTGAGGAAGGCGGCCTTGGCGCCGGCCACGGCGGCCTCGATCTCCGCATGGGTGGCCTTGGGCGCCAGCGCCAGCACCTGTTGGGTGGCCGGGTCGGTGACTTCGATCAGTTCGCGGGCCTGGCTCGCGAGCCACTGGCCGTCGATCAGCTGGGGCAGGGTACGGGGCATGGTCGGCCTCCTGTTGTTCTTCTGTGCTCTCTTTATAGTCAGTGTCCGGCTGCTTGTGGATTGACGATCTTGGCCTTTGGATGGACGATCTTGGCATTGCCATCCCCCAGCGAGGTGGGCGCGCCGATGACTGCACGAGTGGAAACCTCCAGCTGGCCGCTGCCCGCCAACGGCCAGCGCTTCATCACCCCGCCGCGCCTGCGTCGCCTGCTGGCCCGTCAGCCGCTGAGCTGCGGCTGCTACCCGCTGGCGCTGGGGTTTTACCCGGAAGCGGCCGGGCACCTGATGCAGCGCAGTCAGCCGGAGGATCACCTGCTGATCTACTGCCGCGCCGGGCGCGGCTGGCTGGAGACGGCGGATGGACGATTCGAGGTCGGCGGCGGCGATCTGCTGCTGCTGCCCAAGGGCCTCGCCCACCGCTACGGCGCCGACGCCGTACGGCCCTGGACGCTGTACTGGGTGCATTTCGACGGCAGCCTGGCCGAGGACTTCCTGCGTCTGCTGGGGCCGCGTCGGGTGCGCCGCATCGGCGTGCAGCCGCGCCTGCTGGCGGATTTCGAGGCGTTGCTGGGCTTGCAGCGCCAGGGTCTCAACCCGGTGCCCTTCATCCACGCCGCCCATCAGCTGCAGGCGCTGCTCAGCTCCCTGGCGGTGCTGCCGGCGCGGGCCAACCTCAAATCCGGGCGGGTGCTGGACGTCGACGCGGTGCAGGCGGTGATGCGCAGCCACCTGCATGGCAGCCTCAACCTCGACGAGCTGGCGGCGCAGTTCAAGCTGTCGCGCTTCCACTTCGCCAAGACCTACCGTGCCCTGACCGGCCACGCGCCGATCCAGGATTTCATCCAGCTGAAGATGGCCCAGGCCTGCCGCCTGCTCGACCAGGGCGACGCCGAGGTGCGGCAGATCGCCGAGCAACTGGGCTACGACGATCCCTATTATTTCTCGCGACTGTTTCGCAAGGTGGTGGGCATGGCGCCCAGCCATTACCGGGCCTTGCACCAGGGCTAGGGCGGCCCCCGCCGCTAGCTGGGCGCCGAGCGCAGCGAAGCCCAGCAGTCCTCGACCTGACCCGTTGGGCTTCGGCGCGGCGTACCTCAACCCAACCTAAGACTGCTGAATCCGCCCTACACCCGGGCGATGGTCGCCAGGCCGGTGGCCACCAGCTTCTCCTGGCCATCCTTCAAGGCGAACACGTCGGCGCGGCACACCGCCTGGCGCTGTCCGGCCTTGAGCACTTCGGCCCGGCACAGCAGGCGCTCGCCGATGGCCGGGGCGAGCAGGTTGAGCTTGTATTCGCTGGTGACCACGTCGCCGACCAGCGAGGCGGCGGCCCAGGCGCAGCCGCTGTCGACCATGAAACCGACCACCGCGCCGTGCAGATAGCCGTGGTGCTGGCACAGGTCGGGGCGGCTGCGCACCTGCAGGCTGACCTTGCCGGGTTCGAAGTCGAGCAGCTCGGCGCCGAGCAACTGGGCGAAGGTGGAGTGGGCTAGCGCCTGTTCCAGGCGTTCGCGGCTGATAGCGGTCGCGGTGTTCATGCTGCGCTGCTCCTCGGGATATCGCCTTTGAGTCTTGGCCGGCGAGGGCGGCGTGGCAACGCGCATCCAGCGGCGTGATGGGCAGGCATCAGTCGGCGCCGCGTTATCCCGTGCGATGCCTTGACTTGCCCCCGTGCCTTGCCTAGCGTGCCGTTTTCGTTTTCAGCGCAGGAACACCCGGGATGACCGACGACCGCATCAAACTCGACGCCAGCTGGAAAGAGGCGCTGCGCGAGGAGTTCGACAAGCCCTACATGAGCGAGCTGCGCGAGTTCCTCCGTGCCGAGAAGGCGGCCGGCAAGGAGATCTACCCGCCGGGCCCGCTGATCTTCAATGCGCTCAACTCCACGCCGCTGGAGCGGGTCAAGGTGGTGATCATCGGCCAGGACCCCTACCACGGTCCCGGCCAGGCCCACGGCCTGTGTTTCTCGGTGCAGCCGGGGGTGCAGACGCCGCCGTCGCTGGTGAACATCTACAAGGAACTCAAGCGCGACCTGAACCTGGATATCCCCGCCCACGGCTACCTGCAGAGCTGGGCCGAGCAGGGCGTGCTGCTGCTCAACACCTCGCTGACCGTGGAGCGAGGCAACGCCGGCTCCCACGCGAACAAGGGCTGGCAACTGTTCACCGACCGGGTGATCGAGGTGGTCAGCCAGCAGCGGCCCAAGCTGGTGTTCCTGCTCTGGGGCAGCCATGCGCAGGGCAAGCAGCGCCTGATCGACCCGACCAAGCACCTGGTGCTGCGCTCGCCGCACCCCTCGCCGTTGTCGGCGCACCGCGGCTTTATCGGCAACGGTCACTTCAGCCGCTGCAACCAGTTCCTCGTGCAGAACGGCATGACGCCCATCGACTGGCGGTTGCCGGCGCTCTAATTGCGCGCAGGCTGCGCCGCTCTGTCAGAGCAACCCCGCCACCAGCCGGCCGAGCACCTCCATGGCCTGTTCGCTGCGCGCGTCCCAGGGGTGGCCGTGGTTCAGGCGGGCGCAGTGACGAAAGCCCTGGCTGGCGGAGAAGATCGGTCCCGGCGCCAGGCTGATGCCCTGGGCCAGCGCCAGGCGCAGCAGTTGCAGGGAGTCCAGCCGTTCGGGGAATTCGAACCAGAGAAAATAACCGCCGGCCGGCCGCGTCACCCGCGTGCTGGCGGGAAAATGCCGGGCGGCGGAGGCGAGCATGGCGCCCTGCTGCATTTCCAGGGCGTGGCGCAGCTTGCGCAGGTGGCGGTCGTAGCCGCCGTGCTGCAGGTAGTCGGCAATGGCCGCCTGGGCCGGCACCGAGGGCGAGATGGTGGTCATCAGCTTGAGCCGGGCGATCTGCTCGGCGTAGCGCCCGCCGGCCACCCAGCCGACCCGGTAGCCGGGTGCCAGGCTCTTGGAGAAGGAGCCGCAGTGCATCACCAGGCCCTCGCGGTCGAAGCTCTTCACCGGCTTGGGCGGCTGGCTGGCGAAGTACAGCTCGGCGTAGACGTCGTCCTCGATCAGCGGCACCTGGTGGCGCACCAGCAGCTCGTACAGCGCCTGTTTCTTCGCCTCGCTCATGCTCGCGCCGAGCGGGTTCTGCAGGCTGCTCATGAACCAGCAGGCCTTGATCGGCAGGCGCTGCAGGCTGTCGGCCAGCGCCGCCAGGTCGATGCCTTCGCGCGGGTGCACGGGAATTTCCACCGCCTTGAGCTTGAGCCGCTCCAGCACCTGCAGGCAGGCGTAGAAGGCCGGCGACTCGATGGCCACCAGGTCGCCCGGCTGGGTGACGCACTGCAGGCAGAGGTTGAGCGCCTCCATGGCGCCGTTGCTGATCACCAGCTCCTCCATCGGCAGCATCACCCCGCTGACCATGTAGCGCAGGGCGATCTGCCGACGCAGGTCGGGGTTGCCGGCGGTCATGTCGGCGATCACCGCGTGCGGCGACAGCTCGCGCAGGGCGTGTGCCATGCTGCGCGCCAGGCGCGGCAGGGGGAACAGGTCGGGGCTGGGGAAGGCCGAACCGAAGGGCACGGTGTCGGGGTCTTTCAGCGAGGCGAGCACGGAGAACACCAGTTCGCTGACGTCCACCTCGGTGGTCTGCGCGGCGCGCACGGCCGCTTCCGGCTCGTGCAGCGGGCGCTGCGCGTGTTCGCGGACGAAGTAGCCGGAGCGGGCGCGGGCCTGGATCAGGCCGCGATCCTCCAGCAGGTAGTAGGCCTGGAACACGGTGGACGGGCTGACCCCGTAGGTGCGGCTGGCGTGGCGCACCGAGGGCACCTTCTCGCCTGGGGCGAGCACGCCGCTGCGGATCAGCTCGGCGATCTCGTCGGCGAATTTCTCGTAGCGTTTCATCCTGTCCTGGTTCACCGGTGCAAGGGGTACGGGCGAACACTTTACGGGGTGAACGGCGGACATGGCAGGGCCTCGTGAGTCGTTCGGGCGGGACCGTCGGGCGTGCTGGGCGAATCGCGGATCAATCCGCGCCTACAGGGTAGGTGTAGCCCGGGTGCCATCCGCGCAGCGGACGGCCCCGGATGGCATCCGGGCTAGGAGGTTTCAGCGCAGCGGGGCGAGGAAGGTGCTGCGGGTGGCGACGCGGCTGTCCGGCTCGGCTTGGTCGGTCACCTCGAACTGCAGGTGCTGCGGGCCGGCGCCATTGCGCGTGGCGGTCAGGGCGACGCTGACCGGCAGGTCGCGGATCTCGCCGGGGGCCAGATGCAGCGTGCTCGGCCCATGCAGCTCGAAGTCGCCCGGCTCGACCAGGGCGATGCTGTAGCTGCGCGCCTGCTGGGTCTTGTTGATGATCTTCAGGCTGTAGATGTTCTCGATCTGGCCCAGGGCGTTCTCGCGGTACAGGCCGCGGTCGCGGGTCACGTCCAGCGACAGCAGCGGGCGCTCGGCCAGGGCCCAGGCGAAGGCGCCGATCATCAGCGCCAGCATCGCCGCATGGCCGACCAGGTTGGGGCGCAGCCAGCGGGTCTTGCCGCCGGCCAGCTCGCGCTCGGAGCCGTAGCGCACCAGGCCGCGGGCATAGCCGAGCTTGTCCATCACGCTGTCGCAGGCGTCGATGCAGGCGCCGCAGCCGATGCAGTCCAGTTGCAGGCCATCGCGGATGTCGATGCCGGTGGGGCAGACCTGTACGCACATGGTGCAGTCGATACAGTCGCCCAGGCCTTCGGCCTTGTAGTCGGCGTCCTTGCGGCGCGGCCCGCGGTTCTCGCCGCGGGCGGCGTCGTAGGAGACGATCAGCGTGTCGCGGTCGAACATCACGCTCTGAAAGCGCGAGTAGGGGCACATGTCGCGGCACACCTTCTCGCGCAGCCAGCCGGCGTTGATGTAGGTGGCGGCGGTGAAGAACAGCACCCAGAAGGCCGTGGTGGCGCCGACCTCGAGGGTCGCCAGGTCCAGGGTCAGCTGGCGGATCGGGGTGAAGTAGCCGACGAAGGCCAGCGCGGTGACCAGGCTCACCGCCAGCCACAGGCCATGCTTGGCGCCGCGGCGCAGGATCTTGTGCAGCGACCAGGGCGCGGCGTCGAGCTTGATGCGCTGGCCGCGGTCGCCCTCGGTGAGCTGTTCCACGCGCATGAAGATCCAGGTCCACACGCTCTGTGGGCAGGCGTAGCCGCACCAGACGCGCCCGGCCAGCACGGTGATGAAGAACAGGCCGAAGGCGGCGATGATCAGGATGGCCGAGAGCAGGATGAAATCCTGCGGCCAGTAGGTGGCGCCGAAGATATGGAACTGACGCGCGCCCAGATCCCAGAGCACGGCCTGGCGGTCGTTCCAGTCGATCCAGGCGGTGCCGAAGAACAGCAGGAACAGCAGGCCGGCGCCGAGCAGGCGCAGGTTGCGAAAGCGCCCGGTGAAGCTGCGGGTGTGGATCGGCCCACCGGCCTGGGCCGGCGTCAGGCGGATGGGTTTGGCAGGGTCGATGCTCTCGACGGCCCGCACGGGGATCAGCTCGGTCATGGCGTTGCCCTCAGGCGTTAATCAGGCTGGCGCCATGATCCGAGGCGAACTGTTTGCGAAACAGTCTCAGGTTTTCGTAAAAAAAGCGGATCAGATGCGGCCGGTGGGCGCCGGGAAAAGTGCCTGACAGGTCTCCAGGCCACGCCATCTCTGGCTGCTGTGGATTTCAGCCTGAGCGCTACAGGCCTCGGCCTGCGACATCGCGCCGCGCCAATCTCCGGTAAGCCACAGCCTTCTTTCGCTTATCTGATCTGGTTTTTTTAGGCTTTTCTGGCGCTGTTTTCGAAACACGTCCGGCAGGCATAGTCGACGCCCGTGATCAGGAGGCCTGCCGGCATGTACCAATACGACGATTTTGACCGTGCGCTGGTGCGCGAGCGCGTCGCCCAGTTCCGCGACCAGGTACAGCGGCGCCTGGAAGGCGAGCTGAGCGAAGAGGAGTTCCTGCCGCTGCGCCTGCAGAACGGCCTGTACCTGCAGAAGCATGCCTACATGCTGCGCGTGGCGATTCCCTACGGCACCCTGTCGGCCAAGCAGATGCGCGCGCTGGCGCATATCGCCCGCGCGTACGACCGCGGTTATGGCCACTTCACCACGCGGCAGAACATCCAGTTCAACTGGATCGAGCTCGAGCGCGTGGCGGACATCCTCGACTGGCTGGCCGCGCACGACATGCACGCCATCCAGACCTCCGGCAACTGCGTGCGCAACATCACCACCGAAGCCTTCGCCGGCGTTGCCGCCGACGAGTACCTCGACCCGCGTCCGCTGGCCGAGATCCTCCGCCAGTGGTCGACGGTCAACCCGGAATTCCTGTTCCTGCCGCGCAAGTTCAAGATCGCCCTGTGCGCCGCCGCCGAAGATCGCGCGGCGATCCAGGTGCACGATATCGGCCTGCAGCTGCATCGCGACGAGGCCGGCGCGTTGCGCCTGCGGGTGCTGGTCGGCGGCGGCCTGGGGCGCACGCCGATCATTGCCCAGCAACTGCGTGAAGGGCTGCACTGGCAGGACTGCCTGTCCTACGTCGAGGCCATCCTGCGCGTGTACAACCGCCACGGCCGGCGCGACAACAAGTACAAGGCGCGGATCAAGATCCTGGTCAAGGCGCTCGGCATCGAGGCCTTCGCCGCCGAGGTGGAGCGCGAGTGGCAGTCGATCAAGGACGGCCCGGCGCGGCTCACCGATGAGGAATACCGGCGCGTCGCCGCCTCCTTCCACAAGCCGGCCTATGCCGAGCTGGCCGATGCCGATATCGACTTCGGCACCCAGCTGGCGCGCGACGCGGACTTCGCCCGCTGGGTGTCGCGCAACGTCATGGCGCATCAGGTGCCCGGTTACGCCAGCGTGGTGCTGTCGACCAAACCCGGCATCAGCGCGCCGCCCGGCGACGTCAGCGCCGAGCAGATGGAGGCGCTGGCCGACTGGAGCGAGCGCTACGGTTTCGGCGAGATTCGCGTGGCCCACGAACAGAACCTGGTGCTGCCCGACGCGCGCAAGCGCGATCTCCATGCGCTATGGAGCGAGGCTCGGGCGGCCGGGCTGGGCACCGCCAACGCCGGCCTGCTCACCGACATCATCGCCTGCCCGGGCGGCGACTTCTGCTCGCTGGCCAACGCCAAGTCGATCCCCATCGCCCAGGCCATCCAGCAGCGCTTCGATGACCTCGACTACCTGCACGACCTGGGCGATATCAGCCTGAACATCTCCGGCTGCATGAACGCCTGCGGCCACCACCATATCGGCAACGTCGGCATCCTCGGCGTCGACAAGAACGGCAGCGAGTGGTACCAGCTCACCCTCGGCGGCAGCCAGGGCCGGCAGGCGGCGCTGGGCAAGGTGATCGGCCCGGCGTTCGCCGCCGAGCAGGTGCCCGAGGTGATCGAGCGCATCGTGCAGACCTACGTCGACTACCGCGAGCTGAACGAAGGCTTTCTCGACACCTTCCAGCGCATCGGCCTGGAGCCGTTCAAGGAGCGCGTCTACGCCCGGGAGGCGGTGGCATGAACAATCTGATCCGCCTGGTCGAGGGCCAGGCCCGCATCATCACCGACGACCCCTGGCAACTGCATGACGCCGACAGCGTTGGCGCGGCGCCGCAGATCCTGCCGCTGGCCGCCTGGCGCGAACGGCAGTCGGCCGAAGTGCTGCAGGGCAGGGCGGCGAGCGCCGACGGCCTGCTGTTGCAGGTGGATGACGAGCCGGAAGCGCTGCAGCCGTTTCTCTCCAGCCTGCCGCTGATCGCCATCGACTTCCCCAGCTTCCGCGACGGCCGCGGCTACAGCCAGGCCTACCTGCTGCGCACCCGCCTGGGCTGGCGCGGCGAACTGCGCGCGGTGGGCGATGTGCTGCGCGACCAGCTGGCGCATATGCGCCAGTGCGGTTTCGACGCCTTCGCCGTGCGCGCCGACAAGTCGCTGGAGGATGCACTCAAGGGCCTGGCCGGGCTCAGTGTGTTGTATGGTCGTTCGGCCATCGAGCCGCGTCCGCTGTTTCGCCGGGGGCGCAATTAAGGAGGAGTGGAGATCATGATGTTGCGTGGCCTGTTCTGGCTGGTGTTGCTGCAGTTGTTGGGCGTGGCCCTGAACCAGTGGCTGCTGCCCATGCTGCCGGGCTCGATCATCGGCCTGCTGCTGCTGTCGGCCTGGCTGATGTGGCGCGGCGCGGTGCCCGAGCCGCTGCAGCAGGCGGCGAATGGCCTGTTGCCCTACCTGCCGTTGCTGCTGGCGGTGCCGGCCGCCGGGATCATGACCAGCAGCGAGCTGCTGCTGGCCGAGCTGCCGGTGATCGCCACGGCCCTGGTGCTGTCGCTGCTGGTCACCGTACCGTTCTGCGGCTGGCTGTTGCAGACACTGATCCGCCGTCAGGAGCGCAAGGGATGAATGCCCTGGCCGCGCATCCGCTGTTCGCCATCGGCCTGACCCTCGCGGCCTTTCTGATCGCCGCCTGGCTGTATCGGCGCAGCGGCTGGCTGCTGCTGCAGCCGGTGCTGGTGTCGGTGACGCTGATCGTCGCCACCCTGCTGCTGTGTGGGGTGGATTACGCCACCTACCGCGCCGGCGCCGAGCCCATCGCCTGGCTGCTCGGCCCGGCCACCCTGGCCCTGGCGGTGCCGCTGCAGCACAACATCAAGCGCATCCGCCAGCTGTTCTGGCCGATCATGCTCACCCTGCTGGCCGGCGGCGTGCTGTCGGTGACGCTGACCCTGGCCATCGGCTGGGCGCTGGGCGCCGACTGGGTGGTGCTGATGAGCCTGGCGCCGAAATCGGTGACCATGCCGATCGCCATGCCGGTGGCCGAACAGATCGGCGGCATCGCCTCGCTGGCGGCGGTGCTGGTGATGCTCACCGGGGTGATCGGCACCGCGCTCGGCCCCTGGCTGCTGCGCTGGGCCAGGGTCGAGCACCCGGCGGCCCGAGGCCTCAGCTACGGTATCAATGCCCATGCCATCGGCACCGCCCATGCCCTGCAGGAAGGCGAGGAGTGCGGCGCCTTCGCCGCCCTGGCCATGAGCCTGCTGGGGATCGCCACGGCGCTGCTGTTGCCCCTGCTGCTGTCCAACTGAGGCGCGGGGCGGAATCCCGCCACCGGCGCCGCGCGGGCCCGCCGCCTTTGGCGAGAACTCGCCACTGCATCGTGCCTCCCGGCGCGCGGCGAGGCCCGATCCAGCGCTGAATCCTTTCAGCGGCACGCATATTGCTCCTGCCGGCGGCACAAGCGGAATACGCCCGCCAAGAGGCCTGGAACACCCTTCCTCCCGCCGCGCCGCCGATCGGCGGCCATCGCCCATGGGCGGCCCATACGGCTGCCACCCGAAACCTTGCCTGCACGGCGCGCCGTCGTGCACACCACTGGACTGTGCCATGAAGAAAATCCTGCTGACGCTGCTCTGTCTCAGCGTGATCGGTTGCTCCAAGCCCCGCGAGCCCGAGAAAACCGTCGACGTCCTGCTGATCGGCGCCGGCGTGATGAGCGCCACCCTCGGCACCTACCTCAACGAGCTGGAGCCGGACTGGAGCATAGAAATCTACGAGCGCCTCGACCGCGTCGCCGGCGAGAGCTCCAACGCCTGGAACAACGCCGGCACCGGCCACTCGGCGTTCTGCGAACTGAACTACACCCCGGAAACCGCCGACGGCGGCATCGACATCGGCAAGGCGGTGGCGATCAACGAATCCTTCGAGATCTCCAAGCAGTTCTGGGCCTACCAGGTCGAGCGCGAGGTGCTGAGCAAGCCCAGGAGCTTCATCAACAACACCCCGCACATGAGCTTCGTCTGGGGCGAGGACAACATCGAATACCTGCGCAAGCGCCATGCCGCGCTCGAGCACAGCAACCTGTTCCGCGGCATGGAGTTCAGCGAGGATCACGCGCAGATCGCCCAGTGGGCGCCGCTGGTCATGCAGGGCCGCGACCAGGGCCAACCCGTCGCCGCCACCCGCATGGCCATCGGCACCGACGTCAACTTCGGCGAGATCACCCGCCAGCTGATCGACTCGCTGATCGCCAAGGACCAGGCGCGCCTGCACCTGGAACACGAGGTGCGCGACCTGCGGCGCAACGCTGACGGCAGCTGGACCGTGGTGGTCGCCGACCTGGCCAACGATGGCGCCGAGAGCAGCGTCAAGGCGCGCTTCGTGTTCATCGGCGCCGGCGGCGGCGCGCTCAAGCTGCTGCAGCAATCCGGCATCGAAGAGGCCAAGGGCTACGCCGGCTTCCCGGTCGGCGGCCAGTTCCTGATGACGCGCAACCCCGAGATCGTCGCCCAGCACAAGGCCAAGGTGTACGGCAAGGCCTCGGTCGGCTCGCCGCCGATGTCCGTGCCGCACCTGGACACCCGCGTGATCGGCGACGAGACCGTGTTGCTGTTCGGCCCCTTCGCCACCTTCTCCACCAAGTTTCTTAAACATGGCTCGCTGCTCGACCTGTTCGGCAGCATGACCAGCGACAACTTCCTGCCGCTGGCCAATGCCGGCATGGACAACATCCCGCTGAGCACCTACCTGATCGGCCAGCTGATGCTCAGCCAGGAAGACCGCATGGCCTCGCTGCGCGAATACTTCCCGGAGGCCAAGAGCGAGGACTGGGAGCTGATCCAGGCCGGCCAGCGCGTGCAGATCATCAAGAAGGATGCCGAGAAGGGCGGCGTACTGCAGTTCGGCACCGAGGTGGTGACCTCCGCCGACGGCAGCATCAGCGCGCTGCTCGGCGCCTCGCCGGGTGCCTCCACCGCCGCGCCGATCATGCTGCAGCTGATCGAGAAGGCCTTCGCCGAGCAGGTCGCCAGCCCCGCGTGGCAGGCGCGCCTGCAGCAGATCATCCCCTCCTACGGGCAGAAGCTGAACGACGACCTGGCGCTGACCAACCGCGTGCGCCAGTGGAGCAGCGAGCGCCTCGAGCTGCAGCACATCGAAGTGGCGCCGGACGTGCAAGTGGCCGCCGAGCCGAAGCCGGCGGCGGTGACCCTGTAAGGCCTTTCACGCGGTAAAGAGAACCCGCCCTGCGCCTCGCGCACGGCGGGTTTTGTTTGGCCTGCGAACCTGTCGCGGCTAAAGCCCCTCCTACGGGTGGGGTGGACGCCGTGGGAGGGGCTTTAGCCGCGATTGCCGGTCGGCGCGTAGGCTGGATCACGCTTCACCGATCCACCGCCCTGGTGGAGGTAAAAGGCGACAGCCACCCTGGGGGTTCTGCCATAGCGCGCCCTACGACGCGACAATTACGGCGCTGCCGGCTCGTCCTCGTTGCGATCCAGCGCCACCTGGCGGATCGACAGGCGAATCTCCGCCGGCAGCACGCGCTTGGCGGCGCCTTCGGCCAGCTCGCTGAGCAGCGGGTGGTGGCTGAGCTTGCCGGCCTCGTCCTGGCGCAGCACGCCCTGGTCCAGCAGGCTCTGGATGAAGTGGCGGAACAGGCTCTTGTCGAAGAACTCCGGCGCGTTCAGGCCATGCAGGATCGACAGGCGCTGGGCCATCACCGTGCACAGGTCCTCCAGCTCCTCGGCGCTGATCGCGTTCTGCCCGGCGTTGAGCAGCAGGGCGATGGCCATGTAGAAGCGCTGCAGGGTCTGCGCCACCGAGCGCGACAGCAGGGTCAGCAGCACGAACTGGCGCGAGCTGGGCGCCGGGCGCAGGTACACGTCGCCCTCGGTCTTCAGCAGGCCCTGCTCGACGAAGGCGGCCAGCCACTGGTCGACCACTTCCTCGAGCTGGTCGCTATCCCAGCGGATAAACAGCTCGGCCTGCAGGTAGGGATAGAGCGCGCCGGTGAAGCGCAGGATCTGCTCGCGGCTGATCCGCGCGCTGCTCTGGAAGAAGCTCGCCAGCAGCGCCGGCAGGGCGAAGATGTGCAGCACGTTGTTGCGGTAGTAGGTCATCAGGACGGCGTTCTGCTCGTCCAGATAGAGGATCTTGCCGAGGGCGTCCTTCTGCTCGGCCAGCAGGTCCATGCCCTTGACGTGCTCGATCAGCGCCGCGCCGTCGCCGTCCGGCAATGTGGTGTGCGGCGAGTAGGGCACCGCGCGCAGCAGCGCCAGGTAGAGGTCGAGCACCCGCGCCAGGGCGCGGTCGTCCAGGGCCAGCTTGCTGGTGGACAGCAGCGCCAGCGCCACCAGGTTGACCGGGTTGATCGCCGCCGCCTCGTTGAGGTGACGCGCCACCCGCTCGCCGAGGCGATTGGTCGCCTCGTTCAGCCAGCTCGGGCGGAACTGCGGCGCCAGCTCCTGGCTGCGCCAGTCCGGCTGCTGCTGGTCGAGGAACTCGGCCAGCTTGATCGGCTCGCCGAAGTTCACCGAGACCTGGCCGAAGCGCTGCTTGAGCGCGCCGAGCACCTTGAACAGGTCGAAGATCGACTCCTTCTTCTTGCTCGCGCCGCGCAGCTCGCCCAGGTAGGTGCGCCCCTCCAGCACCCGCTCGTAGCCGATATACACCGGCACGAAGACGATGGGCAGGCGATGCGAGCGCAGGAAGCTGCGCAGGGTGATGGCCAGCATGCCGGTCTTCGGCCGCAGCATGCGCCCGGTGCGCGAGCGGCCGCCCTCGATGAAGTACTCGACCGGGAAGCCCTTGCTGAACAGGGTGTGCAGGTATTCGTTGAACACCGCGGTGTACAGCGGGTTGCCCTTGAAGGTGCGGCGCATGAAGAAGGCGCCGCCGCGGCGCAGCAGGCCGCCGATCACCGGCATGTTGAGGTTGATCCCGGCGGCGATGTGCGGTGGCGTCAGGCCGTTGGTGAACAGCAGGTAGGACAGCAGCAGGTAGTCGATATGGCTGCGGTGGCAGGGCACGTAGATCACCTCGTGGCCCTGGGCGATGTCGCGCACGCCTTCGATGTTGTGCACTTTGACGCCGTCGTAGATCTTGTTCCAGAACCAGGAAAGCACCAGTTCGAGGAAGCGGATCACCGTGTAGGTGTAGTCCGAGGCGATCTCGTTGCCGTAGCGCAGCGCCTGCGCCTCGGCCTTCTCCAGGCTGATCTTCTCGCGCTCGGCTTCCTCGGCAATCGCCTGGCGCACCAGCGGGTCGTGCACCAGGCCCTTGACCAGGTTGCGCCGGTGCGACACGTCCGGGCCGATCACCGCGGCCTTCTGGTTGCGGAAATGCACACGCAGGATGCGATGGACCATGCGCAGGGTGCGTTCCTGGCCCTTGTCCTGCTCGACCAGCTCGCGCAGGTGAATCGGCGTGGAGAACTGCACGCGGGTCTTGCGCCCCAGGATCAGGATGCTCACCAGCCGGCGCAGGCGCCCGGTCACCGCCCAGCTGTCGGCGAACAGCAGTTTCCAGGCGCTGGTCTCGCGATCCGGCGACTGCCCCCAGAACACGCTGACCGGCACGATCTGCGCATCGTCCACCGCCTGGCGGGAGAGGGCGGCGACTACCCGATCCAGAGTCGGCGAGATGCCGCGCTTGTCCTGACGGCCGAACCAGTCCGGCTCCGGCGTCAGGTAGAAGAAGGCCGCCGGCTCGACATGTTCCCCGACCGCCACCGGCAGCACCGGGCGCGGCAGGCCGGCCTTGCTGCATTCGCGGTCGACCACCGCCAGGTCGCTCACCGAAGGCTGCTGCAGCACGTAAAACACCGGCTTGCTGCGGTCGAGCTTGAGGGTGAAGGCGGACTGGTTGATGGTTTCCGAGCGTACCCAGAGGTACAGCAGGCGGCGCAGCGCCCCGAAGGCGAGGCGGCGGAAGGGGGAACGGGTCATACGGACTCTGCTTGCATGGCAAAACGAGCGATTGCTCGGGAAGGGCGCTAGTGTGCCGCAAGGGCGCGTGGCGGGCAAAAAACTCTCGCGCTGCAGGCCACGCGCAGCGCCTGGCGCGGGCTATCCGCCGCGGGCGAGGCGAGCGCTCAAGCGGCCACTGACAGGCGTTCGCGCCAGCGCCATTCGAGGCCGGCCAGCAGCGCGACGAACAGCGCTTCGCCAACCAGATAAGCCAGGCCCCAGGGACGCGCCGAGCCGACAAAGCTCGCCGCCAGCCCCAGGCACACCGCCGCCCAGGCCATATTGCCCAGCACCAACAGCACGATCAGCGCTTGCGGTCGCCGCCGGCGGCGCGCCAGGCTCAGGGAGTAAGCCGCATAGAGCAGATTGACCAGGCCGATCAGGGTCAGCAGCGCCAGGGGCAGCGCCTGCAACTCGCTCAGCCAGTGGCGAAACGTTAGCAGCAGAGCGCCGGCCAGCGCGGCGGCAGCGCCGTCGAGCCACAACAGATACCTCATGCGCGCTTGGCCCCCGCTGCGCGAGCAACAGAATGGCCAGGGCGATGCCCGATGCAAGGCCGGATATACGAGTGCAACCGCGCTGACGACAGTGTCAAAAAGCTATTCCTCACCGCTTGTGGGGGAGAGTCCATATGCGAATTGTTAGGCGGCATCATTGCGCCGTAGCCTCCGATCCAAGACGTAACCAATTGCGCCGCCAATTGCAATTGGCAAGAGAGCATAGATAGGAATGAAGATCAGGCCGATAGCGGCTTGCGCGTCTGCGCTGAGATCTAAGGTGTTGTGCGCCCATGCTAGGAAGCCGAAGCCAAGCAAGCATGGTCCAATTAGTGAAGAGGGGCGGAGATACATAAAGCTACATGCAAGGATTGCACCCCATGCAATGGCATTGAACGCCCCCAAAAATAGCCAACTACCAAGATCGGTATCCGTGTACTGCTGCAGCCATTCGATGCCGCGAGGCAGGCGTGCCATATAAGGTAATACGAGTCCGAGTAGCACTATCGCGATACGAGCATTGCGCATTCTCATATGTGCCCCCTAAGGCTTGGTCAAGGGGTGGGCTTTAGCCCGTCCCAGTGAGCGGAGCGAACGATTTGAACCATTTGTTAGGGCTAGTACGGAGCATAGTTTTGAAGTTCCTTTATTCGCTGTTTGGCGCGCTCTTCTTTGCAGGCTAGATAGATGCTGTTGCGAATAGTACCTGATCTATGCATTTCGTATTGAGCGGCGCAGTCCGCTTCCCTGAATGTAATCCATGCTCTTTGGGCTGTTAAAAGCTTTTTTCTGTATTCGGTGTAGTTTTCATACTCAGTGTTTGGTTGAGAAAGGCTTTCCACCAATTTTTTATACGCTAAATTCAGCTCTTTCTCTGTGCTTTCGAGAGAGATAGATGTGCACTGTTCAATATCCGGTGTTGAGAATGCATTGGCACAATCAATATTTTTCTCGGGTTCTGCATATGCCTCAATAGATAAGGCTAGTAGGCAGGCAACTAGTGAGCGATGCATTGAATGCCCTAACGCCGCGCTCTGCGGCAAATTTGGAGCGTAGCGGAAAGTTTGTCCGACAGCAGCGCCTTGTTAGGCAAGGTATTTAATTTCTCCAAAATGTCAAAAATGAAGAAGCTCCTCAAATAATCGGGGCAACCAATCCAGCTTCTTGGATTAGCGTATCTATTAATTTCAATAGCTTAGATGCATTATAAGTGCCATCCAGCAACTGGTTATCGGACTGCTCGTAAAAATGCTTTGAATAGGATTCTTTGTAATCTAAAACACCATGCCATGCATCGATATCTTTTTTGAAATTACTCCATGTGACCTGTGCTGTAGGATATTGATCTAGGCGAAGATCAAGATAACACTCAATCGCAGCAGCTCTACCATTGATATCAGAAGTGCTCACCCCTTCAGGTCCGAGAGTTATAAACTCCCTAAATTCATCAAGATCAGGTAGGAGCATCGCCCTCATATTGGCAGGAGAATTCAACTTTTCAAATTTGCGAAAAGCGTCAACGCCCTCTGCATCGTTATCGAAAACAAATAAGACCTGATTTAGGACCTCGATTCGCAATAGTCCCTCTGCAAATTTTACTAGATTGCCCGTTCCCCAGTATGGATGTCGCTCATCGACATCCACGAAATTGAAAAAATCAGCCACATCCGGACGTAGGACCTGTAGAGCTCGCTTAATAATGCGTGTATCTGATGTTCCCTCGGTTGCTATCAAAACCTTTTGCTTTTGGAGTGCTCCAGCCCGAAACGCCTCTCGTTGAACCCACCCAGCATGAACAATAGGGCCAAACTCCCAAGTAACCTCAACATCAGAATTTGCTGCATTTTGCGCAAAAACCTGAAGCATAGATTCAGCACTAAGGATACAAACTCTCGAAGACAGGTAACTGGCCTCAGACCAATAGAGATCTGAGCCTCCAGACCAAGGAACTCGATCAAACAATTCGCTATCAGTGGCAAGACGGCCCTGAGAAATAGTGTCTCGATCTGGTGTGTCGTATTCTATATAGTCGTTTGTTAAACCAGACAGCGGATAGCGACATGCCAAGTGGCAAAACTCTTCAAACGTAAGATATTCCTTTTTTGATTCACCTGCATCAATCTCGCTTGAGATCTCTTCCGCTTCTGCTATCAACGAATAGTATTCGGCACGTGCCGCATCAAGCGTATAGCCGAGTATGTTTAGGCGTGGTATAACCCGATATAGAGCCCTAGCAAAAGTCTCCTCCGCCTCTTCTATCTCATGTTTTAATTCTGGATTTTCTTCATAATATTCGTAGTCTATTGACTCAGACTTTCGGCGTATTAAGTCACCATCTTGAAAAAGAAATCCATAATCCATGCCCATGTGATTTTTAGAATACGACAGAGAAACGTTCCCTACGCACAACTCTATCGATGTTCCCATTTAAATTACCTTCTTATTACTAGCTTAATTAATCGCACTCGTGCTGCCTAACGTTTGGTTAAGGGGCGGGCTTTAGCCCGTCCCAGTGAGCGAAGCGAACGGTTTGAACCAGTTGTTAGGTGCCTGCGGCCTTCGCTTTTGCGTCTTTGGTCTCTGCGTCTTTTCTAGGCTTTTCTGGTGTTTTTGAATAAAGAGCTTCAAGTTCCTTAGGTTCGGAAATTCCCTTTTTGACTATGAAGTTCAAAAGCTCGAACATTTTTGATGCAACATGGTCGAAGTCTTCATCTGACATTTCTCCAGGGTGAACAGCATTGTTGCCAGTTATTCTAACTGTGTCAGCCACCTTTACGACGAGAGGCGGGAGGGTGTTTTTGGCCGCGAGGCTTCGAATATCTTCATTGATATTTTTTCCCGGTTCACCTAAGTGCTTACATAGCTTTTGAAGGGCAAGTCTTAATAATGCTGCTGCCCCGCGAGGAGACCGCGAGAATATCCTAGAGGCCTCAATGTAATCGGATTTTACATCTTCTGGCATGTCGTCTTCGGGTAGTGCAGAGACCCCGAAGTCAGGAAATATAAGTTCAGCTTCTTCATCCAGCCTGCCATAATGTGCGTGGCTATATTTGGTGATACGCCACAGGCTTGTATTTTTACATTTTGAGCAAATAGCTTCGGTGTAGAGTGCGTGACGCCCTTGTTGGCTACCCAAGTCCTCCCAAGTCATATGCGCGTATGTTCCGCATGTCGGGCAATGAAAGGCTTCCAATTTAAATTCTGGCGCAGTGAAGTTCATTGTGGCCTCTACTGTGGATACACCTAACGTTTGGTTAAGGGGCGGGCTTTAGCCCGTCCCAGTGAGCGAAGCGAACGGTTTGAACCACTTGTTAGGCTTGTTCCCCAGTTCTAAGGCGAGCAATTCCGCTTTCAAGCTCCAATAAGAACTCTAAGCCTTCTTCGGATTCAATTATTGATGTTGGCTCAATAATATTTATTAGTGTCTGTATTGAAATTAAAAACCACTCTGATGGATTTTCGTTGTTTGGGCCGCAGATGTTTTGAAGCAGCAAGTCAACGGCTCCATAAACTGAGCGAAGCCCTGCGGCAGTATCCCCACTTTTGTAAGGCGCATAGAGTTTGGCTGTTCGATAAAAATCTTCTGTTAGTTCATCAATCTCTTTTGCATCAAAAGGCTTGCGCTGCCATCGCAGTGCTTGAGCGAGAGCTTGGCATTTATTGAATAGTGCACTTTCTTCTGGCGATACATTCTTCATATAAGGCCTAACGATTAAGCTAAGGGGCCGGCTTTAGCCGGTCCCAGTGAGCGAAGCGAACGATTTGAGCGCATTGTTGTGCGCCGTACTTCAGAGTGAGAGCAAGGCTTTTTCTTTGTCATTTAACTCAATGCCAGAGATCTTGTTACTGATGGGAGCCTTATATGATTCTGGGATCTCCGACACGGTGAGATATAGCTGTGCCAACTTTACTTCTATTGGTGACATTACTTCGACGAGCTCTGCGGCTCTTGAATTTCCGCACCTTTTGACGCTGCGGAGCCACTGCGCCATTTCTTTTAAATTTGAGTTTGCGAGTACTGCTTCACGGGTCGGGGGAGCGGTGAGTTGGTTTACTGTGAGTGGCCATAGCCAATTAAGAAATGCGTAACCGTCTTCGCTATACCCGCCCGTATGAGCGGTTTTATAGGTTCTCATTAAATTTAGATGTGCGTCTATAAGAGAGCTTTCGTTCTCTTTTTTACTTGAGATGTTGTGCCAAATTGCATACAGCACCCCATACACCGTTGCTAAAGCAACAAAGGTGCCTCCAGAAAAAGATCCTAGGTTGGCATAGTCGCTAGAGGTTACTGGTAGGCCGAATTTAAAAAGATAAACACCAATAGTAAGCAAGGCTAAAGCTGCGAGAGTAATTATGTGCTTCAGCATGTGGCTTTGGACCTCTCTCTAGGTGCACAACGATTAAGCTAACGGGCGGCCAAAAGCGCAGCTTTTGGACGTCCAGCGAACGGAGTGAGCGGCAGTTGAGCGCATTGTTAGGCATCTACACGTGATACTGCTTCTTTTACTAAAGGCATCCATGTGTCTACTGCAGCAGCTTCCAAAATTGCGGTAAGCTCTGTCTCTTTATTTGTCTCAAGTATATATTCAGGCGGCCTGCCAATAGATAATAGCGGTGCTTTGCTTCCAAATTGATCGGCCGTCATGTCTAAAAAATTTTCCACTCCGTTTGATGGTGAGCTTCCTTCCAGCCAATAATGCTCTTCTGAGATGCTGTTGCTGGAGAACTTGCCCAGACATAGCCTCCAGCTTTGATCTAAGTATGATATTTCATTCATCCATCTCATCGTGCAAACGCTTATGACATGACAAAGGCCTTTAGCGTTTTCTTTCCCAAGATGATTAATAAATGCCTTGTGTATGTTTTTAAGTTCTTCCACGGTTTCTCCTAGTCGCCTAACTATTAATTAGGCGACATGGCTGTCGCGTTTGCCCACGACACCTGTCGCATAACCTTCCTTGTCGTCTTGTAAGTCCTTGTCTAGCTTGAAGGTGGTCGCGGCAAACGCGACAGCACTCTGGGAGAAACGCGACATGGATGACGGCAAGCCCAAGCTGCTGGATCAACTGCGCCAGCAGATTCGAGTCAGAAACTATTCCATCCGTACCGAAACTGTCTATGCCGAGTGGGCAAAACGCTATATCCGCTTCCATCGCTATCGGCATCCGGCGGAGATGGGCGCGGCGGAGATCGAGCTTTTCTGACTCATCTGGCGGTCAAGCGCGATGTATCCGCTTCGACGCAGAACCAGGCCTTGGCCGCTCTGCTGTTTCTCTACAAGGAGGTGCTCAAGCTGGATTTGCCCTGGTTACAAGACATAGTGCGGGCGAAGAAGCCCCAGCATCTGCCGGTGGTGTTGACGCGCGCCGAGGTGGAGGCCTTGCTGGCGCAGCTGCAGGGCGTGAGCTGGATTGTCGCCAACCTGCTCTATGGCTCGGGCTTGCGTCTACTCGAGGCGCTGCGGCTGCGGGTCAAGGATGTGGATTTCGCCCGGCGGGAGATTCTGGTGCGCGATGGCAAGGGCCAGAAGGACCGGGTGACCATGCTGCCCCTGCGTATCGTCGAGCCGCTGCGGCTTCATTTCGATAAGGTGCGGCATCTGCACCGGAGCGATCTCGCCGAGGGTTTTGGCGAGGCCAATTTGCCCTTCGCCCTGGCGCGCAAGTACCCCAATGCGGCCAAGGAATGGGGCTGGCAGTTCGTCTTTCCGTCCATTAACCGCTCGCGGGACCCGCGCGGCCAGGGGATCTTTCGCCATCACCTGCATGAGAAGACCATTCAGCGTGCGGTGCGCGAGGTTGCGCGGCGTGCCGGCTCGATCAAGCATGCCACGCCGCATTCGCTGCGCCATTCATTCGCCACCCACCTGCTGGAGGCGGGCCAGGACATCCGCACGGTGCAGGAGCTGCTCGGCCACGCCGACGTGAAGACCACCATGATCTACACCCATGTGCTCAATCGCGGCGGCCTGGCGGTGCTGAGCCCGCTGGATCGCTGAGGGCGTGCTGAAAAACCATTTACCGCCACACCTGCGAAGGCGCTGGTCCAGGTGCTGCGCAGCCTCTGGGTTATTCCCCTTCGGGCCAGCGCAAGCGCTGTTCAGCGATAAAGCTGCTGTCCCGCCTGCGCGGGAACGACGACTATTTCAGGTATTGCTGGGCGCGCCGCCGGGCAGCGGTAACCTCCGGTAAATTTCCGCGGGCGCCACTCGGTTGCAATCAGCGCATCCGACTTCTTATAGTTCCGCCGGCATTTTTGCAGGCCTGGCTCGTGCCCACGAGCGGCGCGCCAGGCTTTGACCGCACTGGTGAGAGGCCATGATCGAAATAAGAAACCTGACCAAGCGTTTTGCGCAGCACACGGCAGTCGACGATCTGTCGTTCAGCGTCCAGCCGGGGGAGGTGCTGGGCTTTCTCGGCCCCAACGGCGCCGGCAAGTCCACCACCATGAAGATGCTCACCGGCTTTCTCGCGCCGAGCTCCGGCACGGCGAGCATCCTCGGTTGCGATATCCAGACCCAGACCCTGCAGGCCCAGCGGCAGATCGGCTATCTGCCGGAAGGCGCGCCCTGCTACGGCGACATGACGGTGCGCGGCTTTCTCGACTTTATCGCCGAGGTGCGCGGCTTTCGTGGCGCCGAGAAGCGTCAGCGGGTCGAGCGCGCCGTGGCGCAGGTGGAGCTGGACAAGGTGCTGGAGCAGAGCATCGAGACGCTGTCCAAGGGTTTCAAGCGCCGCGTCGGCCTGGCCCAGGCGATCCTCCACGATCCACGCGTGCTGATTCTCGACGAGCCCACCGACGGCCTCGATCCCAACCAGAAGCATCAGGTGCGCCAGCTGATCCAGGGCCTGGCGCGCGACAAGATCGTGATCATTTCCACCCACATCCTCGAAGAGGTCACGGCGCTGTGCACCCGCGCGGTGGTGATCGCCCAGGGCCGCCTGCTGGCCGATGGCACGCCGCTGGAGCTGGAAAGCCGCTCGCGCTACCACCAGGCGGTGACCCTGGTGGCCGCCGAGCCGCTGGATCTGGATGCCCTGGCCGCGCTGCCGGGGGTGGCCGGGATCGAGGAGAACCACCTGGAGCACAGCTTCAGCGTGCTGGCCAAGCCGGGCGAGGTGATCTTCCCGCAGGTCAACGCGCTGATCGGCCAGCGTGGCTGGAACATCAAGGAACTCAACGTGGAACGCGGCCGGCTCGACGAAGTGTTCCGCAGCCTGACCCGGGGAGAGCAGCCATGACCCAGTTGCCGGTGATCTTCAAGCGCGAGCTGGCGAGCTACTTCGCCACGCCGCTGGCCTATGTGTTCATCGTGATCTTCCTGGTGCTGTCCGGGGTGTTCACCTTCTACCTGGGCGGTTTCTTCGAGGGCGGCCAGGCGAATCTGTCCGCCTTCTTCAACTTCCACCCCTGGCTCTATCTGTTCCTGGTGCCGGCGATTGCCATGCGCCTGTGGGCGGAGGAGCGCAAGTCCGGCTCCATCGAGCTGCTGATGACCCTGCCGATCACCCGCTTCGAGGCGGTCACCGGCAAGTTCCTCGCCGCCTGGGTGTTCGCCGGCCTCGCGCTGCTGCTGACCTTCCCGATGATCGTCACGGTCAACTACCTGGGCGAGCCGGACAACGGCGCCATCGTCACCGGCTACATCGGCAGTTGGCTGCTGGCCGGCGCCTATCTGGCCATCGGCTCGTGCATGTCGGCGCTGAGCAAGAACCAGGTGATCGCCTTCATCCTCGCGGTCAGCGCCTGCTTCCTGTTTATCGTCAGCGGCTTTCCGATGGTGCTCGATGCCTTCGCCTGGGCGCCGCAGTGGCTGGTGGACGCCATCGCCTCGCTGAGCTTCCTGGTGCGCTTCGACGCCATCAGCAAGGGCGTGATCGATCTGCGCGACCTGCTGTATTTCCTCTCGCTGATCGCCGCCTGGCTGACCGCCACCGCCGTGGTCATCGACCTGAAGAAAGCCGACTGAGGAGCGCCCATGAAAAAGCTGATCTATTCCGGCGCCGGGCTGCTGCTGATCGCGGCGGCCTTTCTCGCCTTCAACCTGCTGGCCGGCCTCGGCCTGGGCGGCGCCCGCCTGGACCTGACCGAGCAGAAGCTCTACACCATTTCCGATGGCACCAAGCAGATCCTTGGCGAGCTGGACGAGCCGATCAACCTGTACTTCTTCTACTCCGACAAGGTAGCCAAGGACCTGCCGGCGCTGCGCACCTACGCCCAGCGCGTGGAGGAGATGCTCAAGGCCTACCAGCGCCAGGCCGGCGGCAAGATCCGCCTGCACCTCATCGACCCCGAGCCCTTCTCCGAGGACGAGGACAAGGCCGCCGAGTTCGGCCTGCAGGGCATCCCCCTGCAGCAGGGTGGCGACTCCATCTACTTCGGCCTGGCCGGCACCAACGCGCTGGACGACACCCAGGTGATCCCGTTCTTCGCCCTGGATCAGGAGGAGCACCTCGAATACGAGCTGAGCCGCCTGGTGCAGAGCCTGGCCAAGCCGCAGCTGCCGGTGGTCGGGGTGCTCTCCGGGCTGCCCATGACCGGTGGCTTCGACATGATGGCGCGGCAGCCGACGCCGCCATGGATGGTGCTGGAGCAGGTGCGCCAGTTGTTTTCGATCGAGCAGCTCAAGGCCGACGTCGACCTGATTCCCGACAGCGTCTCGGTGTTGTGGCTGGTGCACCCGAAGAACCTGCCCGAGCAGACCCTGTACGCCATCGACCAGTTCGTCCTGCGCGGCGGCAAGCTGATGGTGTTCGTCGACCCCTATGCCGAGGCCGACACTGGCGACATGCCGGGCGAGATGGCGGTGGACAAGGGCTCCAACCTCGAGCCGCTGTTCCAGGCCTGGGGCCTGCGTCTGGTGCCGGACAAGGTGCTCGGCGACGGCTCCTACGCCATGTCGGTGAGCATGGGCCAGGGCCAGCGTGCGGTGCGTCATGCCGCCTGGCTGAGCCTGCCGCGCCAGGCGCTGGACCAGGAGGACATCGCCACCGCCGGGCTGGAGAGCATCACCGTCGCCACCGCCGGCATCCTCGAACCGGTGGAAGGCGCCAAGACCCGCTTCACCCCGCTGCTGCAGAGCTCCGAGTACGCCATGCCCTTCGACGCCCAGCGTTTCGCCATGCTGAGCAATCCGGAGGAGCTGATCCGCGAGCTGGAGCCCACCGGCGAGCGCTACGCCATCGCCGCACGCATCGACGGCCCGGCGCAGAGCGCCTTCCCCGACGGCATCGAAGGGCGCAAGGACGGCCTCAAGCAGGCCGACACCATCAACGTGATCGCGGTGGCCGATACCGACATCTTGAGCGACCGCCTGTGGGTGCAGGTGCAGGACTTCTTCGGCCAGCGCATTCCGCAGCCCTGGGCCGACAACGGCAGCTTCGCGATCAACGCGCTGGACAACCTGGCCGGCTCCGAGGCGTTGATCAGCGTGCGTTCGCGCGGCCGCTTCAGCCGTCCCTTCGTGGTGGTGGAAGAGTTGCAGCGCGCCGCCGAGCAGCGCTTCCGCGAGAAGGAACAGGCGCTGCAGGCGCGCCTGGCCGAGACCGAGCAGCAACTGGCGGCGCTGCAGCGCAACGACGACCCCAGCCAGGCGCTGGAGCTGACCCCGGAGCAGCAGGGCGCGGTGCAGCGCTTCATCCAGGAGAAGCTGGCGATCCGCAAGGAGCTGCGCGACGTGCGCTACCAGCTCAACGCCGATATCGAGGTGCTGGGCCGCACGCTCAAGGTGATCAATATCGCCCTGGTGCCGGCACTGTTGACCCTCGGCGTGCTGGCCCTGTGGCTGTGGCGGCGCCGCCGCCGGGCCTGAGCATTGTGGGAGGCGCTTTAGCGGCGACTCGTTCGCAGCTAAAGCGCGTCGGGTGGATCGGGGCGCGTAGCTGTCGCTTTTTACATCCACCACAACGGTGGATCGGTGAAGCGTGATCCACCCTACGAACCGGGGCCGTAGGGTGCGCCACTCGCACCAAAGCTTTTGAGGCGGTGCGCATGGCGCACCACGGTTCGTCGCTTTCAACCTTGGGGGCATCTGTCGCTCCGATGGGGAGCCGAAGGATGAGCCTCCCGAGTTTTCAACAGTGAGGGGATCATGGGACGTAAAGGTCTGATCGCATTGATCGTCATCGTGCTGCTGTGCCTGCTGGGTTACCTGGCGCTGCAGCAGCGCCAGCAGCAGGGCACTGCACAGCTCGAACGCACGCCCTGGCTGGCCGCCGAGCAGGGCTATCTGGGTAGCCTGCAGGCGCTGGAAATCCAGCCGCCCGGCCAGCCGGCGGTGCGTATCGAGCGCCGCGGCGAGGCCTGGGTGGTGCCGGCCAAGGCCGATTACCCGGCCGCGCGCGAGCCCCTGGCCGAGCTGCTGCGGGCGCTGCGCGAGGCGCGCACCGTCGAGGCCAAGACCGCCAACGCGCAGTGGCACGCACGCCTGGGCCTGGCGGAAAGCGGCGAGGAGGGCGAGCAGGCGCTGCGTCTGCAGCTGCAGTTCGACGGCCATCCCGAGTTGAGCCTGCGTCTGGGCAACCCGTCGCAGCAGGGCAGCGGGCAACTGGTGCGCCGCGCCGGCGAGGATCAGGTGTGGCTGATCGACCAGCAGCTCGACCTGCCCAGCCGCGAGCTGGACTGGCTGGATCGCCGCGTCGCGGACATTCCCTTCGCCAGCGTCAAACGCCTGGAGCTGCGCTACGCCAGCGGCGAGACGCTGACCCTGAGCAAGGCCGACGCCGAGCAGTACAACTTCACTGTGGAGCAGTTGGGCAAGGGCCAGCAGCTCAGTTTCGAGGGCGCGGCCAACGGCATGGTCACGCTGTTCTCCAACCTGCGTTTCGCCGATGCCGCGCCGCTGGCGCAGATCGCTTTCAAGCAGGCGCCGATGCTCAGGCTGAGCCTGACCGGCTTCGACGGCCAGAGCCTCGAAGGCGCGCTGTACCAGCAGGGCGAGCAGCACTGGCTGGTGCTCGGCGAGCGCCAGGGATTCGAGGACGGCGAGGTGGCCGCGCGCAGCGATTGGGCCTATCGTCTGGACGCCGAGCAGGTGCAGAGGCTGGCGAAGAAATTACGCGATTTGCTGGCGAAAAACGGATAAAAACCGGCTGTAACCCCGATGTTGTCTGGTTTGCGCTCGGTTCTAAAAAAGTGCTTTTCAGTCACATTTCATGCTTTATACTCGGCCCAGCGGTTGCAGCAAGAACGCCCTTCGCTTGACCTGCTCCATGCTCCAATTGCCGGGGTTGGCGAACGATGAACAGAACGTTTTTACCGAGCCGTCACAGCGCCTATTCGGGACAATAAAAATTTGCGAGTTGGAGAAGTGGGTAATGGCAGATCGTGAGACCGGAACCGTTAAATGGTTCAATGATTCCAAGGGCTACGGGTTCATTCAGCGCGAAAGCGGCCCGGACGTATTCGTTCACTACCGGGCCATCCGTGGCGAAGGCCACCGCACCCTGATCGAGGGGCAGAAGGTCGAGTTCGGCGTGACCCAGGGCCAGAAAGGCCTGCAGGCGGAAGACGTTTCCGCGGTCTGAGTTCCAGACTCCAACGAAAAGGCCCGTCGATGACGGGCCTTTTCGTTTATGGCGCAAGGGTGGATGTCGTTTTTACATCCACCACGCGGTGGATCGATAAGGCGTGATCCACCCTACGGATCGTGCCGGGCGCAACGGGTGGTTGGATGAATGGCCACGGTGCGCGCTACGCACCCTACGGATGCGGCCGCTGTCATTCCGTACGCCAGACGATCTCGGTTTCGCCGTCGGCATCCACCTTGATCCAGCGGTCGGCTTCCTCGTCGCTTTCATCTTCCACCCAGGTTCCCGGCGCGCAGCGGATCTGCACGCCGAGCGCGGCATGGGCGGCGCGGGCGCAGGCCAGGTCGTCGGCCCAGGGCGTGGCGTCGCTTTCCAGGTACAGGCTGTGCCATTTGCCCACGGCCTTCGGCAGCCAGGTCACCGGCACGTCACCGGCCTTGCATTTGAAGGTCTGGCCCTTCTGCTGCCAGTCGCTGCAAGGGCCCAGGGCCTCACCCAGCCACTGCGCCACGGCGTCGCGTTCGGCGTCTTTCAGGTAGATCTCGATATCGGGTTGGCGCATGGCATTCAGTCCTGAGAGCGTGGGCTCTGGGTTTTGACGATCCAATCGTAGCGGATGGCAACGGTAACTTCGAAGGGCGCGGCAATCACCGCCTCGCGCCGTTCGGCACTGGCGCGCCAGCCGTGCGGGGTCATGGCCAGCAGGTCGGCGCGAGCCTGGGCATCGCTCAGGTGCAGCGGGAACTGCAGGGTTTCGCTATGGGCCAGGTGCATGCCCGGCGGAATCAGCGCCAGGTGCTTCTCGTCGTCGTAGTCGCGCACCTCATCGTAGAGCTTCTGCCGCAGCTCCATCAGGTGCACACGGGTCGGGCCCATGCGCAGCAGGCCACCGCCGGGGGCTAGCAGGCGATTGGCCTCGGCCCAGTCGAGCGGGCTGAACACGCTGGCCAGCAGCTCGCAGCTGGCATCCGCCAGTGGCACGCGGGCCATGCTCGCCACCAGCCAGTTCAGCTGCGGGGCGCGTTTGCAGGCACGCTTGATCGCCTCGCGGGAGATATCCAGGGCATAACCGTCGGCATGGGGCAGGGCGCGGGCGATCTGCTCGGTGTAGTAGCCCTCGCCGCAGCCGATATCCAGCCAGCGCGCCGGTTGGTACTCGGCCGCCAGTGCCGCCAGGCGCGCGGCCAGCGGCGCGTAGTGACCGCCGTCGAGAAAGCGTCGGCGCGCCTCGACCATGGCGGCGTTGTCGCCGGGATCGCGGCTGTTCTTGTGCTGCACCGGCAGCAGGTTGTAGTAGCCCTGGCGGGCGCGGTCGAAGCTGTGCCGGTTGCTGCAGACCAGGCCGCTGTCACTGGGCTGCAGCGGCGTCTGGCAGAGGGGGCAGATCAGGCTCATGCCAGCAGTTTCACCAGGGTCTGGTAATAGACTTCGGTGAGCAGGTCGAGGTCGCTGGCCAGCACCCGCTCGTTGATCTGGTGGATGGTGGCGTTGACCGGGCCGAGCTCGACCACCTGGGTGCCCAGGGTGGCGATGAAGCGACCGTCGGAGGTGCCGCCGCTGGTCGACGGCGTGGTCTCGCGGCCGGTGACGCCCTTGATGCTGGCGGCCACGGCGTCGAGCAACTCGCCCGGCTGGGTGAGGAAGGGCAGGCCGGACAGCGCCCACTCCAGGTGGTAGTCCAGGCCGTGCTTGTCGAGGATGGCGGTGACGCGCTGCTGCAGGCCTTCGACGGTGGATTCGGTGGAGAAGCGGAAGTTGAACACCGCCTTCAGTTCGCCGGGGATGACGTTGGTGGCGCCGGTGCCGGAGTTGAGGTTGGACACCTGGAAGCTGGTCGGCGGGAAGTAGTCGTTGCCATGATCCCAGTGCTCGGCGGCCAGTTCGGCCAGTGCCGGGGCAGCCAGGTGAATCGGGTTCTTCGCCAGGTGCGGGTAGGCCACGTGGCCTTGCTTGCCGTATACGGTGAGGGTGCAGCCGAGCGAGCCGCGGCGGCCGTTCTTCACCACATCGCCGAGCAGGCTGGTGCTCGACGGTTCGCCGACGATGCACCAGTCCAGACGCTCGCCGCGTTCGCGCAGACGCTCGACCACCGCCTTGGTGCCGTGCTGGGCCGGGCCTTCCTCGTCGCTGGTGATCAAAAAGGCGATGGCGCCCTTGTGATTAGGGTGGTCGGCGGTGAAGCGCTCCACCGCGACGATCATGCTCGCCAGGCTGCCCTTCATGTCCGCCGCGCCGCGGCCGCAGAGCATGCCGTCTTCATCGACGCGTACGTCGAACGGCTGGTACTGCCAGGCGTCCAGCGGGCCGGTGGGCACCACGTCGGTATGCCCGGCGAAGCACAGTACCGGGCCCTGGGCGCCATCGCGACCACCGCGCTTGGCCCAGAAATTCTCCACCTCTTCGATGCGCATGTGCTCGACCTCGAAGCCGCAGGCGGCCAGGCGACGCATCATCAGCTCCTGGCAACCTTCGTCGACCGGGGTCACGGACGGGCGGCGGATCAGGTCGAAGGCGAGTTCCAGGGTCGGGGTGAGGGTGGCGGTCATTGCGGCTCCGGTACGGCGGCTAGCGTGAAGGCTGGCCATCTTAAAGCAAAAGTCGTTACCGATCAGGTCATAAGGCGCGCAGCAGGATGCGTTCGCACACGGTTGGGTCGAGCTCGTCGCCTTCACCGAGGGCGCCCGGGGCGCGGCGTTGCAACTGCGCCAGCACTTCCGGGACCGCCTCGGCGTCCAGGCCGTGCTCGCTCAGCCGGGTGGCCAGGCCGAGATCGCGAAAGAACGCCGCGGTGGCGGCGATGGCGGCGTCGATGCGCTGCTCCGCGTTGCCGGCGGGCAGCTGCCAGACCCGTTCGGCGTATTGCTGCAGCCTGGCGCCGTGCGCCTCGCGGCATTCGGCGAGCAGCGCGGGCAGCACCACGGCCAGGCTCTGCGCCGGGGCCAGGTGGTACAGCGCGCTCAGCTCCCGGGCGAT
This sequence comes from Pseudomonas sp. AOB-7, assembly GCF_003696305.1. Lineage (GTDB taxonomy): Bacteria > Pseudomonadota > Gammaproteobacteria > Pseudomonadales > Pseudomonadaceae > Aquipseudomonas. Next base: position 57,075 of record NZ_RFFK01000013.1, on the reverse strand, counting down.
CCGCCGCGCGCCGCCCGCCGGTACCACGCCGCAGCCGGCGGGGCCGTCGAGCGCCTGCAGCGCGCACCACAGCAGGTTGGCGCGCACGGCCTGGTCCTCGGGATCGGTGATCAACTTGCGACCTTCTTCAATCAGGGTCAGCAGCAGGGCCTCGGCGTAGCGCGCCTGCAGCGGCGCATCGGCCGCGACGCCGAGGTAGTGCTCGCAGGTGCGGGCGAACGCCTCGATCACCGCGTGCGCCAGTTGCTGACGCGGCGCGTCGAGGTGGAGGCCGGGGTCGACGATGGCGAAGCGCGGGTGCAGCAGCGGGCTGGCGAAGGGCAGCTTCTGCTGGCGTTCGGCATGGCTGACCAGGCCCTCGGCGTGGCTCAGGGCGCTGCCGATCGGCAGGGTCAGCAGGCAGCCCAGCGGCAGCGCCGCGCGGATCGGCGCGCCGCACAGCAGTTGCAGCGGATCGCCGGGGTGGCACAGGGCGGCGGTGAGGAACTTGCCGGCATCGATCGGCGCGTCGCCGCCGATGGCCAGGACGAAGTCGCAGGCGTCGTGCCGGGCCTGGGCCACGGCGCGCAGCAGGGTGTCGTACTGCGGGTTGGGCTCGATCCCGGCGAAGCGGCTCAGCGGGCGCCCGTGCAGGCTGCGCTCCACCTCGGCCCAGACGCCGTTGCGCAGGATGTCGGCGCCGGCGTGCAGGGCCAGCACGCGGCTGCCGGGCGGGATTTCCTCGGCCAGGCGGGCGATCTGGCCGCGGCCGAAGTGCAGCCGGGTCGGGTTGTAGACGCTGAAGTTGCGCATGGGCGAAGCCTCGCTGCTGCGCTCACTATAGCGCCGGCTGCGCCGCCCGCCGGGCGAACCGCCCGGCGGGCTTGGGCGCAGGCATGGCCGTGCCTATAATGCGCGCCTTGCTGCAGGGGGTGAGATGAACATAGACGAACAACGTTTCGGCGGCATAGCCCGGCTCTACGGCCGCGAGGGCTATGCGCGGCTGGCCGCGGCGCATGTGGCGGTGGTCGGCATCGGCGGCGTCGGCTCCTGGGCGGCCGAGGCGCTGGCGCGCTCGGGCGTCGGCGAGATCTCGCTGTTCGACCTGGACGACGTCTGCATCACCAACACCAATCGCCAGGTGCACGCCGTCGAGGGCGCGGTGGGCAAGGCCAAGGTCGAGGAGATGGCCGCGCGCATTCGCGCCATCAACCCGGCCTGCGTGGTGCACGCGGTGGCCGATTTCGTCACCCGCGAGACGATGGCCGAGTACATCACCGAGCAGCTCGACGGGGTGATCGACTGCATCGACAGCGTGCCGGCCAAGGCCGCGCTGATCGCCTGGTGCAAGCGGCGCAAGATCCAGATCGTCACCACCGGCGGCGCCGGCGGCCAGGTCGACCCGACGCAGATCCAGCTCGCCGACCTCAACAAGACCTTCAACGACCCGCTGGCAGCCAAGGTGCGCAGCACCCTGCGCCGCGATTACGGTTTCTCGCGCACGCCGGGGCGTACCTATAGCGTGCCCTGCGTGTTCTCCACCGAGCAGCTGCGCTATCCCAAGCCGGACGGCACGGTGTGCCAGGCCAAGGGCTTCGTCGGCGAAGGGGTCAAGCTGGACTGCGCCGGCGGCTTCGGCGCGGTGATGATGGTCACCGCCAGCTTCGGCATGGCCGCCGCCGCCAAGCTGGTGGACAAGCTGGTGGCCGGCGCCCGGCGCCCGGCCGAACGTGGCCGCAGCGACTGACGGCGGCCTGTGCGGCGGCCTGCTTGGCTAAGCTGAGACAAAAAAGGAGTGGCAGAACTCGGGCAGGGACGCTTCGCTGTGTTTGCGCGTTGAGGTGATCCGTGTCGTACCTGTTTTCCCGTCTGCGTGGTGGACCCTTCGCCGCCAGCCTCTGCATGGCGTTGCTGCTGGGCGGCGTGCTGCCGGTGGCGGCCGAGCCGAAGCTGCGCATCGGCACCGGCGACTGGGCGCCCTACGTCGACCAGCGCCGCGCCGATGGCGGCGCCATGGCGCGACTGATCAGCGCGGTGTTCGCCGAGGCGGGCTACGCGGTCGAATACGTCTTCTACCCCTGGGATCGCAACGTGCTGATGCTGCAGCAGGGTCAGCTGGACGCCATCATGCCCTACAGCTGCAGCCCCAGTCGCCTCAACTACGGGGTGTGCAGCGACCCGGTGGTGCGCGGCGAGGTGGTGCTGTTCCATCGCCGCGAGCTGGCGTTCGACTGGCGTCGCATCGAGGACCTCAAGCGCTACCGCATCGGCACCACCCTCGGTTATTCCTACGGCTCGCGCTTCGACCAGGCGCAGCAGGACGGCCTGCTGCAGGTGCAGCAGAGCGGCAAGGAGGACACCAGCTTCCGCCTGCTGGAACTCGGTCGCATCGACCTGCATCCGCAGGACCGCGCGGTCGGCTACGCCATGCTGCGTCGCCTGTTCCCCGGCGCCGAGGGGCGCGCCATCACCCATCATCCGCGCCACCTGAACACCGAACCGCTGCGCCTGCTGTTTCGCAAGGACGATGCCGAGGGCGAGCGGCTGCTGCGCCTGTTCAACGCCGGCCTGCGCCATTTCGCCGAGCGCGGCGACCTGGCGCGCCTGCAGCAGGCGCTGAATTCCGGCGACGCCGATGCCTGGCTGCCGACCAGCCGGGTGCAGGCGCTGCGCGACTGACGGCGGATGCGCCTATAATCGCCGCCCGCTTCCGTTGAGACCGCCGCAATGACCAATAACGACGTACTGCGCAGCCTGCGCTACCTGCTGGCCATCGGCGACGCCAAGCTGGTGGAGATCTGCCAACTGGCGGACTACCCGGTGACCCTGGAGCAGATCTCCGCCTGCCTGCTCAAGGACGACGAGGCCGGCTACCAGCCCTGCAACGACGCCTTGCTGGCCCATGTACTGGAAGGCCTGGTGTTCTACAAGCGCGGCAAGGACGAGAGCCGCGCGCCGCTGCCGGTGGCGACGCGCTTGAGCAACAACATCGTGTTGAAGAAGCTGCGCGTGGCCTTCGAGCTCAAGGACGACGACATGCAGGCCATCCTCCAGGCCGCCGACCTGCCGATGACCAAGGCCGAACTCGGCGCCCTGTTCCGCAAGCCCGGGCACAAGCACTACCGCGAGTGCGGCGACCAGGTGCTGCGCAATTTCCTGCGTGGCTTGACGCTGCGCGAGCGCGGCAAGGGCGACTAGCGGCGTGACGATATCGGGGGTAGTAGGGTCTTCCTGGCAACGCGCGTTTCGTAGGGCGGGTTAGGCGCCTGTTACGCCTGTCGATCGACTCCCATTGCCTGGTACGGCGTAACCCACCATCGGTGCAACGCCATCCATCGCCTGGTGGGTTACGCGGCGCGCGACTATGGCGGTGGCCGAACGTTCGAAGGTTGGCGCCGCTAACCCCACCCTACGGTGATCTGGCGTTTCAGGATCTTGCCAGTTCGCGCATGCGTTGCAGCACCGCATTGAGCCCGTTGCTGCGCGAGGGCGAGAGCTGGCGGGCCAGGCCGAGCTGGTCGAACCAGGCGGCCAGGTCGAGCGCCGCCAGTTCCTCGCCCCGCAGGCCGTCGACCCGGGCCAGCAGCACGGCCAGCATGCCGCGCAGCAGGCGGGCGTCGCTGCCGGCGCGAAAGTGCCAGGCGCCCCCGTGTGTTTCCGCCACCAGCCAGACCAGGCTTTCGCAGCCGTGCACGCGATTGGCCTCGCAGCGTTCGGCCTCGCTCAGCGGCGCCAGGCGCTCGCCCCACTGCATCAGCAGGCGCGCGCGCTGCTCCCAGCCAGGGCAGGCATTGAAGGCCTCCAGCGCTTCCTGAGCGGCGCCGGGCAGGTTATCCGTCATTGCAGCAGCTCCAGGGCCCGATCCAGGGCGTCGAAGAAACGATCCAGGTCGGCGCCGTCGTTGTACAGGCCGAGCGAGACGCGGATCGCACCGGACAGCCCCAGGCCTTTCATCAGCGGCATGGCGCAGTGGTGCCCGGCGCGCACGGCGATGCCCTGTTCGCTGAGCAGGTGGGCCAGGTCGGCGTTGTGCACGCCATCGACGCAGAAGCTGGCCAGCGCCAGTTGCGGCGCGCCGAGCAGGCGTACGCCGTCGCGCAGTCCGAGGCCGGCCAGCAGCTTGGCGTGCAGCGCCGCCTCGTGACCGGTCACCGCGGCCTGGTCGAGGCCGGTCAGCCAGTCCAGCGCCGCGCCCAGGGCGATCACGCCCGACACCGGCGGGGTGCCGGCCTCGAAGCCCAGCGGCGCCGGGCGGAAACGCGCGGCCTGGTAGTCGGCGTCCAGCACCATCTCGCCGCCGAACTGCCAGTGGCGCAGCTGCGCCAGCGCCTCGCCGCGGCCGTAGAGCAGGCCGACGCCGTCCGAGCCGTAGAGCTTGTGCGCCGAGCAGACGTAGAAATCGCAGCCCAGCGCCTGCATGTCGTGGCGGCCGTGCACCGCGCCCTGGGCGCCGTCGACCACGCTGAGGGCGCCCTGGCTGCGCGCCAGGGTCAGCAGTTCGCGCAGCGGCTGCCAGCGCCCGAGCACGTTGGACAGCTGCGACACCGCCAGCAGCCGGGTACGCGAGCCGATCAGCTCGGCGGCGCGGGCCAGGTCGATGCTGCCCGCGGCATCCAGCGGCAGTACCACCAGCTTGAGCCCGCGGCGCAGCGCCAGCTGCTGCCAGGGCAGCAGGTTGGCGTGGTGCTCCAGGGCGCTGACGACCAGCTCGTCGCCGGGCTGCAGCAGATGCTCCAGGCCGTAGGCCAGCAGGTTGAGCGCCTCGGTGCTGCCGCGGGTAAAGACAATCTCATCGCGGCTGGCCGCGTTCAGCCAGGCCGCCGCCTTGTCCCGCGTGCCTTCGAAGGCGCGGGTGGCGCGCTCGCCCGGCAGGTGCTGGGCGCGGTGCACGTTGGCGGCGCCGCTGGCCAGGTAGCCGAGCAGGCTGTCCAGCACCGCCTGCGGCTTCTGCGCGGTGGCGGCGCTGTCCAGGTAGGTCTGGCCCTCGGCTTCGAGGGCGAGAATGCCGGGGAAAGCGGCGCGCCAGGGGGAAGTCAGTGACATAAGAGCCTATCCCGTAGGGTGCGCCGTGCGCACCGGGTCGCACATGGACTGCTGGTGCGCGCGGCGCACCCTACTGGATCAGTTGTGGGCGTGCAGGGCTTCGTTCAGTTCAATAGCCGACTTGTGGGTCTTGCACTCCACCGCACCGGTCTGCGAGTTGCGGCGGAACAGCAGGTCCGGCTGACCGGCCAGTTCGCGCGCCTTGACCACCTTCACCAGTTGGTTCTGGTCGTCGAGCAGCGCCACCTTGGTGCCGGCGGTGATGTACAGGCCCGACTCCACGGTGTTGCGGTCGCCCAGCGGGATGCCGATGCCGGCGTTGGCGCCGATCAGGCAGCCTTCGCCGACCGAGATGACGATATTGCCGCCGCCGGACAGGGTGCCCATGGTCGAGCAGCCGCCGCCCAGGTCCGAGCCCTTGCCGACGAACACGCCGGCCGAGACGCGGCCTTCGATCATGCCCGGACCGGCGGTGCCGGCGTTGAAGTTGACGAAGCCCTCGTGCATCACCGTGGTGCCTTCGCCGATGTAGGCGCCCAGGCGGATGCGCGCGCTGTCGGCGATACGCACGCCGGCCGGCACCACGTAGTCGGTCATCTTGGGGAACTTGTCCACCGAGAACACCTCCAGCAGCTCGCCCTTCAGACGCGCTTCCAGCTGGCGCTCGGCCAGTTCGCCGAGGTCGACCGCACCCTGGCTGGTCCAGGCCACGTTGGGCAGCAGCGGGAAGATGCCGGCCAGGTTCAGGCCGTGCGGCTTGACCAGGCGGTGCGACAGCAGGTGCAGCTTGAGGTAGGCCTCGGGGGTGCTGGTCGGCGCGGCGTCTTCGGCGAGGAAGGTCGCCACCAGCGGGTTGTGGCTCTCGGCCAGGCGGGTGAGCAGGGCGGCCTGGGCGGCATCGACGCCCTTGAGCGCATCGGCCAGTTCGCCGGCCTGGGCGCTGCTGAAGGCGATGGCCTGGTTGCCGCCCTGGTAGCCGAGAATGGCCGCGGCCTTGTCGCTCAGCTCCACGGCCGGATTGAGCAGGGGCAGGGCGTAGAAGACTTCCAGCCAGTTGCCCTGGCGGTTCTGGGTGCCGACGCCGAAGGCGATGCTGAAGAGGTTGGTGCTCATAGGATGGTTTCCTTGCAACGAAATCGAGGGTGAAGAATCAGGCCAATGCGGCTTGGTAGTTATCCGGTTTGAAGCCGACCAGGGTGCGCTCGCCGAGATCGAGCACCGGGCGCTTGATCATCGAGGGCTGGGCCAGCATCAGCGCGATGGCCTTGGCCTGGTCGAGGTCGGCCTTCTGCTCGTCGGTGAGCTTGCGGAAGGTGGTGCCGGCGCGGTTGAGGATGGTCTCCCAGCCGTGCTCGGCGCACCACTGCTGCAGGCGCTGGCGGTCGATGCCGGCGCTCTTGTAGTCGTGGAAGTCGTAGGCGATGCCGCGCTCGTCGAGCCAGGTGCGGGCCTTCTTCATGGTGTCACAGGCTTTGATGCCATAGAGGGTCTTGCTCATGGGGTGCGTCCTTCGATAAAGCGGCGGATGCGCTGGGCGGCTTCGATGCACTCGGCCAGCGGCGCGACCAGGGCCATGCGCACGCGCCCGGCGCCGGGGTTGATGCCGTTCACCTCGCGCGACAGGTAGGAGCCCGGTACCACGGTGACATGTTCGGCGGCGAACAGCGCGCGGGTGAATTCGGCGTCGTCGCCCGGGGTGCGCGCCCAGAGGTAGAAGCCGCCGTCGGGGCGCTGCACGTCCATCACCGGCTCAAGGATATCCAGCACGGCGTCGAACTTTTCGCGGTACAGCTCGCGGTTGGCGCGCACATGGTCCTCGTCGTTCCAGGCGGCGACGCTGGCCAGCTGGGTCTGCACCGGCATGGCGCAGCCGTGGTAGGTGCGGTACAGCAAAAAGGCCTTGAGGATCTCGGCGTCGCCGGCGACGAAGCCCGAGCGCAGGCCCGGCAGGTTGGAGCGCTTGGACAGGCTGTGGAACACCACGCAACGCTTGAAGTCCGAGCGGCCCAGCTCGGCGCAGGCGCTGAGCAGGCCGGCCGGCGGGTTGGCCTCGTCGAAGTACAGCTCGCTGTAGCACTCGTCGGCGGCGATGACGAAGTCGTGCTCGTCGGCCAGGGCGATCAGCTTCTTCAGCGTTTCCACCGGGATCAGCGCCCCGGTGGGGTTGCCCGGCGAGCAGAGGAAGAGGATCTGGCAGCGCTGCCAGACCTCGGCCGGCACTGCATCGAAGTCCGGGTTGAAGCCATGGGCTTCCAGGCACGGCAGGTAGTGCGGCGCGGCGCCGGCGAGAAACGCCGCACCTTCGTAGATCTGGTAGAAGGGATTGGGGCTGACCACCAGGCCCTTGGCATTGCGGTCGACCACGGCCTGGGTGAAGGCGAACAGCGCCTCGCGGGTGCCGTTGACCGGCAGCACGTGGCGCGCCGCATCCAGCCAGCCGGCCGGTACGCCGAAGCGCCGCTCGCACCAGCTGGCGATGCTCTGGCGCAGCTCGGTCAGGCCCAGGGTGGTGGGGTAGACCGCCAGCTTGTCGAGGCTCGCGGTCAGCGCCTGGGCGACGAAGTCCGGCGACTTGTGCTTGGGCTCGCCGATGGACAGGGCGATGGCGCGCTTGTCCGCGGCCGGCTGCACGCCGCCGAGCAGGGCGCGCAGTTTCTCGAAGGGGTAGGGCTGGAGCTGGTCGAGGGCTGGGTTCATCGGGGCTTCCGGAAAATCAGATGGAAAATTGCGTGGGCTGGACGCTGGGCTCGGACAGGCGGCGGACGATGGTTTCCTGCAGGCGTGCGCAGAGCTCGGGATCGGACAGCGGCTGGTTATTGGCGTCGGTGACGAAGAACACGTCCTCGACCCGTTCGCCGAGGGTGGCGATCTTGGCGTTCTGCAGCGACAGGTCGAACTCGAGGAAGATCCGGCCGATGCGCGCCAGCAGGCCGGGGCGATCCGGCGCAGTCAGTTCGAGCACGGTCACCGGGCGTTGCGCGTCGTTGTGGATGGTCACCTGCGGGGCGAAGGCGAAGTGCTTGAGCTGGCGCGGCACGCGGCGCTGGATGATGGTCGGGTAGTCGTCCGGGTTCTTCAGCGCCTCGATCAGGCCCTGGCGTATCTGCTGGATGCGTGCGGGATTGTCGCCGATCGAGCCGCCATCGGCGTCCAGCACCACGTAGGTGTCGAGGGTGAACTGGCTGGTCGAGGTGATGATCCGCGCATCGTGGATGTTCAGGTTGAGCTGGCTCATCGCGGCCACGGTCACGGCGAAGAAATCGTGCTGGTCCGGCGCGTAGATGAAGATCTGCGTGCCGCCCTCGAACTCGCGCTGGGTGGTTTCCTTGATCAGCACCAGCGGACCGGCGTCGGCCGGGTGCTGGAGGATGGCTTCGGTGTGCCAGGCCACGTCGCTGGCGGTATGGCGCAGGAAGTAGTCGTCGCCGAGCTGGCTCCACAGCTGCTCGGCGTCGTCCGGGTCGGTACCGCCGCGCACCAGGGTGTCCAGCGCCGCGCTCTGCGTCTGGCGAATCTGTTCCTCGCGGTCCACCGGGTTCTCCAGGCCGCGGCGCAGGGCGCGCTTAGTCTCGGTGTAGAGCTGGCGCAGCAGGCTGGCGCGCCAGGAGTTCCACAGGCTGGGGTTGGTGGCGTTGATATCGGCCACGGTCAGCACGTAGAGGTAGTCGAGGTGGGTCTGGTCGCCGACGAACTGGGCGAAGTCGTGGATCACCTGTGGGTCGGAGAGGTCCTTGCGCTGCGCGGTGGTGGACATCACCAGATGGTGCTGCACCAGCCAGACGATCAGCGCGCTGTCCCAGGCCGGCAGATTGTGGCGGCGGGCGAAGGCCTCGGCATCCACCGCGCCGAGTTCCGAGTGGTCGCCGCCGCGGCCCTTGCCGATGTCGTGGTAGAGGCCGGCGAGGTAGATCAGCTCGGGCTTGGGCAACTTGTCGATCAGCTTGCTGGCCAGCGGGAATTTCTCCGCCAGCTCCGGCCAGCGGAACTTGCGCAGGTGCTTGATCAGGTTGAGGGTGTGCGCATCGACCGTATAGATGTGGAACAGATCGTGCTGCATCTGTCCGACTATGTGGCCGAACTCCGGCAGGTAGCGGCCGAGGATGCCGTAGCGGTTCATCCGCCGCAGGTTGCGGTGGATGCCCTCGCGGCACTTGAACAGCTCGATGAACAGGCTGGTGTTGCGGATGTCCTTGCGGAACTCGTCGTCGATCAGGTGGCGGCTGTCGCGCAGCAGGCGGATGCTGTCGGCGCGCACGCCCTTGATCTCCGGGTGCTGGGCCATCAGCACGAAGACTTCGAGGATGGCGAAGGGGGTGCGCTTGAAGACGTTCGGGTGGGTCACCTCGATGTAGCCGTCGCGCACCTGGAAGCGGCTGTTCAGCGGGGTGGCCGGGCCGCTCTCGCCGGCGCGCAGGATGACTTCCTCGAAGTGCTGGTTGATCAGGTCCGACAGCTCGGAGATGCCCATCACCACGCGGTAGTACTTCTGCATGAAGTGCTCGATGCTGCGCTTGCCGTCGCCGTCCTGGTAGCCGAACAGCGCGGCGATGCGCCCCTGGTAATCGAACAGCAGGCGGTCTTCGGCGCGCCCGGCGAGCATGTGCAGGGCGTAGCGCACCTTCCACAGGAACTCCTGGCTGGAGGAGAGCAGGGCGTATTCGCTCTCCAGCAGAAAGCCCTGGCCGACCATGGCGTGCAGATTCAGCGTGTCGAACTGGCGGCGCGCCACCCAGAGCACGGTCTGGATGTCGCGCAGGCCGCCCGGCGAGCCCTTGACGTTGGGTTCGAGGTTGTACTCGGTGTCGTTGTACTTGGCGTGGCGCGCCTTGCGTTCCTCGCGCTTGGCCAGGAAGAAGTGCTTGCTCGGCCACATCCGCTCGCTGCTGGTCACCGCCTGCATGCGCTGGCGCAGGTGCTCGGGGCCGGCGATGGTGCGGCTTTCCATCAGATTGGTGATCACCGTCAGATCGGCGCGCGCCTCCTCGGCGCACTCGTCGACCGAACGCACGCTCTGGCCGACTTCCAGGCCGATGTCCCAGAGCAGGGTGAGAAAGCCCTCGATCGGCTCGCGGAAGATCTCGTGATCGCTGCTGTCGAGCAGGATCAGCAGGTCGATGTCGGAATAGGGGTGCAGTTCGCCGCGGCCGTAGCCGCCGACGGCGAGCAGGGCGATGTCGGCGTCCTCGCTCCAGGCGAAGCGCTTCCAGGCTTCCTGCAGTATCTGGTCGACGAACCAGGCGCGGTCCTCGACCAGGCGGCGGATGTCGCGGCCGCCCTGGAAGCGGGCGTCGAGCACCTCGCGGGCATGGCGGATGGCCTTCTTGAACGCGGCGATGGGGCTGGACTTGAGCGCCAGCTCGGCCTGGAACTGACCGCGGTCAAACAGTTCGGGGTCCATCTGCGGCATGCAATTGCCTTCCTCTAAAGGTGCGTAGGGTGCGCCGGGCGCACCGTGCGGTTTTTGGTGCGCACGGCGCACCCTGGCTCAGGCCGAGGTGCGCGGCAGGGTGTCGTCGCTGCGCAGGGTGAGGATCTCGTAGCCACCGGCGGTGACCAGCACGGTGTGTTCCCACTGCGCCGACAGCTTGCGGTCCTTGGTGATGGCGGTCCAGCCGTCGCCGAGCAGGCGGGTTTCCGGGCGGCCCTGGTTGATCATCGGCTCGATGGTGAAGGTCATGCCTTCCTTGAGCTCCATGCCGGTGCCGGCGCGGCCGTAGTGCAGCACCTGCGGCTCCTCGTGGAACACCGCGCCGATGCCGTGGCCGCAGTACTCGCGCACCACGGAAAAACCGTTCTTCTCCGCGTGCTTCTGGATCACCTCGCCGATATCGCCCAGGCGGGTGCCCGGCTTGACCAGTTCGATGCCTTTATACATGCATTCCTGGGTGACCTTGGCCAGACGCTCGGCCCACTCGGCAACCTTGCCGACCATGAACATCTTGCTGGTGTCGCCGTGGTAGCCGTTCTTGATCACGGTGACGTCGATGTTCAGCACGTCGCCATCTTTCAGCGGCTTGTCGTTGGGGATGCCGTGGCACACCACGTGGTTGATCGAAGTGCAGATCGACTTGGGGAAGCCCTTGTAGTTGAGCGGGGCGGGGATGGCCTGCTGCACATTGACTATATAGTCGTGGCAGATGCGATCCAGCTCGTCGGTGGTAACCCCGGGCTTGACGTACTCGCCGATCATCTCCAGCACCTCGGCGGCCAGGCGGCCGGCCACGCGCATTTTCTCGATTTCGTCGGGGGATTTGATGGTGACGGTCATATGAAGCTCTCGGGCGCGAACGGAAAAGGGGAGTATCTTAGCAGCTAGGAGGCGCAAGCCCCAAAGGCCGCTGCAAGTGGGTGGCGGAGGGGCGCCTGGCGTCATTTGCTGCCTGAGGCTGGTAGCTTGCGGCTGCTTTCTGTGGTATAAAACGCGCCGCTTTACGGGCGGCATGCCCGAAAGCCTAAACCCACACACGTATCGACACGGTTTCCTGGGTGCCCGCAAGGGTTGGAAGCTGGGATACGTGGAGGCCTAACCCGACTTATCAAGGAACTATCATGTCCCAAGTCAATATGCGCGATATGCTGAAGGCCGGTGTGCACTTCGGCCACCAGACCCGTTACTGGAACCCGAAAATGGGCAAGTACATTTTCGGTGCGCGTAACAAGATTCACATCATCAACCTCGAAAAAACCCTGCCGATGTTCAACGACGCCCTGTCGTTCGTTGAGAAGCTGGCCGCTGGCAAGAACAAGATCCTGTTCGTCGGCACCAAGCGTTCCGCTGGCAAGATCGTTCGCGAAGAAGCCGCTCGTTGCGGTTCGCCCTTCGTCGATCACCGCTGGTTGGGCGGCATGCTGACCAACTACAAGACCATCCGTGCTTCGATCAAGCGCCTGCGCGAGCTGGAAACCCAGTCCCAGGACGGCACCTTCGCCAAGCTGACCAAGAAAGAAGCCCTGATGCGCACCCGCGATCTGGAGAAACTGGATCGCAGCCTGGGCGGTATCAAGGACATGGGCGGCCTGCCGGACGCGCTGTTCGTGATCGACGTCGACCACGAGCGCATCGCCATCACCGAAGCCAACAAGCTGGGTATCCCGGTCATCGGCATCGTCGATACCAACAGCAGCCCGGAAGGCGTTGACTACATCATCCCGGGTAACGACGACGCCATCCGCGCCATCCAGCTGTACATGGGTGCCATGGCCGACGCCGTGATCCGTGGTCGCAGCAACGCTGGCGGCGGCACCGACGAGTTCGTCGAAGAAGCCCCGGCTGCCGAAGCCGCCGAAGGCTAAGCGGTAACGCCAAGCAGTTAGCGTTATGCGCTGTGCAAGAAGGGGGCTAGGCCCCCTTTTTGCCACTCACAGATTTGATCGCCCACTCATCGGGCGAATGGTTGAAGACCTACCGAGAGGATTTTCAAGATGGCAGAAGTTACTGCAGCCCTGGTTAAAGAACTGCGCGAGCGTACCGGCCAAGGCATGATGGAATGCAAGAAGGCCCTGGTTGCCGCCGGTGGCGACATCGAGAAGGCGATTGACGACATGCGCGCTTCCGGTGCCATCAAGGCTGCCAAGAAGGCCGGCAACATCGCCGCCGAAGGCTCCATCGCCGTGCGCGTCGAAGGCGGCCGTGGCCTGATCATCGAAGTCAACTCGCAGACCGACTTCCTGGCTCTGCAGGATGACTTCAAGGCTTTCGTCAAGGAAAGCATCGACGAAGCCTTCGAGAAGAACCTGACCGAAGCCGCTCCGCTGATCGCTTCCCGCGAGTCCGCTCGTGAGGCCCTGGTGGCCAAGTGCGGCGAGAACGTCAACATCCGTCGTCTGACCGCCGTTTCCGGCGAAACCGTCGGTGCCTACCTGCACGGCCACCGCATCGGCGTGCTGGTCGTCCTCAAGGGCGGCAACGACGAGCTGGCCAAGCACGTCGCCATGCACGTCGCGGCGAGCAACCCGGCCGTGGTCACCCCGGACCAGGTGTCCGACGAGCTGGTGGCCAAGGAAAAGGAAATCTTCCTGCAGCTGAACGCCGAGAAGATCGCCGGCAAGCCGGAAAACATCGTCGAGAACATGGTCAAAGGCCGTATCGCCAAGTTCCTCGCCGAGGCCAGCCTGGTCGAGCAAGCCTTCATCATGGATCCGGAAGTCAAGGTCGGTGACCTGGTGAAGAAGGCTGGTGCCGAAGTCGTTTCCTTCGTGCGTTACGAAGTGGGCGAAGGCATCGAGAAGGCCGAAACCGACTTCGCTGCCGAAGTCGCTGCCCAGGTTGCTGCCAGCAAGCAGTAATCGGCGGTTCGACCAGTTGCCCCAGAGAGGCTGCCCGCTTGCGCGTGCAGCCTCTTTGCCGAATGGGGGGTGACAAATGCAACAGCGGCCGTTTCAACCAACGGTCGTCGGCGCTGTCGAAGTGCCGGATAATTGCGATGCTCAGGCATCGCCACAGCATTCATATCGCCGCAGGAGAGACTTGCAATGGCTCAGCAGACGAGTGGTCGCCAACCTCGCTACAAACGCATTCTGCTCAAACTCAGCGGCGAGGCCCTGATGGGCTCGGAAGATTTCGGCATCGACCCCAAGGTGCTCGACCGCATGGCCCTGGAAGTGGGGCAGCTGGTGGGGATCGGCGTGCAGGTTGGCCTGGTGATCGGCGGCGGCAACCTGTTCCGCGGCGCCGCCCTGTCGGCCGCCGGCATGGATCGGGTCACCGGCGACCACATGGGCATGCTGGCCACGGTGATGAACGCCCTGGCCATGCGCGACGCCCTGGAGCGCTCGAACATCCCCGCCATCGTCATGTCGGCGATCTCCATGGTCGGCGTCACCGATCATTACGATCGGCGCAAGGCCATGCGCCACCTGAAGACCGGCGAGGTGGTGATCTTCGCCGCCGGCACCGGCAACCCGTTCTTCACCACCGATTCCGCCGCCTGTCTGCGCGCCATCGAGATCGATGCCGACGTGGTACTGAAAGCGACCAAGGTCGATGGCGTGTACACTGCCGACCCGTTCAAGGACCCGCATGCCGAGAAGTTCGAGCGCCTGACCTATGACGAGGTGCTCGATCGCAAGCTGGGCGTGATGGACCTGACCGCCATCTGTCTGTGCCGCGACCACAAGATGCCGCTGCGGGTCTTCAACATGAACAAGCCGGGCGCCCTGCTCAACGTAGTGGTCGGCGGCGCCGAAGGAACCCTGATCGAGGAGGATGCACAATGATCAACGACATCAAGAAAGACGCCCAGGAACGCATGGGTAAGTCCCTGGAGGCGCTGGATCGCAATCTGGCCTCCATCCGTACCGGCCGTGCTCACCCGAGCATCCTGGACAGCATCAAGGTGCCGGCCTGGGGCAGCGACATGCCGCTGAACCAGGTGGCCGCGATCACCGTCGAGGACGCCCGTACCCTGAAGATCGTCGCGCACGACAAGAGCCTCGGCGCCGCCATCGAGAAGGCCATCCTGACTTCCGACCTGGGCCTGAACCCGAGCAGCGCCGGCACTACCATCCGCGTGCCGATGCCGGCGCTGACCGAGGAAACCCGCAAGGGTTACACCAAGCAGGCCCGCGGCGTCGCCGAGGACGCCAAGGTCGCCGTGCGCAATGTGCGCCGCGACGCCCTGGCCGAGCTGAAGAAGCTGGCCAAGGCCAAGGAAATCAGCGAAGACGAAGAGCGTCGTGCCGCCGACGAGTTGCAGAAGCTCACCGACAAGTTCGTCGGCGACGTGGACAAGGCCCTGGAGGCCAAGGAAGCGGACTTGATGGCCGTCTGACGGTCAGGACACCCACATGGACAAGAGCAAGCTGGGCGCGGTGCCGCGGCACGTCGCCATCATCATGGATGGCAACAACCGTTGGGCCAAGAAGCGCCTGTTGCCGGGAGTGGCCGGGCACAAGGCCGGGGTCGACGCGGTGCGCGCGGTGATCGAGGTGTGTGCCGAGGCCGGGGTCGAGGTGCTGACCCTGTTCGCCTTCTCCAGCGAGAACTGGCAGCGCCCGGCCGAGGAGGTCGGCGCGCTGATGGAGCTGTTCCTCGGTGCGCTGCGCCGCGAGGCGAAGAAGCTGCTGGACAACGACATCGGCCTGCGCATCATCGGTGATCGTTCGCGCTTTCATCCCGAGCTGCAGGCCGCCATGCGCGAGGCCGAGGCGCTGACCGCCGGCAACCGCCGCTTCACCCTGCAGATCGCCGCCAACTACGGCGGCCAGTGGGACATCGCCCAGGCTGCCCAGCGCCTGGCGCGCGAGGTACAGGCCGGTCACCTGCAGCCGGAGGACATCACCCCCGGGCTGCTCCAGACCTGCCTGGCCACCGGCGACCTGCCGCTGCCGGACCTGTGTATCCGCACCGGCGGCGAGCACCGCATCAGCAACTTCCTGCTCTGGCAGTTGGCATACAGCGAACTGTACTTCTCCGACCTGTACTGGCCGGATTTCAAGCACGAGGCCATGCGCAAGGCGCTGGCCGATTTCGCTACCCGCCAGCGTCGCTTCGGCAAGACCAGCGAGCAGGTGGAAGCCGAGGCGCGTTCTTAATGTTGAAACAGCGAATCATCACCGCGTTGGTGCTGCTGCCCATCGCCCTGGGCGGGTTTTTCCTGCTCGACGGGGCGGCATTCGCGCTGTTTATCGGTGCGGTGGTCGTGCTTGGCGGCTGGGAGTGGGCGCGTCTGGCCGGGTTCGCCGCGCAGCCTTTGCGCATCGCCTATGCCGCGCTGGTCGCGGCGCTGCTTTACGGCCTGTACCTGACTCCGGCGCTGGCGCCCTGGCTGCTGGCCGCGGCCCTGCTCTGGTGGGTGCTGGCCACTCTGCTGGTGCTGGGCTACCCCGCCAGCAGCCGTTACTGGGGCGGTTGGCCCGGCAAGCTGCTGATCGGCTTGCTGATTCTGCTACCCGCCTGGCAGGGCCTGGTGCTGCTCAAGCAGTGGCCGCAGGCCAATGGCCTGATCATCGCGGTGATGGTGCTGGTGTGGGGCGCGGATATCGGCGCCTATTTCGCCGGCAAGACCTTCGGCAAGCGCAAGCTGGCGCCCAGCGTCAGCCCCGGCAAGAGCTGGGAAGGGCTGTACGGCGGCCTCGCCGCCAGCCTGCTGATCACCCTGGCGGTAGGCCTGCAACAGGGCTGGAGCGCTGGCGGCCTGCTGCTGGCGCTGGCCGGTGCGGCGCTGGTGGTGCTGCTCTCGGTGGTCGGCGACCTGACCGAGAGCATGTTCAAGCGTCAGTCCGGGATCAAGGACAGCAGCAACCTGTTGCCCGGTCACGGCGGCGTGCTGGATCGCATCGACAGTCTGACCGCAGCCATTCCGCTGTTCGCCGCGCTGCTCTGGCTGGCGGGTTGGGGTTCGCTGTGAGTGCGCCGCAGCGGATCACCGTGCTGGGCGCGACCGGCTCCATCGGTCTCAGCACCCTGGACGTGATCGCCCGCCATCCCGAGCGTTACCAAGTCTTCGCCCTGAGCGGCTTTTCCCGTCTGGCCGAGCTGCAGGCCCTGTGCCTGCTGCATCGCCCGGATTATGCGGTGGTGCCCGATACTAGCGCCGCGCACGAGCTGCAGAGCAGTCTGCGCGGCGCCGGCCTGGCGACCGAGGTGCTGGTGGGCGAGGAGGGCTTGTGTGCCGTGGCCGCCGCTGCCGAGGTCGATTGCGTGATGGCCGCCATCGTCGGCGCCGCCGGGCTTAAGCCGACCCTGGCCGCGGTGCGCGCGGGCAAGAAGGTGCTGCTGGCCAACAAGGAGGCGCTGGTGATGTCCGGCGCCCTGTTTATGCAGGCGGTGCGCGAGAGTGGCGCCACCCTGCTGCCCATCGACAGCGAACACAACGCCATCTTCCAGTGCCTGCCCGGCGACTATGCGCGCGGCCTGCAGCCGGTCGGCGTGCGGCGCATCCTGCTCACCGCCTCCGGCGGGCCGTTTCGCGAAACGCCGCTGGCCGAGCTGGAGCGCGTCACCCCGGAACAGGCCTGCGCCCATCCCAACTGGTCGATGGGGCGCAAGATCTCGGTCGACTCGGCGAGCATGATGAACAAGGGCCTGGAGCTGATCGAGGCCTGCTGGCTGTTCGATGCGCGGCCCGAGCAGGTTGAGGTGGTGATCCACCGGCAGAGCGTGATCCATTCGCTGGTCGATTACGTCGACGGCTCGGTGCTGGCCCAGCTGGGCAACCCCGACATGCGCACGCCGATCGCCCATGCCTTGGCCTGGCCCGAGCGGATCGACTCGGGAGTGGCGCCGCTGGATCTGTTCGCCGTCGGTCGCCTGGATTTCGAGCGCCCCGATGCGCAGCGGTTCCCCTGCCTGCGCCTGGCCCGCGAGGCGGCGCAGGCCGGCGGCAGCGCGCCGGCCATGCTCAATGCGCTCAACGAAGTGGCGGTCGAGGCATTCCTGCAGCGACGCATTCGCTTCAGCGATATCGCGCGTATGATTGAAGCGGTGTTGAACGCGCAGTCGGTGCAGGCGGTCGAAGCGCTCGATGCGGTGTTCGAGGTCGATCGGCGCGCGCGCGCGCTGGCGGCCGAGTGGCTCGCCCGTCGTTGACGGGCCGGAGAGAATAGATGAGCGGGCTGTATATGTTGGTCGGCACCCTGATCGCCCTGGGTGTGCTAGTGACTTTTCACGAGTACGGGCACTTCTGGGTGGCGCGGCGTTGCGGGGTCAAGGTACTGCGCTTCTCCGTGGGCTTCGGTACGCCATTGATGCGCTGGCACGACCGCCAAGGCACCGAGTTCGTCATCGCCGCCATTCCCCTGGGCGGCTACGTCAAGATGCTCGACGAGCGCGAGGGCGACGTGCCGCCGGCGCTGCTCGAACAATCCTTCAATCGCAAGAGCGTGCGCCAGCGCATCGCCATAGTCGCGGCCGGTCCGTTGGCCAACTTCCTCCTGGCGCTGCTGTTCTTCTGGTTCGTCGCCATGCTCGGCAGCCAGCAGGTGCGCCCGGTGATCGGCGCGGTGCAGGAGGGCAGCCTGGCGGCGGCGGCCGGTCTGCAGGCCGGCCAGGAAATCGTCGCGGTCGACGGCAAGCCCACCAGCGGCTGGGCGGCGGTCAATCTGCAGCTGGTGCGCCGTCTGGGCGAAAGCGGCAGTCTCGACCTGCGCGTGCTCGAGCCCGGTTCCACCGCCGAGTCGCCCAAGCAGCTGCAGCTGGACAACTGGCTGCGCGGTGTCGACGAGCCGGACCCGATCGGCTCGCTGGGCATTCGCCCCTGGCGCCCGGCGCTGGAGCCGGTGCTCGCCGAACTCGATCCCAAGGGGCCGGCGCAGGCGGCCGGGTTGCAGCCTGGCGACCGTCTGCTGGCGCTCGACGAGCAGCCCTTGGCCGATTGGCAGCAACTGGTCGACCGCGTGCGCGCCCTGCCGGGCGAGACGGTCAGGCTGCGCATCGAGCGTGCCGGGCAGGCGCTGGATGTCGAGCTGACCCTGGCCGCGCGCGGCGAGGGCGAGGCGCGCAGCGGTTATCTGGGTGCCGGTGTGGCGGGCGTCGAATGGCCGCCGGAGATGCTTCGCGAAGTGCGTTACGGGCCGCTCGAAGGGGTGGTCGAAGGGCTGCGGCAGACCTGGGCGATGAGCCTGTTGACCCTCGATTCGCTGAAGAAAATGCTGTTCGGGGAGCTCTCGGTAAAAAACTTGAGCGGGCCGATAACCATTGCTAAAGTGGCGGGCGCTTCGGCTGAGTCAGGGCTCGGGGATTTCCTGAAATTCCTTGCATATCTGAGCATTAGCCTGGGGGTTCTCAATCTGCTGCCCATCCCCGTGCTGGACGGTGGGCATCTGCTGTTTTACCTGGTCGAGTGGGTGCGTGGTCGTCCCTTGTCCGAGCGGGTTCAGGGGTGGGGGATGCAGATCGGCATCAGTCTGGTCATCGGCGTGATGCTGCTGGCCTTGGTCAACGACCTGAGCCGTCTGTAAGCATCGTTGAAATACGCTCTCGGTACTTGCAAAAAAGTGTCGCCTTGGGTGACAGATTTTTATCGTCAGTTGGAATAAGAAAGGACTTCATGAAACGTCTGCTGCTACCTGCGGTACTGTCCGCATTGATGATCGCCGAAGTTCACGCCGAGTCCTTCACCATCTCCGATATTCGCGTCAATGGCCTGCAGCGGGTTTCCGCCGGCAGCGTGTTCGGCGCACTGCCGCTGAACGTCGGCGAACAGGTCGATGACCGCCAGCTGGTCGATGCCACCCGCTCCCTGTTCAAGACTGGTTTCTTCCAGGACATCCAGCTCGGTCGCGATGGCGACGTGCTGGTCATCACCGTGGTCGAGCGCCCCTCCATCTCCGGCATCGAGATCGAGGGCAACAAGGCCATCACCACCGAAGACCTGCTCAAGGGCCTGAACCAGTCGGGTCTGGCCGAGGGCGAAATCTTCCAGCGCGCCACCCTCGAAGGCGTGCGCAACGAGCTGCAGCGCCAGTACGTGGCCCAGGGCCGCTACTCGGCCGAGATCGAAGCCGAAGTGATTCCCCAGCCGCGCAACCGCGTGGCGCTGAAGATCACCATCAACGAAGGCACGGTCGCCGCCATCCAGCACATCAACGTGGTCGGCAACACCGTGTTCTCCGACGAGGACCTGGTCGACCTGTTCGAACTGAAGACCACCAACTGGCTGTCGTTCTTCAAGAACGACGACAAGTACGCCCGCGAGAAGCTGTCCGGCGACCTCGAACGCCTGCGCTCCTACTACCTGGACCGCGGCTACATCAACATGGACATCAGCTCCACCCAGGTGTCCATCACCCCGGACAAGAAGCACGTCTACATCACCGTCAACGTCGACGAGGGCGAGAAGTACAGCGTGCGCGAAGTGAAGCTGTCCGGCGACCTCAAGGTGCCGGAAGAGGACGTGCGCGCGCTGCTGCTGGTCAAGGAAGGGCAGGTCTTCTCGCGCAAGGTGATGACCACCACCAGCGAGCTGATCACCCGCCGCCTGGGCAACGAGGGCTACACCTTCGCCAACGTCAACGGCGTGCCGGAAGCGCACGACGAGGACAACACCGTCTCGATCACCTTCTTCGTCGACCCGGGCAAGCGCGCCTACGTCAACCGCATCAACTTCCGCGGCAACACCAAGTCCGAGGACGAAGTGCTGCGCCGTGAAATGCGCCAGATGGAAGGTGGCTGGGCCTCGACCTACCTGATCGACCAGTCCAAGACCCGTCTCGAGCGCCTGGGCTTCTTCAAGGAAGTCAACGTCGAGACCCCGCAGGTGCCGGGCACCGACGACCAAATCGACGTCAACTACAGCGTCGAGGAGCAGCCGTCCGGTTCCATCACCGCCAGCGTCGGCTTCGCTCAGAACGCCGGTCTGATCCTCGGCGGCTCGATCAGCCAGAACAACTTCCTCGGTACCGGTAACAAGGTCAGCGTCGGCCTGACCCGCAGCGAATACCAGACCCGCTACAGCTTCGGCTTCGTCGACCCCTACTGGACGGTGGACGGCGTCAGCCTGGGCTACAACGCCTTCTACCGCACCACCGACTACGACGAACTCGACGTCGACGTCTCCAGCTACTCGGTCGACAGCCTCGGCGCCGGCCTCAGCATCGGCTATCCGATCAGCGAGACCTCACGCCTGACCTACGGCCTGACCGCGCAGCAGGATAGCATCGACACCGGCCTCTACACCGTCGACGAGATCTTCGACTTCATCGAGCAGGAAGGCGATCGTTATCTGAACTTCAAGGGTTCCATCGGCTGGTCCGAATCGACCCTGAACCGTGGCGTACTGGCCAACCGTGGCCATTCGCAGAGCCTGGTGCTGGAAACCACCCTGCCGGGCAGCGACCTGTCGTTCTACAAGCTCGACTACCGCGGCCAGATCTTTACCCCGCTGTCCGACAACTACACCATGCGCTTCCATACCCAGCTGGGCTATGGCGACAGCTACGGCTCTACGTCTGAGTTGCCGTTCTACGAGCACTACTACGCCGGCGGTTTCAACTCGGTGCGCGGTTTCGAGGACAGCAGTTTGGGTCCGCGCAGCACACCTAGCGCAGTTCGCGACGCAAACGGTAACCTGATCTTCAATCAGGTGGACTCCAGAGGACGGGTGACCGATCCGGATCAGGATGCGCTGCCGTTCGGCGGCAACGTGCTGGTGCAGGGCGGCGTCGAGCTGCTGTTCCCCATGCCTTTCGTCAAGGACCAGCGCTCGCTGCGCACCGCGCTGTTCTGGGACGTGGGCAACGTCTTCGACACCAACTGCACGTCCAGCCAGAAGCGCTTGAGCGACAGCTGCGATATCGACTTCGGCAATATGGCCAGCTCCGTGGGCGTCGGCCTGACCTGGATCACCGCGCTGGGCCCCCTGAGCTTCAGCCTGGCCATGCCGGTGATGAAGCCCGATGATGCCGATACCCAGGTGTTCCAGTTCTCCCTGGGCCAGACCTTCTAAACCTATTCACCGAAAGCCAACAGTTTTGTTGCAGGAGTGCATTGTGCGTAAGTTGACTCAACTGGTTCTGTTCACCGCCGCCCTGATCGCCACTCCGGCGTTCGCCGAGATGAAGGTGGCCGTGCTGAACTATCAGATGGCCCTGCTCGAGTCCGACGCGGCCAAGCGCTACGCGGTCGATGCCGAGAAGAAGTTCGGTCCGCAGCTGAACAAGCTCAAGACCCTGGAAAGCGACGCCAAGCGCATCCAGGACCGCATGGTCAAGGAAGGCGAGAAGATGCAGCAGGCCGAGCGCGAGCGTCTCGAGCTCGAATTCAAGCAGAAGGCCCGCGACTTCCAGTTCCAGTCCAAGGAGCTGAACGAAGCCAAGGCCATCGCCGACCGCGAGATGCTGGCCAAGCTCAAGCCGAACCTGGACAAGGCGGTGGAAGAGGTGATCAAGAAGGGTAACTTCGACCTGGTGCTCGAGCGCGGCGCGGTGATCGATGTCAAACCCCAGTTCGACATCACCCGCCAGGTCATCGAGCGCATGAACCAGCTGCGCTGATCATGACGGCAGTAGTCTTTACTCTCGGCCAGCTGGCCGAGCGCCTGGGCGCCACCCTGCGCGGCGCCGAAGGCAAGCTCATCGCGGGCCTGGCCACCTTGCAGGAGGCCGGGCCCGAGCAGTTGAGCTTCCTGGCCAATGCCCAGTACCGCAAGTACCTGGCGCAGACCCGCGCCGGCGCGCTGCTGCTCACCGCCGCCGATGCCGAGGGCTACGCCGGTGACGCGCTGATCGTCGCCAACCCCTATCTGGCCTATGCCCAGCTCTCGCACCTGTTCGACCGCAAGCCGCAGGCCGCGGCCGGCGTACATGCGACTGCCTTGGTGGCGGCGGATGCCCAGATCGATCCGACTGCCAGCGTTGGTGCCTATGCGGTGATCGAGGCCGGCGCGCAGATTGGCGCCGGTGTCAGCATCGGCGCGCACTGCGTCGTCGGCGCCCGTTCGGTGATCGGCGAGGGCGGCTGGCTGGCGCCGCGGGTGACCCTGTACCACGACGTGCGCATCGGCAAGCGCGTGGTGATCCAGTCCGGCGCGGTGATCGGTGGCGAGGGCTTCGGTTTCGCCAACGAGAAGGGCGTGTGGCAGAAGATCGCGCAGATCGGCGGGGTGAGCATCGGCGACGACGTCGAGATCGGCGCCAACACCACGGTCGACCGCGGCGCGCTGTCCGACACCCTGATCGGCAACGGGGTCAAGCTGGATAACCAGATCATGATCGCGCACAACGTGCAGATCGGCGACAACACCGCCATGGCCGGCTGCGTGGGGATTTCCGGCAGCACCAAGATCGGTCGCAACTGCATGATCGCCGGCGGCGTCGGCATGGTCGGGCATATCGAGGTGTGCGACAACGTGTTCGTCACCGGCATGACCATGGTCACCCGTTCCATTACCGAGCCGGGCGCCTATTCTTCAGGCACCGCGATGCAGCCGGCGGCGGAATGGAAGAAGAGCGCGGCGCGCATTCGTCAGCTGGACGATATGGCCAAGCGCCTGCGCGAGCTGGAAAAACAGCTGGCTGCCGTGACCCCGAGCGCGAACGCCTCATCTGATGCCTGAGCCGGCCAGGCCGCGCTCCTCTTTTTTCTTACAGGCTTATCCGGACATGATGGACATCAACGAAATTCGTGAATACTTGCCGCACCGCTATCCCTTCCTTCTGGTGGATCGTGTGGTGGACCTGGACGTCGAGGGCAAGTGCATTCGCGCCTATAAGAATGTCAGCATCAACGAGCCGTTCTTCAACGGTCACTTCCCCGAACACCCGATCATGCCGGGCGTGCTGATCATCGAGGCGATGGCCCAGGCCGCCGGTATCCTCGGCTTCAAGATGATGGGCGTGAAGCCGGCCGATGGCACCCTCTACTATTTCGTCGGCTCGGACAAACTGCGTTTCCGCTCGCCGGTGCTGCCGGGCGACCAGCTGGTGCTGGAAGCCAAGTACCTGAGCGATCGCCGCAGCATCTGGAAGTTCGAGTGCCGCGCCAGCGTCGATGGCAAGGAAGTCTGCTCGGCCGAAATCATCTGTGCGGAACGCAAACTATGAGTTTGATTGACCCTCGCGCCATTATCGATCCGTCGGCGAAGCTGGCGGATGGCGTTCAGGTCGGCCCCTGGTCGATCATTGGACCCGATGTGGAAATCGGCGAGGGTTCGGTGATCGGCCCCCATGTGATCCTCAAGGGGCCGACCGTGATCGGCAAGCACAATCGCATCTACCAGTTTTCCTCGGTAGGCGAGGACACCCCCGATCTGAAGTACAAGGGCGAACCGACCCGCCTGGTGATCGGCGACCACAACGTCATTCGCGAGGGCGTCACCATTCACCGCGGCACTGTGCAGGATCGCGGCGAGACCACCCTGGGTGATCACAACCTGATCATGGCCTACGCCCATATCGGCCACGACAGCGTGATCGGCAACCACTGCATCCTGGTCAACAACACCGCGCTGGCCGGGCATGTCTGGGTCGACGACTGGGCGATCCTCTCCGGTTACACCCTGGTGCATCAGTTCTGCCGCATTGGCGCGCACAGCTTCTCCGGCATGGGCACCGCCATCGGCAAGGATGTGCCGGCCTACGTCACCGTGTTCGGCAACCCGGCCGAGGCGCGCAGCATGAACTTCGAGGGCATGCGCCGCCGCGGCTTCTCCAGTGATGCCATCGCCGCCCTGCGCAAGGCCTACAAACTGGTCTATCGCCAGGGCATGACCGTCGAGCAGGCGCTGGTCGAGTTGGCCGAGCTGTCTGCGCAGTTCCCGGAAGTCGCGGTATTTCGCGACTCCATCCAGGCGTCCACCCGCGGCATCACCCGCTGATGAGCAGGCCGTTGCGTATAGCGCTGGTCGCCGGCGAGGCGTCCGGCGACATCCTCGGCGCCGGGCTGATGCAGGCGCTCAAGGCCAGGCACCCGGATGCCGAGTTCATCGGCGTCGGCGGCGCGCGGATGGAGGCCGAGGGGCTGCAATCCTCCTTCCCCATGGAACGCCTGGCGGTGATGGGCCTGGTCGAGGTGCTCGGCCGCCTGTTCGAGCTGCTCGGCCGCCGTCGTCAGCTGGCGCGCGAGCTGATCGCCGCCAAGCCGGATGTGTTCATCGGCATCGATGCGCCGGATTTCAACCTGGGCCTGGAGCTCAAGCTGCGCCGCGCCGGGATCAAGACCGTGCACTACGTCAGCCCCTCAGTCTGGGCCTGGCGGCAGAAACGCGTGCTGAAGATTCGCGACGCCTGCGACCTGATGCTGACGCTGTTCCCCTTCGAGGCGCAGTTCTACGACGCTCATCAGGTGCCGGTGCGCTTCGTCGGTCACCCGCTGGCCGACGCCATCCCGCCGCAGGCCGACCGCGCCGCGGCGCGCGAGGCGCTGGACCTGCCGCAGGACGAGCCAGTGGTGGCGTTGATGCCGGGCAGCCGCGGCGGGGAAGTCGCGCGCCTCGGCGAGCTGTTCCTCGATGCGGCGATTCGCCTGCGCGCGCTGCGCCCCGGCATCCGCTTCCTGCTGCCCTGCGCCACGCCGGAACGCCGCGCGCAACTGGAGCAGATGCTGGCCAGCCGCGACCTGCCGCTGACCCTGCTAGACGGCCGCTCGCACGAGGCCCTGGCCGCCTGCGACGCGGTGCTGATCGCCTCCGGCACCGCGACCCTGGAAGCGCTGCTGTACAAGCGGCCGATGGTGGTGGCCTATCGCGTGGCGCCGCTGACCTACCGCATTCTCAAACGCCTGGTGAAGAGTCCGTACATTTCCCTGCCCAACCTGCTGGCCGAGCGCCTGCTGGTGCCGGAGCTGATCCAGGACGCGGCCAGCGCCGATGCCCTGGCGCAATCGCTGGCGCCGCTGATCGACGGCGGCGAGGTGCAGACCGAAGGTTTCGACGTGATCCACCGCGCCCTGCGCCGCGACGCCTCGGCGCAGGCGGCCGAGGCCGTGCTCAAGCTGGTCGGTCGCTGATGCAGCTGGGATTGGACTTTGCCCTGGTCGAGGACCTGGTGGCCGGGGTCGATGAGGTCGGCCGCGGTCCGCTGTGCGGCGCGGTGGTCACCGCCGCGGTGATCCTCGATCCGGCGCGGCCGATCCAGGGCCTCAACGACTCCAAGAAGCTGTCCGAGGCGCGCCGCGACAGGCTGTTCGACGAGATTCGCGAGAAGGCCCTGGCCTGGTGCATTGCCCGCGCCGAGGTGGAGGAGATCGACCGCCTGAATATCCTCCACGCGACCATGCTGGCCATGCAGCGCGCGGTTGCCGGGCTCGGCGTGACGCCGAAGCTGGCGCTGATCGACGGCAACCGCTGCCCCAAGCTGGCGGTACCCAGCGCGCCAGTGGTCGGCGGCGACGCCAAGGTGCCGGCCATCGCCGCCGCGTCCATTCTGGCCAAGGTCAGCCGCGACCGCGAGATGGTCGAGATGGATCGTCTCTATCCCGGCTACGGCATCGCCGGGCACAAGGGCTATCCGACGCCCACCCACCTCGAAGCGCTGCGCCGCCTCGGACCGACGCCGATCCATCGGCGCTCCTTCGCCCCGGTACGCGAGCTGCTGGAGCGCTGAGGTCGCGCCTTGTCGCCTGACCGACTGCATTGGTCGCCTCAGCGCAAGCCATGAAAACCGCGATCCCCCAAAGTGCCGCCCCTTTGCGCAGGCTAGACTCTGCGCAGTATCCCGACGGGCCTCGACCCGCTATCCGCCCCGGCGATCCCGGGCCAACGTAGAAGCCGCCGGCGGCGGCAGGGGAGTGATGATGCACGACATGGCCAATCAGGTCGTCGACCTACTCAACGGCCTCATCTGGGGCAAGGTGCTGATCTGGCTGCTGGTGGGCTGCGGCCTGTATTTCACCGCGCGCCTGGGGCTGATTCAGTTCCGCCATTTCGGCCATATCTTCAGCGTGCTGCGCGGCAGCCGGCAGAGCGATGCCGCCGGGATCTCCTCGTTCCAGGCGCTGTGCACCTCGCTGGCGGCGCGGGTCGGTACCGGCAACGTGGCGGGCGTGGCAGTGGCCATCACCCTGGGCGGGCCGGGGGCGATCTTCTGGATGTGGATGATCGCCCTGGTCGGCATGGCCAACGCGTTCGTCGAGGCGACCCTGGCCCAGCTGTTCAAGACCCGCGACGCCAGGGGCCAGTTCCGCGGCGGCCCGGCCTACTACATGGAGCGCGGCCTGGGCGCACGCTGGATGGGCGTGCTGTTCTCGATCTTTCTGATCATCGCCTTCGGTTTCGTCTTCAATTCGGTGCAGGCCAATACCATCAGCGGCGCGCTGATCGGCGCCTTCGGCCTGGACTGGGGTACGCTGAGCATCGCCGGCAGCCCGGTGCAGGTCGCTGCGCTGGCCATAGGCGCGCTGCTGGTGCTGCTCACCGGCCTGATCATCTTCGGCGGCCTGCGCTCGATCGCGCGGTTCTCCGAACTGGCGGTGCCGTTCATGGCGGCGGCCTACCTGCTGCTGGCGCTGGTGCTGATCCTGCTCAACCTGGATCAGCTGCCGGGCATCTTGGTCCTGATCGTCAAGAGCGCCTTCGGCCTGCACGAGGCCGCCGCCGGCGGCATCGGCGCGGCGATCATGAACGGCGTCAAGCGCGGCCTGTTCTCCAACGAGGCGGGTATGGGCTCGGCGCCCAACGTCGCCGCAGCCGCCACCCCCTATCCGCCGCATCCGGCGTCGCAGGGTTACGTGCAGATGGCCGGGGTGTTCATCGACACCATCCTGATCTGCACCGCCTCGGCGGCGATCATCCTGCTGGCCGGGCCGCAGGCGGGCGAGGGCATCGGCCTGGTGCAGAACGCGCTGACCAGCCAGGTCGGCGGCTGGGGCCAGTATTTCCTGGCGCTGATCATCCTGTTCTTCGCCTTCACCTCCATCGTCGCCAACTACAGCTACGCCGAGAGTTGCCTGGTGTTCCTCGAGCACAACCACGCCAGCGGCCTGCTGCTGTTCCGCCTGCTGGTACTGGCCATGGTGATGTTCGGCGCGCTGGCCTCGCTGCCGTTCGTCTGGAACCTCGCCGACGTCTCCATGGGCCTGATGGCGATCACCAACCTGATCGCCATCCTCCTGCTCTCCGGCCTGGCCATCCGTCTGGCGCGCGACTACAACGAGCAGCGCAAGCGCGGCCAGCTGCCGACCTTCGACGCCAGCCGCCATCCGGATATCCAGGCCAGGCTGGAGCCGGGCATCTGGGACAAACGCAGCGCATAGACGCTGCCCTAAAAGCCAAGGCCCGGTACAATCCGGGCCTTGTTGTTTTCGTCTTCAGCACAGGACCGCCATGAGCCCCAATTTCGTCCACCTGCGTCTGCACACCGAATACTCCCTGGTCGACGGCCTGGTGCGGGTCAAACCGCTGATCAAGGCGGTGGCCGGGGCCGGCATGCCGGCGGTGGCGGTCACCGACATGAGCAACATGTGCGCACTGGTGAAGTTCTACAAGACCGCCATGGGCGCCGGCATCAAGCCGATCTGCGGCGCCGACATCTGGTTGGCCAGCGCCGACGAGGACGGCCCGCTGTCGCGCCTGACCCTGCTGGCGATGAACGCCAAGGGCTATCGCAACCTCACCGAGCTGGTCTCGCGCGGCTGGGCCGAAGGGCAGAGCAACGACCTGGTGATCATCCAGCGCGACTGGGTCAAGGAGGCCGCCGAGGGTCTGATCGCCCTGTCCGGTGCGCGCGAGGGCGAGGTCGGCCAGGCCCTGCTGGCCGGCGATGAGGCCGCTGCCGAAGCGCGCCTGCGCGAGTGGATGGCGGTGTTTCCCGAGCGCTTCTACCTGGAGGTGCAGCGCACCAGCCGGGTCGGCGACGAGGAGTACCTGCACGCCGCGGTGGCCCTGGCCGACCGCGTCGAGGCGCCGCTGGTGGCGACCAACGACGTGCGCTTTATCAAGCAGGACGACTTCGAGGCCCACGAGACCCGCGTGTGCATCGGCGAGGGCCGTTCCCTGGATGACCCGCGCCGGCCGCGCAACTATTCCGACCAGCAGTACCTGAAAACGCCGGCGGAGATGTGCGAGCTGTTCTCCGACCTGCCCGAGGCGCTGGAGAACAGCGTGGAGATCGCCAAGCGCTGCAACATCGAGGTGCAGCTGGGCAAGTACTTCCTCCCCGACTTCCCCACGCCTAATGGCATGGGCATCGACGACTACCTGCGGCATGCCTCCTTCGAGGGCCTGGAAGAGCGCCTGGAGGTGCTGCTGCCCAAGGACACGCCGGATTACCAGGCGAAGAAGCAGGTCTATATCGACCGCCTCAATTTCGAGCTGGATATCATCATCCAGATGGGCTTCCCCGGTTACTTCCTGATCGTGATGGACTTCATCCAGTGGGCCAAGAGCAACGGCGTGCCGGTCGGCCCGGGCCGGGGGTCGGGTGCCGGTTCGCTGGTGGCCTACGTGCTGAAGATCACCGACCTCGATCCCTTGGCCTACGACCTGCTGTTCGAGCGCTTCCTCAACCCCGAGCGGGTATCCATGCCCGACTTCGACGTCGACTTCTGCATGGACGGCCGCGACCGGGTGATCGACTACGTCGCCGACAAGTACGGGCGCAACGCGGTGAGCCAGATCATCACCTTCGGCTCGATGGCGGCCAAGGCGGTGGTGCGCGACGTGGCGCGCGCCCAGGGCAAGTCCTACGGCCTGGCCGATCGCCTGTCGAAGATGATTCCCTTCGAAGTGGGCATGACCCTGGAGAAGGCCTACGAGATGGAGGAGCCGCTGCGCGACTTCCTCAAGAACGACGAAGACGCCCGGGAAATCTGGGACATGTCGCTCAAGCTCGAAGGCGTGGTGCGCGGCACCGGCAAGCACGCCGGCGGCGTGGTGATCGCACCGACCAAGCTCACCGACTTCTCGCCGATCGCCTGCGACGAGGAGGGCGGCGGCCTGGTGACCCAGTTCGACAAGGACGACGTCGAGCAGGCCGGCCTGGTCAAGTTCGACTTCCTCGGCCTGCGTACCCTGACCATCATCAAGTGGGCGATGGAAACCATCCACCGCATCCAGAAGCGCGACGGCGCCGAGGACGAGGAGCTGGTCAACATCGACTTCATCCCGCTGGATGACAAGAAGACCTACGACATGCTGCAGAAGGCGGAGACCACCGCGGTCTTCCAGCTCGAATCGCGCGGCATGAAGGAGCTGATCAAGAAGCTCAAGCCCGACTGCCTGGAAGACATGATCGCCCTGGTGGCGCTGTTCCGCCCCGGCCCGCTGCAGTCCGGCATGGTGGACGACTTCATCAACCGCAAGCACGGCCGCGCCGAGCTGTCCTACCCGCACCCGGATTACCAGTACGCCGGTCTGGAGCCGGTGCTCAAGCCCACCTACGGCGTCATCCTGTACCAGGAACAGGTGATGCAGATCGCCCAGGTGATGGCCGGTTACACCCTCGGCGGTGCGGACATGCTGCGCCGCGCCATGGGCAAGAAGAAGCCCGAGGAGATGGCCAAGCAGCGCGGCGGCTTCATCGAGGGCTGTGCCAACAACGGCATCGATGCCGACCTGGCCGGCAACATCTTCGACCTGGTGGAAAAATTCGCCGGTTACGGCTTCAACAAGTCGCACTCCGCCGCCTACGGCCTGGTGTCCTACCAGACTGCCTGGCTCAAGGCGCATTACCCGGCGCCGTTCATGGCCGCGGTGCTGTCGGCGGATATGCACAACACCGACAAGGTGGTGATCCTGGTGGAAGAGTGCCGCAACATGAAGTTGCGCATCGATCCGCCGGACGTCAACGTCTCCGAGTTCAAGTTCACCGTCAATGACGACGGCCGTATCGTCTACGGCCTCGGCGCGGTCAAGGGCGTGGGCGAGGGGCCGGTGGAGGCCATAGTCGAATGCCGCGCCGAGGGTGGGCCATTCAAAGACCTGTTCGACTTCTGCAACCGCGTCGACCTCAAGCGCATCAATAAGCGCACCCTCGAAGCGCTGATCCGCAGCGGCGCGCTGGATCGCCTGGGGCCCTACTACCAGGACGAGCTCAAGGCCTACCAGGCCAGCGTCGACAAGAACCGCGCGGTGTTGCTGGCATCCATGGAAGAGGCCGTGCAGTCCGCCGAGCAGACCGCGCGCAGCGCCGAGAGCGGCCATATGGACCTGTTCGGCGGCCTGTTCGCCGAGCCTGAGGCGGACGTCTACGCCAACCACCGCAAGGCCCGCGAGCTGCCGATCAAGGAACGTCTGAAAGGCGAAAAGGACACGTTGGGCATCTACCTGTCCGGCCACCCCATCGACGAATACGAAGGCGAGATCCGCCGCTTCGCCCGCCAGCGCATCGTCGAGCTCAAGCCGGCGCGCGATACCCAGACCATCGCCGGGATGATCGTCAACCTGCGGGTAATGAAGAACAAGAAGGGCGACAAGATGGGCTTTATCACCCTCGACGACCGCTCCGGGCGGATCGAGGCCTCGCTGTTCGCCGATGCCTTCGCCAGCAACCAGGCGCTGCTGCAGAACGATGCGCTGGTGGTGGTCGAGGGCGAGGTGAGCAACGACGATTTCTCCGGCGGCCTGCGTCTGCGCGCCAAGCGCGTGATGAGCCTGGAGGAGGCGCGCACCGGCCTGGCCGACAGCCTGCGCCTGAAGGTCGCCGGCGAGGCGCTGAAAGGCGATCGCCTGCGCTGGCTGGCCGAGTTGTGCGGCAAGCACAAGGGCGCCTGCCCGGTGACCCTGGACTACAGCGGCGAGGAGGCACGCGCCTTGCTTCAGTTTGGCGACGCCTGGCGCATCGACCCGGCCGACACATTGATTCAGGCATTGCGTGACCAGTTCGGGCGCGACAACGTCTTTTTGCACTACCGCTGACGCGAGAGGGGAAATTTCCCTTTGTGTTGGCATTGGCACCTGCGGGTGTCGACCCGCTGCGCCCTATCCCTTAAGGTAGGGCGCCTAATGGATACAGCTCCCCGGCCACTTGGCCGTCGACGCAAGACGGATGACTATGAACCCGAATTTTCTCGATTTCGAACAGCCGATCGCCGACCTGCAAGCCAAGATCGAAGAGCTACGCCTGGTCGGTAACGACAACGCGCTGAACATCGGCGACGAGATTGCCCGCCTGCAGGACAAGAGCAGCGCGCTGACCGAAAGCATCTTCGGCAACCTCTCCAGCTGGCAGATCGCTCAGCTGGCGCGCCATCCGCGCCGCCCCTACACCCTGGACTATATCCAGCACATCTTCACCGAGTTCGACGAGCTGCACGGCGACCGTCACTTCTCCGACGACGCTGCCATAGTCGGTGGTGTGGCCCGCCTCGGCGAGCAGCCGGTGATGATCATCGGTCACCAGAAGGGCCGCGAAGTGCGCGAGAAGGTACGCCGCAACTTCGGCATGCCGCGTCCGGAGGGCTATCGCAAGGCCTGCCGCCTGATGGAAATGGCCGAGCGCTTCAAGATGCCGATCCTCACCTTTATCGACACCCCCGGCGCCTACCCGGGCATCGATGCCGAGGAGCGCGGCCAGAGCGAGGCCATCGCCTGGAACCTGCGGGTGATGGCGCGGCTGAAGACCCCGATCATCGCCACCGTGATCGGCGAGGGCGGCTCCGGCGGCGCGCTGGCCATCGGCGTCTGCGATCAGCTGAACATGCTGCAGTACTCCACCTACTCGGTGATCTCGCCGGAAGGCTGCGCCTCGATTCTCTGGCGTACCGCCGAGAAGGCGCCGGACGCCGCCGAGGCCATGGGCATCACCGCCGAGCGTCTGAAGGATCTGGGCATCGTCGACCAGGTGATCGCCGAGCCGTTGGGCGGCGCTCATCGTGATCCGGCAGCGGCTTCCGAGTCGATCCGTCAGGAGCTGACCAAGCAGTTGGCCAGCCTGCAGAAGTACGACACCGACGCCCTGCTCAAGCGTCGTTACGATCGCCTGATGAGCTACGGCATCGCCTGAGCTCGTTCAGCGCGCATCTCAACGGGCCTTCGGGCCCGTTGTTGTTTAAGCTTGGCCGATGACTGCTCTCGATATCCGTCTGCGCGCCGCGTTGCAGCCCTGGCGAACGGCACCGGCCTGGCGTATCGCCTTCTCCGGCGGCCTCGACTCCAGCGTGCTGCTGCACCTGCTGGCCGGTCTCGCCCGGCGCGAGGCGCTGCCGCCGCTGGCCGCCATCCATGTCCACCACGGCCTGCAGCCGGCGGCCGAGGCCTGGCCCGAGCATTGCGCGCGCAGCTGCGCGCAGCTGGATATTCCCCTGGAAATCGTTGCGGTGCAGGTTGCGCCGGGCGCCAGCCTGGAGCAGGCGGCGCGCCAGGCGCGCTACGCCGCCTTCGCCTCGCGTCTGGGCGAGGGCGAGGTGCTGCTCGGTGCCCAGCATCGCGACGATCAGGCCGAGACCCTGCTGTTTCGCCTGTTGCGCGGCGCCGGTGTGCGTGGTCTGGCGGCCATGCCTGTAGCTCGGCCGCTGGGCCGCGGCACTCTGGTTCGGCCGCTGCTGGACGTTCCGCGTAGCGAGTTGCTGGCCTATGCCGAGGCCCATGGGCTGAGCTGGGTGGAAGACCCGAGCAATGCCGACGAGCGCTTCAGTCGCAATTTCCTGCGCCGCCGCGTGCTGCCGTTGCTCGCCGAGCGTTGGCCGCAGGCGGCCGCCAGCCTGGCGCGCAGCGCCGCCCACCTGGGTGAGGCGCAGCAGCTGCTGGGCGAGTTGGCCGAGCTGGATCTGCTCGCCGCGCGGGGCCGGGCGCCGTTTTCCTGGCTGGCGCTGCCGTCGCTGGACTTGCAGGCGGTGGCCGGGCTGAACGAGGCGCGGCAGCGCAATCTGCTGCGTCATTGGCTGGCGCCGCTGACCCGGCTGCCGGACAGCGATCACTGGGCCGGCTGGTATGACCTGCGTGACGCCGGCGTGGATGCGACGCCGATCTGGAAACTGGCCGATGGCGAGTTGCATAGGGCAGATGGGCGGCTGTGGTGGCTCAGCGGCGACTGGTTGCAGCCACTCACGGCTGTCGATCTGCCTTGCGGTGCGGCGCAAGGGGCTATCGAACTGCCCGGCAACGGCGCTGTGCGAGTTGTCGGCGAGCTGCCGGCGGGGCGTTGGCACCTGCGCTATCGCCGCGGCGGCGAGTCGCTGCAGCTGCCGGGGCGCGGCCGGCGCGACCTCAAGCGCCTGCTCAATGAGCTGCGCGTGCCGGCGTTCGTGCGTCCGCGGCTGCCCTTGCTGTTCGACGGCGACGAGTTGGTGGCGGTGGCCAATCTGGCGCCGG
Source organism: Pseudomonas sp. AOB-7 (assembly GCF_003696305.1). GTDB lineage: Bacteria > Pseudomonadota > Gammaproteobacteria > Pseudomonadales > Pseudomonadaceae > Aquipseudomonas. The sequence goes on along the minus strand of NZ_RFFK01000013.1, from coordinate 23,431 downwards.
CGCCGCGTCCGGGGCGGGGCGATCTGCGCTTGCACTGGTCGCCACCGATCGGTGATCAAGGTTTGAGCTGGTAAGGCCTTTCCGGTAGACTACGCTCCCGTCTTACTACAGCTTTTGCCGACTCCCTCAGGGAGCTTGGCGGGCTTGCCATTGTTGCTACTGATGGCGCTCCTTCGCTTTCCCCGGCGGCACTGACCGCTTAAACGCAGACTTCTAGGGTTTTTCATGACGCGCTACATCTTCGTCACGGGTGGTGTTGTTTCTTCATTGGGGAAAGGCATCGCCTCGGCTTCACTGGCGGCCATCCTGGAGGCGCGGGGCCTGAAGGTCACCATGCTCAAGCTGGACCCTTACATCAACGTCGATCCGGGCACCATGAGCCCGTTCCAGCACGGTGAGGTGTTCGTCACCCACGACGGCGCCGAGACCGACCTCGACCTGGGGCACTACGAGCGGTTCATCCGCACGACGATGACCAAGAGCAACAACTTCACCACCGGCCGCGTGTACGAAGACGTGCTGCGCAAGGAGCGCCGTGGTGACTACCTGGGTGCGACCATCCAGGTCATTCCGCACATCACCGACGAGATCAAGCGGCGCATCATCAAGGGCGCCGGCGATGCCGACGTGGCCCTGGTGGAAATCGGCGGCACCGTCGGCGACATCGAGTCGCAACCCTTCCTCGAAGCCATTCGCCAGCTGCGCGTGGAAGTGGGCGCCAAGCGCGCCATGCTGATGCACCTGACCCTGGTGCCCTACATCGCCACCGCCGGCGAGACCAAGACCAAGCCGACCCAGCACTCGGTCAAGGAGCTGCGCTCCATCGGCCTGCAGCCGGACGTGCTGGTGTGCCGCTCCGACCACCCGATCGACGTCTCCTCGCGGCGCAAGATCGCCCTGTTCACCAACGTCGAAGAGCGTGCGGTGATCAGCCTGGAAGACGTCGACACCATCTATAAGATTCCGGGCGTGCTGCATGCCCAGGGTCTGGACGACTTCGTCGTCGAGCGTTTCGGCCTGGAGTGCGGCGGCGCCGACCTGTCCGAGTGGGATCGCGTGGTCGATGCCAAGCTCAACCCGGAAAAGGAAGTCACCATCGCCATGGTCGGCAAGTACATGGAGCTGCTCGATGCCTACAAGTCGCTGATCGAAGCGATGAGCCACGCCGGCATCCAGAACCGTACCAAGGTCAACCTGCGCTATATCGACTCCGAAGACATCGAGAACCAGGGCACCGCGCTGCTCGAGGGCGTCGACGCCATCCTGGTACCGGGCGGCTTCGGCCTGCGCGGCGTGGAAGGCAAGATCAAGACCGTGCAGTACGCTCGCGAGAACAAGATTCCCTACCTGGGCATCTGCCTCGGCATGCAGGTCGCGGTCATCGAGTATGCGCGCAACGTGGTGGGCTGGAGCGATGCCAACTCCACCGAGTTCGACCTGGCCAGCCAGCACCCGGTGGTCGGCCTGATCACCGAGTGGCAGGACGCCGCCGGCGGCGTGGAAACCCGCAGCGAGAGCTCCGACCTGGGCGGCACCATGCGCCTCGGCGCGCAGGACTGCCAGCTGCAGGCCGGTTCGCTGGTGCACGACTGCTACGGCAAGGACGTGATAGTCGAGCGCCACCGCCACCGCTACGAGGTGAACAACAACCTGCTGCCGAAACTGACCGAGGCTGGTCTGAAGGTCACCGGCCGCTCCGGCGACGGCGCGCTGGTCGAAGTGGTCGAGGCCCCGGATCATCCCTGGTTCGTCGCCTGCCAATTCCACCCCGAATTCACCTCCACGCCGCGTGACGGTCATCCGCTGTTCAGCGGTTTCGTCAACGCTGCGCTGGCGCAGCAAGCGAAGAAGGCCTAAGGCATGGCGCAGAAGATCATCAAGGTCGGCAATATCGAGATCGCCAACGACAAGCCCTTCGTGCTGTTCGGCGGCATCAACGTGCTCGAGTCGCGCGACCTGGCCATGCAGGCCTGCGAGGAATACGTGCGGGTGACCGAGAAACTCGGCATCCCCTACGTGTTCAAGGCCAGCTTCGACAAGGCCAACCGTTCCTCCATCACCTCCTTCCGCGGCCCGGGCCTGGAAGAGGGCATGAAGATCTTCGAGGAAGTGAAGAAGACCTTCGGCGTGCCGGTGATCACCGACGTCCACGAGCCGCACCAGGCGGCCGCGGTGGCCGCGGTGTGCGACATCATCCAGCTGCCGGCCTTCCTCTCGCGGCAGACCGACCTGGTGGTGGCCATGGCCAAGACCGGCGCGGTGATCAACATCAAGAAGGCGCAGTTCCTCGCCCCGCAGGAGATGAAGCACATCCTGCGCAAGTGCGAGGAGGCCGGCAACGATCAGCTGATCCTCTGCGAGCGCGGCTCCAGCTTCGGTTACAACAACCTGGTGGTGGACATGCTCGGCTTCGGCATCATGAAGCAGTTCGAGTACCCGGTGTTCTTCGACGTGACCCATGCGCTGCAGATGCCGGGCGGTCGCGCCGATTCGGCCGGTGGCCGCCGCGCCCAGGTCACCGATCTGGCCAAGGCCGGCATGAGCCAGGGCCTGGCCGGTCTGTTCCTCGAGGCCCACCCCGATCCGGAAAACGCCAAGTGCGACGGCCCCTGCGCCTTGCGCCTGAACAAGCTGGAGCCTTTCCTCACCCAGCTCAAGCAGCTCGACGATCTGATCAAGAGTTTTCCGCCGATCGAGACTGCCTGAACCGCACGCAATCCGGTAAAGTGCCGCCCCAGAAAAGATCCCCCTGACCCGTGAGTCAGACTGTGTCGCCGACCCGCCCCACGGGGCGACGGCGGCCCCGCGCAGCCCGCTGCTGCAGTCTTATCGTCAAACCTTGGAGTGCAAACAACAATGGCAAAGATCGTCGACATCAAGGGTCGTGAGGTTCTCGACTCCCGCGGCAACCCCACCGTGGAAGCCGATGTAATTCTGGAAGGCGGTATCGTCGGTAGCGCCTGCGCGCCGTCCGGTGCCTCCACCGGCTCGCGCGAAGCGCTGGAGCTGCGTGACGGCGACAAGAGCCGTTACCTGGGCAAGGGCGTGCTCAAGGCCGTCGCCAATATCAACGGCCCGATCCGCGACCTGCTGCTGGGCAAGGATGCGACCGATCAACAGGCCCTGGACCGCGCGATGATCGAGCTCGACGGTACCGAGAACAAGGCCAAGCTGGGCGCCAACGCCATCCTCGCCGTGTCCCTGGCTGCCGCCAAGGCCGCGGCCCAGGCCAAGGGCGTGCCGCTGTACGCGCACATCGCCGACCTGAACGGCACCCCGGGCGTCTACTCCATGCCGGTGCCGATGATGAACATCATCAACGGCGGCGAGCACGCCGATAATAACGTCGACATCCAGGAGTTCATGGTCCAGCCGGTCGGCGCCAAGAGTTTCGCCGAGGCCCTGCGCATGGGCGCCGAGATCTTCCACCACCTCAAGGCCGTGCTGAAGGCCCGTGGCCTGAACACCGCCGTGGGCGACGAGGGTGGTTTCGCGCCGAACCTGGCCTCCAACGAAGACGCCCTGGCCGCCATCGCCGAAGCCGTGGCCAATGCCGGCTACAAGCTGGGCGAGGACGTCACCCTGGCCCTGGACTGCGCCTCCAGCGAGTTCTACAGGGACGGACAGTACGACCTGGCCGGCGAAGGCAAGGTATTCAGCGGTGAAGGTTTCGCCGATTACCTGGCCGGCCTGACCCAGCGCTACCCGATCATCTCCATCGAAGACGGCATGGACGAGTCCGACTGGGCCAGCTGGAAAGTGCTGACCGACAAGATCGGCGCCAAGGTGCAGCTGGTCGGTGACGATCTGTTCGTCACCAACACCAAGATCCTCAAGCGCGGCATCGATGAGAAGATCGGCAACTCGATCCTGATCAAGTTCAACCAGATCGGCTCGCTGACCGAGACCCTGGAAGCCATCCAGATGGCCAAGGCCGCCGGCTTCACCGCGGTGATCTCGCACCGCAGCGGCGAAACCGAAGACAGCACCATCGCCGATCTGGCCGTGGGTACTGCCGCCGGTCAGATCAAGACCGGTTCGCTGTGCCGCTCCGACCGCGTGTCCAAGTACAACCAGCTGCTGCGCATCGAAGAGCAGCTGGGCGGCAAGGCTCCCTATAAGGGCCGTGCCGAGTTCCGCGGCTAAGCACTGCGTGGTAGAAAAGGGCGACGCGAGTCGCCCTTTTTCGTGGACGCTTCGTCGAACCCTTGGAACCAATGCACGGATGCAGGTACCGAAATCCCATGTCACTCATCAGTCGGCTTCTTTTCAAGCATGAACGCAGCCCCTACCATGCCGATGACTCAATCTGCGAGCCGCTCCATGCGTAGTCCGTATTGGCTGTTCATCGTGCTGATCCTGTTGCTGGCCGGCCTGCAGTATCGCCTGTGGATCGGCGAGGGCAGCCTGGCCCAGGTCAGCCGCCTGCAGCAGCAGATCGCCGAGCAGCAGGGCGAGAACGAACGCCTGCTGGAGCGCAACCGCATCCTCGAGGCCGAGGTAATGGAGCTCAAGCGCGGCATGGAGACCGTGGAAGAGCGCGCTCGGCAGGAACTGGGCATGCTCAAAGAGGGCGAGACCCTCTACCTGCTGACCGAATGACCACGAATTTCTGGCTGGTGATCCCGGCCGCCGGCGTCGGCGCGCGGATGGCCGCCGACCGCCCCAAGCAGTATCTGCAGGTGGCAGGGCGCTGCATTCTCGAACATAGCCTGCACTGCTTCCTCGACCACCCCGGCCTGCTCGGCGCCGTGGTCTGTCTGGCCGCGGACGATCCCTACTGGGCGCAGCTGGCCGTGGCCGGCGACGCACGGGTGCGCCGCGCCGCGGGCGGGCGCGAGCGCGCCGACTCGGTGCTGGCCGGTCTCGATCTGCTGCTGGCCGGCGGCGCCGGGGCGGACGACTGGGTGCTGGTGCACGATGCGGCGCGGCCCAATCTGGCCCGCGCCGACCTCGACCGCCTGCTGAGCACCCTGGCCGAGGATCCGCTCGGCGGCCTGCTGGCGGTGCCGGCGCGCGACACCCTCAAGCGTGTCGGCGCCGATGGCCGGGTGCTGGAAACCCTGGACCGCAGCCTGATCTGGCAGGCCTATACGCCGCAGATGTTCCGCCTGGCGGCGCTGCGTGGCGCCCTGGCCGATGCGCTGGCGGCGGGCGCTTCGATCACCGACGAGGCCTCGGCGTTGGAATGGGCCGGGCAGGCGCCGCGCCTGGTGGAAGGGCGGGCGGACAACCTGAAGATCACCCGCCCCGAGGATCTGCAGTGGTTGCGGCAAGCCTGGGCCGAGCGCAACCAGTAGCGCCGCGTCTCAGCTCAGGCGTTGTTTCTCGATATTGCGCTCCAGCACCGTGCCGAGTTTGTCGATGACGCCCTCCAGTGCCTGCTCGAGGCTGTCGGCGTTATGGCTCACCGATACCGGGTCGCGGCCCTTGAGCCGCGCTTCGGCCTGGCAGCGCTTGTCCAGCCCGCCGCCCTTGTGGCTGTTCTCGTCGTTGAAGTGCAGCTCGACCCGGGTCAGGTGATCCTCGAAGCGCTTGAGCTTGAGTTCCACCCGGCCGCGTACCTTGTCCGCCAGGGCGGCGGAACCGTGGATATGGTTGTCGCTGTTGACCATGACTTGCATAGCGCTGTCCTCCGGTTGCAGTGAAACGCGAGTAGGCTGCGGAAAAACTTCCTCGGCTTTGGCTTTCTGCAGTCCTGCAGTCGTCGCCTAGGTTTTTCAGCTGCCGCCTGGGCGTCAGTTACTCTGGCCGCGCCCGTCGCGTGGGGTTCCCCCTTGCGCTGTGACATTCTGTTGCTCCCGATACTCGGCGCGTTCGCTCAGCCCCCGTTTGAGGTGATCGACCAGCTGGCGCACCTTGGGCGACAGGTGGCGCTGCTGCGGGTACAGCGCCCAGACCGCGGTGTTCGGTGGCTGGTGCTGTTCCAGCAGGGACACCAGTGCGCCTCTGGCCAGGTGTTCGAGCACGTAATAGTCCGGCAGCTGGCACAGGCCGAAGCCGCGCAGTGCGGCATCGAGTACCGCCTGGCCGCTGTTGCAGCGCCAGTTGCCCTGCACGCGCACCTGGCTTTCCCGCCCGCCGTCGACGAAGCTCCAGTACTCGCTGCTGCCCACCAGGCAGTTGTGCCGCGCCAGTTCCGACAGCGAGTGCGGCCGGCCGTAGTGCTGCAAGTAGGCGGGCGCTGCGCACAGGTACATCCGCCGCGGCGCCAGGCGCGCGGCCACCAGCCGCGAGTCCTGCAGGCGGCCGAGGCGGATGGCCAGGTCCAGGCCCTCGTGGAGCAGGTCGAGCTGGCTGTTGGACAGTTCGATCTCCACCCGCAGCTGCGGATGACGGGCCATGAACTGATTGACCAGCGGCACGATGAAGCGCTCGCCGTAGGCCACCGCGCAGGTCATGCGCAGCAGTCCCTTGGGCTCGGCGGTCAGGTCGCTGACCACGCGCAGGGCTTCCTCGCGCGCGTCCTGCAGGCGCTGGCAGTGCTGCAGGAAGGTCTGCCCGGCTTCGGTCAGCGCCACGCGCCGGGTGCTGCGGTAGAACAGCCGGCTCTGCAGGCGCTCCTCCAGGCGTGCGACCTGGCGGCTGACCTGCGAGGTGGACAGGCCCAGGCGCTCGGCGGCGGCGCTGAACTGGCCGCACTCGGCCACGGCGACGAATTCGTCCAGCCCTTCCCAGCGGTTCATGCTTTCTCCTTCTCGTGTAGCCCGGATGCAATCCGGGAATGCCTGGCGCGGCAGTTCCCGGATTGCATCCGGGCTCTGCCTCTAACTGCAGAAGAAGACCTTGATTATCTCTGTATGGCAATAATGTTTTGCCTGATCGCCAATTATTTCCGGATGGCGCTGGACTAGACTGCTGGCCACCGCTCAACACGCTCAGGAGAGCCCAGATGATCAAGTCCCGCGCCGCCGTCGCCTTCGCCCCGAATCAGCCGCTGCAGATCGTCGAGGTGGACGTGGCGCCGCCCAAGGCCGGCGAGGTGCTGGTGCGCATCGTCGCCACCGGCGTCTGCCACACCGATGCCTACACCCTGTCCGGCCAGGACAGCGAAGGCGTGTTCCCCTGCATCCTCGGTCACGAAGGCGGCGGTATCGTCGAGGCGGTGGGCGAGGGCGTCACCTCGCTGGCGGTCGGTGATCACGTGATTCCGTTGTATACCGCCGAATGCGGCGAGTGCAAATTCTGCAAATCCAACAAGACCAACCTGTGCAGCTCGGTGCGCGCCACCCAGGGCAAGGGCCTGATGCCCGACGGCACCAGCCGCTTCTCCTACAACGGCGAGCCGATCTACCACTACATGGGCTGCTCGACCTTCTCCGAGTACACCGTGCTGCCGGAAGTCTCCCTGGCCAAGATCCCCAAGGAGGCGCCGCTGGAGAAGGTCTGCCTGCTCGGTTGCGGCGTGACCACCGGTATCGGCGCCGTGCTCAACACCGCCAAGGTCACCGAGGGTTCTACCGTGGCCATCTTCGGCCTGGGCGGCATCGGCCTGGCGGCCATCATCGGCGCCAAGATGGCCAAGGCTTCGCGCATCATCGGCATCGACATCAATCCGGCCAAGGAGGCCGTGGCGCGCGAACTGGGCATGACCGACTTCGTCAACCCGAAGGATCACAGCAAGCCGATCCAGGAGGTCATCGTCGAGATGACCGACGGTGGCGTCGACTACAGCTTCGAGTGCATCGGCAACGTGCAGCTGATGCGTGCTGCGCTGGAGTGCTGCCACAAGGGCTGGGGCGAGTCGACCATCATCGGCGTGGCGCCGGCCGGTGCCGAGATCAGCACCCGGCCGTTCCAGCTGGTCACCGGGCGGGTCTGGCGTGGCAGCGCCTTCGGCGGGGTCAAGGGCCGTACCGAGCTGCCCGGCTACGTGGAAAAGGCGCAGAAGGGCGAGATCCCGCTGGACACCTTTATCACCCACAACCTGCCGCTGGATCAGATCAACGAAGCGTTCGAGCTGATGCACGAAGGCAAGAGCATTCGTACTGTCATTCATTTCTGACTGCAGGGCGACCTGTGCCTGTAGGGTGCGCCATGCGCACCAGGATCAAGCGGTGCGCAGGGCGCACCCGAGGGAGATGTCCATGACCTTGGAAATCGTTTCCAGCAACAAGAGCTTCGGCGGCTGGCACAAGCGCTACCGGCACCGTTCCGAGGTGCTCGGTTGCGACATGCAGTTCGCCGTCTACCTGCCGCCGCAGGCCGAGCAGGGCGCTCGCCTGCCGGTGCTGTACTGGCTCAGCGGGCTGACCTGCACCGACGAGAACTTCATGCAGAAGGCCGGCGCGCACAGGCTGGCGGCCGAGCTGGGCCTGATCCTGGTCGCGCCGGACACCAGCCCGCGCGGCGAGGGCGTGCCGGACGATGCGGACGGCGCCTACGACTTCGGTCTCGGCGCCGGCTTCTACCTCAACGCCACCGCCGAACCCTGGGCGCGGCACTACCGCATGTACGACTACGTGGTGCAGGAGCTGCCGGCGCTGGTCGAGGCCAACTTCCCGGTGACGGACAAGCGCGGCATCGCCGGCCATTCCATGGGCGGCCACGGCGCCTTGATCTGCGCGCTGAAGAACCCCGGGCGTTATCGCTCGGTGTCGGCCTTCGCACCGATCAGCAATCCGATGAACTGTCCCTGGGGCGAGAAGGCGTTTTCCCTCTATCTGGGCGAGGACCGCTCGCGCTGGCGCGAATGGGACGCCAGCGTGCTGATCGCCGAGGCCGGCGAGAAGCTGCCGATCCTGGTCGATCAGGGCGACCGCGACGATTTCCTCGAAACCCAGCTCAAGCCGCAGGCGCTGCAGGCGGCGGCCAAGGCGGCCGGCCATCCGCTGACCCTGCGCCTGCAGCCCGGTTACGACCACAGCTACTACTTCATCGCCAGCTTTATCGACGATCATCTGCGCCATCACGCCGAAGCCTTGGCCTAGGGTGCGCACGGCGCCCCCTATGGCGGCCGGTGCATGTAGAATCACGCCCTGACTTTTTCAGGGCGTTGTTCTTTATGCGTATCGGCCATGGCTACGACGTACACCGCTTCGGCGAGGGCGATTTCATCACCCTGGGCGGCGTGCGCATTCCCCACAAGTTCGGGCTGATCGCCCATTCCGACGGCGACGTGCTGCTGCATGCGCTCGCCGATGCGCTGCTCGGTGCGCTGGCCCTGGGCGATATCGGCAAGCACTTCCCCGACACCGACCCGAGCTTCAAGGGCGCCGACAGCCGCGCGCTGTTGCGCCATGTGATGGGGCTGGTACGGGCCAAGGGCTATGCGGTGGGCAACGTCGACGCCACCATCGTCGCCCAGGCGCCGAAGATGGCGCCGCATATCCAGAGCATGCGCGAGCGCATCGCCGAGGATCTCGGCGTGGCGCTGGACCAGGTCAACGTCAAGGCCACCACCACCGAGAAGCTCGGCTTCACCGGTCGCGAGGAAGGCATCGCGGTGCATGCCGTGACGCTGCTGGTCAAGGCATGAACGAGGCGCAGCTGCTGGGCCCGCGCGCCCATGGCCAGGCCTGCGGGCGCGCCGTGCTCAAGGCCAGTGCCGAGGACTTTCAGGTCGACGAGGTGCTGGACATCCCGCTCACCGGCCAGGGCGAACACCTGTGGCTGTGGGTGGAAAAGCGCGGCCTGAACACCGAGGACGCCGCCCGGCGCATCGCCCGCGCCGCCGGCCTGCCGCTCAAGGCGGTCAGCTACGCCGGGCTCAAGGATCGCCAGGCGCTGACCCGGCAGTGGTTCAGCCTGCACCTGCCGGGCAAGGCCGATCCCGACCTGGCCACCGCGCAGGGTGATGACCTGGCCGTCCTGCGCAGCCTGCGGCACAACCGCAAGCTGCAGCGCGGCGCCCATGCCGCCAACGGCTTCACCCTGCGTCTGACCGCCCTGGAGGCCGACCGCGAAGCGCTGGAGCAGCGCCTGCAGCGCATCGCCGCGCAGGGGGTGCCCAACTACTTCGGCCTGCAGCGCTTCGGCTTCGCCGGCGGCAATGTCGAGGAGGCCCGGCAGTATGCGGCCCGCCAGGAACTGCCGGTGCAGCGCAACCTGCGTTCGCGCCTGCTGTCGGCGGCGCGCAGCTACCTGTTCAACCGCGTGCTGGCCGAGCGGGTCGCCGCCGGCAGTTGGAACCAGGCGCAGGTCGGCGACCTGCTGGCCTTTACCGGCAGCCGCAGTTTCTTTATGGCCGGCGAGGCGGAGACAGCCGACCCGCGTCTGGCGCTTCTCGACCTGCACCCGACCGGCCCGCTGTGGGGCGAGGGCGTGCTGCCCACGGCGGAGGCGGTGCAGCTCGTCGAACAGGGCGTCGGCGCAGGCGAGCCGGCGCTGCTCGAGTGGCTGGCAAAGGCGGGCATGGCGCACGAACGGCGCATTCTGCGCCTCCCCATAGGCGGCCTGACGTGGCATTATCCGGAGCCCGATATTCTGCAACTTGCATTCGTCCTGCCGGCCGGGTGTTTCGCCACCGTCGTGGTGCGCGAACTCGTCGATCTGGTGCCAGCAGGGCAGACGGATACTCCATGCGAATTCTGATTTCCAACGACGACGGGGTGTACGCACCCGGGATCGTCGCGTTGCACCAGGCGCTGGCCGACTATGCCGAGTGCGTGGTGATCGCACCCGCCGAGGACAAGAGCGGCGCCAGCAGTGCGCTGACCCTCGACCGTCCGCTGCACCCGACGGCGTTGCCCAACGGTTATATCAGCCTCAACGGCACGCCCACCGACTGCGTGCACCTGGGCCTCAACGGTCTGCTCGAGCAGGTGCCGGAGATGGTCGTCTCGGGCATCAACCTGGGCGCCAACCTGGGCGACGACGTGCTCTATTCCGGCACCGTCGCCGCTGCGCTGGAAGGGCGCTTCCTGGCCAAGCCGGCGTTCGCCTTCTCGCTGCTGTCGCGTCAGGCCGACAACCTGCCGACCGCCGCCTATTTCGCCCGCAAGCTGGTCGAGGCCCATGAGCGCCTCGACCTGCCTCCGCGCACCGTGCTCAACGTCAACGTGCCCAACCTGCCGCTGGAGCACATCCGCGGCGTGCAACTGACCCGCCTCGGCCACCGCGCCCGCGCCGCGGCGCCGGTCAAGGTGGTCAACCCGCGCGGCAAGGAAGGCTACTGGATCTCGGTGGCCGGCGATGCCGAGGACGGCGGTCCGGGCACCGATTTCCATGCGGTGATGCAGGGTTACGTGTCGATCACCCCGCTGCAGCTCGACCGTACCTTCGCCGAGGCCTTCGACAGCATGCACGGCTGGCTGGAGGGCATCTGCTGATGCGCGGACAGGACGATATGCACCGCCGCGGGATCGGCATGACTTCCCAGCGTACCCGCGAGCGCCTGATTCAGCGCCTCTACGACGAGGGTCTGAGCAATCCGCGAGTGCTCGAGGTGATCCGCCGCACGCCGCGCCATCTGTTCGTCGACGAGGCACTGGCGCACCGCGCCTACGAGGACACCGCGCTGCCCATCGGGCACAACCAGACCATCTCCCAGCCCTATATGGTCGGGCGCATGACCGAGCTGCTGCTGGCCGCCGGGCCGCTGGACAAGGTGCTGGAGATCGGCACCGGTTCCGGTTACCAGACCGCCGTGCTGGCGCAGCTGGTGGAACGGGTGTTCTCGGTCGAACGCATCCAGGTGTTGCAGGATCGCGCCAAGGAGCGCCTGGCCGAACTCAGCCTGCGCAACGTGGTCTTTCGCTGGGGTGATGGCTGGGAGGGCTGGAATGCCCTGGGCCCGTACAACGGCATCATCGTCACCGCCGCCGCTGCGGAAGTGCCGCAGGCGCTGCTCGACCAACTGGCGCCCGGCGGGCGTCTGGTGATTCCGGTGGGCGCCGGCGACGTGCAGCAGCTGCTGCTGATCGTGCGCGAAGAGAACGGCTTCTCCCGCCACGTGCTGGACGCGGTGCGCTTCGTGCCGCTACTCAACGGGCCGCTGGCCTGACCGCTGCACCATCCTGGAAGGATCCATGAAGAAACATTTTCTGCTCTACGCCAAGGGCATGGCCATGGGCGCTGCCGACGTGGTGCCAGGCGTCTCCGGCGGCACCATCGCCTTTATCAGCGGCATCTACGACGAACTGCTGCGCTCCATCGCCAGCGTCCCCGAGGCCGCCTTGCTGCTGCTGCGCGGACGGATCAAGGACGCCTGGCGCATGGCCAACGCGACCTTTTTGCTGGTGCTGCTCGGCGGCATCCTCACCAGCGTGCTGAGCTTCGCGCGGTTGATCACCTACCTGCTGGAGCATCAGCCGATCCCGGTCTGGTCGTTCTTCTTCGGCCTGATCCTGGTCTCGGCCTATATGGTCGGTCGCGACATTCATCGCTGGAACTGGAGCCGGGCGCTGAGCTTCCTGCTCGGCCTGGCCTTCGCCTACTGGATCACCGTGGCCGCGCCGGTGCAGTGGGGCAGCGACCCGCTGAGCCTGTTCTGCGCCGGCGCCATCGCCATCTGCGCGATGATCCTGCCGGGTATCTCCGGCAGCTTCATCCTGCTGCTGCTGGGCCTGTATCCGGTGGTGCTGGGGGCGGTGAAGGACCTGGAAATCGGCGTGCTGGCGGTGTTCGCCGGCGGCTGCCTGGTCGGCATCCTCAGCTTCGCCCGCTTGCTCAGCTGGTTGTTGGCACGCTGGCGCGACCTCAGCCTGGCCTTTCTCACCGGGTTGATGCTCGGTTCGCTGAACAAGGTCTGGCCGTGGAAGGAAACCCTGAGCTGGCGCGTCGACAGCAAGGGCGAGCAGATACCGCTGCTGCAGAACAACCTGCTGCCGGGGCATTTCGCCGAACTCAGCGGCCAGGACCCGCAGCTGTTGCTGGCCCTGGTGCTGGCGCTGGCCGGCATCGTCCTGGTGCTGGGGCTGGAGTGGTTGGCTGGGCGTCAGCCAAGAGATACTGGTTGCGCCAAATAAATCCGGCACAATAGCCGCCGTATTCGGGATCGTTCAGGGAGCAAATGGTGAGTCGCACCGCCGTTCACGCGCTAATTCGTAGAGCCGCCGGCCTTCGTCTGCCTTTCGCTTTGCTCGCCGCCAGTGCCCTGGCCGGTTGCGCCAGTCCGCCGCCGGGCGGCGTGCAAGTGGTCGAGCGCGGGCAGCATCAGGGCAACGCCCCGCTGGTGCAGCGCCAGCCGGTACGCAGCGGCCACTACGTGGTGCAGCGTGGCGACACGCTCTATTCCATCGCCTTTCGCTTCGGCTGGGACTGGAAGGCGCTGGCTGCCCATAATGGCCTGCGCGATCCCTATCTGATTCGCGTCGGCCAGGTCATCCGTTTCGACAATCGCACCACGCCGGCCCAGCCGGTGGCCGCGACGGTGCCGCGGGCGACCGCGCCGGTGGTCAGCCAGCCGGCGCCGAGCCGCCCGCCGCTGGCCACGGCGCCGGTTTCGCAGGCGAGCAAGCCGGTACCGGTCAAGACCGCTCCGGCCACCACGCCAGTCACCCCGGTGACCCGTTCCGCCAGCGGTTGGGCCTGGCCTACGCAGGGTACGGTGATCGGGCGTTTCTCCTCAAACGGCAGTTTGAATAAAGGCATTGATATCGCCGGGGAATTAGGACAGCCTGTTTTAGCTGCGTCTGATGGTTCAGTGGTGTACGCCGGGAGTGGTTTGCGGGGCTACGGCGAGTTGATCATCATCAAGCACAGCGATACCTACGTAAGTGCTTACGGTCATAACCGCAGGTTGTTGGTACGGGAGGGGCAGCAGGTCAAGGCCGGGCAAAACATTGCCGAGATGGGGTCCACAGGGGCCGACCGGGTGAAGCTGCATTTCGAGATTCGCCGCCAAGGTAAACCTGTAGATCCGCTGCAATATCTGCCACGTCGTTGATCCGCCAGCCGGCTCGTCCCATCACGTAGGAGGGACGGGCTCGGGTGTGGCCAGGATGGTTCCGCCAGAGTCTGTTGTCGAACTCAGCTAGGGACAACAACAATGGCTCTCACCAAAAAAGAAGCGCCGGAGTTTGACGTCGACGATGAACTGCTCCTGATGGAGCCGGGCATCGTTCTGGGCGAGGTTCAGAGCGACGAGGCGGAAACGCCGGCCGCACGTGCCAAGACCAAGCACGCCACCCCCTCCAAGCAGCACAAGTACATCGATTACACCCGGGCGCTCGACGCCACTCAGCTTTACCTCAACGAAATCGGCTTCTCCCCTCTGCTTACTCCCGAAGAGGAAGTGCACTTCGCGCGCCTGGCGCAGAAGGGCGATCCGGCCGGGCGCAAGCGCATGATCGAGAGCAACCTGCGCCTGGTGGTGAAGATTGCTCGGCGTTACGTCAACCGCGGCCTGTCGCTGCTCGATCTGATCGAGGAGGGCAATCTGGGGTTGATCCGCGCGGTGGAAAAATTCGATCCGGAGCGGGGGTTCCGTTTCTCGACCTATGCGACCTGGTGGATCCGCCAGACCATCGAACGGGCCATCATGAACCAGACGCGCACCATCCGTTTGCCGATTCATGTGGTCAAGGAGCTCAACGTCTACCTGCGTGCGGCTCGCGAACTGACCCAGAAGCTCGACCACGAGCCCTCTGCGGAAGAAATTGCCAACCTGCTGGAAAAACCGGTGGGCGAGGTCAAGCGCATGCTCGGCCTCAACGAGCGGGTGTCCTCGGTGGACGTCTCGCTCGGTCCGGACTCGGACAAGACCCTGCTCGATACCCTGACCGACGACCGGCCGACCGACCCCTGCGAGCTGTTGCAGGACGACGACCTGTCGCAGAGCATCGATCAGTGGCTGTCGGACCTGACCGACAAGCAGCGTGAAGTGGTGGTGCGCCGTTTCGGCCTGCGTGGCCACGAGAGCTGCACGCTGGAGGAAGTAGGCCAGGAGATCGGCCTGACCCGCGAGCGGGTGCGGCAGATCCAGGTCGAGGCGCTCAAGCGTCTGCGCGAAATCCTCGAGAAGAACGGCCTGTCCAGCGACGCCCTGTTCCAGTAAGACGGCGCGCTCATCAAGAACCCGGCTGCGGCCGGGTTTTTTCTGCCTGGCCATGTAAGCCATCGCTTACAGGTGCTGTCAGCCTTTGTGCGGAAAGGTCGCGAGCTTCTCGCCGTTATGTCGTTCTATTTTTATTAAGTTATTGTTTTTGAATGATTTATTCTTGCGGGCAAAAGGCTGTGGCGCGCTCCGTCGTGCCCCGGGCCGGGGTTGTGGGCGCTGCTGCAGCGACTAATATCACTCTCGTGCTCAGGGACAAGCACGGGTCATCAGGACGATGATCGGGAACATCGCAAGAAGCGATTCATCAGGACGATGAGTTGGGAAACAAAGGGACTAGGGACAAAAGAGTGGGCGGCGCAAGCCGCCCCTTTTTTTATCTCTGAAAAACAGAAGACCCGCACTTGGCGGGTCTTGGTGTTTTCAGCCTGGCGCTCAGCGCTCCAGGTGCTGCAGCTTGTCCTTCACGCCATCCCATTCCTCGGCGTCCGCCAGGGCGTCCTTCTTCTCGGTGATGTTCGGCCAGACTTCGGCCAGGTCGGCGTTCAGCTCGATAAATTCCTGCATGTCCTCTGGCACCTCGTCTTCGGAGAAGATCGCCTGGGCCGGGCACTCGGGCTCGCACAGGGCGCAGTCGATGCACTCGTCCGGGTGGATCACCAGGAAGTTCGGGCCTTCGTAAAAGCAATCCACCGGGCAGACTTCCACGCAGTCGGTGTATTTGCACTTGATGCAGTTGTCGGTAACGACGAAGGTCATGTCTGATTCTCTCCTCGGGCGGCGGCCTGGGCTCTTTCTGCGAAGGGCTGCCAGGTGCTCTGTTCAGTGGCCGCGGCTCAGGCTGTAAACCGGGCAAGTCGTAAAATTGCGCGCGATTCTAGCAGCTTGCGCGCGGCTGCGTTAGATGCGCGTCTTCCATGTATATAACAGCTCCAGCGCCTTGCGCGGGCTCAGATCATCCGGATTGATCTTGTGCAATTCCTCTAGCAGCGGGTGCGGCACGCTGGCGAACAGGTCGCTCTGCATCGGCACCTGCGCTTTGCCGGGCTCCTGGCGCGGCAGATCGTGCGGCAGGCTGGTGGTCTCCAGTCGCGCCAGGTGCTCGCGCGCGCGGGCGATCACCGTGCCGGGCACGCCAGCCAGTTGCGCCACCGCCAGGCCGTAGCTCTGGCTGGCTGGCCCGGGCTGGACGTGGTGGAGGAAGACGATGCGTTCGTTGTGTTCGGTGGCCGAGAGGTGCACGTTGGCCACCACCGGCTCGCTTTCCGGCAGCACGGTCAGCTCGAAGTAGTGGGTGGCGAACAGGGTGAAGGCGCGCAGCCGCGCCAGGTGCTCGGCCGCCGACCAGGCCAGCGACAGGCCGTCGAAGGTGCTGGTGCCGCGGCCGACTTCGTCCATCAGCACCAGGCTGCGCTCGCTGGCGTTGTGCAGGATGTTGGCGGTCTCGCTCATTTCCACCATGAAGGTCGAGCGGCCGCCGGCCAGGTCGTCCGAGGAACCGATACGGGTGAAGATGCGGTCGACCAGCGACAGCTCGCAGGCCGCCGCCGGGACGAAGCTGCCGATATGGGCCAGCAGCACGATCAGCGCGGTCTGGCGCATGTAGGTGGACTTACCGCCCATGTTCGGCCCGGTGATGATCAGCATGCGACGGCTGTCGTCGAGGTTCAGGTCGTTGGCCACGAAGGGCGTGGTCAGCACCTGTTCGACCACCGGGTGACGCCCCTGGTCGATGCGCATGCAGGGCTCCTCGGCGAAACGCGGACGATTGAGGTCGAGATTCAGTGCGCGTTCGGCCAGGTTGCTCAGTACGTCCAGTTCGGCCAACGCCGCGGCGCTGCCGAGCAGCGGCGCCAGGTGGCCGATCAGGTGCTCGAGCAGTTCGTCGTAGAGCATCTTTTCGCGGGCCAGGGCGCGGCTCTTGGCCGACAGCGCCTTGTCCTCGAACTCCTTGAGCTCCGGGGTGATGAAGCGCTCGGCGCCCTTGAGCGTCTGCCGGCGAATATAGTCGGCCGGTGCCGATTCGGCCTGCTTGGTCGGCAGCTCGATAAAGTAGCCGTGCACGCGGTTGTAGCCGACCTTGAGGTTGGCCAGGCCAGTGCGGGCTTTCTCGCGCGCTTCCAGGTCCATGAGGAACTGGCCGGCGTTCTCGCTCATCGCCTGCAGCTCGTCCAGCTCGGCGTCAAAGCCGGTCTTCAGCACGCCGCCGTCGCGGATTACCGCCGGCGGGTTGTCGATGATGGCGCGGGCCAGCAGATCGGCCAGTTCCGGGTAGGTGGCGATGCTCGAGGCCAGCTGCTGCAGGTGCGGGGTGTCCAGGTCGGTCATCGCCTGCTGCAGTTCGGGTAGCGCTGCCAGGGCGTCGCGCAGGCGCGCCAGATCGCGTGGACGGGCGTTGCGCAGGCCGATACGGGCGAGGATGCGCTCCAGGTCGCCGATCTCCTTGAGCTGCGGTTGCAGCGTTTCGAAGCGGTAACCGTCGAGCAGGCAGGCAATGGCGTCCTGGCGTGCCTCCAGTACCGCGCGATCACGCAGCGGGCGGTTCAGCCAGCGGCCCAGCAGGCGGCTGGCCATGGCGGTCTGGCAGCGGTCCATGACCGACTGCAGGGTGTTGTCGCGGCCGCCGGCGAGGTTGATGTCCAGCTCCAGGTTGCGCCGGCTGGCGCCGTCGAGGATCACCGTATCGTCCAGGCGCTCGTGACGCAGGCTGCGCAGGTGGGGCAGGGCGGTGCGCTGGGTTTCCTTGGCGTAGGCCAGCAGGCAGCCGGCGGCACCGATGGCCAGGGTCAGGTGCTCGCAGCCGAAGCCTTTCAGGTCCTGGGTGCCGAACTGCTGGCACAGGCTCTTGAATGCCGTGTCGCGCTCGAAGTCCCAGGGCGCACGGCGGCGCGAGCCCTTGCGCTTTTCCGCCGGCAGGCCCTGCGGCCAATCGTCGGGGATCAGCAGCTCGGCGGGGTTCAAACGTTCCAGCTCGGCCAGCAGATTTTCCCAGCCCTTGATCTCCTGCACGCTGAAGCGGCCGCTGGTGATATCCAGCACGGCCAGACCGAACAGGCGCTCGTCGCCGAGCACGGCGGCCAGCAGGTTGTCGCGGTGCTCGTCGAGCAGGGCCTCATCGCTGATGGTGCCGGGGGTGATGATGCGCACCACCTGGCGTTCCACCGGGCCCTTGCTGGTGGCCGGGTCGCCGATCTGCTCGCAGATCACCACCGACTCGCCGAGCTTGACCAGCTTGGCAAGGTAGCCTTCCAGCGAATGGAAGGGGATGCCGCACATGGGGATCGACTGGCCGGCGGACTGGCCGCGGGCGGTGAGGGTGATATCCAGCAGCTTCGCGGCTTTCTTCGCGTCTTCGTAGAAGATCTCGTAGAAATCCCCCATGCGGTAGAACATCAGCTGGTCCGGGTGCTGGTTCTTCAGTTTCCAGTACTGCTGCATCATTGGGGTGTGCGAAGAAAGATCTATTTTGTTCATTAAAATCAGTCGCTTATGATTCGTTCGTCTGGCCGTTGGGGCAGATTTGGGGTAATTTTATCGTGGCATGCTTGCCCCATCTGATGCGCTTCAGCTCCCTCGGGGATGCTGAACTCCTCCCGCGGGCATTCGCCTTTTCGTGCCTCGAATGGCTCTCTGAGTTCAACGGGGAGAGGTCGAAGGTCAGGTTGCCGCGCACTGCCAGATGCCTGCAGTAGCCAGCGCGTAGGTTTTGATCGCGCTGGTACGCAAAGGGGAGCTGTTGGCCCTGTTGGTAACTCCGAGTGCTTGCTTTGGTGCCGAGGCTGATTTTGGTTAGCCTGGTGATGATGGCCACAAGCTTGTCCTTTAAGGTCACTTTGTCGCGTCGTGGTCATCGAAAGACCATTGTCCGGTCTTCAGCATGAATAGCTCGAAAAGACCTGGTGGCATCGTCCGGTCGCCCGCCTCCCATTGTTGCCAGGCGCGTAGTGAGGCCTGAACTGCATGAGCCGCTTTTGTCTGGGTTAACCCTGCTACTACGCGCGCCTCTCGGATTGCTGTCGGCGTGGGGCTTTGTGGCTTCATTGGGGAGTTCATAGGGCGCCGATGAGTCAGCACTGCAACAGTGCAAGCAAAAAGATTGCGGCCGAATTATATGTTCAACGCGCGTACTGGGTAGGTAAATCAGGCAACCTGACCACGCGATGTTTGTGGTGCAAGAAACACTCTGGCTCTATGAGGGAGTGCAGCGCCCTCGTTACAGCGCCTCAAAAATAGTCGATGCGCTCGCCGATGCAAGACAGGTTGACAGCCTGATCATGGGGGCAGTGGCGCACGGGGGCTCAGGCTGCCTGTTTCTCCGGGGCATTTCTGGCCATGCTCTGTATGCCTTCCCATATACGTTCCAACTCCCTCGGTGACTCCGAGTCAATCCAGCGCGCATAGACCTTCACGAGCATGGAATAGTCGCTGTGGCCCATCTGGTTGGCAATGAACGCCAAGTTTCCACGTGCAGTCAGGTTCCAGCAAGCGTAGGTGTGGCGGGTCTGGTAGGGAGGGCGCGGCCGAATGCCCGATCGCCGGATCAGGTTGGCCCATTTGCTATTCCAAGCAGTCGGTACGAAGTAGTCGTTGACATCCTTCTTGCGTGCCTGGGTTTTCGGTGACAGCAGCACGCGCACCCGGTCGGTGCGGGATTCGTGACGGTTGAGCCAGACCTGCAGATCTACTGCCTTGCGTTGTTCAGCATCGGCGACAAGGATCTTCAAGGCTTCCCGCGCCGGCGGGTACAGCAGAATAGTGCGTTCCTTTTGGGTCTTGGGTACCTTGAATGTGATCGATTGCGTGATCGAGCGCCGCACCTTGATCTTGCTGAAATCCGGGTGCACATCTTCAACGGCCAAGGCAAGCAGTTCGCCAGGCCTCAGGCCGGTGTAGACCGCTAGAGTGACGGCCGCCCTGTCGATCGGATGTAGGCAACCTTTCTCGATGAGTGCGTCGAACTCTTCGAAGGTGAGTGGATCGGGCTCCTTGTTGCTCTTGGTAAAGCGGGTGCAGTGCTTGCCGAGTTCCCCGCAATAGCCGTTGCTCTCGCACCAGTGGAGGAAGCCGGCGAAAGTGGCGAGGTAGTGGTTCACCGTTGAAACCGCACGTGTGGCGATCAGGTCCACCCTCAGCTTTTGAATGTCCTCGGGTAGTAGCGTGTCGATCTGGCGGTTGCGTCCGATGAGTTCCAGGCAGGCATTCAGCGCAATTTCGTAGCGAGACTCCGTCTCCGGCGTAAGATCCACTGCCTTGAGTGGTTTGTAGCGATCACACAGATCGTTCAGGCGTTTGCCGGCAGTTGCAAGTGCTTCTGCCGGACGAGAATGCGGGAAAAATTCTGATTCGTGATAGTTGCCGGATCTCAGTGCGAACAGAGCGGCGCTGCGTAAGCCGGCCGCGTGCTTGATGTTGGCCTTCGTGGGTTCGATGCCCAAGGTATGTCGATGTCTGACACCCTTGTACATGAAATATACCCGGATCGAATTTCCGTGAATCTCAATCCCCGTATAGCCCGTTTTCCTGTTCTCTTTGTCCGCCATAAGACAACCCTCGGTATTCCTCCTGCTTTGATGCCTGCAACGTGCGATGACCTGACATTGCCTCCAGGAGTAATGAAGAGGTCTGCGTCTGCAAGGCAGCGCAACAGTAATGCGCTCAATGCGCGTATTTCAAGGTATGGCTTTTTGCTTGTATGAGGGCCAGTGTCCTGTCACCAGGGATCAATGCGAAGTGGGATATCGCTCGCTTTCTACCCATCGCTCGAACTCAACGAGATTTACGAAAATGCGGCCGTCCGGGGCCTTGCGCCAGATGCGCCCCTGCACCCATATACCGTTCTTAACCTTGTGGCGGACGGCATTCTCGGTGTAGCCGGTGACTTCGGCGAAGCGTTTGACCAGGACCCATCGGCAAGAGGTATTCATGAAGTTCTCCATGTGCGGCCAGCACGATGACATTGGCTAATAGATGGAGAAATTCTCTAGGCGGATTCGCGGCCAGAAAACCTGGGTAGGCGTGGATGGGCGTAGGTGGGCGATGGGTGTTGGGGTGTTTGCCCCGTTGCTGTCATTGCTGCGTGGGCCTCTGTCGAAATCGTACGCAGCTTCCACATCTCGTGCCGTGGAAGATCGGGAGTTTTTCGAGGGTATCGGCGCCGTATGGATACGGCGCCTCTGGTTCGGTAGGCCGCTACTGCAGCCAGCTTTCGACGACGTCAGCGCCGAACTCTTCTTTCCAAGCTTTCAAGACTTTGTGGTTGCCGCCTTTGGTTTCGACAACTTCGCCGGTCTTGGGATTCTTGTAGCGCTTTACCTGGCGAGGACGACGCACTCCGGAGTCCTGTTTGCTGGGCTTGCCGACTTTGGTTTTAGGGTCAAGGATAGCGATGATGTCGCGCAGGCCTTTGTCGTACTTCGACATCAGGGCGCGGAGCTTTTCCTCGAATTCCATCTCCTTCTTCAGGCCGTCGTCTTTCTTGAGAGCTTCAAGCTCTGCCAGTTGAGCGGCCAGTTGCTGTTCAAGAGCGCGAAATTCGGCAAGTTTCGACATGCTGTCAGTTTTCCTTTGTGAGTATTAGGATGTATGGTCGACTATAGCTGTAATCACTATGCAAGGGAATGCTGCTTGACAGTTGCGTTCGGATATTAGGAAAGCTGTTTGCACATTTCGTCAATCACGATGCTGACGATAGTTCTCAGGCAACGCGTTTCACCTGCAAGAGTTGCTTGGAGATTTGGCTTTTTCTGCGCCAGTTCCTGATTGTCGCGGACGACTTGTTCAAGCAGCTGATTCGCAGTGGCCTGGATCCCCGATGTCATTTTGTCGATTGATGCCAGTGCTACGCTGGCTTTTATACCCATGGCCTCGGCAGCGGCAACGAGATTTGTGCGATTGAGGCGTGTAATCCGGTCCTCTTCTCCAACTGGCCAGGCCATTCTGACCTGTTCTGGCCAGCCATCCTGGTCAAACGCACGAGTGGTGTACACCGCGGTGCTCAGCAGGTCGTAAAAGGGGGAAAGGTTTACTCCCTTGGCTGTGACCAAGAAACTGAGGTTTTTCAGGTGGGCGTCGCCGTTGCCCACCAGGATGTTGAACACTAGCCAGCGGAATAGCTCGAGTCGAGTTTTTGCCGGGATGTTGCACATCTTGCTGATATCCAGCAGGCGTTGCACGCTGCCTTGATCGTACTTGTAGGCTCGGTCGAGTCCAAGCAATTGGCAGGCATCAATGCAATGCAGCCGCTCCCAGCCTTTTGGTGTTTGCCGCCTATCGAAACGGGAGATGAGGTAGACCGGCTGTGGAACATACCTGCGAGTGACCTCTGGAACCTGAAGGCCCATTCTTTTTGCCAGAGTCATGACAAACCACTCGTTAATTACCGAATGTGCGTAGGTCAGGTCTGGGTGGTCAGGCTTGAGGATATGGGTCGAGGGCATGTTGCCGGTGGGCTCTAGCAGTCGCTCTCCGTCTAAGATGATGGCCATCTTGTGCTGAGCGCCTGCCAGCGACATACGCTTGGCAGCTTGCTCGGCTAGAGATATGCTGAATCGCCCCAGGTTTCCTAGACACTCTCCAAGCTCTGGAAATAGCGCTTTTCATACTCCACAGGCGATAGCTGCATAGCGCTGCTGTGCCGGCGCTTGGGGTTATAAAACATCTCGATGTAATCGAACACATCACCGCGAGCTTCTTCGCGGGTGCTGTAGGTTTTCCGTCGGATGCGCTCCCGCTTCAGCAACTGGAAAAAGCTCTCCGCGACTGCGTTGTCGTGGCAGTTGCCGCGTCGACTCATACTGCTGATCAGATTGTTGGCCTTGAGGAAACTTTGCCAGTCCGAGCTACTGAACTGGCTGCCTTGGTCGGAGTGGATCATTACCTCCTGCTTGGGTTTCCGCCGCCAGACCGCCATCAGCAAGGCATCGATGGCTAGGTCGCTGCACATCCGTGGCTTCATCGACCAACCGATCACCTGGCGTGAAAACAGATCTAGAACCACCGCTAAATACAACCAACCCTCATAGGTGCGGATGTAAGTGATGTCGGTGACCCAGACCTTGTTCGGCTCGCTGACATTGAACTGCCGCTCCAGCCGATTGGGTGCAGCCACCGTCGGTTTGCCTCCGTAATAGCCAGGTCGCCGACGATAGCCGGTCTGAGAACGCAGCCCCTCCACTCGCATCAGGCGGGCTACGCGATGCCGGCCACAGGTCTCGCCCAGTTCACGCAAATCATCGTGAATCTTGCGATAGCCATAGACCCCACCGCTTTCCAGCCAGGCGTGCTTGATCAACCCGAGTAGGCGCTGGTCCTCCTTGGCGCGGATAGATTTCGGCTCAGCCAACCAAGCGTAGTAACCACTGGGATGTACTTTTAGGGTCTGGCAGAGACGCCGAACCGGGTAATCCACCGACAGCTTGCTAATGACGGCGTACTTCAGCCGGACTCCTTGGCAAAGTACGCGGCGGCCTTCCTAAGAAACACCATCTACAACCT
>NZ_RFFK01000012.1 GCF_003696305.1 Pseudomonas sp. AOB-7 | reverse complement strand
TTCGACCAGATCGCCGACTTCCGCGAAGCGGCGGCCAACGCCAAGATCCCGGTCGTTCAGGCCTGATCCCAGCGCTGTAGAACAAGCCCCGCCCCGTGCGGGGCTTGTTGTTTATGGCTGGCGCAAATCGTCGCGGCGCCTTGCGGCGGCAACGGCAGCGTCTACCTTCTGAATTAAGGACACCCCCATACGAGCATTCAGGAGCACATCATGAAGCCATGGATCATCGCCGCCCTGTGCCTGTTCGGCCTGGCCGGCTGCAGCAGCGAGTACATCATCACCACCACCGATGGACAGATGCTCACCAGCGACGGCAAACCGGAGCTGGATCGGGACACCGGCATGCTCGAGTTCACCGACAGCGAAGGCCGCAAGCAGCAGATCCCGCAGAGCAACGTCAAGCAGATGCTGGAGCGCTAGCTAGCGCCTCCCCCTCAAGAATCGGCAAACGCCAGCACGCCGCCCGTGATGGCATATGCATTGCTTCAGTCCCGATAACAGAGCGCTTCCAACGGCGGAAGCCGCTCACGACAATGGCGTCGTTCCCCTGCTGCCCCTGTGGCGGACGTGGGTACGGCGCCTTTTTGCGTGGAGAAGGGACAAGCAACATGAGCGAACGACAAGCAGTCCTCAGCGATGCGTCGGGTGGAGCCGGGATCGGCGATGCGCCGGAGAAGCGCACGCTGAACATCGGCTTCATGGCCCTGACCGATGCCGCCTCGGTGATAGTGGCCGCCACTCAGGGCTTCGCCGAGAAACACGGACTGACCCTCAATCTGCAGCGCCAGAGCTCCTGGGCCGGGCTGCGCGACAGGCTGCTGAGCGGCGAACTGCACGCCGCGCACAGCCTCTACGGCCTGATCTATGGTGTCCAGTTCGGCTTGGGCGGCGCTCCGGCCACCAACATGGCGGTTCTGATGGGCCTGAACCAGAACGGTCAGAGCATCAACCTGTCGCAGCCGCTGCTGGCCGCAGGCGTGAGCAGTGGCGAAGCACTGCTGCATCACGCGCACCAACAAGGTGCACGCCTGACCTTCGCCCAGACCTTCCCCACCGGCACCCACGCCATGTGGCTCTATTACTGGCTGGCCAGCCAGGGCATTCACCCACTGCACGACGTCGACAGCGTGGTGGTGCCGCCGCCGCAGATGATCGCGCACCTCAAGGCGCGCCGCATCGACGGCCTCTGCGTCGGCGAGCCGTGGAGCGCGCAGGCGGTGGACGAGGGCCTTGGCTGTACCGTCGCCACCAGTCAGTCGATCTGGGCCGATCACCCCGAGAAGGTACTCGGCTGCACCCGCGAATTCGCCCTGCAGTATCCCAATACCGCCCGCGCGCTAATCATGGCGGTGCTGGAAGCCAGTCGCTTCATCGACGAGAGCGAGGAGAACAAGCGCAGCACGGCACAACTGCTCAGCGGCCGCGACTACGTCGACGCACCGCTGTCGGCCATTCAGCCCCGTTTTCTCGGCCAGTACCAGGACGGCCTCGGTCACGCCTGGCAGGACGCCCATCCGCTGCGCTTTCATGGCGAGGGCGCGGTGAACCTGCCCTACCTGTCCGACGCCATGTGGTTCATGACCCAGTTCCGCCGCTGGGGCCTGCTGCGCAGCGACCCCGACTACCTCGGCGTCGCCCGCCAGGTGCAGCAACTGGAGCTTTACCGCGAGGCGGCGCAGGCGCTGAATATCCCCATACCCGCGGACATGCGCAGCGCCACGCTGCAGGATGGCACCCGCTGGGACGGCAGCGACCCGGCCGGCTACGCCCGCAGCTTCCGTCTCCACGCCCTGGCCGACAGCCCGGCTGTCGCCCTGTAATCGCCCGGAGAGTCCACGATGCTGCGTATCCTGCTGATCAACGACACCCCGAAGAAGGTCGGCCGCCTCAAGTGCGCGCTGATCGAGGCCGGCTTCGAGGTGATCGACGAGTCCGGGCTGACCATCGACCTGCCCGAGCGGGTCGAGGCCGTGCGCCCCGACGTGATCCTGATCGACACCGAGTCCCCCAGCCGCGACGTGATGGAACAGGTGGTGCTGGTCAGCCGCGACCAGCCGCGACCGATCGTCATGTTCACCGACGAGCACGACCCTGGCGTCATGCGCCAGGCGATCCAGAGCGGGGTCAGCGCCTACATCGTCGAGGGCATCCACGCCCAGCGCCTGCAGCCGATTCTCGACGTGGCCATGGCCCGCTTCGAGAGCGACCAGGCCCTGCGCGCCCAGTTGCAGGCGCGCGACGCCCAGTTGGCCGAACGCAAGCGCATCGAGCTGGCCAAGGGCCTGCTGATGAAGATGAAGAGCTGCAACGAGGAAGAGGCCTACACCCTGATGCGCCGCCAGGCCATGAGCCGCCAGCAGAAGCTGATCCAGGTCGCCGAGCAGATCATCGCCATGCACGACATGCTCGGCGGCTGAGCGCCGCTGCAGTAGACCGGATGCAACCCGGGGCATGACGATCCGCCCCCGGGTTGCATCAGGGCCCCCAGGCGCACTGCACCGGCAATTTTTCCCGCCACTGCGCTGGACAGCAGAGCTGCCGGCGCCTTATCGTCGCCTCCGGCCAGTGCAGTGGCCAACGTCGCTCGGACGGTTCCGGGCGCTTACGTACTTCGAGGAAATCATGGCCGACAACGCCAAGCGCCGCTTTGCGCGCATCGATCGTCTCCCCCCCTATGTGTTCAACATCACCGCCGAGCTGAAGATGGCCGCCCGCCGCCGTGGCGAGGACATCATCGACTTCAGCATGGGCAACCCCGATGGCGCCACGCCGCCGCACATAGTCGAGAAGCTGGTGCAGGTCGCCCAGCGCGAAGACACTCACGGCTACTCCACCTCGCGCGGCATCCCGCGCCTGCGCCGCGCCATCTCGCGCTGGTACCAGGAGCGCTACGCGGTGGACATCGACCCGGAAAGCGAAGCCATAGTCACCATCGGCTCCAAGGAAGGCCTGGCGCACCTGATGCTGGCCACCCTGGACCATGGCGACACCGTGCTGGTGCCCAACCCCAGCTACCCCATTCATATCTACGGTGCGGTGATCGCCGGCGCCCAGGTGCGTTCGGTGCCGCTGGTGCCGGGGGTGGACTTCTTCGCCGAGCTGGAGCGGGCGATTCGCGAATCCATCCCCAAGCCGAAGATGATGATCTTGGGGTTTCCCTCCAACCCCACCGCGCAGTGCGTGGAGCTGGACTTCTTCGAACGCGTGGTGGCCCTGGCCAAGCAGTACGACGTGCTGGTGGTGCACGACCTGGCCTACGCCGACATCGTCTACGACGGCTGGAAGGCCCCCTCGATCATGCAGGTGCCGGGGGCCAAGGACATCGCGGTGGAGTTCTTCACCCTGTCCAAGAGCTACAACATGGCCGGCTGGCGCATCGGCTTTATGGTCGGCAATAAAGAACTCGTGTCCGCCCTGGCGCGGATCAAGAGCTACCACGACTACGGCACCTTCACTCCGCTGCAGGTGGCCGCCATCGCCGCCCTGGAAGGCGACCAGCATTGCGTGCGCGACATCGCCGAGCAGTACCGCCAGCGTCGCAACCTGCTGGTCAAGGGCCTGCACGAGATTGGCTGGATGGTGGAAAAACCCAAGGCCTCGATGTACGTCTGGGCCAAGATCCCCGAGGCCTATGCCCCGCTCGGCTCGCTGGAATTCGCCAAGAAGCTGCTGGCCGAAGCCAAGGTCTGCGTCTCGCCGGGCCTGGGCTTCGGCGACTATGGCGACGACCACGTGCGCTTCGCCCTGATCGAGAACCAGGATCGCACCCGCCAGGCGCTGCGCGGGATCAAGGCGATGTTCCGCGCCGACGGCCTGCTGCCGGCGAAGAAGGCCAAGGCCGCTGACGAGTAAAGCCACCAGGGCGCCGCGAGGCGCCCTGGTCATATCAGCCGGAATAATCCAGCGCCGTCCAGGCGCGACTCAGGCCCTGGGCCAGCACGCAGCCCGGGCTGGCCAACTCCTCGTTGAACGCCGCCGGCAGCAGGGTGGTTTCCCCCTCCGCCGCGCCATGGCGCTCGGTCAGCCACTGCAGCTTGCCGCAGTTGGGCGTGTCGATCACGTAGCTGGCGGCGATGCTCGAGTGATGTCCGGGCAGGCGGATCACGTCCAGCACCCTGCCCGCCTCCTCCACGCGCCGGCCGTCGGACACCAGCACGGCCCAGGCCTGCTCGCCCTCGATCACCAGGTAGGCGCCGTTGGCCTGCGGCCGTTCGATCTGCGGCTGGGCGCAGCCGCTCAGCACAGCCAATAGCACAATCGTCATCAGCATCTGTTGCATTGCCAATTCTCCTCTCGCAAGGCGTCCACCGTGCGGGGCGGACGGGTCGATGTCGCTGCAGTGGCCTCACTATTCACCAATACTGTTTATTTGTACAGTGTTTTTCGTTTACCCTTGGTCTCACGAACCAATGCACAGGAGCCGCACCATGCTGGACGTACTGCAGCTGAAACACCGGGTGAACCGCATGCCGCTGGAGCGGGTGCGCGAAATGGTCGAGGAACTGCAGCTCGAGGGCATCGTCACCGAGAACCGCACGCCCTTTAACCGCCAGCACTTCAACACCTGCTTCGCCGAGATCGAGGCGCTGCTGCAGCGCGCCGGCTACCACCGCCAGCTGGATGTGGTCGGCTATCAGGGCCTGGCCTACGCCCTGTTCGACCCGGCGCGCTGGGAGGCGGTGGAAGTGCTGCGCTGGCTGCGCGATTTCGTCGAGGAAGCGCGCGTCCAGCCAGCCTCCTGAGCTCGGCACCTCGAACCAAAACGGCTCAGCGGCGCCCGGCCATGCACGCCATTGGCCCACGAGCGCGCCGGCGCCGGCGGCGGCTGGGCCGCCCGGCAGGCCCCTGCCAATGGCCCCAGTCCATATCCAAGTCATTGATTTCTCTCGGCTAGCCATTCGACAGCCGCAGCCCATGCGGTCCCGACAGCGCGCTGCGGGCCACGCCGCGGCCTCTGCCTGGAAAAACTGGCAAGCCCCTTGCTATGTCCCTGTCAACCATCCTGCGTAGCACGCCAACGGCGGCGGGCCGAGGATCACGGACAACGGCGTCCGTCAGGCCACCTCCTCTTACCGAGGCGGCCTGGCGTACGCCGTTTTTTGTTTATGTGCCTGACAAGGATTAGCCCCATGACCGAGCGTGATTCGAACAAGCCACTGGACACCAGCCGCCGCAACTTCCTCAAGCAATCCATCGCCCTCGCCGGTGCCGTTGGCGGCATCGCCGCGCTCGGCCTGTCGGCGCCGGCCTCACTGCGCAGTGCGGCCTGGGCCGCCGGCTCCGACGCACCGGAAAAGGTCGCGCTGAAAGTCGGCTTCATTCCCCTGACCGACTGCGCCTCGGTGGTGGTGGCCGCCACCCAGGGCTTCGGCGAGAAGTACGGCCTGAGCATCACCCCGAGCAAGGAAGCCTCCTGGGCCGGCGTGCGCGACAAGCTCAACACCGGCGAGCTGGATGCCGCCCACGTGCTCTACGGCATGATGTACGGCGCCCAGCTCGGCCTGGCCGGGCCGCAGAAGGACATGGCGGTGCTCATGGGCCTGAACCAGAACGGCCAGGCCATCACCCTGTCCAAGCAGCTGCGCGAGGCCGGGGTGAGCAACGGCGCGCAACTGGCCGCGCACGTGAAGAAGGGCGGCACGCCGCTGACCTTCGCCCAGACCTTCCCCACCGGCACCCACGCCATGTGGCTCTACTACTGGCTCGGCAGCCTGGGCATCAACCCCTTGAGCGACGTGAAGACCATCGTCGTGCCGCCGCCACAGATGGTCGCCAACATGCGCGTCGGCAACATGGACGGCTTCTGCGTCGGCGAGCCCTGGGGCGCGCGGGCGATCTTCGACAAGATCGGCTTCACCGCCACCACCACCCAGCAGATCTGGCCGGATCACCCCGAGAAAGTGCTCGGCACCACCCGCGCCTTTATCGAGCAGTACCCCAACGCCGCCCGCGCGCTGATCATGGCGGTGCTCGACGCCAGCCGCTTCATCGAGGCCAGCGAGGAGAACCGCAAGAGCACCGCCAAGCTGATTTCCGGCAAGGCCTACGTCAACGCGCCGGTACAGGTGATCGAACCGCGCTTTCTCGCCCAGTACGAGGACGGCCTCGGCAACAGCTGGCAGGACGAGCATGCCATGGCCTTCTGCAAGGACGGCAGCGTCAACTTCCCCTACCACTCCGACGGCATGTGGTTCCTCACCCAGTTCAAGCGCTGGGGCCTGCTCAAGGACGCGCCGGATTACGCCGCCGTGGCGGCGCAGATCAACCAGACCGCGCTCTACGCCGAGGCGGCCGGCGCCCTCAAGCTGGCCGTGCCGAGCAGCCCGCTGCGCAGCAGCACGCTGATCGACGGTGTGGTCTGGGACGGCAGCAACCCGGCCGCCTACGCCGACTCCTTCGCCATCAAAGCCTGATCGGAGGTGACCATGAATGCGCCCCTGAAATCTCCGCTACCGCAGCTGGCCAAGCCGCGCTTCTCGCCCATGGCCCTGCTGCCCAGCGTGCAGACCCTCGGCAACGGGCTCAAGGCGGCCATCGCGCCGCTGCTGGGCATCCTCGCCTTCATCGGCCTGTGGGCCCTGCTTGCCCAGCACAGCGAGGGCCTGCCCGGCCCGCTGAGCACCTGGCAGGCCGCCCTGGTGCTGTTCGCCGATCCCTTCTACGACAACGGCCCCAATGACATGGGCATCGGCTGGAACATCCTCAACTCGCTCGGCCGGGTCGGCGTCGGCTTCGGCCTGGCGGCGCTGGTGGGCATTCCGCTGGGCTTCGCCATCGGCCGCTTCGCCTTCCTCGCCGGCATGCTGGCGCCGATCATCAGCCTGCTGCGTCCGGTGTCGCCGCTGGCCTGGCTGCCAATCGGCCTGCTGGTGTTCGAGGCCGCGGGCCCGGCGTCGATCTGGGTGATCTTCATCAGCTCGATCTGGCCGATCATCCTCAACACCGCCGCCGGCGTCGCCAGCGTGCCGCAGGACTACCTGAACGTGGCCCGCGTGCTCAAGCTGTCGGAGTTCAAGGTGCTGACGCGCATCCTGTTTCCCGCCGTGCTGCCGCACCTGATGACCGGCATCCGCCTGGCCATCGGCGTGGCCTGGCTGGTGATAGTCGCCGCGGAGATGCTCACCGGCGGCATCGGCCTGGGCTTCTGGGTGTGGGACGAGTGGAACAACCTCAACGTCGAACACATCCTCATCGCCATCATCATCGTCGGCCTGGTCGGCCTGGCCCTGGAGCAGGCGCTCCTGCTGCTGGCCAAGCGCTTCGACTACGCGAATTAAGGAGCCACCTATGGACAAGTTCGTCGAGCTGACCGCCGTCAGCAAACACTTCGACACCAAGAAAGGCCGCTTCCAGGCCCTGGAAGGCGTCAACCTGAGCATCGCCCGTGGCGAGTTCGTCTCGCTGATCGGCCACTCCGGCTGCGGCAAATCCACCGTGCTCAACCTGATCGCCGGCCTGCTCGAAGCCAGCGCGGGCGGGCTGATCTGCAACGGCCGCGAGATCGACGGCCCCGGCCCCGAACGCGCCGTGGTGTTCCAGAACCACAGCCTGCTGCCCTGGATGACCTGCTACGGCAACGTCCACCTGGCCGTGGAGAAGGTCTTCGGCTCACGCGAGAGCAAGGCCCAGCTCAAGGCGCGCACCGAGCAGGCGCTGCAGATGGTCGGCCTCGCCCATGCCATGCATAAGCACCCCAGCGAAATCTCCGGCGGCATGAAGCAGCGCGTCGGCATCGCCCGTGCCCTGGCCATGGAGCCCAAGGTGCTGCTGATGGACGAGCCGTTCGGCGCCCTGGATGCGCTGACCCGCGCCCACCTGCAGGACGAGCTGCTGCGCATCGTCGGCGCGACCCACAGCACCGTGGTGATGGTCACCCACGACGTCGACGAAGCGGTGCTGCTGTCGGACCGCATCGTGATGATGACCAACGGCCCGGCCGCCACCGTCGGCGAGATCCTCAAGGTGGAGCTGGCGCGCCCGCGCGACCGCCTGGCGCTGGCCAATGACGCGCAGTACCACGGCTATCGCGGTGCGGTACTGGAGTTCCTCTACCAGCGCCAGCAGCGCCCGGCCGCCTGACAGACGCGGCAACCGCTCTGGCACGCTGGTCGGAGCGGTTGAACCAATGGCCGAACGGGCACACGAAGAGAGGTTCCCCCAGCCCTCGACCAAGGAAAGCCCGTGCTCGACCTCACCACCTGGAACCTCTCGATCCCCACCGATCCCAGCCCCACCACCATCAGCACCGCGCAGCTGAACAACGGCTATCAGAGCCAGTACCTGCGCCGCAACGCCGACGGCAGCCTGACCTTCTGGGTGCCGGTCGGCGGCTCCACCACCGCCGACGCCAGCTACCCACGCAGCGAACTGCGCGAGACGCAGAGCGACGGCAGCCTGAGCAACTGGCTGCACGCCAGCTCCGACAGCTACCTCAGCGCGGTGCTGCAGGTCGACCAGGTACCGAGCAAGAACAAGGTAGTGATCGGCCAGATCCACAGCAAGGACGAGCCCGGCAGCCACAACGATCCGCTGCTCAAGCTGCAATACCACTATCGCCGAGGCGTCGGTCGCCTCGAACTGCTGCTGCGCGAAAAACCCGGTGACAGCCAGGTGCAGAACATCCTGCTGGCGGACAACGTGCAGCTGGGCGAGCGCTTCGGCTACGACCTGCGCGTCACCCCCAGCGGCAGGCTCGGCGTCAGCGTGGTCAGCAAGGACGGCGACCAGGGCTCGCTGTACCGCCAGCTCGACCCCGCCTGGAGCACACAGCAGCTGTATTTCAAGGCCGGCGCCTATATCCAGGACAACGAAGGACCGAGCGACGAGGGCGGCCGGGTGACCTTCTTTCATCTGAACAGCCTGCATCGCTGAGGCGTCGCGCCGTCATTGCCGCGGCGAATGACGGCGCCAGCCCCTGTCGCTTGCGTACAATCGCCACCCCACCTGCGACGAGACGCGCCATGGCCCGCCTGACCCTCGAGTTTCCCGAAGACCAGTACTGCTACAGCACCCACCTCACCGTGCGAGTCACCGACATCAACGGTGCCAACCACCTGGGCAATGACTCGATGATCTCGATGATTTCCGAGGCGCGGGCACGTTTTCTCTACGAGGTCGGCATCCGCGAGACCGACGGCAACGGCACCGGCATCATCGTCACCGACCTGGCCACCACCTACCGCGCCGAAGCCCATGCCCGCGACCAGTTGCTGTTCGAGGTGGGCGTGATGGACTTCAACAGGTACGGCGGCGACATCACCTTCCGCATCAGCCGTCCGGCCGACGGCACGCTGGTTGCCATGGCCAAGTCCGGCTTCGTGTTTTTCGACTACCACCAGTCCAGGGTGGTGCCGATGCCCGCGGAGTTCGCCGCCAAATTTTCCAAGGTCAACCGGCTCGCCTAACAGGCTGTTGAAAAACTACCTGCGTTGCCATTGCTGCGTTAAGAACAGGCTCGGAAAGCCGTTTGCGGCTGGCGCGCGTCAGCGCGGCCCGAAGCGAGCACGGCTCATTTACAGCTCGTAAAGTCGACTGCGATCCCAGCCCTTCCTCGCCTGTTTTTGCAGGGCCACCATCGGTATTGCACTGGCTGCCTCGCCTCGGGCTTTCTGCTTCGCTCTACCTCCTGCATCCATGCAGTCGTCGCCTACGTTTTTCAACGGCCTGCTAACCCGCCATCGCCGCCAGCGCCTGCTGCAAGTCGCGGCGCAGGTCATCCGGGTGCTCGATGCCGACCGACAGCCGCACCAGGTTGTCGTGGATGCCGATCTGCGCCCGGCGCTCGACCGGAATGCTGGCGTGGGTCATCCGCGCCGGCTGGCTGATCAGGCTCTCCACGCCGCCCAGGCTTTCGGCCAGGGTGAACAGCCGGGTCGCCTCGAGAAAGCGCCGGGTGCCCTCGGCGTCACCGGCCAGGTACAGCGAAATCAGCCCGCCTCCGCCGGCCATCTGGCGCGCCGCCAGCTCGTACTGCGGATGGCTGGGCAGGCCGGGATAGACCACCGCCGCTACCTGGGCCTGCTGTTCCAGCCATTCGGCCAGCTGCTGGGCGCTGTCGACATGGCGGCGCAGGCGCAGAGCCAGGGTACGCATGCCGCGTAGGCAGAGAAAGCTGGAGAAGGGGTCGAGGATGCTGCCCACCGCGTTCTGCAAAAAGCCCAGGCGCTCGGCCAGCTCCGGCCGGTCGGCCACCACCAGCAGCCCGGCGATCACATCGGAGTGGCCGTTGAGGTACTTGGTGGCCGAATGCAGCACCAGGTCGAAACCCTGCTCCAGCGGCCGCTGCAGACAGGGCGAAGCGAAGGTGTTGTCGGCCAGGGTGAGCACGCCATGGGTATGGGCCACCGCGGCCACCCGCGCCAGGTCGGTGAGCTTGAGCGTCGGGTTGGTCGGCGTCTCCACCCAGATCAACCGAGTCTCGGGGCGCAGCGCAGCGCTCAACTCCTCGGCGCTGGCTTCGGGCGCCACGTAGCTCACCTGCAGCCCGGCGGCCGGCTTGCGCACGCGCTCGAACAGGCGGTAGGTACCACCGTACAGGTCGTCCACCGCAACGATATGACTGCCCGCAGGCAGCAGCTCCAGCACCGTGGCGCAGGCGGCCAGCCCCGAGGCGAAGGCGAAGCCCTGGCTGCCGCCCTCCAGCTCGGCGATGGCCCGCTCCAGCGCCTGGCGCGTCGGGTTGTGGCTGCGCCCATACTCATAGCCGGCGTGCACGCCGGGCGACTGCTGGCGAAAGGTCGAGGTGGCGTAGATCGGCGGCATCACCGCCCCAGTCCAGTCCGGCTCGTAGCCGGCGTGCACGCAGAGGGTTTCCAGGCTCTGTTTCATCGTTCGGGCTCCAGGCGCAGTGGGCGCTTCAGCGCAGGGTGCGCCGCCACAGGTTGAGCAGATCGCTCTTGGTGATCAGGCCGAGAAAACGGCCCCGTTCAACGATCAACGCCACGTGTCCGGCGTCGAAGGTCTCCAGCAGGCGTTCCAGCGGCACCTCCGGATCCAAGGTCTGCAGCTGGGTGACCATGGCCCGGCGCACCGGCAGCTCGAAGTGCTCGGGGGCGTCCTTGACCGCGCGCAGCAGGTCCCATTCGTCGATCAGGCCCACCACCCGCTCGCCGTCCATCACCGGTACCTGGTCGATGTCGTGGAAGCGCATGCGTGCGTACACCGCCGCCAGGCTCTCGTCGGCCTTGCAGGTGACGGTGGCGCCCTCGTCGTAGCGGCGGGCGATGAGGTCACGCAGGTTGCCGGCCTGCGGCCGCTCGATCAGACCCTGATCGATCATCCAGTAATCGTTGAACATCTTCGACAGGTACTTGTTGCCGCTGTCGCAGACGAAGGTCAGCACCCGCTTCGCCTCGCGCTGCTCGCGGCAGTAACGCAGCGCCGCGGCCACCAGGGTGCCGGACGAGGAGCCGGCCAGCACCCCCTCCTGCTGTAGCAGCAGGCGCGCGGTGAGCAGGCTCTCGGCATCGCCGATGCGGTAGGCGCGCTTGACCAGGGAAAAATCGGCCAGCGCCGGAATGAAGTCCTCGCCGATGCCTTCCACCAGCCAGCTGCCGGCCTCGCCGTAGTGCCCGGTTTCCACGTAGTCGGCCAGCACCGAACCCTGAGGGTCGGCCAGGACGATCTCGACGTGCGGCGCCTCGCGCTGAAAGAAATGGGTCAGCCCGGCCAGGGTACCGGCCGAGCCGATCCCGACCACCACCGTGTCCAGGCGCTGCTGCAGCTGGCGCCAGATTTCCGGGCCGGTGCCCAGCTCGTGCGCCAGGGCATTGGCCGGGTTGTTGAACTGATCGATGTACAGCGCGCCCGGGGTCTGCTCGGCGATGCTGCGCGCCAGGTCCTGGTAGTACTCGGGATGCCCCTTGCCGACGTCGGAACGGGTCAGGCGCACCTCGGCGCCGAGCGCCTTGAGGTGGAAGATCTTCTCGCGGCTCATCTTGTCCGGCACCACCAGCAGCATCCGGTAGCCCTTCTGCGCCGCCACCAACGCCAGGCCCAGACCGGTGTTGCCGGCGGTGGCCTCGATGATGGTGGCGCCCGGTTGCAGCCGACCGTCGCGTTCCGCAGCCTCGATCATGCTCAGGGCGATGCGGTCCTTGATCGAGCCGCCGGGGTTCTGGTTCTCCAGCTTGACGAACAGCTCGCAGGGGCCGGTATCCAGGTGCGTGAGCGGCAGCACCGGGGTGTTGCCGATCATCGCGAGCAAGGGATTGCTGGACATGTCCCGCCCTCCTCTGTGCAGCCGCCCGTCCCAGGCGGCTCAACCTACCGAGAGCATAGTTATAGGCGCTGCACCGGCGGCGAACCAGGCCACCAATCGGGCAATAGTGAGGGCAACACCTATACTCCTCCCTGAACTCGCCCGTACCAGAGCGTCGCATCTTGGCGCGCGAGAGGGATGGGGCCGTACCCGGGGCAGCATCCGCCGATGCCGTCGCTGGGTGTTGCCCGCGGCCACGGGCGTCCGGAACGGGATGCGAACAGATGGCGTTTGCAATCGTCTTGATACTGCTGGTGATCGGCTCGCTGCTGTTTCACCTGCTCAGCCCCTGGCAGGCCACCGAGGCGGCGTCCAACTGGGTGTCCATCGATACCGCACTGCTGATCACCCTGCTCATCACCGGGCTGTTCTTCGTCGCGGTGTGCCTGTTCATGGTCATCGCCATCATCCGCTTCCGCCACAAGGCGGGGCGGCGGGCGGCCTACCAGCCGGAAAGCAAGAAACTCGAGTGGTGGTTGTTCGCCGTTACCAGCCTGGGCATCGTCGCCCTGCTGGCCCCCGGCCTGGTGGTCTACGACGATTTCGTGCGGGTGCCGCAGGAAGCCCGCGAGGTCGAGGTGGTGGCCCAGCAGTGGCAGTGGGCCTACCGTTTCCCCGGCGCGGATGGCCGCCTGGGGCGCTCCGCCATCAAGTGGGTCGAGCCGCGCAACCCCTTCGGCCTCGACCCCGGCGACCCGGCCGGGGCGGATGACGTGCTGGTCCAGGGCGGCGAGCTGCGCCTGCCGCTGGATCAGCCGGTCAAGGTGCTGCTGCGCTCCAAGGACGTGCTGCACAACTTCTACGTGCCGCAGATCCGCGCCAAGATGGACATGGTGCCGGGCATGGTTTCCTACTTCTGGTTCACCCCGACCCGCCTGGGCAGCTACGAGGTGCTCTGCGCCGAGTATTGCGGCGTGGCCCACTTCAATATGCGCGGACGCCTGATCGTCGAGGAGGCCGAGGCCTTCGAGCAGTGGCTGGCCGGCCAGCCGACCTTCGCCCAGAGCCTGCGCGCCGCGCCGCCGAGCGCCGCCAGCCTGCTGGACAAGGGCCGCCAGCTGGCGCAGAACCTCGGCTGCCTGGCCTGCCACAGCCTCGATGGCAGCGCCAACCTGGCCCCGACCTGGCAGGGCCTGTACGGCAGCACCCGGCAACTGGCCGACGGTAGCAGCCTGCAGGCCGACGAGGCCTACCTGCGCGAATCCATCCTCGCCCCGCAGGCCAAGCTGGTGCAGGGTTTTCCGCCGGTGATGGTGGCCTACCGCCTGAGCGAGGAGGAACTGGCCGCCCTGCTCGCCCTGATCCAGTCGCTAAGCGACAAGGCCCCGGCCACCGAGCACGACGCTGCCAGCCCGGCCGAACAGGGCCGCGCGCTGGCCGCCGGCCTGGGTTGCCTGGCCTGCCACAGCCTCGACGGCAGCGCCGGCATCGGCCCGAGCTGGCGCGGGCTGTACGGCAGCACCCGGGATTTCGTCGACGGCAGCACGGCCCGGGCCGATGCGGCCTATATTGAAGAGGCGATACGCCAGCCCAACGCCCAGGTGGTGCAGGGCTATGCCGCGATCATGCCGGTCCTGGCCGTCGACGCGGCGCAGCTCGAGGCGCTGACCGCCTTTATCGCCTCCCTCGCCGCCGATGCCGACGAGGCCGCGGATCCCTCGCCCTGAGCCCCCTGCAGGAGGATGACGCGATGGCCTATGCGCACCAAGCCGAAAGCACGGCCCTGCACGAGCCGCGCAGCTTCCTGACGCGCTATATCTGGAGCCAGGACCACAAGGTCATCGCCATCCAGTACGCGCTGACGGCGATCTTCGTCGGCCTGATCGCCCTGGTGCTCTCGGGCCTGATGCGCCTGCAGATCGGCTTTCCCGGCAGCCTGGAGTTCATGGACGCCAGCACCTATTACCAGGCCATGACCCTGCACGGCATGATCATGGTCATCTACCTGCTCACCGCGCTGTTTCTCGGCGGCTTCGGCAACTACCTGATCCCGTTGATGGTCGGAGCGCGGGACATGGTGTTCCCCTACGTCAACATGCTCAGTTACTGGTTCTACCTGCTCTCGGTGCTGGTGCTGCTGGCCAGTTTCTTTGTTCCCGGCGGCCCCACCGGCGCCGGCTGGACCCTCTATCCGCCGCAGGCGATCACCGCCGGCACCCCGGGCACCGACTGGGGCATAGTGCTGATGCTGGTGTCGCTGGCGATCTTCATCGTCGCCGCCACCATGGGTGGCCTCAACTACGTGACCACGGTGCTGCAGGCACGCACCCACGGCATGACCCTGATGCGCATGCCGCTGTCGGTGTGGGGCATCTTCATGGCCTCGATCCTCGCCCTGCTGGCCTTCCCGGCGCTGCTGGTCAGCGCGGTGATGATGCTGTTCGACAGCCTGCTCGGCACCAGCTTCTTCATGCCGGCGATCATCTCCCTTGGCCAGCCGCTGGAGCACGAGGGCGGCAGCCCGATCCTGTTTCAGCACCTGTTCTGGTTCTTCGGCCACCCGGAGGTGTACATCGTCGCCCTGCCCGCCTTCGGCCTGGTCTCCGACCTGATCAGCACCCACGCGCGCAAGAACATCTTCGGCTACCGCATGATGGTCTGGGCCATAGTCGCCATCGGCGTGCTGAGCTTCGTGGTGTGGGCGCACCACATGTACGTCAGCGGCATGAACCCCTACTTCGGCTTCTTCTTCGCCATCACCACGCTGATCATCGCCGTGCCCACCGCGCTGAAGGTGTACAACTGGGTGCTGACCCTGTGGCAGGGCGACATCCACCTGACCGTGCCCATGCTGTTCGCCCTGGCCTTCATCCTCACCTTCCTGGTCGGCGGCCTGACCGGGCTGTTCCTCGGCAACGTGATAGTCGACATCCCGCTGTCGGACACCTATTTCGTGGTCGCCCACTTCCACATGGTCATGGGCGTGGCGCCGATCCTGGTGGTGTTCGGCGCGATCTACCACTGGTACCCGAAGATCACCGGGCGGCTGCTCGACGACCGCCTCGGCCAGCTGCATTTCTGGATCACCTTCCTCGGCACCTACGCCATCTACTTTCCCATGCACTACCTGGGGTTTCTCGGCATGCCGCGGCGCTACTACGCCTTCGACGACTACGAGTTCATCCCGCAGTCGGCGCAGGACCTCAACGCCTTCATCACCGTCGCCGCCCTGGTGGTCGGCGTCGCCCAGCTGCTGTTCCTGTTCAACCTGTTCTGGAGCCTGGCCAAGGGCAAGCCCGCCGGCGCCAACCCCTGGCGCGCCGCCAGCCTGGAATGGCAGACCCCGCAGACTCCGCCGGTGCACGGCAACTGGGGCGCCCGCCTGCCGGTGGTGCACCGCTGGGCCTACGACTACAGCGTGCCAGGCGTGGAGCAGGACTTCGTGCCGCAGACGGTATCGGACGAGGAGCTGCAACGGATGAAGAACGCGGCGACGGAGCACAGGCCATGAACCGGCTCTTGCTGCGCGACGGCGAGGAACTCGGCCCCGGCGGCTGGCCGCAGACCCCGGAGACGACGCCGGCCGAGCGCCTGCACACCGCCCGGGTCGGCCTGCGCCTGCTGCTGGCGGCGATCAGCTCGCTGTTTCTGCTGTTCCTGCTGGCGTTGCTGATGCGCTCGCAAGTGGGGGACTGGCAGCCCTTGACCGACCCACTGGCGCCGCTGGCGCAGCCCTGGCCGCTGTGGCTGAACAGCGCCGTGCTGCTCGCCGCCAGCCTGTGCCTGCAGGGCGCCCGGCTGGCCGCGCGGCGCTCGCGAATGGCGACGAGCCAGCTGGCCTTCGCCGCCGGCGGGCTGCTGGCGGTGGTGTTTCTCCTCGGCCAGCTGTGGTTCTGGCAACGCGTCGCCGCCTGGGGCTATCCGCTCGCCGGCAACCCGGCCAACAGCTTCTTCTACCTGCTCACCGGCCTGCACGGCCTGCACCTGCTCGGCGGCCTGGCAGTCTGGGCCTGGGCCCTGGCCACGCGGCTGCGCCGGCCGCACGCCTTCGCCGTCGCCGTGGAGCTCTGCGCCAGCTACTGGCACTACCTGCTGGGGCTGTGGCTGCTGCTGTTCGCCGTGCTCACCAGCAGCCCGCAGACCTACCAGTCCATCGCCGCCTTCTGCGGCCTGAGGTGATCCGCCATGGCCAGTCGTCGCGAACACGCCACACCGGACACCGCCACGCCGCCCTGGCAGGCAGTCGCCGCCGACTGGGCCGCGGACAAGGAAGCCTTCCACCAGGTGCCCTGGGGCAAGGCGATGATGTGGATCTTCCTGCTCAGCGACACCTTCGTCTTCACCTGCTTCCTCACCGGCTACATGGCGGTGCGCATGACCACCACCGAGCCCTGGCCGAACACCAGCGAGGTGTTCGCCCTGACCATCGCCGGGCAGAGCATCCCGCTGATCCTGATCGCCATCATGACCTTCGTGCTGATCAGCAGCAGCGGCACCATGGCCATGGCGGTCAACTACGCCTATCGCCGCGAACGCGGGCGCACCGCCGCGCTGATCCTGGCCACCGCCCTCGGCGGCGCCGCCTTCGTCGGCATGCAGGCGTTCGAATGGAGCAAGCTGATCGAGGAAGGCGTCAGGCCCTGGGGCAACCCCATGGGCGCGGCGCAGTTCGGCGCCAGCTTCTTCATGATCACCGGCTTCCACGGCCTGCACGTGTCGATCGGCGTGCTCTACCTGTGCATCGTCGCCTGGAAGGTCTGGCGCGGGGCCTATGAGCGCACAGGCAACTACCAGAACGTCGAGATCGCCGGGCTGTACTGGCACTTCGTCGACTTGGTGTGGGTATTCATCTTCGCCTTCTTCTACCTCTGGTGAGGGACTCGCCATGGCTCAGACCCAGCAGCATCCGATCGGCCTGTACCTGAAGATCTGGGGCCTGCTGTTCGTCCTCAGCACCCTCTCCTACCTAGTCGACTACTTCCATCTCGCCGGCTACCTGCGCTGGTCGCTGATCCTGCTGTTCATGCTGCTCAAGGCCGGGCTGATCGTCGCCATCTTCATGCACATGGCCTGGGAGCGCCTGGCCATGGTCTACGCCATCCTGCTGCCGCCGTTGTGCCTGCTGGTGCTGGTGGGACTGATGGCGAGCGAGGCGAACTACGTGTTTCTCAGCCGCGTGCTGTTCTTCGGCCAGGGGCCGGCGCCCGGCGCGCCGTGAGCGGCCGGGCGGACAGCGACTGGCTAGCTCAGATGGTGCGCTTGAACTGGTGCCAGCGCTGCAACCAGGCGACTATCCAGTGCGGCGCCGCCTCACCGGTGCCGGCATCGCTCAAGCGCGGATGATGGCCGACCACCTGGGCCAGCAGGGGCTCCTGCTCCGGCTCGACGTCGACGAAGAACACGTGCTTGCCGTCTTTCAGGTACTGGCGGAAGCGACGGAAATGCGCGTTGGGCACCTGAATGCCGAAGAAGCCGCCCTCCCAGGTACAGAAGCCGAACAGCACGATGGCCAGGAAGATGAACGGCATCCAACCCGCCGCGCTGGCCGTCCAACCCAGCCAATAGGCGGCGAGCAGCACCGCGGCGGCCAGCACCAGCCCGACCAGCGCGCCGATCTCGCCGGAGTGCACCACGTCCTGCTTCATGAACGAGGGCACGTCATGCAGGTGATGGTGCTCCACCTCGGCGTCCTGCTCGCTGAGCACATGAATCTGCTCGGTGCTGATCCCTTGGGCTTCCAGTTCCTGCTCGACACGCTCGAGCTCGTCCAGGTTGTCGCTGATGTAGTAGTGCCGATTCATGACCCACCTCCCATCTCGCTTTGCCATGCTGCCGAGCGTCCCGCAGGCGCCGCCGGGTAGGCGGCTCGCCAGGCGGCGATTTGTCTATTTTTTGATCAGGACTGCAGTATAGCACCGCCGTTTTTTCGCCCCGAGACGCCGGACGATGGGCGATTGCGCGATTCTTGCAGCCGTCGCCGTGACAGCTGGCCATTCGTCTGCTACGCCTAGGGCAGAACAGCAAGAAAGGGGGGGATTCGCCATGTCTACTCGCTATCGCCGCGCGCGCCAGGCAGGCCTGCTGAGCAACCTGCTGGCCCTGGCCCTGCTGACCCTGCCGCTGCCGACGCACGCCGCCAGCGGCGCCGTGCTCGCCGCAGACCAACCGCGCAGCCTGGTCGCCGCCGCCCGCCACTGAGCCGCTCGGCAACCAACAACGCCCCGTCCAGGTGCATGTCGCCGCATCTGCGCCTCCTTTTGCGGCAGCCAGCCACCAGCGCAACGCCCGAGAACCCGCACCGCCAGGCCCATAGCCGATTGGCGCGGCTCTTGCTTGGACCCTGCACAAGGTAGCCAACGGCGGCCACCTCCTTCACGACAAAGACGTCGCCTCACCTCGCCTCAACGGCCAGCGGTGAAGCGGCGTTTTTTTTCGTGTTCGCCCCAGTGTCCGGGGCCGGCGCAGGCGTCGCGATCCGAACCTGCACTGCAATCGTTCAACCCTGCTGTGGCCTCGGCCGCAGGGCCGCGCGCCACAAGTGCGCGGCCTCCCCGGCAGGCGCGGCCGCCGTGTCCACGACCACGGTCGGCCGCGCCGTGCCGGGCCCCTTCTCGCTGATGAGGTGATCGATGAATACAAGTTTCTGGAAAGCCGGCCACGCCCCCACCCTGTTCGCCGCCTTCCTCTATTTCGACCTGAGCTTCATGGTCTGGTACCTGCTCGGCCCGCTGGCGGTGCAGATCGCCACCGACCTCGATCTCAACGCCCAGCAGCGCGGCCTGATGGTGGCCACGCCGATTCTCGCCGGCGCCGTGCTGCGCCTGCTGATGGGCTTTCTCGCCGACCGCCTGTCGCCGAAGACCGCCGGCCTGCTCGGCCAGGTGGTGGTCATCGTCGCGCTGTTCTGCGCCTGGCAGATCGGCATCGGCAGCTACGAGCAGGCGCTGCTGCTCGGCCTGTTCCTCGGTTTCGCCGGCGCCGCCTTCGCCGTGGCCCTGCCGCTGGCCTCGCAGTGGTACCCGCCGCAGCACCAGGGCAAGGCCATGGGCATCGCCGGCGCCGGCAACTCCGGCACCGTGCTGGCGGCGCTGTTCGCACCCGGCCTGGCGGCGCTGTCCGGCTGGCAGAACGTGTTCGGCTGGGCGCTGATCCCGCTGCTGGCGACCCTGGTGATCTTCGCCCTGGTGGCCAGGAACGCGCCGGAGCGGCCCAAGGCCAAGGCCTTCGGCGACTACCTCAAGGC
The DNA here is from genome assembly GCF_003696305.1 of Pseudomonas sp. AOB-7. Taxonomy (GTDB): domain Bacteria; phylum Pseudomonadota; class Gammaproteobacteria; order Pseudomonadales; family Pseudomonadaceae; genus Aquipseudomonas. Next base: position 116,544 of record NZ_RFFK01000012.1, on the reverse strand, counting down.
CCTCGGCGACCGCGACAGCTGGTGGTTCATGTTCTTCTACAGCGTCACCTTCGGCGGCTTCATCGGCCTGGCCAGCGCCCTGCCCGGCTACTTCAGCGACCAGTACGGGCTGAACCCGGTGACCGCCGGCTACTACACCGCCGCCTGCGTCTGCGCCGGCAGCCTGCTGCGCCCACTCGGCGGCGCCCTGGCCGACCGCATCGGCGGCATCCGCTCGCTGCTGATGATGTACACCATCGCCTCGCTGTGCATCGCCGCGGTGGGCTTCAACCTGCCCAGCGCGACCGCCGCCCTGGCCCTGTTCGTCGCCGCCATGCTCGGCCTTGGTGCTGGCAATGGCGCGGTATTTCAGCTGGTACCGCAGCGCTTTCGCAAGGAGATCGGCGTGATGACCGGGCTGATCGGCATGGCCGGCGGCATCGGTGGCTTCTTCCTCGCCGCCGGCCTCGGCACCATCAAGCAGCACACCGGCGACTACCAGCTGGGCCTGTGGCTGTTCGCCAGCCTCGGCGTGCTGGCCTGGATCGGTCTGCACGGAGTCAAGCAGCGCTGGCGCACCACCTGGGGCAGCGCCGCGGTGACCGCCGCGCGGGTGTAAGCGAACCTTCGGCGATCCGCCGCCTTCGTAGGGTGCGCCATGCGCACCAGCGCTCTATCGTCGAGCCTGGTGCACGCGGCGCACCCTACGTTCCGAAGCGCCGAGGCAAATAAACGATCTGTGGAAACAGCCATGGCCCTGCAACTGAGCATCGGCGAAACCAGCGCCACCGGCCCGCGCAGCGAGAACCAGGACGCCCTGCGCGTGGTCACCCCGGCGCCGGCCCTGGCCGCCAGCAAGGGCTATCTGCTGGGCCTGGCCGATGGCGTCAGTCAGTGCGCCGACGGCGGCTTGGCGGCGCGCGCCACCCTGCAGGCGCTGGCCCTGGACTACTACTCCACCCCGGAAACCTGGCCGGTGCAGCACAGCCTGGACCGCCTGCTCAGCGCACATAACCGCTGGCTGCAGGCCAACGGCGGCGGCCAGCCGCTGCTGACCACCCTCACCGCCCTGGTGCTGCGCGGCCGCCGCTACACCCTGGCGCATATCGGCGACAGTCGCGCCTACCTGTGGCGTGACGGCCAGCTGCTGCGCCTGACCGAGGACCATGTCTGGGAACAGCCGGGCATGCAGCACGTGCTCAAGCGCGCCATGGGCCTGGATCAGCACCTGGTGGTGGACTACCGCGACGGCGAGCTGCAGGCCGGCGACCGCTTCCTGCTGGTCAGCGACGGCGTCTGGGCCTGCCTCAGCGACAGGCGCATCGGCGAACTGCTGCGACAGGGCGATGACGCCGGGGCGATCTGCCAGGCGCTGGTCGACGAGGCCCACCGCGCCGGCAGCCAGGACAACGCCAGCGCCCTGCTGGTGTACATAGACCAATTGCCCGAGGCGGCGCTGGCCGACACCCTGGCCCAGCTCGAGCACTGGCCGCTGCCGCCGCGCCTGCGCGACGGCCAGGAGTTCGAGGGCTGGCAGGTCGAAGGCCTGCTCGGTGAATCGCGCCAGTCGCTGATCTACCGGGTGCGCGACGCGCACAATCAGCCCTGGTTGCTCAAGACCCTGCCGGCCAGCCGCGCCGGCGAGGAGCAGGCCGGCCCGGCGCTGCTGCAGGAGGAATGGTTCCTGCGCCGCGTCGCCGGCCGCCACTTCCCCGAACTGCACGCGCTGCCGCAGCGCCAGCACCTGTATTACGTGCAGCGCGAGTACGCCGGCCAGACCCTGGCCGCGCACCTGCAGCAGGCCGGCCCGCTGAGCCTGGCCGACTGGCAGGACCTGGCGCCGCGGCTGATCAAGGCCCTCGGCCTGCTGCACCGGCGCAATGTCATCCACCGCGACATCAAGCCGGAGAACCTCTTGCTCGGCGACGACGGCGAGCTGCGCGTGCTCGACTTCGGCCTGGCCTACTGCCCGGGCCTGACCCGCGACGAGGCCCATGCCCTGCCCGGCACCCCCAGCTATATCGCCCCGGAAGCCTTCGCCGGCAGCCCACCCAGCGCCCAGCAGGACCTCTACGCCGCGGGCGTGACGCTCTATCACCTGCTCACCGGCCACTATCCCCACGGCGAGGTCGAGGCCTTCCAGCACCCGCGCTTCGGCCAACCTGTGCCAGCCAGCCGCTACCGCCCGGACTTGCCTGCCTGGCTCGATGAGATCTTGAACCGCGCGGTAGCCGCCGCCCCGGCGCAGCGCTTCGAAACTGCCGAGGAATGGCTGCTGGCCCTGGAAAGCGGCGAGCGCCAGTCCATCGGCAGCCGCCCACGGCCGCTGCTGGAGCGCGAGCCGCTGCTGGTCTGGCGCACGGTTGCCTTGGTGTCGCTGCTGCTCAACCTGCTGCTGGCGCTGTTGCTGCTCAAATAGCGCCACTCGCACCAAAGCGGCGCAAAACGCCTCGCAAAGGTGCACAAGCAGGCTCGGCAGAAGCCGGCAAGTGCCTGAAAAGCCTGAAAAACCGTGATGTTGGAAAGTTGGCACAGGCGCTGCATTAGTCTTGGCACAAGTTGAATAAAGCGCGACCTTCAACGAAGAAGGCTGCACTTCCCGATCGAACGGGACCTGGACAAAGGCGTCCTCGCTAGGTGACTAGCGGGACGCCTTTTTTGTTTTTTTATGGCCTGCCATCCCTGGCGGCCACTCTTCGAGCCGTCGCGGAGCGACGTCAAGAATTGCTCCCGACAATTTTTTCGACCGTGATTTTTCTTCAGGAGATGGCCGGCATGCAAAAACTCAAGCTGGTGATGATCGGCAACGGCATGGCGGGTGTACGCACCCTCGAAGAGCTGCTCAAGCTCGCCCCCGATCTCTACGACATCACCGTGTTCGGCGCCGAGCCGCACCCCAACTACAACCGCATCCTGCTCTCGCCGGTGCTGGCCGGCGAGCAGACCTTCGAGGAGATCGTGCTCAACGATCTGGGCTGGTACGCGGAAAACGACATCAAGCTGCTGCTGGGGCGCAAGGTGGTCAAGATCGACCGCAAGAAGCGCCTGGTGATCGCCGACGACGGCAGCGAAGCCGAGTACGACCGCCTGCTCATCGCCACCGGTTCCAACCCCTTCATCCTGCCGATCCCGGGCAAGGACCTGCAGGGCGTGATCGGCTATCGCGATATCGCCGACACCCAGATGATGATGGACACCGCCAAGACCCATAAGCACGCCGTAGTCATCGGCGGCGGCCTGCTCGGCCTGGAGGCGGCCAACGGCCTCAAGCTGCGCGGCATGGACGTCACCGTGGTGCATCTGGGCGACTGGCTGCTGGAGCGCCAGCTCGATCGCACCGCCGGCGAGCTGCTGCAGAAATCCCTGGAAGACCGCGGCCTGAAGTTCCTCCTGCCCAAGCACACCGCCGAGCTGCTGGACAACGGCGAAGGCCGCGTCTGCGCGGTGAAATTCAAGGACGGCGAGGTGATCCCTGCGGACCTGGTGGTGATGGCCGCCGGCATCCGCCCCAACAGCGAACTGGCCGAGAGCGCCGGTATCGCCTGCAACCGCGGCATCCTGGTCAACGACACCATGCAGACCTATGACCCGCGCATCTACGCCATCGGCGAATGCGCCAGCCACCGCGGCATCGCCTACGGCCTGGTGGCGCCGCTGTTCGAGCAGGCCAAGGTCTGCGCCAATCACCTGGCCCAGCTCGGCTTCGCCCGCTATCAGGGTTCGGTGACCTCGACCAAGCTGAAAGTGACTGGCATCGACCTGTTCTCCGCCGGCGAATTTATGGGCGGCGAGGGAACGGAAACGATAACGCTGTCCGACCCCATCGGCGGCGTGTACAAGAAGCTGGTGATCAAGGACGACGTGCTGGTCGGCGCCTGCCTGTACGGCGACACCGCCGACGGCGGCTGGTACTTCCGCCAGATCCGCGAGAACCACAACGTCAGCGAGATCCGCGACCACCTGATGTTCGGCGAAGGCGCCATCGGCGATGTCGGCCACCAGGGCGCCGACAAGACCGCCAACATGCCCGACAGCATGGAGATCTGCGGCTGCAACGGCGTGTGCAAGGGCACCATCGTCCGGGCCATCCAAGAGAACGGGCTCTTCTCGGTCGACGAGGTTAAGAAGCACACCAAGGCCGCCAGCTCCTGCGGCTCCTGCGCCGGCCTGGTCGAGCAGATTCTGATCAGCACCGTCGGCGGCGCCGCCGACGTCAAGCCCAAGAGCGAGAAGGCCATCTGCGGCTGCTCCGACCTCAACCACGGGCAGATCCGCAAGGCGATCCGCGAGCAGCACCTGACGTCCATGGCGCAAACCATGGAGTTTCTCAACTGGAGCACGCCCAACGGCTGCGCCACCTGCCGCCCGGCGCTGAACTACTACCTGATCTCCACCTGGCCGGGCGAGGCCAAGGACGACCCGCAGTCGCGCCTGATCAACGAACGCGCCCACGCCAATATCCAGAAGGACGGCACCTACTCGGTGGTGCCGCGTATGTGGGGCGGCGTGACCAACCCCTCCGAGCTGCGCCGCATTGCCGATGTGGCCGACAAGTACAAGGTGCCCATGGTCAAGGTCACCGGCGGTCAGCGCATCGACCTGCTGGGCATCAAGAAGGATGACCTGCCGGCCGTGTGGAAGGACCTGGACATGCCCTCCGGCCACGCCTACGGCAAGTCCATCCGCACCGTGAAGACCTGCGTCGGCAGCGAGTTCTGCCGCTTCGGCACGCAGAACTCCACCCAGCTGGGCATCGACCTGGAGCACGACCTGTTCAACATGTGGTCGCCGCACAAGGTCAAGCTGGCGGTCTCCGGCTGCCCGCGCAACTGCGCCGAGGCCGGCATCAAGGACGTCGGCATCATCGGCGTGGATTCCGGCTTCGAGATGTATATCGGCGGCAACGGCGGGATCAAGACCGAGGTGGCCGAGTTCTTCGTCAAGGTGAAAACAGCCGAGGAAGTGCGCGAATACAACGCCGCCTTCCTCCAGCTGTACCGCGAAGAGGCCTTCTACCTCGAGCGCACCGTGCACTACATGCAGCGCGTCGGCATGGAGCACATCAAGAAGGCGGTGCTGGAGGACGAAGCCAACCGCAAGGCCCTGGCCGCGCGCCTGCACTACGCCCTGTCGTTCGAGCAGGACCCCTGGAAGGAGCGCATCGAGACGCCGCAACTGAAGAAAGAGTTCGACCGCATCAAGGTCGTGCAAATTGAGGAGGCCACCGTATGAACTGGCTGGATATCTGCGCCCTGGACGAGATCAACGTACTCGGCTCGCGCATTGTTGCAGGGCCGAAAGGCGATATCGCCATCTTCCGTACCGCGGCCGACGAGGTCTTCGCCCTCGACGACCGCTGCCCGCACAAGGGCGGCCCGCTGTCCCAGGGGCTGATCTACGGCAAGCGCGTGGCCTGCCCGCTGCACAACTGGCAGATCGAGCTGGAGTCCGGCGAGGCCGTGGCGCCGGATGTGGGCTGCGCTCACCGGCACCATGCCAAGGTGGAAAGCGGCCGCGTGCTGCTGGCCCTGAACACCGCCGCGAAGTGCGCCTAAGCCGTCCGGCGGCAGGCACGCGGTCTGCCGCCAGGCGTATTGCCCCCTAGGAGCTCCGAACATGGCCAGCCCCACTCAAGTCACCGCCTCCACCTGCTGCTACTGCGGCGTGGGCTGCGGCGTGCTGATCGAGCACGATGGCGAGCAGATTCTCGGCGTCGCCGGCGACCCCAGCCACCCGGCCAACTTCGGCAAGCTGTGCAGCAAGGGTTCGACCCTGCACCTGACCGGCGACCTCGACGCCCGCGCCCTGTACCCCGAGCTGCGCCTGGGCAAGGGCCTGGCCCGTTCGCGCACGGACTGGGACAGCGCCCTGGACCATGCCGCGGCGGTGTTCGCCGAGACCATCCGCGAGCACGGCCCGGACAGCGTGGCCTTCTACATCTCCGGCCAGCTGCTGACCGAGGACTACTACGCCTTTAACAAGCTGGCGAGAGCATTGGTGGGAACCAACAATATCGACAGCAACTCGCGGCTGTGCATGTCCAGCGCCGTGGTCGGCTACAAGCGCAGCCTCGGCGCCGACGCCCCGCCCTGCAATTACGAGGACATCGAGCAGAGCGACTGCCTGCTGATCGCCGGCTCCAACATGGCCTACGCCCATCCGGTACTGTTCCGCCGCCTGGAAGAAGCCAAGGCGCGCCGTCCGGAGATGCAGATCATCGTCGTCGATCCGCGGCGTACCGACACCTGCGAGCTGGCCGACCTGCACCTGGCGATTCTGCCCGGCACCGACGTCGCGCTGTTTCACGGCATCCTGCATCTCCTGCTGTGGGAAGGCTGGGTCGACCGCCGCTATATCGACGCCCACACCGAAGGTTTCGCGGCGCTGAAGAACCTGGTGCGCGACTACAGCCCGGCGGCCACCGCCGATATCTGCGGCATCAGCCTGGACGCCCTGCAGCGCTGCGCCGAATTGATCGGCAAGGCGCCCTCCTTCCTTTCGCTGTGGTGCATGGGGCTCAATCAGTCCAGTGCCGGTTCGGCAAAGAACAGCGCGCTGATCAATCTGCACCTGGCCACCGGGCAGATCGGCAAGCCCGGCGCCGGTCCCTTCTCGCTGACCGGCCAGCCCAACGCCATGGGCGGCCGCGAGACCGGCAGCCTGAGCAACCTGCTGCCGGGACATCGCGAGGCCGGCGATGCCGAGCACCGCGCCGAAGTCGCCGCCTACTGGGGCGTCGACGCCCTGCCGCAGACGCCCGGCCTGTCCGCCATCGAACTGTTCGATGCGGTGCACGACGGCCGCATCAAGGCGCTGTGGATCGCCTGCACCAACCCGGCGCAGTCGCTGCCGAACCAGAACAAGGTGCACGAGGCCCTGGCCGCCTGCCCCTTCGTCGTGGTGCAGGAAGCCTTCTTCACCACCGAGACCTGCCGCTACGCCGACCTGCTGCTGCCCGCCGCCAGCTGGGGCGAGAAGGAAGGCACGGTGACCAACTCCGAGCGCCGCGTCAGCCATGTACGCCGCGCCGTGGCAGCGCCCAAAGAGGCGCGGCCCGACTGGTCGATCACCTGCGACTTCGCCCGTCGCCTGGAAACTTTGCTCCGCCCCGGCCTGCCCAGCCTGTTCGATTTCGCCGACAGCGAAGCGCTGTTCGAGGAATACAAGCACCTGACCGCCCAGCGCGACCTCGACCTCTCGGGGCTGAGCTACGCGCTGCTCGACGACCAAGGTCCCCAACAATGGCCGTTTGCGCCCGGCGCACGCCAGGGCACCGCGCGGCTCTATGCCGACGGCCGCTTTCCCACCGCCAGCGGGCGCGCGCAGTTCCACGCCGACCCGTACCGCGCACCGAAGGAAAAGCGCGAGGCGCGTTACTCCCTGACCCTCAACACCGGCCGCCTGCGCGACCAGTGGCACGGCATGAGCCGCACCGGCACCGCCGCGCGCCTGTTCGGCCATGTCGAGGCCGCCGTGCTCGGCCTGCACCCGGACGAGTTGCGTCGCCGTCGTCTGCAGGACGGCGACCTGGTCAGGCTGCGCAGCCGCCGCGGCAGCCTGATCCTGCCGGTGCAGGCCGACGAGTCGGTGCGCCCAGGCCAGGCCTGGCTGCCGATGCACTGGGGCGACCGCTTCCTCAAGGGCCTGGGCACCAATGTGCTGACCCAGCCGGCCTTCGATCCGCTGTCCAAGCAGCCGGAGCTCAAGCACGCCGGGGTCGAGGTGGACAAGGTCGAGCTGCCCTGGCAGCTGTTCGCTCTGGTCGAGGGTGAGGTGCAGAGTCGCTTCGAGGCCTTGCGCCCGCTGTTCGAGGAGTTCGCCTACGCCAGCCTCACCCCCACCGGCCGCGAGCGCCCCGCCCTGCTGATCCGCGCCGCCTGCGCCGTAGCGCCGCAGCCGGAGCTGCTGGCACAGATCGACCGCCTGCTGCGCCTGCACCAGGGCCCGGTGCTGGCCTACGACGACCCGCGCCGCGCGGTGGGCAAGCGCGTGCGCATCGAGGACGGCCGTATCGTCAGCATCCGCCTGGCCGGCGAAACCGCCGCCAGCGAATGGCTCAGAAGCCTGTGGCTGGACGGCCAGGCCGACGCCGACCTGCGCCGCTGGCTGCTCGCCCCGGTCTCCGCGCCGCCAGGCAATGCAACCGCCACCACCCGCGGCAAGACCCTGTGCAACTGCCTGAACGTTAGCGAAAGCGCGGTGTGCGCCGGCATCAAGCGCGGCCTGGACCTGGACGGCCTCAAGCAGGAGCTCAAGTGCGGCACCAGCTGCGGCTCCTGCGTCCCCGAAATCAAACGCCTGCTGGCTAACCAGCCGCTTGCCGTCAACGCCTAGAGGAACCCGATATGAGCGCAAAAGTCTGGCTGGTGGGCGCTGGCCCTGGTGATCCCGAGCTGCTGACGCTGAAGGCGGTCAAGGCCCTGAATCAGGCCGAGATCGTGATGATCGACGATCTGGTCAACCCGGCCGTGCTGGAACACTGCCCCGGCGCGCGCATCGTTTCGGTGGGCAAGCGCGGCGGCTGCCGCTCCACCCCACAGGCCTTTATCCATCGCCTGATGCTGCGCTACGCGCGCCAGGGCAAGTGCGTGGTGCGCCTGAAAGGCGGCGATCCTTGCATCTTCGGCCGCGGCAGCGAGGAAGCCGACTGGCTCGGCGCGCACGGTATCGAGGTGGAGCTGGTCAACGGCATCACCGCCGGGTTGGCCGGCGCCACCAACTGCGGCATTCCCCTGACACTGCGCGGCGTGGCGCGCGGCGTGACCCTGGTCACCGCCCATACCCAGGACGACAGCAGCCTGAACTGGGCGGCCCTGACCCAGGGCGGCACCACCCTGGTGGTCTATATGGGCGTGGCCAAGCTGGTCGACATCCAGGCCGGCCTGCTCGCCGGCGGCATGAGCGGCGAAATGCCGGTGGCCATGATCGAAAACGCCTCGCTGCCCGAGCAGCGCGAATGCCGCAGCCAACTGGCCGATATGGTCGCAGATGCCCGCGCCTTTGCCCTGCAGAGTCCGGCCATCCTGGTGATCGGCGAAGTCGCCCGCGCCAGCAGCCAGATCAGCATGCCTCAGCTCCTGCATGCCTGACCGCTTCGCGCTCCTGCGAAGTCGTTGTTTGCCCGTCGCCCCCTCGGCGGGCTTTTTTATTCCAGAAAAGAAAAAACCCGGCCAAGGCCGGGTTTTTCTTAGCGCACCAGAAGCATTACTGCTGGATCTGGGCTTCCACTTCGGCTTCAACGCGACGGTTGACGGCGCGGCCAGCTTCGGTGGCGTTGTCGGCTACCGGGCGCGACTCGCCGTAACCGGCGGTGTTCACACGGCTGCCATCGACACCGTACTGGTTGACCAGCACATCGCGAACGGCGTTGGCACGACGCTCGGACAGACCCTGGTTGTAGGTGTCGCTGCCGACGGAGTCGGTGTGACCTTCAACGGTGGTGGTGGTCTGCGGGTACTGGTTCATGAAGTCGGCCAGGTTCTTGATGTCACCGTAGCTTTCTTCTTTCACGCGGTCCTTGTCGAAGTCGAACTTGACGTCCAGCTCGACGCGCACGGCTTCCATTACCGGCTCCGGAGCGGGCTCGGGCATCGGCTCGACAGCGGCTACGGGGGCCGGAGCCGGGGCCGGCTTGCTGCCGCCGCCGAAGTTCAGACCAACGCCGACGCCGGCTTGCCACTCGGTGTCGCCCTGGTCGATGTTGTACAGAGCGTCGACGCCGGCACGGGCGTAGAACATCTCGGTGAAGTAGTACTTGGCACCGGCACCGGCGATGGCCAGGGTGGAGTGGTCACGGCCGCCGCTGTTGGCGTCGCCGATGCTCTGATGGCCGAAGCCGGCAGACACGTAGGGACGCAGGCCTGCACCCGGCTGACCGAAGTGGTAGAGGGCCTTCAGGTCGGTCAGGTTGCCTTTGATGTTCTTGCTGCCGGCAGCGCCTTCGCCACGCAGGTCGTGGTACTCGCCGTAGGACAGGGCCAGCTCGACATCGTCGGTCAGGTAGTAGCCAATGCTGGCGCCGAACAGGTTGCCTTCATCGTGAGCGAAGTCACGCTGGGTGTCGGCGAAGTAGCGATTGACGAAGCCCTCCACCTCGACAGCGCCTTGCCCTTGCGCCAGCGCGCCGAAGGAAGTTGCGGCAACGAGAGAGCCAATGACTACGCCCAAGGTGTTTTTCAGTTTCATCCGTTAAATCCCCATCTTGGTGGTTAATAAGTCGCCTGCGGTTTCAGTCGGCAACTTGGCGGCGATTTTAGCAGGGTTCGCCACTCCCTTAGTGGTCGATTAGCTGAACTAAGTTTCGGAAGTGTCCGAAAATTTGTCGCGCAATCGATCCAAAGCTCGCTTGTAGCGCATTTTCGTGGCGCTCAAGCCCATATGCATGATGTCGGCGATCTCCTGGAACTCTAGCTCTGCGACAAAACGTAGCACCAGAATTTCCCGATCGATCGGGTTGACGTGCACCAACCAGCGATCCAGACCACCGCGTTCCTCGACTTTCGGCGTCTTTTCCTCGGACGCCTCTTCCAACGGATCGAGACTCAGGGCGTCGATCAAACGCCGCTTTCTGCGCTCTTTGCGGTACTGGGTAATGCACTCGTTATAGGTGATGCTGTAGAGCCAGGTCTTGAACTTGGACTTGCCCTCGAAGTTCTTCAAACCGTAAAGAACTTTCAGCATGACCTCTTGACAGACATCGTCGGCGTCCCTTTCGTTCCCCAGATAACGCGCGCAGACATTGAACAGGGTGCGCTGGTAACGGCGCATGAGTTCTTCATAAGCACGGGTGATGTGGAACAACTCGTCGTGAGCGCGCGCCACCAGCTCCTCATCGGTGAGCTCGCGGGGATCGTAACGCGTGGGCAAGGTTTGGGCTTTGTTCAAAACAAGTTGGGCCGAAAGTCGGGACGAAAACCGCCCCACAGGCTATACCTGTCGGGCGGCGGCATAAAGTAGCAGGATTGGCGCGTTAGCGACTGTTTACCCGTTGCTCGAGCATCACGCGGTTGGCCACCGAGACCAACTCACCCGCATCGGTTAACAGGATAGTCTTGACCGTGCCGATTTCCTCGATCTGGCCTTCGACCTCACCAACCTGCACTTGTTGCCCGACCTGGTACAACTCGCGCACATAAATGCCGGCCAGAATCTGGCTGGCGATTTCCCGACTGCCCAGCCCCAGGGCCAGCGCCACTGCCAGGCCGACCGAGATCAGCACGATGGCGATGACGTTGTTGAGCAGATCGGTCTTGACCTCCAGCTGACCGATGGCCACCGAGATGCTGATGATGATCACCAGGCCCTGGGCCACACGGCCCAGGCCGTGGGCATAATCCAGGCCGACGCCCTCGGCCGCGCCACGCACCAGGCTGCTGACCAGCTGCGCCAGGAGCACGCCGGCGAGCAGCACCAGGGCCGCGCCGAATACCTTGGGCAAATACAGCGCCAGCACGTCGAGGGTGGCGGAAACCCGCTGCAGGCCGAGCGACTCGGCCGCCGAGACGAGGAAGATCAGCAGCACGAACCAGTAGACGATCTTGCCGATCAGGGTCGACACCGAAGCCTGGATGCCGACGCGCGCCAGCAGTTTGGTCAGCCCGGTGCCCATCATCAGGCGATCCAGCCCGACCTTGCCGAGCAGTTTGGACAGCAGGGTGTCGAGCAGCTTGGCCACGACGAAGCCGAGCAGCACCAGCACCAGGGCGACGAACAGGTTAGGAATGAAGCCGGCGACCTTGGTCCAGAGTGCGGTCATGGCGGCGATCAGGCTTTGGGTCCAGGGGTCGAGTTCCATTTCAATCGGCCTTATCAGCGGAAGCAGGGGAATGGGTACGGCGCGAAACCGGCGCGACATGCGCCGAGCCGTTGTTCAGGGCAATCATCAGGGCTTCGAGCCAGTGGCCCATCAGGCTGAACAGGTCGCCGGCGCCGACCTGACGGTTGGCGGTCTTGAGAACCCGGTGCAGGCAGGCATCGTCGTCATGATTGGACGGCGATGACTTGAGCAAATCGCGTAGGGATTCTTCGAATGGATCGTGCATGCGCACCTCACGGGATGTCACGGCTAGACGCGGCGGCGAGCGGCCAAGTCACACATCACAGCCAGCGCCAGCGGCGAAACAGCCACAGCTGGCCGAGTGCCAGGCTGGCCATCAGGCCGCAGGCGACGAAGAAACCGAGCGGACTCTCGGCGCCGGGTATGCCGCCGACGTTGATGCCCAGCAGGCCGGTGAGGAAGGTCAGCGGCAGGAACAGCCCGGTGATGATGCTGAAGCGGTACATGATGCGGTTCATCCGTTCGCTCAGGCGCCGACTCTCCGCCTCCAGCACCAGGCTGACGCGCTCGCGGACCAGCTCAAGCTCTTCCAGGTAACGGGTCAGGCGGTTGTTCAGTTCGTTCCAGTAATCGTCGTCGTCCTCGACGAACCAGGGCTGGCGGTTGCGCGCCAGCTGGGCGTAGAGATCGCGCTGTGGCGCCAGGAAGCGGCGCAGGCTGGCCGCGCGCCGGCGCACCTGGAGCATCAGGCCGTGTTCGGGACGGTAGCGCTCGTCGGCATCCAGGTGATCTTCCTCGCCGTCGAGCAGCTCGCCCAATTCGGCGATCAGGTCGTCGACGCGGTCGGTCAGGTAGCGCGCCAGCTCCAGCAGCAGCTCGGACGGGGTTTTCGGCCCCCTGCCCGCCTGCAGGTCCTCGATCAGCGCCTCGGTGGCCCGCAGCGGGCGCAGGCGCAGCGAGATGACCCGCCGCGCATCGGCGAAGATGCGCACCGAGACCATGTCCTCCGGCTCGGCGCCGGGGTTGCGGTTGACCCCGCGCAGGAACAGCAGCAGCTCGTCGTCCGGCAGCGGCAGCAGGCGCGGCCGGGTGTTTTCCTCGAGCAACAGGTCGCAGCTGAACTCGTCCAGCCCGCTGTGCTCGCGCAGCCAATGCTGCGCCTGAGGTTGGCTGCGATCCCAGTGCAGCCACAGGCTTTCCTGCTCGGCCAACTGCAGACCGTCCAGCTCTTCGCCCGTGATGCTGCGTGCGCCGCCGCGTCCGTCGAGGACGAAGGCATGCAGCAGGGCCGATTGCTGATCCTGCATGGGCTTATTCCGGCATGCTCAGGGCTTGCGGGGCGACGATGATGCCGTTGTTGTCGGCATACAGGTACTCGCCCGGGCGGAAGGTCACGCCGCCGAAGGTCACCGCCACGTTGAGATCGCCAATGCCGCGCTTGTCGGTCTTCATCGGATGGCTGGCCAGGGCCTGCACGCCCAGTTCGGTCTGGGCGATCACGTCGACGTCGCGGATGCAGCCGTACACCACTATGCCTTCCCAGCCGTTCTTGGCCGCCTTCTCGGCGAGCATGTCGCCGAGCAGGGCGCGGCGCAGCGAACCGCCGCCGTCCACCACCAGCACCTTGCCCTGGCCGGGCAGGTCGACCTGCTCCTTGACCAGCGAATTGTCCTCATGGCACTTGATGGTGACGATCTGGCCGCCGAAGGAGTCGCGGCCGCCGTAGTTGGCGAACATCGGCTCGACCACCTGCACCAGCTCCGGGTAGGCGTCGCACAGGTCGGGGGTGATGTAGTGCATGGCAAAACTCCTTTCAGCAATGAATAGGTGAGACGGCTAGAGGTCGACACCGATGCGGTCGCCGTCATAAGCCGTGTGCAACAGGGACAACCCGGCGCACTGGGCGTTCAGCGCCTGCCCGCTGCGCAGGTCGAACTCGACGCCATGGCGTGCGCAGCGCAGCACCCGGCCCTGCAGGCTGGCGTCGTGCAGCGGCGCGCCCTGGTGCGGGCAGCGGTTTTCCAGCAGCACCGGCTGCCCCTCGACCACCAGCAGCAACAGGCTGCGCCCGGCAACCTGGAAGCTGCGCCGGTAGCCCTCGTCGAGGTTGATCAGGCGCTCCAGCGCGATGAACATGCCCCCTCCGGCGGCTCCTGAAATGACCGCAAGCCTTTATCGCGTCACATCTTAACGGCATGCGCGCGGCGAAGGAACGCCTGCGCCGCCTCAAGCCCCCGTAGCAGAGGGCTGCTCGGCGAAACCCGCCGGCAGCTGCAGGTGGTTCAGCCAGTACTCGGCCAGCGGCCAGACCTCGCGCTGCGCCTCCTTGCTGACCAGCATCTCGACATGCCCGTAGTCGCTGGAGAACCCGCCCTGCTTGCTCAGCAGGAGAAACTGCTGCGGCGCCGCCGCGCACTGTTGCAGCAGCTTGCGGCAGGCCCAGGGCGGATCCTGGCGGTCGCCGGCGGCCGCCACCGCCAGCAGCGGCACCTCGACGCCGGCCAGGCCGGCCCACCAATCCTGCTCGCGGTCGCCGAAGCGGCCGAACAGGCCGTGCCAGCGCAGGCTCTCCAGGGCGATGCCGATGGGTTCGTCCTCCGGCCCCTGCTTCATCCGCCGCCCGGAAATACAGGGCAGGCCCTTGAGCAGCAGACGCCCGCTCCACTCCACCGGCGGCAGCTTGAGCGGCCAGTGGACGCGGCTGATCTGGCTGCCGAACAGCGCCGCCGAGCGCACCTGCCGGGCGTCCAGGTAGCCGCCGCCGAGCGCCGCGGCCAGGGTGATGCCCCCCAGGGAATGACCTATCCAGTGGGCGACCCGCCCGTTCTGCTCGGCGATGAAGGCGGCGATGGCCGGCAGGTCGTGGCGCACGTACTGCGCCACGCTGTTGTGGCGGTAGCCCTCGTTGCGTGGCGACAGGCCGTGGCCGCGCATCTCGGCGATCCACACATCGAAGCCGGCACGCGCCAGGTAGGCGCCCAGGCCGACGCCCCTGGGCGAGTACCAGAAACGCCGGTTGGAAAAGCTGCCGTGCAGCAGCACCACCGGCACCCCGCGCGCATCTTCGGCGCCGGCCAGGCCGAGACGGGTCAGGGCCAGCTCGACGCTGGAGTCCGGGCTGTTGTTGGGTTTGACAAGGTAGACGTCCTCGCTGAGATCGCCGCGCAATTCGGCGCTGATCAGGGCGACGGGGAAAAGCTCACTGCTGCTTTGCATGGATCGGACGACCGGAAGCGCTTACACGAAATATTGCCGGGAGAGATCGTTTCACAGCGGCTTGCGAGACGGCGGTACACAAAAAAGGGCGGGATCGACCCGCCCTTTGTCGCCGTCAGGCACGGCCTCAGGCGGGTTGAGTCTCGGCGAGGAAGAACCAGGTGTCGAGCACCGAGTCCGGGTTCAGCGAGACGCTCTCGATGCCCTGCTCCATCAGCCACTTGGCCAGGTCCGGGTGGTCCGAGGGACCCTGGCCGCAGATGCCGATGTACTTGCCGGCCTTGTTGCAGGCGGCGATGGCGTTGGCCAGCAGTTTCTTCACCGCCGGGTTACGCTCGTCGAACAGGTGGGCGACGATGCCAGAGTCGCGGTCCAGGCCCAGGGTCAGCTGGGTCAGGTCGTTGGAACCGATGGAGAAGCCGTCGAAGAACTCGAGGAACTCCTCGGCCAGGATGGCGTTGGACGGCAGCTCGCACATCATGATCACCTTCAGGCCGTCCTGACCGCGGGCCAGGCCGTTGCTGGCCAGCAGCTCGACCACTTGCGAGGCCTCGCCCAGGGTGCGCACGAAGGGCACCATGATCTCGACGTTGGTCAGACCCATCTCGCCGCGCACCTTCTTCAGCGCGCGGCATTCCAGCTCGAAGCAGTCGCGGAAGGACTCGCTGATGTAGCGCGAGGCGCCGCGGAAGCCGAGCATCGGGTTTTCTTCTTCCGGCTCGTAGAGCTTGCCGCCGATCAGGTTGGCGTATTCGTTGGACTTGAAGTCCGACAGCCGCACGATGACCTTCTTCGGCCAGAAGGCTGCGGCCAGGGTACTGATGCCCTCGACCAGCTTCTCGACGTAGAAGTCCACCGGATCGCCGTAACCGGCGATGCGCTTCTCGACGCTGTCCTTGATCTCGGCCGGCAGACCGGCGAAGTTCAGCAGCGCCTTGGGGTGCACGCCGATCATGCGGTTGATGATGAATTCCAGACGGGCCAGGCCCACGCCTTCGTTGGGCAGCTGGGCGAAGTCGAAGGCGCGGTCCGGGTTGCCGACGTTCATCATGATCTTGAACGGCAGCTCGGGCATGGCGTCGACCGAGTTCTTGCGAATGTCGAAGCCCAGCTCGCCTTCGAAGATGAAGCCGGTGTCGCCCTCGGCGCAGGAGACGGTGACGCCCTGGCCGTCTTTCAGCACCTGGGTGGCGTTGCCGCAACCGACCACGGCCGGAATGCCCAGCTCGCGGGCGATGATCGCCGCGTGGCAGGTACGCCCGCCGCGGTTGGTGACGATGGCGCTGGCGCGCTTCATCACCGGCTCCCAATCCGGGTCGGTCATGTCGGAGACCAGCACGTCGCCCGGCTGCACCTTGTCCATCTCGGAGACGTCGTGGATCACCCGCACCTTGCCGGCGCCGATGCGCTGGCCGATGGCGCGGCCTTCCACCAGTACGGTGCCCTTCTCTTTCAGCAGGTAGCGCTCCATCACGGTGGCGCTGGCGCGGCTCTTCACGGTCTCAGGGCGGGCCTGGACGATGTACAGCTTGCCGTCGTCGCCGTCCTTGGCCCACTCGATGTCCATCGGCCGGCCGTAGTGCTTCTCGATGATCAGCGCCTGCTTGGCCAGCTCGCTGACCTCGGCGTCGCTGATGCAGAAACGCGCGCGCTCGGCGCGGTCGACTTCCACGGTCTTGACCGAGCGACCGGCCTTGGCCTCGTCGCCGTAGACCATCTTGATCGCCTTGCTGCCCAGGTTGCGACGCAGAATCGCCGGGCGGCCGGCTTCCAGGGTCGGCTTGTGCACGTAGAACTCGTCGGGGTTGACCGCGCCTTGCACCACGGTCTCGCCCAGGCCGTAAGCGCCGGTGATAAAGACCACGTCACGGAAGCCGGATTCGGTGTCGAGGGTGAACATCACACCGGCCGTGCCGGTTTCCGAGCGCACCATGCGCTGTACGCCGGCGGACAGGGCGACCAGCTTGTGGTCGAAGCCCTGGTGCACGCGGTAGGCGATGGCGCGGTCGTTGAACAGGGAGGCGAAGACTTCCTTGGCCGCGCGGATCACGTTGTCCACGCCGCGGATGTTGAGGAAGGTCTCCTGCTGGCCGGCGAAGGAGGCGTCCGGCAGGTCTTCGGCGGTGGCGGAGGAACGCACGGCCACCGCCATGTTGTCGTTGCCGGCGCTCATGGTGGCGAAGGCATCACGGATCTGCTTGTCCAGTTCGGCCGGGAACTCGGCGTCCATCACCCACTGGCGAATCTGCGCACCGGTCTTGGCCAGGGCGTTGACGTCGTCCACGTCGAGGGCATCGAGGGCCGCGTGGATCTGCGCGTTCAGGCCGCTCTGCTCGAGAAAGTCGCGGTAGGCCTGAGCCGTAGTGGCGAAACCGCCGGGAACCGAGACACCGGCACCAGCCAGGTTGCTGATCATCTCGCCGAGGGATGCGTTCTTGCCCCCCACATGCTCAACATCGTGATTGCCGAGCTTATCGAGGGAAACTACGTACTCTACCAAGGTGATCTCTCCACTAACGGTGTTGGAAAAGCTCAGGGGGCTCTGGAAGGTCCGGCGAACTCAAGATCGCGAGATTGTGGCCTGGCCCTTGTATAAGTAACAATGCCGAACCCGGTGGGGCCGGCGAAAAACGCGGCCTATGATAGCCAAGAATCGAACTCAGCTTAAGGCCTTTGGCGCAAATGAAACGAACCGCTTTCTTTATCTCCGATGGCACCGGCATCACCGCCGAAACCCTGGGCCAGAGCCTGCTCGCGCAGTTCGAGAATATTCAATTCACCAAACTGACGCGTCCCTATATCGACAGCGTCGATAAAGCGCGCGCCATGGTACAACAAATCGATCTGGCTGCCGAAAGGGACGGCGCACGCCCGATCATCTTCGACACCATCGTCAACCAGGACATCCGCGACGTACTGGCCACCGCCAACGGATTCATGATCGACATCTTCTCCACCTTCCTCGCGCCGCTGGAGCAGGAACTGACCTCGCACTCCTCCTACTCGGTGGGCAAGTCCCACTCCATCGGGCAGAACTCCAACTACATGGAGCGCATCGAGGCGGTGAACTTCGCCCTGGACAACGACGACGGCGCACGCACCCACTACTACGACAAGGCCGACCTGATCCTGGTCGGCGTATCGCGCTGCGGCAAGACCCCCACCTGCCTTTATATGGCCATGCAGTACGGCATTCGCGCCGCCAACTACCCGCTGACCGAGGACGACATGGAGCGCCTGCAACTGCCGGCCGCGCTAAAGCCGTACAAGAACAAGCTGTTCGGCCTGACCATCGACCCCGACCGGCTCACCGCCATCCGCCACGAGCGCAAGCCCAACAGCCGCTACGCCAGCTTCGCCCAGTGCGAGTTCGAGGTGCGCGAGGTGGAGAACCTGTTCCGCCGCGAGAACATCGCCTATATCAACTCCACGCATTTCTCGGTGGAGGAAATCTCGGCCAAGATCCTGGTGGAGAAAGGTGTTGAGCGCCGGCTCAAGTAATCGCCATAACCAGCTGTTTCAAAAAGAAAAAGGCTCGCAATTTCGAGCCTTTTCCAGTTTTCGCCATCAGAAACTGTCGCCCGGCACCCGTACCCAGCCTTCCATCAGGATGCGCGCACTGCGACTCATGATGGCCTTGGTCACCGTCCATTGGTCGTCGACCCGCTTCGCCTGGGCGCCGACGCGCAGGGTGCCGGACGGATGGCCGAACCGCACCGCCTCGCGCTCGCCGCCGCCGGCCGCCAGGTTGACCAGGGTGCCGGGAATCGCCGCGGCCGTGCCGATGGCCACTGCGCAGGTGCCCATCATGGCGTGGTGCAGCTTGCCCATGGACAGCGCACGCACCAGCAGATCGACCTCGCCAGCCTCTATCTGCTTGCCACTGGAGGCCTTGTAACTCTTCGGCGGGGAAACGAAGGCGATCTTCGGCGTGTGCTGGCGGGTAGCCGCTTCTTCCGCCGTCTTGATCAGGCCCATGCGCAGCGCGCCGGCCACGCGGATTTGCTCGAAACGCGCCAGTTGCGCCGGATCGCCGTTGATGGCCTCGCGCAGTTCGGTGCCCTGGTAGCCGATGTCCTCGGCATTGACGAACACGGTCGGGATGCCGGCGGTGATCATGGTCGCCTTGAAGGTACCGACGCCAGGCACTTCGAGGTCATCGACCAGATTGCCGGTGGGGAACATCGAGGCGCCCTCCTCGCCATCATCGGACGGGTCGAGGAACTCCAGCACGATCTCCGCCGCGGGGAAGGTCACCCCGTCCAGCTCGAAGTCGCCGGTTTCCTGCACCTGACCGTTAGTGATCGGCACGTGGGCGATGATGGTCTTGTGGATATTGGCCTGCCAGATACGCACCACACAGGTGCCGTTGTCGGGAATCCGCGCCGGATCGACCAGGCCGGCATGGATGGCAAAGGCACCGGCCGCGGTGGACAGGTTGCCGCAGTTGCCGCTCCAGTCGACGAAGGCCTTGTCGATGGAAACCTGGCCGTAGAGGTAGTCGACGTCGTGTTCGGGCTGGCTGCTTTTCGACAGGATCACGCACTTGGAGGTGCTCGAGGTCGCGCCGCCCATGCCGTCGATATGCGCGCTGTACGGGTCGGGGCTGCCGATCACGCGCATGAACAGCGCATCGCGCGCCGCGCCCGGCACCTGGCAGCGCTCGGGCAGATCCTGCAGGCGGAAGAACACGCCCTTGCTGGTACCGCCACGGATATAGGTGGCAGGAATCTTGATCTGGGGTTGATGAGCCATAGGTGAGTCCTGGCTGGAAGATAAATGAATCCCAGGGTGGATCACGCCTCACCGATCCACCGTGGAACCAGCCACGGTGGATGGAAAAAGCGCCATCCACCCTACGAAATCAGGCGACCGCGCCTTCGAGGAAGTCCTTGGCGAAGCGCTGCAGCACGCCACCGGCCTTGTACACGCTGACGTCGGCAGCGGTGTCCAGGCGGCAGGTCACCGGCACCTTGACCACCTCGCCGTTGCGGCGATTGACCACCAGGGTCAGGTCGCAGCGCGGCGAAATCTCGCCCTCGATGTCGTAGGTCTCGGTGCCATCCAGGCCCAGGGTCAGGCGGGTGGTGCCCGGCTTGAACTCCACCGGCAGCACGCCCATGCCCACCAGGTTGGTGCGGTGGATGCGCTCGAAGCCTTCGGCCACGATCACTTCCACACCGGCCAGGCGCACGCCCTTGGCCGCCCAGTCGCGGGACGAACCCTGGCCGTAGTCGGCGCCGGCGACGATGATCAGGTTCTGCTTGCGGTTCATGTAGGTTTCGATGGCCTCCCACATGCGCATCACCTTGCCTTCCGGCTCGACGCGGGCCAGCGAGCCCTTCTTCACCTGCCCATCGACCACGGCCATTTCGTTGACCAGCTGCGGGTTGGCGAAGGTGGCGCGCTGCGCGGTCAGGTGATCACCGCGGTGGGTGGCGTAGGAGTTGAAGTCCTCCTCCGGCAGGCCCATCTTCGCCAGGTACTCGCCGGCCGCCGAGTCCGCCAGGATGGCGTTGGACGGCGACAGATGGTCGGTGGTGATGTTGTCCGGCAGGATCGCCAGCGGACGCATGCCCTTGAGCGTGCGCTCGCCAGCCAGCGCACCTTCCCAGTAAGGCGGGCGGCGGATATAGGTGGACATCGGCCGCCAGTCGTACAGCGGGCTGTCGGCTTCCTTCACCGTCCCGAGGTCGAACATCGGGATATAGATCTGCTTGAACTGCTCGGGCTTCACGCTCGCCGCGACTATGGCGTCGATCTCCTCGTCGCTCGGCCACAGGTCCTTGAGGGTGATGGGATTACCCTGGGCATCGGTGCCCAGCGCATCCTGCTCGATATCGAAGCGCACGGTACCGGCGATCGCATAGGCCACCACCAGCGGCGGTGAGGCGAGGAAGGCCTGCTTGGCGTAGGGGTGGATACGGCCGTCGAAGTTGCGGTTACCCGAGAGCACGGCGGTGGCGTACAGGTCGCGGTCGATGATTTCCTTCTGGATCTTTGGTTCCAGCGCGCCGGACATGCCGTTGCAGGTGGTGCAGGCGTAGGCGACGATGCCGAAACCGAGTTTCTCCAGTTCCGGCAGCAGGCCGGCCTCCTCCAGGTACAGCTTGGCGACTTTCGAACCCGGTGCGAATGAAGTCTTGACCCAGGGCTTGCGCACCAGGCCCAGGGCGTTGGCCTTCTTCGCCACCAGACCGGCGGCGATGACGTTGCGCGGATTGGAGGTGTTGGTGCAGCTGGTGATGGCGGCGATGATCACCGCGCCGTCAGGCATCAGGCCCTGGGCCTCTTCGCCCTTGCCGGCTTGCAGCTTGGTCTCGTCGGCAATGCCGCGCTCGGCCAGCGCCGAAGTGGGCAGGCGGCGATGCGGGTTGCTCGGGCCAGCCATGTTGCGCACCACGCTGCCCAGGTCGAAGCGCAGCACACGCTCGTACTCGGCGGTCTTCAGCGCATCGCTCCACAGGCCGAGGGTCTTGGCGTAGTTCTCCACCAGTGCCACCTGCTCCGGCTCGCGACCGGTGAGCTTGAGGTAGTCGATGGTCTGGCCGTCGATATAGAACATCGAGGCGGTGGCGCCGTATTCCGGGCACATGTTGGAGATGGTGGCGCGGTCGCCGATGGTCAGGCTGTCGGCGCCCTCGCCGAAGAACTCGACCCAGGCACCCACCACGCGCTCCTTGCGCAGGAACTCGGTGATGGCCAGGACGATGTCGGTGGCGGTGATGCCGGGCTGGCGCTTGCCGGTCAGCTCGACGCCGACGATGTCGGGCAGACGCATCATCGACGGATGGCCGAGCATCACCGTCTCGGCCTCCAGGCCGCCGACGCCGATGGCGATCACGCCCAGGGCGTCGACGTGCGGGGTGTGCGAGTCGGTGCCGACGCAGGTGTCGGGGAAGGCCACGCCGCCGCGCGCCTGGATCACCGGGCTCATCTTCTCCAGGTTAATCTGGTGCATGATGCCGTTGCCGGCCGGGATCACGTCGACGTTCTTGAACGCGGTCTTGGTCCAGTCGATAAAGTGGAAGCGGTCCTCGTTGCGCCGGTCCTCGATGGCGCGGTTCTTCTCGAAGGCATCCGGGTCGAAGCCCGGCGCCTCGACGGCCAGCGAATGGTCGACGATCAACTGGGTCGGCACCACCGGGTTGACCTTGGACGGATCGCCACCCTGCTCGGCGATGGCGTCGCGCAGGCCGGCCAGGTCGACCAGCGCGGTCTGGCCGAGGATGTCGTGGCAGACCACCCGCGCCGGGTACCAGGGGAAATCCAGGTCGCGCTTGCGATGGACCAACTGCTCCAGCGCGGCGGTCAGTTCCTGCGGATCGCAGCGGCGTACCAGCTGCTCGGCGAGCACGCGCGAGGTGTAGGGGAGCTTGTCCCAGGCGCCGGCCTGAATCGCCTCGACCGCCTCGCGAGCGTCGAAGTAATCCAGCGCGGTGCCGGGCAGGCTTTTACGGTATTGAGTGTTCATCACTTGCGCTCCTTGAGCGGCACGAACTTCAGGTCTTCGGGGCCTGTGTAGTTGGCGCTCGGGCGGATGATCTTGCCGTCGATGCGCTGCTCGATGACGTGCGCGGACCAGCCGGCGGTGCGGGCGATGACGAACAGCGGAGTGAACATGGCGGTGGGCACGCCCATCATGTGGTAGCTCACGGCGCTGAACCAGTCGAGGTTGGGGAACATCTTCTTGATTTCCCACATCACGCTTTCCAGGCGCTCGGCGATGTCGAACATCTTGGTGTTGCCCTGCTCCACCGACAGCTCGCGGGCCACTTCCTTGATCACCTTGTTGCGCGGGTCGCTGACGGTGTAGACCGGGTGACCGAAGCCGATCACCACTTCCTTGCGCTCGACGCGGGCGCGGATATCGGCCTCGGCATCAATCGGATTGTCGTAGCGCTTCTGGATCTCGAAGGCCACCTCGTTGGCGCCGCCGTGCTTGGGCCCGCGCAGCGCGCCGATGGCGCCGGCGATGCAGCTGAACATGTCGGAGCCGGTGCCGGCGATCACCCGCGAGGTGAAGGTCGAGGCGTTGAATTCGTGCTCGGCGTACAGGTTGAGCGAGGTGTGCATGGCGCGCACCCAGGAATCACGAGGCTTTTCGCCGTGCAGCAGGTGGAGGAAGTGGCCGCCGATGGAGTCGTCGTCGGTTTCCACCTCGATGCGCTTGCCGTTGTGGCTGTAGTGGTACCAGTACAGCAATGCGGACCCGAGGGACGCCATCAGCTTGTCGGCGATATCGCGCGCGCCCGGGTGGTTGTGGTCGTCCTTCTCCGGCTGCAGGCAGCCGAGCACGGACACCGCGGTGCGCATCACGTCCATCGGGTGGGCGGATGGCGGCAGGGTTTCCAGGGCGGCCTTGACGCCGGCCGGCAGGCCACGCAGGGCCTTGAGCTTGGCCTTGTAGCCGGCCAATTCGGCGACATTGGGCAGCTTGCCATGCACCAGCAGGTGAGCGATTTCCTCGAACTCGCAGCGGTTGGCGAAGTCGAGCACGTCATAGCCGCGGTAGTGCAGGTCGTTGCCGGTGCGGCCGACGGTGCACAGGGCGGTGTTGCCGGCGGCGGTGCCGCTCAGGGCGACCGATTTCTTCGGTTTGAAGCCGGCAGTGGTTTCGGCGCTCATCTCTTATCTCCTCGAATCCGGTTGATGCATTGTTATTTTTTCGCGGCGAACAGCGCGTCGAGCTTCTGCTCGAAGGCGTGGTAGCCGATGCGGTCATAGAGTTCGGCGCGGGTCTGCATCAGCTCGATCACGTCCTTCTGGTGGCCGTTCTGGCGGATCGCGGTGTAGACCGCCTCGGCTGCCTTGTTGGCGGCGCGGAAGGCCGACAGCGGGTAGAGCTGGATGGCCACGCCGACCGAGGCCAGCTCGTCGCGGGAAAACAGCGGGGTGGCGCCGAATTCGGTGATGTTGGCCAGCACCGGCACCTGCAGTGCCTCGACGAAGCGCTTATAGGTCGGCAGGTCATAGGCGGCCTCGGCGAAGATGCCGTCGGCGCCGGCCTCGACGTAGGCCTGGCAGCGCTCGATGGCGGCATCGACGCCCTCGGCCTGGATCGCGTCGGTGCGGGCGATCAGGAAGAAATCCGGATCGGTCTTGGCGTCGGCGGCGGCGCGCACGCGGTCGACCATTTCCTCGCAGGAGACGATTTCCTTGCCCGGACGGTGGCCGCAGCGCTTGGCGCCGACCTGGTCCTCGATATGGGCGGCGGCGGCGCCAGCCTTGATCAGGCTCTTGATGGTGCGCTCGATATTGAAGGCCGAAGGGCCGAAGCCGGTGTCGATATCCACCAGCAGCGGCAGGTCGCACACGTCGGTGATGCGGCGCACGTCGGTGAGCACGTCATCGAGGGTGTTGATGCCCAGGTCCGGCAGACCCAGGGAGCCGGCCGCGACGCCGCCACCGGACAGGTAGAGGGCCCTGAAGCCGGCGCGCTTGGCCAGCAGCGCATGGTTGGCGTTGATTGCGCCGATCACCTGCAACGGCGTCTCGATGGCGAGGGCCTGGCGGAAGCGCTGGCCGGGGGAAAGCTGACTCATGACTCACCTCGTTTCTTGGCTGTCTTGGACTGAGCATCCAGATAATGGCGCTCGATATTACGTTTGGAGGCGCCGATATGGCGGCGCATCAGGAGTTCGGCCAGCTCGCCGTCACGCTCGGCGATGGCATCGAGAATGCGGTGGTGTTCGGCGAAAGCCTGGCGCGGCCGGTTCGGCACCGAGGAGAACTGCAGGCGATACATGCGCACCAGCTGATACAGCTCGCCGCAGAGCATCTTGGCCAGGGTCTCGTTGCCGCTGCCCTGGATGATCCGGTAGTGGAAATCGAAATCGCCTTCCTGCTGGTAGTAACCCCGGCCGGCCTGAAAGGCCTCGTCGCGTTCGTGGGTGTCCAGCACCCGGCGCAGCTCGTCGATCTCGCCCTGGCTCATGCGCTCGGCGGCCAGGCGACAGGCCATGCCTTCCAGGGATTCGCGGATCTCGTACAGCTCGATCAGCTCGGCGTGCGACAGCGACACCACTCGCGCGCCGACATGGGGCACGCGCACCAGCAGCTTTTGCCCTTCCAGACGGTGGATCGCTTCGCGCAGCGGCCCGCGACTGATGCCGTAGGTGCGCGCCAGCTCGGGCTCGGAGATCTTGCTGCCGGGGGCGATCTCGCCTTTGACGATGGCGGCCTGGATCAGGCGAAAGACGTGCTCGGAAAGCGTCTCCGAATCGGCCTGGGGCGCAGCGGTGAGCGTTGAATCGATCAACATGATTGTCGACACCATGGCTATGCAATGGCGAAAAAATAAGCTAACACCCGGTTCTTGTCAAAGAAAAATTAGTCATTGTCGACAATCTGCAGTCGGCTACTCCGCCAGCCAACCGCCGACCTTACTTGCAGAAAGCTACATAAGCGTCTGTCAGCACGGAAAAACCCCATGCTAGAATGGCGCCCGCTCAGACCGGGCCTTGCGCCCGGCCATGCCTGCTAGACTCCTGGCAAGCAAACGCGCCGGTCATCCGCCGCCAGTCGCCCACACGCCCCTGGCAACATTCCCTTCAAGGACTTATGACACTCAAGCCCTTCGCCTTGTTGCTTTGCCTGCTGGCCCTGTCCTGCCCGAGTCTCGCGGTGGGCAAAACCGTCTATGGCCTCAACGAATACACCCGCGTGCTCGACTTCGACCTGGAAGTCGCCGCCAAACTCGATACCGGCGCCAAGACCGCCTCGCTCAGCGCCCGCGACATCAAACGCTTCAAGCGCGACGGCGAGACTTGGGTGCGTTTCGTCCTGGCCATCGACGGCGGCCAGGAGCAGACCATCGAACGCCCGCTGGCGCGGATCAGCAAGATCAAGCGCCGCGCCGGCGACTACGACCCGGATGAAGGCAAGACCTACACGGCGCGCCCGGTGATCGAGCTGCAGCTGTGCATGGGTCAGGCCCTGCGCACCATCGAAGTGAACTTGACCGACCGTAGTGCATTCCAATACCCGCTGCTGATCGGCTCCGAAGCGCTCAAGCACTTCGAAGCCCTGGTCGATCCAAGCCTTAAATACGCCGCCGGCAAACCCGGCTGCGACTCTGACGCAACCCCTGGCGAGTAACTCCCCATGCGCTCTCTGAACCTGCATCTGAAAGTCCTGATCACCTTGTTGGTGGCCCTGGGCGTTCTGATTACGGCATACCAAATTTTCATCCTCGGCATTCCGGTGACCGAAGACGAGACCGACGACCTGTGGAACATCGACGCCAAGGTCGAGTTCCAGGCCAGCCCGCGCGAGCCGGTCAAGCTGCAGATGTACGTGCCGCCGCTGAACCAGGACTACGTCAGCCTCAACGAGAGCTTCATCTCCAACAACTATGGCGTCAGCGTCAACCGTGCCGACGGCAACCGCCGCGTCACCTGGTCGGCCCGTCGCGCCAGCGGCAAGCAGACCCTCTACTACCGCCTGGTGCTGACCAAGCGCTACAGCGGCGAACAGACGCCGGCCAAGGGGCCGATCTTCCGCGACAGCATCCCGGTCGAAGGTGCGGAGAAGATCGCCGCCGACGCCCTGCTCGCGCCCATCCGCCAGCACTCGGCCGACGTCGAAACCTTCATCAGCGAGACCATCAAGCGAGTCAACAACGCCAATGACGACAACGTCAAGCTGCTGCTCGGCGGCGACGCCTCCACGGCCAACAAGGCCAAGGTGATCGACCTGCTGCTGTCCATCGCCCACGTGCCGATGGAGCGCGTGCACACCATTCGCCTGCAGGCCGAGACCAGCCAGTCGCCGGAACTCTGGCTGCGCAGCTTCAACGGCGAGAAGTGGCTGTACTTCAACCCGGAAAGCGGCGAACAGGGTCTGCCGGCCGACCGCCTGGTGTGGTGGATCGGCGATGGCGACCTGGTCAGCCTGGAGGGCGGCAAGCAGGCGCAAGTCAGCTTCAGCCTGAACAACAGCGAGATGAACGCCATTCGCCTGGCCAAGCTGACCGACGAAACCACCGACGCCGACTTCCTCGAGTACTCGCTGTACGGCCTGCCGCTGTCGACCCAGCAGACCTTCCAGATCATGATCGTCATCCCCATCGGCGTGCTGGTGATCCTGATCCTGCGTAACCTCGGCGGCCTGCAGACCCTCGGCACCTTCACCCCGGTGCTGATCGCCCTGGCCTTCCGCGAGACCCAGCTGGGCTTCGGCATCTTCCTGTTCACCGTGATCACCGCACTCGGCCTGTCGCTGCGCTCCTACCTGGAGCACCTCAAGCTGCAGATGCTGCCGCGCCTGTCGGTGGTACTGACCTTCGTCGTGGTGCTGATCGCCGCCATCAGCCTGTTCAGCCACAAGCTGGGCCTGGAGCGCGGTCTGTCGGTGGCGCTGTTCCCCATGGTGATTCTGACCATGACCATCGAGCGTCTGTCGATCACCTGGGAAGAGCGCGGCGGCAGCCATGCCTTCAAGGTCGCCATCGGCACCCTGGTCGCCGCCACCCTGGCGCACCTGCTGATGAGCGTGCCGGAGCTGGTGTACTTCGTGTTCACCTTCCCGGCGGTGCTGATGATCCTGGTGGGCTTCATGCTGGCGATGGGTCGTTACCGCGGCTACCGCCTGACCGAACTGTTCCGCTTCAAAGCCTTCCTCAAGGACTAACGCCATGTTCGGCCTGATCAAGACGTGGAAGGCCCTTGAAGCCAAGGGCATCATGGGCATCAACCGACGCAATGCGGACTACGTGCTGAAGTACAACAAACGGCACCTCTACCCCATAGTCGACGACAAGATCATCACCAAGGAGCGGGCCATCGAGGCCGGCATCGACGTGCCCGAGCTGTACGGCATCATCGACACCGAGAAAGGCATCGACAAGCTCGACGAGATCATCGCCGGGCGCACCGACTTCGTCATCAAGCCGGCGCAAGGCGCCGGCGGTGACGGCATCCTGGTGATCGCCGACCGCTTCGAGGAGCGCTTCAAGACGGTGTCCGGCAAGATCGTCAGCCACGAGGAGCTGGAGCAGCAGATCTCCAACATCCTTTCCGGCCTCTACTCGCTGGGCGGCCACCGCGACCGCGCGCTGATCGAGTACCGGGTGACCCCGGACACCATCTTCAAGAGCATCAGCTACGAAGGCGTGCCGGACATTCGCATCATCGTGCTCATGGGTTATCCGGTGATGGCCATGCTGCGCCTGCCGACCCGTCAGTCCAACGGCAAGGCCAACCTGCACCAGGGCGCCATCGGCGTCGGCGTCGACCTGGCCACCGGCGTGACCCTGCGCGGCACCTGGCTGAACAACAAGATCAGCAAGCACCCGGACACCACCAACGCGGTGGACGGCGTGCAACTGCCGAACTGGGACGGCTTCATGAAGCTGGCCGCCGGCTGCTACGAGCTGTGCGGCCTGGGCTACATCGGCGTGGACATGGTGCTGGACCAGGACAAGGGCCCGCTGATCCTCGAGCTCAACGCCCGCCCCGGTCTGAACATCCAGATCGCCAACGACTGCGGCCTGACCCACCGCGCCCACGCCGTCGAGGCACGCCTGGAAGAGCTGAAGAAGAAAGGCATCCAGGAAAGCCCGGAGGAACGCGTGCGCTTCTCCCAGCAGCTGTTCGGCCACGTCCAGCAGAACGCCTGACGGCGCCGAGACGATGAAAGGTCCCGGTCAAATGACCGGGCCCTTTCATTTGTAGGTTGGCGCCAGGCGCAGCGAAGTCCAACCTAGCGCACGATCGCCAGTTCGAAGCCCCCCTCGTCGGCATGGGCATGACGCTGCATGCCCGCCGCATCGGTCGCCAGCGCCTGCAGCGGACGCTTGAACGGCTTGTTGTCGAGGGTCTGCAGGGCGCGATCCTCGTCGGTGGTGAGCAGCAGCACGTAGCGCTCGGCGCGCACCTGCACCGTGCCCTCGATAAAGGCGTAGCGATACCAGGTTTCCGGGTGCAGCTGGTACACCGCATCGCTGACCAGGCGCGTCGGCCGCTTGGCCTCGTCGAGAAACAGCAACGAGGGATAGACCACCTGGCGATTGGCGAAACTGCGCACGCGCAGGCCGTAGGTCTGGCGCGATGCCGGCAGCTTCAGCGCCGCGTAGTAGCTGCGGCCCATGGGGAACTCGAAGCTGGGCGAGAAGCGGTCGAGCTCCTCGTAGCGCGGCTCGTCGGCGGACAGCGCGGTGAAATCGCTGTCGCGCAGCTGGCCGCAGCAGCGTGTCAGCAATTCGCCGTAGAGGCCGTCGCCTCGGCTCTGGCTGCCGGCCAGCAGCGCCTGCATGGCCGCGGTCGGCTGGCCGTCGAGCAGCGGCAGGGCCGGCTGGCCGCGCTCGAACTCGATCTGCCGGCCCTCGCTGTAGCGCACCGACGCGCTTTGTCCGCTGCCACTGGCACCTCGCTGGCCGGCGACGACCGGCGAGTTGTGCATCCGCCCCTGCTCGTCGACCCAGGTGTAATAGGGGCTGTCGTCGCCGTCGCGAACGAAGCCGCGCCCCTCCAGGACCGCCGAATCGATGTAGTCCCCTGCCCGCTCGCCGCTGGCCAGCAGGCGGTCGCGGCGGGCCACGCCTGCGACCTGCTCGCCGGCATAGAAACTGTTCTGCAGCTGGCCGCTGCCGTCGACCCAGGTGAAATAGCGGCGCTTGCTCTCGCCGGTGCTCGGCGCACTGCCCGGCCAGGCGCCGCCGTCGCCGAGGCGGGCCTGATCGCTCTGCTGCGCGCGGCGCTGGGCCAGGCGCTGCTGCTCGGCAAAGCGGGTATCGACGAAGGTGTTGTGCACCCGGCCGAGGTCGTCGACCCAGGTCAGGTAGCGGCTGCTGGCAGCGGCATGCATCAGCGGCAGCAGCATCAGGACGAACAGCAGACTGCGCATCGCCTCAGAACCTCGAGGTGTAGGTCATGGAGAAGATATAGGCCTTGACCGTGGTTTCGACATTGAGCCCGGCATAGGGGTTGTAGACCAGGTTGTCCAGGCCCTCGCAGCTAAGGTTGCAGCTGCTACCGGCGGGGATGTTCTGCTTGGAGACGAAGTAGTTGAAACCGATGTCGATGCTGCTGTCCTTGTCCCAGCGGTAGCCCAGGCCCAGGCCGTAGAGATCGCCGTCGCCCACCGGCGCCAGCACGTCGGCCTTGTCCTTGGGGATGGCCGAGGGGCGGTATTCGTAACCGGCGCGCAGGGCCAGGCGGTCGTTGACCTCGTACTGCACGCCCACGCCCCAGCTCCAGGTGTCGCGGTAGCCGCGGTCGAGGATGATGCTGCGATCGGTGGCGTTGCCGCCGCCGAAGGTCTTGGCGATGCGCAGCAGGTCCAGTTCGCGGTCGAACTCGATCTCGAAGTTGTTCCAGTCGCTGTAACCGACCCAGCGCAGGTCGAGGTTGAACTGCCACTTGTCCAGCGGGCGCAGCTTGATGCCGGTGCTGAAGGCATCCGGGTAGGTCAGCTTGAGCGAGGCATTGCCGCTCTCCTCGTCGGCGCCGTAGGGAAACAGCGGGCTGAGCACCTGGCCGAACAGCGAGCCCTGCAGCCCCGACCAGAACCCGGCCCAGTCGTCCGTGTAGTCGATGCGGTACTTGCCCTGCAGGTTCATCCGCGCCTCGCTCTGGTAGGTGGCGCCCCAGGCGAACCAGTCGGTGGGCTCCCAGAGGATGCCCAGGTTGTAGGTCGGCGACAGGCTCTGCTGCAGGTCCAGATCGAGGTTGGCCAGCGAGTCGAAGGGGCCGATCTTGCCGCTGCAGACGTTGATGAAGGGCCCGAGGATCTCCTCCAGACCGGGCAGGCACAGCGCCTCGTTGAGGATGCGGGTCAGGCCGGTGAGCATGCCGGGGTTGCGGAAATCCTGGTTGAGCGCCACGGCCTGGTGCGAGAAGCCAACGGACAGCCCCACGGAGAGTTCATCGTTGACCTGATAGGCCAGCGAGGGGGAAAAGTAGGTGATGCGCTGCAGCGAGACCTGGCGCCCCTGGAAGCGCCCCGGGTCGCTGTCCGAATCGCGCGAATAGCCCAGCGCCATGGGCGCGTAGACGTTGGTGGCGAAGGTGAACTTCGAGCCCGGCGGGTTGATCGACAGCCCCGCCAGCGGTGCCACCAGCACCGGCAGCTCGGTCATGCCGCCGACGCCGGGCAGGTACATGGTCGGCGTCAGGGTGCGGCTGCTGGAATTCTTGAACGGGTCGTCGTCGAAGCCCATGAAGCCGTAGTCTTGCTTGGCCTCGAATTCGGCGCGGATGTCCATCACCCCGCTGAGCAGCTTGACCGTGGTCTGCCGGCCCTTGAGCTTGCTCAGCGCGGCCGGGTTGTAGTGCACGGCGTCGATGCCGGTGGAATCGGCGGTCACCGCGTTGCCCATGGCCATGGCCTTGGGATTGCCGATGGTCAGGTTATTGGCCAGCTGGGCCTGGGCCTGCAGGGCGCAGCCCGCGCTCAGTCCGACCAGCAGCACGGCCTGCAGCGTCGCAAGATGGGTCATATCGGCTTCGCTCGCTGCTTATTCGGCCTTGAGGCCCTTGATGTCCAGGGGCATGGAGACGCCGAGCAGGACATCGGGCGAATCTTCGGTCATGCCGAAGCCGGCGTTGACGTTGACGATATGGTTCGGCGAGGTGCGCAGGCCGAGGGAGAAGTTCATCACCGCGCTGGTCTGCTCGCTGCCTTCGAAGCTGGCGTCGCTGAACTTGAACTTCGGCGCCAGGTTGTGCGCCATCTGGAACGAGGTGGCCAGCGACACGTCGTAGGACAGCGCGTAGGCGAAGCCCATGCTCAGCGACAGGCTCGAGCCCGGGTCGACCTCTTCCAGCAGGCGGCCGGCGCGCACCTGGTCGGCGTCGCGGATCGGCAGGTTGTAGGTGTAACCCAGCGAGCCGAACAGCACGACCGGGTCGATCACGTAGGACAGGTTGGCGCCGACGCCCAGGCTGTAATAGCCGTTGCCGCTGGACAGGCCGTTGTCCAGGCTGACGTCGTAAGGGCTGTCGCCGGTGGGCAGGCCGAGGGTGGCGAACAGCGTGGTGACCGGCCGCCCGCGCGCCGACGACCAGGGCTGCCAGCGCAGGCTGGCGGAGACGTCGCCGAGGCTGTAGGTGCTGAGGTCGCGCTCGGTGTCGTACTTGGCCAGGAACGGCACGCGCATGCTGAAGGTCAGGTTGTCCCACACCCCGTAGTCGAAGGTGAAGGAGTTGGTGAAGGTGTGCTGCGCCTCGCTCTGGCCGATCACGCTGAACACGTTGCTGCCGGTGCGCACGGTCTGGATCTGGGTATCGCGCAGCAGCGAGTAGTCGAAGCCGTAGGTCAGGGTGCGTTCGCCCTTCTTGAGCAGGGTGTAGCTCTTCTCGGCGGCCTGGAACACCTCTTCCAGCGCCTTGGCGCTGTCGGCGTCGTCTTCCTTCTTGGTCAGCGCCTCGCGCGCCTCGTCGACCGTCGCCTCTTCGGCGCAGGCCGGCTGCGCCATGGCCAGCGCCAGCGCGGCCAGCCCTGCGTACCCCCAAACTCCCATGACGCTATCCCCAGGTCGTTATTGTTATGCCGGGTGAATCACTTGCGGCGAATGTATTGAATGTCGCCCCCCGATCCCAGCTGATCGGCCTGATTGGCGGTGAACTTGGCCATCTGCGGAAACTCGCGGAAGGCCAGCAGACTGATGGTGCGGTCGTCGATGATGCGCAGATCGCGGTCGGTCAGGGCCATGGCATTGGCCGGCTCGTTGCCGCTGGGAAAGATCACGAACAGTACGTTCTGGTCCCAGATCTGCTCGAAGCGCACGCGGGTGAAGCTGATATTGCCCAGCGCCGGATCGGCGACGAAGACGTGCTCGTTGTAGACGTCGCGCACCACCACGAAATGCTTGAAGCCGGCATACTCGATCGGCACGATGGCCGGGTGCTCGAGCTGCTCGAGGTCGGCGAAGTCGGCGCGAAAGCCGCCGCTCTTGTAGCCCAGCGCGGTGACGAAGCGCTTCATGTCGAGCAGCGAAAAGCCGCGACGCTCGACGATCTTCTCCGCCTCGCCGAAATGCAGCAGCCCTTCCATCACCTGACGCTCTTCCAGATTGCGCCCCAGGTAGTAGTCGAGCAGGGTGGTCAGCGCCGCGGAACCGCAGCTGTAGTCGTAGGCCTGGCGGATCACGTTGCGAAACTGCAGTTGGCTCATCGGCTCCAGCACCACCGACTCGCGCAACGGGCCATTGGGCACCAGCGGCTGGCTGATATTCACGACTCCGGCAGGTTGCGGCTTGGTGTCGACCGCCTCGGTAAAACCGTACAAACCGATCAGGCTGCCCACGAGAATCTCGATCATTGGTCAATCCGCGACTGCGTACAACGAAGCAGGAAGCCCCGCCGCGCCTGGCGACAGGGCTCCTGTGGATCGGGTCAAACGAGGATCAATGACCCCAGACCTTGACGGTGGAGCCGGCCATGTCCAGGCCGTTGATGGCCAGACCGCCGATGCTGTTGGCACCGATCTTCACCGCGGCCACCGACACACCGCCGTTGATGCCCGGCAGGCCGATTTCCAGCTTGCTGTCGACCACGTCGATGGTCAGCGGGTTGCTTTCGTCGATGTTGAAGCCGGACAGGGTGACGGTTTCCAGGGTCAGGCTGTTGCTGCCGTCGGTGACGCCGGCTTCGGTGTCGGTGTAGACGATGGAGCCGATGGTGGCGTCGAAGTTACCGGCGATGCTGATCCCGGCCTGACCGGTCACACCGGCCAGATCGGCGTCGTCCAGCGCCTTCAGGTCGGCCTGAGCCATGAACGGAACGGCCATGATGGCGGCGGCAAGAGCGAGTTTTTTCAGGGTCATCATTGTTGTTATCTCCACAGTTCTAATGGGGGTTCCCCGGGGCTCTGCCGGCGACTCCCTGTCGCGAGCAGCTGGATCGGCTCATACCGATCACCAGGCCTGCCGCTGCTTCCCTAAGCGCGCCAGGCTTGGATTCGCGAAGCACCGTGCTTCTCGACCTGGCTACAAGCTACTAACCCCCTCCCCGACTGCCAGCCCATCCAAGGGATGGAGCACGGCCGCTCACTTTCCTCACCGGACAGCTCAGGCCTCGCTGAGCAGGCCCAGGCTCTTGCCCTTGAGTACCGCCTGGGTGCGGCTGCGCACCCCCAGCTTGGAAAACAGGTTGTGCAGGTGCCACTTGATGGTGGCCTCCGACAGGTGCACCGCCTGGGCGATATCGCGGTTCGACAGGCCCGCCGCCACCAGCCGCAGGATCTCCCGCTCGCGATGACTAACATCCTGATTTTCCTCGAAACTTTCCGGATCTATGGCCATTCGTCGACATTGCTCGCGGAGCAGTTCGGCGACCCCCTGCCAGGCCGCGGCGCGCTTGGGTTCGGCGCTGCTCCAGGCGTCCCAGAGCGGCAGCAGCCACAGCGCATCGTCCTGGAACAGGCGGCGGTAGCCGCACTGCCAGGCCTCCTCCAGCGTCGCGCGGAGCAAGGCGAAGGCTTTTTCGCTGTTACCTTTGCGCCAGTACGCCACAGAAAGTAACAGGGCCAGACGCAGCCGGCGGTCGCGCTGGTGCTCGGCGCCCTGCTTGGCCAGGCAGGCTTCCAGACTGGCCTGGGCTTTTTCCACCCGGCGCTCGGCCAGGGCCAGACGCGCCTGGCTCAGGGCCAGGGCGGTATGGGCATCGCCATAGCGTTCGATGGGCAGCGCCGCCAGGTGTCGCTCCAGCTGCAGGTAGATGCGCTGCGCCTCGTTGGGCCGGCGCAGCCACAGCAGGAACTGCACCTTGCAGCCCATGCCCAAGGCGAATACCCGCTCGTAGCCCGGGCCCTGCAGGCCGGCCAGCCACTCGTCGAGCTCGGCCAGCCCCTGCTCGGCCTCGCCGGCGAAGAACCGCGCGCGCGCCATCACCAGCTTGCCGCGGCTGATCAGCTCCACCGGCGTGGCCACGTCGCGCCAGGTGGTGGCCAGCGGCAGTTCGGCGAGAATGGCGCCATGCCGATCCTGTTCGTAGAGCAGGTCGGCGTAGGCCAGGCCCAGCGGCCCGCCGACCCGACTGCGCCGGCCGAACACCTGCTCGACCCGCGCCCGCGCGGTTTCCGCCAGGGCGCGACCACGCTCCAGCTCGCCGTATTCCTTGCAGATCAGCGCCTCGATCAGGCTGGCCATCACGTGCAGGTATTCGCTCTCGCACTGGCGCAGGTTCTCCCGCGCCACGGCGATGGCCTTGGCCGCTTCGCCAAATTCGCCGAGCAGGGCGAACGCCGCGGCCTGCACGCAGGCCAGGCTGGCGCGGAACACCGGCTGGTTCTGCGGCACCAGCGCCAGCCAGTGCCCGGCCACCTTGAGGCAGGCCTCCAACTTGTCCTGGTACAGCAGCACCAGCGCCTTGAGCACCTGCGCCGCCGCCAGCAGCTCGATCAGGCCGAAGTGCATGCCCTTGCCGCGCCCCTGGGTCAGGCGCGTGCTGACCTCCTCGATCAGCGCCTCGGATTCGGCGAACTTCTGCTCGAAGGCCAGCTGCCAGGCATAGAAGATCTGGAACACCGGCTGCTCGCCGATCACCACCGGCGGCACGTCCTTGAGGATGGCGAGGATGCCGTACACCCGGTTGCCGGCGATCAGCCGCGCGCCCTGGCGCTCAAGCAGTTCTGCGGCGAAAGCGTAGTCGCGGGCGCGCA
Source organism: Pseudomonas sp. AOB-7 (assembly GCF_003696305.1). GTDB lineage: Bacteria > Pseudomonadota > Gammaproteobacteria > Pseudomonadales > Pseudomonadaceae > Aquipseudomonas. The sequence continues at coordinate 80,969 of NZ_RFFK01000012.1, read as the reverse complement.
GGGCGTACTTGATCGACTTGTCGGCCAGGTCGCGGCCCTCGCACCAGCGTGCCGCGGCGTGCAGCAGGTGGGCCGGATCGCCGCGCTTGGCCAGGCGGCCCTGGAGGAATTCGGAGAACAGGTGGTGATAGCGGAACCACTCGCCCTGCTCGTCCAGCGGGATCACGAACAGTTGCTCGCCCTGCAGCCGACGCAACATGTCGCGTCCGTCGCGGCGGCCGGTCAGGGCGTTGCACAGCTCGGCGTTGAATTCGTCGAGCACCGAGGTCTGATCGAGAAACAGCTGCAGCGCCTCGGGCAGGCTGGCCAGCACGTCCTCGGCCAGGTAGTCGGCGATATCGCGTTCGGCGCCGGACAGCCCGGCGAGAAAGGCGGCGCGATCCTGCTGGCGCGGCAAGGCCAGCGCGGCCAGGTGCAGGGCGGTGATCCAGCCCTCGGTACGCGCATAGAGCTGGTTGAGCTCGCCCTCCTCCAGCGCCAGCTGCTTGATTTCGCGGAAGTAGGCGGCGGTCTCGGCGCGGCTCAGGCGCAGGTCCTCGGCCTTGAGCCAGAAGGCCCAGGCGCCGAGCGACGGCGGCTCGTCGAGAAAACGCGGCTGGTAGCGCGTGCTGACCACCAGGTGCACGTGCCTGGGCAGGCGCTCGACCAGGTAGCGCGCCCCCTGGCCGAGGGACGGATGGCGGATGCGGTGGAAGTCGTCGAGCATCAGGTAGAGCGCGTGCGGCAGGCCCTTGAGGTCGTCGATGAAGGCGTCGATCACCGCCTCCAGCGGCCAGCTGATGTCGCCCTGCAGCAGCGCCGAGGCGCTGCTGCCGAACCCCGGGCAGGCCAGTTCGATGGAAGCGATCAGGTACTGCAGAAAACGCGGCGGCTCGCTGTCGGCCTCGTCGCACGACAGCCAGGCGACGCGCGCGCCCTGCGCCTGCAGGCGCCGTCGCAACTGGCTGAGCACCGTGCTCTTGCCGAAGCCGGCCGGCGCGCTGAGGAGCAACAGGCGTTGTTCGCGCGCCGCCAGCAGACGCTCGAGCAGCGCCGAGCGCTCCAGCAGCGGTGCGCCTTCGCCATGGGCGGGATAGAGCTTGGTGCGCAGCAGGGGAAACGCCTGCAGGCGGGGTTGGTTTTGACTGGTCATGATTCGAGTAGGCTCAGCTCGCGGGCGCGACGGATGGCTTGGGTGCGATTACGCACCTTGAGCTTTTCGTAGATGTTGTGCAGGTGCCATTTGACGGTCCCCAGGGCCAGCGACAGCTGCTGGCCGATCTCGTCGTTGGACAGGCCCTTGGCGGCCAGGCAGACCACTTCGCGCTCGCGCTCGGTCAGTCCCTCCTCCAGCACGTCCAGGGCCTGGCGCGACTCCTGCCCCGGCCAGATCGCCAGCAGGCTGCGGATGAAACCCTGCAGCGCCGGCTGGCGCTCGGCGGCTTCCAGCTGCTGCAACAGCAAGCGAATGGCCTCGCCTTCCTCGACGAACAGGCTGCGCGCCTCTTCCCGCTCGGCACCGATCAGGCATTGCACCAGCAGGCTCTGTGCCCGTTCCTGATAGCCCAGGCGCTGGTAACTGAGCGCCGCCAGCAGGTCCAGGCGCAGCCGCTGCAGGCCGTGCCAGCCGTTCTGCAGCTGGCTGCGCAGCTGGGTGATCTCGTGCAGCGCCTCGCTGTAATGGCCGCGCGCCTGTTGCAGGCGAATGCGGGTCAAGCCCAGCACCCAGAGCACCGGGTTGAAGCTGCGCTGCTTGTAGTGCGCCGCCAGCTTGTGCCAGTCCACCGCCTTCAAGCGCTGCTCGGCGCGCTTGCTGCGGTCGGCCGCCGGCTCCTGCAGGATCAGGGCGATCTCCTCGCCCACCGCCTGCACGTAGAAGCGCCAGGAATGGTTGCGCGCCGCCAGGTTCTGCATCAGCACCAGGGTCGCGGCCGCCTCCTTGGGTGCGTCCTGCATGCGCTGCACCCGCGCCAGGCAGAGCATGGCCTGGGCGTAGAGATCGATGGGGTTGATCACGTCGACCGTGGCCAGAGCCCAGCGCAGACGCTCCTGCAGCCCGGCAAGCCGCCCCTGGCGGTAGGCGATCAGCGCCTCGGTGATGGTCGGCAGGGCCAGGGCGCGGGACTTCTCGCCGAACCAGGGCATCACCCGCGCACGCAGCTGCTCGAACAGCAGCTGCGCCTGCTTGATCCGTCCCTGCTCCAGGCACAGCAGGATTTCCACGTTGGCCAGCTGCATGTCCAGGTAGCGGCCTTCGAGAAAATGGTTGCGCTGCTGCGCCAGGGCCAGCAGGCGGCGCGCCGGCTCGGCCTGGCCGAGCATGACCTGGGCCAGGGCGCCGACCGTGAGGATCGCCACCTCGAGAAAGGCGGTGTGCTGGCCGAGCTGTGCCTCGATGCGCCGCGCCAGGCTCACACAGGTGTCCAGGTCGTCCTTCTGCAGGGCGATCACCGCCTTGATCGCCAGGGTGGCCAACAGCTTGTCGCTGAGCGGCCCGCTGCTGCGCGACTCGCCCCAGCGCTCGAGCAGCTCGTCGAGCATGCGGTTGGCTTCGCTCAGGCCGAGTTCGGCGGCGCGGGTCCAGACGTCGGCGAGCACCAGCACGGGAAAACGCCCGGCGATCTCGTCCGGCACGTGCTGGCGCCACTTGTAGATCAGGTTGAGCTGGCCGCGATTGATCAGCTCCAGGCCGCAGCCGTCAAGCAGCGCGGCGAGCATCTCGGCGTCCTCGGCCAGGCAGGCGTGCTCGATGGCCAGGTTCTGCATGTGGTGATTGGTGAACCACAGGCTGGCATTGAAATGCAGCTGCTTGAGGCGTTCGGGGTCGCGTTCCTTGAGACGGTTGCGGAGGAATTCGGCGAACAGGTTGTGGAAGCGGTACCACTGTCGCTCGCGATCCAGCGGCAGGAGGAACAGCTGCATGGCTTCCAGCTCCTCCAGCAGGCGCTGGCCGTCCTGTCGGCCGGTCAGCGCGTTGGCCAGATCGCCGCTGAGCTGCTGCGCCACGCCGAGGGCCAGTAGCTGCTCCTGGCGCTCGAGCGGCAGTTGCTCGAACACCGAGCGCAGCAGGTAGTCGCCCACCGCGTGCTGCTCCGCGCCCAGCTCGGCCATGCGCGCGCCGGGCTGGGGCTGATGACGCAGCCACAGGCTGGCCAGGTGCACGCCGACCATCCAGCCCTCGGTGTGGCTGTACAGCGCGCGGAACGCCTCGGCATCGAGCTGCAGGCCGCTGCGTTCGAGGTAGCTGCGCGCCTCCTGCGGGTTGAGGCGCAGCTCCTCGCTGCCGATTTCCAGCAGCAGCCCCTTGGCGCGCAGCGTGGCTAGGTTCAGCGGCGGTTGCGAGCGGCTGCCGATGGCCAGGGTGAAGTTCGGCGGCGCCAGCTTGACCAGGCGATTGAGCGAGCCGAGCAGCTCGCCGTCCTGGATCAGGTGCAGATCGTCGAGCACCAGCAGCAGCGGCTCCTGGCGCTGCGCCAGATCGACCAGCAGGCTTTCCATGACGGCCTCGACCGGCACGCGCATGGTGTTGCGCAGGTAGCCCAGGGCGTCGTCGCCCAACCCGGGCAGCGCGCGGCCGAGGGCCTCGAGCAGTTGCTGGAAGAAGCGCACCGGCTCGTCGTCGCCAGGGCCGAGGGACAACCAGGCGATGCCGGCACCGGCGCTGCGGCGCTCGGCGGCGAACATCGCCAGGGCGGTGGTCTTGCCGAAGCCGGCGGGAGCGGAAAAGAGCACGAGGCGGGCATGCGGATGGGCTGAAAGCGCGGCTTCAACCTGGGGCCTTGCCAGATGGTCGGTGGAGGCCTGGGGCGGCGAGAGTTTCGAGCGCAGCAGGCTTCCAGCGGCTGGATCTATAACTTCATCCATGGCCTGGATCCCTTCGTTAATTATTGTTCTGGTACGGCGGTTCAACGTTCCGGCACGGCCTCATACTAATCAGCCGGCGGCTCCCGAGTAAACCCGGGCGCAAGCTCTAGGATGAATGTTAGCGGCAGACTACAATCGCCCCTTCAGCCCTCTCGACTGCCACGCATGCCTAGCTGCTCCCTGCATTCCCTGCCCTACCGGGCCGATCCCGCCGAGTATTTCCAGCGTATCCGTCAAGCTCCCGGCGCCGTGTTGCTGGATGCCGGCCGGCCGGGCGCCGAGCGTGGACGCTATGACCTTATGAGCGCCTGGCCATTGGCAGAGCTGGCGCCAGCTGCCGACGAATCGGCCAACGACTTCCTCGCCCGCCTGCGTGCCGCGTTGCAGAGCCTCGGCCCGGCCGAGGTGCCGGCCGGCAGCGCGCTGCCGTTCGTCGGCGGACTGATCGGCTACCTCGCCTACGACTTCGGCCGGCGCCTGGAGCGCCTGCCCGCGCACAGCCGCGACGACCTGGCCTTGGGCGATGCATGCTTCGGCCTGTACGGCTGGGCGCTGATCAGCGACCACCTGCTCGGCACCAGCCAGCTGCTGTTCCACCCGGCCCTGGCGCCGGCCGAACGCACGCGCCTGTGCCAGCTGTTCACCACGCCGGCAGCCGACGCGGATGCGCACTTTCGCCTGCTGCAGCCGTTTCGCGCCGATCTCGACCAGGCCGCCTACCGCCGCGCCATCGAGCGCATCCAGGGCTATATCCTGGCCGGCGACTGCTACCAGGTGAACTTCGCCCAGCGCTTCCAGGCGCCATGCGAAGGCGATCCCTGGGCCGCCTACCAGGCCCTGCGCCGGGCCTGTCCGACGCCCTTCGCCGGCTTCCAGCGCCTGGCCGACGGCAGCGCCATCCTCAGCCTGTCGCCGGAGCGCTTTCTCAAGGTCAGCGCTGGCCAGGTCGAGACCCGGCCGATCAAGGGCACCCGCCCGCGCGGCGCGGATGCGGCGGACGACCAGGCGCAGGCGCAGGCGCTGCTAGCCAGCAGCAAGGACCGCGCGGAAAACCTGATGATCGTCGACCTGCTGCGCAACGACCTCGGGCGCAGCTGCCGCATCGGCTCGGTGCGGGTGCCGGAGCTGTTCGCCCTGGAGAGCTACCCCAACGTGCACCACCTGGTCAGCGCGGTGACCGGCGAGCTGGCACCGGGCAAGGACGCCCTGGACCTGCTCGCCGGCAGCTTCCCCGGCGGCTCCATCACCGGCGCGCCGAAGATCCGCGCCATGCAGATCATCGACGAGTTGGAGCCGACCCGCCGCGGCCTGTACTGCGGTTCGCTGCTCTACCTGGACGTGCGCGGCGAACTGGACAGCTCCATCGCCATCCGCAGCCTGCTGGTCAAGGACGGCCAGGTCAGTTGCTGGGGCGGCGGCGGCATAGTCGCCGACTCCGACTGGCAGGCCGAGTACCAGGAGTCCATCACCAAGGTGAAGGTGCTGCTGCAGACCCTGGAAAGCCTATGAGGCAGAAAGCACAAGGCCCGCAACTGCGGGCCTTGTAGCATTGCGGCGAGCCTTACAGGCTCAGCTGGCGATTGGACGCCTTGAGGAACTCGCGCTTGAGGTCTGCATAGCTGTGCACAGCCGGGAACTGCGGGAACTCGCGGATCACGTTGTCCGGGGCATGGAACAGGATGCCGGCGTGGGCCTCGCTGAGCATGGTAGTGTCGTTGTACGAATCGCCGGCGGCGATCACCCGGTAGTACAGGCTCTTCAGCGCGATCACCGACTGGCGCTTGGGGTCCTTCTGACGCAGCTGGTAACTCACCACCCGATCGGTCTCGTCGGTGATCAGCTTGTGGCACAGCAGCGTGGGGAAGCCCAGCTGACGCATCAGCGGCTGGGAGAATTCGTAGAAGGTGTCGGAGAGGATCACCACCTGGAAGCGCTCGCGCAGCCAGTCGACGAACTCCACCGCGCCGTCCAGCGGCTTGAGGGTGGCGATCACTTCCTGGATGTCGCGCAGCTTCAGGCCGTGCTCGTCGAGGATGCGCAGGCGCTGCTGCATCAGCACGTCATAGTCGGGAATGTCCCGGGTGGTCGCCTTGAGCGACTCGATGCCGGTTTTTTCCGCGAAGGCGATCCAGATCTCCGGGACCAGCACGCCTTCCAGGTCGAGACACGCGATTTCCACAGGCCACTCCTCGATTGAGCTTGAAAGAAGGCGGCACTCTAACGGCTCGCCAGAAGCCGCGCAACGCAGCCCTTATAGCCAAGTAGTGCAGTAACAAGGGGTATTGGTTATTTAGACGCATAACCGGCTTTTGCTACCATCGCCGCCAGAGCGCCCAGCGCCACCCCGATCAATAAGGAAGCCCGCCTGATGAGCCACCCCTTCGACGTCGCCGAACTGGCCGCGACCTACGCCAGCAAATCCCCCCAGGACATCCTCAAGCTCGCCTTCGAGCACTTTGGCGACGAGCTCTGGCTGTCCTTCAGTGGCGCCGAGGACGTGGTGCTGGTGGACATGGCCTGGAAGCTGAACAAGAACGTCAAGGTGTTCAGCCTCGACACCGGTCGCCTGCACCCGGAAACCTACCGCTTCATCGAGCAGGTGCGCGAACACTACGGCATCGCCATCGAGGTGCTCAGCCCCGACGCCGCCGCGCTCGAAGCGCTGGTCAAGGCCAAGGGCCTGTTCAGCTTCTACAAGGACGGTCACGAGGAGTGCTGCGGCGTGCGCAAGATCGCCCCGCTCAAGCGCAAGCTGGCCACGGTCAAGGCCTGGGCCACCGGCCAGCGCCGCGACCAGAGCCCCGGCACGCGCAGCCAGGTCGCCGTACTGGAACTGGACCAGGCCTTCTCCACCGCGCAGCACAGCCTGTACAAGTTCAACCCGCTGGCGCAGATGAGCAGCGAAGAGGTCTGGGCCTATATCCGCATGCTGGAGATCCCCTACAACCCGCTGCACGAGCGCGGTTTCATCAGCATCGGCTGCGAGCCCTGCACCCGTCCGGTACTGCCCAACCAGCACGAGCGCGAGGGCCGCTGGTGGTGGGAGGAAGCCACGCAGAAGGAATGCGGCCTGCACGCCGGCAACCTGATCGCCAAACACTGAGCAGAAAAAAGCCCGCGCGACGCGGGCTTTTTCATGGGCGACGCCGGCCTTCAGTAAGTCGGCAACTCGACGCCGTGGAACAGCTCTTCGAGCTCCGACTTGTTGTGGCACTGCACCGCCTTGGCCAGCACCTCGCGGGTCAGGTGCGGGGCGAACTTCTCGATGAAATCGCACATGAAGCCGCGCAGGAAGGTGCCGCGACGGAAGCCGATCTTAGTCACGCTGGCCTCGAACAGGTCGCTGGCATCGAGCACCACCAGGTCCGGGTCGAGCTTGGCGTCCACCGCCATCCGGGCCACGATGCCGACGCCCAGGCCCAGGCGCACATAGGTCTTGATCACGTCGGCGTCGGCGGCGGTGAACACCACCTTGGGCGTCAGGCCGCGATGGCTGAAGGCTTCGTCCAGCTTGGAACGGCCGGTGAAGCCGAACACGTAGGTGACGATGGAATGCTCGGCCAGCGCCTCCAGGGTGAGCTTCGGCAGCTTGGTCAGCGGATGCCCCTGCGGCACCACCACGCAGCGGTTCCAGCGGTAGCAGGGCATCATGATCAGGTCGTTGAACAGCTCCAGGCCTTCGGTGGCGATGGCGAAATCCACCGTGCCATCGGCGGCCATTTCGGCGATCTGCATCGGCGTGCCCTGGTGCATGTGCAGGGCGACGTCCGGGTACTGCTTGATGAAGGCGCTGATCACCGGCGGCAAGGCGTAGCGCGCCTGGGTGTGGGTGGTGGCGATGGACAGGGTGCCCTTCTTCTCGTTGGAGAACTCCTGGGCGATCTGCTTGATGCTCTCGACCTTGCGCAGGATCTCGCCGGCGGTGGTGATGATGCGTTCGCCGGCCGGGGTGACGCGCGTCAGGTGCTTGCCGCTGCGGGCGAAAACCTCCACGCCCAGCTCGTCCTCGAGCAGGCGGATCTGCTTGCTGATCCCCGGCTGCGAGGTGTACAGGCTCTGTGCGGTCGCCGATACGTTGAGGTCGTGGTGCGCGACTTCCCAGATGTAGCGCAGTTGCTGAAGCTTCATATGTTTCCCTCAAAGCTGGTAGGCCGGCCCGTGGCCGCCGACGCCTTATATAACCATATTATTGGTTTAAACCAACAATCTAGACCATTTATTCGGATTCGCCTCCTAGAGTTCGCCATGTCCGCGATGTTGCAGCATCGGCACCAGGTACACCGGCGCCTCCGACAGCTGCACCACCCGCGCCGCCGTGCGCCCCAGCGGTACGGCCAGATCGGCGCCGTGGCTGTGACTGCCTACGACCAGCAGATCCACCCCGAGTTTCTGCGCCTCCGCGAGAATCACCGCCGGCGGGTCGCCCTGCAGCACCCGCACTGCGCGGATCAGCTGCAGGTCCTGCTGGCCCTCGCCCAGCTCGTCGCGAAACCCCTCCAGCACACGCTGCTCGATGCTCGCCATCACCGTGCTCAGGCCGTTGCGACGCAACTCGCCAAGGGTGTCTTCGTCCAGGTAGGTTTGCAGCACGGATTCGGCGAACAGGCCCATGGGCTCCACCGCGTGCACCACGTAGAGATCGGCGTTGAAACTGCGGGTCAACGCCAGGGCATGCTGCAACACATAGGAGGCATAGAGGCCGAGATCGGTGGCGTAGAGTATCGAGCGGATCACGCGGCCTCCTTGACTGCTGGCCCAGGCCCTTGATTGAGCTTAGCAGCGCATCAGGCAAAGCAAGATCGGAGGCGCTATTTAGGACGAATGGCTATATAGCGACGAGCCGCTCAGGGTTGCAGCTCGTTGCTCACCCCATGTGGCACATGCCCGGTCGCCACCACCTGACGGGCCTTCTCGCAATGGCCGGTCTGGTCGTCGAAGAACACGTCGGCGGCGAAGGCTTCGAGCACCGCCGACTTGTCCAGGCCACCGAGGAAGAAGGATTCGTCGAGGCGGATGTTCCACTCGCGCAGGGTGCGGATCACCCGTTCGTGGGCGGGCGCCGAGCGCGCGGTGACCAGCGCGGTGCGGATCGGGCAATCTACCTCGGGGAACTCCTGCTGCAGGCTGTGCAGCGCCGCCAGAAACGGCTTGAACGGCCCGCCCGGCAGCGCCTGCCGCGCCGCCTCGCGCTCGTGGCTCTGGAAGGCGTGCAAACCGCCACTCTGGTAAACCCGTTCGGAGTCATCGGAAAACAGCACCGCATCACCGTCGAAGGCGATGCGCAGCTCGTTGCTGTTCGCCCGCCCGGTACCGCCGGAAAGCAGGGTTGCCGCGCCAAAGCCGGCTTTCAAAGCATTGCGCACGTCATCGGCGTGGGTCGACAGGAACAGGTGGCAGCCGAAGGCCGCCAGGTAGGGATCGGGACTGCGGCCGCCGACGAAAGCCGCGCGGGAGATGCCCAGGCCGTAATGCTGGATCGAGTTGAAGGCGCGCAGGCCGGTGTCGGCGCTGTTGCGCGAGACCAGAATCACCTCGACACGCTGCTCGCTGAGGCGCTGGTTGAGCCCCAGCAGCTTTTCCACCAGGGGAAAGGCATCGCCCGGCATCAACACCTCGTCTTCGTGTTCGATCTGGTAGCGGCGGTAGGCTTCCACCCCGTCGCTCTCGTAGATCTGGTGGCTCTCGCTCAAGTCGAACAAGGCCCGCGAGGAAATCGCCAGCACCAGCTTGTCGCCCAATCCCTTGCCCATGGCCTAGGCCTCCCGACGCGCCTGAATGAAGCTGAGCGCCTGATACAGCGCGCGGACCCTGGGCATGTCGCAACCGACCGCCGCCGCGGCCGCCAGCGGCGCCTCGTAGATGGCATGCAGTTCGGCTGGCCGCCCCTGGGCGAAATCGTGGTACATGCTCGGCAGATAATCGGGCATCCGTTCGGTGGCCGCCAGCAGCTTGTCGGCGTAGTTGTCCGGCATGCCGTGGCCGAGTGCCTGAGCGGCCTGCACCACTTCCAGCATCAGGTCGCGAATCAGCGCGCGGCTGTCGGGGTTGCCCATCAGCTGGCGGGTGTCGGCATCGAGCAGCACCGACAGGCCGTTGTAGGGCACGTTCCACACCAGCTTCTGCCAGCGTGTCTGGGCCAGGTTGGGCATGGCCGCGGAATCCAGCCCGGCGCCGCGGAACATGCCCGCCCCCTCCTCGGCCAGCGCCAGGCGCGCCTCGCCCTCCGCCGCCGGCCCGGAGTGATAGGCCAGGTTGATCGCCCCCAGCGCCTGGTGCTCGATCGCCCCGGGACCGCTGCGGTGCACGCAGATGTAGCAGAGCCCGCCGAGCAAATGCAGGTCGTCCGCCAGCAGCGGACGCAGCTCGTCCTCCACCGCCAGACCGTTCTGCAGCAGCACCACCTTGGCGCCGGGCGCCGCCGCCTGGGCGATCAGCGGCGCCAGCTCGGCGTTGGCGGTGGTCTTGGCACCGACCAGCAGCCAGTCGCAGGGCGGCATGTCACCGGCATTGCGATAGGCCTGCACCGGTGCCAGCTGCAGGGCGCCATGCACCGCGCTGTTGAGCTGCAGGCCGCGCTCGGCCACCGCGGCATATTCGCTGCGCAGGAGGAAATGCACGTCGTAGCCGGCGCGCGCCAGCAGCAGGCCATAAAAGCCGCCGATGGCACCGGTGCCGATGATGCCGATGCGCGGCGCGGGGGATTGAGACATCAGGGAAGCTCCTCAGCCGGGCGACGCAGCGCTTCGCCCATGGCGGCAACAAGATCGGTGGGGGTCAGGCGCGCCTGCAGCGCGCCAAAGAACTGACCGTCGCGGATCAGAAACAGCGCCGGCAGGTGAAACACCTCGTAGCGCGTCACCAGACCGGCGTTGTGCCCGGCGTCGACCCAGCACAGGGGCGCCACCGGCAGGGGCATGGCCGGCAGCACCCGGCGCGCCCAGCGGCAACTGGCACAGCCCGTGCTTGTGAAGAGTAGTAGCGAGGTGCCGGGCAGATCGAGCAGGCGGCGGTCCGCATCCAGATCGGTCAGTTCCAATTGCGTCGCTATACTGAAATCACTGATATCAGTTTGCCTGCATTCGAGGTCGGTGCTCATGCGTAAGTTTCTGCGTCATCCAAGCGACATGCCGGTGGAACTGGTATTGCGCAGACAGGCCTGCATCCCGCGGCAACGGCTGAACAATATCAGCCTCGGCGGGGTGGCGTGCAACTCGACGCGCGGCTTTCGCCGCGGCACCTCGGTGGAACTGCGCATTCCCCTGTTCGGCGAGCAGGCGCGCTACCCCGGTGTGGTCGCCTGGTGTCGCCGCCAGGCTGAAGACTATCTGGTGGGCATCGCCTTCCTCGACGAGGACACCCTGTTCCGTGCGCGCATGGTCGAGCAGGTGTGCCAGATCCAGCATTACCGCCAGCAACTGGAGCAGGAGACGGGCCAGCCCATGGCCATCGAACACTGCGCCCGCGAATGGATCGCCAAGCACGCCGCGCAATTTCCCTATCTGGCCTGATGCGCCCCCTCTATAGGCCTCATTGAACCTACCGCCCATTGTCGCGAAGCCCCTTACGCGCTAAGGTTCGGCCTCCCCCTGCGCCAACTAGCTGTGCACCGCCACAGGGGATCGCTGGCGGCCGGCACCCGTGACCTGACGACCTGACCCGATGAATAGCACGATGGCTGATTTACCGATCGACGACCTCAACGTCGCCTCCAACGAAACCCTGATCACCCCCGATCAGCTGAAACGCGAGATTCCCCTGACCGATGCCGCGCTGAAGACCGTGGCCCACGGTCGCCAGGTGGTGCGCGACATCCTCGACGGCAAGGATCATCGCCTGTTCGTGGTGGTCGGCCCCTGCTCGATTCATGACATCAAGGCCGCCCACGAATACGCCGAGCGCCTCAAGGTGCTGGCCGCCGAACTGTCCGACAGCCTGTTCCTGGTCATGCGCGTGTACTTCGAGAAGCCGCGCACCACGGTCGGCTGGAAAGGCCTGATCAACGATCCCTACCTGGATGACTCGTTCAAGATTCAGGATGGCCTGCACATCGGTCGCCAGCTGCTGCGCGACCTGGCCGAGATGGGCCTGCCCACCGCCACCGAGGCGCTCGACCCGATTTCCCCGCAGTACCTGCAGGACCTGATCAGCTGGTCGGCCATCGGCGCGCGCACCACCGAATCCCAGACCCACCGCGAAATGGCCTCGGGCCTGTCGTCTGCGGTTGGCTTCAAGAACGGCACCGACGGCGGCCTGACCGTGGCGATCAACGCCCTGCAGTCGGTGTCCAGCCCGCACCGCTTCCTCGGCATCAACCAGGAAGGCGGCGTATCCATCGTCACCACCAAGGGCAACGCCTACGGCCATGTGGTGCTGCGCGGCGGCAACGGCAAGCCCAACTACGATTCGGTCAGCGTTGCCATTTGTGAGCAGGAACTGACCAAAGCCGGCATCCGCCCGAACATCATGGTCGACTGCAGCCACGCCAATTCCAACAAGGACCCGGCGCTGCAACCGCTGGTGATGGAAAACGTCGCCAATCAGATTCTCGAAGGCAATAACTCGATCGTCGGCCTGATGGTCGAGAGCCACCTGGGCTGGGGCAACCAGTCGATCCCCAAGGATCTCTGCGACCTCAAGTACGGCGTGTCCATCACCGATGCCTGCATCGACTGGGACACCACCGAGAAGAGCCTGCGCAGCATGCACGCCAAGCTCAAGGACGTGCTGCCCAAGCGTCAACGCGGCTGATTCGGCAGCAGCGCAAACGAAAACGCCGGGCGATGCCCGGCGTTTTCATATCCGCGTTCAGCCTCAGCCGGCCTGGTGGCGCGACCGACGCTCCATATAACGCTCGACGTAGGAACAGGACGGAATCACCGTGTAGCCCTTGCCCTCGGCGTAGCGCAGGGCGTGCTCGGTCAGCGCCGCGGCGATGCCGCGACCGCGCAGGGCGTTGGGGACGAAGGTGCGATAGATGTCCAGGGTCTGCTTACCAAGGTCCATATAGGCCAGGTAGGCACGATCACCGTCAACGGACGTCACGAACTGGTGACCCGCCTGATCGTGGTGAATGGACAACCCCTCGCTCATCTTCACTCCTCTAGCCGCGAGCCTGTCGCGGCACATCCGTATTTCATACCTACGCTTTACCGAAAGCGCAAATCCCCGCGCCTCGTCTCGGCGGCGCGAGCTGACAGCTTATCAGGCCAAAGACCGCCCAGTCATGCGCAATCACAGGCTCAAGACCGCGATGCACAGCAGCACGGCCAGCACCGGGATCAGCACGGTGATGACGAAGATATCCTTGTAGGCCTGTTTGTGGGTCAGGCCCATGATCATCAGCATGGCGATCACCGCCCCACAGTGCGGCAGCGAATCCAGGCCACCGGCGGCGATATTAGCGATGCGGTGCAGCACCTCAGGCTCCACGCCCATTTCCAGATAACGCGGCGCCAGGGTCTGCATGAAGATCTGTAGGCCGCCGGAGGAGGAGCCGACGATGCCGGACACCACGCTGACCGAGGCGAATACCGAGAGCAGCGGCGGCAGGTCCAACGCCAGTATCCATTGCGCGAACTGGGCGAAACCCGCGGTCTGCGTCACCACGCCGCCGAAGCCGATCACCGCCGCGGTATTGAGCAGCGGCATGATCGCGTCGTCGGCGCCCTGCCCCAGCACACCCAGGGTGTTGCGACGCAAGGTCGGAAACATCAGCACCGCCACTCCGGTGGCCAGCACCAGCGCCAGGCTCGGCCAGAGAATCGGTTGCGCCTGACTGAACGCCAGCAGCCCGCCCAGGGCGCCCTCGCCGGGTGCGACCGCGCCGGACAAGGCGAGCAGACGTGGCAGCAGGATGATGCCCAGCACCACGACGATCGGCACCAGCGCCATGCCCCAGTGCGGCCCGGTTCCCGGCGTGCCGGCCAGTTGCTCCATGCGCGCATCCTGGGCGTTGGCCTCGAAGCCCTCGCCCCGCTCGCGCGCCAGGCGCCACTCGCGCTGCAGATAGGCCATGCCCAGGCCGATCATCAGCAGGCTGGCGAACACGCCGATCCAGGCCCCGGCGAACAGATCGGTGCCCAGGGCACTGGCGGCGATCACGTTATGGATCGACGGCGACCCCGGCAAGGCAGTCATGGTGAAGGTGCCCGCGCCCAGGGCCGTCGCCGCGCAGAACAGGCGCTTGGGCAGGTTGGCCTCGCGCATCAGGGTGATGCCCAGCGGGTACATGGTGAAGATCACCACGAACACCACCACGCCACCGTAGGTCAGCACCGCGCAGACCAGCATGGCCACCCACAGGGTGCGCTGGGTGCCGAGGCCGCGAGTGATCGCCTGGGCGATGCTGCCGGCGGCCTGGCTGGCGGCCATGACCTTACCGAAGATGGCGCCGCAGAGAAACAGCACGAAGAACTTGCCGGCGAAGGTGAATGCGCCCAGCGGGCCGAACGGAAAGTGCTCGAGCAAAGCCTTGGGCACGGCCACGCCGTTGCTCAAGGCCACCAGCATGGCGCAGACCAGCGCCGCAATGAAAATGTTCACCCCACGCAGCGCCATGTAGATAAGCAACGCCAAGCCCAGCAACAAACCCAAGTTACCCAACATCTTCGTCCCCGCCCTTATTGTTGTAGTCCTTGCGCGACAGTTATAACAGCTTGGCCGCGAGCACGTCCTAACAGCATCAGAGTTGGCTATTTTTTATCCAAAGAGCATAGCCACTGACCTGAAAACGACTCACCCAGTAAAAAAACACGCAACTCTTGCTCGCCCTCCGTTTACTTACTAAAAGTAATAGGTAGTATGTAGGCCGGCTAATTTCCCGCAGTTGGGGAATTGCTTTTATGGAAAACTCCACCTCAAGGGGAACACGATGAACAACGTTCTGAAATTCTCTGCTCTGGCTCTGGCCGCAGTTCTGGCTACCGGTTGCAGCAGCATGTCCAAAGAAACCGAAGCTCGTCTGACTGCTACCGAAGACGCAGCTGCCCGCGCTCAAGCCCGTGCCGACGAAGCCTACCGCAAGGCCGATGAAGCTCTGGCTGCCGCTCAGAAGGCTCAGCAGACCGCTGACGAAGCCAACGAGCGCGCTCTGCGCATGCTGGAAAAAGCCAGCCGCAAGTAATAGGCGACCGGCTTTTAGAAAGCCGACCCAGGCAACTGGGTCGGCTTTTTTATTGGCCGCTGCACGCACACTACCAGCAATAAAAAGCCCGCCGGCACAAGTGCGGGCGGGCTGTTCGGCACGGATCGCGTTAGAACGGGTTAGCGCTGCTCGCCACCACGTTGTCGCCCTGGGCGGCGATCGGCACCGGCAGGCCGTCTTCCGAAGCCACCACTTCGCGGACCATCTCCCAGTCCAGGCGCAGGCCGCTGAGTTCCTCGCGCTTGAGCAGGGTATTGATCACCGCCGTGTGCTTGTCGACGACCGAGGGCGCGCCTTCGTCGTCCAGCGGCGCATGGGCCTCCAGATAGACCTTGCCGCCACTCACACCGAACTTGTAAGGCTCGTTGAGGATGCGCACCGGCGTCCCCACCGGCGCCATGTCCGCCAGCTCCAGTACGTTGTGGTTGAGCATGCGGAAGCAGCCATGGCTGACGCGCATGCCGATGCCGAACTTCTTGTTCGAGCCGTGGATCAGGTAGCCGGGGAACGACAGCCCCATCTTATATGGCCCCAGCGGGTTATCCGGCCCCGGCGGCACCACGGTGGGCAGAATATCGCCTTCGGCGGCATGCTCCTCGCGGATCGACTTGGGCGGATACCAGGCCGGGTTCGGCGTCTTCGCGGTGATGCGTCCGGTGCCCAGCGGCGAGCCCCAGCCCTCGCGGCCAATGCCGAGGGGGAAGGTATGCACCACGTTCTGGCCTTTCGGGTAGTAGTACAGGCGGTACTCGGCCAGGTTGATCACTATGCCTTCACGCGGGCCCGGCGGCAGGACGTAGCGCGTCGGCAGGACGATCTCGGTGCCCTCGCCCGGCAGCCAGGGGTCGACCCCGGGGTTGGCCGCGACCATCTCCAGGTAGCCCAGGTCGTGGGTGGTTCCCAGATCGGCGAAGGTATCCTCGTACTTGGCCTTGATCACCTGCACCTGACCGACCACGTCTTCGCCGGGCGGCGGCAGGGGAAGTTCGAGCGCCTGCACCGCGGCGCTGGTGCACAGCGCCATGAGGGTCAGGCAACGGTTGACCGCAGAGAATCGCGACAACATCCGGGAATCCTTGATGGGTTGACTAGAAGTGCAGCGATTGTACACCGCCGTTCAAGCCCAGGGCAGCCGTCAGCCATCCGCCCAGTTCGAGTACAGCCCCTGGCGCTGGGCCTCGAACGTGGCCAGGCAGGCCGGACACAGGCGCCGGTCGCGCAGCACGGGTTTGTCCAGTGCCCGCCAGCGCGGCTGCGCCGGCAGCAAACCGCCGCACAGGGTACGGTCGGCATGGCCGCCCAGGCGCAACTGGCGGGCGACCAGGTGCAGGCGCACCTCGCGGCAGGCGAACAGATCCAGCTGCTCGTCCGGCTCGATCAGTTGATAGGCATACAGGGACCAGGCGAGACGCGGCATCTGGGGCTCCATGGCGGGCCGGCCACATTAGCCGAAAGGCTTGGGGCGGAAAAGTCTCAGAGCAGCGGTTTCAGCGCCGGCCAGACGTTATCGAGCAGCAGCGGCTGCGCCGCCGCGGTGGGGTGGATGCCGTCGGCCTGCATCATCGCCGGCACGCCGCCAACGCCTTCGAGGAAGAACGGCACCAGCGGCACCTGCTTGCCCTGCGCCAGGTCGGCGAACACCTGGGCGAAGGCCTGGGTGTAGCGGGCACCGTAGTTGGGCGGCAAGCGCATGCCGAGCAGCAGCACGCGTGCCCCGGCGACCTGGGACTGTTCGATCATCGATGCAAGATTCTGTTGCAATTGCGCAGGCGGCTGGCCGCGCAGGCCATCGTTGCCGCCCAGCTCGATGATCACAAGCGTGGGCTGGTGCTCGGCAAGCAGCGCAGACAGCCGTGCGGCGCCGCCTGCGCTGGTATCGCCGCTGATCGAAGCGTTGACCACCCTGTGGTCGAAACCCTCCTCCTGCAGGCGTTTTTCCAGCAGCGCGACCCAGCCCTGGCGGCTATCCAGGCCAAAAGCCGCGCTGATACTATCGCCGACCACAAGCAGGGTGCCTGCAACCGCCCCCTGGGCCCAGAACAGCAGGGCCAAGGCACCACTCAGCCACCATGCACGCATTGGAATCTCCATGACTTCGAGCATTCTCGCTGCGCGGAACCTTAGCAAAGTGGTCGAGAGCGCGGAAGGCGAGCTGACCATCCTCCACGACCTCGACCTGAACCTGGCCAAAGGCGACAGCCTGGCCATAGTCGGCAGCTCCGGCTCGGGCAAATCCACCCTGCTCGGCCTGCTCGCCGGGCTCGACCTGCCCAGCGGCGGCACCGTGCTGCTGGCCGGCAAGGACCTCGGCGAACTCGACGAAGACCAGCGCGCACGGCTGCGCGCCGAGCATGTCGGCTTCGTCTTCCAGTCCTTCCAGTTGCTCGACAGCCTCAACGCGCTGGAGAACGTCATGCTGCCGCTGGAGCTCGAAGGCCATGGCGACGCCCGCCAGCGTGCCCGCGCCCTGCTCGAGCGGGTCGGCCTGGGCCAGCGCCTGTCGCACTACCCACGCCAGCTGTCCGGCGGCGAGCAGCAGCGGGTGGCCATCGCCCGCGCCTTCGCCGCCGAGCCGGACGTGCTGTTCGCCGACGAGCCTACCGGCAACCTCGACAGCCACACCGGCGAGCGCATCAGCGACCTGTTGTTCGAGCTCAACCAGGAGCGCGGTACCACCCTGGTGCTGGTCACCCACGACGAACGCCTGGCCCATCGTTGCCAACGCCTGATCCGTCTGGAGGCCGGCCACCTGATCGACCGCGTGGAACCCTGATGAACCGCGTACCGCTTACTCGCCTGCTGGCACTGGCCACCCGCCAGTTGCTGCGCGACGCCCGCGCCGGCGAGCTGCGCGTGCTGTTCTTCGCCCTGCTGGTGGCAGTGGCCGCCAGCAGCGCCATCGGCTACTTCAGCGCGCGGCTGAACGATGCCATGCTGCTGCGCGCCAGCGAATTTCTCGCCGCCGACCTGCGCCTGAGCGGCAGCACACAGGCCAAACCCGAACAGATCGAGGCCGGCACCCGCCTGGGCCTGGATCACGCGCAGATAGTCGAATTTTCCAGCGTGGTCGCCGCCGGCGACGGCATTCAGCTGGCCAGCGTCAAGGCCGCCAGCGATGCCTACCCGCTGCGTGGCGAACTGAAAAGCGCCGCCGCCCCCTATCGGCCGGAAGAGCCCGGCGCGGGTCCGGCGCCCGGCGAAGCCTGGGCCGAGACGCGCCTGCTGGCCGCCCTGGGCCTGCAGATCGGCGACGAGCTCGAGATCGGCGCCAAGCGCCTGCGCCTGACCCGCGTGCTGACCTACGATCCGGACGGCGCCGGCGACTTCTACAGCCTGACCCCGCGGGTGCTGATGCACCTCGATGACCTGGCCGCCACCGAGGTGGTGCAACCGGGTAGCCGCGTACGCTTTCGCGAACTGTGGCGCGGCGACGCCGAGGTGCTGGCTGCCTACCGCCAGGCGGTACAAACCAGCCTCGAACCCAACCAGCGCCTGGAGGATGCTCGCGATGGCAATCGCCAGGTCGGCAGTGCGCTGGGCCGTGCCGAGCGCTACCTGAACCTGGCCAGCCTGGCCGCCGTGCTGCTCGCCGGGGTGGCCGTGGCACTGTCGGCGGCGCGCTTCGCCGCCCGCCGTTTCGACGCCAGCGCGCTGCTGCGTTGCCTGGGCCTGTCGCGCCGTGAAGCGCTGACGCTGTTTGCCCTGCAGCTGGCGCTGCTCGGCCTGCTCGCCTGCCTGCTGGGCGCCCTGCTCGGCTGGCTCGGCCAGCACGTCTTGTTTCACCTGTTGCGCGGGCTGATCCCCGCCGACCTGCCGCCGGCCGGCGTCTGGCCGGCCCTGGCCGGCATGGCCACCGGCCTGGTGTCGCTGGCCGGCTTCGCCCTGCCGCCGCTGGCCGCGCTCGGCCGTGTGCCGCCGCTGCGGGTGTTGCGCCGCGACCTGCTGCCGGTGCCGGCCAGCTCCTGGCTGGTGTACGGCGCGGCGCTGCTGGCGCTCGGTCTGATCATGTGGCGCCTGAGCCTGGATCTGCGCCTGACCCTGGCGCTGCTCGGCGGCGGCCTGCTCGCCGCCCTGCTGCTCGGCGGCCTGCTGCTGCTCGGCCTGCAGAGCCTGCGTCGTCTGCTGCAACGCGCCGCCCTGCCCTGGCGCCTGGGCCTCGGCCAACTGCTGCGTCACCCGCTGGCCGCCGCCGGCCAGTCGCTGGCCTTCGGCCTGATCCTGCTGGCCATGGCGCTGATCGCCCTGCTGCGCGGCGAACTGCTCGACACCTGGCAGGACCAGTTGCCGGAAGACGCACCCAACCACTTCGCCCTCAACGTGCTGCCGGCCGAGCGCGACGCCTTCGCCGCGCGCCTGGCCGAACTCTCGCCGCATCCGGCGCCGCTCTACCCGGTGGTGCCGGGCCGCCTGGTGACGATCAACGACGAGCCGGTGCGTCAGCTGGTGAGCAAGGAGAGCCGCGGCGAACGGGCGATCCAGCGCGACCTCAGCCTGACCTGGGCCGAACAGTTGCCCGCGGACAACCAGATCACCAGCGGCCGCTGGTGGGGCGCGGCGCATGCCAGCGAACTGCCGGGGGTGTCGGTGGAAGCCGAACTGGCCGAGAGCCTGCAACTCGAGCTGGGCGACCGTCTGCGCTTCAACGTCGGCGGCATCGAACGCGAGGCGCAGGTCAGCAGCCTGCGCGAGGTGGACTGGGACAGCTTCCAGCCCAACTTCTACATGATCTTCGAGCCACAGACCCTGCAGGACCTGCCCGCCACCTACCTGACCAGCTTCTACCTGCCGCCGGGTCAGGACGCCGAGCTGGTGACGCTCAGCCGCGCCTTCCCCAGCGTCACCCTGCTGCAGGTCGACGCGCTGCTGGCGCAGCTGCGCAGCATCCTCGCCCAGGTCACCCTGGCCATCGAGTACGTGCTGCTGTTCGTCCTCGCCGCCGGCATCACCGTGCTGCTCGCCGGGCTGCAGGCGACGCTCGACGAACGCATCCGCCAGGGCGCCCTGCTGCGCGCCCTGGGCGCCGAACGCCAGCTGCTGGTCAGCGCCCGGCGCGCCGAATTCGGCCTGCTCGGCGCCGCCGCCGGCCTGCTCGCCGCACTGGGCTGCGAACTGGTGAGCTTCCTGCTGTATCGCTATGCCTTCGACATGAGCTGGCAACCGCACCCCTGGCTGCTGCTGTTGCCGCTGATCGGCGCCCTGCTGGTGGGCACCGCCGGCGTGCTCGGCACCCGCCGCGCGCTCAATGCCAGCCCGCTAAGCGTGCTGCGCGAGGGTTGACTGAGGAAGGCCCCAGAAGGGCTCTGCGCTGCGACCGTCGCCGCTAGGAGCGCCTGCCCCGACGGAGCATTTGCGACGAAACGACGGCAGCCCCTAGACTTGCCGCCTCTCCAATCATTCCGAGACGCCATGAGCCGTTACCGCCCCCCTCGCCCCGCCGGCACGCCATTGATCACCCCGGAAGGCGAGGCGCGCCTGCGCGCCGAACTGCACGAGCTGTGGCACGTGCGCCGGCCGCAGGTGACCCAGTCCGTCAGCGAGGCCGCCGCCCAGGGCGACCGCTCGGAGAACGCCGAGTACACCTACGGCAAGAAGATGCTGCGCGAGATCGACAGCCGCGTGCGCTTTCTGAGCAAACGCCTGGAAAAGCTCAAGGTGGTCAGCGACAGACCCTCGGACCCGAACAAGGTCTATTTCGGCGCCTGGGTCACCATCGAGGACGAAGACGGCGAACAGTCGCGCTACCGCATCGTCGGTCCGGACGAGCTGGATCTGAAACAGGGGCTGATCAGCATCGACTCGCCGCTGGCCCGCGCGCTGGTGGGCAAGCCGCTGGACGCCGAAGTGCGGGTGCACAGCCCGAGCGGCGAGAAGACCTGCTACATAGTCGAGATCGACTACCCCTGAGGCTCCCTACCGCCGGGTAATCAGGCCCTGGCGCGCCACCCGTACCAGCTCGGCGACCGTTTCCGTCAGGGCATCGGCGCTGGGCGCCTGGACCACCGCCAGGTCGAAGCTGTCGCGCGGAAAGCGCGCCAGCGACTCGCCGCGCTGCACGAACTGGATACGGAAGGTACGCGGCCCGCTCCAGCGCTTGGGCCAGCCGTCGAGGTAACGCAGCAGGGTCGGTTGGTGATTGCCGCCGAGCAGGATGCGCGGGTTGCGCAGCAACAGCCCCGAGGTGATGGGGGCCAGGCGAATGTGCGGTTGGGGACAGGTCATGCTCGAGTCTCCGCCTCAAAAATCCCGCTGGGCAGCGGTGGGAGGCGACACCGAACCAGCGCTTTAGCGGAATTTCGGGTGCTGGAAACTTCACCCTGTGGCGCCCCGCAAGTAGCTGTTTAAATCGGCGCAGCGCGCATCCTAGAGAAGCCCGCGCGATACTGTCAAGGCGAGCCACCACCGGCCAAGCGCCATGACCGCCGACCAGTTGCGCCTGTTCTTCGCCCTGCCCTGCCCGCCGCCGCTGGCCGCGGCGATCTGCGCCTGGCGTGAGCGCGAAGCGCCCGGCGGCAGGCCGGTCGATGCCGCCAACCTGCACCTGACCCTGGCCTTTCTCGGAGCACAGCCGGCCAGCTGCCTGGCGCCGCTGCTGAGCCTCGCCGCGCAGTTGCCGGGCGAAGGCTGCGAGCTGCGCCTGGATCGCCTCGGCCGCTGGCGCGGCGGCGTGCTGCACCTGGCGCCCAGCCGGGTGCCGCCGGCGCTGGACGAGTTGCAGCGGCAGCTGCACGCACGCCTGAGCGGCGCCGGCTTCGAACTGGAGCGGCGCGCCTTCCGCCCGCACCTGACCCTGGCGCGGCATTACCCGCAGCCGCCGGCCGGCGCCGCCCCAACCTTCGATTGGCCGCTGCGGCAGTTCGCCCTGTTTTGCTCGGAATATGACGGCCACGGCAGCCGCTATCGCCTGCTCGGCCAGTGGCCGTTGCGGCCTGCGACCCCAACCGGGCGTAGCGCCCCGTAACAGCAAAGCCTGGGCAATCTCGCCGGCAAAACAGGGCAATCTCGGGAAAAGTGCCGCGATAGAGGGGTTAGTCTGGAAAATTCGGCAATGGCATGTTTCCTGCCCTCTCCCTCGTGCCGTACGTGCCACGGGATGGGCGCGATTTTGTTGCAGGACGCACCTCAACACACCCATCGAGAGCGCCCATGAACAAGAACAAGACCCTGCTCGCCCTCTGCCTCGGCGCCGGCCTGCTCGCCAGCGGCCAGACCCAGGCCTTCTGGTTCGGCTCGTCCGGCTATACCCAGACCCAATACCCCATCGTCCTCGGCCACGGCATGCTCGGCTTCGACAGCATCCTCGGCGTCGACTACTGGTACGGCATTCCCGCCGCCCTGCTTCGTGACGGTGCCAGCGTCTACATCACCGAGGTCAGCCAGCTGGACACCTCCGAAGCGCGCGGCGAGCAATTGCTGCAGCAGGTCGAGGACATCGTCGCCATCAGCGGCAAGGCCAAGGTCAACCTGATCGGCCACAGCCACGGCGGCCCCACCACCCGCTACGTCGCCGCCGTGCGCCCGGACCTGGTCGCCTCGGTCACCAGCGTCGGCGCGCCGCACAAGGGCTCGGCCACCGCCGACTTCCTCAAGGGCATCAGCGACGGCCCCACCGGCCCGGTCGCCACCCCGCTGCTGGCGGGCATCGTCAATGGCCTCGGCGCGCTGATCAACTTTCTCTCCGGCAGCCCCAGCACCACCCCGCAGAACGCCCTCGGCTCGCTGGAGTCGCTCAACAGCGAGGGCGCCGCGCGCTTCAACGCCAAGTTCCCGCAGGGCATTCCCACCAGCGCCTGCGGCGAAGGCGCCTACAGCGTGAACGGCGTGCGCTACTACTCCTGGAGCGGCACCAGCCCGCTGACCAACCTGCTCGACCCCAGCGACCTGCTGATGGGCGCCAGCGCACTGACCTTCGGCAGCGAAGCCAACGACGGCCTGGTCGGCCGCTGCAGCTCGCGCATGGGCCAGGTGATCCGCGACAACTACCGGATGAACCACCTCGACGAGGTCAACCAGACCCTGGGCCTGACCAGCCTGTTCGAGACCGATCCGGTGACCGTCTACCGCCAGCATGCCAACCGCCTGAAGAACGCCGGGCTCTGAGCCAAAGTCCGGGCCGGCGTCATCCGGCCCGGACGCCGTAGAGGAATCTGCCGTGAACAAAGCCCTGTTGCTGTTGCCCCTGCTGTTCGCCGTCTGCCTGGCGTCGATGCTCTATCTCGAGCCCGGGCATCTGCCCGATCGGTTCAATCCACCCGCGGCCAGCGGGGAAACCTCGCCACCGGCGGCGCCACCCGCGCTGCAGCAAGCGCTGCCCGCGCCCGTCACGCCGCCGAGAGAAGCCGCCGCTCTCGGCTTGCCGGCATCCTTCGTCGGCACCGAGGTGGACGGCCGCTTTCGCGTCGATGCCGCCGGCAACCTGATCGTCAGCGAAGACATTCGGCGTATTTTCGACTACTTCCTCGCCAGCCTCGGCGAGGAGAGCCTGGACGCCAGCGTCGCGCGTCTGCGCGGCTATATCGACGGCCAGTTGCAGGAACCGGCCCGGGCCCGCGCGCAGGCGCTGCTCGACCAGTACCTGGCCTACAAGCGCGAGTTGGTGCTGCTGGAGCGCGACCTGCCGCAACTGGCCAGCCTGGACGCCATGCGCCAACGCGAAGCGGCGGTGCAGGCGCTGCGCGCGCGGCTGTTCGACAGCGAGAGCCATCAGGCCTTCTTCGCCCGCGAGGAAGGCTACAACCGCTTCACCCTGGAGCGCCTGGCGATCCGCCAGGACGCCGGACTGAGCGACGAGGAAAAGGGCGAAGCCGTCGACCGCCTGCGCGCCAGCCTGCCGGACGAGCTGCAGGACATGGTGCTGCCGCAGCTGCAGCAGGAGCTGCGCCAGCACACCGCGCGCCTGCAGGCCGAAGGTGCCAGCGCCGCGCAGATTCGCCAGCTGCGCCAGCAGCTGGTCGGCGCCGAGGCCACTGCCCGCCTGGAGGCGCTGGACAGCCAACGCCAGGGCTGGCAGAAGCGTCTCGATGAGTATCTCGCCGCCAAGGCGCGTATCCAGGCCAACGAGGGGCTCAGCAGCGGCGACAAGCGCGCCGCCATCGAGGCGCTGGCGGCGGAACATTTCGACGAACGCGAGCGCCTGCGCCTGGAGGCGGCCGAGCAGTTGGCCGAGGCTGGCAGAAATACGAGCGGCGGCTGAGTCCGGATCGCCGGGCGGAGCGCGCTGCGCTCCCCGTTGGGCTTCGCTGCGCTCAGCGCCAACCTACCCGGCACGGCCTCCCTTACCCTCAGGTGCTGTCGCGCATCACCAGTTCAAAGCCGACGTCGATGCAGTGCTGCTCGGGCGTCTCGCCGCGCATCAAGGCCAGCAGCATGTTCGCCGCCAGCTCACCGATGCGCCCGCGGGTGGTGCGCACCGTGCTCAGCGCCGGGTGCATCCAGGCCGCCGCCGGCAGGTCGTTGAAGCCGGCGATGGCCAGCCGCCCCGGCACCTCGAGGCCCAGCTGACGAGCGCGGAACAGCGCGCCCATGGCCAGGTCGTCGTTGTTGAAGAACACCGCATCGATCTGCGGCTGCTGCGCCAGCAGGCGGTCGAGCAGCTCGGCGCCGAGGCCGATGGACGACAGCTCGGGGGTGAGCAGCTCCAAGGCCGGGTCGTGACGATTGAGGTAGCGCATCACCTGGCGGTAGCCCTCGGCGCGCTGCAGGGTGCGCGGGTCGAGCTGGGCGGCGGCGAAAGCGATATGCCGGTAGCCGCGCTGGACCAGGGCGCGGGTCATGGCGGCGCCGGCCTCGACCTGGGAGAAACCGACGCAGTAGTCCTCCGGTTCGTCGCTCAGCTCCATCAGGGTCACCAGCGGGCAGCTGCTGGCGCCGAGGATCTCGCGCGCCGCGTCGCTGCGCTCGAAGCCGGTGACCAGCAGGCCGGCCGGCTGGTGCGCCAGGTAGGAACGCAGCAGGCGTTCGTCCTCCTCGACCCGGTAGTGGCTGACGCCGATCATCATTTCGAAGCCGGCCGGCATCAGCACCCGCTGGATCGCCTCGACGGTATCGACGAACACCGAGTTCGACAGCGAGGGAATCACCACCGCCACCAGGTTCGAGCGCGAGCTGGCCAACGCCCGCGCCGCCGGATTGGGCACGTAGCCGAGCGCCTGAGCGGCGCGCATCACCTGCTCGCGCAGGGCGTCGGAGACCCTGCCCGGCTGCGACAGTGCGCGCGAGGCTGACATCAGCGAGCAGCCGGCAGCCTTGGCCACATCCGACAGGGTGACACGTTCGGCGGAACGGCGACGACGTTGACTCATAGCGCCTCCAGGAAAGACCAGGCCGCGATTCTAGCAGCCTGGACGACGAATAAAGCGCGGGACACGCCGCCCGGGAGGCCACCACCATGCAAGGAGCGGCCGTCCCAACGTGCCCCGCGAAACTTACAAGGCAGCCTTGGCGGCCTCGGCCTGCACCTGATCGAACAGCTGCTGGCCGACCGTGTCGACCACCTTCTGGATCGCCGGGGCGGCCTGCTCGCGCATGCGCTGCACCTCGGCGGCGTCCACCTCGTTGATCTGCATGCCCTTGTCCTTCAGCTCGGCCAGGGCGCGGGCGGCCTCGGCGCGGGTGTCCTGGCGCTCGAAGTCACGCGCCTTCTGCGCCGCCTCCATGAGAATGTTCTGCTCGGTGGCAGACAGGCCGTCCCACCAGCGCTTGGACACGGTGAGAATCCACGGGCTGTAAACGTGGTTGGTCACGGTCAGGTACTTCTGCACCTCGTAGAACTTCGAGGAGAGGATGGTGTTGAACGGGTTTTCCTGACCGTCCACGGCCTTGGTCTCCAGCGCGGTGAACAGCTCGGAGAACGGCAGTGGCACGGCGTTGGCGCCCATCAGCTTGAAGGTCTCGAGGAACACCGGGTTGGGCATCACGCGCAGCTTGATGCCGGCGAAATCCTCCAGCTTGCTGATCGGCCGGGCGTTGTTGGTCAGGTTGCGGAAACCGTTCTCCCAGTACACCAGGCCAACCAGGCCCTTCTCCTGCAGCTTGTCCATCACCTGGCGGCCGACCGGGCCGTCGAGCACGGCGTCGGCCTGCTCGGCGCTGCTGAACAGGAAGGGCGTGTCCCACACCGCCATTTCCTTGGTGATGCCGACCAGGGTGGCGGTGGAGCCGACCATCATTTCCTGGGCGCCGCCGATCAGCGCGCTCTGCATCTGGTCGTCCGAACCCAGGCTGGCAGCGCCGAAGGTGCGCACCTTGAGTTTGCCGTCCGAGGCCTTGGCCACCTCCTCGGCGAACAGCTTGGCCGCGCGGCCCTGGTTGCTGTTTTCGTTGAGGCCATAGCCGAAACGGATCATCCGCGAGCGGACTTCGTCGGCGTGGACGCTGACAGCGGCGAGCGGGCTGCACAGCAGGGCAGCGGTGAGGATGGCGAGCAGCGGACGTTTCATCGGGACTACCTCTTATTGTTGTGAACGAAGCCGGCGCGCCCGCGCCGGTTGGGGCGAATCAGCGCAGCCAGGTCAGTGGCACGGTAACGATGGCCGGGAAGGCGATCAGCAACGCGACGATGCCCAGGTAGATCAGGAAGAACGGCATCACCCCGCGCACCAGCACCTCCATGCGCAGCCGACCGATGCCGCCGACCACGTTGAGCACGGTGCCCACCGGAGGGGTGATCAGGCCGATGGAGCCGATCAGCACGAACATCACGCCGAAGTACACCGGGTCGACCCCGGCCTTGATCGCGATCGGCGCCAGCACCGGGGCGAGGATGAGGATGGTCGGGGTCAGGTCGAGGACCATGCCCACCGCGATCATCAGCAGCATGATCGCCAGCACCAGCAGTTGCGGGTGGTCGGCCAGCGGCCCGAGCATGGCGCCGATCTCGTCCGGCAGCTGGGCCAGGGTGATCATGTAGGCCGATACCGTGGCGGCGGCGCAGAGGAACATCACCGAGGCGGTGGTGCGGCTGGCGCGGGTCAGGGTTTCCATCAGGCTGGCCCAGCTCAGCTCGCGGTACAGCAGGGTCGACACCGCCAGGGCGTAGACCGCGGCGACCACCGCCGCCTCGGTCGGGGTGAAGAGGCCGAAGCGCAGGCCGCCGACTATGATCACCGGCAGCATCAGCGCCGCGGCGCCGTCGACCAGCACGCGGCGGCGCTCGGCGGCGCTGGCCTTGGCCGGGGTCGGCTCGGTGAAGCCGCGGGCGATCAGGCTCCAGGCGACGATCAGCCCGGCGCCCATGATCAGCCCCGGCACCAGGCCGGCCATGAACAGCTGGCTGATCGAGGTGTTGGTGACCACGCCGTAGATCACGAAGGGCATCGACGGCGGGATGATCGGCGCGATGATGCCGCCTGCGGCCACCAGGCCAGCCGAGGAATGCAGCGGGTAGCCGCGCTGGCGCATCATCGGCAGCAACAGGGTGGCCAGCGCCGCGGTGTCGGCCAGGGCCGAGCCGGACATGCTCGCCAGCAGCACCGCGGCGGCGATGGCGACGTAGCCGAGGCCACCGCGCAGGTGGCCGAAATAGGCCTGGGCCATGGCGATGATGCGCTTGGAGATGCCGCCGGCATTCATCAGCTCGCCGGCGAGGATGAAGAAGGGCACGGCCAAGAGCGGGAAGCTGTCAGCGCCGGCGAGCAGGTTCTGCGCCAGCAACTGCACGTCCCAGAAGTCCAGGTACCACATCAGCAGCGCCGCCGTGAGGATCAGGGCGAAGGCGATGGGCATGCCGAAGGCCATGAAGCCCAGCAGGGATGAAAGGAAGACGGCGACGGTCATCGGCAGGTCCTCGGTGGGCAGTGCCCGTTCTTGTTAGTGATGACGCAGCCTCAATCGACTTGCGCGTGAGCCAGGCTTGCCTGCGGCGCGCGGCGCCACAGGTTGATCAGTTGCACCAGGGCGAGGACGGCCAGCACCGTCATGCAGGCCAGCACCGGCACCATGGCCAGCACCACCGGATAACCGACCACGGTGCTGTGGTTACCCCAGCCGAACTGCACCTGCATCCAGGCGCCCCAGGCCGCCAGCAGGCTGGCGCCGGCCACCAGCAGCCAGCTCAGCGAATCCAGCAGACGTTGCGCAGACTGTGGGAAGCGGTCGCGGATCATGCGGAAGGTCATCAGCTCGCCGCGGCGCATGCTCGAGGCCACGCCGACGAAGACCAGCCAGACGAAGGCCAGTCGCGACAGTTCCTCGGCCCCGGCCCAGCCGGTGCCGAAGGCGTAGCGCAGCACCACGTTGGCGAACACCGCCAGCACCATGAAGGCCATCAGCGTCGCCATCAGGCCGTCGGTGAGGCGGTCGAACAGCCGCGCCAGACGGCCCTCGTAGATGGGGTCGGCGCCCAGCTGCGCGGCGTGGTTAGCGCTATCAATTTCTGTCGTCGAACCAGCGGCATCGGCGCCCGAGCCGGCCTCCGGCAGATCGCGGCGCAACCAGGCGCAGATATCCGCCAGCAGCGCCTCGCGGCTGGCGGCCGCATCCAGGGTCAGCACCTGGGGTTCGCCGGCCGGCGCTTCGAGGGTGGCGAACTGGCTGTCGACCAGCGAGATGGGCATGAAATGCCCGGGACGCGCGCCGACTCGCTGTAGCGCGGTGGCCTGGTCGATCTGCAGATGCACGAACTGCAGCCCCGGCACCGCCGCGCGCAGGCGCTCGCGGTAGGCGCGCTTGAGCGCCGAGCAGGCCAGCACGAAGCCCTCGCCCGCCGCCTGGGCGGCCAGCATCTGCTCGCTCAGGGCGTCCAGCCAGTGGCTGCGGTCGTCGTCGCTCAGGGGGATGCCGGCGCGCATGCGCTCGACGTTCTCGCGGGGATGGAAGTGATCGGCTTCGATATGGCGCCAGCCGAGGGTGGTGGCGACCGCCTGGCTGATCTCGCTCTTGCCGGAGCCGCTGACGCCCATGACCACCAATGTGGTGCGGGCAGGCAGTGCGAAAGGCTGTTGCTGCATGGGAACTCCAGGGCGCCATCGACGTGGCGCCGCTCATTGTTTGGCCGAATGTTAGCGCTATCCAAATCGTTCGACAACCCTATTGCGGCAACATTTCGTAGAGCATTTCTGCGTCAGGCGGCGCAGCGACTCTAGCCCGCGGTCCGCCGCTGCGGTCACCATCGCGGGATAGCGACCGCAGAAGATCCCTCGACCATGACCCCATTCCGCCCTCGCCCCTGGCTTGCCGCCCTGCTGCTACCACTGACCGCGCAGGCCGAGAACGCCAGCTATCAGGCCGAGCCGCTGGTGGTTACCGGCAGCCGTTACCAGGCCAGCGGCTGGCGCCTGCCCTTCTCGGTCAACCGCATCGATGCCGAGCAGGCCACCCTGGGCAAGCCGGGGGTCAACCTGTCCGAGGCGCTAGGCAGCGTGCCCGGCCTGGTGGTGCAGAACCGGCAGAACTACGCCCAGGATCTGCAGCTGTCTTCGCGCGGCTTCGGCGCCCGCTCGGCCTTCGGCATCCGCGGTATCAAGCTGCTGGCCGATGGCGTGCCGCTGTCCAACCCCGATGGCCAGGGCCAGGCGGCGACCTTCGACCTCGATACCCTGGAGCGCATCGAGGTGCTGCGCGGCCCCTTCGCCAGCGTCTACGGCAGCAACTCCGGCGGGGTGATCCAGCTGTTCTCGCGCGATGGCGAAGGCGCACCCAGGGTGTCCGTCGACACCTCGCAGGCGGCCTGGGGCACCAGCCGCACGCGAGTCAGTGCCGAGGGCGGCAACGACCAGGCCGGCTTTATCCTCAACCGCTCGCACTTCGAGACCGACGGTTATCGCGAGCACAGCGGCGCCATCCTCGACAAGAGCTTCGCCAAGCTGACCCTGTACCCGGACGATGCCAGCAAGCTCAGCCTGAGCTTCAATCAGCTCGACCAGAACGACACTCAGGACCCGCAGGGCCTGACCTGGCAACAGGTGCAGGCCGACCGCCGCGCCGCCGCCCCCAGCGCTTTGGCGTTCAATACGCGCAAGACGGTGGATCACCAGCAGCTTGGCCTGAATTACGAGCGCAGCTTCGCCGCCGGCACCTGGCAGAGCACGCTGTACAGCGGTACCCGGCGGGTGATCCAGTACCAGTCGATCCCGGTGGCGGTGCAGGCCAACCCGTCCCACTCAGGCGGAGTGATCGACTTCGAGCGGCGCTTCTTCGGCGCCAGCAACCGCTGGATCCAGCCCTTCGACCTGGGCAGCAGCCTGCTGACCCTGACCGCCGGCCTGGACTACGACCATTCCCGCGACGACCGCCAGGGCTTTGAGAACTTCGTCGGCAGCACCCTGGGGGTGAAGGGCAACCTGCGCCGCGACGAGCGCGATGAGGTCAGCAGCCTGTCGCCCTATGTCCAGGCCGCCTGGCAACTGGGCAAGCTCGGCCTGCAGGCCGGCCTGCGCCACAACGAAGTGCGGTTCGAGGTGGACGACCGCTTCCTGAGCAATGGCGACGATGGCGGCGCGGTCACCTACCGCGAGCTAACCCCGACCCTGGGCGCCAGCTACGCGCTGCTGCCGGAGCTGAATCTGTACGCCAGCTGGGGCAAGGGCCTGGAGACGCCGACGCTCAACGAACTGTCGTACTCCGGTCCCGACAACGGTTTCGGCTTCGACCTGCAACCGGCCACCAGCGAGCAGGTCGAAATCGGCCTCAAGGCCCGCCTCGGCCAGGCCAGCGACCTGCAACTGGCGCTGTTTCAGATCGATACCGACGACGAGCTGGTGGTGGAATCGGCCAGCGGCGGCCGCACGCGCTTTCAGAACGCCGCACAGACCCGCCGTCGCGGCGTGGAGCTGGCGGTGGCAAGCCAACTGAGCGAAACCCTGCGCGGCAACCTCGCCTACAGCCATATCGAGGCCATCTACAGCCAG
Source organism: Pseudomonas sp. AOB-7 (assembly GCF_003696305.1). Classification (GTDB taxonomy): domain Bacteria; phylum Pseudomonadota; class Gammaproteobacteria; order Pseudomonadales; family Pseudomonadaceae; genus Aquipseudomonas. The sequence goes on along the minus strand of NZ_RFFK01000012.1, from coordinate 50,141 downwards.
GACTTCGCCAGCGGCGGCCGGCCGATCGCGTCCGGCAATCGCCTGCCCGGCATCCCCGCCAGCACCCTGTATGGCGAGCTGGCCTGGCAGCCGCGCGAGGGTTTCAGCACCGCCATCGAAGGGCTGTACCGCAGCAAGCTGTATGTCGAGGACAGCAACCAGGCCAAGGCCGCGCCCAGCTACGCCCTGTTCAACTGGCAGGCGCGCTTCGAGCAGAAGCTCGGCGCGCTGACCTTCAACCAGGTGCTGCGCATCGACAACCTGCTGGACCGCGAATACATCGGCTCGGTGATAGTCGGCGAGAGCAACGGCCGCTACTACGAACCGGGGCCGGAACGCGCCTGGTATCTCGGCGCGGGGGTGCAGTACCGATTCGATTGAAACTCGGCCTACAAGCCCGCCCTACGAACTCAGCGGATACAGCCGCTCGTCGAACTGCTCCAAACGCGGGAAGGCCAGCGGCTGCTCCCGCTCCAGACCCTGCAGGCGCTGCTGATAGGCGCGCAGAAAATCCTCGCGCGCCTCGTGGCTGATATAGGGCACATGCCAGGCGACGAAGGGCTTCAGCACATCCATGCCGACATAAGCCAGGGTGCCACGCAGCAGCGGGCGCAGCATGTCTTCCAGCGGCCCATGAATAGCCCCCGCGCCGAACATATGCTCGCGCCCGCCCAACGTCAGGCTGACCAGGGCCTTCTTGCCGGCCAGGCCACCCTGGTCGTAGAAGCGCTTGCCGCCGTAGCAGACGCCGCTGACCAGCACCCGGTCGATCCAGCCTTTGAGCATGGCCGGCACCGAGAACCAGTACAGCGGGAAGTTGAGGATCAGCAGGTCGGCCCACAGCAGCTTGTCCAGCTCGGCCTGGATATCGGCGGCCAGCTGACCGCCCTTCACTCCTTCGCGCTGCTCCAGGGCATAGACCAGGTAGTCCGGGTTGGCCCGCGCGGTGAAATCGGCGGCCGAGGCCACCGGGTTCCAGTTCATCGCATAGAGATCCGACACCTGCACCTCGTGGCCCTGCCCCTCCAGGGTCTCGCGGGCCAGGTCGCGCAGGGCCGCGGTAAAGGATTGCGGCTCGGGGTGGGCGTGGACTATCAGTACCTTCATAAAAATTCCTTTCTGGGGGCGCCATGGCACCGGCAAATGACTCGGTGCGCATGGCGCACCCTACAAATCAGATCTGGATCGCCTTGACCTCGACGAATTCGTGCAGGCCTTCCTCACCCCACTCGCGGCCGTTGCCGGACTGCTTGTAGCCGCCGAAGGGCGCGCGGTAGTTGAAGGCCGCGCCGTTGACGAAACACTGCCCGGCGCGCAGTTGCCGCGCCAGTTGCAGCGAGCGCTCGCGGCTGGCGGTCCATACCGCGCTGGACAGGCCGAAGGGCGAGTCGTTGGCCAGGCGCACCGCTTCGTCCTCGTCGGCATAGGGAATCAGGCACAGCACCGGGCCGAAGATTTCCTCCTGGGCGATGCGCATGCGGTTGTCCACCTCGGCGAACAGGGTCGGCCGTTGATAGTAGCCGCGCCGCAACCCGGTGGGCGGCTCGGCGCCGCCATACAGCAGGCGCGCGCCCTCCTCCTGACCCAGGCGGATATAGTCCTGCACCGTGCGGCGCTGGCCGGCCGAGCACATGGGGCCGAGAAAGCTTGCCGGGTCCAGCGGGTCGCCCAGGCGCAGGGCCTCGCACTCGCCAACCGCCAGTTCCAGCGCCTCGGCATAGCGGCTGGCCGGCAGCAGCATGCGGGTCAGCGCGGTGCAGGTCTGCCCGGAATTGATCATCACGTCCTGCACGCCATGGCGCACCGCCGCGGCCAGATCGGCGTCCGCGCCGATCACAAAGGGCGACTTGCCGCCCAGCTCCAGGCACACGCGCTTGACCGTCGGCGCCGCCGCCGTGGCCACCCGCACACCGGCGCCGGTGGAGCCGGTAAAGGACAGCATGTCCACCTCGGGATGGCGCGCCAGGGCCTCGCCAACCTTGCTGCCGGGGCCGCTGACCAGGTTGAACACCCCGGCTGGCAGGCCGATGGCATGGACCATCTCGGCCAGCAGAAAGGCATGCAGCGGGGTTTCCTGGCTCGGCTTGAGCACCAGGGTGCAGCCGGCGGCCAGGGCCGGCGCCAGCTTGCCGAGCAGCTGATGCAGCGGGTAGTTCCAGGGGTTGATAAAGGCGCACACCCCCACCGCCTCGCGCAGCACCAGGGAGTTGCCGACCTCGCGCACCTCGTCCATCAGCGCCGCCAGCTCGGCGTAGCTGCGCAGACCTGCGATCGGACCGTCCACCTGCACCGCCCGGCACCATTGCACCGGCATGCCCAGCTCGGCGGTGATCAGCGCGGCCATCTCGCCGGCGCGGGCCTCCAGCAGCTCGGCCAGGGCGCGGATATAACCGGCACGCACATGGGCCGGCGTGCGCGACCAGGGGCCGAAGGCGCGCCGCGCGGCGAGCACGGCGCGGTCCACATCGCGCTCGTCGCCCAGGGGCACGCGGCCGATCACGGCCTCGGTGGCCGGGTTAAGCACTTCGGCCAGGCCCGTGCCATGGGGCGCCTGCCAGGCGCCGTCGATATACAGCTGGCGATGCTCAAGCATGGCAGGCTTCCTCCAGCAGCTCGGCGGCGCAGCGGGCGATGCGCCGGCAGGCCTCGGCCAGCGGCGCGCTGCCGAGCACCAGGCCGACGCGGATATGCCCGGCGGCGCTGGGGCCGAAGGCCTCGCCGGCCAGCACCGAGACGCCGTGGCGATCCAGCAGGCGTTCGGCGAAAGCCTGGGCGGACAGGCCGGTGGCGCGGATATCGACCATCACGAACATGCCGCCGTCCGGCTTCAGGGCGCGCAGGCCGGGGCAATCTTGCAGCGTCGCGCAGACCAGGTCGCGGCGCTGGCGATAGGCCTCGCGCATCGCGTCAAGCTCCGGCAGCTCGGCCGCCAGGGCCACGCAGGCGGCGTCCTGGATAAAGTCCGGCAGGCCGTAGAGCATGCACAAGGCGAGGTTCTCCAGATGCTCGGCCAGCTGCCGCGGCGCCACCACCCAGCCCAGGCGCCAGCCGCTCATGGCGTGGGACTTGGACAGGCTGCCCAGCGTCGCGGTGCGCTCGGCCATGCCCGGCAGGCTGGCCGGGCTGATGTGCTCGCCCTCGAACAGCAGCTCGCTGTACACCTCATCGGAGATAAGCCACAGGTCGTGGTCGATGCACAGGCCGGCGATGGCCTCCCAGGTGGCCCGCGGCAGGCTGGCGCCGGACGGGTTGTGCGGGCTGTTGAGGGCCAGGGCGCGGGTGCGTGGGGTGATGGCGACGGCGACATCGGCGGCCTGCAGGCGAAAGCCGTACTCGGCACGCAGCGGCACCGGTACCACCTTGGCGCCGCAGGCACCGAACACCGCCTCGTAGGTGACGTACATGGGCTCCGGCACTATCACCTCGTCGCCCGGATCGAGCAGGCACTGGGCCACGCTGAACAGGCCGCACTGGGCGCCGGGCAGCACCACCACCTGCTCGGCGTCCACCGCCTGGCCGCTGCGGGCGCTATGGCGGGCGGCTATACGCTGGCGCAGCTCGCGCTTGCCGCGTACCTCGGCGTAGTGGGTGTGGCCGGCCAGCAGGCTGTCGATGGCGGCCTGGACGATGGGCGGCGGGGTGTCGAAGTCCGGGTCGCCCACCGACAGCAGGATAATGTCCTCGCCCCGTGCCTGACGCTCCAGGGCGCGGTAGTGGATGGTCCAGGCGGCGGCGCCGTCGCCAGCGATACGTTGGGTCAGTTGCGAGTAACGCATGGGTGTCTCCTTAACGGGTATGCCCTTCCCTCATCCGGCGCTGCGCGCCACCTTCTCCCGGAGGGAGAAGGGCAATAAGGAGGGCGTCGCTGCGCGACTTTCAGGTCATTGGGCGCAGGCGTGCTTGAGTTCGATCAGGGTCACCCCTGGGTGGGCGAAGCCGGCCGCCAGGTCGTCCTGCAACTGATCCAGGCTCTGCGGCTGGCGCACCGCGCAGCCAAAGGCGCGGCCCAGGCCGGCGAAGTCCGGGTTGCGCGGCAGCACGCCGATGGGTTCGATATCCAGGCCGAGCATGTCGTCGCGGATCTGCCCCAGGGCGTCGTTGTTCCACAGCAGCACTACCAGCGGGCTATCCAGCTCCTCCACGGCAGTGGCCAGCTCCTGGGCGGTGTAGAGAAAGCCGCCATCGCCCACCAGCACCAGCCCCGGACGCTGCGGCGCGCCGAGCTTGGCGCCGATGCCGGCGGGCAGGCCGTACCCCAGGGTGCCGTAGCCGGTGGGGTGCAGCCAGCTGCGCGGGGCGCGGCTGGGGAACAGGTAGTTGCCGCTGTAGGCCAGCTGGGTCATATCGGTGCTGATAAAGGCGTCGGCCGGCAACACCTGGGCGATGCGTTCGAGAATCGCCTGGTGGATACGCTGCAGGGGCCCCTGGCTACCCTGGATCGCCGCCTTGAGGCTGGCCACCGCATCCATGGCCGCTGCCGGGTCGCGCGCGGTTTCCGGCAGCCGCTGCAGCAGCGCCGCGAGGCTAAGCCGCGCATCGCCGCGCAACGCCACACTGCAGGGGTAGAAGTCGTTGAACTTGCGCGGGTCGATATCGATGCGAATCAGCTCGCCGGACAGCGGCAGGCGCTCGCGCCAGAAGTCGGTATCGGCCAGCTCGGTGCCTACCGCTAGGACCAGATCGGCCTGTTCGATCAGCTGCCAGCCGGGCTCGACGCACAGGCTGGCGCCGGCATGCAGCGGCGCGTCGACGGGCAGCAGGCCCTTGCCGGCCACCGTGGTAAACAGCGGAGCGGCCAGACGCCGGCTCAGTTCGGCCAGCTCGGCACCGGCTTCCAGGGCGCCGCCGCCGGCAATCAGCATCGGCCGCTTGGCCTGAGCCAGCCTGGCGGCGGCCTGTTGCAACGCCTCGGCGGCCGGCAGGCCGCGAGCGGGGCGGCGCGCCACCTCGCCGCTCCAGTCCCGCGCCAGGGGCGCGGCCAGCACATCCAGCGGCACCGAGATATGCACCGGGCGCGGCCGCTCGCTATCGAACACCGCCCAGGCGCGGGCAATCAGCTCGGGCAGGTCTTCGGGGCTCAGGGCCAGAGCAGAGAAGGCAGTGATCGGCGCGGTCAGGGCGCGCTGATCCTGGGTCTCGTGCAGGCAGCCCCAGCCTTTGCCCAGGCTGGCGCTATGGTTGACGCTGGAAATCACCAGCATGGGGATGGAGTCGGCATGGGCCTGACCGATGGCAGTGGCCACATTGGTCACCCCCGGGCCGCTGATCACAAAGCACACCCCGGGCTTGCCACTGACCCGGGCATAGCCGTCGGCCATAAAGCCGGCGCCCTGCTCGTGACGGCTCAGAACATGGCGGATGCCGCTGCCGGGCAGGCCGCGGTACAACTCCAGGGTATGCACCCCGGGAATGCCGAACACGGTATCAACGCCGTAGTTGGCCAGCAGGCGCACCAGGGCCTGGCCGCAAGTAAGGCTTGTATTGTCTTGCATGGAATCTTCTCCTTGCGTGGGCGGGGTAGCGCACTGCCCCTCTCACCGGCCCTCTCCCCCGAGGGGAGAGGGGGTTCTAATCGGCCAAACGGATCAATGCATCCACCGCCACGCAGCCATGGGCGCCGACCAGCAGCGGGTTGACGTCCAGTTCCAGCAAGCGTTCGGCGTGCTCGCAGGCGTAGTCGGCCACCGCGCCGATGGCCGCCACCAGGGCATCCAGATCCGCCGCCGGGCGGCCACGAAAACCGCTCAGCAGCGGCGCGCTGCGCAAACCGAGCAGGGCCTGGCGGATCGCTGCCGGGTTGGTCGGCAGCAGCAGGCTGCGGCTGTCCCTGAGCAGCTCCACCAGAATGCCGCCGGTGCCTATCACCAGGGCCAGGCCAAAGCCGGGCTCGCGCTTGACCCCGACGATCAGCTCGGCCAATGGCGGGCCGGCCATGGCCTCCAGCAGCACCTGGTCGAAGGCCAGAGTCGGCGCATGCTCGGCCAGGTCGCGGCGCATCCGCTGCAGGGCACTTTGCAGTTGTCCGGCGTCGCGCAGATTAAGGGCCACGCCGCCGGCCTCGGTCTTATGCGGCAGCTCGCTGCTGACCGCCTTAAGCACCAGCGGATAACCCAGCTGTTCGGCATCGGCCAGGGCGCGCTCGGGGGTGCTGAGCACGGCACGGGGTAGCGGCAGGCCAAAGGCGCCCAGGGCCTGCTTGGCTTGCCATTCATCCAGCAGCACGCCTGAGCCGTCCGCGCTGCCGGCCGCCAGCGGCACCAGGGCCGCCTCGCCCATGGCCAGCAGGGCCTGGCGGCGGCTCTGGTAAGCGGCGATCCGACCCCAGGCGGCCAGGCCGTCCTCCACCCCCTGCAGCGCCGGCACGCCACGGCCGTGCAGGTAGTCGCGGGCATGGGCCGGCAGCAGTTCGGGGAAGGCCGAGGCGATAAAGCCGCACTTGTCGTGGCGCGCCAGGGCGTCGCAGTACAGCTCAAGCAGCAGGTCGCACTGCGGCCGCTCGCCGCTCTGCTCGTCCGGGTAATCGAGCACCAGCAGGGCAGCATCGGCCGGCTGGCTCAGGCAGCTGTCGAGCATGCGTGTCAGCGCCTCGGCATCGCCCCAGATGGCGGTGGTGAAATCCAGTGGATTGGCGATATTGGCGTAGGCCGGTAGCACCTCGGCCAACTCTAAACGCTGCGTCTCATCCAGCTTGGGCAGTGCCAGGCCATTGGCCTCGGCATAGTCGGCGATCAAGCCGGCATCGCCGCCGGAACAGGCCAGGGCGATCAGCCCCGGGCCTGCCGGCAACTGGCCGCAGGCGGCGGCCTTGAGGGTTTCCATAAAGCTCACCGGGCCGCTTACGCGAATCACCCCGAGGCGCTGGAACAGCGCGTCGTACAGGGCGTCGGAGCCGGCCAGGGAGCTGGTATGGCTAAGCGCCAGTTCGGCACCGATCTGCGACACACCGGTCTTCAGGGCGATAATCGGGATGCCCTTGACCAGCGCCTTGTGGGCGGCGCGGGCAAAGCCGGGGATATTCTTCAGACCTTCGAGGTGCAGGCCGATGGCACTGACCCGCGGCTCGTCGAGCAAGGCATCCATCAGTTCGGCCACGCCGAGCTGGGCCTGGTTGCCCACCGAGGCCATATAGGCCACCGGCAGCGAGCGGTCGCTCATCGACAGGTTGTAGGCGAAGTTGCCGCTCTGGGTCAGCACCGCCACGCCGCGCTCCACCCGCTGGCCACCATGGGCCACCGGCCACAGGGCGGCGCCGTGCAGGTAGTCGAGCAGGCCGTAGCAGTTGGGCCCGAGCAGGGCCATGTAGCCGGCGGCGCGCAGCAGCTCGGCCTGCAGGCGCTCGCCCGCCTCGCCCGTCTCGGCGAAGCCCGAGGCATAGCAGATGGCCCCGCCCGCCCCCTTGGCCGCCAGCTCGGCCACGGCTTGCAGGGTCAGTTCGCGGTTGGTGGCGATAAAGACCGCATCGGGGCCACAGGGCAGCTCCCTGATGCTGGCCACGCAGGGCACGCCCTCCAACTCGGCGTGCTGCGGATTGACCAGCCATAGCTGGCCGCCAAATCCCCCTTCTGCGCAGCGCTTAAGGGCACGGGCCATGCTGCGCCCGCCGATAAAGGCCAGGTGCTTGGGCGCCAGCAGGCGACGGATATTGTTATGCAGGCTCATGATGGATTCCTAGCGCAGCAAGGGCCGCAGCAGTTCGCGGGAGATAATGTGACGCTGGATTTCCGAGGTGCCTTCCCAGATCCGCTCGATCCGCGCGTTGCGCCAGATGCGCTCCACCGGGCCCTCGTCCATCAGGCCCATGCCGCCGAAGATCTGCACCGTCTCGTCGGCCACCTTGCCCAGCACTTCGCTGGCGAACAGCTTGGCCATTCCGGCCTCGCCGTCGGTCATGCTGCCCTGGTCCATCTTCCAGGCGGTATTGAGGGTCAGCAGTTCGGCGGCAGCGATCTGCGTGGCCATATCGGCCAGCTTGAACGACACGCCCTGGTAGCTGCCGATGGGCTGGCCGAACTGCTGGCGGTCCGCCGCCCATTGCAGGGCCAGGGCCATGGCGCGCTGGGCCTGGCCGACGCAGTTGGCGGCGACCATCACCCGCCCGGCGGTCAGCCAGGCGTTGGCCACTTCCCAACCCTTATCCACCTCACCGAGGACCTTGGATGCCGGCACCCGGCAGTCGTCGAAGAAGATTTCATAGGTGTGGTAGCCCTTGTTGCTCACGCACTTGGGCCCGCGGCGCACGGTCATGCCCGGGGTGCCCTTGTCCACCAGAAAGGCGGTGACCGCATTGCGCTTCTTGCCGTTGCGCTCGTAGCTGTCGGTGACGGCGAAGACGATGGCGAAGTCGGCATGCCCGGCATGGCTGATAAAGTGCTTGGCACCGTTGATCACGAAGTCGTCGCCGTCGCGCACCGCGCGGGTCTTGATCGAGTTGGCGTCCGAGCCGGCGCCCGGCTCGGTAAGCGCGAAGCAGTCGATCTTTTCGCCCTGGATACAGGGCAGCAGGTACTGGTCGATCTGCTCGCCCTTGCAGGCCATAAGGATCTTCGACGGCCGCGCGACGAACACCTGCAGCGCCCAGGACACCTTGGACAGCTCGCGCTCGACCAGGGCCTGGGACAGGTAATCGAGGCCGCCGCCGCCCACCTCCTCCGGCATATTGAAGGCGTAGAAGCCGGCAGCGATGGCCTTGCCGCGAATCTCGGCGGCCAGCTCGGGGGACACCGCATCGGCACGGTCCACCGCTTCCTCATGGGGCAGCAACTCCTTCTCGACAAAGGCGCGTACCGCCTCCACCAGCATGTTCTGTTCGGCAGTCAGTTGAAAATTCATGACATTGTCCTCGGGCAGGGCGCGCGATCAGCGGCCGATAAAATCTGGGGTACGTTTTTCCATGGCCGCGCGCAGCGCCTCGGCGCCGTCCTCGCTGCGCCCGCAGAGCAGGCCGGCGGCCAGTTCCGCCTCAAGCTGCTGCGCCAGGCTGCGCGCAGCCCCTTCACGGATCAGGGTCTTGGTCTGGGCGAAGGCGAAGGTCGGCCCCTTGGCCAGGCGCGCGGCCAGTTCGCCGGCAACGGCCTGTAGCTGCTCATCGGCGCAGACCTCGCCGACCAGGCCCGCAGCCAGGGCGCGCTCGGCGCTCCAGGGCTGGTCGAGAAACAGCAAGCGCTTGGCCTGCTCCTCGCCGATCAGGCGCGGCAGGTGCCAGCTGGCGCCGGCGTCCGGCGAGTAGGCCATGCTGGTGTAGCCAGCCCGAAAGCGCGCCGAGGCCGAGGCGATACGCATATCGCAGCACAGCGCCAGGTCCATGCCGGCACCCACTGCGCTGCCGTTGATGGCGGCGATGCTCGGCTTGGCGAAGCCGTGCAGGCGCACCATCAGGCGGTGGGCGTTCTCCGTCCAGCCGTAGCTCTCCAGCTCGCCGCGGGCCTCGGCGGCGGCCCACTCGGCGACATCGGCGCCGGCGCAGAAGCTCTTGCCGCTGCCGGTCAGCAGCAGCACGCGCACTTCCGGCGCCGCCTGCAGTTCGCCGAGCAGCTCATAGAGGTCCTGCAGGCTGGGGATATCCAGGGCATTGCGCTGCTCCGGGCCGTTCAGGCTGACCCGGGCGATGCCGGCTTCGATCTGGCAGAGCAGACGGGGGGCTGCGTTCATGGCAAACCTCTTTGTTGGACTGGCTTGTTGTTATTGGACGCGTCTGCGTCCGGGCCTGGAGGCAATACTAAACACTTGTTCAGTAATTCGACAAGATGTCGAACAACCGTTCAGTTAAATGATTAAGTGATTGATATATATGAAATTAATTAGGGATTTTCAGAGGCCTGTTACAAGTTCGAACAAGGCCTTACAGGCCCAATGCGGCCCACTCAAGCAAGAGAGCGGCCTGTACTTGTAGCCCGGATGCAATCCGGGAGCAGTTTTGCAGGGCCGGGACTTCCCGGATTTCATCCGGGCTACGGCTGAACGGCGTTGCTTGCAGCCCCCCGTAACGCAAAAGGCCCGCACTGCGGCGGGCCTGGTGGGTTGCGGGGGGAGATCAGCCGGCGCTGGGTAGCGGTCGGGCGGTGGGCGGCGCGAGTTCGGCAGCTTCATCCTGCTCGTCGGCCAACGGCAGGATCTTGATGCAGAAGATGCCGTAGAGCAGCGCGATCAGCGGGTTGATCCAGTTGAAGAAGGCGAATGGCGCATAGGCCAGGGTGGCCACGCCCAGGGTGGCGGCCATATACACCGCGCAGGCGTTCCAGGGGATCAGCGCCGAGGTCACGGTGCCGGCGTCCTCGATGGTGCGCGACAGGTTGACCGCGGCCAGGCGCCGACGGCGGTACTCCTCCTTCCACATCTGCCCCGGCAGCACCAGGGACAGGTACTGGTCGCCGGTCAGCAGGTTGACGCTTAGGCTGGTGGCCAGGGTGGCGCCGATCAGCGCGCCCACCGAATGCACGCTGCGCACGATCAGGCCGAGCAGGAAGCGGATAAAGCCGATGCGCTCAAGCACCGCGGTCATCATCATCGAGCAGAACACCAGGAAGGCCATAAACACCATGCCGGCCATGCCGCCACGGCTGAGCAGGCTGTCCACCACCTCGTTGCCGCTGCTGATGGAGAAGCCGGTGGCCATTACCGTCCATAGAGCCGTGACGGTGCGCGTGGCGCCGCTCAGCTCGCTCTCGGCCATAAAGCGCTCGATGGCCACGCCCTGGAACAGCACGGCGAACAGGCAGGCCAGCACCGCGCTGAACATGATCGCCGGGAAGGCCGGCACCTTGCGCACCGACAGCACCAGCAGCACCAGCATGGGCAACAGGTTGTACCAGGCGATATGGAAGGACTCACGCAACTGCGCCTGCAGCTCCGGCACATTGGATACCGCATCGCCGCGCACATCGGCGCTCAAGGCGAGAAAGGCGAACAGGCACAGGGCAAGCAGCAGGCTCGGCAGCGAGACCCAGGCCATGTGGCGGATATGGGCGAACAGGTCGACGCCGACCACGGCCGGGGCCAGGTTGGTGGTTTCCGACAGCGGCGACATCTTGTCGCCGAAGTAGGCACCAGCCACCACCGCACCGGCGGTGATCTCCGGCGACAGGCCAAAACCATGGGCAGTGCCCATCAAGCCGACGCCGATGGTGGCCACGGTGGTCCAGGACGAACCGATGCAGATCGATACGATGGCGCAGATCAGGCAGGCCAGGGGGTAGAAGAAACCCGGCGAGAGCAGGCTGAGCCCGGCATACAGCAGGGTCGGCACGGTGCCAGCGAGGATAAAGGCGCCGATCAGCACGCCGATGGCAAGGAAGATAAAGATCGAGCCGATGGTCTTGGCATTGGTGGCGATAATCTCGCTTTCCAGTTCAGCCCAGCCGATGCCGTTTTTCATGCCGATCAGCGCGGCGAAGCAGCCGACCATGATCAGTGCCAGCTGCAATGGCCCACCCATGGGATTATCGAACAGGCTCAGCGAGCCGGCGATCAGGGCCAGCAGCACGGCACCGACCAGCAGCGCATCGAGCGCCGAGAGGTTGCGGAGTTTCATTGTTGTTGTCTCCCAGTAACCGAAGGTTGACCGGCCTCAGGTGTCCGGTCCCGGCTCGATTATTGGCAGGCGATGTAAGGTGCCGTTGTACGGCGGGAAAGAAGTTGTAAGAAGTGGTAACGCCGCTGTTACAACTGGCCGCGGGCCTGGACTACGGCCGCCTCGGTGGCTGCCAACGCCGCCTGCAGACGGGCCTGCCAGTCGTCCCAGGGCAACTCGGCGCCCGCTTCGGCGGCCTGTTCCACCTGACGCAGCAGTTGGCCCAAGGCCAGGGCGCCAAGGCTGTCGCAGGCGCTGGCCAGACGGTGAGCGGCCTCCTGCAAGGGTGCGGCCTGGCGCCGTTGCAGGGCCGCGCGCAGCAGTGCGCCCTGCTCCTGCAGGCTGTGCAGCAGCAGGCCGAGCAACTGCCGCAGGCGCTCGCCACCCAGCTGCTCGGCATGTTCGCGCAGCCGGGCCGCGTCCAGCCAGACCTCGGCCGGCGTGCAGCGGGCCAGGGCCTTACGCAGCAGGGCCAGGTCGATGGGCTTGCCGATCACCCCCTGCATGCCGGCCTGCAGATAGCTCTGCACCTTGCTCGCCTGCAGGCTGGCGGTAAAGGCGTAGATCGGCGTATCGCGGTTAAGCCCCTGGGCGTCCTGGCGCAACTGACGGCATAGCTCGACCCCGCTGCAGCCGGGCAGGTGCACGTCCAGCAGGATCAGATCGAAGCGCTGCTGACGGCACAACGCCAGGGCTGGCTCGGCATCCTCGACCAGGCTCACCCACTGGCCTTCACGCTCAAGCAGGCCACGGGCCACCTCACGGTTAAGCGGCACGTCCTCCACCACCAGCACCCGGCGCGCCGCCAGGGGCACGGCCGGCACCGGCTGCGGCGCCTGCGGTGCCTGCCCCCGGGGCAGCCACAGCTCGAACCAGAAGCGGCTGCCCTGCCCCTCACGGCTGTGCAGCTGGATCTCGCTGCCCATGGCCTGCACCAGGCGCTTGCAGATGGCCAGCCCCAGGCCGGCCCCCCCATAACGCCGCGCCACCTGCTCGTCGGCCTGGACGAAGCGCTCGAAGATACGCCCCTGTACCGCCTCGGCGATGCCGATACCGTCGTCCTCCACCTGAATGCGCAGTTGCTGGCCTTGGCTGTGCTCGCCCAGCAGCTCGACGCTCAGACACACCCGGCCGCCGGCAGTGAACTTGATGGCATTGGCCAGCAGGTTGGTCAGCACCTGGCGCAGGAACTGTTCGCAGCCCAGTAGCCAGGGCCCCACCGCGGCGTCCAGACGCACCTGCAGCTGGGTGCCGTTGGCCTGGGCACGGGGTTCGAGCAGGGTCACCACCTCATCCAGCAGTTCGCCCAGGGCAAAGGCCACCGGCTCGGCGCGGGCCTCGCCCTCCTCCAGCTTGGCGAAATCCAGCAGGTCGTTGAGCAGCGCCAGCAGGCCCTCGCCGGCCTTGTGCAGGGCGCGCAGGCGCAGGCGATCAGGCTCGGCCGGCAACGCCTCGCGAAGCAGTTCGGCCATCCCGAGAATGCCATTGAGCGGAGTGCGCAGCTCGTGGCTCATGGTGGCAAGAAAGCGCGACTTGGCGCGGTTGGCCGCCTCGGCCTGTTCCTTGGCCTGGTGCAGGCTGGCGGTGCGCTGCTCGACCATGCGCTGCAGTTCGTCCTGGCGACCGACCAGGGCCTGGCGATCGGCCTCGCGCCGGCGCAGGTCGGCGAGCATGGCCTGGCGCAGGTCCTCCAGGGCATGGGCCACCTGGTCGATCTCATCATCGGCGCGGGCCGCCTTGGCCAGCTGCAACGGCTGCTGCCAGCTACCGGCACCCAGATGACGGGAGAACTCGGCCATGGCCAGCAGGTGGCGGGTGACCAGACGATGGAACAGCCAGGCCAGGGTGATAGCCAGGCCGCAGATAAACAGGGCCATCCACAGCAGGTTGGCCAGGCCGCTGGCCCACAGGCGGCGGTGGATGCTGGCGATATCCACCGCCACCTCCAGGCTGCCGAGGCTGCGCGGCTGACCATCCGGTGCGCGGTAGACCAGCTCGAAGCGCTCGCGACGCAGCGGCTCGGCGGCCTCGGGCCGGCCCTTGAGCAGATCGAAGTCGCTGCTCTGCAGACGCACCCAGGCGATATCGGGGAAGTCCACCAGGCCGCGCAGCTGCACCGTCAGCTGTTCCTGGTTGAGGTCCCACAGGCTGCGCTCGATGCTGGCCAGGTAGCCGCTGCGGATCAGCTCCAGGCGCGACTCCACCCCGGCCATCTCGCGGCGGTACTCCAGCACCAGCTGCAGCGCCCCGGCGAGCAGGGTAAAGCACAGGCTGAACAGCAGGATAAAGCGCAGCAGGCGCCGCGACAGGCCGCTGAGCACCGGCAGGCGCCAGCTCATCGACCGGCCTCCTGCATGGCTCGATAGGCCGCCTCGCTCTCCGCCAGCCAGCGCTCTACCGCGCCTTCCTCGCGCAGGCGGCGCAGCTCGGCATCGATACGCCCCTGCCAGGCCACCAGGGGCGAGCGCCGGGAAATGGCGAAGTGCAGCTGATCCACCGCCAGGGTCAGCGGCGCCATGGCGATACGCTCGGCCCCCGGCAGGTATTCGACGAACAGCTGACCGGTACGCCGCTCGTGGGCGATAAAGTCGATGCGCCCGCGGATCAGCTTGCCGAAGTTCTGCTGGTTGCTGGCCACCCGTTCGACATTGCCATGGACCGCCACCAGCTGGTCGAAGGCCTGGCCGTAGCTCTCGCCGAACAGCAGGCCGCCGCGATAGCCGGCCAGGTCCTCCAGGCGCTGCACCTTAAGCGGCCGCTCACGGTTGTAAAACAGCACCACTTCCTCCTGCAGCAGCGGCTCCTGGCTAAACAGCAGCTGGGCCTCACGCTCGGCCGAGCGGTAGGCGATCACCAGGTCGACCCGGCCTTCGCCGGCATCACTCAGGCAGCGCTGCCAGTTGCCCAGCACCACGATCTCCAGGGCCAAGCCCAGGCGCTGCGCCACCTCGCGCACCGCCCGCGGCGCCACGCCCTGCACGCTACCTGCGGCATCGCTCCAGGAAATCGGCGGGTACACCGGGTGGTCGCAGTAGCGCAGGGTCGGCGCCTCGCCCCGGGCCAGGCCGGCCGCCAGCAGCAGGCCCAGCAACAGCCAAGGCTTCATGCCCGCGAGCTGACCGGGGCGCTAAACAGATAGCCGGCGCCATGGATGGTGATGATCAGCCGCGGGTCGGCCGGATCGTCCTGCAGCTTGCGCCGCAGGCGGCCCACCAGCACATCGATGGAGCGGTCGTTGGGCAGCCATTCGCGGTTGCGGATCTGGTCCATCAGCTGATCGCGGCTGAGGGTATGCCCGCTGTTGCGCAGAAATACGCTAAGCAGCTGGAACTCGCCATGGGTCAGCAGGCATTCGCGGCCATCGGCGGCCAGCAGGCGGCGGCGATCCAGGTCCAGGGTCCAGTCGGCAAACTGGCGCAGCTGGCGGCCCTCCTCCGCCGGCCCGGCGGCCTGGGCATGGCGCACCCGGCGGATCAGGTTCTTCGCCCGCGACATCAGCTCGCGGGGGTTGAAGGGCTTGGCCAGGTAGTCGTCGGCGCCGCATTCCAGGCCGACGATGCGGTCGATCTCGTCGTCGCGGCCGGTGATCAGGATGATGCCCACCTCCGAGCGCACGCGCAGCTCGCGGGTCAGGGTCAGGCCGTCCTTGCCGGGCAGGCGGATATCCAGCATCACCAGCTCCACCGGCTGCTCCTGCAGGCAGGCCTCGGCCTGCTCGGCGGTTTCGGCGCAGAGCACCTCGTAGCCGTCGCGTTGCAGGTAGGAAGCCAGCAACTCACGGATTACCGGATCGTCGTCGACGATCAATACACGGGCCATGGCCGTCATGCGCTCGCTCCTGCCGCTCCGATGGAAGCGGCCACTCTTGTCGTTATAGGTGGAAGGTCGCGGGGGTTCGCCTGGCCACTCTAGCCATTGCTGAACACTTGATCAACATCCTCCCCCGAAAGGAAGCGGCGATAACCGCCGGCCTCCAGACCGTCGACCCAGGCCTCGCACAGCAGCACGCCCTGGGCCGGGGTAAAGGTGCTGGGGTTGAGCCCGGACTCCAGCCACAGGCCGTCGAGCAAGGCGGACAGGCCGATGGCTGCCAGCTCGGCATCGAAGCCCGGCCACTGGTGCTCGGCCGCCAGCTGGGCGAGCACCGCGGCGAGCATGCGCCGGTACTCGCCATAGGAGTGCTCGTGAGCCTGGTTGATCGCCTCGGCGGTCTTCACCGCGCCCCAGAAGGCCAGCCAGGCCTCCAGCAGCTGCGGATCGAGCAGCTCGCGGCAGAAGGAGGCCTGGAAGAAGGCCGACAGGCGTGCCCTGGGGGTCGGTTCGGCCTGGCTGACGGCCTCCTGCAGCAGGCCCATGACCCGCCCGGTGACGGTCAGATAGGCCTCGGCCACCAGTTCGTCCTTGCCGCCGTAATGGTGATTGATCAGCCCCACCGAGACCCCCGCCTCGGCGCAGATCTTGCGGATCGAGGCGCCCTGGAAGCCGTGCTGCTTGAGGCACTTGAGAGTGGCCTCGACCAGATGCGACTTGCGCAGCTCGGGCTCCAGGCGGGCGAAACGAGTCGGGTGGGTCATGGCCGATCCTTATACAGTCGTAGCAGGCTCTGAACGCAGCGCTGAACGACTGTACAGGATCATCCGCGATCCGTCAGCGCCCCTGCAGAGCCAGGGCCTGTTGCGCCTGCTGCCTGCTGCTGGCGCGAATCAGCCACTCGCCGATGGCCAGCGCCAGACCGACCCCGAGCAGGATCTTGCCGCTGTAGTCCCAGTCCATCGGCTCGCCGGGGGTGACCACGAACAGCAGGATGCCGGCCAGCACATGCAGCCCCACCACTGCCGCCCACAGGCAGGCGCCGACGTTGCCCAGGGGCAGGCGGAATGGCCGAGGTCGCGAGTCATGCAGGCGCAGCTTGATAAAGGCCAGGCTCATCAGCACATAGGGCAGCATAAAGATCATCGCGAAGATCGACAGCAGGGTCCAGAACAGCTCCTCGGCGCTGCTCGCCACCAGGCCGTAGACCAGCATCACCACGATGCTCACCGTCGAGGCCAGCAACGCCGGGCCCACCGGGGTGTGGTAGCGCGGATGGACCACGCCGAACAGCGCGGGCAGCTCGCCGGCCTTGGCTGCCGCTACCGCCGCACGGTTGGTGCCCATGCTCCAGGTGACCATATTGGTGAACAGGGTGAACAGCACGAAGCAGGCGATCAGGCTGGCGAAGGCGCCGCCCAGGCCGTCGTGGCCGTACATCTGGTACAGCGACTCGGCGAAGATCTTGGTCACGTCGGTCTGGTCGCTGGGCACCGCGGCCAGCACGCCGAGGGTGCCGAACACGTTGAAGGCGGCGATCAGCAGGCCGGCGGCGAGGATCGCCCGGGGAATGTCGCGCACCGGGTTGCGCATCTCCGGGGCGCTGCAGCAGGCCAGTTCGGTACCCATGATGCCGTAGACCATGATGCCCAGGGCAGCGATCGCCATCCCCGATGAGGGGATCAGGGTATCCAGGGTCAGGGGGTTGGCGAAGCCGTGCTGCAGCCCGTAGCGAATACCGCCTACCCCCAAGGCCAGCACCGCCACCAGCTTCATCAGCGCCCCCATGTTGGGCAGCCACTTGCCGATGCCCAGCTTGACCGCATTGAACAGCGCGGTGAGCAGGGCCAGGCTGATGCCGATGGCGATCTGCGTCCACAGGCTCAGATCCGGCAGGAAGAACTCGCTGAGCATGGCGGCGAAGAGGATATACACCGAGGGCATCCACAGCGCGTTATTGACCCAGTACATCCATGACAGGCGCGCGCCCCAGCGGGCGCCGAAGGCCAGCCGCACCCAGTGGTAGACCCCGCCGCTGCCGGGGTAGGTGGTGCCCAGCTCGGCGGTCATCAGGGCCATGGGCACGAACAGCAGCACCAGCACGTAGGCCCACCAGAACAGGCTGGTGGCGCCGAGGGATGCGGCCAGGGCGATCTGATCCATAAACAGCATGGCCGAGACGGTGTAGAGGGTGACGTCGCGAAAGCGCAGGACCTTGTTCTTGTTGTCGTCCATTGGGGGCCTTCCTTCTGTGAGTAAAGTGGGAGCGCCAAAAACGCTAGTAGTGACCGGCCTGTTGAAGATCTTCCAGGGTCTCCAGAATGCTTTCGCGCAGCACCCGGACGATAAAGTCCACCTGCTGGCGGGTCAGGATCAAAGGCGGCGACATCACGTTCAGGTGCACCATGGGCCGCACCAGCAGGCCGCGCCTCTGCGCCCGCAGGTGCACCCACTCACCGATGTTCAGCGCCTCGGGGAACAGCGCCTTGCTCGCCTGGTCGGCGACGAACTCGACGCAGGCCATAAAGCGCAGGCCACGCACGTCGCCGACTATCGGCAGGTCGAGCAACGTCCTGAGCTGCTCCTCGAAATAGCGGCCGACCTCCTCGACATGCGCCAGGATGCCCTCACGCTCGATGATCTCGATGTTCTTCAGCGCCGCAGCGCAGGCCACCGGATGCCCGGAGTAGGTGAAACCGTGGGTGAAGCAGCGGCCCTGGCCCGGCTCGGCGATCACCTGCCAGATGCGCTCGGAAAACAGGCAGGCGCCCAAGGGCTGGTAGCCGCTGGTCAGACCCTTGGCGGTGGTGATGATGTCCGGCTGCACGCCGAACACCGCCTCGCTGGCGAAGAAGTGCCCCAGGCGGCCGAAGGAGGTGACCACCTCGTCGGCGATATAGAGGATGTCGTAACGCCGGCACAGCTCCCAGATGCGCCGGTGGTAGCCGGCCGGCGGCACCATCACCCCGCCGGAGCCGAACACCGGCTCGCCGATAAAGGCCGCCACTCGGTCCGCGCCCAACTCCAGCACCTTGGCCTCGAACTCGGCCACCAGGCTGTCCAGGTAGTCGGCCTCGCTCAGGCCGGCGGGGGCGCGGTAGGGATAGGGGCCGCTGAGGTGGTGGATGCCGTCCTGGATAAAGTCGAACTGGCCCTCACGATCCACCTGCTTGCCGCCCAGGGACATGCCCAGGTAGGTGGAGCCGTGATAGGCGTTGCGCCGGGTCAGGATCTGCTTCTTGTGCGGCAGGCCGCGGCAGTTCTGGTAGTAGTGCACCAGGCGGATGGCGGTATCCACCGCGGTGGAGCCGCCGGTGGTGAGGAACACATGGTCGAGGTCGCCCGGGGCCAGCTCCGCCAGCTTGGCGCACAGCTCCACCGCCCGCGGGTTGGCCATGTCGCAGAAGGGGTTGGCGTAGGCCAGCTGGCGGGTCTGTTCGGCGATGGCCTCGACCATTTCCTCGCGGCCCAGGCCGATATTGGTGCACCACATGCCGCCCACTGCGTCCAGGTAGCGGTTGCCGGCCAGGTCCTGGATATAGGCGCCATCGCCGCCGCCGATCTGCAACGCGTCCTGCTGGCGGTGCTCGTCGAACAGGTGGTAGCCGTGCATATAGTGGGCGCGATCCAGGGCGGCCAGGCTGGCCTGGTCGCGAACGGCGGTGGGCATGGGGGTAACGATGGACATGGGCTGACTCCTGCGGGACTGTTGCCTGCAGGCTAAGAAGCCAGGGCCCGGGCGGCCATACCTCATTTGAGGGTATGCCGGGCCGGACCCGGTTCACTGCGGTATGCTGGCCGCCCCTGCAATCGAGAGGTGTGTGCCCATGCTTGCCCCGGACAGCCTGCAGCGCTGGCACCAAGCCCTGGCCCGGGCCATGGCCGCCTGCCATGGCCCCGACTTCGCCGAGCGCCTGGTCGACGCCCTGGCCAGCCTGGTGCCCGTGGAGTCGGTGATGATCAACCTGGAGCGCATCGGCGGCGCCCCCCGCCTGCTCTACGAGCGCGGCATCCCGGCGACCAACCGCGAGCTGCTGCTGAGCCGCTACTTCTCCCGCGGCTACCTGCTCGACCCCTTCTGCCTGGCGGTGGACCAGGGCCTGCCCGAAGGTTTCTACAGCCTGGGCGAGATCGCCCCGGACGACTTCTTCGACAGCCAGTACTACAAGACCTACTACCTAGGCGCCGGCTCGGTGGAGGACTGCTACTTTATGCTGGAGCTCGATGGCCAGCAGCGCATCTCGATCAGCCTGTACAACGGCCTTAGCGCCCGGCCCTTCCAGGCCGAACAGCTGCAGCTGCTGCGCAGCCTGGCGCCGGTGATCCTGGAACTGGGCCGGCAGCACTGGCGCGAGGTCGGCAACGCGGAGCAGGCCCAGGGCGCCGACTTCGAGCAGCAGCTGCGCGAGGCCTTTATGAGCTTCGGCGAGGGCCTGCTCACCGCCCGCGAGCTGGAGGTCTGCCACCTGCTGCTGCGCGGCCACTCAGCCAAGTCCAGCGCACGCCTGCTGGCAATCTCCTCGGAGACGGTGCGCATGCACCGCAAGAATCTCTACACCAAACTGCAGATCGGCTCCCAGGCCGAGCTGTTCTCGCTATTCATCGCCTGGCTGGGCGGCGAAACGGACCGCCCGGCAGCACAGCAGCCCCCTGCCGTGAGCGCCCGGGGGCGAACCGCCAGCCACTCGGCATAGCGCCGCGCCTACAAACCGCGCGCAATCACCATCCGCTGCACGTCGCTGGTGCCTTCGTAGATCTGGCACACGCGCACGTCGCGGTAGATGCGCTCGACCGGGAAGTCCTTGAGGTAGCCGTAACCGCCCAGGGTCTGGATCGCCGCGGAGCACACCCGCTCGGCCATCTCCGAGGCGAACAGCTTGGCCATCGAGGCCTCGCTCAGGCATGGCAGGCCGGCTTCGCGCAGGCTGGCGGCGTGGTGCACCATCTGCCGCGCCACGGCGATCTGCGTGGCCATGTCGGCCAGACGGAAGGCCACCGCCTGGTGCTCGATGATCGGCTTGCCGAAAGTGACCCGCTCGTGGGCGTAGTCGCGCGCCGCCTCGAACGCGGCGCGGGCCATGCCCACCGATTGTGCGGCGATGCCGATGCGTCCGCCTTCCAGGTTGGCCAGGGCGATGCGGTAACCCTCGCCCTCCTCGCCCAGGCGCAACTCGGCCGGGATGCGCACCTCGTCGAGCTGGATCTGGCAGGTGTCCGAGGCGTGCTGGCCGAGCTTGTCCTCCACCCGCACCACCGAGAACCCGGGCGTGTCAGTCGGCACGATAAAGGCGCTGATGCCCTTCTTGCCGGCCCCCGGGTCGGTGACAGCGAAGACGATGACCATGCCGGCGTGGTTGCCGGAGGTGATGAACTGCTTGGCGCCGCTCAGCACATAGTGCTCGCCGTCGCGCCGCGCGCGGGTGCGCAGGTCGCTGGCGTCGGAGCCGGCCTGCGGTTCGGTCAGGGCGAAGGCGCCGAGCATGCTGCCTTCGGCCAGCGGGCGGAGGAAGCGCTGTTTCTGCTCTTCGCTGCCGTATTTCAGGATAGGCATGCAGCCCACCGAGTTGTGCACGCTCATGATGGTGGAGCAGGCGCCGTCGCCGGCGGCGACTTCCTCCAGGGCCATGGCGTAGGCCAGATGGCCGGTCTCGGCGCCGCCCCACTGTTGCGGCACCAGCATGCCCATAAAGCCCAGCTGGCCCATCTCGGCAATGGCCTCGGTTGGGAAGCGATGCTCGCGGTCCCAGTCGGCGGCGAAGGGCTTTAGCCGTTCCTGGGCGAACTGGCGGGCCATGTCGCGGATCAGTAGTTGTTCTTCGTTGGGCAGCATGGCTGGCTCCGATAATGCGGGTTAATCGATCGCCCTACGGTGGGACGCGCTTCAGCGGCGACTGTCGCGTCTAAAGCCCCTCCCACAGACCGGGCGGTGCAAGGCTCGGGTGGTTGGTGCGCACCGCTCCCCCTGAGTCAGAATCTTTCGATAGCCACCGCCGTGGCCTCGCCGCCGCCGATACACACCGAGGCCACGCCGCGCTTGAACCCGTACTGACTCAGGGCGTTGAGCAGGGTCACCAGCACGCGGGCGCCGGAGGCGCCGATCGGGTGGCCGAGGGCGCAGGCGCCGCCGTGCACGTTGAGCTTGTCATGCGGGATGTCGAGGTCACGCATCGCCACCATGGGCACCACGGCGAAGGCCTCGTTGACCTCGAACAGGTCCACCTCGTTCAGGCTCCAGCCGGTGCGCGCCAGTAGGCGCTGGATGGAGCCCACCGGCGCGGTAGTGAACAGATTGGGCGCCTGGGCGAAGGACGCATGCCCGGCGACCCAGGCCAAGGGGGCCAGGCCGCGCTTCTCCGCCTCCTCCAGGCGCATCAGCAGCAGGGACGCCGCGCCATCGGAGATCGAGCTGGCGTTGGCCGCCGTCACCGTGCCGCCCTCGCGGAAGGCCGGCTTCAGGGTGGGGATCTTCTCCAGGCGGGCCTTGGGCGGCTGTTCGTCCTGGCTGACGGTCACCAGGTCGCGGCCGGACCTGGCCTCCACCGAAACGATCTCGGCGGCGAAGCGGCCCTCGGCCATGGCCCGCTGCGCGCGGGTCAGCGAGGCGATGGCGAAGCCATCCTGCTGCTCGCGGGTGAAGCCGTAGGCCTGGGCGCAGTCTTCGGCGAAGGTGCCCATCAGCCGTCCCTTGTCATAGGCGTCCTCCAGACCGTCGAGGAACATATGGTCGAGCACCTTGCCATGGCCCATGCGGTAGCCGGTGCGCGCGCGCTCGAGCAGGTAGGGGGCGCCCGACATGCTCTCCATGCCGCCGGCCAGCACCACCTCGGCACTGCCGGCACGCAGCAGGTCATGGGCCAGCATCACCGCCTTCATGCCCGAGCCGCACATCTTGTTCACCGTGGAGCAGGCCACCGATTGCGGCAGCCCCGCGCCGAGGGCGGCCTGGCGCGCCGGCGCCTGGCCCTGGCCGGCCTGCAGGACGCAGCCCATGATCACTTCATCGACAGCATCGCCGGCGACGCCCGCGCGTTCCAGCGCGGCACGGTTGGCGGCGGCGCCGAGCTGGGCGGCGCTCATGTCCTTGAAGTCGCCGAGGAAGCCGCCCATGGCGGTACGCGCGGCGCTGACGATGACGATGGAATTCTTGTTCATGGCGGCCTCCTTATTTCGCAGCCATACGGATGGCGCCGTCGAGGCGAATCACCTCGCCATTGAGCATGGCGTTCTCGACGATATGGCGCACCAATGCGGCGTACTCGGCCGGACGGCCCAGACGCGGCGGGAACGGCACGGCGGCGCCGAGGGAGGCGCGGACCTCCTCGGGCATACCGGCCATCATCGGGGTTTCGAAGATGCCGGGAGCGATGCACATCACGCGGATGCCATGACGCGCCAGTTCGCGGGCGATCGGCAGGGTCATGCCGACCACGCCGCCCTTCGACGCGGCATAGGCGGCCTGACCGATCTGCCCGTCGAAGGCCGCCACCGAGGCGGTGTTGATGATCACGCCGCGCTCGCCCTCGGCATTCGGCTGCCCCTGGGCCATGGCCTCGGCGGCCAGGCGCAGCATGTTGAAGCTGCCGACCAGGTTGATGTTGATGGTCCGGGCGAAGCTGTCCAGGCCGTGCACGCCGTTGCGGCCGATGACCTTCTCGGCCGGCGCCACCCCGGCGCAGTTGACCAGGCCGTGCAGGCCGCCGAACGCCTCGACGGCGGCGCTCACCGCGGCGCGGGCGTCTTCCTCACGGCAGATGTCGGCCCTGACGAAACGGGCACCCTCGCCCAGTTCCTCGGCGCAGGTGGCGCCAGCCTCGGCATTGATGTCCACCAGCACCACCTTGCCGCCCTGCCCCAACAGTTCGCGGGCAGTGGCCAGGCCCAGGCCGGAACCGCCGCCGGTGACCAGGAACACGGAATTTTCGATACGCACGTTGTTGACTCCTTGGGATCAGTGAGCGGCGGCCGCCTGGGCCTTGGCGATCTCCTGGTTGCGCAGGAGAAAGCGCTGGATCTTGCCGCTCGGGGTCTTGGGCAGCTCCGCGACGAACTCGATCTCGCGCGGATAGGCATGGGCGGACAGGCGCTTGCGCACGTATTGCTGCAGCGCCTCGGCCAGTTCGGCGTCGCCCGTGTGGCCGGCATGCAACACGACGAAGGCCTTGACCAGTTCGGTACGCTCCGGGTCGGGCTTGCCGATCACCGCGGCTTCGATCACCGCCGGGTGCTCGATCAGCGCACTCTCCACGTCGAAGGGGCCGACCCGGTAGCCGCTGGTCGTGATCACGTCATCGGCGCGGCCGACGAAGCTGATGCTGCCGTCCTCGTTCCGCTCCACCGTATCGCCACTCAGATAGTAGTCGCCGACGAAGGCACGGGTGGCCATGCCCTGATAGCCGGGGAACCAGAACAGCGGCGAGCGCGGCATGTCCAGGGCGAGGATGCCGGGTTGGCCGGCGGGCAGTTCGCGCTGCTGCTCGTCCAGCACCACGACGCGGTGACCGGGCATGGCGAAACCGGCGGCGCCGAGGCGCACCGGATGCTGCAGGGCGTGGTGATTGCACAGTACCATGCCCAGCTCGGTCTGGCCGTAATGGTCGTGGATGGTGCAACCGAGGCCCTCGGCGAACCAGCGGATCACCTCCGGGGTCAGCGGTTCGCCGGCGCTGCTGACGGCACGCAGTTGGCCCTTGAGCGCGGCTTGCACCTCGTCCTTGGCCGCCAGCAACAGGCGGTAGGCGGTGGGCGAGCCGGCCAGGTTGGTGATGCCGTGCTCGCGAATGATCCGGCACGTGCTCTCCACGCTGAAGCCGCCTTCGTAGAAGGTGGTGGCATGCCCCATGGCCAGCGGAGCGGTCACCGCGTAATAGAGGCCGTAGGCCCATCCCGGATCGGCCAGGTTCCAGAACCTGTCCTCGGGGCGCAGGTCGACCGCATCGCGCAGGTAGCTGACGAAGGCGACGATGGCCTTCAGCGGTACGGCCAGCGGTTTGGCCAGACCAGTGGTGCCGGAAGTGAACATCAGCAGGAAGGGATCGGACGCCTTGCGCCGCACCGGCTCGAAGTGGTCCGGCTGGCGCTCCAGCTCGGTCCAGAAGTCCTCGCCGACGCTCAGCAGCGGCGGCGCGTCCTGCACCTCGTCGAGCTTGGCGCGGTTGGCCAGGTCGGTGACCAGCAGCTTCGATCCGGCGAGCCGTACCCGGTGTTCGATGGCCTTGGGCCCGAAGGCGGTGAACAATGGCTGGTACACCGCCCCCGCGCGCCAGGTACCGAGGATGGTGATCAGCAGCTCCGGCGTGCGCGGCAGCATGCCCGATACGCAGTCGCCAGGCCCCACGCCGCGCGCCTGCAGCAGGTTGGCGAAGCGCGCCGAGGCGTCCTTGAGCTGAGCGAAGGTCCAGCTGGCCCGGGCACCCTCGCGCCCTTCCCAGACCAGCGCGACGCGCCCTGGCTCGGCATGGCGGTCGCAGCATTCGACACAGGCATTGAGGGCCTCGAGGTCACCCGCCAGGGTGCTGGAAGCGGCACTGGCGTAATCGAACTCGCCGGCAGCGGTGAAGTAATCGCGCATCGGGTAGCCTCCCGGATTGTTTTTGTTGGAGTAGCGCGATGCTCGCGCCGGCGCTGGCCGCCGGCAATGTCGAAAGTCGTCGATCGGTCCGAGCGTTTTGGACAGCGCCTGCGCGCAAGGCGCCGACGAACTGCCAGGAGCCGTCAGTTTTTCTCAGTCCGGATGATGCAGGGCGCGGTACTGCCCTGGCGTGGTGCCGGTCCACTTCCTGAACGCCTTGTAGAAGGCACTGGTGTCGGCGAAGCCCAGATCGAAGGCCAGCTCGGTGAAGTTGCTCGCCCCGGCGTCCAGGCGAGCGATGGCCAGGTCGCGGCGCACTTGGTCCTTGAGGCCCTGGTAGGACTGCCCCTCCTGGGCCAGCTTGCGCCGCAGGGTCGAGGAGGCCATGAAGAAATGCCCGGACAGCGCGTCGAGATCCGGCCAGCGCTCGGGCTTGAGGCTGCGCAGGTAGGCCTTGATCCGCGCGCCGAGACTCTGCGGATCGCGGTAGCGCACCAGGATGTTGCCCGGCGCGCCGGCGAGAAAGCGTTTGAGTTCGCGCGCGCTACGCCGCACCGGCAGGGCCAGGCAGTCGGCGTTGAGCAGCAGGCGGTTGTGCGGGCGGTCGAAGCGCAGGTTGTCGCTGAACATCACTCGGTAGTCGCCACAGTAGCCCGGCGCCGGGCCGCGCAGCTCGACGCCGAGAATGGCGATGCGCCGCCCCACCAGCCAGCAGGCCAGGCCGTGCAGCATCAGCCACAGGGTGAAGCAGGCGAAGGCCCGTGCCGGCGGCTCGCCACGCTCGTCGAGGACGATCTGCACCAGGCTGCCCTGGCGCTCCAGGCGCGGCTGCAGGTCGTCGAACATCAGGGCGAGGAAGCGCAGCATGCTCTCCAGCGCTGCGCCGAGGTCCGCCTCGCCGAGGACCGCATGGGCCATATAGGCGAAGCTGCCGGACTTCATGCGCCGCGCATCCATGCCGAAGAACTCGTCGTCCATCGCCGCGGCGATGCCCAGCCACAGGCGCGCATAGGCCTGCGCCGGGACCCGCGCGTAGGGCCGCAGCAGCTGCGCCGGGGCGATGCCGGCCTGCTCCAGCAGCGGCTCGTCGGGCAGACCGCGGCGCCGCCACTCGAGCAGCGCCTCGGCCACCAGATGGACGGAGATGGTGCCCTTCTCGCTGCTGGCGCTCATCGTGCTCCTTGCCGGTGGGGACGTGGGACGCGCACTGTGGCAGGCGCCCGGCGCGCGGGCAATCGCCGCCGCGCCTCAGCCGGCCTTGCTCGACTGCTCGATGCTGATCTCGCGCATGCGAAACTTCTGCACCTTGCCGGTCACCGTCATCGGGAAGGCGTCGACGAAGAGGAAATGCCGCGGCACCTTGAAGTGGGCGATGCGCCCCTTGCAGAACGCGCGCAGCTGCTCGTCGTCGATCGCCTGGCCGGGGTGGCACTTGATCCAGGCGACGATCTCCTCACCGTAGCGCTCGTCGGGAATGCCCACCACCTGCACGTCGGCCACCGCCGGATGACCGAAGAGGAACTCCTCGATCTCGCGCGGGTACACGTTCTCGCCGCCGCGGATGATCATGTCCTTGTTGCGCCCGACGATGCTCAGGTAGCCCGCCTCGTCCATCACCGCCAGGTCGCCGGTGTGCATCCAGCGCGCGCCGTCGATCGCCTCGGCGGTGGCCTCGGGGTTGTTCCAGTAACCGAGCATCACGCTGTAGCCGCGGGTGCACAGCTCGCCGATCTGCCCGCGCGCGACGATGCGCCCGTGCTCGTCGACCACCTTGCTCTCCAGGTGCGGCTGGGTGCGCCCGACGCTGGCCACGCGGCGCTGCAGGTCGTCGTCCGCCGCGGTCTGGGTCGACACCGGGCTGGTCTCGGTCATGCCGTAGGCGATCTGCACCTCGGCCATGTGCATCTCGCCGATCACCCGCTTCATCACCTCGATCGGGCAGGTCGCCCCGGCCATGATCCCGGTGCGCAGGCTGGACAGGTCGAACTCGCCGCGGCGCGGGTGATCCAGCTCGGCGATAAACATGGTCGGCACGCCGTACAGCGCCGTGGCGCGCTCCTCGGCCACCGCCTGCAGGGTGGTCAGCGGGTCGAAGGCGTCGCCCGGGTAGATCATGGTGCTGCCGTGGGTCAGGCAGCCGAGGTTGCCCATCACCATGCCGAAGCAGTGGTACAGCGGCACCGGGATCACCAGGCGGTCGTGCTCGGTGAGGCCCAGGCTCTCGCCGACCATGTAACCGTTGTTGAGGATGTTGTAGTGACTGAGCGTCGCGCCCTTGGGAAAGCCGGTGGTGCCGGAGGTGTACTGGATGTTGATCGGCTCGTCGAACTGCAGCTGGGCGCTGCAGGCGCGCAGCTGCTCGGCGCCGACCGCCTCGGCGTGCGCCAGCAGTGCGTCCCAACCTAGCATGCCGGCGGCAGGCTCGCGGCCCAGGCTGATCACCCCGCGCAGCTCCGGCAGCATGCGGCTGTGCAGCGCGCCGGTGGCGCTGGCCGCCAGCTCCGGCAGCAGCTCGCCGAGCATGGCGTGGTAGTCGCTGGTCTTGAACGCATCGGCGCAGATCAGCCAGCGGCAGCCGGAATGCTTGAGCGCATATTCCAGCTCGTTCAGGCGATAGGCCGGGTTGATGTTGACCAGGATCACCCCGACCTTGGCGCTGGCGAACTGGGCGATGCACCACTGCGCGCAGTTCGGCGCCCAGATGCCCAGGCGCTCGCCCGGCTGCATGCCGATGGCCAGCAGCGCGCGGGCGCAGCGCTCGACCTGCTCGGCCAGCTGCGTCCAGCTGTAACGGAGTTGCTGGTGACGCACCACCAGCGCCTCGCGCTCGGCGAAACGCGCCACGGTCGCATCGAACGCCGCGCCTATGGTCATCGCCAGCAGGGGCTTGTCCTGCGGGCCGCGGGTATAGCTGGGTGAAGTCATGGGTTCCCTCGATCTTGTGCTTGTTATGGGACGCCTGGGCCGGGCCCGGCTTTTCCGTTTACGCAAACGGCAACCTAGATCACCGACCCCGGTGCTGTCCAGTCATCTGTTGGTCGAATACCCCGCGCCCGGCGCGGGGTAGCCGTATCAGCGGGTGAATACCTGAGTGGTGGTGAGCGACATATCGCCGCCCGGCAGCTTGATATTGCCCAGTTTCTCCAGGCTGTCCGGGTCGTAGACGGCAATGTCGTTGAAGGTGCCGGCCAGGTATAGCTTGCTGCCTTGGGTGTTGAAGGCGATGCAGTAGTAGGAGTGATCCAGGTTGGCCGCCTTGATCAGTTTCTGCTCCTTGATATCGTACTTGGCCAGGCGATTGAGCACGCCGAACATCTGGTTCGGGTCCTTCGGCGAGCGCAGCCCGGTGAAGTACAGCTCGGTGAGCGGGGCGAAGTCCTGCACGACGGACTTGCCGGTCTTGAGGTCGATGCTCAGGTAGCCGTAGCGGTAGTCGGCAGTGGCCAGGTCCTGCTTGTCATCCTGAAACTTCGCAGTGGTGTAGAGCATCGAGAAGTCGTTCAAGGCGGTCTGGTGCGGCCAGAAGTACAGCACGTCCGGTGCACTGTAGAGCGGCCGCTGCCAGTTGCGCAGGGGCACTGCCACCTCGTACTTGCCGCTGTGCACGTCCATCTTGTAGATGTCCGGCCCGGCGACGAACAGGCTGCCGTCGTCGGCAGCGCGCATCAGATAGACCTGGCGCGGCATCGGAAAGCTGCGTACGGGTTTGGCATCCAGGCCATCGCCGGTGCGGAACACCTCCAGGCGCGGCGGCTTGACCACGTAGTGGTCGTTCATCATCTGCGTCGGTTTGACCGTGGTGTAGAGCTCCTTACCGTCCGGGCTCAGGGCGAAGGAGAACATCGAGCGCACCTTCTCCCCCGGATTGCGCGACAGCTTGGCGTGGAACACCGTCTTGCAGTCGTCCAGGTTCACGCCGTAGAGGTCGCCGAAGTGGTTGTTCAGAAGGAACGCGGTCTTGTTGTCCGGCGCCATCATGGCGGTACCGGGACCGAAGGCGTCGGGCAGCTGGCAGGTCTTGTACAGGCTGTCGGTGGCCAGGTCGAGCACGTGCAGGTTGTTCGGGTAGTTGGTGGCGATCATGTATTCATGACCGGATTTCAGCGCCGGGCCGGCAGTGTCGGCGGACCAAGCGGGGATGCCCAGGGCGAGGCCGGCGACGGCGGTCGCCAGGCTGGCGATGACGGTGAGTTTCATACGGTTTTCCCTCTTGTTCTGGTCGCCGGTCATTTGTCTTTCGGGAATACGGTGCCCAGGTTGCGCCAGTCCTGCGCGGAGTCCTGAGCGTTGGCATTCCAGTCCTGGTAGGTGCTCATCATGTCGGGCACCTGGGCCGGCCACCAGCAAGGGTCGGAGCAGCCGTAGAGGTCGGCTTCCATCGGCTGGCACAGCGAAGCGACGCCGCCGAAGGCGTCCACTTCCCAGCCGGGATCGGTGGTGGCGGTGCAGCCGGCCACCGCACTCATGGCCATGACGTCCTCGATGCGATCCTCGGCTGCGGCTTGTTCGAGCAGTTGCGCTTTGTTGTTGAGCGGCTTCAGATGTTTCATGTCAGTGCGCCTTCCGCGGGGAGATGTAGCTGCTGATGAAGGCCGGGTTGGCGGCCATGATGCGGCTATAGACTTCGATGCCGAAGTCCACCCAGTCGCGCATCAGCTCGCAGTAGTGATAGGTCGGGTGAGTGGGGTCGCCGTAGCGGGCGTAGCTCTCGTGGTAGCAGCCACCGGAGCAGAGGTTGCGGATGCGGCAGCTGTCGCAGCCGGTGCCGCTGCGGTCCAGGCGCTGGGAGAGAAAATCGTTGAGCTCGGCCTGCTTCACCCCGCTGTGCACATTGCCGAAGGTCGGCAGGCTGGAACCGGTGAAGCGGTGGCAGAGGTTCAGCTCGCCCTTGTGGTCCACCGCCAGCATCTTCAGGCCGGCGCCGCAGGGCAGCGCCTTCTTGTGGCCTTCATGGATGTCGGTGATCAGCTGGTGCAGGTTGGAGAAGCCGATGTTGCGGTGCTCCAGCGCCGCCTCCAGGTAGCGCCGGCCAAGGGCCTTCATGTTGGCGAAAACCTCTACCAGCTCCTCAGCGGTGAGGTTGTAGTCGGCCATATCGCCCGAGGTGACCGGGGCGAAGCCGACCTCGGCGAAACCCAGTTCGTTGAACAGGTGGTTCCAGATGGTCTCGACGTCGGTGATGCCGCGGGTCAGGGTGACCCGCGCGCCCACCGGGCGGCTGCGATAGCGCGACAGCAGCAGGTCGACCTTGCGCCGCACCACGTCGTAGGTGCCCTGCCCGCCCACGGTGATGCGGTTGCGGTCGTGCACCGTCTTCGGCCCGTCGATGCTGATCGACAGCCCGAAGCGATGCTTGTTGAGGTAGTCGATGGTCTCCTCGGTGAGCAGCGTGGCGTTGGTGGTCATGATGAACTCCACCTGCTTGCCAGCCTCGGCGAAGCGCCGCTCGCAGTAGTCCACCATGTGCTCGATCAGCGGCCGGTTGGACAGCGGCTCGCCACCGAAGAACACCACGCTGTAGCGCTGCTCGTCGGGCGATTCGCGCAACAGCATTTCCACCGAAGCTTCGGCGGTTTCCGCGCCCATTTTCTTGCCGGCCGAGGGCTTGTCGAGATCTTCCTTGTAACAGTAGGTGCAGCTCAGATTGCAGCCGGTGTTGACGTTGAGCACCACGGTGTTCAGTGCCGTGCGCTCGACCTTGGCGATGCCGATCTCCGGCGTCAGCGGCGAGCCGTCGCTGACCACTTCCAGCGCGATCAGCTCGCGCAGCGTCTCCTCGACCTCCTGGCCGGCGAAGCGCTCGCCCAGCCGTTGCACCAGCTCCTCGGACGAGCAGCCCCGCTGGCGCAGCGCGTCGATGATGCCGCCGGTGACCGCATCGGTGGCGAACAGCGAACTGCTGGGGATATGGAACAGCATGCGGTCGGCATCGACCCGCACTTCGTGCAGGTTGCGTTCGACCAGATTCAAGATTGCGCCCATGGCGACCTCCCGGAATTCTTCCCAATTCGTCGTGAATCCGGACGGCGCCCATTCGCCGCCCGGGCCCTGCCCATCAGGGCAGCGGCGGGTTGTTCCAGCGCTGGACGGTGACGATCAGCTGGCCTTGGCCCTTGTGGCCGCCCTCCTCCAGCTCGGCGATCACCTTCAGGTTGCCGGCGTTGTTGGTCATCATCTTGCGCTCGGGATTCGGGCCGGCGCCGCCGGGCACGAAGACGCCATCTTTCTGCATCTGGCCGGCGAACTTCACGTCCTCGTCTTCCTCGGCCCGCTCGTCGAACGGCTCGACCGACCATTTCGCCGGCAGGTAGCCGATGCGGTAGGGCTTGCCGTCGGCACCCTTGCCCCAGGCCTCGGCCTCGAAGCGGCCCTGCACCTTGGGCGTGGAGCCGCCGTTGTCGCCGACCCGGGCGACGGAGAACGCGGGCACCACCTTGACCTCGGCGATGTCCTTGTAGACGGCCAGCTCGACACCCGCGAGCTGGCCCAGCGTCACGCTGCGCAGACCCGGCGCGGCATCGGCAGCGGCCTTCACCTTCACCCGCAACTGGGTCGGTGCGCTGTCCAGCACCTTGACCACCTCGAGCCCGGCGCCCAGTTCGGGGGCGCCGGACAGGCCGCTGCCCACCAGGGTCAGCTCGGTTTCGCTGCCCGCCTTGATAAAGGCCGGCTGTACCGCGAGGAGACGGGCATTGCCCTCCTTCACGGCGCTGAAGTCCAGGCCGCGCTCGTCGTGCTCGGCCTCGAACATGCGGCCCTTCATCTCGCCGTCGATGGCGGCGAAAACCTGGCGCATGTTGGTCTCGCCGACCTTCACGTTGCCGCGCCACTCATAGCCGTTGTAGAGGATGGCCGAGCCGCTGCCGCTGAAGGGGCTGCCGTCGGCATACTGGCCTATCACGTCGACCTTGAAGGTATCGCCTGCATCGGCAGTCACCGTCATCACCCCGCGCACATCGCCCTTGGCCAACATGTGGCCGCTGAAGCTCCACTGCCCCGGCAGGACGTCGGCCTTGGGCCGGGTCTTCTGCCAGTCGGTCCAGGCCTGGTCCTCCAGCGGGAAGCGCTTGGCCAGGTCCGGCACCATCTGCTTGAGGGCGAGGTCCAGCCAGTCGCGGTCGCGCGACTGGGCCTGGTATTCGAGGGACGGCCACTGGCCGAGGTGAAAATGCACCAGGTGCTCCCATTCCTTGGCCGGGCGGCGCTGCAGGGCGACCCGGGCGCTGGAGTGGCAGCGGCCGCACATCTGACCGAGCTGCTCGTCGAACTGCTCGACGGTGTTCAGGCGGCGCTCCATGGCATAGCGCACCCCTTCTGTCTCGCTGGGGGCCAGGCCCTGCTTGTCGGCCAGGTACTTGACCAGGGTGCGGCGGTCATCGTCGCCGATCTGCAGGCCATGCATCACCTGCATGCGGGCGATGCTCATCAGCCAGCCCTCGGGGGTCTTGCGCTGGTGACTGATGCGGCTGAGCGCGTCGTTGCCCTCGGGAATATGGCACCCCATGCACTTGGACTTGAGCAGGGCTTCGCCGCTCTCTGCTGCCTGGGCCTGGCCGAACGTCAGGGCTGCCATGGCCAGGGCCAGGGTGCCTGCGTGCTGCCGGAGTCGAGTCGTCTTCAAGGTCAGACCTCCACGGTGTTGTTCTTATGGTTTGCATCCCGTTGCAAGGCGGGCGCAGCTGCCAGGGCAAATACACAATGTGTGCCACAGCAGATAAAACCCTTTTAAAACAATTAATTAATTAAAAAATACCGGCCTTGGGAAAATGCTGACGGCCCGCCTGGCTGTCTTGTTTCGCGACAGACTGTTCCAGCCTGAGACGCGAGCGCGCGCCACCCTGCAAGCGTAGCTCCGGCAACTGTGCCAGGGCCGTCTCAGGCCGTCTCAAAGTGCAACAGCGGAACGCCTTGCCCTGGTTCGAGAAGAGCGAATAAATCCTTCTACATCAATGGCTTGATCGACAAAAACGGCCTTGGCACGGGCGTTGCGAAAGGGCCGGGACAACATCAATGAATGAGGTCCTTCCCATGTCCACCGACCTGCCCACCCTCCCCCAGACCCGTGCCTTCCTTGCGCGCAAGCTGCAGATGCTGATCGGCGCCGAGTGGCAGGACGCCGCCAGCGGCGCCACCCTGGCCTTCCGTAACCCGGCCAGCGGCGAGGTGCTCGGTGACGTGCCCAGCGCCGCGGCCGAGGATGTCGATCGCGCCGTACGCGCCGCCCGTCAGGCCTTCGACGACTCGCCGTGGAGCCGTATGCGCCCGCGCGAGCGGCAGAACCTGCTGTGGCGCCTGGCCGACCTGATGCAGCGCGACGCCAGGGAGCTGGCCGAGCTGGAGTGCCTGAACAACGGCAAGAGCGTCGCCGTGGCCCAGGTGATGGACGTGCAGCTGGCCATCGACTTCCTGCGCTACATGGCCGGCTGGGCCACCAAGATCGAGGGCACTACGGTCGACGTGTCGATGCCGCTGATGCCCGACGACCAGTTCCACGGCTATATCCGCCGCGAGGCGGTGGGTGTGGTGGGCGCCATCGTCGCCTGGAACTTCCCGCTGCTGCTGGCCTGCTGGAAGCTCGGCCCGGCACTGGCCACCGGCTGTACCATGGTGCTCAAGCCGGCCGACGAAACCCCGCTGACCGCGCTGAAGCTGGCCGAGCTGGTGCTGGAAGCCGGCTACCCGGCCGGGGTGTTCAACCTGGTCACCGGCACCGGCCTGAATGCCGGCGTCGCCCTCACCCGCCACCCGGGCGTGGACAAGCTGACCTTCACCGGCTCCACCGAGGTGGGCAAGCAGATCGGCAAGGCGGCCATGGACAACATGACCCGGGTGACCCTGGAACTGGGCGGCAAGTCGCCGACCATCGTCCTGCCGGACGCCAACCTCGCCGAAGCCGCCGCCGGTGCCGCCACCGCGATCTTCTTCAACCAGGGCCAGGTCTGCTGCGCCGGTTCGCGCCTGTACGTGCACCGCAAGCACTTCGACAACGTGGTGGCCGACATCGCCGGCATCGCCAACGGCATGAAGCTGGGCAATGGCCTCGACCCGAGCGTGCAGATGGGCCCGCTGATCTCCGCCAAGCAGCAGGATCGC
Source organism: Pseudomonas sp. AOB-7 (assembly GCF_003696305.1). GTDB lineage: Bacteria > Pseudomonadota > Gammaproteobacteria > Pseudomonadales > Pseudomonadaceae > Aquipseudomonas. The sequence continues at coordinate 16,104 of NZ_RFFK01000012.1, read as the reverse complement.
GTCACCGGCTACATCCAGCTAGGCCGCGAGCTGGGCGCCACCATCGCTTGTGGCGGCGAAGGCTTCGGCCCCGGCTACTTCGTCAAACCGACGGTGATAGTCGACGTCGACCAGCAGCATCGCCTGGTGCAGGAAGAAATCTTCGGCCCGGTGCTAGTGGCCATGCCCTTCGACGATATCGACGAGGTGGTGCGCATGGCCAACGACAACCCTTACGGCCTCGGCGCCAGCATCTGGTCCAACGACCTGTCGGCGGTGCACCGTATGGTGCCGCGGATCAAGTCCGGCTCGGTCTGGGTCAACTGCCACAGCGCCCTCGATCCGGCGCTGCCTTTCGGCGGCTACAAGCTCTCCGGCGTCGGCCGCGAGATGGGCGCCGCCGCCATCGAGCACTACACCGAACTCAAATCGGTGCTGATCAAACTCTGATCCTCTCCAGACGCGCCACGTATCGCACGTGGCGCAGTCTATCCAGGTCGCCCAGCAGGGCCGTAGCCCTGAGCCAGCAACCAGCGCTGCACCAGCCGACGCGGCTCCGGCTGCAAGCGCGCCAGGGCCTGCGCGAGTTCACCGGCCTGCAGCGCGCGCACCACTGGCGCCAACTCGACGCCCTGCAGATGCCAGATACCCAGCGGCTGGTCGGCGGTGACCACCACCTCGGCCTCCTCGATCGAGTCGCCACGCAGCACCGGGGCGCTGACGATCCGAACCTGGGAAACGTCGGCCGGCGCGTGCATCGGTTCGGCGTCCGGCCAGCGGCTGCGCGCCTGCCAGAACGGCTGCTCGGCCCAGCGCCGCTCCAGGGCATAGAAGTCGCGGCCGGTGCGGGCGAAACGCAGAAACAGCTGCGCCACCCGCTGCTGGTGGAAGCGTCGCGCCAACGCCGCGCGCTCGGGGTGGCGCAGCAGGGTGTTGATCACCGCCGGTGCCTGCAGCGCCGAGGACAGCGACTGGAAGATGCCGTTGCCGGACAGCGGGTCCACCGCCATGGCGGCGTCGCCGACGCGCAGCCAGTTGGCGCCGCTGGCCTCGTCGAAGAGGATCGCCGTGCTGCTGCGCGCATGCAGGGCGGCCGGTTGCAGCGCCGCGGCGCCAAACAGCTCGCGCACCAGCGCCGATTCGCCGCGGCGCTGCGCGCACCAGGCCGGCAGCTGCGCCCGCAGCGGCAGGCCGGCGGCGTCGCGGGTGATCTGCCAGTAGCAGCGGCCGTCGGCCAGCCGCGCCATCCAGGCCCAGCCGTCGGCCAGGCTCTGCACCGCCGACGCCGCCGGCCCCGACGCCTGCTGCCACTGGCTGAGCAGGCTGAGGGTCTCCGGGCCACGCTGGCGCTTGCCGGCGAGCGGCGCCTGGCGCCCGCGCGCCTCGACGAGGAACTCGCCGTGCAACGTCTCGCCGCTTTCCAGCTGCACCCGATGGCCGTCGGCGCCGCTCTCGACCGCACGCACCCGCGCCGCCAGCAGCTCCACGCCGGCCTCGCGCAGATCCTCGCGTAGCGCCGCATCGAAGGCCGCGCGGTCGATCAGAAACTCCTGATTCAGCCGCTGTTCCTCGCCGTTCCATTGCACCCGCCGCGGCGAGGCCAGGGTGGCGCAGGCCAGGGCACGGTGCAGGCCGGCCTGGCGCAGGCCGTCGAGCACCCGCTGCGAGACGCCCTCCAGCGCGACGAAGCGGCGCCAGTCGCTGACCACCCGTAACGGATAACCCAGGCGCCGCAGGCCCAGCGCCACCGCGGCGCCGGCCGGGCCGGCGCCCAGCACCAGGATACGCGGCGCGCTCATGGGCCGGCCCCGCGCCGCTCGGGGCCGATGAAGGCGGCGCCCCGGTGCAGGTAGTCGAGCACCGCCTCGCGCCCCGCCCCGGGCTCGCGACGCAGGAAGGCGGCGATCAGCCCGCTGAGGGCGGCGCAGGCGACGCTGGCGCCGGCCATGCCGCTGTCCGCGCGCACCGGCGCACCGAAGTCGGCCTGGGCGCTATCCAGCCAGGACCACTGCCCCGGCGCACAGCGGGCGTCGCCGGTGATGCGCAGCACCTGCGGATAGGCCGCCGGGAACACCGCTGCGCCCTGGGCCGGGCTGGAGGCACAGAGCAGGATGCCCGCCGCGCTCGCTGCCGCGCAGGCCTGGCGCAGCAAGGGTCGGTCCTGGCGCAGGCCGAGGCTGAGGTTGATCAGCACCACGTCCTGCTCGATCAGCCAGTGGATGGCGGCGGCCAGTTGCAGCGCGCTGGTCTGCCCGCGGCCGTCGAATACCTGGGCCAGGCATAGCTCGGCAGCGCCGGCCTCGGCCGTCAGGCTGGCGATCACCGCGGCGCCGTGGCCAAGGTCATCGGCTGCCAGCGCTCCCTCGCACAGCGCTTCGCCGTCCAGCCAGAAACGCCGCCCGGCGCGGATCAGCGGCGCCTGGGCCGACGCGTGGCCGCTGTCGACCAGGCCGATATGCGGTTCAGCGGACATCGCTCGCGGCCTCCGCCGGCAGCGGCCGCAGCTGCCCCTCGGCCAGCTGCAGGTGCAGATCGCACTGCGCCAGGGTCGAACGGCGGTGGCTGATGAGGATGCGTGTACGGTCGGCAAACAGCTCGTCGATGGCGGCGATCACCTCGCGTTCGGTGTTCTCGTCCACCGCCGAGGTGGCCTCGTCGAGCACCAGGATCAGCGGCGCCTGGAGCAGCGCGCGGGCGATGGCAATGCGCTGCTTCTGCCCGCCGGAGAGCTGCTGGCCACGCTCGCCGAGCTGGCTGTCGAGGCCCTGCGGCAGGCTGGCCACCAGCTCGTCGAGGCGGGCCAGGCGCACCACCTGTTCGATGGCCGCGCGCTCGACCTGCGGTGCGGCGTAGGCGAGGTTGTCGGCCAGGCTGCCACGAAACAGCACGATGTCCTGGCTGACCACGGCGATACGCCGGCGCAGCTCGGCCAGCTCCAGTTCGCGCAGGTCGCGGCCGTCCAGCAGGATGCGGCCCTGACTGGGGTCGTAGAAGCGCTGCAGCAGGTCGATCAGGGTCGACTTGCCGACCCCGGAGGCGCCGCTGATGGCGACTTTCAGCCCTGCCGCGATGCGCACCTCGACGCCGCGCAGCACCGCCTCGGCGCGCTGCGGGTGGGCGAACCAGACCCCCTCCAGGCGCAGCTCGCCGTGGCCCTGCGCCAGCGGCTGCGGCCGCGCCACCTGGCTGACCTGGGCCGGTTCGCACTTGAGCTCCATCACCCGGCCGAGGCTGACGCTCATCCGCTGCATCGCCACGTACAGGCCGAGCAGGCTCTGCACCGGGCCAACGGCCATGCCCAGGTAGGTGGAGAAGGCGATCAACGCGCCGAGTTGCCAGGTGCCCTGCACCACCCAGTAACCGCCGATGATGAACACGCAGGCCCGCGACAACGAGGTCAGGGTACCGGGCACCGCGTGGGTGAAGAACTCGCTGACCTGCAGTCTGAGCAGCTGGCGCAGGTAGCCCTGACCGAGGCCCTGCAGGCGCTGCGCCTCACGCTGCTGCTGGCCGGCGGCCTGGATGAACTTCATCGCCGGCAGGGTTTCGACCAGAAACGACGACAGGTCCGCCGAGCGCTCGCGCAGGCCGCGGGCGTCGCGCTCGACCCTACGCCGCATCCAGCGCAGCCACAGCACCTCGACGGGGATCAGCACCGCCAGCAGCAACGCCAGCTGCCAGGACAACGCCAGCATCAGGACTACGGCACCGAGCAGGCCGATGACCGCCGACACCGCGGCGAACAGCGAATCGACGGCGAAGCGCTGGATCTCGGCGACGTCGCCGTCCAGACGCGACAGCAGGTCGCCGATCCGTCGTTGGCCATAGAAAGCTGGCGACAGGGTCTGCAGATGGCCGTAGAGGTCGTCGCGCAGGGCGAACAGGATGCGCCCGGACAGCTGGGTATGCAGGTAGCGGTTGATGCCGCCGAGCAGCGTGCCGAGGATGCCGACGACTATCATCGCCACGGCCACCTGCACCAGCACGGGGAAGTCCCGCGCCAGCAGACCGTCGTCGATCAGCGTCTTGGTCAGCCAGGGTTGCGCCAGCACCAGCAACGAGGCGCCCAGCGACAGGCCGAGCAGCAGCGCCACGGCGCGCAGGTGCGGACGCACGAAGCCGTACAGCCAGGCCAGCGCCTGGCGCAGCAGCAGCGGATCGGCGGTGTCGACCAGGCGTGCCAGCAGCTCGATCATGGCGCGTCAGCGCAGCTGCTTGAGCTTGCGATACAGGGTGGCGCGGCTGATGCCGAGCGCATCGGCCGCCGCCGAGACGTTGCCCTGGTGCCGCGCCAGTGCACCGCGGATCAGCTCCAGCTCGCTCTCGCGGATGCTGCCGGGCTGGCGACAGCTGGCGGTCAGCTCGTCGAGCAGGCTGTCGGTCAGGTGATCCAGGCCCAGCACCGTCTCGCCCGGCTCGCGCATGGCCAGCGCCGCGCGCAACACCATTTCCAGCTGACGGATATTGCCCGGCCAGTCATAGCCGGCGAACAGCTCGGCGAGGTCCTTGTCCAGGCTCACCTGTTCGGCGCCCAGCTTTTCCAGGACCAGGGCGATCATCGAAGACAGCTCGCCGCGCTCGCGCAGCGCCGGCAGGCGCAGGCTGACGCCGTTGACCCGGTAGTAGAGGTCCTCGCGGAAGCTCTTGTCCTGCACCAGGCGCTTGAGGTCGCGGTGGGTGGCGCAGATCACCGCGACGTCGATGTCCTGCTCCTCGCCGGCGCCTAGTGGCGCCACCTTGCGCTCCTGCAGCACGCGCAGCAGGCGCGCCTGCAGGGCCAGCGGCATGTCGCCGATCTCGTCGAGGAACAGGGTGCCGCCGTGGGCCTGCATCAGCCGGCCGACCATGCCGCCCTTGCGCGAGCCGGTGAAGGCGCCGTCGCGGTAGCCGAACAGCTCGGACTCGATCAGCCCCTCGGGAATGGCCGCGCAGTTGACCGCGACGAAGGGCCGGTCGGCCCGCGCGCTGGCCTGGTGCAGGGCGCGCGCCACCACTTCCTTGCCGGTGCCGGTCTCGCCCAGCAGCAATACCGGCAGGTCACCGGCCAGCCCCTGACTGGCCATGCGCAGGGCGCGGGCGAAGCGGCTGTCGCCGGCGGCCAGGTCGTCCAGCAGGGTAGGCTTGGTCGGCGCACTGCGCGGCGACTGCAGCGGCACGCCGGCCAGACTGGTATGCCGCGGCACCTGCAGGGCACGGAAATAGAACTCGCCTTTGGCGGTCTGCACGCTGCTGACGCCGCCCTGCAGCAGGCGAGCGATAAACTGCGGCGAGCGGCTGCCGAGCAGGTCGCTGCTGCGCCGGCCGAGCAGCGCCTCGCGGCCGATCTGCAGCAGCTCGCAGGCCTGCTGGTTGGCGGCCAGCACCTCGCCGTCCAGGCTCAGCGCCAGCAGGCCATGCCAGGCCGAGCCGAGGTACTGCGGGCGGGCATGGAAGGCCAGCACCAGATGCTCGGGATAGCAGCTGGCGAACAGCCGGCTCTCGATATTGCTGGCCGCCAGCAACAGGGTTGCCAGGTTGTCCTGCGGCTGGCTCATAACTCCGTCGCGGGTCAGGTCGAGCACGCCGACCACCCGGCCACGAGGGTCACGGATCGGCACCGAGGTGCAGGAGAAGCGGCTGAGCCGATCGAGATAATGCTCGCCGCAGTTGATCAGGGTCGGCCGCCCCTCCAGCACCGCCGTGCCCAGGGCGTTGGTGCCGCGCAGCGATTCGCTCCAGCAGCTGCCGGGGCGCAGGTCGCGCAGGCCGAGATCCTTGAGCAGCTGGGTCTGGCCTTCGAGGGCGAGGATATTGGCCTGGGCGTCGCCGAGTATCACCAGGCCGGCCTTGCCCTGCTGGCTGACCAGGTACTCCAGTTCGGGGGTGGCGGCGTCGATCAGCAGGCGGTTGCTGTCGAGCAGTAGCTGCAGGTCATTGTCCTGCTGCAGGCCGAGAGCATCGTGCTCCAGGCAGTTGAGGCCGTGACCGAGGCTGCGCCGCCAGGAGGCATGGATCTCCTCGCGCAGCAGGCCCTCGGGCAACTCGCCCTCGTGTAGCAATTTGAGACGCGCCTGTCTCGATTCGTGCAATGGATCGGCAGCCGTTGTTGTTTGAATACGCTGTGCCATCTTCGCTCCCGCCTGAACCTCTACCTTGTCGCCAGCGCCTGACGGCACTATGGGTGACCATGCTCCCGCCGTTATCGCTTGTCCAGCTCCGGCCCCGCCGGGGGCCGCTGGGGGATTGGCGAGCAAACCCCGTGCCGCTGAGCTCAGCTCGGCGGCAGGTAGTGCATCTGGCTGGACTCGCCCATCAGCAGCGGCCGGTTGAGATCGGCGCAGGCGCGCAGGTACTCGGCTGCCAGAGTCACGCGCTTGAGCTTGCGCAGGTCCTCGCTGTAGGACAGCCAGAACTGGCGAATCACGTCCACCTCCTCCGGCAGCACCGCCTGCAGGCGCGAGTCCGGGCCGGCCAGAAAGCTCGGCAGAATGGCCAGCGCCTTGCCCTGCAGCGCGGCGTGGTACTGGGCGATCACGCTGGTGCTGCGCAGCTGGCTGACGGTCCCCGGCAACAGGTCGTTGAGGTAGAGCAGCTTGGAGCTGAACGCCAGGTCGTCGACATAGCTGACGAAGGGGTGGCCGGCCAGATCGTCGCGACTGCGGATCGGCGCATGGCTGGCCAGGTACTCAGGGGTGGCGTACAGGCGCAGGCGATAGTCGCACAGCTTGGCGCAGACGTAGGGCCCACGCTCAGGGCGTTCCAGGGTGATGGCGATGTCCGCCTCGCGCCGCGACAGGCTGACGAAGTGCGGCACCGGCAGGATATCCAGGGAGATATGCGGGTAGCGCGCGAGAAAACCGCTCATCTGCGCGCTGACGAAACAACAGCCGAAGGCCTCGGTGCAGCCGATGCGCAGGTGCCCGGAAAGCCCCAGACGGGTCCCGGAGACCTGTTCGCAAGCGGCCTGCAACGTGCTTTCCAGTGTCTCGGCATGCCCCAGCAGGCGCTGGCCCTCGACGGTAAGGGCGAAGCCGGCGGCACGCGACTTCTCGAACAGCAGCGCTCCCAGGCTCTGCTCCAGCGCGCGGATGCGCCGCGACACGGTGGTGTAGTCGACCCCCAGCCGGCGCGCAGCCGCGCTGGCGGTGCGGGTACGCGCCACCTCGAGGAAAAAGCGCAGGTCGTCCCAGTTGAGCTTGTCGCCCATCGTGCCTTTTTGCATATCGATCCCTGTACCTGCCGTCGTATCGGGGCAATTGCGCACAGATATACGCCATGCCAGACACCCTGACCAGCCCCCGGTTTGCCCTGCGAAGACGGCTCTGCTCCGCACCTCAGGCCTCACCACGGGTTAAATCCATAGCGATATTTATGCATATCGATCCGGATTATTTACGTCTTCTGGCGGCGCAAACGCCTACCTATACTCCAGATACAAGCTTGCTTGCGCCGTACCCCCACAACAACAAGACAGGGCCGCAACCATGAACCGCAACTGCCTCCCCTTTCTCGCCGCCCGCGATTTCCTGCTGGCCCACCGCAGCGACTACGAAACTGCGGTGCGCGACTTCCGCTGGCCGCAGCTCGACGAATTCAACTGGGCACTGGACTACTTCGATGCCATGGCCGCGGGCAACCAGGCGCCGGCGTTGTGGATAGTCGAGGAGGACGGCAGCGAGCAGCGCTACAGCTTCGCCGAACTGGCCGAGCGCTCCAACCGCGTGGCCAACCACCTGCGCGAACGCGGCGTGCGCCGCGGCGAGCGCATCTTGCTGATGCTGGGTAACCACATCGCCCTGTGGGAGACCATGCTGGCCGCCTTCAAGCTCGGCGCCGTAGTGATCCCGGCCACCGCCCTGCTCACCGCCGACGACCTGCGCGACCGCCTCGAGCGCGGCGGCGTGCGCCATCTGGTGGTGGGCAGCGAGCACACCGGCAAATTCGCCAACCTGGCCGAAGGCTGCACACGCATCTGCGTCGGTGCAGCGGTCGAGGGCTGGATCGGCCACGCCAGCGCCGCCGACTATCCCGCCGAGTTCCAGGCCGATGGCCCGACCCGCGCCAGCGATCCGCTGCTGCTGTACTTCACCTCCGGTACCACCAGCAAACCGAAGATGGTGCTGCACAGCCACCAGAGCTACCCGGTCGGCCACCTGTCGACCCTGTACTGGATCGGCCTCAAGCCCGGCGACCTGCACCTGAACATCTCCTCCCCCGGCTGGGCCAAGCACGCCTGGAGCTGCTTCTTCGCCCCGTGGAACGCCGGCGCCTGCGTGTTCATCCACAACTGCGCGCGGTTCAGCGCCAAGGCCCTGCTCGGCGTGCTGGAGCAGTACGGCATCACCAGCCTGTGCGCGCCGCCCACCGTATGGCGCATGCTGATCCAGGAAGACCTGGCCAGCCTGAAAGGCCGCCTGCGCCTGCGCGAGCTGGTCGGTGCCGGCGAGCCGCTCAACCCCGAGATCATCGAGCAGATCGAGGCGGCCTGGGGTCTGCCGCTGCGCGACGGCTTCGGCCAGTCGGAGACCACCGCCCTGGTCGGCAACACCCCCGGCCAGCCGCTCAAGCCCGGCTCCATGGGCCGTCCGCTGCCCGGCTACCGGGTGTGCATGCTCGACCCCGACGGCGCACCGGCCAGCGAAGGCGAGGTCGCCCTGCCGCTCGACCCGCATCCGCTGGGCCTGATGCTCGGCTACGAGGACAGCCCGGAGAAGACCGCCGAGGTGATGCGCGGCGGCTATTACCGCACTGGCGACACCGCAGCCATCGATGCCGAGGGCTACATCACCTTCGTCGGTCGCGCCGACGACGTGTTCAAGGCGTCCGACTACCGCATCAGCCCCTTCGAGCTGGAGAGCGCGCTGATCGAACACCCTGCGGTGATGGAGGTCGCCGTGGTACCGAGCCCCGATCCAGTGCGCCTGGCGGTACCCAAGGCCTTCGTCATCCTCGCCCACGACCGGACCGGCGACGCCGCGCTGGCCGAGCAAATATTTGCCTTCGCCCGCGAGCACCTGGCGCCCTACAAGCGGGTGCGGCGCATCGAGTTCGTCAGCGAGCTGCCCAAGACCATCTCCGGCAAGATCCGCCGCGTCGAACTGCGGCAGATGGAGGTGCAGCGCCGCCAGGGCGAACGCGGCGCGCAGGAATACTTCGAAGAAGACTTCCCGCAGCTCAAGGGCTGAATCCGGGCCGGCGCGCCGGCCTCCCCCTAAACCCGACCGCTCGGCCGCCCCGGCCGAGGGGCCTCACTCGACCCCAAGAAGCAGATAGGACCGAAACATGACCTCTTCCAGCGTTCCCAGCGTCAAGCTGCTGATCAACGGCGAACTCGTCGAATCCAAGACCAGCCAGTGGCGCGATGTGGTCAACCCGGCCACCCAGGAAGTCCTGGCCCGCGTGCCCTTCGCCACCACCGAAGAAATGAACGCCGCAGTCGCCTGCGCCGCCGAGGCCTTCAAGACCTGGCGCAAGACCCCGATCGGTGCCCGCGCACGGATCTTCCTCAAGTACCAGCAGCTGATCCGCGAAAACATGAAGGAGCTGGCCGCGCTGCTCACCGCCGAACAGGGCAAGACCCTGCCGGACGCCGAGGGCGACGTTTTCCGCGGCCTGGAGGTGGTCGAGCACGCCGCCAACATCGGCAACCTGCAGATGGGCGAGTTGGCCAACAACGTCGCCGGCGGCGTCGACACCTACACCCTGCACCAGCCGCTGGGTGTGTGCGCCGGCATCACCCCGTTCAACTTCCCGGCGATGATCCCGCTGTGGATGTTCCCCATGGCCATCGCCACCGGCAACACCTTCGTCCTCAAACCGTCCGAGCAAGACCCGCTGGTAACCATGCGCCTGGCTGAGCTGGCCATGCAGGCCGGCGTGCCCAAGGGCGTGCTCAACGTGATCCACGGCGGCGCCGAGGCGGTCAACCTGCTCTGCGATCACCCGGACATCAAGGCGGTGTCCTTCGTCGGTTCGACCCAGGTCGGCACCCACGTCTACAACCGTGCCACGGCCAACGGCAAGCGGGCGCAGTGCATGATGGGGGCTAAGAACCACGCCATCGTGCTGCCCGATGCGAACAAGCAGCAGACCCTCAACAACCTGCTCGGCGCGGCCTACGGCGCCGCCGGCCAGCGCTGCATGGCACTTTCGGTGGTGATCCTGGTGGGCGAGGCGCAAGGCTGGCTGCCGGAGTTGGTAGAAAAGAGCAAGACGTTGAAGGTGGGCGCAGGCGTCGAGCCCGGCACCGACGTCGGCCCGCTGGTCTCCTGCGCCGCCCTGGATCGCGTCAGCGGCCTGATCGCCCGCGGCATCGAGGAAGGCGCCCAGCTGCTGCTCGATGGCCGCAACCCGCAGGTGCCGGGTTATCAGGACGGCAACTTCGTCGGTCCGACCCTGTTCGCCGGAGTCACCCCCGCCATGAGCATCTACCGCGAGGAAATCTTCGGCCCGGTGCTGTGCGTGATGCACGCCGCGACCCTGGACGAGGCCATCGCCGTCATCAACGCCAACCCCAACGGCAACGGCACCGCCCTGTTCACCCGCTCCGGCGCCGCCGCCCGGCACTTCCAGGAAGAGATCGACGTCGGCCAGGTAGGCATCAACGTGCCGATCCCGGTGCCGGTGCCGCTGTTCTCCTTCACCGGCTCGCGCGCCTCCAAGCTCGGCGACCTGGGTCCCTACGGCAAGCAGGTGGTGCAGTTCTACACCCAGACCAAGACCGTCACCTCGCGCTGGTTTGACGAGGACGAGGTCGGCGGCCCGGTCAACACCACCATCACCCTGAAATAAGCCATGCGGGCCGGCCACCGCGCCGGCCCCGTCGGGAGACAGCTCCATGGATTACCAGACCCTGCTGGTCGAGGTGCGCGAACGCGTCGCCCTGATCACCCTCAACCGCCCGCAGGCACTCAATGCGCTGAACAGCCAACTGATCGCCGAGCTCAACCAGGCGCTCGACCACCTGGAGGCCGACGCCGGCATCGGTTGCATCGTCATCACCGGCTCGGCCAAGGCCTTCGCCGCCGGTGCCGACATCAAGGAAATGCTCGAACTGGGCTACCCGCAGATCTACCTGGACGACTTCTTCGCCGCCGCCGACCGCATCGGCAACCGGCGCAAGCCGCTGATCGCCGCAGTGGCCGGCTACGCCCTGGGCGGCGGCTGCGAACTGGCGCTGATGTGCGACTTCATCTACGCCGCCGATACCGCCCGCTTCGGCCTGCCGGAGCTGAGCCTGGGGGTAGTTCCCGGCATCGGCGGCACCCAGCGTCTGACCCGTGCGCTGGGCAAGGCCAAGGCCATGGAGCTGTGCCTGACCGGCCGCCAGCTCAGCGCCGAAGAAGCCGAACGCGCCGGCCTGGTGGCCCGCGTGCTGCCGGCCGCCGAACTGCTGGAGCAGACCCTGGCGGTAGCCGCTGGCATCGCCGGCAAGTCACTGCCGGCGGCGATGATGATCAAGGAATGCGTGGGCCGCGCCGAGGAACTCGGCCTGGCCGAAGGCGTGCGTTTCGAACGGCGAGTGTTCCATTCGCTGTTCGCCAGCCACGACCAAAAGGAAGGCATGCAAGCCTTCGTGGAAAAACGCCCGCCGCGCTTTCAGCACCGCTGAACCGCTATCGCCCCTCTCCCCCATGGAGTGAGGGGCAAAGGTCCAGCGCCTCGAACACTCACAACGGAGTCTCCATCATGCATATAGGTTTTCTCGGTCTCGGCAACATGGGCGGCCCCATGGCCCGCAACCTGCTCAAGGCCGGCCATAGCGTCAGCGTCTACGACCCCAGCGCCCAGGCCGTTACGGCCCTGGTGGAGGCCGGTGCCAGCGCGGCCATCTCGCCGGCAGCCGTGGCCCAGGCGCCGGTCGAGGCGATCGTCACCATGCTCCCGGCCGCCGCCCAGGTGAAACAGGTCTACCTCGGCCAGGACGGCCTGCTCGCCCAGGTCGCCAAGGGCGTGCTGTTGATCGACAGCTCCACCATCGACCCGCTCAGCGCCCGCGAGGTGGCCGCCCGCGCCGCCACCCAGGGCAACCCGATGCTCGATGCGCCGGTCTCCGGCGGCACCGGCGGCGCCGCGGCCGGCACTCTGACCTTTATGGTCGGCGGTCCGGCAAGTGCGTTCGACCGCGCCGGGCCGATTCTTTCTGCTATGGGCAAGAACCTGGTGCACTGCGGCGACAGCGGCAATGGCCAGGTGGCGAAGATCGCCAACAACCTGCTGCTGGGCATCTCCATGGTCGGCGTCGCCGAGGCCATGGCCCTGGGCGTGGCGCTGGGCATGGACGCCAAGGTGCTGGCCGGCATCATCAACACCTCCAGCGGCCGCTGCTGGAGCTCGGAGATCAACAACCCCTACCCCGGCGTGCTGGACAACGCCCCGGCCTCGCGCGGCTACAGCGGCGGCTTCGGCGCCGAGCTGATGCTCAAGGACCTGGGCCTGGCTACCGAGGCGGCCAGGCACGCACGCCAACCGGTGCTGCTCGGCGCCGCAGCGCAGCAGTTGTACCAGAGCTTGAGCCTCAAGGGTCATGGCGGCCTGGATTTCTCCGCCATCATCAAGCTGTACCAGCAGGATCAGCCGGCATGAGCGGCGCCGAGCCGCAGATCCTGGTGGCCGTGCGCAACGGCGTCGGCCACCTGACGCTCAACCGGCCGGCCGGACTCAACGCCCTGACCCTGGTCATGGTGCGCCAGCTGCAAATGCAGCTGGACGCCTGGGCGCAGGACCCGGCGATTCGCGCGGTGGTGCTGCGCGGCGTCGGCGACAAGGCCTTCTGCGCCGGCGGCGACATCCGCGCGCTGTATGACAGCCAACGCAGCGGCGACGACCTGCACCTGCGTTTTCTCGAAGAGGAGTACGCCCTCGATCAGTGCCTGCACGCCTATCCCAAGCCCGTGCTGGCATTGCTCGACGGCTACGTACTCGGCGGCGGCATGGGCCTGGCCCAGGCCGCCTCGCTGCGGCTGGTCACCGAGCGCACGCGCATGGCCATGCCCGAGGTCGGCATCGGTTTCTTCCCCGACGTCGGCGGTAGCTACTTCCTGCCGCGCCTGCCCGGCGAGCTGGGCCTGTACCTGGGCGTCAGCGGCGTGCAGATCGGCGCCGGCGATGCGCTCTACACCGGCCTGGCCGACCATTGCATCGACAGCGACCGCCTGACCGAACTGGACGCGGCACTGGATCGACTGCCCTGGAGCGACTCGCCCGACGACGACCTGCGCACCCTGCTCGCCGAGCTGGCCAGCGGCGAGCTACCGCACGCCGAGTTGCCTAGACTGCGCCCGGCCATCGAGCGTTGCTTCGCCGCGCCCGACCTGCCGGCGATCCTTGCGGCGCTGCACGCCGAACGGCAGACCGATGCCGCCGACTGGGCCGAGCGGACCCTGCAGCTGCTGGGCAGCCGCTCGCCGTTGGCCATGGCGGTGACCCTGGAGCTGCTGCGCCGCGGTCGCCATCTGAGCCTGGCCGACTGTTTCGCCCTGGAGTTGCACCTGGATCGCCAGTGGTTCGCCAAGGGCGACTTCATGGAAGGCGTGCGTGCGTTGATCATCGACAAGGACAGGACGCCGCGCTGGAACCCACCGAGTCTGGCCGAGCTGTCGCCCGCGCGGGTGCAGGCCTTCTTCGCCGGCTTCCGCCCCGGCCACGCCGCCTTGGGGTGCACCGCGCACACCAGCTGCCACTAGGAGTAGAACATGCACGATATCGATTTGACCGAAGACCAACGCATGATCCGCGACATGGCCCGCGACTTCGCCCGTAGCGAGGTGGCGCCGCACGCCCAGGCCTGGGAAAAAGCCGGCTGGTTGGACGACACCGTGGTGACGCAGATGGGCGAACTGGGCCTGCTCGGCATGGTGGTGCCGGAGCAATGGGGCGGCAGCTACACCGACTACGTCGCCTACGCCCTGGCCGTGGAGGAAATCTCCGCCGGTGACGGCGCCCTCGGCGCGCTGATGAGCATCCACAACTCGGTGGGCTGCGGCCCCCTGCTCAAGTACGGCAACCCCGCCCAGCAGGACGCCTGGTTGCCGGCGCTGGCCAGCGGCCAGGCCATCGGCTGCTTCTGTCTCACCGAGCCGCAGGCCGGCTCCGAGGCGCACAACCTGCGCACCCAGGCGGTGTTGCAGGACGGTCACTGGCTGCTCAACGGGACCAAGCAGTTCGTCAGCAATGGCAAGCGCGCCAAGCTGGCCATCGTCTTCGCCGTCACCGACCCGCAGCTGGGCAAGAAAGGCCTGTCAGCCTTTCTGGTGCCCACCGACACCCCGGGCTTCGTGGTCGAACGCAGCGAGCACAAGATGGGCATCAAGGCCTCGGACACCTGCGCGGTGACCCTGCAGGACTGCCGCATCCCGCAAGAAAACCTGCTCGGTGAACGCGGCAAGGGCCTGGCCATCGCCCTGGCCAACCTCGAGGGCGGGCGCATCGGCATCGCCGCCCAGGCCCTGGGCATCGCCCGCGCGGCCTTCGAGGCGGCGCTGGGTTATGCGCGCGAGCGGGTGCAGTTCGGCAAGCCGATCGCCGAGCACCAGAGCGTGGCCAACCAGCTGGCCGACATGCACACCCGGCTCAACGCCGCGCGCCTGCTGATCCTGCATGCCGCGCGACTGAAGAGCGCCGGCCTGCCCTGCCTGTCGGAGGCCTCGCAGGCCAAGCTGTTCGCCTCGGAAATGGCCGAGAAAGTCTGCTCCCAGGCCATCCAGATCCATGGCGGCTACGGCTACCTGGAGGACTTCCCGGTGGAGAAGTACTACCGCGATGCGCGCATCACTCAGATCTACGAGGGCTCCAGCGAAATCCAGCGCCTGCTGATCGCCCGCGAGCTGACGCACTACCCCCTGTAACGGCCGTTGGCCAAAGCGCTCGGCCAAGCCGAGCGCTGCCGACCTAGGCTTTCACCATCAGCGGCGCCATGCTTGGCGCCCCCTGCTACTCCATTCCTGCCGCCATGCCCGCCAGCCAACGCCGCACCGATCCCTCGCGCTACCAGAACACGCGCCTCAAGGCGCTGGAACTGTTCGCCTGCCGCGGGTTCAGCCGGGTCAGCATGCGCGACCTGGCCGAGCATCTGGGTATCGCTGCCGGCTCGCTGTACAACCATATAGAGAGCAAGGAGGCGCTGCTGTTCGAGCTGATCGAGGAGCTCTACGAGGAACTGCTGCATGGCGCCCAGCAGGTCAGCCGCCAGGCCGCCCCAGCGAACGCGCGGCTGCAGGCGCTGGTCGAGGCGCACCTGCAGCTGCACGGGCGCATGGCGGCGCACTTTCGTCTCGCCGAATACGAGAGCCATTGCCTGAACGCCGAGCAGCAGCGACAGATCGGCGCGCTTCGCGCACGCTATCAACGACTGCTGGTGGAGAGCGTCGAGCAGTGTCACGGCCAGCCGCTCGGCGACAGCTGCCGGGCGGCGCTGGGCGGCATCGTCACCCTGCTCAACCAGCTGCCGGCCTGGGTCGAGGCACCGCAGTTGAGTGGCCAGGCCCGTCAGGCGCTGCTGCGCGATATGGCGCAGGGCGCGTTGCGCGGAGCCCTGGGCAGTCTGCGGGACTGAACTCAACGCGTTTCGGGAATCTCCAGCAAGGCCGCGCGACAACGCTCTTCGGCGGTGTCCAGCTCCAGCTGCATCTGCTGGATATCGAGCAACTGCTGCTCGAGCTGCAGGCGCCGCTCGGCGATCTTGCCCAGCATGATGTTGAGCTGATTGCGGTTGTCGCCCTGCGGGTCGTACAGCTCGATCAGGCTCTTGCACTCGGCCAGGGAGAAGCCGATGCGCTTGCCGCGCAGGATCAGCTTCAGCGCCACGCGGTCCTTGGCCGTGTAGATGCGCTCCTGGCCGCGACGGGTCGGCGAGAGCATGCCCTGCTCCTCGTAGAAACGGATGGTCCGCGTGGTCACGTCCAGCTCACGGGCCAGTTCGGAAATGCTGTAGGTCTTGGCGGCCATGGCGGTTATCCCTTGAAAAAGACGGCGCGGATGAAGCCGCGTGGCCGGCACGCTAGCAAGTCTTTACGTTAACGTCAACGCAGGAAGGCGAAACGCCAGTACGCTGCGCCGCGGTAAAAAAACGGGCCCCGCAGGGCCCGAAATGCTTCACGAGGAGCAGTTGTGCACGCAAGCCTTACCAGAGCGGCAGGCTGTAGCTGA
>NZ_RFFK01000011.1 GCF_003696305.1 Pseudomonas sp. AOB-7 | reverse complement strand
AAAAAGCACGCAAGTGCCTGGACCTGACCCTACGCGACCTGTCGGCCTGAACGGCCGGCAGCCACGGAAAGTTGTCAGCGATGCCATGACCTTGCCAGACTGCGCCAGTGCGTTGGCCAGCCTCACCGGAAGGGCCTGCGCACCTTCCGGAATACCGACACAACAACAGGAGCTGTACGCATGAAAACATTCGGCAAAACCCTTCTAGCGTTGTCCCTGGCCGCCGCCGTGGCTGGCACCGCTCAGGCCGAGGACAAGGTGCTGCACGTCTACAACTGGTCCGACTACATCGCCGAGGACACCCTGGACAACTTCCAGAAGGAAACCGGCATCAAGGTGGTCTACGACGTCTTCGACAGCAACGAAGTGCTGGAAGCCAAGCTGCTCTCCGGCGGCTCGGGCTACGACGTGGTGGTGCCGTCCAACCAGTTCCTCGCCAAGCAGATCAAGGCCGGCGTATTCCAGAAGCTGGACAAGTCCAAGCTGCCCAACTGGCAGAATCTCAACCCCGACCTGATGAAGGCGCTGGAAAACGCCGACCCGGGCAACCAGTACGCCTTCCCCTACCTGTGGGGCACCACCGGCATCGGCTACAACCCGGAGAAGGTCAAGGCCGCCCTCGGCGTCGACACCATCGACTCCTGGGACGTGCTGTTCAAGCCGGAGAACATGGAGAAGCTGAAATCCTGTGGCGTGGCCATGCTCGACGCCCCGGACGAAGTCTATGCCGCGGCACTGCACTACCAGGGCCTGAACCCCAACCCGACCAGCACCGACGACGTGGCCAAGGCCGAAGAGCTGCTGATGAAGGTGCGTCCGTACGTCACCTACTTCCACAGCTCCAAGTACATCTCCGACCTGGCCAACGGCGAGATCTGCGTGGCCCTGGGCTGGTCCGGCGACGTGTTCCAGGCGCAGGCCCGCGCCGAGGAAGCGAAGAACGGCGTGCCGGTGGCCTACGCCATTCCCAAGGAAGGCGCCGCCTCCTTCTTCGACATGATGGCCATCCCCGCCGATGCCAAGAACGTCGACGCCGCGCACACCTTCCTCAACTACATCCTGACCCCGGAAGTGATCGCGCCGATCTCCGACTACGTCGCCTACCCCAACGGCAACGCCAAGGCCACCCCGCTGGTCGCCGAGGAAATCCGCAACAACCCGGGCATCTACCCGACCGAGGAAGCCTCGAAGAAGCTCTACACCTTCTCCGAGCTGAGCCCCTCGGTGCAGCGTGCCATCACCCGCAGCTGGACCAAGGTCAAGTCCGGCCGCTAACGGCAGCAGCAACCCCGTCTGCGGTGGGCATGCCCGCCGCAGACCCTAACAATAAAAGGAAGCTTGTATGCGTTGTTCGACCCTTGCGGCGGGCCGTCTGGCCGAGCCGATCGGAATGTCCCTCTGCGACCCGGCAGTCGTTTCCCGCGCGGGATAGCGCCCTGCGCGAAACGCTGAACAGGACGGATATTTCCGCTAAAGTGCCGGCCCTTTTGCGGGCGGCCCGATAGAAAGAGGATCTGCGTGTGCGAATTTCCTGCGGCAAGACCCTGATCACCAGTGCCCTGGCGCTGGGCCTGAATACCCTGGCCCAGGCGGCGGGGACGGTACACATCTACAACTGGAGCGACTACATCGGCGAGGACACCCTGGCCCAGTTCGAGGCGGCTACCGCCATCAAGCCGCTGTACGACGTGTTCGACTCCAACGAGACCCTCGAAGGCAAGCTGCTCGCCGGCCGCTCCGGCTACGACATCGTGGTGCCTTCCAACCATTTCCTCGGCAAGCAGATCAAGGCCGGCGCCTTCCAGAAGCTGGACAAGGCCAAGCTGCCGAACTGGAACAACCTCGACCCGGCGCTGCTCAAGCAGCTGGAAGCCAACGACCCCGGCAACCAGTACGCCGTGCCCTACCTGTGGGGCACCAACGGCATCGGCTACAACGTCGAGAAGGTCAAGGCGGTGCTCGGCGTCGACAGCATCGACTCCTGGGCGGTGCTCTTCGAGCCGGAGAACATGGCCAAGCTCAGCCAGTGCGGCGTGGCCTTCCTCGATTCGGCCGACGAGATGATCCCCTCGGTGCTCAACTACCTGGGCCTCGACCCCAACAGCACCAATCCGGATGACTATGCCAGGGCCGAGGCCAAGCTGCTGGCGGTGCGTCCCCATGTCACCTACTTCCACAGCTCCAAGTACATCGGCGACCTGGCCAACGGCGAGATCTGCGTCGCCGCCGGCTTCTCCGGCGACATCCTGCAGGCCGCGGATCGCGCCGAGGAAGCCGGCAAGGGCATCGAGATCGCCTACAGCATTCCCAAGGAAGGCGGCAACCTGTGGTTCGACATGCTGGCCATTCCGGCCGACGCGGCGAACGTCGAGCAGGCCCATGCCTTTATCGATTTCCTCCTCCAGCCGCAGGTGATAGCCGAAGTCAGCGACTACGTCGGCTACGCCAACCCCAATACCCAGGCGGGCGCGCTGATGGACCAGGAGGTGCGCAACGACCCGTCCGTGTACCCGCCGCAGGCGGTACTGGACAAGCTGTTCATCTCGGCCGAATTGCCGGTCAAGGTGCAGCGTCTGATGACCCGTAGCTGGACCAAGATCAAGTCGGGTCAGTAACCCTTCCCGCCCGGCCGCAGGGGTCGGGCGTTACTTCCGGGAGTTTTCCTAAATGGCTGTTGCCTCCAGCGCCTACAAAAAAGCCCTCGAGGGGGACCAGACACCGAAAGAGGTGCTGGTCAAGATCGATCGGGTGACCAAGAAGTTCGACGAGACCGTGGCGGTCGACGACGTCTCGCTGACCATCAACAAGGGCGAGATCTTCGCCCTGCTCGGTGGTTCCGGCTCGGGCAAGTCGACCCTGCTGCGCATGCTCGCCGGCTTCGAGCGGCCCACCTCCGGGCGCATCATCCTCGATGGCGTCGACATCACCGACATGCCGCCCTACCAGCGGCCGATCAACATGATGTTCCAGTCCTACGCGCTGTTTCCACACATGAGCGTGGCCGACAACATCGCCTTCGGCCTCAAGCAGGACGGCCTGCCCAAGGCCGAGATCGAGGCGCGGGTGGCCGAGATGCTCAAGCTGGTGCACATGAGCCAGTACGCCAAGCGCAAGCCGCACCAGCTGTCCGGCGGCCAGCGTCAGCGCGTGGCCCTGGCCCGTTCGCTGGCCAAGCGGCCCAAGCTGCTGCTGCTCGACGAGCCGATGGGGGCGCTGGACAAGAAGCTGCGTTCGCAGATGCAGCTTGAGCTGGTGGAGATCATCGAGCGGGTCGGCGTGACCTGCGTGATGGTCACCCACGACCAGGAAGAGGCCATGACCATGGCCCAGCGCATCGCCATCATGCACCTGGGCTGGATCGCCCAGACCGGCAGCCCGGTGGACATCTACGAGACCCCGGCCAGCCGCCTGGTGTGCGAGTTCATCGGCAGCGTCAACCTGTTCGACGGGCAGATCAGCAGCGACGAGGCCGACCACGCGATCATCGACTGCCCGCAGCTGGACAAGCCGATCTTCATCGGCCACGGCGTCACCACCCGCGCCGAGGACAAGAAGGTCAGCTACGCCCTGCGCCCGGAAAAACTGCTGATGGCCAGCGAGCTGCCGGCCGATCACGAGCACCCCGAGTACAACTGGAGCCGCGGCCACGTGCACGACATCGCCTACCTCGGCGGCCACTCGGTGTACCACGTCAAACTCACCTCCGGGCAGATCGTGCAGTGCTTCATCGCCAACGCCGAGCGCCGCGGCAAGCGCCCGACCTGGGACGATCCGGTGGTGGTGTACTGGGAAGACGACAGCGGCGTGGTACTGCAATCATGAAACTGGCCAAACTCTCGCGCTACCTGCCCAGCGGGCGGCATGCCGTGATCGGCATCCCCTTCCTCTGGTTGTTCCTGTTCTTCCTGTTGCCCTTCGTCATCGTGCTGAAGATCAGCTTCGCCGAAGCCGACGTGGCGATTCCGCCCTACACCGAGATCTACAGCTGGGCCAACAACCAGTTGCAGATCGTGCTGAACCTGGGCAACTACATCTTCCTCACCGAGGATGCGCTGTACCTGTCGGCCTACCTCGGCTCGCTGCAGGTCGCCTTCTTCAGCACCCTGCTGTGCCTGCTGATCGGCTACCCCATGGCCTACGCCATCGCCCGCGCGCCGAAGGAGCACCAGACGGTGCTGCTGCTGCTGATCATGATGCCGACTTGGACCGCGATCCTGATCCGCGTCTATGCCTGGATGGGCATTCTCGGCAACAACGGCCTGCTCAACAGCCTGCTGATGGGCATCGGCCTGATCGACACGCCGCTGCAGATCCTCAACACCAACGTGGCGGTCTATATCGGCGTGGTCTACTCCTACCTGCCGTTCATGATCCTGCCGCTCTACGCCAACCTGGTGAAGCACGACCTCAGCCTGCTGGAGGCCGCCTCCGACCTGGGTTCGAGCAACTTCAACAACTTCTGGAAGATCACCGTGCCGCTGTCGAAGAACGGCATCATCGCCGGCTCCATGCTGGTGTTCATCCCGGTGGTCGGCGAGTTCGTCATCCCCGAACTGCTCGGCGGCCCGGAGACCCTGATGATCGGCAAGGTGCTGTGGCAGGAGTTCTTCAACAACCGCGACTGGCCGGTGGCCTCGGCCTTGGCGGTGGTGATGCTGGCGATCCTGATCGTGCCCATCATTCTGTTCAACCGTAACCAGGCGAAAGAGCTGGAGGGACGGCCATGATTCGTTCAATCACATTGAGCCCAGCATTCTGTTCAACCGGCTTTCCAACCAGAATCGGGGCCAAAGAGCTGGAGGGACGGCCATGAAGCGTTTCAGTTTCTCCAACATCATGCTCTGGGCGGGCCTGCTGTTCATCTACCTGCCCATGGTCATCCTGGTGATCTACTCGTTCAACGCTTCGCGGCTGGTGACGGTGTGGGGCGGCTGGTCGGTGAAGTGGTACGTCGGTCTGCTCGACAACACCCAGCTGATGAACTCGGTGATGCGCTCGCTGGAGATCGCTTGCTACACCGCCATCGCCGCGGTGGCGCTGGGCACCCTGGCGGCCTTCGTGCTGACCCGGGTCACCCACTTCAAGGGCCGCACCCTGTTCGGCGGCCTGGTCACCGCGCCGCTGGTGATGCCCGAGGTGATCACCGGTCTGTCGCTGCTGCTGCTGTTCGTGCTGATGGCGCAGCTGATCGGCTGGCCGGCGCAGCGCGGCATGACCACCATCTGGATCGCCCACACCACCTTCTGCTCGGCCTACGTGGCGGTGGTGGTGTCGGCGCGCCTGCGCGAGCTGGACCTGTCCATCGAGGAGGCGGCCATGGACCTGGGCGCCAAGCCGTGGAAGGTGTTCTTCCTGATCACCGTGCCGATGATCGCGCCGTCGCTGGCGGCCGGGGCGATGATGTCCTTCGCCCTGTCACTGGACGACCTGGTGCTGGCCAGCTTCGTCTCCGGTCCCGGCTCCACCACCCTGCCGATGGAGATCTTCTCCGCCGTGCGCCTGGGGGTGAAACCTGAGATCAACGCGGTGGCCAGTCTGATCCTGCTGGCGGTGTCCTTCGCCACCTTCCTCGCCTGGTTCTTCGCCCAGCGCGCCGAGGAGCGGCGCAAGAAGGCCCTGCAGCAGGCCATGGACGAGACCGTCTGGCAGCCGGCCGCTAGCCGCAGCTAAACGACCGCTAGCGCGATAAAAAACGGGCCCGATGGGCCCGTTTTTTATGGCTATGTCTGAGTGAGCTGTGGCCAGGCGCTCCAGGGCAGGCTCGGGGGCCCGGCGATCCGCCTTAGCCCACGCTGACCACCGTTGGTGGCCTGAAGCCCACCCTACGGGCCTGCACCGCGGCGGAGCGCACCCGCTGGCGCGTCGCTGCCGGATGTCGCGGGGCCGCCTTGCGCCAAGACAAAAAAAGCCCGGCGCTAAGGCCGGGCGGAGTGGGTACACAAAGTACCAAAGTAGCAGCGTGGATGCGGCCTAGCTCATGCCCAGCCAGTTCGGCAGGGCCAGGGACACGGCCGGGATGTAGGTGATCACCATGAGGAAGCCGATCAGCATCATCAGCCACGGCAGGGCGGCGCGGATCACGTGGGTCAGCGGCATGCCGGTCACCGCCGAGGTGACGAACAGGTTGAGCCCCACCGGTGGGGTGATCAAACCGATCTCCATGTTCACCACCATGATGATGCCCAGGTGGATCGGGTCGATGCCCAGCTGCATGGCGATGGGGAACAGGATCGGCGCGAGGATCAGGATGATCGCCGAGGGCTCCATGAAGGCGCCGGCGATCAGCAGCACGATGTTCACCACCAGCAGGAACTGCCAGGGCTGCAGGCCGAGGTCGACCACCCAGGCGGTGATGGTCTGCGGGATCTGCTCGGTGGTCAGCACGTGGGCGAAGAGCATGGCGTTGGCGATGATGAACATCAGCATGATGGTCAGCTTGCCGGACTCCAGCAGCACCTTCGGGCATTCGCGCCAGGTCAGGTCCTTGTAGATGAACAGGGCGACGAAGCCGGCGTACACCGCGGCCACCGCAGCTGCCTCGGTGGGGGTGAACATGCCGCTGTAGATACCGCCGAGGATGATCACCATCAGCGACAGGCCCCAGATCGCCTCGCGCGCCGAGCGCAGCCATTCGCGCAGGCTGGCGCGCGGCAGGGCCGGCAGCTTCTTGACCCTTGCGACTATGTAGATCGCCACCATCAGCGCCACGCCGAGCATCACGCCCGGAATGACGCCGGCCATAAACAGCTTGCCCACCGACTGCTCGGTGGCAGCGGCGTACACCACCATCACGATCGACGGCGGAATCAGGATGCCCAGGGTACCGGCGTTGCACACGATGCCGGCGCCGAACGCCTGCGGGTAGCCCGAGCGCACCATGCCGGCGATGGCAATCGAGCCGACCGCGGCCACGGTGGCCGGCGAGGAGCCGGACAGCGCGGCGAACAGCATGCACGCCAGCACCGCGCCGATGGCCAGGCCGCCACGGATATGGCCGACACAGGCGTTGGCGAAGTCGATCAGGCGTTTGGCCACGCCGCCGGTGGTCATGAAGGCGCCGGACAGGAGGAAGAACGGAATCGCCAACAGGGTGTAGTGCTCGCTGGTCTCGAACAGCTTGATCGCCAGCGAACGCACCGAGTCGGGGCTGAACAGCATGATGGTGACCGAGCCGGCCAGGCCGAGCGAGGCGGCGATCGGCACGCCGATGAACATCAGCAGGAACAGCAGGAGGAAGAGGAACAGAACGGTCATTGCTTGGGCTCCTCGTGCTCATTGATCTTCAGGGCGTCGGCGGCTTCGTCGGCCAGGCCCAGGCCGGTCTGCTCGTTGCGCAGGATGCGCACGAAGATTTCCAGGAAGCGGACGAACACCATGGCGTAGCCGAAGGGCACGATCATCGCGATATGCCATTGCTGGATGCCGTAGTGGCCGAGGTCTTCGGCACCGATGCCGGCGATGAACAGGGTGCGTACCCAGTCGAAGCTGCCGACCGCGATCAGCCCGGCGTAGCCCAGGCAGCACAGGCAGGCGACGATGCCGATGGCGCGCTGCACCGGCCGGCTGGCCAGTTTGACCAGGGCGTCGACGCCGATATGGCCGGCGGTGCGCACGCCGTAGGCCAGGCCGAAGAAGATCAGCCAGCCGAACAGGGCCTTGGTCAGGGCGTTGCTCCAGGTCATCGCCTGGGCCATGTCGAGGATGGCGTCGCCGATACCGAGCAGAAACTCGTTGCCGCCGAAGCTGTCGCCCAGCCAGTAGAAAACGGTGTAGAGGTTGTTGAGGATCACGTAGACGAAGGTGATCAGCGTCATGGCCGCCAGGAGAAAGGCGATAAAGCCTTCCTCGAAGTGCTCCCAGACGCGCCGCAAGGCGTTCATGGTCGGTTCTCCCGAATGGAAAGGGCGTAGGGCGGGGCGGCCATGTGCGGCCGACCCACCGGTTGCAGCGTGGCGATGCCCAGTGAGCATCGCGGTGGGCTGGCGCTAGTCGCGGCGTCGCCCACCCTACGGCTCTCCGGCCTTACTGCTGGTTGGCGGCCTGAGCGGCTTTGATCAGGTCGGCACCGATCTCGCCTTCGAACTTCTTCCACACCGGCTGCATGGCGTCGCGCCACAGGGCACGCTGCTCCGGGGTCAGGGTGAGGATTTCGGTGGTGCCGGCCTCGAGGATGCGCTGCTTGTCGCCTTCGTTGAGGGCGTCGGCCTGCTTGTTCACCTCGACGGTGACCTCGGCCATGATCTTGCTCAGCTCGTCACGCACGTCCGCCGGCAGACCGTCCCAGAACTTGGTGTTGGTGATCACCATGTAGTCGAGCAGGCCGTGGTTGGACTCGGTGATGAACTTCTGCACCTCGTGCATCTTCTGGCTGTAGATGTTCGAGTAGGGGTTCTCGGCACCGTTGACCACGCCGGTCTGCAGGCCCTGATAGACTTCGGCGAAGCTCATCTTGCGCGGGTTGGCGCGCACCGCCTTGAACTGCTCTTCCAGCACCGCGGAAGCCTGTACGCGGAACTTCAGGCCGCGGGCATCCTTGGGCTCGAGCAGCGCCTTGTTGGCCGACAGCTGCTTGAGGCCGTTGTGCCAGTAGCCCAGGCCGGTGATGCCCTTGTCGGTCATGGAGGTCAGCAGCTTCTGGCCTTCCGGGCCCTTCTGGAAGCGGTCGACCGCGGCCATGTCGTCGAACAGGAACGGCAGGTCGAAGATCTGGATCTGCTTGGTGTAGTGCTCGAACTTGGCCAGCGACGGGGCGATGATCTGCACGTCGCCGAGCAGCAGCGCTTCCATTTCCTTGCCGTCGCCGAACAGCGAGGAGTTCGGGTAGACCTCCACGCGCACCTTGTCGCCCAGGCGCTCTTCGGCCAGTTGCTTGAACAGCAGCGCGCCCTGACCTTTCGGGGTGTGCTCGGCAACCACGTGGGAGAACTTGATGACAATGGGGTCGGCGGCCTGGGCCATGCCGGCGATGGACAGGGACAGGGCGCAAGCCAGCGCCTTGGCAGTCAGTTTGAACATGCGGATGCTTCCTCTTGTTGTGTTTATCGCATTGGCGCCAGGGGCGCTGCTGACGAACGGACAAGAGCAAGTCTAGGCGGCTTGGGGGAAAACGCCGGCTGACGGCAGCGAGGCCTGGACTTGTACTTGTGGGTTCGCTTGGGCATTGCCTAGAGCAACCCTTGTGCCAGGCTGCCGTAGGCGATCGCGCGGTAAGTCGGGGGAGGGCGCCAGGGCCCGTGGTCAGGGGCCTGTCTGGCGTTGCGTGAGCGGCCGGCGAGGGCGGCCGGCGGCTGCAAATGGCGGTGGAAGAGGCTGGCGTTGGCGGTTTCTCGCCAGTCAGTCGAAGTCCTCTGGCGAGCTTCCGCCAGCGCCGGAGAAATGCAGGCCGTGCTTGCGCAATTTGTCGTGCAGGGTCTTGCGCGGCAGGCCAAGGGCCTCGGCCAGGCTGCGCAGCGAGCCGTGCGGGCGGCTGAGTTCGGCGGCGATCAGCGCGCGCTCGAAGGCTTCGACCTGTTCGCCGAGGCCGCCGCTGACCGGCGGCAGGTTCGGCGCGTTGCTGTCCAGCGCCAGCTCCAGGCCGAGGGCGAAGCGCTCGGCGGCGTTCTGCAGCTCGCGCACGTTGCCTGGCCAGGGGTGGCGCAGCAGCAGTGCGCGCTGTCCCGGCTGCAGTTCGCGGGGCGGCAGGCCGTGGCGCGCGGTGGCGCCTTCGGCGAAGTGCTGGAACAGCAGCAGGGCGTCCTCGCCGCGCTCGCGCAGCGGCGGGATGGACAGCGGCGCGACGTTCAGCCGGTAGTAGAGGTCGGCGCGGAAGCGTCCGGCATCGGCGGCCTGGCGCAGGTCTTCCTTGGTCGCGGCGATGACGCGAATGTCCAGCGGGATCAGCTGGTTGCCGCCGAGGCGTTCGACCACCCGTTCCTGCAGCAGGCGCAGCAGCTTGACCTGCACGTCCAGGCTCATGCTCTCGATCTCGTCGAGGAACAGGGTGCCGCCGTTGGCGAACTCGAACTTGCCGATCCTTCGCTTCTGCGCGCCGGTGAAGGCGCCGGCCTCGTGGCCGAACAGCTCGCTTTCCACCACCGACTCGGCCAGGGCGCCGGCGTTGATGGCGACGAAGGGGCCGTCGCGGCGGCTGGACAGGTCGTGCAGGGCGCGCGCCACCACCTCCTTGCCGGCACCGGTCTCGCCGAGGATCAGCACGTCGGTGGCGATCCCGGCCAGCGCGCCGATCTGCTCGCGCAGGCGCTGCATCGCCGGCGACTGGCCGACCAGGCGCCCGGCCAGCTGCTGGCGATCGGTCAGAGCCAGGCGCAGGCTGCGGTTGTCCAGCACCAGGCGGCGCAGATCGAGGGCGCGGCGCACGCTGTCGAGCAGGTCGTCGTTGGCGAAGGGCTTTTCCAGGAAATCGTAGGCGCCGGCGCGCATCGCCTGCACCGCCAGCGGCACGTCGCCGTGGCCGGTGATCAGCAGTACCGGCAGTTCGGCGTCGCGCTCGCGCAGCTGGGCGAGCAGCTGCAGGCCGTCGATGCCGGGCATGCGGATGTCGCTGACCACCACCCCCGGCCAGCCGGCCGGAATGCGCGCGGCCAGGCCCTGGGCGTCGCCCAGGCTGAGCACCTTGAGTCCGGCCAGGTCGAGGGTCTGGCTGAGTGCCTGGCGCAGGTGGGCGTCGTCGTCGATCAGCAGAACCTGGGTGCGGCTGTCGATGGCGCTGTCGCTGGTCATGGCGAGGGGTCCTCCGGGGGTTGCAGGTTGACGCCGGGGCTGGCGAGGCGCAGGCGCAGGGTGATCAGGGCGCCGCCGTCCGGGTGGTTGGCCAGCAGCAGCTCGCCGCCCAGGGCGCGCATCAGGCTGTCGCAGATGGCCAGGCCAAGGCCCAGGCCCTGGGCGCTGGTCTTGGTGGTGAAGAAGGGTTCGCGGGCGCGGGCCAGGGATTCGGTCGAGAAGCCCGGACCATTGTCGCGCAGCAGCAGTTCGAGCTGGTCGTCCTGCTGCCGGGCACTGATCCAGATGCGTCGCGGCGGCGCCTTGGCGACCAGGGCGTCGAGGGCGTTGCCGAGCAGGTTGCCGAGCACCTGGCGCAGGCGCGTCTCGCCGGCCTGGACCCACAGGGTGGCATCCGGCAGGTCGCGGATCAGCTCCACGTCCATCGCCCGGCGACGCTTGGCCAGCAGCGCCAGGGCGTCGTCCAGCGCCGGCTGCAGGGCCACCCGTTCCGGGGCGTGGCGGTCGCGGCGGGCGAAGGCGCGCAGATGGGCGATGATCGAGGCCATGCGCTCGGTCAGTTCGCTGATCAGCTTGAGGTTGGCGCGGGCGTCCTCGCCGCGCTGGTGGTCGAGCAGGGTGGCGGCGTTCTCGGCGTAGCTGCGGATCGCCGCCAGCGGCTGGTTGAGCTCGTGGCTGATGCTCGCACTCATGGTGCCGAGGGCTGACAGCTTGCCGGCCTGAACCAGCTCGTCCTGGGCGCGCACCAGTTCCTGCTGCGCCTGTTCGCGTTCCAGCACCTCCTGCTTGAGGCGGCTGTTGAGCAACTCCAGGTCGTGCGTGCGCTCGGCCACGCGCTGCTCCAGTTCGGCCTTGGCGCGGCTGTCGAGGGCGATGCGTTCGAGGTAGTGGCGACGACGCTGCATCAGCAGGCCGAGCAGCAGCAGCAGTGCCAGCAGGGCGGCGGCGCCGACCGCCACGGCGCTGCGCACCGGGCGGTCGAGGAGGATGCGCGGGGCGAGGATGCTCACCGTCCAGCCGGTTTCCTCCAGTGCGCGGCTCTGCGTCAGCCAGGCGCCGGGGTCGAGGTTCAGCGCCGGCGGCGCCTGGGTCGGGTAGGGCTGGTTGGCGGCGATGGCGGCCTGCTCGACGCGATCCAGCGGGCGGCTGGCGTGGAAGCGCCAGTCCGGGCGCGAGGTGAGGATCACCACGCCGTTGGTGTCGGTCACCAGCAGCTGTTCCGGGGTGTTGCCCCACAGGGTTTCGGTGTGGTCGAGGTCGACCTTGACCACCAGCGCGCCGATGTTCTGCTGGTTCTCGCGCACCGCGTAGGCGAAGTAGTAGCCGCGCTTGCCGGAGGTGGTGCCGAGGCCGAAGAAGCGCCCCAGGCGCCCGGCCAGCGCCTCGCGGAAGTAGGGGCGGAAGGCGAAGTTGCCGGCGACGAAGCTGTCCGGCTTGTCCCAGTTGGAGGCGGCCAGGGTGACGCCGCGCGGGGTCATCAGGTAGATCACGTCGGCGCCGGTCTGCTCGCGCACCCGCGTCAGCAGGCGATTGGCGCTGTCCAGCACGGCGGGGTCGTCGGGGGCATGCAGGGCGGCGCGCAGCCCCGGCAGGTCGCCGAGGATCTGCGGCAGCACCTCGTAGCGCCGCAGGGTGCCGAGCAGGTTGGCGACGTAGAGGTCGAGGGTCTGCCGGTTCTGCTCGATCAGCACCTCGCGGTAGTAACGCTCGGCCAGGTAGTGCACCGGCCACAGCAGCGGCGCGAGCAGCAGCGCCAGCAGCAGCAGGCTGCGCCAGCGGGGGCGTCGCGGGGAGGCGGGGGTCGTGCTCATGGAAAACTGCGCCGGGATGATCGGCGCATTATGCACATTCCGCCGGGCGCCTTCAGTCCGCGCGTTGCAGGCAGGCGTCCAGCGCCACCTGCCAGGCGGGCAGGCGCACCTGCCAGTCACGCGCCAGCTTGCTGCCGTCCAGGCGCGAGTTGAGCGGCCGACGCGCCGGCGTCGGGTAGTCGCTGGAAGGGATCGCCAGCAGCTCGGCGCAGGGCCTGCCGGCGGCGCGCAGGCGTTCGCCGATGGCCTGGGCGAAGCCGAACCAGCTGGTCTCGCCCTGGCAGCTCAGGTGGTAGGTGCCCCAGTGGCGGTTGCCCGCCTGCCAGGCCGCGATCAGCTCGGCGGTGGCGGCGGCGATGCTGCCGGCCCAGGTCGGCGCGCCGATCTGGTCGGCCACCACCCTGAGCTGGTCGCGCTCCTGCAGCAGGCGCTGCATGGTCAGCAGGAAGTTCTTGCCGTGCCGCGAGTAGACCCAGCTGGTGCGCAGGATCAGGTGGTCGCAGCCGCTGGCCGCCACCGCCCGTTCGCCGGCCAGCTTGCTGGCGCCGTACACGCCCAGCGGATTGGGCGCATCGTTCTCGACGTAGGGCGCGTCTTTGCTGCCGTCGAACACGTAGTCGGTGGAGTAGTGCAGCAGCGGTATACCCAGCTCGGCGCAAGCCTGCGCCATGACGCCGGGGGCCTCGGCGTTGATGGCGAAGGCCAGCTCGCGCTCCTGCTCGGCCTGATCCACCGCGGTATGGGCGGCGGCGTTGATCAGCAGCTGCGGGCGCTCGCGCAGGATGATCTCGCGCAGGCTGGCCGGGCGCGCCAGGTCGAAGGCCTGGCGACCCAGGCTGAGCAGTTCATGCCCCTGCAGGGCCAGTTGCAGTTCGCGGGCGACCTGGCCGGTGTGGCCGCTGATCAGGATCTTCATGGGAAGGTCTCGGCGTCCTGCAGGCTCAGGCCCTTCTGGTCCTTGGCCGACAGTTGCGGGGTGAGGCCATCCAGCGGCCAGTCGATGGCCAGGCTGGCATCGTCCCAGCGGATGCAGCGTTCATGGGCTGGGGCATAGTAGTCGGTGGTCTTGTAAAGGAATTCGGCATACTCGCTGAGCACCAGGAAACCATGGGCGAAACCTTCCGGCACCCACAGCTGGCGCTTGTTCTCGGCCGACAGGTGCGCGCCGACCCACTGGCCGAAGGTCGGCGAGCTGCGGCGCAGGTCCACCGCCACGTCGTAGACCTCGCCGGCGCTGACCCGCACCAGCTTGCCCTGGGCCTGCTGCAGCTGGTAGTGCAGGCCGCGCAGCACGCCGCGGGCCGAGCGCGAATGGTTGTCCTGGACGAAGTCGCGGCTCACCCCGGTGGCCTCGGCGAAGCGGCGGGCATTGAAGCTCTCGTAGAAGAAGCCGCGCTCGTCGCCGAACACCTGGGGCTCGAGGATCAGCACCTCGGGCAGACGGGTCTGGATCACCTGCATGCTCATTCCTCCGCCAGCTTGTACAGGTACTGGCCGTAACCGGTCTTGCCGAAGGCCTTGGCGCGCCGCAGCAACTGCTCGCGGTCGATCCAGCCGTGCTGGTAGGCGATCTCCTCCAGGCAGGCGACCTTCAGCCCCTGGCGGTGCTCGATGGTCTGCACGTACTGCGAGGCCTCCAGCAGGCTGTCGTGGGTGCCGGTGTCGAGCCAGGCGAAGCCGCGGCCGAAGCGCTCCACGCGCAGGTCGCCGCGCGCCAGGTAGGCGTTGTTGACGTCGGTGATCTCCAGTTCGCCGCGCGGCGAGGGCTTGACCGCCTTGGCGATGCGCACCACGTCGTTGTCGTAGAAGTACAGACCGGTGACCGCATAGCTGGACTTCGGCTGGTTCGGCTTCTCCTCGATCGACAGGGCGTTGCCGGCGGCGTCGAACTCCACCACGCCGAAGCGCTCGGGGTCGCTGACCCAGTAGCCGAACACCGTGGCGCCGCTGTCATGGCTGGCGGCGCGCAGCAGCATCTCGGTGAAGTGCTGGCCGTGGAAGATATTGTCGCCGAGGATCAGGCACACCGAATCGTCGCCGATAAAGGATTCGCCGATCAGGAAGGCCTGGGCCAGGCCGTCCGGCGAGGGCTGCTCGGCATACTGCAGGCGGACGCCGAACGGGCTGCCGTCGCCGAGCATCTTCTGGAAGTTGGGCAGGTCTTCCGGGGTGGAGATGATCAGGATCTCACGGATGCCGGCGAGCATCAGCACCGACAGCGGGTAGTAGATCATCGGCTTGTCATAGATCGGCAGCAGCTGCTTGGACACGCCGAGGGTGATGGGGTGCAGCCGGGTGCCGGAACCGCCGGCGAGGATGATGCCTTTCATTGTTCCTGCTCCTTGGAGCCTGTTTAGGATCTCGCGAGCTAGAGCCATGCAAGGCAAAAACAGGCGAGGAAGCGGAGTTTACGAGTTGTAAATGAGCATTCCGAGCCTGTTTTTAACGCAGCAGGGCCGACGCGCAGCAGGTCATCAACAGGCTCCTTAAAGTGCGCCGAGTCGCTGACCCTGATAGCTGCCATCCTGCACGCGGCGGCACCAGTCGAGGTTGGCCAGGTACCACTGCACGGTCTTGCGCAGACCGCTTGCGAAGGTTTCCTGCGGTACCCAGCCCAGTTCGCGCTGGATCTTGCCGGCGTCGATGGCGTAGCGCAGATCGTGCCCAGGACGGTCCTGCACATAGGTGATCAGGTCGGCGTAGCGTGCCACGCCGGCCGGCTTGCTGGGGGCCAGCTCTTCCAGCAGGGCGCAGATGGCCTGCACCACGTCGAGGTTCTTCTGTTCGTTGTGGCCGCCGATGTTGTAGGTCTCGCCGACCTGGCCCTCGCTCACCACCTTGAGCAGGGCGCGGGCGTGATCTTCGACATAGAGCCAGTCGCGCACCTGCTGGCCGTTGCCGTACACCGGCAGCGGCTTGCCCGCCAGGGCATTGAGGATCATCAGCGGGATCAGCTTCTCGGGGAAATGATAAGGGCCGTAGTTGTTCGAGCAGTTGGTGATCAGCACCGGCAGGCCGTAGGTGCGCTGCCAGGCGCGCACCAGGTGATCGGAGGCCGCCTTGCTCGCCGAATAGGGCGAGCTGGGCGCGTAGGGGGTGGTTTCGACGAACAGCTCGTCGACGCCGTGCAGGTCGCCGTAGACCTCGTCGGTGGAGATATGGTGGAAACGAAAGGTCGCCTTGCGCTCCTCGCTCAGGCCGAGCCAGTAGGCGCGGGTACTTTCCAGTAGGGCGTAGGTGCCGACGATATTGGTCTGGATAAAGGCGGCGGGGCCGTCGATGGAGCGGTCGACGTGGGATTCGGCGGCCAGGTGCATGATCGCATCCGGCTGGAATTCGGCCAGGGTCTGCGCCACCTGCGCGCTGTCGGCGATATCGGCCTGGACGAAGCGGTAGCGCGGGCTGGCGGCCACTTCGGCAAGCGACTCCAGGTTGCCGGCATAGGTCAGCTTGTCGAGATTGAGCACCTGGTGCTCGGTGTGCTGCAGCAGATGACGGATCAGAGCCGAGCCGATAAAGCCGGCGCCGCCGGTGATCAGGATGCGCATGTCCTCGTCCTCTCGTTAGGCAGCCTTTCGCTATAAGCGCTCGCGGAACCGGGGAGCGTAACGAGCAAGCTATAGAAGATCGGGCGCTACGAAAATGAAAAAGGCCTGCATTGATGCAGGCCTTGGATAGTAAGTGGTGCCGGCACCAGGAGTCGAACCCGGGACCTACTGATTACAAGTCAGTTGCTCTACCAGCTGAGCTATACCGGCGCAGAAGGGCCGCCATTATATCCATTCGCAAGGGCGAGTAAAGCTTATGCGGGGCGCTTGGTTGCGGGCTCGGCTATCAGCAGGGTTTTGCTTATGCACAATGGCAATGCACTTGATACGCTCGTGCACGGTCTCTGTGCGGTGTGTCACGGATTTATGCAAGTTATTGTTTTTACTAGGCTAAAAATACTGATCAAAAAATGATCAGTCGTTTCCGAGGCCATTCGGCAGAGCGCTTGCGGCATTTGCCCAGAAAGCATCAACAGAGTTATCCACAGCTTCTGTGAGCAACTCAGGCGCGCTCGGCCAGCAGCAGCAGATTGCGCGGGCTCAGCCGGTAGTCGCAGAAGCTGCCCAGTCGAACCGCATAGCCCTGCTCCTGCAGATACAGGGCGCGGTCGAGCAGCAGCCAGAGTTCCAGTGGGCGGCGGAACAGGTGGCGCAACAGTTCCAGGTTGCGCACCTCGGCCAGGCGCTGCCAGCCGCGGGCTTCCAGTTCGGCCCAGTCCTGTGCGCCGGGAGTCGGCACGCCGCGCAGGGCGGCGAGGTCGTGGCAGAAGCGGGCGAAGGGCTTGGCCAGCCAGTCGGCGGCCAACGGCGGGGTGGGCAGGTATTGATCGACGCCGCGCAACTGGCGCTGCAGCAGGTCGAAGGCTAGGCGCCAGGCCATCGACTGGTCGCGCTGGCGGCGCACGCGGGCGCCGGCGGTGACGGTTTCGCTCAGCGGCAGGCCGAGGTCGTCGCGCGACAGCTGCAGGGACGAGCCCTGGGCAGCCGTGGACAGCGGCTGGTAGTGCGGCGTGGCGATGCGGTTATAGCAGCAGGGCGCCACCGCCAGTTGCCGGCAGCCGCGCGCACTGGCCAGCTGCAGCAGGCGCACGTGCAGGTCACCGCAGGCGTGCAGGGCCACCGGCGTATGCTCGGCCAGCAGGTGCCCGGCGGCGCTGGCGGCGAGCACGTCCTGCTGCAGATGGCGGGCGTCCAGGCCCTGGCGGTGGCTCAGGGCGGCGCCGGATGCCACCAGCGCGGGATCGTATTCCAGGCAGGTCAGGCGTTGCCCCTCATGCGCCAGCCAGCGGCCCAGATGGCCCTTGCCCGCGCACCAGTCGAGCCAGTGGCCGGCCGGTGTGGCGAACTGCAGGCGGCTGGCGAAGGCCTGGATCTGCTGCAGCTTGCGTCCGGGGATGTCCACGGCGAGGCGGGCCGGGCGCGCGTCGATCGCCGTCTGCGGCAGTTCGCCCAATGCGGCGAGCGCCTTGGCCTGGGTCGCGAGTTCGGCGAAGGGCGCCGGTGCGTCCAGCTCCCAGGGCCTGCCGTGGCTGGCCTCGGCCTGCTGCAGCGTGCGTGCGCGCAGCCAGGCGGCCAGCTGCGGCAGTTCGCGCTCCCAGGGCAGTTGCAGCTGGACGAAGGGCTTGGGCCGCCACAGCGCCTGGTGGCGGACGAGAAAGACGTCCAGCGCCTGGAAGCGGGCGAGCAGCTGCTCGGCGGAGAGGATGGGCTCGGTCATGGTACGCGGCGGGCGGAACCGGGAGCCGCGGATTCTAGGTTTTGCGCGGCGGGCCGTCGAGGGGCGACGGCCCGGCGCTGCTCAGCGGCCCTGGCAGGCGTCGACGCGCAGCCAGCGTTCCAGCAGGCGGAAGGCGCGTACCAGGACGAAGGCGATGGCCAGGTAGAACAGCCCGGCGGCGAAGAAGATCTCCACCGGCAGGTAGGTGCGGGCGATGATGGTGCGCGCCATGCCGGTCAGCTCCAGCAGGGTCACGGTGCTGGCCAGGGCGCTGGCCTTGAGCATCAGGATCACCTCGTTGCTGTAGGCCGGCAGGCCGATGCGCGCGGCGCGCGGCAGGACGATGTAGAGCATGGTCTTGGCCCGCGACATGCCCAGCGCGCGCGCCGCCTCCACTTCGCCCGGCGGCACCGCCTGGATGGCGCCGCGCAGGATCTCGGCGATATAGGCGGCGGTGTGCAGGGTCATGGTGATGATCGCGCACCAGTAGGGGTCGCGCAGGTAGGGCCAGAGCGGGCCCTGGCGCACGGCGTCGAACTGGGCCAGGCCGTAGTAGACCAGAAACAGCTGCACCAGCAGCGGCGTGCCGCGGAAGAAGAAGATGTAGCCGTAGGGCAGGGCGCGCACGTACCAGTGCTTGGAGGCGCGGGCGATGCCCATGGGCAGGGCGAGGATCAGGCCGGCGATGACGGCGATGGCCACCAGCTCCAGGGTCAGCAGCGCGCCTTCGGACAGGCGCGGCAGCCATTTGATGATGACTTCCCAGTTCATGAGGCGCTCCGGACGAAGCCGCGGCTGGCGCGCTTCTCGAGGAAATGCAGGCCGATCATGGCGAGAACGGTCAGGCCCAGGTAGATGAAGGCGGCGACCATATAGAAGGTGAAGGGCTCCTTGCTGGCGGTCACGGCGATCTGCGAGCGGCGCATGATCTCTTCCAGGCCGATCACCGACACCAGCGCGGTGTCCTTCATCAGGATCATGAACAGGTTGCCCAGGCCGGGCAGGGCGATGCGCCACATCTGCGGCAGGATCAGCTTCCAGAGGATGCGTCCCTTGGACATGCCGAGGGCCAGGCCGGCTTCGCGGTGGCCCTTGGGGATGGCCAGGATGGCGCCGCGGAACACCTCGGTGGCGTAGGCGCCGAAGCACAGGCCGAGGGCGATGGTGCCGGCGGCGAAGGCGGAGAGCTCCAGGCTCTCGATGCCGAGCAGGTCGGCCAGGCTGCGCATCAGGTTGACCGTGCCGAAGTAGATCAGCAGCACCCAGAGCAGTTCGGGCACGCCGCGGACTATGGTCGAGTAGCTGCCGCCGAGCCACTGCAGCGGCTTGTACGGCGAAGTTTTGGCCAGCGCGCCGAGCAGGCCGAGCACCAGGCCCACCGCCAGCGCGGAGAGCGCCAGTTGGATGGTCATCAGGGTGCCGGCGGCCAGGGCGGGGCCGAATCCGTGGAGATCGAAAATCATCGGAGGGCTCGGGTAGCCGCGCCGCCGGGTGGCGACGCGGTGCCGTCAGGTCAGTAGATGCTGAACGGGAAGTACTTGTCGTTGATCCGCTTGTAGGTGCCGTCTGCGATGATGGCCTGCAGCGCGGTGTTCAGCTTCTCGCGCAGCGGGTCGCCCTTGCGCACGGCGATGCCGATCTTGTCGTTGTCGAATACCGGGTCGCCCTTGAACTCGAAGTCCTTGCCGGCGTCGCTCTTGAGCCATTCCCAGTTGACGAAGGTGTCGGCCAGCACGCCGTCGAGGCGACCGGAGGCCAGGTCGAGGTAGGCGTTTTCCTGGGTGTCGTACAGCTTGATGTCGACCACCTTGCCCAGGTTGTCCTCCAGCCAGGTGCCGGCGATGGTGGCGCGCTGGGCGCCGATCACCTTGCCCTTGAGGCTGGCTTCGTCGGTCTTGAAGTCGGCCGACTTGGGCGCGATGAACTGCAGCTTGTTGGTGTAGTAGGGCTCGGTGAAGTCCACCGCCGCCTTGCGCTCCTCGGTGATCGACATCGAAGCGATCAGGAAGTCGAACTTCTTGGCGTTGAGGGCCGGGATGATGCCGTCCCAGTCGGAGGTGACCACCTCGCACTCGGCCTGCATCTTGGCGCACAGCGCCTGGCCGATTTCCACGTCGAAGCCGGTGACCTTGCCGCTGGCGTCGATCAGGTTGAAGGGCGGGTAGGCGCCTTCGGTGCCGAGTTTCAGCTTGTCGGCGGCGACAGCGCTGGTGCCGAAGGCCAGGGTGGCGGCCGCGGCCAGCAGGATCTTCTTATAGTTCTGCATGCATGTTGCTCCGTGTTAGCGATTGCTGGACATGAATTGTTTACAGCGTGCCGATAGCGGGTTGTCAAATACCTGGGCCGGTGGCCCCTGTTCTTCGACCAGGCCCTGGTGGAGGAACACCACCTCGCTGGACACCTGGCGGGCGAAGCTCATTTCGTGGGTGACCAGCAACATGGTGCGGCCCTCCTCGGCAAGCGCGCGGATCACGTTAAGCACTTCTTGTACCATCTCCGGGTCCAGCGCCGAGGTGGGCTCGTCGAACAGGATCACCTTCGGCTGCATGGCCAGGGTGCGGGCGATGGCCGCGCGCTGCTGCTGGCCGCCGGAGAGCTGGTTGGGGTAGACGTGACGCTTGTCGGCGATGCCGACCTTGGCCAGCAGCGCCTCGGCCACCTCGATGGCCTCGGCCTTGCTCTGGCCGAGCACGCGGCGCGGCGCCTCGATGATGTTGTCGAGCACGCTCATGTGTGGCCACAGATTGAAATTCTGGAAGACGAAACCGATCTCGCTGCGCAGGCGATTGATCTGCCGGTTGTCGGCGGCGACCAGGTCGCCGTTCTTCGCGGTCTTGAGCTTGAGCTCCTCGCCGGCGACGAAGATCTGTCCCTGGTGCGGGTTTTCCAGCAGGTTGATGCAGCGCAGGAAGGTGGACTTGCCGGAGCCGGAGGAGCCGAGAATGGAGATGACGTCGCCGTCTTTGGCCGTCAGGGAAATGCCCTTGAGCACTTCGAGGTCGCCGTAGCGTTTGTGCAGGTTGCGGATTTCCAGCGCGGGCGTCGCCTCGGCCATGGGGTGTGATCCTCTTCTTCTTCGAAAGCGCTCCGGCGTGCAGCGGGCCGTCCTGGCTGGCGGCCAAGCTAGCATAGCGTTTCCGTGACCGCCAAGCCGTTTGCTGGCCTATGGCTTGCTCCAGGGGCGGGGTGTCGCCTGGCTGCAGCTGCTTGTCGCGCAGGCGAAACAATGGCGCGGGGAAATCGCCGGAGGCAGAAAGCAAAAAGCCCCAGCACAGGGCTGAGGCTCTTCGTTTGCTATTCATGGTGCCCAGGGACGGAATCGAACCGCCGACACGGGGATTTTCAATCCCCTGCTCTACCAACTGAGCTACCTGGGCCAACGGGGCGCTATTAGACGGATTTGAAGGATCAGTGTCAAGCGCGGGTTTGAAAAATATTTAATTATTACGGGCGCTTAGGTGCGTGGCGGGTAGGGTTCGCCGTGCGCACCCTGGATCCTCATTCGCTCGGCGGCACGTAGCCTTCGGCCTGGGCGTATTCCTCGCCGGAGAGGAACTTGTCCATCTCGGTCTGCAGGAACTTGCGGTCCTCGGCGTTCATCATGTTCAGCCGGCGTTCGTTGATCAGCATGGTCTGGTGTTTCTGCCACTCGTCCCAGGCCTGCTTGGAGACGTTGGCGAAGATGTCCTCGCCCTTGGGGCCGGGGTAGGGCGCGCGATCCAGGCCGGGCAGTTCCTGTTTGTATTTGCGGCACAGCACGGTGCGGGTCATGTCGGTTCTCCAGCATTGATGGCTTGCGCCGCGCGTTTCAGCAGCTTCTTCACCGGGGCGGCGAGGCCCAGGCGCGGCGGGGTGGCGAGGTTATACCAGAGCCAGTCGCCCTCGGCCACGCGGCTCGGCTGCTCGGTCACCCGCACCAGCCAGGGTTCGATGGCCAGCTGGAAGTGGCTGAAGGTGTGGGTCAGGCCTTCCAGCTCTTGGCGCTCGCCAAGCTCAAGCTGTTGCTGCTGACCGATGTCTGCGAGCTGCTCGAGGTCGTCCAGTTCCGGCAGGCTCCACAGCCCACCCCACAGCCCGGTGGAGGGGCGGCGATAGAGCAGGATGTCGCCGGCGGCGTTGACCAGCAGCGGCATCAGGGTGCGCTTCTGCGGCAGTGCCTTGCGCGGCTTGGCTATTGGGTAGCGGATTTCCAGGCCGAGCAGATGGGCCTGGCAGCCGCTGCGCACCGGGCACAGCAGGCAGCTGGGCTTGCTGCGGGTGCAGAGGGTGGCGCCCAGGTCCATCATCGCCTGGGTGTAGTGGTTGACCCGTTCGTGCGGGGTGAGGCGCTCGGCGACGTCCCACAGCTGCTTGGCCACCTTCGGCTCGCCGGGATAGCCCTCCTGCGCGACGTAGCGCGCCAGCACGCGCTTGACGTTACCGTCGAGGATCGGCGCGCGCAGGCCCATGCTCAGGCTGGCGATGGCGCCGGCGGTGGAGCGGCCGATGCCGGGCAGCTCGGCCAGCGCCTCGACGCTGCGGGGAAACTCGCCGCCGTGCTCGCGCATGACGATCTGCGCGGTCTTCTGCAGGTTGCGCGCGCGGGTGTAGTAGCCCAGGCCGGTCCACAGGTGCAGCACTTCGTCTTCCGGCGCTTCGGCCAGGTCGCGCACCGTCGGCAGCGCGGCCATAAAACGGTCGAAGTAGCCGAGCACGGTGCTGACCTGGGTCTGCTGCAGCATGATTTCCGACACCCAGACGCGATACGGGGTGATGTTCTGCTGCCAGGGCAGATCCTTGCGCCCGTGCTGGTCGTACCAGGCCAGCACGGCGCCGTTGAACTGCTCGGGGCTCATCGGTTGAACAGGCCCTTGAGTGCGTCTTTCAGGTCCGGGCTGACCTTGTCGCCGAGCTTCTCTTCCAGCTTCTCGGTCAGCTTGTTGCCGGCCAGGCGCGCGGCGATCTTGCCCAGGCCATCCTGGTCCAGGCGGCAGGCCTTGGCGCCCAGTTCCAGCGGGCCGCGGCAGCGCAGCGGCCATTCGATGCCGACGTAGCGCTCGTTGACCTGGCAGGCCGGGTCGGGCATTTCGCGCTGGTCGCCCTCGAGGGTGATGCCGACCTGGTAGTCGAGGCCGAGCACGCGCAGGTCGAGGTCGCCCTTGCCGCTGACCGCCAGGCCCGGCACCAGCGCCTTGAGATCGGGGTTGTGGGCGACGCCGTCACGCACGTTGAGACTGCCCTTGAGTTCGCGGAACGGCGTGTCCTTGCCGGTCGGCGGGTTGCTCGGCACCTTGCGGTTGAGGGTGGCGATGCCGCGGCACAGCTGCTGTTCGAGGTTGGCGTCGACCAGCACGCCGTCGTTGAGGACGAAGCTGGCGTTGCCGTTGAGCGCTTCGATCCAGGCCTTCTGGCTGTTGCCGCGGCTATTGAACTTGGCGTCGAGGTCGAGCAGGCCCTTGATCGGCGAGGGCTGGCCGTCCTTCTTCAGCAGCGGCTCCAGCGGCATACGGCTGAGGCGCTGCTCCAGGCTGAGCATCGGCTCGGCCTGGCGCACGTCGATGCGACCGGTACTGACGAAGCTGCCGCCCTGCAGCTTGCCGCGGGCCTCTTCCAGGCTGATCAGGCCGCCGCGGCCGTTGGCCTTGATGCGGACGTCCTCGAACTGCTGCTTGTCGTAGGTCAGCTGGCCCAGGCCCAGTGCCAGTTGCAGGTCGAGCTTGCGCAGCTGGTCCACCGGCAGCACCTTCTCGTCGCTCCAGGCCTGCTGGGTCGGCGCCTTGGGCAGCGGCGTGGTGCCGTCCTTGCCGGCGCCGGCGATGCTGTCCTTGACCTCGGCCTTGCGTGCGGCGCCGGCACTGTCCTGGGCTTGCGGCGGCAGGTAGCGGTCGAGGTCGAGTTTGTCGCCCTTGAGGTCGGCGCGCAGCGCCTGGCGGGCGAAGTCGGCCACGCCAAGGCTGCCGGTGAAGGTGCTGCCGTCCAGCTTGAGGTTGAGTTCTTCCAGCATCACGCCCTTGGTCGAGCCGCTCAGGCGGCTGGCCAGTTCGAACTGGCCGAGGCTGTCGGCGTCCTGCATGGCCGGCAGTTCGACGCCGATGCCGGTGAGGAATTCGCGCAGGTTGAGCGGGGCGATGGACAGGCCACCGGCCAGCTTGGCGTCCTTGTCCAGCTCGCGCAGTTTCAGCTCGCCGAGCGCGCGCAGCTGGTTGGCGGACAGTTTCAGGCCGTTCCATTCGGCGACGTTGGCCGCCAGGTCGACCAGCAGCTGCCCCTGGGCGGCGAAGTTCAGCGTCTTACCCTTGAGCGGCTCGCCCGAGGCTTCGCCGGCCAGCTTGAGGTCTTCGAACTGGTAGCGCTTGAGCGCGCGATCGAAGCGCAGCTGGCCCTCCAGCTCGCTGCGCGCGCGCAGCAGCGGCTGGTTGGTGCCGAAGAAGGCGCCGAGCTTGAGCGGGATGGCCGCGCCCTCGCGGATGGCGCCGGTCTTCAGCTCGATGTTTTCCAGGGTGAATTGCTGATCCTGCTGCGCGTCGTGGTAGTCGATGCGCGAGTTGCTCAGGGTCAGGCTGTCGATATCCAGCTTGATCGGCTGGCCGGCGGGCTTGTCGGTCTTCGTCTCGCTCGGGGCGTCGCTGGCTGGCGGCTGTTCGCTCGGCGTTTGCGCCGCTGCGCTGGCCTGCGCCGGCTTGCCTATGCCTTCCCAGTTGCCGCGGCCCTTGGCGTCGCGCTGCAGGTTGAGGTTGAGGCCGTCGACACGGATGTCGCTCATCTGCACTTCCTTGCGCAGCAGCGGCAGCACCCGCACCGACAGGCCGAGCAGGCGCAGGTCGGCGAAGGGCTGCTCCGGGGTGTCGGCGCTGGCCAGGGTGGCGTCGGTCAGCTCCAGGCCCAGCCAGGGGAACAGGCTCCAGCCGATATCGCCCTTGAGCTGCAGCTCCAGGTTGGCCTTGTCGCGGGCCAGCTGGCGGATCTCGTCCTTGTAGTCGTTGGGGGCGAACAGGTGGGTCAGGGCGAACAGCAGCGCCACTATGAGCAGCAGCAGCCCGAGGAGGAAGAGACCCAGGATCTTGCCGAGCGCTTTCATGGACGAGTCCTTGTTTCGATAACGGATTGCGGGCGGCCTGCGCGTCGGGCGCGGGCGGCCGTCG
Organism: Pseudomonas sp. AOB-7; assembly: GCF_003696305.1. Taxonomy (GTDB): domain Bacteria; phylum Pseudomonadota; class Gammaproteobacteria; order Pseudomonadales; family Pseudomonadaceae; genus Aquipseudomonas. The sequence continues at coordinate 114,536 of NZ_RFFK01000011.1, read as the reverse complement.
ATATGGGCGCCGAGTATAGCGTTACAGGGCCGCGGCGACCCGCTCGGCGATGGCCAGGCTGGCGGTCAGCCCCGGCGACTCGATGCCGAACAGATTGACCAGGCCGGGCAGGCGGTGATCGGCAGGGGTTTGGATCAGGAAGTCGGCGGGCGGTTCCCCCGGGCCGCTGAGCTTGGCGCGCACGCCGGCGTAGCCGGGGTGCAGACGCGCGGCGTCGAGCGCCGGGAAGTAGCGACCGATGGCGGCGGCGAAGGGCGCGCGCAGGCGCTCGTCGACCCGGTAGTCGAGGGCGTCCAGCCAGTGCACGTCGGGGCCGAAGCGCAGCTGGCCGGCCAGGTCGAGGGTGGCGTGGATGCCCAGGCCGGCGGTGTTGGCTTCCGGCATGGGGTAGATCAGCCGGGAAAACGGCGCGCGGCCGCTGTAGCCGAAGTAGCGGCCCTGGCACAAATGCAGCGGCGGCACCGGCAGGCCGCCGAGCGTGGCGGCGAGGCACTGGGCGAACAGGCCGCCGGCGTTGACCACCCGTTGCGCGCGCAGCTCGAACGGCTCGCCGGCGCTGTGGCCGCTGGCGAGCCAGGCGTCGTCGTCGCGGCGCAGGCGCTCGACGCGGCTGTGCAGGATCAGCTGCGCGCCACGACTCTCGGCCACCGCCAGCAGCGACTGCAGGTAGGCGTGGCTGTCGATGATCCCGGTGCTCGGCGAGAGCAGCGCGCGCACCCCGCGCAGCGCCGGTTCCAGCTCGCGCAGGCGGGTCTGGTCGACGGCCTGCAGGTCGCCCACGCCGCAGGCCTCGGCGTTGGCCGCGAGGGCCTCGAGCCTGGCGATCTCGTCTTCTTCCACCGCCACCAGCAGCTTGCCGATGCGCCGCTGCGCCACGCCGTGCTGCGCGCACCAGGCGTACAGGCGCTCGCGGCCCTCCAGGCACAGCTCGGCCTTGAGCGAGCCGGGCGGATAGTAGAGGCCGGCGTGGATCACCTCGGAATTGCGGCTGGAGGCGTGGCTGCCGATCAGGCCCTCGGCTTCGAGGATCAGCGTGTCGCGGCCGGCTTCGGCCAGGCGCGCGGCGCAGGCCAGGCCGAGGGCGCCGGCGCCGATGATCAGGGTGTCGATGCTGTGCATGGCGTGTTCGGTGCTGCTGTTTGGCGGGTTTGGCTGCCGCGCGGGTGGCGTTCGCGGATTAGGCTGGCAGCATAACAAGAAGCACGAGGTGGCCATGAACGTCGCGGTACTCGCCTTGCCCCTGTACATCCTGCTGATCCTGCTGGAGCTGGCCTACGAGCGGCACAGCGGCCGCCACACCTGGCGCCTGGCCGACGCCGCCACCAGCGTCAACACCGCGGTGCTGCGCCTGCTGCTGGAGGGGCCGCTGCGCCTGCTGCTGATCCTGCCCTATGCCTGGCTCTACGAGCACGCGCGGCTGTGGACGCTGGACGCGGCCTCGCCCTGGACCTGGCTGCTCGGCTTCGTCGCGGTGGACCTGTGCTTCTACTGGGCGCACCGCAGCCTGCATCGCTACAACCTGCTGTGGGGCGCGCACCAGCCGCATCATTCCAGCGAGGACTTCAACCTCTCCACCGCGCTGCGCAAGGGCGCTTTCCAGACCGCCTTCGACTGGCCCTTCTACCTGCCGCTGGCGCTGCTCGGCCTGCCATTGCCGCTGTTCCTGCTGCTGCTCGGCGTGCAGCTGGGCTATCAGTTCTGGATTCACAGCCAGCACGTCGGCCGCCTCGGCTGGCTGGAGCGGGTGCTGGTCACGCCCTCGCTGCATCGCGTGCACCACGGGCAGAACGACTGCTACATCGACAAGAACCACGGCGGCGTGTTCATCCTCTGGGACAAGCTGTTCGGCACCTTTGCCGAGGAGCGCGAGCCGGTGCGCTACGGGGTGACCACGCCGGTGCGCACCTTCGACCCGATCCGCCTGCAGTTCTCCTGGTGGCGTCTGCTCTGGGCCGATGCGCGGGCCACCCGCTCCTGGTGGGATCGCCTGCGCCTGTGGTGGATGCCCACCGGCTGGCGCCCGGCCGACGTGCGCCAGCTGCCCTGGCCGAAGATGGACGCGGAGAAGTTCGACTGCGCCTACCCGGCCGCACTCAAGGCCTACGCCCTGGTGCAGTTTCTGCTGATCAACGCGCTGGCCCTGGGTTTCCTGCTCAGCCTGACGCGTGCCGCGTTCTGGGAGCCCTGGCTGCTGGCGGGGCTGATCCTCGCCGGCTGCGTCAGCCTCGGCCTGCTGTTCGAGGGGCGCGCCTTCTGGCGCCTGGAGCTGGCGCGCCAGCTGGCCATGGCCGCGCTGGCGCTGGCCTGGGCGCAGTGGCTGGCGCCGGGACAGTGGGGCTGGGCACTGGCGGTCGCGCTCGCTGGCCTGGCCAGCCTGGGCTGGCTGTGGCGCTTGCTGGCGCGGCCGATGCGAGTGCCGGTGTCCGGCGGGTGAGCCCGCGGCGCCGCCGGGCTGGCTCGTCACGGCCGGCTATCGCGCCCATGGCCTGGCGATCCGACCGCCGCCGGTAGCCGCACGGCCCCTGGCCCGCCTATAATGCTGGCCTTTTTCCGTTGGCAATTTGTGGAGCTGGTGATGGCCGAACGTACGGCATTCGTCGAGCGCAACACCCTGGAGACCCAGGTCAAGGTCTCGATCAACCTGGATGGCAGCGGCAAGGCCAAATTCGATATTGGCGTGCCCTTTCTCGAGCACATGCTCGACCAGATCGCCCGCCATGGCCTGATCGACCTCGATATCGAGTGCAAGGGCGATCTGCATATCGACGACCACCACACCGTCGAGGACGTCGGCATCACCCTCGGCCAGGCCTTCGCCAAGGCCGTCGGCGACAAGAAGGGCATGACCCGCTACGGCCATTCCTACGTGCCGCTGGACGAAGCGCTGTCGCGCGTGGTGATCGACTTCTCCGGCCGTCCCGGCCTGCAGATGCACGTGCCCTTCACCCGCGCCGTGGTCGGCAACTTCGACGTCGACCTGTTCCAGGAGTTCTTCCAGGGCTTCGTCAACCACGCCCTGGTCAGCCTGCACATCGACAACCTGCGCGGGCACAACACCCACCACCAGATCGAGACCGTGTTCAAGGCCTTCGGCCGCGCGTTGCGCATGGCCGTGGAGCTGGATCCGCGCATGGCCGGGCAGATGCCGTCGACCAAGGGCTGCCTGTAAATGCAGACGGTAGCCGTAATCGACTATGGCATGGGCAACCTGCACTCGGTGGCCAAGGCGCTGGAGCACGTCGGCGCCGGCCGCGTGCTGGTGACCTCGGACGCCAAGGTGATCCGCGAGGCCGACCGCGTGGTGTTCCCCGGGGTCGGCGCGATCCGCGACTGCATGGCCGAGATCAGGCGCCTGGGCTTCGACGAGCTGGTGCGCGAGGTCAGCACCGACCGTCCCTTCCTCGGCATCTGCGTCGGCATGCAGGCGCTGCTCGAGCGTAGCGAGGAGAACGACGGCGTCGACTGCATCGGCCTGTTCCCCGGCCAGGTGCGCTTCTTCGGCAAGGACCTGAGCGAAGACGGCGAGCGCCTGAAGGTGCCGCACATGGGCTGGAACGAGGTGGCGCAGACGGTCAAGCACCCGCTGTGGCACGACATTCCGGATCACGCGCGCTTCTACTTCGTGCACAGCTATTACATCGAGGCCGGCAAGCCGCAGCAGGTGGTCGGTCGCGGTCACTACGGCAAGGACTTCGCCGCCGCGCTGGCCGAGGGTTCGCGCTTCGCCGTGCAGTTCCACCCGGAGAAGAGCCATACCCACGGCCTGCAGCTGCTGCAGAACTTCGCCGCCTGGGATGGCCGCTGGTAATGGCGCGCGCCAAGGTGCCGAGCCTGGCGCTGGAGCCTGCCCAGGAGCAGGCCGCGCTGCTGCTGTTGCAGCGCTTTCTCGACCAGCGTTTCGAGCTGCAGCTGGGCACCTTCGAGGTGCAGGAAGTGCTCGACCTGATCACGCGCGAGCTGGCACCGCACTACTACAACAAGGCGATTCTCGACGTGCAGGCGCACCTGAAGGACAGGTTCGACAGCATCGAGAGCGACCTCTGGGCGCTCGAGAAAAGCTGAGCGCCTTACCGTATTCAAACTTGAGCAGGTTCAACCGATGCTGATTATCCCCGCTATCGATCTGAAGGACGGCGCCTGCGTGCGTCTGCGTCAGGGCCGTATGGAAGACTCCACGGTGTTCTCCGATGACCCGGTGAGCATGGCCGCCAAGTGGGTCGAGGGCGGCTGCCGTCGGCTGCACCTGGTCGATCTTAACGGCGCCTTCGAGGGGCAGCCGGTCAACGGCGAGGTGGTCACCGCCATCGCCAAGCGTTACCCGAACCTGCCGATCCAGATCGGCGGCGGCATCCGCACCCTGGAGACCATCGAGCACTACGTGCGCGCCGGGGTCAGCTACGTGATCATCGGCACCAAGGCGGTGAAAGAGCCCGAGTTCGTCGCCGAGGCGTGCAAGGCCTTCCCCGGCAAGGTGATCGTCGGTCTGGATGCCAAGGACGGTTTCGTCGCCACCGACGGCTGGGCCGAAGTGTCCAGCGTGCAGGCCACCGACCTGGCCAAGCGCTTCGAGGCCGACGGCGTCTCGGCAATCGTTTATACCGACATCGCCAAGGACGGCATGATGCAGGGCTGCAACGTCGAAGCCACCGCCGCGCTGGCCGCCGCCAGCAAGATTCCGGTGATCGCCTCCGGCGGCATCCACAACCTCGGCGATATCGAGAAGCTGCTGCTGGCGCGCTCGCCCGGCATCATCGGCGCCATCACCGGCCGTGCCATCTACGAGGGCACCCTGGACGTGGCCGAAGCGCAGGCCTTCTGCGACAGCTTCAAGGGCTGAGAGTTGGGCAGGGTGCGCCGTGCGCACCCCTGACGGGTTACCGGTGCGCACCGCGCACCCTACGAGAGAAGTCGCCATGGCACTGGCCAAACGCATCATCCCTTGCCTGGACGTGGACAACGGCCGCGTGGTCAAGGGCGTCAAGTTCGAGAATATCCGCGACGCGGGGGACCCCGTCGAAATCGCCCGTCGCTACGACGAGCAGGGCGCCGACGAGATCACCTTCCTCGACATCACCGCCAGCGTCGACGGTCGCGACACCACCCTGCACACGGTCGAGCGCATGGCCAGCCAGGTGTTTATCCCGCTCACCGTCGGTGGCGGCGTGCGCACCGTGCAGGACATCCGCAACCTGCTCAATGCCGGCGCCGACAAGGTGTCGATCAACACCGCCGCGGTGTTCAACCCCGAGTTCGTCGGCGAGGCCGCGGCGCGTTTCGGCTCGCAGTGCATAGTCGTCGCCATCGACGCCAAGCGCGTGTCCGCGCCGGGCGAGCCGGGCCGCTGGGAGATCTTCACCCACGGCGGGCGCAAGCCGACCGGCCTGGATGCGGTGGAGTGGGCGCGCAAGATGGAAGGCTTGGGCGCCGGCGAGATCCTGCTCACCAGCATGGACCAGGACGGCGTCAAGAGCGGCTACGACCTCGGCGTGACCCGCGCCATCAGCGAGGCGGTGCGGGTGCCGGTGATCGCCTCCGGCGGCGTCGGCAACCTGCAGCACCTGGCCGACGGCATCCTCGAAGGCAAGGCCGACGCCGTGCTGGCGGCGAGCATCTTCCACTTCGGCGAATACACAGTGCCGGAAGCCAAGGCCTATCTGGCCAGTCGTGGCATCGTCGTGCGCTGACCCTCTGCTGGCCGGCGTTCTGCCGGCCAAAGCTGCGGGCGAGTCGACGGCACAATGCCATCGATGGCGCTAGCATGGCGCCCCTGCGCCCAGGCCCTCCGGCCGCCGCCCGGTGCGGCTGCGCGCCCTGCATCCCGAACTTTCCCGACACGGAGTCCCTATGTCCGCTTTCCGGCTATTTGCCGTTGTTTTCCTGTTCTGCGGCGCCAGTCTGGCGCGCGCCGAGGCACTGGTGCTGCTCACCGAGAACCTGGCGCCCTTCAACATGTCGGTCAACGGCAGCAACTTCGCCAAGGGCGAGGGGGTCAGCGGCATCAGTGCCGATATCCTGCGCGCGGTGTGCCAGCGCGCCGAGGTCGAGTGCCAGCAGATCCTGCGCTTCCCCTGGCAGCGGGTCTACCAGCAGACCCTCGAGGACGGCGGCTACGGCCTGTTCTCCACCGCGCGCACCCAGGAGCGCGAGGCGCTGTTCAAGTGGGTCGGCCCCATCGCCACCAATCACTGGGTTCTGCTGGCCAGGGGCGACAGCCCGATCCAACTGGCCAACCTGCAGGACGCCGCGCGTTACCGCATCGGCGGCTACAAGGGCGACGCCAAGACCCAGTTCCTCCTCGACCGCGGCCTGAGCGTGCAGACCACGCTGCGCGACAACGAGAACGCCCGGAAACTGGACAAGGGGCAGATCGACCTGTGGGTCACCTCCGACCAGGCGGGCCGCTACATGGCCCGCCAGGAGGGCATCGACAACCTCAGGGTGGTGCAGCGCCTGCATACCGCCGAGCTCTACCTGGCACTGAACAGGCAGACCCCCGACGAGCTGGTGCAGAAGTTGCAGACGGCTCTGGACGCCCTGCGCGCCGAGGGTGTGCTGCAGGCCATCGAGGCCCGGTATTGAGGCAATTTGCCAGGATTGTCACGCCGGCACTGTGCTGCAGCATAAGTGCTGGTTATTCTGGCGGGGTCTGCCTTTTCAGAAGAACGAGAAGATCTATGTTCAAACGCCTGCTCCTCGCGCTTGGCGGCACCCTTGTGGTGCTGACCGCTGCCGCGCGCGCCGAAGTGGACCCGGACTACAGCGTGGTGCTGCTGACCGAGAATTTCCCGCCCTACAACATGGCCATCAACGGCAAGAACTTCGCCCAGGAAGACAATATCGACGGCATCGCCGTGGATATCGTCAGGGAGATGTTCAAGCGTGCCGGGGTCAAGTACAGCCTGACCCTGCGCTTCCCCTGGGATCGCATCTACAAGCTGGCGCTGGAGAAACCCGGCTACGGCGTGTTCGTCACTGCTCGTTTGCCCGAGCGCGAGCAGCTGTTCAAGTGGGTCGGCCCGATTGGCCCGGACGACTGGGTGATGCTGGCCAAGGGCGACAGCCCGATCAGCCTGAACAACCTGGACGAAGCCAAGCAATACAAGGTCGGCGCCTACAAGGGCGACGCCATCGCCGAGCACCTGGTGGAGAAGGGCCTGCAGCCGCTGACCGCGCTGCGTGATCAGGAGAACGCCAAGAAGCTGATGGCCGGGCAGATCGACCTGTGGGCCACCGGCGATCCGGCCGGGCGCTACCTGGCCAAGCAGGAAGGCATCTCCGGGCTGAAGACGGTGCTGCGCTTCGACAGCGCCGAGCTGTACCTGGCGCTGAACAAGGAAATGCCCGACGAGCTAGTCGCCAAGCTGCAGGCCGCGCTGGAGCAGATGCGCGCCGAGGGCTTCGTCGACGATATCCTCAATAGCTACCTGTAAGACCCTGCGACCGGCCAAAAGCCGGTCGCTTGCCATGGACGGCAGAACCTTCGAGTGCCAATCACCGGACTCGGGTCCACGCAAGGATGTCGCTAGCCATAACCACAAATCATGCGAGCGGTACGTCTTATGCTGAACACTCTGAAGAAAAGCCTGTTTGTCGCCCTGCTGCTTGGCAGCGGTTTCGCCCATGCGCAGCTGCCGCCGGACTACAAGGTGGTGCTGCTGACCGAGAACTTCCCGCCCTTCAACATGGCGGTGGACGACAAGAACTTCGCCCGCGACGACGGCATCGACGGCATCAGCGCCGATATCGTGCGCGAGATGTTCAAGCGTGCCGGCATCGACTACACCCTGACCCTGCGCTTCCCCTGGGATCGCCTCTACCGCCTGACCCTGGACAAGCCCAACTACGGCCTGTTCTCCACCACCTTCACGCCCGAGCGCCAGCCGCTGTTCAAGTGGGTCGGGCCGATCGCCAAGACCGGCTGGGTGCTGCTCGCCGCGCCCGGCAACAACCTCAGCGTGGCCAGCCTCAAGGACGCCGCGCAGTACCGCATCGGCGCCTACAAGAACGACGCGGTCAGCCAGCATCTGGAGAGCCAGGGCCTGCAGCCGGTCAACGCCCTGCGCGATCAGGAGAACGTGAAGAAGCTGGTGCGCGGGCAGATCGACCTGTGGGCCACCACCGACCCGGTGGGCCGCTACCTGGCCAAGCAGGAGGACGTCAGCGGCCTGACCACCGTGCTGCGCTTCAACGATGCCGAGCTCTATCTGGCGCTGAACAAGGACACCCCGGACGAGGTGGTCGAGCGCCTGCAGAAGGCCCTGGACGAGCTGCGCGCCGAGGGTTATATCGACGATATCACCGCCAATTACCTGTAACCGGGCCCGCAGCCTAGGGGCGCCGCGCGCACCAGCCGTTTATTCGGTGCGCACGGCGCCCCCTGGGACGAAGCCAAGAAAAAGCCCGGACATCATGTCCGGGCTTTTTTCGTATCGCCGCTTCGCCTCAGCCGCCGCGGGTCACGCTCAGGCCCTTGAGCAGGTTGAGCGCCTGGCTCAGCTGGTAGTCGTCGTCCTGCGGGCGCTGCGGTTGGGCCGCTTTGGCCTTGCTCGGGCGGTCGGCGCCGCCGTTGCCGTTGCCCAGGTGGCCCTGCAGGTCGGCTTCCTTGATGCCCTCGTTGTCCTGTTCGCGGGTCAGCTTGGCGCGCGCCACCTCGATGTCGGGAACGATGCCCTGGGCCTGGATCGAGCGACCGTTGGGGGTGAAGTACAGCGCCGTGGTCAGTTTCAGCGCGCGGTCGTTGTTCAGCGGCAGCACGGTCTGCACCGAGCCCTTGCCGAAGCTGTCGGTGCCCATCAGCACCGCGCGCTTGTGGTCCTGCAGGGCGCCGGCGACGATCTCCGAGGCCGAGGCACTGCCGCCGTTGATCAGCACCACCAGCGGCACGCCTTCGCTGGCGTCGGCCGGGTCGGCGTTGAAACGCAGTTCGGAGTTGGCCAGGCGGCCCTCGGTGTAGACGATCAGGCCCTTCTTGAGGAAATGGTCGGTGACCTCCACCGCCGCCTGCAGCACACCGCCGGGGTTGTTGCGCAGGTCCATGACCAGGCCGCGCAGCTTCTTGTCGCCGTTGTCCTTGCGCAGTCTGGTCAGCGCCTTGCCGACTTCCTCGCCGGTGTTGACCTGGAACTGCGAGATACGCAGGTAGCCGTAGCCGTCCTCGAGCATCTGGCTCTTGACGCTGCGCACCTTGATCACCGCGCGGGTCAGGGTCAGGTCGAAGGGGCGGCCGCCGTCGCGCACCAGGGTCAGCTCGATCTTGCTGCCGGCCTTGCCGCGCATCTTGTCCACCGCTTCCATCATCGACAGGCCCTTGGTCGGCTGGCCGTCGATCTTGACGATCAGATCGCCCGGCTGGATGCCGGCTTGGGACGCCGGGGTGTCGTCGATGGGCGAGACCACCTTGACGAAGCCGTCTTCCATGCCGACCTCGATGCCCAGGCCGCCGAACTCGCCGCTGGTGCTCTCCTGCAGCTCGAGGAAGGCCTCCGGCTCGAGGTAGGCCGAGTGCGGGTCGAGGTTGCTGAGCATGCCCTTGATGGCGTTCTCCAGCAGGGTCTTGTCGCTGACCGGTTCGACATAGGCGGCCTTGATCCGGTCCATCACCTCGGCGAAGGTGCGCAGGTCGTCCAGCGGCAGCGGCGCCTTGCTGCTCGCCGCCGCGGGGGCGGGCTCGGCCGCCTGCAGGGCGGGCGCGCCGAGCAGCAGGCCGAGGGCCAGCGCCAGGCAGGTGGGACGGAAGCGATGCGACATGTCGAACTCCTAATTAGCGAAAAACGGCGCCTATCCCTGCGCGCGACACCATTGCGCCGGGTCGCTGGGGCGACCCTGCTGGCGAATGGCGAAATACAGTGCCGGCGTATCCTGGCCGCCGCTGGTACCCACGGTGGCGATGGCTTCGCCGGCCTTGACCAGGTCGCCGGCGTTCTTCAGCAGGTTCTGGTTGTGACCGTAGAGGCTCAGATAGCCGTTGCCATGGTCGAGAATGACCAGTAGACCGGCGCCGCGCAACCAGTCGGCGAATACCACGCGGCCGCCGTGTACGGCGCGCACCTGGCTGCCGGCCGGCGCGCCGATCAGCACGCCGTCCCATTTAGTACGAGCGTCGCCGCCGCGCGGGGTTCCGTAGCGTGCCACCAAACGGCCATCGACCGGCCAGGGCAACTTGCCGCGGGCACTGGCGAAAGGCCCGCCATAGGTGGCGCCGGAGCTGACCGGCGGGCCGCTCGGCGGCGGGTTGCCCGGCCGTGCCTGCTCTGCCTGCTGCGCCAGCAGAGCGCGTTTGCGCGCCTCCTCGGCCTCGCGCGCCTGACGCGCCAGGGTCTCTTCGATGGTCTTCAGCACGCGGCCCAGCTCGGCCTGTTCCTGCTGGCGCGCCTTGAGCCGCTGGTCGCGGCTGGCGAATTCGCTGTTGAGCTTGGCCAGCGCCTGCTGGCGCTCCTTGCGCGCCTCCGCGAGCTTGGCGTGGCGCTCGTCGAGGCCGGCCTTCTGCGCCTGCAGCTGGGCCTGGTGGTTGGCGATTTCCTGCTCGACGTTGGCCAGCTGGCGCAGGGTCTCGTTGAACGCCGCGAGCTGTTCCAGGCGCGCCTGGCTGAGATAGTCGTAGTAGGTCAGGGTGCGCGAGAACTTTTCCGGGTTCTGCTGGTTGAGCAGCAGCTTGACGTACTCCTGGCGGCCGCTCTGGTAGGCGGCGCGGGCCTGGATGGCGATCAGCCGCTGCTGTTCAGTGCGTGCGCTCTGGAGTTTTTTTTTCTCCTGATCCAGGCGCTGGATCTCCTGTTCGCTGCCCTTGAGTTCGCGCTGCAGCTCCTTGACCTGGCCTTCCAGCGCGCCCATCTCGGTTTCGGTCTTCTTCAGCTGTTGCTGCACGCCGGATTTCTCCTGCTGCAGTTTCTCCAGCAGCTTCTTCAGCTCGGCCACGTCCTGACGTGCGGCTTCCAGCTGGCGCTGGGTGTCGGCGCGCTGGTCGGCAAGGACGGGGGCGATCAGGCTGCTGAGCAGGATCAGGGCGAGGATGCGGAGCATGGGCGGGGCGACACCTGGCGGTGGAATGGGCCCTAGTATGCCCGCGCCGCCGGGCAAAAAAAACGCCCCGGGCCTCAAGGCGCGGGGCGTTTGGCGGATTATCGACGTTCAGTCGAGCAGGACGATGGACGTACCGGTCATTTCCGCCGGTTTTTCCAGGCCCATCAGGCTCAGCAGGGTCGGCGCCACGTCGGCCAGCACGCCGCCGGCGCGGATGCGCGCCGGGCGCTTGCCGACGTAGATGAACGGCACCGGCTCGCAGGTGTGCGCGGTGTGCGCCTGGCCGGTGCACTCGTCCTCCATCTGCTCGACGTTGCCGTGGTCGGCGGTGATCAGCGCTTCGCCGCCGACCTTGTCCAATGCATCGACGATGCGGCCGACGCAGGCGTCCAGGCATTCCACGGCCTTGACCGCGGCCTCGAACACGCCGGTGTGACCGACCATGTCGCCGTTGGCGTAGTTGACGATGATCACGTCATAGCGCTGGTTGTCGATGGCATCGACGATCTTGTCGGTGACTTCCGGCGCGCTCATTTCCGGCTTGAGGTCGTAGGTGGCGACGTTCGGCGAGGGGATGAGGATGCGCTCTTCGCCCTCGAACGGCTCCTCGCGGCCGCCGGAGAAGAAGAAGGTGACGTGGGCGTACTTCTCGGTCTCGGCGATGCGCAGCTGGGTCTTGCCGTGTTTCGCCAGGTATTCGCCGAGCACGTTGGTCAGCGCCTCGGGGGCGAAGGCGGCCGGCGCCGGGATGCTCGCGGCGTACTGGGTGAGCATGACGAAGCCGACCTGCGGCACGCGCTGGCGCTCGAATTCCTTGAAGCCGGGCTCGACGAAGGTGCGGGTCAATTCTCTCGCCCTGTCCGCGCGGAAGTTCATAAACACCACGGCATCGCCGTCTTCCACCCGGACCGGCGCGCCGATGCCGGTGGCCTTGACGAACTCGTCGCTCTCGCCGCGCGCGTAGGCGGCGTTCAGCCCCTCCACGGCGCTGGCGGCACTGAACTGGGCACTGCCCTCGACGATCAGCTGGTAGGCCTGCTCGACGCGGTCCCAGCGGTTGTCGCGGTCCATGGCGAAGTAGCGGCCGATCAGGCTGGCGATGCGGCCCTTGCCGAGGCGGGCGAAGGCGGCGTCGAGCAGCTCGATGGAGCCCTGCGCGCTCTTCGGCGGGGTGTCGCGGCCGTCGAGAAAGGCGTGCAGGTAGATCTTCTCGGCGCCGCGGCGCACGGCCAGTTCGGCCATGGCCACCAGGTGGTCCTGGTGGCTGTGCACGCCGCCGTCGGAGAGCAGGCCGAGGATATGCACGGCCTTGCCGGCGCCCACGGCCTTGTCCACCGCCTGGTTGATCGCGGCGTTGTCGAAGAACTCGCCGTCGCGGATGGCCTTGGTCACCCGGGTGAAGTCCTGGTACACCACGCGGCCGGCGCCGAGGTTCATATGGCCGACCTCGGAGTTGCCCATCTGTCCGTCCGGCAGGCCGACGTCCATGCCGCTGCCGGAGATCAGGCCGTGCGGATAGCTGGCGCGCAGGCGGTCGTAGACCGGCGTGTTGGCGGCGTGGATGGCGTTGTGCTCGGGGTTGTCGCTGTGACCGAAGCCGTCGAGGATGATCAGAACCAAGGGTTTGGGCGTGGCGCTCATGCAGCAGACTCGCTCTGGGTCGATGGGCGGGAAACAAGGCCGGGCATTTTACGGTCAAGCGCCTGGCGCGTCACTGCCGGACGGGGTTTGGCCGACCTGTGGGGCTGTGTATACTGGCCGGTATTTTACCGTCCTGGGTCATATAGATGCTCGCCAACCTGATTGAATTCGTCATTAACCACTATGTACTGAGCGGATTGTTCGTCGTCCTGCTGGTGGCGCTGATCGTCACCGAGATGCGCAAGGGCGGACAGAACCTGTCCAGCCGCGAACTCACCGCGCTGGTCAACAGCGAGCAGGGCGTGGTGCTCGACGTGCGTGCGCAGAAGGACTTCTCCGCCGGGCATATCGTCGATTCCCTGCACATCCCCTACGACAAGGTTGCCGCGCGTATCGCCGAACTGGAGAAGCACAAGGCCAAGACCATAGTGGTGGTCGACGCCATGGGCCAGCACGCCGGCAGCATCGCCCGCGAGCTGAAGAAGGCCGGCTACACCGCGGCCAAGCTGTCCGGCGGCATCGCCAGCTGGCGTGGCGACAACCTGCCGCTGGTGAAGTGACATGAGCGAGGTGCTCATCTATTCCAGCGACTGGTGCCCCTACTGCATCCGCGCCAAGCAGCTGCTGACGCGCAAGGGCGTGGACTTCGACGAAGTGCGCGTCGACGGCCAGCCCGCGCTGCGCGCCGAGATGACCCGCAAGGCCGGCCGCACCTCGGTACCGCAGATCTGGATCGGCAGCACCCATGTCGGTGGCTGCGACGACCTCTACGCCCTGGAGCGCGCCGGCAAGCTCGATGCGCTGCTGCAGAGCCCCGCATAAACCTCAAGACCAGAAGGCAAAGGCCATGACCGAACCAGCAAACAACGGCGCCGCCGCCGGCGAACAGCAGAATCCGCAATTCTCCCTGCAGCGCATCTACGTCAAGGACCTGTCCTTCGAGGCGCCGAAGAGCCCGGAAATCTTCCGTCAGGAGTGGACGCCGAGCGTCGGCCTGGACCTCAACACCCGGCAGAAGACCCTGGACGGCGACTTCCACGAAGTGGTGCTGACCCTCTCGGTCACGGTGAAGAACGGCGAAGAAGTGGCCTTCATCGCCGAAGTGCAGCAGGCCGGCATCTTCCTGATCAAGGGCCTGGACGCCGCCTCGATGAGCCACACCCTCGGCGCCTTCTGCCCGAACATCCTCTTCCCCTACGCCCGCGAGGCGCTGGACAGCCTGGTCATCCGCGGCTCCTTCCCGGCGCTGATGCTCGCTCCGGTGAACTTCGACGCGCTGTACGCCCAGGAGCTGCAGCGTCAGCAGCAGGCGGCGCAGGGCGAAGCCACCGCGCACTAAGCGACGCCCGGTTCGCAACAGCGCCGCGACTCCCGTTAGGGGCGCGGCGTTTTTGTTTGTGCGGGCCACGGCTTGCACTAAACCTGGATTGCATCCGGGCTACATCCCAGCCTCGGCGAAGCCGTTCTGCCGCCAGGCCTCGTAGACGGTCACCGCCACGGTATTGGACAGGTTCAGGCTGCGGCAGCCGGCGCGCATCGGCAGGCGCAGGCGTTGCTCGGGCGGCAGGGCGTTGCGCACCTCCTCCGGCAGACCGCGGCTCTCCGGGCCGAACAGGAAGGCGTCGCCGGGCTGGTAGGCGACCTCGTGAAAGGCGTGCGAGCCCTTGGTGGTGAAGGCGAACAGGCGCGGCTGGCCGAGGCTTGCCAGGCAGCTGGCGAGGTCGGGATGGCGCTTGAGGGTGGCGTACTCGTGGTAGTCCAGGCCGGCGCGACGCAGGCGCTTGTCGTCCAGCTCGAAGCCCAAGGGTTCGATCAGGTGCAGCTGGCAGCCGCTGTTGGCACACAGCCTGATAATGTTGCCGGTATTGGGCGGGATTTCCGGTTGAAAGAGGATGACGTGGAACATGCAGGGCTCCGAGCGCAGGGACGACGGCCATTCTACGCCGGTCGAGGACCCCAGGCCGCGAATTCGCTGGCGCTTCATGGCGTCGCTGGCGCTGCTGGCCTTCCTCCTCGGCAGCATGCTCGGCCGCCTGTTCGAGCCGGCGCCGCTGCGCATCGAGGACGCCGAGCCCTGGGCCGCGGGCCTGCAGGTCTGGTTCAACCGTGAACCGGAGGCGCTCGCCGAGCACGTCCAGGGCGCGCTGAGCTATCGCTTCGTCGATGCCTACGGCCGCGAACGCCAGGGTCGCCTCGACCTGGATGGCACCCCGGTAAACTGGCGGATTCAGCGGGAAGGACGGGATCTGCGCCTGATGCTGGTGGCGGCCCGCCCGTTGGGCGGGGAGTGGCGCGGTGCGGAGGTGGATGGGCGCTGGCGGGTGCGTCTGACCCTGCGCCGCGAATAAAAGAGGGGATTCCCCGGCCTGCCTGTACCAAGGTCCCCGAAACTGGGCTTGCCTTAGCTTATGCAGGCTGTGTGCCAATTTTATTACCAAGGCCGAAAGCCGCGGCTTTGCTGGGTCGGCCAGGCTTTTGCGACGTTCGGCCCGGTGCCCGGCCTGCCTCAGTAGGGTGCGCCCTGCGCCCCGAATGGTGCACGCGGCGTCGCATCGTGCGCGTATGCCGCCGGGCAGGGCGGACAAGCGTCACGCTGTCCGCCCTGGCTCCGCTAGCCGCTATCGGTCGCCCTCAGCGCGGCAGCAGGCGCAGCGTGCCGCGGCTGTGCGCCGCCACGTCGGTCTCGCTCAGGTGCTGCGGCTGGTACTGGTCGGCCAAGTGGGCGGCGGCCTGGTCGTCGTAGTGGGCGTCGAAGGGCACGCCGCTCTGCCCCACCGGGATGCCGCCCAGGGCGCGCTCGGCATCGGCCAGATCGACCAGGCGCCGGGTCGAAGGCCCGTAGACCACCGGCCAGGGTGCCGGACCGACCTTGTGCGACAGGTTGTTCGGCATCTCGTGACCGCCCGGCGCGGCGAACGGGCCGACGTTGAGCAGCCTGGCCAGCAGCGGCTGCTGGCCCAGCGGGTGGCCGTGGGTCAGGGTATGGGCGCGGCCCCAGGCCCAGTCGCCGGGGTCATCGCCGAACTGGTCGCGCAGATGCTCGAGGCTGGCGCGCCAGGCGTCGGCGACTATCTGCGCACGGCTCTCGCGCGTTTCGCTGCCCTGGCGGTTCCACCAGGGCGAGTCGGCGTCGGCGGTCAGGCGCGGCAGGGCACTGTCCAGCACGCGGGTATACAGCAGGCTGTCGAAGAAGGTCTCGCCCAGCTCGTCGGCCATGGCCTCGCGGGCCAGCTGGTAGGTCAACTGATTGAACAGGGTGGCGGCCAGCGAGTCGAGCCGGTGATCGCCGTCCCAGGCGGCCAGTTGTTCCACCAGCGCCCGTTCCCGCTCGTCGGCCGCGGCGGCGCGCAGCTCGTCAAGGATTGGTGCCAGCAGGCGCGGGCCGTAGCCGCTGCCGGTATCGAGCTGCAGCGCCTGGCTGTTGGCGCTATCCCATTTCACCGTGGCGTCGCTCAAATGCCGGTCCAGGCGCTGGCCGCGGTCGGCCAGGTTGTAGTAGCCGGGCACCTCGATGCCGCTGGTCGCCAGCGGCTGGTAGTTGGCCGAGAGGATATAGCCGCGCGCCGGGTTCTCTTCCTGCGGGTTGGCGGCGAAGGGCTGCCAGCCGGGCTTGTCCGCCTCGCCGCCGGCGCCGTCGAGGATAAAGCTCGGGTTGACCCCAGCCGGACGCAGCGGCAGCTTGGCCGCCGCCCACCAGCCGATGTCGCCGGCGGCGTTGGCCCAGACCACGTTGAGCCCGGGCGCCTCGATCAGTTCGGCGGCGGCGCGGGCCTTGTCCAGGCTGTCGGCGCGATTGAGCTGGTAGAAGGCGTCGAGAATCGGGTTGGCGGTCTCGAGAAAGGCCCACCACAGGGCGATCGGCGTGCTGCCGGCGGCCTGGCCGAGGGCGTCGTTGACGATCGGCCCGTGCGGCGAGCGGCGCAGGCTCAGTTCGACCGGCGCGGCACCCTTGACCGCGATGCTTTCCGTTCGCCGTTCGAGCTCCACCCAGCGCCCCTGGTACCAGACCTGTTCGGGGTTGTCCGGGTTGACCCGCTCGGCGATCAGGTCGACGTCGTCGTTCTGGAACATGGTCAGGCTCCAGGCGAAGTCGCGGTTGTGGCCCAGCGAGGCGACCGGGTTGAGCGCCTGGTGGTAGCCGTACAGCTCGAAGCCGGGGGCCTGCAGGTGCGCCTCGTACCACACCGCCGGCACGGCGAAGCGGATATGCGGGTCGCCGGCCAGCAGCGGCTTGCCGCTGGCGGTGCGGCTGCCGGCCACGGCCCAGGCGTTGCTGCCCTCGAACTGCGGCAGGCCGCTGCCCTCCAGCGCCGCGTGGCTGAGCCGGGCGATGGCGGCCAGGTCCTGCCAGTCGCCGGCGGCCAGCGACGTGCCGACCACGCCTTGCGGGCGCCAGTCGAGGTCGA
The DNA here is from genome assembly GCF_003696305.1 of Pseudomonas sp. AOB-7. Classification (GTDB taxonomy): domain Bacteria; phylum Pseudomonadota; class Gammaproteobacteria; order Pseudomonadales; family Pseudomonadaceae; genus Aquipseudomonas. Next base: position 97,470 of record NZ_RFFK01000011.1, on the reverse strand, counting down.
AGACCTTGAGGTAGTCGGCGCCGAGGCGCTCGCGCACATGGCTCAGCACCGGCTCGGTGCGGAAGGCGGCGGCGAAGCTGTAGGCCATGTAGCCGGCGACGCTCAGGGTGTCGGCGACCGTGAAGGGGCGCGGCGCGATGCCCAGCAGGTCGAATTCCAGCGGCCGCGGGCGGCTGGCCTGGTACTGGTTGATGCCGTCGAGGTAGGCCAGCAGGGCGCGGCCGGCCGGGCTGTCGCCGTCGAAGCGGCTGGCGTATTCGTCGGCATGGGCGCGAATGCCCAGGGTGCGGAACAGGCGATCGGTGTCCACCAGCTGCGCGCCGAGCACCTCGGCCAGTTCGCCGCGGGCCAGGCGGCGCAGCATTTCCATCTGGAACAGGCGGTCCTGGGCGTGCACGTAGCCCAGCGCGCGGTACATATCGGCCTCGTGCTCGGCGCGGATATGCGGCACGCCGCGCTCATCAAAGCGCACCGTGACCGGCGCCTGCAGCGCACTCAGGCGCAGTTCGCCGTCGCGCAGCGGCTGCTTGCCGTGCAGGTACCAGGTCAGGCCGCCGGCCGCGGCGGCGACCAGCAGGGCGAGGGCAGTCAGGGTGCGTTTCATCGCGGGCGATCCTTGTTGTTATGGTCGGCCCGCATTCTGCGCAGGCGCGGCCGTCGCGGCATTGACCAAATGCCGCGGCGCTGAAAGTCTATGGTCAATCACCGCGTGGAGACGCCATGAGCGAAGCCCCCCAGGTCGCCCTGACCCATTCCTCGACCCTGCGCCGCCTGCTCTACGAGGCGCTGGCCGAGCTGGGCCTGGACCCTACCGACACCTATCGCCGCGCCTACGCCGGCATGCCGCTGACGGTGCCGCTGCTGGAGGCGCGCGAGGACCACGACAGCGCGCCGCGCTTCTGGCAGGCGCTGGCCGGCATCAGCGGCGACGCCGATATCGGCCTGCACCTGGGCGACGTGATGCGCCCGCGGCCGATGGACGTGGTCGGCTACCTGCTGCTGGCGGCGCGCGACCTGCGCCAGGGGCTGCAGGCCTTCGTGCGCTTCCAGCACATCCTCTCCGGCGGCTTCGCCGCGCGCCTGGAGGAGGAGGGCGACGAGGCGCGCCTGGTGATCGACCTCAACTACCGCGGCGTCGGCTCGCTGCGTCAGCAGATGGAGTGCCTGGCGGTGTTGCTGCCGAAGATGCTGGCGGCGGCCGGCGGCGAGTTGCCGCTGCTCGGCGTCGACTTCCGCCATGCCGCGCCCCGGCGTCTGCACGAGCACCGCCGCCTGCTCGGCGTCGAGCCGCGCTTCGCCCAGCCTCACGACGTGCTGATCCTGCCGCGCGCGCTGCTCGCGCGGCCGTCGCGCAGCGCCAGCCCGCGGCTGTTCGAGGTGCTCGGCGCGGAAGCCGAGCGGCAGCTGGCCGAGCTGGTGGAAAACCGCTTGCTGGCCCGCGTGCGCTACTGGCTGGAGCTCAACCTGGGCGGCGCCGCCTGCAGCCTGGCGGCCTGCGCCAGCGCCCTGGACAGCAGCCGCGGCGCCTTGCAGCGGGCGTTGAGCGAGCAGGGCAGCAGCTTCCGCGCGCTGCACGACGAGGTGCGCCGGCTGCGCGCCCTGCGTCTGCTGGAGCAGGGCCTGGGTGTGCGCGAGGTGGCGCGGGCCTGCGGGTTCGCCGAGCTGTCGCCCTTCTACCGTGCCTTTCGCCGCTGGCAGGGCGGCACGCCGCGCGGCCTGTATCGCGCCACGGAGCAACTGGCGAGTGAAGAGCGCTCGTAGCTCGTAGCTCGTAGGGTGGGTTAGCGACGCTGGAGGTGGATCGACAAACGCCGCGGAGGTGGTGCGTCGCGTAACCCACCAGGCGGTAGATCGTATTGCGCCGATGGTGGGTTACGCCGCGTCAAACAGGGCTAATCGACCGGTAAGCGCGACCGGCGACTAACCCACCCTACGGTTGCTCGGGCCTCGTCAGTCGCTGGTCGGCCCAGTCGCAGAAGCAGCCCACCGCCAGGGTATTGCTGGCGTCGACTGTGCGTCCTGTGGCCAGGGCTTCGAGAATCGGCTCGATAAAGCTGTTGCTCGAGTTGCAGGTCAGGCCTTCGCTGTAGGGGCCGAAGTAGGCCAGCTGGCCCTGGGCGTCCCAGATCGCCACCGCCGGGCTGGCGGGCAGTGCGGTGCTGCCGGGCAGGGCCGCGATCGGCTTGAGCGCGGCCAGTTCGGCCGGCAGGCGGCCCTGGCTGCCGGGCTTCTGCACGGCATGGAACTCGACGCCGCGCGGCGCGTAGCGCGCGACCAGCTCGGCCAGGTGCTGCTGGTTGCCGACGTTGCACGGGCAGGCCGGGTCCCAGAAGTGCACCAGGCGGATCGCCCCGGGGCCGGCCAGTTCGGCCGGCAGGCGCAGCTCGGCGCCGGAAAACAGCGCGGCGCGCTCGTCGAAGGGGCGCAGGTAGCGCGCCTCGAACCACCAGAAGGCCAGCAGCATGGCGCCCAGCCAGACGAGGGCGAGCAGGGTGGCGAGCAGGGTTTTGGGCGAGGGACGAGGCATGGACGGCGGCGGGCGAAAAGGGCGTGTAGCTTGCCACGCCGCGTGCGGCAGCTGAAGATCGAGGTTTCGAGGAATGCCCCGCGGTTCGCGCCGCACTCTAGGGAAGGCCCCATGCCAGAGCCGTTTCACCCCGAACAACTGCGCCCCCTGCTGCGACCCTTGGCCGCAGCGCGCCTGGAGCTGCCGGCGGTGCAGGCCTACCGCAGCTTCTACGGTCTCGACCTGGGCGGCCGCCACGCCGGGCTGGATCATCGCCTCGGCAGCTTCGCCGCCGCCGGTTACCAGATCGCCGTGCAGCTGTGGGCGCCGGCCGAGCCGCGCGGCACCCTGCTGCTGCTGCACGGCTACTACGACCATATGGGTCTGTACCGCCACGTGATCGACTGGGCGTTGGCGCTGAATCTGGCCGTGCTGGCCTGCGACCTGCCCGGCCACGGCCTGTCCAGCGGCGCGCGCGCCAGCATCGGCGACTTCGCCGAGTACCAGCTGGTGCTCGCCGGGCTGTTCGAGCAGGCCGCCGAACTGCAGCTGCCGCAGCCCTGGCATCTATGTGGACAGAGCACCGGCGGGGCGATCCTGCTGGACTACCTGCTGACCGACGGCAAACGCTCCGAGCTGGGCCAGAGCATCCTGCTGGCGCCGCTGGTGCGGCCGCGCGCCTGGGCCTGGTCGAAGCTCAGCTATCGCCTGCTGCGCCCCTTTGTGCGCGAGATTCCGCGGCGCTTCAGCGAGAATTCCAGCGACGCCGCGTTCATCGACTTCGTCCATAACCTCGACCCGCTGCAGCCGCGCAACCTGCCCACCGCCTGGGTCGGCGCCCTGGCGCAGTGGGTGCCGCGCATCGAGGCGGCGCCGCGCAGCGCGCACAGCCCGCTGATCGTGCAGGGCGAGGCGGACATGACGGTGGACTGGCGGCACAACCTCGAGGTGCTGCAGGACAAGTTCGGCCGGCCGAGCATCCTGCGCCTGCCCGAAGCGCGTCATCACCTGGCCAACGAAAGCGAGGCGCTGCGCCAGCGCTATTTCGATTTCCTGCGCGAGCATTTGGCCTAGGTTGGGCCGGGCGGCGATCCGCTGAGCGCAGCGAAGCCCAACGGGGAGTGCGCAGCGTTCCGCCCGGCGATACCTGCATGCACCTCGCTGGGTTACGGCGCAACGAATGGCTTCGGTGCATGGACGGCAGCAGCAGGCGCCTAACCCAGCCGGGCTGCCGTCTGCCTCGCCGCTTTAGATTCCCTGCGGCGCCGGCTCCAGCTCGGCCGTGCTCATGCCCACCGCCAGCCCGGCGCGCAGCGCTTGCAGGGCGGCCTGGTAGTAGGCCTGGCCGTCCGCCGACTGGGCGAACTCGACGAACTGCTCCAGCTCCGGGTCGCTCAGCTCGCGGTAGACGTGCAACAGGGTGTTGTCCAGATCCTGCTCGATCTGCGCCATCAGGCGCTGGCGCTGGCCGTTGAGCAGGCTCTGCGCCTGGGCGCCGCCGAGCAGGCCGGGGAGCATCTGGCTGAGGCTGTCGGCGGCGACGCCGGCCAGCGCCAGGCTGACTTCGGCGCCGGCTTCCTTGGCCGGCAGGGCCTGGGCCAGGTGCCGGATCAGCAGGCGCCGGGTGGCATCGGCCTCGCTGCGCGGCAGGCCGTCGGCGTAGCGCGCCAGCTGGTCGCTGCGGGTGGCCAGCTGCTCGGCGGCGACTATCTTGCGCCCCAGTTCGGACTGGAAGAAGGCCAGCGCCGGCTGCGGATCGGCCAGCTGCATGCGCAGGCTGTGCTGGGCGCGGCTGTCGATGGCGGCGGCGGCGAAGCGGCGGTTGCTGTTGTCCACCAGCGCCTGATACACCGCCGGCGGCAGGGTGCTGCGGTAGCGCTGCTGGGCGGCGTCGAGGGCCTGGTTGAAGTGCTCGCGTTGTTGTGGCCAGCCGGCCGCCTGGTACAGGCGCAGGTGGTCGTCGGCCAGGCTCGGCAGGGCCAGGCCGAACAGCAACAGGGCAAACAGAAGGCGCATCGAGAACTCCTTGGCAAACGGGCCTGGCCGTCCGCTGGGGGCAGCGGGCGGCTATTTTCGGCGGCCGGCCGGGGCTTGTCGAGCGGACTGACTGGCGCTGATACAATCGCCGCCATGACCGAATCCAGCCAGCACCACCTCTTCGCCAGCCTTATCGACGACCTCGCCAGCCAGGGCTGGTCGCAACGGGCGCTTTTCGCCCCCGAGCTTCTGACCCGCGAACTGGCCGCCGAGTGCCGCAGACGTGCACAAAGCGGCGAACTCAGTGCCGCCGGCGTCGGCCGCGGCAGCGCCCAGCAGGTGCAGGAGGGGATTCGTGGTGATCGCATCCAATGGCTGGAGCCTGGCCAGAGCCATGCCTGCGACCAGTATCTGCAGCTGATGGACGGCTTGCGCCGGGCGCTGAATCAGGCGCTGTATCTGGGCCTCGAGGACTACGAGAGCCACTTCGCGTTCTATGCACCGGGCGCCTACTACCAGAAGCACCTGGACCGCTTTCGCGACGACGACCGCCGCAGCGTGTCGGCGGTGTTCTACCTCAACGAGGATTGGCAGGCCGAGCAGGGCGGCGCGTTGCGCCTGTACCTGGCCGACGGCCGCGAGCATGACGTGCTGCCGCAGGCCGGCACCCTGGCGCTGTTCCTCTCCGCCGAGATGCCCCACGAGGTGCTGCCGGCCACTCGCGAGCGACTGTCGCTGACCGGCTGGTTCAGGCGCCGCGGTAGTGACCTGAGCTGAGGATTTGCTCCGCTCAGTGGCCCCAGACCTTGATGGTGCCATTGATGTCGCGGATATCGCGCAGGGCGACGTTGCCGATGCTGGTGTCGCCGATATACAGGTCGCTGGCCACGCGGGCGCGGATCACCAGCTTACCCAGCGGGCCGAGCTGCTGGTTGATCGCGGTGAGGTTGGGCAGCTTGAGTTGCAGCTGGCTCTGGCCGTTGCCGCCCTTGACCACGTCCACCTCCAGGGTCGGCACCTCGATGCCGAGGATCGGCACGCTGGCGCCCAGCTGGGCCGGGCCCAGGGCATAGCCGTCGCAATCGCTGGGCTTGAGGCAGCCGTTGTCGATCTTGACGTTGCGCAGCGACAGGCTGCCGCCGTCGTCCTGCCAGCGGAGCTCGTCGATGCGTGCCATCAGGTCGAGGCGGATGCTGATGCCGGCCTGGCCGCTGATCTGGCTCAGGCTGGCGTCTTCGAGGGCGAGCAGGGCGGCCTGCGCGGACGGGGCGAGCAGCGCCAGGCTGCACAGCAGTGGCAGGGCGAGCGGACGAAGCGGCTGGGACATGAGCGGTAACCTCCCTGGTTGGCCGCGCCAGTCTGCTGGGGCGCTGCCCGCTTGGCCATGGGGCAATGCCGCTTCCCGCCGAAGGATAGGCCGCCAGGCCCGGAAAATCGCGGCGTGCGGGCGCATTTCCGCGTGCCGGAGCGAGGGCTGACGGCGCTGTTACCGGCGGTTACTCTGGTGGCGGCAATGGAGAGAGTCGATGCAGAAGATATTGGTCAGTCGCTGCCTGCTCGGCCATCGGGTGCGTTACGACGGCGGCGCCCATGGTCCCTTCGATCAGCTGCAACGTTGGCTGGACGAGGGGCGGGTGGTGGCGCTGTGCCCGGAGGTGGCCGGCGGCCTGCCGACGCCGCGGCCGCCGGCGGAAATCCGCGGCGGTCAGGGCGCCCTGGTGCTGGACGGACAACTGCCGGTGTTGACGGTGGAGGGCGCGGACGTCACCGCCGCTTTCGTCAGTGGTGCCGAGCAGGCGCTGGCGCTGGTGCGCGAGCACGGCATCCGCCTGGCCCTGCTCAAGGCGCGCAGCCCGTCCTGCGGCAATCTGGAGAACTACGACGGCAGCTTCAGCGGCGTGCGCGTGGCGGGCGAAGGCGTGACCGCCGCCTTGTTGCGCCGCGCCGGGGTCAAGGTGTTCAACGAGGCGCAACTGGATGAGGCCGCCGCCGAGCTGGCACGGCTGGAGGCCGGCCAGTAGCCCGGATGGCATCCGGGCGACGAACGAAAAAGGGGAGGCCGAAGCCTCCCCTTTTCGCTTGCTGCCGCGGGCTTAGAACAGGACGCGGCTGCGGATGGTGCCGTTGACGTGCTGGAGTTTTTCCAGCGCCAGGTCGGAGTACTCGGCGTCGACGTCGATCACCACGTAGCCGACCTTGTCGTTGGTCTGCAGGAACTGGCCGGAGATGTTGATGCCGTTGTCGGCGAACACCTTGTTGATCTCGCTCATCACGCCCGGCACGTTGGCGTGGATGTGCAGCAGGCGGTGCTTGCCCGGGTGCGCCGGCAGGGCCACTTCGGGGAAGTTGACCGAGGACACCGAGGTACCGTTGTCGCTGTACTTGACCAGCTTCTCGGCCACTTCCAGGCCGATGTTGGCCTGCGCCTCGGCGGTGGAGCCACCGATATGCGGGGTCAGGATCACCCGATCCAGGCCGCGCAGCGGGCTTTCGAACTCCTCGTCGTTGGACTTGGGCTCGACCGGGAACACGTCGATGGCCGCGCCGATCAGGTGCTCGTCCTTGATCGCCTGGGCCAGGTGATCCAGCTCGACCACGGTGCCGCGCGCGGCATTGATCAGGATGCCGCCCTTCTTCATCGCGCGGATTTCCTTCTCGCCGATCATCCACTGGGTGGACGGCAGCTCCGGCACGTGCAGGGACACGATGTCGCACAGGCCCAGCAGCTCGTACAGGTCGCCGATCTGCGTGGCGTTGCCCAGCGGCAGCTTGGTCACGGTGTCGTAGAAGTACACCTGCATGCCCAGGGCCTCGGCCAGTACCGAGAGCTGGGTGCCGATGGAGCCGTAGCCGATGATGCCCAGCTTCTTGCCGCGGATCTCGAAGGAGTTGGCCGCCGACTTGATCCAGCCGCCGCGATGGCAGGAGGCGTTCTTCTCGGGGATGCCGCGCAGCAGCAGGATGGCCTCGGCCAGCACCAGCTCGGCCACCGAACGGGTGTTGGAGTAGGGCGCGTTGAACACGGCGATGCCGCGCTCGCGGGCAGCGTCCAGGTCGACCTGGTTGGTGCCGATGCAGAAGCAGCCGACAGCGACCAGCTTCTTGGCGCAGTCGAAGACCTCGGCGGTCAGCTGGGTGCGCGAGCGGATACCGATGAAATGGGCTTCGGCGATCTTTTCCTTGAGCTCTTCGCCCGACAGCGCGCCCTTGAGGTACTCGATGTTGGTGTAGCCGGCGGCCTTCAGGGTGTCCACGGCATTCTGGTGGACGCCTTCGAGAAGAAGGAACTTGATCTTGCTCTTGTCGAGAGAGGTCTTGCTCATCGGAGTACCTGTTGTCCCAGGGATGTTTTCAGGGAAGGGCCGAGAAACTCAGCCAGCGCCCGTAGATCGCTGCATGGCTCGATTCACGGGGTGCGTATGCTAGCATGTTCGCCTTTTTCAATGCTCGGTCGCGACCTGAATGGTTCTCAGGGCGACCATGAATCCTTTGAGAGTTCTGTAGATGACCACCTCTGCCCAGATCGAAGAGCTGAAGACCCTGGTTGAACCCGGCAAGGTGCTGACCGACGCCGATTCCCTCGAGGCCTACGGCAAGGACTGGACCAAGCATTTCGCCCCGGCGCCTTCGGCCATCGTCTTTCCCAAGAGCATCGAGCAGGTGCAGGCCATTGTGCGTTGGGCCAATGCGCACAAGATCGCCCTGGTGCCCTCGGGTGGTCGCACCGGGCTGTCGGCGGCGGCGGTGGCGGCCAACGGCGAGGTGGTGGTGGCGTTCGACTACATGAACCAGATTCTCGCCTTCAACGAGTACGACCGCACCGCGGTGTGCCAGCCGGGCGTGGTGACCAAGCAGCTGCAGCTGTTCGCCGAGGACAAGGGCCTGTACTACCCGGTGGACTTCGCCTCCTCGGGTTCCAGCCAGATTGGCGGCAATATCGGCACCAATGCCGGCGGGATCAAGGTGATTCGCTACGGAATGACCCGCAACTGGGTGGCCGGCCTGAAGGTGGTCACCGGCACCGGCGAGCTGCTGGAGCTGAACCGCGACCTGATCAAGAACGCCACCGGCTACGACCTGCGCCAGCTGTTTATCGGCGCCGAAGGGACGTTGGGCTTCGTGGTCGAGGCCACCATGCGCCTGGATCGCGCGCCGAAGAACCTCACCGCGATGGTCCTCGGCACGCCCGACTTCGACTCGATCATGCCGGTGCTGCATGCCTTCCAGGGCAAGCTGGACCTGACCGCCTTCGAGTTCTTCTCCGACAAGGCCCTGGCCAAGGTGCTCGGCCGTGGCGACGTGCCGGCCCCCTTCGAGAGCGAGTGCCCCTTCTACGCCCTGCTGGAATTCGAGGCGACCACCGAGGAGGTGGCCAACCAGGCGCTGGAAACCTTCGAGCACTGCGTCGAGCAGGGTTGGGTGGTCGACGGCGTGATGAGCCAGAGCGAGCAGCAGTTGCACAACCTGTGGAAGCTGCGCGAGTACATCTCCGAGACCATCAGCCACTGGACGCCGTACAAGAACGACATCTCGGTCACCGTCAGTCAGGTGCCGGCCTTCCTCAAGGACATCGACGCCATAGTCGAAGCCAACTACCCGGACTTCGAGGTGGTGTGGTTCGGCCATATCGGCGACGGCAACCTGCACCTGAATATCTTGAAGCCCGAGAACCTGAGCAAGGACGAGTTCTTCGCCAGGTGCGCGGTGGTCAACAAATGGGTGTTCGAGACCGTGCAGAAGTACAACGGCTCGATCAGCGCCGAGCACGGCGTGGGCATGACCAAGCGCGATTACCTGCACTACAGCCGCAGCGAGGCGGAGATCGCCTGCATGAAGGCGGTCAAGGCGGTGTTCGACCCCAACGGCATCATGAACCCCGGCAAGATCTTCGCATAACCGTAGACGCCCGCTGACCGCGGGCGTTTTCGTATCCGACCTTGCGTCGGTTAAGGTACCTGACCGGCCACAAGCCGGGATGACCACAATACGAACAACACAGGAGTCGGTGATGAGCTATCAGCACCAGTACGTCGACGGAACCACCGTCCACTTTCCCCTTGGCAAGGTCGTGTGCATCGGCCGCAACTATGCCGAGCATGCCGCCGAGCTGAACAACCCGGTGCCCAGCGAACCCTTGCTGTTCATCAAGCCGGGCTCCTGTGTGGTGCCGCTGGACGGCGGTTTCAGCATCCCCGAGGATCGCGGCGCGGTGCATTACGAGGCGGAAATCGCCGTGCTGATCGGCAAGCCGCTGTCATCGAGGCCGGATGCCGAGGAAGTGCGTGACGCCATCAGTGGCTTCGCTCCGGCCCTGGACCTGACCCTGCGCGACGTGCAGGCCAAGCTCAAGGAGAAGGGCTACCCCTGGGAAATCGCCAAGAGTTTCGACGGCGCCTGCGTGCTGGCGCGCTTCGTGCCCGGCGATGCCATCGAGGACCTGGCCGATATTGGCATTCGCCTGTCGATCAACGGCGAAACCCGCCAGGACGGCAACAGCCGCGACATGCTCAACCCCATAGTCGCGATGATCCAGCACATGGCCGGGCACTTCGCCCTGCAGCCGGGCGACGTCATCCTCACCGGCACCCCGGTGGGCGTCGGCGCGCTGCACAAGGGCGACGAGCTGGTGCTGGAGTTGGTCGGTCACAGTAGTTTCACCAGCCGCGTGCTATAAGACGCGCTCCGCCGCCCGACGGGCGGCGGAACTCCATTCGACAGCGGATGTCGGATTGCCATCAAGCAGCCGAGCCGTCGCCCATGTCCTCTCGCCGTTCCCCCGTGTTCCGTCCTCGCTACTGGCTCGCCGGCGCTGCCGCGGCAACGCTGGCGCTGGCGGTGCATGCCCTGCACTGGGACGACCGCGCGCTGCTCTGGTGGCAGGAGGGCCGCACGCCCCTGGTGGATCGCCTGGCCAGCGTCTGGCTGCCCGGCTACCGCGCGGTGATCCAGGCCAAGACGCTGGCCGGCCTGGAAGAGGACGAAACCTCCGGGCTGACCTACAACCCCGCCACTGGCACCCTGTTCACCGTCACCGGCAAGCATCCGCTGCTGGTCGAACTGTCGCGCGAGGGCGAGGTGCTGCGGCGCATCGAGCTGACCGGCTTCGCCGACCCGGAAGGGGTGGAGATGCTCGACGGCGGGCGCATGGCGATCATCGACGAGCGCCGCCGCCAGCTCACCGCCTTCACCCTCGGCGAGGACGAACTGAGTCTGGACGCCGCCGACTTCCCCGGTTTCGACCTGGGCTTCGTCGATGCCGGCAACAAGGGCTTCGAGGGCATTGCCTGGGATGCGCGCAGCCGCAGCCTGCTGCTGGGCAAGGAGCGCAGCCCGCTGGGCCTGTTCAGCCTGCCGTTCCCCGGCGAGGACGGCGCCGCCGGTGTGCTGCAGCCGCTGAGCTACAAGCACCTGGGCATGCGCGATATCTCCTCGCTGAGCATCGATGCGCGCACCGGCCATACCCTGGTGCTGTCCGACGAATCGCGCATGCTGCTGGAGCTCGACCGCGCCGGCCAGCCGGTCAGCTTCCTCAGCCTCAGCGGCGGCCGCAACGGCCTGGAGCGGGCCATCGAGCAGGCCGAAGGGGTGACCATGGACGAGCAGGGCAACATCTATATCGTCGCCGAGCCCAATCTGTTCTACGTGTTCAGCAAGTCGGCGCCGGACGCCGGCTGAGCCGTTCAGCTTGGCTTAAGCGCCGATTCAGTCTGGCTTCAGCTTGCCGCCCTAATCTGACCCCGTCACTTACGAACAACGAGGTCAACACCATGAAACGTAACGCTCTCGCTCTGCTGGTTCTGCCGCTGCTCAGCTCCGCCGCCTTCGCCACCGGCTACACCGGCCCGGGCGCCACGCCGCAGGTCACCAGCGTTTCCGCCGCGCTGCAGGCGGCCGACGACACCCAGGTGGTGCTCGAAGGTCAGATCGTCAAGCGTCTGCAGGACGAACTCTACGAATTCAAGGACGCCAGCGGCACCATCCAGGTGGAGATCGACGACGAAGACTGGCCGAACCAGACCGTCTCGGAAACCGCCAAGGTGCGCCTGACCGGCGAAGTGGACAAGGATTTCAACAGCCGCGAGATCGATGTCGACCGCGTCGAGCTGATCAACTGATCGAAGGTTTTCTGCTAACCCGCCACGGCCCGTTCCGTGGCGGGCTTTTTCGTTGTCGTCAGAGAGAGTCGTCATGCGCCGTCTGCTGAGTTTCAACCCCTGGCTCTACATCCTGTTGTTCCTGCTGCTGGTCGGCGCCGTGCTGGGCCAGCAATACCGTCTGTTCGAGCGCGCCTGGTTCGTGGTGCAGGAGTGGCGGCACGGCGGAGAGTGGCGCGAGCGCTCGCTGTGGCTGGGCGACTACCGGGTGGTGATCGACGCCAAGCCGATCGGCGACATCAGCGACGTCTCGGCGCTGACCTACGACCCGGATCGCGCCAGCCTGTTCAGCGTCACCAACAAACCGGCGCGGGTGATCGAGCTGAGCCTGGACGGGCAGCTCAAGCGCAGCATCGACCTGCAAGGCTTCGGCGACCCCGAGGCCATCGAATACGTGGCGCCGGGCACCTACGTGATCGCCGACGAGCGCGAGCAGCGTCTGGTCAAGGTGCGCATCGACGACGCCACCCGGGTGCTCGACGCCGCCGATTTTCAGCAGCTGTCGCTGGGCATTGGCGCGGGCGGCAACAAGGGCTTCGAGGGGCTGGCCTACGACGCCAAGAACCAGCGCCTGCTGGTGGCCAAGGAGCGCGACCCGGTGCGCATCTTCGAGGTGCTCGGCTTCCCCCATGTCGATGCGGGCAAGCCGCTAGCGCTGCAGGTCAACACCGACCCCAAGCGCGATGCACGGCTGTTCGTGCGCGACCTGTCGAGCCTGGATTTCGACAGCGCCACCGGCCACCTGCTGGCGCTGTCGGACGAGTCGCGCCTGGTGATCGAACTGAACGCGGCGGGCAAGCCGGTCAGCACCCTGTCGCTGCTGGCCGGCCAGCACGGCCTGCGGCGCGGTGTGCCGCAGGCCGAGGGGGTGGCCACCGACGACGCCGGCAACCTCTACCTGATCAGCGAGCCGAACCTGTTCTATCTGTTCAGGAAGGCGGCCGATTAGGCCGTCTGATCGTCCAGGGCGGCGTCCGGTGCATTCTTCTGCACCGATTCGATACCGTTCTGGCAGCTGGCGGCGCTGGCGTACATCTGGCTCTGGCCGACCACCTGGCCGTTGGTGGCCTTGAGCACGAAGTAGTGCTTGTCGTTGCTCGCGGCCTTGGTCTCGAAGGCGCCGGCGCGCTGCGCGTTCTTGCGTACCGAGTCGATGCCGTTCAGCGCCGAATCCCTGGCCTTGTACAGCTCGCTGGTGAGGATGACCTGGCCGTTGCCGGCCAGCAGGTTGAAATGGAACTGGCCGTCTTTGGCCTTCTTCAGCTCGAACTTGCCGGACATGAGGCACTCCTGGTGAGGGGGATTCGGCTTTAGCCTAGCCCCTCCTGCCTATCCGGCCAGTTTCAGCGGCTGATGCGCTTGACGCCCTCGGCAGTCCCCAGCAACAGCAGGTCGGCCGGGCGGGCGGCGAACAGGCCGTTGGTGACCACCCCGACTATGGCGTTGATGTCCGCTTCCAGCTTCACCGGGTCGACGATGCTCATGTTGTGCACGTCGAGGATGATGTTGCCGTTGTCGGTCAGCACGCCCTCGCGGTACACCGGGTCGCCGCCCAGCTTGACCAGCTCGCGCGCCACGTGGCTGCGCGCCATGGGGATCACCTCGACCGGCAGCGGGAAGGTGCCGAGCACCGGCACCAGCTTGCTGGCGTCGGCGATGCAGATGAAGGTGCGCGCTACCGCGGCGACTATCTTCTCGCGGGTCAGCGCGGCGCCGCCGCCCTTGATCAGGTGGAGGTGCTCGTCGCTCTCGTCGGCGCCGTCGACGTAGAACTCCAGTTCGCTCACCGTGTTCAGGTCGTACACCGGGATGCCGTGGCCCTTGAGCCGCGCGGCGGTGGCTTCGGAGCTGGCCACCGCGCCGTCGAATTCCATCCGGTGCTTGGCCAGGGCGTCGATGAAGAAGTTGGCGGTGGAGCCGGTGCCCACGCCGATGACGCTCTTGCTGTCGAGGCGGGGAAGAATGTGGTCGACGGCGGCCTGGGCCACGGCCTGTTTCAGCTGATCCTGGTTCATCGCGGGGGTGCGCCTGGCAAGGGAGGGAAAAGAGGCGCGAATTATAGCCGCATGGCGGGCAAAAACCCCGCACTCTCTGTGGTCGCACGGCGAAGCGCTGGGGTAGACTCGGCAGTCCCCTCCAAGCCCGACCGCCTGCGAACTCGCCATGCTCGAACAGTACGTGAAGAAGATCCTCACCTCGCGCGTCTACGACGTCGCGGTGGAAACCCCGCTGCAACCGGCCCGCCAGCTGTCTGAGCGGCTCGGTAACCAGATTCTGCTCAAGCGCGAGGATCTGCAGCCGGTGTACTCGTTCAAGATTCGCGGCGCCTACAACAAGCTGGCCCAGCTGTCGGCCGAAGAGCTGGAGCGCGGCGTGGTCACCGCCTCGGCCGGCAACCACGCCCAGGGCCTGGCCCTGGCGGCCAAGCACCTGGGGGTGAAGGCGACCATCGTCATGCCGCGCACCACGCCGGAATTGAAGGTGCAGGGTGTGCGCTCGCGCGGCGGCAAGGTGGTGCTGCACGGCGACGCCTTCCCCGAGGCGCTGGCGCATTCGCTGAAGCTGGTGGAGGAGAAGGGCTACACCTATATCCACCCCTACGACGACCCGCTGGTGATCGCCGGCCAGGGCACCGTGGCCATGGAGGTGCTGCGCCAGCACCCGGGCCAGCTGGACGCCATCTTCGTGCCGGTGGGCGGCGGCGGCCTGATCGCCGGCATCGCCGCCTACGTCAAGTACCTGCGCCCGGAGATCAAGGTGATCGGCGTCGAGCCGGACGACTCCAACTGCCTGCAGGCCGCCATGGCGGCCGGCGAACGGGTGGTGCTGCCGAGCGTCGGGCTGTTCGCCGACGGCGTGGCGGTGGCGCAGATCGGCGCGCACACCTTCGATATCTGCAAGCAATACGTCGACGAGGTGATCACCGTCAGCAGCGACGAGATCTGCGCGGCGATCAAGGACATCTACGACGACACCCGCTCGATCACCGAGCCGGCCGGCGCCCTGGCCGTGGCCGGGATCAAGAAGTACGTCGAGCGCGAGCGCGCCCAGGGCAAGGTGCTGGTGGGCATCGATTCGGGCGCCAACGTCAACTTCGACCGCCTGCGCCACGTCGCCGAGCGCGCCGAGCTGGGCGAGAAGCGCGAGGCGATCATCGCCGTGACCATCCCCGAGCAGCCGGGCAGCTTCAAGGCCTTCTGCGAAGCCATCGGCAAGCGGCAGATCACCGAGTTCAACTACCGCTACCACACCGATCGCGAGGCGCACATCTTCGTCGGCGTGCAGACCCACCCCGACAGCGACCCGCGCGCGGCGCTGGTCGAAGGCTTGCGCGCCCAGGGCTTCCCGGTGCTGGACCTGACCGACAACGAGCTGGCCAAGCTGCATATCCGCCATATGGTCGGCGGCCACGCGGCGCGGGTCAGCGACGAGATGGTGTTCCGCTTCGAGTTCCCCGAGCGGCCGGGCGCGCTGTTCAACTTCCTGCAGAAACTCGGCGGGCGCTGGAACATCTCGATGTTCCACTACCGCAACCACGGCGCCGCCGACGGCCGCGTGGTGGCCGGCCTGCAGGTGCCGGACAGCGAGCGCCACCTGGTGGCCGAGGCGCTGGACGCCATCGGCTACCCCTATTGGGACGAGAGCGACAACCCCGCCTATTCCCTGTTTCTGGGTTGATAAGGAAAGTCTGATGGAACACTACCTGCTGGTCCGCATTCTCCACGGCGCCCCGGGCATCCTGCTGCTGCTCGGCCTGATCGCTCACGCCGTGATGCTGTTCAAGGCGCAGCGCGCAGGCGATGCCGCGGTGCTGGCGCGCAAGCTGCGCGTGACCCTGCTGTACAGCCTGCCGGCCTTCGCCGTGCTGGCGCTGAGCCTGCCGCTGACCGGCTGGTGGCTGGTGGACAACGTCGGCTGGCCGCTGGGACAGACCTGGCTGCTGCTGGGCAGCATCCTCTACGCCGTGCTGATGCTGCTCGGCCTGCTGCTGGCCGGGCGTCTGGCCGCCTGGCGCGCGCTGGGCGACGCCCCGGCGCCGACCGCGCTGGGGCGCCTGTGCCTGATCTACGCGGTGCTGATCCTGGTGCTGTTGATCGCCATCATGGCCTTGATGGGCGCCAAACCGGCGTAGGCGGCGTCGCGGGCGCCGCCTCTGCATGCGCCCGGTGCGCATGGGCGTAGCCCGGGGCAATCCGGGGCATCGGTTTCCCGGATTGCACCCGGCTGAAGGACCTTACGCGCGGCGCGTAGGAGCGGCTGCAGCCGCGAAGCGCTGGATTCAACGCAGCGAAATCACCGGCCAGCCGCGCTCGACGGCGGTGGCGCGCAGCACCTCGTCCGGGTCCACCGCCACCGGCTGGCTGGCGACTTCCAGCAGCGGCAGGTCGTTGCGCGAGTCGCTGTAGAAGTAGCTGCCGTCCAGGCTGTGGCCGGTCTGCGCCAGCCACTCGTGCAGCCGCGTCACCTTGCCCTGCTGGTAGCAGGGCACGCCGGCGATCTGCCCGGTGTAACGGCCGCCTTCCATGCCGCATTCGGTGGCGATCAGCGTCTCGACGCCGAGGCGCGCGGCGATGGGCGCGGTGACGAAGCGGTTGGTGGCGGTGATGATCACCAGCTTGTCGCCGGCTTTGCGGTGTTCTTCCAGCAGCGCCTCGCCCTTGGCCAGGATGATCGGCTCGATCACTTCGGCCATGAACTCGCGGTGCCACTGCGCCAGCTGCTCCATGCCGGTGCGACCGAGAATCGCCTGGCTGAAGTTCTGGTAGGCCACCACGTCCAGCTTGCCGGCGCAGTAGTCGGCATAGAAGGCATCGTTGCGCGCCTGGTATTCGTCGGCGTCGACCAGGCCGCGCTGGCAGATGAAGTCGCCCCAGCTGTGATCGCTGTCGCCGGCGAGCAGGGTGTTGTCGAGATCGAATAGGGCCAGGCGCACCTTGAGTACCTTCGTGGGAAACCGGTTGGGCGCGCCAGAATAGCCGCTTTAGACGACCTTTCCTACCGCGCCGCAGGCCGCGTTGCCGCTGTCGCCGGCTTTGTGGAACAATGCCGGAACTTGCGCGTACGAGGTTGCTTGCCGTGATCGATTCTGATGGTTTCCGCCCGAATGTCGGCATCATCCTGACCAATGATGTCGGCCAGGTGCTCTGGGCGCGGCGCATCAACCAGGATGCCTGGCAGTTTCCCCAGGGCGGGATCAACGACCGCGAATCGCCGGAAGAGGCGCTGTACCGCGAACTCAACGAAGAAGTCGGCCTCGAGGAGCAGGATGTGAAGATCCTCGCCTGCACCCGCGGCTGGTTGCGTTATCGTCTGCCGCAGCGTCTGGTGCGCACCCACAGCCAGCCGCTGTGCATCGGCCAGAAGCAGAAGTGGTTCCTGCTGCGCCTGACCGGCGCCGAAGAGCGGGTGCGCATGGACCTGACCGGCAAGCCCGAGTTCGACGGCTGGCGCTGGGTCAGTTACTGGTATCCGCTGGGTCAGGTGGTCACATTCAAGCGCGAGGTGTACCGCCGCGCCCTCAAGGAACTCGCCCCGCGCCTGCTGGTGCGCGACTGATACGGACTAGAACCGAGCCATGCTCAATACGCTGCGCAAGATCGTCCAGGAAGTTAACGCCGCCAAGGATCTCAAGGCGGCGTTATCGATCATCGTGCAGCGGGTCAAGGAGGCCATGGGCAGCCAGGTCTGCTCGGTCTACCTGCTCGACCCGGAAACCAACCGCTTCGTGCTGATGGCCACCGAGGGCCTCAACAAGCGCTCCATCGGCAAGGTCAGCATGGCCCCCAACGAAGGTCTGGTCGGCCTGGTCGGCACCCGCGAGGAGCCGCTGAACCTGGAAAACGCCGCCGACCACCCGCGTTACCGCTACTTCGCCGAGACCGGCGAGGAGCGCTACGCCTCCTTTCTCGGCGCGCCGATCATCCACCACCGGCGGGTGATGGGCGTGCTGGTGGTGCAGCAGAAGGAGCGTCGCCAGTTCGACGAGGGCGAGGAAGCCTTCCTGGTCACCATGAGCGCCCAGCTCGCCGGGGTCATCGCCCATGCCGAGGCCACCGGCTCGATCCGCGGCCTCGGCCGCCAGGGCAAGGGCGTGCAGGAGGCCAAGTTCGTCGGCGTGCCCGGCGCCCCCGGCGCCGGCGTCGGCACCGCGGTGGTGGTGCTGCCGCCGGCCGACCTCAACGTGGTGCCGGATCGTGCGGTGGACGACATTGCCGCCGAGCTGGAGCTGTTCGACAAGGCCCTGGGCTGGGTACGCGAGGACATGCACGAGCTGTCCGCCAAGCTCGCCACCCAGCTGCGCAAGGAAGAACGCGCGCTGTTCGACGTCTACCTGATGATGCTCGACGACGCCGCCCTGGGTAACGAGGTGCGCAAGGTCATCAAGACCGGCCAGTGGGCGCAGGGCGCCCTGCGCCAGGTGGTGCTCGACCACGTGCAGCGCTTCGAGCTGATGGACGACGCCTACCTGCGCGAGCGCGCCAGCGACGTGCGCGACCTCGGCCGGCGCCTGCTCGCCTACCTGCAGGAGGAGCGCAAGAGCGCCCTGGTCTACCCGGACAACACCATCCTGGTCAGCGAGGAGCTGTCGCCGGCGATGCTCGGCGAGGTGCCGGAGGGCAAGCTGGCCGGCTTGATCTCGGTGACCGGCTCGGGCAACTCGCACGTGGCGATCTTCGCCCGCGCCATGGGCATCCCCACGGTGATGGGGGTGGTCGACCTGCCCTATTCGAAGATCGACGGCATCAAGCTGATCGTCGACGGCTACCACGGCGAGGTGTTCACCAACCCCAGCGAACTGCTGAGCAAGCAGTACGCCGAGGTGGTCGAGGAGGAGCGCCAGCTCACCGAGGGCCTCGACGCCCTGCGCGCGCTGCCCTGCGAGACCCTCGACGGTCAGCGCATGCCGCTGTGGGTCAACACCGGCTTGCTCGCCGACGTCGCCCGCGCCCAGCAGCGCGGCGCCGAGGGCGTCGGCCTGTACCGCACCGAAGTGCCGTTCATGGTCAATGAGCGCTTCCCCAGCGAGAAGGAGCAGCTGGCCACCTACCGCGAGCAGCTGCAGGCCTTCCACCCGCTGCCGGTGACCATGCGCACCCTGGATATCGGCGGCGACAAGGCGCTGTCCTACTTCCCGATCAAGGAAGAGAATCCCTTCCTCGGCTGGCGCGGCATCCGCGTCACCCTCGACCACCCGGAAATCTTCCTGGTGCAGACCCGCGCCATGCTCAAGGCCAGCGAAGGGCTGAACAACCTGCGCATCCTGCTGCCGATGATCTCCGGCACCCAGGAGCTGGAGGAAGCGCTGCACCTGATCCACCGCGCCTGGGGCGAGGTGCGCGACGAAGGCACCGACGTACCGCTGCCGCCCATCGGCGTGATGATCGAGATTCCCGCCGCGGTCTACCAGACCCGCGAGCTGGCGCGCCAGGTGGACTTCCTCTCGGTCGGCTCCAACGACCTGACCCAGTACCTGCTGGCGGTGGACCGCAACAACCCGCGGGTCGCCGACCTCTACGACTTCCTTCACCCGGCGGTGCTGCAGGCGCTGCAGAAGGTGATCCACGATGCCCATGCCGAAGGCAAGCCGGTGAGCATCTGCGGCGAGATGGCCGGCGACCCGGCCGCTGCCGTGCTGCTGCTGGCGATGGGTTTCGACTCGCTGTCGATGAACGCCACCAACCTGCCCAAGGTCAAGTGGCTGCTGCGCCAGATCACCCTGAGCAAGGCCAGGGAGCTGCTCGGCCAGGTGATGACCATGGACAACCCGCACCTGATCTACAGCACCCTGCACCTGGCCCTGCGCAACCTCGGCCTGGGCCGGGTGATCAACCCCGCGTCGAATATCCAGGCCTGAACCGGCGTGCCTGCCTCGTAGCCCGGATGACATCCGGGCTACCCGTTAGGTCGCGCGTGGCGCCCCTTACCTGCGTACAGCCACCTCGCCCAGCGGCCTGCCCTGCGGACCGAAGCTGCGTTCGACCAGCTCCCAGCTGTCGTCGGCGTTGAGCAGCAGCGCGGTGCTGGCGCGGGTGCCGTAGTTGGCGCTGGCGATAAAGGCGGTGGCCAGCAGGCGCTCGACCGCCGGGCCGACGCCGGTGTCGGGCAGCAGGTGCTCGGGTGGTTGCGTGGTGTCGGCCAGCAGGGCCAGCAGACGCTGGCTGTCGGGCGCGTCGAGACAGTTCTCCAGCGTCGCCTTGGCCCGCTGCAGCTTGGGCCAGGGGCTGTCGAGGCTGGCGTTGGACAGGCCGTAGAGCCCCTCCGCCAGGGGGCGCGGGTCGTCCTCGCGGCTGTTGTAGTACCAGAGCTGGCGCGCATCGCCGAGCAACAGGTTGAAGCCGGCGTAGTCGCTGGCCCTGGCCGCGATCTGCGCGAGGTAGGCCTGCGGCGTCAGCGTGCCGCGCAGGAAGGCCACCGGCAGCTCGCCGCGCGAGCGCTGGCCGGGCTCCTGGCTGGGGTCGCGGATATTGGTCAGCGCGGCGAAGCGGCCGTCCGCGCTCATCCCCAGCCAGGTGCCGCCGGCCTGCAGGTCGCGTCCGGCGAACAGCCCCGGCGCGTCTTCCCACTCGCGCAGCGGCCAGCTGGGGCGGGCGTAGAACTCGTCGCGGTTGGCCGCCAACAGCAGCGGCTGCGGGTGATCTGGACGCCAGGCGAAAACGATCAGGCACATGGGACGATCCTTGTACGGAGTGTGCCTAGCAGGCTAGCACGAAGCCGAAACGGCGGAGTGGATCCGCCCCGGCGCCCTGTGGCCGACGCCCGGAGCCTGCCGCTGCCGGGGCAATTCCGCTACCATGCCGCTTTGTTTTCGGGGGTGTCGATGGAACTGCTGCTCTACCTGCTGCTGGGCGCGGCCGCCGGCGTGCTGGCCGGCCTGTTCGGCGTGGGCGGCGGGTTGATCATAGTGCCGGTGCTGGTCTTCAGCTTCGCCGCGCAGGGCATGCCGGCGGAGATTCTCACCCACCTGGCGGTGGGCACCTCGCTGGCCACCATCGTCTTCACCTCGATCAATTCCGCGCTCGAGCATCAGCGTCAGGGCGCGGTGCGCTGGCCGCTGTTTCGCTGGCTGAGCCTGGGCATCCTGTTCGGCGCGGCGCTCGGCGCGCTGACCGCGGCGGCTATCGAGGGCGGCTGGTTGCAGAAGATCATCGGCGTGTTCGCCCTGGTCATCGCCGCGCAGATGGCCCTGGACCTGAAACCCAGGGCCAGCCGCGCTGTCCCAGGCAAGCCGGGGTTGGCGGCGGCCGGCGGGGTGATCGGCTGGGCCTCGGCGATCTTCGGTATCGGCGGCGGCTCGCTGACCGTGCCCTTCCTAGTCTGGCGCAGCGTGCCGATGCAGCAGGCGGTGGCCACCTCGGCGGCCTGCGGTCTGCCGATCGCCCTCGCCGGCGCGCTGAGTTTCGTCGCCACCGGCTGGGGCAACCCGCAGTTGCCGCCGTGGAGCGTCGGTTTCGTTTACCTGCCGGCGCTGGTCGGGATCGCCGTCACCAGCATGTTTTTCGCCCGCTTCGGCGCGCGCCTGGCCCATCGCCTGTCGCCGCGTCTGCTCAAGCGTCTGTTCGCCCTGCTGCTGTTCAGCGTGGGCCTGAGTTTTTTGATCTAAGGAGTGATTGATGCTGCCTTATCCGCAGATCGACCCGGTGGCCATCGCCCTGGGCCCGCTGAAAATCCACTGGTACGGTCTGATGTACCTGGTTGGCATCGGTGGCGCCTGGTGGCTGGCCTCGCGCCGGCTGGCCCGCTTCGACGCCGGCTGGAACAAGGAGAAGCTCTCCGACCTGGTGTTCTGGGTGGCCATGGGGGTGATACTCGGCGGCCGTCTGGGCTACGTGTTCTTCTACGACTTCGCGGCCTATATCGCCGAACCGGCGAAGATCCTGCGGGTGTGGGAGGGCGGCATGTCGTTCCACGGCGGGCTGCTCGGGGTGATGCTGGCCACCTGGTGGTTCGGCAAGCGCAACGGCAAGAGCTTCTTCGAACTGATGGACTTTATCGCCCCGCTGGTGCCGATCGGCCTGGGCGCCGGGCGCATCGGCAACTTCATCAACGCCGAGCTGTGGGGCAAGGCCACCGACCTGCCCTGGGCCATGGTGTTTCCCACCGACCCGCAGCAACTGGCGCGGCATCCCTCGCAGCTGTACCAGTTCGCCCTAGAGGGCGTGGCGCTGTTCGCCATCCTCTGGTTCTACTCGCGCAAGCCGCGCCCGACCATGGCGGTGTCCGGCCTGTTCGCCGCCTGCTACGGGCTGTTCCGCTTTATCGTCGAGTTCGTCCGTGTGCCGGACGCCCAGCTCGGCTACCTGGCCTGGAACTGGCTGACCATGGGCCAGGTGCTGTGCCTGCCGATGATCCTCGGCGGTATCGGCCTGATTCTTTACGCCTACAAGCGCCAGCCTGTTCAAGGAGCCGCCCGATGAAACAGTACCTCGACCTGATGCGCCACGTGCGTGAGCACGGCACCTTCAAGGAAGACCGCACCGGCACCGGCACCTACAGCGTGTTCGGCTACCAGATGCGCTTCGACCTGGCCGAAGGCTTCCCCCTGGTCACCACCAAGAAGTGCCACCTGCGCTCGATCATCCACGAGCTGCTGTGGTTCCTGCAGGGCGACACCAACATCCGTTACCTCAAGGAAAACGGCGTGTCCATCTGGGACGAATGGGCCGACGAGAACGGCGACCTCGGCCCGGTGTACGGCTACCAGTGGCGCAGCTGGCCGGCGCCCAATGGCGAGTCGATCGACCAGATCGCCAAGCTGATCGAGATGATCAAGAGCAACCCGGACTCGCGCCGGCTGATCGTCTCGGCCTGGAACCCGGCGCTGGTCGAGCAGATGGCCCTGCCGCCGTGCCACGCGCTGTTCCAGTTCTACGTGGCGAACGGCAAGCTCAGCTGCCAGCTCTACCAGCGCTCGGCCGATATCTTCCTGGGCGTGCCCTTCAATATCGCCAGCTACGCCCTGCTGACCCTGATGGTGGCGCAGGTCTGCGACCTCGAGCCGGGCGAGTTCATCTGGACCGGCGGCGACTGCCACCTGTACGCCAACCATATCGAGCAGACCGACCTGCAGCTGACTCGCCAGCCGCTGCCGCTGCCGACCATGAAGCTCAACCCCGAAGTGAAGGATCTGCTGGCCTTCAAGTTCGAGGACTTCGAGTTGGTCGGCTACGAAGCGCACCCGCATATCAAGGCGCCGGTGGCGGTCTGACGCAGACGGAGCTTGTGGCGGCGCAGGTGGGCGTAGGGTGGGCTTTAGCCCACCGGTTGCACGGCGATTTCACTGCGCAGCCGCTCCACCTGTTCGGCGCGCTCGGCCTCTTCCAGGCGAGCACCGGGGTTGAGCGACGACCATTCGGGATGGGCGCGGGCCAGGTTCAGTGGCGCGGGTAACTTGCCTTGGCGCCACAGGGTTTCCTGCGGGGCACTGAGGGTGATGGCCTCCATCGCCGCATGACCGCGGGCGTCCAGGGCGCGCAGCAGTTGCTGCTGGCGCAGGGCGAGCAGGCGCAGCACGGCATCGTCCACGGTCAGCTCGCGTTGGCCCTTCAATTTGCCTTTAAGCCTTTCCCCGTAATTGCGCAGGGTCTGCGCGCTGCCGCCGATCACCGCGCCCAATGCGGCAGCTGCGCCCAGGGTGATACCGCCGACCAGCAGGTCGACGCCGACCCCGGTGGCCGCGCCCGCCGCCATGCCGCCGCCGACCTTGATGCCGAGCTGCTTGAGGGTTTCCGGATTGAACAGGTCGTCGCCCCAGCGGCCGTCCAGCAGCGGCAGGTCGCCGGCCTGGGCATCGCTCGGGCGGAAGGCGTAGAGACGCAGCAGGGCCTCGACGCAGCGCTGCTCGCGCTGGCGGATGGTCTCGCGCAGCGCGGCAATGGCGGCCTGCTCCAGCACTGGCTGAGCGGCGACGCTGCGCCGGCAGGCGGCGCAGTCGAGCAGCAGTTCGGCGACCAGTCGCGCGCCGGCCTGGTGCCGCGCCCGGCGCTGCGCCTGGTGATCCTCGATCAGGCGCTGCAATTGTGGGCGCGAGCGTTCCAGCAGCAGGGCCAGGCTCTCGTACAGGCGGCGTTCGCCGTCCTCGGGCGGGGCCACGCTGTCGAAGGCCACCAGGGCGTGCAGGCCGAGACGCGCCAGGGCCTCGCGCCAGTCGGCGGTGCGGTGTTCGCCGCTGGCGACGAAATTCAGTACCGGCAGCAGCGGCCGGCCGCACATGGCCAGCACTGCCAGCTCGTCACGGTACTTGGCCAGCACCGGCTCGCGCACGTCGATCACGTATAGCCCGGCGTCGGAAGCCAGCAGCTGGCGCAGTACCTTGGCCTCCTGCTCGTAGCGCTGGCGCGCCTCGCTGCCCTCGAGAAAACGGGCCAGGCGCGCCGGGCCGTCCAGGCGTTCGCCGGGGCGGTCGAGGCGCTCCAGATGGTCGAGCAGGGAGATGGCGTCTTCCAGACCGGGGGTGTCGTACAGCTCCAGCAGCGCGGTGCCGTCGACCGACAGGCGCGCGCCCTCGACATGGCGGGTGGTGCTGGCGCGTGGCGACACCTCGCCGAACCCGACGTCGCGGGTCAGGGTGCGCAGCAGCGAGGTCTTGCCGACGTTGGTGTGGCCGACCAGGGCGAGTCGTAGCGGCTGGCTCATGGTGCGGATCTCGGCGTCGTGAGACTTCGTGGGGTGGATGACGCTTTTTTCATCCACCGTCGCCAATGGTGGATGGGTGAAGCGTCATCCACCCTACGGGTATATCGGGCTTCAATCATGCCCGCTCTCCAGCCAGTTCAACGGCGCCGTGTCGCCGTGCGCCAGTTGCAATTTGTCCAGCGCCTGGTGCCAGTCGGCCAGGCGTGCGCTGTCCAGGGTTTCGCCGGGCGCGGGCGGCAGCAGCCAGATGCGCGTGGCGGAGGCCGAGCGCGCCAGCTCGCCGAGCAGCGCCAGGCTGCCGCGGTCCGGCGAGCGGCGCGGGTCGCAGGCGATGGCCAGGCGCTCGGGTGGGTAGCGGGTCAGTTGGTCGAGCAGCTGGCGGCGCTGCTCGCGGCTGTCGATCACCCCGGCGTCGAGCACGCCCCTGGGCAGCTGAGCCGGTGGCCAGGGGCGGCGCTCGTCCAGCTCCAGGCCGAGCAGCAGGGCGCCGCTACCGCCGTCCGCGTGGGCGCCGCCTGCCGGCTGGTACAGGGCCGCCGGCGCCAGGTCGCAGACGCCGAGGCGCTCGCTGTCCGGCTGCAGGCGCTGGCGCAGCAGGCCGTAGCCGGGCAGGTCGAGGTCCAGGCGCAGCGCCGCCTTGCCCGATTGCCAGCGCCACAGGCACAGCAGCATCAGCAGCAGGCGCGGCAGCAGGCCGTAGACCAGCACCACGCCGATCAGCCAGCCGGCCCAGCTCTGCCGCGCGGTCTCGTCGAGCAGGGCGGCCTCGCCGCTGGCGCGGATCAGCTCGGCGTCCGGCAGGCTGAAGCCGAGCAGGGCGGGCAGGGCGCCGAGCGCCCGGGTCAGGGCGATGAAGCTGTCGCCGCCGAGGATGGTGGTTTCCCAGACGAAACCGTAGCGGCGGGTGGCGAGCAGCAGCAGCAGGCTGGCCAGTGCGGCGAGCATGGCCAGGGCCCACAGGCCGTGCACCAGCACCCCGAGGCCCCAGCGGCTCAGGCGCTGGCGCTGCAGGAGCAGCAGCAGGGCGGGGGCCAGCTGCACGGCGGCGGCGTCGCGGGCGAGCTTTTCGCTCAGCCACAGCCACAGACGACCGAGGGCACCGGCGCTGTCGCGGGCCAGCAGCAGGCCGAGCAGCCAGCCGAGTAGCAGCAGCAGGTTGAGGCCGAGCAGGCTGCCCAGGGCCCAGAACACGTTGACCGGTCGGCTGCCGTCGCCGAGGCCGGCCAGGGCCAGGCCGATACCGCTGAGCAGGGCCAGGGCGGCGAGGGCGAAGAGGGCCAGGCGGGCGCCCTGCAGCCAGTGCAGCAGGGCCGGCCACTGGCCGTCGCGGCGCGCCAGCAGCAGGGCGCGTTGCTGGATACGCGCGCTCAGGTCGCCACCGCTGGCGCGGGCCAGGCGATTGGCCTCGGCGTCGTCCAGCGCGCCGGCGTGTTCCTCGCGCAGGCGGATCGCCTCGCTGAGCCAGAGGCGGTGCAGGGTGTCGGGTTGCGGGGCGGCGTCAGTCACGCGGCGTCTCGTCGGCCAGATCAGGGGCTGAGGATAACCCCTGATCCGGTCGGGTGCGAATGGCAGCAGCCGTGGCCTTCTCCCGCGGCGGAGAGAGCCATTGATCAGTCGCGTTGGCGCAGGCGCACGGCGATGTCCGGCTGGTCGATAAACAGGCCATCGATGCCGGTGGCGAGGAAGGCGCGCAGCTCGGCTTCGATATCGCCGCGCTCGGCCGGTTCGCCGCCGCTGCGCAGGTCGGTCGGCAGGAAGGCGTTCTCGGCGCGGAAGGTGTAGGGGTGCACCTTGAGCTTGGCGGCATGGGCATCGCGCACCAGATTGGTGGGGGCGGTGAGCTTGCCGGCGGCGTCGCGCGGGATGATCTGGCTCTTCTCCGGGCCGATGCCGGCGGCGTAGCGGGCGATGGCCCTGAGCCCGGCCGGGGTGCTCATCTGCGCGTAGGTAAGGCCGCTGCCGAGCACCTGCTGGTCATAGGGCTGGCCCTCGGTCCACAGCAGTTGCACCAGGCGTACCTGGGTCAGACGGCTCAGGGTCTTGAGGTTCTCCACCTCGAAGGACTGGATGTACACCGGCGCCTTGGCGCTGTGGTAGCCGTTGCGCTTGAGCACCTTGACCAGCGGCTGCTCCATGGCCAGGCCGATCTGCTGGAAGTGGGTCGGGTGCTTGGTTTCCGGGTACAGGCCGATCACCCGTTGCTGGCTGAGCTGCAGGCTCTTCACCAGGTCGATGATCTCCTGCAGGCTGGGGATCTCGAACTGGCCGTCGAAGCGCGTGTTGCCCGGGCGCAGCTGCGGGATGCGCTCGATGGCGCGCAGGGTCTTGAGTTCGGCCAGGCTGAAGTCCTCGCTGAACCAGCCCTCCAGGCTGACGCCGTCGACCGTCTGGGTGCGCTTGCGATTGGCGAACTCGGGGCGCTGGGAGACGTCGGTGGTCAGCCCCAGCTCGTTGTCGTGGCGCGCCACCAGCTGGCCGTCGCGGGTCATCACCAGATCCGGCTCGATATAGTCGGCGCCCTGCAGCACGGCCAGGGCGTAGGCCGCCAGGGTGTGCTCGGGTACGTAGCCACTGGCGCCGCGGTGGGCGATGACCAGCGGTCTGGCCTCGCCGCGGGGTTTGTCCTGGTGGGCGCCGGGCTGCTGCTGGGCCCAGTCGATGGCGGCCTGCACGCTATCGGGCGTGGCGGGCGCGGCGAGGCCGAGGCTCGGTAATAACAGACCGGCGCAGAGCAGCCAGCTGCGAAGCGGTTTGGTCAACATGGTGGTACCTCCTTGCACAGGGATGGAAACCCGAGCCTGCACCGGCAAGGGTGACGATTCTGCTACAGAGGTCCAAGCCTAGATGGTTCTGTGCGGCACTCGGCAAAGCCAAAGGTGGGCTGCGGGGGCTTCGGGCGCTCTGCTATGCTCGCGGCCATGAAAACGACTCTTCCCCTCTGCCTGATCGCCGCCCTCGCCGACAACCGCGTGATCGGCCGCGACAATCAGCTGCCCTGGCACCTGCCGGCGGACCTCAAGCACTTCAAGGCCCTGACCCTGGGCAAGCCGATCATCATGGGACGCAAGACCTGGGATTCGCTCGGGCGGCCGCTGCCGGGGCGGCTCAATCTGGTGGTCAGCCGCCAGGTCGGCCTGCAGCTCGACGGCGCCGAAGTCTTCCCGACCCTGGACGCCGCGCTGCAACGCGCCGAGGCCTGGGCGCGCGCGGAGGAGGCCGAGGAGCTGATGCTGATCGGTGGTGCGCAGCTGTACGAGTTGGGCCTGGCGCAGGCGGATCGCCTGTACCTGACCCGGGTTGGCCTCGAGCCCGAGGGCGATGCCCACTTTCCCAACATCGATCAGGACGACTGGCGCCTGGCCTCCAGCGTCGAGCACCCGGCGACCGGCGAAAGTCCCTTCTATGCCTTCGAGGTGTGGGAACGGCGTTCGACGCAATGACATAGGTGCGCGCGGCGCCGCCTAGATCAGATCGATGTGCTCCACGCGGATCTGTCCATCCTGCAGATGCAGCAGCGCCAGGCAGATCGGCAGCTTGAAGCGCCGCGGCCCGGCGCTGCCGGGGTTGACCAGCAACAGGCCGGCGCGCGGTTCCGCCAGCGGCTTGTGGCTATGGCCGCAGACGGCGACGTGGATGCCGCGGGCGGCCAGGTCGCCGGGCAGGTGGGCCGCGTCATGAGTCATGAACAGACGCACCCCGGCCAGGTCCAGCTCGAGCGATTCCGGCAGCGCCGTCGCCCAGTCCAGGCCCTCGTCGTTATTGCCGCGCACCGCGCTGAGCGGTGCGATTTCGCCCAATGCGTCGAGAATCTCCGGCTTGCCGATATCGCCGGCATGCAGGATGTGATCGCAGCCCTGCAGGGCATCCAGCGCCTTGGGGCGCAGCAGGCCGTGGGTGTCGCTGATCAGGCCGATTTTCATGTCTTCCCTCTTCCCCCGTCCCTCCCGCGCACGCGGCAGTGGGGGCAAAGCAAAAGCCCGGCACGGGGCCGGGCTCTCGGGTTCGCTGGTGCTTGCGCTTAGCCGTCCAGCAGTGCCTTGTTGCGCACCGCGCCCTTGTCGGCGCTGGTGGCGAGCAGGGCGTAGGCCTTGAGCGCCGTGGTGACCTTGCGCGGACGCTGTTCCACCGGCTTCCAGCCCTTCTTGTCCTGCACGTGGCGGCGGTGCGACAGCTCTTCATCGCTGACCAGCAGTTGGATGGTGCGATTGTGGATGTCGATATGGATCTTGTCGCCGTCTTCCACCAGCCCGATGGCGCCGCCGGCAGCGGCTTCCGGCGAGGCGTGGCCGATGGACAGGCCCGAGGTGCCGCCGGAGAAACGGCCATCGGTGAGCAGGGCACAGGCCTTGCCCAGGCCCTTGGATTTCAGGTAGCTGGTCGGGTAGAGCATTTCCTGCATGCCCGGGCCACCTTTCGGGCCTTCGTAGCGGATGATCACCACATCACCGGCCTTGACCTCGTCGGCGAGAATGCCTTTCACGGCGGCGTCCTGGCTCTCGAAAATCTTCGCGGTGCCTTCGAACACGTGGATCGATTCATCCACGCCGGCGGTCTTCACCACGCAGCCGTCGAGGGCGATGTTGCCGTACAGCACCGCCAGGCCGCCTTCCTGGGAGTAGGCGTGCTCGACGCTGCGGATGCAGCCGTTCTCGCGGTCATCGTCCAGGCTCGGCCAGCGGGTGCTCTGGCTGAACGCGGTCTGGGTCGGGATACCGGCCGGGCCGGCCTTGAAGAAGGTGTGCACCTGCTCGTCGCGGGTCTGGGTGATGTCCCACTGGGCGATGGCGTCGGCCATGCTTGGGCTGTGCACGGTGGCCACGTCGGTGTGCAGCAGGCCGCCGCGAGCCAGCTCGCCGAGGATGCTGAAGACGCCGCCGGCGCGGTGCACGTCTTCCATGTGGTACTTCTGGATGTTCGGTGCCACCTTGCACAGCTGCGGCACGATGCGTGACAGGCGGTCGATATCGCGCAGGTCGAAATCGATCTCCGCCTCCTGGGCCGCGGCCAGCAGGTGGAGGATGGTGTTGGTCGAGCCGCCCATGGCGATGTCCAGCATCATGGCGTTCTCGAACGCCTTGAAGTTGGCGATATTGCGCGGCAGCACGGAGTCGTCGTTCTCGCCGTAGTAGCGCTGGCACAGCTCCACCGCCAGGCGCCCGGCGCGCAGGAACAGCTGCTCGCGGTCGCTGTGGGTGGCCAGGGTCGAGCCGTTGCCCGGCAGCGACAGGCCCAGGGCCTCGGTCAGGCAGTTCATCGAGTTGGCGGTGAACATGCCGGAGCAGCTGCCGCAGGTCGGGCAGGCGCTACGCTCGTACTCGGCGACCTTCTCGTCGCTGGCACTGTCGTCGGCGGCGATGACCATGGCGTCGACCAGGTCGAGGCCGTGGTTGGCCAGCTTGGTCTTGCCGGCTTCCATCGGCCCGCCGGAGACGAACACCACCGGGATGTTCAGGCGCAGGGCGGCCATCAGCATGCCGGGGGTGATCTTGTCACAGTTGCTGATGCAGACGATGGCATCGGCGCAGTGGGCGTTGACCATGTATTCCACCGAGTCGGCGATGATCTCGCGGCTCGGCAGCGAATAGAGCATGCCGTCGTGACCCATGGCGATGCCGTCGTCGACGGCGATGGTGTTGAATTCCTTGGCCACGCCGCCGGCCTTCTCGATCTCGCGGGCGACCAGCTGGCCCATGTCCTTCAGGTGCACGTGGCCGGGCACGAACTGGGTGAAGGAGTTGGCGACGGCGATGATCGGCTTCTTGAAGTCTTCGTCCTTCATCCCGGTGGCGCGCCACAGGGCGCGGGCGCCGGCCATGTTGCGACCTTGGGTGGAGGTTTTCGAGCGGTAATCGGGCATGACACGGTTCCTGCGGCTGATCAGGTGATGTTCGTATGGTGAGCGTCGACTGGACCGGATGCAAACGGGAGATGGCCGTGCGTTCGGCGGGGGTCACCGGACGTCGCGGGGTGGCCGCGCGTCTGACCCGTGCTCAGGGCCCGCCAGGGGATGGGTGGCGAGGAATGCATGGATTCTACGCCCGCCGCCGCCGCCGAGCCAAGGCGCGGGCGATTGCCGGCGCAGCCGCGCTGCCGCTCAGTTGGGGATTTCGATGCCGCGCAGGCGCTCGGAGCGGCGGCGCAGCAGTTCGATGGTCACCAACAGGGCGATGGACACCAGGATCAGCAGGGTGGCGATGGCCAGGATGCTCGGGTTGATCTGCTCGCGCAGGCCCGAGAACATCTGCCGCGGGATGGTGCGTTGCTGGGGGCCGGCCATGAACAGGATCACCACCACCTCGTCGAAGGAGGTGATGAAGGCGAACAGCGCGCCGGAGATCACCCCGGGGCGGATCAGCGGCATGATGATGTCGAAGAACACCTTGAGCGGCGTGGCGCCGAGGTTCAGCGCGGCGCGCGCCAGGCTGTAGTCGAAGCCGGTGAGGGTGGCGGTGACGGTGATGATGACGAAGGGCGTGCCGAGCGCCGCGTGGGCCAGGATCACCCCCAGGTAGCTGCCGGCCAGGCCGAGGTTGGAGTAGAAGAAGAACATGCCGGCGGCGGTGATGATCAAGGGCACGATCATCGGCGACAGCAGCAGCGCGGTGATGAAGCGGCGATAGGGCATGTCGTCGCGGGCCAGGCCCACCGCGGCGCAGGTGCCCAGGGCGGTGGCGATGACGGTGGCGAGAATGCCGATGAAGAAGCTGTTCTGGATCGCCAGTATCCATTTCGGGTCGTTGAGGATCTGCTCGTACCAGCGCAGCGAGTAGGCCTCCGGCTGCAGGGTGAGCATGCCCTCGGTGAAGCTGAAGAAGGGCTCGGCGTTGAACGACAGCGGTACTATGACCAGGATCGGCAGAATCAGAAACAGCAGCACCAGCCAGGAGCTGGCCTTGAGCAGCCAGCTGCCGAGGTGATGCCAGAAGCCGTAGTAGGCGGGGGTCTTCATCCTGTGTTCATCCCAACTTGATATTGCTGGCGCCGACGAAGCGGTCGTAGATCCAGTACAGCAGCAGGATCAGCCCCAGCAGCAGCGAGCCGAGCGCGGCGGCCAGCTCCCAGTTGTTCGAGCGCTGCATGTGGAAGGCGATGATGTTGCTGATCATCTGGCCGTCGGTGCCGCCGACCAGCGCCGGGGTGATGTAGTAGCCCACCGAAATGATGAACACCAAGAGCGCGCCGGCGCTGAGGCCCGGCAGGGTCATCGGGAAGTAGATGCGGGCGAACGCCGGAATCGGCTTGTCGCCCAGGCTCAGGGCGGCGCGCAGGTAGCTGGGGTCGATGCCGCGCATCACGCTGTACAGCGGCAGGATCATGAACGGCAGGAGGATGTGGGTCATCGCCACGACTGTGGCGAACGAGGTGTAGAGCATCTCGAAGGGCTGGCCGATGGCACCGATGCCGATGAGGAAGGAGTTGATCACGCCGTTGGTCTGCAGCAGGGCGATCCAGGCCGTGGTGCGTACCAGGAGCGAGGTCCAGAACGGCAGCAGCACCAGCACCAGCAGCAGGTTGGCGCGGTTTTCCGGCAGCTGCGCCAGGTAGTAGGCCAGCGGGTAGCCGAGCAGGGCGCAGAGCAGGGTGATGACCAGCGCCATGTTCAGGGTCTTGGAATACAGCTGCAGGTAGATCTGCGTGTCCTCGCGCACCTGAATGCCCTGTTCCGGGTGCAGTTCCAGGTCCAGCGCGGTGAGGTAGTAGTCGTAGGTGTAGCGCTGGCCGGCGCGGGCGATGGCGTACCACAGCTCGGGCTTGCTCCAGTTGCCGTGGGCCGCCAGCAGGGTCTCGACGCCGCGCTCCGGCAGGGCCTCGGCATCCAGTCGGCCGATGCGCCGGGCGCTGGACTTGACCACGCTGGACATGCCGGCGAAGGCGCGGTTGAACTCCTCGGCCAGCTTGCCGGACAGGCGCTGCTCGTCGAGGCTGTGCAGCTCGCCGGCGAACACCCGCAGGGTCTGTTCGTCCGGCAGTTGCCTTTGATCTTCCCAGCGCTCGAGTTCGGCCAGGGTCAGCGGAATCAGTTCGGCCACGGTCGGGTGGTGCACGCTGCGCCACAGCATGCTGCCGATCGGGGCGACGAAGGTCAGCAGGATAAAGGCCAGCAGCGGCACCACGAAGAGAAAGGCGGCGAGGCGTTTCTTGCGACGGGCGCTGGCGGCTTGGCCGGCTTCGCTGGTGGTCAGGGATGACAAGGCACTACTCCGTAAAGCGGACCCCTCTTCCACAGGAAGAGGGGTCGGTGCGGGTTACTTCAACAGCCACTCGTTGAACTTCTCGCCGAGCGACTCGCCGTAGTCGGCCCAGAACTCCGAGCCGGCCTGGATGCCCTTGTCCAGGTGGGCGGTGGGCAGGTGCGGCGTGGCGCTCTGGTCGGCCAGCGGCATGGACGACTTGCGGGTCGGGCCGTAGGCCACGTCCGGCATGCCGGCCAGCGGCTTGGAACCGGTGGCGTACTTGATGAACTCCATCGCCAGGTCCTTCTTCGGCGAGCCCTTGACGATGGCCCAGGCGTCGAGGTCGTAGACGTGGCCGTCCCAGACGATCTCGAACGGCTTGTTCTCGCGCACGATGGAGTCGTAGAACCGTCCGTTGGCCGACTGCACCAGCACCGCGCCGCCGTCGTTGAGCAGCTGCGGCGCCTGCGACCAGGAGTCGAACCAGACGATGTCGTTCTTGATGCTGGCCAGCTTGTCGAAGGCGCGTTGCTGGCCTTCCGGGGTGGCCAGCACTTCGTAGACCTCTTCCGGGGCCACGCCGTCGGCCAGCAGCGCCCACTCCATGTTCACCTGCGGGCGCTTGCGCATGGCACGCTTGCCGGGAATCTTGGCGGTGTCGAAGAAGTCCTCTATGCTCGCCGCCTTGGTCGCGCCTATGGTGTTCTGGTTGTAGGCGAACACCACCGACCAGACGATATTGCCCACTGCGCACTCGCTGGCCAGGGCCTCGGGGATGAAGTCCTGGGCGGCCGCGGTGCCATCGATGCCCGGCGGCAGGGTGCTGTGGTCGAGGCTTTCCAGCAGGCCTTCGGAACAGGCGCGCTCGAGGTCGATCACCTCGAAGTCGACCACGTCCCACTGGATATTGCCGGACTCGACCTGGGCCTTGATCTCGGCCACGCCGCCGGAATAGTCCTCGAACAGCACCTTGACCCCGCTGTCCTTCTGGTAGGGATCGATCACGTGTTTCTGCTGCGCCGCGCCGTAGGCGCCGCCCCAGGAGACCACGGTGAGGCTGTCCTGGGCGTTGGCGCCGCCCGTAGCGAGCCCCAGGGCCGCCAACAGGGCGAAGGTGGAAAAGCTGGTAGTCAGTGATCTAGCCATTGCTGTGCTCCATTTGCTTCTACTAGTTGTGGGGTCAGGGCGTCGTCGGCACTGCGGGGCGATCCAGGGCCTGGCTGTCTTCCGGCAGCCAGGCCAGGTCGACCTCTTCCTGGGCGCTGAGCCTGGGGGCTGAACTGTCGTTCAGGTTCTTCACCACCAGCTCGCTGCCGCTGGCGGTCTCGAAGTGATAGCGGATGTATTCGCCGACGTAGTGGCGGGTGACGAAGCGCGCCTTGACCTGGTTGCCGGCGCCGCCCAGGCGGTCGGTGAAGTTGAGCTTCTCCGGGCGTACCGACACCGTGGTCGGCTGGCCGACCTCGGTGCAGTTGGCCTTGAGCGTGCTGACCAGGCCGCCGTCGGCCAGGCGCACCTCGACGCGTTCCTCGCCGACGCTTTCTATCACCCCGGCCAGCTTGTTGCTCTCGCCGATGAAGTCGGCGACGAACAGGTTGGCCGGGCGCTCGTAGAGCACGTGGGGCGGCGCGCACTGCTGCACCACGCCGTTGTTGAACACGGCGATGCGGTCGCTCATGGTCAGCGCTTCGGTCTGGTCGTGGGTGACGTAGATCACGGTGAAGCCGAGCTGCTCGTGCAGGCGCTTGATCTCGAACTGCATCTGCTCGCGCAGCTTCTTGTCCAGGGCGCCGAGCGGCTCGTCCATCAGCACGATGTCCGGGGCGAAGATCAGCGCGCGGGCCAGGGCCACGCGCTGGCGCTGGCCGCCGGAGAGCTGGCCGGGGTAGCGGCCGCCGAAGGCCTGCAGCTCGACCAGGGCGAGGTAGTCCTCGACCTTGGCGCGGATCTCGTCCTTGGCCAGCTTGCGGATCTTCAGCGGGTAGGCGAGGTTCTCGCGGATGGTCATGTGCGGGAACAGCGCGTACTGCTGGAAGACCATGCCGATGTTGCGGTCGTAGGGGGCGATGCTGGTGACGTTGCGGCCGTTGATCAGGATCTCGCCGCTGGTCACGTCCTCGAAACCGGCGAGCATCATCAGGCAGGTGGTCTTGCCCGAACCGGAGGGGCCGAGCAGGGTGATGAACTCGCCCTTGGCCACGTTGAGGTTGAAGTCCTTGACCACCAGCGTCTTGTGGTCGTAGGTCTTCTTCACATTGGTGAATCGCAGGAACGCGTCGTTCCCAGCCTGCGCAGCCATAGTCCTCCCCATTGCCCATCAAGACAGGCTCGGCTTGTGGCCTCGCCCGTACTGCTTGAGTCGATTCGTCCCTGTCGTGTGGTCCGATCGTTATGTAAATAACCAAAAGCAATAAGCACGCCAGCCGACGAACGGTTGGCCGGCGGCGCTCTGCTCCGCAGGTTAAAGCCTAGTCCAGCCTGGGCGGGATGCGAGGACGGTGTGGGGGGAGGTAACAGCGAGCGGGGCGGGCGGCACCTGCCGACACGCACTCGGCAGGTGCACGCCGCTCGAACGTTGGGCGGCGGGGCGCTGATCGGTACGACGCGTGATCGCGTGGTGGGCGATGCGGCGCACCCGCTTGGCCCGCCGCGCCGCCTGTGTGGCCCGGTAGGTTGGCGCTGAGCACAGCGAAGCCCAGCGGGGCAGGCCGATCTGGACGAACTGCGCGACCAGGTTGGGCTTAGTCGCGGGTTCCTCAGCCCAACCTACGCGTGTATCGCTCAGCTATTGGGCAGCAGGCGCACGGTCAGGCTCTTGATATAGCGGGTCTCGGCGATCGCCGGGTGCACCGGGTGATCCGGGCCCTGGGCGCCGCGTTCGAGCAGCTGGATATTGCGGTCCAGGTGGCGGGCGCTGGTCAGCAGGATGTTCTGCAGGTCGTCCTCGGGCAGGTGCATGGAGCAGCTGGCGCTGACCAGGATGCCGTCCTTGGAGAGCAGGCGCATGGCGGTTTCGTTGAGGCGGCGGTAGGCGGCCTCGCCGTTTTTCAGGTCCTTCTTGCGCTTGATGAAGGCGGGCGGGTCGGCGATCACCACGTCGAAGCGCTCCTCGGCGCTCTTCAGCTCGCGCAGGGCGGCGAAGGCGTCGCCCTCCACGCACGTCACCTTCTCACCGACGCCATTGAGCGCGGCGTTGCGCTCGACGCCGTCGAGGGCGAAGGCCGAGGCGTCGACGCAGAACACCTCGCTGGCGCCGAAGGCCGCGGCCTGCACGCCCCAGCCGCCGATATAGCTGAACAGGTCGAGCACCCGCTTGCCCTTGACATAGGGTGCCAGGCGCGCGCGGTTCATGCGGTGGTCGTAGAACCAGCCGGTCTTCTGCCCCGCGATCACCGGTGCCTCGAACTTCACCTCGTTCTCTTCCAGGGCGACCCATTCCGGCACCTGGCCATGGGCGGTTTCCACGTAGCGCTGCAGACCCTCGGCGTCGCGCGCGCTGGAGTCGTTCTTGAATAGCACGCCGCTGGGCTTGCACACCTGGATCAGCGCGGCGAGCACCTCGTCCTTGTGCGCTTCCATGGTGGCCGAGGCCAGCTGCACGACGAGGATGTCGAAGAAGCGGTCGACCACCAGCCCCGGCAGCAGGTCGGAGTCGCCATACACCAGGCGGTAGCAGGGCTGCTCGAACAGGCGCTCGCGCAGGCTCAGGGCGACGTTGAGCCGGTGCACCAGCAGGGACTTGTCCAGCAGGTGCTTGACGTCGCGCGACAGCAGGCGGGCGCAGATCAGGTTGTTCGGACTCATGGCGACCACGCCCAGCGGCTTGCCGCCGGCGGCTTCGAGCACGGCCTGGTCGCCGGCGGCAAAGCCGTGCAGCGGGGTGGCGGCGACGTCGATCTCGTTGCTGTAGACCCACAGGTGGCCGGCGCGCAGGCGTCGATCGGCGTTGGCTTTCAAGCGCAGGCTGGGCAGGGACATGGGCGGGCTCCGGGGAAAAGAGCGGGATTATAGCGGCTCGCGCGGGCGCCCGGCAGTTGCAAAAGTCGGCTGCGGGGGACCCGGTGCTTTGGCTAAACTGTGGCGCATTTCTCACCTGGCACCTGCGTCCCATGGTCTACGAACTCACCGCCGAACAGATCCAGCAAGTCCTCCAGGGCATCAGCGTGCCGCCGCAGCCGCAGATCATGGTGGACCTGCAGATGGAGCAGGTCATGCCCAACCCGGATCTGAAGAGCATCGCCAAGCTGATCAGCCAGGACCCCGGGCTGTCCGGCGCGCTGCTGAAGATCGTCAACTCGCCGCACTTCGGCCTGGCCAACCGCATCGCCTCGATCCAGCAGGCGGTCAACCTGCTGGGCTGCCACACGGTGATCAACCTGATCAACGCCCAGTCGATCAAGGGCGAGCTGACCGACGAGGCGATCCTGGTGCTCAACCGTTTCTGGGACACCGCCCAGGACGTGGCCATGACCTGCCTGACCCTGGCCAAGCGCCTCGGCTACCACTCGCCGGACGAGGCCTACACCCTGGGGCTGTTCCACAACTGCGGCATCCCGCTGATGATCAAGCGCTTCCCCAGCTACATGACGGTGCTGGAGGAGGCCTACGCCAGCGCCAGCGACGAGCGCCGCGTGGTCGACACCGAGAACCGCCTGCTCAACACCAACCATGCGGTGGTCGGCTACTTCACCGCGCGCTCCTGGCGCCTGCCCGAAGCGCTGTGCGAGGTGATCGCCAACCACCACAACGCGCTGTCGATCTTCGCCGACGAAACCGGCCGCGACGCGCCGCTGAAGACCCTGCTGGCGATCCTCAAGATGGCCGAGCACATCTGCGAGAGCCACCGGGTGCTCGGTGCCCAGCCGGAGGACATGGAGTGGCGGCATATCGAGCAGCCGATCCTGGAGTACATGGGGCTGTCCGCCTACGACTTCGAGAACCTGCGCGAAAGCATTCGCGACCTGGCGGTGCTGTAGCGGCCTACCGTTGTACGCGCCGCTCCTGCTAAGGTGGCGCTCCGCCGTTTTCCCAGCCGTACTGCCATGCCCGAACTGCCCGAAGTCGAAACCACCTGCCGCGGTATCGCCCCCTACCTGATCGGTGAGCGCGTCAGCCGCGTGATAGTGCGCGAGCGCCGCTTGCGTTGGCCTATCCCCGAGGATCTGGACGTACGCCTGTCCGGCCAGCGCATCGAATGCGTCGAGCGCCGCGCCAAGTACCTGCTGATCAAGGCCGAAAGCGGCAGTCTGATCGGCCACCTGGGCATGTCCGGCAGCTTGCGCCTGGTGGAGTGCGGCCTGCCGGCGGCCAAGCACGAGCACGTCGATATCGAACTGGAGTCCGGCCTGGCCCTGCGCTACACCGATCCACGGCGTTTCGGCGCCCTGCTGTGGAGCGAGGACCCGCTGCATCACGAGCTGCTCAGCAAGCTCGGCCCGGAACCGCTGGGCGCGGACTTCGACGGCGAGCGCCTGTTCCAGCTGTCGCGCGGGCGCAGCATGGCGGTCAAGCCGTTCATCATGGACAACGCCGTGGTGGTCGGGGTCGGCAATATCTACGCCAGCGAGGCGCTGTTTGCCGCCGGCATCGACCCGCGCCGCGCGGCCGGCTCGATCTCGCGGGCGCGCTACCAGAAACTGGCGGAGGCGATCAAGCGCATCCTCGCCCATGCCATCGAGCGCGGCGGCACCACCTTGCGCGACTTCGTCGGCGGCGATGGCCAGCCCGGCTACTTCCAGCAGGAGCTGTTCGTCTACGGTCGCGGCGGCGAATTCTGCAAGCTGTGCGGCAGCACCCTGCGCGAGGTCAAGCTGGGCCAGCGCGCCAGTGTCTACTGTCCCAAGTGCCAGCGCTGAAACAGACAGATCGCGAGAACAACAAGAAATACCGAGGTTGATCGATGTCCGGTAACTATTTGCCGCGCAATCCGGCCGCCGAATGGCTGGGGCGCAGCGTGCTGAAACTCATGGGGTGGCGCATCGAGGGGCAGTTGCCCCGGCTCGACAAGTTCGTCGCCATCGGCGCCCACCACACCTCCAACTGGGACTTCGTGATCTTTATCGCGCTGAAGTTCGTCCTGCGCCTGAACGCCCGCTGGTTCGGCAAGCACAGCATCTTCCGCTGGCCGTTCGGCGGCCTGATGCGCGCCTGGGGCGGCATCCCGATCCGCCGCGAACGGCAGCGCAACACCGTGGAGCAAGCGGTGCAGGCGTTTCGCGACAACCGCGAATTCATCCTGGTGCTGTCGCCCGAGGGCACGCGCAAGAAGGTCGAGCGCTGGAAGATGGGCTTCTACCATATCGCCCTGGGCGCGGGCGTGCCCATAGTGCTGGGCGCGCTGGACTACCAGAACCGCCGCGTGGTGATCGGTCCGACCTTCCAGCCCACCGGCGACGAGCAGGCCGATCTGGCGGCGATGCTGGCGTTTTTCCGCCCCTACGTGCCGAAAAAGCCGCAATACGCCTTTCATGGCGATTGACGCCCGTCACGCTGACAATTACCAATGCGCTGTTATAGTTACTGGCACTTTCCCGAATAACCTGAAGGATCGCCCCATGAAACCGTTTCGCACGACCGCTGCTGTCCTGGCGCTGACCTCTGGCCTGCTGGCACTGCCGGCGCAGGCGGAAGTGGTGCAGCAGAACGTCAGTGGCGACCCCCTGTATACCGTCGAGGCGCCGAAGGGCTATGCCATGATCGGCGACCTGGTGATCGCCCGTCCGCTGCTGATCGGCGCCACCGCCATCGGCGTCGTGGCCTTCGTCGTCAGCCTGCCGTTCACCGCCCTGGGCGGCAACGTCGGTGAGGCGGCCGAGGCACTGGTGGTCGAACCGGGCAAGGAAGCCTTCGTGCGCTGCCTGGGCTGCACCAGCAGCGGTTACAAGCACGACTGATTCGTTCGGTTGCATGACCGCGGCCTCTCGCTCCCTAACGGGGCGAGGGGCCGTTTGCGTTAGGGAGGGCGGGCGATGCGTTATCTGCGCTGGGTGATCCTGCTGCTGGTGGTGCTGGGCTTGGCCGCCTCGTTCTGGTTCAGCGAGGGCTGGCTGCAGCTGTGCGCCGGGCTGGCGGTGTTCCTGTTCGGCATGCAGTGCCTGGAGGAGGGGCTGCGTCAGCTGGCCGGCAGCAAGCTGGAGCAGATCCTCGGGCGCAGCACCGCGACGCCTTTCAAGAGCCTGCTGTTCGGCGTCGGCGGCACCCTGCTGCTGCAATCCAGCACCCTGGTCTCGCTGCTGACCATCGCCTTTATCAGCACCGGGCTGATCCAGCTGGCCGGCGGCATCGCCATCCTGTTCGGCGCCAACCTCGGCGCCACCAGCGGCATCTGGTTGCTGGCGCTGGCCGGGCAGAACCTCAGCCTCAGTCCCTTCGCCCTGCCGCTGCTGGTGTTCGGTGTGCTGGCCGGTTTCGCCGGGCCGAAGAGCAAGGCGGCCGGGCGCATAGTGCTGGGCGTCGCCTTCATCTTTATCGGCATCGACCAGATCAAGGACGGCTTCGCCAGCTTCGGCGACGGCCTGGACATGAGCGGCTATCAGGCGAGCGGTCTGCGCGGCGCGCTGCTGTTCACCGCCATCGGCCTGGCGATCACCGTGGTGCTGCAATCGAGCCACGCCGCCCTGATGCTGACCCTGGCGGCGTTGGCTAGCGGCCAGCTGGAGCTGGGCCAGAGCCTGGCGATCGCCATCGGCTCCAATATCGGCAGCAGCGTCACCACCGCCTTCGTCGGCTCGCTGGGCGGCAACCGCAGCGGTCAGCGCCTGGCCCTGGCCCATGTGCTGTTCAACATCACCACCGGGGTGCTGGCCTTCTGTCTGCTCGGCCCGCTGACCTGGCTGGTGCAGGCCCTGGCCGAGCCCTTGGGCCTCGGCGACAACAGCCTGATCCAGCTGGCGATGTTCCACACCCTGTTCAACGCCATGGGCGTGGCGCTGTTCTGGCCGCTGCAGGGACGCTTGGCGCAGCGGCTGATCCGCTGGTTGCCGGAGCGGGCCGAGCCGCAGGTGCTGATCACCGAACTGGCGGCCGAGCCGGTCGCCGAGCCCGAGCGCACCCGCGCCCGCTACCTCAGCGAGCGCGCCCTGGATTCGGTGGACGCCGCCTCCGGCGCGGTGGTGCAGGAGCTCGGCCACCTCGGCCGGCTGAGCCTGGAGGTGATCTGTCACGCACTCTACCTGCCGGTGGACCAGTTGGCGCGTGCGCGGGCGGATGAGCAACTGCTGCAGGCCGGGCCGGTGCGCGGCGGCTTCGATGCCGAGCACCTCTACCAGTTCCATATCAAGGGGGTGTACGGCGACCTGCTGAGCTTCATGGGGCGCATGGAGCTGCCGATGGACGAGGCGCACCAGCGGTTCTGGGTCAGCTGCCAGTTGGCCGCGTTGCAACTGGTGGACGCGGTCAAGGACGCCAAGCACCTGCAGAAGAACCTCGGCCACTACCTCGACGCGCCGCCCTCGGCGGTGCGCGAGGCCTATGTGGAACTGCGCCGCCACCTGCTCGTCACCCTGCATGAGGTGCGCGAGCTGGCCCGCTCGGAGCTGCCCGAGGAGGCCTGGCAGGCGCGTTTGCGCTGGCTCGACGAACAGGCGGCGGAGTTCGACGCGAAGTTTCGCCAGCGTCTGTTCGCCGAGGTGCGCAGCGGCCGCCTGGACGGCCTGCAGACCAGCTCGCTGATGAACGACCTGGGTTATGTCAGCCGCATCTTCCAGAGCCTGCGCAACGTGCTGATGCTCGGCGACGAGCAGGCGTTGTTCCGCGAATTGCGGCGGCTGGGCGATGAAAGCAGTGGGCCGCTGATCCTCTCGCCTTGACCGACAAGCCCTGGCCCGGATGGCATCCGGGCTACACCGGCTGTTGGCGCGGACGGGGGCTTGCGGTGCGCACGGCGCACCCTAGGGCATGGCCTCGCCGATACCGCGCGGGTCGCTGGCCGCCTGCACCTCGCCGCTGACCTTGTCCCACAGCAGCACCTGCTGGTTGCCGTACTGCCGCTCCAGTGCCTTGAGCTGGTGGCCGCGCGCCTGCAGCTCGGCGATCTGCGCGGTGCTGAAGGTATCCGGTTCGTGCTCGATCACATCCGGCAGGAACTGGTGGTGGTAGCGCGCCACCGCCGGCCAGCGCGCGATGGGCTGGCCGTCCAGGTATTCGAGCATGGCCAGCAGCACCATGCTGGGGATGCGGCTGCCGCCCGGCGTGCCGAAGGCGGCGAAGGCCGCGTCGCTCTCGATAAAGCTCGGGCTCATGGACGACAGCGGCCGCTTGCCGGCGGCGATGGCGTTGGCCTGGCTGCCGGCCAGGCCGTAGGCGTTGGCGCCCTGGATATCGGCGGCGAAGTCGTCCATCTCGTCGTTGAGCAGCACGCCGGTGCCGGGCACGGTGAAGGCGGCGCCGAACGGCAGGTTGATCGACAGGGTGGCGGCCACCGCGTTGCCCTCGGCGTCGAGCACGGCGAAGTGGGTGGTGTGGTCGCCTTCGTGCCAGGTGCCGGCCGGCGGCAGGCTGGCGCTGGGTGTGGCGCGTTCGGGGTCGATGCTGCCGGCCAGCACCGCCAGGTGGCCGGGCGAGAGCAGTCGTTCGAGCGGGTTGGCGACGAAATCCGGGTCGCCGAGCAGGCCGCGGTCGCGGTAGGCGCGGCGCAGCGCCTCGACCACATAGTGCACGCGCTGCAGCGGCTCGGCCTCGCGCCAGGGCAGCTGGCCGAGCATCGCCAGGCTCTGCGCCAGGGCCACGCCGCCGGCCGAGGGCGGCGGCGCGCTGATCAGCTCGCGACCGTCCTCCAGGGGGAAACGCAGCGGCGCGCGG
This sequence comes from Pseudomonas sp. AOB-7, assembly GCF_003696305.1. Classification (GTDB taxonomy): domain Bacteria; phylum Pseudomonadota; class Gammaproteobacteria; order Pseudomonadales; family Pseudomonadaceae; genus Aquipseudomonas. Next base: position 55,228 of record NZ_RFFK01000011.1, on the reverse strand, counting down.
CGCACGCTGCGGTACTCCCTCAGATCGTCCAGGCTCCAGATGCCGCCGGCATTGCGCACGCCGGCGACCAGGCGCTCGGCCAGGTGGCCGGCGTAGAACCCGGCGTGGCCCTGGGCGGCGATCGTCTGCAGGGTGGCGGCCAGCTCCGGTTGGCGCAGCCGATAGCCCTCGGCCGGTACCTCGCCGCGGTCGAGGAACAGCCGCGCGCTTTCGCTATCGTCGCGCAGCGCCGCCAGTCGCCAGGCGGCGCGCTCGCGGTAGACGCGGTCGACGGCGAAGCCCTCGTTGGCCAGGGCAATGGCCGGGGCCAGGCTGGTTTTCAGCGGCAGGCGGCCGTGGCGTTCAGCCAGCTCCACCAGCGCCGCCGGCAGCCCCGGGATGGCGGCGGCCAGAGCGCCGTTGAGCGACAGCTCGCGCTGCGCCTTGCCTTGGCGCTGGTACATATCGGCCTTGGCCTGCAGCGGCGCGCGCTCGCGGGCATCGAGAAAGTCGTAGCTCGGCCGGTCGCCGGCCGTGCGCAGGAGGAAGAAGCCGCCGCCGCCGAGGCCCGAGCCATAGGGCTCGACCACCGCCAGGGCGGCGCTGGCCGCCACCGCGGCATCGAAGGCGTTGCCGCCGGCGTCCAGCATCTGCTGCGCGGCGGCCGTGGCGGCGGGGTGAGCGGTGGCGATGGCGGCCTGCTGCGGCGCGGCCTGGGCCAGCAGGCTGGCGGCGAGCAGCAGGGTCGAGAGCAGGAGGTGGCGCAACATGCGATCTACCGAAGGCGGCTGGGGAAAGGGCGAAGCTTAGCAGCCTTGGTTTGTCGTGCGGGTGTGGCAGGCGGCGAACCGCTCGTGCGGCGGTTCGCCCTGGGGGCGGTCAGGCCTTGCCGGTGATGATCCGGTACTTCTGCATCAGCTCGTCCTTGCTCTCGACGTTGTTCTCGTCGAGCGGGATGCAGTCCACCGGGCACACCTGCTGGCACTGCGGCTCGTCGTAGTGGCCGACGCATTCGGTGCACAGGTTGGGGTCGATCACGTAGATCTCCTCGCCCTGGGAAATCGCGCCGTTGGGGCACTCGGGTTCGCAGACGTCGCAGTTGATGCAGTCGTCGGTGATGATCAGGGACATGGAACAACTCCTGTCGAGGCGGGACGCCGCGACACTATCGGACAACGGTAGGCGAATTGTGCCGGATTGGGCGGTGGCGCGCCATGTGCTGAGCGAGAGGCGGAGTCGGTGGGCGCGGCCTTTGTGGGAGCGGCTTCAGCCGCGAGCGGCCGAGTCATTCGCGGCTGAAGCCGCTCCCACAGGGGCTGGTCAGCGCTGGCGAAAGCGCTCGTTCAGCGCAGCGGCCACGGCCGGATGGACGAACTTGGAGATGTCGCCGCCGAGGGCCGCGATCTCGCGCACCAGGGTCGAGGAGATAAAGGAGTATTTCTCCGACGGGGTGAGGAACAGGCTTTCCACGTCCGGCGCCAGCTGGCGGTTCATATTGGCCAGCTGGAATTCGTACTCGAAGTCCGACACCGCGCGCAGGCCGCGCAGGAACACGTTGGCGCCCTGTTCCTTGGCGAAGTGCGCGAGCAGGGTGGAGAACCCCACCACTTCGACGTTGGGCAGGTGCTTGGTGACCTCGCGGGCCAGCTCCACCCGTTGTTCCAGGGGGAACAGCGGGTTCTTCTTCGGGCTGGCGGCGACGGCGATGATGACGTGATCGAACAGCCGAGAGGCGCGTTCGACCAGATCGCCATGGCCCTTGGTGATGGGGTCGAAGGTGCCGGGGTATAACACTCGATTCATCGGGACGTCCTGGCGGGTCGAAAAGGAGTCGGATGGTAGCGCAGCGCTTCCCTCAGGGCCAAGCGTGACGACAGCTCAGCTGCTGCGCAGGTGTAGGACGAGTGCGGGCACCAGGCAGGCCAGGGCGATCCAGTCGGCGATCACCACTCGGCGCAAAGCCTCATTGTAGACGGGAGCGCTCCATGCCAGCAGGAGGAAGGCGAGCACGCTGACCAGCCCGCCGATCAGGGCCGCGCCGCGTAACGCCGGGACGAACGCCGCGGCGACCAGCAGGGCGCCGAGCAGGCCGAACAGCACGGCGCGGTGGCGCATGAGGATCTGCAGGTTGGGCTCGTCCAGGGCGATGCCGTACAGCGCGTTGAGGCGTTCGCCACCCAGAACGCCGACCAGCGGCAGCAGGTGGATGACCCCCGCCACCAGCAGCAGAAAGCCGATCAGCTTGCTCATCTCAGGTCTTCAGGCGTTCGCCCAGCAGGGTGGCGAGCTTGGCGGTGAGGCCGTAGATCGACAGCTGCGGGTTGGCGCCGATGCTGGTGGGGAACAGCGAGCCGTCGTGAATCGACAGGTTGGCCAGCTGGTGATGCCGGCCCAGGCTGTCGACCACCGCCTGCCGCGGGTCTTCGCCCATGGCGCAGCCGCCCATCACGTGGGCGCTGCCCAGGCGGGTGCGGTACAGCGCCAGGTCGAGGTGCTCGATCAGGTCCTTGGCTTGCTTCCACGTCTTCACGTAACTGGCGTCGGCGTGCATCGGCATCACCGCGCGGGCGCCGGCGGCGAACTGGATTTCGGCCATGCTCAGGAAGGCGCGGCGCACGCCGTCCCAGCTGTAGTCGGTCATCCGGTAGTCGAGCACCGGGCTGCCGTCGCCGCGCAGCTCGACCCGGCCCTCGGCGCTGTCTTCGTGGAAGCCGTCGCGCAGCAGGGCGAGCATCACGTTGGTGTGCGGCAACTGCTCCATGCGCAGGGCGTTCTCGCGGCCGAAGTCGCCGAGCAATGTGGCGGTCAGCGCCGGCTGCAGCGGCGGCACCTCCAGCTTGTAGGAGAGGCGTCCGGCGGTGCCGTCGTCCCACTGGAAGTGGTCGGAGTAGAGCGACTGCGGCGCGCCGTAGAAGGGGTTGATGACCTGCTCGAACTGCGCGGCGGAGAAATTGACCAGGTGCAGGTAGGTGCGCCGGCCGACGCGCTGGTGCGGGTCGGGCGCCGCCGAGCGCAGCAGGATGCCCGGTGTGTTGATGCCGCCGCCGGCCAGCACGTAGTGCCGCGCCCTGACCCGGATGCGCTTGCCGTTGGGCGCCACGCAGCGCGGGTCCATGCCCAGGCAGTCGAGACCGACCACCTGGTCGCCTTCGATCAGCAGCTTGTCGGCGCGCGCCAGGTAGAGCAGCTCGCCACCGGCCTCGAGGGTGGCGGGGATGGTGGTAACCAGCATCGACTGTTTGGCGTTGGTCGGACAGCCCATGCCGCAGTAGCCGAGGTTCCAGCAGCCGCGCACGTTGCGCGGGATCGCCGCCCAGTGGTAGCCGAGCTTGTCGCAGCCGGCGCGGATCACCTCGTTGTTGGCGTTCGGCGGTACCGCCCAGGGGGCTACGCCCAGGCGCCGTTCCATCTGCTCGAACCAGGGCGCCATGGATGCTGCACCGTGGCCCTGCACGCCGTGCACCTCGGCCCAGTGCGCCAGGGTCTGCGGTGGGGTGCGGAAGCTGCTGGTCCAGTTGACCAGGGTGGTGCCACCGACGGCGCGACCCTGGAGGATGGTGATGGCGCCGTCCTTGCTCATGCGGCCGATGCCTTCCTGGTACAGCGACGGGTAGGCCTCGGCCTCCTGCATCCTGAAGTCGTCGCTGGTCTTCAGCGGGCCTTCCTCGATCAGCAGCACCTTGTAGCCGGCGGCGCTGAGTATCTCCGCGGTGGTGCCGCCACCGGCGCCGCTGCCGACGATGGCAACATCGGCTTCCAGGCTCAGGTCGTTTTCCAGGCGCGAGCCGTCGTATGTCTTCCAGCCCTTGGCAAGGCCTTGCTTGAACAAATCGGGTACAGGCATTTCAGGCTCTCTTCTTGTAATTCACGCAGGCCGTAGTGTGTCGCGAGGCCGCCTAGGCTGTGCGCACCGAGGTACCCGCGTCGCTTTCATGGTGCGCGCGGCGCACCCTACGACATCCGCGACAGGTCGTTAGACCTTAGGCGGCCCCGGGTAGCCGCAATGGGCCCAGGATTCCGGCCGGCTGTACCAGGCCATCATCACCAGCTGCAGCAGCGAGGCGTGGCCCATGCGCAGCAGGCTCAGGCTGCTGTTCTGCCAGCGGATGAGGAACTGCCGCACGTCATCGGCGCTGGCGTTGTCCCAACTGCCCCAGACCCCGGTCAGCGGGCCGCGGGTGACGGGCAGAGCGAGCACGTCGAACAGCTGCACCGTGAGTTTGAGCATCTCCGGCGACAGGTGCGCCAGGCTGTTGTCGAGGCTCTTCAGCGTGCCGTCGACGGCCTGCGGCATCTGCCCGGTATTGACGGCGCCATCGAGCATCACCGGGATCAGCGCGCGCAGAAAGGGCATATCGCTGCTGCGCAGGATCAGGTAGCCGCTGGCGGGCGTGCTGGCCGAACAGCCGCTCAGGCTGGCGGTCAGCCCGGCGGTGCCGAGCAGCGCCGTGCCCAGCAGGCCGACCTTGAGCAGGCTGCGCCGCGACAGCTGCGGCGCGTTCAGGGTGGTGTCGTTCATTGTTGTTGTCACCAGGCTTGGAACGGGCGTTGCCCGCGTGGATCAGCGTAGGAACAGCTTGTAGACCAGCTTCTGGATCGCCTTGCCGTAGGGCGGGTAGATCAGCCGCGCGGCATTGAAGCGCTGCTTGATGAACACGCCCTTGGCCTTGCTGAAGGTCAGAAAACCCTCGTGACCGTGGTAATGGCCCATGCCGGAGGGGCCGATGCCGCCGAACGGCATGTCGTCCTGGGCCACGTGCAGCAGGGTGTCGTTCAGGCACACGCCGCCTGAGTGGGTCTCGTGCAGCACGCGCTGCTGCTCGCGCCTGTCGTAGCCGAAGTAGTACAGCGCCAGCGGCCGTGGCCGTGCGTTGACGTAGGCGAAGGCGTCTTCCAGGCGGTCGTAGGGCAACACCGGCAGCAGCGGGCCGAAGATCTCGTCCTGCATCAGCTTCATCTCGTCGTTGACGTCGAGCACCAGGCTCTGCGGCAGGCGCCGGCCCTGAGCCTCGGGGTACAGCGCGACGATGCGCGCGCCCTTGGCCTCGGCGTCCTGCAGGTAGCCGGTCAGACGCGTCAGCTGGCGCTCGTTGATGATCGCGGTGTAGTCGGGGTTGTCCTTGAGCGCCGGGTAGAAGCGCTGCACCACGTCACGGTAGGCGGCGACGAAGCCCTCCACCCGGTCTCTGGGCACCAGCACATAGTCAGGCGCCACGCAGGTCTGCCCGGCGTTGAGGGTCTTGCCGAAGGCGATGCGCTCGGCGGCGTGCTCCAGCGGCACGTCGGCCGAAACGATGGCCGGCGACTTGCCGCCCAGCTCCAGGGTCACCGGGGTGAGGTTCTCGGCGGCGGCGCGCATCACGTGCCGGCCGATGCTGGTGGCGCCGGTGAACAGCAGGTGGTCGAACGGCAGCTTGGAGAAGGCCATGCCGACTTCCGCCTCGCCCAGGGCGACGCTGACCAGATCCTCGGGGAAGATGCGCGCCAGCAGGTCCTTGACCAGCTGCGAGGTGGCCGGGGTGGATTCGCTCATCTTGATCATCACCCGGTTGCCGGCCGCCAGCGCGCCAACCAGCGGGCCGATGGCGAGAAACAGCGGGTAGTTCCACGGCACGATGACGCCGACCACGCCCAGCGGCTGGTAGACGACCTTGGCCGCGGCGGGCATGAACTGCAGGCCGACGCTGCGCCGCGACGGCTTCATCCACTGCTTGATGCGTTTGCTCGCGTAGTGGATGCCGTGCAGGCTGGGCATCAGCTCGGCGAGCAGGGTTTCGTCGGCCGAACGGTTGCTGAAGTCCTCGGAGATCGCCGCCACCAGTGCGTCCTGCTGCTGGGTCAGCAGCTCGCGCAGGGATTTCAGCCACTGCATGCGTTGCTCGGCCGATGGCATGGAGTTGGCGGCGAAGGCGGCGCGTTGCAGGGCGAAGGTGCGTTCCAGCTGGTTGATCTGCTGTTGGCTGTGCTGCAGGTAGGCGATGTCGGCGACCATGGGGTTTCTCCTCGACGGTCCAGCTGGGCGATGCGCGACGGGGCGCGTGGGCGTGCTGGATTTTTAGAGCAATTGCTCTAATGTGTCAAATAGCATGGCGCGCCAAGGGCGTTGCCGCAGCCTAACCAAAGGTCAGCGGTGCGCCGATCGAGGGCTGGGGGTAACACCCAGGGCGTTTCTGCCTGTACCTTTGCCGCTTTCCCACCACGAGACCGAGCCGCGCCATGGCGCCACCCAAGACCCGCGAGCGCATCGTTCAAGCCAGCCTGGAGCTGTTCAACAGCCAGGGCGAACGCAGCGTCACCACCAACCATATCGCCGCGCACCTGGGGATTTCGCCGGGCAACCTGTACTACCACTTCCGCAACAAGCAGGCGATCATCGCCGAGCTGTTCGCCCAGTACGAGGCGCAGGTCGACGGCTTCCTGCGCCGGCCCGAGGGCCGCGCGCTGACGGTGGAAGACAAGACCTTCTACCTGGAGGCGCTGCTGGCGGCGATGTGGCACTACCGCTTCCTGCACCGCGACCTCGAACACCTGCTGGAGGCCGACGCCGAGCTGGCCGCGCGCTACCGCGCCTTCGCTCGCCGCTGCCTGGTGGGCGCCCAGGCGATCTACCAGGGTTTCGTCGAGGCGGGCATCCTGCTGATGAGCCCGGCGCAGATCGAGGCGCTGACGCTCAACAGCTGGATCATCATGACCTCCTGGGTGCGCTTTCTCTGCACCGCCGGCGCCAGCCCGGACAACCTCAGCCAGGACATGCTGCGCCGCGGTATCTACCAGGTGCTGGCGCTGGAGGGCGGCTATATCGCCCCCGCCGCGCGCGAGGCGGTCGAAGCCCTGTACGGCCGCCTGCATGTGCCGCTGGAGCAGGTGTTGGGGTGATCGGCTGGCGCCGTGACGCCCCCCTTAGCCCGGACTGCATCCGGGCTACGGCAGGTCAGGCGCCCAGTGCTGCCAACCACTCGGGAATCCGCCGTTCCAGGTAATACCCGGGCCGGCGCGGGCTGCCGTCGACGAAGCCGACATGGCCGCCGCGGGCGTGCAGTTCGAACTCGGTGCCGGGCGCCAGTTCGCCGGCCTCCGGCAGGCTGTGGCGGAAGATGAAGGGATCGTCCTCGGCCTGGATGATCAGCGTCCGCGTGCGGATCGCGCCGAGGTAGAAACGGCTGGAGGCGCGCCGGTAGTAGTCCTGGGCGTCGGCATAGCCGTGCAGCGGGGCGGTGACGCGCCCGTCGAAGTCCCAGAAGGTGCGCATGCCGTGCAGCGGGCCGAGGCGTTCCAGCACCGACAGGCGTTCGCCCTGGCCCTGGGCGGCGAACAGGCGCTGCTTGTTGCTGACGTAGGCGACCATCTCGCGCATGAAGTGCGCCTGGTAGACCCGCGAGAAGCCCAGGCCGATGCGGTCGGCGCACTGATCCAGGCGAAACGGCACCGACACCGCCACCGCGCCCAGCACCTGGCTTTGCGCGCCGCTCTCGCCGAGGTACTTGAGCAGCACGTTGCCGCCCAGCGAATAGCCCACCGCATAGAGCGGCGCCATCGGCCGCTGCGCGCGCAGATGGGCCACGGCAGCGGCCAGGTCCTCGCTGGCGCCGGAATGGTAGCCGCGCGGCAGCAGGTTGGGCTCGCCGGAGCAGCCGCGCCAGTTCAGTGCCACGCTGGCCCAGCCGCGCGCGGCCAGCGCCTGCTGCAGGCCGAGCACGTAGAGCGAACTGGAACTGCCGGTCAGCCCGTGCAGCACCAGCACCAGCGGCGTGCGGGCCTCGTGCGGGCCGTGCCAGTCGAGATCGAGAAAATCGCCGTCGTCCAGCCACAACCGCTCGCGCCTGCGCTCCAGGTGTGGCGGCTTGCGGCACAGCGGGTTCCACAGGGTCTGCAGATGCGGGCCGGGGAGCCACCAGGCGGGTTGAAAGCTGTTGGTCATGGCGAGGACGAAAGGTGAGCAGGGCTTCAGGCTAGAGGCTTTGCCGGTAAAACAGAAGCCTCGGCGGGCCAACCAAGGGCTGCATCCAGGCTACGCAGGTTCCAGCTTTGTAGGGTAGGCATGCCAAGGGCTTGTCCACCACATCGATGTCTACCCTACGCGGGCGCAGTGCTGCGCTGCCACAGCGCGTAATGCACCTGGCCGGTGTGCTTCTCGCGGTGCAGGCGCCAGTTGCCGGGCAGGCCGAGGGTCGAGGGCGCCGTTTCGCTTTCGGTGTAGACCCAGGCGTCGTCGGCCAGCCAGCCCTGGGTTTCCAGCAGCTTGCAGGCATTCTGCAGCAGGTCCTGGTGGAACGGCGGGTCGAGCAGGACGATATCGAAACGCCGCGGCGCCGGCCGCGTCAGCAGTTGCAGGGCGTCGCCCTGCTGGATCTCGCCGTCAGCGCACTGCAGCGTCGCCAGATGGCCGCGCAACGCCGCCACCGAGGCCGGGTTGAGGTCGCAGGCCAGGCCGCTGGCGGCGCCGCGCGACAGCGCCTCGAGCAGCAGTGCGCCGCTGCCGGCGAAGGGATCGAGCACATGGGCGCCCTCGACATAGGGCGCCAGCCAGTTGAACAGGGTTTCGCGCACCCGGTCCGGCGTCGGGCGCAGGCCCGGGCCGTCGGGGAAGGCGAAGCGCCGCGAGCGCCACTGGCCGCCGATGATGCGCAGCTGGCCCTGGCCGCCGTGGGGCTTGGCGGCCGGCTTGGGCGGAGTGCGGCCGCGCATCAGTGCGGCACCGCGCTGGGCAGCTCGGCCGGCTTGTCGCTGGGCGGCGGCAGTTCCTGCTGGGTCACGGTCGGGCCGGCCGTCACCACCAACAGCGCCTCGGGGTCGAGGTGCTTGGCCATGGCGGTCTTGACCTGCTCGACGCTCAGCGCCTGGACGTCGCGCATAAAGTCGTCCAGGTAGCTCAGCGGCAGGTCGTAGAAGCCCATGCTGGCCAACTGGCCGACGATATCGGCGTTGCTCGCGGTCGACAGCGGGAAGCTGCCGGCCAGCTCGCGCTTGGCGTTGTCCAGTTCTTCCTGGGTCGGGCCGCTCTGCAGGTAGTCGGCGAGCAGCTGCTTGACCAGCTTGAGGGTGCCCTCACTCAGCTCGGCGCGGGTCTGCAGGTTGATCATGAACGGGCCGCGCGCCTGCATGGCGCTGAAGCCGGAGTAGACGCCGTAGGTCAGCCCGCGCTTCTCGCGCACCTCGCTCATCAGGCGGGTGCCGAAACCGCCGCCGCCGAAGATCTGGTTGCCCAGGTAGAGCGCGGCGTAGTCCGGGTCGCGGCGGTCGATGCCGAGCTGGGCGATCATCAGGTGGGTCTGGTTGGAGGGGAACTCGATATGGCTAGGGCCGGGAGTCGGCGGCTGCGGTTGGGCGATGCGCGGCAGCGCCGGCCCCTGCGGCAGGGCGGCGGAGACCTGCGCGGCGATGGCCTCGGCCTGCTCGCGCGACAGGTCGCCGACCAGGGCGATCACCGCGTTGCCGGCGGCATAGGCGCGGGCGTGGAAGGCGGCGAGCTGCTCGCGCTCGATCGCCGGGATGGACTCGGCGTTGCCGTCGCTCGGGTGGGCGTAGGGGTGATCGCCGTACAGGCGCTGGAACAGCTCCAGGCTGGCCAGCTTGCCGGGGTTCTGCTTCTGGAACTCGAAGCCGGCCAGCAGCTGGTTCTTGATCCGTGCCAGGGCCTCTTCGGGGAAGGTCGGCTGGCCGAGCACCTCGGCGAACAGCGCCAGCGCCGGCTCGCGCTGCTCTTTCGCGCTCAGGCTGCGCAGGCTGGCCACCGCCATGTCGCGGTAAGCGCCGTTGCCGAACTCGGCGCCGAGGCCCTCGAAGCCGGCGGCGATGGCGCCGACGTCCTTGCCCGGCACGCCCTCGTTGAGCATGGCGTTGGTCAGGGTGGCCAGGCCGGGCACGCCGTCGTCCTGGCTGCTGCCGGCGGCGAAGGTCAGGCGCAGGTCGAACATCGGCAGCTCGCGCGCTTCGACGAACAGCACCTTGGCGCCCTGTTCGGTGTGCCAGGTCTGGATATCCAGGCTGCGTCGGGTCGGCGCCTGGCCATTCAGCTCGGCGAGCGATTCCAGCTTGGCCGGCGCCTCGGTGGCGCTGGCGGTCGCCTTGGCCTCATCGGGTTGGCGGTCGCAGCCGCTCAGGGCCAGGGTGGTGCTCAGGGCCAGGCCGAGCAGGGCGATGCGCAGGTGCTCAGTCTTCATGGCGAGACTCCTCATGACGAGCGTCCTCGGGCAATACATGGGCGACGCTCAGGCGGTCGCGGACGAAGAAGGTGCGGGCGGCCTGCTGGATGTCCTCGGGGGTGACGGCTTCCAGCTCGGCCAGCTCCTGGTCGATCAGCTGCCAGGACAGGCCGACGGTCTCCAGCTGGCCGATGCTGGTGGCCTGGCTGGTGATGGAGTCGCGCTCGTAGACCAGCCCGGCGATCACCTGGGCGCGCACGCGGGCCAGCTCTTCGGCGGATGGCGGGCTGTTCTTCAGCTCCTCCAGCTCGCGCCACAGCCCGGCTTCGGCCTCGGCCAGGCTGCGTTGCTTCTGCACATTGGGCGTGGCGCTCAGCACGAACAGGCTGTCGCCGCGGGCGAAGGCGTTGTACCAGGCGCTGGCGCCGGAAACCAGTTCCTCGCCACGCTCCAGGCGGCTGGACAGCCGCGCGCTGTAGCCGCCGTCGAGCAGGGCCGCGGCCAGGCGCAGGGCGTAGGCCTGGCGCGGCGTCTCGGCGGTGGCCAGGCCGGGCACGTTGAAGCCCATCAGCAGGCTCGGCAGCTGGGTCTTCAGATGCAGCGTGGTGCGCCGCTCGCCGGCAGCCGGCAGTTCCAGCGGCAGCTTGGCGCTGGGCACCGCGCGGCGCTCGATGGCGCCGAAATAGCGTTCGGCGAGAATCTTCACCTCGGCGGCGCTGACGTCGCCGACCACCACCAGGGTGGCGTTGTTCGGCGCGTACCACTGTCGATACCAGGCGCGCAGCTCGTCGATGTGCATGCGCTCGAGGTCGGCCATCCAGCCGATGGTGGGGATGCTGTAGCCGCTGGCCGGATAGGCCATGGCCTTGAAGCGCTCAAAAGCCAGCGAGGAGGGACGGTCGTCGGTGCGCAGGCGGCGCTCCTCCTTGATCACCTCGATCTCCTTGGCGAACTCCGCGGCCGGCAGCTGCAGGCTGGCCAGGCGGTCGGCCTCCAGCTCCAGGGCGACGCCCAGGCGGTCGCGCGCCAGCACCTGGTAGTAGGCGGTGTAGTCGTCGCTGGTGAAGGCGTTCTCCTCGGCGCCCAGTTCGCGCAGGATGCGCGAGGCTTCGCCGGGGCCGAGCTTGCGGCTGCCCTTGAACATCATGTGCTCGAGGGCGTGGGACAGACCGGTGGAGCCGGCGGTCTCGTAGCTGGAGCCGACCTTGTACCAGAGCTGGCTGACCACCACCGGGGCGCGGTGATCCTCGCGGACTATGACCTTGAGGCCGTTGTCCAGGCTGAATTCGTGGGTCGGTTGCGGGGCGGCGGCCAGCGCCGTCAGGGGCACGCAGAGGGCGCCGAACAGCAGGCCGAGGGAGCGGCGGGCAATGGCATTCATCGAGAGTCTGACCTGTCGGATGGCCTGGGCGGTCGTACCGCCGGCGGGCGAAGAGGTGCTAGGATACCCCATCCTTTTCCGGGGCGGCGCAGCCGGGCGTATCAGGCTGTAAGCGACCGCCCCCTTGAGATGCAAGCGACCCATGTTTGGTTCCAATGACGACAAGAAGTCGCCGGCCGCGGCCGGCGCGCAGACCCCGCCTGTGACCGAAGAAAAGAAATCCCTGTTCGGCTGGCTGCGCAAGAAGCCGGCCGAGTCCGCCGCGCCCGCCGCCGAGGCGTCCTCGAGCGCGCCGGACGCGGTGCCGGCGCCGAGCATCGAGTCGCTCGCCATCGAACCACAGGCCCCCGCCCAGCCGGCGGCCGAGCCCGAGCCCGAGCCCGAGCCCGCGCCGCTGCCGGTCGCCGAAGCGCAGCCGCAAGCGCCGGCCGAACCGGTGCCTGTCGAAATTGCTCCCAGCCTGCCTGCGCAGCCCGCCGCCATCGACGAAGCGGCGGCCGGCGCAGCCCCAGCGCCGCGCGCCGACGACAAGCCCGGGTTCTTCTCGCGCCTGCTCGGCGGCGACAACGCCCCCGTGCCGCCGGCTGCCGAGGTGCCCGTCGCCCCTGAGCCCGTGGCCGCGCCCGTCGTTCCGCCCAGCGAGACGGCGGTCGCCGCGCCGCTGCCGGCCACCCAGGACAAACCCAGCTTCTTCGCCCGCCTCAAGCAGGGCCTGAGCAAGACCAGCGCCAGCCTCGGCGAGGGCATGGCCAGCCTGTTCCTCGGCAAGAAGGCCATCGACGACGAGCTGCTCGACGAGCTGGAAACCCGCCTGCTCACCGCCGACGTCGGCGTCGAGGCCACCACCGCGATCATCGGCAACCTGACCCGCCGCGTGGCGCGCAAGGAGCTGGCGGACAGCGGCGCGCTGTACAAGGCGCTACAGGAGGAGCTGGTCGGCCTGCTCAAGCCGGTCGAGCAGCCGCTGCTGATCGACGTCGCCAAGCAGCCCTACGTGATCCTCGTGGTCGGGGTGAACGGTGTGGGCAAGACCACCACCATCGGCAAGCTGGCCAAGAAGCTGCAACTGGAAGGCAAGAAGGTCATGCTCGCCGCCGGCGATACCTTTCGTGCTGCCGCGGTGGAGCAGCTGCAGGTGTGGGGCGAGCGCAACCAGATCGCGGTGATCGCCCAGCACACCGGCGCCGACTCGGCCTCGGTGATCTTCGATGCGGTGCAGGCGGCCAAGTCGCGCGGCATCGACGTGCTGATCGCCGACACCGCCGGCCGCCTGCACACCAAGGACAACCTGATGGAAGAGCTGAAGAAGGTCCGTCGGGTGATCGGCAAGCTGGACGACACGGCGCCGCACGAGGTGCTGCTGGTGCTCGACGCCGGCACCGGGCAGAACGCCATCAACCAGGCCAAGCAGTTCGACCAGACGGTGAGCCTCACCGGCCTGGCGCTGACCAAGCTGGACGGCACCGCCAAGGGCGGGGTGATCTTCGCCCTGGCCAAGCAGTTCGGCCTGCCGATCCGCTATATCGGCGTCGGTGAGGGCATCGACGACCTGCGGCCGTTCCAGGCGCAGGCCTTCGTCCAGGCACTTTTCGAGGAGCGCGAGCAGGGATGATCCGATTCGAGCAGGTCGCCAAGCGTTATGCCAATGGCCATGTCGGGCTGCACGAGCTGAGTTTTCGCGTTCGCCCCGGCGAATTTCTCTTCGTCACCGGCCACTCCGGCGCCGGCAAGAGCACCTTGCTGCGGCTGCTGCTGGCGATGGAGCGGCCGACCAGCGGCAAGCTGATGCTGGCCGGGCATGACCTCTCCACCATCACCAATGCGCAGATTCCCTTCCTGCGTCGGCAGATCGGCGTGGTGTTCCAGAATCACCAGCTGCTGTTCGACCGCACGGTGTACGACAACGTCGCCCTGCCGCTGCAGATCCTCGGCCTGGCCAAGCCGGAGATCGCCAAACGGGTCGGCGCCGCGCTGGAGCGGGTCAGCCTCAGCGACAAGGCCGCGCAGGCGCCCGGGGATCTGTCCACCGGCCAGCAGCAGCGCGTCGGCATCGCCCGCGCCATCGTCCACCGCCCGGCCCTGCTGCTGGCGGACGAACCCACCGGCAACCTCGACCCGCGCCTGGCCGCGGAGATCATGGGGGTGTTCGAGGACATCAACCGGCTTGGCACCACCGTATTGATCGCCAGTCACGACCTGGCGCTGATCGCGCGCATGCGCCACCGCATGCTCACCCTGCAACGCGGTCGCCTGATCGGCGACGGGGAGGCTGCCTGATGAGCGCGTCGAAGATGCCGCCACCGCAGCCGGCCGAACGGGTCGGCGCGGCACCACGCAACAAGGTCAGCGACCAGCTGCCGGAAGACGGCCCGGATTTTCGCACCCTGCTGCATGCCTGGCTGGAAAGCCACCGCGCCAGCCTGGTCGACAGCCTGCGCCGCCTGGCCCGCCAGCCCATCGGCAGCTTCTTCACCTGCCTGGTGATGGCCGTGGCGCTGAGCCTGCCCATGGGCCTGGCACTGCTGCTGGACAACGTCGAGAAGCTCGGCGGCTCTTGGCAGCGTGCGGCGCAGATTTCCCTGTTCCTCGAACTGGAGGCCGGCAAGCGCGAGGGCCAGGCCCTGCGCGAGCAGATCGCGGCGATGGACGACGTCGCCGAGGTCGAGTGGATTAGCCGCGAGCAGGCGCTGGAGGAGTTCCAGCAGCTGTCCGGGCTGGGCGAGGCGCTCAAGGAGCTGCCGCAGAACCCGCTGCCGGGAGTGATCCTGGTGACCCCGGTGGAGGTCGACAAGGCCAAGCTGGAAGCCCTGCGCCTGCGCCTGGCCGAGTTGCCGCGGGTGCAGCAGGCGCAGCTCGACCTGGTCTGGGTCGAGCGCCTGACGGCCATCCTCAAGCTCGGCGACCGTTTCGTCTTCGGCCTCAGCCTGCTGCTGATCCTCGCCCTGCTGTTGGTGATCGGCAACACCATCCGCCTGCATATCGAGAACCGCCGCGCCGAGATCGAGGTGATCAAGCTGGTCGGCGGCACCGACGGCTATGTGCGCCGGCCCTTCCTTTATATGGGCGCGCTGTACGGCATCGGCGCCGGCGTATTCGCCTGGCTGCTGCTGGCTTTCGGCCTGGATTGGCTGAACGATGCGGTGGTACGGTTGGCCGGCTTGTACGGCAGCGATTTCGCCCTCGGCGGGGTGCCCTCGTCCGATGGTCTGTCCCTGCTGCTCGGCGCCGTGCTCTTGGGCTATATTGGCGCCTGGCTGGCCGTGGCGCGTCATCTCAACGAATTGGCGCCTCGGTGATAAGTCATTGTTTTCATTGATATTGACTATCTGTAACGGAACTTATCCACAGGATCCGCGTCAGATGGCGCAGTGCTAAACTGCACGAGTTTCGTGAATCGGAGGATTCGAATGTCCACTTCCTTGCAACCTGTTCATGCTCTGGTTCCAGGCGCCAACCTGGAGGCTTACGTGCATGCGGTCAACAGCATCCCGCTGCTGACGCCGGAGCAGGAGCGCGAGCTGGCCGAGAGTCTCTACTACCAGCAGGATCTCGAGGCCGCCCGGCAGATGGTGCTGGCCCACCTGCGTTTCGTCGTACATATCGCCCGCAGCTACGCCGGCTACGGCCTGGCCCAGGCCGATCTGATCCAGGAAGGCAACGTCGGCCTGATGAAGGCGGTCAAGCGCTTCAACCCGGAAATGGGCGTGCGCCTGGTGTCCTTCGCCGTGCACTGGATCCGCGCCGAGATCCACGAGTTCATCCTGAAGAACTGGCGCATCGTCAAGGTCGCCACCACCAAGGCGCAGCGCAAGCTGTTCTTCAACCTGCGCAGCCAGAAGAAGCGTCTGGCCTGGCTGAACAACGACGAAGTCACCGCCGTGGCCAAGAGCTTGGGCGTCGAGCCGCACGAAGTGCGCGAGATGGAAAGCCGCCTGACCGGCCAGGACATGGCCTTCGACCCGGCCGCCGACGCCGACGACGACAGCGCCTTCCAGTCGCCCGCGCATTATCTGGAAGACCACCGCTACGACCCGGCTCGCCAGCTGGAGGACGCCGACTGGAGCGACAGCTCCAGCAGCAACCTGCATGAGGCCCTGGAAAGCCTCGACGAGCGCAGCCGCGACATCCTTTACCAGCGCTGGCTGGCCGAGGAGAAGGCGACCCTGCACGACCTGGCCGCCAAGTACAACGTCTCGGCCGAGCGTATCCGTCAGCTCGAGAAGAACGCCATGAACAAGCTCAAGGGCTCCATCGCCGCTTGAGTCATGCACGCGAATCAAGCCGCACCCGGGTGCGGCTTTTTTCTGTCCGGAGAAAATGCCTGTGAACAGACCGCCGTTGAAAGCGCAGCACTGGCTGCTGTTCGGCCTCGTCGCCGCGCTGTTCTTCGCCTGGGGCGCCTGGCTGATGCGCAGCGGCGAGGTGACGCCGGTGGCCGATCTGCCGCGGTGGCGCGACGCGCTGCTGCAGCCGTTGGCGGAAGAGCGCCTGGCGCTGCGCGAGGTGCAGGCGCTGGCGCCTGGCGAGCTTTGGTTGCAACCGCGCCTGGATGGCGCGCGGGTGCTGCACCGGGCGGAGCTGGCGGGGGCCGAGGGCAGCTGGGCGCTGGAGGCCGAGCTGGCCCTGAGCGAGGCCCAGGGCGACAGCCTGCTGGCCGCCCAGGGCTTGCGCGCCGGCGATGCCGAACAACTGCTGGGTACGGCGCTGGCCGAGCAGATGGCGGGGTTTGTCGTACGCGCGGTGAGTCTCAAACCGCCGGCCGCTCTGGCCGCCGAGCGCGTGGCGGCGACGCTGGGTCAGCCGCGGCTGAGTCTGGAACTGGCCGCGGGGCAGGCCTGGGTCTATCCACAATGGGGGCTGACGGTGCATCTGCAGGGCGATGAGGTCGAACTGCTGCATGCCGTGCCCAAGCGCGCGTTCGCGCCTCGTCCCTAGGCCGCGCGCACCGATGAAAGCGGCGTCACCCGGCGCATGCTACAGCCATTTCGGCCACCAGCTGGGCCTGACCGGCTTGAGCTGGTTGAGGTAGTGCCCGCCGCCCAGTTGCAGCGACTGCTGGCGAATCCAGGCGGCGCGGCGGGCGACATAGCGATCCGGGCGGCCGGCGCTCCAGCGCAGCGGGTTGGGCAGCACCGCCGCCAGCTGGCTGGCCTGCTGGCGATCCAGATAGGGCGCGCCGACGCCGAAGTGATGCTGCGCGGCCGCCTCGGCGCCGAAGATGCCGTCGCCCCATTCGACGCTGTTGAGGTAGACCTCGAGGATGCGCTCCTTCGACCAGAGCAGCTCGATCAGCGCGGTGAACCAGGCCTCCAGGCCCTTGCGCAGCCAGCTGCGGCCGGACCAGAGGAACAGGTTCTTGGCCACCTGCTGGCTGAGGGTGCTGGCGCCGCGTAGCGAGCCACCGCTCTGGTTGTGCGCCAGCGCGGCCTGGATGGCGCCGAGGTCGAAGCCCCAGTGTTCGGCGAATTTCTGGTCTTCGGCGGCGATCACCGCCATCTTCAGGTGATCCGGCAGCTGGTTCCAGGGCCGCCACTGGCGCTTGAGCTCCAGCGGCTGTTGCGTGCCCCAGGACGCGAGCTTGCGCTCGAGCATCAGCGCCGTGCCGGGCGGCGGCAGCCAGCGCAGGGCGAGCACCAGCAGTGCGCTGGCCAGCATCAGCCAGAGCACGAGTTTCAGCAGGCGGCGGGTCAGGGTGCGGAGCATCGGAGTCCGGGGTGAGCGAGAAAGGCGCTATTAAATCAAAAAAATGCCGGGAGCAATTTTTGACGTTGCCTTTGGCGGCCTGCTGGGATGGTAGGCAACAAGGACGACGCGTTTTTTGCGGAGTCTTTAGTGGTTGAGGCCTCGGCGGCCGTGGGTGCGACACTGACAATCCCTGGGCAGGCCGGTTCAACGGTTAAACTGCGCCGATTTTCCACTGCGCCCTGGAGGGTATATGGCTCGTCTCTGGTTGTTGTTATCGGCCTTCGCCGGCTTTACCGGCGTCGCCCTCGGCGCCTTCGCCGCCCACGGGCTCAAGGGGCGCCTGAGTCCGGAGCATCTGGCGGTGTTCCAGACCGGCAGCCACTACCAGCTGATCCATGCCTTGGCCCTGTTCGGTGTTGGCCTGCTGGCGCTGCAGGCACCGGGGCGCCTGGTCAACCTGGCCGGCGGCGCCTTCGCCCTGGGTATCCTGCTGTTCTCCGGCAGCCTCTATCTGCTGACCCTGAGCGGCATCGGCAAGCTGGGCATCGTCACCCCCTTCGGCGGTGTCGCCTTTCTGCTGGGCTGGCTGTGCCTGGGCCTGGCGGCCTGGAAATTGACCTGACTCGGGCGTCAGATTTGAGGACGAATGGCGCCTTTTAGCCTTGGTCGCGGCTGGCTATCGGGCTAGAATGCCGGCCCTCTTCCTAGTTGTGACCGAGCCGTCATGCGCATTCAGTTGAATGGTGAACCCTTCGAGCTGCCCGACAACCAGAGCGTCGCGGACCTGCTGGCCCGTCTCGACCTGGCCGGGCGCCGCGTGGCGGTCGAGCTCAATCTGGACATAGTTCCACGCAGCCAGCACGACAGCACCCGGCTCGCCGAGGGCGACCAGGTGGAAGTGGTGCACGCCATCGGCGGCGGTTGATCCCCTTGAGGAGTTTCTCCATGAGCCAAGTTCGCAGCGACAAGCCCTTCACCCTGGCCGGCCGCACCTACCAGTCGCGTCTGCTGGTCGGCACCGGCAAGTACAAGGATATGGACGAGACCCGCGATGCCATCGCCGCCTCCGGCGCCGAGATCGTCACCGTGGCGGTGCGCCGCACCAATATCGGCCAGAATCCGGGCGAGCCGAATCTGCTCGACGTGATCAGCCCCGACCAGTACACCATCCTGCCCAACACCGCCGGCTGCTACGACGCCGCCGACGCCGTGCGCACCTGCCGCCTGGCGCGCGAGCTGCTCGACGGCCACAAGCTGGTCAAGCTGGAAGTGCTGGCCGACCAGAAGACGCTGTTCCCCAACGTGATCGAGACCCTCAAGGCCGCCGAGATTCTGGTTAAGGACGGTTTCGACGTGATGGTCTACACCAGCGACGACCCGATCATCGCCCGTCAGCTGGCGGACATGGGCTGCGTCGCGGTGATGCCGCTGGCCGGCCTGATCGGCTCGGGCCTGGGCATCTGCAACCCCTACAACCTGCGCATCATCCTCGAAGAGGCTAAGGTGCCGGTGCTGGTCGACGCCGGCGTGGGCACCGCCTCCGACGCCACCATCGCCATGGAGCTGGGCTGCGAGGCGGTGCTGATGAACAGCGCCATCGCCCATGCCGACAACCCCGTGCTCATGGCCCAGGCCATGAAGTACGCGGTGGAAGCCGGGCGCCTGGCCTATCTGGCCGGGCGCATGCCGAAGAAACTCTATGCCAGCGCGTCGTCGCCGCTGGATGGCCTGATCAAATAACGAGTTCCGCATGACTGACACGCAACAGCCCGAAACAACCGAAGACGGTCGCCGGCTCCGCACCATCAAGAGCTTCGTGATGCGCGCCGGGCGCATGACCGAGGGTCAGCAGCGCGGCCTGGACAAGGGCTGGCCGCTGTTCGGCCTGGAGCTGGAAGACGGCCTGCGCGATTTCGACGAGCTGTTCGGGCGCCGCGCGCCGCGCACCTTCGAGATCGGCTTCGGCATGGGCCATTCCACCCTGGAGATGGCCGCCGCCGCGCCGGAGCAGGACTTCATCGGCGTCGAGGTGCACAAGCCCGGCGTCGGCGCCCTGCTCAACGGGGTGATGGCGCAGAACCTGAGCAACGTCCGGGTGTACAGCTGCGATGCCCTGGAAGTGCTGCGCCAGTGCGTGGCCGATGCCAGCCTGGATCGCGTGCTGCTGTTCTTCCCCGATCCCTGGCACAAGGCCCGGCACCACAAGCGGCGCATCGTTCAGCCGGCCTTCGCCGAGCTGGTGCGCAGCAAGCTGAAGATCGGCGGCGTGCTGCACATGGCCACCGACTGGGAGAACTACGCCGAGCACATGCTCGAGGTGATGAACGCCGCGCCGGGCTACCGCAACCTGGCCACCGACGGCAGCTACGTGCCGCGCCCTGAGGAGCGCCCGGTAACCAAGTTCGAGCGCCGCGGCGAACGCCTCGGTCATGGCGTATGGGACCTCAAGTTCCAGCGCCAGGAGTGATCACTGCTGCACATCCCCACCGCTTCGCCAAAAATGGCAGGACGCCTAAGCAGATCGGGATAACCCGACGGCCAGGACGGCACCTCACCGCAGACACAACAAAACGATAAGCGCGGCCGCGGGCCGCGCGGATAACAGCGACGCCGCTGCCGCGGCGCCGTGAGGAGAGCATTGTGTTGAGATCGGTTTCCATTCTGCTGCTGAGCGCCCTGGCCCTGCAGGCCCAGGCCAAGGTCGATGCCAGCCAGGCCGCGCGCCTGGGCCAGGAGCTGACACCGCTGGGCGGCGAACGCGCCGGCAATGCCGCCGGCACCATTCCCGCCTGGAGCGGCGGCCTGGCTACGCCGCTGGCCAATTACCAGCCGGGCATGCACCACCCCGATCCCTATGCCGCCGACGCCATGCAGTATCGGGTCGACGCCGGCAACCTGGCGCAGCATGAACAACAGCTGCCGCTGGGGCTCAAGGCCCTGCTGCAACAGAACCCCGGCTACTATCTGCGGGTGTTCCCCACCCGGCGCAGCGCCGCGGCGCCGCAGCGCATCTACGATGCCACCCGCTTCAACGCGCTCAACGCCGAGCTGATCTCCGGCGGCAACGGCGTGCAGGGCGCCGCCTCCGGCGTGCCCTTCCCGTTGCCGCAGAACGGTCAGGAAGCGATCTGGAACCATATCATGCGCTACCGTGGCGACCAGATCAGCATGGCCACCAACCAGGCCGCGGTGCTCAGCAACGGCAGCTACAACCTGCTCAAGCTCGAGCGCGACATCTATTTCCTCTACGGCCGCGACGGCGTCGCGCCGCAGGACCTGGACAACACCCTGTTCTACTACAAGTACAAGGTGGTGGCGCCGGCCAAGCTGGCCGGTTCGGCCCTGGTGGTGCAGGAGACCCTCGACCAGATTCTCGCCATCCGCAAGGCCTGGCGCTTCAACCGCGGCGAGCGCCGCGTGCGGCGCCTGCCGATGCTGGCCTACGACACCCTGCAGCCGGATACCAACGGCATGGCCACCGCCGACCAGGTCGACGCCTACAACGGCGCGCCGGATCGCTACGAGTGGCAGCTGCTGGGCAAGCGCGAGATGCTGGTGCCCTACAACAGCTACGCCGTGCACCAGAAGGGCATCGCCTACGGCGATATCCTCCAGGCCAAGCACGTCAATCCCGAGCTGCTGCGCTACGAGCTGCACCGCGTCTGGGTGGTCGAAGCGGACCTGCGCACCGGTTTCAGCCATCCCTACGCCAAGCGCCGCTTCTACCTGGACGAGGACAGCTGGCAGATCCTCGCCGTCGACCTGTACGACAGGCACGGCGAACTGATCGGCCTGCAGGAAGCCCACCCGATCAGCTACTACGAGGTGCCGATGTTCGGCTCGACCCTGGAGACCATCTACGACTTCAAGGGCAGCCGCTACTTCGCCGACGGCCTGGACAACAACGAGAAGATGTACGACTTCGACGCCAAGCTGACCCCGCGCGACTTCACCCCGCAGGCGCTGCGCCGCGAGGGCAACTGAGGCACGCGGCCGCAGGCCGCATGTTCGAGCGAAACGCCGCGACGCCTTTACCGGGTCGCGGCGTTTTTTATGGCGGTGTTGGGCCTGGTGGTTACCCTTAGTCGGTATATGCTGCTGCCGGCCTTAGTTGCGGTCGGCCAATATGCCGATCACCACGAAGATCAGGATCAGCACCGGCGCCAGGGTGAAGTTGTTGAAATGCGCCAGGCCCTTGGCCAGCCAGGGGGTGAGGAAGACGATGGCCAGGCCGTAGCCGACCGCGCAGAACACCACGAACAGCAGGGTGCGCAGGACGAAATTGAGGTTGCCGATGGTGCGCTGGACCCAGGCGTTGATGGCCGGGCCGAACAGCACCAGCAGGGTGGCCATGATGGCCAGGGAAATGTCGCCGAGGTGGCTGCGGCTCCAGCGCGAGAGGGTGACGATCAGGTCTAGTACGAGATCCATCCGGGGTCCTTACAGGCTGTTGAAAAACTACCTACGTTGCCATTGCTGCGTTAAAAACAGGCTCGGAATGCTCATTTACAGCCTGTAAACTCCGCTTCCTCGCCTGTTTTTGCCTTGCACTGGCTGCCTCGCCTACGTTTTTCAACGGCCTGTTAGCCATCCGGGCGGTCAGGGCAAGAAGTGTTGCAGCAAATCGTTGAGAAACAGCTGGCCCTCGGCGGTGGCGCACAGCCGCTCGGGCTCGGTGCGCAGCAGCTTGCGCGCCTGCGCTTCGGTGCGGGCGGCGTCCAGGCTGGCCAGGGGCAGACCGGTGCGCTCAGTGAACAGGCTTGCCGGCACGCCGTCGGTGAGGCGCAGCACGTTCATGAGAAATTCGAAGGGCAGCTCGTCGGCGCCGAGCAGGCGCTCGCCGGCTTGGAAGGCTTTGGCCGCGTCCAGGTAGTCTTTGGGCAGGCGGGTCTTCCAGGTGCGCAGGATGCGCCCGTGCGGGTCGCTGAGCTTGGCGTGGGCGCCGGCGCCGATGCCGAGGAAGTCGCCGAAGGTCCAGTAGTTGAGGTTGTGCCGCGCCTGCTTGCCGGGCTGGGCGTAGGCGGACACCTCGTACTGGGCGTAGCCCTCGGCCGCCAGCAGCGCCTGGCCGGCCTCCTGGATGTCCCACAGCAGGTCGTCCTCGGGCAGCACCGGCGGCTGGCTCCAGAACAGCGTGTTCGGCTCCATGGTCAGCTGGTACCAGGACAGGTGCGTCGGCGCCTGGGCGATGGCGGTGCGCAGGTCGAACAGCGCGTCCTCGAGGCTCTGTTCGGGCAGGCCGTGCATCAGGTCGAGGTTGAAGTTGTCGAAGCCGGCGGCGCGCGCCATGTCGGCGGCGCGGATTGCTTCACGGCCGTCGTGGATGCGCCCCAGCGCCTTGAGCTTGGCCTCCTGGAAACTCTGCACGCCGATCGACAGGCGATTGATGCCCAGCGCCCGGTAGCCCTTGAACTTGGCCTGCTCGAAGGTGCCGGGGTTGGCTTCCAGGGTGATCTCGATGTCGCCGGCGAACGCCACGCGGCGCTCGACGCCCTCCAGCAGGCGGCCCAGGGCGCGGTCGGAGAACAGGCTGGGGGTGCCGCCGCCGAAGAAGATCGAGCTCAGCGGCCGGCCATGCACCTGGCCCAGGTCGGCGTCGAGGTCGGCCAGCAGGGCGTCGACGTACTCCTCTTCCGGCAGCGTCGGCCCGGCCGCGTGGGAGTTGAAGTCGCAGTAGGGGCACTTCTTCACGCACCAGGGGATATGGATATAGAGCGCCAGAGGCGGCAGCGCGAAGCCCCGTTCCCCAGCGCCGGGGGAGTGGGGTGCAGGGTGCTGGCTCACGCCAGCCCCAGCCGCTGCTTGAGCAGGGCCATGGCGCGGGCGCGGTGGCTTAGGCGGTTCTTTTCCGCCGCCGGCAGTTCGGCGGCCGAGCGCTGACAGTCTTCTACCCAGAACAGCGGGTCGTAGCCGAAACCTTGCTCGCCGCGCGCCTGATGCAGGATGCGGCCGTGCCACAGGCCCTCGCAGAGAATCGGCAGGGGGTCGTCGGCGTGCCGCACCAGGGCCAGGGCGCAGACGAACTGGGCGCCGCGCTGGGCGTCCGGCACATCTTTCAGGGCATCGAGCAGCTTGGCGTTGTTCGCCGCATCGCCCCGGCCGTCCGCGTAGCGCGCCGAGTAGATGCCGGGGGCGCCGCCGAGATGATCCACCGCCAGACCGGAATCGTCGGCCAGCGCCGGCAGGCCGGAGATGCGCGCGGCGTTGCGCGCCTTGAGGATGGCGTTCTCGACGAACGACAGGCCGGTTTCCTCCGGCTCGACGCTGGAGAATTCACCGATCGAGCGCAGGCGCACGGCGTCGCCGAGCATGGCCTGCAGTTCCTTGAGTTTGCCGGCGTTGTGGCTGGCCAGCACCAGTTCGTTGAAGGCTGTCATTCGTCGGGGAACATTTCCTGGTTGAAGCTGAAACTGTGCGGGTTGCCGCCCTGCTGCACCTCGAGGGTGAAGCTCAGCACCTCGCGGCTGGAGAAGGGGAACTGCGCCAGGTAGTAGATGGCGCCGCTTTCCGTGACCTGCTTGAAGGTCAGGGGCGTGATCTGCCCGAGCAGGTTTTTCACCTGGCCGCCGACCTGCGCGGTGCTGGCCTTGCCAGCCTTGAGCACGGCGACGTTGACCACGCCCTGGGTCTTGCTGCGGGTCAGGCCGGCGGCCGCGGCGATGTCCGGCTGCAGGAAGCTGGAGTTGAACACGCTGTAGTGCACGTCGAGATCGCCGAAGCTCTGCTTGCGTTCGGCGACGGCCGGCAGGGCCAGGCACAGGGCGATCAGGAAGGGGATGATGCGGCGCATGATGGTTCTCCTCGGGCAGGCGATGGCTCAGTTCGCACCGCTGATGCGATAGATGCCGATCTCACCTAATAGATTAGGCCAGACTCGGCTGGCCCAACCGTGGCGATGGTCGCGATCCACCGCCAGGCGCTCCTCGACCCGCGCGCCCTGGGCGTGGCACAGGCGTTCGAAGTCCTCGAAGGTGCAGAAGTGGATGTTCGGCGTGTTGTACCAGGTGTAGGGCAGAAAATCCGACACCGGCATGCGGCCCTTGGTGGTCAGGTACCAGCGGCAGCGCCAGTGGCCGAAGTTGGGGAAGGTGATGATGCAGGTCTTGCCGACCCGCAGCATCTCCGCCAGCACCTTGTCCGGGTAGTGCAGCGCCTGCAGCGACTGGGTCATGACCACCACGTCGAAGCTGTCGCTGGCGAAGTTGCCCAGGCCCTCGTCGAGGTTCTGCTCGATCACGTTGACCCCGCGCTCGATGCAGGTGGCGATCTTCTCCGCGTCGATCTCCAGGCCGTAGCCGGCCACCTGCTTGTGCTCGCGCAGCCAGGCCAGCAGCTCGCCGTCGCCGCAGCCCAGGTCGAGCACGCGGCTGCCCGGGGCGATCCATTCCTGGATGATGTCCAGATCCGCTCGCATGCTCATACCTCGATCCGCTTCATGTAGCTGCCGAACGCCTGCAGGTAGCGCGGGATCGGCATGAGGAAGGCGTCGTGGCCCTGCGGCGCGTCGATCTCCAGGTAGCAGACGTTCTTCTTCGCCGCCAATAGCGCATCGACTATCTCCCGCGAGCGGGCCGGGGAGAAACGCCAGTCGGTGGTGAAGGACATCACGCAGAAATCCGCCTGGGCCGCGGCCAGGGTCTTGGCCAGGTCGCCGTCATGGGCGGCGGCCGGGTCGAAGTAGTCCAGCGCCTTGGTCATCAGCAGGTAGGTGTTGGCGTCGAAGCGCCCGGAAAACTCCTCGCCCTGGTAGCGCAGGTAGCTCTCGACCTGGAACTCGACGCTGTGGAAGTCGTAGTTGAGCTTCTCGCTCTTCAGGCCGCGGCCGAATTTCTCGCCCATGGCGTCGTCGGACAGGTAGGTGATATGGCCGACCATGCGCGCCAGCATCAGGCCGCGCTTGGGGATCACGCCGCGCTCCTGGAAATGCCCGCCGTGGAACTCCGGATCGGTGAGGATGGCCTGGCGCGCGACTTCGTTGAAGGCGATGTTCTGCGCCGACAGCTTGGGCGCCGAGGCGATCGCCAGGCAGTGGCGCACGCGCTCGGGGTAGCTGATGGTCCACTGCAGCGCCTGCATGCCGCCGAGGCTGCCGCCGATCACCGCGGCCCACTGCGCGATGCCCAGGCGGTCGGCCAGGCGCGCCTGGCTGTGCACCCAGTCTTCCACGGTCATCACCGGGAAGTCGGCGCCGTAGGGCTTGCCGGTGGCCGGGTTGGCGCTGCTCGGACCGGTCGAGCCGTTGCAGCCGCCGAGGTTGTTGAGGCTGACGACGAAGAACTTGCGCGTGTCGATCGGCTTGCCGGGACCGATGCAGCTGTCCCACCAGCCGGGCTTGCGGTCGTCCGGGCTGTGGTAGCCGGCGGCATGATGATGGCCGGACAGGGCGTGGCAGATCAGCACCGCGTTGCTGCGTGCGGCATTCAGTTCGCCGTAGGTTTCGACGACCAGTTCGTACTCGGCCAGGCTGCGTCCGCAGGCCAGCGCCAGCGGCTCGCTGAAGCGCTGCACCTGGGGGCTGACCAGGCCTACGGAGTCTTCGGGAAAGGCAGTGGGCATTGAGGCGCTGCTATCGAATCGGAGGAGGGCGCCAGTCTAAAGAGCGCCGCCGGCAGCGGCAAGCGAGCTGGCGCCCGCTCCGGCCACAGTGCGCGGCTATTCGCCGCCGGCCTGCGCGCCTATCGCCGAGGGCAGGCTGACCACCTTGCCCTGGCGCTGTACCGGCGCCGGCCGGCGCAGGATGCGCAGCATGTCGGCGGCCTGGGCCAGTTGCTGTTCCAGCTCCTGCTGGTAGTGCGCCAGTTGCTGGCTGCGCTTGCGCGTCTGCTGGGTTTCCTGGGCCAGGGATTTGAGCCGCAGCATATGGGTTTCCAGCATCTGCTTGTGTTCCAGGGTGTGCTGCATCAGCGGCATCAGGGCGTCGCCGGCCCACTGTTCGGCGTCCTGGCGCAGGCGCTGGTGCAGGCCGATCACCTCCTGGGCGAGGGTGGCGAAGAAGCGTCGGGTCAGGCTGCGCTGCTCGGTGAGCAGGGTCTTGACGTGCAGGCGGAACTGGTCGCCCTTGGCCTGCAGTTTCTTCAGCTCGCGCAGGTAGCGCTGGGCCTGGAACTGCGGTGCGTCGACGCCGTGCAGCGGGTTGTCCTCGTTGTGCCGGCGGTAGAGGGCGGCGACCATCTTGTTGGCCATCTCGGCTTCCTGCTCCAGGCCGTGCAGGTCGTGCTCCACGGCGCGGAAGAAGTGCAGGATGGCCTGGTTGATGCCCAGCGTGGTCCAGCTGCCGGTGAGGTTGCGGCGGACCTGGTCCAGGTGTTCTTCCAGGCGTTCGGCGCGCGCGGCGTGGCGCAGCAGCTCGCCCTGGCGCTGAACCAGGCGCTGGTTGGTCTTCAGCCCGAGCAGGCGCTTGTGGTGCAGGCTGTGGTCTTCCTTGGTCTTGGCGGTCAGCTCGAACAGCAGCTGGCCGTTGTCCTGCTGGTGGTTGCCGAGCAGGGCGAGCTGTTCGCCGACCTTCTCCAGGCGCAGGCCCAGCACGTGCTGGCTGTTGTTGAGCAGGGCCAGCACCTGGCGCACCACGCGGTCTTCGATCAGGCGTTCCTTCTGCGCGACGATGCGTTCGCAGAGCAGGGTCTCGAGGTTGGCCATCTGGCTGCGGGCCAGCAGTTCCTCGTCCTTGCGCACCTTGGCCAGCAGCGCCTGCTTGGCCGACAGCGGCAGCACCTCGTCCTTGCCGATGCCCAGCTGGCGCGCGGTGGCGGCTTGGATCTGGCCGATGGCGTTCTGCACGAAGGCTTCGCCGGCCAGGTCGTCCCAGAGCACGTCGATCTTGTTCAGCACGGCGAACAGGCAGGTCTGGGTGTCTTCGTCGAGCTGGCGAATGTGTTGCTGCCAGATGCTCATGTCGCTGGCGGTGACGCCGGTGTCGGCGGCCAGCAGGAAGATGATCGCCTGGGCGCTGGGCAGCATCGACAGGGTCAGTTCCGGCTCGCTGCCGAGCGCGTTGAGGCCCGGGGTGTCGAGGATGCGCAGGCCCTGGCGCAGCAGCGGGTGGTCGAAGTTGACCATGGCGTGGCGCCAGGCCGGCACCAGCACCTGGCCGCGCTTGCCGGTGCCTTCGAGCATGTCCGGGTGAAAGCCGAGCTGGATCGCCTGCTCCACCGGCATCGGTTTGGTCTTGGCCACCTGGCTGAAGGCCAGGGCCATGTTGGCCGGGTCGCTGGTGTCCAGGGGGATGTTCACCCAGTGCCGCGGGATGCGCTTGAACTGGGCGACGCTGGCCGAGGCGGTGCGCGTCTCGATCGGCAGCAGGCGGATGTAGGAGCGCTCCGAGCGCGGGTCGAAGAACAGCTCGGTGGGGCACATGGTGGTGCGCCCGGCATGCGAGGGCAGCATGCGCTGGCCGTACTCGGAGAAGAACAGGCTGTTGATCAGTTCGGTCTTGCCGCGGGAGAACTCGCCGACGAAGGCCAGGGTGATGTGATCGGTGCGCAGCAGCTTGAGTGCGCGTTCGAGCTTGGCCTGCACCGCCTCGGAGTTGAGCCGATTGTGCTCCAGCCAGCTGCGGTAGCGGGTGATCTCGCGCATCAACTCGCGCTTCCAGGCGACGTAGGCATCGACCTGCTGGCTGAGACGTTCCATGCTCATCCTGGCTCTCCTCTGGGCAACGCATGCGGCGGCTGGTGGTCGGGGCGCTGGCGACCGGCACCGCTTGGGCGACGGTTCGCGTCGGTTTGCCGCCAGAACGCACGGCGTTCGCCTGAATACCCCGCATTATGCGGTGGCGGCGGCGGCCGTCAATCGCCCGCCTGCCCAGTCCCGCCTTACGGCCGGTGGCGAGCGCCGAGCGGTCGTTGCGGGCGCCGGACGGTCATGCGCTGTCGGGACGCGCCAGTCCCGGCAGCGCCGGCAGGCAGCGCGGGGCCTGGATGCGCAGGCGCTTGTGGCGGTTCAGCTGGCCGCTCTCCAGGCTCACCTGGCTTTTCGCCACGCCGAAGGCCTTGGCCAGGAAGGTCTGCAGCTGGGCGTTGGCCTGGCCCTCGACCGGCGGCGCGGTGAGGCGGATCTTCAGGCGGTCGCCGTGCAGTCCGGCGAACCCATCGCTGCTCGCCTTGGGCTGCAGGTGGCAGTCGAGGATCAGGTCCTCGCCGTCCCAGCGGTACCAGCTCATCTCACAGGAAGGGGCTGAGCATCGGCGGCAGGCCGGTCATGGCGGCCAGGTTGCCGATGACGAAGCGGTCCACCAGGTTGATCGCGATAAAGGCGAAGATCGGCGAGATGTCCAGGCCGCCGAGGTTCGGCAGCAGCTTGCGAAACGGCGCCAGCACCGGCTCGCAGATCTGGTTGACCAGTTGCGCGCCGGGGTTGTAGCTGCCCGGGGCGACCCAGGAGAGGATCACGCTGACGATCAGGGCGAAGAAGAACACCTTGAGGAACAGCGAGGTAACGCCGATCACCGACCACACCAGCAGTTGCAGGAGGAAGCCGCCGGCGTTGTAACCCATCAGCGTCAGGGTCACCAGCATCAGCAGCAGCTGCACCAGGATGGCCAGCACCAGCGAGGCCAGGTCCAGTCCGGCGATGCCGGGGATCACCCGGCGCAGCGGGGTCAGCAGCGGCTGCGTGGCCTTGACGATGAACTGGCTGAGCGGGTTGTAGAAATCGGCGCGCACCAGTTGCAGGATGAAGCGCAGCAGCACGATCAGCAGGTATAGGCTGCCGAGGGTCTGGATGATGTAGATGAGGGCTTCGATGAATCCGGACATGCAAACTCCTTATTGACCCAGTTGCTCGGCCAGTTCGGCCGAACGGTTGGCGGCGGCATTCAGCGCCTGTTGCACCAGCGCTTCGAAGCCGCCGGCCTGGAACGTCTCGATCGCCGCCTCGGTGGTGCCGTTCGGCGAGGTGACCCGGCGGCGCAGCTCGGCGGCGTCGACATCGCTCTCGCTGGCCATGCGCGCGGCGCCCAGCGCGGTGTGGATGCTCAGGCGGGCGGCGGTCTCATGCGGCAGGCCGAGCCGCTCGCCGGCGGCGGTCATGGCCTCGATCAGCAGGAAGAAATAGGCCGGTCCGCTGCCGGACACCGCGGTCACCGCGTCGAGCTGCGCCTCGTCGTTCAGCCACAGGGCCAGGCCCACGGCGCTCAGCAGCTGTTCGGCCTGGGCCTTTTGTGCGCTGCTGACCCGGGCGTTGGCGTACAGCCCGGAAACGCCCTGGCGCAGCAGCGCCGGGGTATTGGGCATGCAGCGCACCACGGGGCGCTGACCCAGCCAGCGCTCCAGGCTGGCGCAGGCGATGCCGGCGGCGATGGAGACGATCAGCTGGCCCGGTTGCAGGTGCGGCGCCAGGTCCAGGCACACCGCCTTCATCACCTGCGGCTTGACCGCCAGGACGATCAGCTCGGCGCCGGCGATGGCCTCGGCATTGCTTTCGAACAGGGCGATGCCGTGCTCGGCGTGCAGGCGCTGGCGCTGCTCGGCGTTCGGTTCGCTGGCGCGGATCGCGCTGGCCGGGGTGCCCTGGGCGCGCAGGCCGCCGATCAGGCTGGCGGCCATGTTGCCGGCGCCGACGAAGGCGATGATCGGGTTGCTCATGCGGTGGCTTCCTTTATATCAGTGGGCGGCGGACTGGCCGTAATCGCGGGCGCCGAACAGCGCGGTGCCGATGCGCACCCAGGTGGCGCCCTCGGCGATGGCGGCCTCCAGGTCATGGCTCATGCCCATGGACAGGCAGTCGAGGTTCAGTGCCAGATCATCGCGCAACTGGCGCAGGCGGGCGAAGGCTTGGTGTTGGGCGGCGACGTCGTCGGTCGGCTCGGGGATTGTCATCAATCCGCGCAGGCGCAGGTTGGCCAGTTGTGTAACCGCCTGTGCCAGGGCCGGGAGCTCGTCCGGGCTGCAGCCGGACTTGCTGGGCTCGCCGCTGACGTTGACCTGCAGGCAGATATTCAGCGGCGGCAGCTGCGCCGGGCGCTGGTCGGACAGGCGTTGGGCGATCTTCAGGCGATCCACGGAGTGTACCCAGGCGAAATGCTCGGCGATGGGCCGGGTCTTGTTCGACTGAATGGGGCCGATGAAGTGCCAGATCAAGGGCAGGTCGGTCAGCTCGGCCTGTTTGTCCAGGGCTTCCTGCAGGTAGTTTTCGCCGAAGTCGCGCAGGCCGGCGGCATAGGCTTCGCGGATGACGGCGGCGGGTTTGGTCTTGCTCACCGCGAGCAGGCCGATATCCAGCGGATTGCGCTGCGAGGCTTGCGCCGCCTCACGGATGCGCGCTCCGACCTTTGCAATATTCTCTGCTATCGTGGACATTACCTGCGCTCTATCAGCCCGGCCGTTTGAGGGTTCGCGGCATTCTACCTGCTTGCTTGTAATTGGGGAGTCCCATGGATATTACCGAGCTGCTTGCCTTCAGCGCCAAGCAAGGCGCGTCGGATTTGCACCTCTCGGCCGGTCTGCCGCCGATGATCCGCGTCGACGGCGATGTTCGCCGGATCAACCTGCCGCCGCTGGACCACAAGCAGGTGCACGCGCTGATCTACGACATCATGAACGACAAGCAGCGCAAGGACTTCGAAGAGTTCCTCGAGACCGACTTCTCCTTCGAGGTGCCGGGCGTGGCGCGTTTCCGGGTCAACGCCTTCAACCAGAACCGCGGCGCCGGTGCGGTGTTCCGGACCATTCCGTCGAAGGTGCTGACCATGGAAGACCTCGGCATGGGCGAGGTGTTCCGCAAGATCACCGACGTGCCGCGCGGCCTGGTGCTGGTCACCGGTCCCACCGGTTCGGGCAAGTCGACCACCCTGGCGGCGATGCTCGACTACCTCAACAGCAACAAGTACCACCACATCCTCACCATCGAAGACCCGATCGAATTCGTTCACGAGTCGAAGAAGTGCCTGGTCAACCAGCGCGAGGTGCACCGCGACACCCACGGCTTCTCCGAGGCCCTGCGTTCGGCGCTGCGGGAAGACCCGGACATCATCCTGGTGGGCGAGATGCGCGACCTGGAAACCATCCGCCTGGCGCTGACCGCCGCGGAAACCGGTCACCTGGTGTTCGGCACCCTGCACACCACCAGCGCGGCGAAGACCATCGACCGGGTGGTCGACGTGTTCCCCGCCGAAGAAAAATCCATGGTCCGCTCCATGCTCTCGGAATCGCTGCAGGCGGTGATCTCGCAGACGCTGCTGAAGAAGATCGGCGGCGGCCGGGTGGCGGCCCACGAGATCATGATCGGCACCCCGGCGATCCGTAACCTTATCCGCGAGGACAAGGTGGCGCAGATGTACTCGGCGATCCAGACCGGCGGTTCGCTGGGCATGCAGACCCTCGACGCCTGCCTCAAGACCCTGGTGGCCAAGGGCCTGGTCAGCCGCGACAGCGCGCGCGAGAAGGCCAAGAGCCCGGAAAGCCTCTAGGAACTGGTGTAGGAGCGAGCATCGCGAGCGAAGCTTTTGGCGTTACCCTGTTCGCGAGCAGAGCTCGCTCCTACGATTCGGCAGATGGCTGCCGAACGGCATTGCTCACCAAGCTGCGAGAACGACGATGGAATTCGAAAAACTGCTGCGCCTGATGGTGGAAAAAGGCGGCTCCGACCTGTTCATCACCGCTGGCGTACCGCCGTCGATGAAGGTCAACGGCAAGATCATGCCGGTGACCAAGAACGCCATGTCGCCGGAGCAGACCCGCGAGACCGTGCTCGGCGTGATGAACGAGGCGCAGCGCCGCGATTTTGCCGAGAACCACGAGTGCAACTTCGCCATCAGCGCCCGCGGCATCGGCCGTTTCCGCGTCAGCGCCTTCTATCAGCGCAACCTGGTGGGCATGGTGCTGCGCCGCATCGAGACCAACATCCCCACCATCGACGACCTCAAGCTGCCGGAAATCCTCAAGAAACTGGCACTGACCAAGCGCGGCCTGGTGCTGTTCGTCGGCGCCACCGGTACCGGCAAGTCCACCTCGCTGGCGGCGATGATCGGCTACCGCAACAAGAACAGCAGCGGCCACATCATCTCCATCGAAGACCCGATCGAGTACATCCACCAGCACCAGAACTGCATCGTCACCCAGCGCGAGGTGGGCATCGACACCGAGTCCTTCGAGGTGGCGCTGAAGAACACCCTGCGCCAGGCGCCGGACGTGATCCTGATCGGCGAGGTGCGGACCCGCGAGACCATGGACCACGCCGTGGCTTTCGCCGAAACCGGCCACCTGTGTCTGGCCACCCTGCATGCCAACAACGCCAACCAGGCGCTGGACCGCATCATCAACTTCTTCCCGGCCGATCGGCAGAACCAGGTGTGGATGGACCTGTCGCTCAACCTCAAGGCCATCGTCGCTCAGCAACTGATTCCAACCCCGGATGGCAAAGGTCGCCGCGCGGTGATCGAGGTGCTGATCAACACCCCGCTGGCCGCCGACCTGATCCGCAAGGGCGAGGTGCACGAGCTCAAGGGCCTGATGAAGCGCTCCACCGAGCAGGGCATGCAGACCTTCGACCAGGCACTGTACAACCTCTACACCCAGGGCGAGATCACCTACGAAGACGCGCTGCTCTACGCCGACTCGGCCAACGACCTGCGCCTGATGATCAAGCTCGGCTCGGAAACCGACGGCGACCACCTGACCAGCATGTCCCAGGGCCTGGCGCTGGAGGTCAGCGAGGAAGATCCGGGCCGACGCTTCCGCTGACGCTGCCAGACGGGGGACGCGATGCGTCCCCTTCGTTTATCCCGCCAATGCGTTTGCCCTTCCTGCCCGCCAGCACCAATGCCTGGCCATCGCGTTGCGCGCCGGCGCGCGCTTCGCTCATCAGTTGCGGGATCAATGGCCCTTCAGGCAGGTGCTTCCAGAATCTCAGCGGCAGGTGCTGCTGCAGCACCGTGCGGTTGAGCCGGGCCGGGTTGAAGGTGCTGCCGTAATAGGCACGCCACAGGGCCTGGCCGTCATCCTCGGGCTGCTCTGCCCAGGCTCGCCACTGCGCCGGGCAGCGGCGCTCGTGCTGCAGGCGCTGGCCATCCCAGTAAACGCCGTCACGCGGCGTGGCGATCAGCCAGCTGTGCTTTCCCAGGCGCTCGGCGAAGTGGCCGCTGGCCGCGGCGAGGATGTCGTGCGCCGGTTCGAACCAGGCGACGAAGTCCGGCGCGCCTGTTGCCTTGCATGGCTGGAAACGCACGAAGGCATGCAGGTGATGCGCCTCGCGGCGCACCGCCTTGAGCCGGCGATGCAGCTCGCTGCCGTCGGGGTCGCCGGCCAGCACGGCGCTGCGCTCGCCCTGCACGAAGCGCCAGAGCACGCGGTAGAGCAGGCTCCAGCGCTCCTCGCCACGGTACTGCGCAGCGCTTTCCAGCAAGTCGAGCAATTCGGGGGAGACACGCAGGCGGCCGCTGGGCTGCGGCGCGCGTTCGGCGGGCTGGTCGAACAGGCCAGGCGCCGCCTCTTCGTCCAGCCATTGCAGCTGATGCGGTGCAAGGCCCTGCAACAGGGCGCGCCGCGCGGCCTGGCGCCAGGTGGCGAAGCTGCCGTCGAAACGCAGGCTGTGCATCACCACAGGGCCATCTGCGCCGGGGTGTCGCGCAGTTGCTGGCGCAGCACCAGGGATTCGTGTTCGGCCCGCGGCGGGCGGTAGTCCTGGGTGACGATAAAGGGCTTGGCCTTTTCCAGCACGCAGCGCAGGCGCTTGAGGTCTTCGTAGCGGATGCGCCGTTCGCGACGCAACGCGCCCAGGCGCCGCGCGCTGAGCACGCCGATGCCCGGTACGCGGGCGATCAATGATTCATCGGCGCGGTTCAGATCCACCGGAAACTGCTCGCGATTGGCCAGCGCCCAGGCCAGCTTGGGGTCGATGTCCAGCGCCAGGTTGCCGGGGCCGGCCAGCAGTTCGCTAGCGCTGAAGCCATAGCCGCGCATAAGGAAATCCGCCTGGTACAGGCGGTGTTCGCGCAGCAGCGGTGGCGCATCGAAGGGCACCGTCTTCGGGCTCTGCGGAATCGGGCTGAAGGCCGAGTAGTAGACGCGCCGCAGGCGGTAGTCGTGATACAGGCTCTGGGCGTTGTGCAGGATGGTGCTGTCGTCGGTGGCGTCGGCGCCGACTATCATCTGCGTGCTCTGCCCGGCCGGGGCGAAGCGCGGCGCGCGGCGTTCCTCCTGGGCCTCGCGCTCGCCGAGATGAATGCTGTGCATGGCCTGGTGGATGCTGGCGACGTTCTTTTCCGGCGCCAGGCGGATCAGGCTGGTTTCGCTGGGCAGCTCGATATTGACGCTGAGGCGGTCGGCATACAGGCCGGCCTCGGCGATTAGCTCCGGTGCGGCATCGGGGATGGTCTTCAGATGAATGTAACCGCGGAACTGGTGCTCCTGGCGCAGCAGGCGGGCGACGCGGATCAGCTGCTCCATGGTGTAGTCGGCCGAGCGGATGATGCCGGAGCTGAGGAACAGGCCGCTGATGCAGTTGCGCTTGTAGAAATCCAGGGTCAGCCTGACCACTTCCTCGGGGTTGAAACGGGCGCGCGGCACGTCGCTGGAGCGGCGGTTGATGCAGTACTGGCAGTCGTACAGGCAGAAGTTGGTCAGCAGTATCTTCAGCAGCGCCACGCAGCGGCCGTCCGGCGTGTAGCTGTGGCAGATGCCCATGCCGTTGGTCGAACCGATGCCGTCCTGGCCCTTGGAGCTGCGCTTGGGCGCGCCGCTGCTGGCGCAGGAGGCGTCGTACTTGGCGGCGTCGGCGAGGATGGTGAGCTTCTCGATCAGTTGCATGGCGGGCGCTCGAATACTGTTTTTATATACAGTATATGGGCGTCGCAGCCCTATCAAGTCATTGGCGCTGGGCGGGCGGGGGAAACCTTGCGTAGAGTGGGGCGTCTGACACTGTCCATCGCACAAGGAGATTGCCATGCAACGACAGGACACCCACAGCAAGCTGATCGGCTACCTGCTGTGGATTTTCGGCTTCCTCGGTTCGCACCGTTTCTACTACGGCAGGCCGGTGACCGGCACCATCTGGTTCTTCACCCTCGGCCTGCTGTTCATCGGCTGGATAATCGACCTGTTCCTGATCCCTTCGATGGACCGTGAAGCCGACCTGCGCTTTACCGCCGGCGATACCGACTACAACGTCGCCTGGATCCTGCTGACCTTCCTCGGCATCTTCGGTGTGCACCGCATGTACCAGGGCAAGTGGCTCACCGGAATCCTCTATCTGCTGACCGGCGGCCTGTTCCTGCTCGGCGTGCTCTACGACTTCTGGACGCTGAATACGCAGATCTCGATCAAGAACGCGCAGCGCGGTTGATCGCGTGGTGCGCACGGCGCACCCTACGAAAAAGGGCATCCCGCGGGATGCCCTTTTTTGTTGTGCTCGCGGATCAATCGTCGCCGTCGTCCTCGTCGGCGCCGTCGACCTTCATGCCCAGTTCCTTGACCTTGCGTGTCAGGGTGTTGCGGCCCCAGCCCAGCAGCAGGGCGGCGTCGCGGCGGCGGCCGGCGGTGTGCTTGAGCGCGGTCTCGATCATGATCCGCTCGAACGCTGGCACGGCGCTGTCGAGCAGGTTGGATTGGCCGCGCGCCAGGGCCTGGTCGGCCCACAGGCGCAGGGCCTGTTCCCAGTTGGTCACCGGCGCGGCGTCCTGCGGCTGGCTGAGCAGCTCCGGCGGCAGGTCGTCGACGTGCACTTCGCGGCCCGAGGCCATCACCGTGATCCAGCGGCAGGTGTTCTCCAGCTGGCGCACGTTGCCCGGCCAGGGCAGGTGCTTGAGGTAGTCCTCGGTCTCGCTCTTGAGCAGCTTGGGCTCGACCGCCAGTTCCTGCGCGGCGCGGGCGAGGAAGTGGTGGGCCAGGGTGGGGATGTCCTCGCGGCGGTCGGCCAGGCGCGGGATATGGATGCGGATGACGTTGAGGCGGTGGAATAGGTCTTCGCGGAACTTGCCAGCCTGCACCAGGGTTTCCAGGTTCTGGTGGGTGGCGGCGATGATGCGCACGTCCACCTTGACCGGGGTATGCCCGCCGACCCGGTAGAACTCGCCGTCGGCCAGCACGCGCAGCAGGCGCGTCTGGGTATCGGCCGGCATGTCGCCGATCTCGTCGAGGAACAGGGTGCCGCCGTCGGCCTGCTCGAAGCGGCCGCGGCGCTGGTTGGCGGCGCCGGTGAAGGCACCCTTCTCGTGGCCGAACAGCTCCGATTCCATCAGGTCCTTGGGGATGGCCGCCATGTTCAGCGCGATGAAGGGCGATGCCGCGCGCGGGCTGTGGCGGTGCAGGGCGTGGGCCACCAGCTCCTTGCCGGTACCGGATTCGCCGTTGATCAGCACGGTGATATTGGAGTGGCTGAGGCGGCCGATGGCGCGGAACACCTCCTGCATCGCCGGCGCCTCGCCGATGATTTCCGGGGTGCGCGCCTGGGCGGCCGGAGCGGCCAGGCTCTGCTGCTCCTGGGCGTGCTGGAAGGCGCGCTTGACCAGGGACACCGCCTCGTCGACGTCGAACGGCTTGGGCAGGTACTCGAAGGCGCCGCCCTGGTAGCTGGCTACCGCGCTGTCCAGGTCGGAATGTGCGGTCATGATGATCACCGGCAGGCGCGGGTACAGCTCGCGGATCCGTGCCAGCAGGTCGAGGCCGCTGGCGCCGGGCATGCGAATGTCGGAGATGATCACGTCCGGTTGCTGGCGGGTCAGGCGGCTGAGTACACCGTCGGCACTGTCGAAGCTCTGGGTGGTCATGCCTTCCTGCTGCAGCGCCTTTTCCAGCACCCAGCGGATGGAACGATCGTCGTCGACAATCCAGACGGTTTCACTGCGGCTCATGGCGAGGTTGCTCCTTGTTCCAGCGGCAGGAAGATCGAGAACACGGTGTGGCCGGGGTGGCTCTCGCATTCGATCAGGCCCTGGTGCTGACTGATGATGTTCTGGGTGATGGCCAGGCCCAGGCCGGTGCCGTCGGCCCGCCCGCTGACCATGGGGTAGAAGATGGTTTCCTGCAGCTCGGCGGGGATGCCCGGGCCGTTGTCGATGATCTCCACCTTGACCACCAGGCGGTGGCGGGTGTGGCCGATGGTGAACTGGCGCAGGGTGCGGGTGCGCAGGCTGATGCGGCCCAGGCCCATGTCGTGTTTCTGCCCGGCGATGGCCTGCATGGCGTTGCGCACTATGTTGAGCACCGCCTGGATCAGCTGCTCGCGGTCGATCAGCAGGTCGGGGATGCTCGGGTCGTAGTCGCGCACCAAAGTGATGCCGCCCTGGCTCTCCGCCTCGATCAGGTTGGCGACCCGCTCCAGCACCTCGTGGATATTGGTCATCGCCAGCGACGGCAGCTTGTTCGAGCCGAGCATACGGTCCACGAGATTTCTCAGCCGGTCGGCTTCCTCGATGATGACGTTGGTGTAGTCCTTCAGGTGCTCTTCCGGCAGCTCGCGCGCCAGCAGCTGGGCCGCGCCGCGGATGCCGCCGAGCGGATTCTTGATCTCGTGGGCCAGGCCGCGCACCAGCAGCTTGGTGGTCTCCTGCTTGGACAGCTGCGCCTCCTCCTTGGTGATGCGCAGCAGGCGGTCGCGCGGGTGCACTTCCAGCAGCAGCAGGGTCTGGCCGCGGTTGAACAGCGGGGTGACGGCATAGTCGACGGTCAGGGTCTGGCCGGTGACCGAGGTCAGCACCGCCTCGCGCTTGTTGAACGGGTGCGCCTGTTCCACCGCCTGGCGCAGCGACGACAGCGCCTCGGGCGATTCGGTGAACAGCTCGCTGATGAACTGGCCATGGCTGCGCTGGCCGCTGACGGCCAGGAGCATTTCCGCCGCCGGGTTCATGTACTCGAGGCGCAGCTGGCTGTCGAGCAGCAGGGTGGCGGTGGTCAGGTTGTCGAGTAGCAGGCGGTGCAGAGCGTCGTTGATGGTCATAGGCAGCGCGTTCCGGCAATGGGCAGGAAAATGCAAGAAGCAAACCAAAGCCCCGAAAAGACGCATGTTCTCTGCGCCCTGGCGGGTTTTCG
Organism: Pseudomonas sp. AOB-7; assembly: GCF_003696305.1. Taxonomy (GTDB): domain Bacteria; phylum Pseudomonadota; class Gammaproteobacteria; order Pseudomonadales; family Pseudomonadaceae; genus Aquipseudomonas. The sequence continues at coordinate 17,081 of NZ_RFFK01000011.1, read as the reverse complement.
CGGGGTTGCGGCGCAGCGGGGCGGGCAATTACGACCCAAAATGGGGACAGCTTAGGAGGTGGTGCGCGCCATTGCACCACAGAGGTGCAATGGCGTTCAGAGGAAGGGCAGGATGCTGACTTCTTCCTTGGGCTTGTCCTTCAGCGGGCACTCGGGGCGCACGCCGTAGTCGTCCTTCTGGCAGGGGTTGACCTTGCGCTTCTGTGCCAGCGACATGCGGTGCATGTGGAAGGGCTGGGGCGGGGTGCGCTCCACGGTCAGGCCGGCGGCGTCGATGATCTCCACGGCCAGCAGGTGGGTGCCGCGGTCGACGTGCTGCAGCGGAAACACCGGGCTGCGGCTCGGTTCGCCCTGCACCTGGCCGTCGAGCAGCAGGCGGTAGCTGTGCCCGGGCAGCAGGCCGGGTTCGCTGGTGGCGGTGACGATCAGGTCGCCCGAGGCGTTGTGCACCGAGGCGTCCGGCTCGGGCACCAGGATGCGCAGCAGCTGGTAGTGGATGGCCATCGTGCTCACCGCGGCGGGGGCCGCGGGCGCCGCTGCGCTGCCGGGCTGGCTGAGCTGCACGCTGTTGGAGGGGGCGAGGATCACCGGCTGCGCGCTGCTGCTGCGCGGCTTGTCGGTGAACACCCGGTTACCCTCGGCGTCGATGTAGGTGTAGACCTGCGCCAGGGCGCCCTGGGCGATCAGTAGCAGGCAGAGAAGCAGTGGACGCATGGGTCAGTTCGCCGGTTTCGGAGTGGGTTTGGGCGGTGGGGGTGGCGGCCGCAGCGCTGGGCTGCTGGTGTTGACCCGCTGTACGGTGAAGGTGACGCTGGCGCTCTGCTGGATCGCCCGATCGCCGCTGAGCACCTCGACTGCCAGGCTGTGTTCGCCGCGGTCGACGTTGACCAGTTGCAGGCGCGGCACGTTGCTCGCCTGGCCGTGCGGCTGGCCGTCCAGCAGCAGGCGCAGACGGTGGCCGGCGGCCAGGCGCGGCTGGATGTCGACGCCGACGCTGAAGGTGCCGTTGTTGGCGCGCATGGCCTCGTCGTCGGGGATGTCGGTCAGGCTCAGCACCGAGTAGGGCGCCTCGGCCTGCGCGGTCGGTTCGCTGCTGACGGCCGGCGCGCTGGGCACCTGCATTTCCACCGTGTTGGTCGGCGGCAGGCTGACGCTCTCGGCGGCGGTGCCGTCCGGCGGCTGGTTGGTGAACACCGTGTTGCCGTTGGCATCGGTGTACTTGTAGATCTGCGCGGCGGCCGGCAGGGCCAGGCCGAGCAGCAGGCAAGCGAGCAACGGGCGCATGGGCCATTTCCTCCCTGGGTGATGCGGCTAAGCCTTGCACCGGCAAGGCGCCCTGGCAAGTGCCTCGCTGTGGCGTTGTGATGCATAAGATGAAAGCGGGGCAGGGTGCGCCGGGGGCACCGAGGATCCGAAAACGGGGGCGGGTATTTTGGTGTGCACGGTGCAGGCGCAAAAAAGCCCCGCCAGGCAGGGCCGGGCGGGGCTTTCGAGTGCGCCGCACAGGGCGGCGCGAGTCTGGCTTAGACGCTGTAGTACAGGTCGTATTCCAGCGGGTGCACGAAGGTGCGCACCTTGATTTCTTCTTCGCTCTTCAGCTCGATATAGGCATCGATGAAGTCGTCGGAGAACACGCCGCCCTTGGTCAGGAACGCGCGGCCCTTGTCCAGCTCTTCCAGGGCTTCCTTCAGGCTGCCGCACACCTGCGGGATCAGCTTGCCTTCTTCCGGCGGCAGATCGTACAGGTTCTTGTCGGCGGCATCGCCGGGGTGGATCTTGTTCTGGATGCCGTCCAGGCCGGCCATCAGCAGCGCGGCGAAGCACAGGTAGGGGTTGGCCGCCGGGTCCGGGAAGCGCGCTTCGATGCGGCGGGCTTTCGGGCTGGATACGTAAGGAATACGGATCGAGGCGGAGCGGTTACGGGCCGAGTAGGCCAGCATGACCGGAGCTTCGAAGCCCGGAACCAGACGCTTGTAGGAGTTGGTCGACGGGTTGGTGAAGCCGTTCAGGGCCTTACCGTGCTTGATGATGCCGCCGATGAAGTACAGGGCGGTCTCGGACAGACCGGCATAGCCTTCGCCAGCGAAGGTGTTCTTGCCGTCCTTGGAGATCGACATGTGCACGTGCATGCCCGAGCCGTTGTCGCCGTACAGCGGCTTCGGCATGAAGGTTGCGGTCTTGCCGTAGGCGTCGGCGACGTTGTGCACGCAGTACTTCAGGGTCTGAACTTCGTCAGCCTTGGCGACCAGGGTGTTGAACTTCACGCCGATTTCGTTCTGACCGGCAGTGGCCACTTCGTGGTGGTGCACTTCGACGACCAGGCCCATTTCTTCCATGGCGTTGCACATGGCAGTACGGATTTCGTGGTCGTGGTCGCACGGCGGAACCGGGAAGTAACCGCCCTTGACGGCCGGGCGGTGGCCCTTGTTGCCGCCTTCGACGTCCTGGTCGGTCATCCAGGAGCCTTGCTCGGAGTAGATCTTGAACATCGAGCCGGAGATGTCGGATTTGAACTTCACTTCGTCGAAGATGAAGAACTCGGGCTCCGGGCCGACGAACACGGTGTCGCCGATGCCGGTGGTCTTGAGGAATTCCTCGGCGCGCTTGGCGATCGAACGCGGGTCGCGATCGTAGCCTTGCATGGTGCTCGGCTCGATGATGTCGCAGACCAGGATCAGGGTCGGCTCTTCGGTGAAGGGGTCGAGCACGGCGGTGTCGTCGACCGGCATCAGGATCATGTCGGAGGCTTCGATGCCTTTCCAGCCATGAATGGAGGAGCCGTCGAACATCTTGCCGTGTTCGAAGAAATCGTCGTCCAGGGCGTCGCGAGCCGGCATGGTCACGTGGTGCTGCTTGCCCTTGGTATCGGTGAAGCGCAGGTCTACCCACTTCACGTCGTGTTCTTTGATCAGTTGAACAGCCTTAGACATGTTGTCCTCCAGGTGGAAAAGGCTCGCTTCGTGGAGCCCCGATATGTGCGGTGAAGCCCGGCGGGATAGTCCTCCAGGGCAACCTGCCTCACAAGGGAGCAAATTGCATGCCAGTGCCCCGGAATGGACGGAGGCCCGAAAACTCAGGCGCTGCGCGGCCTGCATGGGGCATGCGCAGAAATATTTGCACCATTTGAGGGCTACAAAATATCGCAATGTTCTATTTTGGTGCGCTTGGTGAGGTATGCAGTATTTTTGGTCAAAGCTTGAGCAATTTCCGCTATAATCCGCGCCCCTGTTTTTCCGTCGCCCCAGCAGGCGCCCAATTCATGAAGCTGATCGTCAAAGTTTTCCCGGAAATCACCATCAAGAGCCGCCCGGTGCGCAAGCAGTTCATCCGCCAGTTGGGGAAGAACATCCGCACCGTGCTGCGCGACCTCGACCCCGAGTTGAAGGTCACCGGTGTGTGGGACAACCTGGAGGTCGAGACCGACCTGGACGATCCGCGCCTGCTGGCCGAGATGACCGAGCGCCTGCGCTGCACGCCGGGCATCGGCCTGTTCCTCGAGGTCAACGAGTACCCGCTGGGCGATCTGGACGACATCACCGAGCACTGCAAGCGCCACTACGCCGACCAGCTGCCGGGCAAGATCTTCGCCGTGCGCTGCAAGCGCGGCGGCAAGCACGCCTTCAGCTCCATCGACGTCGAGCGCCACGTCGGCTCGCGCCTGCGCCAGGAGTGCAATGCGGCTGGCATCGACCTGAAGAGGCCGGAAGTCGAAGTGCGCATGGAGATTCGCGACCAGCGTCTGTTCGTCGTCCATCACCGCCACGAAGGCCTCGGCGGCTACCCGCTGGGCTCGCTGGAGCAGACCCTGGTGCTGATGAGCGGCGGCTTCGACTCCACCGTGGCGGCCTACCAGATGATGCGCCGCGGCCTGGTCAGCCACTTCTGCTTCTTCAACCTCGGCGGTCGCGCCCACGAGCTGGGCGTGATGGAAGTGGCCCACTACCTGTGGCAGAAGTTCGGCCGTTCGCAGCGCGTGCTGTTTATCAGCGTGCCGTTCGAGGAAGTGGTCGGCGAGATCCTCGGCAAGGTCGACAACAGCCAGATGGGCGTGATCCTCAAGCGCATGATGCTGCGCGCCGCCACCCGCATGGCCGAGCGCCTGGAGATCGAGGCGCTGGTCACCGGCGAGGCGATCAGCCAGGTCTCCAGCCAGACCCTGACCAACCTGGCGGTGATCGACGCGGCCACCGACATGCTGGTGATGCGCCCGCTGATCGCCAGCCACAAGCAGGACATCATCGACACCGCCACGCGCATCGGCACTGCCGAGTTCGCCAAGCACATGCCCGAGTATTGCGGGGTGATTTCGGTCAACCCGACCACCAAGGCCCGCGGTTATCGCATCGAGCGCGAAGAAGCGCAGTTCGACATGGCCATCCTCGAGCGTGCCCTGGAGCGCGCTACCCTGCTGCCCATCGACCGGGTGATCGACGAGCTGGGCAAGGACGTGCAGGTCGAGGAGGTGCGCGAGGCGCTGGCCGGGCAGATCGTCATCGATATCCGCCACCCCGATGTCGCCGAGGACGAGCCGCTCGAGCTGCCCGGCATCGAGGTGCAGGCGCTGCCGTTCTACGCGCTGAACAACAAGTTCAAGGAACTGGATGAGAACCGCCAGTACCTGCTGTATTGCGACAAGGGCGTGATGAGCCGCCTGCATGCCCACCACCTGCTGAGCGAGGGGCATGCCAATGTGCGCGTTTATCGTCCGGCATAAGACGCCCGGGCTGAACGGCGGCAGTATCCGCCACCGCCCTCCCGACCGCTCTGTCTGCTGATCCCGTTTTCTTCATATTCGTCGTCCACACTGGGCGACACACCGCATCCTCTGATCGAGATACACACAGTGATCGAAAATCTGCGCAACATCGCCATCATCGCCCACGTCGACCATGGCAAAACCACCCTCGTCGACGCCCTGCTGCGTCAGTCCGGCACCCTGGAACGCAACGAGCTCAACGACGAGCGCGTGATGGACAGCAACGACCAGGAAAAAGAGCGCGGTATCACCATTCTGGCCAAGAACACCGCCATCAAGTGGAACGACTACCGCATCAACATCGTCGACACCCCCGGCCACGCCGACTTCGGCGGCGAAGTCGAGCGCGTGATGTCGATGGTCGACTCGGTGCTGCTGGTGGTCGACGCCCAGGACGGCCCGATGCCGCAAACCCGCTTCGTGACCAAGAAGGCCTTCGAGGCCGGTCTCAAGCCGATCGTCGTGATCAACAAGATCGACCGTCCGGGCGCGCGTCCGGATTGGGTCATGGACCAGATCTTCGACCTGTTCGACAACCTCGGCGCCACCGATGAGCAGCTCGACTTCCAGGTCGTCTACGCCAGCGCCCTGAACGGCATCGCCGGTCTCGACCACACCGCCATGGCCGAAGACCTGACCCCGCTGTACCAGGCCATCGTCGACCACGTCCCGGCGCCGAACGTCGACCTCGACGGCCCGTTCCAGATGCAGATCTCCGCGCTGGACTACAACAGCTTCCTCGGCATCATCGGCGTTGGCCGTATTGCCCGTGGCAAGATCAAGCCGAACACCCCGGTGACCGCCATCGACGTCGACGGCAAGAAGCGTAACGGCCGTATCCTCAAGCTGATGGGCCACCACGGCCTGCACCGCGTGGACGTCGAAGAAGCCACCGCCGGTGACATCGTCTGCGTCAGCGGCATGGATCAGCTGTTCATCTCCGACACCCTGTGCGACATCAACCACGTCGAAGCGATGAAGCCGCTGACCGTCGACGAGCCGACCGTCTCCATGACCTTCCAGGTCAACGACTCGCCGTTCTGCGGCAAGGAAGGCAAGTTCGTCACCAGCCGCAACATCAAGGAGCGTCTGGACAAGGAGCTGCTGTACAACGTGGCCCTGCGCGTCGAAGAAGGCGACAGCGCCGACAAGTTCAAGGTCTCCGGCCGTGGCGAGCTGCACCTCTCGGTGCTGATCGAAACCATGCGCCGCGAAGGCTTCGAAATGGGCGTTGGCCGTCCGGAAGTGATCATCCGCGAAGTCAACGGCGTCAAGCAGGAGCCGTTCGAGAACGTCACCATCGACATCCCTGAAGAATCCCAGGGCAAGGTCATGGAAGAAATGGGCCTGCGTAAGGGCGACCTGACCAACATGTCGCCGGACGGCAAAGGTCGCGTGCGTCTGGAATACAACATCCCGGCGCGCGGTCTGATCGGCTTCCGTAACCAGTTCCTGACCCTGACCAACGGCGCGGGCATCCTGACCTCGATCTTCGACCGTTATGACACCGTCAAGCCGGGCAGCATGTCTGGCCGTCAGAACGGCGTCCTGGTGTCGATCGATACCGGCAAGGCGCTGACCTACTCCCTGGAAACCCTGCAGGCGCGCGGCAAGCTGTTCGTCGAGCACGGCCAGGAAATTTACAACGGTCAGATCGTCGGTCTGAACAGCCGCGACAACGACCTGGGCGTCAACCCCACCAAGGGCAAGAAGCTCGACAACATGCGCGCTTCGGGCAAGGACGAAACCATTGCCCTGGTGCCGCCGGTGCGCTTCACCCTGGAACAGGCCCTGGAATTCATCCAGGACGACGAGCTGTGCGAAGTGACGCCGAAGTCGATCCGTCTGCGCAAGAAGATCCTCGACGAAGGCGAGCGCACCCGCGCTGCCAAGAAAGCCAACAAGGCCTGACGCATAGCGGCTAGCCTCGAGCGGTAAATAAAAAGCCCCGCCAGAGCGATCTGGCGGGGCTTTTTGTTGGGGGCACCGTTAGTCGTTGGGCCCCTGTCGGAGCGGCTGCGGCCGCGAAGCTCCTGCGCGGCCTTGGTCTCCCGCTCTTCCTGTTTTGTAGGGGGCAGGGATTCTCGCGACTAAATCGGTTCGCCGCGCGCCGCTCCTAGGGTTGGGTGTGGCGCCGCCAATAGAAAACCCCGGCATCCGCCAGGATGCCGGGGCCTGCAGGCTGAATCAGCCGCGCCGTGGACGACAGGCCAGCAGCCCGTAGGCCGCCAAGCCGATCACCAGCAGCAGGCTCAGCGTCATCACTCGCCGGCCACCTGGCGCAACTGCGCGGGGGCTTCGCCGAGGTTGTTGAGCATGCGCTCGCTGTACCAGTCGATGAAGTTGACCACGCCGAACTCGTAGGTCTTCGAGTAGGGGCCGGGCTGGTAGGCGGTGGAGTTGATGCCGCGCTGGTTTTCCTCGCCGAGGCGACGGTCCTGGTCGTTGGTGGCGTCCCACACCTGGCGCAGGCGCTCGACGTCGTAGTCGACGCCTTCCACCGCGTCCTTGTGCACCAGCCACTTGGTGATCACCACCGTTTCCTGGGCGCTGATCGGCCACACGGTGAAGTTGATCAGGTGGTCGCCCATGCAGTGGTTCCACGAATGGGGCAGGTGGAGGATGCGCATGGAGCCCAGGTCCGGGTTCTTGATCCGCCCCATCAGCTTCTTGCAGCCCTGCTTGCCGTCCATGGTCATGGACACGGTGCCCTTGAGCAGCGGCATGCGTACGATGCGGTTACGCAGGCCGAAGCCGGCATGCGCGTAGGGAATCTTCTCCGCGTCCCAGGCGGCGGCGCATTCGGCGACGTGATCCTTGAATTCCTGGGTCGCGCGGGGGTCGTTGGTGTCGTCCCACTCCAGCAGGGTGTTGAGCAGCTCCGGGTGCGAGCCGTTGCAGTGGTAGCACTCGCGGTTGTTCTCGATCACCAGCTTCCAGTTGGCTTTCTCCTTCATGGTGCTCTGCACCGCGACCTTGGTGTTCTCCATGTCGTACGGCTCCATGTAGTGAGCCAGGGTGGCGAGGAACTCGTCGATCGCCGGCGGGTTTTCCGCCAGGCTGATGAAGATGAAGCCACCGGCGCTCTTGCAGTGCACCGGCTTGAGGCTGTAGTCCTTGAGGTCGAAGTCGGCGCCCATCTCGGTGCCGGCGAACAGCAGGCGGCCGTCCAGCTCGTAGGTCCACTGGTGGTAGGGGCAGACCAGCTTGGCCACCTTGCCCTTGTCGCTCACGCACAGGCGCGAGCCGCGGTGGCGGCAGACGTTGTGGAAGGCATGGATCTGCCCCTCGGCGCCGCGGACCACGAGAATCGGGTTGTCGCCGAGCTGCAGGGTGAGGAAGTTGCCCTTGGCCGGGATTTCGCAGGTCATGCCGGCGATCAACCACTCCTTGTGGAAGATCTCCTGCATGTCGATCTGGAACAGCCGCTCGTCGTTGTAGAAGGGTTGCGGCAGCGAAAAGGTGCGCTCGCGCTCGCGCAGCATGCCGGCGGTGGCCTTGCGTGCGGGCTCCAGCGGGTCGCCCAGGCTCAGGGTGTGGGTGCAGTCCATCGGTGACTCCTCATGGCTGGCGCGGGGGCGGCAGCCGCAAAAGTGGCTGATACGGTGGTGACGCAAGGCGTTGTGGCGGCTGCTGCGAGCGGTTCGGCGGCCGCGCGTTGTCGGGTTTGCTCTGAGGCTGAGTGTGGATTCGCCGCGCCGCGAAACCTTATCCATGGGCGACATGGCCGAATGCGTTTCCGACGCGCCAGGCCCCGTGCCAAGCGGCAGGTCGCGATGAGCATGCCGATGTCGCTGGCAGATAAATGAGGGCCCGCGGCGTTTCGCACAATCGATGCCATATAGGCCGATGTCCGGCCGCGTGGAGAGCCGTTCATGACCACCAACGCCTTCCTCAACCCGGTTACCACCCAGACCTGGAGCAACGGCCGCCACCTGGTGCGTTGCGTCAAGGTGATCCAGGAAACCTGGGACGTGCGCACCTTCTGTTTCATGGCCGATCAGCCGGTACTGTTCTTCTTCAAGCCGGGACAGTTCGTCACCCTCGAACTGGAGATCGAGGGTGCGCCGATCATGCGCTCCTACACCATCTCCAGCTCGCCGTCGGTGCCCTACAGCTTCTCCATCACCGTCAAGCGGGTGCCGGGCGGCAAGGTGTCGAACTGGCTGCACGACAACCTCAACGAGGGCGACCAACTGCCGGTGCACGGCCCGGTGGGGCTGTTCAACGCCATCGATTTCCCCTCCGACAAGGTGCTGCTGCTGTCCGGCGGCGTCGGCATCACCCCGGTGATGTCGATGGCGCGCTGGTTCTTCGACACCAACGGTGCGGTGGACATGTGCTTCGTGCACAGCGCGCGCACGCCCAAGGACATCATCTACCACCGCGAATTGCGCCACATGGCCTCGCGCATCAACAACTTCAAGCTGCACCTAATCTGCGAGAAGTACGAGATCGGCGAAACCTGGTCCGGCTACCGCGGCTACCTCAACCAGAAGATGCTGGAGCTGATCGCCCCTGACTTCATGGAGCGTGAGGTGTTCTGCTGCGGCCCGACGCCCTATATGAGTGCGGTCAAGCGCCTGCTCGAGGCCAACGGCTTCGACATGCGTCGTTACCACGAGGAATCCTTCGGCGCGACGCCGCCCGAGGCCAAGGCCGATGCCCTGGAGCACGCCGCCGAGGCCGCCGACGCGCCGGAGATACCGGCGGCCGACCTCAACCAGGTGGAGTTCGTCAGCACCGGCAAGAGCATCCGCGTCGCCCCCGGCGAAACCGTGCACGCCGCCGCCGCCAAGCTCGGCCTGCACATCCCCAAGGCGTGCGGCATGGGCATCTGCGGCACCTGCAAGGTGATGAAGACCGCCGGCGAGGTGGACATGGAGCACAACGGCGGGATCACCGACGAGGACGTTGCCGAAGGCTACATCCTGTCCTGCTGCAGCGTGCCCAAGGGTGACGTGGTGATCGATTATTGAGTCGCCTCCCGCGTCTCCAGCGGCCATCGGCTCGCCGGTAGGCAGACGCGCCCGCCAGAGCGCTCGGATTTCCGTGTTCCGAGCGCCCCAGTTTGCTGGCGGTTGGCCAGGGTTTGGCTAGTCTTGCTGCAACTGTCAGGACGTTACCAACCGTGCGCCGGCCGCCGTGCCCGCGCACGAGTCTGGTTGCAGTTCGCTCCTGAGAACCCGGCTCACCCTGCGTGAGCCATTTGCCCGATTTGGCAAGGGGAGGAGCGGCAATGGATTCCGTTACGCCAGGACGCGTTGCGCGTCGCGCTTTGCTTGTAGTCGCGGCGCTGGCCTCGGCGACAGCCTGGGCCCTGGATTTCACCGGCAATGACACGGCCTCGGGCACGCTCGACAGCGGCGCTCTGGAGCAGGACATCAACTTTCGCGACAGCAGCAGCGCCGGCAGCGCCAGCATCAGCAACCCCAGCGACAGTTTCGCCACCTTTTTCCTCGACGACAGCAACGCCGGCTCCGCCAGCATCAGCAACAGCGATGGCGGCCTGACCATCTTCGACGGGCGCAGCAGCGCCGCCAACTCGACCATCGACGGCGATGTGCAGTTTCTCGGCCAGAGCACGGCTGGCAACGCCAGACTCAGCGTCGGATTCGGCAGCATCCTGTTCGCCGGCCAGAGCAGCGCCGGCGACGCCGAGATCCGAGTGATCGGTGCCAACAGCGTGGCGGTCTTCGCCGAGCGCAGCACCGCAGGCAATGCCCGCCTGATCAGCGAGAGCGGCGGCTTCTTCTCCTTCACTGGCGGTGGGCCGAACGACGACGGCATTCTCTCGGCCGGTTCCATCGAAGGCGATGGCGTCTTCGATCTGGGCTCGGTACGACTCGGCGTCGGCGGCAACAACCTGTCCACCGAGGTGTCGGGCTCGATCATGGGTGGCGTGGACTCGGCGCTGATCAAGCGCGGCAGCGGGGTGCTGACGCTCAGTGGCTTCAACTCCAGCTTCACCGGCGAGCTGATCGTCGAGCAGGGGCTGGTCAACTTCGGCGACCCCAGCAGCCTGGGCAGCGGCTCGCTGACGCTCAACGGCGGCGGCTTGCAGTGGGCGGTGGACAACGGCTTCGACATCTCCGATCGGCTCGCGCCACTGGGGCCCAATGGCGGGGTGTTCGATACCAATGGCAACGATGTACTGCTGAGTAGCGCCATCGTTGGCAGTGGCTCGCTGACTAAAACCGGCGCGGGCCTGCTCGACCTGCTGGGGCCGGCCAGCTACAGCGGCGCCACCATCGTCCAGGCCGGCACCCTGCGTCAGGGCAGCAGTGGGGGCTTCGTGCAGAACGGCGCCTATGTCATCGATGGCGGCGCGCTCGACCTCAACAGTGTCGGCCTGAGCATGGGGTCGCTGTCCGGCAGCGGCGGTCAGGTGTTGCTGGGTAGCGCCGATCTGGTGGTTGATCAGGCCCTCGATACCAGCTACGCGGGCGCTATCAGCGGCAGCGGCGGCCTATCCAAGCTGGGGGCAGGACTGTTGCTGCTCGAGGGCGAGAACGACTACAGCGGCCTCACCCAGGTGAGCGACGGCACGCTGCGTCAGGGCGGTGCGGGGGCCTTCGTCGCCGGCGGCAGCTACCTGGTCAGTGGCGGCGTGCTCGATCTCAACGGCTTCGATCTGAGCATGGGCTCGCTGTCCGGCAGCGGCGGCGAGGTGGCACTGGGCGGCGCCGACCTGACCCTGGTGCAGACGTCGGACAGCAGTTTTTCCGGCGTGATCAGCGGCAGCGGCGGCCTGATCAAGCAGGGCGATGGGCTGTTGCTGCTATCCGGCGCCAACAGTTACAGCGGCACCACCCGGATCGACGGCGGTACCTTGCGCCAGGGCGCGGCCGGCGCCTTGGCCGGAGGCGACTACGCCATCAACGCCGGGGTACTCGACCTCAATGGCTTCGACCTGGACATGGGCTCGCTGTCCGGCAGCGGCGGCGAAGTGGCGCTGGGCGCCGCCAACCTGGGCATCGATCAGACGGTGGACGGCACCTTCTCCGGGGTGATCGGCGGCAGCGGCGGATTGCGCAAGTCTGGCGACGGGACGCTGGTGCTGGCCGGCGCCAACAGCTATGGCGGCGTAACCCAGGTCACCGGTGGCACGCTGCGCCAGGGCAGTGCCGGCGCATTCGTCGATGGCGGGGTCTATGTGGTCGAGTTCGGCGTCCTCGATCTCAACGGTTTCGACCTGAGCATGAGCGCGCTGACCGGTGGCGGAGGCGAAGTGGCGCTGGGTTCCGCAGACCTGACCCTGGCCATGGAGTCGAGCGGCAACTTTTCCGGTTCGATCAGCGGCAGCGGCAGCCTGATCAAGCAGGGCGACGGCTTGTTGATGTTGTCTGGCGACAGCAGTTACAGCGGCGCCACGAAACTGCGCGGCGGCACCCTGCTGCAGGGCAGTCCCGGGGCATTCGTCTCGGGTGGCGACTACGTCATCGATGGCGGCGTGCTCGACCTCAACGACTTCGCCCTGAGCATGGGCTCGCTGTCCGGCAACGGCGGCGAGGTGGCGCTGGGCAGCGCCGACCTGACCCTGGTGCAGGCCGTCGACGGCAGCTTCCTCGGCGTCATCAGCGGCAGCGGCGGCCTGATCAAGCAGGGCGGCGGGACGTTGACGCTGTCCGGCAACAACAGCTACAGCGGTGTTACGCGGGTGGAGGCTGGCACCTTGCGCCAGGATTCGGCCGGCGGCCTGGTGTCCGGTGGGGCCTATGAGCTGGGCGGCGGAGTGCTGGATCTCGGCGGTTTCGACCTGAGCATGAGTGCACTGGCGGGCGCCGGCGGGCAGGTGGCGCTGAGTGGTGCGACGCTGACGGTCGATCAGGCGAGCGATACCAGCTTCGCCGGCGCCATCCTCGGTTCGGGTGCCTTCGTCAAGGATGGCCCCGGTACGCTCGACCTCGGCGGCAGCCACGGCATCGCGGGCATCACCGAAGTCCGCGGCGGCACCCTGGTTGTTAACGGCTCGCTGCTTTCCGCTATCCAGGTGCAGAGCGGTGGCACCCTGGGTGGTGCCGGCAGCGTCGGTAACGTACAGATCAACAGCGGTGGCACTCTGGCGCCGGGCAACTCCATCGGCACGCTGAACGTCGCCGGTGACCTGATCTTCAGCCCCGGCTCGGTCTACCAGGTGGAGACCGATGCCGCCGGCAATGCCGATCAGGTGATGGTCAGCGGCCTGGCCAGCCTGGCCGGCACCGTGCAGGTGCTGGCGGAAAACGGCACCTACGCGCCGGCCACCAGCTACGGCATCCTCAGCGCCGGGCAGTTGAGCGGCCAGTTCGACAGCGTCAGCTCCAACCTGGCCTTTCTCGACCCCAGCCTGAGCTACGCCGGCAACGCCGTGACCCTGACCCTGACGCGCAACGACACCAGCTTCTCCAGCCTGGCGCGTACCCCCAACCAGGTGGCTTTCGCTCAAGCGGCCGAGAGCCTGGACGAAGACAACGAGGTCTACCGCACCCTGCTCGACCTGGGCGAGGACGAGGTAGCCGACACCTTCAACAAGCTGTCCGGCGACGCCCATGCCAGCATCGCCTCGGCGGTGATGTTCGACGACCTCAACCTGTCGCGTGCGCCGCTGGGCAACCTGCGCCGCAACCTCGCCTCGCCCGAGCGCGCGCTGCCCTACTGGGTGCAGGTGGGCGGCGGGCGCCAGCGCATCGACGACGACGGCAACGCCGGCGAGATCATCCAGGATCACGAGAGCATGCTGTTCGGTGGCGACTGGCCGGTATACGGCGACTGGCGCCTGGGTGGCGCCTTCGGCTACGGCCAGGAGCAGCTGGATGTCGATTCGCGTGACGCCAAGGCCGACTCCGACAGCTACCGCTACGCGCTGTACGGCGGCCGCGATGTCGAACTGTCGCGCGGTACGCTCAAGCTGTTCGGCGGCGGCGGCTACAGCCAGCACCAGATCGACAGCCAGCGCGACGTGCGCCTGATCGACGGCCCGGAGCGCCTGACCCGCCAGTACGACGTCAACACCGCGCAGGGCTTCGGCGAGCTGGCCTGGCACCTGAAGTTCGACGAGCCGGCCTATGTCGAGCCCTTCGTCGGCCTGCTGCTGATCGACCAGCGCAGCGACAGCTTCAGCGAGCAGGGCGGGGCCGCCGCACTGTCTGCGGACAGCCAGCGCAACGAGCTGCTCAGCACCAGCCTCGGTGTGCGCGGCCAGCAGCTGTTCCAGCTGGCCGAGCGCGATCTGCTGCTCAACGGCTCGTTCACCTGGCGGCAGATCAACGGCGACCTGCGCCCGGAACTGGACCTGCAACTGGAGGGCGGCGACAAGTTTCGCGTGTTGGGTACCGAGTTGCCGCGCAACAGCTTCCTGGTCGAGCTCAACCTCGACTACTCGATCACCCCGAACATCGTCCTCGACGTCGATTACAACGGCGTGTTCAGCGACAGCAGCGAAGCCAACAATATCGCCTTCAACCTGCGCTGGAAGATGTAGGCCGGTGCGCCGCGGCCGCTCCGCAGGGGCGCCGCGCGTACCGGCCTTACTGGCGTCGCGCCGCGGCGCCAGCCTTAAGCGCCCAGGTGGAGGGGGCCTGCACTCAGGCGCTCATCACCTCGCGGATATCGGCCGCCAGCTGGCGCACCCGCGCCTCGTCGGTGTCCCAGCTGCACATGAAGCGCGCGCCGCCGGCGCCGATGAAGGTGTAGAAGCGCCAGCCGCGGGCGGTGAGGGCGGCGAGCGCCGGTTCCGACAGTTGCAGGAACACGCCGTTGGCCTCAACCGGGAACATCAGGCTGACGCCGGGCACGTCTTCGACCTGCGCGGCCAGCAACTGGGCGCAGCGGTTGGCGTGGCCGGCGTAGCGCAGCCAGGCGTCGTCCTGCAGGATGCCGACCCAGGGCGCCGACAGGTAACGCATCTTCGAGGCCAGCTGGCCGGCCTGCTTGCAGCGGTAGTCGAAGTCCTCGGCCAGGGCCTTGTTGAAGAACAGGATGGCCTCGCCCACCGCCATGCCGTTCTTGGTGCCGCCGAAGCACAGCACGTCGACGCCGGCCTTCCAGGTCAGCTCGGCCGGGCTGCAGCCGAGGGAGGCGCAGGCGTTGGAGAAGCGCGCGCCGTCCATGTGCAGGTTCAGCCCCAGCTCCTTACAGGTCTGGCTGATCGCGCGGACTTCTTCCGGTCGGTACACGGTGCCGACCTCGGTGGCCTGGGTCAGGGTCACCACGCGCGGCTTGGGGTAGTGAATATCCTGGCGCTTGAGCGCCACTTCGCGGATCGCCGCGGGCGTCAGCTTGCCGTTCTCGGTGCGCGCCAGCAGCAGCTTGGAACCGTTGGAGAAGAATTCCGGGGCGCCGCATTCGTCGGTCTCGACGTGGGCGGTCTCCGAGCAGATCACGCTGTGGTAGCTCTGGCACAGCGAGGCCAGGGCCAGGGAGTTGGCTGCGGTGCCGTTGAAGGCGAAGAACACCTCGCAGTCGGTCTCGAACAGGCGGCGGAAGTGGTCGGCGGCGCGCGCCGTCCATTCGTCGTCGCCATAGGCGCGCTGGTGGCCCTGGTTGGCCTCGGCCATGGCGGCCCAGGCCTCGGGGCAGATGCCGGAATAGTTGTCGCTGGCAAATTGCTGGGCGTTGTCGGGCATGGGGCGTTCCTTCTCGAGCGGGGCCGGCAGGGAGCACCGGCGGATGGCGCTACTTTACTCCGCGCGGGCCCTGGCCTGGGCCCGCCAGGGCGACAACTTGTTGTGTTCATGCGTACTGCAGGGTCGCTATCCGGACCACCGTTCGACCATTCGGCGGAACTCATGGCGACGCCGAGGGTTCACAACCCCAGGGCGGCGGTTTGCCGCCTGTCATCGAAAAGGAGTGCCTTATGAACCATCGCCACCTGCTCGCCTTCGCCCTGCCGCTGGCCGTTGCCCTGCCGTTGTCCGCGGCCGAGTGGACGGCACAGGCGAAAACCGAATTCGTCCAGCACTGCATCAACGGCGCGCCGGCCGGCTACGAGCAGCCGCAGCTGCAGGCCTATTGCGACTGCGCCGCCGACAAGGTCAGTCGGGAGTTCAGCGAGGCCGAAGTGCAGGCGATCAGTCGCCAGTCGCCGCCCGATGCGGCGCTGCAGCAGCGTCTGGTCGAAGCCACCGGCAGCTGCGCCGGCAAGCTCAAGCCCTAGATCAATGCCCTAAGCCAAAGCGCACGGCTGGCGATACCCTGCGGGGTGGCCTGGTGCGCTGACGGTGGTGCGGCGTTATTGGCCCTGGAGGAGCCGGCGTGCCGGCGAGCCTGTGCCGCGGTTGCCGGCAGGAGCCAGGCATCCCCGCGGCTGCTCCAGGTTCTGCCGCTTGATTGAGCAAATAACGCGCGCCCGGGCCCAGGCCCCGCAGGGCCTGGCCTGGCGCCGCCTGCCCACAGGCTGTGCACAGAACGGCGCACAGCATTTGTGCACAAGCATCTTCTATCTAATTGATTCTGATCGATTTTTGCTCGATTGCCGGAAGGCCTTGCGCGGCCTGGGCTGCAGCCTGGGCCGAACAGCCTATGCACAGTTTGCTCCACAGCATCTGTGCATAGTCCACCGCGCCGCAGCCTGGCGCCGGCTGTCGCGGGTGGATAAGTCGCCGCGCCACCGCGCCTGGCTGTTTCTCGGCCAGCCGCGGCAAGTCCAGTGCCGGCAGGGGCTGGCGCCGACTGATCACAGCTTATGCACAGCCTGGTGCACAGTATCTGTGCATGGTCGGATCTATTAACTGCTTGATATCGTTCAATAAATACACGATTCACGGCAGGCCTTGATGGGCCTGGCCCGGCGGCTTCTGCGCACGGCTTATCCACAGCTTGATCCACCCATCCTGTGCATAGCGGCAGGGGGGGCGACTCTGAACACTTTCGCGTCGAAGTTGAGCAAATTTGCTGCCTAGCGACATCGGACAATCTGCCGCACTGCGCCCCGTGGCGCATCCGAGCTAAGGAGTCCTCTCGTGGCCATCAGCGTATTCGACCTGTTCAAGATCGGCATCGGGCCGTCCAGCTCGCACACCGTGGGGCCGATGCGCGCCGCCGCGCTGTTCGTCGAGGCGTTGCGCGAGCGCCAGCTGCTGGCGCGGGTGCGGCGTATCGAGGTGCGCCTGTATGGCTCGCTGTCGGCCACCGGCGTCGGCCACGGCAGCGACCGTGCGGTGATCATGGGCCTGATGGGCGAGTGGCCGGATCGCATCGACCCGGCGCAGATCGCCCCGCGCATCGCCACGCTGCTCGAGCGCGGCGAGCTGCTGCTCGACGGCCGCCTGCCGATCGCCTTCGACTGGGGGCGCGACATGCGCCTGCTGGAGGAGAACCTGCCCTACCACCCCAACGCCATGAC
>NZ_RFFK01000010.1 GCF_003696305.1 Pseudomonas sp. AOB-7 | reverse complement strand
CGGTAGCCGTCGAAGCCCTCGAAGTCGTGAATGGCGTATTCCTCTGCACTCTCGACCGGTGAGGCTGCCAGCATGGCACTGACCTGTTCCTGGATGTCGTCCAGCTCCAGGGTGGCGTCGATCCAGACGCCATGCAGGTGACCGGCGTTGTAGGCGGCCAGGTCGGCAACGTAGATCCTGATGTGTTCGCTCATGGCTTTCGCTCCTTCGTCTTCAGGGTTCTGCGCTTGCGCTGCGCATGAACCCCTGCCGACTAGGGCGACTAAGGCGGTCGTGAAAAAATCAGGAAAAATCGCGGAGGCTCCACCCAGCGCAGCGGCCGGGTGGAAACCATCTATTTTTCTTGATTTTGAGGGGGCTAGAACCCCTGCTCTGGAAAGGGGAGAGTGTCACCAGCGGTGGCAACCTAGCGTTTCGTTTGTCGGTAACTGGCTGGAGCCGGCCAAAAGTGGGCATCCGCTAGATGGACCACAAAGTGCTCTTTGAGCCTGAGAACGCGGAAACCAAGAATTTGCCTTGGCCCCCTGTGTACTCCAGTAATGCCGCCCACCGGTTCCAGTGATTGTGACCCGTCTGTGCTGGGGGGCTGCCTAGCCATTCCAATGGTTGTGATCCACTGCGCCGACGATCCTGGCCATCTCTAAGGCATGTAGCTAACCGGCTGCATTTCATCCTCAGGTGTCGTTTGCCTATCAACATCTAGCCGTGCTACGCTTTTTTCACGCCAGCGACTAGGAGTAGCTCCAGTCTAATGTCTGGTACGTAGGGCGTTTTATCCAACTTACGCATGCCCGGTCGCAGGCTCACGCCCGACCGGGCATTTCGTATGTGCCATTTACAGGATGTAATCAGCTACGATTCGCCTCAATCGCGAAGAGAAGCTCAAGGTAAGTGATCCATGAACCCACGACCGCTACGCCAGCTGTTCGATGCCATGTATCACGAGAAGTATCGGTTCGAAGAGTTCTTGGCGCTGAAGCCCGAAGAACACTACAGCTCCGTCCGTTGGAACAGGCGAACCATTTACAAGCCATCCCCAACGCTAAAGGAGTTTCACCACTTTCTCAGTGGCTTCCTCCTTGACTATCTTCCAGTCGATCAATCGGTCTCGTTTGCCTATCGTAAAGGAGCAACGCTTCTACAAGCTGTCGCGCCCCACGCACACAGCCGAGCCTTCTTTCAGACCGATCTGGAACGGTTCTTCGACAGTATTACTTCGGATCTAATACGGTCAGTCCTTAATCGAGCCGCAACCCCTGTCTCGGACCTACCCGAGCACATTGAGCACATTCTTGGACTTCTCACCATCAACGGCAAACTGCCGATTGGCTACTCGACGTCCCCCATATTGAGTAATGCTTGCTTATTCGGATTCGATAAGCGATTGGCCGCAATTAGCAACGAACGTCAATGGATATACACACGCTACGCTGATGACATCATAATCTCTGCGGAAGATCGCCTAGCGATTGAAGACGCTAGTCACGTAATTGAGAGCTGCCTTAATGTTGAGCTCGGTGATGGTTTTGTTCTCAATCAGAGCAAAAGCAAGCTAACTACAATCGGTCGAAAGGTGAAGCTACTGGGGCTTGTAATTTTACCCACTGGCACTATTGCTATTGATCGCGACGTTAGAAATAAGATGGAATCTTGGCTCTACTTCTATGTAAAAGACCGCTCCCGATTGGCGAAGATATTTCGAGAGGAGCGAAGCGAGGGAATGGAAGAGGGTCTGCAAAGGCTCAGTGGATTTATCAGTTACGCCTACGCAGCCGATCCGGCTTATCTAGAAAAACTCAGGACGAAGTTTGGAAATACCGTCATTGATAGCTTCCTGCACAGGTCTGCTCAATGAATCGCCTCCAAGTGAGTCTCGAGTCGATTCAACACGTCACTAGTCTCACATTGGATTTGGATCTATCAACCCCTGGACTGGTTTGCTTGGTAGGGCGAAATGGCGCTGGTAAAACGACCTTGGTTCGGGCGTTGCGCAACCTAGCTAGTGCCGATACTTTTGTCAGGACTGCAACACCCTACGCGTTCTCCCCTAATAGCCGTATCACCTATGCCGTAGACGGTGTTGAGATAGTGTTCGCGTATGACGATAAAATTCGATCATTAAACTGCAGAGGATCTATCCCACCCGAACTGCGTGATCTCATCGCAGCCGAACTGCCGATGCCCCACGGTACACGCTTCAACTACTTCAAAAGTGCTAGCGAGGCTGACCGGGACATTCGCAGGGCAGTTGCACTTGGCAATCATGCCCATCCCGAGGAGCTCGTTTCGTTCCTTGCCGCAATATATGGCTCTACACGCTACTCGAGCATGGTAGAGGTGAACGTTAAAGGAAAGAGCTACTACGCCGTCGTCAGGGCCGACGGAACCTACATCCGAGAAGACTACTTGAGTTCTGGTGAATATTTCCTGATAAATCTTTACCGAACCATTAAAGGGCCTGCAAGGCTCATTGTTATTGATGAAATAGATATTTCTCTGGATACGGCGGCTCAAGCAAACCTAGCAGCGTGGCTAAGAACTTTTTGTGCTCAGTACGGGCGCAAGATTCTATTTACAACACATTCTCTTGCCCTGATGCGGCAGCTTTGGTCGAAAGAGCTCTTTTACATTGAGGGCAGCAGCGGGCATATTTCCATAAGCCCAACGTCCTACAGCTTCGCGAAAGCGCGTCTTTTCGGATTCTTAGGATGGGACAAATACATTCTGACGGAAGATCAGGTGCTGCTTGGCTTTATTCAAGCCGTAATAGAAAAATACTGCCCTCAAACTTTTTTTCGCTACAAAATCATCCCCATTGGTGGGGGAGCGCAGGTAACCACGCTAATGGGGCACAACGAGCATGAGCAGTTCCTATCTTCACCAAAAGAGGTAATTGCTATCTTGGATGGGGACCAGAAAAACGAAAAATTCTTCGGTCATCCCGGTGTTCACATGGTGCCCATTGAGAGCGTTGAGAAAGCCATCTACGCATATAGCCAGGCGGACGACGATTTCCCATTTGTGACGGGTAGGAAAAATTTCACAAGCGCCAAGGACTTTCACAACTATCTTCAGCAAAAGAAGTTGGCAACACAGAAACAGATCTTCGAATATTTGATAAGCAAAAACGAAGAGACACTTCAAACCATAGGCGGCGTGCTTCGCAATTTCCTTGCTCCTCCTGCCTGAGTGAGAGCCGCCTGGTCGAGGGCGGTCGTCAGGAACGAGGGGTTAGGTTATCGATAAGCCAAGAATATCAAATGGCGCTTCAGTCTTTTGTTTTTAATTTGCGATCCTGCACAGCTCGACCTGATACCCCATAGCAATCAAGCGCTGAGCGAACTGCCGGAAGTTAACCTTCGAGAAAAAAGGCATATGGAGGCGCTCATTGGTTTGCATAATGGCGAATACGATCTTATTTCTTGGCTGCCTAGCAGAATCGAATGCGAATTGAAAATCACCTTCTTGGGCTAAATGTTCGTTAACCTGAACGACTACCTCAGGTGCATTGATAAGTGCTTCGGCGGATACGTATGCCTGTGAGAACAAGTGGCTCAGCACACTGGATGAAGAATATTTTTTTACGTGGATGATGTGGTGATCTGGCGTAAGAAGGTCGCAGAACTCGAATGAACTCGAAGCACCGCTCAAGCGAACAAGCTTTTGATCAAGGAGATAAAAATTTGTGTTGTCTGCGATCCGCCTTAAGTACGGCCCTTCGTGATCGGTGCCGTACCGAGGAAACTCAAGATCGGATATCGTAGTCGCATCGAAGTATCGGTTGACTTGATCGGTGTAGTCACGATCAATCTGATACCAATCCCCTTCACTAAGTAGGTAGATCTTTTCTTCGAACTTGACCTCTGCTTCAAGACAATCGTAGAGAGGCCATTTTGCGCATTGCTGCTCGTCAGCACCGTACAGATAAACATACTCGGAGTTTAGTGATTGTAGCGAAACTGTTCCGAGAATTTGCTTTGCCAGAAGGGCTTGTCGGAGATCCAGATCGAAGGAAATTACAGGACCGTTCAGTGTTCGAGCACGATGCCTCACATACCCAAAACCACTGATATCGTCTGGCAGCAACATCGGAGCTGCCGCGCGGACTTGATCAAACTCTTGTGCGTTGATCGTAACTACAAGCAAGTCATCAAGCCGTTCCACAAGCGCGGAATCTCGAACCGGGACGATGAAATCCATCCACGGATACTTTTCCTTGCAACGCTCATCCTCATAGGCAACCAATAATCGGGCTGCGATCTCTGGAAACTCTTCCAACTGGACGTCGGAGTGCAAAGCTAGTGAGTCCGAACCACTCACATAATCGCCCTCATCTTGGTCGCTCTCTACCACACCAGTAAGCGACTTGAGTATCTCCGAATCAAACTTGAAATCGAATTCTGAAATGGATAAATGCTTGGCGGACTGCGCCTTAGAGCGCAGTGGGGTTCGATCAATGTTCGACTTCTCAACTGATTTGATGAGCAGTGGGTCAGTCAGGCTAAGTGCGGTTCTCAGCCCAAAATAGCGCTCGATTCCTAGCCCGTCGATCAGATGCCGAGCATGGCCGAAAGTAAAGCAGAATACGCGATTTTGAATCGCCATGACGAGTAGAGCTTTGAGTGAGCGTCCTGTCAGATCAAGCTGTGCAACCTCTGGGACATCCTTGAACAGTTGAGTCCATTTAGGATGGGATGGGTTTGTTTGATGATAAAAAAGGCAATCCACGTCCCGCAGTGAAAACTGAATAGGCTGCAGCCTGACCTCATCAGAAAGAGCATCGAAGATAGAACGTCCTTCCTTGAGCAAGAACACGTTGATAGTGATCTTCACACGCCCTCCATGACTAGCCGAAATGATGTCAAACTGACATTCACTCGTGCGCGCGTCAAGACGATACGACGTAAAGCCTGCCGCACAGTGGTTTCCTCGTATAGCGGGAGTCAGATAGGAGCAGCCAAGAGGTAGATGGTTGCCATGACTCGATAGTCCGCTCCTGGCCGTTCTCGGCCTGTTCTAGGGCGCCCGTGTTGTGCGGGGGGACGTTCCAAAAATTTGACGACACGTGACGGTTAGCCCGAGCCGGCAGGCCGGCTCGCGCACATCAGCTTTACCGCTCCAAGGAAAGGGGGTTAGCCGACTGGCCACAGCACCTGGCTGAGCATATGCGCTGGTGGACGCGGCTGAGGAAGCCCACTTCGAAGGCTCTCCGTTCTATCGCACATGGCAGTAAATCGCGCTCGGCGATCATGACTGCCCAGAGCCAGCCGCTGCGGGCGTTGTCGAGCCAGGTCTGGGCCAGCTTCACGCCCTGGTTGAACGCTTCCCTGCAGTCAGCAGCCCAGATGATCTCGACACCTGGGTGGCCATCGTGAGGTGGCAGGCACGTCATAACGCCCTTGCTCATCTGGCACCTCCTCGTACTTCTGAGAGGGCTCGGCGATAAAGCACGACCATCTCGTCGAGCAGATCTAGGGCAGAGTAAGCAGCGATCCGTACGCGCAGGTCTGCTGGCGGCAGCCCATCAGGTTCAGCCAGTTGATCCAGCAGATTGCCGAGCATGACGCCACGTAATTCAGCTGCAGCTTCAGAGGGTCGGGGAGAGCGTTCGGATTCATGCAGCGGGCTTCGCTGCAGCGGAGAAGGTACAACACAGGATTCGAGCTCAGCCATGGCGCACCTCCAGATCAGAGGTGGACAGCCAGACCAGCAGCCCAAGGCGGAGCTCTTGGGTAAAAAGGGGGTAGCGCATTTTCCTTATGCTCCTTCGTGAGATTAAGGAGCCGCAGCCATTCGCTACCACACGAATGGAGGCGGACCGTGCAAGGGTGGTAGACCGACCCACGAAGGAAGGCCGGCCAGGCCGAAGCCTGCCTCACACGGCCCGCCATAAATGCACGAGAAACAGCAGATCCTGAGAAGGGCCTGCTCTCGTTTATGACGCAACCGCGCCTTCGTGTGAATCGGGCTACCACACCCGGCCGTGGGATTGACCACGACGGGCGCACTCTAGCCCGAGGGTTTCGGGATGGCAACCTACTGTGGCGTAGTTGCGGAGTGGAGCAGCCACGGCTTTGCTAGCGCATTATGTACGGGGCGTGGTGATGTGGCGAAAACGCCCATGTCCAAGGGCTGCGTGCCGACCCACTGAGTGGGGGGCGAAAAACGCTGGGCATGGCTTTACCCATGCTCGGCCAGTGGATAAGGTGGCGAGCACACAGCATGGCAGGCCGCGGTATTCCAGGGACGGCCCACCACCTGTACTTCCCGCCAGGCAAGTACGCGCTACAAAACCGTCCCCTGTTCCCTCAAGCCTTTTAGGCCACCACCGTTTGAGTATCTGTGAGCCCATCGCATAGGGCTCGCATGAGGAGTTATGCATGACAGATTTGGCCACGCTACCTCAGGCCTTGTTCGCCGCCGTGCCTGCCAACGGCAGCATCGGCAATCAATCGTTGTTTGAGCAACTGCGTGGGCAGTTTGTCGAGTTGACCGAGGAGCAGTTCTGGGCCGCCCGCGATGCGCTGATCGAGCAGGGTGTACTGGTTAAAGGCCGTGGCCGTGGTGGCTCGGTGCTGCGCACGCAGGCAGCAGGTGGCAGTTTGGCCGACCAGGCGCTGAATAAAGCGCGTGAGCGTTTAGAGCCGACAGCCACTGCGGAAGTGTCAGCCAGTTATGTGGTGCAAGCCGCTGCCGCGGTGAAAAAGGCCAAAGCGGCCAAGCAACAAGCCACCAGCATCGAGGCCATGGAGAAAACCCTCTGGGCTACTGCCGACAAGCTGCGCGCCAATATGGATGCCGCCGAGTACAAGCACATCGTGCTCGGGCTGATCTTCCTCAAGTACATCTCCGACAGTTTCGCCGGTCGCCGTGCCGAGTTGGAGCGCAAGCTCACCGACGAGAACGACGACTACTACTTGGGTGACGACGATCCCGAGGCGCTCAACGCCGAGCTGGAAGACCGCGACTACTACCGCGAGGTCAACGTGTTTTGGGTGCCGGAAGTGGCGCGCTGGGAGTCGATTCGCGCCGCCGCCAAACAGGTGGATATCGGCAAGCGTATCGACGAGGCCCTGGCTGCCATCGAGGCGGAGAACCCCAAGCTGAAGAACATCCTCGATAAGCGCTACGCCCGCGCCCAGTTGCCGGACGGCAAGCTCGGCGAGCTGGTGGACCTGATCTCCACCATCGGCTTCGGCGACGACGCCGGCAAGGCGCGCGACCTGCTCGGTCAGGTCTACGAATACTTCCTCGGCCAGTTCGCCAGCGCCGAAGGCAAGAAGGGCGGGCAGTTCTATACGCCGGCCAGCATCGTCAAAACCCTGGTGGCGGTACTCAACCCGCATCACGGCAAGGTCTACGATCCCTGCTGCGGCTCGGGCGGCATGTTCGTGCAGTCGGAAAAGTTCATCGAAGCCCACGGCGGCAAGCGGGGCGATGTGTCCATCTATGGCCAGGAGTCCAACCCCACCACCTGGCGCCTAGCGGCGATGAACCTGGCCATTCGCGGCATTGATTTCAACCTGGGCAAGGAGCCGGCGGACACCTTTATCCGCAACCAGCACTCAGACCTGCGTGCCGACTTTGTGCTGGCCAACCCGCCGTTCAATATCAGTGACTGGTGGCACGGCAGCCTGGAGGGCGACCCCCGCTGGGTGTATGGCACGCCGCCGCAAGGCAACGCCAACTACGCCTGGCTGCAACACATGCTCTACCACCTGAAACCCAACGGCCGCGCCGGTATCGTGCTGGCCAACGGCTCGATGAGCTCCAGCCAGAACAGCGAAGGCGATATCCGCAAAGCCATGGTCGAGGCCGATGTGGTGGAAGTGATGGTAGCCTTGCCTGGCCAGCTGTTCTTCAACACCCAGATTCCCGCCTGCCTGTGGTTCCTCGCCAAGGACAAGCGCCATGCCCTCAGCACGGGCGGCATCGACCGCAGCGGCCAGGTGCTGTTTATCGATGCGCGCAAGCTGGGCACCAGCGTCAGCCGGGTGCAGATCGAGCTGACCGATACCGATATCGAACGCATTGCCAGCACCGTGGCAGCCTGGCGCGGCGAGGCGCTGGATGAAGGCGGGCAGGTCGGCAAGTACGCCGATATTCCCGGTTTCTGCCGCAGCGTCACCCTCGCGGAAATTGCCGAGCACGGCCATGTGCTGACCCCCGGCCGTTATGTCGGTGCCGAAGAGGTGGAGGACGACGACGAAGCCTTTGCCGAGAAGATGCAGCGGCTGACTAAGCAGCTGGATGAGCAGATGCAGAAGGGCGCAGAGCTCGATCAGTTGATCCGGCAGAAGCTGCGGGGGCTGGGGTATGAGTTCTGATACTCGTCGTGCCTTACGAGATTTTGTAAGCTTGCAGCGAGGCACCACTTACAAGGGCGCTCTTGTAGGTTTGCCCGGTCCTGTGCTGCTTGGCTTGGCCTCAATTGAGCCCAATGGTGGCTTCCGCTACGGCGGATTCAAGACATATGGCGGTGACTGCCCTGAGAAGATCTCGCTGAAATCAGGCGATCTTTACGTCTCCCTGAAAGACGTCACGCAGTCAGGTGACTTGCTCGGCTCAATCGCTAGGGTGCCTTCGGATATCGCATCTGGTCGCTTAACTCAGGACACAGTTAAGCTTGTTTTCGACGGTGATCCCGTCTCAAGGGATTACATCTACTGGCTGCTCAGAACTCCGGCTTATCGTGAGTATTGCCGTGGGTGTGCGACAGGCACCACTACGCTAGGCCTATCCCGCGACGATTTTCTAGATTTCCCTGTACCTTCTCCTGCACCTGCAGATGAGTTGCTGATTGAGCTTTTAGAGGGTGTAGAGAAGCGCATCACCCTGTTACGCGAAACCAACGCCACCCTGGAAGCCATCGCCCAGGCGCTGTTCAAATCCTGGTTCGTCGATTTCGACCCCGTACGCGCCAAGGCCGAATTCCGCCAGCCGGAAGGCATGGACGCCACCACCGCCGCCCTGTTCCCCGATAGCTTCGAAGAGTCCGAACTGGGCTTGGTGCCGAAGGGGTGGACAGTTAGGCCAATCGGTGAACTTGTTGAGGGGATTTACGACGGTCCACATGCCACGCCGGCTGAGTCGGCAGATGGCCCTGTCTTTCTTGGCATCAAGAATCTAACTGGCACCAGCCTTGATCTGTCTGATATTCGCCATATCAGCGAGAGCGATTGGAAGCAATGGACACGCCGTGTTGAGCCGAGGCGCGGAGATATTGTGTTCAGCTACGAGGCGACACTTGGTTTCTTTGCTTTGATTCCGCCAGGTGTACGTTGTTGCTTGGGACGGCGGCTCGCGTTGGTGCGTCCGCATGCAGAAAACGGTGCCGGGATGTTCTGGTTTCACCAGTTCATCTCAGCACCATTTCAACAATTGCTTGATAAGCACACGATCCACGGCGCAACGGTCAATCGGATTGCTCTCAAGGCTTTCCCAAGCTACCCGGTGCTCAATCCGCCCGAACCTTTAAAGTCGGCATTCGTTGATTCGGTGGCTCCGCTCTGGGCTGCCATTCACGAGAACCAAGTGCAAGCCCAAACCCTCACCCAACTCCGTGACACCCTCCTACCCCGGCTGATCTCCGGCCAGCTGCGCCTGCCGGAAGCGGAGGCACTGATGGCCGAGGTGGCCTCGTGATGCCTCTAGAAGCTATCAAGGCAACGCCTGAGCAAAGGTTGGAAGTGCTAGGGCATTTCAACGCCATCAAGGACTTGTCGGTACGTCTGGAGTTGGCGGGTGCGACTCAGGCCTTTTGCAATCTGGTTTTGGCTTTGCATCAGCGTGGGCTGGACTGGTGGATCACCGAGGCGGGAGCAATTCATGCCGGATGTAGTGAGGATTTCCGTGTTTGGCAGGTGGCGCTGGCGCTGCGGGTGGATGTTGGGGCAGAGGTCACTCGGGTCGCTTTATCCGGAGCCGGAGAACTGAACTGGCAACGCCTTGATGATGCCTTGGTCGGCTCGTTGATTGCGGCTGTAGCGAGCCGGTCAGACCTCGCCCCTGCGACCACCCGTCAGGGCTACTGGCCGGATGACTACGACGCCATGGCTGGGCGGCTGGTGGTTACGCTGACGGATGGTGCTATTCGCAATGGGTATCTGAAGGTACCCAAGCTGCAGCAGCTGTTTCCGGATGATTGCTGGGGCGAGAGTGAGCGTCCCGCCCGGCAACTGTTCACCCTGCGCCTGCCCGATGGCAGCAGCCAGCAAACCCAGGTGCTGACGCAGTACCAGCGCATTCAGGCCCGGTTGCAAAGCCTGTTTTCTCGCGAGCAGCTGAAACCGGGTGATCAGGCCGTGATTGCGCGCCTTGCCGACTATGACTACCAACTCTCTTTCAAGCGTGCGGGGCAGGTTGCTGATACGGAGGCTTTCCCTGCCAGCCCTTCAGGGATGGATGATCGAATGAACGAAACCCCACTAAATCAGATTCTGTTCGGCCCACCGGGCACCGGCAAAACCTACCACACCATCAACCAGGCGCTGGCGATTCTGGCGCCGGACCTCCTGGTGCAGAACAGTGGTAATGACCCGGAGACGCGCAAGCGTCTTAAAGCGGAGTTCGACCGTTTCGTGAGCGCCGAGCGGGTGCGCTTTGTGACCTTCCACCAGAGCTTCAGCTACGAAGACTTTGTCGAAGGGCTGCGGGCGGATTCCGATGCGGAAACCGGGCAGGTCAAGTATTCCGTTGAGTCGGGTGTGTTCAAGCGCATTTGTGATGATGCCCGCACGCGACCGGCGTCTGACCTGGGGGTGCGGGGCAATCCAGCGATCTGGAAAATCTCCATTAATGGCACCGGCAGTTCACCGACCAAGAGTTACTGTCTGGACAATGGCGAAGCGCGAATCGGCTGGGGTGAAACCGGTGATCTGCGTGGGGACTATGAGCAGAACGCTTATTACCAGTCGCTTGGCGCTGGCGATAAAGGCACGCTCAGTTACTTCGCCGAGCAGATGGTGGTGGGTGACATCCTGCTGTGTATCCACTCGGCCGAGCAGATCGGCTCGATTGGCGTGGTGACCGGCGACTATCGTTATGAGGCGCAGGTGCCGGCCGGGGTTATCGGCGACTATCAGCATGTGCGCTCGGTGCGCTGGTTGTATCGGGATATCAACCTGTCCATTCTGCCGCTCAATGACGAGCGCCAATTCACGCTGAAAACCGTGTATGCGATGAGCCGCTTCACCTGGGCAGATCTGCTGTCATACCTGCAGCAGCAGGGCGTGAAGCCGGTTGAGTCGGTGACCGTGGCCGGGGCAGTCGATGAGCCCTATGTGCTGATCATCGATGAGATCAACCGGGGCAATGTGTCGCGCATCTTCGGTGAGTTGATCACCCTGATCGAGGAGTCCAAGCGCGAGAGCGCCGATGAGGCGCTGAGCGTGAAACTGCCCTATTCGAAAAAGCCTTTCAGCGTGCCGAAAAACGTTTACCTGATCGGCACCATGAACACCGCCGACCGCTCACTGGCCGGGCTGGATATTGCCTTGCGCCGGCGCTTCGTGTTCCGCGAGATGCCGCCGCGGCCCGAACTGCTGGATGATATCGAGGTGGCAGGGCTGAATATCGGTCAGCTGCTGAGGGTGATGAACCAGCGCATCGAGGTGCTGCTGGATCGGGATCATTGCCTGGGGCATGCGTACTTTATGCCGCTGAAAAAGGATGGCTCACAGGCTCGGCTGGAGCTGATCTTCCGCAACCAGATTCTGCCGCTCCTGCAGGAATATTTCTTCGAGGATTGGCAGCGCATCGCCTGGGTGTTGAATGACCAGCGCAAGGCGCCGAACGATCAGTTCATTCAGGAGCGAACCAGTCTTGCTGAAGGACTGTTCGGTCGGGACGTGGGGCAAGGTTTGGCGGGTAGCTACTGGACGCTTAATGATGAGGCGTTCGAGCGAATGGAGGCCTATCTCAGCATTCTTGATGCTTCGCTTGTAGGCGGTAATCAAGCCGTGAAGCGCGAGGTGGTGCAGGGCGAGATCACGCTGCGAGAGCTGGCCAGTGGCTCTATTGAAGTGTGGCGCGCGGGTGCCTTGCAGCAACCGACCAAGCCGGTTTTGCGTGAGCTGGCCGAGCAGCTGGGCCTCGCTCTGGAAAGTGCCAGTGGCAGCCTGCTGACCACCCGCGGTCTGGGACGCCAGCTGATTGATCGGCTGAGCCAGGGCGCGGCGTGATCACCACAGTCACCATCCGCGAGTACGCGCGGCTGACCACGGCTGAGGTCGATCCCTCGCTGGATCTGGCTCAGGTGTCGGCCAGTGCGTTCGAATGGCTCTGCGAGTTGAGCGCCAGTTTCAACCGCAACGGCGCCACGCTGTTGCAGGTGGATGGGCGGCGTGCGCTCAAGTGGGACAGCTACGTGGGCGTGCTGGAAACGCCCTGTGGCACGCGGCTGGAGATTCTGCCCAAGCACCATGAGCAGGACGATTGCCTGGCCAAGAGTCGCCAGTTGCTGCGAAAGCTGATTCAAAGCGCCTTGCAGCTCAAACCCCGCGAGGCTTCGGTGGCCAGCCTGGAGTTGTTCGATGCGCCACTCAGCGAGTGGGTGATGGCGCAGTTTCTGGCAGAGTTGGATCTGCTGGTTAAGCGTGGCGTACGCTTCGACTACCAGCGCATCGAGGAAGAGCAGCGTTTTTTGCGTGGCCAGCTCAATGTGGTGGCGCAGATGCGCCAGCCGCCGGGGCGCCAGCATCACTTTCAGATTCGCCACGATGTGTTCTTGCCAGATCGTGCCGAGAACCGCTTGCTCAAGCTGGCTTTGGAGCTTGTGGCCAAGAGCACGCAGGACGCCGCCAACTGGCGCCTGGCCAACGAGCTGCGGGCGATGCTGGCGGAGGTGCCCGCCAGCCGCCAGGTGAGTCAGGATTTGCGCGCCTGGAGCCGCGACCGGCTGATGGCGCATTACCAGGCGATCAAGCCCTGGTGCGAGCTGATCCTCAATCAGCAGATGCCGATAGCCGTGAGTGGTGAGTGGTGCGGCATGAGCCTGCTGTTCCCCATGGAGAAACTGTTCGAGTGCTATGTGGAGGGCTGGTTGCGCCAGCAGTTGCTGCCTGCTGCGCAGTTGACGAGCCAGGCCAGTCGCGAATATCTCTGTGAGCATGACAAGGAGCGGATGTTCTGCTTGAAGCCGGACCTGCTGATTGATACTGCAGAACAGCGCTGGATTCTGGATACCAAGTGGAAGCGGGTGGATGCCCGCAGGCCCGAGAAGAACTACGACCTCAGCCAGGCGGACTTCTATCAACTGTTTGCCTATGGTCATAAGTACCGCAGCAGCGAAGGCGTGCCGAGACTGGTGCTGATCTATCCATATTGGTCGGGATTGCAGCGGGCACTGCCGGTTTTCGATTACGGCGATGACATGAACCTGTGGGTGTTGCCCTTTGACCTGGATGCTGATCGCTTGTTGGACGCAGCGGCCGTCGGTATTCCTCTGCGCTATCCAGCTAACTGCCACACCCCGATGGATCTGAGCGCATGAGCCAGTATCAGCCACCGCTAACCCTAACCCCGCAGATGCTGGCGCTGGCCGCCGAGATCAGCGAGCAGGTGGGCCTGCTGACGGCGCAGCGGGAGGCGGCACTGACGCCGCAACTGCGCCGAGGTAATCGCATCCGCACCATCCAGGCTTCGCTGGCCATCGAGAACAACACCCTGAGTGTCGAGCAGGTGACTGCGGTGCTTGATGGCAAGCGGGTGCTGGGGCTGCCGCGGGAAATTCAGGAAGTGCGCAATGCCTTTGCCGCTTATGAGGCGATGCCGGGCTGGCAACCCCATAGCCAGGCCGATCTGCTGGCGGCCCATGGGTTGTTGATGCAGGGCCTGATCGACGATGCCGGGCGCTATCGTCAGGGCGGCGTGGGCATCTACCGCGAGGGGCGCTTGCTGCACATGGCGCCACCGGCCAGCCGGGTCGCCTCTTTGATGCAGGATCTGCTGCGCTGGCTTGGCGCCAGTGACTGGCATCCGCTGATCGCCAGCTGTGTGTTCCATTACGAGTTCGAATTTATCCACCCCTTCGCCGACGGTAACGGGCGTATGGGACGTTTGTGGCAGACCTTGATCCTCAGCCAGTGGCGGCCGGTGCTTGCGTACTTGCCGGTCGAAACGGTGATTCGTGACCAGCAAGAGGCGTATTACGCGGCGCTTGCGGCGGCCGATCAGGCCGCTGAAGCGACACCGTTCGTGGAGTTCATGCTAGCTGCGTTGCGCCAGGCACTGGTGGAGGCCGGTCAGAGCGATCAAGTAACCGATCAAGTCACCGATCAAGTAGCCCGCCTGCTGCAGGCACTGCCAGCCGGGATGGCGCTCAAGTCCAGCGAGCTGATGCAGCGGCTAGGCTTGTCTCACAGGCCGACCTTTACCCAGAACTATCTCAAGCCGGCCCTGGCGGCTGGCTTGATCGAAATGACCGATCCCGCATCACCGCGCAGCCCGGCACAGCAGTACCGGCGCAAATCCTCGTGATGCCCTCGCCAGGTAAGGCAGTGAAATGACCGAAGACCAGCTGGAAAAAGAAGCACTCGAATGGCTCGGTGAGCTGGGCTACACGCACCTCTATGGACCGGATATCGCCCACGACGGCGACAATCCCGAGCGCGCGAGCTATCGCGATGTGCTGTTGACCATGCGCCTGCGCACGGCCATCGCCCGGCTCAACCCGCAGATCCCGCTGGCGGCGCGTGAGGACGCCTTGCGCCAGGTGTTGGAGCTGGGCATGCCGGTGCAGCTGTCCGCCAACCGCCTGTTTCATCGTCTGCTGGTCGGCGGTGTGCCGGTGCAATACCAGAAGGACGGCGAGACCCGCGGTGACTTCGTACGCTTGATCGACTGGGCCGATGTGCGGGCCAACGAGTGGCTGGCGATCAACCAGTTCAGCATCCAGGGGCCGAAACATACGCGCCGGCCGGACATCATCCTGTTCGTCAACGGCCTGCCGCTGGTGCTGCTGGAACTGAAGAACCCGGCGGATGTGAATGCCGATTTGGTAAAGGCGTTCGACCAGCTCCAGACCTACAAGGAGCAGATTCCGGACGTCTTTCACTACAACGAGATTCTGGTGATCAGCGATGGCAGCGAGGCGCGCATGGGCTCGCTGTCTGCAGATACCGAGCGCTTCGCCCGCTGGCGCACCATCGATGGGGTCACGGTGGATCCGCTGGGTGAGTTCAACGAGCTGGAGACGCTGGTGCGTGGCGTGCTGCAGCCGGCGATGCTGCTGGATTACTTACGCTACTTCGTGCTGTTCGAGGATGACGGCCGGTTGGTGAAGAAGATTGCCGGCTATCACCAGTTCCATGCCGTGCGTGCGGCGATCCAGCAGGTGGTTAGCGCCTCGCGCCCTGGCGGCACGCACAAGGGCGGGGTGGTCTGGCATACCCAGGGCTCAGGCAAGAGCATCACCATGACCTGCTTCGCCGCCCGGGTGATGCAGGAGGCAGCGATGGAGAACCCGACCATCGTAGTGATCACCGACCGCAACGACCTGGACGGCCAGTTGTTCGGAGTGTTCTCGCTGTCGCAGGACTTGCTGCGTGAACAGCCGGTGCAGGTGGCTACCCGCGGCGATCTGCGCGAGAAACTGGACAACCGCCCCAGTGGCGGCATTGTCTTCGCCACCATCCAGAAGTTCATGCCGGGCGAGGATGAAGACAGCTTCCCGGTGTTGTCCACGCGCTCGAATATCGTGGTGGTGGCCGACGAGGCGCACCGCACCCAATATGGCTTCAGTGCTTCGCTGAAGGTGCCGGACTTGAAGGTGCCGGACTTGAAGGTGGCTGAGGCCAGTGCCCGCTACCAGGTGGGTTATGCCCAGCATCTACGCGACGCTCTGCCCAACGCTACCTTCGTGGCCTTTACCGGCACGCCGGTGTCCAGCGAAGACCGTGATACCCGTGCGGTGTTCGGCGACTACATCCATGTCTATGACATGCAGCAGGCCAAGGAAGATGGTGCCACCGTGGCCATCTACTACGAGTCGCGGCTGGCCAAGCTGTCGCTCAAAGACTCGGAGCTGGCGCATATCGACGACGAGGTCGACGAGCTGGCCGAGGATGAGGAGGAGGATCAGCAATCACGCTTGAAGTCGCGCTGGGCCGCGCTGGAAAAGGTGGTGGGCGCCGAGCCGCGTATCAAGAGCGTGGCGGCCGACCTGGTCGCGCACTTCGAGGAGCGCAACCAGGCGCAAAGCGGCAAGGCCATGGTGGTGGCCATGAGTCGCGAGATCTGCGTGCACCTGTATAACGAGATCATCGCCCTGCGCCCCGAATGGCACGACGAGGATCCGGAGAAGGGCGCGGTGAAGATCGTCATGACCGGCAGTGCCTCGGACAAGGCACTGCTGCGCCCGCATATTTATCCCGGCCAGGTGAAGAAGCGCCTGGAGAAGCGTTTCAAGGATCCTGCCGATCCGCTGCAACTGGTGATCGTCCGCGACATGTGGCTGACTGGCTTCGATGCGCCTTGCGTGCATACCCTGTATATCGACAAACCGATGAAGGGCCACAACCTGATGCAGGCCATCGCCCGGGTGAACCGGGTGTTCAAGGACAAGCAGGGCGGCCTGGTGGTGGATTACATCGGCATTGCCAACGAACTGAAGGCGGCGCTCAAGGAATACACCGCCAGCAAGGGCAGGGGGCGGCCCACCGTCGATGCGCACGAAGCCTACGCGGTGCTGGAGGAAAAGCTCGATGTGCTGCGCAGTCTGCTGCATGGCTTCGATTACAGCGATTTCCTGACTGGCGGACACAAGCTGCTGGCCGGTGCCGCCAACCACGTGCTGGGGCTGGAGGGTGGCAAGAAGCGCTTTGCTGACAATGCGCTGGCCATGAGCAAGGCTTTTACCCTGTGCTGCACCCTGGACGAGGCCAAGGCGGTGCGCGAGGAAGTGGCCTTCCTGCAGGCGATCAAGGTACTGCTGACCAAGCGTGACATCAGCGCCCAAAAGAAAACCGACGAAGAACGTGAGCTGGCGATCCGCCAGATCATCGGCAATGCCGTTGTCTCGGGCGAGGTGGTTGATGTGTTCGAGGCGGTCGGCCTTGACAAGCCCAACATCGGCCTGCTCGATGACGAATTCCTCGCTGAGGTGCGCAACCTGCCGGAGAAGAACCTCGCCGTCGAGCTGCTGGAGCGGCTGCTGGAGGGCGAGATCAAGAGCAAGTTCGCCAGCAACCTGGCCCAGGAGAAGAAGTTCTCCGAGCTGCTCGATAGCGTGATCAAGCGCTACCAGAACCGCTCCATCGAAACCGCCCAGGTCATCGAAGAGCTAATCGAGATGGCCAAGAGGTTCAGTGCTGCCAGCAAGCGCGGAGATCAGCTTGGGCTCAATGACGATGAGCTGGCCTTCTACGATGCCTTGGCCAACAACGAGTCTTCGGTACGCGAGCTGGGTGACGAAACGCTGGCCAAGATTGCCCACGAGTTGACTGAAAGCCTGCGACAGAACGTGACGGTCGATTGGAGCAACCGCGATAGCGTGCGGGCCAAGCTGCGGCTTTTGGTCAAGCGCATCCTGCGTAAATACAAATATCCACCAGATCAGCAAGAAGAGGCCGCACAGTTGGTGCTGGCGCAGGCCGAGGCGCTGTGTGAGGCGTGGATGTAGTAGGAGTCAGCATGCAGGGGTCGCTGTTTGGTGAAATAGCACTGAGCTGTACTGATCTGCCATCGCAGGCACGGATGCCGATCAATCTCTCGGCTCGTAAAGTCTATTCCGTGTTGATGCCGGATTTGTGCAGACCTGGCGATGCGCTGGTCATTACCGGCTACAGCGGTTTAGATCAGCTGATTCAGCTAATTAATCAGCGTGGCGCCTGCGAAAAGCCTCTGCGTCTAATCTTGGGGTCTGAGCCCGTTTCAGCGAAGCGCGCGGGGCTCAGTCTTAAGCGTTACGACTTCCCCGCAGAGGTGAGAGAGTACTGGCTCAAACGTGGCATTTCGTTATCACTCAGCGGTTCGATCATCCACTGCATCGAGTTGATTCGAGGCGGATATGTCCAAGTCCGTTACCCCACGGGCACCTACCGATTGCATGCGAAACTGTACTGCAGCGAAGAGGCTATCACCCTGGGCTCGAGCAACTTCACGGAGCCTGGATTGTTCTTCCAGCACGAGGCTAATGTTCGCTTCACTAGTAAGGAGAAGGCTCGCTTCGATGAGGGTTGGAGGCTAGCGGAGTACTTCTGGAATTTGGGCGAAGATGCCAGCGGTGAGTTATTGGCTTTGCTGGATCAGCTTCTCAAATTTGTGACTTGGCAGGAGGCGTTGGCGCGAGCTTGTGCAGAGCTTTTAGAGAGCGACTGGGCTGCTCACTACCTGCGGTCCTTGGCTGGATTTCAACAAGTCAGTCTCTGGCCGTCGCAGCAGCATGGTATTGGCCAAGCTCTTTATTTGCTCGATACGGTTGGCGGGGCGCTTGTCGCAGACGCTACGGGCTCTGGTAAAACCCGCATGGGGGCTCACTTGCTACGTGCCGTGCATGATCGAAATTGGTCATCTGTACGGAGCCACAAGAGCTCCATGCTCATGGTCTGCCCACCGTTGGTGAGCAACAACTGGGAGCGGGAGGTGGCTAAGTGCGGGTTTAACCTCGCGATAGCGTCCCAAGGGTTACTGAGCCGTTTGG
The DNA here is from genome assembly GCF_003696305.1 of Pseudomonas sp. AOB-7. Lineage (GTDB taxonomy): Bacteria > Pseudomonadota > Gammaproteobacteria > Pseudomonadales > Pseudomonadaceae > Aquipseudomonas. The sequence goes on along the minus strand of NZ_RFFK01000010.1, from coordinate 137,731 downwards.
ACGATCGAGAGGGCTCTGCGCTGGCAACACAGCTCGCCTCCGCCCAGACTTTGGCAGTCGACGAGGCACACAACTTTCTCAGCCAAACTTCCAAGCGCACACGTCATTTGCTGCACAACTTGGCAGACCAGGTGGTGCTGTTCACGGCCACTCCAATCAATCGCTCATGTGCGGATCTGCTCAGGCTAATTGATATTCTGGGCGCCGATAATTTCGAGGATGAGGTCCTGGGGATTTTTGAGAGGTTAAGCCGTGGCAGTACAGCGCTCTCGGATGTACACCCTCAAGATTTGGCCGCACTGCAGGCGGCTATTGCCAGCTTCACCCTGAGGCGTACCAAAGCGCAGTTGAATGCGATGGTCGACAGGGACGAGGAGTCCTATCGCTTGCCGAGTGGGCGTGTATGCCGCTATCCGAAGCATGTATCCCTGACGTATGAATTGGGCGAGTCTGAGCAGGATCAGGCGCTGGCTGAGCAGATCCGAGTATTGGCTCGCAACCTAAAAGGCATAGGCCATTTTGAAAAGCCTCTGGTCCTGCCCGAAAGCTTGGCCCGTTACGGGATGACTGCAGATAGCTATCTGCAGATGCGATTGAACGCAGCTAGTTCGTTGGCCGCCCACCATGTGATGGCCAGTTTGCGCTCATCACGACTTGCTCTGTACCGGCACATCCTGGGTGAGAAAGCGGCACTTGAGCAGATGGGCCTGCCGGGCAAGTTCGAGAGTTCTGCGGATGACGCCACCGGTGACATGCTGCAGCGTATCGCTCAATTGATGGGGCGCATTCCCGAGAACCGGCTCGGAATAGAGCTGCCGTCATGGCTCAGTGATGAGACGGCACACCGCCAGGCATGCGAGGCTGAAATTACAATCTATAAGCTCATTCTGAAGCGCCTGATGAAGCTCAGTGGTGGTCGGGAGGAGCGCAAAGCACAGCATTTGCTCGACCTAGTAGAGCGTCACGATCAGGTGATTGCATTTGATCACTACCCGCTGACTTTGCGTTACATCAAGTACCTACTGCAGAACTCTGCCCGTCCGGCAGGCATCGAGGTGATGCTGGGGATTGGTGGTGACAAAAAAAATAACGAGCGACTACAAAAGCGGCTGGATCCCGATTTAGGAGGAGGGCGCTTGATTGCTCTATGCAGCGATGCCTTATCTGAGGGGGTGAATCTTCAGCGAGCATCAACTTTGGTGCATTTGGACATGCCTAGCGTGGTTCGCTTTGCCGAGCAACGAGTAGGGCGTATCGATCGCATGGATAGCCCGCACGATCAAATTGAGTGCTGGTGGCCAAAGGATGCTGTGGCCTTCGCGTTGAAATCAGACGAGCGTTTTGTAGCCAGAGTTGAAGAAGTCGATACGCTCATCGGTGGCAACTTGCAGCTACCTGATGAGATGCGTGCCACGAGCGAGCCTGCTGTGGTTACGCCGGAGGATATCGACAAGGAATTACGTGAACGAGAGCGCCGTTCGTGGGATGGAATCGAAGATGCTTTTACGCCTGTCAGAGAATTGATTGAGGGGCAGGCATCACTGGTGGATGTTGATCTGTATCGAGCGTACCGAACGGAGCAGGCCAAGGTGCTTTCGCGGGTAAGCCTGGTACGTGCAAGCGAGCCGTGGCTGTTTCTGTGCTTGGCAGGTGAAGAGTCCAGAACACCTCGCTGGGTCATGATGACGGAGCAAGACGCAAAGCCACTGACCAATTTGCGCGAAATCGCACAACAGCTTCGTCTTCGGCTCTCCGAGGATGTAGAAAGCCTTAAGCCCACCAGGGGCGCAATGTCTGCTCTCGAACAATTCTTAAGCCGTTTAACCGAGATGGAAAAATTATTGCTGCCGAAGCGTAAGCAGCGCGCGTTGGAGCAGATGAGCTGGGCTATTGCTTTATGGGCACGTGACCGTCAATGGATCACGAGTGTTGAAGAAGCAGATCAGTGCAAAGAGTTGCTTGATTTAATGCAGGGGGTTCGCCTGCACGAATGCCCAGATTGGGGGCAACTGGCAGACTGTTGGCTCGATCTGGTTCGCCCTCGTTGGGCGGAGTACTTGCATGAGCGAGGGCGAAAGGCAGGAGTAATGCGTTTACGCGACCTCCAGACCAGTTTGAAGGCGAAACCGATTGCAGCTAGTCAGTTGTTTGGCCGGGTGTCGGGAATTGACCTTCGACAGCGCTGGGAGGAGCGGATAGTTGCCTGCATCTTTGGGTACGGGGCGTCTTGAGGCCAATTGCTTCGGCAGGGGCCTGGCCCATGCCGAGCAGCTTAGTCGTGATGAGGATGCGGGGGTGGCCAAGGATACTGAGCTTGCGGAACGTTGCCTGCTGCACGTGGCTGCGACACGGGCTAAGAGAAATCTGTTTGTACTAAGTCGGGGTTGATGTGAGCCGAAAGCTGCTGACTCAGGTAGGATTCTAACTGGCGATGGCGCCATCAGCATTGCTCCAGAAGCGCTCTGTTATCTTGCTGCTACAGCTTTGCTCGAATGACGGTAGAGGCGACGGTATGGCTCCATTGCAATCACAACGAATCCCTTTAGCCAAGCGGGCTCGGGCGGCTTGTTGATGATCGAGTGGGCGTTGTTGACCAGCACATCGACGCGGCCGAAGGTGTCCAGTGCGCCCTGGATCAGCGCCTTGACCTCATCGGCACGGGTCACGTCGGTCGGGTAGGCCACGGCCTCGCCACCGGCGGCGACCAGCTCGCTGACCAGCTGCTCGAGACGCTCCTGGCGCCGCGCGGCCAGCACCAGCTTGGCGCCCAGTTGGCTGAGGTGACGCGCGGTGGCTTCGCCCAGGCCGCTGCTGGCGCCGGTGATGACCACGACCTTGCCGGAAATGTTGTTGCTCATGGTGATGCCCTCTCTCGATTCGTTGGAGTGTCCGCGCCATACGCCGGACATGGGCTCAGGTTAGGGGCGATTTCAGTTTCAATGAATGGAAGAGTTTGGATTAGGCTATTCCACATTCTGGAACACAAAGGCGCCCCGACATGCTCAACCGCATGGAGATGATCCGCATCTTCTGCAGCGCGGCCGACTGCAGCAATTTCCGCGAGGCAGCGACTCGCCTGGGGGTTTCCCCACAGGCAGTGACCCGCGCGATCAAGGCGCTGGAGGAGGAGCTCGGCGAGATTCTCTTTCATCGCAACACCCGCCAGGTGCATATCACCGCCTTCGGCGAGGCCTACGCGGTGCGCGCCCGGCAGATGCTGGAAGATTTCGACGCGCTGTTTCGCGGCCACCGCGCCGAGGCCGAATCGGCCATCAGCGGGCGCATCGGCATCACCGCGCCGCAGGCCATCGGCAAGCGCTTTCTGGTCGGCTTTCTGCAACCCTTGCTCAAACAGCACCCGCAACTGGTGCTGAACCTGCGCCTGGAGGACGAGATCACCGACGCGGTGGAGGCGCAGATCGACATCGGCATCCGCGTCGGCTTCCTGCGCGACAGCCGCTACGTCGCCCGCGCCCTGGCGCCGGTGCCGTTGCAGGTGGTGGCCACGCCGGAGCTGATCGCCGCCGGCGGCGCGCCGCGCACCCTCGACGACCTGCAACAGCGGCCGCTGTCGGTGCTGATCGACCGCAAGAACGGTCGCCCCTGGCCCTGGACCTTCGCCCAGGGGCCCAGCCTGCATCCGCCCTCACCGGCGCTGGTGTGCGACGACCCCGAAGCCGAGCTGGAAGCCGTGCTCGCCGGCCTGGCCTACGGCCAGTTGCCCGCCTACCTGGCCCAGCCGTACCTGGAAAGCGGCCGCCTGCAGGCGGTGCTGGAAGAACAGGCGCCCGATCCCTGGCAGCTGTTCATCTACCGCCCGCAGCAAGGCCCTGTATCACCCCGCGTGCGCCTGGTGTTCGATCACCTGCACGCCTGCTTTGCCGATCCGGCGCGTTTTCCACAGGGCGCTCGCCACTGAACCGCCTGGCTGCGGCCAGCGGTGCCTGGGGGCTGACCGACCACCCTGCTGGGTTGCAAGACGGGGTGACGCAGCCGACCGGATGATGGTGGAGAAGGCTTCGCGGTTTTCCACCCTAAACATGGACCATGCGCAGGGGGATAAGGCGCTGCTTGTACCGTCTCCAATTCACTCCTGCGCCCCCTCTTTGCGCAGCAGATAACTGTCCATGATCCAGCCATTGCGCTCGCGCGCCGCGGCGCGGGTGCTGGCGATGCGCTCGGCCAGCTCGTCCAGCGGGCCGGCGATGAGGATTTCATCGCTGGTGCCGACGTAGGCGCCCCAGTAGATGGCAAGGCCCTGGCCGACGAAACGGCGGTAGCTGTCCTTGGCGTCGAGCATCACCGCCACGCTGTCCACCCCCGGCGGCCAGCCGTCGGCGAGCAGGCGGCCGGTGGTGATTTCCACGGCGCGGCCGATGCTGTTGAGCGGGATGCGGTGGCGCGCGGTCAGCGCCTGCAGGCTGGTGATGCCGGGGATCACCTCAAAGGCGAAATCGCTGCGACTGGCGGCGATGGCCTCGGCGATGCGGATGCTGCTGTCGTACAGCGAGGGGTCGCCCCAGACCATCAAGGCGGCCGTTTCGCCATCGGCCAGCTGCTGGTCGATCAGTTGCTCGAACACCGCCTGCTTGTCGCGGTTGAGCTCGTCGACGCTGGCGCGGTAGTCGGCGGCGTCGCGCTCGCGCTCCGGCTGCAGGCCTTCGGCGAAACGCGGCGTGTGGCCGTCGAGAAAGCGCGCGCAGATCTCCCGGCGCAGGGCGTTGAGCTTGTGCTTGGCCGGGCCCTTGTCCATCAGCAAGATCAGGTCGCTGCGGCGCAGCGCCTTGATCGCCTGGACGGTGATGTAGTCCGGGTCGCCGGCGCCGATGCCGACCAGCAGCAGGGTTTTCATGGGGTTCTCCAGGTGCGCCCCGGCACGCCGGGCGCCAGGTCGTCGATATGGTGGTAGTCGGCGCCCAGCTGCTGCGCCAGCTGGCGCGCGCGGCCCAGACGGATGGGCGCGCGTTCGGTGTCGAGCAGCAGGCTCGGACACGGCAGCGGCGCCAGCGCCGGCCAATCGCGCAGACGGCCGTCGGTGAGGATCAGCAGGCGCTGGCGTTCACTGGGTTTCAGGCGCTGGCGACGCTGCAGCCAGTCGCCGGCCTGCTGCAGCGCATCGAGCAGCGGCGTGCCGCCACCGGCGCCGAGTTCCTGCAACCAGCGATGCAGTTCGGCGCCGGCCTTGCGCCCCTGCCACAGCCACTGCGCCTCACGACCACCGGCCTGCAGCACGGCCAGGCGCGCGCGCTGGCGATAGGCGCTGTCGAACAGCTCGGCTAGCACACCCTTGGCCAGACTCAGGGCGCCATGGCGGCGGGTGGAGGCGGAGGCATCGACCAGCACCAGCCACAGCTGCTCGGCCTGCCGGCTGCGCGGGCGCAGCACCAGTTGCTCGCGGCGTTGCGGACGGCCCTTAAGCAGGGTCGCCGGCCAGTCGATACGTCCGGCCACGCCGCTGCGGGCGGCGCCACGCAGGCCGCCGCCGAGTCGTCCGGGCCGGTTACGGGCATCCGCGCCAGTGGCTATGCGTGGGCGGATGCTCAGAGCTTTTTTGCCCAGCGCGGTGGCACCCGTCGCTCACCCATGGCCTGCGGCTGCGCAGGCAACTCGCCCCACTGACCTTCACCCTGGCTCTGTTCCTGCGCCTGCTGCGGCGCCTGGCTCTGCTCGGGCGGCGTGGTAGCCTGCGGCTGTTGCCGACGACGGCGATGGCGTAGAACGAAGTCCTCCACCGCCTCGATATCCACAGGCTCGATGCCTATCGCGCCGCGCCAGACAGCATGGGCACGGGCGGCGCGCAGCCAGACCAGATCGGCGCGCATACCATCGACGCCGGCAGCGAAGCAGCGCTGGCTGATCTCACCCAGGGCGGTGTCATCCAGCGGAATATCCGCCAGGCGCTGGCGGGCATTCTGGCAACGCATCGCCAGGGCATCCTGCTCGTCCTGCCAGCGTTGCAGGAAAGCTTCAGGATTGGCATCGAACGCCAGACGGCGACGCACGATCTCGGCCCGTTCGGCCGGTTGCGGCTGGCCATCCAGCGCCAGATTGAGGCCGAAGCGGTCAAGCAGTTGCGGGCGCAGTTCGCCCTCCTCGGCGTTCATGGTGCCGATCAGCACGAAGCGCGCGGCATGGCGGTGGGAGATGCCGTCACGCTCGACGTGATTGACCCCGCTGGCGGCGGCATCGAGCAGCAGGTCGACCAAGTGATCCGGCAGCAGGTTGACCTCATCGACATAGAGCACGCCGCCGTCGGCGCGGGCCAGCAGGCCGGGCGAGAACTGCGTGCGGCCTTCGCCGAGGGCCGCATCCAGATCCAGGGTGCCGACGATGCGCTCCTCGCTCGCCCCCAGCGGCAGGGTGACGAAGCGCCCGCCGTCCAGCAGATCGGCCAGGCCACGGGCCAGGGTCGACTTGGCCATGCCGCGCGGGCCTTCGATCAGCACGCCGCCGATGGCCGGATCGATGGCCGCCAGGCACAGCGCCAGCTTCAGCGAGTCGGCGCCGACCACGGCGGCGAGGGGGAAGTGGTATTCGGTCATGGACATGATCCGTGGGTATGGATGTAGCCCGGATGCAATCCGGGGCCGTTGTGCGCGCAGTGCCCGGATGGCATCCGGGCTACGGGCTGCATGCACCCGTAGGGTGGGTTAGCGGCGCAGAACCCAGGTCTTGCAGCCGCGCAGGAGAGCAGCGCGTCGCGTAACCCACCAGGCGATGTTGCGGGTGGCGCCGATGGTGGGTTACGCCGCATCGGCTTCAACGAGTTGGCCGGCAACCGCGACAGGCGGCTAACCCACCCTAAGGGAATGCGTCGCGTCATGACTCCTCGCTATCGAGGAGCAGGTTTTCCAGCGCCTCGCGGTACTCGCCGGGGTTCTGCCACAGGCCACGCTGCTGGGCTTCCAGCAGGCGTTCGAGGATGTCGTTGAGGGCGCCGGGGTTGTGCTGCTGGATAAAGTCGCGGGTGTCTTTGTCGAGCAGGTAGGCATCGGTGAGCAGCGCGTACTGATGGTCATCGACCAGCTCGCTGGTGGCGTCGAAGGCGAACAGGTAGTCGACGGTCGCGGCCAGCTCGAAGGCGCCCTTGTAGCCGTGGCGCTTCATGCCCGCGATCCACTTGGGATTGGCGGCGCGGGCGCGCACCACGCGCCCCAGTTCTTCCTTCAAGGTGCGGATGCGCGGGGTGTCCGGCTGGCTGTTGTCGCCCAGGTAACTGGCCACCTTGAGCCCGCGCAGGGTTTCCACCGCCGCCAGCATGCCGCCCTGGAACTGGTAGTAGTCGTTGGAATCGAGGATGTCGTGCTCGCGGTTATCCTGGTTGTGCAGCACCGCCTGCAGCTGCTCAAGCCGTTCGGCGAACTGCGCCCGCGCCGGCGTGCCCTCGGCGCCGCTGCCGTAGGCGTAGCCGCCCCAGTTGAGGTAGACCTCGGCGAGATCCGCGCGGCTCTGCCACAGGCGCTCCTCGATGGCGTTCTGCACCCCGGCACCATAGGCCCCCGGCTTGGCGCCGAACACCCGCCAGCCGGCCTGACGCCGCGCTTCGACCTCGTCCAGGCCGCTGTCCTTCAATGCCAGCGACTCGCGCCAGACCCGCGCCGACAGCGGGTTCATCTCCTCCGGCTCGTCCAGCTCGATCACCGCCTGCACGGCCTCGTCGAACAGGCGGATCAGGTTGCTGAAGGCATCGCGGAAGAAGCCCGATACGCGCAGGGTCACGTCCACCCGGGGTCGACCAAGCTGTTCCAGCGGCAATACCTCGAAGCGCTCGACGCGCTGGCTGCCGGGCTGCCACAGCGGGCGCACGCCCATCAACGCCAGCGCCTGGGCGATATCGTCGCCACCGGTGCGCATGGTCGCCGTGCCCCACACCGACAGGCCGAGCTGACGCAGGTGGTCGCCCTCGTCCTGCAGGTGACGCTCCAGCAGGCGATCCGCCGCCTGCACGCCCAAGCGCCAGGCGGTCGGCGTGGGCAGGTGGCGCACGTCGAGGGTGAAGAAGTTGCGCCCGGTGGGCAGCACGTCCAGGCGCCCACGGCTCGGTGCGCCACTCGGCCCGGCGGGCACGAAACGCCCTTCCAGCGCCGCCAGCAGGCCACCCATCTCGGCGTCGCCGCAGGCATCCAGCAGGGGCGCAACGTGCTGGGCCAGACCATCGAGGATCAGCGCCACCTCGGCACCGAAATCGCCGATGCGCTCACTATTCAGGCGTCGCTCGATCAATGCGAGCGCCAGCAGCTCCAGGCGTTCGCGGGTGTCGCCGACGCTACGCCACAGGCTGTTATCCACAGCCTGCAACGCCGGTGGACGCGGCCCATTCCAAGGCTGGCCCATATCGCAATCGAGCGGGTCGAGGCCCAGTGCCAGGCCACAGGCCAGCGCGCGCAGCAGGCTGGCGTTGGCGCCCTGGCCATCGCCACGGGGGATGCGCAGCAGCGCCAGCAGGGTGTCGCGGCGCAGCTGGCCGGCCGGCGACTCGCCGAACACATGCAGGCCATCGCGGATCTGCGATTCCTTGAGGTCGCACAGGTAGGCATCGAGCTGCGGCAGCCAGCTGTCGGCATCGTCGCTCAGTTGCAGGCCCAGCTCGCGGTCGAGGCTGGCCTCGCGCACCTTGGCCAGGATCTCGCCGCGCAGCTCCACGGCGCGGCGTTGGTCGAGCTGGCTGGCCTCGAAATACTCGTCGGCCAGGCGCTCCAGGTCGCGCAGCGGGCCGTAGCTCTCGGCACGGGTCAGCGGCGGCATCAGGTGGTCGATGATCACCGCCTGGGTGCGGCGCTTGGCCTGCGCACCCTCGCCCGGGTCGTTGACGATAAAGGGATAGATATTCGGCAGCGGGCCGAGCAGCGCCTGCGGCCAGCAGCCCTCGGAGAGGCCGACGCTCTTGCCCGGCAGCCATTCCAGGTTGCCGTGCTTGCCGACGTGGATCAGCGCATCGGCGGCGAAGGCCGTGCGCAGCCAGGCGTAGAAGGCGATATATCCGTGCGGCGGCACCAGATCGGGGTCGTGATACACCGCCGCCGGGTCGAGCTGGTAGCCGCGCGCCGGTTGGATGCCGACAAAGCACAGGCCGAAGCGCAGGCCGGCGACCATCAGCCGCCCGCCGCGGAACATCGGATCGTTCTGCGGCTCGCCCCAGCGCGCGCGCACGGCCTGCTGGTTGGCCGCCGGCAGGCTGTGGAAAAACTTCAGATAGTCATCCAGCGCCAGGCTCTGCGCGCAGGGCCTTGTATCCAGGCCATCCAGATCGTTGGTGACGCCGCCGAGCAGGCTGTGGACAAGTGCGGTGCCGCTGTCCGGCAGCTTATCCACCGGGTAGCCCTGCTGTTGCAGCGCGCGGAGGACATTCAGCGCGGCGGCCGGGGTATCCAGGCCGACGCCGTTGCCGATGCGGCCGTCACGGGTCGGGTAATTGGCCAGGATCAGCGCGATTCGCTTCTGATTGTTGCTTTTAAGCGCCAACTTGCACCAGTTACGTGCCAGCTCGGCGACAAAGGCCATCCCCGGCTCGTGTGGCTGGTAGCACAGCACATCGCTCTGGCTTCGCTCGCTGCGCCAGGCCAGGCCCTTGAAGCTGATGGCGGTGCCAATCAGCCGGCCATCCAGCTCCGGCAGCACCACGTGCATGGCCAGGTCGCGCGAGCCCAGGCCCTGGGCGCTGGCCTGCCACTGCGCCTGGTTGTCCAGTGCGCAGATGGCCTGCAGCACCGGGATATCGCGGCGGAACACCCGCGCCTGCGGCGCCTCGGGGTTGGACAGGGCAAAGCCGGTGGTGTTGATGATCAGCGCGGTATCCGTCTCATCCAGCCAGGCCTGTACCTGCTCCAGGCAGGCCGGTTCCTTGAGGCTGGCCACGGCAATCGGCAGCGGGCTGAGGCCCTGGTTGAACAGGTGCTGGCAGAAGGTATCGACGAAGTCGGTGTTCGCCGACTGCACGTGGTTGCGGTAGAACAGCAGCGCCACCACGGGCGCACCGGGCTGCCACTGCGCACGCCAGGCGGCCAGCGTGGCCGGACTGTGCTGCGGGTGATAGAGGCCGACACGCGGCAGCGCTTGCGGCTCCCGCCAACTGTCGGCGCGCCCCAGCCAGCGGCTGCCGATGCAGCGAAACAGCTGGCGCGCGTTGTCCAGCCCGCCCTGGCGCAGGTATTGCCAGAGGCGCTGGCTATCTTCCTCGGCGACGTTGCCGAGCGCACTCAGCTCAGGGTCGGGCTTGTCGTCGCCCGGCACCATGATCACCCTGGCGCCGCGCGTCCCCAGCTCCACCAGGCGCTCGATGCCGTAGCGCCAGTAGCTCACCCCACCATGCACCGAGATCAGGATGACCTTGGCGTGCTGCAGCACCTGCTCGACGTAGTAGTCCACCGAGGCGTGGTTGCTCAGCTGCGCCGGGCTGGCCAGGCGCAGGCTGGGGTAATCGTCCGGCAGCTGCCGCGCGGCCTCGGCCAGCAAGGACAGGTGCGAATCGCCGGTGCACAGGATCACCAGCTCGGCCGGGGTCTGGCCGAGGTCGGCGATGCTGTCGGCCGGTAGCTGGGCGCCGGGCTGGGTGCGTAGAAGGTGCATCAGAGGTCCCGATAAATCGCCGGCAAACCGGCTCCTGCGGGATGTGTAGGAGCCGGCTTGCCGGCGATCACCATCAAACCAGCGCCGCTTGCAGCTCGGCTTCGATGGCCGCGCGGTCGAGCTGCTGGCCAATCAGCACCAGGCGGCTCAGGCGCGGCTCGTCGGCCTGCCAGGCGCGGTCGAAGTGGCGGTCGAAGCGCTGGCCGACACCCTGGACCAACAGACGCATCGGTTTGCCAGGGATGGCGGCGAAGCCCTTGACCCGCAGGATGCCGTGTTTGCCCACCGCGTCCTTCAGCGCGGCCAGCAGGCGCGCCTCCTCGGCTTCGGGTAGTTCCACGTGGAACGAAGCGAATTCTTCGTGATCGTGGTCGTCGTCTTCATCGTCGTGATGGGTGCGGCGGCTGTCGATATGCAGCTCGGTTTCGCTGTTCAGGCCCAGCAGCACGTCCAGCGGCAACTCGCCGCCATGCGCCTCGATCACCTTGACCGCCGCCGGCAGCTCCTCGGCCACCTCCGCGCGTACCGCGGCCAGCGCCTCGGCGTCGAGCAGGTCGGCCTTGTTGAGGATCACCAGGTCGGCGCTGGCCAGCTGATCGGCGAACAGCTCGTGCAGCGGCGACTCGTGGTCCAGGTTGGGATCGAGCTGGCGCTGCGCGTCCACCTGCTCGGGGAAGGCGGCGAAGGTGCCGGCGAGCACCGCCGGGCTGTCGACCACGGTGATCACCGCATCGACGGTGCAGGCGTTGCGGATTTCCGGCCAGTTGAAGGCCTGCACCAACGGCTTGGGCAGGGCCAGGCCGCTGGTCTCGATCAGGATATGGTCGAGATCGCCGCGCCGCGCCACCAGCTCGCGCATCACCGGGAAGAACTCTTCCTGCACGGTGCAGCACAGGCAGCCATTGGCCAGCTCGAAGACGCGGCCCATGGCCTCTTCCTCGCTGCAGCCGATGGCGCACTGCTTGAGGATCTCGCCGTCGATGCCCAGCTCGCCGAACTCGTTGACGATCACCGCGATACGGCGCCCCTCGGCGTGAGCCAGCAGATGGCGCAACAAGGTGGTTTTGCCGGCACCGAGAAAACCGGTGACGATGGTGACGGGCAGTTTGGCGAGGGTTTTCATGGATGGCCCCGTGGCGACGATAAATTCGGCGGACGGGGACGGGCAGACAGGCAGGCGCGAGCGTGCTGGCCGCGTCGGATCACCCCGTCCGAACAGTTGGCTGACGAAACGAGGCAGGTCTCCTGGCTCACGGCTTGCGCGGCGCGCATCCCTTCACCTTCCCGCCGGTTGGCAGTGGTCTAACGAAGGGCATAACCGTTTACAGTTGCGGGGGCAGCCAGGGCATCGACCCTGTTCCCTCTTAGCTTCCCGGCGGCACTGCCGGGAAGAACCTCGAACGCGAGAAGGCTACGCAGGCCGCGGCGCTCGGTCAATCGCGGTTGACCGGTGGGGGGCGCCATGTTGAGCTACGCCGCCACTCAGCCCGAATACCGCTTATGCTGCCCGCCTCTTCCACATGCCGCTCAGCATCGCCGCCGCAGGTCGTGGCCGGACTGGGCTGCCGCCGTGGCTGCAGCCTGGACGAGCTGCAAGCCCTGCTTATCCACAGCCTGAGCCAGCATGAGCTGACGGTGGATAACCTGGCCGGATTGGCCAGCATCGCCCACAAGCGCGAGGAAACGGCACTGCAGGAACTGGCCGAGCAGCTGAAGCTGAGGCTGCAGTTCTTCAGCAGCGAAGAACTCGCGCCTCAGCAGTCGGCCACCGGCGGCAGCGCCCTGGTCCAGTCCGTCACCGGCAGCCCCGCGGTGGCCCAGCCCTGTGCCCTGGCCCTGGCCGCCCGCCTGGGCGCCACGCCTCGTCTGCTCGGCGAGAAAAACCGCACGGCCAACGCCACCTGTGCGCTGGCCACTTTCGAGAGAGAGCCCGCAGCATGACCGTCTACTTTATCGGCGCCGGCCCCGGCGACCCCGAGCTGATCACCGTCAAGGGCCAGCGCCTGATCCGTTCGTGCCCGGTGATCCTCTACGCCGGCTCGCTGGTGCCCGAAGCGGTGCTGCAGGGCCATAGCGCCGAACGGGTGGTGAATACCGCCAAGCTTAATCTCGCAGAAATCGTCAACCTGCTGCATCAGGCCCATAAGCGCGGCCAGGACGTGGCCCGCGTGCATTCCGGCGACCCTTCGCTGTACGGTGCTATCGGCGAGCAGATTCGCGAGCTGCGCGCCCTCGGCATCCCCTTCGAGATAGTCCCCGGCGTCACCGCCACCGCCGCTTGCGCGGCCCTGCTGGAAAGCGAGCTGACCCTGCCCGGCGTGTCGCAGACCCTGATCCTTACCCGCTACGGCACCACCTCGCCGATGCCCGAGGGCGAGCAGTTGCATGACCTGGCCAGGCACCGCGCGACCCTGGCCATCCACCTCGGCGTGCGTCAGCTGCCGGCCATAGTCGGCGAGCTGCTGCCGCACTATGGCGCCGACTGCCCCATCGCGGTTATCCACAGGGCGAGCTGGCCCGATCAGGACTGGGTACAGGGCACCTTGGCCGATATCGAGGCCAAGGTCGCCGCCAAGGACTTTCGCCGCACTGCGCTGATCCTGGTCGGCCGCGTGCTAGATCCGGGCGCCTTCGCCGAATCGGCGCTGTACGACGCGGCGCATCGTCATCTCTACCGTCCCGGCACCGATTGAGCTTGGCGAAAAACCGAACAAAGCGCTGGAAGCCTTGCTATCTCTGGATTTCAGAGCCTTATCAACAGGATAGAAAGCCTGTTATCCAGGTGCTCTGTGGATAGTGGGCATGCAGGCGTGCAGTTTCTGTACAAGTCGCTGAAAGACCCTATCTATCAGGGCTTTAGCCAGGTATCACGAGGATATCCACAAGTTGATCCCCGGCAACTGTGAGCAACTGCTCACAGCTGCACCTCGACCCGCTTGATACCCAGAGCCCGCAGCTCCGGCATTAGTGCATCCAGGCTGGCAAAGGTCTGCACCTGCTCGTCTTCATCCACCAGAAAGAAGCTGCGGCCCGCGTCTTTCTTGAACAACACGATCCACTGCCTGGTATTGGCCGGGTTGACCATGATCTGGGTATCGAACAGAACGCCCTCGGCCGTTCTGCGTTTCACATCTGCGCGCTTCATCCGCTCTCCTGTTCCTGCCTGAGTCAAGGGCCCAGCCTGCCTGCATGCCTGGCACCAGTGTAAGGGATGAGTGAGCCTCCTTTGCCCTGCTACTGGCGCTGGTGGACTAAACCTATTCGTGTTTATATATGTTTAATATACGAACCATATAAAGGAAAATCAGCATGGGTATCGTCAATATCGATGATGAGCTGCACGACCAGATTCGCCGGGCGAGCAGCGTGTCGGGCCGTTCCATCAATGCCCAGGCAGGGTTCTGGATTCGCATCGGCATGCTCTGCGAGATGAACCCGACGCTGAGCTTCAACGAGGTGATGGCCGCCGAGATGCGCGCGGCCGGCGTGGCGGTACCGCCGCGCATGGCGGACGCCTCATGAGCAAGACGCCGCAGCAGATAGCCCTGATGGCGGAGTCCGGCAGATTGCTCGCGTCCGTGTTCGGCTATCTGGATCGCCTGGATCTGCTCGGCATGTCCACCCTGCAGGTCAACGACCTTGTGGATAACTACATCGTCGGCGAACTCAAGGCGCGCCCGGCAAGCAAGGGACAGTATGGTTTCGCCTACGCCATGAACACGTCGCGCAACGAGGTGGTGTGCCATGGCGTACCCAGCGCTGACGAGATTCTGCGCAGCGGCGATCTGGTGAATTTCGACATCACCCTGGAAAAGAACGGCTACATCGCCGATTCGAGCAAGACCTACCTGATCGGTGAGGTGTCGGACCAGGCTCGTCAGCTCACCCGGATTACCTATGAAGCGATGTGCAAGGGCATCGAAGCCGTGAGGCCAGGCGCCCGGCTCGGGGATATCGGCCACGCCATCGAACGGCACGCTCGCGCCCACGGCTATTCGGTGGTTCGCGACTACTGCGGCCACGGCATTGGCCGGGAAATGCACGAGCCACCCGAAGTGCTGCACTGGGGCAAAGCCGGCACCGGCCTGACGCTGCGCGAAGGCATGACCTTCACCATCGAACCCATGCTCAACCAGGGCAAGGCGGACGTACGCACCCTGCGCGACGGCTGGACGGTGGTGACCTGCGAAGGCCAACTTTCGGCACAATTCGAACACACCGTGGCGGTCACCCGAGACGGCGTTCGCGTGCTTACGCTGCGCCCCGAAGAGCTGCACCTGAGCAAGATTTCGGCGTGATAGAAACGCAAAAGCCCGTCCAGATGGACGGGCTTTTCTTCGCCAGCGGCCTTATTCGACCGTGACGCTCTTGGCCAGGTTGCGCGGCTGGTCGACGTCGGTGCCCTTGAGCACGGCGACGTAGTAGGACAGCAGCTGCAGCGGCACGGTATAGAGGATAGGCGCGAGCAGGTCGTGGATATGCGGCATGGCCACCACGTGGGTGCCCTCGCCGTTGCGCATGCCGGCCTGCTGGTCGGCGAAGACGATCAGCTCACCGCCGCGGGCGCGCACTTCCTGCAGGTTGGACTTGAGTTTTTCCAGCAGCTCGTTGTTCGGCGCCACCGTGACCACCGGCATGTCGGCGTCGACCAGCGCCAGCGGCCCGTGCTTGAGCTCGCCAGCCGGGTAGGCCTCGGCGTGGATATAGGAGATTTCCTTGAGCTTGAGCGCCCCTTCCATGGCCACCGGGTACTGCGCGCCGCGGCCGAGGAACAGGCTGTGGTGCTTCTCGGCGAACAGCTCGGAGATCTTCTCGACCGTCTTGTCCATCGCCAGCGCTTCGCCCAGGCGGGTCGGCAGGCGGCGCAGCTCTTCCACCAGCTCGGCGGTCAGCGCCTTGTCCAGGTTGCCGTGCACCTGGCCGAGGGCCAGGGTCAGCAGCATCAGGCCCACCAGCTGGGTGGTGAAGGCCTTGGTCGAGGCCACGCCGATTTCCGGGCCGGCCTGGGTCAGCAGGCACAGGTCGGACTCGCGCACCAGCGAGCTGGTGCCGACGTTGCAGATCACCAGGCTGGCCAGGTAGCCGCCCTGGCCCGGCGCCCTCTCCTTGGCGTTGCGCAGCGCGGCCAGGGTGTCGGCGGTCTCGCCGGACTGCGACACGCTGACGAACAGGGTGTCCGGCTGCACCACCACCTTGCGGTAGCGGAACTCGCTGGCCACTTCGACCTGACAGGGGATGCCGGCCAGCTCTTCCAGCCAGTAACGGGCGACCATGCCGGCGTGGTAGCTGGTGCCACAGGCGACGATCTGCACGTTCTTCACCTTGGCGAACAGCTCGGCGGCCTGCGGGCCGAAGGCCTGCACCAGCACGTGGTCGCTGCCCAGACGGCCTTCCAGGGTGCGTTGCACCACCTTGGGCTGCTCGTGGATTTCCTTGAGCATGAAGTGGCGGTATTCGCCCTTGTCGGCGGCCTCGGCGCCTTCGTGGTACTGCACCGCCTCGCGCTGCACCGGCTGACCGGCGGCGTCCCACAGCTGCACGCTTTCGCGGCGAATCTCGGCGATGTCGCCCTCTTCCAGGTAGATAAAGCGGTCGGTGACCTGACGCAGCGCCAGTTGATCGGAGGCGAGGAAGTTCTCGCCGTGGCCCAGGCCGATCACCAGCGGGCTGCCGCTGCGGGCGGCGAGCAGACGGTCGGGCTGCTTGGCACTGATCACCGCCAGGCCGTAGGCGCCGTGCAGTTCGGGGATGGCGGCCTTGAGCGCGGCGGTGAGGTCGCCGAGCTGCTGCAGCTTGTGCTCGAGCAGGTGGACGATGGTTTCGGTGTCGGTATCGGAGCTGAACAGGTAGCCCAGGCCCGTGAGGCGCTCGCGCAGCTCTTCGTGGTTCTCGATGATGCCGTTGTGCACCACGGCCAACTCATGACCCGAAAAGTGCGGGTGGGCGTTGCGCTCGCTCGGCGCGCCGTGGGTGGCCCAGCGGGTGTGGGCGATGCCCAGACGCCCGGCCAGCGGCTCGGCCTGCAGGGCGGCCTGCAGTTCGCTGACCTTGCCCACGCGGCGGCGGCGATCCAGTGCGCCCTTCTCGGTCAGCAGCGCCACCCCGGCGCTGTCATAGCCGCGGTATTCCAGGCGCTTGAGGCCTTCCACCAGAACAGGGGTGATATTGCGCTCCGCGATGGCGCCGACGATTCCACACATGCTTGTCTCCTCAAGTTTCCAGCGGCGCGAGAATTAGCTGGATGCCGCGCGCGCGTATTTGTTCGGCCGCCTGGGCATCCAGGCGCGAATCGGTGATCAGGGTATGCACGCTGCCCCAGGGCAGCTCGAGATTGGGGATACGCCGGCCGATCTTGTCGCTCTCGACCATGACGATGACCTCGCGGGCGACCTCGGCCATCACCCGCGACAGACCGAGCAGCTCGTTGAAGGTGGTGGTGCCGCGCTCCAGGTCGATGCCGTCGGCGCCGATAAACAACTGGTCGAAATCGTAGGAACGCAGCACCTGCTCGGCCACCTGGCCCTGGAAGGACTCCGAGTGCGGGTCCCAGGTGCCGCCGGTCATCAGCAGCACCGGCTCGTGTTCCAGCTCACGCAGGGCGTTGGCCACATTCAGCGAGTTGGTCATCACCACCAGGCCGGGCCGGTGGCCGAGCTGGGGGATCATCGCCGCGGTGGTGGTGCCGCTGTCGATGATGATTCGCGCGTGCTCGCGGATGCGCGCCACGCCGGCACGGGCGATGGCCTGCTTGTGCGGGGAAAGCGGTTGCGTCGGCTCGCCGATCAGCTCCTGCGGCACCGGCACCGCGCCGCCGTAGCGGCGCAGCAGCAGGCCGTTCTTCTCCAGCGCAGCGAGGTCCTTGCGGATGGTCACTTCGCTGGTGGCGAAGTGCTGCGCCAGGGCGTCCACGCTCACCTCGCCCTGCTCGGCGAGCAAGGCGAGAATGGTGTGGCGACGTTGCGGCGTATTGCGCTTCGACATGCGTAAGTTTCGATTCGAAAGATAATGGCGCGAATCAAAACCTAACGAAGCTTTCGAGTCAAGCGCGAATCGACGTAGGGCGAGCAGGTCGCGGACTGGTCCGCCGGGGCGCCGAACGAGGCAGCGCCCTGCCCGGCCCGCTCGCTCAACGAGCCGGCAGGATCGCGTTGGGGTCGAGGTAGAACATCTTCTTCCAGCCCTGGGTCGAGTCGTCCGCGCGCCAGGGCAGCGGCAGCAGGCTGACGATCGAGTAGTGCAGATGCGCCGGTTTGCCGCGGGCGTTGCCACTGTCGCCGACCGAGCCCAGCACGCTGCCGGTCAGCAGCGGCTGGCCCGGAAAGACCTCGACGCTGTACAGGTGGGCGTAGTAATGAATGCGCCACTTCGGCCCCAGGGCGACGACCACCTTGCCGCCCTGCTCGATCTCGCCGCGAAACAGCACCAGGCCGTAGCTGCTGGAGCGCACCGGCGTGCCGAGCCTGGCGAAGATGTCGATGCCCTTGTGCACGCCGGAGCGTCCCCAGGGCTCGAACCAGAAGGTCTGCGGATTCCAGTCCCGGGCGCTGGCGCCGTCCACCGGAATCCGCGGCCATTCCGGCAGCAAGGCCCAGAGCAGCAGCAGCCCGGGCAGTATCCAGCGTTTGCCTGCTGGCATCCTTGCCGGCTCCGTCAGGTCTTCTTGGTCGGCCGCTTCCAGCCTTCGATATTGCGCTGCTTGGCGCGGCCGACGGCCAGGGTGTCGGCCGGCACGTCGGCGGTGATGGTCGAGCCGGCACCGGTGGTGGCGCGGTCGCCGAGGGTCACCGGCGCTACCAGCGCGCTGTTGGAGCCGATAAACACGTCCTCGCCCATCACCGTGCGGAACTTGTTGGCGCCGTCGTAGTTGCAGGTGATGGTGCCGGCGCCGATATTGGTCCGCGCGCCGATCTCGGCGTCGCCCAGGTAGCTCAGGTGACCGGCCTTGGCGCCCTCGCCGAGCACCGCGTTCTTCAGCTCGACGAAGTTGCCGACATGGGCCCTGGCCCCCAGTCTGGCGCCAGGGCGCAGGCGGGCGAACGGACCGCAGTCGGCGCCCTCGCCCAGCTCGGCGCCTTCCAGGTGGCTGTTGGCCTTGACGATGGCGCCCTTGCGCAGGGTCGAGTCCTTGATCACGCAGTTCGGGCCGATCGACACAAAATCCTCGATCAGCACCCTGCCTTCGAGAATCACGTTGACGTCGATCAGCACGTCGCGGCCCACCGTCACCTCGCCACGCAGGTCGAAACGTGCCGGGTCGCGCAGGGTCACGCCCTGGGCCATCAAGCGCCGCGCGGCGCGCTGCTGGTAGTGACGCTCCAGCTCGGCGAGCTGGATGCGGTCGTTGGCGCCCTGCACTTCCATGGCGTCCTGAGGCTGCTCGGTGGCCACCAGCAGGCCGTCGGCCACGGCCATGGCGATCACGTCGGTGAGGTAGTACTCGCCCTGGGCGTTGCTGTTGGACAGGCGGCCGAGCCAGTCGCCCAGGCGCTTGCCGGGCACGGCGAGGATGCCGGTGTTGCCCTCGCAGATCTGCCGCTGCTCAGGGGTGGCGTCCTTGTGCTCGACTATGGCCTGGACCACGCCTGCCGCGTCGCGGACGATACGGCCGTAGCCGGTGGGGTCGACCAGGTCGACGGTGAGCAGGGCCAGTTGCTCGTCGGCCACCTTGGCCAGCAGGCGCTGCAGGGTCTCGGCTTCGATCAGCGGCACGTCGCCGTAGAGGATCAGCACGCGCTCGGCACTCAAGGCCGGCAGCGCCTGGGCCACGGCATGGCCGGTGCCGAGCTGCTCGGCCTGCAGGACGAAGTTGAGGTCGTCGGCAGCCAGGCGCTCGCGTACCCGCTCGGCGCCATGGCCAATCACCACGTGGATGCCTTGCGGCTGCAGCTGACGGGCGGTGGCGATCACATGGCCGAGCATGGACTGGCCGGCGACCGGGTGCAGGACCTTGGGCAGGGCGGAACGCATGCGCGTGCCCTGACCGGCGGCGAGGATAACGATATCGAGCGACATGGAAGCAGATCCTATCTGTAGCCCGGATCAGGTCCGGGGGTGATCGTCCCGGATTGCATCCGGGCTACTGACTGACAAAGGTAAAAACGGCGGACAAAGAAAAAGGGTAGCCAAGGCTACCCTTTCTCCCAACGCGGTTGAAGCCGCCGGCGTTAGCCGCCGAACTTCTTGCGCAGCTGCTGGACGGTACGCAGCTGGGCCGCGACCTCCGCCAGGTGAGAAGCCGCGGAACCGTAGTCGAATTCCGCGCCCTGCTGGTGCAGGGCCTTCTCGGCGGCCTTGAGGGCCTCCTGGGCAGCGGCTTCGTCGATATCGGCAGCACGCTGCACGGTGTCGGCGAGAACCTTGACCATGTTCGGCTGCACTTCGAGGAAGCCACCGGAGATGTAGTACACCTCGGCTTCGCCGCCCTGCTTGATCAGGCGGATCGGACCCGGCTTGAGGTCGGTGATCAGCGGCGCGTGGCCCGGAGCGATACCCAGATCACCCAGGTTGCCGTGCGCAATCACCATCTCGACCAGGCCGGAGAAGATCTCCGCTTCCGCGCTGACGATATCGCAATGGACTGTCATAGCCATACGCTTGCCTCACGTGACAGGCTGTGGACAAGTTTATCCACAACCTGATGCGCCCGTCGCCGGGCGCATAGGGTGATTACAGTTTCTTCGCCTTCTCGATGGCTTCTTCGATGCCGCCAACCATGTAGAACGCTTGTTCCGGCAGGTGGTCGTAGTCGCCCTTGAGAATGCCGCTGAAGCCGGCGATGGTGTCCTTGAGGGACACGTACTTGCCCGGCGAACCGGTGAAGACTTCGGCCACGAAGAACGGCTGGGACAGGAAACGCTGGATCTTACGAGCGCGCGATACCAGCTGCTTGTCCGACTCGGACAGCTCGTCCATACCGAGGATGGCGATGATGTCCTTCAGTTCCTTGTAACGCTGCAGCACGTACTGAACGCCACGAGCGGTCTCGTAGTGTTCGTTGCCGATGACGTTCGGGTCCAGCTGACGGCTGGTGGAGTCCAGCGGGTCAACGGCCGGGTAGATACCCAGGGAAGCGATGTCACGGGACAGTACGACGGTGGCGTCCAAGTGGGCGAAGGTGGTCGCCGGGCTCGGGTCGGTCAGGTCGTCCGCAGGTACGTAGACGGCCTGGATCGAGGTGATCGAGCCTTTCTTGGTGGAGGTGATGCGCTCCTGCAGAACGCCCATCTCTTCGGCCAGGGTCGGCTGGTAACCTACTGCCGACGGCATACGGCCGAGCAGTGCGGATACTTCGGTACCGGCCAGGGTGTAACGGTAGATGTTGTCGACGAACAGCAGTACGTCGCGACCCTCGTCACGGAACTTCTCGGCCATGGTCAGGCCGGTCAGCGCCACGCGCAGACGGTTGCCTGGCGGCTCGTTCATCTGACCGTAGACCAGGGCTACCTTGTCGAGAACGTTGGAGTCCTTCATCTCGTGGTAGAAGTCGTTACCCTCACGGGTACGCTCGCCCACACCAGCGAACACGGAATAACCGCTGTGCTCGATGGCGATGTTACGGATCAGTTCCATCATGTTCACGGTCTTGCCCACACCGGCGCCACCGAACAGACCGACCTTACCGCCCTTGGCGAACGGGCAGACCAGGTCGATCACCTTGATGCCGGTTTCCAGCAGCTCGTTGCCGCCGGCTTGCTCGGCATAGCTCGGCGCAGCGCGGTGGATTTCCCACTGCTCTTCTTCGCCAATCGGGCCGGCTTCGTCGATCGGGTTGCCCAGCACGTCCATAATTCGGCCCAGGGTCGCTTTACCGACCGGTACCGAGATGGCCTTGTGGGTGCGGGTGACGTCCAGGCCACGCTTGAGGCCTTCGGTCGAACCCATCGCAATGGAACGCACCACGCCGTCGCCCAGCTGCTGCTGGACTTCCAGGGTGGTTTCGGCGCCGACTACTTTCAGCGCCTCGTATACGGCTGGCACCTGATCACGCGGGAATTCCACGTCGATAACGGCGCCGATGATTTGAACGATACGTCCGCTACTCATCTTTGGTTCCTCTGAATATTTGAACCGTTCTTAAACCGCGGCAGCGCCGCCGACGATTTCCGAAATCTCTTGGGTGATCGCTGCCTGACGCGCCTTGTTGTAGATCAGCTGCAAATCGCTGATCAGTTCACCGGCGTTGTCGGTGGCGTTCTTCATCGCGATCATCCGCGCAGCCTGCTCGGCCGCGTTGTTCTCGACCACCGCCTGGTACACCTGCGATTCGACGTAGCGAACCATCAGACCGTCGAGCAGCTCCTTGGCATCGGGCTCGTACAGATAGTCCCAGTGATGCTTGAGCTCTTGATCCGGATCGGCCACCAGCGGAATTAACTGTTCCACCGTCGGCTTCTGCGTCATGGTGTTGATGAACTTGTTCGAGACCACGGACAGACGGTCGATACGCCCTTCGAGGTAGGCATCGAGCATGACCTTGACGCTACCGATCAGGTCGTTGATCGACGGCTCCTCGCCGAGGTGGCTGATCGCAGCAACCACATTGCCACCAAAGTTGCGGAAGAATGCCGCGCCCTTGGAGCCAATCACGCAGAGATCGATCTCCACGCCTTGCTCGCGATCTTTCGCCATGTCCCTGACCAGGGCCTTGAACAGGTTGGTGTTCAGACCACCGCACAGACCGCGGTCACTGCTCACCACCACATAACCGGCACGTTTTACTTCGCGCTCGACCATGAAGGGATGGCGGTACTCCGGGTTGGCGTTGGCCAGATGACCAATCACCTGGCGGATACGCTCCGCGTAGGGACGGCTAGCTGCCATGCGCTGTTGTGCCTTGCGCATCTTGCTGACCGCCACCTTTTCCATGGCGCTGGTGATCTTCTGCGTGCTTTTGATGCTCGCAATCTTGCTGCGAATCTCTTTTGCGCCTGCCATTTGACACCTATCGGGTTAGCAGGCGGGCGTCTCGCGACGCCCGCTGCGGCTTACCAGGTTTGGGTGGCCTTGAACTTCTCGATACCAGCCTTGATGCCGGCGTCGATTTCGTCGTTGAAGTCACCTTTCACGTTGATCTTGGCCATCAGATCGGCCAGCTCACGATTGAAGTAGCCCAGCAGGGCCGCTTCGAAGGCGCCAACTTTGTTCACTTCCACGTCGGTCAGGAAGCCGCGCTCGGCAGCGTACAGCGATACGGACATGTCGGCGATCGACATGGGCGCGTACTGCTTCTGCTTCATCAGTTCGGTGACACGCTGACCGTGCTCGAGCTGCTTGCGGGTGGCTTCGTCCAGGTCAGAGGCGAACTGGGCGAAGGCCGCCAGTTCACGGTACTGAGCCAGGGCGGTACGGATACCACCGGAGAGCTTCTTGATGATCTTGGTCTGCGCGGCACCACCCACACGGGATACCGAGATACCGGCGTTGACCGCCGGACGGATACCCGAGTTGAACATGGCCGATTCCAGGAAGATCTGACCGTCGGTGATGGAGATCACGTTGGTCGGAACGAACGCGGAAACGTCGCCAGCCTGGGTTTCGATGATCGGCAGAGCGGTCAGCGAACCGGTCTTGCCAGTCACGGCGCCATTGGTGAACTTCTCGACGTACTCTTCGGAAACGCGGGAAGCGCGCTCCAGCAGACGGCTGTGGAGATAGAACACGTCGCCCGGGTAGGCTTCGCGGCCCGGCGGACGGCGCAGCAGCAGGGAGATCTGACGGTAGGCCACGGCCTGCTTGGACAGGTCGTCGTACACGATCAGGGCGTCTTCACCGCGGTCGCGGAAGTATTCGCCCATGGTGCAGCCGGCGTACGGCGCGAGGAACTGCAGGGCCGCCGATTCCGAAGCCGAAGCCGCCACCACGATGGTGTTGGCCAGGGCGCCGGCTTCTTCCAGCTTGCGCACCACGTTGGCGATGGTCGATTGCTTCTGACCGATGGCCACGTAGACGCAGCGGATGCCGCTGTTCTTCTGGTTGATGATGGCGTCGACGGCCAGGGCGGTCTTGCCGATCTGACGGTCGCCGATGATCAGCTCGCGCTGGCCACGGCCGACCGGGATCATGGCGTCGACCGACTTGTAGCCGGTCTGCACCGGCTGGTCGACCGACTTACGCCAGATCACGCCCGGAGCGACTTTCTCGACGGCGTCGGTGGCTTGAGCGTTGATCGGGCCTTTGCCGTCGATCGGGTTGCCCAGGGCATCGACCACGCGGCCCAGCAGCTCCGGACCAACCGGGACTTCCAGGATGCGGCCGGTGCACTTGGCGCTCATGCCTTCGGCCAGGCTGGTGTAAGCACCCAGCACGACGGCGCCGACGGAGTCTTGCTCCAGGTTCAGCGCCATACCGTAGACGCCGCCCGGGAACTCGATCATTTCGCCGTACATGACGTCGGCGAGACCGTGAATGCGCACGATGCCGTCGGAGACGGAAACGATGGTGCCTTCGTTGCGGGCTTGGGAGGCGACGTCGAGTTTCTCGATGCGCCCCTTGATGATTTCACTAATTTCGGAAGGATTGAGTTGCTGCATAGCTCTGCTGCCCCTTCAAACTCAAGATTTCAATGCTTCGGCCAGCTTCGCGAGTTTGCCGCGAACTGAGCCATCGATAACCAGGTCGCCGGCGCGGATCAGTACACCACCGATCAAGGTGGCATCTTCCGCGGCGTGCAGACGCACTTCTCGGCCGAGCCGTGCACTGAGAACCTTGGCGAGTTTGTCTTGCTGTTCATCGCTCAATGCGAAGGCACTGGTGACATCCACGTCGATCGACTTCTCCTGCTCGGCCTTGTACAGCTCGAACTGGGCGAAGATGTCCGGCAACAGGGCCAGACGGTCGTTCTCGGCGACGACATGGATGAAGTTCTGTGCCTGGGCGTCGAACTTGTCGCCACACACCTCGATGAAGGCGGTGGCCTTTTCTGTACTCGTCAGACGCGGGGCCTTGAGCACGCGCTGCATGGTGTCGTCGAGCGACACCGCTGCAGCCAGGCCGAGCATGGCTGACCAATTGGCCAGTTGCTGGTGGGCCTGGGCGTGCTCGAAGGCAGCCTTAGCGTAAGGTCGGGCCAGCGTGGTCAGTTCTGCCATGATCGCGCCCTCGCTTAAATTTCGGCTGCCAGTTTGTTAACCAGCTCCGCATGCGCGCTTTGGTCGATGGATGCGCCCAGGATCTTCTCTGCACCGCTGACCGCCAGGCTGCCCACTTGGGCGCGCAGGGCGTCTTTGATGCCGTTGATTTCCTGTTCGATCTCGGCCTGAGCCTGAGCCTTCACACGGTCAGCTTCGCCACGGGCCTGATCACGGGCTTCGTCGACGATCTGCGCCGCGCGCTTCTTGGCCTGCTCGATGATTTCGGCAGCCTGACCTTTGGCGTCGCGCAGTTGCTGGGCCACTTTCTCGTGGGCCAGCTCCAGATCACGAGCCGCGCGGTTGGCAGCGTCCAAGCCGTCTGCGATCTTCTTCTGGCGTTCCTGCAGAGCCGTAATGACCGGAGGCCATACGAACTTCATGCAGAACAGCACGAAGATGAAGAAGGCAACGGACTGGCCAATCAGGGTTGCATTAATGTTCACGCCAACACCTCGCTCGTTCGTTGTCCGTCACACCAATTCACTCGGAAGCGAGTGAATCAGCCTGCGATTTGACCAACGAAGGGGTTCGCGAAGGTGAAGAACAGTGCGATACCAACACCGATCATGGTCACGGCGTCGAGCAGACCGGCGACGATGAACATTTTCACTTGCAGCATCGGAACCATTTCCGGCTGACGCGCAGCGCCTTCCAGGAACTTGCCACCCAGCAGACCGAAACCGATGGCGGTACCCAGGGCACCCAGGCCGATCAGCAGTGCAACGGCGATAGCGGTCAAACCAACTACAGTTTCCATTTTTCCTCCCGACTTACAGTCGTATTGGTTAAGGTTTTTGTTGAAGCGGTAAAGCGAAATCGTTTGTTTACAGCTGCCCCGAGGCCGTGGCCGCGGGGTTTGTCCTGGCAGGCGCCGCCTGGGGCGACGCCGCGGAACTTGTTACGGCTTAGTGGTTATCTTCGTGCGCCATCGACAGGTAGACGATGGTCAGCATCATGAAGATGAACGCTTGCAGCACGATGATCAGGATGTGGAAGATGGCCCAGGCCAGCTGCAGCACACCGCCCAGACCGCCGAGCAGCAGGCCGCCGCTGTACATGATGGCGATCAGGATGAAGATCAGTTCGCCGGCATACAGGTTGCCGAACAGACGCAGGGCCAGGGACACCGGCTTGGCGATCAGGGTGACGAACTCGAGCAGGAAGTTCACCGGGATCAGCAGGATCTTCATGGCGATGTTGTTCGAGCTGAACGGGTGCATGGTCAGCTCGCCGAGGAAACCGCCGATGCCCTTGACCTTGACGCTGTAGAACAGGATCAGGGCGAACACCGACAGGGCCAGGCCCAGGGTGGCGTTCGGGTCGGTGGTCGGTACCACGCGGAAGTACAGGTGAGGGTCGCCGGCGATGGTGGCGGCCAGCATCGGCAGCCAGTCGACCGGGATCAGGTCCATGAAGTTCATCAAGAAGACCCAGACGAAGATGGTCAGGGCCAGCGGGGCGATCAGCGGGTTACGCCCGTGGAAGGTGTCCTTGACGCTGCCGTCGACGAACTCCACCAGCACTTCGACGAAGTTCTGCAGGCCGCCCGGTTGCCCGGACGTCGCTTTCCTCGCCGCCAGGCGGAACAGAAGAATGAAGATCAGGCCGAGCACCACCGACACCGCCAGGGTATCGACGTGGAAGGCCCAGAAACCCATTTCCTGGGCTTCCTTTGCGGTGTGGGCGAAACTCCAGCCATTCACCGGATGCTGACCGAAGGTCAGGTTCGTCAGGTGGTGCTGGATGTAACCCGAAGCGGTATCTGCTGCCATTATTTGCCTCGAACGCTTTAAGGTCGTGAAAATTTTGTTATCAGCAACGGGGCGAACCAGCTGACCAGCAGGGTCAGCAGGTAGACACCGAACAGAACCGGTGCCTCCAGGGGTTTCACGCCCGCAAACGTCAGTGCGAACAGCACGAACGTCAGAATCAGTTTTCCCGCTTCGCCCGCATAGAACGAACGGACGATCTCTCTAGCCGCCCGCGCGCCGCTGAAGCGGAACGCCTTATGGGCGAAATACAGATTCGGCAACCAGGCGATCATGCCGCCCAACAACGCCGAATAACCGGCAACGCTCCCCAGCGATTGCCACGCCACCAATGCGGCCAACAGCAGCACGATCAACTGTGCCAGCAGAACCGGGAACACCGGTAAACGATGGAAGGGCCGGCGCTTCGGCATACGGCGTTCCATCAACTGGGTTCCTCGACTCTCGACCGCTTTAACTCAATGAATTGGCATAAAAAGTGCCAACAAAATTGCGCGCAGAGTATAGGGGGCCTATCCCCCCCATTCAACTGCCGGGTAGTGATTTCCGACCGTGCGCTACATGGCCAGATGTGGCCAATTGTTTCAGCGGATATGGGCGAGCACGCCCTGCAATTCGTCGAGGGAGTTGTAGCGGATCACCAGCTGACCCTTGCCCTTGCTGCCGTGCTTTATCTGCACAGGCGAGCCTAGACGCTCCGCCAGGCGCTGTTCGAGGCGACTGATGTCCGGATCGGCCTTGGCCTTGGTCGGTGCCGGCTTGGCTGTCAGCCACTGGCGCACCAGGGCTTCGGTCTGACGAACGGTGAGGCCGCGTGCGACAACGTGTCGCGCCGCTTCCACCTGCTGTTCCAGGGGTAAACCGAGCAACGCGCGGGCATGGCCCATCTCCAGGTCGCCGTGCGACAGCAGGGTCTTGATCTCCTCCGGCAGGGCGATCAGGCGCAGCAGGTTGGTGATGGTGACGCGCGACTTGCCGACGGCATCGGCGACCTGCTGCTGGGTCAGCTCGAACTCCTGCTGCAGGCGCTGCAGGGCCACGGCTTCCTCGATCGGGTTGAGGTCTTCGCGCTGGATGTTCTCGATCAGCGCCATGGCGATGGCGGCTTCGTCCGGCAGTTCGCGGACCATGGCCGGGATCTTGTCCTGGCCAGCCAGCTGGCTGGCCCGCCAGCGCCGTTCGCCGGCGACGATCTCGAAGCGACCGCCGCCGATGGGGCGCAAGACTATGGGTTGCATCACGCCCTGAGCGCGGATCGAGGCGGCCAGCTCTTCCAGAGCGGTCTGGTCCATGTCGCGGCGCGGCTGGTACTTGCCGCGCTGGATCAGCTCCAGCGGCACGTACTGCAGTTCGCGATTGTCGACCTGGGCGGCCTCTTCCTGCAGGGCGGCGACACTGGTGCCGCCGAGCAGGGCGTCCAGGCCTCGTCCCAGACCTCGTTTCTTCGCAGCCATGCGGGGGTTCCTTAAGCGGTAGCGGTTTTCGCGGCGGAGCGCTGACGGCGCACCAGTTCGCCGGCCAGCGCCAGGTAGGCGATGGCGCCACGGGATTGTTTGTCGTAGACCAGCGCCGGCATGCCGAAGCTCGGCGCCTCGGCCAGGCGCACATTGCGCGGGATCACCGCGTCGTACAGCTTGTCGCCGAAGTGTTCCTTGAGCTGGGCGCTGACGTCGTTGGTCAGGCTGATGCGCGGGTCGTACATGGTGCGCAGCAGGCCTTCGATCTGCAGCTTGGGATTGAGCAGCTGGGCGATGCGCTGGATGCTGTTGACCAGGTCCGAGAGGCCCTCGAGCGCGTAGTACTCGCACTGCATGGGGATGATCACGCCGTCGGCGGCGACCAGGGCGTTGATGGTCAGCATCGACAGCGACGGCGGGCAGTCGATGAGGACGTAGTCGTAGTTCTCGCGGATCGGCGCCAGGGCGTAACGCAGGCGGCTCTCCTTCATCTTCATCTCGAGCAGGGCGACCTCCGCGGCGGTGAGGTCGCGGTTGGCCGGCAGCAGCTGGTAGCCGCCGTGCTCGGAGAACTGCATGGCCTGGCCGAGGTCGCATTCGCCGATCAGCACGTCGTAGATCGAGTGCTCCAAGCCGTGCTTGTCGACGCCGCTGCCCATGGTCGCGTTGCCCTGCGGGTCGAGGTCGATCAACAGCACCCGGCGCTTGGTCGCCACCAGCGAGGCGGCCAGGTTGATGCACGTCGTGGTCTTGCCCACCCCGCCTTTCTGGTTGGCGATCGCGAATACCTTGGCCATCTTCTTTCCCCTTAGACCGAGCGACGCAGTATCAACAGATGGCGCTGGCCTTGGCAACCGGGAACCCGCAGCACGTGGGTGGCACTGAGACGGAAGTCCGCCGGCAGCGCCTGCAGCTCGTCGTCCGGGTGCACGCCCTTCATCGCCAGCCAGTGGGTGTCGGCGCTGCCGAGGTGGCGGGTCCAGGTGCTGAAGTCTGCCAGGCTGCTGAAGGCTCGCGAGCTGATGCCGTCGAACGGCCGCTCGGGCTGAAACGCCTCGACCCGGCTGTGGACAACTTCGAGGTTGGCGAGTTTCAGCTCCAGCTTCACCTGGATCAGGAAGCGAGTCTTCTTGCCGTTGGAGTCGAGCAGGGTGAAACGCCGCTCGGGGAACAGGATCGCCAAGGGAATGCCGGGCATGCCGCCGCCGCTGCCGACGTCCAGCCAGTTGTCGCCGAGCTCGGCGACGAAGGGCACCACCGACAGGCTGTCGAGCAGGTGGCGCGACACCATCTCGTCGGGGTCGCGCACGGCGGTGAGGTTGTAGGCTTTGTTCCACTTGATCAGCAGGCCCAGGTAGGCGAGCAGCTGTTCCTGCTGGCGGGCGCTGAGCTCGATGCCCAGTTCGCGAGCGCCTTGCAGCAGTTCTTCGGCGTGACGCTGAGTGACCGACATCAGGCGCTGTGCTCCAGCTTCTGCCCGGCGCTGCGCTTTTTCAGGTGAATCAGCAGCAGGGAGATCGCCGCCGGAGTGACCCCGGGAATGCGCGAGGCCTGGCCGAGGGTCGCCGGGCGGGTGTTGCCCAGCTTGAACTGGATTTCCTTGGACAGCCCGGAGATGGCGGCGTAGTCCAGGTCCTGCGGCAGCTTGGTGTCCTCGCTGGCGCGCAGCTTGGCGATCTCGTCCTGCTGACGATCGATATAGCCGGCGTACTTGGTCTTGATCTCGACCTGCTCGGCCACCTGGTTATCCACAGCCGGGGACTCGGTCACCTCGGCCAGGGTGGCGTAGTCGATCTCGGGACGCGCCAGCAGGTTGAGCAGGTTGTATTCGTGGGTCAGCGGCGTGCCGAAGCGCGCGGCGATGGCATCGCCCTGCGGCGTGCCCGGGCGCACCCAGGTGCTCTTCAGGCGTTGCTCTTCCTGGACGATGCCTTCGCGCTTGGCCTCGAAGGCCGCCCAGCGCTCGTCGTCCACCAGGCCCAGCTCGCGGCCCTTCTCGGTCAGGCGCAGGTCGGCGTTGTCCTCGCGCAGGATCAGCCGGTATTCGGCGCGCGAGGTGAACATGCGGTACGGCTCCTGGGTGCCGAGGGTGATCAGGTCGTCGACCAGCACGCCGATATAGGCCTCGTCGCGACGCGGGCACCAGGCGTCCTTGCCCTGGGCGCGCAGCGCGGCGTTGCAGCCGGCCAGCAGGCCCTGAGCACCGGCTTCTTCGTAGCCGGTGGTGCCGTTGATCTGGCCGGCGAAGAAAAGCCCGCCGATGACCTTGGTTTCCAGGCTGTGCTTCAGATCGCGCGGATCGAAGTAGTCGTATTCGATGGCGTAGCCGGGACGCACGATATGGGCGTTCTCCATGCCGCGGATGCTGCGCACGATCTGCAGCTGCACGTCGAACGGCAGCGAGGTGGAGATGCCGTTGGGATACAGCTCGTGGGTGGTCAGGCCCTCGGGCTCGATAAACACCTGGTGGCTGTCCTTGTCGGCGAAGCGGTGGATCTTGTCCTCGATCGACGGGCAGTAGCGCGGGCCCACGCCTTCGATCACGCCCGAGTACATCGGCGAACGGTCGAGGTTGGCGGCGATGATCTCGTGGGTACGCGCGTTGGTGTGGGTGATCCAGCAGCTGATCTGCTTGGGCTGCTGCTCGCGCTTGCCGAGGAAGGACATCAGCGGCGTCGGGGTGTCGCCCGGTTGCTCGGTCATCAGCGAAAAATCTACTGATCTGCCATCGATGCGCGGCGGCGTGCCGGTCTTCAGCCGACCGACGCGCAGCGGCAGCTCGCGCAGACGCTGGGCCAAGGCGATGGAAGGCGGATCGCCGGCGCGGCCACCGGAGTAATTCTGCAGACCGATGTGGATAAGTCCGCCGAGGAAGGTGCCTGTGGTCAACACCACGGAATCCGCGTGGAACCTGAGCCCCATCTGGGTGACCACGCCTTTGACCTGGGCGTTTTCCACAATCAGGTCGTCGGCCGCCTGTTGAAAAATCCACAGGTTGGCCTGGTTCTCCAGAATCTCGCGCACCGCCGCCTTGTACAGCACGCGGTCGGCCTGGGCGCGGGTGGCGCGTACCGCCGGGCCCTTGCGGCTGTTGAGCACGCGGAACTGGATGCCGCCCTTGTCGGTAGCAGTGGCCATGGCCCCGCCGAGGGCATCGATTTCCTTGACCAGGTGGCTCTTGCCGATCCCGCCGATGGCCGGGTTGCAGCTCATCTGGCCAAGGGTCTCGACATTGTGGGTGAGCAGCAGGGTCTTCACGCCCATGCGTGCGGCAGCCAGGGCTGCCTCGGTACCGGCATGACCGCCGCCGATCACGATCACGTCAAAACGGGAAGGGAAATCCACCACGCACCTCGTGCCTGTTGAGAAAGGGGGTCTTTTAGAAAGGCGGCAAGTATAGGGACTTCGGCCTCTTGAATGAAGCCTTCTGCACAAAAAATAGCCAGTCCGATTGCAGCCGGTTGGGTGCAGATGCCTATCGCCTCTCAGCGGTCCCGCATGGCTTTGAGTGCTGTGAGCTTATAAAGAAAAGAAAGAGAGATTTTTTATAAAGCTTGTTCTTTATGTTTATGTATAGCGCACGCCCTTTCTGTGGATAACAGGCTGTAGCCCTTGCCATTGCTGCGGTACAGCCGATGATAAGGCTGTGCCGTTCCTGCAGGGTTCCACTGGGAAAGCTGGTCATCCGCTGTGGATGAAATGGCAGGTTACCCACAGGGGGATTTACGCCCAGCTTTGTCAGCGGGTTATGGGCAGGGCTCAGGGGAGGTTTTCCACAGGGTTTAATTTGGCTCTGAATAAGTCGGCAACAGCTCCCCAGGTTGCAGACGAGCGCGCGTAGCCCGGATGAAATCCGGGGGAGATCGAGGTTCAAGGGATGAACGCGAGGCGCGCAGTGGCAGGAGCCAAGGGAGCCCCTGGCCTTTATTCGCAAGCTTGACGCCCTTTCCGCGGATGAATCCGCTCCTACGAAGGGCAGCGGCGCCTTGCTATTTACCGATGCAGAAGCTGGAGAAGATGCGCCCCAGCAGATCGTCCGAGCTGAAGGCACCGGTGATCTCGCCCAGGGCCTGCTGGGCCAGGCGCAGGTCCTCGGCGAGCAGTTCGCCGGCGCCCATCAGGGTCAGCTGGTTGCGGCCGTGCTCGAGTTGCTGCTCGGCCTGGTGCAGTGCTTCCAGATGCCGACGCCGCGCACTGAAACCGCTCTCGGCGGTCTGTTGATAACCCATGCAGGCCTTCAGGTGCTCGCGCAGCAGCTCCAGGCCATCCGCCGACTTGGCCGACAGACTGAGGGTGACGTGGCCGTCGGCGCAGGTCTGCAGCGCCACGCTCTCGCCGGACAGATCGGCCTTGTTGCGGATCAGGGTGACCCGCGTCGGATCGGGGCGCTGTTCGAGGAATTCCGGCCACAGGGCGAAGGGATCGGCGGCTTCCGGTGCGGTGGAGTCCACCACCAGCAGCACCCGGTCGGCCTCGCCGATGGCCTTGAGCGCGCGCTCCACGCCGATGCGTTCCACCTGGTCATCGGTATCGCGCAGGCCGGCGGTGTCGACCACGTGCAGCGGCATGCCGTCGATATGGATATGTTCGCGCAGCACGTCGCGGGTGGTGCCGGCGATCTCGGTGACGATGGCCGCCTCGCGTCCGGCCAGGGCATTGAGCAGGCTGGACTTGCCGGCATTGGGCCGGCCGGCGATGACCACGGTCATGCCGTCGCGCAGCAGGGCACCCTGGCCGGCCTCGCGCAGCACTGTGGATAAGTTTGCGCGCACGCCGTCGAGCTGGCTCAGCACATGGCCATCGGCGAGGAAATCGATTTCCTCCTCGGGAAAATCGATGGCGGCCTCGACGTAGATGCGCAGCTGGATCAGGGATTCGGTCAGCGCATGCACCCGCTTGGAGAACTCGCCCTGCAGCGAACGCAGCGCATTGCGTGCGGCCTGCTCGGAGCTGGCCTCGATCAGGTCGGCGATGGCTTCGGCCTGGGCCAGGTCGAGCTTGTCGTTGAGGAAGGCGCGCTCGCTGAACTCGCCGGGGCGGGCCAGGCGGGCACCCAACTCCAGGCAGCGGCGCAGCAGCAGGTCGAGCACCACCGGGCCGCCATGGCCCTGCAGTTCAAGCACGTCTTCGCCGGTGAAGGAGTTCGGCCCGGGGAAGTAGATGGCCAGGCCTTCGTCCAGCGGTAGCTGTTGCTCGCCGAAGAACGGGCCGTGGTGGGCGAAGCGCGGCTTCAGCTCGCGTCGGCAGATGGCCTGGGCCAGTTGTCCGGCCAGCGGTCCGGACACCCGCACGATGCCGACGCCGCCGCGACCCTGGGCGGTGGCGACGGCGGCGATGGTGTCTCGGGCAAGGGGCATGGCATTTACTCGGTGATTGGCCGGGGCCAGGGTTCGCGAGCGGAGGACTGGGCGCCCCTCGCTCCTACAGATAGGGTGGACAGCAAAACGCCCCAATCATGGGGCGTCTGCTTGCAACTGGGAAGCCTTGGCCAATCAGGCGCTAGCTATCTTCGCTGCTGCTTCGATCTTGCGGGTGATGTACCACTGCTGGGCGATGGACAGGATGTTGTTGACCACCCAGTACAGCACCAGACCTGCAGGGAACCACAGGAAGAAGAAGGTGAAGATGATCGGCATCAGCTTCAGCACGCGCGCCTGCATGGGGTCCGGGGGCGTCGGGTTGAGCTGCTGCTGGATGAACATGGTGGCGCCCATGATGATCGGCAGGATGAAGAACGGATCCTTGATCGACAGGTCGGTGATCCACAGCAGCCACGGGGCCTGACGCATCTCCACGGATTCCAGCAGCACCCAGTAGAGGGCGAGGAACACCGGCATCTGCACCAGGATCGGCAGGCAGCCGCCCAGCGGGTTGATCTTCTCCTTCTTGTACAGCTCCATCATCGCCTGGGACATCTTCTGGCGATCGTCGCCGAACTGCTCCTTCAGCGCCTGCAGCTTGGGCGACACGGCGCGCATGCGGGCCATGGAGCGGTAGCTGGCTGCCGACAGCGGGAAGAAGATCAGCTTGATGATGATGGTCAGCACAATGATCGACCAGCCCCAGTTACCCAGCAGGCCGTGGATCACTTCCAGCAGCCAGAAGATCGGCTGGGCGAGGAACCACAGGAAGCCGTAGTCGACGGTCAGCTCCAGGCCTGGGGACAGGGTACCCAGGTGCTCCTGCAGCTTGGGGCCGGCATAGAGGATGGCGCCGGTCTCGCCCTGGCTGCCGGCGGCGACCTGCACGGCCGGGCCGGTGAAGCCGACGATGTAGTTGCCCTGGCTGTCCTTGCGCGTCTGCACCAGGTTAGTACTGTCCTTGCTCGGCACCCAGGCGGTGACGAAGTAGTGCTGCAGCCAGGCGACCCAGCCGCCCTGCACGGTTTCCTTGAAGGGCTGCTTGTCGATGTCCTTCATCGACACCTTCTTGTACGGCTCCTCGCTGGTCCACAGCGCCGCGCCCAGGTAGGTGGCGGTACCGGTGGCGGTGGTGGAGGACGGATCGCCGCTGCTGTCGCGCTTGAGCTGGGCGAACAGGTTGCCGCTCCAGGCCTGATCGCTTTGGTTGTCGATCAGGTAACGCACGTCGACCTGATAGGCGGAGGGGTCCACGCAACCGGGTTTCTTCAGCTGCTGCTCACGCGCCGAGCACTGCGGGTTGAGGCCGCGTTTGAAGCTGTAGCGCTTGATGTAGTTGACGCCGTTCTCGCTGTAGGTCAGGTCGACCACCAGGCTGTCCTGGCCGTCGGCCATCGCGTAGCTGGTTTTCTCGCTCGACCACAGGGCGCGACCGCTGGACTTGTCCGGGGCGTTCTGGCCGATCAGGCCGCTCTGCGCCAGGTAGGTGCGTTCGCCGCCATTGTCGAACAGCTGGAAGGGCACGTCCGGGCGATCCTGACGGCGCGGGTACTGTGGCAGGCGCAGCTGCACGATATCGCCACCGCGCGGATCGATGGCCAGATCCAGCACGTCGGTCTTTACGCGGATCAGCTCGTCGCTGGCGGCGGCAGTCGGCGCAACGGCAGCGGCGCTGGGTTCGGCCACGGCAGTGGGGATGTCGTCGCCGGCGGTTGCGGCATTGGCCGGAGTGTCCGGCAGGGCGGGCGTCGCGGCGGTCGAGGACTGTACCTCGGCCGGCAGGGCGGCCTGGCCGTAGTCCTCGTTCCATTGCAGGACCATGAGGTAGGACACGACTGCCAGGGCGACGATCAGGATCGAACGTTGGATATCCATGATTATTCGGCCATCGAAGGGGAACGGGAGGTTTTCACGGGAGGCACCGGGTCGAAGCCGCCGGCATTCCAGGGGTGGCAGCGACCGAGCCGGCGAGCCGCCAGCCAGCCGCCACGCAGGAAGCCATGTTGCTCGATGGCTTCGTAGGCATAGCAGGAACAGCTGGGATAGAAGCGACAATGACTGGCCATCAGCGGGCTGATGGCGTAGCGATACACCTGGATACAGGCTAGGGCCGCTTTACGCATGGGGATTGTCGCTTGTCCCGGGGGAGGCATGTGCGTCGCGACTGGGCCGGCTACGGGCCAGGCGTCTCCAGAGCTTGCCGAACTGCTGAGCGAGTTCGCCATTCTCCAGATCGCCGAGGCCCTTACGGGCGACCACCACTATGTCCCAGCCGACCAGGTCGTCCTGGTTCAGGCGGAAGGACTCGCGGATTTGACGCTTGATGCGGTTGCGCTCGACGGCGAGCTTGACGCTCTTCTTGCCGATCACCAGACCCAGGCGGGGATGATCGAGCTGGTTGTCGCGCGCTAGCAGCAGGACACTTTTGCCCGGAGCTTTGCCGCTTGGGGAGTCGAAGACTGCCTTGAATTGCCGGGGGGTCAGCAGACGCTTTTCCCGGCCGAAGCCTCGACTCACCACCTGTCTGGATGAATTAGACAGTCAGACGCTTGCGGCCCTTGGCGCGACGACGCGACAGGACGGCACGGCCGTTCTTGGTGGCCATGCGGGCACGGAAACCGTGGGTACGAGCGCGCTTGATGGTGCTGGGTTGGAAAGTGCGTTTCATGGTGCGTTACCTGGGTGATCGACTAGGGTCGGAATGACCCTGGTTTAAAGAGACCGGCAATTCTAGAGAAAGCCGCGCGGCAGGTCAATTTCCAACCAGCCTTTTCGCCAAATAGGAATAGAAAGAAGGAAAGGTTTAAAGCTCTTTTTCTATGTTGATAATGATTAGGCCGGCTTCCTTCTGTGGAGAACTGCCCGCAGCGCCCGCCATCCGTGGCCTTGCCGGGATGATAAGGTTGTCAGGAAACGGTGCCGGGCCTGTGTGCTCCCTGCGCACAGGCTGGGGGCAATCTGCCGGGTTACCCACAGGCAGGTTATCCGCTGTCCTGTCCCCTGGCTTTTGCAACGACTTCACGGGGCCTTATCCACAAGCTTGGACATGGCCCTGATAAGCCTGATGAATGCCAATAAGGCTTTGATTTTACTTGGCCATCTGCTCTGCGCCGTGTGGATAACTCCGCCTTGGGCGGCTACAATGACGGCTGTTTTTTGCATCGCCGCCTGGAAAGGGGATAGTCAGTGTCAGTGGAACTATGGCAGCAGTGCGTCGAGCTTCTGCGCGACGAGTTGCCGGCCCAGCAATTCAACACCTGGATCCGTCCTCTGCAGGTCGAAGCCGAAGGCGACGAGTTGCGCGTCTATGCGCCCAACCGCTTCGTGCTCGACTGGGTCAACGAGAAGTACCTGAGTCGCCTGCTCGAGCTGCTCGGCGAGCGTGCCAACGGCCTGGTGCCGGCGCTCTCTCTATTAATAGGCAGCAAACGCACTGCCGCGGCGCGGGTGGCGCCGAACGCACCACTGCCAGCCGCCGCCCGCGCGGCCCAGGTGCAGGCGGCCGCGGCGGCGAGCAAACCGCCGGCGCCGCCCGCGCAGGAGGAACCTTCGCGCGCCAGCTTCGACTCCATGGCCGGGGCTGCCCCGCAGGCGCCGACTCCGGCGGTGGCGCCGCGCACAGAACGCACCGTGCAGGTTGAAGGTGGTCTCAAGCACACCAGTTACCTCAATCGTACCTTCACCTTCGACAACTTCGTCGAGGGCAAGTCCAACCAGTTGGCTCGCGCCGCGGCCTGGCAGGTGGCGGACAACCCCAAGCACGGCTATAACCCGCTGTTCCTCTATGGCGGCGTCGGCCTGGGCAAGACCCACCTGATGCACGCGGTGGGCAACCACCTGCTGGCGAAGAACCCCAACGCCAAGGTGGTCTACCTGCATTCCGAGCGCTTCGTCGCCGACATGGTCAAGGCGCTGCAGCTCAATGCGATCAACGAGTTCAAGCGCTTCTACCGTTCGGTGGACGCGCTGCTGATCGACGATATCCAGTTCTTCGCCAAGAAGGAGCGCTCCCAGGAGGAGTTCTTCCACACCTTCAACGCCCTGCTCGAAGGCGGCCAGCAGGTGATCCTTACCAGCGACCGCTACCCTAAGGAGATCGAGGGCCTGGAAGAACGCCTGAAGTCGCGCTTCGGCTGGGGCCTGACCGTGGCGGTGGAGCCGCCGGAGCTGGAAACCCGCGTGGCGATCCTGATGAAGAAGGCCGACCAGGCCAAGGTCGAACTGCCGCACGACGCGGCGTTCTTCATTGCCCAGCGCATCCGCTCCAACGTGCGCGAGCTGGAAGGTGCGCTGAAACGGGTGATCGCTCACTCGCACTTCATGGGCCGCGACATCACCATCGAGCTGATTCGCGAATCGCTCAAGGACCTGCTGGCCCTGCAGGACAAGCTGGTGAGCATCGACAATATCCAGCGCACCACCGCCGAGTACTACAAGATCAAGATCACCGATCTGCTCTCCAAGCGCCGCTCGCGCTCCATCGCCCGGCCGCGCCAGGTGGCCATGGCGTTGTCGAAGGAACTGACCAACCACAGCCTGCCGGAAATCGGCGTGGCCTTCGGCGGCCGCGATCACACCACGGTGTTGCACGCATGCCGTAAGATTGCTGAACTTAGGGGATCCGACGCGGACATCCGCGAGGACTACAAGAACCTGCTGCGCACCCTGACTACCTGATACCGCAGCTCCACGAGGCAAGGGACTAGACCATGCATTTCACCATTCAACGCGAAGCCCTGTTGAAACCCCTGCAACTGGTCGCCGGCGTCGTGGAACGCCGCCAGACCCTGCCGGTGTTGTCCAACGTCCTGCTGGTGGTTGAAGGCCAGCAGCTGTCGCTCACCGGTACCGATCTGGAAGTCGAACTGGTCGGCCGTGTCACCCTGGAAGAGGCCGCCGAACCAGGCGAGATCACCGTGCCGGCGCGCAAGCTGATGGACATCTGCAAGAGCCTGCCGTCCGACGCGCTGATCGACATCCGCGTCGACGAGCAGAAGCTGCTGGTCAAGGCCGGGCGCAGCCGCTTCAGCCTGTCCACCCTGCCGGCCAACGACTTTCCCACCGTCGAGGAAGGTCCGGGCTCGCTGACCTTCAACCTGCCGCAAGCCAAGCTGCGTCGCCTGATCGAGCGCACCAGCTTCGCCATGGCCCAACAGGACGTGCGTTACTACCTCAACGGCATGCTGCTGGAAGTGCAGAGCGGCCTGCTGCGCGCGGTGGCCACCGACGGTCACCGCCTGGCCATGTGCTCGATGGAGGCGGCCATCCAGCAGGACGGCAAGCACCAGGTGATAGTGCCGCGCAAAGGTATTCTCGAGCTGGCCCGCCTGCTCACCGAGCAGGACGCCGAAGTCAGCATCGTCCTCGGTCAGCACCACATTCGCGCCAACACCGGCGAGTTCACCTTCACCTCCAAGCTGGTCGACGGCAAGTTCCCTGATTACGAGCGCGTGCTGCCGCGTGGCGGCGACAAGCTGGTGCTGGCCGATCGTCAGGGCCTGCGTGAAGCCTTCAGCCGCACCGCGATCCTGTCCAACGAGAAGTACCGCGGCATCCGCCTGACCCTGGCCGCCGGTCTGCTGAAGATCCAGGCCAACAACCCGGAGCAGGAAGAGGCCGAGGAAGAGATCGTCGTCGACTACAACGGCGCCAGCCTGGAGATCGGCTTCAACGTCAGCTACCTGCTCGACGTGCTGGGCGTGATGGGCACCGAGCAGGTGCGCCTGATCCTCTCCGACTCCAACAGCAGCGCCCTGCTGCAGGAAGCCGACAACGACGATTCCGCCTACGTCGTCATGCCGATGCGCCTGTGACCGAAGCCGCTAGATGTCGCTGACCCGCGTAACGGTCACCGCGGTGCGCAACCTGCACCCGGTGACCCTCTCCCCCTCCCCCCGCATCAACATCCTTCACGGCGCCAACGGCAGCGGCAAGACCAGTCTGCTGGAAGCCATCCATCTGCTCGGCCTGGCCCGCTCCTTTCGCAGCTCCCGTCTGCAGCCGGTGATCCATTACGAACAACCGGCCTGTACCGTGTTCGGTCAGGTGCAGTTGGCTGAATGCGGCAGCAGCAACCTGGGTATTTCCCGCGACCGCCAGGGCGAGCTGCAGATTCGCGTGGATGGACAGAATGCGCGCAGCGCAGCGCAGCTGGCCGATCTGCTGCCGTTGCAGCTGATCAACCCGGACAGTTTTCGTCTGCTCGAGGGGGCGCCGAAGATTCGCCGGCAGTTCCTCGATTGGGGCGTGTTCCACGTGGAACATCGGTTCCTCGGCGCTTGGCAGCGCCTGCAGAAGGCCCTGCGGCAGCGGAACTCGTGGCTGCGCCATGGTACACTTGACGGCGCTTCGCAGGCCGCGTGGGACCGCGAACTGTGCACTGCCAGCGCGGAGATCGACACCTACAGACGGGCCTATATCCAGGCACTGAAACCGGTATTCGAGCGTACCCTGGCAGAGCTGCTGCAGCTCGAAGGGCTGACCCTGAGCTACTACCGCGGCTGGGACAAGGATCGTGAGCTGAGCGACGTGCTCGCCGCCTCCCTCCTCCGTGACCAGCAACTCGGGCATACCCAGGCAGGCCCCCAGCGCGCCGATCTGCGCTTGCGGCTGGCCGGGCATAACGCGGCGGAGATCCTTTCGCGGGGGCAACAGAAATTGGTGGTGTGCGCGTTGCGCATCGCCCAGGGCCACTTGGTCAACGAGGCCAAGCGCGGCCAATGTATCTATCTGGTCGACGACCTGCCGTCGGAACTGGATGAGCAGCACCGGTTGGCATTGTGCCGGTTGCTGGAAGATTTGCACTGCCAGGTGTTCATCACCTGTGTAGACCATGAATTGTTGAGGGACGGCTGGCAAACGGATACGCCGGTTGCCATGTTCCACGTGGAACATGGCCGTATCACCCAGACCCACGACCACCGGGAGTGAAGGCATGAGCGACAACCAAACGTACGACTCCAATAACATTAAGGTCCTCAAGGGCCTGGATGCCGTACGCAAGCGGCCTGGCATGTACATCGGCGATACCGACGATGGCAGCGGTCTGCACCACATGGTGTTCGAGGTGGTCGACAACTCCATCGACGAGGCCCTGGCCGGGCATTGCAGCGAGATCGTCATCACCATCCATCCGGATGAGTCGATCAGCGTGCGCGACAACGGCCGCGGCATTCCGGTGGATATCCACAAGGAAGAAGGTGTTTCCGCCGCCGAAGTGATCATGACCGTGCTGCACGCCGGCGGTAAGTTCGACGACAACAGCTACAAGGTTTCCGGCGGTCTGCATGGCGTGGGTGTTTCGGTGGTCAACGCGCTGTCCAAGGAACTGGTGCTGACCATCCGCCGCGGCGGCAAGATCTGGGAACAGACCTACGTGCATGGCGTGCCCCAGGCGCCGCTGGCCGCCGTTGGTGACACCGAAGGCACCGGCACGCAGATTCATTTCAAGCCCTCGGAAGAAACCTTCCACAACATCCACTTTAGCTGGGACATCCTGGCCAAGCGCCTGCGCGAACTGTCCTTCCTCAACTCCGGCGTCGGTATCCTGCTCAAGGACGAACGCAGCGGCAAGGAAGAACTGTTCAAGTACGAGGGCGGTCTGCGCGCCTTCGTCGAGTACCTCAACCACAACAAGACCACGGTCAACCAGGTGTTCCACTTCAACGTGCAGCGCGACGATGGCGTCGGCGTGGAAGTGGCCCTGCAGTGGAACGACAGCTTCAACGAGAACCTGTTGTGCTTCACCAATAACATTCCCCAGCGCGACGGCGGCACCCACCTCGCCGGCTTCCGCTCGGCGCTGACGCGTAACCTCAACACCTATATCGAGCAGGAAGGCCTGGCCAAGAAGTTCAAGGTCAGCACCACCGGTGACGATGCCCGCGAAGGCTTGACCGCGATCATCTCGGTCAAGGTGCCGGACCCGAAATTCAGCTCGCAGACCAAGGACAAGCTGGTCTCCAGCGAAGTGAAGACCGCGGTCGAACAGGAAATGGGCAAGTACTTCGCCGACTTCCTGCTGGAAAACCCCAACGAAGCCAAGGCCGTGGTCGGCAAGATGATCGACGCTGCCCGCGCCCGCGAAGCCGCGCGCAAGGCCCGCGAGATGACCCGCCGCAAGGGCGCGCTGGATATTGCCGGGCTGCCCGGCAAGCTGGCCGACTGCCAGGAAAAGGACCCGGCGCTGTCCGAACTCTACATAGTGGAGGGTGACTCCGCGGGCGGTTCTGCCAAGCAGGGCCGCAACCGCAGGACCCAGGCGATCCTGCCGCTCAAGGGCAAGATCCTCAACGTGGAAAAAGCCCGCTTCGACAAGATGCTCTCCTCCCAGGAAGTCGGCACCCTGATCACCGCCCTCGGCTGCGGTATCGGGCGCGAGGAGTACAACATCGACAAGCTGCGTTACCACAACATCATCATCATGACCGACGCCGACGTCGACGGCTCGCACATCCGCACCCTGCTGCTGACCTTCTTCTTCCGCCAGCTGCCGGAGCTGATCGAACGCGGCTACATCTACATCGCCCAGCCGCCGCTGTACAAGGTGAAGAAGGGCAAGCAGGAGCAGTACATCAAGGACGACGAGGCCATGGACGAATACATGACCCAGTCGGCCCTGGAAGACGCCAGCCTGCACGTCAACGAAGGCGCCCCAGGCCTGGCCGGCGAGGCGCTGGAGAAGCTGGTGGGCGAGTACCGTGGGGTGATGAAGACCCTCAATCGCCTGTCGCGTCTGTATCCGATCGAGCTTACCGAGCACTTCGTCTACCTGCCGCGCGTCAGCGTCGAGCAACTGGCCGACCAGGGTGCCATGCAGGCCTGGCTGGGCCTGCTCGATGCTCGCCTGAAGGTCATGGAGAAGTCCGGTCTGGTGTACAAGACCAGCCTGCGCGAAGACCGCGAGCGCCACCTGTGGCTGCCCGAGGTGGAGCTGATCTCCCACGGCGTCTCCAGCTACATCACCTTCAACCGCGACTTCTTCGCCAGCAACGACTACCGCACGGTGACCGCGCTCGGCGAGCAGCTCAACAACCTGCTGGAAGACGGCGCCTACGTACAGCGCGGCGAGCGCAAGAAGCCGGTGACCAGCTTCAAGGAAGGCCTGGAATGGCTGATGAGCGAGAGCACCAAGCGCCACAGCATCCAGCGCTACAAGGGGCTCGGCGAGATGAACCCGGAGCAGCTGTGGGAAACCACCATGGACCCGGAAGTGCGCCGCATGCTCAAGGTAACCATCGAGGACGCCATCGCCGCCGACCAGATCTTCAACACCCTGATGGGCGATGCCGTGGAGCCGCGCCGCGACTTCATCGAGTCCAACGCCCTGGCGGTGTCCAACCTGGACTTCTGATCGGCAGCAAGATCAGGCCAAGCAGATGATTGGCCGCGTCGTAAACAGAAAGCCCCGGCTGAAAACAGCCGGGGCTTTCTGTTTTAAGTGCTGCCATTAACTGAGGATCAAGTTGAGCTGATCGTCGAGCGAGCAGGCGCGCCGGCCTCGGGAGTCCTTGTTCCGGACAACTTATGCCCGGTGGCGGTGATACCGCTTCAGAGAAAAATACCCATAAAAATCAATGGGCTATAGGAAGATCTGGCGCCTTTCCTACCGTTCGCCCACAGCTTATCCACAGCGGACTAGTCAGGCCTGCTCGGCGAGGCTGGCCAGTTGCGGCGCGGCGCCGCGCAGTTCGGTCTGCCGTTCGCAGACCCAGGCGAAGGCGCGTTCGTTGAGTTCGGCGATGGCGCGCGGGCCCTCGCCTTCGGCGTGCATCGGTGCGCCGATGATCACCT
The DNA here is from genome assembly GCF_003696305.1 of Pseudomonas sp. AOB-7. Taxonomy (GTDB): domain Bacteria; phylum Pseudomonadota; class Gammaproteobacteria; order Pseudomonadales; family Pseudomonadaceae; genus Aquipseudomonas. The sequence continues at coordinate 94,658 of NZ_RFFK01000010.1, read as the reverse complement.
GCACGGTGCCGGGGCGCTTGCCCCAGCCCTGCTTGGGCCAGAACTCGCCGGCATTGTGGGCGATGGGCAGCAGCGGCAGACCGGCGTTCACCGCCAGCGACGCGCCGCCGCGGGAGAACTTACCGATCTGGCCCGGCGGAATGCGCGTGCCCTCGGGGAAGATCAGCACCCAGGCGCCCTGCTTGAGGCGTTCGTCGCCCTGCTTGGCCAGCTGCTTGAGCGCCGCCTTGGGGTTGCTGCGGTCGATGGCGATGGGCTTGAGCAGGGCCATGGCCCAGCCGAAGAACGGCACGCGCAGCAGCTCGCGTTTGACCACCTGGGACAGCGGCTCGAACAGCGCGGAGAGGAAGAAGGTCTCCCAGGTGCTCTGGTGGTTGGCCAGGATCACGCAGGGCTGCGCGGGGATGTGCTCCAGGCCGCGCACCTGGTAGCGGATGCCGACCACCACCCTGGCCAGCCACACCGCGCAGCGGCACCAGTTCTGGATGACGAAGCGGTAGCGCCGACGGAACGGCAGGAAGGGCGCCGCCAGTACGCTGACGATGCACCAGAGAAAGGCGCTGGACGACAGGAGCAGGTAGAAGAGCGTGGTTCTGAGGGCCTGCGATATCGTCATGGAGCCTTGCACCTTATGAGAGCAGTTGATCGGCGACGGCCGCCAGATCATCGAATACCAGGGTTCCCGGCGGCAACGGTTTGGCCAGGGTACGTTCGCCCTTGCCGGTTTTCACCAGCACGGGCTGACAGTCGACGGCTTGCGCGGCCTGCAGGTCACCGCTGCTGTCGCCGACGAACCACACGCCTGCCAATGGCGTGCCGTAGTGCGCGGCAATGCCCTGCAGCAGGCCCGGTTTCGGCTTGCGGCAGGCGCAGCCGTCGTCCGGCCCGTGCGGGCAGTGGAGGATCAGGCCGAGGTCGCCGCCCTGCTCCGCCACCAGTTCGCGCAGGCGCGCGTGCATGGCTTCGAGGGTGGCCAGGTCGTAGTAGCCACGGGCGATGCCGGATTGGTTGGTGGCCACCGCCACGGTCCAGCCGGCGCGCGACAGGCGGGCGATGGCGGCGATGGACGAAGGGATCGGAATCCACTCGTCCAGGCTCTTGATATAGGCGTCGGAGTCCTGGTTGATGACGCCGTCGCGGTCGAGAATCAGCAACTTCATAGCTACAAGCTCCAAGGCGCAAGCTCCAAGTCAGGGCGGACAGCTTGCCGCTCGAAGCTTGGAGCTTGCCGCGGCTGGCGTCAGCCCAGCACCGAGATATCCGCCACGCCGAGGAACAGCCCGCGCAGGCGGGCCAGCAGGGCGTAGCGGTTGGCGCGTACCTTGGCGTCTTCGGCGTTGACCAGCACCGCCTCGAAGAAGGCGTCCACCGGCTCGCGCAGGCTGGCCAGCTGGCTCAGCGCCTGGCTGTACTGACGCGACGCGGCCAGCGGTTGCACGGCCTGGTCGGCCTGCTGGATCGCGGCGTTGAGGGCGAACTCGCTGGGGCTGTCGAAGTAGTGCGCCTCGACCTGGGCGGCGATGCCGCCTTCGGCCTTGCTCAGCAGGTTGGACACGCGCTTGTTCGCCGCGGCCAGGGCGGCGGCCTGCGGCAGGGCGCGGAACGCCTGCACAGCCTGCACGCGCTGGTCGAAGTCCAGCGGCGAGGTCGGGCCGACCGCGCGCACCGCCTGGTACACCGCGACCTCGACGCCTTCGTCCTCGTAGCGGGCGCGCAGGCGGTCGAAGATAAAGTCCAGCACCTGATTGCCCAGCCCGTCGGCCTTGATCTTGTCCCCGAACTGCTCGATGGCGAAGGCCACGGCGGCGGCCAGGTCGAGATCCAGGTCCTTCTCGATCAGGATCCGCAGAATCCCCAGCGCCGCGCGACGCAGGGCGTAGGGGTCCTTGGAGCCGGTGGGCAGCATGCCGATGCCGAAGATGCCGACCAGGGTGTCGAGCTTGTCGGCCACCGCCACGGCAGCGCCGGTCAGGGTGCTCGGCAGCTCCGCCCCTGCCCCACGCGGCATGTACTGCTCGTTGAGGGCCAGGGCGACGTCCTGCGGCTCGCCGTCGTTGAGCGCGTAGTAGTAGCCGGCGATGCCCTGCATCTCGGGGAATTCACCGACCATCTCGGTGGCCAGGTCGCACTTGCACAGCAGGCCGGCGCGGGCGGCGCGCTGGGCGTCGCCACCGATCTGCCCGGCGATGAAACCGGCCAGGGCGGAGACGCGCTGGGCCTTGTCGTAGACCGAGCCGAGCTGGGCCTGGAACACCACGTTGGCCAGGCGCTGGTTGAAGCCTTCGAGCTTGTGCTTCTTGTCCTGCTTGAAGAAGAACTCGGCGTCGGTCAGGCGCGGGCGCACCACCTTCTCGTTGCCGGCGACGATCTGCGCCGGGTCCTTGGACTCGACGTTGGCCACGGTGATGAAACGCGGCAGCAGCTTGCCCTTGGCATCGAGCAGGCAGAAGTACTTCTGGTTGTCCTGCATGGTGCTGATCAGCGCCTCCTGCGGCACCTCGAGGAAGCGTTCCTCGAAGGAGCAGACCAGCGGCACCGGCCACTCGACCAGCGCGGTCACTTCGTCCAGCAGCGCCGGCGGCACGATGGCCGTGCCCTGCTCGGCGGCGGCCAGCTCGTCGACGCGACGGCCGATGAGCTCGCGGCGCTCGGCGAAGTCGGCCAGCACATAGGCGCTGCGCAGGTCCTCGGCGTAGCTGGCCGGGCTGCCGATGCGCACCTCGCGGTTGGCGTGGAAGCGGTGGCCGCGGGACACGCGGCCGGCCTTCTGCGCGAGGATCTCGCAGTCGACCACGGCGTCGCCGAACAGCATCACCAGCCACTGGGTGGGACGGACGAACTCGTCGCGGCGATCGGCCCAGCGCATGCGTTTGGGGATCGGCAGGTCGTTCAGCGAATCCTGCACTATGGTCGGCAGCAGCTGCACCGCCGGCTGGCCGGGGATGTGCTGGGCGAAGCGCAGTTTCGCGCCGCTGCGGTCGATCTCGGCGATGTCCACCCCGCACTTGCGGGCGAAGCCCAGGGCGGCCTGGGTCGGCTTGCCGTCGGCGTCGAAGGCGGCCTGGATCGGCGGACCGTCGAGGTTCATGCTGCGGTCGGCCTGTTGCTCTTCGAGCTGCTCGATCAGCACTGCCAGGCGGCGCGGCGCGGCGTATACGCGGCTGGCGGTGTAGCCCAGCCCGGCGGCCTTGAGGCCTTTCTCGATACCGGCGAGGAAGGCCTCACCGAGGCTCTTCAGGGCTTTTGGTGGCAGCTCTTCGGTGCCCAGTTCGACCAGGAAATCTTGTGCACTCATGCTTGCGCCTCCAGGGTGTTGCCCAGGTCTTCGTCTTGCAGGAGACCTGCATCCTTGAGCTTGGCCAGTACTTCGTCACGCAGTTCGGCGCTGGCCATGGGGAAGCCGAGGCGGGCACGCGCCTGCAGGTAGCTTTGCGCCACGGCGCGGGCCAGGGTGCGCACGCGCAGGATGTACTGCTGACGCGCGGTCACCGAGATGGCGCGGCGGGCGTCGAGCAGGTTGAAGGTGTGCGAGGCCTTGAGCACCATCTCGTAGGTCGGCAGCGGCAGCTGCAGCTCGATCAGGCGATTGGCTTCGCTCTCGTAGAAATCGAACAGCTCGAACAGCTTGTCGACGTTGGCGTGCTCGAAGTTGTAGGTGGACTGCTCCACCTCGTTCTGGTGGAACACGTCGCCGTAGGTCACGGTGCCGAACGGGCCGTCGGTCCAGATCAGGTCGTAGACCGAGTCGACGCCCTGCAGGTACATGGCCAGGCGCTCCAGGCCGTAGGTGATCTCGCCGGTCACCGGGTAGCACTCGATGCCGCCGACCTGCTGGAAGTAGGTGAACTGGGTGACTTCCATGCCGTTGAGCCAGATTTCCCAGCCCAGGCCCCAGGCGCCGAGGGTCGGCGATTCCCAGTTGTCCTCGACGAAGCGGATGTCGTGCACCAGCGGGTCGATGCCGATGGCCTGCAGCGAACCCAGGTACAGCTCCTGGAAGTTCTCCGGGTTCGGTTTCAAGACCACCTGGAACTGGTAGTAATGCTGCAGGCGGTTGGGGTTCTCGCCGTAGCGGCCGTCGGCCGGACGGCGCGAGGGCTGCACGTAGGCGGCGTTCCAGGTCTCGGGACCGACGGCGCGCAGAAAGGTGGCGGTGTGGAAGGTCCCGGCGCCCACTTCCATGTCGTAGGGCTGCAGCACCACGCAGCCCTGCTCGGCCCAGTAGTTCTGCAGGGCCAGGATCAGGTCCTGGAAGGTGCGCACGGCAGGCTTGGTCTGGCTCACGAAAAATTCACCTGTTGAGGCTGCGACGGAAAGCCGGGGAGTATATCGAAACTGGGCGCAGCCCGCAGGATCAGGCGCGCCCGGCTTCGCGAGACTGTATTTATATCCAGCTGTTTTACTGCTATAGTCCGAGCCATCTCCCGCGACCGAGGCCGAGACCATGCCCCGCTGCTTCTGGTGTACCGATGATCCGCTGTACCAGGCCTACCACGACGAGGAATGGGGCGTGCCGCAGCGCGAGCCGCGCGCGCTGTTCGAGATGCTGCTGCTCGAAGGGGCCCAGGCCGGGCTGTCGTGGATCACCGTGCTGAAGAAGCGCGAGCGCTACCGTCAGGTGCTGCATGGCTTCGAGCCCGAACGCCTGGCGCGGCTGAGCGACGAGGAAATCGAGGCGCTGATGCAGGAACCCGGCATCATCCGCAACCGCCTCAAGCTCAAGGCCGTGCGGCAGAATGCCCAGGCCTGGCTGAAGCTGGAGGATCCGGTGACCTGGCTCTGGTCCTTCGTCGGCGGCGCGCCGAAGATCAATCATTTCAGCGACCGCAGCCAGATGCTGGCGGTGACGCCCGAGGCCGAGGCGATGAGCAAGGCGTTGCGCAAGGCGGGCTTCAACTTCGTCGGGCCGACCATCTGCTATGCCTTCATGCAGGCCACGGGCATGGTGATGGACCACACCACCGACTGCGACCGTTACCCCGCGTTGAGCGGTTCGGCGGCGACGGCCTGAAGGCCGCAGCGGCCACAGATCGCATCCGGGCTACGTGATCTGACCATGGCGGGTACAATGCCGGCTTTTCATGCAACCCCTGGAGTCATTCGTGGAAGCATTCAAAGGCCGGCTGGTGGTCGGCTTTCTCCGTCTGTTCGCCCTGCTGCCCTGGCGCGCCGTGCAAGCGGTGGGCAATGCCATCGGCTGGCTGATGTGGAAATTGCCCAACGGCTCGCGCGACGTGGTGCGCATCAACCTGAGCAAGTGCTTTCCCGAGCTGAATCAGGCCGAACTGGATCGTCTGGTCGGGCAGAGCCTCAAGGACATCGGCAAGACCCTCACCGAAAGCGCCTGCGCCTGGATCTGGCCGGCGCAGAAATCGCTCAAGCTGATCCGCCAAGTGGAAGGCCTGGACGTGCTGCAGCAGGCGCTGGCCTCGGGCAAGGGCGTGGTCGGCATCACCAGCCACCTGGGCAACTGGGAAGTGCTCAACCACTTCTACTGCAACCAGTGCAAACCGATCATTTTCTACCGCCCACCCAAGCTCAAGGCGGTCGACGAGCTGCTGCAGCAGCAGCGCGTGCAGATGGGCAACCGCGTGGCGCCCTCGACCAAGGAGGGCATCCTCAGCGTCATCAAGGAAGTGCGCAAAGGCGGCGCCGTAGGCATTCCGGCCGATCCCGAGCCGAGCCGTTCCGCCGGCGTTTTCGTGCCCTTTCTCGGCACCACCGCGCTGACCAGCAAGTTCGTCCCCGGCATGCTCGCCGGCGGCAAGGCGGTCGGCGTGTTCCTGCATGCGCTGCGCCTGCCGGACGGCAGCGGCTACAAGGTGATCCTCGAAGCGGCACCCGAAGGCATGTACAGCGAGAACGTGGAAGAAGGCGTGGCGGCCATGAGCGAAGTGGTGTCGCGCTACGTGCGCAACTACCCGAGTCAGTACATGTGGAGCATGAAACGCTTCAAGAAACGTCCGGACGGCGAGGCCAAGTGGTACTGAAGCAAGGCGCCGCGATGGCGCCTTTTTTCCGCCAATCCTTGGGATTTGCCGACGTTTTGCGTTATTAAAGGCGGCATCCTCCGCGCCGAATGGAAGCCCCGCCATGTCGAATCAGCGTCACCAGGTACGCACCCCGATCAAGTGCCGGATCAAGATCTGCCACCCCAGCTTCGGCGAACTGGTGGCGCAGACCCGCGACCTGTCCGACAGCGGTGTCTACGTGCGGCATCCGCAGATGGCCGCGCTGAGCGTCGGCGACCGGGTCAGCGGCCAGGTGCAGGACCTGCCGATCGAGGCGCCGGTGCTGCAGATGGAGGTGGTGCGGGTGGATGCCGAAGGGGCCGGGCTGCGCTTTATGCAGGCCTGAACGCTGTACAAGAAATGACCGCCCGTCCGCCGCGGGTTAAAAAGTTACCCTTCGAGTCAGGAAATCGCTAGAATGCCGGCCGCCGCGCCAGGTCGCGGCCCGACCATGGGTTCCCTCACCCCATCGCACTCAAAAAGGATCGACATGCACAGCCTCACCCCTTCGGCCCGCCGTGCGGCGCTGGCCGTTCTGATCGCCTTCCATATCCTGATCATCATCGCCAGCAACTACCTGGTGCAGCTGCCCATGAGCCTGTTCGGCTGGCAGACCACCTGGGGCGCGTTCAGCTTTCCCTTTATCTTCCTCGCCACCGACCTGACCGTGCGCCTGCTCGGCAAGGGCCCGGCGCGCCAGGTGATCGCCCGGGTGATGCTGCCGGCGCTGCTGGCGTCCTACGTGGTCTCGGTGCTGTTCCACGAGGCGCGCTTCGCCGGTTTCGCCGCCCTCGGCGAGTTCAACTCCTTCGTCTTCCGCATCGCCCTGGCCAGCTTCCTCGCCTATGTGCTGGGGCAGCTGCTGGATATTCAGGTGTTCGACCGCCTGCGCCAGCTGCGCCAGTGGTGGGTGGCGCCGGCCGCCTCGACCCTGCTGGGCAACCTGCTGGACACCTACGCCTTCTTCTCCATCGCCTTCTGGCGCAGCGGCGACGCCTTCATGGCCGCCAACTGGGTGGAGATCGCCACGGTGGACTATGCGATCAAGCTGGCGATCAGCCTGATTCTGTTCGTGCCGCTGTACGGCATGCTGCTCGGCGCCATCGGCCGCCTGCTGCCGCGGGAGCGGGCGGTGGCCTGATCAAGCCACCTGAACCACGTTGAAGATCTCCATCGGGCCGTTGTCGAAACCGCCCATGCTGCGGGTGCGCAGATCCACGCGAACGACGCTGATGTCCTTGGGCGAAGCGCCCTTGGACCAGTCGACGAAGACGACGCTGTTGGAGTAGAAGTCGTAGGACGGCACCGGCACCTTCCAGCGTCCCCATACGTCCCCTTTCCAGCCCCGCCCGGACCAGTCGGTGTCGGCAGTCGAGCCAGACTGCTGCGCCAGGTGGGCGACGAATACCCGCCCATCGGTGCTGCCGACCACGATCTGACAGCCGCTGAACGGGCCGCTCGCCGACCAAGTCTCGCCGGCCTCGGCGATGCCGTAGGCGGCGCGGGTCTCGACGTAATGCACCCACATGCCGGGCGGGTTGCCGATGCCGGCTGACAAGGTGAGGATGCCGTTGCCGTCGGTGCCCAGGCTTGCCTGACTACGACAGGAGATAGCGCCCGTGCCGCCGGTATTCGGTGCGCGCAGGGTAACGGCCAGTTGGCCATTCTTGGCGGCGACAAGGCCGGAGAAGCTGGGTTTCATCGGTCGACTCCCATGCGAGGGCGAAGGGCGAAGCAGGGCTTCGCCTCAGGCTAGCTTAGGAGCGGCGGGCTGTCAGGGGTGGGCCTTGTCCAGCTTGCGCAGAAACACCGTCATTTCCTTTTCCGCCTGCTTGTCGCCCTTGGCTTGCGCGGCGGCGATGCCCTGTTGCCAGGCCTGGCGCGCGCCGTCGGTGTCGGCGCCGGCCTGCAGGGCCTTGCCCAGCAGCTTCCAGGCCGCCGAATAAGCCGGATCGAACTCGACGCAGCGGCGCAGGTGCTCGGCAGCCAGGGCGGCGTTGCCGGCATCCAGATGGCCCTTGCCCAGGCCGAAGCGCAGCAGGGCGTTGTCGGTGCCTTTGGCCAGCAGTTTTTCCAGCGTCTCGGTGCTCATCTCGGATCCTGCGTTGTCGCCCGGACTGGCCGGGTTCAAAAGAACGTCAGGCCGGCCTGGAACAGGCGCTCGACGTCGCGGATGTATTTCTTGTCGACCAGGAACAGGATCACGTGGTCGCCGGACTCGATCACCGTGTCGTCGTGGGCGATCAGCACTTCCTCGTCGCGAATGATGGCGCCGATGGTGGTGCTCGGCGGCAGGGCGATGTCCTCGATCATGCGGCCGATCACCTTGCTCGACTTGGCGTCGCCGTGGGCGATCACTTCCAGCGCTTCGGCCGCGCCGCGGCGCAGGCTGTGCACGCTTTCGATATCGCCGCGGCGCACGTGGGTCAGCAATGTGCCGATGGTGGCCAGCTGCGGGCTGATGGCGATGTCGATCTCGCCGCCCTGCACCAGGTCGACGTAGGCCGGGTTGTTGATGATGGTCATCACCTTGCGCGCGCCGAGGCGCTTGGCCAGCAGCGACGACATGATGTTGGCCTCGTCGTCGTTGGTCAGGGCGAGGAAGATGTCGGCGTCGTTGATGTTCTCTTCCACCAGCAGGTCGCGGTCCGAGGCGCTGCCTTGCAGCACTATGGTGCTGTCGAGGGCTTCGGACAGGTAGCGGCAGCGCGCCGGGTTCATCTCGATGATCTTCACCTGGTAGCGGCTCTCGATGGCCTCGGCCAGGCGTTCGCCGATATGCCCGCCGCCGGCGATCACCACCTTCTTGTAGCTGTCCTCGAGGCGGCGCATCTCGCTCATCACCGCGCGGATGTGGGCCTTGGCGGCGATAAAGAACACCTCGTCGTCGGCTTCGATCACTGTGTCGCCCTGCGGCATGATCGGCCGGTTGCGGCGGAAGATCGCCGCCACCCGGGTGTCGACGTTGGGCATGTGCTGGCGCAGCTGGCGCAGCTGCTGGCCGACCAGCGGGCCGCCGTAGTAGGCCTTGACCGCCACCAGCTGCGCCTTGCCCTCGGCGAAGTCGATCACCTGCAGGGCGCCGGGGTGTTCGATCAGGCGCTTGATGTAGTTGGTCACCACCTGCTCGGGGCTGATCAGCACATCGACCGGGATCGCCTCGTTGTCGAACAGGCCGCTGCGAGTCAGGTAGGCCGCCTCGCGCACCCGGGCGATCTTGGTCGGGGTGTGGAACAGGGTGTAGGCCACCTGGCAGGCGATCATGTTGACTTCGTCGCTGTTGGTCACCGCCACCAGCATGTCGGCATCGTCGGCGCCGGCCTGGCGCAGCACGGTGGGGAAGGAACCCTTGCCCTGCACGGTGCGGATATCCAGGCGGTCGCCCAGGTCGCGCAGGCGGTCGCCGTCGGTGTCGACCACGGTGATGTCGTTGGCCTCGCTGGCCAGGTGTTCCGCCAGGGTGCCGCCAACCTGGCCGGCGCCGAGAATAATGATCTTCACTGATGGGCTCCGTTAGCCGCGCGCGGGCGCGGCAGTCTTGATCAGCTTGGCATAGTAGAAGCCGTCGTGGCCGTCCAGCTGCGGCAGCAACTGGCGACCGTGTGGCGATTGCAGGCCGAAGTCGCCGGCGATGGTCACTTCCTGCGCATCCGGGGTGCGGGCGAGGAAGGCGGCGACGGTTTCGCTGTTCTCGGTCGGCAGCACCGAGCAGGTGGCGTAGAGCAGCACGCCGCCCGGCGCCAGCGTCGGCCACAGGGCGTCGAGCAGCTCGCCCTGCAGCTGGGCCAGGGCGGGGATGTCCTCGGGCTGGCGGGTCAGCTTGATATCCGGATGGCGGCGGATCACCCCGGTGGCCGAACAGGGCGCATCGAGCAGGATGCGCTGGAACGGCGTGCCGTCCCACCAGGCGGCGGTGTCGCGGCCGTCGGCGGCGATCAGGGTGGCATCGAGCTGCAGGCGCTCCAGGTTCTCGCGCACGCGCGCCAGGCGCTTGGCCTCCAGGTCCACGGCCACCACTTCGCGCAAGGCCGGCTCGACCTCCAGCAGGTGACAGGTCTTGCCGCCGGGCGCAGCGCAAGCGTCCAGCACCCGCTGGCCGGGGGCCAGCTCGAGCAGCTCGGCGGCCAGCTGCGCAGCCTCGTCCTGCACGCTGACGCGGCCTTGCTTGAAGCCGGGCAGCGTGGTCACGTCGCAGGGCTGCAGCAGGCGCACGCCGTCGCGGCTGAAGGTGCAGGGTTCGGCTGCAAGGCCTGCACTGCGCAGCTCTTCGAGATAGGCGTCGCGGCTGCCGTGGCGGCGATTGACCCGCAGGATCAGCGGCGGGTGGGCGTTATTGGCGGCGCAGATGGCTTGCCAGTGCTCGGGCCAGTGCGCCTTGAGCGCCTTCTGCAGCCAGCGCGGGTGGGCGGTGTGCAGCACCGGGTCGCGCTCCAGTTCGGCGAACAGCGCCTCGTGCTCGCGCTGGGCGCGGCGCAGCACGGCGTTGAGCAGGCCCTTGGCCCAGGGTTTTTTCAGCGCGCCGGCGCAGCCGACCGTTTCGCCGATGGCGGCGTGCGCCGGGATGCGGCTGTGCAGCAGCTGGTAGAGGCCGATCAGCAGCAGGGCTTCCACGTCCTTGTCGGCCGCCTTGAAGGGCTTGTCCAGCAGCCTGTCGGCCAGCAGCTGCAGACGCGGCTGCCAGCGCGCGGCACCGAAGGCCAGGTCCTGGGCCAGGGCGCGGTCGTGGTGTTCGACCTTGTCCAGTTGCGGCGGCAGGCTGCTGCCCAGCGAGGCCTTGCCGGACAGTACGGCGGTCAGGGCGCGGGCGGCGGCCAGGCGTGGGTTCATTGACCGAGCACCAGGCCGGCGGCGAACTGCTCGCGGCGGCTGTTGTAGAGGTCGGCGAAAGCCAGCGGTTTGCCGCCGGGCAACTGCACACGGGTCAGGCGCAGCGCTCCCTCGCCGCAGGCCACGGTCAGGCCGCGCTTGTCGGCGGCGAGGATGCTGCCGGGCGCACCGCTGCCCTCGCCTATCTCCGCTGCGTGGACTTTCAGGGCATCGCCCGCCAGCGTGGTATGGCAGATCGGCCAGGGATGGAAGGCACGCACCAGGCGCTCCAGTTCCACGGCCGGACGACTGAAGTCGAGGCGCGCCTCATCCTTGTTCAGCTTGTGCGCGTAGTTGGCCTGGGCATCGTCCTGCACTTCGCCGACCAGGGTGCCGGCGGCCAGGCCGGCGATGGCGGTGAGCACGGCCTGCGGACCGAGCTGGGCAAGGCGGTCGTGCAGGCTGCCGCCAGTATCCTCAGCACTGATCGGCGTGCTGACCTTGAGCAGCATCGGCCCGGTGTCCAGGCCGGCTTCCATCTGCATCACGGTGACGCCGCTCTCGCCGTCGCCGGCCTGTACCGCGCGCTGGATCGGCGCGGCGCCGCGCCAACGCGGCAGCAGCGAGGCGTGGCTGTTGATGCAGCCCAGACGCGGCGTGTCGAGCACCGCCTGCGGCAGGATCAGGCCGTAGGCCACCACCACCATCAGGTCCGGCTTGAGCGCGGCCAGCTCGGCCTGGGCCTCTTCGTTGCGCAGGCTGGCCGGCTGATAGACGGGGATGCCGTGCTCCACGGCGAGCTGCTTGACCGGGCTGGGCGCAAGCTTCTGGCCGCGACCGGCCGGGCGATCCGGTTGGGTGTAGACGGCGACGATTTCATGCTGGCTGGCCAGCAGGGCCTTGAGGTGCTCGGCGGCGAATTCCGGGGTGCCGGCGAAGACGATGCGCAGGGAGTCAGACATGGGGGCTCGCTAAAAGAAAAAGGCTTGCCGCGGCAAGCCTTTAGGAATTTGGTGGATCAAGCCCGCTGGCGGTGCTGTTTTTCCAGCTTTTTCTTGATCCGGTCGCGTTTCAGGCTGGACAGGTAGTCGACGAACAGCTTGCCGTTGAGGTGATCGCATTCGTGCTGGATGCATACGGCGAGCAGGCCTTCGGCGATCAGCTCGTAGGGCTGGCCGTCGCGGTCCAGCGCCTTGATCCTGACCTTCTGCGGGCGGTCGACGTTCTCGTAGAAGCCGGGCACCGACAGGCAGCCTTCCTGGTACTGATCCATCTCTTCGGTCAGCGACTCGAACTCGGGATTGATGAATACCCGCGGCTCGGACTTGTCCTCGGACAGGTCCATCACCACCACGCGCTTGTGCACGTTGACCTGGGTCGCCGCCAGGCCGATACCGGGCGCGTCGTACATGGTCTCGAACATGTCGTCGACCAATTGACGGATGGAGTCGTCCACGACGTCCACCGGTTTGGCGATGGTACGCAGGCGTGGATCAGGAAATTCGAGGATATTCAGGATCGCCATATGCGTTTGTGATGCACTTGTGGAATAAAGTCAAAATCCGCTGCTAAGATGATGAACAGCATTGAAAAACGGCTTCACGCCGCGGATTCAGCGGGTTTGGACGCGGCGCTAGGGCGCTTCACGTGAAGACACATAATAAAGGGATTCACCGTATGAGGAAATCACTACTCGCCCTGCTGCTGCTGGCAGCCGGCGGTTTGGCCCAGACCGGCCTGGTCCAGGCCGAAGTGCAACTCAAGGACGGTCACCCGGACCGCTACACCGTGGTCAAGGGCGATACCCTCTGGGATATTTCCGGCAAGTTCCTGAGTCAACCCTGGAAGTGGCCGGAAATCTGGCATGCCAACCCGCAAGTCGCCAACCCGCACCTGATCTACCCCGGTGATACCCTCAACCTCGTCTATATCGACGGCCAGCCGCGCCTGATGCTCAACCGCGGCGAGTCGCGCGGCACCATCAAGCTGTCGCCGCAGGTGCGCAGCACGCCGATGGCCGAGGCGATCCCGACCATCCCGCTGGAAGCGATCAACAGCTTCCTGCTGTCCAACCGCATCGTCGACACCCCCGAGCAGTTCGCCGGCGCCCCCTACGTGGTGGCCGGTAACGCCGAGCGCGTGGTCAGCGGCGCCGGTGACCGCGTCTATGCCCGCGGCAGCTTCGACGAAAGCGCACCGGTGTACGGCATCTTCCGCCAGGGCAAGACCTACACCGATCCGGAAACCCAGGAATTCCTCGGCATCAACGCCGACGATGTCGGCACCGGCGAGATCGTCGCCGAGGAAGGCGATATCGGCACCATGCTGCTGAGCCGCTCGACCCAGGAAGTGCGCCTCGGCGATCGCCTGTTCCCCACCGAAGAGCGCGCGATCAACTCCACCTTCATGCCCAGCGAACCGGCCGGCGAGATCGACGGCCTGATCCTCGACGTGCCGCGCGGTGTGACCCAGATCGGCCAGTTCGACGTGGTCACCCTGAACAAGGGCGCGCGCGACGGCCTGGAGATCGGCAACGTGCTGGCGGTGTACAAGACCGGCGAAACCGTGCGCGACCGCATCACCGGCGAGAGCGTGAAGATTCCGGACGAGCGCTCCGGTCTGCTGATGGTGTTCCGCACCTACGACAAGCTCAGCTATGGCCTGGTGCTGGGGGCGTCCCGCTCGCTGGCGATCATGGACAAGGTGCGTAACCCGTAACACCGACAAGCCCCGCGAATGCGGGGCTTGTGCTTTCTGTACCCGCCGCTGCGGCGGCGCGACCGATCAAGGATGATCCCCATGTCGCAACCTTCCGCTCCATCTCCCGCCATCTCTCCCGCCGAGCTCGAAGCCCGTCTGCGTCTGCACCTCCTGCCGGAGCTGGGGCCGCGGCGTTTTCGCAAATTGCTCGGCGCCTTCGCCAGCGCCTCGGCCGCCCTCAGTGCGCCGGCCAGTGCCTGGCGTGCCCTGGGGCTGCCGGCCACGTGCGCCGAGCCGCGGCGCAGCGCCGAGATCCGCGAGCGCGCCGCGGCGGCGCTGGCCTGGCTGGAGCAGCCCGGACAGCACCTGCTGATGTGGAACGATGCGCGCTACCCGGCGCTGCTGGCCGAACTGGCGGACGCCCCGCCGCTGCTGTTCGTCGCCGGCGATCCGGGCATTCTCGAACGACCGCAACTGGCCATGGTCGGCAGCCGGCGGGCGTCGAAGCCGGGCCTGGATACCGCCCATGCCTTCGCCCGCAGCCTGGCCGGCGGCGGTTTCGTCATCACCAGCGGCTTGGCCCTGGGTATCGACGGCGCCGCCCACCAGGGCGCGCTGGATGCGGGCGGCGCGACGGTGGCGGTACTCGGCACCGGTCTGCAGTGCCTGTACCCGGCGCGGCACCAGCGCCTGGCGGCGCAGATCGCAGAGCAGGGCGGCGCGCTGGTCTCCGAGCTGCCGCTGGACTGCCCGCCGCAGGCGAGCAACTTCCCGCGGCGCAACCGCATCATCAGCGGTCTGTCGCTGGGCGTGCTGGTGGTCGAGGCCAGCCCGTCCAGCGGTTCGCTGATCACCGCGCGCCTGGCCGCCGAACAGGGGCGTGAGGTCTATGCCATTCCCGGTTCCATCCACCATCCCGGGGCGCGCGGCTGTCATCAGCTGATCCGCGACGGCGCGACGCTGGTGGAAAGCATCGAGCATATTCTCGAGGCCCTGCGCGGTTGGCAGGCGCCCGGGCCGAGCCCTGCTCCAGAGGGGGCCGTGCATCCCCTGCTGGAGTTGCTGCATGCCGCGCCGCAGAGCAGCGAGGCGCTGGTGCAGGCCAGTGGCTGGGCGCTGAGCGAGGTGCTGGCGGCGCTGACCGAACTGGAGCTGGATGGACGGGTGTGCAGCGAGGCGGGACGCTGGCTGGCGCGCAAGCCGTAGCCCGGACTGCATCCGGGCTACAGTCGCATGGCCGACTTGGATAGACTGCCGGCCATTGATTCAGCGGGAGACAGTCGATGGCCGGCAACTGGCAGGTGCAGCAAGCGGCGCGCGTGGTGCGCGAGGGTGGTGTGATCGCCTATCCCACCGAGGCGGTCTGGGGCCTGGGCTGCGATCCGTGGAACGAAGAGGCGGTGGATCGCCTGCTGGCGCTCAAGGAGCGGCCGATGCACAAGGGCCTGATCCTGGTGGCCGAGGATATCGAGCAGTTCGACTTCCTCCTGCAGGACCTGCCGGCGATCTGGCAGGAGCGCCTGGCCGGCAGCTGGCCGGGGCCCAACACCTGGCTGGTGCCGCACCAGGAGCGCCTGCCCGAATGGATCAGCGGCCGGCACGACACCGTCGCCCTGCGCGTCAGCGACCATCCGCTGGTACGCGCGCTGTGCCGCCATACCGGGCCGCTGGTGTCGACCTCGGCCAACCCGGCCGGGCGCCCGGCGGCGCGCTCGCGTCTGCGCGTCGAGCAGTATTTCCCGCGTCAGCTGGACAAGGTGCTCGGCGGCGCCCTGGGCGGGCGCAAGAATCCCAGCCTGATCCGCGACCTGCGCACGGGCGACGTGATTCGCCCGTCCTGATTGCGTAGCCCGGGTTGCATCCGGGCTAAGGTTTCACGGCAGCAAAATGGTCGAGCCGGTGGTCTGCCGGGCGCTCAGCGCGTCCTGGGCGGCGGCGGCGTCCTTCAGCGCATGGCGGTTGCTGATCTCCACCTGCAGCTGGCCGCTTTCGATCATGGCGAACAGCTCGTCGGCCATGGCCTGCAGGCGCTGCGGCGTATCGGCGTAGCCGGCCAGGGTCGGCCGGGTGACGTACAGCGAGCCCTTCTGCGCCAGGATGCCGAGGTTGACCCCGCTGACCGCGCCGGAGGCATTGCCGAAGCTGACCAGCAGGCCGCGCGGCGCCACGCAGTCCAGCGAGGTTTCCCAGGTGTCCTTGCCGACGCCGTCGTAGACCACCGGGCACTTGGCGCCGTCGGTCAGTTCCAGCACGCGCTGCACCACGTTCTCGTGGCTGTAGTCGATGGTCGCCCAGGCGCCCTGCTCTTTCGCCCGCGCCGCCTTCTCGGCCGAGCTCACAGTGCCGATCAGCCTGACCCCCAACGCCCGCGCCCACTGGCAGGCGAAGGAGCCGACGCCGCCGGCCGCGGCGTGGAACAGGATGGTCTCGCCGCCCTTGAGCGGGTAGATCTGACGCAGCAGGTACTGCACGGTCAGGCCCTTGAGCATCACCGCGGCGGCCTGCTCGAAGCCGATGCCGTCCGGCAGCTTGACCAGCTTGTCCGCCGGCAGCACATGCAGCTCGCTGTAGGCGCCGAGCGGGCCGGTGGCGTAGGCCACGCGGTCGCCGACGGCGAAGCCGCTGACCTCGCTGCCCACCGCCTCGACCACCCCGGCGCCTTCGGTGCCCAGGCCGGAGGGCAGCGTCGGCGGCGCATAGAGGCCGCTGCGGAAATAGGTGTCGATGAAATTCAGGCCGATGGCGCGGTTTGCCACCCGCACTTCGTGCGGGCCGGGGGCGGCCGGCTGGTAGTCGCGGTACTCCAGCACCTCGCTGCCGCCGTGCTGGCTGAACTGGATACGCTTGGCCATTTCGGATTCCTTCTCTGATCGAGCCGCCGAGGGGCGGCGAAAGGGTCTATCCAAACGCCCCGATCGACCGCCGTCAACTGCGAAGGCGCGCCCGTGAGTGCTATGCTGCCCGCCGATTTCGATTCGCTCCCGCTCAAGGTGCCGCCGTGACTGACCGTACCGAGGCCGTGAAGGCCTACCTGCTCGACCTGCAAGACCGCATCTGTGCCACCCTCGAGGCCGAAGACGGCCAGGCCCGGTTCGCCGAGGACGCCTGGCAGCGGCCGGCCGGCGGCGGCGGGCGCACGCGGGTGATCGAGAACGGCGCGCTGATCGAGAAGGGCGGGGTCAACTTCTCCCACGTGTTCGGCGACAGCCTGCCGCCCTCGGCCAGTGCCCATCGCCCGGAGCTGGCCGGGCGCGGTTTCCAGGCCCTCGGCGTGTCGCTGGTGATCCACCCGGAAAATCCCCATGTGCCCACCTCCCACGCCAACGTGCGCTTCTTCAGCGCGGAGAAGGAGGGCGAGGAGCCGGTCTGGTGGTTCGGCGGCGGCTTCGACCTGACCCCCTACTACGCCAACGAAGACGACTGCGTGCACTGGCACCAGGTGGCCCATGACGCCTGCGCACCGTTCGGCGCCGAGGTCTACCCCAGGTTCAAGGCCTGGTGCGACCGCTACTTCCACCTCAAGCACCGCGGCGAGCCGCGCGGCATCGGCGGGCTGTTCTTCGACGATCTCAACCAGTGGGACTTCGACACCAGCTTCGCCTTCATGCGCGCCATCGGCGATGCCTACCTGGCGGCTTACCTGCCCATCGTCCAACGCCGCAAGCTGACCCCCTTCGGCGAGCGCGAGCGCGAGTTCCAGGCCTTCCGCCGTGGCCGTTACGTCGAGTTCAACCTGGTATTCGACCGCGGCACCCTGTTCGGCCTGCAGTCCGGCGGGCGCACCGAGTCGATCCTCATGTCGCTGCCGCCGATGGTACGTTGGGGCTACGACTGGAAGCCCGAGCCGGGTAGCGAAGAAGCGCGCCTGACCGAGTATTTTCTGACCGATCGCGATTGGCTCTCGACGCTGCCGTGAACGCGTAGCCCGGATTTCATCCGGGCTACGGACTGGCGCCTACACAAACAGGATTTCTCATGGACCGCTACTGCGTCTTCGGCAACCCCATCGGCCACAGCAAGTCGCCGCTGATCCACCGCCTGTTCGCCGAACAGACCGGCCAGCAGCTCAGCTACGAGGCGCTGCTGGCGCCGCTGGACGACTTCGCCGGCTGCGCCCGCGCCTTCTTCGCCGAGGGCCTGGGCGGCAACGTCACCGTGCCGTTCAAGGAAGAGGCCTTCCGCCTCGCCGACCAGCTGAGCGAACGCGCCCGCCGTGCCGGTGCGGTGAACACCCTGAAGAAGCTGGAAGACGGCCGCCTGCTCGGCGACAACACCGACGGCGCCGGGCTGACCCGCGACCTGCAGGACAACGCCGGTTTCAGCCTGACCGGCAAGCGCATCCTCGTGCTCGGGGCCGGCGGCGCCGTGCGTGGCATGCTCGCGCCCTTCCTGGCCCAGCGCCCGGCGGTGCTGGTGATCGCCAACCGCACGGTGAGCAAGGCCGAGCAGCTGGTGCGCGAGTTCGCCGATCTCGGCCCGCTGGTCGCCGCCGGCTTCGACTGGCTCGACGCGCCGGTGGACCTGATCGTCAACGGCACCTCGGCCAGCCTCGGCGGCGAGCTGCCGCCGATCGCGCCGAGCCTGATCCAGGCGGGGCACACGGTCTGCTACGACATGATGTACGGCCGCGAGCCCACCGCCTTCAACCGCTGGGCCTTTGATCAGGGCGCGGCGCGCTGCCTGGACGGCCTCGGCATGCTGGTCGAGCAGGCCGCCGAAGCCTTCGAACTGTGGCGCGGCGTGCGCCCGGACACCGCGCCGGTGCTGGCCGAACTGCGCCGCCAGCTGGCGGGCTGAAGCCCTCGGAGGCCGTGATGAACGACGACGCGCTGCCGCGGATCAAGGGCTACCACGCCCATGTCTACTTCGACGCCGCCAGCCTGGAGCAGGCCCGCGCGCTATGCGAGGAGGCCGCGCGGCGTTTCCCGCTGAAGATGGGCCGGCTGCATGAGCGCCCGGTCGGCCCGCACCCGGACTGGAGCTGCCAGTTGGCCTTTCGTCCCGAGCTGTTCGGCGAACTGCTGCCCTGGCTGCTGCAGCATCGCGGCGGGCTCAACGTGCTGGTGCACCCGATCACCGGCGATGAGCTGCGCGACCACCGCGACTGGGCGCTGTGGCTGGGCCAGTCGCGCCCGCTGGATCTGAGCGTGCTCGACACCGAGCCAGACTGAGCCGTCGCCCGCGGCTTGCGCCGCCGGTTGGCGCATCGGTAGCGCGCTGATCGGGTTTTGCGTTGCTGCATCGGCCAGCGCGTTGGTTGGCGCTGAGCGCAGCGAAGCCCAACAGGGAGCACGCCGAGCTCCGCCCGACTGACCTCCCGCCACCCCGCCAATCCGCCGCTCATACACCCCTGTTGGGCTTCGTCGCAGGCGCCTCAACCCAAGCTACGGAGCGCGGTCATTCCTCGAACTGCACCGGGCAGCGTTCGGCGCCTTCCAGCTTGAGGATCTCCTCCACCACTTGCGGCCGCGCTTGGCGCAGAACCAGGCTGCGTTGCAGGGCCTGCAGGCGGCGCGCTTCCTGGTGCAGCATCTCCACCCCGGCGTAGTCGATGAAGTTGATATGCCGGGCGTCGATCACCAGGCGTTGGCCGCGGCTGCGTTGCAGCAGCTGCTGGAGGTAGTGGCAGGCGCCGAAGAAGATCGAGCCGTCGATGCGCAGCACCTCGTCGTCGCCGTCGTGCCACAGGCGCACGCGCGGCTGCGAGGTGCGCTTGAGGTAGAAGAACAGCGAGGCCAGTACCCCGGCGTAGATCGCCGTCTGCAGCTCCAGCAGCAGGGTCGCCGCCAGGGTCAGCAGCATCACCGCGAACTCGGCGCGGCTGACCCGGCGCAGCGCGCGAATCGCCGCCAGGTCGACCAGGCCCCAGCAGATCAGCAGGATGCCGGCGGCCATCACCGGCAGCGGGATATGTGCCAGCAGCGCGGCGCCGAACAGGGCGAACAGCGCCACCAGCAGCGCCGAGAACACCCCGGCCAGTGGCGTGCGCGCGCCGGCCTGCAGGTTCAGCGCCGAGCGGGTGAAGGAGCCGGCCGACAGCGAGCCGGCGAACCAGGGCCCGAGCATGTTCGACAGGCCCTGGGCGCGCACCTCCTGGTTGGCGTCGAGGAACTGCTGGGATTTCACCGCCAGGGCGCGGGCGATGGACAGGCTGGTGACCAGGCCGAGCATGCCGCAGGCCACCGCCGCCGGCAGCAGCTGTAGCAGGCTGTTGAGGTCGAACTGCAGCGGCGTGAAGGGCGGCAGGCCGCCCTCGAAGGCGCTGACCAGGGCGATCTCGCCGACCAGCCGCGGCGGCAGCAGCCACACCAGCACGCTGCCGGCGACCAGGCCGAGCAGCAGCGCCGGCGCCTTCGGCCACAGCCGGCGTATGCCCAGGCTGAACAGCAACGTGCCGGCCGCCACGGCCAGGCTCGGCCAGTGCGCGTCGCCCAGGTGCTGGCCGATCTGCAGCAGGCTGGCCAGGGCGGTGGCCTGGCTGGCCACTTCCACGCCGAGCAGGTTGGGCAACTGGCCGATGGCGATCACCAGCGCCGCGCCGAGGGTGAAGCCGAGCACCACCGACTGCGAGACGAAGTTGACCAGCGCGCCGAAGCGCAGCAGGCCGAGCAGCCACTGGAACAGCCCGGCGAGAAAGGTCAGCAGCAGCACCAGGGCGATGAACCGCTCGCTGCCCACCGCGGCCATGGGGCTGACGCTGGTGAACAGGACGATGGAGATGGCCGCGGTCGGCCCGCAGATCAGGTGCCAGGACGAGCCCCACAGGCAGGCGACGATCACCGGCACTATGGCCGCGTACAGGCCATATTCGGCCGGCAGCCCGGCGATCAGCGCATAGGCCAGCGACTGCGGCAGGGCCAGCACGGCGCCGCTCAGGCCCACCAGCAGATCGTTGCCGAGGGTCTTGCGGCTGATGCCGGGCAGCCAGCGCAGGAAGGGCAGCAGGGTCTGGAGGTCGGGTAGCGGCATCGAGATCAGGCTCGGCAGGGTGGGCAGGCTGGCCCCACCCTACGCAATTGCCTCGGCTATTTCAAAGCCGCGCCTTGACCGCGGCCAGGCCGTCGCCGCCGTCGCGGGTGGTGACGCCGTCCAGCCAGGCATCGAGCACCTGCGGGTTGGCCTGCAGCCAGGCCTTGATCGCGGCGTCGTTGCTGGCCTGCTTGCTGAGCACCCGATCCATGATGCTGTTTTCCATCTCCTGGGTGAATTTGAGGTTGCTCAGCAGCTTGCCGGCATTGGGGCACTGCTGGGCATAGCCCTTGCGCGCCAGGGTGTTGACCTGGCCGCTGGCGCCGAAATACTTCTCGCCGCCGCGCAGGTAGTTCATGTCGTACTGCACGTTCATCGGGTGCGGCGTCCAGCCGAGGAACACCACGAACTGCTCGCGTTTCACCGCGCGGCCGACCTGCACCAGCATCGCCTGTTCGCTGGACTCCACCAGCGTCCAGTCGCCCAGGCCGAACTCGTCGGCGGCGATCATCTGCCTGATCGACTCGTTGGCCGGCGAGCCGGAGGCGATGCCGTAGAGCTTCCTGTCGAACTTGTCGGCATGCTTGTCGAGGTCGGCGAAGGTGTTCACCCCGGCCTCATAGGCGTAGGTCGGCACGGCCAGGGTGTACTCGGTGCCGTCGAGGTTCTGCGCCAGCTGGTCCACCTCGCCGCTGGCGACGAACTTGTCGTAGTTGCTCTGCTGCGCCGGCATCCAGTTGCCGAGAAACACGTCGATCTGGCCCTTCTGCAGCCCGGCGTAGATGATCGGCACCGCCAGGGTCTGGCTCTGCGTCTGATAGCCGAGGCCCTCGAGGAGGAAGCTGGCGATGCCGTTGGTCACGGCGATATCGCTCCAGCCCGGATCGCCCAGTTTGACCTTGGCGCAGCTGGCGTCCTCGGCCCAGGCGTTGCCGGCACTGCTCAGCAGTCCGGTCAGTAGCAGCACGCTGATTCGGTTCATCACGTTTCTCCTTCTTCTGGTTGGGGGCGGCAGTGCTTCAAACCTGGGGATAACGGGCGCGGCGCTCGAGGTCGTCGAGATCGATATGGTTGCGCATGTACTGCTGGCTGGCGTCGACCCAGGGCTGGTGGTCCCAGCTGGTCAGCTTGCCCTGGCTCAGCGCCTCGGCCACCAGGCGCCGACGGCGCTGGCTGGCCAGGGTGGCGGCGTGGATCGCCGGGATATCCCAGCGCGTGCGTGCCTCGGCGAGGAACTCGGCCAGCACGCCCTGGTGATCCGCCGAGCCGGCCAGGTTTTCGCGTTCCTGCGGATCGCGGGCCAGGTCGAACAGCAGCAGCGGATCCTGCTCCGAGTAGACGAATTTCCACGGCCCGCGGCGGATCATCATCAACGGGCTGGTGGTGCCTTCGGCCATGTATTCGCCGAGCACCTCGTCGTGACCGCCCTCGCCCCGCAGGTGGGGCAGCAGCGAGCGGCCGTCCAGTGCCAGGCCCTCCTCGACCCGGCCGCCGGCCAGCTCCACCAGGGTCGGCAGCAGGTCGAGGGTCGAGACCGCCTGGCCGACCCGGCGCGCGGCGAAGCGTTGCGGCGCATGCACCAGCAGCGGCACGCGGGCGGCCATCTCGAACCAGTGCATCTTGTACCAGAGGCCGCGCTCGCCGAGCATGTCGCCGTGGTCGCCGGAGAACACCACGATGGTGCCCTCGGCCAGGCCGCATTCTTCCAGGGTCTTCAGCAGCTTGCCGATGTTGTCGTCGATATAGCTGCAGGCGCCGAAGTAGGCGCGGCGGGCGTCGCGGATCTTGTCCGCCGGCAGCGGCTGGTCCCACAGGTCGATGACCTTGAGCAGGCGCTGCGAGTGCGGGTCCTGCTCGCTCTGCTCGAGGTGCTGGCGCGGCAGGGGAATGTCCACGCCTTCGTAGCGATCCCAGTATTCGCGCGGGATGGTATAGGGGTCGTGCGGGTGGGTCATCGACACGGTCAGGCAGAACGGCTGCTGCGGCGTCAGGCGCACGTGGTCGTAGAGGTACTGGCGGGCCTTGAACACCACCTCCTCGTCGAAATCCAGCTGGTTGCTGCGCACGCAGGGGCCGGCCTGCAGCACCGAGGACATGTTGTGGTACCAGCTGGCGCGCACCTCCGGCTCGTCCCAGTTCACCGCCCAGCCATAGTCGGCCGGGTAGATGTCGCTGGTCAGGCGTTCCTCGTAGCCGTGCAGCTGGTCGGGGCCGCAGAAGTGCATCTTGCCCGACAGCGCGGTGCGGTAGCCGAGGCGGCGCAGGTAGTGGGCGTAGGTCGGCACGTCGGCGGGAAAGTCGGCGGCGTTGTCGTAGGCGCCGATCTGCGACGGCAGCCGGCCGCTGACCAGGCTGAAGCGCGACGGCGCGCAGAGCGGGCTGTTGCAGTAGGCCGAGTCGAACACCACGGCGCGTTCGGCCAGCTTCATCAGGTGGGGCATCTGCACCGGCGAGGCGGCATCGTGCAGCGGCAGGATCGGCGCGGCCATCTGGTCGGCCATGATGAAGAGGATATTGGGGCGGCTCATGGCGGCGGCTATTCCATACTGTAAGTTTATGCGACAGTGCGGGCTTCATGATTCCGCTAGAACGGCGACGGGGTAAACCCGCCTCAAAGACATGACTCGGATAACTTCAGCTTATGCATAAAGCACTCGACGGCGTGGCCCTGGAGGCGCTGCGGGTGTTCGAGTCGGCGGCGCGCCAGCTCAGCTTCACCGCCGCCGCCAGCGAGCTGGGCAGCAGCCAGCCGGCCATCAGCCAGCAGATCAAGCGCCTCGAGCAGCAGTTGGCCACGCGCCTGTTCGACCGGGTCTACCGCGGCATCGTCCTCACCGAGGCCGGCGAGCTGCTGCTCGGCCACGTGCAGGAGGGGCTGGCCAGCCTCGACGCGGGCCTGGCCGCGGTCACCGCGCGGCAGCAGCACGAGGTGCTGCAGGTGGCCACCGACTTCGCCTTCGCCGCCTACTGGCTGATGCCGCGGCTGCAGCGCTTCAACCGCCTGTACCCGGAGGTGGACGTCAGCCTGATCACCAGCGAGCGCGACCCGGCCAGCGTGCCCAGCGATATCGACGTGGCCATCCGCTTCGGCGACGGCCGCTTCAAGCACGGTGAGGCGCACCTGCTGTTTCGCGAGGAGGTGTTCCCGGTGTGCAGCCCGCGCCTGCTCGGCGCGCGCCAGCCGCCGCTGCCGGCGTCGGTGCTGGCCGAACTGCCGCTGCTGCACCTGCGCCCCGAGCACCGCTCGCGCTGGTTCGACTGGGACGGCCTGTTCCGCGCCCTGGGCATAGCCGCCGTGCCGACCCCCGGGGCGCTGCGCTTCGACAACTACACATTGCTGATCCAGGCGGCCATCGCCGGCCAGGGCGTGGCCATCGGCTGGCGCCACCTGGTCGACGAGCTGCTGACCCAGGGCCTGCTCTGTCGCCTGGGCGATGCCGAGGCGCAGTCGGCGCTGGGCTACTACCTGGTGCTGCCCGAGCGCAAACGCCGTCAGCGCCTGACCGCGCGTTTCGTCGACTGGCTGCAGGCCGAGCTGGAGTTGCCGGCACAAAGCCTCTGAGCGAGCCATACTGCAAGAGCGTGCGGCGAGTCCCAATACTGGGCGCCGCCCGAGGGTTCGCCCTCAGAACCTGTTGAAAGTCTGCTGCGCGTCGGCACTGCTGCGTTAAAAACAGGCTCGGAATGCTCATGTACAAAAGTACACTCCGCTTCCTCGCCTGTTCTTGCCTTGCATTGCTCTAGCTCGCGAGACTTTGAACAGGCTCTCAGGCCCCTCTACTCAACCGGTGAAGTGAACCGTGAAACTCCGTCATTCGATTTTGGCCCTGCTGCTGTGCGGCGGCCTTGCAGTTTCGAACCTTGAGGCCGCCCCGGCCAAGCCCCAGCAGGAACTGGCCGCCGGCAGCGCGCTGCTGGTCGACCTGAAGACCGGCCAGGAACTCTATGCCAGCAACCCCGACCTGCGTCTGCCGGTGGCTTCGGTGACCAAGCTGATGACCGCCATGGTGGTGCTCGACGCCAAGCTGCCGCTGGACCAGGTGCTGCCCATCACCATCCGCGACACCAAGGAAATGCAGGGCGTCTACTCGCGGGTGCGCATCGGCAGCGAGGTCAGCCGCCGCGACATGCTGCACCTGGCCCTGATGTCCTCGGAAAACCGTGCCGCCGCCAGCCTCGCCCACCACTATCCGGGCGGCCACGCGGCCTTCGTCGCGGCGATGAACGCCAAGGCCAAGGCGCTGGGCATGCACAGCAGCCGCTTCGTCGAACCCACCGGCATGTCCGAGCACAACGTCGCCACCGCCCGCGACCTGGCGCTGATGCTCAAGGCGGCGCAGCAGTACCCGCTGATCGGCCAGTTCAGCACCGACTCCGAGGCCACCGTGAGCTTCCGCAAGCCCGCCTACAGCCTGGGCTTTCGCAACACCAACGCGCTGGTGCGCAAGGCCGACTGGGACATCGACCTGAGCAAGACCGGCTTCACCAACGCCGCCGGCCGCTGCCTGGTGATGCTCACCTCGATCAACCATCGCCCGGTGGCCTTCGTCGTGCTCGGCGCCTTCGGCAAGTACACCCATATGGCCGACGCCAACCGCCTCAAGCGCTGGATGGAAACCGGCAAGGTCACCCCGGTGCCGGCCGCGGCGCTGAGCTACAAGCGGCAGAAGCTGGCGGAGTGGAACCTGCAGGCCGGGCAGTGAAGGAAGGGCGACTCGATGAGTCGCCCTTTTTCGTTGACCTCTGGATAGGTCGATCCGGCGTCCCTTACCTGCAGCTGGCGCCGCGCGCCGGGTAGGTTGCGCCGCGCACCCCGGCCATTCATCACCGGCGGCAGCTAGCCGTGGCTGCCCAGCCGCTCGCTGAGGAAATCCAGGAAGCAGGTGATGCGCGAGGCCAGCGCGGTGTTGCGGTAGTACACCGCATTGATCGGCTGGCGCACCTCGACCCGCTGCTCGGCCAGCACCTCGACCAGATCGCCCCTGGCCCGATCGGCGTCAGTCATGAAATCCGACAGGCACACCAGGCCCTCGCCGGCCAGCGCCAGTTCGCGCAGCGTGTCGCCGCTGGAGGCGCGGATGCTCGGGGTGATGCGCCAGCGCTCGCCCTGGGCGTGACGCAGTGGCCAGTCGTTGAGCCCGTCCGGCTCGGTGAAGCCGATCAGGCTGTGCCCGCTCAGCGCCTCGACGCTGTCCGGTGTGCCGTGGCGCGCGAGATACCCGGGGCTGGCCAGCACCCGTCGCCAGCTGTGGCACAGCGGCCGGGCGTGCAGGCTGGAGTCGGGCAGCGCACCGATGCGGATGGCCAGGTCGGTGCGTCGCTCCAGCAGGTCGATGATGCGGTCGTCGCTGTGCAGTTCCAGCTCGATCTGCGGGTAACGCGCGCGAAACTCGCCGATCAGCGGGACTATCACGTGCAGCATAAAGGGCGAGGCGGTGTTGACCCGCAGCCGTCCGGCCGGCGCCTGGCGGCGCAGCGCCATCTGCTCCTCGGCGTCCTCGACGCTGGCGAGGATGCGCCGCGCCTGGGCGAGGAACAGCTCGCCCTCCTCGGTCAGCTCCAGGCGCCGGGTGGTACGGCGCAGCAGGGTGACGGCGAGCTTTTCCTCCAGCCGGCTCAGCGCGCGGCTCACCCCGGAGGCGGTCTGTTCCAGCTGCGCGGCGGCGGCGCTGATCGAGCCGCTGTCGACCACGCGGACGAAGGCGAGCATTTCTTCCAGGCTGGTTTTCATTGTTGATCTTCAGGCAAAGGTCTTTGCTGGGTTATCGGCTTTTTCCGCATGAGTCTGGCTCGGATACTGCGCGCCATCAACCTCATTGCGGAGCCATTCCATGCCCATTGCCCTGCTCGCGCTGGCCCTCAGCGCCTTCGCCATCGGCACGACCGAGTTCGTCATCGTCGGCCTGTTACCCACCATCGCCACCGATCTGGGGGTCGATCTGCCCTCCGCCGGCCTGCTGGTCAGCCTCTACGCCCTCGGCGTGGCGGTCGGCGCGCCGCTGCTTACCGCGCTGACCGGCAAGCTGCCGCGCAAGGCTCTGCTGCTCGGCCTGATGCTGCTGTTCAGCGCCGGCAACCTGCTGGCCTGGCAGGCGCCGGGCTACGAGTCGCTGATCGTCGCGCGCATCGTCACCGGCCTGGCCCACGGCGTGTTCTTTTCCATCGGCTCGACCATCGCCACCAGCCTGGTGTCCAAGGAAAAGGCCGCCAGTGCCATTGCCACCATGTTCACCGGGCTGACCGTGGCGCTGGTCACCGGCGTGCCGCTGGGTACCTTTATCGGCCAGCACTTCGGCTGGCGCGAGACCTTCCTGGCGGTGTCCGCCCTCGGCGTGATCGCCTTCGTCGGCAGCCTGCTGTATATCCCTCGCGGTATCGCTCATACCCCGCCTGCCTCGCTGCTGACCCAACTGGCCGTGCTCAAGCAGCCGCGCCTGCTGCTGGTGTATGCCATGACCGCCCTCGGCTACGGCGGCACCTTCACCGCCTTTACCTTTCTCGCGCCGATCCTGCAGGAGCTCAGCGGCTTCAGCGCCGGTGCGGTGAGTCTGGTGCTGCTGGTCTATGGCGTGTCGGTTGCCGTGGGCAACGTCTGGGGTGGCAAGCTGGCCGACCAGCGCGGGCCGATTGCGGCGCTGAAGCTGATCTTTGCCCTGCTCGCCGGTGTGCTGCTGCTGCTCGGCCTCACCGCCGACAATCCCTGGCTGGCCCTGGGCACCGTGTTGCTGTGGGGCGCCGTGGCCTTCGGCAACGTGCCGGGACTGCAACTTTACGTGGTGCGGCAGGCCGAACATTTCAGCCCGCAGGCGGTGGATGTGGCCTCGGGCCTGAATATCGCCGCCTTCAACCTGGGCATCGCCGGAGGCGCCTGGCTCGGCGGGCATATCGTCGCCCAGCTCGGCCTGATCCACACCGCCTGGATCGGCGCGCTGGTGGTGCTCGGCGCGCTGGCGCTGACCGCCTGGAGCGGTCGTCTGGACCGCCGCAACCCGGCGCTGCGTGAGGCGGGCACTGCCCGCTCCGGCCTGGTGGTCGGTCACTGATTCCGTCAATCAAGGAGATTGCGCATGAAATTCATCCCTGCCTTCGGCCTCGGCACCTTCCGTCTCAAGGACCGGGTCGCCATCGATTCGGTACGCACGGGGCTGGAACTGGGCTATCGGCATATCGACACGGCGCAGATTTATGGCAACGAAGCCGAGGTCGGCCAGGCCATCGCCGCCAGCGGCGTGGCGCGCGACGAGCTGATCGTCACCACCAAGATCTGGACCGAGAACCTCGGCAGCGGCCGGGTGATCGCCAGCCTGCGGGAGAGCCTGCGGCGCCTGGGGCTGGAGCGGGTCGACCTGGCGCTGATCCACTGGCCGTCGCCGGGCGACGAGCTCCCCGTGACGCAGTACCTGGGCGAACTGCTGCAGGCCAAGCGCCTGGGACTGACCGCGGCCATCGGCGTGTCCAACTTCACCATCGCCCATCTGCGCCAGGCCATCGATGCGGTGGGGGCGGACGAGATCGCCACCCACCAGGTGGAGATTCACCCGCTGCTGCAGAATCGCAGGCTGGTCGACTTCACCCGCCAGCAAGGCATTCACCTGACCGCCTATATGCCGCTGGCCTACGGCAAGGTGCTGGCCGAGCCGGCGATCCAGCGCATCGCCGCCGCCCATGGCGCCAGCCCGGCGCAGGTGGCGCTGGCCTGGTCGCTGCAGCAGGGCCATGCGGTGATCCCCTCCTCGACCAGGCGCGAGAATCTGGCCGCCAACCTGGCTGCGGCCGAGCTGCGCCTGAGCGCCGAGGACATGGCCGCCATCGCCGGCCTGGAGCGCGGCGAGCGTGTGGCCAACCCGGGGTTCGCGCCGCGCTGGGACTGAGCCCCCCACCCGCAGTAGGCTGTGGGAGGGGCTTCAGCCGCGACCCTGGGCCCTACCGCCCGCCGGCGATATCGACCAGCGCGCCGGTGGTGTAGCTGGCCCTGTCGTCGAGCAGCCAGAGGATCGCCTCGGCCACTTCCTCGGCCCGCCCGGCGCGGCCCAGCGGGGTGCTCTTGCCCAGGCGCTCGGCGCGGTCCGGCTGGCCGCCGCTGGCGTGGATCTCGGTGTCGATCAACCCGGGGCGCACGGCGTTGACCCGTACGCCCTCGCCGCCCAGCTCCTTGGCCAGGCCGCGGGTCAGCACGTCCAGCGCGCCCTTGGCGCCGGCGTAGTCGACGTACTCGAAGGGCGCGCCGAGGCTGGCCGCCACCGACGACACCAGCACCATCGACCCGCCTTCGCCGCCAAGGCTGCGGGCCATGCGCCGGGCGCCCTCGCGGGCGGTGAGGTAGCTGCCCAGCACGTTGACCGCGAACATGCGCCGCAGGCGTTCGCCGCTCATCTCCAGCAGCGGCAGGGGCGGTGCGACTATGCCGGCGTTGACCACCAGGCCGTGCAGCGGGCCGAAGGCGTCCATCGCCTCGAACAGGCGCAGCACCTGGCTTTCTTCGGCCACGTTGGCCTGCAGCGCGACGGCCTGGCCGCCCATGGCTTCGATCTGCGCCACCAGCGCGTCGGCGGCGGCGCGGTCGCTGTGGTAGTTGACCCCGACGCGCCAGCCGCGGGCGGCGGCCAGCAGGGCGGTGGCGCGGCCGATGCCGCGGCTGGCACCGGTGATCAGCAGGGATCTGTGCATAGGCGCTCCAGGTGCAAAGGCGTCGGACCAGGGGTGCTGTCGCCTGGCGGCCACTTCTACTAGCCTAACTCTAGTCGCAATGGGCCTGCGCCCGGCGGACCGCAGTAACGGGAGAGCAAATCATGGATAAAACACAGTTTTCCAGTCTGTCGCTGGAGGATCTGGCCTTGGTACCGCTGGAGGAGGACGCCGCGCCGCAAGCGCAGGCGCCTGCGGTGCAAGCGCAGGCGTCGAAGATCGATACGCGCAAGAAGCGCGAGCGCCGCAGCGGCGTGGATCGTCGAGTGACCATTCGCTTCGAGGAGGATCGGCGCAGCGGCGTCGACCGGCGCGCGCAGAACCAGGCCTGGGGGCACGGTCACGATCTCTGAGTGGCGCCGGGGATCGCCCCCGGCGCTTGACGGTCAGCCGCGTGCTACGCGCACGCCCTCGGCCAACTGGGCGCACAGGCCGAGCACGCCATCGATGGCCTGCTGCGGGCTGTTGGCCTTGGCGATCTGGTCGACCAGCGCCGAGCCCACCACCACGCCTTCGGCGCGGCGCGCCACTTCGGCGGCATGCTCCGGGGTGCGGATGCCGAAGCCGATGCACAGGGGCAGGTCGGTGTGGCGACGCAGGCGCGCCACGGCTTGCTCGACGTGATCCAGGGTCGCCGCGCCGGCGCCGGTGACACCGGCCACCGACACGTAGTAGACGAAGCCGGAGCTGCCGGCCAGCACGGTGGGCAGGCGGTCGTCGTCGGTGGTCGGGGTGGTCAGGCGGATGAAGTCGATGCCTGCGCTCTGCGCCGGCTCGCACAGCTCGTCGTTGTGCTCCGGCGGCAGGTCGACCACGATCAGGCCGTCGACGCCGGCGGCCTTGGCGTCGGCGATGAAGCGCTCGACGCCGTAGACGAAGATCGGGTTGTAGTAGCCCATCAGCACTAGCGGCGTGCTCTGGTTGCCTTCGCGGAATTCGCGAACCATCTGCAGGGTCTTGGCCAGCGTCTGCTTGGCCCCCAAAGCGCGGATATTGGCGAGCTGGATGGCCGGGCCGTCGGCCATCGGGTCGGTGAACGGCATGCCCAGCTCGATCAGGTCGGCGCCGGCATCCGGCAGGCCCTTGAGGATCTGCAAGGAAGTCTCGTAGTCGGGGTCGCCGGCGGTAACGAAGGTGACCAGCGCGGCGCGGTTTTCCTGCTTGAGTTCGGCGAAACGGTTGTGCAGGCGGCTCATGCGTGCTTCTCCTGGTTGTCCTGCATGTGGTGCATCACGGTCTGCATGTCCTTGTCGCCACGACCGGACAGGTTGATCACCATCAGGTGATCCTTGGGCAGTTTCGGCGCGCGCTTGAAGGCTTCGGCCAGCGCGTGGGCGCTTTCCAGGGCCGGGATGATGCCTTCCAGGCGGCAGCACTGGTGGAAGGCTGCGAGGGCTTCATCGTCGCTGATCGGCACGTATTCGACGCGCTTGATCTCGTGCAACCAGGCGTGTTCCGGGCCGACGCCGGGGTAGTCGAGGCCGGCGGAAATCGAGTGGGCATCGGTGATCTGGCCGTCATCGTCCTGCAGCAGGAAGGTGCGGTTGCCGTGCAGCACGCCCGGCGCGCCACCGGCCATGCTCGCCGCATGCTTGCCGGTATCGACACCGTGGCCGGCCGCCTCGACGCCGACGATCTGCACGCCGACATCGTCGAGGAAGGGGTGGAACAGGCCGATGGCGTTGGAACCGCCGCCGATGCAGGCCACCAGCGAGTCGGGCAGACGCCCTTCCTTCGCCAGGATCTGCTCGCGCACCTCGTTGCCGATCACCGACTGGAAGTCGCGCACCATGGCCGGGTACGGGTGCGGGCCGGCGGCGGTGCCGATCAGGTAGAAGGTGTTGTGGACGTTGGTCACCCAGTCGCGCAAGGCTTCGTTCATCGCATCCTTGAGGGTGCCGGTGCCGGCGGTGACCGGGATCACTTCGGCGCCGAGCAACTTCATGCGAAAGACGTTGGCCTGCTGGCGGTCGATGTCGGTGGTGCCCATGTACACCACGCACTGCATGCCGAAGCGCGCGGCCACCGTGGCGGTGGCCACGCCGTGCATGCCGGCGCCGGTCTCGGCGATGATGCGCTGCTTGCCCATGCGCTTGGCCAGGAGGATCTGGCCGATGCAGTTGTTGATCTTGTGCGCGCCGGTGTGGTTGAGGTCTTCGCGCTTGAGGTAGATCTTCGCCCCGCCGAAGTGCTCGGAGAGGCGCTCGGCATGGTACAGCGGGCTGGCGCGGCCGATGTAGTCGCGCTGGAAGTAGGCCAGTTCTTCGAGGAAGGCTGGATCACTCTTGGCCTTCTCGTATTCGGCGGCCAGCGAGTTGATCAGCGGCATCAGGGTTTCGGCGACGAACTGACCGCCGAAGCGGCCGAACAGGCCGCGCGCGTCGGGGCCGGTGCGAAATGAGGTCATGGTCGAGCTCCTGTCTGGGGCCTCTGCCCACGAGCGGGCAGGAGGTTTGGCAATGGCGCCATTCTACCCCTGGCGGGCAGGCTGAAAAGCGATTAGATTGCCCTGAACTGTCAGGAAAAATCACAAATCAATGAATCGCGAACTGCCCCCGCTGAATGCCCTGCGCGCCTTCGAGGCCGCCGCCCGCCTGCAGAGCATCAGCCGCGCCGGCGAGGAGCTGCATGTCACCCATGGCGCGGTGAGCCGGCAGATTCGTGCGCTGGAAGAACAGCTCGGCGTCAGCCTGTTCGACAAGGACGGCCGCGGCGTGAAACTCACCGATGCCGGCATGCGCCTGCGCGATGCGGCCAGCGATGCCTTCGAGCGCCTGCGCGGCGTCTGTGCCGAGCTGCGCCAGCGTCAGGACGGCGCGCCCTTCGTGCTCGGTTGCCCCGGCAGCCTGCTGGCGCGCTGGTTTATCCCGCGCCTGGATCGCCTCAACCGCGAGCTGCCGGAGCTGCGCCTGCAGCTGTCGGCCAGCGAGGGCGAGTTGGACCCGCGCCGCCCCGGAGTGGACGCCACCCTGTGCTTCGCCGCGCCGCCCTGGCCGGCGGACATGCAGGTGCACGAGCTCGATATCGAACGGATCGGGCCGGTGCTGAGCCCGCGCTTTGCCGGCTATGCGCGCCTGCAGGGGGCGCCTGCCGCGACGCTGCTCGACGAGCCGCTGCTACACACCGCCTCGCGTCCCCAGGCCTGGCCGCAGTGGGCCGCGGCGCAGGGCCTGGAGCCGGCGCGGCTGCAGCAGGGCCAGGGTTTCGAGCACCTCTACTACCTGCTGGAGGCGGCTGCCGCCGGTCTCGGCGTGGCCATCGCGCCGCAGCCGCTGGTGGCCGACGATTTGGCCGCCGGTCGCCTGGTCGCGCCCTGGGGCTTCGTCGCCACCGAGGCGCGCCTGGCGCTGTGGGTGCCGGGGCGCGTCCGCGATCCACGCGCCGAGCGCCTGGCCGCCTGGTTGACGCGCGAGCTGCAGGCCTAGCACGGCGCGCGCGCAACCCCTGCGGCGTGGTCTAGGCTTGCTGCAGGCCCACTGCGGAGCGCACAGCATGTCCGACCATCGCACCTACAAGAAGATCGAAATCGTCGGCACCTCCAAGATCAGCATCGAGGACGCCATCCAGAACGCCCTGGCCGAATGCGCCAAGACCGTGCGCAATATGGACTGGTTCGAAGTCATCGACACCCGCGGGCATATCCTCGACGGCAAGGTGGCGCACTACCAGGTCGAGCTCAAGGTCGGCTTTCGTCTGAGCGGTAGCTGATGCCCTGGGCGGCGAGGAAGGCGAGGAAGGCTTCGCGGCTGGAATAGCGCGGCTGGTAGCCGAACTCCTGCTTCAGCCGCTGGTTGGTCAGTACCGGCCGGTAGCGCAGGAAGTCCAGTTGCTCCGGGCCGTACTGGCTCAACCCCAGCGGCTTGAGGAGGCGCAGCGCGCCGCCGAGCAGCGCCGCCGGCAGCGGCCGGTAGGGCTTGCCGAGGATCGCGGCGATTTCCTTGAGGCTCAGCGCGCCGTCGCCGGCCAGGTTATAGATGCCCTCGCGAGCCTCCTCCAGGCCCTGGCGGATGATGCCGACCACGTCCTGTTCCCAGATGAACACGAAGCGGCTGGCGTGACCGCGCACGCCGAGCACCGCGCGTTTCTTGAACAGGTCGCTGATCGGGTTGTTCAGGCGCTTGCCGAGGATGGTGCCGGGGCGCAGCACCAGTTGGCGCAGCTGCGGATGTGCCTCGCGGCAGCGCGCCAGCAGTTGCTCGATCTCCAGCTTGTGCCTGGCGTAGGCGAAATGCGGGTGGCCGCGCAGCGGCTGGTCTTCATCGATCCACTCGGCGTTGTCCGCGGCGTAGCCGTAGGCGGCGCCGGAGCTGGTCACCACCAGTTGGCGCACGCCGTTGGCGACGGCGCTGTCCACCAGGCATTGGGTGCCGCCGACCTCGATGGCGTGCAGGTGCGCCTCGCTCATGTCGCGCGGCGGACGGATCACCGTGGCCAGGTGGACGATGGCGTCCGGCTTCCAGCCGCTTATGCAGGCGCGCACCTGGGCCGGGCGGCCCATGTCCAGCAGCACCGGCTCGACGTTGGCCTTCAGGCCGCGACTGTCAAGCGGGCGGATGTCGGCGGCGATCAGCGTCCAGTTGGGATGCTGGATGGCCAGCTCGTCGAGCAGCTGATGGCCGATAAAGCCGGCCGCGCCGGTGATCAGAACGCGCATAGCAGTCTCCCGGCGGATCGCGGCATCCGCCCTGGCCCGTTCAACTGCCGAAAGGGCCCCACCGCGACGGGCGTGGCCACTTGATAAACGGGCCTTGTGGTTATTGTTTGCAGCCCGGCGCCAGGCTAGGCACAGGCTCGCCCTCTGGCAGTGGCGGAACTCGCCAGCGGCCATGGCGATTCACGCCAGCGGGACGAATGGTGTGGCGCCGCGCACAGCCAGGCCGGCCGTGGCTGGCGAGGCGCGGGGGGATCGGGCAAGCTGGCGGGGCTTATTCAGGGAGGATAGTCATGTTCAGGATGCTGCTGCTCTTGTTCGCCGCGCTGTCGCTCGGCGGGTGTTTCGACAGTGAGCCGCCGCTCGCCGAGGAGCGCCGCCTGCTGCTCAGCGCTGCAGATTTCGCCGCCTACCAGGCGCCCGCCGCGGGGCGTTACGAGAAGCTGGTGAGCTACGCCGCGCGCAGCATCGACCTCAGCTTCGAGAGCGCCGGCAGCGACTGGTTCTACCTCTACAGCGGCGTCTCGCTCTACCCGCGCGCCAGCGATGCGCTGATGACCAGCTACGCCGAGACCTTCGGCGCCTCGTTCGGCCTGCGCGACAGCGGCCTGGTCGAGCAGGAGCTGGAATTCGAGCTGGAGCTCGCCAGCCGCGCCAGCCTCAAGCTGCTGACCTAGGACGGCGAGCCGGTGGGCAACCTGTTCTATGCCACCGTCGGCAACAAGTCGCTGTTCGCCATCTTCACCGGCGTCTACTTCGAACGGGGCGAAGATTTCGCCGCCTTTATCGCGCCCAAGCTCACCGCATTGCGCGCCCACCGGCACGCCGACCCGCTGCTGAGCTGGGCCGGCAGCAAGCTCGGTTTCGCCGAATGAGCGGCCTCAGCCGAAGAACCAGTAGGTCACGCCGATAGCCGCCACCACCCCGGCCAGTTCGGCCAGCAGGGCGCAGCCCACGGCGTGGCGCACGCGCTGGATGCCGACTGCGCCGAAGTACACCGCCAGCACGTAGAAGGTGGTCTCGGTGCTGCCCTGGACGGTCGCCGCGGCCAGCGCCGCGAAGCTGTCGACGCCGTGGGTCTGCATGGTTTCGATGAGCATGGCGCGCGCCGCACTGCCGGAGAACGGCTTGACCAGCGCGGTGGGCAGGGCGTCGACGAAGCGGGTGTCCCAGCCGCCCCACTCGACCAGCCAGCGAATGCCGTCGAGGCCCAGCTCCAGCGCGCCGGAGGCGCGCAGCACGCCGATCGCGCAGAGCATGGCGACCAGGTAGGGCAACAGGCTCTTGGCCACGTCGAAGCCCTCGCGGGCGCCCTCGACGAACTGTTCGTAGACCGCCACCTTCTTCAGCGCGCCGACCAGCAGGAAGGTCAGGATCACGCCGAACAGGGTCAGGTTGCCGAGCAGCGAGGACAGCGCCGCCAGCGCGGTGGCGCTGAGGCTGGCGAGCAGCGCCATGAAGCCGCCCAGCAGCAGCGCCCCGGGAATCAGGTAGGCCAGCACCACCGGATCCCACAGGCGCAGACGCTGCATCAGCGCCACCGACAGCAGGCCGACCAGGGTCGAGGCGCTGGTGGCCAGCAGGATCGGCAGGAACACTAGGGTCGGGTCGGCCGCGCCCTGCTGCACCCGGTACATGAAGATCGACACCGGCAGCAGGGTCAGCGACGAGGCGTTGAGCACCAGGAAGAGGATCTGCGCGTTGCTCGCCGTGGTGCTACTGGGGTTGAGCTCCTGCAGGCTGCGCATGGCCTTGAGGCCGATCGGCGTGGCGGCGTTGTCCAGGCCCAGGCCGTTGGCGGCGAAGTTCATGGTAATCAGGCCGAGCGCCGGGTGGCCGCGCGGCACCTCCGGCATCAGGCGGGCGAACAGCGGGCCGAGCAGCCGCGCCAGGGCGTCGACCAGGCCAGCCTGTTCGGCGATGCGCAACAGGCCGAGCCACAGGGTCATGGTGCCGAACAGCAGCACCATCACCTCCACCGACAGCTTGGCCATGGCGAACAGGCTCTCGACCATGGCGCCGAACACCGCCGGGTCGCCACCGAGCAGCCAGCGCGAGAAGCCCGCCACCGCCGCCACCAGGAAAAAGCTCAGCCACAGGCCGTTGAGCATGTCGATCCCCCTTAGCTCGAAAGTCGCGGCGCGACGCCTTCCTCGATGGCCATCTCCTTACGGGAGAAGGTGGCGCGAGGCGCCGGATGAGGGAGGGCATGCCGTCATGGCGGGGGATGATAACGCGGCGACGGCCGGCGAGGGGCCGTCGTCGTGTGCCTCAGAACCAGTTGGGGTCTTTGCGCAGCTGTTCCTCGAGCAGCCGGCGCACTTCCTCGTCCGGCTCGCCCAGCCAGCGCAGGCTGGCGTGCTCGCTCGGCGCGCGGTCTTCCGGCAGGTTCTCGGGCACCTGCACGTAGAGCGCGTAGGCGTTGTCCTTGTCCCAGTCGAAGGCGAGGTACAGGCGCTGGTTGAAGCAGTCGTGCGCCTCGCACAGCTGGCCGACCAGGAAGCGGTCGCTGGCGCTTTCCACCGCCTGCATCGGCGTCGACGGGCCGCTGAGGTTCATCAGCCAGTCGGGCAGGCGCCGCTCCTCCTGCACCAGTTCCTGCCAGGCGGCGCGGTACCCGGCGTCGCTGCTCAGCAACTCGCCCGGATGCAGGTGTGTGTCGCGGTCGGCGGCCTGGGCCGCCAGGGCGCCGCTCAGCAACAGGGCGGCGGCGATGGCGTGAATGCGCATGCAGACCTCCTTACAGACGGGGGCGACGGCCCATGACGAACGAGATGATGAACAGTACCAGGAACACCACGAACAGAATCTTGGCGATGCCGGCAGCGGTGCCGGCGATGCCGCCGAAGCCCAGCACGGCGGCGACGATGGCGATGATCAGAAAGGTCAGTGCCCAGCTCAACATGGCGTTTCTCCCGTTGCGATGGAGGCGGATGGCGCGGGTTCGCGCACCTCCGGCCCTTTTCTTGGCGTTGCGAGCGGAACGAGTCCGGTCACCCGCCAGGGTCGTTGCACCGCCCGTGCCAGTTCCTGGCCCAGGGTAAAAATCTTGAAAATCAGCGGCTTGCGATATCCGGGAAATGACGGCGACGGGCATCCTGCCCGATGCGCCCGCGGCGGCCGTGCATTTTGCCCGACAGCTCAGGCGCTGCGCCGTCTGCACGGCCGCCAGAGTGGTCGCCCACCGACCGCTCAGTCGGTATACTCGCAGCGCCCGCGTGCCATGCGGGTTCCGCGCCCAGAACAACAACCGCGCCGCGAGCCTCGAGCCGATGAACGACTACGAACAGGAAGACCCGATCCCCCAAGGCGACCTGGCCTTGCAGATCACCGCGCTGCCACGCGAGACCAATGGTTTCGGCGATATCTACGGCGGCTGGCTGGTGTCGCAGATGGACCTGGCCGGCACCGCCATGGCCAGCAAGGTCGCCGGCGGCCGCGTGGCCACCGTGGCCATCGACCGCATGGCCTTCCTGGTGCCGGTGGCGGTGGGCGCGCAGTTGTCGTTCTATACCCAGGCCCTGGAAGTGGGGCGCAGCTCGATCCAGATGATGGTCGAGGTGTGGAGCGACGACCCCTTGTCCAACGAATGGCGCAAGGTCACCGAGGCGGTGTTCGTCTTCGTCGCCATCGACGGCAGCGGCCGTACCCGCCCGGTACCGCCACGCCGCGGTTGAGCGCAACGGCCGAACCAATGAAAACGCCGGCTAGCAGCCGGCGTTTTGCTGTGCGCTGAACGCTTAGCCGCGGATGTTGTAGATGTCCTTCTCGTTGAGCTCCGCGTAGTCGTACAGGCGCTTGAGGTAGGCCTTCTGGTGTTCCCAGACCTTGGTCGCGGCCGGGTCGGCGGCGGCGCTGGCGTCGACCACCTCGGCGGCGACCTCCTTCAGGCGGGCCAGCACCTCGTCCGGCAGGCGGCGTACGTCCACGCCGTCGGCCTTGAGCTGCTCCAGGGCTTCCATGTTCTTGGCGTTGTAGTCGTCGAGCATGTCGCCGTTCACGTCGCGGGCGGCGGCGCGCACGATGGCCTTGAGGTCGGCCGGCAGGGTCTCCCAGGCCTTGAGGTTGACGTCCAGCTCGAACAGTACGCTCGGCTCCTGCCAGCCCGGGGTGTAGTAGTACTTGGCCGCCTTGTGCAGACCCAGGGCCAGGTCGTTGTACGGGCCGATCCACTCGGTGGCGTCGATGGCGCCGGTCTGCATGGCGGTGAAGATCTCGCCGGCCGGCATGTTGACCACGGTGCCGCCCATCTTGGTCAGCACTTCGCCGCCCAGGCCCGGGGTGCGCATCTTCAGGCCCTTGAAGTCTTCGACCGAGTTGATTTCCTTGTTGAACCAGCCGGCGGTCTGCACGCCGGTGTTGCCGCAGGCCATCGGCAGCACGCCGAACGGCTTGTACACCTCTTCCCACAGCTGCTGACCGCCGCCGCGGTGCAGCCAGGCGTTCATTTCCTGGGCGTTGGGGCCGAACGGTGAGGCGCAGAAGAACTGCGCAGCCGGCACCTTGCCTTTCCAGTAGTACGGCGCACCGTGACCCATCTCGGCGGTGCCGCGGGAGACTGCATCGAATACTTCCAGGGCCGGCACCAGTTCGCCGGCGGCGTAGACCTTGACCTTCAGGCGGCCGTTGCTCATCTCCTCGACCAGCTTGGCGAAGCGCTCGGCCCCCACGCCGACGCCGGGGAAGTTCTTCGGCCAGGAGGTGACCATCTTCCAGTTGAAGGTCTGGGAACTCGAGCCCTCTTGGGGGGCAGCGGTGCTTTTCGCCTCTTCTTTGCAGCCCGCCAGTGCGGTGGCTGCGAGGCCGACGCCTGCTGCGGCGAGTATGTCGCGACGTTTCATGCAATGCTCCTTCTTGTTGTATTGGTCTGACCACGGGATCGCCGAAGGTAGACCGGGCGTGAATAACATAGGGGGTCGTGACCCTCAAGCCTAGCTGCTACGACTAAAGTTGTATGAGCATTGCTGCATTGCCAGCAGCCTGCCTAGAATCGCCGGCCCTCGACCCACAAGGTTGCGGGAGGCGTGGCGTACGGCCGACCGGGCCGGCGTCCTGTCCCCTACCCAATAACGATAAAGGACTCACTATGTCCGACAAGCCATCGCTTCCCCTCGCGCTTGCGTACCTGATCGATGCTCTCAACGCCTGGTTCGGCAAGGCCTGCGCCTGGCTGACCCTGTTCCTGGTGCTTGGCACTGCCGTGGTCGTGGTGCTGCGCTACGGCTTCGGCATTGGCGCCACCGCCCTGCAGGAAGCCGTGCTCTACGCCCATGCCCTGGTGTTCATGGGCGCCACCGCCTGGGTGCTGCAGCGCAACGGCCACGTACGCGTGGACATCTTCTTCCAGAACTTCAGCGGCCGCCGCCAGGCCCTGGTGGAAATCCTCGGCAACCTGCTGTTCCTGCTGCCGGTGTGCCTGTTCCTCGGCTGGGCCAGCTGGGACTACGTGAGCAATTCCTGGGCGACCCTGGAGGCGTCCAGCGAGTCCGGCGGCCTCAAGTTCGTCTACCTGCAGAAGAGCATCATCCTGGTGCTGGTGGTCAGCCTGGTGCTGCAAGGCATCGCCAACCTGATCAAGGCGCTCTACGTCATCAGCGGTCGCCTGCCGGCTCCGGAGGTGAAGCATGGCTGAGTTGATGGCGATTCTGCTGTTCGTCAGCATCTGCCTGGCCTTGATGGCCGGCTACCCGGTGGCCTTCACCCTGGGCGGCGTGTCCTTGCTGTTCGCCGGCATCGGCGTGCTCACCGGCACCTTCGACGCCGGCTATCTCAGCGCCCTGCCCAACCGCCTGTTCGGCATCATGAACAACCAGACCATGCTGGCGGTGCCGCTGTTCGTGTTCATGGGGGTGATGCTGGAACGCTCGCGGGTGGCCGAAGACCTGCTCGAGTCGATGTCGCGCCTGTTCGGCACCCTGCGCGGCGGCCTGGCGATCTCGGTGTGCGTGGTCGGCGCGCTGCTGGCCGCCAGCACCGGCATCGTCGGCGCCACCGTGGTGACCATGGGCCTGCTGGCGCTGCCGACCATGTTGCGCCGCGGCTACGACCCGGCCATCGCCACCGGCACCCTGGCCGCCACCGGCACCCTGGGGCAGATCATCCCGCCGTCGATCGTCCTGGTGCTGCTCGGCGACGTGATGTCCAGCGCCTATCAGCAGGCACAGCTGAAGATGGGCATCTTCTCGCCGAAGACGGTGTCGGTCGGCGACCTGTTCGTCGGCGCGCTGATTCCCGGGCTGCTGCTGGTCGGCCTGTACATCCTCTACATCATCGCCGTCGCCATTATTCAGCCGAAGAAGCTGCCGGCGCTGCCGCAGGAGGAGCTGGGCCCGATCGAGTGGAGCAAGCTGATCAAGGCGCTGGTGCCTCCGCTGATCCTGATCGGCGCGGTGCTCGGCTCGATCCTCGCCGGCTACGCCACGCCCACCGAGGCAGCCGCCCTCGGCGCCGTCGGCGCCATGCTGCTGGCGCTGAGCAAGAACAAGCTGAACTTCGGCCAGTTGCGCGAGGTGGCCTATGGCACCACCGAGATCAGCGCCATGGTCTTCATGATCCTGATCGGCGCCTCGCTGTTCTCCCTGGTGTTCCGCGGCTTCGGCGGCGAGGCGCTGATCGAGGACGTGTTCGCCCAGCTGCCTGGCGGCGTGCTCGGCGCCTTCTTCCTGGTGATGCTGGTGATCTTCCTGCTCGGCTTCATCCTCGACTTCATCGAGATCACCTTCGTGGTGGTGCCGATCGTCGGGCCGGTGCTGCTGGCCATGGGCCTCGACCCGATCTGGCTGGGCGTGATGATCGCGCTGAACCTGCAGACCTCCTTCCTCACCCCGCCGTTCGGTTTCGCCCTGTTCTACCTGCGCGGGGTGACGCCGAAATCGGTGGCCACCAGCACCATCTACAAGGGTGTGGTGCCGTTCATCCTGATCCAGATTCTGCTTCTGGTGATCGCCTACATCTTCCCGGGGCTGATTACCTGGCTGCCGGAACAGGTCTACGGCAAGTAGCGCCTCGGCACTGGGCGACAAGGGGCGGGACCGGCGACGGTACCCGCCCCTCGTTTTTGGAGGAACTGGCGCAGACCCCGCAGCGGGGGCATGGGGAGGCTGCGTTGCTCAGTTCAGGCGCATCCAGTACTTGCGCTCCTGGTAGCCGAGCACGATGCCGTCGCGGGTGATGAACTGCAGGCGCAATTCCGCATTGAGACGATCACCCTCGCGCAGGGTGCGGCCGCCGGCGCGGATGAAGCGGGCGCTGGCGTCCGAGGAATAGACGTGGGCGTTGATGCCCAGCTCGCGCAGCTGGCGCTGCACGCCGGAGGGCAGGCCCTTCCAGTGGGCGACGTCGCGCAGGCGCGGATCCGCCGGGACGGACTCGTCGGCATCGCGGCGCTGCGGGATCTCCGGCGCGCGGCTCGGGGCGGTGGCTAGCACGCTGGGCACGGTGGGCGCCGGGCTGGCCACCCGCCCCGCCGGCACTGGCAGTTCCAGCACCACCGGGGGGCGCGCGGGTTCGGCATCGTCCAGCTGCACGCGCAGGCCGCTGGCATCCTGCAGATGCTCCAGGCCCGGTGCCTGGGGACTGGCCGGAGGCGGATCGAGGCTGGTCAGCTCCGTGGCTGGTGGCGTCAGGCTGTCCGTGCCGGGGGCGACGGCCTCGACGGCGGGTTGCGGGGCCGTGGTGGCCAGCAGCGGCGCGTCGGCCGGCGCGCCGAGCTTGCCGGCCACCACCCAGGCCAGGAGCAGTAACAGGGCGGCACTGGCGAGCAGCGCCCACCAGCGCCACAGGCCGCGGCCCTTTGCCGGCCGGTAGGTGCTGCCGGCGATTTCCTGCTGCGTGTCCACGTGCGGGATATCGCCGCGGCTGCGTTGGTTCTCCGACTGTTTCAGGGCATTGAGGATGTAGGACATGGCGTCTCACTCCCAGTCCGCTTCGGCCGCGGTCAGCAGGGGCACGCCGGGCTCGGTCAGGGCGGCGAGCCGGATCAGGGTCTGCGGTCCGATCACCGCGTCGGTGACCAGCTGGTAGTGGTGCTGGAAGGCCAGCACCTGTAGCTGCAGCTGTTCGTCGTAATGCTGGCGCGGCACCGGCGGCGCCGTGCGGCCCTGCAGCTGGGCCAGGCGGGCATCCAGCCAGGGGATCACCGGGCTGCTGGTTTCCGGGCGCACCGGCTCCTGATAACCCGGCGGCATGCGCCAGAGCAGCAGCTGGTTGCCTTGCAGCAGCTCGCGCAGTTCGCCGAGGTCGACCCGCTGGGTGTCGCCGGCGACCTCCAGGGTGGCGCTGCCCTGGAGGACGTCGAGGCCGACCAGGGTGGCGTGAAAGCGCTGGCCGGCGGCGTTGCTCAGGCCGATCACCGCGGGCAGGTTGAGCCTCTGCAGCTCGTCCAGATTGGCCGGCTGGTGCAGGCAGCCGAGCTGGTGCTGGCGGGCGAAACGACATACCACCTGGGCGTTGCGCGGGTCGTAGTCGAGGCCCCAGCGGCGGAACAGGCCCTGATAGGCCAGCACCTCGGTGGCGCCCAGGTCGGTTTCGTCCGGCCATTGCCAGTGCGCCGGATTGCTCAGCGCGGCCGCCGGTTCGGCCGCCGGTTCGGCGGCGGGCAGCGGTGCTTCGCTTGCCGACGGTGCCTGCGGCTGCGCCAGCACGGGCGTCGCCTGTGGCGCGGCGGGCTGCTCCTTGGGCAGCTCGATCACCGGTACGGCTGCCGGCTGCTGGCGCACCAGGGCCAGCAGCTCGCGTCCGCCGGGCAGCAGGAAGCCTCCGAGCAGCAGGGCCATGGCCAGCAGCGGCAGCAGCGCCCAGCGCCAGCGCGTGGTCGAGGGCGGTTTCTCGCCGAGGATCTCGCGGGCGGCGCGGCCGAGCAGCCACCAGTCGACCCTGCTGCGCCGCTCGACATAGGCGCCGAGCAGGGCGCGGTCGCAGAGGATGTTGACCATGCGCGGCACCCCGCCGGTCAGCCGGTGCAGGCGACGCAGCGCGGCGCGGGTGAACAGCGGCGCGTCGCGGCCGCCGACCGCCAGGCGATGGCCGACATAGGCGTGCAGTTCGTCGCGGGCCAGCGCCTTGAGGTGGTAGCGCGCGGTGATGCGCTGGTTGAGCTGGCGCAGTTCGGGGCGGGCGAGGGTGTCGAGCAGCTCCGGCTGGCCGATCAGGATGATCTGCAGCAGCTTCTGGCTGCTGGTCTCCAGGTTGGTCAGCAGGCGGATCTGTTCGAGCACCTCGAGGCTGAGGTTCTGCGCCTCGTCGATGATCAGCACGGTGTTGACGCCGCGGGCGTGGGCGTCGATCAGATGCGCGTTGAGCGCGTCGATATAACCCTTGATGCGCCGTCCGCTGCGCTGGTAGCCGATCTTCAGCTCGTCGCAGATGGCCTCCAGCAGCTCGATGATCCCGTACTTGGGATTGAGGATGAAGGCCACCTCGGTATTGGCCGGCAGCTGTTCCAGCAGGCAACGGCAGACGGTGGTCTTGCCTGTGCCGACGTCGCCGGTGAGGAGGACGAAGCCGCCGTTGCAGTTGATGCCGTAGATCAGGCTGGCCAGGGCCTCGCGATGCTGCTCGCTGAGATAGAGGTAGCGCGGGTTGGGCGCGATGGTGAACGGCAGGTCGGAAAAACCGAAGTACTGGCTGTACATGGTGTCGATCCTCGCAAGCTACTGTGACTATAGAAGTCCGGACAGCAGTTGCCAGCGGCGGACAAAACCCGCCGAATGGTATGGCCTTTCGTCGGTATCGCGGGCAAATGTCAGGCCTGATCTACACTCCACAAAAGGAGCAGTAACGTTGTGGATAAGTGATAGATAACAGCTGTATCAAGGGCTTAATAGATGTCCGCGATCATGCGTCAAACTTATGACTCGCCCCGCCGCGCGTTGTTGCTCGATCTTTCCGGCGACGATTCCTTGCTGAGCAACCTGCATCTGCCGGACTGGGTACTGGATCGGGTCGGCACCGCGGAGAGTGCCCACGGGCTGCTCAAGTTCCACAGCTACCGGGTGGCCATCGCCCTGCTGCCGGCGCTGAGCGAGGCGCAGTACGAGGAGCTCGAGGCCCTGCTGGACAAGGACGAGCACCTGGCCTGGGTCGCCCTGACCCTGCCGGCGGCCCTGGAGAAGCAGGACTTCCGCCGGCTGATCTACGAACACTTCTACGACTACTTCTCGTTGCCGCTGGGCGAGGCGCAGGAGCACCTCAAGCAGGCCCTCGGCCATCTCGACGGCATGGCGCGCCTGCGCGATCTGGAGCAGGAGCGTCTGGTGGCGGTGGAAGAGTTCCAGATGGTCGGCGGCAGCAAGCAGTTCCTCGCCATCTTCGACCAGATCCGCCGCGTCGCCGGGGTCGAGGCGCCGGTGCTGATCCGCGGCGAGACCGGGGTGGGCAAGGAGATGATCGCCCGCGCCATCCACCAGCGCTCGCCGCAATGCGACGGGCCCTTCGTCGCGGTCAACTGTGGTGCCCTGCCGGAGACGCTGATCCACGCCGAGCTGTTCGGCTACGAAAAGGGCTCCTTCACCGGTGCCTACAAGCGCAAGATCGGCCGGGTCGAGGCGGCGCAGAACGGCACCATCTTCCTCGACGAGATCGGCGACCTGCCGCCGCAGATGCAGGTCTACCTGCTGCGCTTTCTCGAGCAGAAGACCATCGAGCGCCTCGGCGGCAACCAGAGCATCGCGGTCAACGCCCGGGTGATCGCTGCCACCCACGTCAACCTGGAGGAAGCGGTGGCCGAGGGACGCTTTCGCGAAGACCTCTACTACCGGCTCAACGTCCTCAGCATCCTGGTGCCGCGCCTGGCCGACCGCGGCAACGACATCGAGCTGCTGGCGCGCTACTTCCTGCACAAGTTCGGCAAGGAATACGGCAGCAGCTCGCGCGGCTTCACCCGCCAGGCCATCGGCGCCATGCTCAGCCACGGCTGGCCG
This sequence comes from Pseudomonas sp. AOB-7, assembly GCF_003696305.1. Lineage (GTDB taxonomy): Bacteria > Pseudomonadota > Gammaproteobacteria > Pseudomonadales > Pseudomonadaceae > Aquipseudomonas. Next base: position 49,917 of record NZ_RFFK01000010.1, on the reverse strand, counting down.
GGCAACGTGCGCGAGATGATCAACCGCATCCGCCGCGCCCTGGTGATGAGCGAGAACCGTATGATCACTCCGACTGACCTCGGCCTCGAGGAGTGCGAGGCGCTGGACATGGTCATGCCGCTGGAGCAGGCTCGCGCCCACGCCGAGGAACTGGCGGTGCGCAGTTGCTTGAGCCATGCGATGAACAATGTGTCGCAGGCCGCCAAGCTGCTTGGCGTCTCGCGGGTGACCCTCTACCGGATGATGGACAAGTACGGCGTGCGCAGCTAGCCGGCGGCTGTTCACGTGCGAGCGATGCCGGCAGGTCGTCGTGGCTGGACAACCGCCGAGGCGGGCTGTAACGGCGGCTGAACAATTTCCCACTGCCGCACTCGGACAAGTCAGATGCAATGCCCGCAGCATGGGCATTGCGCTTGCCTGGCGCATTCTCTGCATGATTTCTTCTGCCTTGCGGAGAGTTCACCATGCCCCCAGAGGAACGCCGCTTCATTGATCTTCCCCCGCCCGACGACAAGCCCGGCAGCCAGGGGGAGTTTTCGGCCGCGCGCCCGGAGAGCGGCGCGACCCCCTTTCCCTTGTTCAGCGATACTCCCTTCATGAGCTGGCACCTGCTGCACCGCAAGCTGCGCGAACTGGAGCATTTCCACCCCAGCTGCAAACCGGTGATCAAGCTGTGGGACGAAGCCAACGGCGCCTAGGGACGTCCTGATAAAGCCATCTGCCGTCGCTCCCGCGAAGGCGGGAGCCCAGCTATCAAGGCGATTCCGGATTATTCCCCCTCGGGCCGGCGCAAGCGCTGGTCAGCGATAAAGCTGCTGTCCCGCTTGCGCCCGACTATCTCAGCGTTTCCCTAGGCGCCCCTTCGCCGAGCAGATTTCGTCCGCTCGGCTTTGGTATTGCGGCCGCGTTGTCGGCTCGAGTGGGACGGGGCTTCGAGCGCCCGAGACCTGCCACATCGTACCCCTGTCATGGCCTATGGCCATCCCGCAACTCACTGATAAGCCAGGCTTTTCTTTGTGAGTTGGGTCACGTTGTGGCGGCCCAGGCGATAAACGGTAGCCCTTTCATGGCACCCCGGGTTTTGCCCATGCGCGCCTCTGCAACGGGCCTTGCAAGGGTGCCGGGGAAAAGTTCTAGATCATTTTTCAACCAACCAGGGCATCGTTATGCATGAAATGTATAAAAAATGAACAGGCGGGGTGATAGCTTCTGCATCCGTTACAGTTGTACAGAAAATGAACAGTCTTATTCTGGCAACTGTTACAGGATTCACCCCGCTGCAAAGTGCAGTAAACAGTGAGGTTTTCCGATCCGGTCGCTGACGAAACAGTGGCCGGAGCGCTCGAGGGGCTTTAACCGGACGGCTCGCCGTCCTTTGTAATACCGCTTACAGAAAGCTCCTCTCCCGACAAAGGCATAACCAGGGCAACCTGGCGACGCAAAGTTACGGGCCCCACCGGGGCCGCCGGACTGCCGAAGGAGACCCCCCTCACAGGACCGCCGTGAAGAGGAACTTTTCTGAACCCCGTTTCAGGAGAGCCTCATGCGCCCGTCCATGCCTCGCTACGCCTTTGCCCTGGCCATTCTCGCCGCCGGCAGCCTCGCTCATCCCTCAGCCCTGGCAGCTCCCGGCCATGTTCATGCCGAGCAGACGCAGCCGGCGAAGAACGCCCTGGCCGCGCGCCTGGCGGCGAGCACCGGAACCCAGGAGCTGCTGGCGCTGCACAAACGTTGGCAGAACGCATCCGGCGCGGCGCGCGAGCAGCTGCAGCGCCAGCTGCTGGCCAAGGCCGAGGAGCGCCGTGCCCTGCTCGGCGAGCTGGCCGAGCACCACCCGGCCGAGCTGCTGCGCGTGACCATCCCCGAGGACAAGCAGCGCGGCATGCCGGCCGAGGTGCTGGCCAAGCTGGAGCAGCGCCTGGATCTGGAGGGCGAGCTGGAGGTGGTCTACGAGGACTACGAGGACGGCGCCAAGCTGCGTCATCTGCTCAAGACCCCGTTCGGCGAGCGTTTCGAGCTGCGTTTCGCCGAGCGCAACAAGGAATGGCGCAGCGGTGTGGCCGTGCGCGCCCAGGGCTGGTTGCTGGAGTCCGCCGACGCCGCCGGCAGCGTGCAGGGCGAACTGGTGGTCGGCGACGACGAGCAGGGCCTGATGCTGGCCGATGGCGGCACCGGCAGCGGCACCCTGGCCTATGACCTGCCCAACACCACCGGCGCCCAGCGCACCCTGGCGATCCTGGTCAACTTCCAGGACAAGCCGAGCGAGAAGCCCTGGACCGCCACCCAGGCCAATAGCCTGGTATTCGGCGACGTCAGCAACTTCCTCAAGGAAAACTCCAGCCAGCAGACCTGGCTCACCGGCAACGTCGCCGGCTGGTACACCATTCCGGTGAACAGCACCGTGTGCGATGGCTTCGCCATCGAGAAGTATGCCAAGCAGGCCGCCCAGAGCGGCGGCTTCAACCTGGCCAACTACGATCGCTTCGTCTACATCTTCCCGAAGAACGCCTGCGGCTATACCGGCATGGGCCAGGTCGGTGCCCTGCCTTCCAGCAGCTGGATCAACGGCAGCATGATCCTGCGCACCGTGGCCCACGAACTGGGGCACAACCTCGGCCTGCACCACGCCCATGCCATGGACTGCGGCGACACTACCCTGGGCAGCAGCTGCGCCACCCAGGAATACGGCGACACCGTCGACATCATGGGCTATGCCGGCACGGTCGGGCACTTCAACCTGTTCAACAAGGAGCGCCTGGGCTGGCTGGCCAGCGGCAACCTGATCACCGTCGGCAGCGCCGGCAGCTTCAACCTGCAGCCCAACAGCGTGCAGAGCAGCCAGGCCAAGGGCCTGAAGATCGCCAAGGGCGTGGATGCCAACGGCCAACCCAGCTACTACTACGTGGAGCTGCGCAAGCCGCTGGGCTTCGATGCGCAGATCACCGACCGCGGCGTGATCGACACGGGCAACATCTTCAACGGCGTGACCGTCCGCCAGGCCAGCCCGAGCAACGGCAACAGCGGCTACCTGCTGGACATGACCGCGGGCAGCAATTTCGTCGACATGAAGGACGCCGCCCTGGTTGGCGGCAAAAGCTTCAGCGATGCGGCCGCCGGCGTGCGCATCAGCACCGAATGGGTGGACACCAGCCAGGCCCTGGTCAGCGTCGACTTCTCCGGCAGCACCGCGCCGACCTGCAGCCGCAGCGCCCCCAGCGTCAGCATGACCCCGGGCCAGAGCACCTGGCTGGCCGCCGGCAGCAGCTTCGACTACAGCGTCACGGTGACCAACAAGGACAGCGCCGGCTGCTCCAGCAGCAGCTTCAGCCTCGCCGCCGGCAAGCCCAGCGGCTGGAGCACCAGCCTGGCCAGCAGCCTGAGCCTGGCCCCCGGCGCCAGCGCCAGCGTGACCCTGCGCGCCACCTCGCCGAACACCGCCGCCGACGGCTTCTACAACATCAGCGCCACCGCCAGCGCCAATAGCACCAGCGCCAGCGCCAGCGCCAGCTATGTGGTGGACAACCCGGTCGTCAGCAGCAACCGCGCGCCGCTGGCCAAGGACGACAGCGTGACGCTGACCAGCAAGTCGCCGGTGACCATCAACGTGCTGGGCAACGACAGCGATCCGGACGGCGACGCGATCAAGGTGGTGGCCTTCGACCAGGGCAGCAAGGGCTCGGTGACCCTCAACAGCAACGGCACCCTGACCTACAGCCCGGCGAAGAGCTTCAAGAGCGGCGACCAGTTCCGCTACACCATCAGCGACGGCAAGCTCAGCGCCAGCGCCACCGTGTATATCGGCCTGCAGGCCAGCAGCGCGGACAGCGGCAGCACCGGCGGCAAGGGCAACGGCGGCAGGTAGGGACGCCAGGCCCTGGGAGCCGGCGTGCTGGCGATCCTATGGGCGGGGGATAAAAAAAGCGCAGGGCCACGCCCTGCGCTTTTTTCTTTCCTTCTCACCTCGGGGTCATCCCTGACTCCGGGGTGGTTGCCACTCAGAACGAGTTGTCGTTGGGCAGATCGCAGCCCAGGTTATTGTCGATGTCGAGCGCCGTGGCCAGGGCCAGGATGGTTGTCCGGTCCTTAGTGGCCAGGGCGGCATTGACGTCGGCGATCACCGAGGCGGCCGTCCGGGTGAAGTCCACATCCGGGTGAGCCGCGTTGAGGATCGACGCCACGGCGGCGCGCAGGAGAATCTGCGCGGAGCCGACCAGGTTTTCACCGCCACCGTAGTTCAGCGCCTGCAGCAGGGAGTTGCCGCTCAGCTGATTGTTCAGCACGCCAGCCGGCAGGCTGAACACCGAGCCGACGGTCTGGTTCGGGCTGTAGCCGGTGGGTGCCCAGCTCCCCAGGCTGTTCTTCCAGAAGCCGGGAGTGCAGCCTTCTTCGCCCGGAGGCGGTACTTCGCAGGTTGCGCTGGCCGGGCTGCTGGATACCGGCGAGCTTTCCACGGCATCGCTGGCAGTGGCTACCACGGTGTTGGTCGAAGGCCCGGCCACGCCGGGGTCGTAACTGCCGTTGTAGTTGGCGCTTGCCCCCGGAGCCAGGTTGCCGATGTTGAACACCACGTCGTCCGAGGTATCGCCCGGGGTGCCGTTGTCATCGGTGACGATGACGTCGAGCAGGGTCACGTTGCCGCTGTTGGTCACGCTACCGTCGAACAGGATCGGCATGCCGAAGGCCGGTGCGTCGGTGCACTGCTTGGTGACGTCGAGGGCCGGCAGCACATCCGCGCTGCAGCTGGCCGAGGCGGTTTCCGATACCGGACTGCCGGTCAGCAGGTCGCTGCCGCTGGCGGTGACGGTGTCGGTGGAGCTGCTACCGCTGGCGCCGAAGCTGCCGCTGTAGTTGGCCGAATCGCCCGGAGCCAGGTCGATCGGGCCGAGCACCGTGACGTCGTCGCCCGGAACGCCCGGGGTGCCGTTGTCGTCCGTCACGGTCACGCCGGTCAGTACCACGTCGCCGACGTTGCGCACCGTACCGTTGAAGCTGACGTCGATGCCGGTACCGCTGGCATTGATGTCGGCGGTGCAGACCTTGTCGACGGCGATGGCCGGGTTGGTGTCGGCGGCGCAACTGGCGCTGGCACTGGCCGATACCGGCGAGCCACCCAGCACGTCGGTGCCGCTGGCCACCACGCTGTCGCTGGAGCTGACCGCGCCGAGTACGCCGAAGCTGCCGTTGTAGTTGGCCGAGGCCCCGGCGTTCAGAGTGCCGATATTGAAGGTCTGGTCATCGCTGGTATCGCCCGGCGTACCGCCGTCGTCCACCACCATGACGTCTTCCAGGGCGACGTTGCCGGTGTTGGTCACCGTGCCCATGAAGCTGACCTCGATGCCGTCACCGGCGGAGTTGAGCGCCGCGGTGCATAGCTTGTCCACGCTCAGCTGCGGGTCGAGATCCGGCGAGCAGCTGGCCTCGGCGGTAGCCGATACCGAGGTACCGTTGCGATGGCCGGTGGCGGTCACCACGTCCGTTGCGGGAATCGCGGTGGTGTTGTAGTCGCCGGAGTAGTTCTCGCTCTGGCCGGGGTTCAGCGTGGCGGGCCCGAATACCACGACATCGTCGCTGGTGTCGCCCGGGGTGCCCATGTCATCGACCACGGTGACGTCGTTCAGCGCCAGGGCGCCGCTGTTGGTCACGGTGCCGCTGAAGTCGACCTTGATGCTGTTGCCGCCGTCTTCGCTGTCGACGGTGGCCACGCAGTTCTTGGTCACCTCAATGGCGCAGACGTCGAAGTTGCCCAGCACGAAGTCCTTCAGTTGCGCGGTCTCCGAACGCGAGGAACGGGTTTCGGCGAGGAAGCTGCTGAAGCAGGGCACATTGCCGCCCAGCAGGGCGCTGACGTTGACGCCGCCCTCGAAGAAGCTCTCCGCGGGCAGGCGGTTCTTGTTGCCCAGCTTGGGCGCATAGGGCCAGGCCGGCAGCGGCAGATCCGCCGTGTTGGTGGTGGCGCAGGCCAGCTTGTTGCCGGTGCCGTCGCACTTGGCGCTGGTCGAGCTGTACAGCAGGCTCAGGTTGTCGGCGACGGGGGTACCTTGTTTCAGCGGGTCCCACTCGTAGACCTTGATCTCCGGTACGGCATTGGAGCCTTGCGGGTACTCCACCAGGACCATCAGGTCGCCGCGCTTGCCATTGGCGTCGTCGCGACCGGCGTGCTGGCCGACGAAGGTGCCGTTGGGGTTAAGACCCACGTCGTTCTGGAAGAACCAGAAGGCGGCATGGGCGTCGCCGTTGTTGGCGAAGCGATCCAGGCCGAAGTAGATGATCATGTCGCCGGCCTTGTGCAGCACTTCGCCGCCGTGGCTGACGTCGCTCGGGTTGATATAGGCCGCGGCATAGGCGTTGGTGATGTCGTCCTTGTCCGGCACGCTACCGTTGGTGTGCCGCCAGTTGGGGATGTCGAGGATGTCCTTCGACCCGCCGCCGGTGAAGATGGTCAGCGGTGCGGGGTCGGCGAGGATGGTGGTGAAGGCGACCGAACTGCCGGGCGGATTGCTGTACAGCCCGCCCCAGTCGTCGCCGCCGCCGCCGTTGTCGACGGTGTTGGCGTCCAGCTCGAACAGTCCCGGTGGGTTGCCGTCCACGGCGTTGACCACCGTCGACGTCATGCCGCCCACCAGCACCGCGCCGAGCGTGAACCTCAGCAGCGTTTGCCATGAGTTGAGTGTGTGCATGGTCTTGCTCCCAGGCGTTGCCCGGCTGCCCTTGCCGTTGGCGAACACCGATCCCGGCTGACGCTGGCGCGTGTCCCTTTACGCGCACGGCTCTGGGCCACAGCGGCCCTACGCCAACCCGGCATTGCTTCCACTGGCTCCCGCTCGCACCCGACTGCCTACTACCCGATGAACAGGAACCGCCCGAAGGCCCTTGAGGTCTTCTCGCCGTCACTACAAACAATTACCGTGCCATATGGGTAATGCATTGATTTTCATTGGATTTTTATTCCTGTGTGAGGCGTGCGCGGATAGCTTTTGAAACATATCCGGAGGAGGGCGGTACGGGCTGTCCAAGCTTTGAAACAGCCGCCGCCGTTCGACCGCCACGAACCCCCGTACTGACTGGGCTGCACGGCTTTTCGGGCCGGCGGTGTGCTGTTCAGGCCGCGATACAAGGCAGCGCCGGCAAGCGAAAGGGGCGCCGAGGCGCCCCTTCTATCGGGTGGTGAAGGCCCCGCTACTGCCGGGGCCGGTTAAGTGGCTCAGGGAGCCGGGCACAGCGGGCAGTCGGCGCTTACCGGGTCAGCTGCCACCTGGTCCCCGCCAACCGCCGCGGTGGCGGTGGCTGTGGCGGTGTTGACGAAGGACACGCTGCTGGGCAGTTCCAGGCTGCCGCCGGCGCCCAGGGACAGGCCGTCCGGCCGGTAGGTCTGGCGGAAGGTCGCCGAGACGCCCGGGTTCAGGGTGCCGGTGCAGCTGTTGGGAGTGGCCGGCGGGCAGGTGAACAGCGCGCTGCCTTCCTCGACCAGCGCCTGCACCTGGTCGTCGCTGACGGTGACCGCGAGGGCCACGTCGCCGGTGTTTTCCACCACTATCACGTTGTCCACCTCGACCAGTACCACGCCGCCGTCGGCCACCAGGCGCACGCCGGCATTTTCCGGATCGCAGTCCTTGGTGAGGCTCAGGCCCGGATTCACGTCCGGCGAGCACTCGGTCACCACGGCGTTGGCGCTTACCGTGCTCTGGTCGAACACGTTGGTGCCGCTGGCGGTGATGGTGTTGCTGTGGGCGAACTCGCCATCGAGCATCTCGAAGCTGTAGAACAGCAGGTCGCCCGGCTCCAGCGCGCCTGGCAGCGCGAAGGGGCTGTCGAGGCTGTCGTCGAAGACGCCGTCGCCGTCGTCCAGCCAGGCCGAGAAGGCGCCGGCATAGTCGCTGTCGCTGAGGTTGACGCCATCCAGCTTGACGTTGCCGTCGTTGCTCACCGTGCCGCTGAAGCTGCGATCGATCTGGCTGCCGTTGTTCGTCAGGTTGGCGAAGCACAGCTTGGTCACCAGGATGCTCGGATCGCCAGTGGGCGGACATTCCGCTGAAGTGGCGGTTTCCGTGTCGATCAGCGCGCCGGTGCCGGGGTCGTAGAAGCGCAGGGTCACGGTGTCGACGAACTCGGTGGTTTCGTCGAACTCGCTCAGGCTGTACTGGCCCTCGTAGACCACGCTCTGGCCGCCGCCGAGGTTGAAGCTGGCAATGGCGCCCAGGGTCAGGCCGGCGATATTGGCTTCGCCAACGCAGCGGCCATCGGGCGTGCTGCTGTCGCTGCCGTCGACGCAGACCTTGGTGAAGGTCGAATTGGCCTGGTCATCCTCCAGCTCGATATCCAGCGGCAGGCCGCCGGTGTTGTTCACCTCGCCCCAGAAGGTCACGGTGACGCTGTCGCCAGTCTCGCTGATTTCCGCTTCGCAGGACTTGCTGACGTTGGCGCCGCAGGCATCGAAGCCGCCGAAGGCGAAGTCTTCCAGGCTGGCGGTTTCCGAACGGGAGGAGCGGGTCTCGGCGAGGAAGGAGCTGATGCAGGGAGTGCTGCCGAGGATGCCGGTCAGGTTGATGCCGCCCTCGAAGAAGGTCTGGGTCGGCATCACGCTGTTGGCGTTGCCGCCCTTGGGCGTGTAGTCCCAGGGCGGGTTGGGCAGGGTGACCAGGTTGACCTTGGCGCAGGCCAGCTTGCCGAGCCCGTCGGCGTTGTTGCACTCGGCCTGGCTGGCGGTGAAGCGCAGCGACAGGTTGGGGGCGATGTTGGGGCCGCGCACCTGGTTCGGGTCCCACTCGTAGACCTTGATCTCCGGAGTGGCCCCGGAGGCCTGCGGGTATTCCACCAGCACCAGCACGTCGCCGGGCTCGGTGGCGGTGGCGGCCACGTGGTTGCCGCTGAACTGGCCTTGGCCGTTCACGTCGCCGATGCCGACCGCCGGGTCCTGGAAGAACCAGAAGCCGCCGAAGGTGTCGCCGCTGTTGGCGAAGCGGTCCATGCCGAAGTAGACGATCAGGTCGCCCTGCTCATGCAGCACCACCGAGCCGGCGGTGGCGCAGTCCACCACCGTGTTGTTGCTGGCGCTGGTGACGCAGACATCGGCCGGCGCGGTATAGGCGGCGGCGTAGGCGTTGGTGATGTTGCTCTTGTCGGAGACGCTGCCCTGCTTGTACCACCACTCGGAGACGTCGCTGACGTCCTTGGAGCCGCCCTTCCAGAAGATGGTCTGCGGCGCCGGGTCGGGCAGCACGCCGGTGAAGGTGATCATATTGGCCGGTGTGGCGCCGCTGTGCAGGGCGTCCCAGTCGGTGGGCGGGCCGGCGGGGTTGTCGGCGGTGTTGCCCTCGAGTTCGAACAGCTTGAGGTCGTGGGTGCCGATGCCGTCCACCGCATTGACCGATGCCGTGGTGGTGATGCCACCGATCAGCAGGGCGCTGAGCAGACAGCGTGGCAGCGCGTTGCGTAGCCTGTTGTTGTGCATGATTGAGCCTCCATGTCCCACCGCCGATGGCGTCTGGCGCGGGACGGAGTGGTTCGCCGCGCGAAATTGCCGTGGCGAGGTACCTGTCTTAGGTGGGGCCCCTCGAGAGACTGCTGAAGATTGCTTGCTCGCCCTAGCGGAACCCGGGTCCGGAGTACGCCTCGATCTCCTCGCCTGGGTGGTTATCAATTAGCGTGCCAGTGAGTTAACCGATTGTTTTCAAAGGAAATATCGCCATTGATGGATACTGGCAATGCAATGCCAGTGAAACAGCGGCGGGCTGTTGCGAGGAAAACTGTTCAGTTGCTGTGACAGCCATTGGCGAGCGTCGCGGACATGGGGCGAGAGGCCGCCGGAACGGGAGGTGGGCTGTTTATCCGGCGTAACAGGGGGGGCATTTGCTCAGAGAGCGGCGCCGAACCTAGCAGCGCATTTATTCGCGTTGGGGGAACCCGCGCAGGCGAGTGTCGCGAATAAATGCGCTCCTCCAGGGGCGCCAACCTATTCGGCGCAGTCGCCCCGGGACGCGCGGCACCGTCGCTCAGAGTTCGCTGGGGCGGGTCTGCCAGGCGTCCTGCGGCAGGCTGATGCCCTTGAGCTTGTCGCGGTATTCCTGGGTCACGTCGTGCGCTTCGTCGAGGGTGGAGACCACGCTGGGGGTGATCATCACCACCAGCTCGGTACGGCTCATGGACTTGCCCTGGCTGCCGAAAATCCAGCCGAGCACCGGCACGTTGCGCAGGTAGGGCAGGCCCTGGGCGTCGCGGCCGTTGTTCTCGCGGATCAGCCCGCCGAGTACCAGGGTCTCGCCGCTGAGCACGCTGACGTTGGTGTTGATGCGGCGCTGGGTGATGGTCGGCGAGTCGATGCCCGAGGTGGTGGTGGGCTTGACGTCGTTGACCTCCTGGGTGATCTCCAGGGCGATCATGCCGCCGGTATTGATCCGTGGCTTGACCTCCAGCAGCACGCCGGTGTCCTGGTACTGGATGGTGCTGGTGACCAGCGCCGAGGGGTCGCCGGGCTGGTTGACCACGCCGCTGGTGTTGGTGGTTTCCGACGTGCGGATCGGCACCTGGTCGCCGACGCGGATGGTCGCGGTGCGGTTGTCCTGCACCATCAGGGTCGGCGAGGAGATCACGTTGATCTTCGAGTCGGAGGCGAGGAAATCCAGCAGCACGCGCGCCTCGCCGGCGTCGACCAGGCTGATCGAACCGGTCGGTGCCGGGCTGGTCGGCGAGGTCAGCGGCAGCTGGCCGAGCACCCCGCGCAGGGTCTTGCCGCCAATCGAGCCCTTGAAATACCACTGCAGGCCGTAGCGCAACTCGTCCTCCAGGTTGACCTCGACTATGGTGGCCTCCACCAGCACCTGCAGCGGCAGCACGTCGAGCTTGCGGATCACCTGGAGCAGCTTGTCGTAGTCGGCCGGGGTAGCCAGCACCAGCAGGGCGTTGTTGTCCTCGTCGGCGATCACGCTGACCGCGCCGACGTCGAGGTTGCTGGCCTCCACGCCGAGGGCCGCCAGGCTGGGGTCGAGTGGCGGCGCCGCGGGTGTCTCGCCGTCTGCGGCCGGCGGCGGGGTACGTACCGGCAACGACAGGCCTTCGTCGTCCGGGCGACTCTGGCGCTGGCCCTCGAGCAGGGCGTTGAGCACCTCGGCCAGGCGCGGCGCCTTGCCGTTCTTCAACTGGTAGACGAACATGCTCGAGCCCTGCGCGCCCTCGGCGCGATCGAGGCGCTGGATCCAGGCATTGGCGTCCTCCAGGTACCTGGCCTGTGGGGTGATCACCATCAGTGCGTTGAGCCGCTCGATCGGCAGGAAGCGCACCATGCCGGCCAGCGGGCCGTTGGCGGTATCGCCGAAGATGGCGTCGAGCTCGCCGAGCAGCACCCGGGCGTCCACTTGCTGCATGCGGAACAGGCCCACCGACATGCCGCGCAGCTGGTCGACGTCGAACACCCGCACGGTATCGCGGATGTTGTTCAGCTCCTGCTGGGTGCCGGCCACCAGCAGCAGGTTGCGCGCCTCGTCCACCTGCAGCAGGCCCTTGGTCGGCTTGAGCGGTTCGAGGATCTTGTGCATCTCCGCCGCGGCGATATAGCGCAGCGGCACCACCAGCAACTGGTAGCCGCGCTGCCCCAGCGGCGTCTGGCGCGGGATCAGGGCGCCGGCGGGCGCGGCGTCCAGCGGCACCACCTCGTAGATGTCGTGGTTGCGCACCAGCACCGCGCCGTTGAGCTGCAGCATGGTCTCCAGGGTCGGCAGCAGGTCGTCGCGCTGCAACGGTCGGCTGGTCTGCAGGCTGACGGTGCCGGTGACGTTCTTGTCCAGCACGTAATTGACCTTGAGCAGTTCGCCGAGAATGATCTTGACCACCTCGGCGATCTCGATGTCCTGGAAGTTCAGGGTGATGTCGCCCTCGGCTTGCGGCGGCGACTCCAGCGCCGGGCGCAGGTCGATCAGGTTGCCGGAGCCGCGGTACAGCTCGCTGCTTGCCGCCGCGCGCGGCGCGCCGCCGGTACCGTCGGCGTCGAAACGCTCCTCCACCTCGGGCTTGACCGCCGGCGTACCGAGCCGGCTCTGGCGTTCCGGGCGCGGTGTCGCCTGTTCGGGCGGCGTCTTCGCCCAGGGCCGGTCGAAGGTGGCGCGGTCGCCGCCCGGTACCACCGTGCAGGCGCCCAATAGCAGGCAGGTGGCCAAGGACCAGGGGCCGAAGCGTGTCGCAGGATTCATCGCGTACTCCTTGTCACCCTTGCTCGGGGACGGGTTCGCCATTGCTGTCGGTGGCGGTGGGCGCCGCTTCGGCGGGCGCGGCGGGTGCCGCCCGTGGAGCTGCTGTCGCATCCGCTGCAGGAGGGGGGGCGTCGGACGAGCCGCCGGGCTCGCGCAGGAGCATCTGCACGGCGGTCTGGTTGCGCATCAGCAGCACGTGATCGCTGTCGATGCGCTCGAGCAACCATTCGTCCTCCAGGGCCATGCCCACTTCCAGCTCTTCGCGCTGATCGCCCTGGCGCTGCTTGAACAGCGCCAGCTGACGTTCGTCGCGCAGCACGATACCGGTCAGGCGCCAGGTCTCGCGCAGTTGCTTTTCGTCCAGGCTCTGCCCGGTCTCGGCGCTGAAACGCGCCGGGCGCCGGGTGTTGCTGAACAGTGGTCGCTCCAGCAGCTCGGCGAAGGACTCCAGCGGGCGCGGTTGTACCAGCGGCGCTGGCTGCGGTTCGTCGTCGGCCTGTGCCGCCAGCGTCGCCAGCAGCATGGCCAGGGCCAGCAGGGCGAGCCGCCTCATGGTTCGGCCCTCGCCATGTAGCCGACCACTTCGAAGGTCACGTCCAGCGCCGGCAGCACCTGGCGTTCGCTGGCGCGATAGATGCGCTGCATGTCCAGGCGCGGGTTGCTCAGCACCAGCAGATTGTCCACCAGCAGCAGCGGGCGGCTGTAGGCCAGGCCGTGGAGGATGCGTACCAGTTGTTCGGTCTCGCCGCGCATGTGCACCTTGAGCGCCACCGCCGGCATCGGCGCGGCGGGGTCTTCGCGGTTGAGTATCTGTGTGCTGATCACCTGGCCGCCGCTCTGCGCCACCAGCTGGCCAATGCGCTGCTGCAGGTCGGCGGCGGCCAGCGCCGGGCGGCTCTCGGGCAGGTACAGCTCCTGCGCCGGGTCGTTCTGCCGCAGCTGTTCCAGGCGCGCCTGCTGCTGCGGCAGGTTGGCCGCCACGCGGCGGTAGACGGCGAGCTGGTTCTCCAGGCTGGCGATGCTGTCGCCGTCGCTGCGCCAGCGTTCGGCCAGCGGCAGGAGCACGACCATCAGCAGCAGGCCGAGCACGGCGAACAGGATCAATAGCGCCAGCAGCTGACGCAGGCGCTGGTTGTTCATGGCCGCTCTCCGCTCGGCCGGCGTTCGGCGAGCAGGCTGAAGCGGTCGCGCTGGGTGCGCGGGTTGCTGGTGATGGGCGAGGCGAAGCTGACGTTATGCAGATGCTGCGAGCCTTCCAGCAGGCCGATCAGGCTGCTGGCCTCGGCCGACTCGCCCTCCAGGCGCACGCGCTCCTGGCTGACTTCGAAGCGGGTCAGCCAGGTGTGATCCGGCAGCAGCCGGGTCAGCTCCTCGAGCAGCTCGAGCATGGCGCTGGCGCGCACCTGCTGCTGGCTGAGGTAGTCGCGCCCGGCCTCGAGCTGCTGCAACTGCTGCTGCACCAGGGCGGCGCGCTCGGCCAGCGCCCTGGGTTGCGCCAGTTCCTGCTGCAGGCGTTCGGCGGCGTATTCGCGCTGCTGCAAGGGCAACAACAGCAGCGCCGCCAGGCCGAGCAGCAGCAGGCCCCAGAGCAGCATGCGGCGGTTGCCCCAGGCGCTATGTGCGCCCGGCGCGCCAGGTTGGCGCAGGTCGATCCAGAGCTCGGGCTGGTCGCCATTCGCCTCGCCGAGGGCAACCCGCGCCGGGTGCACCTCGAGCGCGGCCAGGCGCTGCAGCAACGGGTCCAGGTAGCTGCGCGGTACCAGCTGCAGCTCCACCAGCAGGCGCTGCTGGTCGGTCTCGCGCTTGAGCAGGCGGTAGCCGAAATAGACCTGCTCGCTGCTGAAGGGGGTATGGCGATCCATCTCGAAGCGCAGCACGTTGCCCAGGCTCGCCTCGGCGGCGGCGGGCAGGCCGACGATCTTGTGCAGGCCGCAGTCGGCGGGCAGGCGCAGCAGCACCTTGGCGGCCTTGCCGGCGCGGTGGCGCAACGGGGCGGCGAGCATCTCCGGCAGTTCGTCGTCGATGCCGAGCGGGGCGCTGGCAAGTACCTCGGTATTGCCGTAGCCGCCGAAGCGCAGGCGGCACTGGCTGCCGTCCAGCTCGATCAGCAGCAGCGCGCCGCGTTGGCCCAGGCGCTGCCGCCAGGTTTCCGGCACCAGGCCGAGCAGCTCGCCCAGCCACCAGTCCCAAAAGCGTCCCGCCTGGGCCTTGAGCGAGCCGGCACCAGCGTTGAGTCGGGTCAGTGGCGAGGAGAGATCCATGCGAGTGCCCTGTTGATCGCGCTGCGTTATTGCTCCGGCATGCTGTGCTGCACTCGGAACCCTGCGGCCAGGCCCTGGCCGCGGCGGGAAAGCCAGACTCGCTGGCGCGACAGCGATTGCGCGTTGGCCATCACTTCGATATCGACAGCATAGTTGAAACCCGCCGAGGTCAAGCTCAGCAAATTGGCGTCCACCTCGCCGAGCGGCGGCGGCGGCGCGCCCTCGGCATAGTTGCGCCGCCGCTCGGCGACGTACTGCTCGATGCGGTCCTCGCTGAGGCCGGGCAGCGCCCGCAACACCTGTGGTGGCGCCAGCAGCGGGTTGACCTCGGCCTTGTTGCTGAGCAGGGTGAGCGTCGGCGCCAGCCTGTCGTACAGCTCGTCGTTCATGCCCAGCACGCGACGCAATTCCGCCAGGCGTTCGAAGGGCCGGTTGCCCGGCCCCTTGAGGCCGAGCGCCAGATAGTCGTCGGCCTCGGCGCCCTTGGGCCGGCGCTCGTCGTCTTCGTCGCGCCAGTCCTGGATCGCCTCGCTCAGGGCCAGGGCTCGATCCTCCTCCACCTCGACGGCCAGCAGCAGGCCGAGGAGCAGCTCGGGGCCGGCCTCGTTGAGGTCGATCTTGCCCTGCTCGTCGAACAGGGCGATGCGGATCGTCATGCCGTCGAGTTCGAACTCGCGTTCGCTGCCGTCGGCCAGCCAGCCGGCGGTACCCGTCTGCAGCAGGCTCCAGATTGCCCAGTTGATTCCGGCGTCGGCGGCGTGGCGGGCGGCGGCGGCCTGCTTCAGGTTGGCGGTCAGCTGCAATTCGATGCGGCTGCTGGCCGAGACGTTGAGGCCGATCAGGGCGAGCAGCGCCAGCAGCCAGAGCACGCCGACCAGGGCCACGCCGGTGCAGGCGCGGGCGCCAGTCTCAGCGAGCCGGGAGGATGTCATGGCTGTTCTCCCACAGCGCCACGGTCAGCTCCGGCTGCCGCTGGCCGTCGCCGGCGATGCGCAGCAGCACCGGCATCTGCGCCTGTTCCAGCCATTCCTCCTGCCACTGCGGCTCGCCGTCGCGGCGGCGTTCCAGGTAGCTGAAGCGCAGCGGCGCGGGTAGGTCCTCGAGCAGCACCTCGCTGTCGCCGTCCAGGCTCAGGCTTTCCTCGAGCAGCGGCCAGTCCAGCACGGCGTTGTCGCGCCAGGGTCGGTAGCGCAGCAGCAGTTGCCAGCGCTGCGCCTCGGCGCCCAGTGGCTGGGTCTGCTCCTGTACCAGCTGCAGCCAGTAGCGTTCGCCGGGCTGGCCGAGGCCGGGCAGCTCGGCGCAGAAGATCAGGCTCTCGGGCTGGCCGCGGAAGGCCAGCTGCAGCAGCCCGTCGACATCGCGCAGGTGTTGTTCCTGCGGGCTTTCCAGCAGGCGCCGGAGCAGGCGCTGGGTCAGATAGTGGCGCTCGCTTTTCTGCAGCTGGCGATCGACCCCGTCCCAGCTCCGGATGGCCAGGTGCAGCCCGCCGTAGGCCAGCAGGCTGAGCAGCATGCTGAGGCCGATGGCCAGCAGCAGCTCCAGCAGGGTGAAGGCCTGCTGGCGATGGGCGTTCATCGCGGCTCCTCCACCAGGCGCAGGGTGCTCAGCGTCACCCGCTCGGCCGGGCTGCTCCCCCAGCTGACGCTGACCCGTACCAGACGCGGGGTGACCCGGTAGTCGATGCCGCCTTCCTGGTTGGCGAACTCGTAGTCGTCGATCTCGCTGCTCCAGCGGTACGGCGGCTGCAGGCTGCCGCTGTCGCTGCCACGGCTGTCCGCGCGCAGGCCGGCAAGGGTTTGCGCCAGGCGCGATTCGGCCAGCAGCAGGGCGATCTGGTGATGCTCGGCGCTGCGCAGGGCGTTGAAGCTGGCCGAGTAGATGCGCAGCAGGATGCCCAGGCTGACGGCCAGCACCAGGAAGGCCACCAGCACTTCCAGCAGGCTGAAGCCGCGGCTACGCCGCGCCAGGCCGTTCATTGCAGCTGCACCCGGCCGGTGAGCCAGTCCACCGCGATCTCGAACTGGCGCCCGCCGCTGGCGCCGAGGCGGATCAGCCCGCCCGAGGAGTAGCCCTGCGGATAGAAGATGATGGCGTCCTCGGGGTCGTCCGGCCCGCCGTGGCTGCCGGGTTCCAGCACCAGCTGCACGCTCGCGGGCAGGAGCATGGGCTTGTCGTGGTGGCTGAAGCTCAGGCTGTGGCTCTGCTCGTCGTGGCGCAGGTGTACCGGCTGCTGCGACAGGATCGCCTGGCTGCGCGCGTAACGCACCTGCGCCAGCAGCTCGCGGCTGTGCGTCTTCAGCTCGGCGCCAGGCAGCATGCGCTGCACCGCCGGCCCCACCAGGCCGACCGCCAGGCTGGCGATGACCAGCACCACCAGCAGCTCGAGCAGGGTGAAACCCCGCAGGGCGTTACTCCCAGCTGCGCACGTCGCGGTTCTCACCGTCGCCGCCCTCGCGTTTGTCCGCGCCCAGGCTCCACAGGTCGAACTCGCCGTTCTGCCCGGGAGCGCGGTACTGGTAGGGGTTGCCCCAGGGATCCATGCGGATCACGTTCTTCTTCAGGTAGGGGCCGTTCCAGTTCTCGACGTTGCGCGGCTTGCTGATCAGCGCCTCGAGGCCCTGCTCGGTGCTCGGGTAGCCGCCTAGTTCGAGGCGGTACAGGTCCAGCGCGGCGCTCAGCTCCTGGATCTGCAGCTGCGCGGCACGGGTCTTGGAACCGCCCAGCTGCTTGAACAGCTGGGGGCCGACCAGGCTCGCCATCAGGCCGAGGATCACCAGCACCACGAGGATTTCCAGCAGGGTGAAGCCGGCCGGGCGGCGGCGATGTGCGTGGTTCATGTCTGTCTCCCAGTCATAGGGGTATTTCCGTGATGCTCATGATCGCCACCAGCACCGAGAGGATGATGCCGGCGATCATCAGGCCGAGGCCGACGATCAGCAGTGGCTCGAGCACCGCCACCAGGCGCTGCATGGCCACCTCCACCTCGTGGTCGTAGGTGTCGGCGACCTTCAGCAGCATTTCGTCGAGGCGCCCGGTCTCCTCGCCGACCTGGATCATCTGCATCGCCAGGGCCGGGAACAGGCCGGTGGCGAGCAGTGGTGCGGCCAGTTGGCGGCCCTGCTTGAGGTTCTCCGCGGCGAGGCCGACCTGCTCCACCATCAGCAGGTTGCCGAGGGTCTGGCGGGCGATGCCGAGCGCCTGCAGCAGCGGCACGCCGCCCTTGAGCAGGGTGCCCAGGCTGCGGGTGAAGCGCGCCGTCTCGATGCGCTGGCGCAGCCCGCCGAGCAGCGGCAGGCGCAGCATCAGGGCGTCCCAGCGCTGGCGGAAGTCGGCCTGGCGCAGCGCCCGGCGCAGCAGCCAGAGCCCGCCGAGCAGCGCCAGCAGCAGCCAGGGACCCTGCTGGCGCAGGGTTTCGGCGATGGCGATGACCACCGAGGTGGACAGCGGCAGGCTGGCGCCCATGTCGTCGAACAGCTGGCGGAACTGCGGGATCACGTAGGTGAGGATGATCAGCAGCGAGGCCACCGACACCAGCAGCAGGATCAGCGGGTAGATCAGCGCCGATACCAGCTTGTCGCGCAGGGTCTTGCTGCGCTCCAGGTAATAGGCCAGGTTGCCCAGGCCGTCGGCCAGGTCGCCGGCCACCTCGGCGGCTTGCACCATGCTGATATAGAAGCTGGAGAACAGCTCGGGACGCTCGCCGAGCACCCGCGACAGGCTGGCGCCGCGGCGCACCCCCTCCTGGATCGGCTCGATCAGGCGCCGCAGGCGCACGTCGTCGCTGACCCGCAGCATGATCTCCAGGGCGCGATCCAGCGGCACCCCGGCATGCAGCAGCGAGGCCAGGTGCTGGGTGAAGGCCAGCACCTGGCGCGGGCTCTGGCCGCGCTGCAGCACCTCGCGGATGTCCAGCTGCAGCAGGCCCTGCCAGCTGCGCCCGGTGCTGATCTCCAGGGGAATCAGGCCGCGGGCGTGCAACTGCGCCAGCACCGCCTGTTCGTCGGGCGCCTCCAGCTGGCCCTGCTGGGTCTCGCCGCCGTCGCTCACCGCGCGGAAATGGTAGAGCGTCATCTCAGCCCTCCTGGGTCACGCGGATCACTTCTTCGAGGGTGGTCATGCCGTCCAGGGCCTTGAGGCAGCCGTCCTCGTACATGGTCAGCATGCCCTCCTCGCGCGCCGCGGCCATCAGTCGGCCGGCGTCGGCGTGCTGCAGCACCAGGCGGCGGATGGCGTCGCTGAGCACCAGCATCTCGATGATGGCGATGCGGCCGTGGTAGCCGCTGCCGTTGCAGGCCTTGCAGCCCTTGGCGTGGTACAGGGTCACCGGGCGCTCGCCGGCGAAGCGCGCCAGCTGGGTCTCGCGGACCATCTCCGCCAGTGGCGTGTAGGGCTCGCGGCAGGCGCGGCACAGCTGGCGCACCAGGCGCTGGGCGAGCACGCCGTTGAGCGTACTGGTCAGCAGGTAGTCCTCCACGCCCATCTCCAGCAGGCGGGTGATGCTGCTCGGCGCGTCGTTGGTGTGCAGGGTGGAGAGTACCAGGTGGCCGGTCAGCGCCGACTGGATGCAGATGCGCGCGGTTTCCAGGTCGCGCATCTCGCCGACCATGATCACGTCCGGGTCCTGGCGCACGATCGAGCGCAGGGCGCTGGCGAAGGTCAGGCCGATGCTCGGCTTGACCTGGATCTGGTTGACCCCCTCGAGCTGGTACTCCACCGGGTCTTCCACGGTGATCAGCTTGCTGGCGCTGGTGTTGAGGCTGTTCAGCGCGGTGTACAGCGTGGTGGTCTTGCCGCTGCCGGTGGGGCCGGTGACCAGCAGTACGCCGTGGGGGATGCGCAGCACCGCCTGCAGCCGGGTCAGCGGCTGCTCGCCGAAGCCCAGGGCGGCGAAGTCGAGCACCACGCTCTCGCGGTTGAGCAGGCGCATCACCACGCTCTCGCCGTGCATGGTCGGCACCGTGGAGACGCGGATGTCGAGGTCGCTGCCCTGCACCCGCATCTCGATCCGGCCGTCCTGCGGCAGGCGCCGTTCGGCGATGTTCAGCCGGGCCATCAGCTTGACCCGCGAGATCACCGCCGGCGACAGCTGCACCGGCGGTGCCTCGGTCTCCTGCAGCAGACCGTCGATGCGGTAGCGCACCTTGAGCCGGCTCTCGAAGGGTTCGATGTGGATGTCCGAGGCGCGCAGCTCCACCGCGCGCTGGATGATCAGGTTGACCAGGCGGATCACCGGCGCCTCGCTGGCGCGGTCGCGCAACTGCTCGACCTCGGCGGCTTCGTCCGGCTCGCTGGGCGCGACCCGGGCGAGGATGTCGCCCATCTGGCTCTGGCCCTGGCCGTGCATGCGCTCGATCGCCGCGTCGATCTCCGAGCCGAGCGCCACCAACGGGCGGATGCGGCAGCCGCTGGCCAGGCGCAACGCCTCCACGGCGAAGCGGTCCTGCGGGTCGGCCATGGCCACCTGCAGTTCGCCGTCGCTCAGCTCCAGCGGCAGCGCGCGGCACTCCTTGAGGAAGCGATAGGACAGCCGTTCGGCCAGCAGCGGCGCATCGGGAAAGGCTTCGGCGCCGATCAGCGGCAACTCGAGCAGCCGTGCCAGCTGGGCGGCGATGTCGCGTTCGGCGACCAGCCCCAGGCGGCTCAACAGGCTGGCCAGCGAGCCGCTGTCGGGCTGCGCCGCCTGCATCCGCACCACGCGCTTGTAGTCGGCCTCGGACAGGCAGCCGGCGGCGACCAGGGCCTCGCCCAGGTCGGGCGCGGCAGAGACCGGCGAGGCAGATTCGGCGGCGAGCATCGGGGGTGTCCCGGCGGCCTCAGCGACGGCGCACCTTCCCTGTGCCGCTGCAGGCCGCGTCAATCCGGTTCACGGGGGAAAGCATGCTTGAGCATAGACGCTGGCAGGCGGTTGGGTGTTGCGCCGTTGCACTGGTGTAACGACCGTGCGTCACTCGCTGCGCAGGGCGTCAACCGGATTGAGCGCCGCCGCCCGGCGCGCCGGGGCGAGGCCGGCGGCCAGGCCGACCAGCGCCGAAAGCGCCAGCGCCAGCAGCAGGAACAGCGGCTGCGGCGCCAGCGGCAGACCGGGCAGGGCCAGGTGCAAAAGCAGCAGCAACAGGCCCATCAGCAGCAGGCCGAACAGCCCGCCGGCCAGCGACAGCAGCGCCGCCTCGGCGAGAAACAGGCCGAGCACCTGCCGACTGCGCGCGCCGAGGGCGCGCAGCAGGCCGATCTCGGCGGTGCGCTCGGCCACCGTGGTGGTCATGATGGTGAGGATGCCCACCGCGCCCACCAGCAGGGAGATGCCGCCGAGCGCGCCGATGGCGAGGGTCAGGGTGCCGAGGATGCGATCGAGGCTGGCCAGCATGTCGTCCTGGGTGGTCAGGCTGAAGTCCTCGCCGCCGTGGCGCTCGATCAGCAGGGTGCGGATGCGCTCGGCCAGCTGCGCCGAGCCGATGCCGGCGTTGAAGGTCAGGTTGATCTCCATCAGGCCGTCGCGATTGAACAGGCTCTGCGCCCAGTCCACCGGGATATAGACGATGTCGTCGAGGTCGAAGCCGAGCAGCTGGCCCTTCTCCTCCATCACCCCGATCACCCGGAAGCGCATGCCGCCGACGCGGATCGGCTGGCCCAGCGGATTGGCCTCGCCGAACAGCTCGCGGCGCAGCTTGTGGCCGAGCACCGCGTAAGGTGGCGAGCGGCCGTCGCGGGCGGCAGGGAGGAACTGACCGAGGGCCAGGCGGAAGCGCCAGGCCTCGGCCAGCTGATGGCCGCCGCCGATGATGTCGCTGCGCCGGCTGAGCACGCCGTGCTGGATGTCGCCGTTGCCCTGCAGCAGCGGCACCACCGCCTCGACGTGGGGCAGGCGGCGCAGCGCCTCGGCATCGTCCAGCGACAGCGGCCGCACGCTGCTGAGGATGCCGCCGATGCCGCCGGTCTGGGTCTTGCCCGGGTGGACGGCGATGATCCGCGTGCCGAATTGCGAGAAGTTGTCCAGCACGTACAGGCGCAGGCCCTCGCCGATGGCGGTGAGCAGCGCCACCGCGGCGATGCCGATGGCCACCCCGAGCAGGGTCAGCACGCTGCGCAGCGGGCGGCTGGTCAGTGCCGTGGCGGTCAGGTGCAGGCCGTCCTGCCAGCGCATCATGATCGCGCCCTGCGAATGCTCACGTCCGCCCCCCCGGCGGCCGCAGCGCCACCAGTGGCTGCAGGCGCGCCGCCTGGCCGGCCGGCAGCCAGGCGAACAGCAGCGCCGCCAGCAGCGCCAGGGCCAGCGAGCCGGCGCGTGCCCAGGCCGGGGTCTGCAGCGGAATGTCCCACAACTGGCGGCCCAGCCACAGCAGCGCCTCGCTGGCCAGCAGCCCGGCCAGGCCGCCGGCAACCGCCAGCAGCGCCGCCTCGCCGACGAACAGCAGGCGCACCTGCCGCGGCTTGGCACCGAGGGCCTTGAGCAGGCCGATCTCGGCGGTGCGTTGGTGCACGGCGATCCAGGTCACGTTCATGATCAGGATGCCGGCCACCAGCAGGCTGATCGCGGCGATTCCGGCCAGCGCCAGGGCCAGGGCGCCGAGGATGCCGTCGAAGGCGGCGAGCATCGAGTCCTGGCTGATCAGGGTGACGTCCTCCTTGCCCTCGTGGCGCTCCTTGAGCAACGCGAGGATCTGCCGCTTGCCGCCGTCCTGGAACTGCGGCCCGCGCAGTTCGGCGAACACGCGGAACAGCCCCTCGCGGTTGAACAGCACCTGGGCGCTGGCCACCGGGATGATCAGCATCTCGCCGAGGTCCATGCCGAGGGATTCGCCGCGCTCGGCCAGCACGCCGACCACGCGAAAGCGCCGGTCGCCGGCGCGCAGCCATTCGCCCAGCGCCGGGCGGTTGCCGAACAGCTCGCGCCGGAGCTTGGCGCCAATCACGCAGACCGCCTCGGCCTGGTCCAGGGCCAGCGCCGGCAACGGCCGGCCCTGGGCCACGGAGAGCTGGCGGATGGCGAAGAACTCCAGGCTGGTGCCGAGGGTGAAGGCCTCGCGCGTGCGGTTGCCGACGCTGACCTCCAGCTGCCCGGCCTGCAGCGGCGCCACCCGGCGCACCGCTGGCAGGCGGCCGATGGCCTCGGCGTCGGCCAGGGTCAGGTCGCGCGGCGCCAGGCCGGTGATCGGCGGCATGCCGCCGGTGGTCTCCTTGCGTCCGGGCAGGACGATCAGGGTGTTGCGCCCGAGCATGGAGAACTCGCCGATGACGAACAGTCGCGCGCCCTCGGCCAGGCCGGTGAGCAGGTTGACCGCGACCACGCCGATGGCCATCGCCAGCAGCAGCATCAGGCTGCGCGAGCGATGCCCGCGCAAGGCGCCGAGGATCAACCCGAGGCCGTCAGCCGCACGCACGGGCCGGCTCCTGGCGGGTATCGGCGACGATGCGCCCGTCGAGCATCTCCAGGCGGCGCGCGGCGCGGGCACCGAGGGTGGCGTCGTGGGTCACCACCAGCAGGGTCAGGCCCTCGCCGTTGAGCTCCTCGAGCAGCGCCACCACCTCGGCGCCGGAGTGGCTGTCGAGGTTGCCGGTGGGCTCGTCGGCCAGCAGCAGCGCCGGCTGCATCACCATGGCGCGGGCGATGGCGACGCGCTGGCGCTGGCCGCCGGACAGCTCGGCCGGGCGGTGCTTGACCCGGTCGCCGAGGTTCAGCCGCTCCACCAGCCGTGCACTGCGGCGCTGGCGTTCGGCCGGCTCGATACCGGCCAGCAGCATCGGCAGCTCGATATTCTCCAGGGCGGTCAGACGCGGGATCAGGTGGTAGGACTGGAACACGAAGCCGATCTGCCGGCTGCGCAGCTCGGCGCGGCGCTCCTCGTCCAGCGCCGCGGTGGCCTCGCCGTTCAGCCAGTACTCGCCGGCATCCGGCGCATCGAGCAGGCCGAGGACATTGAGCAGGGTGGACTTGCCCGAGCCGGACGGGCCCATCACCGCCAGGTAGTCGCCGGCGGCCACGTCCAGGTCGACCCGGTCCAGGCCCATTACCCGCGCGTCGCCGAGGGTGAAGCAGCGGCTGATGCCGCGCAGGCGGATCATGGTTCGGCGTCCGTCTGCACGCGCACCGCGACGCCATCCTCCAGGCCCTCCTGCTCCAGGCTGGCGAGGATCCGCTCGCCTTCCTCGAGACCGCCCAGCACCTCGGTCCAGCGCCAGTTGGCCAACCCGGTGCGCAGGCGCACCTCGCGCAGCACGCCGGCCGCCGGATCGTGGCGCAGCACCCGGCGCCCCTCCAGCAGCGCCTCGGTGGGAATGCGCAGGCTGTCGTCGTGCCGTTCGACGAGGATCTCCACGTCGGCGCTGTAGCCGGTGAGCAGGGCCAGTTCGGCCGGCACCGGATCGAAGCGGACCTCGACGTCGACGGTACGCGCCTGGCGCTCGAGGTCGCGGACGAAGGGGGCGATGCGGCTGACGCGGCCGGCGAAGTGCTCGCCGCGGAAGGCGTCCAGGCCGATGCGCACCGGCATGCCGGGGCGCACGCGGGCGGCGTCGACCTCGTCGATCGGCGCCTCGACGTAGAGGCAGCTGTCGTCGATCAGATCCACCGCCGGTGGTGTCGGGATGCCCGGCGGCGAGGGGGTGACGAACTCGCCGACCTCGCCGTTGATCTGCGCCACGATGCCGGCGAAGGGCGCACGCAGGGTGGCCTGGTCGAGCAGCGCGCGCTGCAGCGCCAGGTTCGCCTCGGCCTCGCGGATGGCTACCGCCGCGCTGCTGCAGGCCAGCGCCGACAGGCGCGCGCGGGTCTCGCTCTGGTCCAGGCGATCGGCGGCCACCAGCTGGCGGTCGCGCAGCCGGCTCAGGCGCTCATGGTCGCGGCGTTCCAGCTCGGCCTGCAGGCAGCGCTGCTCGCGCTGCTGGCGCAGCCCGGCCAGGCGTGCCTCGACCTCGGCGACCCGCGCCTGGCGGTCGTCCTGGCGCAGGCGCATGAGCACCTGGCCGGCGTCCACCCGCTGACCTTCCTCCACCAGGCGCTCGGTCACCTGGGCGCCCAGGTTGAACGACAGCTGGGTGCGCCGGCAGGCCTTGAGCGTGCCGGCGCGGGTGTTGGCCACCAGGGTCTCCACCGCACCTCGTTCCACCGTCACCAGGCGCACCGCCAGCGGCTGCGGCCGGCTCCACCACCAGGCCGCCGCCAGCGCCGCCGCCAGCAGCGGTATGGCTATCCATCCTTTACCCATCCGCGCACTCCTCGGCTCGTCAACCAGCCTAGGTCAGCCGCGGGCGGTCAACAATGCTTCAGGTCAGGCCGGGTGCCAGTATCTGGCCTTTGCCAGGCCCCGGGTTCACACTGATTCGGCAATAGACAGAAGGAATGCCGTCATGAGTGCAGTCAAACAGAGCCCGCTGGTGGAGCGGGTGGAACTCGATCAACTGACCTGCTGGCGCGTGCGCACGGCGCACGCCGAGTTGCTGGTGGCCCAGCAGGGCGCGCAGATCCTCAGTTACCAGCCCGACGGCCAGCCGCCGCTGATCTGGCTCAGCGAGCAGGCCGCCTATGAGCGCGGCCAGAGCGTGCGCGGCGGGGTACCGGTGTGCTGGCCCTGGTTCGGCGACCTGCGCTGCAACCCGCCCGCCGTGCAGGCCGCCTATCAGCCCGGGCTGGCGCCCAGTCACGGCCTGGTGCGTGGCCTCGACTGGCAGCTGCTGGGGATCGACGAGGACGGCGATGCGGTGACCCTGCGCTTCGTCTTCGACAGCCGCCAGCACCTGCTGCCCGGCTGGCCGCATGCCGCCCGCCTGCAGCTGGACATCCGCCTCGGCGAGGACCTCGCGCTGAATCTCGAGACGCATAACCAGGGCGACGAGCCGTTGGTCATCAGCCAGGCGCTGCACAGCTACTTCGCCGTCAGTGACGTGCGCCAGGTCGGCGTCGACGGGCTGGACGGCTGCCGCTACCTCGACACCCTCGACGACTGGCGCGAGCACCGCCAGGACGGCGCCCTGCAGTTCGTCGGCGAGACCGACCGCATCTACCTCGGCACCCCGGCGCGGCTGAGCATCGTCGATCCGGGCTGGGGCCGGCGCATCCACCTGGACAGCAGCGGCTCGCGCTCGGCGGTGCTGTGGAACCCCTGGATCGACAAGGCCAAGCGCCTGTCGCAGTTCGCCGCCGAGGCCTGGCAGGGCATGCTGTGCATCGAGACGGCCAACGTCATGGAGGACGTGGTGCGCCTGGCCGCCGACGAACGGCACGCTCTGCGGCTGCGCCTGTCCAGCGAGGCCCTGGCCGGCTGAGCCATTGCCAGGTCGGGCGAGTGGTTGCGCCCGGCCTGGCGCAACGGCGTCTGGCGAACAGTGGCCAACGTCACAAAAAGCAGTATTAAAGTGCCATTAACTGTGATGCGCCACTAATTTGCCAGTAAGACATTTCTTACAAGTCTGAAACAACTTTTCCTACAGTCGAAACACCGATAACAACTTGCTCCGAAGGCGCGACAAATTAGCCGAGCTGACGTTCCAGTAATAATTTGTAAGATGTCGCCGAATGTTAGGCATTTCACACTTCGGGCGGTTGCCCACCTGCTGGCATAGGGCTAGGATGCCCGTCCCATAAGGATCTTGCGCAAGTTGTTGCACAAACAACTGCGCAAAAAGTTGCGCACTGCGGTGTTTTGGCAAAGGCCGGATGGCCATTTGCACGGCCGTGGAAGTTGCCCACTTAATTATTTGAGTCATGGAATGACCTACTCCAGCAAGCTCACTGCGCATTATCTCAATCTGGCCAAAACCCCTATTAATGAAGGGAACTTCGCCGGCGAAGATGTGCGTTATTCCAGCGAATACGAAATGCTGGAAACCGAGCTGGGCAAGGCCGCTTCCCTGCACGAAACCGGCGCCATCGACTGGCAGAAGGTGCGCGAGGGCAGCGAGCACCTGCTGTCCACCCAGTCCAAGGATCTGCGCGCCGCCACCTGGCTGACCTGGGGCCTCTATCAGCGCGAATCCTTCGCCGGCCTGCAGGCCGGTCTGAGCCTGTTGCACTACCTCTGCGAGCAGCACTGGAGCGAACTGCACCCGCGCAAACCGCGCACCCGCGCCGCCGCCCTCAACTGGCTGCTGCCGCGCCTGGAGCAGGCACTGGCCGAGCACGTGCCGATCGGCGAGCAACTGCCGCTGTTTCGCAAGGTGGCCGAGCATCTGCGCGGCCTGGAGACCAGCCTCGCGGCTCAGCTGGGCGAGGACGCGCCGCTGCTGCTGCCGCTGTGCCGGCGCCTGGACGAGCAGATCAACCGCGCCAGCCAGGGCCAGGCCGAGCCGGGCGCAGTCGGCGCCGCCATCGCCCAGGTCAAGCAGGTCGCCACCCAGATCATCACCGGCAGCGGCCCCATCGAGAACGAGAAGGACGCGCACAAGGCCCTGCGCAGCCAGCAGGACGCCGCCCGCCCGCTGTGCGCCTGGTGGCTGAAGAACAAGGCCACCGACCTCAAGCCGCTGCGCCTGGCGCGCACCCTGCTGTGGCTGCCCATCGAGTCGCTGCCCGAGCGCAACGCCGAACAGATCACCGCCCTGCGCGGCCTGCCGGCCGACAAGCTGGTCTCGTACCAGGAGCGCTTCGCCCAGGGCGCCTACGCCGACCTGCTCGCCGATCTGGAAGCCAGCATCGCCCGCGCGCCGTTCTGGCTCGATGGCCAGCGCCTGGTCTGGGAATGCCTGCAGGAGCTCAAGGCCGAGCAGGCCATGCGCGAGGTGGAAATCCAGCTCGCCCTGTTCCTGCAGCGCGTGCCCGGCCTCGACGAACTGCGTTTCCACGACGGCGTGCCCTTCGCTGACGGCGAGACCCGCGCTTGGATCGGCGCTTACGTGCTGCCCCATCTGCAGGCCCCGGAAACCGAGAAGAAGCCCGCGACCAGCGAACCGGGCGCCACGCCGCCCTGGGAAGAGGCGCTGCAGCAGGTGCTGCCGCAGCTGCGCAAGGACGGCCTGAAGGCCGCGGTGCAGCAGCTCAAGCAGGGCCTCAATCGGGCGCGCGGCGGCCGCGAGCGCTTCTTCTGGCAACTGACCCTGGCCCGCCTGTGCTTCGCCGCGAAGAAGTACGACCTGGCCAAGACCCAACTCGAATCGCTCGACCAGACGCTGCAAGCCTCCGGTCTCGGCGAGTGGGAACCCGATCTCGCCCTGGATGTGCTGCGTTTGCTGCACAACTGCTGCGAGCTCCTGCCGCAGAACCATGCAGTGCGCGACAGCAAGGACGAGATCTATCGCAGGTTGTGCCACCTCGACCTCGAGGTGGTGCTGGAGTAAGGCGCCAACACGCCCAATCAAGGCCTCCGGGCCATCAACGCAAAGGAGAACACCCATGGCCAAAGAAGGCTCGGTAGCCCCCAAGGAACGCATCAACGTCACTTTCAAACCCGCCACCGGCGGTGCCCAGGAAGAAATCGAACTGCCCCTGAAACTCATGGTGCTCGGCGATTTCACCCAGCGTGCCGACGATCGCAAGATCGAAGACCGCAAGCCCATCAGCATCGACAAGAACAGCTTCGACGAAGTGCTGGCCAAGCAGGAACTGAACCTGACCTTCGCCGTACCGAATCGTCTGCAGGACGAGCAGGAAGGCGACGAGCTGGCCGTACAGCTGAAGATCAACTCCATGAAGGACTTCAACCCGGCCAACCTGGTCGACCAGGTGCCGGAACTGAAGAAACTGATGGAACTGCGCGACGCTCTGGTCGCCCTGAAGGGACCGCTGGGCAACGCCCCGGCCTTCCGCAAAGCCATCGAGAGCGTGCTCTCTGACGACGACTCGCGCGACCGCGTGCTCGGCGAACTGGGCCTGGCCGCCCAAGACAAACTGGATTCCTGATTCTCACTGACAAGGACGCATATTCATGAGCACGACTAGCGCAGCCGTAGAAAGCAGCCACAGCGCCGCCGAACTCGGCATTCTCGACCGCATCATCGCCGAGACCAAACTGACCCCCGATGACGAGGCCTACGACATCGCCAAGCGCGGCGTCTCGGCCTTCATCGAAGAGCTGCTCAAGCCGCAGAACGAAAACGAGCCGGTGAAGAAGGCCATGGTCGACCGCATGATCGCGGAGATCGACGCCAAGCTCAGCCGGCAGATGGACGAGATCCTCCATCACCCGGACTTCCAGGCCCTGGAATCCTCCTGGCGCGGCCTCAAGCTACTGGTGGACCGCACCAACTTCCGCGAGAACATCAAGCTGGAGATCCTCAACGCCTCCAAGCAGGACCTGCTCGATGACTTCGAGGACAGCCCGGAAATCGTGCAGTCCGGTCTGTACAAGCACATCTACACCGCCGAGTACGGCCAGTTCGGTGGCCAGCCGGTCGGCGCCCTGATCGCCAACTACTTCTTCGATCCGAGCGCCCCGGACGTCAAGACCCTGCAGTACGTCGCCTCGGTGGCCTGCATGTCCCACGCCCCCTTCATCGCCGCCGCCGGCCCGAAATTCTTCGGCCTGGAGACCTTCACCGGCCTGCCGGATCTGAAGGACCTCAAGGACCACTTCGAAGGCCCGCAATTCACCAAGTGGCAGAGCTTCCGCGAGCAGGAAGATGCCCGCTACGTCGGCCTCACCGTACCGCGCTTCCTGCTGCGCAACCCGTACGATCCGGAAGACAACCCGGTGAAGACCTTCGTCTACAAGGAAAACGTGGCCAACAGCCACGAGCACTACCTGTGGGGCAACACCGCCTACGCTTTCGCCAGTCGTCTGACCGACAGCTTCGCCAAGTTCCGCTGGTGCCCGAACATCATCGGCCCGCAGAGCGGTGGCGCGGTCGAAGACCTGCCACTGCACCACTTCGAGAGCATGGGCGAGATCGAGACCAAGATCCCCACTGAAGTGCTGGTGTCCGACCGCCGCGAATACGAGCTGGCCGAGGAAGGCTTCATCGCCCTGACCATGCGCAAGGGCAGCGACAACGCCGCGTTCTTCTCCGCCAACTCGGCGCAGAAGCCGAAGTTCTTCGGCATCAGCGAAGAAGGCAAGAACGCCGAACTGAACTACAAGCTGGGCACCCAGCTGCCGTACATGTTCATCGTCAACCGCCTGGCTCACTACCTGAAAGTGCTGCAGCGCGAGCAGATCGGTGCCTGGAAAGAGCGTACCGACCTCGAGCTGGAACTGAACAAGTGGATTCGCCAGTACGTCGCCGACCAGGAGAACCCCAGCTCCGAAGTGCGTAGCCGCCGTCCGCTGCGTGCCGCCCAGGTCATCGTCAGCGATGTCGAAGGCGAGCCGGGCTGGTACCGCGTCAGCCTGAACGTGCGCCCGCACTTCAAGTACATGGGTGCCGACTTCACCTTGTCGCTGGTCGGCAAGCTGGACAAGGAGTAAGCACGCATGGCCTACGGCAGCCTGTTCGAGCGCCTCGGTGGCGAGGTCGGCCAACGTGCCGGCTGGAGCCGCGAGGTCGCCGCCATGGCCTCGGTGGCTGCCCATCTGGCCAAGATGCTCAGCACCCGTGCGGGCAGCGTGCAGACGCTGCCCGACTACGGGTTGCCCGATTTGAACGATATGCGCCTGTCGCTGCACGACTCGCTGCAGCAGGCGCGTATCGCCATCGAACGCTTTATCGAAGCGTACGAACCCCGTCTGACCCAGGTGCGCGTGATTTCCCTGCCGCGCACCCACGATCCGCTGCGCCAGGCCTTCGCCATCGACGCGCTGCTGGAGATGGACGGCGTCAGGCGTCAGGTCAGTTTCTCCGCGAGCCTGGACGGCAGCGGTCAGGTCAAGGTCAACCCAGGAGCCTCACATGTCCGGTAAACCCGCAGCCCGCCTCGGCGATCCCACCGCCTGCCCGATTCCCGGCCACGGCACCAACCCGATCGCCGCCGGCTCGCCCGACGTGCTGTTCGACAGCCTGCCCGCCGCCCGCATGGGCGACGCCTCCGCCTGTGGCGGCGCCATGGCCGGCGCGGTGATTCCCACCGTGCTGATCAACGGCAAGCCGGCGGCGGTGGTGGGCTCGGTGGGCAGCCACGGCAATGTGGTGGTGGGTGGGTCGGGCACTGTGTTGATCGGTACGAGTGGGGGTGGGGCGGCGTTTACTGCTCCTCTGCCATTGCTCATGAAGGGATTCGATATCTGTGTTCAGTTGCTGGACCAGGCAAGCGGTGCGCCGATGAAAAACATGGCTTACACCGCCACCTTGGAGGACGGCAGCCAAGTGCACGGCACGACGGACGCAAATGGTTTAACGCGGCCCTTGGGCAACAAGGACATACCGCAATCGGTTGCCCTCTCCGTAAAGCCGAACTGGATATTGCGAGGCGAATGAGATGACTGAAGCAGCGATTCCACTCGGCACGGTAAAAACGACCCCGGCTCAGGATCAAAGCCCTGCCCAGCTATACCTTGTTGGTACAGAGGATTTTCTAATTCCGCTAGTCTTTCCCGACTATCTAATCCAAGTAATAGATAACACCGAAGTTAATGTTTTTGGTCGAAAGATTCTAATCCCTGCTCAAAAACTACCTCAGCTTGGGCATGCCGGAGTGCTCCTTGTAAATGGAAAAACCGGCCTGACAAAATACTACGAATATGGACGTTACCCAGGCCCCGGCCCGGCAGGCCGTACGCGTTCCGGGCAAATACCCGACGTTGCATTGAAGGGGGGAATGGTCGTCGAATCTTCGCTGAAAAAAACGTTGCGTGTCATTTCTAGTAAATACGGGCAAAGCGGACGTATCTCAGGTGTTGTCTTAAGGGGCATAGTATTTGAACAGGCGATCGCTTGGCTAAAGGCAAAAGAAGCAGAGAATAACGATCCAAAGCGCAAGGAATATGATTTGGGTAATCACAACTGTATGACATTCGTTGCCGACCTAGTCGAGCATGTTGGCTTGGAAAGTCCGTTTCGTATGCGTGTGGTTATGCCTAAAGCCTATATGGCGCAGTTCCAGTTAAGCGAGGTCGATATCGATTACGACTACGCCAATGATGTACTGGAGATTTCCGAGTGAAAATCATCAAGTGGGCGGCCCTCATATTAATCGCACTGATATTGACCGTAGGTGTGGTGATCTACTCATTTTTAGTACCTGTGGACGAAGTGCCCCCCATATTACAGAACCATCCCAACGCTCATTGGAGTGGAGCTCAGGATGGTGGGGTTTTTTTTGAAATAACCCAAGCTAAGCCGCCTCGGTATTTCGTGGAAATACGTCATGAGAATGGCGATATCTGGGTCAAAGGTTGGGTTTCCGAGCAAGGCCAACAGCTCAGAAACAGTGACTTCTGGGGCTACGACGGCGGAACTGTGGTCTATTTGAGAAATGAAAAACAGCTTCAGTTAGAGAATGATGATGGTACTCCAATTGACATGGAGTAAGGCAGCAAAGATGAGTCGACAGCGAAGCATGGCATTTATATGCCACGCAATCGTATGTCTGCTTTTCCCACTAGCCAGCAGCCTTGGTTTCCATCTCTATACCGCTCTCTTTGGCTCTCCGTTTTCGAGGGAAGTGGCTATAGGTTTGGCGGTGGAGCTAATTTTCGCGGCCTTTGTTTTGGCCAATGCTCTGATAGCCATGACCATCAGAATAAAAGTAAAGATCGCCCTGGCCAGTGCGTTGGTAATAGCAAGCCTCTTCTATTTGCTACCTCAACATCCGTTACGCGCACTGTTCTTCGCTGGCGTGTCAGGTGTCCTAAGTTTGACAGCCATCTATGTCACGAAGCGGCTCGCTCCTGAGCCGACACATTTCGACAGCCACCGAATCAAGGATTGATCGTGTCTTTTAACCACTACTACCAGAGCGAACTCACCGCCCTGCGCCAACTGGGCAAGCGCTTCGCCGAGCGCAGCCCGGCGCTGGCGCCGTTCCTCGGCCAGGCCGGGCGTGATCCGGATGTCGAGCGCCTGCTCGAAGGCTTCGCCTTCCTCACCGGGCGTCTGCGGCAGAAGCTCGACGACGAGCTGCCGGAGCTGACCCATTCGCTGATGCACCTGCTGTGGCCGAACTACATGCGTCCGCTGCCGGCCTTCAGCATGCTGCAGTTCGACCCGCTGACCCGCCCCGGTCCGGCCTTGCCGGTCAAGCGCGGCACGCCGGTGGAGGCCAAGGCCATCGAAGGCGTCACCTGCCGCTTTCGCACCTGCTACCCCACCGAGGTGCTGCCGCTGGCGCTGAACGGCCTGGACTATTCGGTCAAGGGCGACGGCGCACTGCTCAGCCTGCGTCTGGGCATGAGCGCCGACGGCCATATCGGCGAGCTCGGCCTGAACAAGCTGCGTCTGCACCTGGCCGGCGAGCGCTATATCGGCCAGATGCTTTACCTGGCGCTGCTGCGCAACCTCGGCGGCATCCAGTTGGTGTTGCTCGATGCTGCTGGCAAACCGATGCAGGATGCCTTTGGCCAGACCCTGGGCACGCTGCAGCTCAAGCCCGAGAAGGTGCAGCCGGTGGGCTTCGCCGAAGACGAGGCGTTGATCCCCTACCCGCTCAATACCTTCCGCGGCTACCGCTATCTGCAGGAATACTTCGCCTTCCAGGACAAGTTCCTCTTCGTCGACCTGCTCGGCCTGGATGCCATTCACAGCTTGCCCGAGGATCTGCTCAAACAGGCGCGCGGCCTGGAGCTGCGCTTCGATATCCACAAGGCCGGGGTGCAGCGCATCCGCCCGACCCTGGAAAACGTGCGCCTGTACTGCACGCCGGTGGTCAACCTGTTCCAGCACGACGCCATCCCGATCCGCCTCGACGGCAAGCAGGACCAGTACCTGCTGTTGCCGGCCGAATTCGACGCGCAGCACTGCGGCGTGTTCTCGGTGGACCGCGTCACCGGCTGGAAGCCGGGCGGCATGGGCTACGAGGAGTACGTGCCGTTCGAGTCGTTCGAGCACGACCCCAGCTTCGACGTGCCGGTGGCGCGCCCGCACTACAGCGTGCGCCAGCAGCCCTCGATGCTCGGCGACGGCCTGGAGACCTGGCTCAGCTTCGGCCTGCGCAACCTCGACCAGCACGAGACGCTGTCCATCGAGCTGACCTGCACCAACCAGAACCTGCCGCGTCAGCTGAGCCTGGGCGATATCTGCCTGCCCAGCGAGGACACCCCGGATTTTCTCAGCTTCCGCAATATCAGCGCGGTCACCCCCTGCTACGCGCCGCCGCTGCACCGCGACTTCCTGTGGAAGCTGATTTCCAACATGTCGCTGAACTACCTGTCGCTGGCCAACGTCGAGGCGCTCAAGGTGATCCTCGAGACCTACGACCTGCCGCGCTACTACGACCAGCACGCCGAGCGCGTCAGCAAGCGCCTGCTCGGTGGCCTCAAGAGCATCGGCCACCGCCATGTCGACCGCCTGCACCGCGGCCTGCCGGTGCGCGGCGTGCGCACCGAACTGAGCATGAATCCGGACGGCTACCTGGGCGAGGGCGACCTGTTCCTCTTCGCCTCGGTCCTCAATGAGTTTTTCGCCCTCTACGCCAGCCTCAACTCGTATCACGAGCTGCACGTACAGAGCACACAGGGAGAGTTGTACAAATGGACGCCACGTATGGGGCAACAGCCCCTGCTCTGAGTCGACTGAGCAAAGGCATCCGCGAGTACAGCCTGTTCCAGGCCGTACAGCTGGTGCTGGAGCGTCTCAAGGTCGCTCATCCGCAACTGGATGAGGAGCGCCTCTACGAGTACCTGGAATTCCAGGCCAATCCGAGCCTGGGTTTCCCTGGCAGCGATATCGATCGCGTGCAGTTCTTCGAGGAGCACGGCGAGCTGCGCGCGCGCATGCGCGTCAACCTGGTCGGCCTGTTCGGCGGCGGTTCGCCGTTGCCGGCCTTCTACAGCGAGCAGGCCCTGGGCGACAGCGAGGACGGCAACCCGACCCGCGACTTCCTCGACCTGTTCAACAACCGTCTGCAGCGCCTGTTGCTGCCGATCTGGCAGAAGTACCGCTACCGCGCCAGCTTCCAGAGCGGGGCGATGGACGCCTTCTCCGCGCACCTGTTCGCCCTGGTCGGCCTGGGCAGCGAGCAGATCCGCCAGGCCCAGGAGCTGAACTGGAAGCGCCTGCTGCCCTACCTCGGCCTGCTCAGCCTGCGCGCCCACTCGGCGGCGCTGATCGAGTCGGTGCTGCGTTACTACTTCAAGCACGCCGAGCTGTTCATCGAGCAGTGCCTGGAACGCCAGGTGGTGGTGCTGGAAGAACAGCGCAACCGCCTCGGTCGCGCCAACAGCCTGCTCGGGGAAGACACCGTGCTCGGCGAGCGCGTCCGCGACCGCGGCGGCAAGTTCCGCATCCACGTGCGCCAGCTGGGCTGGACGCGCTTTCACGAGTTCCTGCCGATCGGCACGGGTTACCAGCCGCTCTGTGCGCTGGTGCGTTTCACCCTGCGCGATCCGCTGGACTACGACATCCGCCTGGAGCTGCGTCAGGACGAAATCCGCGACCTGCGCATCGGCGAAGGCAACCCCTGCCTGCTGGGCTGGACCACCTGGCTCGGCCGCGACAACGCCGACGGTCTGGTCACCCTCGGCAGCAAGATTCATTAAGGACAGATGAAATGATCAACGTCGACCTGCAACAACTGGTTCAAGCCCTGGACGCCGCGAGCAAGCGCGACCTGGAGATGGCCGCCGAACGCTGCGTGGTACGCGGCGGCAACAAGATCCTCGTCGAGGACCTGCTGCTGGGCCTCCTCGAGCGCCCGGAAAGCCTGCTGGCGCGTGCCCTGCAGGATGCCGAGATCGATGCCTTTGATCTGGCCCAGGCGCTGCAGCCGCGCGGCGAGCACAGCGAGTCGCGCAACCCGGTATTTTCTGCCGAGCTGGTGCAGTGGCTGCAGGACGCCCTGCTGGTGGCCAACCTGGAGCTGGGCGCCAGCCAGATCGACCAGGCCGCGCTGATCCTCGCCCTGCTGCGCAATCCCATGCGCTACGCCGGCAGCCGTTATCAGACGCTGCTGAGCAAGCTCAATGCCGAGCGTCTGCGCGACTTCGCCCTTAGCCAGCAGCCGCAGGCCGCGGGCGGCAAAGCGGCGGCGCCGGGCGAGTCGAACCTGGCGCGCTTTACCCACAACTTCACCCAGCAGGCCCGCGACGGCAAGCTCGACCCGGTGCTGTGCCGTGACGGCGCGATCCGCCAGATGGTCGATATCCTCGCCCGCCGGCGCAAGAACAACCCCATCGTGGTCGGCGAGGCCGGCGTGGGCAAGACCGCCATCGTCGAGGGCCTGGCCCTGCGCATCGCCACCGGCGAGGTGCCGCAGGTGCTCAAGGGCGTCGAGCTGCTGTGCCTGGACCTCGGCCTGCTGCAGGCCGGCGCCAGCGTCAAGGGCGAGTTCGAGCGCCGCCTGCAGGGCGTGATCGACGAGGTCAAGGCCTCGCCCAAGCCGATCATCCTGTTTATCGACGAGGCCCATACCCTGATCGGCGCCGGTGGCCAGGCCGGCAGCGGCGATGCCGCCAACCTGCTCAAGCCGGCGCTGGCTCGCGGCGAGCTGCGCACCATCGCCGCCACCACCTGGAGCGAATACAAGAAGTACTTCGAGAAGGACCCGGCGCTGGCCCGTCGCTTCCAGCCGGTGCAACTGCACGAGCCGAGCGTCGACGAGGCGGTGACCATTCTTCGCGGCCTGGCGCCGGTGTACGAGAAGAGCCACGGTATTTACCTGCGTGACGACGCCGTGGTCGCCGCCGCCGAGCTGTCGGCGCGCTACCTGGCCGGCCGTCAGCTGCCGGACAAGGCGGTGGACGTGCTCGATACCGCCTGCGCCCGCGTGCGCATCAGCCTGGCCGCCGCGCCCGAGGCGCTGGAGCGCCTGCGCGGCGAGATCGCCGAGGGCGAGCGCCAGGGCGAGGCCATGCGCCGCGACATGGACGCCGGCCTTGCCATCGACGGCGAAGCCCTGGATGCCCTGCAAACCCGCCTGGTCGCCGCCCGCGCCGAACTGCAGCAGGTGGAAACCCGCTGGGCGATCCAGCGCGACCTGGCCGAACGCCTGCTCGAGCAGCGCAAGCAATGCGCCGCCGCGCGTCTGGGTAACGATGAAGAGGTCAGCGACGAACCACGCCCGAGCCTGGAAGAACTGGAAGCCGAACTGCGCGCCATCCAGGCCGAACTGGCCGCCGCCCAGGCCAGCGAGCGCCTGGTCAGCTTCGAGGTCTGCCCGCGCCTGGTGGCCGAGGTGATCAGCCACTGGACCGGCGTGCCGCTGAGCCAGCTGGCGCGCGAGCACAACACCAAGGTCATCACCTTCGCCGAGGACCTGCGCCTGCGCGTGCGCGGCCAGGAGCAGGCGATCCAGGCGCTGGACAAGGCCATGCGCGCCACAGCCGCCGGCCTCAACAAGCCCGATGCGCCGGTGGGCGTGTTCCTCCTGGTCGGCCCTAGCGGCGTCGGCAAGACCGAGACCGCCCTGGCCCTGGCCGACCTGCTGTATGGCGGTGAGCGCTTCCTCACCGTGATCAACATGTCCGAGTTCCAGGAAAAACACACCGTCTCGCGTCTGATCGGCGCGCCGCCCGGCTACGTCGGCTACGGCGAAGGCGGCATGCTCACCGAAGCCGTGCGGCAGAAGCCCTACTCGGTGATCCTCCTCGACGAGGTGGAGAAGGCCGACCCGGACGTGATGAACGTCTTCTACCAGATCTTCGACAAGGGCGTGGCCAACGACGGCGAAGGGCGCGAGATCAACTTCCGCAACACCCTGATCCTGATGACCAGCAACCTCGCCAGCGAGCGCATCGCCAGCCTCTGCGCCGGCGGCGAGCGCCCGGCCGCCGAGGACCTGGAGCTGGCCATCCGCCCGCAGCTGAGCCAGCACTTCAAGCCGGCCCTGCTCGGCCGTATGCGCGTGGTGCCTTACTACCCCATGGACAGCGACCTGCTGCGTCAGCTGGTGGGTCTCAAGCTGGCCCGTTTCGGCGAGCGCCTGGCCCGTCGTCAGCTCGCCTTCAGTCATTGCGACGGCCTGGTCGAGCACCTGGCCGAGCGCTGCACCCATGGCGACAGCGGCGCTCGCCTGATCGATCACCTGATCGACCAGCACCTGCAGCCGCTGGTGGTCGACCGCCTGCTCGATGCCATGGCCGTCGGCGAAAGCCTGCAGCGAGTGCACGCCACCCTGGACGCCGATTCGGCTGTGACCTGCGAGTTCGCCTGAGGTGCTGCCGATGTTCGCCGAAGTCCCGCAACCGCTGCGTTACGCCGAAGCCCTGCTCGGCCGCTACGCTACGCTGGCTGGCGCCGCCAGCGGCGAGCGCCTGCTCGCCGAGCTGGTGCGCGCTGCCGCCGAGCTGGCCGATTGCGCCCTGGGCCAGCTGTATCTGCTGGATCACACCAATACCCGCCTGATGATGAGCGCGGAGTGGCTCGACGGCCTGCTGCAACCGCGCGAGGCGGCCAGCCTGCCCAGCGACTACGACGGCGAACAGCTGCTGCAGTACTGCCTGTGCCAGAACCAGGTGCTGTGTATCGATGAGCTGGACAGCGCCCTGCACAGCATCGCCTGCCTGCCCGAGGGCAAGGGCGCCTGGCGCAGCCTGTTGTGCCTGCCGCTGCACGACGGCGCCGGCCATACCCGTGGCCTGCTGCTGGTGGCCAGCCACGAGCGGCGCAGCCTGCAGGGTTTCGCCGCCTCCTTCGCCCAGCTCGGCCGTTTCGCCCTGGCCCAGCTGCAACTGCTGCAGCGCCTACGTGCTCCAGAGACCCCTGAACCGGCTTCGCCCGCTCCGGGTACACCCTGCGCCAGCGGTTATGGCCTGCTCGGCCAGAGCCAGGCCATGCGCCGCGTCTACCAGCTGATTGGCAAGGTGCTGCACAGCCCGGTCAGTGTGCTGCTCACTGGCGAGACCGGTACCGGCAAGGAACTGGTTGCCCGCGCCATCCACGATTGCGGCGCGCGGCGCAGCAAGGCGTTCATCGTGCAGAACTGTGCGGCGCTGCCGGAGAACCTGCTGGAGAGCGAACTGTTCGGCTATCGCAAGGGCGCCTTTACCGGCGCCGACCGTGACAAGCCGGGCCTGTTCGACGCCGCTGACGGCGGCACGCTGTTCCTCGACGAGATCGGCGATATGCCGCTGACCCTGCAAGCCAA
The DNA here is from genome assembly GCF_003696305.1 of Pseudomonas sp. AOB-7. GTDB lineage: Bacteria > Pseudomonadota > Gammaproteobacteria > Pseudomonadales > Pseudomonadaceae > Aquipseudomonas. Next base: position 11,437 of record NZ_RFFK01000010.1, on the reverse strand, counting down.
GCTGCTGCGCGTGCTGCAGGAAGGCGAAGTGCGACCGCTGGGCTGCAGCGAGACGCACAAGGTCGACGTGCGCATCGTCGCCGCCACCCACCAGGAACTGCGCAAGCGTGTCGAGGAAGGCCGCTTCCGCGAAGACCTGTTCTATCGCCTGTCGCATTTCCCCATCGAGCTGCCGCCGCTGCGCGAGCGCGACGAGGACATCCTGCTGCTCGCCCGCCACTTCGCCAGCACCGCCAGCGGCCTGCTGCAGCGCGACGCCTGCCGCTGGAGCGACGCCGCCCTGGAGCACCTGGCCGGCTACGCCTTCCCCGGCAACGTGCGCGAGCTCAAAGGCCTGGTCGAGCGCGCGGTGCTGCTGTGTGAGGGCGGCGAGCTGCTGCCCGAGCACTTCAACCTGGAACACACGCAGAACCCCGATAGCGCGCCGCTAAGCCTGCGCGAGCGCATGGACCGGCTCGAACGCAACCTGCTGCTCGACTGCCTGCGCAAGAACCGCGGCAACCAGACCAATGCCGCCAACGAGCTGGGCCTGCCCCGGCGCACCCTGCTGTACCGCATGCAACGGCTGAAGATCAGCCCGAGCGAAGTGTGATGGGAGAAGCCATGAAGAATTTACCGGGCCGTATTGCCGCGTTCGTACTGGAGCCAATGATCTCCAGTGGGCGCATTGGGCGAGTCAAATATCTGCTGCTCCATGTGTGGAGCGCCTGGCCCATCTTCCTGCTCGTTGCCATCAGTGGCGAGAGCTACCCGATGTGGCTGCAGTACGTGCTCTCGTCTTTTGCTCTTTTCGCTTTCATTTACTGGTGGGTTGCCTCGCTAACTGCAGGCGTTCGTCGCCTGCATGATCTTGGTCGAAGCGGCTACTGGGTGCTGCTGATCAATCTGATCTGGCCGCTACTGCTGATCTGGCCCGGTCAACGCCAGAGCAATCGCTATGGTCCTCCCGCACCTAAACGTTTTGCTGCCAAACAGTTAAACGGGGCCATCTGACATGTTCATTTCCACATTTCTCAAAGGAGCGCATTCCATGCTGCATCGCTACCGGACCGCCGCCCTGCTGGCCCTGGCCATCGTCCTGGCCGGCTGCACCGGCAACTACAAGTTCAGCGACGACCAATACCGCCCGCTGGGCGATCCGCAAGCCGAGAAGCGCGGCCACTGACCGCGAGGAGCACAGTCACCATGGAACTGGTATTCGAGATGGTCAGCGCACAGCAGTTCGTGCCGGGTCTGCTGACCACCAAGACCTTCAAACAGGCCGGCGGCGTGATCGGTCGCGCCGAGGATTGCGACTGGGTGATCCCCGATCGCAAGCGCATCCTCTCCAGCCGCCACGCCGAGGTCAGCTATCGCGACGGCGCGTTCTTTCTCACCGACACCAGCAGCAACGGCATCGCCCTCAAGGACAGCGGCGCCAGCCTGGCCAAGGGCCGTCCGCAGCGTATCGAGCACGGCAGCGTGTACTGCCTGGGCGATTTCGAGATTCGTGCGCGGCTGGTGCGCGACCCGGCCATGTTTGAGGGCGATATCGGCCTGCCGCAGGCGGCCGGCAGCATCATCCCCGACGACGCCTTCCTCGATCTCGACCCGCTCACCGCGCTGGAGCAGCAGGAGCGCGTCTACGCCGAGGTGGACGATCTGACCGCCGTACTGCGCCCCAGCACCGCCCAGGCGCAACAGCGCGACTATGCGCAGATCGACGAGGAAAACCTGCTGGTGCCCGAGCTGGTGATGCCGACGCCGCCAGCCCAGCCGAAACCCGCGCCGGAGCCCGAGCGCCTGCCGCCGAGCTTCTGGGAGAAGTTCGCCGATGCCCTCGGCGTGCACCTCGACGATCTCGACATTGAGGCCCGCGAAGCCCTGGCGCTCAATGCCGCCAAGCTGCTCAGGCAGAGCGTCGGCAGTCTGCAGCAGGCCCTGCGCACGCGCGGCGAGCTGAAGAACGAGCTGCGTCTGGCCCTGACCACCGTGCAGGGCGCCGGCAACAACCCGCTCAAGCAGGGTCTGGACGCCGGAGAGACGCTGAGCGCCCTGCTGCGTGGCGGCAAACCCGGCCAGCTGCCCGCCGAACAGGCCATCAGCCGTGGCTTTCGCGACCTGCAGGCGCACCAGGTGGCGCTGCTCGCCGCCAGCCGCGCGGCGGTCAAGGGCATGTTCGAGCAGTTCGCCCCGGAGCAGCTGGCCATGCGTTTCGAACGCAACGGCCGCAAGCCGCTGCTCGCCACTGCCGGCAGCCGCTGGCGCGCCTACCGTCGCCTGCATGCGGACCTGCAGCAGAACGACGATTGGAGCGACCGCCTGTTCACCCGCGATTTCGCCAGCGCCTACGAAGAGCAGGTTCGCCTGATCGCCACCCTCAATACCGACCTTCAAGGATGATGCCCATGCCTCGCCTGCTTTCCCTCGCCTTCATCGCCGCGCTGCTGAGCCTGGCCGGCTGCGCCGCGCTGTCGCCCTATTCGAGCATGACCAAGCTGGACCTGAGCCTGGCCGGCAGCGACCAGCTCAACCCCGATCTCAACGGCCGCCCCTCGCCCATCGTGCTGCGCCTGATGGAGCTCAAGCACCCGGTGGCCTTCGAGAACGCCGATTTCTTCTCCCTCTACCAACGGCCCAAGGAGGCCCTGGCGCCCGACCTGGTGACGCTGGAAGAACTGGAGCTGCGCCCGGGCGAGACCCGTGAACTCAAGGTGTCGGTGCAGGAAGGCAGCCGCTACGTCGGCGTGCTCGCCGCCTACCGCGACCTGCCGGAAGCCAACTGGCGCTACGTCATCGCCATCGACGCGCAGCAGCGCAACCAGGCGCGCCTGCGCCTCGACGAGCGCGGCATTCGCAACCTCGATGCCGAGCAGGAGCAAAGCCGATGAGCCAGCATAAAGTCATCTGGCAGGAGGGCATGCTGCTGCGCCCGCAGCACTTCCAGCAGAACGATCGTTACTTCGAGTACCAGCTCAAGGTGCGCACGCAGAAGCTGGCCAGCTACGCCTGGGGCTTCTTCGAGCTGGAGATCGACCGCCAGTTCCTCAACATGGGCAAGCTGGTGGTGAGCAAGGCCAGCGGCGTGCTGCCCGACGGCAGCCTCTTCGACCTCGGCGCCGAGCGCGAGCCGCTGGGCTTGGACGTGCCGCCGAACACCGGCAACACCCCGGTGTACCTGGCGTTGCCGCTGGTCACCGGCAACCATATCGAGAGCCGCCGCCCGGAGCAGAAGGATGTGCTGGCGCGCTACGTCGCCTTCGACGAGGAAGTCGCCGACTGCAACGCCGGCGACAGCAGCCACAGTCAGGTCAGCACCGGTCGCCCGGATTTTCGCCTGCTGCTCGGCGAGCAGCAGAGCGACCAGGCCTATGTGAAGCTCAAGCTGTGCGAGGTGCTCGACACCACGCCGGACGGGGTGATCAGCCTCGACCCCGAGTTCAGCCCGACCTACGTCAACTTCCAGGCCTCCGGCTACCTGCTGAGCTGCCTCAAGGAAGTGATCAGCATGCTCGCCCACCGCGGCGACATACTCGCCGAGCGCATCCGCGCCACCGGCAAGGTGGGCGGCGCCGAGGTTGGCGACTTCATGATGCTGCAGCTGATCAACCGCTACGAGCCGATCCTGCGTCACCACCTGGGCGTCGAGCAGGTGCACCCGGAGCAGATCTACCGCGAACTGGTGGGCCTGCTCGGCGAGCTGGCCACCTTCTCCAGCGAGACCAAGCGCCCGCGCCTGGAAGGCCGCTACCTGCACAGCGACCAGGGCATGAGCTTCCGCAAGCTGATGGACGCCATTCGCCAGGTGCTGTCGATGGTGCTCGAACAGCACGCCATCGAAATGCTCCTGCAGCAGCGCCAGTACGGCATCCAGGTGTCGCCGCTGCACGACCACAAGCTGCTCGGCACCTCCAGCTTCGTGCTCGCCGCCAGCGCCCAGTGCGACTCCGAGGAGCTGCGCCAGCGCCTGCCGGCACACCTCAAGGTCGGCCCGGTGGAGCGCATCCGCCAGCTGGTCAACCTGCACCTGCCGGGGATCAAGGTCAAACCGCTGCCGGTGGCACCGCGGCAGATTCCCTTCCACTCGGGCAAGACCTACTTCGCCTTGGAGCTCAGCTCCGAGGAACTGGCGCAGCTGGAACGCTCCGGCGGCTTCGCCTTCCACGTGTCCGGCGAGTTCTCCGGGCTTGAGCTGAAATTCTGGGCGATCAGGAACTGACGATGACCATCAAGGAAATGGAATACGGCCAGGATGACAAGACGGTCATCCTCAACCGCAAGGGCGAAGCCCGCGCCGAAAGCCCGCTGACCGACTTCAGCGCGCCGCCGAAATTCGAGCAGCTGGAAGAACGCATGATCTTCGCCGCGCGCCTGCGCCCGGCAGAGAGCTTCAACATCAGCCTCAACCCGCTGGTGGCGGCGGCCTCCGCGCTGCTCTCGGAAGTGGTGCGGCTCAAGCACAGCTTCGAAAGCGAGGACCTGGACGCCCTCAACCAGCGCCTGACCCGCGAGATCAAGCTGTTCGAACACCGCGCCCTGCACGACGGCGCGGAAAGCAGCCAGGTGATGGCCGCGCGTTACGTGCTGTGCACCGTGGTCGACGAGGCCGTGGTGACCACGCCCTGGGGCAACGAGAGCCAGTGGTCGCAGATGAGCCTGCTGTCGTCCTTCCACAACGAGACCTTCGGCGGCGAGAAGTTCTTCCAACTGCTCGAACGCCTGTCGCGCAACCCGGTCAAGCACCTGCCGATGCTGGAGCTGATGTACCTGTGCCTGTCGCTTGGTTTCGAGGGCAAGTACCGCGTGCTGCCGCGCGGCATGCTCGAGCTGGAAGCGGTGCGCGACAGCCTCTATCGGCAGATCCGTCAGCTGCGCGGCGACGTGCCGCGCGAAGTCTCGCCGCACTGGCAGGGCCTGAAGGACACCCGCCGGCGCCTGGTGCGCATCGTGCCCTGGTGGCTGGTGGCGCTGTTCACCCTGATGTGCCTGGTGATGATGTACGCCGGTTTCGCCTGGGTGCTCGGCGAGCAGCGCGACACCGTCCTCAAGCCGTATCAGCAACTCGACCCGGCCTCGGGTGTCAGCATGGATGACGTGAAATGAAGAGCTTCTTCGCCAAACTTGGCGCCTTTTTCCGCAAGACCTGGGTCTGGAGCCTGCTGCTGGTGCTGGTCCTCGCCCTGCTGGTGTGGTTCGTCGGCCCGCTGCTGGCGGTCGACGACTACAAGTTCTGGGAGTCGGCCACCAGCCGCCTGCTGACCATCAGCCTGCTGTTCCTGCTCTGGGGCCTGGCCATGGTGTTCGCCAGCTGGCGCGCCACCGCACGCAAGAAGGCCGAGGAGAACGACGCCGAGGCGCAGGAGCGCCTGCGCCGCGAGGAGCAGATCGGCGAGGAGCAGAATGAGCTGCGCCACCGCTTCAAGGACGCCCTGCGCACCCTCAAGCGCTCCAGCCTGTACCGCGGGCGCAGCGAGAAGTGGCGCAACGACCTGCCCTGGTACCTGCTGCTCGGCCCGCAGGGCAGCGGTAAGACCAGCCTGCTGGACTTCTCCGGCCTGGACTTCCCGCTCAACCGCGGCGACAGCCAGCGCCTGACCAAGGACGTTTCCGGCACCCGCTACGCGGACTGGTACTTCGCCGACCATGCGGTGCTGATCGACACCGCCGGGCGCTACCTGACCCAGCCCGACGCGCAGGTCGACGGCCGCGCCTGGGGCACCCTGCTCGGCCTGCTGCGCCAGCGCCGCGCGCGCCCGCTCAACGGCGTGCTGGTGAGCATTCCGGTCGAGCAGCTGCAGGGCGGCAGCGAAGTGGAGCTGGAAACCCTGGCCCGCCAGACCCGCCAGCGCCTGCACGAGATCCATCAGCGCCTGGGCGCCGACGTGCCGGTCTACCTGGTGCTGAGCAAGGCCGACAAGGTGCTGGGCTTCGACGAGTTCTTCGACCAGCTGTCGCGCGAGGAGAGCGAGCAGGTGCTCGGCGCCAGCTTCCGCAAGGAGCAGAACGCCAGCGACGTGGGCGTCGTACGCCAGGAGTTCGAAGAACTGCTGCGCCGCCTCAATAGCCAGGTGATCCTGCGCATGCACCAGGAGCGCGACACCCAGCGCCGTGGTCGCATCCTCGACTTCCCGCACCAGCTCGGCCAGATCGGCGAGCGCCTGTGCCTGTTCATCGAGCTGGCCTTCGCCGGCAACCGCTACCAGCGCGCCAGCAAGCTGCGCGGCTTCTACCTGACCAGCGCACCGCAGCTCAACGAACAGCTCGACCCGCTGACTGCCGGCATCGGCCGCAACCTCGGTCTGGCCGGCAGCGCGCTGCCGACCTTCCGCACGGGCCGTGCACGCTTCATCAACCACCTGCTGAGCCGGGTGATCTTCCCCGAGGCCGACCTGGCCGGGCTCGACCAGAAGGAAGTGCGCCGCATCGACTGGGGCCAGCGTGCCATGTACGCCACCGCCTTCGCCGTGCTGGCGCTGTTCGGCGTGCTCTGGGCTACCGGCTTCTCGGCCAACCACGGGCGTCTGGAACAGCTGCGCGAGATCGCCCAGAAGCTCACCCGCGAGCACCAGGCGATCAACCCGCAGGACGACGCCCTGCAGACCCTCAAGGCGCTGGACAGCAGCTACGCCGCCACTCTGGTGTTCCCGCCCAAGGGCGAAGTGTCCTACCTGCAGCGCAGCGGCCTGTTCCAGGGCGAGGCGGTCAATCCGGCCGTTTATTCGACCTACCGCGCCGAGCTGGAAACCCTGCTGCTGCCACGTGTGGCGCGTCAGCTGGAGGCGCAGATCCGCGCCAACCTCGGCGACCGCGAGCGCCTGCTCGGCAGCCTGCGCGCCTACCTGATGCTCAACCTGGAAGAGCGCCGCGACGCCGCCTTCCTCAAGGAGTGGGTAGCCGCCGACTGGTCGTTGCGCTATGCCGGCAACAGCCCGGCGCAGCATGGCCTCAACACCCATTTCGCCCGTCTGCTCGACGAGTCCTTCGCGCCCTATGCGCTCAACGCCCAGCTGGTCGTCCAGGCGCGCCAGGTGCTGCGCAGCGAGTCGCTGGCCAATGTGGTCTATCGCATGCTGCGTGAACAGGCGCGCAGCCTGCCGGACTACCGTCTGAGCCAGAAGCTCGGGCCGCAGGCCGGGCTGATCAATGGCAGCGACTACGCCATCCCCGGCTTCTACACCCAGGCCGGCTACAGCAAGACCTTCACCGCCCAGGGCGGCAACCTGGTGCGCGAGATCCTGCGTGACAACTGGGTACTGGGCGAGGGCGAGAGCCTCAGCGCCGGCGACCTCGGCCGCCTGATGGTAGAGCTGGAGCAGCTGTACTTCCGTGATTACGGCAACTACTGGGGCGAGGCCATCGCCCAGCTCAGCCTGGAGCCGATCGGCAGTGCCGGCCGAGGCGCCGCCCTGCTCGGCGGCCTGACCGCGGCCAATTCGCCGCTGCTGCAACTGCTGGTGGAAGTGCGCGACAACACCCGCTTCAAGGGCCTGGCCGAGGCCGCCGACGACGCTGGTGCCGCCGCCGAAGCGCTGGAGGGCGCCAAGGGCAAGCTGGGCAAGGCCGCCAAGCTGGCCAGTGCCGCCGCCGAACAGGCGCAGCAGGCGCTGGCCAAGAACACCCCGGACACCGCGCGCAAGACTCTGGAGCGCCGCTTCGAAGTGCTGCACAAGCTGCTCGACGACAACGGCGGCGCCGGTGTCGAACTGGCCGCCAGCCTGCAGGCGCTGGACGAACTGCAGCGCCAGCTGGCCAGCCTGGCCAATGCCGGTGCCAGCGACCAGGCTGCGTTCGAGATGGCCAAGGCGCGCATGGCCGGCAAGCGTGACGCGATCAACCAGGTGCGCAGCGCCGCCGCGCGACTGCCGCAACCGGTGGGCAACTGGCTGGCGCTGCTGGCCGAGGACAGCTGGACCCTGGTGCTCAATGATGCCTACCACTTCCTCAATCAGCGCTATCAGAGCGAGCTGTACGCCGCCTACGACAACTCGCTGAAGCAGCGTTACCCGTTCAGCGCGCACAGCGAGAGCGACGTGGCAGTGGCGGATTTCCGCGAGTTCTTCAAGGCCCAGGGCATCGCCGAGCGCTTCTTCGACCAGTACCTGCGCCCCTTCGTCAGCGGCAGCGCCGACGAATACCGCCTGCGCCGCGTCGATGGCCGCGGCCTGCCGCTGTCGCGCGAGTTCCTCCTGCAGATGAGCCGCGCCCAGGTGATCCGCCGCAGCTTCTTCGCCGAGAACCCGGCCGAGCCGCAGGTGCTGTTCAAGCTCGAGCCCTACTCGCTGGACTCCAGCCTGAGCCGCGCCGACTTCCGCTTCGGCAAGCAGCAGCTGGAATACCGCCACGGCCCGATCGTCGCCACCGCCTTCCGCTGGCCGGCGGCGAGCGAGGAAGACCGCACCAGCCTGGTGGTCGAGGAACTCGGCGGTCGCCGCGTCGGCATCGAGAAGAACACCGGCCCCTGGTCGCTGTTCCGCCTGCTCGACCTGATGGACGTGGACTACCACAGCGGTCGTGACGTGCTGATCCTCAAGGCCAACCTCGGCGGCCTGCACGCCAACTACCTGCTGCACAGCCAGCGCTCGCCGAACCCGTTCGACATCGGCCTGCTGCGCAGCTTCAAGCTGCCGGCGACGCTCTGATGGCGGCAGTCGCCAACGCCTGGCGCAGCGCCGCGCGCACCGACACCGGCAAGGTGCGCGCGCGCAACGAGGACGCCTTCCTGGCCCTGCCCGAGCAGGGCCTGTGGGTGGTGGCCGACGGCATGGGCGGGCACCAGAACGGCGCCCTGGCCAGCCGCCTGATCGTCGAGCAGCTGGCCGAGCTGGCACAGGGCAGCCTGGAGCAGCGCCTGGTGGCGCTGCGTCAGGCGCTGCACCGGCTCAATCATCGCCTCGGCCAGGAGCTGACGGTAACCGCCGAGCGCCCGGATACGGTGATCGGCAGCACCGTGGTCGCCCTGCTGCTCGACGGCGACCGCGCCGCCTGCGTCTGGGCTGGCGACAGCCGCTGCTACCTGTGGCGCGGCGCGCGTCTGTATCAGCTCAGCCGGGATCATTCGCTGGTGCAGCAACTGATCGACGAACAGGGCCTGACGCCGCAGGAGGCCGCGCGCCATCCGGCGGCGCATGCCCTGACCCGCGCCATCGGCGCCAGCGAGACCCTGCAGCTGGACATCCTCGAACTCGACGTGTTGCCCGGCGACGTCTTCCTGCTGTGCAGCGACGGCCTCTACCAGGGCGTTTCCGCCGACGAGCTGGGCGCCTGCCTCAACCTGCCTTCGCCGCATCTGGCCGTGGAGCGCCTGTTCCAGCGCGTGCTCGACGGTCCGGCCCGTGACAACCTCAGTGCCGTGGTGATCCGCCAATGATCGAAGCCGCCGAAGCCAGCGACCTCACCTACTTCGCCCTGGCCGCCACCGCCGCCAAGGAACCTGTGCGCGAAACGCCGCGTCAGGCCCCCGGCGAGCTGCCGGAGGCGCTCGGCGGCCGCTACCAGATCGAGCGTCTGCTCGGTGTCGGCGGCATGGGCGCGGTATACCGCGCGCGCGATCTGCTGCGCGAACAGTTCGGCGACCCGGAGCCCTATGTCGCGCTGAAGACCCTGAGCGACGACTTCGCCGAATACCCGGACGCCAACGCCCTGCTCTACAGCGAGTTCGCCCTCACCGCGCGGCTCAGCCACCCCAACGTGGTGCGCCTGTTCGGTTTTGAGGTGGACATTCCCAGCCAGCGCGCCTTCATCACCCTGGAACTGCTGCGCGGCCTGACCCTCGATCAGCTGCTCTGTGAACGCCCCGAGGGCTTGCCCTGGGACGAGCTGCGCGGCATCGCCATTACGCTGCTCGAAGCCCTGTGCTATTCGCACCAGCTGGGCGTGCTGCATGGCGATCTCAAGCCGAGCAATGTGATGCTGGCCGAAGACGGCCTGCGCCTGTTCGACTATGGTCTCGGCCAGCCGGTGGAGGGCCTGCTGCCCGGCCTGCCGCGCCTGTGCCGCAGCCGCATTGCCGCCTGGACACCGCGCTACGCCGCGCTGGAATTGCTCGAAGGCGCGCCGCTGTCGGCGGCTGCCGATGTCTATGCGCTGGCCTGCGTGCTGGTCGAGCTGGCCAGCGGACAACACCCGTTCCGCCGCCTCAGCGCCAAGCAGGCCAAGAGCATGGAGCTGGACAGGCAGTTGCAACGCCCGGCGCAGGTGCCGCTGCACTGCTGGCAGGCCCTGCGCACCGCGCTGGCCTTCGACGAAAGCCAGCGGCAGATCGGCTGCAGCGAGCTGCTCGAGGCGTTTCGCCGGCCACCGGCCTCGCGTTTGCGCCGCTGGCTGGGCAAGGCATAAGGACTCAATCGAAAGGATACGCATATGTTCAACCCGGCCAACGAAACCCATTTCAGCCTGACCATCGAAGGCGTCGAGCACGATCTGCAGGTGCTCGAATTCAGCGGCCGCGAGGCCATCAGCCAGCCCTATCGCTTCGACGTCGAGCTGATCAGTGAACGCCCGGATCTCGATCTGACCAGTCTGCTGCATCAGCGCGCCTTCCTTGCCTTCAGCCCCAATGGCGACGGCATCCACGGCCTGATCCACCGGGTCGAGCAGGGCGAGTCCGGCAAACGCCTGACCCGCTATCGCCTGACCCTGGTGCCGCAACTGGCCTACCTGGCGCACCGCACCAACCAGCGCATCTTCCAGCACCTGACGGTGCCGCAGATCGTCGTCCAGGTGCTGGAAGAACACGGCATCGTGGAGGGCCGCTACCAGTTCCAGCTTGGCCCCACCGTCTACCCGCAGCGCGAGTACTGCGTGCAGTACGACGAGAGCGACCTGCACTTCGTTCAGCGCCTGTGCGAGGAGGAAGGCATCCACTACCACTTCCAGCACAGCGCAAGCGGCCACGTGCTGTGCTTCGGCGATGACCAGACCGCCTTCGCCAAGCTCGGCCAGCCCACGCCCTATATCCAGGACAGCGGCATGACCGCCGATGATCCGGTGATCAAGCGCCTGGCTCTGCGTCTGGAAACCCGCACCCGCAGCACCACCCGCCGCGACTACGACTTCCAGCAGCCGCGCCTGCTGCTGGAGACGGCCTACCAGGGCGAGCAAGCCGGCGAGAACGACGGCCTGCCCGATCTGGAAGACTACGACTACCCCGGCCGCTACACCTACCGCACCCGCGGCAAGCACCTGGCCAAGCGCGCCCTGGAACGCCACCGCGCCGACTACCAGCAACTCGAAGGCCAGAGCGACCAGCCGCGGCTGGTTACGGGGCACCTGCTGGAAATCTCCGAACACCCGCGCCGCGAATGGAACGACCTCTGGCTGCTCACCGAAGTGCTGCACGAAGGTAAACAGCCGCAGGTGCTGGAAGAGTCGATCACCAGTGATCTACGCAGATCGACCCCCTCTCCCCTCCGGGGAGAGGGCTGGGGTGAGGGGGAAAGGGGCGACTCGGATTTCCACC
>NZ_RFFK01000001.1 GCF_003696305.1 Pseudomonas sp. AOB-7 | reverse complement strand
TGGCGGCGACTATGACGACGTCTTGCATGCTTGACTCCTAGGCGAGAGCGAATCGCTCCACGCTGCAGTGCGATACCAGAGCCGCGGGAGGCGCTTTAGCGGCGAGTTTCCAGTCGCGGCTAAAGCCTCTGCCACAAGCCCCATCTGGCCGAACTAAAAACGCCCCGAAGACGCCGTGCGTGGTGGCGCCTTCGAGACGGTAGACAACTTAGAAGCTCATTTCCGGCACGTGGTCGGGCACGATCAGCTTGCCGGCGGTCTTGGCGACGATTTCCTCGACGCTCACCCCCGGCGCGCGCTCGCGCAGGACGAAGGCGTGGTTCTCGATTTCCAGGTAGGCCAGGTCGGTCAGCACCTTGCGGATGCAGCCGCAGCCGGTCAGCGGTAGGCTGCAGTGCTCCAGCAGCTTGGACTCGCCGTCCTTGGAGGCGTGGGTCATGGTGACGATGATGTTGTCGGCGCCGGCCACCAGATCCATGGCGCCGCCCATGCCCTTGACCAGCTTGCCGGGGATCATCCACGAGGCGATGTTGCCGCGCACGTCCACCTCGAAGGCGCCGAGCACGGTCAGGTCGACGTGGCCGCCGCGGATCATGGCGAAGGACTCGGCCGAGCTGAAGATCGATGCGCCCTTGACCGCGGTGACGGTCTGCTTGCCGGCGTTGATCATATCGGCGTCGACCTCGGCTTCCGTCGGGAAGGCGCCCATGCCGAGCAGGCCGTTCTCCGACTGCAGCATCACCTGCATACCCTCGGGCACGTAGTTGGCCACCAGGGTGGGGATGCCGATGCCGAGGTTGACGTAGTAGCCGTCCTGCAGTTCGCGGGCGACGCGCTGGGCCATCTGTTCACGGGTCAAAGCCATGGTCGTCTCTCCTCAGGCGCGCAGGGTGCGTTTTTCGATGCGTTTTTCGAAGCTGCCGCAGATCAGCCGGTCGACGTAGATGCCGGGGGTGTGGATCTGCGTCGGGTCCAGCTCGCCGGGCTCGACTATTTCCTCCACCTCGACCACGGTGATGCGTCCGGCGGTGGCCACCACCGGGTTGAAGTTCTGCGCGGTGTGGCGATAGACCACGTTGCCGAAGTGGTCGGCCTTCCAGCCCTTGACGATGGCGAAGTCGCCGGTGATGGCCGGCTCGAGGATGTAGTGGCGGCCGTTGATCTCGCGTGCCTCCTTGCCCTCGGCGACCGGGGTGCCGTAGCCGGTGGCGGTGAAGAAGGCGGGGATGCCGGCGCCGCCGGCGCGCAGCTTCTCGGCCAGGCTGCCCTGCGGGGTCAGTTCGACTTCCAGCTCGCCGGACAGCAGCTGCTGCTCGAACAGCGCGTTCTCGCCGACGTAGGAGGCGACCATCTTGCGGATCTGCCGGTCTTCCAGCAGCACGCCGAGACCGAAACCGTCGACGCCGCAGTTGTTGGACACCACGGTGAGGTCGCGCACGCCGCGGCGGCGGATCTCTTTGATCAGGTTTTCGGGGATACCGCACAGGCCGAAGCCGCCGGCCAGCACGGTCATGCCGTCCTGCAGGCCGTCCAGGGCTTCTTCATAGCTGCCGACGCGCTTGTCGAGTCCGCTCATCTCGGGGTGCCTCTTGTTGTTATCCGGGGTGAGGCCAAGCTTCAGCTCTGGGGAGTGATTTGTTAAGTTTGTTTTTCCTCTGAATTAATCAGGTAAGCAAATCAATGACCGTCAAGCAGCTGCGCGCCTTCCTCGCCGTGGCGCAGAACCTGAGCTTCGCCCAGGCCTGCGAACGCCTGCACCTGTCGCAACCGGCGCTGAGCCTGGCGATCAAGAACCTGGAGGAGTCGCTCGGCGGCCAGTTGCTGGTGCGCACCACCCGCAGCGTGGCGCTGACCCCCGAGGGCGAGACCCTGCTGCCGATCGCCGTGCGCCTGCTGGCCGACTGGGACAACGCCGAGGACCTGCTGCGCCAGCACTTCAGCCTGCAGCTGGGCAGGGTGGCGGTGGCGGCCATGCCCTCGTTCGCCGGCAACCGCCTGCCGGCGGCGCTGCGCGCCTTCCGCGACGCCCATCCGCGGGTGGGGGTGACGGTGCACGACGTGATCAACGAGCAGGTGCTGGAGATGGTACGCGACCGCCGCGTCGAGCTGGGCATCGCCTTCGAGCCGGCGACCCTCGACGGCCTGCAATTCACCGCGCTGTACGACGACCGCTTCGTCGCCGTGGTGCCGGCCGCCAGCGCCCTGGCCGCCTGCGCCGAGCTGAGCTGGGCGCAGCTGCTGGAACAGCCCTTCATCACCCTGCAGCGGCCCTCGGCGGTGCGCCTGCTGCTGGAGGACAGCGTCATCGCCACGCACGGCAAGCTGCCGGTGGCCTTCGAGAGCCATCAGTTGGTGACGGTGGGGCGCATGGTCGCCGAGGGCCTGGGCGTCAGCGCGGTGCCCAGCCTATGCCGGCGGCAGATGGAGGAGTTGGGCGCGCGCTGCCTGCCGCTGAGCGAGCCGCAGGTCGCCCGCCGCGTCGGCCTGCTGCACCTGGCCGGGCACCAGCTGTCCCGCGCCGCCCAGGCGCTGAGCGAGACGCTGATGCGCCAGGCGGGGGCCGAGGCTTAAAGGCGGCGCCAGTCCTCGGCGGTGTCGACATCCAGCACCAGACCCGGATCGTCCAGCTCGACAATCCGCACCGCGCCCGGGTGCTGCTGGATGACCGACTTGGCGCCCGTGTCGCCGCTCAGCGCGGCGAGCTGCGGCCAGAAGCGGCGGCCGAACAGCACCGGATGGCCGCGGCTGCCGCGATAGCTCGGCAGCAGGATGCACTCGGCGTCGGCTTGCGCCAGCAGGGCGTCGAGGCTGTCGCGGCGAATCCGCGGCATATCGGCGAGAAAGATCGCCACGGCCTGCGCCGACGATTCGGCCAACAGGCGCCGCGCCCCGGCGGCCAGGCTATGGCCCATGCCCTGGGCGCTGGCCGGGTCCTGGACGATGCGCACGGCTGCCGGCAGCCCCAGCCCGGCGGGCGTCTCGTCCGGGCGCAGCACCAGCCACACCTCGTCCAGCGCCGCGCAGGGCAGCGCCAGGCTGGCGGTCAGCAGCGAGTGGCCGTCGGCCAGGGCCGCGCGGCGCTTGTCGGCGCCGAAACGGCGGCTGTAGCCGGCGGCCAGCATCAGGGCGGCAACGGCGAGGGGCGGGGCGGGCATGGCCATGGGCGGTTTCCACTGCATGGGTGGCGAGGTCGAAGGGTCTTGCCCGCCGGCAAGCGCGGGCGAAGACGGCTCAGCATAACCCGCCACGGGCGCCGCGAGCGCCTCGCCCGGTCACCACGGCTGCAGCTCGGTGCGCTTGAACAGAGGTTCGCTGGCGAGCACGCGGATGCCATCCGGAGCGCAGTCCAGCAGGCGCCGCTCGCCGTCGGCCACCAGCAGTTCGAGGTCGTAGCCGGAGCCGGCCAGGCAGCGCGAGATGTCTTGCACGGCCTCCCGCGCCCAGGGGGTAGCGGATTCGAAATGGCCCAACAGCCTGGCGCCCTTGCGCACCATGAGTCGGTATCTGTTCATGTAGTTCTCGCTCGACGATGGGGCGCTCAGAACGCGCAGTGACTGGCGCCCGCCGATGCGACGCTGATCTGTCGCGAACATCAAGCCGCCGAGGTGGCGACATGAGCCTGCCCGGTATTCGTCTCGACGCGCTGCTCACCGGCCGCGCACAGCCGTTCAGCCGACCGGGTTCGCGCAGCGCCATCGACAAGCGACCGCTTCGGCGTCGCTACGCTGGCCCTGCGCGTGCAGCAGTCCGGGCGCACCGGCTGGTACTACCGGGTGCTGCAAGAGGGGGGGCGGCGCCGGCGAGCACCTGCGACTGGTCGAGCGCGCCCATGCCGACTGGCCACTGAGCCGTCTCTCGGCGGTGCTGTTCGACAAGCGGGTGGAGAGCGAGCTGCTGCGCGAATGCCTGACCCTGCCGCTGGTGCCGTCGTGGCGGCGCACCCTGGAGCGGCGGCTGGAGCAGGGCCAGGTCGAGGACTGGGCACCCCGCCTGCAGGGCCGGGACGCGGCCGAAAAACGCCGCACCGGCCACCGATCGCCGGCGCGGCAAGCGGATACGAATGCTTCTACACTGGACTCGCGCGTTGATCTGCGGCTGTCCAGTACCGGCGCAGGGCGCTTTCCTGGGGGCAGCATGAGCCGGCTGATCTGCGCCGACTTCGACGAGTTCGAAGAGGCCTTGTACGGGGTCGAGGGGCATTACGTGCTGCGTTCGCGGCAGCAGCGCGACTGGCGTTTGCGCGTGGTCGAGCTGGACGGCGTGGCCCTGATGTTCGGCCGCGAGGGCGCCGGCACCGTCTACAGCGGCGTCGGCCTGCCCGGCTTCTTCAATATCTTCCTGCCCCTGAGCCGGCACGAGTGTACCGTGCTGGGCGGCCAGCGCCTGGATCGGCGGCTGATCGGCTGGATGGTGCCCGAGGCGATGTTCCATATCGACGCCAGCCAGCCGGCGAGCTGGATGACCGTGGCCATGTCCTGCGAACTGGTGCTGCGCTGGGCGCAGCAGCACGAGGACGAGTTCGACGCCTCGATGCTTGCACGCAATCTGGTCTGCCTGGCCCAGCAGGACCTGGCGCCGCTGGTCTGGCTGGCGCTGCGCCTGCTGCGCATCGACCACTGTGCACCGCAGGAGCTGCATGCCCCGGCGGCCGAGTGCGCGGCGCGCGGCGAACTGCTGGACCGGGTGTTCCGCAGCCTGTTGCCGGTGACGCCGGCGCCATCCGCCGCCGCTGGCCGGCACAACCACCAGTCGATACTGCGCCGGGCCCTGGAACTGCTCGACGCCATGCCGGATACCCCGCTGCACCTCGCCGACCTGTGCCAGGCCTGCCACACCTCGGAGCGCACGCTGCGCAACCTGTTCACCCGCTACCTGGGCATGAGCCCGCACCGCTACCTGATGCAGCACCGCCTGCACGCGATTCGCCGCGCCATCCTGCACGCGGCGGCGGGGGAGACCATCACCGAGATTTGCGCGCGCTTCGGCGTGTGGGACTTCGGCCGTTTCGCCGGCCTCTACCGTCGCTACTTCGGCGAGCTGCCGTCGCAGTCGCTGCGCAGCCGCCGTTCGCTGCCGCCGTCGCTCAGCCAGGGTTGACGCCGCGCAGCAGGGTGACGCTGGGGTACTCGCCGAACAATGCGTGGTAGTCCGCCGCCATGCGCCCGCAATCGGTGTAGCCGAAGCGCCGGGCGATCTCCGTGACGCTGCTCTGATGCTGATCGGCGACCGCCAGGGCGGCGCGCAGCAGGTGCAGGCGGCGCAGGCGCAGATAACGTGCCGGCGCCATGCCCAGGGTGGCGACGAAGGCGCTGCGCAGGGTGCGTTCGCTGACCCCGACGCTGCGGCACAGCTCGGCCAGGCGCGGCGGGCGCCCGCAGCCGAGCGGCAACGACTCCAGCACCCGCTGCAGCAAGCGCTCGTGAGAGGCCTGCCGGGCGCGTTGGCGCGGCGTGATGCGCGGTGGCATGGCAGTGTCCTGGCGAGGGCGACGCCTCCAGACTGGGCCGAGACGGGCGCTGCGACTACGTAAAACAGGCAAATCCACGGCGCCTGGCAACTTTGCCGATTTTACGTAGCTGCCTGCTGCCGCGCGCAGCGACCATCGATTCATCGCTCGCCATCCGCTGCCCCGGCATTCGGCGCCCTGACGAGCCCCCTGAAGCGTTCGAGCGTGGTCGACGCGAGTGGAGGCGATATGAGTCTGTCGCAGTGTCGAATGGGCATCCTGAGCCTGCTGCTGGCCGCCGCGCCTGCTGCTGTGCGGGCCGAGGCGCTGGGCCCGCAGGTGCTCGAGGTCGAGCCGTTCGTCGAGCTGCCCGCCGGGGTGCGCTACCCGGAAGGGCTCGCCGCCAACCCGGGCAACGGTGAAATCTACGTCGGCACCTTCGATGCGCGCGAACCTGCCAGCGTGCGCAACAACCAGCTGCTGCGCTATGCCGCCGATGGCCGGCTGCTGGCGCAACGCGCCTTTGCCGCGACGCCGTTGACCGGCGTGGGTTATGCCGATGGCCAGATTTATATCCTCAACTTCGGTGCCGGCAAGCTGCAACGCATCGCGGCCGATTTCACCGCGGACAGCCCGGTCGAGGACCTGCTCGACTTCCCCCGGCTCAGCCCGGCCGTGCCCTCCCCGCGCAGCGTGGCCAACCCGGACGGCAGCCAGGACCGAATCCACTTCGGCGCCAGCGGCATGCCGGCGCCCAACGGCCTGGTGTTCGCCGGCAATGGCGATCTCTATGTCTCCGACTCCTTCCAGGGCGCGCTGTATCGCATCGCCAATGCCACGCGCTGCGCGCCCTGCACGCTAGAGGTGCTGTCGCGCGATCCGCTGCTGGCCACCGCGGGCTTTCTGCCCTTCGGCGCCAACGGCCTGGCCTTCAATGCCGACGAAAGCCGGCTCTATATCAACAACGCCGGCGACGGTCGCCTGCTGCGCCTGAACCTGGCGAGCGGCGAGCTGCAGGTGCTCGCCGAGAGCCTGCCGGGAGCCGACGGCTTGCTGTTTTACGACGGCCTGCTGTGGCTGCTGGCCAATCAGGTCGACCAGCTGCTCGGCCTCGACGAACGCGGCCTGATCCGCGTGCGCGCGGGCGGCTTTCAGGGCATCGCCGGCAACGGCGCGCCGCGCGGCCTGCTGTTTCCCGCCAGCAGCGTGGTGCAGGGCGAGTGGATGCTGGTCAGCAACCTGGCCCTGCCGCTGACGCCCGCCGAGGGCGACGAGTGGGAGGAGCGGGTCAGTACCTGGAACCTGATGCGCGTGCGCCTGCCGCCGTCGCTTAGCAGAGGAGCGTCTGCCAATGCCGCAATACCCTGAAGCACCGCTGAACCACGGCCGTCGCCACCTGCTGCTCGGCTCCGCCGCGCTGGCCACGGCGCTGCTGTTACCCCTGGGCGGTTGCACGCGCGGCAGTGGCCCCGCGGCAAGCCGCCCGCAACCAGAGAATGGAGAGCGCAAGACCATGGGCACTATCACCACTCGCGACGGCACCGAGATCTATTACAAGGACTGGGGCACTGGCCCGGTTGTGGTGCTCAGCCACGGCTGGCCGCTCAACGCCGACAGCTGGGAGGCGCAGATGATGTTTCTCGCCAGCAACGGCTACCGGGTGATCGCCCACGACCGCCGCGGCCATGGCCGCTCCAGCCAGCCCTGGAGCGGCAACGAGATGGACACCTATGCCGACGACCTGGCCCAGTTGCTCGATCAGCTGGACGTGCGCGGCGCCGCGCTGTTCGGCTTCTCCACCGGCGGCGGCGAGGTGGCGCGCTACATCGGCCGCCACGGCACGGCGCGGGTGGCCAAGGCCGGGTTGATCGCGGCGGTGCCGCCGCTGATGGTGCAGACCGAGGCCAATCCCGGCGGCCTGCCACTTTCGGTGTTCGACGGCATCCGCGCCGCCTCGCTGGCCGACCGCTCGCAGCTGTACCGCGACGTCGCCAGCGGCCCCTTCTTCGGCTACAACCGCCCCGGCGCCAAGGCCTCCCAGGGGGTGATCGACGCCTTCTGGATGCAGGGCATGATGGCCGGGCACAAGAACGCCTACGACTGCATCAAGGCCTTCTCCGAAACCGATTTCACCGAAGACCTGAAGAAGTTCTCCATCCCCACGCTGATCCTGCACGGCGACGACGACCAGATCGTCCCGGTGGACGCCGCCGCACGCGCCTCGGCCAGGCTGGTGCCGCACGCCAAGCTGGTGATCTACCCCGGCGCCCCGCACGGCATCACCGACACCCACAAGGAACGGCTGGGCGCTGACATGCTGGCCTTCCTGCGCAGCTAGCAGGCAGCGTTGTTCGCACCCATTGAGAGGTCATTCACATGAGCAGCAAGACAGCCCTGATCGTGGTGGATATCCAGAACGATTACTTTCCCGGCGGCCTGTGGACCCTGAGCAAGGTCGAGGCCGCCGCGGCCAAGGCGGCGCAGGTGATCGCCGTGTTCCGCGAGCGCGGCGATCTGGTCGTGCATATCCGCCATGAGTTCACCAGCGCCGACGCGCCGTTCTTCCGCCCCGGCAGCGAAGGCGCGCAGCTGCACCCCAGCGTGATCAATCAGCCTGACGAGCCGGTGGTGCTCAAGCACTACATCAATTCTTTCCGGGAGACCGAGCTCAAGGCCGTGCTGGATCGGCACGGCATCGAGGCGGTGGTGGTGGTGGGCAACATGAGCCATATGTGCGTGGACGGCATCACCCGCGCTGCCGTGGATTTCGGTTACGCCACCACTGTGCTGCACGATGCCTGCGCCACCCTCGACCTCGAGTTCAATGGCGTGAAGGTGCCCGCCGAACAGGTACACGCGGCCTTTATGGCGGCGCTCCGCTTCGGTTACGCGCCGGTGATCTCCACGGCCGAGTACCTGCAGGCGCTCTAGGAGGCCCCATGAAACAGAGCATGACTTTGGCCGCGATGCCGGGGGCAATGCCGCTGGGCGCCGAGCGGGGGCGAGGTCACCAAGGCGCCCTGGCGGGCGAATCACAGCGGTCTTTCACCAGGAGCCCACGATCATGAGCCTTGCAGATTCCGCCACTACTGCCGCCAACCAGTTCGTCGAGGTCGACGGCCGGCGCCTGGCCTATCGCGTCATCGGCGCAGGCACGCCGCTGCTGCTGTGCCTGCGCTTTCGCGGCACCATGGACGACTGGGATCCGGCCTTCCTCGATGCGCTCGCCGCGCGGGATTTCCGCGTGCATGTCTTCGACTACAGCGGCCTCGGCTGGTCCACGGGGCAGCCGAGCTATGACCCGGCCGCGCTGGCCAAGGACATCCTCGATCTGATCGGCGCGCTGGGACTTGGCCGCCTGGTGCTGGGCGGCTGGTCGATTGGCGGCGTGGCGGCGCAGCTGGTGCTGTTGCAGGCGCCGCAACTGCTCAGCCACCTGCTGCTGATCGCCACCACGCCGCCCGGCCCGCTGGTCAAGACCGGCGAGCCGCTGTTCTATGAGCTGGCCGCCCGCGACAACGATTTCGAGGATTTCGTCAGCCTGTTCTTCGAACCGAGTTCGGCCAGCAGCCGCGAGGCGGCGCAGCGTTCGGCCGAGCGCATCGCCCGACGCAGCGACGGGCGCTGCCCGCCGGTGCCTTTTGCCTGGGCCGCGCAGTTTCTCGGCGACGGGCCGCGCAACCCGATGTTCCCGCTGCCGGCGGCGCTGGAGGCGCTCAAGCGGACGCAAACGCCGGTGCTGCACCTGGGCGGCGACCACGACATCGTGTTTCCGGTGGAGAACTGGTACGCGCTCAACCGGACGCTGCCCACCCTGCAGCTGCTGACCCTGCCCAGCACCGGGCATGGCCCGCAGTTGCAGTATCCCGAGGCCAGCGCCGCGCATATCGCCGCCTTCGTTGCTGGCTGAGAACGAGTGCGCTGCAAGGCGCGGCGCAACCCCGAGGCAGACCTCACCCCGCGCGGGGTGAGGTCTGCCTTAGGCTTCAGGGCGACAGCGGTTGTGCGCCACTGGCCATTCGCTGGCGGCGCATCAGGCCGTAGTAGGTCAGCGCCGGCACCAGCAGGCCCACCGCCCAGGCCAGGTCCACGCCGTCCAAGGCGCTGGCGATCGGGCCGACGTAGAGCGTGGTGTTCATGAACGGCACCTGTAGCACGATGGCCAGCACGAAGCTGCCGCAGGCGATCAGGTTGACCCGGCCGTAGCGGCCGCACGGGTCGAAGATGTCCGCCACGCAGTACTCGCCCTTGCGCAGGCAGTAGTAGTCCACCAGGTTGATGGCGGTCCAGGGGATGAGGAAGTAGCTCATGAAGAAGATGAAGTTGAGGAAGAAGGCGATGAAGTTCTCCTGACTGACGCTGCACAGGGCGGTGGCGATCAGGCTGATCAGCAGCATGAACAGGGCGCGCACCCTGGGCGTCACGCGCAGGCGGGCGAAGGGTTCGATCACCGTGACCGTGGACATGAAGGCGCCGTAGAGGTTGAACACGTTGATCGCCACCTGGCCATAGACGATGAACAGAAACAGCAGCAGCGCGCCCGGGCCGAACAGCTGGGCCAGATGGCTGCCGACGTTGTCGGCAAAGCCGCCTATGCCCACGCTGAGCACGGCGCCGAGGATCATCATCCAGGCGCCGCCCGCCACCGTGCCGGCATAGCTGAACCAGAACACCCGGGCCGCCGAGGTGGCGCTGGGCAGGTAGCGCGAGTAGTCGGCGACATAGGGCGCGTAGGACAGCTGCCAGGTGACCGCGATACTCACCGCGACGAGGAACTGCGGCAGCGCGAAACCGGCCGGCGACCACTGCCCGGCCGGGATCGGCAGACCCAGGGCGAGGGCGCTGGCGGCGAGAAACACCAGCACCGAGAGCAGCGACAGCAACTTCTGCAGGCGGTGGATCAGGCGGTAGCCGTAGAGCGCGACCACGAAGCACAGCGCGCCGATCAGGTAGATGTTGCCCGTGCCGCCCAGCGGGCTGACCGACTCGATCGCCTGCGCCGCCAGCAGGGTGTTGCTGACGAAGAAGCCCAGGTAGATGAGCATCACGAACAGCAGCGGCAGCACCGCGCCGAGCACGCCGAACTGGGCTCGGCTCTGGATCATCTGCGGGATGCCCAGCCTGGGACCCTGAGCCGAATGCGAGGCCATGAAGACGGCGCCGATCAGCGAACCGAGGACGATCGCCAGGGCGCTCCAGAACAGGTTCAGACCGAGCATCACCGGCAGCACGCCGGAGGCGATGGTGGTGATGTTCATATTGGCGCCGAACCAGATGTAGAACAGCGAACCCGGCTGGCCGTGGCGTTCGTTTTCGGGGATGAAATCGATGCTTCTTTTCTCGACTTGCATAGCGGTTACTCCTGTTCCCGGCGCTGCAGGCCGAGGCTGGATTCGAGGCGGGCGATGGCGGCGGCGAACGCGGCCGGCTGGTGAGCGAAACTGTCCGGCGCCGTTGGTCGGCAGGACGAGAAGGGCTCGCCCCGCAGGGCGCGCAGGTACTGCTCGGTGGCGAACAGTTCGATGGCGTAGACCCAGTTGGCCATGATCAGCAGCGCCGCATGGTGGGCCGCGTCGGTGGTGCTGGTGCAGGCGTCGGCGATCAGCTCGACCCGGTAGCCCAGGGCGAAGGCGTCGAGCACCGTGGCCAGCACGCAGGCGTCGGTGAGCACGCCGGCGACCGCCAGGCGGCGCACGCCCAGCTCGCGCAGGTGGCGATCCAGCCCGGTGCGGTGGAAGCAGCTGTAGCGGGGCTTGTCGAATACCAGCTCGCCGGGACGCGGCGCCAGGCGTTCGAGGATTTCCACCTGGCGGCTGCCGGCACGGTAGCTGGTCGGGCGCCCGCCGGCGTCCCGCGGCTCGCCCGGCGGCAGGTCGCTGCCGTCCGCCGCGTTGATGTGGCGGCTGTAGAGGATGGGGATACCGGCACTGCGCATGGCGTCGAGCAGCGTGGCGTGATTGTCGATGACCGCGGGTAGGTCATGCAGGGGGAAACCCTCTTCCTGCTGCATGTCGATGACCAGCAAGGCTCTGTCTGTATTCATGAGCAACTCTTGTTGTTGTTCGACCATGAGTGCGCGCCGACAGTACGCGGCGGCCCGGCGCACGGGGGCGCGGGCGGCGAGCGCAAAGGCGTCGGACGCGGGCGAATTTCAGCGAGGCGAGTCGATCAGCGGACTATCTGCCAGAAGCCGTTCTGTTTGGCCGTGACACAGGCGCGCAAGCGCTTGAGAAAGAGATGGGCGGGCGTCCACTTGCCGCGCAGATAGGCCATGGCGGCCCCGGGCAGTGGTTTGCGGATGCAGAGGGTGAGGCCAGTGAGGTGCATGGCGTTCGACCACCTGTGGGTTGTTAGAACCTGTTCAAAGTCTGCTGCGCGTCGGCACTGCTGCGTTAAAAACAGGCTCGGAATGCTCATTTACACCAGTAAACTCCGCTTCCTCGCCTGTTTTTGCCTTGCATTGCTCTAGCTCGCGAGACTTTGAACAGGCTCTTGGGAAGCGGCCGGATCGCCCGATCCGGCCGCCTGCGGCGTCTGTCAGCGGAACGCCGGCACCACGTGCTGGATGAAGAGTTCCAGGGATTTCTTCTTCTCGGCGTGCGGCAGGCTGTTGTCGGCCCAGAAGCTGAATTCGTCGACGCCCAGCTCCTGGTAGTGGCGGATGCGTGCGATGATTTCTTCCGGGGTGCCGATCATGGTGTTCTTACGGATATTGTCCAGCTCGAACTCCGGGCGCTCCTTGAACTTCTCTTCCGGGCTCGGCGGCAGCAGGCCGTTGACCGGGGTCTGCTTGTTGCCGAACCAGGCGTCGAAGGTGCGGTAGAACTTGGAGATGGCCGCGGCGCCGACCTTCCAGCCGTCCGGGTCGTCCTTGGTGTGGACGTGGGTGTGGCGCAGCACCATCAGTTGCGGACGGGGCACCTCGGGATTGTTGGCCAGGGCGGCCTCGAACTTGTTCTTCAGATCGACCACTTCCTCGTCGCCCTTCATCAGCGGGGTGACCATCACGTTGCAGCCATTGGCCACGGCGAAGTTGTGCGAGTCCGGGTCGCGCGCGGCGATCCACATGGGCGGACCGGGCTGCTGGAGCGGCCGCGGCGAGGAGGTGGAGGTGGGGAACTTCCAAATCTCGCCGTCGTGGGCGACGTCGCCCCGCCACAGCGCCTGGACCACCGGCACCATCTCGCGCAGGTACTTGCCGCCGTCGGTGGCCGGCATGCCGTTGGCCATGCGGTCGAACTCGTACTGGTAGGCGCCGCGGGCCAGGCCCACCTCCATGCGCCCGTTGCTGATCACGTCGAGCAGGGCGCATTCGCCGGCGACGCGGATGGGGTGCCAGAAGGGCGCGATGATGGTGCCGGCGCCGAGGCGGATGGTGCTGGTGCGCGCGGCCAGGTAGGCCAGCAGCGGCATCGGGCTCGGCGAGATGGTGTACTCCATCGCATGGTGTTCGCCGATCCACACGGTGCTGAACCCGCCGGCTTCCGCCAGCAGGGTCAGCTCGGTGAGGTCTTCGAACAGCTGGCGGTGGCTGGTCTGCTCGTCGTAGCGCTCCATATGCACGAACAAAGAAAATTTCATGATGCGTTCCTCGAACCTGTGTCTGGTCGGCCATGGCCTGGCCGGCTGTGGTGGCGCTCGTATCGCGCTCGGGTTGTTATGGATCCACTGGCGCCGAAGCGGCGCGGCAACAAGGCAAAATTGGTCGCTGCGTATTGGTATACCATAATACTGTATATCTGCAAGGTCTTTTTACCCTAAGCCATCCGCCCTTGAATTAACCCTAGGTCGAGCCCGGCATGTGCGCCGCCGGGCAGCCAAACGGCGGGTGCTCGATTCACTCGCCGGCGCCTCGTGAGCCGCGCCAACAGCGCGCTCGGGCATCCGGCGTCGGCCGGCGAACGCATAAAAAAGCCCCCAACCAAGGGGGGCAAGACAAGCACACAACAGATCGGGATCAGGCGAAGGCGGGCAGGGCGCCCATCTTGCCGCGGCAGTAGATCATCGGTTCGACGCGCTGCTGCGGCACGATCAGGTTCTGCACCGCACCCACCAGGATGGCGTGATCGCCACCTTCGTATTCGCGCCACAGCTCGCACTCGATGATGGCGGTGGCGTTGCCCAGCAGCGGGTTGCCCAGCTCGCTCAGCGTCCATTCGATGCCGCGAGCCTTGTCCTTACCCTTCTTGGCGAAGGCATAGGCCTCGCTTTGCTGCTCGGCCGACAGCAGGTGGATGGCGAAGCGCTTGTTCTTGATCAGCAGCGGGTAGGAATCGGAGCTGTAGTTCGGGCAGAACAGCACCAGGGCCGGGTCGATGGACAGGGAGCTGAAGGCGCTGGCCGTCAAGCCGACGATCTGGCCATCGTCGTCCAGCGTGGTGATCACGGTGACGCCAGAGGGAAAGGAGCCCATGACGAGTTTGTAGGTATGTGCATCGATCATTTCGAGTACCTGCGTGACGTATCGGCTGCGACCAGCAGCGCTTTCGTGTCTGATGGTATACCATAATATTGTTCGTGCAAGCGCTATTTGCGAGTGCTCGCAGCTCGCCCGATGCACGGCGTCTGGCGGCCTGGCCTCGTGGGGTGATGCGGGGCCGCCGGGGTTGCGCGCACCCCGCGAAGGGGCGAGCAGCTGGTGCTCTCGGCGCACCCTACGCTCGTATTCGACGGCGACAGGCAAAGAAAACCCCCGCCCTGCGCAGCAGGGCGGGGGCGAGGGGGAGTTTGCTTCAGTGCGCGCCGGCGGCCTTGCTCAGGTCGCTCTCCTGCCACTGGCTGTAGACGCAGGCATCGGCCGCGGCCCAGCGCACCAGAACCGGGGCGCCGGTTTGCAGGGGCGGGGTGCTGCCGGACAGCTCCTTCAGGGTCAGCTGGGTGCCGCCGGGGGTGGTCACGCTGCAGGTCAGGCTTTCGCCGAGGAACACGGTTTCCGCGACCCGCGCCTGGATCTCGTTCCAGCCGGCCGGCCGCGGCATGCTCCCGGCCTGCTGCGGGGTCAGCACCTGGGCTTTCTCCGGGCGCACCATCAGCAGCAGTTCCTGGCCCTCGGTGATGCCCACGGTGGGGCGAACGGCCAGGGACTGGCCCTCGAAGCTGGCCGCCGCATGGCCCTGGGCCTTGATCTTGAGGAAGTTGGAGTTGCCGAGGAAGGAGGCGACGAAGGCATTCGGCGGGTTCTGGTACAGCTCGTAGCCGCTGCCCAGGCCGACGATCTTGCCGTGGCTGAAGATGGCGATGCGTTGCGACAGGCGCATGGCTTCTTCCTGGTCGTGGGTCACGTAGACGATGGTGATGCCCAGGCGCCGGTGCAGGTGGCGCAGTTCGTCCTGCAGGTCCTCGCGCAGCTTCTTGTCGAGGGCGCCGAGCGGCTCGTCCATCAGCAGGATGCGCGGCTCGTAGACCAGCGCGCGGGCGATCGCCACACGCTGCTGCTGGCCGCCGGAGAGCTGCGCCGGGCGACGGTGGGCGAACTGTTCCAGTTGCACCAGCTTGAGCATGGCCTCGACCTGGCGCTCGCGTTCGCCGCGTGCCTGCTTGCGAATCTCCAGGGGGAAGCCGATGTTGTCGCGCACGTTCAGGTGCGGGAACAGCGAGTAGCGCTGGAACACCATGCCGATGTCGCGCTTGTGCGGCGGCACGTTGACCAGGGATTTGCCGGCGACCAGGATTTCCCCGCTGCTGGGCGTCTCGAAGCCGGCCAGCATCGACAGGGTGGTGCTCTTGCCCGAGCCGCTGGAGCCGAGGAAGGTGAGGAACTCGCCCTCCTGGATATCCAGGCTGATGTTGTCCACGGCGACGAAGTCGCCATAGTGCTTGTTCAGGTTGCGCAGGCTGACCAGGGGCGCCTGGCTCTGGTTGTCTTGGATCACGGCACTCATTGGCTTTTCCTCATGAATCAGGCGCGGGGTTCGTTGCGTCGACGCAGGGCGGCGGCGATCAGCATGATCAGCAGCGACAGGCCGATCAGCAGGGTCGAGGCCACCGCGATCACCGGTGTCAGGTCCTGGCGCAGGGTGGTCCACATCTTCACCGGCAGGGTCTGCAGGCTCGGGCTGGCCATCATCACGCTCAGCACCACCTCGTCCCAGGACACCAGGAAGGCGAATAGCGCGCCGGCCACCAGGCCGGGACGGATGGCCGGGAAGGTCACCTTGAGCACTGCCTGCAGGCGCGAGGCGCCGCAGATCACCGCGGCGTCCTCGATCGACTGGTCGAACAGTTTCAGCGAATTGATGATCGAGATGATGGTGAAGGGCAGCGCCACTATCACGTGGCTGACCACGAAGGCGAACAGCGTGCCGGTGTAGCCCAGCTTGAGGAACAGGGCATAGATGGCCACGGCGATGATCACCAGCGGCACTATCATCGGCAGGGTGAACAGCGCGTAGAGCAGCTCGCGGCCGGGGAACTTGCCGCGCACCAGGGCGAAGGCGCTGGGCAGGCCCAGGGCCACGGCGCAGGCGGTGGTCAGCAGGGCGACCTTGAAGCTGGTGTAGGCCGACTCCATCCACTGCGCGTTGGAGAAGAACTGCTCGTACCATTTCAGCGTCCAGCCCGGCGGCGGGAACACCAGCCACTGCGATGAGCCGAACGACAGCAGCACGATGAACAGGATCGGCAGCAGCAGGAAGGCCGCGATGGCCCCGGTGACGAGGTAGAGGCCGGCGCGCAGGCGCGGCCCCATGGCGTTGGGCGACAGCAGCATGGCTTACCTCGCGGTACTGGAAGCCACCGGCGATTCCGGTTGCAGCTTCAGATAGGCGTAGAACAGCAGCAGGGTGATGGCGATCAGCAGCGCGGCGGCGGCGCTGGCCAGGCCCCAGTTGAGGAAGGACTGCACCTGCTGGACGATGAACTCCGGCAGCATCATGTTCTGTGCGCCACCGAGCAGGGCCGGGGTGACGTAATAACCGAGCGACATGACGAACACCATCAGGCCGCCGGAGAACAGCCCCGGCCGGCACAGCGGCAGGAACACCCGGAAGAAGTTGCGCCAGGGGCTGGCGCCGCAGATCGAGCCGGCCTGCAGCACCATGGGGTCGATGGCGCTCATGGTCGCCTGCAGCGGCAGCACGATGAAGGGGATCATGATGTAGCTCATGCCGATCACCACCCCGGTCAGGTTGTGCACCAGCTCCAGCGGCTGATCGATCAGGCCCAGGGCCATCAGCGCCTTGTTGAGCACCCCGGAGGCCTGCAGCAGCACCAGCCAGGAGTAGGTGCGCGCCAGCAGGCTGGTCCACATCGACAGCAGCACGATGCTCAGCAGCCAGCGGCCCCAGCCGCGCGGCGTCAGGGTGATCGCCCAGGCCAGCGGGAAACCCAGCAGCAGGCTGATCAGGGTGACCAGGCCGGCGACGGCGAAGGTATTGAACAGTACGCGAGCATAGGCCGAGTTGGCGAACAGCTGCTCGTAGTTGCCCAGCCCCGGTTCCGGTTCCAGCACGCCGCGCAGCAGCAAGCCGATCAGCGGGGCGAGGAAGAACAGGCCGAGAAACAGCAGGGCGGGGATCAGCTTGGCGGCTCCGCGCCAGCGCGAAGGGCTGCGATTCATGACGGCGGCTCGGTTGGCGGCGAGGCCGCCGGCGCTGGATGCGCCGGCGCCTGCCTGGGCCGAAGGGACGGCCAGGGGCTTCACTTGACCAGCCATTCGTTCCACCGTGCGGCGATGGCCGGGCCATGCTCGGCCCAGTAGGCGAAGTCGAGGGTGATCTGATCTTCAGCGTAGGCGGTCGGCAGGTTGGGAGCCAGGTCGGCCTTGAGCTGGGCGACGCTGCCGGTGTTGACCGGGGCATAGGCGGTGAGGTTGGCGAAATCGGCCTGGCCCTTGGCGCTGGCCGCGTTGGCCAGGAACTGCATGGCCGCCTCCTTGTTCTTCGAGCCCTTGGGGATGACCAGGAAATCGGCCATCACCAGGTTCTGCTTCCAGCTCACCCCGACCGGCGCGCCGTCCTGCTGCAGGGCGTAGATGCGGCCGTTCCAGAACTGGCCGAGGCTCGCCTCGCCAGAGGCCAGCAGCTGCTGCGACTGGGCGCCGCCGCCCCACCAGACGATGTCCTTCTTGATGCTGTCGAGCTTCTTGAATGCGCGATCCAGATCCAGCGGGTAAAGCTGCTCGATGGCCACGCCGTCGGCCAGCAGCGCCAGTTCCAGCACGCCGGGGCTGGGCCATTTGTACAGGGCGCGCTTGCCCGGGTAGGCGGCGGTATCGAACAGCGCGCTCCAGTCCTGCGGCGCCTTGCCGCCGAGGCGGCCCTGGTTGTAGCCGAGCACGAAGGAGAAGTAGAAGGAGCCGACGCCGTGGTCGGAGACGAAACGCGGGTCGAGCTGCGTGCGGTCGATCACGCTGAAGTCGAGCGGTTCGAGCAGGCCTTCGCGGGCGGCGCGCAGGGCGAAGTCGGCTTCCACGTCGACCACGTCCCACTGCACGTTGCCGCTCTCGACCATGGCCTTGAGCTTGCCGTAGTCGGTCGGCCCGTCCTGCAGCACCTTGATGCCGGTCTTCTCGCTGAAGGGGGTGGCCCAGGCCGTCGTCTGCGCTTCCTGGGTGGTGCCGCCCCAGCTGACGAAGCTGAGGTTGTCGGCGGCGCTGGCCGCGCCTGCGCCGGCGACCATGAGTGCGGTGGCGAACACCGCGGTAGCAGTTTTCTTGAACACCATCTTGCTTGCCCTCGTTGTTGTGTTTGTACGCAAGCGGGCTTTGGCGGTGCCCGCCTTTCAGGGAGCAGTTGTGACTGGCCTGGCCGAGGCTGCTTAGGGCGGTTTCCCGGGGCGGGCAGCGTCGGCAAAATATCTCGGCCTACGGGATGTCATATTATGGTATTCCAAGCTTTGTGCAAGGCCCAATCGCGGCGATTTTCGCGGCGCGCGCGGCCGCATCGCCGGCGGCCTGCAGGGGCGGCGCCAGGCTGAACGGGTAAGTGCTTGAAATAGAAAAACAAGAGCGCGGGGCACGGGCGGCCCGGGGCGGGTCGGAGGACGGCGCCGGGGCGGCGCCATCCGTCAGCTCGTGGTCATCCCTGGAACGGGATGCTTTCCACCACTTCCAGGTCATAGCCCGTCAGACCGGCGTACTTGAGCGGCGGGCCGAGGTGGCGCAGCTTGCCCACGCCCAGATCCTGGAGGATCTGCGCGCCGGTGCCCACCTCGGAGTAGATGCGCGATTGCGAGCGGCTGAACTGTCGGCGCGGCTGGGTCAGTTGCGGCACGCGCTCAAGCAGCGCCTGCGACGACTCGTTATTGGCCAGCACCACCACCACCCCGTGGCCGGCCTCCGCCACTTTCTGCAGGGCCGCCCACAGCGTCCAGTTCTGCGGGCCGGTGTACTCGGCGCCGACCAGGTCGCGCAGCGGGTCGATCACGTGCACGCGCACCAGGGTCGGCTCGTCGCGGCGGATCTCGCCCATCACCATGGCCATGTGCACGCCGCCCTCGATGCGATCCTCGTAGGTCACCAGGCGGAAGGTGCCGTGCACCGTGGGCAGCTCGCGCTCGCCGATGCGACTGACGGTGTGCTCGGTGCTCAGGCGGTAGTGGATGAGATCGGCGATGGTACCGATCTTGATGCCGTGCTGCTCGGCGAACTTTTCCAGGTCGGGGCGGCGGGCCATGCTGCCGTCTTCGTTCATCACTTCGACTATCACCGCCGCCGGGCTCAGCCCGGCCAGACGCGCCAGGTCGCAGCCGGCCTCGGTGTGGCCGGCGCGGGTCAGCACGCCGCCCTCGCGGGCGCGCAGGGGGAAGATATGGCCCGGCTGGACCAGGTCGTCCGCGCAGGCACCGGGCGCCACCGCGGTGAGCACGGTGAGGCAGCGGTCGGCGGCGGAGATGCCGGTGGTCACCCCCTGCGCCGCCTCGATGGAGACGGTGAAGGCGGTGGCGAAGGCGCTGCCGTTGGCCGGCACCATCTGCTCCAAGCCCAGGCGCTGGCAATGTTCGTCGGTCAGGGTCAGGCAGATCAGGCCGCGCGCCTCGCGCGCCATGAAGTTGATCGCCGCGGGCGTGCATTTCTCGGCTGCCAGCAGCAGGTCGCCCTCGTTCTCGCGATCCTCGTCGTCGACCAGCAGCACCATCTTGCCTTGGCGGAAGTCTTCGATGATTTCTTCGATGGGGTTGAATGGCATGTCGGGGTCCCGGTGTGGATGTCGGTGAGGTTTAATGGTATACCATAATACCGTATTAACCGAAGCCTGGACGACCGCCATGAAGGCCTACTGGATTGCTCACGTCGATGTCACCGACCCCGCTCGATACGCCGAATACACCAGCCGCGCGCCGGCGGTGTTCGCCCAGTACGGCGGCCGGCTGCTGGCCCGCGGCGGCCGCAGCGAAGCGCTGGAGGGCAGGGCCACGCCGCAGCGCAGCGTGGTGATCGAGTTCGAGTCCTACGAACAGGCGCTGGCCTGCTACCGTTCCGCGCAGTACCAGGCGGCCTGTGCCCAGCGCGCCGGTGCCGCGCAGGCTGAAGTAATCATAGTCGAGGGAATCTAGGCCGGCCGTGGCCTTGCCGTAGCCCGGATGCAATCCAGGCTCCTGAGGTGCACCGTGCGCACCTATGATCAGGCGTCGAGGAAGGCGCCTTAGCGGATAAAGTGCACCTTGCCGCTGTCGTCGTTGCCCATGTAGATGCCGTAGACGCCGGCCTGGCGCTCGTCGATATAGCGCTCGAGGATCTGCCGGATGGCCGGGTAGTAGATGCTTTCCCAGGGAATCTCCTCGGGGGCGAAGAAGCGGTAGGCGAGGGTTTCCGGGCCGTGCTGGCCGCTGATCTCCAGGGCGATGGCGCGGAAGATGATGTACACCTCGCTGATCTTCGGCACGCTGAAGATGGAGTAGGGCGAGACGATCTCGGCGCGGATGCCGCTTTCCTCCCAGACCTCGCGCAGGGCGGCCTGCTCGGTGGTCTCGCCGTTCTCCATGAAGCCGGCCGGCAGCGTCCAGGTGCCCGGGCGCGGCGGGATGGCGCGCTGGCACAGCAGGTACTTGCCGTCCTGCTCGATGATACAGCCGGCGATGACCTTGGGATTCTCGTAGTGGATATAGCCGCAGGCCGCGCACACCAGCCGCTCGTGGGTATCCCCGTGCGGCTGCCGGCGGCTGAGGCCGGGATCGCCGCATTGCGGACAGAAGCGCGGGCTGGGCATGGCGTCAGCGTCCTATGCGCGGCTCTTGCAGCGCGATGGGAGTAACGAAGTCGCGCACCGCGCCCGGTTCGTCCTGCTTGGACTTGAGATAGTCCAGCGCCACCTTGGCCGCGGCGCGCACGTGGTCCACCGAGGCCTGATGCGCGGCCAGCGGGTCGCCGCTCTTGATCGCCTCGACCATGCGCTCCATCTCCTGGTTGCTGCTGCCGCGGCGGTTGCTTTGCGACACCGAGGTGGCACGCAGGTAGCTGATGCGCGCCTGCAGCTGGCGCAGCTGAGTCGCCGCGATCTGGTTGCCGGAGCCTTCCAGCAGCACGTCGTAGAAGCCCTGCACCGAATCGAGCACCTCCTGCAGATCGCCGCTTTCCAGCACCTTGCGGTTCTCCTCTAGGGCCTTTTCCAGGGCGCGGATGTCCTTGGGCTTGGCGTTGAGGGTGAACAGCTGGACGATCAGGCCTTCGAGCACGCAGCGCAGCTCGTAGATGTCGCGCGCGTCCTCCAGGGTGATGATGGCCACGCGCGGGCCCTTGGCCCCGGCGAACTCCACCAGGCCTTCGGACTCCAGGTGACGCAGCGCCTCGCGCACCGAGGTGCGGCTGACGCCCAGGCGCTCGCACAGGTCGCGTTCCACCAGCCGGTCGCCGGGCAGCAGTTGAAAGTTCATGATGGCGCCACGCAACTTGTCCAGCACGATTTCGCGCAGGGTGACGGGGTTGCGATTGACCTTGAAGCTGTCGTCGAGAGGCAAGCGTTTCATAGGGTCCGCTCTGGTTATGGCTGTCCGTAGGAAATAGCAAAAGAGCACCCGGTCGAGGAACCCGGTGCTCTTGGTCTAGCGCATGACGTCGATCCTCAGCCCTTGGCTTCGGCGTCGGCCTCGGCGAAGGCTTCGCGGGCGATGCGGAAGCTGTCGACCGCCGCCGGCACGCCGCAGTAGATGCCGACCTGCAGCAGAATCTCGCGAATCTGCTCGCGGCTGAGACCGTTACGCAGGGCGCCACGAATATGCAACTTCAGCTCGTGGGGCCGATTCAGCGCCGAAATCATGGCCAAGTTTATCATGCTGCGTTCTTGCAGCGACAAACCCTCGCGGCCCCAGACGTGGCCCCAGCAGTACTCGGTGACCAGTTCCTGCAGCGGCCGGCTGAAGTCGTCGGCGTTCTCGATCGACTTGTTGACATAGGCCTCGCCCAGCACCTGGGTGCGGATGGCCAGGCCCTTGTCGTATTTCGCGTTGCTCATGGGGGTTCTCCTTCGCGGTTACAGGCCGCCCATCAGGGTGTACTTGATCTCCAGATAGTCCTCGATGCCGTACTTCGAGCCTTCGCGGCCGAGGCCCGAGGACTTGATGCCGCCGAACGGCGCGACCTCGGTGGAGATCAGCCCTTCGTTGATGCCGACCATGCCGTATTCCAGCGCCTCGCTCATGCGCCAGGCGCGGCCGAGGTCGCGGGTGTAGCAGTAGGCGGCCAGGCCGTACTCGGTGTCGTTGGCCAGGCGCACGGCCTCGGCCTCGTCGCTGAAGCGGAACACCGCGGCCAGCGGGCCGAAGGTCTCCTCGCGGGCCACCTTCATCTCGTCGTGCACCCCGGCCAGCACGGTGGGCAGGAAGAAGCCGTGGCCCAGCGGATGGCGCTCGCCGCCGAGCACCAGGCGCGCGCCCTTGCCCAGGGCGTCCTGCACATGATCTTCGACCTTCTCCACGGCGCGCTGGTTGATCAGCGGGCCGAGCTTGACGCCCTCGACGAAGCCGTCACCGACGGGCAGTTCGGCGACGCGCTCGGCCAGGCGGGCGACGAACGCATCGTGGATGCCGTCCTGCACCAGGAAGCGGTTGACGCACACGCAGGTCTGCCCGGCGTTGCGGTACTTGGCGATCAGCGCGCCGTCCACCGCACGCTCCAGGTCGGCGTCGTCGAAGACGATAAAGGGCGCGTTGCCGCCCAGCTCCAGCGAGACCTTCTTCAGGGTGGCGGCCGACTGCGCCATCAGCAGCTTGCCGATCGGCGTGGAGCCGGTGAACGACAGCTTGCGCACCGCGGCGCTGGCGGTCAGTTCGCCGCCGATGGCCACGGCGTCGCCGGTGACCACGTTGAGGATGCCGGTGGGAATCCCCGCCTGCTCGGCCAGGGCCGCCAGGGCCAGGGCGGAGAAGGGGGTTTCCGGCGCCGGCTTGACGATGCACGGGCAGCCGGCGGCCAGGGCCGGGCCGACCTTGCGGGTGATCATCGCGGCGGGGAAGTTCCACGGGGTAATGGCGGCGACCACGCCGATCGGCTCCTTGCTCACCACGATGCGCGCATCGCCCTTGTGGCTGGGAATGGTGTCGCCATAGATGCGCTTGGCCTCCTCGGCGAACCACTCGATAAAGCTGGCGGCGTAGAGGATCTCGCCCTTCGCCTCGGCCAGCGGCTTGCCCTGTTCCAGGGTGAGCAGCTCGGCCAGCGCGTCGGCGTTGTCCAGAATCAGCGTGTGCCAGCGCTTGAGCAGGCCGCTGCGCTCCTTGGCGGTCAGCGCCCGCCAGGCCGGCCAGGCACGGTTGGCGGCGGCGATGGCCTGGCGGGTTTCGCTGGCGCCCATGTTCGGCACCGTGCCGATCTGCTGGCCGTTGGCCGGGTTGAAGATGGCCTGGGTCGAGCCGTCCTGGGCATCGAGCCAGTGCCCGTCGATATAGGCCTGTTGGCGCAGCAAAGCATTCATGGCGGCTCCCTTGAAAGGTGCGGGCAACGAGCGCTGCGGCTCGCTGCGACGGATGAAAAGGACCGCGACCGAGGGTGAGTGGGCGCGGTCGTAACTGAGGGTCAGGCGATGGAGGGCAGGGCGCCGAGCTTGCCGCGGTGATAGACCATGGGCGTCACCTCCTGCTCGGGCAGGATCAGGTTCTTCACCGCGCCGACGATGATGGCGTGGTCGCCGCCGTCGTACTCGCGCCACAGCTCGCATTCGATGATGGCGGTGGCCTTGGCCAGCAACGGGTTGCCCAGCGCGCTCAGGTGCCAGTCGATGCCCTTGGCCTTGTCCTTGCCCTTGCCGGCGAAGGCGTAGGCCTCGGCCTGCTGGTCGGCGCACAGCAGGTGGATGGCGAACTGCTTGCTGTCGCGCAGCACCGGGTAGGTGTCGGAGGCGTAGTTGGGGCAGAACAGCACCAGCGCCGGGTCGATGGACAGGGCGCTGAAGGCGCTGGCGGTGATGCCGACTATGTCGCCGCCGGCGTCCAGGGTGGTGACCACGGTGACGCCGGATGGGAAGGAGCCCATCACTTCTTTGTAGATGCCTGGTTCGATCATTTCGCAGGTCTCCTAGCGCATGACGAAGGGGTCGGGCATGGGCGCCTGCGAGAGGTTGATCCACACCGTTTTCAGCTCGGTGTAGGCCAGCACCGAATCGATGCCGCTCTCGCGGCCGTAGCCGCTGTTGTGGAAGCCGCCGATCGGCGCCATGGCCGAGACCGCGCGGTAGGTGTTGACCCAGATGATCCCCGAGCGCACGTCTCTCGCCATGCGGTGCGCGCGGCCGAGGTCGCGGGTCCAGATGCCGGCGGCGAGGCCGAACTGCGAGTCGTTGGCCAGCTCCAGGGCCTCGGCCTCGTCCTTGAAACGGATCACCGAGGCGACCGGGCCGAACACCTCTTCCTGCATGATCTTCATCGAGTGGCGGTCGCACTCGAACAGCGTCGGCTCGTAGTACCAGCCCTTGGCGTCGAGCTGCGGGCGCTTGCCGCCCAGGCGCAGGCGTGCGCCCTCGGCCAGGGCGTCGGCAACCAGGCCCTCGACCACGGCGAGCTGCTGCGCGGTGGCCATGGGGCCCATCTCGCTGGCGTCGTCCTGCGGGTTGCCGATGCGGATGCGCTTGGCCCGCTCGATCAGGCGCTCGACGAACTCGTCGTAGATCGCATCCTGCACCAGCAGGCGCGAGCCGGCCACGCAGCTCTGCCCGGAGGCGGCGTAGATGCCGGCCACGGCGCCGTTGATGGCGCTGTCCAGGTCGGCGTCGGCGAAGATAATGTTGGGCGACTTGCCGCCCAGCTCCAGCGACAGCTTGGCGAAGTTCTCCGCGCTGCTGCGCACCACGTGGCGGGCGGTGGCGGCGCCGCCGGTGAAGGCGATCTTGCGCACCAGCGGGTGGCGGGTCAGCGCCGCGCCGGTGCTCGGGCCGAAGCCGGTGACCACGTTGACCACGCCAGGCGGGAAGCCGGCCTCCAGCGCCAGGCGGGCCAGCTCGAGGATGGTCGCCGAGGCATGCTCGGAGGGTTTCAGGACGATGGTGTTGCCGGCCGCCAGAGCCGGCGCCAGCTTGATCGCGGTCAGGTACAGCGGGCTGTTCCAGGGGATGATCCCGGCCACCACGCCGATCGGCTCGTGCGCCGTGTAGGCGAACATCTCCGGCTTGTCGATCGGCAGGGTGCCGCCTTCGAGCTTGTCGGCCAGGCCTGCGGTGTAGTGGAAGAACTCCGGCAGGTAGCCGACCTGGCCGCGGGTCTCGCGGATCAGCTTGCCGTTGTCGCGGCTTTCCAGCTGGGCCAGGTGCTCCTTGTGTTCGGCGATCAGATCGCCCAGGCGGCGCAGCAGCTTGCCGCGCGCGGTGGCATTCAGCTTGCGCCAGGCCGGATTCTCGAAGGCGCGCTGGGCGGCCTGCACGGCGCGCTCGACGTCCTGCTCGTCGGCATCCGGCAGTTCGGCCCAGGGTTCGGCCAGGGCCGGGTTGAGGCTTTCAAAGGTCTTGCCGGACAGCGCATCGAGCCACTGGCCGTCGATGCACATGTGGAAACGGGCGAGTGTCATGCGACTATCCCCTCTGCTGGATTCCGTAGGGTCTGGGCCTGCTGCAGGAAGTTCAGCAGCACCTGGTTGACCAGGCGTGGCGATTCCACCGGCATCATATGCCGCTGCTCGGCGAGCACCGCCACCTGGGCGCCGGGAATGCGCTCGGCCAGTTGTCGGGCCATCTCCGGGGTCGAGCCCGGGTCCAGCTCTCCGGTGGCGATCAGGGTCGGCGCCTGGATGCTGCCCAGGTCGTCGACGCGGTACATGTCCTGGGTGGCGAACAGCTCGTAGGTGGTCAGGTAGCCCTGCGGGTCGTTGCCGGCCAGGGTCTGGCGGATCGCCGCAATCTGCGCCGGGTTGGCCGCCTGGTATTCGCGGCTGAACCAGCGCGACAGGGCTTCCTCGGCGTTGGCGTCCGGGCCGTGTTCGGCGGCCTGGCGGGTGCGCTCGATGACCCCTGCGCGCTGCGCGCTGCTGCGGTTGAACACGCTGTTGAGGATCACCAGGGCCGCGAGCTGCTGCGGCTGGTGCAGGGCGAAGGCCCGCGCCACCAGGCCGCCCATGGAGAAGCCGATGACGCTGGCGCGCTCGATCTGCAGGTGTTCGAGCAGCTCGCGCAGCTGCTCGGCATAGCCGGGCAGGCCGGTGCCCGGCTGCGGGCGCGGGCTGGCGCCGTGGCCGAGCATGTCGTAGGCGATGACCTGGAAATGCGGGGCCAGACCGACGATCTGGCCGCCCCACATTTCCTTGTTCAGGCCGACGCCGTGGATCAGCACCACGGGGTGACCTTGGCCGGTGGCCAGGTAGCTGGTGCCGGCGGGGGTGGATTTAGCGGTGAGCCGAATCATGGAAAGCTCCTGCGCGGGCCTTGAGGATCACTGCGCCTGTTCGGCGGCCAGCTCTTCCAGGTCGATGTAGCGGTTGCCGATGCGCGGATGCAGGCGGCCACCGTTGGCGGCGCCGAGCACCACCACGATCTCGTCGGCGCGCGGCGCGTCCTCGATCTGCATTTCCAGGGTGATGTAGTGCGAGCGCAGGCCCTCGTCGTCCTTGTGCATCATCGGGATCTGGATCGAGGTGCCGGGGCCGCCGCGCTTGTTGGTGAAGCTCAGGTAGCTCTTGGCGTTAACCGCCTGGCGGTAGTGATTGCCGAAGCGCAGGGTGTGGATCACCGCCGAGGCGTGCTCGATCTCGCCGTCGGCGCCGACCACCGCGGCCTTGCCGTAGGCCTCGATCTTCGCCGCGCCGCCGATAGCGGCAGTCAGGCGCTCGACCATCATGGCGCCGAGTTCGGAGCAGTGGGCCTTGATCTCCGGCTTGAGGTCCTCGACGAAACCGCGGCCGAGCCAGGGGTTCTTGATCACCACGGCCAGGCCGACCATGGTCACCGGCTTGTCACTGGCCTTGCCGCCTTCGATCAGGGTTTCTTCGATGTAGCTGACGATCTTGCGGATCTCGAAACTCATGGATGTGCTCCTGTGCGCTGTGGGTTCGGGTGCTGGCTGGCACCGCTCAGTTGGTATCATGGTATACCATAATACGAGATGCGCAAGTCAAGCCTTGCGCTTTTCCCACAATGCCCGTCGGACGGTGACTGGCGGGGGAAGACCATTGATCGGCGGCGTTTCAACAAGACATTGAAATGACGATTTGGTTGATGGTATACCGTAATACATCGCAAGACGATGCCGCCTGCCCGTCGCGCCTGCATGGCGCGGCCCGGCCCTTGCGACGTCCCATCGGTTCATTACAAAAACAAGGAGACGCCTGTGAGCGAACGTCCCAAGAACCACCTCGAACGCGTGTTCGCAGGTGTCAACCCGACCATGGCGATCGCCTCGATCACCATGGTCTTCGCTTTCGTCTTGTTCACCGTGACCAACGCCGAACTGGCCAACGGCATCTACACCGGCGCCAAGGCTTGGATTGAGGGTTCATTGGGCTGGTACTACGTGGCGGTGGTCAGCGCGGTGCTGTTCTTCACCTTCTGGGTCGGCTTCAGCCGCTTCGGCAATCTGCGCCTGGGCCAGGACGATGAACGCCCCGAGTTCAGCAACTTCTCCTGGTTCGCCATGCTGTTCAGCGCCGCGGTCGGCACCGGCCTGCTGTTCTGGAGCATCGCCGAGCCGCTGATGCACATGCAGGGCAACCCCTACATGGAGATGGCCGGGGTGGCCGCGGGCAGCGCCGAGGCCGCGCAGATCGCCCTGCGCATCACCATGTTCCACTGGGGCCTGCACGGCTGGTGCATCTATATAGTGGTGGGCCTGGTGCTGGCCTACTTCACCTACCGGCATAACCTGCCGCTGACCATCCGCTCGGCGCTGTATCCGCTGCTGGGCGAGCGTATCCACGGCCCGATCGGCCACGCGGTGGACCTGCTGGCGATCTTCAGCACCCTGTTCGGCACCGCCACCACCCTGGGCCTGGGCGTGTCGCAGATGAATGCCGGGCTGGGCTACATGTTCGGCTGGGAAATCTCTACCACCAACCAGCTGCTGCTGATCGCCGGCACCTCGCTGGTGGCGACCTTCTCCGCCGTCTCCGGCGTGCGTCGCGGCATTCTTTGGCTCAGCGAGTGGAACATCCGCCTGAGCAGCATCCTCTTCCTGTTCCTGCTGCTGGCCGGGCCGACCGTGTTCCTGCTGGGCCTTTACGCCACCAGCATCGGCGACTACCTGGCCCACTTCATCCCCATGGGGCTGTGGACCGACGCCAACCCCGAGCGCCAGTGGCAAGGCTGGTGGACCATCTTCTACTGGGGCTGGTGGCTGTCCTGGGGCCCGTTCGTCGGCATGTTCATCGCCCGCATCTCCCGTGGCCGCACCGTGCGCCAGGTAGTGGTGGGCGGGATGCTGGCCTCCACCCTCGGCGCCTTCCTGTGGATCGTGATCATGGGCGGCACCGGCGTGTACCTGCAGCTCAACGG
This sequence comes from Pseudomonas sp. AOB-7, assembly GCF_003696305.1. Taxonomy (GTDB): domain Bacteria; phylum Pseudomonadota; class Gammaproteobacteria; order Pseudomonadales; family Pseudomonadaceae; genus Aquipseudomonas. The sequence goes on along the minus strand of NZ_RFFK01000001.1, from coordinate 875,895 downwards.
TGTCGACCTGGCCAGCGTGGCCAACAGCGACCTGACCATGGTGCTGTACAAGACCATCGAAGGCCTCGGCGTAGAGTGGGCCATCCTGCCCATGGCCGGCCTGGCGACGCTGATGATCGTCAGCTGGTTCGTCACCTCGGCCGATTCGGCGACGCTGGTGATCTGCACCATCCTCTCGATGGGCGACCACAACCCGCCGCAGCGCTACCGCATCATCTGGGGTCTGGGCCTCGGCGCCCTGGCCGGCGTGCTGCTGCTGGCCGGCGGCCTGCAAGGCCTGCAGGCGGCGACCATCGCCGCCGCTCTGCCGTTCTCCCTGGTGCTGCTGCTGATCTGCTATTGCCTGGTCAAGGCGCTGCATCAGGAGGAGGCCGCGCTGCAGCAGGGCTCCGACCTGCGGGTAAGCGCCCGCACGTCCTGAGTACCCGACTCGGGCCTGTCCACATCCTGCGCGGTTGTGGACAGGCCGTTTTCAGCGCGCTGCCGCGTTCCCGAACGGTTGCGATTCAGGGCTCACGCCTTCAAGGCTGGACAACAAGGCCGCCACCCTGGGCGAGGCGAAGTCCTGTCCGCCTCTCAGGAAGTCAGTCATCGTCAAGCCAGATTATTGGTAGCGCGACCCTGCTGTGACACTTTTCGGGACATTCGCAGTCCCTGAAAACACAAAACCCCTGAAATTCTCTAGGAAAATCAGGGGTTTGTGCTTGCTTCAATTGGTGGAGCCGGGGGGATTTGAACCCCCGTCCGCCAGCTCTCCGCTATCGGTTCTACATGCTTAGCCATCTCTACTGAGTTAACTCCGCGCGGCCCGAGTGGCAGGGCGCTTGGAGCGAGCTGTATGAGTTTTAGCCGTTACGTCTACAGCGAACTTGGCGGCGATCCTGTTCTATATGACTGACCAGATCTTCGGGTTTACAGGCATCCCCTAGGGTCAGCTGGCGCCCTTAGGCGGCCAGAGCGTAGTTGTCGTCGTTGGCAACTATGAAGTTGTGGCAGCGGATTTACGAGAACTGTCACCTACTCGGCATGCCCCTCAAGTTTCGTTACCGGCGTCGAATCCTAATCGGCCCCAAAACCTTCGTGGTTACAGCTAGGACGCGGAGTGTACGGCAAAGGTTCCATAACGTCGACTGCGGATTCCAGCGCGGGAAGCTATGATGGCGCCTGGCGTCCCTCTGCGCGCCCTATGGAAAGGAGTCGTCATGCCGAGTTCTAGCCGCTACCCCCTGCGTCAGTGGATCTGGCGGGCCTTCGTGCAGAGCGCGCTGATCCCCTTGATTCTGGTGGAGTCGGTGCTGATCGCGGTGTACCTGCTGAGCAACCAGGCGATCCGCGATGCGCAGGTCGGCCATCTGCAGGAGGCGGCGGTGAAGGACCTGGCCAGTGCCGCGCTGCGCGAGGGGCAGATCGTCGACGGCCGCCTGCGTTCGATCGAATCCCTGGTCCAGGTGTACCGCGACGCGACTCAGCGCGCGCTGCTCGATACCGGCTATCAGGCCGACGAACTGGAGCGTCAGCGCCATACCAGCACCGACAGCGGGGTGTTCTACACCCGCAGCGACGACGGCCGCGCCGCCTCCTTCTACGCCAACAGCACGCCGCCGGCGCAGCAGGATCACGCCAAGGTCATGCGCCTGTCGCAGGTCGACCCGCTGATGCGCTCGATCCAGCAGGCCAACCCGCTGGTGGCGGCGCTCTACTTCAACAGCTGGGACAGCTACAACCGCATCTATCCCTGGTTCGACACGCCGGCGCAGTATCCCCATGACATGGTGATCCCGGATTACAACTTCTATTACCTGGCCGACGCCAAGCACAACCCCGAGCGCAAGGTGGTGTGGACCGAGGTGTACCTCGATCCGGCCGGCCTCGGCTGGATGATGTCGGCCATCGCCCCGGTCTACCGCGGCGATTTCCTCGAGGGCGTGGTGGGCCTGGACATCACCGTCGGCCAGGTGCTCGGCGAGATCGCCGAGCTCAACGTGCCCTGGCAGGGCTACGCCATGCTGGTCAGCCACGACCACAACATCATGGCGCTGCCGGCCGCCGGCGAGCTGGATTTCGGCCTGCGCGAGCTGACCCATTACTCCTACGAGGAGGCGGTACGGCGCGAGGTGCTCAAGCCCGAGGACTTCAACCTGGCCAAGCGCGAGGGCATGGAGCCGCTGCTGCAGGCGATGAACGAGGGCCGCGGCAACGTCCAGGAGGTGCTGCTTGGCGGGCGCAAGCAGCTGGTGGCCTGGAGCGAGATTCCGCAGACCGGCTGGCGCCTGTTGCTGGTGGTGGACGAGGAGCAGATCTTCCACGACACCAACCAGCTGGCCGAGCGCTACCTGCAGATCGGCTACCTGTTGATCGCCGGCCTGCTGGCCTTCTACCTGATGTTTTTCGCCTGGATGTGGCTGCGTTCGCGGCACCTGAGCAACCAGCTGGCGCACCCCATCGCCGATATCGTCGAGATGGCCGGCAGCCTGGGCCAGGGCAACTACCTGCCGGCGGCGCCGGACAGCCGGATCGCCGAAGTCAGTCGCCTGGCGGACGCGATGCAGCAGGCCGGGCGCCAGCTGCAGGCCAGCGAGCAGGAGCGCCAGGAGGCGCAGAACATCCTCCAGCTGGTGCTGGAGAGCACCACCGAGAGCCTCTGGCAGATCAACGCTCGCGACCTGACCATCGAGCTCAGCGACCGCTTCGTGCGGCGCTTCGGCCTGGGTGCGCGTCACTTGAGCCTGAGCGAGTTCAACCAGCGCGTGCACCCGGACGACCTGGAGCGCCTGCGCCACCTGCGCAAGCACTTCGCCGAGAGCGGTGACGAGCATTTCGACGCCGAGTACCGCTACCTCGACTGCCAGGGCCAGTACCTCTGGCTGCTCAGTCGCGGCAAGGTGCTGGAGCGCGACGCCAAGGGCTGGCCGCTGCGCGTGGCCGGCACCCATGTCGACATCACCCGTCTCAAGCAGGTGCAGGAGGAGTTGCGCCACGCCAGCCTCGAGGCCCTGGCCGCCAGCCAGGCCAAGAGCCGTTTCCTGTCGAGCATGAGCCACGAGCTGCGCACGCCGCTCAACGCCATCCACGGCTTCGCCCAGCTGATCGAGATGGAGGCGCAGGACAAGGCCGATGCCAAGCTGGAGTGCGACTACGCCCACGAGATCGTCAATGCCAGTCGCCATCTGACCGCCTTGGTCGACGACATCCTCGACCTGTCGAGCATCGAGAGCCGCCGTCAGCAGCTGCAGTTGCAGCCCCTGGAGATTGGCAGCCTGCTGGCCGGCTGCGCCGAGCTGGTGCAGCCCGAGGTGCAGCAGCGCCAGCTGCAGCTGCAGGTGATGGCCGCGGCCGAGCCGCCGCTGTTCGTCCAGGGCGACCCGCGCCGGGTGCGGCAGATCCTGCTCAACCTGCTGTCCAACGCGATCAAGTACAACAGCCCGCAGGGCCTCATCCGCATGGGCTACGAGGTGCGCGCCGATTGCGTGCGGCTGTGGGTCGACGACACCGGCCCGGGGCTGTCCGGCGAGCAGCAGGCGCAGCTGTTCCAGCCGTTCCAGCGCCTCGGTCGGGAGAGTTCGAACATTCCCGGCACCGGCATCGGCTTGGTGCTCTGCCGCGAGCTGGCCAGCCTGATGGACGGCGAGATCGGCGTGCGCAGCGAGCCGGGTGTGGGCAGCCGCTTCTGGCTCGACCTGCCCAGCGCCGCGCGGCCGGACGAGACCGACGCCACCGCGCCGGCGCAGTCGGCGCAAAGCGAGCGGCGCCTCGTGCAGGTGCTGTGCGTGGAGGATCACCCGGCCTGCCTGAAGATTCTCCAGGAGGCGCTGCGCGAGTTCGCCGAGGTGCGTGGCGCGGGTACCCGTCAGCGCGCGCTGGCCGAGCTGCAGGACAACGAGCCGGCGCTGTTGCTGCTGGATATCGACCTGCCGGACGGCAACGGCCTGGAGATACTCGACGCCATGCGCGCCGAGCCACGGCTGCGCGAGGTGCCGGTGCTGGTGATCAGTGCGGTGGCCGACCAGGCGCTATTCGAGGAAGCCAGGGCGCGCGGGGCCTCTGCCTGCCTGAGCAAGCCGGTGGACTTGCAGGAGGTGCGGCATCTGGCGCTGGAGCTGCTCTACACCGGCTACTAGGCAGCAGTGCTGCAGGCGCCGCCAGGCCGGCGCCTACGACCAGCAACTGAGCCGGCGACTACTCGCTGGCTTCCAGCAGATTGATGGCTTCGCCCAGCACCTTGACCGATTCGCTGTGGTTGCCGGCCTTGTGCAGGGCTTCGCCTTCGGCGCGCAGTTCCTTCACCTTGGCCAGCACGGTGGGGTCGGCCGGTGGGTCGCTTTGCAGCATGGCGTCGATCTTGGCCATGTCCGCCGGACAGTGCATCGCCCAGAGGGGTGCGCTGAGCAGGGCGGCGGCGAAGAAGGCGGTTAGGCGGCGCATGATGGCTCTCCAGAACGGGACGGTGGGACCTTCAGTATAGAAAGCCGTGTCGCGGCGTCATCTCCGCCGGTCACTCAGCCCTTCACGCACACCAGCTGGCGCAGGCTGTGCACCACTTCGACCAGGTCGCGCTGGGCCGCCATCACCGCCTCGATGTCCTTGTAGGCCATGGGGATTTCGTCGATCACGTCCTTGTCCTTGCGGCATTCGACGTGGGCGGTGGCGCGCAGCTGGTCGGCCAGGTCGAAGCGCTTCTTCGCCTGGCTGCGGCTCATCACCCGGCCGGCGCCGTGGCTGCAGGAGCAGAACGCCTCGGCATTGCCCAGGCCGCGCACTATGTAGCTGCGCGTGCCCATGGAGCCGGGGATGATGCCCAGCTGGCCTGGCTGCGCCGACACCGCGCCCTTGCGCGTGACCAGCACCTCGCGGCCGAAGTGGCGTTCCTGCTGCACGTAGTTGTGGTGGCAGTCCACCGCCTCCAGCTGCGCCTCGAACGGCCGGCCGAGCACCTGGCGGGTGGCCGCGATCACCGCCTGCAGCATCAGTGCGCGGTTCTGCCGGGCGTAGTCCTGGGCCCAGCCGACCGCCTCGAGGTAGTCGGCGAAGTGGCGGCTGCCTTCCTCGAAGTAGGCCAGGTCCTTGTCCGGCAGGTTGGCCAGGTGCTGGCGCATGTCGGCCTGGGCCAGCTCGATGAACAGGTTGCCGATGGCGTTGCCGACGCCGCGCGAGCCGCTGTGCAGCATCAGCCAGACGCGGTCGGCCTCGTCCAGGCAGAGTTCGATGAAGTGATTGCCGCCGCCCAGGGTGCCGAGGTGCACACGGTGGTTGCTCTTCTCCAGGCGCGGGTGCTTGGCGCAGATTGCCCGGAAGCGCCCGGCCAGGGCGCGCCAGGCCGCGTCGGTGGCGGCCGGCACCTCGTCCCAGGCGCCGACGTCGCGCTTGCCGAAGCTCTTGCCGTGCGGCACCGCGCGTTCGATGGCGCTGCGCAGGCGGTGCAGGTTGTCCGGCAGATCCGTGGCGCGCAGCGAGGTGCGCGCGGCGACCATGCCGCAGCCGATATCCACGCCGACCGCGGCGGGGATGATGGCGCCGAGGGTGGGGATCACGCTGCCGATGGTCGAGCCCTTGCCCAGGTGCACGTCCGGCATCACCGCCAGGTGCTTGAAGATAAAGGGCATCCGCGCGGTATTGAGCAGTTGCCGGCGGGCTTCGTCCTCCACCGGCACGCCGCGGGTCCAGAGCTTGATCGGTTTGCCGCCGGCGACGTGCAGCAGCTGCGGGCCGTGGTCGTTCATGCAGGGGTTCCAGGCTGGTGCGACAAGGCTATTGTGCGCCTGCCGGCGCTCAATAGTGATACCAGCGCAGCTCCAGCTTCACCTCGTTGACCGGCGCGGCGAGCTGGCTGAACTCGCGCTGGGCGCTCAGGCGCAGGCCGAGGTCGGTGCGCACTTCCCATTGCTGGTTCAGCGACAGGCGACGGCGTACCTCGCCGTTGTGGAAGTAGTCGCCGGCCGCCTCAAGGGTCAGGTTGCCCAGCGCGTTGCGCCACAGCAGGCCGGTGTTGAAGCCCAGCGCCGGGGCGACGAAGGCGGCGAAGTCGCGGTTGTGCTCCAGGCGCGCGGTGGCCAGGGCGAAGCCCAGGGTGCCAGCGCCGAGCTGCCAGGTGGCGCCGCCGCCGCCGCCGACATGCGCCACCAGCGGGCTGTCGCCGTCTGCGCCGAGCACCCGTTCCAGGCCGCCGCCGACCTGCCAGGACCAGGGTTGGAGCAGGGCGTCGCGCGGCGTCAGCGAGCGGATGTTGGCCAGGTCCAGGCGCTGCACTTGCCAGTGGTTGCCCTCGTACTGGCGCAGCTTGAGCTGGGCGATCTCGATCTGCGCGCCGAGGGGGAAGCCGTCGAGGTTGTCGTTGAGGTCGTGGTAGGCCATGCGCAGGCCGTACTCGGCGAAGGCGCGATCCTCGCGGCTGCCGCCGGCCAGCTGCCAGGTGCGTGACTGGTGGCCTTCCTCGGGCAGCAACGGGCGTTGCAGCGCCAGCGGCGGCGGCGGGTTGCGGTTGACCGCGCCGAGCAGCTGGAAACTGCGCTCGGCGGTCTCGCCCGTGCGCGCCTCGCCGCTGGCGCGGTAGCGCACCAGGCGGAAGGCGGCGTCCTGGATCAGCGCGCGGCGCTCGCTCTGCAGGCTCTGGAAGGGCGCGGCGCCGAGCTGCGCGGAGTCGCTGGCCAGGCTCAGCACCCAGGCCTTTTCCGCCGCACCCAGCGGCGCGGCGCGGCCCAGCAGTTCGCGCTCGCGCGAGGGGCGGTAGTCGATGCGTTCGATCAGCCCGGCGTCCTTGACCGCGCGCACGGTGTCGGTGGGGATGGCGGTGATCGGGAAGTGCTCGGTCAGCTCGATGCCGGGGCGGGCGATCTCCAGCAGTTCGAGCAGGCGGTAGGAGCAGTTCTCGTCGAAGAAGAAGTAGTCGAAGCGCACCTGCTTGAGTTCCCACACGTGCTCGACCATGCGCCCGGTTTCCTCGGGGCTCAGGTTGAGGCGGTATTCCCACAGGTCGCGGTTTTCCAGGCGGCTGTACTCGCTGAGTTTCTCGCGGTAGGGCACCAGGGCGAACAACCCGGGATAGCCGCCCATCAGTCCGCGCCAGGCGTAGAGGATGCTGTTGTCGTCGCCCTCGATAAAGGCGCCGAAGTTCAGCGCGTAGCTGAGCAGGGCGGTGTTGTGGCTGTCGACGTCGGCCTGGTCGATGCGCAGCAGGGTGTGGCCGAACATCGACGAGGGGCTGTTGAGGTAGGCGGCGGGGAACACCAGCACGGTGCTGTGCGGATTGACGTCGGCGAACCAGGCGCGGTACTCGGCGCAGTCCGGGCTGGGCAGGTCAGTCAGCGCCAGGCGCTCCTTCAGCCAGCGGGTGCGCGCCGGGTAGACGCATTGCGGGTGGCGGTCGCCCAGCTCGGCCGGCTGGTACAGGGCCTCGAGCGTGGCGGCCAGCTCCGCGGCCGGATCGCTGGCGCCAGCCTCGGCGAGGAAGAAGGCCTGGTCGTCGACGTAGCTGCGCCAGCCGCCGAGCTTGCCGGTCTCGTAGTGGCCGAGGGCAATCCAGTAGGGATCGGCGGCCAATGTGGCCAGCGGCGTGGGCGAGGCGGCCTGCAGCGGCAGGCTGAGGCTCAGGGCGAGGGCGGCGAATGTCCGTTTCAAGGTCGCTGTTCTTCTAATAGTGGCGATGGCCGAGCTTTGGCCAGGCGCGTGGCGGGTGTCAAGGCGGCGCTTGCGCGGTTGCCGTGCAACTTGGCCGGCAGCGGCCACACTTAAGTCATAGCCTCGAGGAGTTGCATCATGACCGCCCACGACACCGCCGCCGTGCTCGACGCCCTGCTGGCCGAGTACGGCGCCCGCGCCAACGCCATCCGCCGCGACCTGGGGCGCAGCCATTCGGCGGATTTCGCCGAGCAGGCGCAGCAACGGCAGAACGACGAGGTGCTCGAGGCGCTGCTGGCCGAGGCCGAGGCCGCCTTGCGCCAGGTCGGCTTGGCCAAGCAGCGCCTGGCCGAGGGCCGCTACGGCGAATGCCAGCGCTGTGGCGAGCCGATCGAAGCCGGCCGGCTCAGGGCGCTGCCGGCGGCGGAATTCTGCCTGCGCTGCGCCGCGCTCAACTGAGCGGCTGGCCGACCTCTTCCAGTAGCCGCCGCGCGGCCGAGTCGGCGGCGTCGATATAGGGCTGCAGCACGCTGGCCGCGCCGGCGCGGGTGAAGGCCTCCAGGTCGCCCTCGCGGAAGGCGCTCAAGGTCACCTGGCCGCGGAAGCCGGCGCTGCGCGCGGCGCGCAGTAGGATGGCGTTGACCTCGCGCTGGGGGATGGTGCTGACCAGCGCGCGCGCCTGCTGCAGCGGCAGATGGGCGATGAAGTCGTGATCCTCGGCATCGCCGTAGCACACCGTCAGGCCGGTGCGCCGGGCACTGGCCAGGGCTTCCGGGTTGAAATCGACGCCGAGCACGCGCAGCCCGGCGTCTTCCAGGCGGTGCGCCAGCTGGCGGCCGTAGCGGCCCAGGCCATAGACGATCACCTCCGGCTGCTGGCTGTCGCTGGCGCTGTCGGCGGCGTTCTCGCGGTGCGCCACGCGCCGCTCGAACGGCCCCAGCCAGGGCGACAGGCGCTCGAACAGCGGCTGGGCGTAGAGAATCATGTAGGTGGACAGGGTGATGGTGATCACCCCCACCAGGGTGGTCAGGCCCAGGGCTTCGCCGCCGACGTGGCCGAGGCCGATGCCCATGGCGACGAAGATGATCGAGAACTCGCTGATCTGCGCCACGGTCAGCCCGGCCATGAAGCCGGTGCGCTTGCGGTAGCCCATCGCGCCCATGATCGCCATGACGATCAGCGGGTTGCCGATCAGCACGAACAGCGACAGCAGCAGGGCGCTGCCGAGCTGACCCTGGAAATGGGTGAAATCCAGCTGGATGCCCAGGTGCAGGAAGAAGAACAGCAACAGGAAGTCGCGCAGGCTGGTCAGGCGGCTGGCGATGGCCTCGCGCAGCGGCGTCGAGGCCAGGCAGAAACCGGCGATAAAGGCGCCGATCTCCTTGGACAGGCCCAGCGCCTCGGCGCCGCCGGCCAGCAGCGTGCCCCAGGCGATGGCCACCAGCATCAGCAGCTCCGGCGAGCGCGCCATGGGGGCGAGCAGGTGCGGCAGGGCGTAGCGCATCAGGATGTAGAGCAGGATCAGGCTGCACAGCAGTACCGTGATCAGCGCCAGCGGCGACAGGCCCTGGCGTTCGCCCGCCGCCGGCTGGTAGAGGTTGATCGCCAGCATGGCCAGCACCACGGCGATGTCCTGCACGATCAGAAAACCCATGGCGATGCGCCCGTGCAGCGAATCGATCTCGCCTTTGTCCGACAGCAGCTTGACGATGATGATGGTGCTGGAGAAGGTCAGCGCCACCGCCACGTAGGTGGCGGTCAGCCAGTCCAGGCCGAGCAGGCGGCACAGCAGCAGGCCGAACAGGATGGTGAAGGTGAGCTGGCCCAGCCCGGTGGCCAGCGCCACCGGGCCGAGGGTGCGCACCAGGCGCATGTCCAGTTTCAGGCCGACCACGAACAGCAGCACGGTGATGCCGATCTCGGCCAGCAGTCCGAGCGAGGCGTGGTCGCCGGACAGGTTCATCGCCGCCGGACCGGCGAGGATGCCGACCAGGATGTAGGCGATGATCAGCGGCTGGCGCAGGCGCACCGCCAGCATCCCGAACAGCGCGGAGAGGGTGAGCAGGGCGGCGATTTCCTGGAATAGGCTCATGCGGGGCGTCCGGTGAGAGGAGCGCGACACTTTAAGCGGCACTGGGCGCAGGAGGCTGCCCTGGATCAAGCTTAGCGCTTGTCCGGGGCCGCGGATGGGGCCATGATTTCCCCCAGGCCCCTGCCTTCCCGCCTAAGGATTTACGATGCCCGACTCCGTTGCTGCCAGCCTGCGGCTGCCGCCCGACTCCCTGACCCGCCCCTTCGCCCCCGAGCAGTTCAACTTCACCAGCACCGACGACCTCGAACCCTTCCGCGGCGTGCTCGGTCAGGCTCGCGCGGTGGAGGCCCTGCAGTTCGGCGTGGCCATGCCGCGCCCCGGCTACAACGTGTTCGTCATGGGCGAGCCGGGTACCGGACGCTTCTCCTTCGTCCAGCGCTACCTCAAGGCCGAGGCCAAGCGCATGGAGACCCCGGCCGACCGGGTCTACGTCAACCACTTCGACGAGCCGCGCGAGCCGCGCGCGCTGGAACTGCCGGCCGGCACCGCGAGCGATTTCATCGCCGACATCAACCAGTTGATCGACAACCTGCTGGCCACCTTCCCGGCGGTGTTCGAGACGCCCACCTACCAGCAGAAGAAGAGCGCCATCGACCGCTCCTTCAACAAGCGCTACGACCAGGCGCTGGACGTGATCGAGAAGCTGTCGCTGGAGAAGGGCGTGGCCCTGTACCGCGACAGCAGCAATATCGCCTTCACCCCGATGGCCGACGGCAAGGCGCTGGACGAGGCCGAGTTCGCCCAGCTGCCGGAGGCCGAGCGCGAGCGCTTCCACGCCGACATCGCCCTGCTCGAGGAGCGCCTCAACGAGGAGCTGGCCAGCCTGCCGCAGTGGAAGCGCGAGTCGAGCAACCTGCTGCGCCAGCTCAACGAGGAGACCATCACCGTCGCCCTGCAGCCGCTGCTGGCGCCGCTGTCGGAGAAATACGCGGAGAACGCCGGCGTCTGCGCTTATCTGCAGGCGATGCAGGTCAATCTGCTGAAGACCGCGGTCGAGCAGCTGGTCGACGTCGACAAGGCCGACCCGCAGCTGCGTAAGCTGCTCGAGGAGCAGTACTGCCCGAGCCTGGTGGTCGGTCACCACGCCAACGGCGGCGCGCCGGTGGTGTTCGAGTCGCACCCGACCTACGACAACCTGTTCGGCCGCATCGAATACAGCTCCGACCAGGGCGCGCTGTACACCAGCTACCGCCAGCTGCGCCCCGGCGCGCTGCACCGCGCCAACGGCGGCTACCTGGTGGTGGAGGCGGAGAAGCTGCTCAACGAGCCCTTCGTCTGGGAGGCGCTCAAGCGCGCCCTGCATTCGCGCCAGCTGAAGATGGAATCGCCGCTGGGCGACCTCGGCCGCATCGCCACCGTGACCCTCAATCCGCAGGTCATCGCGCTGCAGCTGAAAGTCATCATCATCGGCTCGCGCCAGCTCTACTACGCGCTGCAGGACCACGACCCGGACTTCCAGGAGATGTTCCGCGTGCTGGTCGACTTCGACGAGGACATTCCCCTGGCCGAGGACAGCCTGGAGCAGTTCGCCCAGTTGATGAAGACGCGCACCTCGGAGGAGGGCATGGCGCCTTTGACCGGCGCGGCGGTGGCGCGCCTGGCCACCTACAGCGCGCGCCTGGCCGAGCATCAGGGCCGTCTGTCGGCACGCATCGGCGACCTGTTCCAGCTGGTCAGCGAGGCAGACTTCATCCGCCACCTGGCCGGCGAGACGCTCACCGACGTCGGCCATATCGAGCGCGCCCTCAAGGCCAAGGCCACCCGCACCGGGCGGGTGTCGGCACGGATCATCGACGACATGCTGGCCGGCATCATCCTGATCGACACCTGCGGCGCCGCGGTCGGCAAGTGCAACGGCTTGACCGTGCTGGAAGTGGGCGACTCGGCCTTCGGTGTGCCGGCGCGCATCTCCGCTACCGTCTATCCCGGCGGCAGCGGCATCGTCGACATCGAGCGCGAAGTCAGCCTGGGCCAGCCGATCCACTCCAAGGGGGTGATGATCCTCACCGGTTTTCTTGGCAGCCGCTACGCCCAGGAATTCCCCCTGGAGATTTCCGCCAGCATCGCCCTGGAGCAGTCCTACGGCTACGTCGACGGCGACAGCGCTTCGCTCGGCGAGGTCTGCACGCTGATCTCGGCCCTGTCGCGCACGCCGCTTAAGCAGTGCTTCGCCATCACCGGCTCGATCAACCAGTTCGGCGAAGTGCAGGCGGTCGGCGGGGTCAACGAGAAGATCGAGGGCTTCTTCCGCCTGTGCGAGGCACGCGGCCTGACCGGCGAGCAGGGGGTGATCATCCCCCATTCCAACGTCAGCAACCTGATGCTCGACGACCGCGTGCTGCAGGCGGTGCGCGCCGGCCAGTTCAACGTCTACGCCGTGCGCCACGTCGACGAGGCGCTGAGCCTGCTGGTCGGCGAGGCGGCCGGCCATCCGGACGAGCAGGGCCGCTTCCCCAAGGGCAGCGTCAATGCGCGGGTGGTCGAGCGCCTGCGCGAAATCGCCGAGATCGACCTGGAGGAAGACGGCAAGCACGCCGAGGCGGCCAAGGCCAAGGCCGAAGCCGAGCCCGTCGCCGCCAAGCCGGCCAAGGCGCCGCGGCGCAAGAAGGGCGAAGGCGAGGGCGCCGCGGGCTGAGCAAATCTTGCACGATTGTCCCGGATCGCCCGGGGCAACCGTGCCGGTATCGTTGTTCAGCCGTCATGCACAGAGTTATCCACAGATTGCGGGGATAACTTTGGCCTTCACAGTGCGGCCGCTCGGGGTGTAGGCTGGAGCCTGGAATCCGCGAGGGTCGCCGCCATGCCGCGTAGCCTCTGCCTTACCCGCCAATGCCTGGGCCTGGTCACTCGTATCGAATGCGTGATCCGGCCGCTGGCCGGGGAAAACGGACTTTGGACGCTGCTCTGCGCGGCCGGCATGTCCGGCGCGCAACCCTCGGCGATCAAGGCACAGGGCCCGTTCTACGGGCCTTTTGTCGCCGAAGGGGTGCTAGCGTCCATCGCCGAGAGCCTGGCCCAGCAGGGCTATGCCGAATGCTTCGAACCACCCATCTGGCGCCTGCACCTGCAGGCCGAGCTACGTCGCCTCAACGGCGAGCGCCGTCGACCCACCGGGTGCTACCAGTTCCAGCCGGAGACCTGAGGGTCACATCTGCGCGGCTTTTGTACAGCGCCGCCCAGGCCGCAGGCCATGCCCCGTCGCGCCGCGCAAGGCGCCATTGCCCACAGCTTTATCCACAGAAAGCGTGGATAACCGCCGAGGCCGTCGCGCGCTTTGTCTGGCGCGGGCGGCTGGGTATACTCGCGCCAGTTTTGACCCTGCAGTGAGTCCCTATGGAACGCCTCATCGAAAACGCCATGTACGCCTCGCGCTGGCTGCTGGCCCCGATCTACTTCGGCCTGTCGCTGGCGGTGCTGGCGCTGTCGATCAAGTTCTTCCAGGAGCTGTACCACATCCTGCCGCAGATCTTCACCCTCGCCGAAGCCGACGTGATCCTCAAGCTGCTGTCGCTGATCGACATGGCTCTGGTCGGTGGCCTGCTGGTGATGGTGATGCTGTCCGGCTACGAGAACTTCGTCTCGCGCCTGGACATTCGCGAAGGCACCGAGAAGCTCAACTGGCTGGGCAAGATGGACTCCGGCTCGCTGAAGATGAAGGTGGCCGCCTCCATCGTGGCGATCTCCTCGATCCACCTGCTCAAGGTGTTCATGGACGCCAAGAACTACGACCTCGAATACCTCAAGTGGTACGTGATCATCCACCTGACCTTCGTCGGCTCGGCCTTTGCCATGGGCTATCTGGACAAGCTGACCAAGTACGACGGCTGAGTCGTCCCGGGGCTCCACCGCCGCCCGGCCGTTGCAAAACGGACGGGCGGTTTGCTTTCTGCCTTGTGCTTTTATCTACTTGTACAAAAATTGTATATGAAGTGATTTTTGTATAGCTTTGCCTGCGTAAGGAGAGCCCCATGAATCTGCAAGACCTGTCCAGCCATGCCCTCGCCGGGCACATCGACGAGCTCAACCTGATCTCCATGGAGGGCGGCATCTACCTGCTCGAAGCGCAGATGGACGGCCGCGCCCACCCGCTCAGCGACAGCCAGGGCGCCACCCTGCACCTGCGCTCGGTGGAACATGCGCGCGACCTGCTGCACGAGTTGCCGAAGGTGCCGTTCAACCTGGTGCACGCGGTGGTGCACGACGAGATGTGCGGCATGCCGGCCGGCAGCCAGGACTGCCTGAAGGTGCCGATTTCCCTGCGTTCCAGCTGGTGATCGGGTGAGGCGGAGCGCGCGCCGTCTGGCCCTGGTGCTCGGCGACCAGCTCAGTTTCGATCTGGCCAGCCTGCAGGGGCTCGACCCGACGCAGGATGTCGTGCTGCTCGCCGAGGTGGCGGAGGAGGCCGGCCATGTACCGCACCATCCGCAGAAGATCGCCCTGATCTTCAGCGCCATGCGCCACTTCGCCGCGGCGCTGCGTGAGCGCGGCCTGCGCGTGCAGTACGTGCGCCTGGACGATGCCGACAACAGCGGCTCGCTGCCCGGCGAACTGCTGCGCTGGGCCGATCATTTCGGCGCCCAGGAAATCCACCTTACCGAATGCGGCGACTGGCGCCTGGAGCAGGCCCTGCGCCACTGCGGCCTGCCGATTCACTGGCATGTCGACCAGCGTTTTCTCTGCAGCCGCGAGGCGTTCGCCGCCTGGGCCGGCGGGCGCAAGCAGCTGCGCATGGAGTACTTCTACCGCGAGATGCGCCGCCGCAGCGGCCTGCTGATGAACGGCGACGGCACGCCGGTGGGCGGCGCCTGGAACTTCGACGCCGACAACCGCAAGGCCCTGCCGCGCGGCGTGCGCCCGCCGCAGCCGCTGCGCAGCGCGCCCGACGCGATCACCGGCGAGGTGCTGGCGCTGGTGGCCGCGCGCTTTTCCCACCATTACGGCAGCCTGGCGGCCTTCGACTACCCGGTGACCCACGCCGAGGCCGAGCGGCTCTGGGCGCATTTCCTCGCCCACGGCCTGGCGGATTTCGGCGACTACCAGGACGCCATGGCCAGCGGCGAGCCCTACCTGTTTCACGCGCGCATCAGCGCCGCGCTGAACATCGGCCTGCTCGACCTGCGCCGCCTGTGCGCCGACGTCGAGGCCGCCTATTGGGCCGGGCGCGTGCCGCTGAATGCGGCGGAGGGCTTTATCCGCCAACTGATCGGCTGGCGCGAGTACGTGCGCGGCATCTATTGGCTGCAGATGCCCGAGTACGCCGAGGGCAACGCCTTCGGCAACACGCGCGCGCTGCCTGCGTTCTACTGGACCGGCAACACTCGCATGAACTGCCTGCACCAGGCCATCGGCCAGACCCTGGAGCACGCCTACGCCCATCATATCCAGCGGCTGATGGTCACCGGCAACTTCGCCCTGCTCGCCGGCATCGCGCCCAAGCAGATCTGCGATTGGTACCTGGCGGTGTACATGGATGCCTTCGACTGGGTCGAGCTGCCCAACACCCTGGGCATGGTGATGCACGCCGACGGCGGCTACCTGGGTTCCAAGCCCTACTGCGCCAGCGGCCAGTACATCAAGCGCATGTCCGACTACTGCAGCGGTTGCGCCTACAAGGTGAGCGAGAGCAGCGGCGAGTCGGCCTGTCCGTTCAACGCGCTGTACTGGCACTTCCTTATGCGCCACCGCGAGCGGCTCGAGCACAACCCGCGCCTGGGCATGGTCTATCGCAACCTGGCGCGCATGGACGAGGCCAGGCAGCAGGCGCTGTGGGACTGGGGCGAACGCCTGCTGGCCCGCCTGGATGCCGGGGAGATGCTGTGAACAAGCGCCAGTTGCCGGTGAAAAGCTGCGCGGTCTGCGGCCTGCCGTTCACCTGGCGCAAGAAATGGGCGCGCTGTTGGGACGAAGTGCGTTACTGCTCCGAGCGCTGCCGACGCCGCCGTTCCGCCAGCATGGGCGCGTGACGACGGGCCGCGCTTCTGTGCTAGTCTGGCCGGCCTTTTTGCAGCCCCAAGCGGAGCCTTTCATGTCCGAATTCACCTTCAGCCCCGATCTGTCCTCCGACGAGGGCCGCGTCAGCTACGGCATCGGCCGTCAACTCGGCGGTCAACTGCGCGACAACCCGCCGCCCGGCGTCGACCTGACGGCCATCCTCGCCGGCCTGACCGACGCGTTCGGCGGCCAGGCCAGCCGCGTCTCCGAGGCCGAGCTGGGTGCCAGCTTCAAGGTCATCCGCGAAATCATGCAGGCCGAAGCCGCCGCCAAGGCCGAAGCCGCTGCCGGCGAAGGCCGCGCCTACCTGGCCGAGAATGCCAAGCGCGAAGGCGTGACCGTGTTGCCGTCGGGCCTGCAGTACGAAGTGCTGGTGGCGGGCGAGGGCGCCAAGCCGTCGGCCGACGACCAGGTCCGTACCCATTACCACGGCACCCTGATCGACGGCACCGTGTTCGACAGCTCCTACGAGCGCGGCCAGCCGGCGGAATTCCCGGTCGGCGGGGTGATCCCGGGTTGGGTCGAGGCGCTGCAACTGATGGGCACCGGCAGCAAGTGGCGCCTGCACGTGCCGAGCGAGCTGGCCTATGGCGCCCAGGGCGTCGGCAGCATCCCGCCGCACAGCGTGCTGGTGTTCGATGTCGAGCTGCTCGATATCCTGTAAGCCTTGGACACAGGCTGTCGCTGCGGGGCGCATGGCGCACCCTACCTGACAGCGAGAAAGTCCAACGAAACGGGGCGCCCTGGAAACAGGGCGCCCCGTTTGCATTTCAGGGCCGCAAGGCCCGCGCGTAGCAGAACAGGAACAAGCTGCGCACCAGCTCCTTGAGCACTATGGGTTCGCTGGAGTTGAGTTCGTGCAGGTCCAGATCGCCCTGGTCACGCAATTCGTCCAGGGCTTCTTCTTCGAGCATGGCGCAGACCTCGCCGGTTTCGCGGTTGAGGATGCGCAGGTAGGGATGCGGGCGGTCCAGCCAGGCATCGATCAGGTAGGTCATGGCAGGTCTCCTTGGCCGTCTTTACGTAAATGAGAATAATTACTATTACATAAATAGCAAGGACTTATTACGCCTTTCTGTCGTACGCCGGCTGTAGGGTGTCGCGGTCCCGCGACACCCTACGGGCAGGCACTGCTCAATGGGCGGGCGAAGCCTGTGCCTGTTCCTGCCGCTCGGCATCCGGCTTGGCCAGCAGGCTGTAGACGCAGGGCAGGACGAACAGGGTGAACAGCGTGCCGACGCTCATGCCGGTGGCGATCACCAGGCCGATGTCGAAGCGGCTCACCGCGCCGGCGCCGCTGGCGAGGATCAGCGGCACCATGCCGAACACCATCGCCGCGGTGGTCATCAGCACCGGGCGCAGGCGAATCGCCGCCGCTTCCTCGATGGCCTCGCGCAGCGGCAGGCCCTTTTCGTGGCGCAGCTGGTTGGCGAATTCGACGATGAGGATACCGTGCTTGCTGATCAGGCCGATCAGCGTCACCAGGCCGACCTGGGTGTAGATGTTCATGGTGGAAAAACCGAGGAAGATCGGCACCAGCGCGCCGCAGATCGACAGCGGCACGGTGACCAGGATCACCAGCGGGTCGCGGAAGCTCTCGAACTGCGCGGCCAGCACCAGGAAGATGATCGCCAGGGCCAGGGCGAAGGTGACGAACAGCGCGCTGCCTTCCTGGATGTACTGCCGCGAGGCGCCGGCATGGTCGAAGCTGTAGCCGCGCGGCGCTTCCTCGCGGGCGATGGCGGTGATGGTGTCGATCGCCTCGCCCTGGCTGACGATCGGCACGCCCTCGATGATCGCCGAGTTGAGCTGCTGGAACTGCTTGAGCTTGGTCGGCCGGGCGCGGTCGCTGAGGCTGATCAGGGTGCCCAGCGGCACCATGACGCCGCTTTCGCTGCGCACGTGGTAGCTGTCCAGCCAGCCCGGATTGTCGCGATAGGCGCGCTCGACCTGGGCGATCACCTTGTAGCTGCGCCCGTCGATGGTGAAGCGGTTGATCTCGCCCTCGCCGAGCAGGCTGGCCAGGGTGACGCCCAGGTCCTCCATGGACACGCCCATCTGCGCGGCCTTGGCGCGGTCGATGTCGACCACGATTTCCGGCTTGTCGAAGGCCAGGTCGATATTGAGGAAGGCGAACTTGCCCGACTCCAGCGCGCGCGCCTTGATGCGCTCGGTCACCTGCAGCAGCGACTCGTAGTCGTTCGGCGTGTTGATCACGAACTGGAACGGCAGGCCCTCGCCGGTGCCCGGCAGCGACGGCAGGTTGAAGCCGAAGATCTGCAGGCCGGGGATGTGGTTGAGCCGCGCCTGCACCTCCGGAAGGATCTCCATCTGGGTGCGCTCGCGCTCGTTCCACGGCGTCAGCAGAAAGCCGCCGATGCCCGACTGCACGCCGTCGAAGCCGTTGATCTGGAACGAGGAGTAGTACTCGGGGAAGGTCTTGAAGATCTCCACGAACTGGTCGGTGTAGGCGTTGACGTAGTCGAGGTTGGTCGGCTGCGGTGCGTTGGCGAAGAGGAACACGATGCCCTGGTCTTCCTCGGGCGCCAGTTCGCTTTGGGTGAAGCTGAGCAGCACCGGGATCAGCGCCATGACGATCAGGGCGAACACCACCACCACCGGGCGGGTGTTGAGGGTGCCGTGCAGCATTTTCTGGTAACGCTGCTTGAGCCGGTCGAAGATCAGGTCCAGGCGATGGGCCAGCCCCGAGGGGTTCTCGTCGTGACGCAGCAGCTTGGCGCACATCATCGGCGACAGAGTCAGGGCGACTATGCCGGAGATGATCACCGCGCCGGCCAGGGTCAGGGCGAACTCCTTGAACAGCGCGCCGGTCAGGCCTTCGAGGAAGCCGATGGGGGCGTACACCGCGGCCAGGGTGATGGTCATCGACACCACGGGCACGGCGATCTCGCGCGCGCCCTCGATGGCGGCGTCGAACGGTGTCTTGCCCTCCTCGATATGGCGGTGGATGTTCTCCACCACGACTATGGCGTCGTCCACCACCAGGCCGATGGCCAGCACCATGGCCAGGAGGGTCAGCAGGTTGATCGAGTAGCCCATCAGCTGCATGAAGAACAGCACGCCGATCATCGACAGCGGGATGGTGATCACCGGGATCAGCACCGAGCGCAGCGCGCCGAGGAACAGGAACACCACGACTATGACGATCAGCACCGCCTCGATCAGGGTCTTGACCACCTCGTCGATGGACGCCTGGATAAACAGGGTGGCGTCGTAGGCGATGGCCACCTTGAGGTTCGGCGGCAACTGCGCCTCCAGTTCGGGGAGGATGCCGCGCACCTCCTTGATCACTTCCAGCGGGTTGGCGCTCGGCGTGCCCTTGATGGCGATGTACACCGAGGGGATGCCGTCGAAGGAGCTGATCGAGTCGTAGTTTTCCGCGCCCATTTCCACCCGGGCGATATCGCGCACCAGCACGCGGGTATCGCCGAGGGTCTTCACCGGAATGGCGCCGAAGGCCTCGGCCGACTTCAGGTCGGTGCTGGCATTGATGCTGGTGACCACGTACTGGCCCTTCACCTCGCCGGCGGCGGAGAGGAAGTTGTACTTGCGCACCGCCTCGTTGAGGTCGCCGGCGGTGACGCCGTAGGCGGCCATCTTCACCGGGTCCAGCCACAGGCGCATGGCGAACACCTGGTTGCCGAGGATCTGCGCCTCGGCCATGCCGGGCAGGGTGGCCAGCTTGGGCTGGATCACCCTGGAGAGGTAGTCGGTGATCTGCGGGTTGGACAGCTCGTCGCTGTAGAAGCTGACGTACATCAGCGCCGAGGCGTCGGCCGCCTCCTTGGACAGCACCGGGTCCTCGGCGTCCTGCGGCAGCTGGTTCTTCACCTCGTTGGCCTTGGCCAGCAGCTCGGTGAACAGGCGGTCGGTGTCGGCGCCGATGCGCGCGTAGATGGAGATGGTCGACAGGTTCTGCTGGCTCGACGAGGTCATGTAGTCGATGCCTTCGGCGCTGGCCAGGCTCTGCTGCAGCGGCTGGGTGATATAGCCCTGGATGGTCTCGGCGTTGGCCCCGGGGTAGGCGGTGGTCACCGTGATCAGGGCGTTCTCCATCTGCGGGTACTGACGGATGCTCAGCTTGCCGAAGGCCTGGAAGCCGAGCAGGACGATCAGCAGGCTGACCACTGTGGCCAGCACCGGACGGCGGATAAAAGGATCGGTAAAAGCCATAAGGATTTCCTTGGCTGTTGTCATCCGTAGGAGCCGGCATGCCGACGAGATCTGGCTTGGGGCAGATCACCAGCGGGCTGGCTCCTACGCGCGTTGACGGGTCAGTTCGCGTCTAGTTGCAGTGCCGGATCTTCGACCAGCTCGACATGGGCGCCGTTGTCCAGCTTGAGCTGGCCGGAGGTGACCACCTGTTCGCCGGCTTGCAGCCCCTTGACTATTACCACGCGGCCGGCACGGCGCTCGCCGGTCTCGACGAAGCGCCGCTCGACCGTCAGCTGCGTCTTGCCCTCGGCATCCTTGACCGGCTGGCCGTCCTCGTCCTGCTTTTCCTGCACCACGTACACCGAGTTGCCATAGAGGGTGTAGGTGATGGCGGTTTCCGGCACCACGATCTTCGCCTCGTCGCCCGCCAGCAGCACCTCGAGGTTGGCGAACATGCCCGGCAGCAGCTTCTCGTCCGGGTTGCTCAGGGTGGCGCGCACCTGCAGGTTGCGGGTTTCGTTCTCCACCTTGGGGTTGAGCGCGGCGATCCGGCCCTCGAAGGTCTCGCCCGGGTAGGCGGCCACGCCGACCAGCACGCGCTGGCCGACCTGCAGCAGCGGCGCGCGCTGTTCGGGCAGGAAGAAGTCGACGTGCAGGCGCGACAGATCCTGCAGGGTGGCGATGGCGGCGCCGGGCGAGAGGTAGTCGCCGGTGTCCACCTGGCGGATGCCGATGGTGCCGGCGAAGGGGGCGAGCACGCGCTTCTTGTCCAGTTGCGCCTTGAGTTGGGCGACCGTCGCCTCGGCCTTGAGCAGCTCGGCGTTGAGGCGGTCGAACTCGCTCTTGGAGATGCTCTGCCGGTTCACCAGGCTGCGGCCGCGCTCGAATTCGACCCGCGCCAGGCTGCGCACCGCCTCGGCGGTGGCCAGGTTGGCGCGTTCCACCTCGCTGTCGAGCTGGATCAGCGGCTGGCCGAGCGTGACCTTCTGCCCGGACTCGAACAGCACTGCGCTGACGATGCCTTCCACCTCGGCGGACAGGTCGACGCCCTGGAACGCCTTGAGCGTGCCGATGGCCGGCAGGCGACCCTGCCAGGGCTGCTGCTCGGCCTGTGCGGCGGAGACGCTGATGGCCGGCTGCGGCGCCGAGAACATCTGGATCTGCTGGTAGATGGAGAGGCCTTTGTAGGCGGCGAAGGCGAGTACCACGACGAGTACCACGCCGAGCATGATGAGCATGCGGCGGAGCAACATATTCCGTTTCCTTGGCGAGCAGGGTAGGGCCTGGGAATAGGCAAGAGAGGCACCTTAGTGCCAGAGCCGGGCTCTGTCAAAACCCCGTGGGGCGGGTGATTGCAGGGTGCTGGCACTTCCCTGTGCCAGCTGCTGAGTGATCTATGAACCGAGGCGGCGGGTCACCTCGCCCAGCTGCCCGGACAGGTTGCGCAGGTTGTGGCTGGCGGCCTGGGTGCGCTCGACGTTCTCCTGGTTGGCGCTGGCGATGGCGGTCAGCTCGGTGAGGTTGCGCGAGATGTCCTCGGCCACCGAGGTCTGCTCCTCGGCGGCGGTGGCGATCTGCCGGTTCATGTCGCGGATCGCCTCCACCGCGCCGGTGATGCGCTGCAGCATGGCGCCGGCCTCGGTGACCTGGGTCACCCCCTGCTCGCTGCGCTGCTGGCCGCTCTCGATGGCGCGCACGGCATTCAGCGCGCCGGTCTGCACGGTATCGATGATCTGGTTGATCTCGGCGGTGGATTCGGCGGTGCGCTGGGCCAGGGTGCGCACCTCGTCGGCGACCACGGCGAAGCCGCGGCCCTGTTCGCCGGCGCGCGCCGCTTCGATGGCGGCGTTGCGCGCCAGCAGGTTGGTCTGCTCGGCGATGCCGCGGATCACCTCCAGCACCTTGCCGATGCGCCCGCTGTCGGCCTCCAGGCGGCGGATCACCTCGGCGGTGTTGGCGATCTCGCCGCGCATGTCGGTGATGGTGGCGATGGTCGACTGCATGACCTTGCCACCCTGGCGCGCCGAGTCGTCGGCATCGTCCGCCGCGTGCGCCGCCTCGGCGGCATGCCGCGCCACCTCCTGGGCGGTGGCGGACATCTGGTGCATGGCGGTGGCGACCTGGTCGGTGCGCTGGAACTGCTCGTTGACCCCCTCGGTCATGCGCGAGGCGATGGCGTTCAGCTCGCCGCTGGCGTTGTCGAGGTTGCCACTGCTCTGGTGCAGGCTCTCGGTGGTGCTGGCGAGAAAGTCGCGCAGGGTGTTGGCGGCTATCGCCAGCATGCCCAGTTCATCGGCGCGCGAGGTCTCCACGCGCTGGCCGAACTGGCCGTGGCTGAGCTGATCGACGTGGGTGATCAGGTGGCGGATGGGGATGATCAGGTGGCGATTGACCAGCCACAGGCTGAACACCCCGATCACCAGGGCGGCGGCCAGCATCAGCAGGGTACCGCTGAGGATGGTGCGCTCGGCGCTGGCGTTGATCTGCTCGGCCTGGCTCAGGCTGTGCTGGCGCAGCTGGTCGACCAGCGCGCTCATCTGCTCGCTGGCGGCGCGGTCGATACCCTTGACCGCGGCATCGCCGGCCTGGGCGTCGGCGCCGGCGGCGACGAAGGCGTCGCGGCCCTTGCGGTAGTTGGCGCCGAGGCTCTGGTGTTCGCTGCGCAGGCGTTCGACCTGGGCCTTCAGCGCCGGATCGGCGGCGGCGACCCGGATCAGCTGGCCGAGGCGCTCCTGCACCTTGCGCTCCTGCGCCTCGAACTGGCTCCAGTAGCGCTCGAGGTTGGCGCTGTCCTGGCCGCGCAGCAGCACGTTCTTCCATTCCTGCACCTGGGTCTTGAACTCGACGTTGGCCGCGTCGATCAGCCGCGAGGCCTCCAGCGGGCCGTCGAGCAGGCCGCGGTAGGACTGGATGCCGCCGGAGAGGAAACTGAAGCAGGCCAGCGCGGTGACCAGGATCAGCGCCAGGCTGCCGCCGAGCAGAGCGAGAATCTGCGCACGCAGGGATTTTTGCAGCATGGGAGTCATGCCTCGGAGGTCGAACGTTGGGAAGCCAGCCGGTAAGCAGCGCGTGGCGGTGGTGTCGATTTCCCTATCGCTCAGCCGCTCCGTCGCCGGGAGCAGGTGCTGAAGTATAGGTTGGCCACGCCGCGGCGGGCTTTTGCAGGTTATGACCAGTTGATGACGTTTGGATGACAGTTGCGCGTCTGTTTGCCGTTGCTCTCGCGGAGGCGGGGGAGGCGTTTCGCCTTGCGAGGCTCGCGGCGCCCCCAACCGCTGGCGCGGATGGCCCGGATGCAATCCGGGACGCGGCAGGCTCGCGTCCCGGGTCGCCCCCAGAGCGTCAGGCCAGGCGCAGGTGGTTGTCCCACAGCCCGGCCGGCAACTCCAGCGCCTTGGCGACTATGCGCTCGCCGCGGCAGTCGTACAGGCGGCAGCGGCCCTGGCCGGAGCTGACCACGAAGCCCTCGGCCAGCGCGCCGACCCCGGCGCAGTCGGCCAGCGGCACGTCCAGGCGCACCGCGGCGCTGTCCAGGTCCCAGATGAAGAAGCGGTTGCCGCGCGGGGCGGTCAGCGCCAGCAGGCGCAGCTCGCTGTGGATCGCCACGCTGGCGGTGTACTGGTTCATCGCCAGGCGCTGCGCCTCGCCCAGGGGGAAGGGCTGGAAGGCCTGGCCGGGACGCTTGATCGCCAGCAGCGGGGCCGCATCCTGGATGTCGCCCATATATTGCTGGCCGCTGACCACCGTGCCGTCGCTGGCCACGGCCAGGTGGCGCACGCTGTTCTGCTGCTCGGCCAGGCGTTCGCGGCTGACCAGGCTGCCGTCGCGGCGCATCAGCACCAGGCTGGCGTCCATGGCGTCGAGGTTCATCTCCACCCGGCTCTCGGCTTCGGTGCGGATGCCGCCATTGGCCACCACCAGGGTTTCGCCGTCGGGCATCCACAGCAGCTGGTGCGGGCCGACGCCGTGGCTGGCATGCTCGCCGGCGCGCACCAGGCGCTCGCCCTGCAGGCGGTAGACGCCGAGCACGCCGCGACCGGGCTCGTTGGTGTCGTTCTCGGTGGTGTACAGCCAGTCGCCGCCCTTGTGGAACACCGCGTGGCCGTTGAAGTGGCGGCCGGCCGGCGTGACCAGGCGCTGCAGCAGGCGGCCGTCGCGGGTGTCGATCAGGTAGCTCTCGGTGCTCGGCCGGCGGCCGACGAACAGCGCCAGCGGCAGGCTGGGGTGCGGCACCACGTCGTGGCAGCGCTCGGCTACCTGCGTGGCGAAGGCGCGCGAGCCGTCCAGTCGGAAACCCACGGCGTAGTGGCGGCCGTCGCCGTCGTCGCGGGCGGACAGCAGCAGCGGCTGGCCCTTTGGGCCGAGCAGGGTCCAGCCGGCAAAGGCGCCGGTCGCGGCGCCGACGCCGAGCAGCGCGCCCAGGCCGAGCAAGGTTCTGCGCTGCATCGTCAGTCCCCGTCGTGGGCGTTGAAGCCGATCTGCACGCCGAGGGCCTTGGCCAGCTCGCCTTCCTGCAGGCGGTGCAGGCGATTGAGGCTGTCGTACAACTCGTCGAGGTTGGCGCGCCCGGCGTCTTCGCCGAGCAGTTCGCCCAGCGGCCGCTCCAGCGCGGCCAGGCGCTGGCGGGTGTCCTGGTAGGCGGCGTCGATACGCCCGACCAGCTCGGCCTGATCCTTGCCCAGCAGGGCCTGAATACCGTCCTTGTTGCTGCCGTGCCACAGCTGTTCGGCGCTGGCCAGGGCGGCACCGAGGTTGGCCAGGCTGGCGGCGCTGCGCCAGGCTTCGGCCTGGTAGGGCTGGGGGATGCCCTTGCTCTGCCGGCCCATGGGCGCGCCGAGCTTCTTCTTCAGGCCGTCGAGGGCGCCGACCTGCACGCGCAGCAGTTCGGCGATGGCCTCGTCGGCGTCGGCGTAGCGCTCGTTGGGAAAGCGCTTCAACTGCGCGGCCATGCCCTGTTCGCCCTGCCACTCGCCGAGAATCTCGCCGGCCAGCGCCTGCTGATGCTCGCCGATGGCCGTCAGCAGCGGGCAGTAGCGCGCCTTCTGCTCGGCCTGGGCCAGATCCAGGCTGGGGTCGAACAGCAGGTACTCGTAGGCGCTCAGGCCCTGCACCACCACGCTGGCGCTTTCCACGTCGGCCTGGCTCAGCTGCGGCTTGTTCTTGACCAGGGCTTCGACCTGGCGCTGCACCAGGTTCTTCTTGTCCGGCCAGAACTGGATCTGCCAGGCGCGATTGCCTTCGGCCAGCGGCCCGAGCAGCAGCGGCTGCAGCCCGGCCCAGGCGCTCTGCGCGCCGAGGAAGGCCTGGCGCGCGGCCGGCAGGTCGGCGTCGCCGGCGCAGAAGGCGGCGGCGCTGGCGGCGAGTTGGCGGTCGGCTTCCTGCCAGCTGCTGTAGGCCGGCAGCAGCACGCCGTCGGCCAGCGCCGCGCTGACCTTGGCATTGGGCTCCTGCTGGCCGCAGCCGACCAGGGCCAGGCCGAGCAGAGAGGCGATCAGGCTCTTGTGCAGCATGTCGGGCTCCTTATAGGGAATTGAGAAAGGCCAGCAGCGCGGCGCGCTGCTCGGCGTCGAAGGTGAGGACCTGCTGCTTGGCCGCCTCGGCCTCGCCGCCGTGCCAGAGGATGGCTTCCAGCAGGTTGCGCGCGCGGCCGTCGTGGAGGAACTGGCTGTGACCATTGACCGTCTGCGTCAGGCCGATGCCCCACAGCGGCGCGGTGCGCCACTCGCGGCCAGTGGCGAGAAACTCCTCGCGGCCGTCGGCCAGGCCCTCGCCCATGTCGTGCAGCAGCAGGTCGCTATAGGGACGGATCGACTGGCCTGCCAGTTCCGGCTCGGCGGCATCAGGCGCAGTGGTGAAGCTGGGGGTGTGGCACTTCTGGCAGCCGGCCTGGTGGAACAGATTCTTGCCCTTGAGTACTTCGGGCGAGTCGACGTCACGACGCGCCGGCACGCCGAGGTTGCGGCTGTAGAACAGCACGCTGGCGAGAATATTGTCGCTGACCTCCGGTTCGCCGCCATGGGGCGCGGCCAGGCAATCGGTTTGCGCTGGACTGCAGTTGTCGTGGGGGATCAGCGAGCTGGTCAGGCCCATGTCATTGGCGAAGGCCTCGGCGTTCTGCTGATTGAGGTTCGGTTGGCCGGCCTTCCAGCCGAAGCGGCCGAGCACGCTGCGTTGCTGGACGCGATCCCAGACCCGGTTGGGGCGCCCGGAGATGCCGTCGCCGTTGGCGTCGCCCGGGTCGGCGTTGGCCAGGATATCCGCCTCGGCAATGGCCTCGAGCAGGCCCAGGCCGATCATCGGCGGCGCCACGCGCACCGAGAAACGGGTGTCCGGGTGCATGTCGCCGTAGCCGAGCTGGCTGATCTGCAGCTCGGGCTGGCGCAGCTCCACCAGCGTGCCGTCGGCGAAGCGCACCGGCACGCTGCGGTAGCTCAGGCGCACCTTGCCTTCCGCCGCCACGCCGGGGTTGGCCATGTCCTGCAGCTGGCTGCCATAGGTCGGCTCGGGAATCACCCCCAGGCGTTCGATCAGCGCGGCCTGGGCCGCATCGTGGGGCAGCGACAGACGCACCAGCAGCGAGGCGGCGCTGGTCGCATCGGGCGCCGGCGGGTGGCCGCGGCCGTCCTTGATATGGCAGTTCTGGCAGGCGTTGGTGTTGAACAGCGGGCCGAGGCCGTCGCGTGCGGTGGTGGTGGCCGGGGCGACGACCCAGGGATTGCGGAAGAAGCTGTTGCCCACGGCGAAGTCCAGACGCCGGCTCGGTGCCAGGTTGGCCGCGGGCATGGAGAAGGCGTTGTGATCGTACTGGCGCACGCTGGCGGCGCCGGCCGAGAGCGCTTCGCTGGGTTCGGCGGCGGTAAAGCGCGGTTGCTGATCGCAGGCGGCCAGGGCGAGAGCCAGCAGGGGCAGCAAACGGCGCGGGAACGACAGCATCGAAGAGTCCGGAGCGTGAAACAGGAGGGGGCTAAGCTTAGCAGGCTAACGGAGCTTAAATAAGATGGATTAGCGTTTCATTGGCGGGGCAAAAGGTCGCGCAAAGCTGTCTTGTAGCCTGGATGCAATCCGGGAATCGGGTGCCAGACTGCTCCTACAGGGCGTGTAATCGCCCATAAAAAACCGGCGCTCCCTTGCGAAAGCGCCGGTCCGTGCGGTTACCGGTTCGATCAGAACTGGTGATCGGCGGTATCCGGGTTGAGGTCGCCGATGCCCAGCTTGGCCGCGGCCTGTTCGATGGCGCCGGTCTGCTTGACCAGGGCGGCGATGGCGTCGCGCACCAGTTGCTGGCCTTCGGTGTTGCCTTCGGCGATAAGCTGGTCGAAGTGCTGGTTGTTCTTCTCGGCGCTGTCGACCAGGGCCTGCAGCTTGGCCTCGCTGGCCTCCAGGTCGGCCTTGAGGGTGGCGTCGGCCTGGGCGTCCACCTTGGCCACCAGCTCGGCCAGGCTCGGGCCGCTCAGGGTGCTGCCGTCGACCTTCTTGTACTCGCCGAGGTAGACGTTGCGGATGCCCTTGCCGTTGTAGAAGTGCGAGTTGTGGGTGTTGTCGCTGAAGCAGTCGTGTTCGTCTTCGGTGGAACCCGCTTCCAGGGCGACCTTCATGCGCTCGCCGGCCAGCTCGCCGAGGGACAGGCTGCCCATGCCGAACAGCATCTTGCGCAGGCCGTTCTCGGCCGAGTCGGCCAGCAGCTCGCTGCGGTAGTTGCCTTCGACGCCGTCTTTCCACTGCTCGACCATGCTGTCCAGGTCGCTGACCAGCAGCTCGGTGGCAGCCTTCAGGTAGGCGCGACGGCGCTCGCCGTTGCCGCCGGTGGCGCCTTCGCCGACCAGGTAGTCGGTGTAGGGGCGCTCGCCGGCGCCGGGGTTGGTGCCGTTGAGGTCCTGGCCCCAGAGCAGGAACTCGATGGCGTGGTAGCCGGTGGCGACGTTGGCCTCGGAGCCGCCCAGCTCGTTCAGGCTGGCCAGCAGCTCGGCGTTGATCTCGCTCACGTCGATCTTGTCTTCGCCGATCTGGAGCTCGCTGTTGGCGACGATATTGGCCTGCGCGCCGGGGTTGCCCAGGGCGTGCTGGTAGTCGGCGGCGACGTAGTCGATCAGGCCTTCGTCCAGCGGCCAGGCATTGAGCTGACCTTCCCAGTCGTCGACCACGGCGTTGCCGAAGCGGAACACTTCGGTCTGCATGTAGGGTACGCGCGCGGCCAGCCAGGCCTGCCTGGCGGCGTTCAGCGTGGCTTCGCTGGGGTTGGCCAGCAGGGCGTCGATGGCGCTCTGCAGGGCCTTGCCGGTGCTGGCGGCGTCGCTGAACACGGCCAGGGCCAGATCCGCGTAGTGCTTGACCACGGCCTTGGCTGCCGCCTCGTCGACCTTGGCTGCGGCGACCGGAGCGGCGCTCTCGCTGCTGGCAGCCGGGGCCGCCGCTTGGCTGGCTGGCGCTTGGTCTTCGCCGCAACCGGCGAGGGAAATGGCGATGGCCAGCAGGCTGGCGGAGGCCAGGGGCATACGAATCATGACGGGGTCCTTTGCATGTGCGGAATGTGGATGTTACGCAGGGGTACCTGTAAAACTGCAACATAATGCAAATGTTTCGCATTATGTGTAAAGGCCATTATGCGTCGCTGTGCGGGATATCGCTGCCGCCGGGCGCCGCTGCCGCTAGAATGCCGGCACCGATTCGCAGTTCTGCATGGAGAAAACTGCATGAGCCTGACCGCCGTGATCCTGATCGTCGTCCTCGTCCTGCTCGGCGCCTACGCGGTGTCGCTGTACAACGGCCTGGTGCGCCTCAAGCATGGGGTGAGCAAGGCCTGGTCGAATATCGACGTGCTGCTCAAGCAGCGCCACGACGAGCTGCCCAAGCTGGTGGAGACCTGCAAGCAGTACATGCAGTACGAGGGCGCCACCCTGGAGCGGGTGATCGCCGCGCGCAGCGCCGTGGCCAGCGCCCGCGAGCAGCACGACGTCGGCGCCCTGGGCAAGGCGGAAAGCGGCCTGCGCGCCGGCCTCGGCCAGCTCTTCGCGCTGGCCGAGAACTACCCGGAGCTCAAGGCCAACGACAGCTTCCAGCACCTGCAGCAGCGCATCAGCGGCCTGGAGAACGGCATCGCCGACCGCCGCGAGCTGTACAACGAGGCGGTCAACCTCAACAACGTGCGCATCGAGCAGTTCCCCGACGTGATCCTGGCCCGCCTGTTCGCCTTCCAGGCCGCCGAGCTGCTGGTGTTCAGCGACGCCGAGAAGGCCGACGTCGACCTCAAATCGCTGTTCAGCTGAGGCGATGGAAGGCGACATCGGCGGCCTGCTGGTCGCCCTGGGATTCAGCCTGGGCGCTTGTCTGGGCGGTGGCTGGTGGTGTCTGCGACGCTGGTCGCAGGCGCGCCATCTGTTGGACACGCCGACCTCGAAGATCCGCTCGGCGGCGCAGGGCTATGTCGAACTCTACGGCGTGCTGGAGGAGCTGCCCGAGGCGGCGGTGCGCGGCCCGCTGACCGGTAAACCCTGCCTGTGGTGGCGCTTTCGCATCGAGGAGTACAAATCCAGCGGCAAGAAGCGCAGCTGGCGGGTGATCGAGAGTGGCAGCAGCGATGCCTGGCTGCGCCTGGTCGACGGTACCGGCGAATGCCTGATCGACCCGCGCGGCGCCGAGGTGCGCCCGCTGGTGCGCGAGGTCTGGCAGGGCAACCTGCGTCACCCGCTGGGGCCGGCCAAGACCGGGCTGCTGGGCTTTCTCAGCAGCGGCAAGCGTTACCGCTACTGCGAGGAGCGTTTTCACGTCGGCCAGCCGCTCTATGCCATCGGCGATTTCCGCACCACCGGCGGCGGCCAGCAGGGCCTCGACCTGCACGGCGCGCAGGGCCAGGTGATCCGCGAGTGGAAGGGCGACTATGCCGGGCTGCTGCAGCGTTTCGACAGCGACGGCAACGGCGAGCTGGACGAGCGCGAGTGGGGCCGCGTGCGCTTGGCCGCGCAGCTGGAGGCGGAGCACAGGCACCGGCGCAGCAGCGCCGAGCCGGCGCGGCACAAGATGGCCAAGCCGGGCGAGGCGCGTCCCTTCATTCTTGCCAATGCCGGCGAAGACGAGTTGGCCCGCGGCTTCTACTGGCAGGCCGCGGCCGGCGCGGCGCTGTGTCTGGTCGGCGCTTTAGCCACTGCCTGGCTGCTGGGCGTGCGGCATTTCTGAGGCCTAGGGCGGCGAGCCCGCCATCGAGGTGGGCTTGCCCCTTTAAAGCGTGGCGGGGTTACCGGCGGCGGCGCTGAGGCGGCGGGCCTGCTTGAGGAACAGGGTCAGTTCGCGCGCTGGCAGCGGCTTGCTGTACAGGTAGCCCTGACCCTCGTGGCAGCCCTGGGCGATGATGTAGGCCTCCTGCTCAGCGGTCTCCACGCCCTCGGCGATCACCTGCATGCCCAGGCTCTTGCCGAGCTGGATGATGGCGCGAACGATGGTGGCGTCGTCCTCGTCTTCCAGCAGGTCCTGGACGAAGCTCTTGTCGATCTTGATCTTGTCCAGCGGCAGGCTCTTGAGGTAGCTCAGCGAGGAGTAGCCGGTACCGAAGTCGTCAATGGCGATCAAGGCGCCGGAGCGGCGCAGGCTGAGCAGGTGCTGGGCGGCGGTGCTGATGTCTTCCATCAGGCCGGTCTCGGTGACTTCCAACTCCAGGCTCTTGGCCGGCAGGCGGTAGACCTGCATCAGGTTGTTGACCACTCGCGGCAGCTCGGCGTGGTGCAGTTGCACGGTGGACAGGTTGATGGCCATGCGCAGGTCGCTGAAACCCTGGTCGTGCCACTCGCGCAGCTGGCGACAGGTCTGGTCGAGCACCCATTCGCCGATGGGGATGATGGTGCCGTTCTGTTCGGCCAGCGGGATGAACAGGTCCGGCGCGACGAAGCCGTGTTGCGGGTGCTGCCAGCGCAGCAGCGCCTCGACGCCGACCACGCGGTGGTCGCGGTAGTCCACCTGCGGCTGGTAGACCAGGTGCAGCTGGTTCTGCGCCAGCGCCTCGCGCAGGTCCTTTTCCAGTTCGCGGCGGCGGCGCATCTCGCTGTCGACGCTGGCGATATAGAACTGGTAGCGGTTGCGCGAGCGGCTCTTGGCCAGGGTCATGGTCTGTTCGGCCTTCTGCAGCAGCTTCTCGGTGCTGTCGCCGTCCTCGGGGAACAGGGTGATGCCGATGGTGGCGCGCAGCTGCACTTCCTGCTGGTCGAGGAGGAACGGCTGCTCCAGGTCGTCGAGCACGCTCTGCGCCAGCTCGGCGGCCTCGTAGGGTTGTTCGATATCGGCCTGGACCAGGGCGAACTGGTCGCCGCCGAGGCGGGCCAGCGCGCCGAGGCGGCCGCTGTGGCTGCGCAGGCGATCGGACAGCGCCAGCAGCAGCTGGTCGCCGCTCTGGTAGCTGAACTGCTCGTTGATGCCCTTGAAGTCGTCCAGGCCGACGCACAGCACGGCGACGCGGCGTTGCAGACGGCCGGCGTCCTCGAGGATCTGGTCGAGCTGCTGCTGCAGCTGCTGGCGATTGGGCAGACCGGTGAGGAAGTCGTACTGGGCCATGCGCAGCAGGCTGTTCTCCGCCTCGCGGCGCAGGTGGGTGTTGCGCTCGATGGAGGCCAGCAGCTGGTTGGCGGTGTTGATCCACAGGCCCAGCTCGTTCTTCTCGTTGCCCCTGAGCATGGGCAGCTTGTGTTCGCTGGGGCGGTCGGGGTTGATGTGGGTCAGGTGCTCGATGATCTTCGACAGTGGCTTGGTCAGCAGCCAGTGGTAGACCAGGTACAGCACCAGGCCCATGGCCAGGGCGCGCAGCACGCCGGAGATGAAGATGATCACCGAGTTGGTGACGAAGCTCTGGCCGTAGGGCGCGGTATCCAGGGTGATGTTGAGGTCGCCGTAGTATTCGCTGTAGGGCCCGCGACCGACCAGCTTGGTGGAGAAGTGCTGCTCCTGGCCGAGGATCGGGTCGGTCATCCAGCGCGTCGGCAGCTGGGTCAGCTCGCGGGATTTCTCCGCCAGCATGGGTTCGTTGGGGTGGCCGATGCTGGCGTAGCGCACCGATTCGTGCTGGAACAGACCCTCGATGACCTGCATGCCCATCTCGCGATCCAGGCTGTACACCGCCTGGGTCGAGGGGTCGCGGAACATGCCGAGGATGCGCTGGGCGTCGTTGGCCACTGCCTGGCGGGTCTTGTAAGCGTCGAAGACGATCTGCGCGCAGCTTAAAACCACCCCGACTGCCAGCGCCGAGAGCAGCACCACGCGGAGCAACTTGAGTGACAGGCTGTTCTTCAGTTCCAGCTTCAAAGGCGATTCCTTGTTCTGTGCGCCCAGCGTCAGTCGGATCAGAGTATTGGCAATCTCGCCCTGGCCGTCAAAGGGCCATCATGCGGGCCAGCAGTTTTTTCTCGACGGCGCGCAGCCTGCCGGTGCAGCAGGCGTCTAGCACTGTGTCGGTGCGCCGGCTGCGGACTTGAGCGCCGTTCGCCGCGGCGAAAACGAAAAACCCGGCCGAGGCCGGGTTTTTCGTTACGGGGCTTGAACTCAGGCCGCGTAGTTCTGGGCGACGAAGTCCCAGTTGACCAGGTTCCAGAACGCCTCGACGTACTTCGGACGCAGGTTGCGGTAGTCGATGTAGTAGGCGTGTTCCCAGACGTCGCAGGTCAGCAGCGGGGTGTCGCCGCTGGTCAGCGGGCAGCCGGCGCCGATGGTGCTGGCCAGGGCCAGGGAGCCGTCGGCCTTCTTCACCAGCCAGCCCCAGCCGGAACCGAAGGTACCGATGGAAACCTTGCTGAACTCTTCCTTGAACTTGTCGAAGGAACCGAAGGCGGCGTTGATGGCGTCGGCCAGGGCGCCGGTCGGCTGACCGCCGCCGTTGGGCGACAGGCAGTTCCAGTAGAAGGTGTGGTTCCAGATCTGCGCGGCGTTATTGAAGATGCCGCCCGAGGAGGTCTTGACGATCTCTTCCAGGGTCTTGCCTTCGAACTCGGTGCCCGGCACCAGGTTGTTCAGGTTCACCACGTAGGTGTTGTGGTGCTTGCCGTGGTGGTATTCCAGGGTCTCGGCGGAAATGTGCGGCTCGAGGGCGTTCTTTTCGTAAGGCAGCGGCGGCAATTCGAAAGCCATGGTCTATCTCCTACTCAGGTCGTGTGCGGTATGCGCATGGGCCGATCACGGGCGGCCGGAACAGCAGGCACGGGTGGCCTGCAAGCGGCGGGAATTTCCACTCCTTGCGCCGCAGACCGGGGATCATAGCACCGCCCCCCGGGCATAACCACGCAGCAACTGTGTGGAAAAGCCGGTGCCAGGGCCCTGTGCCGCGCTTCTGCCAGCGCTTGGCCTGGGTCGAGCGTAGTGGTACCCGGGGTTCGCCTGGAGGACAAGGCTTCGCCATGCCCCCCTATAGCGCGCCGGCTTTCTTCCAGGCCAGGTAGTTGCTGACCAACTCGGGGCCCAGCTCGCCGGGGCGGGCGTCGAGCACCGGCACGTCGTGGGCGGCCAGGCGTTCGTGCAGGTCGGCGCGGGCGTTGAGGTAATCCAGGGTGCCGCAGTAGGCCAGGGCCTGCTCGAACTGCTGCACCGGCTCCTGGCGCAGGCGATCGAGCACTTCCTCGCGCAGGCTGGCGATCAGCACGCGGTGCTGGCGCGACAGGCGCTTGACCGCGGCGAGCAACTCCTGGTCGTCCTCGTCGCGCAGGTTGGTCACCAGCACCACCAGGGCGCGGCGGCGCTGGCGGGCGAGCAGGGCGTCGGCGGCAGCGGCGAAATCGGCCGGCTGCTGGCTGGCGTGCAGGTCGTAGACGGCATTGAGCAGCACGTTGAGCTGGGCCGGGCCCTTGACCGGCGCCAGGTAGCGCGGCTGGTCGCCGGCGAAGGTGGCCAGGCCCACCGCGTCGCCCTGGCGCAGCGCCACGTAGCTGAGCAGCAGGCAGGCGTTGAGGGCGTGGTCGAAGTGTGACAGCTCGTCGTCCTGGCTGCGCATGCGCCGTCCGCAGTCGAGCAGGAAGACGATCTGCTGGTCGCGCTCGTCCTGGTATTCGCGGGCGATGGGGGTGCGCTTGCGCGCGGTGGCCTTCCAGTCGATCTGGCGCAGGCTGTCGCCGTCGCGGAATTCGCGCAGCTGGTGGAACTCCAGGCCGAGGCCGCGACGCGGGCGCTGGCGCACGCCGAGCTGACTGAGCCAGTCGTCCACCGCCTTCAGCTGAGCGCCGTAAAGGCGGGCGAAGTCGGGGTAGACGCGGCTCTCGCCGGGCAACGCCAGCAGGCGCCTGGCCTGCCACAGGCGTAGTGGGCTGGGCAGCGTCAGCTCGCAGTGCCGGAAGTGGAAGTGTCCGCGTACCAGCGGCTTGAGGCGGTAGGCGAAACGCGTCTGCTGGCCGGGGCGCAGGGCGATGCGCTGCGGTAGGTGTTCGAAGGCCATGCCCGCCGGCACATGGTCGAACGCCTCGATCTCCAGGCCCTGGGCGTAATCGTGGTGGGCGGTCAGTTGCACCTCGCTCCAGCGCCCCAGCGGCAGGTTGCCCGGCAGCGCGCGTTCGAGGCGCGGCGAGGGCAGGCGACGCAGCCACAGCGCATCGACCGCGGCGACCAGCAGCAGGGCCAGCAGCAGGCCCCAGGCCAGCGGCATCAGGCTGGCGGCCAGGCGCACGCCGAGCAGGGGCAGGGTGCCGAGCAGTACGGCGACGGCGAACAGGCCGCCGAGCAGCCCGAGGAGCAGGCGCGAGGGTTTCATAGGCGCGGCGCCGGCACCTGGTCGAGCAGCTGTTGCAGCACCTGGTCCACCGACAGGCCCTCGATGTCCAGCTCCGGTGCCAGGCGCACGCGGTGGCGCAGCACGGCCAGGGCGCAGCCCTTGATGTCGTCGGGCAGGACGAAATCGCCACCGCGCAGCAGGGCGCGGGCGCGGGCGCCGCGCACCAGGGCGATCGAGGCGCGCGGCCCGGCGCCCATGGCCAGCCCCGGCCAGCTGCGGGTGGCGCGGGCCAGGCGCACGGCGTAGTCGAGCACCTGGTCGTCCAGCGCCAGGTCGCTGGCGATCTTCTGCAGCGCCAGCACGTCCTTGGCCTGCAGCAGGGTGCGCAGCGGGCTGACCTCGAGCATGTCGGCCTTGGCCGAGCGGGTCACCTGGCGCACCATGCTCAGCTCTTCGTCCGGCGCCGGGTAGTCCATGCGCAGCTTGAGCATGAAACGGTCCAGCTCGGCTTCCGGCAGCGGGTAGGTGCCTTCCTGTTCGATGGGGTTCTGCGTCGCCAGCACCATAAAGGGCAGCGGCACGGCCAACGCGCGGCCTTCCAGGGTCACCTGGCGCTCCTGCATCACTTCCAGCAGCGCGGCCTGGGTCTTGGCCGGGGC
This sequence comes from Pseudomonas sp. AOB-7, assembly GCF_003696305.1. GTDB lineage: Bacteria > Pseudomonadota > Gammaproteobacteria > Pseudomonadales > Pseudomonadaceae > Aquipseudomonas. Next base: position 840,701 of record NZ_RFFK01000001.1, on the reverse strand, counting down.
GCGGTTGATCTCGTCGGCCAGCAGCAGGTTGGTGAACACCGGGCCCTTGCGCAGCTTGAACTGCTCGCTGGCGAGGTCGTACACGGCGTGACCGGTGACGTCGCTGGGCATCAGGTCGGGGGTGAACTGGATGCGCGCGAACTCGCCGCCGAAGCAGCGCGCCAGGGCGCGCACCAGCAGGGTCTTGCCGAGGCCGGGGACGCCTTCGACCAGCACGTGGCCGCCGGCGATCAGCGCGGTGAGCACGTCGTCGATCACCGCGCCCTGGCCGATCACCGCCTTGCGCAGCTCGGCGCGCAGGGCCTGGGCCAGGGCGCTGGCGCGCTGGCGCTGCTGCGCCTGCGGGTTGCTCGAGGCGGCGGCCGGGGCTTCACTGGCCGACAGGTTTTCGGTATCTGGCGTCTGTTCGCTCGTCATAGGGCATTCCTGAGGCTTTGCAGGTGGGCGACCTGGCGGGTGAAGTCGCTGGCGGAGAGGCGTTGCGGCGGCAGCGGGCGCATGGCCTGGCTGATGTCCCTGGCCGGCAGACGGGTCAGGCGACCGAGCACCTGCCACTGTTCGGCCACGCCGAGTTTGTCGAAGCCGGGATGACGGCGCCGCGCGCGGCGCTTGATGTCCTGTTGCAGGCCCTGCAGCAGGGCCTGCTGGCCGCTGCGGCGGAGGAGAAAGTCGGCGCTGGCGCGCAGGTGCTCCTCCAGCTGGCGGCGGGCGCGGCTGGCGGGGGCGAGCAGCGGGCCGTGGCGCATGCCGAGGTGCCACAGCGCGGCACCGAGCAGCAGCGCCAGCAGCACCAGCGCCAGCGGGAAGTGGCGCAGCAGTAGGCGGGCCAGGTCGTCGCGCTCGGCGCGGTAGAGCAGGGTCACCGCGCTGTCCTGGCCGAGGTACCAGAGCAGCCAGGCGTGGTCGTACTGGTCGATGTTGCGGTTCTGCCAGATCCACGGATCGCTGAGCACGGTGATCAGGCCGTCGCCGTGATACAGCTGCAGCAGGTGGGTGGCGGCATCGCTGTTGGCCCAGGCGTGGGCGCGATTCTGCGCGTCATAGAGGTGGAAGGCGGTGTCGAAGGCGATATAGGCCGGCGCCTGCTCGTTTTCCAGGTAGAGCTTGGTCAGCTGCGGATAGGGCTCGCCGTCGCCAGTCTCCTCGTCGTCCGCGGCCGCTTCCTCTTCGTCCAGCTCCTCGCTCATGTACTGCTGGATGCCGAGCAGGTCGAGCAGCAGGTCGCCGCTCTTGCCTTCCTCCTCGTCCCACAGGCGTTCGGCGACGAACAGCAGATGGCCACCGCCCGCCGTCCACTGCAGCAGGCGCTCGACTTGGCGCGGGGTCATGTTGCCGCGATCGGCCAGCAGCATCAGGGTCTGGCCCTGGCTGGGCAGGCCGGCGAGCACTTCCAGGCCGTCGGCGCGGCGCGCGGCGATGCCCTGCCGGCGCAGGAAGTGTTCGGCGGCGAGATAGGGGCTGCTGGCGACCTCGGGGGCCGGGCCGTGCTCGACTTCGTCTTCGTAGGCTTCGAGCTTGCCCAGCAGGTAGCTGGCGAGCAGGCCCAGACACAGCAGCAGGGCCATGCTCAGGATGAAGCCGGCGCGCCGCGTCATGCCGGGCGCTCCTGGCCGAACAGCTCGCGCCAGCCCTGGCACAGGCCCTGGCGCAGCGCCTCGGGCGGCAGGCGGTGACCGTAGGCCAGGGCCTGCCAGTGGCCGGTGAGCTGGCGGCTGTAGGCGGACAGCTCCTGCTGGTGCAGGGTCTCGACCAGTTGCAGCACCTCGCCCTCGGTGTGCGCCTGTTTCAGCGGCAGCCGGTGTTCGTGCAGCAGGCGGCTGAGCAGGGCACGATAGAGCAGGCCGAGGGCGGCGCGCGGCTGCTCGGCCCAGAGCCGTTCGGCCGCGCTGGCGACGTCCTCGGGCAGGCTCTCCGGCGCCAGCTCCAGGCCGAACAGCTGATCCGGCGGCTGCAGCCGGCGCCGACTCGGCAGGCCGAGGTGCTCGCCGAAGGTCTGCAGCCACTCGCGGTAGCGCCACAGGACGAATACCAGCAGGGCGACCAGGGCGGCCCACAGCAGCGCCTCGAAGACCTGCGCGACTATATCCAGGCTCTTCCACCATTCGCCGAGCTTGAGCAGGTTCTTGAGCATCTCCAGCAGGGCTTCCAGGTCCTCGGGATCGGCCTCCTGCGCCGGTTTTTCCTCGCCGAAGCGCCAGCGGGTGACGGTTTCGCGGTGCTCGAACGGCGGCTCGTCGAGCAGCGCCTCGATGCCGGCGCGCGCCGCCTGGCTGGTCAGCGGCTGCTGCAGCAGGCGCGGCGCATCCGGGCCCTGCGGGTCGAACGGCGCGCTGGCCGTCGGCGCCGAGTCGGCCCAGGCGGCGCCGGGCAGCTGGCTCAGCAGCAGGGCGCAGCCGAGCAGCAGGGCGTAGGCGCTGCCGGTCAGGCGCTGGCGCAGGCGCCGGAAGCTCAGCTCGATGTCCCAGGCCTCCAGGGCGGTGCGCCGGTTGAGGTAGAGGCTGAAGCCGCAGGCGACATAGACCGGCTCCCAGACAATCAGCAGCAGCACGTAGAGCAGGTTGGACAGGTGCTCCAGCCACAGCCACTGGCCGCTGCTGGCGGCGATCAGGGTTTCCCAGCTCCAGTTCAGTTCGATCTGCTGCGGCAGCATCAGGTAGAACAGCGCGGCCAGGCCCATCCACAGGGCGATTTCCAGGTGCATGCCGACCAGGGTCAGCCAGGTGGCGGCGGCGCCGTCGCGCTGGCCGAGGACGATCAGGCGCTGGCTGCGCGCCTGGCCGGCCAGACCTTCGAGCTGCAGCACCGGCAGGTCGAAGCTGCGCGTCGGGCTCAGCCGGCGCCAGGTCAGGCTGGCTAGCAACTGCGGCCCGAGCAGCCGCGGCAGGGCGCGCAGGGCCTGCTTCAGCGTCGGCACGTTGCCGAACAGCGCCTGCGACAGGATGTACAACGGCAGCCGCTCGTACGCCGGCTTGAGCCACCAAAACAGGAAGATCGCCCAGCCCGGGTACTGCCAGAGCAGCGCGCAGAGCAGGGCGAACAGCGGCAGGGTGAGCAGCGCCCAGCTGGCCATCAGCAGGCCGGCGTGGCGGCGGGCGAGTAGCACGCCGAGGTCGATGGCTTCCCAGGCGGTGCGCGGGCGGATGGCGACGCTGGCTTCAGTCAGGCGCATGCTGCCTCCGTCCGGCCAGCAGCAGGTAGCCCAGCACCAGCGCCCACAGCCCGGCGCCGACCGCGTACTTGATGGTCGGGCTGGCGAAGGTGGTGGACGACCAGAAGGCCTCGATAAAGGCCGCCAGCAGGAGGAACAGGATCACCCCGGCGACCAGCTGCACCGCGGTGCCCGCGGCCAGGCGCAGCGCCTCGCCGCGCGGCAGGCGGCCGGGGGCGAGCAGCGCCCAGCCGAGCTTGAAGCCGGCGGCGCCGGCCAGGGCGATGGCGGTCAGCTCGAAGGCACCGTGGCCGACGACGAAGGACCAGAAGGTCTCGCTGTAGCCGATGCGGGTCAGGTGGCCGGCCACCGCGCCGATCATCAGACCGTTGAACAACAGGAAGAACAGGCTGCCCAGGCCCAGCAGCAGGCCGCTGGCGAAGGTCTGAAAGGCGATGCCGATGTTGTTCATGATGTAGAAGCCGAACATCACCCAGTCGTCGCCGGCGTCGCGCTCGCCGAAGCGGCCGAGGCGCCGCGCGTCGGGGTCGTACATTTTCTCCATCTCGCCGACCTGCTCGGGGCTGACCAGGCTGTAGATCAGCTCCGGGTAGAGGTAGGTCAGGCCGCCCATCAACGCCAGGCTGCCGAAGAACAGCAAGCTGGCGACGCACACGCTGCGCCATTCGGCGCGCACCAGGCGGGGGAAGCCGCCGAACAGGAAGCGCACCAGCTGGGCGCCGAGGTGGCTGCGGTGGCGGTAGAACTGCTGGTGGCCGCGCATCGCCAGCTGCTGCAGCTGCTCGATCAGGTGGCTGCTGTAGCCGCGCGCCTCGGCCAGGGCCAGGTGCTGGCAGAGCCGGCGATAGTCGGCGGCGAAGCGGCTGCCGGCCTGCGCCTCGGCCTTGCCTCGCTCGAGGGCGTCGAGCTGCGCGGCGAAGGCGTCCCAGTCGGCCTGGTGGCGGCTTTCGAACAGGCTCTGCTTCATGGCGCGCTCCCCAGCAGGCCGCGGGCGATGCCGTTCAGGCGCGCCTCGGCGTGCTCCGCCGGCACCTGCAGCGGTTCGGCGAGCAGGGCGGCCAGCTCGGCGCGGCGCGCGGCCGACAGCTGGGCGCCGCGTTCGGCGAAGCCGAGCAGCGCGCGTTGCTCGGCCAGGCTGAGCGGGAAGGGCGTCGGCAGGGGGTCGGCCTCCGGCAGCTGCGGGCGCGCCGGCGCGGCGTCGCGGTAGACCACCAGGGTGCCGGCGGCGATATCGCCGAGGCGCTTGAACGCCGGATGGTTGAGGCAGCTGAGAATGCCCAGGCTGTAGCCGAACGGCAGGATGTCGACGAAGCGCAGCAGGTTGCGCGTCAGCGAGGCGGCCCAGCCGATGGGCGTGCCGTCGTCGTGCACCACGCGCAGGCCGAGCAGCTGCTTGCCGGGCGAACGGCCCTGGTTGAGCACCTCGAACAGCACCATGTACCACCAGGTGACGAGAAACAGCAGGATGGTGCCCAGGCCCATGCCGACCTGACCGAGCAGGCCGAGGACGATGAACATCACCGCCAGGATCAGCCCGCGGATCGCCAGGTCGATGGCGAACGCCAGGGCGCGCGGCACCAGGCCGGCGGGGCGCAATTGCAAGTCGATGCCCTCCGGCGTCTCCACCTGGTAGCGGGTGTCCAGGGGCGGCTGTTGCTGCGGGAGGCTGGCGCTTGAGCGTGAGGGCATCGGCGGACTGCATCAGGGAAAGCCCGATGCTAGCGAGCAGCGGGACACGAACGCAACCGGGCCGATGGCTCGGCCCGGCATAACGGCTTACTGGGCGGCGGGCAGCACGCCGAAGATGGTGCGGTAGAGCACGCCCATGGCCACGACCATCAGCGGGATGCTCCAGACCAGGCCGATACCCAGCGGGATGGCGCTGAGGATCACGATCACGCCGAGCAGCAGGAACAGGCCGAAGACCTTGAACCAGTGCTGGCTGATGGCCTTGCGCGAGGCCTCCAGCGCCTGCCAGGGCGACAGGCCGCGCTCGACCACCAGCGGAATCGCCAGCAGATAGGCCACCGCCAGGTAGATGCCGGGGAGCAGCAGCAGGAGCATGCCGAGGTAGATCAGCAGCATCATCACCATGGCGGTGATGATCAGCGGCACGGTGCGGCCGAAGTGGCTGAAGATTTCGTTGAAGCTGATCGGCTGGTCGGCGGCGCGGCGGATGCCGACCATGTTGATCCCGGCCATGAAGGGATAGGCCAGGGCGGAGGCCAGCAGCGACACCAGCACCTCGCCGACCACCACCGCGACCAGGTTGTCGCTGAGGGCGCCGAACACGCCGACTATGCCGCCGAGGATGAAGGTGGCGGCCAGCAGCACCAGGTAGAACACCAGGAAACCGCCGATGATGATGCCCTTGGTGCCTTTGACCTTGGCCCAGGCCTCGCCGATCAGTGCGCCGATGCTGAAGTCGTAGCCGCGGGCCAGCGCTTCTTCGATGCTCGGCGCCTGGTCGCCGAGCGGCTGCTGCAGGTCGCTGACGGGGGCGGCATAGGGATTGGGGGTGGTAGCGTCACTCATGGCGGCGTCCTTGTACGTAGAGTGGGAGAGGTGGCACATGCTAGGGGTACTGGCATTTGGCCTACAAGCGGCGCCTGGGCGGGCATGCAGCGGCTGTGCGCTGGTTCATGCTTTGCCGGCGGCGGCGCGCCTGAGCATGAATGATAGACTGCCTGGCCACTGTGCACTGGGGATACGCGCGTGACTTCCAGCATCTTCTGGTACGACTACGAGACCACCGGCATCAATCCGCGCTGCGACCGTCCGCTGCAGGTGGCCGGTATCCGCACCGACGAGGCGCTCAACGAGATCGACGAGCCGTTGAACCTCTACTGTCGGCCCAGCGACGACATCCTGCCGCACCCGGCCGCCTGCCTGGTCACCGGCATCGACCCGCAGCGCCTGCAGCAACTGGGGCTGGACGAGGGCGAGTTCGTCACCCGGGTGCATGCCGCGCTGTCCGCGCCGGGCACCTGCGGCGCCGGCTACAACAGCCTGCGCTTCGACGACGAGGTCACCCGTTACAGCCTCTATCGCAACTTCTTCGATCCCTACGCCCGCGAATGGCAGGGCGGCAACAGCCGCTGGGACCTGATCGACCTGGTGCGCACCGCCTACGCCCTACGCCCGGAGGGCATCGAGTGGCCGGAGGAAGACGGCCGCGTGACCCTCAAGCTGGAACGCCTGACCCAGGCCAACGGCATCGACCATGGCCAGGCCCACGACGCGCTGTCCGACGTGCGCGCCACCATCGGCCTGGCGCGCCTGCTGCGCGAGCGGCAGCCGCGGCTGTACGACTTCCTCTATCAATTGCGCAGCAAGCAGCGGGTGCTGGATCAGATCCGCCTGCTGCAGCCGCTGCTGCATGTGTCCGGGCGTTTCTCCGCGGCGCGTCATTACCTGGCGCCGGTGCTGCCGCTGGCCTGGCACCCGCGTAACCGCAACGCGCTGATCGTCTGCGACCTGCAGGCCGACCCGGCGCCGTTGCTGGAGCTGGATGCCGAGACCCTGCGCAGCCGCCTGTACACCCGGCGTGAGGAGCTGGCCGAGGGCGAGGCGCCGGTGCCGCTGAAGCTGCTGCATATCAACCGCTGCCCGGTGGTGGCGCCGCTGTCGGTGCTGCGCGAGCAGGATCGTCAGCGCCTGCAGCTGGACTGGGCGCAGTGCCAGCGCCACGCCGAGGCGCTGCAGGCGGCGCAGGCGCTGTGGCAGGACAAGCTGGCGACCATCTATCGCGAGGAGGCCTTCGCCGCCAGCGGCGACCCCGAGCAGCAGCTGTACGAGGGTTTTATCGGCGACCGCGACCGCCGCCTGTGCGAGCAGGTGCGCCGTGCCGAGCCCGAGGCGCTGGCCAACCAGGACTGGCCGTTCGACGACGCGCGTCTGCCGGAGTTGCTGTTCCGCTATCGCGCACGCAACTTTCCGGACAGCCTGTCGCCGGCCGAGCGGCAACGCTGGCAGGAGTTCTGCCGCCAGCGTCTGAATGCCGCCGAGTTCGGCGCACCCAATACCCTGGGGCAGTTTCGTCAGGCGCTGGATGAATTGCGCGGTAACTGCACGCCGAGCCAAGTGCAACTTCTGCAGCAATGGCAGGCGTATGCGGAGGATGTGCAGGCGCGCTACGGGATAAATTAGCCGCGGCGCCGGCAACGGGGCATAGCCCAATTGTGCACGGGCATATCGAGCGGGGTGGCGGCGGCCGGCGCTTGTTTGTCCGGGCGCGCTGGCGAGTTGCCCTGTGGCAATTGCCGGCTGGGCGTTGGCCGTGGCCCGCACGGCAAACTTGCGGGGCGCCAGACGAGTTGCCGGCAACAATTGCGCCGGTCATCCCGCGGCAAAATAACGGCAATAAAAAACGCCAGCAGGGCTGGCGTTTTCGGGTATTGCGCGAGGCTTAGCCGAGCAGGGTGGCCCAACCTTCGACGACGTCGGCGCCCCACTTGGCTTTCCACTCTTTCAGGGTCTTGTGGTTGCCGCCTTTGGTTTCGATCACTTCGCCGCTGTGCGGGTTCTTGTACTGCTTGACCTTGCGCGCGCGCTTGGTGGCAACGGGCTTGCCGGCACGCGGGGCCTTGCCGACCTTGGCTTCCGGGTCGAGCAGGGCAATGATGTCGCGCAGGGACTTCTGATATTCGCCCATCAGGGTGCGCAACTTGCCTTCGAATTCCAGTTCCTTTTTCAGCTTGTCGTCTTGCGACAGGTTCTTCAGGCGCTCTTGCAGCTCCTTGATGGCTTCTTCGGTGGCGCGGTATTCATTGATCAGCGACATGGACTTTACCTTGGCGTGAATAGGTTTAAAAAGTGAGCAGTGAGGCAATAATAGTCACGCACTTATAACAAGTAAACAGTGTCGGAGAAAATAGCCGTGGTGCACTGCAAGGTTTTGTAACCACGGGCTTTAATTTAAACCGGGTATTTCCGCGCTGGCCGAAGTTGCCTGTTTTTCCGCCGCCTCGATATTTTTCCGCGCCCGGTCAGGGGGCCACGGGTGCCCGGCCCTCCGCGCTACTGCAGTTTCCCCGGCTTGTCGCTAGAATGGCCGACTTTTGCGCCGTCATTGGGGGTTTGTATATGCGCACGTTCAGACTGGTCATCGCCTGCCCGGATCGCGTCGGCATCGTCGCCAAGGTCAGTAGTTTCCTGGCGACCTACAACGGCTGGATCACCGAAGCGAGTCATCATTCCGATACCCAGAGCGGCTGGTTCTTCATGCGGCACGAGATTCGCGCCGATTCCCTGCCGTTCGAGCTGGAGGGCTTCCAGCAGGCCTTCGCGCCGATTGCCCGCGAATTCTCCATGGAGTGGCGCATCACCGACTCGGCGCAGAAGAAGCGCGTGGTGCTGATGGCCAGCCGCGAGTCGCACTGCCTGGCCGACCTGCTGCACCGCTGGCACAGCGACGAGCTCGACTGCGCCATTCCCTGCGTGATCTCCAACCACGACGACCTGCGCAGCATGGTCGAGTGGCACGGCATCCCCTACTTCCATGTGCCGGTCGATGCACAGGACAAGGCACCGGCCTTCGCCGAGGTGGAGCGCCTGGTCAAGCAGCACCAGGCCGACGTCATCGTCCTGGCGCGCTACATGCAGATCCTGCCGCCGGCACTGTGCGCCGAGTACGCGCAGCGGGTGATCAACATCCACCACAGCTTCCTGCCGTCCTTCGTCGGCGCCAAGCCCTACCACCAGGCTTCGCTGCGCGGGGTCAAGCTGATCGGCGCCACCTCGCACTACGTCACCGAGGAGCTGGACGCCGGGCCGATCATCGAGCAGGACGTGGTGCGCGTCACCCACCGCGACGATATCGAGGAAATGGTGCGCCTGGGCAAGGACGTGGAGAAGATGGTGCTGGCGCGTGGGCTACGCTATCACTTGGAAGACCGGGTTCTGGTGCACGACAACAAGACGGTGGTGTTCGACTGATCTTGCACCGTGGGCCGAACCGATGCTCGCCAGAGGAGATCGCCCATGCTCAAGTCCATCAAGGTGCGGGACTACATGACCCGCCATCTGGTGACCTTCAGGTCGGATACCGATCTGTTCACCGCCATCAACCGCCTGCTGGAGCACCGTATCTCGGCGGCGCCGGTGGTCGATTCTCAGGGCCACCTGATCGGCCTGCTGTCGGAGGGCGACTGCCTGCGCGGCATCCTCTCCGGCGCCTACTACGAGGCCATCGGCGGCAACGTCAGCGCCTACATGACCGCCGAGGTCGAGACCATCTCGCCGGAGGCGGACATCATCGAGCTGTCCGAGCGCTTCCTGCGCGGTCGGCGTCGGCGCCTGCCGGTGGTCGAGGACGGTCACCTGATCGGCCAGATCAGCCGCCACGACGTGCTGCGGGCGGTCAAGGAGTTCGCCCAGCATGAGCAGGGCAAGCTGGAAGCCGGTTAGAGCCTGTTCAAAGTCTGCTGCGCGTCGGTACTGATGCGTTAAAAACAGGCTTGGAATGCTCATTTACAACTCGTAAAGTCGCCCGCGACTCCGACCGTTCCTCGCCTGTTTTGACCAGCCGAAGGCTGTTACTAGCGTAGCGCCTTGCATTGCTCTAGTTCGCGAGACTTTGAACAGGCTCTGAGTGAGGAGGACTTGATGAGCGATCCACTGGACAAGGCGACGTCCAAGGCGCCGCCGACCCTGGGCGAGGGCTGCGTGCGCCGCTACGACCCGGACGCCTTGAGCGAGGACGACGGCACCGAGTTCGCCGAGGCCGCCGAATTGTGGCGGCAGCTGCAGGAACAGGCGCCGCCTGAGCCTGAGCCATAACGACCAAGGGCGCCGTGGCGCCCTTGGTCTCGTTTCGCGTACTCAGATGCGGAAGCTGTCGACCAGTTGCTTGAGGCGCGCGGCCTGTTGCTCCAGGTCGCCGCAGGCGCGCAGGGTGGCCTGCAAGTTCTCCACGCCTTCCTGGTTGAGGGTGTTGATCTCGATGATGTCCATGTTCAGCGACTCGATCACCGAGGTCTGCTCCTCGGTGGCGGTGGCCACCGACTGGTTCATCCCGTCGATCTCGCCGATGCGCGCGGTGACCGTGCCCAGGCGTTCGCCGGCCTGGTTGGCGATCGCCACACTTTCCTCGCTGTAGCGCTGGCTCTCGGTCATGGTGGTGACCGACTCGCGCGAGCCGACCTGCAGCTCCTCGATCATCTTCTCGATTTCCTGCGCCGACTCCTGGGTGCGGTGCGCCAGGTTACGCACCTCGTCGGCGACCACGGCGAAGCCGCGGCCGGCCTCGCCGGCGCGGGCGGCCTCGATGGCGGCGTTGAGCGCCAGCAGGTTGGTCTGCTGGGAAATGCTCTTGATCACCTCGAGAATCTGGCCGATGTCCACGGTCTTGCTGTTGAGCATCTCGATCTTGGCGCAGGCGTCGCTGATCTTGTCCGACAGCTCGCTCATCGAGGAGATCGCCTGCTGCACCACCTTGCCGCCGTCCTCGGCCTGATGGCGGGCGTCGGAGGCCTGGGTCGAGGCGTCGGCGGCGTTACGCGCGATCTCTTGGGCGGCGGCACCCAGCTCGTTGATCGCCGCAGCCACGCTGTTGGTGCGGCTGGCCTGCTCGTCGGAGTTGGCCATCGACGAGTTGGAGGCGTTGACCACCAGCTTGGCCACCTCGTTGACCTGCACGGTGGCCGAGGACACCTCGCGGATCGAGCTGTGGATGCGCTCGACGAACTGGTTGAAGGCGCGCGCCAGGGCGCCGAACTCGTCGTTGGACTGGATCGCCAGGCGCTTGGTCAGGTCGCCCTCGCCCTGGGCGATGTCCTGCATGGCCTTGCCCATGGTGTTGAGCGGCTGCATCAGCACGCGGATCAGCACACCGAGCAGGGCGATGATCAGCACCACGGCGATGACGGTGGCGACTATGGCCGAGGCGCGGAACTCGGTGAGCATCGCGTAGGCCTTGGCCTTGTCGATGGACAGGCCGACGTGCCAGTCGACCGAAGGTAGGCCCTTGACCGGGGTGAAGGTGAGGATGCGGGTGTTGCCGTCTTGTTGCGCCTCGCTGAACTCGCTGCTGATGCGCGGAGTGTTCTGCGGGTAGATGTCCTTGAGGTTCTTCATCACCAGGTTCTTGTCCGGGTGCACCAGGATCTTGCCGTCGGCGCTGACCAGGAAGGCGTAGCCGATGCCGTCGAAGTCCAGGGCGTTGATGATGTCGACCAGGGTCTGCAGGCTGAGGTCGCCGCCGACCACGCCGGCCGGCTTGGCCGGGGTGGCGATGGTGATGATCAGCTCGCCGGTGGCGGCGTCGACGTAGGGTTCGGTGAGGGTGGAGCCGCCGGCGGCCATGGCATCCTTGTACCAGGGCCGGGTGCGCGGATCGTAGCCCTCGGGCATGTCGGCGTCCGGGCGCATGGTGAAGTCGGCGTTCTCGGCGCCCAGGTAGGTGAAGGCGAAGGAGGAGGTCAGCGCCTTCTGCTCCAGCAGCTTGACCACGCGATCCGGGCTGTTGTCGTTGACGATCGACTGGGCGGCGCTTTCCACCAGGAGGATGCGCCCGGACAGCCAGTTCTGGATGTTGCTGGCGGTCACGTCGCCCATTTCATGCAGGTAGCTCTCCAGGTCCGCACGGATGGCGTTGCGTTGCAGGTAATCGTTGTAGAGGGTGAACAGGGAGAAGGCGACTATCACCACCAGCGATGCTGCGAGCAGGATCTTGTGGCTGAACTGCAGGTTTTTAGTCATGTTGTCTTGCGTCCGGAAGGCTCTGGAACCAGTCTTGTGTTCCACGAAGCCGCCAGTGGGGCGGTTCGTGGGAGATTGTGGCGAAGGCAATTCGCCTTTGGTCTGATGCCTATGTCGGCATACCTGCAGTAAAGCTTTAACCCAGGGGATGGCAAAGATGCCTTTGATTTCGCAGTTCGTACTGGGCGCCGGCAGCGATGGCCAGCCCGTCGGCCAGCCGTTGCGCCTGGCCAACCGTCACGGTCTGATCGCCGGCGCCACCGGCACCGGCAAGACGGTGACCCTGCAGCGCCTGATCGAGACCTTCAGCGACGCCGGCGTGGCGGTGTTCGCCGCCGACGTCAAGGGCGACCTGTGCGGCCTCGGCGCTGCCGGTGCGCCGCAGGGCAAGGTCGCCGAGCGCATCGCCAGCATGGCCTGGCTGCAGCACCGGCCGCAGGCCTATCCGCTGTGCCTGTGGGACGTGCACGGGCAGAGCGGCCACCCGCTGCGCACCACCTTGAGCGAGATGGGCCCGCTGCTGCTCGGCGCCCTGCTGGAACTGACCGACAGCCAGCAGGCGGCGCTCTACGCCACGTTCAAGGTGGCCGACCGCGAGGGTTTGCTGCTGCTCGATCTGAAGGACCTCAAGGCGCTGCTCGGCCACCTCAAGGACAACCCGCAGGTGCTCGGCGAGGACAGCGCGCTGTTCACCAACACCTCGGCGCAGGCGCTGCTGCGGCGCCTGGCCAGCCTGGAGCAGCAGGGCGCCGAGGCGCTGTTCGGCGAGCCGGCGCTGCAACTCGAGGACCTGCTGCACCCCGATCGCGACGGCCGCGGCCGGGTTCACCTGCTCGACGCCAGCCGCCTGGTGCACGAAGCGCCCAAGGTCTACGCGACCTTCCTGCTGTGGCTGCTGGCCGAGCTGTTCGAGCAGCTGCCCGAACGTGGCGACGCCGACAAGCCGGTGCTGGCGCTGTTCTTCGACGAGGCGCACCTGCTCTTTCAGGGCACGCCCAAGGCGCTGCAGGAGCGCCTGGAGCAGGTGGTGCGGCTGATCCGCTCCAAGGGCGTGGGGGTGTACTTCGTCACCCAGTCGCCCAGCGACCTGCCGGACGACGTGCTGGCCCAGCTCGGCCTGCGCATCCAGCACGGCCTGCGCGCCTTCACCGCCAAGGAGCAGAAGGCGCTGCGCGCGGTGGCCGACGGTTTCCGCCCCAATCCGGCGTTCGACAGCCTGGGCGTGCTGACCGAGCTGGGCATCGGCGAGGCGTTGGTCGGCACCCTGGAGGAGAAGGGCACGCCGGCCATGGTGCAGCGCGTGGCCATCGCCCCGCCGCAGTCGCGCATCGGCCCGCTGAGCGAGAGCGAGCGCGCCGCCCTGGTGCGTCAGTCGCCGTTGGCCGGGCGCTACGACAAACCCGTCGACCGTGAATCGGCCTACGAGCTGCTCACCGCCCGCGCCGCCCAGGCCAGCGCCGAGGCGCCGGCCCAGCCGAGCGGACGGCAGAAGGCCGCGGCGCCGGAGCAGGGGCTGGGGCAGATAGCCGGCGAACTGCTCGGTGGGGCGATGAAGTCGGCGCTGCGCCAGGCGGCCAACCAGCTCGGGCGGCAGCTGGTGCGCGGGCTGATGGGGTCGCTGCTGGGCGGCAGGAGACGCTAGCCGGCGAGGGCAGGGTGGACAGGGCGAAGCCGGGTCCACCCTTTACCGGCGCGCCGGATAAGCCTGGCGGCATGTCCGGCCTGCGCAATCGCGGTAGTAGCGAAGCGGCGATGAAAGGCTAGTTCGGCAGAGGGCCTGGCACTATTCGCTGGCGGCGTCTTGCTTGTCCTGACGTTCTTTTTCGATCTTTTCGATTTCCTTATCGAAGGCCTGGTCGAGCAGGCTGGGTTTCTTGCGCCAAGGTTTGCGGTCGGGGTCCGGCTGCGCGGCGTAGGTGATGACTTCCCCGCCGTATACATCCTTGTAACGCTGCGCCTGGCGCTCGAGTTCGGCGCGCAGTTCGTCTTTCGTCACTGGGTTTACCTATATGGTCTGGCGATCGACCCGCATGACGCGTGAAGCACTCCGCTTCACTGCTGCGGTCAGGGATCAATCTAGGGTGCTGCTGATGGTTTCGTTCGGCGAATACTTTGCAAAGTGTCAGAGCTTGCAAGTTTCCCGTTCTTATTCAGTTACTTATGTGTATGTAACTTTTTATAAGTGAAGTTGCGAGAGGCAACTTGCGCGCCATTATCGCGAAGTGTCGGCGAATGTCCAGCGCTCAGTTATCGAGTGCCTGGTACTCCAGGCTGAACAGCAGCCGGCAACTTTGCCCCGGCGCCAGCAGTTGCAGGCCCGGGCGCCCCGGCAGGTGGTGGGCGTTGACCGGATGGCTGACCGGCTCGAAACAGAAGAAGTTCTGCTCCTGCGGGCAATACAGCAAGAAGAACTCGGCGCCCTCGGCGTGGCAGAGCAATTGATAGCCGGCCTCCGGCTGTACGATAAGCGCGCTGCCCGGCCAGCCAGTAAAGGCATTGTCCAGCGTCTGTGCCGGCAGGGTGGCAAGTTCGGCGAAGTTTCAGGCCGCGGGTAACTCGGCCAGTTGAGTGGAGAGTTTGTCGGCGTCGCACAGCCATACTTGCCAGGCCTGCGCTTGCAGGCGGGTATGTGCGGTGCGGGTGAGATAGGGATGCAGGCCGAGGCCGTACCAGGTCGGCCGCTCGCCGAGGTGGGTGGCCTGCAGGCGCAGGCTCAGGCGCCCGTCCGCCAGTCGCACCTGCAGGCGCGCGCGGTAAGGGGAAGGGCTGCAGGCTGTCCAGTTGCAGGGTGGCGCTGTCGGATGTCGCATCAACCAGCTGCCAGGCGCTCAAACGGGTCCAGTTGACCAGGCTGGCGCCCAGTTCGGGGGCCAGGGTCAGGCGGGTCAGGCTGTCGTGCCGGGTCAGCAAGGTGGTCGGCATCTGCCGCTCCGGTGTCGCTATTTGTCGGGAATTCATAGCGTCATCGTACAACTGCTGGGCTATGATTGCGGCTTAGCCGTCAGCCGAGAGCGCTCCTGCCATGGAAACCCCCAACGCCCAACCCCGCGCCCGCCGCAAGCACCGTAGTCTGGCCCAGGAGTTGGTGGCCGAGCTGTCGCAGCGTATCCGCGACGGTGCAATCAAGCGCGGCGAGAAGCTGCCCACCGAGTCGGCGATCATGGAGGAGCAGGGCGTCAGCCGCACCGTGGTGCGCGAGGCGCTGTCGCGGCTGCAGGCCGCCGGTCTGGTGGAAACCCGCCACGGCATCGGCACTTTCGTGCTCGACACCCCCAGCCCCAGTGGCTTTCGCATCGACCCGGCGACCATCGTCACCCTGCGCGACGTGCTGGCGATTCTCGAATTTCGCATCAGCCTGGAAGTGGAGTCCGCCGGCCTGGCCGCGCAGCGCCGCAACGAGGCGCAACTGAAGGCCATCCGCGAGGCGCTGGACGCGATCAGCGAGAGCGCGGCGCACGCCAGCGACGCGGTGTCGTCGGATTTCCAGTTCCACCTGCGCATCGCCGAGGCCACCGGCAACCGCTACTTCACCGACATCATGAGTCACCTGGGCACCAGCATCATTCCGCGCACCCGGGTCAATTCCGCCAGCCTGGCGCGCGACGACCAGGCGCACTACATGGCGCGTCTTGCGCGCGAGCACGAGCAGATCTTCGAGGCCATCGCCCGCCAGGACTCGGAGGCGGCGCGCGCCGCCATGCGGCTGCACCTGACCAACAGCCGCGAGCGCCTGCGTCAGGCGCACGAGGCCGCCGAGGCCGAGGCGCTGCACGGCTGAGCCATGGCTAGCGGCGGTAGGCCAGCAGGACGATGCCGCCGACCACGATCAGCCCGCCGACCACCTGCAGGGCGCCGAGCAGCTGATCGAGAATCAGCCAGCCGAACAGCATCCCGGCCACCGGCTCCATGTTCATCACCGGCGCGTTGCGCGCGATATCCAGGCGCGGCATGCATATGAACAGCACCGAAAACGCCGTGCCGTAGAGCAGTACCAGGCAGGCCAGGGCTACCCAGCCGACCGCTGCATCGGGCAGGCCGAGGCCACCGGGCAGGGCGCCGCTGGCGCCGGCCAGGGCCGAGGCGCTGAACACCACCGCCATGGTCAGCATGCTGCGCACCCGCCCGGGCATCGCCGACAGCCGGTGTTCAGTAATCCACAACGCAACGGCGAATACCGCCGCTGCGGTCAGGCTGAACGACACCCCTTCGATCCAGCGCGCATCGAGCTGGGCCTGACCGGCCAGGCGCGCCGGCACGTCCAGCACCAGCACCAGGCCGAACAGGATCAGGCCCATGATCAGCGCCGCGCGGCCGGTCGGTCGTGGGCCGCCGAGGGCCCAGGTGAGCAGCGCCAGGAGGATCGGCGAGAGGTTCACCACCAGCAGCGCCAGGCCCACCGGGATGCGCGCCACCGCCGAATAGATGCAGAAGCTCTGCACCGCGATCAGCAGCCCCAGCACCAGCTGCCAGCCCCAGGTCTGGCGGCTCAGGCGCAGCGAGTCGCGTTGCCACAGCACCAGGGCGGCGAGCACCAGCAGGGTCACCCCAGAACGGCAGAGGATCGCCAGCAGCAGGCCGGCGTAGTGGTCGAAGGCGATACGCGCGGCGATATGGTTGCCGGCGAAGGAGCAGGCCAGGGTGGCGAGGATCAGCGCGGCGATATGCCGGGGGAACGGGGCGGCGTGCATGGCGTGGCGTTACGTCCTTATAAAGCAAGAGCCGCCAGGTGGCGGCTCGGGGTGAATGGGGCAGGCCTCGCTTCCGCAGAACGGGAGTGGAGCGGGCGCGGGTTCAGAGCACCACGCTGGGTAGCCACAGCGAGATGGCGGGGATGTAGGTGACCGCCATCAGCACCGCGAACAGCGCGGCGTAGAACGGCAGCAGCGCTTTCACCGTGCTCTCGATGCTGACCTTGCCGATGGCGGCGCCGACGAACAGCACCGCGCCCACCGGCGGGGTGATCAGGCCGATGCCCAGGTTGACCAGCATGATCATGCCGAAGTGTACCGGGTCGACGCCGAAGGAGGTCACACCGGCAGCAGGATCGGCGTGAGAATCAGGATCAGCGGCGCCATGTCCATCAGCGTGCCCAGGGCCAGCAGCATGAAGTTGACGCACATCAGGATCACGTAGCGGTTGTCCGACAGGGTCAGGAAGGCCGTGGTGATCTTCGACGGAATCTGCATCAGGGTCATGATGTAGCCGAAGCTGGCGGCGAAGGCGATCAGGATCATCACGATCGACAGGGTGCGCACGGTGCGGTGCAGCATCTTCGGCAGTTCGCTCCACTTGTAGTCGCGGTAGATGGACATGGTCACGAAGAAGGCCCAGACCACCGCCACCGCGGCCGACTCGGTGGCGGTGAACACGCCGCTGAGGATGCCGCCGAGGATGATCACCATGGTCATCAGGCCCCACAGCGCCTCGACGCAGATCTTCAGCGCCTGGCGCAGCGGAATCACCTCGCCCTTGGGGTAGTTGCGCTTGCGCGCGAACAGCAGGCACAGCGCGGCCATGGTGAAACTGAGCAGCAGGCCCGGGCCGATGCCGGCGACGAACAGCGCGGCGATCGACACCGTGCCGCCGGCGGCCAGCGAGCGAACAAGGTGAGAAACGGCTGGGCACGCGCACCCTTCGTCTCTTGTGACCAATGTTGTATGACAACGTATCTCGCATGAATTCGGGCCAGCGCCCTGGGTAAGGTGCCCGGACTCCCGAGGGGCAGAGCATGAGTCGAGAAACTTCCGATTCGCGCGCCGCCCCTGATCGACGTGGCCAAGGTGGCCGGCGTGTCGCCCATTAGCCTGTCCCGCGCCCTGGGCTGTCCCGAGGTGGTCGGCTTCGGCGACCTGTCCTGCGCGGCGCACACCCATCCGCCGCTGACCACCGTGCGCATCGACGGCCTGCGCATCGGCCGCACCATCGCCGAACCGGCGCTGGTGCACCAGTCGTTGCGCCTGGATGTGGGGGCGAGGTGATCGAGCGGGGGAGTGGGTGAGGGGAGTCGAGCGAGGGGCAGTCGATAGCGCCCTCGATGGGCCCCCGCGCGCCCCAGGTTATTTGGCGGCCCAGTCTCCGATCAGCGGCTATTTAGCTTGATCGCAATAAGATCACCACACTGAACAGCTGAATTTGACCTGACAGTCGCGGGCCTCAAGGCAGGTAACTGTCAGATCAACTCACGATCACTGCAAATTAGCGACATCTGGTCCGCATGTTTCTGACAACGGCCAATTCTTTGCAGCCCGCAACCGCCTAAGACACCGGCATTGCCCGGTCAAAGATGCTGTTTTGATCGTCATCCTTTCCCGTAGTAAAAGCCGCTCCCTCAATGTGATAGACCGTCGGCTCTTCGGAAAAATATTCCTGCAGGCCGAGCATGAACAGCCGATGGTCTTCGCTCGCTTCGAAGCCCGGCGTGTGGTCCTCGAGTGAAGCCCAGCGCACGATCAGGTTGAACCGCTCGGGGCTTTCGATACCGGGCGCGAGCATGTGGCCGCCATACCCCTTGGCGCGGCGGAGCAAAGGTGCAACCTCGGCAAATGCGCGTTTGAAGGGTTCAATCTGTTCTTGGTGAACGGGCAGCAGTGCGATTTCATAAATCATTGCGGTATTCCTCTAGAGTAAGTTCGGCAGTTGCACCTATGCCCTTACGGGGCGAGCGAGGGCTCGACGGCAATCGCGATTTTTCCGCGAAGACCATTGTTGGGCGTCTCCAGCAGCGCGTGTGCGCTTGAAATGTCAGCGAGCGAATAGATCGCGCCAACATGCGGCCGCAGCTGGCCGCGCTCGACCAAGGCGCTCAGCTCATCGAGCTTGCCGCGGTTCTGGCGGGTGAAGACGAAGTGGTAACTGGCGTTCTTGCCCCAGGCCTGAATGAGGTTCTGCGGCTTGGCGATGTCCACGATCGAGACCACGCGGCCGAGCTGGGCGAGCGCGTCGGGGCTACGGGTCAAGGTGTCGCCGCCGATGGTGTCGAAGATCACATCGACGCCCTGGCCATCGGTTTCCCGCAGGATGGCGTCCACGTAATCCTCTTGTTCGTAGTCGATGACCACGTCGGCACCCAGCCCACGGGCGAACTCGAAGTTCGCTTCGCGCACGGTGGTGAACACCCGCGCGCCAATGGCCTTTGCCACCTGGATCGCGACATGGCCCACGCCACCCGCGCCGCCGTGGATCAGAATGCTTTCCCCGACCCGGAGCGATACACGCCCGACCAGGGCTTCCCATACCGTCCCGCCTACCAGCGTGAGGCTGGCCGCCTCGAGATGGCTCAGCGATGCCGGCTTCTTGCCGATGATGCTTTCGGAGGCGACGTGGTACTCGGCATAGCTGCCATCGCCTTCGAAGATTTGCGTGGTGTACCAGACTTCGTCGCCTGGCACGAAGCTCGTCACCCCTGGGCCGACGGCTTCGACGACGCCGGATACGTCATGCCCGGTAATGGCGGGGAGAGGCACGTAGTCGACATAGTCGCCCCGACGTACCTGGTAATCCAAGGGGTTGATGGAGGTTGCGTGAACCCGCACCAGCACTTGTCCTGCATCCGGCACCGGCTTGGGTACGTCACGCAGCTCGAACGATTGCGGGCCGCCGAATGAGTTGAGAATTTGCGCTTTCATGGTAGTTCCTCGTTTCTGGAAAAAGGGATATAGGGAATTTTCGATATATAGAGCCAAAGAATTAACGGGTCTTTCCTGCGATCTCTCTATCGTGAGCGCTTCGGTAAAAAGGGATATCGAGAATTATCGATGTTGTGCGTGAAAAAATTACAACTCTTTGCCTATGATCTCGGCCAGAGCACGGATGTTGGCTTCATTGCGCTTGTAGTAGGTCCACTGCCCAATACGACGGACTTCGACTAGTCCCACTCGCTGCAGCGTGGCAAGGTAATCGGACACTGTCGACTGCGACAGACCGACACCTTCCTGAATACTGCTGACGCAGACGCCCACGGTATGAACGTCCCCTTCATCCTGTGGAGGAAAGTTCTTCACCGGATCCTTCAACCCCTTGAGGATTTCAAGGCGGGTCGGATTTGAGAGGGCTTTGAATACATTGATCAGTTCCATGGCGCGATAATATCGAGATTCACCGATATGTCAATGCGAAAATCATCCGCCCGTCGGACGGCTAATCCCAAGGGGCCGCCTCCAGGGGCAGTCGAGTTGCGCAGCACATCCCAAATTGGCCAGCCTCTCGACGGGGGCTCGATCTGCACTCGCCTTTTACCGCCCGCTCGCCGTCGAGGTCATTACTGCGCCCGTCTGAATGAGGCTGACGCTCCCGCCTGTGAGAGCCTCAATCGTGCCAGCGAGGTGCCTTGGAACGGTTCAAGTTCGGTTCGACACGCCGATCGCCACCGGCGAGATGCTCACCAGCCCGGCCGAGCACAGGGAGTTCATCCGCCGGCGCGCCGCCGACTTCCTAATGCCCGATGCGCCACGGGTCGGCGGCAGCACCCCGTATCTGCGCATGCAGACCCTGGCCTAGCAGGCCGGCATGAGCTTGGCGCCGCATTTCGCCATGGAGCTGCGCGTGTACCAGGCGGCCAGCCATAGGCGTGAGCTCTGGGGTGGGCGATCAGGTGCGCAGAATGGCGTTGATCGCGCTGGGCTTGGGCCGCAGGGCGCTGAACATCTGCCAGAGGACGAAGGCCAGGGCCAGGCCGAGGAGGCTGCCGGCGATGGGGGTGGCGAAGAAGTCGGCGAAGTTGCCATCGGAGAGCATCAGGCCGCGGCGCAGGTTGGTCTCGGCCATCGGCCCGAGGATGAAACCGATGATGAACGGCGCCGCCGGCAGGCCGGCCTTGACGAGGCCGTAGCCGAGCAGGCCGAACAGCAGGATCGAGCAGACATCGAACAGGCGGCTGGACAGGCCGAAGGCACCGACCACGCAGAGCACCAGGATGATCGGCAACAGGATGTGCTTGGGCACGTCGAGCAGCTTGATGGACAGTCGCAGGCCGTAGAACTCCATGAACAGCATCATCACGGTGGCGACCAGCAGGGCGGCGAAGATGCTGTACACCAGCGGGCCCTGGCTGATGAACAGCAGCGGGCCGGGCTGGAGCTTGCTGGCGAGGGCGGCACAGACTTGCAGCACGCCGAGCAGGGTCAGAAAGCCGGCCCGCAGCAGGGGCGGGGTGGCGGTGTCGACGCCCTGGTGGTCGGGCAGTTGGTAGGCCATCACCTCACGGCTTTGCAGAACGGTGTGATTGCTGGCGAGGGTCTGGACGTCTACCAATGCGAACCCGAAGTCCCGGCCGCGTTGCTCGAGTTGGACAACGCGGTGCTGCTGCCGCATGTCGGCAGCGCTAGCGTCGAGACCCGCCAGCAGATGGCCGATCTGGTCCTCGACAACGTGCGTTGCTGTATCGCCAGCGGCCAGCTGCTGACGCCGCTGTAACCCATTCGCGTGACGGCGCCCGCCGCCACGCTTATCGCCGCAACGCCACAAGCGTAGCGGCCGCTTCTCCCGAAACCTCACCTGCAGCACCGGCGCGCCACAAGCGCGCCGGGTTTTTTCCTGCCTGCCATTCAGGCGAACCTGACCAGGTTCAGCGCCGGCAGCGGCCCACCGGGAAACTGCGCCAGCCGGCCCTGTTCGTTGCCGCCGAGGTCGAGGGCGAAGAAGCCCAGGCGCTCGATCAGCGCCGCCACCGTCACCTTGGCCGCGGTGTCCTCTCCGGAGACGAACAGCACGCGGCGGCCGCCCTCGGCCTGCGGGTCGCCAGTCAACAGCGCCGGTTGCAGGTGGTTGAAGGCCTTGACCAGGCGCGCGCCAGGCAGCAGATCGCCGACCACCGCGCTGGAGGCGCGGCCGCCCAGATCGACGGCCCGGAAGGTCGGCGCCTCGATGGGGTTGTTGGCGTCGATGACGATGCGCCCGTTCCAGGGCCCGAGGCCCTCCACCGCGCCGGCCAGCTTGGACCAGTTGACCGCGAGAAACACCAGGTCGGCGCGGGCCGCCTCTTCGCGGCTCACGGCCCTGACCTTGGGGCCGAGTCGCTCGACCAGCGCCGCCAGGCTGTCCGGCCCGCGGCTGTTGGCGATGACCACGTCGATGCCGGCAGTTGCCAGGGCCTGGGCGATGGCCGTGCCGATGGCGCCGGCGCCAATGATGCCGATGTTCATATAAAGCCTCCTGAAATTCTGGATCCCTCTCCCTGTGGGAGAGGGTTGGGGTGAGGGTAGTCGCGACTGGCTGCCGAGCCGGCGGCGTCAGGCGGTAAAGCCGCCGTCCACCAGCAGTTCGGCGCCGGTGACGAAGGCCGCCTGCGGGCTGGCCAGGTAGGCCACCGCGCTGGCGATATCGTGGCCTTCGCCGTAGCGGCCGACGGCGATATGGGGGCGAACGAAGTCGGCCACCGGGCCGTCGGCCGGGTTCATGTCGCTGGCGGTGGGGCCCGGGTGCACGGTGTTGACCGTGATGCCGCGCGGGCCGAGGTCGCGCACCAGGCCGCGGCTGAAGCCGGCCACGGCGCCCTTGGTGAGGGTGTAGGCCGAGGCAGTGGCGAAGGCGGCGTACTGCACCATGGAGCTGCCGATATGGATGATGCGTCCGCCCTGGCCCATATGCTTGAGCGCTTCCTGGGTGGCGACGAACAGGCCGGTGACGTTCACCGCGAGGATGCGCTGGAAGTCGGCGAAGGCGATCTCTTCCGGTGCGCCGAGCACGCTGATGCCGGCGTTGTTGACCAGGATGTCGACCTTGCCGAAGCGCGCGGCCACCTGCTGCACGGCGCTGCGCACCGCCTCGGGGTCGCCGGCGTCGGCGGCCAGGGCGATGGCCGTGCCGCCGGCGGCGAGAATCTCATCGACCACCTGTTCGGCCCGCTCGGGGGAGGCGTTGTAGGTGATGGCGACGCTGGCGCCATCGGCGGCCAGGCGCTTGGCAATGGCCGCGCCGATGCTGCGCGAGCCGCCGGTGACGATGGCGATCTGGCCGGAGAGGGGGAGGGTGCTGTTCATGGTTCGAGCCTCGATGTGTGGTTGGTGAGGCTATGAAACGCCTTTGCAGTTTTGCGCAGTAGCTGGTAATGGCTAGAATCACCTTCAAGCAATGCTTGAATATAGCTTGCGCACCCAATCGGCTCTGGTGCGCCATGCGCACCAGACCGGTAACAGCTCGCCCGCTACGCGACAGGAACCCCGTCCCATGGAAAGCCTGGCCAACCTCGAATCCTTCGTGCGCAGCGCCGAGCTCGGCAGCTTCTCCGCCGCCGCTCGGCGTCTGGCGCTGACCCCGGCGGCGGTGAGCCGCAACGTTGCCCAGCTGGAGCGCCACCTGGGCGTGCGCCTGTTCCTGCGCAGCACCCGCCGGCTGAGCCTGACCGAGGCCGGCGAGCGCTTCCTCGGCAACGTCAGCGGCGGCCTGGCGAGCATCCAGGCGGCCATCGCCGACCTCAGCGGCGCCGCCGGCGAGCCGGCCGGCACTCTCAGGCTCAGCGCCGCACCGGCCTTCGCCCGCGATCACCTGTTGCCGCTGATGCCGGCGTTTCTCGCTCGCTACCCGGCGGTGCTGCCGGACTGGCACCTGGACAATCGTCAGGTCGATCTGATCGGCGAGGGTTTCGACGCCGCCATCGGCGGCGGCATCGAGCTGGCCCCCGGGGTGGTGGCGCGGCGCCTGGCCCCGGCGCATCTGGTGACGGTGGCGGCGCCCGGCTATCTGCAGGGCCGCGCGCTGCCGCGGCACCCTGGCGAACTGGCCGAGTTCGACGGCCTGCTGATGCGTTCGCGGCAGAGTGGCAAGCTGCGCCAGTGGCAGTTGCGTCATGCCAGCGGCGAGGAAGCGGCGCTGAATCTGCGCCCGCACCTGCTGCTCGACGATCCCGAGGCGCTGCGCCACTGCGCGCTGCTCGGCATGGGCGTGGCGCTGCTGACCATGGCCGACGTCGCCGAGCACCTCGAGCGCGGCACGCTGCTGCGCCTGCTGCCGGACTGGCATGTCGATGCCGGGCCGATCTCGCTGTATTTCGCCAGCCAGCGCCTGCTGCCGGCCAAGACCCGCGCCTTCGTCGACTTTCTCACCGCGCACTTCGAGACCGAGCAACTGGCCCGACGTTTTTGTGCAACGCAGTGATCCGTGCTTGCCCTGTCCTGGTGGTCAGGCTCTACACTCTGTGGTTTTTCCGCAGGCAAGGACTCCACCGTGCAGTCGGTCATCTCCATTTCACAACTGAACAAGACCTACGCGTCGGGCCATCCGGCGCTGCAGGGCATCGACCTGGACATTCGCCAGGGCGAGATCTTCGCCTTGCTCGGCCCCAACGGCGCCGGCAAGACCACCCTGATCAGCATCATCTGCGGCATCGTCAATCCCGGTAGCGGGCAGGTGCTGGTCGGCGGCAAGGACATCGTCCGCGACTACCGCGCGGCCCGCGCGCAGATCGGCCTGGTGCCGCAGGAGCTGGTCAGCGACGTGTTCGAAACCGTCTGGGCGACGGTCAAGTTCAGCCGCGGCCTGTTCGGCAAGAAGCCCGATCCGGCCTACCTGGAGCAACTGCTCAAGGACCTGTCGCTGTGGGACAAGCGCAACGCCAAGATCATGGAACTGTCCGGCGGCATGAAGCGCCGGGTGATGATCGCCAAGGCACTGTCCCACGAGCCGCAGATTCTGTTTCTCGACGAGCCCACCGCCGGCGTCGACGTCGAGCTGCGCCGCGACATGTGGAACATGGTGCGGCGCCTGCGCGAGCGCGGCGTGACCATCATCCTCACCACCCACTACATCGAGGAGGCCGAGGAAATGGCCGACCGCATCGGCGTGATCAGCAAGGGGCGGATCATTCTGGTGGAGGACAAGCAGGTGCTGATGCACAAGCTGGGCAAGAAGCAGCTGAGCCTGCAGCTGCAGCAGCCGCTGGCCGGCGTGCCGGCCGAGCTGGAACGCTACGGCCTGGAGCTGGTCGACCAGGGCCATGCCCTGGTGTTCACCTTCGACGCCCAGCACGAGCACACCGGCATCGCCGAGCTGTTGCGCGACCTGGCCCAGCACGGCATCGACTTCAAGGACCTGCAGTCCAGTCAGAGTTCGTTGGAGGAAATCTTCGTGTCCTTGGTCAAGGAGTCGCGCGCATGAACCTCTATGCCATCAAGGCCATCTACCTGTTCGAGCTGGCGCGTACCTGGCGCACCCTGCTGCAGAGCATCGCCACGCCGGTGATCAGCACCTCGCTGTACTTCGTGGTGTTCGGCTCGGCCATAGGTTCGAGCATGACCCAGGTGCAGGGGGTGAGCTACGGCGCCTTTATCGTGCCGGGGCTGATCATGCTGGCGCTGCTCACCGAGAGCATCTCCAATGCCTCGTTCGGCATCTATATGCCCAAGTATTCGGGGAGCATCTACGAGCTGTTGTCGGCGCCGGTGTCCTACCTGGAAATCCTCGTCGGCTATGTCGGCGCGGCGGCGACCAAGTCGGTGATCCTCGGCATCATCATCCTGCTCACCGCGCGCCTGTTCGTCGACTTCGAGGTGCAGCACCCGCTGTGGATGGCGGCCTTCCTGGTGCTCACCGCGCTGACCTTCAGCCTGTTCGGTTTCATCATCGGCGTGTGGGCCGACGGCTGGGAGAAGCTGCAGATAGTCCCGGCGCTGATCGTCACGCCACTGACCTTCTTAGGCGGCGCCTTCTATTCGATCAGCATGCTGCCGCCGGCCTGGCAGACGGTGACCCTGTTCAACCCGGTGGTGTACCTGATCAGCGCCTTCCGCTGGAGCTTCTACGGCGTCTCCGACGTCAACGTCGGCCTCAGTCTGGCGATGATCCTGGGGTTTCTGGCGCTGTGCATTTTGCTGGTGGGCTGGATCTTCAAGACCGGCTACCGGCTCAAGAGCTGAGGTCGCCGGCAGGCACGCCGGGGCGCTGTCGGGAGGCGTCCCGGATTGCATCCGGGCTGCGGGGCTGATGCCAGCCGTATCGCGAAACGGAGGCTCGGCGCAGGGTGGATCGCGCTTTATCGATCCACCGCTGTGGTGGATGTAAAAAGCGACATCCGCCCTACGGAGCGAGGTGTGCCACGGGCGATCCAGGGCATCTGCAGATCGCCCACAAGCGGGCTCCTACCGGGCGAATCGGGGTGGCCCCTTATTTCACCCGCAACTCGCAATCGAAGGTCTTGGCCGGCGCCACGTCGGTTTCCCAGGGGCGCTGGTAGGTCAGCAGCAGGCGACCCTCGCCGCGCTCGCGGGTCTGGAAGCGCCAGGTGGATTTACCGGCGGCGCCGACCAGACCGGCGTCCTCCGGGTTGCTGTAGACCTCCGGGCCGAGGCTCTGCAACACGCTCTCGGCGCCGTCGCGCAGCACCCAGCGAAAGCCGGTGGTGGGATTGCTGGGCAGGCTGAGGATCAGTTGCTGGCCCAGGTCCAGGCTCAGCGGGCATTTGTTGCCCTGCTCCTGGGTCAGGGTCTGGGTGCTGGGCTTCTGCGCGCAGGCGGCGAGCAGGGCCAGGCTGGCGAGGGGCAGCAGGCGGAAGGCGGCGGTCATGACGGATTCCTGTCGGCGAAACGCCCCCAGCATAGCCGCATTGGCCAGGAGCAGGCCACCGGGTAGGTTGGCGCTGAGCGCAGCGAAGCCCAACAGGGAGCGCGCAGCGCTCCGCCCGACGATTCCTGCCGCCGCTTTTGCTTGAAGCTTGCCGCTTGCCGCTGCTTCTACTCGAACAACACCCTGGCCACATCGCTGTAGCGCCTGGCGAAATGCACGGTCAGGCCTTCCTTGAGGTAGTCCGGCAGCTCCTCGTAGCTGCCGCGGTTGGCCTCCGGCAGGATCAGTTCGAAGATCTTCTGTCGCCGCGCGGCGATCACCTTCTCGCGCACCCCGCCGATGGCCAGCACCTGGCCGGTCAGGGTCAGCTCGCCGGTCATCGCCACGCCCTTTTTCGCCGGTTGGTTGCGTGCCAGCGACAGCAGCGCGCTGGCCATGGTGATGCCGGCGCTGGGGCCGTCCTTGGGCGTGGCGCCTTCCGGCACGTGCAGGTGGACGAAGGCCTGGTCGAAGAAAGCCGGGTCGCCGCCGTACTGCTTCAGGTGCGAGCTGACGTAGCTGTAGGCGATCTCCGCCGACTCCTTCATCACCTCGCCGAGCTGGCCGGTGAGCTTGAAGCCGCGGTTGAGGGTGTGGATGCGCGTCGCCTCGATCGGCAGGGTGGCGCCGCCCATGCTGGTCCAGGCCAGCCCGGTGATGACGCCGGTGCCGGCCAGCAGTTGCTCGTTGCGAAACACCGGCATGCCCAGGGCTTCCTCCAGGTCCTTGGCACCGATGCGGATCTTCGCTTCGGGATCGTCCAGCAGTTTCACCACCGCCTTGCGCACCAGCTTGCCCAGCTGCTTCTCCAGCTGGCGCACGCCGGCCTCGCGGGCATACCCCTCGATCACCGCACGCAGCGCCGCGTCGCTGATGGACAGGCGCGCCTTGGGCACGCCGGCCTTGGCCAACTGCTTGGGCCACAGGTGGCGCTTGGCGATGGCCAGCTTCTCCTCGGTGATATAGCCGGACAGGCGGATCACCTCCATGCGGTCGAGCAGCGGCCCGGGAATCGAGTCGAGGGTGTTGGCGGTGCAGACGAACAGCACCTTGGACAGGTCCAGGCGCAGGTCCAGGTAGTGGTCGAGGAATTCGACGTTCTGCTCCGGGTCGAGGGTCTCCAGCAGCGCCGAGGCCGGGTCGCCCTGGTAGCTGGCGCCCATCTTGTCGATCTCGTCGAGCATGATCACCGGGTTCATCACCTCGGCTTCCTTGAGCGCCTGCACCAGCTTGCCGGGCATGGCGCCGATATAGGTGCGGCGGTGGCCCTTGATCTCCGCCTCGTCGCGCATGCCGCCGACCGAGAAACGATAGAAGGGCCGGCCCAGGCTTTCCGCGATGGACTTGCCGATGCTGGTCTTGCCCACCCCGGGCGGGCCGACCAGCAGCACGATGCTGCCGGCGATCTCGCCCTTGAAGGCGCCGACGGCGAGGAACTCGACTATGCGTTGCTTGATGTCATCCATGCCGGCGTGGTGCGCATCCAGCACCTTGCGCGCATGGGCCAGGTCGAGCTTGTCCTGGCCGTAGACGCCCCAGGGCAGGTTCGTGGCCCAGTCCAGGTAGTTGCGGGTGACGGCGTATTCCGGCGAGCCGGTCTCGAGGATGGCCAGCTTGTTCAGTTCCTCGTCGATGCGCTTGCGCGCCTGCTCGGGCAGGGTCTTGCCCTCCAGGCGGGCGCGGAACTCGTCGGCGTCGGCACTGCGGTCGTCCTTGACGATGCCCAGTTCCTGCTGGATCAGCTTGAGCTGTTCCTGCAGGAAGAATTCGCGCTGACGCTCGCCGATCTTGCGGTTGACCTCGGCCGACAGCTCGTTCTGCAGGCGCGCCACCTCGACCTCCTTGCGCAGCAGCGGCAGCACCTTCTCCATGCGCCTGAGCATCGGCACGGTATCCAGCACCTCCTGCAGCTCGGCGCCCGGCGCGGTGGTGAGGGCGGCGGCGAAGTCGGTGAGCGGCGAGGGGTCGTTGGGGCTGAAGCGGTTGAGGTAGTTCTTCAGCTCCTCGCTGTACAGCGGGTTGAGCGGCAGCAGCTCCTTGATCGCGTTGATCAGCGCCATGCCGTAGGCCTTGACCTCGTCGCGCGGGTCGGCCGGCGCCTGCGGGTACTCCACCTCGGCCAGGTACGGCGGCTTGCGACTGAGCCAGCCGCGGATGCGCACCCGCGCCAGGCCCTGGGCGACGAACTGCAGCTTGCCGCCGTCCTCGCTGGCATGGTGCACGCGCACCAGGGTGCCGTGCTCGGGCAGCTTGTCGAGGTCGAATTCGCCGCTGTCGCCGGGCGGGGTGTCGACGTAGAACACCGCCAGGCAGCGGTGGTCGGTGTTGCCGACGCGCTCCAGGGTCTTGCCCCAGGGCTGCTGGTTGACGATCACCGGCAGCACCTGAGCGGGGAAGAACGGGCGGTTGTGGATGGGGATGACGTAGAGCTTGTCCGGCAGGCGCTGGGCGGGCAGCACCAGGCTGGTGCCGTGCGTCTGGGCGCCTTCTGCGGCGGCGTCGGGGGTGATGTCCTGATCGTTCATGGAGCACCTTTGCTTGCACGTTAAGTGCTAGATGGGGCGGTGCTCGGGGTTTTTCAACGGCTCTGTTCAAGCGAGATTCAGGCGAATCCCCTGCAGGCGTTGCTCGATCAGCGGCGTGAGCAGGGCGAAGCAGTCGGCGGGGGCCAGGCGCACCTGCGGCGCGTCGATCAGCTCATGGCGCAGGCGCTCGAGCAGGGCGTGCAGCGGCTGGTCCTGGCCCTGTTCGTCGAGGCGCTCGCAGAGAAAGCGCATCTGCATCTGCAGGCCGGGCGGGCAGCGCGAGTAGTTGGCCGCGCGCACCGCCAGGCCGCGCAGGCGGGCGAGGTCTTCCAGGGCGCGGCAGGCCTCGCCGAGACCGCGGATGGCCGGGTGTTCGTGCTGGTAGAGGCGGTCTTCCAGCTGCTCGATGGCTTCCAGCAGGGCCTCGATCAGCTTGCTGTGCGCCTCGAAGTCGGCGGGCTTGCGCCGCAGCTGCGGCCAGTGCTGCTGCAGCGCCGGCAGCTGCAGGCTGGCGCCGGGCCAGTTCAGCCACAGCGCATCGAGCTGGCGGGCCAGGGCGTTGCGCTGACTGACGCTGGCGATGTCTTGCTGCGCGCCGAGGCCGCGATGCTTCTGCAGCGCCTGCAGCAGTTCCAGGCAGCGTTGCAGGGTCTGGCTTTCCAGTTGGCCCAGGGCCAGGTGATGGCGGCGTTCGGCGCGCTGGCTGAGCCAGTGGCCGAGGGTCAGCAGCACGGCGCCCAGGGCCAGGGCGATAGAGAGTTCCAGATTCATGGGGCCTCGCTTGGTTGAATCCGCTGGCTGAGCCATGTCGATTGGATCTCGCTCAAGCAACTCTCCTGCCAGCCGCCGGCAATGCCCGGATTGCCTGGGCACGGCGGCTGCGCCGCGGCGCCGGCTGTGCCCATTAATGGCGCCTGGGCGGATTTCGCTGCCCAATCTGGTGCGTGCGTTGGAAAAGGTGCAACCCGTCCGCTGGTCGTGGGTTGCGGCGTTTTTTGCGATTAAGGAGTAAAGTGCAACCCTTGTTTTGTGCCGCCAGTCTTTCGCGATGCTGCAAGCCCGAGTGATCCGCCTGGATGAACAGGCCCATGTCCATGCCCACGACCATCACCAGCTGGTGATGTCCCTGGTCGGCCGCGCCGAATTCGAGGTCGGCGGCCGCGGCGGCGAGGTGTGCCGCATGCGCGCCTGCCTGGTGCCGGGCGACGCCGCCCACCAGTTCGCCGGCATGGGCGACAACCGCATGCTGATCCTCGACCTCGACGAGCAGGACACCCCCAGCGAAGACCTGGAGTTGCTCCACCGCCTGTTCGAGACCCCGCGCTATCCGGCGCTGGACGTCGATTTCCAGCACCTGCTGAGTTATGCCGGCGCCGAGCTGGAACGCTACGGCAGCGACTCGATCCTGGCCCGTTCCCTCGGCGGCGTGCTGCTGCGCGCGCTGCACCTGCGCCTGTTCGGCGAGCAGCGCTGGCGGCCGCAGGGCAGCCTGGATCTGCAGCGCCTGGACAGCTATATCGGCGAGCACCTGGCGCGGCGCATCAGCGTCGCCGAACTGGCCCAGGTGATGTGCCTGAGCCCCAGCCATTTCCACGCCCAGTTCAAGGACAGCGTCGGCCTCACCCCGCACCAGTACCTGCTCAAGACCCGCCTCGACCGTGCCGCGCGGCTGCTGCGCGAGAGCAAGCTGCCGCTGGTGCGGATCGCCGAGGAATGCGGCTTCTCGAGCCAGAGCGCGCTGACCACGGCGATGCGCCGCTACCTCGGCCTCACGCCCAAGCGCCTGCGCAGCGAATAGCGCCGCTGCTGGCCAATTGCCGCTGGCCGGTTCGCCGCCGGCCAGCTAGGCTGTCATCTCAGTACGCCAAACTCGGTTGCCAGGACGGCATGTAATCCTGTGAACGTCCGGCCTTCGGCTCGGGCCAAGGTACGCGCATGACTGGTTGCAATTCCCGCCTGCTCCCCCTCGTTCTGTTCGCCGTTCTGGTCCTGCACGGCTCGGCGCATGCCGCGGCGCTGCAGGCCGAGCTGGTGGACGCCGCCGGCCAGCCCCTGGCCGATGCGGTGATCAGCCTGCGCGGCCCGCTGGACGCGCCCCAGCTGCCGTCGCCGGCGCGCATGGATCAGCGCAACAAGCAGTTCCTGCCCCATGTGCTGGCGGTGCGCACCGGTACCTCGGTGTCCTTCCCCAACAGCGACGACATCCGCCACCAGGTCTATTCCTTCTCGCCGGCCAAGCGTTTCGAGCTGCGCCTGTACCAGGGCACGCCGAGCGAGCCGGTGCTGTTCGACAAGCCCGGGCTGGTGGTGCTCGGCTGCAATATCCACGACTGGATGCTCGGCTATATCTACGTCACCGACGACCCCTGGTTCGCCGTCAGCGACGAGCACGGCCGCGCCGCCATCGCCGAGCTGCCGGCCGGGCGCTACGCCGTGACCCTGTGGCACCCGGGCAACCCGCAGCTGCTGCCGCAGGCCACCGGAGAGCTGCAGTTCGACGCCCAGGCGCCGAGCCAGCGTTTCGTCCTGGCCAGCAGCGGCCCCGCCGAGCCACCCGCGCCGCCGGCGCCGAGCGCGTTCGGCGAGGCCTTCAGGAAAGCCGCCGAAGATGCTGCGCAGTAGCTTCCAGGCGCGTATCGCCGGCGTCCTCGTCCTGCTGTTGCTGGTGGTGATCGGCGCCCTCTATGTCGCGGTGAAGGCCGCCACCGATGCCGCAGTGCGCGCCCAGGCGCAGGAGCAGCTGAACGTCGGCAGCCGGGTCTTCGAGCAACTGCTGGCGCTGCGCAGCGACCAGCTGCAGCAGGCCGCCCAGGTGCTGGCGGCCGATTTCGGCTTCAAGGACGCGGTGGCCAGCGGCGATGCGCCGACCATCCGTTCGGCGCTGGCCAACCAGGGCGCGCGCATCAACGCCGGCGCCGTGTTCCTCCTGGGCCTGGATGGCAGCCTGCAGGTGAGCACCGACCCGGGCATCGATGCCGAGGCGCTGGCCCGTCTCGACGGCCAGTTGCAGTTGCCGCGGCGCGACGGCCCGCGGCTGTTCCTGCTGCCCATCGGCAGGCAGATCTACCTGCTGGTGGATGCCACGGTGAGCGCGCCGCTGCCGATCGCCCGGGTGCTGATGGGCTTTGCCGTGGATCGCGAATTCGCCCTGCAACTGCGTGAGCTGACCCACCTGGAACTGAGCCTGGTGGCCAGTCGCGACGGCGCTGCGCCGACCTGGATCAGCACCCTGCCGGGCAGCGCCCAGGCCCTGCTGGAGGCGCAGATGGAGGCGGCCGGCGCGATGCCGCAGCGCCTCGACGACGGCAGCGAGCACTACTTCGGCCAGCACCTGCAACTGGCCAGCGGCTCCGGCTACCGGGTCGAGGCGCTGCTGCACAAATCCCTCGGCGAGGCCGAGGCGGCGTTCGCGCCGCTGGATCGACGCATCCTGCTGATCAGCCTGGGGGCCATGCTCGCCTCGCTGGTCGGCGCGCTGTTGCTGGCGCGCAGCGTGTCGCGGCCGGTGCGCGAACTGGCCGCTGCCGCCCAGCGCATCGGCCGCGGCGACTACCAGCAGCCGGTGGCCCTGGCCCGCAGCGACGAGCTGGGCCTGCTGGCGCTGGCGGTCAACGACATGCAGCGCGGCATCGCCGAACGCGAGCGGCAGTTGGCGCACAACGCCCTGCACGACGCGCTGACCGGCCTGCCCAACCGCACCCTGGCGCTGGAGCGGCTGGGCAGCGCGATCACCGCCGGGCGACCCACCGCGTTGCTGTACCTGGGCGTGGGCAACTTCGCCGCGATCAACGAGAGCTGCGGCCAGGGCGGCGGCGACCTGGCCCTGCAGCAGCTGGCCCGGCGCCTGCAAGCGACCCTGCGCCCCGGCGACAGCCTGGCGCGCCTGTTGGGCGACGAGTTCCTCCTGCTGCTGGAGCAGTGCGATGGCGACAGCGCGGTGGCCAGCGCCGACCGCCTGCACCAGCTGCTGCTCAAGCCGCTGCGCATCGGCACCCTGGACGTCGCCCTGGACTGCCGTATCGGCATCGCCGCCTACCCGGCCGACGGTGACACGCCGGACGATCTGCTGCGCCGTGCGCGCATCGCCATGCAGGACGCCGCCCAGCACCCCGGTCGCCTGCAGCTCTACCAGCAGGGCCGCGACGCCGCCCAGCAGCGGCAGATCCGCCTGATCCGCGACCTGCGCCACGCCGCCGCGCAGGGCCAGCTGCTGCTGCACTACCAGCCCAAGCTGGACATCCGCGAGGGCCTCGTGCGCCAGGCCGAGGCGCTGCTGCGCTGGCAGCACCCGCAGCTGGGCATGGTCTCGCCCGGCGAATTCATCCCGCTGGCCGAGCGCACCGGCAGCATCCAGCTGCTCACCGCCTGGGTCATCGAGGAGGTCATGCGCCAGCTGCAGGAATGGGACGGGCGCGGCGTCTGGGTGCAGCTGTCGCTGAACATCTCCACCGAGGACCTGCTCGACGCCGACCTGCCGGCGCGGGTCGGCGCGCTGCTGGCGCACTACCGGGTGGCGCCGGAGCAGCTGATCTTCGAGATCACCGAGAGCGGCGTGATGCTCGACCCCGAGCGCGCGCTGCAGGTGCTGCACGGCCTGCGCGGCTGTGGCATCGGCCTGTCGGTGGACGATTTCGGCACCGGCTACTCCTCGCTGGCGCAGCTCAAGCGCATGCCGGTGCAGGAGCTGAAGATCGACCAGAGTTTCGTGCGCGAGCTGGACGACCACAGCGAGGACTCGGTGATCGTCCGCTCCACCATCGAAATGAGCCACAGCCTGGGCCTCAAGGTGGTGGCCGAGGGTGTCGAACTGGCGCCCAGTCTGAGCCTGTTGCAGCGCTGGCACTGCGACACCGCGCAGGGCTACCTGATCAGCCGGCCGCTGGCCGCCGCGGCCTTCGAGGCCTGGCTGGCGCAACCCTACCGTTCCCCCCTGGCCAAGGTGCACTGAAACATGCGACTCGCCTGTCTGTCGGGTCTGTGCCTGTGCGCCGAGCTGGCCGCCGCCGGCGAAGGTCGCCTGCTGGCCACCGGCGGCGCCACCAGCCTGGAGGGAACCGCCGGCGGCGGGATCATGCCCTGGGCGGTGCTGGCCGGTTACGGCGAGCGCGGCGAATGGGGCGCGGACGTGTTCGCCACCCGCGTCGAGACCGGCGACTACCGCCTCGACGTGGCCGGTGTGGCGGCGGCCTACGGCAACCGCATCGAGCTGTCCTACGCGCGCCAGCGCTTCGACCTCGGCACCCTGGCGCGCGACCTGCACTTGCCGGACAACAGCCTCAGCCAGGACGTGCTCGGCCTCAAGCTGCGCCTGGCCGGCGACCTGATCTACGACCGCCTGCCGCAGATTGCCCTCGGCCTGCAGCACAAGCGCCAGCGCGACTTCCGGGTGCCCAGCCTGGTCGGCGCGCAGCGTCGCGAGGACAGCGAAGGCTACCTGGCGGCCAGCCGGCTGATTCTCGGCGGCGCCTTCGGCTACAACCTGCTGCTCAACGCCAACCTGCGCTACAGCCGGGCCAACGAACTGGGCCTGCTGGGCTTCGGCGGCGACCGCCGCGACCGCCATTCCTGGCTCAAGGAGGGCTCGGTGGCGGTGCTGCTGGATCGGCACTGGGCGGTGGGCATCGAGTACCGGGAAAAGCCCGACAACCTGAGTTTCGCCGGCGAGAGCGACTGGGCCGATCTGTTCGTCGGCTACTTTCCGAACAAGCACCTGGCCCTGGTGCTGGCCTACGCGCGGCTCGGCGAGATCGCCACGCTGGACCACCAGGACGGCGTCTACCTGTCCGTGCAGGGGAGTTTCTGAACATGCGCCTGGCCATGCTCTGCCTGCCGCTGCTGCTGGCGGCCTGCGCCCAGCAGGCGCCGCGCGACGACGGCCTGTACCGCGCCCTGGGTGCGGAGCCGGGTATCGTGCGGATAGTCGAGGGCATGCTGCTGGGCAGCGCGCGCGATCCGCGCATCGCCCGGCACTTTCTCGATATCGACATCGAGCGCCTGCGCGACAAACTCATCGAGCAGCTGTGCTTCGAGAGCGGCGGCCCCTGCGTCTACACCGGCGACAGCATGGAGGAGAGCCACAAGGGTCTGCGCCTGACCCCCAGCGATTTCAACGCCCTGGTCGAGCACCTGCAGGACGCGATGGACGCCGAGGGGGTGCCGACGCCGGCGCAGAACCGCCTGCTGGCGCGCCTGGCGCCGATGCGTGGGCAGGTGATCGACCGCTAGCGAGCGGGGCGCCCGGGTTCAGGCGTAGTTCTGCGGGCTGAGCTTGCGCTCGATCAGCTCGATGAGGATGTGCAGCACCTTGATATGCAGCTCCTGCACGCGGTCGGCGTAGTCGCCGCCGGGCGCGCAGATGCACACGTCCGCCAGGCTCTCCAGCAGCGAGCCGGGCTTGCCGGTCAGGGCCACCACCTTCACCCCCAGGGCCTTGGCCGCTTCGGCGGCCTTGACCACGTTGGGGCTCTTGCCGCTGGTGCTGATGGCGATCAGCACGTCGCCGGCGCGGCCATGGGACTCGATATAGCGCGAGAAGATGTGGTCGTAGCCGAAGTCGTTGGCCACGCAGCTGATATGGCTGGGGTCGCTGATCGACACCGCGGCGATGCCGGGGCGGTTGTTGCGGTAGCGCCCGGTCAGCTCCTCGGCAAAGTGCATGGCGTCGCACATCGAGCCGCCGTTGCCGCAGGAAAACGCCTTGCCCTTGGCCTCGAAGCTTTCGATCAGCAGCTCGGCGGCCTGCTGGATATTGCCCAGGGTCTGCTCGTTGGCGAGGAAGGCCTCCAGCGCGCGCTGGGCTTCCTGCAGGCTGTTGCGGATATGTTCGATCATCGCGGGGCTCGCTCTCAGGGCAATTCGGGGCTGGAGTAAAACGCACTCAGCACTTTCACCAGGTGCTCCAGGTCGTGGCTGCCGGCCAGTTCGCGGATCGAGTGCATGGCGAAGGTGGGCAGGCCGATATCGACGGTGCGTACGCCCAGCTGGCTGGCGGTGAGCGGGCCGATGGTGGAGCCGCAGGCCATGTCGCTGCGCACCACGAAGCTCTGCACCGGCACCTCGTTCTCCAGGCACAGGTGGCGGAAGAAGCCGGCGGTCTCGCTGTTGGTGGCGTAGCGCTGGTTGCTGTTGATCTTGATCACCGGGCCGGCGTTGAGCTTGGGCCCGTGGTTGCCATCATGCTTGTCGGCATAGTTGGGGTGCACGCCGTGGGCGTTGTCGGCCGACACCAGCAGCGAACGCTGGATGGTCCGCACGAAGGCGTCGCCCTCCGGCAGCACGCGGCGCAGCACCTGTTCGAGGAAGGGGCCGTCGGCGCCGCAGGCCGAGCAGGAACCGACCTCTTCATGGTCGGTGCAGACCAGCACGCAGGTTTCCTCGTCGCTGGAGTCGATCAGCGCCTGCAGGCCGGCGTAGCAGGACAGCAGGTTGTCCAGGCGCGCGCCGGCGATGAAATCCTGATTGAGGCCGACGATGGCGGCGCTCTGGGTGTCGTAGAAACTCAGCTCGTAGTCCAGCAC
Organism: Pseudomonas sp. AOB-7; assembly: GCF_003696305.1. Taxonomy (GTDB): domain Bacteria; phylum Pseudomonadota; class Gammaproteobacteria; order Pseudomonadales; family Pseudomonadaceae; genus Aquipseudomonas. The sequence continues at coordinate 804,258 of NZ_RFFK01000001.1, read as the reverse complement.
CGCATCGGCATTGAAGTCGTGCTCCATGGCCAGCTGTTCGCTGAGCAGGGCTCGGAAGTCGGCGGTCTCGCTGCTGGCCAGTTGGGCGAGGATCGGCGGCAGCTCGTTCTGCGGGTTGATCGCCCAGCCCTGGTTGGCCTCGCGGTTGAGGTGGATGGCCAGGCTGGGGATCACGGCGATGGGCTGGTAGAAGTCGATCAGCTGGCTCTCGACCTTGCCGTCGCGGCGGTAGGTCACGCGGCCGGCGAGCGACAGGTCGCGGTCGAACCAGGGGGCGAGCAGGGCGCCGCCGTAGACTTCCACGCCGAGCTGGAAGAAGCCCTGGCGCTGCAGCTCGGGGTTGGGCTTGACCCGCAGGCAGGGGCTGTCGGTATGCGCACCGACCAGGCGAATGCCGCCGTCGACGGTCGGGCGCTTGCCGAGCTTGAAGGCGATCAGCGAGGAGTCGTTGCGGGTCACGTAGTAGCGGCCGCCGGCCTCGGTGTGCCAGGGCGCGCGCTCGTCGAGGTGGCGATAACCGGCCGCCTCCAGGCGCATGGCCAGGCTGGTGGTGGCGTGAAAGGGGGTAGGCGAGGCGTTGAGAAAGTCGATCAGGCCTTGGTTCAGTTCTTCGCGCATAGGGACTCCGGGCAACGATGGCGCGAGTTTACCAATTTGCCTCGGCCTGTGCCGGCTGCGCGCTCGTTTGCGCACGATAGTTCGCGTCTATCGCGCTACCGGTGCCGGTGATGCGCGCGGCCTGGGCGGCACCGCGACAGCCTGCGGGGCCTGGCCGGGGTGCATCGCCGTGATCGATGGCTTGCCCGATGGCTTTCCCACGCCAATACTCAGACGGCATCCACCGCGCCCATGGAGGGCCTCATGCGTTCGCTGCCTATCGTTCTGCCGTTGTTGTTGCTGGCCGGCTGCTCGTCCTTTCGCGGTGACCCGGAACATGTCCGCCCGGTGCCGGCCGAGCGTCTGCTGGCCTTTCAGGAGGCCCGCGCGGGCAGCGCGCAGATCGTCGTCAATCGCGACTTCGGCATGCTGGGCGGTGGCTGCTACGTGGCCATCGAAGTGGATCGCCAGGTCGCCGCGCGCATCGGCGTCGGCGAGGTGGCGACCTTCCAGGTGCGGCCTGGCACCCACGTGGTGGGCATCACTTTGGACAAGCAGGACGACACCCTGTGCAGCATGGGCCGCCTGCTGCGCGAGTTGGCGGTGCCGGTCAAGGCCGGCGAAAGCCATGCCTTCCGTATCGTCAGCCAGAACAAGGGCGGCTTCGATATCCTGCCCGAAACTCACTGACGCTGAGTCTGGCCTGGTGGACTCGGGGCGTTTTCTCGCGCTTCGCCAAGTTATTTGACTTATTGTTTTTTCCGATACTTCGTATAAGAGCTTTTCTTCTTATGCGATAAATAAATTGCGTGTGCGACCAGCGGACTTGTCGGTCGTGAAAACAGTCACCAAAATAAAAAGTTGTCGGGCGGGGTTATTTATCGCATTGACTTGATTGTCAAGGGCCGGTTCTCGGCGCAGCGTTCGGTAGCGTTACCCTATGCGCCAGCAGTCGGTCGATCTCGTTTTGTCCACGCCATTGCAGGCGCGGAGCAATCTCGGCAGCAGTAGTGCGGTATTTGCCGCAGGGGTTCGGCGGTACTCTCGTTTCCTGCGATAGGGCAGCTTGAGCAGTTTCCACGATATCCGGCCAGAACACGGATTGGGAAAAGGACAAAGGAGTCGTATGGCTCTGTAAAGTTCATGGGGCCGGTATAAGTTAATTAAACTTACAGGACGCAGAAGATGCATACCATCCGAAACACATTGGTTGTGATGGATGTAAAGCAACCTGAACCAATAATACTAAATAGAGCTAAGTTGATTGCCAGTTCCACCCAGTCTCACCTGCACTTGCTGATTTGCGACAAAAAGAATGACGCCGATGCCCATCTGCAGGCGGTGGTGGACGACCTACGCCGTGAGGGTTTCAGTGTCACTGGCGAACAGGCATGGAGCCCGTGCGAGCACCGCACCATCATCGCCGTACAGCAGGCTCAGGGTTGCGGGCTGGTGATCAAGCAGCACCGCCCGGACAACCCGCTGCTCAAGACCTTCCTGCCGTCCGAAGACTGGAAGTTGCTGCGTCACTGCCCCTGCCCAGTGCTGATCGTCAAGTCGGCGATTTCCTGGCTCGGCGGCAGCATCCTCGCGGCGATCGACGCCGGCAACGAGGACATCAGCCACCGGCTGCTGCACGCCGGGATCGTCGGCCACGGCTACGATATCGCCCGCATGACCGGCGGTACCCTGCACCTGATGTCAGCCTATCCCTGTCCGCAGCAGATGGCGGGGGATCCGGTGTACCAGGTCAAGGAGAGCATTCGCTCGATGTATGTGGAACACTGCAAGGCGCTGCAGGCCGAATTCAATATCGAGGACGTCCGCCTGCATATCGAGGAAGGACCGGCGGAGTCGCTGATCCCGGCCATTGCCAGGCGCTTCGAGGTGGCGCTGTGCGTGATCGGCAGCGTGGGGCGCAGCGGTCTGAGCGGTGCGCTGATCGGCAACACCGCCGAGACGGTGCTCGACAGCCTGGACTGCGACGTACTGGTGCTCAAGCCCGAGGATGTCCTCACCCATCTCGAGGAATTGGAGGCGCCGGTGGTGAATGTCGCGCTCAGCCAAGCGATCCACTCCTGGCCCTACAGTCACAGCCCAGCGGCGCAGGAGTCCCCCTCGACGCAGGCCGGCTGCGAGATACCGGCGCCGAGGGTGGCGGCTGCGTCTGTCAGATCACCAGAACTCTAGGGGGCGTTCCGCTCTCCAGTGCACGCTCGCCCCGGTCGGCGAGCGTAGCGACTGGCCATGGCCGAGCTTGCAGAGGCGCCGGGAGTAGGGGCGGGGAGAGCCATGCGCAGCGCTTGCCGGCCTGTTTATCCTGAGCCAGGATGCGGCTTTTGCCGGAACCGGGATCGCCATGCGCCGCCTGCCTTCGCTCACCGCCCTGCGTACCTTCGAGGCCGCCGCGCGCCACGCCCACTTCGGCCGCGCCGCGGCCGAGCTGTGCGTCACCGACAGCGCGGTCAGCCACCAGATTCGCCAGCTGGAGGAGCAGCTCGGTACCGCGCTGTTCCAGCGCGAGGGCCGTCAGGTGCGGCCGACGCCGCAGGCGCGGCGTCTGTTGCACAGCCTGCAGCAGGCCTTCGAGCTGATCGGTGAGGCCTGCGACGAGCTGCGCGACCCCGGCTCGCAGGCGCAGCTGCGCATCGCGGTGACCGTGGAGCTGGCGCAGAAGTGGTTGGTCGGGCGCCTGGCCGATTTCGCCGAACGCCACCCGCAGATCACCCTGCACCTGCACGAGCAGCCACTGGAGGCGCCCTTGCCCGGTGCCGAGATCGACTTGGCGATCACCTACGGCACCGGCCCCGAGGACGCCAGCGCCTATTTTGTGCGGCCGCTGCCGACCCTGCAGTTCTTCCCGGTGTGCAGCCCCGGCCTGTTCAACCAGCTGCCGCTCAAGCACCCGCGCGATCTCGCCCGCCACTGCCTGCTGCACGACGACCAGGACGGCAAGACCTGGACCGCCTGGTTGACCACCCACGCCGGCGACATCCAGCCGGCGCGCCACCTCTACCTCGGCCATGCCGGGCTGACCATGGAGGCCGCCGCGCGCGGCCAGGGCGTGGCCATCGGCGACAACCTGACCAGCGCCGAGGACCTGGCCAGCGGCCGCCTGGTGCGCCCGTTCGCCGCCCAGGTGGCCTCGCTGGGGCAGTACGCACTGGTCTGCGAGCGTCTGCGCCTGGACAAGCCGGCGGTGGCCAGCTTCATCGAATGGTTCACTGATCAGCTGGTCGACCTGTGAATTGAATTCAGCTATCCCGCGATAATCGTCATTGGTCGCGGCCGCTCTGCCGCGGGTACTGTCGGGTCACTTCCAGCCAATGAGAGACCCGCACCATGGCCCGTACCCTGACCTCCCTGCCCAAGGCCGACGGCTTCCGCCTGCCCGGCGAATTCGAACCCAAGGCCCGCTGCTGGCTCGGCTGGCCGGAGCGCCCGGACGTGTGGCGCAACGGCGGCAAGCCGGCGCAGAAGGTCTGGGTCGAGATCGTCAGTGCCATCGCCAGCAGCGAGCCGGTCACCGTGTGCGCCTCGGCGGCGCAGTACGCCAACGCCCGCCGCCAGTTGCCGGCCCAGGTGCGGGTGGTGGAGATGACCTGCAACGACACCTGGTTCCGCGACAGCGGCCCGGCCTTCCTGGTCAACGACGAGTCCGGCGAGGTGCGTGGCGTGGACTTCGAGTTCAACGCCTACGGCGGCCTCGACGGCGGCCTCTACTACCCCTGGGACAAGGACGACCAGATCGCCCAGAAGATCCTCGAGATCGAGGGCCTCGAGCGCTACCGCGCCCCCTTCATCGCCGAGATGGGCGGCATCCAGAGCGATGGCCAGCGCACCCTGCTGACCACCGAGCAGTGCCTGCTCAACCGCAACCGCAACGCCCACCTGGGCAAGGACGAGATGACCCGGCGCCTCTTGGACTACCTGGGCGCCGAGCAGGTGATCTGGCTGCCGCGCGGCTGCAAGTTCGATGAAACCGACGGCCATATCGACGACCTGGCCTGCTTCGTCCGCCCCGGCGTGGTGGTGATGCAGTGGACCGACGACCGCAGCGACCCGCAGTGGGAGATCTACCAGGAGGCCTACGACATCCTGCGCAGCACCCGCGACGCCCGTGGCCGCGCGCTTGAGGTGCACAAGCTGCCGCAGCCGCGCGTGCTGGAGTGGACGGCGGCCGAGGCCGAGGGCCTGGATCAGGACGACGCCACCCACACCCGTCAGGCCGGCACGCAGATCTGCGCCTCCTATATCAACTACTACGCCGGCAACTCGGCCATCGTCCTGCCGCTGTTCGGCGACGCCAACGACCGCATCGCCCAGGCCACTTTGGCCGAGCTGTTCCCCAGGCACCGGATCCTCGGTATCGAGAACTCGCGGGAGATCCTCCTCGGCGGCGGCAACGTCGCCTGCATCACCATGCCGCAGTACGCCGCGCCCCAGCGCCAGGAGGTGTAGCCATGCGTCTGTCCGCACTCTGCATTGCCCTCGGCTTGTCCGCCGCCGCGCAGGCGGCGGAGCCCGCCAAGCAGGTCAATCTGTATATCTGGAACGAGTACCTGGCGCCGGACACCCTGGCGTCCTTCGAGGCCAAGACCGGCATCCGCGTGGTGGTCGATCACTTCGATTCGCTGGAAACCGTGGAAACCAAGCTGCTTACCGGCGGCAGCGGCTACGACCTGGTGCTGACCGCCGGCCAGCACCTGAGCCGGGCCATCGCCAGCGGCGCACTGCAGGAGCTGGACAAGTCGCGCCTGCCGCACTTCGCCGGGCTGGATGCGGAGTTCACCGCACATATGGCCACCTTCGATCCGGGCAACCGTTACGCCGGGCTGTACGTCTGGGGCACCACCGGCTTCGGCTACCAGCAGGAGGCCATCGCCGCGCGCATGAGTGACGCGCCGACCGGCAGCTGGGCGATGCTGATGGACCCGGCCGTGGTGGCGCGCTTCGCCGACTGCGGGGTGAGCTTGCTCAACGACCCCAACGAGGTGTTCGCCGCCGCCTTCCGCTACCTGGGGTTGGATATCAACCGGCAGAACCTCGACGACCTCAAGGCCGCCGAGGCCCACCTGGCCAAGGTCAGGCCGCATATCCGCTACTTCGACAACGACCGCAATATCAGCGACCTGGCCAACGGCAACACCTGCCTGGCGATGGCCTGGAACGGCAACGTCGCCATCGCTGCGGCGCAGGCCGAGCAGGCCGGCAAGGACTACCGACTGAGCTACCGCATCCCCCGCGAGGGCGCGCTGATCTGGTTCGACGCCATGGTCATCCCGGCGGACGCACCGCACCCCGAGGCCGGCCTGGCGCTGATGGACCATCTGATGAGCCCCGAGGTGATCGGCGCCATCAGCAACAGCATCTACTACGCCAACGCGGTGCCGGCGGCCGACGCCTTCGTCGACCCGGCGCTGCTCGCCGACCCCGGCACCTACCCGTCGGCCGAGCTGCGCGCCACGCTGTACAGCAAGAACGACAACGGCCGCGAGTTCAACCGCGCCCTGACCCGCGCCTTCAGTCGGCTGAAATCGGGCAAGTAGCGGCCCCTCAGCGGCTCAGCGGCAGGGCGGCACCCATCAGCGCGAACAGGCCGCCGCAGCCGCGATTGAAGCCGCGGCCGCTGCGCTCCAGCCAGGGACGGATGCGCTGCGCCATGCGCGCCAGCAGGTATTCCACCAGGCCTTCGACCAGGGCGAAAGTCAGCGCCATCACCGCGAACTGTTGCCACAGGCTGCGCGCCGGGTCGAGGAACTGCGGCAGGAAGGCGCCGAAGAACAGGATCACCTTGGGGTTGGACAGCGCCGCCAGCAGGCCCTGGCGAAACAGCGCGGCGGCGGGTTTCTGCGCGCCCTGGCCGGCGACCGTCAGGTGCAGCGCCGGCGCCCGCCAGAGCTGGATGCCGAGCCAGATCAGGTAGGCGCCGCCGATCCACTTGAGCACCAGCAGGGCATCGGCCGAGGCCTTGAGCAGGGCGGCCAGGCCGAACATCGACAGGGCCATCAGCAGGGCGAAGCCGAGCACGCCGCCGAACACCGTCCAGCTGGCCTTGCGGTGACCGTAGAGCGCGCCGTGGGTCAGCGCCAGCAGGCCGTTGGGGCCGGGCGTCAGCGACAGGCCGATCACGGCGACGAGAAACAGCAACCAGGTATGCAGGGCCATGATGCGATCCAGGGCGGCGGGAAGGTGCTGCGAGTCTGGCCCAGCGCGCTTAGCGGGTAAAGGGAGGGCGGCAGGGTGTGAAGGTTTGCTGTAGTGGCACTTTGCTCGTGTCTATCGTCGCTTTATTGCACAAGCGTGCTAGATTTCAGTCGCCAATAAGAATAAATCGCCCCATTCGCGTGCCTGCCAGGGAGGCTTCTCATGTTCAGCCAATTCCATCTGCAAGCCGACCGCCTGATGCTCGGCGTGCTCTGGCTCATCACCCTGTATGCCTTCGGCCTGGCCTTCTGGCACGACACCTGGGCCGCCGCGCTGGTGATCGGCGGCGGCACGGCCTCGAGCCTGAGTCTGCTGTACCGGCTGATCGGCGGCAGCCGCGCCTACCGCTGCCTGATGGGCGTGGCCTTCATGGTGCTGGCCGCGCTGCATATCCAGCAGAGCCACGGCATGCTGGAGATGCACTTCAGCGTCTTCGTGCTGCTGGCCTTTCTGCTCTATTACCGCGACTGGCTGCCGATTCTCTGCGCGGCCGCGGTCATCGCCGTGCATCACGTGGTGTTCTTCGCCCTGCAGCAGGGCGGCGCCCAGGTCTGGGTGGTGCGCGGCGACGGCGGCTGGCCGGTGATCTTCATCCACGCCGCCTACGTGGTGGCGGAAACCCTGGTGCTGCTGGTACTGGCCGTGCACGGTGCGCGCGAGGCGGCGGCCAGCGAGGACCTGCAGCGCACCTCGGCGCACCTGCTGCGCGAGGGCGAGCCGGTCGACCTGGCCTACCGCAGCGGCGCCGGCAATCGCCTGGCGCAGCGCTTCAACCGCTTTCTCGGTTTGCTCGATCAACTGGTCAGCCGGGTGGTCGCCGCCGGCGGCGAGTTGCACGACACCAGCCGTCACCTGAGCCGCTCCACCGCCGAGCTGAACCAGTGCGCCGAGGCCCTGCTGGGGGCCACCGCGCAGATGGGCGGCGCCATCGAACAGCTGACCCAGGCCGTGGTGCAGGTCTCGGCGGATGCCGAGCAGGCCGCGCACACCGCGCAGCAGGCCGACCGCGACGCCAGCGCCGGGGCGCAGGCGATCGGCGCCACGCAGACCGGCATTCTCGAGCTGGAGCGCGACCTGCAGGGCGCCGCCGGGGTGGTGCAGGCCCTGGCCGACAGCAGCCAGCAGATCGGCCGGGTGCTCGAGGTGATCGGCGCGGTGGCGGAGCAGACCAACCTGCTGGCGCTCAACGCCGCCATCGAGGCGGCGCGCGCCGGAGAACAGGGCCGCGGTTTCGCCGTGGTCGCCGACGAGGTGCGCCAGCTGGCGCGGCGCACCCAGCAGGCCACCGGCGAGATTCGCGAGCTGATCGCCAGCCTGCAGCAGGGCAGCGCGCGGGCGGTGGCGGCGATGCAGGCCAGCCACGCCGGGGTGGCGCGCTGCGTCGGCTACACCGAGCAGACCGTCGACCTGCTGGGCAACGTGCACCGCTCGATCGAGGCCATCCAGTCCATCGGCGTGTCGACCCGCGAGCAACTGGCGGCGACCAGCGAGGTGGGGCGGCTGATCCAGCAGGTGCGCAGCATCGCCGACGACACCGCGCGCGATGCCCAGGAGGTGGCGCACGACAGCCAGCGCCTGGAGCAGTTGGCCGGTAACCTGGGCCAGCTGTGCAGCGAATTCCATGTCAGCGGCGCGGCGCCGGTGGTCGCCGATGTCGAGGTGGTCGCCAGCGCCGAAGGCTATCGCTTGCAGCCGGCCTGAGCCTCAGGCCGGCGCCGGCTCGAAGCTGTCGGCCCGCGCCATCCGCCACATGCGTTCGTAGAACTCGCCGCCGATCTGCCCGCCGAGCAGCTCGCCGGGGGCGAGGAACACGTGCTGCTGGGAAAACAGCTTGATCTCGGTGGCGGACATGCGCTGCACCAGGTGCTTGGCGTCGATCTGCGCGGGGTGCTCGAGGCCGGCGGCGGCGAGCATCTCGGCCAGCGCCTTGAGCGTGTTGCGGTGGAAGTTGTGTACCCGCTGGGCCTTGTCCTCGACCACCAGGGCGCGCTGGCGCAGCGGGTCCTGGGTGGCCACGCCGGTCGGGCACTTGTTGGTGTGGCAGCTCTGGCTCTGGATGCAGCCGATGGCGAACATGAAGCCGCGCGCCGAGTTGGCCCAGTCGGCGCCGATGGCCAGCACCCGGGCGATGTCGAAGGCGCTGACGATCTTGCCGCTGGCGCCGAGCTTGATCTGGTCGCGCAGCTTGCAGCCGACCAGGGTGTTGTGGACGAACAGCAGGCCCTCGCGCAGCGGCACGCCGAGGTGATCGGTGAACTCCAGCGGCGCCGCGCCGGTGCCGCCTTCCTTGCCGTCGACCACGATGAAGTCGGGCAGGATGCCGGTCTCCAGCATGGCCTTGGCGATGGCCATGAACTCCCAGGGATGGCCCAGGCAGAACTTGAAGCCCACCGGTTTGCCGCCCGAGAGTTCGCGCAGCCTGGCGATGAACTGCAGCAGCTCGATGGGGGTGGCAAAGGCGCTGTGGCGCGACGGCGAGATGCAGTCCTGGCCCATGGGCACACCGCGGGTGCTGGCGATTTCCGCGGTGACCTTGTGCTTGGGCAGGATGCCGCCGTGGCCGGGCTTGGCGCCCTGGCTGAGCTTGATCTCGATCATCTTCACCTGCGGATCGCAGGCTTGGGCGGCGAAGCGTTCGGGGTCGAACTGGCCGTCGTCGGTGCGGCAGCCGAAGTAGCCGCTACCGAGCTCCCACACCAGGTCGCCGCCGTGCTCGCGGTGGTAGGGGCTGATGCTGCCTTCGCCGGTGTCGTGGTAGAAGTTGCCGAGCCTGGCGCCCTGGTTCAGCGCGCGGATGGCATTGGCGCTGAGCGAGCCGAAGCTCATCGCCGAGACGTTGAACAGCGACGCCGAGTACGGCTGGCGGCACTGCGGCCCACCGATCGGCACGCGAAAGCTGCAGGGGTCGCTCAGCGGCGCCGGGCGCATGGAGTGGCTGATGAACTCGAAGCCGTTCTGGTACACGTCGCTCAAAGTGCCGAAGGGCTTGTCGGCGCCCTCGTTCTTGGCCCGCGCGTAGACCAGCGAGCGCTGCGCGCGGGAAAACGGCAGCTGCTCGCTGTCGCCTTCGAGCAGGTACTGGCGGATCTCCGGGCGGATGCCCTCGACCAGGTAGCGGATATTGCCCAGGATCGGGTAGTTGCGCCGCACCGCCTGGCGCGTCTGCAGCAGGTCGCCGATGCCGATCAGGCTGAGTGCGGCGGCGAGCAGGGTGAAGGGCCACAGCCATTCGTGCTGGAGAAAGGGCAGGCTGGCCAGGGTGAACAGCACACAGAAGGCGAAAAAGGCGTAGCGGCTGAGTAGCGAGAGATTCATGTGGGCTCCGGCGTCCTGATGGCGCAAAGCTTCACTCTAGACGCCTGGCGCCAGTCCGGGTCAAGTCCGATGTGCATCGCGGTGGCTGCGCCGGGCCATCGCGCGCGTTCCAGGCAACCCCCTGCCTGTCGGCAGGGGGCGGGGGTTCAGCGGTTGACGCTCTTGAAGTTGTCGTCCGAAGGCTCCTTGGTATAGGCGCCGAGGTCGTGCACCAGCTTCGTGCTGCCGTTCATCAAGGTGCCGATGCGGCTTTCGGCGGTGCGCGCCGAGGCGGCCTGGTTGCTGCTGCCGCTGATCGGCGGCGGGTTGAAGCTGAATGACCAGAGGTAGTGCCAGACGGCGGCATTGTGCTTCTCGGTCTGCTGGGTGGCGTTGAAGTACCAGGGCTTGAGTTCGGTGAACGCGGTCATGTTCATCAGGCCGGTATTGGCGTCGCCGACGAACACCGTGCTGGTCACCGCCGAGGTGCGGTACGCCTCGAAGATCACCCCCTTGCCTTTCAGTTCGCTGACGTAGCTGCGGCACACTTCTCCGACCCAGCGATTGTTCAGCCAGCTCTTGGCTTGATTGGAATAGAAGGGGTCGAGCAGGGCCACGCGCTTCGGCAGCAGGCGGCTGTTGAGGCTGCCGGCGCTGACCGCATCGCTGATTTTCTTGGTCAGGACGATGGCCAGCTGGTTGCCCAGGGAGTGGCCGAGCAGGCGGATGTTGTTGCCGCTGTAGCTGGCCAGGTTGGCCTTGTAGTGATCGAACAGCAGGTCGCCGGCCGACTTGTTCGGACCGCTGCTGTAGACCCCGCTGCTGTTGCGCCAGCGCATGCCGCGCGGGCCGCTGGCGCTCCAGATCTTGGCTTCGGCGTCCTTCACCTCGCCCTCGTCGGCGAACTGGTTCCAGTACAGGATGCCGACGTTGTAGCCGGCGACGAGCCAGGCATGGGCCAGGTCCAGGTCCGGGCCGCCGGCATCCTTGCGGTTGAAGGTTTCGCGGTTCTTCCTCTGGGTAGCGCCGTTCTGCCAGCCGTGGATGTAGATGACGGTGGGCTTGCTGTTGCTGAAATAGGCATTGCTCTGGCCGGGCACGGCTTTCTGCCAGCTGTCGCCGTAGCCGAACCAGTACAGACCATGATCGAGGTTCTGGAAGGTGCTGTCGGGGAAGACGCCGACGGCGGCCTGGGTCAGGGAAGAGAAGCCCAGTACGAGCAGCAAGAGGAACTGGCGCATGGCGGGACCTTTTATTGTTATGAGGTGCCAGCAGCCTATAGATTGTCGGACAATTTCGAATCGCCCAAACGGGTGAGCGCTCCGCGCTTGGCGCCGCTGTGTGCGCCATGGCCCGTTGTGCTCATCTTTGCCTCAATAGCCGTTCTATTGTCCGCTAAACGCTTGTCAGCAGAGCGGACGAAGGCCCTGTGCCTGTGGCAAACTCAGCGGCCAGTAGCAGAACGTGGCAGCGTTCGGCCAGCCTTTTTACCACTTGGCCCTGTTGGCCAAGGTTCAGCGCATAACCGGCCGCTGCTTGCGGTCGAGAACAAGAGGAATGACCGTGCATAACGTCGTGATCAGTGGTACCGGCCTGTACACCCCGGCCAACAGCATTTCCAACGACGAACTGGTGGCATCCTTCAATGCCTACGTGCAGCAATTCAATGCCGACAACGCCGAGGCCATCGCCCGCGGCGAGGTCGAGGCGCTGACCGAGTCGAGCAGTGCCTTCATCGAGAAGGCCTCCGGGATCAAGAGCCGTTTCGTCATCGACAAGGCCGGCATCCTCGACCCGCAACGCATGGTGCCGCGCATCCCCGAGCGTTCCAACGAGGACTGGGGCATCCTCTGCGAGATGTCCGTGGCCGCGGCCAAGCAGGCGCTGGAGCGCGCCGGCAAGACCGTCGCCGATATCGACGGGGTGATAGTCGCCTGCTCCAACCTGCAGCGTGCCTACCCGGCGGTGGCCATCGAAGTGCAGGCCGCACTCGGCATCGACGGCTGGGGCTACGACATGAACGTCGCCTGCAGCTCGGCCACCTTCGGCATCCAGGCCGCCACCAACGCGGTGCAGACCGGCCAGGCGCGGGCCATCCTGATGGTCAACCCGGAAATCTGCACCGGCCACCTGAACTTCCGCGACCGCGATAGCCACTTCATCTTCGGCGACGCCGCCACCGCGGTGATCATCGAGCGGGCCGACCTGGCCACCTCCCCGTATCAGTGGGACATCCTCGGCACCAAGCTGCTGACCCAGTTTTCCAACAACATCCGCAACAACTTCGGCTTCCTCAACCGCGCCGCGGAAGAGGGCGTGGGTGCCCGCGACAAGCTGTTCGTCCAGGAAGGCCGCAAGGTGTTCAAGGACGTCTGCCCGATGGTCGCCGAGCTGATCGCCGCGCACCTGGCGGAAAACCAGCTCAACGTTGGCGACGTCAAGCGCTTCTGGCTGCACCAGGCCAACCTCAACATGAACCTGCTGATCGCGCGCAAGCTGCTCGGCCGCGACGCCGAGCCCCACGAGGCGCCGGTGATCCTCGACACCTACGCCAACACCAGCTCGGCCGGTTCGGTGATCGCCCTGCACAAGCACCAGGACGACCTGGCGGCCGGCAGCCTCGGCGTGCTCAGCTCGTTCGGCGCCGGTTATTCCATCGGCAGCGTGATTCTGCGCAAGCGCTGATCCTGCCAACACGGCTGCGGTGCGCGCGGCGCACCCTCGGGGAGAGCCATGACGGACGGCGATCTGCTGGAGCGTCTACTGGCCGGCGAGCAGCAGGCCTACCGCGAGCTGGTCGCCACCTACCAGGGGGCGATGCGCGCGGTGGCCTACGCCATAGTCGGCAGTCGCCATGCCGACGAGGTGGTGCAGGACGCCTGGCTCGCCGTGGTGCGCAGCCTGGAGGGCTTCCAGGGCCGTGCCAGTCTGAAGACCTGGCTGCTGACCATCACCGCCAATACCGCCAAGACCCGCCTCAAGCACAATCGTCGCGAGGTGCTGCTCGATGACCTGCCGGGCCCGCACGGCAGCGTCGGCGAGGAGCGTTTCTCCGATGACGGTCACTGGCTGCTGGCGCCGCATGCCTGGCACCAGGACAGCCCCGAGGCCCTGCTCACCGAGCGCGAGCTGCGCGAGTGCCTGGACAAGACCCTGGCCAGCCTGTCCGAACTGCAGGCCAGCGTGCTGGTGCTGCGCGAGCGTCAGGGCCTGGAGCTGGAGGCGATCTGTAATCTTCTCGACATCTCGCTCTCCAATGTCCGCGTGCTGCTGCATCGTGCGCGCCTGAAAGTCTTCGCCACCCTGGAGCATTTCGAGGAGACCGGGCAATGCTGAACTGCAAGGAACTGGTGGCCCAGTCCAGCGATTTTCTCGACGGCCAGCTGAGCCTGCGCCAGCGCCTGGCGGTGCGTGCGCACCTGGCCATGTGCGTGCGCTGCCGGCGTTTCATTCGCCAGCTGAAACTGACCCAGGCGGTGCTGCGCCAGCTGCCCGACGCTGCCGTGCCTGAACTGGACGCCCTGGCCGCGCGCCTGGCCGAGGCGCGGCGCAGGGGCGACTGAGGGCGCCAGGCCCTCGTACCTGTGCTCAGCTGCAGACCCGCGCGATGGCGCTGGCCAACTGCTCCAGGCGGCCGGCATCCAGCCCGGCGACGTTGGCGCGCCCGCTGCCGACCATATACACGCTGAATTCCTCGCGCAGGCGCTGCACCTGCACGGGCGTCAGGCCGGTGTAGGAGAACATGCCGCGCTGCTCGGCGATATGCGCGAAGCGCTCGCTCAACCCGTGCGGCGCCAGCGCCTCGACCAGACCGCGGCGCAGGCTGGCCACGCGCAGGCGCATGCTCTCCAGTTCGTCCTGCCACAGGCTCCGGAGCTCGGCGTCGCCGAGAATCTCGGCGACCACCGCGGCGCCGTGGGCCGGCGGTGTCGACCACAGGTTGCGGGCGATCGAGGCCAGCTGGCTGCGGATATCGACGAGCTTGCCGGCATCGCCAGCGCAGACGATCAGCGCGCCGGTGCGTTCGCGGTACAGGCCGAAGTTCTTCGAGCAGGAGCTGGTGATCAGCAGCTCCGGCAGCTCGGCGGCGAACAGGCGTACGGCCCAGGCGTCCTGCTCCAGGCCGTCGCCGAAGCCCTGGTAGGCGAAGTCGATCAACGGCAGCAGCTCGCGTGCCTTGACCACCTCCAGCACGCGCTTGAAGTCGCGCGGGCCGAGGTCGAAGCCGGTGGGGTTGTGGCAGCTGGCGTGCAGCAGCACCACGTCGCCCTTGGGCAGCTGGGCCAGCGCCGCGATCATCGCCTCCACGTCCAGGCGGTTGTCGGCGCCGACGTAGGGGTAGTGGCCGACCTTGAGCCCGGCCTCGGCGAACAGGGTTTCGTGGATCGGCCAGGTCGGGTCGCTCAGCCAGATGCCGCGCCCCGGCAGGCAGTGGCGGATGAACTCGCCGGCCAGGCGCAGGGCGCCGGTGCCGCCGGGCGTCTGCGTGGCGCCGGCGCGCCGGCCGGCCAGCAGCGGCGAATCCGCGCCCAGCACCAACTGGCTGAGGCGTTCGGCGAAGGCCGCATCGCCATGGCCGCCGACGTAGGTCTTGGTCAGCTCGGATTTGATCAGACGCTGCTCGGCCAGCTTGACCGCACGGGGAATCGGCGTCAGGCCCTGGGCGTCCTTGTACACGCCGACGCCCAGGTCCAGCTTGGCCGGGTGGCGGTCCTGGCGATAGGCCTCCATCAGGCCCAGGATCGGGTCGCCCGGCACCCGGGCAACCTTGGCGAAATGGCTCACTTGCGACCCTCGGCAGCGGCGGCGAGCACGTCGGTACGCGCGGCCATGATGAAGTCGTTGCGGTGCAGGCCGCGCATCTCGTGGCTCCACCAGGTGACGGTGACCTTGCCCCATTCGGTGAGCAGGGCGGGGTGGTGGCCGACTTCCTCGGCGATGGCGCCGACCGCGTTGGTGAAGGCCAGGGCGTGGCGGAAGTTCTTGAACAGGTACACGCGCTCCAGCTCCATATGGTCGCCGCGCACCTCGATGTTCCAGTCCGGAATCTCGCGGATCAGTTCGGCCAGTTCTTCATCGGACACCTTCGGCGCATCGGCGCGGCAGGCTTCGCATTGGGCTTGGGCAAGGCTCATGGGTTTTCTCCTGATTTTTTGTAGCCCGGATGAAATCCGGGGTCATGTCTGCGGGCGATCCCGGATTTCATCCGGGCTACTCGCCCCAGAGTTCCAGGGTGAGCGTAGGTTGGTTAGGCCGCCTTGGGCGGAAACTTCGGCGCGTGCAGGCCCATCCGCATGGCCTGGTGCACCAGCGCCATGATGTCCTGGTGGGCCAGCTCGAACAGGCGCTTGAGCTCGGGCAGGACGAAATACAGCGGCTGCAGGATGTCGATGCGGTAGGGCGTGCGCATCGCCTCCAGCGGGTCGAAGGCCTGGTGCTCGGGCACGTCGGACAGGGCGTAGAGGGTCTCCTTCGGCGAGGAGAGGATGCCGCCGCCGTAGATGCGCCGGCCGGCCGGGGTGTCGACCAGGCCGAACTCGATGGTCAGCCAGTACAGCCGCGCCAGGTACACGCGCTCTTCCTTGCTCGCCTGCAGGCCGAGCTTGCCGTAGGTGTGGGTGAATTCGGCGAACCAGGGGTTGGTCAGCAGCGGGCAGTGGCCGAAGATCTCGTGGAAGATGTCCGGCTCCTGCAGGTAGTCCAATTCTTCCGGGGTGCGGATAAAGGTGGCCACCGGAAACTGCTTGCTGGCCAGCAGCTCGAAGAAGGTCTGGAACGGGATCAGCGCCGGCACCCGCGCCACGCGCCAGCCGGTGCTGGCCTCGAGCACCCGGTTGATCTCGCCGAGCTGTGGGATGCGCTCCAGCGGCAGGCCGAGCTGTTCGATGCCGTCCAGGTATTCCTGGCAGGCGCGGCCTTCGATCACCTTCAACTGGCGGGTGATCAGGGTGTTCCACACCTGGTGCTCGGCGTCGGGGTAGTGGATAAAACCGCTGTCGTCCGGTTCCCGGGCCAGGTACTGCGTGCCTTTCATCGATGCCTCCTGCGGGGGCTGTTGTTCTTGTCTTGGACAAAGAAGTAACCCGAGTGCGTGGACAGGGGCAGGGGCGGGCAGGGGGATGGGCGGCAGTGGAACGGGTTAACCCGTAAAGAATGGATTACGGCTTCGGCGAAATGGCCGGATATCGCCTTGTCGCTGCGCTAGGCTGTCACATATTCTTGACGAAAATTACGCCGCCCGCGTCGATTTTCTCCCGGGGCGGCCCATAACCAGCCTGATCCGAGCCTTGCTATGCGTATCAAAGTCCACTGCCAGAACCGCGTCGGCATCCTGCGCGACATCCTCAACCTGCTGGTCGACTACGGCATCAACGTCGCCCGTGGCGAGGTCGGCGGCGAGCAGGGCAACGCCATCTACCTGCACTGCCCGAACCTGATCAACCTGCAGTTCCAGTCGCTGCGGCCCAAATTCGAGGCCATCCCCGGGGTGTTCGGCGTCAAGCGCGTCGGCCTGATGCCCAGCGAACGGCGCCACCTGGAGCTCAATGCGCTGCTCGGCGCGCTGGATTTTCCGGTGCTGTCGATCGACATGGCCGGCAGCATAGTGGCGGCCAACCGCAGCGCCGCCCAGCTGCTCGGCGTGCGCGTCGACGAGGTACCGGGCATGGCGTTGTCGCGCTACGCCGAGGACTTCGACCTGCCCGAGCTGGTGCGCGCCAACAAGGCGCGGATCAACGGCCTGCGGGTGAAGATCAAGGGCGACGTGTTCCTCGCCGATATCGCCCCGCTGCAGAACGAGCACGACGACAGCGAGGCGCTGGCCGGCGCGGTGCTGACCCTGCACCGCGCCGACCGGGTCGGCGAGCGCATCTACCACGTGCGCAAGCAGGAGCTGCGCGGCTTCGACAGCATCTTCCAGAGCTCGAAGGTGATGGCCGCGGTGGTCAAGGAGGCGCGGCGCATGGCGCCGCTGGACGCGCCGCTGCTGATCGAGGGCGAGACCGGCACCGGCAAGGAGCTCTTGGCCCGTGCCTGCCACCTGGCCAGCCCGCGCGGCCAGTCGCCCTTTATGGCGCTCAACTGCGCCGGGCTGCCGGAGTCCATGGCCGAGACCGAGCTGTTCGGCTACGGCCCCGGCGCCTTCGAGGGGGCGCGCCCGGAAGGCAAGCTCGGCCTGCTGGAGCTGACCGCCGGCGGCACGCTGTTTCTCGACGGCGTCGGCGAGATGAGCCCGCGCCTGCAGGCCAAGCTGCTGCGCTTTCTGCAGGACGGCTGCTTCCGCCGCGTCGGCAGCGACGAAGAGGTCTATCTGGACGTGCGGGTGATCTGCGCCACCCAGGTCGACCTGTCCGAGCTGTGCGCCCACGGCGAGTTTCGCCAGGACCTCTATCACCGCCTCAACGTGCTCAGCCTGCATATCCCGCCGCTGCGCGAATGCCTCGACGGCCTGACGCCGCTGGTGGAGCACTTCCTCGACCAGGCCAGCCGGCAGATCGGCTGCGCGCTGCCCAAGCTGGCGCCGGCGGTGCTGGACAAGCTGGCTCACTACCATTGGCCGGGCAACGTGCGTCAGCTGGAGAACGTGCTGTTCCAGGCGGTGTCGCTGTGCGACGGTGGCACGGTCAAGGCCGAGCACATCCGCCTGCCGGACTACGGCGCGCCGCAGCCCCTGGGCGAGTTCTCGGTGGAAGGCAGCCTCGACGACATCCTTGGGCGCTTCGAAAAGGCGGTGCTGGAGCGGCTGTACCACGATCATCCGAGCAGCCGCCAGTTGGGCAAGCGCCTCGGCGTGTCGCACACCACCATCGCCAACAAGCTGCGTCAGCATGGGGTGGGCAAGGAATAGGCTAGGCCGCGCTCACCGGGCGGGGGATCAGAACGGCGCCGGGCACTCGAAGCGCATCCGCGCGCCGCTCTGCGGGTGGGTCAGGCTCAGCATGCTGGCATGCAGGCACAGGCGCTGATGGGCGGCCAGGGCCTGTTCGTGGGCATAGAGGCGGTCGCCCAGCAGCGGATGGCCGATGGACAGCATATGCACGCGCAGCTGGTGCGAGCGGCCGGTGATGGGGGTGAGCTCGACCCGGCACCAGTCGCCGCAGCGCTCGAGCACGCGCCAGTGGGTCAGGGCGTGCTTGCCCAGCTCATGGTCGACCACGTGGCGCGGCTTGCTCGGCGGGTCGTAGCGCAGCGGCAGGTCGATGCTGCCGCTATCGCCCTCGAGCTGGCCCCAGCACAGCGCGGTGTAGGCCTTCTCGGTCTCGCGGTCGTGGAACTGGCGCGACAGCTCGCGGTGGCTGTCGGCGTCGCGGGCCAGCACGATGATGCCGGAGGTTTCCCAGTCCAGGCGGTGGACGATGCGCGCCTCGGGGTAGCCGTTGTCCTGCAGGCGGGTGACCAGGCAGTCCTTGTTGTCATCGGCGCGGCCGGGCACCGAGAGCAGCAGGGTGGGCTTGTTGATCACCAGCAGGGCGGCGTCCTGGTGGAGTATTTCGATCTGGCTAAGGGGCATGGGGCGTTCGCAGCGGTCTTGTAGGAGCGAGCTCTGCTCGCGAAGTCTGCTGGCTACCGGCGTTCGCGAGCAGAGCTCGTGCCTACAGGTGCCTGGGACTATAAACGAACACGGCGGCCGAAGCCGCCGTGAACCGGGCCGGTAGCTATCAGCGATCCGGCAGGGTGATGTTGAGCTCCAGGATCGAGCAACTGCCCTGGTTCTCCAGGGCGACCTGGACCTGATCCGAGTCGATATTGACGTACTTGCGGATCACTTCGACCAGTTCTTGCTGCAGCGCCGGCAGGTAGTCCGGCTGGCTGCGCTGGCCGCGTTCGTGGGCGACGATGATTTGCAGACGCTCTTTCGCGATCGACGCCGGGGTTTCCTTTTTGCGTTCGCGAAAGAAGTCGAAAATATTCATTTAGCGAGCTCCGAATAAGCGTTGCATGAGTCCTTTCTTCTGCACGTCGAGGAAGCGATGCGGCACTTCCTTGCCGAGCAGGCGTTCGACCGCGTCGCTGTACGCCTGGCCGGCGTCGCTCTGCTCGTCGAGGATCACCGGCACGCCCTGGTTGGAGGCCTTGAGTACCGCCTGCGACTCGGGAATCACGCCGAGCAGACGGATGGCGAGGATTTCCTCGACGTCCTCGACGCCGAGCATCTCGCCCTTGGTCACGCGCTCGGGGTTGTAGCGGGTCAGCAGCAGGTGTTCCCGGATCGGCTCCTCGCCCTTCTCGGCGCGGCGCGACTTGCTCGCCAGCAGGCCGAGCATGCGGTCGGAGTCGCGTACCGAGGAGACTTCCGGGTTGGTCACGACGATCGCCTCGTCGGCGAAGTACATGGCCAGGTGCGCGCCCTTCTCGATGCCGGCCGGCGAGTCGCAGACCACGTAGTCGAAGTTCTGCGACAGTTCGCCGATCACCTTCTCCACGCCTTCCTGGGTCAGCGCGTCCTTGTCGCGGGTCTGGCTGGCAGCCAGCACGAACAGGTTCTCGATGCGCTTGTCCTTGATCAGCGCCTGGGTCAGGGTGGCTTCGCCGTTGACCACGTTGACGAAGTCGTACACCACGCGGCGTTCGCAGCCCATGATCAGGTCGAGGTTACGCAGGCCGACGTCGAAGTCGACGATGACGGTCTTGTGCCCGCGCAGGGCGAGGCCGGTACCGATGGCGGCGCTGGTGGTGGTTTTACCGACACCACCCTTGCCGGAAGTAACTACGAGGATTTTGGCCAAGGTGATTCACCCCAAGAAATGAAGAAAAAGCGGGAATCCGTAGGCTGTTATTGGGCTTCCGGATGCCTTTTTGTGTCCCTGAAAATTGGCCGCAGTATCCGTTAAAGGCGGGTGATGTTCAACACGTCACCCGACAGGCTGACATGCACCGCATCGCCCCACAGCGGGTCGCGGCGCAGGTCTTCGGCGACCTTGTAATGACCGGCGATCGACAGCATTTCGGCGCCCATTTGCTGACAGAAAATCCGTGCCTTGCCGTTGCCCTTGACGCCGGCCAGGGCGCGGCCGCGCATGGGCGCGTAAACGTGGATGTTGCCGTCAGCGAGAAGTTCCGCCCCGGCGCTGACCGGGGCCAGGACGATCAGGTCACCGCCCTGGGCGTAGACCTGCTGGCCGCCGCGCACCGGGCTGGTGATGATCTTGCTCGGCTTGTGTTCGGGTTCGGCCGGCTTCTCGACCTTCTTCGGTGCCGGGTCGAGCGGTCGTTCGCGCGCGCCGGAGGGCGGCAGCACCGGCAGGTCCATGGCCTCGGCGGCGGCGATATCGGCCTCGCGGCTGGCGCGGATGGCCAGGGTGCGCAGGCCGTGGTGGCGGCACAGGGCCATCAGCTCGGCCAGGTCCAGTTCGCCTTCGCCGTCCGGCAGTTTGTCCAAGGCCAGCACCAGCGGGGTGTTGCTGAAGAAGGCCGGGGCCTGGGCGACCTTTTCCGCGAGCTGCGCGTCGAGGCGGGCCAGGTCGTTGTGCGCCAGCTCCATCACGGTGATGGCGAGCATGCTGCCCTTGAGCTGGAACACGGGGTCTTGGGCGAGGAGATCGGCTTGGCTCATGGGAGGGCGATGGGCCTTGTGGCGAGTCGGAAAGTTGCCCGGACTTATAGCGACTCGAGCTGCAAGCCGCAAGCCGCCGACACCCTGGCTTCCGAGTCGGCGGGAAAACTGCGTTAGAATGCGCGGCTTTGCTCGTGCTCGGAAACCTTTCATGGATCGCCCACGCTTTCGCGCCTATTTCCTTCATCCGCGCTTCTGGCCGCTGTGGCTCGGCCTAGGTCTGCTGTGGCTGGTGGTGCAGTTGCCCTATGCGCTGCTGCTGAGGCTCGGGCGCGCGCTGGGCTGGCTGATGTACCGCACGGCCGGCTCGCGCCGGCGCATCGCCGCGCGCAACCTGGAGCTGTGCTTCCCGCAGCTGAGCGCGGCCGAGCGCGAACGCCTGCTCAAGGAGAACTTCGCCTCCACCGGCATCGCCTTCTTCGAGATGGCCATGAGCTGGTGGTGGCCCAAGGCGCGCCTGGCGCCGCTGGCGCACATCGAGGGGCTGGAGCACCTCAAGCAGGCGCAGGCCGAAGGCCAGGGGGCGATCCTGATGGCCGTGCACTTCACCACCCTGGAGATAGGCGCCGCGCTGCTCGGCCAGCGCCACACCATCGACGGCATGTACCGCGAGCACAAGAATCCGCTGTTCGACTTCATCCAGCGCCGTGGCCGCGAGCGGCACAACCCCGACGCCAGCGCCATCGAGCGTGAGGACATCCGCGCCATGCTCAAGGTGCTGCGCGCCGGCCGCGCCATCTGGTACGCGCCGGACCAGGACTACGGGCGCAAGCAGAGCATCTTCGTGCCGCTGTTCGGCATCCCCGCGGCCACCGTCACCGCCACCAGCAAGTTCGCCCGCCTGGGCAAGGCGCGGGTGATTCCCTTCACCCAGCAGCGCCTGGCCGACGGCAGCGGCTACCGCCTGGTCATCCACCCGCCGCTGGCGGACTTCCCCGGCGACAGCGAGGAGGCCGACTGCCTGCGCATCAACCAGTGGATCGAGCAGGTGGTCAGCGCCTGCCCCGAGCAGTACCTGTGGGCGCACCGGCGCTTCAAGACCCGCCCCGAGGGCGAGGCCAGGCTGTACGGGAAGCGCAAGTAGCTCGCCTATACTCGAATAAACCCCAGGATCTGCCCCGATGACCGTCATTGCCCGCCCCCACGAGCCTGTCACCGGGCTGATCCTCTCCGGCGGCGGGGCGCGGGCGGCCTATCAGGTCGGCGTGCTGGCGGCCATCGCCGACCTGCTGCCGGATGCCGCGCACAACCCCTTTCCGGTGATAGTCGGCACCTCGGCCGGCGCGGTGAACGCGGTCGGCCTGGCCTGCGGGGCGCTGCATTTCAGCGAGGCGGTGCGACGCCTGACCGCGGTGTGGCAGGGTTTTCACACCCATATGGTGTACCGCAGCGACTGGCCGGGGGTGCTGCGCCAGGCGGCGCGCTTCGTCGGCCACAGCCTGCTCGGCCTGGGTCGCGAGGTGCCGGTGGCGCTGCTCGACAGCTCGCCGCTGCGCGAGCTGCTGGCGCGCGAGCTGGATTTCTCCGGCATCGCCGCGGCGGTGCGCCATCGCCAGCTGCGCGCCGTGGCGGTGACCGCCTTCGGCTACGAGAGCGGCCAGGCGGTGACCTTCTACCAGGGCCGCGCCACCATCGACCCCTGGTTCCGCCACCGCCGCGTCGGCGTGCCGACCCGCCTGCAGCTGGAACACCTGCTGGCCAGCGCCTCGATCCCGCTGCTCTTCCCGCCGGTGAAGATCAACCGCGAGTATTTCGGCGACGGCGCGGTGCGCCAGTCGGCGCCGATCAGCCCGGCGCTGCACCTGGGCGCCAGTCGCGTGCTGGTGATCGGGGTCAGCGGCAACGCCCAGCTCGAGCCCAGCCAGCCGGCGCCGCGCCCGCTCAGCAATCGCCCGCCGAGCCTGGCGCAGATCGGCGGCCATCTGCTCAACAGCACCTTTATCGACAGCCTGGAAAGCGATATCGAGCTGCTCGACCGGCTCAACCAGTTGAGCGGCCTGGTGCCGACGGAGCATCGCCCGCGCGGCCTTGGCCTAAACCCGGTGGACGTGCTGGTGATCGCCCCGAGCCGGCCGCTGGATCAGATCGCCGCGCGCCACCAGCGCGAGCTGCCGCGGGCGCTGCGCCTGTTCCTGCGCGGGCCGGGGGCGACCAAGGCGGGCGGCGCCGGGGTGCTCAGCTACCTGTTGTTCGAGCCCGGCTACTGCAGCGAGCTGATCGAGCTGGGCTACCAGGACGCCATGGCGCGCAAGGCCGACCTGTGCGCCTTTCTCGGTCTGGCCGAGGTGGCGCAGCCGGCCTGACACTGCGCCGGATCAGGCCAGCACGCCGTCGCGGAAATCGCGCAGGGCCTGCTCGATCTCCTCGCGGCTGTTCATCACGAACGGGCCGTACTGCACGATGGGCTCGTGCAGCGGCGTGCCGGCGATCAGCAGCACCCGTGCGCCCCGGGCGCTGGCCAGATGCAATTCACCCGCGTCGGACAGCCGCACCAGGCGTCCGGCGCTGACGGGTTGCGCGCTGGCCTCGGGCAGTTCGAGCAAGCCTTCGTAGACGTACAGCATCACCCGCTGGCCGTCGGCCAGGCGCGGGGCGATCCGGCTGCCGGGCGGCAGGCGCAGGTCGAACAGCTGCGGCTGGGTGTGCGGGCGCTGCACGGCGCCGGCCTGGCGGAGCTGGCCGTCGTCGAACTGGCCGGCGATCACCACCACCTCGACGCCGCCTGCCGTGGTCAGGCGCGGAATCTCCTCGGCCGGAATATCGCGGTAGCCGGGGTCGCCCAGTTTGTCCCTGGCCGGCAGGTTGAGCCACAGCTGGAAACCGCGCATGGCGCCGGACTCCTGTTCGGGCATCTCGCTGTGGACGATGCCGCGCGCGGCGGTCATCCACTGCACGCCGCCCGTGCCGAGCAGGCCGACGTTGCCCAGGTGGTCCTCATGGCGCATGCGTCCTTCGAGCATATAGGTGATGGTCTCGAAGCCGCGGTGCGGGTGCGGCGGGAAGCCGGCGATGTAGTCGTCCGGGTCGCTGCTGGAGAACTCGTCGAGCATCAGGAAGGGATCGAAGCGCTCCAGGCCGGGGCCACCGATCACCCGGTTGAGGCGCACGCCGGCGCCGTCCGAGGCCGGCTGGCCGGGTTGGATGCTGAGGATGCGGCGGGCTTGGATCATGGTGTGGACTCCGTCGGTCGAGGCGATGGAGATCATGCTACGCCGATCTTGTCGATCAAATAGCGCAAGTTTTGCGGGCTATTGATCGATCTGTTCGATGTTTCAGTGGGCGGGGCAGGGGCTGGCCGGGCGGCTTTCGCCGGGCAGTTCGAAATCCTCGATCAGCTGGCAGATGGCCTGGCCGTCGGCCGCGCATTGCGGCCGCGCGGCCCAGTCGGCGAGGGCGCGCTGCATCACCCCGGCCAGGCGCTGGCATTCGGCGATATGCGCCTCGAGCGCGTGCAGGCGCTCGCCGAGCAGTTCGCGCACCTCGGCGCAGGGCTCGGCGCCGCTGTCGGCGCGGGCGAGGATGGCCTGCACGTCCTTGAGGCTGAAGCCCAGGCGGCGAGCGCGGGCGATAAAGCGCAGGCGCTTGAGGTCCTCGGTGGCGTAAAGCTGGTAGCCGTTGTGCGGATCGCGCCGCGGTTTGAGCAGGCCGAGGTCGGTGTAGTGGCGCACGGTATCGCCGCTGACGGCGGCGGCCTTGGCCAGTTGGGCGACGCGCATGCTGCACTCCTTCTGCTGGCGAGAGGCCGTCAGCTTAAAACCGCGGGGCGGCCCCGCGGTCAACGGGTTTATCCCGCTGCTCGGCGGCCTGTCATTCGGCAATCTTCAGCTTGCGCGACTCGTGATAGAAGTAGCGCAGCTTCTCGTACTCGAACGGCGAGTTGAGCTGGCCGTAGCGGAAGCTGGTGTGCGCCCGCTCGTCCACCGCGCGCAGCGCCGTGATGCCGGGGTTGCGGCTGCTGGCGTCGGCCACGTCGAGGTAGTTGACCGCGCTTTCCAGGCTGTAGTCCGCCACCAGCCCGCCGGTGTCGCGCAGGTTGGAGGGGCCGAGCAGCGGCAGCATCAGGTAGGGGCCGGCCGGCATGCCGTAGTGGCCGAGGGTCTGGCCGAAGTCTTCGCGCAGCCGGGGCAGGCCCATCCGGCTGGCCGGGTCCCAGATGCCGCCGATGCCGAGGATGGTGTTGAACAGCAGCCGCGCGGTGCTGTTCATCGCCCGCTGGCCCTTGAGCTGCAGCAGGCTGTTGGCCAGGGTCGGCACTTCGCCGAGGTTGCTGAAGAAGTTGTGGATGCCGCTTTCCACCAGGTTCGGGGTGACGTAGCGGTAGCCGTCCACCAGCGGCAGGAACACCCACTGATCGAAGCGGTAGTTGAAGTGGTAGACGCGGCGGTTCCACGACTCCAGCGGGTCGTACACCTGCAGGGCGTCGTTGGAGGCGCGTTCGAACTCCTGCTGATCCAGCCCCGGGTTGAAACGCAGGTGCTGCAGCGGGTTGGTGAAGCCGTCGGGGTCGGCGTGGTGTTCGGCCAAGGCCGGCCCGCTGCCCAACAGCAGGGCGATCAGAATCCAGTGCTTAGCCACGGAAGAACTCCAGCATGGCGTCGCTGTTGACGCGGTAGTTGAGGTTGCCGCAGTGCCCGCCGCGCGGGTACAGGGTCAGGCGCTCGCCGAAGGCGCGGCGCAGGAAGCCAATGTCGCCGGGGCCGAGGATCAGGTCGTCGGCGTTGTGCATCACCGCCACCTTGTCGCTGCCCTTGAGGTAGTCCTCCAGCGCATAGAGGCTGGCCGCATCGATCAGCTGGTTGAGGCTGCCGCCGTCGTAGCGGGCGCGCCACATCGGCACCAGCTGTTCGGCGATGTAGCAGTCGAAGTCGCAGCGCAGCGCCAGCTGGAAGAAGGGGGTGAGGCTGGTGCCCTCGCTGATGCGATAGCCCTGCGGGGTGATCAGGCCGCGGCGGTTGAGCAGGTCCGAGCTGAACACTATGTCGGCGGCGGCGAAGCGGAATACCGTGCCGATGAGCATGGCCATCTGCTCGTCGGAGAGCTTCTCCTTGGACTGCTGGAAGTCGTAGAGCATGGCCTCGTTGATATCCAGGTAACCCTTCTCGTTGAAGTAGCGGGTCAGCTTGCCGAGCACCAGGTCGTAGAAGTTGGTGCTGTTGTCGATACCCTCGACCTGGGTCTGCACCAGGCGGTCGAGGTTGGTGATCGAGGTGTAGAGGTTGACCGGCGGGTTGAGCAGCAGCACGCGCTTGAAGTCGAAGGCGCGGCGGGTTTCGTCGAGCTGGCTGACGAAGGCGGCGTGCAGGCCGCCGAGGCTGTAGCCGGTGAGGTGGAACTCGCTGACCTCGAGCTTGGGGTGCTGGGCGCGCACCGCCTGCATGGCGCGGTACAGGTCGTCGGCATCGTCCGGGGTGTAGCCCGGGGTGGCGAAGCGCGAGGCGGCGGCCATGAAGTCGTAGCTGGTCGGCGACGACAGCTGCACCACATGGAAGCCGGCGCCGTAGAACAGCTTCTTCAGGTATTCCGGGGTGCCGCTGGAATAGTGCGCACCGGTGCCGGCGATGATGAAGATCAGCGGCGCACGGCCCTTCTGCTGGGCCAGGCGGTACTGCAGCTTGGTCACCGGCCAGAAGTTCTTCAGCAGCTCGAACTCGCGATCCGGACGGATGCGCACGGCGTAGTCGCGCTGGTCGATGGCGTCGTCGGCGGGCAACGCCGGGCGCAGCTGCGGCGGGGTGGTGGCGATGGTCGCCTCGAACGGGTTGGCCAGCGGAAAGCCGTAGCTTTCGGCGTCCACGTCCGCCGCTGCGGCGGACGCACAGAAGACCAGGCCGCCGAGCAGGGCGGCGAGTCGGGCAAGGCTGGGCATGTGCAAGTCCCTTTTAGGAAGAGAACGTCTCGATTGAACAGCCCGCTTATGACAGCAATAGCTGGGGCAAAGTGCCAGAACCGCCGTTTATCGAGGCTGTCCGGCCAGCGCGTCCAGCGCCTCGCCGGTCAGCCGGTAGACGGTCCAGTCGTCCTGCGGCGTGGCTCCCAGGCCTTCGTAGAAGCCGATGGCCGGCGTGTTCCAGTCCAGCACCGACCACTCCAGGCGGCCGCAGCCGCGACTCACCGCCAGGCGTGCCAGCTCGGCCAGCAGCGCCTTGCCGAGGCCGGCGCCGCGGGCGGCGGGACGCACGTAGAGGTCTTCCAGATACAGTCCGGGACGGCCGAGGAAGGTGGAGTAGTTGTGGAAGAACAGGGCGAAGCCGGCGGCCTCGCCGTCCACCTCGCCGATCAGCACTTCGGCGAAGGGGCGCGGGCCGAACAGGTGTTCGGTCATCTGCAGCGGATCGGCGACCACCTGGTGGCTGAGCCGTTCGTACTCGGCCAGTTCCTGGATGAAGTCGAGAATCAGCGAAATATCGGCGGGTTGCGCGGGGCGCAGGCTCAGCTTGGACATGGCGGCTCCTTGTGGATGCTGCCGAGTATGCCGCGGGTGCCCAGGGCTCTGGCAAGTCGCCGATCAGACGTGGTGATGCAGCCAGGCATGCCTGGGAATGGCCGACTCGCGCTTCTTCGCCTCCAGGTGCGCCCAGAACTTCTCGTGGAAGTAGAAGCCCACCGAGTTGCACAGCGGCTCGACCGCCGCCACCAGGCCGCTGACCGCGACGCTGCCGGTCAGCGCGTAGGCCACGCCGAAGGCGATGCAGAAGTGCATGATGGTGAAGGTCAGGGTCTTGAGCATGCTGCACCTCGATGAGAATCGTTTCGCGTCGAGAGCAAGGCTAGTCCCCCTGTGCAGCCGGGGGAAATGCGGGCTGTGCATGGCTTCGATAGTCGAAGTGCATGAGCGGGATGTTATTGAGGGTTTTGCTCTATTTGTCTCGCGGCGCCGCGCCCTGCCAAAGAGGCGCGCGCCATTGACAGGAGGTTGTTGCATGCCGGTCCGCGATCGCCCTGGCTCCACCACGGCGCCGCCGCCGCGGGTGGTGAACTGATGCTGCTGCGCCTGGCCGCCGATGCGCTGGTGCTGCTGCACCTGGCCTTTATCCTCTTCGTGCTGGGCGGCGGCCTGTTGCTGCTGCGTTGGCCGCGCCTGGTCTGGCTGCACCTGCCGGCAGTGGCCTGGGGCGCGGTGGTGGAGTTGTGCCACCTGCTGTGCCCGCTGACGCCCTGGGAGAACCAGTTGCGCCGCGCGGCGGGGCAGGCCGGTTACGACGGCGGCTTCGTCGAACACTACCTGATCCCGCTGATCTACCCGGCCGGACTGACGCCGCAGATCCAGCTGTGGCTCGGCGCACTGGTGCTGCTGGTCAACGGCGCGGTGTACGGCTGGCTGCTGTGGCGCTGGAGACGCAGGCCGTAGCGCCGATTTGCCCTGCCTATTCATAAGCCTGATGAAGGGCAGGCGGCACTATTTCCTTCGCTACACTGCCAGCCATTCCAACCGGACATTGAAAAGGCAGGCCCGCTATGCAAAACCGCATGATGATTACTGGCGCCGGTTCCGGCCTGGGGCGCGAGATCGCCCTGCGCTGGGCGCGCGATGGCTGGCGTCTGGCCCTGGCCGACGTCAACGAGGCCGGCCTGGCCGAGACCCTCAAGCTGGTGCGCGAGGCCGGCGGCGACGGTTTCACCCGCCGCTGCGACGTGCGCGACTACAGCCAGCTGACCGCGTTGGCGCAGGCCTGCGAAGAGCAGTTCGGCGGCATCGACATCATCGTCAACAACGCCGGGGTGGCGTCCGGCGGCTTCTTCAGCGAGCTGTCGCTGGAGGACTGGGACTGGCAGATCGCGATCAACCTGATGGGCGTGGTCAAGGGCTGCAAGGCCTTCCTGCCGTTGCTGGAGCAGAGCAAGGGCAAGATCGTCAACATCGCCTCGATGGCGGCGCTGATGCAGGGGCCGGCGATGAGCAACTACAACGTGGCCAAGGCCGGCGTGGTGGCGCTGTCGGAAAGCCTGCTGATCGAGCTGCGTCAGCAGGAGATCGGCGTGCACGTGGTTTGCCCGTCGTTCTTCCAGACCAACCTGCTGGACTCCTTCCGCGGTCCGACCCCGGCGATGAAGGCGCAGGTCGGCAAGCTGCTGGAAAGCTCGCCGATCAGTGCGGCGGATATCGCCGAGTACATCCACGCCGAGCTGGCCAAGGGCAGCTTCATGATCCTGCCGCACGAGATGGGCCGCATGGCCTGGGCGCTCAAGCAGAAGAACCCGCAGGCGCTCTACGACGAGATGGCCAACATGGCCGACAAGATGCGCGGCAAGGCCAAGCCGGCGGGTTGACCGAAAGGTCAGTTAATTGCCGCTGCAGGCTTGCCCGAGCGGGCCTGCGGGGGTAGGGTGGCCGATCCGGCCTGCCTGCCGTTCTGACCTTGGATAATCCGTGAAACCAGTCCCTCGGGCCCTGCTGCTGGTGGCCCTGGTGCTGGCGGCGATCAACCTGCGCCCCGGCATCACCTCCCTCGCCCCGCTGATCGAGCGGATCGCCGCCGAGCTGTCGCTGAGCCGCAGCTTCATCAGCCTGACCACCGCGCTGCCGGTGCTGTGCATGGGCCTGCTCGCCCCGCTGGCGCCGCGCCTGGCGCTGCGCTGGGGGCTGGAGCGCACCATCGTACTGTGCATGGCGCTGATCGCCCTGGCCCTGCTGGCGCGTCTGGCGGCGCACCAGAGTGCGGTGCTGATCGCCAGCGCCATCGCCCTCGGCGCCGCCATCGCGGTGGCCGGGCCGCTGCTGTCGGGTTTCATCAAGCGCTATTTCGCCGGGCAGATGGGCCGTGTGGTGGGCTGGTATTCCCTCGGCATGGCCATCGGCGGCGCCGCCGGCGCGGTGCTCACCGCGCCGGCCACCGCGCTGTTCGGCGATGCCTGGCACCTCGGCCTGGCGGTCTGGGCGCTGCCGGCGCTGCTCGGCGTGCTGCTCTGGCTGTGCCTGCCCAACCAGCTCGGCGCCGGCGAAGCGCCGGAGGGCGGTCTGCCCTGGCGGCAGCCGCGCGCCTGGCTGATCAGCTGTTTCTTCGCCCTGCAGGCCGGGCTGTTCTATGCCCTGGCCACCTGGGTGGTGGCGCGCTACCACGAGGCCGGGCTGAGCCTGCTGCGCAGCAACTCGCTGCTCAGCCTCTCGATGCTGATGGGCTTGCCCAGCTCCTTCCTGCTGCCCTGGCTGGCGCAGCGCTTCGATGCCCGCTACTCGCTGCTGCTGGCTTGCGGCGTGCTGAGCAGCCTGAGCCTGGCGATGATCAGCTTTGCCCCGAGCGTGGTCCCCGAGCTCTGGGCGGTGCTGATCGGCTTCGGTCTCGGCGGCTCCTTCGCCCTGTCGCTGGTGCTGCCGCTGTACGAGGCCGGCTCGCCGCTGGCGGTCAGCCGCTGGACCGCGATGATGCTGTTCACCGGCTACGGCCTGGCCTGCATGACGCCGATACTCACCGGCCTGGCGCGCGACCTGTCCGGCAGTTACCGCCTGCCGTTCGCCGCGCTCACCGGCCTGGCCCTGCTGATGACGCTGATCGCCTGGCTGCTCGGGCGCAGCCAGCGGCGCCAGCGGTGAAGAATTCGCGCCAGTTCCTTTCTTGCCCGCCGGGGCTGTGTTAGAAGGCGGTCTGTTTTTCCTGGAGTGCCGGTGTGGAGTCCGAATCCATCGTCTATGGCTGCATCCGCGACTGGCCCTCGGATGACCCCGAGCTGCGTCGCCTGCGCCGCGAAACCAACCACGGCGTGCTGGCCGAACTGCCGGCCGGCGACCTCTGGCCCTTCCTCGGCCGCGAGATGTTCTCCTTCTGCGAGCAGCCCGGCGCCGGCCTGTACCAGACCCAGGTGATCCACTTCGGCGCCAGCTACGGCGCGGTGGAGTACGAGTGGAACCTGTGGATCGAGGCCTTCGAGGCGCTGCTCAAGCGCCTGTACTGGGCCAGTGCGGTGGTGCACCTGGAAACCGAGCTCAATGGCGTGCACACCTTCCGCTGGGAATCCGACAGCGGCTTTCACAGCCCCCAGGAGGGCGCCCTGCGCGTGCGTTGCGCCTGGGAACGCGAAGGCATGCTGCGCGGCTGAGGAGGCGAACGTGCTCAACTACCTGTGGTTCCTGCTCGCCGCACTGCTGGAGATCGCCGGCTGCTACGCCTTCTGGATGTGGCTGCGGCTCGACCGCAGCGCCTGGTGGATAGTGCCCGGGCTGCTCAGCCTGGCGCTGTTCGCGCTGATCCTGACGCGGGTCGAGGCGGCGTTCGCCGGGCGTGCCTACGCCGCCTACGGCGGGGTCTATATAGTCGCTTCGCTGGCCTGGCTGGCGCTGGTCGAGAAGACCCGGCCGCTGGCCAGCGACTGGCTGGGCGCGGCGCTATGCCTGGCGGGCGCCGCCATCATCCTGTTCGGGCCGCGCTTCGCGCCGTCCTGAACCGCGGGCCAGAGCGCTGCGCTGCTTATAGAGAATCGAAGTAAAAAAGTTCCGCTGTCATGAAATCTTTATATATTGGCAACTGAGCTGAAATAACCCCTCGCCAAGATTCCCCCCAGCACGAACGAGCCCTGCGCTCGGGTGTTTTCAACACTAAAAGTCCAACAGGGGAATTTCTCGATGATCCGTAAGCACTTCGCCGGTTTCGCAGCCAGCGCCCTGGCCCTGGCCGTTTCCGCCCAGGCTTTCGCCGGCACCGTCACCACCGACGGCGCCGATATCGTGATCAAGACCAAAGGTGGCCTGGAAGTAGCGACTACCGACAAGGAGTTCAGCTTCAAGCTCGGCGGCCGCTTGCAGGCCGACTATGGCACTTTCGACGGTTTCTACACCCGCAACGGCAACAACGCCGACGCCGCCTACTTCCGTCGTGCCTTCCTGGAGCTCAGTGGCACCGTCTACAAGGACTGGAAGTATGTGCTGAGCTACGACCTCGCCCACAACGCCGGCAACAGCGACGACGGCTACTTCGACGAGGCGTCGATTGCTTACACCGGCTTCAACCCGGTCAACCTGCGCTTTGGTCGCTTCGATCCGGACTTCGGTCTGGAGAAGGCCACCAGCTCCAAGTGGATCACCGCCATCGAGCGTTCCGCCATCTATGAAATCGCCGACTGGGTCAACGGCCACGAGAACGGCATGGGCGTGCAGGCCAGCTCGGTTCTGGGCAACATGGCCTTCCTGTCCGGTGGCGTCAGCGCCAAGGACAGCAACGACACCGACGGCGAGAGCGTCAAACAGTTCAACGTGCGCGGCGTGTTCGCGCCGATGGCCGAGGCCGGCAATGTCCTGCACCTGGGTCTGAACTACGCCAACCGCGGTCTCGACGATGTCGCCGCAGACGGCCGTATCCGTCCGCGTCTGACCGTGCGGGGCGTGTCCACCAACGGCGGCAACGACGCCGGTACCAACGGCAACCGCGCCACCTTTGGCGGCTTCCAGGGCGTGGCTGGCGACTTCGACAACGACGCGGCCTGGGGTGCCGAACTGGCCTACGCCATGGGCCCGTTCTCGGCTCAGGCCGAATACCTGGCGCGCAAGCTGAAGGCCGACCGTGCCGGTATTGAAGACGTCGAAGCCAACGGTTACTACGCTCAGCTGGCCTACACCCTGACCGGCGAATCGCGCGGCTACAAGCTCGACGGCGCGAAGTTCGACAGCATCAAGCCGGAGAACAAGCAGCTCGGCGCCTGGGAAGTCTTCTACCGCTACGACAACATCAAGGTCGAAGACGACAACGTCACCGTGGCCACCGCCACCCGCGAAGTGGGCGACACCAAGGCCAAGCTGCACACCGTAGGCGTCAACTGGTACGTCAACGACGTGGTCAAGGTAGCCGCCAACTACGTCAAGGCCGAGACCGACAAGATCACCAACAACGTGGGTGACGACGACGGCGACGCTTTCGTGATGCGCATGCAGTACGCGTTCTGATTCAACGCCGACTCTGCTCCTGTTTGAGCCCCGCCTGATGGCGGGGCTTTTTTGTTGCTCGCCACCCCTGGCGGCCATCCGGCGGGCCGGTGCCAGGCGAGGTTAAAAATGGCGCCCGGGCTTTTTTTCGCCCACGGCACAGGCCAGACTGCGCCCATGCCGATCATGACCCTGCACCGACTTGCCGACCTGGATCCAGCCAGCTGGGACGCGCTGCTGCCCGACGCCCAGCCCTTTCTGCGTCACGCCTTTCTCGGTGCCCTGGAAGACAGCGCCAGCGTCGGCGGGCGCAGCGGCTGGCAGCCGGCGCACCGGCTGTGGCTGGACCGGCGCGGCACGCTGCGCGCCGCCATGCCGGCCTACCTCAAGCAGCATTCCTACGGCGAGTACGTGTTCGATCACGCCTGGGCCGACGCCTGCCGCCGCGCCGGCATCGGCTATTACCCCAAGCTGCTCGGCGCGGTGCCCTTCTCCCCGGTCGGCGGCGCGCGCCTGCTCGGCGATCCGCAGGCCGCCGGGCAACTGCTCGACGCCCTGGCCGCGGGCCTGCCCGAAGAGGGCCTGTCGAGCCTGCACATCAACTTCACCGCACCGGCCTGCGACGCCCTGCTGCAGGGCCGCACCGGCTGGCTGGAACGCCTCGGCTGCCAGTTCCACTGGACGAACCGCGGCTACCGCGACTTCCAGGACTTTCTCGAGGCGCTGAGTTCGCGCAAGCGCAAGCAGCTGCGCAAGGAGCGCGAGCAGGTGGCGGGGCAGGGCATCGACTTCGACTGGCGCCAGGGCGGTGAGCTGAGCGAGGCGGACTGGGACTTCGTTTACCAGTGCTACGCCAACACTTACCAGGTGCGCGGCCAGGCGCCGTACCTGACGCGCGCCTTCTTCAGCCTGCTGGCCGAACGCATGCCCGACGCCATCCGCGTGGTGCTGGCGCGCCAGCGCTCGCGTCCGGTGGCCATGGCCTTCAGCCTGCTCGGCGGCGGCTCGCTCTACGGCCGCTACTGGGGCTGCCTGGCCGAGTTCGACCGGCTGCATTTCGAGACCTGCTTCTACCAGGGCATGCAGTTGGCCATCGACCAGGGCCTGGCCCGTTTCGATGCCGGCGCGCAGGGCGAGCACAAGCTGATCCGCGGTTTCGAGCCGGTGATCACTCGCTCCTGGCATTACCTCTGCCATCCCGGCTTGCGCGCCGCGGTGGCGGATTTCCTCGCCCAGGAACGCCCCGGCGTGCTGGCCTACGCCGAGGACGCGCGGCGCTACCTGCCCTATCGCCAGGGCTGAGGGCGTTAGCGCTGGCCGGCTCGAACGGCCGTTCGCCGGAAGTTCCCCGGGCTGGAGCTTTCTGTAAAAACTCCAGAGCTTTTTGCAAGAAGCCCGCGCCGCTCTGCCACTAAATTCCGCCCTTCACTTTTCGTCACGACCGTTTTCCGGCCGCGCCCATTGGTCAGACCAGCGATGCTGAGCTAGACCGATAACAGCGGCCAGCACGGTGGTGGCGCGATTCGGTGGCCGCAGGCGTCAGCCAGGGAGGTCAGGGAGGGTGCCCAGGCACTTGCCGATGCAGTGACGATGCGGTGGAGATCCCACAGCGCCGGTTTCTGCCCTTGCCTGTGCCCGCCAATGCGCCGGTGCGACGAGTGACAGAGAGCGGAGCCCGGCACTCGCCACGAGCGGGTGCGTTTTGCCATTCAGGGCATGGGCGGTCGCCGATGCCCGATAACAACAAACGAGAGGGGAGCCCCCCAATGACAGCTAGTACTCCAATGCTCGTCACCTTCGTGGTGTACATCGCAGCCATGGTGCTGATCGGCCTGGTCGCCTATCTGCGCACCAAGAACCTTTCCGACTACATCCTCGGCGGCCGCAGCCTCGGCAGTTTCGTTACCGCGCTGTCCGCCGGTGCCTCCGACATGAGCGGCTGGCTGCTGATGGGCCTGCCGGGCGCCATCTTCATCGCCGGTATCTCGGAAAGCTGGATTGCCATCGGCCTGGTCATCGGTGCCTACCTCAACTGGCTGTTCGTCGCCGGCCGTCTGCGCGTGCAGACCGAGCACAACGGCAACGCCCTGACCCTGCCGGACTACTTCACCAACCGCTTCGAAGACAACAGCCGCATCCTGCGCATCTTTTCCGCCGTGGTGATCCTGGTGTTCTTCACCATCTACTGCGCCTCCGGCGTGGTCGCCGGTGCCCGTCTGTTCGAGAGCACCTTCGGCATGAGCTACGAGACCGCACTGTGGGCCGGCGCCGCCGCTACCATCGCCTACACCTTCATCGGCGGCTTCCTCGCGGTGAGCTGGACCGACACCGTGCAGGCCACGCTGATGATCTTCGCCCTGATCCTCACCCCGATCGTGGTGCTGATCGCCACCGGCGGCGCCGATGCGACCTTCGCCGCCATCGAGCTGAACGACGCCACCAACTTCGACATGCTCAAGGGCGCCACCTTCGTCGGCGTGATCTCGCTGATGGCCTGGGGCCTGGGCTACTTCGGCCAGCCGCACATCCTGGCGCGCTTCATGGCCGCCGAGTCGGTGAAGGCCATTCCGGCCGCGCGCCGCATCTCCATGACCTGGATGATCCTGACCCTGGCCGGTGCCGTGGCCGTCGGCTTCTTCGGCATCGCCTACTTCGCCGCCCACCCGGAACTGGCCGGCCCGGTCGCCGAGAACCCGGAGCGGGTGTTCATCGAGCTGTCCAAGCTGCTGTTCAACCCCTGGATTGCCGGCATCCTGCTGTCCGCCATCCTCGCCGCGGTGATGAGCACCCTGAGCTGCCAGCTGCTGGTGTGCTCCAGCGCCCTGACCGAGGACTTCTACAAGGCCTTCCTGCGCAAAGGCGCCTCGCAGACCGAACTGGTCTGGGTCGGCCGCGCCATGGTGCTGCTGGTGGCGCTGATCGCCATCTGGCTGGCCGCCAACCCGGAAAACCGCGTCCTGGGCCTGGTGTCCTACGCCTGGGCCGGCTTCGGTGCCGCCTTCGGCCCGGTGGTGATCCTCTCCCTGGTGTGGAAAGGCATGACCCGTAACGGCGCCCTGGCCGGCATGCTGGTCGGTGCCACCACGGTGATCGTGTGGAAGAACTGGATCGGTCTGGGCCTGTACGAGATCATCCCGGGCTTCATCCTCGCCACCCTGGCGATTCTGATCTTCAGCCGCATCGGCAACGGCCCGAGCAAGGCGATGCTGCAGCGTTTCGACGAAGCGGAGAAGGAATACCAGTCGGTCTGATCCCCTGGCAGTGACGACACAGGCGGTGGTTGCCTCGGCAACCACCGCCTTTTTTATGCCTGCGCAGGAAACGGTAGGCGCGGTCTCATACGCCCATGGGGGCCTCGGCGAGGCCGCAGTCACACCGCTTCCCGGGACCGGATCGGCTTTCGTTGTCGGCCGCCTTTGGCTAAGGTGGCATCCCCCGTTCCCCGATCCCGTACAGGTTGCCCATGACCGCGAAAGACCCGCTCCACGGCCTCACCCTGCAGGCCATCCTCAGTGCCCTGGTGGAGCGTCTCGGTTGGGAGGGGCTGGCCCGGCATATCGATATCCGCTGTTTCAAGCACGAGCCGAGCCTCAAGTCCAGCCTGGCCTTCCTGCGCAAGACGCCTTGGGCGCGGGCCAAGGTCGAGGCGCTCTATCTGCAACAGTTCCAAGACCGCCCCTAGGCGCGAGCCGCGTCGGCAAGGCGGGCGGCGCGATGAGGCGTCACCGCCAGCTGATCTGCGGCGCGCTCTGCGGCGCCTGGCACAGGGTGGCGCTGCCCGGTTCCAGGTAGGGCGCGAGGATCGGCGCCATGCCCTTGAGCACCTGCACCGGCAGCGCCGAGGTGAAGGTGAATTTCTCCGCCTCGCGGCCGGGGACGAAGGCGGTGAGGGTGCCGTAGTGGCGCGGGCCGAGGAAGAAGACGAAGGTGGCGGTGCGGTTCATCGCCCGCGAGCTGAGCACCCGGCCACCGGCGCCGACGCTCTCGATGCGGTTGTCGCCGGTGCCGGTCTTGCCGCCGAGCGTCAGGCTGCGCCCGTCCTGCAGCAGGAAGCTGCCCTGCAGGCGCCGCGCGGTGCCGCCCTCGACCACCTGCGACAGC
The DNA here is from genome assembly GCF_003696305.1 of Pseudomonas sp. AOB-7. Lineage (GTDB taxonomy): Bacteria > Pseudomonadota > Gammaproteobacteria > Pseudomonadales > Pseudomonadaceae > Aquipseudomonas. Next base: position 767,659 of record NZ_RFFK01000001.1, on the reverse strand, counting down.
GCGCCGCGCAGCGCCGCGGCGACTTCCGAGGACATCACCCGCTTGGCGCCGCGGGTATTGCGCTCGACGCGCGTCTCGTAGGGGGTGGCGGCGGCGAAGTGCAGTTCCTCGATGCGCAGCACCGGCTGGCGGATGCCGTCGTTCTGGATGATGCCCATCAGCTCGGCCAGTGCCGCCGGGCGGTCGCCGGAGCTGCCGATGGCGGTGGCCAGTGACGGCACCAGATGGGCGAAGGGATAGCCGAGGTTCTGCCAGCGCCTGTGGATGTCGGAGAAGGCCTCCACCTCCAGCATGATGCGGATGCGGCTGTCGCGGGCGCTCTTGTGCCGGCTGCGGAACAGCCAGCCGTAGACCTCCTGGCGCTCGTCGACGCTGGCGGCGACGGCGTCGCCGAAGCCGGCCTGCGGGTTCTCGATGAGAAAGCCCAGCAGCCACAGCTCCAACGGGTGCACCCGGGCGATGTAGCCCTGGTCCGGCAAGCTGTAGGCGCCGGGGCCGTAGTCCAGGTAGAGGCGGGCGATGCGCTGGTCGGTCAGTTTTTCCTGCGGTACCTGGGCACGCAGGAAGGCGGCGAAGGTGGCCTCGTCGGCCTGCGGCATCAGGTAGCGGTGCACCGCGGCCAGACGGACCGAGGTCTGCCGCAGGCCGCTGAGGAAGGTTTCCAGGCGCTGCTGCTCCGCCTGGCCCTGGTACTTGCGCCAGAAGCGCAGGAGGAAGGTGCGCCCCTCGCGGTCGGCGAAGCTGCGCAGGTATTCCTCGCGGCGCGGGTCCTTGTCGTCCTTGAGCAGTTCGGCGCTGCTCTGGTAGGTGCTGTAGCGCACCAGGTCGCGCATCAGGCGGATGAACGGCAGGTTGATCGACTCGCGCAGGGACTCGCGCAGGGTCGGGATGCGGCCGTTGTCCTCGCGGCGGAAGTTGCCGAAGGTGTGCAGGCCGCCGCCGGTGAAGAAGCGTTCGTACGGGCTGGCGGAGTATTTGCGCTCCAGCGCCGCGTCGAGCATGGCCGGCAGACTGGCGCCGGGGTTGCCGCGCAGGTAGTCGATCGCCCAGCGGCTAAGGTTGTCCTGTGGGGCTATGTCCAGCGCGCGCAGCTCCTCGACGCTCTTGCCGGCATGCCGCTGGTGCAGCTCGGCGATCATCTCCAGGTAGGTGGCCAGCACCCGCAGCTTGGCGGTGGAGCCCAGCTCCAGCTTGCTGCCCTCGTTGATGTCGAACGGCTGGTCGGTGCTGTCGGTCTGCACCCGCACCCGGCTGCCGGTGGCGGTGCGCTCGAACAGGGTGAAGCTGTAGCGCACCTCGGCGGTCTTTTCCGGCGACAGCAGGCGTTCGCCGAACAGGCCGATCTGCCCGGCGAACTCCGGCTCGGCCAGGCGCTGCAGGTAGGCGCTGGCCTGCTGCTGCAGGTCGCGCTGCAGGGTGCTGCGGGCGGCCAGGTCGAGGCGGTCGAGGTCGTACAGCGGCATGCCCAGCAGGTTGGACAGGCGCGAGCGGGCCACGCTGATGCCCTTGTCGCTCTCTACCGGACGCAGGTTGGGTTCCAGCTGCCAGTCACGGTAGCGCAGTTTCTGCGCCAGGGCGGCGTCGCGCAGGGCGCCGTCGATCAGCCCGCCGCCGGCCAGCAGGCGGATATGGCTGTCGGTCAGCGCCTCCATCTCCTTGCGGCCCTGGGCCAGGTAATAGGATGGGCGGCGCTGGGCGATCATCAGCGACAGCACCTGGCGCAGCGCCAGACCGCGCTCGGCCAGGCTGGCCTCGGGGGTACGGGCCGGGTCGAGCAGGGCGTTGCTGCGCTCGAAATCGGCGCCGTACCAGATGCGCAGGCCGTCGGCCAGGCCGTGCACCTCGCCGTGCCCCGGCGCGGCGGACAGCGGCACGCTGTTGAGGTAGTCGCGCACGATGTTCCGCCGCGCCTCCAGGGTCTGCGGGCCCTGCTGATAGGCGCGCACGCTGGCGGAAATCATCTGCCGCAGCTTTTCCCCGGCCGACAGGGTCAGGCCGTCGGGCGAGTGGCGGTATTTCTCCAGCTGGGTGGCCAGGGTGCTGCCGCCGGCGGACTGATCCTGCACGTCGAGCAGCTTGCCCAGCTGCGACAGCGCCGCCATGGCGAAGCGCGGCCAGTCCACCGCCGGGTTGGCCAGCGGCTGCTCGCTGTCGAGCAGGTGACGGTTCTCGATGAACAGCAGGCTGCCCACCACCAGCGGCGGGATGGCGGCGAAGTCGGCATAGCCCTGCTGTGGGTAGCGGAACTGGTAGAACGGCGTGCCGCGGCAGTCGGCGATGCTCAGGCCGCTCTGGCTCTTCTCGACGAACGGCGGGAAGAAGCCGCGGCGGCTATAGGCCATCAGCGCCGGGGAAAAACGCGCCTGCTCGCTGATCAGGAAGTCGCGCTGCTGCAGGCGCTCGAGCATCAGCGGCAGGTAGGCGTAGCCCTGGCGCTTGTCGAACGGCCCGTCGCTCGGGTAGACGATGGCCGGGCTCGGCCCGGGCTCGACGCGATAATTCAGGCTGGCGGCGTAGCGGCTCAATTCGCGGGCCTGAAAGTGCGCACTGCGCAACTCGAAGGCGAGCAGGGCGGCGGCGAGCAGCACCAGCAGCGGTACCAGCAGGTAGGGCAGCAGGCGCCAGCGCCGCGACGGCGGACCCGGCGTCGGTTCGGTCGCCGCGATAGCGTCCGACGCAAGGTCGCGCTGCTGAGGATCGGATTGCCATAATGCGCCCATAATCCACCGGCCTGGCCTGTCAGCTCACGGAAATCCCCCGGGTGAGCGCCGCCAGAAGGCGGGTCACCGCGTTTGCCTGATATCAGCTTAGACGCTGGCGCAGCGTCTAGAATCCACTTCACCGCAAAAATGCAGGAAATCGCCATGCAGCGCGATCATCGAGAACAGCTTCAGCAGAGCTGGCAGGCCAACGCCGATGCCTGGGCTGCCGCGGTGCGCGAGCAACGCATCGAGAGCCGGCGGCTGGTCACCGATGCGGCGATTCTCCAGGCAGTGCTGGCCCTGGCACCCAAGCGGGTGCTGGATATCGGCTGCGGCGAGGGCTGGCTGTGCCGCGGCCTGGCCGAACACGGCATCGAGCCGGTCGGCGTGGATGCTTCGGCGCCGCTGATCGAGGCGGCCCGCGCCGCCTGCGATGGACGCAGCCAGTACCGGGTCTGCGGTTACGCCGAGCTGGACAGCCAGGCCGAGGCGCTGGGCCGTTTCGAGGTGCTGGTGTGCAACTTCGCCCTGCTCGAGGAGCCGCTGCAGCCGCTCCTGCACAGCCTGCACGGGCTGCTGGCGCCGGGCGGCAGCCTGCTGATCCAGACCCTGCACCCCTGGCGCGCCAGCCACGGCGAGGCCTATCGCGACGGCTGGCGGGTGGAGGACTTCGCCGGTTTCGGCGAGGGTTTCCAGGCCCCCATGCCCTGGTTCTTTCGCACCCTGCAGTCCTGGCTGACGCTGATCGGCGAGACCGGCTGGCGCCTGGAGTGGCTGCAGGAGCCGCTGCACCCGGAGAGCGTGCAGCCGGTATCGCTGCTGTTGCTGCTCAAGCCGCTCTGAGCATGGAGTTGTTGCTGAACCTCGACGTGCCGGACCTGGCGGCGGCCGAGGCCTTCTATACCCACGGCCTGGGCCTGCGGGTCGGGCGCCGGTTGTTCGCGGGCAGCGTGGTCGAGCTGCTGGGGGCCGCGGTGCCGCTCTATCTGCTGCACAAGGCGGCGGGCAGCGGGCCTTTCGCCACGGCGAGGACGGGGCGCGACTATGGCCGCCACTGGACACCGCTGCATCTGGATGTCGTCGTCGACGACCTGGACGTCGCCCTGGCGCGGGTCCTGGCTGCCGGCGCGCGTCAGGAGGGCACGATCAGCGAACAGGCCTGGGGGCGGCTGGCGTTGCTCAGCGACCCCTTCGGCCACGGTTTCTGCCTGCTGCAATGGCGCGGCGACGGCTATGCGGAGGTGTGCGATGAAAGAGTGCAATGACGGTAACCGATTGATTCCCTGCCTGCGTTACCGTGATGCCCCGGCGGCAATCGACTGGCTGTGCCGGGTGTTTGGCTTCGAGGCGCAACTGGTGGTGCCCGACGCGCAGGGCGGTATCGCCCACGCCCAACTGCGCCGGGGGCGCGACATGCTGATGCTCGGCTCGCCGGCCGACTCGCCCCACGGCCGGTGCATGCGCCAACCGGACCAGGCCGCTGGTTGTACCCAGTGCCTGTACCTGGTGGTGGAGGACGCCGATGCCCTGTATGCCCGGGTTCAGGCGGCCGGGGTGGAGGTGGTCATCGAGCTGCGCGACGAGGACTATGGTGGGCGCGGCTTCACCTGCCTGGATATCGAAGGGCATCTGTGGAGCTTTGGCACCTATGATCCCTGGCGGTCATGAACAGGAGGAGCAGTGACGATGCGTACGCTTGAGTTGGCCGGCACCCGGGTGCCGGTGATCGGCCAGGGCACCTGGCACATGGGCGAGGATCGCCGCCAGCGGACGCGCGAAGTGGCGGCCCTGCGCGAAGGCCTCGAGCTCGGCCTGCGGCTGATCGACACCGCGGAAATGTACGGCGAGGGCGGCGCCGAGGAGGTGGTCGGCGAGGCCATCGCCGGGCGCCGCGAGCAGGTCTTTCTGGTCAGCAAGGTCTATCCGCACAACGCCAGCCGCCAGGGCGTGCAACAGGCCTGCGAACGCAGCCTGCGGCGCCTGGGTTGCGAGAGCATCGACCTGTACCTGCTGCACTGGCGCGGCCAGCACCCCCTGCAGGAGACGGTCGTGGGCTTCGAGCGCCTGCGCGAGCAGGGCAAGATCGGCGCCTGGGGCGTGTCCAACTTCGATCTGGACGACCTGGTCGAGCTGGACGAGGCGGCTTGCGCCGCCAACCAGGTGCTGTACAACCTCGAGGCGCGCGGCATCGAGTACGACCTGCTGCCCTGGCAGCGCCGCGCCGGCATGCCGCTGATGGCCTATTGTCCGCTGAGTCAGGCCGGCGCCCTGTTGCGCGAGCCGGCGCTGAGCGAAGTGGCCGCGCGGCATGCCGCCACGCCGGCCCAGGTGGCGCTGGCCTGGACCCTGCGCCAGGGCGGGGTGATCGCCATTCCCAAGGCCGTGGAGGCCGCGCACCTGCGCGACAATGCCGCGGCGGCTGCGCTGGTGCTGAGCGAGGACGATCTGGCCCTGCTCGACGCGGCCTTTCCTCCGCCGCAAGGCAAGCAGGGCCTGCAGATGGTCTAGGCGCAGGGCGCGCGCTAAGGCTTGACGTACCAGTAGTCGTACCAGAAGCCCATGACCTTGGCCGGGTATTTCAGCTGGCCGAGGCTGCCGTTGTAGCGGGCCAGGGCGCGGCTGAGATTGCCGTTCTCGCGCTTGAGGTAGTAGGCCAGGATGGTGCAGCCGTAACGCAGGTTGGTGGCGTTGTCGGTGAGGTTGTCCTGTGGCCGGCCCAGTTCGGCCTTCCAGAAGGGCATCACCTGCATCAGCCCCTGGGCGCCCACTGAAGAAATGGCGAAACGGTCGAAGTGGCTCTCGGCGTGGATCAGGGCGATCACCAGGTCCGGACGCAGCCCGGCCTTGCTCGCCTCGGCGTGCACCAGGCGCAGCAGCGTCAGGCGCTGCTGGTCGTCGGGGACATAGCGGGTCAGGCGGGTGGACATGTCCAGCAGCCAGACCTCGGCATCGAAGCGGTCGGCGAAACTGTCGGCCTGGCTCACCGTGCGTTGCAGCAGTTCGCGCAGTTCCGGCTCGGGCGCCTGGCGCAGGTTGGCCTCGGCGGCACTGACGGCCAGCAGCAGCGCCGCCAGCAGCAGTCGAGGCAGGGGCACAGGCGCCTCAGTTCACCACGGGATCGGCGGCCAGGCGGCCGGCGTCTTCCAGCAGGGCCTTGAGGAAGGCTTCCTGCAGTTCCGGGTCGTTGCGGGTCAGTTCGATCAGGCTCTGCTCCAGCTCGCTGGCTTCTTCTTCCAGGCCCAGGTCGGACAGGCGCTTGACCCGGTGCACCCACTGCGCCACGTCGTCGTCCTCGAGGTCGTCGAAGATCAGGTCGTGGGCCTCGCGCAGCTTGCCGCGCAGGGTGTGGCTGACCAGCAGGCTGGCCTCGGCGCGGGTCTCGTCGCGCTCGTCCTCGACGCTGAGCAGGAGCATGCCGAGACGGCCGATATCCTGTTCGGTGAAGGGGCTGTCCAGCAGGTTCAGGCGTAGCACGCCGCTGCGGTCGGTGAGCAGCTCGAAGCTCTGCTCGCCGGCCAACACCCGCACCGGACGCTCGGCCCAGGGCAGGCTGGAATATTCCATGCGGCGATCCTGCTGGACCTCTTCGATGCTCGCCAGGTTCTGCTCGGCGCGGCCGTTGGACTCGACGTTCATGAAGGGGTTGAGCCCGGCCATGCCGTAGCTGATCCAGTCGCGCGTCGCGCTGTCCGGCAGGCTGCCGAGCAGCACCACGTTGAGCACGTTGGCGCCGATCCCGGCGACCACCGCCACCGCGCCCAGTGGCACCTCGTACAGCTCGCGCCAGGGCTGGTAGGGGGTGTAGCGGTCGTAGCGGCGGGTGACCTCGAAGGCGGTGACCTCGAAGTTCTTCTGATCATGCACGCGCACCCGGCGCTGGGGCAGTTCCAATACCTTGGGTTCGCCCACGTCGATCTGCAGCTGGTGGTCCAGCAGTTTGCGTTCGACGCGCTCCTCGTGCTCGCTGCGTTGCGGCAGCTGGTTGGCGCAGCCGCTGAGGAAGAGGGCGCCGCACAGGGCGGCGCCGATGAGGCGAAGGCTGTTGCTCGTGTGCATGATGTCTCGGTGCGGCGTGATCAGCGGCTGATACGGGCTTGCAGGAAGGGCAGGATGTCGGCCAGCGGCACGGCCTGGGCTTCGGTCTCGGCGCGGCTCTTGTATTCCAGGTTGCCGTCGGCCAGGCCGCGGTCGCTGACTACCACGCGGTGCGGAATGCCGATCAGCTCCATGTCGGCGAACTTGATGCCGGGGCTGGTCTTCTTGTCGCGGTCGTCCAGCAGCACCTCGAAACCAGCGGCGGTCAGCTCGGCGTAGAGCTTGTCGGTGGCCTCGCGGACCTGCTCGGTTTCGTAGCGCAGCGGCACCAGGGCGATGTGGAAGGGCGCCAGGGCGTCGTTCCAGAGGATGCCGCGCTCGTCGTTGTTCTGCTCGATGGCCGCGGCCACCACGCGCGATACGCCGATGCCGTAGCAGCCCATGGTCAGGGTGACCGGCTTGCCGTTCTCACCCAGGACCTGGCAGTTCATCGCCTCGCTGTACTTGGTGCCGAGCTGGAAGATATGCCCGACTTCGATGCCGCGCTTGATCTCCAGGGTGCCCTGGCCATCCGGGCTGGGGTCGCCGGCGACCACGTTGCGCAGGTCGGCCACTGCCGGCAGCGGCAGGTCGCGCTCCCAGTTGACGCCGAAGTAGTGCTTGTCCTCGATGTTGGCACCGGAGGCGAAATCGCTCATCAGCGCCACGCTGCGATCGACGATGCAGGGGATCGGCAGGTTGACCGGGCCCAGCGAGCCGGGGCCGGCACCGATGGCGGCGCGAATCTCGGCTTCGCTGGCCATCTGCAGCGGGCTGGCGACCTGCTCCAGGTTGGCGGCCTTGATCTCGTTGAGCTCGTGGTCGCCACGGACGATCAGGGCGATCAGCTTGCCTTCCTCGGCAGCGTGCACCACCAGGGTCTTGATGGTCTTCTCGATGGCCAGGCCGAAGCCCTGCACCAGGGCGTCGATGGTCTTGGTGTCGGGGGTGTCGACCAGGCGCATCGCTTCGGTGGCGGCGCCGCGCGCTTGCTCGCGCGGGATGGCCTCGGCCTTCTCGATATTGGCGGCGTAGTCGGAGACGTTGCTGAAGGCGATATCGTCTTCGCCGGACTCGGCCAGCACGTGGAACTCATGCGAGCCGGTGCCGCCGATGGAGCCGGTGTCGGCCTGTACCGGGCGGAAATTCAGGCCCAGACGGCTGAACACGTTGCAGTAGGCCTGGTGCATGCGGTCGTAGGTTTCCTGCAGCGAGGCCTGGTCGGCATGGAAGGAGTAGGCGTCCTTCATGATGAACTCGCGGCCGCGCATCAGACCGAAGCGCGGGCGGATCTCGTCGCGGAACTTGGTCTGGATCTGGTACATGTTGATCGGCAGCTGCTTGTAGCTGTTCAGCTCGTTGCGCGCCAGATCGGTGATCACTTCCTCATGGGTCGGGCCGACGCAGAAGTCGCGCTCGTGGCGATCCTTCAGGCGCAGCAGCTCGGGGCCGTACTGCACCCAGCGGCCGGACTCCTGCCACAACTCGGCCGGCTGGATGGCAGGCATCAGCACTTCCAGGGCGCCGGCGGCGTTCATTTCCTCGCGCACCACCTTCTCCACCTTGCGCAGCACGCGCAGGCCCATCGGCAGCCAGGTGTACAGGCCGGAGGCCAGCTTGCGGATCATGCCGGCACGCAGCATCAGCTGGTGGCTGATCACCACGGCATCGGAAGGGGTTTCTTTCAGGGTCGAGAGCAGGAACTGACTGGTACGCATGTTTGGCCGTTCTGTCGGTTGCTAGGGCTTGGAATAGGGCGGCATTGTACGGTGCCTGTACAGTGGCGTACAGGACGGGGCGCCGGCAGATCGGCCGCGTGCCTGCGCAACGACGGCGATAAGCGGGAGGTCGAGGTGGCGGGATTGACTGCGGGGGAGGTTCAGGCGCTGATTCGCGCGGGGCTGCCGATGGCCGAGGATATCGATCTGCACATCGACCGGCTGGACGGCGAGAGCGTGCTGGCGCGGGTGCCCTTTCAGGCCAAACTGGTGCGTCCGGGCGGCACCCTGTCCGGGCCGACCATCATGGCCCTGGGCGATGCGGCCATGTACGCCATGGTGCTGGGCCGCCTCGGGCGGGTGGAAATGGCGGTGACTTCTAACCTCAATATCAACTTCCTGGTCAAGCCCAGGCCGGTGGACCTGCTCGCCGAGGCGCGCATCCTGCGCCTGAGCCGCCGCCAGGCGGTGTGCGAGGTCTCGCTCTATTCGGCGGGCAATGAGGACGAGTTGGTGGCGCATGTAACGGGCACTTACGCGTTGCCGCTTTGAACGCTTCGGTTAATTGAAGTGCAAAGAAAAAGCCCGGCGAATGCCGGGCTTTTTTAACTAGCTATCGAATAACGCAGGAGTTACAGCACTTCCAGCGGGTATTCGACGATCAGGCGGAAGTCGTTCAGGTCGGAGCCGTATTCAGCGTTCTGCACGCTGTTGGCGCGCCAGATGGAGCTGCGGATGCGGAACGACAGGTCCTTGGCTGCGCCTTCCTGAACGACGTACTTGGTTTCGAAGTTGAACTCGTGTTCTTTACCTTCTTCATCGAAACCTTCGACGTCGATATTATCGCCGTAGATGTAGCGAGTCATGAAGCTCAGGCCCGGTACGCCGTACTCGGCCATGTTCAGGTCGTAGCGAGCCTGCCAGGAACGCTCGTCCTTGCGGTCGAAGTCGGAGTATTGAACCGAGTTGGCCAGCCAGATGGTGCCGCCGCCGTCCACGCCATAAGCATAGGCGGTGTCGCCGGAGGAGCGCTGGTGAGCGACGGTGAAGGTATGGGCGCCCAGCGAGTAAGCCGCTGCCAAGCTCCAGATCTTGTTGTCGACTTCGCCCGACAGTGCCTGGCCGTCATCCCTGGTGCGGTAGCCGTTGAAGTCGAAGTTCAGGGCCTGATCTTCTGCCAGCGGCAGGTTGTAATTCAGGTTGATGTACTGCTTCTTGAAGTGATCTTCGACGTCGGAAGCGTGAATGGCGCCGCTGAAGTTGTCGGTGAAGCTGTAGCTGGCGCCAACGATATTGGCTTCGGTCAGGGCGAAAGTGTCGCGATCGGTGCTGACCTGGCTGCTCATGGCGGTGAAGCGGCCGGCGGTCAGTTCCAGGCCTTCGATTTCGTTGCTGGTGATCAGCGTGCCGGTGGTGGTTTCCGGCAGGATACGGCTGTCGTCGGTGCTGAACACAGGGCTGGCAGTGAACATGTTGCCGTGCTTCAGGACGGTGTCGGAAATACGGAACTTGACGGCGCCGCCGACTTCGGTCTGGGTATCGTCACCACGGCCGTCGCCAGTGGTGTCGAACAAGCCATTGCTGTGGCGGCCGCGGCCGCTGTCGAGCTTGATGCTGCTCAGGGAGTGAGCGTCGAAACCGACGCCTACGGTACCTTGGGTGAAGCCGGATTCGTACAGCAGGCGAATGCCCAGGCCGGTTTCTTCGCGATAACCATTCTTGGCGCCGGTGACGCTGTTGAAGTTTGCGCCGCCATTCTTGAAATCGCGGTTCATGTACAGAACGCGATTGAAGATGTTGAAGCTGCTGTCTTCAATGAAGCCGTTGGATTCGGACTGGCTGGACGCCACTGCCATTTGGGAAGTGCCCGCGGCTACTGCCAGGGCGATTACGCTCCACTTCATCACTTGCATCGTGATTGCTCCTTTGGTTTAGAAGAGTTGCGCTGCCCATCTAATTATTGTATGGGCGGCTCTTTCTTTTTGTGTCGGCGCTAACTTATAGCACGCAGCCAATGTTGGCGATAGTTGCAATCTATTCGTTGCGATTTCTTCACAGCAGTGTCGCAAAGGCTTATGAAGGATGTCGCAAATCTGTAGTTCTGCACTTGCGTCCCGTTGCGCCGACTGGTTCCGCGGTTTGAGGTGCCGGATACCGCTGTTATTGACCCGCTGCGCGGCGTGCCGAGCATTGCCCAAACCGATAGCAAAAGTCGTGCTCAAAACCCCAGTTCGGCGTTAAAAGCTCGCTTTTGCCGGCGGCCAGGGGCGCTTTGGTCCAGGCCGAGCCGGCTCCGCCGCGGGTTCGCCGTGGCCGCGTCGACGCTTTGCGGCGAAGGCGGGCGAGGCGCCTTGAGGCCCTTGGCGGCCGTATCGGAAGCCGCGTGCGGTAACGTGCGGCGGCGATTATTACGGTAGGAAACAAAATGGTGCACGCCTGCGGTGCGCGTCGCGCCGAGCTGCCTTGCGCTGGTGCGTGGCGGCGGGGTGAATTGTCGCCGCCGGCCGCGTATGCTGCGCGCCCAGTGCGCCGAGCTGGTCCGGCGCTAAGCTTGGTTGATGGCTTGATGCGAGGAGAGTCGCCATGTTCGTCCTGGATTCGCGTTTGCAGCAGGACTGCCTGCTGATCGGGGACTTCCCCCTGTGTCGTCTGTTGCTGATGAACGATGCCCACTACCCCTGGTTCATCCTGGTCCCGCGGCGCGAGGAGGTCAGCGAATTGTTCCAGCTGGATGCCGCCGACCAGACCCGGCTCTGGCAGGAAACCACCCTGCTGGCCGAGAAGCTCAAGGACACCTTCGCCGCGGACAAGATGAACGTGGCGACCCTGGGCAACCTGGTCAGCCAGCTGCATATGCACGTGATCGTACGGCGTCGCGAGGATGCCGCCTGGCCGGCGCCCGTCTGGGGGCGGCAGCCGGCGCAGCCCTACGCCGAGGACCAGGTGCAGCAACTCAAGGACAAGCTGCGCCTGGTGCTGACCGAGGATTTCCAGTTCGCCGGAGAGGCGGCATGAGCCTCGAGGCGCGGGTCATGGAGCTGGAGAGCCGCCTGGCCTTCCAGGACGACACCATTCAGGCGCTGAGCGACGAGCTGGTCGAGCAGCACAAGCGTATCGAGCGCCTGCAACTGCAGTTGGCGGCCCTGGCGCGGCGTCAGGAAGAGTTGCACGGGCAGGCGGGCGTCGCCGAGGACGAGGCACCTCCGCCACATTATTAAGCCCAACAAAAAATCCCAGGGAGCGATTTTGGGCGTCGCGCAGCGACGGCCAGAAGGGGGGCGCCAGGGATGCCAGGCAACAAAAAGCCCGCGATGATCGCGGGCTTTTTGTTGCTGCGAGGCTCAGCGCCGTGCGGGGGCGGCGGCGATCACGTCTTCGGCCTGCAGGCCCTTGTCGCGCTGCATCACCGAGAACTCTACGCGCTGACCTTCGACCAGTACGCGGTGGCCTTCGCCGCGGATGGCGCGAAAGTGCACGAAGATGTCTTCGCCCGAGTCGCGGGAGATAAAGCCGAATCCCTTGGAGGTGTTGAACCACTTGACCGTGCCGGTTTCGCGGTCGTCTTGCTCGCTGGTCGCGGCGTGCTGACCAGGTTGCGCGCGCGGGCTGCGTTGACTGCTCTGGCGCGGCTGCGGGCGCAGCTGGCTGGTCAGGTGCAGCAGGGTGGCGACGACGGCGATCAGCAGACTCAGCCAGATGGCGGGTTGGCCGCCGATATTCGGCAGCGGCGCGAGCAGAATCAGGCCCTGAACCACGGCGGCGAGGATCAGTAGGGCCGATGCCAGACCCTGCAGCTGCTGGCGGGCTGCGCCGAGGTTGAGCGCTTGCTGCGGCGCGAGCAGTAGGTTGAGCAGGCCGATCAGAGCCAGGTAGGGGGCGTCGGGGGTGGCGAGGAATGTGCCGGAAAAACTGGGAACGGCAGACAGCAGCAGGGCGGCAAACCCTGTCACAAGATGGGCAATCTTCAACATCTTCGATGAACTCACTGATTGAATGACGACTTAGGGTGCTGCGGAGGCGGCAAGTTCGCCGTGGCCAGCTGGACGGCCATGGCGCGCGCCGATGTATTGCGTCGCGCGCGCCGCAGGACAAGAGCGCGGCGCGCGGGGCGTATTTAACAGCAAAGGCAGGGGCTTCTCAAATCAAGCGCTTAGCATGCTTTCGCCGGTGGCGGGGTGAACCTGGTTGCGGCCATTGCGCTTGGCCTGATAGAGCGCGTCGTCGGCGCGGGTGAGCAGGGCCTCGAGGGTGTCGCCGGCTTCGGCCAGGGCGAAACCGAAGGAGGCGGTGATGCTGTCGAGCACCTGGTCGGTGCGGCGCACCTTGACCCGCAGGGCCTGGATCTTGTGGCGTAGCTGCTCGGCGAAGTTGCGCACGCCGGCGAGGTCGGTGCAGCCGCGCAGCACCACGCAGAACTCCTCGCCACCGTAGCGGGCGGCGAAGGCGCGCGGCGGCAACAGCTCGCGCATCAGCTGGCCGACGTGCTGCAGCACGCGGTCGCCCAAGGGGTGGCCGTACTGGTCGTTGAACTGCTTGAAGTGGTCGATATCGAGAATCACCAGGGCCAGGCCCTCGTGCGATTCGTTCAGTGCCTGCTCCAGCAGGCGGGTGAAGGCGTGGCGGTTGAATACGCGGGTCAGGCTGTCGAGGGTGGCGGCCAGGTGCGCGCGCTCCAGCTGGCTGCGCAGGTGCTTGATCTCCTCCTGGGCGGCGCGTAGGCGATAGAGGAATTTTTCCTGCTGATCCTGCATCAGCTGGGTGCTTTCCTGCAGCTCGCTGAGCACGCTGGGCAGGTCGTCGATGATCGGCTCCTGCAGGGCGCTGAGTCCGTGGTTGAGACTGTGCTGGTAGTTCTGGCTGCCGATCACGCTGCGCGAGACGTCGCCTTCGATGTCGTCGACCAGCTCGATCACCTGTTGCTGGCCGGCGCGCGCCTCGTCCAGTTCGGCGCGGATGATGTAGTCGCGAAACAGCTTGACCGCGGTATCCGGCGGGAAGACGTCGAAATCTTCCACGGCCTTGTCCAGGCGGCGGTTGAGTTCCGGCTCGCTACCCTTGCTGTAGGTGTACCAGAGGGCGTAATGCACCGGGTTGGGGGCGATGGCGTGGCGCATCATCAGCGGCACCGCCTGTTTCAGCAGGGTCGCCGCTTCGCGGGTGTCTTCCGGGTAGAGCTCGAGAATGCTGGGGGATTTGGGCGGCTGACTCATATGCGTCACGAAACTCGGTGGCGAATGGCCAGAGCATAGAACAGGCGGGGGGCGACTGCCTAATGAAAAGGCCCGGATCACCGGGCCTCGGGGCGGGTCATGCGGCGAGCAGGCTGCGCAGCATCCAGGCGGTCTTCTCGTGCACCTGCATGCGCTGGGTCAGCAGGTCGGCGGTGGGTTCGTCGCTGACCTTGTCCAGCAGCGGGAAGATGCCGCGTGCGGTGCGCACCACGGCCTCCTGGCCCTGCACCAGTTGCTTGATCATGTCCTCGGCGCTGGGCACGCCTTCCTCTTCCTTGATCGACGACAGGCGCGCGTAGGCGGCGTAGGTGCCCGGCGCCGGGAAACCCAGGGCACGGATGCGCTCGGCGATGGCGTCGACCGCCAGGGCCAGCTCGTTGTACTGCCCCTCGAACATCAGGTGCAGGGTGTTGAACATCGGGCCGGTGACGTTCCAGTGAAAATTGTGGGTCTTCAGGTACAGGGTGTAGGTGTCGGCCAGCAGGCGCGACAGGCCTTCGGCGATGGCGGCGCGATCCTGTTCGGCGATTCCGATATTGATTTCCATAGGGTTTTTTCCTCTCAGGTGAGCCCGGGGTGTCGATCCCTAGTGTTGGGCGGAGCCTAACACGGGACCACTCGGGGCAATCTTGGCTTATGTCAATGAAAGCCATGTTTAGAAGCTATCGATAACTTGCGGTTCACTTTTTATGCAGAAGCTTGGCCAGCAGCCTGGGGTAGGCCGCCGGTAGCAGGCGTTGGACGCGGTCGAGAAAGCGCGCATCGCTGCCGATCAGGATGCGCGGCTGGCCGGCCTTGATCCCGGCGACTATCGCCTCGGCCGCCTGCGCGGCGCTGGTGCGCGCGAGCTTGTCGAAATTGTGGGCGGCGCGCTCGGCGTCCTGCGAGCCGTCGATGCCACGGTAGAAGCGCGCGGAACGGGCGATATTGGTCTTGATCCCGCCGGGATGCACGCAACTGACCGCCACGCCGCGGCAGGCGACCTCCTGGCGCAGGGCCTCGGTGAAGCCGCGCACGGCGAACTTGCTGGCGTTGTAGGCGCCCTGGGTCGGCAGGCTGATGATGCCGAAGATGCTCGACAGGTTGACGATGTGCCCGCTGCCCTGTCGCAGCAGGTGCGGCAGGAAGGCCTTGCTGCCGTGCACCACGCCCCAGAAGTTGATGTTCATCAGCCACTCGAAGTCGTCGTAGCCGAGCGCCTCGATGGTCTGCGACACGGCGACGCCGGCGTTGTTGACGATCAGGTCGGCGCCGCCATGTTCGGCCAGCACGCGGTCGGCGAAGGCGTAGACTGCCGCGCGCTCGGCGACGTCCAGGGCGTGGCAGCTGACGCGCGCGCCGCTGCCGCGCAGGGCCTCGGCGTTGCGTTCGAGCTGCGCCAGGTCGATGTCGGCCAGGGCCAGTTGGCAGCCTTCGGCGGCCAGGCGGGTGGCCAGGGCCTGGCCGATGCCGGAGGCGGCGCCGGTGATCACGGCGACCTTGCCGGAGAGAGAGTGCATGGTGGCTCCTTGCGCGCGATGGTTGTCCATGGAGGCCGGAGCTTAGCCACTCGGGGCGGGCCGGCACAACCGTTTCAGCCGTGGGCCAGGTTGGGGTTCTGCTGCAGGGTGCGGTTGAACACCTCGACCCAGTGCGCGCTGAACTGCTGGCCGGCGAGGTTGTTGATCTCCAGGATGGCGCGCAGCAGCGGGCGCTTGCTCAGGGTCTGGTGGGCGCGTTCGTGGGTGCGCGCGTCGAAGGCGTCGGCGATGTGCAGGATCAGCGCGCCGGGGCTGATCTCCGCCTCACGCAGGCCCTTGGGATAACCGCTGCCGTCGGCGTGCTCCTGGTGCTGCAGGACGATCTCCATGGCCGGCGCCCAGTCCGGCATGCGCCTGAGCAGGTCGCCGGCCAGGCGCGGATGGCCCTGCATCAGGCGGCGTTCCTCGCGGCTCAGGTCGGCCTGCTTGTGCAGCAGCTGCAGCGGCAGGAAGGCCATGCCCAGATCGTGCAGGCAGACCGCCGCCGCCAGCTGTTCCGGGCGCTCGGCCAGGCCGCCCTGGGCGTTGATGCTCAGGCTCAGGTCGAGCAGGCGCAGGTTGCGGCCTTGCCAGTAGCGCGAGCGCTGCTCGGCGGCCTGGGTCAGGGCGGCGAAGAACTGTAGGTCGGGGTGCGCGGCGATGCCGTGGTGGGCCAGCAGGGCGTCGGTCTGGCTCTGCAGCGGCGCGGGCGGGGCTTGCAGGTGGGTGCTGGGGTCCAGTCGCTGCAGCAACTGGCGGCGGATTTCCCCCTGCTGGCTCGCCGGTGCCATGGCCAATGCCTGCAGGGCCTGGCACAGCTGGTCGAGCTGGGCGGCGCCGAGGCGTGCGTTGGGGCCGCCGAGGGCCTGGTCGATCAGGGCGCGCAGGTGGTCGAGGGTCAGCAGCAGGATGTCGCCGAGCAGGCTGTCGAACGCCAGGCGTTCCTCGCGCAGGGCGCCGAGCACGTCTTCCATGGCCTGCGGCAGCGGCATCAGCGCATTGAGGCCGACGTAGCCGAGGTTGCCCTTGAGCGTGTGCACCAGGCGAAACAGCTCGCGCAGCCGCTCGCCGCTGCTGGGTGCGCGCTCCAGTTCGATCAGCAGTTGTTCGCAGCGCGGGAACTGCTCGGCGGCGTCCAGGCGAAAGTCATCCAGCAGGTCGCTGGAGAGGTCGGCGAGGCGGGGCAGGGGCATGGCGGTTCTCCGCGACGAAGGCGCCCTTCATTATAGAAGCCATCCGCCGGGCGGCTGCGCCCCGGCGATTTACCCTATATAATCCCGCTCTTTTCAAGACGGGGCGCGCGGCTGGACGCTCGCCGCGGCGTGGCCTCTGCCCAGTGCGCAGGGCGCCGCCTGACCAATCCAAGACCTTTAGAGAAGCGAACCACGATCATGATGCGCAGCCACTATTGCGGCCAACTGAACGAGAGCCTGGATGGCCAGGAAATCACCCTTTGCGGCTGGGTGCACCGTCGCCGCGACCACGGCGGGGTGATCTTCCTCGACATCCGCGATCGTGAAGGCCTGGCCCAGGTGGTGTTCGACCCGGATCGCGCCGAAACCTTCGCCAAGGCCGACCGCGTGCGCAGCGAATACGTGGTCAAGATCACCGGCAAGGTGCGCCTGCGCCCGGCCGGTGCGGTCAACCCGAACATGGCCAGCGGCGCCATCGAGGTGCTGGGCTACGAGCTGGAAGTATTGAACGAGGCCGAGACCCCGCCGTTCCCGCTCAACGAATACACCGACGTCGGCGAAGAAACCCGCCTGCGTTACCGCTTCATCGACCTGCGTCGCCCGGAGATGGCCGAGAAGCTCAAGCTGCGTTCGCGCATCACCAGCAGCATCCGCCGCTACCTGGACGACAACGGCTTCCTCGACGTCGAGACGCCGATCCTGACCCGCGCCACCCCGGAAGGCGCGCGCGACTACCTGGTGCCGAGCCGCACCCACGCCGGCAGCTTCTTCGCCCTGCCGCAGTCGCCGCAGCTGTTCAAGCAACTGCTGATGGTGGCCGGCTTCGACCGCTACTACCAGATCGCCAAGTGCTTCCGCGACGAAGACCTGCGTGCCGACCGTCAGCCGGAATTCACCCAGATCGACATCGAGACCAGCTTCCTCGATGAAAGCGACATCATGGCCATCACCGAGACCATGGTGCGCAACCTGTTCAAGGAAGTGCTGGACGTCGAGTTCGGCGAACTGCCGCACATGACCCTGGCCGAAGCCATGCGCCGCTTCGGCTCAGACAAGCCGGACCTGCGTATCCCGCTGGAGCTGGTGGACGTGGAGGACCAGCTCAAGGACGTCGAATTCAAGGTGTTCGCCGGCCCTGCCAACGACCCGAAATGCCGCGTCACCGCGCTGCGCGTACCGGGCGGGGCGAGCATGCCGCGCAAGCAGATCGACGACTACACCAAGTTCGTCGGCATCTACGGCGCCAAGGGCCTGGCCTATATCAAGGTCAACGAGCGTGCTGCCGGCGTTGACGGTCTGCAGTCGCCGATCGTCAAGAACATCCCGCTGGACAACATCAACGTCATCCTCGACCGTGTTGGCGCCGTCGATGGCGATATCGTGTTCTTCGGCGCCGACAAGGCCAAGATCGTCAGCGAGGCCCTGGGCGCGCTGCGCATCAAGCTGGGTCACGACCTCAATCTGCTGACCTGCGAGTGGGCGCCGCTGTGGGTGGTCGACTTCCCGATGTTCGAGGAAAACGACGACGGCAGCCTGACCGCCATGCACCACCCCTTCACCTCGCCGAGCTGCAGCCCCGAGGAGCTGGAGGCCAACCCGGCCGCCGCGCTGTCGCGCGCCTATGACATGGTGCTCAACGGTACCGAGCTGGGTGGCGGCTCGATCCGTATCCACGACAAGGCCATGCAGCAGACCGTGTTCCGCGTGCTCGGCATCAGCGAAGAGGAGCAGCAGGAGAAGTTCGGCTTCCTCCTCGATGCGCTCAAATACGGCGCGCCGCCCCACGGCGGCCTGGCCTTCGGCCTGGACCGCCTGGTGATGCTGATGACCGGCGCCAGCTCGATCCGCGAAGTGATCGCCTTCCCGAAAACCCAGAGCGCCGCCTGCGTGATGACCCAGGCCCCGGGCATCGTCGACAACAAATCGCTGCGCGAGCTGCATATCCGCCTGCGCGAGCAGGCCAAGGCCGAATAAGCCTGTACAAGAAGCCTGGATTGCCAGGCTTCTTCGTTTTGGGGGCGCCCCCCCGGCAATTGTTCAATGAAAGAAACGGAGTGAGTTATGGCTGGTCATTCCAAATGGGCCAATATCAAGCACCGCAAGGGTCGTCAGGACGCCAAGCGCGGCAAGATCTTCACCAAGCTGATCCGTGAACTGACGGTGGCGGCCAAGCATGGCGGGCCGATCCCGGCGGACAACCCGCGCCTGCGCCTGGCGGTGGACAAGGCGCTGACCGCCAACATGTCGCGCGAGGTGATCGATCGCGCCATCGCCCGCGGCGCCGGCAACAACGAAGCCGACAACGTCGTCGAGTTCAGCTACGAAGGCTACGCGCCGAGCGGCGTGGCGATCATCGTCGAAGTGATGACCGATAACCGCAACCGTACCGCCGCCGAAGTGCGCCATGCCTTCAGCAAGTGCGGCGGCAACCTCGGCACCGACGGTTCGGTGGCCTACATGTTCGAGCGCAAGGGCCAGCTCAGCTTCGCTCCCGGCGTGGATGAGGACGCCCTGATGGAAGCGGCGCTGGACGCCGGCGCCGACGACGTGGAGATGGGCGAGGACGGCTCGGCGCTGGTGTCCACCAGCTTCACCGAGTTCCACGCGGTCAACGAGGCGCTGGCGGCCGCCGGCTTCAAGGCCGACGAGGCGGAAATCGCCATGATCCCCTCGATCAGCGCGCCGATTGCCGATCTGGAAACCGCGCAGAAGGTGATCAAACTGATCGACATGCTGGAAGACCTCGACGACGTGCAGAACGTCTACCACAACGCGGAAATCCCCGACGAGATCATGGATCAGTTGGGCTGAGCCATAGGACAGGCCGTGAGCCGGAAGTCGCCGCGGGCACTTCCGGCTTTTTCATATCTGCCCGCCGGGCATCCGCTACTGGGTGACGGCGGCCCGTCGGCGCCCCTATACTCGCGCCCTGGATAAATAGACAGTGTGACGCCTGGCGCGTCATCGATGGAAAACAGGCATGACGCTGATTCTGGGGATAGATCCCGGCTCGCGCATCACCGGCTACGGCGTGGTGCGCGATACCGGCCGTGGCTGCGAGTACGTCGCCAGTGGCTGCATTCGCACCGGTGACGGGTCCCTGGCCGAGCGCCTGCAGATCGTCTTTCGCGGCGTCGGCGAGGTGATCCGCAGCTATGGGCCGGTGACCATGGGCATCGAACAGGTGTTCATGGCGCGCAACGCCGATTCGGCGCTCAAGCTCGGCCAGGCGCGCGGCGCCGCCATAGTCGCGGCGGTGGAGGCGGGGCTGGAGGTGGCCGAGTACACCGCCACCCAGGTCAAGCAGGCGGTGGTCGGTACCGGCGCGGCGGACAAGCAGCAGGTGCAGATGATGGTCATGCACCTGCTCAAGCTGACGCAGAAGCCGCAGATCGACGCCTCCGACGCCCTCGGCATCGCCCTGTGCCACGCCCACCATCGGCAGAGCCTGATTCCCCACGGCCTGGCCGGCGCCAAGCGGCGCGGCGGGCGCCTTCGTTTGTAATCTAATTAAAGGACAGCAGTGGTGATCGGACGTTTGCGCGGCACCCTGGCGGAAAAGCAGCCGCCGCATTTGCTTCTGGATGTAAATGGCGTCGGTTATGAGCTGGAAGTGCCGATGACCACCCTTTATCGTCTGCCCTCGGTGGGCGAGCCGCTGTGCCTGCACACCCACCAGGTGGTGCGCGAGGATGCCCAGCTGCTCTACGGCTTCTTCGAGAAGCGCGAGCGCGAGCTGTTCCGCGAGCTGATCCGGCTCAACGGCGTCGGCCCCAAGCTGGCCCTGGCGCTGATGTCCGGGCTGGAGGTGGACGAGCTGGTACGCTGCGTGCAGGCTCAGGACGCCGCGGCGCTGACCAAGGTGCCGGGCGTCGGCAAGAAGACCGCCGAGCGCCTGCTGGTGGAACTCAAGGACCGCTTCAAGGCCTGGGAAAGCATGCCGGCCATCGCCACCCTGGTGGTTGAACCTCGCGCCGGGGGGGCAGTCTCAAGCGCGGAGAATGACGCGGTGAGTGCCCTGATATCCCTGGGCTACAAGCCGCAAGAGGCCAGCCGGGCCGTGGCGGCCGTCAAGGAGGATGGTTTGACCAGCGAAGATTTGATCCGTCGCGCCTTGCGCGGCATGGCTTAGTGGAACCCTATCGATGATCGAAGCCGATCGCCTGATTACCGCCAGCCCGCGCGAGCGCGACGAGCAGCAGGATCGCGCCATCCGTCCGCTGAGGCTGGCCGAATACATCGGCCAGCCCGGCGTGCGCGAGCAGATGGAACTGTTTATCCAGGCCGCCAGGGGCAGGGCCGAATCCCTCGACCACACCCTGATCTTCGGTCCGCCGGGCCTGGGCAAGACCACCCTGGCCAATATCATCGCCCAGGAAATGGGCGTGTCGATCAAGAGCACCTCCGGCCCGGTGCTGGAGCGCCCGGGCGATCTGGCCGCGCTGCTGACCAACCTGGAGGCCGGCGACGTGCTGTTCGTCGACGAGATCCACCGCCTCTCGCCCATAGTCGAGGAGGTGCTGTACCCGGCCATGGAGGACTTCCAGCTCGACATCATGATCGGCGAAGGTCCGGCCGCGCGCTCGATCAAGCTGGATTTGCCGCCCTTCACCCTGGTCGGCGCCACCACCCGCGCCGGCATGCTGACCAACCCGCTGCGCGATCGCTTCGGCATCGTCCAGCGCCTGGAGTTCTACGGCATCGACGACCTGGCGACCATCGTCACGCGTTCGGCCGGCATCCTCGGTCTGCCCATCGAAGAGCGGGGCGCCTACGAAATCGCCCGCCGCGCCCGTGGTACGCCGCGTATCGCCAACCGCCTGCTGCGCCGGGTGCGCGACTTCGCCGAGGTGCGCGGGCGTGGCCATATCACCCGCGACATCGCCGATCAGGCGCTGAACCTGCTGGACGTCGACGAACGCGGCTTCGACCACTCCGACCGCCGTCTGCTGCTGGCCATGATCGAGAAGTTCGACGGCGGCCCGGTGGGCGTCGACAGCCTGGCCGCGGCCATCAGCGAGGAGCGCCACACCATCGAGGACGTGCTCGAGCCCTACCTGATCCAGCAGGGCTACATGATGCGCACGCCGCGCGGGCGGGTGGTGACCCGTCACGCCTACCTGCATTTCGGCCTGAACCTTCCCAAGCGCCTCGGCGAGCAGCCGGGCGCGGATCTCTTCGCGGTGAGCGACGAATGACGAAAAAATTGTTACCAAGCCGGATTGGCAAGCAGCAGGGCGAGGACTAGAGTATGCGCGCGCAAAACGGAGTCCAGCCGTTCAGCCACCGTTGCCGGGTCTATTACGAGGACACCGACGCCGGCGGTATCGTCTACTACGTCAACTACCTCAAATTCATGGAGCGGGCTCGCACCGAGCGTCTGCGTGAACTGGGTTATGCCCAGTCGGCGCTGGCCGGTGAGGGCCTGTTGTTCGTCGTGCATTCGGCCGAGGCGCGCTATCACGCGCCGGCGCGGCTGGACGACGAGCTGACCATCAGCGCCGAGGTAATCGAATTGAACCGTGTCAGCCTGCGTTTTCGTCAACAGGTCAGGCGGGCCGCGGATGCTGTGCTGCTCTGCGAAGGGCAGTTCCTGGTGGCCTGTGTGCGCGCCGACAACTTGAAACCCCGGGCCATCCCCGAATCCCTGCGCCATGCGTTCGCCGGGGTGCAGGCGCCGGGCCTAATTGCAGCAGGAGAGTAAGCGTGGAAGCCAACGCCAACGCCGTTGACCATATGTCGATGTGGAGTCTGATCAGTAACGCCAGTCTGGTGGTGCAGTTGGTGATGCTCACCCTGGTGGCCGCCTCGGTCATTTCCTGGGTGATGATCTTCCAGCGCAGCAATGCCATTCGCGCCGCCAAGCGCGCGCTGGATGCCTTCGAGGATCGCTTCTGGTCCGGTATCGACCTGTCCAAGCTGTATCGCCAGGCCGGCAGCAACCCCGACCCGGATTCCGGTCTGGAGCAGATCTTCCGCGCCGGCTTCAAGGAATTTTCCCGCCTGCGCCAGCAGCAGGGCGTCGACCCGGATGCGGTGATGGATGGGGTGTCGCGTGCCATGCGCGTGGCCATCTCGCGCGAAGAAGAGAAGCTGGAAACCGCGCTGCCGTTCCTCGCCACCGTCGGCTCCACCAGCCCCTACATCGGCCTGTTCGGCACCGTATGGGGCATCATGAACTCCTTCCGCGGCCTGGCCCAGGTGCAGCAGGCCACCCTGGCCACCGTCGCCCCGGGCATCGCCGAGGCGCTGATCGCCACCGCCATCGGCCTGTTCGCCGCGATTCCCGCGGTGATCGCCTACAACCGTTTCGCCGCCCGCGGTGAAATGCTGATCGGTCGTTACTACACCTTCGCCGACGAGTTCCAGGCCATCCTGCACCGCAAGGTGCACACCTCGGACGACTAAGACGCGCGCATAGGATAGGTGTTAGCCATGGCGAGAATTCGCAACAGACGCAAACCGGTCGCCGAGATGAACGTGGTGCCCTACATCGACGTGATGCTGGTGCTGCTGGTCATCTTCATGGTCACCGCGCCCATGCTCAACCAGGGGGTCAAGGTCGATCTGCCCAAGGTCAGCAGCGAGGCGCTGCCGCAGGACAACAACGCCCAGGTGCTGACCATTTCCATCAAGGCCGACAAGACCTACTACTGGAACATGGGCAGCGAGGTGGACGTCGACACCGAGCAGGAGCGTGCCTCGACCCTGGAACAGATGACCCAGGCGGTGTCGGCGATCATTGCCGAGAACCGTCGTCAGGGTAAGCCGGTGCAGGTGTTCGTGCGCGGCGACAAGTCGGTCGACTACGGCACGGTGATGGCCGCCATGGGCGGTCTGCAGCAGGCCGACGTGGGCAACGTCGGATTGATTACCGAGGCGCCCTGATGCAGCACAGCGAGCGTTCGCCCTCGGAAAGCTACTTCTGGCCCGTGGTCTGGGCCGTGGGTCTGCACGTCCTGATGTTTGCCATGCTGTTCGTCAGCTTCGCCTTCAGCCCCGAGCTGCCGCCGGCACGCCCGGTGGTGCAGGCCACCCTGTATCAATTGAAATCGCAGAGCCAGGCAACCACCCAGACCACCCAGAAGGTGGCGGGCGAGGCGCAGAAGACCTCGGCGCCGCAGTTCGAGACCGAGCGTCTGGAGCAGAAGAAGGCCGAAGAGCAGAAGCTGGTCCAGGCCAAGGCAGCGGAACAAAAGAAAGCCGAAGAGGCTCGAAAGGCCGAGGCAGCCAAAGCCGAGGCGGCGAAGAAGGCCGAAGCCGAGAAGAAGGCCGCCGAGCAGAAACGCCAGGCCGACATCGCCAAGAAACGCGCCGAGGAAGAGGCGAAGAAGAAAGCCGCCGAAGAGGCCAAGAAGAAGGCCGCGGCCGAAGAAGCGAAGAAGAAGGCAGCCGCCGAGGCGGCCAAGAAGAAAGCGGCCGAGGACGCCAAGCGCAAGGCCGAAGAGGCGCGGCGCAAGGCGGCCGAGGATCAGAAAGCGGCGGCACTGGCCGAGCTGCTGTCGGACAACGTGCAGAACCAGCAGGCGCTGGCCGAGACCCATGGTGACCAGGTGGCGGGCAACCTCGACGACCTGATCATCAAGCTGATCACCGAGAACTGGCAGCGTCCGATGTCGGCGCGCCGCGGCATGAGCGTCGAACTGCTGATTCAGATGCTGCCCGACGGCACCATCGCCAACGCCAGCGTGTCACGCTCCAGCGGCGATGCGCCGTTCGACAGCTCCGCCGTGGCCGCGGTGCGTAACGTCGGCCGTATTCCCGAAATGCAACAATTGGATCGCGCTACCTTTGACTCCCTGTACAGGCAGCGTCGCGTCATTTTCAAACCGGAGGATTGAGCGCTGTGAATACCCTGATTCGTATGGCCCTGTTGGGTCTGATCATGCTGGTCGGCAGCGTGCAGGCGGCCGATCCGCTGGTGATCTCCCATGGCGCCGACCGTGCCACGCCGATCGCCGTGGTGCCCTTCGGCTGGCAGGGGGGCTCGGTGCTGCCCGAGGACATGGCCGAGATCATCGGCAACGACCTGCGCAACTCCGGCTACTTCGAGCCGATTCCGCGGCAGAACATGATCAGCCTGCCGACCCAGGCCAGCGAAGTCATCTACCGCGACTGGAAGGCCCTCGGCGCCCAGTACGTGCTGGTCGGCAGCCTGGTGCCGAACGCCGGTCGCCTGCAGGTGCAGTACGCGCTGTTCAACGTCAGCACCGAACAGCAGGTGATGACCGGCAGCGTCGGCGGCGGTACCGACCAGCTGCGCGACATGGCCCACCATATCGCCGATCAGTCGTTCGAGAAGCTCACCGGGGTCAAGGGCGCGTTCTCCACCCGCCTGCTGTACGTCACCGCCGAGCGCTTCGGTGCCAACAACACCCGTTACACCCTGCAGCGTTCCGACTACGACGGTGCCCGCGCGGTGACCCTGCTGCAGTCGCGCGAGCCGATCCTGTCGCCGTCCTTCGCGCCCGATGGCCGGCGTATCGCCTACGTGTCGTTCGAGCAGCGCCGCCCGCGCATCTTCGTCCAGCATATCGACACCGGCCGCCGCGAGCAGATCACCAACTTCGAGGGTCTCAACGGTGCGCCGGCCTGGTCGCCGGACGGCAATCGCCTGGCCTTCGTGCTGTCGCGCGACGGCAACCCGGAAATCTACGTGATGGACATGGGCAGCCGGCAGATGCGCCGCATCACCAACCATTACGCCATCGACACCGAGCCGTTCTGGGGCAAGGACGGGCAGACCCTGTACTTCACCTCGGATCGCGCCGGCAAACCGCAGATCTACAAGACCAACATCAACAATGGGGCGGTGGAGCGGGTAACCTTCGTCGGTAACTACAACGCCAACCCGAAGTTGTCGGCCGACGAGAAGACCCTGGTGATGATCCATCGCCAGGATGGTTTCACCGTGTTCAAGGTGGCTGCGCAGGACCTGGAAACCAAGCGCCTGCGCATACTTTCCGACACAAGTTTGGACGAGTCGCCCACTGTTGCGCCCAATGGCGCCATGCTAATCTACGCCACCCGCCAGCAGGGCCGGGGAGTCTTGATGTTGGCGTCCACCAATGGACGCGTGAGGCTCCCTCTTCCTACCGCTCAAGGCGAAGTTCGAGAGCCTTCTTGGTCCCCTTACCTGAACTGATGCGGCGCTACACCTTTATTGCTTAACACAACTGGGGTTCATTAGGAGTTACATGATGGAAATGCTGAAATTCGGTAAGTTTGCTGCACTGTCCCTGGCTCTCGCCGTCGCTGTTGGTTGCTCTTCCAAAGGCGGTGACGCTGCTGGTGAAGGCGCAGTCGACCCGAACGCCGGTTACGGTGCCAACACCGGTGCCGTCGACGGCAGCCTGAGCGAAGAAGCCGCCCTGCGCGCTATCACCACCTTCTACTTCGAGTACGACAGCTCCGACCTGAAGGCCGAAGCCATGCGCGCTCTGGACGTACATGCCAAGGACCTGAAAGGCAACGGCGCTCGCGTCGTTCTGGAAGGCCACGCCGACGAGCGCGGTACCCGTGAGTACAACATGGCTCTGGGCGAGCGTCGTGCCAAGGCCGTTCAGCGCTACCTGGTACTGCAGGGCGTTTCCCCGGCTCAGCTGGAACTGGTTTCCTACGGCGAAGAGCGTCCGGTTGCCACTGGCAACGACGAGCAGTCCTGGGCTCAGAACCGTCGCGTAGAGCTGCGCAAGTAAGCTGCCATGCGTAATTGCCGCTGTATCCTGACCCTTCTGACGCTCGCCCTGCCGCTTGCGGCGATGGCGGAAGTTCCCGTACTGGAAAGCAGCTCCATACCGCAAGGCAGCAGCTATCCACCGGCGGGTTATGGTACGGCCGGCTCCTACGCCGGGGGCGGGGCGCAAGCCCCGGCCTCGGCGCAGGGTATGCTGTTCAACCAGCTCGAGCAGATGCAGCAGGAAATTGCCCAGCTGCGCGGCATGCTCGAAGAACAGCAGAACGAAATCCAGCGCCTCAAGCAGGAGAGCCTCGAGCGCTATCAGGATCTGGACCAACGCCTGTCTTCCGGTGCTGGCTCCGCTGCTCCCGCACAGAATTCCGCCGCTGGCGCGATCAACGCCAACGGTACCCCGACGCCGCCTGCCGCCCAGCAGCAGGCCAGCGCCGAGCCGGGTGATCCGGCCAAGGAAAAGCTCTATTACGACGCCGCCTTCGACCTGATCAAGGCCAAGGATTTCGACAAGGCGTCGCAGGCTTTCACCGCCTTCCTCAACCGCTATCCCAACAGCCAGTACGCCGGCAATGCGCAGTACTGGTTGGGCGAGGTCAATCTGGCCAAGGGCGACCTGCAGGGCGCCGGTCAGGCCTTCGCCAAGGTCAGCCAGGCGTACCCGAGCCATGCCAAGGTGCCGGATTCGCTGTTCAAGCTGGCCGATGTGGAGAAGCGCCTGGGCAACAACGACAAGGCCCGCGGCATCCTCCAGCAGGTCATCGCCCAGTTTCCCGGCAGCTCGGCCGCGCAGCTGGCCCAGCGCGATCTGCAGCGCCTGCCGTAACGGCCACGACCTTTCAAGAGCCCGCGCTAGGCGCGGGTTTTTTATGCTCGGCTGTCGTGCTGTAGGCTGTGCCGGCGCACTCCAATGGGCGATGGCGGGGGGAAATATCGGCCGCGGCGTTTTTCGTTTAGAATCGCCAGCCCTGCAACGGGTGCGAAGTTTCAGCTCGGCTGATGCCTTCGCCGTGCGGGGTAACCAATCGCTGCCGCTACGTGCGGCAAGCATCCCGATTCAACGCAACGGAGGCGGATGGCCTGTTTCGTCATCACGCCCGTGGCCACTATGCAAACAACCCTGCGCATCACCGAGATCTTCTACTCGCTGCAGGGCGAGACGCGTACCGCCGGCTTGCCGACGGTATTCGTGCGCCTGACCGGCTGCCCCCTGCGCTGCCAGTACTGCGACACTGCTTACGCCTTTAGCGGCGGCGAGCTCGTTGCGCTGGACGCCATCCTCGACCAAGTGGCGGCCTACAAGCCGCGCTACGTCTGCGTCACCGGCGGCGAGCCGCTGGCCCAGCCCAATTGCATTGCGCTGCTCGAGCGCTTGTGCGACGCCGGCTACGAGGTGTCGCTGGAGACCAGTGGCGCGCTCGACGTATCGGCCGTCGATCCGCGGGTGAGCAAGGTGCTCGACCTGAAGACCCCAGGCTCGGCCGAGGTGCAGCGCAATCGCTACGAGAACATCGACTGGCTGACCGCCAAGGATCAGGTCAAGTTCGTCATCTGCTCGCGCGAGGACTACGACTGGGCGGTGTCCAAGCTGATCCAGTATCGCCTCGAGGCGCGCGCCGGCGAGGTGCTGTTCTCGCCCAGCCACCAGCAGCTGGACGCGCGCGCGCTGGCCGACTGGATAGTGGCGGACAACCTGCCGGTACGCCTGCAACTGCAGCTGCACAAGATTCTCTGGAACGACGAGCCGGGACACTGAGGATGAACGACAAGAAAGCGCTGATTCTTCTCTCCGGCGGCCTGGACTCGGCCACCGTGGTGGCCATGGCCAAGGCCGAGGGCTACGCCTGCTTCAGCATGAGCTTCGACTACGGTCAGCGTCATCGCGCCGAGTTGCAGGCCGCCGAGCGCGTTGCCCGGCAACTGGGGGTGGTCGAGCATAAGGTGATCGGTCTCAACCTCAACGGCATCGGCGGCTCGGCGTTGACCGATGCATCCATCGCCGTGCCGGAAACCCCCGGCGAGGGCATTCCGGTGACCTACGTGCCGGCGCGCAACACGGTGTTCCTGTCCCTGGCCCTGGGCTGGGCGGAAGTGCTGGGCGCACGCGATATCTTTATCGGGGTCAACGCGGTGGACTATTCGGGCTATCCCGACTGCCGGCCGGAATTTATCGAGGCCTTCGAGCGCATGGCCAACCTAGCGACCAAGGCCGGGGTGGAAGGGCAGGGCTTTCGCATTCGCGCGCCGCTGCAGCAGCTGAGCAAGGGCGAAATCATCCAGGCCGGCATGCGCCTGGGCGTGGATTACACGCTGACCGTGTCCTGCTACCAGGCCGACGACGACGGTCGCGCCTGTGGCAAGTGCGACAGCTGCCGCCTGCGCGCCGCCGGTTTCGTCGCCGCTGGCGTACCCGATGCTACCCGCTACGTTTGAAAAAGTTTTCGCGAAGTGTTGATTTCCTGAATTAAATCAGTATCATGCGCCTCGCGTTGGGTCGTTAGCTCAGTTGGTAGAGCAGTTGGCTTTTAACCAATTGGTCGTAGGTTCGAATCCTACACGACCCACCAGATCGCAAAAGCCAGTCGCAAGACTGGCTTTTTTTTGCTCTCGGAAAAGCCCCTTGGCCGATGCTGCCCCGCCTGTGGCGATGGGCAGCCAGGGGGTATACTCGCAGCTCGCTCAAGAGCGCCGCAGGTTCGATGATATGACGCAGATTTCCGAACGCCTTCTGGTTCAAGCCCACCTCGATGCCAAACAGCCCAAGCCTCTGACCGCCGAGGAAGAGGCCTTCTATCGCCGTGAAATCGCCGCCGAGCTGAAGAAGCAGAACGCGGTGCTGGTGGCGCACTATTACTGCGACCCGGTGATCCAGGCGCTGGCCGAGGAAACCGGCGGCTGCGTTTCCGACTCTCTGGAAATGGCCCGTTTCGGCAACCAGCACCCGGCGCAGACCGTGGTGGTGGCCGGGGTCAAGTTCATGGGCGAGACGGCGAAGATCCTCAACCCGGAAAAGCGCGTGCTGATGCCGACTCTGGAGGCGACCTGTTCGCTCGATCTGGGTTGCCCGGTGGACGAGTTCTCGGCCTTCTGCGACCAGCATCCCGAGCGCACCGTGGTGGTCTACGCCAACACCTCGGCGGCGGTCAAGGCGCGTGCTGACTGGGTGGTGACCTCCAGCTGCGCCCTGGAAATCGTCGAGAGCCTGATGGACAACGGCGAAACCATCATCTGGGCGCCGGACAAGCACCTGGGCAACTACATCCAGCGCGAGACCGGCGCCGACATGCTGCTGTGGGACGGCGCCTGCATCGTGCACGAGGAGTTCAAGTCCAAGCAGCTGCTGGACATGAAGGCGCTCTACCCCGACGCCGCCATCCTGGTGCACCCGGAGTCGCCGCAGAACGTGGTCGAGCTGGCCGATGCGGTGGGCTCCACCAGCCAGTTGATCAAGGCGGCGCAGACCCTGCCCAATTCCACCTTCATCGTCGCCACCGACCGCGGCATCTTCTACAAGATGCAGCAGCTGTGCCCGGACAAGACCTTTATCGAGGCGCCCACTGCCGGCAACGGCGCGGCCTGCCGCAGCTGCGCGCACTGCCCGTGGATGGCGATGAACACCCTGGAGCGGGTGCTCACCGGCCTGCGCGAAGGCAGTGGCGAGATTCATGTCGACCCGGCGCTGATTCCCAAGGCGGTCAAGCCGCTCAAGCGCATGCTCGATTTCACCCAAGCCGCCAGGCTGAAGGTGGCGGGCAACGCCTGATACGCCCGTGCAACCCGACAAAGCCCGGCACATGCCGGGCTTTGTGTTTTCAGTAGCCTGGATGCAATCCGGGTCTACGCTCAGGCCGCCCAGTTGCCCGGCAGGTTGACGAAATTCAGCAGTTCGCGCAGCCGGCCGTGGTCGCGGCCGTTGAAGGCGAAGGCCAGGCGGGTCAGGTGGCACAGTTCGGGTTCGTCGCGTTCCTGCTCGCAGTAAGGCTGCTGGCTGAAACCGCCCTGTTTGCACAGGCCGGCGAACTCCCCCTGCAACTGCTTGAGCGCGGCGTCGCTGAGCGGGTGGTTGAGGCGCAGGACGAAGCTGTCCTTGAGCCAGCGGCTGGAGTGGAAGTTGCGGTAGAACTGGGCGATTTCCTCGGCGGCGTCTTCGGCGCTGTGCACCAGGCGCATTAGGTTGAGGTCGCTGGGCAGGATATAGCCCTTGTCCGCCAGTTCCTGCTGGAGAAATTCGATGGCGCGCTGCCAGTAGCTGCCGCCCGGCTGATCCAGCAGCACCACCGGCACCAGTGGGCTCTTGCCGGTCTGGATCAGGGTGAGTACTTCCAGCGCCTCGTCCAGGGTGCCGAAACCGCCGGGGCAGAGCACCAGGGCGTCGGCCTCCTTGACGAAGAACAGCTTGCGCAGGAAGAAGAAGTGAAACGACAGCAGATGCTCGCTGCCCTGCATGGTGGCGTTGGCGTTCTGCTCGAACGGCAGGGTGATGTTGAAGCCCAGGCTGTTCTCGCGTCCGGCGCCCTCGTGGGCGGCAGCCATGATGCCGCCGCCGGCGCCGGTGATGACCATCAGGTCGTAGCGCGCCAGGGTCGCGCCCAGCTCGCGGGCCAGGGTGTAGACCGGGTGCTCGGCCGGCGTGCGCGCCGAGCCGAAGACCGTGACCTTGCGCCGGCGCTTGAACTGTTCCAGGGTGCTGAAGGCGTGCTCCATCTCGCGCAGGGTCTGCAGCATGATCTTGGCGTCCCAGCGGTTGCGGTCGGCCTGGGCCATGCGGATCACGGTGGTGAGCATGTCGCGGTACAGCGGCAGGTTCGGGCTGTTGCCGGGGGCGGAGAGGGCGAGCAGCTCGTCCACTTTGCTGGCCAGGTCGATGCCACTGGTCTGGAAGTGACGTGACAGGTAATCGTCCGGTTCGTAGGGCATGCAGCGTCTCCTTGATCGAATCCGCTCGGCACCTCCAAGTCCCTGAAAGCCCGAGCCTTTTCAGAGTATGGACGTCTGCGGACGATGGCGGAAGGCGCATCGGGCGCGAGCGTCGCTGGCCGCGCCGGTCAGATGGCGATCTGCTCGCCCGGTTCGGGGATGTTGGCGATCCAGTTCAGCTGCTGGCGCAGGGCTTGCTGCAGCGCCTGCATCTTCTCCAGCTCGCCGTGCACCAGGTACAGCTCGGGGTGGTGCTCGAAATGGCTGGCCCAGTCGAGCAGCTGCGATTGCCCGGCATGCGCCGAGAAGCCGCCCAGGGTATGCACCTTGGCCTTCACCGCGATGCGCTGGTGCAGCACCTTCACCGTACTGGCGCCGTCGACTATCAGGCGGCCGAGGGTGCCCTTGGCCTGGAAGCCGGGGAACACCAGGTGGCAGTTCTCGCGCCAGAGGTTGTGCTTGAAGTGATGGACAATGCGCCCGCCGTTGCACATGCCGGCGCCGGCGATGATGATCGCGCCGCTGTTGATCCGGTTGATCGCCATCGACTCCTCGGCGCTGGGCGTACAGCGCAGGATCGGCAGCCAGTCCTCGACTCGCTTGACCCCCTTGGCGGCCAGCGCGGCACGATCCTCGGCGGCGAACTGGTCGTGGAAGCGGCTGTAGATGGCGTTGGCGCGGATCGCCATGGGGCTGTCGAGGAACACCGCCTGTTGCGGCAGGCGGCCCTCCTGGTAGAAGCGCCCCAGGTAGTAGATCAGGTCCTGGGTGCGGCCGACGGCGAAGGAGGGAATCAGCACGTTGCCGCCCTCGCGGTGGGCCTGCTGCAGGATCGCCGCCAGCTCCTCCAGGGTGTCCTCGCTACGGCGGTGGTCGCGGTCGCCGTAGGTCGACTCCATCAGCAGCACGTCGGCCTCGCTCAGCGTGGTCGGCGCCTGCATCAGCGGCGAGCAGGTATTGCCCAGGTCGCCGGAAAACACCAGATGGCGGTGCAGGTGGTGGTCCTCGATCTTCATCTCCACTATCGCCGCGCCGAGGATATGCCCGGCGTTATGGAAGGTCACCTGCACCCCTTTGGCCACCTCCACCGGCGTGCCGTAGGCGTGGGTGCGGCGCTGGCCGAGCGCCTGCTCGGCGTTGGCCAGGGTGTACAGCGGCACGATCGCCGGCTTGCCCTGGCGCGCGCGCCAGCGGTTCTCCCACTCGGCGTCCTTCTCCTGGAGAAAGGCGGCATCCAGCAGCATCAGTTCGAGCAGCTCGCCGCTGGCCTCGGTGACATGGATGGCGCCGCGGTAACCCTCGGCCACCAGGCGCGGCAGCAGGCCGCTGTGGTCGAGGTGGGCGTGGGACACCACCACCGCATCCAGGCCGCGCGGGTCGAAGGGGAAGGCGCTGCGGTTGCGGTCCTCCTCCTCGCGGCGGCCCTGGTGCATGCCGCATTCGAGCAGCACCTTGGCGCCGTCGCGGCTCTCCACCAGGTAGCAGGAGCCGGTGACTTGGCGAATGGCGCCGAGAAAGCTCAGTAATGCCATGATCCTCATCTCCAGTAGGCGACGGCCCATCTTGCCGAGCCGCGCGGACGATGCCGTTGATGCAGGTCAGTATGGTCGCTGGCGCGCCGTTCGTCCGGGCGAGCCGGCCATGGCGCGTCGTCTGATTTACTGGAGAGGTGAGGGCGCGTCGTCTGGCGCAGATGCACGGCGAGGAAAGGGAGGGGCAGGCATGCCCAAGTTGATCCTGGAGATAGATGTGGATTTGTACCGCCTGCTGCAGCAGGCGGCGCGTACCAATCAGTTGAGCCTGGAAGACGAATGCCTGCGTCGTCTGGAGGGTGGCGTGCGCCGCTCGCGCTATATGGAGGCGCTGCTCGCCGAACTGCGCGCCGACGACGCGCAGCGTCGGGCCGAGAAGGGCTGAAGGCTTACAGGCCGCAGTCGGCCCTGTCGAACTGCTCGGTGGTTACCGGGCGGTTGCTGCGGTATTCGCTGAACTGGTAGCGCAGCTGCGCGCCCTGGGCCAGCAGCTGGCGATAACCCGGGTTGCGGCACACGCTGGCGGCCAGCTGGGCGCGCACCGTGTCCGGATTGCCGCGCATCTGCGCGGCGTGGGCCGGCCGGACGCTGAGGTGGTTGATCAGGGTGTGGCCTTCGACGGTGTAGCCCTGATCGAGAATGTCCTCGTTGATCGCCCGCGGCGTACCCTCGCTGCTTTGCCGGGCGACCTGCTCGAGGGCGCGGGTCAGTTCGAGCTCCTTGAGCGAGGCGGCCTGGGCGGCGACGGGCAGGGCCAGGGCGAGGACGAGGGCGGTAACGCGGGACATGCGGATTCTCCTGAACGAGTGCGGGTTTTGACCCGCCAGGCGCGGCCGGGTTCAGCGCCTGGCGCATCATAGCCTGCCCGGCTTTGTTAAACTGCCGCGTTTTTTCTGTCGAGCCCTGTTCGTGGACCAGTCCCATCCCCCGCATGCCGTCGCCCGGCTACGCGCCGAGCGCCTGGCGCGCAGCGTGAAACCCTTCGTCGCCCGTGGCTCGCGAGCCGAGCGCTGCCCGGCTTGCCGGGTGCAGCCGGATTACTGCCTGTGCGCCTGGCGCCCGCGGGTGGAGGCGCATGCCGGCATGTGCCTGGTGATGCACGACATCGAGGCGCTCAAGCCGAGCAACACCGGCTGGCTGATCGCCGACGTGGTGGCTGACACCCACGCCTTCGGCTGGACGCGCACCGCGGTCGATCCGGCGCTGCCGGCGCTGCTCGCCGAGCCGCAGTGGCAGCCCTACCTGGTGTTTCCCGGCGAGTACGCCGCCCCAGAGCGGGTGGTGGACGAGGTGCATCTGGCGCCGGGCAAGCGGCCGCTGTTCGTGCTGCTGGATGCGACCTGGACCGAGGCGCGCAAGATGTTTCGCAAGAGCCCCTATCTGGACGCGCTGCCGGTGCTCAGCCTGACCCCGGCGCAGCTGTCGCGCTACCGCCTGCGGCGCTCCACCCGCGGCGAGCACCTGTGCACCGCCGAGGTGGCGGCCATGTGCCTGGAACTGGCCGGCGACGCGCAGGCCAGCGAGGCGCTGGACTGCTACCTGGATGCCTTCAGTCAGCATTACCTGGCGGCAAAGCGGCGCCTGCCGCTGGATCTGGACGACGAGCTGCACCAGCGCCTGGCGCATTTTCGCTGAGCGCGGCCGGCAGCGGCTTGGGCCACAGCTGGGCCAGGAGCATGCCGGCGAACATCAGCGCGCAGCCCAGGTAGCCACGCAGCGCCAGCACTTCGCCGAGCAGCAGGGCGCCGGCGATGGCGGCGAACACCGCCTCCAGCGAGAGGATGATCGCCGCGTGCGAGGCGATGGCGTGCTGCTGCGCCACCACCTGCAGGGTAAAACCGACGGCCACGCCGAACAGGCCGCCATAGAGGATGGCCGGACCGGCTTTGATAATGCCGTCCAGGGTCGCCGTCTCGAAGACCAGCGCCAGCAGCAGGCTGATCGCGGCGCAGGTGGCAAACTGGATGAATGCCAGACGCAGCGGGTCGTGGCGGCTGGCGAAGAAGCCCACCAGCAGCACGTGCACGCCCCAGACGAAGGCGCCGGCCAGTTGCAGCCAGTCGCCGGAGGCGACGGTAAAGCCTTCGCCGACGCTGAGCAGGAACATGCCGAGCACCGCCAGGCTGGCGCCCAGCCAGATGCCCAGGCCGCTGCGCTGGCCGATCAGCAGGCCGAGGATCGGCACGACTATGACGTACAGCCCGGTGATGAAGCCGGAGTTGGTCACGGTGGTGAACAGCAGGCCGACCTGCTGCAGGTTGATCCCCAGCGACAGCGCCAGGCCCATCACCACGCCGCCGAGCAGCAGGCCGCGGCTCAGCGGCGCCGCCGGGCGTCGGCTGCGCCGTTGCAGCAGGGCCAGCAGCGGCAGCAGCACCAGGCTGGCCAGGGCGAAACGCAGGCCGGTGTAGAGGAAGGGGCCGATGCTGTCCATGCCCAGGCGCTGAGCGACGAAGGCGCTGCCCCAGATCATCGCGGTGATCAGCATCAACAGGTCGGCGCGCAGGGCTTGGCTCGGCATGGCGGTGTCTCGGCGGGCAAAGCGGCGAATCGTGCCGCAAAGCGCGGCGCTTGACCACCCCGTCACGGCTCGGCATGCTGGGCGCCGCCGTCGCTCCGTGTGGGGAGCCTGCCACGTCGAGTGCGCGGGCTTGAGCGGGTCGTGCGGCGCCAGGCGCTGCCATAATCAATGCAGTGCACTCATAACAAGAACAGGATCTGCCAATGGCCGCCTACGAAATCCTGATTGCCGACGACCATCCGTTGTTTCGCAGCGCCCTGCAGCAAGCCCTGACCCTGGGCCTGGGGCCCGAGGTGCGGCTGGTGGAAGCCGCCAGCATCGCCGAGCTGGAAGGCCACCTGGCCGCCAAGAGCGACTGGGACCTGGTTCTGCTCGACCTCAACATGCCCGGCGCCTACGGCTTCTCCGGTCTGGTGCTGCTGCGCGGGCAATACCCGCAGATTCCCGTGGTGATGATCTCCGCGCAGGAGGAGGCCTCGGTGGTCAACCGCTCCCGCGAGTTCGGCGCCAGCGGCTTCATCCCCAAGTCCAGCCCGCTGGAAACCATCCAGCAGGCCGTGCGCCAGGTGCTCGACGGCGATACCTGGTGGCCGCCGTTGGCCGAGGAGGGCGCGCCGGTGTCGGCCGAGGCCAAGGCCGCCAGCGCCGGCCTGGCCAGCCTGACGCCGCAGCAGTTCCGCGTGCTGACCATGGTCTGCGAAGGCCTGCTGAACAAGCAGATCGCCTATGAACTGAGCGTCTCCGAGGCCACGGTCAAGGCCCACGTCACCGCCATCTTCCGCAAGCTCGGGGTGCGCACCCGCACCCAGGCGGCGCTGCTGCTGCAGCAGATGGAGTCGATTCCGGGTTAATGGCCCGGGCGGGCGCAAGCGTTCGCCGTGTAAGACGGTGGACAAGCTTGCGGCATGTCCACCCTAGGCAATCGACGGCAGGACGATCTGATCGCTGCGCGCCACCCCGACGGTGAGCGCGCGGCACTGTTCGAGAAACTCGCGCATGGCCGCGGTCTGGTACTTCTGCTTGTGCCAGATGAAGTAGAACTGCCGGCGCAGATCCAGCTGCGGCGTCTCCACCGGCACCAGGCTGCCGCGGCGGAAGGCGTCGCGCAGCGCCAGGCGCGAGATGCAGCCGATGCCCAGGCCCGACTCCACCGCGCGTTTGATCGCCTCGGTGTGTTCCAGCTCCAGGCGGATGTTCAGGCTGCGCGGGTGATGGCGCATGGCCTGGTCGAAGGTCAGGCGGGTGCCCGAGCCCTGCTCGCGGAGAATCCAGGCCTCGTGCGTGAGCTCCTCCAGCGTCGCCGTGCCGCGCGCGGCGAGGGCATGCTGCGGCGCGCAGAACACCACCAGTTCGTCCTCCACCCAGGGCTGCACCTCGATGTCCGGATGCTGGCAGTCGCCTTCGATCAGGCCCAGGTCCAGCTCGTAGTGGGCGATCTGCTGCACCACGTGGGCGGTGTTGTGCACCTGCAGCTTCACCCGGCATTCGGGGTGGCGTTGCATGAAACTGCCGATCAGCAGGGTGGCCAGGTAGTTGCCCACGGTGAGGGTGGCGCCGACGTTGAGCGAGCCGAAGCCGCTCTTGCCGCCGAGCAGGCGTTCGATCTCGCGCGCCTGGTCGAGCAGCGCCACCGCCTGCGGCAGCAACTGGCGACCCAGGGCGTTGAGCGCCAGGCGCTTGCCGGCGCGGTCGAACAGCTGACAGTCGGAGTGGCGCTCCAGCTCGGTCAGCGAGGTGCTGGTGGCCGATTGCGACAGCGCCAGCGACTCGGCCGCGCGCGAGACGCTTTCCTGCTGGGCCACGGCGACGAAGACCTGGAGTTGTCTGAGAGTAAATCGCATATCGATATAACCGATAACCTATATCTTGATAATCCACTTAACAGATATTCTGCGCCCGCCTAGAATGCCGCGCAATTCGTCTTTTTTGGTTCCCGTCCGCGCGAGGAAGTCCGCATGAGCAATATGAACGTCGAGCGTGTGCTCAGCGTCCACCACTGGAACGACACCCTGTTCAGCTTCAAGTGCACCCGCGACCCGGGCCTGCGCTTCGAGAACGGCCAGTTCGTCATGATCGGCCTGCAGCAGCCCAACGGTCGTCCGCTGATGCGCGCCTACTCCATCGCCAGCCCGAACTACGAGGAGCACCTGGAGTTCTTCAGCATCAAGGTGCCGGACGGCCCGCTGACCTCGCAGCTGCAGCACCTCAAGGAAGGCGACGAGATCGTCATCAGCAAGAAGCCCACCGGCACCCTGGTGCTCGACGACCTGCTGCCGGGCAAGCACCTCTACCTGCTGTCCACCGGCACCGGCCTGGCGCCGTTCATGAGCGTGATCCAGGACCCGGAAACCTACGAGCGTTTCGACAAGGTGATCCTGGTGCACGGCGTGCGCTACGTGAACGAGGTGGCCTACCGCGAGTTCATCACCGAGCACCTGCCGCAGAACGAGTTCTTCGGCGAGGCGCTCAAGGGCAAGCTGATCTACTACCCGACCGTGACCCGCGAGCCGTTCGAGAACCAGGGCCGCCTGACCGACCTGATGCGCAGCGGCAAGCTGTTCGCCGACATCGGCCTGCCGCCGATCAACCCGCAGGACGACCGCGCGATGATCTGCGGCAGCCCGAGCATGCTCGACGAGACCAGCGAAGTGCTCGACGGCTTCGGCCTGAAGATCTCCCCGCGCATGGGTGAGCCGGGCGACTACCTGATCGAGCGCGCCTTCGTCGAGAAGTAAGACCGCAGCGAAAACGACAAAGCCGCCCATTGGGCGGCTTTGTCGTTGTAGGGCCGTAGGGTGCGTCGTGCGCACCAAACCTTCATGGAAGCCCGGGGATGGCCCCCGGCGGCGTTACAGACGCTTGGCCTCGAGGATCAGCACCGGCTCGCGCGGCACGTTCTGGTGCATGCCGCGGTTGGCGGTGGGCACCTGGGCGATCTTGTCCACCACCTCCATGCCGCGGGTCACCTTGCCGAACACCGCGTAGCCGAAGTCGCGCGAGCCGTGGTCGAGGAAGGTGTTGTCCTTGTGGTTGATGAAGAACTGGCTGGTGGCCGAGTCGCGTACCTGGGTACGGGCCATGGCCAGGGTGCCGCGCACGTTGTGCAGGCCGTTGTCGGCTTCGTTCTTGATCGGCGTGTCGGTGTCCTTCTGCTGCATCTGCGCATCGAAGCCGCCGCCCTGGACCATGAAGCCGGGGATCACCCGGTGGAACTGGGTGCCGGCGTAGAAGCCGCTGTCGACGTACTTGAGGAAGTTGGCGGTGCTGATCGGCGCCTTGTCGGCGGCCAGCTCCACCTCGATCTCGCCGAGGCTGGTGGTCAGCAGCACCTTGGGATTGTCCGCCGCCAGCAGGCTGGTGGAGAGCAGCAGGGAACAGGCGGCGAAGGCGAGTTGCTTGAGCATGATGGTCAGTTTTCCTTGTTGGCGGTTTCTTCGAGAAAGGCGAGCAGGGCGCTGTTGAAGCGTTCGGGTTGATCCAGCGGGGTGGCGTGGCGCGAATTTTCGATCACCAGCAGGCGCGCGTCGGGCATTTCGGCGACGTACTCGCGCTTGCGTTCGACCGGGGTGTAGTCGCGGTCGGCGCTGATCACCAGGGTAGGACAGGTGATGCGGCTCAGGCGTTCCCGCACGCCCCAGCCGATGATGGCGTCGAGGCTGGCCAGGTAGGCGCGCTTGTCGTTCTGCGGCCAGCGCTCTTCGATCTTGCGTCGCAGTTCGGCCTGCTCCGGCCTGGGGAACAGCAGCTTGCCCAGGGCCTTGGCGATGGTCTCCAGGCTGAGCAGGCGCGACAGCGTCCAGCGCTTGCCGATTTCCAGCCAGTCGCGCGGGCTTTTCGCCTTCACCTCCGGGCCGCTGTTGACTATGGTCAGGCTGCGCAGCAGCTCCGGGCGGTCGACGCCGAGCTGGAAGCCGATCATGCCGCCCATGGAAATGCCCACCAGGTGCACCGGCGGCAGTTGCAGGTGCTCGATCAGCGCGGCCACGTCATCGGCGAAATCGGCGATGCGATAGGTCTCGCGCGGTTTGTCCGAGCGGCCATGGCCGCGCACGTCGAGCGCCAGCACGCGGTAGTGCTGGCTGAGCACGGGAATCTGGTACTCCCAGTCGCGGGTGCTCGAGCCCAGGCCGTGCACCAGCAGCAGCGGCGCGCCGTGGCCGTAGTCCTCGTAGTGCAGCTGGCAACCGTCGTTGTCGAAGTAGGGCATGGCCGGGGTCTCAGTTGGGCGACTGTGGGGCGGCGAAGGCGGCATCCAGGGGGGCGGCGTCGAAGTTCTTGATCAGCTCGATGAGAATCTGCGTGGCCGGGCCGAGCACCCGTTCCTTGTTGCTGTAGAGGAAGAAGCGCGGCTTGCGCGTGCCGCCCTGGGCCAGCGGCAGCGGCTTGAGCAAGCCCTCGTCCAGCTCGCGGGCGATCAGGTGGCGCGGCAGCCAGGCGAAGCCCAGGCCGCTGCCGACGAAGGTGCGCGCGGTGGACAGGCTGCCGACGGTCCAGCGTTGTTCGGCACCGAGCCAGCCGCTGTCGCGCGGCTGCACCCGGCCGCTGTCGCGGATCACCACCTGCATCTGGGTTTCCAGGTCCTGGAAGCTCAGCTCGCGCTGCAGGCGGTGCAGGGCATGTTCCGGATGGGCCACGGCGATAAATTCCACCTCGCCCAGTTCCTGCGGCAGGTAGCCGGTGATGTTGAGGGCGCTGATGGCCAGGTCGGCGGAGCCTTCGAGCAGCACCTCCTCGACGCCGGACAGCACCTCCTCGCGCAGGCGCACGCGGCAGCCGCGGCTCTGCGGCATGAAGGCCGACAGCGCGCGGACGATATTGGCGGTGGGGTAGGCGGCGTCCACCACCAGGCGCACCTCGGCTTCCCAGCCCTGCTCCATATGGTGGGCCAGGTCTTCCAGCTGGCTGGCCTGCTTGACCAGTTGCCGCGAACGGCGCAGCAGCACGTCGCCGGCCTCGGTGAGCACCGCCTTGCGCCCGTCGATGCGCAGCAGCGGCACGCCGAGCTGCTCCTGCATGCGCGCCACGGTGTAGCTGACCGAGGATTGCGAGCGGTGCAGCACCTCGGCGGCCTGGGCGAAGCCGCCCTGGTCGACCACCGCCTGTAGGGTGCGCCATTGATCCAGGGTTACACGGGGAGCCTTCATTGCTTTGTCCTGTCTCTGCCGGCAAACGGGTTCTATCGCCGGCGATATCCACCTACACTGGCGCTTCCCCGTTGGAGAGCGTCGATGAAAAAACTCTGCTGCCTGCTGTTCGTCCTGTTGCCGCTGGGCGCCCATGCCTACCCCATTGAGCTGGACAAGCAGCTCAACGGTGCCGAGGTGTCCGCCAGCACCCAGGAGATCGACCACAACATGGCGGCGCTGATGCTCTACAACTATGGTCAGAGCGAGGCCGAATGCACCGCGGTGTTCCGCAACGGCCCCGAAGCGCCGCGGACCCGTCGGGCCGCGCTGGCGCCGGGGGCGAACACCAATCTGACGGTCAAGTTCACCCGCAGCGTGATTCGCCTGCGTGTCAGCCTGACCTGTGGCCTCAAGTAAGCAGAGCCTAGTGCCGGGTCGTAGATAAATCAACTTTGTCGATATATGTAAGCGGATATTTGCGCTTTTTAATCGATAGTTGCGACTCTAATCTCTGCTCCATCGATCTCTACCCACCTCGATGGAGTCTCAAACATGTCCCGTGTTCTGGTTATCGAAAGCAGCGCCCGTCAACAAGGCTCGGTGTCCCGCGAGCTGACCCAGCAGTTCATCGCCAACTGGCAGGCCGCCCATCCCGCCGACCAGATCCAGGTACGCGACCTGGCCGCCGAGCCGGTGCCGCACCTGGACGCCACCCTGCTGGGCGGCTGGATGACCCCGACCGAGCAGCAGAGCGAGGCGGAGAAGGCCGCGCTGGCACGCTCCAACCAGCTCACCGACGAGCTGCTGGCCGCCGACGTGCTGGTGCTGGCTGCGCCCATGTACAACTTCGCCATCCCCAGTACCCTGAAAGCCTGGCTGGACCACGTGCTGCGCGCCGGGGTCACCTTCAAGTACAGCGAAACCGGCCCGCAGGGCCTGCTCAGTGGCAAGCGCGCCTTCGTCCTCACCGCCCGCGGCGGCATCTACGCCGGCAGCGGCCTGGATCACCAGGAACCCTACCTGCGCCAGGCGCTGGCCTTCATCGGCATCCACGAGGTGCAGTTCATCCACGCCGAAGGCCTAAACCTGGGCAGCGAGTTCAGTGCCAAGGGGCTGGCCCAGGCCAAGGCCAAGCTGGCGGCCGTGGCCTGATCGCGACTCCACTCTCCTGAGCGCCCGCATCCGGGCGCGTTCGCCGGCCGGTGCCCGAGGGTGCGGGCCGGCTTTTTCGTCTGATCCGGGGCAAAACCGGAGACATTCACGCGGATCCTCCCGGATTGCGACCGCAGTCCACCCTGTTCGCGGCTGAGGCCGCAGCGACGGATTGTCCGGCATGGGCGAACGCGCTAAGGTCGCCGCCTTAGTTGCCTGGAGCTCGCCGTGCGCTACCTGCTGATTGTGACCCTGCTGTGGGCCTTCTCCTTCAGCCTGATCGGCGAGTACCTGGCCGGGGCGGTCGACAGCTACTTCGCCGTGCTCAGCCGCATCCTCATCGCCGGGCTGCTGTTCGTGCCGCTGACCCGCTGGCGCGGCCAGGCGCCGGCCTTCGTGCGCGGCATGCTGCTGATCGGTGCGTTGCAGTTCGGCGTCACCTATGTCTGTCTGTACCTGAGCTTCAACCTGCTGACGGTGCCCGAGGTGCTGCTGTTCACCATCCTCACGCCGCTGCACGTGACCCTGATCGAGGACGCCCTCAATCGCCGCTTCAACCCCTGGGCGCTGCTCGCCGCGCTGGTGGCGGTGCTGGGCGCCGGGATCATCCGCTACGACGGCGTCAGCAAGGGGTTCCTGCTCGGCTTTCTGCTGCTGCAACTGGCCAACTTCACCTTCGCCGCCGGCCAGGTGCTGTACAAGCACCTGCTGTTGCGCCACCCCTCCAGCGAGCCGCAGTACCGGCGTTTCGGCTTCTTCTACCTGGGCGCGCTGCTGGTGGCGTTGCCGGCCTTCCTGCTGCTGGGCAATGCCGAGCGCCTGCCGAGCACGCTGCTGCAGTGGAGTGTGCTCGCCTGGCTCGGCGTGGTGGCCTCGGGCCTGGGGCTGTACTGGTGGAACCAGGGCGCCAGCCTGGTCGACGGCGGCACCCTGGCGGTGATGAACAATGCACTGGTGCCGGCCGGCTTGCTGGTCAATCTGCTGATCTGGAACCATGACGCCGATCTGCTGCGCCTGGCCCTGGGCGGTGCGGTGATCGTCGCCTCGCTGCCGCTGGCCGGCCTCGGCCGGGCGCGGCTACTGCAGGGCAGGGTGGCCTGATGCACCTGTCCGGGCGTGGGGTGGCGCTGTCGGTGGGCGCCTCGCTGCTGTTCGCCGTGCTGCCCGGCTACGTGCAACTGCTGGCGCCGCTGGACGGCATCCAGATCTTCGCCCAGCGCGTGCTCTGGTCGATTCCGGTGGTGCTGTTGCTGGTGCTGCTGACCCGCCAGGGGGCGCTGCTGCGCGAGACCTTCGCCCGCCTGCGCCGCGAGCCGTTGCTGCTGGCCGCCTGGCCGCTGGCGGCGGTGCTGATCGGCGTGCAGTGGGGGCTGTTTCTCTGGGCGCCATTGGCCGGGCGCATGCTTGAGGTGTCGCTGGGCTACTTCCTCCTGCCGTTGGCCATGGTCCTGGCCGGGCGGCTGTTCTACGACGAACGCCTGCGCCCGCTGCAGCAACTGGCGGTGGCCTGCGCCGTGCTCGGCGTGCTGCACGAACTGTGGCGCAGCCAGGCGTTCTCCTGGCTGACCCTGGTCACTGCGCTGGGCTACCCGCCGTATTTCATGCTGCGCCGCTGGATGCGCCTGGACGCGCTGTCAGGCTTCGTGCTGGAGATGCTGATGCTGGCGCCCTTGGCGATCTGGCTGATCGTCGCTTACGCCCCGGTGGGCGCCTTCGAGGAGCGGGCCGCGCTCTGGCTGCTGGTGCCCGGCATGGCGCTGATCGGCACCCTGGCCTTCGCCGCGATGATGGCTTCCAGCCGCCTGCTGCCGCTGGGGCTGTTCGGCATCCTCAGTTACGTCGAGCCGGTGCTGCTGTTCGGCGTGGCCCTGCTGGTGCTCGGCGAGTCCTTCGATGCCGGGCAATGGCTGACCTACCTGCCGATCTGGCTGGCG
Source organism: Pseudomonas sp. AOB-7 (assembly GCF_003696305.1). Taxonomy (GTDB): domain Bacteria; phylum Pseudomonadota; class Gammaproteobacteria; order Pseudomonadales; family Pseudomonadaceae; genus Aquipseudomonas. The sequence goes on along the minus strand of NZ_RFFK01000001.1, from coordinate 724,369 downwards.
GTGCTGCTGGTCGGTTGGGATAGCGCCCGGCTGCTGCGCAAGCAGCAGCGCGGGCACTGATCAGGCGGCGCTGCTGCGCGGCATGGGAATCTGCGTCGGCTGGCTGGCCTGCTTCTTCACCTGGTAGTGCAGCTGCACCGTGCCGCTGTTGAAGCGCCGCTGGTCGCTCAGCACCAGGCTGCGCTCCATGCCGCTGGCCAGCAGCGGAATGCCGGCGCCGAGCAGGTGCGGCACCAGGTTGATCACCACCTCGTCGAGCAGGCCGGCGGTGTAGCAGGTGCCCGCCAGGGAGCTGCCGCCGACCAGCCAGATGCGCTGGAACTTGGCTTCCTTCAGCGCCGCCACAGCCTGCCCCGGCGTGCAGTGGGTCAGCTGCACCTCGGTCGCTGCACGCGGCAACTGGGAGCGGGTGAGCACCACGCAGGGCTTGCCCGGATAGGGCCAGGGCCCACCGCGCTTGAGCAGCGCCTCGTAGGTGCCGCGGCCCATCAGCAGGGCGTCGATGCTGGAGTAGAAGTACTGGAAGCTGTATTCCTCGTCCGGTTGGCGCTGGGCTTCGAACCAGTCGAGGCGACCATCGGGGCGGGCGATATAGCCATCGAGGCTTGAGGTGACGTGGTAGATCAGCGAGGGGTTCATCATGCCTCCGCAACAAAGCGTCTTAGCATTGGAGCGATGCGTAGGCGACAAGTTCGGCGGGCGCCGCGACCGCTGGTCGGCGGCGCCCGGGGCTCTGGTTTAGTCCAGCACGTTCCTCAATACCTCATAGACGATCCCGGTGGCGATTGCCACCAGCACCACGTCGCGGCCCACCTGTTTCCACTCGTAACCCTCGTAATAGGGCAGGCGCGCCGACAGACGGCTGTCGAAGTTCTTGGCGATGCCCGGCGGCAGCGGCTTGCCGCGGGCCAGGTTCTTGGCGATGCCGGGCGGCAGGGCGGAGGTCGGGCCGATCAGCTGGCGGTTGTCGCCGAGCACGATGCGCACCTGGCCGATATCCACGGTCGGGCCACGCAGGTCGATCTGCACCTCGTCGTGGCCGCCGCCATGCTTGCCCTTGCCCGGCGGCGGGCTGGCCAGCAGTGGCGAGGCGACCAGCAGCAGGCTGAGGCCGAGCGCGAGGGGAGTTCGGGTTATGGCAGGCATGGGTAGGGCTCCAGCAAAGGGGTGTGCCGATTAGAACGCCGCGGCCGGGGCGGTTCAAGCCTCCGGCGTCGGCGCCGTTGGCGATTGTGACGGCAGTCTTTGACTCAGCGCCTGCAGGCCCTGGCGCAGGTCGTTGCCGGCCGGCTGCTGGTACAGCGCCAGGTCGAACTCCGGCAGCAGGGCCAGCAGGTAGTCGAAGATGTCGCTCTGGATGCGTTCGTACTCCAGCCAGTTGGTGGTGCCGGTGAAGCAGTAGATCTCCAGCGGGATGCCTTCGGCGCCGGGTTGCAGCTGGCGCACCATGCAGGTCATGTCCTGGCGGATCTGCGGGTGACTCTTCAGGTAGGCCTCGGCGTAGGCGCGGAAGGTACCGATATTGGTCATGCGCCGGCGGTTGGCCGAGGGGCCGTTCTCGGCCTTGTGCTCGGCGTTCCACTGGCGCAGCTCGGCCTGCTTGTGGCCGAGATAGTCGGTGAGCAGGCGCACGCCGGCCAGGCGCTGTTCCTCGGCGGCGTCGAGAAAGCGCACCAGGCCGGCGTCCAGGTGCAGGCTGCGCTTGATCCGCCGGCCGCCGGCCTGGGTCATGCCGCGCCAGTTCTTGAACGACTCGGCCATCAGCCGCCAGGTGGGAATGGAGACGATGGTCTTGTCGAAGTTTTGCACCTTGACCGTGTGCAGGCTGATGTCCACCACGTCGCCGTCGGCGCCGACCTGGGGCATCTCGATCCAGTCGCCGACGCGCAGCGAGTCGTTGCTGGTCAGCTGCACGCCGGCGACGAAGGACAGCAGGGTGTCCTTGTACACCAGCAGGATCACCGCCGACATCGCGCCGAGGCCGGACAGCAGCAGCAGCGGCGAGCGGTCGATCAGGGTGGCGACTATGACGATGGCGGCGAACACGTACAGCAGCATCTTGGCCAGCTGCACGTAGCCCTTGATCGAGCGGGTGCGCGCGTGCGGGGTGCGTGCGTAGAGGTCGAGCAGGGCGTTGAGCAGGGCGCTGAGGGCCAGGGTCAGCGACAGCAGGGTGAAGGCCAGGGCCAGGTTGCGCAGGAAGTGCTCGGCCTTGTCGCTCAGCTCCGGCACCAGCACCAGGCCGAACTGCACCAGCAGCGACGGCACCATCTGCGCCAGGCGGTTGAACACCTTGTTGTGGCGCAGGTCCTCCAGCCAGAACAGCGCCGGCTGGCGTGCCAGCAGCTTGCTCGCATGCAGGATCAGAAAGCGCGCCAGGCGTCCGGCCAGCAGCGCCACCAGCAGCAGCACCAGCAGGCCGGTGATGGCGCCCAGCCAGGGGTACTGGTCGAAGTGGTTCCAGAGTTGCTCGGCCTGGCTCAGCAGCTGATCCGTATCCATGGGCGAAAACTACCTGTCGATGCTCGGGAAGGGGCCAATTAGACCATCCCCATGGCATGGGTTCGCAACCTCGGCGGCGCCGCGTTGCAAAGAAATTCGGCCGCGGCGGCGGAAACCGTTAGGCTATGCACCGTTTTGTCGATTTTTCGAGGTAGTGCCCCCGTGTTTGCCCAATTCGCCCTGCATGAACGCCTGCTGAAAGCCGTGGCCGAGCTTAATTTCGTCGAGCCCACCCCGGTGCAGGCGGCAGCGATTCCGCCTGCGCTGGAGGGCAAGGATCTGCGGGTGATCGCCCAGACCGGCAGCGGCAAGACCGCCGCCTTCGTCCTGCCGCTGCTCAACCGCCTGCTCGGTGATGGCAACTCGCAGCAGCGCGTGAGCATCCGGGCGCTGATCCTGCTGCCGACCCGCGAGCTGGCCCAGCAGACGCTGAAGGAAGTCGAGCGCTTCGCCCAGTTCACCTTCCTCAAGGCCGGCCTGGTCACCGGCGGCGAGGACTTCAAGGTGCAGGCCGCGATGATGCGCAAGATCGACATCCTGATCGGCACCCCGGGGCGCCTGATCGAACATGCCAACGCCGGCAACCTGCCGCTGAACGAGGTCGAGGTGCTGGTGTTCGACGAGGCCGACCGCATGCTCGACATGGGCTTCGCCGAGGACGCCCAGCGCCTGGCCGAAGCCTGCGGGCCGCACCAGACCCTGCTGTTTTCCGCCACCACCGGCGGCAATGGCCTGCGCGAGATGGTCGCCAAGGTGCTCAAGGCGCCGCAGCACCTGATGCTCAACAGCGTCAGTCAGCTCAACGAGGGCACCCGCCAGCAGATCATCACCGCCGACCACAACCATCACAAGGAACAGCTGGTCGACTGGCTGCTGGCCAACGAGACCTATGACAAGGCCATCGTCTTCACCAACACCCGGGTGCAGGCCGACCGCCTCTACGGCAAGCTGGTGGCGGCCGGGGTCAAGGCCTTCGTGCTGCACGGCGAGAAGGACCAGAAGGACCGCAAGCTGGCCATCGAGCGCCTGCGCCAGGGCGCGGTCAAGGTGCTGGTGGCCACCGACGTGGCCGCCCGCGGCCTGGACGTCGACGGTCTGGACCTGGTGATCAACTTCGACATGCCGCGCTCCGGCGACGAGTACGTGCACCGCATCGGCCGCACCGGCCGCGCCGGCGGCGAAGGGCTGGCGATTTCGCTGATCTGCCACGGCGACTGGAACCTGATGTCGAGCATCGAGCGCTACCTCAAGCAGCGTTTCGAGCGGCGCACCGTCAAGGAGCTCAAGGGCAGCTACCAGGGGCCGAAGAACCTCAAGGCCTCGGGCAAGGCCGCCGGCAGCAAGAAGAAAAAGACCGACAAGGACGCCAAGAAGGCTGCGCCCAAGCGCAAGTCCGGCCCGCGCCCGGCCGGCAAGCCCTCGGCGCTGGTCAGCGAGGACGGCCTGGCGCCGCTCAAGCGCAAGAAGCCGGCGGCGGAGTAACCGGGCAGGAATGCCATGCTGTGGGTGGCGCTTTAGCGGCTAGTCGCGGCTCAAGCCCCTCCCACGGGGTCATCCACCCCGACGAAGCCGCCGGTCTGGTGCTGCCACAGGCGCGCATACAGGCCGCCGCGGGCGACCAGCTCGGCGTGGCTGCCGCTCTCGACGATGCGCCCCTGGTCGATCACCACCAGGCGATCCATGCGCGCGATGGTCGACAGGCGATGGGCGATGGCGATCACCGTCTTGCCCTGCATCAGCTCGTCCAGGCTGTCCTGGATCGCCGCCTCGACTTCCGAATCCAGCGCCGAGGTGGCTTCGTCCAGCACCAGGATCGGCGCGTCCTTGAGCAGCACGCGGGCGATGGCGATGCGCTGGCGCTGACCGCCGGACAGCTTGACCCCGCGCTCGCCGACCTGGGCGTCCATGCCGCGGCCGCCCTGGCCGTCGTCCAGTTGCGGAATGAAGGTGTCGGCGCGGGCCTTGTGCGCCGCCTCCAGCAACTGCGCCTCGCTGGCGTCCGGGCGGCCGTAGCGCAGGTTGTCGCGGATCGAGCGGTGCAGCAGGGCGGTGTCCTGGGTGACCATGCCGATCTGCGCGCGCAGGCTCTCCTGGCTCACCGCGGCGATGTCCTGGCCATCGACCAGGATGCGTCCGCTCTCCAGGTCGTACAGGCGCAGCAGCAGGTTGACCAGGGTCGACTTGCCGGCGCCGGACGGCCCGACCAGGCCGATTTTCTCGCCGGCGCGCACGTTCAGGCTGAGCCCGGCGATCACCCCGCCGGCCTTGCCGTAGTGGAAGTGGATGTCCTCGAAACGCACCTCGCCGCGCTCCACCCGCAGCGGCTGGGCGCCCTCCCGGTCGAGCACCTGACGCGGCTGGACTATGGTGTGCATGCCGTCCTGCACGGTGCCGACGTTCTCGAAGATGCCGTTGACCACCCACATCACCCACTCGGCCATGTTGTTGATGCGCAGCACCAGGCCCAGCGCCAGGGCGATGGCGCCGGTGCTGATCGACCCCAGGCTCCACAGCCACAGCGCCAGGGCGCCGGTGGCGACGATCAGCACGCCGTTGAGGCTGGTGATGCTGACGTCGAGCAGGGTCACGGTGCGGGTCTGCTGGTGCACCTTGTCCAGCAGCTCCTGCATGGCCTCGCGGGCGTAGCCTTCCTCCTCGCGGGTGTGGGCGAACAGCTTGAGCGTCATCACGTTGCTGTAGCCGTCCACCACCCGGCCCATGACCTTCGAGCGCGCCGCCGAGGCGGCGGCCGAGCGCTGCTTGATGCGCGGCACGAAATGGCGCAGCAGCAGGCAGTAGCCGACGATCCAGGCCAGCAGCGGCAGGATCAGACGCACATCCGCGGCGGCGAACAGGTACAGCGCGCTGCCGGCGTAGACCACCACGAACCACAGCGCGTCGACCAGCTGCATGGCCGACTCGCGCAGGCTCGGCCCGGTCTGCATGATGCGTTGGGCGATACGCCCGGCGAAGTCGTTCTGGAAGAAGCTCAGGCTCTGCTTGAGCACGTAGCGGTGGTTCTGCCAGCGGATCAGGTTGGTCAGCCCCGGGTTGACCGCCTGGTTGGCCAGCAGATCGTGCAGGCCGAACACCAGCGGGCGCAGGAGCAGCGCCACCAGCAGCATCCACAGCAGCTCGCCGCGGTACTGCTGGAAGAACTCGGCGCTCGGCGTGCGTTGCGCCATGTCGATCAGGCGGCCGAGGAACTCGAACAGCGCCACCTCGATCACCGCGGCGAAGAAGCCCATCACCAACAGGGCCAGCATCAGCGGCCAGACCTGGCGCAGGTAGTGCAGGTAGAAGCGCACCAGCCCGGCGGGCGGCTGCACGTCCGGGCTGGGTTTGAAGGCGTCGATCAGCGACTCGAAACGGCGGAACAGCATCGCAGGCATCCTGCCTTGATGAAGAGGGCTCGATGTTAGCGCGAGCCCGTCTCACTTAGCAGGGGTTTCTCCAGTTCGCCGGCCCAGGCCAGTAGCGGAACGGGCAGCTGCGGCTGCCAGATGCGCTTGAGCAGCACCAGCAGGTGCTCGGGTTCGCCGCGCTCGAAGGGCAGCCGCTCGATGTGCCGGTGCACCTGCCACTGGCCGTCCTGCAGGCGGGCGAAGTCGAAGCGGAAGGGGTGGAAGCCGGTCATGCCCAGACGCAGGTCGGTGACGATCAGGCGGTCGCCGATCTGGTCGTAGCGCAGCACGCCGTCGGTGAACCAGGCCAGGCGCTGGTGCGCGGGCGAGTCGAGCAACTGCTCGCGCAGCTGTGTGCCGCGCGGCAGGCGCTGCAGCTGCGGCGGAGCGTCGTCGAACCAGCCGACCAGGGCTTCGTGGTAGTGCTCGCCGTCCAGCACTATGACCCGCCACAGCAGGCTGTTGAGCGGCGTCGGGGTGATGAACAGCTGCTCGGCGACGATGCCCTGGCGCGCCAGTTCGGCCTCCACCCGCTGCTCGGCCATGTATTTGCCGGCCAGGCTGAAACCGATATAGAGCGTGGACAGCGCCAGGGCCACGGCCGGCACCCGCCAGGCCTGTTCGCGCAAGCCGTTGAACAGGCCGACCACGACCGCAACCAGCAGTGGCAGGGTATACAGCGGGTCGATGATGAACAGGCTGGACCAGGCGGTGGGAATCGGCATCAGCGGCCAGAACAGCTGGGTGCCGTAGCTGGTGAAGGCGTCCAGCACGGGGTGGGTGAACAGAATCAGCCAAACGGTGAGCAGCAGGCGCCGCCCCGAATAGCCGGGGTGAGGCCGAAAACGCCTGGCCAGCCAGGTCAACAGCAGGGCCAGACCGCTGAGGACGAACAGCGAATGGCTGAAGCCGCGGTGGTAGGTCATGTCCGCCACGGCATCGCCGTAGTCGATGACCACGTCGAGATCCGGCAGGGTGCCGAGCATGGCGCCGTACAGCAGCGCCTTGCGCCCCTGCCAGCGGCCGAGCAGGGCGCCCTGGATGCTGGCGCCGAGTACGGCTTGGGTGATCGAATCCATCAGTTGAGCTCGCGTGAGGGCAGGTCGCTACGTTAGCCGAGGCCGTGGCCGAATGCCGCGGAGAAATTTCAAGCAAAGGTTACAGCGTCAGCGGCTATCCTGACGGCCTGAATCTCGCGGATCCAAGCCATGCTGATCGTCTCCAACGCCGTCCACCTGCCGCTCGAGGAAATCGAGCTGAGCGCCATTCGCGCCCAGGGCGCCGGCGGGCAGAACGTCAACAAGGTGTCCAGCGCCGTGCACCTGCGCTTCGACAGCCAGGCCTCGTCCTTGCCGCCGTTCTACAAGGAGCGCCTGCTGGCGCTGGCCGACAGCCGCATCACCGCGGACGGGGTGGTGATCATCAAGGCGCAGCAGTACCGCACCCAGGAGCAGAACCGCGCCGATGCCCTCGAGCGTCTGGCCGAGCTGATTCGCAGCGCCGGCAAGACCGAGAAGAAGCGCCGCCCGACCAAGCCGACCCTGGGCTCGAAGCAGCGCCGCCTGGACGGCAAGAGCAAGCGCGGGGCGATCAAGGCGGGGCGGGGGCGGGTGGATTTCTAGTCCGTCGTGGTGCGCGCTTGCTTCAACCGCGCCTGGCCAGATAGGCCTGATAGTCGGGAATGCGGTACTCGTGCTGCTGCTCCAGCAGGCTGCTGCTGAGCAGGTAGTCGGCGCTGCTCTCGTTGCACGCCACCGGGATGTTCCACACCGCGGCGACGCGCAGCAGCGCCTTGATGTCCGGGTCGTGCGGCTGCGGCTCGAAGGGGTCCCAGAAGAACACCAGAATGTCCACGCGCTGCTCGGCGATGCGCGCGCCGAGCTGCTGGTCGCCGCCCAGCGGGCCGCTGATCATGCTTTCCACCGGCAGCCCCAGGCGCTTGCTCAGCAGCAGGCCGGTGGTGCCGGTGGCGAGCAGCTCGTGATGCGCCAGCTTGTCGCGCTGGCGTTCGCACCAGTCGAGGAGAAAGCCCTTGCAGTGGTCGTGGGCCACCAGAGCGATGCGTTTGCGCGCCGGCAGGCTGGCGCTGGTGAAGCTGATACGGCTCATCGGCATTCCTCGGTCACATCAGCCGCGCCAGGGCCCGGCAGTTGTCCAGCATGCGGTTGGAGAAGCCCCATTCGTTGTCGTACCAGGCCATCACCTTGAGCAGCTTGCCGCTGGCCTTGGTGTGGTTGGCGTCGAAGATCGACGACAGCGGGTTGTGGTTGAAGTCGCAGGACACCAGCGGCAGGCTGTTGTAGCCCAAGACCGGCGACTGTTCGCTGGCGGCCTTGAGCAGGGCGTTGACCTCCTCGGCGCTGGTCTCGCGCTTGAGCTGCAGGGTCAGGTCAACCAGCGACACGTTGATCACCGGCACCCTGACGGCCATGCCGGTGAGCTTGCCGGCCAGCTCCGGCAGCACCAGGCCGACCGCTTCGGCGGCGCCGGTCTTGGTCGGGATCATCGACTGGGTGGCCGAGCGGGCGCGGTAGGGGTCGCTGTGGTAGACGTCGGAGAGGTTCTGGTCATTGGTGTAGGCGTGGATGGTGGTCATCAGCCCCTGCTCGATGCCCAGCTCGCGGTGCAGCACTTGAGCCACCGGCGCCAGGCAGTTGGTGGTGCAGGAGGCGTTGGAGAGGATCTGCATGGCCGGCGTCAGCACGCCTTCGTTGACCCCGTACACCAGGGTGGCATCGGCGCCCTTGGCCGGCGCCGAGATCAGCACCTTGCGCGCACCGGCGGCGAGATGGGCGGCGGCCTTGTCGCGCTCGGTGAACAGCCCGGTACATTCGAACACCACGTCCACCTGGTGGGCTTTCCAGGGCAGTTCGGCCGGGTTGCGGATGGCGCTGACGGCGATGCGGTCGCCGTTGACCCACAGGCTCTCGCCATCGGCCACCACCTCGCCGGCGAAGGGGCCGTGTACGCTGTCGTGGCGCAGCAAGTGGGCGTTCATGGCGCTGTCGCCCAGATCGTTGATCGCCACCACCTGCAAATGCTGGCGATAATCCTCGGTATAGAGTGCGCGCAGTACGTTGCGGCCGATACGGCCAAAACCATTGATGGCGATTCGCAGGGTCATGGTGAGGGTTCTCGTGATTTTGTTGTTGGAATTACAAGATTATTCGCATGAGACTAGAAATCAAGCCTTTTGAATGGCAGTATTTTGTTAAAACTACAAACAGACGCTAGCTGCTAGCCTGGAGACCCCCATGCACCCCCGCGTTGTTGAAGTCACCGACCGCCTGATCGAGCGCAGCCGCGCCACCCGCCAGCGTTACCTGGCGATGATCCGCGCGGCTGCCAGCGAAGGGCCGCAGCGCGGCAAGCTGCAGTGCGCCAATTTCGCCCATGGCGTGGCCGGTTGCAGCGGCCACGACAAGCAGACCCTGCGCCTGATGGACGCGGCCAACGTGGCCATAGTTTCTGCTTACAACGACATGCTCTCGGCGCACCAGCCCTACGAGCAGTTTCCCGAGCAGATCAAGCAGGCCCTGCGCGAGCTCGGCTCGGTGGGCCAGTTCGCCGGCGGTGTGCCGGCCATGTGCGACGGCGTCACCCAGGGTGAGCCGGGCATGGAGCTGGGCATCGCAAGCCGCGAGGTGATCGCCATGTCCACCGCCGTGGCGCTGTCGCACAACATGTTCGACGCCGCGCTGTACCTGGGCGTGTGCGACAAGATCGTCCCCGGCCTGCTGATGGGGGCGCTGCGCTTCGGCCACCTGCCGTCGCTGTTCGTGCCGGCCGGCCCCATGACTTCGGGACTGTCCAACAAGGAAAAGGCCGACGTGCGCCAGCGCTACGCCGAGGGCAAGGCCAGCCGCGACGAGCTGCTGGCGGCGGAGATGGCCGCCTACCACGGCCCGGGCACCTGCACCTTCTACGGCACCGCCAACACCAACCAGCTGCTGATGGAGGTGATGGGCCTGCACTTGCCGGGCGCCTCCTTCATCAACCCCGGTACGCCGCTGCGCGAGGCGCTGACCCGCGAGGCGGCGCGCCAGGTCACCCGCCTGACCAAACAGAGCGGCCAGTTCATGCCGATCGGCGAGATCGTCGACGAGCGCTGCCTGGTCAACTCCATCGTCGCCCTGCACGCCACCGGCGGTTCGACCAACCATACCTTGCATATGCCGGCCATCGCCCGCGCCGCCGGCATCCTGCTGACCTGGCAGGACATGGCCGAGCTCTCCGAGGTGGTGCCGACCCTGGCCCACGTCTATCCCAACGGCAAGGCCGACATCAACCACTTCCAGGCCGCCGGCGGCATGGCCCTGCTGATTCGCGAGCTGCTCGCGGCCGGCCTGCTGCACGAGGAGGTCAACACCGTGGCCGGCCGCGGCCTGTCGCGCTACACCCGCGAGCCCTTCCTCGACGACGGCCAGCTGGTCTGGCGCGACGGCCCCAGCAAGAGCCTGGAGGAGAGCGTGCTGCGCCCGGTGGCGCGGCCCTTCTCGCCGGAGGGCGGCCTACGCCTGATGCAGGGCAACCTCGGCCGCGGGGTGATGAAGGTCTCCGCGGTGGCCCCCGAGCATCAGCTGGTGGAGGCGCCGGCGCTGGTGTTCGAGGATCAGCTGGAGCTGGTCGAGGCGTTCAAGGCCGGCCAGCTGGAGCGCGATTTCGTCGCCGTGGTGCGTTTCCAGGGCCCGCGCAGCAACGGCATGCCCGAGCTGCACAAGATGACCCCCTATCTCGGCGTGCTGCAGGACCGCGGCTTCAAGGTGGCGCTGGTCACCGACGGGCGCATGTCCGGCGCCTCGGGCAAGATCCCGGCGGCCATTCATGTCTGTCCCGAGGCCTTCGACGGCGGCCCGCTGGCGCGGGTGCGCGACGGCGACATCATTCGCCTCGACGGCCACAGCGGCGACCTGCTGCTGAAGGTCGACGCGGCCGAGCTGGCGGCGCGCGAACTGGCCGCTGCGCCGGCGCCGGCAGCGGGCTGCGGGCGCGAGCTGTTCGCCTTTATGCGGCACAACTTCAGCAGCGCCGAGCAGGGCGCCAGCGCCTTCACCGCCAGCCTGGAGTCGCTGACGTGAAGCTGGCGCTGGTAGGCGATATCGGCGGCACCAACGCGCGCTTCGCCCTGTGGCGCGACGCGCAGCTCGATAGCGTGAGGGTGCTGGCCACCGCCGATTATCCGACCCCCGAGGCGGCCATTCGCGCCTACCTGCAGGGCCTGGAGCTGCCGCTGGGCGCGGTGGACTCGGTGTGCCTGGCCTGCGCCGGGCCGGTCGGCGGCGACGAGTTCCGCTTCACCAACAACCACTGGCGCCTCAGCCGCAGCGCGTTCTGCCGCGACTTGCAGGTGCGCGAGCTGCTGCTGATCAACGACTTCTCCGCCATGGCCCTGGGCATGACCCGCCTGCGCGAGGACGAGCGTCGGCCGATCTGCCCCGGCCAGGCGCAGGCCGGGCGCCCCTGCGTGGTGATCGGCCCCGGCACCGGCCTCGGCGTCGGCACCCTGCTGGCCACGGCCGGCGGCGGCTGGCAGGCGCTGCCGGGGGAGGGTGGGCACGTCGACCTGCCCATCGCCACGCCGCGCGAGGCCGAGCTGTGGCAGCTGCTGTATCGCCAGCTCGGCCATGTGCGCGCCGAAGACGTGCTCAGCGGCGGCGGTCTGCTGCTGCTGTACCGGGCGCTATGCCAGCTGGACGGCGCCGAGCCGCGCCTGGCCTCGCCGGCCGAGGTGACGGCGGCGGCGCTGGCCGGCGATGCGCTGGCCGGCGCGGTGATCGAGCAGTTCAGCGTCTGGCTCGGTCGCGCCGCCGGCAACCTGGTGCTCAGCCTCGGCGCGCGCGGCGGGGTCTATGTGGTCGGCGGCGTGGTGCCGCGTTTCGCCGAGCTGTTTCTGGCCAGCGGCTTCGCCGCGGCGCTGCGCGACAAGGGCTGCATGAGCCATTACTTCGACGGCATCCCGGCCTGGCTGGTGACCGCCGAATACCCCGGCCTGATGGGCGCCGGCGTGGCGCTGCAGCAGGCAGCGGGGTAGGGTGCGCCATGCGCACCGCTTCTGCGATCTGGTGCGCACGGCGCACCCTACGACAATAAGGACGGCGGACTATGAGCCAGCCCGGAAAATCCATTCTCCTGGTCGATGACGACGCGGAGATTCGCGACCTGCTACAGACCTACCTGAGCCGCGCCGGCTTCGCCGTGCGCGCCGCCTGCGACGGTGCCGGCTTTCGCCAGGCGCTGTGTGCCGAACCGGCCGACCTGGTGATTCTCGACGTGATGCTGCCCGACGAGGACGGCTTCAGCCTGTGCCGCTGGGTGCGCGAACACCAGCGTTTCGCCCTGGTGCCGATCATCATGCTCACCGCCAGCTCCGACGAGGCCGACCGGGTGATCGGCCTGGAGCTGGGCGCCGACGACTACCTGGGCAAGCCGTTCAGCCCGCGTGAGCTGCAGGCGCGGATCAAGGCGCTGCTGCGTCGCGCACAGTTCAGCCAGGTGGCGGGCGGCGAGGTGCTGGCCTTCGACCAGTGGCGGCTGGACATGGTCAGCCACCGCCTGTTCCATGCCGATGGCGAGGAGGTGATCCTCTCCGGCGCCGACTTCGCCCTGCTCAAGCTGTTTCTCGATCACCCGCAGCAGATCCTCGACCGCGACACCATCGGCAACGCCACCCGCGGCCGCGAGGTGATGCCGCTCGAGCGCATCGTCGACATGGCGGTCAGCCGCCTGCGCCAGCGCCTGCGCGACACCGACAAGCCGCCGCGGCTGATCCGCACCGTGCGCGGCAGCGGCTACCTGCTGGCGGCCCAGGTGACGGCGCAGCATGGCTAGCTGGCGGCGCTGGTTGCCGGTGCCGCGCTCGCTGCTCGGGCGCATGCTGCTGCTGACCCTGCTGGTGGTGCTGCTGGCGCAGGCGTTGTCCAGTTTCATCTGGGTCTCGCAGTTGCGCGCCAGCCAGATGGAGGGCCTGCTCACCAGCGCGCGCAGCCTGGCGCAGTCGATGGCCGCCAGCGTCAGCTACTTCCGCTCGCTGCCGATCGGCTACCGGCCGCTGGTGCTCGACCAGTTGCGCAACATGGGCGGCACGCGCTTCTTCGTCTCGCTCAACGACAAGCCGCTGCAGATGCAGGTGCTGCCGCCGACGCCGCGCAAGCGCGCGGTGCTCGAGGCGGTCGAGGCCACCCTGCGCGAGCGTCTGGGCAGCGGCCTGGACATCTCCCTGCAGTTCGTCAGCCCGGAGGACCTGCGCATCTTCAACAGCGGCCTGAAACTCGACGAGCTGCCGCGTTCTTGGGCGCACTACGCGCTGAGCCTGGAGCCGCTCAATCCGCCGGTACTGGTGACGCAGATCCGGATCGCCGAGGGCGAATGGCTGTACCTGGCGTCCTTGCTGCCCGAGCCCTATGTCGGCCTGGAGCAGCAGGGCCTGCCGGCGCAGCAGCTGTGGTTCATCATCCTCACCAGCAGTTTTCTGCTGCTGTTCATCGGCATTCTGGTGCACTGGCAGAGCCGTCCGCTCAAACGCCTGGCGCGGGCGGCGCGGGAAATGTCGCTGGGCAGCGAGGTCGAGCCGCTGGCCGAGGCTGGCGGCAGCGAGGTGGTCGAGGTCAGCCGCGCCTTCAACGCCATGCGCGAGCGCATCGGCCGTTACCTCAACGAGCGCAGCCAGCTGTTCAGCGCCATCTCCCACGATTTGCGCACGCCGATCACCCGCCTGCGCCTGCGCGTCGAGCTGCTCGACGACGAGGTGCTGCAGGCCAAGTTCGGCCGCGACCTGGACGAGCTGGAGATGCTGGTCAAGGGCGCGCTGCAGTGCGTCAAGGACACCGACATCCACGAGAACATCGAGCCGGTCGACCTCAATCACCTGCTGCACGGGGTGGTCGAGCCCTACCTGGGTAACGGTCGGGTCACGCTCGCCGGCAGCGCGCTGGCGCCCTATCCGGGCAAGCCGCTGGCGCTCAAGCGCTGCATTGGCAACCTGGTGGACAACGCACTGAAATACGGCGAGCGCGCCCACCTGCAGATCGAGGACGACGGCCAGGCCTTCGTCCTGCACGTCGACGACGAAGGCCCGGGGGTGCCGGAACAGCGCCTGGAGCAGGTGTTCGAGCCGCATTTCCGCCTGGCCGGGCAGCAGCAGGGCTACGGCCTGGGCCTGGGCATCGCGCGCAATATCGCCCACAGCCACGGCGGCGAGCTGAGCCTGCGCAACCTGCGCGAGGGCGGCCTGCGGGTGACCCTGAGTTTGCCCAGGTAGGGTGCGCCCCGCGATCCGCCCTGTGGGAGCAGCTTCAGCCGCAGACGCCGCGGCTCAGATCCCCTGGGGAATCTCTTCGCCGCCGAGGGCGCTGAACAGCTCGGGGAGGAACTCCACCAGGGTCATCATCATCAGGGTGAAGCTGGCGTCCTGCTGCGCCAGGGCGTCTTCGCCGCCATCCTGTTCGGCCTGCTCCTGGAGAATGTCCTCGAAGCGCAGGCGCTTGATCACCAGCTTGTCGTCGAGCACGAACGACAGCTTGTCCTGCCAGGCCAGCGACAGCTGGGTGACCTGCTTGCCGGTGGACAGGTGCAGCTGGATTTCCTCGCTGGTCAGGTCCTGGCGCTTGCAGCGCACCACGCCGCCGTCCTCGTGGGTGTCGCGCAGCTCGCACTCGTCGAGCACGTAGAAGCCCTCGGCGGCCTTCTGCGTCTTCAGCCAGTCGGTGAGGGTGGCGGTCGGCGCGATCTTCACCGACAGCGGGCGCACTGGCAGCGAACCCATGGCTTCACGCAGGGTGGAGAGCAGGTCTTCGGCCTTCTTGGCGCTGGCGCTGTCGACCAGGATCAGGCCCTGCCTCGGCGCGATGGCGGCGAAGGTGCCGGACTTGCGGATAAAGGCGCGCGGCAGGAAGGCCTGGACGATCTCGTCTTTCAACTGATCGCGCTCCTTCTTGTACACCTTGCGCATCTGGCTGTTCTCGATCTCGTCGACCTTCTCCTTCAGCGCGTCGCGCACCACCGAGCCGGGCAGGATGCGTTCTTCCTTGCGCGTGCCGATCAGCAGGAAGTCGCCGCTGACATGCACCAGCGGCGCGTCGGCGCCCTTGCCGAAGGGCGCGCTGAAGCCGTAGGTGGTCAGCTCCTGGCTGGCGCAGGGACGCGCCGGCTTGCTCGCCAGCGCGCTTTCCAGCGCGTCGGCATCGAAGGGGATGTCCTGGGTGAGGCGATAGACCAGCAGGTTACGAAACCACATGAGCGGGAGACTCTCCATTGGCGTGATGGTCGCGGGGCGGCGCTCGGGCAGCAGGTGGCGCGCCGCGACGCGACGGGAAGGGGGGCGGGTGGTCGCGAGATCGCGGCCTGGCCGCCAGCGCAAAGCGCGCATTATTCTCCCCTCGCGGGCTCAGGCCAACCCTGGCATCGGGCCAGCGGGAAAATTCCCGGGTCTCGCCTAAGTTCTTGCTGGAGCGATAGAAATTTTTTGCATCGGGGCTTGCCAAGGTGCAGATCGCTCTCTAGAATGCGCCCCACTTCGAGAGTGAAGGGTGATTAGCTCAGCCGGGAGAGCATCTGCCTTACAAGCAGAGGGTCGGCGGTTCGATCCCGTCATCACCCACCAACCTCGCAGTTACGCGCAGCGGTAGTTCAGTCGGTTAGAATACCGGCCTGTCACGCCGGGGGTCGCGGGTTCGAGTCCCGTCCGCTGCGCCATTCTTCTCCTCGCTCCATCCCCTCCTGTGACGCCTCTTCGGCATTCGCCGAAAACCTCAGAAAATTCCTTTGTTTGCTTGAACTTATGCGCATCGCTCGGCTCCTATGCCGTAGCCAGTGATCGCGGCGGACTGCTAAGCTCGCGCTTTCACACGACGGCCTTTGGGCGCATCTACAAGGAACAAGCATGAAACAGCATCGTTTGGCGGCGGCGGTAGCCCTGGTGGGCCTGGTGCTCGCCGGTTGCGATTCGCAAACCAGCGAAGTCGAACTCAAGACCCCGGCGCAGAAAGCCTCCTACGGCATCGGCCTGAACATGGGCCGCAGCCTGTCCGAGGAAGGCATGGACGATCTGGACTCCAACGCCGTCGCCCAGGGCATCGAGGATGCGCTGGCGAAGAAAGAGCCGCGCATCAAGGACGAGGACATGATCGAGGCCTTCTCCTTCCTGCAGACCCGTGCCGAAGAGCGCATGGCGGCACTAAACAAGGAAGCGGCCGAAGCCGGCAAGAAGTTCCTCGAGGAAAATGGCAAGCGCGAAGGCGTTGTCACCACCGAATCCGGTCTGCAGTACGAAGTGGTGAAGAAGACCGACGGTGCCCAGCCCAAGGCAACCGACGTGGTGACCGTGCACTACGAAGGCAAGCTGACCGACGGCAGCGTATTCGACAGCTCGGTCGCGCGCGGCAGCCCCATCGACCTGCCGGTGGGCGGGGTGATTCCGGGTTGGGTCGAAGGCCTGCAGCTGATGCACGTCGGCGAGAAGTACAAGCTGTACATCCCCAGCGAACTGGCTTACGGCGAGCAGAGCCCGTCGCCGGCGATCCCAGCCAACTCGGTGCTGGTGTTCGATCTGGAGCTGATCGGCATCAAGGAACAGGCTGCCGCGGAGTAACACCCGGCAGTTCGACGCAGCGCCCCGTCTCGACGGGGCGTTGCCGTTTCTGACGGTCGAGAAATCGACCTGTGGGGCTTGTGTTCGGTCGCAGGTGTTACGCTTATGCACATTATGGGAAGCATTCCTAACAAGACCCCGTTACACCGACAGGCTCATCAAGTCAATTTTCAAGTGATTGATTTTATTGAATTTTGTGGGCTGGGCAAAAAATACCCGATCTGTCCGCAGGCCGCATGCCACGGGGCTTTGATAAGCTTGTCGAACGCCTGTTAACAGGTTTATCCACAGCTTCGGTGGATAAGCCGAGCAAGCCCAGGCGGCGCCTGGGTTACGAGGAGGACCGATGAAAACTCCGTGGAAACTGGCGCGTTACCTGCCCATGGCGGCGCGTTTCCTGCGCGAGGGACGCCTGCCGGAACTGCTCCGCGTCCTGGGCGACAAGCGCACGCCGCAGGGTGCCCGCTTCGCCGGGCTGCGCGAGGATCTGCGGCTGTTGCGCGCGCTGTGCCTGGCCTGGCTGAAGGGCGATTACCGGCAGATCAGCAGCCAGGCGCTGCTGATGGTGGTGGCTGCCTTGCTGTATTTCCTCTCCCCGCTGGATGCCATACCCGATTGGCTGGTGGGGCTGGGTTTCATCGACGACCTGGCCGTGCTGGCCTGGGTGCTGCGTACCTGGCGCGGCGAGCTGGACGCCTTCAAGGCCTGGCGGGCAGCGCAGACGCCCGAGCAGCTGGCGCTTATCGAGCGCTTGCCGCCTGCGCCGCCGGCGAGTCCGCAGCGCTCCTGAGCGCCTCCTCCAGCCATTGCTCAATCCGGCCCTGGTCGCGCAGCTCCACCAGCAGCGCGTCCAGGCGTTCGGCCGCCACCGGCAGGTGCGGCCCGTAGGCGCAGTGCACCTGATAGCGCTGTACCACCCAGGGACTGAAATCCAGGCGCAGTTGCGGGTGCTGGGCGAGCTTGTAGGCCAGGTTGCGGCGCATGTCGATCACCGCATCCAGGCGCTGCTTGTCGAGCATCTGCAGGCTGGTGTCGAGGTCGCGCACGTCCTGACGCAGGATGCGCTGGTCGGCGAAGGCTGCCATCAGTGGTGCGCTGTAGACGTAGCCGAGGCTGGTGCCGAGCACCTTGCCATGCAGGCTTTGCAGGCTGGTCAAGGGCGCCGTGTCGCGGTGCTGCAACAGCACGTCTTCCTCCTCGTACAGCGGCGGCGACCAGTGCAGGCGCTGCGGCTCGCCGACCCACTCGGGGTTCGCGTTGCAGATCAGGTGCAGGCGGCCCTGCTGCAGGTAGGTTTCCAGGCGGTTGTTCGGCGTTTCGATGAATTCCACCGGCAGATCCAGGCGCAGCGCCAGTTCCAGGCCGAGGCGGTGGGCCAGGCCACGCTGCAGGCGCTGCTGCTCCACGCCCACATAGGGCATGGCGTCGGCCGGGCCATAACCCCAGCGCAGGCTGTCGGCAGCGCAGGGCAGCGCCAGCAGGCTGCAAAGCAATGCGTAGAGTCTGCGCAAAAGAAACTCCCCCGCCCAGTGGGCTCTAATGCCAAAGCAGTATAGATCACGCCCCTGGCGGCGGCCGCCTGTTAAGATGGCCGCTCGCAAGGAAAGCGCCGAGGTCGTCGGTGCTGCTTTCCAACGGAGAGAGTCATGACAGTGCAAATCATTGCCCGCGACGGCGAGCCGGAGTACGCCGTGCTGCCTTGGGCTGACTATCAGGCGCTGCTGCAGGCGGCCGGGCGTCAGGGCGAGGCCGAGTCGGTTCAGGCGGTCGCGCCGAGCCAGGGGGCGCGGCCGGCGCTGGCGCAGTTGCAGGCCCTGCGCGAGGCCAAGGGCCTGAGCGCCGAGGCGCTGGCACGCAGCGTGGGCATCAGCCCGCATTACCTGGCCATGATCGAGCGCGGCGAGCGTCAGCCCGACGCCGCCATCCTGCGCGCGCTGGCCTGGGCGCTGGAGCTGGAGGGCTGGTCTTGAGCGTACGCATCAGCCGCCAGCACTGGCAGGCCCTGCTCGACGAACTGGACGACGCCCGCCGTCAGCGCCACCTGCTGACCTACCGGGCGCTGATCGAGCGTCTGGAGCTGCCCACGCCGGCCATGCAGACCCTCACCGCCGCGCTGGAGCATCTGGCCGCGCTGGATGCCCGCGCCGAGCGCCCGCTGCGCAGCGCCCTGGTGATCAGCCAGGGCGCCAGTCGCCTGCCGCGTACCGGTTTCTTCGACTGCGTCACCCGCTTGGGGCGCTTCAGCGGCGCCCCCGACGGCGTCGCCGCGGCTTCCTGGCATGCCGCCGAAGTGGTGCGGGTGTTCGAGTTCGATTATCCCGCGGATGTCTAGGCTGCTCTGGCGGTTGCGTGCAGGCCTGGGCTACTGGCTGGCCCGGCGCCTGTTCCACTGGCCCTGGCTGCTGCGCCAGCCGCGGGCCTGGCAGTGGCTGCAGGGGCAGTACGCGCGCCAGGCCAAGCTGGGCGACGTGCCGGCGCAGAGTTTCTACGGGCATATCCTGCTGTTTCGCGGTCAGGGCCTCGGCGCGCGCGAGGAGGGGCTACGCCTGCTGCGCCTGGCGGCCGAAGGCGGCGACGGCAAGGCCGCATACCAGTTGGGCGTGCAGGCGCTGCAGGGCGATGACCGCCAGGCTCCGGACGGCCAGGCCGCGGCCCACTGGTGGGAGCTGGCATTCGCCGCCGGCCATCCGCTGGCTGCCGCTCGTCTGCACCGCCTGTACCGCGACGGCGCGCCCGGCTTGGCGGCCGATCCCGAGCTGGCCGAGCGCTATGCGGCGCCCGACGAGGCGAGCGACTCAGGCCGATAGCCGCTCGAGGACATGCAGGCTGTAGCCGGGCACCGCCTTGGCCTGGCGTTTGGCCTCCGAGGCCAGTTCGGCCAACTGCGCGGCGTCCAGGTTCGGGCAGTCCTCGGCCTGCAGGCATACCACGCCGATGGAGAGCGACAGCAGGGCGAATTCCTGGCGTTGGCCCTGGCGATTGTGCGTGCTGAAGCAGCCGGCCTGCAGGTGTTCTTCGCGGTAGAAGCGCCGGCACTGGCTCTGGAAATCCTCGATCAGGCGGCCGAGCCTGTCGCGCCAGTCGGCCGAGCCGAGCACCAGGAGAAAGTCGTCGCCGCCGATGTGGCCGACGAAGTCGCGCGCCGGGTCGACCCGCTCGCTCAGGCACTGCGCCAGGCACAGCAGCACCTCGTCGCCCCTGGCGTAGCCGTAGAGGTCGTTGAAGGGCTTGAAGCTGTCGATGTCGACGTAGCAGATCGCCGCCGTGCGCCCCTGTTGCAGCAGGCGGGTTAGGCACTGCTGGATCGGTACGTTGCCCGGCAGCAGGGTCAGCGGGTTGGCGTGGCGTGCCTGCTGCAGCTTCTGTTCGGTGATCAGCTTGAGCACGTCGATCACCCGGCCCAGGCCGAGGTAGCGGCCGTTCTGGGTGATGATGAAGTCTTCCTCGATGCGCTGGCGCGCGCGGCTGGTGAGCAGGCGGCTGACCTTCTGCAGCGATTGCGCCAGTTCCACGGCGAGAAAGTCCTGGCTCATCAGCCGACTGATCGGCTTGCGCGCGAACAGGTCGGTGGCGAAGGGCTTGAGCAGCGCGTCGGAGAGCGAATGGCGATGGACGATGCCGACCGGTTGGCGCTGCTCGTCGAGCACTGCCAGGGAGTTGAGGTTGGCCTGGACGCGGAAGGCTTCCAGCACCTCGGCGATGGCGGTGTGCTGGTCGACCGCCGGCTGTTCGTTCAGCAGTGCGCCGAGGTCGCGACTTTCGTCGCCCAGGCCGACCTGGCCGCCCTGCAGGCGCGGCAGCAGCTGGCGGGCATCGCGCGGCGGCTTTTCCTGCGGGCGGCTGAGCAGGTAGCCCTGCACCAGGTCGACGCCCATCTCGGCCAGCACGGCCAGTTCCTCGGCCAGTTCGATGCCTTCGGCGATCACCTGGGCGCGCGAGGCTTCGGCCATTTTCAGGATGGAGCCGACGAACTCGCGCTTGACCGTGTCCAGGTGGATGCCGTCGATGAAATGGCGGTCGATCTTCACGTAGTCCGGGCGCAGCTCGGACCACAGGCGCAGGCTGGAGTAGCCGGCGCCGAGGTCGTCGAGGGCGATGGAAAAGCCCATGGCGCGGTAGTGGTGCAGGGCGTTGTCGAGCAGGGCGAAGTCTTCGGTGGGCGACTGTTCGGTGAGTTCGATCACCACCTGGCTCGGCGGAATGCCGAACGCCTGCAGCAGTTGCAGGGTACGCCCCGGCTGGTGACTGGGATCGAGCAGGGATTCTGGCGAGACGTTGAGAAACAGCTTGCCCTCCAGGCCCTGGGCGCTGAAGCGCCGGCAGGCGCTCTTGCGGCAGGCCATCTCCAGCTCGCTCAGGCGGCCGGCGTGGCGGGCCACGGCGAACAGCGTCAGCGGCGAGTGCAGCGGGCTGTTGGAGGGGCCGCGGGTCAGCGCCTCGTAGCCGAGGATGCGCTGCTCGGAAAGCGAGACGATGGGCTGGAACAGGCTGTTGAGGTCGCCGTGAGCGAGGATGATCCCCAGTGCGCTCAACTGCTCGGTGACGGTCATGGTGGTCTCGATCTGGCGAAAAAACGAAAGGGTCGACTTTTGGCCGACCCTCGCATTTCACGACAGTTCGGTGACGTTATGATGACGTCCGACGATTTGTCTCAGAACCTGTTTACGATCTGCTGCGCTTCGGCCCTGCTGTGTTAAAAACAGGCTCGGATGCTCATTTATAGCTCGTAAACTCCGCTTCCTCGCCTGTTTTTGCCTTGCATGGCTCTAGCTCGCGAGATCGTAAAGCAGTTTCTCAGTGCAGCGCCAGGGAGGGATTCAGCCCCAGGTAGTCGAGCAGGATGCGCCCGGACTCGGCCAGGTAGGCGTCGTCTTCCGGGGTGCTCTTGTCGTCTTCCGGCGGTAGGGCGTCCTCGTCTTCCTTCTGCAGTTCCTTGAGCAGTTCCTCGCCCTTGGCCTGGCGGCGGTTGTTCTCCAGCTTCAGCTGCTTGGCCTCGACTTCGGCCTGGCGTGCGCGACGGGTGTGTTCGTTGAGGCTGACGCGGGTCTCGGCCATCAGCTGCTTGGCCAGGGTCAGGCGGTCGCGGGTAAAGACGAAGTCCGGGTCGTTGGCGGTGCGCCGGTCATGCCGGGTGGTCAGCTCGGCGAGGAAGGGCTTGATCGGATCCAGCTCGGGTTTGATCGCCGGGCGGATGCTGTCCCAGGGCAGGGCGGCGGGCAGGGCGCTCTCGCCGATGTCCTTGGTGTCCATCACGTCCGGGTAGAGGATGTCGGGGATCACCCCCTGGTGCTGGGTGCTCTGCCCGGAGACGCGGTAGAACTTGGCCAGGGTCAGTTTCAGTTCGCCGTGGTTGAGCGGCTGGATGGTCTGCACCGTACCCTTGCCGAAGGTCTGGCCACCGAGGATCAGCGCGCGGTGGTAGTCCTGCATGGCGCCGGCGAAGATTTCCGAGGCCGAGGCGGACAGGCGGTTGACCAGCACCGCCAGCGGGCCGGTGTAGTAGGTGCCGGTGTTCTCGTCGGCGAGCACATCGACGCGGCCGTCGGCGTTGCGCACCAGCACGGTGGGGCCCTGTTCGATGAACAGGCCGGTCAGTTCGGTGGCTTCCTGCAGCGAGCCGCCGCCGTTGTTGCGCAGGTC
Organism: Pseudomonas sp. AOB-7; assembly: GCF_003696305.1. Classification (GTDB taxonomy): domain Bacteria; phylum Pseudomonadota; class Gammaproteobacteria; order Pseudomonadales; family Pseudomonadaceae; genus Aquipseudomonas. The sequence continues at coordinate 702,238 of NZ_RFFK01000001.1, read as the reverse complement.
GATGACCACGCCGTCGACCTTCTCCGCCTTCAGCTCGCTGAGCAGGCGTTTGACGTCGCGGGTGGTGCTCTTGTAGTTCGGGTCGCCGGCGCGGAAGGCCTTGAAGTCCAGGTAGAAGGCCGGAATCTCGATGACCCCGAGCTTGTAGTTGCGCCCCTCGTGGGTCAGTTCGAGGACCTTCTTCTTCGCCGCCTGCTCCTCGAGTTTGACCGCCTCGCGAGTGATGGTGACCACCTTGCTGGTCTGGTCGCTGGGCGCGTTGCTCGCCGGGATCACCTCCAGGCGCACGGTGGAGCCCTTCGGCCCGCGGATCAGCTTGACCACTTCGTCCAGGCGCCAGCCGATCACGTCGACCATCTCGCCGTTGCCCTGGGCCACGCCAACTATCTTGTCCGCCGGGGCGATCTGCTTGCTCTTCTCCGCCGGGCCGGCCGGCACCAGGCGCACCACCTTGACGTGCTCGTTGTCGCTCTGCAGCACCGCACCGATGCCCTCCAGCGACAGGCTCATGTTGATGTCGAAGTTTTCCGCGTTGTCAGGCGACAGGTAGGTGGTGTGCGGGTCGTAGGTGGTGGCGAAGGCATTGATGTAGGCCTGGAACACGTCCTCGCCGCGGGTCTGCTTGAGCCGCGCCAACTGGTTGTTGTAGCGCTTGGTCAGCAGTTCCTGGATGTCCTTGGTGTCCTTGCCGGCGATCTTCAGGCGCAGCACCTCGTCCTTGACCCGCTTGCGCCACAGCTCGTCGAGCTCGGCGCGGTTCGCCGCCCAGGGCGCCTTCTCGCGGTCCACTTCGAGGCTCTCGTCGACACCGAAGTCGATCTTGTCGACGCCCTTGGCCAGCTCGGTCAGGGCGAATTCCAGGCGCTCCTGCAGGCGCACCAGGTGGCGGCGGTAGATGACGAAGCCGGGTTCGAGGTCGCCGCTTTTCAGCAGGTCGTCGAACTTGTTGCGCCACTGGTTGAACTCGGCGATATCGGCGGCGGTGAAGTAGCTGCGCGCCGGGTCGAGCAACTTGAGGTAGTTGTCGTAGATCTGCAGCGAACGCTCGTCGTTCAGCGGCGGCTTGTTGTAGTGGTGGCGCCTGAGCAGTTCCACCACGTTGAGGCTGGCAATCACCTGCTCGCGATCCGGCTGCAGGTAGTCCCAGTCGGCGGCACTGGTGGTCTTGGCCGCCAACGGCAGGGCACTGAGGCCGAGGACGAGGGCGAGGGCGGTGCTTGCGAGAGAGCGCTTCATGCTGATTCGACGTAGTGGCAGGTGATAACGCATATTAGGCCGTAATTGAGCGCGCCAGGTTCCGTTGGCGCCAGGCGGGAGGCCGACGGTCGACGTCGGGCCCGATTTCACTTCCACTATGGGGGCAGCATGAAGGCATTGCAAGGCGTCGAGGGGCGGGCACAGTGGCTGGAACAGCCGGCGCAGGCGTGCGACGTGGGGCAGATTCGGGTCAGGGTGGCCGCCGCCGGTCTCAACCGCGCCGACCTGCTGCAGCGCGCCGGTCTCTATCCGCCGCCGCCCGGCGCCAGCGAGGCGCTGGGCCTGGAATGCGCCGGGGTCATCAGCGAGGTGGGGCCGGGTAGCGCCTGGCAGGTGGGCGACCGCGTCTGCTGCCTGCTGGCCGGCGGCGGCATGGCCGAGGAGGTGGTGGTCGATGCCCGTCACGCCCTGCCGGTGCCCGAGGGGCTGAGTCTGGTCGAGGCGGCGGTGTTGCCGGAGGTCTATGCCACGGCCTGGCTCAACCTGTTCCAGCTCGGCGCCCTGAAGCCGGGCGAGAAGGTGCTGCTGCATGCCGGCGCCAGCGGCGTGGGGTCGGCAGCCATCCAGCTGTGCAAGGCATTCGGCAGCCCCTGCTGGGTCAGCGTCGGTTCGCCCGAGCGGCTGGCCTATTGCGAGGGGCTCGGCGCCCAGGGGGGCGTGCTGCGCGGCGACGACCTGCAGGGCCTGCGCGATTTTGGCCCCTTCGATGTGATTCTCGACCCGGTCGGCGGTCAGTACGCGACGCTCAACCTGGAACTGCTGGCGCGCGACGGGCGCTGGATCAACATCGGCCTAATGGGCGGGCGCGAAGCCAAGCTGGACCTGGCACAGGTGCTGGGCAAACGCATTCAGCTGATCGGCTCGACCCTGCGCAACCGCGACGACCAGTTCAAGGCCGACCTGTTGCGCGACCTGCAGCAGCAGGTCTGGCCGCTGTTCGTCGAGGGCCGCTTGAAGCCGCAACTGGAGCGCAGTTTTGCGCTCAAAGACAGCGAAGCGGCGTTCGAGACACTCGCCGGTAATCACGTTGCAGGTAAAATCGCGCTGCTTATCGATCCCGATCTTGTCTGAGCAAGAGCTCTAGCCCGCGTCTGGCGCGGGCTCGGCCAGCGATTGGCTGATTCAATCAATATCATGGCCGTAATCAATAAGCTTTTTTTCGTTAGGCCGCTAAGATACGCCCTGTAAATTTTCAACCCTCACAGAAACCTCAGAAGGAGTCAGAGATGTCCCTCATCAACACTCAGGTTCAGCCGTTCAAGGCCAACGCTTTCCACGCTGGCGAGTTCGTCGAAGTCACCGAGCAGAGCCTGAAGGGCAAGTGGTCCGTGCTGATCTTCATGCCGGCCGCCTTCACCTTCAACTGCCCGACCGAGATCGAAGACGCCGCCAACAACTACGCCGAGTTCCAGAAGGCCGGTGCCGAGGTCTACATCGTGACCACCGACACCCACTTCTCGCACAAGGTCTGGCACGAAACCTCGCCGGCCGTTGGCAAGGCGCAGTTCCCGCTGATCGGCGACCCGACCCACGCCCTGACCAACGCTTTCGGCGTGCACATCGCCGAAGAAGGTCTGGCCCTGCGCGGCACCTTCGTGATCAACCCGGAAGGCGTGATCAAGACCGTTGAGATCCACTCCAACGAAATCGCTCGCGACGTCTCCGAGACCCTGCGCAAGCTGAAGGCCGCTCAGTACACCGCCGCCAACCCGGGTCAGGTTTGCCCGGCCAAGTGGAAAGAAGGCGAAGCCACTCTGGCACCGTCGCTGGACCTGGTTGGCAAGATCTAAATCTGCCAGCTCCCTTTCCGGTCTGTCACAGGCCGGAAAGGACCAACTCTGCGCTGTTTGGGCCATCAACCGGCCCTTGTGGTGCCCGATGCCCGGGCGCGATCCGTCCGGGCATTTTATTGCCTGCCATTCAGGGCAGGCCACTCAGCGGGCTGTCGCAGCGCGACGTTAAAAATTGTTCCCGACAATCTTTTAATCGCCCCGAATTCTTGTCATTGAGGACTCTCCACCATGTTGGACGCCAATCTGAAAACCCAGTTGAAGGCCTATCTGGAAAAGGTCACCCAGCCGTTCGAGATCGTCGCGTCCCTCGATGACAGCGCGAAATCCCAGGAGCTGCTGGGCCTGCTCCAGGACATCGTCGGCCTGACCGACAAGATCACCCTGAAGACCGACGGCAGCGATGCCCGCCGTCCGTCTTTCGCCCTGAATCGTCCGGGCGAAGACACCGGCGTTGCCTTCGCCGGTATCCCCATGGGCCACGAGTTCACCTCGCTGGTGCTGGCGCTGCTGCAAGTGGGCGGTCATCCATCGAAGCTGGATGCCGACACCATCGCGCAGATCAAGAGCATCGAAGGCAAGTTCGAGTTCGAGACCTATTTCTCGCTGTCCTGCCAGAACTGCCCGGACGTGGTCCAGGCGCTGAACCTGATGGCGGTGCTCAACCCCAACATCCGCAACGTCTCCATCGACGGTGCGCTGTTCCAGGAAGAGGTCGAGCGTCGCCAGATCATGGCCGTGCCGAGCATCTACCTGAACGGTGAGGTGTTCGCTTCCGGCCGCATGGAAGTGAAGGAAATCCTCGCCAAGATCGACACCGGCGCCGCCAACCGCGACGCCGAGAAGATGAGCGCCAAGCCAGCTTTCGACGTGCTGGTGGTCGGTGGTGGCCCGGCGGGTGCATCGGCTGCCATCTATGCGGCACGTAAAGGCATCCGCACGGCGATTGCCGCCGAGCGTTTCGGCGGTCAGGTGCTGGACACCATGGCCATCGAGAACTTCATCTCGGTGAAGGAAACCGAAGGGCCGAAACTGGTGCGCGCCCTGGAAGAGCACGTCAAGGAATATGAAGTCGACGTGATGAACCTGCAGCGTGCGTCGGCTCTGGTACCGGCCAGCAGCGAAGGCGGCCTGCACGAAGTCAAATTCGAGAACGGCGCTTCGCTCAAAGCCAAGACCGTGATTCTGTCGACCGGCGCACGCTGGCGCGAAATGGGTGTGCCCGGCGAGCAGGAATACAAGGCCAAGGGCGTGTGCTTCTGCCCGCACTGCGACGGCCCGCTGTTCAAGGGCAAGCGTGTGGCGGTGATCGGCGGCGGTAACTCCGGCGTCGAAGCGGCCATCGACCTGGCCGGTATCGTCGCCCACGTGACCCTGCTGGAATTCGCCGACAGCCTGCGTGCCGACGCCGTACTGCAGAAGAAGCTGGGCAGTCTGCCCAACGTGACCGTGATCAAGAGCGCGCAGACCACCGAGGTCAAGGGTGACGGTCAGAAGGTCACCGGCCTGGTGTACAAGGACCGCACCACCGAGGAACTGCACAGCGTCGAGCTGGAAGGCATCTTCGTGCAGATCGGCCTGCTGCCCAACAGCGACTGGCTCAAGGGCACCGTGGAGCTCAACCGCTTCGGCGAGATCATCGTCGATAGCAAGGGCGCGACCAATATCCCCGGCGTATTCGCGGCTGGTGACGTGACCACCGTGCCGTACAAGCAGATCGTCATCGCCATGGGCGAAGGCTCGAAGGCATCGTTGTCTGCCTTCGATCACCTGATCCGCCATAGCTGATCGGTTGCTGCATGAATGAAAAAGGCCACCCCTAGGGGTGGCCTTTTTTGTAGTACGCCGTGCGTGACCCTTATTCATCGGTGCGCGGCGCATCCTACAGGGATGGCATCGCTCAGCGCTTCAGACCGCCCAGGGTCAGCGGCATCTGACGGTTCACATCCTTGTACAGCAGGTAGCGGAAGCGGCTCGGGCCGCCGGCGTAGCAGGCCTGCGGGCAGAAAGCGCGCAGCCACATGAAGTCACCGGCCTCGACCTCGACCCAGTCCTGGTTCAGGCGGTACACCGCCTTGCCTTCCAGCACGTACAGGCCGTGTTCCATGACGTGGGTTTCGGCGAAGGGGATCACGCCGCCCGGCTCGAAGTTGACGATGTTGACGTGCATGTCATGGCGCATATCGCTGATCTCGACGAAGCGCGTGGTGCTCCAGCGGCCTTCGGTGCCGGGCATGACGATCGGCTCGATGTCCTGCTCGTTGGTGACGAAGGCTTCCGGGTAAGGCACGCCTTCGACCGGCTGGTAGGCCTTGCGCAGCCAGTGGAAGCGCACGGCCTGGCTGCCGTTGTTGCGCAGCGACCAATCGCTCTGCGGCGGGATGAAGGCGTAGCTGCCCGGCCGCATGGCGTGCTGGGTGCCATTGAGGGTCAGGCTGAATTCGCCTTCGACGACGAAGATCACGCCTTCGGCACTGGCGTCCAGCTCCGGCTTGTTGCTGCCGCCGTTCGGGCCGACTTCGACTATGTACTGCGAGAAGGTCTCGGCGAAGCCGGTCAGCGGGCGGGCAATGACCCACATGCGCATGTTGTCCCAGAACGGCAGGTGGCTGGTGACGATGTCACGCATCACGCCTTTGGGGATCACGGCGTAGGCTTCGGTGAACATGGCGCGGTCGGTCAGCAGTTGCTCCTGACCTGGATGACCGCCATGGGGGGCGTAGTAGTAGGGCGATTTGCTCATCGAGAGATTGCCTCGGCGGGTGAATGGCGCAGGGATGGCTCCCGGCGCGGAAAATGGGCTCCCATGCACTATAGGAATTCGCGGCTGGATTCGGAAATTAAATAGTAGAATGCCTGCCAGTGGCTTTCATGATGGGTGGCGACATGCTCGATCCCGTGCTGTTACGCAGTTTTCTCGCCGTGGTGCAGACCGGCGGTTTCACCCGCGCGGCCGCCAGCCTGCACCTGACCCAGTCCACGGTCAGCCAGCAGGTGCGGCGCCTGGAGGAGCAGCTCGGCGCCGAGCTGCTCGACCGCAGCGGCCGCTACGTGGTGACCACCACCGAGGGCGAGCGCCTGCTGGGTTACGCCAACCGCATCGTCGCGCTGATGGATGAAGCGATGCTGGCGCTGGGGCAGAGCGCGGTGGAGGGCGAGGTGCGCCTCGGCGTACCGGACGACTTCGCCGCCAACAGCCTGACGCCTTATCTGGCGGATTTCGCCGATGCCCATCCGGGTATCCGCCTGGAGATCACCAGCGGCCTCAGTCATGACGTGTGGCGCGCGTTCAATGCCGGCGAACTGGATCTGGCGCTGATCAAGCAGCGCGCCGGCAGCGCCAAGGGCCTGGCCAGCTGGGCCGAGCCGCTGGCCTGGCTCGACAGCCGCGCGCGGCCGGTGCTGGCGCGCAACCCGGTGCCGCTGGCGGTGTTCCCGCCCAACGGTCTGTATCGCCTGGAAATGACCCACGCGCTGGACGCCATGGGCAAACCCTGGCGCATCGCCTATGTCAGCAGCAGCCTGCCCGGGGTCAGCGCCGCGGCCGAGGGCGGCCTCGGCCTGACCCTGCTGCCGCGCCGACTGATCAGCGCCGCGCACCGCGAACTGGGCGAGGCCGAAGGCTTCGCCCCGGTGACGCCGGTGGAGGTGGCGCTGCATGCGCGCAACCAGCTGCCCGGCTATGCGCGGGAGCTGGCGGCGGTGTTGATCGAGGCCTGCGAAGGCATCATGAGCCGCTAGGGGGCGCGACACCCTAGCGCCAGCTGAGAATCGGCCAGCCGGCCTGCTCGGCATGGGCGCGCAGGGTCGGATCGGGGTTGACCGCGAAAGGCCTGTCCACCAGTTGCAGCAGCGGCAGGTCGTTGCGTGAGTCGGAGTAGAAGCTGGCGCCGGCCAGGTTCTCGTTCTGCTCGGCGAGCCAGGCGTGTAGCCGCGTCACCTTGCCTTCGCGGTAGGTCAGCACGCCCTGGGTGCGGCCGCTGTAGAAGCCGTGCTGCTGTTCCAGGTCGATGGCCAGCACCTCGTCGATGCCGAAGCGCTCGGCAATGGCGCTGACCAGAAAGTGCGCGGAGGCGGAGATCACCAGCAGGCGGTCGCCGGCCTCGCGGTGGGCGGCCAGGGTGCGGCTGGCGTCGCTGTAGAAGATCGGCTCGATCACGTCCTCGACGAAGGGCTCGACCACATGGGCGACCTCCTCGGCCGTGCGCCCCACCAGCGGCGCCAGGGTGAAGGCCATGTAGTCCTCCATGGCCAGCTTGCCTGCCGCGTACAGGTGCATCAGCTCCTGTTCGCGGGCGATGAAGGCCTCGCCATCGGCCCAGCCCAGCTTGGTCATTTCCACTGCCCACAGGCTGGCGCAATCGCCGTGGATCAGGGTTTCGTCGAGATCGAAGATTGCCAGGGCCATCACGCCACCTCCCGGATCGCATCGGCGCCTATGGCCAGGCTGACGCTCTGGCCGTCGTGGTGCAGGTCGGCGGCAGAGCGGTTGAGCACGTCCACCAGCAGCTCCACGCCACGGGCCTCGACGCGGTAGCGGATCACGTTGCCGAGCAGGCTGTGGCTGCGAATCCGCGCCTCGATGCCGCCGTCGGCGAAGTGGATGGCTTCCGGACGGATCGCCACGCGGCTGCCGATCGGCTGGCCGAGCAGGCGGCTGGCGGCGTCGGCGTCGAGCAGGTTGTAGTTGCCGATAAAACCGGCGGCGAAGGCATCGGCCGGTGCGGTGTAGAGGGTTTCGGCGTCGCCGCTCTGGACGATCTGGCCGCCGTTCATCAGCACGATGCGATCCGACAGGACCAGCGCCTCTTCCTGATCGTGGGTGACGAAGATGGTGGTCAGGCCCAGCTCGCGCTGGATGGCGCGGATCTGCTCGCGCAGGTGCTTGCGGATGCGAGCGTCCAGCGCCGACAGCGGCTCGTCGAGCAGCAGCAGGCGCGGGCGGGTGACCAGCGAGCGGGCCAGGGCCACGCGCTGGCACTGGCCGCCGGAGAGCTGCTGCGGGTAGCGCCCGGCGTAGTCGCTGAGCTCCACCAGTTCCAGCACCTCGGCGACGCGCTGGCTGGCCTCGGCGGCTGGGACTTTCTGCATGCGCAGGCCGAAGGCGACGTTCTGTTGCACGGTCATGTTGGGGAACAAGGCGTAGCTCTGGAACACCATGCCGATGCCGCGTTTCTGTGGCGGCATGGGCACCAGGTCCTGGCCGCCCAGCAGGATCTGCCCGCCGTCGACCGCGGTCAGGCCGGCGATGCAGCGCAGCAGGGTGGACTTGCCGCAGCCGGACGGGCCGAGCAGGGTGATGAACTGGCCCTGGCCGATCTCGATGTTGATGTCGGTGAAGATGGGCGTGGCGCCGTAGCTTTTATGCAGGCCGCGGATATTCAGAAAACTCATTGGTCGTTCCTTATCAAGCAATCTGGGTTTCGCAAGCTCAACCCAGCCTAGGATTTGTCCTTGTTCAGACGGTTGGCCGCCCAGGTCATCAGCAGCACGAACATGAAGTAGGAAATCACCAGGGCGCTGCTGAAATGGCCGCTGTCGTTGCGCATGTTGTACAGGTACACCTGCAGCGTCTCGTAGCGGCTGCCCACCAGCAGGTTGGCGAAGACGAATTCGCCGAACAGGAAGCTGAAGGACAAAAACACCGAGACCATCAGGCCCTTGCGCAGATTCGGCAGCACCACCATAAAGGCCGCGCGCCAGGTGCTGGCGCCGAGCAGGTGGGCGGCGTCCATCAGGTCGCGCAGGTTGATCGCCTGCAGGTTGTTGGTGATGGCACGGTACATAAAGGGCAGGGCGATGGTGAAGAAGCAGCCGATCAGGATCCACGGCGTGCCGAGGATCGGCAGCGGGCCGGCGGCGAACAGCTGCATCAGGCCGACCGAGGACACCACCGGTGGAATGGCGAAGGGCAGCAGGATCAGCACGTTCATCACGGCGTCCAGCTTGGGGAAGTGGTAGTTGACCACGAACAGCAGCGGCAGGATCAGCAGCAGCGCCAGTGCCAGGGCAGCGATGCACACCAGCAACGAGCGGCCGAAGGCGGCGAGAAAGCGTGCATCGCTCCACAGCGTCAGGTACCACTTGAAGGTGAAACCGCTGGGCAGGATGGTCGCCGACCAGCTGGTGGACAGCGAATAGACCAGGGTGCCGAGCAGCGGCAGCAGCAGGATCAGAAACAGCAGGTAGACCACCAGCTGGTGGAACAGCGGCGAGCGTTTTTCAGCGGGCGACATGGTAGCTCCGGCGCAGCAGCCATTGGTGGACGACGGTGATCAGGGTCATCAGGCCGACCAGCACCATGGCCAGAGCGCTGGCCATGTTCGGGTCAAGGAAGATGTCGCCGGAGACCATCGCCGCGATACGGATCGGCAGGATATTGAAGTTGCCGGTGGTCAGCGCGTACACCGTGGCGTAGGCGCCCAGGGCATTGGCCAGGAGGATGACGAAGGTGCCGAGCAGCGCCGGGGTCAGCACCGGCAGGCCGATATGCCGCCAGAACTGCCAGGTGCTGGCGCCGAGCAGCTCGGCCGACTCGCGCCAGTCCTCGCGCAGGGCGTCGAAGGCCGGGTAGAGCAGCAGCACGCCGAGGGGAATCTGGAAGTAGGTGTAGAGCACGATCAGGCCGGTCTTGGAGTAGAGGTTGAAGTCCTCGATCACCCCCATCTGCTTGAGCAGGATGGTCAGCGCGCCGTTGAAACCGAGCAGGATGATGAAGGCGAAGGCCAGCGGCACCCCGGAGAAGTTGCTGGTCATGTTGGAAAACGCCATGACGAAATCGCGCAGGCGACTGCTGACCTGGCGCAGCGAGTAGCTGCCGATGATGGCGATGACGATGCCGAACAGGCTCGACCAGAACGCGACCTCCAGACTGTGGCGCATGGCCTGGCGGTAAAAGGCCGAGGAGAAGGCCTGCTGGAAGTTACCCAGGCCCCAGCCTTCGGCAGTGTTCAGGCTGTTGCTCGCCACCCAGGCCAGTGGCGCGATCTGGAAGGCGAAGAAGAACAGGGCGAAGGGCACCAGGCACAACAGCGCCCAACCCTTGCTGGAAATGGTGGACTTCATGCGAGCAGCTCCCTGCACCAGGCTTTGTCGTGGGCTGCGCCGAGCAGCTGGCAGACGGTGCCGCACAGCTCGGTCTGCTGCGGGCGGGCTGCCGGGTCGAGGCTGAAGGCGCTGCCAAGCACGATCAGCGGCACTTCGCGCTCCTCCGGCAGCAGGCCGTTGTGGCTGCGGTCGGCGTTCATGCCATGATCGGCGGTCACCAGGATCTGGTAGCCGGCGTCGAGCCAGGTCTGGATGTACTCGGCCAGCAGCACGTCGGCCATGCGCGCGGCGTTGCGGTACTGCGGGCTGTCGAGGCCGTGCTTGTGGCCGGCGTCGTCGATGTTCATCGGATGCACCAGCAGCAGGTTGGGGCTATGGCGCTGGCGCAGGCTGTCGGCATCGGCCAGCAGGTGCGAATCCGGGTAATGGTCGGCGTAGTAGAAGTGGCCGTGCTGGATCGGCAGCGACTCATCGCTGGTGTGGCGATCGCGGGCGGCGACGAAGGGCGCACGGTTGTACAGCTCGCTGACCCAGTGATAGGCCGCGGCGGCGGTGCTCAGGCCGGCGTCACGGGCGTAGTGGAAGATGCTGCGCTGATTCGACAGACGCACCACATCGTTGTGCACGATGCCGCTGTCGATGGGCGCCACGCCGGTGAGGATGCATTCGTAGAGCGGGCGGGACAGTGCCGGCAGTGCGCAGTCGAGCTTGTACAGCGCAGCGCGCCCGGCCTGGCAGTAAGCCAGCAGGTGGCCCAGCGCATGCTGGGCCACCTGATAGCTCAGGCCATCCAGTACCACCAGGATGACGTTGTGCTTCATGGGGTTCTCTCGTTCGGTCGTAGCCCGGATGCAAGCCGGGGAGCATTCGACGCCTGCCCCGGATTGCATCCGGGCTACGTATCAAAGGTGGCGCGGCCGCATCAATTCATATTGATGATCACGTGCTCCTGCCACAGACGCGGCAGGGCCTTGGAGGTGGCTTCCCAGGCGGCGGCATCCTTGATCGGCTGGACCTTGGCGTACTGCTCTTGCGGCAGCAGCTTGGCCTGCACCTCGGCCGGCAGTTCGATGTGCTCGGCGCGGATCGGACGGGCGTTGCCCTTGGCCAGGTTGATCTGCCCGGCGTCGCTCAAGATGTATTCGCGGGTCAGCTTGGCGGCGTTGGGGTTCTTCGCCCACTTGTTGATAATGGTGCTGTAGCCGGAGATCACCGAACCGTCGGACGGGATCAGCACCTCGAAGCGCTCGGGGTCGATCTGGTCGCGGTAGGACAGGCCGTTGAAGTCCCAGACGATGCCGACTTCCACTTCACCCTTTTCCAGGGTCTGGATGGTCGGGTTGGCCAGCGACAGGCGACGCTGCTTGGCCAGTTCGCCATAGAAATCCAGCGCCGGTTGCACGTTGCTCTCGTTGCCGCCCATGGCGATGGCAGCGGCCAGTACGCCGTTCACGGCTTGCGCAGCGGTGCTCACGTCACCGGCAGAGACCTTGTAGGTGCCGGTCTTGAGGTCGGCCCAGGAGCGCGGAATGTCCTTGACCAGTTGCTTGTTGACGATGAAGGCGATGGAGCCGGTGTAGGCGAGCATCCAGTGACCGTCCTGGTCCTTGGCCCAATCCGGAATCTGCGCCCAGGTGCTCGGTTTGTACGGCTGGGTCACGCCCTGCTGCACGGCGATGGGGCCGAAGGCGGCGCCGACGTCGCCGATATCGGCGGTGGCGTTTTCCTTCTCGGCGGCGAACTTGGCGATTTCCTGCGCCGAGCTCATGTCGGTGTCCTGGTGCTTGAGACCGTAGAGGCGCGCGAGGTCAGCCCAGGTGTCTTTCCAGTTGGCCCAGCTGTCGGGCATACCCACGCTATTCACCGCGCCCTCGGCGCGTGCAGCCTGTTCCAGTGCCTGCAAGTCGGTGCCTTCGGCCATGGCGGAGGTCGCCAGGGCGATGGCCGAGCCCATCAGTGAAGCCAGCAGCAGTTGTTTCATCGGAAACTCCTTTGCATGAGAGTGTTGGTCTAGATCAGCAAGACCTGAGCCAATCTAGGCGCCTTCAATGACAGTTTTATGTCGGGTCGCCGGGGGCAGATGTCTAGGCTTGACCGGCTGGCGCGCTCAACAAGCGTAGACCATGGCTAAGTAACTGATTTCGCGGCCTGCGGACCTTGGCGGCGGTGGCATGCGGCGTGCTTGCAGCAGGGTTGTCATCTGCCGGTCATCTAGACTGCCTAGGCTGGTAAGCCGTCCGAGCACAAGACTTTTGCCCCGCGATGGGGCTGGACTAGTCCATAAGGGGAACAATTGATGCGCGAAGAAGCGCCGCGGGCCGTCACCGTCATCTGCCGCGCGTTGCAGGAGCAGATCGACCGCGGCCTGCTGCCCTCCGGTAGCAAGCTGCCGGCCGAACGCAAGCTCAGCGAACTGTTCGACACCACCCGCATCACCCTGCGCGAGGCGCTCGGCCAGTTGGAGGCGCAGGGCCTGGTCTACCGCGAGGAGCGCCGCGGCTGGTTCGTCTCGCCGACGCGGGTGGCCTACAACCCGCTGGTGCGCACGCACTTCCACGCCATGGTCGCCGAACAGGGGCGAGTGCCGGCCACCGAAGTGCTCAGCGCGCGGTTGATGCCGGCCAGTGCGCAGATCTGCCAGGTGCTGGAGCTGCCGGCGCTGTCCAGCGTCTACCAGGTGTGCCGCGCGCGGCGCATCGACGGGCGCCTGGTGCTGTACGTCGAGCACTACCTGAACCCGGCCTATTTCCCCGGCATTCTCGAGTTCGACCTGACCCGCTCGCTGACCGACCTCTATGCCAGCGAGTACGGCATCCACTACGGCCGCGTGCGCTTCGACATGGTGCCCACGGCGCTGCACGCCGAAGCCGCGGCCAGCCTCAAGGTGGCGCCGGGCAGCCCGGCGCTGCGCATTACCCGGGTCAACCGCGACCAGCACGGGCGCATCATCGACTGCGACCTGGAGTTCTGGCGCCACGACGCCATCCACGTCAGTGTCGAAGTGCCGGAGTAGGGGGCGCCGGTACCCCAGGGGCTACGGCTTGCGCGCGATCAGCACGGCGCGGGTCGGCGCCGGCAGGCCTTCTACGGTGCGGCTGTGGTCGGCCGGGTCGAGGAATTCCGGTAGCGACTGGAAGCGCATCCACTCGGTGGCGCGTTGTTCGTCCACCGAGGTGGTGCTGACGTCCACGCAGCGCACGTCCTCGAAGCCGGCGCGGCGCAGCCAGCGCTGCAGCGCCGGTACCGAGGGCAGGAACCAGACGTTGCGCATCTGCGCGTAGCGATCCTCGGGGACCAGCACCTGTTCGGCGTCGCCCTCGACCACCAGGGTTTCCAGCACCAGCTCGCCGCCCTTGACCAGCGCGTCCTTGAGATCCAGCAGGTGGTCGATGGGCGAGCGACGGTGGTAGAGCACGCCCATGGAGAATACCGTGTCGAAGCCCTGCAGCTTGGCCGGCAGTTCCTCGAAGGCCAGCGGCAGGTGCCACACCGGTTGCTCCGGCAGGTAGCGCTTCATCGCCAGGAACTGGCAGAGGAACAGCCAGTTGGGGTCGATGCCCACCACGCTGCCAGCCCCGGCGCCGAGCATGCGCCACATGTAGTAGCCGTTGCCGCAACCGACATCGAGGATGCGCTTGCCGGTCAGATTCAGATGTGGGGCGACGCGCTGCCATTTCCAGTCCGAGCGCCATTCGGTGTCGATGTGCACGCCGAACAATTCAAAGGGGCCCTTGCGCCAGGGAATCAACCCCTGCAATGCAGCTTTCAATTGTGCGCGGCTGGCCTCGTTGCAGGCGCCGCCGAAGGCAAAGCGCTGCGCCAGCTCCACTTCGCTCACTGTCACTGACGGCAGCGCCTGCACGGCGCCGTACCAGCGCGCCAGATCGCCGTGCCCTATGGCCAGCTTGGTATCGAGCTGACCGGGCAGATCGGCCGCCCAGTCCTGCAGCGCCGTGCCGGCCAGTTGAGCCTGCAGGGCGTCGAGGTCCAGATCGCGCATCATGGCAGGGCCACCAGCGAGGCGAAGTTCAGGCACTGGAACCAGGGCACCACCTGGCTGAAACCGGCGGCCAGCAGGCGCTTGCGGTGCTGCTGGAGGCTGTCCGGCAGCATCACCTTCTCGATGGCGCTGCGCTTCTGCGCGATTTCCAGTTCGCTGTAGCCGTTGGCGCGCTTGAAGGCGACGTGCAGCTCGGTGAGCAGCTCGTGCTCGGCGGCGTCCTCGAAGCGCAGCTTTTCCGAGAGGATCAGCGCGCCGCCCGGCAGCAGCGCCTGGCGGATGCGCGTGAGCAGCTCCAGGCGCCGCTCCGGCGGGACGAACTGCAAGGTGAAGTTGAGCGTGACCAGCGAGGCGGGTTGCAGCTCGAAGGCAAGAATGTCCGCCTCGATCACTTCCGCCGGCAGCAGTTCCTGGAACATGGCGTCCTGCGCTTGCAGGTACTCGCTGCAGCGCGCGACCATGGCCGGCGAGTTGTCCACCGCGATCACCTTGCAGCCATCGACGCGCACGTGGCGGCGCAGCGCCTGGGTCACCGCGCCGAGCGAGGCGCCGAGGTCGTACAGCAGGGTGTGTGGCTGGGCGAACTGACCGGCGAGTACGCCGATGTTCTCGACTATGGTCGGGTAGCCGGGCACCGAGCGCTTGATCATGTCGGGGAACACCCGCACCACGTCCTCGTTGAAGACGAAATCGGGCACCTCGGCCAGCGGCTGGGCGAATAGACGGTCGGGTTCTTGGCTCACGGGCGGTCGCAACGGGCAGCGGAAAAGGCCGGCATTTTAGCCAAGAGCGCGGCCGGGCTGAACAGGCACTACTTCAACTGGTCGGAAAAGAATTCGCCGGCGCCCTGCAGCGGGCCCAGCGGGTTGCGCTTGACCTCCAGGCGGCGGATGTTCGGCTCGCCGTTGCTGACCTTGTGCACCAGCTTGTCGTCGACCAGCACGAACACCGCGCGGAACACCCAACCCTGCAGCTCGCGGTTCTTGCGAAAGTTCAGCACGTCGGCCCAGAAGCTGCCGACCCGCTGGGTATCGGTCTTGGTGAACTCGAAGGCGTAGCCCACGCAGCGGTCCTTGGCCTCCAGGCAGCGCACCAGGCCGTCCGGCAGGTAGGCGATGGGCACGTTGGGCTGGACGAACATCAGCCGCACATCGATGAACGAGAGCATCTTGCCATTGCCATGGGCCAGCGGGTCGAAGCCCAGGGAAAACAGTTCGGCGCGGTCGGTCAGCCCCGGCACCGCCTGCGAGTAACGCATCTCGGCGTCGAGGTAGTCGCCGAAGGGCGACAGCGATTCGGCCCGTTCGCTGGGTAGCAAGCTGCCGCAGCCCGCCAACCCGGTCGTCAGCAGAATCAGCCCGACCGCCCGCCCGATGACTACCATATCGCTCACCCTGAAGTGGACTGCTCTGTAACTCCTATAGTCGATTTATGCTCGGCCTGCCGGCCCGTCCGCGGAACGGTTCAGGTGCGTCGATCGAAGGCCGAAGCGGTGATCCCCCATTGCCCCAGCCAGTAGGTCAGGATGATGGCATAGGGCGCGGCGGCGAAGCTGGCGACGAAGCGATCGATGCCGATCAGGCTGTCGGACAGCACGAACAGCGCCGCGCCGGCGGCGGCCAGATAAGTCGAGTGCGGCTGCAGCTCGGGGTTGCCGAGGCGGGCCAGGGCGCGCCACAGCATCAGACTGATGACCAGGGCGTAGCAGGCCACCGGAATCAACATCGGGCCCAGGCCGCTGGCGGCCAGCACGGCGAACATCGCGCCGCCGGCGCCGAGCGCCAGCAGCAGGGCGGGCAGGGCCGGGCGGCGGGTGTCGGAGAAGTAGGCGCGCAGGTAGGCCAGGTGGCCGAGGAGGAAGGCGCCGAGGCCGAACACGAACAGATCGCCCGGCCAGTCCAGCAGGATGTCACCGGCCAGGGAGCACAGCAGGCCGATGCCGATCCAGCGCCGGTAGGTGCCGGCCGGCGCCTGGCGCAGCCAGAGCAGCAGGGCGATCACCGGAATGCCCTTGGTCAGCAGGCTTAGTTGCGCATCGCCGCTGATCCGGCCGTAGAGAAAGATCGCGGCTCCCGCCAAGCCGAGCAACAACCAGCGCATAGTGAGGCTCCATCCAATGATCGAATGGCCGGCACTATGCCGGGCAGGCGTGGCGCTGCCAATGCGCAGCGTGCCAGGCCGAGTGGCGGATCGTGCCGCCGCTCGACCATTGCCCGCTTAGCGGGCATTGTTGAGCCTCGTCGTCGCCATGGAGGCTGTTGCAATGGATACACCCAGCGAGATCGGCGCCCTGATCGAACGCCTGTATCGCGAGGAGTCGCGCCGCGTGCTGGCGACCCTGATCCGCCTGCTGGGCGACTTCGACCTGGCCGAGGAGGCGCTGCACGAGGCCTTTCGCGTGGCGGTGGAACAGTGGCCGCAGGAGGGCGTGCCGGCCAATCCGCGCGCCTGGCTGGTGTCGACCGGGCGCTTCAAGGCGATCGACAACCTGCGCCGCCAGCGTCGTTTCCAGCCGCTCGACGAGCAGGCCGAGCTGCCCGACGAGGCGCCGCTGGAGGAGGGCGAGCTGCTCGAAGACGACCGTCTGCGCCTGATCTTCACCTGCTGCCACCCGGCGCTGGCCAGCGATGCCCAGGTGGCGCTGACCCTGCGCGAGGTGTGCGATCTGACCACCGAGGAGATCGCCCGTGCCTTTCTTGCCAGCCCCGCGACCCTGGCCCAGCGCATCGTCCGCGCCAAGAGCAAGATCCGCGATGCACGGATTCCCTACGAGGTGCCGGGGCGCAGCGAGCTGCCCGAGCGCCTGGAGGCGGTGTTGCGGGTGGTCTACCTGGTGTTCAACGAGGGCTACTTCGCCAGCTCCGGCGATTCGCTGACCCGCAGTCAGTTGTCCGACGAGGCTATTCGCCTGGGGCGGTTGCTGGCGGAGTTGCTGCCCGAGCCGGAGGTGCAGGGGCTGCTGGCGCTGATGCTGCTGCACGAGTCGCGCCGCGCCGCGCGCAGCGGCGTCGATGGCGAGGTGATTCTGCTCGAGGCGCAGGATCGTGGTCTGTGGAACCCCGAGCTGATCGCCGAGGGCGAGGCGCTGGTGCTGCAGGCCCTGCATTCGCGACGCTTCGGCCCATACAGCCTGCAGGCGGCGATTGCTGCGGTGCATGCCGAGGCGCCGAGCCTGGAGGCGACCGACTGGGTGCAGATCGTCGGCCTGTACGACGAACTGCTGCGCCTGACGCCCTCGCCGGTGATCGAGCTCAATCGCGCAGTGGCCCTGGCCATGCGCGACGGGCCTGAGGCGGGGTTGGCGCAGGTCGACCGGCTGCTGGCGGCCGGCGAACTGGACAATTACCACCTGGCCCATGCCGCCCGCGCCGACCTGCTGCGCCGCCTGGATCGCCGCGAACAGGCGCGTGCCGCCTACCGCCAGGCCCTGGCGCTGGCGCAGCAGGGGCCGGATCGGCAGTTTCTGCAGAAGAGGCTGGAGGAGTTGGAGGCACGCGAGGCGGACGACATGCCGTAGGGGCGCGCGGGGCCGCCTAGGCTTTGCGCACCATTTGCCACAGTTCGTCGCCCGGATAGGCATAACAGGTGGCGGGCATTGAACCCTCACCCCAACCCTCTCCCAGAGGGAGAGGAGCTTTTCAGCACTTAACCGGCCACCAGCACGCGAATCGCTTCCAGACGCAGGGCGGCCTTGTCGAACATCGCCAGGCTCTGCTCGCGCTGCTGGCGCAGGGCCTCGATCTCGCTGTCGCGCACGCTGGGGTTGACCGCCTGCAGGGCGACCAGACGCGCCAGTTCCTCGTCCAGCTCGGCGATCAGGCGGCGCTTGGCCTCGGCCACTCGCTCGACGTGGCGCGGCATGACCTTGGCTTCGGCGTCGTTGAGCTGCTTGGTCAGCACGTCGCGCTGGGCCTGGACGAACTTGTTGGCGCTGGCGCGCGGCACGCTTTCCAGCTGGTCATTGAGGGTTTCGAAGCCGACCTTGGCGGCCAGGTCGTTGCCATTGGCGTCGAACAGGCAGCGCAAGGCGGCCGGGGGCAGGAAGCGGCCCAGTTGCAGTTTGCGTGGGCCGACCACTTCGCTGACGTAGAGCAGCTCCAGCAGCACGGTGCCGGGCTTGAGCGCCTTGTTCTTGATCAGCGCCACCGCGGTGTTGCCCATCGAGCCGGACAGCACCAGGTCCATACCGCCCTGCACCATGGGGTGTTCCCAGGTGAGGAACTGCATGTCCTCGCGGGCCAGGGCCTGGTCGCGGTCGTAGGTCACGGTCACCGCCTCGTCGTCGCCGAGCGGGAAGCTGGCGTCCAGCATCTTCTCGCTGGGGCGCAGGATCAGGGCGTTGTCGGAGTGGTCTTCGCTGTCGATGCCGAAGGCGTTGAACAGCTCTTCCATGTAGATCGGCAGGCTGAACTGGTCGTCCTGCTCGAGGATGGCTTCGACCAGCGCCTCGCCTTCACCGGCGCCACCGGAGTTGAGTTCCAGCAGACGGTCGCGGCCGCTGTGCAGCTCGCCTTCCAGGCGAATGCGCTCGGCGGTGGCCTCGTCGATCAACTGTTGCCACTGGCCGTCGTCGCCGCTTTCCAGCAGCGGCAGCAGGCGCGGGCCGAACTGGTGCTGCAGGGCGTTGCCGGTGGGGCAGGTGGCGAGGAAGGCATTCAGCGCCTGGTGATACCACTGGAACAGGCGCTCCTGCGGGCTGTTCTCCAGGTAGGGCACATGGAGCTGGATACGGTGCTTCTGACCGATGCGGTCGAGACGGCCGATGCGCTGTTCGAGCAGGTCCGGGTGGGCCGGCAGGTCGAACAGCACCAGGTGATGGGCGAACTGGAAATTGCGGCCTTCGGAGCCGATCTCCGAGCAGATCAGCACCTGGGCGCCGAATTCTTCGTCGGCGAAGTAAGCGGCGGCGCGGTCGCGCTCGAGGATGCTCATGCCCTCGTGGAACACCGTGGCCGGGATGCCGGAGCGCACGCGCAGGGCGTCTTCCAGATCCAGGGCGGTCTCGGCGTGGGCGCAGATCACCAGCACCTTGTATTTCTTGAGCATCTTCAGCGTGTCGATCAGCCACTCGACGCGCGGGTCGAAGCGCCACCAGCGCTGCTCCTCGTCCACCTCGTCCTGGGCCTGGTAGCCGACTTCCGGGTACAGCTCGGCATGCTCGCCGACCGGCAATTCCAGGTACTCGATCGGGCAGGGCAGCGGGTAGGGGTGCAGCTCGCGCTCGGGGAAACCCTGCACCGCGGCGCGGGTGTTGCGAAACAGCAGACGACCGGTGCCGTGGCGGTCCAGCAGCTCGCGTACCAGGCGCGCGCGTGCGGCTTCGTCGCCGCCGTCGATGGCATCCAGCAGCTCGCGGCCCTCGTCGCCGAGGAAACCGCCGATGGCGTCGCGCGCCTGGGCGCTGAGCTTGCCGTGGTCGAGCAGTTCCTGCACCGCCTCGGCCACCGGACGGTACTGGCCGCTCTCGGCGCGGAAAGCGTCCAGGTCATGGAAGCGCGCCGGATCGAGCAGGCGCAGGCGGGCGAAGTGGCTGTCCTGGCCGAGCTGCTCGGGGGTGGCGGTGAGCAGCAGCACGCCGGGGATGACTTCGGCCAGTTGCTCGACCAACGAGTACTCGGCGCTGGCCTGTTCCGGGTGCCAGACCAGGTGGTGGGCTTCGTCGACCACCAACAGGTCCCAGCCGGCGGCGAATAGCGCGTCCTGGGCCTTCTCGTCGTCCTTCAGCCACTCCAGGGCGACCAGCGCCAGCTGGCAATCCTCGAAGGGGTTGCTGGCGTCGCTTTCCATGAAGCGCTCGGCGTCGAACAGCGCCACGTCCAGGTTGAAGCGCCGGCGCATCTCCACCAGCCACTGGTGCTGCAGGTTCTCCGGCACCAGGATCAGCACGCGGCCGGCGCGGCCGGAGAGCAGCTGGCGGTGGATCACCAGGCCGGCCTCGATGGTCTTGCCCAGGCCCACTTCATCGGCCAGCAGCACGCGCGGGGCGATGCGGTCGGCCACCTCGCGGGCGATGTGCAGCTGGTGGGCGATCGGCTGGGCGCGCGCGCCGCCCAGGCCCCACAGCGAGGATTGCAGCAGGCGGCTGTTATGCTCCAGGCTGTGGTAGCGCAGGGCGAACCAGGCCAGCGGGTCGATCTGCCCGGCGAACAGGCGGTCGCTGGCCAGGCGGAACTGGATGAAGTTCGACAGCTGCGTCTCCGGCAGGGTGACGCTCTGGTGCTGACCGTTGAGGCCGTGATAGACCAGCAGGCCGTCGATGTCCTCGACTTCCTGCACGGTGAGCTTCCAGCCCTCGAAATGGGTGATCTCGTCGCCCGGGGCGAAGCGCACGCGGGTCAGCGGGGCGTTGCGGGTGGCGTACTGGCGCGTCTCGCCGGTGGCCGGGTAGAGCACGGTGAGCAGGCGGCCGTCCTCGGCGAGGATGGTGCCCAGCCCCAATTCCGCCTCGCTGTCACTGATCCAGCGTTGCCCCGGTTGATACTGCATGCCTGTCTCCCCGCGTGAAAAAGCCGGCTATGGTAACGGATGCGCTGCCCGGGCCAAAGCGGCCATGGCACTTATGCCGTTCGACTCAGTCGAAAGTGTAGCGAGCGCCGCCTAAAGTCGCGGCTTGCGGGGCCGACAGCCTGACCAAAGGAGGTGCGATTACGTGTTACCACCTATCCCCCACAGCCTGGTGCCGGTCACTGCCTCGCAAGACGTGATCAAGCCCAAGCCCGAGATTCCGCCGGTGACGCCAGCCGAGGCCAGCGCCAAGGAAAGCGCGCTGAACCTGGACAAGCGCCACCCGCAGGAAACCGAGGAACTGCTGCGCGAAGAGCAGCGCCGCCGTCAGCGCCGCGGCTACACCCCCGAACAGCTGGCCGCGGCCGAGCCGGAGGAGGTGGAGCAGGCGCTGGGCGATCTGCCGCGCCAGGGATTATGGGTGGATGTGGAAGTCTGACAGACTGGCCGCCTGTGTCTTTCTCCGAGTCTGATCATGCTGTTTGCCGATTCCTTGCCCGAGCTGGCCGATGCCGAGCTGGACTACCAGCCGGGTTGGGTCGACGCCGCCGTGGCCGATGCCTGGCTCGCCGCCTTGGTGGACGAGACGCCCTGGCAGCAGCCGGAGCTGTTCATCCATGGCCGTTACCACCGCGTGCCGCGCCTGACCGCCTGGTACGGCGAGCCCGAGGCGCGCTATCGCTATTCCGGCAAGCTTCACCAGCCGCTGCCCTGGACGCCGTTGCTCGATGAGATTCGCCGGCAGATCGTGAGGGCCGTAGGCCAGCCGCTTAATGCCGTGCTGCTCAACTATTACCGCGATGGCCAGGATTCCATGGGCTGGCACAGCGATGCCGAAGCCGAGCTGGGGCGCAATCCGCTGATCGCCTCGCTCAACCTCGGCGGCAGCCGGCGCTTCGACCTGCGCCGGGTCGGCAGCACGCGCATCGGCCATTCGCTGACTCTGGAACACGGCTCGCTACTGGTCATGCGCGGGCCGACCCAGCATCATTGGCAGCACCAAGTGGCGAAGACGCGCCAGCCCTGCGCGCCGCGTCTGAACCTGACCTTCCGCCTGATCCGGTTTCCGCTATGAGCAACGACGACAAGCTGATCGACTTCGCCGCCGAACGCGGCAAGCGCATCCACGACCTCAACGACAAGCGTCTCGACGAGATGCGCCAGGCCTTCGAGCAGGCCCTGCCGCTGGCCAAGGCGAAGAAGAAGTCCAAGGGCAAGCCGAAAAAACGCTGAAGCCTCCTGCCCCTTTGCCGTCCTGGGCGGCGCTGCCGCCGTGTCCGCTCGCTCCGTGCCCCTCGATTGCTTGACCTGGATCAGTGTTGCCGCCTCCGGGGCGGCGGCCGCCGTCGCGCATTGACCCAGATCAATTGTCCTCCCGCCGCCGCTGGTAAGGTGCAGTCATCCCAGACAGGCAGGCACAACAGGAGGCAGCCATGTTCGTCGATACAGTGGTTCTCGCCGGAGTCGGCACGGTTGTTCTGATGGTCGCCTTTTTCGGCGGGGTCGGTTACTTCATCTGGAAGGATTCGCACAAGCGCAAGCCAAGCTGATCTTTTCGGTTTACAGGGCACGCAAGGCAATTCGGGCGACTTCGGTCGCCCTTTTTTATGGGCGTGCGTCGGGTGGGGCTGGACGCAAACTGCGTAGCTAGCTAATAATTAGCTTGTTTCGTAGGGCGCTATGACGCTCGTCTACGCTTTCCTCGCCCAGTCCTTGAAGCCGATTCCATGCGCGATGCCCTGCTGGCCTTCGTGGCGCCCAGTACCCAGGCCCTTCAGTTTGCGATCAAGACCCTGCTGGGCGGCGGCCTGGCGCTGTGGTTCGCCTTCCGTTTCGATCTGCCGCAGCCGCAGTGGGCGTTGATGACCGCCTTTATCGTCGCCCAGCCGCTGTCCGGCATGGTGGTGCAGAAGGGCCTGGCGCGCCTGCTCGGCACCCTGGTCGGCACCGTCATGGCGGTGCTGCTGATGGCGCTGTTCGCCCAGGCGCCCTGGTTGTTCCTGCTCGCCCTGGCGCTCTGGCTGGGGCTGTGCACCGCCGCCTCGAGCATGCTGCGCAGCGCCTGGAGCTATGCCTTCGTGCTGGCCGGCTACACCGTGGCGATCATCGGCTTGCCGGCCATCGACGCGCCGCTGACGGTGTTCGATCAGGCGGTGGCACGCTGCACGGAAATCTGCCTGGGGATTGTCTGCGCCACCGCGGTCAGCGCGGTGCTCTGGCCGCAGCGGGTCGAGCGCCAACTGGTGCAGCAGGCGCGAAGCGCCTGGCAGGCCGGCTCGAGCGCCGCGGCCTCGGCGCTGGTCGGCGAGGCCACGGCGCGCCAGGGCCTGCTCGAGGTGCTGGGGCGCATCGTCGCGGTGGATGCCCAACGCGAGCACGCCTGGTTCGAGGGCGCTCGCGGCCGCCAGCGCGCCCGTGCCTTGCGTGCGCTGTGTCGCGATCTGCTCACCCTGTTGCGCCTGGCGCGCGGCGTGGCGCGTCAGTGGCGGCAGTTGAGCGAGGCCGAGCGCCACGCCCTGGCGCCCTGGCTGGAGCGGGTAGGCGAGCAGCTGGCAGAGGGGCAGGCGCAGCAATTGCCGGCGCTGGCCGAGCAACTGCGCCAGGCCGCCGAGGCGCCGACGCTCAGCGCGGTGCAGCGTTTGTGCCTGGAGCGCCTGGCGTTGCTGGCGCTGCGCCTGGATACCGCCAGCCAGTCGCTGGCGGCGGTGGAGCGCGGCGAGAGCGGGCAGGCGTCGCCGGCGCTGTCCTGGCACAGCGACTGGCAGACCGCTGCGGTCTATGGCGCGCGCAGCGCCCTGGCCTTTCTGGCGCTGGCGGCGTTCTGGCTGGCGACCGGCTGGACCGCTGCCAGCGGCGCCTTGCTGTTGGCCTGCGTGGTCTGCAGCCTGTTCGCCAGCCGCGAGAACGCCGCGCAGATCGGCCTGCTGTTCATGCGCGGGATCTTCTATGCGCTGCCGCTGGCATTCGTCGTCGGGCAGCTCCTGCTGCCGCAGCTCAACGGCTTCGCCATGCTCGCTCTGGCCCTTGGCGTACCACTGTTCTTCGGCGCCCTGGGCATGGCCAAGCCGGCGCTGGGCGCCACCGCCACCTCGTTCAGTCTGCATTTCATCGTGCTCTGCGCGCCGCAGAACGACATGCACTACGACGTCGCCTTCTTCCTCAACGAGGCGCTGGCCATGCTGATCGGCGTCGGCTGTGCGGTGCTGGCGTTCAACCTGATCGGCGTGCGCAGCCCGGCCTGGCATGGCCGCCGTCTGCTGCGCGCCACCCTGCAGGACCTGGCCCGGCTCACCCGTCTGCCGCTGACCGGGGCCGAGAGCTGGTTCGGCGGGCGCATGGCCGACCGCCTGCTGCAACTGGCGCGGCACTATCCGGCGCTGCCCAGCCAGAGCCGCAGCCGTTGGGACGACGGGGTCGCCAGCCTGGACCTGGGCGATGAACTGCTGCACCTGCGCGCCTGCCTGGCGGCGGGCGACCGCGCGCTGGGCCTGGCCGAAACGAATTTTCTCGATCATCTGCGCCGACAGCTGTTGCTCGGCCCGGCGCCGTCGCGGGGCGCTGCCCTCGATGCTGCGCTGGACGACTTGCTCCAGGCCCTGCGCGGCGCGCCGCCGAGCATCGACCGGCGTCTGGCCGAGGCGGCCCTGCTGCAGCTGCACGGCGGCTGGCAACACTGGTGCGGGCAACAAGGAGAAGCCCATGGGCTTGCGTGAATGGGCGCTGGGCGGGGTGCTGCTCAGCCCCATGCTGCTTTATGCGCTGCTGGCGCTGCTGCTCACCGGCGCGCTGCGCCTGGCCCTGCAGCGGCTCGGTGTGGCGCGCTGGATCTGGCACGAGGCGTTGTTCGACTGTGCCCTATATGTCTGCGTGCTGGCGGCGCTGGTCGCCGTGTTGAGTTGATCAAGGAGATGTCCATGCGTGCGAGCATTCGCCTCGGCCTCACCCTGAGCCTGGTGGCGGCGGCCCTGCTGGCCGGCGCCTGGCTGTGGCAGCACTACCTGTATTCGCCCTGGACCCGCGACGCGCGGGTGCGCGCCGAGGTGGTGACCCTGGCCCCGGATTTGGCCGGCTGGGTCACGCAACTGAAGGTGCGCGACAACCAGCGGGTGGCGGCCGGCGAGCTGCTGCTGAGCCTGGATCGCGAGCGCTATCAGGTGGCCCTGGAACAGGCCCAGGCGGTGGCCGAGACGCGGCGCCAGCAACTGCTGCTGCGCGAGCACGAGGCCAGCCGTCGCGTGCGCCTGGGGCCGCAGGCGATCAGCGCCGAGCTGCGCGACAACGCCCAGATCAGCGCCGAGATCGCCCGCGGCGAGTATCGTCAGGCGCAGGTGGCGGTCAAATCCGCCGAGCTGGACCTGGCGCGCAGCGAGGTGCGCGCACCGCGCGCCGGCCAGGTGACCAATCTGCGCCTGGCCGAAGGCAACTACGTCAAGGCCGGCGAGCCGGTGCTGGCGCTGGTGGACGAGGCGTCGTTCTATATCCAGGCCTATTTCGAGGAGACCAAGCTGCCGCGCATCCGTGTCGGCGCGCCGGTGGACATCTGGCTGATGGGCGGCGACCAGCCGTTGCGCGGCGAGGTGGAGAGCATCAGCCGCGGCATCACCGACCGCAACGCCAGCCCGGACGGCCAGCTGCTGGCCGACGTCGAACCGACCTTCAACTGGGTACGCCTGGCGCAGCGGATTCCGGTGCGGATCAAGCTCGACGAGCTGCCCGAGGGCCTGCTGCTCAGCGCCGGGATGACGGCCAGCGTGCGGGTGGCGCAGTAGCCTGGGGCGACACCGGCGGCCACCGCGTACCGTCCGGCCAGCGGAACCCGGTGCCCGGGCGGCAGCTCTATACTCAAGCCAGGTCGTGCATGAGTCGGAGGCAAGCCGTGCCAACGTCGCGTTCCACCCACCAGGAACACCTGTGCCTTAACCGTGCGTTGCGCACTTTGAGCGGCTGCAACCGGGCGCTGCTGCGCGCCGAAAACGAAGCCAGCCTGCTCCAGGAGATCTGTCGGGTCATAGTCGAGCAGGCCGGTTACCGCCTGGCCTGGGTCGGCCGCGCCGAGCACGATCCGGCGCAAACCGTCACCCCCCTGGCCCATGCCGGGGTCGAACGGACCTACATCGACTCGCTGAATATCTCCTGGGGCGACAACGAACGCGGCCACGGCCCCTCCGGCACCGCGATCCGCACCGGCCAGCTGAGCCTGACCCACAACCTGCTGACCGACCCGAACACCGCGCCCTGGCGCGAAGGCGCCATCCAGCACGGCATCGCCTCGGTGATGTCGCTGCCGCTGCGGGTCGAAGGGCGGATCTTCGGTGCCCTCGGCATCGGCGCGCCGGAACCCGATGCCTTCGGCCCGCAGGAAATGGCGTTGCTCAGCGAGGCCGCCGAGGACCTGGCCTTCGGCCTCGAGACCCTGCGCGGCAAGGCGCGTCGCATCCAGGCCGAGCAGGAGATCCAGCGCCTCAATCGCGCCCTGTCGACGCGGGTGGCGGTCAACCATGCGCTGATCCACGCCGACGCCGAATCCGCGCTGCTCAAGGAAGTCTGTCGGGTACTGGTGGTCGACTGCGGCTACCGCCTGGCCTGGGTCGCCTATCGCCAGGAAGACCCCGCCGAGCCGGTACGCCAGGTCGCCTACGCCGGCGACGATCACGGTTTCCTCGCGCGGGCCGAGGCCTGGGCCGCCAGTGCCGAGGGCCAAGCCTACATCCAGCGAGTCGATGCCCGGCTCGAGGGCGGCCGGCCACTGGTCATCCGCAACCTCCCCGAGGAGCCGGTGGACGGGTTCCTGAGAGACGAGGCCAAGGAGCACGGCTTCGCGGCGACCATAGTGCTGCCGCTGCGAGTGGACGACCGGCTGATCGGCAAGCTGGTGATCATGGCCGCAGCGAGCGACACCTTCGACGAGCAGGAGGTCGAGTTGCTGTTCGCCACCGCCAACGATCTGGGCTTCGGCATCGCCACCCTGCGCACCCGCGATCGGGCGCTGCAGGCCGAGGCGACCATCAGGCGCATGGCCTATGCCGACGAGCTGACCGGCCTGCCCAACCGCCTGCGCCTGCGCGAGTTACTGGAAGCTGCGATCGCCGAAGCCAAGCAGGAACACCGGGCGCTCGGTCTGTTGCAACTGGAGGTCGGGCGCAACCAGGCGATCAACGAAACCCTCGGCTATCGCGAAGGCGACCGCCTGCAGCAGGCCATCGCCGCCCGCCTGGTACAGGCGGTGGGCGCCGGCAACAGGCTGGCGCGCATCGGCGAAAGCGAGTACGCCGTGCTGATGCCCAGCGGCGGCGCCGAGCAGGCGTCGCAACTGGCGCAGAAGATCCTGGTGGCGCTGTACGAACCGATCGACCTGAGCGGGCTGCTGCTCGATACCCGCGCCAGCATCGGCATCGCCCTCTATCCCGGCCACGGCACCGATCCGGACGCCCTGATCCGCCGCTCGGCCAGCGCCATGGATCAGGCCAAGCGTTCCAGCACCGGCTATGCGCTGTTCCAGGGCGGGATGGACCGCGAATGCGCCCAGCACCTGACCCTGATGAGCGAACTGCGCCGGGCGATCGACGGCAACCAGCTGCTGTTGCACTATCAGCCGAAACTGCAGATCGCCACCAACAAGGTGTGCGGCAGCGAGGCCCTGGTGCGCTGGCAGCATCCGCAGCATGGTTTGCTGCCGCCCAACGACTTCATCAAGCTGGCCGAGAGCGCCGGGCTGATCACCCCGCTCACCTACTGGGTGCTCGATGCCGCGCTGGGCCAGAGCTACGCCTGGCGCGAGGAAGGCGACGAGCGACCGGTTTCGGTCAACCTGTCGGCCCACGACCTGCGCGACCCCAAGCTGCTCGAACGCATTCGCGGCACCTTCGCCACCTGGGGCGCCGAGCCGAACTGGGTCGAATTCGAGCTGACCGAAAGCGCGCTGATGGACGATCCGGTCGCGGCGCTGGAGACCCTGACCCAACTGAAGAACCTCGACACCCGGCTGACCATCGACGACTTCGGCACCGGCTACTCCTCGCTGGCTTACCTGCAGAAGCTGCCGGTGGATTCGCTGAAGATCGACCAGTCCTTCGTCACCCGCATGCTCAGCGACGACGATGACTCGGCGAAGATCGTGCGCTCGATCGTCGAGCTGGCGCACAACCTCGAGCTCGAGGTGGTCGCCGAAGGCGTGGAGAACCAGGAGACCCTGACCCGTCTGGGCAACTTCGGTTGCGACATCGCCCAGGGCTTCTCGATCAGCCAGCCGCTGCCCGGCGACAAGTTCCGCGCCTGGGAAGCCCTGTCGGCCTGGCACTGAGCAAGCCCCCTACGACCGGCGTATTTCCCGTGGGGCGCAGCGAGGCTCGGCATCGGTTTCGCGGCCGAGACCGCTCCGGCGGCAGCACTGCGTGGCCGCCCCCTTCAGCCAAGCATCAGGCCCGTTCGACCCGCGCCGGCGTGCGGCGCATCAGCACCCTGCCGTGGCGGATTGATACCAGCGCATGGCCCTGACTGCGCAGCATCTCATAATCGTCCGGCGCCGAGAGGATCAGCAGGTTGGCCGGACGGCCCACTTCCAGCCCATACCCTTCACCCAGGTTCAGCGCGCGCGCCGAGTTGTCGGTGATCAGGTCCAGGCTGCGCTTGAGGTCGTCGTAGCCGAGCATGTGGCAGATGTGCAGGCCGGCTTCGAGGATGCGCAGGATGTTGCCGTTGCCCAGCGGGTACCAGGGGTCGACGATGGAATCCTGGCCGAAGCAGACGTTCATCCCGGCGCGGTCGATCTCTGCCACGCGGGTCAGGCCCCGGCGTTTCGGGTGGCTGTCGAAGCGGCCCTGCAGGTGGATGCTCTCGGTGGGGCAGGAGACGAAGCTGATGCCGCTCAGCTTCAGCAGGCGGAACAGCTTGGAGCAGTAGGCGTTGTCGTAGGAGCCCATCGCCGTGGCGTGGCTGGCGGTGACCCGCGCGCCCATGCCACGTACGCGGGCTTCCTCGGCAAGCACTTCGAGAAAGCGCGAGTTGGGGTCGTCGGTCTCGTCGCAATGCACGTCCACCAGACAGCCCGTGCGTTCGGCCAGGTCCATGAGGAACTTGATCGAGGCCACGCCCTGGTCACGGGTGTTCTCGAAGTGCGGGATGCCGCCGACCACGTCGGCGCCCAGCGCGATGGCCTGTTCCATCAGCGCGCGGCCACCCGCGTACGACTCGATGCCCTCCTGGGGGAAGGCGACGATCTGCAGGTCGATCAGCTGGCGGGTTTCCTCGCGCACTTCGAGCATGGCCTTGAGCGCGGCCAGGCTCGGGTCGGTGACGTCGACGTGGGTGCGCACGTGCTGGATGCCGTGGTCGACCAGCATGTCGATGGTCTTCTTGGCGCGCGTCTTGGTGTCTTCATGGGTGACCAGCGCCTTGCGCTCGGCCCAGCGCTCGATGCCCTCGAACAGCGTGCCGCTCAGGTTCCAGGTCGGCTCGCCGGCGGTGAGGGTGGCGTCGAGGTGGATATGCGGTTCGACGAAGGGCGGCACGACCAGGTTGCCGGCGGCGTCCAGGTCGCCTTCTGCTATGGGATGCAGGGCGTGCTGGGCGTCGATGGCGGCGATACGCGCGCCGTCCAGGGTGATGCGCTGCAGGCCGTCGCGGCCGCGCAGGCGGGCATTGTGGATGATCATAGGGGCGGGCTCCAGGGGCGGCGGTCAGCCTGGCGGCTGAGGGTGGCGCATAAGGTGCCGAGCAGGGGCTCGGCACCGGGTCCCGGCATTTGGCAGGCCGTCAGCCGATGCTCACCTGCGGCATGGCCGGCATGGTCACGGTCTGCTCGCTGGCCGGCGCCAGCACTTCGGCTTCGCCGTCGACCACCTGCTTGCCGTCCTGGTTGAACACGCGGGTGGCGATGCGCACGCGGTTCTTCGGCAGCTTTTCCAGCACTTCCAGCTGCACCGTCAGGCTGTCGCCGAGCTTCACCGGGCGGGTGAACTTGAGCTGCTGGCCGAGGTAGATGGTGCCCGGGCCGGGCAGGCGGCAGGCGATCGCTGCGCTGATCAGCGCGCCGCTGAACATGCCGTGGGCGATACGCTCCTTGAACAGCGTCTCGGCGGCGAAGGCGGCGTCCAGGTGCACCGGGTTGTTGTCGCCGGAAACGGCGGCGAACAGCTGCACGTCGCGCTCTTCCACCCGCTTCTCGAAACTGGCCTGCTGGCCGACTTCGAGGGCGGCATAGGGGATATTGGTGACCTGGGTCATGGGGACTCCTTGCGAGGTTGCCGACTGTGGCTCAGCGCCTGCTGCAGCCAGTCGATCAGGTGGGCGGTGACCTCGCCGCGGTTGCTCTCGTTGAGCAGCTCGTGGCGGGCCTCGGGGTAGATCTTCAGTTGCACGTCCTTGATGCCGGCCTGGCGCAGGGCATTCGCCAGGTGGCCCAGGCGCTTGCCGTCGCTGACCGGGTCGCGCGCGCCGCCGATCACCAGCAGCGGCAGGTCGGCGTCGATCTGCGCCAGGTTGGCCGGCGGGGTGATCTGCTGCAGGCCGTCGAGCAGGTCGCACCACAGCTGGGTGGTGCAGACGAAGCCGCACAGCGGGTCGGCGACGTACTTGTCCACTTCGGCCGGATCGCGGCTGAGCCAGTCGAAGGCGGTGCGGTTGGGCTTGAACGCCTTGTTGAACGAGCCGAAGGAGAGCCAGTCGATCAGCTTGCTGCGCCCCTTGGGGCCCAGGCGCCAGCGCTCGAAGCCGGCGATCAGCCGCGCGATGCGGTATAGCGCCACTGGTTGGTAGTTGGAGCCGGACAGCACCGCGCCCTGCAGGCTGCAGCTGTGCCCCATCAGGTAGGCCATGCCGATGTAGCTGCCCATGCTGTGGCCGAGCAGGAAGATCGGCGCCTGCGGATGCTGCTGACGGATATGGTGGTTGAGGGTGGCCAGGTCGCCGACCACCTTGTCCCAGCCGCCTTCGTCGGCGTAGTGGCCGAGCGTGCCGTGCGCCGCGCTCTGGCCGTGGCCGCGCTGGTCCAGGGCATAGAGCGCCACACCCGCCGCCACCAGCGCCTCGGCCAGGCGCGCGTAGCGCAGGCTGTGCTCGGCCATGCCGTGGGCGAGCATGACCACCGCCCGCGGCGGCTGCTCGGCATGCCAGTGGTTGACCTGCAGCGGCTGGCCGTCGCTGGCGTTCAGGGTGAATGCGTCGTGGCGCATGGCGAATCCTTGTGCCGGAAGTTGGCCGCATTGTGCACCGCGCACCGTGCGGCGCAAAGCCTGTCAGGGATTGGCGCTGTGGCGCCGCAGGATCTGCATGTATTCGCCGCTGGCATGCAGGTCGCGCAGGCCCTGCTCGAAGATCGCGCTCCAGTCGGTTTGCCCCGGCTGCGCCGGGACGAAGCCCACCAGCAGCGGGATGCGCTCCAGGGCGCGGCCGTGCCAGCGCAGCTGGCCGTGCAGTTGCGGGTCGCCGGCGATCAGGTATTCGCCGACCCGGCGCTCCAGCAGCACCAGGTCGAAACGCCCGGCGTGCAGCTTGCGCAGGTTGCTGATGTCGTCCACCGCTTCCTCCAGCACCAGCCCGGCGTCGAGGATGCGCTGCGGGTAGCCGTAGCCGCGGACGATGCCGAGCTTCTGCCCGGCCAGTTGCTGCAGGCGCTGGAAGCGCAGCTCGTGGCCCTGGCGGACGAACAGGCCGAGTTCGCTGTAGAACAGCGGGCGCGAGGCGATCAGGCCTTCTTCGCCGATCTCCCGGGGCCACAGCGCCAGCGCGCCCTGGTAGGTGCCGTTGCGCAGTTCGGCGCGCACCCGCGCCCAGGGCAAAAAATCGATGTGCGCCGCGTAGCCGCGCAGGGCGAAGGCGCGGCGGGTGAGGGCGACGATGCTGCCGCCGTCGTCCAGTTGCTGCGAGGCGTAGGGCGGGTACTCCAGGGTGGCCAGGCGCGGGCCGGGCTCGGCCTGGGCCAGGGCGCAGGTCAGCAGGAGTAGGCAGGCGAGTAGGGCGAGTGGCGGCATCGAGTTCGAGTTCGGGCTGGAGCGCTCATCATAGATGTTGCGCAACGAAAGTGCCGGGTGGGCTGCGAGATTCAGCCCATCAATGACGCCTTCGAGCTATTTGCGCAACGGCGCCGAGCTGCTACTTTCCGGGCAGTCCCGCAGCGCGGGCCAGACCATTTCAGGGGAAGAGGACAACAACAATGCAACCTGATTTCTGGAGCGACAAACGGCCGGCCGGCGTGCCCAACGACATCGACCTGGCCAGCTACAAGTCGGTCATCGAGGTGTTCGAGCGCTCGTGCAAGAGGTTCGCCGACCGCCCGGCGTTCAGCAACCTCGGTGTGACCCTGACCTACGCCGAGCTCGATCGCCTGTCCGCGGCCTTCGCCGCCTACCTGCAGAAGCACACCGACCTCAAGCCGGGCGAGCGCATCGCGGTGCAGATGCCCAACGTGCTGCAGTACCCCATCGCCGTGTTCGGCGCCATGCGCGCCGGGCTGATCGTGGTCAACACCAACCCCCTGTACACCGCGCGCGAGATGCGCCACCAGTTCAAGGACGCCGGCGTGCGTGCGCTGGTCTACCTCAACATGTTCGGCAAGCTGGTGCAGGAAGTTCTGCCGGACACCGAGATCGATTACCTGATCGAAGCCAAGATGGGCGACCTGCTGCCGAGCCTCAAGGGCTGGCTGGTCAACACTGTGGTGAAGAAGGTCAAGAAGATGGTGCCCGACTACCATCTGCCCCAGGCCATTGCCTTCAAGCAGGTGCTCAAGCAGGGCCACGGCCAGGCGCTGACCCCGGTCAAGGCCAGCCATGACGACATCGCCGTGCTGCAGTACACCGGCGGCACCACCGGGGTGGCCAAGGGCGCCATGCTCACCCACGGCAACCTGGTGGCCAACATGCTGCAGGTCGACGCCTGCCTGTCGCAGCTGGGCGACGACGGCAAGCCGCTGATGAAGCAGGGCCAGGAGATCATGATCGCGCCGTTGCCGCTGTACCACATCTATGCCTTCACCGCGAACTGCATGTGCATGATGGTCAACGGCAACCACAACGTGCTGATCACCAACCCGCGCGACATTCCCGGCTTCGTCAAGGAACTGGGCAAGTGGAAGTTCTCCGCGCTGCTGGGGCTGAACACCCTGTTCGTCGCGCTGATGGATCACCCCGAGTTCAGGAACCTCGACTTCTCCAACCTCAAGGTCACCAACTCCGGCGGCACCGCCCTGGTCAAGGCCACCGCCGAGCGCTGGCAGGCGATGACCGGCTGCACCGTGGTGGAAGGTTACGGCCTCACCGAGACCTCGCCGGTGGCCAGCACCAACCCCTATGGCGACAAGGCGCGCCTGGGCACCGTGGGCATCCCGGTGCCGGGCACGGCGTTCAAGGTGATCGACGACGACGGCAACGAGATGCCGCTGGGCGAGCGCGGCGAGCTGTGCATCAAGGGCCCGCAGGTGATGAAGGGCTACTGGCAGCGCGAAGAAGCCACTGCCGAGGTGCTCGACGCCGAGGGCTGGTTCAAAACCGGCGACATCGCGGTGATCGACCCGGACGGCTTCGTGCGCATCGTCGACCGCAAGAAGGACATGATCATCGTCTCCGGCTTCAACGTGTACCCCAACGAGATCGAGGACGTGGTCATGGCCCACCCGAAAGTCGCCAGCTGCGCGGCCATCGGCGTGCCGGACGAGAAATCCGGCGAGGTGGTCAAGCTGTTCGTGGTGCCGCGCGACGGCGGCGTCACGGTCGAAGAGCTCAAGGCCTACTGCAAGGAAAACTTCACCGGCTACAAGGTGCCCAAGCACATCGTGCTCAAGGACGCCCTGCCGATGACCCCGGTGGGCAAGATCCTGCGTCGCGAACTGCGCGACATCGCCTGAGCCGCAAGCTCCTCCGTCGTTCCGGCGGAGGAGCTCCCGCCTTCCATGCCGTGACGGCATTCCATTTGTGGTGATTTGGTAACCGAGCGGATGAGGTTCGGACGCCTTTCATCGAGCGCAATCCCCCTTCGCGCCCGCCCAAGACATCGGCGATGTGCGCTGCAATAGGCGAGCTAGAGGCGCTGCCTGGTTTTCAGGCGGGGTGAACTGCTTGTGACCGGTCGGTCTATTTTAGTCACTTTTATAACTGCGCGGCCCAGGTTGGGTGCTGGTCGGCCTTTGGCAAAGCTGCTACTCTCGGCGCGCTTTCGGGGCGTCTGGCCCATGGAAAAGCGAGCTAAACACACAACAAACAACCGCCTGCGCGCGGTGAAGATCAGCTGTTGCTTAGGAGTGGGCTTCCATGACCGAAAACTTCTGGAAGGACAAGTATCCCGTTGGGGTTGCTGCCGAAATCAATCCCGACCAGTACCCGAACATCCTCGCGGTGCTGAAGGAGTCCTGCCAACGCTTCGCCGACAAGCCTGCTTTCAGCAACCTGGGCAAGACCATCACTTACGGCGAGATGTACCAGCTCTCCGGTGATTTCGCCGCCTACCTGCAAAAGCATACCGACCTCAAGCCCGGCGACCGCATCGCCGTGCAGCTGCCCAACGTGCTGCAGTACCCCGTGGTGGTGTTCGGCGCCATGCGCGCTGGCCTGGTGGTGGTCAACACCAACCCGCTGTACACCGCGCGGGAGATGGAACATCAGTTCAACGACTCCGGCGCCAAGGCGCTGATCTGCCTGGCCAACATGGCCCACCTGGCCGAGCAGGTGGTGCCCAAGACCGGCGTCAAGCACGTGATCGTCACCGAAGTCGGCGACATGCTGCCGACCTTCAAGCGCCTGCTGGTCAATGCCGTGATCAAGCACGTGAAGAAGATGGTGCCGGCCTACCACCTGCCGCAGGCGGTCAAGCTCAACGACGCCCTGGCCAAGGGCCGCGGCCAGAGCTTCAACGAAGCCAGCCCGAGCAACGCCGATATCGCCGTGCTGCAGTACACCGGCGGCACCACCGGCGTGGCCAAGGGCGCCATGCTCACCCACCGCAACCTGGTGGCCAACATGCTGCAGGTCAAGGCGCTGATGGGCGCCAACCTGGACGAAGGCTGCGAGGTGCTGATCGCGCCGCTGCCGCTGTACCACATCTACGCCTTCACCTTCCATTGCATGGCGATGATGCTGATTGGCGGCCACAACATCCTGCTGACCAATCCGCGCGACCTGCCGGCGGTGGTCAAGGACCTGGCCAAGTACCGTTTCACCGGTTTCGTTGGCCTCAACACCCTGTTCGTCGCCCTGTGCAACAACGAGGAGTTCCGCAAGCTGGACTTCTCCAGCCTGAAGGCCACCTTCTCCGGCGGCATGGCCCTGCAGCTGGCCACCGCCGAGCGCTGGAAGGAAGTCACCGGCTGCGCCATCTGCGAAGGCTTCGGCATGACCGAAAC
Source organism: Pseudomonas sp. AOB-7 (assembly GCF_003696305.1). Taxonomy (GTDB): domain Bacteria; phylum Pseudomonadota; class Gammaproteobacteria; order Pseudomonadales; family Pseudomonadaceae; genus Aquipseudomonas. The sequence continues at coordinate 667,311 of NZ_RFFK01000001.1, read as the reverse complement.
CAGCCCGGTGGCCACGGTCAACCCGTTCAGCGCCATCCAGCTCGGCACCATCGGCATTCCGCTGCCTTCGACTCTGTGCAAGATCATCAACGACGAGGGTCAGGAACTGGCCATCGGCGAGATCGGCGAGCTGTGCGTCAAGGGCCCGCAGGTGATGAAGGGCTACTGGCAGCGCCAGGAAGCCACCGACGAGATCCTCGACGCCGACGGCTGGCTGAAGACCGGCGACATCGGCCTGATCCAGGAAGACGGCTACCTGCGCATCGTCGACCGCAAGAAGGACATGATTCTGGTGTCCGGTTTCAACGTCTACCCGAACGAACTGGAAGACGTGCTGGCGACCCTGCCGGGCGTGCTGCAATGTGCCGCCATCGGCGTGCCGGACGAGAAATCCGGAGAGGCGATCAAGGTGTTCGTGGTGGTCAAGCCGGGCGAGAGCCTGACCAAGGAGCAGGTGATGGAGCACATGCGCGCCAACCTCACCGGCTACAAGGTGCCCAGGGCCGTCGAGTTCCGCGACGTGCTGCCGACCACCAACGTCGGCAAGATCCTGCGCCGCGAGCTGCGCGACGAAGAGCTGAAGAAGCTGGGCAAGAAGTGATTCGCGCCAGTTGATGAGAACGCCACCTTCGAGTGGCGTTTTTTATTGGGCACCCTACTGGGGAAACATGGTCAGCCCTGCACCTGTTGCGCCCCGCGCCAGGCCACCAGCAGCACGCCGCCGACGATGCACAGGGCGGCCAGCAGCATCGTCAGGCTGCCCCGCTCGCCGAGCAGGCCGATGGCGATGGCTGCGCCGACTATCGCCGCGACCGAACCGATCTGGCTGAGAAACACCGCGCCGGCCAGTTTCTGCAGGACGAAGAACAGCGCATAGATGGCGGCGAACAGCAGCATCTGCGCGATCAGCAGGATGATTGCCGTCACGCTGTCCAGGCGCGGTGAGAACTCGATGCCGAACAATCCCATGGGCACCAGCAGCGCGGCGCCGCCGAGCAGCATGCCCGGCGCCAGCGACAGCGGGCTGGCGCCGCTGGGCCAGTAGCGCGAGCGATAGACATTGCCCAGTGCCAGGAAAACCGGCACGCAGAGCGCGGCCAATACCCAGAGCATCGGGCTGTCGCCGCTGTTGAGTTTGCCGAGCGCCAGCAGCAGGCTGCCGAGCAGGCCGACGCAGATGCCCAGCAGGCGGATACGGCTGAGACCTTCCATGCGCAGTGCCAGGGCCAGCAGATAGGTGATCAGCGGTGGAAAGGCCAGGCACATCGAGGCGAAGCCGGCACCGACATGGCTGATCGAGCTGAACAGCAGACCGTTGGGCAAGGCGATGCTCAGCAGCCCCGAGCCCAGGTAATAGCGCTGCAGGGGCGGGCTCAGGCCCGGCCGCTCGCCGCGCAGCCAAGCAAACAGGAGCAATAGTAGGCCGCCGCCGATCAGGCTCCAGAGCAGGTAGGCCATGGGTTGCCAGCCGGCATTGCCGGCCAGCTTCACCAGGTTGCCGGTCAGCCCTAGCAGGGCGCCGATGGCCAGAAGCAGGGCCAGGGCCGGAAGCGGCCGGAAGTGGGTGCCTGTCATGCAGATGCCTCCTTGGTGGGGAATACGCTACGATGGCAACATTCTTTTTGAAAAGTATCTTGATGGCAAGATAAATTGGAGGCGACATGCACGATCGCGCACAACTGGCTGCCGAGCAGTGGCAGCAGCAGCGCCCCGATCTGGACGGATTTTCCATGGCGGTTATCGGCCGTCTGGGCGAACTCAACCAGATAATCAGTCGTGATCATCTGCTGCCGTTCTTCGCCGAGCACGGGCTGCAGGCCGGCGAGTTCGACCTGCTCGCCACCCTGCGTCGGGCGGGCGAGCCCTTTGCGCTGATGCCCACGGCACTGTACGAGAGCGCGATGATTTCCTCGGGCGGCATGACCAGCCGTATTGATCGCCTGGAAAAGGCTGGGCTGATCGAGCGGCGCAAGCATCCCAGTGACCGCCGCGGCGTGCTGGTGGCACTGACCACGGCCGGTTTCGAACTGATCGACGGCATGCTCGCCGCCCACGTGGCCAACCTGCAGCGCGTGCTCTCAGGATTGACCGCCGACGAGCAGCGGGCGTTGCATGAATTGACCGGCAAGCTGCTGGCGGGACTTGGTCCGCGAGCGGAGGATTGATGTGCTGTGCTAGTACCCATCGGCGGACCGTTTGCTAATGCCATGAGCGGCCGCCCTACGCGGGCGTGGCGCAATCTGCGACAATCGCCGGCTGATTTCCCGACGACAGACCCAGCACGGCTCCGATGACCGACGCCAGCCTCAGCTTCGACCAACTGCACAAGAACCTCGACCAGGCCCTGCAGGCCGACCGCCATCGCCTGCGCCGGCAACTGCACGAGCTGCAGAAAAAACCGGACGAGGCCAAGCTGGCGCAGTGGCTGGAGCGCTTCCAGGCGTCCTGCGCCAAGGTGCTGGCGCGCCAGCGGAGCGTACCGCCGATGCGCTACGACGACGCGCTGCCGATCGCCGCCAAGCGCGACGAGATCAAGGCCGCGCTGGAGAAGAGCCAGGTGGTGGTGATCGCCGGCGAGACCGGCTCGGGCAAGACCACCCAGTTGCCGAAGATCTGCCTGGAGCTGGGCCGCGGCGTGCACGGCCTGATCGGTCACACCCAGCCGCGGCGCCTGGCCGCGCGCAGCGTGGCGACAAGGGTGGCCGAGGAGATCGGCACCAAGCTGGGCGAGCTGGTCGGCTACCAGGTGCGCTTCGAGGATCAGAGCACCGACAGCACGCTGATCAAGCTGATGACCGACGGCATCCTGCTGGCCGAGACCCAGCACGACCGCTTCCTGGAAAAGTACGACACCCTCATCGTCGACGAGGCGCACGAGCGCAGCCTCAACATCGACTTCCTCCTCGGCTATTTGAAGACCCTGCTGCCGCGTCGGCCCGACCTCAAGCTGATCATCACCTCGGCGACCATCGACCTGGAACGCTTCTCCAAGCATTTCAACGATGCGCCGATCATCGAGGTGTCCGGCCGCACCTACCCGGTGGACACCTGGTACCGGCCGCTGGCCGCCGAGGTGGACGAGGAGGGCGAGCGCCTGCTCGACGACCTCTCCATCGACCAGGGTATCCTCGCCGCGCTGGACGAGATCGCCGCCCATGAACGCGAGGTCGGCAAGCGTCCTGGCGACGTGCTGGTGTTCCTGCCCGGCGAGCGCGAGATCCGCGAGGCCGCCGAGGTGCTGCGCAAGGCCAACCTGCGCCACACCGAGGTGCTGCCGCTGTACGCACGACTGACCCCGGCCGAGCAGCAGAAGATCTTCGCGCCGATGCCGGGACGCAAGATAGTGCTGGCCACCAACGTCGCCGAGACCTCGCTGACCGTGCCGGGCATCCGCTACGTGATCGACAGCGGCACCGCGCGTATCAGCCGCTACAGCTACCGCGCCAAGGTGCAGCGCCTGCCCATCGAGCCGGTGTCGCAGGCCAGCGCCAACCAGCGCAAGGGCCGTTGCGGGCGGGTCGAGCCGGGCATCTGCATCCGTCTGTACAGCGAGGAGGATTTCCTCGGCCGCCCGGAATTCACCGACCCGGAAATCCTCCGCACCAACCTGGCAGCGGTGATCCTGCAGATGCTGCACCTGCGCCTGGGCAGCATCGAGGACTTCCCCTTTATCGAGCCGCCAGACGGCAAGGCCATCAGCGACGGCTTCAACCTCTTGCAGGAGCTGTCGGCGGTCAATCGCGAAAGCCAGCTGACGCCCATCGGCCGCCAGCTGGCGCGCCTGCCCATCGACCCGCGCCTGGGCCGCATGGTGCTCGAAGGCGCCAAGCAGGGCAGCCTGGAGGAGATCCTCATAGTCGCAAGCGCTCTATCGGTGCAGGATCCGCGCGAGCGGCCGATGGACCGCCAGCAGGCCGCCGACCAGGCGCACGCGCAGTGGAAAGACGTGGACTCGGATTTCGCCGCGCTGATCAACCTCTGGCGCGGTTTCGAGGAGCAGCGTCAGGCGCTGGGCGCCAACCCGCTGCGCAGCTGGTGCAAGAAGAACTTCCTCAACTACATGCGCCTGCGCGAATGGCGCGATGCGCACCGCCAGCTGGTGCTGATCGTCCGCGAGCTGAAGCTCGAAGGCGAACGCGGCATCGGTCGGAGCGGCCTCAGCCGCGAACCACAGCCGGCGGACAGCAAGGCCCCGCAACCGACCAAGGACACCCGCGTCAACGCCATCGCCCGCCAGCAGGCCGAGGTCAGCGAGGCGGCGGTGCGGGCGAAGAACTACGCCGCCGTGCACAAGGCCATTCTCGCCGGCCTGCTCAGCCAGATCGGCCAGAAGACCGAGGACGGCGACTACCTCGGCGCGCGCCAGCGGCGCTTCTGGATTCACCCGTCCAGCGTGATCGGGCGCAAGAAGCCCAACTGGGTGATGGCCGCCGAGCTGGTGGAAACCACCAAGCTGTTCGCCCGCATGGTGGCCAGGATCGAGCCGGACTGGATCGAGCCGCTGGCCGGCCATCTGGTGAAGAAGAACTATCTGGAGCCGCACTGGGAGAAGAAGCGCGGCCAGGTGGTGGCCTTCGAGCAGGTCACTTTGTACGGCATGATCGTGGTCGCTCGCCGCCCGGTGCACTACGGCCCCATCGACCCGATGGTTTCGCGCGAGCTGTTCATTCGCGAGGGCCTGGTGCGCGGCGAGATCAACAGCCGGGTGCGCTGCCTGACCGCCAACCGCCAGTTGCTCGAACGCCTCGACGAGCTGGAGGCCAAGTCGCGCCGCCGCGACATCCTCGCCGATGAAGAGACCTTGTTCGGCTACTACGACGCGCGCATCCCACAGGACATCTACCAGACCGCCAGTTTCGAGGCCTGGTACAAGAAGGGCAGCGCCGCCGACGCCGGGCTGCTGATCATGCGCGAGGAGGACGCCCTGGCGCGCGACGCCAAGGACGTCACCGCCGCGCAGTACCCGGACAATTTGCGCATCGGCGAGCTGCAACTGCCGCTGAGCTACCACTTCGAGCCCAACCATCCGCGCGACGGCGTGACCCTGCGCGTGCCGGCGCCGCTGCTGCCGCAACTGCAACCCGAGCGCCTCGAATGGCTGGTGCCGGGGCTGCTGGAAGCCAAGTGCATCGCCCTGGTGCGCGGCCTGCCCAAGGCGCTGCGCAAGAACTTCGTGCCGGTGCCGGACTTCGTCGGCGCGGCGCTGGACAAGCTGGTGTTCGGCCAGGGCTCGCTGCCGCAGGCGCTGGGCCAGGAGCTGCTGCGCATGACCGGCGTGCGGGTCTCCGACGAGGCCTGGGCCGAGGCCGCTGCCGGGCTGGAAAACCACCTGAAGATGAACATCGAGGTGGTCGACGCCCACGGCAAGTTCCTCGGCGAAGGCCGCGACCTGGCCGAGTTGACCGCGCGTTTCGCCGAGGCCAGCCAGGCCGCGCTGGCCATCCCGCAGCAGAGCGACAAGCCGAAAGCGGTGGAGGCCAAGGCCTTCGCCGAGGTCGCCGAGAAGGCCCAGCAGAAGATCGCCGGCCTCTCCATGACCGTCTACCCGGCGCTGGTGGAGGAGGCGGGTGTGGTCAAGGAAGGGCGCTTCCCGACCCAGGCCGAAGCCGACTTCCAGCACCGCCGCGCCCTGCAACGTCTGCTCCTTCAACAGTTGGCCGAGCAGGCCAAGTTCCTGCGCGGCAAGCTGCCGGGGTTGACCGAACTGGGCCTGCTCTACCGCGAGATCGGCCGCGTCGAGGCGCTGGTCGAAGACATCCTGCTGGCCAGCCTGGACGCCTGCATCCTCGATGGCGAAGCCAGCCTGCCGCGCGACGGCGCCGCCCTGGCGCAACTGGCCGAGCGCAAGCGCGGCGACTGGACGGCCCACGCCGAACGCATCGCCCGCCAGGTGCTGGAGATCCTCAAGCTGCACCATGGCCTGCAGAAGCGCTTCAAGGGCAAGATCGACCTGGCCCAGGCCATGGCGCTCAACGACATCAAGCAGCAGCTGGCGAACCTGGTCTATGCCGGTTTCGTGCGCGAGACGCCGGGCGAGTGGCTCAAGGAAATCCCGCGTTACCTCAAGGCCATCGAGCAGCGCCTGGACAAGGTCGGCGCCCAGGTGCAGCGTGACCGCGTATGGACCGGCGAGCTGAGCGGCTACTGGCAGCAGTACCAGGCGCGTGCGGCCAAGCACGCCCAGGAAGGCAAGCGCGACCCCGAGCTGACGCTGTATCGCTGGATGCTGGAGGAATACCGCGTGTCGCTGTTCGCCCAGCAGCTGGGTACGAAGATGGCGGTGTCGGACAAGCGCCTGAGCAAGCAGTGGAGTCAGGTCGAGGCCTGATGCCGAGAGGGCAGAGCCCGCCCAATCACAGTCGAGAGTTGTCAGTCATGTTCGAAATCACCCCCATCGATCCCGAGCACTACCGCCAGCAGACCCGCCGCAGCACGCTGCTGATCGCGGTCATCTTCCTGACGCTGGCCATGCTCTGCGCCACCGCCAGCACCCAGCTGTTCGGCACGCCCGGCGGCGACAATTTCCGCTGGAATCTGCTCGGCGTGCTGGCCGGCCTGGGCCTGACCGTCGCCTTGGTGCGCCTACAGCTGTGGTCGCGGCCCTTGATGACGGCGGCTGCATACGGCTGGAGGCTCAAGCGCAGCCTGATGCGCGTGACCAATGTCATGCACCACGTAAAAGCCGGCGTGGCCCAGGGCGACGCCAGCGCGATGAAGCTGCTGCGCTTCTATCACCTGGGTCTGACCCAGATGCACCAGCTCGACGGCAACTCCAGCGAGCTGAGCCAGATGGTGCGCGAGATCGACGCGCACCGCGAAGCCATGCAGGCGCAGGGGCTGGAACTGGAGCAGAACCGCCTCGATCCGGCCTGGCTGGAGCGGGTAAAGGGCTTTGCGGCCACGCGCTAAGAGCTGCTACTGGCGTTAACCCCAGGTTCAGCCTGACGCGACGACGTCTCGTCGGCGTTGTCGCACGCGCTGGCCGTGGCGCTTTGCCATCCACCCGCGCTTTCCCTAGACTCGGGCATATCGGTCCCCCTGTAGTCCCGAGAGTCGCCTTTGACGCTATCTGCAGTTCGTCCCCCGCTGGCTCGCCCAGGCGCCCTGCGCCGCTTCCTGCTGCTGCTTACGCTGTTGCCGGGGCTGGCCGGGGCGAACTGCGAACTGTCGCTGCGCTGGGATCACGACCCGCCCTTCAGCATGGAGCTGGAGGACGGCTCGGTCGGCGGCATCTATATCGACCTCAATCGCGCGGTGTTCGCCCGCCTGGGCTGCCAGGCGCGCCTGGTACGCCTGCCCTGGGCCAGGGCGCTGCTGGAGCTGGAGCAGGGCCGCCTCGACGTCCTGCCCGGCGCCTTCCGCAAGCCGGAACGCGAGGCCTACGCGCACTTCTCCGGCGTCATTCTCGAGCCGTCGCGCAATATCCTCTTCCTGCGCCGCGATGCGGCGCAGCGCTGGCCGCTGGATAACCTGCTGCAACTGCGCGACACGCCGCTGCGCCTCGGCGCGCAGATCGGCGTGTCCTACGGGGCGGACTACCAGACGCTGATGGCCGACGAGGCCTTCGCCAGCCGCGTGGTGCTCAGCGCCACTCGTCTGAACCTCTGGCAGATGGTCGCCCGCCGACGTATCGACGGCCTGATCGCCGACGAACACTCTGGTCGTTTCGAACTGCAGAGCCTGGGGCTGAGCGAGCATATCCGCCCGACCGCCGTGGTGGTGTCCAGCGACGCGGCGGAGGTGGCCTTCAGCAGGAAGAGCGTGCAGCCCGAGTTCGTGCAGAACTACGCCGCCGTCCTGCGCAGGCTGGTGGAGGACGGCAGCTACACCCGCATCGAACAGCGCTACCTGGGCCCCTGAGTGCGCGCGGCCATCGGCGCTGCACTGTCGGGCATGGCCCGATAAGGGCGATCACGACATCTGGCGCCGACCCTCCCGGGCGCAACCGGCTATTTGCTGGTCACCAGCACCCTGACCAGCCTCTGGGTCAGCGGCGCCACCAGCAGCACGGTAGGGAAGGCGAACAGCCAGGCCGTCAGCCAGGCGCTCAGCCAGAGTGTTGCGAACTGCGGCGCCAGTCCCGTGGCGCGCAGGGTGGCGATGCCCGAGACCAGCAGCGACATCAGGCCGGAAAGGATCAGGGCGAACAGCAGGGGGGCGTATTTCGGCGAAATCATCGAATGTTCTCCAGTGGTGGTGCCGGCACGCAGGCTCGGCGGGGTTGGGGCGAAGGTGTGGCTCAGGCCGGCAGTGCGGCCAGCAGACTGGCGCTCAGGTACAGGCCGAGGCCGAACACGCCATGGGTGGCCAGGCTTTTCAGGCAGTTCTTCAGCGGCGTCGGCGTGTGGCGCGAAACGATGCCGGCGCCCATCGCCGGCTGGATCAGCAGCAGCGGCACGGCCACGGTGACCAGGCCCAGCGCCAGGGCCGGCAGTAGTGAGGGACGCGCAGCCCAGCCCGGACCGGTGAGAACCAGCAGCAGGGCGGCGAAGAAGATGCCGGTGGCGTAGTGGACGAGCCAGCCCAGCGCCAGTTCGCCGCGAACCGGCGCCGTCCTGGCGATGGCGGCGTGACGGACCCGGCCGCGCAGCAGGTGGCCGACCCAGCGACCGACCAGGGCGAAACTCAGGGTGGCGATGCCCAGGCGCCGCAGGAGCAGCAACCAGGCGTCCATCACCAGGGTGGCGCCGGCGCCTATGGCGAATATCGGCAAGAGATCGTGCAGTAACGGGTTCATTTTGGGGCCTCACTCGGGTTGACCATTACTGGCTTCGATGTGAGGCTACAAGTTCAAGTGAACTTGAAGTCAAGGGGTGTGCATGGATATCGCCGAAGTCGCCAGGCGTTCCGGTCTGCCAGCATCGACGCTGCGTTTCTACGAGGAGAAGGGCTTGCTGCGGGTGCTCAACCGGCAGGGCGAGCGGCGCCGTTTCGCCGCGCAGGTATTGGATCAGCTGGCGCTGATCTCCCTCGGCCAGTCCGCCGGGTTCAGCCTGGACGAGATCCGCAACATGTTGACCAGCCATGGCGAGCCGCAAATCGATCGCCAGGCGCTGTTGGCCAAGGCCGACGAGATAGACGCCAGCATCAAGCGTCTGCGCGCCATGAGCCGGGGTCTGCGGCATGCCGCGGCCTGCCCGGCGCCGAGCCACGCCGACTGCCCGACCTTCCAGCGCCTGCTCAAGGCTGCTGCCGCCGGCGCCCATGCGCGCAAGACCGGTAGGAAGAAAGCACGCTAGTGCGTTGCCTGCGCTGCGTCGCAGCCATGACCCCGGCGCGCAGGGCCTGGGCGTAGCGGGGCCAGCCTAGGCCGGCCCCCACAGGCTGATCTTGCTCGAGCCGGCGATGTTGCTGCCGTAGTTGCTGTCGGTTTTCTCCGAGTTGTTGGCGGCGGTGCCCCAACTGCCGTGCTTGACGATGGCGAAGGCATGGCCGATGCCGGTGCCGCCGAAGTTGTTGGCCCCCGAGTTGACGGCGAAGTAGCGGCCATCCGCCAGCGTGCTGAGGCGGGGCTTGAGCGACAGCCAGGACTCGTCCAGAGCGACGTTGGCCAGCGGCAGCTGCGCGACGATGGTGGCGATGGCGTTGTCGTACTGCAGGGCGCTGGCGTTGCCCACCCAACCCCTGGCGATGAACAGGTTGACCGCCGCGTTGACGCCGATGCCGAGGGTGCGGGAGAAGGCCATGGCCACGCAGTTCTGGTGGTAGGGCAGCATGCCGCCGGCCGGCGAATGGTTGTTGAGGGCGACGTTCTGAATCAGGGCTGAAACCATCGCGGGTACCTCCTTGTAGGGGGAGCGGAGACAGGGCATGGGCCCGTCATGCAGCCTAGTCGCTGTCCGCGCGTTGCTCCCGGCGTGGCGATATGCGGCAGTGCGCCTCGCCTGTCCCGTCGCTGCTGGAGCGGGGCGAGTGGTCTCCCTGCCTGGGCGGCAGTGGTTTTGGGCGCCTCAGTGCAACCTGTAGCGCGCCAGGTCGTCCCTGCTCAGCAGGCGCAACTGGCCGGGGGCGGCGCGGTAGATGTCTTCGGCCAGGCCGATATCGACACCCATCTCGCGCAAGTAAGCGGCCGGGCTGAACGGCTGACTGCCGTGGGCGGCCTGCGCCTGGGCCGAGTCGCCGGCGGCGAAGGGCGGGCGACGCAGGGCGACGTGACCCTTGACGATCTTGCGCTTGCCGGCCGCCAGCAGGTAGACGCAGCTGCCCTGGCAGACCCCATCGGACGGCACCAGCGCCTCGAAGCCGGTCTCGCGCAGCAGGCGGCCCATGCGCATCGCCTCCGGGGCGCTGCCACCGATGCTGTCGAGCAGGACGATCTTGCGGCTGTAGCTGCCCGGATGGGCACGCAGGCCCTGCAGCAGTTTCTCGTAGTCGCCGGGGGCGATCTCTTCGGAAATCTTCGCCGCCAGCAGGCCGTCCCGCGCCTCGACCTCGACCCGGGCCTGCGCGCCGAGCGCGGCGAGGGCGAGGCTGCAGAGGAGGAGGGGGCGAAGCAGGCGCGGATTCAAGGGCGACTCGATGGGCAAGGGCGGTTGGCGTTGGCGACAGAAGATACCTGCCGCTGGCGCGCCGTGCTAGCTCGCCGCCGGCTCGGCGGGCGCCGTCGCGACCCGCTGCGCCCGCTGCACATGCCAGGCCCAGGCGAACAGGCCGAGGCCGAGCACGGCGGTGGCCGCGCCGATATAGCCGGTGACCGTCCAGCCCAGGCCGGCGCCGATGGCCAGGCCGCCGAGCCAGGGGCCGAGGGCGTTGGCGATGTTGAAGGCGGCGTGGTTGGAGGCCGCGGCCAGGGTCTGCGCGCCGGTGGCCACGTCCATCAGGTGGGTCTGCAGCGCCGGGCCGAGGGCGATCATGGTGCCCAGGGCGAAGATCGCCGGGGCCACGCTCCACACCGATTGCGCTGCCAGCGGCATCAACAGCAGCACCAGCGCGCTCCACAGCAGGATCCAGGCCACCGCCTTGAAGCGCAGGCGGTCGAACAGCCAGCCGCCGGCGCTGTTGCCGACGATGCAGCCGGCGCCGAAGAGCGCCATCGCCAGCGGAATCCAGCCCGGTTGCACGCCGGTCACCTGCAGCAGGGTGGGCGCCATGTAGGCGAACACGCAGAACATCCCGGCGAAGCCGATCGAACCGATGGCCATGGCCAGCCAGATCGGCGCGCGGTTGAAGGCACGCAGCTCGCCGATCGGGCTGGAGCGTTGCTCGTTGCGATCGGTCGGCAGGAAGATCGCCACCATGGCGATGGTGGTGATGGCGATCACCCCGACCAGGGCGAAGGCGTAACGCCAGCTCAGGCCCTGGCCGAGCCAGGTGGCCAGCGGGTTGCCGATCAGGATGGCGACGGTGAGACCGGCCAGCACCCGGCTCACCGCCTTGGCCCGCTTGTGCGGCGGCGCCATGTTCGCCGCCACCAGCATGGCGATGCCGAAGTAGGCGCCATGCGGCAGGCCGGCGACGAAGCGGAACAGCATCAGCGACAGGTAGTCCGGGGCCAGGGCGCTGGCGAAGTTGCCGAGGGCGAAGCAGCCCATCAGCAGCAACAGCAGGATGCGCCTGGGCAGGCGCGCACCGAGCAGTGCGAGGATCGGCGCGCCGACCACCACGCCGAGGGCGTAGGCGCTGATCACGTGGCCGACCTGCGGCTCGCTGATGCCCAGGTCGGCGGCGACGTTGGGCATCAGGCCCATGATGGCGAATTCGCCGGTGCCGATGGCGAAGCCGCCGAGGGCCAGGGCGAGTTGAATGAGAAGGATCGCGCCAGGCGACAGGTTGGTCGCGGCGGTGGCGGCGTGGTCGTTCATGAATAACCTTGGGCGGGGAGGGCAAACGGCCGGCGCATTATAGGCCCCCGACAGCGCGTCGGGGGATTGGCAATGGCTCTAGATCGGCGCTTTCGTCGAACTCGGGGAGCGTCAGCCGCGCGCGGGGATCTTCAGGCCGCGCTGTACGGCGGGGCGGGCGAGGAAGGCCTCGAGCACGCGGCGCACGTTGGCGAAGCGCTCGAACTCGACCAGCTCGCCGGCCTCGTAGAAGCCCACCAGGTTGCGTATCCAGGGAAAGGTGGCGATATCGGCGATGCTGTATTCGCTGCCCATGATCCAGTCGCGGCCTTCGAGGTGCTGGTCGAGCACGCCGAGCAGGCGCTTGCTCTCCGCCACGTAGCGGTCGCGCGGACGCTTGTCCTCGTAGTCGCGGCCGGCGAAGCGGTGGAAGAAGCCGAGCTGGCCGAACATCGGGCCGACGCCGCCCATCTGCCACATCAGCCACTGGATCGCCTGATAGCGCGCACCGGCAGCCTGCGGCAGCAGCTGGCCGGTCTTCTCCGCCAGGTAGAGCAGGATGGCGCCGGACTCGAACAATGCCAGCGGCTCGCCGTTCGGACCAACGGGGTCGAGGATGGCGGGAATCTTGTTGTTCGGGTTGAGCGAGAGAAACGCTTCGCTGAACTGGTCGTTGCTGTCGAAGCTGACCAGATGCGGCTCATAGGCCAGGCCGGTTTCCTCCAGCATGATCGACACCTTGACCCCGTTGGGCGTGGGCAGCGAGTAGAGCTGCAGGCGCTCGGGGTGCTGGGCGGGCCATTTGCGGGTGATGGGGAACTGGGCGAGGTCGGTCATGTGAACTCCATGGCGGATGGGACGGCGACGGGATGCGGGCGATCAGAACACGCAGGGTGCGGGCGAGGGAAATCGATCCTGCTGCTAATGCCCATCGACCCGGGCGATGCCGGCAGGTTCCCGATGCTCGGGCCGGGTATGGGCGCCAGCGTTGCGCCGGTCAACCGCCGGTTTCCTAAGCGCCGGCGAGGCGGGACATGGGGACGCGAGCCATACGGCGGTGAAGCGCCGGTTTCCTGGGAGCGGGCTAGGCGGTATGGTGCGAGCTTTCCTCCACCCGGCACGGAGCCCATCGGCATGAGTCTGCACGGTACCTACGATCCCCAGAACATCTTCGCCCAGATCATTCGCGGCGAAGCGCCCTGCTACAAGCTGTACGAAGACGACGAGGTGCTGGCCTTCCTCGACCTGTTCCCGCAGTCCTACGGCCACAGCCTGGTGATTCCCAAGCGCGCCGCCGCGCGCAATATCCTCGAGATCGACGAGGCCAGCCTGGCCAAGGTGATGGCCGTGGTGCAGAAGCTCACCCGCGCCCTGGTCGAGGAGCTGGAGCCGGCCGGGGTGCAGGTGGCGCAGTTCAACGGCGCGCCGGCCGGGCAGACGGTGTTCCATATCCATATGCACGTGATCCCGCGCTTCCCCGGCGAGCAACTGGGCATCCATGCGGCGAACAAGGCCGATCCGGCTGAGCTGGAAGCGCTGCAGGCACGGCTGGTCAAGCGTCTGCGGGGTTAATCGTAGGGGTGCCGCGCGCCCTGCGTCGCGACAGCGCGGCGCGTCAATCCATCTGGCCGCCGCGCCAGGCCGCGACCACTCGATTCCGCAACGCCTGCCGGTCCTGCAACTGCTCGACCGCCCGCTTGGCCAGCTCGCTCCAGTAGGGATCGACCTCGGCTTGGGCCGCCGACAGGCGCGAGGCCAGATTGGCCCAGGCCGGCGGCAGGCGCGGTGGATGGGCGGCGAAGCCGCCGTCACGGTCGCGCGCCAGGTAGCGCACGTGGCGGATGCCGGCCAGCAGGATGCGGCCATGGCACATCAGGCAGGGCTCGAGGCTGACGTAGAGGGTCAGGCCGCTGCGGTCGAGCTGCGGGTGCTCGGCTTCGAGCTGATCGAGCACCTGCATCTCGGCATGCGCGGCGCTGGCGTAATGCCCGGCGAACACCTGATTGCGGCCGCTGCACAGCAGTTCACCGGCGTCATCGACCAGCACTGCACCGACCGCGTAACAGCCTTCTTCCAATGCCAGCAGCGCCTGCTCGCAGCACAGCCTGGCCCAGGTATCTTCGGCACGGGTAACCGCTGGCGCCTGCTGCAGCAGGGCAAGGTGCTCGGGCTTCATCGCAGCCTTCCGGGATGGGACGATAGACAGTATGACCGCTCGCGCCGCCGGCGCTGCCCTACGACCATGGTGCAATAGGCGCCTGGGGGCGAAGACGGCGACACTGCGTCCGTCCCGATCCTGCGTGGTTTGGGTGCAAGCGTTTCTACATTCCTCTCCCGGAATGTCTTGAATGGGCGGGCGACCTTCTGGTCGCCCTTTTTTTGTCGCCGAAGAATGCCGGGAAAGCCGCTCAAGACCATGGTCTTAGAGCGGTAAGACCATGGTCGAATGGCCACACGAAGGGTCGGGGGATACAAAAGGCAGCATAAAAAAACAACTCGCCATCGAGGTATATCCATGAGTGCTGCGTCTCTTTATCCCGTGAGCCCGGAAGCGGCCGCCAGGACCCTGACCGACGAGGCCACCTACAAGGCCATGTACCAACAGTCGGTGGTCAACCCCGACGGTTTCTGGCGCGAGCAGGGCAAACGCCTCGACTGGATCAAGCCCTACACCAAGGTCAAGCAGACCTCCTTCGACGATCACCACGTCGACATCAAGTGGTTCGCCGACGGCACCCTCAACGTCTCCTACAACTGCCTGGACCGTCACCTGGAAGAGCGGGGCGATCAGGTGGCGATCATCTGGGAAGGCGACGACCCGGCCGAGCACCAGGAAATCACCTACCGCCAGCTGCACGAGCAGGTGTGCAAGTTCGCCAACGCCCTGCGCGGCCAGGACGTGCACCGCGGCGACGTGGTGACCATCTACATGCCGATGATCCCCGAGGCGGCGGTGGCCATGCTGGCCTGCGCACGCATCGGCGCCATCCACTCGGTGGTGTTCGGCGGCTTCTCGCCGGAGGCCCTGGCCGGGCGCATCATCGACTGCAAGTCGAAGGTGGTGATCACCGCCGACGAAGGCGTGCGCGGCGGCAAGAAGGTGCCGCTGAAAGCCAACGTCGACGACGCGCTGACCAACCCGGAAACCCACAGCGTGCAGAAGGTCATCGTGGCCAAGCGCACCGGCTCGGCGATCAAGTGGAACCAGCATCGCGACATCTGGTACGAAGACCTGATGAAGGTCGCCGGCAGCGTCTGCGCGCCGAAGGAAATGGGCGCCGAGGAGCCGCTGTTCATCCTCTATACCTCCGGCTCCACCGGCAAGCCCAAGGGCGTGCTGCACACCACCGGTGGCTACCTGGTGTATGCCTCGCTGACCCACGAGCGGGTGTTCGACTACCGCCCGGGCGAGGTGTTCTGGTGCACCGCCGACATCGGCTGGGTCACCGGCCACACTTACCTGATCTACGGCCCGCTGGCCAACGGCGCCACCACCCTGATGTTCGAGGGCGTGCCGAACTACCCGGACGTCACCCGCGTGGCGAAGATCGTCGACAAGCATAAGGTCAACATCCTCTACACCGCGCCGACCGCGATCCGCGCCATGATGGCCGAGGGCAAGGCCGCCGTGGCCGGCGCCGACGGCTCCAGCCTGCGCCTGCTCGGTTCGGTCGGCGAGCCGATCAACCCCGAGGCCTGGCACTGGTACTACGAGAACGTCGGCCAGAGCCGCTGCCCGATCGTCGACACCTGGTGGCAGACTGAAACCGGCGCCTGCCTGATGACCCCGCTGCCGGGTGCCCACGCGATGAAGCCGGGCTCCGCCGCGCGGCCGTTCTTCGGCGTGCAGCCGGCTCTGGTGGACAACCTGGGCAACATCATCGAAGGGCCGGCCGAAGGCAACCTGGTGATCATCGACTCCTGGCCGGGTCAGGCGCGCACCCTGTACGGCGACCACGACCGCTTCGTCGACACCTACTTCAACACCTTCAAGGGCATGTACTTCACCGGTGACGGCGCGCGCCGCGACGAGGACGGCTACTGGTGGATCACCGGCCGGGTCGACGACGTGCTCAACGTCTCGGGGCACCGCATGGGCACCGCCGAGGTGGAAAGCGCCATGGTCGCCCACCCGAAAGTCGCCGAGGCCGCCGTGGTCGGCGTGCCGCACGACATCAAGGGCCAGGGCATCTACGTCTACGTCACCCTCAACGCCGGCGAGGAGGCCAGCGAGCAGCTGCGTCAGGAGCTGCGCAACTGGGTGCGCAAGGAAATCGGCCCGATCGCCACCCCGGACGTGATCCAGTGGGCGCCGGGCCTGCCCAAGACCCGCTCGGGCAAGATCATGCGCCGTATCCTGCGCAAGATCGCCACCGCCGAATACGATGCTCTCGGCGACATCTCCACGCTGGCCGATCCCGGCGTGGTGCAGCACCTCATCGACACGCATCGGCAGATGCAAGCCGCCTGCGCCTGATCGGCAACGGCAACCCGAAAGCCCCGCCCGGCCACAAGCCCGGCGGGGCTTTCGTTTTGGGCGGGGTTCACCTTCGCCGACGGTTTTTGCAGGGGCGGCGAAGGCTTGGTGCGGACTTGCCAGGGAGCGCGATAGGCAAGGGCTAAGTTGTACATAGATAATGTCTTGTACAATTATTGTATCGATATGCATAATGGCGCTATGCCATTTTGCGCTGGCCATCGCCACCGGTGCCTTTTCCTGCCGGCGCTCCGAGCATCGCCGAGGGCCGTCAGCCCCGGCGCACTGTCTGCCCCTTGCGACTCAGAGGTCTCCATGTTTGCCAATCTCAGCATTTCCCAGAAGCTGTATGCGGGTTTCGGCGTCGTCCTGCTGATCATCCTGATTCTGGTGTTGTCGACCTGGCGCGGTTTCGCCGAGGTCGACAGCTCGGTCAAGCGCAATATCCACACCTACGATGTGCTCAACGCGTCGGCCTCGCTGCTGACCAGCCTGATCAATATCGAGACCGGCATGCGCGGTTTCGCCATCACCGGCGGCGAGCAGTTTCTCGCTCCGCTGAACGAGGGCGAGCGCAGCTTTCAGCAACACCTCGCGCAACTGCGCCGTCTGACCGCCGACAACCCCAAGCAGCAGCAGCGCCTGAGCCAGTTGCAGGCCCTGCACGATCAGTGGGAGCGCGAGGACATCCACGGCAATGTCGAGCTACGCCGCCAGGTGGTGGCCGGTGCGCAGTCGATGGAGGCGGTCATCGCGCAGATCAGCGCGGGGCGCGACAAGGCCAAGATGGACGCCATGCGCCAGCTGCTGGCCGATCTGCAGGCCGAGGAGAACGGTCTGCTCGCCCAGCGCAACCTCGCCATGCAGGCGGCCAAGTCGTCGTCGCTGGCAATTCTGCTGAGCGGCGGGCTGATTGCCGCGGTGCTCGCCATCAGCGTCGCCTTCGCCCTGTCACGCAGCATCGCCGGACGTCTGCAGCCGGTCGTCGACGTGGCGCGCAGCATCGCCGAGGGGCGTCTCGATACGCGCATCGAGCGCGCCGGCCGCGACGAGATCGGCGTGCTGCTGGACGCCTTCGCCACCATGCAGGAGCGCCTGCGCGAGATGATCGGGCAGATCCGCAGCGGCGCCGAGCAGCTGGTCGGCGCCGCACAGAACATCTCCAGCGCCGCCAGCCAGCTGTCGGTGTCCACTCAGGAGCAGTCCCACGCGGCGTCCAGCATGGCCGCCACGGTGGAGGAGCTGACCGTCAGCATCAACCATGTCGCCGACAACGCCAACGAGGCCCACAGCCTGTCCAGCGAGTCGGGTCGGCAGTCGTCGGAAGGCGGTACGGTGATCCAGCACACCCTGTCGAGCATGCAGCGCATCGCCGACACCGTGCAGGGCGCGGCCGCGCAGATCGGCGAGCTGGGCCAGCACTCGGACCAGATTTCCTCCATCGTCAACGTGATCAAGGAGATCGCCGACCAGACCAACCTGCTGGCGCTCAACGCGGCCATCGAGGCGGCACGGGCCGGCGAGCAGGGGCGCGGTTTCGCCGTGGTGGCCGACGAGGTGCGCCTGCTGGCGCAACGCACGGCCAATTCCACCCAGGAGATCGCCGAAATGATCAAGAAGATCCAGAACGGCACGCGCAATGCGGTGGGCAACATGGAGGTCGGCGTGCAGCAGGTCAGCAGCGGAGTGGAGCAGGCCAGCCAGGCCGGCAACGCCATCGTCAGCATCCGCGAAGCTTCGGGGCGCGTGGTCGGCGTGGTCGACCAGATTTCCCTGGCGCTGCGCGAACAGACCGTGGCCAGCCAGGACGTGGCGCGCAATGTCGAGCGCATCGCGCAGATGTCGCAGCAGAACAGCGAAGCGGTGGCGGACACCTCGCGTACTGCGCAGGCCCTTCAGCAGCTGGCGCTGTCCCTGGAAAAACAGGTGGCCTCCTTCCGGCTCTGATGGCGCGGAGCAGGCTATCCTTCGTCCGTCGGCCGCGGCGGTTCGCCGCCTGAGCCGAGGCGTTGCGCTTTTGTCAGTTACGAAGTGCCGGGCTCCCGCGACGGGCCCGCGCCAACGGTGGTCTTCGCCCCTGACCAGGATGCTCCCATGAACAGTGACAGCCGGAGTTTCTTCCCCCAACCCTTTCGCCCGCTCGGCTGCGCCGAGTGCCGCAACCCAGAGGCGCTGGGGTTCGACTTCACCATGGCCTTTCAGCTGATTCTGGATGTCGAGGAGCGGCGACCCTTCGCCTACGAGGCACTGGTGCGCGGCGTCAACGGCGAGTCGGCGGGGGAGATTCTCGGGCGGGTCAACGATGGCAACCGCTATCGCTTCGACCAGGCCTGCCGGGTCAAGGCCATCGAGCAGGCGGCTCGTCTCGGCCTGCACGAACTTCCCGATTGCCTGCTCAGCATCAACTTCCTGCCCAATGCGGTGTACCGCGCCGAGACCTGCATCCGCGCGACGCTGGAGGCGGCCAGGCGTTTCGAATTCCCCCGCGAGCGGCTGATGTTCGAGGTCACCGAGGGCGAGCAGATCCACGATGCCGAGCACCTCAAGCGGATCTTCGCCGAGTACGGCCGGCAGGGCTTCACCACCGCCATCGACGACTTCGGCGCCGGCTACTCCGGGCTCAACCTGCTGGCCACCTTCCAGCCGCATATCCTCAAGCTGGACATGGTGCTGACCCGCGGCATCGACCAGGACCCGGTGCGCCAGGCGATAGTCGCCGGCATCGTCCTGGTGGCCCGGCGGCTGGGCATCCGCATCATCGCCGAAGGCATCGAAAGCGCCGGCGAGCGCGACGCACTGATCGAACTGGGCATCCGCTACATGCAGGGCTACCTGTTTGCCCGGCCGCAGCTCGGCGCGCTCAGCCGGCCCTGAGCTGGGCACCAGGAAAAACGCCCCGCCGGCCGGGGGCCGAGCGGGGCGTTGTCGCGGCAGGCGGGGCTCAGAGCGCGCCGAATACCTTCTTCGCCAGGCTGGTGGCGGCGCCGGCCGGGTTCTGGCGGATGTTCGCTTCCTGCACGGCAATCATCTCGAACAGGCCGTTGAGCGCCTGCTCGGTAACGTAACCTTCCACCGTGCTGCTTTTGGCGTCGACCACGCCGAAGGCCGCGGCCTGGCCAGCGAAGGCGTTGTACTGCTGGGCCAGGCCGACCTGGTCGGTGGCCTGCTTGACGATGGGCAGGAACTTGGCGCGGATCTGCTCGCGGCTGCTCTGGTTCAGGTACTGGGTGGCGGAGTCTGCGGGGCCGGCGAGAATCGCCTTGGCATCGGTCAGGGTCATCTTCTTCACGGCGTCTACCAGCAGCGCCTGGGCCTGCGGCACGGCGGCTTCGGCGGCCTTGTTCATGCTCGCCTCCAGCTTCTCGACCTGGGCGCCCATGCCCATCATCTTCATGGTCTTGGCGGCCTTGCCGAGGTGGCCCGGCAGCTCGATGCGCACGTCCGGGTTGTCGCTGAAGCCGCCGGGCGTGCCGAGCTGCTTGACCGCCACCTGGGCGCCCTGGATCAGCGCGTCCTTGAGGCCGCCGCTGGCGTCCTGCTGGCTCAGGTCGGAGAGGGACAGGGCGAAGGCGCTGGCCGAGAGCAGCAGGGCGGCGGCGACTGTGGTGAGGCGAAGCATGGTGGTCTTCCTTGTGCGGGTGAGAGTGGGGCCAGCTTAACGGCTGCTGCAGGGCCTGCTCAACGCAGGGCGTCGACGCGGATGCGCAGCCGCTCCTTGGTGGATCAGGGCTTCAGACCCCGGCGGCGGCAAGAGGTTGCCTGGCCCGGCCATCGCCCTGCACGACGCGGCAGTGGGCAACGGCATTCGCGGCTGGCTATGATCCTAGCCCATGACTTCCCTGCCACCGCTTCGTCATCCCTGCCCAGCGGGCGTCTGCGACTGTCGGCGCGAACAGTTGCTGGACGCGCCGGGCGCCGACACGCGCATCCTGCTGCTCACCCGTCAGGAGGAGCAGCGCCTGCTCGAGCGCCTGGAGAACCTGCAGAGCCTGGAGGAACTCGAGCGCTTGCAGCAGCGCATGTTCGAGCAGCTCGGCATTGGCCTGCATATCGCTCCCGGCCATGGCGAGGTGCGCAGCATGCGCGGCATCGGCTTTCGCTTCGACGAGCAGCCGGGCCTGTGCCGCAAGACCCGCCAGGCGATCCCGGCGGCGATCCGCCGCGCCCTGGAGAAGCGTCCGGAGATCGCCTGGCGCCTGCTCGATGCGCACGATCTGTTTCGCGACAGCTGAGGCCACCCGTCTCGCCTCCAGGCGCGCGAGTGAACTCACGGCGCTCGCCCCGGTCTTTCTCCTGTCGGCCCGCCGGGGCGGCGCGGGTGGCCATTGGCCGGCTGGCTGAAGGCCTCCTCAGCGCGGCCCCGGTACCTCCGCTGCAGCCCATGGCGCTGCCTGTGGCCGACCTCGCACCGCGCCCGCCCGGCGGGCTTCGTTTTCGTCGCCACGTGAAGATCGCCCATGTCCCTATCCCGTCATTTCCCCGTTATCTCGACTCGACCCTTCGCCGCCTGTCTGTTCGGCGGTCTGCTGGCGCTCGCCCCTGTGGCGCAGGCCGAGGAGGCCGGCAATGCGCGCTGGGTCAGCGACAGCCTGAACACCTACGTGCGCAGCGGGCCGACCGACGGTTACCGCATCGTCGGCACGCTGAGTTCCGGGCAGAAGGTCGAGCTGCTGCGCAGCCAGGGCGATTACAGCCAGGTGCGCGCGGAGAACGGCAACGCCGTGTGGATTCCCAGCCGCGATCTGCAGGCCGTGCCCGGCCAGGCCGAGCGCCTGCCGCAGCTGGAGCAGCAGGTGGCCGAGTTGTCCGCCGAACTGAAAGGCATCGACGACGCCTGGAAGGCCCGCGTGCAGGGCATGCAGGAGACCCTGGACTCGCGCAAGCAACTGATCGACGAGCTGCAGGCGGCCCGCAGCGCGCTGGACAGCGAGCTGACCACGGCCCGCGCCGAGTTGCGCGATGCCCAGGCGCAGCTGGGCGAGGAGCAGCAGCAGGTGCTGATGCGCTACATGGTCTACGGCGGCGGCATCGCCGGCGCCGGGCTGCTGCTCGGGCTGATCCTGCCGACCATGCTGCGGGTCAAGCGCAAGCGCAACGATCAGTGGTTCTGAGCCCGGCTCAGGTGCGCGCCGTCAGGTGCCGGGCGATGCCGCTCTGCAACGGCCGCAGCCCCTGCGCCAGGCGCAGCCCGGCGCCGCGCAGCAGGCGCACGGGCAGGCGGTCGTCGGTGTACAGCTCCACCAGCAGATTGGTGGCCTGGTACAGCGGCCAGGTGGCCAGGCGCTGCCGGCGTTCGTAGCGCGCCAGCAGATCGCCCGCGCCGAGGTCCTGGCGCTTGTGCTGCGCGGCCAGCAGCAGTTCGCTCAGCCGCTGCACGCTGCCCAGGCCGAAGTTGAAGCCATGCGCGGTGACCGGATGCATGCCCACGGCGGCGTCGCCGATCAGCGCGCAGCGCCGGCCCACCATGCGCCGCGCGTAGGCGCCGATCAGCGGGTAGGCGTGGCGGCTGCTGACCAGCCGCATGGTGCCCAGGCGGCGCTCGAAGCGCCGTTCCATCTCCCGGGCGAAGGCCGTCTCGTCGAGCCCTTGCAGGCGTTCGATCTGCCGTGGCGGCAGGGTCAACACCACCGACGACTGGCGGCCATTGAGCGGCAGCAGGGCCAGGGTCTGGCCGTAGCCGAACCACTCCCAGGCCACCTGCTGGTGATCGCGCTCGTGCTGCATGCGGCACACCAGCATGCTCTTGCCGAAGTCCTTGAGCTGGGCGCCGATGCCGAGCTGGCGGCGGGTCTCCGAGAAGCGGCTGTCGGCGGCCACCAGCAGACGGGTTTTCAGTAACTGACCGTCCTCAAGAACCAGCTCCACCTCGCGTTCGCGCTGGCAGATGGCGCGCACGCTCGCCTCACAGCGCAATTGCACATCGGCGCATTCGCCCACGGCCTGGTAGGCGGCCCGGCGGATCGCCTGGTTGGCCACCAGATGCCCGAGGCGCTCGGCGCCGGCCTGCTCGGCGCGGATCTGCAGGGCGAACAGCGAGGGGCCGTCGAACACCTGGGCGTCGCGCAGCTCGGCGATGGCCTCGGCCGGCAGGCGCGCCCACAGGCCGAGGCGTTCGAGCAGCGCCTGCGAGGCCCGGGTCAGAGCGATCTCGCGACCGTCGAAGGCCGGCGCTGCCAGCGCCTGCTCGGCCTGGCGCTCCAGCACCACGACGGCCAGGCCCTGGCCGGACAGGGCGCGGGCCAGGCACAAACCGGCCGGGCCGGCGCCGATGATGGCGACATCGAAGATCATGCTGCTGCGCTCCGTGCGGATTCGGGAGCGAGTGAGTCTAGGCGGGGGCGTGGCGGCAAATATTGTCCCGGGTCATGCCGAGCGGCGGTTTGCGCCATAGCGAAATCCTAGCCCGTGATCCGAAGGCGAACCCGCAGGCCGCCCCTTGTGGGTATGTCGCTCAATCAGTACGCACGGGCTCCCCGGAGGACGTGCTGTGGAAAATCGCGCAGCGTTTCCACATTCCCTTGCCGGGGTCATGGCGCTGCAGGGCAAGCTGCGCGTTGCCCACCCCAGGCCTTGTCAGCGATTGGCGACTGCCCGGTTTGCCTGACACTGCTGCTTCGCCAGGTCGGCGTGCAGGCCGTTCAGGCGCTGCCGCAGGCGGCTGAGCTGGGGCTCGTCGGCCTGGGCGAGCAGGTCGGCGAACAGGTCGACCAGCGCCTGGCGACTGGTCGCATAGCTGGCCTGGTAGGCCTGGGTATGGAAGCTTTCGCGCTGTTGCAGCAGCGCGCGCATGCGCGCCTCGAACGCCTCGCCGCGACGCACCTCGAGGGTTTCGCGTAGCGCCTGCTGCCAGGCCAGGCGGTTGTCCAGCCAGACCCGGTTCTGCGCCCCCAGGCTGGCGGCCCAGGCCTCGACGCGGGCGCTCTGCGTGGCGCTCAAGTCGCCGAACCAGGGCTGCAGGCGCTGGTTCATGCGCTCGGCGCGTTGGGCGATCTGCTGCGGCAGCGGCGGTTCGACAAATTCTTCGCGCAGCTTGGCGTTCTGCTTGTCCAGCGCCTCGAACAGCTGCTCGACCTGGCGCGGGCTCAGGCCACGCAGCAGCTGCACGCTGCTCGGGGTGATTTCCACGGCGATGCGCTGCAGGGCCTGGTCGAAGGCCTGCAGTTGCGCGGCCAGCGCCTCGCTGTCGGGGGCGTCCAGCAGCGCCTGGTTGGCCTCCAGCCAGTCGAGGTAGCGCGGCAGCTCGACGCGGCAATGCCAGGCCAGGTGCTGCTGCACTTGCGGCTTGAGCCAGGCGCGCTGCTGCTCGTCGAGCGCCAGGTAGTCGTCCAGCTTCCACGGGATCAGCCAGTCCAGATTGCGGTAGGCCAGGTCGACCCGGCTGCAGGCGCCGAGCAGCAGGGCCAAGGCCAGCAGCAGAAGCAGGGGCTTGCGCAGCGACATGAGCGTGCTCTCTCGAGGGCGGAGACCTTGAGCCTAATGCCAGACGGGCAGGGCGCAAGAGGGCGGAAATATCCGCTTAAGAGTTCAGCGTTTCCTAGGGTGTGTCGCGCCCCGGCCATTCATCGCCCGCGTTGCGGCGCAGGGCGCTCCCTACAGATAAAAAAACCGCCCCGAAGGGCGGTTCCGCTTGCATCGGCCGGGTTCAGCCGCCGAGGTAGGCGTCGCGTACCTTGGGATCGCTGAGCAGGTCGCTGCCGCTGCCCTGCATGACGATATGGCCGTTCTCCAGCACATAGCCGCGGTCGGCCAGCTTCAGCGCCTGGTTGGCGTTCTGCTCGACCAGGAAGATGGTCACGCCGTCTTTGCGCAGCTGTTCGATGATGTCGAAGATCTGCTGGATGATGATCGGCGCCAGACCCAGCGACGGTTCGTCGAGCAGCAGCAGCTTGGGCTTGCTCATCAGCGCACGGCCGATGGCGAGCATCTGCTGCTCGCCGCCGCTCATGGTGCCGGCGCGCTGGGCGAAGCGTTCCTGCAGGCGCGGGAACAGCTGCAGGACCTTGTCCAGCTGCTCCTGGTTGTCGCCCTTGCTGCCGAAGAAGCCGCCCATGGCCAGGTTTTCCTCGACGGTCAGGCGGGCGAACACGCGGCGGCCCTCCGGCACCACCGCGATGCTCTTGCGCATGATGTCCGGCGTGTCCATGCCGACCAGTTCCTCGCCCATGTAGCGGATGCTGCCGCTGGTGGCACGCGGGCTGCCGCACAGGGTCATCAGCAGGGTCGACTTGCCGGCGCCGTTGGCGCCGATCAGGGTGACGATCTCGCCTTTCTGTACCTCGATGCTGACCTCGTGCAGGGCCTGGATCTTGCCGTAGAAGGTGGAGACCTTGTTGAAACTGAGCATGGTTAGGCTTCCCCCAGGTAGGCTTTGATCACGTCCGGATTGTTGCGGATCTGCTCCGGCGTACCGTCGGCCAGGGGGGTGCCCTGGTTGATCACGTAGATGTGGTCGGAAATGCTCATCACCAGCTTCATGTCGTGCTCGATCAGCAGCACGGTGACGCCGTGCTCGTCGCGCAGCACGCCGATCAGCTGCTTGAGGTCCTCGGTTTCGCGCGGGTTGAGACCGGCGGCCGGCTCGTCGAGCATCAGCAGGCGCGGGCGGGTCATCATGCAGCGGGCGATTTCCAGGCGGCGCTGCTGACCGTAGGCCAGGGTGCCGGCCGGGCGGTTGGCGAACTCGGTGAGGTTGACCCGCTCCAGCCAGTGCGCGGCGAAGTCCATCGCCTCGCGTTCGCTCTTGCGGAACGCCGGGGTCTTGAACAGGCCGGACAGGTAGTTGGTGTTGAGGTGGCGGTGCTGCGCCACCAGCAGGTTCTCCACCGCGGTCATGTCCTTGAACAGACGCACGTTCTGGAAGGTGCGTACCACGCCCTTGCGCGCGATCTTGTGGCCCGGCAGGCCCTCGATCTGCTCGCCGTCGAGGCGGATGCTGCCGCCGGTGGGCTGGTAGAAACCGGTCAGGCAGTTGAACACCGTGGTCTTGCCGGCGCCGTTCGGGCCGATCATGGAGACCACCTGTTTTTCCTTGACGCTCAGGCCCACCTCGTTGACGGCCAGCAGGCCGCCGAAGCGCATGGTGAGGCCGCTTACTTCGAGAATCGCGCGGCTCATTGCTTCAACTCCAGGTGGGGACGCTGCATGGGCAACAGGCCCTGCGGACGCCAGATCATCATCAGCACCATCAGGGCGCCGAACATCAGCATGCGGTATTCGTTGAACTCCCGCGCCAGTTCCGGCAGCAGGATCATGACGATGGCCGCGAGGATGATCCCCAACTGCGAACCCATGCCGCCGAGCACCACGATGGCGAGGATGATCGCCGACTCGATGAAGGTGAACGACTCCGGCGACACCAGGCCCTGGCGCGCGGCGAAGAAGCTGCCGGCGAAACCGGCGAAGCTGGCGCCGATGGTGAAGGCCGAGAGCTTGATCACGGTGGGGTTCATGCCCAGCGCGCGGCAGGCGATCTCGTCCTCACGCAGCGCTTCCCAGGCGCGGCCGATCGGCATGCGCAGCAGACGGTTGATCACGAACAGGGTCAGCAGCACCAGCAGCAGGGCGATCAGGTAGAGGAAGATCACCTTGTTCACCGAGTTGTAGGCGATGCCGAAGTACTCGTGGAAGGTCTGCATGCCCTCGGCGGCGCGGCGGTCGAAGGACAGGCCGAACAGGGTCGGCTTGTCGATGCCGCTGATGCCGTTGGGGCCGCCGGTGAGCTCGGTCATGTTGCGCAGCAGCAGACGGATGATCTCGCCGAAGCCCAGGGTGACGATGGCCAGGTAGTCGCCGCGCAGGCGCAGCACAGGGAAGCCGAGGATGAAGCCGAAGAACGCCGCCATCAGGCCGGCGATCGGCAGGCACACCCAGAAGCCCAGGCCGTAGTAGTGCGACAGCAGCGCGTAGCTGTAGGCGCCGACGGCGTAGAAGCCGACGTAACCCAGGTCGAGCAGACCGGCCAGACCCACCACGATGTTCAGGCCGAGGCCGAGCATCACGTAGATCAGGATCAGCGTGGCGATGTCCACCGCGCCGCGCGAACCGAAGAACGGCCAGGCCAGGGCGACCAGGATCAGGCCCATGATCGCCCAGCGCTGGGTCGAGGGCAGGGTGAGGAAGTTGCTCGCCTTGCTCGGCATGCTCGGCAGCTTGGGCGCGTGGGCCCAGGCGGCGCCGAGCTGGGTGCGGAACAGTTGCCAGAAGAACATGGCGATGGCGCAACCGGCGATGGTCCACAGCACGGCCGGGCTGGCACCCTGCACCTGCAGCTTGATGCCGACGGTGGTCAGCTTCAGGCCGAGCACCGGGTAGGCCACGGCCAGCACCAGCAGGGCGCTGAAGAAGGCGGTCTTTAGGCGATTGCTCATGGAGGGCGCACTCATACTTTTTCAACCTCCGGACGGCCGAGGATGCCGGTCGGGCGGAACAGCAGCACCAGCACCAGCAGGCTGAAGGCCACCACGTCCTTGTACTGGTCGCCGAAGATGTCGGCGCCGAAGGCTTCGGCCACGCCCAGTACCAGGCCGCCGAGCACGGCGCCGGGGATGCTGCCGATGCCGCCGAGCACCGCGGCGGTGAACGCCTTGATCCCGGCGAGGAAGCCCAGGTGCGGGTTGATCACGCCGTACTGCATGCCCAGCAGCACCGCGGCCACGGCGGCCAGGGTGGCGCCGATGACGAAGGTCAGGGCGATGATGTTGTTGGTGTTGATGCCCAGCAGGTTGGCCATCTTCAGGTCTTCGGCGCAGGCGCGGCAGGCGCGGCCGAGGCGCGAGCGGGAGATGAACATGCTCAGGCCGACCATCACCACGAAGGTGACGACGAAGATCAGCACCTGCATGTAGGAGATGACCACGCCGTTCATGGCGCTTTCACCGAAGATGAAGTTGCCTGGCAGCAGGTTGGGAATGGCCTTGTCCTTGGAGTCCTGGGCCAGCAACACCTCGTTCTGCAGGAAGATCGACATGCCGATCGCGGAGATCAGCGGGATCAGGCGGTTGCCGCCGCGCAAGGGGCGGTAGGCCACCCGTTCGATGCTGTAGCCGTAGGCGCTGGCGACGATGATGCTGGCGGAGAACGCCGCGATCATCACGATGGGCAGACTGTCGAGACCGAACATGGCGAGTCCGGCGATCACGATGAAGGCTACGTACGAGCCAATCATGTAAACCTCGCCATGGGCGAAGTTGATCATGCCGATGATGCCGTAGACCATGGTGTAGCCGATGGCGATCAGGGCATAGGTACTGCCAATGGTGAGTCCATTGATCAGCTGTTGAAGGTAGTGGTAAAGATCAGGCATTGCCTAACTCCTGGGCCCTGCGTAAAGCGGCGCTTGTGACGCAGCGCAAGACCGGAATTCTTCTAATAAACAAAGCCCACTGCGGCTGCAGTGGGCTTTGGGTTCAGGCGGGACTGTTACTTGGCTTCGGACTTGGTGCCGTCCTGGTGCCATTCGTAGACCACGAAGCTGAAGTCCTTCAGATCGCCCTTCTCGTCGAAGGCGAGGGTGCCGGTCGGGGTGTCGAAGCTGTTGGCGCGCAGGGTTGCGGCCACTTCGGCGGTGTCGGTGCTGCCGGCTTTCTCGATGGCTTCGGCAATCACCTGCACAGCGGCATAGGCCGGGAACACGAACGGGCCGCTCGGGTCTTCGTTCTTGGCCTTGAAGGCCTCGACCAGCGCCTGGTTTTTCGGATCCTGGTCGAAGGACTTCGGCAGGGTCACCAGCAGGCCTTCGGAGGCCGGGCCGGCGATGGCCGAGATTTCCTTGTTACCCACACCTTCCGGGCCCATGAACTTGACGTCCAGACCCTTCTCCTTCGACTGGCGCAGCAGCAGGCCCAGTTCCGGGTGGTAGCCGCCGTAGTAGACGAAGTCGACGCCGGCTTGCTTGAGCTTGGCGATCATCGCGGAGAAGTCCTTGTCGCCGGCGTTGATGCCTTCGAACAGGCCGACCTTGATGCCCTTGCCTTCCAGGGTCTGCTTGACCGCGGTGGCGATGCCTTCGCCGTACTGCTGCTTGTCGTGAATCACGGCGACGTTCTTCGGCTTGATGCTGTCGGCGATGAAGTTGCCGGCGGTCGGGCCCTGCAGGCTGTCCAGGCCGATGGTGCGGAACACCAGTTCATAGCCGCGCGCGGTGATGTCCGGGCTGGTGGAGGCCGCGGTGATCATCAGGATGCCTTCGTCTTCGTAGATGTCGGAGGCCGGTTGAGTGGAGCTGGAGCAGAGGTGGCCGACCACGTAGGAGATGCCGTCGTTGACGATCTTGTTGGCCACGGCGACGGCCTGTTTCGGGTCGCAGGCATCGTCGTAGACCACGCCTTCGAGCTGGGCGCCGTTCACCCCGCCGGCCTTGTTGATCTGCTCGATGGCCATCTTGGCGCCGATGAATTGCATCTCGCCGTACTGCGCCACGGCACCGGTCACCGGACCGGCCAGGCCGATCTTGATGGTGTCGGCTGCCATCGAATAGCTGGCCGCCCCCGCCAGAGCCATTGCCGCAAACAGTTTGGAAATCTGCTTAGTAGCCTTGTTCATGAGTGCTCCACTCTTATGTTTTTCGTTGTTGTAGTTCTTGCGGCCGAAGCTGCAGAACCGGGTCCGTTACCCCGGTCATGCCCCCGGCAACTGTACCGGAACAGTGTAGAGCGCGGATTTGCGCCTTGAAAAGCCGGCAGCTGGAGGCGAATCGCGGGGGTGTCGCTAAATTGCAAGGTATGTACAGAAAAACGGCGTGTCCCCAGTCGCTCAGCGAGCGTCCCGCGGTTGCCTGAAGAGTTGCCGGCGCTATCATTGCGCGCCTGCACTCATCGCCATCGACACGGGGCACACCATGACGGATCAATCTAGCACCCTCTATGCCAAGCTGCTTGGCGAAACCGCGCCGATTCGCTGGCAGGAACTGCAACCCTTTTTCGCCCGGGGTGCACTGCTCTGGGTCGAGGGCAGCGAGGATCTGGTGGCGATCGCCGAGGCCGTGGCCAGCAACGACCAGGCGCGGGTCGCCGAGTGGATGGCCCGTGGCCAGCTGGGCAAGCTGGAGGATGCCCGCGCCGAGGACCTGCTGGCGCGCGACCCGCAGCTGTGGGCGGTGGTGGTGGCGCCCTGGGTGCTGGTGCAGGAGCGGGCGACGCCCGCCAGCGTGCACTGAAACGGCGCGCTGCAGCGGCGCGATAGCCGGTCTAGACTGTCTCGGCGTTCCCGCGCGGAACGCTCAGACCCGTTACTAAGGAGTGGTGCCATGTTCGAACCCGGTCACCTGCATCGCCGCAATCCGCCCGGTATGGCCGGGCAGCCGAGCTATTCCATCGACTTCTATTACGAGGTGCGCCAGGACCCCAAAGAAGGCGCCATGCTGCACGGTCGCCTGGTCGGCGAGATCGACGGCAAGGCCTTCGAGGAAGTGTTCGAGATGCACCGCGACACCGCCTTCAACTTCGCCAGCGTGATCTCCCGGCTGGTGGTCAAGCACGGCCTGCACGCCAACGCCAGCCCGATCATGCGCGGGCACAAGGAATACGACGCCATCTTCGAGGACATCCGCAGCAAGCTGCACGCCAAGCCGGGCGAGGCGGTGAACCTCGATCATCTGGAGCAGGACGGGCTCTGAGCACCTACTGGCCGAGCGTTGTTCTTCATGCCCATCGCCGAGAACCTGATCGCCTTCACCCTCGCCGCCGCGCTGCTGACCCTGACGCCGGGCATCGACACCGCGCTGGTGCTGCGCACCGCCGCGGTCGAGGGGCGCCGGCAGGCGTTGCGCGCGGCGCTGGGCATCAACGCCGGCTGCCTGCTGTGGGGCGCGGCGGTGGCCTTCGGCCTGGGCGCGCTGCTGGCGGTTTCCGAGTTCGCCTACAACCTGCTCAAGTATTGCGGCGCGGCCTATCTGGCCTGGCTCGGGCTGAACCTGCTGCTGCGCCCGCGCAGCTCGCTGGCCCTCGCGCAGGCGAGCGGCAAACCCGACGCCAACTGGTTTCTGCGCGGCCTGCTGGGCAACCTGCTCAACCCCAAGGTGGGGATCTTCTACGTCTCCTTCCTGCCGCAGTTCATCCCCCAGGGCCAACCCCTGATCGCCTGGACCTTCGTTCTGGTGGGCATCCATGTGGCGCTCGGCCTGATCTGGGCGCTGGCGCTGATCGGCGCCACCCAGCCGCTCGGCCACTGGCTGCGGCGCGCGGCGGTGATCAGGTGGCTGGATCGCAGCACCGGGCTGATCTTCTTGCTGTTCGCCGCGCGCCTGGCCTTGAGTCGACGCTGAAGCGCTATCCTGTGCCCTCGCGACCAAGAACCAGGCGGTGACGATGGACCGGTTTCAGGAAATGCGGGTGCTGCTGGCGGTGACCGAGGCCGAGAGCTTCGCCGGCGGCGCCAAGCTGCTGGGCATCTCGCCGCCCAGCGTGACCCGCGCGGTCGCCGCGCTGGAGGCGCGTCTCGGCACCCTGCTGCTGGCGCGCAGCACGCGCAGCCTGCGCCTGACCGAGGCCGGCCAGCGCTATGTCGAGGACTGCCGGCGCATCCTGCTGGAGCTGGAGGAGGCCGAGGAGCTGGCCGCCGGCGGCAGCGTGCGCCCGCGCGGGCGGCTTACCGTGACCGCGCCGGTGATGTTTGGCGAGCTGTTCCTGATTCCACGTATCGCCCAGTACCTCGACACCCACCCGGACGTGGAGGTCAACGCGCTGCTGGTCGACCGCGTGGTGAACATGCTGGAGGAGGGCATCGACGTCGCCGTGCGCATCGGCTCGCTGCCCGAGGGCGATCATCCGGCGCTGCAGGTCGGGCAGATCCGCCCGGTGGTATGTGCCGCGCCGGCCTTTCTCGACCGTGTCGGCCGCCCGCGTCATCCGGATGAGTTGCGCGATGCACCCATCGTCATGTCCAGCGCCAGCAACCTGCTGTCGCACTGGCAGTTCATCGGCGCCGACGGGCCCTTCGGTTTCATGCCGCGTCCACGCTTTACCGTCAGCTCCAACCAGGCGGCGATCGGCGCCGCACGCCTGGGTTGGGGCTACACCCGCGTGCTGTCCTACCAGGTGGCCGAGGCGGTGGCGCGCGGCGAGATCGAACTGGTGCTCGAAGCCTTCGAACCACCGGCCCTGCCGGTGCACATCATTCACCAGGGCGGGCGCCAGGTGTCGGCCAAGGTGCGTACCTTCGTCGACCACTGCGCCGCCAGCTTTCGCGCCGATCCGGCCCTGCGCGCGGCCGGCGCACCACCCGCAGCATGAGCCATCACCGTGAAATGCAGGTGTTCCTCGCCGTGGCGCAGGCCGGCAGCCTGGCGGCGGCCGCCAGGGCGCTGCAGCTGTCGCAGGCCACGGTGATGCGTACGATTGCTGCGCTGGAGAGCCGTCTGGACAGCACCCTGCTGTTGCGCGGTCCGCGCGGCGTCAGCCTGAGCCCGGCGGGTGCGGCTTTCGCCGACAGCTGCCAGCGCATCCTGCAGCGGGTGGAGGAGGCCGAGCGCTCCGTGACCGGCCTGCACGCCAACCCCGCCGGGCAACTGACCCTGGCCCTGCCGCTGCTGATGACGCATCAGGTGCTGACGCCGATTGCCGTCGACTACCTGGCAGCCTTTCCCGAGGTGAGCCTGGCCACCCTGGCGCGCGAAGAGCCGCCCAGGTTGCTGGAGGAGGGCATCGACCTGGCCGTGGTGGTCGGCCATCTGCCCAGTTCGTCCGGCTTCGCCGTGCCGTTGGGGTGGGCGCGACCGCTGGTCTGTGCGGCACCTGCCTATCTGCAGCGCTGGGGCTGGCCCGCCAACCCGCAGGCTTTGCACGCGCACCGCACCATCGCTCGCTCTTCGACCGGGCATGCGGGGGAATGGCGCTTTGTGGACGGCGCGGTGAAGCTCGCGCCGCGGCTGACTTGCAGCACGCCGCAGGCGGCGATCCGCGCGGCGCTCGCCGGTTTTGGCCTGACCCGCTGCCTGAGCTACGAGGCCTATCAGGAGTTGCAGAGTGGGCAATTACAGGCGGTGCTGAAAAACTTCGCTACAGCGCCCGTGCCGGTGCAGCTGTATTACCGCGAGGGGCGCCGGGCGGCGGCGCGGGTGCGCAGCTTCCTCGACTTTGCCGTACCGCGCCTGCGCGCCCACCCGGCCTTTCAGGTCTGAGCTGATTGCGGAAAATGAAATAGTGGATTGCCAATAGTGGTGATTCTTATCGGGGTTGGATGGAGTGAACATGGCCCCCATCGTCGCGAAGGCCAGTTGTCTCGCGGAGACCTAAGCCCACCTCGAAGGAGTCATCGCATGTCCCGTCCCGCCATCAAGCTGTACAACTTTCCCCGTTCCGGTCACGCCCACCGCGCCGAACTGATGCTGTCGCTGCTGCAGTTGCCCACCGAGCTGATCTTCGTCGATCTGGCCAAGGGCGCGCACAAGACCCCCGAGTTCCTCGCCCTCAACCCCTTCGGCCAGGTGCCGGTGATCGATGACGGCGGCACCGTCGTCGCCGACTCCAATGCCATCCTGGTCTACCTGGCCAAGCGCTACGGCAACGACGACTGGCTGCCGCAGGAGCCGGCCGCCGCCGCACGGGTGCAGCGCTGGCTGTCGGTAGCCGCCGGGCTGGTGGCCTTCGGCCCTGCCGCCGCGCGCCTGGTCACCGTATTCGGCTACTCGTTCAACAGCGAAGAAGTGATCAACCGCGCCCACGCGCTGTTCACCGTGATGGAAGGCGAGTTGGGCGAAACCCCGTTCCTCACCGGCGACAAGCCGAGCATCGCCGACGTGGCCAACTACTCCTACATTGCCCATGCGCCGGAGGGCAACGTCTCGCTGGAGCCCTACCCGAATATCCGCGCCTGGCTGGCACGCATCGAGGCGCTGCCGGGGTTCGTGCCGATGCCGCGTACCGCCGCCGGCCTGCAAGCCTGAGTCACCGCCAGCTGCCAGGTTTACCCGGCGGCTCCTCTCGTGGAGGGCAGAACATGCAACAGCTTCCCAGCCATCGGCACTCGCCCTGGCACGCCGGTGAAAAGCAATTGCAGGAGAAGGTCGGCGTCGCCGAGCGCATGGAAGTGCTCGGG
This sequence comes from Pseudomonas sp. AOB-7, assembly GCF_003696305.1. Taxonomy (GTDB): domain Bacteria; phylum Pseudomonadota; class Gammaproteobacteria; order Pseudomonadales; family Pseudomonadaceae; genus Aquipseudomonas. Next base: position 634,023 of record NZ_RFFK01000001.1, on the reverse strand, counting down.
CAGAAGGTGATCCGCGACCATATGCCGGACCAGCATCGCGACTTCTACCGGCAACTGCCCTTCATGATCGCCGGTGCCGTGGATGGCGCAGGCCAGCCCTGGGCCACCCTGATCGAGGGCGAGGAGGGCTTCGTCACCTCGCCCGACCCGCGCCGGCTGGCGTTCGATCTCGCCGCCATGGCGCTCGACCCGCTCGACCCGGCCACCTCTGGCCTGGGCGCCGGCGAGGCCATCGGCCTGCTGGGTATCGAGCTGCACACGCGGCGGCGCAATCGCATCAACGGCCATATCCGCCAGGCCTCGGCGCAGCGCCTGGACATCGATGTGGAGCATTCCTTCGGCAACTGCCCGCAATATATCCAGCTGCGTGAATACAGCCGCTCTCCGGCTGGACGGGGTAGCGCGCGTCACGACGCCAGCGAGCTGGATGCACGCAGCGCGGCAATGATCCGCGGCGCCGATACCTTCTTCGTCGCCAGCTACGTCGAGCACGACGATGGCCGTCGTTCGGTGGACGTTTCCCACCGTGGCGGGCGCGCCGGTTTCGTGCGGGTAGAGGGCAATCGCCTGACCATTCCCGACTACGCCGGCAACCTGCACTTCAATACCCTGGGCAACCTCAGCGTCAATCCGCGCGCCGGCCTGCTGTTCGTCGACTTCTCCACGGGCGACGTGCTGCAGCTGGCCGGCCGCGTCGAGATCATTCTCGACAGCCCGTTGATCCAGGCCTTCGAGGGCGCCGAGCGGCTGTGGACCTTCGACGTCGAGCAGGTGGTGCTGCGCCCGGCGGCGGCTTCGCTGCGCTGGACCTTCCATGAGTACGCGCCGACCAGCCTGATGACCGGCACCTGGGCGCAAGCCGATGCGCGTCTGCGCGAACGCGAGCAGCGTAATCAGTGGCAGCGCTGGCGGGTACTGAGTCTGCAGCAGGAGAGCAGCGATATCCGCTCATTCGTGCTGGCGCCGGAGCAGGGCGCCGCACCGAGTTTCGCCGCCGGCCAGCACCTGCCCATTCGCATCAGCAGCGCCGCGGGCGAAACCCTGCTGCGCACCTACAGCCTGTCCAGCGCGCCGTCGGATGGCGTCCTGCGCATCAGCGTCAAGGCGCAGGGCGTGGTGTCGCGGCATCTGCACGAGCAGGTTCAGGTCGGGGATGTGCTGGAGGTGCGTGCGCCGCTGGGCAGCTTCACCCTCAACAGCGACACCCATCGGCCGCTGGTGCTGATCGGCGCGGGTGTCGGCATCACGCCGCTGCTGTCGATGCTGCGCGAACAGGTGGCGCTGGGGCGGGGCAGGCGCATCCATTTCTTCCAGGGCGCACGCACGCTGACCGACCTGCCGTTCCAGGCCGAGCTGCGCGAGCTGGTGCAACGTGCCAATGGCCTGCTCCACATCCACCGTGCCCTCAGCGCACCGGGCAGCGATGCCGTGCTCGGGCGCGACTACGAGCAGCAGGGACGTCTCGATCTGGCGCAGATCAAGGCGGCCCTGGCGTTCGACGACCATGACTTCTACCTGTGCGGCCCGGCCGCCTTTACCCAGGCGATCTACGACGGCCTGCGCGACTTGAATGTCGCCGACGCGCGCATCCACGCCGAGGCGTTCGGCCCCTCGACGCTCACGCGCCGCACGGACGGCCAGGCCGCCACCTTGGTGCAGCCGCCAGCGGCGAGCGAGCCGGTGCCGGTGTACTTCACCGCCTCGGCCAAGGAGGCGCGCTGGACGCCAGGCAGCGGCAGCCTGCTGGAGCTGGCGGAAAGCCGCGGCTTGAGCCCCGAGTTCAGCTGCCGCGGCGGTTCCTGCGGCACCTGCAGGACGCGTCTGGTCAGCGGCCAGGTGCACTACCCGAATCCGCCCGCCGAACTGCCGCAAGACGACAGCGTGCTGATCTGCTGCGCCGTGCCGGCGCAGAGCGAAGGCGGTACGCAGCCGCTGGTGCTGGATCTCTGAGGAGGCAGGCGAGATGAACGGGCAAACCCATCCCGCTCCCAGCTGGCGCGACAGCGCCCAGGCCACGCGCCACTCGTACTGTGCTCAGAGCGAGGTCGAGGCCGGGTATCTGCTGCCGCAACTGCTGGTTTCGGCGGAAATACCGACGTGCCGATCCTCCGTTTCGGCATTGGCGCGCTTATGGCGATGGCTGGCCGGGGGCAGCGCCAGTGCGCTGTCGTAGGGCGCGGTGTGTTCCACCCATCCGCTCGCTGGCGGTGCGCACGACGCACGCTGCGGGCCAGTAAGCGCCGGACCATTGCGAGCCGGTTCAGAGGCGCGATCGCCATAACCAGCCCGCCTGGGACGGCCTGTTAGCCGTTGGCCAGACCACGCCGCGCCATCCAGCGACGGTACTGACGGGAGCGCCGCATATCGCTCAGCTGCTGCTGGAGCAGCGCCCACAGCGGCGATACCCGCGGGTGGGTGTCGCGGCCCTGGCTCAGCTTGCGTAACTGGTGCTTGACCACGGCCATGTTGGCCAGCGACGCCAGCACCTTGTTGCCCCAGGTGATCGGCGGCAGCTGCGGCGCGTTGTGCTGCCCGCGCTGCCAGTCGCGCGGCAGGTTGGGGTCGATGGCCAGGGCGGTGCCGATGCCGACCATCTCGACGCCGCTGGCCAGCACCTGCTCGGCGACGGGCGCACGGCGGATGCCGCCGGTGACCATCACCGGCATGCTTGCCAGCGCACGAATCTCGCGGGCGAACTCCAGAAAATAGGCCTCGCGGGCCAGGGTGCGGCCGTCGCGGGCCTCGCCCTGCATGGCCGGCGCCTCGTAGCTGCCGCCGGACAGTTCGACCAGGTCCACCTTCAGCTCGCCCAGCAGCCTGACCACCTGCTGCGCGTCGTCGGCGCTGAAGCCGCCGCGCTGGAAATCCGCCGAGTTGAGCTTGACCGCCACCGCGAAGCCCGGCGCCACCTCGGCGCGCACCGCCTTGACGATCTCTAGCAGCAGGCGCGCGCGGTTTTCCAGCGAACCGCCCCATTGGTCGCTGCGCCTGTTGGTCAGCGGCGAGAGGAACTGGCTGAGCAGGTAGCCGTGCGCCGCGTGGATCTGCACGCCGCTGAAGCCGGCCCGTTCGGCGAGGCGGGCGGTGCGGACGAAGCGCGCTATTGCCTCGTCGATCATCGCCTGGGTCATCGCCAGCGGGGTGGCGAAGCGCTTGGACAGCTTGCCCAGCTCCAGCGCCACCGCCGAGGGTGCCCAGGTCGGCTGGCCGAGGTTGGCCTGCATCTGCCGGCCGGGGTGGTTGATCTGCAGCCAGAACTGCGCGCCCCGAGCACGACCGATGCGCGCCCAGTGCTCGAACCTGGCCAGCTGCGCATCGTCCTCCAGCACCACGCCGCTCGGGCCGGTCATGGCGCGGCTGTCGACCATCACGTTGCCGCTGATCAGCAGGCCGGCGCCGCCCTCGGCCCAGGCCTGGTAGAGGCGCAGCAGCTGTTCCGACGGCGCGTGCTCGGCGTCCGCCATGTTCTCCTCCATCGCCGCCTTGGCGATGCGGTTGGGGATGGTCGAGCCGTTGGGCAGGACAAGGGGGGCGAACAGGTTCATGGGGCGCTTCCTCGGCTGAAAGTGAGGCGACCTTAACCTTTAAGCTCACTTTAATGTCAATGAGCATTTGCACGCGATTCGCCCTGTCCATCGTCACCAACAAGCCCGGCACGCCAACCTGGGGCCGATCAGCCTGGTCGGCCAGTCGCTGTCCAAGGACTTCTGGGGCCAGGTGCTCAAGCTGCCGGTCAATACCGAGCTGGCGCGGGTGCGGGGCGTGGTCGGCTACAACCTGTCGAAGTGGCTGACCGCCATCGATTGTCGCGAGACCGGCAAGCGCCTCGTCTTCGAGATCGCCGACAGCGAAACCGGCAGGCTCGACCTCGTCTTCGAGGTGGAGAAGCTCGCCGAGCTGTCCAACGAACCCGAACTGGTGACCAACAGCTTCATCAATATCGGCCACGACGGCGAGCTGGCCTATGGCTACGCCGTTTCCCGGCAGCTGCGCCATGCCTCCAACTCGAACGCGGATTCGGTGAGCCTCAAGCTCGGCGATGGCAGCCTGTCGAGCTACATCGCGTCGCTGCAGCTGGGCAGGATGATGAAGGACGCATACGTGCCGGACTTCCAGAGCGCGCTCTATGCGCCCGAGCCCCTAGCGCAGATGCTGCGGTGAAAGGTTGGGTGGGCCGTGCGTCAGCCATCAACGGCTGGTGCGCGCGGCACCCCCCAGGCGATTGCAGCCTCAGGCGCGCTGGCCGGTTTTGCCGGCGCGTTTGGGCATCTCGCTGGTCTCGCCCAGGTTCATCTTCGACAGTACCCGCTTGGCGTTGGCCGCGCAGTCGAGGTCGTCCGGTTTGCTTTCGATTTCGTCGATCAACGCCAGCAGGTGCGTCTTGCTCTGCGCCAGGCGTTGTTCCAGTGTCTCGATGTCATGCACCTTGGCGTGCAGGGTGTCGAGCAGTTTGCTGTGCTCCCACTGCGACAGGTCCTGCGGCAGCAGCGTGCGCAGCTCGTCGAGGCTGAAGCCGGCCTGCTGCGCCGTGGTGATCAGGTTCAGCACCAGCACCGCCTCCTGCGGATAGCTGCGATAACCGTTGGCCTGCCGCTCCACCAGCCTGAGCAGGCCGATGCTTTCGTAGAAGCGAATGCGCGAAGCCGCAAGGCCGGTGCGCTGCGCCAGTTCGCCGATTTTCATAGCTGTGCTGCCCCTGTGCTGCAAGCCGGTTAAAGGTTTAAGCCCAACGTTAACCTTTAACTCGGCAACCGGCAGCACTGGCTCGCAAGGCTGCCAGCTCGTGCCTTTGCTTCGCGGGCGCGTCCTGGTTGTCCAAACGCCGGGACTCAAGACTTCAGCGCCGCCTCGATCTGTGCGATATCGATCTTGCTCATGCCCATCATGGCCTCGAACGCACGCTTGGCCGCCGCGCGATCGGGGCTGGCGATGGCGGCGGTGAGGACACGCGGGGTGATCTGCCAGGAGATGCCCCATCTGTCCTTGCACCAGCCACAGGCGCTGGCCTGGCCGCCGTTGTCGATGATCGCGTGCCACAGACGATCCGTCTCGGCCTGGTCGTCGGTCGCGACCTGGAAGGAGAAGGCCTCGTTGTGCCGGAACGCCGGGCCGCCATTGAGCCCGAGGCAGGGGATGCCCATCACCCTGAACTCCACCGTCAGCACATCGCCCTGCTTGCCGGCGGGGTAGTCGCCGGGGGCGCGATGCACGGCCAGCACGGCGCTGTCCAGGAAGGTCTCGGCATAGAAGGTCGCGGCTGCCAGGGCGTCGCGGTCGTACCAGAGGCAGATGGTGTTCTTGCTGGTCATCCTGAGTCTCCCGCCATGGGTTGAGACTCAGGAGTCTAGACGGCAGTGGGGCTGGCTTGTGTTTGCCTGGTTCGTCGTTACGGCTGCGGCTCTCTTATCCAGAATCTCTGAAACGGATCGAACGGGTGGTGCTTGCCGTCGTAGCGGATGGTCGTGCTGACCTTGCGAAGCGTGGGCGCCTGCCGGCCTGCACGAACATGAGCAGTAACCCTCAGATCGGCGTAGCCCTGGGCTTGCTTCGGCCCAAGGCCCAGCGTCGGGTCGGCCTGCTCCGATTCAAAACCGCTGTCCGGCACACAGGACATGCCCTGCGCTCGTGAGGAGTGGTTTTCGCCCCGTAGCGGTCCCTCGATCCCGCCGATAAATCTGCTTTCTGCTGGTATTGTGCAGAACCAGCTGCGCCTGGGCGGTCAGTCTGAAAAGCATGCAAGTCAATTTCTGTGGATAAGAGCATGAATAAACTATCTGAAATGCATGCTTTCGTGGCTGTAGTGGACACCGGGAGTATTTCCGAGGCCGCTCGTCGTTTGGGCACGGCCAAGTCGATGGTTTCTCAGCGCATTCAGCAACTGGAGAAACGTCTAGGATGCATCCTGCTGGAGCGTGGTCGGCAGACTCGCCTGACCGAGTCGGGTGAGGTTTTTTACCGTCATTGCACCGCAATTCTCGCCGATATAGAAAATGCCGAGAATGCAGTTCTGACGTCCCAGTCGAGTGTCCGCGGAGATCTGCGTATTGCAGCCCCGATGGCGTTCGGTATGCGATATCTGACGCCGCTTTTGGCGTCTTTTGCCAAGCAATATCCTGAGTTGTACTTGGACGTTGAGTTCGACGACCGGCGCGTCAACTTGCATGAAGAGGGCTTCGATGCGGCGGTGCGTATTGGTGAGTTACCGGACTCTTCGCTGGTGGCCAAAATCATCACACCCAACCGCCATATCATCTGTGCCAGCCCTGACTATCTGAATGCACATGGCACGCCACAGCTACCGCAAGACCTCGCTCAGCATTTCGCCTTGCTCTACGTTAATCGCGAACCACACGGCATGTGGACGCTACCGGTGAATGACACATTGGAGTCATTTCGCGTGCGCTGCCGGATGCGCACCAACTGTGGTCACCAACTCATGGAGGCGGCGAAAGCAGGCCTCGGGCTGGCTATATTGCCCACCTTTCTGGCCGCGCAAGCCATCGTGGACGGTGAACTGATAGAGGTGTTGGAGCCTTATGCCCCGCGAGGAGGCAATATTTCTGTGGTCTACCGTCAATCGCAAAAAAACTCGCCCAAGCTTCACGCGCTGAGCAGCTTCCTTAGCGAGCAGATCGGCAACCCGCCCATTTGGGATCAGATGCTGGCAACCAGTTCGCAATCCCGGCAGTGAGTCGTTCGAGAAAAACGAAACACCGATTCGATTTTTCCAGGCTTATGGCGAGGGTCTCTCCGACTTATCCTTTTTTCAGCTGAGCGCGCTATTCGCGTCTGACAGGAAAAGGATCGGTGTCGATGTTCCATACCGCTCGCCGTGTCGTGGCTGCCAGGGTGTATTCGGCTAACCCGCACTGGGCACTGGCTTAGCGCGTATTGGCAGGCCGGTAAAGGCTTATGGCCAGGCTACCGTTCAGAGCAACGATTATGAGATTGCCTGAAATTGCAGGTGCGAGAGTCAGTCACTGCGTTCACCCCGGTCCTCGAGCAGGCATTGGCCTGGTAATCGAAGCAATGGGGGAGAGTGTTCGTGAAGCGCTCGGCTTTCGCCCTGTCTATCGACTTGAGCCGTGGCCGGCGTAGTTGATCAGCCCTTGATCATGGCTCCGGTGCTATCCGTTAACCCTGCGCCGCCCTGGCGGCTTCTCCGGAGCAGGCCCGCTCTACGCATCCATACTGACTGGAACCGTGTGATGTCACGCTCACTCGTTTCGGTCCTCTCATTTGCTGGCACAGATCAATCGAGCCGCTCAAAACAATAATCGAGGCCTCCTGCAATGGCGATCAGCTACAGCTCAGGGATCAAGCATTCGGACTTTCAGGACCTGAGTGAACAGATTCGCTTTCAAAGCACAGAAGGCAAGATCTGGTTCGGCGAGCAGCGCATGTTGCTGATGCAGGTGTCGGCGATGGCTAATTTCCGCCGGGAACTCATCAATAGCCTGGGGATCGAGCGCGCCAAGGGATTCTTCCTGCGACTCGGCTACCAATCCGGACTAAAAGACGCCGAAATGGCCCGCAAGCTGAGGCCGAACAGTCCGGAGCTGGAAATGTTCCTGGTTGGTCCGCAGTTGCACTCCTTGAAGGGCATGGTCAATGCGAAGCCCATTCAGCTGGAAGTGGATCAGGAGGCCGGCCATTTCTACTGCGAGCTTGAGTGGATTGATTCCTTTGAGGTCGAGAGCTGCCTGACCGAGGTGGGCCTGATGGATGAGCCCGTCTGCTGGTCCTTGCTGGGCTATGCCTGTGCGTACAGCTCCTCGTTCATGAAACGCGAAATCATCATCCAGGAAACCAGCTGTCGCGGGTGCGGCGATGAGCGCTGCATCATCATTGGCAAACCCGCCGAGCAATGGGAAAACGCCGCGGAATTCAGACGCTACTTTCAAGCCGATCCGATCATCGAGGAGCTGTATGAACTGCAATCGCAGATCAGTTCGCTGCGCACATGTCTGGAGAAGCAAGAAGGCCAGTACTACGGTATAGGACGCTCTCCTGCCTACATGAAGGTCTGCAAGACGATCGACAAGGCAGCCAAGGGCAAGATCTCAGTCCTGTTGCTCGGAGAAACCGGCGTCGGCAAGGAGGTAATCGCACGGAGCGTGCATCTTCGCAGCGAGCGCGCCGAGCAAGCATTTGTAGCGGTGAACTGCGCTGCCATTCCGCAGGACCTGATTGAAGCCGAATTGTTTGGCGTTGAAAAAGGCGCTTATACCGGCGCCAATCAGACCCGCCCGGGGCGCTTCGAGCGCGCCAGCGGCGGGACCATCTTTCTGGACGAAGTGGTAGAGCTGACCCCCAGAGCGCAGGCGACCTTGCTAAGGGTGCTGCAAGAGGGGGAGCTCGAACGTGTGGGTGGCTCTCGGACCCATAAGGTCGATGTGCGAGTCATTGCTGCCACCAATGAGAGCCTCGCCGATGCAGTCGAGGCGGGCCGGTTTCGCGCGGATCTTTATTACCGCCTGAATGTGTTTCCAGTTCAGGTCCCCCCGCTGCGCGAGCGGCTCGAGGACCTGCCGCTGCTGGTCGAGCACTTTCTAAGCAAGTTTCATCTGCAGTATCACAAGCGCACGCTAGGTCTGTCAGACAAGGCTCTGGAGCTGTGTCTCAGCTACGCGTGGCCGGGAAACATCCGCGAACTGGAGAATGTGATCGAGCGCGGCGTCATCCTCACTGACAGCAATGAAACCATAGGGCAGGACGCTCTTTTTGCGGTCTTTCCAAAGGCAGGCAATCTGCATGGTGATCGTCTCAATGCCGATGGCGCGCTGGTTCAGGCTGAAGACACGGAAAGCGCAGCCGATTGGGTCACGCAGATCTTCGAACGAAACATAAGCCTGGAAGCGGTAGAAGAGCAGCTGATGCGACGGGCAATGGACCTTGCTCAGCAAAACGTTGCACAAGCCGCTCGAATCCTCGGGTTGACTCGACCTGCGCTGGCCTATCGTCTCAAGAAAAGTGGCATCCTTGATGAGGATGCGACTGAGTGAGTTCGCTTGCCTTCACGGATGGATCAAATTGATTGCGAAGTTTTTGTGACATTAACCAAATAATCAATGCGCTGCCATGATTTATCAAATGATAAATTACGCCGCTCTTCGATAAATAATGGACTTGATCAGAATTTCTTCCGTTACAAGCCTATCTTGCTGATAAATATGGGTTTTCTATAAGTTTTTCGGCGATGGCATACCCTTTGCTGAAGCACTGCCAGTTGCCGAGTACTCACCAGCACTTGGCGACGTACTAGGACTCATGCATCACAAACGGTAGTTAACGGAGAAGCTCATGAACATCCCCAAAATCAAGTCGCTGTTTGCAGCAATCACGCTCGCTGCGTGCATTGTGACTGTTACTCCCGTGGTAGCGCAGTCAACTAGCGAAGCACAGTCTGCGGCTTCGCTTTCGGTAGTCATGGAGTTCCTGGCCAATACTGCGCCCGATAAGGTTGAGGCTGCTGCCGAGAAGCTGGCGGCTCCCGACGCCACTTATGTTTCTCTCAACTTCGATAACCCGGAGTTAAGGAAAATCATGCCTTGGACGGGCACAAACAAGGGGCCGAAAGCCTTTAGTTCATTGTTCATGCAGGTCCAGGACTACTGGAAAATCGAAGACTTCACCATCAGCACCAAAATCTCCTCCGGAGAGGATGTGGCGATTTTCGGTAAGTTCACCTATCGGTCCGTGGCAGTCGACCAGGTATTCACGTCGCCGTTCTCCATCCATGCCAAGGTGCGTGATGGCAAGATGACCTATTTCCAGTTCATGGAAGATACCTACGCGTCTGCCAGCTCCTTCCGACAGTCTGGCGCCTGGACTGTGAAGACCTCTGCGAACGCAGCCCCCTTTACGGTGGCCGCGGATTAACGATTTCGATCGCGAGGACCAAGCCTTGTGCCGGCATCCCGGAGAGCGAAAGCACTCCTGGCGTGCCGGCAGATGGCGCCCGGAGGGGAGAACCCATCATTGCCAACCTCTCTCTACGCGTCAGGACAGGGTCCGATACTTCACACCAGGCAACACGCAGGAGTTAGCCATGAATATTCATACCCCGCACACCTCCCGACATGCGTTGAATTGGGTCGGTGGCGAGTGGATGGGCGCGGATACGATCCGTGGATCCATCAACCCTGCCACCTATGAGGTCATAGGTACCTATGCCGAAGGGGGTGTTGAAACCGCCGAAGCGGCCATCGCCGCGGCGAAACGCGCCATGCACGAGACCGATTGGGTGCACGATCGCAAGCTGCGTGCGCGCGTGCTCGACAACCTTGCAGACGCGTTCGAACGCAATCGGGGCGAGCTCATCAAGATCCTCTGCACCGAAAACGGCAAGATTCAACGCGAGGCCAGCTTCGAAGTCGATCTCTGCGCGCCGTCACTGCGATATTTTGCCGGTATCGCGCGCACTGAGGCCGGACGGGTCGTGGACTCCAAACCGGGCAGAATCGCGATGATGATGCGCCAGCCGATGGGCGTGGCGGGAATCATCGTGCCTTGGAATTCCCCGATAATCCTGACGGTACGATCACTCGCACCTGCGTTGGCGGCCGGCTGTGCGGTAATCGTCAAGGTGCCGGGCAAGAGCGCGCAGATCGCCTCGGCCCTGTCCAAGATCTTCAGCAACGTAACGGCACTGCCCCGCGGCGTGATTAATGTCTTTACCGACGAGACTGGCGATGGCGCCAAGCATCTCGTCGCCTCGCCGGAGGTGCCGATCATCAGCTTTACCGGTAGCACTGGCACCGGCAAGGCGATCGCGCTCAGCGCCGCACCGCACTTCAAGCGCGTTGGACTGGAGCTCGGTGGTAAGACGCCATCGATCGTGTTCGACGATGCCGATCTCGATCTCGCGCTACCCATCTTGGAAAAGTCAGTGACGGTGTTTGCGGGCCAGTTCTGTGTGACGGGGCAGCGGGTGATCGTGCAGGAAGGGATCGCCGACGAGTTTCGCAAACGCTTTGCCGAACGCCTGCGCGCGGTAAAGGTCGGGCCTGCGGCAGACCTGTCGAGCGACATGGGCCCGATGATCGACCGCGAGAACGTCGAGCGCGTCGATAACCTGGTTGAGCGCGCCATTGCTCAGGGCGCGCAGACCATTGTGCGAGGTGGTCCGGCGGTCGAAGGCAGGCTGTCGAAAGGCGCGTTCTTTCGCCCCGCGTTTCTCGAGGTGAGCGATCCGACGATGCCGATCGTCCAGGACGAGACGTTCGGGCCGGTGGTCACCATGCAGAGGTTTGCGACGGAACAGGAAGCCGTTGCGTTGGCCAACCACAGCATCTATGGCCTGGGAGCGAGCATCTGGACGCGCGATCTCTCCAAAGCGCTGCGGATCGCGCCCCGGATCGAAGCGGGTATGGTCTGGATCAACGAGTGGGGCGCACTCGGCGAAGACACCGAGGAGGGCGGCTCCAAGCAGTCGGGGCTCGGCCGCCTGAATGGTGTGGCTGCGATCGAGGATTTCACCGAGATCAGAACGATCACGCTCAACCCAGGCCTGATGGATGCCCACGTATAGGCAACGCATTCAAACACAATGATTCCGATTGCCTAAAAACCGAGGAAACAAAAATGAGCAAAATCACCAATATCCTCCTGGCAGCCAGCGCGGCATTCGCCACCTTGGCGGCAAACGTCAGCCTCGCCGAGGTCACCACGGCACATGCCAATAGCTACATCGCGACCGAGGACGGCGTGCAGCTGTACTACAAGGATTGGGGGCCGAAAAACGGTCAAGTCGTTACATTCAGCCATGGCTGGCCGCTGAACTCGGACAGCTGGGAAGCACAGATGCTGTTTCTGGCCGACAAAGGCTACCGGGTGATCGCCCATGACCGTCGTGGCCATGGCCGTTCCAGCCAGCCTTGGGAAGGCAACGACATGGATCACTATGCCGACGATCTGGCGGCCGTGATTGAGACCCTGAATCTTAAGGACGTCACCCTGGTCGGTTTCTCCACTGGTGGCGGTGAGGTGGCTCGCTACATCGGGCGCCACGGCACCAGTCGCGTGAAAAAAGCGGTGCTGGTCGCAGCCGTCCCGCCATTGATGCTCAAAACCGAGAGCAATCCCAACGGCGTGTCGATGGAGGTGTTCGATGGCCTGCGCAAGGCCTCATTGGACAATCGCTCGCAGCTTTACCTCGACATCGCGTCTGGACCTTTCTTCGGCTTCAACCGGGAAGGTGCCACCCCATCGCAGGGCCTGATCCAGTCGTTCTGGGTACAAGGTATGCAGGCTGGCCACAAGAATACCTATGACTCCATCGCGGCATTTTCAGCCACCGATTTCCGTGAAGACCTGAAGAAGTTCGACGTGCCGACTCTGGTGATTCACGGTGATGACGACCAGATCGTGCCTGTGGAGACCTCGGCGAAGGCTTCGGCAGCCCTTATCAAGGGCGCTAAGCTGATTATTTATGCCGGCGCGCCACACGGCTTGGCCGACACCCACAAGCAGCGCCTGAATCAGGACCTGTTGGATTTCTTGCAGAAGTAAGCCAGCAAGCATCCCGGCCGATTCGTCTCCATGTGCTGCCGAGGTTGCTGAGTTAATCAGCGCCCCCATGACCCGGTGCCGCATCTATAAACAGCACGTTATCCAGAGGAAATGGCAATGGCTAAAGTTTTAGTGCTCTATCACTCCATGTATGGCCACATCGAGACCATGGCGAACAAGGTCGCCGAAGGTGCCCGCAGCGTTACGGGAACGGAGGTTGTGATCAAACGGGTTCCTGAAACGATGAGTCCGGAAGCCTTTGCCGCGGCAGGCGGCAAGACGAATCAAAGTGCCTCAGAGGCATTGCCGTCAGACCTGGCCGATTTCGATGCCATCATCTTTGGCACCCCGACGCGCTTCGGCAACATGTCCGGACAAATGCGCAACTTCCTCGACCGAACAGGCGGGCTCTGGGCCCAAGGTGCTCTGGCAGGAAAGGTCGCCAGCGTGTTTACCTCAACCGGAACGGGCGGTGGCCAGGAGATGACCATTGCCTCCACCTGGACCACGTTGGCCCATCACGGAATGATCATCGTGCCGATCGGCTATACCACCCCAGCGCTGTTTGATGTCTCCAAGGTAGGAGGAGGTACTCCCTACGGTGCCTCTACCATTGCCGGTGGCGACGGTTCCAGGCAGCCAGATGAGCGTGAGCTGGAAATAGCACGTCATCAGGGCGAACACGTTGCTCGGATCGCATCAAAGCTACACGGCTAGAGCGAGAAGTACCTAGCCCCATAATGACCGAACGGCCCTTGACTCGACCGGTGGCACGCATCGATGCGCGCCGCTGGATCGATAGGGCCAAGGCTTTGAGCAGAGTATCCAACATGAGCGAGACGCAACCTGAAGCCGTAACCCTGGTGGTGCGCCATCAGGTTCGCCCAAACCACGTGCCGGGCTACGAGACCTGGTTGCGTCGCATCATCGCCACGGCCAACCAATGCCCCGGCCACCTCGGGGTGGACGTGATGCGTAGCTGGCGACCCGACGTGGCACAGTTCACATGCGTGCTGCGCTTCACCAGCTTAGAGCAGCTGCAAAACTGGATTCGCTCAGAACAAAGGCGCCAGCTAGTAGCCGAGGTCGTACCGCTTCTTTGCGATGGCGACCAGTTGGAGATCGCTCAAGGCAAGGATTTCTGGTTCGTACCGGAAACCGTTCAAGCACCTCCGCCACGCTGGAAACAAAGCTGCATAACCTTTCTCGTGATTCTGCCTCTGAGCCTGCTGATGCCGCTGCTTTGGCAACCGCTGTTCCAGCTTGTTCCCTGGCTCGGCGGTTACTTGCTGAGCAATGCACTCATCACTCTAAGTATCGTCCTGCTCGTGGTGTACCTGCTGATGCCCATGGCCACGCGCGCCTTTGGCGTCTGGTTGAGGTCTCACGACCATGAGAGGAACGATCCTGAGTCAGGATATTCACGATGAACGTCGCCGCAGCATCTGCGCTGCCGGCGGTTTGCTCGGCCCCGCCGGCGCCATCTGGTCCGCCTTGCGCCTTCTGCCGTCACCTTCAAGCTTGGCTCCGCTGGCCGTGCCGCTGATGCCTGGCCGGTAGCCGTCGTATCCGGGCAAAAGAGTCCCTGTGCACCAGCACGACCCTGGGCGCCGCAGCAATGTGCAAGTGAATAATCGCCAAGGCTACCGGAGCACGCTCGGCTGTTCCTGCTTCGCCTTTTGACCTTTGCCAGCCAGCGGTGAGCATCCATGAGAGGACTGCTGGGCTGTGCAGGGTAGTCAGGGGGTGAAGCTCACCACCGCCTATCAACGTTCAAATGATGAAGCAGGAACGACTTGGTTTCTTCATAGCGCCACTGCGCGCCGCTGCCTCATAAGCTCAGCAACTGGCTGTTTCGCGTACCGCAATTGAGAAATCTGCTATTGGGCACTACGACACCCCGGTGTAGACCTGAGGCCTGCTCCGGGGAATTGATTCACATCGATTAGATAGAGCACAGCGCACGGGCACCGTGTGGCTCATTACTTGCGCCTTGAGAGAGGACGAAAGCGTACTGCTCCAGCCCACCTCGCATCAAACGAATCCCGGCTTAGCGCAGCGTGCATGCTGCGAGCAAATCTTGCTGCAGCATGCAGCGCCGTTCAAACGGGTTTTCGCTGATCGTTAATCAAGAGGAAACGAGTCTCTCGTAGTCCGAGAAGGGCTTGAGCGCGCAATATTGCACGTGTAGCAGATTCTCTTTGACGTAAGGCAGCGCCTCGATGTATTCACGAGCCTCTTCAAAGGTCGCGGACTCCAGCTCAAACGCTGCACCGGGACCAGCGGCCAGCCCATGGACTGCGCGAACAATACCGTCAGCGAAGCCTTGCCAAACGTGCACTACCTCCGGTTTCGCCAGTCGCTTGAAGTCCTCTGCCGCTCCATCAGCACGGCGAGTCAGAATTACGAAGGTTTTCATAACGCCCCCTCCGCTTCCAACTGCTGCCGCTGGGGTGTTTCACCATAAGCAACGTGCGCCATTAGGCCGGTCTGGCCGACGGCCACATGCGGTTTAAGCTCGTTGCGGGGAGTGTAATCTCCTCCGTTTTGGGGCCGGAAGGGTATTGGCGCGTCTGTGAACAAATCCTCGAGACGGGTGCGCCAAGCCTCTTTGGCTGTGGTAGCACCTGCGGCGGTCAAGTTGCCAGTGCCGTATATGGCGAACGTAGGCAGCACATCGAACCCAGGAAAGTAGAGCGAGCCGTGCGTGATCGGAAACAGCAATTGCTCAAGTGGTCCGTTGATACCGCGCGGCGAGTAGTCTTCTGCGGGGCCGCCGACAGCGACCGACAACATGGCCCGCTTGCCCTTGAAGGCCCCGTCACCATAGCGGTAGGTGTTGCCAGCGTCCTTGTAGCCGTGGGCGAGTCCGGCTGCCCAGACGCGATCTATCCATCCCTTCATGATGGCCGGCATGCCGTACCACCAAAGTGGAAACTGGAAGATGACAGCATCTGCCGCTAAAACCTTGGCTTGCTCTGCCGCCACGTCAGGGCTTTGGCGGCGATGACGATAGGCGTGGGCGGACTCTGCGCCGAACGACAGCCGCTGAGGGTTGGCCCGCTCAGGAAAGTCGTGCTCGTCGAACGTTGCTTTCCAGCCCATGGCATATAGATCGGATTGCAGGACCTCGTGCCCTTGTGCAGTCAAGCATTCAACAGACACATCCACCAGTTGCCGCGTTAGCGACGAAGGCTCGGGATGGGCATAGATGATCAGTACTCTTTTCGACATGAAGGACCGCTCCGCTGTGATGTCGCTGGAGTGTCGCGGGGCTCGGACCATCTGTGAAATCGCAAAATTTTCCTGCTAGCATAAGTTCGATGGATACCAGACGCCTTGATCTCAATCTGCTTGTGACGTTGGAGGCCCTTCTCATCGAGCAGAACGTGACTAGGGCGGCTGCCCGTCTGCATTTGAGCCAGCCAGCGGTCAGCGCGCAGTTGAGCCGCCTGCGCGACGTCTTCAACGACCCTCTTCTGATCCCCGCGCAGCGTGGAATGACCCCCACCGTCAAAGCCTTGGAGCTGCTCGTCCCGCTTCGCCAAGCACTTGACCAAGTAAGGGCCACCGTAACTACTCACCTGAATTTCGAGCCCGCGACGGCGAGCCTGACGGTATCAATCGCCTGCACGGATTACGTGCAGGCGGCCTTGATCAAGCATCTCGTTGTCGCCATGCGGCGCGAAGCGCCGGGTGTCCGTATCGCACTGCGCATCCTGGACGTGCCACAGCTGGAGCTGCAGATGACCCGCGGCGAGGTGGATCTGGCCGTGATAAACATGAACGGGGCTCCGCCCGCACTGCGCTCGCAACACCTCTATGATGAGAGTTACGTGCTGATCGGGCGCCGTGGGCATCCAAGCCTGCGCGCGGACCTGACGGTGGAAGAGTTCGCGCAGCTGGAACATGTCGTGGTGTCACTACGCGGCGGAGGCTTCTCTACCTCGGTGGATAACGCCTTGGTAGCGCGGGGGCTGCGGCGTAATGTAGTTCTGTCAGCCTCGTCATTCCTTCCGGTGCCGGAGTTGGTCGCGCAGTCGGATTGTGTGGCCTTGGTTCCACGTCGTCTCGTAGAAGGTCGTGGCGAGCAGCTGCTGTGCGTAGCTCCCCCATTGCCGGTGGAGGGTTTTGCGATTGGCATGTTCTGGCATGAGCGGTCGGATGGGCACGCCGGCTTCCGATGGGTGCGTGAGTTCATCGCTCTCGTAGCCGATTCTCGGGCATCTATGCGAACAGGGTAGAACCCGGTTCAACTGAATCGCACAGTCTGGCTGGGGAGTTAGTCGCATTATTTAGAATGCGACCTCACGTAGCTCGCGCAGTCTCTGGTATTCGCGGCAGACATGTCTTCAAACTTGAAATAGTTGGCCGGTTGCTGCCTGTTACCTCTGCCTCCCCCAAACACTCAACCCATTCACCGCCAGCATCAGCACCAGCATGGCGAGGACCACCTTGGCCGCGCCCGGGCTTCCTGGAACAGGCTGAGCGATATATGGAGCATCTGCCCGAGGCCACCGGCTGAACATCGCCCCTGGCAAGCTTGGACGGATGCCCACCGAGCTCTATCGCTTATCGTTGTATATCGCCTCCAGCCACGATAGCGACGACGTGCTGGTAGTCGCCTGGGGCCTCGCCCTGAAACAGCTGCGCGAGTAGGGTGAACTGGGGCGAATCCCGCGTCGCTACGAGCAAGCTGGCGGGCAATAAACCTCCATGAGAGCGCGCTTTTCGGAGAAAAGATTGGGCCTTTGATCGGGCAGCGAAATGTTGTCTGCCAGCGCTCGCGGCTCGGCCGGGCCGGGCTACGCTTGATAATCGAGCGGGATGTCTTGTCATCGGCTTGCGCCCGGGGCGCTCGTGCCTTCCACGCAGTGCGAGGCGATTCCCGCTGACCAATCGGGCGGCACTGCGCCCTTGAGGTTCAATCAGGCGAGGAGGGGCAGCGATGAGCATCTTGCGAATGGGCATGCTGGCATTGATGGTATGCGTGCCGCTGACGACGTTATCGAACATTGCTCGCGCCGACGAGGTGCCGCTGGTTACCGGCGAGCAGTGGGTGCGGTCGTCGGAGCAACTGAAGAAGGTTTATCTCATCGGTATCGCCAATGCCTACCATCTGGAAGCGGCCTACCATGCATCGAACCCTCCGACCGATGATCAGAGCATGATCCCTCGTTTCGGCAAGGGCTTGAAGGGGCACACCCTCGACTCCGTGCGCGAGGGCCTGAACCAGTGGTACGCCGCCAACCCTGACCGCGTGAAACAACCCGTCATCGAGACCATCTGGTTCGAGATGGTCGTCCCCGGCCTTCAGTAGAGCAGGTAGCGGACATGAACATGAAGTGGCTTCTATCCTGTGTCGCCATCATCACTGCAGCGGCAGTGATTGGCTGTACCTCCATGACCTCCCAGCAGCAGGGAACCCTCAGCGGCGCGGCCATAGGTGCTGCGGCGGGGGCCGGTATCGCCGCCATTTCCGGCGGCAACGGCTGGACCGGAGCGGCGATTGGCGCCGTCGCCGGTGGAGTGGTCGGCAACATCAAAGGCGGCAAGCAGCAGAAGTAGGCGGGGCGGTTCCCACCGCGCAGCTATGCATCGGCCGCAATACGCCTGTGCCTCTTAGCGGGCGTTGCTCGTGCTGCATGCCGACGGTAGCGGACCGGTTCGAGGCTAATGGGCGGCCTGCTATTGCTTGTCGCGAGCGCCATCTGTGGCCCGAGTGTCGACGACGATGGCGCAAGGGCGCTTCGCACGCCTGGTGACGGTGCGCCGTGTGCTCAGGCGCTGACCCATCTCTGCCGCGCCCAACCACTCAGGCTGTCCACTGCCAGCACCAGCACCAGCATGGCGAGGATTATCGTGGCCGCCTGGGCTTCCTGGAACAGGCTGAGCGACACGTAGAGCATCTGCCCCAGGCCACCGGCACCGACGAAGCCGAGCACGCTGGCCATGCGAATGTTGTTCTCCCAGCGGTACAGCGTATAGGCCACCAGTTGCGGCCAGACGCCGGGCAGGGTGCCGTAGCAGAAGGCAGTGATGCGCCCGCCGCCGCTCAGGCGGATGGCTTCGGCCGGTTCGCGCGGGGTGTTTTCCAGCGCCTCGGCGAACAGCCGGCCGAGCACGCCGGCGGTGTGCAGGGCCAGGGCCAGGGTGCCGGCGTTGGGGCCGAGGCCGGCGGCCAGCACCATCAGCGCGGCCCACACCAGTTCGGGGATGGCGCGCAGGGCGTTGAGCAGCAGGCGTGTGGCATGCAGGGCAAAGCCGCCGAAGCGCCCGGCGGCCGGCAAGGCCAGGGCCAGGCCGAGCAGGGCGGCGAGCAAGGTGCCGATGGCGGACATGGCCAGGGTTTCCAGGGCGCCGCGGCCGATGGCCTGCAGGTGCGCGGCGGAGAAGTCCGGCTGCATAAAGCCGCCGGCGTACCTGGCCATCTGCGTCAGGCTGTCGCCACCGACCAGGCCGGCCAGGTCGATGCCTAGGTAGAGGAAGGAAGCGATCACCGCGGCGATCAGGGCGGCGAGCAGAATCAGGTTGCCGGTTCTCATAGCAGCCTCGCGCGCAGCAGGCGGCTGAGCTGGTCGGCCAGCAGCACCAGGGCGAGGAACACCAGCAGCATGCTGGCGACCTCGCCGCCGGCGAACATGCGCATCGACAGGTCGATCTGCTGGCCGAGGCCGCCGGCGCCGACGAAGCCCATCACCACCGAGGCGCGGATCGCGCATTCCCAGCGGTACACGGTGTAGGACAGCATCTCTCCCGCAGCATTGGGCAGCACGCCGTAGGCGAAGGCGCTCAGGCGGCCACTGCCGGCCAGCAGCAGGGCGCGGCTGGGGCGGGCGTCGACCGACTCGAAGATCTCCGCGTAGACCTTGCCGAGCATGCCGGCGTAGGTGATGGCGATGGCCAGCACCCCGGCGGTCGGGCCGAGGCCGACGGCGCGGACGAACAGCAGCGCCCAGACGATCTCCGGCACGCTGCGCAGGAAGATCAGCAGGCCGCGCACCGGCCAGCGCGCGAGATTCGCCCACCAGGCCGGACGGCCGCCGCGGTGCAGCGCCGACAGCGACAGCGCGCGGCTGGCCAGCAGGGCCGCAGGCAGGGCGATCAGCAGCGCCAGGCTCATGCCGGCGGTGGCGATGGCCAGGGTTTCCAGGGTGGCGCGGCCGAGCAGGGCGAGGAACTCGCCGTCGTGCGCCGGCGGCCAGAAGTCGGCAAGGAAGTTGCCCATGCTGCGGGCGTTGTCGCCGTCGAACAGCACGCCCAGGTTCAGCTCGCTCAAGCCGAGCCCCGGCCACAACAGCAGCAGCGCCAGCAGGGTGATCAGCAGCCGCGGCAGGGCGGCCGGGTCGCGCGGGGAGCGGCTCAGCATCGCGGGATCTGTACCGTGAGCGGCTGCACCGGCAGCGAGGCCGGCAGCGGCTGCAGTTGTTCGTTGGCGTACAGCGCCTCCAGCGCCGCCGGCTCGATGGCCGCCGGCGGCAGGTCGAAGACGATGCGCCCGTCGCGCAGGCCGATCACCCGCGGGAAATGTGCCAGGGCCAGCTCCACCGCGTGCAGGCTGGCCAGCAGGGTCATGCCGCGGCTGGCCGCCTCCTGGTTGAGCACCGCCAGGGTGTGGCCGGCCAGCACCGGGTCCATGGCCGACACCGGCTCGTCGGCGAGTATCAGCTGTGGCGCCTGGTACAGCACGCGGGCGATGCCGACCCGTTGCAGCTGGCCGCCGGACAGCTGGTCGCAGCGCTGGAACAGCTTGTCGGCGATATCCAGGCGCGCCAGGGCGGCCTGGGCGCCGGCGGCGTCGAGCGGGTGCAGCAGGTTGAGCAGGCCCTTGGCCAGCGGCCACTGGCCGAGCTTGCCGGCCAGCACCGCGGTGACCACCCGTTGCCGCGGCGGCAGCGGCGGTGCCTGGTGGATCAGGCCGATGCGCGCGCGCAGGCGTTGGCGGGCGCGGTTGCCGAGGCGCCAGGGATCTTCGCCGAGCAGTTCGAGCTGGCCGCTGCTGGGCGCCAGGTTGCTCGCCAGCAGGCGCAGCAGGCTGGTCTTGCCGGCGCCCGAGGGGCCGATGATGGCCACCCGTTCCCCGGGCGCCAGGCTCAGGTCGATGCCGTCGAGCGCGCGCGTGCCGTCGGCGTGGGTCAGGCCCACGCCGCGCAGGGCGATGCTCACTTCAGCAGGCCGGCGGCGCGAGCGGCTTCCTCGATGCCAGCGTAGTTCTCGACCTTGGTCTCGATAAAGCGGCTGGCGGCCTGCAGCTCGAGGATGGCCTTGTGCTCGGGGTTGGCCGGGTCGAGGGCGAGGAAGGCAGCCTTGATCTTGCCTTGCAGCTCTGCGTCGAGGTTGCCGCGCACGGTCCAGTTGTAGTCGTAGTAGGGCGGGGTGGTGGCGATCACCTTGACCTTGTCGACGTCGACCTTGCCGGCGGCGACCAGCTTGTCCCACACGCTGGCGTTGAGCACACCGCCGTCGGCCTTGCCGGCCTGGACCCAGGCGGCGGTGGCGTCGTGGGCGCCGGAGTAGGCGATGCGGCTGAAGAAGTCTTCCGGCTTGATGCCGTCCTTGAGCATGAAGTAGCGCGGCATCAGGCTGCCGGAGGTGGAGGACACCGAGCCGAAGGCGAAGGTCTTGCCCTTGAGATCCTGCAGCGATTTCACCGCCGGGTCGGCGCTGATGATCTTGCTGGTGAACTGCTCGTCCTCGGCGCGCTGCACCAGAGGCACGGCGTTGCCGGTCTTCAGGCGCGTCTGGACGAAGGTGAAGCCTCCCAGCCAGGCCATGTCGACGCGGTCGGCGGCCAGCGCCTCGACCACTGCGGCGTAGTCGGCCACCGGGACGAATTCGACTTTCATCTCCAGCTGCTGTTCGAGGTAGGCGCCCAGCGGCTTGAACTTGCGCAGCAGTTCGGTGGGGGCTTCGTCGGGGATGGCCGAGACCTTGAGGACCTCGGCGGCCTGGGTGAAGACGGCGGAAACGGACAGGGCGAGGCCGGCGGCGAGCGCCAGGGTGTGCTTGAGCATGACGGGTTCTCCGGTTCAATAGCGGGGAAAGCGCGCGGAGTATAGTGAGCCGAGGGCCAGGATGCAGCAGGCTTGCGCTGCCGCCGGCCTGACTCTGTGGTTAAGATGGCGTTTTTCCCCTGTTTCAGGAGCTGCTCGATGACCGCTACGCTGCCCGCCCTGGCCTTCGCCGGGATCGGCCTGATGGGCCTGCCGATGACCCGCCGCCTGCTCGCCGCCGGCTACCCGCTGACCCTGTGGAACCGCTCGACGGACAAGTGCGCGCCACTGCTGGCGCAGGGCGCGCACCGGGTGGAGACGCCGGCCGAGCTGTGCCGCGAGGCCAATGTGGTGATGCTCTGCCTGGCCAACACCGAGGTGGTGCGCGAGGTGGTGTTCGGCCCCGGCGGCATAGTCGAGGGCGCGCGGCCCGGCCAGCTGCTGGTGGATTTCTCCAGCCTGGAGCCGGCCGCCACCCGCGAGATGGCGGCGGAGCTTCAGGCGCGCACCGGCATGCGCTGGGTCGATGCGCCGGTGTCCGGCGGCACCCCCGGCGCCGAGGCCGGCACCCTGGCGATCATGGCCGGCGGCCGCGAGGAGGATGTGGAGCGGGTGCGGCCGATTCTCGCCCACCTGGGCCAGCGCCTGACGCGCATGGGCGAGGTGGGCGCCGGCCAGGTGACCAAGGTGTGCAACCAGATGATCGTCGCCTGCAACGCCCTGGTGATCGCCGAGGTGGTGGCCCTGGCGGAGAAGGCCGGGGTCGACGCCAGCCTGATCGCGCCGGCGCTGGCCGGCGGTTTCGCCGACTCCAAGCCGCTGCAGATCCTCGCCCCGCAGATGGCCGAGAGCCGCTTCGAGCCGGTCAAGTGGCACGTGCGCACCCTGCTCAAGGACCTCGACACCGCGGTCAAGCTGTCGCGCGAGCAGGGCAGCGCCACGCCGATGAGCGGCCTGGCGGCGCAGCTGATGCGCCTGCATGGCAGCCAGGGCAATCTGCAGCGCGACCCGGCCACTCTGGTCGAGCTGCTGCGCGGGAGCGAGGCATGAAGATCGCCGCCAATCTGTCGCTGCTGTTCACCGAGCTGCCGCTGCGCGAGCGTATCCAGGCGGCCGCGGCGGCCGGTTTCGACGGCGTGGAGATCCAGTTTCCCTACGAGCTGCCGGCCATCGCCCTGCAGGAGGCGCTGGCGCGTGCCGGCCTGCCCTTGGTGCTGATCAACCTGCCGGCCGGCGACCTGATGAGCGGCGGCGCTGGCCTGGCCGCGGTGCCGGCGCGTCAGGCCGAGTTCGACGCCGCCCTGCAGCAGGCCCTGACCTACGCCGCCATGGCGCGCCCGGCCTGCGTCAACGTGCTGCCCGGGCGCCTGGCCGCGGGCGTCAGCCGCGAGCAGGCACTGGATTGCCTGGCCGCCAACCTGCGCCAGAGCGCCGAGGCCTTCGCCCTGCTCGGCATCCGTGTGCTGGTGGAGGCGATCAACCCCATCGACATGCCGGGGTTCCTGATCAACACCCCTCAGCAGCTGGACGAGCTGCTGCGCGCGGTGAATCACCCGAATCTCGCGGCGCAGTACGACCTCTACCATATGGCCCGTCAGGAGCTGGACCTGGTCGCCGGCATGCGCCTGTTGGCCGGGCGCATCGGCCACGTGCAGTTCGCCGACTGCCCCGGCCGCGGTGCGCCGGGCACCGGCGAGCTGGCCTTCCTGGCGTTGCTGCGTGCGCTGCGCGAGAGCGGCTACGGCGCTTGGCTGGGGGCGGAGTACAAGCCGGGCGAGGCGGGTACCCAGGCCAGCCTGGGCTGGTTGCAGCCGTTCAGGGAGTACGCGGGCGGTGTTTGAATGGCGCTTTTCCGCGTCGCCGCTAAAGCCCCTCCCACCGTATCTGTGCCGCTGATGTAGGAGACGCTTCAGCGGCGAGCTTTTTTGGCTCGGCGTGTTTCGGTCGATAGGACGGAGCCCGGATGCACTCCGGGGATGGCTGGCGCTAGAACCGTGTGCCCACCCGCTCCAGCGGCCGGTAGTGCGGGGGGAACAGGCTGACGATCTCTTCCAGCGGCAGCGGCTTGCTGAACAGGTAGCCCTGCACCTGATCGCAGTCGCGCTCCTGCAGGAAGGCCAGTTGCTCGCTGGTTTCCACGCCCTCGGCCACCACCTTCAGGCGCAGGGCATGGGCCATGGCGATGATCGCGTGGACGATCTCGCGGTCCTGGCTGGAGGCAGCGAGGTCCTGGATAAAGGAACGGTCGACCTTGAGGGTGTCCAGCGGCAGGCGGCGCAGGTAGGCCAGGGACGAATAGCCGGTGCCGAAATCGTCGATCGACAGGCTCACGCCCAGGGCGCGAATGCTATCCAGCAGGCCGATGGCGCGGTTGATATTGCTCAGCAGCGCGCTTTCGGTGACCTCCAGCTCCAGGCTCTGCCCCGGGCAGCGGCTGTCGTGCAGGATCTGCGCGATGCGTCCGGGCAACTGGTCGTTGCCCAGGTTCAGCGCCGAGCAGTTGACCGCCACCTTCAGTCCCGGATAGCCCATCTCGTCCAGGCTGCGCAGGTCGTGGCAGGCGCGGCGCAGCACCCAGTCGTCGAGCTGGTCGATAAAGCCGTTGGTCTCGGCGATGGCGATGAAGCGCTCCGGGGTGAGCAGGCCGTTCTGCGGGTGGCGCCAGCGCACCAGCGCCTCCAGCTTGTGCAGGGCGCCGCTGCGCAGGTCGATGATCGGCTGGTAGAACAGGGTCAGGCCGTTGTCCTGTTGCAGCGCCTGGCGCAGGTCTTCCTCCAGTTGCAGCTCAAACGAGGCCTTCTGTTTCAGGTGCGGGTTGAAGAAGTGCACCACGTTGCGTCCGCTGCCCTTGGATTGGTACAGCGCCAGGTCGGCATGCTTGAGCAGCTCGTCGGCGCCGCCACCATCGCGCGGGAACAGGCTGATGCCGATGCTGGTGGTCATCACGATCTTGCGCCCGGCCAGCTCTATCGGTTCCTTCATCTGCTCCAGCAGACGCTGGGCCAGGACGCGCGGCGCGGCGTTGCTGTCGAGGCTGGCGACCACGCAGAACTCGTCGCCGCCGAAGCGGGCGATCAGGTCGCGTTCGCGCAGGGCGCCGCGGATGCGCTGGGCGACCACCCGCAGCAGGTCGTCGCCGGCGGCGTGGCCGAGGGTGTCGTTGATCCGCTTGAAGTGATCGATGTCGAGGAACATCACCGCCAGGCCGCGGCCGACTATGGCGTGTTCCTCCAGGGTGGCGGCGAACACCCGGTTGAAGCCGCGGCGGTTGAGCAGCTCGGTCAGCGGGTCGAAGTGCGCCGCCTGTTCCAGCGAGGCCTTGGCCTGGTCGAGCTGCGCCAGCAGGTGGTTGACCCGCTGCAGGTCGCGCTCCTTGTCGTCCAGCTTGCGGTTGGCCCAGGAAGCCACCAGGCTCAGGGCGACCACCGCCAGGGTGATGACGGCCACGCTCAGCCCCAGCTGCAGGCTGTTGTCGGCGCCCTGCACCTCGAGCGTGGCGCCTTGCGGCACCACCAGGTGCAGCGCCGCCATGCCGGTGAAATGCATGGCGGTGATGGCGGCGCCCATCACCAGCGCGGCCGAGTACTTCAGCCAGTGGCGGTAGGGTGCGCTGCTGCTGCGCCGATGATGGGCCAGCAGCTGCGCGGCGAGGCTGGCGCCGATGGCGATGACGATGGACAGGGCGAACAGCCCGCCGTGGTAGTAGGCCTGCGCCGTCGAGCGCATGGCGGCCATGCCGCTGTAGTGCATGGCGGCGATGCCCAGGCCGATGATCGCCGCGGCCAGGGCGCGGCGGCCGAGGCCGGCGTCGCGCTGGGCCATGCAGTAGAGGGCGAGCAGGGCGGCGGCCAGGGCCACCAGCAACGACAGCAGGGTGGTGGCCAGGTCGTAATGGATGGCCAGCGGCGCGCGGAAGGCCAGCATGCCGATGAAGTGCATCGACCAGATGCCGCCGGCCAGGCACAGCGCACCGACCAGGCCCCAGGCCAGGCGCATGCCGCGCTGCGGCACCTGGTCGAGGTGTTCGACTATCGCCAGAGTGCCCAGGCTGCCGGCCGTGGCGACCAGGTAGGCGAGCACCGTCAGCCAGGGATCGTGGCTGCAGTCCAGCAGCAGCTGGCCCTGCTCGGGCAGCTGCGCGAGAAACCGAATCGACCACCCATCCATAGCCACCCCCCGCAGTGCAGCCCCGACGCCCTCCTCAGTCAAGCACAAACGTGCCAAGTCAGTCGCTTTTACCGTAATCGTTGAGCGAGATCACCCGAGTCTTGCCGATGCGGTGGCGGTAGATCTCGCGCAGGTACTTGATCGCCTGCTTGACGCTGCCGCGGCTCAGGCGGATGTCGTTGATCGAGACGAACTTGTCGGCGTCGTGGATCAGCTCGCGGTACTTCTTCTCGTACATCGGTTTGATCGCGTACCAGTTGGTGTCGAGGATCTTCGCCGGGTCCTCGTGCTCGTTGAGCATGGCATCGAGCTTGGCCTCGTCGAAGTGCTCGGCGACGATGAAATCGAGCATGGCGTCGTCCAGGCTGTCGTCGAAGCGGTACTGGTCGCGGGCGAAGCAGCGCTTGATGTAGGCGACGATCAGGGTCAGGAAGTCGTCCGACAGGCACGGGCTCTTGACGATCAGGGTGGTCAGCGACAGGTTGGCCGAGGCGCCGATCACCAGGGCATAGCGCTTGAGCGTGGTGTTGGGGAAGAGGTTGTTGAGGTGGGTCTTGAGCCGGTTCAGGTCCATGTAGGACAGCTTGTAGTCCTTGGGCAGGGAGACGATGGACACCACCGAGGAGCAGTTCTTGAAGAAGTGCAGCTCGCTCAGCTGCGTCGCGTCGTAGCCGCTGGCCTTGTACTGCTCCAGGGCCTGGCGATAACGCTTGGACTCGATCGGCAGCAGGCTGATGCCCTCGATGGCCTGGGTCACCTTGTTGAAGTGCGGCAGGTCGATGGAGCGGAAGAACAGGTCGTCGATGTTCAGCCGCGGCGCGTGCTGCTCCTTGTCCAGCACGCGGAATTTCTCCGAGAGCTGCGCCGGCTGTTCGGGCACCACGGATTCGGCGTAGGCCACCGCCACCGGTCCGGCCAGGCTCATGAACAGGTCGTTGGCGTCGAGGCGGATGGTCTCGCCGATGTCGATGCCGGCGCGCCGGAAGTAGTTCTGGTCGTAGTCGCCGGTGACCGCCTGGGCGGTGAGGATGTTGAAGATCTGCTGCGAGATGTACTGGTTGGCGTGGCGCTCCATGGCGGTCACGTCGATGTTGTGGATGCTGCCGTCGCCGCTCTCCTCGGCGTAGCGCATGATGTCGTTGGAGATCAGCATCATCGCGTTCCACGGGCGGATGCGGCGCATCACGCTCTCGGCGCTGCTCTGCTCGTTGTCGAAGTTGTAGGAGAAGTCCCATTCCTCGGCCAGGTACTTGCACAGCAGGCGCCCGGCGTTGATGTGCAGGGCTTCGGACATCTCGCTGCGCTGGTCGGAGATGTTCGGCAGGATGCAGATGCCACTGGTGAAGATCGGCTCGAAGACGAAACCGTGGTCGCGCTGCGCCTCGTCGTCCACGTTGGCCTTGCTGTCGAAGGTCTTGCTCATGTAGGCGAACTGCTGCGCCAGGCCGAACTCCGAGGCCATGCCCGAGCCGGTGCCGCCGCCGGCGCTGAAGATATAGAAGTACAGGCGCGACTGGTTGGCCTTGATCCCGCAGGAGTCGATCAGGTAGCTGTGGATGAATTTCCAGTCTTCGTTGGAGAAGCGCTGGGTGTCCTTGTTGAGGATGATCTTGGCCAGGTACTGGCCGAGGATCGGCGCGTTGCCGGCGCCACCGGCATGCACCTCGGACAGGTCCATGATCTTCATCTTGCTGTAGTCGTCGAGAAAGCCGCTCATCTCGCCCTTGCGCGAGAAGCGGATGCGGCCCTCGATGTCCTTGTCCAGGTCGCCGAGCATCACCAGCGGCTCGATCAGGAACACCGGCTTGCTGCTCTTGTGTGGGGCGCGCAGCAGGTTGCTGCGAATCCAGCGGCTGGGCCGCGAGGCCTGCTCGGCAGCAGCGGTGGCCTCGCTGTGGAACTCCTCCAGGTAGAACTGGCGGGCGTTGTACACCAGCGAGGCGACGTCCAGGGCGATGTTCGAGCCGCAGCGGCCGAGGCCGATCAGACACACCGAGGGGAACTGCTGGATGCGGCTCGACTCGCCCTCGTCCAGTGGCTCGCCCAGGGGGAAGACCAGGTTGCGCAGGCCGTCGAGGTTATCGAGGATGCGCTCGATGTCGCGCTCGGTGAAATACAGGTACTGCTCGCCGGTATCGCCGTGCACCGGCAGCGCGAGCGGAGCGGGCGGCACCAGCAGGGTGTCGGCGAGATCGGCCAGGGTGGCTTCCTTGGCGGCGGCAACGGCGTCTTTCTTGGTTTTCATCGGTGACAGTCCGGCGAGTCGGTGGGGTATTGGCCATTGGCCATGAATTGGCCAGCACCATGGTTCTAGCACGGAATAAAGCGCTTCGCATTATTCCAGCTGGATATGGACGATTTTTTGGCGTCAACGCCCCATCGATGTGCATAAATCCAGCGAATAGTCGCAGACAAGCCGCGGCAAAGCCTCTAGATTGCCCCTCACCCAAGGTTCGGCCGGTGCTGCCAAGGTAGGCGCCACCGCGGTAGGCCCGACGTGGACAACAACAAGAGAGATTGCCATGCAGCCCAACCAGCAAGCGTCCAACGCCTGGCGCATCCTGTTCCTGCTATTCCTCGCCAACCTGTTCAACTTCTTCGACCGCACCATCCCCGCCATCATCATCGAGCCGATTCGCCTGGAATGGGGCCTCAGCGACCTGCAGCTGGGGCTGATCGGCACCGCCTTCACCATCGTCTACGCCCTGGCCGGGGTGCCGCTGGGGCGCATGGCCGACACCGGCGCCCGGCGCAAGATCATGGGCTGGGGCCTGGCCGCCTGGAGCGGGCTGACCGCGCTGAACGGCATGGCCTGGAATTTCTGGAGCTTCCTGCTGATCCGCATGGGCGTCGGCATCGGCGAGGCCAGCTACGCGCCGGCGGCCAACTCGCTGATCGGCGACCTGTTCCCGGCGCACAAGCGCGCGCGAGCCATGGGCATCTTCATGCTCGGCCTGCCGCTGGGGTTGCTGCTGGCCTTCTTCACCATCGGCGCCATGGTCCAGGCCTTCGACAGTTGGCGCGCGCCCTTTCTGATCGCCGCCGTGCCGGGGCTGATCCTCGCCCTGTTCCTGTTCTTTATCCGCGAGCCGGCGCGCGGTGCGGCGGAGAGCACCCGGGTCAGCAGCGCGCCGGTGGACAAGCCGCTGCGCAAGGTGCTGGCGATCCGTACCTTCTGGTGGCTGGTGCTGGCCGGGCTGGCGTTCAACTTCGCCTCCTACGCCTGCAACTCCTTCATGGTGCCGATGCTGCAGCGCTACTTCGGTCTGCAGTTGCAGGATGCGGCAATGGCCACCGGGGTGATAGTCGGGCTGACCGGCCTGCTCGGCCTGACCCTGGGCGGCTGGCTGGCGGACAAGGTGCACCAGCGCTGGGCCAATGGCCGTCTGCTGTTCGCGGCTTTCAGCATGCTGCTGGCCTGCCTCTGCACCGCCTGGGCGCTGAGTGCCGGGCGCATCGACACGGCGCTGTTCGTCGGCGTGTTCAGCCTCGGCTGGCTGTTCTCCTACAACTTCTACACCTGCGTCTACACGGCGATCCAGGACGTGGTCGAGCCGCGCCTGCGCGCCACCGCCATGGCCCTGTTCTTCGCCGGCCTGTACCTGCTCGGCGGCGGCCTCGGCCCACTGGCGGTGGGCTGGCTGTCGGATCACTACGCCCAGGCGGCCATGCACGCGGCCGGCGCCAGCGAGATAAGCGAGGCGTTCAAGGCCGTCGGCCTGCACGACGCCATGCTGCTGATTCCGGTGGCGCTGTTTCTCACCCTGCTGGCGCTGCTGCAGGCCGCCCGCTGTTTCCAGCAGGATGCGCTGCGCATGCGCGAGGGGTTGGCTGGGGCTGCTTTGGCTTGATCGCGGGATGGTGCGCGCGGCGCACCCTACGGGAGTAGGGGCGCCGTGTGAGCTTCGGGGGGAGGGTGCGCCATGCGCACCCATCTCAGGGCACCAGCAGGATCTTGCCGTCGCGCTCGCCGCTGGCGGCCGCGGCCACGGCGTCCTTGATATGGGCCAGGTCGTAGGTGGCGGCGACGCGGGTCTTCAGCTTGCCGCCGGCGATCAGCTGCACCAGCTCGCCGAACACCTTCATCTGCTCGGCCGGCGTGGCCTGCTGGAACCACTTGGCCAGCCAGAAGCCGCGCAGGGTGACGTCGCGGAACACGAAGGAGGCCGGCGATACCAGGCACGGCTGGCCGCTCATCATGCCGTAGTTGACCAGCACGCCGCCGTTGCACAGGGTCGCGGCGATATGGTCGGTGCTGGCGCCGCCCACCGCATCGATGCCCAGGCGCACGTCGGCGCCGCCGGTAGCCGCGCGCACGCGCTTGGCCAGGTCGGGGCCGTCCACCAGCACCAGATCGCCGCCTTCGGCCTCGACGCCGGCCACCGCCGATTCGCGGCGCACCACGTTGATGGTCTTGAAGCCGCGCAGCTTGGCCAGCTGGATCAGGTAGCTGCCGACGCCGGAGTTGGCGGCGTTCTGGATCACCCAGTCGCCCGGCTTGAGGTCGACGAACTCGCTGAGCAGCAGCGAGGCGGTCGGCGGGTTGACGGTGAGCATGGCCAGCTGCAGCGGGTCGGCGTCCGGCAGCGGGATCAGCTTGTCGGCTGGCGCATTGAGGGCGCTGACCCAGGTACCGCAGCCCACCGGCAGCAGCACGTTCTGGCCGACCTTGAGGTTGCCGACGCCCTCGCCGAGCGCTTCGACCCGGCCGACGCCCTCGTTGCCGCCGATGGCCGGCAGCGGCGGCAGCATGCCGTAGGCGCCGGTCAGGGTCAGCACGTCGGAGGGGTTGATCGGCGCGGCCAGCACCTTGACCCGCACCTGGCCGGCGGCCGGCGCCGGCAATTGCAGCTCGACCGCTTCGATCACGTCCTGCGGCACCGGGCCGCGTTGCTGGTATTGGGCTTTGAGCATGATGATTCTCCTGGGGCAGGCGCAGAAATGCGTGGAGCCAGTCTAGCCGCGCGCGGGCAAAGCGGAATGAATCGCCGTGCATCCACTCTGGTGATGGGCGGCCGGCGCCGTCTATGCTCAGGGCTCGTTCGAGTCAGGGACGTGGCATGTACAGATGCTGGGTAGGCGTGCTGTTGCTGTGGCTGGCCGCGGGGGCGTGCGGCGAGACGCTGCGCGTCGGTTTCGGCACGCACAAGCCGCCCTACGTGTTCGAGGGCGAGCCGCGCGGTCTGGAATACGAGCTGGTGGACCGCGCCGCGCGCCTGGCGGGGTTCGACATGGCGGCCTACTACGCGCCCATGGAGCGCCTGCACCTGATGCTGCGCCGCGGCGAGATCGACGCCATCACCACCACCAACGAACGCAGCGGCGTCGAGGCCTTCTACTCGGACATCTATATCCACTACCACAACGCCGCCGTCGCCCTGGCCGCGCGCGGCTACCGCATCGAACGCATCGCCGACCTGGGCGGCTACTCGGTCAGCGCCTTCCAGCGCGCCCGCCTACTGCTGGGCGCGGAGTTCCAACGCATGGCCGAGGGCAATCCGCGTTACCGCGAGGAGGCCCTGCAGATCAACCGCAACCGCCTGCTCTACAGCGGCCGGGTCGAGGTGGTGATCGGCGATCCGCGGATCATCCAGCATTTCAATCGCGAGGTGGCCGAGCAGGTCGACGTCAGCCAGCCGCTGGCCTGGTACCCGCTGTTTCCCCCCACCGCCTACCGGGTCGGCTTTCGCCTGGAGGCGCAGTGCCAGCGCTTCGACCAGGGCCTGCGCCAGTTGCAGTTGCGCGCGAGCGGTGCTTATCAGCTGATCGAGCGTCGCTACCTGAGCGACTGAAACCTGGCGAAACCTTTTGCGGGGCTGTCTCGACCCTACCGCTGTAGCACTATGCGGACTCGTTCCGCGACTCGCATGGAGGAGCCCCGATGTTGCGTCCACACCTGCTTGCCAGCCTTGGCCTGGCAGTGCTGCTGAGCAGCCAGGCGAGCCTGGCCGAGTCCCGCCAACTGCCCAGCGAGCTGGGGCAGCTGCAGATCGAGACCGTTGCCGAGGGGCTGGCCAACCCCTGGGGCCTGGCTTTCCTGCCGGATGGCCAGGGTTACCTGGTGACCGAGCGCCCCGGGCGCCTGCGCCGGATCGCTCCGGACGGCGCCTTGTCGGCGCCGCTGGGCGGCGTGCCCGAGGTGTTCGCGGTGGGCCAGGGCGGTTTGCTCGACGTGGTGCTGTCGCCGGATTTCGCCGCCGACCGTCTGGTCTACCTGTCCTACGCCGAGGCCGGTGACGGTGCGGCCGGCACGGCGGTCGGACGCGGCCGTTTGTCCGCCGATGCCACGGCGCTGGAGGGCTTCGAGGTGATCTTCCGCCAGCAGCCCAAGCTGTCCAGCGGCACGCACTTCGGCTCGCGCCTGGTGTTCGACCGCGACGGCCACCTGTTCATCGCCCTCGGCGACAACAACCAGCGCCCCACCGCGCAGGCGCTGGACAAGCTGCAGGGCAAGCTGGTGCGTATCCATCCCGACGGGCGCATTCCGGCGGACAATCCCTTCGTCGGCCGGGCCGGCGCCCGTGCGGAAATCTGGTCCTACGGCCACCGCAACCAGCAGGGCGCGGCGCTCAACCCCTGGAGCGGCCGCCTGTGGAGCCACGAGCACGGCCCGCGCGGCGGCGACGAGATCAACATCCCCGAGGCGGGCAAGAACTACGGCTGGCCGCTGGCGACTCACGGCATCAACTACTCGCTGCTGCCGATTCCCGAGGCCAAGGGCGAGGCCGTCGCCGGCACCGAGCCGCCGCACCACGTCTGGGAAAAATCGCCGGCCATCAGCGGCATGGCCTTCTACGACGCCGAGCGTTTCCCGGCCTGGCGGCACAACCTGTTCATCGGCGCGCTGGCCGGCCAGGCGTTGATCCGCCTGCAGCTCGACGGCGACAAAGTGGTGCACGAGGAGCGTCTGCTGCAACCGCTCAAGGCGCGCATTCGCGACGTGCGCCAGGGGCCGGACGGCTTTCTCTACGTGCTGACGGATGCGAGCGACGGACGACTGCTGCGCCTGGGGTTGGCGCGCGAGTAACGCGGGGGAGGGGGATGCCGGGTGCGCGCTGCGCACCCGCGGGCATTACTTCTTGCTGATGGTGATCTGCCGGGTGCCGCCGTAGGTCTGGCCGCTGACGCCCTTGGCGATCTGCTGGATCTCGCCGCCGCCCTGGAGGAAGGCCGCCACCTGGGCCTCGATGGACTCGCGGGTTTCCACGGCAGGGGCCGGCTTGCTGACTTTGCTGGTGGACGACTTGACGCGCAGGGTGGCCATGACCTTATCTCTCGACGATGGGCGGTCGGCCATTGTGCCTGATCGGGGCGCCGCCTGCTCGCCTAATCGTCTGGGACCGCTCTGGCGGGGCCGCTCGTCGAGGCCCTGGATGCCGGCTAATCGCTTGTTTTCAAGGCACTTAAAGCACTTCTCGACCGGCTGTCGATTAACCGCGCGAGCAACCCTGGCACAGCCGAACTCGGGTAGAATGGCCGGCTGTTTTGGCGAGGTGGAACGCGATGGCCTTAATCGGGCGGATGAATTCTTTGCAGGTGGTCAAGCACACCGACTTCGGTCTGTACCTGGACGGCGGTGCGGACGGCGAAATCCTCCTGCCCAAGCGCTACATCCCCAAGGGCGCGCCGAGCGAGGTGGACGACTGGCTCAACGTGTTCCTCTACCTCGACAGCGAAGACAAGCTGATCTCCACCACCCTGAAACCGAAGATCCAGCTCGGCGAGTTCGCCAGCCTCAAGGTGGTGGATATCAACCGCATCGGCCTGTTCCTCGACTGGGGCCTGGCCAAGGACCTGCTGTTGCCGCACTCCGAGGAGAAGCGTCCGCTGCAGCTCGGCGATTACTGCGTGGTCTACCTCTACCTGGACAAGCGCACCCGCCGCCTCACCGCCACCGCGCGTCTGGACCGTTATCTGGACAAGACCCCGGCCAATTACCAGGTGGGCCAGGAGGTCGATCTGCTGGTGGTCGAGCGCAGCGACCTGGGCTTCAAGGCCATCATCAACGGCCAGCACTGGGGCCTGATCCACAAGAATGAACTGTTCAAGTTCGTGCGCAACGGCATGCGCGAGAAGGGCTATATCAAGGAAGTGCGTGCCGACGGCAAGATCAGCCTGAGCCTGCAGCCGGTGGGGCGCGAGGCGGCCAGCGGCCTCGGCGAGCAGATTCTCGAACGCCTGCGCGCCCAGGGCGGCAGCCTGGCGCTGGGCGACAAGAGCCCGCCCGAGCTGATCGCCGAACATTTTCGCGTCAGCAAGGGCAACTTCAAGAAGGCCATCGGCGGCCTGTACAAGCAGGGCCTGATCCGCATCCACGACGACCGCATCGAACTGCTCGACAGCTGAGCCGCCAGCGGCTTGAGTCGCGCCGCGCCAACTCGCATAATGCCGCCGTCTTCCGCCGGTGTAGCTCAGTTGGTAGAGCAGCGCATTCGTAATGCGAAGGTCGCAGGTTCGACTCCTGTCTCCGGCACCATCCAACCCAAGGGCGTGCAGCGATGCAGGCCCTTGGCGTTTTCGGGCGTAGAATGCCGGGAACCTTGGTTCTGCCTGTGAGGTGCCCATGTTGCTCCGACTGCTGCTGCCGATCCTGCTCTGTGCATGGGCCTTGCCTTCCTGGGCCGATGTCACGCAGCCGATCCGGGTGATTCCCAAGAGCTATGTCAGCCCCGGCGCCAGCGGCAGTGTGTCTGGTTCGGCGCATTTTCAGCAGTACGATCTCTATGGCGGCCAGCGTCTGCCACAGGCGCCGCTGCGCGAGGAGAGCCGCTACGGCAGCCATGCCAGCGAGGTACGCGGCGGCATTCGGCAGAGCATCGAGTATCCCGGCGGTTTGCGTCTGGAACTGCAACCCGGCAGCGGCAGTTACCAGCAGCAGCGCAGCCGCTGAGCGCGGTCGGCCTTGCCGGGCGGGCGGGCGTGGCGTCAGCGCCGGCGCTCCGCGGCGTGGTGGGCGGCGGTCCCTTGTGGTGCGGGTTCGTTGCGGTCGATGACCACGCGGTTGCGGCCGCCGCTCTTGGCTTGATAGAGGCACTCGTCGGCGCGTTGCAGCCAGCTTTCCCAATGTTCGCCGCTGCGCAGGATGGCGCCGC
Organism: Pseudomonas sp. AOB-7; assembly: GCF_003696305.1. Taxonomy (GTDB): domain Bacteria; phylum Pseudomonadota; class Gammaproteobacteria; order Pseudomonadales; family Pseudomonadaceae; genus Aquipseudomonas. The sequence goes on along the minus strand of NZ_RFFK01000001.1, from coordinate 599,258 downwards.
CGATGGACACCGTCACCGGCCCGCCGGGGCTTTCCAGTTCACTCTCGACGCGCTTCAGCAGATGCTGGGCGGCGGCATGCAGGCCGTCGAGTTCGGTGTTGGGCAGCAGCAGGAGAAATTCCTCGCCGCCGAAGCGGAACAGGCGGTCTTCCTTGCGCGAACAGCGCTTGACCAGTTCGACGAAGGCCACCAGCACCTGGTCGCCGATGTGGTGGCCGAAGCGGTCGTTGATCTGCTTGAAGTGGTCCAGGTCCATCACCAGCAGGCCGAAGCTGTCGCTGTGGCGGCGGTGGCTGGACATGGCGATCTTCAGTTCCTCGTTCATCGCCCGGCGGTTGCGCGCGCCGGTCAGCGGGTCGTGGATGGCCAGCAGTTGCAACTGGTCGCGCTGGGTGCGGGTGCGGACGGCGAAGATGAAGCTGAGCACGCTGGCCATCATCCCGGTGACCAGGAAGGAGACCATCTGGTAGTGGCTGTCGAACACGCTGCCGGGCACCAGCAGGGCGTGCGCCACCAGGCAGGCGAGCACCAGGGCGGTGGCCAGCAGGGCCTTGCGGGGGGTGACCATGAAGAAGTTGAAGAGGATCAGCGGGTAGATCCAGAACAGGCCGTTGACCCCCAGGTTGATGGCGATCAGCGTGGCGCCGATGGAGAACACCGTGGCCAGGTAGATGCCCGGTTTGACCGTGTCGCGGGTGCGCCAGGCGTAGAACACGGCGAACAGGGTGGAGAGCACGATGATGGTGTCGGCTATGCCCACGAGGTAGTTGCCGTGCAGCAGGCGGTACACGGCGTAGGGTGAGATGCCCAGGACGCCGAACAGGCCCATCAGGGTGATGATCGACAGCTGGAAATCTTCGCGCAGGCGCTTGAGCAAGCGGGCAGTCTTGATGGCCATAAGCGTTCTTGTCGTTGTTATGTAGCAAGCATGCAGAGCTTTGACCGCTTATGGCAAGGGTAGATCCTGAGCAAAGTGCCAGCATTTGCGCCAGGCCGACGAGTCGCTCCGGCGCTTGAGGCCGGTTTGGTTAACCGCTGCGCATTTGCAACCGGCTGGCCGGTGACAGTTCGCCAGCGCCGCCGCATCATGGGCCGCCCGCCATCAGTTCAAGGATCTGCGCGTGTCCCAGTCATCGCCTCCATCCGTGGTATTCGCCGCGCAAAGCGTCGCCGGCCAGGTGCGCACGCACAACGAGGACGCCCTGGCCTGTCGCCCCGAGCTCGGTTTATGGGCGCTGGCCGACGGCATGGGCGGCCACGAGCGCGGCGAGGTGGCCAGCGCCCTGGCGCTGCAGGGCCTGATCGAGGCGTTGCAGCAGGGCGCCGAGCTGGCCGCGGCGGTGCACGCCGCGCACCGGGCGATTGCCGACGCGGCGGGGCCGGGCGCCGGGGAGGCGAGCATGGGCAGCACCCTGGTGGCGGTGCGCCTGGCGGGCGATGGATTCGAACTGGCCTGGGTCGGCGACAGCCGCGCCTATCGCATCGGCGCCGAGCGGATCGAGCAGCTCAGCCACGATCACAGCTGGGTGCAGGCCATGGTCGACGCCGGCCAGATGAGCGCCGAGGAGGCGCGCCAGCACCCGCGGCGTAACCTGATCCTGCAGTGCCTGGGTCAAGGCGAGCAGGCGCCGGAGGTCGGCCTGCTGCACGCCCGGCTGGCACCCGACGAACTGCTGCTGCTGTGCAGCGACGGCCTCACCGGCGAGCTGGACGACGCGGCGATCCAGCGCTGCTGCGCCGAGGCCGAGACCCTGGAGGCGATGGTCGAGCAACTGGTGGGGCTGGCCAATAGCCATGGCGGCAGGGACAATATCAGCTGCATCGTCCTGGGCCTCGCCCCGGCTGCCGAACCGCGCGAGGCGCCGCCCCGCGGCCTGCTGCGCAAACTGTTCAAACCCCGTCAATCCTGAGCGCCAGTCCAGCCGCATGAGTCAGCCTCCGATCAGCGTACCCGGTTACAGCATCCACGGCCGCCTGGGCAAGGGCGGCATGGCCGAGGTCTACCTGGCCACCGAGCAGGCGCTGCAGCGCCAGGTGGCGCTCAAGGTGCTGCTGCACCGCGAGGACCAGGCCTTCACCCAGCGCTTCATCCAGGAAGGCCATATCGTCGCCTCCCTGCAGCATCCGTCGATCATCACCATCTACCGCATCGACCAGCTGGCCGACGGTCGTCACTTTCTCGCCATGGAATACCTGGCCGGCGGCGACCTGGCCCAGTACAAGGGCCAGCGCCTGGAGCCGGCGCGCGCCCTGCGCATCGTCCGGCAGATCGCCAGCGCCCTGGCGCTGGTGCACGACCGCGGCCTGGTGCACCGCGATATCAAGCCCGGCAACATCCTGTTTCGCGACGACGGCACCGCGGTGCTCACCGACTTCGGCGTGGCCAAGCAGCTGCAGCTGGACAGCGAGCTGACCCAGTCCGGCATCGCCGTCGGCAGCCCGGCCTACAGCAGCCCGGAACAGGCGCAGTGCCAGGCGCTGGATGCGCGCAGCGACATCTACAGCCTCGGCGTGATCCTGCTGGAGATGCTGACCGGGCATAACCCCTTTCGCGGCGCCAACTACACCCAGACCCTGATGAACCAGTTGCAGCTGCAACCGCCGCCCCTGCCCGAGCCGCTGGGCGAGTGGCAGTGGCTGCTCGAGCGCATGCTGGCCAAGGACCCGGAGGATCGCTTCGCCGATTGCCACGTGCTGCTGGCCAGCCTCGACGAACTGCAGGACGCCGAGCAGGATCACACCCGCCTGAGCCCGGCGCTCGGGCCGGCGCCGCGCAGGGCCAAGCGTCGCTGGCTGCCCTGGGCCCTGCTCGGTGTGCTGCTGCTCGGCGCCGGCAGCGCCGGCGGCTACTACTGGCAGCTGCAGCAGCGCCTCGCCGGGCTGCTCGCCCTCGGCGAAACGCGCCTGAGCGAAGGCCAGCTGCTCGCCCCGGCGCAGGACAACGCCGACTACTATTTCCGCCAGGCGCTGGCCCTGGATGCCGATAACGCCCAGGCCGCCGACGGCCTGCAGCGGGTGTTGCAGGCGCGCATCCAGCAGTACCTGGAACTGGCCGAGCAGCGCCTGGGGGAGGGCCTGCTGATCCTGCCCGAGGACGACAGCGCGGTGCACTACTTCCGCCAGGTGCTTGGCTGGGAGCCGGACAACCTGCTGGCGCAGGCCGGGATCAACCGCGTGGCGCAGCGCTTCATCGAGCAGAGCGAGGCGGCCTATGCGCGGCGCGAGTACAACCTGGCGCTGGAGCAGATCAAGCAGGGGCTGGAGGCCGAACCCGACAACGAACGCCTGCTGGCGCTCTACGACGGCCACCAGCAGCGCGTGCGCAGCAGCCAGGCGGCGAGCCGGCCGCGCAGCGCGCCGCCAGCCCAGCAGAATCCGATCGAACGTTTGCTGAACAACCTTTTCGACTGATCCGAGGCGCCCGAGATGCTCAGATTGCAGTTCCTGGATAACCGCCAAGCGCCGGTCTGGCTGACCGAAGAACGCCTGACCATCGGCCAGGACAGCCGTAACCAGCTGGTGCTCGGCGATGCCGGGATCGCCAGCTTTCATGCCGAGATTCGCCAGGATCACGGTTACTACTACCTCAGCGATGCCAGCCAGGGCGCGACCTACGTCAACGACCAGCGCATCGGCACGCGCTTTCAGCTGCGCGACGGCGACCGCGTGCGTCTGGGCGGCGTCGAGCTGCTGCTGGTCGACCCGGCGAAGAGCGCGGCGCGTCCCGAGGTCGCCGCGCCGCGCTGGTTCCTCCAGGTGATCCAGGGCGAGCACCAGGGGCGCAAGTTCCATATCCACGGCTCGATGACCTTCGGCCGCTCGAGCAAGTGCGAGCTGTGCTTCGGCGACCCGGAGCTGTCGCGCCGGCACTGCGAGTTCTTCCTCAAGGACGACGTGCTGGAGGTCAAGGACCTGGCTTCGGCCAACGGCGTGACGGTCAACCAGCAGAAGGTCAGAACCGCCGTGCTGCAGCCGGGCGACCAGTTGAAGATGGGCTCGGTGAGCCTCTTGGTGATCGGGCCGAAGGTCAGCCTGAGCGAGACGCCGGACGAGGATGCCACCCAGTTCATGCGCGTGGCCGACCTGCCGCCGGCGTTGGCCGCCAAGGCCGCTGGCGGTGCCACGCAGATCGCGCCGGTACCGCAGGTGGCGCGCGCCAGCGCCAAGGCCGCGCCGGCGGCGGCCAATCCGCTGCGCGCCGCTCAGGCCAGGACGGCGCCCGCCACCGCGGCGCCAGCGGCCAGCGCCAGCAGGCTATGGCTGGGCGGCGCCTTGCTGCTGCTGATCGGCGCCGGCCTCGGCGCCGCGTCGATGCAGCTGCTGGGCTGAGCCGAAGGGGACACCCTTGGCATCGGTGGTACGCCGCCCGGGTTGGCGCGCGTGCCTCAGGCCGGCGCCAGGCGCCGGCGTTCGGCGCGGATCTCCGGCAGGTCGCTGCGCCGCAGGTAGAGGCGCAGCGCCTCGCCGAGGTTGACCCGCTCGTCGATGCGCTGCTCCTGCAGCCAGGCCAGGCTCTGGCGATCCAGGCGCATCAGGCCGTCTGCCTCGGCGTGCCAGACGTATTCGCAGGTCGGGGTGATGGTCTCGGCCGGCACGTCGAGGCCGAAGCTGTCCTCGGAGAAACGCAGCAGGTACTGGCCGGTCTTGGCGTTGAAGCCGACGAAGCCCTGCAGCTGGTCGGCGGCCTGGCAGATCTGGGCGGAGCTGATACTCATGGCAAACCTCGGGTTGCTGTGGGTTTGCACGCAAAACTAAGGGTTCTGGTTATCGGCGCAGCCTAGCGCGTGGCCGCGTGGCCGCGCGTTGCCGTGGATCAACAAAGGCGCGCGGCCAGGGCGGGCAGCACCTGCTCGCGCAGCAGCGGCGCCAGCTCGCCGTCGAAGGGCTGGCCGGCGGCGTACCAGCGCAGTTCCTCCAGCTCGGCCGCCGGTTGTACCGCGTGGGGCAGGGCGGCGTGGAAGATCTCCGCCTGCAGCCAGGTATCGGCCTCGTTGGCGGCGCTTGCCTGGAATCGGCCGAGCGGGTGCAGCGCCGCGTAGTCCAGCTGCAGTTCCAACTCTTCATGCAGTTCGCGGCGCAGGGCGGCCAGGGCATCCTCGCCGGCTTCGCGCTTGCCGCCCGGCAGCATGAAGAACCGGGTGTTGCGCTTGCGCACCAGCAACAGGCGGCCCCGTTGGTCGAACAGGCAGGCGGCGGCGATATGCAGGGTGGTGTTCATGGCGGGTGTCGCGAGTGTCGAGCAGGTGAGACCTCTGTCCCCTCGCCCATCAGTGGGTGAGGGGGCAAAGTGCTTAAGCGAGCGGAATCAGCCGGCCAGGCCGACGTAGACATTCTGCACGTCGTCGTGGCCGTCGATGGCTTCGAGGAAGGCTTCGACTTCTTCCAGCTGCTCCGGCGTCAGGCTGCTCACCGGGTTCTTCGGGCGGTAGCCGAGCTTGGCCGAGTTGACGGTGAAGCCCTGCTCCGGCAGCGCCTTGCACACGGCGTCGAGGTCGGTCGGCTCGGTGATGAACAGGGTCGCGCCCTCGTCATCGGGAACGAAGTCCTGGGCGCCGGCTTCGATGGCGGCCAGTTCCGGGTCGGCGCCGTCTTCGGTGCTGGCCTCGATCAGGCCGACGTGGTCGAAGTCCCAGCTCACCGAGCCGGAGGCGCCGAGCTGGCCCTTGCGAAACAGCACGCGGATCTCGGCCACGGTGCGGTTGACGTTGTCGGTCAGGCACTCGACGATCAGCGGCACCTGATGCGGGGCGAAGCCTTCGTAGAGGGTGCGCTCGTAGTTGATCACCTCGCCGGACAGGCCGGCGCCTTTCTTGATCGCGCGCTCCAGGGTGTCCTTGGGCATCGAGGCCTTCTTCGCCTGATGCACGGCCAGGCGCAGCTTGGCGTTGGTGTCCGGGTCGGCGCCGTTACGCGCGGCGATCATGATTTCCTTCACCAGCTTGCCGAAGATCTTGCCTCGGGCATTGGCGGCGGCTTCTTTGGGTTTGGCTTTCCACTGGGCGCCCATCTGGGGTCTCCTGGCCGATAGGTGAGACGGCGTCGCGGCGCGGGGCGGCCGGACGATCGGTTAGGCTGCGGATTCTAGTGCCTTGCGGCGCCGGCGGCACGCGCAATTTCCCGGATGGCGTTGGCGGCGGGGGAAGCGCCGGCGCAGCGGTTCTGCGCCGGCAGGCTGGGGCTCAGGCGTTGGGCGAGTGGCTGCCGAGCAGGGTCTGGCCGTGTTTCTTCTCGCGTTTGGCCATGCGTTTCTCGTGTGCCGTTTTCAGCGGCTTCTTCTTGCCTTCTTTGTGGGAATCCATGCTCTTGCTCATGGTCGTGTCTCCGGGAAGTTGGTCATTGACTGGGTAAATGCATTCGGGTCACTACCACCTCCTCGGCCCCTGCAGCCGGCTGTCATGCGTTATCGCCTTTCAAGCATAGCTGGCGGGCAACACCCTGTTGCGAATCGGCGACGGTCGTCGCGTGCGGCTTCTCTATGCTTGGCCTGTGTCGCCGTGACGCGTTCGAGGAGGTCGCCATGTCCCTTTTCCTGCATCGTTTCGCCACCGCGCTGGGCCTGCTGGTGCTGCTGGGCGGCGCCCCGGCGCTGGCGCACGCGGACGCCTTGCGCATCGGCATCATCGGCACCGGTAATATCGGCGGCGCGCTGGCGCGGCTGTGGGTCGAGGCGGGGCACGAGGTGATGATGTCCTCGCGTCATCCCTAGCGTCTGCAGCCGCTGGCCCTGGAGCTGGGCGAGCGCGCCCGGGTCGGCACCCCGCGCGAGGCGGCCGAGTTCGGCCAGGTGATACTGCTGGCGGTGCCCTACGCCGCCACGCCGCAGATCGGCCGCGACCTTGCCGGCGAACTGGCCGGCAAGGTGCTGCTGGATGCCGGCAATCCGCGCCCGGAACGCGACGGGCCGATGGCCGAGGAGGCCCGCGAGCTGGGCGCCGGCCTGGCCTCGCAGCGCTTTCTGCCCGGCGTGCGCCTGGTGCGCGCGTTCAACGCCATTTCCGCCCACAACCTGCGCAACCAGGCCCATCGCAGCGGCGAGAAACTGGCCATCCCGCTGGCCGGCGATGACGAGGCGGCGCTGGAGGTGGCGGCGCGCCTGGTGACCGATGCCGGTTTCGATCCGGTGATAGTCGGGCCGCTGGCCACGGCCAAGCGCTTCGACTTCGCCAGCGGCATCTCGGCGCGGATGCCGACGGCGCGCGAGTTGCGCGAGATCCTCGGGCTGTAGCTCCTGCGGACCGAATCCCCCGCAGCGCCGCCAGCGTCGCGGCTGAGGTCGCTCCTGCAGGGGCGATGAGGGCTACAGATTGCGCCAGATCAGCTGCACGCCGGCCAGCAGGATGCCCAGCCGGGCGATGCGGTAGAACCACTGGTGGTTGACCCGCGACTGCAGCCACAGGCCGCTCCACACGCCGAGCGGCACTATGGGCGCGAGCATCAGGCTCAGCAGCAGGTTGTCCCGGCTGAACTGGCCCAGGGCGGCGTAGGGCAGCAGCTTGGCCGCGTTGGTCAGCAGGAAGAACAGGTTGATGGTGGCGACGAAACGCAGCTTGTCCAGCTGTTGCGGCAGCAGGTGCATCATCACCGGCGGCCCGCCGGCATGGGCGACGAAGCTGGTGAAGCCGGCCAGGCTCGACAGCAGGGTGCCGCGGCCCTTGTGCAGCGGCCGCGGCGCCTGGTTGCCGGCGAGCAGGCCGAGGGCGACGAAGCCCACCGCGATCACCCCGATCAGCAGGCCGATGCTGCGCTCGTCGAACAGCTCGAAGGTCAGCGCACCGATGACGATGCCGATCAGCGCGCCGGGCAGCATCACCCTGAGGTTGGCCGCGTCCCACTTGCCCCAGTAGGCCTTCAGCCCCACCACGTCGGCCAGGCAGAGGATCGGCAGCATGATCGCCACCGCCTGCTTGGGCGAGGTGGCCAGCGCCAGCAGCGGCACGGCGATGCCGCCCAGGGCGCCGCCGAAGCCGCCCTTGGACAGCCCGGTGAGGAAGATCGCCGGCAGGGCGAACAGGAGGAAGTCGGACAGGCTCATGGCAGCGGCCGCGGCGAAGGAGGGCGCAGGGTAGCAAAGGGCGCGGCGCGGCAGAACGGCCAGCGGCACAGGACGGGCGATCAGCGCACTGTGTGGCGTTTTTCCGCGCTCACTGTGTCTGCCGCGCAGGCTATGTGCTTGTTCTAATGGCCGCTCCCTGACCGCGAGGATTGCCCCATGTCGCCCAAAGATCTGCTGCTGGCGCTGCTGGTGATAGTCGTCTGGGGCCTGAACTTCGTGGTGATCAAGCTCGGCCTGCACGAGATGCCGCCGATGCTACTCGGCGCGCTGCGTTTCCTGCTCGCCGCCTTTCCCGCGATTCTCTTCGTGCGCCGGCCACAGGTGCCGCTGCGCTGGCTGCTGGCCTACGGCCTGACCATCTCGCTGGGCCAGTTCGCCTGCCTGTTCTACGCCATGCATGTGGGCATGCCGGCCGGGCTGGCCTCGCTGGTGCTGCAGTCGCAGGCCTTCTTTACCCTGTTCTTCGCCGCGCTGCTGCTGGGCGAGCGCCTGCGCGCGAGCAACCTGCTGGGCCTGCTGGTGGCAGCCGCCGGGCTGGCGTTGATCGGCCTGCAGGGCGGCCAGGCGATGACCCTGGCAGGCTTCGCCCTGACCATTGGCGCCGCCGCGATGTGGGCGCTGGGCAATATCGTCACGCGCAAGCTGGGCCGGGTGAACCTGGTCGGCCTGGTGGTCTGGGGCAGCCTGGTGCCGCCGCTGCCTTTTCTGGGGCTGTCGCTGTGGCTGGAAGGGCCGGCGGCGATCGAAAGCGCGCTGCGCGGCTTCGGGGTGGAGGCGCTGCTGGTGCTGGCCTACCTGGCGTTCGCCGCGACCATTCTCGGCTATGGCCTGTGGAGTCGCCTGCTGTCGCGCTACCCGGCCAGCCAGGTGGCGCCGTTCTCGCTGCTGGTGCCGGTGGTGGGCATCGGTTGCGCGGCGCTGCTGCTGGGCGAACGCCTGGGCGCGCTGCAACTGGTCGGCGTGGCGCTGGTGATGGGTGGGCTGCTGATCAATGTGTGGGGCGGCAAGCTGCTGGAGCGGCTGCGCCTGTGGCGGGCGCAGGGGGCGGCGGGGCTGGAGTGACGGCGTCGGCCGGGGGCCGACGCCAGCGCCGCGCGGATCAGTCCTGGCGGCTGGTGACTTCCAGCAGGTGGTAGCCGAACTGGGTCTTCACCGGGCCCTGGACCACGCCGACCGGCGCGCTGAACACCACGGTGTCGAACTCCTTGACCATCTGGCCCGGGCCGAAGGAGCCCAGGTCGCCGCCGTTGCGGCCGGACGGGCAGGTGGAGTTGTCCTTCGCCAGCTGGGCGAAGTCGGCGCCGCCTTCGATGGCGGTTTTCAGTTCGTTGCACTTGTCTTCGCTGGCAACCAGGATGTGACGGGCAGTGGCGCGGGCCATGGGAATACCTCCGTTTGATTGAGGGGCAGAGCCTAACCGAATCGACCGGCCAAGCAAACGCCGCTGCCGCCTGTCCTGTGTCTGCAGCCTGTCGACTAAACTGTTGTCCAATGGCCTAGCCGCGGGCGGCGGGCTTGTGGCACCCACTTTCAGGAGGTCCGGATATGAATACCTTGACCATCGAAGGCTGGCGTAAGGGCAACGGTGAGCAGAAATCCACGCCCATCGGCACCTTTCACTTCCGCGTCAGCGAGGCCGATCACCTACGCCTGGAACGCGCCGAGGAAGAGCTGCAAAAGAGCGGCGGCAAGGACATGATGGTCGATGCCGACATGGCGGCGATGGAGCTGGTCACCCCGGCCGAATGCGGCCCGCTGTCCGATTGCCAGTGGCGGGTCTACCTCAGTGGCGAAGACCGTCGCGGCCAGTTCCACCTGGTCGGCCACCGCGCCAGCGACGGCAGCCTGGTCTACAGCAACGCGGTGATGGTCGACCAGCTCGGCTGATGCCGCCGCGGCCCGCGCTGCCGGATCGCCTCCGGCAGCGCGATGCCTTCACTGCTGCAGCCAGGCCTCGGCTTCCGCCTCGCGGATCGAGTCGAATGCCTTGATCGTCAGGCCGGGAATCAGCGCGCCTTCCATTTGGCTGGCGGTACGCAGCCACTGCTGATCGGCCACCACCGCCACGCGGTCGAACTGGCGGATAAAGCGCAGCAGCTGCGGGATGCGCGCCAGCTCGACGCCCACCGCGCCCAGGGTCGGCCACTCGAAGTTGCCGATGCGATAGAGCATGCGCCCGTGCTCGATACCTTCGGCGGCCTGGGTCAGCTCGTCGAGGGCGGCGCGCATGGCGTCGCTGTCCAGTTTGCCGGCGAAGTCCACATCGAGGCGCTGGTCGCCGTTGCGGGTTACCTTGAACATGGCGGTTCCTCCGTGAGGGATGGGACTATCACCATACGCCCCCTGGCGGCGCAGGGTAATGGGGCGGCCGATAAGCGCGCTGCGCCGCCGCCGGGGGGTAGGCCTGGACGGCGGTAATCGCGCATCATCTGTGCCGTCGGCTTGTTAAGGAGAGTTCCATGCGCTTGTCCCTTTCTGCACTGGTTCTGGCACTGGGCCTGTTCGCCGCGGCGGCGCAGGCGGCCGAGGAGGGTGCGCTGGTCGAGGCGATCAACGCCTATCGCGGCGAGGTGCAGCGCTGCGGCGTGCACGCCTCCGAGCCGTTGCCGCCGCTGGCCAGCGATGCGCGTCTGCTGCTGCCGGCGGCCGGCACCGGTGATCTGCAGCAGGCCTTGAGTGCGGCGGGCTATCCGCTGGTCAACGTGCAGGCCATCAGCCTGTCCGGCCCGCGCGATGCGCAGGCGGCGATGCAGGCGCTGGCGGAAAGTTTCTGCCGGGTGCTGCTCGACCCGCAGTTCGTCGACATCGGCGTCAGCCGCGCCGAGCGCGACTGGCGCATCGTCCTGGCGCGACCGCTGCTCAGCGGCCGCCTGGGCGATTGGCAGGCCGAGGGGCAGAAGCTGTTGGAACAGATCAACGCCGCCCGTGCCCAGGCGCGCCAGTGCGGCGGCCAAAGCTTCGTCGCCGCCGCGCCGCTGGCCTGGAACGCCGAGCTGGGCAGCGCCGCCGAAGCGCACAGCCGGGCCATGGCCAACGGCAACTTCTTCGCCCACCAGGGCCGCGACGGCCGCACCCCCGGCGACCGCGCCGAACTGGCCGGTTATGCCGGCGGCCAGATTGGCGAGAACATCGCCGCGGCGCTGGATACGCCGGCCAAGGTGGTCGAGGGCTGGCTCGCCAGCCCCGGGCACTGCGCCAACCTGATGCACCCGCAGTACCAGGACCTCGGCGCGGCCTACGCCAGCGACCCGCAGAGCGACGCGGGGATCTACTGGACGGCGCTGTTCGGCGGGCGCTGAGCCGGGGCTCAGTGGACGCCGAACACCTCGGCCAGATGCTGCTGGTAGCGGGCCACGTCGCGCTCGATATCCGGCTGCTTCATCACGTCGGTGCTGAGGAAGGTCGGCAGGGCAGTCATGCCGAGGAACTGGTTGGCCTTGTGGAAGGGGAAGTACACCGCGTCCACGCCCTTGCCTTCGAAGAAGTCGCTGGGGTCGTCGAAGGCCTGCTGCGGGGCGTTCCAGGTCAGCGACAGCAGGTACTGCTTGCCCTGCACCAGGCCGCCGCTGCCGTACTTCTGCGAGGCGTCGGAGCGGGTGCGGCCGTCGTTGGCGTAGAGGCTGCCGTGGCCGGCGGTGAACACCTCGTCGAGGTACTTCTTCACCGTCCAGGGCGCGCCCATCCACCAGCCGGGCATCTGGTAGATCACCACGTCGGCCCAGAGGAATTTCTCCACCTCTTGCGCGACGTCGTAGCCGCCATCGATGAAGGTGGTCTTGATATCGAACCCGGCGCGGTCGAGGAAGGCCGCGGCGGCCTCGTGCAGGGTGGCGTTGTACTGGCCGTTGGAATGGGCGAACTGCTTGCCGCCGTCGAGCAGAAGGATGTTTTTCATGGCTGTCTCCGCAAAAGAATGGCGGCAGGTTAGCGGCGCACCCGCGCGGGAAACAGAGTGGGTCAGGCAAATGATTGTTGAGTGAAAGGCACGAATGCCCGGATTTATACTGCGTTAGAGTGCGGCAAACAACGCTTTTGCAGGAGGTCTTGCATGCACGCCTTTATCCTTCACGCCCACACCAGACCGGAGCAGGCCGAGGCCTTCGAGCGCCTGTTCCGCGCCCATGTCGAGCCCAGCCGCGCCGAGCCCGGCTGCATCGAGTACCACATGCTGCGCGACGCGCAGGACCCCACGCTGTTTATCTTCTACGAGGTCTGGGCGTCGCCGGAGGCGTTCGCCGAGCACACGGCGCTGCCGCATATGCGCGCATTCCACGAGAAGCGCATGGACTACCTGCGTCGTGATTTCGAGGTTCGCCAGATCGAGATGCTTAGCCCGGCGGGTGCAGCGCGCGCCTAGTTCGCGATCTGTAGGAGCCAGCTTGCTGGCGACTGTTGTGGTAGCCCGGAGGCAATCCGGGACATACAGGCGCATTCCCCCCGGATTGCATCGGGGTTATCGGGGAACAGGCGAGGCCGGGCTCAGTGGCTATAGCCCGGCTTTTGGCGGATGGTCTTGAGCAGGTCGTCCGGGCTGATCTGGCCGACCACCTGGGTGGCGGCGCTGCCAGGCTGCGGCAGGCCGAGGATATGCCCCTTCATCTTGCCGACCACGTGCATCTCGCACGGCTTGCAGTCGAACTTCAGGGTCAGCACCTCATCGCCGTGGATCAGCTGCATCGGCGCGACGCGGGTTTTCACGCCGGTGACGCCCTTGGCCTGCTTGGGGCACAGGTTGAAGGAGAAGCGCAGGCAGTGCTTGGTGATCATCACCGGCACCTCGCCGGGCTCCTCGTGGGCCTCGTAGGCCGCGTCGATCAGCTGCACGCCGTGACGATGGTAGAAGTCGCGGGCCTTCTGGTTGTAGACGTTGTAGAGGAAGCTCAAATGCGCCTCCGGATAGACCGGCGCAGGAATGGCTTCGGCCTTGCGACTGCCGCGCGGATGGGCGGCGACGCGCGCCGCGGTCAGCGCCTCGATGGCCTCGCGGCGCAGCGCCTTGAGCTGCGAGTTGGGCACGAAGAAGGCCTGCGGCGCGTCCAGGGTCACGCCCTGGGCATGGTAGATGGTGGTGCCGAGCTGGGTGAGCAGGTCGCGCAGGCCGTCCAGCGCCTGCTCCGGCTTGTTGGCCGGGCCGAAGGGGCCGGGCAGGGCGACCTCGACGCTGACGCCTTCCTCGCTGGTGGCGGTCAGTTTCAACTGCTGCTCGCGCAGCTCGGCCTGCCAGCTGACGCCGATACGGCGTTCGGCGCTGGTACGTTGCAGCGCCTGCTGCCAGTTGTGGTCGAGGTTGCGCGACAACGGATGATTCGGGCGCAGGCGGAAAAGCCCCTCGGGCATCTCGTTGGGCTCGACGCGGTAGCGGTAGCGCTTCTCGCCTTCTTCCTCGAACTCGCCTTTTAGTTCGGCGATATTGGCGCGAAAACCCACCACCTCGCGCTTAACCAGCACGTTGAGGCCGTCGCCGTTGGACAGTGGCTCATGGGTGACGGCGATCAGGTCGCGCTTGCCCACCTTCTCGACATGACCAACGGAGAGCCCGGTAAAGGTCGGCGAGTCGAAGGCGCCGATGTCCACCTTGCGCTCGGTGACGAAATAGTCGGTGCTGCCGCGGTGGAAGGTCTTGTCCGGATCGGGCAGGAAGAAGTGCGCGGTGCGGCCGCTGGAGGCGCGGGCCAGGTCCGGGCGATCCTCGAGGATGGCGTCGAGCTCCTTGCGGTAATGGGCGGTGATGTTCTTCACGTAGCCCATGTCCTTGTAGCGCCCCTCGATCTTGAACGAGCGCACGCCGGCCTCGACCAGGGCGCGCAGGTTGGCGCTCTGGTTGTTGTCCTTCATCGACAGCAGGTGCTTCTCGTAGGCGATAACCCCGCCTTTTTCATCCTTGAGGGTGTAGGGCAGGCGGCAGGCCTGCGAGCAGTCGCCACGGTTGGCGCTGCGCCCGGTCTGCGCGTGGGAGATGTTGCACTGGCCGGAGAAGGCCACGCACAGCGCGCCGTGGATGAAGAACTCGATGGCCGCGTCGGTGGCCTCGGCAATAGTGCGGATTTCCTGCAGGTTCAGCTCGCGCGCCAGCACCAGCTGGGAGAAGCCGGCCTGATCGAGGAACTTGGCCCGCTCCAGAGTGCGGATATCGGTCTGGGTGCTGGCATGCAGCTCGATCGGCGGAATATCCAGCTCCATCACCCCCATATCCTGCACGATCAGCGCATCCACACCGGCGTCGTAGAGCTGGTGGATCAGCTTGCGCGCCGGCTCCAGCTCGTCGTCGTGGAGGATGGTGTTGAGCGTGGTGAACACCCGCGCGTGGTAGCGGCGGGCGAATTCCACCAGCTCGGCGATCTCGCTCACCTCGTTGCAGGCGTTGTGCCGCGCGCCGAAGCTCGGCCCGCCGATGTAGATGGCGTCGGCGCCATGCAGGATGGCCTCGCGGGCGATGGCCACATCGCGGGCAGGGCTGAGCAGTTCCAGGTGGTGTTTGGGCAGGGACATGGCGTTTTCTTTTATCCGGCGGCACGGGCAAGGCGCGCATTGTAGCCGCCTGCCGGGCGCAGGGCACGCCGAGCTGCCGGGTGGTGGAGCCCGCCGTGGCGACGGGCTCTGAAACCTGGGGCCTTACTGGCGCGGAGCGGGGCTGGTAGCGGCTGCGGCCGACCAGACGCGGTAGCGCACCTCGACATCTGCCGGGGCGTAGATCACCAGCGGCAGCTTGCTGTTGTAGCGCACCAGCATGGGCTCGCCACCGACCTGGACGAAGGCCGGCTTGCGGCTGCCGTCGGGGCAGGCCATCAGGGTGCTGACCGCCGGGCCGACCTGGCCCAACTGGTAGTAGTTGTAGCCCCAGCCTTCGACCGTCTTCTCCTGCCACTGGCCGCCGAGGCGCTGCTGGTTGCAGTCCACCTCCAGGGTCTTGCCGGCGATCAGTTCCACCTTGTGCTCGGCCTCGTTGGCCTGCGCCGGCAGCTCGATGACATGGCGGGCGTAGCCGTCGGCGGCGGCCGGGTAGGGCTTGAGTGCCTCGGGCGTGGCGGCGCAGGCGGCCAGCGGCAGGGCGCAGGCGAGGAGGGCGATCAGCGGCAGTGGGTTCGCGTTCATAAGAGTCCTTGCTTCACAGGCCTTGTGGGCCGTCCGTTGAGGGAAAACCGCCGGGGCGGCGGCGCAGCACAGACCCTTCTGGATAGGCGAAGTTCCGGAGCTTGGCAAGACGGCTGGTCAATCGCACAGGGTTTTCCGCCGCGCAGTGCAATGGGCGCCTCGTGCGGCCTGGCGCGCCTCGTGAGCGTGGCCGCCGGCCGGCGGCGGATAAAAAAAGACCGGCTGATTGGGCCGGTCTTTTTCTGGCTGCAGTGGCGTTGTCGTCATGCGCTGGTCTCGATCATCAGGGGCGCTGGATCAGGCCACGCGGCGCTCGATCAGGCGATCCGAACCACCTTCGGCGACGCGGTTCTCGATCAGGCGATCCGAACCACCTTCGGCGACGCGGTTCTCGATCAGGCGGTCCGAGCCACCTTCGGCGACGCGGTTCTCGATCAGGCGGTCCGAGCCACCTTCGGCGACGCGGTTCTCGATCAGGCGGTCCGAGCCACCTTCGGCGACGCGGTTCTCGATCAGGCGGTCCGAGCCACCTTCGGCGACGCGGTTCTCGATCAGGCGGTCCGAGCCACCTTCGGCGACGCGGTTCTCGATCAGGCGGTCCGAGCCACCTTCGGCGACGCGGTTCTCGATCAGGCGGTCCGAGCCACCTTCGGCGACGCGGTTCTCGATCAGGCGGTCCGAGCCACCTTCGGCGACGCGGTTCTCGATCAGGCGGTCCGAGCCACCTTCGGCGACGCGGTTCTCGATCAGGCGGTCCGAGCCACCTTCGGCGACGCGGTTCTCGATCAGGCGGTCCGAGCCACCTTCGGCGACGCGGTTCTCGATCAGGCGGTCCGAGCCACCTTCGGCGACGCGGTTCTCGATCAGGCGGTCCGAGCCACCTTCGGCGACGCGGTTCTCGATCAGGCGGTCCGAGCCACCTTCGGCGACGCGGTTCTCGATCAGGCGATCCGAGCCACCTTCGGCGACGCGGTTCTCGATCAGGCGATCCGAGCCACCTTCGGCGACGCGGTTCTCGATCAGGCGATCCGAGCCACCCTCGGCGACGCGGTTCTCGATCAGGCGATCCGAGCCACCTTCGGCGATGCGGCTTTCGATCAGGCGGTCGGCACCGCCCTCGGCGACAACAGGTTGGGCGGAAGAAGCGGCGAATACGTTGGCTGCCAGTACGGAGAAAGCGAAGCTGAGGATGAGTTGGCGTTTCATGGTGGTGTGCTCCGGGGTGGTTGCTGCTTGGGTATGGAGCAGATGGTACGCAGGTGAATTTTTAAGAGAACTTCATTGACCTGATGGTAACTATCGATGCCGGCAATGGTCGGCGGCACATCCCTGGCGTCGGCCTGACAAGGCATCCTCGGCCCCGTCGCCGGCGGATCTCGCCTGGACAAGCGGCGCTCGGTGCCAGCGTCACGTCGCGGACGGCGAGCTAGACTGACTGCATTCGGGCTCGGGCTGCCGTGCTCGGCATGCCGGGGCGCTCCCGGCCAGGAGGCGGCGGTGGATAAACGGCAAAGGCCTGGCGCCGGCCTCACACGGCGTCACTTTCTCTATGGCGGCGCCGTGCTCGGCGGTGGCCTGCTGGCCGCGCCGGCCCTGGCGCAGCAGCTCTGTCGGCCCACGACCGGCGATATCCTCGGCCCCTATTACCGCTTCGGCGCGCCATTTCTGGCGCAGCTGGCCGGGCCGGAAGAGGCGGGCGAACGGCTGGTGGTCAGCGGCACGGTGCTCAGCGCGGACTGCCGCACGCCGATCGCCAACGCCCTGATCGAAGTCTGGCAGGCCAACGGCGCCGGCCTGTACGACACCCAGACCCCGGGCAACTACACCGACAAGGGCCGCTTTCATCTGCGCGGCATGCTCTACACCGACGCCCAGGGGCGCTACCGCATCGAGACGGTGATGCCCGGGCGCTACCCGGTGCCGCCGAACCTGCCGGGGCTGGAGCAGTACGGCGGGATCACCCGGCCGGCGCATATCCACTTCCGGGTGATGGAGGCGCTGCACGTGCCGGTGACCCTGCAACTGTACTTCGCCGGCGACCCCCATATCGCCGAGGACCCCTGGGCCAGCCAGCACCCGGACAACGTCATCGCCCTGGGGGCGGATGGCCAGGGCCGGCGCGGGACATTCGATATCGTGCTGGCCAGGGGGTTCTAGACCGCGCAGCGCCGCAGGCGGTGCATCTGTCAGCCAACTCGGAGGTGTGGCATGGGCCGGATCAGCAGTTGCGAATTGCTCGAGTGGCAAGCGGCGGGGCGCAGTTTCACCCTGCTGGATGTGCGCCGCGAGGCGGCACGGCTGACGGATGCGGCCGCCATCCCCGGCGCGCACTGGCATGCGCCCGAGACGCTGCTCGCCTGGAAGGATTCGGTGCCGCGGGATAGGCCGGTGGTGCTCTATTGCGCCCATGGCCGCGAAATCAGCCAGGGCATCGCCGCCACCCTCGAAGCGATGGGGCTCGATGCCCGCTACCTGATCGACGGCTTCGCCGGCTGGCGCGACGCCGGTCGGCCCACCGCGGCCCTGTAGCGCTCGGGCTTGCAGCCAGCGCTACCGCTCGCCGCCCTGCCGGTGCTTCCGGTGGCCGGCTTGGGCTATGATGCGCGCCCTCGAATCACCCGGTCCCACCCCAGGTCAGCATGTCCGGCAACGCCCTCTATACCGACCTGTCGGGTTACTACGATCTGCTCTGCGCCGATATCGACTACCAGGCGCAGAGCCACTGCGTGCATCGCCTGCAGCAGCTGTTCGGCAACGGCGGCACGCGCCACCTCGACCTGGCCTGCGGCACCGGCCCGCATGTGCGGCATTTTCTCGACGCCGGCTATGCGAGCGGCGGCCTCGACATCAATCAGCCGATGCTCGATAGAGCCGCCCTGCGCTGCCCGGAGGCACGCTTTGCCCGGCAGGACATGTGCGGCTTCAGCGCGGACGAGCCGCTGGACCTGATCACCTGCTTTCTCTACTCCATCCACTACAGCGCCAGCATCGAGCGGCTGCAGGCCTGCATCGCCAGCGTGCATGGCGCCCTGGCCGTCGGCGGGCTGTTCTGCTTCAACGCGGTGGACAAGCACAAGATCGACAACGCCTCGTTCGTCTGCCACAGCGCCGAGCATGCCGACGGCCAACTGCGCTTCGGCTCCGGCTGGCACTACCAGGGCGAGGGCGAGCGGCAGACGCTGAGGTTGCGTATCGAACGAACGGTGGCTGACGCGACCCAGGTCTGGCACGACGAACACCCCATGGTGGCGGTGAGCTTCGCCGAGCTGCAGGCGCTGCTGGCGCCGTACTTTGAGGTGCAGGTGCTGGAGCACGACTACCAGAAGCTGCTGCCCTGGGACGGCGCCTCCGGCAATGCGCTGTTCGCCTGCGTCAAGCGCTGAGGCCGCGCAGCGTTTTCCACCGGCGTGCCCACTGCGCCGATCCCCGCGCGGCGGCAAGACGAGACTTCCCGCGCAAAAGCCGGATAATGGCGGCCATTTCGTCTCGCTGCTGTCTGGTACCCCGCATGGAAATCAAGGTCAACTTTCTCGACAACCTCCGTCTCGAAGCCAAGTTCGATGACTTTACGGTGATTGCCGACCAGCCCATCCGCTACAAGGGCGATGGCTCGGCGCCGGGGCCGTTCGACTATTTCCTGGCCTCCTCGGCGCTGTGCGCGGCCTATTTCGTCAAGCTCTACTGCCAGACCCGCGACATCCCCACCGACAATATCCGCCTGTCGCAGAACAACATCGTCGACCCGGAAAACCGCTACCAGCAGATCTTCAAGATCCAGGTCGAGCTGCCGGCGGACATCTCCGAGAAGGATCGCCTGGGCATCCTGCGTTCCATCGACCGCTGCACGGTGAAGAAGGTGGTGCAGGCCGGCCCCGAGTTCGTCATCGAGGAGGTGGCCAACCCGGACGCCGATGCCCAGGCCCTGCTGATGCCGGCGCTGACCGCAGGCCCGGGCACGCGCATCCTCGGCAAGGACCTGCCGCTGGAGCAGACCATCGCCAATATGTCGGGCATCCTCGCCGAACTGGGGATGAAGATCGAGATCGCCTCCTGGCGCAACATCGTCCCCAACGTCTGGTCGCTGCATATCCGCGACGCCCAGTCGCCGCTGTGCTTCACCAACGGCAAGGGCGCCAGCAAGGAGAGCGCGCTGGCCTCGGCGCTGGGCGAGTTCATCGAGCGGCTGAACTGCAACTTCTTCTACAACGACCAGTTCTGGGGCGAGGAAATCGCCAACGCGCCCTTCGTGCACTACCCCAACGAGCGCTGGTTCAAGCCGGGGCCGAAGGACGCGCTGCCGGAAGAGATCCTCGACGAGCATTGCCTGGCCATCTACAACCCGGACGGCGAGCTGCGCGGCTCGCACCTGTACGACACCAACTCCGGCAACAAGGCGCGCGGCATCTGCTCGCTGCCCTTCGTGCGCCAGTCCGACGGCGAGACGGTGTACTTCCCCAGCAACCTGATCGAGAACCTGTACCTCAGTAACGGCATGAGCGCCGGCAACACTTTGGTCGAGGCGCAGGTGCAGTGCCTGTCGGAAATCTTCGAGCGCGCGGTCAAGCGCGAGATCCTGGAGAACGAGCTGGCCCTGCCGGACGTGCCACAGCAGGTGCTGGCCAAGTACCCGGCCATCCTCGCCGGCATCCAGGGTCTGGAGGAGCAGGGCTTTCCCGTGCTGGTCAAGGACGCCTCGCTCGGCGGTGAATTCCCGGTGATGTGCGTGACCCTGATGAACCCGCGCACCGGCGGCGTGTTCGCCTCCTTCGGCGCGCACCCGAGCTTCGAGGTGGCGCTGGAGCGCAGCCTCACCGAACTGCTCCAGGGGCGCAGCTTCGAGGGCCTCAACGACCTGCCGCAGCCGACCTTCGAGAGCCAGGCGCTGACCGAGCCGAACAACTTCGTCGAGCACTTCATCGACTCCAGCGGCGTGGTGTCCTGGCGCTTCTTCAGCGCCAGGGCCGACTACGAGTTCGTCGAGTGGGACTTCTCCGGCCACGGCGAGGACTCCAACGCCCAGGAGGCCGCGACCCTGTTCGGCATCCTCGAAGACATGGGCAAGGAGGTGTATATGGCGGTGTACGACGACCTCGGCGCCAACGCCTGCCGCATCCTGGTGCCGGGCTACTCGGAAATCTACCCGGTCGAGGACCTGATCTGGGACAACACCAACAAGGCGCTGCTGTTCCGCTCCGACATCCTCAACCTGCACAGCTTGAGCGACATGCGCCTGAGGAGCCTGCTCAAGAGCCTGGAGCAGTGCGAGGTCGACGACTACACCGACATCACCACCCTGATCGGCGTCGAGTTCGACGACAACACGGTATGGGGCCAGCTGACCATCCTCGAGCTCAAGCTGCTGATCTACCTGGCGCTGAACAAGTTCGACGAGGCCAAGGAGCTGACCGAGGCCTTCCTCCAGTACAACGACAACACGGTCGAGCGCGGCCTGTTCTACCAGGCGCTCAACGTGGTGCTGGAAGTGCAGCTGGACGACGAGCTGGACATGGCCGACTTTGAGCCCAACTTCCGCCGCATGTTCGGCCACGAGCGGATGGACGCGGCCATCGGTTCGGTCAATGGCAGCGTGCGGTTTTATGGCCTGACCCCGACCAGCATGCAGCTCGAAGGCCTCGACAAGCACCTGCGCCTGATCGACAGCTACAAGAAGCTGCACGCGGCGCGGGCCAGGGCGGCTGGACTGTAACACCAAGGGACTTGAGGGGGAGCTGAACACGCGCTACGAACGATCATGCCGAGCCTGGCGTAGGGTGGATGACGCTCTTTTCATCCACCATTGGGGCGGCGGTAATCGGGCGTCCTGGTCATGTAGAGTGGAAAACCGCGCGGCGTTTTCCACCACAGCCCTTCATTCCCCAAAGCCCTGATCCTCAGGCGAGGGGCCTACGCACCAGTCCCTGTCGTAAATCCCCATTGCCACCGCCCGGTGAAAGCTCGAATAGGGCCAGTTCGCCAGGCGCTCGACGTGGCCGTGTTTCAGCGGGTTGTAGTGGATGTAATCGAAGTGGCGCTGGTAGTCCCGTTCGTCGCGGATCAGATGTTCCCAATAGCGCCGCTGCCAGATGCCACGTTCCCCCCGTCTGCGCTGCGTCGCAGTGGTGGGTTCGGTGGCCGGCAAGCGTTTGGCGAAGGCGAACTTGATCACCTTCCAGCGCAGGGCAAAGTCGGCATCGTCGGGTGGCAGCGTCCACAGGCAGTGCATATGCTCGGGCAGTACCACCCAGGCGTCGATATGGAAGGGATGACGTGCCCGAGTAGCGCGCACCGTCTCGCGCAACAGGTCGATTTCGCGAATCAGCAGATCGCTGCTGCGATCGCGCAGTTTGACGGTGAAGAAGTAGGTGGCGCCGGGAGCGAGGGCGCGGCGGTAGTCGGGCATGGCGGCTCATCCTTGAGCGGTGGGATGCTTGAACCATGGTGGACAAGCTTCGCGTTGTCCACCCTGCGAACTATTTGACGCTGTCCAGGCGTTTGTCGGTGAACACGCAGACCACCCCGGCGCGGTTGTGCATCACCTCGTGGTTGAAGTCGCAGTAAGCGGCAGCAACGCTGAGCGCCGCTTGCTCGCTGATCAGCTGGTCGTTGTCCGGGCGGAACCAGGCCATCTGCCCGGCCTTGCAGCGCTCGGCCTGCGGATCGGTGTTGTAGATGCACAGCTTGTTGGTGACATCTTCCTGTTCCTTGTCGAAGCAGGCCGTCAGGGAAAGAGCGGCAGCGCTGAGCAGGCAGAGGCGGGTGAGGGTATGCATGTGGGGCTTCTCCGCAGTGATTAAGTCGTGCGGCTTAGGGGAGCAAAGGTGCAGAAGGTTCCCTAGGCCGATTGCGCCGAGTGTGCGGGTGAGAATCCCGTCGTTGTTCGAGCCGGCGCCGAGTGTTGCCCGGCGCCGTTGTCTGGAGTCTCAGGCCGGTTCCGCGACCCGCTCAGTCTGCAACTCCCGCTGCAGTTCCACCACCAGCGCATCGACCCGACTCAGCGCCTGCGCCACCGAGGTGGCCAGCAGCTCGCCGCCCACTTCCTGGCCCTCGATGGCGATCTGGTGCACGCGGGTGATGCCGATAAAGCCGAGGGCGGTGATCAGGCTCGACTCCAGGTGGTTCATGTGCGCCATCGCCCCGCCGGCGTCGAAGCCGACCCCGCCGCGGGCGCTGAGGATCACGGCGTGCCGCGGCCGGTCGGACAGCAGCGGTACATAGGGATCGAGCGGCTTGCTGGCGTCGAAGGCCACGGTTCTGTCGGTGCGCACTATCTGGTCGATCCAGGCCTTGAGCGCGGCCGGCATGCTGAAGTTGTACAGCGGCGCGCCGATCACCAGCACGTCCGCGGCGATCAGCTCGTCGATCAGCCGGTCGCTCTCCGCCAGGGTGTCGCGCATCCACGGCTCGCGCTGCGGCTCCGCGGTGAAGGCGGCGGCGATCCAGTCGTGGTCGATGAAAGGTGGCGGGTTCTGGCCGATGTCGCGGTAGGTGAGGCTGTCCTGTGGGCGGCGGGCCCGCCACTGGCCAACGAAGTGCTGGCTGAGGTGGCGGCTGTGCGAGCCGTGCAGGTCCTTGCCGGCGAGGCCGGGGCGGGCGCTGGCGTCCAGGTGCAGGATGTGGGGCATGTCGCGTCTCCTTTACGAAGTTGAACTCATCTGTGTTTCGCAGCAGAATCAGGCTAAGTTGCGCCTGCATTGGCGACAAACGACGATTATTTTCCGTTACGGATGAGAAGGGTTCATGTATGGCGCAGCGCTGGTTACCTTCGCTATCGGCCTTGCGGGCCTTCGAGGCGGCCGCGCGCCACGAGAGCGCCAAGCGCGCCGCCGAAGAGCTCTCGGTGACCGCCACGGCGATCAGCCACCAGATCCGCGCACTGGAGGAATCGCTCGGCGTCGCGCTGTTTCTGCGCAAGCCCAGGCAGCTCGAACTGACCGCCCAGGGCCGCGAGCTGCGGCAGACGCTGGAAACCGCCTTCGACAGCATCAGCGCCACGGTCGAACGGCTCAGCGCGGTGCCCAGTCGCCAGGCCATCACCCTCAGCACCACGCCCGCGGTGGCGATGCGTTGGCTGCTGTCCTGGGTCTGCCTGCTGCGCGAGGCCCACCCGACCATCGACCTGCGCATCCACGCCTCGCACGAGCCGGTGGCGCTGGATGGCGTCACCGCGGACATCGCCATCCGCTACGGCGACGGCCGCTGGCCGGGGCTGGTGGCGGAGAAGCTGTTCGACAACAGCTTCATCCCCACCTGCAGCCCGCTGCTCGGCCTGCACGATGCCGCCGAGCTGCCCAGGCATTCGCTGATCCACTTTCGCAACCAGGCCGCGGTTTCCTCGCCGCTGGACTGGGCCCTGTGGCAGAAGCAGGCCCAGGTGCCGGGGCTGGACGTCAACGCCGGGCTGGTCTTCTCCGACGAGACCCACGCCGTCTCGGCCGCCATCGGCGCCCAGGGCGTGGCGCTGATGAGCCGCCAGCTGATCGAGGACGAGCTGAGGGAAGGGCGCCTGGTGCAGCCCTTCGGCCCGGAAATTGAGGGCAAGCCGTTCTTTCTGGTGTACCCGGAAAGCCGCAGGAACGATCCGACCATACGGGCGGTGAGGGATTGGGTGATGGCGGTGCCGGGTGGGTTGTGTACCTTGTAGGCTGCTGAGTTAGGGACGCTCCGAAATAGTCGTCATTGCCGCGCAGGCGGGACAGCGGCTTTATCGCTGAACAGCGCTTGCGCTGGCCCGAAGGGGAATAATCCAGAACTTCCGGAGTAACTGGGCTCCCGCCTTCGCGGGAGTGACGGTATATCGCCTTTCCAGAACTTCCCTAGAGGTGACTTTGGTAGTGCAAGGGGGGGCGATTTTTCATCCGCCATTTGGGGGATGGCTATCCCTTTACGCCTTTCGCCGCATCCATGCGGCTCACCCCCTGCGCAACGATTCCGCTCGGCCTCCTGAAGGGGCGTTTGGCGTCGTCTGCGAGATTGTGGATGGAAAAGCAAAAGCCGAATGCGACAGTTATTGCCGGAGGTGGTTTGGTTATCACGGTGGACAAGCTTTGCGTTGTCCACCCTACAGGACCGCAATCCTGTGTTCGGGCGTCCAGATCGTAGGGTGGATGACGCTTTTTTCATCCACCATCAGCGGTTATCCGGGCTACTCGCTTTCTCCCACACGCGGAGCGTGGGAACGATTCATGAGATACGGAGCGCAGCGGAGTAACAGCCGAAGGCTGGCCCGAAGGACGAGCGAAGCGAGTCAAGTGACTCGCCGTAAGGGCGAAACAAGTATGCGAGGGTGGCGGAGAAAATAAATTTCCCTTTTTCTTTCCTGTGCTACAGCGGGTGTTGTGTTAGTTTTGCTATGTATAAAAGTTCTTCAATTAGCGCTCGATAGATTATGCGAACATTCTTGATGTCGCTTTTTCGGCAGTTATATGTTATACGGTGCGCTGATAGGTTGCCGAGCTCCCGATAGGAGTCAATGTCTTTCTTTGATTCGGGAGATAGACCGATTTCTTTTCTTGACGTTGCTTTGTTGATTAGTGTCTTCAGGTTGTTGTAATTGCCTTCTTGGTCTTTGGCTTGTTCGCCTAGCCCAGTTTCTTCGAAGCAATGAATTAGTAGTATTTCTAACAGGCGCCTCATCATGAGGGAGCAGGCATCAAATAAATTGTTTTCGTAGCATGAGTTTATTTGTTGAGCAATTTTTATCAGGTAAGGTCTTTTGGTGTTCGTGAAAAGTATTTCTGGAAGGATCGAGTCGTCAGAAATAATTTCTTCGATGTCTGTTATGTCTGGAATCTCAAGCTTTATTTCGCTTCGTCTTTTAGGGGCTAGGCGAAAAGAGTTTTCTTGAGCTCCTTTAACAAACGACCGTGATTTTCTAATCTTCGATAGTAGACGGCTTGAGTTTGGTCGGGCAAAGCCTAGCGCAGTTAATACTGCGCTAAGGTCTTTTGCTTCAATCTCAGATTGATCCTTGTTTTCCGAAAAGTAGAAAGCGAGATATTCAGCTTTCTCAAGCTCAGTTCTGTCGTGTAGTTTTGCGATATTGGCGAAAACTTCTAGCTTCAAGGGCTAGGTTCCTATTCGTTGGACTTGCCATTCAACTGTGCTAGCAGTTTTCCAGCCTCTTCTACACCTGGAATAGTCAGCTTGCATGTTTTGGATGAGGAACCTTTTTTCCCATCCAGAAGAATAAATTCCTTTGCGTTTTTAAGGATTCCGGCGAAGTTTGAAGCGTCAAGACAGCTTTGTTCTTGGCAAAGCTGTCTGATTTCTTGCATGGGGACTTCGTTAATGCCTAGAGACCGTTTTCCCCAAAGGTAGACCAGTGCAGCATTAACTGTTTTTTTCGCAAGAGTGCCGCCGGGGATCCGTTTAAGCACCCTGACCTGATCGCCCTCCATATGAAGAACCCGATTGTACGTATCTGATGGATTCGCGGATGCAGGCTCTTCTTCTGTTGGCGCCTCTAGCAGAAGTTGGGGGCGCGGGGGCGACGGTTGATGCCCAACGATGGGGGCGTCAACCGTTCTCCTCGTCAAAGTGTCCAAGATGGCTTCTTTGAAGCTATTGATTTGCTCGGAGACGAACCCTTCGGAACCAGTAATCTCAAAGATTCCGTCACGGATAGAAAGATGAAACCTGGCTTCGTTACTACTCACTTGCTATTCCCTCAGTAAATGCTAGGTACAAGGCTCGCGGTCAATCGGCCCGTCTTCGTTACTCAATCCCAGCTCAACGCCCCACCAGTCTGATACTCGATCACGCGGGTCTCGAAGAAGTTCTTCTCCTTCTTCAGGTCCATGATCTCGCTCATCCACGGGAAGGGGTTGGTGGTGCCCGGGTATTCTTCCTTCAGGCCGATCTGGGTCAGGCGGCGGTTGGCGATGAACTTGAGGTAGTCCTCCATCATCGCGGCGTTCATGCCCAGTACGCCGCGCGGCATGGTGTCGCGGGCGTATTCGATCTCCAGCTGGGTGCCCTGCAGGATCATCTGGGTCGCTTCGTCCTTCATCTGCGCGTCCCACAGATGCGGGTTCTCGATCTTGATCTGGTTGATCACGTCGATGCCGAAGTTCAGGTGCATGGACTCGTCGCGCAGGATGTACTGGAACTGCTCGGCGACGCCGGTCATCTTGTTGCGGCGGCCCATGGAGAGGATCTGGGTGAAGCCGCAGTAGAAGAAGATGCCTTCCAGCACGCAGTAGTAGGCGATCAGGTTGCGCAGCAGTTCCTTGTCGGTCTCCACGGTGCCGGTGTTGAACTGCGGGTCGGAGATGGCGCGGGTGTACTTCAGGCCCCAGCTGGCCTTCTTCGCCACGCTCGGGATCTCGTGGTACATGTTGAAGATCTCGCCTTCGTCCATGCCGAGCGATTCGATGCAGTACTGGTAGGCGTGGGTGTGGATCGCCTCTTCGAAGGCCTGGCGCAGGATGTACTGGCGGCATTCGGGGTTGGTGATCAGGCGGTACACGGCCAGGGCCAGGTTGTTGGCCACCAGGGAGTCGGCGGTGGAGAAGAAGCCGAGGTTGCGCATGACGATGCGGCGCTCGTCCTCGGTGAGGCCGTCGGCGCTCTTCCACAGGGCGATGTCGGCGTTCATGTTGACCTCTTGCGGCATCCAGTGGTTGGCGCAGCCGTCGAGGTATTTCTGCCAGGCCCAGTCGTACTTGAAGGGCACCAGCTGG
Source organism: Pseudomonas sp. AOB-7 (assembly GCF_003696305.1). GTDB lineage: Bacteria > Pseudomonadota > Gammaproteobacteria > Pseudomonadales > Pseudomonadaceae > Aquipseudomonas. The sequence continues at coordinate 572,432 of NZ_RFFK01000001.1, read as the reverse complement.
TTGAGGTCGGCGCGGGCGTTGATCATGCGCTTCTGGTCGACCTGCACGCGGGCGGCGGAGCCTTCCAGTTCGTCCAGGCCTTCCTGGATGTCGAGCTGGTCGAGCGCGGCCTTGGCGCGGGCGACCGCGGCGCTGTCGTCGGCGGCGACGGCGCGGGCTTCGTGGGCGGCGGCGTCGCCGGCCTGGTCGAGCTTGTCGAGGCTCAGGTCCGCGACCTGCGGGTTGTGCTTGCTTGCGGCGGCTGCTTCGGCGCCGTCTTCCTTGTCGAATTCATCCCAGCTCAGCATGGCTTGGCTCCTGCGTGAGGGCCGGTGAAAGGCCGGCCTGTATGGATATACAGATGTTTTGATTATGTTCCGTTGCGTACAGCGCGCAAGGGCAAAACGGGTACCGCTGGTCAGGGCGGCGGCGGGTGGCCTGCCGCTCTGGCCGGTGCCCCTCGACCCGGTGGGGAGAAGGGGCGGGAATTGGTGGGGAGGGGCTGTTCTGGTTGCTGTAGCAGCGGGTCGTTCCGCGAGATGCGCGGCTGAAGCCGCTCCTACAGGGCGCAATAGAACAGCTTTTTCCTCTCCCTAACCCTCTCCCGCAAGCGGGAGAGGGGATGTCGCTATAGAGCTTTATCAGACCTTCGAGCGCGTAGCTGAGCGAGTGAGCGCTAGGCGCCTGGTAGGTCGGAGCCCCTGAGCGTACGACTGTACGTGATGGGGGCCGACCTGCCAGGCAACAACGCGCGCGCCGCTCAGATCCGCGCGTCTGCCATCACTGACAAGCTTCGCAGTCCGGCTCGTCGATGGCGCACGCCTTGGGTACCGGGGCCGGCGCCGGGGCGGCTTGCTCCGGGGCCTTGGCCGGTGCGGCGCTAAGGCCGCTGTCGCCACCGCTGGACACCGCGTTGAGCTTGCCGGTGTTGATGGTGGACTTCTCGGTGCTGGTGGCGGCCAGGGCACGGAGGTAGTAGGTGGTCTTCAGGCCACGGTACCAGGCCATGCGGTAGGTCACGTCCAGCTTCTTGCCGCTGGCGCCGGCGATGTACAGGTTCAGCGACTGGGCCTGGTCGATCCACTTCTGGCGGCGGCTGGCGGCGTCGACGATCCACTTGGTCTCCACTTCGAAGGCGGTGGCGTAGAGGTCCTTGAGGTCCTGCGGGATGCGCTCGATCTGCTGCACGGAGCCGTCGTAGTACTTCAGGTCGTTGACCATGACGCTGTCCCACAGGCCGCGGTTCTTCAGGTCGCGCACCAGGTAGGGGTTGATCACGGTGAACTCGCCGGAGAGGTTCGACTTCACGTAGAGGTTCTGGTAGGTCGGCTCGATCGACTGCGACACGCCGGTGATGTTGGCGATGGTCGCGGTCGGCGCGATGGCCATGATGTTGGAGTTGCGGATGCCTTTCTGCACGCGCTCGCGCACCGGCGCCCAGTCCAGCGACTCGGTCAGGTCGACGTCGATGTACTTCTGGCCGCGGGCCTCGATCAGGATCTGCTGCGAGTCGAGCGGCAGGATGCCCTTGCTCCACAGCGAACCCTCGAAGGTGGAGTAGGCGCCGCGCTCGTCGGCCAGGTCGCAGGAGGCCTGGATGGCGTAGTAGCTGACCGCTTCCATGGACTTGTCGGCGAAGTCGACGGCGGCATCGGAACCGTAGGGGATGTGCTGCAGGTACAGCGCGTCCTGGAAGCCCATGATGCCCAGGCCGACCGGGCGGTGCTTGAAGTTGGAGTTCTGCGCCTGCGGCACGCTGTAGTAGTTGATGTCGATGACGTTATCGAGCATGCGTACAGCGGTCTTGACGGTCTTCTCCAGCTTGGCGGTGTCCAGCTTGCCGTCGACGATGTGGTTGACCAGGTTCACCGAACCCAGGTTGCACACGGCGATCTCGTCCTTGTTGGTGTTCAGGGTGATCTCGGTGCACAGGTTGGAGCTGTGCACCACGCCCACGTGCTGCTGCGGGCTGCGCAGGTTGCACGGGTCCTTGAAGGTCAGCCAGGGGTGGCCGGTCTCGAACAGCATCGAGAGCATCTTGCGCCACAGGTCCTTGGCGGCGATGGTCTTGAACAGCTTGATCTTGCCGTACTCGCAGAGGGCTTCGTAGTACTCGTAGCGCTCCTCGAAGGCCTTGCCGGTCAGGTCGTGCAGGTCCGGCACTTCGCTCGGGCTGAACAGGGTCCAGGGGCCGTCGTCGAACACGCGCTTCATGAACAGGTCGGGAATCCAGTTGGCGGTGTTCATGTCGTGGGTGCGGCGGCGGTCGTCGCCGGTGTTCTTGCGCAGCTCGAGGAATTCCTCGATGTCCATGTGCCAGGTTTCCAGGTAGGCGCACACCGCGCCCTTGCGCTTGCCGCCCTGGTTGACCGCCACGGCGGTGTCGTTGACCACCTTGAGGAAGGGCACGACGCCCTGGGATTTGCCGTTGGTGCCCTTGATGTAGGAGCCCAGCGCGCGCACCGGGGTCCAGTCGTTGCCCAGGCCGCCGGCGAATTTGCTCAGCATGGCGTTGTCGTGGATGGCGCTGTAGATGCCCGACAGGTCGTCCGGCACGGTGGTCAGGTAGCAGGACGACAGTTGCGGACGCAGGGTGCCGGCGTTGAACAGGGTCGGGGTGGACGCCATGTAGTCGAACGAGGACAGCAGGTTGTAGAACTCGATGGCGCGGTCTTCGCGGTTCTTCGGCTCTTCGATGGCCAGGCCCATGGCCACGCGCATGAAGAAGATCTGCGGCAGCTCGAAACGCACGCCGTCCTTGTGGATGAAGTAACGGTCGTACAGGGTCTGCAGGCCCAGGTAGGTGAACTGCTGGTCGCGCTCGTGGTTGATCGCAGCGCCCAGCTTGGCCAGGTCGTAGCCCTTGAGCTTGGCGTCGATCAGCTCGAACTCCACGCCCTTTTCCACGTAGGCGGGCAGCGCCTTGGCGTACAGCTCGGCCATTTCGTGGTGGGTGGCGCTGGCGGCCACGCCGAGGAAGCTCAGGCCTTCGGCGCGGATGTTGTCCATCAGCAGGCGGGCGGTGACGTAGCTGTAGTTCGGTTCGCGCTCGACCAGGGTACGGGCGGTCATCACCAGGGCGGTGTTGACGTCCTTCTCATTGACGCCGTCGTAGAGGTTTTTCAGGGTCTCGCGCTCGATCAGTGCGCCGTCGACTTCGGCCAGGCCTTCGCAGGCTTCGCTGATGATGGTCTGCAGGCGGCCCATGTCCAGCGGCTGCAGGCTGCCGTCGGCGGCGGTGATGCGGATGCTCGGGTGCGGCTGGGCGATTTCGCCGGCGCTGGCGTTCTTGCGCTTGGCGGCCTGGGCTTCGCGGTAGATCACGTAGTCGCGGGCGACCTTCTGCTCGCCGGCGCGCATCAGGGCCAGTTCGACCTGGTCCTGGATCTCTTCGATATGGATGGTGCCGCCGGACGGCATGCGGCGCTTGAAGGTGGCGGTGACCTGCTCGGTCAGGCGCGCGACGGTGTCATGGATACGCGACGAGGCGGCGGCGGTGCCGCCTTCCACTGCGAGGAACGCCTTGGTGATGGCCACGGTGATCTTGTCGTCGGTGTAGGGGACGACGGTGCCGTTACGTTTGATCACGCGCAGCTGGCCGGGCGCGGTGGCGGCCAGATCCGGGGTGGAATCGGCGCCCTGCGGCACGCTGGCCGGCGAGTTCTCGCGAGAAGTGTCGGTATGCATGAGATTCTCCACGTTTCTAGTTTATTTAGGCACGGCAAAAAAGTCCGTGCTCATTCCATTGTCGAACCCCATGTGCGGAAAGGCCGCCCATGGAGGGGAAGTACCATTTTGGTGCGAAGGCGCATGTGGCTGACCAGCTCCTGGGCTTCCTTGTATGCGGGGGGTGGTCATTGATACCTGACCACAATCCCTAGTGTTCTGCTGTAACGAAAGCACTCACACAGATGACGCTAAAAAATCCGCAGCTGCGCACTTGGGCTATGTCAGCGTTCAGTGCTGTCGGTGACGGAGAAGAGCTGCACTTTGCGTGCCGGAAAAGTCTCCTTGTGAGATGCCTTTAGAGGAAAGGCATGTCCGTGATGAAGACAAGCTAGACCCTACATATGGTGTTAAAAGCCTAACTGGGCACGCAATGTAGTGGTTGATCCGGGTTCTGGCAAGGCGAGGAGGGAAGGTTTTTGCTGCCGCTGTGGATAAGTCTGTGGGTAGGTCTGTGGATCATGCTGTGAAAAGATTTATGGGGGAGCTGCACGCTCTGGCCTATCCAGTGCGCCATGCCGCTGGTCGCAAATTTTCTGCCGATTTGGCTCGATCACAGAGATTAGCCAAACACAATATCTAGTGTTTCACATGTCGGTTCATATGCTCCTTGAGCACCTCGGTTGGCTACAATGCCGGCATTTTCCGGTCGCGGCAGTCGAGAGAGGATGAGGGCGTGGAGCAAGAAGCGTGGCAGATCCTGATTGTCGAGGACGACCAGCGCCTGGCGCAGTTGACCCGTGAATACCTCGAAGGCAACGGCCTGCGCGTGGCCATCGAGGCCGACGGCGCCCTGGCGGCGGCGCGGATCCTGGCCGAGCAGCCGGACCTGGTGATCCTCGACCTGATGCTGCCCGGCGAGGACGGCCTGAGCATCTGCCGCAAGGTGCGCGCCGGCTACCCGGGGCCGATCCTGATGCTTACCGCGCGCACCGACGACATGGACCAGGTGCTGGGCCTGGAGATGGGCGCCGACGACTACGTGTGCAAGCCGGTGCGCCCGCGCGTGCTGCTGGCGCGCATCCGCGCCCTGCTGCGGCGTCGCGAGGGCGTCGAAGCCGAGCGCGACGAGGGCGAGCCGCGGCGCCTGCAGTTCGGCCCGCTGGCCATCGACAACGCCATGCGCGAGGCCTGGCTGGGCGAGCAGGGCATCGAGCTGACCAGCGCCGAGTTCGACCTGCTCTGGCTGCTGGCGGTCAACGCCGGACGCATCCTCTCGCGCGAGGAAATCTTCACCGCCCTGCGCGGCATCGAGTACGACGGCCAGGACCGCTCCATCGACGTGCGCATCTCGCGCATCCGGCCGAAGATCGGCGACGACCCGATGCACCCGCGGCTGATCAAGACGGTACGCAGCAAGGGCTACCTGTTCGTCGCCGAGGCGGCGCAGGCCATGGCATGAACTCCATCTTCCTGCGCATCTACGGCGGCATGCTGGCCGCCCTGGTGCTGGTGGCGCTGCTCGGCGTCGGCACCCTGCACCTGGTCAACGAGGTGCGCGCCGACCAGTACCGCGAGGGCCTGGCGCGCGGCACCTTCCGCCTGATGGCGGACAACCTGGCGCCGATGAACGAAGTGGAGCGCAAGCGCGCCCTGGCGGTCTGGTCGCGCCTGCTCGGCATCCCGCTCAGCCTGCAGAGCCTGGATCAGGCGCAGCTCGACAGCAGCGCGCGCAACCGCCTGCAGCGCGGGCAGATCCTGGTGCAGCAGACCGGGCCGCACTCGGCCAAGGTCCACGGCCTGCTCAGCGAGGACGAGCCGCTGCTGCTGACCGGCGAGATCCAGCAGATCAGCGAGCAGCTGGCGCGCGCCACCAACTACCTGCTGATCGACGAGCTGATCCGCCACCCGGTGGACGAGCAGCCCAGGCGCCTGGCCGAGCTGAAGGCGGCCAAGCAGTTCGGCTTCGACCTGCGCCTGGTGCGCCTGCAGGACGCCGGCCTCGACCTCGACCAGCGTCGCCGCATCGACGAGGGCGACACGGTGATGGCCCTCGGCAAGGGCGGCGACTCCATCCACGTGTTCTCCGGCATAGTCGATACGCCCTGGGTGCTGGAGATCGGCCCGCTGTACCAGATGAACCCCTACCCGCCGCAGCTGCTGGTGCTGATCGGCGCCCTCGGCCTGAGCCTGATCGGCCTGATCGTCTACCTCCTGGTGCGCTCGCTGGAGCAGCGCCTGCGTGGCCTGGAGGGCGCCGCCACACGCATCGCCAGCGGCCGCCTGGACGCCCGCGTGCCGGCCCGCGGCGCCGACTCGGTGGGGCGCCTGGCGAGCAGTTTCAACGCCATGGCCGAGCACCTGCAGAGCTCGCTGAGCATCCAGCGCGAGCTGGTGCGCGCGGTGTCCCACGAGCTGCGCACGCCGGTGGCGCGGCTGCGCTTCGGCCTGGAGATGATCGCCGATGCGGGCAGCGAGACGGCACGGCGCAAGTACATGGACGGCATGGACAGCGATATCCAGGACCTCGACAAGCTGGTCGACGAGATGCTCACCTACGCGCGCCTGGAGCAGGGCTCGCCGGCGCTGAACTTCCAGCAGGTCGAGCTGCAGGCGCTGATCGACCAAGTGATCGAGGAGCTGGCGCCGCTGCGCGCCAGCGTGCGGGTCGAGCGCGGGGCGACCCTCAGCGTGCAGGAAGACGGCACCTGCTGGGTCGAAGCCGAGCCGCGCTACCTGCACCGGGCGCTGCAGAACCTGGTGAGCAACGCCATGCGCTACGCCGAGTCGCGCGTGCTGATCAGCTGCCAGGTGGGCCACAAGCGCTGCCGCATCGACGTCGAGGACGACGGCCCGGGCGTGCCGGAGGAGGCCTGGGAACGGCTGTTCAGCCCCTTCCTGCGCCTGGACGACAGCCGCACCCGCGCCTCCGGCGGACATGGCCTGGGGCTGTCCATCGTGCGGCGGATCATCTATTGGCACGGCGGCCGCGCGCAGATCGGTTGCAGCGCCAGCCTCGGCGGCGCGCGTTTCAGCCTGGTGTGGCCGCGGCGTCAGGGCGAGTAGGGCGGCGGCCGGTGCTGGGCCTGGTGCGCACGGCCTAGGCGGCCCCGCGACAGCCTGCGAGCCGCGCACCGTTATCCATCAACAGCTTTGGATGCCCCGCATAGCAGGGGGCGCCGCGCGCACCGCTTATAAGGCAGGTACGGCCACCAGGCTCAAAACCTTGCCCTCGAACAGCACGAACTGGCCGTCCAGCTCGGCACCGGCGCGCCAGTCCGCGTTGAGGTCGAGCAGTAGGCGCAGGCGCGCGCCGTCCTGATCCAGGTCGAGCACTTCGGCATCCTGGAAATAGAAGCGGGTCAGGGTCAGCGGGTAGAGCGCCTTGAACAGGCTTTCCTTGAGCGAGAAGCTCAGGCCGATGCGCTGGGCGCGGGCCGCGTCGTCCAGGCCGTCGAGGTGCTCCAGCTCTGCCGGGGTGAGGATCTCGCCCTGCAGGCGCAGGGCGCGCTCGACGGGCAGCTGCTGCTCCACGTCCAGGCCGATGGCGCGCCACTGCCGGGCATGGCCGACCAGCGCTGCGGCCCAGCCGTCGCCGTGGGTGATGGAGCCGGTTACGCCGCCTGGCCACTGCGGCGCACGGTCGGCGCCGACGGCCGGCACGCAGGCCACGCCGGTCAGGCGTCGCAGCGCCTCGCGGGCGCACAGGCGGCCGGCCAGGTATTCGCTCTGGCGCTTGGCCACGCCGCGCACCGGGGCGATCTCGCAGCGGGCGAAGTCGTCCGCGGCCAGTCGCGCCGGGTCGAAGCGGGTGCTGATCAGCCGCGTGCCGGGCAGCGGGCGGGGCAGCGGGTCGTGGTCGTCGAGGGGGCTGCAGCAGGCGGGGTGGTAGGCGTTCATGGCGCGATTGTGCCGCGGCGCGGACCGCCCAGTCATCCGCCGTTTACATTTCTTTGCAGGCAGGTAACAAAGCTAAACGGACGCTGCCCGGGGCTTTTGTCAGACTGGCCAGGCATTCCCCAGGGAGTGCAGGTGAGGTTGTAGTCAGTGCCTGGCACTGACGTTTTCTCCGAGTTCGAGAACGGTAGCCCGATTGGGCTGCCGTTTTTTTTGGGCGCTGCGTAGGGTGGATCACGCTTCACCGATCCACCGCTCTGGTGGATGTAAAAAGCGACATCCACCCTACGGCCTCCACCTCATGGCGCCGGGTGGTTATCGCCATCGCATTTGCCCTGTGGCTTTCGCCGGGGCAATTGCAGTCAAATGCCTGTGCGGGCAATCCGGCCCCGCGAGGACCATGGACGATGACCCAACAATCGCAATTCGCCCTGCTCGGCAAGAAGCGCTTCTTGCCGTTCTTCCTGACCCAGCTGCTTGGCGCCTTCAACGACAACATCTTCAAGCAGTCGCTGATTCTCGCCATCCTGTTTAAGCTCAACACCGGCGCCGACCGCGATCTGCTGGTCAACCTCTGCGCGCTGCTGTTCATCCTGCCGTTCTTCCTGTTCTCCGCCCTCGGCGGCCAGTTCGGCGAGAAGTTCGCCAAGGACGCCTTGATCCGCAAGATCAAGCTGGCCGAGGTGTTCATCATGCTCGCCGGCGCCGCCGGGGTGCTGCTCGACAGCCTGCCCTTGATGCTCGCCGTGCTGTTCGCCATGGGCACCCAGTCGGCGCTGTTCGGCCCGGTGAAGTATTCGATCCTGCCGCAGCACCTGAAGGAGGAGGAGCTGGTGGGCGGCAACGCCCTGGTGGAGATGGGCACCTTCCTGGCCATTCTCGCCGGCACCATCGGCGCCGGGGTGATGATGGCCAGCAGCAGCTACGCGGCCATAGTCGCCGGTTCGGTGGTCGGCGTGGCGCTGCTCGGCTACCTGGCCAGCCTCGGCATCCCGCGTGCGGCGGCGGCGATGCCGACGCTGCCGCTGGACTGGAACATCCTGCGCCAGTCCTGGCTGATCATGAAACTCGGCCTCGGCCAGCGTCCGGCGGTGTCGCGCTCGCTGGTGGGCAACTCCTGGTTCTGGTTCCTCGGCGCCATCTACCTGACGCAGATTCCGGCCTACGCCAAGCAGTGGCTGCACGGCGACGAGAGCGTGGTGACGCTGATCCTCACCGTGTTCTCGCTCGGCATCGGCCTGGGTTCGATGCTCTGCGAACGCATGAGTGGGCACAAGGTGGAGATCGGCCTGGTGCCGTTCGGCTCCATCGGCCTGACCCTGTTCGGCATGCTGCTGTGGTGGTTCTCCGGCGGTTTTCCCCAGGGCGCCGCGCCGCACGACTGGCTGGCGCTGCTGGGCCATGGCCAGGCCTGGTGGATTCTCGGCTGCATTCTCGGCATCGGCCTGTTCGGCGGCTTCTATATCGTGCCGCTGTATGCGCTGATCCAGTCGCGCACCGCCGAGCACGAGCGGGCACGGGTGATCGCCGCCAACAACATCCTCAACGCGCTGTTCATGGTGGCCTCGGCCATAGTCGCGATCCTCTTTCTCAGCGTCGCCGGGCTGTCGATTCCGCAGCTGTTTCTGGTGGTGTCGCTGATGAACGTGGCGGTCAACAGCTACATCTTCAAGATCGTCCCCGAGTTCAGCATGCGCTTCCTCATCTGGCTGCTGGGCCATTCGATGTACCGGGTCGAGCACAAGGGGCTCGACGCCATCCCCGACGAGGGCCCGGCGGTGCTGGTGTGCAACCACGTGTCCTTCGTCGATGCGCTGCTGATCGGCGGCGCGGTGCGGCGGCCGGTGCGCTTCGTCATGTACTACAAGATCTACGACCTGCCGCTGCTCAACTTCATCTTCCGCACCGCCGGCACCGTGCCGATCGCCGGGCGCAACGAGGACCTGCTGATCTACGACGCGGCGTTCAAGAAGATCGCCGAGTACCTGCGCAACGGCGAACTGGTGTGCATCTTCCCCGAGGGCAAGCTGACCGGTGACGGCGAACTCAACGAGTTCAAGGCCGGCATCGAGCGCATCCTCGAGGAGAACCCGGTGCCGGTGATTCCCATGGCGCTGCGCGGGCTGTGGGGCAGCTTCTTCAGCCGCGACCCACGCAAGGGCCTGTTCAAGCGCCTGTGGTCGCGGGTGTGCCTGGTGGCCGGCGCGCCGCTGGCGCCGGAGCTGGCGCGGCGCGAGGCGTTGCAGGCACAGGTGGCGGAGTTACGTGGCGATTGGCGGTAGCGAACGCTCGTGTGGGAGGGGCTTTCGGCTCGGGCATCCTGCTTCGCAATCCACAGGGATGTGGTGAATGCCGCAGCCCGTAGGGAACGGGCGCGGCGCTACCTCCTGCATCCATGCAGTCGTAGCCGCGATTCGCCGCCAAAGCGCCTCCCACGGAGCCGGCGCCCTCAATGGCTCAACTTGAGCCCGACCAGGCCGCAGAGAATCAGCGCCACGCTGGCCAGGCGCAGCAGCGCCATCGATTCGCCGAACAGGACGATGCCGGCGATCACCGTGCCCACCGCGCCGACGCCGGTCCAGATGGCGTAGGCGGTGCCCAGCGGCAATTCCTTCATGGCCAGGCCGAGCAGGCCGAGGCTGATGACGATGGCGGCGACGGTGAGCAGGCTGGGCAGGGGACGGGTGAAGCCGTCGGTGTATTTCAGGCCGACGGCCCAGCCGACTTCGAACAGGCCGGCGAGCAGCAGAATGATCCAGGACATGATGACCTCCAGTGGGGACTGAAGGGGCCGTCCCCGGGATGGTTCATCGCCGTTGCGGCAATGCGGAGGTCGTCCTCGCGTCGTGCAGTATTCTGCACATCTTCGAGGCCGGGGCAAGCTGCCCCGGATCAACGGAAGTTTTTGATTCAGCTGGCGCTTTTATCGGAATCCTGACTCATCCGACGATAAACCGTGGCCAGCAGCGGGCCGGACAGGTTGTGCCAGACGCTGAACAGCGCGCTGGGCACCGCCGCCAGCGGGCTGAAGTGGGCGCTGGCCAGCGCCGCGCCGAGGCCGGAGTTCTGCATGCCGACCTCGATCGACAGGGTCTTGCGCTGCGCCAGCGGCATGCCGAACAGGCGCCCGGCCAGGTAGCCGAGCCCCAGGCCGATGCCGTTGTGCAGCATCACCACCGCCATGATCAGCAGGCCGGATTCGGCGATCTTGCCCTGGCTGGCGGCCACCACCGCGGCGACGATGGCGACGATGCACACCACCGAGATCAGCGGCAGCACCTCCACCGCGGTCTTCACCCGTTCGCCGAGCAGGCGCTGGGCGATCAGGCCGAGGACGATGGGCAGCAGCACCATCTTGAGAATCGAGACGAACATGGCGCCGAACGACACCGGCAGCCATTCCGAGGCCAGCAGCCAGATCAACGCCGGGGTGGCGAGCGGGGCGAGCAGGGTGGTCACCGCGGTGATCGACACCGACAGCGCCAGATCGCCGCGGGCGAACCAGGTGATGACGTTGGAGGCGGTGCCGCCGGGGCAGCAGCCGACCAGGATCACCCCGACGGCGATTTCCGCCGGCAGGCCGAAGGTCTGGCACAGCACCCAGGCCACCGCCGGCATGATGCTGAACTGCGCCAGCACGCCGAGCAGTACCGCCAGCGGGCGCCGCGCCACTTCCCTGAAGTCCGCGCCCTTGAGGGTCAGGCCCATGCCGAACATGATCAGCCCGAGCAGCGGTACTATCCACGCCGTCACCGGCAGGAACCAGCTCGGCTGGAAGAACGCCAGCACGGCGAACAGCAGCACCCAGAGGGCGAAACTGTTGCCGATAAAGCGGCTGAGGGCGATCAGTGCATGCATGGAAGTGCTCCCCGGCAGTGGTGCAAAGCCGACAAGCCTACCAGCCCGCGGGGCGGCCCGCTTATGTAACCATTCGGTGACCTTTCTTCATCCCTTCGTTACCCGCCGTGGCCAAGGCCGTGGTTAGACTCGATTCCAGCGCAAGCACCACGACTTGCCCGCGAATAACAACAACAAGGTGTCTCTTCCCATGAAAGCGATCTCTCGCCTGACCACCGCCATTTCTCTCGCTGCCCTGTTGCCCCTGTCCGCCTCCGCCGGCGAAGTCGAAGTGCTGCACTGGTGGACCTCCGGCGGCGAAAAGCGCGCCGCCGATACCCTGCAGAAACTGGTCGAAGCCCAGGGCCACAGCTGGAAGGACTTCGCCGTCGCCGGCGGCGGTGGCGAAGCGGCCATGACCGTGCTGAAGACCCGCGCCGTGTCCGGCAATCCGCCTGCCGCCGCACAGATCAAGGGCCCGGACATCCAGGAGTGGGGCGAGCTGGGCCTGCTCGCCGATCTCAACGGCGTCGCCACCGAGCAGAACTGGGACGGCCTGCTGCCGCCGCAGGTGGTCGATGTGATGAAGTACCAGGGCGACTACGTGGCGGTGCCGGTTAATGTGCACCGGGTCAACTGGTTGTGGATCAACCCACAAGTGTTCGCCAAGGCCGGCGCCACGCCGCCGACCACCCTCGACGAATTCTTCGCCGCCGCCGACCAGCTCAAGGCGGCCGGCTTCATCGCCATCGCCCATGGCGGCCAGCCCTGGCAGGACGGCACCGTGTTCGAGGGCCTGGCCTTCAGCATTCTCGGCGCCGAGGGCTTTCGCCGGGCCTTCGTCGAGCAGGACCGCGCCACCCTGACCGGCGACAAGATGGTCGAGGTGTTCGCCGCCCTGCAGAAGCTGCGCGGCTACATCGACGCCGATGCCGCCGGGCGCGACTGGAACAGCGCCACCGGCCTGGTGATCGACGGCAAGGCCGGCATGCAGATCATGGGCGACTGGGCCAAGAGCGAATGGACCGCCGCCGGCAAGGTCGCCGGCAAGGACTACCAGTGCCTGGCCTTCCCCGGAACCCAGGGCAGCTTCGCCTTCAACATCGACTCGCTGGCCATGTTCAAGCTGAGCGACGCCGACAACCGCAAGGCCCAGGAAGACCTGGCGCGCACGGTGATGGGCACCGAGTTCCAGGAGTTCTTCAACCAGAACAAGGGCTCGATCCCGGTGCGCATGGACCAGGACATGAGCAGCTTCGACGCCTGCGCGCAGAAGTCCATGGCCGACTTCAAGGATGCCGCCGCCGGCGGCGGTCTGCAGCCGAGCCTGGCCCACGGCATGGCCGCCTCCAGCTACGTGCAGGGCGCGGTGTTCGACGTGGTGACCAACTTCTTCAACGACCCCAAGGCCGACCCCAAGCGCGCCGCCCAGCAGCTGGCGGCGGCGATCCAGGCGGTGCAGTGAGCGCTCGGGCCGCCTGGGCGGCCCTTCCCCCAGGGCGGGCGTAACCCGCCGGTTTCAAGCCTGTGATCCCAGGCGCATGCCCTCAAGCCTGCGCCACGGGATCGGCCGCGCCGCGTTTCCCTCTCTCAGGGGCAATGGGGCCGACCGCGCAACCTGCAACAACGGAGTGATCCATGAGTTCAAACGCAGTATTCGCCAAAGCGTCACCGCTGGATGCCCTGCAACGCTGGCTGCCCAAGCTGGTGCTGGCGCCGAGCATGGTCATCGTGCTGGTGGGCTTCTACGGCTACATCGGCTGGACCTTCCTGCTCTCGTTCACCAACTCGCGTTTCATGCCCAGCTACAACTTCGTTGGGCTGCAGCAGTACGCGCGGCTGTGGGACAACGACCGCTGGTGGGTGGCGAGCCAGAACCTGCTGATGTTCGGCGGCCTGTTCATCGCCATCAGCCTGGCCATCGGCGTGCTGCTGGCGGTGCTGCTGGATCAGCGCATCCGCCGCGAAGGCTTTATCCGCACCATCTTTCTCTATCCCATGGCGCTGTCGATGATCGTCACCGGCACCGCCTGGAAGTGGCTGCTCAACCCCGGCCTGGGCCTGGACAAGCTGCTGCGTGACTGGGGCTGGGAGGGCTTTCGCTTCGACTGGTTGGTGGACCCGGAGCGCGTCGTCTACTGCCTGGTGATGGCCGCGGTGTGGCAGTCCTCGGGCTTCGTTATGGCGCTTTTTTTGGCTGGTTTGAGAGGGGTGGACCAGTCGATCATCCGCGCCGCCCAGGTCGACGGCGCCAGCCTGCCGAGCATCTACCTGCGCATCGTGCTGCCGAGCCTGGGCCCGGTGTTCTTCAGCGCGCTGATGATCCTCGCCCATATCGCGATCAAGAGCTTCGACCTGGTCGCCTCGATGACCGCCGGCGGCCCCGGCTACGCCTCCGACCTGCCGGCGATGTTCATGTACGCCCACACCTTCACCCGCGGCCAGATGGGCCTCGGCGCCGCCAGCGCGATGCTGATGCTCGGCGCGGTGCTGGCGATCCTGGTGCCCTACCTGTATTCCGAACTGCGAGGCAAACGCCATGACTGATTCCGTCCTCGATGCGCGCCTGGCGCCGCGACCGGCGCGCCGGACCAGCGCCTTCAGCCTCAGCCGCCTGGCCATTCACGCCACCCTGATCCTGGCCTGCGCGGTGTACCTGGTGCCGCTGCTGGTGATGCTGCTGACCAGCTTCAAGACCCCGGACGATATCCGCACCGGCAATTTGCTGTCCTGGCCCGACGTACTCACGGTGATCGGCTGGGTCAAGGCCTGGGACGGCGTCGGCGGCTACTTCTGGAACTCGGTGAAGATCACCATCCCGGCGGTGCTGATCTCCACCCTGCTTGGCGCGCTGAACGGCTACGTGCTGGCCATGTGGCGCTTTCGCGGCTCGCAGCTGTTCTTCGGCCTGCTGCTGTTCGGTTGCTTCCTGCCGTTCCAGGTGATCCTCCTGCCGGCGTCCTTCACCCTCGGCCAGCTCGGCCTGGCCAACACCACCGAAGGCCTGGTGCTGGTGCATGTGGTCTACGGCCTGGCCTTCACCACGCTGTTCTTCCGCAACTTCTACGTGAGCATTCCCGAGGCGCTGGTGCGCGCCGCGCGCCTCGACGGCGCGGGGTTCTTCACCATCTTCGCGCGCATCCTGCTGCCGATGTCGGTGCCGATCATCATGGTCTGCCTGATCTGGCAGTTCACCCAGATCTGGAACGACTTCCTGTTCGGCGTGGTGTTCGCCAGCGGCGACACCCAGCCGATCACCGTGGCGCTGAACAACCTGGTCAACACCAGCACCGGGGCCAAGGAATACAACGTCGACATGGCCGCGGCGATGATCGCCGGGCTGCCCACCCTGCTGGTCTACATCCTGGCCGGAAAATACTTCCTGCGCGGCCTCACCGCCGGCGCCGTCAAAGGTTGAGGTAATAACCATGGCTACCCTCGAACTGCGCAACGTCAACAAGTCCTACGGCAGCGGCCTGGCGGACACCCTGAAGAACATCGAACTGGCCATCGACTCCGGCGAGTTCCTGATCCTGGTCGGCCCCTCCGGCTGCGGCAAATCCACCCTGATGAACTGCATCGCCGGCCTGGAGGAGATCAGTGGCGGGGCGATCCTGGTGGACGGCGCCGACATCAGTGGCATGAGCCCGAAGGATCGCGACATCGCCATGGTATTCCAGTCCTACGCGCTGTACCCGACCATGACGGTGAAGGACAACATCGCCTTCGGTTTGAAGATGCGCAAGTTGCCGCCGGCCGAGATCGAGGCCGAGGTGGCGCGTGTGGCCAAGCTGCTGCAGATCGAGCACCTGCTGGGCCGCAAGCCCGGCCAGCTGTCCGGCGGCCAGCAGCAGCGCGTGGCCATGGGCCGGGCGCTGGCGCGGCGGCCGAAGATCTACCTGTTCGACGAACCGCTGTCGAACCTCGACGCCAAGCTGCGCGTGGAGATGCGCACCGAGATCAAGCTGATGCATCAGCGCCTGAAGACCACCACGGTGTACGTCACCCACGACCAGATCGAGGCCATGACCCTGGGCGACAAGGTGGCGGTGATGAAGGACGGCATCATCCAGCAGTTCGGCACCCCACAGGAGATCTATAACGACCCGGCCAACCAGTTCGTCGCCAGCTTTATCGGTTCGCCGCCGATGAACTTCATCCCGCTGCGCACGCAGCTGCGCGACGGCCAGTGCTTTGGCCTGCTCGACTCTGGGCAGGCGCGCTGCGAGCTGCCGCTGGGCGCGGCGGCGGAGCTGGAAGGGCGCGAGCTGATCCTCGGCGTGCGTCCCGAACAGATTCAGCTGGCCGGCGCCGCTGCGGCGCTGCCGAGCCTGCGCGCCGAGGTCGAGGTGGTCGAGCCCACCGGCCCCGACACCCTGGTGTTCGTCAGCCTCAACCAGACCAAGGTGTGCTGCCGCCTGGCGCCGGACGCCGCGCCGCAGGCCGGCGCCAGCCTGGACCTGCAGTTCGATCCGGCGCGCGTGCTGCTGTTCGACGCCGCCAGCGGTGAGCGCCTGCGCCCGGGAAAGCGCCAGGCCACTGAGGGCAAGGTGGCGCAGTTGAAGAGAGGGTGAGCCGCGCCGCGGTATCGACGCGCCTTCTCCCGTAGGGTGTCGCGGGGCCGCCCAGGTCTTGCGCATCAACGAACCCGCCACTGCGGCGGTTAAGCGCAGTACTTCACACAATAAAAACAATCAGGAGCAACGATGAAGACCACACCGCAAGCTGCCTTTCACCCGCTCGGCCTGGGCGGCCCCGCGATACCCTGCCTGCTGGCCTTGGCGCTGGCCGCCCCTCAGGTGCAGGCGCTGGAGTTCACCGGCTATATGCGCAGCGGCGCCGGCGGTTCGGAGAACGGCGGCACCCAGTCCTGCTTCCAGCTGCCTGGCGCGCCCTCCAAGTACCGCCTGGGCAACGAGTGCGAGCAGTACATCGAACTGGACCTGCGCCAGGACCTGCTGACCCTGGACGACGGTTCGGTCTTCAGCATCGAGGGCATGGCTCAGCTGTACAACCAGTACGGCCACACCCCGAAGTTCACCGGCGACTATGGTTTCGCGCGGATGAACCAGATGTACGCCGAGTGGAGCAAGGTGCCGGCGCTGAACGGCGGTTCGCTGTGGGCCGGACGCCGCTTCTACAAGCGTAACGACATTCATATCAGCGACTTCTATTACTGGAACCAGAGCGCCACCGGCGCCGGTATCGAGGACTTCGAGTACGGCGGCCTGAAGTACAGCTACGCCTTCTCGCGCAAGGACAGCTACTTCCAGGAGCCCTATATCAACCGTCATGACTTCAACGTCGCCGGCTTCAAGGTCAACCCGGGCGGCGAGCTGGAGCTGGGCGTCAGCTACATCGACAAGCCCGACAGCACCGGCGCCAACAGCGGCTGGGCGGTCACCGCGCAGCACAAGCAGAGCGACTTCCTCGGCGGCGTCAACACCTTCGCCCTGCAGTACGGCCGCGGCCCGGGCACCGGCCTGGGCTATACCGGCGACGTCACCCTGGATCGCGACAACAAGAGCTGGCGCCTGGTGGAGTTCTTCGACTGGCAGGCCACGCCGCGCCTCGGCGGCCAGGTGCAGTTCGTCTACCAGAAGGACACCCGGCCCGACGGCGACGACCAGGACTGGCTGTCGGTGGGCGGGCGCACCAGCTACGCCTTCACCGAGCAGTTCAAGCTGGTCGGCGAGCTGGGTCACGATCAGGTCGACGCCACCGGCGGCACGCGCAAGCTGACCAAGTTCACCATCGCCCCGACCTGGTCGCCGGCCGGTCCCGGTTTCTGGGCGCGCCCGGAGTTTCGCCTGTACTACACCTACGCCAGCTGGAACCGCGCGGCGCAGCAGGCGGCCAGCCAGTTGGCGGCCGGCTCGGCGCTGTCCGACAGTGGCGCTTTCGACACTGCGCGTCACGGCTACAACTTCGGCGTGCAGGTGGAGCACTGGTGGTAAGCGCCTCGCGCCCGCTCGGCGCCGGCGGCGGCGGCGCCGAGCTGCACCCGCTGGCCGGGCTCTTTGCCGAGCCCGGCCAGGCGCGCCAGCGCTGGACGGTGCGCCAGGGGCGCGAGCTGCTGTTGCTCGAACACCCTCTGTTCCAGGCGGCGTTCAGCCGTCAGGGCGCGCAACTGCTGCATTTTCAGCCGCGCGGCCAGCGGCCCTGGCTGTGGTGCGCCGGGCACTGGCCGCAGGGCGCGGCGATTCGCGGCGGGGTGCCGATCTGCTGGCCCTGGTTCGGTCGCCATCCCAGCGAGAGCGGCTGGCCGTCCCACGGCTGGGCCAGGTTGAGCGAGGACTGGCAACTGCTGAGTTGCGACTGGGGCGAGCAGGGCGTGCGGCTGCTCTGGCAGCTCGAGCTGTGCGACTGGACGCTGCGTCTCGAGGCCGAACTGGGCGAAACCCTGGCGCTGCGCCTGGTGACCCGTCATCAGGACAGCGAGCCGTGCCGGCTCAGCCATGCGCTGCACGCCTACTGGCGCATCAGCGACGTGTCGCGGGTGGCGCTGCTCGGCCTCGACGGCGCCGCCGGCCATGACCTGCTGGCGCGCGCCGACTGCCGCCAGGAGGGCGAGCTGCGCATCGAGGACGGCTGCCACCGCATCTTCCGCCACGCCGGCCTGCTGCAGCTGCAGGACCTGCCCTGGCAGCGGCGCCTGGCCATCGACACCCGCGGCGGCGCCAACAGCGTGGTCTGGCATCCCGGCAGCCGGCCGCTGACCGAGGTTGGCTGGAACGAGAGCCTGGGCTTTCTCTGCGTCGAAGCCGCCAGCTGCGGCCCCGACAGTTTGTGCCTGCAGCCGGGGGAGGAGGGGGTGCTGAGCTTGCGCACGGGCCTGGTTTGAGGCCATTCCCGGATGGCATCCGGACTAGGGGCTAACGGCCGTATCCGTTGGGCGGCGGTGCGCACCCTAGGATGGCGCCGATACGCCAGTCTCCGGGTATGGCGTGGCGAATCCTGGGGCGCCCGGGGCCGCCTGGGTCGTGCGCACCACCCCTCTCCCGCCTATTCGCTGACCTGCCAGTCGTGCGCCTGCTGCTGCGCCTGTTCCAGCTCGGCGCGCCAGGCGTCTGCGCTGCGGCCTTCGAGCAGTTTCCAGCGCTGCAGCTGGGAACCGCATTCGTCCAGGCAGCGTTGTAGCCAGGCGATGCGCTGCAGGGTCAGCGGCGTGCAGGTCTGGCCGCCCAGATCGTCTTCCAGGTCGCTCAGGTGCGAGCGTCAGGCCTCGCGCAGGTACAGGCCATCCAGGCCGTCGCGCAGCGCCGTGCGCCACTGGTCGATAATGCCATCCAGCCAGGCCAGCACCGTGGCGCTGGCGCCGCGGGTGCTCAGCTCGCGATGCAGGCGCTGGTAGCAGTCCAGGGCGATGCGCTTTTCCAGCTCCAGCGCGGCCAGGGCGGCGCTCTGCCCGCGCCGGTGCTCCAGGCGCAGCAGATGGGCGTAGTAGCAGCGCGTCTCGAAGCGCTCGGCGCCATGGTGCTGCGGGCTCAGCAGGCCGTTGCTGTTGAAGCTGTGCAGCGGCTCGAAGCGGTACATATAGCCGAAGTCGAATAGGCGGATGCGGCCGTCGTCGAGCAGGTTGCCGGGGCACAGGTCCCACTCGAAGAAGCCCAGCTGCAGCAGCGCCCGCAGGCTGTCGAACAGCTGCAGCAGGCGCCGCTCGTCCCATTCGTCGATCGCCTCGCCGGCGATCCAGGGCGACAGCAGCAGGCCCTGGCGGTAGCTGGCGTAGCGGGTCTCGACGATGCCGGCCAGGGCCTCGCCCCAGTCCGCCTGGCGCTTGAGCGCCTGCAGTTCGCCGCGGCGCTGCACTTCGTTGAGAAAGGAGGTCTGACCGTCGGGGTTGCGCACCTTGCACGGGGTGCGTGCGCGCTTGAGCGTCCACAGCCGGCCGCCGGCTTCGAGCTGGTAGACCTCGGCGGTCAGCCCGCCGGCGAAATGGCGGCGCACCCAGGGGCTGTCTGGGCGGGTGGCCAGCAGCTGGTCGAGGGGCAGCGGGCAGTCGGCGGGCGAGCCCACCGCGAGTTCGGCGCCGCTGGCGGCGAAGGCCAGCTGGCTTTGGCGACGCTGTTGTTGCGGGGTCATGGCGATACCCTGAGGCGAGGAGGGAGGCCAGCATTGCAGCGCGCCGCCGGTCTGCGTGACAGGCGCAGAAGGGGCAGGGGTGCATACTTTTTTCAGGGAGGCGCTGGCAGACTACGCCCCCGCTTCTACGCCCTCGAGAGCGCGACCGGGGAGGATGTGGTGCTTGCCCTTTCGGTCGAGGATGACCGGGCTGGCAGAGCGCTCACCGGCTCGCCGCGGTTGTGGATCAAAAACAAGAAGCCACGAGGACAACAAGACATGAACAAGACGCTGCTCAGCGCCGTCGCCATCGGCCTTGCCGCCACCCTGAGCCATTCCCTGCCGGCCCAGGCCGCCATCGAGGAGGGCAAGCTGGTCATCTGGATCAACGGCGACAAGGGTTACAAGGGCCTGGCCAAGGTCGGCGAGCGTTTCACCGCCGACACCGGCATCGCCGTCGAGGTGGCTCATCCGGACAGCGCCACCGACAAGTTCCAGCAGGCCGCCGCCACCGGCAACGGCCCGGACATCTTCATCTGGGCCCACGACCGCCTCGGCGAATGGGCGCAGAGCGGGCTGATCTCGCCGATCACCCCCAGTGCCAAGACCCAGGGCGAGATCGAGGATTTCGCCTGGGACGCGGTGACCTACGGCGGCAAGCTGTGGGGCTACCCCATGGCGGTCGAGGCCATCGGCCTGCTCTACAACAAGGCGCTGGTGCCGACTCCGCCGGCCAGCTTCGACGAGGTGCTGGCGCTCAACGCCGAGCTGGCCAAGGCCGGCAAGCGCGCCATCCTCTGGGACTACAACAACACCTACTTCACCTGGCCGCTGCTGGCCGCCAACGGCGGCTACGCCTTCGCCGCCGCCGAGGGCGGTTACGACACCCGCCGCACCGGGGTCAACAGCGCCGGCGCCAAGCAGGGCGCGCAGACTCTCAAGGCGCTGATCGACGCCGGGGTGATGCCCAAGGGCGCCGACTACAGCGTCGCCGAGGCGGCCTTCAACAAGGGTGAGTCGGCCATGTTCATCAGCGGTCCCTGGGCCTGGGCCAACGCCAGGAAGAGCGGCATCGACTTCGGCGTGGCGCCGATTCCCGCGGTCGGCGACGCCCCCAGCCGGCCCTTCAGCGGGGTGATGGCCGCCGCGCTGAACGCCGCCAGCCCCAACCAGGCGCTGGCCGTGGAGTTCCTCGAGAACTACCTGCTGCAGGTCGAGGGGCTCAAGACCATGAGCGCCGACGTGCCGCTCGGCGCGGTGCCGAACAAGGCCTATATGGCCGAGCTGGCCAGCGACCCGCTGATCAAGGCCACCTTCGACAACGCCCAGCTCGGCCAGCCGATGCCCAACGTGCCGGAGATGGGCGCCTTCTGGTCGGCCATGGCGCCGGCGCTGAGCAACATCACCTCCGGTCGGCAGACCGTGGACGCCGCGCTGGACGACGCTGCCAAGCGCATCGCCAAGTGAAATCCGGTCGCCGTCGACGCCTGGCGTCGGCGGCGGCCCCGCTCCGAGGCTATAACCCTGATGTCCGTCGTCAATCTTTCCGCCGCCGTGGCCGCTACGCCCATGAAGCTGTTTTCCCTGCCATCCCTGCGTGCCGGCCTGCGTTGGAGCCTGTGGGGCCTGTTCAATGCGCTGGCGCTGTACCTGGTGGTGGCGCTCTACGCCCAGCAGCAGCTGGCCTTCGCCCTGCTCGGGCTGGTGGTCACCGGCATCGCCAGTTACGTGTTCATTAGTCGCCGCGCCTACGCCCATCGCTATATCTACCCGGCGCTGGCGGGCATGCTGGTGTTCGTCATCTTCCCGCTGCTGTACACCGTGGGCATCGGCTTCACCAACTACAGCGGCAGCAACCTGCTGAGCTTCGAGCAGGTGCAGCGCTACCACCTGCGCCAGACCTACCTGGCCGGCGAGCGCTACGCCTTCAGCCTGCACCGCGATGAGGCCGGCGAGCTGCGTCTGCGCGTCGACAAGGGCGAGCGCGGCGTGTTTGTCTCGGCGCCGCTGGCCGGCGATGCGGCCGGCGAGCCGCTGGCGCTGAGGGCCGAACGCGAACCCGGCGAGCTGGGCGCGGCACTGGCGCTGCGCGAGGTGATCCAGCGCCGCGCCGAGCTGGAACAGTGGGTGCTGCGCGGCAGCGACGGCGAGCTGCTGCGCCTGTACGGCCTGCGCGAGGTGGCGGCGGTCAAGCCGTTGTACCGCCTGCTGGAGGGCGGCGACCTGCTCAACACCCGCAGCAACGAGCGTCTGGAGGCCGACCATGCCACCGGCTTCTACCTCGACAGCCATGGCAACAAGGTGGCGCCGGGCTTCACCGTATTCGCCGGCACCAGCAACTTCGCCAAGGTGCTGACCGACCCGAGCATCCGCGGCCCCTTCCTCGAGATCTTCGTCTGGACCGTGGCCTTCGCCGGCCTCACCGTGCTCTTCACCCTGGCCGTCGGCCTGGTGCTGGCCAGCCTGCTGCAGTGGGACCTGGTGCGCGGCAAGGCGTTCTACCGGCTGATGCTGATCCTGCCCTACGCGGTGCCGGCGTTCATTTCCATCCTGGTGTTCCGCGGCCTGTTCAACCAGAACTTCGGCGAGATCAACCTGTTGCTCAACGGCCTGTTCGGCCTGCGCCCGGACTGGTTCAGCGACCCGACCCTGGCCCGCTCGATGATCCTGATGGTCAACACCTGGCTGGGTTATCCCTACATGCTGCTGCTGTGCATGGGCCTGTTGCAGGCCATCCCGCGCGACCTCTACGAGGCCTCGGCGATGGATGGGGCGACGCCTCTGGACAACCTGCTGAAGATCACCCTGCCGCTGCTGATCAAGCCACTGGCGCCGCTTTTGATCGCCAGCTTCGCCTTCAACTTCAACAACTTCGTGCTGATCACCCTGCTGACCCGCGGCGGCCCGGACATCATCGGCGCCACCACCCCGGCCGGCACCACCGATCTCTTGGTGAGCTACACCTACCGCATCGCCTTCCAGGACTCCGGGCAGAACTTCGCCCTGGCGGCGGCCATCGCCACGCTGATCTTCCTGGTGGTGGGCGCGCTGGCCTGGCTCAACCTGAAACTGTCGAAAGTCAAAGTCTGAGGACCCCGCCATGGCGATGGTGCAACCGAAATCCGTGAAATACCGCCTGTGGCTGACCCATGCCGGTCTGCTCGGCTTCATCGCGCTGATCGTCTTCCCGCTGCTGATGGTGGTGTCGATCAGCTTCCGCGACGGCAACTTCGCCACCGGCAGCCTGTTGCCGGACAACCCGACCCTGGAGCACTGGTCGCTGGCCCTCGGCATTCCCTACCAGCACGCCGACGGCTCGGTGACCCAGCCGCCGTTCCCGGTGCTGACCTGGTTGTGGAACTCGGTGAAGATCGCCTTAATCAGCTCGGCGCTGATCCTGCTGCTGTCGACCACCAGCGCCTACGCCTTCGCCCGCCTGCGCTTCGCCGGCAAGGGGCCGATCCTCAAGGGCATGCTGATCTTCCAGATGTTCCCGCCGGTGCTGTCGCTGGTGGCCATCTACGCCCTGTTCGACCAGCTCGGCAAGCACGCCGGCTGGCTCGGGGTGAACAGCCACGGCGCGGTGATAGTCGCCTCGCTCGGCGGCATGGCCCTGCATATCTGGACCATCAAGGGCTACTTCGAGAGCATCGACGCCTCGCTGGAGGAGGCCGCCATCGTCGACGGCGCCACCACCTGGCAGGCCTTCGTGCACATCCTGTTGCCGATGAGCGTGCCGATTCTCGCCGTGGTGTTCATCCTCGCCTTCATCACCAGCATCACCGAATACCCCATCGCTTCGGTGCTGCTGCTGGACGTGGACAAGCTGACCCTGTCGGTCGGCGCCCAGCAGTACCTGTACGAGCAGAACTACCTGTGGGGCGACTTCGCCGCCGCCGCGGTGCTCTCCGGCCTGCCGATCACCCTGGTATTCCTCTATTGCCAGAAGTGGATAGTCGGTGGGCTGACCGCGGGGGGCGTGAAGGGGTAGTGCCGTAGGGTGTAGCGGGGCCGCCTAGGCAGTGCGCACCAGGGTAACCACGTTTTTTGGTGCGCACGGCGCACCCTACGGGTTAGGCGTGATCAGCCGCAGGACGGTTGAAACCCGCCGCCCCGATACCGATGTAAGCTTCGCCAAAACCCGGACAACGATAAATAACGGGAGAGGATCATGACCACAGCGGCGCGTCCGCCCCTGCCCCTGATACCGGCCAAGCTGGCTGCGCCGGCGCTGCATCCCGGCCTGCTGCCGCGGCCGCGCTTCGACGAGTGGCTGCAGCGCCTGCCGCAGGTGCGCCTGGCCGTGCTGCAGGCGCCCAGCGGCTTCGGCAAGACCGTGCTGGCCAGCCAGTGGGCGGCGGCCTTCGCCGGCGCCGTGGCCTGGCTCAACCTCGACGGCAACGACAACAGCCCGCGGCAGTTCGGCCGCTACCTGCTCAACGCCCTGCATCGCCAGCTCGACGAGGGTTGCCCGCAGTGCGTCAATCGCGCCGAGCAGGGCGACGACGGTCTCGACGGCCTGTTCACCCGCCTGCTCGCCGAGCTGCCGGCCGAGCACCCGCCGCTGCTGCTGGTGCTCGACGAGTTCGAGGCGCTGCGCAACCGCGAGGTGATCGCCGCGCTGCGCTTCTTCCTGCGCAACGCCCCCGACTGGCTGACCCTGCTGGTGTGCAGCCGCGGTCTGCCGGATCTCGGCGTTGCCGAGCTGCGGGTCAAGCGCCAGCTGCTGGCGCTGGACGCCGCGCAGCTGGCCTTCGAGCTGGACGAGGTGCAGGCGCTGCTGGAGCTGGGCCTGCCGATCGCCATCAACCGCGAGCAGGTCGAGCGCCTCAACCGGCGCATCGGCGGCTGGCCCTGCGCGCTGCAGCTGACCCTGCAGGAGGTGCAGACCGGGCGCGGCATGGACCTGTTTCTCGAGGCCCTGCAGCTCGGCCATCCCTATATCCGCGACTACTTCCGCGAGCAGGTGCTCTACGGCCTGGACGGCGCCACCCAGGATTTCCTCCAGTCCACCTGCCTGCTCGAGCGCTTCAGCGCGGCGCTGGCCGACCGCCTGACCGACAGCTGCAACGGCCGCGAGATGCTCGAAACCCTGGAACGCAGCGGCCTGTTTATCCAGGCGGTGGATCCGCTGCGCCAGTGGTTCGCCTACCATCCGCTGTTCGCCAGCTTCCTGCGCAACGAGCTGTCCACCCACCAGCCGCAGCGCGTCGCCGAACTGCACCTGCGCGCCGCCGAGGCGCTGCTGGAGGAGAAGATGGCCGAGGAGGCCGCGCGCCATGCCCTGCTGGCGCGCGACCCGCAGCGGGTGGCGCAGATCCTCGAGGCGCATGGCCGGCATTTCTACCGCCAGGGCCGTCTGGAACTGCTACAGCGTTGCCTGGCGGTGCTGCCGGAGAGCCGCGTGGCCGAGTCGCCGCTGTTCACCCTGCTGCAGGCCTGGGCCTCGCAGAACCAGTACCAGAGCGATCAGGTCGAGCGCTGGCTGCAGGCCGGCGAGGCGGCGCAGCGCGAGCATTACAGCGCCGAGCAGTGGCAGCGTATCGAGGCCGACTACCAGGCGGTGCGCGCCCAGGTGGCGATCAACCAGGGCGATCAGCAGCGCGCCATGGCCTTCGCCCGCCAGGCGCTGGCCTTCGAGCCGCTGACCATGCGCACCTCCAAGGTGGCGGCGATGTCGGTGCTGGCCGAGGCGCACTTCGTCCAGGGCGAGCTGGCCAAGGCCCAGCAGCAGCACGAGGAGACCGTGCGCCGCGCGCAGCAGATCAACGCCTCGCACCCGGTGCTGTGGAGTCTCGGCCAGCTGTCGGAGATCGCCGTCGCCCAGGGCCATCTGCAGAAGGCCTACAACCTGCAGGAGCGGGCGCTGCAGTACATCGAGCAGGAGCAGTTGCCGGTCACCCCGATCATGGAGTTCATCCACCGCGTGCGCGGCCAGGTGCTGCTCGAATGGCACCACCTGGATGCGGCGGAGCAGTGCGCCCTGCAGGGCCTGGAGATCCTCGATGCGGTGGGCGATCACTGGTTTTTGCAGTGCTACGTGCTGCTCGCCCGCGTCGCCCATGCGCGCGGCCAGCAGAGCCAGTGCGCCGACTACATCGGCAAGCTGCAGAGCCTGCTGGCCGGCGACGACTACCATATCGACTGGCAGGCCAACGCCCATGCGGCGATGCTCACCTACTGGGACTCGACCCAGGACAAGGACAGCATCCGCCAGTGGCTTGCCACCGCGCCGCCGCTCAAGCCGGGGGCCAACCACTTCGCCCAGGGCAATGCGCGCAACCACGTGCGCGCCTACCTGGCGCTGAACCAGGGCGAGCGCGCGCTGCCGATCCTGCGCCAGCTGCAGCTTGACGCCGAGCGCCATCAGCTGGTGATGGACCAGAACCGCAACCATATCCTCCAGGCCCTGGCCTTCTGGCAGCGCGAGGAACGCCAGAGCAGCCTCGATCACCTGCACCAGGCGCTGACCCTGGCCAGCGGCACCGGCGCCATCGGCAGCTTCCTGCGCCTGGGCAAGCCGCTGATCGCCATGCTCAAGGCGCTGCAGCACGAGCGCCGCCTCGACGAACTGGAGCAGCAGCGCGCCGAGCGCCTGATCCAGCTGGCCCAGCAGCAGCGCGATTTCAGCCGGGCGATCCGCATCACCCTCGACGAGGCGGTGATCCAGGACATCATCAACCGCCCCGACGTGCCCGAGCTGATCCGCCACTCGCCGCTGACCCGGCGCGAATGGCAGGTGCTCAGCCTGATCCACGCCGGGCTGGCCAACGAGCAGATCGCCGAGCACCTCAACGTCGCCCCGACCACCATCAAGACCCATATCCGCAGCCTCTACCAGAAGCTCGCCATCACCCAGCGCAGCGAGGCGGTGCAGCTGGCGCGCAGCCTGCTGAGCAAGATCCAGGGCGAGTAGGGAATACCGCAGGGTGCGCCGTGCGCACCGCTGCGGGGTCGGGATAGCCGTCATATCTGTTGTTGCTTCGATAGGCGCGGGTAGCCTGGGCGGCCCCGCGACAGCCTGCGGCCTGGCCTCGCGCGCAGGGTTTCCATCCGCAAAACTCCTCCCCCTTGCCGGCCGCCAGCTACGCCGGCGAAAACCCCGCCGGGGAGGATGTGACGCGCAGCACCCTTGCCTAGAGTGGTAAGCACACCACGAACAACAAAAGGCTTTGCTGTATGGCTGTTATCCGCAAGGACTGGTGGCGCGGCGGCGTCATCTACCAGGTCTACCCACGCAGTTTTCTCGACAGCAACGACGACGGCGTCGGCGATCTGCCCGGCGTGCTCGCCAAGCTGGACTACATCGCCAGCCTCAACGTCGACGCCATCTGGCTGTCGCCGTTCTTCACCTCGCCGATGAAGGACTTCGGTTACGACGTCTCCGACTACCGTGGCGTCGACCCGCTGTTCGGTACCCTCGACGACTTCCGCGCGCTGGTGGCGGCCGCCCACGAGCGCGGCCTGCGCATCATCATCGACCAGGTGCTCAACCACTGCTCCGACCAGCATCCCTGGTTCGCGGAGAGCCGCAGCAGCCGCACCAACCCCAAGGCGGACTGGTTCGTCTGGGCCGAGCCGAACCCGGACGGCACGCCGCCGAACAACTGGCTGTCGGTGTTCGGCGGCTCGGCCTGGAGCTGGGACGGCCGGCGCAAGCAGTACTACCTGCACAACTTCCTGGCCAGCCAGCCCGACCTCAACTTCCACTGCGCGGCGGTGCAGCAACAGCTGCTCGACGACATGCAGTTTTGGCTGGAGCTGGGCGTCGACGGCTTCCGCCTGGACGCCGCCAACTTCTACTTCCACGACCAGGCGCTGCGCAGCAATCCGCCGAACCTGGACATCCGCGAGGGCGGCATCGGCGTGCGCGCCGACAACCCCTACGCCTACCAGCGTCACCTGTACGACAAGACCCAGCCGCAGAACCTCGACTTCCTGCGCCGCCTGCGTGCGCTGCTGGAGCGCTACCCCGGCACCGCCACGGTGGCGGAGATCGGCTGCGACGACTCGCTGCGCACCATGGCCGCCTACACCAGCGGCGGCGACACCCTGCACATGGCCTATTCCTTCGACCTGCTCACCGCCCAGTGCAGCCCGGCCTTTATCCGCCACACCATCGAGAGCATCGAGCGCGAACTCAGCGACGGCTGGCCCTGCTGGTCGGTGGGCAACCACGACGTGGTGCGGGTGATGAGCCGCTGGGCCCTGGCCGGCGAGGAGAGCCCGGCGCGTGGTTGCCTGCTGATGGCGCTGCTGCTGTCGCTGCGCGGCAGCGTGTGCCTGTACCAGGGCGAGGAACTGGGCCTGCCCGAGGCCGAGCTGGCCTATGAGGACCTGGTCGACCCCTATGGCATCCGCTTCTGGCCCGAGTTCAAGGGCCGCGACGGTTGCCGCACGCCGATGCCCTGGAGCCGCGACGGCGCCCACGCCGGCTTCTCCAGTGAGCGGCCCTGGTTGCCGCTGGACGAACGCCACCGCGCCCTGGCGGTGGACGTGCAGGAGGCCGACGCGGCCTCGATGCTCAACACCTACCGGAGCTTCCTCGCCTGGCGCCAGGAGCAGCCGCTGCTGATCGAGGGCGAGATCCAGGTGCGCCACCACGACGACGACCTGCTGGTGTTCGAGCGACGCCTGGGTGAGCAGGCCTGGCTGTGCCTGTTCAACCTCGGCGCCCGCGAGCGGCGTTACGACTTGCCGCTGATGGTCGAGCCGTTGGATGCGGTGCCGGCCAGCACTGCCGAGTTCCTCGGCAGCTGGGTACACTTGCCGGCCCACGGCTTCGGCTTCGCCCGCCTGCTGGGCTAGGGCCCCTGCGTTTGCAGGAGCCCCGGCTCCTGCAGGTTTATCAAGCTTTCCGGCCGGGCCGAGTCCATCGCTGCCCGGCCCCGTTCGAGAGGCATCCCATGGCCAGCCTTACCCTGCGCAACATCTGCAAGCACTACGACGGCACCGCCATCACCCGCAACATCGACCTGGACATCGCCGACGGCGAGTTCGTGGTCTTCGTCGGCCCCTCCGGCTGCGGCAAGTCCACCCTGCTGCGGCTGATCGCCGGGCTGGAGGAGATCAGCTCCGGCGAGCTGCTGATCGACGGCCAGCGGGTCAACGAGCTGCCGCCGATGGAGCGCTCGGTGGGCATGGTGTTCCAGTCCTACGCCCTCTACCCGCACATGACGGTGGCGGAGAACATGGCCTTCGGCCTCAAGCTGGCCAAGGTGGGCAAGGCGCAGATCCAGCGCAAGGTGGAGGAGGTCTCGCGCATCCTGCAGCTCGACGCGCTGCTCGAACGCAAGCCCAAGGACCTTTCCGGCGGCCAGCGCCAGCGCGTGGCCATCGGCCGCACCCTGGTGCGCGAGCCCAAGGTGTTTTTGTTCGACGAGCCGCTGTCGAACCTCGACGCCTTCCTGCGCGTGCAGATGCGCATCGAGATCTCGCGCCTGCACCAGCGCCTCAAGGCCACCATGGTCTACGTCACCCACGACCAGGTCGAAGCCATGACCATGGCCGACAAGATCGTCGTGCTCGAAGCCGGGCGCATCGCCCAGGTCGGCGCGCCGCTGGAGCTCTACCACTACCCGCGCAACCGCTTCGTCGCCGGCTTCCTCGGCTCGCCGCAGATGAACTTCCTCCAGGTGCGCGCGCTCAGCGCCAGCCGCGAGGCGGTGGAGATCGAACTGCCCGGCGGCTACCGCATGCAGGTGCTGGTCGACGGCACCGGCGTCGAGTCCGGCGAGCAGCTGACCCTGGGCGTGCGCCCGGAGCACTTCGTCGCGAGTGAGCAGGCCGACTTCGCCTTCTACGGGCAGATCAGCGTGGCCGAGCGCCTGGGCGATCACAACCTGATCTACCTGAGCCTGGAAGGGGTGGAGCACATCATCACCCTGCGCAGCGACGGCGACCGCCGCGTGGCGGTGGGCGAGACCTTCGCCGCCGGACTGATGGCCAACAAGTGCCACCTGTTCCGCGCCGACGGCCAGGCCTGCCCGCGGCACTACCGCGAGCCGGCGATCTACGGCTGAACGGGCACGGCATCGGGCGCTGGTGCGCTCGGCGCACCCCAAGGGTTAATCTGCGCGACTCATAGTCCTGCGCACAAGGAGCCGCCATGCAGTTGATCGGAATGCTCGACTCACCCTACGTCCGCCGCGTGGCGATCTCCCTGCAGCTGCTCGAGCTGCGCTTCGAGCACCGCGCCCTGTCGGTGTTCAGCACCTTCGACGAATTCCAGCGGATCAACCCGCTGGTCAAGGCGCCGACCCTGATCTGCGACGACGGCACGGTGCTGATCGACTCCGGCCTGATCCTCGACTACGCCGAGACCCTGGCCGCGCCGCGCAGTCTGATGCCGAGCGCGCTGGCGCCGCGCACGCAGGCGCTGCGCCGCATTGGCCTGGCCCTGGCCGTCTGCGAGAAGAGCGTACAGGTGGTCTACGAGCACAACCTCAGGCCGCGCGAGAAACTGCACCAACCCTGGCTGGAGCGGGTGACCGGCCAGCTGCACGCCGCCCTGCAGGCGCTGCAGGACGAGTGGGAAGGGCGGGTGCCCGAACTGAGCGAGGCGAACATCGACCAGGCCGCCGTCAGCACGGCGGTGGCCTGGCAGTTCGCCGTGCAGATGCTGCCCGAGTTGATCGACCCGGCGCGCTACCCGGCGCTGGTCGAGCTCTCGACCCGCGCCGAACGCCTGGCGTCCTTTCGCGCGGCGCCCCACGGGCTGGGGACCTGCAGCGACTCGGCTTGATACCCGGTGCGACGGGGATGTCGCCATGGTCGATGGGGGGCGGGCAAGGAGCTATGGGAGCGGGGGGCTTGGTCCAGAACGGGTTGTCAGCGCCTGCAAACTGGCCAGAGGCCTTAATGAAGGTTTCTACAAAGCGGTGGCGACTCAACAGCGAGCGCTAGCCGACTGAACAAGCAGGCCAGTGCTCGCCGCAACTCGGCAGCCAGTCACAGCGCAACCGTGCAGCCAATCCAGTCAGAGGCGATGTTCACCTCTCGTTGGATCGCTGCAGCAGCACGCCCAGCCCTGTGATGCCAAGTAGCACTGCTGCCAGTATCAGATTGATCGGGATCCCCAACTCACGCAAAGATTCGCTGGCATATACGTCTGTACCAGGGATTAGGTAGGCCACGAACAGACCAGGCCAGAAGCTTGCCGGTGCCAGTGCGGAAGCCCACACCTGGCCACGCCTCAGCGCGGCCAGGGAAAACAGGCTGACCAGCACCAGGGTGGTGAACTGCATGCCGATATGAAATCGCGCATGGCCTGGCCAATCCGGATTGAACAAGTGGCTAGCGTTGAATACGTCGGCGATGGCCACTATTGCCACGGTGGCGACAATAGCGAAACCAAGCATGGCTTTACCAAGCGATGAGCGAGTCATGATGGACGGCCTCACAGGCTCGGATAATCAATGAAGCCCGCATCCTCGCCGCCATACAAAGTGGCTCGGTCGGCTTGAGCCAGTTCGGCGCCTCGGGCAAATCGCTCCGGCAGGTCTGGATTGGCCACGAATGGGGTGCCGAACGACACTAACGCGGCCTCGCCGGCTTTGAGGGCCGCCTCGCCACCCTCTGCGTCATAACCACCGTTGGCGATCAATGGGCTGTTTATTTGCGGACCGAAAGTTGCCAGTACGTCACGCGGCCAGTGGGGGAAGTTGTCCAGCGGAAACAGTGCGCGCATCAGGTGCACATAACCGGGCTGCAGCTTATTTAACTCACCAATCAAGTAGCTGTAGAGCGCCAGTGGATCGCTGTCGATCATGCCGTTGAACGGAATCACCGGCGACAGCTTGATCCCCACGCGAGTGGAGCCCCACACCTCGATCAACGCCTGCATCACTTCGAGCACGAAACGGCTGCGCTTGGCGATGCTGCCGCCGTAGGCGTCGGTACGCAGGTTGGCCGAGTCCACCAGAAACTGGTTCGGCAGATAGCCGAACGCGGCATGCAACTCGACACCGTCAAAACCGGCACGCTTGGCGTTTTCCGCGGCGCGCTGGTAATCGGCGATGACCGCCTGGATTTCGCTCAAGCTCAGTGCGCGCGGCACCTCGTAATCCTGCATGCCGTCCAGGGTGAAGTGCTGTTGCCCCTGAATCGCGACCGCCGAGGGTGCCACCGGCAGCAGGCCGCCGCGCACACTGGAGTGGCCGACCCGGCCGGTATGCCAGAGCTGCGCGAAGATCTTGCCACCTGCCGCATGCACCGCCGCCGTCACCTGTTGCCAGGCGGCAATTTGCTTCTCGCTGTAGAGGCCGGGAGTCAGCGGACTGCCGACGGCATCTGCCGAGATATTGATCGCCTCGCTGATGATCAGCCCGGCACTGGCTCGCTGGGCGTAGTAAGTGGCCGTGGACGCCCGCGGCACCCCGGCAGCATCGGCTCGTGAGCGCGTCATCGGCGCCATCACCATGTGGTTGCGCAGATCAAGATCATGTAAGCGAGTCGGGCTGAGCAATTGAGCGGTCATGGGAAAGTCTCCAGGTTCACGCAGAGGGACATCAGGCGTGAACGGATCATCCGGCCCAGCATGTATAGGATAAAGTCACGAAATCAGGAATGATTGCTCCACCAATGGAGCAATGGAGTGCTGGATGAAGCTGCTCAATGACATGGCCCTGTTCGTCGAGGTGATCAAGGCCAACAGCTTTCGCGGCGCCGCCGAGGCGCTCGGCATACCCAACTCCACGGTCTCGCGGCGCATCGCCGAATTGGAAAGACGTATCGGCCTACGCCTGCTCAACCGCACTACACGGCGTATCGAACTCACCGAAGGCGGTCGTCTGTATTTCGAGCGCTGCCGGCGTATCGTCGACGAGGCGCGCCTGGCCCATGAAGAGATTTCCGAGCTTGTGGACAACCCGAGCGGCCTGATCCGCTTGTCCATGCCCATCGACTTCGGGGTGGTCTACCTGGCACCACTGTTGGCCGAATTCGCCGAGCGCTACCCGCAGATCCGGTTCGACTTGGACCTCACGCCCAAGCGCCTGGACCTGATCCGCGACCCGGTTGATCTGGTGATTCGTATCGGCGCCCTGCCTGACTCACAGTTGATTGCCCGGCCCCTTGGCACCCTGCAGCGCAGCCTCTTTGCCAGTCCGGGCTACCTGGCCCGGCATGGTGTGCCGGACAGCCCGGCAGCACTGCTGCAGCATGAGTGTCTGCGCATGCTTGATGCACCCTGGGTACTGCACGATACCCAGCAGAGACTTAGCGTGGCGGTAGAGGGGCGCTACTTGCTAAACAACATCGGCATGCTGCGTCGCCTGGCCCTGCTCGGCCAGGGAATCGCCATGCTGGTGGACGAAATGATCAGCGAGGATCTTGCCCAAGGCCGCTTGCATCGCGTACTGCCCGACTGGAAGGCGGAGGCCCTGCCGGTTTACGCGATTACCGAGACGCGTCTCGTGCCGGCCAAGGTGCGGGTGTTGATTGATTTCCTCTCGGACCAGTTCAACCGTGGCTGAAGGAAGCCAGCTGCATGCGCTTTGGCAATTGCTTGGCAAGAAAGCCGACCTGAGTCGCCTCGACTTTCTCAGTCACAGACCTTCAACCTCTATCCTCAGTTTTTGAACGACCAGTTCCGTCCGACTAGACAGTGGCCATTCGGCACGGTGTATCAGCCACAGAGTGTCCTCGACCAATCGTGGCCCCCTGATGACCTGGATACTGTCTGGACGTTGAAAAGCCAGACGTGCATAACGTGGTAACACAGTAAAGCCTAAACCTCGCGCTACAGGTTCAAGGATCAGACCAATCTGGTTGGTAAAGCCACGACAGGGGAGACTGCCGACGCCTGGTGCTTCAGGGAAGTAACGACTGAGCAGACGACTACCCATGGCTCGGCCGTCAGGGTGATCGATGAAACCTATGCGTTGCAGATCCTCCCAGCCCTCGACACGCTCTGAGGCTGGCGCGATTAGCTCCAATGGCTCCTCGGTGAAACGGCTCACGCAGAGGCGAGGGTCATCAGGCTTGAGTGTGACCAAGCCCAACTCGAAGCGATTTTCCAGTACGGCTTCGAGCACCTCTCTATCCGGGGCAAAACGTTGACGAATGATCAGACCGGGATTCGCCTGCTGCAAGTTCAGCAGCATGGGATAGAGGGCCAGCCCGATGCTGCCGGGACAGATCAAACCGATCTCTCCGCGCTGGTCATCATGCTCGGACAGGCGCTTGTGCAGACGCTGGTCGGCCGCGCTAACCTCCTCGCAATACTCCAGTAGCGCACGCCCGGCGGGAGTTAGTTCGAGCTGGCGAGGACGGCGTATCAGCAATGGACCGAGCCGTTCCTCAAGCTTCTGTACATGTTGACTGACAGCGGCCTGGGTCAGGTCCAGGTACTCGGCGCAGCGTGTGAAATTGCCCTGCTCAACCAGGGTCGCGAAGGTACGTAGCCACTGCGGACTAAGCATAACGATCTCTTATCAGGGTGATAATCTGGCGATAGTTTTTATTATGGCTACACCTTCCTAGACTAACCACAACCCAATCAGCAAGAGGTACAGGTTATGTCGCTCGTCTACCCGCGTAGCTTTTCTCATATCGGCCTATCAGTCACCGATCTAGACGCCGCCGTGAAGTTCTACACAGAAGTCATGGGCTGGTATCTGATCATGCCGCCGACCACGATAAGCGAGGATGATTCAGCAATCGGAGTCATGTGTACCGATGTATTCGGTGCCGGCTGGGGTTCGTTCCGTATTGCGCACCTGTCCACAGGCGATCGGATCGGCGTAGAGATTTTTGAGTTTCGTAATGCCGAAAGGCCACAGAACAACTTCGAGTACTGGAAGAGCGGTATCTTCCACTTCTGCGTCCAAGATCCAGACGTAGAAGGGCTGGCCGCCAAGGTAGTTGCTGCGGGTGGTAAGCAGCGCATGCCAGTACGCGAGTACTTCCCGGGTGAGAAGCCCTATCGCATGGTTTATATGGAAGACCCATTTGGGAACATTCTAGAAATCTATAGTCACAGCTACGAACTGATTTATTCGGCTGGGGCTTACCAGTAATGGCTGGCGGCCCAGTTGCAGAGAGCCTGGGCCACAGCATGCCTAATGATATCGGGCGGTTCCGGCCCTTGATGATGGCTCTTTGCGCCCGTCAGATCGGATGGCCAACGTCGCCAGCATCCGCATGCGCCTGGTTGCCAGCCATCAGTCCACGCACCGGTGCGCGCGGCTCCTGTTACGGGGTTATGCTCGGCGCTTCGTTGATGGTTCGGAAAGGATTGCGCCATGCACGCCCCGTCGTTTTTATCCACGGCCTGATCGGCAGCCTGCAGCTGCCCGAGCTGAGTGCCGCCTTCGCCCCGTGGCGGGCGTTGGCGCCCGATTTGCTCGGCTACGGCGCGCAGCGCCAGGTGCCGGTCGAGGCCATCGATCTGCCGGCGCAGGTTGAGCATCTGTATCGCGTGATCGAGGAGCAGTTGCCGGGAGAGGCGGTGCATCTGGTCGGTCATTCGGTGGGCGGGGCGGTCGCCATGCTGTTCGCCCAGGTCCATGGCGAGCGGGTGCGCAGCCTGGTCAGCGTCGAGGGCAATTTCAGCCTGTGTGAAAAGGGGGCAGATTTATTTATCGGGATCACTGTCCGCTTTTGGCCGGTTGCAGTCAGTGGCCACGGGCAGCCATGCCTCGGCATCTTTTCACTGGCTAGGGGCGGTATAGCGACCTCGCTGGTAGGTATACCTGCCCAGCCCTGGTGGAGCCTGCTGGGCGGTTTGCTGGGCGCCAGCGCGCTACTTTGCTATGTGGTACTTGCGCCCAAGATCGGCTTGTCCGCCTTGCTTCGTCTGGCTATTCCTCGTCATTGGTTATCGATCAGTTGGGGCTGTTGGGAACAGTTGAGAGGCCGGTGTCGCTCATCAAGCTGGGCGGAACGATGGTGATTCTGACAGGTCTGGCCATCGCTCTTTTCGGTGCCAGATGGTCATCGCTTATCCCCAGCTGAGTGCCTCCGCTTTCACTTTGTTTCGAATACCACCTCCGCAAGCACCAGCCCACAGCCAATTCATGAGGGCTTAGGTGTGGATGAAAATGACATACCCAAAGGGTTGCGTTCGGCCAGGTCGCGACGGCCTAGAGCGGTCAACTCTGGGCCGGTACACTGGAGTCTAACTGAGGGTTGGAGGGCTCTATAAAAGCCGGGCCGATTCAGTGCGCGTGTCGAGCCTTCTGCCAAACCGCTATGGCGAGATTCGCAGTAGCTGATTTATGACTCCCGGAGACCGTCTCTTATGAAACAAAGCTTGCCGCCGCTCAATTGGTTGCGGGCGTTCGAATCGGCGGCTCGCCACCTCAACTTCACCCATGCTGCAGAAGAGCTCAGCCTGACACAGGCCGCGGTGAGTCAGCAGGTCAAGGGGCTGGAAGTGAAGCTGGGCGCCGTGCTTTTCAAGCGCCTGCCCAGGGGGCTGGAGCTCAGCGAGGCCGGCCAGGCGTACCTACCGGCGGTTCATGAGGCCATTGAGCGCCTGGCCGCTGCCACCGATGAGATATTTGGCCAGGGGCACCGCAAGGTGCTGACCGTGCGCGTCAATCTGGTTTTCTTCATCCATTGGCTGGCGAGGCGTTTGCCCGAGTTTCGCAAGCAGCACCCCGAGATCAACCTGCATATCACCAGCAATATCTGGGTCGGCGACACCGACGTCGAGGCCGACCTGGAAATTCGCCACGGTCAGGGTAAATGGGCAGGTCTGAAAGCCGACCGATTGACCTGGGACTCTCTGGTGCCGGTGTGCTCACCGTCGCTGGCGACCGAGTCGAAACCACTGAACACGCCCGAGGATCTTGCGCGCCACGAATTGCTGCATGTTCTGGGGTACGAGGAAGGCTGGGGTTACTGGCTGAAGAAGGCCGGAGCAGATCGCGTGGATTCATCACAGGGGCTGCAGTTCGATACCTTGATCTCTGCTTTGAGGATGGCCGAACTGGGGCAGGGCGTGGCTTTGGCGCGCTCGTCCCTGGTCGAGCACATGCTCACTCAAGGCGCCCTGATTGCGCCCTTCGAGCAGCGCTTCACTACCCAGGAGGCCTTCTACCTGGTGTACTCCCCGCTTGCCACGGCGAACCCTCAGGCCCTGGCTTTCATTACCTGGCTGGTCTCACAGGCCCAGGCAGCGCATCTCGAAAACTGAGTTTCACCTGGCGCCTAGCGCGCCAGGCCTGCCTATCCTCCCAGATCCTTTCCTCGCAATCACGGGCGATACCAGAGCCTGCTTAGTCATAAGTAGGTTTATCCAGCCATAAAAAAAATCGTGTCATAGGGTTTTTTTTTATTGCTTTTCGCCTTTCGCCATTTTTCCCAAAGTACGACCCCAAGGCGTCGCCAGCTCCTCCGGTAAAGCAGGGGCTTGGTGTGTCGACGATCACTCACAACAACAAAAGCCCGCACTGCAGCGGGCTTTGCAAGCGATGGTGAATCATGGGACAGCTCAGCCAACTCCCCCTCAATGGCGTCAAGGTCATCGACTTCGGTCAGTACATCGCCGGGCCCGCCGTGGCCATGATCCTTGCGGATCTCGGCGCCACGGTCATCCATATCGATCCCCCCAGCGGGCCATTGTGGGACAGCCCGGCCAACGCCGTACTCAACCGCAACAAGCACTGCCTGCAGCTCGACCTCAAATCTGCCCAGAGCCTGCAAGACGCCAAGGCACTGATCGCCAGTGCCGACATCCTGATCGAGAACTTCCGCCCGGGCGTCATGCAGCGCCTGGGGCTGGATTTCACCGAGTTGCGCCGCCAGCGCCCCGAGCTGATCACGCTGTCCATCCCGGGCTTTGCCAGCAACGACGAGTTGCGCCGCGACTGGCGCGCCTTCGAGTCGATCATCGCGTCGGCCTCCGGGGTGTTCACCGACATGGGGCAGAACCGCGTGCTGATGGGCATCAACCCGAGCTTCTCGCCGCTGCCGCTGGCGTCCTCCTACGGCACCATGCTGGCGGTGTCCGCCGTGGTGCTTGCCCTGCAGGCGCGGCAACGCAGCGGCCTGGGCGATGAAATCGAGGTGCCCCTGGCCTCCGCGGTGATGGAGGGCCTGTCGTACAACTCGATCAAGATCGACGGCTATCCGTTGCGCTACAAGACCCTGCGCGAGAAGGAAATCGAGCGCCGGCGCGCCGAAAACTTGCCGATGAACCTCAGCTACGCGGATCTGCAGGAGTACCTCGATCCGTTCTACCGCACCTACGAATGCGCCGATGGCCGCAAGTTCTATGCGGTCTGTCCCTCGCATCGCTCCCACGCCAAGCGTTGCCTGCAGGCCATGGGGCTGTATGAGGAAATGCTCGCCGCCGGCCTGCCCAAGGTCGAAGACCCTTATCTCCCGATAGCGCAGTGGGAGGGCGATGCCTCGCTGGGTGTTTATCCGCTACCGGCGCACTGGGCCCAACGCATCTCGGCGCGAATGAAAGAAGTGTTCCTCACCAAGACTGCCGCCGAATGGGAAAAGATCTTCGGCGAAGGCCAGTTCCCCGGCGCCCCGCATCGCTCCACCCAAGAATGGCTGCACGATGAACACGCCAATACAGCCGGCCTGGTGGTCGAGGTCGACGACCCGCAATACGGCCGGATGAAGCAGCCGGGTGCAATCACCTGGTTGGAAGACAGCGCCGCCTTGATGCTGGCGCCCAGCCCGCGCCGTTCGGTCAGTGTCACTGAGGCCCTCGCTACGCTCGCAGAATGTGCCCCGGTGGCGCTCCCGGCGCCGGCCGAGAAGGCCGGCGGCTGGCTGGACGGGGTGCGCATCCTCGACCTGACCAACGTCATCGCTGGCCCGCACTCGGCTTCGTTCCTCGGCCGCTTCGGCGCCGATGTGATCAAGCTCGACCCGGCCACCCCCAACTATGACCCCTGGAACACCGTAGTGTTCGGCATGTCCTCGGCGCGCGGCAAACAGAGCATTCTGGTCGACCTGAACCAGGGAGATGGTCGCGAGGTGTTCAACACGCTGGTGCGCTCGGTGGACGTCATCGTGATGAACGCGCCTGATCGCCAACTGGCGCCCCTGGGCCTTGATGAAGCAAGCCTGCAGGCAGTGAACCCCGGGGTGATCTTCTGCCAACTGGACTGCTTTGGCGGCCCGCGTCGCGGCCCGCGTACCGATTACCTGGGCTACGACGACCTGATTCAGGCCACTACCGGCATCATGCTGCGTTTCGGTGGTGGTATGCAGACCCCGGAAGAGCATGCCCACGTCGGTACCATCGACGTCATGTGTGGCTTCGCCGCCGCTCTGGGGGTCGCCGCGGCGCTGTATCGCAAAGCGGCAACCGGTCAGGTCAGCCGTGCCCGCACCTCGCTGGCGTCGTTGGGCAACCTGGTGCAGATCCCCTTCTGCTTCGACTATGCGGGCAGGGGCCCCTTCAATGAGCCCTCCGGCCGTGATGCGGTGGGGTACAGCGATCTGTCGCGTTTCTACCGTACCGCCGACCACTGGCTGTACCTGGACAGCAGCGAGCAGGAACTGGAGCGTCTGGAGCGTATCCCCGGTCTGGCGGGCATCACCGCTGCCGATGACCGAGCGGCCTTCCTTAGCCAGGCGCTGGCCTCAGAAACGGCCGCCACCTGGCAGCAGCGCCTGCACGCCGCCGATATCGCCGCAGTAGCGCCGGACAACCTCGACAGCCTGCGCCAACGCTACAGCCGTCCGGCTGACGGCCGCCCCGGCACCGACAACGGCAGCTATTCGTTCAGCGTCTATGCCGATCACCCGAGCGGTCATTGCGTCACTCAGTTGGATCCCTACGCGATCCGGCCACGCCATGCGCCCATCCGCGCCCTGGCGCCGGCCGAGAAGTTCGGTGCATCGACCCGCCGCGTGCTGCAGGAATTCGGCTACAGCCAAGCCCAGATCGACGCGCTGATCGAGCGCAACTGCATCAGCGAAAGCTGGAGTGAGGAGTATCTGCCGAGCTAACCGCCCGGTGCCAGTTGTCGCCCTGGCAGGCCGCTGCCCAGCAGGCCAGGGCGATTTCCCCTGAAACGACCTTATGAGAAGCATCATGAATAACAAATACAAGAAAGCCACACCCGATGTTCATCGCCCTCTCTTCGACCGGCAGCGCTTTGGCGCCGAGCGATACGACGGATAACCCGCAATCCGTTTCCGCGCACTACGGCTCCCGGTGCCCGCTTAACGCGCGCCACCGTAGCCAGCCTACAAGAGGAGATTTTCGCGATGAGTAACATTAACCACGGCTCGGCCCTAGACGGGCGAGTATTCTGGCCTTCGATTGCCGTTATTCTCGGCATCACCATTCCCCTGGTCCTGTTTCCCGAGTCTGGAAACCTGGTCATCAAGCAGCTGTTCGGCTTCGCCACCGGCAGTTTCGGTTGGCTCTATCTGATCGCTGGCCTCGGCGCGGTGGTGTTCCTGCTGTGGCTCGCCCTGGGGCGCTACGGCCAGGTTCACCTCGGCCGTGCCGAGGACCTACCCGAGTTTTCCTACTTCAGCTGGGTCGCCATGATTTTCTGTGGCGGTATCGGTATCGCCATCGCCAATTGGGCCTGGGTCGAGCCGATCTACTACTTCGATAGCCCGCCGCTAGGCATCGCAGCCAAAAGCAAGGAAGCGGCCGAGTGGGCGCTGGCCTACGGGCAGTTCCACTGGGGCCTGACGCCCTGGGCCTTCTACTGCCTACCGGCGATTCCTATTGCCTACTCCATGTACGTTCGCCGTCAGCCAGGAGTGCGCCTATCAGTAGCAGCCCGAGGACTACTGGGCGACAAGGCCAACGGTTGGATGGGTACCTTGCTGGATACCGTGGTGGTTTTCGGCATCGTCGGCGGTGTAGGTACCTCGCTGGGGTTGGCAGTACCGCTGGTTTCGATGTTGGCTTCCG
This sequence comes from Pseudomonas sp. AOB-7, assembly GCF_003696305.1. Lineage (GTDB taxonomy): Bacteria > Pseudomonadota > Gammaproteobacteria > Pseudomonadales > Pseudomonadaceae > Aquipseudomonas. The sequence continues at coordinate 532,138 of NZ_RFFK01000001.1, read as the reverse complement.
ACGTTCTCGGCCTGCAGCCCTCCTTCGGCCTAGACATGCTGATTCTCGGCCTGTGGACCGCCTTGTTCGGCATGAGCGTGTGGTACGGCCTGAGCAAAGGCATCAAGATCCTCAGTGACATCAACGTCTATCTGGCGGTGCTGCTCCTGCTGTTTGTCCTGGCCATCGGTCCAACCCTGTTCATCATCAACGGCTGGTCCAATAGCGTCGGCCTGATGGTCAACAACTTCGTGCAGATGAGCCTGTGGACCGACCCTGTCGCCAAGGGCAGCTTTCCCCAGGACTGGACCATCTTCTACTGGGCCTGGTGGATCGCCTATGCGCCCATGATGGGTCTTTTCGTTGCGCGCATCTCCCGTGGTCGTACCATCAGGGAACTGGTGTTCGCCGAGCTGATCTGGGGCAGCCTGGGTTGCTGGGTGTTTTTCGCGGTGTGGGGTGGCTATGCCCTCGACCTGCAGCTCTCAGGGGCACTGGATGTCAGCGCCATTCTCAACCAGCAGGGTATTCCCGCCACTGTCCTGGCGATCCTGAAGACCATGCCCATGGCCGAGTTGGTTATCGCGGTCTTCGTTCTGCTGTGCTTCGTCTTCCTCGCCACGACTCTGGATTCGGCGGCCTACGTGCTGGCGTCGGTCACCTCGCGCGAGCTGTCCGGTTATGAGGAACCACGCCGCTGGATTCGCATCACCTGGGCGCTGCTGCTGGCGGTGGTTGGCATCGGCCTGATCAAGGTGGGCGGGCTCAAGGCGGTGCAAACCTCCACCATTATCGTGGCCCTGCCATTAATTCCGGTACTGGGCGTCCTCGCATGGTCGCTGCTGCGCATGCTCAATCAAGACTTTGGCAAGCGCCTGACTTCACCGACGCTGATCGTCGATAGCGTGGCTCCGACCAGCCAGAGCGGACCGGCCCATGGGAGTCCTGGCTATGCCTATGGCGCAGCCCCTAATCCCGCGGCACCTATGAGTTCCGACCAATAGCGTAAACGCCGGGCACCGTCACTGCCCGCGCTACACCAGACATTTCTCAGACAACGCATGGGATGGCCTAGCAGGTCCCAGGGGTCCTCTCATGCCTACACAACCTGGAGTGCACATGACCAATCAAGTGATACTGCCCCGCATCATGCAGTTAGGCGCCGGTGCCAGCGAGGCCATCCCGAACGTGCTGAGCAGTCTCGGCTGTTCGCGCCCGCTGCTGATCACCGACAAGATGATGGTTCAACTGGGGTACGCCGGACGTATTCAGGCCGCCCTGGCTGCAAGCGGTCTGAAGGCGGACATTTTCGCCGACACCGTTCCCGAGCCTACGGTCGATTCGATTCGGGCCGGGGTGGAGAAGGCGCGCGCAGGCGATTACGACAGCATCATCGCCTTGGGTGGAGGTAGCCCAATCGACAGCGCCAAGGCCATCGGCATCCTGGCCAAACTGGGCGGCGAAATGCGCGACTACAAGTTTCCGCGCAACGTCACCGAGACCGGCCTGCCGATCATCGCGGTGCCCACCACGGCTGGCACCGGCTCGGAGGTGACCCGGTTCACCATTATCACCGACGAGCAGAACGACGAGAAAATGCTCTGCGTCGGCATCGGCTTCATGCCCGTCGCCGCACTGGTCGATTACAGCCTGACGCTCAGTCTGCCGCCGCGTGTCACCGCCGATACCGGCCTCGATGCCCTGACTCACGCCATCGAGGCTTATGTAAGCCAGAAGGCCAACCTCTATAGCGACAGCCAGGCCCTGGCGGCCATGCGCCTGATCGCTCCGAACCTGCGCCGCGCCTACCATGACGGCTCCGACAAGGCCGCCCGCGAGGCCATGATGCTGGGCTCGACCCTCGCCGGCGTCGCCTTTTCCAGCGCTTCGGTGGCACTGGTGCATGGCATGAGCCGGCCGATCGGCGCCTTCTTCCATGTACCCCATGGCCTGTCCAACGCCATGCTGCTGCACAGCGTGACGGCCTTTTCCATCCCCGCCGCTGCCGAGCGCTACGCCGACTGTGCGCGGGCCATGGGGGTCGCCACCGGGCAGGACAGCACCGAGCAGGCCAACGCCAAGCTGCTCGCCGAACTACAGGCGCTCAATGACGAGCTGCAGGTTCCGACCCCGGAGCAGTTCGGCATCGACCGCGAGCGCTTTTTCCAACTGATGCCGACGATGGCGCAGCAGGCGCTGGCATCCGGCTCGCCGGGCAACAACCCGCGCGTGCCCACGGTTGGGCAAATGATCGAGCTCTACCGCAGCCTCTGGTAGGCCCCATTTCCCAACGTTCAGGCAGCGGCTCTGCGCCCTGTCGCTCACTTCTGAGGAGTCACCCAATGAACACAGTAGGACACCTGATCAACGGCCGGATCATCAACGACGCCGCCCGTCTGCAGGACGTGTATAACCCCTCCACCGGCGAGGTCAGCAAGCAAGTGGCCCTGGCTGCCAAGACCACTGTCGAGCAGGCCATCGCCGCCGCCGAAGCGGCCTTCCCGGAATGGCGCAACACGCCGCCGATCAAGCGCGCGCGGATCATGTTCCGCTTCAAGGAGCTGCTGGAGCAGAACGCCGAGCGCATCGCCCAGATGATCGGTGAGGAGCACGGCAAGATCGCCCATGACGCGCTGGGCGAGCTGCAGCGCGGCATCGAAAACGTCGAGTACGCCTGTGGTGCCCCGGAGCTGCTCAAGGGCGAGCACAGCAAGAACGTCGGCCCGAACATCGACTCCTGGAGCGAGTTCCAGCCGCTGGGCGTGGTGGCCGGCATTACCCCGTTCAACTTCCCGGCGATGGTGCCGCTGTGGATGTTCCCCATGGCCATCGTCTGCGGCAACTGCTTCGTGCTCAAGCCGTCCGAGCGCGACCCCAGCTCGACCCTGTTCATCGCCCAGCTGCTGCAGGAAGCCGGTCTGCCCGATGGGGTGATGAACGTGGTCAACGGCGACAAGGAAGCGGTCGACACCCTGCTTGGCGACCCGCGCGTGCAGGCCGTCAGCTTCGTGGGTTCGACGCCGATCGCCGAGTACATCTACAAGACCGCCAACGCCAACGGCAAGCGCTGCCAGGCCCTGGGCGGAGCGAAGAACCACGCCATCGTGATGCCCGATGCCGACATGGACAACGCTGTCAATCAACTGCTGGGGGCTGCCTTTGGCTCCTCCGGCGAGCGCTGCATGGCGCTGTCCGTGGCCGTCGCCGTGGGCGATGCAGCCGCCGACACGCTGATCGAGAAGATGCAGGCTGCCATGCAGTCGCTGAAAGTCGGCGCCTACTCGGACAAGAGCAACGACTTCGGCCCGGTGATTACCAAGGCCCATCAGCAGAAGGTGGTCGGCTACATCGACAGCGCCGAGGCACAGGGCGCGACGATCGTGGTCGATGGCCGCAACCCGCAGGTGGCGGGGCACGAAAACGGCTTCTTCGTTGGCGGTACGCTAATTGATCGGGTTAGCCCCGACATGCTCAGCTACAAGGAAGAGATCTTCGGCCCGGTGCTGCAGGTCGTACGGGTCGACAGCATGCAGGCCGCGATGGATCTGATCGATGCCCACGAATACGGTAACGGTACTTGTATCTTTACCCGTGATGGCGAAGCGGCTCGTTACTTCTCCGACAACATCAAGGTCGGCATGGTCGGCATCAACGTGCCCCTGCCGGTGCCCGTGGCCTATCACAGCTTCGGCGGCTGGAAGCGTTCGCTGTTCGGTGATCTGCACGCCTACGGCCCGGATGCCGTTCGCTTCTACACCAAGCGCAAGACAGTCACACAGCGCTGGCCGTCGGCAGGGGTGCGCGAGAGCGTCTCGTTCTCCATGCCAACGATGAAGTAACGCCGGTCGCTTAATACTCCACCAGAGCTGCACCTCCTTGATATCAGCGGGGCAGTTCTGGAGGAGCTACACATTGAATCGCCTCAGATTTTGTAGAGACCTCCAAGCCTCAATTAATGTCTTTTTAGCCACTGAAGAACCGTCCGCTTTTGGCCGGTAGCTGCCTCTCACGAGCGGCTGCAACCGGCCAATAGCGGACGGTCAGCTCCTAGTTAGGATTCCATCTCTTCGCGATAGAGAACCATCCCGGCGTGGTAGAGCACACCATCACGGAACTCGCCATCTGCGGTGAAGCCGGTATCGTCCACGTATTCGATATGGTCGCCCTCAAGCCAGTAGCGCCCCTGATAGGCACTTTTCTTCTTGCCGCGGGCCTCGTCGTAACGGCCACCGGCAAGCAGCTCGTGACGAATGCGGCCATCCGCGGTCACCCACATGCCAACGTACTTGTTCTGATCTCCCGACGGTTTCGCCATTTCGCTGATCCTCTGTTGGGGAAAGATGCGACTTGCCTTGCCTGGTATTGCGATGCAGCTGCGCGAGCCTGCGCGCAAGCTGGCCTCGCAGAAGGCCAGCCGCGACGTTGCTCAACCGTCAGAAGGGGCTCGCCGTGGGCCGCACGATCAGCTCGCTGACGTCTACGTCCGCGGGCTGTTCGACGGCATAGGCGATTGCTCGAGCTATGGCCTCGGCAGGGATGGCGATCTTGCGGAACTCCACCATTTCGGCGCGACCGCCCTCATCGGAGATGCTGTCAGCCAGCTCGGATTCGGTTACGCCAGGTGCGATGACGGTCACCCGGATGTCGCCGCCGACCTCCTGCCGGAGGCCCTCGGAAATGGCTCGCACGGCGTACTTGGTCGCACAGTAGACAGCCGCGGTCGGACTGACGGCGTATGCACCAATCGAGGCGATGTTGATGATCTGCCCGGCGCGTTGCTGCTGCATCAGCGGAAGCGTCGCTGCGATGCCGTGCAGCACCCCACGAATGTTGACATCGATCATGCGGTCCCACTCGTCCACCTTGAGAGCTTCGAGTTTGGAAAGCGGCATTACGCCCGCGTTGTTGATCAGGACATCGACCCGACCGAAGCGCGTGACGGTGAAGTCAATGAAGTCCCGGACGTCTTCTCTGCTGGTCACGTCGAGGGCCCGAAACGCGGCGGTCCCACCGGCTACCTGAATCTCGCCTGCAATCTGCTCGAGACGGTCAGTGCGCCGAGCACCCAGCATCACCTTCGCTCCGCGGCTGGCCAGCAGCCGTGCAGTGGCTTCACCAATACCGCTGCTGGCGCCAGTAATGACGATGACCTTGCCTTCAACATTCTTCATGGTCTTTTCCTCTCCGGTTCACTGTTCACCCGCAAGTGGGCCTGGAAAAAGATTAGGGTTAAGGGACTGGTAGTCGTTAATCGATTACTGCGCAGTTATTGCCTAATCCTGCATAAGTGCCGTTACTGGCTCACCAGCTCATAAGGCTTTTGCTCCCGTGCTGACCTAAGGGCTATTGCCCACCAGTTCAGTAGAACCAACATGCGTGCCATGGGAATTCTTGCCTGATCCGACAGACGACAAGATCCATTCTCATCCAATAGCGCCCACGGATTGGGCAGTGTGACTACGCTGCAGATGGGAACGGCGTGCTGCCCCGCCAGGACCTGGCGAAGCTGAGCTATGGCGTTCATGCCACCCGATTCACCGCCATAGCCAATGAAGGCCACCGGCCTGGCCTGCCAGCGAATCGTCGCCTGGTCGATGAAGGCCTTCAGTTCGGCGGAGTAACCATGGCTTTGTTCCGACGCGAGGATCAGGAAGGCATCGGCCCTGGCGAGTTGACCAAGCGCTGCTCGCTGCTGAGAGGTATCGAGCAGGCAGCAGTCGAATTCGGCGCGTTGCGCTATAACCACCGAGGCCCATCTCGCCAACGCAGGGCCGATCGCTTCTTCATCGTTTCCTTCGTAAATCAGGACCAGTTTGACCTTGCTGTTCATCGCATCCTCCCGACACATTTCCGCTTGCGGTGGCACGTCTGTTGCTGAATTTCGAGGTTCAGCTCGGGCTCTGGGAAACAGCGTAAGAGCGATGATCCGGCCGATATAGCCGGTCCTCAGGCATACCACTTGTGACGTGAATTCATATGAGACGGCTAGACATAAACTGCTTCGCCGAAATGAGCGTCTTCGTCAGGGTCGTCGAGGACGGCGGTTACACGGCAGCGGCCAAAAGCTGCGCGATGAGCCCCTCGGCGGTGAGCAAGCTGGTTTCTCGTTTGGAGAGCAGGCTCGGCGCCCGCCTGCTCAATCGCTCGACACGTCGACAACTGCTGACCCCCGAAGGGGCAGCCTTCTATGAGCGCTGCCTGACCATCCTGGCCGCTCTCGATGAGGCGGAGCAGGAGGCTGCAGCCAGCTCGGCGCCTCAGGGAATCGTGCGGGTCAACTGCAACGTGGACATCGGCCGACTGTATCTGCTGCCGCTGCTGAACGAGTTTCTCGAGCACCACCCAGGGGTCTCGGTAGAGGTGTACCTGAGCGACGAGGTCGTTGACCTGATCAGCTCCCGCGCGGACGTCGCGATCCGCAGTGGCCCGCTCAAGAACTCGAACCTGGTCGCCAGACGTTTGGGGGAGACTCGGACCCTGATCGTGGCATCGCCTGCCTATCTCGAAGCGCACGGCACCCCGCAGGTGCCGTCGGAGCTCGCGGCCCATAACTGCTTGGGGTTCACCTTCAGCCAGCCTTCCATGGAGTGGGGCCTCAGGGAAAAGAATGGCGAGGCGATCTCTGTGCCGGTGGCGGGCAACGCTCGAGTCAGTGATGGCAACGGCGTTCGCGACCTGGCGCTCCTGGGGCTCGGCCTCGCGCGCGTCGGCTTCTGTCAGGTCGAGCAGGATCTGGCCGCAGGCAGGCTTCTGCCGGTGCTGGAGGATTACCTGCCCACGGTGAAAACCGAGGTCCACGCGGTCTACGTGGGGCAAGGGGGGCGGTTGCCCACCAGGGTCAGAGTGTTCATGGATTTCCTGGCGGCCCACCTCACTATCCGTTGAGCGGATGACTGCTCCGCTTGCTGGCACCAGCCATCCCCGCGTCACGGCGCCTCGCAAGTTCGACCACAACCCGTCGCCATTCGAGTCCGTGGTCGTCGGACCTCGTGTCCCAGGCGCATCAAAAGCCGCGCAGATGCCCGGCTTCTTCTGGCCGCAATTCCCCGACAGGGTGGGCAGGCTCGCGACAGCAAAGGCGCCGGGACTGCGGGAGTCTGGCGCTCCATTGTTCAAGCAGAGGAGGCGGGCATGCGCCGCTATCAGAAAACCGACTTTCCGCTGGTCGAAACCCGACGTCATCTCGAGACGGGCCCGATAGTCCTGGTCACCTCCAGTTGGCGAGGTGAGCGCAACATCATGACCATGGGTTGGCACATGATGATGCAGTTCAGGCCTGCGCTATTCGGTTGCTACATCTGGGAAGGCAACCATAGCCATGAGCTGATCCGCCGAAGCCGGGAATGCGTGATCAACGTACCGACCGCCGACCTGGTCGAGGCCGTCGTCGCCGTGGGCAACAGCTCGGGCAGATCCTCCGACAAGTTCGCAACCTGTGGCCTGACCGCGGCGCCTGCAACGCGGGTGAAGGCGCCCCTCATCGACGAATGCTACGCAAGCTTCGAGTGCCGCTTGGCCGATGACAGCCAGATTGACGAGTACGGTCTGTTCATCTGGGAAGTCGTCAAGGGGCATGTGGCCTCGACCGTCACCGAGCCGGCCACGTTGCACTACCAGGGGCGAGGACAATTCCGCGTGGCCGGTCGAACCCTGGATCTGAGTGAGCGCTTCTTGCCCCAGAATCTCTGAGATCTGGGGTGGCTCAGGTTTGCCGATAGGCGCTGGGGGTGACGCCCACCTCCCGGCGAAACACTTGCGAGAAATGGCTCGGGCTGGAATACCCGACCTCCAGCCCAATGTCGATGACGCTGCGGTCGGTCTCGAGCAGCAGACTCCGGGCGCGGTTCATGCGCAGACGGATGAAATACTGCGAGGGTGAAAGGCCGGTGGCGCGTTTGAACATCCGGCTGAAGTAGTATTCGCTGAGGTCCGCGATCTGAGCCAGGTAGGCCAGGCTGAAATCTTCGGCAAGGCGCTCGTTCATCGCCTCGACCACACGGCGAAGCTTGTACGCCTGCAGCGCATTGGCTCTACGAGTTGGGCTGTGCGGATCCAGGTAATTGCGTACCAGATGCACCGCGAGCGCCTGGGTCAGGCAATTCACCACCAGGGCACTGGGTTGGTGTTCGTCGACCAGCTCTTTGCGTATCTGCTGCAGCATGGCGGTCACCCGCTCATCGCGGGCACCGGAGATATCGCGAAAGGTTACCGACCTTTCCTGATCGCCCAGCACCTCGCGTGCAGCCAGATCGATCAGCGGCAAACCCAGATAGAGGTGCATCACCTCGAAGCAATCGGCGCCGTGGGTTTGCCAGCGCATCTCATAGGGTTCGCTGGTGCTGGTCAGGAAGAAGTCGCCGACCTGTACCTCTGCCGCCTGCCATTGCCCGCCGAGTGAACGCTCCTCGACCCTGGCCGATCCGGCCAGAACCAGCACCAGCAACGGCTCCACAACCGCAGGGACCAGAACCGGGTCGGTAACGGTGTGATGGCTGTACAGCTGCATCACGGCGTCCTGCAACTGCGGGCGCGCCGGCAATAGGCGAGGCTTGCCCGGTAGGTGCTGCGGCATCGATTCGGCGGCGATGCGTTGCTGACCGCTGGCAGCGCGCTCGTCAGATTCGAGAGGGCCCACAGGTTCTCCATCGGCGATGCCCCGCGCAGGGGGCGGCACCGTTAGGGTAACGCAGCGCGCCGTTTTCGAGCAGGTTGCAGCGCTCGGTCCACCAGCCCGACTCTGGTGCGTCCAGGGCGATCGCAGCCCTGGCCGGATCGAGGCATGCGTGGCTGGAAGCCGGCTTGCCGTTTTCGACGCGCACGAACAGAACATAAGCCTGTTGATAGATTCGTCCCTTCAGCCTTGATCTCAGCGCTCGCCAGCGCAGGGGGCCGGCCCTGAATCATTTCTCTTCCCTCGAACGTTGATCCCATCTTATCCCGGGCTCAACGACAGGCCGTGAACACTCGCTTGCCCACAGGGAAATACAGGCGCAGCAGCCCTTCTCCAACAGGACCAGTTCAGCGCAAAACTCCGACATTGCCGGCAATTACCCCAAAGCCCGACTCATGGCATTGCGAGACAGTGAGCCTGTCGAAAACGACAGCGCCTGAGGGTGCTGGGCCGCGAATTTCTCGCTGGCTCGTGACGAAGGAGATCACCATGACTGTTATCAACAACACCGTTATCCAAGAGGTCGCCGGCAAAGTTGCACTGGTTACCGGTGCAGCCAGCGGTATCGGCAAGGCCATCGCACTGATGCTGCACGCGAGGGGAGCCAAGGTCATCGCCGAGGACCTTAACCCTGCCGTTGAGGAGCTCGCTCGCCCAGGGCTGGTGCCGCTGGTGGCTGACATCACCGAGGACGGAGCCGCCGAGCGCGCCGTCGGGCTGGCTGTGGAGAAGTTCGGCCGGCTGGACATCCTGGTCAACAACGCCGGCATCATCATCAACAAGCTGGTGATCGATATGACGCGCGAAGACTGGGAGCGTATCCAGGCGGTGAACGCCACCGCGGCCTTCCTGCATTCCCGCGAGGCGGTCAAGGCAATGATGCCGAACAAGTCGGGCGCCATCATCAACATCGCCTCCTACGCCTCCTACTTCGCCTTCCCGACCATTGCTGCGTACACCGCCTCCAAGGGCGCGCTGGCTCAGCTGACCCGCACCCTGGCACTCGAAGCCATCGAGCACGGCATCCGGGTCAATGCCATCGGCGTCGGCGACGTCATCACCAACATCCTCAACGACGTGGTCGAGGATGGCCCGGGTTTCCTGGCGCAGCATGGCGAGGCCGCCCCCATCGGCCGTGCGGCTCAACCGGAGGAGATCGCCGAGGTGGTGGCATTCCTCGCCTCGGATCGGGCCAGCTTCATCGTCGGATCGGTGGTCATGGCAGATGGCGGCATGACCGTTACGGCCGGTTGATCCAGCGAAGATGGCGACCAGTGCCAATCGGCACTGGTCGTACCGTCCAGCCGGAGAGTCCGCTAATGGTCGCGCCTGTCGCGGCCAAAGGATATCGGGCGCTTCCGGCCCTTGATGATGGCTCCTTGCGCCCGCCAGATCGGATGGCCAGCGTCGCCAGCATCCGCATGCCCTGGTTGCCCGTACCGGTGCGCACGGCGCCCGTTACGGGGTTATGCTCGGCGCTTCGTTCCATGGCCCAGAAAGGATTTCGCCATGCAGACTCCCGTCGTCTTTATCCACGGCCTGATCGGCAGCCTGCAGCTACCCGAGCTGTGCGCCGCTTTCGCTCCGGGGCGGGCGTTGGCGCCCGATCTGCTCGGCTACGGCGCGCAGCGCCAGGTGCCGGCCGAGGCCATCGATCTGCCCGCGCAGGTCGAGCATCTGTATCGCGTGATCGAGGAGCAGTTTCCCGGCGAGGCGGTGCATCTGGTCGGTCATTCGGTGGGCGGGGCGGTCGCCATGCTGTTCGCCCAGGCCCATGGCGAGCGGGTGCGCAGCCTGGTCAGCGTGGAGGGCAATTTCAGCCTGGACGACGCCTTCTGGTCGGCGGCGGTGGCGCGTATGTCGGCGCTCGAAGCCGAGGCAATGCTCGATGGTTTTCGCGCCGATCCGGGCGCCTGGCTGGCGCGTGCCGGGGTCGCCGTCGATGCTCGCAGCCTGGGTATAGCCGAGCGCTGGCTGGCCCAGCAGCCGGCCAGCACGCTGCAGGCCATGGCCTGTTCGGTGGTGGCGCTGACCGCCCCGGACGGCTATCGCGACGGCCTGCGCCGGGTCTTCGCCAGCCATCCCGTGCATCTGCTGGCTGGCGCCCGTTCGCGCGCCGGCTGGCACGTGCCGGCCTGGGCCGAGCAGGCCGCCGCCAGCCAGACGCAGATCGCCGACGCCGGCCACCTGCCGATGCTGGAGCGGCCGCAGGCCTTTCTCGACGCGGTGAGGCGCGCCTTGCAGCTGGCCTGACATTTTTTTCCGATCACTGTCGATTCGTCCATCGCCCGCTCGACTAGTCTTCAGAACCCCAGCCATGGGTTCAGTGTCAGCCGTAGGGAGACCCCTGCGCTACTTCGACTCGAACAAGGAGAAAGGCGATGCGTTTCATGGTGATAGTCAAGGCCACCGCGGATTCCGAAGCCGGTGTGATGCCCAGCGAGGAGCTGCTGGCGGCGATGGGGCGCTACAACGAGGAACTGGTGGAGGCCGGCGTGATGCTCGCCGGCGAAGGTCTGCAGCCCAGCAGCAAGGGCGCGCGGGTGCGCTTTGCCGGCAGTCAGCGCACGGTGATCGACGGCCCCTTCGCGGAAACCAAGGAGCTGATCGCCGGCTTCTGGATCTTCCGGGTGGCCTCGCTCGCCGAATGCATCGAGTGGGTCAAGCGCTGCCCCAACCCGATGCCCGGCGATTCCGAGATCGAGATCCGCCAGATATTCGAGGCCGAGGATTTCGGCGAAGAGTTCACCCCCGAATTGCGCGAGCAGGAAGACCGCATTCGCGCGCGCATCGGTATTGAAAACTAAGGAGAGTGCTGTGATGAAGATTCATACCTATCTGATGTTCGACGGCCAGTGCGAGGCCGCCTTCAACCGCTACGCGGAAGTTTTCGGCGGCCAGCTGGAGATGATGCGCTACGCCGACAGCCCGGAGGATATGCAGGTTCCGGCCGAGTACCAGCAACGCATCATGCATGTGTGCCTGACGGTCGGCGACCAGTTGCTGATGGCCTCCGACAATCTGCCGCAGTACCCCTATGAGGGCATCAAGGGCTGTTCCGTTTCGCTGCAGGTGGACAACGTGCCCGAGGCCGAGCGCCTATACGCCGCGCTGTCGGCTGGCGGTTCGGTGCAGATGGAGTTGCAGGCCACCTTCTGGGCCACGCGTTTTGCCATGCTCACCGACCGTTTCGGTGTGTCCTGGATGATCAACTGCGCGGTGGATAGCCAGCAGGGTTGAGCCGGACCGAGGCCGACCGGGTCGGCCCCGCGTCACCTCGGGCGGTGTCGGCCCGCGCATGTCGCGGGGCGCGCTGCCCGCCTGGCCCCCAGGTCGCCTGAAAACCGCGCGAAGCAGCCGAGGTCTAAGCTCAAGACAGGGCCGGCAAGAGGGCTTCGCGATGAAACTGCGCTATCTGCTGCTGGTGGGCCTGGCGGTGCCGCTGACGGCCTGCAGCGTGCACGTCGGCGGGCACCGTCCGCCTCCGTACTATGCGCCACCACCTCACGTCGAGTGGCGCTGGGATCCGGGTATCGACGCCTATGTGGTCATCGGCTGGCCGCACCTGTACTACCGCGACCACATCTATTACCGCTGGCACGACAACCACTGGTATTCCTCCGGCCGGCACGACGGCCCCTGGGCCAAGGGACCCAAAGGCGTGCCGCCTGGCCTGAACAAGAAGTACGGCAAGCCGGGACGCGGCGGTGGGGGGTACTGAGCCGGGGAGACGCGCGTTTTCCGGCGCACCCTATGGAGGGTGTCGGCCATCCGTAGGGTGGCGCGCGGTCGCCTGGGCCGTGCGCAGCAACGGATTCAACCGGCCAGCTCCAGCACCTCGCTTTCCTGCAACGGTTCGACCCCGGCGAGAAACTCCTCGCCCCAGCGGCGGATGTCGTTGAAGCAGACGATATCGAACAGCTCGCGCAGACGGGCCTGGGCCTCGCTTGCGGGCAGGTTCAGCGCCAGGTAGCAGGTCTGCGCCAGGTCGGCCGGATCGTGCGGGTTGGTCAGCAGCGCGCCCTTGAGCTCGGCCGCCGCGCCGGCGAACTCCGACAGCACCAGCACGCCACGTCCACCGAGCAGGCCTTGCGCGGCGACGAACTCCTTGGCTACCAGGTTGAGGCCATCGCGCAGCGGGGTGATCCACATGACATCGGCCATGGCGTACCAGGCGCTGACTTCCTCGAAGGGCAGGCTGCGGAAGAAGAACTGCAGCGGCGTCCAGCCGATGCGGGCGAAACGGCCGTTGATGCGACCGACTGCCTGTTCGATCTGCGTTTGCAGCTCGTCGTAGATGGTCATTTCCTTGGCTGCCGGCACGCACACGCTGACCAGGGTGACCTTGCCCAGCAGCTCCGGGTTGTCGGCCAGCAGCCGCTCGTAGGCGTTGAGCTTTTCCAGGATGCCCTTGGTGTAGTCGAGGCGCTCCACCGAGAGGATCAGCTTCACGCCCTGCATCTCCTCCCGCAGGTGGGCCATCAGCTGGCGAATCTTTGGCGCTTCCAGGGCATTGCGCACACGGTCGATGTCCAGGCCCACCGGATGCGCGCCGAGCCTGACCTGGCGGGTGCCGGTGTCCAGCGCGGTGGTCATGCGCTCCAGACCCACGGCGCAGCCATAGGTGATGAAGCGCGGCGCGCAGCTCTGCCGCTCCAGGGTCTTGAGCGGGAACACACCACGGGCGACGTCGACGAAGTTCTCCACCTGACGCGGAATATGAAAGCCGATGTAGTCGCACTGCAGCAGGCTGCCGACGATCTGCCGGCGCCAGGGCAGCACGTTGAACACGTCGGCCGAGGGGAAGTAGGTGTGGTGGAAGAAAGCGATGCGCAGGTCCGGGCGCAGCTCGCGCAGGTAGGCTGGCACCATCCACAGGTTGTAGTCGTGCAGCCAGACGATGGCGCCTTCGGCGGCCTCCAGCGCCGTGCGTTCGGCGAAGGCGCGGTTGACCTTGAGGAACACCTGCCAGTCGTCCTCGTTGAATATCGCGCGTTCCCAGAACGTATGCAGGGTCGGCCAGAAGGCTTCCTTGGAGAAGCGCTTGTAGAAGATGTCGACTTCTTCCTTGCTCAGCTTGACCCGCGCGGCGGTGAGCTTGGGATAACGTTCGGCGTCCACCGTGGTGTGGCTGTCGAACGGCTCATCGCCGTCCTCGTGTACGGCCCAGGCCACCCAGGAGCCGGGACGGCCGTCGCCGAAGAAGCTGAGCAGGGTGGGAATGATGCCGTTGGGCGAGGTGGGGCGGCGACGCTGCAGCTTGCCGGCGGCATTGCGGTATTCCTCATAAGGCAGGCGGTGATAGACCATCACCAGTTCGGCCTTGCCCGGTTGCGCGGCCTGGCGACGTTCGGCTGCGATGCCGTGCTCGCCGAGAAAGCCGAAATGGGCGAAGGCTTCGAGAATGCCGCCGCAGCCAGGGCGGCTGGCATGCAGGGTGCGCGAGTGGTTGGCGGTGGCTTCCAGCAGTGCGGTTTCCGACTGGCCGACGCATACACCGTGGAAACTGGCGCTGAGCATGGACAGGTCGTTGAGCGTATCGCCGGCTGCCAGTACCTGGTCGTGGTCCAGCTCCAGCCAGTCGGCCAGGGCCTGCAGGCTGCTGCCCTTGTTCACGCCCTTGGGCAGGAAGTCCAGGTACAGCTCGGCGGAGTACAGCAGGTCGCAGCCCAGCTCGTCGGCAATTTCGCGCAGCGCCGGGTTGGCCGCCTGTTCAGGCGTGCAGAAGTAGGAGCAGCGGCGCGCCTGCGGCACGTCCTGACGCTCCAGGCCGAACGGCTCGATGACGCTGGCTACCTGGGTTTCGCCGGGCCAGCGGGCATCGACCACGCTTTGCAGCTGTTGGATCGGTTGCAGGCTGTCGCCATGCACCAGAGTCGCGCCGACGTCGGCGATGATGTAATCCGGCTGCGGCAGCGTCGGGTCGGCCAGCAGCGGCAATACCGCCTCCAGGCTGCGCCCGGTGACATAGGCGAGCTTGATCTCGGGGTGGGCGGCGATGGTCTGATAAAGGCTCAGGCGATCTTCGGGGTCGCCAGCGAGAAAGGTTCCATCCAGATCGGTAGCTAATAGCATCGTTGTTTCTCCAGAAGTGGCCGCTGCGGTTTGGCGCGAATGCGCGCGGCCGACGGGCCGGGTTTCTGGCTGCTTGGGGTAGGCTCAAGGCCTTGCCGAAGCAGCCTTTAAGAACCCGTCCAAAGACTGCTGCGCGTCGGCCATGCTGCGTTGAAGTCGAGCTCAGAATGCTCATTTACAGCACGTAAACTCCGCTTCTTCGCTCGACTTCGCCTTGCCTGGCTCTAGCTCGCGAGTCTTTGAACAGGTTCTATGACTTCAGGACTGAATCGTCTCCTCCGTCGAATCATGGGGCGGCGCATCGGGCATCAGCTCCAATACCGTGGGGCTGGTGCGCAGCATGGGCGTGAAGTGCGCGGCGTCGCCGCTGACCAGATCGCTGACATGGCGCAGCCGGTAAAAGGTGTAGGCGGCCAGCAGGCCGAGGGTGCAGGCGAAGTACAGCGGCAGTGCGCTGGCACCCAGCTGCTCCATCAGCAAGCCGGCCAATAGCGGCCCGCACACCGAGCCGATGCCATTGACCATCAGTAAGCTGGCGGAGCCGGAAAGAATCTCGTCGCTGTGCAACTGGTCGATCAGTTGCGCGACGGCGATGGGGTAGATGGCGAAGGCCAGGCCGCCCCAGATGAAGATCGCGCCGAGCAGCAACGGGCCGGCTGGCAGCAGGCTCATGATCAGCGCCAGGGCGACTGCCAGTATCACCACCCAGAGCAGTACCTGGCGCCGGTCGTGGCGATCCGAGTAGATACCGATGGGCCATTGCAGCAGGGCGCCACCGAGAATGGTCGCGGTCATCAGCAGACCGACGCCGGAGGTATCGAAGCCGGCCAGGCTGGCGTAGACCGGCGCCATGCCCCAGAAGCCGCCCATGGCAAGGCCGGAGAGGCCGGCGGCGACTATCGCCAGCGGCGCAATATTCCATAGTTGGCGCAGGTTGCTCGGCGGCGTTTCCGGCAGGCTCGGCTGTGCCTGACGGGTGAGGGTAATGGGCATCAACGCGGCGCTGATGAGGATGGCGGCGATGGCGAACAGGGTGAACTGCACCGGGTCGGCCAGGTGCAGCAGTTGCTGGGCCAGCGCCAGGGCGCCGAGGTTGACCGCCATGTACACGGCGAACACCTGGCCGCGCTTCTCGTTGGGTGCCTGGGCGTTGAGCCAGCTCTCGATGACCATGTACAGCGTCACCAGCGCCAGGCCATAGAGCACCCGCAGACCCAGCCAGACCCAGGGATTTATCAGCAGCAGATGGAGCAGTGCGGCGATGGCAGCCAGTGCGGCACAACAGGCGAACGCGCGAATATGCCCGATGCGCTTGACCAGCGGAGTCGCCAGCCAGGTACCGAGGAGGAACCCAACGAAGTACCCGGACATGATCAGTCCGAGCATCGTGGTGGAGTAGCCTTCGGCGACGCCACGCAGGGTCAGTAGGGTGTTGAGCAGACCATTGCCAAGCAGGAGTAACGCGACCCCGCTCAGCAATGAACTGATGGGGGCAATCAGGGACCACATGGCGAACTACCCTAGGGGACTGTGCCGGTGATGGCAAGCAGGAAGTACGCCAATGAATAGCTGGGTAATTAATTAAGTTGTTGAAATATAAAAAGTAAATTTATCGACAAAAGGTCCATGGATTTTTTCTGCATGTGGCGGCGCACCCTGGCGGTGCAGGGCTCGGCCGATAGTCCCGGCGTGCCGCGAGCGGTGTTTCCTGCATGGGCCCGGAAAAAAGAGCCGGCGGCGCTGTAACGCCAGGCAGGCCGCCCCGTCCATTTCAGCGAGGGTGCCAATCCGGCCCCACGCAGGAAAACTTCTGGAGAATTGCCATGAAACAGCTCAATACCCTGACCGCCACCCTGGGCGCCGCGCTGCTCACGTCCGTCGCCTTCACCGCTCAGGCGGCGGGCAATCCCTTCGCCGCCGAGGAACTCGCCAGCGGCTACAGTCTGGCCGCGCACGAGAAGGGCCATGAGGGCAGCTGCGGCGAAGGCAAGTGCGGCGGCGAGATGAAGGCCGAAGGCGAGGGCAAGTGTGGCGAGGGCAAATGCGGCGGCGAGATGAAGGCCGACGGCGAAGGCAAATGCGGCGAGGGCAAGTGCGGCGCCGAGAAGAGCGAATAAGGCAGGGAACGGGGGACGGATCATGCAGGCTCGTTTCGTCAGCGGCGCCGGCCTCGGCTTGCGTCGTGGCCTGCTCGCCGCCTTGCAGGAGGACGGGGCGAGCGGTGCGGACTTTCTCGAAGTGGCGCCGGAGAACTGGATCGGCGTCGGTGGGCGCCTGGGCAGGCAACTGCGCGCGCTCAGCGAACGCCGGCCGCTGCTCTGCCATGGCCTGTCCCTCAATCTCGGCGGCTTCGCGCCGCTGGACCTGGAGCTGCTGCGGGCCATCAAGGCATTTCTCGATGCCCATGGCGTGCTCGGCTACAGCGAGCACCTGTCGGCCTGTGCCGATCACGGCCAGCTCTACGACCTGATGCCGCTGCCGTTCTCCGAGGAGTCGGTGGTGCGCATTGCCGAGCGCGTGCGCATCGTCCAGGACTTGCTGGAGCGGCCGCTGATCATCGAGAACGTCTCGGCTTACGCGCAGCTGCCGGGCGAGCTGGACGAGGCGAGCTTCGTTCGCGCGGTGCTGGAGCGCGCCGATTGCCAGCTGCTGCTGGACGTCAACAACCTCTACGTCAACAGCATCAATTTCAACTTCGATGCCCAGGCTTATACCGCCGCGCTGCCGAGCGAGCGCATCGCCTACCTGCATGTGGCCGGGCATTACGACCAGGCCGCCGATCTCAAGATCGACACCCACGGCGCGCCGGTGATCGACCCGGTGTGGGCCTTGCTGGCGCATGCCTACGCGCGTCACGGCGTGCGCCCGACGCTGCTGGAGCGCGACTTCAACTTCCCGCCGCTGGCCGAGCTGTACGCCGAGTTGGCGCAGATCCGCCGCCTGCAGGACGCGGCCGCGGGCGCGCGCAGGTACGGCACATGAGCGGCGTCGACCATCAGCGCGCCTTCGCCGCGCGCATCCGCCAGCCCGAGGCCGAGCCCCTGCTGCCCGGCATCGCGGCCGAGCGCATGGCGGTCTATGAAGAGCTGTTTTTCAACAATATCGAGGGTTTCGTCAGCGGCGCCTTCCCGGTGCTGCGTTCGCTGTTCGACGAGGCGCGCTGGCGCTCGTTGCTGCGCGCCTTTATCGCCGCTCACCGGGCGACGACGCCCTATTTTCTTGCGATCAGCCAGGAGTTTCTCGCCTGGCTGCAGCAGGGCTACCGGGCGCAGGCGGGTGATCCGCCGTTCATCCTCGAGCTGGCGCACTACGAATGGGTGGAGCTGGCGCTGGACGTCAGCGAGGCCGAGCTGCCGGACCGCGGCTGGTCGCCCCTGGCCTGGCCGCTGGCCTATGCCTGGCCGGTGCAGCGCATCGGCCGCGACTACCGCCCCGAGACGCCCCCGGCCGAACCCAGCTGCCTGCTGGCCTGGCGCGACGGCCAGGACAGGGTGCGCTTCATGCAGCTGGCGCCGTTCGCCTACCGCCTGGCGCTGCGTCTGCAGGCCGGCGAGGCGCCCGCTGCCGCGCTCGCGGCCCTGGCCGCCGAGCATGGCCTGGTCGCCGATGGCGACTACCTCGATAACGCCCGCGCGCTGCTGGACGACTGGCAGCGGCGCGCCATCTGGTTTCCTTCCACCGAGGACTGACCCTCATGCTCGCCGTGCTCAATCGATGCCAGGATGCCCTGGATGCCACCCGCCGCCTGGATTTTCTCGGCCCGCTGCTGCTGCGCCTGTACCTGGTGCCGGTGTTCTGGATGGCCGGTACGCGGAAACTCCAGGATATCGACGCCACCGCCGCCTGGTTCGGCAACCCGGACTGGGGCCTGGGCCTGCCGTTTCCCGAGCTGCTGGCCTGGGCCGCGGCGCTGAGCGAGGCGGGCGGGGCGATTCTGCTGCTGTTCGGCCTGGCGGTGCGCTGGGTGAGCATTCCGCTGATGGTGACCATGCTGGTGGCGATCTTCGCCGTGCACTGGCCCTATGGCTGGCAGGCCATCGCCGACCCCACGGCGCCCTTCGCCAACGAGCGGGTGCTGGCGGCGGCGGAGAAACTGCAGCGGGCACGGGCGCTGCTGCGCGAGCACGGCAACTACCAGTGGCTGACCGGCAGCGGCCAGTTCGTGGTGCTGAACAACGGCATCGAGTTCGCCGCCACCTACCTGGCGATGCTGCTGGCGCTGTTCTTCGGCGGGGCGGGGCGCTGGCTGAGCCTGGATTACTGGCTGGCGCGGCGCTGGCGGCGGCGGGCGCGGATCGACGGCGGGGCCTAGCCCGGGTGCAATCCGGGGCGGCGATGGTCGGGCTTCGCTGCGCTCGGCGCCAACCTACTCCTGGCGTAGTTCGACCAGCCATTCCTTGGGCACGTCGCGCTTGAGCGCCAGCTGGCACTGCTGGCTGTCGGGGTCGAAGACGATCACCGCCTCGCCCTTGTCGAGGGCGCGGCGCACCCGTTGCACGCGGGTTTCCAACGGGGTTTCGTCGCCGTTGTCGGTGCCCTCGCGGGTGACGAAGTCCTCGATCAGCGCGGTGAGGGTATCGGCTTGCAGCAGGTGAGCGGGGATCAGCACGGCAGGAAGGCTCCAGTCAAACGGCGCCCATGCTAGCGCGCGCGTCAGGCACTGTGCACCCGGAGAAAGCGCTCCAGGGTGCTGTAGAGCAGGCCGCTGTCCAGCGGTTTGCCGAGAAAGTCGTCCATCCCGGCGTCCAGGCCGTGCTGGCGGTGTTCGTCGAGGATATGCGCGGTCAGCGCGACGATCGGCACCGCCGCCAGCTGCTGGCTGCGCTCCAGGCGGCGGATCTGCCGGGTGGCCTCGAAGCCGTCCATCAGCGGCATCTCGCAGTCCATAAGGATCAGCTGGATGGCACCGGGGTCGCGGCCGTACTCGGCGACCGCGGCCTGGCCATCGGTGACCAGGCGCACGCTGTAGCCGCGTTTCTTCAGGAAACCCTGGACCACCAGCTGGTTCACCGGGTTGTCCTCGGCCACCAGGATGCAGGGGGCGTCGTGGTTGTCGCTGCGTATCTCTCTGAGCAACTGATGTACCTGTGCGCGGGGTTCTTCGTAGAGTTCGCCCAGCGCCTGGCGCAGGGCGTTGACCGCCATCGGCTGGGCCAGGTGCTGCAGGCGCAGGCCCTGGCTGGCCGGCAGCACCTGGCAGGCTTCGGGCGGGCAGACCAGCAGCACGCGCTGCTGTGGCTGCAGCTTGGGCCGCAGCGAGTCGAGCCAGTGGTTGACGCTGCCCGGCCAGGGCGCCATCAGCACCAGCAGCGGCGGCGCGGCGAAATCCTCCAGGTAATCCAGCAGGCGTTCCGGGGTCTGGCAGCGTTCGGTGCGCATGCCCCAGCGCCCGAGCAGGCGGCTGGCGGCGTCCAGGCCGAGGCCGTCGAGCGAGGCGAGCAGGGCGGTGCGCCCGGCCAGCAGGCGGCCGAGTTCGTCGGGCGCCTCGGCCGCGCTCAGCAGCGGAATGTCGAAGGCGAAACGGGTGCCCTGGCCGGGGGTGCTCTGCACCTCGATGCGGCCGTCCATCATCTCCACCAGCTCCTTGCTGATGGCCAGACCCAGGCCGCTGCCGCCGTAGCGGCGGGTGGTGCTGGAGTCGCCCTGGGCGAAGGATTCGAACAGCTGGGCCAGGGCCTGCTCGCTGATGCCGATGCCGCTGTCGCTGACGGCGAACACCAGGTGTGGCTGGCCGTGGCTGTCGCTGCGGCGGCTGACGCTGATCGCCACGTGGCCCTCGGGGGTGAATTTCAGGGCGTTGCTGAGCAGGTTCATCAGCACCTGCTTGAGCCGCGTCGGGTCGCCCTGGATGCGCCGCGGCACGCCGCCTTCGAGGCTGACGTAGAGGCGCAGGCGCTTGTCCAGAGCCTGGCCGGTGAACAGGCTGAGGGTCTCGGAGATCAGGTCTTCCAGGTCGAATTCGATCTGCTCCAGGCTGAGCTTGCCGGACTCGATGCGGGCGTAGTCGAGGATGTCGTTGATCACCGCCATCAGCGAGCTGCCGGAGCTGGAGATGGTGTCGACGTAGAAGCGCTGGCTGCGATCCAGCGGCGTCTCGCGCAGCAGCTGCAGCATGCCCAGCACGCCGTTGAGCGGGGTGCGGATCTCGTGGCTCATCTTGGCCAGGAAGCGGCTCTTGGCCTGGCTCTCGAACTCGGCCTGCTCGGCGGCGCGGCGCGAGCGGAAGCCTTCCTCCTTGAGCAGGTTGATGCGGTCGGCCAGGCCGATGGACAGGGTGATCAGCTCGATGGTCACGCCGATCTTCACCACCGTGGCGCCGAACACGCCGAACACTTCCAGGCCCAGCGAGCCGGTGGTGGCCTGGATGAAGGCGAACAGCAGGATGGCCCAGGCCAGGGTGTAGTAGGAACCGTAGCGCACGCCGCGGCGCCAGACGTAGACGCCGGTGAGCAACAGGATCAGCGACACCAGCGAGACGGTGACGCTGGCCAGGATGTTCCAGGCGGAAAGGCCGATCAGCGGTGCCGATAGCAGGATGCCGGCGCAGGCCAGCATCAGCAGGCGCAGGCCGGTGTCCAGGCGCGGGAAGTACTGGCGCGCGTGGAGGAAGTGGCGGCTGAACTGGATGGCGGTCAGGCAGTGCAGGTACATCAGGATGTAGATGCTCACCGACTGGAAGGCCACGTGCTCGGGCAGCAGCTTGAACAGCATGCCGTCGAAGCAGGCGGCGAGCAGGCCGACGTTGAGGTTGTAGGCCAGGTACCAGAGGTAGGCGGCTTCGCGCAGCGACAGGTAGAGGAACAGGTTGTAGCAGAACATGGCGAACAGCACGCCGTAGAACGCGCCGTTGAAGCCCATGAGGTTTTCCTGGGCCACCGCGCTGGCGCCGTAGGTGCTGAAGAACAGCGGCACGAACACCGTGCTGGTGGTGTCGACGCGCACCAGCAGGGTGCTGACGCCGGGCTCCAGCTGCAGCGGGAACCAGAAGTTGCGCACCTGCACCGGGCGCTGGGAGAAGGCGTAGCGGTCGCCACTTTCCTGTTCCAGGCGGCGGCCGTCGGGGCCGACGAGGAACACCTGTAGGTGGTCGAGCAGCGGGTAGTTGACCTCCAGGTAGCCGCCCAGCTCCCGCGTCAGGCCGTTGACCAGGCGCACCTTGAACCACCACACCGAGGCGTTCTTGCCTTGGTTGGCATGCTCGCCCGTGATGCGGCGGAAGGCGTCGTCGTCCAGCGCCAGTACCTGGTCGACGCTCAGCTGGCCGCCGACGTCCTCGTAGTAGCCGGTGTAGGGGCCGAGGGAAAGGCGCAGGTCGTCGCTATCCAGCGGCGCGGGTGGCAGGGCCCAGCTCGGGGACGTCAGCCAGAACAGCAGCAAAGCCAGGCACAGACGAGGCATCCGGAAACCTCAGTAGGCCACCAACAATGGCCGGGAATCATGTCCAACGTCGCGTCGCGACGGCCCGAAGGGTGACCGCCAGGGATGGCTGGCGGTTGCAGCGGGGGCGCTCGCGGCCCCCGGGGTTCTTTCGCGCCACTTTGCCCGGATGCGCGGGCCCCTTCAAGCGTCCTTGTCGTGCTGGCCGAGCAGGCTGTCCACCGGCGGGACGCGCGTCTCGCTTTCCATCTGCGCGTCGTGTTCGAGCTGGTGGCTGAAACGCTCCAGCGAGCCCTGCGCCGGCTGCGCGTCGCTGGCGAACACCGGCGGGCTGAGCAGGTAGGCAGTGAGCAGGCGGCTGAGCGCCTTGAGGCTGTCGATATGGGTGCGCTCGTAGCCGTGGGTGGCGTCGCAGCCGAAGGCCAGCAGCGCGGTGCGGATGTCGTGGCCGGCGGTGACCGCCGACTGCGCGTCGCTGTGGTAGTAGCGGAACAGGTCGCGGCGCACCGGGATTTCCTGCTCGGCGCCCAGGCGCAGCAGCTGGCGCGACAGGTGATAGTCGTAGGGGCCGCCGGAGTCCTGCATGGCCACGCTGACCGCGTGTTCGCTGGACTGCTGGCCGGGTGCCACCGGGGCGATGTCGATGCCGACGAACTCGCTGACGTCCCAGGGCAGCGCGGCGGCGGCGCCGGAGCCGACCTCCTCGGTGATGGTGAACAGCGGGTGGCAGTCGATCTCCGGTTGCAGGCCGTGCTCCTTGATGGTCTTCAGCGAGGCCAGCAGGGCGGCGACGCCGGCCTTGTCGTCGAGGTGGCGGGCGCTGATATGGCCGCTCTCGGTGAATTCCGGCAGCGGGTCGAAGGCGACGAAATCGCCCACCGAGATGCCCAGCGACTCGCAGTCGGCGCGGGTGGTGGTGTAGGCGTCGAGGCGCAGCTCGATGTGGTCCCAGCTGATCGGCAGGTTGTCCACCGCGGTGTTGAAGGCGTGCCCGGAGGCCATCAGCGGCAGCACGCTGCCGCGCAGCACGCCCTGGTCGGTGAACACGCTGACCCGGCTGCCCTCGGCGAAGCGGCTCGACCAGCAGCCCACCGGGGCCAGGCCGAGGCGACCGTTGTCCTGCACCTCGCG
Source organism: Pseudomonas sp. AOB-7 (assembly GCF_003696305.1). Classification (GTDB taxonomy): domain Bacteria; phylum Pseudomonadota; class Gammaproteobacteria; order Pseudomonadales; family Pseudomonadaceae; genus Aquipseudomonas. The sequence continues at coordinate 508,905 of NZ_RFFK01000001.1, read as the reverse complement.
GACGATGGCGCCGATGGTGTCGAGGTGTGCCGACACCGCGCGGTCGCAGCGCTCGCAATCGCTCTGGCGGCCCTTGAGGGTGGCGCGGATGGTGCCGCGGCGGGTCAGCTCGAAGGGGATGTCGAGGTCGTTCAGGCGCTCGGCGACGTAGCGCACTATGGTGTCGGTGAAGCCGGTGGGGCTGGGGATGGCGAGCATCTCCAGCAGCACCTTCTGCAGGTAGTCGAGGTCGGGTTCGGGTAGTTGCGGCATATGGACTCCTCGGCGTTGCCATTGCCCCTCGCCCGTTTACGGGAGAGGGGGGCGGGGGAGAGGGCTACCGATCAGCGCTCAGCTGATCACCTGGCTCAGCGGGAACAGCAGGTCGACGAAGCGTTCGGCGGTCGGCTGCGGTTCGTGGTTGGCCAGGCCGGCGCGTTCGTTGGCCTCGATGAACACATGCTGCGGCTGGTCGGCGGCCGGCACCAGCAGGTCGAGGCCGACCACCGGGATCTCCAGGGCGCGCGCGGCCTTGATCGCCGCCTCGCGTAGGCTCGGGTGGAGGATCGCGGTGACGTCCTCCAGGGTGCCGCCGGTGTGCAGGTTGGCGGTCTTGCGCACGGCCAGGCGCTGGCCGGCCGGCAGCACGCTGGCGTAGTCGAGGCCGGCGCCGTGCAGGGTGCGCAGGGTTTCGGCGTCCTTGGGAATGCGGCTTTCGCCGCCGGTGGCGGCCTGGCGCCGGCGGCTCTGCGCGTCGATCAGCGCGCCGACGCTGTGGCGGCCGTCGCCGATGATCTCGGCCGGGCGGCGGATGGCCGCGGCGACCACCTCGTAGCCGATCACCAGCACGCGCAGGTCGTGGCCTTGGTGGAAGCTTTCCAGCAGCACGCGCTGGTCGAACACGCGGGCGCGCTCGATGGCGTCCTGCACCTCGCCCGGCGTGCGCAGGTCGACCGCCACGCCCTGGCCCTGTTCGCCGTCCACCGGCTTGACCACCAGGGCGCCGTGTTCGGCGAGAAAGGCGGCGTTGTCCTCGGCGCTGCCGGCCAGGCGCTGCGCCGGTACGGCGAGGCCGGCGCGCGACAGGGCGCGGTGGGTCAGGCGCTTGTCCTGGCACAGGGTCATGCTCACCGCGCTGGTCAGGTCGCTCAGCGATTCGCGGCAGCGGATGCGCCGGCCGCCCTGGCTCAAGGTGAACAGCCCGGCCTCGGCGTCGTCCACCTGCACCTCGATGCCGCGGCGCAGCGCCTCGTCGACGATGATGCGCGCATAGGGGTTGAGCTCGGCCTGCGGGCCGGGGCCGAGGAACAGCGGCTGGTTGATGCCGTTCTTGCGCTTGAGGCTGAAGGTCTGCAGCTCGCGGAAGCCGAGCTTGGCGTAGAGCTGCTTGGCCTGCTTGTTGTCGTGCAGCACCGACAGGTCGAGGTAGCTCAGGCCACGGCTCATGCCGTGCTCGATCAGATGACGGACCAGCACCTCGCCGACGCCCGGGCGGCTGCATTGCGGGTCGACCGCCAGGCACCAGAGGCTGCTGCCGTTCTCCGGGTCGCGGAAGGCGCGCTGGTGGTTGAGGCCCATGACGCTGCCGATCACCGCGCCGCTGTCCTCGTCCTCGGCCAGCCAGTAGGTGGGCCCGCCTTCGTTGTAGGGGGTGAGTTTCCCCGGCTCGATCGGCAGCATGCCGCGCATCTGGTACAGGCAGTTGATCGCCTGCCAGTCCGCCTCGTTCTGCGCGCGGCGGATGCGGTAACCGCGAAAGCCGCGGCGCGCCGGCCGGTAGTCGGTGAACCACAGGCGCAGGGTGTCGGAGGGGTCGAGGAACAGCTGCTGCGGCGCCTGCGCCAGCACCTGGTGCGGGGCGGCGACGTACAGGGCGATATCGCGCTCGCCGGGCTGCTCGTCGAGCAGGGCGGCGGCCAGTTCGCCGGCATCCGGGTAGGTGTGGCCGATCAGCAGGCGGCCCCAGCCGCAGTGCACGGCCAGCGGCTGGCTGGGCGGGGCGTTGTGATCCTCGGCCAGACGCGCCTGCAGGCGTTCGTAGGAGGGCGTCTGACCGCGCAGCAGGCGTTGGTTGTAGGCAGTGGTGCGCATTGGAATGGTCCTTTGCTGTCTGCAACGCCCGGATCGGATCCGGGCGTGAATGGAGTCGCGACAACCCCGGATTGCATCCGGGCTACGGCTGTGCCGGAGCGTAGGGTGGATGTCGCTTTTCACATCCACCCTAGGCGTTTACAGGCCTTGCTCGCTCAACCACAGGTTGAGCGCCGCCAGCTGCCACAGCTTGGAGCCGCGCAGCGGCGTCAGCTGGCCCTGCGGATCGGTCAGCAGCTGGTCGAGCATGGCCGGGTTGAACAGGCCGCGATCCTGGCTGGGGTCGAGCAGCAGGTCGCGCACCCAGCCCAGGGTGGCGCCTTCCAGGTGCTTGAGTCCGGGCACCGGGAAGTAGCCCTTGGGTCGGTCGATCACCTCGCCGGGGATCACCTGGCGTGCCGCTTCCTTGAGCACGTGCTTGCCGCCGTCCGGTAGCTTGAAGCGCGCCGGAATACGCGCCGACAGTTCCACCAGGCGGTAGTCGAGGAACGGCGTGCGCGCCTCCAGGCCCCAGGCCATGGTCATGTTGTCCACCCGCTTGACCGGGTCGTCGACCAGCATCACCGTGCTGTCCAGGCGCAGCGCCTTGTCCACCGGCGCGACGGCGCCGGGGGCGGCGAAGTGCTGGCGGACGAATTCGCCGGCCATGTCGCCGGTCAGCCACTGCGGCTGCACGCAGGCGGCGTACTCGTCGTAGTCGCGGTCGAAGAAGGCCGCGCGGTAGGCGGCGAAGGCGTCGTCGGCGCCGTCCACCTGCGGGTACCAGTGGTAGCCGGCGAACAGCTCGTCGGCGCCCTGGCCGCTCTGCACCACCTTGCAGTGCTTGGCCACCTCGCGCGACAGCAGGTAGAAGGCGATGCAGTCGTGGCTGACCATCGGCTCGCTCATGGCGCGGAAGGCCGCCGGCAACTGCTCGATGATCTCGTGCTCGTCGATGCGCAGCTGGTGGTGGCGGGTTGCGAAGCGTTCGGCGATCAGGTCCGAGTACTGGAACTCGTCGCCACGCTCGCCGCCGGCATCCTGGAAGCCGATGGAGAAGGTCAGCAGATTCTCTACCCCGGCCTCGCGCAGCAGGCCGACCAGCAGGCTGGAGTCGACGCCGCCGGACAGCAGCACGCCGACATCCACCGCGGCGCGCTGGCGGATCGACACCGCCTCGCGCATGCCGTCGAGCACGCGCTCGCGCCAGTCTTCCAGGGTGAAGGGGATTTCCTCGCGCTGCGGGCCGAACTCCAGCTGCCACCAGCTCTGCTGCTGGCAGTTGCCGTCGGCGTCGATGCGCAGCCAGGTGGCCGGCGGCAGCTTCTCCACGCCGGCGAGGATGGTGCGCGGCGCCGGCACCACGGCGTGGAAGTTCAGGTAATGGTTGAGCGCCACGGGATCGAGGGTCCTGGCGATATCGCCGCCCTGCAGCAGGGCGGGCAGCGAGGAGGCGAAGCGCAGGCGCTCGCCGGTGCGCGACAGGTACAGCGGCTTGACGCCGAGGCGGTCGCGAGCGATGAACAGACTCTGCTTGTCGCGCTCCCACACGGCGAAGGCGAACATGCCGTTGAGCTTGGGCAGCAGTTTTTCGCCCCAGGCGTGGTAGCCCTTGAGCAGCACCTCGGTGTCGCCGCCGGAGAAGAAGCGGTAGCCCAGCTCTTGCAGTTCGGCGCGCAGCTCGGGGTAGTTGTAGATGGCGCCGTTGAACACCATGGACAGGCCCAGGTCGCTGTCGATCATCGGCTGGCCGGAGGCTTCGGCCAGGTCCATGATCTTCAGGCGGCGGTGGCCGAGGGCGACGGGGCCCTGGCTGTGGAAACCGTGGGCGTCGGGGCCGCGAGGGGCCAGGTGATGGGTGATGCGCTCGACGGCCGCGAGGTCCGCGGGGCGTCGATCAAAACGTAGTTCTCCAGCTATTCCGCACATATTTTCCTTACCGGTATTGCCGTTGGGGAGGGGCTCGATGGTGGCCGAGCCTTTTACACCAAAACAAAAAAATGCTTTTATGTCAAAGTTTATGGTGCGATATATAGGTATGTATGAGCGATAAAAAAGTTCCTACTGAAATGGATTTGTCATCCGTGCTGGCCTTCGAAATGCCCCTGTTCCAGGCCTTGCGACGGCTGCAGCAGGCGGGCGAGGTGCACGCCAAGCGCCTGGCCCGTTTCGGCGGGCTGACGCCCATGCAGCTGCTGATCCTGCAGGTGCTGGCGAGCGAGACGCGACTGACCGCCAGCGCCCTCAGCGGGCGGGTCAGCCTGACCGCGGCGACCCTGTCCGGCATGCTCGACCGCCTGGAGGAACGTGGCCTGCTGCAGCGTCAGCGCGACGACCAGGATCGCCGCCGCCAGTGGCTGCTGATCAGCGACGCCGGCCGCGAGCTGATCCAGCAGGCGCCGTCGCTGCTTCCGCCGGAGTTCAACCGGCGCTTCGCCGCCCTGGCCGACTGGGAGCGCCACAGCCTGACTGCCGCGCTGCTGCGCGCCGCCGAGCTGTGCGGGGAAATGGATTGAGGCGGCGCTGGAAAACCGCTTTTTCCAGAAAAAATTCAAGCAGGGTGTTGACTTAGCGTCGTCGCCTGCATAAAGTGCGCGCCTCGCTAAGGCACATGGGTGGTTAGCTCAGCCGGGAGAGCATCTGCCTTACAAGCAGAGGGTCGGCGGTTCGATCCCGTCACCACCCACCATAGCGAATTCGGACGCAAGTCCGGCCGACGCGCAGCGGTAGTTCAGTCGGTTAGAATACCGGCCTGTCACGCCGGGGGTCGCGGGTTCGAGTCCCGTCCGCTGCGCCATTTTTCTCCGGTTCGAGCATGCTCGGGCCGAGATGGCAAACCCTAAGAGGTGCCATCAGATGCAACACTGCTTTATGAAACAGAGTTCCTTGGACGCAAGTCCAGCCGACACGCAGCGGTAGTTCAGTCGGTTAGAATACCGGCCTGTCACGCCGGGGGTCGCGGGTTCGAGTCCCGTCCGCTGCGCCATATACGGAAACCCGCTGATCGCAAGATCAGCGGGTTTTTTGTTGCCTGCCGTTCATCGCGGCCACCCTGGCACGACGGCAACATGTGCTGGCGGCAAATGTTCCTGCCCGCGGCTTTTCGTCATCTTGTCTTCATCCCGCCGTTCTAGCCTGATGGGCATGTTTCTTGTTTATCGTTGAACGGGTCATGCGGGAGGAACGAGCGATGGACGATTATCAGGAAGAACTGCTGGAACTGAGCGCCCTGGAGCAGGATGCGGTGGATGGCGTCGAGGACGCCACCGAGCTCTAACGGGCCATGGCGCCCCGCAATGGGGCGCCGGCCAGGCGGCTGCCGCTCGCTCTCGTAGCCCGGCTTTCATCCGGGCTACCCGCGCTCAGCGTGAAAGAGCGTCCAGCACCTGGCCGATGGCCGTTTCCAGTCCGGCGATGGGCGCGTCCTGGTTGTCTTCGATCACCACCAGACGGCTGCCGCCGTCGCTGATCGCCTTGGCCAGCTCCGCCGAGGGCTGGCGTGGGGCGAGCACGGCGGCGACCTCGTTGTCCCGCAGCTCGGCGCTCAGTTGCGCCAGGGTCTCGGCCGTCCATTCGGCGTCTTGCGCCACGCTCAGTTCGATGCGGTCGAGGTTGAGGCCGCCGATCAGGTAATCGAAGTGATCCGACAGGCTGGCCACGCCGAAGTTGTCCAGTTCGGCCAGGCGGCTTTCGCTGGCGGCGCTGAGCTTGAGCAGGCGCTGCTTGAGCGTCGCCAGGTTGGCCTCGATCTGCGGCTTGGCCTGCGGCGCCAGGCGGCCCAGGTCGGCGGCGATCACATCGGCCATGCGCCCCAGGTTGTTGATGTTGAGCCAGGGCTGGTTGGCCAGGGCGTCGCCGCCGTCGCTGCGCAGGGCGACGCCGGGCAGGGCGCCGTCCACCGGGCGCGCGCCGTCGACTTCGACGATGCGGATATTGCTGCGCCGCGCCAGGGGGTAGAGCGGGTCGTCCGGCCACAGCGAGCGCAGGGCGATCACCGCGTCGGCGTCGCGCGCGGCCTTGTCCAGCGCGCCCGCCCCGCGGCCGGCGAAGTACGAGGGTTGGCGGCTGGCCGGCAAGTTGGCCGGCGCGGCGCGTTGCAGTTGCACGGCGCTGCCGTCGAGCAGGCTGGCGCCGAGGCCGTAGGTGATCGGCAGGCTGGCGAGAATGCGCACGGGTTGCTGTTCGGCGTGCAGCGGGCCGGCGAGCAGGGCGCAGGCGGCGAGGGCGAGGCTCAGGCGTTGCAGGGTCATCCCAGGTTCCCTTTCAGGCTAGGCAGGATGCCGCGGGCGATGGCGGCGAGGGCGAAGGCGAGGCCGGCGACCATGATGATCGCGGCGCCGGAGGGGATCGGTAGTTCCAGGGCTATCGGCAGGAAGATGCCGGCCAGGGTGCTGCAGGTGGCGATCAGCACCGACAGCCAGAAGAAGCCCTTCAGCGACTGGCTGAGCAGGCGTGCGGCGGCCGCCGGGATCACCAGCAGGGCGCCGACCAGGATGGCGCCGATGACCTTGACCGCGGCTACGGTGACCAGCGACACCAGCATCACGAACAGGTAGTCCAGCGGCTTCACCGCGACGCCGCGCACGCTGGCCAGCTGCGGGTTGAAGCTGGCCAGCATGATGCGGTTGTACAGCGGCAGCGCCAGGCCCAGCACCAGCAGCGAGACCAGCGCCAGCACCGCCAGGTCCTGGGCGTTGACCGTCAGCACCGAGCCGAACAGCACGTTCTCCAGGATATGGATGTTGATCTTGCCGGCGAGCACCAGCAGCAGGCTGGCGCCGACCGCCAGCGACACCGAGAGGAACACCCCGATCAGGGTGTCCGGCGCCAGGCCGGTGCGGTTGCGCAGGTAGTTGAGCAGGATGCCGAACAGCAGACAGTAGCCGAACAGGCTGCCGTAGGGGCCGGTGTAGGGTTCGCCGAGCAGTATGCCGATGGCCACCCCGGTCAGCGCGGCGTGGCCGACCGCCTCGGAGAAGAAGGCGAAGCGCTTGACCACCACCAGGGTGCCGAGGCCGCCGAGCACCGGGCCGATCAGCAGGCCGGCGAGCAGGGCGTTGACCACGAAGCCGTAGGCCAGGGCCTCGGGCAGGTAGCCGGCGCTGGCCCAGGCCTGGATCGCCAGGCGGATGTCTTCGAAACTCATGACGAGGCCTCTTGCTGGCGCGGATGGCTGGAGAACAGTTCGAGCAGGCGCTCGGGGGTCAGCACCTGCTGCGGCGCATCGTCGAACAGCACGCGGCGGTTGAGCCCGGTGACGCGGTCGGCGAGACGGCCGACGGCCTGCAGGTCGTGCTCGATCCACAGCACCGTGGTGCCGGCCTGGCGCCAGTCGCGCAGCAACTGTTCGAACACCTGCACGCCGGGCTCGTCCAGCGCCGACATCGGCTCGTCGAGCACCAGCAGCTGCGCCTCGGGCACCAGGCCCTGGGCCAGCAGCACGCGCTGGCGCTCGCCGCCGGACAGCGCGCCCATGCGCCGCTTGCGCTTGTCGAGCATGCCGACCCGCGCCAGCGCCTGTTCGATGGCCGGGGCGTGACGCCGCGACAGGCCGAGGAAGGCCGGGCGGCGCTGGCACATGGCGGCCATGAAGTCGTCCACCGTCATCGGCAGGCCGCGGTCGAACTCCAGCGCCTGCGGCACGTAGCCGATGGTGCCGGGGCTGGCCGGCCAGTGCAGGCGCAGCTCGCCCTGGTGCGGCATCTGTCCGAGCAGGGTCTTGATCAGCGAACTCTTGCCGCCGCCGTTGGGGCCGACCAGGGCGTGCACGCTACCGGCGCGCACCTGGAAGCTGACGTTGTCGAGGATACGCGTGCGGCCGAGCGCCAGCTGCACCGCGTCGAACTCGATGGCCGGGCCGCTCGGGCGCGGCAACGCGTTCTCCAGTGCACTCATGCGCCGGAGTCCCGAATCGCCCGCACTACGGTGTCGAGGTTGTGGCGCATCTCTTCCTCGTATTTCTGCGGGCTGTAGTCGCCGTAGGAGATATGGGTCAGGGCGTAGAGCTTGACCCCGGATTCGCGCTGGATGGTGTCGACGTAGCTGGAGGGGAAGTCCATCTCCGAGAAGATCACCTGCACGTCGAGGTCCTTGAGCTGGTCGATGGTCTTCTTCAGCTGGCTGGGGCTGGGTTCGATGCCGTGGGCCGGTTCGACCACCGCGGTGACCTCCAGGCCGAACTCGCGCAGCAGGTAGTCGTAGGCGCCGTGGATGGTGGCCACCCGCAGCTCGTTGCCCGAGGCGGCGCTGAGCTGGCTCAGTGCCGTCGCGCGCAGGCCGCGCAGGCGCTTGCCGTAGGCGCGGGCGTTCTGGCTGTAGTACCTGGCGTTGTCCGGGTCGAGCTTGCCCAGCTCGCGGGCGATGTTGTTGATCTGCGCGATCGAGGCGCTGATGGAGAGGAAGGTGTGCGGGTTGACCACCTTGCCGGCGCCGCGCGCGGCCTGGCCGGTGGCGGCCAGCAGCGGCACGCGGGCGTTGGCCTCGATCACAGGAACGTCCGGCTTCTCGCTGGCGGCGATCATGCGGTCGGCGAAGTCATCGTGGCCGACGCCGTTGAGTACCACCACGTCGAGACCGCCGATGCGCTTGATGTCCTCGGCGCGCGGCTCGTAGGCGTGCGGGTTGAAGCCGGCCGGGATCAGCGGCACCACCTCGGCGCGGTCGCCGACTATGTTGCTGACGTAGCTGTAGTAGGGGTGCAGGGTGATGCCGATGCGCAGGCGCTGGCCGTCGGCGGCCTGGGCCAGGGCCGGCAGCAGCGCGGCGCCGAGCAGCAGGCCGCCGAGCAGGCGGCGCAGGGGGGCGGAGAGGGTCATCTGCGGGTCTTCCAAAGGGTCAGTGGCGATGCTGGCGGGTGACGCCGGCGTCGTAGTGGGTCACCACCTGCTGCCAGCCGGCGGCGCTCAGGGCGTCGTCGTGCAGCGCGGTCGGCGGCGTGGCGGCGCTGCGCTGGAGCCAGATGGTCGGCGTGTCGCCGCCGGGCAGCAGGAGGAAGGCGCCGGCCACCGCGGCGTCGCCGCTCAGGCCCAGGTAGGCGCTGCGCTCGCCGAGCTGCAGCAGTTGCCAGCGATGGCCGCCGCGCTTGCTCGCGCTGGCGTCGGCGACGAAGGGCGGCAGGCCCTCGTCGGCCAGGGCCTGCGGGCTGGGCAGGGCCTGCAGCTCGCCTTGCAGCAGGAGGATTTCGTCGTACGCCACGCCGAGGTCGGTGTGGATGCCCTGCTCGGCGGCATTGAGGTCGCGGCGGGCGTCAAGCTGGTGCCCGGCGACCTCCTGCTGCGGCGCCGGCTCGCTGCGCCAGACGATGACCAGCGCGGCGAGGGCGAGGATCGCCAGGCTGAGCAGCAGCACCTGCAGGCTCTCGTGGCCGGCGCCGGCCGGGCGTACCACCTGGGTGGTCATGGCGCGGCAATTTCCGTGTGGTCGATCTCCACCACGTGGCCGGGGCCGGCGTCGAACAGCACGTAGAACTCGCCGTCCGGGCGCTTGAAGCTGAGCCGGGAATCCTCGCCGAGCTTGCCGGGCACCAGCACCTCTTCCTCGTAGCTGATCACGTCGAGGGTCACGCCCGGGGCGCCGCTGCCGTCGGAGAAGCCGCCGGTGCAGACGATTTCCTCGCCGTCGCCGGCTTCGCACTGGCAGATCGGGTTGTGCGCCAGGGCCAGGGGGGCGAGCCCGACGCCGAGGACGAACAGGCCGATACGCAGGGTGGGGGTCATGGTTTGCCTCCTTGTTGCTTGAGCCAGGCGAGGGTCGTCGGCGACGCCTCGGCCAGGGGAATGGATGCCTGGTGCACCGTGCCGTCCCAGCCTTCGGCTGTGATCCACAGCTCGGCGTCGGGCTTGGTGCGCGGCGGTACGGGAATGCTGGCGCCCATGCGATAGGGGCTGCCGAAGAACAGCCCGCCGGCGGCGCGCAGGCTGCGCGGCTTGCCGATGCGCAGGTAGGTGGCCTTGACCTGCTCGCCGCAGCCCTGGCACAGCGCGGCGTTGAACGCCTTCATGTAGCCGGCCGGGCCTTCCAGCTGCGGCGGCAGATTGCGGAACTCGGCCAGGCGCAGGCTCCAGGGGCCGACCTGGACTTCGCCGATCTCGCGCTCGCCCAGGCCGCTGTCGCCGCGAAACAGCGCCACGTCGTGGAAATACTTGGGCATGAAGCCCAGCGGAATCAGGATCAGCAGCGCATTCAGGTGGAAGCGCCACCTGTGCCACCAGCGGCTCAGGGCAGAAGGCGCCGGGGCGGCGGTTGTGGCCTTGCTCATGGACGACCCTCCGAGACTTCGGCGATGGCGATGGGCGCCGCCCGGGTCGGCCGCGGGGCGCGTCTGACCACTGCGGCAGTGGCCTGCACGGTGCGTTTGCTCCAGATCAGCAGACCGCTGAGCACCATCATGCTCAGCAGCAGGCCGAAGAAGCACCAGATCAGCTTGACCCACAGGCCACCGAAGTCGCCGACGTGCAGCGGGCGCATGGACTCGGTGACGAATTCCAGCGCGGAGCGGTCGTCGAGCAGGCGCTTGGCGTCGATCTCGCCGTTGTAGGGGTTGACCGTCACCGACTGGAACATCAGCGGATACCAGCCGCGACCCGAGACGGTGATGTGGCCATAGGCATAGATGGGCAGGTCGATCGAGCTGGCCTCCAGGCTGGGCACGGCGCCCTGGGCGATGCTCACCGCCTTGTCCAGGTCGATGCGCGGCACCTCCCTGGCGCTGGCCGCCAGCGGCACCTCCTCGCGGCTCACCACCGGCGGCACGCCCTCGGTGGAGATGGAGATGTGGAAGTCGAACAGCAGCGCGCGGATCAGGAACCAGATGCCGGTGATGGATATCACCGCGATGAACCAGATCGACCAGATGCCGGACAGGCGATGGAAATCGCCCCAGAAGATCCGCGCGCCCTGGCCCACGCGCAGGCGTGGACGGAAGAAGCCTTTCCAGAATTTCTTGTAGACCACCAGCCCGGTGATCAGCGACAGCAGCATCGGAATGCCGGTCAGCGACACCAGGTACCAGCCCCAGCTGAAGCCGTTGGTGAAGGGCACCAGCCACCAGCCGTGCAGGGCACGGGTGAACTGGCGGAAGTCGAACTGCGGGCTGATGCCCTGGATCACCCCGGTGTAGGGGTTGACGTAGATCATCGGCGAGCTGCCGTCCGGGTAGCTGACCCGGGCGGTTAGGGCGAAGTGATCCTCGTCCGGGCGCTCGATGCTCTGCACCACCAGTTCCGGCTCGGCGCGCTGGATCGCCGCCAGCACCTGGCCGTAGCTGAGCCGCTCGGCGTCGTCCGACGGCTTGCTGGCGCGCACGTCCGGGTTGGCCAGCCAGACGATCTCCTGGCTGACCGTGGCCAGGGTGCCGGTGACGCAGATGATCAGCAGGAAGAACCAGACCGGCAGAGCCAGCCAGCTATGGACGAGAAACCAGAGTCTGGAGCGGGATTTCTTGGACATGGTCGCGGGGTCGTTGGCGCGCGCGGCGGGCCGGCGCGGAATGAATGGAGTAAGAAGCGACCGCAAACGCGGATGAAAAGGATTCTAAGTTGCAAACGATTGGCGATCAAGGTTGCCGTGCGCGATCAGCCCGCTCGGCGTTGCGCGCGCCGGTAGTCGCCGGGCGTTTGCCCGAGCCAGCGCTTGAAGGCGCGCTGGAAGGCTTCGGCGGAGGCGAAGCCGAGCAGGTAGGCGATCTCGCCGAAGGCCAGCTCGGTGTCGCGGATATAGGCCATGGCCAGATCGCGGCGGGTGTCGTTGAGAATGGCGCGAAACTGCGTGCCTTCCTCGGCCAGCTTGCGCCGCAGCGTCCAGCTCGGCAGTTGCAGGCGTCTTGCCAGCTCTTCCAGGTCCGGCTCGCGGCCGTGCAGCAGCGGGCCGAGCAACTGGATCACCCGTTCGCGCAGGCTGCGGGTGCGGGTCAGTTGTTCGCGTTCGCGCTCGCACAGTTCCAGCAACTGCTGCCAGGTGCCGGGGCAGTGCTCCGGGTTGCCCTGGGCCAGGCTGGCGGCGCTCAGGCGCAGGCGGTTGGCGCCGGCGGCGAACTCCACTGGGCAGCCGAACAGTGCCTCGTAGCGCTCGGCATAGACCGGCGCAGGGAACTCGATCTCGACTTTCTCCAGGGCCACCGGGCGACCGATCACCTGGCTCAGGTTGCTCTGCCAGCCGGCCAGCACCGAGTCGACCACGAAGCGGTTGTAGGCGTTGTACGGGCTGATGGAATAAAAATGCAGCCAGGCGCCGCGGCCGTCCTCGACCAAGCCCGAGCTGCCGCGGTAGTTGGCCGCGTACAGCGCCTCGAAGTCGGTCAGCACGCGCGCCGCCGCGCCCAGGTTGGGCGCCTGGGCGGCGCAGATACCGGCCAGACCGACCTGGCCGAGGCGGCTCAGGCGGCCCATGTCCAGGCCCAGTGCCGGGTCGCCGCACAGTGCGATGGCGCTGTGGCCCAGGCGCATGAAACGCGGGATCGACAGGCGTACGCGCGGCTCGCTCAGGCGCGCGGTGTCCAGGCCGAACTGCTCGAGCAGCGGCTGCGGGTCGTGCCCGCGTTCGCGCAGGGCTGCGGCCAGGGCCTGGGTGAAGCCGACCGAGAGGTCGCCGAGGCGAACGCGCGAGGCTTTCATAGCCACAGGTTGAGCAGTTGCGCGCCGCGGTCCTCGGCGCCCTGTTGCACCTGACCGGCGTCGAACGCCAGCCCCGCAGCCTGGCCGCTGCGCTCCCACAGGCGGCCGCGCAGGTGCACCTGGAGGCCGGCGCGTACGCCGTCGGCGTGCAGGTGCCGGGCCAGCTCGGCGCTGTGGCCGGCGCCTTCCAGGTCGCCGGGCATGGCCAGCAGCTCGACCTGCTGGCCGACCAGGGCGGCGCGACTGGCAGCCTGCCGGGCGTCGTCGCCGAGCAGCACGCCGAGGCGTCCGGCCGGTGTGTCGAGCACCTGCAGCGCCGCGCTCGGTGCGGCGCTCACGGCGCCTGCGGCAACGGCCTGGCGCTGCGGCTGGCCCAGCGGATTGCCGGCGCGGTCGAACACCAGGCTGACGTTGTACAGCGGCCCGCGGCCCACCTCGAGGCGGCCCAGCTCGACGCGCGGCTCGGGCAGGACGATGGAGCCGGCCACCAGGGTGATGCCGTAGTCGCGGGCCAGGCCGCCGAACAGCTGCTGGTAGTCCTGGGCCATGGCCCTGGCCTTGGTGCGCAGCAGGGCGTCGTCCAGGCGCGCGTCGCCCTCGGCGGCCAGCAGGGCGCGCAGGAAGGCCAGCGGGTTGCTCGCCGCCAGCCAGCGCAGGGCCTGGCGCCGATCCGCGGCGCGGTACAGCTCGTCCTTCTCGCCCACCGCCAGCAACCAGGTGCCGATATGTGCCGGCAGCACGACTACGGTGCGTTCGCTGAGCAGGCCCAGGTCGCGGGCCTGGTCGAGGTAGGCGGCCAGTTTCAGGCGCAGGCGGCCGAGGCTCTGGTAGTCGGCGGCGAACAGCTCGGGCTGGATGCCCAGCAGGTTGCCGCGCGGGCCGGGTTGGCCGCGGTCGAGGGCGAGTCGGCTGCGCAGGTCGGACAGGTAGTGGCCGCTGGGGCGCTGCTCGCACCAGTGGGCGTAGCTGCCGAGGCCGGCGAGCAGGGCGAGGGACAGGACGCTGAGGATCAGTAAACGCATGGCGGGGCTTTCGTTGGAGTTGCGCTGCAGGTTAGGTCGATTGGGCGGGCCTGCCAAGTCAGCTTGCTCATTTCGATCATTATCTTGTCAGTTTCGATCATTGAGCCGGGCTGGCGGGCTCTTTATCGTCTGGCCCCATAACCGACCGCGTGACCATGAGACCGCGGCAATCCGTGAACTGCACCGCGATGTGGAGAATTCCATGACTGCTCGTTACCCGCACCTGCTGGCCCCGCTCGACCTCGGCTTCACCACGCTGAGCAACCGCACCCTGATGGGCTCCATGCACACCGGCCTGGAAGAGAAGCCGGGCGGCTTCGAGCGCATGGCGGCCTATTTCGCCGAGCGCGCCCGCGGCGGCGTCGGCCTGATGGTCACCGGCGGCATCGGCCCGAACGAGGAGGGCGGTGTGTACGCCGGCGCGGCCAAGCTGAGCACGGTCGAGGAAGCGGAGAAGCACAAGGTCGTCACCCAGGCGGTGCACGAGGCCGGCGGCAAGATCTGCATGCAGATCCTGCATGCCGGGCGCTACGCCTACAGCCCCAAATCCGTCGCGCCGAGCGCCATCCAGGCGCCGATCAACCCGTTCAAGCCGCGCGAGCTGGACGAGGAGGGCATCGAGAAGCAGATCCAGGACTTCGTCAACTGCGCCGCCCTGGCCCAGCAGGCCGGCTACGACGGCGTCGAGATCATGGGTTCGGAAGGCTACTTCATCAACCAGTTCCTGGTCGCCCACACCAACCAGCGCACCGACCGCTGGGGCGGCAGCTACGAGAACCGCATGCGCCTGCCGGTGGAGATCGTCCGTCGCGTGCGCGAGGCGGTCGGGCCGAACTTCATCATCATCTATCGCCTGTCGATGCTCGACCTGGTCGAGGGCGGCAGCACCTGGGACGAGATCGTGCTGCTGGCCAAGGCCATCGAGGCCGCCGGCGCCACCCTGATCAACACCGGCATCGGCTGGCACGAGGCGCGCATCCCGACCATCGCCACCAAGGTGCCGCGCGCGGCCTTTACCAAGGTCACTGCCAAGCTCAAGGGCGAGGTGTCGATCCCGCTGATCACCACCAACCGCATCAACACCCCGGAAGTAGCCGAGCAGGTGCTGGCCGAGGGCGATGCCGACATGGTGTCGATGGCCCGTCCCTTCCTTGCCGACCCGGACTTCGTCAACAAGGCCGCCGAAGGCCGCAGCGATGAGATCAACACCTGCATCGGCTGCAACCAGGCCTGCCTGGACCACACCTTCGGCGGCAAGCTGACCAGTTGCCTGGTCAACCCGCGCGCCTGTCATGAGACCGAGCTGAACTATATCCCCACTCAGCAGGTGAAGAAGATCGCGGTGGTCGGCGCCGGCCCGGCCGGACTGGCAGCGGCGACCGTCGCGGCCGAGCGCGGCCACAGCGTGACCCTGTTCGATGCCGCCGGCGAGATCGGCGGCCAGTTCAACGTGGCCAAGCGCGTGCCGGGCAAGGAGGAGTTCTTCGAGACCCTGCGTTACTTCAAGCGCAAGCTGGAAACCAGCGGCGTCGATCTGCGCCTCAATACCCGCGTCGGCGTCGACGAGCTGGCGAGCGGCGGTTTCGACGAGATCGTCCTGGCCACCGGCATCGCCCCGCGCACCCCGGAGATTCCCGGTATCGAACACGCCAAGGTGATCAGCTACCTGGACGCCATCCTCGAACGCAAGCCGGTCGGCCAGCAGGTCGCGGTGATCGGCGCCGGCGGCATCGGTTTCGACGTTTCCGAGTACATCACCCACCAGGGCCAGGCCACCAGCCTGGACCGCGAGGCGTTCTGGAAGGAGTGGGGCATCGACGGCGCGCTTGAGGCGCGCGGCGGCGTCGCCGGTATCGCGGCTCAGCCGCACCCGGCGGCGCGCCAGGTGTTCCTGCTGCAGCGCAAGAAGTCCAAGGTCGGCGACGGCCTGGGCAAGACCACCGGCTGGATCCACCGCACCGGGCTGAAGAACAAGAACGTGCAGATGCTCAACTCGGTCGAGTACCTCAAGGTCGACGACGCCGGCCTGCATATCCGCATCGCCGGCGGCGAGCCGCAGCTGCTGCCGGTCGATACGGTGATCGTCTGCGCCGGCCAGGACCCGCTGCGTGAGCTGCAGCAGGGCCTGGAGGACGCCGGCCAGCGCGTGCACCTGATCGGCGGCGCCGACGTGGCGGCCGAACTGGACGCCAAGCGCGCGATCAACCAGGGCTCGCGCCTGGCCGCCGAGCTCTAAGCAAGAAGACGCCCCGCCTTGTGCGGGGCATTTTGTTTGTGGCCGACAATAACAAGGAGAAGCCCGATGTCCCTCGAAGCCCAACTGCAGCCCGCCGCCGCGGCTAGCCTGCAACGCTGGCACCAGCTTATCGCCGCCAAGGACCTGGGGCCGCTGCCGGAGTTGCTGCACCCGCAGGCGGTGTTTCGCTCGCCCATGGCGCACACCCCCTACCCGGGCGCGCAGGCGGTCAACCTGATCCTCAATACCGTGCTCAAGGTGTTCGAGGACTTCGCCTACCACCGCGAGCTGGCCACGGCCGACGGCCTCAGCGTGGTGCTGGAGTTCAGCGCCAGGGTCGCTGGCCGGGAGCTCAAAGGCATCGACATGATCCGTTTCGACGAGACCGGCAAGATCGTCGAGTTCGAGGTGATGATCCGCCCGATGAGCGGCCTGCAGGCGCTGGGCGCGGAGATGGCGCAACGCCTGGCGCCCTTTCTCGCCGCGGCCAAGCACTGAAATCCATCACAGTTTTGTTTTGCGGCTCGTCGCACTCTGCTGGGCGGCTGGTCGAGTGCCAAGCCCGTCACATTGCTGCGGCGGGTTTTTCCCCTAGACTTGGCTGAACAATGGACGGCGCCGGCAGCTCAGGCCTGACAAGGCCTTGTCGGCAGTCGTCCGTGCGCGCAGATGCCACCCGCGTTGGTCCAGAGGGAAGCCGATGAGAATGCAGAACAAGCCGCAGATGGTGGAAGCCGTGATGTTCTTCAGTGAACGCGGTATCTGCAAACAGATGCTGTTCCCCGAGTTCGAGGCCCTGCTCGACGGCGTGGTCAACATGCCCGAATTCGCCGACCAGCAGATGCGCGTGGCCTTCGTCACCATCAACCCGCGCCTGCTGGTCAAGGCGGCGGTGTTCTTCTACCTGGACTTCAACGCGGACGGCAGCCCCGACAAGGGCTGGAACATCCCCCTGCAGCACCTGGCCGAGCGCGCCGGGCGTGGTCCCGACCTGGGCGCCGGCCCCATCCGCCTGGCCTGCCGCAGCCAGTGCCCGGTGTCCTGGCACCAGATGCACCTGTGGGACCCTAGCCTGGCGCCGGGGCAGAACGATCTGGTGCTGCTGCGCGATGCGGTCAAAGGCAATAAGCTCGGGCTGCTGGTGGAAGACGAGAATGCCCAGGCGGTGGTCGCCGAGCGCCTGCAGATGGCGTCCGAGGACAAGTGGTACGCCCCCGATCCGGCCAAGGAAGTGGCCGATCAGTTGGCGCAGAAGATGGATCAGGAACACCGCCTGAAGACCGCCCAGCTGATCAAGCAGCAGCGCCTGCGCATCAGCAGCCTGAGCCAGCAGCACGAGGAGGAGCTGGCCAAGGCCAAGTTGGCCAGCGAGGAGCAGGGCAGGCACCTGCAGGCGCAGATCCAGGGCCTGCAGCAGACGCTGCGCCAGCAGGAGGAACTCAACGCCAGTCTCAAGGCGCAGCTGGCCGCCCAGGCCGAGAGCTTCCAGGCCAGCCGCGAAGAGCTGTCCGAACAGCTGCGTGCCCTCGAGCGCCACGGCCGTACCGAAGGCGACATCCTCCGCGCTCAGTTCGACGGCGAGCTGCAGGCCAAGGTTGCCGCGGCGGTGGTGGAGTACAAGGAGCAGATCGCCATCCGCGACGTCGAGCTGGCCTACCGCAACGAGCAGGATGCCCAGCTGCAGCAGGAGAATGCGCGACTCAAGCGCGAGCGCGACGAGTTCGCCAGCCAGGGCGGCGACCAGGTGCTTGAGCGCCTGGCCAAGCTCGGCGTGGTGTTCGTGGTCTACCATCCGGGCGCCGGTCACCTGACCATCCCGCTGCAGGACGTCGCCCGCTACCAGGACAACCCCATGGCCTATGCCGCGGCCAAATGCTTCGTCTCCGAGCCGCAGTACCGCCAGTGGCTGGCGCACTATCAGCAACCGACCTGCGATGCCAGCCTGCCCAGCGGCGAGCGCTGCGCCCTTCCCATCGACCGGATCGACTCGCCCAGTCGCTTCAACGCCGGCGACTCCAACTGCTGCGCGCGGCACAAGGCGGGTAGTCGCCTGCGTACCGTCGGCTGACCTTGGCCCTGCAATTCCCCGACTGGCGCCCGCAGGCGGCGCTGCAACCCGTGCATCTGGACTGGCTGGACGCGGCCGGCATCGAGCTGGCCTGCCTGCGTCTGGAGCTGATCGACCCGCTGGTGTCCGGCAACAAGTGGTTCAAGCTCGCCCCGCACCTGCAGGCCGCCGCTGCCGGCGGCGCAGCCGGGGTGATCAGCCTGGGCGGCGCCCATTCCAATCACCTGCATGCGCTGGCTGCGGCCGGCAAGCGTTTTGGCTTTGCCACCGTCGGCCTGCTGCGCGGCGAGCCGCAGCAGACGCCGACCGTCGTTGATCTGCAGGCCTGCGGCATGCAACTGCACTGGCTGGGCTACGGCGGCTACCGGGCGCGGCATCAGGCGGATTTCTGGCAGCCCTGGCTGCAGCGCTACCCGCGCTTTCATCCGGTCGACGAGGGTGGCCTGGGCCTGCTCGCGGCCGAGGGCTGCAGCGGCCTGGTGCAGATGGCGCGGGCGCAGCTGGCCGGTCTCGACTGGGACGACTGCGACGGCTGGTGGCTGGCCGCCGGCACCGGCACCACCCTGGCCGGCCTGGTGCTGGGCGAGGCGGGCCGCTGCCCGGTGTACGGCGCCCTAGCAGTGCCGGGTAGCCATGGTGTGGCCGCGCAGGTGAGCGCGCTGTTGCGCCAGGCCGGTCGCCCCGATCGGGGCTATCGGCTGATCGAGGCGGCGCGCGGCGGCTTCGCCCGCATCGACGACCCGTTGCGCGAGTTTATCCTGCGCAGCGAGCGGGCCAGCGGTCTGCTGCTGGAGCCGGTCTACACCGGCAAGGCGTTAATGGCGTTGCGCCAGTATGTCGAGGGCGGTTACCTTGCCCCCGGCAGTCGCCTGATCTTCGTCCATACCGGCGGTCTGCAGGGGCGGCGCGCACTGATGGGCGCCGCCGCCGACTACACTGCGGTCTGACCAGCGGAGCCTGGAATCCCCCATGAGTGAACCTCTCCACCCCGAACAGCTGCGCAGCCTGACCCCGCTCAACGTGCTGTCCGACCAGCAGTGGCGCGAGTTGCGCAGCCAGTTGGTGCCGCAGCCCCTGCTGGCCGGCCAACTGCTGTTCCGCCAGGGCGATCAGGCGCGCATGACCTACTACCTGCTGGCGGGCGAGCTGCAGTTGCAGGGCGCCGACGGCCAGGTGCAGCGTCTGCGGGCCGGCAGCGAGGCCAGCTGCCATCCCTTGTCGCCCAGCCTGCCGCGGTTGCACGAGGCGCGCGCGCTGAGCGACGTCAGCGTGCTGGCCATCGACAGCGCCACCCTGGACCGTCTGCTGACCTGGCGCCTGGCCTACCAGGACCTGCTGCTGGCGCTGCAGCAGAGCGGCGCGGACGTCGAGTGGCTGGAGCGCCTGCTGGACAACCCGCTGTTCGCCAAGGTGCCGCCGGCCAACGTGCAGAACATGCTCGGCCGCCTGCAGCGCGTCCAGCTCCCGGCCGGCAGCCGCGTGCTGGAGGAGGGCGCGGCGGGCGATTGCTGCTTTTTCCTCGAAAGCGGCCGTGCCGAGGTGATCCGTGGCGCCGGCGGCGATAGTCAGGTGCTGGCCGAGCTGGAGGTGGGCGCCTGTTTCGGCGAGGAGGCGCTGCTGGCCGACCGGCCGCGCAACGCCACGGTGACCATGCTCGAGGACGGCAGCGTGCTGCGCTTGGATCGCCAGGAGTTCTTCGCCCTGCTCAAGGCGCCGGTGGTGGCCGAGGTGTCCCTCGGCGAAGCGGCGCGCCTGCTGGCTCAGGGCGCGCAGTGGCTGGACGTGCGCCTGCTCGAGGAATACCAGCAGGCGCATGCGCCGCAGGCCCTGCACATGCCGCTGCAGCTGTTGCGCCTGAAGGCGCGTCTGCTGGACAAGGCGCGCACCTACCTGTGCTACTGCGACAGCGGCAAGCGCAGCGCCAGCGCGGTGTTTCTCCTCGCCCAGCTGGGTTACAGCGTCTACGCCCTGCGCAACGGCCTCGATGGCCTGCCGGCGGTGCAGCGCGACGCCCTGCTGTGCGAGAGCGGCGCCGGCTACCTGGCGCGTTCGGGCGGGCGCATCGAACGTAGCCGCTGAGCTGACGGCGGGGCGGTTGCGGCGCGCATGCAATCCGCGGAGGGCCGCAACCTGTCCCGGATTGCAGCCGGGCTACGGGCTGTCGACCGCCTGGGGCTCGGCCTGGCCCGGCCACTGGTCGCCGACCAGAAAGATCCGCTGCACTTCCTGCCAGCTGCCGTCAGCGGCTTCTTCCAAACTTACCAGTAACTGCGCGCCGGCCTGTGCCGGCAGGGCATCCAGCCATTGCTGCAGGCGTTCGCCCGACCAGCGCTGCTCGGCGTCCACCCGCGCCGGGGCCAGCCAGGCCAGGCGCGGCAGCGGCTGCCAGACGCTCGGCGGCTGCTCGCGGAGGAAGGCCGGCCAGTCGCGGCGGTGCAGCCAGCGTCCGCGCAGGTGCTGCGGCGAGGCGCCGCGCGGCGCGGCGCAGGTCTGCGCCCAGGGATAGAACAGGTAGCCGCCGAGCCACAGGGCGGCCTGGGTGTCGCCCAGTCGCAGGGCGTTGAGCGTGCTGCGCGCCTCGCGCCGCGAGGACAGCGGCAGCTGGCGCTGGCTGAGGTGGGCCAGCTTGAGGTCGAGGCGGTCGTGGCTGCCGGGGCCGAGCCACTGCGCGGCGTCGCCGCCGTCTTCGGCGGGCGGGCCGAGGTAGAACTTCACCGCCAGCTCCAGGTGGTGCTCGCCCTCGGCGTCGCGCAGCAGCAGGTCGAGCTCGCCCAGGGTCTGGCCGCTCTGGCGGATCGGCAGGTTGGCCGCCAGCACCTCGATATCCGGCGCGCCATGCAGGGCGAACTGCCACAGGCGTTCGTAGTACAGGCCCAGGCGGCGCACCGGATTGCCGGCCAGCCAGGCGCTCAGCTCGCCGTCGTCGCGGTCCAGCCGGCGCAGCCAGTCGGCCAGCAACGCCGGCTGGGTGCCCCAGCGGCTGGCCTGCAGCGGGTGGCGCTGCGGTTTGGGCGTCTGCCCGAGCAGCGGCGGCGACAGCAGCACCCAGGCCAGGTCGCGGACGGCGGGGCGGTGCAGGTGGCGGGGCAGATCGTGGAGGACATCGAGCGGGCTCATGTAAGCGAGCATAGCCCAGTGCGGTGGGCGGTTTGCTGCGGCCTCGGCCTTTGACCGATAATCGCCGTCTCTCCCTTCTCAAGTCTGGCGGGCATCCCATGGAGCAATTTCGCAATATCGGCATCATCGGGCGCCTCGGCAGCACGCGGGTGCTGGAGACCGTCCGCCGACTCAAGCGTTATCTCATCGACCGCCACCTGCACGTGATCCTCGAGGACACCATCGCCGAGGTGTTGCCCGGCCACGGCCTGCAGACTTCCTCGCGCAAGATGCTCGGCGAGGTCTGCGACCTGGTGATAGTGGTCGGCGGCGACGGCAGCATGCTCGGTGCGGCGCGCGCGCTGGCCCGGCACAAGGTGCCGGTGCTGGGGATCAACCGCGGCAGCCTGGGCTTTCTCACCGATATCCGCCCCGACGAGCTGGAGTTCAAGGTGGCCCAGGTGCTCGAAGGCCAGTACCTGACCGAGAACCGCTTCCTGCTCGAGGCCGAGGTGCGTCGCCACGGCGAAGCCATCGGCCAGGGCGATGCGCTCAACGACGTGGTGCTGCACCCGGGCAAGTCGACGCGGATGATCGAGTTCGAGCTGTTCATCGACGGCCAGTTCGTCTGCAGCCAGAAGGCCGACGGCCTGATCGTCGCCACCCCGACCGGCTCCACCGCCTACGCGCTGTCGGCCGGCGGGCCGATCATGCACCCCAAGCTCGACGCCATAGTGGTGGTGCCGATGTACCCGCACACCCTGTCCAGCCGGCCGATCGTGGTGGACGGCAACAGCGAGCTGAAGATAGTGGTGTCGCAGGACCTGCAGATCTACCCGCAGGTCTCCTGCGACGGTCAGAACCATTTCACCTGCGCGCCGGGCGACACCCTGCACGTGGCCAAGAAGGCGCAGAAGCTGCGCCTGATCCATCCGCTGGATCACAACTATTACGAGGTCTGCCGCACCAAGCTGGGCTGGGGTAGCCGCCTCGGGGGGCACGACTGAATGTCCCTCGACCCCCATCGTGGTTACGACCTGATCGGTGATATCCACGGCTGCGCGCGCACCCTGGAGCGTCTGCTGGAGCAGCTCGGCTATCGCCAGCAGGGCGGCGTGTGGCGCCATGCCTCGCGCCAGGCGATCTTCCTCGGCGACCTGATCGACCGCGGCCCCGGCATCCGCGAGGCCCTGCACCTGGTGCAGGCCATGGTCGCGGCCGGCCAGGCGCTGTGCATCATGGGCAACCACGAATTCAACGCCCTGGGCTGGAGCACGCCGGCGCCGCCGGGCAGCGGTCGGCAGTTCGTCCGCGAGCACAGCCCGCGCCACCAGCGCTTGATGCGCGAGACCCTGGCGCAGTTCGAGGCCTATCCGCAGGAATGGCGCGAGTTCCTGCGCTGGTTCTACGAGATGCCGCTGTTTCTCGATGCCGGGCGTTTTCGCGTGGTGCATGCCTGCTGGGACAGCGGCCTGATCGAGCCGCTGCGCGCGCAGTTCGCCGACGGCTGCATCGACGAGCATTTCGTCCAGGCCTCGGCGGTGCCCGGCAGCTTCGCCAACCTAGCCCTGGATCGCCTGCTGCGCGGCACCGACATGCGCCTGCCGCACGGCCTGACCCTGACCAGTGACGACGGCTTCACCCGTTCCTATTTCCGTACCAAGTTCTGGGAAGAGAATCCCGAGACCTACGGCGACATCGTCTTCCAGCCCGACGCACTGCCCGAACTGGCGGCGCAGACGCCTTTGACCGAACTGCAGAAGGACGAGCTGCTGCGCTACGGCGCACACGAGCCGTTGCTGTTCGTCGGCCACTACTGGCGCCGCGGCAAGCCGGCGCCGATCCGCGCCAACCTGGCCTGCCTGGACTACAGCGCGGTGGTTGGCGGCAAGCTGGTGGCCTACCGCCTGGACCAGGAGCAGCGCCTGGAGTCGGGCAAGTTCGTCTGGGTCGACGTGGATCCCGCGGAGGCGCCGCGATGAGTGCCGTGGCCGTGCTGCGCCTGCCGCTCGCCGCCGATCTGAGTGGTTTCGTCGCCCTGCTGCGGCGTCTGCAGGTGCCGCACCGGGTGATCGAGGAGGGCGGCGAGCAGGTGCTCTGGGTGGCCGGCGAGGAGTTGGCCGAACAGGTGCGCGAGCTCTATGCACGCTACCCGGATGGCGATGCCGCCGGCGTGGTTGCCGAACCCGTCGCGCCGGAGCGCGAGGGCATATTGCTGCAACTGCGCCGCAGTCCGCTGACTGGCGCCGTGCTGCTGCTGACTTTCATCGTTTTCGCCGTGACCGCGGCCGGGGAGAACTTCGCCGCCATCCGCTGGCTGAGCTTCGTCGACTTCCGTATCGACGGCGAGCACATCTATCTGACCTATCTGGATGCCACCTTGGGCAGCGGTCAATGGTGGCGCCTGATCACGCCGATGCTGATCCACTTCGGTTGGTTGCACCTGGCGATGAACAGCCTGTGGTACTGGGAGCTGGGGCGGCGCATCGAGTTTCGCCAGGGGGCCATCGGCCTGCTCGGGCTGACCCTGTTGTTCGGCCTGGCATCGAACTTCGCCCAATACTGGTGGGCCGGGCCGTCGTTGTTCGGCGGGTTGTCCGGCGTACTTTATGGCTTGCTCGGGCATTGCTGGATCTACCAGCGTCTGGCACCGAACGCTGCCTATCGACTGCCGCCCGGCGTGCTGGTGATGATGCTGGCCTGGCTGCTGATCTGCATGACCGGCATCTTCGAGTTGTTGCAGTTCGGCGCCATCGCCAATGCTGCGCATGTCGGTGGCTTGCTCACCGGCTGCCTGACCGGGCTGCTTGGCGGTATGCTGGCCCGACGTAGCGCTTGATTCGACTTTTTGACCTGTAGGGCGGGTGCAACCCGCCAGCTCGGCGTTTTGGCGGGTTTCACCCGCCCTATGTTTTACTTGGAGAGCTGTATGTCGTCCTTTCTCGATGCGATTGAAAACATCACCCCGGAAATCTACGAGAGCCTCAAGTTGGCCGTGGAAATCGGCAAGTGGCCGGACGGCCGCAAGCTGACCCAGGAACAGAAAGAGCTGAGCCTGCAGGCGATGATCGCCTGGGAAATGCAGAACCTGCCGGAAGAGGAACGCACCGGTTACATGGGCCCGCAGGAGTGCAGCAGCAAATCCGAGCCGGTACCCAATCTGCTGTTCAAGTCCTCGGATACCCTGCACTGATGAGTGAATTGGGACGTGGCTCGCTGAGCAAGATGAAGGCGCATTTGGATGCGCCAGTGCAATACGCCTTCCGTCTTGGCGACGAAGAAGTACCGGTCAACCCGCTGGTGGGCAAGCACCTGCGCCTGGAATACCTCGGCGCCATCCATTGCACGCACTGCGGGCGCAAGACCAAGACCAGCTTCAGCCAGGGTTATTGCTACCCCTGCATGCAGAAGCTGGCGCAATGCGACGTCTGCATCATGAGTCCGGAGCGCTGCCATTACGATCAAGGCACTTGCCGCGAGCCGAGCTGGGGCGAGCAGTTCTGCATGACCGATCACATCGTCTACCTGGCCAACTCCAGCGGCGTGAAGGTCGGCATCACCCGTGCCAGTCAGGTGCCGACGCGCTGGATCGACCAGGGTGCGACCCAGGCGCTGCCCATCCTGCGCGTGGCCACCCGGCAGCAGTCCGGTTTCGTCGAGGACCTGTTGCGTAGCCAGGTGGCGGACAAGACCAACTGGCGCGCGCTGCTCAAGGGCGATGCCGTGCCGGTCGATCTGCTGGCGATTCGCGAGCAACTGTTCGATAGCTGCGGTTCGGGCATCACCGAGCTGCAGCAACGCTTCGGCCTGCAAGCCATTCAGCCGCTGAGCGCAGCCGAAGTGCTGGAGATTCGTTACCCCATCGAGGCCTACCCGGCCAAGATCACCAGCTTCAATCTGGACAAGCAGCCCCTGGCCGAAGGTACTCTGCTCGGTATCAAGGGCCAGTACCTGATGTTCGATACCGGCGTGATCAATATCCGCAAGTACACCGCCTATCAGTTGGCCATCCACGAGATTGCCGCCTGACACCCGATTGCCACCGGCGCCCAGGGCGCCGCAGACGAGAGGCCAAGAGCCATGCGCACCGAACAATCCAAGACCATTTACCTCAAGGACTATCAGGTTCCCGATTACCTGATCGACGAGACCCACCTGACCTTCGAGCTGTTCGAGGATCACAGCCTGGTGCACGCGCAACTGGTCATGCGTCGCAACCCCGACGCCGGCGCTGGCCTGCCGAAGCTGGTGCTGGATGGTCAGCAGCTTGAACTGCTGGAGCTCAAGCTCGATGACAGCGAACTGGGCGAGGGCGACTACACGCTGACCGACAGCCACCTGACCCTGCAGCCGACGCAGGAACGCTTCGTGGTCGACAGCAGTGTGCGCATCCACCCGGAGAGCAACACCGCGCTGGAAGGCCTGTACAAGTCCGGCACGATGTTCTGCACCCAGTGCGAAGCCGAGGGCTTTCGCAAGATCACCTTCTACCTCGACCGCCCGGACGTGATGAGCAAGTTCACCACCACTGTCAGCGCCGAACAGCATGCCTACCCGGTGCTGCTGTCCAACGGCAACCCGATCGCCAGCGGCAGCGAGGAGGGCGGTCGTCATTGGGCCACCTGGGAAGACCCGTTCAAGAAGCCGGCCTACCTGTTCGCCCTGGTCGCTGGTGATCTCTGGTGTGTGGAAGACAGCTTCACCACCATGAGCAGCCGCGAAGTGGCGCTGCGCATCTACGTCGAGCCGGAGAACATCGACAAGGTGCAGCACGCCATGGACAGCCTCAAGCGCTCGATGAAGTGGGACGAGGAGGTCTATGGCCGTGAGTACGATCTGGACATCTTCATGATCGTCGCGGTCAACGACTTCAATATGGGCGCCATGGAGAACAAGGGCCTCAACATCTTCAACTCCAGCTGCGTGCTGGCCAAGGCCGAGACCGCCACCGACGCCGCCCACCAGCGGGTCGAGGCGGTAGTGGCGCACGAGTACTTCCACAACTGGTCGGGCAACCGCGTGACCTGCCGTGACTGGTTCCAGCTGTCGCTCAAGGAAGGCTTCACCGTGTTCCGCGACAGCGAGTTCTCTGCCGACACCCACTCGCGCACCGTCAAGCGTATCGAGGACGTGGCCTACCTGCGCACCCACCAGTTCGCCGAAGACGCCGGCCCCATGGCCCACCCGGTGCGCCCGGACGCGTACATGGAAATCTCCAACTTCTACACCCTGACCATCTACGAGAAGGGTTCGGAAGTGCTGCGCATGATTCACACCCTGCTCGGGCCGGAACTGTTCCGCAAGGGCTCGGATCTGTACTTCGAGCGTCACGACGGCCAGGCCGTGACCTGCGACGATTTCGTCAAGGCCATGGAAGATGCCAGTGGCATCGACCTGACCCAGTTCAAGCGCTGGTACACCCAGGCCGGCACGCCGCGTCTGGAAGTCAGCGAAGCCTATGACGATGCGGCGCAGACCTACAGCCTGAGCTTCCGCCAGAGCTGCCCGGCGACGCCGGGGCAGAGCGAAAAGCTGCCGTTCGTGATTCCCGTGGCGCTCGGCCTGCTCGATGCCCAAGGCGTTGAGTTGCCACTGCGCCTGCAGGGCGAGGCTGCCGCGCAGGGCACCAGCCGCGTGCTGTCGGTCACCGAGGCCGAGCAATGCTTCACCTTCGTGGATGTCGCCGAGCCGCCGCTGCCGTCGTTGCTGCGCGGCTTCAGCGCACCGGTCAAGCTGCATTTTCCCTACGACCGCGACCAGCTGATGTTCCTCATGCAGCACGATTCGGACGGCTTCAATCGCTGGGAAGCCGGCCAGCAGCTGTCGGTGCAGGTGCTGCAGGAGCTGATCGGCCAGCAGCAGCGCGGCGAGACCCTGCTGCTGGATCGGCGCCTGGTCACGGCGCTGCGCACGCTGCTCGAGGACGAAGCGCTGGATCAATCCATGGTCGCCGAGATGCTCTCGCTGCCGGGCGAAGCCTATCTCACCGAGATCAGTGAAGTAGCGGACGTCGAGGCCATCCACGTCGCCCGCGAGTTCGCCCGCAAGGAGCTGGCCAGCGCGCTGTTCGAGCCACTGTGGGCGCGCTACCAGGCCAACCGCGAAGTGTCCAAGGTCACCCCCTATGTCGCCGAGGCCGCCCACTTCGCCCGCCGCAGCCTGCAGAACATCGCGCTGTCCTATCTGATGCTCAGCGAGAAGCCCGAGGTGTTGGCGGCCTGCGTCGACCAGTTCGAGAACGCCGACAACATGACCGAGCGTCTGGCCGCGCTGGCCGTGCTGGTCAACTCGCCGTTCCGGGAAGAGCAGGGCAAGGCCCTGGCCATGTTCGCCGACTTCTTCAAGGACAATCCGCTGGTCATGGATCAGTGGTTCAGCGTGCAGGCCGGTTGCCCGCTGCCGGGAGGCCTGGAGCGGGTGCATGCTCTGATGCAGCACGAAGCCTTCACCCTGAAGAATCCGAACAAGGTGCGCGCATTGATCGGAGCCTTCGCCAACCAGAACCTGATCAACTTTCACCGCGCGGACGGGGCGGGCTACCGCTTTCTCGCCGACCAGGTGATCGCCCTCAACGCCCTCAACCCGCAGATCGCCTCGCGCCTGCTGGCGCCACTGACCCGCTGGCGCAAGTACGGCGCCGCCCGTCAGGCGCAAATGCAGGCCGAACTGCAGCGCATCCTCGCCTCCGGCGAGCTGTCCAGCGATGTCTACGAGGTGGTGAGCAAAAGCCTGGCCTAAGACGGGTTCTGCTGCACAAGAAGTGTTACCAGTCTCTGGCTGGTAACACTTTTTTGTTACTCAAAGAAATATGCCCTTCGCCTGTTATGCATTTGCACACTTAAGTTAGGGTCTTGGCCCTTGACTGAGTGGCGCTCTTGCTTGCGCGAAAACCCACGCGAGACCTCTAGCAAGGGGCATAAAGCGTCGGATCGTAGGACAAAAGACGCCACCGGCCAGGCGAATAGCTGACAGATTGGTCAGTGAATGATCAGTCACCGAAGGAAACACCGCCGATTGTCTAACTAGCGCCTTTGCGCTGATACGCCCGTTTGAATTGGCACCATGGTTGCAGTGCAGGACGGGATTCGGCCCCACGCCGCTGTGCCAGGGGCCGCTGCAATGCATTGGCGCAAGCCAAAACAAGCCGTCGTCAGTACGGCATATCGCCGTCCCGCCTGCGGGATCGCCCAAAAGAATGATCTGTCCACGGAGTAAAGTCTCGATGGAAATTAAGTCCCGCAAGCCCGTTCTGCGATTTGCCCCGGCCACCGCCGGCTTCGCGTTCGCTGGCGTCCTGCCGTTGCTGGTTGCCGCCCAGGTTCAGGCGGTGGAGTTCAGCTTCGCCGACAATGAAATCACCGGTTCCATCGATACCACCGTGTCCTACGGCCAGCTGTGGCGCGTGCAGGGCCAGGACAAGAGCAACAACGACATCAACACCAACGACGGCAACCGCAACTTCGATACCGGCCTGGTTTCCGAAGTGTTCAAGATCACCACCGATCTGGAAGCCTCGTATCAGAACTACGGCGTGTTCGTGCGCGGCACCGCGTTCTACGACACCCAGATCATGGACAAGCGCAACGACTACTACGGCGCCAACGATCCGGCCCAGCCGAGCCAGAATTTCCCGCGCGACGACAGCTTCACCTACGAGACCCGGCACAAGGCCGGCCGCGATGCGCAGATCCTCGATGCCTATGTCTACGGCAACTGGGACGTGGGCGATATGCCGGTCTCCGGCCGTCTCGGCAAGCAGGTGTTCAACTGGGGCGAAGGTCTGTTCTACCGCGGCGGGGTGAACACCACCAACCCGGTCGACGCCGCCAAGTTCCGCCTGCCCGGTTCGGAAGTGAAGGAAGTGCTGGTGCCGGTCGAGGCGCTGAGCTTCAACCTCGGCCTGACCGACAATCTGTCGATGGAAGCCTTCTACCAGTGGAACTGGAAGGAAACCGCGGTCGACCCGGTGGGCACCTATTTCTCCGAGACCGATCTGTTCGCCGATGGCGGCAATACCGCCTACACCACGGTCGATGCACTGTCCAATCCGCTGTTCCAGACCGTTTACAACGGCGCGGTGAATGGCGGTTTCGCCGGTCTGCCGGCTAATTTCGGCGGCTTGCAGGGCACCAACTATCTGGACAGCAACGGCGTGATCAAGGTGGCCAACGTCGGCTCCGACATCAATGCCAAGAACGATGGCCAGTTCGGCGTCGCCTTCCGTTATATCGCCGAAGAGCTCAACTCCACCGAGTTCGGCTTCTACTTCGTCAACTACCACGCCAAAGAACCGACCATCTACGCCGATATCAACTCCACCTACGCCGGCCTGAATATCGATCAGCTGGCCAGCCTGGGCAGCCTGCTGGGCGTCAGCGCCACCAGCTACGACGATCTGGTCAGTCAGGCCGCCAGCAACCCGGCCGCGGCTACCGTGCTGGGCCTGGTCAACGGCGCCGCCGCCGTGGACGTGGCCAACCAGGTCAACGCCCGCCGCGAGTACGCCGAAGATATCCGCATGTACGGCATGAGCTTCAACACCACGGTCGGCGAGGCCTCGGTGTTCGGCGAGCTGTCCTACCGGCCGAACCTGCCGATCGGCATCGCCACCACCAACGACCTGCTCGGCGACCTGCTCGGCCAGGCCGCCCACCTGTCTGCCGGCCGCCCGGTGAACATCGGCGGTCAGATGGTCGATATCGACGATCAGATCCACAACTCCACCCGCGTCGAGGCCTTCAACACCTCGCTGGGCACCATCTACAACTTCGGTCCGTCGCTGGGCTTCGACTCGCTGTTCGGCGTCGCCGAGCTGGCGTCCGAGCACGTGCGCGGCGACAGCCTGCAGTACGTCGATTACCAGGGCAACGTGCGCTACTACGCCGGCCGGCCGAACAACTCCTACGTTTCTGGCTATGACCGCGACGACCAGATCAACAAGAACGCCTACGGCTACACCCTGGTCATGTCCGGCACCTGGAACGACGTCTACGCCGGCGTCAACCTGTCGCCGTTCGCCGTGTTCAAGCACGACTTCGAGGGCAACTCGCACCAGACCGGCAACTTCGTCGAAGGCCGCATGGCCTACACCGTCGGCATGCGCGCCAGCTACCTGAACAGCCTGGAAGCCGAGATCCAGTACACCGAGTTCTACGGTGCCGGGCAGAACAACGGTTCGCGCGACCGCGACAACGTCGGCGTCAACGTCAAGTACTCCTTCTAACGATCCTGTCCACGATCTGCTGCGCGTCGGCTAAACGGCGTTGAAAACGACCTCGGAATGCTCATTTACATACGTAAACTCCGCTTCCTCGGCCGTTTTCGCCACCGTTTATCTCTAGCTCGCGAGATCGTAAACAGGCTCTAAAGACCCATAACCAGAAAAACAGCCGGGCGCCGCAGGGCGTTCGGCCAGACTCTTCACGGAGAATTACCATGCTGAACAAGCACAGGCTGATGGCCGTAGCCGTTGCACTGGCGTTTTCCGCCGGCACCGCACTGGCAGCCGTTTCCCCGCAGGAAGCCGCCAAGCTCGGCGATACCCTGACCCCCTTCGGCGCCGAGAAGGCCGGCAACGCCGCCGGCACCATCCCGGCCTGGACCGGCGGCATCACCCAGGCGCCGGCCGGTTACACCCGCTCGGGCCAGCACCACGTCAATCCGTTCCCGGAAGACAAGCCGCTGTTCACCATCACCGCGGCCAACCTGAGCCAGTACGAGGCCAACCTGACCCCGGGTCAGATCGCCATGTTCAAGGCCTATCCGGAAACCTACCAGATGCCGGTGTACCAGACCCGCCGCTCCGGCTCCGCGCCGCAGTGGGTCTACGACAACAGCATCAAGAACGCCACCAGCGCCAAGCTGGCCGATGGCGGTAACGGCTTCAGCAATGCCTATGGCGGCATCCCGTTCCCGATTCCGCAGAACGGCGTCGAGGCGCTGTGGAACCACATCGCCCGCTACCGCGGCACCTACATCGTGCGCCGCGCCTCGGAAGTGGCGGTGCAGCGCAACGGCGCCTACTCGCTGGTGACCTCGCAGCAGGAGGCGATGTTCAAGTACTACATGCAGAACGGCTCCTTCGCCGATCTGAACAACATCATGTTCTACTACCTGTCGTTCACCACCAGCCCGGCGCGCCTGGCCGGTGGCGCCACCCTGGTTCACGAGACCCTGGATCAGGTCAAGGAGCCGCGTCAGGCCTGGGGCTACAACGCTGGCCAGCGTCGCGTGCGGCGTGCGCCGAACCTGGCCTACGACACCCCGATCGCTGCCGCCGACGGCCTGCGTACCGCCGACGACACCGACATGTTCAACGGTGCGCCGGATCGCTACGACTGGAAACTGGTGGGCAAGAAGGAAATCTACATCCCCTACAACAACTACCAGGTCACCAGCCCGGACGTGAAGTACAAGGATCTGCTGCAGGTCGGCCACCTCAACCCGGCGCTGACCCGCAACGAGCTGCACCGCGTCTGGGTGGTGGAAGGTACGCTGAAGTCCGGCGCCCGCCACATCTATTCCAAGCGCACCCTGTTCCTCGACGAGGACAGCTGGCAGGCCGCGGTGGTGGATCAGTACGACGGTCGCGGCGAGCTGTGGCGCGTATCCATCGCCTACCTGAAGAACTACTACGACCTGCCGACCACCTGGTCCGCGCTGGACGTGTTCCACGATCTGCAGGCGCGTCGCTACCACGTGCAGAACCTGGACAACGAAGAGAACAACACCATCGACTTCAGCCAGGCGATTCCGGACGACGGTTATTTCAAGCCGGCCGCCCTGCGTCGTCGCGGCACCCGCTAATAGTCGTGTAGTCTCACGCGAAGGCCGCTACAGTAGTAGCGGCCTTTTCGTATCAGCTCGGCGAATGGGCCGTGCTCAAGCGGCTGCGGCCTTAACAAAACATAACGTCGCGCCGATTGTCAGGGCTTTCCGAAGCTCGCTAGGATGAGCGGCCTGCTAATCAGGCAGTACCGCCTATAACAATAAGGGGGAAGGTATATGAGTGAGCCCGTCATGCGGCGCACCCAGTCCGGTCTGGCGTCCATCCTGGCGCGCAAACCGGCGCTCCGTGTCCATTCGCCGCTGGCCAAAGCGCTCTCGCTGTGCAGTGTGCTGTCCGTGTTGAGCTTCGCCGCCGCGCCGCTGCAGGCCGAAACCTCGGCTGCCGCAGAGGCCGGCTATGCCATCGAGTCGCCCCAGGCGGTGCACAGCCTGCTGCTCGATGTGGTCAACACCGGCAAGCGCCTGGTCGCCGTCGGCGACCGCGGCCATATCCTTTATTCCGACGACCAGGGACAGAGCTGGACGCAGGCCAAGGTGCCCAGCCGGCAGATGCTCACCTCGCTGTTCTTCGTCGATGCGCAGCATGGCTGGGCTGTCGGCCACGACGCGCAGATCCTCGCCACCAGTGACGGCGGCCTGAGCTGGACCAAGCAGTTCGAAGACCTCGAGCGCGAAGCGCCGCTGCTGGACATCTGGTTCAAGGACCTGCAAACCGGCTACGCCATCGGCGCCTACGGCGCGCTGCTGGAAACCAGCGACGGCGGGCAGAACTGGGAAGACGTCAGCGACCGCCTCGACAACGAAGATGCCTATCACCTCAATGCCATCACCTCGGTGAAGGATGCGGGGCTGTTCGTCGTCGGCGAACTCGGTCAGATGTTCCGTTCCGCCGATTGGGGACAGACCTGGGAACGCATCGAGGAGCAGCCCTACGATGGCTCGCTGTTCGGCGTGCTCGGCACCGACCAGGCCGGCACCCTGCTGGCCTACGGCCTGCGCGGCCACCTGTTCCGCTCCACCGATTTCGGCGACAGCTGGCAGCAGATCGTCATCAACACGCCGAACAACGGCCCGCTGGAGTTCGGCCTGGCCGATGGCACCCTGCTGGCCGACGGCAGCATCGCCGTGGTCGGCCATGGCGGCACCGTGCTGCGCAGCACCGACCATGGGCAGAGTTTCAGCCTGATCAACCGTCCCGACCGCATCTCGCTGGCCGGGGTAACTGCACTGGATAACGGCAACCTGATCCTGGTGGGGCAGGGCGGCGTTCACCTCGCCGCCGCGACCGGCGCCGATCTGGGCCAACAATAACAAGCCGGGAGCCTTTGCATGACCAAGCATCAACAAACGCCTGCCTCTTTCCTCGAGCGGCTGATTTTCAACAATCGCCCGGCGGTGATCCTGATCTGCCTGCTGATCAGCCTGTTCCTGTTCTACCAGGCCGCCCAGGTACGCCCGCAGACCAGCTTCGAGAAGATGATTCCGCTGGGTCACCCCTATATCCAGAAGATGCTCGAGCACCGTAACGACCTGGCCAACCTGGGCAATACGGTGCGCATCTCGGTGGAAGCCACCGAGGGCGACATCTTCAGCAAGGAATACATGGAGACCCTGCGGCAGATCCACGACGAGGTGTTCTACATCCCCGGCGTCGATCGTTCCGGCCTCAAGTCGCTGTGGAGCCCCAGCGTGCGCTGGACCGAAGTGACCGAGGAAGGCTTCGCCGGCGGCGAGGTGATTCCGCAGACCTACGACGGTTCCGTGGAAAGCCTGGAGGACCTGCGCAGCAACATCCTCAAGTCCGGACAGATCGGCCGCCTGGTGGCGAACAACTTCAAGTCGAGCATCATCGACGTGCCGCTGCTGGAGTCCTACCCGGACCCCAACGACCAGAGCAAGCTGGTGTCCTTGGACTACCAGAAGTTCTCCCACGAGCTGGAAGAGAAGATTCGCGAGAAATACCAGGCGCAGAACCCCGACGTTAAGGTGCACATCATCGGCTTCGCCAAGAAGGTCGGCGACCTGATCGACGGCCTGTTCGGCGTGGCGCTGTTCTTCGCCGTGGCGATCGGC
This sequence comes from Pseudomonas sp. AOB-7, assembly GCF_003696305.1. Lineage (GTDB taxonomy): Bacteria > Pseudomonadota > Gammaproteobacteria > Pseudomonadales > Pseudomonadaceae > Aquipseudomonas. The sequence continues at coordinate 474,963 of NZ_RFFK01000001.1, read as the reverse complement.
ATCACCTTCGTCCTGCTGCTGTGGTTCACCCACTGCTTCAAGAGCACCCTGGCGGTGGTCATCACCACGCTGATCGCGGTGGTCTGGCAGCTCGGCCTGTTGCATACCCTGGGCTTCGGTCTCGACCCCTATTCGATGCTGGTGCCGTTCCTGGTATTCGCCATCGGCATCTCCCACGGGGTGCAGAAGATCAATGGCATCGCCATGGCCTCGGGTGAGGCGACCGACGCCCTGTCCGCCGCGCGCATGGCCTTCCGTCAGCTGTTCATCCCCGGCCTGGTGGCGCTGCTGTCCGACGCCGTGGGCTTCGTCACTCTGCTGCTGATCGACATCGGCGTGATCCGCGAACTGGCCATCGGTGCCTCGATGGGCGTGGCGGTGATCATCCTGACCAACCTGATCCTGCTGCCGGTAATGATTTCCTACATCGGCATCAGCAAGAAGGCGGTGAAGATCAGCCGCGAAGAGGCAGCCAAGGACCATCCGCTGTGGCGTGCCATCTCCAACTTCGCCCACCCGATGGTGGCGCCGATCTCCGTGGTGGTCGCCGTGGTGGCCCTGGCCGGCGGCGTCTGGTACGGGCAGAACCTGAAGATCGGCGACCTCGACCAGGGCGCCCCGGAACTGCATCCAGACTCGCGCTACAACCTGGACAACGACTTCGTCATCCGCAACTACTCGACCAGCTCCGACGTGCTGGTGGTGATGATCAAGACTGCCACCGAAGGCTGCTCCACCTATCCGGCCCTGGCCGCCATGGACGAGCTGATGTGGCAGATGGAGAACACCCAGGGCGTGCAATCGGCCATCTCCATGGTCACCGTGTCCAAGCAGGTGATCAAGGGCATGAACGAGGGCAACCTGAAATGGGAAACCCTGTCGCGCAACCAGGACGTGCTGAACAACTCCATCGCTCGTGCCGAAGGCCTGTACAACGCCGATTGCTCGGTGGCGCCGGTGCTGGTGTTCCTCGAGGACCACAAGGCCGAGACCCTGTCGCGTGCCGTGGCCGCCGCCGAGGCGTTCGCTAAGCAGCACAGCAGCGACGAGCTGCAGGTGGTGCTGGCGGCCGGTAACGCCGGTATCGAGGCGGCCACCAACGAGGTGATCGCCGCGTCCGAGACCACCATGCTGATCGCGGTCTACGCGGCGGTGAGCATCATGTGCCTGCTGACCTTTCGTTCGCTGGCCGCGACCCTGTGCGTGATCCTGCCGCTGGTGCTGACCTCGATCCTCGGCAACGCCCTGATGGCCTACATGGGCATCGGCGTCAAGGTCGCCACCCTGCCGGTGATCGCCCTCGGTGTGGGCATCGGCGTGGACTACGGCATCTACATCTACAGCCGCATGGAGACCTACCTGCGTCAGGGCCTGTCGCTGCAGGACGCCTACTACGAGACCCTCAAGTCCACCGGCAAGGCGGTGCTGTTCACCGGCGTGTGCCTGGCCATCGGCGTGGCGACCTGGATCTTCTCGGCGATCAAGTTCCAGGCCGACATGGGCCTGATGCTGACCTTCATGTTCCTCTGGAACATGATCGGCGCGATCTGGCTGCTGCCGGCCCTGGCCCGCTTCCTGATCAACCCGGAGAAGCTGCGCGCCAAGGGCTGATGCCTGACCTGCAGCAAAAGAACCGCGGCCCTTGGGCCGCGGTTTTTTTATGGCGCTGGGGTGCGCCGCGCCGCAGGGCGGATAGGCCGCCAGGCTCGTCCGTCAACCGGGGGGCGCTGGCGAAGGCACGCGCTGGCGCCGGTAGCCCGGATGAAATCCGGGGCCTTCGCCGGCAGCCGGTTCCGATGGATACGGGGGGGACGTCCTGCGTTGGCGAACTACCGACAACGGCTGCCGATCAAGGGTGGACGGCTACAGCGGATAAATGCCCGATAGCCGGTGCGCGCGGCGCACCCTACCCAAGCCTGCCTGCGATCGACCCTGGCGGCGCCGTGCGCACCCGCAATATCGCCGTCAGCGTGGGTAGAGCGGCGGCAGCGCGCTGCTTTCCTGCGTGGCGGTGCTCGGTTGCTGGGCGGCCGGCAGGTTGCGGATCGCTTTCCACAATTCCTCGCCCTGCCACTGCTGGCCGGTCTCGCTGTACAGCGCGCCGTTGAGGCCGTCGAGGGCGTCGGACAGCGGCACGTAGCGCGCCGCCATGTCGGCCAGGGTTTCCGGCTGCTGGCGCGCCCAGGCGTCGAGGGCGTGGCGGGTGGTCTGGGCATCGCCGACCAGGCAGGCGCGCTTGAGGTCGTCGAGCAGGGTGCGCGGGCTCGGGCCGCTTTGCGCGGCGCGTTGGATCGCCGGCTGGCGCCGGGCGTGCCACCACAGGCCGAAACCGAGCAGGCTGGTGCCGGCGAGCAGGGCGCAGGCCAGCTGCCAGGGCCACAACGGCGGGCCTTCGAGCACCTGCGTGGTCACCACGCTAGGGCTGGCCGGCTCGTCGCTGTGCAACTGCGGGTTTTCCGCCACCTGCAGGGTGCGCGCGGGCAGGGCGGTGCGTTCCAGGCTGTCGGTCTGGGTGTTCCACCACAGCACCTCCAGCGCCGGCAGCTCGAAGCTGCCGCTGCGGCTCGGCACCAGCGCCTCGCGGTCTTCGCGGCTGCCGATGATGCCGGTTTCGCTGCGCTGGTCGCTGAGCTGCGGCTGATCCGGATAACGGCGCAGGCCGTCGACCTGGGTGGCGGGCAGTGGCGGCAGCTGGGCGCTGGACAGGCCATCGACCTTGAGGATCAGGCGGCGGGTCAGCGACTCGCCGACCCGGCTCTGTCCCGGCTGCGGGTTCCAGGTTTCCGCCAGGCCCAGGGCGCGTGCCGGCAGCCAGGGGGCGTCGGCCGGGTACTCGGCCGGCTTGGCTTTGACCTGCAGCGGGATGTCCGGCGATTTGACCCGCGACACCTTGCCGGCGCGCGGGCCGAAGGGCAGGAAGTCGTCGCCGCGCGAGCGGTCGACCAGGGTGGCGCTGAACACCTGACCGGGGATGCTCAGCTCGCCGCTGCGCTGCGGGTAGATGGCGTACTGCAGCTCGATCACGCCGTGGCGCACGCCGCCGATGGTCTTCTCGTAGGTGCGCGGCTCGCCCAGTTGCTCGATGCGTGCATCCTGCATCTGCAGCGGGGTCAGGCTGCTGTCGTCGTACATCGACACCGAGTGGTAGATGCGCAGGGTCAGCACGGCCTGGGCCTGCACGTAGACGCTGTCCTGATCCAGGCTGGCGTCGATGAACACCGGCGCCAGCTTCTCGCCGTTGCCCGGCTCGCCGGTCGCCTGCACCTGCAGGGTGATGGGCAGGGTTTCGGCATCTTCCAGGCGGATCGGCGGGATCACCACCTCGCCGCTGTGTTTGGGTTGCAGGGTGAGGATCCAGCGCGTGGCGGCGCGCGGCGTGTCGCCGAGGTTGCTCAGGCGGTTGACCTGGCGGCTGCCGAGGATTTCGAAGTGCTCGTCCAGCGGACTCAGGTCCGGCCGGCCGAAACGGGTCGGGTCGGTGGACTCGAGGGTCAGCACCACGGTCTCGCCTTCGTTCAGGCGGGTGCGGTCGACGCTGGCGAAGAAGGCCTCGGCGCTGGCCTGGCCGGCCAGCAGGAGAAGGAGCAGCGTGGCTAGACGCTTCATCGGGAGGGTTCCTGACGCTGTTGCTGTTCGTACCAGAATTTTCGCCGCAACAGCTCGGCCGGGTCGTCCGGAATCTGTCGCAGCCATTGTTCCAGCGCTTGCTGGCGCTCGTCGGCCGAGCCCAGCTGTTCTTCCGCCAGCGGGCCTTCGGCGGTGCCGGTATCCGCCGCTGCTTCGTCGCCCGGCGCTGTCGAGGCGGCGTTGTCGTCACTCTCGCCCGGCTGCGGCTCGCCGTTGTCGCCCGCTTCGTCCGGGCGGTTCGCTTGCGCCGGTTGGCTCGGCGGCGGCTCGGCAGCCTGGCCGGCCGGGGCCTCGTTGGGCTCGCCGCTGTCCGCCTCCTGGCTCGGCGGTGGCGCTTGCGCGTTGTCGCCGGACTGCTGCTGCGCTTGGCGCTGGCGCAGCGCCTCCTCGACCAGGGCCTTGTTGTGCTGCGCCGCGCTCAGCTCGGGCTGGCGCTCCAGCGCCTGCTCGTAGGCGTCCAGCGCCGCCTCCAGTTCGCCGCCCTTGGCCAGGGCGTTGCCACGGTTGTAGTGGTCGGCGGCGCCGTCGCCCTGGGCGAAGCGCTCGGCGGCGGCGGCGTAGTCGCCGGCCTCGTACAGCGCCTTGCCCTGCCACTGCGGATCGGCGAAGCGCTGCGCCGCCTCGGCCGGGCGCTGCGCCTGGAGCAGGCGCTGGCCCTGCTGGTCCGGGCGCAGCCACAGGTCGTCGAACGTCACGGCCTGGCTGGTCTGCGGCGGCAGCATCAGCAGCAGGGGCAGACAGAACAGCCAGCCGCGCCGCCCGGCGCAGGCGGCCAGGAGCAGCAGCGGCAGCAGCAGCCAGTAGCCCTGGTCGATCCGCGCCTCGAGCTGGGTCGGCTCGCCGGCGGCACGCAGCGCCTGCGGGCCATCGAGCAGGCCGAGGCGGCGCAGGTCGTCGTCGTCGAGGCGGGCCTGGGCGTAGCGGCCGCCGTGGGCCTCGGCGACCTCGCGCAGGCCGGGCGTGTCCAGGCGCGGGATGAGGATGGCGCCGCGCTCGTCCTTGAGGAAGCTGCCGTCCTCCTGCACCACCGGCGCGCCTTCGCGGCTGCCGATGCCGAGGATCAGCAGCGGCGTGGCACGGCGTTCCAGCGCCTGGCGGATGCCGCTGCGTTCCTCCTCGTCGAGGGCGCTGGTGATCAGCAGCAGGCGGCCCTGGCCCAGTTGCGCCTGCTCGAGCAACTGCAGGCCGCGCGCCACGGCCAGATCGGCGCGCCGACCCGGTTCGGGCATCAGCGAGGGCTTCAGCGCTTCGAGCAGGTTGCGGCTGGTGGCCAGGTCGTCGGACAGCGGCACCAGGCTGTGCGCGCTGCCGGCGTAGACGATGATCGCGGTCTGCGCGTCGCGCCGGGCTTCGAGCAGGTCGAGCAGCTTGCGCCGGGCCTGTTCCAGGCGGTTCGGCGGGCCGTCCGCGGCGAGCATCTGCGGCGTCAGTTCGATCAGCACCAGCAGCGGGTCGGCCGGTTTCTGGTTGCTCTGCTCGACGCGCTGCCAGCTCGGCCCGAGCAGCGCCAGCACGGCCAGCAGCCAGGCCAGGCCGAGGGCCAGCCAGGGCAGCCGGCTGCCACGGCCGTTGCCGCCCGCCAGCAGGGTCTGATGGAAGGCGGCCGGCAGCAGCAGTTGCCAGCGTCCGCTCTGCCGCTCGCGGTGCCACAGGCGCCACAGCAGCCAGACCAGCAGCGGCACCAGCAGCAGCCACAGCGGGCGCAGCCATTGCGGCCAGAGCAGGCTCATGCCCGCCTCCGCAAGCGTTGCGGCAGGTCCGGCCAGAGCGTGCGGCTGGCCAGCAGCAGGCTGCCGAGCAGTGTCAGGGCCAGCGGCCAGGCGTACAGCGCCCGGGCCGGGCGGGCCAGGGTGGGTTGCTGGGCGACCGGTTCGAGACGGTCCAGGGTCAGCTCGATCTGGCTCAGCTCGGCCTGGCTGCGCGCGCGGAAGTACTCGCCGCCGGTGGCGTCGGCGATGGCGCGCAGGCTGGTTTCGTCCAGGTCGAGGGTGCTGAAGCCGAGCGCACCGAGCACGCCGCTTTGCTGCGGATCGGCGCCGATGCCGATGGTGTAGATGCGCACGCCTTCCTCGGCGGCCAGTTGTGCGGCGGTCAGCGGTTCGATCTCGCCGCCGTTGTTGGCGCCATCGGTGATCAGCACCAGCACGCGGCTCTGCGCCGGGCGCTGGCGCAGGCGCTTGACGGCCAGGCCGATGGCGTCGCCGATGGCGGTGTTCTTGCCGGCGATGCCGATCAGCGCCTCGTCCAGCCAGGTGCGCACCGTGTGGCGGTCGAAGGTCAGCGGCGCCTGCAGGTAGGCCTGGCTGCCGAACAGGATCAGGCCGACCCGATCGCCGCGGCGGTCCTCGATGAAGTCGCCGAGCAGGCGCTTGACCAGTTCCAGGCGGCTGATCGGCTCGTCGTCCCAGAGCATGTCGGCGTAATCCATGGAGCCGGAGACATCCACCGCCAGCAGCAGGTCGCGGCCGCTGGCCGGCAGCGGCAGCGGCTCGCCGACCCATTGCGGGCGGGCCGCGGCGCACAGCAGCAGGAGCCAGAGCAGGGCCAGCGGCGCCTGCTGGCGCCAGCTCGGCAGGCCGGCGCGGGCGCGGCGGCCGCTGAGCGCCTGCAGCTCGTCGAGAAAGGTCACGCGCAGCGCCGCGTCGCCGCTGTCGGCGGCCGGCAGCAGCAGGCGCAGCAGCCAGGGTAGTGGGGCGAGGGCGAAGACCCAGGGCCAGGCGAACTCAAACATGCTTGCGAATCCAGGTGGCGACGGCCTGCTCGAGCTCGTCGATGGCCTTGTCGCTGAGCGTGCACTGCGGCTTGTAGGCGCCTTCGACCAGCACCATCCAGCGCGTCAGGCCGGCGGCCGGGCAGCGGTTGTCGAGGAAGGCCAGCCAGGCGCGACTGCTCAGCACGTGGCTGTGGCTGTCCGGATAGCGTTCGCGGCACAGGCGCTTGAGCAGGGCGTTGAGCTGCTGCAGCCAGGGCCCGGCCGGGGCGCCGTCGTAGGGTTTGCGCAGTTGCGCCAGCTCCGCCAGGGCGGCCTGGCGCAGCGGCTCCAGCGGTGCCTCGGCGCGCACCTGGCGGCGGCGGACGCGCCAGCGCCGCAGCAGGCGCCACAGGCCCCAGCCGGCCAGCGGCAGCAGCACGGCCAGCAGCCACCAGCCGGGTGCCGGCGGCCACCAGGGCACCGGCGGCGGGTCGATCAAGGGCTGCAGCTGGTCGAGCGGATTCATGGCGCCTTCCTCGGGCGCAGGGCGCTGAGCAGTTCCTGCAGCTGTTCGATCAGCTCGACCTGGGTACTCAGCGGCAGCAGCGGCACACCGAGCTTCTGCGCCAGGCGTTGCCAGCGCGCCTCGCGGGCCTGCGCCTGGGCGCGATAGGCCTGGCGCAGGTCGCCGTTATGGGTGTCGAGTTCCAGCAGCGCGCCGCCCTGGGTGAAGCGCAGCAGGCCGGCGGCCGGCAGGGCGTGGTCGAGCGGGTCGGACAGCGGCAGCAGCAGCAGGTCGGTGTGGCGGGCGAGCAGGGCCAGCTGCTGCTCGGCGTTGTCGTTCAGCGCGCGCTCGTCGCACAGCACTATGACCAGGCTGCCGGGGCGCAGCACCTCGCGGGCGCGGCGCAGGGCCAGGCCGAGCGTGTCGCGCGCGGCGCCGGGCGGAGCGTCGGGGCCCAGCGCCTGGTTGGCGCGGGCCAGCAGGTTGAGCAGTTGCAGCAGGCTCTGCTTGCTGCGCCGCGGCTTGACCTCGTGGTGCTCGGTGTCGGCGAACACCAGGCCGCCGATGCGGTCGTTGTGCGCCAGCGCGGCCCAGCCGACCAGCGCCGCGGCGCGGGCGGCGAGCACCGACTTGAAGCACTGCCCGGAGCCGAAGAACAGCCGCTGGCTCTGTTCGGCGAGGATGAAGATGGGCCGCTCGCGCTCCTCGTGGAACAGCTTGGTGTGCGGTTCCTGGGTGCGCGCGGTGACGCGCCAGTCGATGTTGCGCACGTCGTCGCCGGCCTGGTAGACGCGCACCTGGTCGAAGTCGACGCCGCGCCCGCGCAGCTTGGAGTGGTGCAGGCCGATCAGCGGGCTGCGCCGCGCCGGGGTGGAGAACAGCGGCACCTCATGCACGCGATGGCGCATCTCGATCAGCTCGGCGAGATCGAGGTGGATGGCATTGGCGCCGGCGGGGCTGGACATGGTCTAGGGGGCGTTCCCGGATTGCATCCGGGCTACGGCAGTGCGGCCAGGGGTGCGCATTCAGGCCACCGCCACCACGTCGAGGATGCGCTGGATCACCCGGTCCTGGTCGATGCCCGAGGCCTCGGCCTCGAACGACAGGATGATGCGGTGGCGCAGCACGTCGAACAGCATCGCCTGGATGTCCTCGGGGCTGACGAAGTCGCGTCCGGCCAGCCAGGCGTGGGCGCGTGCGCAGCGATCCAGGGCGATGGAGCCGCGCGGGCTGGCGCCGTAGGCGATCCACTCGGCCAGTTCGGGGTCGAACTTGGCCGGGGTGCGGCTGGCCATCACCAGCTGCACCAGGTATTCCTCCACCGCGTCGGCCATGTACAGGCCAAGGATTTCCTTGCGCGCGGCGAACACCGCCTGCTGGCTGAGCCGGTGCTCCGGCTTGGTCTCGCCGTGCAGCGCCTCGCCGCGCGCCTGGGCGAGGATCTTGCGCTCCACCGCAGCGTCGGGAAAACCGATCTTCACGTGCATCAAAAAGCGGTCGAGCTGGGCTTCGGGCAGCGGGTAGGTGCCTTCCTGCTCGATGGGGTTCTGCGTCGCCATCACCAGAAACAGCGGCGACAGGTCGTAGGTCGAGCGGCCCACCGAGACCTGGCGCTCGGCCATGGCCTCGAGCAGCGCCGACTGCACCTTGGCCGGGGCGCGGTTGATCTCGTCGGCCAGCACCAGGTTGTGGAAGATCGGCCCCTGCTGGAACACGAAGCTGCCGGTCTCCGGGCGGTAGATCTCGGTGCCGGTGATATCCGCCGGCAGCAGGTCGGGGGTGAACTGGATGCGGTGGAACTCGCCCTCGATGCCTTCGGCCAGTTCCTTGATCGCCTTGGTCTTGGCCAGCCCGGGGGCGCCCTCGACCAGCAGGTGGCCGTCGGCGAGCAGGGCGATCAGCAGCCGTTCGATGAGTTTTTCCTGGCCGAGGATCTGGGTTGAAAGAAAATGTCGCAGCGCGACAAGCGCCTCACGGTGTTCCATCGTTAAGCTCATCCGGCGAGAGTGACCGGCGAGTCGAAGACTTCGCCGGGGTTCTGGGACCGCCACTTTAATGCAATCGCGGTCACCTAGACTAACGTTGATCCATAACCTTGTGGCGACGGTCACCCCCACCTCTTCACGCCCCCAGTCGAAAATGGAGCACAACCATGGCGTTCTTTACGGCGGCCAGCAAAGCCGACTTCCAGCATCAACTGCAAGCGGCGCTGGCGCAGCACGTGAGCGAGCAGGCGCTGCCACAAGTGGCGCTGTTCGCCGAACAATTCTTCGGCATCATCGCCCTCGAGGAGCTGACCCAGCGGCGCCTGTCCGACCTGGTCGGCTGCACCCTGTCGGCCTGGCGCATGCTGGAGCGTTTCGATCACGGCAAACCGCAGGTACGCGCGTTCAACCCCGACTACGAGAAGCACGGCTGGCAGTCGACCCACACCGCGGTGGAGATCCTGCATGGCGATATCCCGTTCCTGGTCGACTCGGTGCGCATGGAACTGAACCGTCGCGGCTACAGCATCCACACCCTGCAGAACAGCGTGTTCAGCGTGCGCCGCGACAAGAACGGCGAGCTGCTGGAGATCCTGCCCAAGGGCAGCCAGGGCGAGGGCGTGCTGCAGGAAGCGCTGATGTTCCTGGAGATCGACCGCTGCGCCAGCGCCGGTGAGCTGAAGACCCTGGAGAAGGCCATTCACGAGGTGTTCGGCGACGTGCGCATGAGCGTCGCCGACTTCCAGCCGATGAAGGCCAAGGCCCGCGAGCTGCTGGCCTGGCTAGACCGCGCCAAGCTCAAGGTGGACAAGGCCGAGCTGGACGAGGTCAAGGTGTTTCTCGGTTGGCTGCTGGACAACCACTTCACCTTCCTCGGCTACGAGGAGTTCACCGTGACGCCGAGCGCCGACGGCGGCACCCTGGTTTACGACGAGAAATCCCTGCTCGGCCTGTCCAAGCGCCTGCGCAGCGGGCTCAAGGCCGAGGAACTGCACATCGAGCCGGAAGCGGTGGCCTACCTGCGCGAGCCGCAGCTGCTGTCGTTCGCCAAGGCCGCCGTGCCCAGCCGCGTGCACCGGCCGGCCTACCCGGACTTCGTCTCGATCCGCGAGCTGGACGCCAAGGGCAATGTGGTCAAGGAATGCCGCTTCATGGGCCTGTACACCTCGGCGGTGTACGCCGAGAGCGTGTGGAACATCCCCTATATCCGCCGCAAGGTGGACGTGATCAAACAACGCTCCGGCTTCGACAGCAGCGCCCACCTGGGTAAGGAACTGGCCCAGGTGTTGGAAGTGCTGCCGCGCGACGACCTGTTCCAGACCCCGGTGGACGACCTGTTCGCCACCGCCCTGGCCATCGTGCAGATCCAGGAGCGCAACAAGATTCGCGTGTTCCTGCGCCGCGACCCCTACGGCCGCTTCTGCTACTGCCTGGCCTACGTGCCGCGCGACGTCTACTCCACCGAAACCCGGATGAAGATCCAGCAGGTGCTGATGGAGCGCCTGCAGGCCACCGATTGCGAGTTCTGGACCTTCTTTTCCGAGTCGGTGCTGGCGCGGGTGCAGTTCATCCTGCGCGTCGACCCGAAGAACAAGACCCAGATCGACCCCGTGCGTCTGGAGAAGGAAGTCATCCAGGCCTGCCGCTCGTGGAAGGATGACTATGTCAGCCTGATGGTGGAAAGCCTCGGCGAGGCCCAGGGCACCAACGTCCTGGCCGAGTTCCCCGGCGGCTTCCCGGCCGGCTACCGCGAGCGTTTCGCCCCGCACTCGGCGGTGGTGGACATGCAGCACCTGCTCAGCCTGAGCAACGACAAACCGCTGGTGATGAGCTTCTACCAGCCGCTGGCGCAGGGCGACCAGCAACTGCACTGCAAGCTGTACCACGCCGACACGCCGCTGCCGCTGTCGGACGTCCTGCCGATCCTGGAGAACCTCGGCCTGCGCGTGCTCGGCGAGTTCCCCTACAAGCTGCGCCGCGTCGACGGCCGCGAGTTCTGGATCCACGACTTCGCCTTCACCTACGCCGAAGGCCTCAACGTCGACATCCAGCAGCTCAACGACACCCTGCAGGACGCCTTTATCCATATCGTCGGCGGTGATGCCGAGAACGACGCCTTCAACCGCCTGGTGCTGACCGCCGCCATGCCCTGGCGCGACGTCGCCCTGCTGCGCGCCTACGCGCGCTACCTCAAGCAGATCCGCCTGGGCTTCGACCTGAGCTACATTGCCGCCACCCTGGTCAACCACGCCGATATCGCCAAGGAGCTGGTGCGCCTGTTCCGCACCCGCTTCTACCTGGCGCGCAAGCTCGCCGCCGAGGACCTGGAAGACAAGCAGCAGAAACTCGAGCAGGCCATCCTCGCCGCCCTGGACAACGTCGCGGTGCTCAACGAAGACCGCATCCTGCGGCGCTACCTGGACCTGATCAAGGCCACCCTGCGCACCAACTTCTACCAGGCCGACGCCAGCGGCGCGGCGAAGAGCTATTTCAGCTTCAAGCTCAACCCGCGAGCGATTCCGGAGATTCCGCGGCCGACGCCGAAGTTCGAGATCTTCGTCTACAGCCCGCGCGTCGAGGGCGTGCACCTGCGTTTCGGCGACGTCGCCCGCGGCGGCCTGCGCTGGTCGGACCGCGAGGAGGACTTCCGCACCGAGGTGCTCGGCCTGGTCAAGGCGCAGCAGGTGAAGAACGCGGTGATCGTGCCGATGGGCGCCAAGGGCGGCTTCGTGCCGCGCAAGATGCCGGTCGGCGGTAGCCGCGACGAGGTACTGGCCGAGGGCATCGCCTGCTACCGCATCTTCATCAGCGGCCTGCTCGACATCACCGACAACCTCAAGGACGGCGCCGTGGTGCCGCCGGTGAGCGTGGTGCGCCACGACGCCGACGACCCCTACCTGGTGGTGGCGGCCGACAAGGGCACCGCGACCTTCTCCGACATCGCCAACGGGATTGCGGCGGAATATGGTTTCTGGCTGGGCGACGCCTTCGCCTCCGGCGGCTCGGCCGGTTACGACCACAAGGGCATGGGCATCACCGCCAAGGGCGGCTGGGTCAGCGTGCAGCGCCACTTCCGCGAGCGCGGCATCGACGTGCAGAAGGACAGCGTCACGGTGATCGGCATCGGCGACATGGCCGGCGACGTGTTCGGCAACGGCATGCTGCTGTCGGACAAGCTGCAGCTGGTGGCCGCCTTCAACCACCTGCACATCTTCATCGACCCCAATCCGGACGCGGCCAAGAGCTTCGCCGAGCGCAAGCGCCTGTTCGATCTGCCGCGCTCGAGCTGGGCCGACTACGACGCGGGGCTGATCTCCGAGGGCGGCGGCATCTTCCTGCGCAGCGCCAAGAGCATCGCCATCAGCCCGCAGATGAAGGCGCGCTTCGATATCGCCGCCGACAAGCTGGCGCCGACCGAGCTGCTCAATGCGCTGCTCAAGGCGCCGGTCGACCTGCTGTGGAACGGCGGCATCGGCACCTACGTGAAATCCAGCAAGGAAAGCCACGCCGACGTCGGCGACAAGGCCAACGACGCCCTGCGCGTGGACGGCTGCGAGCTGCGCGCCAAGGTGGTGGGCGAGGGCGGCAACCTGGGCATGACTCAGTTGGGGCGCGTGGAATACGGTCTCAATGGAGGAGCGAGCAACACCGACTTTATCGACAACGCCGGCGGTGTGGACTGCTCCGACCACGAGGTCAATATCAAGATCCTGCTCGGCGAAATCGTCTCCGCCGGCGATATGACCGAGAAGCAGCGCAACAAGCTGCTGGTGGAGATGACCGACGACGTCTCCGAGCTGGTGTTGGGCAACAACTACAAGCAGACCCAGGCGCTGTCGCTGGCCGAGCGCCGCGCCCGTGAGCGGGTCGGCGAGTACAAGCGCCTGATGAACGCCCTGGAGGGCGCCGGCAAGCTGGACCGGGCGCTGGAGTTCCTGCCCAGCGACGAAACGCTCAACGAGCGCGCCGCCAACGGCCAGGGCCTGACCCGGCCGGAGCTGTCGGTGCTGATCTCCTACAGCAAGATCGACCTCAAGGAATCGCTGCTCAAGTCCCTGGTGCCAGACGACGACTACCTGGCGCGCGAGATGGAGACCGCCTTCCCGGCGGTGCTCAGCGCGAAGTTCGGCGACGCCATGCGCCGCCATCGCCTCAAGCGCGAGATCGTCAGCACGCAGATCGCCAACGACCTGGTCAACCATATGGGCATCACCTTCGTGCAGCGCCTGAAGGAGTCCACCGGCATGAGCGCGGCCAACGTCGCCGGCGCCTATGTGATCGTCCGCGACCTGTTCCGCCTGCCGCACTGGTGGGCGCAGATCGAGGCGCTGGACTACAAGGTGCCGGCCGAGCTGCAGCTGCAGCTGATGGACGAGCTGATGCGTCTGGGCCGCCGCGCCACCCGCTGGTTCCTGCGCAGCCGACGCAACGAGCTGGACGCCGCCCGCGACGTGGCGCACTTCGCGCCGCGCATCGAGGCGCTGGTCGGGCGCCTGGACGAGCTGCTCGAAGGCCCGGCGCGTGAGCAGTGGCTGGCGCGCTATCAGAGCTTCGTCGAGGCGGGTACGCCGGAGGAACTGGCGCGCGTGGTGGCCGGCACCAGCCACCTGTACACCCTGCTGCCGATCATCGAGGCGGCGGACGTCACCGGCAAGGACGCCAGCGAGGTGGCCACCGCCTACTTCGCCGTCGGCGGCGCGCTGGAGCTGTCCTGGTACCTGCAGCAGATCACCGGCCTGCCGGTGGAAAACAACTGGCAGGCGCTGGCCCGCGAAGCCTTCCGCGACGACCTCGACTGGCAGCAGCGTGCGATCACCGTGTCGGTGCTGCAGATGGCCGACGGCCCGCAGGAGATCGAGGCGCGGGTGGCGCTGTGGCTGGAGCAGCACCACCGCCTGGTCGAGCGCTGGAAGCTGATGCTGGCCGAGCTGCGCGCGGCCACCGGCACCGACTATGCCATGTACGCGGTGGCCAACCGCGAGCTGATGGACCTGGCGCAGAGCGCCTGAGCCATCCGCTGAAATGAACAAGCCCCGCCCAGTGCGGGGCTTTTTCATTCAGGTGGTGTGAGCTTTGCGTAGCCTGGGTTGAGCGCAGCGATACCCGGGATAGGGCGCTTTACATGACGTGTAGCGTCGTAGGGTGGATCACGCTTCACCGATCCACCATCACGCCGCCCCGGTGGATGAAAAAGCGTCATCCACCCTACGCAGGGGAGTGCGATCAGCGCAGCATCTGCTCCACCAGGCGCTTTTCCTCGGCCAGCTCGCGCTGACGGGCGTCGAGGCGCGAGGCCAGCTGGAAGTTGTTGCTGGCGCGGCGCTTGGCGAAGTCGAGCTGTTCGATGGCCTGGTTGTAGTCGCCGACCAGGGCGAAGAACTCGGCGCGGGCCTGGTGCAGGCCGATGGTGTTGCCGCTCAGGCCGCGCACCTCGGCGACCTGGTACCAGACGTCCGGATCCTTGGCGCGGTTCTTCAGCAACTCGTCCAGCGCCCGTTCGGCCTCGCGGGTGCGCTGCTGCTTGAGCAACAGGTCGATATGCGCCTGCTGCAGCGGGTAGTTGCTGGGATACAGCGCGAACATGCGCTCCTGGCGCCGCTGTGCGGCGTCCAGGTGGTTCGCGGCCATGTCCAGTTCGATCTGCGCCAGGTTGTAGACGATATCCTCCGGCGCCTTGCTCAGCAGGGGCGCCAGGGTCTGTCCGGCTTCGCCGAGCTGGCCGGTTTTCATCTGCGCCAATGCCAGGCCGTAACGCGCGGCGTCGAGGCCGGGGTTCTCGTCGAGCATGGCGCGAAAACGCTTGGCCGCCACCCCCGGGGTTTCCTCGTAGGTCAGCTGCACGCGGGCGCGCATCAGCTGGTAGCGCAGGCTGTCTTCGCGGCCCTGGGCCGGGTACTGCTCGGCGCGGTTGCGGGTATCGGCGATACGCGATTCGGACACCGGGTGGGTGAGCAGGAATTCCGGCGGCTTGGCGTCGTAGCGGTACTGGCGCATCAGCCGCTCGAACATCAGCGGCATGGCGCGCGGGTCGTAGCCGGCCTTTTCCAGGTTGAGCAGGCCGATACGGTCGGCCTCCTGTTCGTTCTGCCGGGAGAAGCGGCGCTGCTCCTGAATCGCCGCTGCCTGGGTCGACATGATCGCCGCCATGCCGGCATCACCGGCGCCGGCCGCCGCCGCGACTATGCCGGCGAGCATGGCCGCCATCACCGGCAGCTGCATGCGTTGCTGGGCCTCGACGCCGCGGGCGAAGTGGCGCTGCGACAGGTGCGCCAGTTCGTGCGCCATCACCGAGGCGTATTCGGCTTCGGTCTGCGCATAGAGGAACAGGCCGCCGTTGACCCCGATGATCCCGCCGGGCGCGGCGAAGGCGTTCAGTTGTGGGCTGTTGAGCAGCACGAACTCCAGGCGGCGATCCTGCAGCTGGCTGGTTTCCGACAGGCGATAGACGCTGGTCTCGACGAAGTCCTTGAGCTGCGGGTCGTCTAGCTGGGCCACCTGGCCGCGCAGCAGGCCCAGCCAGGCGCGGCCGAGCTGGTGTTCCTGCTGCGGCGAGACGATCGAGGAACTGGCGTCGCCCAGCGACGGCAGGTCACTGGCTCCGATCTGGCCGGCGAACAGGCAGGCGAGCGTCAACAGGGTAGGGCGCAGAAAAGTCATGCACTCAAGGCTCTCAGGCGGCAAAGGCGTTACTGTAGCCGGCCAGCTGCGGCGCTGGCCAGGGTTCTTCAGCCTTGGGTATCCTAGCCGCCTTTATGGAGTAGACGATGACAGACGTACCGGCCTTCGATGCCGAATTGGATGCCTGCGGGCTGAACTGCCCGCTGCCCTTGCTCAAGGCCAAGCTCGAGCTCAATCGCCTGGCCAGCGGCGCGGTGCTCAAGGTCAGCGCCACCGACGCCGGCTCGCAGCGCGATTTCCGCGCCTTCGCCAGCCTGGCCGGGCATGCCCTGCTGCACGAAGAGGTGGAGGGCGGGGTGTATCGCTACTGGCTGCGCAAGGCTTGAAACCGCTGTAGCGGCTTGAAACATATGCGCTGTCGCCGTTTGTTGGCCGTGCACGTCATTTTTCATGCGTCTGGCGTATGAGTGAGCCGGTATTGTCCCGGGTTAAGGAATTCTGATGGTCAAGGTTTTACGCGATTGGCTGCACCGCTACTTCTCCGACGAGCAAGCGGTGGTGCTGGCGGTGCTGTTGGTGCTCGGTTTCGCCGTGGTGCTGACCCTCGGCGGCATGCTCGCGCCGGTATTGACCGGCCTGGTACTGGCCTTCCTGATGCAGGGCCTGGTCAACGGCCTGGAGCGCCTGAAGGTGCCGCAGGTGCTCGCCGTGTGGCTGGTGTTCGCCCTGTTCCTGGGCGGCCTGACGGTGTTTCTGCTGGTGCTGATGCCGCTGCTCTGGCAGCAGCTGAGCACCCTGTTCAACGAGCTGCCGCGGATGGCTGCGGAGTGGCAGTCGGTGTTCCTGCTGCTGCCGGAACGCTACCCGAACCTGATCACCGACGCGCAGATCGTCCAACTGATCGACAGCATGCGCGGCGAGGCCGGCAAGTTCGGTCAGTGGGCACTGTCGTTCTCCCTGTCCAGCCTGCCGATGCTGGTCAGCATCATGATCTACCTGGTGCTGGTGCCGATCCTGGTGTTCTTCTTCCTCAAGGATCGCGAACAGATCGGCCAGTGGTTCCGTGGCTACCTGCCGCGCGAGCGCGCGCTGATCACCCAGGTGGCGCAGGAGATGAACCAGCAGATCGCCAACTACATCCGCGGCAAGTTCATCGAGATCATCATCTGCGGCGTGGTCACCTATATCGCCTTCGCCTACCTGGGCCTCAACTATGCCGCGCTGCTGGCGCTGCTGGTCGGCCTGTCGGTGGTGGTGCCCTATATCGGCGCGGTGGTGGTGACGGTGCCGGTGGCGCTGATCGGCCTGTTCCAGTGGGGCTGGAGCGACCAGTTCCTCTACCTGATGGTGGTCTACGGCATCATCCAGGCGCTGGACGGCAACGTGCTGGTGCCGCTGCTGTTCTCCGAGGCGGTCAACCTGCACCCGGTGGCGATCATCTGCGCGGTGCTGCTGTTCGGCGGCTTGTGGGGCTTCTGGGGAGTGTTCTTCGCCATCCCGCTGGCGACCCTGTTCAAGGCGGTGCTCAACGCCTGGCCGCGGATTGAGCCGGTGTCTGCCGAGTGAGAGACAAATAGAGCACGGACGGAAAAAAGGCCGCAATTGCGGCCTTTTTCGATAGCGGTGAGGGTCAGGCCTTGTGCAGGGCCTCGGCTGCCGCCAGCACCTCGTCGACATGCCCGGCGACCTTGACGCTGCGCCACTCCTGGCGCAACACGCCGTCTTTGTCGATGAGGAAGGTGCTGCGCACGATGCCCATGTATTCCTTGCCGTAGTTCTTCTTCAGCTGGTACACGCCGAACTGCTCGCACAGCTGGTGATCCGGGTCGCTGATCAGTTCGAAGGGGAACTCCTGCTTGCACTTGAAGCTTTCGTGCTTCTTCAGGCTGTCCATCGACACGCCGAAGATCTGCGTATTGGCCGCCTGGAACTGGGCGAAGCGAGCGCGGAAGTCCAGGCCCTCGGTGGTGCAGCCCGGGGTCGCGTCCTTGGGGTAGAAATACAGCACGACCTGCTGGCCCTTGAGGTCGGACAGCTTCACCTGCTTGCCGCTGGTGGCCTCGGCCTGGAAGTCGGCGACGGCTTGGTCGATGGCGACGGTCATGGGAGCTCCTTGAGGTTGGCTGTCAGGGATTCTGCGGGCGCCAGGGTTCGATCAGCGCGTCCAGGTTGAGGGCGTCGGCGAAGTCGAGGAACTGGTCGCGCAGCCAGCTGATCTGGGTGCCGGCCGGCAGGGTCACGGTCAGGGTGGCGTTGAGCATGGTGCCGCCGGTCTGCGGCGCCTGGTAGGTGTCGCAGGTCAGGCTTTCCAGCTCGACGCGGTGGTCGATGAAGAACTGGCACAGCTCGTTGAGGATGTCCGGGCGGTATACCGAGCTGACGTAGGCGACGTAGGGCAGGGCCTGCGGGCGCGCCTCGGCGGCGGCACTGCGGATCAGGTTGACCGAGAAGGCGTTTTTCTTCGCCAGCAGCGGCAGACTCGACTCCAGGCGCGCCAGCGCGTCCCAGCTGCCGGAGACCTGCAGCACCAGGGCACTGAACTCGCCGTGGCGGCTCAGGCGCGTGCTGACCACCGCGCAACGGTTCTCGTGGCAGGTGCGGCACAGCAGGTTGGTCAGCGCCATGGCGTCGGGGCCGAGGGCGCTGATGAGGAGAAATTGTTCGCGAACGAGAGGGGTGGACATGCAGCCTTCCTAAAGCGATGAACGGTCGGCGAGCGACAGCCGTCGACCAAAGGTAGCAGGTTAGCGAAAAGCACCGCCCAGGGGAATGCCGGCAAGCGCTTCCCGCGTGCGGCGAGACGGCCGTGCACGGCCTTGTCCGTTGCTTGTGCAGGACTGGTGGCGCCAGTACCATTACGGCTCAATTTTTCCGGCAGGAGCGGTTGCATGATTGCGGGCAGTATGGTGGCACTGGTCACGCCCATGGATGCGCAGGGTGGTCTGGACTGGGAGGCCCTGAGCAAATTGGTGGATTTCCACCTGCAAGAGGGCACCAATGCCATCGTCGCGGTCGGCACCACCGGTGAATCCGCCACGCTGGAAGTGCCCGAGCACATCGAGGTGATCAAGCGCGTGGTCGACCAGGTCGCCGGGCGGATTCCGGTGATCGCCGGCACCGGCGGCAACTCCACCCGCGAGTCGGTTGAGCTGACCCGCGCGGCCAAGGACGTCGGCGCCGACGCCTGCCTGCTGGTCACCCCCTACTACAACAAGCCGACCCAGGAAGGCCTGTACCTGCATTTTCGCCACATCGCCGAAGCCGTGGCCATCCCGCAGATCCTCTACAACGTGCCGGGCCGCACCGTCTGCGACATGCTGCCGGAGACCGTCGAGCGCCTGTCGAAGATCGACAACATCATCGGCATCAAGGAAGCCACCGGCGACCTGCAGCGCGCCCAGGACGTGCTGGATCGGGTGAGCAAGGACTTCCTCGTCTATTCCGGCGACGACGCCACCGCGGTGGAACTCATGCTGCTGGGCGGCAAGGGCAACATCTCGGTCACCGCCAACGTCGCCCCGCGCGCGATGAGCGAGCTGTGCGCCGCCGCCATGCGCGGCGAAGCCGCCATCGCCCGCGCCATCAACGACCGCCTGATGCCCCTGCACAAGGCGCTGTTCATCGAATCCAACCCGATTCCGGTGAAATGGGCGCTGCACGAAATGGGCATGATGGGCGACGGTATTCGTCTGCCGCTGACCTGGCTCAGCCCGCGCTGTCACGAACCGCTGCGCCAGGCCATGCGCCAGTGCGGCGTATTGGTTTAATCGAGGAATTTTACGCATGAAGCGACTGGCCGGATTGTCCGCCCTTGCTCTGATCGTCTCCAGTACCAGCGGCTGTGGCTGGCTCTGGGGTGAAGAAGGCTACTTCCGCGACCGCGGCAGCGATTACCTGGAAGCGCGGCAGACCGCGCCGATGCAACTGCCGGCCGATGTTCAGGCCAAGCGTCTCGACCCGCTGCTACCGGTGCCGGCGCAGGTGGCCAGCTCCGAGGCCAGCGGCAAGTTCGAGGTGCCGCGCCCGCAGAGCCTGCAGGTGCGTGCCGACGAACGCGAATTCAGCCTGCAGCGTAGCGGCGAGTCGCGCTGGATCGTGGCCCAGCGCGTGCCGGCCGAAGTCTGGCCGCTGGCCCGTCAGTTCTTCGAGGACAACGGTTTCCGTATCGCCGACGAACGCCCGCAGACCGGCGAATTCACCACCGCCTGGCAGCGTTTCGACGAACTCTCCGCGAGCATGGCGCGGCGCCTTAGCAGCCGCGTCTCCGGCGTCGCCCCGGATGCCGAAACCCGCGTGCGGGTGCGTATCGAGCCGGGCGTGCAGCGCAACACCAGCGAAGTCTTCGTCACCAGCGCCGAGCGTCCGGCCGGCAGCACTGCCGACGTCGCCTTCGCCGCGCGCAGCGGCAACGCCAGCCTGGAAGCCGCGCTGCTCGACGAAATGCTGGTGAGCATGGCGCGCAGCGTGGAGCAGGGCGGTTCGGTGTCGCTGCTCGCCGCCCGCGACTTCGATGCGCCCAGCCGCGTCAGCCTGAGCGAGGACGGCAACGGCAACCCGGTGCTCAACCTCGGCGCCGACTTCGACCGCGCCTGGTCGGGCGTCGGCCGTTCGCTGGAGCTGGCCGACGTGCGCGTCGACGACCTCAACCGCAGCCTCGGCCTGTACTACATCAACCTGGCCGAAGGGGCTCAGGTCAATGAGGAGAAGCCTGGCTTCTTCGGCCGCATGTTCGGCAGCGAGCCGAGCAAGGAAGAGCTCGAAGCCCGCGCCGAGCGCTACCAGGTGCGCCTGACGCCGGTTGGCGACGGCGTCCAGGTCACCGTGGAAAAAGACCTCAACACTATTGCCCCGGCCGATGTCTCGCGCCGCGTGCTGAGCCTGATCCAGGACAACCTCGGCTGATCGGCGCTCGCGCCACCTGCCGATAACCGATAGGCGAAACCCTCCAGGGGTTTCGCCTGTTTTGTTTGCCAGAAACGGAAATGCCGACATGAGCACACCCACCACCCTGAGCCTGAAGAAGATCTACTCGGGCAAGGTCCGCGACCTCTACGAAATCGACGACAAGCGCATGCTGATGGTGGCCACCGATCGTCTGTCGGCCTTCGACGTGATCCTCGCCGAACCTATCCCGGAGAAGGGCAAGATCCTCACCGCCATCTCCAACTTCTGGTTCGACAAGCTGGCCGGCCTGGTGCCCAACCACTTCACTGGCGACAAGGTCGAAGACGTGGTGCCGGCCGCCGAACTGCCGCTGGTGGAAGGCCGCGCGGTGGTCGCCAAACGCCTCAAACCGGTGGCCGTGGAAGCCATCGTGCGCGGCTATATCGTCGGCTCCGGCTGGAAGGAGTACCAGAACAGCGGCACCGTCTGCGGCATCGCCCTGCCGGCCGGCCTGAAGGAAGCGGCCAAGCTGCCGCAACCGATCTTCACCCCCTCGACCAAGGCCGCCGTCGGCGACCATGACGAGAACATCAGCTTCGCCCAGTGCGAAGCCATCATCGGCGCTGAGCTGGCCGCCCAGGTGCGCGACACCGCCATCGCCCTGTACAGCGCCGCCGTCGAATACGCCGCCACCCGCGGCATCATCATCGCCGACACCAAGTTCGAATTCGGCCTGGACGAAGACGGCACCCTGACCCTGATGGACGAAGTGCTGACCCCCGATTCCAGCCGCTTCTGGCCGGCCGACAGCTACGTCGAAGGCAAGAACCCGCCCAGCTTCGACAAGCAGTTCGTGCGCGACTGGCTGGAATCCACCGGCTGGAACAAGCAACCGCCGGCCCCGGCGGTGCCGGCCGAGGTGGCGCAGAAGACCGCCGACAAATACCGCGAAGCCCTGACCCGCCTCACGGCCTGAGGCCCAAGGCGAACGCTACAGCAAGGCCGGGCATCGCTCGGCCTTTTCACAAGCGCCTGATAGCACAAGAAAATTTTTCAAAATAAGCTTCGCCAAAGCGCATTCAGCTGTTATCATGCGCGCCGCTTGGGAAGATGCCGGAGTGGTCGAACGGGACGGATTCGAAATCCGTTGTGTCAGCAATGGCACCTAGGGTTCAAATCCCTATCTTCCCGCCATATATAAAACCCCTGAAGCTTTCAGCCTCAGGGGTTTTTGCTTTTCAGCGCCTAGCCCTGATTTGTCAGCCTGCCCATTTCTGTGAAACAAACCGCGCAATCGAGGGTTGGCACAGTGCCACTGTCTGCACTACTCTCCGGTCACCGGGCTAACGAAGTGGCCAACAGGCAGGATGCTGACCCCATACACTTCGTTAGCTCGGTATTCGATTTTCCCGTCGTGTGCAGCCTGCGCACGAACAAGACAAAGCCCTCGCTCGGAGGGCTTTGTCGTTTTGCTGCGGCGCGCGTTGCGTTGGCCGTCGAATAAAAGGCGTCCGTGCCGTCTCTCCATCCCCGCCCTTAGTCCTATCTGTTGCTTAGCCTAGGCGATAACTGGCGCTTTGCCATTATTTTGTTGGGCATCGCGGCGGCGGTCCTGGGCATAGCGTTGCAGCACCCACTGGCCGGCGGGGCGGGCGTGCAGTTGGTCGAGCAGGGCCTGGGTCTCGGTGTCGTGGCCGGCGATGTCGGCCCAGGGCGTGCCGGCTGGGGTGAACAGCGGGGCGAACAGCGCCGCGGCGGCGACATCGGCCAGGCTCAGGCGCTCGCCCACCAGGTAGCGCGCTGGGTCGCCGTCGGTCAGGCGTTCGATCAGGTCGAGCCCGGCGAGCAGTTCGGCCTGGGACTTGGCCACGCGCTCGGGCGTTACGCCGTAGAGCTTCTGCACGCCGTTGATCAGCACCGGCTTCATCAGGTCGCGCAGGCCCAGCAGCGGGCGGTAGACCTTGAGCATGGCGTGCATCACTGAGTCCCACTGGCGAATCTGTCCGTACAGCCAGCGGCGCACGTGCACGCCGAGGCGGTCGAAGCCTTCTTCCAGCTCCAGCACTTGGCGACGTTGTTCGGCGTCGTTTGGCAGCAGGGCGTGCTCGGGGTAGTGCTCTTCCAGATACAGGGCGATGGCAGTGGAGTCGCCGATGGTGCGCTCGCCGTCCTGCAGGATGGGCAGGGTGGCGATGCCGGCCAGGCGCTGGCTCTTGAGCCGGTGCAGGCCGGGGAAGAGGTTGTCGACCCGGTAGTCGAGGCCCTTGTGCTCCAGGTGCCAGCGGGTCTTCTCGCAGTAGTGGGAAATGGGGAACTGGTAGAGGGTGCGCATGGCGGCTCCTTGCAAGTGAGCTGCCGAGTGTAGGGGCAAAGCGCCTGACCACCCAGTCGAGTGGCGCGCGCCAGGCTTTGGTTGGGCGCCCCGCCAATGCGGCGGGGCGCTTGGCTCAGTCGGTGCGTTGCAGCTGCACCTTGTCGGGCTTGGCCGCGATCAGGTGTTCGGGCAGGTCGAGCAGGTCGGTGTCGTAGGTTTCCAGTGGCGGCGGGCGACGTTCGAAGCGGGCGCCGAGCACCAGCAGGCAGGGCGTCAGCAGCAGGGTCAGCGCGGTGGCGAAGGCCAGGCCGCCGGCGATGGCGCTGGACAGCTGGGTCCACCACTGGGTCGAGGGGGCGCCGAAGCCCAGGCTCGGGCTGAGCAGGTCGACGTTGACGCTGAGCACCATGGGCATCAGGCCGAGGATGGTGGTCACCGCGGTCAGCAGCACCGGACGCAGGCGCAGGCTGCCGGTTTCCAGCGCTGCCTCGCGCGGCTCCAGGCCCTGGCGGCGCAGCTGGTTGTAGGTGTCGATGAGGATGATGTTGTTGTTGACCACGATGCCAGCCAGGGCGATCAGGCCCATGCCGACCATGACGATGCCGAACGACTGGCCGTTGATCAGCAGGCCCATCAGCACGCCGGCGGTGGACAGGACGATGGCCGACAGCACCAGCGCCGCCTGGTAGAGGCTGTTGAACTGGGTGACCAGGATGATCGCCATGAGGAAGATGGCGACGACGAAGGCGGTCATCAGGAAGGTGGCCGCCTCGCGCTGGTCGGCGTCCTCGCCGGCGAACTGCACCTTGACCTCGGCCGGTACCTCGCCGAGCGCCTCGCGCAACGCCTTGAGCCGTTCGTCCAGGCGTGCGCCCTCGGCCAGGTCGGCCTGCAGGGTGATGGTGCGGTCGCCGTCGACCCGGCGCAGGGTGCCGACCTTGGGCGCCGGCTGCAGGTCGACGAAGTTGCTCAGCGGCACCTGGCCGGTCGGCGTGCTCAGGGTCAGGCGGCCGAGCTGGTCGAGCGAGCGCCAGTTGCCGGGCAGGCGCACGCGGATGTCCACCTCGTCGGTGGCGTCCTCGGGGCGGTAGGTGGCCAGCTTCAGGCCGTTGGTGATCATCTGCACCGCGTTGCCGACGCTGAGCACGTCGGCGCCGAAGCGCGCGGCGGCCTCGCGGTCGACCTTGATTCGCCATTCGATGCCGGGCAGGGCGCGGTCGTCCTCGATGTCGACGAAACCGCCGAGCCTGTGCATTTCGCCGCGGATGCGCTCGACCCACTGCTCGCTCAGCGCCGGGTCCATGGCGCTGATCTGCAGCTTGACCGGCTTGCCGTCGGTGGGGCCCTGTTCCTGCTTGCGGAACTCCAGCACCACGCCGGGGATGTCGGCGGTGCGCCGGCTCATCTCGGCGAGGATGTCCTTGGCCGGGCGACGCTGGTGCCAGTCGACGAACTGGAACTGCAGGGTGCCGATCACGTCGGCGCCGAGCTGGCCGTCCGGCTGGGCCAGGGAGCGCGCGTACAGCGCCTTGACCTCGCGCATGCCGAGCACCTGGCGTTCCACCTGCTTGAGCAGGGTGTCCTTCTCCTGTACCGACAGGTCGCCGCGGGCACGCAGCCAGATCTGCGCGCTTTCCGGCTCGACCTCGGGGAAGAATTCCACGCCGTGGTTGAAGCGGCCGTAGCCGACGTAGATCAGCGCGATCAGCGCGAGCATGCCGAGCAGGGTCAGGCCGGGGCGCCGGAGCAGCTTTTCCAGCAGCCGGCGGTAGGCGCTGCCGGCGCGGCTGGCGTGCTGCGCCTGCGGTTGGGCCGCGCCGCCGGTGACGGCGCCGAGCACCGGCAGGAACACCAGGGCCATGGCCAGCGAGGCCAGCAGACAGAGGATCACGGTGGCCGGCAGGTACTTCATGAACTGGCCGACCACCCCGGGCCAGAACAGCAGCGGCAGGAACACCACCAATGTGGTGGCGGTGGAGGCTATCACCGGCCAGGCCATCCGCGTGGCGGCATTGGCCCAGGCCTGGCGCGGGTTCTGGCCCTGGTGCAGGTAGCGGTCGGCCAGCTCGGAGACGACGATGGCGCCGTCCACCAGCATGCCGGCGACCAGGATCAGGCTGAACAGCACGACGATATTGAGGGTGAAACCGAGCATCCAGATCAGCAGGATGCCGCTCAGGAAGGCGCCGGGAATGGTCAGGCCGACCAGCAGCGCCGAACGCAGGCCCATGCTCGCCACTACCAGGATCAGCACCAGGACGATGGCGGTCAGCACGTTGTTGAGCAGGTCGCCGAGCATGCTCTGCACTTCCTGCGACTGATCCATGATGTAGCTGACTTCCACGCCCGCCGGCAGCAGCGGTTTGGCCTGCTCCAGCAGCGCCTTGACCTGCTCGATGGTCTCGATGATGTTGGCGCCGCTGCGCTTGGACACCTCCAGGACGATGGCCGGCTGGCCGTTGATGCGGGCGAAGCCGGTGGGGTCCTTGAAGGTGCGGCGGATGCTGGCGACGTCGGCGAAGGTGACCACGCTGCCCGCCACCACCTTGATCGGCATGCTCATGACGTCTTCGAGGTTCTCGATCACCCCCGGCACCTTCATGCTCATGCGTCCGGCACCGGTGTCCAGGCTGCCGGCGGCAACCAGGCGATTGTTGCGGCTGACCAGGTTGAACAGCTCGTTGTAGTCGATGCCATAGCTGTCCAGCACCTGCGGGTCGACGACGATTTCCAGCAGGTCTTCGCGGTCGCCGCCGATCTCCACCGACAGCACCTCGGCGATGCCTTCGATGTTCTCCTTCAGGCGCCGGGCGATGTACACCAGCTCGGTCTCGGCGATCGGGCCGGACAAGCCCACCGAGAGCACCGGGAACAGCGCCACGTTGACCTCGTTGACGGTCGGCTCGTCGGCCTCCTCGGGCAGCTTGCTGCGCGCGGTATCGACCTTCTCGCGCACGTCGGCCAGGGCCACCTTGGCGTCGAAGCCGGCGTCGAACTCCAGGGTCACCGAGGCATGCCCCTCGCTGGATACCGAGCGCATTTCCTTGACGCCCTCGAGGCTGCGCAGCTCCTGTTCCAGAGGACGCACCAGCAGGCGTTCGCCGTCTTCCGGGCTGATGCCTTCCAGGGTCACCGAGACGTAGATGATCGGGATCGCCACGTCCGGGTTGGACTCCTTGGGAATGGCGATATAGGCGACCAGCCCGCCGAGGATCAGGAAGGCCAGAAACAACAGGCTGGTGCGGCTGCGATCCAGTGCCGCGGCGATCAGGGCGTGCATCTCAGCTGCCCTCTGCGGCGAGTTGCGTGCGTACCTGCTGGCCCGGCTCGACGAAGCCCTGGCCGAGGGTGATCAGCGCCACCTTCGGCGGCAGGCCGCTGACCCAGGCGCCCTGGTTGTCGACGCTGATCAGCTGCACCTGGGTGAACTCCACGCGCTGCTCCTGGTTGACCCACTTGACCCCGTGGCGGCCGGTCTGGTCGAGGCTGAGCAGGGCCGGGGACAGGCGATGGGCCAGGGCCTCGCCGGTCTGGATATGCAGGGTGGCGCTGGCGCCGGCCAGGCGCAGGCCGGCGGGATTGTCCACCTTGACCTCGATGCGGAAGCTGCGCGAGCCGGGGTCGGCGGCGGCGGCGATAAAGTGCAGCTCACCTTCCAGTGTGCGGCCGTCGAGCAGCTCGACCTTGACCGGCTGGCCCAGCTGCAGCTGGGTCACCTGCTGCTGGGCGATCTGCGCGCTGACCTTGAGGCGGTCGATGTCCACCAGGGTCAGCAGGCTCTGCCCGGGCTGGACGAAATCGCCCAGCTCGACCTGGCGCTGGTCGTAGATGCCGGCGAAGGGCGCGACGATCCGCGTGTTGCGCAGCTGCAGGCGGGCGCTGTCGAGTTCGGCGCGGGCCTTGGCCAGCTCGCTCTCCAGGCGCATCAGTTCGTTGGCCGAGATCAGGCTGCGTTCGCGCAGGCGCTTGGCCGCGCTCACGTCGCTCTCGCGCTGGCGCACGTCGGCCTCGCTGCGCGCCACCTGGGCCGGGCGGTCGTCCGGCGACAGGCTCAGCAGCAATTGTTCGGCGGCGACGCGGTTGCCCTTGTCCTGATCCAGGCGCTGCACGCTGCCGCTGACCTGGGCGCGCAGCTCGACCCGGCGCCAGGCCTCGATCTGCCCCTGCACCACGTGCTGGCGTTGCATCGGCTCGGCCTGCAGCCACTGCACCTCGACCCGCGGCAGCTCGGCGGCCGCGGCCGGTTGGTCGGCCGTGGCCTCGTCGCGGGCGGCGAAGCGCTCGCCGCTGAGCAGCCAGAGCAGCAGCACCAGGATGATGAGGACGGCGATGATCCAGGGGCGTTTGCTGAGTTGGGTGAACATGGCGGGTTACTCGCTGAATGCGGGCGCTGGATGCAGCGCGGCGGCCTGACCCTGCAGGCCGGCGATGATGAAATCGGTGACGCGCTCGAAGTAGGCGTCCAGGGCAATCGGCTCGGCCCAATGGGCGAAGCCGCCGGAGGCGATGCGTGCCATCACCCCGTTGACGCAGGCCTCGACGCCCCACAGCAAGTGCTGGCAGTCGGCCGGCGATAGCTCGAGCTCGGCGAAGCTGGCCTGCAGCAACTGGTTGAACAGCGCCAGGTACTGGCCCTCAAGTTCGAGAAACTGCTCGCGGTAGGGCGGCTCCAGGCGTTCCTGAAAGGCCGGACGGTCGCACAGCAGGCACAGCTCGGCCTGCAGCGGGTCGGCCAGCAACTGCTCGAAGGCGCGGCGAATCACCCGGCGCATGGCCTGCGGCGCCGGCGCCTGCTGGGCGACGGCGCGCAGTTCGCCCAGATGCTGGCGTGAGCGATCCAGCACCAGGCGCGCGTAGAGCGCCTCCTTGCTGGGGAAGTGCTTGTACACCGTGCCCTTGCCGATGCCGGCGTGGCGGGCCACCTCGGCGATGGTGACGCGATCCCAGGACTGCTCCTGGAATAGCTGGCGGGCGGCTTCGAGCAGGGCGTTTTCCCGTTGCTGGAAGAGGTGATCCTGGTAGCGCATGGACTGTCCGCGGCGAGTTGTGACCGGCGGTCATGCTATGACTGCTGGTCACATCGAGCAAGTCGAGAGTTGTAACCGGGCTTGGCCGAGGCGGTGCGATGCCCAGCGGTTGTCGCAGGGCGCAGAGGGCTGAGGTAGCCTTGAGCCCGGTCAATTGCCGCCGACCTGGCGGCGCACTAGACTGCCTGGCATGAACGCCATGGCCCGCCTCTATCTGGTCTTGCTGCTGACGCTGGTGCTGCCCCTGCAGTCCCTGGCGGGCCTCCTGCCGCAGGGCGATCCCTGCCCGATGAGCCAGGGCAGCGGCCAGCCGGGCGACTGCTGCGACGACGAGGCGATGGCCGCTGGCGATCAACTGTGCGCCGAGATGTCGCAGTGCTCCAGCGCCGGAGCCTCGTTGCTCGGCAGCCAGCCGCCGCGGATGGACGGGCTGCTCGCTCCCTCGCGGCTTGCCTGGCAGGCTCTCGCCGATCCCCTGTCACGACCTTCGCTCGCGCCCTGGCGTCCGCCCCGGGCCTGATTCCCTCGCCAACCTCGATGCCCTCCGTGCAGCCCGGCTGCCGGCGGGGGGCTGTGCGTCCCGCGGACGCTGGTTTTCGACAGGAATCGACCGATGTCCATTGCCTATTCGCGCCTCGGTCCGCTGCTGGCCGGCGCCGTGTTGGCCAGCCTCGCCAGCATGCCGAGTCTGGCCCTGACCCTGGAGCAGGCCCTGCTCCTGGCCGGGCGTGAAGCGCCCAACCTGATGGCGCGCGCCGCCGAACTGGAGGCGGCGCGCCAGGCCGCCGTGCCCGCCGGCGAGCTGCCCGATCCGAAACTGCTGCTGGGCCTGCAGAACCTGCCCATCGAAGGGCAGGAGCGCTGGCGCCTGGATGCCGAGTCGATGACCATGCGCATGCTCGGCGTTATGCAGGAGGTACCCAACCGCGCCAAGCGCAGCGCCCGGGTCGAGCTGGCGCGGGCGGGCATCGACTCGGCCGCGGCCCAGGAGCAGGTCGAGCGCCTGCAGGTGCAGCGGCAGACCGCCCAGGCCTGGATAGTCGCCCAGGCCCTGGAGCAGCGCCTGCAGCTGTTCCAGGAGTTCTATGCGGAGAACCGCCTGCTCGAGCGGGCGGTGCAGGCGCGCCTGGCCGGCGGCCGCGGACCGAGCGCCGACAGCCTGGCGCCGCGCCAGGAGGCCCTGGCCCTGGCCGAACGCGAGGACGAGTTGCAGCAGCAGCGCAGTCAGGCCCGCGCCGTCCTGCGTCGCTGGGTCGGCGCGGCGGCCGACGAGCCACTGCGCGGCCCCTTGCCCGACTGGCCGGTGGACGAGGCGCGCTACCGCCATGCCTTGCCCCAGCACCCCGAACTGCAGGCCTTCGTCCCGCAGACCCGTGAGGCCGAGGCCCGGGTCAAGCTGGCCGAAGCCGACAAGCGCCCCGACTGGAGCTGGGAACTGGCCTATCAGCAGCGTGATCGTGCCTTCGGCGACATGCTCTCGCTGCAGCTGAGCATCGACCTGCCGGTGTTCGCCGGCAGCCGGCAGAACCCGCGCATCGCCGCCCAGCGCGCCGAGCTGCTGGCCCTGGAGGCCGAGCGCGAGGCGTTGCTGCGCGAGCATGCCCTGCAGCTGGCCATGGAACTGGCCGAGCACCGTCGCCTGCAGCGCGCCGTGGAGCGCAGCCAGGAGCAACTGCTGCCCCTGGCCGAGCAGCGGGTACGCCTGAGCCTGGCCGACTACCAGGCCGGGCGCGGCGAGCTGAGCGAGCTGATCGCCGCCCGCCGCGAGCGGGTGGAGGCGCAGTTGCGCCATCTGGACTTTCTCGAACAGCGGGCGCTGGTCGCTGCCCGCCTGCATTTCGCTTACGCCAATCATCAGGAGCGTGACCAATGAGCCCTTCACCGATCCAGGCCCTGGGCCTCGTCGTCCTGATTGCCGTCGGCGCGGCCAGCGGCTACTGGCTTGGCCGCCAGCAGCATGCACAACCGCCCGTGGCGGCCGACAGCGAGCGCCCGGTGCTCTACTGGTACGACCCCATGTACCCGCAGCAGCGCTTCGAGCAGCCGGGCAAGTCGCCCTTTATGGATATGGACCTGGTGCCGCGCTACGCCGATACGCAGGCCGGCGATGCGCCGAGCACGGCCATGGCGATCGACCCGCGCCTGACCCAGAACCTCGGCATGCGCCTGGCCCGCGTGGTGCGCGGGCCGCTGCATGGCGAGCTGGATGCGGTCGGCAGCCTGGGCTTCGACCAGCGCGACGTGGCCCTGGTGCAGACGCGCAGCGCCGCCTTCGTCGAGCGGGTCTACCCGCTGGCGCCCGAGGACCTGCTGGCGGCCGGCGCGCCGCTGGTCGATCTGCTGGTACCCGACTGGCTGGCGGCGCAGGAGGAATACCTGGCCCTGCGCGATCTCGACCAGCCGCCGCTGTTGGCCGCGGCGCGCCAGCGCCTGCAACTGGTGGGCATGCCGGCGGCGCTGATCGCGCGCCTGGAGCGCAGCGGCCAGGTGCAGCGGGTGTGGACGGTGACCAGCCCGATTGCCGGGGTAGTGCAGGAGTTGCAGGTGCGCGAGGGCATGACCCTCAGCGCCGGGCAGAGCCTGGCGCGGATCAACGGCCTACAGCGGGTCTGGCTGGAGGTGGCGCTGCCCGAGGCGCAAGCCAGCGCGATCGAGCCCGGCCAGCCGGTCGAGGTGTTGCTGCCGGCCCTGCCGGGGGAGAGTATCGGCGGCCGTATCGAGGCGCTGTTGCCCGAGGCCAACCTGGACAGCCGCACCCTGCGCCTGCGGGTGGTGCTGGACAACCCCGAGGGCCGCCTGCGCCCCGGTATGAGCGCGCGGGTGCGCCTGCAGCACAGCCAGGGCAGCGAGACCCTGCTCCTGCCCAGCGAGGCGGTGATCCGCAGCGGTCGGCGCAACCTGGTGCTGCTGGCCGAGGGCGAGGGCCGCTACCGGCCGCTGGAAATCCGCATCGGCCGCGAGCAGGGCGACCAGGTCGAAGTCCTCGAAGGCCTGAGCGAGGGCCAGCAGGTGGTGGTTTCCGGGCAGTTCCTGCTGGATTCCGAGGCCAGCCTGCGTGGCCTACTGGCCCAGGAACTGGGCCAGCCGGCGGCCGAGGTCAAGCTACAGCCGGCCCTGCATGAGGCCGAGGGGCAGATCGACGCCATCGAGGCCGATGGTCTGCTGCTCACCCATGGCCCGTTCAAGACCCTGGGCATGCCGGGCATGAGCATGTTCTTCCCGGTGGCCGATGCCGCCCTGCTGCAGGGCCTGCAGCCCGGCCAGCGGGTGCGCGTCGCGGTGCGCGAAAGCGATGAGGGGTTGCTGATCGAACGGATTCAGCCGCTGGCAGCCGCCGAGCATGGCGACCAGGAGGTACAGCCATGATCGCCGCGCTGATTCGCTGGTCCCTGGCCAACCGCCTGCTGGTGCTGCTGGCCACCCTGTTCGCCACCGCCTGGGGCGTCTGGGCGGTGCAGAACAGCGCCATCGATGCCCTGCCGGACCTGTCCGATACCCAGGTGATCATCCGCACGCCCTATGTCGGCCAGGCGCCGCAGATCGTCGAGAACCAGGTCACCTATCCGCTGGCCAGCGCCATGCTCTCGGTGCCGGGTGCCAGCGCGGTGCGCGGCTTCTCCTTCTTCGGCGACAGCTTCGTCTATGTGCTGTTCGAGGACGGCACCGACCTGTACTGGGCGCGCTCGCGGGTGCTGGAGTACCTCAGTCAGATCCAGGAACGCCTGCCGGCCGGGGCCAAACCGGCGCTGGGACCGGATGCCACCGGGGTCGGCTGGATCTACCAGTACGCCCTGGTCGACCGCAGTGGCCAGCACGACCTGGCGCAGCTGCGCGCCCTGCAGGACTGGTTCCTCAACTTCGAACTCAAGGCCCTGGCCAACGTCGCCGAGGTGGCGAGCATCGGCGGCATGGTCAAGCAGTACCAGGTGCTGCTCGACCCGATCAAGCTGGCCAGCCGCGGCATCACCCAGCAGCAGGTGGCGGCGGCCATCGGCGCGGCCAACCAGGAAAGCGGCGGCAGCGTGCTGGAACTGGCCGAGGCCGAATATATGGTGCGCGCCTCCGGCTACCTGCAGAGCCTCGCGGACTTTCGCGCCATCCCCCTGCGCCTGGACGCCGGCGGTGTGCCGGTGACCCTGGGCGAGGTGGCGCATATCCAGCTCGGCCCGGAGATGCGCCGCGGCATCGCCGAGCTGGATGGCGAAGGTGAGGTGGTCGGCGGCGTGGTGATCCTGCGCAGCGGGGCGAACGCGCGCAGCACCATCGCCGCGGTCAAGGCCAAGCTCAGTGAGCTGCAGGCCAGTCTGCCCGAGGGCGTGGAGATCGTTACCACCTACGACCGCAGCCAGCTGATCGACCGCGCGGTGCGCAACCTGGGCGAGAAGCTGGTGGAGGAATTTATCGTCGTGGCCCTGGTGTGCCTGGCCTTTCTCTGGCACCTGCGCTCCTCCCTGGTGGCCATCGTCTCGCTGCCGCTGGGGGTGCTGATTGCCTTTATCGTCATGCAGCAGCAGGGCATCAACGCCAACATCATGTCCCTCGGCGGCATCGCCATCGCCATCGGCGCCATGGTCGACGCGGCCCTGGTGATGATCGAAAACGCCCACAAGAAGCTCGAACACTGGCATGCCGAGCACCCGGACCAGCAGCTCAAGGGCGAGCGGCACTGGCAGGTGATAGGCGCGGCGGCGCTGGAGGTGGGCCCGGCGCTGTTCTTCAGCCTGATGATCATCACCCTGTCGTTTATCCCGGTGTTCACCCTGCAGGCCCAGGAGGGCCGCCTGTTCGGCCCCCTGGCCTTTACCAAGACCTACGCCATGGCCGCCGCGGCCGGGCTGTCGGTGACCCTGGTGCCGGTGCTGATGGGCTACTGGATTCGCGGGCGCATCCCCGACGAGCGGCGCAATCCGCTCAACCGTGGCCTGATTCGGATCTACCAGCCGGCCCTGGAATGGGTGCTGCGCTTTCCCAAGGCGACCCTGGGGCTGGCCCTGCTGGTGTTTCTCAGCGCACTGTGGCCGGCCAGCCAGCTGGGCGGCGAGTTCCTGCCGCCGCTGGACGAGGGCGACCTGCTGTATATGCCCACCGCATTGCCCGGCTTGTCCGCGCAGAAGGCCGCGCAGCTGCTGCAGCAGAGCAACCGCATGATCAAGACGGTGCCCGAGGTGGCGCGGGTATTCGGCAAGGCCGGGCGCGCCGACAGCGCCACCGACCCGGCGCCGCTGGAGATGTTCGAGACCACCATCCAGTTCAAGCCTCGCGAGCAATGGCGCCCCGGCATGACCGCGGAAAAGCTGGTGGAGGAGCTGGACCGCGCGGTGCAGATACCGGGGCTGGCCAACCTGTGGATCCCGCCGATCCGCAACCGTATCGACATGCTCGCCACCGGCATCAAGAGCCCGATCGGGGTCAAGGTGGCCGGCAGCGACCTGGCGCAGATCGATGCGGTGACCCAGGCGGTGGAGCGGGTGGCGCGCACGGTGCCCGGGGTCAGTTCGGCGCTGGCCGAACGCCTCACCGGCGGGCGCTATATCGATGTCGATATCGACCGCGTGGCGGCCGCCCGCTACGGCCTGAATATCGCCGAGGTGCAGGCGCTGGTGGCCGGCGCCATCGGCGGGATGAACGTCGGAGAAACCGTGGAGGGCTTGGCGCGCTTTCCCATCAACCTGCGCTACCCGCGCGAGTGGCGCGATTCCCTGAGCCGCCTGCGCGAGCTGCCGATCTACACCCCGGTGGGCAGCCAGATCACCCTCGGCACGGTGGCGCGCATTGCCATCAGCGACGGCCCGCCGATGCTGCGCAGCGAGAATGCGCGGCCCTCCGGCTGGGTCTATATCGACACCCGCGGCCGCGACATGGCCTCGGTGGTAGCCGACCTGCGCCAGGCCATCGCCGAGCAGGTGCGCCTGCAGCCGGGCATGAGCCTGAGCTTTTCCGGCCAGTTCGAGTTTCTCGAACGGGCCAATGCGCGGCTCAAGCTGGTGGTGCCGGCGACCCTGCTGATCATCTTCGTGCTGCTCTACCTGTGCTTCTCGCGACTGGACGAGGCGCTGCTGATCATGGCCACCCTGCCGTTCGCCCTGACCGGCGGCGTCTGGTTCCTCTACTGGCTGGACTACAACCTGTCGGTGGCCACCGGGGTGGGCTTTATCGCCCTGGCCGGGGTGGCGGCGGAGTTCGGCGTGATCATGCTCCTCTACCTGCGCAACGCCTGGGCCGAGCGCCAGGCGGCCGGGCAGGGCACGCCGGCGGCTTTGCTTGCGGCGATTCGCGAGGGCGCGGTGCAGCGGGTGCGGCCCAAGGCGATGACGGTGGCGACCATCATCGCCGGCCTGCTGCCGATCCTGCTGGGCAGTGGCAGCGGCAGCGAGATCATGAGCCGCATCGCCGCGCCCATGGTCGGCGGCATGCTTAGCGCGCCGCTGCTGTCGCTGCTGGTGCTGCCGGCGGCCTACCAGCTGTTGCGCCTGCGTGAGGTGCGCTAGGGTGCGCCGTGCGCACCGGGGCCAGCAGTGAAAGGCGGTGCGCCCATGCAGCGAGCTTCCCAGGAGGGGCCATGAAGACACAGGGGCATATTGCCTGGGCCGGCCAGGCCTGGATCGGTCCTGGAATCGGCCTGTTTCTCGGCCAGGCTGGGCACAACCAGGCGCACCGGCATATGGCCGTGCAGCTGGCCATCGGCCTGGATGGGGCCGTGCGGGTATGGGCCGCCGACGAGGCGCTGTGCGCGCAGGTGGTGGCGATTCGTGCCGGCACCCTGCACCGCATCGAGGCCGGCCGGCTGCTGTCGGTCTATCTCGACCCCTTCTGCGCCGAGGCCCGCGCCCTGGGCCTGAGCGAGCCGCTGCAGGGCCTCGAACTGGGCGAACCAGGCCCTCTGCTGCAGGCCCTGCAGCGGGGAGAGGGCGATGTGACCGAGTTGCGCCAGGCGCTGGGCCGTTATCTGCAGCTGCCGCCCGCGGCGTCCCTCGACCCGCGCCTGGCGCGGCTGCTGCCGCTGCTGGACGATCCCGACCATGACCTGCGGAGGCTGGCGCAGCAGGTGCACCTGTCGCCCAGCCGTTTCTCCCACTGGTTCAGCTCCAGCTGCGGCCTGCCGCTGCGCAGCTACCGCAAGTGGCACCGGCTGATCCGCGCCCTGCAGGCCATCGCCCAGGGCCATAACCTGACCACCGCGGCCCATGCCGCCGGTTTTGCCGATGCCGCGCATTTCTCCCGCAGCTTCCGCAGCCTGCTGGGCCTCGACCCATCCTCGGCCCTGGCCCGGGTGCAGCTGCACTCAGCGGAGCACTAAGCACAGCATCCGCTATTGCTCGGCAGCTTAGCCGTTTTGTTCAAGCGCCCCGAACCTCGCCGGCTGCACAGTGGCCCCAGTCACTTGCGAGGAGTTCGCCATGTCCGATATCCCCACCCCATTCAAGCTGCTGATCCGCTGGGGTAGCTATCCGTTGATCTTCGGCGGCAGCGCCATCCTGCTGCTGAGCCTGTTGCAGCGCGGCATCCCGGCCTGGCCGGCGAGCCTACCGATCGTCGCCCTGGCGCTGCTGGCGGTGGCCCTGCTGGAGCGCCTGCAGCCCTTTCGCTGCAGCTGGCTGGAGGACCATGACGACAGCCTGACCGATGCTATCCACCTGCTGGTCAACCTCGGCCTGATCCAGCTCGGCAGCCTGCTGCTGGGGCTGTTCGGGCCCTGGTTGAGCTTGGAGCTGTTTCCCCGGCACTGGCCCTGGTGGGCGCAGCTGCTGCTGGTGGCGGCGCTGATCGACTGCAGCCTGTACCTGATGCACCGCGCCAGCCACCGCTTCGCCTGGCTGTGGCGGCTGCATGCCCCGCACCACAGTGCCGAGCGCCTGTACTGGGTCAATGGCGAGCGTCGCCATCCCCTGAGCGCGCTGCTGCTGGCCGGTCCCGGTCTGGTGCTGCTGGCCCTGCTCGGCGCGCCGGCGCAGCTGTGCGCCACCTGGTTCGCACTGCTCACCGTGCACCTGGCCTTCCAGCACGCCAATCTGGACTACGACCTGGGGCCGCTGCGGCGCCTGCTGGCGGTGGCGCAGATGCACCGCTGGCACCACAAACGCGACTTCGAGGACGCCCAGGTGAATTTCGGCGAATTCCTGCTGCTCTGGGACTGGCTGCTGGGCAGTTACCACGACAGCGCCGAGCGCCTCGGCGAGGCCGAGGTCGGGCTGCGCGAGCGGGGCTACCCCAGGGGCTACCTGGGGCAGTTATGGCAGCCGTTTCGCCGGGCGTCGCAGGAGTAGGGTGCGCCCCTATGCCGGCGGCGAACGACGGTGCGCACGTCGCACCCTACGTGGCTCCGGCGGCCAACCGGAGCCGCGTCGGCTCACTGCCCGTTCGCCATCGACTGGTTTTCCAGCATCTGTTCCATCATCTGCATCATGTCCTGCATGTTCCGGTGCATGTCTTTCAGGCATTGCTGCTGCATGGGCGCATCCTTGGCCATCGGGCATTGGCTCTGCTGCATGCGCTGGTTCATCATGCCCATCTGCGAACGCATGGCCTGGCGGTGTTCGCTGCGGATTTTCTGCCGCTGCTGAGGGTCGGTGGTGCCGTGCATCTGCCGCATCATGTCCTGCATCTGCGACCAGTCCATCATCATGCCCTGGCCCATGCCTTGTCCCATGGGCATGCCTTGCTGGTTCTGCGCCAGCTGCTCCGGATGATGGGCCTGCTCGGCGAAGGCCGAGGCGGTGAGCAGGGTGCCGGCCAGAGCCAGAGCGGTCAGTGCGTTGCGTGAAGTGGTGTTCATGGTGATGCTCCTGCGTGGTTTACGGGGTGTGGCGAAGGCTGCCCAGGCGTACACGCTTGAGCAGAGCGGAATTGACGATCACCGACAGCGATGACAGGGCCATGGCGGCCGCCGCCAGGATCGGGTTGAGCAGGCCGAAGGCTGCGATGGGAATGCCGATGCTGTTGTAGACGAAGGCCCAGAACAGGTTCTGCTTGATCTTGCGCATGGTCGCGCGCGACAGCTGAATCGCGGCCACCACATCGCGCACGTCGTCGCGGATCAGGATGATGCTGCCGGTCTCCTTGGCCACGTCGGAGCCCGAGCCGATGGCGATGCCGATCTCGGCCGCGGCCAGGGCCGGGGCGTCGTTGACCCCGTCGCCGACCATGGCCACCACCTGGCCCTCGCCCTGTAGCTGGTGGATCACCGCGACCTTGTCGTCCGGCAGCACCTCGGCGATCACCCGGCCGATGCCGACCTGGCGCGCCACCGCCTCGGCGGTGCGCCTGTTGTCGCCGCTCAGCAGGACCACCTGGATACCGTCGGCCAGCAGCGCCGCGACCGCTTCGGCCGCCTCCGGCTTGACCGTGTCGGCCACGGCGATCACCCCGAGCAGGCGCTGCTCGACGCCGACCAGCATGGCGGTCTTGCCATCGGCTTCCAGGGCGACCAGAGTCGCCTCGGCCTCTGCGCTGGCGATCCCCTCGCGGGCGAACAGGCGCCGGTTGCCCAGCCAGACGGTGCGCCCTTCGACCGTGCCGGCGATGCCATGGCCGGCGATGCCCTCTATCCCACTGGCCTTCGGCAGGTGCATGCCGCGCTGGCGGGCGGCACGCACGATGGCCGCGCCCAGCGGATGTTCGGAGCCGGATTCGACGGCGGCGGCCAGTTGCAGCACCTCGTCCTCGACGGCGCCGCCGAAGGCTAGCAGGTCGGTCAGCTCGGGTTCGCCGCGGGTGATGGTGCCGGTCTTGTCGAACACCACGGTGGAGAGTTTCTCCGCCCGCTCCAGCACTTCGCCGCCGCGGATCAGGATGCCGTTATCGGCGCCCTTGCCGACCCCCACCATCAGCGCGGCGGGGGTGGCCACGCCGAGCGCGCAGGGGCAGGAGATGATCAGCACCGCGATAAAGGCCATCAGTCCCTGGGGAAAGCTGCCGGCCAGCCACCAGCCGAACAGCGCCAGGAAGGCCACGCCGACCACTGCCGGGACGAAGTAGGCGGTGACCTGATCGGCCAGGCGCTGGATCTGCGCGGTGCTGCCCTGCGCCTCTTCGACCATCCTGATGATCTGCGCCAGCGCCGTGTCGGCGCCGATCCGGCTGGCCTTGAAGCGGAACACCCCGCTGCGGTTGAGGGTGCCGCCGATCACCGCGCTGCCCGGGCGCTTGTCCACCGGCATCGATTCGCCGGTCAGCATCGACTCGTCGACGCTCGTCTGGCCTTCGCTGACCTCGCCGTCGGTGGGAATCTTCTCGCCGGGCTTGACCACCAGCATCTCGCCGACCATGACGTTTTCCACCGGCAGGTCGACTTCCTCGCCGTCGCGGAGCACATGGGCGATGGCCGGCTTGAGGTCGAGCAGGCGGCGCACCGCGGCCGAGGATTTCTTCTTGATGATCTCCTCCATGTAGCGGCCCAGCAGGACGAAGGCGATGATCACCGCCGAGACCTCGAAATAGACCTCGCGCTCGCCCACCTTGACCGGCAGCACCTCGGGAAAGAACAGCACCGCCACGCTGTAGAAGTAGGCCACCGAGGTGCCCATGGCGATGAGGAAATCCATGTTGATGTTGCGCGTGCGGATGGCATTCCACGCGCCCTTATAGAAGCTCCAGCCGCCGATGAACTGCACCGGCGTCACCAGCAGGAACAGCCACATGCCCCAGGTGAAGAACGGCAGCGCGTCGAACGGCACCCAGCTCATCAGCATGGCGCCGGTGGCCAGGCCGATAAAGGCGCCGGCGCGCAGCAGGGCCAGCGCCAGCACCCCGGTCAGGGCGATGGCCACGCGGGTCTGCATGGCTTTGAGTTCGGCCTCCGGCGACTCGAAGGTGCGCACGCAGCTGTCGCTGCAGAAGTAGTAGGTGCGCCCGCCGCGCTCGCGCGACAGCGCCGTGGCCTTGTCCACCATCATCCCGCAGATCGGGTCCTTGGCCAGTTGTCGGCCTGCGCTCGTCGGCGTGGCGGCAGCCGGCGCATGGCTGTGCTGGCAGGGCTGGGCGGCGCTGCCGGCGACGTAGCGCGGCGCATCGCGCAGGAACTCCTCGCGGCAATGCGCCGAGCAGAACCAGTAGCGGGTGCCGGCGAACTCGGCGCTGGCACTGGCCGCGGTAGGGGCGACGGCCATCCCGCACACCGGGTCGAGCACCTGTTCCTGGCCATCGGGCGCTGCCGTGGGCTGCGGCATGGGCAAGTGGTTCATGGTTGCTTCCTCGTGTCCGCGGCGGCGTGCGGGCGGGCCGTTGGCCAGGGCAGGAACGCCGGGGTGGCGTCGCGGTAGCGGCGATAGGTCTCGCCGAAGTGCACGAGCATCTCCTGCTCCTCACGCCTGGCCAGCTGCACGTACATCAGCAGCAGGACGGGGAGCATCAGCAGGGTCAGCAGGGTCGGCCACTGCAGCAGAAAGCCCAGCATGATCAGGGCGAAGGCCAGGTATTGCGGATGGCGAACGCGCGCGTAGGGGCCGCTGTCGGCCAGCTCGCCGGCCTGCTGCGCGCGATACAGCACGCGCCAGGCGCTGGCCAGCAGCCAGAAACCGGCGAAGATCAGCAGGTTGCCGAGGATATGCAGCGCGCCGAAGTGCGGATCGCCCTCTAGGCCCAGCAGGCTGTGCCACAGATGGCCGGCCTCGTGGGACAGCGGGTCGAGCTGCGGGTAGCGGCTCTGCAGCCAGCCGGCCAGCAGGTAGAGGGTCAGCGGCGCGCCGTACATCTCGACGAACAGCGCGACGATAAAGGCCGCGAAGCTGCCGAAGGTACGCCAGTCCCGCGCGCTGCTGGGCTTGAAGAAGCTGAAGGCGAACAGGATGAACACCAGTGAGTTGACTATCACCAGGCCCCACAGGCCGTAGGCCGAGCTTGTATGTTCCATAGGCTGTGCCTCCTGCTCAGTGGTGGTCGTGCGGGCCGTCTTTATCCCGACCATGGCCGCGGTGCATAAACAGATGCAGCAGCGGGCAGAGCAGCAGGATCAGATAGGGCAGGGCACCGAGCAGATGGGCTTCGTGCTCCTCCCAGAGGAGGAACAGGGCGATGGCGCCGAACAGCAGCAGGGCCGGCCAGAAACGCCAGGTAGTGGCCGCGGGGGCCGGACGCAGATCGTGAGACATGACGGACTCTCCAGGAATCGGAGGGAGCTTGCCGGCACGGCGAATGACCGGCGCGGGCAGGCTGCGCATTGCACTGGAAGAGGCGGGGTTACTCGTTGAAGCGCTGCAGTTGCAGGTGCAGGGGTGGCGGGAAACCGGGCGCGTGCGCGCAGGGGACGAGACGCAGCAGGCGGCCGCGCAGCCTGTCGGGCAGGGCGAGCAGGCCGGGCATGGCGATCAGCGCGGCCAGTGCCAGCAGCGACAGCAGTTGGTTGAAAAGGATGGTCTGCAGGGCGCTGCAGCTGTCGTCCAGCGCGCCGGCCTCAGCCGCGCCATGGCCGTGGGTGGTCTGCAGGAACGTGGCCGCTTCCTCGAGATTGAGAACGCTGGCCGATTCCTCGCCCAGCTGCTCATCCAGATGGACGTGGCTGCCGACATGGACGAGGGAGCAGCCGAGAAACAGCACGAGCCACAGCACCGCCAGGGGGCCGGCAAACCTCGAATGGCGCTGGCGCAGGGCTTGGATCATGGCGCGGGCCGCAGGTGGGTGAAAGTATTGTCAGTAAAGACCCGCCGCGTACGAGGCGCCTTGATCCAGATCAATGTCGCCGCTGGCCGTCAGCGCGCCACGCTGACCCCTTCCAGGCTGGCGAAGGAGGTGTCCTTGGCGGTCAGCAGGAAGTCGCGCATAAAGGGCGCATCCAGCATGTCGCTGCGGATCGCCGCATAGAGCGTGGCGAACAGGCCCTTTTCGCCCAGGCGCTTGGCGCTGACGTAGCCGCGCGAGCTGTACTCGTGCAGCGCCCAGTTGGGCAGGCCGCAGACGCCGCGGCCGCTGGCCACCAGCTGCATCATCATCACCGTCAGCTCCGAGGTGCGCACCTGCGCCGGCTCGACGTCGGCCGGTTCGAGGAAACGGGTGAAGATGTCCAGACGGTCGCGCTCCACCGGGTAGGTGATCAGGGTTTCGCTGGCTAGGTCCTCGGGCTGGATATAGGCCTTGCTCGCCAGGCGGTGCTGGTTGGCCACGGCGAGCATCGCCTCGTAGGTGAACAGCGGCACGTAGGTGATGCCGGCCAGCTCGATGGGATCCGAGGTCACCACCAGGTCCAGGTCGCCACGCGCCAGCGCCGGCAGCGGGGCGAAGGAGAAGCCCGAGGCCAGGTCCAGCTCCACCTCCGGCCAGGCATCGCGGAACTGGTCGATGGTCGGCATCAGCCACTGGAAGCAGCTGTGACACTCGATGGCCATATGCAGGCGGCCCGCGGTGCCACCGGCCAGGCGCGCCAGATCGCGCTCGGCACCGCGCAGCAGCGGCAGGGTGGCGTCGGCCAGCTGCAGCAGGCGTAGGCCGGCGCTGGTGAAGCGCACCGGCTTGGTCTTGCGCACGAACAGCTGCAGGCCGAGGCGTTCCTCCAGCTCCTTGAACTGGTGCGACAGCGCCGACTGGGTCAGGTGCAGGCGCTCGGCGGCCTCCACCAGGCTGTCGGTTTCGCGCAGGGCGTGCAGGGTTTTCAGATGGCGTAGTTCGAGCATGGCGGACTCACGGAACCTAGAGTGGATGACACTGTGTGTATCCACCGCCGGCGCGCGCCGCTCGATGGTGGATGGGGAAAGCCTCATCCAGGCTACATGAGTAATTCTATAGTTCAATACAAATATCTTGAGTTTGTCTCACTCGATGCGGATGCCGAGAATAGCGCCATTCCGATTTCCCTATGGAGCGTTCTGACATGGCCCTGTCCCATTCCCTCGGTTTTCCCCGTATCGGTCGCGACCGCGAACTGAAGAAAGCCCTCGAAGCCCATTGGCAAGGCACGCTCGACGAGACCGGTCTGCGTGCGGTCGGTCAGCGCCTGCGCGCCGAGCACTGGCAGCTGCAGAAGGACGCCGGCATCGAGCTGCTGCCGGTCGGCGACTTCGCCTGGTACGACCAGGTGCTCGGCCATTCCCTGGCGCTGGGCGTGATCCCCGAGCGCTTTCGTCCGGCCGCCGGCAAGCCGGGCCTCGATACCCTGTTCGCCATGGCCCGTGGCGCCGTTGGTAACCAGAGCGGCCACAGTTGCTGCGGCGGCGCCCACGCCCAGGAGCTGACCAAGTGGTTCGATACCAACTACCACTACCTGGTGCCTGAGTTTGCCGTCGACCAGCAGTTCGCCCTGAGCTGGGGACAGTTGTTCGAGGAAGTGGACGAAGCCCATGCCCTCGGTCACGCCGTCAAGCCGGTGCTGATCGGCCCGTTGACCTACCTGTGGTTGGGCAAGACCAAGGGCAGCGACTTCAACAAGCTGGAGCTGCTCGAACGCCTGCTGCCGGTCTACGGCGAGATACTCCAGCGCCTGGCCGCCCAGGGCGTGGAATGGGTGCAGATCGACGAGCCGATCCTCGCGCTGGACCTGCCGCAGGACTGGAAGAACGCCTTCGAGCGTGCCTACAACCTGCTGCAGCGCGAGCCGGGCAAGAAGCTGATCGCCACCTACTTCGGCGGCCTGGGGGACAACCTCGGCCTGGCCGCCAATCTGCCGGTGGACGGCCTGCATATCGACCTGGTGCGCGCGCCGGAGCAGTACCCGACCATCCTCGATCGCCTGCCGGCCTACAAGGTGCTGTCGCTGGGCGTGGTCAACGGCCGCAACGTCTGGCGCTGCGACCTGGACAAGGCGCTCGAGCTGCTGCGCCATGCCCACGAACGTCTGGGCGAGCGCCTGTGGGTGGCGCCGTCCTGCTCGCTGCTGCACAGCCCGGTGGATCTGGAACGCGAGGATCAGCTGGACGCCGAACTGAAGAGCTGGCTGGCCTTCGCCGTGCAGAAATGCCGCGAGGTCG
Organism: Pseudomonas sp. AOB-7; assembly: GCF_003696305.1. GTDB lineage: Bacteria > Pseudomonadota > Gammaproteobacteria > Pseudomonadales > Pseudomonadaceae > Aquipseudomonas. Next base: position 432,420 of record NZ_RFFK01000001.1, on the reverse strand, counting down.
CGTTGCTCGGCCAGGCGCTGGAGACGCCACAGGCGGCCGAGGTGCAGGCCGCGCTGGCGCAGAGCCGCGCGGTGCAGGCCGCCCGCGCCGCATCAAAGCGCATCCACAAGGCCGAGGTGCAGGCGCGCCTGGCGGCGATCCGCCCGCGTCATGCCCAGCGTCAGTCGCCCTTCGCCACGCGTAGCGCCAAGCAGCGCGCGCACCTGCAGCTGCCGCCGTTGCCGACCACCAGCATCGGCTCCTTCCCGCAGACCGCCGCCATTCGCCTGGCGCGCCAGGCGTTCAAGGCCGGCAAGCTGAGCGCGGCCGAGTACGCCGAGGCCATGCACAGCGAGATCCGCCACGCCGTCGAGGTGCAGGAAAACCTCGGCCTGGACGTGCTGGTGCATGGCGAGGCCGAGCGCAACGACATGGTCGAATACTTCGCCGAGCAGCTCGACGGCTACGCCTTCACCCGTTTCGGCTGGGTGCAGAGCTATGGCTCGCGCTGCGTCAAACCGGCGGTGATAGTCGGCGACCTGAGCCGTCCGCGGGCGATGACGGTGGACTGGATTCGCTATGCCCAGGGTCTGACCGCCAAGCCGATGAAGGGCATGCTGACCGGGCCGGTGACCATGCTGATGTGGTCCTTCCCGCGCGAGGACGTGCCGCGCGAGGTGCAGGCGCGCCAGCTGGCCCTGGCCATCCGCGACGAAGTGCTGGACCTGGAGGCGGCCGGCGTCAAGATCATCCAGATCGACGAGGCGGCCTTCCGCGAGGGCCTGCCGCTGCGTCGGGCCGCCTGGCGGGGCTATCTGGACTGGGCGACCGAGGCCTTCCGTCTGACCGCCAGCGGCGTGCGCGACGAGACGCAGATCCATACCCACATGTGCTACAGCGAGTTCAACGACGTGATCGAGTCCATCGCCGCCATGGATGCCGACGTCATCACCATCGAGACCTCGCGTTCGGACATGCAGCTGCTGGAGGCCTTCGAGCGCTTCGCCTATCCCAACGAGATCGGCCCGGGCGTCTACGACATCCACTCGCCGCGCGTGCCGGACAGCGCCGAGATGGCCGGCTTGCTGCGCAAGGCGGCCACGCGCATCCCCGTCGAGCGGCTGTGGGTCAATCCGGACTGCGGCCTGAAGACCCGCGCCTGGCCGGAGACCGAGGCGGCGCTGGTCAATATGGTCGCCGCCGCCAGGCAGTTGCGCGCCGAACTGGCCTGATCGGCGCTTCGCCCTGTCGGTTTGCCTGCGTTGGCGTTCCATGGGAGCCAGGGGCGTTGGGCTTCGTCGCAGGCTGCTCGACCCAACCTACGTCCGTAGGTTGGCGCTGAGCGCAGCGAAGCCCAACGCGGAGCCGCAGGGCGACCGCTCGTCTTCCTTCATCAAATTGTCATCGTTGTGTGGCAGCGCTCGCGAACGACTATCACCAGACTCGCGGTTCAGTGGGGTTCTGCGTTTCCGGTGTTTTCATGCGTCTATTTATTTTCCTGGCGGCGCTGCTGTGCGGCCTGCCGTCCTGGGCGGCGACTCGCTGCGAGCTCGAGCAACCGACCCGTTACGCGGACGTCGGCGACGTGCGCCTGGCCTACCAGAGCATAGGCAGCCAGCGCGACCCGGCGTTGCTGCTGGTCATGGGCCTGGGCGGGCAACTGATCCACTGGCCCGACGAGGTGGTCGAGCGCCTGTGCCAGCAGGGTTTTCGGGTGATACGTTTCGACAACCGCGATGTTGGCCTGAGCAGCTGGCGGCAGCCAGCGCCGACCATCAACCTGGGCTACGAGGTGCTGCGCTACCGCCTCGGCCTGGCGCCGGGCGCGCCTTACCGGTTGCGCGACATGGCCGACGACGCCCTGGGTCTGATGGACGCTCTGGGCGTCGCGGCTTTCCATGTGCTGGGGGCGAGCATGGGCGGCATGATCGCCCAGCACCTGGCCGACCTGGCGCCAGCGCGGGTGCTCAGCCTGACCCTGGTGATGACCAGCTCCGGCGCCCAGGGCCTGCCGGCACCGGACGAGTCGCTGCTGCGCCTGCTGGCGCGGCGCGAGGCGGGCAGCCGCGAGGCGGCGCTGCAGCAGCAGGCCGACCTGCTCGCCGCACTGGGCAGCCCGGCGGTGCGCGACGACCGTGCGCTGTTGCTGCAGCAGGCGCAGCTGGCCTACGACCGCGCCTTCAACCCCGAGGGTGTGCAGCGTCAGCTACTGGCGATCCTCGCCGAGCCGAGCCGGGTGGCGCTGCTGGGTCGCCTGCGGGTGCCGACCCTGGTGGTGCACGGCACCGCCGACCCGCTGCTGCCGGTGATGCACGGCGTGCACGTGGCGGCGCATATCCGGGGGGCCGAGCTCAAGCTGATCCCGGGGCTGGCCCATCGCTTTCAGGAGGCATTCAAGGAGCCGCTGCTGGCCGCGGTGCTGCCGCATCTGGCCGCGCACCGGCTGGATCTGGGGCTGGCAAGGCTTTGAAGATCGGCGAGCGTTTCCACTCGTTTGCACGATTTCAGGGGCGATTCGCGTAGCCGGTGGGGAAATCGCCGGCAAGCCAAATCATCAGCAAGCAGGCTCGAAGCGGCTAGGGTGCGGATCAGCGGGAGACGTTCAGAGTTCCTGATCCCGCTGGACTGTGCGGCGTTGCAGGTTGCCGATATGGTCGTTGCTATGGCGCAGCAGCTTGTTGGCCATGTTCACTCGATCGATATAGCGGGCTACAGCCAGTTCGGCGTCGTGGCGGGACGCAAAAGGCCCTTCCAGGGTGCCTTCTCGGGTCGAAAAGAAATATTGGCCGTTGACGGAACTCAGGCGGGAGCTGCGGTAATGCGTCCCAGGTTGGGCGTCGAGGCTGCGTTGACCGAACATAAAAAGGCTCTCCATCTACAGAGGCTGGATGATTTGAGTCTACTGCGCGCCTTGCGCCCTGCCGAGCGAAGCGACCAGTGGTCGAGGTTGTCGGCCTGATTGGTGCTTTTTGTCGATTTTTCCAAGATTTTGACGCCGGAAGTCTGACATTTTCAGAGGGAGGGCGGTACAGTTGTGCCGTGCAACGCCGCCTAACTGTTACTGTGCCGGTTGCGGTCCGCCTCCTAGAATGGCGCTTTGCGGCCCGAGCGACTTGCCGGGTCGCCCGCTTCGAGGTCGCCATGCATATCTCCTCCGGCCGTTGGCTCTACGGCCTGCTGCTCGCCCTGACCACGTCCGTGCTCTGGGGCATCCTACCGATCAAGCTGAAAGAAGTGCTGCAGGTGATGGACCCGGTCACCGTCACCTGGTACCGCCTGCTGGTGGCCGGCTCGCTGCTGTTCGCCTACCTGGCCGCGTCCCGCCGGCTGCCGCGCTTTCGCCCGCTGGGGCGCAAGGGCGCCTGGCTGCTGGCGTTGGCCATCGCCGGACTGACCGCCAACTACGTGCTGTACCTGGTCGGTCTCAATCTGCTCAGCCCCGGCACGACGCAGTTAGTGATCCAGGTGGCGCCGATCCTGCTGCTGGTCAGCAGCCTGTTCGTCTTCCGCGAGCGTTTCAGCCTGGGCCAGGGCATCGGCCTGGCGATCCTGCTGCTGGGCTTCGTGCTGTTCTTCAACCAGCGCCTGGGCGAGCTGCTGACCTCGCTCACCGCCTACACCGCCGGCGTGCTGATCGTCCTGGCGGCGGCCTTCGTCTGGACCTTCTATGGCCTGGCGCAGAAGCAGCTGCTGACCCTGTGGAACTCGGTGCAGGCGATGATGGTGATCTACCTGGCCTGCGCCCTGCTGCTGACGCCCTGGGCGCAGCCGCTGCAGGCGCTCGAGCTGAGCCCGTTGCAGGGCTGGCTGCTGCTGGCCTGCTGCCTCAACACCCTGGTCGCCTACGGCGCCTTCGCCGAGGCGCTGGCGCACTGGGAGGCCTCGCGGGTCAGCGCCACCCTGGCCGTCACCCCGCTGGTGACCTTCGCCTCGGTGGCCGTGGCGGCGAGCTGGTGGCCGGATCACGTGCAGCCCGAGCAGGTCAACTGGATCGCCTACGGCGGCGCCCTGCTGGTGGTGCTGGGCTCGGCGTTGACCGCGCTGGGGCCGTCGCTGCTGGCCGGGCTGCGCGCACGCAAGGCAAGGCGGCTGGCCAGGGCGTAGGGGGCGCCGCGCGCACCAGGAGCCGGCAATCCAGGCCAGCGCTACGCGCTGCCTAGGCCTTGACCCCCAGCGCCTCGGCCTTGCGCAGCCAGGCCTGGCGCTGCTCCTCGCTGGACGGTCGCACCGGGGCGAATTCGGCCAGGCGGCGGGTCTTGATCCCGCAGAAACCGAGGATGGTGCGCACCATCTGCCGGTGCGCCGGCGCGCCGTAGACCCAGCGGAAGTACCAGGGCGGGGTGTCCAGGGTCACCAGCAGGTCGGCGCTGCGCCCGCTGAGCAACTTGTCCCACAGCTGCGAGCGGTGGCGGTACTTGAAGGCGAAGCCGGGCAGCAACACCCGGTCGAAGAAGCCCTTGAGCAGCGCCGGCAGGCCGCCCCACCAGACCGGGTAGACGAACACCAGGTGCTCGGCCCAATGGATCAGGCGCTGCGCCTCGAGCAGGTCGGGCTCCAGGTTCTGGCTCTGGTCGTAGCCGTCGCGCAGGATCGGGTCGAACTGCAGCTCGCCCAGCTTCAGCTGGCGCACCACATGGCCCTGGTCGCGCGCGCCCTGGGCGTAGGCGGCGCCGAGGGCATGGCACAGGCTTTCGCGCTTGGGCGTGCCGAAGATCATCAGGATGCGTTTGCCGTCGCCTTCCAGCGGCGTGGCGCCGCTCTTGCCCTCAGTCATGTTTGCCGGCTCCGAGCATGTCCTGCGGCCGCACCCACTGGTCGAACTGGGCGTCGTTCAGATAGCCCAGTTGCAGCGCCGCCTGGCGCAGGGTGCTGCCCTCGGCGTAGGCCTTTTTGGCGATCTCGGCGGCCTTGTCGTAGCCGATATGCGGGTTCAGCGCGGTGACCAGCATCAGGCCGTTCTCCAGGTGCGCGGCCATTTGCACGGCATCCGGCTGCAGCTCGGCGATGCAGTGCTGCTGGAAGTTGCGGCAGCCGTCGGCGAGCAGGCGGATCGACTGCAGCAGGTTGTGGATGATCACCGGCTTGAACACGTTGAGCTGCAGGTGGCCCTGGCTGGCGGCGAAGCCGATGGTGGCGTCGTTGCCCAGCACCTGGCAGGCGAGCATCGACAGCGCCTCGCACTGGGTCGGGTTGACCTTGCCGGGCATGATCGAGCTGCCCGGCTCGTTGGCCGGCAGGCGCACCTCGGCCAGGCCGGCGCGCGGGCCGGAGCCGAGCAGACGCAGGTCGTTGGCCAGCTTCATCAGCGCCACGGCCAGGGTCTTCAGCGCGCCGGAGAGCTGCACCAGCGGCTCGTGGCCGGCGAGGGCGGCGAACTTGTTCGGCGCGCTGGTCAGCGGCAGGCCACTCAGCGCGGCCAGCTCGGCGGCGATGGCCTCGGCGAAGCCGGGTGGGGCGTTGAGTCCGGTGCCCACCGCGGTGCCACCCTGGGCCAGTTCGCATACCGCCGGCAGGGCGGCGCGGGTGGCCGCCTCGGCGTAGCCGAGCTGGGCGACGAAGGCCGACAGCTCCTGGCCGAAGGTGATGGGGGTGGCGTCCATCATATGGGTGCGCCCGGTCTTGACCAGGTGGGCGTGGCGCTGCGCCTGCTCCTGCAGGCCGTCGCGCAGCTCGGCGATGGCCGGCAGCAGGCTGTGCCTGACCGCCTGCGCCGCGGCGATGTGCATGGCGGTGGGGAAGCAGTCGTTGGAGCTCTGCGCACGGTTGACGTGATCGTTGGGATGCACCGGGCTCTTGCCGCCGCGCGTGCCGCCGGCCAGTTCGTTGGCGCGGCCGGCGATCACCTCGTTGACGTTCATGTTGCTCTGCGTGCCGCTGCCGGTCTGCCACACCACCAGGGGGAACTGCGCATCGTGGTCGCCACCCAGCACCTCGTCGGCGGCCTGTTCGATCAGCCGGGCGATATCCGCCGGCAGCTCGCCGCTGCGGCTGTTGACCCGCGCCGCGGCCTTCTTGATCAGCGCCAGGGCGTGCAGCACCGCCAGCGGCATGCGCTCGGTGCCGATGGCGAAGTTGATCAGCGAGCGCTGCGTCTGCGCGCCCCAGTAGGCCTCGTTGGGGACTTCGATGGGGCCGATGCTGTCGGTTTCGGTGCGGCTCATGGCGATCTCCGGGAGTAGGACGGCTGGCAGTTTAGGCCGTTGCGTCGGGCACTGGTTCCGCGGATTTTCTATCGCGACCATTACCAGCGGGCGTGGGTCGCGCCGAGCCAGCCGAGGGCGCCGTCCACCGGTACCCGCTCGCCCTTGGGACCGCGCAGCACGCCGTCGTAGCGACCGAACCACTGCTGGGTGTCGGCATGGAAGGGGCCCAGCTTGGGGCAGGCGCGGTGCAGCTGGCGCGGGCTGAAACGCAGCGCCACGCGCTCGTCCGCGCTGTCCAGGCGCCAGGGTGCCAGCGGCGCGTGGGCGCTCTGTTCGATGCTCAGCGGGCTGTCCAGGCGCTGCAGTTCGCCGCCGAACCACAGGGCGTTCTCCGACAGGCCGCTGTATTCCAGCCAGCCGGAGCCGAAGTTGCCGGCGATGCCGCCCGGTGCGGCGAAGGCAGCGCGTTGCCAGTGGCTGTTCAGCGGCCACACGCCGCGGCCGAAATCCAGGGCGGCGAAGCTCTGCCCGGGGGCGCAGCTGTACTGCTTGCGTCCCAGCTGCAGGCTGCCGGCGGCGGGTAGGCCGAGCTGGCGGCTGGTGGCGTGGAAGCCGCCGCCCTGCAGCGGCGCCACCAGGTTGACCGATTGCAGGTGGGCGGGGCGCTGGATGTCCAGCGCCACCTGCAGCGGCTGGCCGCCGATATCCGGGGCGGCGGCGGTCAGGCGCAGGCGGCCGGGATGCTCGTCGATGCGCAGTTGCAGGCGCGGGTGGTTGAAGGCGTGGCTTTCCAGCGGCAGGTCGGGCAGCTGGCAGCCGAAGGCGAAGGGGCGCAGCTGGGTGTGGGCGACGGCCTGGCCGCTGTCCAGGTCGAGGAAGTAGGCGGCGCCGTAGCCCAGGTAATCGAGGTCGGCCAGGGTCAGCGCGAGCATCCACTGCGGGGTGGTGATGCACCAGTGGTTCCAGCGTTTGCGCCGGCCCAGGTGGCCGCGCAGGGCGCAGTGCACCTGCGGTCGGCTCGACCAGCCGATGGCTTCGGCCAGCAGCCGACCCTTGCTGTCGCACAGCGGCTGGGGGGGAAACTCGGCGGGGCTGGCGAAACTGGTCATCGGGCACGTCCATGTGTGTGCGCAGGCTGGCGATCAATTGCCGGGGCGAGGAGTGCGCACGCCATTCGAATCGGGGGCGCACAGCATGCCGAGCACGTTCAAGCATGGGCAAGTGCTGGCATTTTGGCAACTGACCAGCGGGTGCGGCAGTGCGCAGGGGTTTTGTGCGCTGGCGCACGATGCGGCCGACTTGAGGTAAACCGGGCTTGGGCACAAAATGCCCCCAGCGCAGTCTACCCAGACTCACCCGTCACCCCCGGAAGCCTTCCCATGCCTCATCTATTCAAGCTGTGCACCGCCGTTCTGCTCAGTGCCTCGGCGTCCCTGGCCCTGGCCGATGCCGCCAGCCATGCCGCCGATGCCGAGCGTTTTCTCAAGCTGGCACATGCCGACAAGCTGACCGTGCCGGTGTATGGCCAGGTGCAGCAGATGTTCGCCCAGCGCTTCGCCCAGGCACCGGGCGGCAAGCAGGCGCTGCTGGAAAGCTATCAGGCCAAGGCCAATGCCGCGCTGGACAAGGCGGTGGGCTGGGACAAGCTCAAGCCGGACATGGTCAAGCTCTACACCAGCAACTTCGACGAGCAGGAGCTCAAGCAGCTGATCGCCTTCTACGAGTCGCCGCTGGGGCAGAAGGTGCTGCAGAAGATGCCGACCCTCACCGCACAGTCCGCACAGATCACCCAGAGCAAGCTGGAAACCGCCGTGCCGGAGGTGAACAAGCTGCTGGCCGAGATGAGCGACGAGCTCGGCGTGAAACAACCCTGATGGAGCCCACGATGTCCAAGCAAGACCTGATCGTCGCCGCGCTGGCCGATCTGCAGCCCGAACACCTCGCGGTGCTGGACGAGAGCCATATGCACAGCCGCGGCCTGGAGACCCACTACAAGGCGGTGATCGTCAGCCCGGCGTTCGCCGGCCTGAACGCGGTCAAGCGGCATCAGAAGGTCTACGCCACGGTCGGCGAGCTGATGGCGCAGATCCATGCCCTGGCCCTGCACACCTACACCCCCGAGGAGTGGGCGGCGCAGGGCGTGGCGCCGGCCTCGCCGACCTGCCGCGGCGGTCATTGACCCGGGCCGGATGAACGCCGGGGCCTCCCCGGCTATCGCTGCGCTCGACCCAGGCTGCGGAGCGTTGCAGCCGGGCCAGGCGACAGGCTGTCGCGCCTTGTCGCCAACTCGCCCCGGCGCTTCGCGGCTTTGTTACAATCCGCCTCGCGCCGGCCCACGCCGGCGCTTTCGTTTGGCTTCTCGATCCGGCGAGTTCGCGCCGATCGAGCCCCAGTCCGCCCTTTACGTGGGCGACTACTGAAGGACATTCCATGACTGACAAGATCGTCGTCGCGGCGCTGTACAAGTTCGTCTCCCTGCCGGAATACCAGGCGCTGCGCGAACCCCTGCTGCAAACCCTGCTCGATAACGGCATCAAGGGCACCCTGCTGCTCGCCGAAGAGGGCATCAACGGCACCGTCTCCGGCAGCCGCGCCGGCATCGATGCGTTGCTTGCCTGGTTCGCCGAGGACGCCCGTCTGGCCGATATCGACCACAAGGAGTCCTACTGCGATGAGCAGCCGTTCTATCGCACCAAGGTCAAGCTGAAGAAGGAAATCGTCACCCTCGGCGTGCCGGGCGTCGACCCCAACCAGCGCGTCGGCACCTACGTCGAGCCGCAGGACTGGAACGCCCTGATCAGCGACCCCGAGGTGCTGCTGATCGATACCCGCAACGACTACGAGGTGGCCATCGGCACCTTCGAGGGCGCCATCGACCCCAAGACCAAGTCGTTCCGCGAGTTTCCCGAGTACATCAAGGCCCACTTCGACCCGCGCCAGCACAAGAAGGTGGCGATGTTCTGCACCGGCGGCATCCGTTGCGAGAAGGCCTCCAGCTACATGCTCGGCGAGGGCTTCGAGGAGGTCTATCACCTCAAGGGCGGCATCCTCAAATACCTGGAGGAAGTGCCGCAGGAAGATACCAAGTGGCAGGGCGACTGCTTCGTCTTCGACAACCGGGTGACCGTGCGCCACGACCTGACGGAAGGCGACTACGACCAGTGCCACGCCTGCCGCACGCCGATTTCCGTGGCGGACCGCCAGTCCGAGCGCTACAGCCCCGGCGTCAGCTGCCCGCATTGCTGGGACTCGCTGCCGGAGAAGACCCGTGAAGGCGCCCGCGAGCGGCAGAAGCAGATCGAGCTGGCGCGCGCGCGCAACCAGCCGCATCCTCTGGGACGCGACCCCCGCCAACTGAACGAGGCCTGACCATGGCAAGCCGCCTGCTCTACGTGATGGACCCGATGTGTTCCTGGTGCTGGGGTTTCGCCCCGGTGGCCGAGGCCCTCGCCGAGCAGGCCGCAGCGGCCGGCGTGCCGCTGCAGCTGGTGGTCGGCGGCCTGCGCCGCGACCAGGGGGCCATCGACGCCGCGGCGCGGGTGCGTTACCTGGGCTACTGGCAGGCGGTCAACGCCAGCACCGGACAGCTGTTCGACTTCGAGCGCGGCCTGCCCGAGGGCCTGGTCTACGACACCGAGCCGGCCTGCCGCGCCCTGGTCACCGCGCGCAGCCTCGACGCGGCCAGCGCCTGGCCGCTGCTCAAGCTGATCCAGCAGGCCTTCTACACCGAGGGCGTCGACGTCACCCAGGCCGGCGTGCTGGTGCAACTGGCCGAGCAGGCCGGCATTCCGCGCATCGAGTTCGCCGAGGCCTTCGACAGCCAGGCCATGGTTGATGCCACCGCCGCCGATTTCAGCTGGGTGCAGGATCTGGGCATCGCCGGTTTCCCCACCCTGCTGGCCGAGCGCGACGGCCAGCTGGCGCTGCTGACCAACGGCTATCAACCGCTGGAGGTGCTGGCGCCGCTGCTCGGCCGCTGGCTGGAGCGCGCCGCCCATGCCTGATCGGTTGAGCTGGGCAGAAATCCGTCGCCTGGCCCTGCAGCACAAGAAAGCGCTGATCCTCGCCAACCTGGTCGCGGTGCTGGCCACCCTGTGCAGCGTGCCGATTCCGCTGCTGCTGCCGCTGCTGGTCGACGAGGTGCTGCTGCACGACGGCGACGCCGCGCTCAAGGTGATGGACAACTTCCTGCCGGCCAGTTGGGAGACCGCCGCCGGCTATATCGGCCTGATGCTGCTGCTGACCCTGCTGCTGCGCGGCTCGGCGCTGATCTTCAACGTGCTGCAGGCACGGCTGTTCGCGCGGCTGTCGAAGGACATCGTCTACCGCATCCGCATGCGTTTGATCGAGCGGCTCAAGCGCATTTCCCTCGGCGAGTACGAGAGCCTCGGCGGCGGCACGGTCACCACCCATCTGGTCACCGACCTGGACACCCTGGACAAGTTCGTCGGCGAGACCCTCAGCCGCTTCCTGGTGGCGGTGCTGACCCTGGTCGGCACCTCGGCCATCCTGATCTGGATGCACTGGCAGCTGGCGCTGCTGATCCTGCTGTTCAACCCGCTGGTGATCTACGCCACGGTGCAGCTGGGCAAGCAGGTCAAGCACCTGAAGAAGCTCGAGAACGACAGCACCGGCCGCTTCACCCAGGCGCTGACCGAGACCCTCGACGCCATCCAGGAGGTGCGCGCCGGCAATCGCCAGGGCTATTTCCTCGGCCGCCTCGGTGGGCGGGCACGCGAGGTACGCGACTTTGCCGTGGCCTCGCAGTGGAAGAGCGATGCGTCGAACCGCGCCAGCGGCCTGCTGTTCCAGTTCGGCATCGACGTGTTCCGCGCCGCCGCCATGCTCACCGTGCTGTTCTCCGACCTGTCCATCGGCCAGATGCTCGCGGTGTTCAGCTACCTGTGGTTCATGATCGGCCCGGTGGAGCAGCTGCTCAGCCTGCAGTACGCCTTCTACGCCGCCGGCGGCGCACTGACGCGGATCAACGAGCTGCTGGCGCGGCGCGACGAGCCGCAGTACCCGGGCCGCGTCGATCCGTTCAAGGGTCGCGACACCGTCGGCATCGAGGTGCGCGGGCTGACCTTCGCCTACGGCGAGGAGCCGGTACTGGATCGCCTCGATTTGTCCATCGCCCCCGGCGAGAAGGTGGCCATAGTCGGCGCCTCGGGTGGCGGCAAGAGCACCCTGGTGCAGCTGCTGCTGGGGCTCTACACGCCGCAGGCCGGCAGCATCCGCTTCGGTGGCAGCAGCCAGGAGGAGATCGGTCTGGACTGCGTGCGCGACAACGTCGCGGTGGTGCTGCAGCACCCGGCGCTGTTCAACGACACGGTGCGCGCCAACCTGTGCATGGGCCGCGAGCGCAGCGACCAGGCCTGCTGGCGCGCGCTGGAAATCGCCCAGCTGGCGCCGACCATCCAGGCGCTGCCGCAGGGCCTGGACAGCGTGGTCGGGCGCAGCGGCGTGCGCCTGTCCGGCGGCCAGCGTCAGCGCCTGGCGATTGCTCGCATGGTATTGGCCGAGCCCAAGGTGGTGATCCTCGACGAGGCCACCTCGGCGCTCGACGCCGCCACCGAATACGCCCTGCACGAGGCGCTGGCGCAGTTCCTCAACGGCCGCACCACGCTGATCATCGCCCACCGTCTGAGCGCGGTGAAGCAGGCCGACCGCGTGCTGGTGTTCGATGGCGGCAGCGTCGCCGAGGACGGCGACCACCAGCAGCTGATCGCCGACGGCGGCCTGTACGCCAAGCTCTACGGGCATCTGCAGCGCTGAGGCGCCGGCGCGTTGTCCGCCCGGCAGGGCACAGCTGATTCAGGGGGATCGGGGTGCGTGGCCGAGGCTTTACCCATCCACCGTTGCGCGCTTCAGCCTCGGCGCGGCGCCCCGATCCACTACGCATGCTCTTCCTCGGCCTCGCCGCGGCAGCTCGTCTGGCAGCCTGGCGAACCGCTCTGGCAAGAAAACCTTACGCATTTGCAGGTCTTGCCAGGCCGCATTCCCTGGTTTTTCAGGGTGTAAGGAAAACTTGCCAATACCTCGCTGAGATCGCCCCAACCGGGCGGTTGCGCCGCCTTGTTCGCCGTCTGCCATCGGGTTGTCATGGGTTCATTCAAACGCGCCTCACGGCGCAGCCCACAACAACAACGAGGAGGCGAAATGACCGCCGTGGCCAAGATCGAGCAGCACAACCCCATCGGTACCGACGGCTTCGAGTTCGTCGAGTTCACCGCGCCCAACGAAGAAGGCATCGCCCAGCTGCGCCAGCTGTTCACCGCCATGGGCTTCACCGAAACCGCCAAGCACCGCTCCAAGCAGGTCTGGCTGTTCCAGCAGAACGATATCAATTTCGTCCTCAACGGCAGCCCCACCGGCCACGTCCGCGCCTTCGGCGAGAAGCACGGCCCCAGCGCCTGCGCCATGGCCTTCCGGGTCAAGAACGCGGCCCAGGCCGCGGCCTACGTCGAGCAGCAGGGCGCCAAGCTGGTCGGCAGCCACGCCAACTTCGGCGAGCTGAACATCCCCTGTGTGGAAGGCATCGGCGGCTCGCTGCTGTATCTGGTCGACCGCTACGGCGACAAGACCATCTACGACGTCGACTTCGAATACATCGAAGGCCGCAGCCCCAACGACAACGCCGTCGGCCTGCAGCAGATCGACCACCTGACCCATAACGTCAAACGCGGGCAGATGGACGTCTGGTCCGGCTTCTACGAGCGCATCGCCAATTTCCGCGAGATCCGCTACTTCGACATCGAAGGCAAGCTCACCGGCCTGTTCTCCCGCGCCATGACCGCGCCCTGCGGCAAGATCCGCATCCCGATCAACGAGTCGGCCGACGACAAGTCGCAGATCGAGGAATTCATCCGCGAGTACCACGGCGAGGGCATTCAGCACATCGCCCTGTCCACCGACGATATCTACGCCACCGTGCGCCAGCTGCGCGCCAACGGCGTGGACTTCATGACCACCCCGGACACCTATTATGAAAAGGTCGACAGTCGCGTCGCCGGCCATGGCGAGCCGCTGGAGTTGCTGCGCGAGCTGAATATCCTGATCGATGGTGCGCCGGGCGACGACGGCATCCTGCTGCAGATCTTCACCAACACGGTGATTGGCCCGATCTTCTTCGAGATCATCCAGCGCAAGGGCAATCAGGGCTTCGGCGAGGGCAACTTCAAGGCGCTGTTCGAATCCATCGAGGAAGACCAGCTGCGTCGCGGCGTGATCTCCGAGGAGTGATGCCATGAGCCGTAAATGGATCAGCTTTCCCCTGCGCGAGGGCGAGTGCTCGCGTCAGGCGCACTGCGACCTGCCGCAGGGCACCTACGAGCGCGAGATGGGCCGTGAGGGCTTCTTCGGCCCCACCGCGCACCTGCACCACAAGCATCCGCCGACCGGCTGGATCGACTGGGAAGGCCCGTTGCGCCCGCACGCGTTCAACTTCAACGACATCCCCAGCGAGCGCGACTGCCCGCTGGCGGCGCCGCTGACCCTGCACAACGCCGATGTGAAGCTGCGCGTCTGGCGCACCCACGGTGCCATGCGCCACCTGGTGCGCAACGCCGACGGCGACGAGCTGCTGTTCGTCCACGAGGGTGCGGGGCACCTGTACTGCGACTTCGGCCATCTGGAATATCGCGACGGCGATTACCTGCTAATCCCCCGCGGCACCGCCTGGCGCATCGAGGCCAGCACGCCGAGCTACTTCCTGCTGATCGAGAACAGCGATGGCGCCTACCAGCTGCCGGACAAGGGCCTGCTCGGCCCGCAGGCGATCTTCGACCCCGCCGTGCTCGATCATCCGCGGCTCGATGAGGCGTTCAAGGCGCAGCAGGACGAGAACACCTGGCAGATCAGGATCAAGCGGCGCAACCAGATCAGCACCGTGACCTACCCCTACAACCCGCTGGACGTGGTCGGCTGGCACGGCGACAACACCGTGGTGCGGCTGAACTGGCGCGACATTCGCCCGCTGCTCAGCCATCGCTATCACCTGCCGCCGTCGGCGCACACCACCTTCGTCGCCAACGGTTTCGTGGTCTGTACCTTCACGCCGCGCCCGGTCGAGTCCGACCCGGGCGCGCTCAAGGTGCCGTTCTTCCACAACAACGACGACTACGACGAAGTGCTGTTCTACCACCGCGGCAACTTCTTCAGCCGCGACAACATCGAGGCCGGCATGGTCACCCTGCACCCCTGCGGCTTTCCCCACGGGCCGCATCCCAAGGCGCTGAAGAAGAGCCAGGAGGACCCGGCGACCTTCATCGACGAGGTGGCGGTGATGATCGACACCCGCCGCGCCCTGGAAGTGGCCGATGCCGCCGCTGCGGTGGATGTGGCCGAGTACGTCAACTCCTGGCGCGCGCCGGGTACCCAAGGTTGAACCTGTAGGAGCCGGCTTGCCGGCTCCTATGCCAAGAACGGAAATCGCATATGAAACTCGCATCACTGAACCAGGGCCGCGACGGCGTGCTCGTCGTGGTCTCCCGCGACCTGGCCCGCGCCGTGCGCGTGCCGCAGATCGCCGCCACCCTGCAGGCCGCGCTGGACGACTGGGCCGTGGCCCGGCCCAAGCTGGAGGCGGTCTACCAGCGCCTCAACGACGGTCTGGAGCAGGGCGCCTTCGCCTTCGATCAGGCCGCCTGCCACAGCCCGTTGCCGCGCGCCTATCACTGGGCCGACGGCAGCGCCTACGTCAACCACGTCGAGCTGGTGCGCAAGGCGCGCGGCGCCGAGATGCCGGAATCCTTCTGGCACGACCCGCTGATGTACCAGGGCGGCGCCGACAGCTTTATCCCGCCGCACAGCCCGATCCGACTGGCCGATGAGGCCTGGGGCATCGACCTGGAAGCCGAGCTGGCGGTGATCACCGACGACGTGCCGATGGGCGTCACGCCGGCCGAGGCGGGCGGGCATATCCGTTTGCTGATGCTGGTCAACGACGTGTCGCTGCGCAACCTGATCCCCGGCGAGCTGGCCAAGGGCTTCGGCTTTTACCAGAGCAAGCCGTCGTCGAGCTTCTCGCCGGTGGCGATCACCCCGGACGAGCTGGGCGAAAGCTGGAAGGATGGCAAGGTGCATCGGCCGCTGGTTTCGCATATCAACGGCGCGCTGTTCGGCCAGCCGGATGCCGGCGTGGACATGACCTTCAACTTCCCCACCTTGGTCGCCCACGCCGCCAAGACCCGCCCGCTGGGCGCCGGCACCATCATCGGCTCGGGCACCGTGTCGAACTACGACCGCAGTGCGGGTTCTTCCTGCCTGGCGGAAAAGCGCATGCTGGAAATCGTCGAGTCGGGCGAGGCGAAAACGCCGTTTCTCAAGTTCGGCGACCGGGTGCGTATCGAGATGTTCGACGCGGCCGGCCAGAGCCTCTTCGGCGCCATCGATCAGGTGGTGGAACAGTACGACGCCCGCTGATCCCTTGGAGCGTTTCGAGAGGAATCCGAGATGTTGAAGCTCTATGGCTACTGGCGCTCCAGCGCCGCCTACCGCGTGCGCATCGCCCTGAACCTCAAGGGCCTGGCCTATGAGCAGGTGCCGGTGCACCTGGTCAAGGACGGCGGTCAGCAGCACGGCGCCGATTACCGCGCGCTGAACCCGCAGCAGCTGCTGCCGCTGCTGGTGGACGAGGAGAACGGCGGGGTGCGCATTGCCCAGTCGCTGGCGATTCTCGAGTACCTGGAGGAAATCTTCCCGGTGCCGGCACTGCTGCCGGCCGACCCCGCCGAGCGCGCGCATGTGCGGGCGCTGGCGCTGCATATCGCCTGCGATCTGCATCCGCTGAACAACCTGCGCGTGCTGCAGTACCTGTCCGCCGAGCTGGGCGCCTCTGACGAGGCGAAGAACGCCTGGTACCAGCACTGGGTCGCGCTGGGACTGGCGGCGGTGGAGGAGGGCCTGGCGCCGTTCGACGGGCGCCTGTCGCTCGGCGCGCGGCCCGGTTATCTGGAAGCCTGCCTGATCCCGCAGCTGTATAATGCGCGGCGTTTTAACTGTGACCTTGCCGCGTACCCACGCATTCTCGCCCTGGCGGCGCGCTGCGAACCCCTGCAGGCCTTCCAACAGGCCGCACCGGAGGCGCAGCCCGACGCCCAGTGAGCCCGGCTGGCCTTGCCTGCCGTGCCCAGGCGAACCCGGCTCGATAAAAGCCTTGCATTCCGCTGCGCCACAAGCGCGGCGGGTCCGATTCCGTCACAGATAAAAACAAACAGGTGACGCATGACCCGTGAAAAACCGAAGAACCTCTGGCTCTCGCGCTGGGGTTTCATCCTCGCTGCAACCGGCTCGGCCGTAGGCCTGGGCAATATCTGGAAATTCCCCTACATCACTGGCGAATACGGCGGCGGCGCCTTCGTGCTGATGTACCTGGCCTGCATCCTGGCTATCGGCATTCCGGTGATGATGACCGAGATCGCCCTCGGCCGCCGCGGCCGCGGCAGCCCCATCGACGCCATCGGCCGGGTGGTCCGCGAGAACGGCGGCAACCCGCTGTGGAAGGCGGTCGGCGGCATGGCCATGCTGGCCGGTTTCATGATCCTGTGTTTCTACGTGGTCGTCGCCGGCTGGGCCTTCGCCTACACCTGGAAGATGCTCGACGGCTCGCTGGCCGCCAGCAGCGTCGAGGCGCTCGGCGGGGTGTTCGCGGCGCACAATGCCAACCCCTGGCAGCTCGGCGGCTGGAGCCTGCTGGTGGCGCTGCTGACCCTGTGGATCGTGGCCAAGGGCGTGCAGCAGGGCATCGAGAACGCGGTGCGCTGGATGATGCCGGGCCTGGCCCTGATGCTCATCGTGCTGGTCGGCTACGCCTTCACCAGCGGCAGTTTCAGCGCCGGTTTCGACTTCCTGTTCCATTTCGACGCCTCGAAGATCACCGGCGAGGCGCTGCTGGCCGCATTGGGTCATGCCTTCTTCACCCTCAGCCTGGCCTCGGGCGCCATCCTCACCTACGGCTCCTACATCCCCGACGGCCAGTCCATCGCCCGCACCACCTTTATGGTGGCGATCTGCGACACCTGCGTGGCGCTGCTCGCCGGCCTGGCGATCTTCCCGATCATCTTCGCCAACGGCATGAGCCCGAGCGCAGGGCCGGGGCTGATCTTCATGAGCCTGCCGCTGGCCTTCCAGCAGATGCCGCTGGGTACCGCCTTCGGCGTGCTGTTCTTCGCCATGGTGTCGATCGCCGCGCTGACCTCGGCGATCTCCATGATCGAGGCCACCGTCGCCTACCTGAACGAGAAGCACGGCATCAGCCGTCTGCGCGCCGCCGTGGTTTCCGGCGCGGTGCTGCTGCTGATCAGCCTGCTGGCGATGCTCTCGTTCAACCTGCTGGCCGGCTGGACGCCGCTGGGCAAGAACCTCTTCGACTGGCTGGACTACCTGACCTCGCGCTGGATGATGCCCTTGGGCGGCATCTGCATGGTGATTCTCGCCGGTTATGTGCTGCGCGGCGAGATCATGCGCGACGAGCTGAACCTGCCGCCGGCCGGCTACGCGCTGTGGCTGTTCATGGTGCGTTACGTCAGCCCGGTGCTGATCCTGGTGGTGTTCCTCCATGCGCTGGGCTGGCTGCTGTTCGACCCGGTGGCGCAGTGGTACTGGATCGCCGGCGCCATCGGTCTGCTGGCGGTGGCCGGCGAGGTGCTGCGACCGCGGGTGATGCCGGTGCTGGCCGGGCGCTGAGTCCTCTGCGCGCATCCAGGCGCAGCTCCGCAAGGGCTGCGCCTTTTTGCGTCTGGCCAAAGCGGTGGGGGCGCCGTGCGCACCGACGCCAGGGCTAATTGCCGCATACCCATGCCTGGCGGAAATCCGCCAATAGTCCGGCGTCAATAAGCGGATCGTTGCCGAATCGGCGGGGCGCCCGCCGACGGCAGGCTCCGCTCGGCAATCCGCTCTTGGCCAACTGCCAGCACTCAAGCCTCTGCCCGTGTCGGCCGATGTGCTGTCACAGGTCTGGCACAAGGGTTGCCTAGGCTATCGACCAGGTCGCGCTCACGAGGTGCGACCCTAATAAGAAGAACCTGGAGTTGCCCTGTATGTTCGAGCCTGCCGCACGTCTGTTCGCCAACCTTGCCGTCGGCAAGAAATTACTCATCGGCTTCGGTCTGGTGCTGTTGCTCACCGCGGCGATGACCGGCAGCGGCTTTCTCGCCGTGCAAGGGGGGTTGCAGGGGCATGCTCAGGTCGGCCAGCTGGCGCAGGTGAATCAGGAGATTCTCCAGGCGCGGCGTCTGGAGCGCAGCTTCGCCATCGAGTTGAGCCCGCAGAGCGCCGAGCGGGTGCGCGCCAGCCTGACCCAGGTGCAGGGCATGCTGGAGCGCCTGGCGCAGGGCTCCGCCGCGGTCGAGGGCACGCGCCTGCAGACCATGCAGCAGGCGGTCGCCGAGTACCTCAAGCAGTTCGACAACTACGTCGAGCAGCAGGACCGGGCGCGCGAAGCGCGGCAGGACATGCGCAACGCCGCCACTGAGGCGCGCGATCAGTTCGAGGTGATCGAGCTGGACATGTACGACGCGGTGCGCGAACTGCGCCTGCAGGGCGACAAGCTGCGCGGCAGCGATCCGCTGACCCTGGCCGAGACCGCCTCCGGTCTGAGCAAGCGCATGCTCGATCTGCGCGGTCACGAGAGCCTGTACATCATCGACGGCTCCGCCGAGGCGCTGGAGGAGTGGGAGTACGTCAGCGAAGACCTGCAGACCGTGGCCCGCAGCCTGATGATCTGGCTCGACGACGAGCAGAAGGCGGCGATCGAGACCGCGCTGCAGGCGCTGACCCTGTATCAGCGCTCCTTCCTCTACTACCAGCAGTTGCGCGAGCAGAACCTGGCGACGGAAAACGCCATGATCGAGCGTGCGCGCTCGGTGGTGGACCTGGCCGAGGCCGCCCAGGCCGGCGCGGAGCAGGCCATGCTCGACGACAGCCGACGCTCGCTGGTGCTGCTCGGCCTGATGGGCGCCGCCGCGGTGGTGCTGGGGCTGTGCGCCGCGCTGCTGATCACCCGCCTGATCGTCGTGCCGCTGCGCCAGAGCGTGGGCTTCGCCCAGCGTATCGCCGCGGGCGACCTGAGCCAGGACATTCCCCAGCAGCGCCGCGACGAGGTCGGCCAGCTGTTCGCCGCCATGCAGGGCATGACCCTCAGCCTGCGCACCCTGGTCGGCCGCATTGGCGGCGGGGTGGGGCAGATCGCCGCCGCCGCCGAACAGCTCTCGGCCATCACCGCGCAGACCAGCGCCGGGGTGCAGACGCAGAAGCTGGAGACCGAGCAGACCGCCACCGCCATGCACCAGATGGCCGCCACCGTGCAGGAAGTCGCGCAGAACGCCGAGCAGGCCTCGCTGGCGGCGCGCGACGCCGACCGGGAGGCGCAGCAGGGCAACCGCGTGGTGCAGCAGGCAGTGGATCAGATCGACGGCCTGGCCAGCGAGGTGGAGCAGTCCGCCGAGGCCATCGCCGCGCTCAACCAGGAAAGCGCGCGCATCGGCAGCGTGCTCGAGGTGATCCGCAACGTCGCCGAGCAGACCAACCTGCTGGCGCTCAATGCCGCCATCGAAGCCGCCCGCGCCGGCGAGCAGGGCCGCGGTTTCGCCGTGGTCGCCGACGAGGTGCGCGCGCTGGCCAAGCGCGCGCAGGACAGCACCGAGGAAATCGAGAGCCTGATCGCCGGCCTGCAGCGCATGGCCAAGGGCGCCGTGGAGCAGATGGACAGCAGCCGCGAGCTGACCCGGCGCACCGTCGAGCTGGCGGGCGAGGCGGGCGATGCCCTGGGGCGCATCACCCAGGCGGTGAGCACCATCGAGCAGATGAACCAGCAGATCGCCGCCGCCGCCGAGGAGCAGAGCGCGGTGGCCGAGGCGATCAACGAGAGCGTCACCCGGGTGCGCGACATCGGCGAGCAGAGCGCCACCGCCAGCGAACAGACCGCCGCCTCCAGCGCCGAACTGGCGCGCCTGGGCGTGGAGCTGCAGGAGCTGGTGCGGCAGTTCCGTACCTGAGTCGTGTCACCGCAGGGGCGTAGCGCACGCCACGTGCTGGAGGGCATTCGCAAGAGCGGTGGCAGTGGCTGCCCGAGTTGTGCCCAGCACCGGTAACGGAGGCGCGGTGCGCACGTGCGCACCATCTCGGCGGGTGTGGCTACCGCGAAAGCCGCAGCGAGTGGGGGGCTCCGCGAGCGCCAGCTCGGGCCGCACGGCGGTGCGCGCGGCGCACCCTATTGCGCCAGCTGGCGCAGATAGTCCAGTACGTCGGGGGCGCCGGCCAGGCGCAGGCCTTCGCCGAGGGCGGTGGCCTGGGGATGTTCCTTGGGCAACAGGAGGAATTCCGGCGCGCCGGCGGTCTTCAGCAACGACAGGCGCGCATAGGGCAGGCCGTTATCCAGCAGCAGGCCCATGAAGTGCGGGTCGCTCCAGGCTTCGCCCGGCATGGCCAGCACGTGGTAGCGCAGCTGCAGGTTTTCCAGCCCGCTGGCGCTCAGCCGGTAACGGGTCAGGTTGGCCGGCAGCAGCACCTCCAGGCCGCGCCTGCGGGCATAGACGATGGCTCCGGCGAAGGCTTCGCCCTGCTGCTCGCCCGCCCAGAAGGTGCGGGTGCCGTGCCAGCCGGCCTGACGCAGCTCGACGGCTTCGCCGGCGAGAAAACGCGGCAAGGCCTGGCTGATGGTCTTGACGAAATCCTTGTAGCTGATGATGCGCACCTGCTTGCAGTGCTCGCTCGCCGCATAGTCCTCGAAACTGGCGTAGCCGTGCTGGCTGCTCGCGTTGCAGGCGAAGCCGTCGACCAGGCGCAGGTCGAAGGCTTGCAGGTGTTGGCGTTCGGTCGTCACCACCTGGGTCAGGGCGGCATGGGCCTGGGCCTTGTCTTCCTGCACCGGGCCTGAGAGTGCACCGCGTGGCAGGTCGACCAGGCGCTGCAGGGGCGGGCCCTCGTGCCAGCAGATGCTTGTCCCGGGTGGCGGCAGCACCCGGAACGGCAGGCGCAGCGCGCTGGCCCGGGCGAATATCTGCCGCGAGCCGCGACCGATCAGCCCCAGGCGTTGGGCCAGAGCGGTCAGGCGGGTGCTGAGGGTCGAGGGCTCGGACAGGCTCATGGCCAACAGGTAGCTCCAAGGGCGTCTACAGCAGTGTGGCAGACGCCGGCAGCTCCTGCTTGCACGGCGCCGCGCGACGCGTCAGCGGCGGCGAGGTGGGTCTGTGGCAAAATAGCCGCATTCATTTGCGAGGGTGCCTCCATGCCCAGCTTGGTGCTGGATATTGCGTTATCGGCCGAACGGTTGCAGGCCGTCTACCGTGGCCATGCCAACCGGATTATGGCGCAAAGCCGCGACGGCCGCCGCGTCAGTTTGCCGGCCCACCATTTGCGGCCCTATCTGACCCATGAGGGGATCTATGGTTCCTTCGTACTGGAGTTCAGTACCGCCGGCGAGCTACTGAGCTTACGCCCTTTGCCCTGATCCGGCGCACCCGCCTCGCGCCGGTGGGCCGCGCGCGGCTATAATCGCCGGCCTGCCCACCCTCATCTATCGAGCTAAGCCTGCCCATGTACTCCCTGGCCCGCGAGCTGCTGTTCAAACTGTCCCCGGAAACCTCCCACGAGCTGTCCATCGACCTGATCGGCGCCGGCGGCCGTCTGGGCCTCAACCGCCTGCTGAGCAAGGCGCCGGCCAGTCTGCCGATCACGGTGATGGGCCTGCAGTTCGCCAACCCCGTGGGCCTGGCCGCCGGTTTGGACAAGAATGGCGACGCCATCGACGGCTTCGCCCAGTTGGGCTTCGGCTTCGTCGAGATCGGCACCGTCACCCCGCGGCCGCAGCCGGGCAACCCCAAGCCGCGGCTGTTCCGCCTGCCGGAGGCCGAGGCGGTGATCAACCGTATGGGCTTCAACAACCTGGGTGTCGACCACCTGCTGCAACGGGTGCAGGCGGCGAAGTTCAAGGGCGTGCTGGGGATCAATATCGGCAAGAATTTCGATACCCCGGTCGAGCGTGCGGTGGACGACTACCTGGCCTGCCTGGACAAGGTCTATGCCCACGCCAGCTACGTCACGGTCAACGTCAGTTCGCCGAATACCCCCGGCCTGCGCAGTCTGCAGTTCGGCGACTCGCTCAAGGAACTGCTCGAAGCGCTGCGCCAGCGCCAGGAGAACCTGGCCCAGCAGCACGGCAAGCGCGTGCCGCTGGCGATCAAGATCGCCCCGGACATGAGCGACGAGGAAACCGCACTGGTGGCCGCGGCGCTGCTGGAGGCGGGAATGGATGCGGTGATCGCCACCAACACCACTCTCGGCCGCGAAGGCGTCGAAGGCCTGGCCCATGGCGACGAGGCCGGCGGGCTGTCGGGTGCGCCGGTGCGCGACAAGAGCACGCATATCGTCAAGGTGCTGGCTGGCGAGCTGGGCGGGCGTTTGCCGATCATCGCGGTCGGCGGCATCACTGAGGGCAGGCATGCGGCGGAGAAGATCGCCGCCGGTGCGAGCCTGGTGCAGATCTATTCGGGATTCATCTACAAGGGCCCGGCGCTGATTCGCGAGGCGGTGGATGCCATTGCGGTATTGCGCAAATAAAGAGGGCTCCCGAAGGAGCCCCTGGGCTTGCGCCCGCCGCCCGGAGGGGGTCGGCATGGTGAAGTCGGAAGTGATCCTGATCAGCCGACAGCGTGAAGTTCGTTGAGTCGATGAATACCGGCGGTGCCGGTCAGCCCATCCCAGTTGTCGCCGCGGCCCTCGCGCCAGCCATTGAGCCAGGCTTGACGTACCGAAGGCAGGGTGAAGGGGCAAAGTTCGCGGGATTTACCATTGATGCCGTACTGATAGCCGCGCAAAAAAGCTCGTTCTAACGGATCACGCTTAAGTCTTCTCATAGGGTGTTGCCCTCACTGTTGACTGTTATGTCCCGTTGGCCTTGTGGCAAGGCCGGGCAGAGAGTCTTCTGCCTGCGAAAGTTCGCTGCCGGCGTGGCGAACTTTCTATGCCCTCGCCGTTGCAGCGAAAGCCTTGAGTAGTGTTCTAACGAATGCGCTGGGGCCTGTGAATGATCGATTTGTCATAAGGGCGTAACCTAAACGAGGGTGAGGCCATAAGGGCGCTGGGCATATGTCCAGCGTCTTCCGGCCAGGCGCCGTGGGGCCTGGCTGCAGGCGGCAGTGGCGTCATTGTGCTAGTGCAAATGAGACTGCTTGCTTATTCCGACGAAGGGTCGCGATGTGACGTTTTGTCACTTATTTTGAGTCGAGGCGCGCAGGTCGCGCCTCCCTGATTGCCATAGGCACTGGAAAGTCCATGTCGGATCGTTACGAAATCGTTCTCACCTGCCCCAAGGGGCTCGAAGGCCTGCTGCTGGAAGAGGCCAAGGCACTGGGCCTGGAGGAGGCGCGCGAGCAGACAGCCGCCGTGCGCGGCCAGGCCGAGCTGGAGACCGCCTACCGCCTGTGCCTGTGGTCGCGCCTGGCCAACCGCGTGCTGCTGGTGCTGGCGCGCTTCTCCATGAGCAACGCCGACGACCTCTACGAGGGCGTCAAGGCGGTGGACTGGCGCGATCACCTGGAGCCGGCCGGCAGCCTGGCGGTGGAGTTCAGCGGCCATGGCTCGGGCATCGACAACAGCCACTTCGGCGCGCTCAAGGTCAAGGACGCCATCGTCGACCGCCTGCGCACCAGCAGCGGCGAGCGCCCCAGCATCGACAAGCTCAACCCCGACCTGCGCGTGCATCTGCGTCTGGAGCGCGGCGAGGCGATCCTGTCCCTGGACCTGTCCGGGCACAGCCTGCACCAGCGCGGCTACCGCCTGCAGCAGGGCGCTGCGCCGCTCAAGGAAAACCTCGCCGCTGCGGTGCTGATCCGCGCCGGCTGGCCGCGCATCGCCGCCGAGGGCGGGGCCCTGGCCGACCCCATGTGCGGCGTCGGCACCTTCCTGATCGAGGCGGCGCTGATGGCCGCCGACATCGCCCCCAACCTGCGCCGCGAGCGTTGGGGCTTTTCCAGCTGGCTCGGCCACGTGCCGGCGCTATGGAAGAAACTGCATGCCGAGGCCGAGCAGCGCGCCGCCGCCGGCCTGGCCAAGCCGCCGCTGTGGATTCGTGGCTACGAGGCCGACCCACGGTTGATCCAGCCTGGGCGCAACAACGTCGAGCGCGCCGGCCTGTCCGACTGGGTGAAGATCTATCAGGGCGAGCTGGGCAGCTTCGAGCCGCGTCCGGACCAGAACCAGAAGGGCCTGGTGATCAGCAACCCACCCTATGGCGAGCGCCTGGGCGATGAGGCCAGCCTGCTGTACCTCTACCAGAACCTCGGCGAGCGCCTGCGCCAGGCCTGCCTGGGCTGGGAGGCGGCGGTGTTCACTGGCGCGCCGGAGCTGGGCAAGCGCATGGGCCTGCGCAGCCACAAGCAGTACGCCTTCTGGAACGGCGCATTGCCCTGCAAGCTGCTGCTGATCAAGGTGCAGACCGAGCAGTTCGTCACCGGCGAGCGACGCGGACGCGAGGAGGCGGAGCCTGCGGCCGAGGCAGCGCCGCAGGCACGCCTGTCCGAAGGCGGGCAGATGTTCGCCAATCGCCTGCAGAAGAACCTCAAGCAACTGGGCAAGTGGGCGCGCCGCGAGGGCGTGGAGTGCTACCGCCTGTACGATGCCGACATGCCCGAGTATGCCCTGGCGGTGGACCTGTACCGCGACTGGGTGCACGTGCAGGAATATGCCCCGCCGCGCTCGATCGATCCGGACAAGGCCCAGGCGCGTCTGCTCGACGCCCTGGCGGCGATTCCCCAGGCTCTCGGCGTGGCGCAGAATCGGGTGGCGATCAAGCGCCGCGAGCGGCAGAGCGGCAGCAAGCAGTATCAGCGCCAGGCCGCCCAGGGCCAGTTCATGGAGGTCAGCGAGGGCGGGGTCAAGCTGCTGGTCAACCTCACCGATTACCTGGACACCGGGCTGTTCCTCGATCACCGTCCGCTGCGCCTGCGCATTCAGCGCGAGGCCGCCGGCAAGCGCTTTCTCAACCTGTTCTGCTACACCGCCACGGCCACCGTGCATGCGGCCAAGGGCGGCGCGCGCAGCACCACCAGCGTCGACCTGTCGAAGACCTACCTGGACTGGGCGCGGCGCAACCTGTCGCTCAATGGGTTTTCCGACAAGCACCGCCTGGAGCAGGGCGACGTGATGGCCTGGCTGGCCGAGGATCGCAACGACTACGAGCTGATCTTCATCGATCCGCCGACCTTCTCCAACTCCAAGCGCATGGAGGGGGTGTTCGACGTGCAGCGCGACCACGTCGAGCTGCTCGACCTGGCCATGGCGCGCCTGGCTCGCGGCGGGGTGCTGTATTTCTCCAACAACTTCCGCAAGTTCCAGCTCGACGAGGGGCTGGCGGCGCGTTACCAGGTCGAGGAGATCAGCGCGCAAACCCTCGACCCCGACTTCGCCCGCAACCCGAAGATCCACCGCGCCTGGCGTTTCAGCGCGCGCTAGCGTGAGGTTGTCGGGCCTGCGTAGGGTGGATGACGCTCTTCTCATCCACCATAAGTGCATCGCCGGTGGATGGGTAAAGCGTCATCCACCCTACGCCCCGCCCACAGATCTTCAGCGCTTCGGCTGTTTGTAGGTCTCCAGCAGCACCTGGTCGAGGATCGAGGTGGCGCCCCAGGGTTTGGGGTCGTTGAGGATCGCCACCACCGCCCAGTCCTGACCGTTGCTGTCGCGGCTGTAACCGGCGATGGCGCGCACGTTGTTCAGGGTGCCGGTCTTGATATGCGCCTCGCCCACCAGCGGGGTGCGGCGCAGGCGCTTGCGCATGGTGCCGTCCAGCGCCACCAGCGGCATCGAGCTGCGGAACTCGGCGGCGTAGGGGCTGCGCCAGGCGGCCTGGAGGATGGCCGCCATCTCCCGCGCGCTGATGCGTTCGGCGCGCGACAGGCCGGAGCCGTTCTCCATCACCAGGTGCGGCGCGGTGATGCCCTTGCGTGCCAGCCAGCTGCGGATCACCCGTTGCGCGGCCATGGCATCGTCCTGGTCGGCGGCGGTGCGAAACTGCGCGCCGAGGCTGAGGAACAGCTGCCGGGCCATGGTGTTGTTGCTGTACTTGTTGATGTCGCGGACGATCTCCACCACGTCCGGCGAGTAGGCGCGCACCAGCAGGCGAGCCTTGTCCGGCACTTCGGCGAGGCGATCCTTGCCGAGGATTTTGCCGCCCAGCTCCTGCCAGATGCCGCGAACTGCGCCGGCGGCGTAGCTGGGGTGGTCGAGCAGCGACAGGTAGGTCTGCGCGCTGCAGCCGTCGGCCAACTGGCCGCTGACGATCAGGGTGGTGCCGTCGTACTGCTTCACGGCGTTGTAGCGCACGTCGGGCCAGGCCGGGCAGGGGCCGGCCTTGAGCAGCTTGACCTGGTTGTCGATGCGCACCGTGGCGATCGGTGGATCCATGGCGACCTGGACCTTGCCGCCTTCGGCGCGGGTGATGAAACGCTGCGCCTTGAGGTTGACCAGCAGCGAGTCGGGCGCCACCAGGAAGGGCTTGTTGGCGTCGCCGCCGTCATCGTTGAAGGCCGGCAGTTGCGGCGCGACGAAGAAGCTGCGGTCGAGCACCAGATCGCCCTGCACCTGACGCACGCCGTTGAGGCGCAGATCGCGCAGCAGCAGCCAGAGCTTCTCCATGTTCAGCTTGGGATCGCCGCCGCCCTTGAGGTAGAGGTTGCCGTGCAGCACACCGTCCTTGACCGGGCCGTCGGCGTAGAACTCGGTCGTCCACTGGTGGTTGGGGCCGAGCAGCTCCAGCGCGGCGTAGGTGGTCACCAGCTTCATGGTGGAGGCCGGGTTGACCGAGACGTCGGCATTGAACTGCAGGCCGCCGCCCTGGCCGGCCAACGGCAGGGTCACTACCGCCAGCGAGTGGTTGGAGATCTTGTTGGCCTTCAGTGCCTGCTCGACCTTGGCCGGCAGGGCGCCGCCGGCGGCGTGGCAGGTGAGGGCGAGGGGCAGGAACAGGGCGCTCAGCGCCAGTTGGCGAAACCGCTGGATCATGATGAAAAACCTTGCGCACTGAGGCGGCAACTGCGACGGGGCGGATCGGCTCGTTGGTCAAGCCGCGAGCGAGGGCGCTCGAATAACTGAAGTCAACGACAGCCAGCCGCCGGGAAAAGTTGCCGCACATTATGCCGCAAGGTGGCAGGGCAGCGAGCGACAAGTCGGGCGATCTGCTAGAGTGCCGCGCGTTATTACTTTTGAGGATTGTTTCATGGCGACCAACCGTTCCCGCCGTCTGCGCAAGAAGCTCTGTGTCGATGAATTCCAGGAGCTGGGCTTCGAGCTGACCCTGAACTTCAAGGCCGACCTGAACGACCAGACCGTCGATGCCTTCATCGACCAGTTCCTCGCTCAGGCCATCGCCGGCAACGGCCTGGATTACGTCGGCGGCGAAGACTACGGTCTGGTCTGCCTGGCCAAGCGCGGCTCGGTCGACGAGGCGCAGCGTAGTGCCGTCGAGGCCTGGCTGAAGGGCCGCGACGAGCTGCAGGGCTTCGAGATCAGCCCGCTGCTGGATGTCTGGTACCCGGAAAACCCGATCAACCAGGCGTGATCCGCGTTCGGCGCCGGGTTCTCCGGCGCCGCCTCCCCCGGATCAGCCGTTCGGCCGATCCGGGCCACGGCCGTCAGGCCAGCCCCGCCTTCTCCAGCAACGCCTGCTCGTCCACCGCATCGATCTGCTCGGCCAGCATGAACCGCTCGGCATAGTGCCGGTAGATGCCGGCGCGGATGAACAGGGCGAACAGCGGCGGGTCGATGTGCGCGCCCTTGCACATGCCGACCATGATGTTCAGCGCCTCCGACAGCGTCTTGCCCTTCTTGTAGGGGCGGTCCACCGCGGTCAGCGCCTCGAAGATATCGGCAATCGCCATCATCCGTGCCGGCAGGCTCATCTCGTCGCGCGTCAGGCGCTTGGGGTAGCCCGTGCCGTCCATCTTCTCGTGGTGGCCGCCGGCGATCTCGGCGACGTTCTGCAGGTGCTTGGGGAATGGCAGCCGGCCGAGCATG
Organism: Pseudomonas sp. AOB-7; assembly: GCF_003696305.1. Classification (GTDB taxonomy): domain Bacteria; phylum Pseudomonadota; class Gammaproteobacteria; order Pseudomonadales; family Pseudomonadaceae; genus Aquipseudomonas. Next base: position 404,290 of record NZ_RFFK01000001.1, on the reverse strand, counting down.
AGGATGGTCTGCACGATGTGGTGGTTGATGATGTAGCGCTCCTCGGCGGTCAGGGTGCCGCGGGCGATGCTCAGGTTGTGCAGCTCGCCGCGATTGAACTTGTGCGGCGGCACCTCCAGCTTGAAGCCCCAGGGGTTGTCCGGCGCGATCAGCTCCTGTGCCGGGCGCTCGATCAGGTGTTCGACCTTGTCCGCCAGCAGCGCTTCTGCCACCGGCAGGCTGGGCGCCGGGCTGCGCTGCTGACGCTTGGCTTCCTCCCAGGACACACCCAGGCGGTCGTCGAGGGTGCGTAGCCAGGTGCGTTCGGCGATCTGCTTGAGGCGCGCCTGGTCGGCCTCGGCCATGGCCTCGCCGCCGAGGTTGGTGCGCGCGACGAAGGCGAACTCCTCGTCCAGCTCGTTCAGCAACTGGTCGCGCAGCGCCGCCAGCGCGGCGTCTTCGCCACCCTCGGCGCGGCCCCGCCAGTAGGCGATCCAGGCGTCGCGCTTGAGCACCTCGAAGCGCATGCGCACCTCGTGGATGCGGTCGTACAGGGTCTCCAGCTTGGTCGCCTTGTCCACCACGTATTCCGGGGTGGTGACCTTGCCGCAGTCGTGCAGCCAGGCGGCGATATGCAGCGCCTCCCATTCCTCGTCGCTGGGCCGGTAGTCGCGAAAGGCCGGCTCGTCGCTGTCGGCGGCGGCGCGGGCGAGCATCAGGGTGATTTCCGGCACGCGCTGGCAGTGGCCGCCGGTGTAGGGACTCTTGGCGTCGATGGCGCCGGCGATCAGCTGGATGAAGGCGTCGAGTAGCTGCTTCTGCCGGGCCAGCAGGCGCTGGCTCTCGATGCACAGCGCGGCGCTGCCGGACACCGCGTCGACGAAGGCCAGTCGTTCCGGGCGCAACATGCTGTCGTTGCCGTCGCCGTGGTCGCGCTGCAGCAGCACCAGCACGCCGACGGTGTCGCCCTGGCGGTTGTGCAGGCCGGCGGCAATCAGGTGCAGGCGCGGGCTGTCCAGCGCCGAGAGCAGGCCGCGGAAACTGCCGGCCTGGTCGAAGCCCAGGGACATGGCGACGCTGGCGCCGCCGCTGGCCGGCCCGCGCAGCCAGTCGGGCAGCGCCGCGTCGTCCAGGGCGAAACCCTGCAGGCCCAGCTCGTCCAGGCCATGGGCTTGGCCGTCGAGCACCAGGCCCTGGGGTTCGAGGCGGCCGCTGTCGGCGTCGAGCAGGTAGATCACCCCGCCCTGCGCCTCGCTGATCGCCACCGTGGCGTCCATCACCCGGCGCAGCAGGGCGTCGAAGCGGGTTTCCGCGGAAAGGCTGGCGGCGATGTCGAGGAAGCGGCCGAGGGTGTCCTTCATCCGCGTCATCGACACCGCCAGCTGATCGACTTCTAGGATCGGCGAACGGCCGCTGGCCGGGTGGTCGAAGTCGAAGCGGCGAATCGCCTCGGCCTCCTGCACCAGCGCGCGCAGCGGCTTGACCACCAGACGCGAGGCCAGCCAGCCCAGCGGCAGGCACAGCAGCAGGGTGGTGAGGGTGATCAGCGCGCCCTGCCAGCGGATGCGGTAGGCATCGGCGAGCAGCTCGCGCTCGGGCACCAGCAGCGCCAGGTGCAGGCCCTGCGGGCCGCCTTCCTGGATATGCCGGTGGGCCATGGCCCAGCGCTGCTGGGCCAGCACCACGGTGCCCTGGTCCTGTTCGTTGAGTTCGCCGTCGAGCAGCTCGCCCAGCACCGGGTTGATCTCGCGCACCTTGACCAGGCGCCTGCTGTCGCCCTCGACGCGGATCAGCCGGCTGCTGTCGGGGTAGGCCACGGCGTTGCCCTCGGCGTCGGCCAGTACCAGGTCACTGTTGGGGGTGACGCGGTGGGCGGCGAGGGTGGCGGACAGGTCGGCCAGGGTCAGATCGGCGCCGAGCACCGCAGTCAGGCCGCTGCGCCGGGCCAGGGTGGTGCCGACCTCCTCAGTGGAGAAGAACACATAGGGCGCGGTGGTGATCTGCCCGCCGTCGCCGCGGGCGCGCTTGTACCAGTCGCGGCTGCGCGGATCGTAGCTCTCCTTGAGGCGCTGGCGGCGGCTGATCTGGTTCAGCGAGCCGTCGTAGAACAGGTAGTAGGCTTCGGTGCCGGTGGCGCTGCGGTCGATCGACCAGATCTGGTAGGCGGCACCCGGCGGTGCGTCGAAGCGCTGCTTGAGGGCGTCGCTGCGCAGCGGGCGGACCATGAAGAAGTCGCCGTCGTCGTAGCCCAGGTACAGCGAGCCGAGCTTGGGGTTGTCGCGCAGGGCCTGGACGAAGGGGCGCAGCAGAGCCAGGCGGGTGTCCAGGTCGTCGCCCTGAGTGGCCGGGTCGAGGGTCAGCAGGCTGAGCAGGTGGCGGATCGGCCGGTAGGTGCTGTCCAGGTCCTGCTGCACGTCGTGCTGGATGCGCTCGAACAGCTTGGCGCTGCTGGAGACGATCATCTGACTGGTCTGCTGGTAGTTGAACAGCCCCAGCACCACGCCGGTGAGCAGCAACAGGAGGGTGAACAGGGCGCTGATATGGACGTGTAACGGGAAGCGACGCTCGCGCGGAACGGCGGTCTTGGGCATCGCACTTCACTCCTTGGGTGGCGCTGCGGGCAGAGCAAGCATAGTGAAGAGTGGCCGGGCCTGCTTGGTCGTCGGCAGCCAGCGTGCTTCTGGTGCGCGCGGCCTAGCGGGCCCGCAACACTCCAGGCGTCGACGTTACGGCGATTGCTGCCCCTGTTGCAGCTTGTGCGGCTTGCTCAGTTGCAGGCGCAGGCCGTGCACCAGCAGGGCCACGGTCAGGGCCAGGGCGACGCCGATCAGCGCGTTGAGCAGGCGCACCTCGGCCAGGTGCCAGTCCTGCGCCAGGCTCTCGGCCAGCAGCACGAAGCACAGGCTGGTCTGCAGCACGAACAGGCCGTAGTGGTTGGCCTGCAGGGCGCGGCTGAGGATCACCAGCGGCAGCAGGGTCATCACCATCAGCGGCGGGTTCTGCAGGCTGTGGCCGAAGGCGATCAGCAGGCCGGCCGCGGCCAGGCTGGCCAGGCTGGCCTGCAGGGCGCGTACCAGGCTGCCCTGGAACTCCAGCTGCAGGGTGGTGATCACCGTCAGGGTCAGCCAGTAGCCGCGCGACAGGCCGGCCAGGTTGACGATCAGCCCGGAGGCGGCGAACGCCAGCACGCAGGCCAGCGCATGCAGGCGCCACTGCTGGCGCGGCAGGCGCTGGGCGTGGCGCTTGAGCACCTTGAGAATACTGATGAAGCGCGGCATGTACGGCCACATGCGCAGCCCGTGCAGGCCGCGCAGGCCGAAGGCCAGCAGCATCACCCAGAGCCCGCCGAGGATGAACAGCATGGCCACCGCATAGGGGTTATGCAGATTGCCGACGCCGAACTGGCCCTGGCCCAGGCACAGGCAGATGGCCAGGCCGATGCCCAGCTTGCCGGCCTCGCTGCCGAAGCGCTGCAGCCAGGCCAGCAGCAGGCCGAAGGCGGCGAAAATACTGAGGCTGACCAGCGGATGGCTGGCAGCCCAGAAGCCCAGGCCCGCGCTGCAGGCGCCGAGGCCGGTGAGCAGCAGCATGCGCAGCATGCCGAAGCGGTGCAGCGGGTTGGCCTGCGCGGCCTGGAAGGCGCCGGCCGAGGCCCAGAGAAAGCCGCTGTGGGCGGTGAACAGGCCGAGCAGCAGGGGCAGGGCGCAGCCAAACCCGGCGACCAGCGCCGGGCCCCAGGCCGGCGGCCCGGCATGCCAGGTGAAAGTGCTGCGGATCAAATTCTTCATAGGCCTGTTACACCGGGCTGGAACGCCCGGTCATCTCCCTCGCCATTTCCGTAGCGTAGCTGTCGGTCATGCCGGCGATAAAGTCGATCACCCGCATGAAGGAGCGGTACAGCGGCCAGCTCGGGTCGGGCGCATTGTTGCCGAGCAGGTCGAGGATGCGTCGGTGCTTGAACGACGGCGCGCGTCCGCCGTGTTGCTCCAGGGCGGCGCCGCAGAAGGCGTTGAGGAGGATTTCCAGGGTGGTGTAGGCGCCGATCTCATGCAGGGTCTTGCGTTTGTCGTGGAAGATCTTCTCGCGGGCCAGCGACTTGGCGCTCTGCACGCAACGCTTGGCCGCACCGTGCATATGTTCCACCAGGTCGCCCTGCAGGCAGCCGGCGAGCAGGTCGCGCTGCTGCTCGACGAAGGCGCCGGCGGCGGCGTTGGTCAGGTGTTCGATGGCCTTGCCGCGCAGGATCGCCAGCTTGCGCCGGCGCGAATCCTGGGGTCCAAGTTGACGGTAGGTTTCCGGAATATCGTCGCCAACCAGGTCGAGCAGCAGCGCCTCGACCTCGGCGTAGTCGAGCAGCCCCATCTCCAGGCCGTCTTCCAGGTCGATCAGGCCATAGCAGATGTCGTCGGCCGCCTCCATCAGGTACACCAGCGGGTGGCGCGCCCAGCGCTGCGCCTCCAGCTGCGGCAGCTCCAGCTTGGCGGCGATCTGCTCGAGCAGCGCCAGCTCGCTCTGGTAGCAGCCGAACTTGTGCTTCTTGTAGCCCTGGGCCTCGGCATGGCGCGCGGTCCAGGGGTACTTGAGATAGCTGCCGAGGGTGGCGTAGGTCAGCCGGGTGCCGCCGTCGAACTGGTGGTATTCCAGCTGGGTGAGCACGCGAAAGCCCTGGGCGTTGCCCTCGAAACTGAGAAAGTCGGCGCGCTCGGCCTCGCTCATGGCGTCCAGCCAGCCCCGTCCGGCGGCCTGCTGGAACCAGTGGCGGATGGCGTCCTCGCCGGAGTGACCGAACGGCGGGTTGCCGATGTCGTGGGCCAGGCAGGCCGACTGCACGACCATGCCCAGGTCGCTCGGTGCGCACCAGTCGGGCAGCTCGTCGCGCAGCATCTCGCCGACGCGCATGGCCAGCGAGCGGCCGACGCAGCTGACTTCCAGCGAGTGGGTCAGGCGCGTGTGGATATGGTCGTTGCTGCTCACCGGGTGCACCTGGGTCTTGCGCCCCAGGCGGCGGAAGGCGCCGGAGAAGATGATGCGGTCGTGATCCTTGTGGAAGGGGCTGCGGCCCAGTTCCGCAGAGCTGGGAGCGGGTTTGCCGAGACGTTCGCGGGTGAGCAGGGTGTGCCAATCCAAGGCCGATCCTCTCCGGAGATGAACAGAGCCCTAGCTTCGGCGTTCGCGCCGCGCGGCGCAAGCCGGGCGCGTGCTTCGCGGTTCTGCATGGCAGGTGGCTTTGGGGCGGTTGCATGAGGCGCTGCAGCCCAGGCATGGCGCGGGTACAGATCCTTCTTTGAGGGGATTCATTATTTACATATGTTTGTCGCGTCTATGCGCTTTTATTCTGGTGCGTGACGATTCTCTGTCTGTTTGCTGGAGTTGGACTTAAGTTAGGGTTGGGGTGGTTGGTTATTTGACAGTGGCTGGCGAAGGTGAGGGCGCTGGTTGCCGTGATTGAGCGTTTTGCCGCTTGGGAGAATGCCATGGACAGCTATTCGACCTGGCGTACCCTGCGCCCCGTTTGGACGAGGTGCTTCTGGCAGCTGTTCCACGCCCCTCCCTTTATCTGCTGATTGCCCGCGCAGCGCCCCTGCTGGAGCCGAGTCGACTCGCTCCGGTGCACCTGCCCATCGGCTGGTGTGGTCGCTGGCAGCTGTTCCGGCCCGGATGCCAGGTCGAGTCGACCCAATTTCAGGCGGACGGGTTCATTGCGCCTGCACGCGGGGCCGTATGCCTGCGAATAGTGGACGCACGAACATCAAGCCGGTATGGCCGAGTCAAGGACCGGGTGAGGTGCAAGAGGTCGCCACGCCCGTCGATCGGTCCACGGCGCCGCCGGGCCGTTGTCGCGGCGCGGCTTTCTCCATAGTGCGGCGCTGATCCTGGCGACCATTCCCTGGCAGGAGTTCCTGCCCGACCGGCCACCACTGCTTTGCGGCAAGCGCTCGATCCGCCGCCCGCCGAGCTTACCAACGCCGTTGCCGGTGAGGCCGGGCATCCGGCGCATCGGCGCTGGGCTCAGTTCGGCCGGCCGGCCGAGCACTACGAGTTGCAGGCTGCGCAGCGCGAGGGCTGGGTGTTCAATCCGGCCTATCCGCCGCAGCCGGTCTGGACCTATCAGGCCGCCTGACCGAATCTGCCCGTGCTGAGCCCGGTGGTGCATTCGCACTAGGGCGATCCGCCAGCCTTCGGCGACCGCCGTTTCGACCCCAACGACATGCTCTACTACGACCAGGTCAGCCCCGGGGCATCCCCGGCGACAAGGTGGTGGTCATCGGCAAGATCGAGCCATTGCTGCGGGTGGCGCGGCGCAAGGCTGTGTTCAACATCTCCGACCGTACTGTCTCGTGGGGGGGGGATGCGTTTGCGCGACTACAAGGGCAAGTACGTGATGCGCTGCCACAACCTGACCCACAAAGACCACTCGATGATGCTGCGTTGTGAGATCGTCTGAGCCAGCCGGAGGTTTGCCATGAATACGCGAAGCAAGGTACTGGCAGCGCTCGGCGTCGCCGCGTTCGGCTGGAGCAGTCTGCAGTTCATCCACCCGGCCTTCCTGAACCTACTGCGCAAAAGATTTTGAACAGTTTCTCAGAGGCCGGCGGCGTCGATGTCCACCAGCAGCAAGCGGCGGCCGTGGTCGATGAACTGCCCAGCGGTCAGGCAGTACTGGTTGCTAGTGGCGTCGCGGTAGGTGGTGGACAGGGTCAGGCGGCGCTCCTCCCAGCCCTCGGCGAGCAACTGGTAGAAGTAGGGGCGCCACGACCAGTTGTGGCCCAGGTAGCGGTCGTCGCTGTGCCAGGCCTGCTGGCGCCATTCCAGGTTGGGGGTGAGCTGGGTGCCGTGGCGGTCGCACTGGTAGATGCGCAGCAGCCAGGGGTAGTGATCCGGCGCGCGCAGGCGGGCGGCCGGCGCGCCGCTCTCGGCCCACGGGCGCAGCTCGTGCATCAGCTCCGTCAGTTGCTGGCGCAGGGTCATCAGCCGCGCGCGCTCGGCGAGCTTGTGCTGCACGTAGCTGTCGCGCAGACGGGCGAAGCGGCCGGCGAAGGCGTCGCTGGCGAACAGCTCGCGGGCAGGCTTGGCGAACAGGAAACCCTGGACGTAGCGGGCCCCGCATTCCAGGGCGAAGTTGAGCTCCGCTTCGGTTTCCACGCCCTCGGCGATGATCCAGCAGCCGGTCTTTTCCGCCATCTGCGCCAGCGCCTTGACCACCTCGCCGCTGGGGCCGCCGCGGGCGGCGGCCTGGAACAGGCGCATGTCCAGCTTGAGGATGTCCGGCTGCAGCGCCAGCACCCGGTCGAGTTGCGAGTAGCCGGCGCCGAAATCGTCGATGGCGATGCGCGCGCCGGCCTCGCGGTAGCGCGCCACCACGTCCGGCAGGCGTTGGCTGGCGCCGCCCAGTTCGGTGATCTCGAAGACGATGCGCGCCGGGTCGATGCCGCTGCGCTGCAGTTGCAGCAGGCTGGGCAGCGGCTGCGCCGGACGCAGGCGGCTGATCCAGCGCGGCGAGATGTTGAGGCTGAGAAACCAGTCCGCAGGCGCCTGGTGAAAGCGCGCCAGGGCATCCTCGCGCACCTGGCGGTCGAGGCGGCGCAGCGCCGCCGGCGGGGTCTTCGGGTCGGCGAACAGCGGGCCGGCGGAATGCGCCTGGCCGTTGGCGTCGCGCAGCCGGGCGAGCGCCTCGACCCCGGCGATGCGGCCGGTGGCGGTGTCGATAAAGGGCTGGAAGACGGCGAAGGGCTGTCCGTCGATCACCTGGGTGTCCTTAGCTGCGAGCATTGGGCCGCCACCGAGGCGGGCGGATCGCTCGATCTAGCAAGATCGCGGCCAGCCCAGGTCTAGACCAGCGGCATTCAGGCCTCGGCGGTGGGGCGGCGGCGCCGCAGCAGCGGGGCGACGATCAGCGCCAGGCGCAGCCAGCGCCGCCAGCCACGCTTGCCGCCGAGCAGGCCGGCCAGGGCCAGGGCGCCGCCGGCGAGCCAAAATGGTGCGCTGCCCTGACGCAGGCGCAGGCCGTAGTCGCGCGCCTGGCGCAGCGGCTGGCTGAGCTGCAGCGCTTCGTGGCGCAGCTCCTGGCGGTGCATCTCCAGGCGCATGCGCAGCACCGCCTTGCGCAGCTGCCGGCGCGAGGCGCCTTTGGGGAGGGGGGGCAGGCTCATGGCAGCAGTTGCTCGCGGTCGCGTTGCAGTTCTTCCAGGCTGGCGGCGAAGGGCGGCTCGGCGCGCTGCAGGCTGAGGGCCAGCCAGGCGCCGCTGGCCAGCAGGCCGGCGGCATAGAACAGGCACAGGCCGACGGCCACCGCCAGGCGGTGGCTGTCCCAGTAGAGGATCAGCAGCAGCGCCGACAGGCCGATCAGCAGCAGCAGGGCGAAGCCCAGGCACAGGCCGCCCAGCAGCAGGGCGCGCAGGGCCTGGTTGCGCTGGTCCTCCAGTTCGTGGCCGAGCAGCGCCAGATGGCCCTGCAGAAGGCCGAGCAGGGCCGCGCCGAGGCGGCGGGGGGAAGGGCCGCTCATGGCGCGCGCTCAGCGGCGGCTGAGCAGCAGGCCGAACAGCAGGCCCACCGCAGCCGCCAGGCCGAGTGCGCGCCAGGGGTGCTTGTGCACGTAGTCCTCAGTGGCGTCCACGGCGATCTTGCCCTGCTCGCGCAGGCCGGCTTCGGCGCGGTGCAGGGTCTCGCGAGCGCGGCCGAGGCTGTTGCGGATATCGTCGCGCAGCGCCTCGGCCTGTTCGCCGGCGAGGCTGGCAGTGTGCTGCAGGAGTTTTTCGGTGTCGCTGACCAGGGCCTGGAAATCTTCCAGCAGGGCATCCTGGCTGCTCGGGGTGGCGTTTTTACGGGGCATGGAGCGCGTCCTCTGCGTTGGGCATGTAAGGCTTACGAGTGCGTCGAGGCTCGAGGGTTCCGCAAGGGTAGTCGGTAAATGGCCAAGGGCCAGGCTGGTATAGCGCTTGCATTGTGCTGGTGCGCGAAGTCTCGGAACTGCCCCGTGTTGGGGCTTTTCCGGTCTGGGTCAGGAAGGCCGGTCGCAAGCCTAAGTTATTAATTAATAAGAAATTAGTACCAAGGAGCCAGAATCGAGCGGCGCCATTTCGGGGCCGTGGCCTGGCGCTTTATGTGGGCATGGCGGTACGAGTGGCTGCATTGTGGTGCGCGCCGGCTTGTCGATGCCTTGCTTTGGTGCTTTTTCCCCAACGCCGGAGTTTTCTTCGCAGATGGAAAACATCAACAGCGCCGTGGAAACCCTGATCCACGGCTCCAATACCCTGTTCATCCTGCTCGGCGCGATCATGGTGCTGGCCATGCACGCCGGTTTCGCCTTCCTCGAAGTGGGCACGGTGCGGCAGAAGAACCAGGTCAACGCGCTGTCGAAGATCCTCTCGGACTTCGCCATCTCGGCGCTGGCCTATTTCTTCATCGGTTACTGGATCGCCTACGGGGTGACCTTCCTCGAGCCGGCGGCGGTGCTGACCGAGAACCATGGCTACGGCCTGGTGAAGTTCTTCTTTCTGCTGACCTTCGCCGCGGCCATCCCGGCGATCATCTCCGGCGGCATCGCCGAACGCGCCAAGTTCGGCCCGCAGCTGTGCGCCACGGCGCTGATCGTGGCCTTCGTCTACCCCTTCTTCGAGGGCCTGATCTGGAACGGCAACTACGGCCTGCAGGCCTGGCTCCAGGCGCGCTTCGGCGCCGGCTTCCACGACTTCGCCGGCTCGGTGGTGGTGCACGCCATGGGCGGCTGGCTGGCGTTCGGCGCGGTGCTGCTGCTGGGGCGGCGCAACGGCCGCTATCGCGACGGCAAGCTGGTGGCCATGGCGCCGTCGAACATTCCCTTCCTCGCCCTCGGCTCGTGGATCCTGATCATCGGCTGGTTCGGCTTCAACGTGATGAGCGCGCAGACCCTCGACGGCGTCAGCGGCCTGGTGGCAGTCAACTCGCTGATGGCCATGGTCGGCGGCACGGTCGCCGCGCTGCTGGTCGGGCGTAACGACCCGGGCTTCCTGCATAACGGCCCGCTGGCCGGCCTGGTGGCGATCTGCGCCGGCTCCGACCTGATGCACCCGGTCGGCGCCCTGGTCACCGGCGCCATCGCCGGCGCGCTGTTCGTCTGGGCCTTCACCGCGACCCAGGTGAAATGGAAGATCGACGACGTGCTCGGCGTCTGGCCGCTGCACGGCCTGTGCGGCGTGTGGGGCGGCATCGCCTGCGGCATCTTCGGCCTGGAGGCCTTCGGCGGCCTGGGCGGCGTCAGCCTGGCCAGCCAGCTGATCGGCACCGCGCTCGGCGTGCTGGTGGCGCTGCTTGGCGGCTTCCTGGTCTATGGCGTGCTCAAGGCGCTGCTGGGCATTCGCCTGAGCCAGGAAGAGGAATACAACGGCGCCGACCTGTCGGTGCACAAGATCGGTTCGATCAACCTCGATTGAGCCTCGCGCCGCCGGCAGCCCCTGCCGGCGGCGCGCCTTTTGGCGCTACGGCGCCACTCGCTGCAGATCCAGCACGCAGATGCGCCCCGGCTCGGGGTAGTGCCAGTGCACGTCCAGGTCCCACAGGCGCGCGCCGTAGCGGCGCTCGGGCTCGGGCTGCTGGTAGGCCGGGCGCGGGTCCTGCGCCAGGCATTGTTCGATCAGTTCCACCAGCGGTTCGCCCAGGCGCAGGGCGTGCGCCTGCGCCTGCTGCAGCGCCTCGGCCTGCCAGGCCACCGGGATCAGTTGCGGCGCACCCTCGGCCATGGCGTTGCGCGCCTCGGGCAGGCAGTCGGCGTAGGGCACGTAGGGCTTGATATCCAGCACCGGGGTGCCGTCGAGCAGGTCGATGCCGGACAGGTGCAGGCGGCCCGGCTCGACCCGCTCCAGGCGCACCACCGACTGGCCGATGCCGTTGGGCCGGTGGGTGGCGCGGGTGCTGAACACCCCGACCGCCTGGTTGCCGCCCAGGCGCGGCGGGCGCACCTTCAGCCGCGGCTGCTGCTCCAGCGCTTGGTGGAAGAGAAACAGCAGCCAGACATGGCTGACCTGCTCCAGTCCCTGCACCGCGTCGCCCTGGTCGAACGGCGGCAGCAGCTCCAGCACGCCGCGCGCGGCCGGCGCCAGCTGCGGCTGGCGGGGGATGGCGAATTTTTCCTTGAAGCAGGAACGGACGAAACCGATCGGGGAAACGCTGTAGGTCATGGCGGCGGCATACGGGTCGGGGGCGGCCATGTTAACCCAGGGGCTCAGCCGAACAGCAGCCACAGGCCCCAGGCGATCAGCAGCAGCCCGCCCAGGCGCGCCAGCCACAGGCCCTGCGGCAGGCACTTCTCCAGCAGCACCCAGGCGCCGAGCGCCGCCACCCACAGCAGGTTCATCACCCCCACCACCAGCAGCAGGCCCATCAGCGCCCAGCAACAGCCCAGGCAGTAGCCGCCATGGGCCAGGCCCATGCGCAGGCCGCCGAGCGCCCCGTCGCGCCAGTTGCCGAGGAAGAACTGCAGCGGCCCGCGGCAGCGCGTCAGGCAGGCCGCCTTGAGCGGCAGCCACTGGTAGAGGCCGGCGCCGAGCAGCAGTAGCGCAGTGAGCTGAGTACTGGCGCTGCGCATCGTGTTGTGCACCAGGCTGAGCTGTTCCAGCCACCACTGCAGCGCGGTGGCGGCAATGGCGAAGACGCTCCACACCAGCAGATAGGCCAGGGCGAACAGCGCCACGGCCAGGTGCCGCCGCGGGGTGGCCAGGCGCCCGCGCAGCAGCGCCTGGTAGAGCAGCAGCGTGGGCAAGGCGCCGGGCAGCATCATGGCGACCATCATCACCGCCCACATGGCGAGCATCAGCAGGGCATCGCCCGGACTCCAGGGCATCGGCATGCCGCTCATCGCCGCATCCGCCATGCCGCCCGGCGCGCTCATGGTCAGGGCCATGCGCTGCAGCGCCAGCCAGGCGAGCGCGATCAGCGTCAGCAGGCACAACAGCCACAACGCCTGTTCCGCCGTCAGCGGGCGGCGAGGTACAACCGCGTTCAGGGCTGCACACCCTGGCCGGTGAAGTGCACTCGGGCCAGGTGGCTGTGGCCGCCGCTGGACTCCAGGTGCAGTGCGGCGTGGGTGCTGTGGCTGCCGCTGGCCATCTCCGCTTCGAGGAACTCGAAGCCCTCCGGCAAGACCAGGCGTGCCCGCTGCGGCCTGCCGTCGACCGGGCTGCGGATCGGTTCGCCACTGGCCTGCAGCACGCCGGGGATGTGCAGCGTGGCGAGGCGCGCGTCGACATCGATGCTGAGTTCGATGGGCACGAACAGCGGGTCGAACACCTGGCTCAGGGTGGTGCTGAAGACCTGGAACACATTGGCCCCGGGCTCGCTTTCCTGGCCGGAGAGGATGGTCAGCAGCGCCTGACGCTGCGCGGCGTCGGCGCGCTCGTCGATAAACAGCTGGACGCTGCCGTTACCCTTGTGGATGGCGCCGGGCCAGGCGAAGGTGGCGGCCCAGCACAGGCCGTCCAGGGGCGTGGCCTGGAAATGGCCATGGGCGATGCGCATCGCCACCACCGCCTCGCAGTTGCCGTGGGTGGGCGGGGCGCTGAACTGGCAGGGACAGCCCCAGTTGCAATTGCAGGAAATGAATTCGACGCCTTGCAGGCGCCAGTCGAGGGTGGCCATGAGCGGTCTCCTTCACCTCGAAGGTGAGTCAGATCCCCCATGGCTAATGCTAGTCGAGCATGGCCCGGCGCCGGCAGGCGCTGACCAAAGGCGCTTCGCTAGTCGATCACCCGGCAACCGGCGTCGCGAAAGGGCCCGGCGAAGCGCACCCAGCCTTCGCCGGGGCTGACCTGGGCGCAGGTCAGGTGGCCGTCGGCCTTGCTCTGCCAGAGAAAGAACGGTGCCGGCGCGGCCAGGCAGGCGGCGCTCAGGGCGAGCAGGGCGGTCAGTAGCAGCGTACGCATGGCGATGGTCTCCGCAAGACGAGAGGCAAACCCTAGCATGGTTGTCAGAAGCGTTCCTTCTCGCCCAGGTAGCGCCACTGACCGAGCGGCAGCTTGGCCATGGGCACGCCGCCGATGCGGATGCGCTTCATCGCCAGCACCGTCAGCCCCAGCGCCGCGCACATCTGCCGCAGCTGCTGCGGCTGCGGGTTCTTCAGGGCGAAACGCAGGCGCTGCTCGCTCTGCCAGCTGGCCTTGCACGGCGGGAACTGCACGCCCTTGTGCAGCAGGCCCTTCTTCAGGCGCTCCAGGCCGTTCGGCGCCAGCTCGCCGCTGACCTCCAGCAGGTATTCCTGTTCCAGCTTGTGGCCGTCCTCGCGCAGCTTGCGTTGCGTGCGCCAGTCCTGGCTGAGCACCACCAGGCCGCTGGCGCCGACCTGCAGCGGCAGGCTCTGCTCCTGGCGGAGGAAATGCCCATGCAGCACGCGCTGTGTGTGCGGGTCGTCGCTCCAGTGGTTGACGGCGGCCAGCGACTGCTGGATTCGCGCGTTGTCGGCGTCGGCCGCGCAGTTCAGCAGCAGGGTCACCGGCTCCACCGGATCGAGGCTGGCCTCGGGGTGCAGTTCGACGCGCTGGCCCTCGACCTTGAACTGCGGCGCCTCGACCACCTGGCCGTCGACGCTGACCCAGCCGCCGGTGATGTACAGGTCGGCCTCGCGCCGCGAACAGCCGAACAGTTCGATGACGCGTTTGGACAGGCGGACGGGTTCGCTCATGCGGGGTGGCTCGGCTGGCAAAAGGGCGGCCATTGTAACGCCCCGCCTGTAGGCATGCGGGGTTATTCGGCAGATGAGTTCGGGTAGTCGTGCGGGCTTTGGTATTCGCGCTTGCGCCCGGTGAATCCCTCGAACAGCGCACGATGGCGCGCCAGGCCGTACTCGTCCTGCCGTATGGGGTACTCGCCGACCCACTGGATCAGGTTGTCGAGCATGGCCTGCTGCTCGGTGGCACTGGCGAACTTCTCCGCTTCCCAGGGGCGCCGTCGGCAGTGGGCGATACAGGTATCGACGCCGGGATTGAGGAAGATCAGCTCGTCGCAGTGGAGCAGCGCGGTCTCGATCAGGTCGCCATAGCAGCCTTCGATCACCCAGTGTCGATGTGCCTGGATAAAGCCCATCAGCAATGCCCGGCTTTCGCCAAGCGGTTTGCGCTGAGGCCCCTCGTTCCAGGCGATCTCGTCCAGCGCCAGACGGGCGACGGCGCGGCCGCCGATCAGCTGCCGGGCCAATGTGCTCTTGCCGGCACCGGCATTGCCCAGCAGCACGATACGCATGGGTGCGTCTCCATTGATTTGGCTCAAGGCAACTCTAAATCGGCCTGGACAGGGCGCGATAGAGCGACTTGTATTGCCGGTGCGAGTTCTTCTCATCAGGCAGACGGCCGATTCCCCCTCATGGAGAGCCAGGCCAAGGAGCGGTGCATGTCCCTCAAGGTTCAGATGGTCTTCGGCACCCGGCCCGAGGCGATCAAGATGGCGCCGCTGGCGCGGGTACTCAAACACTGGCCGGGGGTCGAGCTGTTCGTCTGTTCCACCGGCCAGCACCGCGAGATGCTGCGCCAGGTGCTCGCCGCCTTCGAGCTGGGGGTGGACGAGGACCTCGACCTGATGACCCAGGGCCAGACCCTCAACGGCCTGGCGCAGCAACTGCTGCTGCGCCTCGATGCCAGCTACGCCCGGGTGCAGCCGGATATCGTCCTGGTCCACGGCGACTCCACCACCAGCTTCGTCGCCGCGCTGGCCGCCTTCCACCGGCAGATCGCCATCGGCCACGTCGAGGCCGGCCTGCGTACCGGCAACCTGCGCGCGCCCTGGCCGGAAGAGGCCAACCGCACCCTCACCGGAGTGCTCGCCGACCTGCATTTCGCCCCCACCGACAAGGCCCGCGACAACCTGCTGCGCGAGGGCCGCGCGCCGGCCGATATCGAGGTCACCGGCAATACGGTGATCGACGCCCTGCTGTGGATGCGCGATCACCTGCGCAGCAGCGGCTGGCAGCCGGCGGCCGATTCGCCGTTGGCGGCGCTGGCGGCGGAGCAGCGCCTGGTGCTGATCACCGGGCACCGGCGGGAGAACTTCGGCCAGGGTTTCGAGCAGATCTGCCAGGCCCTGGCCGAGCTGGCCGGGCGCTACCCCGAGGTGCAGTTCGTCTACCCGGTACACCTCAACCCGCAGGTGCAGGGGCCGGTGCGCGGCCTGCTCGGCGGTCTGGCCAATGTTCATCTGGTGGCGCCGCAGGACTACCCGCACTTCGTCTGGCTGATGGACCGCGCCTACCTGATCCTCACCGACTCCGGCGGCGTGCAGGAAGAGGCGCCGGCGCTGGGCAAGCCGCTGCTGGTGCTGCGCGAGGTCACCGAACGGCCCTCGGTGCTGGAGGGCGGCACGGTGCGGCTGGTGGGCACCGACCCGGCGCGCATCGTCGCGCAGACCGCGCGCCTGCTCGACGATGCCGAGGCCTACCGGGCGATGAACCGGGTGTTCAGCCCCTATGGCGACGGCCACGCCAGCGAGAAGATCGCCCAGCGCCTGCTGCGCTGGGCCGCAACAGCCAAAACCGAGTGACGCGCGATGAGTCTGGATCTGGTCGACCTGCTGGCCTATGTGCTGTATGCCCTGAAATACCTGGCCATCCTGCTCGCCGCGCTGATGTTCCTGCTCGGCCTGGATGACCTGTTCATCGACCTGGTGTACTGGGGGCGTGCGCTGATCCGCCGCTTTCGCGTCTACGCCGAGCACGAGCGCGCCGACGAGAAGCTGCTCTACGGCACGCCGGAAAAGCCCCTGGCGATCATGGTGCCGGCCTGGCAGGAGGTCGGCGTGGTCGGCGAGATGGCGCGCCTGGCGGCCTCCACCCTGGACTACGAGAACTACCAGATCTTCGTCGGCACCTACCCCAACGACCCCGACACCCAGGCCGACGTCGACGCCGTGTGCCTGCATTACCCCAACGTGCACAAGGTGGTCTGCGCCCGCCCCGGGCCGACCAGCAAGGCCGACTGCCTGAACAACGTGATCGATGCCATCCTGCGCTTCGAGGCCGAGGCGCGGGTGGAGTTCGCCGGCTTCATCCTGCACGACGCCGAGGACGTGATCTCGCCGCTGGAGCTGCGCCTGTTCAACTACCTGCTGCCGAACAAGGACCTGATCCAGGTGCCGGTCTACCCCTATGCCCCGGAGTGGAGCGGCTTCACCGCCGGGCATTACGTCGACGAGTTCGCCGAGAACCACGGCAAGGACGTGGTGGTGCGCGAGGCGCTCACCGGCCAGGTGCCCAGCGCCGGCGTCGGCACCTGCTTCAGCCGCCGCGCCATCGCCGCGCTGCTGGAAGACGGCGACGGCATCGCCTTCGACGTGCAGAGCCTGACCGAGGACTACGACATCGGCTTCCGCCTCAAGGCCAAGGGCATGAAGTGTATCTTCGCCCGCTTCCCGGTCAGCGATCCGAAACTGGCCCTGGCGCAGGAGTCCGGGCTGGGCATGAGCCAGCGCTTCGCCCAGGTGATCTGCGTGCGCGAGCACTTTCCGCGGACCTGGGCGCACGCCATCCGGCAAAAATCGCGCTGGATCACCGGCATCGTCTTCCAGGGTACCCGCAACCTGAGCTGGAGCCCGCGGGCGGCGCTCAACTACTTCCTCTGGCGCGACCGCCGCGGGCTGTTCGCCTACCTGCTGAGCTTTCTGGTCAACCTGCTGTTCTTGGTGCTGCTCGCCATGTGGCTGATCGGCCTGTTCAACCCCGAGGCCTGGCATTTTCCCTCGATCCTCTCCGGCAGCCCGCTGCTCAGCACGCTGCTCTGGCTCAACGGCCTGCTGCTGCTCAACCGCCTGTTCCAGCGCGGCTACTTCGTCACCCGCTTCTACGGCATCGGCCAGGGCCTGCTGTCGGTGCCGCGGATGATGTGGAGCAACTTCGTCAACTTTTTCGCCAACGTCCGCGCGCTCAAGCAGGTGCTGGAGATGGGCGACTCGCGCCGGGTGGCCTGGGACAAGACCACCCACGAATTCCCCTCGCTCGGGCAGAGCCCGCAGACGCCGCTGGGCCGGCGCCTGGTCGAACAGGGCCTGATCGGCGAGGCGCAGCTGACCGCGGCGCTGACCAACCCGGTGCGGCGTCGTCTCGGCCGCCAGCTGTTGCTCGACGGCCTGCTCGACAGCCGCCAGCTGTTGCAGGCCCTGGCCGCGCAGCTGGACGAGCCCTGGGCGCCGCTCAACCCCTTCCGCCTCGACCAGCGCCTGATCCGTGCCTTTCCCCGGCGCCTGGCGCTGCGCTATGCGGTGCTGCCGGTGGCGGAGGAGGGCGAGACCCTGGTGCTGGCCAGCGAACGCCTGCTCAGCCAGGTCTCGGTCGGCGCCATCAGTCGCCAGCTCGGTCGTCCGGTGCGCTGGCAGCTGGCGCCGCAGGGGCGGGTGACCCTGGGCCTGCGCCACTGGTATGGCGGCCGTCACAGCAGCGAGGAGAGCCGCACCATGCTTGCCGCACTGCAGCGCCATGCCGACGACGAGGCCCTGCTGGAGCAGGTGTGCAAGCACCAGGTGCTGTTCGGCGACCTGCTGCAGGTGCGCGGCCTGCTGCCGCCGTCGCTGTTCAACCAGGCGCTGATCGACTTCGACCCGGAGCGGCACTCCCTCGGCCAGCACCTGCTGCAGCGCGGGGTGATCGGCGAGGAGGTGCTGCGGCAGGCGCTGCGCGAACAGGCCGAGGAACAGCACGAGTCCTATCGGCTTGTGGAGGCGCGGGTATGAAGCGCCTGCTCGCTGTGTCCCTGCTCGCCGGTCTGGTCGCCAATGCGCCGATGGCCGCCGAGCCCTTGACCGGCTTCCAGCAGTTTCGCAGCTACCCCTTCCTCGACCGCGCCTACCGCGAGGCCGGCCGCGGCAACTGGGCGGAGGTGGAGCGGCTGATGCGCCATCTGCTCGAGCGAGTGCCGCGCAACGACGAGGCGCGCAGCCTGCTGGTCGAGGCGCTGGCCAAGCAGCGCCGCTACCGCGAGGCCGAGGCGCTGGCCACGCAGCTGAGCGACGGTCACGATGCCCTGCTGGAGCTGCGCCTGACCTGGATCGAGCAGGACCCGCCGGGCACCTCGCTGGTCGAAGCCTGGCTGGCGCAGAGCGAGGGCGACGACCATGTGCGCCTGTGGCAGGCCTACAGCCTCAGCCTGGCCAGGTTCGGCGGCGCCAAGCGTGCACTGGACTGGCTCAACGAGATTCCGCCCAAGGGCGACGACCAGGTGCTGCGCATGGCCCGCGCCAACTGGGCCGAGCGCCTGCGCGACTGGTCCGCCACCGAGCAGCAGCTGGCTGCGCTGGAGGCCGAGGGCCGGCTGAGCGAGGACGACTGGCGGCGACTGGCCAATGCCCGCGTGCAACTGCTCGACGAGGCCGGCCTGCAGCGCCTGCTGGCGCGGCCGCCGTCGCCGGCGGCGGAGCGGCAGCTACGCCTGGCCATGCTCGATCGCGCCGTCGCCCTGGGGCAGCTGGAGATGGCCAAACGCTGGCTGGCCAGCCTGCCGCCGGCCGACCGCGACAGCGCCGAGCAGCGCGGCCGTCTGTGGGAGCTGGCGCGCCAGGGTGGCGATACGCCGCTGGTGCGCGAACTGGGCGAGCAGCTCGGGCGGCCCTGCCTGGAGACCGCCGAATGGCTGTCGCGTCATGACCCGGGCGCGGCCCTCGAGCAATTGCACGACTGCCGCGCCGAGGACGATCCGCAGACCTGGCTGGTGCTGGCCCAGCGCCTGCAGGCCGAGGATCTGCTGCAGCGCCAGCGCCTGGCCGAGCCCTGGGACTCGGCGCGTCGCGACAGCCTGCTGGCGCTGTGGCGCGAACAGGGCCGCGGCGACCTGGCCCTGGCCTGGCTGGCGCGTCAGCCGCAGACCCCGGCGGTGCAGCGCCAGCGTGCCGAACTGCTGCAGGCCGCCGGCCAGCGCGAGCAGGCCGAGCGCCTGTGGTTCGACTACTACCGCAGCAGCGGCGACCTGCAGGCGCTGGATCAGGCCAGCTACCTGGCAGTGCAGGCGGGGCGCCACGATGTGGCGCGGCAGTGGCTGGAGCAGGCCTTCGACAGCCGCGGCGGGCGTCTGCCGGCGCCGCTGTTGCAGCGCCTGGCCGGGCTCTATGCCGAGGCCGATGCGCCTCTGGATATGGCGCGCGCCCAGGCGCTGCTGGCGCATCTGGACGGCGACAGCCGTGCCGCGCTGCTCGGCCGCCTGGCCGAAAGCGGCCACTGTGCCTGGGTGCGGGGCGAGATCGCCGATACCACGCGCAACCCTGCCGAGCTGCGCGTGCTCGGCCGCTGCGCCATGCCGGTGCGTCCCGGCGAGGCGGTGGTCTATTACCAGGCGGCGCTGGCTCAGGGCGATCAGGCCAGTCGCCTGCCGCTGGCCTATGCCCTGGAGGCCGCCGGCGATGCGCCGGCGGCCTGGCGCATCTGGCGCGAGCTGGCGCCGGCGCAACTGGACAACATCGGCCGGCTGACCGCCGCGCGCAGCGCCCTGGGCGCCGGCGAGGCGCAGGCCGCCGAGCGCTACTGGCAGGCGGCGCAGTCGACCAGTGCCGACGACTGGGCCCTGGGGGCAGCCATCGCCCAGGCCGGCGGTGACCTGCCGCTGGCCCTGCAGCGCCAGCGCCTGGCGCTGGACCAGCGGCCGCAGGCCGGTCACTACTATGGCGCCGCGGCCACCGCCCAACTGGCCGGCGACACGCAGCAGAGCACGGCCTGGCTGGCCGAGGCGGCGCGGCTGGAGCCGGCCAACCCGCGTTACAACGCCGACTACGCCATGCGTCTGGCCGCCGCCGAGAGCGCCGAGGAGCGGCGCCGCGCCATTGCCCCGCTGCAGCGTGCGACGCGCGACTATCCCGAGGACTACCGCCTCGGCGAGACCCTGGCCTGGCGTTACGCCGAGGCCGAGGACAGTGTGGCGGCGCGCCTCGAGCTGCGCCGGGTGATCGACCTGGAACAGCACCCGGTGGCCGGCGACGACCAGTACGGCAGCCTGGAGGCGCGGCGCTACCGTCAGCGCCGCGCCCATGAGAGCCTGTCGCGGCGCGACAGCTTCACCCTGGCCAGCGTCTGGTCGCCGGCCGGGGTGGCCACCAATGACATCCTGCGCGACGACGGCAGCCGCGCCGGAGAGAGCCGGCGGGCGGCGTCCAGCAACGTGCAGATGGCCGTCTGGGACCACGCCCTGGGCGCCGAGCCGAGCCGCGCCGGACGCAGCCTGTCGGTCTACGGCCGGGCGCTGCTGGGCGGCGACGGGCGCCACCGCTACGGCCGTTCCCTGGGCACCGGTCTGGGCCTGCGCTATCGGCCGCTCGGCACGCACAACCTCAATCTGTACAGCGAGCTCTATGCGCAGAGCGAACTGGACGACGCCGACTTCGACGGTTTCAGTCTCGGCCAGTGGCTCAATCCGGCCGCGGTGTCCGAGGCGCTCAACGATCACGTGCGCAAGGGCCGGGTCAGCACCGACCTGCTGCTGCGCGCCACCGCCTCCTTCTTCGATCAGGGCGACTGGCGCAACGACTGGCGGGTCGACGAAACGCAGTGGAACGAGCGCTCCCTCTATCTCGACGCCGCCTGGTGGACCCGCGCCGGCGATCATGCCTGGCTGTCGCGCTACCAGCAGGGGCGCACCTACAAGCTGGCCGCGGCCGGCGCGCAGACCCTGATGCCCTACGGTTTCGTCGAGTTCAGCGCGCAGGACCCGCGCAGCCACTGGCGCCAGGACTGGCGCAGCGGCCTCGGCCTGCGCTGGCAGCTGTGGTACGGCGACAGCCGGTACAACGCCTATCCGGCCAACCTCAAGGTCAATGCCGAGTACCAGTGGGGGCTGGGCGGCAACCTGTACGAACGGGCCAGCGGCGTGCTGCTGCGAGTGGAGGTGGATTTCTGATGCGTAGCCTTGTTCTGGCCTTCTGTCTGCTGCTCGTCGCCCAGCTGCACGCCGAGGAGCGCCTGTTCTTTCAGCCGCTGAATGCCGACAGCCGTCTGCAGGAGCAGGCCTGGCGGGATATCTGGCGCGCCAGTGCCGACGCCGGGGTGAAGACCCTGCTGGTGCAGTGGACGGCCTATGGCGAGGCGGATTTCGGCGGCGCCGACGGCTGGCTGGCCAACAGCCTGCGCGCCGCGCAGGAACAGGGCCTGCAGCTGGTGCTGGGGCTGTACATGGACCCGGCCTATTACCAGCGCCAGCGCGAGCTGGACGGCCCGGGCCTGCAGGCCTACTGGCAGTACCAGCTGGGCCTGTCGCTGGCGCACCAGCGGCTGCTGCGCGAGCAGTGGCAGTTGCCCGTGGCCGGCTGGTACCTGCCGCTGGAGTTGGACGACGTGCAGTTCCTGGCCGGCGAGCGGCGCCAGGTGCTGCGCCGCCAACTGCAGGATTTCGCCGCCCAGCTCGACGCGCCGCTGCACCTGAGCGCGTTCAGCGCCGCGCGCCTGAGCCCGCACGCCTATGCGGCCTGGCTCGGCGACTTGCAGGCGCTGGGCATCTCGGTCTGGTGGCAGGACGGCGAGGGCACCGCCAGCCTGGCGACGCCGGTGCGCCGCGCCTATGGCCAGGCACTGCCCTGCAGCATCGGCATCGTCCGCGAAGCCTTTCGCCAGACCAGCGCAGACGGCCAACCGTTTCGCGCCGAGCCGGCCGAACCGCAGCGGCATTACTCCGGCTGTCATGCCGATGCCGTGTTCTCGCTGCGTTATCGCCCCTGGGGCGCGCCGCTCAGGGACAGTGCGCACTAGCGCTGCATCAGCCGGGTGGCCAGCGCCCCTGACGGCGCAGGCGGCGCAGCACCCAGCGTCGGTAGGTCCACGACAGCAGCGGGCGCAGGCCGGGCAGGGCCAGCAGCCAGGCCAGCGGGCGCAGGCGCGCAGTGCGTTGTAGCAGCAGGATGTAGGCGTCCAGCTCGCGGTGGATGCGGCCCTGTTCGTCCGCCACGTGCAGTTCGCTCAGTGCCGCTTGCGGGTCGATGCCGGCGGCGCGCAACTCCTCGTCGCGGCCACTGATATCCAGCCACTGCACGCTGTCGGCGGGCTGGTCGCTGAGGCGTTCGTAGCGGCGGCGGTCGGCGACGCAGCGCGGACAGGCACCGTCGTAATAGACCTTGATCGGCATGGTGGCGAAGCGGTGAGGAACCTGCCGTTGAGTATAGGCCTGCAGAAATGACAAGCCCCGCTCGGGGCGGGGCTTGGCGGTGCGGCGTAGGCTTAGATCAGTTCGCCCCACATGTCGTATTCATCGGCATCGACGATGCGCACGCGCACCTTGTCGCCCGGCTTGACCGCGGTGGAGTCGATAAACACGCTGCCGTCGATCTCCGGGGCGTCGGCCCAGGAACGGGCCACGGCGCCTTCGCCGTCGACTTCGTCGACCAGCACGTCCATCTCCAGGCCGATCTTGGCCTGCAGGCGCGCGCTGCTGATCGCCTGCTGGTGGGCCATGAAACGCTCCCAACGCTGCTGCTTGATCTCGTCTGGCACAGGTTCGAGATCCATGTCGTTGGCCGGGGCGCCGTCGACCGGGCTGTACTGGAAGCAGCCGACGCGATCGAGCTGGGCTTCGCTGAGCCAGTCCAGCAGGTACTGGAAGTCTTCCTCGGTCTCGCCGGGGAAGCCGACGATAAAGGTGGAGCGGATGGTCAGCTCGGGGCAGATCTCGCGCCATTTCTTGATCCGCGCCAGGGTCTTGTCCTCGAAGGCCGGGCGCTTCATGGCCTTGAGCACTTTCGGGCTGGCATGCTGGAAGGGGATGTCCAGGTAGGGCAGCAGCTTGCCGGCGGCCATCAGCGGGATCACGTCGTCGACGTTGGGGTAGGGGTAGACGTAGTGCAGGCGCACCCACACGCCCATCGCCGACAGCGCCTCGCACAGTTCGAGCATGCGCGTCTTCACCGGCTGGCCGTTCCAGAAGTCCAGCTTGTACTTGAGGTCGACGCCGTAGGCGCTGGTGTCCTGGCTGATCACCAGCAGTTCCTTGACGCCGGCCTTGACCAGGCGCTCGGCCTCGCTCAATACGTCGCCGACCGGGCGGCTGACCAGCTTGCCGCGCATCGAGGGGATGATGCAGAAGCTGCAGCTGTGGTTGCAGCCCTCGGAAATCTTCAGGTAGGCGTAGTGGCGCGGGGTCAGCTTGATGCCCTGCGGCGGCACCAGGTCGATCAGCGGGTTGTGCTCGGTCTTCGGCGGGATCACCTCGTGCACGGCGTTGACCACCTGCTCGTACTGCTGCGGGCCGGTGACGGCCAGCACGCTGGGGTGCACGTCGCGGATGCTGTCTTCGGCCACGCCCATGCAGCCGGTGACGATCACCTTGCCGTTCTCGGCAATGGCTTCGCCGATGGCGTCCAGCGATTCGGCCTTGGCGCTGTCGATAAAGCCGCAGGTGTTGACCACCACCACGTCGGCATCCTGGTAGGTCGGCACGATCTCGTAACCTTCCATGCGCAGCTGGGTCAGGATGCGTTCGCTATCGACCGTGGCCTTGGGGCATCCCAGGGAAACGAAGCCGACTTTCGGTGTGGCGGTGGACATGCGGGCTAACCTCGATGGGCGCCCCGGGGGCGCCGCTGATCAAAAAGTGCGCAATTCTAGCGGCGGATCGGGCACTTGACCAGAGGCGCCTGGTCTTCAGTTGCGTTTGGGCAGCATGCGGACCAGGGTGTTGTCGCCGCCTATATAGTGGTGCAGCAGGCCGGCCGCGGCGTGCAGGCCGATCAGCCAGTAGCCGGCAGTGCCGGCCAGCTCGTGCAGTTCCTTGAATTGTCCGACCAGCTCCTTGTTCGGGCCGATCAATGCCGGCAGCTCCAGGCCGAAGAAGGGGATGGGCTTGCCGGCGGCACTAAGGATCAGCCAGCCGACCAGCGGCGTGCCGATCATCAGGGCGTACAGGGCGACATGCATCAGTTTCGCGGGTACGGCTTGCCAGGCGCTTAGCGCCGGCTCGATCTTCGGCGCCGGGGCGATCACGCGAGCCAGCAGGCGCAGCCAGACCAGGGCCAATACGCTCAGGCCGAGCATGAAATGCCATTGCTTGAGCAGCTCGCGGGCGTCGCTGCCCTTGGGGAAATTGCCTTTGAGTTCGATGCAGGCGTAGACGGCGGCGATCAGGATCAGCATCAGCCAGTGCAGGCCGATGGACAGGCTGCCATAGCGGGACGGGGTGTTCTTCCAGTTCATCAGGGCGTTCCTCTGTCGATAACCTGCGTCTTCTGCAGGTACGGTAAGGGTATGCCCGCCTGGCTTAAGGGAAGCTGAGGAAGATCAACGGCGGAAACGAAAAAGGCCACTCGTTTGAGTGGCCTTTTTCTGAAGGTGGTTGCGGGAGCAGGATTTGAACCTACGACCTTCGGGTTATGAGCCCGACGAGCTACCAGACTGCTCCATCCCGCGCCGATGATTCTACGCCTGATTTAAATGCTGTCAATCGGTTTGTTTGTTTTAATCGACTGAGTCAATTGAAGGCGCAAACAAAAAGGCCACTCGCTTGAGTGGCCTTTTCGATGTTTGGTTGCGGGAGCAGGATTTGAACCTACGACCTTCGGGTTATGAGCCCGACGAGCTACCAGACTGCTCCATCCCGCGTCTGTGGGTCGGCATTCTACCGTCGGCTGCGCCGCTGTCAACCATGTATTTGAAGAAAACTGTTTTCAACTCAGGTGCTTAGCGTTAAACAGCTGTTAGATTTCAGGGCTCCAGGCCAGGCCGGGCAAGGCTTCCAAGGGTGTCGTGCGCCAGATGGTCCACGTCGCCTGTGCATCCCATGTCCGAGTGTTTTTGGCGTCCCACTGGTGGTCGACTGGGTGTTTTGTGTCCGTTAGCGTTCGCAAGCGTGCGGGTCCAGCAGTGGAAAAAGCGGGTATTCACGCGGGGTTCGTAAACCGCCAGGAGATACCCGCCATGCCTTTGACTGGTGTCCAGATGCGCCAAGCCAGGCCCGGTCGTCCCAAGTCCCCCCAAATTCAGTGACGGGCGGGGCTCTTTTCATTCGGCTCTAAGTCGTTTCTCAGCCCGCACCTAACCGTTGCAAGCGAGCTGTTCGGGCCGAATGTTGAGATTCGCCGGACCAGTTACAGCACGGAAGATTTCAAGCCCGGCGATGGAGGTGATTTCATCAGCTATTTCCGTGTTCCTCATCAGATATCCAGAACCAGCGGCTGCCCACCGCTTTCGTCTAAAGCGGGTACAGCGCAACAGATGAGCGCCATGCCTTCGTCCGGCATCTGAGCCGGGAGATGGGGGTAGTGCACCTGGCCGCTGAGCACTTTCGTCCGGCACATGCCGCAGGACCCACCACGGCAGCTGAAGTCGGGAGACAGACCACGGCTTTCCGCCAGTTCCAGCAGGCTGCCGCTGCCTGGTTTCCAGCGGGCTTCCCTGGCCGAGGCGGAGAAATACACCGGCGCCGGCGCTGTTGCCGCCGGCGGCTGAGCGGGTTTTGCAGGGTGATTGTCCTCTTTGCGTTGCAGTGTCGAGGGGCCAAAGGTCTCGGCGTGGATGCGTTGATCGGCGATGTTCAGTGCGCGCAGGCCGTCGTAAATCGCTTGGACAAAGCCCCCGGGGCCACATAAGTAGAAGTCGTAGTCGTCCACCGGCAGGTGAATCTTGATCGTCGCGACGTCGAGACGTCCGAGCAGTTCATGATCCCGGCCCAGCACTGTATTTTCTTCCGGGCAGCTGAGGGCGCGGTGCACCTGCAACAGATCAGGGCAGCGTTTGCGCAGATCCGCGATTTCCTGCTGAAAAGGCAATTGCTTCAAGGTTCGCGCGGACTGGAACAGGTGAATGCGGCGCTTGTTTCCCGACAGCTGGTTCTGCGCCACCAATTCCCGCAGCATCGAAAGCAATGGCGTCATGCCGACGCCTGCGCCGATCAGTACCACGGGGCGTGGCGTGTCTCCGTCAAGGGTGAAGCGCCCCATGGGTGCGCGTACCTGTAGCCGGTCACCGACTCGAACCTGGTCGTGCAGGTAGCGCGAGACCAGCCCCTGAAGCTTGACGCTGATGCGCAGAAAGCTGTCAGAGGGTGCGCTGGACAGGCTATAGGTGCGAACCAGCACCTGCCCCCCGGCAGCCTTGGGAATGCGTAGCGGTAGATGCTGTCCCGCCATGAAACTGACCGTCCCGCCGTTTGGGGGCTGGAGGTAGAAGGAACGGATGTCCTGGCTTTCCTGTTCCAGGCGGATCACTTGCCAGTCCTGCCACTGATTGCGCTGCTGCCCATCGGCTTCGGCCCAGGTACCGGTCATCAGACTGGTCGGCGCGTATTCCTGGAAATTCCAGCGAATCGATAAGGCGCGCGGTCGAAGCACGGCCTGCTCTACGTCGAGGGTCCAGAGGCGTTCGGCACCCTTGAAAGCGCCGATCATCGGGCTATTGGCAATCAGTTCCGTCGTTCCAAACAGTTGCAACACATCGCCATTGAGAAAATCGACAAAAAGCAATCCGGCGACCGGGTTCAGGTGCAGGTTGCCCAGGGTGTTGAAGTGCAAGTTGCCGGCGTAGTCCGGGATGGTCAGGCGGTTCCCGCTGACTTTAATGAATCCAGGCCGCCCACCGCGATGGGAGACATCCACAGAGCGTTGGCCGTCTTCGTGCTCGACGTAGCTGGCGACGAAGAACGTATCGGCATTGCGGATCATCGCTGTCAGGCTGGCGTCCAGCGCCGCGAAGTCCTGGCGTGCGTCCTGCTCGTCGCGGCCTGTCTCCTCGCGGGTGTAGGTGCGTTGCTGGATGTACTGCGGGCAATTGCCGAAGGAGTGCTCGACGGCGACTTCCAGACGACCCGCTTCGACTTGTCGGAGGACGCCGTTCATGCGGTTGCGCCGCCGTGTGTGCAACTCGATGCCCAGCAGGCCGATCGCGCTGCCGGTCGCAAAGCCGCTGGCCGCCGGGTCCTGCTGGTCGAGTTCGGTGGCTAGCACCAGGCAGCGGGGATCGGGCGAGGTGACGAAGCCTTCCGGCCCTTCGAGTAGCGTCGCCCAGGGCCGGCCCTGGGCATCCACTGCGCCGACGATCATGAAGGGCAATTGGTGATAGAAGTCACGGTGCTGGTCTGGCATGTAGTCACGGATCACCCGCTGACCGTAGGACTCCATGTCCCCGGAAACGCCGGCGCGTTCTTGCATCGCCTTTTCGCCGGCATGCCAGGGAGAACGGCGGGGATTGGTTGAAGTATCCATCACGAAAACCTCGCTGGAGAGGCTGCCGGGCGTACCGGCAGCGGGCGGCGGGTTCAGCCGGCCTGCAGGCCCGCCACGGAGCGCTGCATGGGCACGAAGCCGGGCAGGGCCTCGATGCGGGTCAGCCAGGCGCGGAGGTTGGGGTATGGCGCCAACGACACATTGCCCTCCGGCGCGAGCGCGATGGAGGTGTAGTTGGCGATGTCAGCAATGCTGGGACAATCACCGGCGAGGAAGGGCGTTTTGGCCAGTTCGCCATCCATGATCTGGAACAAGGCATGGGCGCGGGCGATGACTTCTTCGGCATCGAAGCGGGCGCCGAATACCCTGATCAGCCGCGCGGCCCCAGGCCCGAAGGCGACCTGGCCGGCGGCCACCGACAGCCAACGCTGTACACGGGCCTCGCCTAGGGGATCTGTCGGCAGCCAGCGACCGTTGCCATATTTTTTCGCCAAGTAGACGAGGATGGCGTTCGAGTCGCTGACGATGGTGCCGCCGTCGTCGATCACCGGCACCTGACCGAAGCTATTGAGGGCGAGGAATTCGGGGTGCTTGTGGGCCCGCTTGGCCAGGTCGACGAAGATCAGCTCGGTGGGCACCTTCAGCAACGCGAGCAGCAGCTCTGCGCGGTGGGCATGCACCGACAGCGGATAACGGTAGAGTTTGATGGCGCGGGTCATGGCGCTAGCTCCGGTCGAGTTGGGCAAGACATCAGGCCTGAATACTCCCCAGCACGTCCCGGATGCGCCGGGCGATATGATCCACATGGGTTTCCAGGGCGAAGTGCCCGGTATCGAGCAGCTCCACGATCGCATCGGGATTGTCGCGTTTGAAAGCTTCAGCGCCCGGCGGGATGAAGAAGGGATCGTGCGCGCCCCAGATCACCAGGGTAGGCAGTCGCGTATCGCGCAGGAACGCTTGGAAGGCCGGGTACAGCTTCAGGTTGTTGGCGTAATCGAGGAACAGGTCGAGCTGGATGTCCTTGTTGCCTGGACGTTCCAACAGCAACGCATCGAGGTAGTACGACTCGGGCGCCACCCGCTCCACGTCCTTCACGCCATGCAGGTACTGCCAGCGGGTGCCGGCCAGGTTCAGCACGGCATCGTTCACCACCTGGCGGCGCTCGGGATTGCCCGGTTCGGCCCAATAGTCGCGGATCGGCTGCCAGGCATCGCCCAAACCTTCCAGGTAGGCATTGCCATTTTGCGAGATCAACCCGGTGACTCGATCCGGATGGGCCAGGGCCAGGCGCAGGGCGGTGGGTGCGCCGTAGTCGAATACGTAGAGGGCGTAGCGTTGCAGGCCCAGCTTCTCGACGAAGGCGTCGAGGGTGAGCGCCAGGGCATCGAAGCTGTAGCGGTATTCACGCTCAGCGGGCACCTCGGTGAAACCGAACCCCGGCAGGTCCGGCGCAACGATATGGAACATGTCGGCCAGCAGCGGGATCAGTTCGCGGAACTGGTGGGAAGAGCTGGGAAAGCCGTGCACCAGCAGCAGGGTGGGGGCGGCGGGGTCACCCGCCTCACGGTAGAAGACGCGGACACCGTCGGCGTCGACGAACTGATGGCGAACCGGGATATGCACGATAGGTGAGGTCATGGCGGTCACTCTGTAACTTGTAAAATGATTATTTATGGTTACCCATGGCGCCGATTATGAACCTTGCCTGTAACCTGTCAACTGGATAAAAAAGGTTACAAGCCAGAATTTTGTAACTGTTCACTTATGGTTTATAGGGTTACTATTTGGCCGGTTACCTTACAGAGCGCCATCATGACCACCACCTCTGCTTCGTCTCCCGTCGAACCCTTCGTACTGGCCGACCACCCCGTGCTGGACATGCTCAATACCTTGGCCGCGCTGGACGGGGCTCCTCTGGAGTTCTGGCGCAGCGACGAGGATGTCCGAGCTTGGCTGGTCCGCACCGGCTGGGACCTATCCAGCACGCGCTTTCCCAAGGGCGAGTTGCTGAAGGCGGCGTTGACCCTGCGCGAAGCGGTGCGGGGGCTGGTGGAGCGACGCAAGGCGGGCGGCCAGGGTTCGCCGGAGGTACTCAATCGCTTCCTGGCCACGCCCAGCCACCTGCGGCTGGACTGTTCGACGAGTGGAGAACTGCGACTGGAGAAAGTGCGGGCAGCAACCACCGCCGAGCAGTACCTGGCGCCTCTGGCCGAGGCGGCTGCCAAGTTGCTGGTGGAAGGAGACTTCAATCTGGTGCGTCAATGCGAACATCCAGATTGCGTGCTCTGGTTCTACGACCGCACCAAGTCCCATCGCCGCCGCTGGTGCAGCATGGCGCTATGCGGTAACCGGCATAAGGTGGCGGAGTTCCGTAAACGCAAGCAGCAGTGATGCGGGGTTTATGAGAAGGACTGAGTCTGGATTGCAGGGACGACTACAACGCCGGGCACGCGACGAAGCCCAGGTCCTGGCCGGCTCCGCTGCACAGGCGTCCTTGGCCAGTCGTTCAGCTGCTCCAGCACCATGTGCTCGGCACGTTCACGGACTTCGGGGGAGTAGGTTGTAGTCGTTCTCATGACCTCATCTTCTCGGCGGCAGATCGCCGCGATTCGCTCATGCCTCGCTGCCTTCGCGCTGCCGCAGTGCACGGGCTTGCGTCTGCCCGGAGGGCGTCCAACTCGGGGGCGCCTCGCGGGTCGGCTGCGGCTTCGTGCGCAGGATCAGCGCGGCGAGGGCAGGGAGGAACAGCAGCGTCAGCAACGTTCCGACCAGGACTCCGCCTATCAGCACATAGGCCATCGCTGACCAGAACACCGAGAAGGTCAGCGGGATGAAGGCGAGGGCGGCGGCCAGCGCCGTGAGCAACACTGGGCGGGCGCGACGCACCGTGGCTTCGATGATCGCTTCGCGTAGCGGCCTGCCGTCAGCCTGCTCATGGCGGATCTGGTCGGTGAAGATCAGGGTGTTGCGCATCAGGATGCCGCCGATGCCGATCAACGCCAGAATGGCGTTGAAGCCGAACGGCTGGCCGAACAGCAACAGGGTCGGCACCGCACCTATCAGGCCCAGCGGCGCGGTGGCGAAGACCATGAACATCAGGGCGAAAGAACGCACCTGGAACATGATCACCACCAGGGTCAGCAGAATCATGAGCGGGAACCACTCGGCAAGGGCCCGATTGGCCTTGGCGCTTTCCTCGACCGGGCCGCCGATGGTCACCCGGTAGCCTTCCGGCAGGCCGGCGATCAGCGCCTGCAAGTCGGCATATACCGCCTTCTGCACATCTGGCGGCTGGGTACCGGGCAGGATATCGGCGCGCACCTCGAAGGTCGGTTCGCGGTCACGGCGTTTGAGGATGGGCTCCTCCATCACGGCCTGGAAATGGCCTACCTGCTCCAGGGGCACCGATACCCCCGCCGCGTTGGTAATGGTCAGGCCGGCGATGCCGTCGAGGTTCTCCCGCTGGGTATTCAGGGCCCTCACCATCACCGATACGCTGCGAGTGCCTTCACGTACCTCGGTCACCGGGTTGCCGACCAGCAGGGCGTTCAGCTGGCTCTTCACCTCATCGAGGCTGAAGCCCAACAGGCGCAGACGATCCTGGTCGAGCACCAGGCGGTAGGCACTGCTGCGTTCACCCCAGTCGACGAAGGTGTCGCGCGTCATGGGGTTGGTGCTCACCACTGCGCGCACTTCTTCGCTGACCTGCCGGAGTCGTTCGAGATCGGGGCCGGAGACGCGAAACACCACCGGGAACGGCACCGGAGGGCCGAACACCAGTTGCGTGACGCGCACCCGCGCGGAGGGGAATTCGCCGGCTTCGACGCGGGCCTGCATGCGTGCCTTGAGGGCGTCGCGGGCATGCGAGTCGGCGGTTTGCACGATGAGCTTGGCGAAGGCCGGGTCCGGCAGTTCCGGATTCAGCGACAGGAAGAAGCGGGGGGCGCCGCCGCCCACATAGGCATCCACCATCTGCGTCTGGGGTTCTTCGAGCAGGGCTTGCTCCACCTGAGCGACCACCGCTTCGGTGGCCTTGAAGGCGCTACCCGGCGGCATGTAGACCTCCACCAGCAACTCCGAGCGGTCGGAGTTGGGGAAGAACTGCTTCTTCACCGCGCCAAGACCCAGGATGCTGAGGGCGAAGGCGCCCACCACCAGAACGCTGACGAGCACGCGGCGGTTGACGCACCAACTGACAACACGTCGCAGACGCTGGTAGCCCGGCGTGGCGTAAAGCGCCTCGTGGCCACCGGCCACCGGGCGGATCTTCGGCAGCAGTTTCACGCCCAGGTAGGGGGTGAAAAACACCGCCACCAGCCAGGAAGCGAGCAGGGCGAAGCCGACGATCCAGAAGATGTTGCCGGCATATTCACCGGCGCCCGAGCGGGCGAACCCCACCGGCAGGAATCCGATGACCGTCACCAGGGTGCCGGTCAGCATGGGCGCGGCAGTGGAGGTCCAGGCGAAGGTGGCAGCCTGCATGCGTCCCAGGCCTTCTTCGAGCTTTACCACCATCATTTCGATGGCGATGATGGCGTCGTCCACCAGAAGCCCCAGAGAGAGAATCAGCGCGCCGAGGGTGATGCGGTCGAACTCTCTGCCAGTCGCCAGCATCACTACGAAGACGATGGACAGAGTCAGAGGCACGGCGGCGGCTACCACCAGGCCGACGCGCAGGCCCAGCGCCAGCAGGCTGATGACCATGACCACGGCAAGGGCGACAAAGAACTTGAGCATGAATTCGTTCACCGCCAGGCGGATCTTCTCGGCCTGGTCGGCGACCTTGTCGAAGCGTACGCCGAGCGGCAGGTCGGCCTGGATGCGTGATTCTTCGGCCTGCAAGGACTCGTCCAGCTCCAGGCCGTTGAAATGCGGCTCCATCACCACGCCGAGCATCAGCGCTGGCTTGCCCTGGTGACGGATACGATAGCTCGCCGGCTCTTCGTAGCCGCGGCGCACGTTGGCAACGTCGGCGATGCGCAGGAGTCGGCCGCCCGCGTTGATCGGTACGTTCTCGATCAGCTCGAGGCTGTCGAAGGCGCCATCGAGACGGATGTGGGCGCGCGGGCCGCTGGTCTCGACGAAGCCGGCCGGCGCCACGGCATTCTGTTTGGCCAGGCTGTCGAAGATCTGCTCGGGCCGCAGACCCAGGGTGGCCAGACGCTCGTAGGAGAACTCGACGAAGATGCGCTGTGCCTGCTCGCCGAGGATGTTGACCTTCTTCACCCCGGGCAGACGCAGCAGTTGCTGGCGCAGATCCTCGGCCATGCGCACCTGCTGGCGATGCGGCAAGGGCTCGGCCTCCAGTGCGTAGAGGGCGAAGTAGACGTCGGAGTATTCATCGTTGAAGTAGGGGCCCAGGACGCCCTGGGGCAGGCGCTGGGCCTCGTCCGTGAGTTTCTTGCGGGTCTGGTAGAACAGCTGCTGGATGTCCTTGGGACGGGTGGAGTCGAGGAACTGCAGGCGCATCGAGACGAAGCCGGGCTGGGCGATGGTCTCCACCCGGTCATACAGATCCAGTTCCTGCAGGCGCTTTTCCAGGCGATCGGCCACCTGCTCCTGCATTTCCCTGGCGGTGGCGCCCGGCCAGGCTGCCGTGATGGTCATGGTCTTTACGGTAAAGGAGGGGGCCTCGGCGCGGCCGAGCTTGCCGAAGGCGATGACGCCGGCCAGCAGCGTCGCGATGATCAGGAACAGGGTCACCGCCGGCTGGCGCACGGCGTAGCTGGACAGGTTGAAGCCGCTCATCTCAGTGCTCCCGGGCGAGCGAAGGCGTAGCGAGTTCGCGTACGCTGTCGCCGGCATTGAGGAGCTGCGCGCCGAGCGCGACGATGCGCTCGCCAGGCGCCAGGTCTCCCTCCAGCAGCGCATGTTCCTGCCCCAGGCGTAGGACCTTGACCGTTCTCAGCGTAACCCGGCTGTCTGCGCCTATGACCCAGACACCGGTTGCCTGGCCCTTGTCGAGAAGCGCGCCGAGCGGCACCCGAACTTGTCGCGCCTGTGCCGCGCTGCCCAGGTGCAGCGTTACGGTGGAGCCCAGGGCCAGATCGGCATTATCCCCGGCCAGGGTGTAACGGGCTCGAAAGGTACGGGTGACGGGGTCGGCACTGGCGGACAGTTCGCGTAGCGTCGCAGGCAGCGGGGTTTCCTGGCCGTAGGGAATGGCCTGCGCCGGCTGACTGGCCAGCACGCGCTGGGTCTCCGGGAGGTCGATCACCGCCTCGCGTGCGCCCGCATGGGCCAGCCTGACGACCACCTGACCCTCGCCGACCACCTGGCCGCGATCCGCCAGCACCTCGGTAACCACGCCATCGGCGTCGGCGATTAGGGTCGAGTAGTGCTGGCGGTTCTCCACTTGGGCGGCCTCCGAACTGGCGGCGGCATGAGCCGCTTCGGCCACGCGCAGCCGGGTGGCCGCCTGTTCGAATCTCTGCCGCGAAATGGCACCGGTATGGCTCAGGCGGCGATAGCGGGCTTCGTCGTCGCGCGCCTGGCGCAATTCGGCCTGGGCGGCGGCAACCCGATTGCGGGCGGCGCGCAGAGCGAGCTGGAAGTCGACGTTGTCCAGTACCAGCAGGACGTCGCCGCGCGCCACGGGGGAGCCGGGATCTACCCGACGCTCGACGACCTTGCCGCCGACCCTGAAGCCCAGGTCACTGGTGGTGCGGGCGGCGACGACCCCGGTGTAGAGCGAGGTGCCGCTGGTGGCTGCCTGCGCGGTTGTGGTCAGCACGTTACGTGGCTGTAGAGCCGGCGCCGAGGTATCGGCCTGACTGTGACAGCCGGCCACCAGCGCCAGTGACAATATGAGGGGGAGTGACAGAGGCTCGGTACGCATCGTTCGCAGTCCTGATGGGGGCTGCGGTAATTTATATTATGGTAATAATATAAAATCAAATGCCGTCCATCATTTAATGGCTGGTGCAGCCTCTCAGCATTCCTGCGAGAGGCTCATACGGCACGGCCGGCTCAGGGGGAGGAGAGGTGTGGGCCGGTCGAGCCGACCGACCCACAGGGGGCTAGCTCTGCGGCGTCTTGCTGCGGTACTCGGTGGTGGTCATGCCGGCATAACCCCAGTTATCGGTGTCGACCTCCTCGATCACGATATGGGTAAGATCGGGACGCTTGTTGAGGACGCGTTCCAGGGTCTCAGTGATTTCCTTTATGACCTGGGCTTTCTGCTCGCGGGTGACGCCATCGCGAGTGATTCGAACGTTGACGAACGGCATGGTATTGCTCCTGCGTTGGGGTAGGACGGGGCGGTCTTCACCGCGGTGCGCTATCGATTCTGGCCGCGCTGGCCGACTACCACTTGCCGACGCTCATGCCGCCATCGACGGGCAGCACCACGCCGGTGGTGAAGTCCGCGTTGGCCAGATACAGCACGGCATCGGCGATTTCACTGACCTGACCGATGCGGCCGGCCGGCTGCAGGCCGTTGAGGAAGTCGCGGGTCGCCGGATCGTGCATCGGGGTTTCGATGATCCCCGGGGCGACCGCGTTGACTTTGATGTTGTAGGGCGACAGTTCCAGGGCCAGTGCGCGGGTGGCCTGGTTCAACCCGCCCTTGATCAGCACCGGCAATGCCGCGGGAACCGCCAGGTTGGGTTGCAGCGCGACCGCCGCGGTGATGTTGATGATATGGCCCTGCTTGCGCTCGATCATATGGGCGGCGGCTACTTGCGAAGCGTAGATCACCCCCTTCAGATTGGTTTCCAGCAGGCTCTCGATATCCTCCGGGCTGTACTCGACGAAAGGCTTCGGCAGGAAGAAGCCGGCATTGTTGACCAGCACATCGACCTTGCCGAACACCTCGATGCCCACCTGGAAGATACGCTTGGCGGTTGTCGGGTGGGCAATGTCGCCCGCCACGCCAATGAAGCTGTCGGGGTTGCCGAGTTCGGCGCGCGCCTCGGCCAGACGCGCCTCGGAGCGTGCATTGCCGACC
The DNA here is from genome assembly GCF_003696305.1 of Pseudomonas sp. AOB-7. Lineage (GTDB taxonomy): Bacteria > Pseudomonadota > Gammaproteobacteria > Pseudomonadales > Pseudomonadaceae > Aquipseudomonas. The sequence continues at coordinate 369,300 of NZ_RFFK01000001.1, read as the reverse complement.
ACGTTGAATCCGCTGGCGAGAAAGGCCTTGACCAGGCCAAAGCCGATACCGCTGGAAGCTCCGGTGATGACGACGGTTTTGTTGCTGCTCATGATGTTTCTCCTGAAGAGAGTGAAGGGCTCTTGCTCGGCGCCGAGCGGAATCTGCGATACGCCGTTGGGAGGGACTATATTTGTGCCTCCAATGCCGATAAATGGGGTTTGGGAAACTTCAGTTGATACATGGTGTAATTAATCATGCGCAGACAGTTCGACGATGTATTGCTGGGCAGCATCGAGCTTTTTTGCCTCGCGGCCGAGGAGGGTGGTTTCACCGCGGCCGCGCTCGTTGCGGGGGTAACCCCGGCAGCGGTCAGCCGCTCGGTCGGCCGTCTCGAGGAGCGCCTGGGGACGAAATTGTTCGTGCGCACCACGCGCAGCATCCGCCTGACCGAAGGTGGGCGCAGTTATTACGAACAGTGCCGGCAGGCCCTGACGCAGTTGGTGGATGCGGAGCGGGAGGTGATGGGCAAGCAGCAGGAACCTTCGGGTACCTTGCGCATCAGTCTGCCCACCACTTACGGGCACCACCGGATTCTGCCGCTGCTGCCCGAGTTCCGGCGGCGCTACCCGAAGGTCCGGGTCGAGGCCCATCTGAGCAACCGCAATATCGATTTCGTCGGCGAAGGTTATGACATGGCCGTGCGTGTGCGAGCCCAGCCCGACTCGACCTTGATCGCCCGCCCGCTGGAAGATGCCCGTCTGCTGGTGGTGGCTGCCCCCGAATACTTGCAGCGGATCGGTGCCCCGCTGGTGCTGGACGATCTGCAGCAGCACGAATGCATCCAGTTCGAACTGCCCAGCAGTGGACGACGGATCACCTGGCTATTCAGCGAAGGGGGCAAGGAGCGAGAGATGCTGACCGATGGCGGCTACCTCTGTTCCGACGACGTGCTCGGCGGCGTGACCCTGGCCAAGCATGGTGCGGGTCTGTTCCAGACCTATCGCTTCATCGTCGAGCGCGAACTGGCGGAGGGCTCGCTGGTAGAGGTGCTTCAGCCGTTTGCCGGGCGCTCGCGGCCTTTCACCCTGTTGTACCCGCAGCACAAGCACATGCCGCTGCGCCTGCGGGCGTTCGTGAACTTCATCATGGAGAAGCAGCAGGCCTGGTAGGCCGCTGTCGTTAGTGCGCGGGTGGAGGGTCGACTAGCCGCCTGTACCCTGATGTATCCCAGGCCCTTGCGCACACGCAGGCATGCAAATCTGCACCCTTTCGACATACCGACGCTACGGCGGTTGGTCAGAGTGGCGCCTCCCTCTGACTGCTCTGAAAGGAGACGACCATGCGTTATCCCCATCTACTCGCCGCCGCCGTGGCGCTTACCGCATTTGCCGGGCTTGCCCAGGCCGACCAGCACCAGACCGAAAGCGCTGCGAGCGCCAACTGGAAACAAGGTATCCAGCGCACGGATCTGACTCGCGATGATCTTGGCGACTCGGTTCACGAGGTGATTCAGGCACGGGTCGATTTCGACCCGGGTGTGGCATCGCCGAATCATTCCCATCCGGGGGTGGAGGTCGCTTACGTGATCGAAGGCACCTTCGAGTATCGGCTCAAGGGGCGGGCACCGGTGATTCTCAAGGCCGGCGAGTCCCTCTACATCCCGGCCGGCACACCGCATATCGCCACCAATATCGGTGAGGACAAGGCCTCTGAGCTGGCGACTTACATCGTCAAGAAAGGCACACCGCTGCTCGTGCTGGAGCAGTGATTCCTGCCCGGCGAACGGGCATGACATGAGACCGCCACAGGGCGACGGGATGGTATATCCCGTCGCCCTGTTCCTATTTCCCTTTCAGTGGGTGGCCTGAAGCAGTTGCCGAATCTTGGTTTCGGTTTCGGCATAGGCACCTTCGCCGAAGTGCTGGTAGACAATGCGACCGCCCTGGTCGATCAGGTAGAGGGCCGGCCAGTAGCGGTTGCCGAAGGCGTTCCAGGTCCTGTAGCCATTGTCCTGGGCGACCGGATAGGTGATGCCGAGTCGATCTACCGCCTCATCGAGATTGGCCGTTACCTTTTCATGTGCGTACTCGGGCGTGTGCACACCAATCACGACCAGCCCTTGATCGCGATAGCGTTCGTGCCATTGCTGCACATGGGGCAGGGTGCGCAGGCAGTTGATGCAGTCATAGGTCCAGAACTCGACGAGGACGACCCGCCCGCGCAATTGCTCCAAGGTCTGGGGCTCGCTGTTGATCCAGTGGGTGATCCCCCTGAGTTCAGGAACCGTGGGGGCGGGTGACGCACTGCGTGGATTGAGCGGGTCGTCCTGGGCGCCTGCGCTGCAGGCGGCAGTCATCAGGCAGGCCGCAAGGAGGCTGAAAAGAGGCTTGATCACGTTGGGGATCCTGTCGTGGAGAGGGCGCGCAAGGCGGCTGGTTGCAGGGGGCGAATGCCGACGCTGCCGTCCGCCGGCGGGCGGACAGCAGCGCATGCCGGGATCAGATCAGGTTGATTTCGACGTCTATGTTGCCGCGAGTGGCCTTGGAGTACGGACAGGTGCTGTGCGCGGTGTCGACCAGCGCTCGAGCGACTTCCGGCTCCACCCCGGGCAGGCTGACATTCAGCCGCGCCCGCAGGAAATAGGCGGTGCCTCCGGTACCCAGGTCCACTTCCGCATCCACCGCCAGGCCGTCGGGGAGAGCAACCTTGAGCGCGGCAGCTGCCTTGCCGATGGCGCCGATGAAGCAGGCCGACCAGCCGGCTGCCAGCAGTTGCTCGGGATTGGTGCCGGGGGCGGACGAGCCGGGGGCGGACAGCTTGATGTCCAGCCTTCCATCCGAACTGCGCGACTCGCCGTTGCGGCCTCCGCGGGTGTGGGTCTTGCCGGTGTAAAGCACCTTCTCGATAGGGTTGATCATGGGGTGTACCTCGTTGATGGGGCTGCGCCATATCTCTTCATTGAGTATCTCGGGCGATGGCGTGAGCCCGAGGCGGCTCAGACTTTCATCCCCTTGTAGTGCGCATGTGTCCAGCCGCGGCCGCTGTGCAAGCCTGTGTAAGATTTCGCGCTGCAATACAGAGCGTTACAAAGCGTGGCCGTGCCCCCTAGAGGGTCCCGGCCAGTTCTGCCTGTGATGGGCAATGCGGCGTGTCCCGGCGCAGCGGCCCTCGGCAAACCGCTCATTGAGGTATCTCTCTGTATCCGCGACCTGGGTATTGGGCGCAGGCATACAAAGGCGCCGGTCTGCCGATACTTCATGGATACATCGCCGGTGCCAAATGGCCAGGCCTGCAAGAGGCCTGCGCATCCCCGTCGAGTATCGATCGGCGCGCCATCTGCCTCATGCCGGATTCAGCCCTTGTGGCATTACCCGCGCGGTCGACCGCGCTCAGCGTCCGGAGAAATCTTATGTCTCGTACCCACGTCACCAACAAGACCCGTCTTGGCCTCATCGCTGTTGCCCTGGCGGGCGGCATGAGCCTGGCCCAGGCCTCCTTTGCCGTGGAGGCATTGCCTCAGGGTTACCAACTGGCTTCCGCCGAGAAGGCTGGCGAAGGCAAGTGCGGGGAGGGCAAATGTGGTGAAGGCAAATGCGGCACCAGCGAGGCCGGCGCCAAGGTCAGCCAGGCCGAAGGCAAGTGCGGTGAGGGCAAATGCGGCGACGAGTCCTTCGCCCGCACCGATAGCGACGACGACCACCTGGTGTCGCTCGCAGAGTTTCTGACCGTAGCCCCGACCCGTCAGGTCGAGTTCGAGGAGATGGACACCAACGGCGACGGCTACCTGTCCGAGGCCGAGGTCTACAAGTATCGCAGCAATCAGTACACCTCCAACGGTAAGCCAGTACCCACGGAATTGTTCACCCGCATGAGCCAGGCCAAGGACTGATCCGAAGCCCTCCCGGTGCCCATGCGCGGGGAGGGCGTCACCCTATCTGGAGAGCCATCGTGATGCCCTTATCAGCCTTGAATGGCGCCGGCCTTGGTCTGCGCCGCGCCTTGCTACCCGAGTTTCGTCTCATGGCGGACAGCGCCGTGGACTTTCTCGAATGTGCACCCGACAACTGGATTGGTGTGGGGGGCGCTTATGGCGAGCAATTGGCGCGGCTTGCCGAGCGTTTTCCGATTACCTGCCACGGCCTGTCGTTGTCCTTGGGTGGGCCGGCCCCTCTCGACCGGGAGTTGCTGCAACGCACCCGTCTGTTTCTCGATCATCATCGCGTTGCGCTGTACAGCGAACACCTGAGCTACTGCTCCGACGACGGCCAGCTCTACGATCTGCTGCCGCTGCCTTTCACCGACGAGTCGGTGCGGCATGTCGCCTCGCGTATTCGCCAGGTTCAGGACATGCTGGGACGCCGCATCGCGGTGGAGAACATCTCCTACTACGCCGCGCCCTATCAGGCGCTGAGCGAGATCGACTTCCTCAAGGCGGTGCTGGATGAGGCGGATTGCGACCTGCTGCTGGACGTCAACAACCTCTTCGTCAATTCGATCAATCATGGTTACGACGCAGCGGGTTACCTGGCCGCTATTCCGCCGCAGCGAGTGGTCTACTTGCATGTGGCCGGCCACTATGACGAGGCCGAGGATCTCAAGATCGATACTCACGGCGCCGCGGTGAAGGACGGCGTCTGGAGCCTGCTGGCGCAGGCCTATGGGCGTTTCGGGGCCTTGCCGACGCTGCTGGAGCGCGACTTCAACTTCCCGCCGCTGAGCGAGTTGCTGGAGGAGGTGGAGCGGATTCGCGCGTTTCAGCATGAAAGCCGAGAGCTTCAGGAGGTGCGCCGTGCCTGAGACCCTGCACGAGCAACTGATGACGCTGGCGCGCCATGTCCGTGATCCGCGGCAGCCGGCGCCTCCCGGTATCGAGGCGCGCCGTCTGGCCATCTATCGCCAGCTGTTCATCGGCAACCTCGACTCCCTGCTCGGTGGTGGCTTCCCGGTGCTTCGCGCCACGCTTGCACCTGCGCAGCGGCAAGCCTTAGTTCACGCCTTCTACGCCGACTACCGTTGCCGGACGCCACTGTTCACCGAGCTGGCGAAGGAATTCGTCGGTTACCTGGAGGAGGGGGCTGGCGATGCTCCGGACCTGCCGCCCTGGCTGGCGGAACTGGCCCACTACGAATGGACGGAAAGCGCGCTGCTGCTGAGCGCCAGCTGCGAGCCGGCCCATGATCCCGAAGGCGATTTGCTCGAGGGCGTGCCGCTGCTATCGACCTTGGCCTGGCCCTTGGCCTACCGCTGGCCGGTTTGCGATATCGGTCCGAATCACCTTCCGACATCTGCATCGAGCGAGCCCACGCTGATCCTGGTGCAGCGTCGAACGGACCAGCGAGTGCATTTCTCCCGCCTTGCGCCGCTGGCGTATGCCTTGCTCACCTTGCTGCAGACGCGAGAGTGCAGTGGCCGCGAGCATCTAGCCGCACTGGCCGAAGCCGTGGGCGTCTCCATCGATGAGATCCTCCCTCAGGGGCAGGCTCTGCTCGAATGCCTGCGTGTGCAGGGCGTGGTGCTGGGTATCCGAGCCTAGCGCCATGCGTGCTCGCTGACGGACCAGGGGCGGCCTGACGCGCTCGTTTGGAGGCGCGGACAATTGCTGTCGTCCCTAACATTGGCGATTGGCTGACCTGAAAATTTCGCCGGCCGGGGTAGTTGCTGAGGGCGCGCTTGACCAAGGCCTGGGCAGGATCATGCTTCGAGCCAAACTGCTGGTGATAGGATACTGATCGTCCGCATGCTTCCATGGGGCCCGATATGGATCGTTTGTCCACCCTGTTGTCGCAGTTCGGCGTCCGCGCAAGGCTGTTTCATAATGGCAGACTGTGCGGCGTGGCGACGTACGATGGCATCGAGCCGCATGGCCACTTTCATCTCTTGCAGGCTGGCAGCGTCACTTTAAAGCGCCCCGATGGAGGGGATCTGCTGCTCAGCCGGCCCAGCCTGATTTTTCTGCCGCGCCCCAGTCGGCATAAGTTGATCGCCGACGAACCCACGGGCGCCCAGCTCGTGTGCGCTTCAATGGAATTCGATGGCGGTGCCAGCAACCCGTTATCTGCGTCGTTACCCGATCTTTTGGTGTTGCCTCTCGACGAGCTGCCGCTGCTGGCCGACACATTGAGGTGGTTGTTCGCGGAGGCGGCTGCCGGACACTGTGGCAGGGAGGCCGTGCTTGATCGCCTATTCGAGCTGCTGATCATCTTGCTGCTGCGGCATCTCCTCGATCAGCGTGCGCTGAACAGCGGAATGATGGCGGGATTGTCCGACTCGCGCCTGGCGCGCTCTCTGGTACAGATGCACAACGCACCTCAGCGCTCCTGGTCGGTTGCTGAGCTGGCTAGCGAGTCGAACATGTCGCGCGCCGCCTATGCTGCTCATTTCCACTCAGTCGTAGGGCAGACGCCAGGAGATTATCTGCTGAGTTGGCGCATCAGCGTCGCGCAGAAGCATCTGCGCGAAGGGCGACCGATATCAATTGTCGCCGACGAGGTCGGTTATGAAAGCCCATCAGCTCTGGCTCGGGCGTTTCGCCGCAAGACTGGGCAAAGCCCCCGAGACTGGATGAAATCCCTGGGGCGCACTTGAAGGTTGGGGAAAAACGGGGCTGAACCAGAGCCAGGGCTTGTAAGTGCAAGGCTAGGCCCTGTTCTGGAGGCCGACTCCCACAAAGGGACGGCTGACCGGCGTTCTCAGGGCCGGGCAGGTCAGTTCATCCACTTCAGCACCTGTTCGCCATACTCTGGCGGCGTTTTGCGCGCAACCCGGCGAACGATATCCAATATGGTCTGCTGAGCGAGCGCTTCCTCCATCCGCTGCTGGGCCTGAAGCATGACCGCATGGATGCTGCAAGGACCAGCGCTCTCCCAATCTGGTTCCGGGCAGCCGGTCTGGAACACCGCGCAACGTTGGCGCACGTTGCGGCACTCGAAGATTTCCTTGTCGCCGTCGATTGCACGAACGATGTCCAGCACCGTGATCTCGTCGGCAGGGCGAGCCAAGCGGAAGCCGCCACGCACTCCTTCGGTCGCAACCACCAGATTAGCCTTGGCCAGACGAGTGAACACTTTGGCCAGCAACTCCGGCGGAACGCCTTGCAGCTCTGCCAGCGTTCGCACGCTGGCCTCGCGCCCATCGCCTTTCTCGTCAGTCAAAAAAAGCAGGCAGTGAATCCCGTATTCCACGCCTGCACTGTACAAAGCCATGCGATAACTCCGCCTTATGTGATCGTATTTCTAATGAGGATTTCTAAGGGGAATCCAAGGGCGTCAGCGTCACGCATGCTCGCCAGCGGGCTTCCTTCTATTCAGATTATGCCTTAAGCCCAGACAAACCAAGCGCGTGAAGGTGGATGCCTGATAACGGCGACGAACGGTGCACTGTTCAGGAGAGAAAAGCTTGCTCGATCTAACTACGACTCATATAGTCGTAGTTGTCGGCCCGCCTTGGAAACGATGAACGCCTTTCCGGCATTGCTGCAGCCGGGTGCGCTGATCCTGATTGATCACCCTATTTCGATTTCTGGAGATTCACATGAAGCAACGCATACTCATCATCGGTGCCGGTTTTGGTGGCATGTGGAGTGCGCTCAGCGCCACTCGTCTGCTGGACAAACACAACCGTAATGACGTCGAAGTCCTAGTCCTTGCGCCGCAGGCCGAACTCCATGTCCGTCCACGCTTCTACGAGCCGGATGTGCATCGCATGGTTGCCCCCCTCAACAAACTGTTCGACGCTGTGGGCGTGACTTTCGTTAAGGGCATGGCCGAGCATATCGACGTAGAGCGCCAGGTGGTCAGCTACCGCGACGCCCAGGGCAAGGCTGCGGAGCTGGCGTATGACCGGATAGTCCTCGCTTCCGGTAGCAAGGTGGTGCGCCCGGCGCTAGCCGGTATTGAGCATGCCTTTGACGTGGATCAGTTGGACGAGGCGGTGCGCCTTGAGCGGCATGTATCGTCCCTGGGCGCACGGCCCGATTCGCCCAGCCGCAATACCGTTGTAGTTGCAGGTGGCGGCTTCACCGGTATCGAGACCGCTGCCGAAATGCCCGCCCGGCTTCGCGCCGCCCTGGGCGAGAACGCCAATATCCGGGTCATCGTTGTCGATCGCGGGCGCGAGATCGGCGCAGCGTTGGGGGAGGGACCGCGTTCCGCCATTGTCTCCGCAAGTGAGGAGCTGGGCTTGGAGTGGCGTCTGAACAGCCTTGTCGCTGCTGTAGATGAGCGCGGTGTGATTCTGGCCGACGGCGAGCGCATCGACGCAGATACCGTGATCTGGACCGTCGGAGTGCGTGCGAGTTCTCTGACCGAACAGATCCCTGGCGAGCGCGACGACTACGGCCGCCTGTACGTGGACGACAACCTCCAGGTTCCGGGTCAGAAGGACGTGTTCGCAACTGGCGACGTGGCCAATGCGGCTACGGACGGAAACGGCAACCGCTCCCTCATGTCGTGCCAGCATGCAATTGCTCTCGGCCGTTCGGCTGGCAACAACGCTGCGGCCAGCCTCCTGGGCGTACAGCCAACTACATATCGCCAAGCCAAGTACGTGACCTGCCTGGATTTGGGAGCCTGGGGCGCTGTATTCACCGAGGGCTGGGACCGACAGGTGCAAATGGTGCGAGATGAAGCCAAGTCGCTCAAGCAGCAGATCAATAGCGTCTGGATTTATCCGCCGGCTGCTGATCGGAGCGCTGCACTTGCCGCCGCCGATCCACTGATCCCGGTCGTTGCCTAATCCCGCAGTTACCGCAACGCCCAGGGCCGTGCAGTGAAACTTCACGGTCCTGGGCAAAAGAGCGCCGAGGCAATCAATATGAACCTGCTCCTTCAGATCACTACACGTCCTCAAGCCCAACCACACATCGAGTGCTACCTGCGCGAATGGTTGCCCGGAGTAAAGTGGACCCTGATACGTCAGACCGAAGACGGCCGTTCGTGGTTGCTCACGCTTTTGGCGAATTCGTGCAGTGACCCTATTGAAAAAACGGTGCGTGCACTAACGCTCAGTAACTGGGTGATTGCAATGGCCTTCTTCTCTTCGCACGAGCAGCCCTTGCCAATGTGCAAAGGCTAGCTTTTGTTAAGGCTGACGTTGAAAGGTGGTGAAAGATGAAATCGACGAAAAGGATCGCCATTGTCATTGTTCTTCTTAGCCTGGCCATATCTGGCCTGGAGAGCGAGAACAGAAGTTGGTCTACGCAAGGCAATGACGTTGATGGCTTGCATTCGACCTGCACTGATCAGTCGGGTCATGACGTTAAGCTGTCAATTTACGGCGGCGATCAGTGTCTGGCTTTCATGCTGATCTGAAGCGAGATTTTACTTTCACTGTGTACGATAAGCGTTTATGGCCGGAGTGCATAATTATGACCGTCAAGAATGTTGTGCGACACGAGTATTCAGTTGTGCTCAAGGGACTGAGTGCTGCGTTTCTGCCGACCCTGTTGTTAGTTGGCTGCGCGCAGAGCCCCGACATCAGATTGGGCCATGATAGTTATTCGGGAACAACTCTAAAACATGATGTCGAATTTTTCGACTGCATAAAGGCGGATGTTCATAAGGGCGAAGAGACATTTGTCGTCAAGGATAATGAGACGTCGATGCTCTTTGTCGGAAAGCCCGATCCCGTCCAAGCTTCAGGTCTTGTTGAGTTATCCGGTTCGCCAGGCGATAGAAGTTACTCGGTATACCAGAGGCATGCCTGGTATGACCATGGGCGCTTGATCAAGGCGGCCGTTCTGTGCGCCAAGGTCTAAGGTATTAGCCAGGCAACTCAAAATGGGGCGGCCGGGAAGCTTGAACACATCTCTACCGGCAGGGGGCGCCCCGATATCCTATCGCGATTCCCGTGTTACCGACGAGCGCCCCGAGGCCGGCAGATCAGCGCAACGACCTGAATGCGGTGCGCGCTTCGAAGCTGAACGGATCCAGCTCTTCTCAGATGGAGAAGTGACCGCCTTTTTCTACGCGCTTGAAGTAGGCAAGATCGAGGTAGTCCAAAGTTCTTAACTACCTGTCCCTCAGTTCCCGGACAGACCAGTACCTCACGCGGAGGACTTTGCCCTGGTTAGTTCATGGCAGGCTCCATAGGCCGCTGCTGCGGAACCGTGAAAATAACTTCCGTACTGGTGAGGATCTTGTGAGTCGGGTCGGCCACATCGAGCAGCATCCTGTGGGTGCCGGGCTTCAGCCCGACAACAATGATCGGGTCGCCGCTGGTATGCGCCCAGGTACCTGGGGAGCCGTCCAAGGTCACGTGCAGGTGTCCTAGGCGCGGCGACACATCGGCTGCCTCCTTGCCGAACACCGGCATGATGCGAATGTTTTCCGCCCGGTACTGGACGATGACTACCCCGCGAGCCAGAGGCTCGGCAAGCGGAGGGTAAGCAATCAGCTTTGGCGCAGCTTCTGATTGCAGCGGAAGTATGGCGGGAGGTTGACTTACGTCATTGGCACTTTGTGAGTTGGCTGTAACACAAAAAAGAGCGCTTACCGCGAACGCGGAAAGACCTCGAAGAGATAGTGGCATGGTGTACTCCTCGCCCGCAGGATTATTAAGAGATGAAGCCGCCTGGGCATCTCACCAGTGCAGAGCCGGCCACGTCGAAGTCTCCGATGCCTAAAGCAATTATATCGGGCTTCGACCACAGTGCTTTCCAATCAGGTATGGCGACATCACTTATGCCTGGGCGCAAGGTCGTTGGCATTAACTGGTCGTGGTATCGATGCCCCTTAGGTCGACAAGCTCCTGCATGGTGAGGAGAACGTGGTCTGTGGCGATGCCCGCTCCACTGGGGTGGAGAAACGTCCCGAGCATGCAGGGCGCGAGGTCATCCGGCTGATGGTGGCACGGCGCAGCACCTACAAACAGTTAAGTCAGCGCAGTGGCCCATACAATGTCAGGCGCGAAATCGAGTAGGTCGAGGCACAGGTGCGGGCCGGCGTCGAACACCCGTTCCGGCTGATCAAGCGGCAGTTTGGCCGCGTGAAGGTGCGCTTCCGGGGACTGACCAAGAACACCGCACAACCGGTCACACTGTTCGCCCTGTCGATCCTATGTACGGCCCGTCGGCAATTGCTTGCCGATGCAGGTGCGGTACGTCTGTAAAACGCATAAACCGGTCAAAGCCGGGTTTCTGCTGCAATCTATTGCCGAGGGCCGGGCAAAAATGCGATTCAGTCGCCGATAGGCTGCCCGTGGCTGACTTGTGCGGGGTTTCCCTAGCCATCCGCAGAATTACTGAGGGGCTTTCACCCAAGGCGGATTCTTGGGTGCAACGACTTATGTATACGGGGAGCCGTCCTTGGCATCACATCCAGCTTGGATGTAGCCGACTACCAAATATCATTTACTGGTAGTCCCACCATGCCGAGTCTCGATTCTTTCAATAAGTCGGTCACTTCCGCCTTCGGCGAGAGCAGCGCCGGAAGCTCCTACAAGAGCACAGATAATAAGGGCTTTGAGTATTTTCATCAGGATCTCCAAAAGCAAACTTAAGTTATAAGCTGGTAGTGGTTTTTAATGTCAGGAGTACGGTTGCCAATCAACTGCTCCGCACTCGTTGAATGCGCCCGGCGCTGGGCGCAATTGAGCACATGCTGAGCGTTACTTCTTCAGTGTGACGGGCTGGACGAGTTCCTTTTTACCGTCGGACAGCAGCCACGCCACCAGAGATGCTGGCTCGGAGTTACTTGCATTACGGGACACCCGATGCAGTTGTCCTGGGCTTTCATACCAGGCTTCACCGGCCTTGAATCGTTGAGGGGGGTATCCGTCAACGGCCGATTCAATCTCTCCGCTCAGCACCACGACGAACACGTGTCCAGGGTGCCGGTGAGCTGTAGAAGTAGCGCCTGGTGCGTAATCGACACGAACCGCCGTCGCATGCTTAAAAACGTGGGGAGGAACAACGGCTTGCGCAATCGGAGTGACGGTTTCTCCTTCGCTACCGGTACCGTGGGCCATAACACCGGAACTCAGTAGCCCTGCGGCCGTGAAAAAAATTGCTTTGATATACATGTTCATCGAGTTCACTCCGGCTGCATTCCAAAACCAACGCCAAAACGGTTCCAGGCATTAATGCCGGCGATCACGAACGTCAGCTCTGCCAGCTCTTGAGCGCTGAAGTGGGCTGCTACTTCTTGGTAGATTTCATCCGGCGCGTGCTGGCTCGCTACCAGCGTTAGTGTCTCGGTCCACAGCAGAGCAGCACGCTCTTGCTCGGTGAAGAAGGGCGTTTCCTTCCATACACTCACGGCCATCAAGCGACGAAGGCTTTCGCCTGCTTTCACGGCGTCAGTGGTATGCATGTCTATGCAATAGGCGCAGCCGTTGATCTGAGAGGCGCGGATTCGAACAATTTCACGCAACGGTCCGGGCAGCACCGATTCCGAAGCGGCTTTCTCGAGGCCAAGCATCGCCTTCATCGCTTGAGGCGCTGCTTGGTAGTAGTTGAGGCGTTTTGAGCTCATATTTTTCTCCACAGGACCGACGGAATTCGGCCTTGGAGAAACTTTATTGATCGTCAGGTCTCGGATAAACTGGCTTGACTCGTTTTCACTGGACGGAAATTCGGACAATCATGGCCTTTGATCGATTAGAGGCAATGCGTGCGTTCTGCCGCATCGTTGAAGTGGGGAGTTTTACTTCGGCGGCAGCAGTGCTGAACGTGGCGAAAACGACAATTTCCGGGCAGATTCAAGCACTTGAATCACAGCTAGGAGTGAAACTGCTGCATCGGACCACTAGACGAGTTTCTCCGACCACGGATGGCACCGCCTACTATGAGCGTGCACGTTTGCTACTGGATGATCTCGACGAACTGGAGGCTTCTGTTGCGCAGAGCCGTAGCGTTGTTCGTGGCCGGGTGAAGGTTGAAATGCCCTCGCCAGTCGGTATTTGTCTGGTTATCCCATCGCTTCCGGAGTTCACCGCGCGACATCCGCAGATTCAACTGGATATCGGCTGCAGCGAGCGCGTAGTTGACCTCGTGCACGAAGGCATCGATTGCGCTTTTCGAGGCGGTACGGTCGCCGATCAGGATCTGGTGAGCCGTCCGGTGGGGCTGATGAGGTTTTGCCTCTGCGCCTCACCCGCCTATTTGCTCGATTCCATGCCGATATTGAAGCCAGACGATTTGCTTGTGCATCGTTACCTCGGGTTCACCTTTCCCGCCTCAGGCAGGCAGCTCACCCCTGTACTTCATCGTGGCGATGAGCACTTTGTGATCGAACAGCTACCGGTGATGCGTTTCAACAATGGCAGTGCTTATATCACTGCTGGGCTAGCCGGGCTCGGCATTGTCTCGGTTCCGCGCGCCGAGGCAAACCCACATCTTCAATCGGGAGGTTTGGTTGAGGTGTTGCCAGGGTGGGAGCTGGATAGCATGCCGATCAACCTCGTGTATCCGTACACGCGGCATTTATCTGCAAAGGTTCGGGCCTTCACAGAATGGGCGGCGGCTTTGATGAATGGCCACCCACTCTGGACAATGAACTAGTAGCTCAGCGTTCAGAATAAGCGGTGGCGGAACCAATCTCTGGCACGCTGTAGAGTATTAAATCGCCGCCACGAGGTACTCGCGGCGGCTAGGCAGCAGGCGGATGATAGGAGTGCGTGGGGCGCTGTAGGGGCAGACGTGCGCCTGATGCGCCCGACAACTTCAGTCCGTACCTAGAGCAATAGCCGGCCGCTCAAGAGGCCTCCAATTCGCTTAGAGAATGTCCGGCCACTAATACCGAGGCGGCAAGCAGGCCAAGGTCCTTAAGGAGGAACTGGCCCGGGGCGACGGTGATGGCCGGAAAACCGAGGCCGGCCTCAATCACCCCCGGTGTCGAGAACATAAGGCTCAAGGTCGTAAGAAACAGCCCGGCAGACAGTGCGCCACCAATCAGCGAGAGCTTTGGTGAGAGCAGGCGCCCCGCAATAAGAACGGCGATCGAGATCTCGAGGACGCCGAGCAGGCGAGAAAAAGTGTCGACGCTGAAAATCGCATAGGTCCATCCCAGGATGGGGCTGTTGCCCACCAGCGGAACCAGCCCCTCGGCCTCATAGTGCGTGAACTTCATGCCGCCGAACCAGAGGTAGATGACCGCAAGGGCGAAATAGGTGCTGTAGACCCCAATCGCCATGGTTTTGTTACCAATCGATAGTTGTTCGGATGAACTGCTTTGATACTGAGTGTTGATTTTCATCGTGTAGGTTTCCTGTAACTGGGTGAACGTTCGTTATTAACGGGCTCGATCAAGCGGCCATAAAAGGACCATCCAGGTGGTGATTCGTGATGGCATTAAGGTTGAGGCTGTTTAGGCAGCCGATAGATGATCGACTAATAAACCCGACGTACCGCACATTGGGTGCGTTGGCAGTGTTGCTTGATACGTCGTGCTCTTGGGGGCCAAGCGTCTAGAGTTCGATGCAGATCGTCTAAACACCCCTGAGCGTCTTGAGAGGGGGGCGGTGTTCTCGTTCCCTAAAGAGAGCTGCTGCAGTTGCGTTACCGCCAGGCGTTTCGCAACGGCAGTTTCAGGTGCAAGGGGCGTTGCCAGGTACCAACGCAAAATGCCCGCACACTTCAGGTGGCGGGCATTCTCGCTTGTGGGTCAGCGTCTGTTGCGTAGCAGTTCATCCAGGCTGAAGCGGCCTGCGCCCTTGAGGAAAAGCGGTAAGAGGGCGACCAGATAGATCAGCGGCAGCTTGTAGTTGCCGAACCCCTTGTCGCTGATGGAGTAGCCCATAAGCAGTTCGGACAGGCTGGACCACTGCGCCGGCCAGTGCACCGCTGCGATGGCGACCAGGGTCAGCATCATCAGTACCAGCGACGCGAGGCGGGTCCCCAAGCCAAGCAGAAGGAGCAGGGGCGCGATCAGTTCGATCCACATCGACAGCTGCCAGTTCAGCTCGGCTGGAAATGCGCTGAAGGGAAAGGGAAAGGCCGATTGGATATGGCCGAACCAGTTCTGACCGTTCCACTTCTCCAGGCCGGCCTCGAAGAACTCCCAGGCCAGAAATAGACGCAGTGGCAGGTCGGCGCTCCAGGCGCCGTAACGGTCGATCCTGGCGAAAACCCTCTCGAGCGGGGAGAAGAGAGAGCTACGGGGGTTTGCAGAGGAGGGTATACGACTCATGGTGAGGGCCTTGGCATGGGTGCGGCCGGCGAAATGCCGTCGCCAGGCGGCCTATGCTCACCGGGCGGCTTGTCCCGGATATGTCCATCAGGAGGCGTGCTGTATCGCTCTGTATCCCCGGCTCAGGGCGTTACATTCAGCTCCAGCTGTGCGCAAAGCCCTCCACTTTCGCGGTTGCTCAGGCTCAGGCGGGCGCCCAGGGACTCGCTCAACTGCAGCGCGATGGCCAGTCCAAGGCCGGTGCCGCCGGTGCTGCGGTTACGCGAACTTTCCACCCGGTAGAAGGGTTTGAAGACCTCTTGCAGCTCCGCCTCGTCGATGCCCGGGCCATCGTCCAGCACTTGCAGGCACACCCGGCCCTCGCTGTCGGCTCGCACCTGCAGCTGGGCGCTGCCGGCGAACTTGAGGGCATTGTCGAGCAGGTTGCTCAATACCCGCCGCAAGGCGTAGGGCCGGGTTTCCAGAAGCGCACCGCTGTACCCGTGGAGGCTGACGGCCTGGCCGCTATCCTGATAGTCGAGTACTAGGCTGTCGAGAAAGGCGTCCAGATCCACCCGGCACGGCGCTTCGCGGCTGCCCTCCATGCTGCGGGCATAGGCCACGCCCTCGCGAACCAGGTGCTGCATCTCGTTGAGATCGCTCCACATGGACTCCCGTTCCGCCGAGTCCGGCATCTGTTCGACCCGCAGCTTCATGCGTGTGATCGGGGTCTGCAGGTCATGGGAAATGGCCGCCAGCAGTTGCATGCGCTCCTTCAGGTAGGCGGCGATGCGGCCTTGCAGGGTGTTGACCGCGCGTGCCGCATGGGCGACTTCCCGTGGGCCGCTCTCGTCCAGCGGTGCGGGCGGGGCGTCCGGGTCGAGCTGCTCGACGGTGTCGGCCAGCTGCGTCAGCGGGCGAATCGCCATGCGTACGGCGACCCAGGTGCACAGCAGCAGTAAGGCCAGTTGCAGGACGAGCACCAACGGCAGCCACTGTGCGACCGGGATGGGAGCCGGCGTCACATCGAGAGTCAGCGGGCTGCCGTCGCTCAATTGCAGATGGACCTGAAAGTGCGGCCGCGGTCCGTCGATGGTTTCGAAACGCAGGGCGTAACGCCGGCCAATCGCCTGTTCGATCGAGGCAGCGGCCATGTGGGGTTCGGCCATGTCCATGGGGCGCCCTGGCAGCCCCTCATCGAGGCGATAGCGATAGTTGCGCCGTTCCAGTAAGGGCAGCCACTCGGCGCGTTCTGCCGCCGGCAGACGATCGATCAGGGCGACGGCAGTGCTCACGTCCAGCTCCAGGTTGCCCAGCATCACGTCGCGACCGGTCTGATAGCGCTCGTAGAACTGGGAGGTGAAGGACAAGCCGTAGGCCAGCACCAGACCGCAGAGAAAGAGCAGCGTCAGCCGCGCCGCCAGGCTGCGTGGGCCGATCACGCGGGGGACTCGAGCAGTTGCACCGGCAAGGAGAAGACGTAGCCCTCGCTGCGCACGGTCTTGATGTACATCGGCTCGCGCGCGTCGTCCCGCAGACGCTGGCGCAGGCGGCTGACCAGCAGGTCGATAGAACGATCGAAGATGTCGGCCTCGCGCCCCTGGGTCAGATTCAGCAACTGTTCGCGGCTCAATACCCGCTGCGGATGGTCGAGGAACACTCGCAGCAGGCGGTATTCGGCACCGCTGAGAGCGATCAGGGTGTCCGAGGCGTCCAGCAGGTGCCGCGCACTGGTATCCAGGCGCCACTGGCCGAAGCCGATCAATCGGCTGCTTTCGCTGATCTGCAGGTTCGGCGGCAACATGCGCGCGCGGCGCAGCACGGCATTGATCCGGGCCAACAGCTCGCGCGCGGAAAAGGGCTTGGTCAGGTAGTCGTCGGCTCCCATCTCCAGTCCGACGATGCGGTCCGTTTCCTCGTTGCGCGCGGTCAGCATCAACACCGGCGTGGTTTTGTGCCGGCCCACGCGCAACTCCCGGCACAGCCGCAGACCGTCGTCACCGGGCATCATGATGTCGAGCACGATGAGGTCGACCGTATTGCCCTCGAGAAAGGCTCGCATCTGTCTGCCATCGGCGGCCAGGCTGACACGCAGGCCGTTCTTCTTCAGGTAGTTGCCGACCAGCTCGCGGATCTCGCGGTCATCGTCAACTATCAGGATGTGATCGACATGCTCCATGGGCGCTCCTCTTCGTCGTTGCGCGCTTGAGTTTATCGCCGCCGACGGCAGTTGCCCGCCGCCCTTTGTATTGCAGTGTATCCGACCTCCCTTCCGCTACTTGAGCATGCACCGCCGGCCTCGAGTATCCACATGTATCAGAACGCGCCAGCGATACCTGATGCGGCACAAGAGGCTCATCGCCGACATATCGACGATACCGCCCAGCACTCTAATGAGCGCCAGGTGGATGCACCGACGTGTCCACCATCAGTCTCAAGTGAGGATGCCTTTTATGAAACTCAGTGCTCGCGGCGCCACCTATCTCCTGGTAGCGGCTTTCTCCTTTGGCAGCCTGGCAGTGCAGGCCGCCGAGTCCATTCCGGTGGAGCGCTACCGCTACGGCGCGCAGTTGGATGTGCAGAAGGTCCTGGCGTTACATGAAGAGCCGTCTGCGGATTGCCAGGTGGTAAGCGCGCGCATGGACTACCTGGACTCGATGGACCAGAAACGCAGCCTCGAGTATCGGAAACTCTCCAGCAGCTGTTCTGAAGGCAACTGACCTCGGGCGACCGGCTTGCTCAGCCATTGCCGATGATCTTCTTTGTGTCGACGAGGTGCCTATGTTGCTCGTAGCCTTTCTTGGTGGGGTGCTGACCCTGCTCAGCCCCTGTATTCTTCCGGTGCTGCCATTGCTCCTGTCTCGCGCCGGAGGGCCGATCTGGGCACCCATGCTGACCCTGCTCGGCATGGCCACCGGGTTCGCCGTGCTGGCCAGCCTGGCAGTCGTTTCCAGCGACTGGGTGATCGGGGCCAGTCAATGGGGGCGCTATTTCGCCCTGGGTCTACTGGCCGCCTCGGCGCTGGCGCTGCTATCGACGCGCGTCGGCAACTGGCTGTCTCGGCCCTGGTTATGGCTGGGCAACCGGCTGCACGGCGATGCCCGGCGCCTATCACCGGGGTTATCCGCTTGGCTGCTTGGCTGCGCCGCCGGCTTGCTCTGGGCCCCCTGTGCAGGCCCCATCCTGGGCCTGATTCTTTCGGGCGCCATGCTCGAAGGTCCGAGTGCCTCGACCAGCCTATTGCTGCTCAGCTTCGGGCTCGGCAATGCCGTGGCGTTGGCGGGAGTGATCTGCCTCGGGCGTGGCCTGTTCCAGCGTGCTCGGCTATCGTTGCGCTGGATCGAATGGTTGCGGCGCGGTGCCGGGATTGTTGCCCTGCTGGCGGTCATCGGTATCGCTAGCGGCGCCAGCGGCCAATTGGCCAGCCTCGGCTCCTCCACTTGGGCATTCAAGCTCGAGAGTCAGGTGCTGGAGGACGTGCCGGCATTGCTCGACCAACTGTCCAGCAACGCTCCCGCAGGCGTTCCCGTACTGTCCGACCTGGGGCCGGCACCGACCCTGGCCGGCGCCACGCAGTGGCTCAACGGCCCCGCCCTGGACCTGTCTGACCTGCGCGGCAAGGTGGTGCTCGTGGATTTCTGGACCTACGACTGCATCAACTGTCGCAACAGCTTGCCTTACGTCAATCAATGGGCGCAGCGCTACGCCGACCAGGGCTTTGTAGTGATAGGGGTGCACACGCCCGAATATGCCTATGAGCGGATAGTCGACAACGTGCGCCAAGCCACCAAACGTCTGGGTATCCAGCATCCTGTGGCGATCGATAACCAGTACCGAGTGTGGAATGCGTTCAACAATCACTACTGGCCGGCGCACTACTTCATCGACGCCAGTGGTCGTATTCGCTACCTGCATATAGGAGAGGGCGGGTATGAAATGCAGGAAGAGGTTATCCAGCAACTGCTGCAGGAGCGGGATGAGCTGCCGCCAGAGCAGAATCCAGCCTAGCCTGTCTGCCCACGCCGGATCGGATTGCTCGTCTCTCGCGCCACCTACCAAAGCAGGTACTCCATGCGTTCGACACCACCGCTCGCTCTTGCCACCGGCATCGCCGCGCTTGATCGCCATTACCGGGACACTATCGTGCCGTTGTGGCGATCAACCGGCTGGAACATGGCCCTGAACCTGCCTTATGAGGCGCTGAGTGGTGCTACGGGGCTGCCTCTGCAAGTCGAACGCTACCGAGCCATGGCGTGTGCGCGGCAATTGCTGGTGTTTTCCCAGGCAGGCCTGCCTGGCAGTGCTGCTGCGGCCCATGCCGATCGATTGTTTCTCTCGTTGCAAGACTATTTCGGCGATGGCAAGGGAAGCTGGATCCATAGCGTTGACGCGGCTGGGCAGCCCTCTGACAGCACACGCGATCTCTATACCTACGCGTTCGTGACCTATGCCTGTGCCGAATACTACAAACGAGGTGGCGGTGAAGCCGCCTTGGGGCTCATGAAGCAAACGATCGAGCTGATCGAGAAGCGCTTTGCGGACGGAAACGGCCTGTACGTCTCGGCCTTAGGTGAGGACTACGCCGATATCGGTGCCGGGACTTTGCAGAATCCGATCATGCATTTGACCGAGGCGTATCTGGCGGCCTACGACATTGCAGGCGATGACTGGTACAAACGACGCCTGCGAGAAATAGGCAGGGCGGTGCAGGCGCGATTCGTCGATCCGGTCAACGGCTGCGTGGCGGAACTGCCAATGGGGGAGGCGGGAAACCGCATTGAACCGGGCCATCAGTTCGAGTGGTTTTCCCTGGTCATAGGGGCACCTGCGGTTTTTGCCGGCTTGGAGCTACATGCCGAATTGCACCGTGCCTTCGATTTCGCATATCGGCACGGCGTGATGCAAGCCAACCTTGGCGTGGCGGCCGCGATAGCGGCGGACGGTACCCTACTGGACGACAGGCAGCGTATATGGGCGCAGACGGAGTTCGCCCGTGCACTTGCGGTGGAGGGGAGCATCCGCTCCCTGGAGATATTGACGCAGTGGGCAAGGCACTATCGCGAACGTTTCCTGCATTCGGGCGGGTGGCATGAAGTCCTGGGAGCCACCGACGAACTGCTGCGGCAAGACATGCCTTCAACCACGCCCTATCACCTGCAAAGCGCCTATGTGGCGCTACGCGCACTGGTGTAGGACGCTGTTTGCCAGCGATACCGTGCTTGGCCTGTTGCTTCACTCCCAGAGATCGCTATTCTGGCCAGCCCAGGCTGACGAGTAGCTTTGTTCTGCCACCCGTTCTTCGGTTGATCAATGGCTCTGGCGTCGTCCGACCCAGAGAATCCAGCCGAGAAAACAGAGGGTATTAAAGCGGCTATCGGATGGCGTTCTCCTTTGGTTTGTACAAGTAAAATCAATAGCTTATGAATCAAAGGAAAATCATCCACATCGACTGCGACTGCTTCTATGCCGCCATCGAGATGCGCGACGACCCGAGCCTGGCCAATCGGCCGCTGGCGGTGGGCGGCTCAGCCGAACGGCGCGGGGTGATCGCTACCTGCAACTACGAGGCGCGCGCCTACGGCGTGCGCTCGGCGATGTCGTCGCGGCATGCGCTGAAGCTGTGCCCGGACCTGTTGATCGTCAAGCCGCGCTTCGAGGCGTACCGCGCCGCGTCGCGGGAGATTCACGGCATCTTTCGCCAGTTCACCGACCTGATCGAGCCGCTGTCGCTGGACGAGGCCTACCTCGACGTCAGCGACTCGGCGCATTTCGCCGGTAGCGCCACCCGTATCGCCCAGGAAATCCGCCGGCGCGTGGCGCAGGAGCTGCACATCACGGTATCGGCCGGGGTGGCGCCGAACAAGTTCCTGGCCAAGATCGCCAGCGACTGGCGCAAGCCCAACGGGCTGTTCGTCATCACGCCCGACCAGGTCGAGGATTTCGTCGCGGCGCTGCCGGTAAGCAAGCTGCACGGCGTCGGCAAGGTCACCGCGGACAAGCTGGCGCGCCTGGGGATTCGCACCTGCCTGGATCTGCGCGACTGGAACAAGCTGGCGCTGGTGCGCGAGTTCGGCAGTTTCGGCGAGCGCCTGTGGCGCCTGGCCCACGGCATCGACGAACGTGCGGTGCAAGTGGACAGCCGCCGTCAGTCGCTCAGTGTCGAGCACACCTATGACCAGGATCTGCCCGACCTGGACAGCTGCCTGGCAAAGCTGCCGGCGCTGTTGGAGGAGATGAACGGGCGTCTGCAGCGGCTGGATGCCAGCTACCGACCGGACAAACCCTTCGTCAAGGTCAAGTTCCACGACTTCACCCAGACCACCCTGGAGCAGGTCGGCGCCAGCCGCGATCTAGACAGCTATCGACAGCTGCTGAGCAATGCCTTCGCCCGCGGCGGCAAGCCGGTGCGCCTGCTTGGCGTCGGGGTGCGCTTGCACGATCTGCGCGGGCGGCAGGAGCAGCTGGAGCTGTTCGCGTAGCTCGGATGCAATCCGGGAGTTCCTTGGGGCAACCGCCCCGGATTGCATCCGGGCTATGCCGTCATTCCGCCCAGAGACGAATCGGCTTGCCGGTCGCCGGCCACAGCTGCAGTTGGCCGATGGCGTTGAAATCCCAGCGCTGCACCTGGCCGATGGCGTCGAGGAAGCGCTGTTCCTGTTCCATCAGCGCGGGGGCGCACAGCTTGCGGGTGCTGCCGGGACGCTCGAAGCCGAGTGCATTGCCCTGCAGCTGATAGCCGGCGAACCAGTGGTTGCAGCCGGCATGGCCGTGGGCGCGGCCGTCGGCGGCGAAGGTGATGGTCAGGTGGCTGCGGTCGATCAGCGGGCGTTCGCCGATCCACTCCACCTGGTAGCTGCGCTCGGTCTCCAGTTGCGGCGCGTCGCTGGCGCAGCCGCCCAGGGCGGCTGCGAGCAGGGCGAGGGGCAGGGCGCGGGGCATGGTTTCAGTCCTCCTGACAGGTGGGGCACAGGTGCTGGCCATCAAGCTTGCGCCAGCCCAGTTCGGCGATACGGGCCTCGGCGGCCGGCGCCTGGGCGGCCTTGCCCAGGGCGGCGTCGACGGCGAATTCGAAGTCCAGTTGCTTGCCACAGCCGTCGCAGTTCACCTGCCAGTTGTGGATGGCCAGCTCCTTGAACTGCGGGCCCTTGCACACCGCCAGCCACTGGCCGGGCGGGTTGATCAGGTGACGGACCTTTTCCACCTCCAGGCGCATATGCAGGTCGCGGCTGCCCTTGAGGGTGACCAGCAGGCTGTCGCCGGCCTGGATCGAGCCGCCGTTGCCGGTGACCTGATAGCGGCCCGGCGCCAGGGCGCGGCACTCGGTGAGGGTGTGCTGGGGGGTGAGCAGGGAATAACGGAAATCGTGTTCGGCCATGGGTCCTCCGGATCAGCCGGCATGCTATCACGCGCCGGCCCTGACCTCATTGCACGGGCGGCCGGCGGCCCAGGCGGCGATATTGTCCAGGGTGGTGCGGGCGATGGCGGCCAGCGCCTCCTGGGTGAGGAAGGCCTGGTGGGCGGTGACGATGACGTTGGGGAAGGTCAGCAGGCGCGCCAGCACGTCGTCCTGCAGCGGCAGGTCGGAGCGGTCCTCGAAGAACAGCTCGGACTCTTCCTCGTAGACGTCCAGGCCCAGGTAACCGAGCTGACCGCTCTTCAGCGCGCCGATCAGCGCCGGGGTGTCGACCAGCGCGCCGCGGCCGGTGTTGATCAGCATGGCGCCGCGCTTCATCTGCGCCAGGCGCGCGGCATCGATCAGGTGATGGCTGCTGGCGGTCAGCGGGCAGTGCAGGCTGAGGATGTCGCTCTGGCTTATCACCTCGTCGAGCGGCGCCTGGCGCGCGCCGATGGCATCGAGTCCGGTCACCGGCAAGGGGTCGTGGATCAGCACCCGGCAGCCGAAGCCGGCCATGATGCGGGCGAAGCTCAGGCCGATCTTGCCGGCGCCGATCACTCCGACGGTCTTGCCGTGCAGGTCGAAACCGGTCAGCCCGTGCAGGGAAAAATCGCCCTCGCGGGTGCGATTGAAGGCGCGGTGGATGCGCCGATTCAGCGCCAGGATCAACGCCACCGCATGCTCGGCCACCGCATGCGGCGAGTAGGCCGGCACCCGCACCACGCACAACCCCAGGCGTTCGGCGGCCTTGAGATCGACATGGTTGTAGCCGGCCGAGCGCAGGGCGATCAGCCGCGTGCCGGCGGCGGCCAGGCGCTGCAGCACCGGCGCCGACAGCTCGTCGTTGATAAAGGCGCAGACCACCTCGCAGCCGCTTGCCAGTGCCGCGCTGGCTGCGGTCAGGCGCGCCTCGTGGAACTGCAGCTGCCAGCCATCCGGGCGCGCGGCGGCGAGGAAGCTGTCGCGGTCGTAGGTCTTGCTGCTGAACAGACAGATGCGCATGCGGGCTCCTCAGGCGCTTTGCGCGGCGATCTCGGTCAGCCGGGCGATCGCCGCATCCAGTTCGTCGAGGGCGCGCTGGGCGCCCGGGTCGTCCTGCTTGAGCAGGGTTTCGCTGCGCTGGCAGGCAGCGCGCAGCTGTGGCACGCCGCAGTAGCGGGTGGCGCCGTGCAGGCGGTGGACCCGCTCGATCAGCGCGCTGCGCTCGCCGGCTTCGCGGGCCTGGCGGATGGCCTGGCGGTCGCCGGGCAGCCCGGCCAGCAGCATGTTCAGCATGTCGGCGGCGAGGTCGGCCTTGCCGGCGGCCAGGCGCAGGCCTTCCTCGGCGTCGAGCACCTGCGGCTGCGCCGAGGTGACGGGCGCCTCGAGGGGTTTCGCCGCGGGCTGGTTGCGCAGGCTCAGGCCGGTCCACTTGAGCACCACCTGGGCCAGCTGACGTTCGCTGATCGGCTTGGTCAGGTAGTCGTCCAGGCCGCTTTGCAGCAGGATGCGCTTCTCGTTGGCCAGGGCGTGGGCGGTCAGCGCGACGATGGGGGTGGCGCTGCGGCCCTGTTCGCTTTCCCACTGACGGATCGCCTCGGTGGCCTGGCGGCCGTCCATGCCGGGCATCTGCACGTCCATGAACACCAGGTCGAAACTGCCGCGCTGCACCGCCTCGATGGCGGCATAGCCGCTGTCCACCGCGCTGACCTGGGCACCCAGATCGTCGAGCAGGGTCTGCACCAGCAGCAGGTTGGCCGGGTTGTCGTCGACGCAGAGGATCTGCGGGCGACGGCTGCTGGCCAGGCTCGCGGGCTCGCTGACCGGGCGTTGCGGGCAGGCCAGCTCGATCAGCGCCTTGTGCAGCTTGCGCGTGCACGGCGGCTTGGCCTGCAGCTGGGTGTAGGCATCGGGCAGCGATTCGTGGAACAGCCCCAGTTCGGTGGTGGGGCACAGCACCAGGGCCTTGCAGCCGAGGCGGTCGAGGTCCCAGATGCGCTGGCCGAGGGCATCGGCCGGCAGTTGGGCGGCGGTGATGCCGAGCACCGCCAGGCTCAGCGGGCGCTCGCGCTGCTGCTGGCTGGCCACGGCGTCGAGCAGCTGGCCCAGGTCGGCGAAGCTTTCCACCTCCAGGCCGCAGTCTTCCAGCTGATGGGCCAGGGCCTGGCGCGCCAGTTCGTGGCTTTCCAGCACCGCCACGCGGCGGCCCTGCAGCGGCGCGCGCGGCAGGTCGTCGGCGTCGTCGCGGGCCTTGGGCAGGGTCAGGCTGACCCAGAATTCCGAGCCTTCGCCCGGCGTGCTGTCGACGCCGATCTCGCCGCCCATCTGCTCGATCAGGCGCTTGGAAATCACCAGGCCCAGGCCGGTACCGCCGGCCTGGCGGCTGAGCGAGTTGTCGGCCTGGCTGAAGGCCTGGAACAGCGCGCGCAGGTCCTCGTCGGACAGGCCGATGCCGGTGTCCATCACGCTGATGCGCAACTGGGCGCGGTCGGCGCTCTCGTCCTCGACCATGGCGCGCATGACGATGGTGCCTTCGCGGGTGAACTTGATGGCGTTGCTCACCAGGTTGGTCAGCACCTGTTTCAGCCGCAGCGGGTCGCCGCGCAGGGCCAGCGGGGTGTCGCGGTAGATCAGGCTGACCAGCTCCAGCTGCTTCTCGTGGGCGGCGGGGGCGAGGATGGTCAGGGTGTCCTGCAGCAGGTCGCGCAGGTTGAAGGGGATGGATTCGAGCACCAGCTTGCCGGCCTCGATCTTGGAGAAGTCGAGCACCTCGTTGATGATGCCGAGCAGGCTGTCGGCGGACTTCTCGATGGTCGCCAGGTAGTCCTGCTGGCGCGGGCTGAGCTCGCTCTTCTGCAGCAGGTTGGTGAAGCCGAGGATGCCGTTGAGCGGGGTGCGGATCTCGTGGCTCATGTTGGCGAGGAACTCGGACTTGATGCGGCTGGCCTCCAGGGCCTCCTTGCGCGCGAAGTCCAGCTCGATGTTCTGGATCTCGATGGTCTCCAGGTTCTGCCGCACGTCCTCGGTGGCCTGCTCGATGCTGTGCTGCAGCTCTTCCTGGGCGTTCTGCAGGGCCTCGGCCATGCGGTTGATGCCGGCGGCCAGCTCGTCCAGCTCAACGCTGCCCAGCGGCGGCAGGCGGGTTTCCAGGTGGCCGTCCTTGAGCTGGGCGACCCCGGCCTTGATCGCGCGCAGCGGGCCGTTGATGCTGCGGCTCATGCGCAGGGCGAGCAGGGCGGTGACGCCGAGGCCGCCGACGATCAGCAGCAGGCTGGCGAACAGGCTGCGGTAGCCGCTGAGCAGGGTGCCCTGGTGCGACAGCTCCAGCTCGACCCAGCCGAGCAGTTCGGCGCTGCGCTCGTCGCCGGAGTCGTCGCTGAGGGCCAGGTGCTGGTCGTACACCGGCAGCAGAAAACGCGTGGCGTCCTGGCCGCTGAGGCGGCTGAGCCCGGGTTGGTCGTTCGGCACCGGGTTGAGCATGCTCGGCCCGGCATGCGCCAGCGGCGCGCGTTCGGCGGCGAGGAAGCTCACCGCGCGCACGTCCGGGTGCTCCAGCGACTGCCGGGCGATGCGTTCGAGCAGCGGCTTGTTCTGCTGCTGCAGGGCCGGTGCGGCCAGCGGCGCGAGGTGCTCGACCAGCATCTCGCCGCGCTGCAGCAGCTGCGCCTGCAGCCCGGACAGCTGCACCCAGGTGAAGTAGCCGCCGAGCACCAGCGCCAGCAGGCTGGTGGGCAGCAGGGTGAGCAGCAGCACGCGGCCCTTGATGCCTAGATCCTTGAACACGCCTGGTCTCCTTTATGACGTCTGGGCAGTGTAGCGATTCGCTGCCGAGGAATCTGTAGATGAGTGGTCCGGGTTTAGTAGGTAGAATTGTTCGCATTCGTCTTGTCGGTCGTTCGCCATGCTGTCCACCGCCCATCCCGCCGCCCGCATCCTCGCCGTCGAAGACGACCCGCTGCTCGCCAGCCACCTGCAGGCCTACCTGCAGGGCTGCGGCTACCGCGTCACCCTCAGCCGTGACGGCAGCGAGGGGTTGCGTCTGGCCGAGTGCGAGGACTTCGACCTGATCCTGATGGACATCCTGCTGCCCGGTACCAATGGCCTGGACGCTCTGCAACAGCTGCGCCGGCGGCGCGGCGTGCCGGTGCTGCTGATCTCGGCGCTGGGCGACGAGCCCCATCGCATCGCCGGCTTCAGCCAGGGCGCCGACGACTTCCTGCCCAAGCCGTTCAGCCTCGGCGAACTCAGCGTGCGCATCGAGGCGATCCTGCGCCGGGTCGCCTACGAGCGGCGCGAGCCGTCGCCGCGCGAATCGGCCGACGCCCTGTGGTTCGACGAGGACCGCTGCGACGTGGCCCTGGCCGGCCACTGGGCGGGCCTGACCCCCAGCGAGTACCGGGTGCTGGAGCTGCTCTGGCGGCACCGCGACGAGGCGCTGAGCAAGCCATTCCTCTATCAGCAGGCGCTGCGCCGCGGCTACGCCCAGCACGACCGCAGCCTGGACATGCACGTCAGCCATATCCGCCGCAAGCTGCAGACCATCGGCTACCAGGGCGGGCGGGTGGAAACGGTGTGGGGCCGGGGCTACGTGCTGGCGCGGGCGGGCGCATGAGGCTGCCGGGGCGGCACTCGCTGCTGTGGAAACTGACCGGCGCGCTGGCGCTGTTCTGCCTGCTGCTGGTCAGCCTGCATGTCGACCTGGAGCGCCTGTTCATCCAGGCCACCTCGCGTCTGCCGGCGTCGACCAAGGCGCTGCTGCGCGCCTATGGCCAGGAGGCCGAGGCCGCCTGGCGCGAGGCGGGGGCGAGTGGGATCGATGCCTTCCTGGCGCGCCTGCGCGAGCGCGAGCAGGTCTGGGCGGCGGTGGTCGACGGGCAGCAGCGCGCCCTGTCGTCGCAGGCGCTGAACGGGGACGAGCGCGCGCGGCTGGACTTCGTGCGCCGTCTCGACTGGCTGGTGGGGCGACCCGGCGGCACGCCGACCTTCTATGTGCCGTTCAGCGACGGCGAATCGCGCCTGGTGATGGAGCTGCCCCAGCGCCTGAACCCGCGCCAGCACCTCGAACTGTGGAACCTGCTGCTGCAGCGGATAGTGCCGGCAGTGCTCGCGGTGCTGCTCGGCGTGCTGCTCTATCGCCTGCTGATCGCCCCGCTGGCGATCCTGCGGCGCCAGGCCAACGCCCTGCACGCCGACGATCTCAGTGCGCGGGCCGGCGGCGTGGCGCGGCGCCGCGACGAGCTGGGCGAGCTGGCCCGCGCCTTCGACCACATGGCCGAGCGCCTGCAGGCCACGGTGTCGCTGCAGCGCCAGCTGCTACGCGACCTCTCCCACGAGTTGCGCACCCCGCTCAGCCGCCTGCGGGTGGCCGGCGAGAGCGGCCAGGATGCCGAGCAGCTGAGCCAGCGCGTGCTGCAGGAGGTCGACGGCATGCAGCGCCTGGTGGCCGATACCCTGGAGCTGGCCTGGCTCGACACCGAGCGCCCGCGGCTGAGCGCCGAGCAGGTCGAGCTGGCCGCGCTGTGGGATGTGCTGGCGGAGAACGTGCGGTTCGAGAGCGGCTGGTCCGGCGCACGGCTGCGCTACGAGGTGGCGGGCGACTGCCGCCTGCACTGCAACCTCAATGCCCTGGCCCAGGCCCTGGAGAACGTGCTGCGCAACGCCGTGCGCCATTCGCCGGCCGGCGGCACGGTGCGTCTCGGCGGGCGCCGCGAGGGCGCCTGCTGGCACCTGTGGCTGAGCGACGAGGGCCCCGGCGTGGCCGAGGCGCAGCTGGAGGCGATCTTCCTGCCCTTCACCCGCCTCGACGGTTCGCGCCCCGGCGACGGCGGTTTCGGCCTCGGCCTGAGCATCGCCCGCAGCGCCATCGCCGGGCAGGGCGGGCGCATCTGGGCGGAGAACGGCGCGCCCGGGTTACGCGTGCATTTTCAGCTGCCGGCCGCCTGAGTCCGGGCGCCTCGCGCGCCCTCTGCAGCTCTTGCGCGACAGCATGGCGTGATGCCGTCGCGGGTTAGGCGTATCATGATGGCCCTTCGCGGCAGTCCGGATTCGAGCGACCCATGACCCTGCACTTTCCCACCATCGCCGATTGCGTCGGCAACACCCCGCTGGTGCGCCTGCAGCGCCTGCCGGGCGACACCTCCAACACCCTGCTGGTCAAGCTGGAAGGCAACAACCCGGCCGGGTCGGTCAAGGATCGTCCGGCGCTGTCGATGATCACCCGCGCCGAGCTGCGCGGCGACATCCAGCCCGGCGACACCCTGATCGAGGCCACCAGCGGCAATACCGGCATCGCCCTGGCCATGGCGGCGGCGATCAAGGGTTACAAGATGATGCTGATCATGCCCGACAACATGAGCGCCGAGCGCAAGGCGGCGATGACCGCCTACGGCGCCGAGCTGGTGCTGGTGAGCAAGGAAGACGGCATGGAAGGCGCCCGCGACCTGGCCGAGAGCCTGCAGCGCGGCGGTCGCGGCAAGGTGCTCGACCAGTTCGGCAACGGCGACAACCCCGAGGCCCACTACGTCGGCACCGGCCCGGAAATCTGGCAGCAGACCGACGGGCGCATCACCCACTTCATCAGCTCGATGGGCACCACCGGCACCATCATGGGCGTGTCGCGCTACCTCAAGGAGCAGAACCCGGCGGTGCAGATCGTCGGCCTGCAGCCGCAGGAAGGCTCGGCCATCCCCGGCATCCGCCGCTGGCCGCAGGAATACCTGCCGAAGATCTACCAGGCCGAGCGCGTCGACCGCGTCATCGACATGGCCCAGGTCGAGGCGGAAACCGTGATGCGTCGCCTGGCGCGGGAAGAGGGGATCTTCTGTGGCGTGTCCTCCGGCGGTGCGGTGGCGGCCATGCTGCGCCTGTCGCGCGAGGTGGAGAACGCGGTGATGGTGGCGATCATCTGCGACCGCGGCGACCGCTACCTGTCCACCGGCGTCTACGACGAACCCGCGGCAGAGCACTAATTCATGGCCAAACGCAGCTCCGTTCTGCGCTTTCAACCCAGTGGCGGCAGCCGCGCTCCCCAGGTGCCGGTGGGCAAGAAGCAGCAACTGAGCATCGAGCGCCAGGCCGGCGACGGTCGCGGCATCGCCTTCGACGGCGGGCGCACCTGGTTCGTCAGCGGCGCCCTGGCCGGCGAGCGCGTCGAGGCCAGGGTGCTGGCCGCGCGCAGCCAGACCGTCGAGGCGCGCGCCGAACGCATCCTCGCGCCTAGCGCCGCGCGGCGTCAGCCGCCCTGTGCGCATGCCGGGCGTTGCGGCGGCTGCAGCCTGCAGCACATGCCCCATGCCGATCAGCTCGCCCTGAAACAGCGCACCCTGGCCGAGCAGCTCGCGCGGCTCGGCGGCGTGCAGCCGGACGAATGGGCGGCGCCGCTGGTGGGGCCGGAATTCGCCTACCGCCGCCGCGCGCGCATCGCCGTGCGCTGGGACGCCAAGGTGCGCCAGCTGCAGGTGGGTTTTCGCGCCGAGGCCAGCCAGGAGATAGTCGCGATCGACGACTGCGTGGTGCTGGTACAGCCCTTGCAGCCGATTCTGCGCGGTCTGCCGGCGCTGCTGCGGCTGCTGGGCAAGCCGCAGGCGTTGGGCCATGTTGAGCTGTTCAGCGGCAGCGCCGAGGCGCTGTTGCTGCGCCATACCGCACCGCTCGATCAAGCCGACCTGCTGCTGCTGCGTGCCTTCTGCGCCGAGCACGGCGCGCAGCTGTGGCTGCACGGCGAGGGCGAGCCTCAGGCCGATCAGGCCGGCGCCGAGCTGGGCTTTGCCCTGCAGCGCTGGCAGCTGCAACTGGCCTATCGGCCGGGAGATTTCGTCCAGGTCAACGGTCCGGTCAACGAGGCGATGGTCGCCCAGGCGCTAGACTGGTTGGCAGTGCGGCCCGGTGAACGGGTGCTGGATCTGTTCTGCGGCCTGGGCAATTTCGCCCTGCCGCTGGCGCGCCAGGCCGCCGAGGTGGTGGCGGTGGAGGGCGTTGAGACTATGGTTGCGCGCGCCGCGGCCAACGCCGCCGGCAACGGCCTGGACAACGCGCACTTTTTCCGTGCCGACCTGTCCAAGCCGCTGGCCGACGAGGCCTGGGCCGGCGGCGGTTTCGCCGCGGTGCTGCTCGATCCGCCGCGTGACGGCGCGCTGCAGGCGGTGCGCGGGATGACGGCGCTGGGCGCGCGGCGCCTGGTCTACGTCTCCTGCAACCCGACCACCCTGGCGCGCGACGCCGCCGAGCTGGCGCAGCAGGGCTACCGCCTGCGCCGTGCCGGGATTCTCGACATGTTTCCGCAGACCGCGCATGTCGAGGCCATGGCCCTGTTTGAGAAACCCTAGGCTGCGGCCCGGGGCACGAGGGATGCGCAGGACGCGCGTGCTTTCAGTTAATCCGACCGGTTCGCAGAAACCGGCGACTGCTCGGCGCACCTTGGGCGCGCCGTAGGGAAGGTAAGACGATGGTTCAGGTGAGAGCGCACCAGCCGATCAACGACGACGGCAGCATCAACCTCGAGGCCTGGCTCGACCATGCCGCGAGCGTCGATCCGGCGCTGGATCGCGAGGCCCTCAAGGAGGCCTGCGAATTCGCCCGCGATGTCGAGCAACAGGCCAATCCCACGCAGAACCTGTGGGTCGAGGGCACCTCCAGTTTCCGCGTCGGCCTGGAGATCGCCGAGATTCTCGCCGACCTCAAGCTCGACCAGGATTCGCTGGTGGCCGCGGTGCTCTACCGCGGCGTGCGCGAGGGCAAGGTGACCCTGGCCGCGGTGCACCAACGCTTCGGCCCGGTGGTGGCCAAGCTGATCGAGGGCGTGCTGCGCATGGCGGCGATCAGCGCCTCGCTCAACCCGCGCGATTCCCTGGTGCTCGGCTCGCAGGCGCAGGTGGAGAACCTGCGCAAGATGCTGGTGGCCATGGTCGACGACGTGCGCGTGGCGCTGATCAAGCTGGCCGAGCGCACCTGCGCTATCCGTGCGGTCAAGGAAGCCGACGAGGAGAAGCGCCAGCGCGTGGCGCGCGAGGTGTTCGACATCTACGCGCCGCTGGCCCACCGCCTCGGCATCGGCCATATCAAGTGGGAGCTGGAGGACCTGTCGTTCCGCTACCTGGAACCGGTGCAGTACAAGCAGATCGCCAAGCTGCTGCACGAACGGCGGCTGGATCGCGAGCAGTACATCAACGACGTGATGAACCAGCTGCGCGCCGAACTGGAGGCCACCGGGATCAAGGCCGACATCAGCGGGCGGGCCAAACACATCTATTCGATCTGGCGCAAGATGCAGCGCAAGGGCCTGCAGTTCAGCCAGATCTACGACGTGCGCGCGGTGCGCGTGCTGGTGCCGGAGGTGCGCGACTGCTACACCGCCCTCGGCATCGTGCACACCCTGTGGCGGCACATTCCCAAGGAGTTCGACGACTACATCGCCAACCCCAAGGAGAACGGCTACCGCTCGCTGCACACCGCGGTGCTCGGCCCGGAGGGCAAGGTGCTGGAGGTGCAGATCCGCACCCACGCCATGCACGAGGAGGCCGAGCTGGGCGTGTGCGCGCACTGGCGCTACAAGGGCACCGACGTCAAGTCCGGCTCCAACCACTACGAGGAGAAGATCTCCTGGCTGCGCCAGGTCATCGAGTGGCACGAGGAACTGGGCGATATCGGCGGCCTGGCCGAGCAGCTGCGCGTCGACATCGAGCCGGACCGGGTCTACGTGTTCACCCCCGACGGCCACGCCATCGACCTGCCCAAGGGCGCCACGCCGCTGGATTTCGCCTACCGCGTGCACACCGAGATCGGTCACAACTGCCGCGGCGCCAAGATCAACGGGCGCATCGTGCCGCTCAACTACAGCCTGCAGACCGGCGAGCAGGTGGAGATCATCACCAGCAAGCAGGGCACGCCGAGCCGCGATTGGCTCAACCCCAACCTGGGCTATATCACCACCAGCCGCTCGCGGGCGAAGATCGTCCACTGGTTCAAGCTGCAGGACCGCGACCAGAACGTCGCCGCCGGCAAGACCATGCTCGAGCGCGAGCTGGGCCGCCTGGCCCTGCCGCATGTGGATTACGACAAGCTGGCAGAGAAGGCCAACCTGAAGACCGCCGAGGATCTGTTCGCCTCGCTCGGCGCCGGCGACGTGCGCCTGGCCCATGCGGTCAACCTGGCCCAGCAGCTGGTGGAGCCGGAGCGCGCCAGTGAGCAGCTCGAGCTGATCCCGCGCAAGGCCCAGGGCTTCAAGCCGGGCAAGCGCGGCGACATCCAGATCCAGGGCGTCGGCAACCTGCTGACGCAGATGGCCGGCTGCTGCCAGCCGCTGCCGGGCGATCCGATCGTCGGCTACATCACCCTCGGTCGCGGCGTCACCATCCACCGCCAGGATTGCGCCACGGCGCTGCAGCAGGCCGCCCGCGAGCCGGAGCGGATCATCCAGGTGAGCTGGGGCGAGGCGCCGGTGCAGACCTATCCGGTGGAGATCGTGATCAAGGCCTACGACCGCTCCGGCCTGCTGCGCGACGTGACCCAGGTGCTGCTCAACGAGAAGCTCAACGTGCTGGCGGTCAACACCCGCTCGAACAAGGAGGACAACACCGCCTCCATGTCGATCACCGTGGAGATCCCCGGCCTGGACGCTCTCGGCCGCCTGCTGGCGCGCATCAGCCAGTTGCCCAATATCATCGAGGCGCGCCGCCACCGCGCCAATTGAGCCTCAAGCGGCAAGCTTCAAGCAGCAACTGAACAGCGGCACTCGGCGCTTTCTTGCGGCTTGAAGCCTGTGGCTTGCAGTCCAGGAGCTTGCATGTACCGACTCGACGACCTGCTGCATCTGATGGCCCGCCTGCGCGACCCGCAGCACGGCTGCCCCTGGGACCTCAAGCAGAGCTACGCGAGCATAGTGCCGCATACCCTCGAGGAGGCCTACGAGGTGGCCGACGCCATCGAGCGCGGCGATTTCGAGCACCTGCCGGGCGAGCTCGGCGACCTGCTGTTCCAGGTGGTCTACTACAGCCAGCTGGCCCGCGAGGAGGGGCGCTTCGACTTCGCCCGGGTGGTCGACGGCATCACCCGCAAACTGATTCGCCGCCACCCCCATGTGTTCGTCGACGGCGACCTGTACGGCGCGCCGGATGCGGCGAAGCTGGAAGAGGCGGCGGTCAAGCAGCGCTGGGAGGAGCTCAAGGCCGAGGAGCGCGCCGAGAAGGCCGCCGCGCCCGAGCAGCTGTCCTTGCTCGACGACGTGCCCGCCGCGCTGCCGGCGCTGAGCCGCGCGGCCAAGCTGCAGAAACGCGCCGCCCAGGTCGGCTTCGACTGGCCGGACGCGCTGCCGGTGGTGGACAAGGTGCGCGAGGAACTGGACGAAGTGCTCGAGGCCATGAGCGAGAACGATGCCGAGGCGGTGGCCGAGGAGATCGGCGATCTGCTGTTCGTCGTCACCAACCTGGCCCGGCATCTCAAGGTCGACCCGGAAGGCGCGCTGCGCGCGGCCAACGGCAAGTTCGAGCGGCGCTTTCGCTTTATCGAGCAGAGCGTGCGCGAGGCCGGCCGCAGCCTGGACGGCTGCTCGCTGGAGGAACTGGACGCCCTGTGGGGCGAGGCGAAGAAGCTCGAGAAGCAGACGCCGGGGTGCTGAACCGAGCTGGCCCGGATGAAATCCGGGGGATTGCTCGGCACGCCGTTCCCGGATTGCGTCCGGGCTACGCGGTGCTTTCGGGCTGGAGCCGCGGCCGCTTAGCCCTTATGCTGGGCACCTTCGACCGGCGGCGCCGAGGGCTCGGCGCCGCTGCAACTGAATCATGTTCGGGATCTCTAGTCATGGGTCTTTCCCTGCGCGACCAGCTGCTCAAAGCCGGCCTGGTCAACGAAAAACAGGCCAAGCAGGTTGGCAAGCAGCAGCAGAAGCAGAAGCGCCTGGCGCACAAGGGCCAGGCCGAACTGGACGACAGCGCCCGCCAGGCCGCGCTGCAGGCCCAGGCCGAGAAGGCCGCGCGCGACCAGGAACTCAATCGCCAGCAGCAGGAAAAGGCCGAGCAGAAGGCCCGCGCCGCGCAGATCAAGCAGCTGATCGAGCGTTCGCGTCTGCCCAAGCTGGACGGCGACGACTACTACAACTTCGTCGACGACAAGAAGGTCAAGCGCCTGGCGGTTAACACCCTGATGCGCAACAAGCTGTCCAACGGCTGGCTGGCCATCGTCCGCCACGGCGGCGGCTACGAGGTGATCCCCCGCGAAGCGGCGCTGAAGATCCAGGAGCGCGATCCCTCGCGCATCGTCCTGCTCAACACCCATGTCGAAGCGCCGGACGCCGACGACCCCTACGCCGCCTACCAGATTCCCGACGATTTGATGTGGTAACCAGGTGCGCACCAGCGCGCCGATTAGCGGCGGCTAGAGCTCCTGGCTCGACGTTCGGCGGTCAATCCGCGGCCTCGGGCGCGCGTAAGGCCTTGCTGTAGTAGCCCGACTGATCGAAGCAGCAGACCCGCTGCTTGCCCTCGCCGAGCATGGCGCAGGCATCGGCGATACGCTTGGCGCGGGTCTTGGCCTGCTTGGCCGACTCGATCCAGTGAATCCAGTCCAGCCGCGCGATAGTCGTCGTCGCGTCCCAGACGCTGCGCGCCGCGGGTGCGGCGGCCAGTGCCGCGGCCAGATCCGCCGGCACCTGCGGCTCGGGCTCCTCCGTCACGGGCTCGATTTCCAGCGTGACCAGATCGCCGACACTCGCGCCCGCAGCCTGCAGCAGGTCGCTATCCACCCGCAGCCAATGACTCAACTGGCCATCCGGCTCGAGCCTGGCCCGGAACGGCTGCCCATTGAGGTGGCCGTCCACGCTGGTCCTGCCGCGCCTTGGCAGCTGCTCGCTCACCTCCCGCGGCAGCACCACGAATGCCCAAGAGGGCTCGCCAGCCGGCAGGCGAGGGCGCAGCAGTTTTGCCTGGAACTGGGCGTTTTTATCCGTCTGAGGCATTGGGGCAGTTTCCTGAGTGTGCCAATTCGCGGAAATCGTGGTCTGTCCCTGATTCTATGGGTAGGAGCTTGAGCCCCTTGTGCACGTCCTTGAACCGCGGCATCGCCCGCGCCTCCCTGCGATTGAATGAACTGGAGGTTATCAGCCTGCGAACCGGGTGACAGCAGGTTTTTCTACAGCCTCAACGTTTGGTTAAGGGGCGGGCTTTAGCCCGTCCCAGTGAGCGAAGCGAACGATTTGAACCGGTTGTTGGACGGCAATTTCACAGTCACCAATCCATATCCGCAGATTGACTCCACTGGCCAACTAGGTACTCCGCTAAGCTTTCCATTTCTTCACAAGATTGCATTGCTCTGGCGTATGTTCCATCGGCCGCCATTGTCAAAATAGCCGGTAAGTTGGTTCGTTGAAGGTAAATTCTTG
Organism: Pseudomonas sp. AOB-7; assembly: GCF_003696305.1. Classification (GTDB taxonomy): domain Bacteria; phylum Pseudomonadota; class Gammaproteobacteria; order Pseudomonadales; family Pseudomonadaceae; genus Aquipseudomonas. Next base: position 333,470 of record NZ_RFFK01000001.1, on the reverse strand, counting down.
CCGGCTCACGCGCATCACTCCACAGATACTCCATAAAGCTCAGTATGACTTGAATGGCCGCAGGGTCTTTCACTGTGCTCGGGCCTGTAAGGGAAAATTTTCGCGATCCCCGCATATGAGGTAAAAGCACAGGAGCAGCTCCCGCGCCAGAGTGAAAGGTGAAGGCCTCTCCTTGTTTTCCGAACGACCCATGTGCAACAAAGTTTCGATGCTGTCTTCTTATCTCAGTAAGATCGTCGTAGAAACGCTTTGAAGTGGGCTCCTGAAGGTCAAAGACGGCTTTGAATTTATTGGCCCAATCAGTGCTGGCAAGAGATGCAGCCTCGCTCCCCGTGCCAATTTTTCCTTGGAGTATTGCGAGATGAATAAATACATGCTCGGTGAAACTGAAAAATGCATCGATAACCGAGCTCGCTAGCCAAGCGGATTTTTCTGTGAGTGTATATGGTTCAGAAAAGTAACCATTCCAACCTGAAATACGCTCCTCAAGTGAAAGTTTTTTTCTACGCTCGTCCTCTCTTTGAATCTCGCCAACTATATTTTTATATTCTCCCAGAAAGTACTGAAAGCGCTGGTGAAGTTCACCGGTATGGTTTTTAACATTGAGTTTAGAGCCATTGACAGCGCTCTCGGCACGCCACTCGAAGTACGGGCGTGCCGCCTTTGTGGCCTTTTGAATGCGTGCTGCGATCTCTGCTGCTTCTGTCTCGTGTGCCTGTGGATTATCTACAAAGATACCAAGTCCCATCTTTCTATGTTCGATGAGATAAGCCTTCCCCTTGTAATCTATGGGGACAGACCAAGCCAGCTTTTCGAACTGGCCAAGATTTTTAAATTTTAGGAGATCGACCAGTAAAAAATATACAAGGTAATACGGAGGAAGCTTGCGGCCAGCATCAGTGCGTTGTGCGGAAAAAAGAAGATTCTGCGGGGCTTCTGTCGATTCTCCGGTGGGACGGATCGGCGCAATGGCCCTTTCGGCTGCGGCTCTGACACGCTCGAGATGATCTGGCAGATTCACGTTTTTGTCGTCCAACGCTGCGCTCACCGGTAAATTTGAAGCGCAGCGGAAAATTTATCCGAGTGCAGCGCCTTGTTAGAAGGATAGAATCACTAGCAAACAACCACTCCACGAACAGTTGCAAGCATAATTTCATATATATCCATGAGCTTACGACAAGCAAATATTGCGGAATTATAATTTTCAGTGAACGAGGGATTGCTTTCATCGAGTTTTATTTCAATGCCATCAACCTCTATAGACTTTGATTTTCCTTTGTGGATGCCTAGGTTGTGCACTGTATTTCTTTGACTTCTATAGTGATCCAGAAAGTCCCTCAATTCAGAACGCACCTGTTTATCCATGTTGCACTTAGAGAAGACGTAGCTTATCTTTTCTGCACTTGAAACATAAAAGTTAACTCCTTTTATTTTTTCAAGTGCGCATTTCTTTTTATCTTCATCTAGTTCAGAAGAGTATATTTCGATTAGCTTAACAAGCTCAATTTCTTTTTTGTTACTTCTTGGCTCTATCTGGATTAGCTCTTCATACAGCTCATCAACATAATGTTCAAATGTAGAAAAGGTATTAACCGTAAAGTCAAGGAAATTAGATCCAATAATGAAGTCTGTTCTTGCACCAAAGAGCTCAAATAAATCTTGTTTTGCGATCTCCAGTCTTTTGAAGTCCTCATCTTGATAGAAATCAGCTATGAGCTCATCTCTAAGCTCTGACAAAGGGCCTCGCTCATGAAGAGATGCAGAAATCTCATCGTTAATAAAGTACACAAGAAGTAAGTCAATTTGGTTTGACATGGTTGTAAAGAAATTACTGTACGGTTGGCCTTTGCACGCACCTTGCTTTAAAGCCAAGAAATACCCTTTTATGAGAGCTTCACCTTTTAAAACAAGAAGGTTATAAATTCTTTCTTTGTTGTTTATATCAAACGAATTAACTTTTTCATACATGGCCTATCCCTGCCTTCTAACGTTTGGTTAAGGGGCGGGCTTTAGCCCGTCCCAGCGAGCACAGCGAGCGATTTGAACCAGTTGTTAGCATTTAATATGCTGCATTATTATGGCTTCGATGTTGTTCTCAGTATTTCTCCAGCACTTGGCATTGTAGGGCCGGTCTCGGTAGTAAGTAGTCCTGTTTCGCTTCTACTGAATAAGGCTTGCAATACAATATCGCGAGAGTTCTCATCAATTTTCTGGTCATTTATAAGGGATAGATATAAGTATGTTAATTGCTCTCGCTCTTCGGCGTCGCGCATTAGATGAAAAGAACTGAAAGCTAATCTAGAAAGGGTACGAACCAAGAACGCATAAACGGCAAGAACAGTACCAAAAATAACAACGCCTTGTATTGTGTTGAGTTGTACAGAAACTTGCTGGCCTTTCAGCCACTCTGTGAAAAATCCAGAAAAATATACAACGCCGAGTAACAAAGAAAAAATAAGAGCTAGAGACCATAGCCCCCCTTGTATCCCAAGTTTTCTAGCAGCACGCTTCCAATATTGGGCAGGCTTTTCTAGACGCAATTTTTCCTGATATGTGTTCTCAAGATCGGATATTCGAGTCCTGCAGCCGTCCATATAGGAAATGAACTCATCTTTATGCTTGGTCTGCTGCTCTGAATGTTCGGTCGCTGATTTTTCGAGCCACGACGACCATGTTTCTCTATTCTCTGAGAACCATGAATTCAAATCTTCTTTAAAATTTTCGGTTTCTCCAATAAGAGTGTTAGTAGTTTTTTCAAGCTGGCTGCGCAGTTGAGCCAATGATGCTTTTTCTCCATTTCTTCGTTTTATAATTTCGGAGTCTTGATTTGTAAATTCGTAACCAATCATGGCTCCTAAGAAAGCGGAGTGATGGCTTAGGTTTCCAATTTGTTTTTTTGTTATGTAATCTAAAAAAGCTGTTGCTACTGCATTACCATATTCTTTGTGGCTGTCTACAAAAGGCTTTACAAACGGGTGGCCACTCCAAAGCCAACTTGGCATTGCATGTCTTAAGGTATTCTGGTTTAGACTATTTATCTGCTGTTGAATATAGTTGTCGTCCCACTCCTTTAGCTTGTCAGTCCAGCTTTCGATTTCCTTGGCTGCTTGATCGAGTCTATTGTAATTATTTAGCGCTCCATGGATTTGGTTTTGGCCGTTTTCAATAGACTTACGCTGCTCCTTCCAGAATGTAACTTCAGCGTTTAGAAACTCATAAAATTCGCGAAGCCCTTCAAATTTAAAGCTCTTTCCTGAAAGGTCATTGAGTTGAATATTTATTTTTCTGTTCAATTGCGAATCTCGTTGTTTGAATGCTAACGTTTGGTTAAGGGGCGGGCTTTAGCCCGTCCCAGTGAGCGCAGAGAACGCTTTGAACCATTTGTTAGAGGCTTCAAAGGTCGAACGCTACCGTGTCTAGAGAAATAATTCTAGAACTTAGTATTTTTAGATCGTTAAGTGGATACTGGCCAAGATTATTGTTTATAAAATCAACAATTTCAGGGATGTCAGAGTCTTGTTTTACAAAAATATACTTAACATCTGATGGTAGAAATTCTAGTTTATAGTTTTCCATGGCTTTGTTGTGTTCTTCGATAGTCTCTTTATATTCGGATTCGAAGAGGATCGTGTCGGATATATTTTCCTCGGGAGTGAATCGCCATTCGCTCTCTTGGTAGAAGTCTTTTGAGATGACTTTTCCACCAACTACCATTGAGCCAGATAGTGGCTTTACGAGCTTTAATAGCCTCCAGAAATTTAGCTCTCTATCTTTTTTCTGCTCATCTGTTTCAGTGCCACTTCCATGAAGCAGGTACCCTGAAATTCTTGGTACAAGCCCATTGTCGGAGCAGTAAATTACGGGATTTAATTTGTTTTTTAATCCCCAATCTTTAGTGAATCCGATTCCATATGCGCCATAAAAACTTGTGTGCTCATTTATTCGGGATAGCGGAATGTCGCAGAAGCAGCACATAGGATATGCAACTTTTTCTTCAATTCCAAACCACTCATGATCTTCTTGGCAGTACCGAGGAAATAGTCCATTTTTCAAAATGTTCTTCAGGAAGTTAATGCTGCCAGTAAAATGAAACAGGCTAGCGGAGCGCGGTTTAGACATGCTTTGCCTCTAACGTTTGGTTAAGGGGCCGGCTTTAGCCGGTCCCAGTGAGCGAAGCGAGCGATTTGAACCAATTGTTATACCTACGTGCTATGGGAAACTCTGCTTTCCATACAGCCAGAGGAATTTATCGAGCTTCTTAATACTTATTTTTTTGAGTCGGTAGTGTTCTTTAAGCGCCAGTATTCCTGATACATAATCGGAATAATTGAGAAGGCTTTTCTTTGTGGCCCTGTTTGCGGTAACAGATTTCAAGTAATAGTGCAGAAGATTTGCTGCATATTTATCGTATATTGGGTATGCGTCTTGATTGTGCCAGCTGCAATATTTTGTGGCAAATGAATATACACGCCGATTGCCTAAGCCATTTTTCTCTATGTCTGTGACTAGTGATAAATCGCCTTTCTTCAACCTAGAGTCTATGTTCATTCCGTGAATATTCTTGGCTAATCGATAGGTTGCGTAAACGTTGGTTTGGTAAAGGTCGTTAAGACACGTGACTTTAAGAAGTACTTCATCGAAGTTTTTGTTTGAAGGAAACATTTTGAATAGTTTCCCTAGTGCAGACTCTGCGCCAAAAAACTCCTCTGTGGAGTTTTCGCTTAAATACTGGCGAATAAATTCCGGAGTCGGGTTTTGTATGGTGTTCGACAAGTTTCCTCCGGGGTATAACGTTTGGTTAAGGGGCGGGCTTTAGCCCGTCCCAGTGAGCGTAGCGAACGGTTTGAACCAGTTGTTAGCCGCCGAGCTAGTACGGGGCAGCGATTTCAACCTCACTTGCAAGCTCTTTAAGTTTGTCCGAGATGGCGCCATAGCGACCTTTTACTTTTAACCACGAGCCTGCGGAACCAACTCTTTCTTGGCCGATGGCATTTAATACGGCCCGCTTAGACTTAGCGCTTTCATGGGCGGCATAATTTCTAAGGGCAGATAGCTGCTCTAGAGTTTGTTTGTATTTATCTTTCTTGATTATGGTGATCAAGTAATGATTATCTGGAACAAATTTTTTGAGAGTTTTTATAAGTCCGTCCCGGCCCTTGAAATCGAAATAGTTGCCACCAAGTACAAGATACTCACACACCTCGTCCGTAAGATGTTTTGGAAACTCGACACCTGTTGTTGAAGAGATTGTTGCTGTGCTGTTGTTTATTGCGCCAACTATTGCCGACAGCATCATCTGCTCAAATTCGCGATAAAGTCGAATAACAGCATAGTCGTGGCACCAAGAATTTTGCTGATCTGAAAGACCTTGCGCGGGTCCAGCTACGAACTGTTGTAGTTCATCGGCGTGCTCTATAAATTCCCGAGCAGACTTCTTGACACTCTTCTTTTTCGGCACGGTGCTTTCCTAGTAGCTAACTATTAATTAGGCGACATAGCCGTCGCGTTTACCCACGACACCTGTCGCATAACCTTCCCTGTCGTTCTGTAAGTTCTTGTCTGGCCTGAAGATGCTCGCGGCAAACGCGACAGCACTCAGGGAGCAACGCGACAGGGATAACGGCAAGCTGGTCGCTTCTGGCGTAATGCCAGCAGGCTTGAGCCAGAAGCTAGTGCATGACTGCCGGTTCTGTCCATGCACAGCGCCAGGCAACTTGTGCCGGCAGCGAATGCGGCGGTTGCAGCGCCGCCGGCGCGTCTTACCCCTCCTGCGCGCGATAGGCCCCCGGCGTCAGCCCGGTCCATTTCTTGAACGCGCGGTGGAAGGCCGAGGGTTCGGAGAAGCCGAGCTGTTCGGCGATGTCCTGGATGGCCAGCTCGTCGCGGCCGAGGTGGTAGATGGCAAGGTCGCGGCGCAGGTGGTCCTTGAGTTCCTGGAAGCTGGTGCCTTCTTCGCGCAGGTGGCGGCGCAGGGTCTGCGGGCTGATATGCAGCTGCTGGGCGACCCGTTCCAGGTCCGGCCATTGCTGGCAGTCGCGGCCGAGCAGGCGGCGGATCTGGCTGGTCAGGCTGTCGCCGCCGTCGGGGCGGGCGAGCAGGTCGGCGGGGGAGTGTTCGAGGAACTGCTTGAGCGTGCGTTCATCCTGCAGCAGCGGCATGGCCAGGTAGCGGGCGTGGAACAGCAGGCTGGTGCTGCCTGCGCAGAAGCGCCGGGTGCAGGGAAACAGCAGTTCGTACTCGGCGGCATGTTCCGGCTCGGGGTAGGCGAAGGTGGCTTCCTCCAGGCGGATGCGCTGGCCGATCAGCCAGCTGCCGAGGCGGTGCCAGATCACCAGCAGGCTTTCCACCAGGAAGTGGTCGGGGTCCCACAGGCTGCTGTCGTCCACGCTCAGCCGCGCCCAGTCGCCTTCGCGCTGCAGGCGGATGCTCGGCGCATCGGGGAACAGGCCGTAGAACAGCGCGCCGCGGCTCAGCGCTTTTTCCAGCGTGCGGCAGTGGATGATGGCGTGGCCCATCATGGCGAAGGTGCCGCGTTTGCTCGGTTGGCGGCCGAAGCCCAGGTACTCGTCGTCCAGCGCTTCCCACAGCAGCTGCATCAGCCGGGCGAACTGCTCGGGGGCGATGCGCGCACGCGGCTCGATGAGCACCGCCGGCTGGATGCCGGCCTGGCGCAGCAGCGGCTCGCAGGCCAGGCCCCGACGCTGCGCGCCGCGCAGGGCGGCGCGGACGAAATGGCTGGCGATGGTGCGTTCGCGCATGTCGGGCTTCCGTGATCGGGGTGCCGATGGTAGGCAGCGGCTGTGGTGCAGGGCAAGCCAGCCGAGCGATTGGGTCAATCGAGGCTGAGCGCATGGGTCATTGAGGGGGACGGGGGCGGCGCCTAACCTCGCTGGCAGCACAATCAGCGGAGGAACCGCCCCATGCAGCGCAACCATTTCGACACCGAGCACAACCTGTTCCGCGACGCCTTCGCCGCATTTCTCGATAAGGAGGTGGTGCCGCATCAGGAGGAGTGGGAGGCCGCCGGGGTGGTCGACCGCAGCGTGTGGGCCAAGGCCGGCGAGATGGGCTTTCTGCTGCCCTGGGCGGACGAGGAGTACGGCGGCGCCGGGCTCAAGGATTTCCGCTACGAGCAGATCATGTGCGAGGAGCTGGCGCGGATCAACGAGCCGGGCTTCATGATCCCGCTGCACTCGGCGCTGTGCGGCCCCTATATCGCCGAGTACGGCAGCGCGGAGCAGAAGGCGCGCTGGCTGCCAGGCATCGTCCGCGGCGAGACCATCCTCGCCGTGGCCATGACCGAGCCGGCCGCCGGTTCCGACCTGGCCGGCATGCGCACCACCGCGCTGGACAAGGGCGACCACTGGCTGCTCAACGGTTCCAAGGTGTTCATCTCCAACGGCTACCTGGCCGATCTGGTGATAGTCGCGGCCAAGACCGACCCGGCCAACAAGCACGCCATGGGCCTGTTCCTGGTCGAGCGTGGGATGCAAGGTTTCGAGCGCGGCAAGAAGCTGAAGAAGCTCGGCATGCACAGCCAGGACACCGCCGAGCTGTTCTTCAACGACGTCAAGGTGCCCAAGGAGAACCTCTTGGGCGATGCCAAGGGCGGCTTCTTTTACCTGATGAACATGCTCGCCCAGGAGCGCCTGACCAACGCCTGCGGCGCGGTGGCCGGCGCCGAGGCGGCCTTGCAGACCACCATCGACTACGTCAAGGAGCGCCAGGCCTTCGGCCGCCCGGTGGCGCATTTCCAGAACACCCGCTTCAAGCTGGCCGAGATGCGCACCCAGATCGACGTGGCCCAGGTGTTCACCGACCGCTGCGTGATGGATCACAACCAGAAGAAGCTCAGTGCAGAAGTCGCCGCAGAGGCCAAACTGTTCACCACCGAGCTGCTGTGCAAGGTGGTCGACGAGGGCGTGCAGCTGCACGGCGGCTGGGGCTACATGTGGGAATACCCGATCTGCAAGATGTACGCGAACGCGCGCATCCAGCGCATCTTCGCCGGCACCTCGGAGATCATGAAGGAGATCATCAGCCGCGGGATGAAGCTGTAGCGGCCGTTCGACGGAGAGTGGAGATGAATCTTGCAATTGACGCATGGGCCCAGCCCGCCGGTGGCCGGCTGCGCGAACGCATGCCGGAGGTGGCGCGGCTGTTCGAGAAGTCCGGCAGTGCGCATCTGCTGGATGTGCGACTCGACCCCGAGGAGACCATCGCGCTGATGGACGAGGCCGGTGTCGACAAGCTGATGCTGGCCGCCTGGTGCCGCCCCGAGGGCTGGGTGTTCAGCAACGACGAGATCGCCGAGTTCACCCGGGCCTTTCCCGAGCGCTTCGTCGGCGTGGCCACGGTCGACCTGAGCAAGCCGATGGCCGCCGTGCGCGAGCTGGAGCGGGCCGTGCACGAGCTGGGCTGCAAGGCGCTGCGCATCGTGCCCTGGCTGTGGAAATTGCCGCCGAACGACCGGCGCTACTACCCGCTGTACCTGAAGTGCATCGAGCTGGACATTCCCTTCTGCACCCAGGTCGGCCATACCGGCCCGCTGATGCCGTCGGAAACCGGGCGCCCGGTGCCCTATCTGGACGAGGTGGCGTTGGACTTTCCGGAGCTGCGCATCGTCGCCGGGCATATCGGCCATCCCTGGACGGACGAGATGATCGGCGTGGCCTGGAAGCACGACAACGTCTTCATCGACACCTCGGCCTATCTGCCCCGTTACTACCCGGCGCAGCTGCTGCAGTACATGCAGAGCTACGGCGCGCACAAGGTGCTGTTCGGCAGCAATTTTCCCCAGCTGTCCCTGAGCCGCTGCATGGCCCAGGTCAAGGAACTCGGCCTGGACGCCGAGGTGGAGGCGCAGTTTCTGTACGGCAACGCCCGCCGGGTGTTCGCCTTGTAATGTCCGACTGAGCGAGACGCCCCCGGTGCCGCGCCGGGATCTGCCGCTGGCCCCGCACAACAACCGACAACAGGTGCGCCGCGATGACCGAACCACTGCAACTGCCGCTGCAACGCTTCAACCACTGGCTGGATCGGCAACCCGACGCGGTCTGGCTGCGCCAGCCGGTGGCCGGTATCTGGCACGATTTCACCTGGCGCCAGGTCGACGAGCAGGCGCGGCGCCTGGCCAGCGCGCTGCTGGCGCTGGGCTGCTTGCCCGGCGAGCGGGTGGCGCTGCTGGCGAAGAACTGCGCCGAATGGTTTATCAGCGACCTGGCGACCCAGCACGCCGGGCTGGTCAGCGTGCCGCTCTATCCGCTGCAGGCGCCCGAGCAGATCGCCTATGTGCTGCAGCACGCCGGCTGCAAGCTGATCCTGGTGGGCAAGCTGGACGAGCCGGACAAGCTGGCCGCCGGCATCGGCCCGCATATCACGCGCATCGCCATGCCCTATCCGACCATGCCGGCCGAGCACCGCTGGCACGAGCTGCTGGCCGCCCACGAGCCCCTGGCGGGTAGCCGCCAGCAGCGCGGCGACGAGCTGCTGTCGATCCTCTACACCTCGGGCACCACCGGGCAGCCCAAGGGGGTGATGCTCTCGGCCCATGCCATGGCCTTTTCCGCGGCGCACGCCACGGCGGAGATGGGCATGACGCCGCAGGACCAGTTCTTTTCCTACCTGCCGCTGTCGCACGCCGCCGAGCGCTTTCTGGTGGAGTTCAACAGCCTCTATTGCGGCGCGCCGGTGGCCTTCGTCGAGTCGCTGGAGACCTTCGCCAGCGACCTGCGGCGGGTGCGGCCAACCGTGTTCTTCTCGGTGCCCAGGCTGTGGACGCGCTTTCAGCAGGGCGTGCTGGAGCAGCTGCCGGCGCACAAGCTCGAACGGTTGCTGCGCATCCCGCTGCTCGGCCGCCTGGTGGCGCGCAAGGTGCGCGCGGGGCTGGGGCTGGATCGTGCGCGCATCCTGGTGTCTGGCGCGGCGGCGATTTCCACTGGGCTGCTGGACTGGTACCGGCGCCTGGGTCTGACCATTTGCGAGGGCTACGGCATGACCGAGCACTTCGCCTACGGCTGCTTCAACCGGCCGGGGCAGGTGCGCTTCGGCACGGTCGGCCGGCCCATGCCGCACCTGCAATTGCGCATCGACGCCAGCGGCGAGATCCTGTTGCGCAGCGAAACCCTGATGCAGGGCTATTACCGCGAGCCGGAGAAGACCGCCGAGACGCTCGAGGGCGGCTGGCTGCACACCGGCGACCGCGGCCAGCTGGACGAGGCGGGCTACCTGCGCATCACCGGGCGGGTCAAGGACATCTTCAAGACCAGCAAAGGCAAGTACGTGGCGCCGGCGCCCATCGAGGGCGAGATCGCCAAGAGCCACTGGGTCGAGCAGGTGTGCCTGATGGGCAGCAACCTGGACCAGCCGCTGGCGCTGATCGAGCTGTCGCCGGCGGCCCGCCAGCAGCCGCAGGAGGTGGTCGGCCAGGCGCTGCAGGCGCATCTGCAGGCACTCAACGAGCGCCTGGCGCCGCATGAGCGCATCAGCCATTTCATCCTGGTGCGCGAGGCCTGGACGGTGGACAACGGCTGCATGACGCCGACCATGAAGATCCGCCGCAACGTGCTGGAGGCGCGCTACGCCGGGGCGCTGGCTGGCCTGTCGGCGAGCGATGCCATTGTCTGGGAGCCCTGATCCCTGGCCCGCAGGCAATCCGCTAGCGCAATTCCGGATGGCATCCGGGCTACGCCGGCCGGGGTTGCACCGTTCTACCCCTCGCCCCTCTGGGGAGAGGGCTGGGGTGAGGGGCTAGGGCCTCTCGCCCGACACCACATCATCTGATCGGGAGTCGCCATGTCCGGCCCATTGTCTTCGCTGAAAATCCTCGACTTCTCCACCCTGTTGCCGGGGCCCTTCGCCTCGCTGCTGCTGGCCGACCTGGGCGCCGAGGTGCTGCGCGTGGAGTCGCCCACGCGCATGGACCTGGTGCGCGTGCTGCCGCCGCACGACGGCGGCACCTCCACCAGCCACGCCTACCTCAACCGCAACAAGCGCGCCATCGCCCTCGACCTCAAGCGCCCCGAGGCGCTGGAGGTGGTGAAGAAGCTGGTGGGCGAGTACGACATCGTGCTGGAGCAGTTCCGCCCCGGGGTGATGGACAAGCTGGGCGTCGGCTACGAGGCGCTGAAGGCGATCAACCCGCGGCTGATCTACGTGTCGATCACCGGCTACGGCCAGAGCGGGCCGTACAAGGACCGCGCCGGGCACGACATCAACTACCTGGCGCTGGCCGGCCTCGCCAGCTACACCGGCCGCCGCGACAGCGGCCCGCTGCCGCTGGGGGTGCAACTGGCGGATATCGCCGGCGGCTCGCTGCACGGGGTGATCGGCCTGCTCGCCGCGGTGGTGCAGCGCCAGGTCACAGGCCTGGGCCAGCAGGTGGACGTGAGCATGACCGACTGCGCCTTTAGCCTGCACGCCATGGCCGGCGCCGGCTACCTCGGCGCCGGGGTGGAGCCGGAGATGGAGAACCAGGCGCTCAATGGCGGCAGCTTCTACGACTACTACCGCACCCGCGACGGCCGCTGGTTCTCGGTGGGCAGCCTGGAGCCGCAGTTCATGCAGCAGTTCTGCCAGGCCATCGGCCGGCCGGAGCTGGCGGCGCGCGGGTTGTCGCCGAAGCCCGAGGATCAGCGCGCGCTCAAGCGCGAGATCGAGATCGAATTCGAGCGCCGCGACTTCGCCGAGTGGTGCCAGCGCTTCGCCGCCCTGGACGCCTGCGTCGAGCCCATGCTGCCGCTGTCCGAGGCGGTGGAACATCCGCAGATCAAGGCGCGCGGGCTGGTCACCGAGGTGCCGCGCGATGGGCTGCCGGCGCAGCGGCAACTGGCCTGCCCGCTGAAGTTCTCGGGCGGTTTGCCGGCGCCGCGGCATATCGGCGCGGCGGTCGGCGCGCATACCGAGGAAGTCCTGGCCGAACTGGGCTACAGCGCCGAGCAGATCGCCGCGCTGCGGGCGGTCAAGGCGCTGGGCTGATTGACGGGGCTATGCTGAAGCGGGAGGGCCCGGCCATGATCGCCATGCTCGAAGCCGTCCAGGCCGATATCACCGGCCTGGAGGTCGACGCCATAGTCAACGCCGCCAACAGCTCGCTGCTCGGCGGCGGCGGGGTGGACGGTGCCATTCACCGCGCCGCCGGGCCGCGGCTGCTGGAGGCCTGTCGGCCGCTGGGCGGTTGTCCCACCGGCGAGGCGCGGCTGACGCCCGGCTTCGCGTTGCCGGCGCGCTGCGTGATCCATACGGTGGGGCCGGTCTGGCACGGCGGCGAGCGCGGCGAGGCGCAGCTGTTGGCCAGCTGCTATCGCAATGCGCTGCGCCTGGCCGCCGAGCATGAGCTGCGCAGCATCGCCTTTCCCTCGATCAGCACCGGCATCTACGGTTATCCCGCCGAGCAGGCGGCCGGCATCGCGGTGGCGACGGTACGCGAGGAAGTCGCCCGCCTGCCGAGGATCGAGCGCGTGCTGTTCTGCTGTTTTTCCGCCGCCGATCTGGCGCGGTATCGGGATTTGCTAAGGCAACTCTGAAATAGCCGTCGTTTCCGCGCAGGCAGGACAGCAGCTTTATCGCTGAACGGCGCAATAGTCCAGAAGGTGCGTAGTCCCTGGGCCGCCTTCGCGGGGGTGGCGATAAATGGCTTTTTCAGGACGTTCCTGACGTAGGGCGTGCCTGTGGGCGCTGCCGGGGCCTGGCCGCAGGCTATTCCACCCGCTGCTGGCCGGTGAACTGCAGGGTCACCTTGCAGTGTCGGCAGTAGTAGCGTCGGCCCTTGGCCACCAGGGCATGGCGCTGGGCGGAGAAGGGGAATTCGCCGTCGGGGCAGCTGCAGCGGTAGATAAAGCGGCTGACCTTGCGCCGCTGCACGTCGTAGCTGTGGCAGCGGTGCGGCGGCAGCTCGTAGACCCCGCGCATGATCAGTTGCCATTCCTCGCCGTGGGGCTGGATGCGCGGGCCGAACAGCTGGTGGGCGATCAGGTGCGCCACCTCGTGGGCCACGGTCTGCTGCAGGAAGTCCTCGCGGTTGTCGCGATACAGCTGCAGGTTGAAGCGCAGCTTGTTTTCCGTCAGATGGGCGACGCCGGCCTTCTGCCCACGCAGCTTGAAGCTGATCTCGGGGCGAGCGAAGCGTTGCTTGAAGAAGGTTTCGGCCAGCTGGTAGCAGGCCTCGACGCGGGCGTGGAGCTGTTCGGGCATGCGCCGATTATGCCCAATCATGGCCCTGGCGGCAGCCCATAAACGACGAAACCACCCGCAGGTGGTTTCGCCGAGTCGCCATTGCCCTCAGCTGGTGTAGACCGGGCCGACGCCCAGGCCCCAGAGGATCACCGAGGTGGCGATCATCGCCACCAGCACCACCAGGCCTACCGCCAGCACCGAGCTGGAGAACATGAACCCCTCGTCCTCGGGGATGTTCATGAAGGTCGGGATGCCGACGTAGAGCAGGTACACCGTGTAACAGATGGCCACCGTGCCGACCACCATCGCCAGCCACAGGTGCGGGTAGAGCGCCGCCAGGCCGCCGATGAACAGCGGGGTGGCGGTGTAGGCCGCGAACACCACGCACTGGGTCATGGTCGGGTTGGCGTCGTAGGTGCGCGCCATCCAGTGGATGAAGGCGCCCATCACCGCGACGCCGGCGAGCATCGCCAGGTAGGACATGATGGTCATGCTCAGGGCGCTGCCCTCGGTGAGCATCACCGGCGCTCGGTCGCCGATCGACCAGCCCACCTGGGTGGTGCCGATGTAAGCCGAGACCGCCGGGATGGCGGCGAGCAGCAGGACATGGGTCAGGTACATGTGGCTGATGGTTTCTTCCTCGCCACGGATTTCTTGCCATTCTTGGTCGGGATGGGTGAAGAGCCCCCAAACGTGGTGGATCATGCCAGACACCTCCTCTTTTTATGACGATCGCCCCCCAGCGGACGCCCGGCGCGCGTGTACAGCGCCACCGGGTGCCAGGCCGAACCTATGCGACCGTATGTCGCAGTATAGGCAGGGGCTGGAGGGCGCGTGGTGCCTGGCTTTAGAGCGAATTGCTCTCTGCCGGTCAGTTGTAATAGCGCTCTAGAATTTCCATGGCCTTGTTGATCGACTGCAGCCGCTCGGTGCTGCCGCCGCGATCCGGGTGGTGCTGGCTGACCAGCTGGCGGTAGCGCCGCTTGATGCTGGCCAGGTCGAGGACCGCGCCGGGGCCGTCCAGTTCGAACAGCGCCAGCGCCGCCTGTTTCTCCTCGCCGCCCTGCATGCGGGTCCAGAAACTGGCCAGCAGGCGCTCGACATCGCGCTCGTCGGTATCGCGCAGGTTGCTCATGTCCAGGTAGTAGTCGCGCAGCCCGTCGCGCTCGCTGAGCGCCGCGCTGCCGGCCTGGTAGGGCTGCAGGCGGATGCACAGCGGGGCGATCTGCAGCAGGTGGCGGCCCTCCTGCCAGAGCCGCTCGCGCAGGCGGTACAGGGCGTTGAACAGGAGGAAATGGGTGCGAAACAGCACCAGCTTGTCGGTCAGCGGCAGGTTGGGGATATGCCCGCTGTGGCGCTGCTTGAGCTGCTGGATCAGCTGGTACTCGGCCAGCCCGTCGGGCGCGGCGAGCAGCAGTTCGAGCACCTGGTCGGCCAGGTCCAGGTCGGGGTCGAGGTCGTCGTTCATCGGCCGAGCCTAGCATTTCGCCGTCGGTGGGGTAGGGCGAGCGGGCCATTGTGCGTAAAATGTCGCGCTTTCGTTCCTACCCCCGGATTCCGACGCACCATGGGCACCCTTTCGGTCAACCAGAACAAACTGCAGAAGCGCATTCGCCGCCTGGCCGGCGAAGCCATCACCGACTTCAACATGATCGAGGATGGCGACAAGGTGATGGTCTGCCTGTCCGGCGGCAAGGACAGCTACACCATGCTCGACGTGCTGCTGTACCTGCAGAAGGTGGCGCCGATCAAGTTCGAGATCGTCGCGGTGAACATGGACCAGAAGCAGCCCGGCTTTCCCGAGCATGTGCTGCCGGCTTACCTCGAATCCATCGGCGTGGCCTACCACATCATCGAGAAGGACACCTACTCGGTGGTCAAGGAGAAGATCCCCGAGGGCAAGACCACCTGCTCGCTGTGCTCGCGCCTGCGCCGCGGCACCCTGTACACCTACGCCGACGAGATCGGCGCGACCAAGATGGCGCTGGGGCACCACCGCGACGACATCCTGGAAACCTTCTTCCTCAACATGTTCTACGGCGGCACGCTCAAGGCCATGCCGCCCAAGCTGCTCTCAGACGACGGCCGTAACGTGGTGATCCGCCCGCTGGCCTACTGCGCCGAGGCCGATATCGAGGCCTACAGCCAACTCAAGGAATTCCCCATCATCCCGTGCAACCTGTGTGGTTCGCAGGAGAACCTGCAGCGTCAGGTGGTCAAGGAGATGCTGCAGGAGTGGGAGCGCAAGAGCCCGGGTCGGGTCGAGATCATGTTCCGTGCGCTGCAGAACGTGCACCCCTCGCAACTGGCCGACCGCAACCTGTTCGACTTCAAGAGCCTGAAGATCGACGACAGCGCCACGCCGCGTTTTCTCGATGTGATGAGCCTGTAACGCACGGCCGTAGGGTGGATCACGCTTTACCGATCCACCTTGCAAGGGAATTGGTGGATGTAAAAAGCGACATCCACCCTACGCCCCTCCCACAAGCGACGCGAACTGTGGGAGGGGCTTTAGCCGCGACCATTGTTTCTCCACGCCTCGCTTGCCAGGCCGCGAAGGCCTGGAGTAAGGTTCGGCCATCGCTTCGGAGAACATCATGTCGTCCAGCCACAACCTCCTGTCCTCGCTCCACGCCGGTGCCTCGCGCGCCGCGCTGGCCCGTGCGCAGGCGGTGGTCGCTGCCGCGTATTACTTTGGGTATTGGTTTAGCCACAGGCGCGCCTGATACCCCACAGGCGGCCTGAGACAACAGGGTCGCCACCAGAGACGTTTTCCAGAAAACCCCCGGTCGGCAACCCGACCGGGGGTTTTGTTTTTTTCGGCCGAAAACGGCCAAGCGCTTAGAGGATGCACAGATGAACCGTTATTACCGCAACTACCGCTACGACTGGCGATTTAGCAGCATCACTGCCGCCCTGACACCCCTGCAACGAACAACAGATTAGCGCCGCCGCGGCATCGACCGCGCCGGCCAAGGAACCGCCAGATCATGAACGCATCCGTCTCCGCTCAACTCGTTTCCAGCGTCACCCCCATCGCCCGCCGCAGCGCCCAGCCGCTGCCCAGCCCCGCCGTCTTGCGCCAGCGCCTGCCGTTGGCCAATGCCCTCGCCGAACGTATTGCCGCCGACCGTGACGCTATTCGCGCCGTGCTCGATGGCCGCGATTCGCGCCTGCTGGTGGTGGTCGGCCCCTGTTCCTTGCATGACCGCGCTTCTGCGCTCGAATACGCCGAGCGCCTGGCCGAGCTGGCGCCGCAGGTGGACGACCAGCTGCTGCTGGTGATGCGCGCCTACGTGGAAAAGCCGCGCACCACCGTGGGCTGGAAGGGGCTGCTGTACGACCCGCAGCTGGACGGCAGCGGCGATATGGCCGAAGGCCTGCGCCTGTCGCGCCAGTTGATGCTGGATATCCTCGCCCGCGGCCTGCCGCTGGCCAGCGAACTGCTGCAGCCGCTGGCGGCCGGTTACTTCGACGACCTGCTCGGTTGGGCGGCCATCGGTGCGCGCACCAGCGAATCGCAGGTGCATCGCGAGATGGTCAGCGGCCTGGATCTGCCGGTGGGCTTCAAGAACGGCACCGACGGCAGCCTCGCCATCGCCTGCGACGCCATGCGCTCGGCGGCGCACCCGCACCAGCATTTCGGCATCGACGAGCTCGGTCACCCGGCGCTGCTGCACACCGCCGGCAACCCGGATACCCACCTGGTGTTGCGCGGCGGCCACGGCGCGCCCAATTACGACGCCGCCAGCGTGGCGGCCGCACGCGAGGCGCTGCAGCGCCAGGGCATCGCCGCGCGGATCATGGTCGACTGCAGTCACGCCAACAGCGGCAAGGACCCGCTGCGCCAGCCGGCCGTGCTGGCCAGCGTGATCGACCAGCGCCTGGCCGGCGACGCCAGCCTGCGCGGGGTGATGCTGGAGAGCCACCTGGAAGACGGCTGTCAGGCGCTGAGCGGCGAGCTGCGCTACGGCGTGTCGATCACCGACGGCTGCCTGGGCTGGAGCGGCACCGAAAGCGCCTTGCGCCAGGCGGCGGAGCGGCTGCGGGGCGCGGCGCTCTCGGCGTAGGCGCCTGGCTGGCGGGCGATGCGGCGGGAGCGCCCGCCAGCGCGCTGCTACGGCAGACATGGCACTTGCCGCACCGGGGGCTGTGCGGGCACCCTTTGCAGCTTGTTCCACTGACGGCGCGACCCCTCCATGCGTGACTACAAATGGCTGCACGAATACTGCCTCAACCGCTTCGGCTCGGCCCGCGCGCTGGAAGCGCTGCTGCCGCAGCCGCGCAGCGACGCCGAGCTGCGCGCGCTGAGCGATGACCGCTACCTGTCGCTGATCAGCCTGCGCATCTTCCGCGCCGGCCTCAAGCACAGCCTGGTGGACGCCAAGTGGCCGGCGTTCGAGGAGGTGTTCTTCGGCTTCGATCCGGAGAAGGTGGTGCTGATGGGCGGTGAACGCCTGGAGAACCTGATGCAGGACGCGCGGCTGATCCGTCACCTGGGCAAGCTGAAAAGCGTGCCGCGCAATGCCCAGTTCATCCTCGACGTGCGCCGCGAGAAAGGCAGTTTCGGCGCCCTGATCGCCGACTGGCCGGTGACCGATATCGTCGGTCTGTGGAAGTACCTGGCCAAGCACGGCAGTCAGCTCGGCGGCATGTCGGCGCCGCGCTTTCTGCGCATGGTCGGCAAGGATACCTTCATCCCCAGCGACGACATGGTCGCGGCGCTCAAGGCCCAGGGCATAGTCGACAAGGCACCGACCAGCCAGAAGGAGCTGGCCGCGGTGCAGGCCGCCTTCAACCAGTGGCACGCCGAGAGCGGCCGGCCGCTGTGCCAGCTGTCGGTGATGCTGGCGCATACGGTCAATCATTGAGGCACCTGCGGGAGGGGCTTTAGCGGCGACTACCTGGCGCGGCTAAAACCCTCCCACGGAATGTGCGCTCAGAGCACACCGCCGTCCTTGCGCCTGGCCTCGCGAAACTCCCCCGGCGTCTGCCCGGTCCAGCCCTTGAAGCTGCGGTGGAACGAGCGCGATTCGGTGAAGCCCAGGTAGCAGGCGATATCCTGGATCGCCAGGTCGCTGCGCAGCAGGTAGTGCTCGGCCAGCTCCTGGCGCAGTTCGTCGAGGATCTGCTGGTAGCTGGTGCCGGCCTGCTGCAGGTGACGCTGCAGGGTGCGCACGGTCATGTCGAACTTCTCCGCCACCCGTTCCTTGCGCGGCAGGCCGTCCTTGAGCAGCAGGCGCAGGGCGTTCTTCACCCGCCGCGGCAGCGGCTCATCGTCGTCCAGCCCGGCCATCAGCGCCAGGGCGTGTTCCTCCAGGGTGCGCAGCAGGTTGGCATCGGCCTGGCGCAGCGGCACGGCCAGGTAGTCCAACGGCACCAGCAGGGCGTTGCAGGGTTGTTCGAACAATACCGGGCAGCCGAACAGGCTCTGGTACTCGCCGAGTTCGGTGCCGGCCGGTTGCGCATGTTCGAACCACACCTCGCGCGGCGAATGCTCGGAGTCGGCGATCCAGCGCGCGTACAGCAGCCAGGAGGCGAGCACGTTCTCCACCATATGCCGGCGCACCTGCGGCGCCTGGTGGCGGCAGCTCCAGATCAGCCGCACATGGTCGGCGGCCATTTCCAGGCGGCTGGTGCCCATGTCGCCGACCAGTTTCTCGTAGGGCACGATGCGGCCCATGGCCTCGCCCAGGGTGGCGCAGTTCATGGCGATATAGCCGAGCACGCTCCAGGAACCGGGCTGGACGAAACGCGCCGCGTGCAGGCCGAACAGCGGGTCGCCGGAGACCTCCAGCAGATGCGCCAGCAGGCGCTCGTGCACTTCGCTGGGGATGCGTTTGCCGTTGTCGGCCAGCTCCTGCGCCTCGATGCCGGCGGCCGCCAGGGCGCGGTCGACATCCAGACCGAGCTGTTCGGCCTGGCGCAGGTACTTGAGCAGGGCGGGAACCGAGGTGTAGCCGAGGTTTTCCATGGTTTCTTCTTGTTCTGGGGGAAGCGGGCGCGGCGCCTGGCTTGATTGGCGACAGGCCCTGGCCCGATCCGACAGTGACGGCCGGCGGCGGCTGGCTAGTATAGGCAGCCATAAGTGCCGATCGGAATGGGGGATGCGATGCGACGTTGGAACGGTTGGGGTGACGAAGCCACCGAGGTGGAATTGCCGGCCCATGGAGAGGCCTTTCTCGCCGAGCTGATCGGCCCCGGCCAGCGTCTGGCCGACGCCAGCCTGCAGGAGGTGTTGGCCCGCGTGCCGGCCTCGCGCCTGGCCCCACACCCGCTGATCAGCCAGGATGCCGAGGTGCGCGTGCGCCATGCCCGCGGGCAGAGCCTGCCGGACTGGCTGGCGATGCGTTCCGGCGAGTTCGGCCTGTTCCCCGATGGCGTCGCCTGCCCGGAAAGCGCCGCGCAGATCCGCGAGCTGCTGGCTTGGGCGCAGCAGCACGACGTCACCCTGATTCCCTACGGCGGCGGCACCTCGGTGGCCGGGCATATCAACCCGCAGGCCGGTGGGCGGCCGGTGCTGACCCTGTCGCTGGAGCGCATGACGCGCCTGCTGGAGATCGACGAGGACAGCCTGATCGCCACCTTCGGCCCCGGCGCCAACGGCCCGCAGGTGGAGAGCCAGCTGCGCGCGCGCGGCTACACCCTGGGCCACTTTCCGCAGTCCTGGGAGCTGTCGACCCTCGGCGGCTGGGTCGCCAGCCGCTCCAGCGGTCAGCAGTCGCTGCGCTACGGGCGTATCGAGCAGCTGTTCGCCGGCGGCAAGCTGGAGACCTTCGCCGGCACCCTGGAGATTCCCACCTTTCCGGCGTCGGCCGCCGGGCCGGACCTGCGCGAGTTGGTGCTGGGCTCGGAAGGGCGCTTCGGGGTGATCTCCGAGGTGCGTGTGCGCATCAGTCGCCTGGCCGAGCAGGAACGTTTCTACGCGGTGTTCCTGCCCAACTGGCAGCAGGCGCTGAGCGCCATCCGCAGTCTGGCCCAGGCGCGCGTGCCGCTGTCCATGTTGCGCCTGTCCAACGCCATCGAAACCCGCACCCAGCTGGCCCTGGCCGGTCACCCGCGGCAGATCGCCTGGCTGGAAAAGTACCTGGCGCTGCGCGGCGCGCGTGACGGCAAGTGCATGCTGACCTTCGGCCTCACCGGTAACCGCCTGCAGAACGCCGCCTCGCTGAAGCAGGCGCGACGCCTGCTGAAAGGTTTCGGCGGGGTGTTCACCGGCACCCTGCTGGGCAAGAAATGGGAGCACAACCGCTTCCGCTTCCCCTATCTGCGCCACGGCCTGTGGGAGCGCGGCTACCTGGTGGACACCCTGGAAACCGCCACCGACTGGTCGAACGTCGACAAGCTGCTGAACCAGGTGGAAGCCAGCCTGCGCGACGAACTGGCCGGCGAGGGCGAGCGGGTGCACGTGTTCACCCACCTGTCGCACGTCTACGGCGAAGGATCGAGCATCTACACCAGCTACGTGTTCCGCCCCGGCGCCGATTACGCCGAGGCCATGGCGCGCTGGCAGCGCCTGAAGGCGGCGGCCAGCCGCACCATCGCCGCGAACCGCGGCACCATCAGCCACCAGCACGGCGTCGGCCGCGACCACGCGCCCTACCTGGCGGCGGAGAAGGGCGAGTTGGGCATGGCCACGCTGCGCAGCCTGGCCACGCATTTCGACCCGGAGCAGCGCCTGGCTCCCGGCGTGCTGCTGCAGGATTGAACATGCAGCAGTGGAACGCCGCCTGGCGCGAGCGCGCCCTGCCCGAACTGGCCGGGCGCGACTGGGATCTGCTGGTGATCGGCGGCGGCATCTGCGGCGCCGGCATCCTGCGCGAAGCCGCGCGGCGCGGCTGGCGCTGCCTGTTGCTGGAGCAGCGCGACTTCGCCTGGGGCACCTCCAGCCGCTCGTCGAAGATGGTGCATGGCGGCCTGCGCTACGTCGCCAAGGGCCAGCTGGGGCTGACCCGCGACTCGGTGCGCGAACGCCAGCGCCTGCTCGGCGAGGCGCCGGGGCTGGTGGAACCGCTGAGCTTCGTCATGCCGCACTACCGCGGCGGCTTCCCCGGGCCTAAGGTCTTCGGTGGCCTGCTCAGCCTGTACGACGCCCTGGCCGGCAAGCGCAATCATCTGTTCTACCCGCTGCAGCAGCTGCGCTACCTGGCGCCGGGCATCCGCGAAGACGGTCTGCTCGGTGGCACGCGCTTCTTCGACGCGGTGACCGATGACGCGCGCCTGGTGCAGCGCGTGCTGGGCGAGGCGCGTGGCGAAGGCGGCGAGGCGCTCAACGGCATGCGCGTGGTCGAGCTGCTGCGCGAGGCGGGCAAGGTGGTCGGTGTGCTCGCCGAGGATATCGAGACGGGCAACCGCTACCGCCTGCGCAGCCGTGCCGTGGCCCAGGCCACCGGCGCCTGGGCTGATCGCCTGCGCCAGCCGGGCAATGGCCGCATTCGTCCGCTGCGCGGCAGCCATCTGCTGCTGCCCAGCTGGCGCCTGCCGGTGGCACATGCCTTCAGTTTTATGCACGTCGCGGATGGAAGACCGGTATTCGTCTTCCCCTGGGAGAGCGCGACGGTGATCGGCACCACCGACCTGGATCATGCGGGCGATCTGGATGCCGAGGCGGCCATCAGCATGGAGGAGGTCGACTACCTGCTGGCCGCCTGCGCCCAGCAGTTCCCGACCGCCGAGGTGACGCGCGGCGATGTGCTGTCGACCTGGGCCGGCGTGCGCCCGGTGGTGGGCGATGGCAGCGTGGGGCTCAAGCCCTCGGACGAGAAGCGCGAGCATGCGCTGTGGATCGAGCCGGGCAGCGTGACCCTGGCCGGCGGCAAGCTGACCACCTTCCGCCTGCTGGCGCTGGAGGTGCTGAGTGCCTGTGCAGGCTTCGTCGGCAAGCCGGTGGAGGATCGCGGCACGGCGGTGTTTCGTCCGGTGTCGATCCCGCCCATGCCCGGCCTGAGCCCGGCGCAGCAGCGCCGCCTGGCCGGTCGCCATGGTCGCCAGCTGGGCGAGGTGTTGCGTCTGATCGACGAGATCGGCGGCGATTGCGTCGCGGGTACCGACACCTTCTGGGCCGAACTGGCCTGGGCCGCCGAGGGCGAGCTGGTGCTGCACCTGGACGACCTGCTGCTGCGCCGTACCCGCCTGGGCCTGCTGCTGGCGGGCGGTGGGCACGCCGAACTGCCGCGTATCCGCACGCTGTGCCAGCCGCGCCTGGGCTGGAACGATGCGCGCTGGCAGCAGGAAGAGACGGACTACCTGGCGCTGTGGCGGCGCTGCTATAGCCTGCCATGACCCGGATCACCGCCGGCCCGCAGGGTGTCGCGGGGCCGCCTAGGCCATGCACACCGAACATTCCCCGATATACAGGTCCATGTGCGCAACCACAGGTATAACGAGAAGGATCACACCTTGAGCGAACCAAGCTACCTGCTGAGCATCGACAACGGCACCCAGAGCGTGCGTGCGCTGCTGTTCGATACCCAGGGCAACCTGCTGGCCAAGGGTAAGGTGGAGCTCGATCCCTATTTCTCCAGCCAGCCGGGCTGGGCCGAGCAGGACCCGGAATACTACTGGGCCAGCCTCGGCGAGGCCTGCCGGCTGCTGTGGCAGCAGGTGGATATCGACCGTCGCCTGATCAAGGGCGTAGCGGTGACCACCCAGCGTGGCAGCATCATCCATGTCGATGAGCAGGGCGCGCCGCTGCGCCCGGCGATGCTCTGGCTCGACCAGCGCCGCGCCGAGGTGCAGGGGCGGATCAAGGGGCCCTGGGGCTGGCTGTTCAAGCTGGCGCGGGCCGAGGAGGCGGTGGATCACTTTCGCGGCCAGGCCGAGGTCAACTGGGTCGCCCAGCACCAGCCGGATGTCGCCGCGCGCACGCACAAGGTGCTGCTGCTGTCGGGCTTTCTCACCCAGCGCCTGTGTGGTCGCTTCGTCGATTCCACCAGCAGCTGCGTGGCCTACCTGCCGTTCGACTACAAGCGCCTGCGCTGGGCCGCGCTGGGCGACTGGAAATGGCAGGCGCTGGCCGTGCGCCGCGAGCAACTGCCGGAGCTGGTCAAGCCGGGCGAGCGCCTGGGCAGTATCAGCGCCTCCGCCAGCCGCCATACCGGCATTCCCGAGGGCCTGCCGCTGATCGCCGCCGGCGCCGACAAGGCCTGCGAAGTGCTGGGATCCGGCGCGCTGGACGCCGGCACCGCCTGCCTGTCCTACGGCACCACTGCGACCATCAACACCACGCGCCGCCGTTACCTGGAAACCATCGCGCTGATCCCGCCGTACCCGGCGGCGCTGCCGGATCACTTCAACACCGAGGTGATGATCTACCGCGGCTTCTGGATGGTCAGCTGGTTCAAGCGCGAGTTCGGCCTGCGCGAGATGCAGCGCGCCGAGGCCCTCGGCGTGCCGCCCGAGGCGCTGTTCGACGAGCTGGTCAACGCCGTGCCGCCCGGCTCCATGGGCCTGATGCTGCAACCCTACTGGACGCCGGGCATCCGCGAGCCGGGGCTGGAGGCCAAGGGTTCGATCATCGGCTTTGGCGACGTGCACACCCGCGCGCACCTGTACCGGGCGATCCTCGAGGGCCTGGCCTACGCCCTGCGCCAGGGCAAGGAGCGCATCGAGAAACGCGCCGGCACCCGTATCGAGCGCCTGCGCGTGTCCGGCGGCGGTTCGCAGAGCGACGCGGCCATGCAGCTGACCGCCGATATCTTCGGCCTGCCGGCCGAGCGCCCGCACCTGTACGAAACCAGCGGCCTGGGCGCGGCGATCAATTGCGCGGTGGGCCTGGGCCTGCACCCGGATTACCCGAGCGCCATCGCCGCCATGACCCGCGTTGGCCAGGTGTTCCAGCCCAACCCGGCCGCGCAGCACACCTACGACCAGCTCTACGGGCAGGTCTACCAGCGCATGTACCGTCAGCTCAAACCGCTTTACCAACGCATTCGCAAGATCACCGGTTACCCGGCGTAAAGCGCTATTCGTAGCCCGGATGCAATCCGGGAGGCGTGTACGCCGCTTCCGCGGATTGCATCCGGGCTACTTTCCACAGAAAAAGATCGCCCTCCTAAGCGGAGGGCGATTGGTTTGGCATCAGGCGACATCCACCAGCACGATCTCGCTGTCTTCCTGCGCCTCGACGCGGATCAGCGTTTCATCGGCGATGGCCACGCCGTCACGTGCCTGGGCCGCCACGCCGTTGACCCTGAAGGCGCCGCTGGCGCCCACCAGATAGGCCTTGCGACCCGGCTGCAGGCTGTACTCGGCGCTTTCTCCGGCCTTGATCGTGGCCGCCACCAGGCGCGCATCGGTGCGGATGCGCAGGGCGTCGGCATCTTCCTCGTAGCCGCTGGCCAGGGTGACGAAGGCTCCGGAGCGGTCGCCTTTGGGGAACGGCTTGGCCCCCCAGGACGGCGGCAGCCCGGCCTGGTTCGGCTGGATCCAGATCTGGAAGATCTTGGTGGTCTCGTCCTCCAGGTTGTATTCGCTGTGGGCGATGCCGGTGCCGGCGCTCATCACCTGCACGTCGCCGGCCTCGGTACGGCCCTGGTTGCCCAGGTTGTCCTGATGGGTGATCGCACCCTGGCGCACGTAGGTGATGATCTCCATGTCGCGGTGCGGGTGCGGCGGGAAGCCCGACTGCGGGGCGATCTCGTCGTCGTTCCACACCCGCAGGCGGCCCCAGTTCATCCGTGCGGGGTCGTGGTACTCGGCGAAGGAGAAGTGGTGACGGGCATTCAGCCAGCCGTGCTGGGCGGCGCCGAGCTGTGCAAAGGGGCGTACTTCGATCATGGCAAATCCTCCGGTAGTGCCCGGGCCTAGTCCCGTGCAACGTCGATGGCGGCATGATCTATTTGATCTGATCGATTTAAAAGCGCAAATAATACGACATAAGTATCTATTAATTAGATATGTTTGTCGGGCAAGCAGCCAGTAGGCTGTTGCCGATCCCTTTCAAGGAGGACTGCGATGCGCGAGCGCAAGGCCTGGTTGATCCTGCATGGCAAGCAGGCGTTGAACGAGGAGGTGAGGGCGGCGGTGGCCGATCTGCGCGAGCAGGGCTGGGACCTAGCGGTGCGCCTGACCTGGGAGGGCGGCGATGGCGAGCGCCTGGTCGCCGAGGGGCTGGCGGCCGGCTACCCGACCCTGATCGCCGGCGGCGGCGACGGCACCCTGCGCGATGTCGCCGAGGCCCTGCACCGGGCCGGTGGCGGTGCCAGCCTGGCGCTGCTGCCGCTGGGCACCGCCAACGACTTCGCCCGCGCCGCCGGTGTGCCGCTGGCGCCGGCCGAGGCGCTGGCGCTGCTGGAGCGAGAGCCGCGTCCGGTGGACCTGGGCCTGGCCGGCGAGCGCGCCTTTCTCAATATGGCCACCGGCGGTTTCGGCTCCAACGTCACCGCCAATACCTCGGAGGAACTGAAGAAGGTGCTCGGTGGCGCCGCCTATTTCCTCACCGGGCTCAGCCGCTTTTCCGAGGTGCGTTCGGCCTTCGGTCGTTTCCAGGCGCCGGGTTTCGCCTGGGAGGGCGACTTTCTCGCCCTGGGCATCGGCAACGGCCGGCAGGCCGGCGGCGGCCACCTGCTGTGCCCCGATGCCCTGGCCGACGACGGCCTGCTCGACGTGTGCATAGTGCCGGCGGCGCAGGATGTGGTCGGCACCCTCGCTACGCTGCTGTCCGGCGGCATCAACGGCCTGCAGAGCGTGGCCATCGGCGCCCGCGTGCCCTGGCTGGAGGTGGAGGCGGCCGAAGGGCTCGACCTCAATCTCGACGGCGAGCCGCTGGAGAGCCGCGGCCTGCGCTTTCGCGCGGAAGCCGCGGCGTTGCGCCTGCACCTGCCGGCCGATTCGCCCTTGCTTGGCGGCTGAGGGCGGCTCAGGCATGATGGCGCTACGCCAGCAGCGCTTCAGCGGCAGCGCGCGCGGCCGATAACCTGACGCTAGACTCGCCTTAACCCCTCAGGAGCGCGCAATGGCCGG
Organism: Pseudomonas sp. AOB-7; assembly: GCF_003696305.1. Taxonomy (GTDB): domain Bacteria; phylum Pseudomonadota; class Gammaproteobacteria; order Pseudomonadales; family Pseudomonadaceae; genus Aquipseudomonas. The sequence goes on along the minus strand of NZ_RFFK01000001.1, from coordinate 307,334 downwards.
CATCCTCGATTCAGTAGATCAACGCACCCAGCTGGTCGGTGAGAACCGCCTGGAAATCCTCATGTTCCGCCTGGCCGGGCGCCAGCTGTTCGCGATCAACGTGTTCAAGGTGCAGGAGGTGCTGCAGCTGCCCAAGCTGACCCTGATGCCGCAGCGCCACCCCTTCGTCTGCGGCGTGGTCAACCTGCGTGGCCAGACCCTGCCGGTGATCGACCTGTCCCAGGCCATCGGCATGCGTCCGCTGGTGCCGGACGAGCGCAGCACCATCATCGTCACCGAGTACAACCGCTCGGTGCAGGCCTTTCTGGTCGGCAGCGTCGACCGCATCCTCAACCTCAACTGGGAGTCGATCCAGCCGCCGCCCGGGGGCGCCGGGCGCCAGCACTACCTGACCGCCATCACCAAGGTCGAGGAGCAGATCGTCGAGGTCATCGACGTGGAGAAGGTGCTGGCCGAGATCGTGCCGATGAGCACCAAGGTTTCCGCCGAGAAACTCGCCGACCCGCTGCTGGAGAAGGCCCGCGGTCGCGAGGTGTTGCTGGTGGACGACTCCAGCGTGGCCCTGAGTCAGCTGCGCGATACCCTGTCGCAGCTGGGCATCCGCATGCATATGGCCAGCGATGGCCTCAAGGCGCTGAACCTGCTGAAGAAGTGGGCCGACAGCGGCGAGGTGATGACCGACAAGCTGCTGATGATCTTCACCGACGCGGAAATGCCGGAAATGGACGGCTACCGCCTGACCAGCGAGATCCGCAACGACCCGCGCCTGCGCGACCTCCATGTGGTGCTGCACACCTCGCTGTCGGGCAGCTTCAACGATGCCATGGTGAAGAAGGTCGGTTGCGACAACTTCCTCTCCAAGTTCCAGCCGGACAAGCTGGTGGACGTGATCCGCCAGCGCCTGGCGCTGGACGAACCGAGCTGAAACCTAGGGCTGTTGCGCCAGGCGCTGGCGCAGATGCTCCACCCGCTCGCGGTTGACCCCCAGATCCGAATGCCCCAGGCGCGAGGCGGAGCGCACCTGCACCGCCTGCGGCTCGATAAGAAACTCCACGTCGTCGACGAAGCGCAGCACCCGGCTGGTGAATTCCGCGCGCAGATAGTCATCCTCCTGCACCACCAGGCGTACCCGCGGCTCGTCCGCCAACAGCTGCAGCAGGCGTCTTCGGGTTTCCTCCGGGCTGCCGCGCAGCGCCAGCGGCGCTATGGCATGTTGCTCGTCGCTGGCCTGGCTGTTGACGCAGTTGGGCGAGGCCGGGCAGGGCGCCAGGCGACCGCCGCGCACCCCCAGCTCGCTCGGCGGGCTGCCGCTGCAGCCCCCCAGCATCACCGCCAGGAGGATCGCGGCGGCGGACTTGTGAGCGCCGCCGGCAACTCGTATAAGGGCGTTTTGCGAAACAGGAAGCTGGCGCATGTTGAGTCTCTCGCAGTTGTACCGCTATCCGCTCAAATCCGGTCGTGGCGAAGTGCTGCAGCGCAGCGCCGTGGACGGCCTGGGCCTGCATGGCGACCGTCGCTGGATGGTAGTCGAAGCCGAGAGCGGGCGCTTTATCACCCAGCGCCTGCTGCCGCAGATGAGCCAGCTCGGCGCCCTGTACGACGCCCGCGGCGGCCTGACCCTGAGCGCGCCGGGTTGCGCCGATCTGGCCGTGGCGCTGCCCGACCCCGAGCAGGATCTGCGCGGCGTGACGGTCTGGCGCGACAGCCTGCGCGTGCCGGATGCCGGTGATGCGGCCGCCGATTGGCTTAGCGCGCTGCTGGGCCGCGCCTGTCGTCTGGTGCAGGTGCCGGAGACGCGCACGCGCCAGGTCGACACCGCCTATGCCCAGCCGGGTGATCGGGTGGCCTTCGCCGACGGTTTTCCGTTGCTGCTGATCGGCCAGGCGTCGCTGGACGACCTGGCGGCGCGGGTCGGCCGGCCACTGGCGATGTTGCGTTTTCGCCCCAACCTGGTGGTCACCGGCAGCGAAGCCTATGCCGAGGACGAGTGGAAGCGCATCCGCATCGGCGCGGTGGAGTTCGAGGTGGCCAAGGGCTGCTCGCGCTGCATCCTCACCACCGTGGACCCGCAGACCGGCGAGCGCAGCGCCGACCGCGAACCGCTGAGCACGCTGAAGACCTACCGCGAGCGCGATGGCCAGGTGTACTTCGGGCAGAACCTGCTGCCGCGCGGCGTCGGCGAATTGCAGGTCGGTATGCCGGTCGAGGTGCTGGAGTAACGCCGGCAGGGTCGCGCGATGCGCAGCAGACCCTCGGTCAGCTGCGCGCGGCGCGGCCGGCCGAGGGGATCGCCTTTCACTGATCGTCGAAATAGCGCTCGTGCCAGGCCACCAGCGGGTGCGGCGCGTCGAGCTTCTGACCGTAGATCACCGAGTAGGACAGCACGTTCTGCACGTACTGGCGGGTTTCGTCGAACGGGATGTTCTCCACCCAGACGTCGTAGCTCAGATGGTCGGCGCCGCGCAGCCACTGGCGCACGCGGCCGGGCCCGGCATTGTAGGCGGCTGAGGCGAGGACGCGGTTGCCGTTGAACTGGCCGTACACCTGGCTCAGGTAGGCCGCGCCGAGCTGGATATTGACGTCCGGGTTGAGCGCCTGCTGCGGCGAGGCCAGGGGGATGCCGAACTTGCGCGCGGTTTCCTTGGCGGTGGCCGGCATCAGCTGCATCAGGCCCATGGCGCCGACGTGGGAACGGGCATCGGCCATGAACGCACTTTCCTGGCGGGTGATGGCGAATACCCAGCTCGAATGCAGTTCACGGCGCTTGGCCTCGCGCACCAGCTGTTCACGGTGGGCCATGGGGAAACGCACCTCCAGATCGTCCCAGTACTGCGCCTGGCTGATGGTGCGGATGGCCGGGAAATACCACTGCATCTCGTAGGCCAGGCGGGCCTGGGCCACCAGCTCGTCGCGGCTGAACAGGCGGCTGACGTGGTACCACTCGCGGCGGCCGTCGACGATCTGGCCGCGATCGTGAAATTCCATGGCACGGCGGATGCCGGTGGTGTTGCGCACCTTCTGCACCGTCTTCGGATCGAGCGCCAGCGGCTTGTTGTTCAGCTGGTAGGGCGCCTTGACCTGATCGGCGGCCATGAAGCCGTAGAAGTCGCGCTCCTTGGCCAGGGCCTGGTAGAGCACCGCCGGCTGCTGGCTGTTCGGTTGTGCCAGCTGCAGGCTGCGCGCGTTCCAGTAGCGCCAGCGGTTGCTGCTGGCCAGGTCGGCCGGCATGCGCTGGGTCAGCTGATGAGCCTCGTCCCAGCGGCCGTGACGCAGCAGCAGACGGGCGCGCCACTCGCTGACGGTGTTGTCGCGCAGCTCCGGGTCGTACTTGGCCATCACCTGCAGGCCGCGCATGTCGAAGCGCTTGGCCAGGGTCAGGCCGATCTGCCGGGCGATGGCCACCTGTTCGTCCTGGGAGAACTTCATGCGCTGGGCGTAGCTGTCGAGCAGGCTCAGGGCGTCCTCGGGGCTCTGCCGGGCCAGACGGCGCAGGCCGAGGCCGACCACGTCGGCCATGGCGGCGTCGGCCGGGGCGAAACGCGCGGTCTGCTTGAGCAGCTGCGGCTTCTGCGCCACCTCGACCAGCAGCTTGGCGCGCGCGCCGAGGGTCGGCATGCTCTTGCTCAGGTGGTTGGCCAGGCCGTAGTTGCCGGCTTCCACCGCCAGTTTGGTGCGTTGCCAGCGGCGTTGTTCGGTGAGCTGGCCGGCTGCCGCCCAGCGCGCGAACAGTGGATCGCAGGCATTGGGCTGCGACTTGCCCACCAGCCACAGCTTCTCCGCGGTGGCATTGCCTTCGGCGATCAGGCCGTGGCTCAGCTGGTACTGGCCATAGAGGCAGTCCAGCTCGGTGAAATTGAGCGCCGGGTCGTAGTGGGCGAGGAAGGGCTGCCAGTCGCCGCGTTCGGCCAGCCAGCGCAGCCAGCGCAGTTTCATCCAGCTGGCCTGGGGCAGGTCGCCATGCTCGGCGAGGAACTTTTCGATCTCGGCGTTGCTCGCCGACTTGAGCCGGTGAGTCAGCTCGTCGTAGGCCAGGTGGGGCGTCAGCGGGTAGTCGCGCAGCGCGGCCTGGTAGCGGCGGTAGGGACCGCTGTCGCCCTTGGCCAGGGCGCGCTTGGCCTCGTCGTAGTACTGGCGCTGCTGCGTCAGGTTGGCGGCTTCGGCGCTGGCCAGGCCGGCAGTGGTGAGGATCAGGCAGGAAACTACAGAAAGAAGACGACCGCGCATGGCATTTCCAGGGCAAGCAGGTGAGGGGGCAACGGGTTCCGTTCGTTGCATGGCTCTAGCTTAGCCGTTCGCCGGGGCGCGGTGAATGCCGGCGCGCTCGGCGGACATATGTGGCAACAGAGCGCCGGCCAACTCGGGTAGAATGCGCCGCCTGTTTCTGGAGAAGCCCATGACCCTGCTCAAGTTCGCTGATGTATCCCTCGCCTATGGCGCCATGCCCCTGCTCGACGGGGTGTCCTGGCAGATCGCACGGGGCGAGCGGGTGTGCATCATCGGTCGCAACGGTACCGGCAAGTCGAGCATGCTCAAGCTGGTCAAGGGCGAGCAGATGGCCGACGACGGCGAAATCTGGCGGGCGCCGGGGCTGAAGATCGGCGAGCTGCCGCAGGAGCTGCCGCGCGCCGACGAGCGCACGGTGTTCGACGTGGTGGCCGAGGGCCTGGCCGGGGTCGGCGAGCTGCTGGCGCGCTATCACCATCTGGCGCAGAACATCCACGGCGATGACGACCTCGAGCAACTGATGCACGTGCAGCAGGAGCTGGAAGCCAAAGACGGCTGGCGCCTGCAGCAACTGGTCGACAGCACCCTGAGCCGCCTGCAACTGCCGGCCGACAAGACCCTGGCCGAACTCTCCGGTGGCTGGCGCCGGCGTGTGCTGCTGGCCCAGGCGCTGGTTTCCGAGCCGGATCTGCTGCTGCTCGACGAACCGACCAACCACCTGGACATCGGCGCCATCGCCTGGCTGGAAGAGGCACTGAAGGATTTCGGCGGCGCGGTGCTGTTCATCACTCACGACCGTTCCTTCCTGCAGAACCTGGCCACGCGCATCCTCGAACTGGACCGCGGCGGCCTGATCGACTGGAACGGCGACTACGCCAGCTTCCTGGTGCACAAGGAGCAGCAATTGGCGGCCGAAGAAACCGCCAACGCCCTGTTCGACAAGCGCCTGGCCCAGGAAGAGGTGTGGATTCGCCAGGGCATCAAGGCCCGCCGCACCCGCAACGAGGGCCGCGTGCGCGCACTCAAGGCGATGCGTGCCGAGCGTGCCGAGCGCCGCGAACGTCAGGGCAAGGCGAACATCGCCCTGGAAACCGCGGACAAGTCCGGCAAGCAGGTGATGCTGGCGGAAAACGTCAGTTTCGCCCATGCCGGGGGCCCTTTCCTGGTCAAGGATTTCTCCATGGTGCTGCAGCGCGGCGACCGCATCGGCCTGCTCGGCGCCAACGGCACCGGCAAGACCACGCTGCTCAAGCTGCTGCTCGGCGACCTGCAGCCCAGCAGCGGCAGCATCGAAGTCGGCACCAAACTGGAAGTGGCGTATTTCGACCAATTGCGTCACCAGCTCGAGCCGGAAAAAACCGTGATCGACAACGTCGCCGAAGGTCGCGATTTCATCAGTATCGACGGCCAGAGCCGCCATGTGCTGAGCTACCTGGGCGACTTCCTGTTCAGCCCGCAGCGCGCACGCACGCCGGTCAAGGCGCTGTCCGGCGGCGAACGGGCACGACTGTTGCTGGCCAAGCTGTTCAGCAAGCCGGCCAATCTGCTGGTGCTGGACGAACCGACCAACGACCTGGACGTGGAAACCCTGGAACTGCTCGAAGAAGTGCTGCTTAACTTCCCCGGCACCGTGCTGATGGTCAGCCACGACCGTGCCTTCCTCGACAACGTGGTCACCAGCACCCTGGTGTTCGAGGGCGAAGGCAAGGTGCGCGAATACGTCGGCGGCTACCAGGACTGGCTGCGCCAGGGTGGTTCGCCGCGTCTGCTCGGTGTGGGTGAAAGCAAGTCCGGCAAAGCCGAACTGGCCACTGCCATAGTCGAAGCCCCGGCCCCGGCGGCAGTCGCCCCGGTGCAGGAGAGCGCCGAGCCGGCGAAGAAGAAGCTCAGCTACAAGCTGCAGCGCGAGCTGGAAGCGATTCCCGGGCAGATCGATGCCCTGGAGCAGGAAATGGCCGGGTTGCAGGAGCGGATCGCCGATCCGGGCTTCTACCAGCAGCCGGTGCAGGCCACCACGGAAGTATTGGCGCGCCTCGACGACTTGCAGAAGGACTTGGACAAGTTGCTCGAGCGCTGGGCAGAGCTGGAAGGCTGAACGAAGGAACGCACAGACATGGCCATCGAGTACCGCATCACCCTCGACGACAATCATCAGTTCAGCTACCGGATCGAGCTGAACCGCGAATACGACCCTGCCCAGGCGCAGCAGGCCCCGGCCTGGACCCGGTTGGGACACCAACAGTGCAGCAACTGCCCGCTCAGTCGCGAGCAGTTCAGCCATTGCCCGGCGGCGGTCGACCTGCACCGGGTGATCGAGGATTTCCGCGGCCTGCCGGCGTTCAAGAAGGCCAGCGTGTGGGTGCGTACGCCGGAGCGCGAGTACACCAAGCAGGTCGGCCTGGAAGAGGGCCTGCGCGCGCTGCTCGGGGTGATCATGGCCACCAGCGCCTGCCCAGTGCTGGCGCGCCTCAAGCCCATGGCGCAGAACCACCTGCCGTTCGCCAGCAACCAGGAGTTCATCCTGCGCGCGGTGTCGCTGTACCTGGCGCGGCAGTACTTCAACATGCGCGAGGGACGCCTGGCGGACTGGGAGCTCAAGGGCCTGGTGCGCCTGTTCCAGCAACTCAAGCTGGTCAATCAGGCGTTCTGGCAGCGCATCCACGATACCTGCGACGGCGATTCCAACCTCAAGGCCTTCCTCACCTTCTTCTCCATGTCGTCGAGCATGACGGTGTCGCTGGAGACCCAGTTGCAGAAGATCCGCCCGCTGGTCATGAGTGCCGGCGAGTCGTTCGAGTGACGCTATCCCGGTATGAGGAGCGCTGAGCGCTCCTCATACTCACGTTTCAGGCGCTTTTCTCGGCTTTCTTCAAGCGCACTGCGAGCACGTCGCAAGGCGCGCCGTGCAGCACGTCGTTGGCGGTGGAGCCAAGCAGCAGCGCCAAACCGTGGCGGCCGTGGCTGCCGACTACGATCAGGTCGCAGCCCTGTTCCTCGGCCAGACGATGAATTTCCTGGCGCGGCTGGCCGTAGGCCAGGTGGCGCTGATCCGCGGTTAGTTCCGGGTACTTGCCGGTAAAGCTGTTCAGGCGTTCGCGCGCCTGCTCGAATTGCTGCTGCTGCAGCATCGACAGGTCCATCGGCACGTCGCCGCCGAAGGCCATGGCCATCGGCTCGACGATATGCACCAGGGACATCTTGGCGCCGCTGGCCTTGGCCAGCTTCTGTGCGCGAACCACCACGGGGTCGCATTCCTCGGTCAGGTCGACGGCGACCAGAATATGCTGGTAGGGCATGGTGAACTCCTCCTTAAGGGTACGAATGGCTCTGCAGCAAGTATGGCCCCATTGCGCCCGTTAAGCGGCCGCTTATTGTTACGACCGGGCCTGGCGGGCAGGGTGCCGGCTGAGGGCGGACAAAGAAAAGCCCGGTGCGAGCACCGGGCCTGAATCGGGCCAGGCAGGCCGGAAAAACTGTGGCATCAGTGCTGGTTGGCTGCGTACTGGGCGGCTACGCCTTCGAGGCCTTCGATGATGCTGTCGGAATACTTGCTGACCAGAAAGGGCACGCTGTTCTCGTTGTAGTTCAGCAGGGATTTCTCGATATAGCGCCATTTGGTGCCGATACTGCCGAGAGCTGCGCTGATCTCCGGGGTGTTTTGCTGGGCACGATTGAGCCCGTCGAGCTTGCTGGCGAACTCGCCGACCAACTCGTCGATGGCGCGCTCCTCGCCGCCGCCGAAGAAACTGCCGCCGATCGAGGCGCTGCGCGAGGCGTAGTCCAGGGCGATGCCCTGCATCAGCAGGCTCTGCTCGCGGCTCTGCTGGGTCAAGGTCGGTACGCTGTAGCCGCTTTCCTGCTGGATTTTCTGGTACAGCTCCTGGGCAATGGCCATCAGCCGCTGGTTGCTGTCGGCCAGGTCGGCGACCGGCTGCAGGTCGGTGTAGCCCTGGCTGCGCATGGCCTCCATTAGCGCCTGCAGGCCGTCGCGGTAGCCCTGCCATTCGCCCTGCCACTGGCTGCGCAGCGCCTTGGCGCCCTCGCCGGGCATCTCGCCGAGGGCATCTAGGTGGCCCTGGGCCTCCTGCAGCGATTCGCCGATCATCCGTGCGTAGCGCTGGTCGCCCTCCATGCCGTTGTACATATAGAAGTCGCCGAGGCTCTTCTGCGTGGCCAGGCGCAGCTGGTGCAGGCGCAGCAGATCGTCGGCCGGTGCGGCCAGCAGGGATGGCGAGACGAAGGCGAAGAGGAAGACGAGCAGGGCGCTCAGGGAAAATGCCAGCGAACGGCGGCTCGACATTGGGGACTCCGTGCGGCCCATCGTGGGGCTCGATTTGTTGTGGTATTGCAGCCGGATGGCGCTGTGCCAGCCGAAAGTGAGACGACTGTACCTGCAGCGCAGGGATTTGGCTAGGCGCAGGCGGCCGGCCGCCGGGGCGCCTTAAAGCGCCGCAATGGTGCGTTATCGATGGCGTTTATCGGGCCCTGGCCCAGGCCACGGCAGGCCTGGGTTTGCGCCAGGGATGCGCACGCCGCGCAAGAAGGCCAATTGACAAGCGTCGGCTTTTCCCCGAAGGTGTGCACACCCAAATCAAACGGGCGTATGAATTGAGCGTTTGCCTGGAAAGGCGCGCCTTATGCAGCCCGATTATCGCGTCGGCGGGTGTGTCGTACCGATTGGGGCTATGCTCGTGCGGCGTTGCCGCGGGCTGGCCTGCCGGTTGGCTCCGATGTGTACTGTTCAGCTTCCATACCGTGGAGATCAGTTGATGATTTACGAAGGTAAAGCCATCACGGTTAAGGCTCTTGAGAGCGGCATCGTCGAATTGAATTTCGACCTCAAGGGTGAGTCCGTCAACAAATTCAACCGTCTTACCCTCAACGAGCTGCGCGCCTCCGTCGACGCGATCAAGGCCGACGGTTCGATCAAGGGCGTGATTGTCACCAGTGGCAAGGACGTGTTCATCGTCGGTGCCGATATCACCGAGTTCGTCGACAACTTCAAACTGCCCGACGCAGAGCTGGTGGCTGGCAACCTGGAAGCCAACAAGATCTTCAGCGATTTCGAAGACCTCGCCGTGCCGACCGTGGTCGCCATCAACGGCATCGCCCTGGGCGGCGGTTTCGAGATGTGCCTGGCCGGTGACTACCGCGTGATGAGCGAGACCGCCAAGATCGGTCTGCCGGAAGTCAAACTGGGCATCTACCCGGGCTTCGGCGGCACCGTGCGCCTGCCGCGCGTGATCGGTACCGACAATGCCGTCGAGTGGATCGCCTCCGGTAAGGAAAACCGCGCCGCCGACGCCCTCAAGGTAGGCGCCGTCGACGCCGTCGTCGCTCCCGCCAAACTCAAGGAAGCCGCGCTGGACCTGGTCAAGCGCGCCATCTCCGGCGAGCTGGACTACAAGGCCAAGCGTCAGCCCAAGCTGGAAAAGCTCAAGCTCAACGCCATCGAGCAGATGATGTGCTTCGAGACCGCCAAGGGCTTCGTCGCCGGCCAGGCCGGCCCGAATTACCCGGCTCCGGTCGAGGCGATCAAGACCATCCAGAAGGCCGCCAACTTCGGCCGCGACAAGGCGCTGGAAGTCGAGGCTGCCGGCTTCGTCAAGCTGGCCAAGACTTCGGTCGCCGAGAGCTTGATCGGCCTGTTCCTCAACGATCAGGAGCTGAAGAAGAAGGCCAAGCACCACGACGAAATCGCCCGCGACGTGAAACTGGCTGCCGTACTCGGCGCCGGCATCATGGGCGGCGGCATCGCCTACCAGTCGGCCTCCAAGGGCACCCCGATCCTGATGAAGGATATCCGCGAAGAGGGTATCCAGATGGGCCTGACCGAGGCTTCCAAGCTGCTCGGCAAGCGCGTCGAGAAGGGCCGCATGACCCCGGCGAAGATGGCCGAAGCCCTCAACGCCATCCGTCCGACCATGTCCTACGGTGATTTCGGCAATGTCGACATCGTCGTCGAGGCCGTGGTCGAGAACCCCAAGGTCAAGCAGATCGTGCTGGCCGAGGTGGAAGGCGTGGTGCGTGAAGACGCCATCCTGGCCTCCAACACCTCGACCATTTCCATCTCCTTGCTGGCCCAGGCGCTCAAGCGTCCGGAAAACTTCGTCGGCATGCACTTCTTCAACCCGGTGCACATGATGCCGCTGGTGGAAGTCATCCGTGGCGAGAAGTCCAGCGAAGTGGCCGTCGCCACCACCGTGGCCTACGCCAAGAAGATGGGCAAGAACCCGATCGTGGTCAACGACTGCCCGGGCTTTTTGGTCAACCGCGTGCTGTTCCCGTACTTCGGCGGCTTCTCCAAGCTGCTGGGCTTCGGTGTCGACTTCGTGCGCATCGACAAGGTCATGGAGAAGTTCGGCTGGCCCATGGGCCCGGCCTATCTCTCCGACGTGGTCGGCATCGATACCGGCCACCACGGTCGTGACGTGATGGCCGAAGGCTTCCCGGACCGCATGGCCGTGGAAGGCAAGACCGCCGTCGACGTGATGTACGACGCCAACCGCCTGGGCCAGAAGAACGGCAAGGGCTTCTACGCCTACGAGACCGACAAGCGCGGCAAGCCGAAGAAGGTCTCCGACCCGGCTGCTTACGAGCTGCTCAAGTCCATCGTGGTCGAAGAGCGTGAAGTCACCGACGAGGACATCATCAACTTCATGATGATCCCGCTGTGCCTGGAAACCGTTCGTTGCCTGGAAGACGGCATCGTCGACACCGCAGCTGAGGCCGATATGGGCCTTATCTACGGCATCGGCTTCCCTCCCTTCCGCGGCGGTGCGCTGCGCTACATCGATTCCATCGGTGTCGCCGAGTTCGTCGCCCTGGCCGACAAGTACGCCGACCTGGGCGCGCTGTACCACCCGACCGCCAAGCTTCGCGAAATGGCTGCCAAAGGCCAGAAGTTCTTCGGTTAAGCGCGCAACGACTAGAGCGAGAGTGAATTTATGAGCCTGAATCCTAGAGATGCAGTGATCGTCGACTTCGGTCGTACCCCGATGGGTCGTTCCAAGGGCGGCATGCACCGCAACACCCGTGCCGAGACCATGTCGGCGCACCTGATCAGCGGCGTGCTGGCACGCAACACCAAGCTGGACCCGGCAGAAGTCGAGGACGTGATCTGGGGCTGCGTCAACCAGACCCTGGAGCAGGGCTGGAACATCGCGCGCATGGCGTCGCTGATGACCCAGATCCCGCACACCAGCGCCGGCCAGACCGTCAGCCGTCTGTGCGGTTCGTCCATGAGCGCCCTGCACACCGCCGTGCAGGCGATCCAGACCGGCAACGGCCACGTGTTCGTCGTCGGTGGCGTGGAGCACATGGGCCACGTCGGCATGATGCATGGCGTCGACCCGAACCCGCACCTGTCGCTGTACGCCGCCAAGGCCTCGGGCATGATGGGCCTGACCGCCGAAATGCTGGGCAAGATGCACGGCATCAGCCGCGAGCAGCAGGATGCCTTCGGTGAGCGTTCGCACCGTCTAGCGCACAAGGCCACCGTCGAAGGCAAGTTCAAGGATGAAATCATCCCGATGCAGGGCTACGACGAGAACGGCTTCCTCAAGGTGTACGACTTCGACGAAACCATTCGTCCGGAAACCACCCTGGAGAGCCTGGCCGCGCTGAAACCGGCGTTCAACCCGAAAGGCGGCACCGTGACCGCGGGTACTTCCTCGCAGATCACCGACGGCGCTTCCTGCATGATCGTCATGAGCGCCCAACGTGCTCAGGATCTCGGCATCCAGCCGATGGCCGTGGTGCGCGCCATGGCCGTGGCCGGCGTCGATCCGGCGATCATGGGTTACGGCCCGGTGCCGTCCACCCAGAAGGCGCTCAAGCGCGCTGGCCTGACCATGGCGGACATCGACTTCGTCGAACTCAACGAAGCCTTCGCCGCCCAGGCCCTGCCGGTGCTGAAGGACCTCAAGCTGCTCGACAAGATGGAAGAGAAGGTCAACCTGCACGGCGGCGCCATCGCCCTGGGTCACCCCTTCGGTTGTTCCGGTGCCCGTATCTCCGGTACCCTGCTCAACGTCATGAAGCAGAACGGCGGCACCTTCGGTGTCTCCACCATGTGCGTGGGCCTTGGCCAAGGCATCACCACCGTCTTCGAGCGCGTTTAAGCGCTAGCGGACAGAAACCGGGGCCCAGTGCCCCGGTTTTGCTTTTTACGGCTTTTTATTTCGGGAACCTCTCATGCAGTTGCAGCCAGGACTCTATCGCCACTACAAGGGCCCGCAGTATCGCGTATTCGGTGTGGCGCGCCATTCCGAGAACGAGGAAGAAGTGGTGGTCTACCAGGCCTTGTACGGCGAATTCGGCCTGTGGGTGCGGCCGCTGAGCATGTTCTGCGAAGAGGTCGAGGTGGACGGCAAGCGTGTTCCACGCTTTGCTTTGATTCAGGCCGAAGTCAGCCCGATCGGCACTTCGCAAGTCTGAGTGCGCAGCCCCTGCGCTTGACCTTCGCTCGGTCGCCACTATATATAGCGGGGCCTCAAGGCTCCCTGCCTTCTATATTTCGCAATTCAGGAATTTTCTGATCCATGGGCAAATCGCTGGTCATCGTGGAATCCCCGGCCAAGGCCAAGACCATCAACAAGTACCTGGGCAGCCAGTACGTGGTGAAGTCGAGCATCGGCCATATCCGTGACCTGCCTACCAGCGGTTCGGCAAGCGCCACCAAGGAGCCGGCCAAGCGCGGCAAGGCCGCCGGCGAAGCGCCTGCGCTGTCGCCCAAGGAAAAGGCCAAGCGCCAGCTGTTCGCGCGCATGGGCGTCGACCCCGAACACGGTTGGAAGGCCAAGTACGAGATCCTGCCCGGCAAGGAAAAGGTGATCGAGGAACTGCGCCGCCTGGCCAAGGATGCCGACACCATCTATCTCGCAACCGACTTGGACCGCGAGGGGGAGGCCATCGCCTGGCACCTGCGCGAGTCCATCGGTGGCGACGACGCTCGCTACAAGCGCGTGGTGTTCAACGAGATCACCAAGAAGGCGATTCAGGAAGCCTTCTCCAAGCCCGGCGAGCTGGATATCAACCGCGTCAACGCCCAGCAGGCGCGGCGCTTCCTCGACCGTGTGGTGGGCTACATGGTCTCGCCGCTGCTGTGGGCCAAGATTGCCCGCGGCCTGTCTGCCGGCCGTGTGCAGTCGGTGGCGGTGAAGCTGGTAGTCGAGCGCGAGAAGGAAATCCGCGCCTTCGTCCCGGAAGAATACTGGGAGGTGCACGCCGACCTCGGCACGGCGAAGAACGCCAAGGTGCGTTTCGAGGTGGTGCGCGAGAACGGCACTGCCTTCAAACCGGTCAATGAAGCGCAGGCCATGGCCGCGCTGGAGAAGCTCAAGGCTTCCAGCTACAGCGTGGTCAAGCGCGAAGACCGCCCGACCAGCAGCAAGCCGTCGGCGCCCTTCATCACCTCCACCCTGCAGCAGGCGGCGAGCAACCGTCTCGGCTTCGGGGTGAAGAAGACCATGATGATGGCCCAGCGTCTTTACGAGGCCGGCTACATCACCTATATGCGTACCGATTCGACCAATCTATCGAACGATGCCGTGGAGATGGTGCGCGGCTTCATCGGCAGCGAGTACGGCGACAAGTACCTGCCGGGCAAGCCCAGCCTCTATTCGAGCAAGGAAGGCGCTCAGGAGGCGCACGAAGCGATTCGTCCGTCCGACGTCAACCTGCGCCCGACCCAGCTGTCCGGCATGGAACGCGACGCCGAGCGCCTGTACGACCTGATCTGGCGCCAGTTCGTCGCCTGCCAGATGCCGCCGGCCGAATACCTGTCCACCAGCGTCACCGTGGCCGCCGGCGACTTCGAGCTGCGTGCCAAGGGCCGCATCCTCAAGTTCGACGGTTACACCCGCGTGCTGCCTCAGCAGAGCAAGCCGGGTGAGGACGACGTGCTGCCGGAAATGAAGGAAGGCGAAGGCCTCAAGCTGATCCAGCTCGACCCCAGCCAGCACTTCACCAAACCGCCGGCGCGCTACTCTGAAGCCAGCCTGGTCAAGGAGCTGGAGAAGCGCGGCATCGGCCGCCCGTCCACCTACGCGGCGATCATCTCCACCATCCAGGAGCGTGGCTACGTCACGGTGCATAACCGCCGCTTCTATGCCGAGAAGATGGGCGACATCGTCACCGAGCGTCTCGACGAGAGCTTTGCCAACCTGATGGACTACGGCTTCACCGCCGCGATGGAAGAGCATCTCGACGACGTGGCCCAGGGCGAGCGCGAGTGGAAGCACCTGCTCGACGAGTTCTATGGCGACTTCAAGAAGAAGCTCGAGGTGGCCGAGGCGGGCGAGGGCGGCATGCGCGCCAACCAGCCGACCACCACCGACATCCCCTGCCGCGAATGCGGCCGGCCGATGATGATTCGCACCGCCTCCACCGGCGTGTTCCTCGGCTGCTCCGGCTACAGCCTGCCGCCGAAGGAGCGCTGCAAGGCCACCATCAACCTGGTGCCGGGCGACGAGATCGCCGCGGACGACGAGGGCGAATCCGAATCCCTGGTGCTGCTCGGCAAGCACCGCTGCCCGATCTGCAGCACGGCGATGGACGCCTATCTGCTGGACGAGACGCGCAAGCTGCATATCTGCGGCAACAACCCCGATTGCGCCGGCTACGAGATCGAGCAGGGCCAGTACCGCATCAAGGGCTACGAAGGGCCGAGCCTGGAGTGCGACAAGTGCGGCAGCCAGATGCAGCTCAAGACCGGCCGTTTCGGCAAGTTCTTCGGCTGCACCAACGCCAGCTGCAAGAACACCCGCAAGCTGTTGAAGAACGGTGAGGCGGCGCCGCCGAAGATGGACCCGGTGAAGATGCCCGAGCTCAAGTGCGAGAAGGTGGACGACACCTACGTGCTGCGCGACGGTGCCTCCGGCCTGTTCCTCGCCGCCAGCGGTTTCCCCAAGAATCGCGAGACCCGCGCGCCGCTGGTGCTGGAGCTGATTCCGCACAAGAGCGAGATCGATCCCAAGTACCACTTCCTGCTGGCCGCTCCGGCCAAGGATCCGGACGGCCGTCCGGCGGTGATCCGCTACAGCCGCAAGACCAAGGAGCAGTACGTGCAGTCCGAGGTGGACGGCAAGCCCACCGGCTGGCGCGCCTTCTTCGACGGCGGCAAGTGGAAGGTCGAAGACAAGCGCTGAGCCTGTCCTGACGAGGTGCGCGCCGGTCGAGGCCGGCGCGCGTATCATGGCTCGATCCGCAGTGGAGATCGCCCCGATGGCCAAAGAGCTCTATACCCGCACCAACCAGAAGATCTTCTTCGCCGGCCTGGCCCTGGACGCCTGGCGCAAGGCGCAGGCGGAGGGTGCGTTCAACGCCCAGGCACTGGTGCAGGCCGAGCGCGAGGCGGCCCTGTTCCACCTCTATGGCGGGCTGCTCGGGCTGTGCCACGAGGTTGCCGGCTATTACCGCATGGCCGATGCCGCCCAGCCGCGCGCCGAACTCCTGCTCACTCGCGCGGTGCTCGACAGCGCGCCGAGCCCGGAACTGGCCGAGCTGGTGGAGCTGGCGCAACAGCCGGAAACCTGGCTGGCACAGCTGCTGGCGGCCTATGCCGAGCTGTTCCGGCCGCCGCAGGGCGAGAAGAAGGCCAAGGTCGATCCTGGCTTGCCGTTGATCACCGCACTCAGCGTCGAGGACGAGGCGGCCGAACTGGCGCCGGAAACCCTCGAGGCCTGGCGTCAGCAGCTCAAGGAACTGGTGCTGCGCTTTCGCGAATCGCTCAGCGAGTGCTGAGCCGCGCCGGCTCAGCCTGGAGCTCATCCGTCGTCATCTGGATCGGCGGGCTGGGGTCATGCCCGGTCGGCTGGTACAATGCCGGCCTTTCGTGGAGAACCTGAACCATGCCTACATCCTTTCTGGAAATCGTCGAACTGCCCGATGGGCGTATCGCCCTGCGTCGTGCGGAAGACGAGGAGGCCCTGGTGACCCTGGATTTCTCCGCCGATGCCAAGGCCTTCCTGCAGGGCCAGCACGTCGAGGTGGCCAAGGCCATGCTCAATGTCGGGGTGCAGATGGCCGGACGCCTGGCCGAGGGCGACTACAGCGCCGAGGACGAAGGGCCGCGGGTACTGCACTGAATTTTCCGCGGCGCGGCAAGCAAAACGGGGCTCCAAGGGAGTCCCGTTTTCGTTGGTCGGATACCTTGCTGGCTGTAGCCGTAGCCCGGACGTGATCCGCGACTCAGTGGAGGCATCCGGGCGACGGGATGGCTTGGGGGGAGGCTGCAGGGAAGGTGCCCTGCGATCTAGCCCAAGCTGATATTAAGGCTCTGCGCAGCGCCTATCTCGGCGGCTTGAGCCAGACGGCGGCGCGTGCCGCGTTCGAGAGGGTGCAGCCAGCTCACCACGGTATGGCTGCGGCCCAGCTTGAGCGCCTCCTCGGCCAGCTCCACGGCACTCTGGCCGCGGCGAGGTTGCAACAGCAGGATGCGTTCGCGGTTCAAACCGGCTTCGCGCAGCCAGGACTGGGTCAGGCTGGCCGGCGGCGCCACCAGGGTCAGCCAGCGGGCATCGAGGTTCTCGCTCAGTTCGCGCAGGATCGGCGCCAGCAGGTGCAGGCAGTGTCCGGCCGCGCCGCGCAGCGACAGTTCGCTGAAGGCTTCGGACTCGTCGAGCAGCGGGGCGGCGAGTCCTGGCTCCAGCAGGACTTCTGTCGGTTGGCCGAGGAAGGCATCGAACAGCGCCATTTGCGGGCGATCGAGTGGGTGCGGGAACTGCATGGAGCCTCCTCTAGCGACGGATCACGCCGACGCTCAAACCTTCGATGACCAGATCCTGGTGTTCCAGATCCACTTCGATCGGCGCGAACTCGGGGTTCTCGGCGATCAGCCAGACCTTGTTGCCTTCGCGCTTGAAGCGCTTGACCGTGACTTCGTCGTCCAGCCGCGCCACCACGATCTGGCCGTTGCGCGCCTCGCGGGTGGTGTGTACCGCCAGCAGGTCGCCGTCGAAGATGCCGATGTCCTTCATGCTCATGCCGCGCACGCGCAGCAGGTAGTCGGCCTTGGGTTGGAAGAAGGCCGGGTTGATCTGGCAGGATTCCTCGACATGCTGCTGGGCGAGAATCGGCGCGCCGGCGGCGACCCGGCCGATGACCGGCAGGCCTTCGTCCTCGTTGCTCGGCTCGAAGCCGGGGATGCGGATGCCGCGCGAGGCGCCCGGAGTCATTTCGATGGCGCCCTTGCGGGCCAGGGCCTTAAGGTGTTCCTCGGCGGCGTTGGGCGATTTGAAACCGAGTTCCTGGGCGATTTCCGCGCGGGTGGGCGGGTAGCCGTTGTCTTCCAGGCAGCGTTTGATGAAGGCGAGAATCTCGGCTTGGCGTGGCGTCAGTTTCAGCATGGCGGCGCTCTGTCTTTTTATACAGTGACTGGGATTATATACAGTAAGGCCGGCTTGGCAACGCACAATTTCGCCTTCCCGCCGGCCGCCCTGTAATCTGCGACGGGCAATCTGCGTCTGTGCTTGTTGTAAGCTGTGACCGGCTGGCCAAAAGACGGCTCGTGCGGCTTGACAATGCAGTGGGCTGAAACGTATGTTTCAAACAAGTGTTTGTCAGGTGATAGCTCATGGCTCAGTCGGAAACCGTTGAACGCATTCTCGATGCTGCGGAACAGCTGTTCGCGGAAAAAGGCTTCGCCGAAACCTCGTTGCGTCTGATCACCAGCAAGGCCGGGGTCAACCTGGCGGCGGTCAACTATCACTTCGGCTCGAAGAAGGCGCTGATCCAGGCGGTCTTCTCGCGCTTCCTCGGGCCTTTCTGCGCCAGCCTGGAGAAGGAGCTGGATCGGCGTCAGGCCAAGGCCGATACCCCGGCCAGCCTCGAAGAACTGCTCGAACTGCTGGTCGAGCAGGCGCTGGCGGTCAAGCCGCGCAGCGGCAACGACCTGTCGATCTTCATGCGTCTGCTCGGCCTGGCCTTCAGCCAGAGTCAGGGCCACCTGCGCAAGTACCTGGAAGAGGTGTACGGCAAGGTGTTCCGCCGTTACATGCTGCTGGTGCACGAGGCGGCGCCGCGCATCCCGCCGCTGGAGCTGTTCTGGCGCGTGCATTTCATGCTCGGCGCGGCGGCCTTCAGCATGTCCGGAATCAAGGCGCTGCGCGCCATGGCCGAGACCGATTTCGGCGTCAACACCTCGATCGAGCAGGTGATGCGCATGATGGTGCCGTTCCTCGCCGCCGGCATGCGCTCCGAGACCGGGGTCAACGACCCGGCGCTGGCCGCCGCGCAGCTCAAGCCACGCAGCAAGAGCGCGAGCGCGCCGGCAAAGGTTTGACGTCTGCGGGTGGGCGCGGCGTTGGCCTTCGGCTAAGCTAGCCGCCCATGTTTGATCTCGATCTGCTGCATATCTCCATCGCTGATCAGGCCCTGTACGGTTTCCGTGCGGGGCAGTTGCTGCTGCGCCTGCCGGTTTCCACCGCGCTGAACGGGGCGGGGGAGCGCAACGGCTCCGGCTGCACGCCGCGCGGCCTGCACCAGGTGCGGGCGAAGATCGGCGCCGGCCTGCCGCTGGGCGCGGTGTTGCGCGGCCGACGCTGGACCGGCGAGATCTGGTCGCCGGCGCTGCACGAGCAGTTTCCCCGGCGCGACTGGATTCTCACCCGCATTCTCTGGCTCAGCGGCCTGGAGCCGGGACGCAATCGTTCTGGCCAGGTGGACAGTTTTCGCCGCTATATTTACCTGCATGGCACGCCCGATAGCGAACCCATGGGCGTGCCGCTCTCGCATGGCTGCGTGCGCCTGCGCAACGCCGACATGCTGGCCCTGTTCGATCGGGTGGCACCGCACTGCCCGGTCAGGATCGACGAGGCGCCCTGCCCGCAGTGGGCCGGGGCGGATCTTCGCTAAGGATTTTATGTGACGACACGCATGCAAGGCTCTCTGATGCTGGATATCGCCGGCACCTGGCTGACCGCCGAGGATCGCCAGCTGCTGCGCCAGCCCGAGGTGGGCGGGCTGATCATCTTCGCCCGCAATATCGAATCGCCGCGCCAGGTGCGCGAGCTGTGCCAGAGCATCCGCGCCCTGCGTCCGGATCTGCTGCTGGCGGTGGATCAGGAAGGCGGTCGGGTGCAGCGTCTGCGCCAGGGCTTTTTGCGTCTGCCGGCGATGCGCGCCATCGCCGACAACGACAATGCCGAGACCCTGGCCGAGCATTGCGGCTGGTTGATGGCCACCGAGGTGCTAGCGGTGGGCTTGGACCTGAGTTTCGCCCCGGTGCTGGACCTCGATCACCAACGGAGTGCGGTGGTCGGCAGTCGCGCCTTCGAGGGCGATCCGCAGCGCGCCGCGCGCCTGGCCGGCGCCTTTATCCGCGGCATGCGCGAGGCCGGCATGGCCGCCACCGGCAAGCATTTTCCCGGCCACGGCTGGGCCGAGGCCGATTCCCATGTGGCGATTCCGCTGGACGAGCGCAGCCTCGATGAAATTCGTGCCTGCGACCTGCAGCCGTTCAAGCTGTTGGCTGGCGAGCTGGATGCGGTGATGCCGGCGCACGTCATCTACCCGCAGGTCGACGCGCAGCCGGCCGGCTTCTCGCGGCGCTGGCTGCAGGACATCCTGCGCGGCGAGCTGGGCTTCGACGGGGTGATCTTCAGCGACGACCTGTCCATGGCTGGTGCCCATGTGGTCGGCGATGCCGGCCAGCGCATCGAGGCGGCGCTCGGCGCCGGTTGCGACATGGGCCTGGTGTGCAACGACCGCGCCGCCGCCGAGCTGGCGCTGACGGCCCTGCAACGCCGGCAGGTGACGCCGCCGGCGCGCCTGGCGCGTATGCGCGGTCGTGCACACGCCAGTACCGAATACCGCCAGGCGCCACGCTGGCTGACTGCCGTGGCGGCGCTGCGAGCCGCCCAGTTGCTTGACTGAGGAGCGCCCATGACTGTCTACGCGATTATCGGCGGCACCGGCCTGACCCAGCTCGAAGGCCTGACCATCCGCGAAGCATTGCCGCTGGATACGCCCTACGGCGCGCCGTCGGCCGATGTGCTGCGCGGCGACTACGCCGGGCGCGAGGTGCTGTTTCTCGCCCGCCATGGCCAGCCGCACCGTATTCCGCCGCATCAGGTCAACTACCGCGCCAACCTCTGGGCGCTGAAGCAGGCCGGGGCCAAGGCGATCCTCGCGGTCAACGCGGTCGGCGGCATCCATGCGGCCATGGCCACCGGGCATTTCTGCGTGCCACACCAGCTCATCGATTACACCGCGGGGCGCGCCCATACCTTCTACGAGGGCGAGTTGGAGCACGTCACCCATGTCGATTTCAGCCAGCCTTACGATGCTCAGCTGCGTGAGCGACTGGTGGCGGCGCTGCGCGCCGAGCACGCCGCGTTCAGCGATCACGGCGTCTACGGCTGCACCCAGGGCCCGCGCCTGGAGACGGCTGCGGAAATCGCCCGCATGGAGCGCGACGGCTGCGACCTGGTGGGCATGACCGGCATGCCTGAGGCGGTGTTGGCGCGCGAACTGGCGCTGCCTTACGCCTGCCTGGCGTTGGTGGTCAACCCGGCGGCGGGCAAGTCCAGCGCGCTGATCACCATGGCCGAGATCGAGCGGGTGCTGGAGCAGGGCATGGGCACGGTCAAGTCGGTGCTGGCGCGGGTGCTGGCGGGCTGAGCCTGGTTCCCCGGATAACGAAAAGGGCCGCTTAGCGGCCCTTTTTGCATCGTTCGGCACATTCCTGCGTTTCACCCCTCTGGGGCTTGCGCGCCAAACCGCTCCCGGCGCTCTCCTGTCTGGCCTCCGCTCAGAGCGGGCTGATGCGGATCAGCGCGCCCAGGCTGCCGTGATCCAGGTAGGTCAGGCTGTTGTCCTTCAGGCGCTGGGCGATCTTCAGGTGCTCGCTGGCATCGAGCAGGCCGTCGGCGCTGAACTGGTTGATCCACAGTTCCAGTTCCAGGTCGGCGAAGCGTTCCTGGGTGAAGCTCAGCGTGCCCTCGACCGGATGGTGGCCGAACTGCGCCTCGCCGCTGCTCACCGCGACGCGGCTCGGGCTGCTGCCGATGCTCTGGCTCCAGGCCTTGTGCAGCAGCAACTGGTAGCCGTTGCCGGGGTTGAGCTTGGCCGCCTCGTTGTCCAGCGCCGTGGGGCGTTCGTTGCCGGCGATCGGCAGGGCGGTGCCGGCCCAGTCGTCGGGAGCGATCTTGGGCGCGACGACGGGGTCGCCGGCCTGGCGGAACACCAGCAGTTCGACCTGGTAGAGGCGTTCGGCGAAGGCGCTTGGGGCCAGCAGGCAGAGCAGCAGGGGGATCAGGTGCAAGAGACGCATGGGCGGTTTGTCCTTCAGGTGGATGAAGCTTGTGGGGCCAGGCGTTCGAGCAGGGCCTCCAGGGTGTTGAAGCGCTCTTCGGCGCGCTCCATCGGCACCTGGATCTTGAACACCGTGGCGCCTTCGAATTTGTAGCGCTTGGGCTGCGCCTGGATCAGCTTGATCAGGGTCAGCGGGTCGACGCAGGTCTCGGCGGCGAACTCGATGCGCCCGCCCTGCGGCCCGGCGTCGATCTTGACGATGCCCAGCTTGTCGGCCTGCAGCTTGAGCAGGGTCAGGCGCATCAGGTGCTTGGTCGGCTCCGGCAGCAGGCCGAAGCGGTCGATCATCTCCACCTGCAGCTCCTTCAGGCCGTCTTCGTCGGTGGCGTTGGCGATGCGCTTGTAGAGGATCAGGCGGCTGTGTACGTCGGGCAGGTAGTCCTCGGGGATCAGCGCCGGTACGCGCAGGTTGATCTCCGGGCCGCCGCCCAGCGGCTGGTCGAGGTTGGGCTGCTCGCCTTTCTGGATGGCCTTGACCGCCCGTTCGAGCATTTCCATGTAGAGGGTGAAGCCGACCGCCTGGATCTGCCCGCTCTGGCCGTCGCCGAGCAGCTCGCCGGCGCCGCGGATCTCCAGGTCGTGGGTGGCCAGGACGAAGCCGGCACCGAGGTCCTGGGCATTGCTAATGGCCTCCAGGCGCTTCTGCGCGTCGTCGGTCATCTGCTTGCGTGGCGGCGTGAGCAGGTAGGCATAGGCCTGGTGGTGGCTGCGGCCGACGCGGCCGCGCAACTGGTGCAGCTGGGCCAGGCCGAACTTGTCGGCGCGGTCGATGATGATGGTGTTGGCGCTGGGCACGTCGATGCCGGTCTCGATGATGGTCGAGGCCACCAGCACGTTGAAGCGCTTGTGGTAGAAGTCGCTCATCACCTGTTCCAGCTCGCGCTCGCGCATCTGCCCGTGGCCGATGCCGATGCGCGCTTCCGGCACCAGCTTGGCGAGGTCGGCGGCGCACTTGTCGATGGTCTTCACGTCGTTGTGCAGGTAGTACACCTGGCCGCCGCGCAGCAGTTCGCGCAGCAGCGCTTCCTTGATGGTCGGCTGGTTGCTTTCCATGACGAAGGTGCGCACCGACAGGCGGCGCGCCGGCGGGGTGGCGATGATCGACAGGTCGCGCATGCCGGCTATGGCCATGTTCAGGGTGCGCGGAATCGGCGTGGCGGTGAGGGTGAGGATATCCACCTCACTGCGCAGGGCCTTGAGCTGTTCCTTCTGGCGCACGCCGAAGCGGTGTTCCTCGTCGATGATCACCAGGCCCAGGTTGTGGAACTTGACGTCGTCCTGCAGCAGCTTGTGGGTGCCGATAACGATATCCACCTTGCCTTCGGCCAGCTGTTGCACCGCGCCTTCGACTTCCTTGGCGCTCTTGAAGCGGCTCATCACCTCGACCTTCACCGGCCAGTCGGCGAAACGGTCGCGGAAGCTGTTGTAGTGCTGCTGGGCGAGCAATGTGGTGGGCACCAGCACGGCCACCTGCTTGCCGCTGTGCACGGCGATAAAGGCCGCGCGCATGGCCACTTCGGTCTTGCCGAAGCCGACGTCGCCGCAGATCAGGCGATCCATCGGCTTGCCGGCGAGCATGTCGCCGCGCACCGCGTCGATGGCGGCCTGCTGGTCCGGGGTTTCCTCGAAGGGGAAGCCGGCGCTGAAGCTGGCGTAGTCCAGCGCCGGGTCTTGGAAGGCGAAACCTTCGCGGGCGGCGCGGCGGGCGTAGATATCCAGCAGTTCGGCGGCGACGTCGCGTACCTGCTCGGCGGCCTTGCGCTTGGCCTTCTGCCAGGTCTCCGAACCGAGGCGGTGCAGCGGCGCCAGGGCGTCGTCGCTGCCGGTGTAGCGGGCGATCAGGTGCAGGCTGGCCACCGGCACGTAGAGCTTGGCTTCCTCGGCGTACATCAGGGCGAGGAACTCGGCGGCCTGGCCGTCGAACTCCATGGTCACCAGGCCCAGGTAGCGGCCGACGCCGTGGTCGATATGCACCACCGGCGCGCCTTCGCGCAGCTCGGTGAGGTTCTTGATCACGTTGTCGCCGCCGTCGCGACCCTTCTCGCGGCGGCGGCGCTGCATCACGCGCTGGCCGAACAGCGGGCTTTCGGCGATCAGCGCCAGGTCGTCGAGCAGCAGGCCTTCATCCAGCGGGGCGATGCAGATCCCCAAGCGCTCGCCGCTTGCGACGAAGGCCGGCCAGCCCTCGACTTCCTTCGGCTTGAGCTTGAGCCGGGCGAGCAGTTCCAGCAGCACCTCGCGGCGCCCGGCCGATTCGGCGCAGAACAGCACGCGGCCCGGGTATTCCTCGATGAAGCGGCGCAGTGCCGCCAGCGGCTCGCCGGCCTTGGCCTGGATTGCCAGATCCGGCAGCGCTTTGGCGTCGAAGCGCGTCTGGCCGACGCCGGGTTCGATATCCTCGGGGTTGACGACGATGCGCGGCCAGCTCTTCAGGCGGGCGAAGCAGTCCTCCACCGGCAGGAAGATGTCGGCCGGCGGCAGCAGCGGGCGTTCCGGGTCGACGCGGCGATCCTCATAGCGGCTGCGCGCGTCGGTCCAGAAGTGCTCGGCGGCTTTTTCGATGCCGGGCAGGGAGAACACCTGGGTGTCGCCCGGCAGGTAGTCGAACAGGGTGTCGGTTTCTTCGAAGAACAGCGGCAGGTAGTACTCGATGCCGGCCGGGGTGATGCCGCTGGAAAGATCCTGATAGATCGGGCAGCGGCGGAAATCCACGTCGAAGCGCTCGCGAAAGCGTCCGCGGAAATCGCTGACGGCCTTCTTCTCCAGCGGAAACTCGCGCGCCGGCAGCAGGCGGATCGACTCGACCTTGTCCACCGAGCGCTGGGTCTCCGGGTCGAAGGTGCGCAGGGTCTCGATCTCGTCGTCGAACAGGTCGATGCGGTAGGGCGTGTCGCTGCCCATGGGGAAGAGGTCGATCAGCGCGCCGCGCACGGCGAACTCGCCGTGCTCGTAGACGGTGTCGACGCAGCGGTAGCCGGCCGCCTCCAGGCGCGTGCGCATCTGCGGGGCGTCGAGCTTCTGGCCGACGTCCAGCACCAGGCTGCTGCCGAGCAGAAAGCGCTTCGGCGCCAGACGGTGTAGGGCGGTGGTGATCGGTACTACCAGAATGCCGCGGGTCAGCTGCGGCAGGCGGTAGAGTGCGGCGATGCGCTGCGAGATGATGTCCTGGTGCGGCGAGAAGACGTCGTAGGGCAGGGTTTCCCAGTCGGGGAAATGCAACACCGGAAGATCGGGGGCGAAGAACGCCAGTTCTTCCTGCAGGCGCTCGGCGCTCTGGCTGCCCTCGGTGAGCACCAGGGTGAGGCGCCCGGCGGCGCTGGCGGCCTCGGCGATGGCCAGCGGCAGGGCGGCGCCGGGCAGGTTGCCCCATTGCTGTTTGCCGGCGCTGGCGGGCAGGGACGGAAGACGCAGTACGGACGCGGTCGTTGCGGACACGGGCGGCTCACGGTCGTGACAAAAGGCCGGGAATTGTAGCGGGGCTTGGTGGTCAATGTCAGTCGCGACAGGCGCGCATTGCTCATGCCCGCGCGCGCCGTCATAATGTAGCCCCTTTTTTCAGCCCCTACATGTGGAAGGTACTGCCCGTGACTCAGAAGCCCGACCAGTGTCTCGGTGAATGGATCGATCGTGAAGCCCTCGCGGAAGCGATGATTCCGCTGATTGGTCAGCTCTACCGCAACAACAATGTGGTGACCTCGATCTATGGCCGCGGTCTGATCAACCGCTCGGTGATCGACATCCTCAAGGCTCACCGTTTCGCCCGCCACCGTCTGGAAGGCGAAGCCGAACTGTCGGTTCATGACACTTTCCCCATGCTCAAGGCCATGAGCGAGCTCAAGCTGGGTGCCGCCTCGGTGGACCTGGGCAAGCTGGTCGCCAAGTACAAGGCCGAGGGCGCCGGGCGCGGCGTCGAGCAGTTCGTCAAGGACGAGCTGGCCGAGGTGGTTGGCAAGCAGAACGGCGCCGGTCGCGAAGGCACCGACGTGGTGCTGTACGGCTTCGGCCGCATCGGCCGCCTGCTGGCACGCATCCTGATCGAGAAGACCGGTGGCGGCGACGGCCTGCGCCTGCGCGCCATCGTCGTGCGCAAGGGCGCCGACAACGACCTGGTCAAGCGCGCCAGCCTGCTGCGTCGCGACTCGGTACACGGCAAGTTCGATGGCACCATCACCATCGACGAGGAGCACAACACCCTCACCGCCAACGGCAACCTGATCCAGGTGATCTACGCCAAGTCGCCGGCCGAGGTGGATTACACCCGGTACGGCATCAAGAACGCTCTGCTGGTGGACAACACCGGCGTATGGCGCGACGCCGACGGCCTCGGCCAGCACCTCAAGTGCCCGGGCGTCGACCGCGTGGTGCTGACCGCGCCGGGCAAGGGCGCGCTGAAGAACATCGTGCACGGCATCAACCATGGCGAGATCACCCCAGACGACAAGATCATCTCCGCGGCCTCCTGCACCACCAACGCCATCGTGCCGGTGCTCAAGGCGGTCAACGACAAGTTCGGCATCGTCAACGGCCACGTCGAAACCGTTCACTCGTACACCAACGACCAGAACCTGATCGACAACTTCCACAAGGGCAGCCGCCGTGGCCGCAGCGCCGCGCTGAACATGGTGATCACCGAGACCGGTGCCGCCACCGCCGCCGCCAAGGCCCTGCCGGTACTCAAGGGCAAGCTGACCGGCAACGCCATTCGCGTGCCGACGCCGAACGTGTCGATGGCCATCCTCAACCTGAACCTGGAGAAGGCCACCACGCGCGAGGAAATCAACGAGTACCTGCGCCAGATGGCCATGCACTCGGATCTGCAGAAGCAGATCGACTTCGTCAGCTCGCAGGAAGTGGTGTCCACCGACTTCGTCGGCTCGCGCCATGCCGGTGTGGTCGATGCCGAAGCCACCATCTGCAACGACAACCGCGTCGTGCTCTATGTCTGGTACGACAACGAGTTCGGCTACAGCTGCCAGGTGGTGCGCGTGATGGAAGACATGGCTGGGGTCAACCCGCCGGCCTTCCCGCGCTAAGCGCCAGGGGCAATAAAGAACGGGAGCTTCGGCTCCCGTTTTTTATTGGCCGGCCAGCAGCTGGTCGCGCAGTTTGTCGGACAGGCCGTCGGGCGCCAGCCAGATACCCAGGTAGGCGTCGGCCAGCTCGGGGTTGGCGCTGCGAAAGGCGGTTTCGCCATTGCGCAGCAGGCGCAGGCCCTGCTCGCGGTCGTAGTCGAGGGCGTAGCGGTCGCCGGGGCGAATGTCCTTGAAGGTCGCGTGCAGGGCGTCCAGTTCATCGCGCAGGGCGGCCAGGCGTTGGGCGTCGAGCTGGCGCTCGAGGGTGAGCCAGGCGGCCTTGATCACATCGCTGCGCGCGATGTTGCGGAAGTAGTAGAGCTCCAAGCGTTTGGCGTGCGGGCCGTTCAGCGCCTCGCGCGGGCTGATGCCGTTGGGGGTGTAGAGCGCGGCGGCGTAGACGTCGGCCCACAGGTAGGTGAGTACCGCCTGGTTCTTGCGTTCGAGCTGCGCCACCTGCGGGGCGAAGGCCGCTTCGCTCAGGCGCAGATCGCTGTTGGCCAGCAGCAGCGGGCTGGCGAGGGTCAGGAGGAGGGCGAGCAGAGCGCGCGGCATGGCGGCTATCCCCAGGCTGAAAAGGCTCTATTTAATTGCGCCGAAGGCTGATCCGGGTCAAGTCGCGATCTGTTGCGCGCTGTTACCGAAAAGTCAAAAAAAGCAAGCGCTTGGGTGGCCAGCCTCGGGGGGCGTCTTTATAATCAAGCGGATTTTTTACCCAGGTTCGGCATCATCATCCACGCCAATAATGCATCGGCGTGGTTGAGTCTATTAGACCTTCGGCTGCTGCCCCTGTCCTATAAAAAGCTTTCTAAATCAGTGGTTAGGCAAACCTATGATCAAACTAAAGCATGGGCTCGATTTGCCCATAACGGGTGCGCCGGCACAGCGTATCGAGGCCGCCAGGCCCGTGCGCAGTGTCGCCGTCATCGGCTTCGACTATCACGGGATGAAGCCGACGATGGAAGTGCAGGTCGGTGATCGGGTCAAGCTCGGTCAACTGCTCTTCACCGACAAGAAGACCCCCGGCGTGCGTTACACCGCACCGGCTGCCGGCGTGGTCAGCGCCATTCATCGCGGCGAGAAGCGCGTGCTGCAGTCGCTGGTGATCGATATCGACGGCGACGAGCAGGAAACCTTCGCCCAGTACCCGGCCGCTCAGCTCGATGCGCTGAGCGACGCCCAGGTGCGCGAGAACCTGCTGCAGTCCGGCCTGTGGACCGCGCTGCGCACGCGTCCGTTCAGCAAGGTGCCGGCCATCGATGCCGTGCCCAGTTCGATCTTCGTCACCGCCGTCGACACCCATCCGCTGGCCGCCGATCCGGCCGTGGTGATCGCCGAGCATGCCGCCGATTTCGAAAACGGTCTGAAAGTGCTGGGCAACCTGGCCAAGGTCTTCCTGTGCAAGGCCGATGGCGCCAACCTGCCCGGCGAGAAGCTGGCCAAGGTGCAGAGCGAGGCCTTCGCCGGCCCGCATCCGGCCGGCCTGCCGGGTACCCACATTCATTTCCTCGACCCGGTCGGCGCCAGCAAGAGCGTGTGGCAGATCGGCTACCAGGACGTGATCGCCGTGGGCAAGCTGTTCACCACCGGTCAGCTGTTCGTCGAGCGCGTGGTCGCGCTGGGCGGTCCGGTCGCCGAGCAGCCGCGTCTGCTGCGCACCCGTCTGGGCGCCAACCTGGAAGAGCTCACCGCCGGCGAACTCAAGCCCGGCTTCAATCGGGTGATTTCCGGCTCGGTGTTCGGCGGGCGTACCGCTCAGGGCGCCTTCGCCTTCCTCGGTCGCTACCACAACCAGGTGTCGTGCCTGGGCGAGGGCAACGACCGCGAGATGATGCATTACCTGCGTGCCGGGGTTAACAAGCACTCGGTGCTGAACATCTTCGTCTCCAAGCTGGCCGGCGCCAAGCTGTTCAACTTCACCACCACCACCAACGGCAGCCCGCGCGCCATGGTGCCGGTAGGCAACTACGAAGCGGTGATGCCGCTGGACATCCTGCCGACCCAACTGCTGCGCTACCTGATCGTCGGCGACACCGAGATGGCCCAGAAACTGGGTTGCCTGGAGCTCGACGAAGAAGACCTGGCGCTGTGCACCTACGTCTGTGCCGGCAAGTACGAATACGGCCCGATCCTGCGGGATAACCTCAGCCGCATCGAGAAGGAGGGTTAAGCCATGGGCATTCGTGCATTCCTCGACAAGATCGAGCACAACTTCGAGAAGGGCGGCAAGTACGAGAAGTGGTACGCCCTCTACGAGGCCATCGACACCTTCTTCTACCGCCCCGGCAGCGTGACCAAGACCACCGCCCACGTGCGTGACGGCATCGACCTCAAGCGCATGATGATCACCGTGTGGCTGTGCACCTTCCCGGCGATGTTCTTCGGCATGTGGAACACCGGTTACCAGGCCAACCTGATCTTCGCCCAGAGCCCCGAGCTGCTGGCGAGCCAGGAAGGCTGGCGCTTCGCCCTGATCGGTTCGCTGGCCGGCTTCGATCCCAGCAGCCTGTGGGACAACTTCGTCCAGGGCGCTGCCTGGTTCCTGCCCGTCTATGCGGTGACCTTCATCGTCGGCGGCTTCTGGGAAGTGCTGTTCGCCTCGATCCGCAAGCACGAGGTCAACGAAGGCTTCTTCGTCACCTCCGTGCTGTTCGCCCTGATCCTGCCGCCGAGCATTCCGCTGTGGCAGGTGGCCCTGGGCATCAGCTTCGGCGTGGTGATCGGCAAGGAAGTGTTCGGCGGTACCGGCAAGAACTTCCTCAACCCGGCGCTGACCGGCCGTGCCTTCCTGTTCTTCGCCTACCCGGCGCAGATGTCGGGCGATGCGGTGTGGACCGCGGTGGACGGCTTCGCCGGCGCTACCTCGCTGAGCCTGGCGGCTTCCGGCGGCGTGGAGAACGTGATCAACCACGGCATCACCTGGATGGACGCCTTCGTCGGCACCATTCACGGCTCGCTGGGCGAGACCAGCACCCTGGCCATCGCCATCGGCGGCCTGGTGCTCTTGATCACCAAGATCGCCGCCTGGCGCATCGTCGCCGGCGTGATGCTGGGCATGATCGGCCTGTCTCTGCTGCTCAACGCCATCGGCTCGACCACCAACCCGATGTTCGCCATGCCCTGGTACTGGCACCTGGTGGTGGGCGGTTTTGCCTTCGGCATGTTCTTCATGGCCACCGACCCGGTGTCGGCCTCCATGACCAACACCGGCAAGTGGATTTTCGGCGCCCTGATCGGCGTGATGGTGGTGTTGATCCGCGTGGTCAACCCGGCCTTCCCCGAGGGCATGATGCTGGCGATCCTGTTCGCCAACCTGTTTGCACCGCTGATCGACCACTTCGTCGTTCAAGCCAATATCAAGCGGAGGCTGGCACGCAATGTCTAGTCAAAAAGAATCCACCGTCCGCACCCTGACGGTGGCCCTGCTGGTGTGCCTGGTGTGCTCGGTGTTCGTCGCCGGCGCCGCCATCGCCCTGAAGCCGACCCAGGTGGAAAACCGCCTGCTCGACAAGCAGCGCAGCATCCTGGCCATCGCCGGTCTGGGCGAGGCGGGCATGTCAGCGGCCAAGGTCAAGGAGCTGTTCAACAGCACCATCACCGCCAAGCTGGTGGACCTGGAGAGCGGCAAGTTCTCCGATGCGCACAACCCGATCACCTTCGATCCGCTCAAGGCGTCCAAGGACCCGAGCCTGTCCAGCGTGCTGAAAGGCAGCGACGACATCGCCGGGATCAAGCGCCAGGAGCGTTTCAGCACCGTGTACATGGTGGAGAGGGACGGCCAGGTGGAAACCCTGATCCTGCCGGTGCGCGGCTACGGCCTGTGGTCGACCCTGCACGGCTTTATCGCGGTGAAAGGGGATCTGAACACCGTGGTGGGCATGGGCTTCTACCAGCACGGCGAGACCCCCGGTCTCGGCGGCGAGGTGGATAACCCGAAGTGGAAGGGCCAGTGGCCGGGCAAGACCCTGTTCGACGACAACGGCGAGTTGGCCGTGGAAGTCGTCAAGGGCAGCGTCGATCCGCAGGGTCCGAAGGCCGCGCACCAGGTCGACGGCCTGGCCGGCGCCACCCTCACCGGCAAAGGTGTCGACAACCTGCTGAAGTTCTGGCTCGGCCAGAACGGCTTCGGTCCGTTTATCGCTAACCTGCGTGCAGGGGAGGCCTGATCATGTCGCAGCCGACTATTAAAGAAGTCCTGCTCAATCCGATCTTCAACAACAACCCCATCGGCCTGCAGATCCTCGGGATCTGCTCGGCCCTGGCGGTGACCTCGAACCTGCAGACTGCGCTGGTGATGTCCGCCGCGCTGACCCTGGTGACCGGTTTCTCCAACCTGTTCATCTCGCTGATCCGCAGCCAGATCCCCAGCTCGATCCGCATGATCGTGCAGATGGTGATCATCGCCTCGCTGGTGATCGTGGTGGATCAGGTGCTCAAGGCCTACGCCTTCAGCCTGTCCAAGCAGCTCTCGGTGTTCGTCGGTCTGATCATCACCAACTGCATCGTGATGGGCCGCGCCGAGGCCTTCGCCATGCAGAACCCGCCGGTACTGTCTTTCTTCGACGGGATCGGCAACGGTCTCGGCTACAGCGCCATGCTGATCGCCCTGGGCGTGATCCGCGAGCTGTTCGGCGCGGGCAAGCTGATGGGCTACGAGATCTTCTCGGTGGTCAACGACGGCGGCTGGTACCAGCCCAACGGCATGCTGCTGCTGCCACCTTCGGCCTTCTTCCTGATCGGTCTGTTCATCTGGGGCATCCGCGCCTGGAAGAAAGACCAGGTTGAGAAGAACGCCTACAAGATGGCGCCTCAGGTATCCAACAAGGAGGCCTACTAATGGAGCATTACATCAGCCTGTTCGTCCGTGCGGTGTTCGTCGAGAACATGGCGCTGGCGTTCTTCCTCGGCATGTGCACCTTCATCGCCATCTCCAAGAAGGTGGAAACCGCCATCGGTCTCGGTATCGCCGTGGTCGTGGTGCTGGGTATCACCATGCCGGTGAACAACCTGATCTACACCAACATCCTCAAGGATGGTGCCCTGGCCTGGGCCGGCCTGCCTGAGGTGGACCTGTCCTTCCTCGGCCTGCTGACCTTCATCGGCGTGATCGCGGCCATCGTGCAGATCCTGGAAATGACCCTGGATAAGTACGTGCCCTCGCTGTACAACGCCCTCGGTGTGTTCCTGCCGCTGATCACCGTGAACTGCGCCATCATGGGTGGCTCGCTGTTCATGGTCGAGCGCGACTACAACCTGGCCGAGAGCACCGTCTACGGCGTCGGTGCCGGCGTCTCCTGGGCACTGGCCATCGCTGCGCTGGCGGGCATTCGCGAGAAGCTCAAGTACAGCGACGTGCCGGCTGGCCTGCAGGGTCTGGGCATCACCTTCATCACCATCGGTCTGATGTCGCTGGGCTTCATGTCCTTCTCCGGCGTGCAGCTGTAAGGAAAGGATGAGCAGATGATCAATTACGAAATCTTCCTCGCCATCGGCATGTTCACCGCCATCGTTCTGGCGCTGGTGCTGATCATTCTCGCCGCGCGCGCCAAGCTGGTGTCCAGCGGCGACGTGAGCATCGAGATCAACGGCGAAAAAACCATCGTGGTGCCGGCCGGCGGCAAGCTGCTGCAGACCCTGGCCAACAACAACATCTTCCTGTCCTCTGCCTGCGGCGGCGGCGGCACCTGCGCCCAGTGCAAGTGCATCGTCGAGTCCGGCGGCGGCGAGATGCTGTCCACCGAAGAATCGCACTTCACCAAGCGCGAGGCCCGCGAGGGCTGGCGCCTGTCCTGCCAGACCCCGGTCAAGCAGGACATGAAGATCGAGGTGCCGGAAGAAGTCTTCGGCGTGAAGAAGTGGGAGTGCACCGTCGAGTCCAACCCGAACGTCGCCACCTTCATCAAGGAGCTGACGCTCAAGCTGCCGGAAGGCGAGAACGTCGACTTCCGCGCCGGCGGTTACGTGCAGCTGGAGTGCCCGCCGCACACCGTGCACTACAAGGACTTCGACATCCAGGAGGAGTATCGCGGCGACTGGGACAAGTTCAACCAGTGGAAGTACGTATCCAAGGTCGACGAGACCGTGATCCGTGCCTACTCCATGGCCAACTACCCGGAAGAGCGCGGCCTGGTGAAGTTCAACATCCGTATCGCCTCGCCGCCCCCCGGCAAGGATGATCTGCCGCCGGGCAAGATGTCGTCCTACGTGTTCAGCCTCAAGCCGGGCGACAAGATCACCGTGTACGGACCCTTCGGCGAGTTCTTCGCCAAGGACACCGACGCCGAGATGGTCTTCATCGGCGGCGGTGCCGGCATGGCGCCGATGCGTTCGCACATCTTCGACCAGCTCAAGCGCCTGAAGTCCAAGCGCAAGATCAGCTTCTGGTACGGCGCGCGCTCCATGCGCGAGGCCTTCTACGTCGAAGAGTACGACCAGCTCCAGGCCGAGAACGACAACTTCAAGTGGCACCTGGCGCTGTCCGACCCGCTGCCTGAAGACAACTGGACCGGCCTCAAAGGCTTCATCCACAACGTGCTGTACGAGAACTACCTGAAGGACCACCCGGCTCCGGAAGATTGCGAGTTCTACATGTGCGGCCCACCCATGATGAACGCCGCGGTGATCAAGATGCTGACCGACCTGGGCGTCGAGCCGGAGAACATTCTCCTCGACGACTTCGGCGGCTAAGCATGAGCTTTGCGGTACTCCAGCCCGTTATCGCTGTCGCCCTGGCGGCAGCCCTAACGGGCTGCTTGCATTCTGAGCGGATCGAAGAGTTCGGCGGCCCGACCATGGGCAGCACCTATTCGGTCAAGTACGTGCGCGGTGCCGATGTGGCGGCGCCGGCCGAACTGCAGGCCGCGACCGAGGCGATCCTCGCCGAGATCGACCAGCAGCTGTCCACCTATCGCGCCGACTCGCTGATCGAGCAGTTCAACCGCGCGCCGGCCGGCACCTGCCAGGCGATGCCGCCGGGGGTGCTGGAGCTGGTGCGCGCCGGCGATCGCCTGCATGCAGAGAGCCAGGGGGCGTTCGACCTGACGCTCGAGCCGTTGCTCGACCTCTGGGGCTTCGGTCCCAAGGGGCAGGGCGAGGCGGTGCCGAGCGCCGAACGGCTGGCCGAGGTACGCCAGCGGGTCGGCCAGCGGCACCTGCGTATCGACGGCGAGCAACTGTGCAAGGACGTCGACGTGCAGGTCGATTTCAACAGCATCGCCGCCGGCTATGCGGTCGACCGGATCGTCGCCCGCCTCGCCGAACTAGGTGTCACCAGTTACCTGGTGGAAGCCACCGGCGAGCTCAAGGCGGCCGGCATCAAGCCTGACGGCAGTCACTGGCGCATCGGCCTGGAGGCGCCGCGCGACGACCAGCGCGTGGCCCAGCGCGTCCTGCAACTCGACGGTTACGGCATCTCCACCTCGGGCGATTACCGCAACTACTTCGAGGAGAACGGCCAGCGCTACTCGCACACCCTCGATCCGCTGACCGGCATGCCGGTCAGCCACAGGCTGGCGGCAGTGACCGTGGCCGATCCGTCGACCTTGCGCGCCGATGGCTTGTCTACCCTATTGATGGTGCTCGGTCCCGAGGCCGGTCTGGCCTTCGCCGAGCGCAACGGTATCGCGGCGTTTTTCGTGACGCGTGAGGGCGAGGGCTTCGTCACACGTGCCAGCGCCGCATTCGAGCAGCTATTCGCTGCAGGAGAGGAACAATGACATTCGTGGTGGTTTTTCTGGCCATGCTGCTGGTCGTCGGCATGATGGCCGTGGGCGTGATCATGGGGCGCAAGCCGATCGCCGGTTCCTGCGGTGGCATCGCCAACCTGGGCATCGAGAAGGAATGCTCGATCTGCGGCGGTAGCCGCGAGAAGTGCGAAGAGGTCAACCGCGACCAGGCCGACGCGCCGAACAGCGATCTGGCCTACGACGCGAGCAAGCGCTGAAGCCCGTTTGAATGATTGCCGGTGCCGCCCGCGCGGCGCCGGCCCCGCTGCGGGTGCGGCACAAGCGCCCCGGCCTGATGCGAAGGAGTAAACATGGCGGTCTACAACTACGATGTGGTGGTGCTGGGCTCGGGGCCTGCGGGCGAGGGCGCGGCGATGAACGCGGCCAAGGCCGGGCGCAAGGTGGCGGTGGTGGACAACCGTCCGCTGGTCGGCGGCAACTGCACCCACCTCGGCACCGTTCCGTCCAAGGCGCTGCGCCACTCGGTGCGGCAGATCATGCAGTTCAACACCAACCCGATGTTCCGCCAGATCGGCGAACCGCGCTGGTTCTCCTTCCCCGACGTGCTGAAGAGCGCGGAGAAGGTGATCGCCAAGCAGGTCACTTCGCGCACCGGCTACTACGCGCGCAACCGCATTGACACCTACTTCGGTACCGCCAGCTTCTCCGACGAGCAGACGGTCGAGGTGGTCTGCCTCAATGGCGTGGTGGAAAAGCTGGTGGCCAAGCAGATCGTCGTCGCCACCGGCTCGCGCCCCTATCGCCCGGCCGACGTCGACTTCCGCCATCCGCGCATCTACGACAGCGACACCATCCTCAGCCTGACCCACACGCCGCGCCGCCTGATCATCTACGGCGCCGGGGTGATCGGCTGCGAATACGCGTCGATCTTCAGCGGCCTCGGCGTGCTGGTGGACCTGATCGACAACCGCGAGCAGCTGCTCAGCTTCCTCGACGACGAGATTTCCGACGCGCTTTCCTATCACCTGCGCAACAACAACGTGCTGATTCGCCACAACGAGGAGTACGAGCGCATCGAGGGGGTGGAGAACGGGGTGATCCTGCATCTGAAGTCGGGCAAGAAGATCAAGGCCGACGCGCTGCTGTGGTGCAACGGCCGTACCGGCAACACCGACCAGCTGGGCCTCGAGAACATCGGCATCAAGGTCAACAGCCGCGGGCAGATCCAGGTTGACGAGCACTACCGCACTGAGGTGAGCAACATCTACGCCGCCGGCGACGTGATCGGCTGGCCGAGCCTGGCCAGCGCGGCCTTCGACCAGGGCCGTTCGGCCGCCGGCAGCATCGTCGACAACGGCAGCTGGCGTTTCGTCGACGACGTGCCGACCGGCATCTACACCATTCCGGAGATCAGCTCGATCGGCAAGAACGAGCGCGAACTGACCCAGGCCAAGGTGCCCTACGAGGTGGGCAAGGCCTTCTTCAAGGGCATGGCGCGGGCGCAGATCGCGGTGGAGCCGGTGGGCATGCTGAAGATCCTGTTCCACCGCGAGACGCTCGAGGTGCTGGGTGTGCACTGCTTCGGCTACCAGGCCTCGGAGATCGTGCATATCGGCCAGGCGATCATGAACCAGAAGGGCGAGGCGAACAGTATCAAGTACTTCGTCAACACCACCTTCAACTACCCGACCATGGCCGAGGCCTATCGGGTGGCGGCGTTCGACGGCCTCAACCGGCTTTTTTGAGCGGCTCCGGCCGGTGGCCTGAGCCGGTCGGGGAGACGGGCTGGGAGGATGCTTCCGAGTGGCGCTGGCCGAATCGGGAGAGCTTCTAGCGCACCAGGCGGCAAGACGAAAAAACCGGCCATTGGCCGGTTTTTTCGTTCTCGGGCGTTGCTTGTACGGGGCCTGGCGCGAGGGCATCCCCGGATTGCATCCGGGCGATGCGGGGTAAAGCCGCCGGGCCTCAGCCGCGCAGGGTCTGCACCGCCAGGCCGGGGAAGTCGGTGATGATGCTGTCGGCGCCGAAGTCGGCGAGGCGGCGCATCAGCGCGGCGTCGTTGACCGTCCACACCGACACGTGCAGCCCCTGTTTCTGCGCCTTGAGCAGGCGTTCCGGGGTGCACAGCGTCCAGTTCAGCGCGAGCAGGTGACAGCCGTAATGGGCGGCCACCTTGAGCGGGTCGAGCCAGGCGTATTCGGCCACCAGGCCCAGCTGCAGCTGCGGGGTCAGCTCGCGGGCAGCCTTGAGCACCTCGCGCGAGCTGGAGGTGATGGTCACCTGCTCGCGCAGGCCGAAGCGCTCGGCCAGTTCGGCGATGGCCAGCACGGTGCGCGCGGCGCGCACCTTGGAGGCGCTCTTCACTTCCAGCTGCCAGTGGGCGAAGCGGCACTGCTCGAACAGTTGTTCCAGGCGTGGAATCGGGCAGGGACGCACCCAGCCGGGGCCGCCCTTGCGCGCGTCGTATGTCGCCAGTTCGGCGGCGTCGTGCTCGACCACCTTGCCGCGCAGGCCGGTGGTGCGTTTGAGGGTCGGGTCGTGAATCACCATCAGCTCGCCGTCGCGCGACAGGTGCAGGTCCAGCTCGCAGCGCTCGACGCCGTGCTCCAGGCAACGCTGGAAGCTGGCCAGGGTATTTTCCGGGGCTTCGCCCTTGGCGCCGCGATGGCCGTAGATAAGGGTCACTGTTGCTCCTTGGCGGGGTCCAGATGGCGTGGCCGGTGGTGGCGCACGCTGTTGATCACGTGGTCGTATTCGAAGTAGACGCTGAACTCGCGGTAGTCCCAGCGGGTGATCGGCGGCTGACCGACCGGCCGGTGTTCCTCGTCGGCCAGGCCGAAGCGCTCCAGCACCGAGCCTTTGGACTCGCCTTTTTGCGGCAGGTTGCGCGCATCGAGATCGGCGCCCTGGCTGCCCAATGGAATGGTCAGGGTGTCGGCGAGCAGGGCGGTAGGGGTGAGCAGGGCGAGCAGTAGCACGAAGCGATACATGAGGGTTCCTTGGCGGCGGTCATTCGCGGGCCTGGCGACGTTCCAGGGCCTGCTTCTGCAGGATATGCCGGGCCAGCAACTGGCGCTGTGCGTCGGTCAACGCTTCGAACTCGGTGCCGATCTCGTACTGGCCGTTCGCACGCGGACTGCAATGCACCACCTGGGCGCGCAGCAGCAGGCCGAGGGCTTGCGGCATCAGCACCATCTTGATCGCCAGGTGGCTGCCGGGCGCCACGGCCTGGCCATGGTTGAAGCTGATGCCGCCTTCGGACAGCGACACCTGGCGCGGCACGCCGATATCGCGCAGCAGGCTCTGCGCCACGGCCTGGCCGAGCAGGTCGATGCGCTTGTTGATCACCTTGAGGTAGTTGGCCAGGGTGCGGTCGCGCTCGCTGATATGGCGCAGCAGGTGCTGCGACTCGAAGTCCATCAGGTGCAGGTCGCTGAGCAGGTTGAACAGCGGCGAGGCATCGTGAAGCGCGTCGCTGGCCTGGGCTTCGGCGCCCGACAGCAGGCTGAATTCCAGTGCTATCGTGTCGTCGATACGATAGTATTCGCGGCGATCATCTTCATCGTGTGTCGACATGGCGAACCCATGGCAGCAGTGGTGGTCTGAGTGTAAAGCTGCTCGCCGGGCCCTGCCACAAGGACGTTCCTCTTTCTCCGAATCCTCCCCGACATGTTCAGACCTCTGTTCGTATTCATCGGTACGCGCTACACGCGGGCCAAGCGCCGCAACCATTTCGTTTCCTTCATCTCCCTGACCTCCATGCTCGGCCTCACCCTCGGGGTGATGGTGATGATTCTGGTGCTGTCGGTGATGAACGGTTTCGACCACGAGATGCGCACCCGGGTGCTGGGCATGATTCCCCATGCCACGGTCGAGTCGCTCACCCCGGTGAGCGACTGGCCGTCCCTGGCGCGTCAGGTCGAGCGCCACCCGCGGGTCGAGGCGCTGGCGCCCTTCACCCAGATGCAGGGCCTGCTGACCCACCAGGGCAAGGTGCAGAAGGTGCTGATCAATGCCGTCGATCCCGAGCAGGAGCGCAAGGTGTCGATCATCGACGACTTCTTCCAGCAAGGCAGCCTCGACAGCCTGCAGCCGGGCGAATTCGCCATGGTCATCGGTGACAAGGCGGCGGCCAAGCTGGGGCTGCAACTGGGCGACAAGGTCACCTTCGTCGCCCCCGAGGTCACCGTCACCCCGGCCGGCATGTTCCCGCGCCTGAAGCGCTTCACCGTCACCGGCATCTTCCATGTCGGCGCCGGCGAGATCGACGGCGCCCTGGCCCTGGCCAACATCAGCGACCTGGCGCGCCTGCAGCGCTGGCGCCCGGATCAGGTGCAGGGCCTGCGCCTGAAGTTCGACGACCTGTTCCAGGCGCCGCGCAGCGCCTGGGAAATCGCCCAGACCCTGGATGGCGACTTCTATGCCCGCGACTGGACGCGCAGCCACGGCAATCTGTACCAGGCCATCCGCATGGAGAAGACCATGATCGGCCTGCTGCTGCTGCTGATCGTCGCGGTGGCCGCGTTCAATATCATTTCCACCCTGGTGATGGTGGTCACCGACAAGAAGGCCGACATCGCCATCCTGCGCACCCTGGGCGCCACGCCGCGGCAGATCATGGCCATCTTCATGGTCCAGGGCACGGTGATCGGCGTGGTCGGCACCCTGATCGGCGCCGCGCTGGGCATTCTCGCCGCGCTCAATATCAGCAGCCTGATCGCCGGCCTGGAAAGGCTGCTGGGGATCAAGTTCCTCAACGCCGACGTGTACTTCATCGACTACCTGCCGTCGCAGCTGCAGACGGCCGACGTGGTCATGGTCTGCACCGCGGCGCTGTTCCTGAGTTTCTTCGCCACCCTGTACCCGGCCTGGCGCGCCGCGCGTACCCAGCCGGCCGAGGCCCTGCGTTATGAATGACCTGACCAACGAAAACGCCATGCAACAGCAGACCGCCGTGCTCAGCTGCCGCAACCTGGGCAAGCGTTATGACGAGGGCCCCGAGTCGGTGGTGGTGCTCGACGGCCTGGAGCTGGAACTGCTGGCCGGCGAGCGGGTGGCCATCGTCGGCAGCTCCGGCTCGGGCAAGAGCACCCTGCTGAACATGCTCGGCGGCCTGGATACGCCCAGCGTGGGCAGCGTCTGGCTGGCCGGCGAGCAGCTGTCGGCGCTGAGCGAAACGGCCCGCGGCCTGCTGCGCAACCGCGCGCTGGGCTTCGTCTACCAGTTCCATCACCTGCTGGCCGAATTCACCGCACTGGAAAACGCCTGCATGCCGCTGCTGATCGGCAAGACGCCGATCGCCGAGGCGCGCCAGCGCGCCACCGCCCTGCTGGAGCGGGTCGGTCTGGGCCATCGCCTCAATCACAAGCCGGCCGAACTCTCCGGCGGCGAGCGCCAGCGCGTGGCCATCGCCCGCGCCCTGGTCAACCGCCCGGGGTTGGTGCTGCTCGACGAGCCCACCGGCAACCTCGACCACCACACCGCCGAAGGCATCCAGCAGCTGATGCGCGAGCTCAGCCGCGATTCCAACACCGCGTTTCTGGTGGTGACCCACGACATGCAGCTGGCGCGGCAGATGGATCGCGTGCTGAGCCTGCAGGACGGCAAGCTGGTGGCCCTCTGATGTTCCGCCCGCTGAGTCTCTTCATCGGCGCCCGCTACACCCGGGCCAAGCGCCGCAATCACTTCATTTCCTTTATCTCGCTGACCTCGATGATCGGCCTGGGCCTGGGCGTGCTGGCGATGATCGTGGTGCTGTCGGTGATGAACGGCTTCCAGAAGGAAATGAGCTCGCGCATCCTCGGCATGGTGCCGCACGCCACGCTCTACGGCGCCGAGCCGGTCGCCGACTGGCGCGCCCTGGCCGGCAAGGCCCTGGCCAATCCCCAGGTGCTGGCGGCGGCGCCGTTCGCCGAGCTGGAGGGCATGCTCTCGCACCGCGGGGTGATGCAGCCGATCCAGATCCACGGCATCGACCCGGCCGAAGAGGCCCAGGTGTCGATCCTGCCCGGGCATATCCGCCAGGGCAGCCTGGACAACCTGCAGCCGGGCGAATACGGCGTGGTCATCGGCGACATCACCGCACGGCGTTTCGGCCTGCAGGTGGGCGACAAGCTGACCCTGATCATTCCCGAGCTGAGCAGTGCCCCCGGCGGCGTCACCCCGCGCATGCAGCGGTTGAACGTGGCGGCGGTGTTCAAGGTCGGCGCCGAACTGGACAGCTCGCTGGCGCTGATCCACGTCGCCGACGCCGCCACGCTGCAGCGCCTGCCGGAGGGCAGCGTGCCGGGCGTGCGGCTGGCGCTCCAGGACCTGTACCAGGCGCCGCAGGTATCCACGGCGCTGGCCGCGCAACTGGGCGAGGGCTACCGCGCCGACGACTGGACCCACACCCAGGGCAGCCTGTTCAGCGCGATGAAGATGGAGAAGACCATGATCGGCCTGCTGCTGCTGCTGATCGTCGCGGTGGCGGCGTTCAACATCATCGCCACGCTGATCATGGTGGTGGCCGACAAGGGCGGCGACATCGCCATCCTGCGCACCCTGGGCGCCACGCCGCGGCAGATCATGGCGGTGTTCATGGTCCAGGGCACGGTGATCGGCGTGGTCGGCACCCTGCTCGGCACCCTGCTCGGCGTGCTCGCCGCGCTCAACGTCAGCGCCCTGGTGGCCTGGCTGGAATCCTTCGCCGGCCAGCAGGTGCTGAGCTCGGACGTCTACTTCATCAGCAGCCTGCCGTCGGACCTGCAGTGGCTCGACGTGGTGCTGATCTGCTCGGCGGCGCTGATCCTCAGCTTTCTCGCCACCCTCTATCCCTCCTGGCGGGCGGCGCAGGTGCAACCGGCCGAGGCGCTACGCTACGAGTGAAAGCAAAAAAGCCGTCGAATCCGACGGCTTTTTTCCAGCTCAATGCTGCTCGCGCTGGCGTCGATTTTCCTGGCGCTTGCGCCAGTTGTGCTGCACCCACCAGCGCCAGTAGAGCATGGTCAGCACATAGCCCAGAACGGCGAGCACCAGGCCGGAGACGAACGAGCCGATCAGCAGCGGCTTCCACAGGATGGCCAGTTCGGCGGTGATCCACTCCAGGCTCAGGTGGCTGGGCATCTTCATCGCCGGGGTCTGGGTGATCCAGGCGCCGAGCTTGTAGGTGCAGTAGAACACCGGCGGCATGGTGATCGGGTTGGTCAGCCACACCAGGCCGATGGAGATCGGCAGGTTGGCCCGCAGCGGAATGGCGACGGCGGCAGCGGCGAGCATCTGCATGGGCATGGGGATCATCGCCCAGAACAGGCCGATGGCCATGGCGCGGGCCACCGAATGGCGGTTGAGGTGCCAGAGGTTGGGGTCGTGGATCAGGCTGCCGAGAAAGCGCAGGGATTTGTTGCCCTTGATGCTGTCGGGATGGGGCATGTAGCGCTTAAATAAACGACGCGGCATGAAGAGTCTCTGGGCAGGCTGAAGCGCCGGTATTATGCACAGATTAATGACCGTTCGCTTTCTTAAGATTGTGACAGCGGGTGAGCGCTGCAAGGGTTTGCCAGGCGCTTTCGGACGAGGGAATGAGGATGCGCACAGGGATGTTGGCGCTGGCCGCGGGCTTGCTGTCGCTGCGATTTCTGCCGCAGTTGCCGCCGGGATGGCTGCTGGCGCTGCTGGCCGGCGCCGGGCTGCTGTTGTTGCTCTCGCGGCTCTATTTCATCGGCTGCTTTCTGCTCGGTCTGGCCTGGGCCTGCTGTTCGGCGCAGTGGGCCCTGGACGACCGCCTGGCGCCGGCGCTGGACGGTCGCACCCTGTGGCTGGAGGGGCGGGTGGTCGGCCTGCCGGAGGTCGGTGAGGGCGTGGTGCGTTTCCAGCTGGAGGGCGCCCATTCGCGCCGCGCCGAGCTGCCGCGGCGGCTGCGCTTAGCCTGGTATGGCGGGTCGGATATTCGCGGCGGCGAGCGCTGGCGCCTGGCGGTCAACCTCAAGCGCCCGCATGGTCTGGTCAATCCGCACCGCTTCGATTACGAGGCCTGGCTGCTGGCGCAGCGCATTGGCGCCACCGGCACGATCAAGGCTGGCCAGCGGCTGGCGCCGGCCAGTGGCCTGGGCAGCTGGCGCGATGGCTTGCGCCAGCGTTTGCTGGCGGCTCCGGCCTTCGGCCGCGAGGGCGGTATCGCCGCCCTGGTGCTGGGCGACGGCTCGGGGCTGACGACCGCCGACTGGCGCCTGCTGCAGCACACCGGCACGGTGCACCTGATGGTCATT
The DNA here is from genome assembly GCF_003696305.1 of Pseudomonas sp. AOB-7. Lineage (GTDB taxonomy): Bacteria > Pseudomonadota > Gammaproteobacteria > Pseudomonadales > Pseudomonadaceae > Aquipseudomonas. The sequence goes on along the minus strand of NZ_RFFK01000001.1, from coordinate 264,791 downwards.
TCCGGTCAGCACATTGCCCTGCTGGCGGGGTTTCTCTATGGCCTGGTGGCCTTCCTGGCGCGTGTGGGAGCCTGGCCACGGCGCTGGCCCTGGCTGCCGGCCGCCTGTGTCCTGGCCTTGGTCGGCGCCCTGGGGTACGGCCTGCTCGCCGGTTTCGAGGTGCCGGTGCGGCGGGCCTGCGTGATGGTGGCGCTGGTGCTGCTGTGGCGCCTGCGCTTTCGTCATCTCGGCGCCTGGTGGCCGCTGCTGCTGGCCTTGCTCTCGGTGTTGCTGCTGGAACCGCTGGCCTCGCTGCAGCCGGGCTTCTGGTTGTCCTTCGCCGCGGTGGCAATCCTGATTCTGGTGTTCGGCGGCCGCCTGGGCGTGTGGGGCTGGTGGCGCGGGCTGACCCGCGCGCAGTGGACCATGGCCATCGGCCTGCTGCCGCTGATGCTGATCCTCGGCTTGCCGGTCAGCAGTAGCGGGCCGTTGGCCAACCTGATCGCCGTGCCCTGGGTCGGTCTGCTGGTGGTGCCGCTGGCCTTGCTCGGCACCCTGCTGCTGCCCGTGCCGGGCTTGGGCGAGGGCCTGCTGTGGCTGGCCGGCGGCGCCCTGCAGCTGTTGTTTCTGTTGCTCGGGCATATCGCTGGCTGGCTGCCGGCCTGGTTGCCGAGCAATCTGCCGCTGTGGGCCTGGCTGCTGGCCCTGGGCGGGGCGCTGCTGTTGTTGCTGCCGGCCGGGGTACCGCTACGCCTGCCCGGCCTGGCCCTGCTGTTGCCGGCGCTGTTTCTGCCGCCGCCGGCGTTGCCGGAGGGGCGCGCCGAGGTCTGGCTGCTGGACGTGGGGCAGGGGTTATCGGTGCTGGTGCGCACCCGCGCGCACAGCCTGCTGTACGACGCCGGGCCGCGTTTCGGCGATTTCGACAGCGGCGAGCGCATCGTCCTGCCGTCGTTGCGCGCGCTGAACCTGCAGCGCCTCGATCTGCTGCTGCTCAGCCATGCCGACAACGACCACGCCGGCGGCGCCGCCGCGATCGTCGCCGGCCTGCCGGTGGCGCGCCTGCTCAGCGGTGAGCCCGAACGCCTGGGGTCGCGGCTTGCGGCCGAGCCCTGCGAGTCGGGCCGGCAGTGGCAGTGGGATGGCGTCAGCTTTCGCCTGTGGCGCTGGGTGCAGGCGGCGCCGGGCAACCAGAGCTCCTGCGTGCTGCTGGTGGAAGCGGGCGGCGAGCGCCTGCTGCTGACCGGCGATATCGATGCGCGCGCCGAGCAAGCGTTGCTGCAGGATGACTTTCCCCTGGCGGCGCACTGGCTGCTGGCGCCGCACCATGGCAGCCGCAGCTCCTCCAGCCGGGCCTTCGTCGACGCGGTGGCGCCGCGCCATGTGCTGATCGCCCGCGGCCGTCACAACAACTTCGGCCATCCCCATCCGCAGGTGTTGGCGCGTTACCGCGAGGCCGGCGCCCGGCTGCACGACAGCGCCACCAGCGGCGCCCTGCGCCTGCTGCTGGGCGAGCAGGGCGAGGCGCAGGCGTTGCGACGCCAGGCACGTTTCTGGCGGGAAAAATGAGAACGGCGGCGGTCGGCGAGGGCGGCACCCTATGCTAGAGTGGCGCCACTTTTTCGAGGGGGATTCTCTACCGTGTGGGAACTGGTCAAAGCTGGCGGCTGGATGATGCTGCCGATCATTCTCTGCTCCATCGCCGCGGCCGGCATCGTTGCCGAGCGCCTGTGGACCCTGCGGCCCGCCCGCGTCACCCCGGCCAACCTGCTGGCCCAGGTCTGGCGCTGGATCAAGGACAAGAAGCTCAACAACCAGAAACTCAAGGAACTGCGCGAGCATTCGCCGCTGGGGCAGATCCTCGCCGCCGGCCTGGCCAACTCCAAGCATGGTCGCGAGATCATGAAGGAATGCATCGAGGAGGCCGCGGCCCGCGTCATCCATGAGCTGGAGCGCTACCTCAACGCCCTCGGCACCATCGCCGGCATCGCCCCGCTGCTCGGCCTGCTCGGCACCGTGCTGGGCATGATCGAAATCTTCAGCTCCTTCATGGGCTCGGGCATGGCCAATGCGCCGATGCTCGCCGGCGGTATCTCCAAGGCGCTGATCACCACCGCCGCTGGCCTGATGGTGGCGATTCCGGCGCTGTTCTTCCATCGCTACCTGCAGCGTCGCGTCGACGAGCTGGTGGTGGGCATGGAGCAGGAGGCGATCAAGCTGGTGGAAATGGTGCAGGGCGACCGCGACGTCGACCTGGGCGAGGGCAAGGCGTGAAATTCCGGCGCAAACCGCGGGAGAGCGTCGAGATCAACCTGGCCTCGCTGATCGACGTGGTATTCATCCTGCTGCTGTTCTTCGTGGTCACCACCACCTTCACCCGCGAAACCCAGCTCAAGGTCGACCTGCCCGAGGCCGTCAGCGGCACGCCGCCGGAGCAGACCGAGATGAAACAGCTGGAGATCCTGATCGGTACCGACGGCGCCTTCTCGGTGAACGGCAAGGCGCTGCTGGAAAGCAACCTGAGCAACCTGATGGCGGCGCTGCAGAAGGAGTCCGACGGCGACAACAGCCTGCCGCTGATCATCAGCGCCGACGGCAAGACCCCGCACCAGGCGGTGATCACCGCCATGGACGCGGCCGGCAAGCTGGGCTTCGCGCACCTGCGCATCACCACGGTGGAAGCACAGGAAAGCCCTTAAGTGAGCGCTGCCGACCGTCTGCTCGACGCCTGGTACCGCGGCCATCCGGCGCTGGCGCTGTTGCGCCCGCTGGAGTGGCTGTACCGCCGCGTGGTGCAGGGCAAGCGCGCGCGCTTTCTCGCCGGCGCGGGCGAGATCTACCGCGCGCCGGTGCCGGTGCTGGTGGTGGGCAACATCACCGTCGGCGGCACCGGCAAGACTCCGTTGATCCTCTTTCTGATCCAGCACTGCCGTGCCCGCGGCCTCAAGGTCGGCGTGGTCAGTCGCGGCTATGGCGCCACGCCGCCGAGCCTGCCCTGGCGGGTGCGCGCCGAGCAGCCGGCGGCGCAGGCCGGCGACGAGCCGCTGTTGATCGTCCAGCGCACCGCTGTGCCGCTGATGATCGACCCGGATCGCGGCCGTGCGGTGCGTGCGCTGCTGGCCGAGGAGCCGCTGGATCTGATCCTCTGCGACGACGGCCTGCAGCACTACCGCCTGGCGCGCGACCTGGAGCTGGTGCTGATCGACGCCGCCCGCGGCCTGGGCAACCGCCGCTGCCTGCCGGCCGGACCGTTGCGCGAGCCGGCCGAGCGCCTCGATGAGGTGGACGCCGTGCTGTTCAACGGCGCCGAGGCCGATCGCGCCGACGGCTACGCCTTCCGCCTGCAGCCGACCGCCCTGGTCAACCTGGCCAGCGGCGAGCGCGTGCCCCTGGATCATTTCCCCGCCGGGCAGGCCGTGCATGCGGTGGCCGGCATCGGCAACCCGCAGCGTTTCTTCGCCACCCTCGAAGCGCTAAACTGGCGACCGGTTCCGCACCCTTTCGCCGACCATGCCCAGTACGACGCCGCGCAGCTCCGCTTCGAGCCGCCGCTGCCCGTGCTGATGACCGAGAAGGATGCGGTGAAATGCCGGGCCTTCGCCGCCGCCGACTGGTGGTACCTGGCCGTCGATGCCGTGCCCACGCCGGCCTTCGTCGCCTGGTTGGACAAGGAGTTGGCCCGCCTCATACCGGGGTCTTCATGACCCCATCAAGGACTCCGCCATGGACCCTAAACTGCTCGATATCCTCGCCTGCCCGATCTGCAAGGGCCCGCTGCAGCTCTCCGAAGACAAGACCGAACTGATCAGCAAGGGCGCCGGCGTGGCCTACCCGATTCGCGACGGCATCCCGGTGATGCTGGAAAGCGAGGCGCGCACCCTCAGCACCGACGAGCGCCTGGACAAGTAAATGAGCGCAGCCTTTACCGTCGTCATTCCCGCCCGTTACGCCTCCACCCGCCTGCCCGGCAAGCCGCTGCAGGACATCGCCGGCAAGCCCATGGTGCAGCACGTCTGGGAGCAGGCGAAGAAGAGTTCCGCCGCCCGTGTGGTGGTGGCCACCGACGATGCGCGCATCGTCGAGGCCTGCCAGGCCTTCGGCGCCGAGGTGCTGCTGACCCGCGAGGATCACAACTCCGGCACCGACCGCCTGGCCGAGGTCGCCAGCCAGCTCGGCCTGGCCGACGATGCCATAGTGGTCAACGTGCAGGGCGACGAGCCGCTGATCCCGCCGGCGATCATCGACCAGGTGGCGGCCAACCTGGCGGCCAATCCGCAGGCCGCTATCGCCACCCTGGCCGAGCCCATCGAGGACGTCCAGGCGTTGTTCAACCCCAATGTGGTCAAGGTGGTCGCCGACAAGAATGGCCTGGCCCTGACCTTCAGCCGCGCGCCGCTGGCCTGGGCGCGCGACGCCTTCGCCCAGAGTCGCGACGTACTGCCACAAGGCGTGCCCTATCGTCGTCATATCGGCATCTACGCCTACCGCGCCGGCTTCCTCCACGACTTCGTCGCCTGGGGCCCGTGCTGGCTGGAAGACACCGAGTGCCTGGAACAACTGCGCGCGCTGTACCACGGCGTACGCATCCATGTCGCCGATGCCCTCGAGGCGCCGGCCGCCGGCGTGGATACTGCCGAAGACCTGGAGCGGGTGCGCCGCCTGCTGGGGGCCTGATGAAAGTCCTGTTCGTCTGCCTGGGCAATATCTGCCGTTCGCCCACGGCCGAAGGCGTCTTGCGCCACAAGCTGCGCGCCGCCGGCCTGGAGGATCGGGTGCAGGTGGATTCCGCCGGTACCGGCGACTGGCATGTAGGCAAGGCGCCCGACAGTCGCACCCGCATCGCCGCGCAGCGCCGCGGCTATGACCTGTCGGCGCTGCGCGCGCGGCAGGTCGAGGCGGCCGATTTTCAGCGCTTCGACCTGATCCTGGCCATGGACCAGAGCAATCTGCGCAATCTGCAGGCGCTGCGTCCGGCAGGTGCCCAGGCGGATCTGGATCTCTATCTGCGTCGCTATGAGCTGGCCCTGGACGACGTGCCTGATCCTTATTACGGCGGCGAAGACGGCTTCGAGCAGGTGCTGGACCTGATCGAGCAGGCCAGCGAGGCATTGCTGACCGAGATCAGGGGGCGCCTGTGAGCCTGCATCTGCAGAGCGAGGTTTCGCTCAAGGCCTTCAACAGCTTCGGCGTCGAGGTAGGCGCCCGACTGTTTGCCCAAGCCCATAACGACGACGAAGTGCGCGAAGCGCTGCGTCTGGCTGAGTCACATGATCTGCCGCTGCTGGTGATCGGTGGCGGCAGCAACCTGCTGCTGACCCGCGATGTCGAGGCGCTGGTGCTGCGCATGGCCAGTCGCGGCATTCGCATCCTCGAAGACGATGGCGAACGGGTGCTGGTGGAGGCCGAAGCCGGCGAACCCTGGCATCCCTTCGTGCTGTGGAGCCTGGAACAGGGGCTTAACGGTCTGGAGAATCTCAGCCTGATCCCCGGCACCGTCGGCGCCGCGCCGATGCAGAACATCGGCGCCTATGGCGTCGAGCTCAAGGACCTGTTCGTCGGCCTTACCGCGCTGGATCGGCAGAGCGGCGAGCTGCGCGACTTCAACCTGGACGAATGCGCCTTCGCCTACCGCGACAGCCTGTTCAAGCGCGAGGCGGGGCGCTGGCTGATCCTGCGCGTGCGCTTGCAACTGAGCCGTGTGGCGGCACTGCGCCTGGACTATGGCCCGGTGCGCCAGCGCCTGGCCGCGATGGGCATCGAGGCGCCGACCGCCAGCGATGTGAGCCGGGCGATCTGCGCCATCCGCAGCGAGAAGCTGCCGGATCCGGCCGAGCTGGGCAATGCCGGCAGCTTCTTCAAGAACCCGCTGGTGTCGAACGCGGTCGCCGAGCGCATTCGCGCCGAGCATGCCGATCTGGTCGGCTATCCGGCGGGCGAGGGGCTGCTGAAGCTGGCCGCCGGCTGGCTGATCGAGCGGGCAGGGTGGAAGGGCTTTCGCGACGGCGATGCCGGGGTGCACCGCCTGCAGGCGCTGGTCCTGGTCAACTATGGCCAGGCCAGCGGCGAGCAACTGCTGGCCCTGGCGCGGCGTATCCAGGCGGATATTCAGGCACGCTTCGGCGTCGAGCTGGAAATCGAACCCAACGTGCTCTGAGCGCCAGGTTCGAGCGCATTCGCGGATACGACTGCATGGATGCAGGAGGTAGGGCGAAGCAGGATGCCAGAGCCGAAAGCCGCTCCCACAGGAACTGCACGGCTCTCGTAGGAGCGGCTTCAGCCGCGAACGTGCAAAGTCCAAGGCGCTTTTCGCTCAGACATAAAAAAGGGGATGCCTAGGCATCCCCTTTTTCATTGCGAGCCGAGCATCAAACCTGCGGCTTGACCTCTTCCTTCTCGCTTTCCACTTCGCTCTCGGCGTTCGGCTGTTCGTCGGTCGCTTCGCTCGGCTCGACCACTACCTGCTCGCTGGCAACCGGGGCGCTTTCGACGCTTTGCTCGGTCGCAACGGCCGGCTGAGCTTCGACCGGAGCGGCCTCGGCTTCGGCAACAACGGCGTGCGCTGTCGGAGCGGCGGCTGCTGCTTCGGCGGCTTCGCGGGCCAGGCGCTCGGCTTCGCGCTGACGACGGCGCACTTCGCGCGGATCGTTCGGCGCGCGACCGCCGCTGCTGAGCGGAGCCGCGGCAACCGGCTCTTGCGCCGCTGCAACCGGAGCTTCTGGCACGGCTGCCGGGGCTTCTTCCTGCACGGCGGCTGGCGCGGCCGCTGGTTCGGCTACCGGTGCTTCGACGACCTGGGCTTCGGCAGCCGGAGCAGCCTCGACCACGACTTCGGCGACCTGCTCGGCTACCACCGCAGGCTCACTCGGTTCGGCGGCGACAGCGACCTCTACCGGCGCGGTGGGTTCTTCGCTGGCTACTTGCGCGGCGGGCGCTGCAACCGGCTCGACGGCCTGCACTTCGACCGCGGGCTGTTCGTCGCCGCTGGCGGCCACTACCGCGGCTGCCGTGGCGGCGGCTGCGGCGACCTGGGCGCTCTGCGCGTCGCCTTCAGCGGTTTCTTCGGCGCCTTCGATCAGGTTGCCGTCGGCATCGCGCTGACGCTCGCGGCGATTGCTGCGACGACGCTGGCCGCGCGAACGGCGACGCGGACGCTCGCCCTCGTTGCTGTCCTGCTCGTCGTCCTGCAGTTGTTCCTCGTTCGGCAGGGCTTCGTCTTGCAGGGCTTCGTCCTGCAGGGCCTCGGCCTGTTCGGCGCGCGGCTGACGCTCCTCGCGCGGCGGACGTTGACGCTCCTGACGCTCGGCGCGCGGCGGGCGCTCGGCACGCGGCTCTTCGCTGCGGGCTTCTACGGCATTGCCGTCGAGCGGCTCGCGCAGTTCGCGCACGCGTTCCTCGCGCGGGGCACGCTCTTCGCGCGGTTTGCGCTCGCGGCGGTTTTCCTGGCCTTCGCGCGGGGCGCGTTCTTCACGTGGAGCACGCTCCTCGCGCGGTTGGCGCTCTTCGCGCGGCTCGCGGGCCTGGCGTTCTTCACGCGGGGCGCGTTCTTCGCGCGGCTTGCGCTCTTCGTCGCGACGACCGCCGCGATTGCGGCTCTGCTGACGACCGTTGCGGCGCTCTTCGCGCGGCGGACGCTCGCTGCTCTTCTTCTCCACCACGGCCGGCTTGGCTTCTTCTTCCTTGCCGGCGAACAGGCTGACCAGCGACTTGACCAGGCCCTTGAACAGGCTCGGCTCCGGCGCGGGGGCCGGGGCCAGCGGTGCGGCGGCCGGCTCGGCGGCAGCCGGTGCGCTGCTGCGCGGGGCGGCCTTGATCGCGGCTTCCTGGCGTACCAGGGTGCGAGTGGCGGCAGCCGGCTGGGCTTCTTCGCTCTCGGCGGTGGCGGTGATTTCGTAGCTGGACTGGCCGCTCAGGGCCTCCGGGCTGTCGTCACGCAGGCGCTGCACTTCGAAGTGCGGGGTTTCCAGGTGATCGTTGGGCAGGATCACGATGCGCGCGCGGGTGCGCAGTTCGATCTTGGTGATCGAGTTGCGCTTCTCGTTGAGCAGGAAGGCCGCGACCGGGATCGGCACCTGGGCGCGGACTTCGGCGGTGCGATCCTTCAGCGCTTCTTCTTCGATCAGGCGCAGGATGGCCAGCGACAGCGATTCGACGTCGCGGATGATGCCTTGACCGTTGCAGCGCGGGCAGACGATGCCGCTGGTCTCGCCCAGGGACGGACGCAGGCGCTGGCGGGACATTTCCAGCAGGCCGAAGCGCGAGATGCGGCCGACCTGAACGCGGGCGCGGTCGGCTTCCAGGGCTTCGCGCACCTTCTCCTCGACGGCGCGCTGGTTCTTCGCCGGGGTCATGTCGATGAAGTCGATGACGATCAGGCCGCCGATGTCGCGCAGGCGCAGCTGGCGGGCGATTTCCTCGGCCGCTTCCAGGTTGGTCTGCAGCGCGGTCTCCTCGATGTCGCTGCCCTTGGTGGCGCGCGCCGAGTTGATGTCGATGGAGACCAGGGCTTCGGTCGGGTCGATGACGATGGAGCCACCGGACGGCAGCTTCACTTCACGCTGGAAGGCGGTCTCGATCTGGCTTTCGATCTGGAAGCGGTTGAACAGCGGCACGCTGTCTTCGTACAGCTTGATCTTGCTTGCGTACTGCGGCATCACCTGCTGGATGAAGGAGAGCGCTTCTTCCTGGGCTTCGACGCTGTCGACCAGCACTTCGCCGATGTCCTGGCGCAGGTAGTCGCGGATGGCGCGGATGATGACGTTGGATTCCTGGTAGATCAGGAACGGGGCGGGGCGGCTGGTGGAGGCTTCCTTGATGGCGCTCCACAGCTGCAGCAGGTAGTCGAGGTCCCACTGCATTTCTTCGCTGGAGCGGCCCAGGCCGGCGGTGCGCACGATCAGGCCCATGTCGGCCGGGGCGTTGAGGCCGTTCAGCGCTTCGCGCAGTTCGTTGCGCTCTTCGCCTTCGATGCGGCGGCTGATGCCACCGGCACGCGGGTTGTTCGGCATCAGCACCAGGTAACGACCGGCCAGGCTGATGAAGGTGGTCAGGGCCGCACCCTTGTTGCCGCGTTCTTCCTTCTCGACCTGGACTATGACTTCCTGGCCTTCCTTGAGCACGTCCTTGATATTGACGCGGCCGCCTTCGGGGGCCTTGGAGAAGTATTCGCGGGAGATTTCTTTGAGGGGGAGGAAGCCGTGGCGTTCGGAACCGAAATCGACGAAGGCGGCTTCAAGGCTGGGTTCGACGCGGGTGATGCGGCCTTTATAGATGTTGGCCTTCTTCTGTTCGCGGGCGCCGGACTCGATGTCCAGGTCGTAGAGTTTTTGGCCGTCTACCAGGGCAACACGCAACTCTTCGGGCTGAGTCGCGTTAATAAGCATTCTTTTCATGTGGTACCAATGGGTTCCGGGGCTGCCGGAAGCCACGTCAGGCACACACGACTCTCAGGGTCGGTGTCAGGCGCGTCAGAAACGGTCGTAAATCGTTCCACTGTCTAGCGACGGCCAGCCACTATCGGGCTGCGGTCGCGACGGACGTCTCCTGCTTGCTGTGGTGACAGAAGCACTCAGTCAGGAGGAGGAATCAACTGGCGGTAGCGGACGAGATGAGGCGTCTTTGATCAAGCGATGTGCTACGCAGTCCGACAGTTGTACATCTCCACCCTACACGTATCGCTGAAAATCGGGTGCCGCGCGCGGATTCCGCAGCGGTTGTCAGTTACCGCGACCGCCCGACCGGGCGAATCGCGCATCATACTCAAGGCTTTATTTCCGAACTCTTCGCGGCCTTTTGCGGCCATTCTAAGCCGAAGAATCCGTCGGACGGCCTCACGTCCTCAATGGGTTGCGCGGGCAGGGGATGGCAAGTTTGGCGATCATCCGCAAGCCAGGCCGCTTTTGGCGGCGTTCGCGACTATAGCAGCAATGATTAAGTGCTTCAATTCCATAAAAAATTGTTATGATTGCGCGATGACTACTCCCGCCTCTCCAACCTCCGGCGTTCAGCTGATCGAGGTTGCACCGGAACTCGCCGGCCAACGCATCGACAATTTCCTCCGGACACAGCTCAAGGGCGTGCCCAAGACCCTGATCTATCGCATCTTGCGCAAAGGCGAGGTGCGGGTGAACAAGGGCCGGATCAAGCCCGAGTACAAACTGCAGGCCGGCGACATCGTGCGCGTGCCGCCGCTGCGCCTGGCCGAGCGTGACGAGCCCGAGCCGCTGGCGCAGGGCCTGCTCGAGCGCCTGGAGGCGGCCATCGTCTACGAGGACAAGGCGCTGATCGTGCTGAACAAGCCGGCCGGCATCGCCGTGCATGGTGGTAGCGGTCTCAACTACGGCGTGATCGAGGCGTTCCGCCAGTTGCGTCCCGAGGCCAAGGATCTGGAGCTGGTACATCGCCTGGATCGCGACACCTCCGGCCTTTTGATGATCGCCAAGAAGCGCAGCATGTTGCGCCACCTGCACGAGGCGCTGCGCGGCGACGGCGTCGACAAGCGCTATATGGCGCTGGTGCGCGGCCATTGGGCGACCGCCAAGAAGCAGGTCAATGCGCCGCTGCAGAAGAGCAACCTGCGTTCCGGCGAGCGCATGGTCGAGGTCGACGGAGAGGGCAAGGAGGCGCTGACGCTGTTCCGCGTGCTGCGCCGCTTCGGCGAGTTCGCCACCCTGGTCGAGGCCAAGCCGGTGACCGGCCGTACCCACCAGATTCGCGTGCATGCCAAGCATGCCGGGCACTGCATCGCCGGTGACTCCAAGTACGGCGACGACGAGTTCACCCGCGAGATTCGCGAGCTGGGTGGCAAGCGCCTGTTCCTGCACGCCTATGCGCTGACCGTGCCGCTGCCCGAGGGCGGCGAGTTGCGCCTGGAGGCGCCGGTGGACGAAATGTGGGCGCGGACCCTGGAGCGTCTGAGTGCCTGACTATCGGCTGCTGATCTTCGATTGGGACGGCACCCTGGTGGATTCCATCGGGCGCATCGTCGAGGCCATGCATCGCGCCGCCGATGTCGGCGGCGTGCCGCGCCGCAGCGACGTCGAAGTGCGCGGCATCATCGGTCTGGAACTGGGGCGGGCGATCGAGACGCTCTATCCGGAACTCCGCGATCCGGCTTGCATCGAAGCCTTTCGCCGCTGCTACAGCGAGCAGTACCTGGCGCTGGAAACCGAGCCTTCGCCGCTGTTCGATGGCGTGAGCGAGTCGCTCGAAGCCTTTCGTGAGCAGGGGTATAGATTGGCGGTGGCCACCGGCAAGGGGCGCCATGGCCTGCAGCGGGTGCTGGCGGACAAGGGCTGGCTGGATTACTTCGACGTCACCCGCTGCGCCGACGAGACCGCGAGCAAGCCCGACCCGCGCATGCTGCATGAGATTCTGCGACATTGTCGGATGGAGCCGGCGCAGGCGCTGATGGTGGGCGACTCCACCTTCGATCTGCTGATGGCGCGCAATGTCGGGATGGATGCGGTGGCGGTCGGTTTCGGGGCTCAACCATTGTCGGTGCTGCGCGAATGTGCGCCGCGGCTGGCGATCAACCAATTCAATGAGCTGCGCACCTGGCTGGATGGTCAGGCGGCGAAGCGCTCGATAGAGGTGAATGAATATGTCGGATGAGTGGAAGTCATCGGCGTCGCCCGAGGCCGAGGATGCCAAGAGCTGGAAATTGCTGGAGAAGGCTCTGCTGTCCAGCGTGCAGGAGCAGCGTCGCTCGCGGCGCTGGGGCATCTTCTTCAAGTTGCTGACCTTCGTTTACCTGTTCGTGGCACTGGCCTTGTTCGTGCCGATGCTGGATCTGAAGAAGGCCTCGACGGCCGGGGCGCATACCGCGCTGATCGAGATCCGTGGGATGATCGCCGATCAGGAAGCGGCCAGTGCCGACAAGGTGGTCGGCAGTCTGCGTGCTGCCTTCGAGGACGCCAACACCAAGGGCGTGATCCTGCGCATCAATAGCCCGGGCGGCAGTCCGGTGCAGTCCGGCTACATCTATGACGAGATCCGCCGCCTGCGCGGCGAATACCCGCAGACCAAAGTCTATGCGGTGATCAGCGACCTGGGGGCGTCCGGCGCCTACTACATCGCCAGTGCGGCGGATGAAATCTACGCCGACAAGGCCAGTCTGGTCGGCTCCATCGGCGTCACGGCGGCGGGGTTCGGTTTTGTCGGGGTGATGGAGAAGCTGGGCGTGGATCGTCGGGTCTACACCTCGGGCGAGCACAAGGCCTTCCTCGATCCCTTCCAGCCGCCGAAGGAAGAGGAAACCCAGTTCTGGAAGAGCGTGCTGGAAACCACTCATCGCCAGTTCATCGACAGCGTCAAGCAGGGGCGTGGCGAGCGACTCAAGGCCGAGGAGAATCCCGAGTTGTTCTCCGGGCTGGTGTGGTCGGGCGAGCAGGCGTTGCAGTTGGGGCTGATCGACGCCCTGGGCAGTGCCAGCTATGTGGCGCGCGAGGTGGTGGGGGCGAAGGAGATCGTCGATTTCACCGTGCGCGACACGCCGTTCGATCGCTTCGCCAAACGCCTGGGCACCAGCGTGGCCGATCGTATCGCGCTGTGGATGGGCTTTCAGGGGCCGACGCTGCGCTGATTTCTCTGTCGTGTGCGAAAAGGCCTGCTTGTCAGGCCTTTTTCGTGGCTGTCAGGGAATCTCGATGCCCTCGTTGAGCAGCATGTCGACCAGGCGAATCAGTGGCAGGCCGATCAGGCTGGTGGCGTCTTCGCCTTCGGTGCTGCGAAACAGGCTGATGCCCAGGCCCTCGGACTTGAAGCTGCCGGCGCAGTCGAAGGGTTGCTCGCGTTGCAGGTAGCGCAGGATCTGCGCCTCGTCGAGCTGGCGAAAGTGCACGGTGAAGGGCACGCAGTCCACCTGGCAGCGGCCGCTGGCGCTGTCGAGCAGGGCCAGGCCGGTGAGAAAGGTGACGCTGCTGCCGCTGGCGGCGCGCAGTTGCGCCTGGGCGCGCTCCAGGTCGTGCGGTTTGCCGAGAATCTGGCCATCGTCCAGCGCGGCGACCTGATCCGAGCCGATGATCAGGTGATTCGGGTGGCTGGCGGCCAGGACGCGGGCCTTCTCCTCGGCCAGGCGTTTGACCAGCTCTGTGGCGGTCTCGTCGGGGCGGTGCCTCTCGTCGATACTCGGCGACTGCCAGCTGAAGGGCAGTTGCAGGCGGGCGAGCAGTTCGCGGCGATAGGGCGAGCTGGAGGCGAGTAGCAGCGGCATATGAGGCTCCTATATATTAAGGAGGCCATTCTAAAGAGCCGCCAGGTGCCGCGACAGGCCGAATTTCCTTTGACAGGGGCAGGGTGCATCCCTAGAATGCTGCGCCTATGTTGAATGGGTCGATTCCACCTCACGTTGATCCGCGCAAGCTCGCCGACCGCGAAGTTACCCTAGAAGGGCAACTCGAACTGGCCAGCCTGCCGCGTCTCTGCGACCCGCTTGCCGGTACGGCCGGCGTGGTGCAGGCGAAGTTTCACTTCGCGCGTGACGAGCAGAAAACTGTGGTCATCCGCAGCGAGCTCGAGGTTGAGGTCAAAATGGTCTGCCAGCGTTGTCTGGAGCTGGTCGCGCTACCCATCCGCAGCGAATGTGAATACGCAGTGGTTCGGGTTGGAGCGAACACTCAGTCCTTGCCGAAGGGCTACGACGTGCTGGAAGTGGGCGAAGAGCCGCTTGAAATGCTGGGCCTGGTCGAAGATGAATTGCTCCTCGCCCTGCCCATCGTTCCTGCTCACGCCCCAGGTGATTGCCAGCAGCCGGACGGTCTCGACGAGATCGAACCGGGCGAGGACGAGGTATCGCGGTCCAACCCGTTCAGTGTATTGGCGCAGTTAAAGCGTGACCCAAACGTTTAGGAGTTAATCAGTTATGGCTGTTCAGCAGAACAAAAAATCCCGTTCCGCCCGCGACATGCGTCGTTCGCACGACGCCCTCGAGGCCAGCACCCTGTCCGTAGAGAAGAGCACCGGTGAAGTTCACCTGCGCCACCACGTTTCTCCGGAAGGCGTGTACCGCGGTCGCAAGGTGATCGACAAGGGCGCCGACGAGTAATCCTTGTCTGCCTCGATCATCGCGATTGATGCAATGGGTGGGGACTTCGGTCCCCACTGCATTGTTCCGGCCTGCATTGCCGCGCTGGCCGAATTCCCCTCGCTGCACCTGACCCTCGTCGGTCAAGCCCCCCTTATCGAAGAACAGCTCGCCCGCCAGTCCGGCGTCGATCGCGCACGTCTGCAGGTTCATCACGCCGGCGAAGTGATCGCCATGGACGAGCGTCCGGCGCAGGCTCTGCGTGGTAAGCCCGATGCCTCGATGCGCGTGGCGCTGGAGCTGGTGCGTCAGCGCCAGGCCCATGCCTGCGTCAGTGCCGGCAATACCGGGGCGCTGATGGCGCTGTCGCGCTATGTGCTCAAGACCCTGCCGGGCATCGACCGGCCGGCCATGGTCAGCCCGGTGCCCACCGAGCGCGGTCACTGCTACCTGCTGGATCTGGGGGCCAACGTCGACTGCAGTGCCGAACACCTCTACCAGTTCGCCATCATGGGTGCGGTGGCGGCCGAGACCCTGGGCGTCATCCGGCCGCGAGTGGCGCTGCTCAACGTCGGCACCGAGGACATCAAGGGCAACCAGCAGGTCAAGCTGGCGGCCAGCCTCCTGCAGCAGGCGCGCGGGCTGAACTTCGTCGGCTATATCGAGGGCGACGGCCTGTACCGCGGCGAGGCCGATGTGGTGGTGTGCGACGGTTTCGTCGGCAATATCCTGCTCAAGTCCAGTGAAGGCCTGGCGCAACTGATCGCCGGGCGGGTCGAGGCGTTGTTCCGCCAGGGCCTGTTCGCCCAGGCCGTGGGGGCGTTGGCCATGCCGTTGCTGCGCCGCCTGAAGGCCGACCTGGCGCCGGCGCAGCACAATGGCGCGAGCTTTCTCGGTCTGCAGGGCATCGTGGTCAAGAGCCATGGCGCAGCGGGGCAGGAGGGTTTCCAGAGCGCAATTCGCTGCGCGCTGCGCGAGGTGCAGGAGAATCTGCCGCAGCGCCTGCACGGTCGTCTCGAGGATCTGTTGCTGTAGGATGTGACCACGGCCGACGGCCTGTCATCCAACTGTCAGTTCGCTGCGCCAGGCTTGCCCTGGCGCTGGTTTTCCGACTCAAGGGACTTATCCATGTCTGCATCCCTCGCATTCGTCTTCCCCGGTCAGGGCTCGCAAGCCCTGGCCATGCTCGCCGAGCACGGTGCCCAGCAGCAGCTGGTGATCGATACCTTCGGCGAAGCCTCCGAAGCGCTCGGCTACGACCTCTGGGCGCTGACCCAGCAGGGCCCGGAAGAGCAACTGAACCAGACCGACAAGACCCAGCCGGCCATCCTCACCGCCTCCATCGCCCTGTGGCGTCTGTGGCAGGCCGAGGGCGGCGCGCAGCCGGCGTTCGTCGCCGGCCACAGCCTGGGCGAGTATTCCGCGCTGGTCGCCGCCGGCAGCCTGGGCTTCGCCGATGCGGTGAAGCTGGTGGAGCGCCGCGGCCAACTGATGCAGCAGGCCGTGCCGGCCGGGCAGGGCGGCATGGCCGCGATCCTCGGCCTGGACGATGCCGACGTGCTGGCCGCCTGCGCCGAAGCGGCGCAGGGCGATGTGGTTAGCGCGGTGAACTTCAACGCACCGGGCCAGGTGGTGATCGCCGGCAGCGCGGCTGCCGTCGAGCGTGCCATCGAGGCGTGCAAGGCGCGTGGTGCCAAGCGCGCCATGGCGCTACCGGTCAGCGTGCCGTCGCACTGTGCGCTGATGAAGCCGGCTGCCGAGCGTTTCGCCGAGTCGGTCGAGGCCATCGCCTGGCAGGCACCGCAGATTCCGCTGGTGCAGAACGTCAGCGCCGCCGTGGTGTCCGACCTGGCCGCCCTCAAGGCCGACCTGTTGGCGCAGCTGTACAGCCCGGTGCGCTGGGTCGAGTCGATGGTGCGTCTGTCCGAGCAGGGCGTCACCGACCTGGTCGAGTGCGGTCCCGGCAAGGTGCTGGGCGGCCTCAACAAGCGCTGCGTCAAGGGCATCAACACCCACAACCTGGATACCCCGGATGCCTTTGCCGCCGCCCGTGCGGCTCTGGCCTGAGCAAGGAGAACGAACATGAGTCTGCAAGGTAAGGTCGCGCTGGTCACCGGCGCCAGCCGCGGTATCGGCCAGGCGATTGCCCTGGAGCTGGGCCGTCAGGGCGCCATCGTCATCGGCACCGCCACCAGCGCCTCGGGCGCCGAGCGCATCGCCGAAACCCTCAAGGCCAACGGCGTCGAAGGCGCCGGCCTGGTGCTCGACGTGAGCAACGATGAGTCGGTCGCCAGCACCCTGGAACACATCCAGCAACATCTTGGTCAGCCGTTGATCCTGGTCAACAACGCCGGCATCACCCGTGACAACCTGATGCTGCGGATGAAGGACGACGAGTGGTACGACGTGATCAACACCAACCTCAACAGCCTGTATCGCCTATCCAAGGCGGTGCTGCGCGGGATGACCAAGGCGCGTTTCGGCCGCATCATCAACATTGGCTCCGTCGTCGGCGCCATGGGCAATGCCGGGCAGGTCAACTACGCCGCGGCCAAGGCCGGCCTGGAAGGTTTCAGCCGTGCCCTGGCGCGTGAAGTGGGCTCGCGGGCGATCACCGTCAACTCGGTGGCCCCCGGTTTCATCGACACCGACATGACCCGCGAACTGCCGGAAGCCCAGCGCGACGCGCTGCTGACCCAGATTCCGCTGGGCCGTCTGGGCCAGGCCGAGGAGATCGCCAAGGTGGTGGCCTTCCTCGCCTCCGATGGCGCAGCCTACGTCACTGGGGCTACTATCCCCGTGAACGGCGGAATGTATATGAGCTGAATGTGACGAGCGCCTTCAGAAAACTGTCATAGTGGCTGTCTAAAATCCGTTATAAAGCTGCAACAGGTTTATAGACAGATCGTTGAAGTGTTCCTGGGGGCTCCCCGGCATTCAGCTTGAAATGCTAAAAACCCTTTCTATACACTTGGCCGCTACCAGCTAGCTGCCTGGATTTGTCCAATAGGAGTGAAAACAAGGTATGAGCACCATCGAAGAACGCGTCAAGAAAATCGTTGCCGAGCAACTGGGCGTGAAGGAAGAGGAAGTCACCAACAGCGCTTCCTTCGTCGAAGACCTGGGTGCCGACTCCCTTGACACCGTCGAGCTGGTGATGGCTCTCGAAGAGGAATTCGAGACCGAGATCCCGGACGAGCAAGCTGAGAAGATCACCACCGTTCAGGAAGCCATCGACTACGTGACCGCGCACGCGCAATAAGTCACCGTCGCTTCCCGACACGGAAAAGCCGCACTGCCCTCATCAGGCGTGCGGTTTTTCTTTACGTGCAAGGCGCATTCCGGCGCTATCAGGCAGAACAAGAGGAGATTGCTGTGTCGCGTAGACGCGTCGTGGTTACCGGTATGGGCATGTTGTCGCCGCTGGGTAACGATGTGCCGAGCAGCTGGCAGGGCATTTTGGCCGGGCGCAGTGGCATCGGCCTGATCGAGCACATGGACCTGTCCGCCTACTCCACCCGTTTCGGTGGGTCGGTCAAGGGTTTCAACGTCGAGGAGTACCTCTCCGCCAAGGAGGCGCGCAAGCTCGACCTGTTCATTCAGTACGGCCTCGCCGCCAGCTTCCAGGCGATGCGCGATGCCGGTCTGGAAGTCACCGACGCCAACCGTGAGCGCATCGGCGTGGTCATGGGCTCCGGCATCGGCGGCCTGACCAATATCGAGAACAACTGCAGGTCGCTACACGAGCAGGGGCCGCGGCGCATTTCGCCGTTCTTCGTGCCCGGCTCGATCATCAACATGATTTCCGGCTTCCTGTCGATCCACCTGGGTCTGCAGGGCCCCAACTACGCCATCGCCACGGCATGCACCACCGGCACCCACTGCATCGGCATGGCCGCACGCAACATCGCCTATGGCGAGGCCGACGTGATGGTCGCCGGCGGCGCCGAGATGGCCGCCTGCGGCCTGGGCATGGGCGGCTTCGGCGCGGCCCGGGCGCTGTCCACTCGCAACGACGAGCCGACCAAGGCCAGCCGGCCGTGGGACAAGGGCCGCGACGGTTTCGTACTGTCCGACGGCGCCGGCGCCCTGGTGCTGGAAGAGCTGGAACACGCCAAGGCGCGTGGCGCCACCATCTACGCCGAGCTGATCGGCTTCGGCATGAGCGGCGACGCCTTCCACATGACCTCGCCGCCCGAGGATGGCGCCGGTGCCGCGCGTTGCATGGCCGCCGCCCTGCGCGATGCCGGCATCAACGCCGACCAGGTGCAGTACATCAACGCGCACGGCACTTCGACTCCGGCCGGCGACATCGCCGAAGCCGCGGCGGTGAAGAGCGTGTTCGGCGAGCACGCCTATAAGCTGTCCGTCAGCTCGACCAAGTCGATGACCGGCCACCTGCTCGGCGCGGCCGGTGCGGTGGAGGCGATCTTCAGCGTGCTGGCGATCCGCGACCAGGTGGCGCCGCCGACCATCAACCTGGACGAGCCGGACGAAGGCTGCGACCTGGACTTCGTCGCGCACCAGGCCAAGGCCATGCCGATCGAGGTGGCGCTGTCCAACTCCTTCGGTTTCGGCGGCACCAACGGTTCGCTGCTGTTCCGTCGGTACCACGGCTGATGCCGGGCTGGGTCAACGGCGCGCCCGGCGAACAGTTGTCGGTGCGTGACCGTGGCCTGGCTTACGGCGATGGTCTGTTCGAGACCATCGCCGTGCGTGGCGGGCGCATCCCGTTGCTGGCGCGGCACCTGGCGCGCCTGGCCGAGGGCTGTCGGCGCCTGGCCATTCCCCTCGACCTCGCGCTGATGGACAGCGAGCTGCAGGCCTTCGCCGGGCAGCTCGGCGAGGGCGTGGCCAAGCTGATCGTTACCCGCGGCGAGGGTCAGCGTGGCTATGCGCCACCGCAGCCCTGTCAGCCGCTGCGTATCCTGCAGGCCGCGCCGCTGCCGCAGTATCCCGCCGCGCATGCCGAGCAGGGCGTGCGCCTGTTTCCCTGCGTCACCCGTCTGGCCGAGCAGCCGCTGCTGGCCGGGCTCAAGCACCTCAATCGCCTGGAACAGGTGTTGGCTCGCGCCGAATGGCAGGATGCCGAGCACGCCGAAGGCTTGATGTGCGATGCCAGCGGGCGGGTAATCGAAGGGGTCTACAGCAACCTGTTTCTGCTGCGCGGCGGTGCTCTGCTGACCGCCGACCTGTCGCGCTGCGGCGTCGCCGGGGTGATGCGCGCCGAATTGCTGGAGCAGGCGAGGGCGCTCGGGGTGCCGGTGGAAGTACGCGACATCGGCCATGACGAACTGCTGGCGGCGGACGAAGTCTTTCTCTGCAACAGCCTCTACGGCGTCTGGCCGGTACGGGCCCTGCAGGCGCAGCACTGGCCGGTCGGGCCGCTCACCCGTAAACTGCAGACCATCGTCCGCGACTTACTGGATATCTGATTAGTGCTACGCAAGATCTTGGTGCTGCTCGAGTGCGGCGTGCTGCTGGCTGCGCTGCTGGTGGTCGGGGCCGCCTGGCAACAGCAGAAGGCGCTGGAGCAGCCCCTGCAACTGAGCGAGGAAATGCTGCTGGAGGTGCCGTCCGGCGCCACTCCCAGTGGCCTGCTCAATCGTCTGCAAAGCGAGGGCGTGATCGACGACGCCTTCTGGCTGCGCCTGTACTGGCGTTTCAACCTGCGCGCTCCGGCCCTGCACAGCGGCGAATATCGCCTGCAGCCCGGGCAGAGCGCCAAGGACATGCTCGGCCTGTGGCAGCGCGGCGAAGTGATGCAGTACAGCCTGACTCTGGTCGAGGGCTGGAACTTCCGCCAGGTGCGCACCGCCCTGGCGCGCCAGGAGCGCCTCGAGCAACGCCTGGCCGAGCTTAGCGACGCCGAGCTGATGGCGCGCCTGGGGCTGGCCGGGCAGAACCCGGAAGGACGCTTCTTTCCCGATACCTACCGCTACGTGCGCGGCATGAGCGACGAGGACCTGCTCAAGCAGGCCAATGCCCGTCTCGAGGCGGTGCTGGCCGAGGAGTGGGACAAGCGCGCCGAGGGCCTGCCCTATCGCGAGCCCTACGACGCGCTGATCATGGCCTCGCTGATCGAGAAGGAAACCGGCGTGCCGGAAGAGCGCGGCGAGATCGCCGGCGTCTTCGTCCGCCGCCTGCGTATCGGCATGCGCCTGCAGACCGACCCGACCGTGATCTACGGCATGGGCGAGCGCTACAACGGCCGCATCACCCGTGCCGACCTGCGCACGCCGACGCCCTACAACACCTACACCATCGACGGCATGCCGCCGACGCCGATTGCCATGGTCGGCCGCGAAGCCATCCATGCCGCGCTCAATCCGCTCGATGGCAAGTCGCTGTACTTCGTGGCCAAGGGCGACGGCAGCCACGTGTTCTCCAATACCCTGGCCGAGCACAACCGCGCGGTGCGCGAGTACCAGCTCAAGCGCCGTGCCGACTATCGCTCCAGCCCCGCACCGCGCGCGGCCGACACTCAATAAGGGCAACCCGTGACCGGTCTGTTTATCACCCTGGAAGGCCCGGAAGGCGCCGGCAAGAGCACCAACCGCGACTACCTCGCCGAGCGCCTGCGCGAGCGCGGCGTCGACGTGCTGCTGACCCGCGAGCCGGGCGGCACGCCGCTGGCCGAGCGCATCCGCGAACTGCTGCTGGCGCCCAGCGACGAGCCCATGGCCAGCGATACCGAGCTGCTGCTGGTGTTCGCCGCGCGCGCCCAGCACCTGCAGCAGGTCATCCGCCCGGCGCTGGCACGCGGTGCCGTGGTGCTGTGCGACCGTTTCACCGATGCCACCTACGCCTACCAGGGCGGCGGCCGCGGCTTGTCCGGCGAGCGCATCGCCCTGCTGGAGAACTTCGTCCAGGGCGAGCTGCGCCCCGATCTGACCCTGATCTTCGACCTGCCGGTGGAGGTGGGCCTGGCCCGCGCCGCCGCCCGTGGCCGGCTGGATCGTTTCGAGCAGGAAGGCCGCGGCTTCTTCGAGGCGGTGCGCCAGGCCTATCTGCAGCGCGCGGCGCAGGCCCCACAGCGCTACCGCGTGCTGGATGCCGGACAGACCCTGGCCCAGGTGCAGGCCGATCTCGACGCCCTGCTGCCGAGCCTGCTGGAGACCTGCCGTGGCTGACGCCTATCCCTGGCAGCAAAGCCTCTGGCAGCACCTCGCCGGCCGCAGCCAGCATGCCCACGCCTACCTGCTGCACGGCCCCGCCGGGATCGGCAAGCGCGCCCTGGCCGAACGCCTGGTGGCGCGACTGCTGTGCCAGAGCCCGAACGGCCTGGACGCCTGCGGCCAGTGCAAGTCTTGCCACCTGCTGGCGGCCGGCACCCACCCGGACAACTACGTGCTGGAGCCGGAAGAGGCGGACAAGCCGATCAAGGTCGATCAGGTGCGCGAGCTGGTCGACTTCGTGGTGCAGACCGCCCAGCTCGGCGGGCGCAAGGTGGTGCTGCTGGAACCGGCCGAAGCGATGAACCTCAACGCCGCCAATGCCCTGCTGAAAAGCCTGGAGGAGCCCTCCGGCGCCACCGTGCTGCTGCTGATCAGCCACCAGCCCAGCCGTCTGTTGCCGACCATCAAGAGCCGCTGCGTACAGCAGGCTTGCCCGCTGCCCAGCGAGGCGCTGAGCCTGGCCTGGCTGGCCCAGGCGCTGCCCGGGTCGAGCGAGGAGGAGCGCGCGGAGCTGCTGACCCTGGCCGCCGGTTCGCCGCTGGCGGCGCTGCGTCTGCAGGGGCAGGGCGTGCGCGAACAGCGCGCGCAGGCGGTGGAAGGGGTGAAGAAGCTGCTCAAGCAGCAGATCGCCCCCAGCCAGCTGGCGGAAAGCTGGAATGCGCTGCCGCTGAACCTGCTGTTCGACTGGTTCTGCGACTGGGCGCAGCTGATGCTGCGCTACCAGCTGACCCGCGACGAGGCCGGCCTGGGCCAGGCCGACATGCGCAAGGTGGTGCAATACCTGGCCGAGAAAACCCCCCAGGCCAAGGTGCTGGCGATCCAGGAATGGCTGCTGGCGCAGCGGCAGAAGGTGATCGGCAAGGCCAACCTCAACCGTGTCTTGCTTCTCGAAGCCCTACTGGTGCAGTGGGCAAGCTTGCCCGGACCGGGCTAGAATCGGGCATTACGCAATAGACGCCAGGAATACCTGATGAGCTTGCCACCCAATCTGGGCCCCCGTAACGGCATTTTGTCCCTGACCATCAAGGACAAGTCCGTGCTCTACGCGGCCTACATGCCCTTCATCAAGAACGGCGGACTCTTCATCCCCACCAACAAGAGCTACAAGCTCGGCGACGAAGTGTTCATGCTGCTCAACCTGATGGACGAGCCGGAGAAGATTCCGGTGGCCGGCAAGGTGGTGTGGATCACCCCCAAGGGCGCCCAGGGCAACCGCGCCGCCGGCGTCGGCGTGCAGTTCAACGATGGCGACAACACCGCCCGCAACAAGATCGAGACCTATCTGGCCGGCGCGCTGAAGTCTGATCGTCCGACCCATACCATGTAACGGCAGCCGCAGCATGGGCTGAGCGCAGCGCACCCGTCGATGTCTGGATGATGGGTATCGGCGCTACGCTGCTCAACCCATCCTGCGCTCCCAAGCCCCTTCCACGCGCCCAGCCTTCCGCCGCTTTCGATTACAATTCGGGCCTTTCCCTTGCCCGAGTTCCCCGCTGTGCTGATCGACTCCCATTGCCACCTCGACCGTCTCGACCTGGCCGCCCACGGCGGTTCGCTGGATGCTGCCCTGGATGCGGCGCGCGCGGCGGGCGTCGGGCATTTCCTGTGCATCGGCGTCAGCGCCGACAACGCCGCCACGGTCAAGGGGCTGGCCGAGCGCTATGCCGATGTCGACTGCTCGGTGGGCGTGCATCCGCTGGATCTGGAGCCGGGCGCCGCGCCGGCACTGGACTGGCTGCTGGCCGAGTTGGCCCATCCCAAGGTGGTGGCCATCGGCGAAACCGGCCTGGACTACCACTACGAACCCGAATCCGCCGCGCTGCAGCAGGCCTCCTTCCGCCTGCACCTGGAGGCGGCGCGCATCACCGGCAAGCCGGTGATAGTGCATACCCGCGAAGCCCGCGCCGACACCCTGGCGCTGCTGCGCGAGGCGGCACTGCCGCAGGCCGGGGTGCTGCACTGCTTCACCGAGGACTGGGAGATGGCCAAGGCGGCGCTGGATATCGGCTTCTATATCTCGCTGTCCGGCATCGTCACCTTCCGCAATGCCGAGGCGCTGCGCGAGGTGGCGCGTCAGGTGCCGGCCGACCGCCTGCTGGTGGAGACCGACTCGCCCTACCTGGCGCCGGTGCCGCATCGCGGCAAGCCCAACCTGCCGCAATACGTGCGCGAGGTGGCCGAATACCTGGCCGTGCTGCGCGGCGTGAGCTTCGAGGTCCTGGCCGAGCAGACCTCGGCCAACTTCAAGCGCCTGTTCCCGCTGGCCGGCGTGTAACCCGGAGGCAATCCGCGGCTGCAGGATTCCCGGATTGCACCCGGACCAGGCGTGCGCGGAGCCGCCCGGCGGCGTAGCGCGTCAGCCGCGAAGGCCGATAACGGCTTCGCGGCTGAGGCCGCTGCCACGCTTATGAATCAGGGTGAATTTTCATCGGCCAAAAAAAACCCGGGTTCTGGGGGATGAATCCGGGTCAAGACCATTAGGAGTAAATCAAGGTACGCGGTCCACGGTACCTTGGCTGGCGGGGCACTTGGGGGGAGATGCCGCGCACCAGTAATCTCCAGTATTGGCCAGGATTGCCGCGCGTCCAGGCGAAATCGTGCGTTTTTTAAACAGATTTGGAATACCGCGGCGGCTGCTGAGTTCTCAGCCTCTTGCCAGCTGGCCTAGCAGCCCCAGGGTTTCCTCGATCACCTGGGCGCTGGTGTAGAAATGCGGCGAAAAGCGCACGCCTGGCCCGCGTTGTGCGCAGATCACCCCGGCGTCGCGCAGGCGCTGGTGCAGCGCCTGGTTGTCGTGTCCGGCCAGGCTGAAGGTGAGGATGCCGGCGCGCCGTTCGACCTCGACCGGGCTGTGCAGCGTCGCACCGGGCAGGGCCTGGATGCCGTCGAGCAGCCACTGCACGCGTTCGGCGAGCAGTGCGCCGACCCGCTGCATGCCGACCTCTTCCAGCAGCGACAGGCTGGCCTCCAGGGCGAAGGCGCCGAGCATGTTCGGGCTGCCGCACTCGAAGCGCCGCGCGCTGCGCGCCGGCTGCCAGTCCTGGCGGTTGTAGTCGCCGGCGTGTTCCAGCATGTGCCAGCCGTATTCGTGCAGCTTGAGTTGATCGCGCAGCTCGCTGCGGGAATAGAACAGCCCCAGGCCCTCCGGCCCCAGCAGCCACTTGTGGCCGTCGGCCATGGCGAAGTCGCAGGCGCAGGCCTGCACGTCGAAGGGCAGGGCGCCGAGTTGCTGGATGGCGTCCACGCAAAACAGCACGCCGCGCGCGCGACAGCCCTGGCCGAGGCGCGGCAGGTCCAGGCGCAGGCCGCTGGCATACTGCACCGCGCTGATCGACAGCAGTCGGGTTCGCGGCCCGATGGCCTGGAGCAGGGCGGCCTCGGCATCGACGCCGCGCAGGCTGACCTCGATCACCTCCACTCCCAGCGGCGCCAGGGCCAGCCAGACCACGCGGTTGGAGGGGAATTCCTCGTCGCTGATGATCACCTGGTCGCCCGGGCGCCAGTCGAGGCCGAAGGCGACGAAGGACAGGGCCTCGGAGGTGTTCTTGACCAGTGCGATATCGCCGGTGCTCGGTGCATTCAGCAGACGCGCCGATCGTTCGCGTAGGCTACGCTCCAGTTTCAGCCAGTCTGGATAATCACGCGCGCCGCTGCTCACGTTCGCTTCGGCGAAGCGCCGAACCGCGTCGGCACTGCGTTTCGGCCAGGGCGCCACCGCCGCGTGGTTCAGATAACGCAGTCCACTTTCTTGGGGAAACTCATCGTGAAACACGTACATGGTCGGATGATCCGTGCAATTTGGCCACATTTAGGCATAATACGCGGCTTCGATTTTTGACCCCACAGTCCCTTTATGCAGAAAGAACCCCGTAAGGTCCGCGAATTCCGTCGCCGCGAGCAGGAGATTCTCGACACAGCGCTGAAACTCTTCCTCGAACAGGGCGAAGACAGCGTCACCGTCGAGATGATCGCCGATGCGGTCGGTATCGGCAAAGGCACCATTTACAAGCACTTCAAGTCCAAGGCGGAGATCTATCTGCGCCTGATGCTCGACTACGAGCGCGATCTCAACGCCCTGCTGCATTCGGCCGACGTGGATCGCGACAAGGAAGCGCTGTCGCGTGCCTACTTCGAGTTCCGCATGCGCGACCCGCAGCGCTATCGCCTGTTCGACCGCCTGGAAGAGAAGGTGGTCAAGGGCAACCAGGTGCCGGAGATGGTCGAGCAGCTGCACAAGATCCGCGCCTCCAACTTCGAGCGCCTGACCCAGCTGATCAAGGGTCGCATCGCCGAAGGCAAGCTGGAAGACGTGCCGCCGTACTTCCACTACTGCGCCGCCTGGGCGCTGGTGCATGGCGCCGTGGCGCTGTACCACTCGCCGTTCTGGAGTAACGTGCTGGAGGATCAGGAAGGCTTCTTCCAGTTCCTCATGGATATCGGCGTGCGCATGGGCAACAAGCGCAAGCGCGACTAACCCTTCCCCGCCGCGACCCCGGTCGCGGCCGATGTCCGGGGCGACCACTGTCCATAGTGAACGCGACTCGGCTCATTCAGCCGCTGGATGAACCATGTGCCGCGGCCGGTTACGGCGATATACTCCGGCTTATCCCCCCTCGGAGTCCGCCATGATCGTTGACCGTCAGGGCAGGCGCTTTCGCAACCTGCGCATCAGCTTGACCGCCGCCTGCAACTACGCCTGCACCTACTGCGTGCCGGACGGCAAGCGCCTGGTGGCGGCGCAGGACGAACTCTCCGCCGACGCCATGGCCCGCGGCGTCGCCTACCTGATCGAAGCCGCCGGCATCGAACGCCTGCGCATCACTGGCGGCGAGCCGCTGGTCAGTCCGCGCCTGGAACCCTTCCTGCGCCAGGTCAGCCAGCTCGGCCTCGACGACATCAGCCTGACCAGCAACGGCCAGCTGCTCGAACGCAAGCTGCCGCTGCTGCTGGAATGCGGCATTCGCCGCCTGAACATTTCCCTGGATACCCTCGACGCCGAGGCCTTCGCCCGCATCGCCCGTGGCGGCGACCTGGCCACCGTGCTGGCCGGCCTGGAGGCGGCGCGCGCCGCCGGGATGAAGATCAAGCTCAACATGGTGCCGCTGCGCGGGCAGAACCTCGACCAGGTGCTGCCGCTGCTGGATTACTGCCTGGAGCGCGGCTTCGAGCTGCGTTTCATCGAGCTGATGCGCATGGGCCACCTGGCCCGCGACCCCAATGCCTTCAACCAGCAGTTCGTCGGCCTGCCCGAGCTGCTGGAACTGATCGGCAGCCGTCACGATTACGTCCAGGCCGACGCCCCGGTCGATGCCACCGCGCTGCGCTACGCCATCCCCGGTGCCGGCCATTTTGGCGTGATCGCCAACGAGAGCGTGCCGTTCTGCCGCACCTGCTCGCGCCTGCGCCTGTCGTCGACCGGCTGGCTGCACGGCTGCCTGTCGTCGAGCAACCGCCACTACGTCGGCGACCTGCTGGACAAGCCGCGCCACCAGGCCCTGCCGGCGCTGCAGCGGCTGCTGGTCAAGGCCCTCGGCGACAAGCAGGAGTTGGCCTTCTCCGGCGGCGTGACGGTGATGAAGATCATCGGCGGCTGACCCTCGCGGCTTGGCAGGCCGGCCTGGGCGGCGCTGCGCTTTGCCCGGGTCTGGCATCGCTGGTGGGCTGAAGCCCACCCTACCAGTAGGGCCCGCATTTCAATTGAGCATTCGACTGACACCCGTCGCATTGTAGGGTGGGCCGGGCGGCGATCCGCTTCAGCCCACCTTGACCAGGGCGTCGCATGGGCGCTTCCTCAGCGTGTCGACCTTCTGCCTCCGATTCAGGAGGGGGAGTGGCTCGGCAGTCACGACTGCACTGGTTACACTGGCGCAGCCTCAGTCAACCAAGCACGGTCGAATATGTCCGCTAGTTTCCCCATCGCCTATATCGAGCCGGTGTTCCGCCCGCCCAGCGAGGCCCACTCGCTGATTCTGCCGGTGACCAACGGTTGCTCCTGGAACCAGTGCAGCTTCTGCGAGATGTACACGGCGCCGCAGAAGAAATTCCGTGCCCGCGACGAGGCCGAGGTGCTCGAGGAGATTCGCCGCGCCGGCGCGCAGCTGATCGTCAACCGGGTGTTCCTCGCCGACGGCGATGCCCTGGTGCTGCCGACGCGGCGCCTGCTCAATATTCTCGAAGCGATCCGCAGCCATATGCCCGAAGTGCGCCGGGTATCCAGCTACTGCCTGCCGCGCAACCTGCGCAAGAAGTCGGTGGCCGAGCTCAAGGAGCTGGCCGACGCCGGGCTGAAGATGGCCTACCTCGGTTGCGAGTCCGGCGACGACGAAGTGCTGGCGCGGGTCAACAAGGGCGAGACCTTTGATTCCAGCCTCAGCGCCCTGGACAAGCTTGGCCAGGCCGGCATCACCCGTTCGGTGATGATCTTGAACGGCCTCGGCGGCCAGACCCTCAGCGCCCAGCACGCGGACAACTCGGCGCGGCTGATGAATGCCGCGCAGCCGGAATACCTCTCCACCCTGGTGGTCAGCTTCCCCCTGGGCGAGGCGCGGTTTCGCGAGCAGTTCACCGATTACCAGCCGCTGACCCAGCTGCAGCTGTTCGGCGAAGTCGAGCGCCTGCTGCAGGGCCTGGAGCTGCAGCAGACGGTATTTCGCAGCGACCACGCCTCCAACTACCTGGTGCTCAAGGGCAATCTCGGCCGCGACAAGGCGCGCCTGCTGGCGCAGGTGCGCGAGGCCATCGAGCGGCCGCAGCAGGCCGGCCTGCGTCAGGAGTGGCAGCGCGGGCTGTAGGGGGGTAGCGGCGCCAACCTCCGAACCCTCGGACACTCCCAGAGTGGCGCGCCGCGTAACCCACCAGGCGGTCTCTCCGCGTTGCGCCAATGGTGGGTTACGTGCGGGGTCATTAGAGTTTCGACATGCGCCTAACCCAGCCTACAGGGGATCGCGGCACATGGATAAGGCTGTGATCAACCGGCAATGCGACGTTGTCGCGATGCTGGGGGCAGCCCTTGGTGGCGAGCCTGGCGCAGAATCTGCATCCCTGCCTTATCCGCCGGTTTTCCGTCGCCGGCACGAGGAGGATCGATTGATGCGTAACCTGCTTCTACTGGTGGCGCTGCTGGGCCTGGCCGGCTGCATGAAGGTCAGCGACCTGGCCAGCGGCGCCGGCTATCACCTGCGCGACGCCGGTTTTCTCGACCACGGCCGCACCGAGCGCATGGCCTCGCGGCGCCTGCAGCAGGATTCCTTCATCTATATCGCCCAGGGCCATTTCGTGCCGCCGGGTCACGGTTACCCGCGGCCCAACGTGGTGGCCGAGGAGGCCTTCAACGGCTTCGTCGAATACTTCCCGCTGGTCCGCCGCGCGCGCGAGCCGCGCGGGCTGGAGGAGGCCATGGCCGAGGCGCGTGCCGCCGGCGCCCACTACCTGCTGTACAGCCGCTTCGCTTATAGCGACGACCGCATCGGCACCGTCGAGGAGTGGGAGGATCAGGAAGCGCTGGACCGTCTCGGCACCGACCGCGCGACCATCCAGCTGATGCTGATCGAAACCAACACCCGCTACCTGGTGGACACCGCACGCATCCGCAGCCGCGGTGGCTTTCTGACCTTCTACGACGCCCAGCCGCAGGACCTGATCGGCCCGCCGCTGCACGACTACGCGCGCAGCCTGCTGGGCGTGGCGCGCTGACAGAGCGTCGCTGGCGCTCTGTGGGAGGGGCTTTAGCCGCGACGGGTATCCGCCGCTTGTTGTCGCGGCTACGACTGCATGGATGCAGGAGGTAGTGCGAAGCAGGACGCCAGAGCCGAAAGCCCCTCCCACGGTGTATCCTCTTCGGTTCGCAGCAATGTGGACGAGCAAAACCATGAGCGATCCAGGCAAGGCCGGCGACCTGCTGGCGCAGATTCCCAAGGGCGAGGGCAAGGGCCTGCCGCCGGTGCACCTGTGGAACCCCGACTTCTGCGGCGATATCGACATGCGCATCGCCCGCGACGGCACCTGGTATTACCTGGGCACGCCGATTGGCCGCAAACCCATGGTGCGGCTGTTCTCCACCATCATCCGCCGCGACGGCGACGACTACTTCCTGATCACCCCGGTGGAGAAGGTCGGCATTCGCGTCGACGACGCTCCCTTCGTCGCCGTGACCCTGCAGGTCATCGGTGAGGGCGAGACCCAGCTGCTGCGCTTTACCACCAACGTCGAGGACGAGGTAACGGCCGGCGCCGAACACCCGATCCGCGTCGAGATCGACCCGGCGACGCTCGAGCCTGCGCCCTACCTGCTGGTGCGGCGCAACCTCGAGGCGCTGATCCATCGCAACGTGTTCTACCAACTGGTGGAGCTGGCGGTGGAGCGCGAGATCGACGGCCAGCCCTGGCTCGGCGTGTGGAGCGGCGGGCAGTTCTATCCCATCGGGCCGCAGCCGGCCTGAGCACCTCGAGGGATCACCATGGACGAAGCCCTGCTGGAAACCGCACGCCTGCTGCTGCGCCCGCTGCGTGGCGAGGATGCCGCGCAGGTGGCGCGTCTGGCCGGCGATTTTCGCATCGCCGACGTGACCCGCAGCATTCCCCATCCCTATCCGCCGGAGCTGGCGCAGCGCTGGATCGCGCAGTGCGCGCAGGACTGGGCCACCGGTCGCGCGGCTTGTTTCGCCATGGTCGAGCGTGCCAGCGGCGAGCTGATCGGCAGCATCGCCCTCAAGGACATCGCCCGCGGCGAGGCCGAGGTCGGCTACTGGGTCGGCGTGCCCTACTGGAGCCGCGGCTACGCCAGCGAGGCCTGCCAGGCCCTGGTCGAATTCGCCTTCACCCGCCTGTACCTGCGCCGCTTGCACGCCAGCCACCTGGCGCGCAACCCGCAGTCCGGGCGGGTGCTGTTCAAGGCCGGTTTCCGCCACCTGGGTCTCGGCCACAGCCAGTGCGGCTGCCAGGGCGCGCTGGAGCCGGTTGAGCTGTACGAGCGAGTCGGCGACGCGTGATCCGCGCGCTGTTCATCTGCAGCCGCAACCGCCTGCGCAGCCCGACCGCCGAACAGCTGTTCGGCGCCTGGCCCGGCGTGCAAACCGACTCCGCCGGGCTGGCGGCGGATGCCGAGGTACGCCTGTCGGCCGAGCAGCTCGACTGGGCGACGCTGATCTTCGTGATGGAAAAGGCCCAGCGCAGCAAGCTGCAGCGCCAGTACCGACGCGCCCTGGCCGGCAAGCGGGTGATCTGCCTGGACATTGCCGACGACTACGCCTTTATGCAGGCGCAGCTGCAGGCCTTGCTGCACAGCCGGGTTGGACGCTACCTGCGCTGAGAACCGACGGGCGATGCCCAGTGTCAACGGCGCGGCGAATCCTTTAGGCTCAGCGAACCCCTGCCGGTGGCTTCATATGGCCATCAGGATTAGACGGCGATCTGGATATGGCCTATCAATAGCAGGCGGCGTCCACAGTTCTAGCGAAGCAGAGCCCCTATGCAGTCCCTGTATTCGAACGATGCGCCGGCGAGCGCCAATGACGAGCGATTCGATGGCCTGCTGCGCCTGGCCCGGCGGCATTTCGACGTCATGGCCGCGCTGCTGCTGACCGGTGGCGAAGGGCGACGGCGGGTGCGTGCCTGCGCCGGCCTCAGCGCCGTTCAGCTCGCCCGGGTCGGTCTGCTGGGTAACTGGGCGTGTGCCGACGGGCTGTACCTGGTGGCCGACGCGCAGCGCGACGCCAGCCTGCGCGATCACGACCTGGTGGTGGCCGCTCCCCATCTGCGTTTCCTCGCCGCCTGTCCGATGCGGGCGCCGGGCGGCGACGTGCTCGGCATGCTCTACCTGTTCGACGACCGCCCCCGCGAGCTGGACGCCGCGCAGCAGCAGGCGCTGCTCGAGTTCGCCGGTCTGGCGCTGGAGCTGCTCGGGCGCGACGAGGCGGACGCCCAGCAGCGCCAGGAGATCGCCGCCCTGCGCGACAGCGAGCGGCGCATGGCCCTGGCCATCGCCGGCAGCGGCACCGGCATCTGGGATCGCAACGTCGCCACCGGCGAAATCCACTACTCGAGCGGCTGGAAGGCGCTGCTCGGCTACGCCGACCATGAAGTCGGCAATCGCATCGAGGAGAGCTACACGCGGGTGCACCCGGCGGACCTGGACTACGTCAAGGCGACCATTGCCGCGCACTTGGAGCAGCGCACCGCCGCCTACGAGGTGGAGCACCGCCTGCGCTGCCGCGATGGCCGCTACAAGTGGGTGTGCAGCCGCGGCAAGGTGGTCGAACGCGATGGTGCCGGCAAGCCGCTACGGATGATCGGCACCACCACCGACATCACCGCCATGCGCACGCTGGCCGAGCGGCTGCAGCAGAGCGCCGCGCTGATGACCGACCTGACCAACGAGATTCCCGGCATGGTCTTCCAGTACCGGCGCCAGCCGGACGGCGAGTCGGCCTTTTCCTACGTCAGCGCCGGAGCCGAGGTCATCTGCGGGCTCAGCGCAGAGCAGCTGCTGCGCGACGCGCAGGCGTTGCCGGCGCTGGTGCATCCGGACGATCGGGCGGCCTACCTGGCATCCTTCGAGGCCTCCGCCAGGCAGCTGACGCCCTGGCGCCTGGAATTTCGCCTGCAGCTGCCGGGGCAGGCGCTCGCCTGGCGTCAGGGCGAGGCCTGCCCGCGCCGCCTGGAGGACGGCAGCGTGCTGTGGCACGGCTTCATCACCGATGTCACCGAGCGCAAGCAGATCGAGGCCGAGCTGCAAGCCTTCGCCACCACGGACTTCCTGACCCAGCTGGCCAACCGCCGGCACTTCATGCAGCTGCTCGACGCCGAGCTGGCCCGGCTGCAGCGCAGCCCGGGGCAGTGCGCGACCATCCTGATGTTCGACCTGGATCACTTCAAGGCCATCAACGACCGCTGGGGCCATAGCATCGGCGACCAGGCCCTGCGGCATTTCGCGGCCATCCTCTGTGCCCAGCTGCGCAAGACCGATGCCGCCGGGCGCATGGGCGGCGAAGAGTTCGCCGCGGTACTCAGCGACGCCGATCTGCACCAGGCCAGGCACTTCGCCCAGCGCATCCAGGGCGAACTGGCCAAGACGCCGATCCTGCATGGTGGCGAGCAGATCTTCCTCGCCGTCAGCGTCGGCATCTCAGCGCTGCGCGCCGCCGATGCCAGCGCCGAGGCTGCCCTGTCGCGCAGCGATATCGCCCTGTACTGCGCCAAGCGCGGCGGACGCAACCGCATCGAGTGCCACTGAGCCGCGGCGCGCTGCGGCTCAGGCCACCGGGATCGCCGGGTCGGCGGCGGCCAGGGCGCGGGCGCGGTCGGCCGCCGGCGGGTAGATCCACTGGCTGTTGATCTGCTGCTTGAGCGCCTTGGCCTCGCTGCCCACCAGCTTCACCTGACGCTCCCAGCCTTCGCTGAACACCGCGCCCCAGGCGCCGAGGTCGAGGCAGGTGACGTACTTGGGCTGGCTGTAGCGCGTCGGGGCCACGCCGATCAGCTCGGCGGCCGCGTTGTTGCCGGCGTGGCGGCCCAGGGCGATGGCGTGCTGGCAGGACATCACCGTGAAGTTGCCGAGCTCGTCGGTGGCCGCCCGCGCGGTATCGCCGGCGGCGAAGATCGCCGCCTGGCCCTCGACCTTGAGCCAGGCATCCACCTGCAGCCGGCCCTGGGCGTCGCGCGGCGCGGGAATCTGCGCGGTCAGCTCGCTGGCGCGAAAGCCCACGGTCCAGATCACCGTATTCGCGGCGATGCGCTGGCCGTCGTCCAGGCTCACGCCGTCGGCATCGACTGAGGCCACCGAGCGGCCCAGGCACCACTCGATGCCCAGCTCGCGCGACGCCGCCTCGATCGCCGGACGAATGCCGTCGCCCAGCGCCGCGCCGATCCGCTCGCCGCGGTCGACCACCACCACGCGGATCGCCGCGTCCTCGCCCAGCACGGCGCGCAGCCGCGCGGGCATTTCCGTGGCCGTCTCGATGCCGGTAAAGCCGCCGCCAGCCACCACCACGGTATTGCGCGCCGCCGTCTGCGGGCGCTGCGCCAGGCCCAGCAGGTGCTGCTCCAGGCGCGCCGCCTGCTCGATCTCGTCCACGTCGAACAGGTGCGCGTCCATCCCCGCTTGCGTCGGGCGCAGCAGGCGGCTGCCGGAGGCCAGCACCAGGCGCTGGTAGCCCAGCTCGGCGACGCGGCCGGCGGCGTTGCGGTAGCTGACCTGCTGGCGCTGCGGATCGATGCCCTCGGCGCTGCCCTGGACGAACTCGACGCCCACCGCTGCCAGCAGCGCTGTCAGCGGCGCCTGCATGGTATGCACCTCGGGCTCGTAGAAGCGCGGGCGGATGCGCAGCTGCGGCTGCGGCGCGAGCAGGGTCACGGCGATATCCGTGCGCCCGTGCCGGTCGAGCAGGCGCATGGCGCTCAGTGCGCTCCATACCCCGGCGAAACCGCCACCGACAATCAGAATGCGTTGTTTCATCTGGTACTCCTGGCTTGGGCTCTTGGTGTTTGACGGGCCCATGCTAGGAGAGGAGCATTTCGGCAGAAATGACAGATACCCCGGAAATCATGCCAAACCGTCCGCGTACCATCCTTTTTCTCGCCTATCCGCAAGTCGGGCTGCTCGACCTCACCGGCGCGCAGACCGTGTTCTGGGCCGCCAGCAAGGCCATGCACGCGCGCGGCCTGCCCGGCTACCAGCGCCTGACCGCCAGCCTGCCGGGCGGCCTGGTCGGCAGCGCCGAGGGCCTGGTGGTGCAGACCCAGGCGCTGGCCGAGGTGCCGCTGGCGCAGGTCGACACCCTGATCGTGCCGGGCGCACCGGAAATCGAACGGGCGGTGGCCGAGTCCGCCGAGCTGATCGCCTGGATCGGCGCCAACGCACGGCGGGTACGGCGCACCGCCTCGGTGTGCAGCGGCACCTTCCTGCTGGCCGAGGCGGGCTTACTGGAAGGCAAGCGCGCGGCGACCCACTGGGCTATGTGCGACATGCTCAAGGCGCGCTTTCCGGGCATCGAGGTGGACAGCGACGCAATCTTCGTCGAGCAGGGCGCGCTGTGGACCTCGGCCGGCGTCAGCGCCGGCATCGACCTCGCCCTGGCGCTGGTGGAGGCCGACTGCGGCCGCGAGGTGGCCATGCAGGTGGCGCGGGAGCTGGTGGTGTTCCTCAAGCGCCCCGGCGGTCAGGCCCAGTTCAGCGAGCTGCTGCAGGCCCAGGCGCGCGATACCGCGACCTTCGACGAACTGCACCGCTGGCTCGGCGACAACCTGGACAGTCCGGCACTCGGCATCGAAGCCATGGCCGAGCGCTGCCACATGAGCCCGCGGCATTTCTCCCGGCTGTACAAGCAGAAGACCGGGCGCACCCCGGCCAAGGCGGTGGAGATCTTCCGCCTGGAAGCGGCGCGGCGCCTGCTGGAAGACTCCAGCCGCAATATCGATCAGATCGCCCGGCAGTGCGGCTTCCGCGACGAGGAGCGGATGCGCGCCACCTTCCAGCGCCACCTGGCCATTGCCCCGCGGGACTATCGGCGGCGCTTCTCGCGCTAGGCGCCTGCGCCCTGTTGGCCTAGCGGCGACCCAGCACCGGCGCGTGCTGCGCCATCAGCTCGACCACCCAGTCGATAAATACCCGCAGCTTGGCGCTGACGTGGCGGTTGGGCGGGAAGGCCAGGTACAGCGGCATCGGCTCGAGCCGCCAGTGCTCCAGCAGTGGCACCAGCTCGCCGCGCCGGCGGTGCGCCTTGGCCATGTAGTCCGGCAGCCAGAGGATGCCCAGGCCGGCCAGGCCGGCGGCGAGGTAGGCATTGCCGTCGTCCACTGCCAGCACGTAGCGGCCCTGCACCTTGAGGCTCTCGTCGCCGCACTGCATGGCGTAGGGCAGCGGCTTGCCGGCGCGCGCCCAGAGGAAACCGACGATGCGGTGATGGCTGTCCTCCAGCTCGCGCGGGTGGCTGGGCGTGCCGGCGCGCTGCAGGTAGCTCGGCGCGGCGTACACGCCCAGCTGCAGGTCGCCCACGTGCCGCGCGATCAGCGACTGATCGGCGATCTTGCCGCCGCGCACCACGCAGTCCACCTTGTCGCCGATCAGGTCCACCACGCGGTCGCTCACCCCCATGTCCAGCTGGATGTCGGGGTAGCGCGCATAAAAGTCCGGCAGCGCCGGCACCAGAATCATCCGCGCCAGCGGGCTGGGCACGTCCACCCGCAGGCGCCCCCTGGGCAGGGCCGCGGCGCTGGAGAGGCTGGTTTCGGCGTCGTCCATATCGGCCAGCAGGCGCACCGCGCGCTCGTAGTAGGCGGCGCCGTCGGCGGTGACCGCGACCCGGCGCGTGGTGCGGTTGAGCAGGCGCACGCGCAGCCGTGCCTCCAGCTGCTGCACCAGCTGCGTCACGCTGGTCTTGCTCATGTGCAGCGTCGTCGCCGCCTTGGTGAAGCTGCCGGCCTCCACCACGCGCACGAACGCCTGCATCGCATCGAAACGGTCCATTGCTCTTCTCACTCATGGGGGATTGTTTGGATTCTACAAACAGTCATGACCAGAGTTGCCGGTTTATCCAGCCCGGCGCGCTTCTTACAGTGGCTCCATCTCAAGCAACGGGCCGCAGCGGCCCATGGAGACCCGCAATGACCAGCAAACGCGATGTGGTATTCCCGCCCGACCGCCATGCCCTTTACGAGCTCCACCGCTATTCGCCGGCGATCCGTTCCAACGGCTTCCTGTTCGTCTCCGGCCAGGTCGGCAGCCGCCAGGACGGCTCGCCCGAGCCCGACCTCGAAGCCCAGGTGCGCCTCACCTTCGCCAACCTCAATGCGATCCTGGCCGAGGCGGGATGCAGCTTCGCCGACGTGGTCGACACCACCATCTTCATGCTCGAGCCCGACGCGAAGTTCGAGACCATCTGGGAGGTGGCGGCCGAGTTCTGGGGCCAGGCGCCTTACCCGACAGTGACCGCCATCGGCGTGACCTGGCTGGCCGGCTTCCAGTTCGAGATCAAGGTGATCGCCAAGCTGCCGGAGAATGCGACGGGTTGAGCGGACCGGGATAGTTTGTGCACAGCGCTGATGGGCCTCGCGACGCTTAGCCATCCTGCTTGGAGCGGCTATTCGCGGGCCTTGCTTGTCATATCGCAGTGTTGAGTGGCGGCAGGCTTGCAACCAGCAGTTACCAGCGGCGGCCGGCCGAGCGGAGCCAGACATTCAATGACATGAGTTTCGCGGTATGCCCGCGATGTTGGGCATCTGATTGCTTTGCGTCTGAGCGACGAACAGCCATGCAACGTGGCGGTATGGAGCATATGGAGGGCGCTTTTATCGCTCGGCTGGATTGCACGCTCAGTAGAGTTGGGCTGCTTCAGAGCAATGTGAACCTGTTGGGCTGTTGGGTGGCGCGAGGTTGGACAGGAGCCTCGGAACTCACGCACCGACCCGGGCACCGGGGCCTCGCCACGTGCCTGGGCGAAAGTTGCTCCGCGGCTTTCTTAACTCATGTTCTGACTTGCTGAAATCAATTCCAGCAGCCCATAGGGTGCTCGTCATGCGTTCAAATGCTGCGGTTGTAGTGTTGCTAACCAGCCTGGTGGCGGCGACCTATGGCTTCGGGATATACCTCTTTGCCCAGCTCGTACCCGATATGCAGGCATCTTTGGGTTTCGGCTTTTCCTACGTCGGCACTATCACCGCCTCAGCGCAGCTGGGTTTTCTACTCTGCGCAATGCTGGCGGTCTGGCTGACGCCCAAGGTGGGTGGCGGCAGGATGATAGTGGCGTCGGGCGCTGTGTGTGCAGTCGCGTTGCTACTGATTCCGTTGTCGAACAACACCTTTTTTATAGGTGTACTGCTGACCCTGTTGGCGGGCACTGCAGCGACGGTCTTTGTGCCTATGGTCGACGTTATCGCCAGGGTGGTCGCCTACCGTTACCGCGGTTTGGCCATGGGACTGGTATCCAGCGGTACCAGCTATGGGGTAGCTATCAACAGCCTGTTGGTGCCCATCTACGCCCCCCAAGGGGAGTGGCGCAGCGTTTGGTGGGTAGTTGGGTTGCTGACGATGGCGATGGCTGCGCTGGTGCTGGTGGTGTTCAAGAGGGGAGGCTTGCTCGGCCAAACCGTGTCGCCAGCCTCAGCAGCCACAACAAGCGAGGTCGCCTTACCCAGCTTGCGCTCAGAGTTGATAAAACCTTGGGTATTGCTGATCTGGTCGATGAATTTCTTGATAGGTTTCGCCACCTTTCCGTTTCAGACCTACCTCTCGTCTTACCTGCGTACCGAGCTTGGCTTTGACGTGCAATACACTGCCCAGGTCTGGGCCGTGATCGGTTTCGTCGGCATGTTCGCTGGTCTCGCAATTGGCTGGCTCTCGGACCGAACCGGACTACGCGCGGCGATGTTTCTGGTGTATGGCTGCGTGGTGATGGCAGCGCTGATCTTCGTGATACAGCCCTCGGGCCATTGGCCCCTGGTCGCCGCAGTGCTGTTCTCCACTGCCTTCTACCCTATTTTTGGCCTTATTCCCGCTTACGTTTCCAAGGTGGCATCGTCCAGCGCTATGGCCGTCTCCATCTTTGGTATCGCTAATGTGATGCAAGGTTCTGGCGGCATGCTCGGCAACTATGGTGCGGGGCTATTGGCCAATCACAGCGGCAGCTTTGCCGGGGTATATGCCGTCATAAGCGGAGTGGGTGTGTTGCTGATAGTGCTGACGCTAAAACTGCCCAGAGAAGCACCAGTAGCCGCTTCTGCGGGTTTAGCCGCTAGTTAATCGCGTGGATTGGCTACTGCGCACGGGCCGGTGGCCACAAAAAGGGAAGGACGTAGCTGAATGAGCGCGCCCTTACCGGCGGCGCTGGCTTACCTTGGTTGCAGCATTCGGGTACAGGTCGTGGTCCCGAGGTTGCTGAATGCCCACTCAGGCCAACGGCCCTCTACGACTGGTCGCTTGGATCGCTTTCATCCACTCGACTCTTCCCCCTCGAAACGCCCCTCGCTCTCCCGATCCCGCTCGTAGCGCCTGTCGAACGGAAATGCCGGCAGCCAGGCCTCGCGCCTGATGGTCCAGAGTTCGTAGGTGGGGGTCAGTTGGTTGGGGGCGTCCAGCGAGCCGAGGTTCACTTTGATTTCATCGGCCGTGCGCGAGAACACCGGCGAGCCGCAGCGCGGGCAGAAGTGGCGGCCGGCGTAGTGGGCGGTTTCGCCCTCTATCTGTACCGCGCTCTCGGGGAAGATCGCCGAGGTGTGGAAGAGGGCGCCGTGATGTTTGCGGCAGTCCAGACAGTGGCACACTCCGACCCGGTAGGGCCGGCCCGTGGCGACGATGCGCAGGTTGCCGCACAGGCAACCGCCGGTGAATCGCTCCATTTCGGGTTCCTCTGGTAGCGGCAGGCAGCGCCCAAGACCATAGCAGGCGAGCGGCGCCATGGGCCGCCAGCGAATCGACTGGCGGCCCGGCCGATGCGTTCAGTGGCCCTGACTGGTTGCCGCCAGCATGGCGCCGAAGCTCACCAGTAGGCCGCCGAATACCCGGTCGAGCCAGTGGCGCACGGCCAGCAGCCGTTCGCGCAGCGTAC
Source organism: Pseudomonas sp. AOB-7 (assembly GCF_003696305.1). GTDB lineage: Bacteria > Pseudomonadota > Gammaproteobacteria > Pseudomonadales > Pseudomonadaceae > Aquipseudomonas. The sequence continues at coordinate 226,081 of NZ_RFFK01000001.1, read as the reverse complement.
CGGCGGAAAAGCACAGCGCCACCAGAGCGAACCAGGCGATATGCGCCAGGGCGATAAAGGCGCCGTAGCCGAGCTGGGTGGCCAGAGCGCCGTGCGGCTGCACCACCTGCATGAACAGGCTGACGATAAACACCGAGGTCTTGGGGTTGAGAGCGTTGGTCAGCAGGCCGGTGCGCAGGGCGGCCAGGTCCGACGGCGGCGTGTCGGTCGCGGCTTGGGCCGGGTCGGTCGGTTGGGCCAGCAGCATCCTTGCGCCGAGGTAGATCAGGTAGGCCGCGCCGGCCAGTTTCAGGGCGTCGAACAGCCACGGCGATTGCTGCAGCAGCAGGCCGACGCCGAGCAGGGTGTAGCCGACATGGATCAGTACGCCGAGGCCGATGCCCAGGGCCGTGAGCACGCCTGCGCGGCGCGACAGCAGCAGGCTGTTGCGCGTGACCAGGGCGAAGTCCGCGCCGGGGCTGATCACGGCGAGCAGGGTTATGGTGATTACAGCTATCCATTCGCTCATGGCTTATCCTGTCTGGCGTGTGGAGATTGGCCAATTATTTCGATGTAAGGCTCCGGTGAATAACTATGAGTTCTGACATTGATGGTGAGTTCGGATCACAGTATGGCGACGCCCGTCTGCCTTCGCTGCTGGCGCTGCGCTGCTTCGAGGCGGCGGCGCGGTTGGAGCACTTCAGTCGCGCCGCGCAGGAGCTGCACCTGACCCACGGCGCGGTCAGTCGCGCGGTGCGTGTGCTGGAGGAGGACCTGGGCGTGGCGCTGTTCGAGCGGCGCAGCCAGCGGGTGTTTCTCACCGAGGCCGGGCGCAAACTGGCGCGCGCGGTGACGGACGGCTTGGGCCTGATGCGTCAGGCCACCCGCGAGCTGCGCGCCAGCGCTCGGCAGGCGCGACCGCTGGTGCTGTCCTGCGAGCCGACGCTGCTGATGCGCTGGCTGATCCCGCGCTGGAGCGAGTTCCAGGCGCGCCAGGCCGGGGCGGAGCTGCACCTGCTGGCCGGTGGCGGGCCCTTTGCCTTCGAGGCGGGCATCGATCTGGCCATTCGCCGCGACGATTTCCCCTGGCCTGCCGCCTACCACGCCGAAAGCCTGTTCGCGGAACGGGTCGGCCCGGTCTGTCGGCCGGACCGGGTAGGCGAGTGGTTCGCCGAGCGCGACGCCGGTGTGCAACTGTTGGCGACGGCGCCGCAGCTGCACACGCGCACGCGGCCGGGCGCCTGGCGGGACTGGGCCGCGGCCACCGAGCAGGCGCTGCCGGCCGGCCCGGAGCAGACTTTCGAACATTTCTATTTCAGCCTGCAGGCGGCGGTGGCCGGTCTGGGCGTGGCCATCGGCCCCTGGCATCTGGTACGTGACGACCTCGACAGCGGTTTGCTGGTGGCGCCGCTGGGGTTCGTCGCGGACGGCTCGCGCTATTGCCTGCTGGCGCCCAAACCGGCGGAGCCGGGCAGCCTGCAGGCCGAACTGCTGCAGTGGTTGCGAGCGGTAGGGGCCTAGTCTCGGCCTCCTGTGGGCGCTCGGCGGCATGTATCATTCAGGCAGATGTTCGCGGCTGAAGCCGCTCCTACCGGGGGCGTTGCGGCCGCTGGACCAGGGCTTTCCGTATCCGGGGCTGGCCGCAGCCGGCGGGCCCCGCCACCAGTGAGTGACGACACCATGATCGAGGTAACCGAAGTTTCCATTGCCGAGCTGCGCGCCGCGCTGGAGGCCGGCCGCACCACGGCGGTCGAGCTGGTCCAGGCCTACCTGGCGCGGATCGAGGCCTACGACGGCCCGAACACGCCGACCAAGCTCAACGCGGTGGTGGTGCGCAACCCCGATGCCTTGAAGGAAGCCGAGGCCTCCGATGCGCGCCGCGCCCGTGGCGAGAGCCTCGGCCCGCTGGACGGCATTCCCTACACCGCCAAGGACAGCTACCTGGTCAAGGGCCTGACCGCCGCCTCCGGCAGCCCGGCGTTCAAGGACCTGGTGGCCCAGCGCGACGCCTTCACCATCGAGCGCCTGCGCGCCGCCGGCGCCATCTGCCTGGGCAAGACCAACATGCCGCCGATGGCCAACGGCGGCATGCAGCGCGGCGCCTACGGCCGCGCCGAGAGCCCGTACAACGCCGTCTACCTCACCGCACCCTTCGCCTCGGGTTCGTCCAACGGCGCCGGCACCGCCACCGCCGCCAGTTTCGCCGCCTTCGGCCTGGCCGAGGAAACCTGGTCGAGCGGCCGCGGCCCGGCGTCGAACAACGGCCTGTGCGCCTACACGCCGTCGCGCGGGGTGATCTCGGTGCGCGGCAACTGGCCGCTGACGCCGACCATGGACGTGGTGGTGCCTTATGCGCGGACCATGGCCGACCTGCTTGAGGTGCTCGACGTGGTGGTGGCCGACGATCCGGACACCCGCGGTGACCTCTGGCGCCTGCAGCCCTGGGTGCCGATTCGCAAGCCCTCCGAGGTACGCCCGGCGTCCTACCTGGCGCTCGCCGCCCAGCCCGGTGCGCTCAAGGGCAAGCGCCTGGGCGTGCCGCGCATGTTTATCAATAAGGACGAGGAAGCCGGCACCAGCGACAACCCCGGCATCGGCGGGCCGACCGGCCAGCGCATCCATACCCGTGCCTCGGTGATCGCGCTCTGGGAGCAGGCGCGCCAGGCGCTGGAGGCGGCCGGCGCCGAGGTGGTGGAAGTGGACTTCCCGCTGGTCTCCAACTGCGAGGGCGACCGCCCCGGTGCGCCGACCGTATTCAATCGCGGCATCGTCACCCCGGAATTCCTCCACGACGAGCTGTGGGAGCTGTCGGGTTGGGCCTTCGACGATTTCCTGCGCGCCAACGGCGACCCCAAGCTCAACCGCCTGGCGGACGTCGACGGCCCGCAGATCTTCCCGCACGACCCGGGCACGCTGCCCAACCGCGAGGGCGACCTGGCCGCCGGCATGGACGAGTACGTCAATATGGCCAAGCGCGGCATCCGCTCCTGGGATCAGATTCCCACCGTGCCGGATGGCCTGCGCGGCCTGGAGCAGACTCGCAATCTGGATCTGGAGGACTGGATGGACGGCCTCAAGCTCGATGCGGTGCTGTTTCCCACCGTGGCCGACGTCGGTCCGGCCGATGCCGACGTGAATCCCGTCTCTGCCGATATCGCCTGGAGCAACGGCGTGTGGGTGGCCAACGGCAACCTCGCCATCCGTCACCTGGGCGTGCCGACGGTCACCGTGCCAATGGGGGTGATGGCCGATATCGGCATGCCGGTGGGGCTGACCTTCGCCGGCCGCGCCTACGACGACTCGGCCTTGCTGCGCCTGGCCGCGGCCTATGAGGCCACCGGCAGCAAACGCCTGATCCCGCCGCGCACGCCGCCGCTGGGGTGAGTGGGGGCTTGGGAGGGCTTTGCCGCGACTGTCGCCGCTAAAGCGCCTCCCATGGCTTTATCCCCGTAACCAACTCGCTTACTGGCGCAGATCCACCGCCGGCGCGCCCTGGCCGTCGAACAGCTGCGCCGGGTTGCGCGGCAGGATGCTCGGGCGGCCTTCGTCGGCGCTGCCGAGGATGCGGATGTCGCTGTATTTCTTGCCCGACAGCGCGGCCAGGCCGGCGCCGTCGCGCACCACGGTGGGCCGCAGAAAGACCATCAGGTTGCGTTTGATGTGGGATTCGCGGGTGGAGCGGAACAGCCCGCCGAGCAGGGGGATGTCGCCGAGCAGCGGCACCTTGGACACCGATTCGGTGACGTCGTCCTGGATCAGCCCGCCGAGCACTATGACCTGGCCGTCGTCGGCGAGGATGGTGCTCTTGATCGAGCGCTTGTTGGTCACCAGGTCCACGGCCTGGGCGTTGAGCCCGGTGCTGGGGGCGATGGAGGAGATTTCCTGCTCGATCTCCAGGCGCAGGGTGGCGCCTTCGTTGATGTGCGGGGTGACCTTGAGGGTGACGCCGATGTCCTTGCGCTCGATGGTGGTGAAGGGGTTGTTGGCCCCGGCCGCATCGGTGGTGTAGGAACCGGTCTGGAACGGCACGTTCTGCCCGACCAGGATTTCCGCCTTCTGGTTGTCCAGGGTCAGCAGGCTGGGGGTGGACAGCAGGTTGCTCTTGCTGTTGGCCGACAGCGCGGTGACCAGCGCGCCGAAGTTGTCGCTGCCAATGCCGATGATGGCGCCGTCGGGCAGGGTGGTGTTTTCCGGCACCTCGCCGCTCTGCAGGATCTGCAGCACGGTGCCCACCGACAGCCCGGTGCCGGAGAAGTTGACCCCGCCCAGGCCGCCGGTGCCGCCGCTGCCACTGCGCGCATCCACCGCCCACTGCACGCCGAGGGCGTCGGTGATGTCGCCGGAGACTTCGACGATGGCCGCCTCGACCATCACCTGGGCGCGCGGGATGTCGAGCTGGCGCACGATGTCTTCGAGGGTGGCGACCAGATCGGGCTCGGCCAGCAGCACCAGGGCATTGAGGCTCTCGTCGGCGCGGATGAGGATGTTCGACGGCTTGCCGGCGGTCTCGCCATCCTGCTGGTTCTTCAGCCCTTCGGAGATTTCCCCGAGGGTCTCGGCCAGCGATTTGGCGTCGTTGTGGCGCAGGCGGATCACCCGGGTGTTGGCCGAGCGGCTGGTGGGGGTGTCCAGTGACTGGGCCAGGTTGGCCAGCTTGGCGCGGGCGTCCGGCGGGCCGAGCAGGATCAGGCGGTTGGTGCGCGCGTCGGCCACCACCTGGGTGGCGCTGGCGCCCTTGGCCTGGCCGCGGGCGATGGCGGTATTGAGCACTTCGGCGGCGTCCATCACCCAGGCGTGCTGCAGGTTGATCACGCTGTAGTCGCGGGCTCCGGTCTGGTCGAGCTGGCGCATCAGATCCTGGATGCGCGCGATGTTGGCGCTGCGGTCGCTGATGATCAGCGCGTTGGAAGAGGTGACGGCGGCCAGGTGGCCGTACTGCGGCACCAGCGGGCGGATCAGCGGGATCAGCTCGGCCACCGGTGCGTGCTGCACCTGGATCAGGCGGGTTTCCAGGCGATCGGGTGCCGGGCGGCCTTCGCCGGCTTCGGCCTTGGCCTCGGCGTTGGGCACGATGCGCGCCTGGTCGCCCTGGGTCAGTACGCTGAAACCGTGGGTGGCCATCACCGAGAGGAACAGCTGGTAGACCTCGGTCAGATTGAGCGGGGTGTTGGACACCACGTTGACCTGGCCCTTGACCCGTGGGTCGACGACGAAGGTCTGCCCGGTGATGGCGGCGACCTGATCGATGAATTCGCGGATGTCGGCGCCCTTGAGGTTGATGGTCCAGCTTTCGTCCTGCTGGTTGGCGCTGGCCGGCACCTGTTCGATCTGCGCCAGCAGGGGCAGGGGGGCGGCGGCCAGGCCGGCGGCGAGTAGGGCGAGGGTCAGTCGGCTGCGGATGGCATGCATCGGTTCATTCGCTTTCCATGGGCTGATCGGAGGGCGTTTCTTCGGGCAGGGTGCCGGCGGCTTCCATCTGCTCGCGCAGCGCCTGCATGCGCTGGCGCAGTTGTTCGAGGTTGTCCTGCTCCAGCTGGTCGAGTTGATCGAGGGCGGCGTCGGCCGTTTCGGCCGGCGGCGTGTAGACATACTGGCCGCTCTGCTGGCGGGGGAAGGCGAGGCTCTCGCGGCGGCCGTTGCGCAGCAGTTCGACGCGGTCGGCGTAGACCGCATCCAGGCGCACGCCGTTGTCCACCTCCATGCCCACGGCGTAGCGCTGGGCACTCTGGCCCTGGCGCTGGATCAGCGCGCTGGAGCGTTGCGGGTCGCTGTGGACGAAGCTGCCGAGCAGGGTCAGTTGCAGGTTGGTGGCCGGCGGCGGGCCGCTGTCGGCCTGTTTGGCGCTGCCGAACAGCTGGGCGAGGGGCGCCTGGCTGGGTTGTTCCAGGCGGCTGGCGGCTTGGCTCGGCGGCTGCAGCGCGGGGCCGCGCACCAGGCGCAGCAACTCGGCGCTTTGCCAGGCCAGGCTGACGCTGAGGGCGATCAGCACGAGCATGCCGAGCACGCTCGGGGCGTTGTCCTTGAGGCGCTGGGGGAGGGCCAAATGCATTACTCCGGAAACGACGTTCTAATTCTTTTTATGTGCTATGCGTCGCGGGCCGATCATAACAGCCTGCGCGGCGTTGACATCCCCTATATGGGGTGGGTGTGCTGTATTGGGCGATGTGTTAAAGATAGCCCAATAACCATGACAAAAAAGACCGCCGTAGAGGGGCAAACAGTCAGATTGGGCTGTAATACTCAAGGTAAGGTTCTGTTTTTAAGGTTCATCGCATGAACGCTTCGCTGCTCGAGACTCCCCTGCGCCGTCTGCCCTTCAGTTTCGCCAAACGTCACGGCGTGGTGTTCGTGCTGCACGAGGGGCGCGCCTGCCTGGTGTATCGGGCCGATTGCGAGCCGGTGGCGCTGGCCGAGGCGCAGCGTTTCGCCGGACGCAGCCTGCCGCTGCGCCCGCTCGCCGCCGGCGAGTTCGCCCTGGCCCTGGGCGCGGCCTACCAGCACGACTCGGCGTCCATGCAGCTGGCCGAGGACATTGGCGGCAGCCTCGACCTGGCCTCGCTGGCCGAGCAGGTGCCGGAGACCGAAGACCTGCTGGAGCAGGAAGACGACGCGCCGATCATCCGCCTGATCAACGCCATCCTCGGCGAGGCGATCAAGGAAAACGCCTCCGACATCCACCTGGAAACCTTCGAGAAGCGCCTGGTGGTGCGCTTTCGCGTCGACGGCATCCTGCGCGAAGTGCTCGAACCCAAGCGCGAGCTGGCGGCGCTGCTGGTGTCGCGGGTCAAGGTCATGGCACGCCTGGACATCGCCGAGAAGCGCGTGCCGCAGGACGGGCGTATCTCGCTCAAGGTCGGCGGGCGCGAGGTGGACATCCGCGTCTCCACGCTGCCCTCGGCCAACGGCGAGCGGGTGGTGCTGCGTCTGCTCGACAAGCAGGCCGGGCGCCTATCGTTGCAGCACCTGGGGATGCGCGCCGAGGACCGCGCGCTGATGGAAGACACGGTGCGCAAGCCGCACGGCATCCTGCTGGTCACCGGCCCCACCGGCTCGGGCAAGACCACCACGCTGTACGCCAGCCTGGTCAGCCTCAACGACCACACGCGCAACATCCTCACCGTCGAGGACCCCATCGAATACCACCTCGAAGGCATCGGCCAGACCCAGGTCAACACCAAGGTGGACATGACCTTCGCCCGCGGCCTGCGCGCCATCCTGCGCCAGGACCCGGACGTGGTGATGGTCGGCGAGATCCGCGACAAGGAAACTGCCGAGATCGCCGTGCAGGCCTCGCTGACCGGCCACCTGGTGCTGTCCACCCTGCACACCAACAGCGCCATCGGCGCCATCACCCGCCTGGTGGACATGGGCGTGGAGCCCTTTCTGCTGTCGTCCTCCCTGCTCGGCGTGCTGGCCCAGCGCCTGGTGCGGGTGCTGTGCCCGGCGTGCAAGGAACCTTATGCCGCCGATGCGGCCGAATGCGCGCTGCTCGGCGTGCCGGCCGCATCGGCGCCGACCCTGTACCACGCGCGCGGCTGCGCCGAGTGCCACCAGCAGGGCTACCGCGGGCGTACCGGCATCTACGAGCTGGTGGTGTTCGACGAAGCCATGCGCACGCTGATCCACAGCCGCGCCTCCGAGCAGGACATGACCCGCCACGCCCGCCGCCTGGGCCCGAGCATCCGCGACGACGGGCGGCGCAAGGTGCTGGAAGGGGTGACCACGGTCGAGGAAGTGCTGCGCGTGACCCGGGAGGAGTAAGTGGCCGCCTTCGAATACATCGCCCTGGACGGGCGCGGCCGCCAGCAGAAAGGCGTGCTGGAGGCCGACAGCGCGCGCCAGGTGCGCCAGCTGTTGCGCGAACGCCAGCTGGCGCCGCTGGAGGTCAAGGCCACGCGCAACCGCGAGCAGGCCAGCGGCGGCGCGCGCCTGGGCTTCGCCCGCGGCCTGTCGGCGCGCGACCTGGCGCTGGTCACCCGGCAGCTGGCGACCCTGGTGCAGGCGGCGCTGCCGATCGAGGAGGCGCTGCGTGCGGCCGCCGCGCAAGCCACCAGCGCACGCATTCAGGCCATGCTGCTGGCGGTGCGCGCGCGGGTGCTGGAAGGCCACAGCCTGGCCGCCAGCCTGAAGGAATTTCCCGCCGCCTTTCCCGAGCTGTACCGCGCCACCGTGGCCGCCGGCGAGCACGCCGGGCACCTCGGCCCGGTGCTGGAACAGCTGGCCGACTACACCGAGCAGCGCCAGCAGTCGCGGCAAAAGATCCAGCTGGCGCTGCTCTACCCGCTGATCCTGATGTGTGCGTCCTTGCTCATCGTCGGTTTCCTGCTCGGCTACGTGGTGCCGGACGTGGTCAAGGTCTTCGTCGATTCCGGGCAGACCCTGCCGGCGCTGACCCGCGGGCTGATCGCCTTGAGCGACTGGGTCAAGGCCTGGGGCGCGGCGACGCTGGTGCTGCTGGCGCTGGCGATCGTCGCCCTGCGTTGGGCGCTGCGCGACGAGGCGTTCAAGCTGCGCTGGCACGCGTTTCTGCTGCGCGTGCCGCTGCTGGGCCGGCTGGGACGCGCCACCGACTGCGCGCGTTTCGCCTCCACCCTGGCGATTCTCACCCAGAGTGGCGTGCCGCTGGTGGAGGCGCTGGCGATTGCCGGCGAGGTGATCGGCAACCGGGTGATCCGAGGCGAGGTGCTGGTGGCGGCGCAGAAGGTGCGCGAGGGCGGCAGCCTGACCCGTTCGCTGGAGGCCACCGGGCAGTTTCCGCCGATGATGCTGCACATGATCGCCAGCGGCGAACGCTCCGGCGAGCTGGATCAGATGCTGGCGCGCACGGCGAAGAATCAGGAGAACGACCTCGGCGCGCAGATCGCCCTGCTGGTGGGCTTGTTCGAGCCGTTCATGCTGGTATTCATGGGGGCGGTGGTGCTGGTCATAGTCCTGGCCATCCTGCTGCCGATTCTTTCGTTGAACCAAATGGTGGGTTAGCAGGTGAGTAGAAAACAGTCGGGTTTCACCCTGATCGAGATCATGGTGGTGGTGGTCATTCTCGGCATCCTCGCGGCGCTGGTGGTGCCGCAGGTGATGAGCAGGCCCGATCAGGCCAAGGTCACCGCGGCGCAGAACGACATCCGCGCCATCGGCGCGGCGCTGGACATGTACAAGCTGGACAACCACAACTACCCCAGCACCCAGCAGGGCATCGAGGCGCTGGTGAGCAAGCCCGGCGGCAACCCGCCGGCGAAGAACTGGAACAAGGAGGGCTACCTCAAGCGCCTGCCGGTCGACCCCTGGGGCAATCCCTACCAGTACCTGGCGCCGGGCACCAAGGGCGCCTTCGACCTCTATTCGTTCGGCGCCGACGGCAAGCAGGGCGGCAGCGACCTGGACGCGGACATCGGCAACTGGGATCTCTGATCGCCATGCAGCGCGTACCGGCGGGCTCGGCCAGGCGGGCGAGGGGCTTCACCCTGATCGAGCTGCTGGTGGTGCTGGTCATCCTCGGCAGCCTGATCGGCCTGGCGGTGCTCGGCACCGGGCTGGCCGGGCCGAGCCGCGAGCTGCGCGGCGAGGCTGAGCGTCTGGCCGGCCTGATCGGCGTGCTGGCCGACGAGGCGGTGCTGGATAACCGCGAGTACGGCCTGAGTTTTACCCGCGAGGGCTACCGGGTGCTGCGTTACGATTCGCGACGCGGCGAGTGGCAGGCGCTGGATCGCCAGGCGCATCGCCTGCCGGACTGGGCCGAGCTGACTCTTGAGGTGGAGGGCGAGGGGGAGGGCGAGGCCTTGCGCCTGCCCGGCGCGGCCAGCGCCCTGGCGCCGCAACTGCTGATTCTCTCCAGCGGCGAGCTCACGCCTTTTCGCCTGCGCCTGGCCGAGCGCCGCCGCGACGGCCTGCAGCTGCAGCTGTCCAGCGACGGCTTCGGCCTGCCGCGTATCGAGGAGCTGGCGGCAGGGCGCGCCGGATGAAGCGCGCGCGCGGTTTCACCCTGCTCGAGGTGCTGGTGGCGCTGGCCATCTTCGCCCTGGTCGCCGCCAGCGTGCTGACTGCCAGCGCGCGCAGCGTGCGCACCGCCGCGCAACTGGAGGCCAAGACCCTGGCCATGTGGGTGGCCGACAACCGCCTTACCGAACTGCAGCTGGCCGAGGCGCCGCCGGCCGACGGCCGCGACCAGGGCCAGGTGGAGTTCGCCGGGCGCCGCTGGCTGTGGCAGAGCGAGATCCAGGCCACCAGCGAGCCGAGCATGCGCCGGGTGACCCTGTGGGTCGCCGCCGAGCAGCGTGGCGCCGCGGGCGATCTGCGCGAGCGCGCACTGGTCAGCCTCAGCGGCTTTCTGGGGGCGCCGTGATGAAGCGCATGGCCCGTAGGAGCGAGCTCTGCTCGCGAAACGGCCTCAATCTGGATGCGCGAGCAGAGCTCGCTCCTACAGCTCGACCGCAGCGCGGCTTTACCCTGCTCGAATTGCTGATCGCCATCGCCATCTTCGCCATTCTCGGGTTGGCCACCTACCGCATGCTTGACAGCGTGCTCAGCGCCGACGCCGCCACCCGCAACCACGAGCAGCAGCTGCGCGAGCTGGTGCGGGCGATGGCCGCCTTCGAGCGCGACGTACTGCAGGTGGCGGTGCGGCCGATCCGCGATGGCTTCGGCGACCCGCAGCCGGCGCTGCGCAGCGAGCCGAGCGATGCCTCGGCGCTGGAGTTGACCCGCGCCGGCTGGCGCAATCCGCTCGGTCAGCCGCGCGCCGAGCTGCAGCGGGTGCGCTGGCAGCTCAGCGGCGAACAGTGGCAGCGCCGTTACTGGCGCGTGCTGGACCAGGCCCAGGACAGCCAGCCGCAGGTGCAGCAGGCGCTCGACGGGGTGCAGGCGCTGAGCCTGCGCTACCTCGACGACGAGGGCCAGTGGCACGCCGATTGGCCGCCGCCCAATGCCGCTGGCGACAGCCTGCTCACCGGCCTGCCGCGCGCCCTCGAACTGCGCCTGGAGCATCGTCGCCATGGCGAGCTGCGGCGCCTGCTGCGCCTGCCGGACGCGCCGCTGCAGAGCGCCGTGCCTGCCCCCGGCGATGGAGAGGGCGACCCCGCTGAGCCTGAGGAGCCGCAGCCATGAAACCTCAACGCGGCGTGGCACTGATCACCGTGCTGCTGGTGGTGGCGCTGGTCACCGTGGTCTGCGCCGGGCTGATCGCCCGCCAGCAGCTGTCGATCCGCAGCAGCGCCAACCAGTTGCACGTGCGCCAGGCCTGGCACTACGCGCTGGGCGGCGAGACGCTGGCCAAGGCCATCCTCCAGCGCGACTTGCGCCAGGGCGATCCGCGCCAGCCGGTCGATCACCTGGGCGAACCCTGGGCGCAGCCGCTGACACCCTTCGCGCTGGACGAGGGCGGCGAGCTGCGCGTGCGCATCGTCGATCCCAGCGGCCGCTTCAACCTCAACAGCCTGGTGCGCCAGGGCCAGCCCGACGAGCTGGCGCTGCTGCGCCTGCGCCGCCTGCTGCTGCGCCTGGAGATCGCCAAGCCCTACGCCGAACGCTTGCTCGACTGGCTCGATGGCGACGGCGAACCCAGCGGTGGCCAGGGCGCCGAGGACGGCCAGTATCTGCTGGCCGCGCCGCCTTATCGCGCGGCCAACCGCCAGCTCGCCGACGTCTCCGAGCTGCGCCTGCTGCTGGAGATGGACGAGGCCGACTACCGCCGCCTGCTGCCCTTCGTCAGCGCTCTGCCGGGCGAGGCGCTGCTCAACGTCAACAGCGCCAGCGCCGTGGTGCTGTCCAGCCTGGCCGACGGCCTCAGCCCGGATGCCGCGCTGGCGCTGGTGGCGGCGCGCGGCCGTGAGGCTTTTGCCAGCCCAGCGGCCTTCGCCGCCCAGCCGGCCCTGGCCGGCCTCGGCGAGCAGGCGCTGCAGGGCCTGGCGGTGGGCAGCCAGTTCTTCGAGGTGTTCAGCGAGGTGAGCCTCGGCGAGCGCCGCGTGGTGTTGCGCAGCCTGTTGCAGCGCGGCAATGATGGCCAGGTCAGTGTCCTGGCGCGTGATCTGGGGCAGGGCGGTACGCCGCCGTTGCCCGTCGAGGAAGCACAACGATGAATCAGCTATGGATCTTCCTGCCGCCGGAGGCCTGTCAGGGCCTGTCGGCGGAGCTGCCGGTGCAGTGGGTGACCTTCACCGAATGTCGCACGCTGAGCCTGGGCGAGGCGCTGCGCGAGCTGCCGGCGGCCTGGGAACTGGTGCTGCCGGTGGAGACGGTGACCGCCTGCGCCGTGCAGTTGCCGACGCAGAAGGCGCGCTGGCTGCGCCAGGCGCTGCCGTTCGCGGTGGAGGAACTGCTTGCCGAGGATGTCGAGCAGATGCACCTGGCCCTGGGCGAGCAACTGGCCGACGGTCGCCACCGGGTCTATGCGCTGCGCGCCGACTGGCTGCGCCAGTGCCTGGCGCTGTGCGCGGCGCAGCCGCCGCAGGCGATCCGCGTCGATGCCGACCTGCTGCCGCGCCAGGGCAGTCAGCTGCTCTGGCTGGAGTCGCGCTGGCTGCTCGGCGGCGAGGCGCCGCTGCGCCTGGCGCTGCAGGCCGAGAGCTGGCCTGCGCTGGCGCCGCGTTGCCCGGCGCCGCATATCGCCAGCGCGCCGGCCGAGCAGGCGCTGCCCGAGCCGGTCGACGAGGTGCACCTGCTGCAGCAGCCGCAACAGTGGCTGGTGCGCCAGGGCGCGGGCGTCGACCTGGCCCAGGGCGAGTTCGCCTTGCACCAGGCGGGCGACGGCTGGCGGCGCTGGCGCCCGCTGGCCGGGGTGCTGGCGCTCTGCCTGTTGCTGCAGTGGGGCTTCAACCTGGTCCAGGGTTGGTACCTGCAGCGCCAGGCCGACCAGTACGCGCTGGCCAGCGAGGCGCTGTACCGCGAGCTGTTTCCCGAGGATCGCAAGCTGGTCAACCTGCGCGCGCAGCTGGATCAGCACCTGGCCGATGCCGCCGGCAGCGGCGACAGCCCGCTGCTCGGCCTGCTCGGCGAGGTGGCGCGGGCACTGCCGGCAGGCGGCGCGGCGCGGGTACAGGTCAATCAGCTCGATTACAGCGCCAGTCGCGCCGATCTCGCCCTGCAGCTGCAGGCGCCGGATTTCGCCGAGCTGGAAAGCCTGCGCGAACGCCTGGAACAGGCCGGGCTCGAGGTGCAGATGGGCTCGGCCAGCCGCGAGGCGGACGGCGTCAGCGCGCGTCTGGTGATAGGAGGATGAGCATGGCCAGTTGGCGTCAGTTCAATCAGGGGTTGCAGCTGCAGTGGCAGCGTTCCAGTCTGGCGCTGCGCTGGCAGGCGCTGGGGCCGCGCGACCGCCTGGCGTTGCTGGCGCTGGGTGCCTTCCTGGCGCTGGTGCTGGGCTATCTGCTGCTGTGGCAGCCGGTGGCGCGCGACGCCCAGGCGGCGCGCAGCGCCTTCGAGGAGCAGCGCAGCCTGCATGCATACCTGCAGAGCCGTGCGCCGGAGCTGCGCGGACGCCAGCTGCAGCCGCGCGCCAGCCTCGACCCGGCGCGCCTGCAGGGGCTGGTCACCGCCTCGGCGGCGGAGCAGGGCCTGGCCATCGAGCGCCTGGATGCTGAGGGCCAGGGCGCGGTGCAGGTCAGCCTGCAGCCGGCGCCGTTCGAGCAGTTGTTGCGCTGGCTGCAGGCGCTGGAAGGGCAGGGTGTGCGCATCGAGGAGGCCGGCATGGAGCGTCGCGACGAGGGACGGGTGGCGGCGCGGTTGGGTTTGCGGGTTGGCCCCTGAGGGGGCGCCAGGTGGGTGGTGCGTATGGCGCACCCTACGCGTTGCGGTAACAGGGTGCGTCGGGATGGGGCGTTAGGGAACGTTCGGGCCCCGTTGCGGTGCCGCACGGGCCGCCGCTGCGCCATTGCCTGGGCGCTGCAGGCCCGGTGAATCGGGGGTTTCATGGAATGGGGCGCGATTATTGCTTAAGTATTTGGTTTGCGATTCTTTTCGTGATGCACGTTTAGGCCTGCCTGTCAATACGCCTGCCCGGCGCCTCCAGGGCTTCTGTAATTAGTTGTCGCATTGAGGAAATATCGCCTCAGCCCCTGTCGCTAGAATGCCGCTCACCCAGCCAAGGCCCTTTGCCCGCTCGCTTGCGCGGCAAAGACCAGCAGTCTTTCTACAATTCATTCAAAGGCCAGGGCCAACCCCACTGCCATCGATGCCATTCCCATTCGAAGGAGCAAAAAAATGAAGAAGATCGCACTTCTCGGCGCGCTGGCGCTGTCCCTGTTGTCGCCGCTGGCCATGGCCGATGATGCCAAACCGCTGCGTATCGGCATCGAGGCGGCGTACCCGCCCTTCGCCTTCAAGACCCCGGATGGCGCCATCAGCGGCTTCGACTACGACATCGGCCAGGCCCTGTGCGAAGAGATGCAGGTCAAGTGCCAGTGGATCGAGCAGGAGTTCGATGGCCTGATCCCGGCGCTCAAGGTGCGCAAGTTCGACGCCGTGCTGTCGTCCATGTCGATCACCGAAGACCGCCTGAAGTCGGTGGACTTTTCCAAGAAGTACTATCACACCCCGGCCAAGCTGGCGATGAAGGCCGGCACCGAGTTGAAGGATCCGTTGGTCGACCTCAAGGGCAAGAAGGTCGGCGTGCAGCGCGCCTCCATCTACGACCGTTACGCCACCGACGTCTTCGCCCCGGCCGGTATCGAGGTGGTGCGCTACAGCTCGCAGAACGAGATCTTCCTGGATATGCAGTCCGGTCGCCTGGACGCCACCCTGGCCGACTCGGTGAACATCGACGACGGCTTCCTCAAAACCGATGCCGGCAAGGGTTTCGCTTTCGTCGGCCCGGACTACACCGACACCAAGTACTTCGGCGAGGGTGCCGGTATCGCCGTGCGCAAGGGCGACAAGGCCCTGGCCGACAAGATCAGCGCTGCCATCCTGGCCATCCGCGCCAACGGCAAGTACAAGGAAGTGCAGGACAAGTACTTCGCCTTCGACGTCTACGGCGAGTAAGCGCAACGCACGGCAAGTGGCACAGGCTTCACTCGCGGTTTGTGCCGCTTCTTTCTGGCCGCCGGTCCTGGCGGCCGCCCTCTGGGCCGTCGCGGAGCCTGGCTCCCGGCAGTTTCTGTTGTGCTACCTGGCGCCGTTCGCGGCGCCCGCATGAGGTACTAGCGCATGCTTCAAGGCTACGGCTCGACCATTCTCGACGGTGCCTGGCTCACCCTGCTTCTGGCCCTGACATCGATGGCGGTGGCGATTTTTCTCGGCCTGCTCGGTGCGGCCTTTCGCCTGTCGCCGATTCGCTGGCTGGCCATGCTCGGCGAGACCTACGCCACGGTGATTCGCGGCATTCCCGACCTGGTGCTGATCCTGCTGATCTTCTACGGCGGCCAGGATCTGGTGAACCGCGTCGCGCCGCTGCTCGGCTACGACGACTACATCGACATCAATCCCTTCGTCGCCGGCGTGTTCACCATGGGCTTCATCTTCGGTGCCTACCTGTCGGAGACCTTCCGTGGCGCCTTTATGGCCATCCCTAAAGGCCAGGCCGAGGCCGGCGCGGCCTACGGCATGAGCGGGGTGCAGGTGTTCTTCCGCATCCTGGTGCCGCAGATGATCCGCTTCGCCATCCCCGGCTTCACCAACAACTGGCTGGTGCTGACCAAGGCCACGGCACTGATCTCGGTGGTCGGCCTGCAGGACATGATGTTCAAGGCCAAGAGCGCCGCCGACGCGACCCGCGAGCCGTTCACCTTCTACCTGGCGGTGGCGGCGCTGTACCTGGTGCTGACCAGTGTTTCCCTGCTGGCCCTGCGTTTCCTCGAGAAACGCTATTCGGTCGGCACCAAGGCCGCCGAGCTGTAGGAGCCGTGCCATGATCTTCGACTACAACATGATCTGGGAGAACCTGCCGCTGTACTTCAACGGCGTGCTGGTGACCCTGAAAATCCTCCTGATCTCCCTGGCCCTGGGCCTCAGCCTGGCGCTGCCGCTGGCGCTGATGCGGGTGTCCAAGTCGCCGCTGGTGAATTTTCCGGCCTGGCTCTACACCTACGTGATCCGCGGCACGCCGATGCTGGTGCAGCTGTTTCTGATCTACTACGGCCTGGCCCAGTTCGAGTTCATCCGTGACAGCTTCATGTGGCCGTATTTCTCCAGCGCCACCTTCTGCGCCTGCCTGGCCTTCGCCATCAACACCAGCGCCTACACCGCGGAAATCCTCGCCGGCAGCCTCAAGGCCACGCCGCACGGCGAGATCGAGGCGGCCAAGGCCATGGGCATGTCGCGTGCCAAGCTGTACCGGCGCATCCTGCTGCCCTCGGCCCTGCGCCGCGCGCTGCCGCAATACAGCAACGAAGTGATCATGATGCTGCACACCACCTCGCTGGCGTCCATCGTCACCCTGATCGACATCACCGGCGCGGCGCGCACGGTTAGCTCGCAGTACTACATGCCGTTCGAGGCGTTCATCACTGCCGGCCTGTTCTACCTGGTGCTGACCTTCATCCTGGTGCGCCTGTTCAAGCGCGCCGAGTTGCGCTGGCTGGCCTACCTGGCGCCGCGTAAGGCCTGAACGGCGGTCGTCAATTTCCCTGGGTCGCCGGTTCGGCGGCTGATTCAAGAGAGTGGAAACCATGTACAAACTCGAAGTTCAGGACCTGCACAAGCGCTACGGCAGCCATGAGGTGCTCAAGGGCGTCTCCCTGGCGGCCAAGGCCGGCGACGTGATCAGCATCATCGGCTCGAGCGGCTCGGGCAAGAGTACCTTCCTGCGCTGCATCAACCTGCTGGAGCAGCCGCACGGCGGCAAGATCCTGCTCAACGGCGAGGAGCTCAAGCTGGTGCCGAACAAGGAGGGGGCGCTCAAGGCCGCCGACGCCAAGCAGTTGCAGCGCATGCGCTCGCGCCTGTCGATGGTGTTCCAGCACTTCAATCTGTGGTCGCACATGAGCGCCCTGGACAACGTCATGGAGGCGCCGGTGCACGTGCTCGGCGTGGACAAGGCCGAGGCCCGCGACAAGGCCGAGCACTACCTGGCCAAGGTCGGCGTGGCCCATCGCAAGGACGCCTATCCCGCGCACATGAGCGGCGGCGAGCAGCAGCGCGTGGCCATCGCCCGCGCCCTGGCCATGGAGCCGGAGGTGATGCTGTTCGACGAGCCGACCTCGGCGCTCGACCCGGAGCTGGTCGGCGAGGTGCTCAAGGTGATGCAGGACCTGGCTCAGGAGGGGCGCACCATGGTGGTGGTGACCCACGAGATGGGCTTCGCCCGCGAGGTGTCCAACCAGCTGGTGTTCCTGCACAAGGGCGTGGTCGAGGAGCGTGGCAACCCGCGCGAAGTGCTGGTCAATCCGCAGTCCGAGCGGCTGCAGCAGTTCCTTTCCGGCAGTCTCAAGTAACCAGCGGCTACACTTCGCCCAGGGCCTGCTCTCACAGCAGCAGGCCGACGCGCAGCAGACTTTGAACAGGCTCTCATGACCCCCCATCGAATCGGCTTCCTCTACTGGCCCGGCACCAAGGCCCTGACCCTGTCGCTGGCCGAGGAGGCGTTGCGCATGGCGCAGCGTGTGCATCCGGAAGTGGTGTACGAGTTGGTGTTCCTCCAGGCCGAGCCGCTGGCCGCCGGTGACTGGCGCCTGCCCGGCGAGCCCTGGGCCGGTCATCTGGACGGTTGCGACAAGCTGTTCCTGCTCGCCGACGTGCCGCCGGCGACGGTTTCCGCCGGCCTGGCTGCCGCGCTCAAGCAGCAGGTGCGCAGCGGTTGCGTGATCGGCGGGCTGTCCGCCGGGGTCTATCCGCTGGCCCAGCTCGGCTTGCTCGACGGCTACCGCGCGGCGGTGCACTGGCGCTGGCAGGACGACTTCGCCGAGCGTTTCCCCAAGGTCATCGCCACCAGTCACCTGTTCGACTGGGACCGCGACCGCCTCAGTGCCTGCGGCGGTTTGGCGGTGCTCGATCTGCTGCTGGCGGTGCTGGCGCGCGACCATGGCGCCGAGCTGGCCGGTGCGGTCAGCGAGGAGCTGGTGGTCGAGCGCATCCGCGAGGGCGGCGAGCGCCAGCGCATCCCGCTGCAGAACCGCCTCGGCTCCAGCCACCCCAAGCTGACCCAGGCGGTGCTGCTGATGGAGGCCAATATCGAGGAGCCGCTGACCACCGACGAGATCGCCCAGCACGTGTGTGTGTCGCGCCGCCAGCTGGAGCGGATCTTCAAGCAGTACCTCAACCGCGTGCCCAGCCAGTACTACCTGGAGCTGCGCCTGAACAAGGCGCGCCAGCTGCTGATGCAGACCAGCAAGTCGATCATCCAGATCGGCCTGTCCTGCGGCTTCTCCTCGGGGCCGCATTTCTCCAGCGCCTACCGCAACTTCTTCGGCGCCACCCCGCGCGACGACCGCAACCAGCGGCGCAGCAACAGCCCCTTCGAACTCACCTCCACCCCGGTCGAGCGCGGCTAGGCGCGCTGAGCCCCTCCATCCAGTGGTCCGGGAGTGCGGGGGCTAGTCGGGGCGCACTGCTGCGCCTGGTACTGGCTGATGGCCTGCTGCGCGTTGAACAGCAGGCGCTCTTTGCCGAGCTGCTCTGCCAGGCCGGCATGCCGGACCATCTGCAGCGCATCCGGATTCAATCCTGCCAGCCACAGGCTGATGCCCTGCTGCGCAGCATGTTGTTCGGCCTCCTGCAGCATCTTCAGGGCGGTGTACTCGATGTCTGTCACCCGACTCATATCTAGGGCCAGCACCCTGGGCTGGTACTGGCTCAGCAAGGCCTTGATCCGGTCGGTGACCCCCTGGGCGTTGATGAAGAACAGGCGGCCCTCGGGGCGCACCAGCAGCAGTCCGTCGAAGAGTTCGTCGTCTGGATGTTCCTTCGACAGGGGGCGCAGCACGTCGGTGCCAGGCTTGCGGCCAATCACGTACACGTGGGGGTTGGCAGTCTGGCTGGCGAGGCCCACCAGCGATGCCACGATGGCGACCACAATACCCTGCAGCGTGCCGAACAGTAGTACGCCGACACAGGCGGTGCAGGCCCAGCGAAATTCCATGCTGCGCACCTGCAGAATCGAGCGGAACTCGGCAGGCTGGATCAGGCCGACCGAGTAAACGATCACCACGGCTGCCAGGGTGGCGTGGGGCAACAGGCCGAGCAGGGGGGCGAACAGCAGCATGGTTGCCGCAGCGCTGCCGGCGGTCACCAGCGAGGCCATCTGCGAGCGTCCGCCGGAGGCCTTGACCACCGCGGTCTGCGAGGTGCCGCCGCCGGCGGGCATGGCGCCGAACAGGGCGCCGCCCAGATTGGCGGCGCCAGTCGCCAGCAATTCGCGGTTGGCATTGATCGGCGGTTGGTCGGTTTCGGCAAAGGCGCGCCCGGCGGCAATCGACTCGGTAAAGCTCATCAGTGCGATACCCAATGCCCCAGGCAACAACTGCATCAGCAGACTGGCGTCCGGTAGCGTCAGAGATGGCAGGCCCTGCGGGATCAGGCCGACAATCGAGACGCCCTGGGCCTGTAGGCCGAGCAGCCAGGCCGCGGCGATACCGCCTGCCACCGCGACCAGTGGCGCAGGCGAGTGTGGCCACAGACGTTCCATGCCGATCAGTACCCCTAGTGTGGCAATCGCTACGGCCAGGGTGGCCAGCGAGGTCTGTGGCAGCAGGCTGACCAGGCTCAGCAGGTCGGCAAAGAAACCCTGTTTGTCCAGGTGCAGGCCCAGCAGTTTGGGTATCTGGTCGAGCACTATGACCAGACCGATGCCGGCCTTGAAGCCGGTAAGTACCGGGGTGGAGATGAAGTTGGCGATAAAGCCCAGGCGCAACGCCGCGGCCAGCATCAGCAAGGCGCCCACCAGTGCGCTGAGCGTGGCTGCCGCAACAATCAGTCTGGCGGGGTCGCCATCTGGTACGGCGAGGCCGAGTTGGGTGCCGGCCAGGATCGCCAGGGTGGTGGTCGAGCTGACGCTGAGCACGCGCGAACTGCCGAGCAGGGCGTAGATCAGCATCGGCACGAATGCGGTATACAAGCCGACGGCCACCGGAAGTCCGGCGACGGTGGCATAAGCCATGGCCTTGGGCAGCACCACGGCGGCCGCCGTGAGGCCCGCGACCAGGTCGAAGCGCCAGGTCTTGCCGAGATCGTTGAACGGTATCGTCATCTGCGGTTTTCCTCGCTTCTGGCTGCTTGGCTGAGGTGCCGATGCGTGTGCCGGCATGTTGTGGTTGCAGCGTGCTGGGCCGGGCCGGGTGGGTTTCCGGTAAACGATAGTCGAGGCGGCTGCGGGCGGGGCGCAGGAGGCTGTCGGCTCGGGAAGGGGCTGCGGCGCGTCCGGCATCCTGCTTTTTTCCCTGCGGGGGCTAGGATGTCGCTGTGCAGCGTTTAAACTGCGCCTTTCCGACGCTTTCTGTCGCTTTGACGAAAGCCCCCGGAAAACCTGGGTTGGCGCTATAAGAAGTTGTCGCATGGCGGCAATGCCGGCCCCGAATCAGTCCCTACAATCCTTGCATTCCCCGCCGCAATGGGCCGCCCGCGTGGCTTGCTGCAGGCCGGTTTTCCTTATCAGGAGAGTTTCGATGTCCGTTCAGCACGATGCGGTGCAACGCACCGATTTCGACCAGTTCATGGTTCCCAACTATGCTCCCGCAGCCTTCGTACCCGTGCGCGGCCAGGGCTCGCGAGTCTGGGATCAGAGCGGTCGAGAGCTGATCGACTTCGCCGGCGGCATCGCCGTCAACGTGCTCGGCCACTGCCACCCGGCGCTGGTCGGCGCGCTGACCGAGCAGGCCAACACCCTCTGGCACGTGTCCAACGTGTTCACCAACGAGCCGGCGCTGCGCCTGGCCAAGAAGCTGGTCGAGGCCACCTTCGCCGAGCGCGTGTTCTTCTGCAACTCCGGCGCCGAGGCCAACGAGGCCGCGTTCAAGCTGGCTCGGCGCGTGGCCCACGACCGTTTCGGCGCGGACAAGCACGAGATCATCGCCGCCACCAACAGCTTCCACGGCCGTACCCTGTTCACCGTCAGTGTCGGCGGCCAGCCCAAGTACTCCGACGGCTTCGGGCCGAAGATCCAGGGCATCACCCATGTCCCGTACAACGATCTGGAGGCGCTGAAGGCGGCCATTTCCGACAAGACCTGCGCGGTGGTGCTGGAGCCGATTCAGGGCGAGGGCGGCGTGCTGCCGGCCGACCAGGCCTACCTGGAGGGCGCCCGCGCCCTGTGCGACGCGCACAACGCGCTGCTGGTGTTCGACGAAGTGCAGAGCGGCATGGGCCGCAGCGGCGAGCTGTTCGCCTACATGCACTACGGCGTCACCCCGGACATCCTCTCCAGCGCCAAGAGCCTGGGCGGCGGCTTCCCCATCGGCGCCATGCTCACCACCAGCGAGCTGGCCAAGCACCTGACGGTCGGCACCCACGGCACCACCTACGGCGGCAACCCGCTGGCCTGTGCGGTGGCCGAGGCGGTGGTCGACGTGATCAATACCCCCGAGGTGCTGGCTGGGGTCAAGGCCAAGCACCAGCGCTTCGCCGCCAAGCTGAGCGAGCTCGGCGAGCGCTTCGGCATGTTTACCCAGGTGCGTGGCCTGGGCCTGCTGCTCGGCTGCGTGCTCAGCGACGCCTGGAAGGGCAAGGCCAAGGCGATTCTCGATGCCGCCGCCGGCGAAGGTTTGATGGTGCTGCAGGCAGGCCCCGACGTGGTGCGCTTCGCCCCCAGCCTGGTGGTGGAAGACGCCGATATCGACGAGGGCCTGGCCCGCTTCGAGCGCGCCCTGAACAAGCTGGCCAACGCCTGAGCGAGTGCCCGGCGCAGGTAGGCGCCGGGTTTCCCTCACGGATGACGATCCTGTGTGTGCCGGGGTTGATGACCCCGGCGTTCTCCGGCTGCCCGTGCGTGGCATCCGGGGCTTTTCTTGAAAAGGAGTGACCCCATGCTGGTAATGCGCCCTGCGCAAATGGCGGACCTGGCGGATGTGCAGCGGCTCGCCGCGGATAGCCCGGTGGGTGTCACTTCGCTGCCGGACGATGCCGAGCGGCTGCGCGACAAGATCGCCGCCTCGGAGGCGTCGTTCGCCGCCGAAGTCAGCTTCAACGGTGAGGAAAGCTACTTCTTCGTCCTCGAGGACAGCGCCAGCGGACGCCTGGTCGGCTGCTCGGCGATCGTCGCCTCGGCCGGCTACTCCGAACCCTTCTACAGCTTTCGCAACGAGACCTTCGTGCACAACTCGCGCGAGCTGAAGATCCACAACAAGATTCACGTGCTGTCGCTGTGTCACGACCTGACCGGCAACAGCCTGCTCACCAGCTTCTACGTCGAGCGGCCGCTGGTCAGCAGCGTGTTCGCCGAGCTCAACTCGCGCGGCCGCCTGCTGTTCATGGCCGGCCACCCCGAGCGCTTCGCCGATGCGGTGGTGGTGGAGATCGTCGGCCACAGCGACGAGCACGGCGACTCGCCGTTCTGGGACGCGGTGGGGCGCAACTTCTTCGACATGAACTACACCGAGGCCGAGCGCCTGTGCGGGCTGAAGAGCCGCACCTTCCTCGCCGAGCTGATGCCGCATTACCCCATCTACGTGCCGCTGCTGCCGGACGAGGCGCAGGAGGCCATGGGCCAGGTGCACCCGCGGGCGCAGATCACCTTCGACATCCTGATGCGCGAAGGCTTCGAGACCGACCACTACATCGACATCTTCGACGGCGGGCCGACCCTGCATGCGCGCACCTCGGGCATCCGCAGCATCGCCCAGAGCCGCCTGGTGCCGGTGAAGCTCGGCGAGGCCGAGAAGGGCGGGCGCCAGTACCTGGTGAGCAACGGCCAGTTGCAGGATTTCCGCGCCATAGTCGCCGACCTCGACTGGGTGCCGGGCAAGCCCGTATGCCTCAGCCTGGAGGCCGCCGAGGCCCTGGGCGTCGGCGAAGGCGCCAGCGTCCGGCTGGTGGCGGTTTAAACCGAAGCGGCAAGCTGCAAGCCACGAGCGGCAAGCCAGCCTGTCTTCTAACTTGTAGCTTGCCGCTTGAAGCTCTTAGCTGATCCGGAGGATCCATGATCGTTCGTCCCGTGCGCAGCGCCGATTTGCCGGCGCTGATCGACCTGGCACGCAGTACCGGCGCCGGCCTGACCACCCTGCCGGCCAACGAGGAGCGCCTGGCGCACCGGGTCGGCTGGGCCGAGAAGACCTTCCGCGGCCAGGCCGAGCGTGCCGACGCCGACTACCTGTTCGTGCTCGAGGACGACGCTGGCCGTGTCGTCGGCATCTCCGCCGTGGCCGGCGCCGTCGGCCTGCGCGAGCCCTGGTACAACTACCGGGTTGGCCTGACCGTCAGCGCCTCGCAGGAGCTGCACATCCACCGTCAGGTACCGACGCTGTTTCTGGCCAACGACCTGACCGGCAACTCCGAGCTGTGCTCGTTGTTCCTGCATGCCGAGCACCGCACCGGCCTCAACGGCCGCCTGCTGTCGAAGGCGCGCTTCTTGTTCATCGCTGAGTTCCGCGAACTGTTCGGCGACAAGGTGATCGCCGAGATGCGCGGCATGTCCGACGCCGAGGGTCGTTCGCCGTTCTGGGAGAGCCTGGGGCGGCACTTCTTCAAGATGGAGTTCAGCCAGGCGGACTACCTCACCGGGGTCGGCAACAAGGCCTTCATCGCCGAGCTGATGCCCAAGTTCCCGCTCTATACCTGCTTCCTCTCCGAGGATGCGCGCGCGGTGATCGGGCGCGTCCACCCCGACACCGAGCCGGCGCTGGCCATGCTCAAGGCTGAGGGGTTCAGCTACCAGGGCTACGTCGACATCTTCGACGCCGGCCCGGCCATCGAGGCGGAAACCGCGAAGATCCGCGCGGTGCGTGACAGCCAGAACCTGGTGCTGGCGATCGGCACCCCGGGCGACGACGCCGCGCCGTTTTTGATGCACAACCGCAAGCGCGAGGACTGCCGCATCACCGCGGCCCCGGCGCGACTGGCCGCCGGCACCCTGGTGGTCGACCCGCAGACCGCCAAGCGCCTGCAGCTGTCGGCGGGCGACCAGGTGCGCGCGGTGCCGCTGTCGGCGCGCGGCTGAGACGATTTCTTTTTGCGCAGGCCCCGCGCCTGCCGATGAACGCTGGGAGTGATAGAACAAGATGAGCACTCATTACATCGCAGGCCACTGGTACGCGGGCGAGGGCGAGCCGCTGCAGTCGCTCGACCCGGTCAGCCAGGCGGTGATCTGGCAGGGCCGTGGCGCCAGCGCGGCGCAGGTCGACCAGGCCGTGCAGGCCGCGCGCGCCGCCTTCTCGCTGTGGGCCGCGCATTCGCTGGATGGCCGTATCGCCGTGCTGGAGCGCTTCGCCGCTTGCCTGAAGACCCATGCCGACGAGCTGGCGCGCGCCATCGGCGAGGAAACCGGCAAGCCGCTGTGGGAGGCCGCCACCGAGGTGACCAGCATGGTCAACAAGGTCGCCATCTCCATCCAGAGCTACCGAGAGCGCACCGGCGAGAAGAGCGGGCCACTGGCCGACGCCACCGCCGTGCTGCGGCACAAGCCGCATGGCGTGGTGGCGGTGTTCGGCCCCTACAACTTCCCCGGCCACCTGCCCAACGGCCACATAGTCCCGGCGCTGCTGGCGGGCAACTGCGTGCTGTTCAAACCCAGCGAGCTGACCCCCAAGGTCGCCGAGCTGACCGTCAAGTGCTGGGCCGAAGCCGGCCTGCCGGCCGGCGTGCTCAACCTGCTGCAGGGCGGCCGCGAGACCGGCGTGGCGCTGGCCGGCCATCCCGGCATCGACGGCCTGTTCTTCACCGGCTCCAGCCGCACCGGCAACCTGCTGCACGCCCAGTTCGCCGGCCGCCCGGACAAGATCCTGGCGCTGGAGATGGGCGGCAACAACCCGCTGATCGTCGACCAGGTGGCCGATATCGATGCGGCGGTCTACACCATCGTCCAGTCGGCCTTTATCAGTGCCGGGCAGCGCTGCACCTGCGCGCGCCGCCTGCTGGTGCCGCAAGGGCAGTGGGGCGATGCGTTGCTGGCGCGCCTGGTGCAGGTCGCGGCCGGGCTCAAGGTCGGTCGTTTCGACGCACAGCCGGCGCCCTTCATGGGCTCGGTGATCTCCCTGCAGGCCGCCGCGCAGTTGCTGCAGGCTCAGGCCGATCTGCTGGCCAAGGGCGCCACCGCGCTGCTGGCCATGACCCAGCCGCAGGCCGGCGCCGCGCTGCTGACCCCGGGCATCCTCGACGTCACCGCGGTGGCCGAGCGCCCGGACGAGGAGTTCTTCGGCCCGCTGCTGCAGGTGATTCGTTACGCCGACTTCGATGCCGCCATCGCCGAGGCCAACGCCACCGTCTACGGTCTGGCCGCCGGCTTGCTGTCGGACTCCAAGGCGCGCTACGAGCAGTTCTGGCTGCACAGCCGTGCCGGTATCGTCAACTGGAACAAGCAACTGACCGGCGCCGCCAGCACTGCGCCCTTCGGCGGCGTCGGTGCCTCCGGCAACCACCGCGCCAGCGCCTACTACGCCGCAGACTACTGCGCCTACCCGGTGGCCTCGCTGGAAAGCGACACCCTGGTCCTGCCCACCACCCTGACTCCGGGAGTGACTCTTTAATGACTGCCTATGAGATGAACTTCGATGGCCTGGTGGGGCCGACCCATAACTACGGCGGGCTGTCCTACGGCAACGTCGCGTCGCAGAACAACAGCCAGGCGGTCTCCAGCCCGAAGGACGCCGCCAAGCAGGGCCTGGCGAAGATGAAGGCGCTGATGGAGATGGGCTTCAAGCAGGGCGTGCTGGCCCCGCAGGAGCGTCCGGACGTCGCCGTGCTGCGCAGCCTGGGCTTTACCGGCAGCGATGCGCAGGTGATCGCCAAGGCCGCCAAGGGCGCCATGCCGCTGCTGGTTGCAAGCTGCTCGGCCTCCAGCATGTGGACGGCCAACGCCTGCACCGTCAGCCCCAGCGCCGACACCGCCGACGGTCGCGTGCACTTCACCGCCGCCAACCTCAACTGCAAGTTCCACCGCAGCATCGAGCACCCCACCACCAGCCGCGTGCTGCAGGCGATGTTCGCCAGCGAGAAGCACTTCGCCCATCACCCGGCGCTGCCGGCGGTCAGCCAGTTCGGCGACGAGGGCGCGGCTAACCACACGCGTTTCTGCAAGGGCTATGGCGAACCGGGCGTGGAGTTCTTCGTCTACGGCCGCAGCGCCTTCGATAGCCGCTATCCGGCCCCGCAGCGCTACCCGGCGCGGCAGACCCTGGAGGCCTCGCAGGCGGTGGCCCGCCTGCATGGCCTGGGCAAGGCCGGGGTGGTGTTCGCCCAGCAGAATCCGGAGGTGATCGACCAGGGCGTGTTCCACAACGACGTGATCGCGGTGGGCAACGGCGAGGTATTGTTCTATCACCAGCACGCCTTCCTCGAGACCGACAAGGTACTCGCCGCGTTGAGCGACAAGCTCGCCCGCCGCGGCGGCAATTTCCAGGCGGTGTGCGTGCCGGCCGGCACCGTGAGCGTGGAGGATGCGGTCAAGTCCTACCTGTTCAACAGCCAGCTGCTGACCCGCGAAGACGGCTCGATGCTGCTGGTGGTGCCGGAGGAGTGCCGCAACAACGCCAGCGTCTGGCGCTACCTGGAGCAGCTGACCGCCAGCAACGGGCCGATCCGCGAGGTCAAGGTGTTCGACCTCAAGCAGAGTATGCAGAACGGCGGTGGCCCGGCCTGCCTGCGCCTGCGCGTGGCGCTCAAGGAGCAGGAGCTGGCCGCGGTCAATCCGGGCGTGGTGATGAGTCCCGAGCTGCACGACATCCTGGTGGCCTGGGTCGACAAGCACTACCGCGACCGCCTCAGCGAAGCCGACCTGGCCGATCCGCAATTGCTGATCGAATGCCGCACGGCATTGGATGAACTGACGCAGATCCTTAAACTGGGCTCGGTCTATCCTTTCCAGATGACCTGAACCTCGCCCCAACCTCGGAGATTTTATGAGCGACGCCCTGCAACTGATTCTCGAAGATAACGACGGCACCCAACTGGAAACCTCCTGCAGCCGCTTTGCCGTGGTCTGGCAGGGCAAGGAGCTGTGGGTCCAGGCCGTTGGCGACCAGTTGCTGATCGGCGTCGACGTGGCCGAGGGCGACAGCGAGTACGCCAACCTGCTGCTGCGCCCCCAGGCCACCAACCTGGTCAGCCTGCAGCTGGAGATGGAGCCGGCGATCGCCGACGAGGATGATCATGTTCACGGCCCGGACTGCAATCACTAAGCCCTGAGGAGTGTCTGATGCTTGCCCTCGGCAAACTGCTTGAACTGACCCTGGCCGGCCATGAGCCGTCGGCGAAGATCCAGTTGACCCCCGAGGGCACGCGTTTGCGCTGGCTGGCCGAAGGCGCGCTGGAGGTGACCCCGCCGGCGGCGCGCGACAGCGGCCTGGATCTGTTGCTGTCGGCCGGCATCCACGGTAACGAAACCGCCCCGATCGAGCTGCTCGACCGCCTGCTGCGCGGCATCGCGCGCAACGAGCTGCACCCGGCGGCGCGCATGCTCTTCCTGTTCGGCAACCCCGAGGCCATGCGCCGCGGCGAGCGTTACGTGGAGCAGGACATCAACCGCCTGTTCAATGGGCGCCACGAGCAGTCCAGCGGCTTCGAGGCGATCCGCGCCTGCGACCTGGAGCACCTGGCGGCGACCTTCTTCAGCAAGGACGGCCGCACCCGCCTGCACTACGACCTGCACACCGCCATTCGCGGCTCGAAGATCGAGCAGTTCGCCCTCTACCCCTGGCACCAGGGCCGCGCTCACTCGCGCCGCGAACTCGAGCGTCTGCGCGCCGCCGGCATCGAGGCGGTGCTGCTGCAGAACAAGGGCTCGATCACCTTCAGTTCCTACACCTATGCCCAGCTCGGCGCCGAGGCCTTCACCCTGGAGCTGGGCAAGGCGCGCGCCTTCGGCCAGAACCAGTTGGTCAACCTCGACCTGCTGGAGAACGCCCTCGTCGAACTGATCGAAGGGCGCGAACCGGCGCCGCAGGCCCAGGGCCTGGACGGCCTGCAACTGTTCGCCGTGGCACGCGAGATCATCAAGCACAGCGACAGCTTCCAGCTGCACCTGCCGGCCGATATCGAGAACTTCAGCGAACTGGAGCCCGGCTACCTGCTCGCCGAAGATATCGCCGACACCCGCTGGGTGGTGGAAGAGCAGGGCGCACGCATCATCTTCCCCAATCCCAAGGTGAAGAACGGCCTGCGCGCCGGCATCCTGATCGTGCCGGACGACGGTTCCAACCTGGCGTAGCCCGGGTGACAGCTGTAGGAGCGGCTTCAGCCGCGAACCCTGGCTGATCGCTTCGCGGCTGAAGCCGCTCCCGCATGGGGGGCGCTTTCCGGCCGATTTCGCAGCCAACTGTATCTTGTGACCGCGCGAGGCGGCCTCGTAGCATGGCCTTTTCCATGCCACTCAAGGATGTCCGCCATGCCCCTGATCGACCTGCGCAGCGATACCGTCACCCAGCCCACCGCCGGCATGCGCGCGGCCATGCTCGCCGCCGAGCTGGGCGACGATGTCTACGGCGAGGATCCCACGGTCAATCGTCTGGAGGCCTGGCTGGCTGCGGAGCTGGGCTTCGCGGCGGCGCTGTTCGTGCCCACCGGCACCATGAGCAACCTGCTCGGCCTGATGGCCCATTGCGAGCGCGGCGACGAGTACATAGTCGGCCAGCAGGCGCACACCTACAAATACGAGGGCGGCGGCGCCGCGGTGCTCGGCTCGATCCAGCCGCAACCGCTCGACGGCGAAGCCGACGGTTCGCTGGACCTGGCCAGGGTCGAGGCGGCGATCAAGCAGGACGACTTCCACTTCGCCCGCACCCGCCTGCTGGCCCTGGAAAACACCATGCAGGGCAAGGTGCTGCCGCTGGCCTATCTGGCCGCCGCCCGCGAGCTGACCCGTCGCCGCGGCCTGGCCCTGCACCTGGACGGTGCGCGGCTGTACAACGCCGCGGTCAAGCTCGGCATGCCGGCGCGGGAGATCACCCAGCACTTCGATTCGGTCTCGGTGTGCCTGTCCAAGGGCCTCGGCGCGCCGGTCGGTTCGGTGCTGTGCGGCAGCGCGGCGCTGATCGGCAAGGCGCGGCGCCTGCGCAAGATGGTCGGTGGCGGCATGCGCCAGGCCGGCGTACTGGCGGCGGCGGGGCTGTATGCGCTGCAGCACCAGGTCGAGCGTCTGGCCGCGGATCACGCCAACGCCGCGCGCCTGGGTGAAGCTTTGCTCGAGCTGGGCTACAGCGTCGAGCCGGTGCAGACCAACATGGTCTATGTGCAGCTCGGCGAGCGTGCCAGCACGGTAAAGGCCTTTATGGCCGAGCGCGGCATCGCCGTGAGCGCTGCGCCGCGCCTGCGCCTGGTCACCCATCTGGACGTCAACGCTGAGCAAATCGAGCAGGTGATCGAGGCTTTCGCCGCTTTTCGCTCGTTCTGAGTCGCAAGCGCAGCGCCGCAGCGGCGCCAGCGATCAACAAGGCACTAGCCGCGCGCGGTGGGCCCGATATAATGCGGCCCTTTGCCGGCTTTTGCCGTGGCCGCCTGTTTCCGTGGAAGACCCCTATGAAAAGCGCAGAAATCCGTGAAGCCTTCCTGAGCTTCTTCGAAGAAAAAGGGCACACCCGTGTCGCTTCCAGCTCGCTGATCCCGGCGAACGACCCGACCCTGCTGTTCACCAACGCGGGGATGAACCAGTTCAAGGACTGCTTCCTCGGCCTGGAAAAGCGCGCCTACACCCGCGCCACCACCAGCCAGAAGTGCGTACGCGCCGGCGGCAAGCACAACGACCTGGAAAACGTCGGCTACACCGCGCGCCACCACACCTTCTTCGAAATGCTGGGCAATTTCAGCTTCGGTGACTACTTCAAGCGTGATGCCATCCATTTCGCCTGGGAATTCCTCACCTCCGACAAATGGCTGAAGCTGCCCAAGGAGAAGCTCTGGGTCACCGTCTACGCCACCGACGACGAGGCCTACGACATCTGGACCCAGGAAGTTGGCATCCCGGCCGAGCGCATGATCCGCATCGGCGACAACAAGGGCGCGCCCTATGCGTCCGACAACTTCTGGGCCATGGGTGACACCGGCCCGTGCGGTCCCTGCACCGAGATATTCTTCGACCACGGTGAGCACATCTGGGGCGGCCCACCCGGCAGCCCGGAAGAGGACGGCGACCGCTACATCGAGATCTGGAACAACGTGTTCATGCAGTTCAACCGCACTGCCGACGGCGTGCTGCACCCGCTGCCGGCGCCGAGCGTGGACACCGGCATGGGCCTGGAGCGCATCAGCGCCGTGCTACAGCACGTCAACTCCAACTACGAGATCGACCTGTTCCAGAACCTGCTGGCCGCCGCGGCCAAGGCCATCGGCTGCAGCAACGACGGCCAGGCCTCGCTCAAGGTGGTGGCCGACCATATCCGCTCCTGCGGCTTCCTCATCGCCGACGGCGTCACCCCGTCCAACGAGGGCCGCGGCTACGTGCTGCGCCGCATCATTCGCCGCGCCTGCCGCCACGGCAACAAGCTCGGCGCCAAGGGCAGCTTCTTCTACCAGATCGTCGCCGCCCTGGTGGCCGAGATGGGCGAGGCCTTCCCCGAGCTCAAGCAACAGCAGGCGCATATTGAGCGCGTGCTGAAGACCGAGGAAGAGCAGTTCGCCAAGACCCTGGAGCAGGGCCTGAAGATCCTCGAGCAGGATCTGGTCGGCCTCAAGGGCAAGGTCATCCCCGGC
The DNA here is from genome assembly GCF_003696305.1 of Pseudomonas sp. AOB-7. GTDB lineage: Bacteria > Pseudomonadota > Gammaproteobacteria > Pseudomonadales > Pseudomonadaceae > Aquipseudomonas. The sequence continues at coordinate 195,412 of NZ_RFFK01000001.1, read as the reverse complement.
GAAACCGTGTTCAAGCTGTACGACACCTATGGCTTCCCCTACGACCTGACCGGCGACATCGCCCGCGAGCGCGGCCTGAGCCTCGACGAGAGCGGCTTCGAGCGCGAGATGGCCGCCCAGCGCGAGCGCGCCCGTTCCGCCAGCGCCTTCGGCATGGACTACAACGCCCTGGTCAAGGTCGACAGCGACACCCGTTTCCTCGGCTACGAAGGCACCCGCGGCAGCGGCACCATTGTCGCCCTGTTCGCCGACGGCCAGGCCGTCGACAGCTTGCAGGAAGGCGAGGAGGGCGTGGTGGTGCTGGATCAGACCCCGTTCTACGCCGAATCCGGCGGCCAGGTCGGCGACTGCGGCTACCTGGAGGGTGCCGGCGTCAGCTTCGAGGTGCGCGACACCACCAAGGCCGGCGGCGCCTTCCTGCACCATGGCGTGGTCGCCAAGGGCAGCCTCAGCGTCGGCGCCTCGCTCAAGGCCGAGGTCGACGCCAGCGTGCGTCAGGCCACCGCGCTGAACCACTCGGCCACCCACCTGCTGCACGCCGCGCTGCGCCAGGTGCTCGGCGAGCACGTGCAGCAGAAGGGCTCGCTGGTCGACAGCCAGCGCCTGCGTTTCGACTTCAGCCATTTCGAGGCGATCAAGCCCGAGCAGCTCAAGGCGCTGGAAGACATAGTCAACGCCGAGATCCGCAAGAACTCCGAGGTGGAAACCGAGGAAACCGATATCGACACCGCCAAGGCCAAGGGCGCCATGGCCCTTTTCGGTGAGAAGTACGGCGATCAGGTGCGTGTGCTGAGCATGGGCGGCGACTTCTCCGTCGAGCTGTGCGGCGGCACCCACGTCTCGCGTACCGGCGATATCGGCCTGTTCAAGATCACCAGCGAAGGCGGCGTGGCCGCCGGTGTGCGCCGCATCGAGGCGGTTACCGGCGCCGCGGCGCTGGGTTACCTGAACGCGGCCGAGGAGCTGCTCAAGGAAGCCGCGGTGCTGGTCAAGGGCAGCCGCGACAACCTGCTGGACAAGCTGGCCGGCGTGCTCGAGCGCAACCGTCAGCTGGAGAAGGAGCTGGAGCAGCTCAAGGCCAAGGCCGCCAGCGCTGCCGGCAACGACCTGGCCGGCGCCGCCGTCGAGATCAAGGGCGCCAAGGTCCTGGCCGCGCGGCTCGACGGGCTGGACGGCAAGGCGCTGCTGGCGCTGGTCGACCAGCTGAAGAACAAGCTCGGCAGCGCGGTGATCCTGCTTGGCGGCGTGTTCGAGGAGAAGGTGGTGCTGGTCGCCGGCGTGACCCAGGACCTGACCGCCAAGCTCAAGGCCGGCGACCTGATGCGTCAGGCCGCCGCGGCCGTGGGCGGCAAGGGCGGCGGTCGTCCGGACATGGCCCAGGGCGGCGGCGTCGACGCCGGCAAGCTGGACGAGGCATTGGCACTGGCTGCTACTTTCGTCGAGCAGGGCCTGTAACAGGTGTGAAAGCGGGGCCCGCAGTGCGTCCGGCGGGCCTTGGCAGTGTGACCCGATGCGGGTTTAATGGGCGCCCTTCGAGGAATCAGGCGGCTTTTTGAAATGGCTTTGATCGTACAGAAGTTTGGAGGCACCTCAGTCGGCACCGTCGAGCGTATCCAGCAGGTGGCCGAGAAGGTGAAGAAGTTCCGCGAGAAGGGCGACGACATCGTCGTCGTGGTCTCCGCCATGAGCGGCGAGACCAACCGCCTGATCGACCTGGCCAAACAGGTCAGCGACGGTGACCCGGTGCCGCGCGAACTGGACGTGATGGTGTCCACCGGCGAGCAGGTGACCATCGCCCTGCTGGCCATGGCGCTGATCAAGCGCGGCGTGCCGGCAGTGTCCTACACCGGCAACCAGGTGCGTATCCTCACCGACAGCGCGCACAACAAGGCGCGCATTCTGCAGATCGACGACCAGAAGATTCGTGCCGACCTCAAGGCCGGCCGCGTCGTCGTCGTCGCCGGTTTCCAGGGTGTCGACGAGCACGGCAGCATCACCACCCTCGGTCGCGGCGGCTCCGACACCACCGGCGTGGCCCTGGCCGCGGCGCTGAAGGCCGACGAGTGCCAGATCTACACCGACGTCGATGGCGTCTACACCACCGACCCGCGTGTGGTGCCGCAGGCCCAGCGCCTGGAGAAGATCACCTTCGAGGAAATGCTGGAAATGGCCAGCCTCGGTTCCAAGGTGCTGCAGATCCGTTCGGTGGAGTTCGCCGGCAAGTACAACGTCCCGCTGCGCGTCCTGCACAGCTTCCAGGAGGGCCCGGGCACCCTCATTACCCTTGATGAAGAGGAATCCATGGAACAGCCGATCATTTCCGGCATCGCCTTCAACCGCGACGAAGCCAAGCTGACCATCCGTGGGGTGCCGGATATCCCTGGCATCGCCTTCAAGATTCTCGGCCCGGTCAGCGCCGCCAATATCGAAGTGGACATGATCGTGCAGAACGTCTCGCACGATAACACCACCGATTTCACCTTCACCGTGCACCGCAACGACTACAACAACGCCCTGACCGTGCTGCAGAAGACCGCCGACGAGCTGGGTGCCCGCGAAGTGGTCGGCGACACCAACATCGCCAAGGTCTCCATCGTCGGCGTCGGCATGCGTTCCCACGCCGGCGTCGCCAGCCGCATGTTCGAGGCGCTGGCCAAGGAAAGCATCAATATCCAGATGATCTCCACCTCGGAAATCAAGGTCTCCGTGGTGATCGAGGAGAAATATCTGGAACTGGCCGTGCGCGCACTGCACACTGCCTTCGAGCTCGACGCCCCGGCACGACAGGGCGAGTAACGCATGATCCGAAAGGCGCGGCTGGTTCCGCGCCTTTCGTCTTTTTGACTGGTGCGTCGGAACTTTCTTTCTGCGCGCTCTGGTCAATACTTGGGTGAAGGTTCCCGGGCTTGAGTTCGTTGGGGGCTGCCACCATTTTCTTTTTTGCAGACTGTTGTCCTGAAAATGAAATCCGTGAGGAGAAAGGAATGCTGATTCTGACTCGCCGGGTCGGAGAGACCCTGATGGTCGGTGACGATGTGACTGTCACCGTGTTGGGTGTGAAAGGTAATCAGGTGCGCATTGGCGTCAACGCGCCCAAAGAGGTTGCCGTGCACCGTGAAGAAATCTACCAGCGCATCCAGAAAGAGAAGGGTGACGAACCAAGCCACTAATTTTTCTACAAATTTTTGTTTGCAAACGGGGAAAACATGTTTATCATGCGCCCCGTGTTGCGGAGAGGTGGCCGAGTGGCCGAAGGCGCTCCCCTGCTAAGGGAGTACACCTCAAAAGGGTGTCGGGGGTTCGAATCCCCCCTTCTCCGCCATATTTAGTCAATTAGGCAGCACGCCTGGTCGGCGACAGCGACACGGACTCATAGCTCAGCTGGATAGAGTACTCGGCTACGAACCGAGCGGTCGGAGGTTCGAATCCTCCTGAGTCCGCCATCTTGGATGGCTTGCAGCAGTGCAAGCCATTTTGCTTCAACCAGCAGCGATCTGGTCTAAAAGCGCTAAACGGACTCATAGCTCAGCTGGATAGAGTACTCGGCTACGAACCGAGCGGTCGGAGGTTCGAATCCTCCTGAGTCCGCCATATCGAATGGCGCTGCAGCGATGCAAGCCAGTTTGTTTCAACCAGCGGTGATCTGGTCTAAAAGCGCCAAACGGACTCATAGCTCAGCTGGATAGAGTACTCGGCTACGAACCGAGCGGTCGGAGGTTCGAATCCTCCTGAGTCCGCCATACCCGAAGGGCCTTCAGCGATGCAGGCCCTTTTTTATTGGCCATTGGGGGCAAAGGCTCGCAGGCTGGGCTTTAGCCCGCCAACGGTGGTTGGCGTGGGCTAAAGCGGATCGCCGTCCTGTAAGCGCGCGGCGGATTTGGCACCGCGTTGCGCTGGTTTTGGCACTGAGCTTTGGCCAACCGCTGGGGCTCTTGCGCGCCAGATTTGGCACTGAGAGAGCCCCAGGCCTTCAGCGAACGCGAACCTCGCTGCTCATCGCGTTCACATGTAGCTCACAGGAGGTTGTGCCGACCGACTTGATGATCCAGGCATAGGGCGTCCAGTCGATCCGCGCATCTTCAGCGACACCGAGCCCAGGGATGTTAATGACCCCCTCGTATAGCAGCTCGGCATTGCCGTTGTTCCAGTTATCCAGCCAGACCTGGACAGTTGCCTCTTGTCCAGTCGCAGCGCTGGGCGTCACGCGCGCCCTGAACCAACCATCCCAGCCGGCCTGAAAGGTAAGACTGGTGTTTGCCAGCACCGTCCCCCCATTGTTCAGTACCACCTGCCAGAGACCGCCGTTGGCGTTGTCAGAGTAGCGAAGCCCAATCTGCGACGTGCCGACCTCGATACCGAACAGCGCTTGGAAACGCTGGGCGCTGGTGCTGGCGACAGGGATTTCGCCGAGCCAGCGGGCCTCTATGTAGTCAATCTCGCCACGCACGGCATGGCCGACGTTAAGAGTCGAGAAACCTGCATCGAACACCTGAGCCGGAGAGAACAGCGCCAGGCGCATGCGCCCGGTCGCCGTGGCGCCCGTTTTCAGCTTGGCTATGTCCGCCTGTACTTCCAGGGAGCCGCTACCACCCTGATTATCGACCAGGACATTAGGCATGCCCTCCACGCTCCCCGCAGGGATTCCCTTGAGGTCGAACTGGCAGAAGCCACCCAGCCCCGGCTGGTAGTTGAGACACAGAAAGGGGGTGCCGAACGCCCCCGTGCGCAGCATGTCCACGTAGTTGTCCTTTGTCAGGCCGCGCCAGGGCAACGCTGCTACCGCAGCCCGCTTGGTTACGCCTTGCTGCACTACTACCATCTGATCGCTGTCCCCAAGCGGACTGTCGGCGATGTCCAGTTCACTGATACGTTTGCTCATAGCTACTCCTCGATGAGAGGCTCATCAGCCTCGGTCAATAGGGTTTCCCCAGCTTCGGTCAGAAGCTCTGTGCCGGAAGCGGCCTCGGCAGGCGCCAGGTCGCCAAACAAGCGCCAACTGTTCATCCCCGGACGAATCAGCAGGGTTGCCACCGCGCCATTCTCGGCAAGCGCCATGCGCCTACTCGCGGGTTTCAACACCGAGACACCGCCGTCCTGCACCACACTTACTTCGCCCTCGCCGGCTTGGCATAGGAGGATTCGACCGGCACCCGGCCACGCGACCTCTGTCGCCGGCGGCACGGTAACGATGCACGCCTGCTGTAGCTCCAGCATCTGGCCCAGGTGCTCTAGCGCAAGCGTTAGGCTGCTGCCTGAAACTGTCATTACGCCCAGCCGCTGTTCGCGGGCTTGCAACTCGCCAGCCAGCCCTTCAACCGTCGCGATGGGTTGGGTGCCCTCATGGTTGCCACGCTGCACGGCGGCGCCGAATGCGGCCGCAGCGGCCCCTTGTGGGTCGGCCCCCACGTCTTCCGCAGTGGGCATCGCGTGCACGTGGTCTGCGCGGCTAGCTTCTGCGCTTGTGCCGGAATTGACGTCGCCTGCCGCCAGCGGTGCGGCATCGCTAAGCGGGGCGCCGGCATTGTCGCGAAGACTCTCCAGCGTGCCCCTGGTCACACGGGCGCTGATCGGCGTGCCGATGCTCCAGATGCGTGCCGCAGTGCCCTCCTGACCACGCCCGCCGGGCGCCACTGTCAGCACGCCGGTACTGGCATCCGCACCGATGACCCTGACAATCTCCCACACCGTTTCCTCGCCCCACTCAGCCAGCGTCAACAGGGTGTAGTCGCCAGCGTCGAAGGCACCGAGGGCCGCCGCTAGGGCGGGCGATACTTGCAGCTGGAGCGTCGAGGCAGACGCCTGCGTGGTCAGCTGCGCGGCCCAGTTGTTGTGATATAGCTGCATGGGTTACCTCGGGTCAGACATAACTGGCGGGAGAACTCAGGCGCCAAACGGCCTGACCGGTTGCCGGGCACCAGGAGCCGTATCGCCCGACGAGCGAAAGGTTGGTAGAGACGTGAACCTCGCCAGCAGCTATGCCGCTCGGCGTGATTGGCGGGTGGAACGCGTAGGCCACCGGGTCGCTCGGCCGCTGGACGCGCATGCCAATGACATGGTTCGAGTACCGCACCACCCTGATCGGCTGAAAATTGGGCACATAGCCGAAGCGCGCGAACTCCTTGGCGGCAAACTTGGCAGCGTCTGCATCTGTTGAGGCCAGGTTCAACGCGCCGAATGGGGTAACCGTCGCGTGCCTCCAGTTGAACGCATCATGCTCATAGGTCTGGCTGCTGGAGGTTGAAGCGCCATCGACCACCGATTCCAAGGTCTCGTTGACGGTGCCGAATGTCAGCGGGTTCCACTCGTGGAGCATGCTAGCCTCGCCGCTGCCAGCGACCGCCCCCAACTCCGCCTCACCGAGTCGCCAGCGCACCGTCCATTGCGTCGCCATGCTGCTGGTCAGGCCAGATTCGTCCGGCACTGGCCAGGCAATGTCGAAACTAGCCTGATAGTCCTGCCACAGTGGCGTCGCCTCCCCCTCGGCGTCGTACCACACGGCCGCGATACGGCTGAGCTGGAACGAGGCGCTGCCGCTGTAGGTCACCCCTGCACGCACACGCCAGCGCCGTAGCAAATTGCCGGCACCATCCTCCTCGTGGTGTTCGGGCCCTGGAGGATTGCCCCCCTCGCCATAGCTGCCGGGCAACACCACGAACTCGGGCTCCTGTGGAACACCATCTACCCACTCGGTGAGGTCGCCAGCCAGATAGTCGCTCGGCGCCGCCCGAACCGTAGAAACAACGGTGGACGCGGTGATGGAATGGGCCACCGCGATTGCCACGCTGGCGTCCTGGCCAGGCCCGGCGATGGACAGCTCCAGCCAGGAGAATGGCCGCCGAATATCTGGGTTGTCCCCGGTGGGCAGGCGCTGGTGCAGCATCACCGACACTCGGGAACCGTCATGCCGAATGTCATCGATCAGGGCTCGCAGCCGCAGGCCGGCGGGCACCTGCAACGGGTGCCCGCCGGCCAGGCCGAAATCGATCACCGTCACGCTGTAGCTGTACGACTCCGGCGCCGCTACGAATTCGCCGAAGCGGGCCAGCAGCAGGGTGAGCGTGAGCGGCGCTGACACGTCGTGCTGGTAGTTATCGTTCAACAGCTCGCAGCGCGCCCACCAGCGCACTCCAGCCGGGTCGGTGTAGATCCAGCCCGACAGCGCGCGGCGATGCAGCGTGAGAAACCCACCGGAGAGCATGGCCTCATTGCGCCACTGGAGGCCGGCGGCCTGGTCATCGGCCAGCTCATCCTCTGAGCGCGTAACCGCCGGGGTGCCGGGCACAAACACCCGGTAGGTCGTGCCAGGCCAATCCAGCAGCGGCGCGAACGACTGATCCGAGCCGGTGGTTTTCGTCAGGTTGATCGCATAGGGCATGCTGCTGCCATTGGGGAGTAGCAGTTGCCCACTCTGCACCAGCCCATGCCAGGGAACGCCCCATACAGGCACTGTCATGGCGTCACCGGATCGGCGAAGGCCATCACCACCTCGGCGCCGTTGGCGTCGGTGAATACCCAGGTTTTGATCGCCGGCAGAGTGAACAGGCCGTCGCTGCTCGGCACGCCGCCGGGCCAGTATTCGCGGCTCTGCTCCGTCAGCGGGCTGGCAATGCCCCCGCCTTCGGTCGGATTGCTCGCGCTGTAGTCTGCAACGGCGCGCTGGCCGCCCAGGGCGCCGCGTGGCTCGGCCGGCTTGAGTTCCTTGCGGCGTCGGGGCTGCAGCAGTGAGTTGATGTCCTTGATCAGGCTTTGGTCGCTCATGGCACCTCCGTGAGCAGCAGGTCAGTGGCTAGGTTCAGGCTGTAGCGGGCGACAGTTTCGGTCTCGACCGGGTCGCGGTGGCGCGCGGGAATGTCCGGCGTGGTCAGGCGAAGCTGGCGCGGGTAGGTCTCGCTGCCGGGTGCGGTGATCGAGTAGTTGCCGGAGAAGCCGTCGCGGCTCTCGTCGAAGGGCGGGCTGCTCACGGCGCCGCCGAGCTGGGTTGTCAGCAATGGTGGCGACGGTGGCGGCACGTCGCTCAGGTCGAAGGTGGGCCGGGCCGGTAGGATCAGCGGATCGGCCGCGACCGCCGCGCCGCCGCGCCGAATGGCCAACTCCAGGGTGGCGACCTCGCTGCCGCCGTCCATGTCCCAGCGCTCCTGCACCCGTACCACCTTGCCCTGGGCGACGGTGCCGAGGGCGGCCAGGCGCGCGGTGTGCAGGGTGTCGTATACCGCGTCGGTGATCGGCGTCTGGAACAGCACGCGGGTCTGGCGGTGGCTGGCGGCGATGCGCACTTGCTCGCAACGCAGCACGGTGTGCAGGGTGTTGTCGCGGCGGGCCGGTTCGTCCTGGTCGATGACCCAGTCGTCCAGCTCGTCGCGCACCGCCCCCGGTGGGTCGAGGTCGGCCGGCTGGTTCTCCCAGTCGCCGGCCTCGTAGGCCACCTCGTCGCTATAGCGTTCGCGCCCCGGATGTGCGCCGAAGGCGGCCTGTGAACCGACGGCGTCCAGGGTGATGTGGTAGCGCTCGGTAATGGTCTGGGTAAAGCGCTTGATCAGGGTAGAGTGGAAGCCCAGCAGGAAGGGGTCGGCGGTATAGGGGTTGTTCCAAGGGATGCCATCCAGGCACGGATTGGGGGCGCTCGGCGGCAGGGTTTCCATGGCCGTGCCCCGGCTTTGCCAGCCGCCCTGGTCGAGGGCATCGCGCAGCATGCTGCGGGTCGGCAGCTCGGTACTGTTAAGGCGCCAGACGCAGAACGATCCGGCCGGGTGGCCCCAGGTGTATCCCTGTTGGCGCTGACGCAGGCGGCTGTAGCGGTACTCCACGACCAGCTCGACCTGGTTAAGCAGTTGCCCGACATCGGCCGGTTGCACCTCGACGCTGCCGTCCAGCACGGCATCGGCGCCGAAGGTGAAATGGGCCACTGCTGCCGGCGTCCAGGGCGTCATGCGTAGGCTGCCGTCCGGCGCCGACTCCAGGTTGCCCATGAGCGTGGAGCAGCGATCCTGGGCGTACTGCCAGTGGCTTTCGATTTCGCCGAACACCGCCTCGGCGTAGTAGCCGGGCACCAGGGCGTCGATGGCCTCGATGGGCAACTGCTCGATGCGGTTCTGTAGGTCGCAGGTGCCGGTCAGGCCGACCACGCCTCGGGTGGCGTCCAGGCTCGGGCGCAGGGTTACGCCGGTAAAGCGCAGTTGCTCGCTGACCACCGCGGTGCCCTGCAGGCGCTGGCGGTAGACTTGCAGCGGCTTGCCGGTGAACACGTCCAGGTCCAGCAGGCCCGGCTGCGGGCGCAGGCTCAGGCGGGCCAGGCGCGCCGCACCTTCCTCGCGGTCGATGGCCAACTGGCCGGTCAGGCGGGCCGATACATCCAGGCCGTCGAGCAACACGCGCAGGCGCCAGCGGCTGCTGGCGGGCGGGGTGACCGTCTCGGTCTGGCCGGCCCAGGAATGTGTGGCGCCGTTGAGCGTTGCGCCGTTAAGGTTGGCGCCGTTGATCTCCATCAGCGCTCCCTCGCTTCCAGCGACCAGTCGCAGCGCTGCTGGCTTTCGTCCCAGTCGGTGACTAGGCCGTCAGTCAGAACGCTATAACGCGGCAACCAGAACACCTGGTAGCGGCCAGCACCGGGGGGCGGGGTCAGGGTGGCGAGGTCACCGTCCATGGCCACGGCCACGTCCTGCCAGCGCCCGGCCACCTCAGCCCAGGCCCAGGGGGCCACGTCCGGCCGGCGACTCGCGGCGGCAGGTAGTTGGTACTGGAGGGCCGTGCCGCTGATTGCCAGCGGCTTTACGCACCACAGCTCCAAGGGGCCGCTGTAGTCCAGGTGCTCTAGGGCCGGCTCCAGGGGGCCGCTACCGCTGGCCAGGATGCGCGTCTTGCGCCAGTGCGTCTGCTTGATGCCGGTGCCGTCGGCCATGCGCAGCTCGGCGCTGCCGCCGAACGGCTCGTAGCGCATGCGTACCGGGCCGCTGTGCGGGGTGATGGGCACGCCGCCCAGCACCATGGGGATGATGTGCTGGCTCATCGCGCCCGGCCTCCGCCGAACTTCAGGCGCGCGCGCTCAAGGTCTTGCTGGAAGCGCTGCACCTCGGTAGGCGCGCCCTCCAGGGCGTAGCTGCCACCCCAGGGCATGGCCAGGTTCAGCGGCTGGCGCTCGCCCAGGCGGTCGAGCGACTGCGGGAAGTCGGGAAAGTCAGGCAGCGAGGCGACGCGCTGCGGCAGCTCGCCGGTGCTGTTCAGGTACGCAAGGTTCGCCGCGCCCAGGCGCTGGGCGGCCCAGGCGTTGACTACGAACTCGCGGCGCGAGGCGGCCAGCAGCACGCTGTCGCTGGTGGGGCTGCCGGGGCCGTCGACCCAGCCACCGGCCGCGCGCTTGATGGGCTCCACACCCAGCACTTCGGCGGCCTTCTTGTCCGCCTCGCTCAGTGCCTGGCCATCGCTGCCCACGTAGTTGACCGGGATCACCATGTACTGCTTGAGCCGCTCGGCCAGGGCATGTGCTTGGGCCTCCAGGGCGGCGGCGCTCTGCTCGAAGCCGGTGAACTCGATGTTGATGCGCTTGAAGGCTTCGGCCTCGGCCAGCAGGCCATCCATGCGCGCCTTGATTTCGTCGACCCGGCCCTGGGCGTCGATGCGCTCGACGTCGGCCTGCAGCTCGTCCAGACGCGCGGCCTGGTCGGCAATTTGTGCCAACTCCGCTGCAATGCCGGTGAAGCCGTAGGTGTTGGCGCCGCTCTCTTTCAGCTCGCGCAGCACTCCGGCCGCCGCGCGGGCCTGGCGGATCGCTTCCTCAGAGTCGCCGCGCTGCAGTGCCTGGCGGGCGTCGGCCTTGAGCGCGGTCACGTCACCGAAGGTGGCCGGGCCGTCGTCGGCCGGCGCCTGCATGTCCTTGACCAGTTGGTCGAACTCTTTGGCCAGGTCGGCGCGCGCCTTCATCGCCGCCTGGGTTTTCTTGTTCGCCGCTTCCAACTGCTTGTTGGCCGCGTCGTAGGCGAGGATTTCCTGGCCCAGGGCGTCCTGGATGCGCTTGAGGTTGTCGGCTTTGATCTTGGCCAGGTTGTCGCTGTGGCGGCGCTCGGCGGCTTCACGCTGGGCGTGCTGGGCATCGAGGGCGGCCAGCGCCTCGCGGTATTCTCGGGCGCGGCGGGCGCTGGCCAGCGCCTCCTGGCTCACGGTGGCCGGATCGGTGTGCTGGCGGCTCTGCAGCTCGGCCTGCTTGCGGTAATGCTCCTCGGCCAGGCGCAGGCGCTCGGCGTAGGCCTGGCGCTCGTCTTCGGTGAGGCGTGCCAGGCTCTCGGCCGGCAGCAGCACGGTGCTGGCGTATTCGACCGTGCGCGTGATGGTGTCCTGCAGGGCCTGCTCGTAGTCGCGTTGGCTCTGCGTCAGCTCCTGGTTCTGTTTGTATAGGTCGTACAGCTCGGCCAGGTTGCCGGCCGTCCAGCTCACCACGCCCAGGGCCAAGCCGCCCTTGGCCAGCTTGGCTACGTCGGCCAGGGTGCGCAGTTGGGGAATCAGCGAGGTGGCGGCAGTGCCTACGGTACTCATGCCCGAGGCAGCACCTGCAGCCGCTGCGGGGGTGGAGCTCATGTGGGCTAGGAACAGGCCGAAGGGATTGCGCACCGCCAGTACCGCAGCCCTCACGGCAACCGTAGCTGCCGCGCCCGCAAGTAGGACAGCCGCTAAATTTCGCACCGACTCGGGTAGCGCGTTAAAGGTCGTAATTGCGTCACGCCCTAGCTCGATCAACGGCAGAAAAGCCGTAGCCGCCTCGCCTAGCTGCAGTTTCAGCTCCCCCCAAGTGGCATTGAACTTATCCAGCTCGGCCTGCGGGGTGTTGGCCATCTTGGCGTAGGCGGCATCGAGCGCGCCGCTGGCGTTGCCCATGGCCTCGACCTCGGCCTTGAGGCCGGCCATGTTCTGCGTCAGGGCCAGCACTGCGGTGCGCGCTTCCACGTCCGGCAGAATTTCGCTCAGGGCGGCCAGGCCCAGGTTACGGCCGGCGATATCCTCCAGGGTGGCGGTCAGGCCCTGCCATTCGATGCCCAGTTCTTCCATGGCACCTTTCGCGGCATTGCCCGGCGCGACCAGGGCGTTGATCGCCCCCTTGATCGCGGTGGTGGCCTGCGGTGTACGGATGCCAGCCTTGGTCATCAGGGCAATCGCCGCAGCCACCTCGGCGAACTCGACGCCGGCCGCCTTGGCGGTGGGCAGGGTGTCGCCGATATAGTTGGCCAGCTCGGGGAAGGTGGTCACGCCGTCGCGCACGGCCAGGAACAGCTGGTCGTAGCGCAGGCCGAGGTTGTCGATGCCCTCGCCGTAGGCGTTGACCACGGCCAGGCCGCCGCGCACGGCAGTGGCGGTATCGGTTACGCCGGCTACAGCCGCGCGGGTAGCCAGCTCCAGGGTCTGGATGCTGTTGTCCGGGCTGACGCCCGAGGAAAGAATGTCGTACAGCGCCGCCGCCGACTGTGCCGCTTCCTTGCCCATGGCCTGGCTGAGCTGGCGCACGTCTGTGCTTAGTGCCTGGAACTCGGCCTGGCTCAGGTCGGTGATGCTGTTGACCTCGCCCATGCGCTGGGCGAACTGGGCGTAGAAGCTCAACAGGTTGGCGCCCGCGTAGACCATGGCCCCCATGCCGGCTGCCGCCGCGCCTACCTGCAGGCGCACATGGCCGAGACTTTGTGCCCAGCCGTTGGTGCCTTGCTCCAGCTCGGCCACGCGCTCGCGCAGGCGCACCTTGGCCTGCGCTAGCTCGGCGCTGGTCAGTTGCCCGGTGCGGGCCAGCGTCTGGTACTGGCGCTGCAGCTGGACGATCTCGCCGCGAATCTCCCGGTGTGGGCGCACGCCCAAGGCGTCACGGGCGCCGGCTATCCGCGCCTGCTGGTCTGCCGCGCGGCTGGCCTGTGCCATATCCGCCGCCAAGCGCTTCTGTTCGTTGCTCAGTTGGTTGGTATCGACACCTGCGCTTTTCAGCGCGGCAGACAGTTGGGCCAGCTGGCCCTTCTGGCCTGCGATGGCCTGCTCCAGGCTGCGCGCCTCGGCCGTAGCCGCACGGTAGGCCTGCTGCTGGTCGCGGGTCGGCTTCTCGGCGCGAATCAGTTCGTCGCGCAGTTCCCGCACCCGCTCGCGGGTCGCATTGAGCTGGGCTTCGTTCTGGACTAGGCTTGCCTGCAGGTCGCGGAACGCGCCGAGCTGCCCCAGCGGCTGGCGCAATTGCTCGACTAGGGCCTTATAGCCGGCCTGGAACGCCTGCATGTTGCGCCGGCCCTGGTCGGCATCGACGGATACTGAGAGACGGACATCAGTCATGAAACTTGCTCACCTTGTATTGCTCGCCCTGATCGTTGTGGCTCTGGTAATGCCCAAACTGGCCTGGTGGCTCGTCGGTGCCGGTTTCTTGGTCGCGCTCGTTATGCTGTTGGTCTCAGGCCCTGCGTATGTCGCCAGCCTGTTCCTCCCGCGCCCGCCTAAGCGCTAGCCCCGTGAAAGCTCTCCCGCTGTTCGGCCTGCTGCTCTGCCTGGCCCTGTTCCCGCGTTTCACCGCCTCGGCCCTGGCGCTCACCGTGCTGGCCGCCCTGGCCATCTGCCTCGGGGCGCTGTTTCTCAGCGCCCTTTTCGCGCCGCCTCGGCCGCGCTAGTCGCTTCCTCCAACGCCGCCAGGAACGTGCCCCAGGGGTATGTCCATACCTGGGCATGCCCGTGCCGGGTCAGGGCGCTGGCGTTTCGCTCGAGCCTTCCGAGAGCCTTGCGAGGATCTGGCGCCCGGCGCTTTCGATCCGATCCCGCAGGCCGAAAAAATCCGGGTTCACCTCCCGGCAGCCCTCGAACACCCGGCGCAACTGGCTAGGCGTCAGGCCTTCGGCCTGCTCGGGTTCCAGGTCGGTCATGCTGCACAGGTCGGCCAGGCTGATTTCCTGCAGCAGGGTGTCGTCGACGGGGTCGTGGCCGCCTTCGGCTATGCGCTTCATCCAGGCGCGAATCTCGCCCACGGTCAGCTCGCGGACGGTCACCGCCAGGCCGGGCAGGTTGATGGTCTTGGTCAGGGTCATGCTCATGCGTGCAGGCTCCAAGGCCGGGCCATTGCGGCCCGGCGTGGTGGGTGGTTAAAGCCAGGTGATGCGGTAGAACGGCGACTCGCCGGCCGGCGCATCCGGGTTGGCCAGCACCTCGCCCTTGGAGAGCAACTTGCCGGGGTTCTCCGCATCGATCAGCGCCAGCTCCTCGGCGGGAGGCGCCTTCCAGCGGTAGAACTCGACGATGCAGGGGCGGTTGCTCTCGGCTTCGTTGAGGCCGTCGAACACGATGCGGTATTCCTCGCCGGCCTCCACCAGCGGCTCGATGCGTTTGGCGGCGGTGCTGACGTAGGCGATGGTCGCCGGGGTCGGCGCGGTGATCTCCGTACTGCCTTCCGGCACGCGCACACCGGCCGGCGAGATGGTCACCGCCGACAGCGGAATGTCGCTGCTGTCGCTGGTCTTGGTCAGCACGATGCTGGTCGGGCCGGGGTACTGGGTCACGCACAGCGAGCCGGGCTGCAGCACGATTTCCTCGGCGCTCACGGTCTCGGCCGGCAGCTCCACGACCTTGCCCTGCAGGGTCATGGCCATGTTCTCGTCCGTCCATTCCTGCATCTGCACGTCGAGGCTGATGCCGTCCGGGGTGTCGAGGGTGGCCAGGTTGCCGCCGCCGGGGCGGCGGTGTTGCTTCCATACCAGTTGGTTATTGCGGTGCGCGACCTTGAGCTGCTCGACGTCGCCGAGGTCGCGCATGGGCGCGTTGGGAATACTGAGGCGCTGGGCATGCGCGATGCCTACGCCCTTGAATACCTTGGGTGCTGCCATGGGTTATTCCCCCTTCACGCGTTCGCCGGCCTTCATACGGTCGACGATGATTTGGGCGTCACGCTCGGTGACGCGGATGACGGCGTCCTTGGCGTGCAGGTCGCCGGCATGGCGGTGGCCCCCCTCGCGGGTGATCTTTACCTGCACGTTGGCGGCCGGTTTGGTGCCCGCATCGGCGGGCGCGGCGGTCTTGCTCATGTGTCCTCCTAGCGGACTCGTGGGTGGTGAAACTTCACCGGCCAGGTGATGACCCAGCCGGCCGTGCCTGCGGTATCCAGGGCGGCGCTGTACAGGTTGGCGCTGCGCACGTCCTTGGCGTTGATGCTGTCCTGCAGTTCTAGGCCGCAGCGGCTGGCCGGCAACGCGGCCTGTAGCACGCTGGCTACCTGCAGCACGTTGAGGGCGCGGGCGCCTTTCTTGCCGTTGTCGCCGGCCAGCAGCACCACCACGGCCTGGGCGGTGGCGATCAGCTCGCCCCGGCCCGTCACCTCAAAGCGCAAACCCTCCAGGGCAATGCGGCAGGCGCGGTCGGCGGTGGCATAGCGCTTGAGGTCGGCCAGGGTGAACCGGCCGCCGTGCAGGGCCACTTCCACTTTTTGGGTTGCGGCCTGGTAGAGCTGCTCGGCCCATTCCTGGATGCCTTGCAGCACCTGGTCGGCGGTGTACTCAGTCACTGGCGATTTCCTCCAGGTAGTCCTCGATCAGCCCCACCACGTCGTCCAGGTCGTCGCCCTCCAGGCCGAGGAACTGGCGCTGCTCGATGCCGCGCTCGTCGTCGCCAAACTGGTGGGTAGCGGCGTAGACCAGCGGGCTGCCGATCAACACGCTGTTGCCTTCAACCTGGTGGGTGATGCTGTCCAGCAGGTGCCCCACACCCTGCAGCAGGCTTTGCCCGCTGTGCCGGGTGGCGGCGTAGTCGGTCGACCACTCCGGCCAGGGCATCCCGGCCGGGCTGGCCTTGTCGACGGCGATTCGGCGCCGCGTCTGGCTCTCGACCTCGGCGCCGATGGCCTCCAGCAGCGGCTCGGTGTCGAGCTGGGCCAACCGCTCCAGGCGTCCGGCCAGGCGCGGGTCGGCGAACAGGTCGGCACGAATACCGGCGCCGCTCACAGCAGGTCACCAAAGCGCTTGGGCTGGCTTTCAAACCAGGCCTCGCCGCTGGTTTCCTGCTCGGGCGGGGTCGGCATACCGAGGGACACGCTGCCGCCCGCAATGCGGATCAGCAGCGAAACGGCGTCCTCGTAACGCTTGCGCTTTTCCTCGGTCAGCACGCCGCCATCGGACGACATGCGGTAGAGGGCAACGTCGCAGCACAGGCGCTCCAGCACAGGCGGCACGGCCGGTAGCGGCAGGCGGTGCTTGGCGCCGACGTAGGTGTCGATTTCGGCTGTGGCATCGGCCAGGGCCTTCTCCACCACGTCGGCGTCAATGTCGCCGTCCTGGTCGCGGTCGGCGACCAGCAGCACGGCGTCCAGGCCGTACTGCTGGATCAGCGCCTCAAGGGTTGCGTAGGCCATGGCTTATGCCTCGCCGCCCTGCTGCTCGGCCCCTTGCTCGCCGGTCTGCTCATCCTGAGCGCCAGACGTGTCAGCAGGCGCGGCCGGGGTTGCAGGTTTCGCCGCAGGCTTGGCCGCTTTTTTCGCAGCGGGTTTGGCACTGGCCTTGCCCACCTTCGGCTTGGCCGGGGTTGCCTTGGTCGGCTTGGCCGGGTCTGGTTTTGCGCCGGTCTGGCCGGCATTGCTGCCGGTGTCACCAGACTCAGAGTCGCCACCTTGGCCACTGCTCTCGGGGGCCGGGCCAGGCAGCTCGCCATCGATCAGCTCGACGGTGAGCACCGGGTCGGCCTGCAGCTTCTCCAGCATGCCGTCGGTAAAGCGCTCGGCCGGGTGGTCGGTGGGCAGCCGGGGGTGGGCGATGCCACAGCGCCGGTAGCCGTCCCGCTTGGACTTGATACGAACGATCATGGCGGCGCCCCCTTAAACCAGCTCGTCGCATACGAACAACTCGGCCGTGCCGGCCCATTCGTTGCCACCGTTCTCGTCCTTGACCAGGAGCTTGCGGGCCTGCGCCTCCAGTTGCGGTGGCACGACCAGGAGCGTCGGCTTGATCTTCATTGGCCGGCCGCCGTCGGCGACGAAGCCCTGCATGGCCGCACGGGCGTTGCCGTAGTGCTCGCCAGTCAGCGGCTGCTGAGAGGCGTAGGCCATCTGCCAGAAGCCAAAGCCGGCATTGCAGCGGTAGCGCACGCCATGCACGTACTCGTCATGGGTGAACACATGGTCGCTGTTGTTCGGATCGGTCTTGCTGGTGATCTCAGGCTTGGTGCGCTCCTGGAAGATCAGCGGCTTGATCGCGCGCGTGGTGTCCAGCAGGAACCAGGCCGGGCCGGGGTCTACGGCCGGCACGTCCATGTTGCTGACCGAGGTCACGGCGCCAGTGCCATCGGCGTTCGCGTAAACCGGGTGCTCGTCGTCGAAGAAGTTCTGGCCGTCGTAGCAGGCGGTGGTAAAGCCTGCCTTGAGCAGCTCAAACACCAGCGACTCGGGGTGGTACGCGGCGGCGCGGCCCATCTCGGTGAACATCGGCATGAACACGCCGGCCAGGTCGTCCTCGACCTTGTCGCGCTCGATGGTGACGGTGCCCTCGAACTTGCGGTTTTTGATGGCGTAGCCGTGCGCGGCCATGTCCTTGAGTACCCGCGCGCCGATCCACTCGCGCAGGGTCGGGAACTGGCCCAGCCAGGGGTAAATGTTCTCGCTGGTGGAGCTGGGCACCAGGGTGGCCACCTTGGCCCACTGGGTGGTTTGCTGGGCGGCCGCCAGGGCTTTCTGGTACTCGGCGCGATAGCCGGCGAACAGCGCGGCCAGCAACGCGGGGGTAATGGACACTGCCATGTTATTGAGCCTCGCTGATGTGTTTGAGGTACTGGTCGTCGCTCATGCCGAACATCCGCGCGGCCTGCTGCTGCTCGGCGTTGAGCGCGGTTTTGTTCTGCTCGTCCACCTTGCCTTCGGGCACGACCGTGGCCGTTACCGAGGGCGCCGCCTTGACGAACTCGCGGAAGCGCTCCAGGCCGCCGCTCTCCTGGCAGGCCGCCAGGTGGTAGCCCTTGGTCGCCGGGGTGATCTTCCCGGCCTT
The DNA here is from genome assembly GCF_003696305.1 of Pseudomonas sp. AOB-7. Taxonomy (GTDB): domain Bacteria; phylum Pseudomonadota; class Gammaproteobacteria; order Pseudomonadales; family Pseudomonadaceae; genus Aquipseudomonas. Next base: position 177,455 of record NZ_RFFK01000001.1, on the reverse strand, counting down.
GAGGGCCGCCTCGATCTCGGCATTGATGGCCTTGTCCAGGTCGGCCTTGTCGCGGTCAGCCAGCTTCTGCTCGGCATTGGCGGCGCGTTGCTCCAGGGCGTTGTAGTCGCCGCGCGGCACGTACTTCTCCAGCGACGGGGCTTTTTCGCTGTTGAGGGCCGTTTCCTTGGCCTCCTTCAGCGCCTTGATGGCGGCGACGGCGTCGTCTTCCGTCGCGGTTTCGGACAAGCCGAGGGCTGCCCGGATGGCTGCTGCGAGCATCGGGTGGTTCTCCGTGGTGGGTTGTTCGGCGTTGAGCGCCTTGATCAGCAGGTTGGGCTTGTTGGTCAGGCCGAAGCTGCTAAAGCGGTGGATGCGACCGGCGTCGTCGTAGATGAACACCGGCGACAGGTAGCGGTATTCGCGCTCGGCGATGGCGTTGCGGGCCTTGGCCGTCCACTCCACGCGGGCCTCGATGGCGCCGCGCTCGTTGAGGCGGTACTCGCGCGCCCAGCCGGACGCCGGGGCGTCGTCACCTTGCGGGGCTTTCAGCTCGGTGGCGTGCAGGTAGTCGAATGGCAGGTCAGCGCCAGCGGTGTGCGCCTTGGTGGCGGCCAGCACCTGAGCCGGGTCATACGTCCAGGTGCGGCCATCGCGGCCGGTCACGGTCGGGCCGGGTGGCAGCACCTCGACCCATTCGGGCACGTCGGCGCTCAGCTCGAAACAGAGGGCTGTGGAGGTGGTGCGGTTGTGTGGGGAGTTTTGTGTGTTCATGCCGCCATGGTCGGCGGCATGAGGGGAGCGGGATTAGGGGACGGGTGTCAGTAACTGATCACCAATGCGCTCATTCGATGATGAAACGACTAGACGACCTTGAAACCAGGTAGTCCGTTGGCGGCGCGCCAGGCTTTGACTGTTTGGAGAATGCCTTCGGGACTGTCATCTGCACCAGGATCGGGGTAGTAGAGCAGATCGGACCCCGCCGGGTGCTCTGCGACAGTGATAAAGTGCTCAAGTAAGCTGTCGCGCTCATCTTCTGTCCCTGCACTCTCAATCGCTCGAATCAACTCTAGAAACTCATCCTGGGTGTAATCGGAAAAGTTGCTCTTCAAGTCCATTTGGTTACCCCTTCTTATGAAGTCCAATGTGATGTTTTGGAGTCGTAACGCCTAAGTTGTCAAGATCGTACACGGCGCCACCTTCGGATATCGCTTCAATGTGATGGATCTCATAGACGCGCCTTTTCCCCGCATGTTCAGCGGAGGGAGCAACTGGGGAAAAGCCCTTTGCCATGTCCTTAGCGTTTCGCTCGTTGAATTGCCCACTCAGCACCGAGTCATTTCCAACAGCCGTCCAGAACGCTCGCCTAAAATCATCGAAGCTACTGAACCGCTTCCCTCGCAACTGATCGGCAATCTGCGAGGGAACCGGCGCACCCAGCTCCCGGCCGGCATCCGCCAGCCAGATGCCCGTTACGTCCTGCCCTTGCCCCGTCACTACGCCCGGTTCATCACGCAGACTCAGCGCGATGTATATCGGCTGGATATCGGTGCTGGGAAACCAGATGATCGCATCCTGGTACTCGGGCGGATGCACGGGGTTGACCAGAATCTGGTCGGACTTCTCGGTCGGTGGGTATACCCACACGGTCGGCAGCGCGGGGGCGCCCTCCAGTGCCGGAATACCCAGCACATCGTTCGGGTCGGCGGCGGGCGTCCAGATCAGTTCGATGCCCAGGCCTATATCGGCGACGAACTGATCGCCGCGAGGGACGGCCTCGATAACCGGTACCTTTTCCCAGCTGGCTTTGCCACCGGTGTAAAAGCCATAAATATCGACCGAACCATCGGGGAGGTGCTTGATGCTCAGGCGCGCGCGGGTTCGTCCCATGTCGAGCGCTGCATACTGTTCTTTGGTGTAGTAGGCGCTATCCGGGGAGAGGTTGTTATTGGGCAGAAGCATGGCAATACTGCCTAGCGCTGTCCCGGCCACTACACCCGCCGTAGCTGCTCCTTCTGCCAAGGCCAGTGCGATGCTGCCGCCCAGGCGTGTAGCCAAGGCTGTAGCGGATGAGGAACCACCCACCAACTTCAGCGGCGTGCCGGTGGCCGCAATAGCGCTCCCTGTACCCAGTACTGCCCATTCCCCGTAGGTTTTCAACGACTCCAAAGGGATGAAGTTGCCGGGCTGCTGATGATCGATAACGCCGTCAGGCAGATTGCAGGACTTGGCGAAAACACAGCCGGCCTGCCGAAGTTCCTGGCGCGGCATCTCTGGCTGCGCTTGCGCCACCAGAGGCCGGGCAGGTTGTCGGTCGAAGTCGCCGTTATAGGGTTCAGGCTTTGGTGCGGGCCGCTCATCTCTGTTGTTGGGCACATAGCCGCTCATTCTCGATCCCTCGAATTGGTATGGCATAAACCTCGGAATCTTACCTCCAAGCGTGGGCGCCATGCCTGCGTATTGGCGTGAGAATGTTCTGAAAATTGACCAGGCGGGCGGTTTGGGTGGGCACCTCATCAGCGCTGGGCTTGCTGGGCTAGAGCTGACTTCAACCGCCGCCGATCCGGTAACGCCTGCCCAGGCTTCGGAAACGGCAACGGCGCCTTCTTGAACCTGGCCCGCCAACTCGGCTTGATCAGGTAGATATAGCGGAACTGCAACAGGCTGCGCTTGATCGCTCGGTGCTTGTTGGCTCGCAGGAACTGGCCGCGTTGGCCCGATTTCTTGTGCGCGGTCAGCAGCATGGGGTGATAGGCCTGGCCGTCCAGCTCATAGAAGCTGGTGCGGTGGTGACCTAGGTAGAGGAAGTTCGCCGCCTGGTAGACCACACCCCAACCGCCGCAGCGCTCGTCCGCAAAACTCTGCACCCAGGCCACGCGCGGGCAGGCCCGCTTGATGAACTTGAAGGCATAGGACAGGGCGCGGCTCTCACTGTTGCGCGGCGCCACGTCGTCCAGCCACATGCGGTTCAGCTCCAGGTACTGGTCAACCTGGGTGCCGGCCACGAACTTCTGCGCGCCGGCCACCGGGTTCAGGGCATAGCCGAACTGCAGCGCGCCGCGTAGCACGCCACCGATCCAGACGCCGAGGTGAATATAACTGTTGTTCACGATGCGCCCGGAGTAGTGGTTAGCGATGATCATGCGGTTGGCCTCGGCGCGGGGGAGCTGCGCCACATAGAAGTTTCGGGAGCCGAAGCCGGCCAGGGCTTCGCTCCCGTGCAGGTATCCCACCTGGTCAGTGGTAGGTGGGGTGAACTGTCCCGGTGCGGCCGGGTGATGGGCTTTCTTGGCCATGAGCTACCTCAACGGATCGAGGCGCTCGGTGGCGCTCTGGATTCGGGTAGCTCGTGGCTATCTGGTTGATCGCCCGGCAACGCGGGCACTTGATCTGCAATTGGGTGAAGCTGGCGGCCTTGGCCAAGAGACGGCTACAGCCGCCGCAGCGGACTTCGATGGATTGCGGTTGGTGCATGGGCATGCCTTTACTGTACAAATAGCCAGCTGATAAGGTGCCCGCGCTTCGTCGACGAAGTGGGGGGCCTTTGCTGGGCTTGCAGGCGTGCTCTGCGGGTTTGGCGGCCGGTCGGGGTGCTGGAACACTGCGGCCGGTCGGCCCTTTTTCGTTTGGTATGAGCCAGCAACATGGTCGCTGTTTTGTGGGGCGTGCACCTATGTGAGGGGATTCAGTGAGTCCTGGCGAAGTGGTAGTGTTGCCGCTTCTGGCAGATCGCCACTAACGCGGCTTACGGAGTTCAGCATGATGAAGGACCTCACCCTCGAAGATTTCCTCCAGCGCAATCGCATTAGCCAAGAGGTTTGGGAGGCGTCGCAGTTAGAGTGGGACATGCTGCGTGCAATAGGCCTTGACCACGAAGCCAATCATGAGCAGTTGCGCGCCTGTGCGGAGCTGATTGCTCGGGTCATGCAGACCTTCACAGGGGTTCACTCCGTACGCTGGCGCATCAAGGATACGGAGCACCTGCTCGAAAAGATCGTCAGGAAATGCAGCGAGCAGTCGGCCAAATATCGTGAAATCTCGGTCGAAAACTATTTCTCCATTGTCACAGACCTGATTGGCGTTAGGGCGCTCCACTTGTTTAAGGACGACTGTGAGGACATCGATAAGGCTATCCGCGACGGTTGGCCGCTAGCCGAGACTCCTATCGTCTATACGCGCAAGGGTGATGATGCGCCCGAGAATCGTTTTGCCGAGGAGGCGTTCGCCCACCAGGAACATCCCAAAGGCTATCGCTCAATCCACTACATCATTTCCACTCAGCCACAGCGCAGAATGGTTTTTGCCGAAGTCCAAGTCAGGACGATATTCGAGGAGGGTTGGAGCGAAATCGACCATAAGGTTCGCTATCCGAACTTCTCTGACAATGAGCACGTCAGCTACTTCCTAGGAATATTCAACCGGCTAGCTGGGCAAGCGGATGAAATGGGAAGCTTTGTAAAGGTACTGGCCGAGGAACTGCAAAAGACAGAGGCGCGCATAGTTGCCGTACAAAAAGAACGTGCAGGAGCTCTTGAGGCTATGGAGGCAGCATTAGCCGAACTAGAAAAAGAGAAGAAGCAAAGCGCCGCCTCTGAAAAGCTTGTAAATAAGCTCAAAACAGAAATGAGCAAGCTGAAAAATAGCTCTACCCGTGAGACTGATCTTGCACATGAACTGACTGGAGCTAGAGGTCTTGCCTCTACCAGCATCTCGGATTTAGCGAAGCTTTATCAAGCGGACCGGGATAAGGTATTAAGATCGACCGAGGCGTATTTAGCTGCTAGCGAAGCAATACATGGCCCTCGTATGGCTGCCATTAAAGAGTGGACAGACAGGCAGTCACAGCTCACACAGGCTGCTTTGAGCCTTGGCTTCCCAGGTTTGCGCAATGCTACGAACAAGAAGCCCGAGGAGCAGGGGGAAGATTAGGCTCTGTCTCCTCAAACGGGGCGCGCCATACGCGTTAGACCCGCGTTAGAAACGGAATTCTAAGGTGGGCCATAGCTCGACGTGGGGCGCATCTTTCAAAGCGCCTACAGGCCCTTCCAGGGCCTAACGCCAATTGACTGCCCCCCGACGACCGGCTCCCCGCCGCCCCCTGCCAGTCGCTGGCACCTGCTCGGCGCCGGCAGATTGATCAGCCTTTGATCTCGCCCGTGCCCTTACTAGAGAAGTAGTAGCCGATGACGCCACCTATCAGGGTGGTGCAGAAGGCCATGACCTCGTGGAAATAGGGGCTTTTGGCCAGGCCGAAAATAAACACCAACGCCAACGACAGCATCACCATGATGATTGCGAGTACCGGTTGGGTGCGATGTGCCATGCGGTAGGTGATGGTGTCGGTCTTGCCCAGGCCGCCGCAGGTTCCGCAGGCCAGGCCGGCATACTGGCCTTTGCTCAGCTCATTCTTCTTTACGCAGACCGCGCAGCTCTCGCCGGCATTGCCGGTGCTGCAGGTTCCCGTGCCGGCACAGTGAGCGCATTGGTGTAGGTGATGTGCTTGCTCCATGGGGTGGTTTCCCTTCTGATTGTCGCCCGCAGTGTTATGCCCGAACTGTCTGATGCTTGAACTTAATCAGGCCGTATTCGATTGCAATCCCGGCAACTATAAACAACGGCACCATTACTTCCTGGGCTGGGACGCGCTCAATGAACGGGATCAGGCGGGAGCCAAATGACCATGCGAAAAATACGCCGCCCCAAAAAAAGAAATTCTTCGCAATAAAGGAGCCCGTCAGGTCGTAGGCCTTCGCTATGAAATATTTCTCGCGGCGTGGCAGGGGTTGCGTTTCGATCAATAATGCGGTGAGGCCGCAGACCATGCAACCGATTAGCAGAGCGACAAAGAAATCGTCAGCCGAGTAACGCCAGTTCAAAAGTCCGGCGAACCAATCAGGTATCTCAGTATCAGCGGATAGTTTGCCCATGAGGGTCAGCACCACGGCCAGCAGCATCAAAGCTGGGGTGATAGCGAAGCACAAAAAGCTTTTTTTGAAACTGCGGTAGACAAACTTCATAGCTATTCCTTGGGCCAAGCCCTTGCTGTTGGATATGGCGCTCTGTAAGCGCATACGAATCCTATCATGTGCCATTACTTTGCCCACTATCGGGACTGTGCTTTTCCGCCAGTAGCTGCCGCGCCCTGGCCAGCCTCGATACCTGGCCGGGGTTGTAGGCCCAGCCTGGCTCTATGCCGACCGGCACGCTGACTACCTGGCCGGTGCGCTGGTTGACGTACTCCTGCACGCCCAGGTCGGGTGCCTGGCTCAGGTACTCGCCCGAGGCCAACAGGCGCTCGGCCTCGCGGCGGCTGACCTGGCGCACCCAGCACTTGCAGCCCCAGCCGTTCGGGGGGAAGTGCGTTTGCCACCACGGGTCGTCCGCAGGCAGCAGGATGCCGGCCCAGCCCGCATGCTCCCGCCGGTGCTCGCGGCTTGGGCCGAGCTGATAGAGCAGGTATGGCAGTGCGGTGCTGGTGCGCTCGATACGCTGCCACTGGCCGGCGGCGTGGGCCTGGCGCAGGTTCACGTCATAGATGGTGCGCAGGCGGCGCGGGCTGCCCAGCTGCACCTCGCGCGTCTCGCCGGTTAGCGGGTCGAGCAGTTCGCCACGGCCCCACCAGCCCAGCTTTTCCAGCAGCGGCTGCAGCTCGCGCTTGAATTCGGCGAAGGCGTGGCCGCCCGCGATGGCCTCGTCCACGGCCGCGCGGAGCGCCTCCAGGATGTCCAGGCGCATGGCCTTGGCCACCGTCCAGGCCGTGGCGTGTTCCTCCTGCCAGACGTCGTGGTGGTCGAAGCCGACGCGGTAACCCTTGGCGCGCAGGTAGTCGAGCGCCTCCCTTGGCACGGGGACGGGCAGCGGCTCGCGCGTTGGCCCGCTCATAGCGGGTCGCTCGCGTCGCCCTGGGCGCGGGCCTTGAAGGCGGCCAGGGCCAGGCGCTCGATCAGGGCACTGTCGTCCATCTGGTCGAGCAGGCCGGCCAATCCGGCCTTGAAGTCATCGAAGGTCGCGGCCTTCTGTGCCAGCGCCTGCACCGGGTCGAGCACCGGGCGCATCAGCGGTACCCAGTCGGCCAGGTCGCCGGCCACCAGCTCGTCCAGCGCGTCGCGCTTCTGCTGTTCGGCGTTGAGCGCCTTGCGCTCGCCGCAGGCAAGGCAGGCGCAGGGCGGCTGCTCGCGGTTCAGGGCCGGCAGCGGCTGCGCCGCATGCTGCGCCGCATGTTGGGGGCGCAGTATCGCGGCGCCTGCCTCGGGCGCGGCCAGGCCGAACTTGTCCAGGATGGCCGAGGCTTCCACCGGCAGGCCCCGGTCGATGAACGGCCCCAGGGCATCGGCCAGGGCCTTCAAGTCCTCGGGTTCGGTGACCTGCAGGACGATGCGCGGGTAGCGTTCCTGGGGGCCGTAGTTCAGGTCGATGAAGGTGCGCACCAGGTCGCGGTTGAGGGTGGCCGCCAACTGCTTGGCGTCGGCGCGCAGGATGTCCAGGCGCACTTCGTTATGTACGTTGGCCTGGCTCTGGCTGGACCCGTCGTCGGTGGTCATGGTCTGGCCTAACACGCCCTTGCTGATCTGCTTGTCCAGCCACTCGGCCAGGCGCTCGAACAGCTCGGCGCCGCCTGCGGCGTTGGCGATCTCGACAAACTCGATCTTCATCCCGTCCGGCATGACGGCGGCGGCATCGGCGGCCAACTGGGCCACGGCGCGGCGCAGCACGGCAATGTCGTCCGGCTTGGCGCCGGGGCCGTAGCGGCCGATGCGCAGCGGCATGCCGAACAGTTCGGCAAAGCGCATCCAGTCCTTGAGGCCGAAGGCCTTGCACATGAACGACACGGCCACCAGGCGCGCCACGCCGCCGCGGATCGGCAGGCCGGACTTCAAGCGCGGCTTGTGGATGATCAGCCTGCCGGGCGGAATCTCCAGCCCTTCGCCGCCCTCGCTGCGCAGCTGCAGGCGCTGGCCGCTCACCCTGTCGAACTGGAACCAGCGCGGGTCGCGGTGCTCGTAGCGCACCGGCCAGAGCTGGCCGCCGGTCAGCTGCCAGATCGGTTCGGCCACCGAGTAGCCCTTGCCGATGGCGTCCAGCAGGTCGTCGAGCATGTCGCTGAACTCGGGCGCCTCGACCAGCTCGCGCACGGCCTCGGCCAAGTGTTCGTCGTGTTCGTCCTCACTGGCGGCCTCGACGGTAGCCGGCAGGCCGGAGACGGCCCGCTTGCGCGTGCCCAGCACGGCGGCATAGTGCGGGTCTTTCTCCTCCATTTCCTCGGCCAGGGTCAGGTAGGCGTAATGGTCGCCGGTGGCTGCTGCCTGCAGGATCGTGCGCAGGCGCGCCGGGTCGAGGGAGGCCGAGACGGACTCGGCCGTCCAGGCCTGGTAAACGCCCGTGGTGCTGGCCTGAACCAGCTCCTGGAGCAATTCGCTCTTGTGGATCGGGCGGCCCTGGGCGTCAACGATCACGGATTCAGCCATTACCACACACCTCCCACGTTGCGCCCACTGCGAAACGTGTCGTCTTCATCGAAAGAATCGTTGTTGCTCGGCCGCACAGCTTCATAGCCGTACTGCTCGATTTCCATGCGGCTGGCGAAGCGGGCCAATACGGCGGCAATGCCGGCGTCGCCGTGGCGCTTGGCGCCGCCTTTCTCGCTGGTGCGGGTCTCGGGTATGCGGGCCACGCCCTTGACCATGCGGAAGGCGCGCAGGTCGGCGATCACGTCGCGGTCGGCCGGCAGGTCGTAGAGGGTGCCGTCCTCGAGGTCGGCCTTGAAGCCGGGCATGTTGTCGCGATACCAGCCCTCGGTAAGCATCACCTGGCTAATCCGGTTGTGGCCGTACTTCACCGCCGCCGCCTCGGCCAGCGCCTGGCCGTTGCCGCGCGCATCGTTGGCGCCGGCCATGAAGTTGGGCAGGCGGTCTACCAGGTAGAACAGGATCTGTTCCTGTTGCTTGAAGGGCACGTTACGTAGCTCGACCAGGAAGGGCGGCCGCTTGCGGCTGTCCTGCTCCTGCAGCAGCGGCACAATTACCGACAGGTCGCCGCTACGCGCGAAGTCCATGCCGTAGAAGCTCCAGGCACCAGCCGGCAGTTGTGCCAAAAGCGGCGCCAACTCGCGCTCGCACCAGCCCAGGCTGTCGGCCAGGCGCAGCGGCTCGGCAATAACCTCATAACCCACCGGGTAGGCCAGGCGCAGTACCGGCACGCCGGCCCGGCTACGCTGCTCCAGCAGCGCCAGGCTGAGGTAGGTGCCGCCGCCTTGGCTGGGCACGCAGTCCAGCTCTTCCTCGGCGGCGTCGCTATAGTAGTCGTAAACGTCCTGCACCCACTCCTGTTCCTCGGTCTCGTCCCAGGCGATGCCTTTGCGCAGGCACACGCGCCGGTACAGGCCGTCGGCCACGGCTTCCTTGAAGGTGCAGCGGAACAGCTTGCCCTTGCGCTTGCCGGCCCGTATCTCCTCGATCAGTTCGTTGAACGGGTTGTCGGTGCCGTTGTGGGTGCTGATCACATGCACCTCGCCGCCCCAGATCAGCAGCGCCAGCGCCGCCTTGAGCAGCTCGGCCAGGTCGGAGTGGAACGCGGCCTCGTCGATCACCACCACGCCCTGGCGGCCACGCAGGTTGGACGGCCGGCTGGTCAGGGCAACGATGCGATAGCCCGAGGGGAAGGTGATGGTGTAGGTCTTGATGTGCTTGTCGACATCCTGGTCGTGCCAGATGCCTTCCTCGATCTCGCCCGCTGCGTAGTTGAACGCCCGCGCCCACATGGCGCAGGCCTGGATGTACTCGACGGTCATGCCCTGGTTGTAGCCCAGGTAATAGACGTTCATGCCCCCAGCCTGGGTGGAGCTGGCCGCCACCAGTACGTTGTCAGCGGCCTCGGCCCATGTCAGGCCGATACGACGGCTTTTCTCGCCGACCTTGAGCGGGGCGCGGATACCGACCCAGCGCTGCTGGTAGCCGAGGAACACCTCGGGCACGTTGACGACCTGACCGACCGAGATAATGTCGGCCAGGGGCGAGAGCTGGGGCTCATGGATTTGCTGGGGGGCTAGCTTCATATAGCCCCCTTCACGGTGCTAGCCTTCTGCTCACAACCATGGATTGCCGGAGTAGGAATATGCTGGATTGGGTTGCTGGTGCTGTAGAGAGCACAAAGGCCGCGTTTGGAATCACCAAGGCGATGGTTACCCTGCGTGATGAAGGCATGGTGCAAGAGCGGGTTTTTGAACTGAACGGCGTTCTCGCTGGATTGCAACAGCAATTGTTGCAGGGTCAGACGGAGCAAATGGAACTGCTTGAAGAACTGCAAGCCGCCAAACAGGCGCTTCGCGAGCTCCAGGAGGCGAACAGGCAAAACGAGAAGTATGAAAGGCACCAGTTTCCATCGGGTGACTTTGCTTACCAGCTCAAAGAGGAACACCGAGGCGAAGGCGCGTTGTTTTTCATCTGTAGCCACTGCCATGAGCACAATGGAAAACAAATCACCCTTCATGAGTACACCGATAGCGACGTTTCGCACCTTAAGTGCCCTAGCTGTAGAGCGACGATTCGTAAACGCCCCGACGCCCCTTATGTGGCTGCGCCCAATCCCTACGTTTATTAGGCTCGTCATGCCGCCACCCCCAGGATTTCCCGGCGAATCTCGGCCACGGTGTCGGCATTGAGGCCGCCCCTGCGGGCGATCTTCTCGACCTGCGCGGCCGCAGCCTCGGCCTTGGAGCGCACCTCGCTCTGCCACTTCTTCTGCACAACCGAGGCCCGGCCCAGCTCGGCCACGGCCTTGGCTACCTTGGGCAGGTCGAACTTGCCGTCGTCGGCCAGCAGCAGCTTGAACAGGTGCTCCTGTACCAGGCGCATGAGTGCCTCATTTACCGCGCCTTCCTCGTCGGGCGCGGCGGCCACCACGGCCTTGGCCTGCTCGCTGGCCATCTTGAGCGCGGATAGGCGCCCCTCGAAGTCCTGGCCGTAGGCGTGCAGTGCTGACTTGCCGATTCTGTAGCCACGCTCGGTCAGTTCGGCCGACAGCAGCTCGTAGCCGGAGAAGTTGTTCTCGACCAATGCCTGATCCAGCCAGGATTTTACTTCGGGCGGCAGTTGGCCAACCTTGCTACGCGGCGGCATGGCTTAGCCCCGTACCGGGCGAGCGATGCCCGGATTGCAAGGGATGGTGTACTCGGCAATATCGACGCCGTAGTGGGTCAGGCCGCACACCCATACACCGTCCGGGCGCTTGTCCAGCGTAACTAGGCTGCGGTCGGCCAGGTAGTCCAGCTCGCGGCGCACCTCATGCTGGCTGGCGTCGGTGTAGATCGCCTGGATAGTCGACACAACCAGCGTCTCGTGCGGATCGACCGGGCGCGCGTTGTTGAGGGTGAGCAGGATGTACCAGCGCATCGACTCGCGGCGAATCTTGGCGGCATCAATCATGTTTGGCTCCTTTCATCTGGACGACTTCTAGCTTGTCCCGCAGCCCGTCCAGCTTGGCTTCGATAACGGTTTGATTGCGCACGTAGTCGCTGCGGTGGACGTACTGCAGGGGCAGCTCGGCCTGGAAGCGCAGGAAGTCCCGCTCCAGTTCGGCCAGCTTGGCGATCTCTTTGTCCTGGGAGGCGAAACGCTCACCTAGGCGTTTCTCCAGCTGGCCCAGCAGCAGCTTGACCAGGCCGAACACCAAGGTGGTGAAGATGCCCAGTAGTGAGATGGCCCAGCCCACGGCCTGGGTAAAGTCCATTTGCATCAGTGGCCTCCTACGGCGTCGATCAGAGCATCCAGCTGCGTCGCTGTGCTGCGGCACTGCTCGGCGTAGCGGACGTGGTGGGCCAGGACAGCACTCTGGCTGAGGCCTGAATCGAGTTGCTCAGCGGCTCGACCGGCTTCGACTTGCGCAGCAGCTCGGCCGGAATCGGCGGGCGCGGGCACTGCGGCTCGGGCGCCGGTTGCTTCGTCATAAACGCGCACCCAGCCAGCAGTGAACACGCAAGCAGGCAGAGGCTTAGGCGGCGCGACGAGCGCCTCCCGATAGAGGTCGTTGACACGGGCTATCTCCCCAGTGAGGCGGTCGGTGGTTTGGCGGTGTTGGCGCTGTTGCTCGGCCAGGTCGGCGGCCAGCTTGTCGTTGCGGCCCTGTTCGTCCTGCAGGCGTTTTGCGGCGGCTTTGGCACTCGCCTCGGCGGCGATGGCGCGGGCCAGTTCCTGTTCCTGGTGCTCGCTCCTAAGCTCGGCCAAGGCAAGGTCGCCCGTGGCCTTTGCCGCGCTGTGGCCGGCCTGATAGGCCGCCTGTTCCAGCTGATCTATCAGCAGGTAAATGGCCGCCAGTGCGCCCACCAGGAGGGCCATAGGTAGCAGTGGGCGCAGGAGGCTGAGCCACTTCATTGCAGGCCCACCTCGCACAATTCCCGCTCGGCGGCGCGACGCTTGACCAGGCCGGCGAGTTGACGGCCCTTCGCGTACACCCAGCGGCTCAACTCGGCGCAGGCACCGGCCACGTCGCCGCCGTTGAGCTTGCGCAGCAGCGTCGAGCGCTCGAAAGCTCCGGCGCCGACGTTGTAGACGAACGAACCCAACGCGGCGCGGCGGGTGTCGGGTTGAGGCTGTTTAGCCAGGCGGTCAACGGTGCTAATTGCCTGCCCCAGCTCGGCGGCCAACAGGGCATCGCACTCGGCGTCGGTCTTGGTCTGGCCTAGCTGCACGTCCTGAGTAATGCCGTCGCAGATGGTCGGAATGCCTACCGGGTCGAGGTAGGCGACCAGGCTGCGGCCTTCGTAGTAGCCCACCAACGGCAGCGCGATGGCTAGGGCGCCAGCGATTACGCGGGCTTTCAGGCTCATGCAGCCCCCTTGCCGATGGCGGCGCGCAGCTTGGCGATAGCCGCATTGCCAACCTCGGGAGCCGAGCGGGTTACGTGGCGGGGCTTGGGAGTGGCATCGCGGCGCTGTGCGGCCGGCGGCTTCTCGCGCGCCTGTTCTTCCCGGCCGGCCTTATGGCGGCGGTAGGCGGCGACTTTCGGAAAGGCGCTTTTGACGTGTTCCTCTACCTGGGCGCGCCATTCGGCCGGGCAGCGCTCCATCAGCCACTGGCGGCGATCAAGCGACGCCTCGGCCAGTACGGCGGCAGCATAGGCGCGGGGGCTGGTGAGGGTGCTTGGGTCTAGAGTGTTCATGCCGCCATGGTCGGCGGCATGAGGCTAACGGATTAGGGGATAGCTTTCAGTGGGGCAGGAAGTTATTTGCGCCCCATCACGAGGTTCCAGTCTATTACGTGGCCTGCCTCTTGGAGTTCAAGGCTCAGCTTTGACTTCCAGCCTCCTGACTCATCCATTTCAACCCAAACAGAGCCTGCGAAATCGCTCGGAATCTCGACGTTTCCCCTCATCAGTGCGCAGACGTTCGGGCGGCCCAAGCGGCCGATGAAGTACCCCAGCTCCAGTAGAACATTCTGTCGCGCTCGGGGCTCGGGAGCCCCTCCTTTGAGAGAGCCTGTATCGTCGGGAGTCAGGAGAACTACAGCGAATGAAACATCTCCCTGCGCTTCAACTTTCTCAATAACTGTACGGCCTTTGCTTGCTTGCTCATGAAGAATGATTGGCTCAAGCCCGATGGTCTGAAGGAATCTAGCTACTGCCTCTCTTGGCCCCTCTTCACGCCCGTGCACTATGAATACTTTCTTTGATAGCGCAGCAGCTGTGCTGGACGATTTTTCGGAGGAATGCCCTTGTTCCTCACAATCAATGAGGTCTTCCCGCAGCATGCGCTGCCCTTCTTTGAGCAGTGCTACAGCCCTTTCAACGTTCTCTCTCGTGATCCGCTTGTAATCCGGAGAGGGCATTCCTGACATGAGAAAATACTCTACATGTTCTAAGCGGAATGCGTCCTTCAGGCGGTTGTAGGCAGAGGTGTCCTCACCGAAACAGCGATCCAACGTGTCCTTAATTGCAGCGATGAGAGCAGTTAGCTCCGATGAGCGGCCATGCACTAAGGTGTTGTAGTTGAACGACTCCAGCTCAGCTATGCGCTCATCGAGCCGAATGATGCCTTTCTGTATAGCTGTTGGGGTCAATACGAGCTTTGGGTTAACGGGCGTTGCCGGATTCTTTTGTCGAGCCATGCTGGAAGCCACTTGATTCCCTGTTATGACAGCTAAACGCTACCACATTCATCGCCTAGAGAGCCTCAGCGGATGCGCCCGATCAAAACAGCCCCAATTGACTATCTGAATGTGCCGGCAAGGTCTTAAGTATTAGCCAGATACGCCGGTCGCTGAGTTTAAAAGCCCTAGCCAGCTCGGCGACCACGGTATTTGCTGTCACCCCTTCGCGCACAGCCTGTTCAAACTGCCGGTGAATTTCCAAGTCACGCAGGCGGCGCAAAGCCGTGGTGCATTGGGGGATGTAGATTTTCTCGCCGCCCATATGCTGCGTCAGCTTATGGGCTGGCTCTTCACCCAAAATATCGGCAAGCGCGGCGACGCGTATCTCGCCGTTACGGTTGGCCCCCTTGGCAAACTCCCAGGTGGTGCCCCCTAGCTCCTGCACCAAGCGCAGGGCGCCGGGCAGGCCAATGACCTGGGCAATCTCGTGGATTTGCTGCGGCAGCAGCGCTTGTACCTGTTCCAGCTGCATTACAAAGCCCTCCCGTGGCGTTCGGCATCCTTGGCCAACGCGGTGATGATGCCGCCCAGTTGTTTGCTGTCGCACCACTCCAGGCGCTCGACCTGGTACATGCGTTTGGCCAGGCTGTCGGCGTACTCCCAGGGCCGACCGGCCTCGGCTAGTTGCGCCTCGATCTTGCCGACCAGCTTCGTCCGTTCCGCAGCCGGCTTCGGCTTGGCGCGGCCGGCCGATACCTTGGGTTGGAAGCCCAGGCGCTCCAGCTCGACCAGGACGCGGCCGACCTGACGCGGGGTCAGGTCTTTCGAGGACTCGGCACCGACAGTGCGCTTGAGGATGGCGCGATAGGCGTCATCGTCCAGGCCGAGCTGGCGGCGGGCGATCTGGATTTTCGTCTTGCCTGTGCTCATACCGGGTTCCTCGGGTTCATGGCTTCAAGGAAGGCGGCCGGGTCACGGCGCGCCAAGCCAGCCAGGTAACGCACGGCCAGCGTGATGGCTTCGGCCGGCTCCTCGTAGCCGCCCACCGCCTGCATCAGCGCCAGGTCGGCGCGGGTGCCCCGGTAGGTGGTCAACTTCATCGTCTCGGCGCCGACACGCTCCAGGTGCTGGGCATCCCGGTCGCGCTTGGCCTGCTGGCGGGCGGCGTCCTGCTTACGCACTGCGTCTGTTCTCGGTTTCTTCTTGCTCATGTGTGGCTGCTCATCAGTACCGGGCCACCACGCCCGGCAGACCATCCCCGGCCAGGCCGGGGCGGTTTCGCTCAATGGAGGGTGTTGGAGGGCGGGTGCCGGTAGCAGGCCGGCACGCGGTCGAGCAAAACCTGCTGCATTGCCACGCTGTACAGGTCGTTGGCGAGACGGCCGGCCTTGGTGTTGCGGGTGGATTCGCGCAGGTCTAGCGTCAAACACACTTCGCCGCCTTGCTCTTCCAGGGTGAAGGTCACCTTGTTGCTCATGCTTAAACCCCCAGTGCTCGAAAGCCCGGCACGTCGCGCTCGCCCAGCAGCTGGATATAGCGGGCGATGGCGCCGAGGTTGGCGCGGTCTTCGGCGCCGTCGACCACGCCTGGCACTCGGCTGGCGATGCTGCCGCGAGGCGCCGGGGTCGGTTCTGCGGTTTCGCGGATCACCCGGCGCACCACCTCCAGCTCGCCCACGGCCAAGGCGAACTGGCCCTCGTCGGGCGCCTGTTCGGTGAGGCGGATCAGGCCGCTGATGGTGCAGGTTGCGTAGACCTTGTTCATGGGCTCCCCCTTCATTGCACTGCTTGTTCAAACGGCACGATGGCGAAGTCCTCGACATCGCGATTGATGGTCACGCCAGGCAGACCAGCGACGGCGTCCGGCTCGTTGAGGATGGCTTCCTTGTTCACCTCTTCCTTGGTGCGGATCAGGCGCTCCAGCCCCTTGACCTTGAGCAGCTCCAGCACGGTTTCGGCGCCGCGCACGGTCACGCTCGGCGGACGGCAGCGCCATTGCACTTCGCCTGTTACTAGGTTGGCGAACTTGACCTTGTTGTTATCTGTCAGCTCGGCACGGTGCGCCTCGCACCAGCCCTGCACGCCACTCTGCAAGGTGGTAAGGCGCGTTTTCAGCTCGTCCACCGGGCCGGCAAAGCGCTCGGTGACAGCTCCGATCTCGTCATTCATTTCGGTTTCAAGGCGGGTGATTTCGCGCTGCACGTCGCCGATGGCTTTGATGTCGCTTACCACTTGGTCGCGGGTCTGCGGGATGTGTTGAGCAGCTGCGGCTTTCAGTCGTTTTTTCGGTGCCATGTGTTTGGTCTCTCTCAGTGGATGGTTTGCAGGTCGCGGTAGCTGATGGGGCGGCGCCATTCGAGGGTTACGCCCTCAAACAGCACGGTGATGCGGTCGCTGCCCGCAGAGGCGTGGCGCTGGTAGCCTTCGGTCAGGCGCTCGCGTTGCAGGCGCTCGCCGTCTTCCGGGCTGATCACCAGGCGGTTCTCGGTCGGATCGATCTGTAGCAGCCGCACGCCCTTGGCCTGCAAGTGGCGGGCGGCTGCATTGAAGTCGCGCAGGCTGGTTGCCAGCGCAGGGGTCAGGACTTTCATCGGGCGCGGCTCAGTGGTGGCCATGACGTTGCTCCTTTGCTGCACAGCGAGGGTTCTGCGGGCAGTGCTGGCAGGCGCGCCAGTGCTGCATCGCGTGTGGGTTGTGGGTCGGTGCCGGTTTTTCGCGGTGTGTTTGGCACTGCTCAGTGGTGATCACTTCCCCCAGCACCACGCAGTCAATGCGGCCGAGGATGTCCATCACGCGGCGTTCTACGCGGTCGGTGCTGGGCGACGGGTAGCGGTTCTGCAACAGCAGGGTTACGGCGGTACGGCTCATGCCGATGCGGTCGGCCGCTTTGGTGCGGTTGCTCTGCTCGACTTCACGGGCCAGCAGGGTGACGAACAACGGCGGCTGTTCACCCCAGGCGGACAGGTCTACACGGGCTGCCTGGTTCATTCCTCAACCTCCGGCTCCGGCTGGCGGTAGACGACTTTGCCCAGGTTTGGGTCGAACACCTGGCCGACCCGCTGAATCATCGGTGGGCGCGGGCCGCTGTAGCGCTGGGGTATGAGTCGATAGCGGGCGGGCTTGCCCGGTGCGCCCTTGCTCACGATCTGGACGTAACCGGCATGCACTAGCCACTGGAGATAGCGCTGCGCTGTGGTTCGGGTGGTGGGGGCTGCAATCGAGGCCTGCTTCGCCAGTTCCTCGGCGTCCAGTTCGCCCAGGATGCGCAGCGTGCGCCACATGGCCTCGGTTCCTGCACCGGCCTTGCTTGGCTGGCCGTCGCGGGTCACGGCGGGGGCTTCGGCGCCGACGTCATTGGCCAGGGCGAAGGTCTGCTCCTCAAAACGGCCGCCGCTGAGTACCGTCACATAGCCGCCTTTTATCAGCCCATGGAGGTAGGTGCGGACGGTGGCTTGGTCGACCTTTGCCTGCCGCGACACCTTGTAGCTGGTGAAGCTTTCAGCTGCTGAGCGGATGGCTTCCCACACCCGCTGCCGGTTGCTTTTGCCGCCGCGCATTTCCAGGTGAATCTGCTTACGCCCGGTCGCCATCAAGCAACCCTCCGCGCAGGAGCGGCGCCAGTGAACCAACCACGTTTGCCCCAGGTGGGCAGGTCGACTGCCTCCAGGCCGGACGCGGTGGCTTCACTGTTTACCCGGTGCAGGTTGACCGCCACCCGGCGCAGGCAGCCTTTAACGGCGCTGTTCAGGTCTTGCAGCAGGTCATCAGCCAGACGCAGGTTCGGGTAGCTGGCGGCGGCCAGGCGCTTGACGTCTGCCAGGTTGGCCGATTGGGCGGGCACCCACTCCAGCACGCGGTTATGCAGACGCTCCAGCTTGACCAAGCTGGTGGCTACGCCTTCCTCGCCGATCAATATGATGGTGCCTTGGCTGGCGTTGTAGAGGTCGGTCAGGACGTTGGCCGCTGCCTTCTCAAGCAGGTATTGCACGTCATCGACGATCAGCGGCCGGCCGCTCAGGCTGAGCTGCTCGGCGATCTGGTCAACCATCTCGCTGAGGGTGCGGGCGGGGGTGATCGCCATCTCGCGCAGGATGGCGAGCAGGAATGCCTTCTTAGTCCAGCTGTCCCGGCACTCCACGTAATAGGCGCGGTGTTGATTGGCGGCGCAGGCGGCGGCCACGGATTTGCCGAAGCCACTCGGCCCGAACATGACCACCAGCCCAGGCAGGCCCTGGGGGCGCTGCAGGGCACGGTCAATGGCGCTGGCCAGCAGGCCGACATTGGTCAACGGGACGATCTTGGAAACGCTCATAGGTGTTACTCCCCTGGTCAAGCGCGGGCCGTTGCAGGCTCCGCGAATTGGTCATACATGCGTTGAATCGAGGCGAAGTCCGGGTGGGCCGGGTAGCGCTCATGCCAGCGGGCTTCGTCATCGGTGAGGGTTTCGCCGGCCAAGAGGCGGGCGTTCAGTTGCTGCCACAGGTCGTAGCGGGCCATCGGGTCGCCCGGCACGGTGAAGGCGGCCGCCTGGGCGTCCAGGGCCAGGGCGGCGTATCGCTGTGCGCTGGCCAACTGCGCCGGCTCCAGGTTGGCGCTCGGTGCGCTGGTCGGGGCTAGCAGCTCGACGCGCTTGCCCGTGGTGGTTTCCAGCTTGTCGATGGCGCGCTTCATCTGGCCCAGCTCGCGGCGCTCCTGGGCTTGCTCGATCATGCTGCGCGGCATGTAGTCGCTGGCGTTGCCGTCGAGCAGTGCCTCGCCCAGCAGGTGGCCTTCCAGAGTGCGAACCCACACACGGGAGGCGTCGCGCACGTCGTAGGCCACCCGCACTTCCTCGCCGTGGAAGTCGCGCAAGCTATTGAGGAAGTAACGCTGGCCGGCCCAGGCGATTTCGCCGCGGCGGGTCGGGCGGATCACCTGCGGGCGCATCAGGTCTTCGACCAGCTCGGCTGGCGCCAGCATCGGTTCCCAGCCGCTGTCGAGGGCCGCTTGCCAGGCTTCGTTGGGGCTCATGTGGCGCAGGGCGCCGGTCTGCGGGTCGCGGACTTTCGCCAGGCCCCGATGCGGCCGGTTGTTGTAGGCCTCCAGCTCGTACTCGACGCCGGCAATGAACTCGGCGAAGGTCGGAATCAGCGGGGTGCTACCAGTGTCGCGCAGCTGCTTGCGGCTGATCCGATGCACGGCTGTGCCGGCGTGCTTGTCCATGGCGGCGCCGATGTAGCTCGGCAGCTTCTTGGCGGCGGTCACCCAAATGGACTGGTGGGCGCGTTCGATCAGACCACGCGCCTGGCTGTTGTAGGGCAGCGCGTGGGTCATGGTGCCGCCGAGGCGGTCGACCACTTCGCGCACGGTGTCGTTGGCGAAGCCCGACCCGTTGTCGACGTAGAACACAGCGAACATGCCGCCACGCTTCACCGCGTCGCGCAGGGCATCGAGAACGCCCACGGTCGACTCGGCTTCGCCGATGGAGTAGCCCAGTGCGCGACGGGTGCCCACGTCCAGCACGGTGGTTGTTTCCGGGCGGTACGGCTTGCCGGTGCGCGGGTTCAGTACCTCGGCATCGAACTTGTGGCCGTCGGCCGTGTACACGTCGCCGGGCAGGAGGTTGCGGGTGTCGCGGCGCTTGAACGGCTGCAGGGCTTTCAGCTCTTGCGGGCTGCGGCGACCACGCTCGCGGGCCTCGGGGCTGAGCTTGTTCAGGAAGCGGCGCACCTGGTGAATGCTGGGGCGGTCGCCCGTGCATTTCGCGGAGTATTCGGCATAGGCCGCCTCCACACTGGGCTTGGTCGGGCGCTGGTAGTGGCGCAGAAAATCGGGCGCCCAGTCCGGCACGCTCATGTCAGCCTTGCTACGGCCCGGCACCAGACCGGCCTCGCCTTCGCGGCGGTAGTCGGACAGCCAGCGCTTGAGGGTGCGCTCGGACAAACTGCGGTCGGCCGTCTTGCGGTCGTTAGCGCGCACCACGCGGTCGGCCAGGTACGGGCTGAGCTGGTTGTCACGGGCCAGACCGACCAGGGTCATGATCGCGCGCTGCTGGGTGACGGCGGCGCTCATGCGCTCGATTTCGCGCACGAAGGCCAGGCGCGCCTGCATCACTGAGCGCTGTGATTCGCTAAAGCGTGACGCGGAAAGCGCGTCACGCTGAGGCGTTTTCTGTTCGGCGGAAGGCTCGGGCTGCGGCTCGGCTTGGTTGACCAGGCGGGCCAGCAGGGCGGCCTGGGTATCGGGCGGCAGGACGGCGAAACTGTACTCGATGGCCTTGGAGCCAAGGCGGCGCTGGCCTTCCCAGCCTTCGCGGTCGGCCATCTGCCTGATATTCCGGTCAGTGGTCGGCAGCCCCGGCAAGCCAGCCAGCTCTTGGGCGGTGAACCACTTACGCATTGGGCACCTCGCCTTTGCGGGCCAGGTGGGTGCCGAGGTTGAGTGCGGCAGTGCGCAGCCATTCCTCGGCGTCACGCCAGGCGCCGGTGCTGACGCAGTCATGGCCTGCTTTGCTTTCTATAGCGACGCAGTCATAGAACTCGGTAGCCAGGCGCAGATCGTCCAGGAGGTTTTGTGGGATGCTGGTCATGTCCGGTCTCCCAAGAGCTTTTTCAGCTCGCGTGCCTTGCGGGTGGCCTCTGCGGCCTCGCGCTCCAGACGGCCCAACTCGGCATCCAGCGCCTCTCGGCCATAGGCGACCCGGCCACCACGTTGGGCAACCTGCCAGTCGGTCAGTAGATGGCAGTCGCAGGCCTGCTCCAAGAGCACGGCGCGGTAGAAAGGCAGGTTGTGATCCTGGCGGGCCGGACTGGCCCAGGCGTCGAGCATGAACTTGCTCACGTCATCGCCTGACAGTCGCGACATATGCGCGGCGACCTGGTGGCGATCCTGGCCTTTGAGAAGCTGGCCAACCATGAGGCTGACCTCGGCGGCGTAGTTGCCCTCGCCAGGGACTGCCAGCTTCGGCTGGGGAACATCGAAGATGTCTAGGGTGCGGTCATCTTTTCCGCGGCGCATGTTCATGCCTCCGTGCCCGTTTTACGGTGCGAAACAGGAACGTAACGGCTATCCTTGGCGGTGCTGCGCGGAAAGGTTTCGGCCCGGTTAGGCCGCTGGCGGCGCGGGGTGCCGTCCAGGTTCCAGCGCTCTGGCCAGAGTTCAATCGGCTGTACGTCCAGTTGTTCTGCGATGGCGCGCTCGATGCGCGGGTATGGCGCGTGCTTCACCGCACGCACCGCCCGGTCGGTAACGTCGAGCTGGCGAGCCAGTTCGGCGGGCGAGCAGCCGTGGATGCGCAGTTGGTATTTGATCCACTCCCAGCGCTGGGCCGGGTCGTGTGGCATCTCTGCAATGTTCATCAGCAACAACCATCTTGGCGGGTGGTTTTTTAAGGCCGTCTAACAGCCTGTTGCGGATAAACATACGCAGAAAAAAGAGTACATGCAATCGGATAAAAGCGTATCCGATTCTTTTTTGTGAACAGCACGCACAGAAAAAAGCGCGAGCCTAGGTAAATCAATGACTTACGCAGAATCGGATGAATCGGATGCAGCTAAGACTGAGCATCCGATTCCCCTGGGGGGAATCGGATGCTTCGGAGAAAGGCTCAAAGAGATCATGGGGAACACTGGGGCGCGCGCTTTTGCGCGCACCTGCGGTCTGTCAGAGGGCGCCATACGCAGTTATCTGAGTGGCGAGACATTCCCTACGCTCGACCGCCTGGCTCAGATCGCGCACGCTAACAAACTCGATCCCATGTGGCTCGCGTTTGGGGGGGCGGCGAAGCAAGATGAAGACGCCTATGCCTACGTCCCGCTATATGACGCCCGCTGCAGCGCTGGTAGCGGCGCCTGGAACGAGCGTTCGCGCGTCCTAGTCAACCTGTCCTTTACTCGCTATAGCCTGCGCAAGAAGGGACTGACGCCGGCCGACCTGGCATGCCTGCGCGTGGACGGTGACTCGATGCTCGGTCTGCTAGATGACGGCGACACGGTCATGATCGACCTGAGCCGCAACACGCTTGAGGGCGAGGGTGTTTATGTGGTCATGCTCGATGACCATCTCTATGCCAAGCGCCTGCAGCGCGACTTCGATGGCTCGGTGCATGTCATCAGCCACAACCGCGAGTACCGGGAGATCATTGTGCCCAAGGATCGCCTGGCCGAGCTGCACATCATTGGCCGCGTTGTATGGGCTGGCGGCTGGATGGTTTAACCCTGCCGCGCTTCGGCGCGGTGCCAAACCTCCCGCAATATCAGGCTAGCCAACCTAGCCCTGGGGCGCTCCCTGCCGCGCACCCCTTTGGCACTGCCCAGCTCGCCGAGCCCCGCACCGTCCGGGGCTTTCCGGTTTGTTCCGGCTTCTTCCGCCATCCTCCGGCCCTGTGCCAAACATCTCACCCCCTCACACGTCCGGCCCACCCTAAAAGGCCCCTAGGCTTTCCTTGGAGCGCCCGGCAACAGATAACAGAGACGTAGCCTTTATATCGATAATTTGGCTCCGTCGAAGGCGAAGCGGCAGACCCGTGGGTCTACGCCGTGTGCGCCAGTCCCGGTTGGCTTGATTTACGGGATGCCTCAGCGCCTTAGTCCCTCCAGAAAACGCCGGTAGAGCAGGGCGCTTTCCTGCGGTCGCTCCAGCATCGGCGCATGGCCGACGCCCGGCATCACTACCACGCTGGGCTGGCGCAACAACGGCCGCATCACCTCGATGCTGGACACATGCAGCACGCGGTCCTGCTCGCCCCACAGCAGCAGGGTCGGGGCCTGGATTTTCGGCAGTTCCGGCTCCAGCGGGATATAGCGCTCGACCAGTTGCTGGAATACCCGCTCGTAATGCTCGCGGTTGGCCATCGACCGTTCGGCCAGGTGGCGCCGGAGCGACTCGGGCAGGTAGGGCGGCTCGACGAAGACGAACTGCAGCAGGCGCTGGAAGTCTTGCGGCTGCCTTACCACCAGCGGGTTGGGTACGCCGCGTTCGAGCAGTTCGAAGAGTTCGCTCTTGCTCGGCGCCTCGACCCCGGCGTTGTCGAACAGCGCCAGCGAGCGCACCCGCTGCGGGTAGCGTGCGGCAAAGAGGGCGGCGATATGCCCACCCATGGAGTTGCCCAGCAGATGGGCGCGATCGATATCCAGCGCGTCGAGGATGCTCGCCAGGCGTTCGGCCTGGGTGCCGACGTCGTAGCTGCCGACGGGGCGGTCGCTGTCGCCGAAGCCGGGCAGGTCGAGGGCGATCACCCGATAGCGATTCGTCAGCTGGCGGGAAAAGCGCAGCCAGTTATCCTTGTCCGCGGCGAAGCCGTGGATCAGCACCAGGGTTTCGCCCTTTGCCGGCCCTCCCTGGTAGTAATGGATGTTAAGATCGCCGGCACGCAGCTGTTCGTGGCTCAGCCCGGCGCGCTGCTGCTCGATCAGGCGCAGGCTGGCCAGCTGGGTCGCCGGAAAGAAGTAGAGCGTCGCGGCGGCAGCGGCGAGCAGCAGTATCAGGCCGAACAGCAGTTTTTTCATGGCGCGTCCTTATAGCGAATTATTATGGCGGCGCCATTAAGCTAGCATGAACATGGATGGTTTCCCGGGCTTGCCCACCTTCCTTGTCGATCACCGCATGAACCGAGAGTAGCCAATGCCCGAGCGTTGTCTGTTTAAGTCCCTGCTGCTGTGGTGCGCCCTGGCGCTGATGCCGGCAGCCGCCCTGGCGGTGGGCAAGTGCGAGCGCCTGGTGGCGACCGGCAATCCCGAGTATCCGCCCTACCTGTGGCGCGATCCGCAGAATCCGCAGCAGCTGATCGGCGCCAACGCCGACCTGCTCAAGCACCTGGCCAAGGAGCTCGGTCTGGTGGTGGACGTGATCCACACCGGGCCCTGGTCGCGGGCGCAGGACGAGGTGCGCACCGGGCGGGTCGACCTGATCGCCGGCGCCTTCCTCACCCTGCCGCGTCTGGAGAGCATGGACTACGTGCATCCGGCCTTCTTCTTCACCCCCAGCGTGGTCTGGGTGCGCAAGGGCGAAGGTTTCCCCTACGGCAGCTGGGTCGACCTGCAGGGGCGCACCGGCGACACCCTGGTGGGCAACAGCTTCGGCCAGCAGTTCGATACCTACGCCAAGCAGCACCTGACCCTGGAGGGTGTGTCCAGCCTGACCCAGGCGTTCCAGAAGCTGCTGCTCGGGCGCACCGACTACGTGCTCTACGAGCGCTACCCGGGCCTGGCGTTGGCCGAAACCCTGGGCATGGACGACGACCTGGAGGTGCTGGAACCGCCGATCTCCAGCGAAGGTCTGTTCCTCACCCTGTCGCATAACTCGGCGTGCAACGAGCCCTGGCTGCGCGGACAGCTGGCGCGGAAAATGACAGAATTGGTCGCCGCCGGCCTGCCCGAGCAGTTGTTGCAACGCAACCTGGAGCTGTGGAAGGCCCAGCAGATGCAGCCCGACCCGGTCGGCGACGTCAATCAGTAGGAAACTCTCGTGATCAATCGACCCCTTTGCGCGCTGCTGCTGGCGCTGGGCCTGACGGCCTGCGCCAGCGATCCGGCGCCCACCGAACAACTGCGTCTGACCGAACAGGCGCTGGCCCAAGCCAAGGCCCTGGGCGTGGCCCGCGAGCAATCGGCGCCGTTGAGCCAGGCCGAAGACAAGCTGGCCCAGGCCCAGGCCGCGCTGCACGACGGTCGCCACAAGCAGGCCCGGCTGCTGGCCGAGCAGGCCGAACTGGACGCCCGCCTGGCCGAGGCCGAGCACCTCAATGGCAAGGGGCGCGAGCAACTGGCCGAGCTGAACCAGCGCATCGGTCGTCTGCGCCAGCAATTGGGGGCCATGTGATGAGCCGCTCGATGCCCATCGCCGCCCTGCTGCTGGCGGCCACCTTGCTCGGCGGTTGCGCGGCCCAGCAGCCGGCCAGCGACCAGGCCCTGGAAGCGGCGCGCACCAGCTTCCAGACGGTCAAGGAAGATCCCAACGTACTGCGTGCGGCGCCCAAGGACGTGATTCGCGCGGGCGAATCGCTGGCGCGGGCCGAGCGGCTGTCCAGCTACTGGGGCAGCGGCGCGGACGTGCGTCACTATGCCTACCTCAGCCAGCGTTATGCCGAGATCGCCCGTCAGCACAGCGAGATCGCCCTCAACCAGGAGCGCGTGGCCAAGCTCGAGCTGGAGCGTGAGCGCCTGCAGCTGACCCTGCGCGAGGCCAAGCTGCTCAGCGTGCAGCAGCACAACGGCTGGCTGGAGGAACAGATGGTCAGCCTCGCCGCCAGCGAGACCGAGCGCGGTCTGGTGATGACCCTGGGCGACATGCTGTTCGATGCCGGGCGCGCCGAACTGCAGCCGGCGGCCAACCGCACCGTGCTCAAGCTGGTGCAGTTCCTGCAGATCAACCCGCAGCGGCGGGTGCGTATCGAGGGCTATACCGACAACACCGGCAGCGCCGAGGAGAACCTCGAACTGTCGCGCGCGCGGGCGCAGAGCGTGGCCGATCTGCTGGTGGACCTGGGCATCGACGCCAAGCGCCTGCAGGTGGTCGGCTACGGCGTCGACTTCCCGGTGGCGGAGAATGCCTCGGCGCGCGGGCGGGCGCAGAACCGTCGGGTAGAGATCGTCTTCTCCGACGAGCGCGGCCAGCTCGGCGCCGAACGCTAGATCCGCCCGGCTGCACACGAACCCCGGCCTGGCCGGGGTTTTTCGTTTCTGCGCCTGTCTGGCCGCAATCGCCTGGGCATAAGGCATACAGCTGCCGTACGGATACTGTATGGCCGACACTGTTCTGAACTGTGCCAGTACACTTTCGGGTAAATCGGCTACTGTTATGGTTCAGCGACCCGAAGGAGACGGCCATGACCAATCTGTTGCTCTACCAGCGCATCGCCCAGCAGTTGGCCGAGGACATTCGTCGGGGCGTCTACCAGCCGGGCGAGCGGGTACCCTCGGTGCGCAAGATGAGCGCGCAGCTCAACGTCAGCCATGCCACCGTGCTGCAGGCCTACGCCAATCTGGAAGACCAGGGGCTGATCCGCGCGCGGCCGCAGTCCGGCTTCTACGTGCACCAGACACCGGCGCTGACCGCGCCGACCCCGGATATTGCACGGGTCGAACGCCCCGGCCTGGTCACCCGCAGCAGCATCATCAACCAGGTGCTGACCGAGTCGCGCCGCGAGGGGGTGTTCCCGCTGGGCGCCGCGGTGCCGCACGTCGACTACCTGCCGGTGCGCGCGCTGCACCAGCAACTGGCCAAGGTCACCCGTTTCCACAGCCCGCGCGCCTTCAGCTACATGTTCAGCCCCGGCTTCGAGCCGCTGCGCCGGCAGGTGGCGATCCGCATGCGCGACGCCGGGGTGGTGGTCGACCCGTCCGAGGTGGTGATCACCCATGGCTGCGTCGACGCCCTGCAGATGAGCCTGCGCGTGCTGACCCAGCCGGGCGACCTGATCGCCGCCGAGTCGCCGACCTACTACGGCCTGCTGCAGCTGGCCGACCTGCTCGGCCTCAAGGTGATCGAGATTCCCAGTGACCCGACCACCGGCATCAGCCTGGAGGCCTTGCAGCTGGCGGCCAACCAGTGGCCGATCAAGGCGCTGGTGCTCACCGCGCGGCTGTCCAACCCGCTCGGCGGCACCGTTCCCGAGGAACGCCAGCGTCAGTTGCTGCGCCTGGCCGGCGACTACGACATCCAGATCATCGAGGACGATATCTACGGCGAGCTGATGTTCGAGCAAGGGCCGACCAAGGCGCTCAAGTCGCACGATCGCGACAGCCGGGTGATCTACTGCTCGAGCTTCTCCAAGACCCTGTCGCCCGGCGTGCGCATCGGCTGGATAGTCGCCGGCAAGTACCAGGACGAGATCCAGCGCCTGCAGACCTTCACCACCCACTCGGCGTGCAGCGTGACGCAGATGGCGGTGGCCGCCTACCTGGAAAACGGCGGTTACGACCGCCACCTGCGTTTCATCCGCCAGGAGTACCGAAAGAACCTCAGCGCCTTCCAGCTGGCGGTGCAGCAGTATTTCCCCGACGGTACGCAGATGACCCGGCCCAAGGGCGGCTTCATCCTCTGGGTCAGCCTGCCGGTGCGGGTCAATACCAAGGACCTGCACGTGCGCGCGCTGCAGCAGGGCATCTCCATAGCCCCCGGGCTGATCTTCAGCAACACCGAGCAGTTCAACCATTGCGTGCGGCTGAACTGCGGCATCCCGTGGAACCGCGAGGCCGAGCGCGCGCTGATGACCCTGGGCATGCTGGCCAGCCAGCTGTGCCAGGAGGTGAGCGGCGGCTTGTCGCTGGAGCGGGCGGGCGGCATAGCGGTTTAACCCGAATCGGGCAGGGGCTGCGTCTACCTGAGCGAAGGTTCCATGCCATTGCTCAGGAGCTGCACCATGTCCGCTTATTCCGTACTGCTCGTTCGTCCGCTCGCCGCCGGTTTCGCCGCCGGTGTGTTGCTCGCCCTGGCCGCCTGCAGCGTCTCGGGCCCCGAAGCCGAGGCGCAGGGCAAGCCCGCCGCGCCGGCCGCCGCGCTGCACGACAGCCTGGCGGCGCCAGTCGCCGCCGAGGCACGTGCCGAGCTGACGCGCAAGCGCGAGAGCCTACTGCCCAACCATGTCGCCCCTGTCCCCAGCCCCATGCTCGATACCTTGCCGCCGGGCTACCGCGACGTGGCGCGCGAGCAGTACCAGACCTACGCGGACAACCCGGTATTCGCCGTGGCGGAGACGCCGGTGTCGACCTTCAGCATCGACGTGGACACCGGCAGCTACGCCAACGTGCGGCGTTTCCTCAATGGCGGGCAACTGCCGCCGAAGGATGCGGTGCGTCTGGAAGAGCTGGTCAACTACTTCCCCTACGCCTACCCGTTGCCGCAGGGCGACGCGCCTTTTGGCGTCAGCACCGAACTGGCGGTCACGCCCTGGAATCCCGACACGCGCCTGCTGCGTATCGCCATCAAGGCGTCGGACCGCAGCTTGGATGAGCTGCCGCCGGCCAACCTGGTGTTTCTGGTCGATGTCTCCGGCTCGATGCACCGCCGCGAAGGCCTGCCGCTGGTGCAGGGTACGCTCAAGCTGCTGGTCGACCAGTTGCGCCCGCAGGACCGCGTGTCGCTGGTCACCTATGCCGGCGCCAGTCAGGTGGTGCTGGACTCCACGTCCGGCGGCGACAAGGCGGCCATTCGCACGGCCATCGACCAGATGACCGCGGGCGGCTCCACCGCCGGCGAGTCGGGCATTCAACTGGCCTATCGGCAGGCGAGCAAGCACCTGATCGACGGCGGCATCAACCGCATCCTGCTGGCCACCGACGGCGACTTCAACGTCGGCATCAGCGACTTCGACAGCCTCAAGCAACTGGCCGCCGAAAAGCGCAAGAGCGGCGTGTCGCTGACCACCCTGGGCTTTGGCGTGGACAACTACAACGAGCGCCTGATGGAGCAGCTGGCCGACGCCGGCAACGGCAACTACGCCTATATCGACAACCTGCGCGAGGCGCGCAAGGTGCTGGTCGACCAGCTCGGCTCGACCCTCGCCACGGTGGCCAGCGACGTCAAGCTGCAGCTGGAATTCAACCCGGCCGAGGTCAGCGAATACCGCCTGCTGGGCTACGAGAACCGTGCGCTCAAACGCGAGGATTTCAGCAACGACAAGGTCGATGCCGGCGAGATCGGCGCAGGGCATACGGTCACCGCGCTGTACGAGATCGTGCCGGCTGGTGGCAAGGGCTGGCTGGAGCCATTGCGCTATCAGAGCAGCATTCAACCGGCTGGAAAGAGCGGCGAGCTGGCCTGGCTGCGGATTCGCTACAAGGCGCCGGGGGAAGCGAGCAGTCGCCTGCTGGAACGACCCATTGCGCGTGACGAGGCGAAACCGGTTGCGGCCGCCAGCGAGGATCTGCGTTTCGCCGCGGCCGTGGCCGCCTTCGCCCAGCAGCTCAAGGACGGCCGTTACACCGGCGACTTCGATCTGGCGCAGAGCATCGCGCTGGCCCGCTCGGGCAAGGGCGAGGATCGCTTCGGCCTGCGCGGCGAGTTCATCCAGCTGGCCGAAATCGCCCAGAGCCTGCAAACTTCCGGCTCCACTCCAGTACGAGTTCAGCAGTGAACGCACCCCTCACGGATGACGACGCCGCCCTGTTGCGGCGTTACCGCCGCGGCGACGCCGCGGCCTTCAATGCGCTGTACCAGCGCCATCGGATGGGTCTGTTCCGCTTTCTGCTCGGCCTGTGCGGCGATCACGCCCTGGCCGAGGAAGTATTCCAGGAAACCTGGATGAGCCTGGTGCGCAGCCAGAGCGAACAGCGCGAGGCGGTGCTGTTCAAGACCTGGCTGTACCAGATCGCCCGCAACCGGCTGATCGACCACTGGCGCAAGACTGGCAGGCACCAGGCCGGCCACGACGCGTACGATGAAGGCCAGCACGCCCAGGCGGACCCGCAGCCGGGCCCGGAGCAGCAGCTCGGCCTGAGCCGCGACAGCCAGCGCCTACAGGCCGCGCTGGCGGACCTGCCGGCCGACCAGCGCGAGGTGTTCCTGCTGCGCGCCCATGGCGACCTGGAACTGAACGAGATTGCCGAGTTGACCCGCACGCCGGCCGAGACGGTCAAGAGCCGTCTGCGTTATGCCCTGCAGAAACTGCGCCGGCTGCTGGCCACCGAGGAGTTGTCCGCATGACCCACGATCGCGAAACACTGGACCACGAACAGGCGCTGCTGGCGCATTTTCGTGCCCATGGCGAAGGCGAACCCTCGGCCGAGCTGGACGCACGCATCCTGGCGGCGGCAAGCGCGGCCGCGCGCGAAGCGCGCCAGCCCGATACGGCCGCGGCCAGCACTGGCTGGGCGCAGCGCCTGCATCACTGGCTGTTCGGCAGTGGCCGGCAGCGCTGGTCGGTGGCGGTAGCCGGGCTGGCCTGCGTCGGCATCGGCGTCAGCCTGACCTGGCGCACCCTGGAGCAGACTCCGGAGGCATTCGATGCCGTGCCGCCCAGCGTGGCCATGAGCCCAGCTGCGCCAGCCTCCGCGCCGATGGCGGCCAAGCGTGCTGCCGAGGGCGAGTCGGTGGCGCGCATGGCCGCTCCTGAGGAACGGATGAAGGCCGAGGTCATGGCACGCTCGGCGCCACCTGCCGCGATGGCCGACGCGCCGATGGCCAGCACCGCGGCCATAGCGCCCATGGCCGAGTTGGTGAGCCAGAGCGAGCCGCGCGAGGCCTTGCTGCGTCTGCTGGAGCTGCGGCGTACGGGCAAGCAGGCCGAGGCAAAGCGTTTGCTGGAGCAGTTGCAGGCCGATTATCCGCAACTGGATATCGAAGCCGAGCTGAGCCATCTGGCTGCCGAGCCGCTTCAGGAATGAAGGGCGAGGTAAAAGTCGTGTAAGCCGGCTTGCCAGCCAGGCACGGGCAGGGGAGCATGAGCGCATCGTCGACCGAGTTACCCTTGTCCCATGATGCGTAAGTCCCTTCCGTTGCTGCTGTGCCTGGCTTGGCTGAGCGCCTGCGAGCGTACGGCGGAGCCTGTGGCGCAGCAGCCCGAGCCTGTTCCGGCGCCGCTTGCCGCGCCGGTTGAGGCGCCTGCAGCCGAGGTTGCCAAGCCTAAGCCCGTCGAGCCGGCGTCGCCGGCCGAAGCCGCCGAAGTCAAACCAGCCGCGCCTGGCAAACCTCAGGCCGCTGCCAAGCCCAAGCCGGCCGCCGCGCCGCAGCTCAAGCCCGAACCCGAGCCGAAACCGGCGCTGGATCTGAGCGTGCCGCAGGAGCTGTTCGAGCAAGCGCTGGAGAGCGAAACCCGCGAGGAGCTCTCGCCATTGCTGCCGCCCCTGTTCGGCGACAAACCCGAGACTGTCAGCCCCTTCCAGCTCAGCGGTCGGCTGATCAGCAACGAGCGGGTGGACGACTACTGGGAGTCCATCGAAGGCGCCGAGTTGCAGTTCGAGTTCAAGCAGTAGTGCGGCCGGTGCGCGGCGCACCCTCCCTAGCGCTTGCCAGGCGTTCGAACGTTCAGAAACGGTAAGCCTGGCGCGCGATGGCCGCATGCAGCTCGTCATCCAGCGGTTGGAAGCTCGCCGTGCCGGGCAGGCGCACGTAGAGCGGCCCATCGACCCGGCTCGGGTCGTAGCCGGCCTGCTTGAGGTCGGTCTTCTTGTACTTGAAGGTGCCGGTGGTCTCCACCTCACCGAGCAGGCGCACGAACAGCGGCGCGGCGTAGGCCGGCAGTTCGCGATCCAGGTGCGCGGCCAGCGCGGCGCCGTCCAGCTCGAAGCCTGGCGCCAGGCGCAGCGCGGCCATGCCGCAGCGGCCATTGGTGCCGGTGATTTCCACGCCGTAGACCACCGCATCCTCCACCCCGGGGAAGGCGCCGAGCACGTTTTCCACCTCGGTGGTGGAGACGTTCTCGCCCTTCCAGCGGAAGGTATCGCCGAGGCGGTCGACGAACTGCGCGTGCTTGCAGCCTATGTCGCGCATCAGGTCGCCGGTGTTGAACCAGGCGTCGCCCTTCTTGAACACGTCGCGCAGAATCGCCGCCTCGCTCTTGGCCGGATCGGTGTAGCCGTCGAACGGCCACTTGGCGCTGATTTCGCTGATCAGCAGGCCGGCTTCGCCCTTGTCGGCCTTTTGCAGAAAGCCCTTCTTGCCGCGCACGGGGCGGTCGTTTTCCAGGTCGTAACGGACGATGGCGTAGGTGGCCGGGGTATAGCCGACGGTATTGTCGAAGTTGAAGACGTTGGTGAAGCCGATATTGCCTTCGCTGGAGGCATAGAACTCGGTGATCTGCTCGACGCCGAAGCGCTGCTTGAACTCGGCCCAGATCGAGGGGCGCAGGCCGTTGCCGATCATGCAGCGCAGGCTGTTGTTCCTTTCGCTATCGGTTTCCGGCTGGTTGAGCAGGTAGCGGCACAGTTCACCGATGTAACCGAAGCAGGTGGCCTGGTAACGCGCCACGTCGCTCCAGAAGGCGCTGGCGGAGAACTTGCGGCGCAGGGCGATGGCCGCACCGCCGGCCAGGGCCGCGCTCCAGCATACGGTGACGGCGTTGTTGTGGTAGCAGGGCAGGGTGAGGTAGAGCACGTCGTGCTCGTTCAGGGTCAGGCCGGAATGGCCGAAGCCGCCATAGGCCTTGATCCACTTGCCGTGGCTCATGATCGAGGCCTTGGGCAGGCCGGTGGTGCCGGAGGTGTAGATCAGAAAGCAGGCATCCTTCATGCGTACGCGCTGGCTGTCCGGCGGGTTGTCCTGGGCCTGGCCGGCGGCCAGTTGCATCAGGTTGAGCCAGCCATCTGGCGCCTGGCCGGGATCGCGCAGGCAGTCCTGGTCAGCGATCCAATAGCGTTTGGCCTGCTGATTGTGCAGTTGTGCGGCGATTTCCTCGAAGGCGCCGAGCAGTTCGTCGCCGATCACCAGAAAGCCGGGTTTGACCAGGTTGAAGCTGTGCGCCAGTACCTTGCCGCGCTGGGTGGTGTTGATCAGCGCGCCCACGGCGCCGAGTTTGCTCAGGGCGGCGAGGATCGCCAGCAGCTCCAGGCGGTTCTCCAGCATCACCGCCACCACGTCGCCATGGCCGACGCCTTCGGCCTTGAACGCCCAAGCCAGGCGGTTGGCCCAAGCATTGAAGGCGCGGTAGCTGAGCCGGCGTTGCTCGTCCAGCAGCGCCGGACGCTCGGGATGCAGCTGCGCGGCGCGCTGCAGCGCCCAGGCCAGCGACAGCTTCTTCTCGCGGTTGCGGATGCCGGCGTAGTACAGGCCGCGCAGCATGCGCGGCACGCGCGGCAGGTGCTGCGGCAGGTGGGCCAGGAAGCGGAAGGGCGAAATCAGATCGGCTTGGCTCATGGGGCTCGCACTTGGGCTGTTATGAATTGGAGGCGAGTCCTGACTCTAGTCAGCCTGGCGCGCACCAGCCATGGCCCAGGTGCGTTCAGCGGTGGGCAGATCGGCAAATACGCACCGTGTCGTAGGG
This sequence comes from Pseudomonas sp. AOB-7, assembly GCF_003696305.1. Classification (GTDB taxonomy): domain Bacteria; phylum Pseudomonadota; class Gammaproteobacteria; order Pseudomonadales; family Pseudomonadaceae; genus Aquipseudomonas. Next base: position 144,504 of record NZ_RFFK01000001.1, on the reverse strand, counting down.
TGCGCTGTGCGCACCGGGCCAGGCGCAGATTCGCGGGTCGTCTCGGTGCGCGCGGCGCACCCTACGGGGCGGCGCCTGGAGCCCGGATGCAATCCGGGTAAATCCGCGCACGGGATCCCCGGATTGCATCCGGGTTATGAAGGCGATGGTGGCGGGTGGCACCCGCCCTACGGATCGACGAACAGGTCGGGCACCAGGCTGCCGCCAGCGGGATCGAAGCGATACTGCTCGAAGTCGCTGACGCCCCGTTCACGCAGGATGTCCTCGTCGATCAGCAGGCGCCCGGTGAGGCTGCGGCCTTCGCTACTCAGGATGGCGTGGGCGGCGTCGGCCATGATGGCCGGGGTGCGCGCGCGTTTGAAGGCGTCGCGGCTGCCCAGTTCGAACTCGATGGCGGCGGTGGCGATCATGGTCTTGGGCCACAGCGAGTTGACGCTGATGCCGTACTTCTTGAATTCCTCGTTCATGCCTAGGGTGAGCATGCTCATGCCGTACTTGGTGACGGTGTAGGGGCCGTGCTGGGCGAACCACTTGGCGTCGAGGTTGAGCGGTGGCGACAGGTTGAGGATATGTCCGCCGGGGCTCTTTTTCAGATAGGGCAGCGCTGCCTGGCTGCACACCATCACCGCGCGAGTGTTGATCTGGTACATCAGGTCGAAGCGCTTGGGTTCGAGCTTCTCCACGCCCACCAGCTTGATCGCCCCGGCGTTGTTGACCAGCGCGTCGATGCCGCCGAAGTGCTCGGCGGCGCGGGCCATGGCGGCGGCCACGGCCTGTTCGTCGCGCACGTCCAGTTGCAGGGCCAGGGCCTGGCCGCCAGCGGCCTCGACCTCGGCGGCGACGCTATGGATGGTGCCTGCCAGCTTCGGGTGTGGCTCGGCGCTCTTGGCCGCGATGACGATATTGGCGCCGTCGGCGGCGGCCTTGAGGGCGATCTCGCGGCCGATGCCACGGCTGGCGCCGGTGATGAACAGGGTCTTGCCGGAAAGTGACATGGGCGTTCCTCTTGTTGTTGTAGTCGTAGGGTGGATGGATGAAGCGCCATCCACCCTGCATCAGGCTTCTGCTGCTTCGATCTCCACCAGCAACTGGCGGTTCTTGACCTGGTCGCCCTGGCTCACGCCGACGCGGCGGACGATGCCGTCGACGCCGGCCTTGAGTGGGTGTTCCATCTTCATCGCTTCCAGTACCACCAGCAGTTGCCCCTTGCTCACGCTGGCGCCCTCGGCGATCAGTACGTCGACGATGGCGCCATCCATCGGGGCCTTCACCGCGCCGCTGCTGGCGGCGTTCTGGCCACCGGCCGGCTCGTGGGTGACGTCCTGTAGCTCCAGGTTGCCGTGTTCACCGTACAGCCACAGACGCTCGCCGTCGCTGTGATAGGCCTGGCGGCGGCGCACGCCGTCCAGTTCCAGGCTCAGCCAGCGGCCGTCGCTGGCCAGCAGGCGCAGAGACAGCTGCTCCTCGCCCCGACGCACGCACAGCTGCGCCTGCGGGCCGCTGGCGATCACGTCCAGTTCCACGGCGTGCTTGTGTTCGCCCTGCTTGAGGACGAAGCGCCAGGGTGCGCTGCCGGCGCTGCGCCAGCCGGCGAGGCCGGGCTGGTGCGCGCGGGCGTCGGCCGAGGCCTGGTAGAGCAGGGCGGCGGCCACGGCCAGCTCGGCCAGGCTGGCGGTGTGCGGCTGCAGGCTGGGATCGCCTGCGAAATGTTCGGCGATAAAGGCGGTGGTGGCGTTGCCGGCGGCGAACTCCGGGTGCTTGAGCAGGTTGGCGAGAAAGCGCTGGTTGCCGTTCACCCCCAGCAGCACGCAGTTCTCCACGGCGCGCAGCAGCTTGCGCCGCGCTTCGTCGCGGGTTTCGCCGTAGGCGATGACCTTGGCCAGCATCGGGTCGTAGAAGGGTGTTACGGCCTGGCCTTCGACCAGGCCGTGATCGATGCGCACGCCGCTCAGCAATTCCGGCTCCCAGCGCAGCACCTGGCCGGTTTGCGGCAGGAAGCCGGCGGCCGAATCCTCGGCGTACAGGCGTACTTCCATGGCATGGCCGGTGAGACGGATTTCATCCTGCTGCAGCGGCAGGGGCTGGCCCTCGGCCACGCGAATCTGCCAGGCCACCAGGTCCTGGCCGGTGATCAGCTCGGTGACCGGGTGCTCCACCTGCAGGCGGGTGTTCATTTCCAGGAAGAAGAATTCGCCGCTGGCACCGAGCAGGAATTCCACGGTGCCGGCGCCGACGTAGTTGACCGAGGCCGCCGCCTTCACCGCGGCCTCGCCCATGGCGCGGCGCAGCTCGGGTGTCATCACCGGGCAGGGCGCTTCCTCGACCACCTTCTGGTGGCGGCGCTGCACCGAGCAGTCGCGCTCGCCGAGGTAGAGGATATTGCCGTGCTGGTCGCCGAAGACCTGGATCTCCACATGGCGCGGGCGGATCACCGCGCGCTCGAGGATCAGCTCGCCGGAGCCGAAGGCATTCTGCGCTTCCGAGCGGGCGGTGCGGATCTGCCCCAGCAGTTCGGCGGATTCCTGCACCAGGCGCATGCCACGGCCGCCGCCACCGGCGCTGGCCTTGATCATCAGCGGGTAGCCGATGCGCTCGGCTTCGCTGGCCAGGGTCTCGTCGTCCTGGGCGGCGCCTTCGTAGCCGGGAATGCAGGGCACGCCGGCCTCCAGCATGGCGATCTTCGACAGGCGCTTGCTGCCCATCAGATGGATGGCGGAAGCGGTCGGGCCGATAAAGACGATGCCGGCCGCCTCGCAGGCGCGGGCAAAGTCGGCGTTCTCGGAGAGAAAGCCGTAGCCGGGGTGGATGGCGTCGGCGCCAGTCTTGCGCGCGGCCTCGATGATGGCGTCGATGCGCAGGTAGGACTGGCTGACCTGAGCCGGGCCGATGCACACGGCTTCGTCGGCGATCTGCACATGGCGGGCATCGCTATCGGCCTCGGAGTACACCGCCACGGTGCGGTAGCCGAGTTCGATGGCGGTGCGCATCACCCGGCAGGCGATCTCGCCACGGTTGGCGACCAGGATCTTGTTGAAGGCTGGCATCTTTGTGCTCCTGTGGGGCGATCCCCGGATTGCTGCCGGGCTGCGCTGTTCTTGCGTAGGGTGGATCGAGCTTTATCGATCCACCGTTTGGCGGGTCTGAATTGGTGGATGTGAAAAGCGACATCCACCCTAGGGTTTCACTCTGCCCACCTGGGCTTGCGTTTCTGCACGAAGGCCAGGGTGCCTTCGACGCCCTCGGCGCCGGTGACGGCCGCGGCGAACTGTTCGGCGGCGCGGTCGAGCAGCGGGCCGAGGGCCTCGCGCTCGCTGGCCAGCAGCAGAGCCTTGGTCTGGGCGTTGGCCTGGGGCGCGCACTGGCGGATCTGCGCCAGGGTTTCGTCCAGGCGCTGCTGCAGGGCGGCGTCATCGTGCTCGCAGTAGTGCACCAGGCCCAGGCGCAACGCCTCGGCGCCGTCGAAGCGGGCGGCGGTCAGGGCCAGGCGGCGCGCCTGGGTCAGGCCGATGCGCCGCACCACGAAGGGGGCGATCTGCGCCGGGAGGATGCCCAGGGTGGTTTCCGGCAGGCCGAACTTGGCGCCGCTCGCCGCGATGGCCACGTCGGACACGCAGGCCAGGCCGAAGCCGCCGCCGAGCACGGCGCCTTCCAGCACCGCCACCAGTACCTGCGGAGCGGCCTGGGCCTCTTCCAGCAGCGCACCGAAGGCGCGGTTCAGCTCGCGGTAGGCGTCGCCGCCGCGGGCTCGGGCGCCGGCCATGTCCTTGATATCGCCGCCGGCGCAGAAGTGGCCATCGGCACCGCGCAGCACGAGGGCGCGCACGCCGGCGTCGTGGCGCACGGCCTCCAGGGTGGCGCGCAGTTCGCCGACCATGGCCAGGCTCATGGCGTTGCGGCTGTCCGGGCGGTTGAGGGTGACGTAGAGCACGCCCTCGACCTGCTCCAGCAGCAGGGTCTGGCAATTCGGCAGTTCGGCCATGGTCGCCTCCTCAGCCCTTTTTCTTGCCGGGCAGGATGCCCATCAGCTTGCAGATGATGCCGAGCATGATTTCGTCGGCACCGCCGCCGATGCTGACCAGGCGCACGTCGCGGTAGGCGCGCGACACCGGGTTGTCCCACATGAAGCCCATGCCGCCCCAGTACTGCAGGCAGGCGTCGGACACCTCGCGGCCCAGGCGGCCGGCCTTGAGCTTGGCCATGGACGCCAGCTTGGTCACGTCGCGGCCCTTCACGTACTGTTCGGTGGCCTGGTAGACCAGTGCGCGCAGGCACTCGATCTCGGTCTGCAATTCGGCCATGCGGAAGTGGATGACCTGATTGTCGATCAGCGGTTGGCCGAAGGTGTGGCGCTGCTTGCAGTAGTCGATGGTGCTGTCGACGCAGTGCTCCAGGCCCTTGATCATGTTGGCCGCGCCGAACAGGCGCTCTTCCTGGAACTGCAGCATCTGCATCATAAAGCCGGCGCCTTCGGCCCCTATACGATAGCGCTGCGGCACGCGCACGTTGTCGAAGAACACCTGGGCGGTCTCCGAGCTGCGCATGCCGAGCTTGTCCAGGTGCGGGCTGACGCTGATGCCCGGGGTCTTCATCGGCACCATGATCAGCGATTTGTTGACGTGCGGCTTGTCGTCCGAGGTGTTGGCCAGCAGGCAGATAAAGTCGGCACTCGGAGAGTTGGTGATCCACATCTTGCTGCCGTTGATGATGTAGTCGTCGCCGTCCTTGCGCGCCGTGGTCTTCAGGCCCGCCACGTCGGAGCCGGCGCCGACTTCGGAGACGCCGATGCAGCCGACCATCTCGCCGCTGATGGCCGGGCGCAGGAACTCCTCGCGCAGTTCATCGGAGCCGAAGCGTGCCAGGGCCGGGGTGCACATGTCGGTCTGCACGCCGATGGACATGGGGATGCCGCCGCAATGGATGGTGCCGAACTCCTCGGCGGCGACGATGGAGTAGCTGTAGTCCAGGCCCATGCCACCGAATTTCTCCGGCTTGGAGATGCCCAGCAGGCCCAGCTCGCCGGCCTTCTTGAAGATGTCGTGGATGGGGAAGCGGCCTTCCTTCTCCCAGGCGTCGACGTGCGGATTGATTTCCTTGTCGACGAAGTTACGGACGGTGCGGCGGAGTTCTTCGTGTTCCTGGGTGAAGATCATTGTTGTTGTGCTCCGATGATGAGGGTCAGAAACGAGCGACGCCGAAACGATTGGATTTCAGGGGCCGCAGATTGGCTTCGGCGCAGATGTCCAGCAAGAAGCCCAGCAGCTTGCGCGTATCGCGCGGGTCGATCAGGCCGTCGTCCCACAGGCTGGCGGTGCCGTACAGCGCAGTGGACTGGCTGTCGAGTTTTTGCGCGGTCACGGTTTCCAGCATATCGAGCATTTTCGGATCGGCTTCCTTGCCTTCCTTGGCGTGTTTTTCCTCGGTGACGATGCGCAGCACCTTGCCAGCCTGGGCGCCGCCCATCACGGCGGTCTTGCTGTTGGGCCAGGCGAAGATAAAGCGCGGGTCCAGCCCCCTTCCGCACATGGCGTAGTTGCCGGCCCCATAGGAGCCGCCGACCACTATGGTCAGCTTGGGCACCGTGGCGTTGGCCACGGCCTGGATCATCTTCGAGCCGTGCTTGATCACGCCGTTCTGCTCGGATTCCGTGCCGACCATGAAACCGGTGGTGTTGTGAAAGAACAGGATCGGCGTGTTGCTCTGCTCGCACAGCTGGATAAATTGCGCCGCCTTGGCCGCGCCCTGTGGGGTGATCGGGCCGTTGTTGCCGATAAAGCCGCAGGCCTGGCCTTCGATCTGCAGGTGGCCGCAGACGGTCTGGCTGTCGAACTCGTTCTTGAAGTCGAGAAACGCCGAGCCGTCGGCGATACGCGCGATGATCTCGCGCACGTCGTAGGGCTTCTTGGCGTCCGCCGGGACGATGCCGAGCAGTTCCTCGGCCGAGTACAGCGGCTCGCGCCAGGTGCGTTTCTCACGAGCCGGCAGCTGCTGGTTCCACGGCAGCATGCCGACTATCTCGCGCGCCAGGCGCACGCCATCGGCATCGTTCTCGGCCAGGTACTCGGCGGTGCCGGCGACCTGGGCGTGCATCTCGGCGCCACCGAGTTGCTCGTCGGTGGCGATCTCGCCGGTGGCGGCCTTGAGCAATGGCGGGCCGGCGAGGAACATCTTGGCCTTGCCGCGCACCACCACCACGTAGTCGGACAGGCCGGGCTGGTAGGCCCCGCCGGCGGTACTGGAGCCGTGCACCACGGTGATCTGCGGCAGGCCCATGGCGGACATGCGCGCCTGGTTGGCGAAGCCACGTGCGCCCTCGACGAAGATGTCGGCGGCGTAGTTGAGGTTGGCGCCGCCGCTCTCGGCCAGGGTCACCACCGGCAGCTTGTTTTCGAAGGCGATCTGCTGCAGGCGCAGGGATTTTTTCAGGCCCGTGGGGGAGATGGTGCCGCCCTTGATCGCGCTGTTGTTGGCGATCACCAGGCAGCGTACACCGGCGATGTAGCCGATGCCGGCGATCAGGCCACCGCCGGCCTGGCTGCCGTCCTTGTCGTCGTGCAGCTTGTAGCCGGCCAGCGAGGCCAGTTCGAGAAAGGGCGCGCCGGCATCGAGCAGCAGGTTGAGGCGTTCGCGCGGCAGCAACTGGCCGCGCTTGTCGAACTTGGCCTTGGCCTCCTGTGCCTTGTCGAGCACCTTCTGCTCGACGTCGCGAAAGGCCGCGATGGCCGCCAGCATGGCCGCGCGGTTCTGCGCGAAGGCGTCGCCATGCACGTCGATTTCCGATTGGATCACGGGCATCGCCTTACTCCTGATCTTTCAGTACATCGGGCAGGTAGGCCCGGTGGAAACCGTTGTAGGGCTCGCTGTTTCTCGCCTTGCCCAGCGTCCAGGCACGGGTGCCCTGGCTGGCTGCACCGTCTATGCGGATGGTGTTGCCGCTGATGAAGTTGGCGCCCGGGCTGAGCAGAAAAACGATGGCCGACGCCACCTCGGACTCGCTGCCGATGCGCTGCAGCGGCACGTGATCCTTGAGGTTGCGGATCATGTTCTTCATCGACTCGGGGTAGGTGTCCATACCGCTGGAGGCGATCCAGCCCGGCGCCACGGCGTTGACCCGCACGCCGGCGTGGCCCCACTCGTAGGCGGCGGTCTTGGTGAAGTTCTCCATACCCGCCCGCGCCGCCCCCGAATGGCCCATGCCCGGCATGCCGCCCCACATGTCGGCGAGCATGTTGACGATGCTGCCGCCGGTCTTGCTCATGCTCTGCAGGAAGACTTCCTTGGCCACCAGAAAACCGCCCACCAGGTTGGTGCGCACCACGGTCTCGAAACCTTTCTGGTTGATGCCAATCAGCGGCGCAGGGAACTGGCCGCCGGCGTTGTTGACCAGGTGATGGATGCGTCCGAGCTGCGCAATCACCGCGCCGACCATGGCCTTCACCGCTTCTTCGTCACGGATGTCGCAGACCTGGAAGCTGGCGCTGCCGCCGTCTTCGATGATCTCGGCGCAGGTTTTCTCCAGTTTTTCCTGCTTGCGTCCGACCAGCACCACGTGGGCGCCGAGATGGGCCAGCTCGTGGGCCACGCAGCGACCGATACCGCTGCCACCGCCGGTAACCAGGATGGTCTGGCCTGCGAAAAGGCCAGGTTTGAATACGGAGTCGTAGCTCATCGTTCTGGTTGTCCTTGTTACAGGCTGTCGGCCAGTGCGCGCGGCACCGGTACCGGGAATTCCAGCAGCTGCTGGGCGAAGGCCTTGCCCTGCGGGTCGATACGCAGGCTGGCCACGCCGCCACCGCCCAGGGCATTTTCCAGCAGGAAGTTGAGGCTGTGGCTGCCCGGCAGGTGCCAGCGGCTGACCTTGCCGGCTTGCGGATCCAGGACATGGCCCATCCATTGCGCCACGGCTTCGGGCGTCAGCGCAGCGGCGATCCACGCCAGGTACTCGGGCTTTCTCGCCATCACACCGATATTGCTGTGGTTGCCCTTGTCGCCGGAGCGGGCCACGGCCAGTTGCACCAGCGGCACCGTGACGTCGGCGCTGCCTGTGGGGGCGGGCACGGCGACTTCGGCGGCGATGTGCTCCGGATCGAACAGCTCCACCCGGGGCAGGGCGACCGGGCTGCGCTGGCCGCCGATTTCCACCGCCAGCTCGCAGGCGCTCTTGTCCACCAGGAAGCTGAACAGGCGGATCACCGGGAAGACGGTGGGGCGGCCGCCGACTATGCCGGTCAGCCCCGGCGCCATGCCGGTGGCGGCCTGGGCGATCTCGCGGGAGAACAGCACCAGGGCCTCCTTCTTGGCGTGGCGCACGGCGATCTTCACCACCACCTCGCGGCAATCCCGGCGCCGACCGTGCGGGCCGTAGGTGGCCTCGCTACCCAGCAGCTCGATGCTGACTTCCTGATAGGCGCCCCAGCCGCGCTCGGCGAACAGCGCCTCGGTCTTGGCGATGATCGCCTGGCTGACCCGCTCGGCCTTGGCCACCGCGTCGATGCCGGCGAGCAGGCAGCTGGCGGTGCAGCGGAAACCGTCCGGGTGGGTGGCGCTGACCTTGTATTGCGCGGTCGGCGGCAGGCCGCGCGCGCCCTTGAGCTCGACGCGGTCGGCGCCGACCTGGGTCAGCTCGACGGCGGTGAAATCGCAGACCACGTCCGGCAGCAGATAGGCGCGCGGGTCGCCGATCTCGTAGAGCAGCTGCTCGCCAACGGTAAAAGGCGTGACCAGGCCGCCGGAACCCTCCGGCTTGGTCACGACGAAACGGCCATCGGCCTGCACCTCGACGATGGGAAAACCGATGTGTTCGTAGTCCGGCACCGCGCGCCAGTCGGTGAAGTTACCGCCGGTGCACTGCGCGCCGCATTCGATGATGTGCCCGGCCAGCGCGGCCTGGGCCAGCTTGTCGTAATCGCTCCAGGCCCAGCCGAACTCGTGCACCAGGGCGGCGCTGACCACGGCGCTGTCGACCACGCGGCCGGTGATGACGATGTCGGCGCCTTGCTCCAGCGCGGCGACTATGCCCGGCGCACCCAGGTAGGCGTTGACCGACACGCAGAAGGGCGGCAGCGGCGCGCCGCTGAACATCTCGCGGGTGCCGGCCTTGACCAGCTCGCCGAGTTTGGGCTGCAGGTTGTCGCCGTGCAGCACGGCGATCTTCAGCTTCACCCCGGCCTGCTCGCATGCCGCCTCGAGGGCCGCGGCGCAAGCCGTGGGGTTGACCCCGCCGGCGTTGCTGATCACGCGGATCTTCTTCTGCGCGATCTCGCCCAGCAGCGGCGCGAGCACCTCGACGAAGTCGCGGGCGTAGCCCTCGTCCGGCTTCTTCATGCGGGCGCCGGCCATGATCGACATGGTCACTTCGGCTAGGTAGTCGAACACCAGGTAATCCAGCTCGGCCCCCCGCACCAGCTGGGCGGCGGCGGTGCAGGTGTCGCCCCAGAAGGCGGAAGCGCAGCCGATGCGTAGGGTTTTGCTCATGGCGATGGCCCGTCACAGGTTGGGAAGCTGAAACCAACACTACCAAGCAAGCGCTTGGTTGAAAAGTCGGAAAAGAGGGCTTTCCCGCCAAAAGTGCGGCCAAGCGCTTGCTTGGTCAGGCGCGGGGGCATAAATTTCATCGCATATATTTCATTAAGTAAGACAAGCACTTGCCGGCGGCTTGCAGAATCCGTGAAAGCAACGGGCCGCCGCAGCGCAGCCAATACCAGGAGAAGTCAGCGTGGACGAACACAAGGCCCAGGCGGTGATGCAGGAGCTGGTCAGCGGTGGCCACGTCACCGACCCGGACAGCGCCCGGGGCAAGCTGCTGCAGATGGCCGCCCACCTGTTTCGCAGCAAGGGCTTCGAGCGCACCACGGTGCGCGACCTGGCCGGCGCGGTGGGCATCCAGTCGGGCAGCATCTTTCATCACTTCAAGAGCAAGGACGAGATCCTCAAGGCGGTGATGGAGGAAACCATCCTTTACAACACCGCCTTGATGCGCGCTGCGCTGGTCGAGGCGCAGGGCACCCGCGAGCGCCTGCTGGCGCTAATCCGCTGCGAGCTGCAGTCGATCATGGGCGGCACCGGCGAGGCCATGGCGGTGCTGGTGTACGAGTGGCGCTCGCTGTCGGACGAGGGCCAGGCGCAGGTGTTGGCGCTGCGCGATACCTACGAGCAGATCTGGCTGCAGGTGCTGGGCGAAGCCCGCGAGGCCGGTTACTTCCAGGGCGATCCCTTTATCCAGCGACGTTTCCTCACCGGCGCGCTGAGCTGGACCACCACCTGGTTCCGCCCGCAGGGGCCGATGAGCCTCGATCAATTGGCCGAGGAGGCCTTGTCGCTGGTGTGCAAGGAAGGATGAAAAAACTGGTCTAGGCTCTAGGGCAACTGCCGCTGCGTCGGCTTCGAACACGGGACGTTCGCCTGATTTCCGCTCTGTGTTCCGTGACGAGAGGTCGAGTTTGCGTGCGTTAGCTGTTTGCCTGTTTGCCTGCCTGTTGCTGCACGCCTTTGCTGCCGATGCCGCGCAGCAGGTGCGCGTCGGCGGCTATCACTTCCCGCCCTATCTGTTCAAACCCGAGGCGCCGCAGCCGCGCGGCCTGGTGCCGGAGCTGCTGCAGGCGCTGAACCGCCTGCAGGACGAGTATCGCTTCGTGCTGGTGCCGACCTCGGCCACGCGGCGTTACCGCGATCTGGAAAACGGGCGCTACGACCTGATCCTGTTCGAGTCCAGCCAGTGGGGCTGGCAGGACACGCCCCATCTCGGCCTGCCGCTGGATATCGAGGATGCCGAGGTCTACGTCGCCGCCGCTGCACCGGGGCGCGGCCAGGAGTACTTCGCCGATTTCGCCGGCAAGCGCATGGCCCTGTACAGCGGCTATCACTATGGCTTCGCCGGTTACAACGCCGACCAGGACTACCTTGGGCGCACCTTCAAGGCGGTGCTGACCTATTCCCACGACAGCAACCTGCGCCTGCTGCAACGGCAGCGTGCCGATGTCGCGGTGATCACCCGTTCCTATCTGCAGCTGTACCTGGAGCGCTATCCGGAGGCGGCGGCCGGCTTGCTGGTATCCGAGCGCTTCGACCAGGTCTACCGGCACCAGGTGCTGCTGCGCCCGGACGGCCCGCTGACGCCGCAGCAGATGGCGCAGCTGCTGGAAAGATTACAGGCCGATGGCGAATTGATGAGGCTATTGCGTCGTTACCACCTGACCCTCGGCGATAAAACCGCGCCGGACTGAAAACCCTCTGGTCGCTCGGGGCGCGACTGGAGTAGGCTGCCGTTTACTAGAAGAAGGATTTTTGGGGGAGTCGATATGCGGCGCTTGCGGCAGTGGATTGGCTTGGGCTTGGCTGCGACCGGTCTGCTGTTCGCCGGCATGCTGGCCGCCGCCGAGGTGGTGCACGTCGGCGGCGCGCATTTCCCGCCCTACGTGGTCAAGTCCAACCTGCAGGAGTCCAGCGGGCTGCTGCCGCAGTTGCTGGAGGCGCTCAACCGCGAGCAGAGCGACTACCACTTCGTCATGCTGCCGACCGCCATCGTCCGCCGCTTCAGCGACCTGCAGCGCGGGCGCATCGACATGGCCATCTTCGAGAATCCCGGTTGGGGTTGGCAGGGCATCGACTTCGAGGCGGTGGACATGGGCCTGGAAGACGCCGAGCTGTTCGTCGCCCGCGACGAGGAGCTGCGCGGCCAGGACTACTTCGACCAGCTGCAGGGCAAGCGCCTGGCGCTGTACCGCGGCTATCACTACGGCTTCGCCGACTTCAACAGCGACCCGGAGTTTCTCACCAAGACCTTCAACGCCAACCTCGGCCATTCCCACGACAGCAACCTGCTGATGGTGCTGCGCGGCCGCGCCGATATCGCCCTGGTGACCCGCTCCAACCTCTACGACTTCATCAAGCGCAACCGCGAGCACGCGCGGCAGTTGCTGATCTCCGAACGCATCGACCAGGTCTACCGCCACCATGCGCTGATCCGCCCCGGCGCGCCGCTCAGTGCCGCCCGTTTCGCCGAGCTGCTCGAGGCGTTGCGCGCCAAGGGCGAGCTGGCGCGAATCTTCTCGCCCTACCGCATCGCCGTCATGCCAGCCGCAGCGGATAGCTCAGCAGCAGGATATGCAGCAGATTGACCGCGCCGTGCAGGGCGATGGCCAGGCTCAGGCGCCCGCTGTAATGCAAGGCCAGGCCGTAGCCCAGGCCGGCGATGCCCGCCACCAGGGCGAACAGCGGGCTGAACGGCAGGTGCGCGGCGCCGAATAGCGCGGCCGTCAGCAGCAGCCCCGGCCAGGCGCCCAGACGCTGGATCAGCGCGCGCTGCAGCAGGCCGCGAAACAGCAGCTCCTCGGCCAGTACCGCCATCCCCAGGTTCACCGCCAGCCACAGCAGCAGGCCGTCCGGCCATTTCGGCTGCCAGCCCACCATTCCCAGCGCCAGGGCCAGCGTGGGCACCGCCAGCAGGGTGGCGAGACAGGCCCAGCCGGCGCGCGACCGGGAGAGCGTCGGCGCGCGGCGCTGGCCCAGCCACCAGGCCAGCAAGGTAGCGCCCAGCAGCAGCTTGTCCCAGGACAGGCGCAGGGCGTAGGGCGCGGCGTCCGTGCTGATCCGTCGCGGCTCCCACAGGGGCCAGGGGCTGAAGCCCGGCAGCAGGTGGGCGGCCAGGGCGATGCCGGCGACCAGCACCGCGCTCAGCCACAGCCAGCTGGGCAGCAGGCGTTCGCCGCCGAATACGAGGCCGACGAACAGCGCGCCAAGCAGCAGACCGACAGGCTCGATAAAACCCAGGGCATGACCGAGGGCCAGGGCGAAGGCGGGCAGCAGCAGGCGTAGATGCAGGGGCATGGCACTTCCTTGTGGTGGGGGGGCGCAGTCTATTCGGCCGCGGTTGTGGCGGTAAATCCGAAGTACTGCTGCAACAGGTCGGGATCGTCGAAGTGGGCACGGCCGATAAAGGCCGTGGCGTGGCGCCCCCATTGGCGCATGGCGCCCGCCGAGCGCACCCCGGACGGCCACAGCAGCCAGCGCTCCAGGCGCTCGCTGCCCGGCACCAGGCCGTGGCGGTCGTAGAGGCTGCGCCGGCCCTGCGGGTGCGGCAGGCTGCGCAGTTCGTCCAGCGCGGCGAAGCCGTAGGTCTGCGATGGCCGCGCGGGGCGTCGGCCGTCGACCCACAGTAGGCGGTGATCGCCGCCGCGCAGCCACAGACTCGGCGCCGTGCCGCCGGCGATATCCAGGCGTAGCGCACTGCGTGCCTCGGCTTGTGCCGGCTGGCGCAAGCGCAGCGGCGAGTCCGCCGGCAGGAAGAAGGCATGCCAGCAGCCGCAGGGGTGGATGCTGTCGTAGAGCAGGGCGCGGCCACGCTCGTCGAGAGTGACGCGCCAGATCAGGCCGTCCAGCTCGCCGGCGTAGAGATCCAGGGGATGCGCCGCGGGGCGCTGGGCGAACCAGAACTGGTAGATCAGCTGCAGGTGCCAGCGGCCGTTCAGCCGGCTCCAGCCGAGCTGGCGATAGAGCCGCGGCTCGATGTCGGCGAAACGGCGTCGGCCGTCGCCGGCGAATCCCGGGCTGCCGATGCGGTCGGCGCGGCTGCGCTGCTCGATCAGCAGCTGCGGCGCATGGCGGGCGAACAGCGCCTGGCGCTGCGCGGCGTCGGGCTGCGGCAGGCCGAGGGCATCGTGCGCCAGCGCTGCGACTGGCGGCGCGGTTCTGGCCGGCGGCTGGTAGTTCAGCCACTGGGGGCCGTCGGCGGGGGCGCGCGCGGCGGCGCTTTCGGCCTGCCAGGCGGTGATGGCGCGACGGTAGACGGGCGCCGCCAGCGGATAGAGGCCGAGCCATCTGGCCCAGGGACGATAGTCGTCCTCGACGCGGGCGGCCTGGCGCAGGCGCTCGAAGGCTGCGGCGTCGGTCAGCAGGCGGGCCTGCTGGCGCTGGCGGCAGGTCTCCAGTGCCGCGCTTGGCGCGCTGCCCAGCGTCGCCTGTTCCACGGCCTGGGCGTCGCGGTCGTTGGCGGCCAGCTGCGCCAGCCACAGGCGGCGCTGTTCGGCGCTGTGCGCCTGCTCGCCCAATGCGGCGGCGAGGCGGTCGCTGCGCAGGCCGGGAAACCCCGCAATCAGGCGGTAGCGGCTGTCGCGTGCGGCAGCGCTGGCGCTCTGCCAGGCGGCGAAGGCCTGGGAGCAGCCATCATCGGTCGTCGGCTGCGCCTGCCCGGCGCAGCCGGCGAGCAGGGCCAGCAGCGCCAGGCTAGCGCTCGCGCGCATCCTTGGCATCCTGCTCGGCGTTGCGCTCACGGATGCGTTTGAGCTGCTCCTCGCTCAGCGGCAGCTTCTTCGCCGTGTCGCGCAACAGCAGCAGGCTGCCGAGGATGGAGCCCAAGGCCAGGGCCAGGATAAGCCAGGCGTACCAGGGCATGGTGAGTTCCTCTGAAGTGGCGGGAACTCCACCTTAACCTGCCGCCGGCGCCTTGTCAGGCGCGCGGCAGCACCTGCAGCGTGCTGTCGTCCTTCAGCTGTACGCCACTCAGTCGCAGGCGCAGCGCCTGGCGCGTCAGGTAGTCGAGCTTGTGCGCCGCCAGGGCGTAGGGCAGGCCTTCGGGGCGCACGTTGGAGATGCAGTTGCGCGCGCTGTCCGGGCAGCCGATGCGCGGGGCGTGGGTCAGGTACAGGCCGAGGCTGTCCGGCGAGGACAGTCCCGGGCGTTCGCCGATCATGACGATCACCAGGCGCGCGCGCAGCGCCTCGCCGATGCCGTCGCCGATGGCCACGCGACCCTGCTCGGCGAGCACCACCGGGGTATTGGCCCAGTCGGTGGCGAAGCGTTCGCGAAAGGCCAGCAGCAGCGGCAGGGCGTGGCGCTGCACGGCGATGGCCGACAGGCCGTCGGCCAGGACAATGGCCAGCTCCGGCGCCGGCAGCTCGTGCTGCAGCTGCACGCGGCAGTCGTCGTGTAGGTGGCGGCCGTGATCCGGGCGCAGCAGGTAGCTCTGGCGGTCCTCGGCGTTGCTGCGCACCTTCAGCGTACGAAACCCGGCGCCGTGCAGCTGCTGCTTGAGTTCGGCGAAGTCCAGCGGGCGGTGCACGGCGTCGCGCGCCTGGGCGTGGGCCAGGCCGAACCTGAGCACCTCGGTGGTGGGCAGGCTGCAGCCGACGCGGCCGAGGGCGATACGCGCCGAGGTGTGGGCGCGCAGCTCGTCCCAGGGGTTGGCCTGGGCCAGCTCTACCTGGGCCAGCTCTATCCCGGCCTGGGCCGGCTCGGACTCGTTCATCAGGCGGCTCCGGAAATCTGCGGCAGTTGCTTGAGCAGGTGATGGCCGCGGCCGATCTCGCGCAGGCGGCCGCCGGGTTCGGTGATGGCCATGCGCGCCAGCCAGGCGTCGAACTCGGGGGCGCGTTTCAGGCCCAGCACCTTGCGCAGGTACAGGGCATCGTGGAACGAGGTGCTCTGGTAGTTGAGCATGATGTCGTCGGCGCCGGGGATGCCCATGATGAAGTTGATCCCGGCCGCGCCGAGCAGGGTCAGCAGGTTGTCCATATCGTCCTGGTCGGCCTCGGCGTGGTTGGTGTAGCACACGTCGCAGCCCATCGGCAGGCCCAGCAGCTTGGCGCAGAAGTGATCCTCCAGGCCGGCGCGGACGATCTGCTTGCCGTCGTAGAGGTATTCCGGGCCGATGAAGCCGACCACGCTGTTGACCAGCAACGGGCGGAATTCGCGGGCCACGGCGTAGGCGCGGGCCTCGCAGGTCTGCTGGTCGACGCCATGGTGGCCGCCGGCCGACAGCGCGCTGCCCTGGCCGGTCTCGAAGTACATGCAGTGGTCGCCGAGCGTGCCGCGACCCAGCGACAGCGCCGCCTCGTGCGCCTCGCGCAGAATCGCCAGGGACACACCGAAGCCGGCGTTGGCCGCCTCGCTGCCGGCGATGGACTGGAACACCAGGTCCACCGGCGCGCCGGCCTCGATGGCCTGGATCTGCGTGGTGACGTGGGTCAGCACGCAGCTCTGCATGGGGATGTCGAAGTGCTGGCGCACCTCGTCCAGCATCTGCCACAGGCGCATCAGGGTCGGCAGCGAATCGCTCGCCGGGTTGATGCCCACGCAGGCGTCGCCGGCGCCGTAGAGCAGGCCGTCGAGCAGGCTGGCGGCGATGCCGCGCACGTCGTCGGTGGGGTGATTGGGCTGCAGGCGCACGGCCAGATGACCGGGCAGGCCCAGGGTGTTGCGAAAGCGGGTGACCACCTGGCATTTCTTCGCCACCAGGATCAGGTCCTGGTTGCGCATCAGCTTGCTCACCGCGGCGACCATCTCCGGCGTCAGCCCCGGCGCCACGGCGGCCAGGCGCGCGCTGTCGGTGCGCTCCAGCAGCAGCCAGTCGCGCAGGTCGCCCACGCTCAGGTGGCTGATCGGGGCGAAGGCGGCGTCGTCGTGGCGGTCGAGGATCAGCCGGGTGACTTCGTCCGCTTCGTAGGGGATCAGCGCCTCGTCGAGAAAGCGTTTGAGCGGCACCTCGGCCAGGGCCAGCTTGGCCGCCATGCGCTCTTCATAGGTGGCGGCGGCGAGGCCGGCCAGGTAGTCGCCGGAGCGCGCCGGGCTGGCCTTGGCCAGCAGGGTCTTGAGGTCGGCGAAGCGATAGACCAGGCGGCCGACGGTGGTCTGGTAGGGCATGGCTGCAACCCGTGCGGAGAACGACGGGATTACCGTGCAGCGGCCGTGCCAGGCGTTGCGGCGCCGCGCCGGCTGGGCTGTGGCGCCGGGACGGGCGCCGGGCTGGTGCATTGGCGATGGCGGTGCACCGCTAGGGGGCCTGGCGGGCGCCGGCGCCTGCCTATACTTCAGGCATTCCCCGCCCAGCATGGAGGCCGCCATGAGCCATCCCGCCGTCGAATCCATCCGCTGCGTGGCGTTGGTGGGCCATGCACAGAGCGGCAAGACCAGCCTGGCCGAGGCCTTGTTGCAGGCCAGCGGCGCCATCGCAACGGCCGGCAGCGTGGAGCGTGGCGACAGCCAGTGCGACTTCGATCCCCTCGAGCGCGAGTACCGCCATTCGCTGGCGTCGGCGCTGGTGCATTTCTGCTACGGCGCGGCCGAGGTCAACCTGGTCGACACCCCCGGCTCTCCCGACTTCGTCGGCCAGGCCCTGCCGGCCCTGGCCGCGGTGGACACCGCGGTGGTGCTGGTCGATGCCCAGGCCGCAGTTGTCGAGCCCAGCACCCGGCGCATGATGGCCTGGGCGGCCGAGCGTGGCCTGTGCCGCATGCTGGTGGTGAACAAGATCGACGCCGAGCGGGTCGACCTGCCCGGCCTGCTGGCCGCCCTGCGTGAGGCCTTCGGCAAGGAGGTGCTGCCGCTCAACCTGCCGGCCGACGATGCCCGCCGGGTGGTGGACTGCTTCTTCAACCCCGAGGGGCAGGCCGACTTCTCCTCGGTGGCCGAGGCCCACCAGGCGCTGGTGGACCAGGTGGTCGAGGTGGATGAGGCGCTGATGGCGCGCTACCTGGAGCAGGGCGTGATCCGCCCGGAGGAACTGCACGCGCCCTTCGAGCAGGCCCTGCGCGAGGGCCACCTGATCCCGCTGTGTTTCGTCTCGGCGCGCAGCGGCGCCGGGGTGGTCGAGCTGCTCGAGGTGCTGGAGAAGCTGGCGCCCAACCCGCTGGAGGGCAATCCGCCGGTTTTTCTCGACGAGCGCGGCAAGGCCTTCGCCACGCTGGCCGAGCCCGATCGCCATGTGTTGGCCCAGGTGTTCAAGGTGGTGATGGATCCCTTCGTCGGCAAACTCGGCATCTTCCGCCTGTACCAGGGCACGCTGCGGCGCGATGCCCAGCTGTACGTCGGTGCGCTGCGCAAGGCGGTCAAGGTCGGTCACTTGCTGCGCCCGCAGGGCCGGCGTTACGAGGAGGTGGCGCAACTGCTGCCCGGCCAGTTCGGTGCCCTGGCCAAGGTGGAGGACCTGGAGTTCGGCGCGCTGTTGCACGACTCCCACGACGAGGATGCGCTGCAGTTCAAGCCGCTGCCCCTGCCGCAGCCGATGCAGGGGCTGGCCGTCGCGGCCAAGCGCCGCGGCGACGAGCAGCGCCTCGCCGAGGTGCTGGGGCGCCTGCTGGCCGAGGATCCCTGCCTGCGCCTGGACTACCACCAGGACACCCAGGAGACGGTGCTGCGCGGCATGGGCGAGTTGCACCTGCGCTACCTGCTCGATCGCATGGCCGGCACCTACAAGCTGGAAGTGGAGACCCGCCCGCCGCGCGTGCCCTACCGCGAGACCATCAGCCGCGCGGCCGAGGGCCACTACCGGCACAAGAAGCAGAGCGGCGGCGCCGGCCAGTTCGGCGAGGTGTACCTGCGCATCGAACCACTGCCGCGTGGCGCGGGCTTCGAGTTCGTCGACCAGATCAAGGGCGGGGTTATCCCCGGGCAGTTCATTCCCTCGGTGGAGAAGGGCGTGCGCTCGGTGCTGGCCGCCGGCCCCCTGGCCGGTTGCCCGCTGGAAGACGTGCGGGTCTGCGTCCACGATGGCAAGAGCCACCCGGTGGATTCCAAGGACGTGGCCTTCCAGGCCGCCGGCCGGCGGGCGATGCTCGAGGCCCTGCGGGCCGCCGGTGGCATAGTGCTGGAGCCGCTGGTCAACATCGAGGTGGTGGCGCCGCAGGGCCGCCTGGGCGACATCACCTCCGACCTGACCAGCCGCCGCGGCCAGGTGCTCGGCACCGACTCGCTGGGCCCGGACCAACTGCTGGTGCGCGGCCTGGTTCCGCTGGCCGAGCTGGAGGGCTATGCCGGACGGCTCAAGGCGATCACCGCCGGGCAGGGGAGCTACAGCCTGGCGCTCAGCCACTACGAGCAGGTACCGGTCGAGGTACAGCAGCGCCTGGCGCGTGAATACCGGGCAACGCCGGAAGAGGACTGAGTCCCTAGCCGCTCAGATGCAACCTGGGAGACTGTTGCCAAGCGCTGCGCTTGATCCGGGCCATGAGCACAATCCGCCAAGGCTCGGCAAGGGAGGATCAACAACGCGTCATCCAGCCTATGCCGGGGCGCCGCTCCGGCGGCCTGTGTTTGCGCTACAATGCGCGGCGTTTTTGACCTGCCGAGACCCGCCATGCCCGCCTGCCAGACCCCGATCATCGTCGCCCTCGACTTCCCCAGCCGTGACGCCGCCCTGGCCCTGGCCGACCGCCTCGACCCCGCGCTGTGCCGGGTCAAGGTGGGCAAGGAGCTGTTCACCCGCTGCGGCCCGCAGGTGGTCGAGGCGCTGCAGGCCAAGGGGTTCGAGCTGTTCCTCGACCTGAAATTCCACGACATCCCCAACACCACGGCGATGGCGGTCAAGGCCGCCGCGGAGCTGGGCGTGTGGATGGTCAACGTGCACTGCTCCGGCGGCCTGCGCATGATGGCCGCCTGCCGCGAGGAACTGGACAAGCTCAGCGGGCCCAAGCCGCTGCTGATCGGCGTCACCGTGCTGACCAGCATGGAGCAGCAGGACCTGGCCGGCATCGGCCTGGACCTGCCGCCGCAGCAGCAGGTGCTGCGTCTGGCCGGCCTGGCCGCCGAAGCCGGCCTCGACGGCCTGGTCTGCTCGGCGCAGGAAGCGCAGGCGCTGAAGGTCGCGCAACCGCGCCTGCAGCTGGTCACCCCGGGTATCCGCCCGGCCGGCAGCGCCGCCGACGACCAGAAACGCATCCTCACCCCGCGTCAGGCGCTGGACGCCGGCTCCGACTACCTGGTGATCGGCCGGCCGATCAGCCAGGCCGCCGATCCGGCGCAGGCGCTGGTTGCGGTGGTGGCCGAACTCGGCGCCTGATCTGGGCGCTGCATCCATCCGACTGATAAAGGCCCGCGGGCCTTTATCAGTTCCCTGCATGATCCTGCACTCCAAAGCCTGATAGTGCTGCTCGCCGCCCGGCGCGCTGGCTAGACTCGTCGCGACTTTCAATCGCTGCGAGGAAGCAGATATGAGCATGACCTTCTCCGGGCAGGTCGCCCTGGTCACCGGCGGCGCCGCCGGCATCGGCCGCGCCACTGCCCTGGCATTCGCCGCCGAGGGCCTCAAGGTGGTGGTTTCCGACGTCGACGCCGCGGGCGGCGAGGGCACCGTCGAGCTGATTCGTGCGGCCGGCGGCGAGGCGCGTTTCGTGCGCTGCGACGTGACCCGTGACGCCGAGGTCAAGGCGCTGATGGAAGCGGTGATCGCCGCCTACGGCCGCCTCGACTACGCCTTCAACAACGCCGGCATCGAGATCGAGAAGGGCAAGCTGGCCGAGGGCAGCGAGGCCGAGTTCGACGCCATCATGGGCGTCAACGTCAAGGGCGTGTGGCTGTGCATGAAGCACCAGATTCCGCTGCTGCTGGCCCAGGGCGGCGGCGCCATCGTCAACACCGCCTCGGTGGCCGGCCTCGGCGCGGCGCCGAAGATGAGCATCTACGCCGCCTCCAAGCATGCGGTGATCGGCCTGACCAAGTCGGCGGCGGTGGAGTACGCGAAGAAGAAAATCCGCGTCAACGCCGTGTGCCCGGCGGTGATCGACACCGACATGTTCCGCCGCGCCTACGAGGCCGACCCGAAGAAGGCCGAGTTCGTCGCCACCATGCACCCGGTCGGGCGCATCGGCAAGGTCGAGGAGATCGCCACCGCCGTGCTCTACCTGTGCTGCGACAACGCGGCCTTCACCACCGGCCATGCGTTGGCGGTGGATGGCGGCGCTACCGCAATCTGAGCCTCTAACTCGGCGTTTGGCGACGCCCCTGGGCTATCGTTGGCTCGCAGGGCCACTGCGTTGGGTGGCCCTGACTGCGCAAAATCCTGCCAGGTTCAACCGGAGCGATAACCCTGATGACCGCCGATCCCCTGCTGACGCTGTTTCTCCCCGCCGCCCTGGGCATCATCATGCTCGGTCTCGGCTTGTCGCTGAGCCTGGCGGACTTCGCCCGGGTGGCGAAATTCCCCAAACCCGTGCTGATCGGCCTGGCCTGCCAGCTGCTGCTGTTGCCGCTGGCCTGCTTCTTCCTGGCCAAGGCCTTCGGCCTGGCGCCGGCGCTGGCGGTGGGGCTGATGCTGCTGGCCGCCTCGCCGGGCGGCACCACGGCCAACCTCTACAGCCACCTGGCGCATGGCGACGTGGCGCTGAACATCACCCTGACCGCGGTCAACTCGGTGGTGGCGATCCTCACCATGCCGCTGATCGTCAACCTGTCGCTGGCCTATTTCATGACCGCCGAGCAGGCCATCCCGCTGCAGTTCGCCAAGGTGGTGCAGGTGTTCGCCATCGTCCTCGGTCCGGTGGCCATCGGCATGTGGCTGCGCAGCCGCTTCCCCGGTTTCGCCGAGCGCATGCAGAAACCGGTGAAGATCGTCTCGGCGCTGTTCCTGCTGCTGATCATCCTGCTGGCGGTGGCCAAGGACTGGCGCACCTTCGTCGACTACGCCCCGGCGGTGGGCGGCGCGGCGCTGGCCTTCAACCTGCTGAGCATGGCAGTGGGCTACTGTGTGCCGCGCCTGCTCAAGCTCAACCTGCGCCAGGCGATCGCCATCGCCATGGAGATCGGCATCCACAACGGCACCCTGGCCATCGCCCTGGCGCTCAGCCCGGCGCTGCTGAACAACCCGACCATGGCCATTCCGGCGGCCATCTACAGCCTGATCATGTTCATCACCGCGGCGCTGTTCGGCCTGTGGGTCAACCGCGTGCACGGCGCCGAGCTGACAGGGCCGGTGGCGCCGGGGGAGCGGGCGTAGTGCGTAGGGTGGATGGCGCTTCATCCATCCACCACGTCTGACGCCAAGGGTGGATGAAAAGAGCGTCATCCACCCTACGCGACCTCAACGCTTGCCGGCGTTGAGAATCGCCAGGGTCAGCAGGCCGGCGACTATGCCCCAGAACGCCGAGCCGACGCCGAGCAGGCTCATGCCCGAGGCGGTGACCAGGAAGGTGATCAGCGCCGCCTCGCGCTCGTTGGGCTCGCTCATGGCCTGGGTCAGGCCGCCGATGATCGAGGCGAACAGCGCCAGCGCGGCGATGGACAGGATCAGCGCCGCCGGCAGCGCGGCGAACAGCGCCGCCAGAGTGGCGCCGAAGATCCCGGCGATGCCGTAGAACACCCCGCACCAGACCGCCGCGGTGTAGCGCTTGCGCGGGTCCTCGTGGGCTTCCGGGCCGGCGCAGATCGCTGCGCTGATCGCCGCCATATGGATGCCGTGGCTGCCGAACGGCGCCATCAGGATCGACACCAGGCCGGTGCTGGTCAGCAGCGGCGAGGCCGGCACCTCGTAGCCGTTGGCGCGCAGCACGGCCATGCCCGGCAGGTTCTGCGAGGCCATGGCGACGATGAACAGCGGAATGCCGATGCTGATGGCGGCGGCCAGGGAGAAGCTCGGCGTGGTCCACTCTGGCGTAGCCAGCTGCAGCTGGAAGCCGCTGAAATCCAGCAGGCCGAAGACCCCGGCCAGCAGGCTGCCGACGATCAGCGCGGCGAGCACCGCGTAGCGCGGCCACAGGCGCTTGCCAAGCAGGTAGGCGAGCAGCATGGCGACCACCAGCAGCGGTTGCTGCTCGGCGGCCACGCAGATTTCCAGGCCGATCTTGAACAGCACGCCGGCCAGCAGGGCGGCGGCGATGGAGGCGGGGATACGCCGCATCAGGCGGTCGAAGGTGCCGGTCAGGCCGATCAGCACGATCAGCCCCGAAGCCAGGATATAGGCGCCGATGGCCTCGCCGTAGGACACCTGCGGCAGGCTGGTGATCAGCAGCGCCGCGCCGGGGGTGGACCAGGCGATCATCACCGGCGCGCGGTAGCGCAGCGACAGCACGATGCAGCACAGCGCCATGCCGATCGACAGCGCCCAGATCCACGAGGAAATCTGCCCGCTGCTCAGGCCGGCGGCCTGGCCGGCCTGGAACATCAGCACCAGCGAGCTGGTGTAGCCGGTGAGCATGGCGATGAAGCCAGCGACCACGGCCGAGGTGGAGGTGTCCGCCAGCGGGCGCAGGCGGGCGGGGGCGGCGTCTTGCATCAGAACAGTCCCGTGTCGACGAGTATGGGGTAGAGCGAGGCGACCAAGAGTAACGCCATGCCGATATTGAAGGCGCGCAGCGCACGCGGATTGTCCAGCCAGCTGCGCAGCAGGCTGCCGGCCACGGTCCACAGGCCGACGCTGGGGCAGTTGACCAGAGCGAACAGCGCGGCGATCAGCAACACGTTGCTGACGAAGCCGTCCTGCGGCGTGTAGGTGGTGATGGCGCCGATGGCCATGATCCAGGCCTTGGGGTTGACCCACTGGAAGGCCGCCGCCTGGAGGAAGGTGAAGGGCTTGGCCGCCGGCCGGGCGCTGCCCTGCGGCGCGCCGGCCTGGGCGATCTTCCAGGCCAGGTAGAGCAGATAGGCGGCGCCGACGTAGCGCAGCACCTGGTGCAGCACCGGCAGGCGTTCGAACAGCTGGCCCAGCCCCAGCCCCACCGAAGCCACCAGCAGCATGAAGCCCAGGCTGATGCCGAGCATGTGCGGGATGCTGCGGCGCACGCCGAAATTCACCCCGGAGGCGAGCAGCATCATGTTGTTGGGCCCAGGCGTGACCGAGGTGACGAAGGCGAAGGCGACGAAGGCGAGCAAGAGTTCGGCGGTCATGGGGGTTCTCCGGTGACAGGCCATCAGCCTATGGCGCCGCCGGGGCGGCGTCGCGGTACAGCCACCTGCGGGTTGAACCGTACAGTCTGGTCAAGCGCCGCGCGCCTGGTTAGCCTCGGGGTTTTCCCGGATCAGGACAGGCCCGATGCAACCGGACAACCCCTATAGCGCGCCGCAGGCGGACCTGCTCGACGCGACACGCACCCCCCGCCTGCAGGGCTGGAGCGCGCGCCAGCTGCAGGTGCTCGGCTGGCTGGCGCTGGTCTTGGTGCTGACCAACGCCCTGATGTTTGGCTTGCTGGTGGCCAGCGGCCTGCTGGAGGAGGGCGAGGCGCAGCTGCTGCTGGCCTACACCGACTGGCTGAACCTGGCGCTGGTGCTGCTCGGCTGCTACCTGCTGCTGCGGTTCAAGGCCTTCGCCGAGGCGCGTTTCGCCGCCAGGGGGCTGGGCGTGCCGATCTGGGCGCTGGTGGCGGTGACCCTGCTGCTGGAGGCGCTCGATGCTCTGTTCGGCGAGCGCCTGTTCGCCGCCCTGGATTGGCCGACCGCGAGCTATATCGGCGTGCTCTGCCTGATGGGCGCCTGCACCGCCTGGCTCGGCGTGCGCCTGCTCAAGGTCGACTACCCCTATCCGGCGCTGCGGGTGATGGCCTGGCTCGACCTGGTCGGCGGCCTGATGCTGGTCAGCGTGCTGCTGATGCTGGTGGCCGTGCTGCCGCTGCTCGGCGCCGGCGTGGCGTTGATGCTGGTGTTCTTCAAGGGCGCCGCCGAGCTGCAGGAGCCGGCGGCGCACTAGCAGGCCGTTGAAAACGTAGGCGAGGCAGCCAGCGCAAGGAAAAAACAGGCGAAAAAGCGGAGTTTACGAGCTGTAAATGAGCATTTTGAGCCTGTTTTTAACGCCGCGATGGCAACGCAGGTAGTTTCTCAACAGCCTGCTAGCAGGTTGCCAGGCCTTCGCCGGCTAGGGCTGGGCCAGCTGCGACTGGCTCAGCTGGTGCTCCTCGCCGGCGTAGTAGGCGCGCACCCTGGGGTCCATCACCGCGCGCCACAGCGGTGGAATCAGCGCCAGGACGATCATCCCGGCATAACCGTTGGGCAGTTGCGGGCTGTCGTCGAAGTGGCGCAGCACCTGGTAGCGACGCTTGGCGTAGGCGTGGTGGTCGGAATGGCGCTGCAGGTGGAAGAGGAACAGGTTGGTCAGCAGGAAGTTGCTGTTCCACGAGTGGTGCGGGTTGGTGCGCTCGTAGCGGCCGTTGTCCAGTTTGCGCCGGTGCAGGCCGTAGTGCTCGACGTAGTTGACTACCTCCAGCAGGGTGAAGGCCATGACCGCCTGGCCGAGGAAGAACAGCGCGCCGAGCCAGCCCAGGGTCAGGGCGAAGCCGAGCAGGAACAGGGCGCTGATGGCGTACCACCAGATCAGCTCGTTGCGCCAGTGCAGGGCCGGCAGGCCGCGACGTTTGAGGCGCTCGGCCTCCAGCTTCCAGGCGTTGAGGAAGTTGTGCTTGTAGGCGTGCGGCAGGAAGGCGTACAGGCTCTGGCCGAAGCGCGAGGAGGAGGCGTCCTCGGGGGTGGAGACGTGCACGTGATGGCCGCGTACGTGCTCCACCTTGAAGCCGGCGTAGCACACCGCGGCCAGCAACAGGCCGCCGGCGCGTTGTTCCAGCTGCGGATCCTTGTGGATCAGCTCGTGCGCCACGGTGATGCCGATGGCGCCCATCACCGTGCCTACCGACAGCACCCAGCCGAGCTGGCCGAGCCAGCTCCAGGCCTGGTAGTTGACGAACACCCAGCCGCTCCAGAGCAGCATGGCCAGCAGCAGCGGTACCGTGGCCAGGCTCAGCAGGCGGTAGTAGCCCTGGGCTTCCAGGGCCGGCACCTCGCTGCTTTCCTCCGGGTTGGCCGGGTCGCGGCCGACCACGAAATCCAGCAGCGGAATCACCCCGAACACCACGGTGATCACCAGCCAGGCCCAGGCGTCGGCGTGGGCGCTGCCCAGCGACCAGTAGTAGCTGAGCGGAATGCCGAGCACCGGCACCAGCCAGATCCAGTAGCCGACCTTCTTCAGGGCGATCATCCAGGGGGAGGGCAGGCGTTCGAACATGGGCGGCTCCGGCTTGTTATCGTGGTGGGTACTGATGTCGGATTGTAGGACAATCTGTTTTCGAGGCCAGCCGTCCGGGGCCCACCTTTAGATCAGAAAGCCGCCCGCCGGGGCGCTTGGCCCGGTAACACCCTGTGTTACACTCGCCGCTCGATTTTCCGCCGCCGCCCAGCAATGGCGGGGCTCTCAGACTCGACCGCCTGCCCCTGGATCGACGCAAATAAGGAATGTCATGACGTTCAAGGCCCCGGACAGCCTCGCCGAGCAAATTGCCCACTACCTGGCCGAACGCATCATTCGCGGCGAGCTCAAGGAGCGCGAGCGCATCCAGGAGCAGAAGGTCACCCAGGCGCTCAACGTCAGCCGCGGATCGGTGCGCGAGGCGCTGCTGATTCTCGAGCGTCGCCACCTGATCGTGATCCTGCCGCGTCGCGGCGCCCAGGTCACCGAACTGACCCCGCACAAGGTGCAGAGCCTCTACGGCCTGGTGATCGAGCTGTATATCCTGCTGGCCCGCGCGGTGATCGAGCGCTGGCAGGCGGAAAGCGATCTGGCACCCTTCGTCGACATTCAGCAGCGCCTGCTGGACAGCCTGCAGCGCGGCGATATCGGCGCCTTCGTCGAGAACAGCTTCGACGTGATGCGCGCCGCCTTTCCCTTCGCCGACAACCCCTACCTGCAGGAAACCCTGGAGAACCTGCTGCCAGCCATCAGCCGCACCTATCACCTGGCGCTGGAGCGGCGCAAAGGCGAGATGGGCCAGTTCATGAATACCTTCGCCAGCCTGCTGCAGGCGATCATCGCCCGCGACCACGGCCGCGCCCGCGAGGTGCTGCTGGCTTACGGTCAGCACAACTGCCAGCTGGTGCTGGCGACCCTGGCCGAGCGCTAAGCCCCGATGCGCCTGAAAAGCATCAAGCTGGCCGGCTTCAAGTCCTTCGTCGACCCGACGACCGTCAGTTTTCCCAGCAACATGGCGGCGGTGGTCGGGCCCAACGGCTGCGGCAAGTCCAACATCATCGACGCCGTACGCTGGGTGATGGGCGAGAGTTCGGCGAAGAACCTTCGCGGCGAGTCGATGACCGACGTCATCTTCAACGGCTCCAACACGCGCAAGCCGGTGACCCAGGCCTCCATCGAGCTGATCTTCGACAACAGCGACAATTCGCTGGTGGGTGAGTACGCCGCCTTCGCCGAGATCTCCATCCGCCGCCGGGTGACCCGCGACGGGCAGAACACCTATTTCCTCAACGGCACCAAGTGCCGCCGCCGCGACATCACCGACATCTTCCTGGGAACGGGGTTAGGGCCGCGCAGCTACTCGATCATCGAGCAGGGCATGATCAGCAAGCTGATCGAGGCCAAGCCCGAGGAGCTGCGCAACTTCATCGAGGAAGCCGCCGGCATCTCCAAGTACAAGGAGCGCCGCCGCGAGACCGAGAACCGCATCCGCCGCACCCAGGAAAACCTGGCGCGCCTGACCGACCTGCGCGAGGAGCTGGAACGCCAGCTCGAACGCCTGCACCGTCAGGCCCAGGCGGCGGAGAAGTACCAGGAATACAAGGCCGAGGAACGCCAGCTCAAGGCGCAACTGCTGGCCCTGCGCTGGCAGACCCTGAACCAGCAGGTCGGCAGCCGCGAACAGGTGATCGGCGACCAGGAAGTGGCCTTCGAGGCGCTGGTGGCCGAGCAGCGCAGCGCCGACGCTGCCATCGAGCGCCTGCGCGACGGCCACCACGAACTGAGCGAGCGCTTCAACCTGGTGCAGGGGCGCTTCTACTCGGTGGGTGGCGATATCGCCCGCGTCGAGCAGAGCATCCAGCACGGCCAGCAGCGCCTGCGCCAATTGCAGGACGATTTGCGCGAGGCGGAAAAGGCGCGCCTGGAAACCGAATCCCACCTCGGCCATGACCGCACGCTGCTGGCCACCCTCGGCGAAGAGCTGGAGATGCTGTTGCCCGAGCAGGAGCTGACCGCCGCCGCCGCCGAGGAGTCCGCCGCCGGCCTGGAAGAGGCCGAGGCTGCCATGCACGGCTGGCAGGAGCAGTGGGACGGCTTCAACCAGCGCAGCGCCGAGCCGCGCCGGCAGGCCGAGGTGCAGCAGTCGCGCATCGCTCAGCTGGAGCAGAGCCTGGAACGTCTGGCCGAACGCCAGCGCCGCCTGGGCGAAGAATTGCAGCAACTGGCGGCCGACCCCGAAGATGCCGCGATCCTGGAACTGAACGAACAGCTGGCGGCTGGCGAATTGGAGCAGGAGTCGCTGCAGGCAGCCGAAGAGCAGCAGGCCGAGCGCCTGCAGCAGCTGCGCGAGGAGCTGCAGCAGGCCGGCCAGGCTCAGCAGCAGGCCCAGGGCGAATTGCAACGGCTGAACGGTCGCCTGGCTTCGCTGGAGGCCCTGCAACAGGCCGCGCTCGATCCGGGGCAGGGCGCCGGCGACTGGCTGCGCGAGCAGGGCTTGCAGCAGCGTCCGCGCCTGGCCGAAGGGCTGCGTGTGGAGGCCGGCTGGGAGCTGGCGGTGGAAACCGTGCTCGGCGCTGACCTGCAGGCGGTGCTGCTGGACGATTTCGCCGGGCTGGATTTTGCAAGCCTGGAACAGGGCGAACTGCGCCTGGCCAGCCTGGGCACCGCTGGTGGCCGTCGCGCCGGCAGCCTGCTGGACAAGATCGAGTCGAGCCATGATCTGTCGCCCTGGCTGGCCAGTGTGCGCCCGGTGGAGTCGCTGGAGCAGGCTCTGACGGCTCGCGCGCAGTTGGCCGATGGCGAAAGCCTGATCAGCCGCGACGGCTACTGGGTCGGCCGGCATTTCCTGCGCGTGCGTCGCGCCGCCGAGGCGGACAGCGGCGTGCTGGCGCGCGGCCAGGAGCTGGAACGCCTACAGCTTGAGCGCGAGGAGCGCGAAGCGGCCCTGGCGCAACTGGATGAACGCCTGCTGGCGCTGCGCGACGAGCAGCGCCGTCAGGAGGAGCTGCGCGAGCAGCAACGCCGTCAGGGCCAGGAACTGGCGCGCCAGTTGAGCGAGCTGAAGGCGCGCCTGTCCGCCAGTCAGGCCAAGGCCGAGCAGCTGGGCCTGCGTCGCCGCCGTCTGGATGGCGAGCTGCAGGAAGCCGCCGAGCAGCGCGAGATCGAGCAGGAGCAACTGGGCGAAGCGCGCCTGCAATTGCAGGATGCGCTGGACGCCATGGCGCTGGATAACGAGCAGCGCGAAAGCCTGCTGGCCAGCCGCGACAGCCTGCGCGAGCGCCTCGACCGGGTGCGCCAGGAGGCGCGCCAGCACAAGGATCACGCCCACCAGCTGGCGGTACGGGTCGGTTCGCTCAGGGCGCAGCACGACTCCACCCGCCAGGCGCTGGAGCGCCTGCAACTGCAGGCCGAACGCCTGCACGAGCGGCGCGAGCAGCTGTCGCTGAATCTGGAAGAAGGCGAGGCGCCGCTGGAGGAGCTGCGCATCAAGCTCGAGGAACTGCTCGAACGACGCATGGCGGTGGACGAAGAGTTGCGCCAGGCGCGTCTGGCCCTGGAAGACGCCGACCGCGAACTGCGCGACGCCGAGAAGCGCCGCAGCCAGGCCGAGCAGCAGGCGCAACTGCTGCGTGGTCAGCTGGAGCAGCAGCGCATGGACTGGCAGTCGCTCAACGTGCGGCGCAAGGCCCTGGCCGATCAGCTCGCCGAGGACCACTACGACCTGCACGGGGTGATTGCCACCCTGCCGGTCGACGCCACGGAGAGCGCCTGGGAAGAAGAGCTGGAGCGCATGGCCGCGCGCATCGCCCGGCTCGGGCCGATCAACCTGGCAGCCATCGACGAGTATCAGCAGCAGTCCGAGCGCAAGCGTTATCTGGATGCGCAGGACGCCGACCTGGTCGAGGCCCTGGAAACCCTGGAAAACGTCATTCGCAAGATCGACAAGGAAACGCGCAATCGTTTCAAGGACACCTTCGATCAGATCAATGGCGGTTTGCAGGCACTCTTTCCAAAAGTTTTCGGTGGCGGCAACGCTTATTTGGAACTCACCGGCGAAGATTTACTCGATACCGGTGTAACCATCATGGCGCGGCCCCCGGGCAAGAAGAACAGCACCATTCATTTGCTCTCCGGCGGAGAGAAGGCTTTGACCGCTTTGGCACTGGTGTTTTCCATCTTCCAGCTCAATCCGGCGCCGTTCTGCATGCTGGACGAAGTGGATGCGCCGCTGGACGACGCCAACGTCGGGCGCTATGCGCGCCTGGTCAAGGAAATGTCGGCGACGGTGCAGTTCATCTACATCACCCACAACAAGATCGCCATGGAAATGGCCGATCAGCTGATGGGCGTCACCATGCATGAGCCGGGCTGCTCGCGCCTGGTGGCGGTGGACGTCGAGGAGGCGCTGGCCATGGTGGAGGCATGATGTTGCCGGGCTGGCTGAACACAGGCAAAACTCCATGTGGGTGCCGGTGTAAAGTTGCCTTTCGTCGTGCTAGCTTATTGCCCACTTTTGTTACACGCGGAAAACGTCAGATAGAACATGGAGTTGGCGCCGCGTTTATAGTCGAGTCAGGGTCCGTTTGACTGGATCTTTCTTCACCAGAATTTTTAGGGGTTAGGTATTTCATGGAATTCGGTCTGCGCGAATGGCTGATCGTTATTGGCATCATCGTTATCGCTGGCATTCTGTTCGACGGCTGGCGGCGCATGCGCGGCGGCAAGGGGCGCTTGAAGTTCAAGCTCGACCGTAGTTTCGCCAACATGCCCGATGACGACGGCGACCCCGATCTGCTCAGCCCGCCGCGGGTGATCAAGCGCGACCTCGAACCGCAACTGGACGAGGACGACCTGCCATCGATGAGCGCCAAGGATCTGCCGCGTCGTCCTCGCAGCGAGCCGCAGCAGGGCGACCTCAACCTGGCGGTCGACGAGCCGGTGCCGACCCTGCTCAACCCGGTCGACGACGAAGTCGAAGCCAAGGATGCGAAGAAAACCGCCAAGCCGGCCGCCGAGGCTGCGCCGGTGGAGGAAGTGCTGGTGATCAACGTGGTCGCCCGCGACGACATCGGTTTCAAGGGCCCGGCACTGCTGCAGAACATCCTCGAAAGCGGCCTGCGTTTCGGCGAGATGGACATCTTCCACCGCCACGAGAGCATGGCCGGCAACGGCGAGGTGTTGTTCTCCATGGCCAACGCCCTCAAGCCCGGCACCTTCGACCTGGACGACATCGAAGGCTTCAGCACCCGCGCGGTGAGCTTCTTCCTCAGCCTGCCCGGCCCGCGTCATCCCAAGCAGGCCTTCGACGTGATGGTCGCCGCGGCGCGCAAGCTGGCCCACGAACTGGGCGGCGAGCTGAAGGATGACCAGCGCAGCGTGATGACCGCGCAGACCATCGAGCACTACCGCCAGCGCATCGTCGAGTTCGAGCGCCGGCAGCTGACCCACAAGCGCTGACAGCAACCGCATTGCAAAAGAGCAGCTCAGGCTGCTCTTTTCGTTTGAGAGACCGAAGATGACCGACGCCGCCCAACGGAATGCCGCCCAACGTATCACCGAACTGCGCAACGAACTGGATGCGCATAACTACCGCTACTACGTGCTGGACCAGCCGAGTATTCCCGACGCCGAGTACGACCGCCTGTTTCGCGAACTGCAGGCGCTGGAGGCCGAGCATCCCGAACTGGTGACCCCCGAATCGCCGACCCAGCGCGTCGGCGGCGAGGCGCTCGACGCCTTCGGCGAGGTGCGCCACGAGATCCCCATGCTCAGCCTGGGCAACGCCTTCGAGGAGGATGACCTGCGTGCCTTCGACCGCAGCGTGCGCAGTGGCCTGGGGCTTGCCGGCGGCGACCTGTTCGGCGGCGGCGCCGAGGTGGAGTACAGCTGTGAACCCAAGCTCGACGGCCTGGCCGTCAGCCTGCGCTACGAACACGGCCAACTGGTGCGCGGCGCCACCCGTGGCGACGGCAGCACCGGCGAGGACATCAGCGCCAACGTGCGCACCATCCGCAACGTACCGCTGCGCCTGCAGGGCGAGGGCTGGCCGCAGGTGCTGGAGGTGCGCGGCGAGGTGTACATGCCCAGGGCCGGCTTCGACGAACTCAACGCACGCCAGGCCGCGGCCGGCGCCAAGACCTTCGCCAATCCGCGCAACGCCGCGGCCGGCAGCCTGCGTCAGCTTGACCCGAGGATCACCGCCAGCCGCCCGCTGGAGTTCTGCTGCTATGGCGTCGGCCAGGTCAGCGGCGAGCTGCCGGCCACCCAGATCGGTATGCTCGAGCAGCTCAAGGCCTGGGGCATCCCCATCAGCCGCGAGCTGAAGCTGGCCAAGGGCGTGGAAGCTTGCCTGGACTACTACCGCGATATCGGCCAGCGGCGCATGGAGCTGCCTTATGACATCGACGGTGTGGTGTTCAAGGTCAACCACATCGAGGACCAGCAGCAGCTGGGCTTTCGCGCGCGCACGCCGCACTGGGCCATCGCCCACAAGTTCCCGGCGCAGGAGGAGCTCACCGAGCTGCTCGACGTCGAGTTCCAGGTCGGCCGCACCGGCGCCGTCACCCCGGTGGCGCGGCTCAAACCGGTCAAGGTGGCCGGCGTCACCGTGGCCAACGCCACCCTGCACAATATGGACGAGGTGGCGCGCCTGGGGCTGATGATCGGCGATACGGTGATCATCCGCCGCGCCGGCGACGTGATCCCCCAGGTCATGGCCGTGGTGCCGGAGCGGCGCCCGGCCGATGCCCGCCCGGTACGGGTTCCCGAGCAGTGCCCGGTATGCGGTTCGGCGGTGGAGCGCACCCAGCTGGTTAAGCGCAGCAAGGGCAAGGAGAGCGTCAGCGAGGGCTCGGTTTACCGCTGCATCGGCCGCCTGAGCTGCCAGGCGCAGCTCAAGCAGGCGATCATTCACTTCGTCTCGCGCCGCGCCATGGATATCGAGGGCCTCGGCGAGAAGAGCGTCGAGCAACTGGTGGACGAGGGCCTGGTCAGCTCGCCGGCCGACCTCTACACCCTGAGCTTCGAGCAGATCGTCGGCCTGGAAGGCTTCGCCGAGCTGTCCAGCAACAACCTGCTGGCGGCCATCGCCGATAGCCGCAAGCCGACGCTGGCGCGTTTTATCTATGCCCTGGGCATACCCGATGTCGGCGAGGAAACCGCCAAGCTGTTGGCCCGCGCCCTGGGCTCGCTGGTGCGCATCCAGCAGGCGCTGCCCGAGGTGCTGACCTGGCTGCCGGACGTGGGCCTGGAAGTGGCGCACGAGATCCACAGCTTCTTCGCCGACGCCCACAACCAGGCCGTGCTGGAGAAACTGGTCTATGACAACGACGCGCCACTCGGCGTATTGCGCGAGGATGCCGGGCTGAGCGCGGAGTTCACCGCCAGCGCGAGCCTGGCCGAGCTGCTGGGCAAACTGAATATCGCCTCGGTTGCCGCGACCGGCGCCCAGAAGCTGGTCGATGAAGCGATCAGGCGCCTTGCTGCCACCGGCGTGAGCAATGCGGAGAATGCCGTGCGCCTGGAGCATGTCATCGAACTCAGTCAGGACTGGCTGGACCTGTCGGTGCTCAAGGGGCTCAACGAAAAGGCCAAGCAGGCCGTGCGCGAATTCTTCGCCGACCCGGCCAAGGTCGCCAAGGCTCGCGCCATCGAGCAGCAGTTGCTGGATTTCGGCATGCACTGGAGTTGCGAGAAGAAGGTCGCCGAAGGCCTGCCCCTGGCCGGGCAGACCTGGGTGCTGACCGGCACCCTGGAACTGATGAGCCGCGACGTCGCCAAGGGCAAACTGGAAGGCCTGGGCGCCAAGGTAGCCGGTTCGGTGTCGGCCAAGACCCATTGCGTGGTGGCCGGCCCGGGCGCCGGTTCGAAACTGGCCAAGGCCAGCGAGCTGGGCGTGAAGGTATTGGACGAGGCGCAGTTTCTCGAACAGCTCAAGACGTACGGCGTCGAGCCCTGATTTTTTAGGAACCTGGATTGGCCGAAGGCGTAATCCGGGGCGGCCTCCCCACTCCCCCCAGGCTACGATCTGAAACAACCGTCATTCCCGCGCAGGCGGGAATCCAGTTCGTAGGATGGAGATGGTGAAGCCTTGTCCACCGGCGATTGGGTGGACAAGTCTGGGGGCATGTTCGCCCTATGCGGGCGTCATTCATCGCAGGGGGCTCAGAAGCTCAGGCTGTGCTGGGGGGGCAGAAGTTCATCGCCCCGGCCGGGTGGCGGCTCGCTTCTGCGGAAGTCGCTGGGGCAGCAGCCGAACTGTTGCTTGAATGCGCGGGCGAAGTAGGACGGATCCTGGAAGCCCACGGCATAGGCGATGCTGGTGATTGGCATCTGGCTGTTGGCCAGCAGCTCCTCGGCCTTCTCCAGGCGCTTGCGCTGCACGTACTCCGGGAAGCTCGTGCCGCAAGCCTGCTTGAACAGACGGCTGAAGCGGAACGGGGTCATGCCGCAGCGTTCGGCCAGGACCTTCTGTTCCAGATGTTCGCTGTAGTGCTGCTCGATATAGCGCATTGCCTGCTGCAGCGGTTGCTGCTGCTGATGCTGCTGGGTCAGGCGGATGCTTTCAGGCAGCAGGTTTTCGCGCGTCAGCAGTTGTTTGCTGCTGCCGGTCGGGTTGCTGCGCATCTGGCACAGCGCCAGCAGTGCCTTGAGGTAGCGGTCGCGCTCGGCGTTCAGCAACGGCAGTACCAAGAACTCCCAAACGCCGGAGCGGAAGGCCCAGACGGCCAGCTCCTCCGAGTGATGCACGGTAAGCATGGTGATGGGAATCGAGGGGGCCATGCGCTTGACCTCCATTAGGAAGCCCAGTCCCAGGGTGTCGGGGCGGTCGTAGTGCATGCAGATCATGTCCGGGCGTTGCTCGGCGCCCAGTCCGGACAGGCTCAGATCCTTCGCCTGGGCGATCCGGCAACTGTCGGCGAATACAGCGATACAGTCGGCGGCCGATCGATCGTGGGTGAGATCGAACCAGAGCAATCGCGGCGTACATGGGGGGCGAGAATTCATCGGATTTACGTCAACTTTTTGTCTAATTAATGTTGCGTAGCACTTCCCGACAGTTAACTGACTCCGTTGCTTTACAGGAATAGAGTCAGATAGCCATTGGCGCCAAGAATTTTTTCTTATAACCGTAGCGCCCTACAGCTATTAACTGCATTTGAATCCTTCCTCGTTACCGCGCCGGGCCCCGGGCCAGAGCGGCGCTAGCCCGCTGATTGACTCCTGCCAGCTGCTCTGCCCTGGATCGATGAAGGGCAGATTATTGGCGCTTATTTTTCGACATGCATGCCGCCTGCAAAAAACTACCAGCGATGCGCAAAAACCTCCTAACCCATCCCTTGGCTGCTGACTAGGGTTGAAGCAGGCGAAGCACACAGGGAGTACTGACAGGAGTACAGCGCGACGCCTTCTCCGTACCAACACTCGAGTGAGGTGGACGAAATGACTTTTCAAGCGATCAAGACTTCGGTGATGAAGTTTGTCAAAGACGAGGATGGCCTGACCATCGTGGAGTATGCGGTGGCGGGGGGGTTGATCACGGTGGCGGTTGTGCTCGCATTCACTGGTCTGGGTGGGGCGGTGAACACTAGGATCGTTGCGCTCTGCAACGCCGTTCTTGCTGGGTCCTGCTGATACAACAATTCCCAAGAGAGATGCAGCCATGTCTATAGAGCAGCTGTTTCCAATCGCTGTGCTGCTAGGGCTGCTGGGCATTGCGGTGGTGTGCGATCTTCGCCGCCACCGCATCCCCAACTTCCTGGTCTTGCTCGGCCTCGTTCTGGGGCTAGCCAGCCAGGCTTATTTCATCGGGGTTGATGGCCTGACCGACGGCATGTTGGGGTTATTGGTCGGCTTCGGGATCTTTCTCCCGCTCTACGCCTTGGGTGGTATGGCGGCCGGTGACGTCAAGCTGATGGCCATGGTTGGCAGTTTCCTGACCCCGCATTTAGCCATGTGGGCGGCGTTTTTCAGCCTGATAGCCGGTGGCCTGTGCGGCTTGCTGCTGGTGCTCGCGCGCGGCCAGGTGCAACAAACCCTGGGGCGCTACTGGCTGATGCTGCGGGCGCGGGCCTATCTGGCGCCGGCGGCGGATGAGGTGGCCGGCAAGCCCTTCCCCTTTTCTATCGCAATTCTGCTGGGGACTTTGACCATCAGTTACTTCATGTTTTTTCTTTAGGGAGTCCGGCCATGCATGCGCTGAGTCCTCTAAACGCCGAACCGCAAGGCCTCGATCCGATCCAGCGCCTGGCGCCACAGCCACGCAGCGTGGCGGAAACCGGCCTGGCGGACACCTTTCTCGGCGACCTGGTGTGCAAGCATTTGCATGATGCAGGTGTGCTGGACATGGCGCAGCTGGTGGAGCGCCTGGCGCTGACAGGCTCGGTGCTGGAAGAGGTGCTCGGCTACCAACGCAAGGACGGGCGTATCGAGGTACTCGGCCAGGCCGGCGGGCAGGGCCTGCGCTACGGCCTGACCGAGCGTGGCCGCAGCGCGGCCAAGGATGCCCTGGCGCGCAGCGGCTATATAGGTCCGGCACCCTACCCGGTGGAGCGCTACCGGGAACTGCTATCGATGCAGACGGTGCACCACAGCCGGATCGACGCCCAGGCCATGCGCGAGGCGTTCGCCGGGGTGGTGCTGCAGGACGAGTTGCTCGACCAGCTCGGCCCGGCGATGAATTCTGGCCGGGCGCTGATGATCTATGGGCCGGCCGGCACCGGCAAGACCTATATCAGCCAGCGCCTGATCAACCTGTTCCACGAGGCGGTGTGGATACCCCACGCCATCGCCATCAACGAGGCGGTAGTGGAGATCTTCGACCCCCAGCTGCACCAGCCGCTGCCGGTCGAAGCCGGCCAGCGCAGCCTGCGCCTGGACCAGGGCATCGACCGCCGCCTGCTGCGCTGCCGGCGGCCGATCCTCATCACTGGCGGCGAGCTGACCCTGGATATGCTAGAAATCCGCTTCGACCCCTACAGCCGCCTGTACCAGGCGCCGCTGCAGCTGAAGGCGAGCAACGGTATCTTCATCATCGACGACCTGGGCCGCCAGCGGGTGGCACCGGTGGATCTGTTCAACCGCTGGATCGTGCCGATGGAGGAGAAGAAGGATTACCTCAACCTCGGCGGCGGTCGCCACTGCGAGATCCCCTTCGACCTGATCCTGGTGTTCTCCACCAACCTCAACCCGCTGGAGCTGGCCGACGAGGCCTTCCTGCGGCGCATCGGCTACAAGCTGCATTTCGACCACCTGCAGGCGGATGAGTACGAACGCATCTGGCAGCAGGAGTGCGAAAAACTGGGCATCCCCTTCGACCCCGACCTGGTGGCCTACGCCATCGAGCGGCTGCACCGGGTGGAGTCTAGGCCGCTGTTGCCCTGCCACCCGCGCGACCTGCTCGGCATGGCGTTGGATCGCCAGCGCTACCTGGGCGGGGACGACTCGCAAGCCCTCACACCGAACACGCTGATCTGGGCCTGGCGCAACTACTTCGTCAGCCTCAAGGCCAGTTGAACAAGGAGGCACCGTAATGAACTCTCGCACGCTCGTGTTGATCGCCCTGTCGCTGATCCTCGGCCTGGGCGCGGCCTTCCTGGCCAACAACTGGCTGAACGCACGGCTCAACGCAGGTCCGGACGACAACCTGCAGAACGTGGTGGTGGCCACGGTGGAGATTCCCTTCGGGCAGATGGTCGAGGCCCAGCAGGTGACCCTGGTGCGCATGCCCAAGGGCACGGTACCGGACGACGCCTTCGACGCCACTGACAAGGTCACCGGCAAGATCGCCACCTTCGCCATGCTCAAGGGCGACATCGTGCGAGGCGCGCGCCTGGCCGAACACCTCGGCGGCAGCACCCTGGCCTCGCTGATCGAGAAGGATAAGCGCGCCGTCTCGGTGCGGGTCGACGATGTGGTCGGCGTTGGCGGTTTCCTGCTGCCGGGCAACCGGGTCGACGTGCTTGTGGCCAAGAAGCTTGGCAACAACAGCACTGCAGTGTCGGAAACCATTCTCGAGGACCTGCGCGTGCTGGCGGTGGACCAGACCGCCAGCACCGACAAGACCCAACCGGTGGTGGTGCGCGCGGTGACCCTGGAGATGACTGGCGAAGAGGCGGAAGCGCTGGTCAAGGCGCAGACCGAAGGCAAGCTGCAACTGGCCCTGCGCAACCCGCTGGACAATCAGAAGAAGCCGCTGCCACCGGTGCAGGAGGCGGTCGCCCAGGTGGAGGCCCCGGCGCCTGTGCCTGCGCCCAAGCCGGTGGTGCGCCGCAGCGGTGGCGGTGGCGGCGGTGTGACCGTTATCCGCGGCATCGAGGTGCAGGCGGCCAAGGCGCAGCTTTAGCTGTGAAACTTCCTCGCCCGGCGCTGACCACGGCCCCTGGCTAGGCGCCCAGCTCCTGAGGGAGAGGGAGACGGTGCCGGGAGAGGGGAGAAAACGGTTGACGGGCATGCCCGCCTCCTTCATCCGGCGCTACGCGCCACCTTCTCCCAGAGGGAGACGGGCACAAAGGAAGGCGTCGCTGCGCGACTTTTAAATGGCATCGGCTATCCGGTGCTCCTGTAACCAGGCAACGCGACATACCAAGCAAGGAGTAGGGCATGGATATCATCCGGAGACTCGGGTTATACGCGCTGTACGCACTAGGCGCCGGTTTAGTGTCGAGTGCCGCTATACAGGCGGCTGAGCCGACGCCGGCGGTCAGCGCGATGCCGGCGGCCAACGTCAGCAATATTCAGGTACCCATCTACAAGTCGCGGGTGCTGACCACCCGCGCCCCGGTGAAGAGGGTCTCGGTGGGCAACCCGGAGATCGCCGATATCCTGGTGACCAGCCCGACCCAGCTGTACCTGCTGGGGCGTTCGCTGGGTAGCACCAACGTGCTGCTCTGGGATGGCGGCAACCGCCTGATCGATAGCCTCGACCTAGAAGTGGTGCACGACCTCGGCGGGCTGAAAGGCAAGCTGTACGAGCTGTTGCCCAACGAGCGCATCGAGGTCTACAGCGCCCAGGGCGCGCTGGTGCTGCGCGGCCAGGTGAGCAGCGCGTCGGCCATGGACGCCGCGGTCAAGCTGGCCAAGACCTACACCGCACAAACCGCCAGCGTGGTGCAGGGCGAGGGCGAAGCCGCGGTGGCCGCGCCCAGCCAGTCCCTGGAGGTGATCAACCTGCTGACCGTCGGTGGCAGCCAGCAGGTGATGCTGGAGGTCAAGGTGGCGGAGATGAAGCGCGATCTGGTCAAGCGACTTGGCGTGCGTTTCCTGGCTATAGGCTCGGGTGGAAACTGGGAATTTGGCGGGTTCAACAGCAGTTCCTCTCTGGTCGACGGTTTGCTCAGCCCTAGTACCGGTTTCTTGGCCAGCTTCGCCTCCGAGAGCTTTCTCTTTGACGCCATACTGGAAGCGTCCAAGGAAAACGGCTCGGCCAAGGTGCTGGCGGAACCGACCCTGACCACCCTGACCGGGCAGCAGGCGGAGTTCATTTCCGGCGGTGAGTTTCCCATCCCCGTCTCCGATGACGATGGCATTACCATCGAGTTCAAGGAGTTCGGTGTCGGGGTCAAGTTCCTGCCGGTCGTGCTGGACTCGGAGCGCATCAATCTCAACCTCAATGTCTCGGTCAGCGAGCTGGTGGAGGCCAACAGCCTGGTAGTGGATACGGATTCCACCAGTGGTGCTTCATCGTTGCTGGTACCGGCGCTGACCAAGCGCAGCGCACAGTCCACCGTCGAACTGGGCAATGGCCAGACCATCGCCATCGCCGGCCTGATCAGCGAGAACACCCGCGACTTCGTCAGCCGCTTCCCAGGCCTGGGCGATGTCCCGGTGCTCGGCCATCTGTTCCGCAGCCAGGAATTCGTCAGCGGTGAAACCGAACTGGTGATCCTGGTGACCCCACACCTGGCCAAGCCGGTCGATGCCAGGGCCGTGCGTCTGCCCACCGAGAAGTTCGTCGAGCCGAGTGATGTGGATTTCTATCTGCTGGGCAGGACCAAGGGCCGCCAGATGGAGCGCCCGGTGCCGGTCAGCCTCGGGGTCAGCGAGGGCAGTTTCGGGCATGACCTGAATTAGCGTGCGGATGCTGTAGGAGCACCCGGTTCCTGCATGGCCAGGGCAAATTAGCAATTCAGCGGAGGCAACACCATGAAACGCATGATCGTTCTGACCCTTTTGGCCCTTGGGCCAAGCGCCTGCATGACCTATGACGAAGGCCGCGTCGGCCCCCTGGGTTCCACCGTCTACGACATCCACTACCAGCAGATCGCCGACAAGACGGTGGCGGCCTCGCCAGGCACCGAGGTCTCGGCAACCGGTACCGATGGCGCGGTGACCGAAAGGGTCATGGATGGCTACCGTGGAGTGACAGGCGATGCGGCCCAGGTCGCCCAACCCATCCAGATCAATATCGGCAACTGAGGAGCACGACCATGAAACCCCGTATTCAACGGTCGTACACCGCGACGCCGGGGCGCCAGCGGGGTGCGGTGATGGTGCTGGTGGTGATCGCCATGGCTTCCATGCTGCTGATGGGCGCCCTGGCGCTGGACGGCGGGCATATGCTGCTGAACAAGACGCGCCTGCAGAACGCCGTGGATGCTGCGGCCCTGAGCGGCGCCAAGACCTTGCAGCAGGTGATGGGCAGCGGCAATGCCTCCACGCTGGCGCGGGATGCGGCGCTCAACACCCTGTTGCTCAACGCCAGTGCTAGCGGCAACGGCGAGCTCAGCAGCGGGATTGCCGGCAGTGGTGGGGTAGGGGCATTCGCCATCGTGGAGTTGTCCAACAGCGTCTACGGACCGTTCTCCTTCCCGGGGCCGACCGATGCAGCCTATGTACGGGTGTCGGTGCCGGACTTCCCGCTGACGGGGTTCCTCTGGAACTTCGCGCAATGGTTTTCTGCCGGCAACCTGGGCGACAAGGCGGTGGCCGCCATCGCCACGGCGGGGCCCAGCCCTTCCGCCAATCCGTGCAGGATCGAGCCCATCATGGTTTGCGGCGACCCCGATCAGTATGACCCCGCGAACGGTAATTTCTGGGGCTACGGCTTCGGCGAGATGAAGGTGCTGAAGAGCGCCTCCGGCAGTACGCCGGAAATAGGTCCCGGCAATTTCCAGTTGCTGCGCCTGGACGGCGCCACAGGGGCCAACGACCTGCGCGCCGCCCTGGCCGGTGGCATCGACAAGTGCAACGTGGTCGGCGAGGAGGCTGAAACCGAACCCGGCAATACCGTGGGGCCTGTGGCCCAGGGATTGAACACCCGTCTGGGGGTGTACAGCGGAAGCATGAGCTCTGCCAATTACCCGCCTGATTGGGTCACCGATTTCACCAGCCCGCGGGTGACCTATAACGACAGCACTTCGAACGTGGAACACCAGGGCCAGGTGGTTACCTCCAGCGGTGGCGACCTGTCGGCCGGCAGTACCGATTTGTTCGACTACAACGACTGGCTGGAGGCCAGCACCGCATGCGCTGCTTCCGGCACCTGCTCGGGGGCTTACGAACGGCGAATCCTGACCCTCGTCATCGGAAATTGCGACGGAGTATCAGGCGGGCAGACCTCGGTGCCGGTGCTGGGCTTCGGCTGCTTCTACCTGCTGCAGACGGTCAGGCAGCAGGGCACCGAGGCCCAGGTGTTCGGCCAGTTCATCAAGGAGTGCGAAGGCGACGGCTATGCGGGGGCGACGCCGGCCGACGATGTCGGTCCCAACATCATCCAGTTGTACAAGACCTATTTCAGTGGCGTATCGACGCCGAGTCCCGACTCCTAGGCGATCTTTCGCCGGTCGGTGTAGCCCGGACGAAATCCGGGAGAGGCGCAAGCCTCGTGCAACCACGATGGCGGATTGCATCCGCTCAGGTGGCGAACCCAGTCACTGGGGAGGTGTTCCATGCACAGTCACTCATTCAGGCCTGGCCGGGCGCAGCAGGGCGTCGCCATGGTCGAGTTCGCCATCGCCCTGCCGCTGCTGCTGCTGCTGTTGCTGGCCATCGCCGAGTTCGGCCGCATGCTCTACCACTACAACAACCTGTTGCAGGCCAACCGCGACGCCGTGCGTTACCTGGCCTCAGAGGCCTGGAACGGCAACCTCGGCCAGGTCGTGATCGACCCGGTGATTGTGGCCAGGACCAAGAACCTCGCGGTCTATGGCATGCCCACGCCCCAGTCCGGCTACGAGGTGGTGCCGGGATTGACCACCGCCAACGTAACGGTCGGCGCGGTGGGCAGCGAGCATGTCCAGGTCAGCACCAGCTATGTGTTCCAGCCGGTGATCGGTAACAGCCTGCCGGCGCTGATTGGCAACGCCATTCCACTGAACCTGCAGTTGGTGGCCACCACCGTGATGAGGGGGCTGTGATGAAGGCGATGAATAGACGGCGCATGGGCGGGGTGTATGTGGTCGAGTTCGCCATCATCGGCCTGCTGCTGTTCACCCTGTTGTTCGGGGTGGTGGAGATGGGGCGTTTGCATTTCACCGTCAATGCCCTGGACGAAGTGGTGCGCCGTGGCGCGCGCCTGGCGGCGGTTTGCGATATCCAGGACCCGGTGATATTGCGCCGGGCGATTTTCAATGCGGCCAACGAGGCCGGCGCCAGCCGACTGATCGGTAGGCTGCAAACCGCCAACCTGACTCTGGTGTACCTGGACGAGAACGGCGCTACCGTGACCAAT
Organism: Pseudomonas sp. AOB-7; assembly: GCF_003696305.1. Taxonomy (GTDB): domain Bacteria; phylum Pseudomonadota; class Gammaproteobacteria; order Pseudomonadales; family Pseudomonadaceae; genus Aquipseudomonas. The sequence continues at coordinate 102,190 of NZ_RFFK01000001.1, read as the reverse complement.
CCTGGCGACCTGGTCGGCGCGGGCGGTTTCAGTGCCATCCGCTATGTGCAGTTGCGGGTGGAAAGTTTTCCCCATGAATTGCTGATTCCTGGATTCGGCGGGGTGTTCACCCTGCCTGCATTCAGGTCGACCATCCCGCGCGAAAGCCTCGGCCGTCATGCTGAGGAAGGCGTAGTTCCGGAGATCACGCCATGCTGAACCTCAGAGAAGCCCCCGCGCCAACCAGTTCGCCGAGCAAGCAGGGCTTGCACCTGCTGATCAGCAGCCGCGACGCAGCTGCCTTGCAGCACCTGCAGGGCATCTGCCGGCGTACCCCCGGTCTGCAGGTCGATACCCGTCTGGTGAGCAATGGGCATACCGATCCGCTCTATGGGTTGGAAAGGAAACCCGATTTTCTCCTGTTGCGGGTCAGCCACCTGTGGCGCGAGGAGCTGGCCGCGCTGTTGCAACATCCGCCGCATGAGCGTCCGCCGCTGCTGGTATGCGGCCCGCTGGAGGAGCGCGAGGGCATTCGCCTGGCGATGCAGGCCGGTGCCCGCGACTTCCTGCCGGAGCCGGTGGTGGCCGAGGAGTTGCTGGCCACCTTGGGCCGCATGGTCACCGAGACCCGCGCCAGCAGCGGTTCCGGCGGCAAGCTGGTGGCGGTGATGAACGCCAAGGGCGGTTCCGGCGCGACGCTGCTGGCCTGCAACCTGGCCCACCAACTCAGCGCCAAGGGCGGCAATACCCTGTTGCTGGACCTCGACCTGCAGTTTGGCAGCGTCACTCATTACTTGGACGTCCATCCGGCCCATAGCCATGTCGAGGTGCTGCAACAGATCGGCGAAATGGACGGTATGGCGCTGCGCGGCTTCTGCAGCCATTTCAGCCCGTCCCTGCATGTGCTGGGCGGTCGCGAGAACGAGTTGTGCCTGCCGCAGGACGTGCAGATCGAGCAGCTCGAGGCGCTGCTGAAACTGGCGCGTAGCACCTACGACTGGGTGGTGGTGGACTTGCCGCGGCAGATCGACCACCTCACCGGCATCACCCTGGAGCAGGCCGACCGGGTCTATATCGTGGTGCAGCAGAGCCTCAGTCATCTCAAGGACGCCAGCCGCCTGGCGCGCATCCTGCGCGACGAGCTGGGCGTGCGCGGCGAGAACCTGCAGGTGGTGGTTAATCGCTACGACAAGGCCGCGCCGATCAGCCTGCGCGATATCGGTACGGCGCTGCGTTGCAGCGAGCTGCAGAAGCTACCCAACGATTTCGCCGTGGTCAGCCAGAGCCAGAACACCGGTGCGCCGCTGGATCAGTACGCGCCGCGTGCGCCCATCACGCTGGCACTGCAGGAACTGAGCAAGGACTTGCTCGGCAAGCAGGCGGGTGCCGAACAGGGTTTATTCAAGCGCGCCTTCAGCCGCTTTTTCGGGGAGTGACCGCCATGCTCAATGAACTGCGCAACCGCCTGCGCCAGCAGCCGCTCAAGGCCGTGGAGGCGTCGTCTGCCGAGCAGGGCGCCCGGGATGGGGCTGCCCAGGACATGATGGCCTGGGAGCACAGCGCACCGGCCGAACTCTACGAAACGAAGACCCATCTCAGCCCGGTGGAGACCGAATGGCGCGATAAGATCTACCAGCAGTTGCTCAAGGTCATGGACCTGTCGCTGCTGGATTCCCTGGAGCAGGTCGATGCGACGCGGCAGATCCGCGATATCTGCCTGCGCCTGATGGAGGACCACAACGCGCCGGTGAGCGCGGCCAGCCGCCAGTTGATCATCAAGCAGATCACCGACGAGGTACTCGGCCTGGGGCCGTTGGAACCCTTGCTGGCCGATCACAGCGTGTCGGACATCCTGGTCAACGGCCATGCCTCGGTGTATGTCGAGCGGCACGGCAAGCTGCAGCAGACCGACGTGCGTTTTCGCGACGACCAGCACCTGCTGAACATCATCGACCGCATCGTCTCCAGCCTGGGGCGGCGCATCGACGAGTCGTCGCCGCTGGTGGACGCGCGCCTGAAGGACGGCTCGCGGGTCAACGCCATCATCCCGCCCCTGGCCATCGACGGGCCGAGCATCTCGATTCGCCGTTTCGCCGTCGACCTGCTCAGTAGCGAGAGCCTGGTGGAGATGGGTACCTTGACCCCGGCAATCGCCCTGATGCTCAAGGCCATTGTCCGTGGTCGCCTCAACGTGCTGATCTCCGGTGGTACCGGCAGCGGCAAGACCACCATGCTCAACGTGCTGTCGAGCTTCATCCCGCACAACGAGCGCATCGTCACCATCGAGGACTCGGCCGAGCTGCAGCTGCAACAGCCTCATGTGGTGCGCCTGGAGACCCGGCCGTGCAACATCGAGGGTCGCGGCGAGGTGAACCAGCGCGAGCTGGTGCGCAACAGCCTGCGCATGCGCCCCGATCGCATCGTCATCGGCGAGGTGCGCGGCGCCGAGGCGCTGGACATGCTGACGGCGATGAACACCGGCCACGACGGCTCGCTGACCACCATCCACGCCAATACCGCGCGCGATGCCCTGGGCCGCATTGAGAACATGGTGTCGATGACCGGCGCCACCTTCCCGATCAAGGCCCTGCGCCAGCAGATCGCCTCGGCCATCGATGTGGTGATCCAGCTCGAACGCCAGGAGGACGGCAGGCGACGCCTGGTCAGCGTGCAGGAGATTAATGGCATGGAAGGCGAGATCATCACCATGACCGAGATATTCTCCTTCGTCCGTCGCGGCATCGGCGAGCACGGCGAGGTGCTCGGCGACTATCGGCCGACCGGCATGGTGCCGGCCTTCCGCGAGGTGATGGGCAAGCGCGGCATCGAGCTGCCGCTGAATATGTTCCGGCCGGAATGGATGGAGGGGCAGTCATGAACCAGATTCCCAGCGAGTTTATCCTGGCCTTTCTCGGCATGGTGTTCGCCGCGGTGTTCCTGCTCAGCCAGGGGCTGGTGATCCCGGTGTTCGGCGAGGCGGGGCAGGTGCGCAAGCGTATCCGCAATCGCCTGCACGTGCTGGAGCGGGCCAGCGACCTGCCGAATATGCAGACGGTGTTGCGGCAGAAGTACCTCAAGCGCCTGTCGCCGCTGGAGGCCTGGCTGGAGCAGTTGCCGGCCATGGAGGCGCTGGCGCAGATGGTCGAGCAGGCCGGCCATGACTATCGTGCCTATCGGGTGCTGCTGCTCGGGCTGATACTCGGCGTGGCCACGGGCCTCCTGCTGTGGCTGTTCACCCAGCTCTGGTGGCTGGCGCTGCCGGCGGCCCTGGCTGCTTGCTGGCTGCCGGTGCTGAAGATCGCCAGCGACCGCGGCAAGCGCTTCGCCCAGTTCGAGGAAGGCCTGCCGGACGCCCTGGATGCCATGTGCCGCGCCCTGCGCGCCGGCCATCCGTTCAACGAGACCCTGCAACTGGTGGCCGAGGAGCACAAGGGGCCGGTGGCCCACGAGTTCGGCCTGACCTTCGCCGATATCAACTACGGCAACGACGTGCGCCGGGCCATGCTCGGCCTGCTGGAGCGCATGCCGAGCATGACGGTGATGATGCTGGTGACCTCGGTGCTGATCCATCGCGACACCGGCGGCAACCTGACCGAGGTGCTGGAGCGTCTGAGCAGCCTGATCCGCGGTCGCTTCCGCTTCCAGCGCAAGGTCAAGACGCTGTCGGCCGAAGGGCGCATGTCGGCCTGGGTTCTGGTGGCGGTGCCCTTCGTGCTGGCTGCCGCGATCGTGTTGTCGAGCCCGACCTACCTGCCGCTACTAATCAAGGAGCCGTTGGGGCAGAAGATGGTGATGGCGGCCTTTGTCGCCATGCTGCTGGGCATCTTCTGGATCCGCAAGATCATCCGCATCCAGGTCTGAACACGGGCCGAGGAGGTATGCGTCATGGACTATCTGCTGAGTCTGCTCAATCGAGTGGTGGGCAACGAGGAGCTGGCGCGCGTGCTGTTCGTCGGCGCCATCGGCCTGAGCGCGGTGCTGGCCATGGCCACTCTGGCCATGCTGGTGCAGGGGCTGCGCGACCCGGTACAGCGACGTCTTGCCCTGATCAAGCGCGGGCACGGTGGCCTGGTCGTCGGCCAGGACACCCCTAGTAACCTGCAGCTGATGCTGGAGCAGGTGGGCCAGCGCTTCAGCTCGGAGGATCAGGGGCAGGCGTCTGCCACTCGTACCCTGTTGACCCATGCCGGCTATCGCTCGCCGGCGGCGGTGCAGACCTACTGGGCGGTGCGCCTGCTACTGCCGCTGACGCTGGTTGGGCTGACCCTGTTGGCGCTGCCGCTGATCCCCAAGCTGTCGCTGCTCGTGGGTATCGTGCTGGTGCTGGCGGCAGCGGGGGGCGGCTGGCTGGCGCCGGCTATCTATGTCGACAAGCGCAAGCAGGCGCGCATGATCCGGCTGCTGGTGGCTTTTCCCGATGCCCTGGATCTGATGGTGGTGTGCGTGGAGTCGGGGCTGGCCTTGCCCCAGGCGATCGAGCGGGTGGCCGACGAGATGGCCGTTAGCCAGCCTGAACTGGCCCTTGAGCTGGCCCTGGTCAATGCGGAGATCCGTGCCGGCATTCCCAGTACCGAGGCGCTCAAGCACTTGGCCGAGCGCACCGGGCTGGAGGATATTCGCGGCCTGGTCAGCCTGCTGGCGCAGAGCATCCGCTTCGGCACTAGCGTGGCCGATACCCTGCGCATCTACGCCGAGGAGTTCCGCGACCGACGTACCCAGAAGGCCGAGGAGGCGGCGGCGAAAATCGGCACCAAGCTGGTGTTCCCACTAATCTTGTGCCTGTGGCCGAGCTTTTTCCTGGTGGCCATCGGTCCCGCCCTCATCGGTGTACTCAAAGTCTTCGGGAAGGTATGACATGAAAAGAATAACTCTGCTGTTGGCCATGACGGCCGTGCTGTCGGGATGTCAGACCATGGGGCCGGAGCCGGCGCTGGAGACCCGCTCGGTCTATGCCGGCGATAATTCGCTGCTGTACAAGGTACGCAAGTCCAGCACCTCGGCCGACCAGGCGATGCAGATGGCGGCGATGGCCTACCAGGCGGGCGACCGCGATCAGTCGCTGTTCCAGTACCTGCGTGCTATCGAACTGGACCCGAAACGCTACGAGGCGCTGGTATGGGTCGGCCGCATCCACCGCGAGCGGGGCAACAGCCAACTGGCCGAGATGGCCTTCGCCGATGTGCTGGCGAAGGATCCGGAAAACCTCGGCGCCCTGGCGGAGATGGGTCTGCTGCAACTGGCCAAGCGTGATCACGAGGCCGCGCGGACCTTGCTGTTCCAGGCGGTGGCGCTGGATCAGCGGCGCCTGGGTAACGAGCAGAACGACTCCCCGCCCGACGTGGCCGCGCTCAAGGTAGACAGCCAGTCGCCGCTGAAGGTCTACAACGCCCTTGGCGTACTCGCCGACCTGAGTAACGACTTCCAATTGTCCGAGGCGTATTACCGTTTGGCCATGCTGATCGAGCCGCGCTCGGTGTTGGTGCAGAACAGCCTGGGCTACTCCTACTACCTGGCCGGCCAATGGCCCGAGGCCGAACGTACCTACCAGCGCGGCATCAGCTACGACTCCAGCTACAAGCCGTTATGGCGCAATTACGGGTTGCTGCTGGCACGGATGGAACGGTACGAGGAGGCACTTTCCGCCTTCGAGCAGATTGGCAAGCGTGCCCAGGCGAGCAACGAGGTCGGTTATATCTGCCTGGTGGAAGGCAAGCTGGATACCGCCGAGCAGTTCTTTCGCAGTGCGATCAGCCAATCCCCCGCGCACTACGACACAGCCTGGGAGAACCTGCGCCGGGTCGAGCAGATCCGCAAAATCCGCCTGCGCGGTGGGCTGACCGCGGATGTCGAAGCGGTCGCCGGGGTGCCCGGCGAGCAGCAGGCGCTGCCCTGAGCAACCGGGTTGCGTGGGCGCGCCAGCCTGCGGGGGAAACCCCGCCCCCTGCGGGGCAGGCGCGCCTGCGTAACCCCGCTCTAGCCTGGGGGGTGTAACCATACCCAGGGAGACCGCCCCGAATTACGCCTTCGGCTAATCCAGGCTACGAACTGATAAGAGCGAAGAGGGCGCCTAGCCTTTATTCGCGATCCTGGCGGGCACGGACTTGATCCAGCGCGAATACATTCGCTCCTACAAGGGGCTACAACCGGCCTGGATGGCCCCCCCCGCACGTCCGCTCAGCCGGCGAAGCGCTGCTCCAGATAGGCGATGATCGCCTTGGATTCGTACAGCCAGGTGCTCTGGCCGTTTTCCTCGATGCGCAGGCAGGGTACCTTGATGCGGCCACCCTGCCGTTCCAGGGCCTGGCGATGCTCGGCGTCGTGCTTGGCGTCGCGCAGTTGCACCGGCAGGTTCAGGCGGTGCAGGCGGCGCCGTACCTTGACGCAGAACGGGCAGGCGTGGAACTGGTACAGCGCCAGGTCGGCCGTGGCGCGTTCCACCTCGGCCTGCGCCGTGGCGCTGCGCTGGAGTTTACGCGGGCGGCTGATCCAGTCGACGAACACAACGATCTGGCCGAGGCCAATGCGAAGGGCCTTGAGCAACATGGTTTCTACTCCTGAAATGCCGACGGCCGTTCAGCGTCGTGAACGGCCGTCGTGGTGGGGGGGCTGCGCCTTAGCCGATCAGGCTGAGGAATTCGCTGCGGGTCGCCGGGTTTTCACGGAATTCGCCAAGCATCACCGAGGTGACCATGGACGAGTTCTGCTTCTCCACGCCGCGCATCATCATGCACATGTGCTGGGCCTCGATGACCACCGCCACGCCGAGGGCGCCGGTGACCTGTTCGATGGCCTCGGCGATCTGCCGGCTGAGGTTTTCCTGGATCTGCAGGCGGCGGGCGTACATGTCGACGATGCGCGCCACCTTGGACAGGCCGAGCACCTTGCCGTTGGGGATATAGGCGACGTGGGCCTTGCCGATGAACGGCAGCAGGTGGTGCTCGCACAGCGAGTACAGCTCGATGTTCTTGACCAGCACCATCTCGCTGTTGTCGGAGCTGAACAGCGCGCCGTTGGTCACTTCCTCCAGTGTCTGCTGGTAGCCGCGGCAGAGGTACTGCATGGCCTTGGCCGCGCGCTTGGGGGTATCCAGCAGGCCTTCGCGAGAGGCGTCCTCGCCGAGCTGGCCGAGGATCGCGGTGTAGTGTTGTTCCAGGGACATGGAAAATCCTGTTGGGTATCGAAGGGCGCAGGGTAGGGCGCCGATGGGCGCCTGGCAAGAGCGCCGGGCGCCAGAATCATGGGCCGGGCGGGTTACTCGTCGCGGCCGTCCATCATGATGCGCTTGAGGATGATGTACACCGCGCCGGTGCCGCCGTGCTTGGCCAGGCAGGAGGCGAAGCCGAGCACCTGCGGGTGCTGGCGCAGCCAGGTGTTGACGTGGCTCTTGATCATCGGCCGGCGGCCGTCCATGCGCACCGCCTTGCCATGGGTCACGCGCACGCAGCGCACCTCCAGCTTGGCGGCTTCGGCGAGGAACTCCCACAGCGTGTCGCGCGCCTTCTCCACGCTCATGCCGTGCAGGTCGAGGCTGCCGTCGAAGGGGATCTGGCCGAGCTTGAGCTTGCGCATCTGGCCTTCCTGCACGCCGTTGCCGGCCCAGTACAGCGCGTCTTCGGCGCCGACGTCGATGACAAACTGGTCGGACAGGCCGTCCACTTTGATCTCGCCCTGGCTGATGCTGGCGGCCTGGCGTAGGGTGCTGAACTGCTGGCGATCGGGCTTGGGTTTGCCGGTGTCGGCGCGGTCGTGCTTGAGCGGCTTGACGCCGCGCAGCTCGGCCTGGAATAGGGAAAAGTCGTCGTCTTGCATCGATGGCTCCGCGAAACAGACGGGCATTTTATGGCCTGCCATCCCTGACGGCCACCCTTCGGGCCGTCGCTGGGCGAGGTTAAAAAATAGCGCCAGGCTATTTTCTAGCCCGCTCGCGGCGTTTCAGTCGCGCTTTTTCAGCAGATGTGGCGACAGGGCGAGGTCGCGCGGCTGGCGCAGGCGCCGGCGGCAGCTGCGCCAGAAGGCGATGCCGGCCCACAGCAGCAGCAGGCCGAGCAGCAGCAGGACGCCGGCTTCGCCGGTGGAGTCGTTGAGCGTGCCCAGCACCGGGGCGCGCCCGGCCAGCGAGGCGATACCGGCCATCGCCAGAAGGATGCCGAAGGTGGCCAGCAGCGCGCCCAGCGCCGCACCGATACGCAGGCGCCAGTGTTTCGGCTGGCGCGGGCGCAGGCGGCGGGCATCGAAATCGTCGGACAGCTTCATGCCGATTTCCTTTGGGGTGTCGGCGCTATGACCGGACATTAGCGCCGGGGTTCCGCCATGCTGGCAGCACTGTGACGGCGGTCAGATCAGCGCCTTGGCTTGCGGCACCAGGGTGGCGAAGTTGTCGGCCAGGGCGATCATCTCGATGCGGTGCACCTGCGCGGCGGCGATCACGCTGCCATCGGGGGCCGGCAGGTCGCGGGTGGCGCAGGCGGCGTCGACCAGGGTGCAGCGATAGCCATAGTCCTTGGCGGCGCGCACCGTGGTGCTGACGCTGGAATGGGTCATGAAGCCGCAGACGATCAGGTCGAGGTGGCCGAGGGCCTGCAGGCGGTCGTGCAGTTCGGTGCCGGCGAAGGCGTTGGGCAGGCGTTTCTCCACCACGATCTCGCCGGCCAGCGGGGCGGCCTCGGGCAGATGGCGGCCGCGCGGGCCGCTGGGGTCGAGCAGGCCACCGGGAATGCCGAGGTGCTTGACGTGGACGATGGCGCTGCCGGCGGCGCGGGCGGCGGCCAGCAGGCTGGCGATCTCGGCCAGGGCGGCGTCCAGGCCGGGCAGGGCGAGCACGCCGCTGCGGTATTCTTCCTGAGCATCTATGATCAGCAGGGTCGCATTGCCCAGACTGGCCGGAGCGTGGCCACGACCGGTGAGCTGGAACATGGTTTGCGGATGGGACATCTCGGGCTCCTGGCTGATGGTGATGATGTGCCATTGTCCGCTTGCCAGAGCGCGCTGTGAACCTCTTGTGCGCCATTACTTGCTCGGCCGTGGAGCGAGGAGCAGAATCGGAACCGTCCCGAAGGACTCGGGGTCGCATGCAAAAGGAGTTGCCCATGTCGCTGTTTTCGCAATTGTCCCCGCATTTCTGGCTGCTGTTCTCCATCGCCGTGGCCATCGCCGTATTGCGCGAACTGCGCCGGCCGCCGGATAGGCCCGGCTGGTCGCGCAAGGAGCGCGAGCGCCCCTGATCAGCCGATGCCGGCGCGTTAAGCGCTGGCTATGTCCCCAAGCAGCCCTACAAACGAAAACGCCCCGCAATTTGCGGGGCGTTTGCTGTTGCGCGAGAGCCTCAGCCGCCGAGGCCGAACCACTGGAACTGCAGGTACCAGATACCCAACGAGCCGAGGAAGTTGACCAGGATCGCCGGCAGGAACTTCAGGTGCACGCCGAAGCTGTAGCTCTTGTCCAGGCTCATGGCCATCACCCCGGCGGCCGAGCCGACCACCGTCAGCGAACCGCCGATGCCCACCATCAGCGCGTTCAGCGCCCACTGGTCGAGGCCAAGCTGCGGGTTGGCCATTAGCGCCGCGGCTTCCACCGGTACGTTGTCCATCACCCCGGAGGCGACGCCCAGCACCACGTTGACCAGGGTCGGATCGAGGATCTCGAACAGGCGCGCGATGTAGGACAGCCAGCCGACGTGGTTGAGGCAGGCCACCGAGGTGATGATGCCGATGAAGAACAGCAGGGCGTTCCACTCTACCTTCTGCAGCTGCTCGTGCCAGCGCGTCTCGATGCCCATGCGGGTCAGCAGCCAGCTGTACAGGGCGACCAGGCCGAGGCCGATGCCGATGGCGAACTCGATGCCGACCTTGAGCACGATGTTGCACAGCACCGCGCCGATCACTGCGATGAAACCCACCAGCGCCAGACCGGCGCCGCCCGGCTTGAGCCGGCTCTCGCTGGCGTCGACCTTGCGGATCAGCTGCTGGCCGTCCAGCTGGCGCAGGTAGAACAGGTGCAGGGTGGCGGCGCACAGCATCCAGCCGATCAGCGCCGAGGGGATCAGCAGCAGCAGGCCGGCGATGCTGATCTTGCCGGCCAGCACCACCATCAGGCTGGTGGAGGTGCCGAGGAACCAGACCCCGGAGTTGGACGCCACCACGATGTTGCACAGCGCCACGTGGGTGTAGCGCTGGTGGCTGGAGATGCTGGTGATGGTCTTGCCGAAGATCATCGCCGTGGTGAAGTTGTTGAGAAAGGGCGACAGGGTTGCCGACAGCGCGCCGGTGGCCCAGAACATGCCGCGCGCACCCAGGCCCTTGCGCAGCAGGTAGCCGTTCAGTGCGGTGAACACGTTTCGCTCGTTGAGCAGCTCGACCACCATCCACATGAAGGCCATGAAGGCGATCAGGCCGAACAATTCCTCCTTGGTCTCGCTCTGGGCGTGGAGGAAATACTGGAAGCCGTTGGGGTCGGTGAGGGCGTAGTGGACGCCGATGACGATCAGGCCGGACATCATGAACATGGCCGGCTTGAACTTATCCATCTCCAGTTGTGCTTCAAAAACTATCAGCGTCATGCCAATAAGGAATATCGCCAGCACGAGCAAGCCCGTGAGCGAGAAGGGGTCGATGACCATTGGGGGTTCTCATTAGGAAGGGATAGGAAGGGTTAAGAAATCGTTGCAAATTATAACGATGTGACCCCTCGTCTGGCAGCAGTCGAACTACGACTTAACGGCATTTATTTATGGCCATGCGCCCCGTGCCTGCCCTGGGCTAAACTGCGTCGTTTTCACCCGGAGATCGCCCGTGACCCTCCCCGCTACCCGTTTACGCACTTTGCGCGACTACATCCGCTGGGCCGTCAGCCGTTTCCAGGCCGAGCAACTGTTCTTCGGTCATGGCACCGACAATGCCTGGGACGAGGCGCGCCAACTGGTGCTCGGTGCCTTGCACCTGCCCTGGGAAATGTCCGATGCCTACCTCGACTGCCGCCTGGAGGACGACGAGCACGCCCATCTGCAGGCGCTGCTCAAGCGCCGCATCGAGGAGCGCGTGCCCACCGCCTACCTGCTCGGCGAGGCCTGGTTCTGCGGGCTGCCCTTCGTCGTCGACGAGCGCGTGCTGGTGCCGCGCTCGCCGATTGCCGAGCTGATCGAGGCGCACTTCGCCCCCTGGCTGCCGGCTGAGCCGGCGCGGGTGCTCGACCTGTGCACCGGCTCGGGCTGCATCGGCATCGCCTGCGCCTACGAGTTTCCCGAGGCCGAGGTGGTGCTGGCCGATCTGTCGTTCGAGGCGCTGGAGGTGGCCAACCAGAACATCGAGCGGCATGGTCTGGAAGAGCGCGTCTACTGCGTGCAGGGCGACGGCTTCGCCGGGCTGCCGGGGCAGCGCTTCGACCTGATCGTCTCCAATCCACCCTACGTCGATGCCGAGGATTTCGCCGACATGCCGGCCGAGTATCAGCACGAACCGGCCATGGGCCTGGCCTGTGGCGACGACGGGCTGGACCTGGTGCGGCGCATGCTGGCCGAGGCCGCCGACCATCTCACCGAGCGCGGCCTGTTGATCGTCGAGGTGGGCAATAGCCAGGTGCATGTCGAGGCGCTGTACCCGGAGGTGGACTTCACCTGGCTGGAGTTCGCGCGCGGCGGCCACGGCGTGTTCCTGCTGGCGGCCCAGCAGTGCCGCGAGCATCAGGCGCTGTTCCGCTCGCGGGTCGAGGGCTGATTCGCACGGCTGACGACGGACAGGCGTAGGGTGGATGACGCTTTTTTCATCCACCACGATGACCTGATCGGTGGATGGGTGAAGCGCCATCCACCCTACGATGATCCGACAATGACTCTAGCGCGTGGCGATCCAGATCAGCAGCCCGGCCTGGAACAGGCAGAAGGCCACCAGGCAGCTGATGGTGAAGCGCAGGCCGCTGTCCTCGCGCCTGAATCGCGCGACCTTCTCCTCCAGCTTGCGCACCTGCACGTCCTGCTCGCGCAGGCTCTGATCGGCCTGCTGCAGCATGGCGGCGGCGTCCAGCAGCTCGATGATCTGCACCTTCTCGGTCTGCCAGTCGCCGTGCAGCGAACTGACCCGCGCCGCGCTGTAGAACGGCTTGAGCTGCAGCGGGTCGCTGTATTCGATGGCAAAGCCCTGGGCCTTCAGGGCATGGTCGCGGCGTGCGCGCGCCGCTTCGTTGAAGTTGTCCCGGGTCGGCAGGGCGCCGCCCTCGACCTGGTAATGGGCGTACTGCTTGCGCGCCCAGGCGATGCCCTGGGCCAGCAGGAAGCGCCCCAGGCCGCGGTTGGCCGGCTCCACGCTCAGGCCCTTGTCCGGGCCGAAGCGCACCTCCTTGCGTTGATGATCGGCCCAGACCTCCAGCAGGTTCTGCTCGCGGTGCAGGCGCTGCCCCGGCACTTGCAGGCTCAGGCGCAGCAGGCTGAGGTCCTTGGCATGGCGTTCGACCCGGCCGAGCTGGACGAAGCGCAGCGGCCGCGGGCCGGTGTCGCGATCCACCGGCAACGGCGCCAGGCGCAGTAGGCTGAACTGCTGGGCCGGCAGGTCGGCCCATGGATGGGGGGCGGCCGGCGCTTCGCCGCTCTGTTCGGCGTCGACCGGCGCGGTTGCGGGGGGAGAGGCGGGTTGCTCGCTCATGTGGGGGCCTGTGCGCTAAAGCTGAAACTGCTGTGTAGGCAGGTTATCGGCCGCTTTGCCTCGCACTGGAGCGAATAAAGGCGACGATTCGTTCGCCCAGGGCGCGGGCCAAGGGTAGCTGCGGATCGTCGTAGGAGGCCAGCTGTTCGTGCCAGGGCAGCGGAGTGATGCGCAGCACGTGGTTCATGCCGGGGATCAGCGCCAGCTCGGCATCCGGCTTCGCCTGCTGCAATGCCACGGCGTTGTCGAGACCGACCTGGGCGTCGTGGCTGCCCTGCACGATCAGCGCCGGAATCCGCAGCGCGGCGAAGGCCTCGGCCGGGCGCTGGCGCAGCAGGCTGATCAGGTAGGGCTGCACGCTCGGTCGCAGCAGCACCTGCAATGCCTTGGGCACCTCGGCTTGCTCCTGACCGCGGATCAGGCTGGCCAGGATCTGCCGGCTCTCGGCCAGCAGCGGCGGCGGCAGGCGCATGGCCAGCTGGGCGTCGAGCACCTGGCCGATGGGGTAGGCGGGGCCGGCGATGGACACCAGCGCCTCGGCGCCGCTGCCGGCGGCAGCCAGGCTGGCGATCAGCGCGCCTTCGCTGTGGCCGAGCAGGATCAGCCGGTCGAAGCGCGGATCGCCCTCGAGCAGGCGTCCCCAGGCCTCGGCATCGGCGACGTAGCGTTCGATGCTGAGGTCGCGTTCGTCGGGCGTGGCGGCACGGCTGGCGGCTACGCCGCGCTTGTCGTAGCGCAGGCTGGCGATGCCGTGGCGCGCCAGCAGCTGCGCCAGCTTTTTCAGCGCGTCGTTATGGCCGCCCTCGGGGTTGTTGCCGTCGCGATCGGTGGGGCCGGAGCCGGCGATCAGCAGCGCCACCGGCACCGGCTCGTCGCTCTGCGGCACCAGCAGGCTGCCGTACAGGGTGCCCTGGTCGGTGTCCAGGCTGATGGGCAGTTGTCGGGTGGTGTTGGCCTGGGCCAGGCCGGTTATCAGGGCAAGGGACAAGAGCAGGGTTCGCAGCATGATCGGGGCAGGGTGGTGGCAGACCGGCATTGGACGCCGGTCGCCGACCAAGGTTCGGGGTGAACTGCAAGGTCGCCGCGGGTATACTCGCCCACCTCGTTAAGCGGCCTGCGCAGCGGCAGGTCGGGGCTGAATTTCGCGGAGCGTCTTCCCATGTCCGGCAATACCTACGGCAAGCTGTTCACCGTCACCACCGCCGGCGAAAGCCATGGCCCGGCCCTGGTCGCCATAGTCGACGGTTGTCCGCCGGGCCTGGAGCTGTCGCTGGAGGACATGCAGCGCGATCTCGACCGGCGCAAGCCGGGCACCAGCCGCCACACCACCCAGCGCCAGGAAGACGACGTGGTGGAAATCCTCTCCGGGGTGTTCGAGGGCAAGACCACCGGTTGCGCCATCGGCCTGCTGATCCGCAACACCGACCAGAAGTCCAAGGACTACTCGGCGATCAAGAATCTGTTCCGCCCGGCCCACGCCGACTACACCTACCACCACAAGTACGGCATCCGCGACTACCGTGGCGGCGGCCGCAGCTCGGCGCGCGAGACCGCCATGCGCGTGGCCGCCGGCGCCATCGCCAAGAAATATCTGGCGACCCAGGGCATCGTGGTGCGCGGCTATATGAGCCAGCTCGGTCCCATCGAGATTCCGTTCAAGACCTGGGACAGCGTCGAGCAGAACGCCTTCTTCAGCCCCGACCCGGACAAGGTGCCCGAGCTCGAGGCCTATATGGATCAGCTGCGGCGCGACCAGGATTCGGTCGGCGCGAAGATCACCGTGGTCGCCGAAGGGGTGATGCCGGGCCTCGGCGAGCCGATCTTCGACCGCCTGGACGCCGAACTGGCCCACGCGCTGATGAGCATCAACGCGGTCAAGGGCGTGGAGATCGGTGCCGGCTTCGCCAGCGTTGCCCAGCGTGGCACCGAGCACCGCGACGAGCTGACCCCCGAAGGCTTCCTGTCGAACAACGCCGGCGGCATCCTCGGCGGCATTTCCAGCGGCCAGCCGATCGTCGCCCACCTGGCGCTCAAGCCCACCTCCAGCATCACCACGCCGGGGCGCTCGATCGACGTCGACGGCAACCCGGTGGAGGTGATCACCAAGGGTCGCCACGACCCATGCGTGGGCATTCGCGCCACCCCCATCGCCGAGGCGATGATGGCCATAGTGCTGATGGATCACCTGCTGCGTCATCGCGCGCAGAACGCCGAGGTGCGCGTCACTACCCCGGTGCTGCCGCAGCTGTGACCGCTTGCGTAGGTTGGGTTGAGCGCAGCGATACCCAACAACCGCGGCCCCGGGTGTTGCTGCGCTCGACCCGGGCTAAGACCAGGCCATGATCGCCGCGTTGCCCTACTGGCGCCTGTCCGGCTTCTACTTCTTCTACTTCGCCCTGCTCGGCGCCACGGCGCCGTTCCTCGCCCTGTACTTCGACCACCTGGGCTTCTCGCCGGCGCGCATCGGCGAGCTGGTGGCCATCCCCATGCTGATGCGCTGCCTGGCGCCGAATCTGTGGGGCTGGCTCGGCGATCACAGCGGCCAGCGCCTGCTGATCGTGCGCCTCGGCGCGCTGTGCACCCTGGTGTGCTTCGCCGGCATCTTCGTCAGCCACAGCTATGCCTGGTTGGCGCTGATCATGGCCGCGCACGCCTTCTTCTGGCATGCGGTGCTGCCGCAGTTCGAGGTCATCACCCTGGCCCACCTGCGCGAGCAGGCCGCGCGCTACAGTCAGATCCGCCTGTGGGGCAGCATCGGCTTCATCGTCGCGGTGGTCGGCCTGGGCCGGCTGTTCGAGTGGCTGAGCCTGGACGCCTACCCCTGGGCGCTGGTGCTGATCATGGCCGGCATAGTCGCCGGCAGTTTCTGGGTGCCCAACGCGCAGCCGCTATCGCGACCCGGCAGCGCCGAGCAGGGCGGTTTTCTGCGCCAGCTGCGTCGCCCCGGCATCCTCGCCTTCTACGCCAGCGTCGGCCTGATGCAACTGAGCAACGGGCCCTACTACACCTTTTTGACCCTGCACCTGGAGGCGCTCGGCTACGGGCGCGGCACCATCGGCATGCTCTGGGCCCTGGGCGTGGTGGCGGAGATTCTGCTGTTCCTGGTCATGGCGCGGCTGCTGCAGCGCTACTCGCTGCGCGCGGTGCTGCTGGCCAGCTTCCTGATCACCGCCGTGCGCTGGCTGCTGCTGGGCAACCTGGCCGACCAGCTGGCGATCCTGCTGCTGGCGCAGTGCATGCACGCCGCCACCTTCGGCGCCTTCCACGCCGCCAGCATCCACTTCATCCAGCGCAGCTTCGAAGGCGGTCAGCAGGGCCAGGGCCAGGCGCTGTACGCCACCCTGGCCGGCATCGGCGGCGCCCTCGGCGCGCTGTATGCCGGCTACAGCTGGAACAGCATCGGCCCGGCCTGGACCTTCGCCCTGGCCAGCCTGGCGGCGCTGGCCGCAGCCGTTATCATTGCCACTCGTCTGCCCCCGGAGTCCGAGCGAGAATCCCCATGACCAGCCTGAGCGTTCACCTGCAAACCTCCCCGCAGCTGCCGAACAAGGTGCTGACCCACGCCGAGGACATCGCCAGCACCCTGGCCGAGGTCGGCGTGCGCTATCGCCAGTGCCCGCCGCCGGCGGCGCTGCGCCCCGGCTGCAGCGAGCAGGAGTTCGACGCCGCCTGCGGCGCCTGGCTGCAGGATCTGCGCGGCGAGGGCGGCTACCGCCAGCACGAGCTGCTCAGCCTGGAGCGCAACCACCCGCGCAAGCTCGAACTGCGCGCGCGCTACCTCGACGAGCAGACGCAGCCGGCCGCCAGCGCCTGGCTGTTCGTCGGCGGTTTCGCCCAGCTCAGCCTGCACCTGGGCGAGTACGTCTATGTGCTGCAGGGCGAGCGCGGCGATCTGCTGGAGCTGCCGGCGGACACCCGCCACTGGTTCGACCTGGGCGAGGAGCCGCACCTGCTGCTGGTGCGCCTGAGCGCCACGGCGGAAGCGCCAAGCCTGACCGGCGACCAGATCGCCAGCCGTTTTCCGCGTCTGGGCGACTGAGTGGCTATCCTCTGAGGGCAACCCTTCACACAGGAGTGTCGTCATGGGTTACACCCTCAATGGGCTGATCGGCCTGATCATTCTGGCCCTGGATATCTGGGCCATCGTCAACGTGGTGAAAAGCAGCGCCGAAACCGGGATCAAGATTCTCTGGGTGCTGCTGATCATCTTCCTGCCCGTGCTGGGGCTGATCATCTGGGCGCTGGCCGGGCCGCGCGGCAACGTCAGGCTGTGATGCGCATCTGGCTGCTGGTGCTGCTGCTGGCGCCGCTGTGGACCTCGGCAGCGCAGCCGGCCGACGCCTGGCAGGCGCTGCGCGAGGGGCGGGCGCTGCTGATCCTGCGCCATGCCACGGCGCCGGGCGTCGGCGATCCGGCGCATTTCCAGCTGGGCAACTGCAGCACCCAACGCAACCTCAGCCAGCAGGGCCGCGAGGAGTCGCGGCGCTGGGGCGAACTGCTGCGCCGCCAGGGCATCGAGCGGCCGCGGCTGCTCAGCAGCCGCTGGTGCCGCGCGCTGGATACCGCCAGGGGCATGGGCCTGGGCCCGGTGCAGCCGCTACCGGCGCTGGACTCCTTCTTCGAGCAACGCGACGCCGCCGAGGCGCAGACCGCCGAGCTGATTCGCGCGGTCAACCTGCTGCCGCCCGGCGAGCCGCTGGTGCTGGTGTCGCATCAGGTCAATATCACCGCGCTGACCCGGGTGTTTCCCGCGTCCGGTGAGGGGCTGATCCTGGCCTTGCCGCTGCGCGCGGCGCCGCAAGTGCTGGCGCGTATCGCGCCGCCCTGAGCGTCGGTGCGCAGGGCGGTCAAAGCGCCAGTTGCGTCTGCTGCGACGGCAGCGCGCCTTCCAGTTCCAGCAGCAGTTGCTTGCGCGGCAGGCCGCCGGCGTAGCCGGTAAGGCTGCCGTCGCGACCGATCACCCGGTGGCAGGGGATGACGATGGACAGCGGGTTGGCGCCGTTGGCGGTGCCCACCGCGCGCACCGCCTGCGGCCGCGCGATGGCGGCGGCCAGGTCGCTGTAGCTGCAGGTGCGACCGTAGGGAATGCGCTGCAGGGCCTGCCATACCGCCTGCTGAAAGGACGTGCCGCGCGGCGCCAGGCGCAGCTCGAACTGGCGGCGACGGCCGGCGAAATACTCGTCCAGCTGCCGGCACACATCATCCAGCTCGCCGCCGGCCTGTCGCCAATCTTCGCCGATGCGCCAGGGGCGGCTGTCGAGCTCCATCAGCAGCAGCTGCAGGCCGTTTTCGTCGCTGGCGAGAAACAGCGGGCCGAGGGGGCTGTCGTGGTGGCGGTAGTACATGGCGTTCAGCCTCCCGAATAGTTGTGCCACAGGTGTGCGGCGGCGTAGGCACGCCAGGGCCGCCAGGCTTCGGCGCGGGCCTTGAGGCTGCGCGCATCGATGCCGCCGGCGCCCCACAGCGGCGCCTTGAGCAGGCCCAGGTCGCTGGCGGGGAAGGCGTCGGCCTCGCCGAAGGCGCGCAGGGCGATGTACTCGGCGGTCCAGGGGCCGATGCCGGGCAGGGCGCACAGACGTTCGATCAGCGCCGCGCTGCCGTCGTCGAGATTCAGTTGCAAGCTGCCGTCGTCGATGCGCGCGGCGAACTGCTGCAGGCTCTGCACCCGTTTGCCGGGCATGCCGATCGCGGCCAGGTCTGCCGTGGCGATGGCCTGCGGGCTGGGAAACAGCGTGGTGACGCCGGGGCAGCCGGGCAGGTTCAACGGCGTGCCGAGGCGCTGCACCAGGCGACCGACCAGGGTCACCGCCGCCTTGACCGTGACCTGCTGGCCGACGATGGCGCGCACCGCCTGCTCGAACGGGTCGAAGGCCACCGGCAGGCGCAGGCCGGGGTTGCGCTGCAGCAGCGGCGCGAGCAGGGCGTCGCCGCTGAGGTGCGCGGCAATCGCCTGCGGCTCGGCGTCGAGATCGAACATCCGCCGCACGCGCTGCTGCAAGGCCTCCAGGGCGATGGGCGCGGCGCTGCAGCAGCGCAGTTCGAGGGCGTTCTGCCCGGGCAGCGGTGTCACCCGCAGCCAGCCGCTGGCGCCGGCCAGGCTGAAGCTGCGGCTGTAGCTGTCCGGCGTCAGGCATTCCAGCCCCGGCAGCGCGCGCAGGGCGAAGTGGGCATGGAACTGCGGCCAGTGCCAGGGCGGCAGGTAGGGCAGGAGCAGGCTGATATTGTGCATGGCTTGCACCTTAGCCGCGTCGGGCGGCGCTGTCAGCGTGAAGATGGCTTTCAAACACGATCGAGCCCAGGTGCGTACTTTAGGCAAAGGCGGACATAGGGCGCTGATCGGTTCGCTCTACGAAATAGGCTCGCCGCGCTGGTAGCGCCCCGGCGTGGTGCCTTTCCAGCGCTTGAAGGCGTGGATGAAGTTGGACAGCTCGCCATAGCCCAGGCGTTCGGCGATTTCCTCCAGGCTCAGGCCGCCGGCGGCCAGCAGCTCCTCGGCCAGGGCCTGACGCACCTCGTCCTGCAGGGCGCGAAAGCTGCTGCCTTCGTCGATCAGGCGGCGGCGCAGGGTGCGGCTGCTCAGGTGCAGGCGGGCGGCGACCCGTTCCATGTCGCTCATCTGCCCTGGCGCCTGCAGCAACAACTGGCGCACGCGGCCGGCCAGGCCCTGGTGCCACTGGTGGCGGGTGAGGATCGCCTGGCATTGCTGCTCGCAGGCGCTGACCAGCTGCGAATTGGCCCGCGGCAGCGCAACATCAAGCAGCCCGGCGGCCAGGCCGATGCGATTGGCTGCGGCAGCAAAATGCGGCGCCAGGCCGAAGGCCTCGACGAAGGGCGCGGTCTCGGCCGGCGCCTGCTGGCGCAGTTCCAGGCAGGTCAGCGGCAGCGGGGCGCCGAGCAGTTCGCGCACTATCAGCTGGGCGCCGACCATATCGCGCTGGACGATAAAGGGCCGCAGCTCCTCGTCCAGCGCGCCGTCGTCGAAGCGCAGGCTGGCGGTGACGCCGTCCTCGTCCAGGCTGATGCGGGTGAAGGCGTAGGTCAGGCCGTGGTAGCGCAGGCCCAGTTCGGCCGCCTGGCGCGCGGTGGCGCTGCTGAGCATGGCGTAGCCCCAGGCGCCGTAGCTGGTCAGGTGGTAGCGCCGACCGGCCTGCAGGCCGAGGTCGGCGACCGCGGGCAGGGCCTGCACCAGGTTGGCGATCAGCTGCAGCTCGCGGCCGGCGTCGATCTCGCCGTGCGGGGCGGCGAGCTGCACCGCGCTCAGGCCGGTATCGCGCAGGCAGGTGTCCAGGTCCAGGCCGAGGTCGAGCCCCAGCTGGGTGAGCAACTGCATGCTGGTGATGCTGCGGCGTGCGGGCCAGGGTGGCGACATCAGGCTGTCCGAAAATCACAATCGATTGACCGACTATGCCATAACCGGCGGTGGCCGGCGCAAGTAGCATCCGCTTATCGCCACTCATTGGTCGGGGAGACCACAATGCACAACAACCCCCGCACGGGCGCGCCCTGGCGCGTGCTGATCATCGGCAGCGGCTTCGCCGGCCTGGGCCTGGCCATGCAGCTGCGCAAGGCCGGCCAGGACGACTTCCTGCTGCTGGAAAAGGCCGGCGAAGTCGGTGGCACCTGGCGCGACAACGACTATCCGGGAGCCGCCTGCGACGTGCCTTCGCACCTCTACTCGTTTTCCTTCGAGGCCAAGCACGACTGGTCGCGCAAGTACCCGCCGCAGGCGGAAATCCACGCCTATATCCTGCAGTGCGTGGACAAGTACCGGCTGCGCCCGCAGATCCGCCTCAACGCCGAGGTGCAGGGCGCCGAGTTCGACGCCGCGCGCGGGCTGTGGCGGGTCGAGTTGGTCGGCGGCGAATGCCTGGAGACCCAGGCGCTGGTCAGCGCCTGCGGCCAGCTCAACCGCCCGGCCTATCCGCAGTTGCCGGGGCTGGAGCGCTTTCGCGGCGAGGCCTTCCATTCGGCGCGCTGGCGGCATGACCTGGATCTGACCGGCAAGCGCGTGGCGGTGATCGGCACCGGCGCCTCGGCGATCCAGTTCGTCCCGCAGATCCAGCCGAAAGTGGCGCAGCTGAGCCTGTTCCAGCGTTCGGCGGCCTACGTGCTGGCCAAGCCGGATCGCGCCTATCGCGCCTGGGAAATCGCCCTGATGCGCCGCGTGCCGCTGCTGCAGCGGGTCGACCGCTTGCTCAAGTACCTGCACCACGAGGTGCGCGCGCTGGCCTTCGTCAGCCTGCCCTGGCTGATGCGCTCGATGCGCGGCCGTTTCACCCGCCACCTGGCGCGGCAGATGCCCGATGCCGGCAAGCGCGCGCAGCTGCAGCCGGACTACCCCATGGGCTGCAAGCGCATCCTGATCAGCAACGACTATTACCCGGCACTGGCCCAGGCCAATGTCGAGATCGTCGACTCGCCGATCCGCGCGGTGCGCGAGCACGCGCTGGTCAGCGCCGACGGCCGCGAGCATCCCTGCGACGTGCTGATCTATGGCACCGGCTTCACCGCCAGCGATTTCCTCGCGCCGATGCGCATTCGCGGCCTGAACGGCGTGGAGCTGAACCAGGCCTGGAAGGATGGCGCCGAGGCCTACAAGGGCATCAGCGTCAGCGGCTTTCCCAACCTGTTCCTGCTCTACGGGCCCAATACCAACCTGGGCCACAACTCCATCCTCTATATGCTGGAGAGCCAGTACCCCTACGTGCTCGGCTGCCTGCAGGCGCTGCGCGAGCAGGGGCTACGCTACCTGGACCTGCGGCCCGAGGTGCAGCGGCGCTACAACCAGCGCCTGCAGCACCTCACCCGCCGAACGATATGGGCGCAGGGCTGCAGCAGCTGGTATCAGAACGCCTCCGGCAAGCACACCAACAACTGGCCGGGCTACACCTTCACCTACCGCCACCTGACCCGCACTCCGGAGCTTGCCGACTATGACTGCGTCCGCTGATTTCACCGCCCCCGCCGCCGAACAGATGCTGTTGCGCCGCGTGCTGCGCGGCTTCCTGCGCCTGCTGTTTCGCGGTCTGGTGCGCCCGCCGATGCCGATAGCCGGGCAGCGCCTGGTGTTGCGCCTGCTCACCGCCACCACCCTGACCCCGCGCGGAGTCACGCGCAGTGCCGCGACCCTCGGCGGGCGGCCCTGCGAATGGCACCGGCCGCCGGCCAGCAGCGGCAACGTGCTGCTCTACCTGCACGGCGGCGCCTTCATGATCGGCGGGCCGGCTACCCATCGCGGCATTTGCGCCAGCCTGGCCAAGCGCGGCGGCCTGGACGTCTGCGCGCTGGACTACCGCCTGGCGCCGGAGCATCCCTATCCGGCGGCGCGCGACGACGTGGTGGCGGCTTACCGCGCGCTGCTGGACGCCGGCTACCGGCCCGAGCAGATCGCCATCGGAGGCGATTCGGCCGGCGGCAACCTGAGCCTGGTCGGCAGCCTGCGCATCGATGAACTGGGCCTGCCGGCACCGGCGGCGCTGGTGTGCTTCTCGCCGGCCACCGATTTCACCGGCGAACGCATGCACCAGCCGCCGGCCGGCGACCCGCTGATCCATCCCAGCTGGATCGAGCAGGCCGCCGCGCTGTATTGCCCGGCCGATCTGCCGCGCAACGATCCGGGTATGTCGCCGTTGTTCGCCGATCTGAGCCGCCTGCCGCCGACCCTGATCCAGGTCGGCGAGGACGAATTGCTGCTGAACGACAGCCTGCGCCTGGCCGAGCGCGCCCAGGCCGCCGGTGCCAGCGTGCGCCTGGAGCGTTATCCGGGGCTGTGGCACGTGTTCCAGGCCCATGTCGGCATGCTGCGCGCGGCGGATTACGCCATCGCCCGGGTGGTGGCCTTCCTCCGCGAACGGGGGCTGTGATGGACAACATCCTCATCAGCGGCGCCGCCTCGGGCATCGGCGCGGCCGCCGCGCGGCTGTTCCACGCCCGTGGCTGGCGGGTCGGCCTGCTCGACGTCGACGCCAAGGCCCTGGCCGCGCTGGCGGCGGAACTGGGTGGGGTCTGGCACGCCGAACTGGACGTGGTCGACGCCGGCGCGGTCAAGGTCGCCCTGGCCGACTTCTGCGCCCTGCACGACGGCCAGCTGCGCCTGCTGTTCAACGGCGCCGGCATCCTGCGCACCGGCGCCTTCGAGACCATCGAACTGGAGCAGCACGCGCGTCTGCTGCAGATCAACCTGCTCGGCGTGCTCAATTTGAGCCACGCCGCATTTCCTTATCTCAAGGCCACGCCCGGCGCGCAGGTGATCAACATGGGCTCGGCCTCGGCGGTCTACGGCGTGCCGCAGCTGGCCAGCTACTCGGCCAGCAAGTTCGCCGTGCGCGGCCTGACCGAGGCGCTGGAGCTGGAATGGCGCGCCCATGGCATCCGCGTCGGCGACCTGATGCCGCCGTTCGTCAACACGCCGATGGTCGCCAGCCAGGGCGAACCGCCGCCGGTGATGCGCCGCCTCGGCGTGCGTCTGCAGGCCGAGCAGGTCGCCGAAGCCGCCTGGCAACAGGCTCAGGGTGCTGCGGTGCACCGCCCGGTGGGCCTGCAGTTCCGCCTGCTCTACGCATTGGGGCAGATCACCCCGGGCTGGATCAATAGAGCGATCATGGCCTGGCTCAGCCGGAGCTGATGGCGGGCTGGCCAGTGGCCGCCGGTCGCCGGCTTTGTCACAAGGCCTTTCCATTGCAGGCGAATCCGGCGGCCAGCGGCTACCCTGCAAAGGACGGTTTTCAGCCTGGTGTCCTGCCGGGCAGTCGTCGATGTGCGTCAACAGACACATCAAGCAGCCTGCTTGATTCTCGGGGCGGCGCCGCCAAGGTGCCGCGACACCGCCGAAGTTGGGCGGTCGCAATGGGAAAGCGGTCAATCCATCCATCGCCTGAGAGGAGGTCGTTTATGAGCACAGCCTTCCACGAAGACGCCAGCACCTCGGTGCTGCGCCGGATGAAAGAAGGGGGGTTCGACTTCGCCCAGTTTCACCCGATCGAGTTCTACGCCATCTTTCCCGATGAGGAGCGGGCCCGCATGGCAGCCAGGAATTTTCGCGGCGAGTCGCTCAACGCCCAGGTTTCCGCCCGCGAGGACGGCGCCTGGCACCTGCAGATCAGCAAAGTGATGTACGCCACCCATGCCGGTATCGGCGCGTTTGAACATGACCTGGAGTCCATCGTCCTGCCCCTGGGCGGCAAGCTGGACGGCTGGGGCGTTACCCAGGAGGTGAAAGCGTCCGCTGCCCGTTAGGGCATTGTCTCGACAGTCCATCGGCCGGCCCGCGCGGCCGGTCGATGGCGCCAACCGTCAGCGCGCCTCGACTTGCCCGAGGCCATCGCGCAGACTGCGCGGCATGGCCGACATCCTGATCCTCACCCATATCGACTATTGCCCGCCCGCTCACCTGGCGCGGGTGCTGCAAGCGCGCGGCTGCGCCTTCGAGGTGCTGCGCGCCGACCTCGGCGAACTGCGCGGCTACGACCTGGAGCGACCCAGGGCGGTCGCGGTGATGGGCGGGCCGATGAGCGTCAACGACCCGCTGCCCTGGATCGCCGAGGAAGTCGCGGCGCTGCAGCGCTTCATCGCCCGCGACATTCCCATCGTCGGCCACTGCCTGGGCGGCCAACTGCTGGCCAAGGCCCTGGGCGCCGGCATCAGCCGCATGCCTTACACCGAAGCCGGCTGGCAGGCCATGCAGCGCCGCGTCGAGGCGGCGGACAGCCCCTGGCTGGCACACCTGCCCGAGCACTTCAGCATCTTCCAGTGGCACGGCGACACCTTCGCCCTGCCAGCGGGGGCGCAACCGCTGCTGGGCAGTCGCTGGTGCGACAACCAGGCCTTCGCCTGGGGCGACAAGGTGCTGGCCCTGCAGGGCCACCCGGAGATGACCGAAGAGCTGATCGAGCTCTGGCTCGACGACTGGGCTCACCTGCTCGACGCCAGCCAGCCCAGCCAGCAGAGCATCGCCGCGATGTGCGACAACCTGGGCGAAAAGGTGAGGGCGCTGAACCAGGTGGCCGAGGGCTTCTACGCCCACTGGCTGAAGCTGGCCGGGCTCTGAGTTCGAACCCTCTCTGCAGAGCGGATCGGCGGGCCGCTGGGCGATGCTCCGATCCCGCTGCTTATCGCGGGCGAATGACAGTTGGGCGCAGACAAGACCCTTATTCCGGCTCATCTGCAATCAACGCCAGCAGATCGGTCACCCCGATATCCACGCCTGCCTGCGACAGCAGCGTGCTGGCCTGGCCGCGGTGGTGCGTCTGGTGGTTGAACAGGTGCATCAGCAGGGCGAAGAAGTTCTTCCGCGACTCGACGCCCTTCATATTGCGATAGCTCAACGGCTGATCCAGATGCGCCTCGCGAATCTCCAGCGCCAGGGCCTCGATGCAGGCATCCAGTCGTTGCCGCAGCGCTGCCAGCGCGCGGATATCCGCCGCCAACGGCTGGTCGAGGCGTGTCGGCCCGGGCAGCGTGGCCAGCGCCTGCAGCGCCTGGTAGCCGGCCGGATGCGCGGCGAAGCGCCCCAGCCAGATCAGGTCGGCCACCGCCAGGTGGTTGAGCGTGCCCAGGATCGAGCCGAAGAACGCCCCGCGTTCCGCGCCTATCGCCTCGTCCGGCAGGCTGGCGGCGGCCCGGTACAGCTTGTCGTTCATCCAGCTGTTGTAGGTCGCCAGATGGCGGATATGGTCGACTCTCTGCATGGCTCGCACCTTTTTCTCGACTCGTTCAGAAGCGCTGGTCGGCAATCGCCGGCAGTACCAGTTCGCGTACATAGCTGGCATCCGAGAGGGTCAGCAGCGTGCGCACCAGCGCCACCACATCGTGCAGCGGGATCAGCTGGCCCTCGCCATTCAGGGCGGCCTGCTCGCGCGGCGTGTGCAAACCGTCCTGGGTATTGAGATAGCCCAGCTGCAGGCAGGTGACGGCCAGGCGCTGATCGCGAAAGCCTTCGCGCAGGCTGTCGGCGATGCCCTTTAGGGCGAACTTGCTGGCTCCGAAGGTCACCTCGGGGCGCCCGCTCTGCGGCAGGCCCGAGGTGGAGCCGGTAAGGATCAGCTGCGGCTTGGCGCCGCCGAGCAGGCGCGGCAGCAGACGCTTGAGCAGCAGCAGGGTGGCGCCGATATTGACGTCGACCATCTCCAGGATGCGTGCATCGCTGTCTTCCAGAAAGCTGTAGCCCTCGGCGAAGGCGCGTTCTTCCCAGATGCCCAGGTTGTAGAGAATGGCATCGAGCCGTGCCGGCGCCTGACGCTCGATCGCCTCGACGGCGCCCAGCGGATCGCTCAGGTCCGCCTCGATCCACTGGACAGGCTGCGCGAGATCTGCCGGCCGACTGCGGGAAACCCCGATCAGCTCGTGCTGTTCGGCCAGCCCCTCGACCAACGCTCGTCCCAGTCCCTTGCTGGCGCCTATGACCATGATGCGCATATCGCACGCTCCCTGACCGCCTGGCGGCGGATCTCCGTGGTAGACGATGACGGCCCGTTACAGTCGGGCCGGTTGGCAAACTAGTAGCGGCAGGCTGGGCGCGTCAACCGCGCCGCCCCGGCTGCCGGCCAATGCACGCCAGGGACACTGGCAAGTTGCGCTTATGTGAGCGCGGGAAGCGGGGAGGCGAGCAAGCTCGCTCCTGCGGGAAGTGGCGGGGCAGGAAGGCGCAGCGGTTGGCGCGCTGCGCCTTTTGCGGTTCAGCGGTTGAAGCGTTCGACCAGGGCGTACTGGCCCTGGGCGGTGCCGGTCAGGGCTTCGCTGAGTTTGGCGGTGCTTTGCGCTTCGCCCGCGGTCTGGTCGGCCAGTTGGGCGATGGTGGTGATGTTCTGGTTGATCTCGTCGGCCACGGCGCTCTGTTCCTCGGCGGCGGCGGCGATCTGGTTGGCCATGTCGGCGATATTGGCCACCGCGTCGCTGATGCCGGCCAGGGCCTGGTCGGCCTGGAGCACGCGCTCGACGCCTTCGTCGGCCTGCTTGCGGCCGATTTCCATGGTCATCACCGCTTCTTCGGCGGTGCGCTGCAGCTTGGCGATCAGGGCGTGGATCTGGCCGGTGGATTCGGCCGTGCGCTGAGCCAGGGAACGAACCTCGTCGGCCACCACGGCGAAGCCGCGGCCCATTTCGCCGGCGCGGGCGGCTTCGATGGCGGCGTTGAGGGCGAGCAGGTTGGTCTGGTCGGCGATGCCCTTGATCACGTCGACCACGCCGCCGATCTCGTTGCTGTCCTGGGCCAGGCGGGTGACGGTTTCGCCGGTGTCGCCCACCGATTGCGACAGGCGCTGGATGGCTTCGCGGGTTTCCGCGGCGATGCCGCGGCCTTCGCCGGTGAGGCGGTTGGCCTCCTGGGTGGCGATCGCGGTGCGCGCCACGTTGCTGGCCACTTCCAGGGTGGTGGCGGCCATTTCGTTGACCGCGGTGGCGACCTGTTCGGTTTCCTGGCGCTGGCGCTCCAGGCCGGCAGAGCTGTTGTGCGCCAGCTTGTCGGCCTCGCGGGCCTGCTGGGTGAGCTGTTCGGCGGTGTCCTGCAGGCGCGTCAGGCAGGTCTTCAGGCGTGCTTCCTGGCTGAGCATGGCCATCTCCAGGCGCGCTTCGGCGCCGCGGCTGTCGGTGTACATCTGCGCGATCAGCGGGTCGGAGGTGGTCTGTTCGGCCAGGCGCAGCAGGCGCTTGATGCCGCGGGTCTGCCAGGCGATGCCGGCCAGGCCCAGGGGGATGGAGAGTGCGGCGGCGAGGGCGAAGCCCCAGCCGCTGCCGAACCAGTGGCCGATCAGGAAGCCGATCTGGCTGACCAGGATGAACGGCAGCCAGGCCTGCATCACCGGCAGCCAGGCATCGCGTTTGGGAATGGCGGTCTTGCCGGCATTGACCCGCGCATAGAGGGCTTCGGCGCGGCGCACCTGCTCGGCGCTGGGTTTGACCCGCACCGATTCGTAGCCGACCACCTGGTTGTTCTCGGTCATCGGCGTGACGTAGGCGTTGACCCAGTAGTGGTCGCCGCTCTTGCAAC
This sequence comes from Pseudomonas sp. AOB-7, assembly GCF_003696305.1. GTDB lineage: Bacteria > Pseudomonadota > Gammaproteobacteria > Pseudomonadales > Pseudomonadaceae > Aquipseudomonas. The sequence goes on along the minus strand of NZ_RFFK01000001.1, from coordinate 74,599 downwards.
GGTTCTTGACGATGCCCATCCACGGCCGGCCCTGTTTCAGGGTGCTCCACATGTGCTCGAACACCGCCGCCGGCACGTCCGGATGGCGCACGATGTTGTGCGGCGCGCGCAGCAGTTCCTCGCGGGAGAAACCGCTGATTTCGACGAAGGCGTCGTTGCAGTAGGTGATCTGGCCCTTGAGGTCGGTGGTGGAGATCAGGCGCTGCTGCGCAGGGAAGGTGCGCTCGCGCTGAGTGACCGGTTGGTTATTACGCATGGCAGGTATCCGTCGTTGTTATACCCTCTGCATCGGCCGCAAAGCGGCGAAGTTGAGGGAGAAATCCGTGGCGCGCAGTGTAAACGGATTCTGCCTGGCGTCACCTTTTCGTCGCGACCCGGGCCGTCCCTGGCCCGCTCGTTCTAGTTGGCGATCATCTGCCGCAGCACGTAATGCAGGATGCCGCCGGCCTTGAAGTATTCCACCTCGTTGAGGGTGTCGATGCGGCACAGCAGTTCGACCTCCTCGCGCTGGCCGTTTTCGCGGACGATGGCCAGCGACAGCGGCATATGCGGGTGCAGTTCGACGCCGTCGAGACCGTGGATGCCGAGCTTCTCGCGGCCGGTCAGGCCCAGGGTCTTGCGGTCGCAGCCGGGCTTGAACTGCAGCGGCAGCACGCCCATGCCCACCAGGTTGGAGCGGTGGATGCGCTCGAAGCTCTCGGCGATCACCGCCTTGACCCCCAGCAGGTTGGTACCCTTGGCCGCCCAGTCGCGGCTCGAGCCGGTGCCGTACTCCTTGCCGGCGATCACCACCAGCGGCGTGCCCGCTTCCTGGTAGCGCATGGCCGCGTCATAGATCGACAGCTTGTCGCCACTGGGAATATGCAGGGTGTTGCCACCTTCCTCGCCACCGAGCATTTCGTTCCTGATGCGGATATTGGCGAAGGTGCCGCGCATCATCACCTCGTGGTTGCCGCGGCGCGAGCCGTAGGAGTTGAAGTCCGCGGGTGCCACGCCCTGTTCGCGCAGGTAGCGCCCGGCCGGGCTGTCGGCCTTGATGTTGCCGGCCGGCGAGATGTGGTCGGTGGTCACCGAGTCGCCGAGCAGGGCGAGGATGCGCGCCTCATGGATATCGCCGATATGCGGCGGATCGCCGGCGATGTCCTCGAAGAACGGCGGGTGCTGGATATAGGTGGAGTCCGCCTGCCAGACGTAGGTGTCGGCCTGCGGCACCTCGATGGCCTGCCACTGTGCGTCGCCGGCGAAGACTTCGGCGTATTCCTTGCGGAACATGGCGGTATCGACCTTGGCGATGGCCTCGGCGATCTCCGCCTGGCTCGGCCAGATGTCCCTGAGGTACACCGGCGCGCCGTCCTTGCCGGTGCCCAGCGGCTCCTGGCTGAGGTCGAGGCGCACGCTGCCGGCCAGGGCGTAGGCCACCACCAGCGGCGGCGAGGCCAGCCAGTTGGTCTTCACCAGCGGGTGCACGCGGCCCTCGAAGTTGCGGTTGCCGGACAGCACCGAGGCGACGCTCAGGTCGGCCTGGGTGATGGCCTGTTCGATGGGCTCGCGCAGCGGCCCGGAGTTGCCGATGCAGGTGGTGCAGCCATAGCCCACCAGGTCGAAACCGAGCTTCTCCAGGTAGGGCGTCAGGCCGGCGGCGTTGAAGTACTCGGTGACCACCTTGGAGCCGGGCGCCAGCGAGCTCTTGACCCAGGGCTGGCGCTGCAGGCCTTTGTCCACGGCCTTCTTGGCCAGCAGGCCAGCGGCCATCATCACGCTGGGGTTGGAGGTGTTGGTGCAGGAGGTGATGGCGGCGATCACCACCGCGCCGTGCTTCAGGCGATAGGTCTGGCCCTCGTCCTGATAGTCCACCCCGCCACTTGGCTGGCCGCCGCCGACGGCTGTGCCGCCACCCCCTTCGTTGAGCAGGCGACCGTCTTCCTTGGCCGTGGGTTTGAGCTGCAGGCCGAGGAAATCGTTGAAGGCCTGGGCGACCTGACCGAGGGCGACGCGGTCCTGCGGGCGCTTCGGCCCGGCCAGGCTGGCTTCGACGCTGCCCAGATCGAGGCTCAGGCTATCGCTGAACAGCGGCTCGGCGCCGGGCTCGCGCCACAGGCCCTGGGCCTTGCAGTAGGCCTCGACCAGTTGCACTGTGGCTTCCGGGCGGCCGGACAGGCGCAGGTAGCCGAGGGTGATGGCGTCGACCGGGAAGAAGCCGCAAGTGGCGCCGTATTCCGGGGCCATATTGGCGATGGTGGCGCGGTCGGCCAGCGGCAGGTCGGCCAGGCCGTCGCCGTAGAATTCGACGAACTTGCCCACCACGCCCTTGCTGCGCAGCATCTGGGTGACGGTAAGCACCAGGTCGGTGGCGGTGATGCCTTCCTTGAGCCTGCCGCTGAGCTTGAAGCCGATCACCTCGGGGATCAGCATCGACACCGGCTGGCCGAGCATGGCCGCTTCCGCCTCGATGCCGCCGACGCCCCAGCCGAGCACGCCGAGGCCGTTGATCATGGTGGTGTGCGAGTCGGTGCCGACCAGGGTATCGGGGTAGGCGAGGGTGGCGCCGTCCTCCTCCTTGGTCCACACGGTGCGCGCCAGGTATTCCAGGTTGACCTGGTGGCAGATGCCGGTGCCCGGCGGCACCACGCTGAAGTTGGCGAAGGCGTGCTGGCCCCAGCGCAGGAAGGCGTAGCGCTCGCCGTTGCGCTGCATTTCCAGCTCGACGTTGTCGTGGAAGGCGCTGGAGGAGGCGTAGCGGTCGACCATCACCGAGTGGTCGATGACCAGGTCCACCGGCGATAGCGGGTTGATCCGCTGCGGGTCGCCGCCGGCCTTGGCCATGGCGTCGCGCATGGCGGCGAGGTCGACCACCGCCGGCACCCCGGTGAAGTCCTGCATCAAGACCCGCGCCGGGCGGAACTGGATCTCCCGCTCGGAGCCGCGCTTGTCCAGCCAGTCGGCCATGGCCTGCAGGTCGGCAGCGCTGACGGTGTGGCCGTCTTCGCAGCGCAGCAGGTTTTCCAGCAGCACCTTGAGCGACTTGGGCAGGCGGTCGATGTTGCCGAGGCGCTGGGCCGCCTCGGGCAGGCTGAAGTAGTGGTAGGTGGCGTCGCCGATCTTCAGTTCGCGGCGGCAGTTCAGGCTGTCGAGGGAGGGCATTGCACTTCTCCTTGAGGCCCGTACGGTCGGGCCGTTTCTGATGACTGCAGAGCGTTCAAGCTAGTTGCCTATGAGCGGTCTGGCCAGCGTTCATTCGGGATTCGCTGCTGGCAATCTGCCTAGCACTGGACAGGAAGGTGGCGTCCGCGGTTCCCGCCTCGGGTATCATGCGCGACCCAAGGAGACGTCTCGATGAATACCCTGTTTTTCCATTGCCGCCCCGGTTTCGAAGGCGAGGTCTGCGCCGAGATCGCCGAGCTGGCCGCGCGTCTGGACGTGGCCGGCTACTCCAAGGCCAAGCCCGGCGGCGCTTGCGCCGAGTTCATCTGCAGCGAGGCCGGCGATAGCGCGCGGCTGATGCGCGGCGTGCGGTTCAACAGCCTGATTTTCCCGCGCCAGTGGGCGCGCGGCGCCTTCGTCAGCCTGCCGGAGAGCGAGCGCATCGGCGTGCTGCTCGAGGCCCTGGCCGACTACCCGCAGTGCGGCAGCCTGTGGCTGGAAGTGGTGGACACCAACGAGGGCAAGGAGCTGTCGACCTTCTGCAAGAAGTTCGAGGCGCCGCTGCGCAAGGCCCTGCGGGGGGCCGGCAAGCTGGTGGACGACGCCAGCAAGCCGCGTCTGCTGCTGACCTTCAAGAGTGGCCGCGAGGTGTTCGCCGGCATCGCCGAGGCGGACAACCAGGCGATGTGGCCGATGGGCATTCCGCGGCTGAAGTTCCCCCGCGAGGCGCCGAGCCGCTCGACGCTCAAGCTGGAGGAGGCCTGGCACCACTTCATCCCGCGCCAGCAGTGGGATCAGCGCCTGGCCCCGGGCATGACCGCGGTGGATCTGGGCGCGGCGCCCGGCGGCTGGACCTGGCAGCTGGTCAACCGGGAAATCCGCGTCACCGCCGTGGACAACGGGCCGATGGCCGAGAGCCTGATGTATTCGGGTTTCGTCGTGCACCAGCGTGCCGATGGTTTCCTGTTCCGCCCGCGCCATCCGGTGCACTGGATGGTCTGCGACATAGTCGAGAAGCCGGCGCGCACCGCTGCGCTGATCGAGACCTGGCTGGGCGAGGGGCTGTGCCGCGAGGCGGTGGTCAACCTCAAGCTGCCGATGAAGCAGCGCTATGCCGAGGTGCGCCGCCTGCTCGAGCGCATCGAGGCGGGCTTCGCCGCGCGCGGGGTGAAGGTGGCGCTGGCCTGCAAGCAGCTCTATCACGACCGCGAGGAGGTCACCTGCCATCTGCGCCGGCTGGGCAAGTAGCGGCGATATCCGGCGGGGCCTCGCAGGCTGCGCCGGGCGCACCAGGGGCAGCCGACAGGTGCGCACGACCCGGGCGGCGCCGCGGCATCCATCACTCGGCTTCTGGGCGCTTTTCGGCCTGCGGCCCTTGCGCCCTGATCCAGTAGCTCTGCTTGTGCCCGCGCGCCTCGAAGGTGCGCGCCAGCGCCTCGGCGGCGGCGCGGTCGAGGCCGTCGCGGACGACGAACTCGTTGCCGTTGTCGTCCAGGCGGACCAGGCACCAGAGTTGCGGCGGTTGGCGATCGGGCATGGGCGGGGCCTCGGCTGCTTCCCCACAGATTAGCCCGGCGCCGCAGCGTCGGGCTGGTATTCAACCGAGCCCGGGCAAACGCCCGGCCCGGGCTCCCGCGGCGCCCCGGGCTCCGCCCGGAACTGGCGTGCAGGCTGTCCCTAACCCGCCGGAGCGCAGGCACTGTGCCGCAGATGCCGGGCGGGCGCCGCCCATCCAAGGTTGTGCGGGCAAGGTGACCTGGAGGTCAGCTTTGCGCGACAATGCCCGCCTGCCAGTGGAGCCCCCTTATGTCCGATGCCCTGACCCTGTCCCACGACGATCTGCTCGATGCCAGCGGCTTGAACTGCCCCGAGCCGGTGATGATGCTGCACAACAAGGTGCGCGACCTGCAGCCCGGCGGCCTGCTCAAGGTGGTGGCCACCGACCCCTCGACCCGCCGCGACATTCCCAAGTTCTGCGTGTTCCTCGGCCACGAGCTGCTCGGCCAGGCCGAGGAGGACGGCACCTACCTGTACTGGATCCGCAAGAAGGCGGAATAGGCCGGAGGTCCGCGGACCGTCGCTAGGCGTCGCCCGGGACGCCGCTCCAGCCCGCTTGCCCCGGCGCCAGTCCGCAGCTGTTCAGCAGCGCCTGCCAGGCCTTGACGTGACGCGCGGTGGCGGCGCGGAAATCCATCCACAGCGAGTCCCGTTCGCCGGCCAGGCGCTCCAGATAGGTGCCTGTCGCCGGCGGTATGCCTTCGATGCCCTGCAACTGTCGCAGCGCCGCCTGCCATTGCTGGCCGCGCTGGTCGACGGCAGCCAGGTAGGGCTGCAGGCCGCCGGCGTAGAACTTGACGAAGATGTTCTGCAGGATGCGCCCGCGCGGCGTCGCCTGGCCCAGCGGGCACAGCGGCCGGCGTTGCTGGCGTTGTTCGAGCAGCTCGCTGGCGGCGTCGAGGCTGTGGCGCAGGCTGGCCAGGCTGGTGATCAGCTGGCCGCCCTGGTCGCTGGCGTAGAGCGCGAAGAACAGCGGCTCCAGCCGTTCGGCAGGCGGCGGCAGGCGCTGAGGCAGGCCGGCGCCGATGGCCGCCAGTTGCTCCAGGGCATCCAGCGCGGCGCCGTCCTCGGCGAAGGCGACGGGCAGCGCCTGGTCGGCGAAGCGCAGGTAGCGTTCGACCTCGCGGCTGCCGTTGAGGGCATTCCAGAACACCGCCGGCAGTTGGCCGCGCTTCTCGGCAGCCAGGCGCTGCAGGGTGGTCTTCAGGCCGGCGTCGTCCTGCAGGTGCGGCAGGCAGGCGTCGATGGCGCGCAGCAGGTCACCCTCGTAACCCAGGCGCTGGCTGGGCACCAGCTGCTTGCCCAGGCTGCTGTTGCGCTGGCTGATCAGCTGCTGCAGGTGCGGGCAGCGCCGCGCGTCGATCACCAGATCGAGCAGGCCGATACGCAGCTCGGGCAGCGCCAGCAGGCGCTCGCGTCGCGGCGGCAGGCGGTACTGGCTGGCGCTGCGGCTGTCGAAGGCGACGAAACCGTCGCTCTCCAGCGCCCGATCCAGGCGCTGGAGGTAGTCGGCCTGCAGCGCCAGGCCGTTATCGGCCGGGCCGCAGGCGGCGAGCAGCAGTGGGCAGAGGAGCAGGGCGAGTCGCTTCATGCCGCCAGTGTATGGCCTCGGCGCGCCGGGTTCGACTCAGGCCGTCGCACGAATCCGTTTGCGCGCGCTGCGTGCCAGGCGCACCGCCAGCATCAGTGCGGCGCAGGTCAGGCCGACCACCAGGCCCTGCCACAGCCCGCTGGGACCGCTGGGTTCACCCAGCCAGTCGGAGAGCCCTAGCGCATAGCCCACCGGCAGGCCGATGCCCCAGTAGGCGAATAGCGTCAGCAGCATGGTGATGCGGGTGTCCTGGTAGCCGCGCAGGGCGCCGGCGGCGGTGACCTGGATGGCGTCGGAGAACTGGAACAGCGCCGAATAGACGATCAGTGTCGCCGCCACCGCGATCACCGCCTTGTCCGGGGTGTAGATCTGCGCGATCTGCTCGCGCAGCAGGAGCATCAGGCTGGCCGACAGGCAGGCGTAGCCCAGCGCCGCGCCCATGCTCACCCCGGCGGCGAAGCGCGCCTCGCGCGGCTGGCCACGGCCCAGCGCCTGGCCGACCCGCACGGTGGCGGCCATGCCCAGCGAGTAGGGGATCATGAACACCATGGAGCTGAAGTTCAGGGCGATCTGGTGGCCGGCGACCACGGTGGCGCCAAGGCCGCCGATCAGCAGGGCGATCACCGCGAAGATGCTCGATTCGGCGAACACCGCCACGCCGATCGGCACGCCGATGGCCAGCAGGCGCTTGATCACCGCCCACTGCGGTCGCTCGAAACGGGCGAACAGGGCACTGGGGCGGTAGTAGGGCGCCCAGTTCACCCAGACCAGCATGCCGATCAGCATGAACCCCATCACCAGCGCCGTGGCCCAGCCGCAGCCGACGCCGCCCATGGCCGGTAGGCCGAACTTGCCGTAGATGAAGATGTAGTTGGCCGGGATGTTCAGCAGCAGGCCGAGGATGCCCAGCACCATGCTCGGCCGGGTGTGGCCGAGGCCGTCGCTGAAGCAGCGAAGCACGTGGTACAGCGCCACCGCCGGGAAACCGCAGGCCACCGCGCGCAGGTAGCCCATGGCCGGGGTGATCAGCGCCGGCTCGATGCCCATGTAGCGCAGGATGAACTCGGCGTTCCACAACAGTGCCGCGGCGCCGCCGCCGACCGCCAGGGCCAGCCACAGTGCCTGGCGCACCAGCGGGCCGATGGCCGCCTCCTCGCCGGCGCCGAAGCGCTGCGCCACCTTGGGCGTGGTGGCCAGGAGGATGCCGGTCATCAGCAGGAACACCGGCACCCAGATGGAGTTGCCCAACGCCACGGCGGCCAGGTCCTGCGGGCTGACCCGCCCGGCCATCAGGGTGTCGACGAAGCCCATGGCGGTGTGCGCCAACTGGGCGATGATGATCGGCGTGGCCAGGACGAGCAGGCTGCGCAGCTCCGTGCGCACGCGCCCCAGGCGGTTCTCGGCAGACATGAGGGTTCTTCGGTTGGGCGGAAAACCGCGTAGTCTACGCCCTGACGCCTTGGTCAGGAAAGCGCGCCGTGCCGCTCTGCGCGGCGGCATGCGGGGCGACGCTGGCGCCGCGCTGGCATAGAATGGCGGCCTGATCCGCGGAGCCCGCCATGCATATAGTCGCCGACGAAAACATTCCCCTGCTCGACGAGTTCTTCGCCGCCTTCGGCAGTATCCGCCGGCTGCCCGGCCGGGCCATCGCGGCGGCCGATGTGCGCGACGCCGATCTCCTGCTGGTGCGCTCGGTGACCCGCGTCGACCGCGCGCTGCTGGAAGGCAGCCGCGTGCGTTTCGTCGGCACCTGCACCATCGGCACCGATCATCTGGATCTCGACTACTTCGCCGAGGCCGGCATCGCCTGGAGCAGCGCGCCGGGCTGCAACGCCCGCGGCGTGGTGGACTACGTGCTGGGCAGCGTGCTGACCCTGGCCGAGCGCGAAGGCGTCGATCCGGCCACGCGGGTCTATGGCGTGGTCGGGGCAGGGCAGGTCGGCGGGCGCCTGGTCGAGCTGCTGCGCGGCCTGGGCTGGCAGGTGTGGGTGTGCGACCCGCCGCGGCAGGCGGCCGAGGGCGGCGATTTCGTCGACCTCGAGCGGATAGTCGCCGAGTGCGAGGTGATCAGCCTGCATACGCCGCTGGACGCCGGCACCCGCCATCTGTTCGATGCCGCGCGTCTGGCAGCGCTCAAGCCCGGCGGCTGGCTGATCAACGCCAGCCGCGGCGCGGTGGTGGACAACGCCGCGCTGCGTCAGCTGCTGCCGCAGCGGCCGGATCTCAAGGCGGTGCTCGACGTCTGGGAAGGCGAGCCGCAGGCCGACGTCGAACTGGCCGCGCTGTGTCAGCTGGCCACCCCGCATATCGCCGGCTACAGCCTGGACGGCAAGCTGCGCGGCACGGCGCAGATCTACCAGGCCTGCTGCCGCGCCCTCGGCCTGCCCGAACAGGCGCGCCTGGCCGACTTGCTGCCGGCGCCCTGGCTGAGCGAGGTGACGCTGGACGGCACTGCCGACCCGGCCTGGGCGCTGGCTGTCCTGTGCCGCGCGGTGTACGACCCGCGCCGAGACGATGCGGATTTCCGCCGCAGCCTTATCGGCGACGCCGAGGCACGCCGCGCCGGCTTCGACCGTCTGCGCAAGCACTACCCGATGCGCCGCGAACTCGACGGCCTGCGCGTGCGCCTGCAGGGCGAGGCGCCCGAGCTGGCGGCGCTGGTACGGGCGTTGGGGGCTACCCTCGCATAGGGAACCGCCGGGCCGCCCAGGCCGCGCGCACCGATTGTCGAGGGCAAAGGCAGGTGGGGCCGCATGACGCACTATCCATGCGCCTTATCGTTGGGTAATTAAATTGCGCGCAATCTAATTGCTCGCTATTTTGTTCGGCACATCCCGCCCACTTCAGGACGACTCCCATGAGCAACGCACTCTTCGATATCCCGGTCACCACCATCAAGGGCGAGCAGAAGACCCTCGCCGATTTCGGCGGCAAGGCCGTGCTGGTGGTCAACACCGCCAGCAAGTGCGGTTTTACCCCGCAGTACAAGGGCCTGGAAAGCATCTGGCAGCAGTACAAGGACAAGGGCCTGGTGGTGCTGGGCTTTCCCTGCAACCAGTTCGGCAAGCAGGAGCCGGGCGACGAGGGGGCGATTTCCGAGTTCTGCGAGCTGAACTTCGGCGTCAGCTTCCCGCTGTTCAAGAAGGTCGACGTCAATGGCGCCGACGCCCATCCGCTGTTCGTCCAGCTGAAGAAGCACGCCCCCGGCCTGCTCGGCAGCCAGGGCATCAAGTGGAACTTCACCAAGTTCTTGATCGGCCAGGACGGTCAGGTGATCAAGCGCTTCGCCCCGACCACCAAGCCGGAGGAGCTCTCCAGCGAGATCGAAGCCCTGCTCAAATGACCGCTTTCGATAGCGCCCAATTGCAGCTGGACAACCAGCTGTGCTTCAAGCTCTACGCCGCCTCGCGTGCGGTGATTCGCGCCTACAAGCCGATGCTCGACGCGCTGGGCCTGACCTACCCGCAGTACCTGGCGATGCTGGTGCTCTGGGAATGGCAGGCGCAGGCGCCCGAGCAGCCGACGCTGAAGGCCCTGGGTCAGCGCCTGCAGCTGGACTCCGGCACCCTCACGCCGCTGCTCAAGCGCCTGGAGCAGATGGGCCTGGTGCAACGCCGCCGCGCCGCCCACGACGAGCGCGAGGTGCACCTGGCCTTGAGCGAGGCGGGCAGGGCGTTGCAGGCGCGGGTGGCGCCGCTCAAGGCGCAGCTGCTGTGCCAGTTCGGCGGCGAGGAGCTGGCCGAGCTGGACGGCTTGCGTCAGCGCCTGGATCGCCTGCTGAGCCGGCTCGGTACCTAGGGTGCCGCGGGGCCGCCCAGGTCCTGCGCGCCAACCGCAGTGCTCAACGCGTGACCGCGGCCGGCAGCCAGGTATCGAGCAGGGCGGCCAGCTCCTCGCGGCGGAAGGGCTTGGCCAGGTAGTCGCTCATGCCGGCGGCGCGGCAGCGTTCACGCTCGTCGGACAGCGCATTGGCGGTCAGCGCGACGATCGGCAGGTCCGGCCAGCGGCCGTTGCGGCGAATCCGCCGGCTGGCCTCATAGCCGTCCATCACCGGCATGTTGCAGTCCATCAGCACCAGGTCGACGGCCTCGCGCTCCAATAGGTCCAGGGCTTCGCCGCCATGCCCGGCGACCAGCACCTGGCAGCCCAGCTTGGCCAGCATGCCCTTGGCCACCAGCTGGTTGACCGGGTTGTCCTCCACCAGCAGCACCCGCGCCGAGCGCTCGCTCGGCGCCTGGGCGTGGGGTGTGCCGCCGGCGCTCGGCGCATCGCTGTGGAGGATATGGCGGAGCATCTGCAGCAGGCCGGCGCGCGCCAGCGGGCGGGCGATCTGCTGCAGCGGGGCGAGGCGCTGGGCCTGATCAAGGGGCAGGAAGTTGCCGTAGGCGGTGACCAGCAGCACCGGCGTGTTCAGCGTTGGTCGCAGGCCGAGCAGGCATTCCGGGCAGTCGCTGATCAGCAGGTCGGCGTCCACGCCGAGCAGGCTGGCGTCGGTGTCCAGGCGCCGGTAGTGCAGGCCCCAGGCCGGCAGCCACTGGCTGAGCACCTGGTGCAGGCCGCTGCTGGCCGGGGTGAGGGCGACGATGCGGCCGTGCAGGGTCGGTTGCGCCGCCGCCTCGGCGTGCGCCGGCAGCGGCAGCTCGGCGCAGAACTCGCTGCCGAAGCCTTCCTTCGATTGCAGGCCGAGGCTGCCGTGCATGGCCTCGCACAGGCGGCGGGTCAGCGCCAGGCCGAGGCCGGTGCCGCCGTACTCGCGGGTGATGCCCACCTCGGCCTGGGCGAACGGCTGGAAGATGCGCGCCTGGGCGTCTTCGGCGATGCCGATGCCGGTGTCGCGCACGCGGATGCGCACGCCGTCCGCGCTGCGCGATACCTGCAGGTCGACGCGGCCGAAGCGGGTGAACTTCAGCGCGTTGGACAAGAGGTTGCTGACGATCTGCCGCACCCGCGTCGGGTCGCCGACGACCTGGGCGGGCAGGTCGGGGGCGATCAGGCAGGTCAGCTCCACCGCGCCGGCGGCGTTCTGCGACAGCAGGCTGGCGGTTTCCTCGGCCAGCACGCCGAGGTCGAAGGGAATCTGCTCCAGCTCCAGCTGGCCGGCCTCGAACTTGGACAGGTCGAGGATGTCGTTGAGCAGCTCCACCAGTACCTTGCCGGAATCGTGGGCGATGCCCAGCTGCTGGCGTTGCTCGGCGCTGAGCGGGCCGTCCAGGGCCAGGGCGAGCATGCCCAGCAGGCCGTTGAGCGGGGTGCGGATCTCGTGGCTCATGTTGGCGAGGAAGGCCGAGCGGGCCTGGGCCATGTTCAGTGCGGTGGTGCGCGCCAGTTCCAGCTCGCGGTTGGACTGGCTGAGGCGGGCGTTGGCAGCCTTGAGCTCGGCGGTGCGCGCCGAGACGATGTTCTCCAGCTCGGCCAGGTACTGGGTCAGGCGATCCTCGGCGTTGCGCCGCTGCTCGATCTCCTGGGCGATGCTCGACAGCTGGCGGTTGGTGACCTCGACCAGGGTGCCGATCTCGTCGCGTTCGTGGCCCTTGGGGCAGGGCACCGGGCGATGCTGCGGGTCCTGCGGGTTGCGCTCGCTGAGCGCGCGGATCACCCCCACCAGCGGCTTGGTCAGCATGAAGTAGAACAGCACCAGGAGGATCAGCGACAGCAGCAGGCTGCGGGCGAAGCCGGTCAGCAGGGTCAGCAGCGAGCGGCGCAGGAAGTGGCTGCCGAAGGCGTAGGTGTCCACCTCCAGGCGCAGCTCGCCGAGCGCTTCGTTGGGCGCGTGGGCGACGTAGAGCGGGTCCTGGAACTGGCGCTGGGCGCCGAACAGGCTGTCGCTGAACACCCGGTAGCGGCTCTCGCTGCGCGGCCGGCTGACGCTGGCCAGCACCAGGCCGCTGTTGTCGATCAGTTCGGCGCGGGTAACCGCCGGCGAACGCAGCAGGCCGAGCACCAGTTCCTGGGCCAGTTCGGCGTCGATGTTGTAGGCGATACGGGCGGCGGGGTTGTGGCTGATTTCCAGCAGCGCGCGAATCTCGCGGTTGATGGAGGCCTCTTCGCTGGCATAATCGATCGCCACCTGGGTGACGCTGAGCAGCGTGCCGAGGATGAACGCCACCAGCACGGTCAGGCCGGCCTGTCGGAACGACAGGCGATGGGTGAGCGATATATCCATGGCGGCGGGCGTGGTCTCTGATCCGTGGCGCCTGCCAAGCATAGCCGATAGCGGCGCCGGACCGGCAGAGCCCGCAGCGTGCGGCCCTGCGCAAAAGGAGTAGAGCGTGGATTCCCGATTGCAGAGCTTTCTGGCGCGTGCCGAGCAGGTGCTGGCGCGCCTCGAACCCCTGTTGCCCGCAGTGCGGGCGGAACTGGACTGGAACCGGAGCCTGGCCGCGCGCTGGCAGCGCGACGGCCGCAGCGGTTTCCTGCAGCCCCTGGCGGTCAGCCTCGACCTCGGCTTGCACGACCTGCTTGGCATTGACGCCCAGCGCGAGCAGCTGGCGCGCAACACCCGCCAGTTCGTCGCCGGCCTGCCGGCCAACCACGCGCTGCTGTGGGGCGCGCGCGGCACCGGCAAATCGTCGCTGGTGCGCGCGCTGCTGGCCGAGCATGCGGCGGCCGGCCTGCGCCTGATCGAGATCGAACGCGATCACCTGGCTGACCTGCCGCGGGTGGTGGAGCAGCTGGCGCGCCTGCCGCAGCGTTTCGTGCTGTTCTGCGACGACCTCTCGTTCGAGGCCGGCGAGGGCGATTACCGGGTGCTCAAGAGCGTGCTCGACGGCTCGCTGGAGCGCGCGCCGGACAACGTGCTGCTGTACGCCACCTCCAACCGCCGGCACCTGATGCCGGAGAAGCAGAGCGACAACGAGAACTGGCAGATGGTCGACGGCGAGCTGCACCCCAACGAGGCGGTGGAGGACAAGATCGCCCTGTCCGACCGTTTCGGCCTGTGGCTGTCGTTCTACCCCTTCAGCCAGGAGCACTACCTCGACGTGGTGCGCCACTGGGTCGAGGTGCAGGCGGCGTCGGCCGGCCTGCGCTGGCAATGGAGCGAGGCGCTGGAGAAGGCCGCGATCCGCTGGGCCCTGGGCCGCGGCAACCGCAACGGCCGCTGCGCCTTTCAATTCGCCCGGCATTGGGTCGGGCTGCAACTCTTGGAGCAAGACGCATGATCGACCTTTCCCAGACCGGCTCCGGGCTGGACGGCTACCCCCTGCTGGCGGCGCAGCTCGACGCGCTGCTCGCCGGCGAGCGCGACTTCATCGCCAACGCCGCGCAGTTTTCCGCCTTCCTGTTCCACGAACTGGCCGACCTGAACTGGGCCGGGTTCTACCTGGCCCAGGGCGAGCAACTGGTGCTTGGCCCCTTCCAGGGCAAGGTGGCCTGCGTGCGCATTCCCTTCGGACGCGGCGTGTGCGGCGCGGCGGCGGCGAGCCGGCAGACCCAGCGGGTGGAGGACGTGCACGCCTTCGCCGGGCATATCGCCTGCGACAGCGCCTCCAATAGTGAGCTGGTGGTACCGCTGCTCAAGGACGGCCGGCTGATCGGCGTGCTGGACCTGGACAGTCCGCTGACCGGGCGTTTCAGCGAGGTCGATCAGGTCGGCATCGAGGCGTTGGCGGCGATCTTCCTGGCGGCGACAGATTGTTGAGTCGCCAGGCCGCCCCGGATTGCATCCGGGCTACGGAATACTAAGTCGGATAGTGGACTAGGGTGGACAACGCGCAGCTTGTCCACCGATCAACGCGCGCCGATCTTCTCCAGGGTGCGCAACTCGCGCGGCAGCAGCTGCTGCACCGAGGCGCGCGCCGTGATCCGGGCGTAATGTGCGGCCAGGTGCGGCCAGCGCGCCGCATCCAGCGTCTCGCCGCCGTGTTGCATATTGATCAGCTGGCAGGTGAGGGCGAGGTCGGCCATCGACAGGCGCTCGCCGACCAGGTACTCGGCGTTCCCCAGCACGCCCTCCAGATAGTCGAAATGCCCCGGCAGTTTCTCCAACGTGGCCTGCACCTTGGCCTCATCGCAGGGCTGGCCCAGGCTGGGTTTCAGCGTGCGGTTGCGAAACACGCCGAAGGTGCACAGCGGAGCGAGTTCGTAGTCGGCGTACTTTTCCAGCCAGCGCACCTGAGCGCGCTGCGCCGCGCCTTCACCGTACAGGGCCAGGCGTGCGGGGTAGCGCTCCTCCAGGTACTGGCAGATGACGCTGGAGTCGGCCAGGGTCAGGTCGCCGTCGCGAAACGCCGGGATGCGCCCCAGCGGATTGAGCTCGCGGTACCAGTCGGGCTGGCCGAACGGGGTGACCACCTCCAGCTGGTAGTCCAGGCCCTTTTCCAGCAGGCACAGGCAGAGTTTGCGGACGAAGGGGGAGAGCGGCGCCCCGTAGACGGTCAGACTCATCGGAACTCCTTATGGGGTACGGCGGATCGCTTGGCAGACGCTAGTCGTAGATATTCTTCTTCTTCCAGTCGTCGTCATCCAGGTTCTTCAGCCCTTCGGTCAGCTCGCTGGGCGCATCGGCCGAGGGCTGCACCTTGTCCAGCACCAGGGCGTTGGCGCTCGCCAGTTGCTGCTCGAAGTGCTTGAGCTGGGTCTGGTACAGCGCCGGTTCCGGTTGTTTGCGCAGGTACTGCACGCCGCGCTCGAAGGCCAGGCGCGCCTGGCCCGGCTGGTTCTGTTGCAGGGCCTGCTGGCCGAGGTTGCCGAAGAACTCGATATGCAGCTGCACCAGCATCTGGCGAATCTGCTGGAGCCAGTGCTTGCCTTCATTGGCCGGCAGCAGACCGATCTGCGCCGAGCCGGTGATCAGGGCGTGCAGGTTTTCCAGAAGGTAACGCACGTCCTTGGCCTTGGCTTCGTTGAGGATGGGTTGCGGGGCGTTGTTCACCGGGATCGACTCGCCCCGGGCCACCAGCGCCTTGAGTTCGTCGATGCGACCCTTGAGGCCGGCGTTGCCCTTGTCCAGCGGCAGCAGGCGCTCGCTCAGTTGCAGTTGCAGGCGGCTGAGCAGCAGTTTCAGCGCTGCGCTCATCAACTGGCCGGGCATCTTTTCCGAGACGTCCAGGCAGCGGCGGATACGGTCGTTGAGATCGGCTTTCTGCCGGGCTTTTTCCAGCTTGCTGTTCTCGACCATGTGATTGACGTAGGCGATCACGATCAGCAGCGCGATGCCTCCGACTATCAGCAGGGTAATCACGAGTGGGGACACTGCTTGAACCTCTCGAGTGCTGGTTTTTCGTCCGAGTGTAGTGGCTTGGCTGCAAGGCTCCTAGTGCCACGTCAATTTATGGTCTGAAGTCTTTGATTTTGAAAAATTTTTAGAGAGAGGTTGACGACCTTCTAAAGCCTCCCTAGAATGCGCGCCACTTCCAGCGCAATGCTCGAAACAGGGCGAGGGAAGCCGGAAAAGCTGTTGTAAGTTCCGGGCTGCGTCCCCTTCGTCTAGTGGCCTAGGACACCGCCCTTTCACGGCGGTAACAGGGGTTCGAGTCCCCTAGGGGACGCCACTTTCCGTGGGGAAGTGGGTTGTACATGCGGGAATAGCTCAGTTGGTAGAGCACGACCTTGCCAAGGTCGGGGTCGCGAGTTCGAGTCTCGTTTCCCGCTCCAGATTCGCCAGGCTTGCTGCGGCAGGCGGGCAACCAAGTTCCAAGGTCCCCTTCGTCTAGTGGCCTAGGACACCGCCCTTTCACGGCGGTAACAGGGGTTCGAGTCCCCTAGGGGACGCCATTTTCTGTACCAAGTTGTATTGCGGGAATAGCTCAGTTGGTAGAGCACGACCTTGCCAAGGTCGGGGTCGCGAGTTCGAGTCTCGTTTCCCGCTCCAAATAAACGAAAAAGCCGCTCAATCGAGCGGCTTTTTCGTTTCTGTCGTTCATAGTCTGCAAAAGGCCCGCCGGTCATGCCGTGCGGGCCTTTTGCGTGTCAGTGCCTGGGGCTGTCGGTGGACAGAGCCAGCAGCTGCTTTTCCTGGTTCCAGTCGAACGGCTCGTCGTTCTGCTCGGCCTCGAAGCGGCGCTCGTCGAGGGCCTGGTACAGGGCGATTTCCTCGTCGGGCATGAAGTGCAGGCAGTCGCCGCCGAAGAACCACAGCAGGTCGCGCGGCACCAGGTGGGCGATCTGCGGGTAGCGATGGAAGATCTGGCTGATCAGGTCCTGGCCCAGGTACTGGCTGGACACCGGGTCGCGCGGCAGCTCGGCGAGCAGCTCGTCGTAGCGCTCGAGAAACAGCGCGTGGCTGTCGTCCAGGACCTGCTCGGCTTCGCCCAGGGCGACCAGGATGCCGCGCAGATGGTTGAGCAGGGCGAGGTGGTGTTCGAGGTGGCTGGCCATGGTGCGATTCCTGTTGGGTAAAACGGGCGCAGGAGTATAGAGAGCCTGGCGCCCGCTGTCCCGTTTCACCGGGCCTTGGTCGCTGTATGCGTAGCCCGGATGAAATCCGGGAAATCCTGCACATCTCTCCCGGATTGCATCCGGGCTAGGGTGTTAGCGCACCTTGCCGCGGCCGAGCTTGAGCTCCTCCTTGGCGAAGTCGTCGACGTCGATCACCCGCCGGCGCGCCGCTTCGGCGGCCTGCAGGCGCTGGCCCGCCTCGCCGTCGAGCAGGCCGGTGGCGATGGCCGCGGTGATGGCATCCTGGCCGGGGGCCGGTTGCAGGCTGCCGTCCTTGAGCGCCTGCTGCAGGCGTTTGCGCGCATCGCGGCTGGCGTCGATCAGCTGCAGCGCGTGTTGCAGGGCGCCGACCGCATCCTGCTCGGCTTGCGGCCGGTAGCAGCCGGCAAGCAGCGCCTCCAGCGCCGGATCGCCGGCCGGACGGCCGAGAATCGCCGCCACTTCGGCGTCCAGCGCGTCGCTCGGGCCGCGGTGACGGCGGCCGAGGGGGAACACCAGGATCTTGAGCAGGCAGCCGAAGGCGCGATTGGGGAAGTTGGCCAGCAGCTCGGCCAGGGCCCGTTCGGCGTGGAACAGGTTTTCCTCCATGGCCCAGCGCACCAGCGGCTGCACGGCTTGCGGGTAGTCCAGGTCGTGGTAGCGCTTGAGCGCCGCCGAGCCCAGGTAGAGGTGGCTGAGCGCATCGCCCAGGCGCGCGGACAGGCGTTCGCGGCGCTTCAGCTCGCCGCCCAGCAGCATCATGCTGCTGTCGGCGCACAGGGCGAAGGCCGCGGCCAGGCGGCCGAGGGCACGGAAGTAGGCTTGGCTGAGGTTGTCGCCGGGGGCCTGGCCGAAGCGCCCCAGGCTCAGGCCGAGCAGCAGGCTGCTGGCGGCGTTGCCGACGGCGAAGCCGATATGGCGCAGCAGCAGGGCATCGAACTCGGCCAGCGCCTGGTCCTTGTCGTCGCGCCCGGCCAGGGCCATTTCCTTGAGCACGTAGGGATGGCAGCGGATGGCGCCCTGGCCGAAGATCATCAGGTTGCGCGAGAGGATGTTGGCGCCTTCCACGGTGATGGAGATCGGCGCGCCTTGCCAGGCGCGACCCAGGTAGTTGCTCGGGCCCATGATGATGCCCTTGCCGCCGTGCAGGTCCATGGCGTGGCTGACGCACTCGCGGCCGCGTTCGGTGAGGTGGTACTTGAGGATGGCCGACAGCACCGAGGGTTTCTCGCCGAGGTCGACGGCACTGGCGGTGAGGATGCGCGCGCTGTCCATCAGCCAGGTGTTGCCGCCGATACGCGCCAGTGCCTCCTGAATGCCTTCGAAGGCGGCCAGCGGCACGCCGAACTGTTCGCGGATCTGGCTGTACTGGCCGCTGACCAGGCTGGCGAGCTTGGCCGCACCGGTGCCGCCGGCGGGCAGGGAAATGGAACGGCCGACCGACAGGCAGTTCATCAGCATCATCCAGCCCTTGCCCAGGTACTCCTGGCCGCCGATCAGGTAATCGAGCGGGATGAACACGTCCTTGCCGCTGTTCGGCCCGTTCATGAAGGCAGCGCCCAGCGGCAGATGGCGACGGCCGATCTCCACCCCGGGGGTATCGGTGGGCACCAGCGCCAGGCTGATGCCGAGGTCTTCCTCTTCGCCCAGCAGGTGCTCGGGGTCATAGGCCTTGAAGGCCAGGCCGAGCAGGGTGGCCACCGGCGCCAGGGTGATGTAGCGCTTCTCCCAGTTCAGGCGCAGGCCGATGACTTCCTCGCCGTGCCACTGGCCCTTGCAGACGATGCCGGTGTCCGGCATGGCGCCGGCGTCGGAGCCGGCCAGCGGGCCGGTGAGGGCGAAGCAGGGAATGTCCTCGCCGCTGGCCAGGCGCGGCAGATGGTGCTGGCGCTGCGCATCGGTGCCGTAGTGCAGCAGCAGTTCGGCCGGGCCCAGGGAGTTGGGCACCATCACGGTGGAGGCCAGGTCGCCGCAGCGGGTGGCCAGTTTCATCGCCACCTGCGAGTGGGCGTAGGCGGAGAAGCCCTTGCCGCCGTATTGCTTGGGAATGATCAGGGCGAAGAAGCCGTGCTGCTTGATGTGCTCCCAGGCCTTTTCCGGCAGGTCCAGCTGCTGGCCGACCTGCCAGTCGTTGACCAGGGCGCAGAGTTCTTCGGTGGGGCCGTCGATAAAGGCCTGTTCCTCGTCCGTCAGCTGCGCCTTGGGGTAGGCCAGCAGCTTGTCCCAGTCGGGGCGGCCGCTGAACAGCTCGCCGTCCCACCACACGGTGCCGGCCTCAATGGCGTCACGCTCGGTATCCGACATCGGCGGCAGCACACGCTGGAACCAGGCGAACAGCGGGCCGCTGAACAGCTGGCGGCGCAGATCGACCAGCAGCACGAAGGCCGCCACGGCACCGGTGAGCGCCCACAGCAGCAGTTGCAACCAGCCCGGCACCGGGCTCAGCAGCGCCATGGCCAGCAGGTAGGCGGCGGTGATGCCCAGCGCGGGCAGGGCGGCGCTGCGGCTGTGGGCCAGGTAGGCCACGCCGAGCAGCAGGACCAGTAACCAGATAACGAGCATGTGTGTTCCTCCATGAGTGACAGCGGACGACGCCACGAGCTTAGTCGCGAATTGGCGGCAAGGCGGGGCAGCTTGGCCGGATCGCCGTTTTTATGGCGCGATCGGCGCGCTTAGACTGGGGCAAACCCTTGGGAGCACGACCCATGCAGACCTACCTGCAACCCGGCCGCTTCATTGACAGTGACCACCCTGCGCTAATCGAGTTCGCCGAGCGTTGGCGCGGCGCCGGGCGCGATCCGCGCGACCAGGCCGTGGCGCTGTACCGCGCGGTGCGCGACCAGATCCGCTACAACCCCTATGTGTTCAGCCGCGAGCCGCAGACGCTGAAGGCCAGCCACGCGCTGCTCGCCGGCGAGTCCTACTGCGTGCCCAAGGCCAACCTGCTGGCGGCCTGCGCGCGGCATTGCGGTATCCCGGCGCGCATCGGCCTGGCCGACGTGCGCAATCACCTGTCGACGCCGCGCCTGCTGCAGTTGCTGCGCAGCGAGGTGTTCGCCATGCACGGCTACACCGAGCTGTATCTGGACGGGCGCTGGGTCAAGGCCACGCCGGCCTTCAACGAGGCGCTGTGCCGGGTGTTCAAGGTGGCGCCGCTGGAGTTCGACGGTGTCCACGACAGCGTCTTCCATCCCTATAACGACAAGGGCGAGCGCTATATGGAGTACCTGGTCGATCACGGCCAGTTCGCCGACTTGCCCGAGCAGCTGTTCTTCGACCACCTGCAGCGCTGCTATCCGCATCTGTTCGCCGCCGACGCGGCATTCATGAGCGGCGACATGCAGGCCGAGGCGGCTGCTATCGACTGAATCGATAGTCAAGATCGCCAGGGCGGGCTTTTCTCCGCGCGTCGGCCTGGGTAGGGTGCAGGTCGGCATGCGCCGATGGCCGCAACAACCGGTTGCAAATCGTCGCCCCTACCCCCATCTATGCTGACTCCACCCTAGCGCGGGAAACCCCATTTTCATGAGCTCCGCCCTGACCATCCGCCAGTTGACCAAGACCTATGGCAACGGCTTCCAGGCTCTGCACGGCATCGACCTGGACGTCGCCGAAGGCGACTTCTTCGCCTTGCTCGGCCCCAACGGCGCCGGCAAGTCCACCACCATCGGCATCCTCTCCACCCTGGTGAACAAGAGCGGCGGCACGGTCGAGGTGTTCGGCCACGACCTCGACCGCGAGCCGTCGGCGCTCAAGCGCTGCCTGGGCGTGGTGCCGCAGGAATTCAACTTCAACCAGTTCGAGAAGGTGTTCGACATCGTCGTCACCCAGGCCGGCTACTACGGCATTCCGCGCAGCATCGCCAAGGCACGCGCCGAGCAGTACCTGACCCAGCTGGGGCTGTGGGACAAGCGCAACGTCGCCTCGCGCGAGCTGTCCGGTGGCATGAAGCGCCGCCTGATGATCGCCCGCGCGCTGGTGCACCAGCCGCGCCTGCTGATCCTCGACGAACCCACCGCCGGGGTGGACATCGAGCTGCGCCGCTCGATGTGGAGCTTTCTCACCGAGCTGAACCAGCAGGGCATCACCATCATCCTCACCACCCACTACCTGGAGGAGGCCGAGCAGCTGTGCCGCCACATCGGCATCATCGACCACGGCCGCATCGTCGAACACAGCAGCATGAAGGACCTGCTGAAGAAGCTGCACGTCGAGACCTTCCTGCTCGACCTCAAGGACACCCACGCGGTGGCGCCGCAGCTGCAGGGCTACCCGGCGCGGCTGCTCGACGACCACACCCTGGAGGTGCAGGTGGAGAAGAGCCAGGGCCTCAATGCGCTGTTCCAGCAGCTGGCGCAGCAGCAGGTGGAGGTGCTCAGCCTGCGCAACAAGACCAATCGCCTGGAGGAGCTGTTCGTCTCCCTGGTGGAAAAGAACCTGGCCAAGGTGGCGCCATGAATACCCAGTACCTCAACAGCGAATTCGCCGCCAACCTGGTGGCCCTGCGCACCATCGTCCACCGCGAGGTGCGCCGTTTCCTGCGCATCTGGCCGCAGACCCTGCTGCCGCCGGCGATCACCATGGTTCTGTACTTCGTCATCTTCGGCAACCTGATCGGCCGGCAGATCGGCGACATGGGCGGCTTCAGCTATATGGAGTACATAGTGCCGGGGCTGATCATGATGTCGGTGATCACCAACAGCTACGGCAACGTGGTGTCGAGCTTCTTCGGCAGCAAGTTCCAGCGCAACGTCGAGGAGCTGCTGGTGTCGCCGGTGTCGCCGCACACCATCCTCGTCGGCTTCGTCGTCGGCGGCGTGCTGCGCGGCCTGGCGGTGGGCTTCATCGTCACCCTGCTGTCGCTGTTCTTCACCCACCTGCAGGTGCACCACCTGGGCGTGACGGTGCTGGTGGTGTTGCTGACCGCGACCATCTTCTCCCTGGGCGGCTTCGTCAACGCGGTGTTCGCGCGCAACTTCGACGACATCTCGATCATCCCCACCTTCGTCCTTACCCCTTTGACCTACCTGGGCGGGGTGTTCTATTCGATCACCCTGTTGCCGCCGTTCTGGCAGGCGGTGTCGATGGGCAACCCGATCCTGCATATGGTCAACGCCTTCCGCTACGGCATCCTCGGCGTGTCGGACATCCGCATCGGCGTGGCCATCGGCTTCATGCTGCTGGCCACCGCGGTGCTGTACACCCTGTGCATTCGCCTGCTGGTCAGCGGCCGCGGCATGCGTCAGTAAGGGGTTCGCCAGAAGCGCTTGACCGCGCCTGGCGAGGCCCCAGGCTGCCAGGGATGGCAGGCCACAAAAACATAGGGAAATATCTTGCCCCGCTGTCATTGAGAGAGCAGAAGGTTAGACTCGGCTTATACATACAAGAGGGGTTGTATATGGCCGTGCTGCTGCGTTCCCTGCCTCTGCTGTTGTCGGCGCTGCTGGCCGGTCAGGTGCTGGCCGCCGATGGACCGGTGGTGGAAGTGGTGCCGGTCAAGCAGATGGCGGTGCGCGACGAGCTGATCACCTTCGGCTCGCTGCGCTCCGACGAGTCGGTGATGATCCGCCCGGAAATCGAAGGACGTCTGGCCAGTCTGCATTTTCGCGAGGGCCAGGCGGTGACCGCCGGCGACCTGCTGGTCAGCCTCGATGATGCCATCGCCCGCGCCGAACTGGCCCAGGCGCGCGCCAACCTCGACCTGGCGGAGAAGAACCACCAGCGCGCGCAGATGCTGTTCCAGCGCGGCGCCAGCAACGCCCAGGCCCTCGACGAGGCGCAGAGCCAGTTGCAGGCCGCCCGCGCCAGCCAGGCGCTGGCCCAGGCGCGGCTCGACAAGACCCAGATCAAGGCGCCCTACGACGGCGTACTCGGCCTGCGCCAGGCCAGCGTCGGCGACTACCTCAGCGCCGGGCAGAACATCGTCAACCTGGAAGTGCTCGACCCGCTGAAGGTCGACTTCCGCATCCCGCAGAAGGCCGTGGCCCAGGTACGCCTGGGGCAGACGGTGGAAATCAGCCTGGACACCTATCCGGGCGAGCGCTTCCAGGGCGAGATCTTCGCCATCAACCCGCGTCTGGACGAAGTCGGCCGCAGCCAGGCGATCCGCGCCCATATCGGCAACGACGACCGCCGTCTGCGCCCCGGCCAGTTCGTCCGCGTCTCGGTGATCCTCGCCGAGCGCCCCGAGGCGCTGGTGATTCCGGAGGAGGCGGTGATGCCGGTGGGCGAGCAGCTGCTGGTCAACCTGGTGGTGGACGGCAGCGTCGAGCAGCGCGAAGTGCGCCTGGGCAAGCGTTTCGACGGCCTGGTGGAGGTGCGCGAAGGCCTCGAAGGCGACGAGACGGTGATCAGCGCCGGCTGGCAGAAGGTACGCCCGGGCCTGGCGGTGCGCAGCAAGAGCGGGGAGCGCTAGCGGTGATCCTCTCCGATATCTGCATCCGCCGGCCGGTGTTCGCCACCGTGCTGTCGCTGATCGTGGTGCTGCTCGGGCTGATGGCCTACGACCGCCTCAGCGTGCGCGAATACCCCAATATCGACGTGCCCATCGTCACGGTGAACGTGATCTACCCCGGCGCCAGCCCGGAGATCATGGAGTCGCAGGTGGCGCAGCCGATCGAGGACGTGCTGTCCGGCATCGAGGGGCTGGATTTCGTCAGCTCCATCAGCCGCTCGGAAAATACCCAGATCACCGCCCAGTTCCGCCTCGGCAGCAATGCCGACGAGGCGGCCAACGACGTACGCGACCGTCTCGGCCGGGTGCGCGGTCTGCTGCCCGACGAGATCGACGAGCCCATAGTGCAGAAGGTCGAGGCCGACGCCCAGCCGGTGATCTGGATTGCCACCTACAGCGACCGCTACAACGCCATGGAGATCACCGACGTGCTGGAGCGGGTGATCAAGGATCGCCTGCAGACCATTCCCGGCGTGTCCGAGGTGCAGATTCGCGGCGCACGCACCTTCGCCATGCGCATCTGGCTCGACCCGGAGAAGCTCGCCGCGCACAACCTCACGGTGCAGGACGTGGAAGATGCCCTGCGCCGGCAGAACGTGGAGATTCCCGCCGGGCGCATCGAATCGCGCGAGCGCGAGTTCACCGTGCTGTCGGAAACCGACCTGAGCACGCCCGAGCAGTTCAACGAGCTGATTCTCGATGATTCGCAGGGCTACCTGCTGCGCCTGGCCGACGTCGGCCATGCCGAAATCGGCGCGCGCGACGAGCGCAGCGTGGTGCGCTTCAACGGTCGCCCGGCGGTGTCCATGGGCATGATCAAGCAGGCCACGGCCAACCCGCTGGACATCTCCGCCGGCCTCGAGGCGGCCCTGCCGGAGATCCGCGCGCTGCTGCCCGAGGGCATGCACATGACGGTGGCCAACGACAACTCGCTGTTCATCCGCGAGTCCATCGACAACGTCTTCATCACCATCTGGGAAGCGGTGGGGCTGGTCATCCTGATCATCTTCATCTTCCTCCGTTCGCTGCGCGCCACCATCATCCCGCTGGTGACCATCCCGGTGTCGCTGATCGGCGCCTTCGCCCTGATGAGCCTGATGGGCTTTTCCATCAACACCCTGACCCTGCTGGCCATGGTGCTGGCCATCGGCCTGGTGGTGGACGACGCCATCGTCATGCTGGAGAACATCCACCGCCATATCGAGGCGGGGATGAAACCCATGCAGGCGGCGTTCAAGGGCAGCCGCGAGATCGCCTTCGCGGTGATCGCCATGACCCTGACCCTGGCCGCGGTGTTCGCCCCGATCGGCTTCATGCAGGGCACCACGGGGAAACTCTTCACCGAGTTCGCCTGGACCCTGGCCGGCGCGGTGCTGGTGTCCGGTTTCGTCGCCCTGACCCTGACGCCGATGATGTGCGCGGTGCTGCTCAAGCCGCACCAGGCCGGCGAGCGCCACAGCCGGCTGTACAACCTGATCGAGAACTTCCTCAACGCTGTCACCTACAGCTACAAGCACAGTCTCGATAGTGCCCTGCGTACCTGGCCGCTGGTGCTCGGCGTGCTGCTGCTGGCCTTCGTGGTCTGCGCCTGGCTGTTCAACGGGCTGCGTTCGGAGCTGGCGCCGACCGAGGATACCGGCACCATAGTCGGGGTGTTCAACGGCCCGGACGGTGCCACCATCGACTACACCGCGCGTTACGCGCGGGAGGTGGAGGCCGCCTACGCGAGCATCGCGGAAACCAACCGCTACATGGTCATCGCCGGCTTCCCCACGGTGGCCCAGGGCATTTCCTTCATGAAGCTGGAGGACTGGGCCGAGCGCAGCCGCAGCCAGTTCGAGATCCGCAACGAGCTGCTGCCCAAGCTGCAGGATATCGCCGGCATGCGCGTGTTCCCGGTCAACCGCCCGCCGCTGGGGCAGAGCGCGCGCAACCAGCCGATCAACCTGGTGATCCGCTCGTCGATGGAGTATGCCGAGCTGCAGGGCTACGTCGAGCAGCTGCTCGAGCGGGTGCGCGATTATCCGGGACTGGAGAGCCTGGACAGCGACCTCAAACTCAACACGCCGCAGCTCAAGGTGGCGGTCAATCGCGAGCAGGCGGTGGCGGTGGGCACCGATGTGGCGCTGATCGGCCGCAGCCTGGAAAGCCTGTTCGGCAGCCGCCAGGTGACCCGCTTCAAGCAGAGCGGCGAGCAGTACGACGTGCTGGTGCAGTTGCAGGACATCGACCGCAGCAACCCGCAGGACCTCGACCGGGTCTACGTGCGCGATCGCGAGGGCGGCATGGTGCAGCTGTCCAACCTGATCTCGGTGCGCGAGACCGTGGCGCCGCGCGAACTCAACCACTTCAACCAGCTGCGTGCGGTCACCGTCACCGCCAACGTCGGCAGCGGCTACACCCTGGGCGAGGCGCTGGACCATCTGGAGGCTGCCGCGCGCGAGGTGTTCCCGCCGGATACCCAGTACGACTACACCGGCACCTCGCGCGACTTCAAGGAATCCAGCGCCGGTATCGCCTTGATCTTCGCCCTGGCCCTGGCCTTCATCTTCCTGGTGCTGGCGGCGCAGTTCGAGAGCTTCAGCGACCCCCTGATCATCCTGTTCAGCGTGCCGCTGTCGATGGCCGGCGCCTTGCTCGCCCTGACCCTGTTCGGCGGCACCCTGAACATCTACTCGCAGATCGGCCTGGTGACCCTGATCGGCCTGATCACCAAGCACGGCATCCTCATCGTCGAGTTCGCCAATCACCTGCTGCGCGAGGGCAAGGAGCTACGCGCCGCGGTGATCGAGGCGTCGGTGCAGCGCCTGCGGCCGATCCTGATGACCACCGGGGCCATGGTCCTCGGTTCGCTGCCGCTGGCCATCGCCACCGGCGCCGGCGCCGAGAGTCGCCAGCAGATCGGCCTGGTGATAGTCGGCGGGCTGCTGGTGGGCACCTTCTTCACCCTCTACGTGATTCCCACCCTGTACCTGCTGCTGCGCCGCTGGGCGCCGCTGCGGATGATCGACGAGGAGCCGGCCGTTTCGTAGCCCGGATGCCACCCGCGAGCGACCAGCCGGGCAGGAAGCGTCCCCGGATTGCCTCCGGGCCATCTGGTGTTAGGGCGTGCTGACGCCGCGGATCAGCGGCGCAGGTAGGCGGCGAAGTCGATGTCGCCGGCGGAGAGAATGGCCTGCACCCGGTTGTGCACGCCCAGCTTGCGCAGGATCGCCGAGACATGGGCCTTGACCGTGGTTTCGGCGATATCCAGGCTGTAGGCGATCTGCTTGTTCGACTCGCCCTTGGTCATGCGTTCGAGCACCAGCAGTTGCTTGCGCGTCAGCGCCTGCAGCAGCTCCGGCGGGATGCTGTGGTGGTCGGTGTGGTGGCGGTGGCCGCCGCTCTTCTGCGAGCGGATGATGTCCGGCGGCAGGTAGACGTTGCCGTCGAGGATCTGCGCGATGGCCTCGGTCATCTGCGCCCGCGGCGAGGACTTGGTGATGAAACCCACTGCGCCGTAGGTGATGGCCTGCAGCACGATCTGCTTGTCCTGCTCGGCGGAGACGATCACCACCGGGATGGTCGGCGCCTCGTTGCGCAGGTTCATCAGGCCGCCCAGGCCGTGCATGCCGGGCATGTTCAGGTCGAGCAGGATCAGGTCGAGATCGTCGTGCGCCTGGGTCAGTTCCAGGGCGCTGTCCAGGTCGGCGGTTTCCATGATCTCGCTGCCGGGGAAGCCGTCGGCGATGACGTTGTGGATGGCTTCGCGAAACAGTGGGTGGTCGTCGGCAATCAGAATCTTGTACATGGCCTTTCACCTCGTTGTTGTGATTATGGTGCGGCGTTGGGGATGAAGAAAGCGCCGGGCAGTTCGGCGGGCTGGGCGGGCACCAGGGGCAGGCCGGCCTGCTCCCAGGCGTCGATGCCGTCACGGTACCAGTACAGCTGGCGGTAGCCCAGGCGGTAGGCGCGGCGCGTGGCGTTCCAGCTCAGCCAGCAATCGGAGCGGCAGTAGAACACCAGCGGCCAGTCCGGGTCGCCCTGGCTGGCGTTGCGCAGGTGCAGCTCGAAGTAGCGCTGCCAGCGCGGCTCGAGCCGGCCGTCGCCGGTGTTGGCCAGCCACAGGCTGCCGGGCAGGTTGGCGTGTGCCTCGTCCTCGACGAAGCGACCGTTCAACCAGGTGCGGCGGTAGACGTCGATCAGGCGGGTGTGCGGCTGTTCGCGCAGCAGGCGCTGCAGGGCCGGGGTGTCGAGGGTGCGCGCGCCTTCCAGCGTGGCCGGGGTGGGGCTGCGGTATTGCGTCTGGCGATAGCCGTCGGCGGCGAACAGGGCGACTTCGGCCAGCGTCACGGGCGCTAGCAGGCTGGTGCCGAGGAGCAGCCCCGCGTGCAGGGCAAGGCAGTGTTTCATGACCGTGGGCCTCTGTTCTTTTTATGCAGGTATTAGAGGCCAGGACTGCTGCGTTGGAAATTCTACGATGGAGAGCAAAAGCAGTACCAAAGTAGTAGAAGTCGTAATGGCCAGCGGCCAGAACGTGGCTCAACCGGCCTTGCGTAGCGCCGCGTGCTGCGGGTTGAAGCTGGCCACGGCGAGCAGCGTCAGCAGCAGGGTCAGGCCGCTGCAGATCAGCAGCGCCTCGACGTGCAGGCGCAGGTAGAGGGCGTTGCGCACCAGCTCCACGGCGTGGGTGAAGGGGTTGAGCGCGCACAGCCAGTACAGCCACTCGCTGGATTCGCGCATCTTCCACAATGGGTAGAGCGCGGACGAGAGGAAGAACAGCGGAAAGATGACGAAATTCATCACCCCGGCGAAATTCTCCAGCTGACGGATGCCGTTGGACAGCAGCAAGCCCAGCGCGCTGAGCAGCAGCGCCACCAGCAGCAGCGCTGGCAGGGCGGCGAGCAGGCCCCAGGCTGGCGGCTGCACGCCGTAGACCCAGGCGATGGCGAGAAAGGCATAGACCTGCAGCAGCGAGATCAGCGCGGTGGCCAGCAGCTTGGCGGCGAGCAGGAAGGCGCGCGGCAGCGGGCTGGTGAGCAGCACGCGCATGCTGCCCATCTCGCGGTCGTAGACCATCGCCAGCGAGCCCTGCATGCCGTTGAACAGCAGGATCATGCAGGCCAGGCCGGGCACTATGTAGGTGTCGTAGGTGATGTAGGTGTCGTAGGGCTCGATGATGGCGATGCCCAGCGCCGCCCGGAAACCGGTGGCGAATACCAACAGCCACAGTAGCGGCCGCACCAGGGCGCTGAGAAAGCGCGAGCGCTGCAGGACGAAGCGCAGCCATTCGCGCAGGACGATGCCGCGCAGGCAGTACCAGTAGGCGCTCATGCTTGTGGTTCCTCGGCGAGATGTTCGCGGCTGAAGCCGCTCCTAGGGGACTGGGCGTCCAGGTTCGGCCGAATCGCCTCGCGCACATGGCCGCGGCCGAGGGCCTCGTCGCCGGTCAGGCGGGCGAAACTGGTGGCCAGGTCGTCGCCGAAATCGGCGGCCTTGCCGCGGGCCACGCGCTCGCCGCGATGCAGGATCAGCAGCTCGTCGCCAGGCTCGATCTCGTCCAGCAGGTGGGTGGTCCACAGCACGCTCAGGCCCTGCTCGCGGCACAGGTTGCGCACATGCCGGCCGAGGGCCTGGCGGCTGGCCGGATCGAGCCCGGCGCTGGCCTCGTCGAGCAGCAGCAGGCGTGGCTGATGCAGCAGGGCGCGGGCGATCTCCACGCGGCGGCGGTGGCCGCCATTGAGCGTGCGCACCTTGTCGTGACGACGCTCGGCGAGATCCTGGCGCAGCAGCTCTTCGTCGATACGCGCCTGCGCCTGGCGCCTGGGCATGCCGTGCAGGGCGGCGTGGTAGGCGAGGTTCTGCTGCACCGACAGGTCCAGATCCAGGGTGCTTTGCTGGAACACCACGCCCAGCTGGCGCAGCGCCTGGCGTGGCGCGCGGCGCAGGCTGTGACCGAAGATGCGGATATCGCCCTGCTGCAGCTCATACAGGCGGGTGAGCAGGGCGATCAGGGTGGACTTGCCGGCGCCGTTGGGGCCGAGCAGGGCAGCGAAGCGTCCGGGTGCCAGCTCGAAGGCCAGGTCGTTCAGCGCCTGGCGCGCCCCGTAGGCGAAGCCGACGCCGCTCACCTCAAGCGCATTCATGGCGTCACCACCACGCCCCAGGGGTAGCGACCGACCTTGATCGACTTGCTCACCTTGAGCGTATCGACATCGATCACCGACACATCGCCGCTCACCCCGTTGGTGGTCAGCAGGCGCTGCTGGTCCGGGGTAAAGGCCATATGCCAGACGCGCCGGCCCACCAGCAGGTAGTCGAGCACCTCGTAGCTCTGCGCATCGACCACCGCCACATGGTTGGCCGGGCCGAGAGCGACGAAGGCGTACTTGCCGTCGTCACTGAGCTTGACCCCCACCGGCTGCACCTTGTCCGGGTGCACGCCCTTGATCGCGAAGCGCAGCACCTTGAGGATCTCGCGCGCCTCGACGTCCATCACCGTGACCGTGCCGCCGATCTCGGCCGAGGCCCACAGGCGCTTGCCATCCTGGTCGAACTCGACATGGCGCGGGCGCTGGTCGACCAATGTGTTGTCCACCAGTTGCTGGGTGCTGGTGTCGATCCAGTGCAGCATGTTGGTGGTCTCGCTGGTGTTGACCGCCCACTTGCCGTCCGGGCTCACCGCCATGCCTTCGGGCTCGACGCCCACCTCGATCTGCGCCAGCACCTCGTCGCTCTGGGTGTCGACCACGGTGACCAGGGCATCGTCCTCGTTGGAGATGTAC
Source organism: Pseudomonas sp. AOB-7 (assembly GCF_003696305.1). GTDB lineage: Bacteria > Pseudomonadota > Gammaproteobacteria > Pseudomonadales > Pseudomonadaceae > Aquipseudomonas. The sequence goes on along the minus strand of NZ_RFFK01000001.1, from coordinate 44,736 downwards.
AGCCAGCGGTCGTTGCGGTGCAGGGCGAACTGCTCGGGGTCGGCGCCGGAGGGCAGCTCCTTGACGATCGTGCGGGTGGCCAGGTCCATCACCTGCACCCGGTCCGAATCGCTGGCGCAGATGTACAGCAGCTTGTTGTCGGAGGACAGCAGCAGCCCGCGCGGGCGCATGCCGACGGCCAGGGTATCGGTGACCTCCAGCGTGTCCAGGTCGATCACGCTGATGCTGTCGTCCTTCTCGTTGGACACATAGGCAGTGGCGGCCAGGGCCGAGTGGCAGACCAGGCCGAAGGCGACGGCGCAGGCGAGACGGGTAAGGCGCATGGGGTTGATCCTCTTTTTATGTCGGTTTTTGCCGGTGCGCACGGCGCACCCTAGGGTCGGGTGCGCACCATCAATTCGCGTTACCGGCCAGATCGCAGCTCACTTCCGGGCGGTCGTATCCGAGGCTGTCCATCTCGTTGCTGGGATGCAGGAAGCCGTCCTGCGGCGAGGTGCTGACCAGGGCGCGCGGGTGTACCAGCGGTATGGGTTGGCGCAGCTCGCCGTTCCACGGGCGGAAGCTCAGCTTGCGGCCCTTGAAGCCGTCCAGCGGCAGTTGTTCGTTCAGCAGCAGGCGGCGGATGGCCTGTGGGTCGGCCTCGCGCTGCTTGGTGATGGCTGTGGCCAGGCTGCGCACAGCCATCCAGGCGGCGAAGTCGCGGTCGTTCATCCAGCGTCCGGCCAGTTCCTCGAAGCGCTTCTGCAGTTGCGCGGCGCCGAAGGTCTCCACGCTCTTGTGCCAGGCGGTCGGGGTCAGGCCCTGGGTGCCGGCCACCGGGCGCGGGTACCAGGTGTTGTAGGGCAGGTACTCGCCGAAGTCGCCGCGCTCGTCGGCCACCAGCACCACGTTGTACTCGCTGGCCTGGGTGAACAGCGGCATCTCCGCCTGGGCGCTGCGGCGCTGGTCGTTGTCGAAGCTCCAGGGTTTTTCCGCGACGATTTTGTGGCCGAAGCGCTTGGCCGCACGCTTGAGCGCCTCGGCATAGGCGAGGTCGCCCTCGGTGTTGCCGGTCACCAGCAGCCAGCGCGTCCATTTGCGCACGGCGAGAAACTGCGCCAGGGCATCGGCCAGCATGGCGCGGCTGGGCAGGGTGTGCAGCAGGTTGCCCAGGCACTGTTCGCGGCGCAGGCCGTCGTCGGCGCTGCCGGCGTTGAGCAGCAGGCTGTCCGGCAGACGCTGGCTGAGCTGGCGCAGGGTCGCGGCCGGGGCGTTGACCACAAATAGGCGAATGCCTTGCGCATGCAGGTCATCGGCCGTGGTCAGTAGAGTCGCCGCATCCTCGCTCTCGGCTGCCTCGAGGCTGTAGCCCTGCTTGAGAAAACGCCCGGTGCTGTTGCTGTCGGCGATCGCCAGTTCGGCGCCGCGGCGGCCGGCGTCCAGCGGCTCGGGAATGACGTTGGACAGCAGCGGGCCGCGCGGCGGCAGGTGGGCCAGGTAGCCGATGCGCACCTGCAGGTCGCTGGCACAGGCGACGCCGGCGCAGAGCAGGGCGAGAACTAGCAGGGCGGACTGGCGAATCTGGCGCATGGGGCGGCTCCCGGTCGGATGGCCCCAGCATAGGAACAGCCCCCGCCTCGGGAAATATGCCCAAAGTACCAGCGGGGCGGTACCAAGGTAGTAAACCGCAATGGTCGCCCGCTCCCTAGCATGGTCACCAGACTCATAAAAACATCAGGTGAACCCCCATGCGCATTATCAAAGTCCTTACGCTGCCGCTGCTGCTGATCCTCAGCCTGCTCGGCGTCGACAGCCTGCACGCCGCCGGCGATATGACCCGCCGGCCGGTCGCCTTGCCCGACCTGGTGCTGGGCAGCGAGGAAAGCGACTACGCCATGTCGCACAGCGAGTACCAGCTGCAGACCGGCCAGGCCTATCAGCTCAGGATCATCGCCAGCGGGCAGAAGGAATACGCCTTCCAGGCGCCCGAGTTCGCCACGTCCATCTACCTGCGCAAGGTCGAGGCCGGCGGCGTGGAGATCAAGGCGGTGACCCTCACCGAGCTGGAGTTCGAGGACGCCGGCGAGGCGGAGATATTCTTCCTGCCGGTCAAACCGGGCAAATACCGCTTCTACGCCAAGGGCCTGGAAGGCAAGGGCATGCTCGGTTATTTCGTGGTCAAGTAGATAGGCGCCTTCGGGCGCTCCGCCACCCATGCCCGTGCCTGCCAGTGCGCTGCGTTCGCGCAGGATCAGCAGGTGGCGACCGTTTTGGGAGAAAAGTTGATTGTTTTCGGGCTAACCGGCTCGCCTGGCAATCCCTATGATCTTCGCGCCTTGTGTTTAAGCGAGATCATTCCTGTGCCTAATCTACTGTTCAAATTGGCTCTGCCAATGTCCCTTCTTTTCACTTCTGCCGTCCAGGCAGCGTCCTTCCAGCTGACCAGCAGCGATATCGCCCAGGGCAAGCCCATGAGCAATGCTCAGGAGTTCCAGGGGTTCGGCTGCAGCGGTGGCAACCAGTCGCCGCAACTGTCTTGGAGCGGTGCTCCGGAAGGTACCGAAGCGTTCGCCGTGTTCGCCTATGACCCGGATGCCCCGACCGGTAGTGGCTGGTGGCACTGGCAGGTGGTGAACATCCCCAAGGAGGTGACTTCCCTGGCTGCCGGTGCCGTGGTACCGGCCGGCAGCATCAGCATCAGGAACGATTACGGCGTCGCCGGATTCGGTGGGGCTTGCCCGCCCGAAGGCCATGGCGTGCACCGCTATCAGTTCACTGTGTTCGCGCTGTCGAAAAAGCTGGAACTGCCCGAGGACGCCTCTGGGGCACTGACTGGTTATATGGTGCGCGCCAATGCCATTGCCTCGAGCACTATCGAGGCCTTGTACGAGCGTAAATAAGCCGTTTTCAGCTGCGCTAATTACTGAGAGTGAAATTGTTACGTGTCACTTACCACGTATCAATAAAACCTTCTCAGGGCTGTAGCGGCTTTGGCTGAAGCATGAAGATAAATATCCCCCAGCCTGTGCTCGGGGATATTTTTTTTGAGTGGAAGTTAAAGGAACGTTGGTTCGCGGTGCAGGGGCTTGATGGCATGCGCTTAGATATTCCGAGCAGCCGGATAGTTCGGAGGTTTCGATAAGTAAAGCGATTTTTCGTTCTGCGCTTCGATGTCTTTAGACATTTAAAAGGGAATTGCTATGAATATGTTGGCGGATATGCCTGCGGCAAAAATAAGAATTCTGGCTTTGCATGGGCGGGGCAGTAATGGCGGCGTTACCAGGTTGCAGTTAAGAAATCTCGGAATATCCGAGGCCGAGTATGACGTGTTGTATGTCGACGGGCCAATATCGTCGGATAGACCTGGCCCGGGAATAGCAGAATTAGAAGAGCTGGTGCCCGGGCCCTGGTATTCGTGGCTTCCCGACGATGATGGGGTATGGGCGGACGGTCGGGCGCTGCGTAATGCAATATGCGATGCCGTCGAGTATGTACTTTCGATTCTGCAGAACGACGGCCCGTTTGATGCGGTGTTCGGCTTCAGCCAAGGGGGACTGATCGCAAACCTGGTCAATGGGCTGTCCGCGGACCAGGCGCTGATATCGGCCTTGCAGCAGCGCAGCATCTCTTGCCCGCTGCCAAATGGAATCCCTTTCAATGCTGCCGTCATTGCCTGTGCTGGATCTTCACTCCCGCTACCTGAGCTGCGATTGAAAGCAGAATTGGGCCCAGCGCCTCAAGCCTCTCCCCAGATCCATAGTCTTCACTTGATAGGGCGAGAAGACGACTACCGACCATGGTCGGAATCCTTCGCCGCTTCTCTGGACTCGACTGCTACCGATGTCTTCTATTTGGCGGGCGGCCACGAAATCGCCCGGCATCATGGTGAAAACGCTGAGGCTCGTGATCTGGTACGGCAATTTCTCGGCCGGTCCCGAGGCAGGGTCGATCTGCGCCCCGTTGCAACGGATAAGCTGGAATGGCAGCGGTCCAGCCCGCGGAGTTACCGGGCGATTGCGAGCGATCTGCAGATCGCGGCGGTGAAGGTGGACACGCAGGGGCTGCCCGAAACCATCGTTGGCATGCTGGCTGCCCAACCCTTCGATGCCCCTTTGTTGCGGCTGGCCAGGGAGACGGATGCAGGCAAGTGCACGACCTACGGTCAGTTGCTCTCATTCTGCCGGCCCGGAGGTGAGGGCGACCTGCGTCGCCTGGGGGTACAGGCGGGGGAGGTCGTCGCCTATCTGGCTCCGCCCGGCGGAAGTGCCGTGGCGGCAGTGGCGTTTCTGTCTATCGCCTCGCAGACCTGCGCCGTTCCGTTTTCGCCCAATATGAGCGAGGCGGATACTCTGCTGGCGCTCGAGCAGTATGGTGTCAAGCATATCGTGCTGTTTGAAGGCGTTGCCGCTCCCGGGCTGCATGCGGCCTTCGAGCGCTACGCCGATAGCGGAAAGGCGCTCCTTCATCACGCCTATCACCGCGGGGAGGCTGCTCCCGGTCTGTTCCGGTATCTCAACCCGGTCGATGATTTCCACAGCCTGCCGGCGCTAGCCAATCCACCGAGCGCCGATTGCCTGTTGTTGCGTACATCGGGAAGCACTTCCGTGCCGAAGGTGGTGCCGTTGCGACAGCGGGACCTGGTTATCAGTGCCGCCATTCTGGCGGACGGTATCGGCCTCAGTTCCAGCGACGTGACCTACAGCGTGATGCCTCTGGACCATATAGGCGGGCTCAGCGCTTCCATTCTGTGCAGTGTCGCGGTGGGCGCATCCGTCACCTGTGACGGTCTGTATAACCCGCAGGGAATGGTAGAGGCTCTCGCGGATTCCAACCCCAGGCCCACCTGGTATTCGGCTGTACCGACCATCCACAATGCCACGGTGCGGTATCTCCTGGATAACTCGGAAACCTATCTGGATCGGCATGGCCGCTGGCATGGCCATAACCTTCGGGTGATTCGCTCGGGGGCCGCAGCCCTGAAAGAGGCGGATCGCCAGGTACTCGGTGCCATCTACGGCTGCGAAGTGGTCACCACCTACAGCATGTCCGAGCAGATGCCGATTTCCCAGCCGCCCAGAAGGGGGGAACGATGGCAGCAAAACCAGGAATCGGTCGGTGTGCCGGTCATCGCTTCGTTGGCAGTGGTCGATCCGACCACGTTGCGGCCTCTGCCTTTCGGCAGTGCGGGCGAGGTGGCCATTTCTGGTTCCACTGTCTTCACCGGTTATCTGCATAATCCGACTGCCAATCAGCAATCCCGCTTCCTGCTGAAGTCGCCCGAAGACGGCCTGCTCCATACCTGGTTCTTGACCGGCGATCTGGGCGAAATCGATTCCGACGGAACACTGACGTTGCGGGGAAGATTCAAGGAACTGATCAAGCGAGGAGGTGAGCAGATCTCGCCGTTCGAAGTGGAGAGCGTACTGACGCAGCATCCATGGATCAGTACGGCGATATGTTTTTCTGTTCCATCCGATCTCTATGGAGAAGAAGTCGGTTGTGCGCTGGTCCTGACGTCATCAGTCTCGGAGAAGGTCAGTCAGCAGCAAGCCGCCAAGGAGATGAGGGACTTTCTTCGCCAGGAAGGCCTGGCCTCCTACAAGTGTCCGACCTTCTGGAAGCTTGTGGCCGAGGATGACCTACCGAAAACAGCCAGTCGAAAATACATTCGTAATGGGCTTGCGGAAGTGCTCAATGTAGGGGCTCCCCATAGCGAAACAGCGCCGGTCTCCCATGCCGCTTGCGCTGAAAGTTCGCCGACTGCTGCGCAAGGTTTCAGCGACAGGCCCAAGGTGGATTGGTCGACGCTGGCGGGTTTCAGGTTCGTGCTGGCGTGCTATGTGATGTTCATGCACATCGGTTCCGATCAATCGTGGGGGGCTTTCGCCAACCTGCGTCAGTTCCCCTGGCATGTGCATGCCTTTTTCCTGGTGGCGGGCTATTCCCTGGCAGTCTTCATGCCCGCACTGATCACACGCAAGGCATCGTTTGTCTGGACTCGCGTGTCATCGATGTATCCACTCTATGCCTTGGCGCTGCTCTTCGCGCTGATAAACCTGCTGCCGCATTGCCAGCCATCGACCTTCTCTTCCGTGTTTCACTGGAATGCCCAGCCGGGAGATATTGACCGATTGTTCTGCGAGGGTACGCCGCTTCTGCAGGACTCGTGGCTGGCGAACCTGTTCTCGACAGTGGTGATCTACCTCACAGGTCTATCGGCCACGCCGCTGTGGGGGGCGTCCTGGTTTATGGGCTTCTATCTCTGGTTCATATCCATGTACTTCCAGTGCTTGGTCGTTTTCCCGGTCCTGTATAACGCGCTCTATAAGAACCGAGGGAATACGAAGCGACTGCTGCTGCTGACCGTATCGGGATTGGGCGTTAATGTGCTGATCCTGCTGGGCTTCTGGTACGGTTATGCCGCTGACGCAACAGGCTATGGCTTCTTCGACCAACTGACGGGCGAAAAGATATCCCCTAGCATCGCGCAAATGGAAATGGCGGATAAGGACAATGCAGTGATGCTGGGCTTTTATCTGTTCGCTCCGTTTTGGATGGTCTATTTCGTGATGGGCATGTGTGCAGCGTTTCTGTATGACGCGATTCGTCCCGCCGAACAGCGCCGAGCTTACCTTTGGGGTTATGTCGCGGACACCGTCACCTTGATCGTGATCGCCCTGAGTGCGGCGCATGTACTGCAAGGCTATATTCCCCATGGCGCAGCTGTGACGCAGGCCTCCCTGGATACTTACTTCCTCCGGCCCGAAGCTGCCGATAGTTTCGCCGATCCCGGAATAGTTCACAGAATCTGGGATGAAATCAACTCGCGGTTGTTCGCTCCCATTACCTTGCTGTGGGTGTTCGCGTTAAGCACCGGCCAGGGTTTTACTGCACGGATCCTGCGTTTGAATCCTATTTCTCAAACTCTGGCGGCAACCACATACGCTTGCTTTCTGTTTCATCAGGTTGTCGGGCAGTGGTACTATGCCATCACGCGTAACGGGGAGTGGTGGAACTGGTGGGGGTATCGGAAGGACTTTTACTGGTTTAGTCCTCAACCAGTGCCGGTAGAGTGGTACGAATATTTCTACGTGGTCGGGTTGGTGGTGATTTTCGGAAAAATGGTGCAGCCCATCGAGCGATTCATCCGGCACGGTTTCAATATAGGTGTCTCCTCTCTCAGAAAAAACACTCTGGCACCTCAGCCAGTAGAGGACACGTTGACGGCGATCCTGCAAATCGTGCAGAGAACCACCGGCATGGAAGCGAAACCGGAATGGAGTCTCGAGGAGTGTGGCTTGGCATCGCTCGGGGTCGTGCAGTTCACCAATACGCTTCGAGCGGAGTTCTCCAGCTCTACCGAGAAGCTCACGTTGTCGGTGCCGGATATTATGGCGGCGCGAAATCTCCATGAAATTGCCGCTCTCGTAGATGTGGCGAGAGAGAACGGGCGACAGGAACAAGACCAACTGCTTCAGGCCACATGATAGTCAGATGTCCTAAGTGATATGCGACCCGCCCTTGCGAAAGAGCGGGTTCGTCGTTTCTACAGGTGAAGGGATGACATTTCTACTGCTGGTAACGCTATGCAGGAACTGATAAAGCTGGCGAGAGCGGCGCAGCGTGAAATCAGCGGGCTGCCGTTTTCGGTGTATTCGTCTTACAAGGAACAACGCATTCTCAATGCGCCGATTACCAAGCCGTTGCTGATATTCGTGCTGGCTGGCGTCAAGCAGTTGGGGCAGAGGGATGAAATCGTCTGCCCGACCGGCAGTTTTCTCTTTCTGTCCAACGCCTCGGATATCGATATGAGGAATATTCCCGGGGACGAATATTTCGCCGTTCTGATCGAGTTCGAATTCAGCGATTTCGATCGCTTCAAGCACAAGCGCAGTGGTAACCGGCGATATGTTCAGGGCGCTATCGACGAGGCACTGGCGAAAACGCTGCAGCAGTATATCGAGTGGTCGCTCTATGCTCCTCGGGCGTTGTGGTCGCTACGCAGAGAGGAGCTTCTGCAGCTGATCTGCCTGTCCGGCCACGACGAGGTGAGCAGCATCGTCGGGCATCCGAGTCTCAGCCACCAGTTGCACGATATCGTCAGCGAAAATATCGCCGCCGATTGGAGCGTCGGGCGCCTGGCGGAAAAGCTGGCGGTCAGCGAGTCGACCTTGCGTCGGCGATTGAACGCCGAAGGCGCGAGTATCAAGTCGATCGTGAGCAGGGCCAGGTTGGGTCAGGGACTTTTCCTGCTGCAAACGACCATGGAGCCCATCGGGCGCATCGCGGAGCGTTGTGGCTACCAGTCGCAATCGCGCTTCACCGACAAGTTCAAGCAGCAGTTCGGCCTCACCCCCTCGGAACTCAGAAAAACCCGGGAGCCGGGTTAAGGCGTCACTGGCCCGCTCTCACAGCCTGAAGAGGCGAGCGGAGCGTGGGCAACCCCAACTCCGAACAGTCAGCCCCCCACCCAAGCCCTACTACCAAGGGACTAGGACGCGACCACCAAAGCAGCATTCGGCGTCTTGCGCGGCCTTTCTAAGATGGCCCCACGAGCTCCGTACGAGCCGTCTTGCGTGCATTCGATGAGGTCCTAGTCATGAACAAGAAACTCAATTCCACCCTGGCCCTGGTGCTGCTGGCCGCATCCACCCAGCTCTGGGCGCATGGCGACGTGGTACCGCAGGCGGTCAACACCGACGGCCTGGAGCCGCTGGGCGAGGAATGGCTGGAGGAGAACCCCTACCGCGACAACCCGCGCGCCATCGAGATCGGCGCCTCGGCCTACAACCAGAATTGCGCCGCCTGCCACGGCCTGGAAGCCAAATCCGGCGGTATCGCCCCGGACCTGCGCCTGCTCGAGCTGGGCGCCATGGGTGACGAATGGTTCAAGGAGCGGGTAATCAACGGTGCGGTGCGCGATGGCCGCGTGTACATGCCGAAGATGGCCGACTTCCTCAGCCAGGAGGCCCTGTGGGCGGTGCGTACCTATCTGGAGAGCGTGCACGTCGAGGAGTAAGAGCTTGATGATAAATCTGCTGCGCTCGGCATCTCGCGCTTCGGCGGTGCTCGCAATGCTCATGTATGTCAATACACTCCGCTTGCTGCGCTCCGGCGAAACGCGACCTGCCTTCGCTCGCGACGATTTCTTCACCATCTCTAGGAGCATGCGCCGGCTGATTCTGTTGTGTGGCCTGCTGCTGTGCCTGGGCACGGCGCAGGCGCAGGTGCGCGACTTCGACCGCATCAATGAGTCCGGCACCCTGCGCGTGGCGCTGTACCAGAACTTCCCGCCGTACAGCTACGAGCAGGACGGCCAGCCCCGTGGCGTCGACTACGAGCTGGCGCAGGCGCTCGCCAAGGGCCTGGGGCTGCGGCTCGAGCTGATCTGGGCGCCGCCTGGCGAGAAGCTCGACGACGACCTGCGCGACTATATCTGGCGCGGCCGCGTCACCGCGCAGGGCGAGCTGGCCGATCTGATGCTGCGCGTGCCCTACGACCGCGAGTTTTCCTACAAACGCAACGAACTGGGCGAGCTGATCAACGAGCTGGTGGTGATGTTCGGCCCCTACCAGCGCGAGCGCTGGCAGCTGGCGCATGACCGCCGCCGCCTGGCCGAGGTGCCGAGCATCGCTGCGCTGCGCCGGCATCCGGTGGGGGTGGAGGTGGAAAGCGTGCCCTCGTTCTACCTCAGCTCGGTGCAGGGCGGCATGCTCGGCAAGCAGACCCATCACTACCCGACGCCGCAGCTGGCCTTCGCCGCCATGCGGGCCGGCGAGGTGGACGCGGTGATGGCGCTACGTGGCGAGGTGGACTGGCTGCTGCACGAAGCCGGCGACCCGCAGCTGGCGCTGGCGGAGAACGCCTACCCGGACCTGGGCCGGCAGATCTGGGAGATCGGCATGGCGGTGCATGAAAGCAATCGGCAACTGGCCTATGCGGTCGAGGAACAGCTGGAAAACCTGATTCTCGATGGCTCGCTCGAGCGTCTCTATGCGCGCTATGGGCTGCGCTACGAGAAGCCTGAACAGTACCAATAGGGCGCGAGCCGGAGGTGGGCGATGGACTGGCGGACCCTGGTGTTGCTGACCCTCTTTGCCTGGGCCTGGGAAGCGCGGGCGCAGCCGGCCGATCCGGTCACCTCGGTGATGTGGGATTACTACCACCAGCGCCTGCTGAACGGCGAGCCTTTCGTCTTCGACGACAAGGTTCGCCTCGAGGTGCCGCCTTTTGCCGAGGATGCGCGCCAGGTGCCGATCCAGATCGACGCCAGCGCCTACCGCGGCAAGGTCAAGCGCATCCTGGCCTGGGCCGAACTCAATCCCATCCCGCGTATTGTCGATTTCACCCCCGGCGCCGAGCTGGAGCCGAGCCTGGCCATCCGCATTCGCGTCGAGCAGGCCACGCCGATCCGCGCCGCGGTGCTCACCGACGATGGCCTCTGGCATGTCGGTTCGGCCCGCATCGAAGCAGCGGGCGGCGGCTGCACGGCGCCCAGCGTGGTGCGCGCCGAAACCGGTTGGGAAGAACGCCTGGGCCAGGTGCTGGGCAAGCGCTTCGTGCGCGGCGAGGGCAGCCGCCTGCGCCTGCAGGTGTCGCACCCGATGGACAACGGCCTGGTTGGCGGCATCCCCGAGTTCTATATCGAACAGGCCGAGCTGCGCGGGGAGGGCGGCCAGGTACTGGGGCGCATCGAGCTGTTTCCGGCGGTCAGCGAGAACCCGACGCTGAGCTTCGACCTGCGCGGCAATCGGCACGCCGAGCTGTGGCTGCGCGACAACAATGGCAACGAATTCCAGGCCGCGTTCTGAACACGTTCAGTAGGGTGCGCCGCGCGCACCAACCCATTCAGGGAGGGCTTACATGCGCTGGATGTTATTGCTGGGCTGCCTGCTCGCCGGTCTGGCTCAGGCGCTCGACTACCAGCTGCAACCCCGACAGATCGCCGACGGCGTCTGGCTGGTGGAGGGCAGCACCGACAATTTCGCGGCGGAAAACGGCGGCAATATCGTCAACGTCGGCTTTATCGAAACCGCCGATGGCGTGGTGGTGATCGATAGTGGCCCGTCACGTCGTTATGGTGAGGCGCTACGCCAGAGCATCGAGAAAACCACCGGCAAGCCGGTGCTGCGCGTGTTGCTGACCCACCATCACCCGGATCACGTGCTCGGCAACCAGGCTTTCGCCGATGTGCCCATCGCGGCGCTGCCTGAGACCACAAGGTTGTTGGCCGAGCAGGGCGATGCCATGGCGGAGAACATGTACCGCCTGGTGGGCGACTGGATGCGCGGCACCGAGGTGGTATTGCCCACCGAGGACCTGCACGAAGGCGCGCTGGAAATCGGCGGCCGGCGCCTGCAGCTGCTGGCGCTGCGCGGCCATACCGGCGCCGACCTGGCGATTCTCGACGAGCGCACGGGCGTGCTGTTCGCCGGCGATCTGCTGTTCTACCAGCGCGCGCTGACCACGCCGAACAGCCCCGGGCTGGACGTCTGGCTGGCCGATCTGGATCGCCTCGAAGCGCTGCCCTGGCAGCAGATCGTGCCCGGCCATGGCCCCGTCGCCACGGACGCGGCGCCCTTCGCCCAGATGCGCGACTACCTGGGCTGGCTCGATGGGCTGCTGCGCGACGGGGCGGAGCAGGGCGCGGAGATGAACGAGCTGATCCGCGCGCCCATCCCGGAGCGCTTCGCCCAGGTCAGCCTGAGTCGCTACGAGCTGATCCGCAGCGTCAGCCACCTCTACCCGCGTTACGAGCGCAACGCCATGGGGCGGGTGGATCGGTAGGGGGCGTCGCGCGCAGCGGCTGTCAGGGTTTAGAGCTCTTCGTCGTCGCGAATCAGCACGTAGCGGCGACCCTGCTCGGTTTCTTCGTGGTCGTAGACGTAATACATCACCACTTCGCCCAGGCTGGCCTGCACGGCCAGGTAGTCGCCGCTCTCGGCCATGAAGAATGCCTTGGTGGCCGGTTTGGCCAGGCACTCGATATGGGCGGTGACGAAGTGCGTGGGATCTTCCTCGCCGAAATAGTCCTCGCGCTGGCGCGCATCCCAGTCGACGGGCGGCTCGAAGGCGCCGGTGAAGATCACCTTGGCGTCGCCCAGATCCAGCTCCTCGCCGTCCGGGTCCTGCTCGTCGGGGCGATAGACAGTGCAGTCCAGGGCATCGGGATGGTTGAGGATTTCCTGGCGAGGGTGGGGCACGGGCGTCTCCGATCAATAGGTGCGGGCGGCCCAGTGTCGGGCAAAGCCCTGGCCGCCGCAATCCTCATGATTGCAGCCTGTGGGGCAGGTATTGCTACCAAGGAAGGAGGAAAATCGGCTGGGGGTGCAATTGTTGGGTGGCCGGGGCGGGCGAAGAATTTGCGGCAGACCGGGAAATTTTCCCGGCAATAACAATGAACCCGCAGAGGTAGCCGCAATGAAACACACCGGTCTTCGCCAGCCCTTGATCCTCACCGCGCTGTGCGCGGCGATGCTGTTGCCGTCCGCCGCCGCGCTGGCGGTCACCGACGCCGAGATTCTCAAGGACGCCAGCACCACCGACGAGATCGTCACCAACGGCCTCGGCCTGCAGGGCCAGCGCTACAGCCCGCTGAGCATCCTCAACGAGCAGAACGTCAAGGAGCTGCGCCCGGTGTGGACCATGTCCTTCGGCGGCGAGAAGCAGCGTGGCCAGCAGGCGCAGCCGCTGATCAAGGACGGCGTGATGTACGTTACCGCCTCCTACTCGCGGGTGTTCGCCGTCGATGCACGCACCGGCCGCGAGCTGTGGCAGTACGAAGCCCGTTTGCCGGACGATATCCGTCCCTGCTGCGACGTGATCAACCGCGGCGTCGCCCTGTACGACGACCTGGTGATCTTCGGCACCTTGGATGCCAAGCTGGTGGCGCTGAACAAGGACACCGGCAAGGTGGTCTGGCGCAAGAACGTCGCCGATCACAAGGCGGGCTACTCGATCACCGCCGCGCCGCTGGTGGTCAATGGCAAGCTGATCACCGGCGTCTCCGGCGGCGAGTTCGGCGTGGTCGGCAAGATCGAGGCCTATGACCCGAAGAACGGCGAGCTGCTGTGGAGCCGCCCGACCGTCGAAGGCCACATGGGTTACGTCTACAAGGACGGCAAGGCGGTCGAGAACGGCATCAGCGGCGGTGAGGCCGGCAAGACCTGGCCGGGCGACCTGTGGAAGACCGGCGGCGCCGCGCCCTGGCTGGGCGGCTACTACGACGCCGACACCAACCTGCTGTTCTTCGGCACCGGCAACCCGGCGCCGTGGAACTCGCACCTGCGTCCCGGCGACAACCTCTATTCGTCCTCGCGCCTGGCGCTGAACCCGGACGATGGCAGCATCCAGTGGCACTTCCAGACTACCCCGCACGACGGCTGGGACTTCGACGGCGTCAACGAGCTGATCTCCTTCGACTACCAGGAAGGCGGCAAGACCGTGAAGGCCGCTGCGACCGCCGACCGCAACGGCTTCTTCTACGTACTCGACCGCACCAACGGCAAGTTCATCCGCGGCTTCCCCTTCGTCGACAAGATCACCTGGGCCAAGGGCCTGGACAAGAACGGCCGGCCGATCTTCGACGACAGCAATCGTCCGGGTTCGCCCAGCGCCGCGGAGAAGGGCAAGAGCGTGTTCGCCGCGCCGGCCTTCCTCGGCGCGAAGAACTGGATGCCCATGGCCTACAGCCAGGACACCGGCCTGTTCTACGTGCCGTCCAACGAGTGGGGCATGGACATCTGGAACGAGGACATCGCCTACAAGAAGGGCGCGGCCTACCTGGGCGCCGGTTTCACCATCAAGCCGCTCAACGAGGACTACATCGGCGTGCTGCGCGCCATCGATCCGAAGACCGGCAAGGAAGTCTGGCGCCACGAGAACTATGCGCCGTTGTGGGGCGGGGTGCTGACCACCAAGGGCAACCTGGTGTTCACCGGCAACCCGGAAGGCTACCTGCAGGCGTTCAACGCCAAGACCGGCGAGAAGGTCTGGGAATTCCAGACCGGCTCGGGCGTGATCGGCTCGCCGGTGACCTGGGAAATGGACGGCGAGCAGTACGTCTCGGTGCTGTCCGGCTGGGGCGGTGCGGTACCGCTGTGGGGCGGCGAGGTGGCCAAGCGCGTCAAGCACCTGAACCAGGGCGGCATGCTGTGGACCTTCAAGCTGCCGAAGGAACTGGTGGCCAAGCGCTGATCGGCTGATGCGTCAGACGATGGCCGGACTCTGTCCGGCCATCGTCGTTTCTGGGGCTTGCCGCTGCATCGGGAGATTTTCCGCCGGGCGGAACGCAAGACCAGGCAGGCGGGTCTAGCCTTTAGCGTCCATAGCTCCTTATCTCGCTGCCGAAGGCCCGTGCCAGACCGCTCGCCGCTCTACTACCAAATGACTAGGCGATCTGTGCCATGGGCGCATACCGAGGTTTCCGGGGGCTTCCTAAGATCGAACCATGACTCGCTTCCCCGATTGGCAGCGGGCTCCGACAACAAGAGAGGTCAGCATCATGATTTACGCGAAACCGGGTACCCCAGGCGCCGTCGTCAGCCTCAAGCCGCGCTACGGCAACTACATCGGCGGCGAATTCGTCGCCCCGCTCAGTGGCCAGTACTTCAGCAACACCAGCCCGGTCGACGCCTCGGTGATCGCCGAATTCCCCCGTTCCAATGCCGCCGACATCGACAGGGCGCTGGACGCCGCCCATGCCGCCGCCGACGCCTGGGGCCGCACCAGCGTGCAGGAGCGCTCGCACATCCTGCTGAAGATCGCCGACCGCATCGAAGCCAACCTCGAGCTGCTGGCCGTGGCCGAGACCTGGGACAACGGCAAGGCCGTGCGCGAAACGCTGAACGCCGACGTGCCGCTGGCCGCCGATCATTTCCGCTACTTCGCCGGCTGCATCCGCGCCCAGGAAGGCAGCACCGCCGAGATCAACGACGGCACCGTGGCCTATCACTTCCACGAGCCGCTGGGCGTGGTCGGGCAGATCATCCCGTGGAACTTCCCGCTGCTGATGGCCGCCTGGAAACTCGCCCCGGCCCTGGCCGCCGGCAACTGCATCGTGCTCAAGCCCGCCGAGCAGACCCCGCTGTCGATCACCCTGCTGGCCGAGATCATCGGCGACCTGCTGCCGCCGGGCGTGCTCAATATCGTCCAGGGCTTCGGCCGCGAGGCCGGAGAGGCGCTGGCCACCAGCAAGCGCATCGCCAAGATCGCCTTCACCGGATCGACTCCTGTGGGGTCGCATATCTTGAAATGCGCCGCGGAGAACATCATCCCGAGCACAGTCGAGCTGGGCGGCAAATCGCCGAACATCTTCTTCGCCGACATCATGAACGCCGAGCCGGCCTTTATCGAGAAGGCCGCCGAAGGCCTGGTGCTGGGCTTCTTCAACCAGGGCGAGGTGTGCACCTGCCCGTCGCGGGCGCTGGTGCAGGAGTCGATCTACGACGCCTTCATGGCCGAGGTGATGAAGAAGGTCAAACAGATCAAGCGCGGCAACCCGCTGGACACCGAGACCATGGTCGGCGCCCAGGCCTCGCAGCAGCAGTTCGACAAGATCCTCTCCTACCTGGAAATCGCCCAGCAGGAAGGCGCCCAGGTGCTCACCGGCGGTGCGGCCGAGCGCCTGGACGGCGACCTGGCCAGCGGTTACTACATCCAGCCGACCCTGCTCAAGGGCACCAACCAGATGCGCGTGTTCCAGGAGGAAATCTTCGGCCCGGTGATCGGCGTGACCACCTTCAAGGACGAGGCCGAGGCGCTGGCCATTGCCAATGACACCGAGTTCGGCCTCGGCGCCGGGGTGTGGAGCCGCGACATGAACGTCGCCTACCGCATGGGCCGGGCGATCAAGGCCGGCCGCGTATGGACCAACTGCTACCACCTGTACCCGGCGCACGCCGCCTTCGGCGGTTACAAGAAGTCCGGCGTCGGCCGCGAAACCCACAAGATGATGCTCGACCACTACCAGCAGACCAAGAACCTGCTGGTCAGCTATGACATCAATCCGCTGGGCTTCTTCTAAGGCTCGCCAATCCCATAACGCGGCGCGCTCGCTCCGGCGCGCCGCCTCTTGCACGGCGACGAACCCTACCCGGGTGGATCTGCGGGCAGCCATGGCCTGAACGGCAGCAGATTCCTTATCGCGACGCGGCTTCGGCCGCGTTTTTTATTGCCGATGCGCAGCTGTCCATAGGGTGGGCTTACCTACCAATGCCAGCCGAATCTCCTCCCAAAGTACCATTTGGCCGCCTGCCCGGCGGGGGCTTAATGGGGTTGCCGGAATGCCCCGGTTCAATAACAAGAGGACCGCACCATGTGGACTAAACCCGCCTACACCGACCTGCGCATTGGCTTCGAAGTGACCATGTACTTCGCCAACCGTTGATCGCCCTTGGCCCCGGTTCGTCCGGGGCATCCCAACCGGTAACGCCCCATGCATATCCAGGTTCTCGGTTCCGCCGCCGGCGGCGGCTTTCCCCAGTGGAACTGCAACTGCCGCAACTGCCGTGGCGTACGCGCCGGCACCCTGCGCGCGCAGCCGCGCACCCAGTCGTCCATCGCCCTTTCCGATGACGGCGGCGAGTGGGTCCTGTGCAACGCCTCGCCGGATATCCGCGCCCAGCTCGAGGCCTTTCCCGCCCTGCAGCCGGCGCGCCAGCTGCGCGATACGGCGATCGCCGGCATCGTCCTGCTCGACAGCCAGATCGACCACTGCACCGGCCTGTTGACCCTGCGCGAGGGCTGCCCGCACCAAGTCTGGTGCACCGAGATGGTCCATCAGGACCTGACCAGCGGCTTTCCGCTGTTCAACATGCTCGGCCACTGGAACGGCGGCCTGCAGCACCGGCTGATCGAGCTGGACGCCGAGCCGTTCACCATCCCCGCCTGCCCGGGGCTGAGCATTACCGCCATCGCCCTGCGCAGCAGCGCGCCGCCCTATTCGCCGCACCGCGGCAATCCGCATCCGGGCGACAATATCGGCCTGTTTATCGAGGATCTGCGCACGGGGGGAACCTTGTTCTACGCCCCCGGCCTGGGTCAGGTGGACGAGCCGCTGCTGGGCTGGATGCGCCGCGCCGACTGCCTGCTGGTGGACGGCACGCTGTGGCGCGACGACGAGATGCGCCGGTGCGAGGTGGGCGACAAGCTCGGCAGCGAGATGGGCCATCTGCCGCAGAGCGGCCCGGGCGGCATGCTCGAAGTGCTGGAGGGGCTGCCGGCGGCGCGCAAGATCCTGATCCATATCAATAACACCAACCCGATTCTCGACCTGGACTCGCCCGAGCGCGCCGAGCTGGACGCCCGCGGCATCGAGGTCGCGTTCGATGGCATGAGCATCGTTTTGTAGGGTGCGCCGTGCGCACCGGGGAGTCCTGATGAGCCAACCTGCCATGACACCTGCCGAATTCGAGCAGGCGCTGCGCGCCAAGGGCGCGCTGTACCACATTCACCATCCCTACCACCGGGCCATGTACGAAGGCCGGGCCAGCCGCGAGCAGATCCAGGGCTGGGTGGCCAACCGCTTCTACTATCAGGTCAATATTCCGCTCAAGGACGCGGCGATCCTCGCCAACTGCCCGGATCGCGAGACCCGCCGCGAGTGGATCCAGCGCATCCTCGACCATGACGGTGCACCGGGTGAGGAAGGCGGTATCGAGGCCTGGTTGCGCCTGGCCGAGGCGGTCGGCCTGGAGCGCGAGCAGGTGCTGTCGCAGGAGCTGGTGCTGCCCGGGGTGCGCTTCGCCGTCGACGCCTACGTCAACTTCGCTCGCCGCGCCAGTTGGCAGGAGGCGGCCAGCAGCTCGCTGACCGAGCTGTTCGCGCCGACCATCCACCAGTCGCGCCTGGACGCCTGGCCGCAGCACTACCCGTGGATCGATGCGGCCGGCTACGACTACTTCCGCAAGCGCCTGAGCCAGGCGCGGCGCGATGTCGAGCATGGCCTGCGCATCACCCTGGAGCACTACCGCACCTTTGATGCCCAGCAGCGCATGCTGAACATCCTGCAGTTCAAGCTCGACGTGCTGTGGAGCATGCTCGACGCCATGAGCATGGCCTACGAGCTGCAGCGCCCGCCGTACCACACGGTGACCACCGAGCGCGTCTGGCATCGGGGGATCGCGCTATGAAACCCGATGTGTCGGTGCGCATGACGCACCCTGCGGTTGAGTCTTGTGTAGGGTGCGCCGTGCGCACCAGTCAGGAGCCCGAACAATGACTGCTGCCATCCTGCCCAATATCCCCGCCATCCGCCGCGGCTTTCGCCTGCAGTTCGAGCCGGCCCAGGGCTGCCATGTGCTGCTCTACCCGGAAGGCATGATCAAGCTCAACGACAGCGCCGGCGAGATCCTTCAGCAGGTCGATGGCAAGCGTTCGGTGGCCGAGATCATCGACAGCCTGCACCAGCGCTTCCCCGACGTGCCCGGCATCGACGAAGACATCCTCGCCTTTATGGAGGTGGCCCATGCTCAGTTCTGGATCGAGCTTCGCTAAAGCCGGCCATGAAGCCGGGCCGCCGCTCTGGCTGCTGGCCGAGCTGACCTACCGCTGCCCGCTGCAGTGCCCGTACTGCTCCAATCCCCTGGACTTCGCCCAGCAGGGCGCCGAACTCAGCACCGCCGAGTGGATCGAGGTGTTTCGCCAGGCCCGTGAGCTGGGCGCGGCGCAGCTGGGCTTTTCCGGCGGCGAGCCGCTGGTGCGTCAGGACCTGGCCGAGCTGATCGCAGCGGCGCGCGGCCTGGGCTACTACACCAACCTGATCACTTCCGGTATCGGCCTGACCGAAGCACGTATCGCCGAGTTCGCCGACGCCGGCCTTGACCATATCCAGATCAGCTTTCAGGCCGCCGACGAGGAGGTGAACAACCTGCTGGCCGGCTCAAAAAAGGCCTTCGCGCAGAAGCTGGCCATGGCCCGCGCGGTCAAGGCCCATGGCTACCCGATGGTGCTGAACTTCGTCACCCACCGGCACAACATCGACAGTATCGAGCGCATCATCGAGCTGTGCCTGGAGCTGGAGGCGGATTTCGTCGAGCTCGCCACCTGCCAGTTCTACGGCTGGGCAGAACTCAATCGCGCCGGCCTGCTGCCGACTCGCGCGCAGCTCGAACGCGCCGAGCGCATCACCTACCAGTGGCGCGACAAACTGGCGGCCGAGAACCACCCGTGCAAGCTGATCTTCGTCACCCCGGATTACTACGAGGAGCGCCCCAAGGCCTGCATGAACGGCTGGGGCAACCTGTTCCTCGACATCACCCCGGACGGCACGGCGCTGCCTTGCCACAGCGCGCGGCAGCTGCCGGTGCAGTTTCCCAATGTGCGCGAGCACAGCATCGAGCACATCTGGCGGCATTCCTTCGGTTTCAACCGCTTTCGCGGTGACGACTGGATGGCCGAGCCCTGCCGCAGCTGCGACGAGAAGCACAAGGATTTTGGCGGCTGCCGCTGCCAGGCCTTCCTGCTCACCGGCGACGCCAGCAACGCCGACCCGGTGTGCAGCAAGTCGGCCCACCATGGTGTGATTCTCGCTGCCCGCCAGCAGGCCGACGAAGCGCCGCTGGGGCTGGACGCCCTGCAATATCGCAACGAAAAGGCCTCGCGAATCATATGCAAGGCGTGACCGACCCCGACGATATCTGGAGCGCCGAACAGGCCGCAGCCGCCAGCGCCGACTTCGCCGAACTGCACGCCGCCCATGACGGCCTGCTGTGGGTGGCCTTCGATCCGCTGCAGGCCCGTTGCGGGCTGTTCTTCTGCCGCGATGGCGCAGTTTGCGAGCTGACCCCGCCGGGGTTTTCCGTACGCAGCCGCGTCTACGAATACGGCGGCGGCGCCTGCTGTGCCACGGAGCAGGGCGTGGCCTTCGTCAACGAGCGTGATCAGCAGATCTACCATCTGCCAATGGCGGGTATTTCCGTAGGAGCGGCTTTAGCCGCGAACCGCGGTGAGCCAAAGGGCTTCGCGGCTAAAGCCGCTCCTACGGGCCTTGAGCCTCAGGCGCTGACTGCCCGCTCTCACTGCCGTTATGGCGACCTGGCCTTCGTGCCCGCCTGGCAGGCGCTGCTGGCGGTGGAGGAGAGTCATGAGCGCGGCGCGGTGCTGCATCGCCTGGTGCGTATCGGCCTCGATGGCCAGCGCGAGGTGCTGGTCGAGGGCGCCGATTTCTACGCAGCGCCGGTGGCGGACTCCATTGGCCAACGCCTGGCCTGGATCGAGTGGGATCGCCCGCACCAACCCTGGGTCGCCACGCGCCTGTGCCAGCGCGAGTCGGACCAGCCTACTCGGGTGCTGGCCGGGCAGGCGGGTGATCGTTCTCTGCAGCAGCCACGCTTCGATGCGCAGAACCGCTTGTGGGTGTTGAGCGACAAGGCGGGCTGGTGGCAGCCCGAGTGCGTCGATCACGGCCTAGAGCTGCAAGCCGCGCCCCGCGATCATGCGCCGGCGCCCTGGCAACTGGGTGGCCGCACCTATCTGCCGCTGGAGCATGGTGAGCTGCTGCTGACCCGTTTCGAGCAGGGTGTAGGCATTCTGGTAGAGGGGCGCGGGGCCGCCCAGGTTGTGCGCACCAGCGATCTCAGCGGCAAACCAATCGGTGCGCACAGCGCACCCTACGCAGAGCGGCGGTTGGCCGAAGGGTTTACACGTTTCCGCAGCCTGGCTGCCGATAGCGAATATTTCTACTGCATCGCTGCCGCCCCGGATCGCCTGCCGGCGGTGCTTGCCATTTGCCGCAGCGATGGCGCGTTGCAGATACTGGCGGGCGGTGAGCAGCCGCTAGGTGAAGCACAGCTGTCACGGCCTCAGCCATTCAGCTGTGCGGTGGGCGAGGGCGAGCGCTGCCATGGTTTTTTCTATGCGCCCGTTGCCGCCGAATCACGCCAACCGCTGCTGATCTTCCTGCACGGCGGCCCTACCTCGGCCTGCTATCCGGTATTCGATCCGCGCATCGCCTTCTGGACGCTGCGCGGCTACGCCGTGCTCGACCTCAACTACCGCGGCAGCAGCGGCTACGGTCGCGCCTACCGGCTGCGTCTGGCGGGGCAGTGGGGGGCGCTGGAGGTCGAGGATATCCGCGCCGCCATCGACCAGTTGGCCAGCGACGGCGTTATCGATCCGGCGCAAGTGTTCGTGCGCGGCGGCAGTGCTGGCGGCTTCAGTGCGCTGCGTGCACTGGCCGAGCTGCCGCAGTTACGTGGTGGTGCCAGCCTCTACGGCGTCAGCGACCCGCTGGCACTGCGTCGGCTGACCCACAAGTTCGAGGCAGATTACCTGGACTGGCTGATCGGCGACCCGCAGCAGGATGCCGAGCGCTATCGCCGCCGCACGCCCCTGTTGCAGGCCGACCGGATCAGGGTGCCGGTGATTTTCTTCCAGGGCGCGCTGGATGCGGTGGTGGTGCCGAGCCAGACCGAAAGCATGGTCGAGGCGCTGCGTCAGAGTGGCTTGCCGGTGGAATATCACCTGTTCGCCGAGGAACGCCACGGTTTCCGTCAGGCTACCAATCTGGCCGAGGCTCTGCGCGCCGAGCATGCCTTCTATCAGCGGCTGAGCTGATCGCAGGTCGCATTGCATTAACCCGGCAATGCAGTAGGCTGATCGCCATTCCATAACAAGAAATTTCAGGCCGTTGTATGAGCCACGATTTGAGTCAGCTGCGAAAGTTCGTTTCCCCCGAGATCATCTTCGGCGCCGGCTCCCGGCATAACGTCGGCAATTACGCCAAGACCTTCGGTGCACGCAAGGTGCTGGTGGTGTCCGATCCCGGTGTGGTCGCCGCGGGCTGGGCCGGTGATATCGAGGCCAGCCTGCAGGCCCAGGGCATCGCCTACTGCCTGTACACCAGGGTCTCGCCCAACCCACGGGTGGAAGAGGTGATGGAGGGCGCCGAGCTGTATCGAAGCGAGGGCTGCAACGTCATCGTCGCGGTCGGCGGCGGCAGCCCGATGGACTGCGCCAAGGGCATCGGCATCGTCGTCGCCCATGGTCGCAGCATTCTCGAATTCGAAGGTGTGGATACCATCCGCGTGCCCAGCCCGCCGCTGATCCTGATTCCGACCACCGCCGGCACCTCGGCCGATGTCTCCCAGTTCGTGATCATCTCCAACCAGCAGGAACGGATGAAGTTCTCCATCGTCAGCAAGGCGGTGGTGCCGGACGTGTCGTTGATCGACCCGGAAACCACCCTGAGCATGGATCCCTTCCTTAGCGCCTGTACCGGCATCGACGCCCTGGTGCACGCCATCGAGGCCTTCGTCTCCACGGGCCACGGACCGCTGACCGATCCGCATGCGCTGGAAGCCATGCGTCTGATCAACGGCAACCTGGTGCAGATGATCGCCAACCCGGCGGACATCGCCCTGCGCGAGAAGATCATGCTCGGCAGCATGCAGGCCGGGCTGGCCTTCTCCAACGCCATCCTCGGGGCGGTGCATGCGATGAGCCACAGCCTCGGCGGTTTCCTCGACCTGCCGCATGGCCTGTGCAACGCGGTGCTGGTCGAGCACGTGGTGGCCTTCAACTACAGCGCGGCGCCGGAGCGTTTCAAGGTCATCGCCGAAACCCTCGGCATCGACTGTCGCGGGCTGAACCACGCGCAGATTCGCCAGCGCCTGGTCGAGCACCTGATCGCCTTCAAGCATGCCGTGGGCTTCCGCGAAACCCTCGGCTTGCATGGCGTCGGCAGCTCGGACATTCCGTTCCTTTCCAGCCATGCCATGGACGATCCGTGCATCCTTACCAACCCGCGCGAGTCGACCCAGCGCGACGTCGAGGTGGTCTATGGCGAGGCGCTCTGACGAGGCGCTGGCCGGGCTGCTGGGGCTCAGCAGCCAGTCGGCGCGCAAGAGCCACTACCCCGAGCTGCTGGCGCGCCTGGAGGAGCTGGAAACCGAGCGCAACCGCTACAAATGGCTGTTCGAGCACGCCGTGCACGGCATCTTCCAGGCCAGCCTGCAGCAGGGCGTGCTGGCGGCCAACCCGGCCATGGCGCGCATGCTTGGCTACGACGATCCGCAGCAGGTGCTGTGGTCGCTGAACGACCTGGCGCGCCACCTGTTCGTCGGCGGCTTCGACGAGCTGGCGCGGATTCGCGAGCAGCTGGGCCGCGGCGCCGCCCTGGTCGGCTACGAAACCCAGTTACGCCGGCGCGACGGCAGCGTCATCGACGTGTTGATGAACCTGCTGCTCAAGCCCGAAGGCGAGGGCCTGTTCGAGGGTTTCGTCGCCGACATCACCGAGCGCAAGCAGGCCCAGCAGCGCCTGCAACAGCTCAACGACGAACTGGAGCGCCGGGTCGCTGCACGTACCTACGAGCTGCTCGAATCCAACCGCAACCTGCAACGGCAGATCGAAGAGCGCGAGCGCATCGAGCAGGCCCTGCGCGAGGCGCGCGACGCCGCCGAGGCGGCCAACCGCAGCAAGGACAAGTACCTGGCCGCCGCCAGCCACGACCTGCTGCAGCCGCTCAACGCCGCGCGGCTGCTGATCTCCACCCTGCGTGAGCGCGAGCTGCCGAGCGCCGAGCTCAATCTGGTGGAACGCAGCCACCTGGCACTGGAAGGCGCTGAGGATCTGCTCACCGACCTGCTGGACATCTCCAAGCTGGACCAGGCGGCGATCAAGCCGGACCTCGACGTCTATCGCCTGGAGGAGCTGCTGGCGCCGCTGGCCTCGGAGTTCGACGGCGTCGCCGTGGCCCGCGGCCTGCGCCTGCGCGTGCGCATCGCCGACTGCGCGGTGCACACCGATTTTCGCCTGCTCACGCGCATCCTGCGCAACTTCCTCAGCAACGCCTGTCGCTACACCGAACGCGGCGGCGTGCTGCTCGGCGCGCGGCGGCGCGGCCAGTTTCTCGAGCTGCAGGTGTGGGACAGCGGCCGCGGCATTCCCGCCGACCAACTGGACAAGATCTTCCTCGAGTTCAACCAGCTGGACGTCGGCCGCGCCACCGAGCGCAAGGGCGTCGGCCTCGGCCTGGCCATAGTCGAGCGTATCGCGCGCATGCTCGGTTATCCGGTGCAGGTGAGTTCGCAGCCGGGGCGCGGCTCGCTGTTCAGCATCCGCGTGCCGTTGGCTGCCGAGCGCCCGCAACGGCCGGCGCAGCCCATGCCGCAGCCGCTGCTCGGCGACCCGCTGCCGGGGCGGCGCCTGCTGGTGATCGACAACGAAGAGGCGATCCTGCACAGCATGGCCGCGCTGCTCGGCCAGTGGGGCTGCGAGGTGGTCACCGCACTGGATCTGCCCGAAGCGCTGCTACGCCTGCAGGGCAGGGCGCCGGAGGTGATACTGGCGGATTTCCACCTCGATCACGGCGTGCTCGGCTGCCAGGTGATCCAGCAGCTGCGCGAGGCGTTCGCCCGGCCGATTCCGGCGCTGATCATCAGCGCCGACCGCAGCGACGCCTGCCGCCGCGACCTGCAGGCGCTGGGCGCGCCGCTGCTGAACAAGCCGGTCAAGCCGGGCAAGTTGCGAGCGGTGCTCAGCCAGTTGCTGCAGGAAGTGTGAGCGGGTGCAGATTTTCGGGGTGAACCCGGACGCCTGCCATACTGTCTATTGGCTACCTAGCCGTCTCAGGAGACAACCACAATGACAATGTCCATGCACCCCGTTCTGCGCCGTCTGGCGTTCTTCACCGCATTGCTGCACCTGCTGCTGGTGGTGCAGATACCCGTCGCCAACGCGGCCATGATCGGCACCCACGAGGTGCTCGCCGAACAGCAGCACCAGGTGGATCAGGCGCAATTGATGGCCATGCTCGACGACGAGCAGGTCAAGGACAAACTGGTGGCCATGGGCGTCGAGCGCGAGCAGGTGGAGTCGCGTATCGCCAGCCTCACCCCGGCCGAGCTGGCGCAGTTCAACCAGCAGCTGGATCAGGCGCCCGCCGGTGCCGGCGTGGTCGGCATCATCGTGCTGTTCCTGGTGATCTTCATCATCACTGATATGCTGTGCGCCACCAACATCTTCAATTTCGTCAAATGCATCAATCGCTGATTCGCCTCGCCTGTATCGCTTCAGTCGTTCTACTCGCAGCCTGCGCTCGGTCTCCGCTGTTATCGCCGGAGGCCGAGCGTTTGCCTGAGCGGGTCGAGCTGAGCGATGTGCCATTCTTCCCGCAGGACGCCTACCAGTGCGGGCCGGCGGCGTTGGCCACCATGCTCAACCAGCGCGGCGTGCTGACCACCCCTGGCGTGCTCAAGGACAAGGTCTACCTGCCCGGTCGCGAAGGCAGTCTGCAGGTGGAGATGGTTGCCGCCGCACGCAGCCACGACATGCTGGTGTATCCGCTGCAGCCGCGTCTGGAGGCGCTGCTGGCCGAGGTGGCCGCCGGCAATCCGGTGCTGGTGCTGCAGAACCTGGCGTTCGACTTCTACCCGCAATGGCACTTCGCCGTGGTGGTCGGCTACGACCGTCGCGAGCGCACGCTGATCCTGCGCTCCGGCACCACGCGGCGCCTGGTGGATGATTTCGCCAGCTTCGACCAGAGCTGGGCGCGCGGCGGGCGCTGGGCGGTGCTGGCCTTGCCGCCGGAGCAATTGCCGGCGCAGGCCGACATGCGCGCCTGGCTCAAGGCCGCCAGCGATCTGGAGCAGACCGGGCGCAAGATGGCGGCGCAGCGTGCCTATCGACGCGCCACCCAGGCCTGGCCGGAGCAGGCGCTGAGCTGGTTCGCCCTGGCCAACAGCCGCTATGCCGAAGGTGATCGCCAAGGCGCCGAGCAGGCGCTGCGCGCCAGCCTGCAACGCGAGCCGGATTTCGCCGCCGGCTGGTTCAATCTGGCCCAGTTGCTCGGCGAGCAAGGCTGCGGCGAACGCGCGCAGCAGGCCCAGGCCTGCGCGCGGCGCCTGGCCCCGGAGGATGCGCGCTTTGCCGCGCCGCTGAAGGCGAGCGTCGCAACGGGTCAATGTCAGGCCCTGCCGGCCTGTCCATAAGGCAAACGAAAACGGCGCCCAAGGGCGCCGTTTTTGTTCCTGCGGTCGTTACACGCCCAGCTTGTCGCGCAGGGTGTAGTACCAGGCGCCGAGGGCGCTGAACGGTACCTGGAACATCCGCCCGCCGGGGAAGGGGTAGTGCGGCAGGTTGGCGAAGGCGTCGAAACGCTCGGCCTGGCCGCGTAGCGCCTCGGCCAGCACCTTGCCGGCCAGGTGGGTGTAGGTCACGCCATGGCCGCTGCAACCCTGCGAATAGTAGATGTTGTCGCCGAGGCGGCCGACCTGGGGCAGGCGCGACAGGGTCAGCAGGAAGTTGCCGGTCCAGGCGAAGTCGATCTTCACGTTCTTCAGCTGGGGGAAGGTCTTGAGCATCTTCGGGCGGATGATCGCCTCGATATTGGCCGGGTCGCGCGCGCCGTAGACCACGCCGCCGCCGAAGATCAGGCGCTTGTCGCCGGACAGGCGATAGTAGTCGAGCAGGTAGTTGCAGTCCTCGACGCAGTAATCCTGCGGCAACAGGCTGGCGGCCAGTTCGTCGGACAGCGGCTCGGTGGTGATCACCTGGGTGCCGCAGGGCATCGATTTGGCCGACAGCTCCGGCATCAGATTGCCGAGGTAGGCGTTGCCCGCCACCACCACGAACTTGGCCTTGATCCGCCCTTCGGGGGTGTGCACCACCGGGTTGGCGCCGCGGTCGATGCGGGTGGCCGGGGATTGCTCGTAGATCACCCCGCCGAGCGACTCCACCGCGGCGGCCTCGCCCAGGGCCAGGTTAAGCGGATGGATATGGCCGCCGCTCATGTCGAGCATGCCGCCGACATAGTTGTCGGTGGCCACCACCTCGCGGATGCGCTTGGCGTCCATCAGTTCCAGCTGGGTATGGCCATAGCGCTCCCACAGCTTCTTCTGCGCTTCCAGGTGGCCCATCTGCTTGTCGGTGAGCGCGGCGAACACCCCGCCGTCCTTGAGGTCGCACTGGATGTCGTACTTGGCGATGCGCTCACGGATGATGCGCCCCCCCTCGAAAGCCATATGCCCGAGCAGTTGCGCCTGCTTGGGGCCGACGCTGCGCTCGATCACGTCGATGTCGCGGCTGTAGCTGTTGACGATTTGCCCGCCGTTGCGCCCGGAGGCACCGAAGCCGACCTTGGCCGCCTCGACGATGCTCACCTTGAAGCCGTTCTCCAGCAGGAACAGCGCGGTGGACAGGCCGGTATAGCCGGCGCCGACGATGCAGACGTCCGTTTCCACTTCACCTTGCAGGGCAGGGCGCTGGGGAACGGGGTTGGCAGAAGCGGCGTAGTAGGATTGTGGGTATGCCGTGTGCGCCATTTTGAACCTCTGTTCTTTATTTTTTACGAATGAGCCGATCCTACCTGAGTTGAAAATGCCCGGCTAGTGCCTGTGCAAAATATTCAACGAGCCTGGCTGAAATAAAAAATTTGGCCTATTTCAGTGAGTTAGCGAAAAAACCTGTTGACGGCCAAAAACTTCTGCGTAGAATGCGCACCCATCGAAGGCACATAGCTCAGTTGGTTAGAGCACCACCTTGACATGGTGGGGGTCGTTGGTTCGAGTCCAATTGTGCCTACCAAATCGATAAAAAGGGGTCGTTGATACGACCCCTTTTTTGTTGCTCGTCATTCGTGGCGGCAAAACTTCCGAGAATTCCGCTCGGATATTGTCTGTGGTTGCTTGTCAGCGTTCAGGCTTTCTGAAAGCATCCGCACTCTTTACTTCCAGTGACTCTGGTTCGGTTCTGGTTGGCCCTTGGGGCTCCTGCCATCGTTCGGCAGGTATACCGCCGGATCGCTTCCTGGCTCATCCCAACCCACGTGACCTTTGGTAGGGGTCACCACTAGGAGAGGAGGCGCCATGCCCATCATTACTCTTCCCGACGGCAGTCAGCGTTCGTTCGATCATCCGGTTTCCGTGCTGGAGGTCGCCCAGTCCATTGGTGCGGGCCTGGCCAAGGCCACCCTAGCCGGTAAGGTCAATGGTCGCCAGGTCGATGCTTGCGACCTGATCGAGACTGACGCGACCCTGCAGATCATCACGCCGAAGGACGAAGAGGGGCTGGAGATCATCCGCCACTCCTGCGCTCACCTGGTTGGGCATGCGGTCAAGCAGCTCTATCCGAATGCCAAGATGGTGATCGGTCCGGTCATCGATGAAGGCTTTTATTACGACATTGCCATCGACCGTCCCTTCACCCCGGAAGACATGGCGGCCATCGAAAAGCGCATGGCCGAGCTGATCGACAAGGACTACGACGTCATCAAGAAGATGACGCCGCGTGCCGAGGTCGTCGAGCTGTTCAGGGCGCGCGGCGAGGAATATAAGTTGCGCCTGATTGACGATATGCCGGACGAGCAGGCCATGGGGCTGTACTTCCATGAGGAGTAC
The DNA here is from genome assembly GCF_003696305.1 of Pseudomonas sp. AOB-7. Taxonomy (GTDB): domain Bacteria; phylum Pseudomonadota; class Gammaproteobacteria; order Pseudomonadales; family Pseudomonadaceae; genus Aquipseudomonas. The sequence continues at coordinate 16,420 of NZ_RFFK01000001.1, read as the reverse complement.
GTCGACATGTGCCGCGGTCCGCACGTCCCCAACACCCGTTTCCTCAAGGCGTTCAAGCTGACCCGTATTTCCGGCGCCTACTGGCGCGGCGACTCGAAGAACGAGCAGTTGCAGCGCATCTATGGCACCGCCTGGGCGGACAAGAAGCAGCTGGCGGCCTATATCCAGCGCATCGAAGAAGCCGAGAAGCGCGATCACCGCAAGATCGGCAAGCGCCTGGACCTATTTCATACCCAGGAAGAAGCGCCGGGCATGGTGTTCTGGCATCCCAATGGCTGGACCCTGTACCAAGTGCTCGAACAGTACATGCGTCAGGTGCAGCGCGAGCACGGTTACCTCGAGATCAAGACGCCGCAGGTGGTCGATCGCAGCCTGTGGGAGAAGTCCGGGCACTGGGCCAATTACGCCGAGAACATGTTCACCACCGAATCGGAAAGCCGCGATTACGCGATCAAGCCGATGAACTGCCCGTGCCACGTTCAGGTATTCAATCAGGGGCTGAAGAGCTATCGCGAGCTGCCGATGCGCCTGGCCGAGTTCGGTGCCTGCCACCGCAACGAGCCGTCAGGTGCGCTGCACGGCATCATGCGCGTGCGCGGCTTCACTCAGGACGACGCGCACATCTTCTGCACCGAAGAGCAGATGCAGGCCGAATCCGCCGACTTCATCAAGCTGACCCAGGCGGTCTACGCCGACTTCGGCTTCACCGACATCCAGCTCAAGCTGTCCACTCGTCCGGAAAAGCGCGTGGGTTCCGATGAGTTGTGGGATCGCGCCGAGGCGGCCCTGGCGGCGGCGCTCGACAGTGCCGGGCTGGCCTATGACCTGCAGCCGGGCGAGGGCGCCTTCTACGGGCCGAAGATCGAGTTCTCGCTGAAGGATTGCCTGGGTCGTGTGTGGCAGTGCGGTACTCTGCAGCTGGACTTCAATCTGCCGGTGCGCCTGGGCGCGGAGTACGTTTCCGAGGACAACAACCGCAAGCATCCGGTCATGCTGCACCGGGCGATCCTCGGTTCCTTCGAGCGCTTCATCGGCATCCTCATCGAGCACTACGAAGGGGCGTTCCCGGCCTGGCTGGCGCCGACCCAGGCGGTGATCATGAATATCACCGACAAGCAGGCCGATTTTGCCCGCGAAGCAGAGAAAACTCTCAACCAAAGCGGTTTTCGTGCCAAGGCTGACTTGAGAAACGAAAAGATCGGCTTTAAAATCCGCGAGCATACCTTGCTCAAGGTTCCCTATCTCTTGGTTATTGGAGATCGGGAGGTTGAGACACGATCCGTTGCTGTGCGCACCCGTGAAGGCGTCGATCTGGGCTCCATGCCCCTCGAGCAGTTCGCCGCGCAATTGCAGCAAGCGGTTTCCCGGCGTGGTCGCCAAGATTCGGAGTAATAACTATTAAGCGTGAAATGAGACAGGATAAGCGGGCCGCTCCCAAGGCGCCGATCAACGAGAACATCACCGCACGTGAGGTTCGCCTGATTGGTGCGGACGGCGAGCAGGTTGGTATTGTTTCGATTGATGAGGCATTGCGCGTGGCTGAAGAAGCCAAGCTGGATCTGGTAGAGATCTCCGCTGACGCAGTCCCGCCGGTTTGCCGCATCATGGACTACGGCAAGCACCTGTTCGAAAAGAAAAAGCAGGCTGCTATTGCGAAGAAGAATCAGCACCAGCAACAGATCAAAGAGATCAAGTTTCGTCCAGGGACGGAAGAAGGGGATTACCAGGTAAAACTACGCAACCTGGTACGTTTCCTTGAAGATGGGGACAAGGCCAAGGTATCGCTACGATTCCGCGGCCGTGAGATGGCCCACCAGGAACTGGGCATGGAGCTGTTGAAGCGGGTCGAAGCCGACCTCGCCGAACTCGGCACCGTTGAACAGCATCCTAAGCTGGAAGGACGCCAGCTGATGATGGTCATCGCTCCCAAGAAGCGTAAATAACCTCCCGGGCACTGGCAGGCCTGATGGTTATCAGTTGTTAATGAATGCGGAGTACCAAACATGCCAAAGATGAAAACTAAGAGCGGCGCTGCAAAGCGCTTCCTGAAGACTGCTTCGGGCTTTAAGCACAAGCACGCTTTCAAGAGCCACATCCTGACCAAGATGTCCACCAAACGTAAGCGTCAGCTGCGCGGCAGCTCGCTGATCGGCCCGTCGGACAAAGCTAAAGTCGAGCGCATGCTGCGCGTTCGTTAATCGGTCAAGATATTTAGAGGTAATTACTCATGGCTCGTGTTAAGCGTGGCGTTATCGCTCGTGCTCGTCACAAAAAAATCCTGAAGCTCGCCAAGGGCTACTACGGTGCGCGTTCGCGCGTGTTCCGCGTCGCCAAGCAGGCGGTGATCAAGGCAGGCCAATACGCCTACCGCGACCGTCGTCAGCGCAAGCGTCAGTTCCGTGCTCTGTGGATCGCCCGTATCAACGCCGGTGCTCGCGTCAACGGTCTGTCCTACAGCCGTCTGATCGCTGGCCTGAAAAAGGCGTCGATCGAAATCGACCGTAAGGTCCTGGCCGATCTGGCAGTGAACGAAAAAGCGGCGTTTGCTGCGATTGTCGAGAAAGCTAAGGCCGTTCTGGCTTAAGTCCCCCGACAATCACCGGGCTTGCCCGGTGGCAACGTCAAAGATAGGGGAAGAGCCTTCAAGCTCTTCCCCTATTTCGTATCTGGAGTCCGTACATGGAAAACCTGGATGCATTGGTCTCGCAAGCGCTAGAGGCCGTGCAAAACACCGCAGACGTCAACGCCCTGGAACAACTCCGGGTTCAGTATCTCGGCAAGAAGGGCGAGCTGACCGCCCTGATGCAGACCCTGGGCAAGCTGTCGGCCGAGGAGCGTCCGCAGGCTGGCGCCCTGATCAACGCCGCCAAGAACCAGGTTCAGGACGCCCTGAACGCCCGCAAATCCGTGCTTGAGCAGGCCCTGCTCGCTGAGAAGCTGGCGTCCGAGCGCATCGACGTGACCCTGCCGGGCCGCGGCCAGGCCTCCGGCGGCCTGCACCCGGTCACCCGTACCCTCGAGCGTGTCGAGCAGTTCTTCACCCATATCGGCTACAACGTCGCCGAGGGCCCGGAAGTCGAAGACGACTACCACAACTTCGAAGCCCTCAACATCCCCGGCCACCATCCGGCGCGGGCGATGCACGACACCTTCTATTTCAACGCCAACATGCTGCTGCGCACCCACACCTCGCCGGTGCAGGTGCGCACCATGGAGTCGCAGCAGCCGCCGATCCGCATCGTCTGCCCCGGCCGCGTCTACCGCTGCGACTCCGATATCACCCACTCGCCGATGTTCCACCAGGTCGAAGGCCTGCTGGTCGACGAGGGCATCAGCTTCGCCGACCTCAAGGGCACCATCGAGGAGTTCCTCCGGGTGTTCTTCGAGAAGCCGCTGGGCGTGCGTTTCCGCCCGTCCTTCTTCCCCTTCACCGAGCCCTCGGCCGAAGTCGACATGCAGTGCGTGATGTGCTCGGGCAAGGGCTGTCGCGTGTGCAAGCAGACCGGCTGGCTGGAAGTGATGGGCTGCGGCATGGTGCATCCGGACGTGCTGCGCATGAGCGGCATCGACCCGGAGAAATACTCCGGCTTCGCCTTCGGCATGGGCGTCGAGCGCCTGGCCATGCTGCGTTATGGCGTCAATGACTTGCGCCTGTTCTTCGATAACGACCTGCGGTTTCTGGCGCAATTTCGCTAGTACCGCCTTCGTCATCGAATTCGTTTAAGGAGAACAGACAGTATGAAATTCAGTGAACAGTGGCTGCGCAGCTGGGTGAACCCGGACGTCTCGCGCGACGAGCTGGTGGCCCGCCTGTCCATGGTCGGCCTGGAAGTGGACGCGGTGATCCCGGTCGCCGGCCAGTTCAGCGGCGTGGTGGTGGGCGAGATCCTCAGCGCCGAGCAGCACCCGGACGCCGACAAGCTGCGTGTGTGCCAGGTCAGCAACGGCAGCGCCAACTTCCAGGTGGTTTGCGGCGCGCCCAACGCCCGTGCCGGCATCAAGATTCCCTTCGCCATGATCGGCGCCGAACTGCCGGGCGACTTCAAGATCAAGCAAGCCAAGCTGCGCGGCGTGGAGTCCCAGGGCATGCTCTGCTCGGCCTCCGAACTGCAGATCAGCGAGGACAACAGCGGCCTGATGGAGCTGGCGGCGGATGCTCCGGTCGGCCAGGACATTCGCACCTACCTGAGCCTGGACGATGCCAGCATCGAAATCGGCCTGACCCCGAACCGCGGCGACTGCCTGTCGCTGGCCGGTCTGGCCCGCGAAGTCGGCGCCATTTACGGCGTCTCGCTCTCGGCGGCTTCCGTCGCCCCGGTCGCGGCTGTCCATGACGAAGTGCGTCCGGTCGAGGTGCTGGCGCCCAAGGCCTGCCCGCGCTACCTGGGTCGCGTCATTCGCAACGTCGACCTGTCCAAGCCGACCCCGCTGTGGATGGTCGAGCGCCTGCGTCGCTCCGATATCCGTAGCATCGACGCCGCCGTCGACATCACCAACTACGTGATGCTCGAACTTGGCCAGCCGATGCACGCCTTCGATCTGGCCGAAATCAACGGCGGCATCCGCGTGCGCATGGCGGAAGAGGGCGAGAAGCTGGTGCTGCTGGATGGTCAGGAAGTCAGCCTGCGCTCCGACACCCTGGTGATCGCCGACCACGAGCGCGCCCTGGCGATTGCCGGCGTGATGGGGGGCGAGCACAGCGGCGTGAGCGGCAAGACCCGCGACCTGTTCCTCGAGAGCGCCTTCTTCGACAATATCGCCGTGGCCGGCAAGGCGCGCTCCTATGGCCTGCACACCGATTCCTCGCATCGCTTCGAGCGCGGCGTCGACTCGCAGCTGGCGCGCAGCGCCATGGAGCGCGCCACTGCGCTGCTGCTGGAGATCGTCGGCGGGGACGCCGGCCCGATCATCGAAGTGGCCAGTGCGGCTGACCTGCCAAACGTCGCGCCGATCACTCTGCGCGCTGAGCGCATCAGCCAGATGCTTGGCCTGGACATGGACGGCGCTGAAGTCGAGCGCCTGCTCAGCGCGCTGGGCCTGGGCGTGACCGCCGAGGGCGCCGGCCATTGGCAGGTCAGCGTGCCGAGCCACCGCTTCGATATCAGCCTGGAAGTGGACCTGATCGAAGAGCTGGGTCGTCTGTATGGCTACAACCGCCTGCCGGTGCGTTACCCGCAGGCACGCCTGGCCCCGCAGGCCAAGGCCGAAGCCCGTGCCGAGCTGCCGGCCCTGCGTCGCCTGCTGGTGGCGCGTGGTTACCAGGAGGCCATCACCTACAGTTTTATCGATCCCAAGCTGTTCGAGTTGTTCAACCCGGGTGTCGTCCCGCTGCAGCTGGCCAACCCGATCTCCGCCGACATGGCCGCCATGCGCTGCTCGCTGTGGCCGGGCCTAGTCAAGGCGCTGGAGCACAACCTCAATCGCCAGCAGTCGCGCGTGCGTCTGTTCGAGAGCGGCCTGCGTTTCGTCGGCCAGCTCGAAGGTCTCAAGCAGGAAGCCATGCTGGGCGGCGTGATCAGTGGCGGCCGTCTGCCGGAAGGCTGGGCCAATAGCCGGGAGAGTGTGGACTTCTACGATCTGAAGGCCGATGTCGAGGCGCTGCTGGGCTGTGCCGGCGCTGCCGATGCCTTCAGCTTCGTGCCAGGTGAGCATCCGGCGCTGCATCCGGGTCAGACCGCGCGCATCGAGCGGGAGGGGCGTCTGGTCGGTTTCATCGGTGCCCTGCATCCGGAGCTGGCCAAGACCCTCGGTCTGGATCAGCCGGTGTTCCTCTTCGAGTTGCTGCTGACCGAGGTGGCAGTCGGGCGCATGCCGGTTTTCAGCGAGCTGTCGCGCTTCCCCGAAGTACGCCGCGACCTGGCACTGCTGGTCGATCGCGAACAGCCGGCCGAGGCCGTGCTCGCCGCCATTCGCGAGGCGGCGGGCGAGTGGCTGACAGACCTCAAGCTATTTGACGTCTATCACGGTAAAGGCATTGATCCGCTTAGAAAAAGCCTGGCAGTCGGCTTGACCTGGCAGCATCCATCGCGCACTCTTAATGACGATGAGGTGAGTACTACTACGCAAAATATCCTCACCTGCCTCGAACAAAGGTTCAACGCCACGTTAAGGAAGTAGCGTATGGGGGCTCTGACGAAAGCTGAAATGGCGGAACGTCTGTACGAAGAGCTCGGCCTGAACAAACGGGAAGCCAAGGAGCTGGTGGAGCTGTTTTTTGAAGAGATCCGCCAGGCTCTGGAGCTGAACGAACAGGTCAAGCTTTCCGGGTTCGGTAACTTCGACTTGCGCGACAAGCGCCAGCGACCCGGCCGCAACCCGAAAACAGGAGAGGAGATCCCGATCACGGCTCGCCGTGTGGTCACCTTTCGTCCAGGGCAAAAACTGAAGGCCAGGGTCGAGGCATATGCTGGAACCAAGTCATAACGACGAGCTACCGGCGATACCCGGCAAGCGCTACTTCACCATCGGCGAAGTCAGCGAGCTCTGCGCGGTCAAGCCCCATGTCCTGCGTTATTGGGAACAGGAGTTTCCACAGCTCAATCCGGTCAAGCGGCGGGGCAACCGCCGTTACTACCAGCGCCAGGACGTACTGATGATCCGGCAGATTCGCGCGTTGCTCTACGATCAGGGCTTCACCATCGGCGGGGCGCGTCAGCGCCTCTCCGGCGACGAGGCCAAGGACGACACCACCCAGTATCGTCAGTTGATCAAGCAGATGATCGTCGAGCTCGAGGACGTGCTGCATGTCCTGCGGAAATAGGGCAAAAGAAAAAGTTGCCTTAATTCAAAAGCTTAATGTATAGTTCCTCCCGCTTTCGGTAACACGTAAGCATCGTCGGGGCGTAGCGCAGCCCGGTAGCGCACTTGCATGGGGTGCAAGGGGTCGAGTGTTCGAATCACTCCGTCCCGACCAAAAAACCCTACATCAAAGCCTGGTCAGTGATGACCAGGCTTTTTTGTGTCTGCGAATTCTTTCATCCGCCTCAATACTGTCGGTGCCGATCTGCGGGGCTCGGTAACCAATCCCCCGCAACTGAATCGTGCAATGCCAGTTCCCCGCCAGTTGACGATGCTTGAAATGGCCAAACGTTCTCGGCGCACCTGGTCGCCAATTACTGGCAAACTTGCCCATCGTTATTTGCAAGGAGCCAGTCGATGCCCGCCAGCCCGGAGCTTTCCCCCGGTCTTATCGTGATCCACGGCAACCATCTGGAAGAGTTGCGCGCGTTGGCGGTGCAGTGGATGCGTCGTTATCCGCTGCGGCCGCTGGAGAACGAAGTGCTGCTGGTGCAGAGCAACGGTATCGCCCAGTGGCTCAAGCTGGCGCTGGCCGAGCGCGACGGTTGCGGTATCGCCGCGGCGTTGGACGTGGATCTACCGGCGCGTTTTCTCTGGCAGGCCTACCGCGGCGTGTTGGGCAAGGATGCGATTCCGTCGCAGTCGCCGCTGGACAAGGCGCCGCTGACCTGGCGTCTGATGCGCCTGTTGCCGGCGCTGCTGGCGGACGACGCCTTTGCCCCGTTGCGGCGTTTTCTCGCCGACGACGGCGACCTGCGCAAGCGCCACCAGTTGGCCGAGCGCCTGGCGGATCTGTTCGACCAGTACCAGGTCTATCGCGCCGACTGGCTGGCGGACTGGGCGGCGGGGCACGATCGCCTACGCACCTCGCGTGGTGGCGAGCGCTTGCTGGACGAGGCCTCGCGCTGGCAACCGGCCTTGTGGCGGGCATTGCTGGCGGATGTCGGCGCGGAGCACCTGGCGGACAGCCGCGCCGGCGTGCATCCGCGCTTCGTCGCGCGCCTGGCCGAGCTGGACGCGCCGCCGCCCGGTCTGCCGCGGCGGATCACGGTTTTCGGCATCTCCTCGTTGCCGGCCCAGGTGCTGGAGGCGCTAGCCGCCATGGCGCGCTTCAGCCAGGTGATGCTCTACGTGCACAACCCCTGCCAGCACCATTGGGGCGACATAGTCGAGGACAAGGACCTGCTGCGCCACGAGTACCGCCGCCAGCAGCGCAAGGGCAAGCCGGCCGGGCAGATCGGCCTGTTCGAGCAGGAAGAGATGCACCAGCACGCCCAACCGCTGCTGGCTGCCTGGGGCAAGCAGGGCCGCGACTACATCAACCTGCTCGATCAGTACGACGAGCCGCAGCGCTACCGCGAGGCGTTCGAGCGCATCGACCTGTTCAGTACGGCGCGCGAGGACAGCCTGCTGGGCCAACTGCAGAACGACATTCTCGACCTGCGCCCGCTGGCGGAAACCCGCACCACCTGGCCGCCGCTGGATCCGGCGCGGGACCGCTCGCTGCGCTTCCACGTCGCCCACAGCGCCCAGCGCGAGGTGGAGGTGCTGCACGACCAGTTGCTGGCATGCTTCAGCGGAGACCCGAGCCTGCGCCCGCGCGACGTGATCGTCATGGTGCCGGACGTGAACACCTACGCGCCGCACATCCAGGCGGTGTTCGGCCAGTTCGCCAGCGACGATCCGCGGCACATTCCCTTCACCCTGGCGGACCAGGGCCTGCGCGGCAAGGAGCCGCTGCTGATCGCCCTGGAACACCTGCTGCAGCTGCCGGACAGTCGCTTCAGCGTCAGCGAGGTGCTCGACCTGCTGGACGTCGCCGCCCTGCGCGCGCGCTTCGGCATCAAGGAAGAGGAGCTGCCCACCCTGCGGCGCTGGCTGGAAGGCGCCGGCATCCGCTGGGGCCTAGATGCCCGCCAGCGCGAATCCCTGGGGCTGGGTACAGGCCTGGAACAGAACACCTGGCGTTTCGGCCTGCGCCGCATGCTGCTGGGCTACGCGGTGGGCGGGGCGGGGGCCTATGCCGGCATCGAGCCCTATGACGAGATCGGCGGCCTCGACGCCGCCCTGATCGGCCCGCTGACCCGTCTGCTGGAGGCTCTCGAACGCCAACTGGAAGCGCTGCGCGAACCAGCCAGCCCGGCGCGCTGGGGCGCGCGTTTGCGCGACCTGCTGGAGGGTTTCTTCCTGCCTCAGGACGACCGCGAGGAGGTGCTGCGCACTCAGCTGCTGGATGCCCTCGACGCCTGGCTGGCGCTGTGCGAAACCGGCGGCCTGGCAGAGCCGCTGCCGCTGCCGGTGGTGCGCGAAGCCTGGCTCGGCGATCTCGATCAGGGCCGCCTGAGCCAGCGATTTCTCGCCGGCGCGGTGAACTTCTGCACCCTGATGCCGATGCGCGCCATTCCCTTCCGTCACGTCTGCCTGCTCGGCATGAACGACGGCGACTACCCGCGCAACCAGGCGCCGCTGGACTTCGACCTGATGGCCGGCGACTACCGCCCCGGCGACCGCTCGCGCCGCGAGGGCGACCGCTACCTGCTGCTGGAGGCGCTGCTGGCGGCGCGCGAGCGCCTCTATATCAGCTGGGTGGGCCGCAGCATCCGCGACAACAGCGAGCGCCCGCCGTCGGTGCTGATCGGCCAGCTGCGCGACCATCTCGGCGCCGCCTGGAGACTGCTTGGCGGCGGCGACCTGCTGCCTGCGCTGACCACCGAACATCCGCTGCAGCCCTTCAGTCGTCGCTACTTCGGCGCCGAGCCGGGGCTGTTCAGTTACGTCCACGAATGGGCCGCGCTGCATGGCCAGGCCGCGTCCGCCGTGGCCCAGGGGGCGTTGCCGGCCTGGGAGGATGGCCAGCAGATCGGCCCCGAACTGTTGCAGAGTTTCCTCCGTGATCCGGTGAAGTGCTTCTTCGCCCGCCGCCTCAAGGTGTTCCTCGATGAAGAGGAGCAGGCCCGGCTGGACAGCGAACCCTTCGCCCTCGACGCGCTGGAACGCTACCAGCTGCAGGAGCGTTTGCTGAAAGCCGCCGTGTTGACCCCGGACGGCGATGCCGAGGACGCCCTGCTGGCGGCCGCCGACCGCCTGCAGCGCAGCGGCGTGCTGCCGCTGGCCGGCTTCGGCGCGCAATACCGCGATGCCTTGCTGGCACCGTTGCCGGCGCAGCTGCAGCGTTATCAGGGGCTCTGCCTGTTGTGGCCGGAGCTGCTGGAGTCGCCGCAGCGACTGAGCTTCAGCGCCGCCGACGTGCAGCTGGACGGCTGGCTCGGCGGCCTGCGGCGCCAGGCCGACGGCAGCCTGGCGCGCCTGGAGCTGCTGCCCGGCGCCCTGGCCAATGACAAGACCTGGAAGTGGCATCGCCTGCTGCGCCCCTATGTGCTGCACGTGATCGCCGCCGCTTGCGACGCGCCCATCAGCACGCTGTTGGTGGGCGAGGACCAGGCCCTGGTCTTCGAGCCGCTGCCGACCGAGCATGCGGCGCAGCTGCTCGCCGGCTGGCTGCAAGCCTGGAATGCCGGCATGCAGGCGCCGCTGCCGGTGGCGTTGAAGACGTCGCTGGCCTGGCTGCAGGAGGAGAACGACGACAAGGCCAGAGCCGTCTACGAGGGTGGCTACAACCTCAGCGGCGAAGTGGCCGGCAGCGCCAGCCTGGCGCGGCAGTTCCCCGACTACGCGGCGCTGACCGCCGATCGCCAGTTCCCGGTCTGGAGCGAGCGACTGTACCGGCCGCTGCTGCAAAGCCAGCCGATTGCCCTCGAGGAGGATAGGCCATGAGCCCGTCACGACGTCCCCTGGCCCTGAGCTTTCCGCTGCACGGCAGCCGCCTGATCGAGGCCAGCGCCGGTACTGGCAAGACTTTCACCATTTCCGCGCTCTACCTGCGCCTGATCCTCGGCCACGGTGGCGACGCGGCCTTCCGCGAGCCCTTGCTGCCGCCGCAGATCCTGGTGGTGACTTTCACCGACGCCGCCACCCGCGAGCTGCGCGACCGTATCCGCGCACGCCTGGTGCAGGCGGCGGCGCTTTTTCGCGGCGACGGCGAGGCCGACGCGCTGCTGCACGAGCTGCGCGCGGACTTCCCCGCGGCCCGGTGGCCCGACTGTGCCCGCCGCCTGGAGTTGGCCGCGCAGTGGATGGACGAGGCGGCCGTTTCCACCATCCATGGCTGGTGCCAGCGCATGCTGCGCGAGCACGCCTTCGACAGCGGCAGCCTGTTCAGCCAGACCCTGGAGACCGACCACAGCGAACTGCTCGCCGAAGTGGTGCGCGACTACTGGCGGCAGCACTGCTATCCGCTGCAGGGCGCGGCGCTGGCGTGGGCGGCGCGTCACTGGGGCGCGCCGGCCAACCTCGGCGCGCGGCTGCGGCCGCTGCTGGGCGAGGAGGGCGCGTCCGGCGACCAACCGCTGGGCGAGCTGCTGGAGCGAGCCCTGGCCGATCGCCAGCGCGAACTGGCGGCGCTGAAGACGCCCTGGCGCACCTGGGCCGACGAGTTGCAGGCGCTGCTGGATGCGGCCGTCGCCGCCAAGCAGGTGGATGCCCGCAAGATCCAGGCGCGCTACTACAACCCCTGGCTGAGCAAGGTGCGCGACTGGGCGAGCGGCGAGGAGGATCGTCTGGAGCTCGGCACCGGCTTCGCTCGCCTGACCCCCGATGGCCTGGCCGAAGCCTGGAAGGGCGAGCCGCCGGTGCACCCCGCCCTGGAGGCCATGGCCGTGCTGCCCGAGCGCCTCGCCGCGCTCAGCGATCCGGCCGAAACCGCACTGCGCCATGCGGCGGCCTGGGTGCGCCAGCGTTTCGACCGGGAGAAGCGTCAGCGCGCGGAAATGGGCTTCGACGACATGCTCAGCCGTCTCGACGCCGCCCTGCAGGGCGACAACGGCCCGCGCCTGGCCGAGGTGATCCGTCGCCAGTTCCCGGTGGCGCTGATCGACGAATTCCAGGACACCGACCCGCTGCAGTACCGCATCTTCGACACCCTCTATCAGGTGGAGATCAATCGCGACGACTGCGGCCTGTTCATGATCGGCGACCCCAAACAGGCCATCTATTCCTTCCGCGGCGCCGACATTCACACCTACCTGCGCGCCCGGCGTGCCACCGCCGGGCGCCACTACAATCTGGAGACGAACTTCCGCTCCAGTGAGGACATGGTGGCGGCAGTGAACGGCATATTTTTGCGCGCCGAACAGCGCGAGGGCGGGGAGGGGGCCTTCCTGCTGCGCGACGACCTGCCATTTATCGACGTGAGCGCGCAGGGGCGCAAGGAGACCTGGACGCTGGACGGCCAGGCGCAACCGGCGCTGAGCCTCTGGCACCTGGCGAGCGACGAGCCGCTGGCCAAGGGTGCCTACCTCGATGCCCTGGCCGGCGCCAGTGCCGGCGAGATCGTGCGCCTGCTGGATCTGGGCCAGCAGGGTCGCGCCGGCTTCAGCGGGGCGGATGGACTGGTCGCGCTGCGCCCCAGCGATATCGCCGTGCTGGTGCGCGACTTCAACGAGGCCCAGGCCATCCGTGGCGAGCTGGCCGCCCGCGACGTGCGCAGCGTCTACCTGTCGGACAAGGATTCGGTGTTCGCCGCCCAGGAGGCCCGCGACCTGCTGCTGTGGCTGCGTGCCTGCGCCGAACCGGACCAGGACCGTCCGCTGCGCGCAGCGCTGGCCAGCGCCACCCTGGGCCTGGCGCTGGACGAACTGGAGCGGCTCAATCTCGACGAGCGCATCTGGGAGCACCGCGTCCTGCAGTTTCGCGACTATCGCCAGCGCTGGCAGCGTCAGGGCGTGCTGCCGATGCTGCGCCAGTTGCTGCAGGACTTCGCCCTGCCGCAGCGGCTGATGGGTCGCGAGGACGGCGAACGGGTGCTGACCAACCTGCTGCATCTGGCCGAGTTGCTGCAGCAGGCCGCCGCAGAACTGGACGGCGAGCTGGCGTTGATCCGCCACCTGGGCGAGCTGCTGGCCGGTGAGGGCCAGGCCGCCGAGGAGCAGGTGCTGCGCCTGGAAAGCGACGAGGCGCTGGTGCGGGTGGTGACCATCCACAAATCCAAGGGCCTGGAATACCCCCTGGTGTTCCTGCCCTTTATCTGCGCCTTCCGCCCGCTGGACGACAAGCAGCCGCTGCAGGTGCATGACGGCCAGCGTCGGCGCCTGGTGCTCAAGGCCGACGAGGACACCCTGGCGCGCGCCGAGCGCGAGCGGCTGGGCGAGGATCTGCGCCTGCTCTACGTGGCCCTGACCCGCGCGCGCCATGGCTGCTGGCTGGGCGTGGCGGACCTGAAGATCGGCAATGGCAAGAAATCGCGGCTGCACGAGTCCGCCCTCGGCTACCTGCTGGGCGGCGACGTGCCGCTGGCCGCTAGTGCGGACCTTGCCGGCTGGCTAGCGCCATTCGCAGACGCGCCGCGCAGCGTGCTGGCCCCGGTACCGCAAGCCGGCGAGCAGCGCTATCGGGCGTCGGACGACGAACAGTTCGTCCCCCGTTGGCGCACCCCGGCGCGGCGCGCCGCCGAGCACTGGTGGATCGCCTCCTACAGCGCCCTGCGCCTCGACGAGGACGCGCCGGCCAGGGTCAACCGCTACGAAGACGCCGCACCGGACAGCCTGGCCATGCAGAACGCCTGCGACGACGAGAGCTCGGAACTGGCCCTGCCGCCGCTGCCGGCCTCGGCCCAGGGGCTGCATCGCTTTCCCCGCGGCCCCAATCCCGGCACCTTCCTCCACGGGCTGCTGGAAATGGCGGCGCAGGAGGGCTTCGCCCAGCTCGCCGCAGATTCCCTCGCGCTGCGCGAGGCCCTGGCGCGGCGTTGCCAGCGGCGCGGCCTGGAAAGCTGGATCGATCCGCTGCAGCAATGGCTGCAAGGATTGCTGGTGCAGCCGCTGCCGCTTGGCGACGACGAGGCGGTCTGCCTGGCCGAGCTGTCGCAGTACCAGGCGGAGTTGGAGTTCTGGTTCGAGGCGCGGGCGGTCGACGTGCGCCGCCTGGATGAGCTGGTGCAGCGCTGCGAGCTGCCCGGCATCGCCCGGCAACCGCTGCGCGCGGACACCCTGAACGGCATGTTCAAGGGCTTTATCGACCTGGTGTTCGAGCACCAGGGGCGCTACTACGTGGCCGACTACAAGTCCAACTGGCTGGGCGTCGACGATGGCGCCTATACCCACGACGCCATGGCGGCGGCCATGGCCAGCCACCGCTACGACCTGCAGTACGTGCTCTACGTGCTGGCCCTGCACCGACAGCTGCGCCTGCGCCTGGCGGAATACGACTACGACCGTCACCTGGGCGGCGCGCTCTATCTGTTCCTCCGCGCGCCGGCACACGGCGTCTACCTGGCGCGGCCGCCGCGTGAGCTGATCGAGCAGCTCGATGCACTGTTTATGGGTGAAGCCGAGGAGGCCATGGCATGAGTCCGACCCTGTCGCCGGCGCTGCGCGAGCGCGCCGAACTCTTCGTCCTGCTGGCCGCCTGGAGCGAGCGCGGCTGGCTACGGGAATTGGACCGCGCCCTGGCGCAGTTCCTCGCTGAGCTGGACCCGGATGCCTCGCCGCTGCTGATCCTCGGCGCGGCCCTGGCCAGTCATCAACTCGGCCAGGGGCATGTCTGTCTGGATCTGGCGGCGACCCTGGCCAACCCAGACTTCACCCTGTCCCTGCCGCCGGAAGGCGAGGATGCCGAGACCGCGACGCTGCTGCCATCCCAGGTAGTGGCGGGGCTCGAACTGGAGCAGTGGCTGGCGGCCTGCGCCGGCAGTTCGCTGCTGGAGGACCCAGGCGCGCCGCTGGTGTTGGCCGGTTCCTGCCTCTATATGCGGCGTTACTGGGACTACGAGCGCCGCGTGGCGAGCAATATCGCTCAGCGCCTACAAGCAGGCTCCGCGGCGCCGGCCGATCTCTCGGCGCGTCTGGCCACGCTGTTCCCCGAACCCCTGATCCTGGCTGGCGAGCGCCTGACCGACTGGCAGAAGCTGGCCTGTGCGCTGGCGGCTCAGGGGCGCTTCACCCTGATCACCGGCGGCCCCGGTACCGGCAAGACCACCACCGTGGTGCGTCTGCTGGCGTTGCTGCAGGAGGCGGCGATGGCCGCCGGGGCACCGCTGCGTCTGAGTCTGGCGGCGCCCACCGGCAAGGCGGCGGCGCGCCTCACCGAGTCCATCGGCGGGCAGGTGGCCTCGCTGCCGGTGGCGGACGCCGTGCGGCAGCAGATTCCCAGTACGGTAACCACGCTGCATCGTCTGCTAGGCAGTCGCCCGGACAGCCGCCACTTCCGCCACGACGCCGGTAACCCGTTGCCGCTGGATGTGCTGGTGGTGGACGAGGCGTCGATGATCGACCTGGAGATGATGGCCAGCCTGCTGGACGCCCTGCCGGCTCATGCGCGGTTGATCCTGCTGGGTGACAAGGATCAGCTCGCCTCGGTGGAGGCCGGGGCGGTGCTGGGCGATCTGTGTCGGGATGCGGAGGCCGGTGGCTACAGCGCCGCGACCCGCGCCTGGCTGGAGGCGCAGACCGGCGAGCGGATGGTCGATCCGGCGCTGGTGCCCGGCGAGCAGGCGCTGGCCCAGCATATCGTCATGCTGCGCCACTCGCGGCGTTTCGCCGGCGCCTCCGGCATCGGTCGCCTGGCCCGTGCGGTGAACCAGGCCGATGCCCAGGCCGCTCGCGCTACCCTGGCAGCCGGCAGCGACGACTTGCATGTGCTGCGTCTTGCCGGCGAGCAGGACCGTGCCCTGGTGCACTTGCTGCTGGAGGGGCTGACGGACGGCGAACGCCGAGCCCAGGGCTATGCTCATTACCTGCAGGTGATGCGAGCGGAGCGGCCGGCGCCGGACGCCGATATCCAGGCCTGGGATGGCTGGGCCGGCAGGGTGCTGGCGGCCTTCGATCAGTTCCAGTTGCTTTGCGCGGTACGCAAGGGGCCTTGGGGCGTCGAAACGCTGAACCAGCGCATCGCCCAGGCGCTGCAACGTCATGGGCTGCTGGAGCAGGAGCATGGCTGGTTCGAAGGGCGACCGGTGCTGGTGACCCGCAACGATTACAGCCTGGGGTTGATGAACGGCGATATCGGTATCGCCCTGCGCCTGCCCGAGCCTCCGGAGTTCCCCGGTGCGCCGCTGCGCCAGGTGCTGCGTGTGGTGTTTCCGCGCAACGACGGCAGCGGCGCGTTGCGTCATATCCTGCCGAGCCGGTTGAGCGCGGTGGAGACGGTGTTCGCCATGACAGTGCACAAGTCCCAGGGCTCGGAGTTCGCCCACTGTGCGCTGATCCTCCCGGACAGCCTCAACCCGGTTCTGACCAAGGAACTGGTGTACACCGGCATTACCCGGGCGCGGCATTGGTTTAGCCTGGTGGAGACCCGCGCCGGCATCTTCGAGCAGGCGGTGCTGCGGCGGGTCGAGCGGCGCAGTGGTCTGCGCGAGGCCCTGGAGAGCTGAGGGCGCAATTCTTTTCAGAAAGGTGTTGACGTGCCTTCCTCAGGCGGTAGAATGCGCGCCACTTCAGTGCTGAAGCTCTTCTAAAACCTCTTGCTAATCAATAGGTTGGATTTAAAAGAGGGGTTGCAAAGCTGGGGTTGGCGTGTAGAATGCGCGCCGGTCGACAGGGTGGTGGTTGGATCCTGTCGGTGCTTC